>NZ_CP107984.1:0-259736 GCF_036106915.1 Streptomyces sp. NBC_00354 | reverse complement strand
AAGGAAACGGGGCGGCTGCTGATGGTACCTCCACGCTGCGCGTGGAGGAGAGAACCGCCTCGCTGCGCTCGACGGAGGCTCGGCTTCGCCGAGCCAGGGCCGGCCCTTCGGGCCGGTGTCCTGCGCTTCGGGCCGGACAGGTTCGGGTTCCGCTGCGCTCCACCCGAACGGCCCGCTCCGCGGGCCGGGGTGACCCCGTTTCACGGGGTCCGGGTCTTCGACCCGTTGGGGTGTCCGCTCCGCTCCCACCCCGGGTCCTTCCGGCTCCGCCTCCAGGACCAGCCCGCTCCGCAACACCACGCTCTTGTGCCGCTATCCCCACATGACCAGACTTCCGACTGGCCATCTTGAAGGCTCACTCTGGGGGCGGCGTGAACACAGAAACTCTGCTTGGGCTCGGCTCAGCACTCTTCGGCGGCTCCGCCGTCGCCTTCGTCAACCATCTCGGGACTCGGGAGAAGGGTAAAGCTGAGGCCGACAAACTTCGTGCGGAAGCCGAGCAAATCCGGTTTCAGACTTCCACACACGTGAGTGCGGGGCTGAGCATCGACCCGAAGACCGAGATCCCCGGTTGGCAGGTGACCGGGAACAGGGCATTCGAGGACTACGAGGCCCTCCTCGACTCCGAGGTCACACGCCATGCCGGCTGCAGCGCCCGGATCGACGCAACGCCAAGGGCCCGGGGCTTCGCCACACTCATGCAGTCCGTCGACGCCACACCATTTCACGGACAACGGCTCCGAATGACCGCCTGGATCAGGACCGAGAACGTCCGGAAAGCCGCGATCTGGCTGCGGGTGGACGGACCCGACGGCAACATGCTCGCATTCGACAACATGTTCAACCGACCGATCAAAGGAACTACGGGCTGGTGTCCCTACAGCATCGTTCTGAACGTCGCCCCCGAAAGCCTGATGCTCGCGTTCGGCTTCATGCTGTCCGGTCGAGGCCGAGTCTGGGCAGACGATTTCTCCTTCGAAGAGGTGGGTCTTGATGTACCCACGACGCAGACCACGCCAGCCGGCTACGACTTCCTGGCAACTCCGCAGAACCTCGGCTTCGACGATCCCATCGGCCTACTCAGCTGACCCCCGTTGAAGCACTGCTGCCCGCAAATGATCACAGCACCTTCCCGCCGTGATTCCCTCCCGTTCGGCCCCCAGCCACCGCCGGGGACCGGGGGCCGCAGGCAGAAGAGTCGGGGGCTTGGGCCGGCCCCTGACCCCCAGGCAGGCCGAACCACGGCCGGAAGCCCGGGAAGCCTCCTCCCAGATACCCAGCGCTTCAGAATGCTTCAAACTGAGGACCCGGATAGAGAATGGACCACGCCCCACCACCCATGCGGGCCTACGGTCTCAACCGGACCCCATCTGGGGGGGACCGCCCGGAGCCAAGCCCTGCGCCTCTGAACGCCCCCGACTGGGCGTCTCTAGGCTCCTGAACTGCACAGATATCTCAGAGGCCTCCGAGGGCAGGAACGGCTCACACGCGAGAGTACAGCCCCACGGGCCGCCATTCGAGGCCCCACCAACCACTAAAACACACCAAACTGACGGACCATCAGGAGTGATCTGAAATTCAGTGCGCCGCACAAAGAAATTCATCCGGGCCTCCGGAGAACTATTGAATAACGCCACGAATTCCGTGTCACTGGTCCCGCAGGCAAATTCTGCTCAGTCTCATCTCAACGGGCGCCAGGGTGACGGGCAGTCCACGGCGGGGCACCGGAGACCGGACTTGCGGGGCTAGCTCGCGCGCTGCGCATCCTCAAACCACAACGGCGAGCACCCCCTGAACGGCGCCCTGTCAAGGCCTCGCGAATCCGCGCCATCGACTCACCAGACAGCCTCCGAACAGGCACGGAACGCAAATTCGCGAGAACTCGACCCCCGCCGGCCGGACTCGCACAGTTGCCCTCGCACCCAACCAACCAGCCCGACTCCGGGCCCAAGGAAAGGATCACCATGTCCGCCAACGCGTCCACCCAGACCGAGACGAGCCAGACCACCGAGACCAACGCGCAGCAGCTGACGCGGCTGCGGCGGCAGCGAGACGCACTCATCGGAGTGCTCGGCTTCTTCCTCGCCATCGGCGCGCTCCTGGCGGTACGGCTCGCACCGTCCTGGGCCAACCCCGTAGCCACCGGGGTCAGCACCGCCGGCGTATACGCCGCAGTAGCCGTCCCCTACCTCCTCCGACGCCGGTGAACGCCACGCACGGCTACGGGGCCGGCCCTAGTGGGACGGCCCCGCGCTGGTGCTCAGATCATGCGGCCAGCGTTGATGCCAGCGGCGGTGTCCTGAGTATGGACTCCTCGTTAGCCCACCTGACGTACGCCCGGAGAGCATCCAGAAGCGGGTGGGCGTTGTCGACCATGGTCAAGGAGGTGTGACCCAGCGGTCTTCCCCAGACCTTGTGCCAGGCAACGAACCAGTCGCCTAGACCTTCGAGCGGCACCTCACAGGCGGCGAGAAAGCCGATGTACTGCCCAATGTCCGCGGGCAGGGTCCGCCCTTTGACGATGCGGTGTGTAGTACTGCGTGACAGGACGAAACCGCCACACCGCGCAACCACCGTCCGCAGCGGCGGGCGCCCCGCGGCCGTGTAAGCGTCCCGCAGGGCCCGACTGAGGTCGGCTCGGTCGAAGAAAAGGTCCGGCCTCGGCGAGGGGGTCGAGCGAGGGCGGCGCGCCCAGGCCTTCTCGGCCAGGCCCAGCAGTTCCCGGGCGTGCTCGTATTCCGGCCCTGGTGGGACGTCGCAGGCCCGCAGGTAGTCACGCACATGTCGCCACTCCGGCACGACCTTGCCAGACGTCGCGCGCTTCAGTGTGGAGGCCCCCCAGATGCTGCGGGCCGCCAGCGTCACGTACGGGATGCCGCTCCGCTTCCCGCGGAGGAACTCGGCCAGGTCGCCCAGTTCGGGCACCGTGCGATCCACCGGCGCTTCGGGGCGACCCCGCCGCCCGGCCACTAGTCCAAGCCCCCGTTGCCGGGGCTGCCGAAGGCAGCGGTCAGCAGCCGCCGCAGCAGACCGGCCTGGCCGCTCTTGCCGCCCTTGACGGTCGAAGCGACCAGGACGGCCACGCCGACCGCGCCGGCGCCGCCCAGCAGGACGAGGATGTCCTGCACGGGCATGTGCGCGACCACGCTGAGAAGGACCGCAGCCCCGAGGAACGCATTGATCACGAAGGCATGCGCCATGCCGAAGCGCATGCCGGAGGTCGGGGCGGACGCCCCGTCGAGGGAATTCACGTAAGGCTCCTGACGGAATGGCCGGGCGGCGACCACGCGGGCCGCCGACCGGCTGCTACTGGCTCCAAAACGCCTGTCCCACTGGGCGATTGGCGTCACCCGAGCAGCGGGACAGAGCTACTGCGGCCCCAACGATTCCAGCCCCTAGCCCCGTTACGCCAAGAGGACCGAATTGGCTCCGAAGAAGCCCAAAGAATGTGAACAAGTGAAAACATGCCCGAACGTGCTCTGACCTGCGTTTTTGTGGCCGAGTCTGCCCCTTGGGGCCAATTGGCCCAACTTCCGTCCCAGGCCAAGTGCTTCTGCGGCCTAGGCCAGACCCGTAGCCTCGCTTTTCGTGCGCGCGCTCAAGTACGCGCGACGCGCGAATGCGCATGCGCGTATCTATGAATGCACGCATGCATACAGGCGCCCTGACTGCTACTGGCTCCAACCGCAGCAACACCAGGGACAACCGTCGGTCATGTTGGCGCATGGTCGACACGAAAGCCGGTGAGCGCATCCCGCGATCATCGGCTTTCGCCGCATCCCGAAGCCTCCACCCGCCCCCAGAAGCCCTCCTGAGCCCCTTTCAGGCCCAGCCTGGACTTCTTCCCCAGCTGTGGCGCACACGACGCCCAGGCGGCCGCACAGGGCCCTTCCTGGGCGTAAGCGCCGCAAGACCTCGGGCGAACGCAACGCGACGCCACAGCCGCACCACCCACGGCCCGTCGTCAACGGCGGCGCAGGGCGAGCGCCACGCCGAACGCGGCGGCCAGCGCCGAGGCCACCCCGCCCACCGCGCCGATCGGACCAACCAGGGAGCGGTGGACCACGCACAGGTATCCGGTGGCGCCCAGGACCAAGACGGCGACGATCCCCACGACCAGGAGCAGCACGGGATCGGTGCTCGGGGGCTGCAGGGCCGGCTGGTGCTGGGGCTGCTGATCGATGGTGGACATGGGGGGTTCCCTCCCGTTGTGGTCAGCGGATGATCCGCAGGTTGCGACGCGGGGCACTTAGCCCCGCAACCTCTGGGGCCGTTGCCGGACAGCCAGACAGGATTGTTATGGGGGGATGGGTCGAGAAGTCATCACCCCGGCTTCCATCCGCGTCCTCGATGCCCACCTGTCGGCCGGACAGGAAGAGGGCGGAACGGGTCTTCGCAGAGGTGGACCGCCCTCACACCCAACCGGCGCTCCCCAGCGCCGATCAAGGCCTCGATGTCCCCAGTTCAGATTGGGGACATCCGCTGCGTGGGAGATGAGCCGAGGGCGCCACACTGGCCTGATGATCGAGCGCCGCCCACTGGGCACCGGCCCCCGCCCCTCCACCGAGACCCCGCCCATGCCGGGTCCCCGCAGCCGTCTCGCGGCCGAGCTGGCGGGCGAGCAGCCGGCACAGTCCTTCTCCTCCAAGGTGCCCGCGTCCGCTCGTCGCCGTCTGGGCGCAGGGCCCGGTGCAGGCCGACCTGCGGGCGGGTGATCCGTCCGGCACGGCGGCTGTGCTGGGGTCAACCTCTATGTCCGGCTATCGCGTACATAGAGGTGTCGGCGCGCTTGACAGGCTTGCCCACCGGTTCTGACCTGCACGAACCTCCATGATCGCGAACAGGGGGGTCCTACCTGCGGCAGTACCTGCGGGGCAATGGCCGGTGCAACGGTGCAGACAACGGTGGAGCCCCCTCTCGGTGCAACCCTCCCGACCGCTCAACTGGACAGGCTTGCCCGGGCGCCAGAACGTCACCGGCGGCCGCGCCGGAACTCACCGGCCATATCTGTAGTCACCACTACAGGAACGGTGAGTTCCTGTGCCGCAGGTCAGGGCACGTTGAGAACTTGGAGCTCACCGATCGCCAGGCTCGTCTGGCTCTGTCGGGTGACGGTGATCGTGCCGGTCTGGCCGGCACCGGCCCAGGCCACGTCCCACGTGGTGGTTGCGGTGACCGGGTAGCGGCCGCCGGGGCCTGGGCGCTGGTGCGGGTGTACATGTGCCCGCAGTCCGGTGACATCTGCTTCCCGAACTCGGCCGCGTACGGGGTGCCGGGGCCGGTGCAGGTGATCTGTGCGCCGTCGCCCATGGACCACACGACGTTGCGGGCCTTGGCGGTCGCGGTGACCGTGACGGATCCGGCCGAGGCGGACGCCGTGGCCGGGCCGGTCCGGGTCGGGCCGGGCTTGTGCCACATCCACACCGGCATCCCGACCAGGCCTTTGCCGTCGGGGCGCGGCACGATCCCGATGTCCGGGCCCTTCAGGCGCAGGCGTTCGACCGCCTGCTGCGTGAGCGCCTGGACGTCGACGCCGCCGCCGGCCGGTCCGGTGGCGGACCAGCGGATGCCGCCGCGGACGTCACCGTTCCCGCTGGGGCAGGTCACCAGGTACAGCAATCCACCCGCATCACCTGGCTTCCATCCCTCAGGGGCACCGGTGCTGAACCCGCTCGGGAAGCCCCCCGCCGGCCCGACAGCCGGTTTCCAGTAACAGGAGTCCGCCGAACTGAACATGCCCATCTCGGGGATGGAGCACGGCACCTCCTGACCGTCGATCGCACAACTGGGCAAGCCCCCCTCGGAGGGGGCTTGCCCAGCCCCCGGCAGGCTTGCCCGACCCAGGCTTGCCCGGGTCCTGAGCTGTGACATCGCAGTCCAGCTTGGTCGGCGGACACACCACACCGCCGCCCAGCCCGTCCGCCGAGGCGGGGCCGGCTCAGCACGAACGGTCCCGCTCGATCACGTACGTGACGAACTGCCAGCTCCCGCCCGCCGGGCGGATTGCGGTAGAGGTCACCACGTGGCGGCGCGGCCCGCTGTAGGGCACCTCACGGCCCGTGGCGGTCTCCACCTCCCGCTGCCCGCTCGAGTCCGCGCAGTCCGTCACCGTGGCCCGCAGCGGCGCCGAGGCGGTATCCAGCACGGTCACCTTCGCGTCGCGGCGGACCGGACCCTGCATCGTCGTCTTGCCCTGCTGATGCCAGAACACCGTGGCCTGGATGTCCGCCAACGCCTTGTCCGTCGCGTAGCGGACCAGGTCGGGGTCGACCTTCGCCCAGGCGTACGAGCGCTCCTCCGCAGCCGTCAGCGCCCCGTACGCCTCCAGCACCGCCGCACGCTCCCCCGCCTGAGGATCCCGCAGCCGACGACGAAACCGCCGTAGACAGCGCCGCAGGCCCCTTCTTCCCGTCCGCACCGCCACCACAACCAGCCAGGAGCAGCACCACCGCCATGCCGCCCACCTGTAACGCCCGCCGCTCCTCCCACACTCACGTGGTGGTCGCAGCGACCAGGTAGCGGCCGCCAGGCCCAGGGATCCGGCACCTGAGCCCTGTCGGTGCGGCCGAGTACCTGACCCCGATCATCTGGCCGCCGCGGGACGGCTGCAAGCTCCAGCTGCAAATACTCGGTGGGGTGACATTTAGCCAGCCCCCGGCTGGAATTCCCTCTCTGACAATTCGGCCACCCCTGCCGGAATTAACCCTTTCAGTTAGATGGATACGCCACGTTTTGCCCATTTCCTTCAACTTCCAGGAGATGTGATGCTCAAGTGAACCTCAGAAGAAAATAATTCCGCTTGCCCGGCCGTTTTGAATGTGGAACGGTAATAGGCGTAGGGGGCGAACGCACCCCTACCGACCCAGGATGGGAAAGCATGGTGTCGGCTTAATGCCCACCCATGGTTCCCGAATACCACCTAAGGTGTTTAGCAACAGAGAGCAAGTGATGAAGTTGCTGAAGAATATTTCAATTCGTCGGGCCGCTGTCACCCCGGCACTTGGAGTGTTGCTGGGCGGTCTCGTCTCGCTCAGTGTCGGGACGGCCGCATCAGCCTCCGAAGCCGGCGCTACGGCCAGGCCCAGCGGCTGCTACTCAGCGGTTTCTAACACGTGGGGAACAGAAGCCAACTGCAGCAACCACAACGGCGGTTCCTACCGAGCCATTGCCGTATGCACTGAAGCCGAGTCCGGAAAGGTGCAGCACTTCTACGGCAACTGGAAGCAGCGGGGGCCGTCCTTCGCGTACTGCAACGGCGCCTACCGATCCACTTCCGCAGGCATCGAGACGTCCGTCAGCAACAACACCTGAGAACGATCCGCTTAAGAAGGAAAGAAGAAATGAAGAAGCTGTACACGGCACTGCTCGCTGGAACGGCCATGGCATTCATCGGGCTCCAGGGAGTGGCCACTGCCGCCCCCACAGAATGGCCGACCGGGTGCGTCAATTACAAGTCGCCGCTTGGCGGCGGCTGGGTAGCACAATGCAGCGACAGCAATGGCGGTCATTACAAGGCAACCGCTATCTGTAAGGCTTGGGACGGCGGCGCTCTCATCAATGTTGATTCGGTGGCCTGGAAGAACAACGGCGACCCCTCCTTCGCCGCCTGCCCGCCGCACACTTCTATCCAGAGTGGCGGCATCGTCACACGGTCCTATTAGTAGGTCGTGTCGTGGTCTGCACATAGAAACTCGGCTCCTCTGACCACCCGCGCGCCCATCGGCCCCCGGGGACCCGCCCACACGGACGGGACCCCGGGGGCCGCCGCACATCCCGCCACGCCAACCGACGGCCCCTCGTCGGGCCGCGCCGCTTGGTGCCACTCCTTCTTAGTTAGGACTCGATGTCGATGTAGTCGACGTCGGTGAACTCCAGCAGCACCCCATCCGCGCGGCTCCCGACGTCCCGGAAGTGCATCTCCCCAAGGCTTGCGGCGGCGAGCTGCTGGAGCTCGACCTCAGAGGCCCCGGCGCCATGGGCGGCAAACAACCCCACGGCCGCCGCACCGCCAGCCAGCCAGCCAGCACCGCACCACGCCTCCCCGACTCGTGATCACGCCACGCCAACGACACGCAGCCCCACAATCACCAGGAACTCCAGCCAGCCAAATCCCCCCACCCCCACACCACCCTCAACCCACTCCCCCACCCCCCTCCCACCTAATAAGTCCGGCTAGTCACCACCTGCAAAACAGGCCCTGACCAGGGCCGATGCAGGCAGGCCGCGGAAACCGCTTCCCCCCATGGTTCCCCCCATGAGTCCCCCCGTGTCTCCCCCTATGGTTCCCCCCATGTCTCCCCCTCGGAGGACACGCCACCGGGACCCCTCCCGCGGTGCCGGCGGCGACAGCCGGCCCCACCCCGGGCCAGCCGCTGCGGTCAGGTCGCCCCTCTGATCGCGGCTCTGATCACACTCCTGGTCGCGTCTCTGGTCCTACCTCACGTCGCGCCCCTGGTCGCACCGGGCGACACCTGCCGAACGCATGAACGCCGAGGTCAGCCCGGCAAATCAGTGGGGCGCCGGGCGCCGACTACTTCCGTACGGGCCCCCTTCCCGCGCCCGGCGGCCGAACCGGCCCGGTCCCACCGGGCCCTGGCCGGCTCCCGGGTCGTGCTGAGCCTGTCGCGTCCGGCCGCACCCCCGAGGGACCGAACCTCCCCACCCCAGGTCACAAGGCCCGTGCCGCGCCGACAGGCGGCCCACACGACTGGCTCCCACGGACATCTCCAGGGGCTTCCCGTACACGCGTGCACGCATTTAAGGAGGCTTTCTTGGCACATGGGTACACAGCAGGGCACGGGTCGGCGTCAGAAACGTGGCCGCGCCTAAATCGGAGTGCTGGGAACGCCACCGTCTTGTGATACTGCTCCGATGATCAACCTGCCTACCGCCGCGCTGGACTCGTTGTCCGGGCTCGCCTTCGGTGATGCCTTCGGTGACCGCTGGTTCGGCATCCTGCGCCGCGAAGGCCCGGCAGCCTTGGAATCACGGATCCTGCCTCCGGAGCCGCTCTGGCGGTGGAGCGACGACACCGCCCAGGCGCTCGTTCTCGTCCGGGAACTCGCCGAGGGCGGCGGCACCGTCGACCAGGACCGCCTCGCCCTGCGCCTCGCCGAGGCCTACGCCGACGACACGCACCGCGGCTACGGAGCCTCAATGCACGACGTGCTCCGCCGGATCGGCGCGGGCGAGCCCTGGCGGGAGGTGGTGGCCGGACAGTTCGGCGGCCAGGGCTCCTGGGGCAACGGTGCAGCCATGCGCGTTGCCCCGCTCGGCGCCTGGCACGCCGCCGACTTCGACACCGTCGCCGAGCAGGCCGCTGGGCAGAGCGCGGTCTCACACCACCACCCGGAGGCCGTCACCGCGGCGGTGGCGGTCGCGGTGGCCGCGGCGCTGGCCACCCGCAGCCGGGGCGAGGTCGCCCCGGCGCGGCCGGAGTTCCTCCAGGCCATCGCCGAACGGCTCCCCGTCGGCGATGTCCGGTCCGGGGTGCGGATCGCGGCCCGGCTGCCGGAGCACACCTCGGTCCGGCATGCTGCGGAGGTCCTGGGCTCTGGCTACCGGATGTCAGGGCCCGACACGGTTCCCTACGCCCTGTGGTGCGCGGCAGGGCATCTCGACGACCTGCACGAGGGCCTGTGGTTCACCGTCGCCGGGCGCGGCGATATCGACACCACGTGCGCCATCGCGGGCGGGGTCATCGCCGCTCGAACGGGCGTCGAAAACCTTCCGCCCACCTGGCACGCAGCCCGTGAACCGCTGCCCCCGGCCGTGTCGAAGTAAGAACTCATGCCCGGGGCCAATCAGCCAACCGCCTGCGGAGGTCAGTGGGTCGTTCATCGTGGGTCGGTACGGGCGGGTCGTCGCCGGCTCACGCTCCGAACTCAAGCTCCAGATCTTCCGCCAGTTGGACACCCTGTGCAGCCACCGGCTGGCCCGGTCCCGGTCGTGACGCGGCGGCTCCCGCCCGAGAGGGGAGCCGCGGCTCGTCCGGCCGTGGGCCTGACCTGGATCTTGATGCCAAGTGTCCTTCTTTTTCGCCAACTGCAGTCCTTGGTCACACCTGGACAGCGTCAGTGCCCGGCTTCCGGATGCCAGAGCCTGCCGACGTAGCGGATGAGGGCGGTGGTGAACTCAGAGTGCGGCTGGTCGGTCATGGGTCCAAGGATGCAGAGCGGGATGCGGCGATCCGGCCGGCGGTGAATGCCTCGGGGGTAGACCCAGCCCGCGGGACGGGCGATGGCCAGGCTGGCGGCGTCGGTGGAGCGAACATGCAGCGCCCTGTACTCGTACGGCATGTCGCAACGGAGCGCCTGCACGGTGACCATTTGGATCTGCTCCCAGCCGACCGCGCGGCGGAAGGCGCCAGTGGCGATGATGTCGTGCGGACCGATGCTGAGGGACCAGGGGGACCCCTCCCTCTCGTAGCGGCTCCTGACCACGCCAGCCACCAACACGATGAGATACACGACCGCAAATAACCCGGCGCCGGCGCCCGCCAACCCGGCCACGCTCCCCACACTGGGACTGGTCTCGGTGCGTTGAAAGGCACCAGTCCCCAGCCCGACAGCGAGGCCGACTGCCGTGATCGCCCACAGAACCGCGCATACACGCGACGCACGGGAGATGTGCGCACGGGACATTCGCGCGTAGTCGGTGATCGGCTCCCGGCCGGTCCAAGAAATCTCGAAGGGGCCGTCGGGAGTGGGTAGCCGCTGGGTGGGCGGCGGAGTGGTGATGCGAGGCGGCACGCGGGTCACGGTGATCGCGGCGGCGGTGCCGAGAGAGTCGAGGGCGATGCGGAGCCGGCCAGGTGCTCGTGGACGGCCTCGGCCGTCTGGGGGCGCTGGTCGGGGTCGCGTTGGCGCAGTTCAGCGACGAGCTGGATCACCGCAGGCGGCAGCTCGGGCCGTAGTGTGCGCGGCGGGCGGCCTGCGGGCTTCGACCGCTACGACACGGAAATGGCAGTCGCGGGCTGAAAGGCCCGCCGGTCAGGCGACCTCCTGGCGCTCGGGCGCCTTCCGCGTCTTCACGCCGCCGACGATGAGTGCCAGCCCCACGACGACGACGCCGAGGTAAGCGGTGGACGGAAGGTCGACGACCTTGTGCATCCAGCCCCACTCCGTGCCGAAGAGGGTCTGCGAAGCGAAGCTGACAAGCCCCTGGGCTCCTATGACGTAGCCGATGCTCTCGACGGTGTATCCGATGGTTGTTCGCACGGATCAATCCTCCCGCGGCGGTGCCGCAAGATCGTCCTCCACAGGGCCGAAAACACAGTAGGCCAAAGGATGCAGTCGCTTGCGGAGAGCACCGGCACAGCACCCCGCAGCGGCAGAGGAGTGGTCGACACCAGACTGGCTGTGTAGGTGAGTTTCGGCTCTGGCTCAACTGCTGCGGGAAGCGTCCCTGGTGCGCCTGACCTGCTCGTTCCCCACGCTCAAAAGCCCTGCCCGCTGCTGGCGGTCCACACCCGGTCCACTGGACTGGCATCCGGCCCTATGAGTGTTGGGAGCCGCCGATCGTGTTGCTGCTGCTCGCTTGGTTCGAGTAGTTCGTACCGACGCTGCCGTAGTTCGTGATCTCTTGTCCGAAGTTGGAGGCTGTACCGCTGTGCGCCTCGGCGTCCCAGGTGCTTGTGCTCCCGGAGGAGGAGCTGGAAAGCGCAGTGCTGCCCCGAGCGCTGGCTCCGGCCGGGTCGTCCGCCTGTGCCGGCGCGGAGAGCCCCAGCGAGGCAACGGCCAAACCAATCACTGCAAGGGTTCGCTGTGTGACATCCATGCAATGATCAACGATCGATGACGCTGACGGACACGTCGCCTGGCACCGCCGTCGCACGCCAGGCGGGGCGGCGGCAGAACATGCCACCTGTTCCCAGCCCGTCAGCGGCAGGGCCCCACACTCCTCGCCATATTCGTCACTGTGACGTGAATTGGCCCGAAGCTGGCCGTAGTTCAGCCTAGCTCTGCGATGCTGGAGGTTGATCGAGAGGGGCCGCAGCAATGCAGTGGAAGATCCACGGGGAACGTCCGATCTACGAGAACAAGTGGGTGAACCTGTGGCTCACCGACGTCGAGACGCCGGACGGGCACCGCTGGGAACACCACGTCGTCAAGCTCCGCCACCTGGCCGTGGCCGCCGTGCTCAATGACCGCCAAGAGGTCCTGATGATGTGGCGCCACCGCTTCATCACGGATGCATGGGCATGGGAACTGCCCATGGGCCTGGTCGAGGCGGACGAGACCCCCGGCGAAGCTGCCGCCCGTGAGGTCCTTGAAGAGACCGGCTGGCGTCCCGGCCCGATGAAGCCGCTGATCTACGCCGAACCGGCGAACGGCATCACGGACTCCCAGCACCACCTTTTCCGCGCCGATGGCGCCACGTACGACGGGCCGCCAACCGAGAAGAACGAGTCGGACCGGATCGAGTGGATCCCCTTGGCGAACATCCGGGGCATGATCGACCGCCGCGAGATCGTCAGCAGCGGCTCCCTGGTCGGCCTCCTCTACGTCCTGATGGACGAAGGGGTTCGCTGACCCGGCGGGGGAAGCATCGCTCGTAGACGTGCCTCGAAGGCAACCGCGGCCGGCACCTCGCGATAGGGCGCAAACTGCTCGTAGAACTCGCGAAGGTGCCCGGCCACCCGCTCGGACGACACCGCTGCGGCAGGCACCAGGGCCTCTATCGCCGTGTGGCACGCCTGGTCGAGCTTGCCCCGCTGAAGCTGCGTACGGGTCAGCCAGAAGGCATGGAACGCCCGGCCGCGCTCGTTCGCAGGATCCTCCCGCGCCAGTGCATCCGCGATCAGCGGTTCGGCAATCGCAGCTTCCCCAAGACGGCCGTGCGCAATGCCGGTGTCCACGATGAGCTTCGGCTCATCGAAGTACGTCACCCATGCCGGGTCCGGGTCGCCCTCGCGGATACGCTCGAACTGACTGTGAGCCTCGGAGATCGCGTTATGCGTCGCCTTCCGGTCCCCCAAGGTCGCGTGGGCGAAGGCTTCGCGCATGGCCAGCATCGCCCGTACTCTCGGCGTCGCCCCACTGGCGGCACGGGCCTGGTCCTGGGCAGCAGACACCAGTGCAAGCGCGTCCGCCGGCTTGTCCTGGTAGGTCGCTTGCAGGCTCATGCAGGCCAGCAAGTTGCGACCGGCCCACCCCGTGCCACCACCGAATGGGCCACTCGCGTCGCGGACCGGCTCGGTTCGGCTTCGCATGGAGGTGAGCCGCGCGCCACCGCCGCGGGAGCCTCCCTCCGACAGGACGAGCCATGCAAACCTGGTACGTGCGCACCACCTACGCCACCGGCGACCCGGCCAAGCTCGAGGGTGTGCTCGACGCGCTCCGCAGCGAGGCGCCCGGACTGCTCATCCAGAACCCCGGCTACCACCGCTTCGGGCTGTTCGCGGACGGGGATCTCGGCAAGATCCTCATGGGCTCGTGGTGGGAGAGCGAGAGCGCTCGGGCGGAGAGCGATACGCGGCTGCGCGAGCGCCGTCTGGAGCTTCTGGCGCCCTTCGCAGACACCGTGACCGCCGACGACTGGGAGGCCGTGTCGTACACGCCCGCGCCCAAGGTGGCGCCGGGCATGTGGATGCGGACCGGGTACGTGGAGTTCGACCCGTCCGACGCGCCCGCGTACCGGCAGACGTTCGAGGAGCTGGGCCGTCCCCAGCTGGAGGCCCTGGACGGTGCGGTCAGCGCGACGCTCTTCCTGAACGCTGCGGCGGGGCGCGCGCACGTCGGCGCGCTGTTCCGCGACAAGGCCGCGCTGGTCGCGACGCGGGGGCCGCAGTCGGCGATCCGCGGCGCGTCCCTCAAGAAGCTGAACGCCAGGTTGCTGAGCCTGGAGGAGTTCGAGCTGATCATGGCGCACCGACCGTAGGGGTAAGGAGCGCCGCGGATGGCCCATCTGGCCAACTGCACGCTCGCTCGCTTGCTTACCTCGGCACCCAGCTGTCGAAAGGTTCGTAGCGAGCGCCGTCCACGGGCCAGGACCACTCCGCACACTCGCTGCCGATCACGATCTCCCAGTTGCCCGGATCAGGGTGGCCGGCCAGGAAGTAGTACTCGCTGCTGTGTTCGTCGTGGCCCCAGCGGATGAGGCCACCAGGGTCGGGGTGGAAGGGGAAAGGGTAGAGGTCCTCCCACCCCCTCCGTGCCTCGCGCCAGCTGTCCAGGGACCAGAACTCCTCTAGTTCGGCAGGGGTCATGAGACCCGTCGGCCGGTCCAGGTGGAGGTACCCGTCGAGGGTCCCCGGCCCGTACACGTCCCTCGCTCCCGATATGTGGTGGTGGCGAGCATCATCAGGCCTCCCGCTGACAACACCGGCGGCGGGGCGCCGTCGTGGTGCGTGGTGCGTGGCCGCGGTTCAGCTGGCTAGGCTGCGAGCACGGGGTAGTCGGTGTAGCCCTCCGGCCCCTGTACGTGCATCAGGAACTCCGGACGGATCTCGTTGAGCGGTGCGCCCGTGCGCAGCCGCTGCACGAAGTCGGGGTTGGCGAGGAAGCCCCGGCCCAGTGCCACGAGGTCGGCGCCCTCGGAGAGCAGGCGTTCGCCCCGGCGCTTGCCGCCGTCGGCCGCGACCTCCTCTCGGGAGAGCGCCGGGTTGGCGATCAGGGTGCCGGGCCAGTCCCGGCGGATCTGTGCGAAGGCCGGCCGGTCGGGGTCGGCGTGGACCTGGTGCAGGTAGACCGGCGTCAGGTCGGCCAGGGCTTTGACCAGCGCCGGGTAGATCTCCTCGGTGTCGCCCTCCTCGATCCCGTTGACGTCCAGTCCGGGCGAGATGCGTACGCCGACCCGCTCCGGGCCGATGGCCTCGGCGACGGCCCGGACCACCTCGACGGTGAACCGGATGCGGTTCTCGACGGAGCCGCCCCACGCGTCGGTACGGCGATTGGTGTTGCGGGAGAGGAACTGGTGCAGGAGGTGGCCGTTGGCGGAGTGCACCTCCACCCCGGCGAAGCCCGCCTCGACGGCGCCCCGGGCCGCGTTCGCGAAGTCGGCCACCGTGGACCTTATGTCCTCGGCGGTCATCGCGCGCGGTACAACGCCGTCCCGGAGGCCGCCGGGGGTGTGCAGCTGCTCGGGGAACGGCACCGCGGACGGGGCGAGCGGTACGTACCCGCTGGTCTCGGGGTGGCCGACCCGGCCGCCGTGCTGGAGCTGGAGGAACATCCCCCCGCCACCTGCGGCCCGCACGGCCTCGGTGACCCGGCGCCAGCCGGCGATCTGCGCCGGGGTGTGGATTCCGGGGATGTGCGGGTAGGTCTGCCCGACGGCGTTCGGGGTGCTGGCCTCGGCGATGATCAGGCCGGCCGAGGCGCGCTGTGCGTAGTACGTGGCCATGAGTTCGCCGGGGATACCGTCGGCCCCGGCGCGGTTGCGGGTCAGCGGGGCCATCACCAGGCGGTTGGGCAGTTCCAGGCTGCCGAGGCGGGCGGATTCGAAGAGGCGGGAAGCGGCGGGACCGTGCTGTGTCTGCGTCATGCCGGTACGGTAAAAGCTGACACTGATGTCAGATTCAAGAGCTGGGGTGGGGCATGCGGATCGGCGAACTGGCTGCGCGCACCGGGGTCGGCGAACGTTCGCTGCGCTACTACGAGGAGCAGGACCTGCTGGCTTCGGACCGGACGCCCGGCGGGCACCGGGACTTCCCCGAGCGGGCGGTCGACCGGGTCATCCGGATCCAGGAGCTCTACGCGGCCGGCCTGCACAGCGCGAAGATCGCGCAGATCCTGCCCTGCATGCGGGATGAGGACGGCGGCCCGTCGGTGCGCGCCACCCCGGCCCTGGTCGCCGAACTGGCCACGGAGCGGGACCGGATCGACCGGATGATCGGCGATCTGATCCGCTCCCGCGAGGTGCTGGACGAAGTGATCGAGGCGGCGGCCGGCCGCACGACGGCCGCCTAGCCAGTACTGCAACGGTCTTTGGCGTGAGTGTTGGGCGGTTTCGCACCATCGGAGCGCCCTCGCCGGATCAGGCGTTCGCACAGGTTCTCGCGGGCCCGGATGGTGCCTACACCAGGGTCTCGGCTGGCATTCTGGCGGCGTGCAGCCGCTCCCGCCTGTGACGCCCGACGCCCCCGTCCGCATATGCGACCCGCTCCTCACCCAGGAGTGGCTCGATCTCGCCTTCATCCACTGGGCCGTCGACCCAGGGGTCATGGCTCCGCTGCTGCCGCGCGGGACCGTGCCCGATACGCACGACGGGGTCGGTTACGTCGGCCTCGTGGCGTTCCGGATGCACCGGGTCGGGTGGCTGCGGCTGGGCGGAGTGCCGTACTTCGGGTCGTTCCCCGAGACCAACGTGCGGCTGTACTCGGTCGACGCCCACGGGCGGCGCGGCGTCGTGTTCCGGTCGATGGACGCGTCACGGCTGGTCCCGGTCGTGATGGGGCGGGTCGGCTTCCGGCTGCCCTACCTGTGGTCCCGGATGAGCGTCCGCACCGACGGCGACACCGTCCACTACGCCAGTTCCCGCCGCTGGCCCGGCCCGCGCGGGGCGCACAGCCGCATCACGGTGGCCAGAGGTGAGCGCATCGAGGAGCCCACCGGGCTGGAGCACTTCCTCACCGCCCGGTGGGGCATGCACAACGCCTTCTTCGGCGGAGCGGCCTATCTGCCGAACGACCACCCGCCCTGGCCGCTGTACCGGGCGGAACTGCTCGCGTGCGAAGAGAACCTGCTCGCCTCGGCCGGCATCCCGACACCGCGGGAGGCCCCGGTCAGTGTTCTGTACTCGCCCGGAGTCGCTGTACGGCTCGGTCGGCCGTCCCGGGCCGCCGCCACCGTCCCGCAGCCGCGCCGGCCGCTCTAGCGCCGTCGCGTCACCTTCGGCGGACGCGTTGTGGCTCAGGTGGTGGTTTCCGAGGGTGTTTCGGGTTTCGTGTAGAGGACGTCGCGGGCCTGTTCCGCTGCGCGGGCGATGCTTTCGGAGACGAAGTCGACGAAGCGGGCGATGTTCTCGAGGCGGGTGGCGGCCAGGGTGCCGGGGCCGAGGATGCCGACGCCCTGCCGTGCGGTCTCGGCGAGCTGTGCGGTGCCGCGGGCGCTGGCCATCATGGACTGGTACCAGACGTCGTTGTCGACGACGTAGCGCTCGCGGCGGCGTTCGTCGCGTTCCCGGCGGACCAGGCCCTGGCCCTCGAGGAAGGCGATCGCCTTGGAGATGGACGCCGGGCTGACCTGGAGGCGCTCGACGAGTTCGGACGCGGTGAGGCTGCCCGCGTCGGTGATGTAGAGGCAGGCCAGCACCCGGGCCATCATCTTGGGCGTGCCCGCCTGCATGAGGACGGTGGTGAACGTCTCCTCGTACTCGCGCACCGCCTCGGCATCGCGGCCGTGGGTCTGCGCGGGTGCCTTCGGGTCGCGGGGCGCGGCCTGCCTGCGGCGGTGCGCGCGGTGTTCGGTGGCCCGGTGGGCCAGGTCCGAGCGGTAGCCGGCGGGGCCGCCGTTGCGCATCACCTCACGCGTGACCGTCGACGTCGGACGGTCCAGACGCCTGGCGATCTCCGCGTAGGCGAGGCCGTCGGCCAGTCCCAGCGCGATCTGCTGGCGTTCCTGCTGGGTGAGTCTGCCTCCCGGCATCGCGGGCTCCTTCGCGGTCTGTCGTGGCTCAAGGGCGTCTCTAGGCCGTCAGTATAGCGTTCACCCGCAATTCATTGCAACGTGTGGGGTGGGGCACGTTGCATTAGATTTCAGCCCATTGCAACGAATTCTTGGCCTCTACCTGCACTGATGGAGATTTTGCGCAACGAACACGTTGCCAGATCTGTGAATGCAACGTAGCTTTTCCATCATCAGAAACAGCGGGCCGAGAGAGCGCGCTACATAAACAGGAGAGAACCATGCAGAAGTTCGACACCCCCGCCCCGATCTCCACCGTCCTCGACATCCCCGCCGGACACATCCGGTTCATCGCCGCCGACCGGGACAACACCACCGTCGAGATCCTGCCCGCCAACGCCTCCAAGAGCCGTGACGTGAAGGCCGCCGAGGAGATCACCGTCACCTACACCGACGGTGTTCTGCGGATCGAGGCCGCACCGGCCAAGAACCGGGTCCTCGGCTCTTCCGGGTCGGTGGAGGTGACCGTCCAGCTGCCCGCCGGCTCCCGCGTCGAGGCGAAGGCCGCCAGCGCCGAACTCCGCGGCGTCGGACGCCTCGGCGACGTCTCCTTCGAGGGCGCGCAGGCCACGGTCAAGATCGACGAGGCCGCGAGCGCCCGTCTGACCCTGATGTCGGGTGATGTCTCGCTCGGCCGTCTGGGCGGGGACGCCCAGATCAGCACCAAGAAGGGCGACCTCCAGATCACCGAGGCCATGCGCGGCACGGTCACGCTGCGCACCGAGGCCGGCGAGATCACGGTCGTTGCCGCCCGCGGAGTCTCCGCTGCCCTGGACGCCGGCACCACCTACGGCCGGATCAACAACTCGCTCCAGAACACCGGCGGCACCCCGGACCTGAACATCCACGCCAGCACCTCTTACGGCAACATCACCGCCCGCAGCCTCTAAAGGGAGCACCCCACCATGACCAACCTGGCCATCGCGGCGAACGGGCTGCGCAAGTCCTACGGCGACAAGAGCGTGCTCGACGGCATCGACCTGAGCGTTCCGGAGGGGACGATCTTCTCCCTGCTCGGGCCGAACGGCGCCGGGAAGACCACTGCCGTCAAGATCCTCTCCACCCTCATCACCCCCGATGCCGGTGAGATCCGTGTCGCCGGTCATGACCTGGCCGCTGCTCCGCAGGCCGTGCGGGCGTCGATCGGTGTCACCGGGCAGTTCTCCGCCGTCGACGGGCTGATCACCGGCGAGGAGAACATGCTCCTCATGGCCGACCTGCACCACCTGTCCAAGAGCGAGGGACAGCGGGTCGCCGCCGAACTGCTGGAGCGCTTCGACCTGGTGGAGGCCGCCAAGAAGCCCGCCGCCAGCTACTCCGGCGGCATGAAGCGCCGCCTCGACATCGCCATGACCCTGGTCGGCAACCCGCGGATCATCTTCCTCGACGAACCGACCACCGGCCTCGACCCGCGCTCCCGCCACAACATGTGGCAGATCATCCGCGAACTCGTCACAGGTGGCGTCACCGTCTTCCTCACCACCCAGTACCTCGAGGAGGCCGACCAGCTCGCCGACCGCATCGCCGTCCTCAACAACGGCAAGATCGCAGCCGAAGGCACCGCCGAAGAGCTGAAGCGGCTCATCCCCGGCGGACACGTGAAGTTGCGGTTCTCCGACCCGGCCGCCTACCAGGCCGCCGCCGCCGTGCTGGGCGAGGTCGCCCGCGACGACGAGGCGCTGGCGCTGCAGATCCCCAGCGACGGCAGCCAGCGCGACCTGCGATCCATCCTCGACCGGCTGGACTCCGCCGGCGTCGAGGCGGACGAGCTGACCGTGCACACCCCCGACCTGGACGACGTCTTCTTCGCCCTGACCGGCACCAACATCCCCAGCCAGCCCAGCCAGTCCGAGGAGACCGTCCGATGAGCTCCCTCTCCCTCGCCGTGCGCGACTCGTCCACGATGCTGCGCCGCAACCTCCTGCACGCGCGCCGCTACCCGTCCTTGACGCTGAACCTGCTGATGACGCCGGTCATGCTGCTGCTGCTCTTCGTCTACATCTTCGGCGGCGCGATGAGCGGCGGCATCGGCGGCGGCGGCCGCGACGAGTACATCGCCTACATCGTCCCCGGCATCCTGCTGATGACCATCGGCAGCACCGTCGTCGGCGCCGCGGTATCCGTCTCCACCGACATGTCCGAAGGCATCATCGCCCGCTTCCGCACGATGGCGATTCACCGCGGATCCGTGCTCATCGGGCACGTCGTCGGCAGCGTCCTGCAGTCGATCGCCAGCGTGGTCCTCGTCGGCCTCGTCGGCGTTGCCATCGGCTTCCGCTCCACCGACGCCTCCGTCCTGGAGTGGCTGGCGGCCTTCGGCCTCATCGCCCTCTACGCCCTGGCGCTCACCTGGATCGCGGTCGGCATGGGCATGGCCAGCCCCAACGCCGAGGCGGCCAGCAACAGCGCCATGCCGCTGATCCTCCTGCCGCTCATCTCCAGCGCGTTCACCCCGATCGACTCGATGCCCGGCTGGTTCCAGCCCATCGCCGAGTACCAGCCCTTCACCCCGGCCATCGAGACCCTGCGCGGACTGCTGCTCGGCACCGAGATCGGCAACAACGGCTGGCTCGCCCTCGGCTGGTCCATCGCCCTCATCGCACTCGGCTACCGCTGGTCGACGGCACAGTTCAAGCGCGACCCCAAGTAGGCGACGTGAGCGCGCGGACTGCCTCCCGCAGCCGCTCCCGTCCACCCCCAGGGCGGCGTACCCGACACACCATGTCGGCGTACGCCGCCCACACTCGTGCGCGGAAGCGTTCGATCCCCAGCGCGAGATCACTGCACTCGATCAATGAGCTCCCTGCGGGCCGTGTCCGCCGGTGCGTGACTGTTCCCTGCCGCCGTTTTCGAGATGTTCGGGACGGTTCAGGGGGACGCCCTGACCGGCCGACGGCGCATCCGTCGTCCTCGGCTGCTGCGGCAGCAGTTGACAGCCCGCAGCGTCCGGCAGGATGGGTGCGTGCTGACGATCAGATCTGTGGTGCTGGGTGTCTCGGACGTGCCGCGTGCGGCCGCTTTCTGGACGGAGGCTCTGGGTTATCTGCCGCGCGGGGAGATCGAAGGGGACTGGGTGGTGTTGATGCCGGCAGCGGGGACCGGGGTCCAACTGGCGCTCGGGCTGAGTGAGACACCGGTCCAAGAGCATCCGCGGGTCCACCTGGACCTGTACGCGGACGACGCCGCCGAGCAGGCCGCCGAGGTGGATCGGCTGGTGTCCTTGGGTGCTCAGCGGGTGGAGTGGGACCGGTACCCGCAGGACCCTGACTTCGTCGTGCTCGCCGACCCCGACGGCAACCGGTTCTGCGTCATCGACGCCAGCCGCAGCTGACACGACCCCGGGAGAGGCCTGGCCCGCCGCGCGCACGGTGCTTCCGGCCCCGGCCAGCGCGGGTTCATCGGTCGATCGGGGTGGCGCCCGTCGCGGTGACGGACAGGTCCCAGAGCCGTGCGGCCGAGTCGGGGTTGACGGCGTACTCGCGGACGCCGCCGTCGTCCATCGGCGTGTTGGGGCCGGAGACGCGTGCGACGTCGCAGTCTTCGAGGTAGAGCCCGCCGCGGTCGTCGAGGAGTGGGGACGTGGCTGCCCACACACCGGTGGCGGCGCCCTGGGAGGGCGTCTTGAAGTCGGCGCCGATCACGTTGCCGTGTACGTCCACCCATCCGCGTTCGATCTGTTCCTGAAGCGTCATCTCCCGCTGGAGGCCGGTGATGATCTTGCCAGGGTGGAGAGCGAACGCCCGGACGCCGTCGCGCCGTCCGAGGGCGTCGAACTGAACGGCGAAGAGGGCGTTGGCGGTCTTCGACTGGCCGTAGGCCAGCCACTTGTCGTAGCCGGTGCGGAAGTGCGGGTCGTGCCGGCGGATGTCGGTCAGGGCGTGTCCGGCGGAGCTGTTGACGACGACGCGCGCACCGTCGGCGGCGGCCAGAAGCGGATAGAGCTCGCAGGCAAGGGCGAAGTGTCCGAAGTGGTTGGCGGCGAGCTGGCTCTCCCAGCCGGGACCGACGTGCCGCTCGGGGGTGGCCATGACTCCGGCGATGGCCATGAACAGGTCGAGCCTGGTGAGGGAGTCACTGATCCGCTCGGCGGCGGCGCGCACACTGTCGAGATCCGCCAGGTCCATGGGGACGACGTCGAAGCCTTCCAGCTCGGCGAGCGCTGCGCGGGCGATTTCGGGTCGGCGTGCCGGAACGATGACGTGGGCCCCGGCGGCCGTGAGGGCCCGGGTGGTTTCCAGGCCGAGTCCGGAGTAGCCCCCGGTCACGACGGCGCTCGTGCCGGAGAGGTCGAGACCGGCCATGACGTCCTCGGCGGTGCTGTTGGCGGTGAAGGGCGAGCCGATCGGATGCTGCTCAGTGCTGGTCATGCCGTCGACGCTACGATCTAGAGCGAGGTCCAGGGCAAGTCCCGGACCGGCCGGCACGGCGACCACCGCGACCTCGGCGGAGCCACTGGGCATCGGCGAGGTGGCCGAGCAGCACGTCCCGGACCGAGTGCCAGACGCCGCGGGCCAGGCAGGACTACGCGGACACCCCTAGGGCTTGCGGGCCGTGGCGGAGGCGAAGCCCAGCCAGGTGTGGCGGTTGCCCCACCAGCACCAGCCGACCTTCGGGGCGTTGCGCCGCTCGCGGCCGTCCCGGCCCGTGCCGTTGCTGATCCAGATCGCCGGGGTACGGGCGTCCAGGGCGCCGTTCGCCTTGCGCAGCCGGGAGCCGATGGTCATGAAGCAGCGGTTGCGTTCCAGGGCTGCCGGTTGCTGGAGCACCCAGTGGATGCCCTCGGTGAGGAGCAGCGGGGTGCGGTCCTGCTCCGTGAGGGCGGGCAGTGCCTCCTCCGGGCTCCAGTTGGCCATGTGGTCGCCCCGATCGAGGCCGGTGACGACGTAGAGCGGGGCGTCGGGTAGCGCGATGCCGTCGAGCGGGGCGAAGCGGTCGACGTCAGGCATGTCGGTGACGACGAAGCCCGGGGAGACCGTGTTGCCCGTGATGCCACTGGCCCCGTCGCACCCGTGCGACGGGGCCAGTGGCTTTCCGGGCACGGCCGCCGTGGCGACGGCACGGGTGGGGGTCCCAGGGACTGCGGGCCGCATGTGGGGGCGGATCGGGGCTCGGTCCCTCGTGGCGTTCAGTGTCTGGGGGCCCGATCCCTCCCCCGGTACTCCCTCCCACGCAGAGGGGCTGAAGGCCGGTTCGGACCCTTCGGTCCCTGTCCCTTCAGTCACTGCATAAACCTGCAGGTCAGGGGCTCGGGCTCGTGGGCACAGGGACCGAAGGGACTCAAATCTCTAGTTATGAGCCAGATATGAACATGGGTACCTCTACCTGCTCTTTCTTACGCTCGCGCATACACGCACACACGTAAAGCGTGGAAGTAGTGATTCTGAGTCCCTTCAGTCCCTGAGATGGTGGATCCACGGCTCTGACCTGCAGGTTTCTCGAGGGACTGAAGCGGGAGGGACTGAACGGGGGCAGGGACCGTTCAGTACCTGGGCATGCCGGTCCGGGGCGGGGCCGTCAGGATCGCTGTCAGCTTCCGGCTGGGGAGGGGCGGCTTACCCAGGGACCCTCGGGTGTTGGTGGAGGAAGGCTGGAGTGGCGCTTGCCGACAGGGGGTTCGCGCCGCGACACGCCCGGGCGTGCACCGGGGTGGATCGGGGAACTTTTGCGGACGAACTGGGGTAGAACTTCAGGGACTGAGGGACTGAAGGGACTGAACTCTCAATACAGCGGTTCTATCGGGCGGAGCCTGCGCGATGTCTGCGGTACGCTCCGCGATAGTGAATCTTCAGTCCCTCTGGTCCCTGATGTGCAGGTCGGACGAGCACCTCGGAGAGCAGCCCGGGACAGGAGGAACCGTCCCTGAACGCGCGTCAAGGAAGAGCCAGTGCCCGTCTATTCCCAGAACCTGCCCCAGGGCGTGAGTGGCGGGACGGCACTGGACGTGGCGACCTGGATGGCCCTGCGCGGGTATCCGGTCCATCCACTGGCCCCAGGGACCAAGACGCCAGCTCCGAACTGCCCCGGCTGCCGGGGCGGTCTGCATTCTCCGCAGGATTGCATGTGCCGTTCCCAGGGACGTTGGTGTCACGGATTCCATGCGGCCACCACCGACCTCCGTACGCTGCAGGCCTGGTGGGCGGCCGAGCCCGAGTTCGGGATCGGGGTCTCCTGCGGGCCTGCCGGGCTCGTCGTCATCGACGTCGATGCACATGCTGATTCCGTGCCCGCCAGGGAGCGGCTGCTGCCCGGTATCCCCATCGATGAGCGGGTCGACCTGACCGGACTCGGCAGCGGCTACGACACCTTGGCGCTGTTGGCCGCGTACCGGTCCCGGCCCGACCCCTGCGAAGACACCTCGACCCTGCGGGTACGTACGCCTTCCGGAGGGATGCACATCTGGTACCGGCTGCCCAAGGGCGGCCCGCGCCTGCGGTGTTCCAGCGGATCGAGCTCGAAGGTCGCGCTGGCCTGGCAGGTCGACGTACGTGCCGTCGGCGGATACATCGTGGCGCCTACGACGCGCACGGCCGCCGGCGTGTACGAGGCGCTGCCCGGTGCGCGGTTGCCCGCGGCCCTGCCGCTGTGGCTGACCGCCGAACTCGTGCGGACCGGCCACGGCGTGGACACGGCCGCTGTGGAGCCCGTGGCGGCCCCTGTGGGGCCTGTACGGGGTTCGCGTGGCACTGGGGCCCTGCAGGGCGGGCAGCGGGCTCTCGCGGGGCTCCTGGAGGAAGTACGGGCCTGCGGGTCCAGCCCGGCCGGAACGGCCTTCAGCGAGAAGCTCAACCGGGCGGCGTTCACCGCCGGAGGACTCGCCGCGGGGGGCCACCTCCCCGCCGGGGAATGCCGGCGGCTGCTCCTCGAGGCCGCGGACCACGCACGACCCCATCAGACGCGCCGCAACGTCCTCATCGTCGAAGCGGGGCTCCGCGCCGGAAGCGACCGACCGATCCATCCCAAGGAACGCCCATGAGCAGCGCCGGAAGCACGGGGTTCAACGCCCAGGCCGCGGCGGAACAGCTTGCCGCGTTCGCCACCGAGAGCACCGACACCGCTGCCGCCGCGCGCGGCAGACGGCTGCCCGCCCAGCAGAGCGCGGCCCCGGCGGCCGCGGGCGCCGGGGCCGACTTCGTCACGACGGGGCTGCTGCAGAACCTCAGCGACCGCGGCAACGCGAAGCTGTTCGCCCACCTCCACCACAACCGGTTCCGGCACGTGGAGGGACTGGGCTGGTACGTGTGGGACGAGTACCGGTGGAAGCGCACCGGCGGCGAGAAGGCAGCGATCTGGGCCGCCGGGGACATGGCGGAGGAACTGCCCACCCACGACCCCCGGGGTGCCTTCACCGACCGGGAGCTGTCGCAGCACCGCAAGCGCGCCATGTCCACCTCGGGCGTGAAGGCGATGCTCACGCAGGCCAAGGCCTCCCCCGAACTCGCCCTGGACCCGGACGTCCTGGACGGCGACAAGTACGCGCTGTGCACCCCCGCGGGCGTCGTGGACCTGCGCACCGGTGACCTGCACAAGCCGGACCCGACCCGGGACCTGCACTCCCGCGCCACCTACCTGGCCCCCGAGGCCATGCCCACGCCGCGGTTCCACGCCTTCCTGAACCAGACCTTCGGCGACGACGACAAGGGCAAGGAGATGATCAACTTTCTTCATCTCCTGCTCGGCTACTCCATCACCGGCGACGTCGGCGGCCAGGTGCTGCCCTTCCTCTACGGCGTCGGCGCCAACGGCAAGTCGGCGCTCCTCGACGTCGTCATCAAGATCCTCGGGGACTACGCGGACGTGGCCCCGCCCGGGTTCCTGATGGAGCGCGGCAAGTTCAACGAGCACTCGACCGAGTTGACGGAACTGCACGGGCGGCGCCTGTTCGTCTGCAGCGAGCTCAAACCCCACGACAAGTTCGACGAGGCGCGGGTCAAACTGCTGACGGGCGGCGACCGGCTCAAGGCCCGGCGGATGCGGCAGGACTTCTTCAGCTTCGAGCCGACCCACAAGCTGTGGCTCCTGGGCAACCACCGTCCGGAGGTCGGCACGGGCGGCCATGCGTTCTGGCGCCGGATCCGGCTGATCCCGTTCGAGAAGGTCGTCCCCGACCACCGCAAGATCGACAACCTGGCGGAGGCGCTCGTACAGGAGGAGGGTCCGGGCATCCTCCACTGGATGATCCAGGGTGCCAAGGCCTATCTCGCCACCAAACCGGCCCTGACCGGGCCCAGCGTGGTCCGTACCGCCACGCAGGCGTACGCCACCACCGAGGACCACATCGGGCGGTTCCTGGCCGAGTGCTGCACCACCGGGGTGGAGCTGCCCGATCCGCGTGATCTCAAGGTGGAGCAGGGAGCGCTGTACCGCGCGTACAGTGCGTGGTGTCTCGACGGCGAGGGCCTTCGTCCCGCCACGACCCGCGCGTTCGCCACACGTATTCGAGCCGAGGTCGGCGTCGCCTCGCCCAATGAGATGCTCCGCTCGAACGGGCAGAAGTTCTACCCCGGCCTGGCGCTTCTGGCCGACGAAGTGCAGACCCCGCGCGAGGCGAACAGGGCAAGCGCGCCGTGAAAGGCCCACGTGTGCCGCCGCCCGGGGGCGGGCACGCCTACGATGGACAAGGACGATGAACAGATCCACCAGCCGACGGCGGCCCGCAGCGGCCTGTCGGATACCGGCTTCGGCGCCGCTCGCGGCGTGGCGGAACAAGGGGCCTGGAAGGGCCTACGTGAACGAGGAAGGATCCAGGCCATGAGCTCGCTACTGACTTCAAGCGATCTCGCCCACGAGGACAAAGTGGTGTGGCTGGAGGACCCTGAAGAGCTCGATTACGTGCGCCAGGCCCTGGACAAGACCCCCCGCCGCCGGGGCAAGCCGCGCTACCACCGCGACGGGCGCATGATCGGCTTCACCGAGCTCGGTGACACCGCGGAAGCGGACCCCGACAGCGGCCTGCAGAAGCGGCGCGTCTTCTACCTGCTGCCGCACGACCGGGACGCCGAGCCCGAAGGTCTGTACCGGGAAGGCGCGCCGGGCGAGGCCGTGGATCCCCGGACGATCGAACCCCGGCAGGTCGGCCGGAAGACGGTGCGGTCGCAGCGAGGGCTGTCCACGCCGACGGTTGCCTGATGCCGGCTTTCGTCTGATGCCGGCAGTTTGCGGATTCAGTCCCTCCGGTCCCTCTGGTCCCTCCAGACCCTTCCGCCTTCCGGACGTGATGGCTGGAAAACGCTTCAGGTAATGGCGAAATTCAGTCCCTCTGGTCCCTTCGGTCCCTCCGGCCGGGGTTTCAGAAGGCGAAGTCGACGTAGTCGATGTCGGTGAACTCGACCAGGAGCCCCGTGGCGCGGGAGCCGTTGTCCTTGAAGTACATCTCCTGGAGGGCCTCGGCCGCGATCTGCTGGAGCCGCGCCTCGGCGGCGCCGGCTGCCTGGGCGCTGAAGAGGCGGGCCGCGTACTCCGGGGGCAGGTGCTGGGTGATCCGGCGCATACGGCCGTCGTCGGTGGTGCCGGGGGCGGCGGTGAAGCCGAAGCGGGCGCGGGTCTCGATGACCAGGCCGGTCGTCGAGGCGGCCCTGTCGCGGGCGCGCTTGCGGACCAGGGGCTGCCAGCGGCGGCGTACCTCGGACTCGAGGCGGTCGGCGAGAGCCGGCTTGGGCTGCTTGATCTGGTCCTTGACGTAACGCTCGACCGTGCGCTGGGAGATGCCGAGCAGGCGGGCCGTTTCCCGGGTGGATTTGAGCTGCTTGACGAGGAAGCGCATCTGGGCGCCCGCCGACTTGGGGACGGGGCGGGTGAAGTGCAGTTCGTCCGCGCGGGTCAGGCTGTCGTCGATCTGGGTCATGGGGGACTACTCTCCGTCGGCTGCCGCGTCGTGGCCCTTGATGTGGCGCGCGGGGTTGTGGTTCTCGTCGAGCATCTGAACGGCCCAGAGGAGGGGCTGGGTGCCCTCGTGCTTGACCATGCCAGGGCTGACGCCGAGGCGGAAGCCGCCGGGCAGGGGCTTGCCTTCGGGGGTGCGGGGGAGGAAGTCGAGAGGGCTGGGGCCGTCGGAGAGGTACACCGCGCAGTCGGAGAGGACGGCGATGGGGTACTGGCCGGCGGCCGTGGCGAGCTTGTTCATCTTCCGGTGCATGTTGACGCGGGCCGTGGAGATGACGGCGGCGCGGATGTCGGGGCGCCAGGTGGGGCGTTCGAGGGCGGGCCAGGGTTCGCCAGGGCGGTAGCCGGCGCCCTGGGGGCGTTCGCGGAGCTTGCCGATGCCGCCCTTGACGGTGGACTTGATGGCCGAGAGGACCGGCTTCAGGACCGGGTCGGAGTGCTGCTGCAGCTCTGCCATCGCCGCCAGGAACTCGGGTTCGGGGAGCGCCGAGGTGATGCCGAGGTCCGCCATCGTGGCCATGTAGGCGTCGCGGAGGCGGGTGTACCAGGCGTCGAGGTACGGGCCGTGGTCGAGGCGGAGCCAGGCCTCGGTGGGGTCGACGTCGTGGCCGAGTTCCTGGGCGTAGGCGAGGGTCGGCGTCGCGTACCAGGCCGGGCCGGTGGGGGGCCGGCCGTGCGGGGTGAAGGGGCTGGGGAGGCGGGGGTCGAGGGTGATGGAGGAGAGGTCCGCCAGCCAGCAGCCGGGCAGCTTCGGGTCGAAGCGGGGGCCGGTGCGGTGGGTGGCGGTGCCGAGGCCGACGGGGAGCCGGTTGGCCGCCGCGGCGAAGGCCATGTTCACGTCGATGCCGACGGCGTGGGTGCGGGTGCACTCGGCGTCGGTGAGGAGCTCCGGGTCGCGGATCCAGTCGTACGCCTCCTCGTCGAGGACCTCGGCCGGGGTGCGCTGGTGGGAGCGGGGGTAGAGGGCGGCGACCACCGGGTGCTCGTCGGGGGCCTCCGGGGGGGCCGGGTCGACGGGGCGGGTGAGCGAGCCGGCGACCGGGGCCGAGACCCAGGTGTTGGTCGCCTCGTCCCTCGCGGCACGGGTGGGCGGGCGCAAGGCCGTCATGAGTTCGAGACCGGTGACGGCGGTGGAGCCGCGGGGGGTGAGGACGCGGGCGGCGTAGGTGGTGAGGAGCTCCGCCAGTTCCGGGGCGGGGAGGTCGGGGGTGTCCTCGCCCCAGGCGCGGGGGTCGAGGGCGCCCCACGGGAGGATCGCGAGCTGGACGCACTGGCGGCCGGTGGAGGGGGTTGCGGGGCGGTAGATGCGGGGCCAGGGACCGAAGCCGCGGCGGGTCAGCTGCCACTTGGCCTTGGTGAGCTGCTTGATGACCGGGTGGTTGTCCGGGAGGCGCAGGCCTCGGCGGTCCTCGAGGGCGGGGGGGAGGCCGAGGAGCTCCAGGGCGGGGGCGGTGAGGACGAGGAGGGGGTCACCGTCCTTGCCGTTGCGGTGGAGGCGGGGGGAGCGGAGGCCGGCGTCGGGGCCGAGGGCCCAGGTGAGGAGGGCCGGGAGGCCGCCGGTGGTGGGGTGGTCGAGGACGAGGCCGGCGGTGGTGTGGGCCTGGCCGGTGCCGGTGAGGACGGCGAGGGGGCCGTTCCCTTCCAGGGGGGTGGGGTGGGGGCGGCGGCGGGGGCGCTGGGGTGTGGCCGGGGGGTGGGCGTTAACGGCGTTAACGCCGTTAACGGTCGGGGTCGGTTCCGCCGACGGGGCCGGGGTGGCGGGTGCTGCCGAGGGCTTGGCGTTAACGGCGTTAACGGTCGGCGCGGGGATTGGTGCGGGGGGCGCCGCCGGGGCCGCCTCCTGGGGCTCGGCGTTAACGCCGTTAACGGTCGGCGGTGTCGGCGTGGGGCCCTGCGGGGCTGTTCCCCTACCCGCCCCTTCCCGAAACTGGGGCTCCGCCCCAGACCCCGGGGGGGTGGGGGCCGCGGCGCCTGCGGCGCGCGGGGCGGCCATCGGGGCTGTCGGAGTGGCTTGGGGCTCGGCGTCGGCGGGGGCACCAACGGCGTTGACGGGTGCGGTCGGGGCAGCGGCGTTAACGCCGTTAATGCTCGGCCCCGGGGCGGCGGTGGCGTCGACGGTGAGCGGGGTGGCGTTAACGGCGTTAACGGCGGGCGCCGCGGCTTGGGCGTCGTTGACGGTGGGGGCCGGGGTGGGGGCGTCCTGGTGGGCCTCGGGGCGCGGGTCGGCGGGGGCTTCGGCGTTAACGCCGTTAACGCCGTTAACGCCGTTAACGCCGTTAACGGGGTGGAGGGTGGAGAGGCCCTCCAGGAGGCGGGCGTATGCGGCGCGTTTGGGAGGGCGGGGGGCCGTGCGGCCCGTTTCCCAGGAGGTGACCGTTTCGCGGCGGACGGAGAGGGCCTTGGCGATCTGGTCCTGGCTCAGGCCGGCGGCCTCGCGCAGGCGCTTGCGCTCGTCCGGGTGCGGGAGCGGATCCTGGGCGGCTGCTTCTTCGAGCAGGGCGTCGACCGCTGCGAAGAGGCTCTCTTGTTCGTTGGGCATCGGTACCTCCAAGGGCAGCCTATGTGAATCGCACGACCGAACGCACATGAAACGCACGTGGGGGCGTTAACGGCGTTAATGCCGTCAGCGCCCCCGTCGTGGGTGTTGCCTCGGATGCCCCGCTCAGAGTCGCAGCAACAGGAGCTCGGTGACGGCCTTGAGGTCGTCCGGGGTGAGGTGGGCCGTCAGCGCGTCCGCGATCGTTTCCGGGGTGTCCGTCGCGATCGTGATCCGGGGAGCGGAGGGCGACGGGGGAGCCGGCGGAGACGGGGGAGCGTTAACGCCGTTAACGCCGTTAACGGTCGGCGCCGGGTGGGCGCGTTGGCGGGGAGGGGCGACGGTGTTGAGGGTTTCGTCCGCCGCGGCCTCCTGGTGCTCCTGGGGGAGGCGGCCGATGCGGCGGGCCGGTTCGACCTTGAGCTCGCCCGTGTCGACCTTCTCCTGGAGGCTCGGAGTGAGGTTCAGGAGGGCCAGGCGTTGGGAGACCCAGGCCGCCGTCTTGCCCAGGCGCTTGGCGACCTGGGCCTGGGAGCCGTGGACGTCGACGAGTTCCTGGAGGGCGCGGGCCTGGTCCATGGGGGCGACGTCCACGCGGTGGACGTTGGCGATGAGGGCAGACTCGAGGATGTCCGCCGCGGAGGCGGACAGGGCGTCGTTCACGTGGATGTGCATGGTCTTCAGGCCGGCCAGCTGGGCCGCCGCGAGGCGCCGGTTGCCGTCGATGACCACGTACGGGGCGCGCCCCAGCCCGTCGGTCTGGCCCGGGTGGGCCTCCATGAAGGCCATGCGGGTGGCGACCGCGAGGGGCTGGAGCTGGCCGCGGGAGACGAGGGACTGGGCCAGCTCCTCGAGTTCGGTGAGGTCCTCGCGGAGGTTGAACGGGTTGTGGGCGAGGGCCTCGATGGGGACCTCGGACGGCGGGACCATCCCGGAGGTGGGGGCGCCCGTGGCCTCCGCGATCGCCGCGCGGCGCGAGCTGACGCCGACGGGCTGGGCCCGCGCGAAGGATGCCGAGACTCCGAGTTTGTCGGCCTTGCTCATGAGATCTCCCTAGCGAGGGCGCGCATGGCGATCGCCTGGTCGCCCTTGGGCGAGTAGACGAAGAGGGGCTGCTTCACGCGGACGGCTTCGCGCTGTTCCTTGAGGTCCGGTACGACGGCGACGACGCGCGGATCCTTTATGTCCATCCAGGCCTGGAGGGAGGAGGTCGCGATGTAGCCGCGGCGGCCGTCGTAGAGGTTGACGACGAGGCCGAGGTAGTCGATGTCGAGGCTCAGGTCGTCGCGCAGGTCGTTGATCTGGGAGGTGAGGAGGTCGTACGCGTCGGCCGACGAGTCCTCCGCCTGTACGACGATCAGCGCACCGGAGGCACCCGGCTGTTCGGCGTCGCGGCGGCGCCCGTAGTAGATGGCGGCGTCCATGCTGAGGCCGAGGCTGGGCGGGCAGTCGATGAGGATGACGTCGTAATCGGACTCGACGGGGGCCAGGGCGCGTTCGAGGGCGGCCTCGCGGGCCCGGACCGTGGAGAGGCGGACGTCGAGGAGGAAGGCGTCCGTGCAGGCGGGCAGGAGGTGGAGGCGGTTGCCGAAGCGCTGGTCCGGGACGGGGACGATCAGGTCGGCGAGGGGGCCCTTGGCCTCGCCGGCCATGTGGCAGGTGAGGCTGTCGCCGCCGATGGGCAGCGGTTGCTGGCCGAGCTGCTTGGTGAGGTGGCCCTGGGGGTCGAAGTCGATCAGCAGGACGCGCATGCCGAGGCCCGGGAGGTCTTCCAGGTCCAGGGGGGTCGTCTCGGGGTGGGGCTGCTCGCTCTGCCTGCCCTCGTCGGACGCCGCGGCGCGGGCCAGCTGGCGGGCGATGCGGACCGGGTGGAGGGTCTCCGGGTCCTCGGCGAGGGCCTCGGCGGTGCCGGCGGTGATGGCGGTCTTGCCGACGCCGCCCTTCTGGTTGCACACGACGATGCGGCGTACGACGGAGGGCCGCTTGACCGTGGGCGCCGGGTTCATCTCCAGCCAGAGGCGGACCGCTTGGGCCAGACCCTGGATGAGGGAGACACCGCGGTCCTTGGAGTCGGCGCGGAAGGACTCCCACTGGCCGGCGGGCAGCCAGGTGGAGAACGATTCGGCGCCCGAGGTGTCGACGGGGGAGGGGGCGGAAGCGAGAGCGCTCCAGTGGGCGATCCCCTGGTGGACGGCGTCCTGGATGTCCACCCGCAGCTGCGCGGTGCGGATTTTCAACTCCTGGCGGAGCCACGGGGGGAGCTTGGAGACGATCTTCTCTCGGTCGCTCTGAGACGAGGGCGAAGTCATGAGAGGGACTTTACTAACGTTCGCGGGCGGATGTGAGCGCCACGCTTGGGTTTTGCTAACGAAGTGGGTGAAGGTGCGGGTGCCGCGGCCGGATCCGGGTACGCGACAGGGCGGCCTCGCACACGCCGTAGCGAGCACCCCCGTGGTTCGCCACGGCGTGTGCGAGGCCGCCCTGGATACGCCGTCAGCCGACCGGAACCGCAGAGGACTCCGGGGCGGGCAGACCGAGTTCGGCCCGGCAGGCGGGCGAGCCCGCCGGGTCGAAGTGGGGGATACGGTGCGCGGGCACGATCCCCGGGAGCAGGAAGTTCCACAGGTCGACGACCCGGGTGTGCAGGTCTTCGCGGCCGGTGCGGACGTGCGAGGTGACCTGGATCCCGGTGAACGAGCCGACGAGGAGCGTCGAGAGGTCGTACACGTCGAGCGACGGGAGGATGTCCCCGCGCTCCTGGGCCGGCTTCAGGCAGAGGTGGGCCGTTTCGATCCAGGCGTTGTACGGGGTCGGGTCCGGGTTGGTGAAGGAGCCGAACTCGATGACCAGGCGGATGCCGGCGCGGATGCGGACGTTCGCACGCAGTCCGTATGCCATCTGGTGCGTCAGGTCGATGACGGTCTGCAGACCCGGTTCCTCGACGGCGGGGACGCCTGCGGCGACCTGGAACTGCTCGTCGATCAGGGTGCGGGCGAGGGCTTCCTTGGACTGGAAGTGGAAGTACAGGGCGCCCTTGGTGACCCCGGCGTGCTTGACCACGTCGCTGAGGCTGGCGCCGCCGAAGCCGAAGCGGTCGAAGGCGATGGCCGCACCGTCGAGGATCGCCTGCCGGGTGATCTCGGCGCGTTCCTGGCGGGGCCTTGCCATGTGCTCTCCCTGCCGCTTGCCGCCCGCTGGTGCTTGGCGGTTGGTGTCTGTTGCCGGGGTGCGAGCTGTGGTCGTCGCTGCGGCGGAGGCTCGTACAAGGTCAATCTAGTGGGGCGGCGGTAAAGAAAACCAGTCGACAAGTACTTTTTAGCGGGGGGCGGGTGATGGTTTGTAGGGTGCTGGGGTGATTTTCGCTATTACTCTTTGGGAGGGCGGGGCCGTCTCGGGGACCGTTGGGAGCCCCTTGGGGTGCTTCGGTCCGCCTCGCCGACCCTTAACGGCGTTAACGCCGTTAACGGTCGGCGAGAGTGGGGGGTCAGGACCAGGGGGTGCCGGCCTGCTGGCGGGTGGCCAGGTTGAGGCGGTTCCAGACGTTGACCGTGGAGATGGAGAGGATGAGGGCGGCGAGCTGCTGCTCGTCGTAGTGCTTCGCCGCCTCGTCGTAGACCTCGTCCGGGACCGCGTTGCTGCGGTCCGCGACGCGGGTCACGGCCTCCGCCAGGGCGAGGGCGGCGCGCTCGGCGTCCGTGAAGTACGGGGTGTCGCGCCAGCCGGCAATCGCGTGGATCCGCTCGTCGGTCTCGCCGAGCTTCTTCGCGATCCGGGGGTGCATGTCGAGGCAGACGCCGCAGGCGTTGATCTGGCTGGCCCGGATGTGGGCGAGCTCGAGGGTGCGCTCGCTGACGCCGGTGGCGACGACGGCCTTGCCGATGGCCGTCAGGCCGGCCATGGCGCCGGGGACGACGAGGGCGGGGTTTCCCATGCGTGCGGTCATTGCGGTCTCCCGTGGGTGGGTGCGGTTGCTGCTCGGTCGGCTTCGCTTCGTTGTCTTCACTGCACTGACGGATGGGCGGGCGGGAGTGTGACCGGCTGGGGGAATCTTCTTCCGGCGGGCGTTAACGGCGTTAACGCCGCGACCCCTGGAAGTGTGGGGCGGTTCGTTGCCGGGGTGGGGGTTCCGGCGGAAGCCTGTGGCGGTGGGAGCGTCACGTGATCCGCTCGAAGCCGTGCTGATTGCCGTCCCCGTCGTCGTTCTCGCATGCGGGGTGGCGGCCGCCGTGATGCGCAGGCTCGGGCAGACGGCTGTGGTCGGGGAGATCCTGGTGGGGATCCTGCTGGGTCCGTCGCTGCTCGGATGGCTCTGGCCGACGGGGAGCCGGTGGCTGCTGCCGGGCGAGGTCCTTCCGTACCTGGGGGTACTGGGGAACCTGGGGCTGCTGGTCTTCATGTTCCTGGTGGGCCTGGAGCTTGATATCGGGCTGCTGCGCGGGCGCGGGCGGGCCGTGGTGGTGGTGAGCCAGGCGAGCGTGTGGATCCCGCTGGGGCTCGGGAGTCTGCTGGCGCTGGCGATGTACGGGTCGTTCGCGCCGGAGGGGGTCGGGCGGGCGCAGTTCGTGCTGTTCGTGGCCGTCGCGATGAGCGTGACCGCGTTCCCGGTGCTGGCGCGGATCCTGAAGGACCAGGGGCTGTACGGGACGCCGGTGGGGGCGCTGGCGATGGCGTGTGCGGCGGTGGCCGACGTGGTGGCGTGGTGCCTGCTCGCGTTGGTGGTGGCCATGGCGCATCCGCTGGGGGGCGGGGGCGGTGGCGGCGGCGGGTGGGGGATCGCCGGGATGGGGGTGCTGGCCGGTGTGTTCCTCGCGGGGATGTGGTGGGGGGTGCGGCCCGTGCTCGGGTGGGGGGTGAGGTGGTGGGGGTCCGGATCGGCGTCCGGTGCCGGTGCCGGTGCCGGTGGGGTCGTCGGGTTGTGCAGTGGGCTCTGCCTGGCGGCGTACGCCACCCATGCGATGGGGGTGCACGCGCTGTTCGGGGCGTTCGTGTTCGGGGCGGTGGTACCGAGGACGGCGGAGGTCGAGGCGGCGGCGGAGCGGATGCGGGAGTTCGCGGTGCCTGTGCTGCTGCCGCTGTTCTTCGTCGGGAGCGGGCTGAAGACGGACGTGGGGCTGCTGGGCGGCGGCACTGCGTGGTGGTGGGCGGGGGCGGTGCTGGTCGTCGCGGTCGCCGGGAAGTTGGGCGGGGGGACCGGGGCGGCGCTGCTGGCGGGCCAGCCGGCGCGGGACGCGGTGACGCTGGGCGCGCTGATGAACTGCCGGGGGGTGACGGAGCTGGTGGTGCTGAACGTGGGGCTCGGACTCGGGGTGATCGGGGCGGAGCTGTTCACGGCGCTGGTGCTGATGGCGTTGGTGACGACGGCGGCGACCGGGCCGGTGGTACGGGCGTTGCGGAAGCGGGAGGTCAAGGGGGCGGTCAGCCTTCGGCGTTAACGGCGTTAACGCCGTTAACGGTCTGCCGCCGCGTTGGCTCCGGGCGTTAACGCCGTTAATGGTCCGGGCCCCGGGCAGGCGTCCGGCGTAACGGTCCTCGCTGGGACGGGCGTCCGGCGTTAACGGCGTTAACGGTCCCCCCGGGGCTGAGCCTCGGCGTTAACGGCGTTAACGGTTTGGGCCCTCCGGGCCGGGCCACCGGCGTTAACGCCGTTAACGGTGGGCGGGCCTAGCATGCCCGCATGAGTGATCTTGGGGAGTGGGCGCAGGCGTTTCGGGTGGATGTGGCCGAGCGGGAGCTCGAGGACCTGGCCGAGCGGCTGGACCGGGTGCGGTGGCCCGATGAGTTGCCGGGGGTGGGGCGGGCTTACGGGATGCCGCTCGGGGAGTTGCAGGAGCTCGTGCGGTACTGGCGTACCGGGTACGACTGGCGGGTCGCCGAGGCGCGGTTGAACGAGTGGCCGCAGTACACCACCGTCATCGACGGGGCTCAGGTGCACTTTGCGCACGTGCGCTCGCCCGAGGCGGATGCCACGCCGCTGCTGATGACCCACGGCTGGCCCGGATCCTTCGTGGAATTCCAACGGGTGGCCGGGCCGCTGACCGATCCGCGGGCGCACGGTGGGGATCCCGCCGATGCCTTTCATCTGGTGCTGCCCCACATGCCGGGCTTCGGGCTGTCCGGGCCGACCCGGGAGACCGGGTGGGAGTTCAAGCGGGTCGCGCGCGCCTTCGGGGTGTTGATGGAGCGGCTCGGGTACACGGAGTACGGGGCGCAGGGCGGGGACTGGGGGGCCGCCGTTTCGCGGGAGCTCGGGAGGATCAGGCCGGGGAACGTGCTGGGGGTGCACCTGAACCTGTTCCCCGGGGGTGGGGCGACCGAGGAGCCCCGGGCCGAGGAGCTGGCGGGGCTGAGTGCGGCCGAGCGGGAGCGGACGCAGGCTTCGTGGGAGCGGTACCGGATCTGGGCGCGGGAGCGGCAGGGGTACGCCGACATCCAGGCGACCCGGCCGCAGACCCTCGCGTACGGACTGAACGACTCGCCGGTCGGGCTGCTCGCCTGGATCGGGGAGAAGTTCGCCGAGTGGAGTGATCCCGGGTGCCCGATCGACCGGGACCAGATGCTGACCAACGTGATGCTGTACTGGCTGACGGGGACCGCCGGGTCTGCCGCGCGGATCTACTACGAGCGCGCGCATGCGGACTACTACGGACTGCCGCCCGAGGTGTCGGCCACGCCGACCGCGTTGGCCGACTTCCCCCGGGACAACTTCGTTCCGCTGCGGCACATCGCCGCCCGCACCGACTCCGTCGTGCGCTGGACCTCGTACGACCGGGGCGGGCACTTCCCCGCGATGGAGGTGCCGGAGCTGCTGGTCGGGGACATCCGGGCCTTCTTCCGGGGGCTGCGGTCCGGGAGGTGAGGGTCGGGGATGCGAGATCCGCGCGATCGTGGACGCCGCCGGCTCGCTCGATGTGACGGGGCATTACGGCGATGACGCGTACTCGCCGCACTGCATCCCGAGGCGATCGACGGCGTGACCGGGGGAGTGGCCGGCGCCCTCAGGCGATGCGAGGGGCGGTCGCGGTGTCCAGGGCGGTGAGGGCCACCGGCCACGGGAAGTGGGACGGGGCGTCGGGGCCGGCCGGGCCGGGGACGAAGCCGTCCTCGCCGTAGAGGACGGTGACGCCGGCGCCGCGCAGGGCGGCCAGGGACTGGTCGAACTGCGGGTGTGCGGCGAGGGCGGCATTCGTGCAGGGCATGGTGACGACGGGGGTGCCCTTGCCGATCGCCTCGGCGGCGACGCCGACGGCGAAGCGGTCGGTGAGGCCGAGGGCCCAGGAGTTGAGGGAGTTGAAGGTGACCGGGGCGAAGAGGATGGCTTCGGCGGCCGGCCATACGTCGGGCTCGCCGGGGAGCTTGTACTGCCAGCGCACGGGGTGACCGGTCAGGGCAGCAAGGCCGTCGAGGCTTCCGGAGAGCCAGTGCGCGGCGGTCGGGGTGAGACCGAGGCAGACGTCCCAGCCGCGGGACTGGGCGTCCTCGATGACGTGGGCCACGTCGAATACGGGCGGGGCGGCGGAGCAGAGCAGGTAGAGCGTCCTCGTGGGGGTCATACCGCCATGTGATCACATGAGTTGATCTCGACCATAGTTGAGGTGGCGTGATCGGCCATACGGGCGAATGTCGCATGATTGTGCGGACGGTTGTTCCGGTGGCTGATCCAAGATTTTCGGCTGCGGGCGATGAGTTTCGGGCGCGGCCCGCGTCTACCTCTGTGACAGCGAAGCACGCACGACGTACGGACAGGAGCACCGCAGACATGAGCGAGCCGGTGAAGGGCCCCGCCAGCTACTTCCCTTCGATCGAGAAGAAGTACGGACGCCCCGTCGCGGAATGGAAGGACCTGATCCGGTCCTCTCCGCTGACCAAGCACACGGAGCTCGTCTCCTGGCTCAAGACCGAGCACGAACTGGGGCACGGCCACGCCAACGCCCTGGTCGCGCACACCCTCGGCGAGGACGCGGGGCGGGCCTGAGCCTGAGCCTGCTGGACAGCGCCGCCGCACGCGGGAGCAGGGCGTGGACGTACGCGTATGGAGCTGAGCTTTTCGGCGATGTTCCGTCTCGCGGCGCCGGGCTTGACTGGAGGCATGACACAGACACCGCAGAACACGAAGCCCGCCGCCCCCTCCACCCTCGTGATCGGGGGGAACGGCAAGACCGGCCGGCGCGTCGCCGAGAAGCTCCGGCTCCAGGGCCGCCCGGTCCGGATCGGCTCCCGTACCGGAGCCCCCGCCTTCGACTGGAACGCACCCGTCACCTGGGGCCCGGCGCTGGAGGGCGTCGACCGGGTGTACGTGACCTACTACCCCGACCTCGCCTTCCCGGGGGCCGCCGAGCAGATCGGCGCGTTCTCGCAGGCGGCCGTGGCCGCCGGGGCGCGTCGGATGGTCCTGCTGTCCGGCCGCGGCGAGGAGGCCGCGCAGCGAGCCGAGGAGAGCCTGAAGGCGTCCGGGGCCGACTGGACGGTCGTCAGGTCCAGCTGGTTCAACCAGAACTTCGACGAGAGCTTCTTCCTGGAGCCCGTACTGGCAGGGGAGATCGCCCTGCCGACCGCCGACGCCGTGGAGGCCTTCGTCGACGCCGACGACATCGCCGACGTGGTGGTGGCCGCGCTGGGCGACGACCGGCACATCGGCAGGACGTACGAGCTGTCCGGACCGCGGCTGATCAGCTTCACCGACGTGGCCGCCGAGCTGTCGAAGGCGACGGGGCGCACGATCACGTACGTCCCCGTCTCCCAGGAGGCGTACCGCGCGGTGCTCCGCGAGCACGGCCTGCCGCAGGAGTTCGCCGACCTGTTCACGCTGATCCTGGACGGGCGCAACGCGCACCTGGTGGACGGGGTCGAGGAGGTGCTCGGCCGGAAGCCGAAGGACTTCGCCGAGTTCGCCCGTGACGCGGCGGCGACCGGTGTCTGGGACGCCTGAGTCCCTGTCGCGGGGCCGGGCGCCGGGAGAGGATGGGCCCATGGACACGCTGAGCGGCCTCCTCGAAGGCCCCAAAGCCCGGGGCGCCTTCCTCCTCAAGTCCGTCTTCAACCCGCCGTGGGCGGTGCGGATCGAGGACCGAGCCCCGCTGTCGGTGGTCACGATGGTGCACGGGGCGGGCTGGCTGCTCCCCGACGGGGGCACGCCCGTGCTGATCGGCCCCGGGGACGTGGCCGTCGTACGCGGGCCCGAGCCGTACACGCTGGCGGATGCCCCCGGGACGCCGGTGCAGATCACGGTGGACCCGGAGCAGCGGTGCAGTACGCAGGCGGGCGAGGACGTCAGCGAGTCCATGGCGCTGGGGGTGCGGACCTGGGGCGCGGAGTTCCAGGACGCCGGGTCGGCGGTGATGCTGAGCGGCACCTACCAGGCGCCGAGCGAGATCGGCCGCCGGCTGCTGGCCGCGCTGCCGACGGTGCTGGTCCGGCCGGCGGCGGCCGCGGACGCCACCCTGATCGGGCTGCTCGCCTCGGAGATCTCCCGGGACGAACCGGGCCAGGAACTCGTCCTGGACCGGCTGTTGGACCTGCTGCTGATCGGGGTGCTGCGTACGTGGCTCGCGGACCCCGGGTCGGGGGCACCGGGCTGGTACCGGGCGCAGGGCGATCCGGTGGTCGGGCGGGCGCTGCGGCTGCTGCACGAGAACCCGGCCCACGGCTGGACGGTGGAGGAGCTCGCGCAGAAGGCGGGGGTCTCCCGGGCCTCGCTGGCGCGGCGGTTCACGGACCTGGTCGGGGAGCCGCCGATGGCATACCTGACGGGGTGGCGCCTGGCCCTGGCGGCCGATCTGCTGCGGGAGCCGGGCACCACGGTGGCGACGGTGGCTCGACGGGTGGGCTACAGCTCGGCGTTCGCGCTGTCGACGGCCTTCAAGCGGGTCCGCGGGGTCAGCCCGCAGGAGTTCCGTACGCGGGCCGCCGCCCTGGCCGCCGGGCCGGTGGCCGCCGGGCCCCCGCGCACGGTGGTCCTGCCGGACACGCTTTAGGCGGGCGGGAGGTCCAGGACGCCGACGGTCTGGCCACCGCTCAGCTCGCCGGTGAGGCGGAAGCCGAGGCCCAGGTAGAACGGCTCGGGGGTGCCGGGGCCGGGTTCCCAGGTGACGTACGCGCGGTCGGCGCCGCGGCGCCGGAGCTCGGCGGTGACGGCCTGGACCGCGAAGCGGCCGTAGCCCTTGGCCTGGTGGGCGGCATCGACGTTCAGGCGCCAGATGCCCGACCGGACGTCGGCCGGGTCTCGCTCCGGGTCCCAGGCGATGTCGACGAAGGCCATGACGAAGCCGACGACCTCGTCGCCGTCGACGACGGCGCGCGGCCAGGCGGTGTCCCCGTGGACGTAGGCCTCGGCCAGGGACTTGACCACGGGGGAGACGAGGTGGGCCTGGTCGGGGCGTACCTGTATCGCGCACACCGCGTCGAAGTTGGCTGCGGTGACCGGCTCCAGGCGGAGTGCGGAGGTGCTCATGGCCGCACCCTACCGAGGGCGCGGGCTGCGGGGGCACCAGTAATTTTCCAATGGTGATCCGAAACCCCGTGGCGGCACAGCGGGTTGGATGCCACGATCGGCTGCCCGCGCCGCGGGCGGTGAACTGCCACGACCAGATGGGGAGCGTCCCATGCAGACGAACACAGCCGGCGGCAGCAACCGGATCGCGACCGTCCTGCTCATGGTCTCGACCGTGCTCGTGGGCTTGATGGCGGGCCTGTTCTTCGCGTTCGACGTCTCGGTGATGCCGGGGCTGGCGCGGGGCGACGAGCGGACGTACGTCACCGCGATGCAGAACTTCAACGCGGTCATCGACGGGAACGGGCTGTTCGGCACCGTCTTCGTGGTGGCCCTGCTCGCCGCCGTCGCCTCGGCGGTCCTCGAGTACCGCAAGGGCCGGCGCGGGGTCGCGGTGTGGGTGGGGGCGGCGGCCGCCCTGTACCTCGTCGTGCTGGTGATCACCTTCACCGTGAACATCCCGCTGAACAACGAGCTGGCCGACGCGGGTGACGCGGCGAAGCTGACCGACTTCTCGATCGTGGAGAAGTTCAAGGGGACCTGGGTGACCACGAACATCGTCCGCACCCTGCTCTGCACGGCGGCCGTGACGGCCCTCGCGCGGGCGCTGGTGCTGTACGGGCGGGCCACCGCGCGCTGAGCCGCAGCGGCCTCAGAGGCGGCCGTGCAGTACCAGGGCCCAGGCCAGGCAGCCGAGGGCGATCGTGCACAGCAGCGTCCGCCAGCGGTTGGCCGGCACCCAGCGCGACGCGAAGGCCTTGCGGACGGCGGCCGGATCGGCGATGCGCTCGACGGGGCCGGCCTGGTCCAGGGCGTTGTTGAGCGGGATGTTGACCCTGCCGGTGACACCGAGCTGGAGGGCGTACGCGACGAGCGCACCGATCAGCGGCGGCGCCGCCTCGCCTGCGCCGGAGGCGAGGTGCAAGGCCAGCGCGAGGCCCGTGAACAGCAGGGAGCCGAGGAAGCCGATCATGAACCAGCCGTTGATGATGGCGACGTTGATGCGCTGCATGACCGCGATGAACGTCCGGTCGTCCGAGCGTCCCAGCGCCGGCATCACCGAGACGTCGAAGGCGAAGAACAGGCCCGCCATCAGGCCCGTCGTGATCGTCGCGGCGATGAGTGAGACGAGCCCTGCGATGTCCACGTCCGTTTCCCCCTGTTGGTGGTCTGCTCGGCGTCTGCTCGTGGTCCGTGACTGGTCTGTGCATCGTTCTGCGCATCGTTCTGCGCATGGTCTGTTCGCGGTCATGCACGGGTCATCGAATCGTCAAGGCTGCCGATCGTAGGGGCAGTGTGGCCGCGTGTCGCGGGGGATTCACGGGGATGTCCGCCGTCCGGGGAACGGAAGCCCTCCCCGGAGCGACTCTCTGAGCGGGCACCATGCACCTGCCGTCGTCTACGCACCGCGCACTCCCTGGAGGGACACACGTGAAGGACTCGAAGGACAGGCTGGAAGACCTGCGGGCCGAGATCGAGCGCCGCAACCCCGCGCAGCCCGAGTTCCACCAGGCGGTACGGGAGGTCCTCGAGACCCTGGCCCCCGTCTTCGCCGCCCGGCCCGAGTACGCCGACCCGGCCGTGGCCCTGGTGGAGCGGCTCACGGAACCCGAGCGGCAGATCCTCTTCCGCGTCCCGTGGCAGGACGACCGGGGCCGCGTCCACGTCAACCGCGGCTACCGCGTCGAGTTCAACAGTGCGCTCGGCCCGTACAAGGGCGGCCTGCGCTTCCACCCTTCGGTGGACATCGGCGTGGTGAAGTTCCTGGGCTTCGAGCAGATCTTCAAGAACGCCCTGACCGGCCTGGGCATCGGCGGCGGCAAGGGCGGCAGCGACTTCGACCCGCACGGCAGGTCGGACGCCGAGGTCATGCGCTTCTGCCAGTCCTTCATGACCGAGCTGCACCGGCACATCGGCGAGCACACCGACGTGCCTGCCGGGGACATCGGCGTCGGCGGCCGCGAGATCGGCTACCTCTTCGGCCAGTACCGGCGCATCACCAACCGCTGGGAGGCCGGCGTCCTGACCGGTAAGGGCCAGGGCTGGGGCGGCTCCGCGATCAGGCCGCAGGCGACCGGCTACGGGAGCGTGCTGTTCGCCGCCGAGATGCTGTCGGTCCGCGGCGAGTCGCTGGACGGGCTGACCGCGGTGGTCTCCGGCTCCGGCAACGTCGCGCTGTACACGATCGAGAAGCTCCAGCAGCTCGGCGCGAACCCGCTGACCTGCTCGGACTCGAAGGGCTACGTCGTCGACGACAAGGGCATCGACCTGGCGCTGCTCAAGCAGGTCAAGGAGGTCGAGCGCGGGCGCGTGAGCGAGTACGCGGCGCGGCGCGGGTCCTCGGCACGGTTCGTGCCCGGCGGGCGGGTCTGGGAGGTGCCGGCGGACGTCGCCTTCCCGTCCGCCACGCAGAACGAACTGGACGCGCAGGACGCCCGTACGCTCGTCGCGGGCGGGGTCAAGGCGGTCTCCGAGGGCGCCAACATGCCGACCACCCCCGAGGCCGTACGGATCCTGCAGGAGGCCGGGGTCGCGTTCGGGCCCGGCAAGGCGGCCAACGCGGGCGGGGTCGCGGTCAGCGCCCTCGAGATGAGCCAGAACGCCGGCCGGGTGGCCTGGAGCGCGCAGCGGGTCGAGGACGAGCTCGCGGGCATCATGCGCTCGATCCACGCCGTCGCGTACGAGACCGCCGAGCGGTACGGGGCCCCGGGCGACTACGTCACCGGCGCGAACATCGCCGGGTTCGAGCGGGTCGCGGACGCGATGCTGGCGCAGGGCGTCATCTGACCGTACGGGGCCCGGGGCTTCGGCCCGGGGCCCCGTACGGGGCCGTGTGGGGGCGGTGTGGTGTGTGTGGTGCCGCCGGGCGGGCGGCAGCGGGCTTCGACTCCGCCTCGAGTGCAGGCGGGCCGGTGTTGCCCGGTGGGCGGGAGCCGGGCCGTAGCCTGGGGCCGACCAGGCCGAAGGAACACCGAGGGGGACGTGACCGTGCTGACCGCTTTGGACGGGGTGTACGGCGACCGGAACGACGCGATCGGCGTTGCGGGGCGGACCGCCTCGTACGAGGACCTGCTGGGCGCGGCGCGCGCGGTGGCCGCCGACGTGGCCGGGGCGAAGGCCTTCGCGGTGACCGCGACGGCCTCGCTGGAGACCGTCGCCGCCATGGTCGGCGGGCTGCTGGCCGGGGTGCCGTTCGTACCGCTGCCGCCCGACGCCGGGCCCGCCGAGCGCGAGCACATCCTGCGGGACTCCGGAGCGGTGCTCATGGACGTGGACTTCGCCCGCCGCTCCGACTGGACCGGGCCCGCCGCCGCGCCCGAGGACCCGGCGCTGGTGCTGTACACCTCCGGGACCACGGGCGCGCCCAAGGGCGTGGTGCTGACCGGCGCGGCGCTCACCGCCGACCTCGACGCGCTCGCCGGAGCCTGGCAGTGGAGCGCCGAGGACACGCTGGTGCACGGGCTGCCGCTGTTCCACGTGCACGGGCTCGTGCTCGGCGTGCTCGGGGCCCTGCGCACCGGCAGCCGCCTCGTGCACACCGGGCGGCCGACGCCCGAGGCGTATGCGGCGGCGGGCGGCAGCCTGTACTTCGGGGTGCCGACCGTGTGGTCCCGTATCGCCGGGGCTCCGGAGGCCGCCGCTGCGCTGTCCGGGGCCCGGCTGCTGGTCTCGGGCAGCGCCGCACTGCCCGCGCCGGTCTTCCGGGACCTGGAGCGGCTGACCGGGCTGCGGCCCGTGGAGCGGTACGGGATGACGGAGACGCTGATCACCGTCAGCGGGCGCGCGGGCGGCGAGGTACGGCCCGGTACGGTCGGCATCCCGCTCCCGGGGATTCGGACCCGGGTCGCGGCCGAGCCGGGCGCCGAGATCGGGGAACTCCAGCTGACCGGGCCGACGCTGTTCGCGGGATACCTGGGCCGTCCGGAGGCCACGGCGGCCGCGTACACCGAGGACGGGTGGTTCCGTACGGGCGACATCGCGGCCGTGGACGAGTCGGACGGGGTGCACCGGATCGTGGGGCGGGCCTCCATCGACATGATCAAGTCGGGCGGCTACCGGATCGGCGCCGGGGAGATCGAGAACGCGCTGCTGGACCACCCCAAGGTCAGCGAGGCCGCGGTGGTGGGGGTGCCGGACGCGGACCTGGGACAGCGGATCGTCGCCTTCGTCGTCGCGGAGGGGGTGACGGGCGCCGAGCTCACGGAGTTCGTCGCCGCGCACCTGTCCGTGCACAAGAGGCCGCGCGAGGTGCGGTTCGTGCCGGAGGTTCCGCGCAACGCGATGGGCAAGCCGCAGAAGAAGCTGCTGCTGATGGGGGAGTTCGGCCCGCAGGCGGGCTGACGACCGGGGCCGGTACCTGGGCCTTTGGCGGGCCCGGGCTTTGGGCCGGGCCTGGGCTTGGGGCGGGCCCGGGGCCGGGCTAGCGGGCTTCCCTGACCAGGTGGCGGGCCAGGAGCTCCAGGGCCTCGGTCACCTCCGGGAGGCGGGCGGCCTCGGTGGTGCCGAGGGCCTTCGCGAGGGCGTCCTCGACCTTGGAGGAGCCCGCGGCCCGGACGGCGGCCACGCGGTCGGAGACCGTCGGGGACGGGCGGACCAGCGTGCGGCGGCGGTCGGCGGGGTCGGGGGCCGTCCGGACCGAACCGGCCTCGCGGAGGCGGGCCACGGCGGTGGAGACCTGGCTCTGGGGCAGCCCGGTGCGCTGGGCCGTCTCGCCGATGGTGGTGTCGGGGTGCGCGGCGATGTCCCCGGCGACGATGACCACGGAGCGGGTGCTGCCCGCGTACTGGCCCGGTCCGCCGGGGGGTTCGGGCAAGGCTTCCTCGCCGAGCTTCATCAGGGCGCGGCCCAGCAGGAACAGTTCGATTCCATCCATGGAGGCAAGATACATCAAGGTAGATACATCTCTCTTGATGTATCTGTTTCGATGGATTAGGCTGGTCGCAGAGCAGCGGACGAAGGCCGTTGCGGCAGACATCATGGGGGAGTCGTCATGTCCAACACCGTGCACAGCAGCAGCAACACCACGGGGATCCTGGCGGTGGCCGGCGCCACGCTGCACTACCAGGTCCAGGGCTCCGGCCCGCTGCTGCTCATCGCGCAGAGCGGGGAGGGCGATGCGGACCGCACCGTCGACATGGTTCCCCATCTCACCGACACCTTCAGGGTCCTGACCTACGACCGCCGCGGTCTCTCCCGGAGCCGGCTCGAGGAGCCCGGGCGGACCACGTCGCTCGCGGAGCACGCCGAGGACGTGCACCGGCTGCTGGCGGCCGTCACCGACACGCCCGCCCTGATGCTGGGGTGCAGCATGGGCGCCCTGATCGGGCTGCATGTGGCCGCGCGGAATCCGGGACAGGTGGGCACCCTGGTGGCCCACGAGCCGGTGGCCCCGCGACTGCTGCCGGCGCAGCTGCGGGACCGTCACGAGGCGGAGCTCGCCGGGCTGCAGGAGCTGTACCGGGCGAGCGGGCTCAGCGGGGTGCTTGCGGAGATGGCCCGGGTGGTGGGCATAGACCCCTCCCGGCAGGACGCCGAGCCGGGCCTGACCCCGCAGCCGATCGACGACCAGCGGCGGGTCAACTTCGACTACTTCATCGAGCACGACCTGTCGGCGGTCATCGGGGACACCCTCGACCCGGCCGACCTGGCCCGCACGCAGACCCGGATCGTCCCGGCGGTCGGTGCCGGGACCCCGGCCGGGGTGTTCGACCACCGGTGCGCCGTCGAACTGGCGGACCTCCTGGAGGCCGGGATACAGACCTTCCCGGGCAGGCACAACGGGAACACCACGCACCCCAGGGCCTACGCGGAGAAGCTTCGGTCTCTGCTGACCACCGTGTAATCGGCGCGGCAGCAGGGGGATGCGTGGGGACGTTGCCCGCATGGACAACGGGTGGCGGTCCCGGAACCGACCGACGTGGGCTCGACCACCTACGCGGGGCCCGCCGGCGGGGACGGTCCACCCGGAGTCAGGCAGTACACCGGCCGGGGCGGCGACGATCGCCTCCGGACCACTCGTAACCCGGTGCAGTAGTGAGGCGGCATGAAGCTCCCAGTCGCGTCGAAGATCTCGTCCACATTTCCCTCCCTGACCGTTCGCAACTTCCGCCTCTTCACGGTCGGCCAGGCCGTCTCCGCCATCGGCACGTGGATGATGATCGTCGCCCAGGACTGGCTCGTGCTGTCCCTGAGCTCCGACTCGGTCACCGCCCTCGGAACGGTCACCGCACTCCAGTTCGCCCCGATCCTGCTGCTCACCCTGTACGGCGGCCTGATGGCCGACCGCTATGACAAGCGGCGGCTCCTGGTCGCAGCCAATGTCGCCGCCGGGGGCCTGGCGCTGCTCCTGGCGGTGCTCGTCCTGGCCGGGGAGGTCCGGCTGTGGCACATCAACCTGCTGGCCCTGGCCGTGGGCTGCATCAACGCGGTGGAAACCCCGGCCCGGATGGCGTTCGTCAGCGAGATGGTCGGTCCGGAGCTGCTCCCCAACGCCTCCGCGATCACCGCCACGTACTCCAACGTCGCGCAGATCGTCGGACCCGCCGGGGCGGGCCTGCTCATCAGCGCCGTCGGCACCGGCCCGGTGATGGTGATGAACGCCGTCACCTTCTTCGGGACCGTCATCACCCTGTGCCTGATGCGCCCGGCGGAACTGCACGAGCCGCCCGTACAGGAGAAGCCGGCCGCCGGGGCGGGGGTGCGCGACGGCCTGCGCTACACGGCAGGGCGGCGCGACCTCGTCCCGGTCTTCGGCCTGGTCGCCGCCGTCAGCCTGTTCGGCTTCAACTTCCAGCTCACCCTGCCGCTGTTCGCCAAGACGGTCTTCCACACCGACGCAGCCGCGTTCGGCATGTTCACCACGGCGATGGCCGTGGGATCCCTCCTCGCGGCCCTGGCCACTGCCGGACGGCGGGTCCGGCCCTCCGCCCGCATGGTCGTCGTGGCCGCCCTCGGCTTCGGTGCCGTCGAGGCCGCCGCGGGCTGGGCACCCACGGCCGTGACGGCCGTGGTCCTGCTGGCCCTCACGGGTTTCGCCACGCTGTACTTCGCCCAGGCCACATACCAGCACATACAGCTGGGTACCGATCCGCAGTACCGCGGCCGCGTCATGGCCCTCTACATCCTGATCCAGCAGGGCTCCACACCGCTCGGGGCCCTGCTCATCGGCTGGCTCACCACGCATCTCGGGTCCCGCTCCGGCCTATGGGCAGGCGGTCTGATCTCCCTCTTCGCGGCCCTGGTGACGCTCCTGGCACTCCGCTCCGCCCCGGCGCGGGAGGAACCCCCGGGTGCCGACGGATCGGCAGGCGCTCGCTCCCGGCTCGGGGCAGGCCGCAAGGGGGCTCGAACGAGCCTGGAGGAGGCGGCCGCGGGGCAGCGACGGACGGAAAGCGACTGAGCAGTCTTCCAGTCGCTCCGAGAAGAACAGCAAAATTGCAGGCCAGAGGCCCTGGTTGGGGGTAGGCAGCGACTGAAGCGACCGAAGGCCCGGGCTTATGGCGACATTCGCGTGTGGGTGTGTGCGCGTGTGTATGCGTCATATATGGGGGACTTCAGTCGCTTCAGTCGCTGTTCTGCCTTGCGTAAGCCTGTGACCTGGTGTTCTGTGCAACAGGGGGCTAGCGACTGAACAGGCGTCAGTGACTGTGGCTTCAGTCGCTCAGCCGCTCAGGCGGTGTCGGCGACTGAGCGGCGTACATCTGTTCTGGCTCAGGTATCCCTTGTCTCACGGGGGTTTCGCTAATCTGATTTCGGGCGTTGAGTCGCTTCAGTCGCTGATGGGGGAAGTGAATGGCAGCTGAGCTGCGGGTTTCGCGCAGCGACCCGGGGCGGTTCATGCGAGCTGCCTCGGTTTGGTCGCAACCCCTGACGACTGCCCTGTGGTGTGCGAGCCAGGGATGGCCGGTTCACCCCCTCGCCCCGGGCCGCAAGACGCCCGTGGGCAACTGTGACCTGTGCCGGCCCTCCGGGCACGACCGGGCGGGCTGCGTCTGCCTCGCTGCGGGCCGCTGGTGCCACGGCTTCCATGCGGCCACGCTCGACCCGGACCGGATCGAGCAATGGTGGGGAGCCCGCCCGGACATGGGTGTCGGCGTCGCCACCGGTGCCGCCGGCCTGGTCGTCATCGACATCGACGCGCACGGCCGGGAACTGCCCGACCGCAACCGGCTGCTGCCCGGCGTCGGGATCAACCCCGAAGTCGACCTGACCGGACTGGCCAACGGCTTCCACACCCTGGGCGTACTGGCCGCCCTGCGCGGCTGCGCGAGTCCGGCGGACGACGGCTCCACCCTGCGGGTACGGACTCCGTCCGGCGGGCTGCACGTGTGGTACCGCGACGACGCCGCCCGGCGCTGGCAGTGCTCGGCCGGGTCGGGCGGCAGCCGGGCCCTGGCCTGGCAGGTCGATGTACGCGCGCACGGCGGGTACATCGTGGCCCCGGGCACCGTCACCCGCTCGGGCGTCTACCGGCCGGAAGGAGCCGTGCGGCAGCCCGCGCCGCTGCCGGGCTGGCTCGCCCGGGAGCTGGAGCGCACCGGGCACCTGCCGTCGGCGCTCTCGTCCCCGGCGGTGTCCGGGCCCCGGCCCGTGCCGCCGCGCGCCCGGCAGGCCGTCATCGCTGCGGGCGGCGAACGCGGGGCTTCGGAGCGGGTCCTGGCGGGGGTCCTCGCCGAGGTCGCCGCCTGCGCAGCCGTACCCGAGGGGGCGGCGTTCTCGGAGAAGCTGAACCGTGCCGCCTACACGGCGGGCGGACTGGTCGCCGCGGGGTACGTCACCCGGGCCGAGGCCGCCCGCGCCCTGCAGGAGACGGCCGAGCGGGCCCGCCCCGGGCAGCATCGCCGGTGCAGCGCCATCATCCGCGGCGGCCTGGGCGCGGGTCTGGGGCGCCCGCTGGCGCTCGGAGGCCGCGTGTGAGCGTGGAGAACGACAGCATGCTGTCCGGCTTCGACGTGCAGGCCGTCGCCGCGCAGATCCTCGCACAGCCCGTCCCGGCGCCCCGGGAGTCCGTGCAGTCCGGCGATTCCCGGGGCTCCCACGTGGGCTCCGCCGGCCCGGACGCGGACGTGGACGCCGCCGGCATCGCGGCGGCGGGCGGCGAGGCGACGGCGGACGGACTGCTGCCCGACACGCTCACCGATCGCGGCAACGCCAAACTGTTCGTCAAGCTCTACAGCAACGACTACCGCCACGTCCCCGGCATCGGCTGGTTCCGGTGGGACGGCACCCGCTGGCAGATCGACGAGGACGACACGGTCGTATGGGCCGCCGGGGATCTGGCGGAGAGCATCGCCGGCACCGACCCCCGCGGGATCCACACCTCGGCCGCGCTGCAGCAGCACCGCCGCCGTGCGCTCAGCACCAGCGGGATGAACGCGATGCTCACCCAGGCGAAGTCTGCGCCGGGCATGGTGCTCAACGCGGCGCGCCTGGACGCCGACCCGTACGCGCTGTGCACGCCCGCAGGAGTCGTCGACCTGCGCACCGGGCACGTCCGCCCCGCCGAGCCCACGAAGGACTTCCACTCGCGCTCCACCTCGGCGGCGCCCCGGCCGATGCCCACCCCGCGCTGGAACCGCTTCCTGACCGACACCTTCGGCGAGGGGGCCGAGGGCGCGCAGATGATCGACTTCCTGCAGCTGCTGCTCGGCTACTCCGTCACCGGCGACGTGGGTGCGCAGGTCATGCCGTTCCTGTTCGGCTCCGGCAAGAACGGCAAGTCCGTACTGCTGGATGTCCTGATGAAGTTGCTCGGCGACTACGCGGACGCGGCGCCCCCCGGGTTCCTGATGGCCCGCCCGTACGAGGGCCACCCGACAGACCTCGCGGAGCTGCACGGCCGGCGGGTGATCGTGTGCAGCGAGGTCAAGCCGGGCGACCGTTTCGACGAGGCCCGCGTCAAGCTGCTCACCGGCGGCGACCGCATCAAGGCGCGCCGGATGCGGCAGGACTTCTTCAGCTTCGAGCCGACGCACAAGCTGTGGCTGCTGGGCAACCACCGCCCCGAAGTGGGCACCGGCGGCTTCGCGTTCTGGCGGCGCATGCGGCTGATCCCGTTCGAGCGGGTCGTCTCCGACGACCGCAAGATCGACAACCTGGCGGACATCCTCGTCACCCAGGAGGGTCCGGGCATCCTCAACTGGCTGATAGAGGGGGCCCGTCGGTACCTCGGCGGAGACAAGGACCTCACGGGTCCCGAGCGGGTCCGCATCGCGACCACGGCGTACGCCGAGACCGAGGACCACACCGGGCGCTTCATCGGCGAGACCTGCCGGCTCGAACCCGATCTGCGGGCGGAGCAAGCCTTGCTCTACGCGGCCTACAGGAGCTGGTGCCAGAATGAGGGGGCCCCGGCGATCTCGTCCCGGGCCTTCGCGGCACGTGTCCGCGAGGCGGTGGGGCTGGCGTCGCCCAAGCAGATGATCCTGTCCAACCAGCGCAAGTACTACCCGGGCATCGGCCTGCTCGCGGACGAGGAGACAGCATGAGCGCCCTCATCGCAGAGGACGAGATCGTCCACGAAGTGGACCTCGTCTGGCTCGAGGACATCAGCCGGCTCGACTACGTCCGCCAGAGCCTCGACCGGCTGCCGACGCGGCGCGGCAGGCCCGCGTACCACCGCGACGGACGGATGGTCGGCTACGCCCTGCTGGGTCCTGGCGCCAAGCCTTCCCGCTCCTCCGGCACGTTCCGGCGCCGGGTGTTCTGGCTGCTCCCGCACGACCGGGACACCGCCCCCGACGGGCTGTACGCGACGGGGGCGCCTGCGGAGGCCGTGGACGCCCGGACCCTGGCGCCGGGCATCAAGGGACGCAAGACCGAGCGCTCCGAGGGCGGCCCCATGTCCTCGGCGAAGCGCGAGCTCCTGCCCTGACCTGCGCCGGGGTGTTCCCCGCCCCGGATTCCGGGCCCCTCTTCCCCGAGCAATCGGACGACGGACTCGGTGTGCGTGCCGACGAGATCGATTTCAGCCTGCCCCAGGCATGAAAAAACAGCGCAGCCGGTATATTTTTGCTGCCGTACGGGACATGGGCCAAGGGGAGGGCACCGCTGTGCAGGGGGAACGCCGGATTCAGGCGCAGGTGGCGGTGGTCGGCGGGGGGCCCGTCGGGATGCTGGTGGCCGCAGAGTTGGCCGCGCACGGAGTCGACACCGTCGTCCTCGAATCGGAGGCCGATGTGTCCGAGCGCCCCAAGGCGACCACGCTGCACGCCCGGGCGGTGCAGTGCCTGGCCCGGCGCGGCCACCTGCCGGCGCCGGCGGCCCCGTACAGCCGTGCCGCGGCCGCCAGCCCGTTCCACTTCGCGGGCCTGCCCGGCCTGATCATCACGGCTCCCGAGAACGAGCCGGAGCCGATCCTCAAGTGCCCGCAGGCGCAGCTCGAGCGCCTCTTCGAGGGGCGGGCCCGCGCCGAGGGCGCGCGGATCCTGCGCGAGCACCGGGTGACTGGGGTGTCCCAGGAGCCGGACGGGGTGCGGATCACGGCCGAGGGGGCGGCCGGGCCGGCCGTCTGCACCGCCCGGTACGTGGTGGGGGCCGACGGCGCCCGCAGTATGGTCCGCCAGCAGGCGGGTATCGGCTCCGAGACCCATCCGGCAACGGTGTCGGCCCTGATGGGGGTCGTCACGCTCGCCGACCCGGACGCACTGGCCGAGGGCTGGCACCGTACGCCCCGCGGCTGGATCGCGGTCAAGCGCGACCCGGAGGGCAGAACGCACATCCGGACGCTCGACTGCACCGGGGCGCATGCCGACCGGCACCTGCCGCCCACCCTGGAGGAGCTGCGCCGCGAGGTGTCCTGGATAACCGGACGCGAGATCGCGATGGAAGAGCCGCGCTGGCTCAGCAGGTTCAGCGACTTCACCCGGCTGGCCAAGACCTTCCGGGCGGGCCGGGTCTTCCTCGTGGGGGACGCGGCGCACGTGCACTTCCCGATCGGCGGTCAGGGCCTGAGCACCGGGGTGCTGGACGCCCTCAACCTGGGCTGGAAGCTGGCGCTCGCCGTGCGAGGGGAGGCGGGCCCGGACCTGCTCGATACCTACGACCCGGAGCGCCGGCCGGTTGCCCGGCGGGTCATCGACAACACGCGGGCCCAGCTCGCCCTGATGCGGCCGGGGCCCGAGGCCGAAGCCTTGCGCGGGGTGTTCACCGGGCTGCTGGCGGCGGACCGGGCCCACGGGCACCTCAGCGGCATCATCAGTGCCCAGGACACGGTGATCCCGGAGCCTGCCGGGCGGGCCGCCCCCGGCGCAGGAAGGTTCCTGCACAACGTCGCGCTCACCACCGCGACCGGCGAGACCGACGTGATCGGGCTCCTGCGGGACGGCCGGCCGCTGCTGCTGCTCTTCGGTGAGAAGGGGGGCGGATACCGCGACGAAGCGCGGGGCTGGGAGGGGATCCTGCGCGTGGTGCGCGCCCGTCCCACCCCCGACGTGCCGTACGAGGCGCTGCTGGTGCGGCCCGACGGCTACATCGCGTGGGCACCGGGCGGTGACGACCTGGCCGTCGCGCTGTCGGTGTACTTCGCCGAGGACGCCCGTGCGGGGCGCCCGTGACGGAGCCGGAGCCGGGTGCGGGCGACCGGCCGCTCAGGCGATGGCGCCCATGCTCTCCAGCTCGTCCGCCGCCTTGAGGGCCTCGGCGTAGACCGAGGCTCCCCGGGTCTCGGTGAGGTCGAGCGAGGCCAGGACGGAGGGCACCACGACGCTGGGCAGCAGGTGCCGCAGCAGCGCGGAAACCCTGACCACCAGGTCTCCGTAGTCGCAGATGGCCTGGGACATGGACTGGATGCCGGCGAATGAGCCCACGATGACGTCGGCGGTCTCGGACGGCACGACGTGGGGCAGCAGCTCGCCCTGGGCCTGTGCCTTCTGGAGCAGGGCGCAGCCGACCTCGCCCCAGCGCAGGAACGGGCCGCTGCGGTCGAGGCCCTGCGCCAGCTGGTCCATCGACAGTCGTACGCCTGCGCGCACCATGGGGTCGGTCTGCAGGCGGTGGGCGTGCAGCACCAAGACGTCCACGATCTCTTGCACCTTGGAGGCGCGGTCGGGAACGATGAGCCGCTGGTCCTGCTCGGCGAGGACGCCCTGGGCCAGGTCTTCCTTCGACTGGAAGTGGAAGTACAGGGCTCCCTTGGTCACCCCGGCCTCCCTGAGAATCTGGGAGATCGTGGCCGCTTGGTATCCGTGTTCCTCGAAGATCTTGGCCGCGGCGGCAAGGATCGACTGTCGTGTGCGGATGGCTCGGACTTGCTCAGCCACTCTGCCTCCCCCCTCCTCAGGGTCGCCCGGCGTTGCGGTCAGTAAGAAACCGCCCAGTTCGTATCTTACAGCGGGTAACTATGTTCCGTTGATTCGCGTAGAAGAAATAGTCAGGTCAGGGAGGGAAGGTCATGATTCTCGTCACCGGCGGCACGGGAAGGATCGGTCGCGAGGTGATCCGCCGACTCCCCGCAGCCTTGGCGGTTCGCGTGATGGCCAGGGAACCGGACCGTGTCACGGGCGCGGCCGGGGCGGTCGAGATCGTCCAGGGGGACTACGGGGATCCTCAGTCGCTCGCCCGCGCACTAAGCGGGGTGCGCGCCGCCTTCCTGGTGACCAGCCGCATCGGGGACGACGACGTGCGCTTCATCCGGACCGCGCGGTCGGCCGGTGTACGGCACGTGGTGAAGCTCTCCGCAGCAGCTGTCTCGGACCACGGGGCCGATGATCTGATCACCCGGTGGCAGCGGGCGAACGAGGACCTGCTGCGCGGGTCCGGGATGGACTGGACCCTGCTGCGGCCCCGCTCGTTCATGTGCAACGCCCTGTCCTGGGCGGAGTCCGTCCGCGCGCACGACGTGGTGCGTGCCCGGTACGGGGCGTCGGGCAATGCGTGCGTCGACCCGCGAGATGTCGCGGAGGTGGCGGTGCGCGTCCTCACCGAGGCGGGGCATGAGGGCCGGGCCTACACGCTGACCGGGCCGGAGGCGATCACGGCGGTCGAGCAGACGGCCCAGCTCGCCGAGCTGCTGGGCCGTCCGCTGAGTTTTGAGGAACTGGGCACGGAGCAGGCGCGTGCCGCGCTGGCCGAGCGGTATCCGCAGGACCTCGTCGAGGCCCTCCTGGACGGTGCGGAGCGACTGCGTGTGGGAGCAAAGGCCCTGGTGGACCCGACGGTGCCTGCGCTGCTCGGCCGGCCGGCCGGTTGCTTCCGCGCGTGGGCGAGAGATCATCTGAGTTCTTTCTCGTCCCCGTGACGGTGTGCCGTCGTCCCTTGCTTGCCGACGCCGCTCAGAGACCGTGCGACCCCGCGGTCACGGTGGCGCTGAATACGGGGACACCGTCCTGAAGGCCGGTCACCAGCACCGTTTCCTCGCCGCCTGGGCCCCTGTCGGAGAGCCGGACGGCCTCGATCATGCAGGGCGAGTCCAGTTCGGCGTACCGCTTGAACTCGGTGGCGATGCTGAGCGGGAGGTACGAGGACCGCCCCAGCACGGAGGCCGTGGCCTGCCGCGCCGCCTCGAGCAGCACCATGCCCGGTACGTGGTCCACCGCGTGCTCGAACAGTATCGGGTGCCGGGTGTCCACCCTCAGCTGCCAGCGGGCGCGCTCGCCGGTGGGCGACAGGACCACGTCCATGGGCGACATGCGTCCGACGCTCTGCGGCGCTGCGGGGCTGATGAGCGGGAGTTGGTACCAGTTGCCGCCAAGGGTGTGGTCGCCGCGCACGCGCCGGTACACCCCGGGTGCCATGCAGGAGAACGAGCCGCCCCCGGTTGCGACGATGTTCCCCTCACGCCGGAGCACCGCCTCGAAGCGCAGCCGCGACAGATGCCGGCCGCGCCGCTTGATCTCCGTGCAGGTGACCTCGATGTCGAGCGCGGCGGGCGCCCAGCCCACCTGCAGATGCTGCGGGCGCACGGCTATGTCGATGTCCCAGACGATGAACTGGTGGCCGAGCGGTACGCCGAACTCGGCGTGCCCGAGGAGCATGCCGATCTGGCGAATCGTTTCGCAGCCGATGAGCGGGTCGTGGTATCCGTCCGCGACCGGGGTGAAGAAGCTGTGCCCGCGGGGCCACTGCGCGGTGAGGAGGAAGCGCGTTTCGTCGATACGCTGCCAGTCGGTCAGGACCACTTCGGCGACGGACGCTCTGTGCACCAACTCCTTCGGAACGGTGACGGTCAGCGAAGGGAAGCGGAAGCTGCTCGGCCTGATCGTGGAAGCCGAGAGGTCCTCCGCCGGATCGTCGTTGAACTGGGTCCGTTCAACTTGAAACGTGCTCGCAGACATTGCTCCCCCTGGGCTCCGCTGGCGAGTAGGGCTTGATGTGCCTCTGGCCGGGAAAGATACATACCAACCGGTTTAATTTCTAGCGGTAGCCGAGCCTCCGCTACTGCAAAGACCAGGGAGTCTCCTCCGATTTGGCTATTTCCGCTGGTCAGGTGGGGTCTTTCGGCTTCTGTTCCGCCCTGGCCCCGGCTGGTTCAGTGGTTCGCGCCCCCGGGTGAGTCGAGCGGGACGACAGTGATTCTCGAGCGGCGTGGCCGAACGTGACCGAGCGTGCCCGAACGGCGCCGGTGACTTGGTCCGATTTTCGGTCAATGCCGAAAAAGCGAGCCTTCCTCAGTGAAAACCGCATAGGCGGTTTGTTATAGTTGCCGTACGGAGCGGGGTCGCCTCCTGTGGGAGAGGCCTGTCAGGGCTGCGAGCGGTGGTGCCGGGGGCGCCATCAGGAGCAGCTACCTCGCGCGGCTCCGAGCAAGCACGTACCGCCTGCCCCTCGCGGGCGTGGCAACCCCTCGCAGTGACGGAGCAGTCGATGGTCAAACAGGAGCGAGCGGCGCGCACGCGTGAAACCCTGATCCGGTCCGCGGCCCAGATCTTCGACCGGGAGGGTTTCTCGGTGGCCTCGCTCACCGGGATCAGTTCGCTGGCCGGGGTGAGCAACGGGGCGCTGCACTTCCACTTCGCGAGCAAGGCCGCGCTGGCGGACGCCGTCGAGGCGGCGGCGCTCATCCGGCTGCTGGCCGTCACCGATGTCGGGCCCCCGCCCGGGGCGGGCCGTGTGCAGCTCCTCGTGGACGTTACCCACGGGCTCGCCGCGGCATTGCGCACCGATGTGGTGCTGAGGGCCGGCTTCGAGCTGAGCGGGGAGCCGTCCCGCGTGTCGCAGTCCGATCTGCGCGAGCGCTGGCGGAGGTGGGTCGAGGAGACACTGGAACGGGCCGACGCCGAGGGCGAGTTGCACCCCGAGGTGGCGGCCCGGGACGTGGTGACCGCCGTGGTGGCCGCGACCGTGGGCTTCGAGGTGCTCGGCGCCCGGGACGTGGCGTGGCTCTCGGAGTCCACGGTCACCCGGTTCTGGCGGCTCCTGCTGCCGACGCTCGTGCCGGCTCCCCTTCTCGCGGACCTCAAGGCCGAGGGTGTCCGCGAGCAGTAGGGGCGTGTGGGACGCGACCACCCTGCCCCGGCTCCCTCCCGCATCCGCGCGGAGGGGTCGGGGCTTTTGCGTGCCCGCCTCGGCCTGCAAGTAGAGACTTGGCGGTCTGTTTTTGCCCTCCTCGGTTTGTTCTGCAGGGGATGCAGAGTGGGACGGAAGGGGTGCCCTTGAGCTTCGCCGACCATAACTACCCAGGTCAGAGCGGTACATGAGGGATCGTTAGATGGGCTAAGAAATAAAAACAGCACGGTCGGTTTCGTATTGACAAACCGCCGGTCCTGTTTTTTACTGGCGAAGGCTCATCCACGGACAGGGGAGTACGGCGTGGACATCGAAGTACTGGGCACACTGGCAGTTCGGGAGCATGGAGTCTCCGTTACGCCTACGGCCCCCAAGCCGCGACAGGTTCTGGCGCTGTTGGCACTTCATGCCGACCAGGTCGTCCCGGTGTCGGCTCTGATCGAGGAACTGTGGGCGGGAACACCGCCGCGCAGCGCCCGCACCACGCTGCAGACCTACGTACTGCAGCTGCGGGCCCTCATCGCGAACGCACTGGAGCACGGCGCGGCCGCCGAGGAAGGCGGCGAAGGTGCCGGGGGCACCGCGGGCGACGCGGAGCGGCGCACCGCCAAGGACGTGCTCGTCACGCTGCCCGGCGGCTACCTGCTCAGCAGCCGCGGCGGCACCAGCGACGTCCGCGAGTTCGACCGGCTCGCCGGCATCGGCTACCGGGCGATGGACGCGGGCGACTTCCCGGGCGCGGCCCGGCAGCTGCGCGAGGCGCTCGCCCTGTGGTCGGGGCCCGCCTTCGCCGACGTGCACGGCGGGATCCAGCTGGACATGGAGGCCCGGCGGCTCGAGGAGACCCGGCTCTGTGCGCTCGACCAGCGCATCGAGGCCGATCTGCGGCTCGGGCGGCACCGCGAGCTGCTCGCCGAGCTGACCGTGCTGGCCAGCCGGTACCGCACCCACGAGAACCTGCACGGCCAGTTCATGCTGGCCCTGCACCGCTCCGGCCGCCGAGGCGAGGCCCTCGACGTCTACCAGCGGCTGCGCGCCACCCTGGTGCGCGAACTCGGGCTCGAGCCGTCGGCCGCCCTGCGCCGGCTGCAGCGCTCGATCCTGATGGCCAGCCCCGAGAGTCCGGTGGCCACGGACACGAACAGCGAGCGACTCGTACGCGTGGGCTGAGATGCCCGTACGCGATACGAGGAACGCGGCCGCGATCGGCTCGCCGGGCCGGACGCGCGCCCGGACCACGGGCCGAGGAGGCAGCGCGATGCAGGACAGGTCGGAGCGGACCCGCAGGAAGCTCGTACATGCGGGGGCCGAGATGTTCCACCGCAACGGCTATGCGAACGCGACACTCGGCGAGATCGCCGCGTTCGCCGGAGTGACCAAGGGGGCGCTGTACTTCCACTTCGCCTCCAAAGACGAACTGGCGGAGGCGGTCCAGCTGCGAGGCTGCGAGCTGCTGCACGAGTCGGTGCGCGAACTGCGCGCATCCGGACTCTCTCCGCTCCAGACGCTGATCAACACGACGCACTGGCTCGCGCTCAACCTGCGCGAGGAGCTGGCGATCCCGGCCAGCTTCCGCATCACCAAGGAGTGCGCGGGACTGTCTGCGCTCGCCACCGACTTCCACCGGATCTGGCTCGCAGAGGTCTGCGGACTGCTGCGCCAGGCCCGCGACGCGGGTGAACTACGCGCCGAGGGCCGCTGGGAGAGCATCGAGTCGCTGGTCGCCGCGGCGAGCTGCGGGATCGAGTCGCTGGCCGGCACCGGGATGCCGTACGCCGAGCTCCAGCGCCGGGTGGCCGGGGTGTGGTCGCTGCTGCTGCCCTGCCTGGTGCCCGAGGGCGCGGAGAAGAACTTCCGCGTCGGGATGCCGGGTACCGATCCCGCGCCCCGCCTCGAGGGCGACGCCCTGGGCGGCGCCCTGGACGAACCCACGGCCCGCCGGTCCCGGCCGGTGTTCTCGGGCAGCACCGCGTGACCGTGTGCCACCGACGACTTGGAGGAGCCTGCGATGACGAATGAACATCCTGCGGACGTACTGACGGACCTCATCGGGGTGCTCGGCGACGTGCTGCGGGTCAAGCCGGAGAAGATCGACCCCGAGCAGACCTTCCAGTCCATGGGGCTCGACTCCCTGCTGGTCGTGGAGTTCGTCGCCGTCGTCAACACCCGGTACGGACTGCGGGTGCTGGCGACCGACCTGTACGACTTCCCGACGCCGGCGTCCTTCGCACGCGAGGTCGCGCGGGCGGCGCGCAGCGCGGCCGCCGCCACTGTCTCCGCCCCCGTTTCCCATGCCGTTTCCCACGCCGTCTCCGCGGCGGCGCCGGTCGCGGCTGCCGCCGCCGTCCCCGCCGCCGTCCCGGCGCCGGCCACGGGCCGCGAACGGCAGGTGCCGGCGGCCGCTGCGGCGACCCGGATCGCGGAGGTGCTGCGGGAGCAGCTCGCGGGGATCCTGTGCTGCGACCCCTGGGACATCGACACCACCGCCGCGTTCAACGTGCTCGGTGTGGACTCCATCGTGGGCGCGGAGTTCATCGCGGTCGTCAACCGCACCTTCGGTCTCCAGGAGCGGTCGGTGCTGCTCTACGAGCACCCCAACCTCGCTGCCATGGCCGCATACATCGCGACGCGCACCGGGGCGGCCGCGCAGGACCTCGCCCCTGCTCCGGCGGCTCTCGGGAGCCCCGTTCCCCAGGCGCCGGAGCCGGCGTTCCGCCCGGTCGCCGGGCCGGTGTCCGCCGCTCCCGCCCTCACCACCGCCGCTGCCCATGCAGTACGGCCGCTGCCGGGCGGCGATCTCGACGTCCTGCTGGACGCGATCCGCGACGACCGGCTCACCGTGGACGAGGCACTCGTGCTGCTCGCCCGCCGCGGCTGAAGCTGTTTCAATTTTGAGAAGGAGCGCGTCCAGATGGACGAGAAGGAAGTCCTGACCCGGTTCAAGAACGGCCACCTGGACCGGGCCCAGGTGGCCGCTCTGCTGACCGGCGCCGCCGGTGGCGCCACCGGTTCGGGACCCGTGGTCTTCACACTGCCGGACGCCTGGCCGGAGCAGGACGCCGAGGAGCAGTCCCCGGCCGCAGCACACCCGGCTCCCGGCCGCAGCGCGGATTCCGCGCCCGCAGAGCCCGCCGAGCCCCTCGCGCCCGCCGGGCCGGGCGCCGAGCCGATCGCGGTGGTCGGGATGGCCGGCCGCTACCCGGGCGCCCCCGACCTCGCCTCCTTCTGGCGGCACGCGCGCAGCGGGCACGACAGCGCCTCCGAGCCGCCGGCCGGCCGGCCCGGCGACGAGCGGGGCCACTACCTCGAGCGCGTACAGGACTTCGACCCGGAATTCTTCGGGATCGACACGCACGAGGCCGCCCTGATCGACCCCCAGGAGCGGCTGTTCCTGGAGACCGCCTGGGAGGCCCTCGAGGACGCCGGCTGCACCGGCGGCCGCCTGGACGCCCTGACCGCGCGCGACGGGACGCCGCGTAGCGTCGGGGTGTTCACCGGCGCCGGCAGCGGTGACTACGTGCTGCTCGCGGCCCGTACATGGACGCCCGAGCGGCCCCGCCCGATGCCCCCGGGCGGCCAGTGGAGCCTGCCCAACCGGCTTTCCGGCCTGCTCGGCCTGACCGGCCCCAGCCAGTCGGTCGACACCGCCGAGTCCTCCGTGCTCGTCGCCCTCCATCTCGCCGTCGCCGCCCTGCACCGCGGCGAATGTGCCGCCGCGCTCGTCGGCGGGGTCCGGCTGCTGCTGCACCCGTCCAGCCGGCGCCCCGGCGCGGGCGAAGGCGTCGGCGCGCTGCTGCTCAAGCCCCTGGCACGGGCCCTGGCCGATGGGGACAGCATCCACTGCGTGGTCCGCGGCAGCGCGGTCGGCCACACCGCCCCCGACCCTTCGGCGGCCGGCCCCGGCCGCAGGTCCCGGGCCGCCGACGCGCGTACGGGGGCCGCTGCGCGCGCCGCCGCGGCCCTGCGCGAGTCCTGCGCCGATCGCGGTACGCAGCCCGCGGCCCCGGCGGACGCCCCCGCGCAGCGGGTGCTGCGCGAAGCCCTGCGCGCGGCCGCGGTGGATGCTTCGGCCGTTGCCGTCCGTGAAAACGCCGGATCCGTACGCGCCCTCGTCGGCGACGCGGGCCCCGCGACCGGGGCCGCCGCCCTGACCCGGGCCGTGCTCCAGCTGCGCCACCGGATCCTGGCACCCGGCCCCGGGCGCGCCGAGGCAGAGCCCTGGGGCGGCGGGGAGGCCGGGGAGAGCGCGCCCCGCCGGATCTGCGTCGGTGTACGGGGCGCCGGCGGCGCGGACGCGCAGGTGGTCCTGGAGGAGTACGTACCCGCCCCGGCCGCCGGAGCGGCGGCGGACCGGTCTCCCGCGGCCGACGAGCTGTTCGTGCTGTCCGCCCCCACGCCCGCCCATCTGGCCGCCACCGCACGGCGGTTCGCCGAGCTGCTCGGCGGACCGGGCCCGCTGCCCCCGCTCGAGGCGCTCGCCCGCGCCCTGCGCACCGGCCGGGCCGCCATGGACTGCCGGTTCGCGGCCGTCGTCGCCGACACCGGCGAACTGGTACGGATCCTGGAGCGGTTCGTACGGGAGGGTGCTCCCTGCGCCGATCTGCGGGACGGCGGCGCCGACCCGCTGGGGCTGGGCGGCGTACCGGAGACGGACGGGTACCTCGCCGCGCTCTGGCAGGCCGGGCACCTGCACCAGCTCCGCGGCCTGTGGCTGTCCGGGCTCGACGTCGACTGGACCGCGCTCGAACCGGCCCACGGGGCAGCCACCGTGGCCGTACCGCTGCCCGCATCCGCATTCCTGCGCATACCGCTGTGGCTGGGCGGCGAGGAGGGTTCGGCATGACCACGCTGTCCTTCGACCCGGCGGGGCAGGGGGAGAACGAGCCGGCCCCGGTCAACCTGTGGTTCTGCCCCAACGAGGACCTCGCGCCCGGGATCGCCGCCACCCTGGCCTCGCACTGGCTCGACGAGAACGAGCAGCAGGTGGCCGGCCGCTTCCTCTTCGAACGGGACCGCCGCCAGTACCTCGTCGCCCACGCCCTGGTGCGCCGGGTGCTGGCTCTGGAGACCGGCATCCCCGAGGCCGAGGCGATCATCTGGCGCTCCTCGCGCGGGCGGCCGTTCCTCCAGACGCCCGCCGGAGGCCTGCCGCGCGGCGCCGACACCCTGGACTTCAACCTCTCGCACGCCAACGCCTACAACCTGCTGGGCGTCTCCCGGGGCCTGCGCATCGGAGTCGACGTCGAGCGGCTCGACCGCGGTGAGCGCGGTCTGGAGAGCATCATCGCGACGTTCTCCCGCGAGGAGCAGGAGTGGATCGCCCGGGCCGCCCCCGGGCGGCCGCGCGACCGGCGCGTCCTGCGCCTGTGGACGCTGAAGGAGGCGTACTCCAAGGCCCGGGGGCTGGGACTCGGCCTGCCCTTCGACTCCTTCGTGTTCACCCTGGCCGAGGACCGGGGTGTCCTGTCGTTCCGGCCGCCCGCCGACGACGCGGCGGGGCGCTGGCGGTTCCTGGAGGTCGAGCCGGTGCCCGACGTGCTGGCGGCGGTTGCGGTCGAGGTCGACGACACCCGGCCGCCGGCCGTCCATCTGCACCACGGATTTCCGTGGGGGCGCGCCGCGCCCCGCCGCCTGGTCCTGCCGGAACCCGCCGGGGTCTGACGGACCCGCGGCCCGCCGTGACGCATCGGGTGGCCGGAAATGATTTCCTTGGAAATCCGCTCGACATTCGATCGAGACAGGCGGCGGGAAACGAACCGGAGTCCGGAATCCAACGGGATATCAACGGGAAATCAAGGGAGAATCGAGCGGGGCGGCGGCGCGGAGACCGAGAATTCCTATTCCGGATCTTCGTAGAAAGAGGTGGCCCGTGGACGCCAAGAGCGCCGTCATCGAGGTGGCCGAGGGCGTCCACGCGTACGTCCAGCCCGAGGGCGGCTGGTGCCTGAACAACGCCGGCATCCTCACCGACGGCGGCCACAGCGCGCTCGTCGACACCGCCGCCACCGAGAGCCGGGCCCGTCAGCTGCGCCGGGCCGCGCTGCGCCTGGCCCCGCGGCCGCCGCGCGCCGTGGTCAACACGCACTTCCACGGCGACCACACCTACGGCAACTTCGTCTTCCCCGAAGCCCTGACCATCGGCCACGAGCGGACCCGGGCCATGGTCCAGGCGGCAGGGCTGCACATGGCCGGGCTGTGGCCGGACGTCTGCTGGGGCGACATCGAGATCACCCCGCCCGAACTGACCTTCCGGGACCGCACGACGCTCCACGTGGGCGGTATCCGGGCCGAGCTCGTGCACATCGGCCCGGCGGCCCACACCACCGACGACACGATCGTCTGGCTGCCCGACCAGGGCGTGCTGTTCACCGGCGACCTCGTGATGAACGGGGTCACGCCGTTCTGCGTCATGGGGTCCGTGGCGGGCTCCCTGCGCGCGCTGGACCGGCTGCGCGCACTGGGCGCCACCACGGTCGTCCCCGGCCACGGCCCGGTCGGCGGCCCGGAGCTCCTCGACGCCAACGAGGCCTACCTGCGCTGGATCCAGCGCCTGGCCCAGGAGGGCGCCGCGGCCGGCGCGACCCCGCTCGAGCTGGCTCGCGCCACCGACCTCGGCCCCTACGCCGACCTGCTGGACACCGAGCGCCTGCTGCCCAACCTCCACCGCGGATACGCCGAGGAACAAGGCCTGCCCGAGGGATCGCCGCTGGACGTCGGAGCCCTTTTCCAGGAGATGACCGCGTACCACGGCCGCCCCTCGGAGTGCCTCGCCTGAGCCGACGAGAAGACCCCCTGCCGAAGAAGCCGGCAGGGGGTCTTCGGGTAAGGGTCCTCGCGCACCGGTCTTCGCGTACGGACGCCCGCGAGGGTCAGACGAGCTGCCCGCCCGGCACCGGCACGGCGGCCAGCAGGTTGAAACGACGGATCAGCTCCTCCTGCTCCCGGCTGAGCGACTCGATCCGGTCGCCGAGCCGGGCGATTTCACGGCCGAGTTCGAGCAGGTCCGCATGAGGGTCCGGCGAGGCGGCCGGGGCGAGCGGGGTGAACGGGACAGCCGGGGCCAGCGGGACAGGCAGGGCCAGCGGCACAGCCGGGGCCAGCGGGACGGGCAGCGCGGGCCGGGGGACCGCGAGGGACGGCGCGTGGTGCAGGATCGCCTCCATCCGCTCGCGCAGGGCCGGGCCGGGCTCGACGCCCAGCTCGTCCACCAGCCGCCGGCGGGCCCGCTCGTAGACGCCCAGCGCCTCCGTCTGCCGGCCGCACCGGTACAGGGCCAGCATGTGGAGGTCGTAGAGCCGCTCGCGCATGGGGTGGCTGGCCGTCAGCCGCTCCAGATCCCGGGTGATCTCGGCGTGCCGCCCGCTGCGCAGGTTCGCGTCGTGCAGCGTTTCCAGCGTGGTCAGCCGAAGCTCCTCCAGCCGGTCCGCCTCCACCGTGCAGATGGGCCCCTGCGTACTGCCCTCGAGCGCCGGGCCGCGCCACAGGGCGAGGGCCCCGCGCAGCAGTTCGGCCGCGTGCACGGGGTCGGAGGCGAGCGCCGCCCGGCCCTCTACGGACAGCCGGTGGAAGCGCTGGGCGTCGGCGGTGGCCCGGCCCGGGCTCAGCAGGTAGCCCATCGAACGGGTCGCGATCCACTCGTGGCCGCCCCCGTCCGGAGCCCCGCCCTGCAGCAGCCGGCGCAGCCGGGCCACATGGGCCTGGAGTGCGTTGGCCGCGCTCACGGGCGGGCGGTCGCCCCACAGTTCGTGGATGAGCCGCTCGGCGGACAGCACATGGCCCGCCCGCACCACCAGGGCGCCGAGCAGCGCCCGCTGCTTGGAGCCGGAGGGCACGATGCACGCCCCCGTACGCCGGTCGAACACCTCGACCGGACCCAGGATGCGGAAGTCCACCCCGGTGTCGTCGGGTACGTCCCGGACGCCGTGCGCGCCGAAATCCATGGTGCCTCCTCCCGGCGATCTCGCGGGATCTGCGGAAAGACACGAAGACCGGCGGCCGTAGGTAAATACGCCGGCTTAAATCCCCTGAGTGGAATCTACCACTGTGCTTTCAGCGTGCAACCGTCTTGAACGGAGGGCGGCTCGACACCTGCTCGAGAATTCGGGGGCACGGCGCTGGATCCCGCTAGCGTGCCGGAGTCGAGGGCTGAAAATCGATGAGAACTCGACAAAATAACGGAGGAGACCGTGCAGATTCAGGTTCTGGGTCCGTTGAGTGCCGAGGTCAACGGGGGCTCGATTGTTCCGACGGCCGGTAAGCCGCGCCAGATCCTGGCGCTGCTCGCGCTCTACCCGGGGCGGGTGATGCCCGTACAGACCCTCATGGAGGAGATCTGGGGCACCGAGCTCCCGCAGAGCGCGCTCACCACACTGCAGACGTACATCCTGCAGCTGCGCAGGAGGCTGGGCACCGCCATGGGCCCGGGGGTCCCGGGCAGCGCCAAGGATGTGCTCGCGACGCGGCACGGCGGCTACTTGCTGCAGATTCCGCCGGACGCGGTCGACGTCCACGAGTACGAGACGCTCGTGGCCGGCGGGCAGAACGCGTACGAGGAGGGGGACGACGAGCGCGCGGCCGACATGCTGCGCAGGGCGCTCGGACTGTGGAACGGTCCGGCGCTGGTCGACGTACGGGTGGGGCCGATCCTCGAGATCGAGGTCATGCGCCTCGAGGAGAGCCGGCTCGTGACCGTCGAGCGGCGCATCGACGCGGACCTGAGGCTGGGCCGCCACGTCGAGGTCATCGCCGAGCTGACCGAGCTGATCGCCCGGCATCCGCAGCACGAGGGCCTGCACTCGCAGGCCATGGTCGCGCTGTACAGGTCCGGCCGCCAGGCCACGGCCCTGGACGTCTACCGCAGGCTGCGCAACCGCCTGATAGACGAACTGGGCGTGGAGCCGTCCCCGCAGCTGCAGCGCCTGCACCAGGCGATGCTGACGGTGGATCCGGCACTCGACGTGGTGGCGGGCCCGCGCCGCGGATCGACGTTCGACCTGTACGCGGCCTAGCCGCCCGCCTGCCGGGGGAGCCGACGCGGGCCGCCGCCCGCCGGCTCCTCGCCCGGCCGCCGCCGCACCGCACCACGTCCTCGACCCCTGCACACCGATTCGAGCCGGTCTCCAGCGCGGTCGGTGAGGGTCGAGGTCTACGTGGTTCGGTTCCTGGGAGGTGGCTATGGGCGACGGGCAGGCCGTACGGCTGCACTGCTTCGCACATGCGGGGGCCGGAGTGTCCTCGTTCTACCGGTGGGACAAGCTCGCCGGGAGCGGGGTGAAGACCACCTCCTGGCTGCTGCCCGGACGTGACGAGCGGCGCCGTGAGATCCGGCTGACCGGCCGCGAAGAGCTCCTGGCCGACCTCAAGCCGCTGTTCGAGCAGATCGCCGACGAGCCCGGCATCCCCTACATCCTCTACGGGCACAGCCTCGGCGCGACGGTCGCCCTCACGGTCGCCCACGTCGCGCTGGAACAAGGGCTGCCGATGCCCGCACTGCTGGCCGTCGGGGCCAGCCCGCCGCCGGACGCCCCGGCCGTCTTCGCGGACTCCGCGGAACTGCCCGAGGCGGAACTGCTGCGCGTCCTGGACCGGTTCGACGCACTGCCGCCCGGCGTGCAGCCCGGAGACATCTGGTTCCGGTCGGTCTTCCCCGTGCTCCGCGCCGATCTCAAGCTCGCCCGCAGCCTGCGGGCCGCCGCCGCCGGGCCGACCACGCCCGGACCCGTGCCCGTACCGCTGCTCGCGGTCACCGGCCACGAGGACCCCCTCGTCGGCGCCGAGGCCGCCGAGGGCTGGAGCCGCTGGACCACCGGACGGTTCGTCCGGCGGACCGTGCCGGGCGACCACTTCTTCGTCCGGGGCGGCGAACTGCCCCGGATGCTCGGCCGGGCCGCCCGCATCGTGCAGCGCGGCCACCGCGACCAGACAGGACAGGGGGAAGGGCGATGAGACGAGTCGTCATCACGGGCATCGGGGTCGTGGCCCCGGGCCGCCCGGGCACCAAGGAATTCTGGTCGCTGCTGACCGACGGCCGTACGGCCACCCGCGCCATCACCCTCTTCGACGCCTCCGCGTTCCGCTCCCGGATCGCCGCCGAGGCGGACTTCGACCCGCAGGAGTCCGGGCTCACCGCCGAGCAGTCCGGGCGCCTGGACCGCGCCGCCCAGTTCGCCGTCGTCAGCGCCCGCGAGGCCGTCGCGGACAGCGGCCTGGCCGGCTCGCACGACGCCACGCGCACCGGGGTCACCCTCGGCAGTGCGCTGGGCTGCACCACCAGCCTCGACGCCGAGTACGGGGTCGTCAGCGAGCAGGGCAGCCGCACGCTCGTCGACCACACTAAGGCCGTGCCCCACCTGTACGACCACTTCGTCCCCAGCTCGATGGCCGCCGAGGTGGCCCGTACCGTCGGCGCCCAGGGGCCGGTGGCGCTGGTGTCCACCGGCTGCACCTCCGGTCTCGACGCGATCGGGCACGCCGTCGACCTCGTCCGCGAGGGCAGCGCCGACGTGATGGTCACCGGCGCGGCCGAGGCGCCCATCACGCCGATCACCGCCGCCTGCTTCGACGCCATCCGCGCCACCTCCACGCGCAACGACGAGCCGGAGACCGCCTCCCGGCCCTTCGACCGCACCCGCAACGGGTTCGTCCTGGGGGAGGGCTCGGCCGTCCTCGTCATCGAGGAGTACGAGCACGCCCGCAGCCGCGGCGCGCACATCTACGCCGAGATCTCCGGTTTCGCCTCGCGCAGCAACGCGTACCACATGACCGGACTGCGGCCCGACGGAGCCGAGATGGCCGCCGCCATCACGGCCGCCCTCGACGAGGCCCAGCTGCTGCCCGAGCACATCGACTACATCAACGCGCACGGCTCCGGCACCAAGCAGAACGACAAGCACGAGACCGAGGCCTTCAAGCTCAGCCTGGGACAGCGCGCGTACGAGGTCCCCGTCAGCTCCATCAAGTCGATGATCGGGCACTCGCTCGGCGCGATCGGGGCCCTCGAAGTGGCCGCCTGCGCCCTCGCCATCGAGCACGACACCGTCCCGCCGACGGCGAACCTGCACGAGCCCGACCCGGCCTGCGACCTCGACTACACCCCGCTGACCGCCCGCAGTCAGCGCACCGACGCGGTACTGACCGTCGGCAGCGGCTTCGGCGGGTTCCAGAGCGCGATGATCCTGACCAGCCCGAACCTGAAGGCGGACCGATGAACACCGCTGTCGCCGCCCCTGCCCCCGCCCAGGCCGCTCCCGCCGTCACGGGCTCCCGCACCGCGGCGCCCGTGGTCACCGGCATCGGTGTCGCCGCCCCCAACGGGCTGGGCACCGAGGCCTGGTGGTCCGCCGTCCTGCGCGGCGAATCGGGCATCCGCCCGGTCAGCCGCTTCGACGCGAGCGGCTATCCGGCGAAGCTGGCCGGGGAGGTGCCCGGATTCGTCGACGCCGACCACGTCTCCAGCCGGCTGCTGCCGCAGACCGACCGCGTCACCCGGCTCTCGCTCGCCGCGGCCAAGGAGGCGCTCGACGACGCCGGGGCCGACCCCGCGCAGCTGCCCGACTACGCCGCGGGCGTGGTCACCGCCAACTCCTTCGGCGGCTTCGACTTCGGCCAGCAGGAGCTCCAGGCGCTGTGGAGCAAGGGCGGCCAGCACGTCTCCGCGTACCAGTCCTTCGCCTGGTTCTACGCCGTCAACAGCGGCCAGATCTCCATCCGGCACGGCCTGCGCGGAGCCTCCGGAGTGATCGTCTCCGAGCAGGCCGGCGGCCTCGACGCCATGGCCCACGCCCGCCGCCAGATCCGCAAGGGCGCCGAGCTCGTCGTCACCGGCGGCATCGACTCCGCCCTGTGCTCCTGGGGCTGGGCCGCCTACCTGGCCGGCGGGGGGCTCACCGACCGGGAGGACCCGGCCCGCGCCTACCTGCCCTTCGCCGAGGACGCGAGCGGCCACGTCGCGGGCGAGGGCGGCGCGCTCCTCGTCCTCGAGGGCCCCGAGGAGGCCCGCCGACGCGGCGCCCGCGTCTACGGGACCCTCGCCGGCCACGCCGCCACCTTCGACGCCGACGGGACCTCCCGGCTCGGCGCGGCCGCGGAGCTCGCCCTCGCCGATGCGGGCGTCCACCCCGACGAGGTCGACGTCGTCTTCGCCGACGCGGCGGGCGAGCGCAGCGCCGACCGCGCCGAAGCGGCGGCGATCACCGCACTGTTCGGCCCGCGCGGAGTGCCCGTCACCGCGCCCAAGTCGATGACCGGGCGGCTCGCCGCCGGCGGCGCGGCCCTCGACGTGGCCGCAGCCCTGCTCGCCCTGCGCGACCAGGTGATCCCGCCGACCACCGGGACCGAGCTGCCGGCCGACGACTGCCCGCTGAACCTGGTCACCGGAGCGGCCAGCCCCGCCCTGGGGATGCCGCTGCGGACCGCGCTCGTGCTGGCCCGCGGCCACGGCGGCTTCAACTCCGCCGTCGTCGTCCGCGCCGCGGGCGCCTGACCCGCACCCACATCCACCTCACCACCCACCAGAACAGAGGAAGAGCATGGAACGTCTGGAACTCGACGACCTGAAGCGCATCCTGCGCGAGTGCGCGGGCGAGGACGAGGGCGTCGACCTCGACGGCGACGTCCTGGACCTGAGCTGGTTCGAGCTGGGCTACGACTCGCTCGCCGTCCTGCAGACCACCGGATACATCGAGCGCGAGTACGACGTCCTGCTCGACGAGGAGGGCCTCGACGACGCGGACACCCCGCGCCGCTACCTCGCCATGGTCAACGAGATGCTGGCAGCCCGGGCCGCGGTCTGAACCGGTGGGTGAAGAACTCGACACCGACGTCTGCGTCATCGGCGCCGGCCCCGCCGGGCTCGCGCTGACGCTCATGCTGCTGCGTTCGGGCATCCGCGTGACACTCGTCGAGCGTTCCACCGGGTTCCGCCGCGACTTCCACGGCGAGCTCCTGCAGCCCGGAGGCCAGCGCGTCCTGGACGAGCTCGGCACCCTCGCCGGAGCCGCGGCCCGCGGGGCGGCGAGCCTGCGCGGTGTCCAGATCCTGGAGCGCGAGCAGGTGCTGCTCGACATCGACTACGGGCGCCTGCCCGCCCCGTACGACCACCTGCTCGCCCTTCCGCAGCCGCACGTGCTGCAGGAACTCCTGGCCGCTTGCCACAGGCTGCCGGGCTTCACCGCTCTCGAGGGGCACCGGATCGCCGCACTCCTGGAGAAGCGTCCCGGCAGCCCCTGCGAGGGAGCCGTGGTGCACGGCCCCGACCGGGCTCCGGTCACCGTGCGGGCCGCCGTGGTCGTCGGCGCCGACGGCCGGTTCTCCAAAACCCGTGCCCTCGCCGGCATCGACGCGGGGCGCTGCACGTCTTTCGTCCACGACGTGGTGCGGTTCTCGCTGCACGCGCCGCGCCGGGCCACCGGGCGCGTACGGGTGCACCGCGGGCCGGACAGCGCCGTCCTGGTCCACGACACCCACCCCGACCGGATCAGCGTGGTCTGGGCCCTGCCGCCGGGCGGGGCCCGCGCCGCCGGGCGCGGGATCGGGGACATCCGGCGGGAGCTGGCAGGGATCCTGCCGCAGTTCGCCGATCTGCTGCACGCCCAGCTCGGCTCCATGACCGACCTGACCGTGCTCGACGTCTCCGCCTCGCACGCCCGGGAGTGGGTACGCGACGGACTCGTCCTCCTCGGCGACAGTGCGCACGCGCACGGGCCGATCGGCGCCCAGGGCATCGACCTGGCCCTGCAGGACGCCGCCGCGCTGCACCCCGTACTCGTGGCCGCGCTGCACGCGGGGGAGCCCACCGCCCGGCGGCTCGCGGCCTATCAGGAGCGGCGGGCCCCGGCGGCCTCCGCCGTGCACCGGATGCAGGTCGTGCAGAGCCGGGCGATGTTCGGCGGGGGGCGGCCGGCCGCCGCGCTGCTGCGGGCCCGCGCGGCGGGGATCGTCACCCGCACTCCGATCGGTGCGAGGATCACCCGGAGGTTCGCGCACGGGCGCGACGCGGCCGGGGTCCGCACCGATCTGTTCACCGTCCTGCCCGACCACCGGGTCCTGGGCGGCTAGACCCCTCAGAGGTCGTCGCGGGTGACCAGGCGGTGGGAGACCTGCCAGGTGCCGGACGAGTGGACCAGTACGTCCTCCATCACGCACACCCGGTGCACCTTCGACTCACCGCCGCGCGGGGTCAGGTACACCAGGGCGTAGCTGCGGGTGTGCAGCGAGCCGTCCGGCTGCGGCTGCACGTCGAGCATGCCGAGCCAGTGCCGGAACCGCTCACCGCTGGTGGCGTTGAGCTCCGCGTTGCGCCGGACGTTCGAGGCGAGGGCCGCGCGGCCGACCACCGGCGCCGGCAGCGTCGGCACGTCGAAGACGGCGTCCTCGGTGAACGTCCGCGCCCACGGCTCGGCCTCGAAGGAGTCGAAGAGCTGCATCTGGCGGGAGTAGAACTGCTGGACCTCCGCGTACAGCAGGCCGAACTCCCGCCCCTGGGGCGGGCGGGGGGACGCCTCGGTGGCGATCGTCGCGGTCATCGCGGGACTCCGTTCTTCGGTTCCCGACAGCCTCTGCGGCGCAGATCGAGCATTCTTCGAAGACTCCTCAAGCGTCCCTGCCCAGGCTGGGCCGACAGGGTCTAGGGGTGGCGCCGCAGCCGCGGCCGCCCCTTCGGGAGCCAGGAGGACAGCACCATGCCGAGATTCGTGTACCCGGAACTCCCGCTGGACGGCCTGCTGCGCCGGGCGGCGGTCCGCGACCCCGCAGGCCGGGCGATCCGGACCCTGGCCAGGACCGGCATGAAGACCACGGTGACGTTCGCCGAACTCGACAGCCAGGCCGACCGCTTCGCCTCCTACCTGGAGCACACGTGCGGCCGCCGCGGCGCGCGGATCGGCGTGGCCAACGTCCTCGACCCCGTCTTCGCCGCCGCCTACTACGGGACGGTGCGCAGCGGGAACACGGTCGTGCTGGTCAACCCGCTGATCAAGGAGGCGGGCCTGGTCCACGTGCTGCGGACGGCCGCCGTGGAAGTGGCGTTCGTGCCGGCCGCCACGGCCGAGCTGCTGATCAAACTGGGCGACCAGCTGCCGGACCTGCGCTCCGTCGTGGTGACGGACGCGCCGGACGGGATCGTCCCCGGCGACGCCCTGCCGCTGGCCGCGGCCCTGGACTCGGCGCCGGAGCGGACGGCCCTGCCCGGAGTCGTCGACCTCGACGGCGACGCGTGCATCCAGTTCACCACCGGCACCACGGGCCGCCCCAAGGGCGTCCGGCTCACCCACCGCAACCTGGTGGCGAACGCCGCCCAGACCGCCGCCGCGCACGACCTCGGCAGCGACTCGGTCACCCTCAACCACCTGCCGCTCTACCACACCATGCACCTCAACTCGGGGATCTACGCGGGCGCCTGCCAGGTGCTGTGCACCGACCCCGACCCGGTCGCCTCCCTCGCCGTCGCGGCGCAGGCGGAGGCCACCCACTACTACGGGCTGCCCGCCCGCCTGCACGTGCTGGCCCAGGACGAGCGGCTCACCGACGACTTCCCGGCCGGGCGCCGCCTCACCGCCGTGCTCTCCGGCGGCACCGCCCTGTCCCCCACCGCCGCCCGCGCCCTGCGCGAGAGCCTGGGCGTGCCCGTCATCCAGGGCTACGGGCTGGCCGAACTCTCCCCGCTCTCCCACTGCCAGGACCCGCACCAACCCAAGAGCGGCTCCGTGGGCCCCGCCGTACCGGGCACCGAATGCCGCATCGTCCACACCGGCACGCGCACCCCGCTCGACGTCTACGCCACCGGCGAGGTCCAGGTCCGCGGACCCCAGCTGATGGCCGGCTACCTCGACGACAGCGCGCCCTCGCCGATCGACGACAACGGCTGGTTCTCCACCGGGGACGTCGGCTACCTCAACGAGGACGGCGAACTGTTCCTGGTGGACCGCCTCGGCGACGTCTTCAAGTACGACAACGAACTCGTCTCGCCCACCGCCGTCGAACGGGTCGTCGGCGCCGACCCGCGCGTCGCCGAGTGCATCGTGGCGGGCTGGCCCGACCCGGTCCACGGCGCGGTCGTCTGGACCGGCATCGTGCTGCGCGACCCGACCGGCCCCGGCCTCCTCGACGTCATCGACTCGGTCGTGGAGCGCGCCAACGGGAGCCTGAACTGGTTCGAGCAGATCCGCCGCGTCGAAGTGATCGACGCCGTGCCGCGCAACCACGTCGGCAAGCCCGAGCGGCGCACCCTGCGCCACAGCCTGCGCAGCCGGGCCGAGGCGGAGACGGCGGCGGCGTGAGACCGCCCCGCCCGCACGGCCCGTGCACCACATCCCGTACGACCAGAGGAGCGACCACTGTGGCGACCAACGCCGGTACATCCCCCACGGCCGGGTCCCCCCGCGTGCTCGTGGTGGGGGCGGGCCCCGTGGGCCTGACCGCCGCCCATGAACTGGCCCGCCGAGGACTGCGCGTGCGCGTCGTGGACGGCGCCCCCGGCCCGGCCCCCACCAGCCGTGCGGTGGCCGTCCACCCGCGTACGCTCGAGACGTTCGACCAGATGGGCCTCGTGGACGGGCTGCTCGCCCGGGGCCGCAAGAACAGGGCCTTCACGATGTTCGCGCGCGGCCGGCGCCTGGTCCGGCTCGAGGCGGACTACCGCTCGATGCCCACCCGGTTCCCGTACACCCTCGTCATCGGGCAGACCGAGACGGAGGAAGTGCTCCGCGAGGCCGTCGCACGGCTCGGCGTCTGCGTCGAATGGGGCGTGCGGCTGACCTCCCTCGAGCAGGACCGGGACACCGTACGCGCCCGCCTCGAGCATGCCGACGGCTCCACCGAGGAGTACGAGGTGCCCTGGCTGGTCGGCTGCGACGGCGGCCACAGCACGGTGCGCAAGGAGCTCGGGCTCCCGCTGCTCGGCGAGTCCAGCGAGACCTGGGCGCTGGCCGACGCGGCCGTCTCCCTCGACCTGCCGCCCGACACCATCTACTGGGCCCACACCGGCAGCCAGGCCATGATGATGGTCCCGTACCAGCGCGAGGGGTACTGGCGGCTGCTCGACACCGCCCCCGCCGGCCGGTCGGAGACCCCGCGCGAGGCCGCGGAACGCTTCTCGGAGAAGCTCAGCACCGGGCTCGGCCGCCCGGTGCAGGTCGCCGAACCCGACTGGACCTCCGTCTTCACCTTCCAGCAGCGCATGGTGCCCCGCATGCACGACGGCCGCTGCTTCGTGGCCGGCGACGCCGCCCACGTGCACAGCCCCGCCTCCGGACAGGGCATGAACACCGGTATCCAGGAGGCCTACAACCTCGCCTGGAAGCTCGCCATGGCCGCCCTGGGGCAGGCGGGCCGGGAACTGCTCGCCACGTACGGGCAGGAGCGCGTCCCCATCGGCAAGAAGCTCCTGGGCTCCGTCCGCAAGGCCACCTTCCTGGTCCAGTTCAAGAACACCCTGGCCGGCGTGGGGCTGCCCGTCGCCTTCACCTTCGTACGCAACATCGGGCCGCTGCGCCGGGCGATCCAGCGCAAGGTGCTCGGCGGCATGTCCGGGCTGCTGCTGTCCTACCCCGAGTCCCCGCTGACCACGGCCGACCCGCTGATGGCGGTGCCTGCGGGCTCGCGTGCCGCCGCTGCGGCCGGCCGGCACCCGGACGACCCCGGCTCCGAGGCGCTGCGCGCCGAACTGCGCGACACCCGCTGGTCCCTGGTGTGGGCGGCGCAGGACGAGCCCGGCGAGGCGGGACGGGTCGCGGCGGCCACCGCGGCCGCACACGGCATGTGGCTGTCGGTGCGGACCGCGGGCGACGGCCTCGGCGGCGGGCCCGCCCCGCTGCCCGACCCGAACGGGCTGCTGCGGCGCTCGCTGGACCTCGGGCCGGGCGGCTGGGTGCTGATCCGGCCCGACGGCTACATCGCCGCGAGCGGCACGGCGCTGACCCGGCGCGGGCTCGCGCGGGCCCTTGCACCGCTGGGCGCGGCCGCAGCGCTGCCCGACGTGATCCGCGATGCGGTCCGCGCACCCCGGGTGACCGCGCCGCCGGCGGCGGCCGGTGCCGTGGCCACACCCTCCGGAACCCGCGCTTGCGTACCGCTCCTCGACCCTGCTTCCACCGCGTCTCCAGAGCTCCGCGACACGGTCGAGACCTCACCACGGGTACTGGAGGGGACACGTTGAATACACCGACCACACCGTCAGCGCAGCCGCAGGCGGCGCCGGAGAAGCCGGTCGCGCTGGTCACCGGCGGCACGAGCGGCATCGGCCTGGCGGTCGTACGTGACCTGGCCCGGCGCGGGCACCGGGTGTTCCTGTGCGCGCGGACCGCGGAAACCGTCAAGGAGACCGTCGAGGAGCTGCGCGCCGAGGGCCTGGAGGTCTCGGGCCTGGCCGCCGACGTCCGCTCCCGCGAGGCGATCGCGGAGCTGGTGGCCGCCGCCGTCGCCGAGTTCGGCCCGATCTCCGTCCTGGTCAACAACGCCGGGCGCAGTGGCGGCGGTCCGACCGCCGACATCAGCGACGAGCTCTGGTACGACGTCATCGACACCAACCTCAACAGCGTCTTCCTGCTGACCCGGGAGGTGCTCAAGCACGGCGGCCTGGCCGGGGCCTCCTACGGCCGGATCATCAACATCGCCTCCACGGCCGGCAAGCAGGGCGTTCTGCTGGGCGCCCCGTACTCGGCGTCCAAGCACGCCGTCGTCGGCTTCACCAAGGCCCTCGGCAAGGAGCTGGCCCCGGCCGGGATCACGGTCAACGCGGTGTGCCCCGGCTACGTGGAGACGCCGATGGCGCAGCGCGTACGGGCCGGCTACGCGGCGGCCTGGGACACCACGACCGAGGACGTGCAGGAGCGGTTCGAGGCGAAGATCCCGCTGGGGCGCTACGCGACCCCGGAGGAGGTGGCGGCCATGGTCGGCTACCTGACCACGGACCTCGCCGCGTCCGTCACCGCGCAGGCGCTGAACGTCTGCGGCGGACTGGGGAACTTCTGATGGCGGCCGAGCGGGTGCACCGTACCGTGCACGAGACCGAGGTGGCCGCGCCCGCGGGCATGGTCTACGGAATGATCGCGGACGCCGTGCAGTGGCCGCTGTACTTCCCGCCCAACGTGCACGTGGAGCGCCTGGCGTTCGACGGCGTACAGGAGCGGCTGCGGATGTGGGCGACGGCGAACGGCCAGGTCAAGTCCTGGACCTCGCGCCGGGTGCTCGACGCGGCAGCGCGGCGCATCGAGTTCCGCCAGGAGATCCCCGCGGCCCCGCTGTCGGCGATGACCGGCACCTGGATCGTCGAGTCGCTGGGCGCCGACCGCTCGAAGCTGACGCTGCTGCACGACTTCTCGGTCGAGGGCGACCGGGCGCAGGACGTGGAGTGGGTCGAGCGCGCCACCGACACCAACAGCCGTGCGGAGCTGGCGAACCTGGCGCAGCTGGGCGGGCGCTGGGGCAAGCTCGACGAACTGGTGATGTCCTTCGAGGACCGCGTCGACGTGGACGCCCCGCCGGAGCTGGTCTACGCGTTCCTGGAGCGGGCCGAGCAGTGGCCGGAGCTGCTGCCGCACGTCTCGCGGCTGGAGCTCACCGAGCCCGACGAGCTGCCCGGCGTCCAGGTCATGGCCATGGACACGCTCACCGCCGACGGGTCCTCGCACACCACCGAATCGGTGCGGGTGTGCTTCCCGGCGGCCGGCCGCATCGTCTACAAGCAGACGCGCACCCCGGCGCTGATGTCGGCCCACACCGGCGTGTGGACGGTCACCGGCGGCGCGTACGGCTCGACGGTCACCTCGCAGCACGGCGTCGTGCTGCGCGAGGAGGCCGTCACCCAGGTGCTGGGCCCCTCCGCCGACCTCGCGGCGGCCCGCAGGTACGTCCGCCAGGCGCTGGGCCGCAACAGCACCGCGACCATGACGTACGCCAAGCAGCACGCGGAGTCGGCGCTCGCGAGCTGAGGCTCCAGGTCCTCTCGAGCCGGACTCCGGCGGTCGCGGACAGACTCTGGACCAAGTGTGAGGGAAGGGTGTGGCGATGTCTGTCCAGCAAGTGCACCGGACGTCCTATGCCGTGGATGTGAACGCGCCCGCGGGCGTGGTCTACGGCCTGATCGCGGACACGACGCAGTGGCCGTTGTTCATCCCGCCCAGCATCCACGTAGAGCGGCTCGACTTCGACGGCATCCAGGACCGGTTCCACATGTGGGTCACCGCGAACGGGAGCGTCAGGTCCTGGCTCTCGCGCCGCACCCTGGACGCGCCCCGGCTGCGGATCGACTTCCGCCAGGAGGTCCCCGCCGCCCCGGTCGTCGCGATGGGCGGCAGCTGGATCGTGGAGCCGCGGGGCGCCGACCGTTCGCGGCTGACGCTGCTGCACGACTTCGCGGTCGCCGGCGACCGGCCCGCGGACGTCGACTGGACCAAGGAGGCCACGGACACCAACAGCCGTGCCGAGCTGGCCCAGCTGAAGGAGGCCGCGGAGCGCTGGACCCGGCTCGACGGCCTGCTGCTGTCCTTCGAGGACTCCGTACGCATCGACGGACCGGCCGACCTGGTCTACCAGTTCCTCTACGGGGTCGCCGACTGGCCGGAGCGCGTCCCCCACGTTTCCCGCGTCGCCGTCACCGAGGACGAGCCCGGCGTCCAGCTGCTGAGCATGGACACCGTGACCTCCGACGGAGCGGTGCACACCACGGAGTCCGTACGGGTGTGCTTCCCGCACGCGGGCCGCATCGTCTACAAGCAGACCACGACCCCGGCCCTGATGACCGCGCACACCGGCGAGTGGTCGCTGATTCCCGACGAGACCGGGGTCACCGCGGTGTCCCAGCACAGCGTGCTGCTGCGGGAGGAGGCCGTCGAGCGGGTCCTGGGCCCCGGCGCGGACCTCGCACAGGCCAGGACGTACGTACGCGAGGCGCTCGGCCGCAACAGCACCGCCACGCTCAACCTCGCCAAGCGGTACGCGGAGACCGCCATCCGCAGCCTGTAGGGGGTGTCCGGCGGGACTCCGGCGGCGTGTCAGCGGCGCGTCAGCGAAACGTGGGTGTGCCACGCATACTCGACCCCTTTGAACTGTGCCGCCGCCCGGCGAGCGCCGAGACGAGGGGGAGTGGATGAGCGTCGCCATGACCGTGGTCATCGCGCCCGGCTTCGCCCCGGCGCTGGACCTGCGCGGTCCCCTCGACCAGGACGCCCTCGCGGCGGCCCTCGCCGCGCTGCCCTCGGGCACCCACACCCTGCGCCGCCACACGGCGACGCACCACACCCTGCACCTGCCCCCGCAGCACTCCCCGGCCGGCACGGTGGCCGATCTGCTGACCGCCCCCCGAGCCCGGCCGCGGCAGACGCCCGCGCAGACGAAGGCGTCGCGGACCGCCTGGGAGAGCCTGGTCCCGGAGGAAGCGGGCGGGCAGGACGCCCCCGGCACCTTCGACAGCCCGGCCGTGCATCCCGCGGGCGGACTCCCCGCCAGCGCGCGCCAGCGCGACGTGCTCCTCGACGTCCTCGTCGGCAGGCCCGGCGCCGGCCTGCACGTCGAGCAGCTGCACTGGCGCTGGTACGGGCCGCTGGACACCGGGCGGTTCCACGCCGCCTGGCAGGCCGTCTTCCTGCAGGAGCCCGTGCTGCGGGCCGCGTTCACCGACCGCGCCCGCACGGACGGCCCCGGGACCGCCCCACGCGTCGCCGTCCACCGGCAGGGCTCACCGCAGCTCGTCCGCCACCACCACGGATCCGCCGACTGGCACTCCCTGCTGGTGAGCGAGCGGCTGCGCGCCTTCGACCTGCACCGGCCCGGGCTGCTGCGCATCGCGCTCCTGGACGAACAGGCCGGACCCGCCGGGCCGACCCGCATCCTCCTCACCTACCACCACGCCATGCTCGACGGCTGGAGCGTGCGCCTGCTGCTGCGCGCCTTCTACCGCGCCTACCTGGCCGAGGGGCGTACCACCGGCGGCGAGCGCCGCCCCGATGTGCGCGACCACCTGCGCTGGCTGGGCGACCAGGACCTCACCCCGCCCCGCGACTTCTGGTCCGCCGCCACGCCCCCGGCTGGCTCCCGCACCCTGCCCGGCCCGACCGCGGCCGGGCTGCCCGCCGGCGACAGGGCCCGCTGGGGCCACGGGCTCGCGCGCCAGCGGCTGACCCCGTACGAGGCCGCAAGGCTGCGTGACTGGGCCGCCGGGCTCGGCGCCACCGAGAGCACGGCGCTGCACGCGGCCTGGGCGCTGCTGCTGTACCGGGACGGCGGATCGGGCCCGGCGCCCGCGCCCGTCGCGTTCGGCATGGCCGTCTCGGGCCGCGGCATCGCCCTGGAGGGCGCCGCGAGCATCCCGGCCCCGCTGCGGGGCGCGCTGCCCGTCCACGTCGACGTGGACCCCAAGGCCCCGATGGAGCGGCTGCTGGCCGACCTGCGCGACCGGGCCCTGGGCGCGGCCGCGTACGAATGGGTCTCGGCGGGCCAGGTCCACCAGTGGAGCGGGCGGGCCGTCCCCGACGAACTCACGGACTCGGTCGTCGCCTTCGAGGCCCCGCAGGGCCCGCCGCCCGCCCCGGACGGCCGGGACCCGCTCTGGACCGACCTCGACGCCGAGGGAGTCCGGGTGGACCTCCCGCAGGCCGTGGGCCCGCACACGCCCCAGCCCATCGCCATCGGCGCGTACCACGACGCCGAGGGCGCCCTGCTGCTGACGGCGGTCAACGACCGGACCCGCATCGCGGATCCCGAAGCGGCCGCGGCGCTCGCCCGCACCGCGCGGCTGCTGCGCGAGTTCCCGGTGCTCGTCGACGGCACGACCGGCGTCGGGGAGGTCCTGCACATCTTGGACGGCCTGCCGGTGCCCGGGCCCGTGGCGCCCGCCCCGGTGCCGCCCGGCGGCGGTCTGCGCACGCTGCGCGCGGCCGCGCGGCCCGACGCCGGCACGATCCTGCTCGTACCGCCGCCGGCCGCGACCGAGGCCTGCTACGACGCCCTCGTACAGGCCTATCCGGGCCCGGAGGCGCTCACCACGGTCACCTCCCCGACCGATACGGCGGCCTGCCTGGCCGCGGTACGACCCGCGCTCGCGGCCGGCGAACCGCTGCTCCTCGGCTGCTTCTCCGGAGGCGGGAGCGTCGCGTACGAGGTGGCGCAGCGCATCGCCGCCCACGGCTGGCTGCCTCCGCTCGTGGCCATCGCGGGCACCGCGGACGGGAGTCCCGCCTCGGTACGCGACCTCGCGCGCACCCTTGAGGCTGCGGCCGGCCGGACCGGCTGAACGCGCCGGCCCACCCGGTGCGGGCTCCGCAGGGGGCCGGCGGCCCGAAAACCGAGGCCGTGGCGGCGCGTCGACCGGAGCGGCGCCCCGGTCCGGCCGCGCAGCCGTGGCACGCTCCGGTCCGTCGGCCCCGTGCCGTTCCTGCGGGATTTCTCGAGCGGCGTTCGAAGATTCCTTGAGCCCCACCGCGGACCGTGTGCACAGCAGTCGTCACCCCCGGGCAGCGGCACCCCGCTGCCCCACACCCCGAGCAGAGCCGAGGAGAGCGACCATGGTGACCTTCCTCAACAAGCCGACCGTGCACGGTGACACCGACGAGTGCCCTGCCCCGAAGGACCGCCGCGCGACCACGGAGGCGGTGCCCGGTGTCCGATGAGCGCTCCTCGGGCAGCCTGCTCGCAGGACCGGGTGCCGCGCCGCCGAGGGCCGCAGGACGCTCCTGCTCCGCTCCACGCCCGGCCGACCGGGCCGGCCCTGCGCCCGGTGCACCGGCGGGCGGGGCGGCGGACCAGGCCGTCCTGTTCACCGCTCACGGCCCGCTGCTGCCCGGCCTCGGCCGGGACCTCTACGGCACCTTCCGCGCCTTCTCCGCGGCGTGGAACGAGGTCGCCGAGGCTCTGGACCTCTGGCTGCCCCTGCCGCTGGCGGCCGTCGTGTTCGCCCCCCGCGAGGGGGTGGACGCCGCCCTGATCAGGGACGCCGCGTTCGCCCAGCCCGCCCTGTTCGCCTACCAGGTCGCCCTGTTCCGGGTATGGGAGACCTGGGGCATGGACGCGCGGGCCGTGGCCGGACACGCGGCGGGCGAGATCTCCGCGGCGTACCTGGCCGGCGTACTCGACCTGGACGACGCGGCGCGCCTCGTGGTCGCCCGCGGACGGCTCGCCCCCCGCGATGCACCGCACAAGACCCGCGCCGCCTCCGAGAAGCGGTTCCTCCGGGTGGCCAAGAGCTGCCGTATCAACGCGCCCGACCTCACCCTGATCTGCGCAACGACCGGCGACCTGCTCGGTCCCCGCACCGGTGAGCGGACCCTCACCGCCGAATACTTCCTGCGCCAGGCCCGTGCGACACCCTCGCCCGCGGCCGCGCAGAGTGCCCTCGAAGCCGCCGGATTCCACCGCAACCACCCCTGCGGACCCGACGCGCGCAGCACCGCCCTCGGCAGCGAAGTGGACTCCGTGCTGGCCTCCCTCGGCCGCCTCCACGACCACGGCCACCCGATCTCCTGGCCCAGGGTCTTCGCCGAGGCCACGCCGCCGGCCTGAGGCCCAGGGCTTCGCCTGCCGGAAGCCGCCGCCCCCGGCGGTTTCCGGCAACTTCCGTGCCCGGCTGCACGAAGGCTCGAGCGACTGTCGAGCGAACCCCGTGAGGCTAAGCAGCCTCGACACCCGTGCACACGGACGGACCAGCCCCGGACCACCAGCAACGGCGAGTCCCGCGACGAAGGAGCTGATCCCGCGACCATGGCCACCACCGAGATCCACGCGGACCCCGCCACCAGACATGCCGAGCCCATCGCCCCGCTGCGCCGCGCGGCGCGGCTCGAGGCGCAGCTCGGCGACCCCTACGACCCTGCCAACCCGCACGGTCTGGGCGCCCTCTTCGCCGCCGACGAGCGGCGCGAACCGCCCGAGGCCACCGAGCAGCTGCTCACCGAGGCCGGCCTCGGAGCCGAGTTCGTGCCCGCCGAGTACGGCGGCCGGCTCACCCGCGCCGACCACCTGGCCAAGGTGCTGCGCCCGGTCTTCCGCCGGGACCTCGCCCTCGGCTTCGGCTTCGGCATCACCTCGCTCTTCGCCACCTCCGCCGTCTGGGCGGCGGGCACCGAGGCCCAGCGCAGGTTCACCGCCGACATGCTGCTCGGCGGCGGCCGCGCCTCGATCGTCCACCACGAGATGGCGCACGCGAACGACATCCTGCGCGACGAGTTCACCGCCGGCGCCGCACCGGGCGGCGGCTACGAGCTCAACGGCCGCAAGGACGTCATCATCAACGCCGCCCGCGCACAGGCGTACGTCGTCTACGCGCGCACCGACCCGGCCCGCACCCCGTACAGCCACTCCGTGCTGCTCGTGGACCCGGCCGAACTCCGCGGCATCAACCACCTGCCCCGGGTCCCCACCACCGGCATGCGCGGCAACCTGTTCTCCGGGCTGGAGTTCACCGACTGCGCCGTCCCGGGCGATGCGCTCGTCGGCCGCCCCGGCGAAGGAGTGGCCCTCGCCCTGCGTACGTACCAGGTCAACCGCTGCGTCATCGCCTCGACGGCCGTCGCGGCCGTCGACACCGTCCTGCACTCCGCCGTACGGGCCGCGACCACCGGCCGCAGCCGTCCCCTGGCCCGCCGCTGGCACAAGCCGCTCGCCGGGGTCTTCGCCGACATGCTCGCCTGCGACAGCATGGCCACCGTCGCCCTGCGCGCCCTGAGCCTGCTGCCCGATCGCACCCACGTGCTCGCCGCCGCCGTCAAGTACGTGGTCCCCGACCTGCTGCGGGAGGACCTCGAGGAACTCGCCACCGTCCTCGGCTCCCGCGGCTACCAGCGCGGCACCGCCGCGTACGGCGCCCTCGACAAGCTCGGACGCGACCTGCCCGTGGCCGGCCTCGGGCACGCGGGCACCGCCGCCTGCCAGGCCGTGATCGTCCCCCAGCTGCGCACCCTCGCCGAACGCGCGTGGTTCCGCGAGGAGGAGCCGCCGCCCGAGCTGTTCCGCACCGGAGCCGCGCTGCCCGCCCTCGACTACCGGCTGCTCGGCATCGCCGACGGCGGCGACTTCCTCGCCGCCTCACTCGTCGAGTCCGCCGCGCGGCTGGCCGGGGTACGCGGGGTCGGGGGCCAGCTGGCCGTCCTCGCCGACCTCGCCGAGGGGTTCGTCACCGAACTGCGCGCCCTGCGCGAACGCTGCCGGGCCATCCCCGCCCACGGCACCCCCGCGGCCCTGTCCGACCCCGCCCTGTGCGTGCTCAGCGACCGCTACGCCCTGGTCCTCGCAGCCGCCTCGGTCCTCGGCACCTGGGAGGGCCAGGACGGCAGCGATCCCTTCCTGGCCGCCCCCGCCTGGGCGGTGCTCGCGCTCTCCCGGCTCGGAGGCCGGCTCGGCATCCCGGTGCCGGATCTGCCCGACGGCTGCCTCGAGCAGGTGCTGGAGGAGCTGATGCGCCGCTACCGCTCGGGCCGCAGCTGCGACCTCGACGCGACGGAACTCGCGCAGTGACCCAGCCGCCCCGGCACGGCAGCCCGGCATCATGTGCGTTTCCCGTTCAGCACATCCAGCACATCCAGCACCAGGGAAGGACAGCCCGATGACGGACGACGCGCAGCGCATCACCACTCCGGTCCACGTCACCGGGCCGGCCGGTCCCTGGCAGGAGGTGGAGGACGGCATGGCGTTGCGCGGGAACGCCTCGGTGTTCACCACCTGGGGCGAGTGGCTCACCGCGGCGCTCGCGGAACCCGCGCTGCGCCCGCTGCTCGGCCGGGACTGGCTGCGCTACCGGCAGACCGTCGACCCGACGATCCGGTACCGCTTCGTCGCCTCCCGGCTGGCGGTCAAGTACACGGCGGCGGCCGCGCTCGGCGTCGACCCCGCCGACCTGGATCTCGCGTACAAGATCGGCGGCCGTCCGTACCTGCGCGGCTTCGACCAGATCGACGTCAGCCTGACCCACACCGACGACCTGATCGCCGTGGGCATCAGCCGCACCGGCAGGATCGGCATCGACACCGAACCCGCCGACCGCAGGCTCTCCTTGCGCCTCCTGCAGGACCAGGTGCTGACCGCCGGCGAGCAGGCCGAACTCGCGGCGCTGCCCGAGGCGGAGCAGTCCGCGGCGATGCTGCGGCTGTGGACCCTGAAGGAGGCCTACACCAAGGCGCTCGGCCAGGGACTGCGGCTGGGCTTCTCCGAGTTCGGCTTCGAGACCGGCAGCGGGGGCGACGCGGGCCTGCTCGCCCCGGACGGCACCCCCGCGGCCCGCGGGGAGTGGGCGTTCGGCACGTACCCGGTGCTCGACCGCTACCTGGTCAGCATCGCCTGCCACGACACCGGCCTGGGCGCCTCGCGCGACACCGCCGTCTCCACGATGCTCGACGAGGGCTTCCTGACGACGGTGGCAGGCCTCCTCAACCGGGCCTGACCGCTGGGCCGTCCAGCGGCACCACCGCTGCCACACCGCCGCTGTAGGCGGGGCCGAGTTCTCCGGAGGAGAGTCGGTCTTGCGGCCGGCCACCGGTCAACCCCCCGGCCGGGAGCATGCCGCTCCTCTTGCCCCGCTGCCCGAACACCCACGCCCCGGCAGCGGGGCACAGGCATGTCCGGCCCCCGCCCCGCCTGCGGCGCGAGCGGCCCCGTACGGAACTCGAGCCGGGCTGTAGCACCGCGGTCGATGCTGGACGACGCGACACCGGCCGGACCCGGTGCCTCTGTGTCGAAAGGGCCCGTATGAGCATCGTCGAGGAAAGACCACTGGAGAGCGTGCTCGCACCGGACGACGGGCTCATTGCTTCGCCGTCCGCCCGTCACCACGAGGACGGCGTCCGCTTCGCGTCCCTGCGCGAGCGCACGGCGGAACTGCACGCCGTACGCGCGCTGGCCGAGGCCGGCCCCGGCGAACGAGCCACCGCGGCCCAGCACGCCAAGGGCAAGCTGACCGCCCGCGAGCGCATCGAGCTCCTGTTCGACGAAGGTACGTTCAACGAGGTCGAGCAGCTCCGCCGGCACCGCGCCACCGGCTTCGGCCTGGAGGACAAGAAGCCCTACACCGACGGAGTCGTCACCGGCTGGGGCAAGGTCCACGGCCGTAAGGTCTTCGCGTACGCCCACGACTTCCGCATCTTCGGCGGCGCGCTGGGCGAGGCCCACGCCGAGAAGATCCACAAGCTGATGGACCTGGCCGAGGGGGTCGGGGCCCCGGTCGTGGGCCTGTGCGACGGCGCCGGCGCCCGCATCCAGGAAGGCGTCACCGCGCTCGCCGGGTACGGCGGCATCTTCCAGCGCAACGTCCGCAACTCCGGGGTCATCCCGCAGATCTCCGTCATCCTCGGCCCCTGCGCAGGCGGCGCCGCCTACTCGCCCGCCCTCACGGACTTCGTCTTCATGGTCCGCGGCACCTCGCAGATGTTCATCACCGGCTCCGATGTCGTCCAGGCGGTCACCGGTGAATCCGTCACGATGGAGGACCTCGGCGGCGCCGACCGCCACGTCGGGGCCTCGGGCGTGGCCGCGTTCGCGTACGACGACGAGCAGAGCTGCCTCGAGGACGTACGCCACCTGCTGTCCCTGCTGCCCTCCAACAACCGCGAACCCGCCCCCGCGGGCGACCTCGAGGACCCGGTGGACCGGCGCTGCGAGCGCCTGTTCGACCTGGTCCCGGGCAAGCCCACGCAGAGCTACGACATCCGCGACGTCATCGAGGAGATCGCCGACCACGGGGACTACTTCGAGGTCCACGCCCAGTGGGCCCGGAACGTCGTCTGCGCCCTGACCCGCCTCGGCGGCCAGGTCGTCGGCGTCGTCGCCAACCAGCCGGCCCACCTCGCGGGCGTCCTCGACATCCACGCGTCCGAGAAGGCGGCCCGCTTCGTCCAGTTCTGCGACTCGTTCAGCATTCCGCTGGTCACCCTGATCGACGTACCCGGCTTCCTGCCCGGCGTCGACCAGGAGCACAACGGCATCATCCGGCACGGCGCGAAGCTCCTGTACGCGTACTGCAACGCCACCGTGCCGCGCATCAGCCTCATCCTGCGCAAGGCCTACGGCGGTGCCTACATCGTCATGGACTCCCGCTCCATCGGCGCGGACGTCGCCCTGGCCTGGCCCTCGAACGAGATCGCCGTCATGGGCGCGGAAGGCGCGGCCAGCGTCATCTTCCGCCGCGAGATCAACGCCTCCGACGACCCCGAGGCCACCCGCGCGCAGAAGATCAAGGAGTACCAGGCCGAGCTGATGCACCCGTACTACGCGGCCGAACGCGGCCTCGTCGACGATGTCATCGACCCGGCCGAGACCCGTACGCGCCTCATCTCCACCCTCGACATGCTGCGCACCAAGCACGCCCAGCTGCCGAGCCGCAAGCACGGGAACGTTCCGCTGTGACCGCCGACGACAGGACCGCCCTGGCACTGGCGGCGATGCGCATCACCAAGGGCAACCCGACGGCGGAGGACGTCGCGGCCCTGGCCGTGCTCCTCGCCTCCCGGATCGGGCTGCGGCACGAGGCGCAGGCCACAGAGGCGGCACCGGCACGCTCACAGGCGGAGGCCCAGGTGGAGAAGCTGCCCCTGCGCCCCCGGCCGTCCTTCATCGCGCCGGGCGCCTGGGCCTCGTAGGTTCTTCCCCATCCCCATCCCCACCGCCCCCGATCAGCGCGGCGATGCCGTCCAGGATCCGCTCGAGCCCGAACTCGAGCGGATCGTCGCCGTGCGGGGTGAAGGCCCCTCCGGCGATGGCCGCGGTCAGCGCCGGGAACCGGTCGCCGTGCCGTTTCCACACGTCCGCCGTGAGCCGGTTCCACTCCTGACGGCCTTCCTCGTCGTCGTCGACGAGCTGCTGCGCCAGGTTGCGGACGTGCCCGACGACGAGCAGGAAGGCCGCGTGCTGCTGTGCGTACGGGAGCCCCGTCCCTGACAGCGCGGCCAAGGCGGAGTCGAGCCAGGCCAGCTGACGGGGCCCCATGAGCTGCCGGCGCATCCCGGTGGCGGCCACCATCCACGGCCGGCGCCGGTACTGCTCCCAGCACGCGCGCGCCCACGCGTCCAGCTGCGGACGCCAGCCCCCCGGCACGCCGGCGACGTCGGGAGCCGGTCCGAAGGCGGCGTCGACCATCAGGTCGAGCAGTTCGGCCTTGCCGGGGACGTAGCGGTACAGCGCCATGGTGGTCACGCCCAGGCGCGCGGCGACGCTCTGCATGGACAGCGCGTCCAGCCCCTCCGCATCGGCGATGGCGAGGGCGCTGTCCACGATGCGCTCGACGCTCAGCGAGGGCTTCGGGCCGCGCTTGGGCTGCCCCTGCTCGCCCCACAGGAGCGCCAGGCTGACCGCCGGATCGCGCTTCTCGTCCCTGCTCCTGGCCATGCGGCCCCCCTTCTCGCATCGCTGCGTACCGGACCCGTTGACGGCACATCCTGGAACTGTGTATAACATAAACGAAATCGCTTACTGCATACACAGTTCTCTCGCAGTCCAGAGGAGTCGCCATGCTCGCCACCGTCCTCGCCACCTCCGCCGTCCTCCTCGCGACGCCCGTCGCCGGCCTGCTGGGCCACCGCGCCGTGCGCCGCGCCGGCAACGCCCGGCTCCTGCGCATCGACAGCCCGGGAGGCATCGACGAACAGCGCTTCGTCCGGATCGGCGGCATCGAGCAGTGGATCTCGATCCGCGGCGAGGACACGGCCAATCCGGTGGTGGTCGAGATCCACGGCGGACCCGGCGCCTCCCACTCGATCTTCGCCGCGCGCACCCGGTCCTGGGAGAAGCACTTCACGGTCGTGCGCTGGGACATGCGCGGCGCGGGCAAGACCTTCGGCCGCTCCGGCCCCGCAGGCCAGGGCGAGATGAACTTCGCCCGGCTGTACGAGGACGCCCTCGAGGTCACCCGGTACGCCCGCGAGCGGCTCGGCGCCGACCGGGTCGTCCTGGTCGCGAGCTCGCTCGGCAGCGTCTTCGGGCTGCGGCTGGCCCGCAGCCACCCCGAGCTGTACTCCGCCTACGTCGGTACCGACCAGAACATCCTGGACGCCGGCCGCGACACCTCCGTCCACGAGGCACTCCTGGCCCGGCTGCGCGCCGCCGGCAAGCACAAGGACGCCGCCGCGGTGGCGGAGATGGGCGGCGACCCGCACCGCCTGACCGCCGAACAGCGGGCCACGTACGACAAGCTGACCGTGGCCTCCGATCCCCTGACGCTCGACACCCTCAAGAAGGTCGTGCTGGGGTCGCTGTGGTTCTCGCCGCTGCACTCGCTGCGCGAGCTGGGGCAGTACTTCGCGGGCATGAAGTTCTCCGCGCAGCTCACCCCGGCCCTGGCCGCGTTCGACGACCGGGCCGACGGCACCCGCTTCGAGCTGCCGTTCTTCGTCTTCCAGGGCGACCGGGACGTCATCACCCCGGCCGGCCGCGCCAGGGCGTTCTTCGACGAGGTCGAGGCCCCGGCCAAGGAGTTCGCGCTGATCGAGGACGCGAGCCACTTCGCGTCGTTCCGCCATCCGGACCGCTTCCTGCACCTGATGCTGACCCGGGTCCGCCCGGTGGCGGCCGAGGCTGCGCGGGCCTGACCCGCCGCCCCCCGATGATCGACCGGAGCCCGGCCGCCACCCGCCGGCCTACCAGGGCAGCGGAAGGCCGTCGCGGAAGAATCCGCCGGTGGGCCCGGAGTCCGGGAGGGTGGCGGCCCAGACGATCCCCGCCGCCCCCTCCCGTACGGGACGGCCGCCCGGGCCGCCCATGTCGGTCGCGACCCAGCCGGGGCAGACGGAGTTCACCAGGATCCCCTCGCCGCGCAGCTCGGCCGAGAGCATGCGGGTGAGGGCGTTCAGGGCGGCCTTGGAGGTGGTGTAGGCAGGGGTCCCGCCGCCCATGCTCGTCAAGGACGCGGCTTCGCTGCTGACATTGACGATCCGCCCGTGCCGGCCGGCCCGCAGCAGCGGGAGGAAGGCCTGCGTGGTGCGCCAGGGACCGTACAGGTTGGTGTCGGCGGCCTCGGCGACCATGCCGAGGTCGGCCGTCGCGGCGCGCTGCCAGGTGTCGTACGCGATGGCCGCGTTGTTGACCAGGACGTCGAGCCGCCCGAAGCGTTCGCGCGTCTCGCGCGCGGCCTGCTCGGCACTCGCCCGGTCCCGTACGTCGAGGGCCACCGGGTGGACGTCACCTCCCCCGGCGCGGAGCTCCGCCGCGGCCTCCTCGGCAGCGGGCAGGGAACGAGCGGTCAGCAGGACGGTGTGCCCGAGCGCGCCGAGCTGCCGGCACACTTCCCGTCCGATGCCCCTGTTGCCGCCGGTGACCAAGGAGACGGTCCGCTCGCCACCCGTCATGCCGCTCCTGCCTCTGTTCAGCCGTTCCTGTCTCTCTTCAGGGGGTCACAGTCCGAGGGAGATGGCCAGTCGGGTCAGTTCGGCGGTGCTGTTGATGCCCAGCTTGGCGCGGATGCGGCGGAGGTAGGCGTCGACGGTGTGCTTGGAGAGTCCCATGTGGCGGGCCGTCTGCAGGTAGGTGTGGCCGGCGGCGATGTGTCCCAGTGCCTCCTGCTCGCGGGGGGCGAGGGCAAGGGCGGTGGTCTCGGTCTGCGGGGTGGTGAGGGTGAGGCTCATGGGATTTCCCTCCGACGGATCGGATCGGTCATCTCTGCTCGCGCCCTCGGAAGCAGGTGGACATGTAATCGAATGTCCGGTTTGTCCTGCTTAAAATCCTGCGCCCGCACCTTCACGACGGTGTCCGCCGACTGTCACAGGCGTGTGACAGGGCCCGCCTGCAGTGCGGCGCCGAGCATCGCGCGCAGGAGATCGGTCTCCGGGAGCAGCGTGGCCTCGATCCGGTCGTCGGTGCAGCCGGCCAGGGTGAGCTCCTGGATGCGCCGGAACAGCAGGCGGTCTGCTGCGGCGATCAGGGCGGCGGCGGCCCGGGGTGCGATGGCCGGGGCGTGGTCCGGGGCCGCGGCCGTCAGGGCTGCGGCGAGTGCCTCCTCCCGCTGGTCGTGCAATTCGCGCACCCGGGCGGTGAGGGTGGGGCTGTCGGCGACCATGCGGGCGAAGGCGGGGCCGGTGAATCCGACCACGGGGCTGTGCTCCAGCAGGGCGGTGCGGAACGTCCGGCCCAGGGCGGTGAGCGGCTCTTCTCCGGGCCCGCGTTCGGCGACGGTCCGGGCCAGGCCCTCGGTGAACGCCTCGTGGTGGTCGAGGGCGAGGTCTTCCTTGCGGGGGAAGTAGTTGGTCACCGTCTTCTTGGCCACGCGTGCCGCGGTGGCGATCTCGGCGATGGTGGTCTGCTCGAAGCCCTGCTCGATGAAGAGCCTGGTCGCGCAGTCGGAGATCAGCTGCCTGGTCTCCTGCTTCTTGGACTCACGGAGCCCGATCTCGGTAGCCATGGGGAAATCTTACATCCATAGCAAAATTACGCTTGACCGATCGAAGTGGTCCAGCATAAAGTTACGTCCGTCGCAAAATTACCCCGATTGAACGGAACTGGATGCGCAAGCTCACCTACTTCGTCGGCGCCAGCATCGACGGCTTCATCGCCGCCCCCGACGGCGGCTTCGACTTCCTCATGGCGCACGTCACCGAGGACTACGTCCCGCACCTGGCCGCCGAGTACGCGGACACCCTCCCGACCGCGGGCCGCGCCGCCCTCGGTGTCGCGCAGGACGTGCCGAACACCCGCTTCGACACCGTGCTCATGGGCCGCGCCACCTACGCCCCGGGCGTGCCCGCCGGTCTCACCAGCCCGTACGCCCACCTGCGGCAGATCGTGCTCTCCCGCTCGCTCACCACCAGCCCGGACCCGGCCGTCGAGGTGACCGCCGAGGACCCGGTCGCCCTGGTCCGCAAGCTCAAGCAGGAGGACGGGCTCGGGATCTGGCTCTGCGGCGGCGCCGACCTGGCCGGCCAGCTGCTCCCCGAGATCGACGAGCTGATCGTCAAGCAGTACCCGGTCGTGGCCGGCAGCGGCATCCCGCTCTTCCGCTCCGACTTCTCGCCGCACACCTTCCGCCTCACGGACAGCCATGTGTTCGAGGGCGGCAACCTCATCCTCACGTACACGAAGGCCGCCGACGAGAGCAGCGCCGGCTGAGCACCCGTACACGCGATGCAGCGCCCGGACCCGGCGCGGCCAACCCGACAGGAGACACCTTGAACGTGACCGCCTCCACCCTGTCCCTCACCGTCGCCGACGTGGCCGCCTCCCGCGACTTCTTCTGCACGCACCTCGGCTATGCGGTCGCCATGGCCGCCGACGGCTTCGCGTCCCTGACCCGCGGCGACGATGCCGCCGACATCGTGCTGCTGCGCCGCGGCAGCGAAGTGCTGCCGCCCGAGCAGCGTGACCGGCAGGCCACGGGCCTGATCTTCGCGCTCACCGTCGCCGGCATCGAAGCCGAGGAGCGGCGCCTGCGCGAGGCCGGAGCCCCGGTCACCATGCCGCTGCGCGAAGAACCCTGGGGCGAGCGGCTGTTCCAGCTGACCGACCCGAACGGAATCGTCGTCCAGCTCGTCGAATGGGCCACCCCCGACGAGTCCGCACAGACCGAGGAGGACCCCGCCATGCTCGTGATCACCCCCACCGCCGAGAACGTCACCGAGTCCCCGAACGCCCGTATGACCGGCCTGGCCGCTCCCAGCCGAGGGAGTACGGAACTCAGCACCTGGACCGTCGCGATGGAGGCCGGCCGCAGCGGCCCCGAGCACTCCGTCAGCCGTGAACAGGTCTGGACGGTGACCGCAGGCGTCCTCGAGGTCACGTGCGGAGGCCGCACCGAGAAGATCGCCGCCGGCCAGACCCTCGTCCTGCCGCCGGAAGCGCTCCGTCAGGTCCACGCCCCGCAGGCGGCCGAGGCCCACGTCGCCATGCGCGCGGACGGCGTGGTCTCCGTGCCCGGCACCGAAGGCACCCGCGAACTGCCCTGGGCCCGGTGACAGCCCGCTGCCGGACCGGCCCCTTGAGGCACATCCGCCGCCGGCGGGAGTGCTTGAGGAGTATTTGAAGGATGCTCGATCCGCGCCTCAAAGACTGTCCGTACCGAGTACGGATTCCCTGGAGGCCTGGATCATGACCGTCGAGATGGTGTCCACTGCCGAACGTACGCTCCAGGGCCAGGAGTTCGCCGCCCTGTACGCGCAGGCGCAGCAGTTCTACGCCCTCCAGATGCAGATCCTCGACGCGCACGACACCGAGCGCTGGGCGGGCACCTTCACCGAGGACGCCGTCCTCGAACTGCCTTCCCTGGCCGACCCGGTGCCTGCCCGCACCGGGCTCGCCCGCTACGAGCGCGCCGGCGCGGCCGCGCAACGGCGCTCCGGCAGCCCCCTCGGCCACTGGGTCGGCATGCTCGACGTACAGCCCCGGGCGGACGGATCGCTGCACACCCGCTGCTCGGCCCTGGTGTACGCCACGCCGGCCGGAGGCAGCTCCAAGGTCCTGTACGTGTGCGTCATGGAGGACGTCCTGGTCCGCAGCCGCGGCGAGTGGCGCATCGCGCACCGCCGGGTGATCCGCGACGACCTGGCCTGAGCCACTGTCGTGACACGGAGTCGAGGCCACCGCCGGACAGGCGGTGGCCTCGCCGTGCTGCTGCGCGGCCGGCGACGGTCCCCGCCCGGATATCAGGGCAGGCTGGTGAACGCGGCGAAGACGTCGTCGAGTTCGTGCGTGTGCACGGTGAGCGACTCCGAGGTGATCGCTGCCGCGTCGAGGATCGCGAGCACGGTCCGCAGGGTCTCGATGCCGGCGTCGGCGGGGATCCGGAGGGTGAGCGTCGCCGGGTCGCTCCACGCCTCCCCGAGGCCCGGGCTCGATCCGGCGCCGAACGCGGCGGCGGCACGTTCGAGCGCGATCCCATCGGCGAACCGCAGGCGGACGAGTCCGTCGGGCGGACCGTTGCGGGGCGGGCCGTTCCGGGGCGGGCCGGAGGGGGGCGGGACCACCGTGAGCTCCCGAGGTGTGCGTGTCACCGGCGGTGCCCTCCCCTTCGCTCGAGTGTCGTCGTTCGCTGTCGCTGCTGATCGCTCACCGCAGGATCTCCGCCTCGTCCGGGTCCGGCACGATCACCGTGCCGACCCCGTCGTCCGTGAACATCTGGAGGAGAACCGAGTGCGGGACCCGTCCGTCGATCACCCGGGCCGCGCCCACGCCACCCCGCACGGCCTGCAGGCAACCGGTCATCTTGGGCACCATGCCGTCGCTCAGCTCCGGCAGGAGCTTCTCCAGCTCGCAGGCCGTGAGCCGCTGGATGACCTCGTCACTGTGCGGCCAGCCCGCGTACAGACCCGCGACGTCCGTCATCATGACGAGCGCCTCGGCACGCAGCGCGGTCGCGAGCGCTGCCGCCGCCGTGTCGGCGTTGACGTTGTAGACCAGGCCGTCCTCGGCGCTGCGGGCGAGCGGCGAGACCACCGGGATCCGGCCGTCCGCCAGCAGGCTGTCCAGGGCGCCGGTGTCCACGCGGGTGATGTCGCCGACCCGGCCGACGTCCACCGGCTCCCCGTCGATCCACGGCACGTGCCGCACCGCGGTGAGGGTGTCCGCGTCCTCGCCGGTCATACCGACGGCGAGGGGGCCGAAGCGGTTGATCAGCCCGACCAGTTCGCGCTGCACCTGGCCGGCGAGGACCATCCGTACCACGTCCATCGCGGCCGGCGAGGTGACGCGGAGTCCGGCTCTGAACTCGCGCTCCAGGCCCCGCCGCGCGAGCTCGGCATCGATCTGTGGGCCTCCTCCGTGCACCACCACGGGCCGCAGCCCGGCATAGCGCAGGAAGACGATGTCGCGGGCGAAGGCCGCCGTGAGCTCCTCGTTGACCATGGCGTGTCCGCCCAGCTTGATGACGACCGTCCGGCCCTGGTGGCGGGCCAGCCACGGCAGGGCGTCGCCGATGGACTGGGCCTTGGCCATGGCCGGGTGCATGCTGGCGGTGGCGGTCATTGGCACGACTCCTTCTGTGGAAGACCCCGGCGACGGGCCGGGCCCGATGGCCGGTGGACGTGCGCTCGAGAACGGCACGAAAACACTTGGCTGTGCTGCGGGCTTTTGGGATGGTGAATACATTTCGGCCCGAGCTGTGCTCGTGCCGTAATCATCGCGCGCGGACGCGGGCCGACGGAAGCCGATTCCGGTCGACTCGCTCGAAAAGGCGACCGATTCTGCCACATGAGTGTGTCCCGCTTTCGGGACACGTCCTGTCGACAGGACAGTGGACGGCAGATATCGAGGTATTGGGTCCCGCAGGACTCCACGGGTTCCCGAAACGTGCATGATCTGGCTTGGCGGTCTCGCCAACTCCATCCCACCGATGGATGATGATTCATTTTCTTCTCGAAAGTGAATCGTGGACGGCTTGAATTGGAGTGGATTGATGAGCAGCAACCCGTTCGACGACGCCGACGGCCGGTTCTACGTTCTGGTGAACGACGAGCAGCAGCACTCGTTGTGGCCCTCGTTCACCGAGGTTCCGACCGGCTGGCGCATCGTGTTCGGCGAGGAGAGCCGCGACAAGTGCCTCACGTACGTGGAGGACAAGTGGACCGACCTGCGGCCGCAGAGCCTGCGGGACGCGATGGTCGCCGACGCCGCGTGAGCTGACCGGGCACGGCCCGGAACCGCCGTGGGGTGTGCCGCGTCAGGCGGCCGAGGACGCTTCCGCCACGGGGTGGTTGAGGTCCAGCTCCCGCTCGGTGCGCCGCAGCACGATCGAATCGGCGATCTCGCCGCTGCGTACCGCGATGTTCGACAGCAGGGACGACGACATGCCGTGGGTGTGCTCGGTGCCGCCCTGGAGATAGACGCCGCAGGTCAGTCCCGATGCGGTGACGAGGCGGTAGTCGCGCTCCACCCGGTGCCTGCCCGCCGCGTCGCGCTGGAAGTGCTGGTCGAAGTCGCCGAGCAGGCGGGCCGGGTCCAGGCCGTCGTAGCCGGTGGCGAACACCAGCGCGTCGACGGCCAGCTCCTCCGTCCGGTCGTCGAGCAGCGAGTGCAGGACCACCCGCGCCCCGCTTCCGACGCGTTCGACCTCGGCGACCCGGGTGAGGTTGCGGAAGTGCAGCCGCTGGCTGCCGCCGCGCACCTGCTCCTCGTACGAACGCTGGTACAGGGCCCGGATGACGTCGGCGTCGACCACCGAGTAGTTGGTGTTGCGGTGATAGCGCCAGAACGCGTCCCGTGCCCGCTCGGTGCCGAAGTAGTACTCGTCGACCGCGTCGGGGTCGAACACCTGGTTGGCGAAGGGGGTGTCGTCGGCGACGGAGTAGCCGTACGACGGGATGACCGCGGAGACCTGTGCGTGCGGCAGCGAGTCGTAGAGGAACCGGGTGATCTCGGCCGCGCTCTGGCCGGCGCCGACCACCGCCACGCTCTTGAGGTCGCCCGAGGCCTGGGCGTTGAACTTGCCCAGGAACTCCGAGCTGTGCCACACCCGCTCGTCGGACGTCACACCATCCGGCAGGCGCGGCACCAGGCCCGTCGAGATGGTCACGTTGCGTGCGGTGACCACGCTGGTGGTGCCGTCGCCGCTGCGCACCTCGATCTCGAGGAGGTTGGGCGTCCGTGACCCGGCCTCGGTGACGGGCCGGATCGAGGTGACCTCGGCGCCGTAGGTGACCTTGTCGCGGAGGCCGGCGGCCGCCCAGTCCAGGTACTGGTGGAATTCGTGCCGGGTCGGGAAGAAGTCCTGGTTGTTCACGAACTGCACCAGCCGGTTGGAGGCGTGCAGGTACGAGATGAAGCTGAACCGGGACATCGGATTCCTGAAGGTCGCGAGGTCCTTGAGGAATGAAATCTGCATGGTCGTCGACGGCAGCAGCATGTTCCGGTGCCAGCCGAACGAGGGCTGTCGCTCGAAGAAATGGGACTTGACCGGATGCTGCGGAGCGCTCGCCCCGTGCTCCTCCAAGGCGATCGCGAGCGACATGTTGGACGGGCCGAAGCCGATGCCGACCACGTCGTAGATCTCTTGGTTGCGCCTGCCAGTTATGCCCATAGAAATTTCTCCCGCTTGCGTCTGGAAAACTCGGCCGGTGGCCCGAGAGACCGTTCTGCAGTGTTGCTCCCGAGAGTATCTCAAGGCAACTTGAAGACGGCCTGAAGACTGTTTTGAGTGCTTCTTGAGTCGCTCGATTATCCGAGGGCTTTGTCCTGTCGACGGGACGGCGATATGGTCGGCGCGGATTATCAAGATCTTCGCGTGACGCGGCCGGTGGCCGATGGCCCTTGTATCCCGTGTCCGGAGTAATGCGATCAGTCATGCCCTGAGCCAGGGTCATGCCCTGAGCCAATTGTCGAAAGGGTGTATCCGAATGTTCGTGCCCAGCTCTTACCGCGAACCGGACAGTTCGTGGATGGTGGACCTGATCCGTGGTAATCCACTGGCGCTCGCGGTGGCCAATGGCAGCCCCGAGAACGGTCCGTTCGCCACGCACCTCCCGGTCATCTTCGACCCCGAGACGTCCGGCGACTGGTCCGGCGAGCTGCCGGGTGCCACGCTGCTCGGACACATGAACCGGGCGAACCCGCACTGGTCGGCGCTGGAGACGGGCGGCGTCCTGCTGCTGACGTTCACCGGTCCGCATTCCTACGTGTCGCCCACGGTGTACGAGAAGACGCCGGCCGCCCCGACCTGGAACTTCACCGCGGTGCACGTCCGGGGCGTGGTGGAGAAGATCGACTCGATGGACGAGACGCTGAGCGTGGTGGAGTCCACCGTGCGCGCCTTCGAGGGGCGGTTCGGCAACGGCTGGGACATGACCGAGTCGCTCGGCTACTTCCGCAAGATCGCGCCCGCCGTGGGGGCCTTCCGGTTCACGGTGACCGGGGCCGAGGGCATGTTCAAGCTCAGCCAGGAGCAGCCGGACGAGGTGCGCGACCGGGTGCGTGAGTCGTTCGGGCAGAGCGCGTGCACGTACAAGCGCGAGACCGCCGGGCTGATGAGCCGGCTGTCCTGACGCACCGAAGGCCTCGGCGCCGGGGACTCAGGCGCTGACGGCCACGGGCCGGGTCTGCTCGGCGAGGTCGTCCAGGGCGCTCGCGGCCGCGCTGTCCAGCGTGGTCATCACCCACTGCTCGAAGTCGACGCCCAGCTGCTCCGCGGCCTTGTGCCACCACTGGACACGGCTGCCGGGGACCTCCAGACGGCGGCTCGGCTCGGTGGGAGTGCGGGGCAGCTGCTCGCCCTGGCGCGCGGCGCGGATGGCGCCGCGCAGCTGCTTGGTGGTCCACTGCCCCTGCTCGGCGCGGTCGAGCCAGCGGTCCTGGTCCTCGACCGGCATGGAGGCCAGCTCGGCATGGTGCTGGAAGCTCAGGGTGGGCCGGCGCCGGGTGAAGTCGAAGCGCCGTGAGACCCATGCGTAGTTGCGCAGGGTCTGGTACGAGAGGCCGACGGCCTGTATCCCGCGCTGGTACCGGTCGGTGTAGTGGTCCTTGCCGTATCTCAGCCAGTCGCCCAGCCACCAGGAGGACGAGTCGAGGACGCCGGCGAGCTGGCGCCCGGCCCGCTCCCACTCGTCGTAGGCCATCCCGGTCGGCATCTGCAGGCCCACCTTGGTCGTCAGCACCTGGCCCCGGCGCGGCGCGGCCCCCGCCATGCGCGGCTGCCGTGCCGGGGGCTGCGGGGGAGCGGCTGCCGGGCCGCCATGCGGCCCTGCGGTTAGACCGGCCTGACGTGCCATCATGCCTCCATCAGAAGGGTGTATATAACCGGCGAGAAGTTTCGCGGGGCGGGCTGGAGCGGTACCGGAGCGGCGTTCGAACGGCCGCACGGTGTCCTGTCGACAGGACGAAGCGCGACCGCATGTCCAATCCCGACCGGAATTCATTGCCGGCCACCGCTCTGTTTCCCGCCCGAGTTTGCGGCCGCGGGACGTCAATGAGCCTGCTTGTGCACGTAATTCGGCCGCCTGAATGTCGAAAAAGAACCAGTGGGCAGGTATTTTCATGCCGTGGTTCGATTTCGCCGAAGGACCGCACAAGTACCGCATCAGCCAAATTCGGACGACCTTCAGGACGGGGAATGAAGATGACGATACGAAAGCGACCAGGGGTCGGCGTGGTCGGTCTGGCGGCACTCGCGATCATGGCCACCGCCTTCACCGCTCCCGCCCAGGCAGCGGAGGACACGGCCGCGAAGGCGGCCGACCACCAGGCGACGCAGCGCGCGATCGACGCTGCCGTGGCTGCCGGCATCCCCGGCATCACGGTCGAAGCGCGGGATGCCAACGGCATCTGGAAGTCGGCATCCGGCGTGGGCAACATGAAGACGGGTGCACCGCGCGGCAAGAACGACCGGTTCCGCGTCGGGCACGTCACCGCCACCTTCGTGGCGACGGTCCTCCTCCAGATGGAGGCGGAGAAGAAGCTCAGCCTCGACGACACCGTGGAGCGCCATCTGCCGGGCGTGGTGACGGGCAACGGCAACGACGGCCGCGCGATCACCGTACGACAGCTCCTCAACCACACCAGCGGCCTGTCCGACTACTTCGCCGACGCCGACTACGTCTCGACGTACGTCCTGGGCGACGGCTACCTCCAGCACCGGTACGAGACCATGCCGCACAACAAGCGCGTGGAGGTGGCCCTCTCCCACGCGCCGGTGTTCCAGCCCGGCGCCCGGCACGGGTTCTCCAACACCAACGACATCCTGACCGCGATGATCGTCGAGAAGGTCGGCGGCAAGCGGTACGAGGACGAGGTGCGCAAGCGCATCATCGAGCCCCTGGGGCTCACGGCGACGTCCACCCCCGGCAACGGCGTCAACCTGCCCCAGCCGAGCAGCCGCGCCTACTCCAAGCTCTTCTTCCAGACGCAGCCGGACAAGATCGACGACGTCACCGAGGTCAACGGGTCGCAGAGCTGGGGCAACCTCGACATCATCTCCAGCGCAGCCGATCTGAACCGGTTCTACAGCGCCCTGATGCGCGGGAAGCTGCTGCCGCCGAAGCAGCTGGCGGAGATGAAGACGACCGTCGTCAACCCCGACTTCCCGCTCTCGTCCTACGGCCTCGGCCTCGAGCGGCTGACGCTGGGCTGCGGCACCACCATCTGGTACCGCGACGGAGGCACGGTGGGCTGGCTCTCCCTGGTCGCCACCACCGAGGACGCCGGCCACCAGCTCACGTTCAACTACAACAGCGACTGGCGACCGGACGACCTCCTCACCATCCTCAACGCCGAGTACTGCGCCGCGCCCTAGCGCACGCCGAGGCAGGTCACGAGGCCGCCCTCCCCGACCGAGACACCCGGTGACACCCGGCGACACCAGGACGCCGGCCCGCACGACGAGCCGTTGGCGTGGTGCGGGCCGGCACCTGTGAGCCGTGCCTTCGAGCCGCAATCAATTCCGAGGCTGTCGTATGGACGGCGAACGCGACGGGTGACAGGGCCCGGATCGCGTGAGAAGGACATGTGTGTCACATCGGGAGGGTTCATGACAGTGCGAGCAGCCGTGGCGGGGGCGAGTGGATATGCGGGGGGCGAGCTCCTACGCCTGCTCCTGGCCCACCCCGAAGTGGAGATCGGTGCTCTGACCGGGCATTCCAGCGCGGGACAGCGCCTCGGCGCGCTGCAGCCGCACCTGGCTCCGCTGGCCGGGCGTGAGGTACAACCCACCACCGCCGACGCCCTCAAGGGGCACGACGTCGTCTTCCTCGCCCTCCCGCACGGCCAGTCCGCCGCCGTCGCGGAGCAGTTGGGCGACGAAACGCTCGTCATCGACTGCGGCGCGGACTTCCGCCTCGCGGACGCGGCCGACTGGGAAACGTTCTACGGCACGCCGCACGCGGGCACCTGGCCCTACGGCCTGCCCGAGCTGCCCGGATCCCGCGCCGCGCTGGCAGGGACCAAGCGCATCGCGGTGCCGGGCTGCTACCCGACCGCCGTCCTGCTGGCCCTGTTCCCCGCGTACGCGGCGGGACTGGCCGAACCCGAGGCGGTGGTCGTCGCGGCGTCCGGCACGTCCGGCGCCGGCAAGGCGCCCAAGGCGGACCTGCTCGGCAGCGAGGTCATGGGCTCCATGCGGCCGTACGGCGTGGGCGGCGGCCACCGGCACACGCCCGAGATGGTGCAGTACCTCAGCGCCGCGGCGGGTCGCCGGGTCGCCGTCTCCTTCACCCCGACCCTGGCCCCCATGCCGCGCGGCATCCTCGCCACCTGCTCCGCCGCGGCGCGGCCCGGGGTCGGTGCGGACGACGTACGGGCCGCGTACGAGAAGGCCCTGGCCGACGAGCCGTTCGTACGGCTGCTGCCCGAGGGGCAGTGGCCCAGCACCGCGGCCGTGTACGGATCGAACGCCGCGCAGATCCAGGTGGCCCTCGACCCGGCGGTCGGCCGGATCATCGCGATCAGCGCCATCGACAACCTCACCAAGGGCACCGCGGGCGGTGCCCTCCAGAGCATGAACGCCGCCTTCGGCCTGCCCGAGGGACTGGGGCTTTCCACGATCGGAGTCGCACCGTGAGCTGGGCGAACAAGGAGATGCAGTGAGCGTCACCGCAGCACGAGGCTTCACGGCGGCGGGCATCGCCGCAGGAATCAAGCAGAACGGCAACCGAGACCTGGCTCTCGTCGTCAACAACGGGCCGCGCAGCGCCGCGGCCGGCGTCTTCACCTCCAACCGGGTGCAGGCCGCCCCCGTCCAGTGGTCCCGGCAGATACTCGCCGACGGCGAGATCCGCGCGGTCGTGCTCAACTCCGGCGGCGCCAACGCCTGCACCGGGCCGCAGGGCTTCCAGGACACGTACGCCACCGCCGAGAAGGCCGCCGAGCGGCTCGGCCTGGACGCGGCGGACGTGGCGGTCTGCTCCACCGGGCTCATCGGCGTGCCGCTGCCCATGGACCGGATCCTGGCCGGCGTCGAGAGCGCCGCCACCCTGCTGTCCGAGTCCGGCGGCGAGGACGCGGCAGTCGCCGTCATGACCACCGACACGGTGCACAAGACGGCCGCCGTCACCCGCGGCGAGTGGACCGTCGGCGGCATGGCCAAGGGCGCCGGGATGCTCGCCCCCGGCCTCGCCACCATGCTCGTCGTGCTCACCACGGACGCCGCCCTGGACAGCGCGGCCTTGGACCGGGCGCTGCGGGACGCCACCCGGTCCACCTTCGACCGGGTCGACTCCGACGGCTGCATGTCCACCAACGACACCGTGCTGCTGCTCTCCTCCGGGGCCTCCGAAGTCACCCCGGAATACGCCGAGTTCGCCGAGGCCGTCCACACGGTCTGCGCCGACCTGGCGCGGCAGCTCATCGGGGACGCCGAGGGCGCCAGCAAGGAGATCCGCATCGAGGTCGTGGGCGCCGCGAGCGAGGACGACGCCGTCGAGGTGGGCCGCTCCGTCGCCCGCAACAACCTCCTCAAGTGCGCCATCCACGGCGAGGACCCCAACTGGGGCCGCGTCCTGTCCGCCATCGGCACCACCTCCGCCGTCTTCGAGCCCGACCGCCTCAACGTCGCCATCAACGGCGTGTGGGTCTGCAAGAACGGATCGGTGGGCGAGGACCGCACGCTGGTGGACATGACCGGCCGCGAGGTCGGGATCACCGTGGACCTCGCCGCGGGCGCGGACTCCGCCGTGATCTGGGCCAACGACCTCACCGCCGAGTACGTCCACGAGAACAGCGAGTACGCCTCATGAGCGCTTCCGCGTCTCATGAGGGCCCCCTGTACGCAGTGAACAACGACGTGAGCTTCGAGGGAGCGACGGCATGAGCAACGGCGCGGACACGGCGGACCTGACCGGGGCGGGCAACGCGGCGCTGACCCGCCGCTGGCAGGGCGTCATGATGGACAACTTCGGCACCCCCCTGCTGCCCCTGGTCCGGGGCGAGGGCACCCAGGTCTGGGACGCGGAGGGCAACGAGTACCTCGACTTCGTCGGCGGCATCGCGGTCAACTCGCTCGGCCACGCGCACCCCGCGGTCGTACGGGCCGTCTCCGAGCAGGTCGCCTCACTCGGACACGTCTCGAACCTCTTCATGGCCGAACCGACCGTGCGCCTCGCCGAGCGCCTGCTACAGCTCGCCGGGCGCCAGGGCCGGGTCTACTTCTCCAACTCCGGCGCCGAGGCCAACGAGGCGGCCTTCAAGATCGGCCGGCTCACCGGCCGCACGCACATGGTGTCGGCCGTCGGCGGCTTCCACGGCCGCACCATGGGGGCCCTGGCCCTCACCGGCCAGCCGGCCAAGCAGCGCCCCTTCCAGCCGCTGCCGGGCGACGTCAGCCACGTGCCGTTCGGGGACGTGGAGGCCTTGCGCGCCGCCGTCACCCCGCACACCGCGCTGCTGATGCTGGAACCCCTGCAGGGGGAGAACGGCGTGGTCGTGCCTCCGCCCGGCTACCTGCGGGCCGCCCGCGAGATCACCGCAGCGACCGGAACCCTCCTCGTCCTGGACGAGATCCAGACCGGCATCGGGCGCACGGGCCGCTGGTTCGCGGCCGAGGCCGAAGGCGTCGAGGCGGACGTCGTCACCCTCGCCAAGGGCCTGGGCGGCGGTCTGCCCATCGGCGCGACGCTCGCCTTCGGCGCGGCTGCGGAGCTGCTCACTCCCGGCGCGCACGGCTCCACCTTCAGCGGGAACCCCGTGGTGTGCGCGGGCGCCCTCGCCGTACTGGACACCATCGAGCGGACGGGCATCCTCGACCACGTGACCTGGACGGGGGAACGGCTGCGGCGCGGCCTGGAGACCCTGGACCACCCGCTGGTGCGCGAGGTCCGCGGCGCCGGCCTGCTGCTGGGCGTCGTGCTCAACGGAAAGTTCGCGGCGCAGGTGCAGCAGGCGGCCCAGGACAAGGGCCTCCTGGTGAACGCGGTGATGCCGGACGTCATCCGGCTCGCCCCGCCGCTGAACGTGTCGGACCGTGAGGTGGACACGTTCCTCGACAGCTTCCGGGCGGCCCTGTCCGAAACCCTCGGCTCGGTGCTGACGGCGGCCTGACCCCGCCCCGCGGGTCCCGGCGGACCCGACTAGGCGAGCCCCGCGCCGGCGGTCACCCGCTGCGCGGTGCTCGCCGTCAGCTCGTTGAAGCGGCACAGCAGTTGGTTCTGCTCCTGTTGCAGCCGCTCGATGCGGCGGTGCAGGCGGGCTATCTCCTCGCAGAGGGGGAGCACCGCGTCGTCGGCCGTCGCGTCCGTCACCGCGGGCGCCGACTCGGCCCGGGGCGCCTCGGCCCGAGGCGGGCCGGCCGGGCGGGTGCCCGCCGCCGCGGCGAGGGCGGGGTCGTGGTGGAGGATCGCCTCCATCAGACCGCGCAGAGCGGGGCCCGGCTCGACACCGAGTTCGTGCACCAGGCGGTTGCGCGCCCGTTCGTACACGCGGAGCGCTTCCGCCTGCCGGCCGCAGCGGTACAAGGCGACCATCAGCAGGTCGTAGAACCTCTCCCGCATGGGGTGATCGGTGGTGAGCTCCACCAGCTCGCCGGTGATCTCGCCGTGGCGCCCGGTGCGCAGATACGCGTCGTACATCATCTCCAGAGCGGTCAGCCGGTGTTCCTCGAGCTGGGCCGCCTTGCCCGCGCAGATGTCGCCGAGCACGCTGCCCTCCAGCGCCGGGCCGCGCCACAGCGACAGCGCCCGGCGCAGCAGCTCACCGGCCTGCCCCGGGTCGCCGGGCAGGATCCGCCGGGCCTCGTCGGCCAGGTGCTGGAAGCGCGCGGCGTCCGTCTCGACGGGGGCGAGCTGCAGGGTGTAGCCGCGCGAGGTGGTCACGATCCACGGGTGCCGTGCGTGCTGTTCGTGCTGTTCGGCGCTCTGGCTCTCCGGTCCGGACAGCAGCCGGCGCAGCCGGGCCACATGGAGCTGGAGCGCGTTCGCCGCGTTGGCGGGCGGGTGCTCGCCCCACAGCTCGTCGATGAGCCGCTGCACGGAGACGTTGTGCCCGGCCTTCACCACCAGTGCGCCCAGCAGTGCACGCTGCTTGGCACCTGTGGGAACGATCCGCAGACCGGTCCGTTCGTCCTGGACTTCCACGAGACCGAGCAGGCGGAACTCCATCTCATCCCCTCACACACGCTGGCATCTCAGTCAGTTGCAGGAGTCGGGCGGCCACGCGTCGGCGGTTCACCGAAGGGTTCAGGAGGAGCGCATCGCGCCCGCCGCGGCGAGCGCAGTGGTCGCGTCCCGTTCGATCTGCCGCAGCAGCGGCCCGGGATCGTCCTGGAAGTAGAAGTGACCGCCGTCGAAGACGCGCAGGCCCAGAAAGTGCTCGGTGTGCTCTTCCCAGCCGGTCATCCGAGCCGGTGAGGCGGAGTGGTCCTCGCCGCCCGCGTAGGCGGACAGCGCCACGGGCAGCGGACCGGTGCCGGGAACGGGGCGCCAGGTCTCCACCAGGCGCAGGTCGGCCCGGATGACCGGTTCGAACAGGGCCCACAGGTCGGGGTCGTCGAAGACCGCGTCGGGTGTGCCGCCGAGCAGCTTCAGACGGGTCCGCAGCTCGGCGTCGGGCAGCTGGTGGTACCGGTTCTCCGGTCCCGCCGGCTGTGGTGCGGTCCGTGCGGAGACCCCGATCCACACCGGCAGCGGCAGGCCCCGGTCGACGGCCCGCCGGGTGATCTCGTACGTGAGGAGGGCGCCCATGCTGTGCCCGAACAGGGCGTAGGGGCCGCCCGTCAGCTCGGGCTCGATGATGCGCAGCAGGTGGTCGGCGAGGCGGCCGGCGTCCGCGATCTGCGGCTGGTCGAGGAGGAGGCCGTGGCCCGGGGCGTCGAGCAGCGTCACGTCCCACGTGTCCGGCAGTCCGGCGGGCCAGTGGCGGTACAGCAGGTGCGAGCCCCCCGCGTGGTGCAGGACGAACAGGCGCAAGTCAGGTCGTGTGCCGTCCATCTCTCTCCCTCCGATCGGCCGCGCGTCCTCGGACCATAGAGCGCCGGAAGACCGACAGGGCGCGGGCACCAGCCGGACTCTGGCGCCGGTGCGGCGGCTCTCGAGCGATCCTCAGGTGGCGCGGCGCGGACGCGGGGCGGCAGACACCGGGGAGAGAGCGTGCGCCTGTCGGGGAGTGGCCTGAAATCCCGCGCGTGACTGCGGCGAGGTCCGTGCGGATCTCGAGTGGTTCGCCACCGTGAGCGGCGAAGACCGCCCCGAACGTACTCGGAGACCTCCGTCGCCCGGCCGCTCGAGCGGACCTTGACCGGGTCTCAAAAGGGCCGTGGATACAGTGGCGGCAAGTCGGCTACCGGCAACGCGGGCAGCCAAGCCCGTACGACGACCGCGGCCCGACCCAGACGGCCGAGGTCCCGCGCCACCGCTCGAACCGGAGCGGACAGCGGACGGGCCGATCGGCTGCCGTACGTCCTCATCCCAGGAACGTGAGGCAGCCGGTCTCCCATGAATCCAGTGGGGTGCAGAGGACGACCGGGAGGTCGGCCGGCCTGCCGCCCTGGTACCGCTGACGGCCGAGTCCTTACGGTGACGCGGCAGAACGCCGGGGTCGCCACCGATGCCGGGTGTCCTGCCGACCGGACAGGGCCGATCGGTGAGCCCGCGCCCGGGCCATCTCCAACTCCGAGTCACCCCATGACAGTTAAGGACGGTGCCAGTTGAGCACGAACCCCTTCGACGACGAGAACGGCCGCTTCCGGGTTGTCGTCAACGACGAGGAGCAGCACTCCCTTTGGCCCGCATTCGCCGAGGTGCCCGCGGGCTGGCGGGTGGTCTTCGGTGAGGCGGCCAGGTCCGAGTGCCTGCAGTACGTCGAGCAGAACTGGACCGACCTGCGCCCCGAGAGCCTGCGCGAGGCCATGGCGGCGGGCTGAGCGCCGCTCGGATGCTCGTAGGCCGACCGCAGTGGAACGACAGTGACCGCCACCCGGGTGCTCGCTCGAGCGACCGGTGTACGCCCAGGCAAACACTCTGAGTGGGGAGATGAAGGTTGTGAGCGGCGCTGTGAGGACCGCCAGCAGATACAAGGCGGGGCCGGTGGGCAACAGCGGTGAGCCCGCGCAACGCGATGCGGTCGTGTCGTTCGCGGGGTCGCAGGCCACGGTGCAGAAGTCGGGGATGGTCTTCCCGCAGAACCTGTCGGAGCGGTCCTGGGAGCAGATCGGGACCAACCTGCGCGAGCTCGTGAACTCCTCCGCGTGGTGGCTTGCCGACTGGATGAGCTACGGGGAGGCCACCTACGGGTGGCGGCGGTACAAGGAGGCGATCGAGCGCACGGGGCTCGACTACCAGACCTTGCGCAACTACGCCTGGGTGGGCCGCCGGTTCGAGCACCACCGCAGGCGGGACAGCCTCAGCTTCGCCCACCACGCCGAGGTGGCCCGCCTGTCGCCGCCGGAGCAGGACTACTGGCTGCGCAAGGCCGAGCAGCAGAAGTGGTCGCGCAACGAACTCCGCAGGTCGGTCCGTGCCAGCCTGGCCGTGCAGAGCAGCACGACCGAGGTCCCCGCGGGCAGCGGCGACGAGAAGCAAGAGGTACCCCGGCTGGCCGACTCGGCAGCTGCCGAAAAGCGCCGGCAGAAGGTCACCACGCTCACCATAGAGCTGTCCGCAAGCCAGCTGGAGTACTACTCGAAGACGGCTGCCGCGCACGGTCTGCCCGTTGACAAATGGGTGGCCCAGGTGCTCGAAACCGCCGATCGCCGGACCGCCTAGAGGCGCATCGCCCCCCGTGCCGGCCGCCCCCCGTTCCCGGGGGTGCGCCGGCGGCTCGTCCGACCGGACACCTCTCACATCGGAGTCAGTTGATGATCCTTCAGGGAAAGCGGGTCGCCCTGCCCCCGGCGCCCGTCGTCCACAAGCAGTTCGAGGCGAACGTGGCGGCGGCGCCCGGCGCCGTCGCCGTCTTCTGGGCCGGCCAGGAGCTGACGTACGCGGAGCTGGACGTGAAGGCGAATCGTTTCGCCCACTTCCTCGCCGAGCGCGGACACGGCCGGGGCGCGAAGGTCGGCGTCTGTCTCGACTACTCGATCGACATGCTCGTTGCCATCCTCGGCACCCTGAAGGCGGGCGCGGCCTACGTGCCGTTCGACCCGGCCTACCCTGCGGCCCGGCTCCAGCTGCTGCTGGGCCAGGTGCCCGACCTCGCCCTGATCGTCGCCTCCCCGGCCACGGCCGACATGGTCGGGTCGGCGGACGTCGACGTCATCGACCTCGAGCAGCTCGCCGACGGCCTGGCGGCTCTCCCGTCGACCGCTCCCGACGTCACCGTCACCGGCGACGACATCTGCTACGCGGTCTTCACGTCCGGTTCGACCGGTACGCCCAAGCTGACCGCGGTGCGGCACGAGGGCTGGTTCAACCTGATGAACTGGCTGAAGCTCGAGTACGGCCTGCACAGCGGGTCGAACCACCTGGTCGTCAGCGCGTTCGGGTTCGACCTCTCCCAGCGCAGCCTGATGACACCGCTGTTCGTCGGCGCCACCCAGAACCTGATGGCGACCCGGAACTTCGACGCCATGATGGCCTACCGCCTGCTCCGCGAGCGCGACATCCGTGTGGTGCACTGCGCCTCCAGCACGCTGTACCTGCTGGTGGACTGGGAGACCGCGCGCGGCGGCGACGTCCTCGCCAAGCTCGACTACGTACTCTTCGGCGGCGAGGCCCTGAAGGTCCAGCGGCTCACGGACTGGGCGCGGCGCGAGGGCAACACGTGCACCCTCCTGCACCAGTACGGCGTCGCCGAGTGCACGGACGTCGCGACCTCGTACGACCTGGCCGACTACCGGCCCGGCGAGCACGACGTCCCGCCGGTCGGCAAGCCGGCCTACAACACCGACATCCACCTCGTCGACGAGGACCTGCGCGGTGTCGCGCCGGGGGAGCAGGGCGAGATCTGCATTTCCGGTGCCAGCGTCGGCGCGGGCTACCTCAACAACGGTCCCGAGAACGCCAAGTTCACGACGATCGAGGTCGACGGGGAGCCGCTCCGGGTCTACCGCACGGGCGACCGCGGCCACGTGAACGAGGCCGGCGAGCTCATCGTCCTCGGCCGGATCGACGCCCAGGTGAAGGTGCGCGGCATGCGCATCGACCCCACCGACATCGAGCGCGCGCTCGCCCGGCTGGCCGGGGTGCGCGAGGCCGCCGTGGCCATCACGTACACCGACGCCGGCGAGGCCGAGCTGATCGCGTTCATCGTCCCGGCGGGGGACGACCCCACCGAGGACGCCCTGCGCACCGGCCTCCTGGAGACGCTGCCGCGGAACATGGTGCCGGCCACATTCGTGAACGTCCCGCTGCTTCCGCTCAGCCCGCACGGGAAAGTCGACCGCGTCGCGCTGGTCGATGCACACCGGAAGCAGTTCGCCGACAGCGGCATTGCCGCGTAGTCGACGGAATTTGATGACAACCGAGAGGGCTGTGATGATTGCCGACAGCGTGCGCGCCATTTGGTGCCGGGAACTCCAGCAGGACGAGATATCGGTCGACGATGATTTCTTCGCCCTGGGCGGCCAGTCCTTGATCATGGTCAAGATTCAGGGTGCTTTCATGGACGAGTTGGGCGTCGAGGTCCCGATGGACCAGATGTTCCTCAACTCGACGGTGGCGTCGATCTCTGCGTACATCGAATCCCTGGGTGTACCGACCCGGTAGCTTCAGGCGTGGTCGATGGCCTGTCGTGTCTCGCCGGCGAGACACGACACGGCGTCGGCGTGTATTCCTCGCGCTGGTTCTATTTATCCCGCCAGTTCGAATCGGCTAGCATCGAATTCATGCTCGGCGGCGGTTATTCGGTCCGCTGCTTCGATAGCGCGCTCAATCGCAACGGATTTCCGGTTGCTGCCGCGTTGGGTCAAAAACTACCTGGTAAGAGAGGCGGAGGCGCCATGTACGACGTGATTGTCATCGGTGCCCGTTGCGCGGGCTCGCCGACGGCCATGCTATTTGCGCAGCAGGGTTATCGAGTGCTGCTCCTGGAGAAAGCACGATTCCCTCAGGACACGCTGTCCTCGCACTACCTGCACATGCAGGGCGTCGCGCTGCTCAACCGGTGGGGACTGCTCGACAAGCTCCGCGACGCGGGCTGCCGGCCGATCACCAAGCAGGTCTACGAGGGCCCCGGTGTCCGCATCGAGGGCTTCTCCCTGCCGATGGACGGCCTGACGGCCACGTACGCGCCGCGGCGCTTCGTGCTCGACCCGATCCTGGCGGAGGGCGCCGTCGAGGCCGGCGTCGAGTTCCAGGAGGGCTGCGCCGTCAACGACCTGCTGTTCGAGGACGGCCGGGTCGTCGGCGTGCGGTACACCACGCCCGGCGGCGCCGAGGCGACGGAACGGGCCCGCCTGGTCGTCGGCGCGGATGGCATGCGCTCGCTGGTCGCGCGCAAGGTCGGCGCGGAGAACGTCATCGAGCACCCGCGGCTGACCTGCACCTACTACAGCTACTGGGCCGGGGTCCCCTCGGACTTCGAGCTGTACGAGCAGCCGGGCCACTGGATCGGCGTGCTGCCGACCAACAACGACCTCACGCTGCTCATGGCCTACTTCCCCCAGGCTGACTTCGGCGCGGTCCGCAAGGCGGTCGAACCCGCCTACCTCGATGCCTTCCGTACGACGGCGCCCGAGCTGTGGGAGCGCATGCAGTCGGGCGAGCGCGTGGAGCAGCTGTACGGCACGGGCCACCAGGACAACTACTTCCGCAAGGCCTACGGGCCCGGGTGGGCGCTGGTCGGCGACGCGGTGAACCACAAGGACTCCATCACCGCCCGCGGCATCACCGAAGCCTTCGTCCAGGCCCAGAACCTCACCGATTTCATCGGGGACGGCCTGCACGACGACGCCAAGCTCAAGTCGGCGCTGAGGCGCTACGAGAACGAGCTGAGCAACGAAGCCCTCAACCACTACCAGGGCGCGCTCAACGTGGCCGAGCTCAAGCCCGAGGGCCGGGTCGACATGCTGCGGAAGCTGGTCGGCCACCAGGAGCACATCGACCGGTACTTCTCGACGCTGTCGGGGGCGTGCTCCATCGACGACTTCTACAACGACGAACTTTTGACCCTGCTCGACCAGAGCTGAGTGACGACTTGCTCCCTGGTTCCGCCGATTTGGAGAAACAATGATCCCGTTGTCGTTCGCGCAGCGTCGGCTGTGGTTCGTGGACCGGTTCGAAGGCCCTTCGCCGACCTACAACGGCGCTTTCGCCCTGCGGCTGACCGGTGAGCTGAACGTGGGTGCGCTGGAGACGGCGCTCCGCGATGTCATCGACCGGCACGAAGTCCTCCGCACGGTGATCGTCGAGGGCGACGACGGCATCCCGCACCAGGAGGTGCTGGCGTCCGGCCACAAGCCCTTCGAACTGCCGGTCGTCGAGGCCGCGGAGGAGAAGCGGGCGGCGGCGGTCGACGCGGCTGCCGTCGAGACCTTCGACCTGGCCACCGACGTGCCGATCCGCGCCACGCTGGTGCGGACCGGCCCGCTCGACCACACCCTGGTCCTCGTGGTGCACCACATCGCCCTGGACGGGGAGTCCCTCGGGCCGCTGCTCCGCGATCTCACCACGGCGTACTCGGCCCGCAAGGAGGGCGACGCCCCCGTGTGGGAGCCGCTCCCGGTGCAGTACGCGGACTACACGCTGTGGCAGCAGGACATGCTCGGCGACGAGTCCGACCCGGACAGCCTGGCGGCCCGGCAGCTGGAGTACTGGCGCGAGGCCCTGGCCGACATGGCGCAGCCCCTGGCCCTGCCGACGGACCGCCCGCGCCCCAAGATCACGAGCCCCCGCGGCGACCTGGTCAAGTTCCCGATCGAGGCCGACCTGCTGCGCGCCGTGGAGAAGGTGGCCGCGGAACAGGACACCACGGTGTCCATGGTCATGCAGTCGGCGCTGGCGGTGCTCCTGCACCACCTCGGCTGCGGTGACGACGTACCCCTCGGCGCGCCGATCGCCGGCCGCACCGACGAGGAGCTGCGGGACCTCGTCGGGTTCTTCGTCAACACCTGGGTGCTGCGCGTCGACCTCTCCGGGAACCCGACCTTCCTCCAGCTGCTCCAGCGGGTGCGGGACCGGGCCCTTGCCGCGTACGACAACCAGGACATGCCGTTCGAGCGCCTGGTGGAGCTGCTCAACCCCGACCGGTCCACCGCCTACCACCCGTTCTTCCAGGTGATGCTCGCCTGGCAGGAGCCCCTGGGGGACCTGGAGTTCGCCGGCCTCGGTGTCGAGTCCGAGACGCTCGAGACCGGAACGGCCAAGTTCGACCTGTTCTTCAACATGATCCCGGACGGCGCCGGCGGGGCCGGAGTCCGTCTGGAGTACGTCACCGACCTGTTCGACCGGGCGACGGTCGAGCGCCTCGCGGACCGGTTCGTGCGCGTGCTGGGCGAGCTCGTGGCCGACTCGGAGCGCGCCATCGGCGGCATCGACGTGCTCGAGGCGGCCGAGCGGGACCTTCTGCTCGTCCAGTTCAACGACAACGCCACGGCGGCGTCCGAGCTGACCGTCCCCGAGCTGTTCGAGAGCCAGGCGGCCAGGACGCCGGACGCCCCGGCGATCCTGTGCGACGGCCGGACGCTGACCTACCGGGAGCTCGACGACCGGGCGAACGCCGTCGCGTGGGAGCTGGTCCGGCGCGGTGCCGGTCCGGAGGACCTGGTGGTCCTGGCGCTGCCGCGCACCGAAGACCTCGTCGTCGGCCTGCTCGGCATCCTCAAGTCCGGTGCCGGCTACGTGCCGATGGACCCGCAGTACCTCGCCGGACGCGCGGAGACCGTGCTGTCCGAGGCGCGCCCGCGTTTCGCGGTCACCGACACCGCGACGGCGCAGGACCTGCCGCAGAACGACATGTCGAGCATCAACCTCGACCTCCGCGCCGAATGGGACGCGCCCCGGGGGCCGCTGGACAACACCGGCCGCATCTCGCCGCTCGGCCCGGACAACCTGGCGTACGTGATGTACACCTCCGGCTCCACGGGCAAGCCCAAGGGCGCGGCGATCACTCACCGCAGCGTCGTCAACGGCGTCCAGGAGCTGGTGCGCGTCATCGACGCGCCGACCGGCTGGAAGATGCTCGCCGGCACCTCGGTGAACTTCGACGTCTCGGTCTTCGAGCTGCTGACCACCCTGTCCACCGGCGGCACCGCCGAGGTCGTGCCGAACGCGCTGGCGCTCGCCGAGCGGGACAGCTGGGACGGCCACGTCATCAGCGGTGTCCCCTCGGTGCTCGGCGAACTCGTCGGGCACCTGGGCAAGGCGACCGACGTGCGCACGATCGTGTTCGCGGGCGACGTGCTCCCGGCCCGACTGGTGCACCAGGTCCGCGAGGCCCTGCCCGACGTACAGATCGTGAACTCCTACGGGCAGAGCGAGAGCTTCTACGCCACCACCTTCTCCCTCGCGGCGGCCGAGGAGTGGGCGCAGAGCGACGTCGCGCCCATCGGCACCCCGCTCGGGAACATGCGTGCCTACGTGCTGGGCCCGGGCCTCGCCCCGGTGCCGCAGGGCGTGATCGGTGAGCTGTACGTGGTCGGCACCTGCCTCGGCCGCGGCTACCACGACCGCCCGGGCCTGACCGCCGAGCGCTTCGTGGCGAACCCGTTCGCCGCCGGCGAGCGGATGTACCGCACGGGCGACCTGGCCCGCTGGAACGCACGCGGTGAGCTGGAGTGCGTCGGCCGCGGTGACGGCCAGGTGAAGGTGCGCGGCTTCCGCATCGAGACCGCCGAGGTGGAAGCGGCGATCACGCAGCACCCCGGTATCAGCGAGGCCGTGGTGATCAGCCGCGAGGTGGGCTCGGACGGCCGGCGGCTCGTCGCCTACGTGGTGCACACCGGCGAGGGGGCCGTCGGTGACGACGGCGCCGGCGGTATCGGCGACGTGGACGTGCAGGCCGGAGCCTCGTCCGCCGAGCTGCGCAAGTTCGTCGCGGCGCGGCTGCCCGACTACATGGTGCCGTCGGCCTTCGTGGCCGTCAGCCAGCTGCCGCTCGGCCCGACCGGCAAGCTGGACCGCTCGGCGCTGCCCGAGCCGGAGTTCCTGGGCGAGGCCTACCGCGAGCCGCGCACCGAGGCCGAGAAGATCATCACCGCCGCGTACGCGGACGTGCTCGGCGTGGACCGGGTCGGCATCGACGACGACTTCTTCGCCGTGGGCGGCGACAGCCTGCGCTCGATCCAGGTCGTGGCCCGCGCACGGGCCCGGGGCCTGAACCTGACCACGCGGGAGATCTTCGAGTGCCGCACCGCGGAGCGGCTGGCCGAGGTGGCCTCCGACCGCAAGGACCAGGTGCCGGTGCTCGCGGAGCTCGAAGGCGGCGGCGTCGGCGAACTGGCGCTGCAGCCGGTGGCGCAGCACGTGTTCGAGCACGGCGGCGGGATCAACCGTTTCGCCATGTCGATCGTGCTCGAGCTGCCCACGGGCATCGACGAGAGCGGCCTGGCCGCGACGCTGGACGCCGTGCTCGACCGGCACGACCTCCTGCGCGCGCAGCTGGTGCGCGGCGGCGAGCCCTCCCTCGTCGTACGTCCGCAGGGAACCGTACGGGCGGCGGAGCTGATCCGCCGCGTGCCCGTGGCCGGCGGGTGGGACGACCCCGCCGCGCTGGAGGCGGCGAAGGCGGAGGTGGACGCCGCGGCCGGCCGGCTCGACCCGGAAGCCGGGACCATGGCCGACTTCGTCTGGTTCGCCGCGGACTCGGGTGCGGGCAGGCTGCTCGTGGTGCTGCACCACCTGGTGGTGGACGGCGTCTCCTGGCGCATCCTCATGTCGGACTTCGCCGAGGCGTGGCAGCAGGTCAAGACCGGCAAGGCGGCCGAGCTGCCCGAGGTCGGCACGTCGGCCCGCCGCTGGGCGGCGGCGCTGGAGTCCGAGGCCCTCTCCCCGGAGCGGGAAGAGGAACTGGACTACTGGCGCGACATGCTCGAGTCGTCCAACCTCCCACTGGGCGAGCGGGCGTTCGACCCGGCCGTGGACATCATGTCCACCCTCGACACCGTGCGCGTGCAGCTGCCCGCCGAGGTCACCGAGGCGGTGCTGACCAAGCTTCCCGCCGCGTTCAAGGGCACCGGCACCGACGTGCTGCTCGCCGCGCTCGCCCTCGCGGTGAACCGCTGGCGCGGTGACGACCGTTCGACCCTGGTCCGCCTGGAAGGACACGGCCGCGAGGAGGACGTCGTCCCCGGCGCGGACCTCTCCCGGACCGTCGGATGGTTCACCAGCATGTACCCGGCCCGGGTCGACGTGCAGGGCGTGGACCTGGCCGACGTGCTCGCGGGCGGCTCCGCCGCCGGCAAGGCGATCAAGCTGGTCAAGGAGCAGCTGCGCGGTGTTCCGGACAAGGGACTGGGCTACGGTCTCCTGCGCTGGCTGAACCCGGAGACCGCCCCGCAGCTCGAGGACTACGCGGCGCCGCAGATCGGCTTCAACTACCTCGGCCGGATCTCCGACGCCGACGTGCCCGAGCACCTGCGAGCCGAAGGCTGGGTGCCGGCGGACTGGTCCGCCCAGCTGATCCCGATGCCCGACCCGGACCTGCCCGCGCTGTCCGCGCTGGAGGTCAACTCGGTCGTCACGGACACCGCCGACGGCGCCCGGCTCCAGGCCGTCTTCATGTTCCCCACCGGGGTGCTGTCCCGCGAGCGGACCGCCGAACTGGCCGAGCTGTGGGTCGAGGTGCTGCACGGCATGGCCGCGCACGCCGCACGCCCGCAGACCGGCGGGCTCACGCCCTCGGACGCCCCGCTGGTCTCGGTGAAGCAGGACGAGATCGACGAGTGGGAGGAGCGCTACGGCAAGCTGGTCCAGGTGTGGCCGCAGGCCCCGGGCCAGTCCGGCATCCAGTTCCAGGCCGCGCTCGCCGACGGCACCTTCGACGTCTACCACATGCAGTTCCTGCTGCACCTGACCGGGCACGTGGACCCGGAGCGCATGCGGGCGGCCGGGCAGGCGCTCCTCCAGCGGTACCCGAACCTGCGCTCCGCGTTCGTGGCCGGAGCCGACGGCGATCCGGTCCAGGTCGTGGCGGAGCACGTCGCCATCCCCTGGCGGCACATCGACCTGACCGGTCTCGACGAGGCCGGGCAGGAAGCGGCGGTCGACAAGGCCCTCGCCGACGACCGGGCCGACCAGCTCGACCCCACCCGGCCGCCGCTGATCCGCCTGGGCCTGCTCACCTGCGGGCCGCAGAAGGCGAAGCTCATCATCACGGCGCACCACACCCTGTTCGACGGGTGGTCGTCGCCGCTGGTGATCAAGGACCTGGTCCGGCTGTACGGCGGCACCGAGGAGCTCGCCCCGGTCCGGAGCTACGGCGACTACCTGGGCTGGCTGTCCAAGCAGGACCGGGACGCATCGGCCGCCCGGTGGAAGGACGAGCTCGCCGAATTCGACCAGCCGACCCTCCTGGCCGCGGACCTTCCCGAGAAGGGCGAGGCCTCCCGCCTCGGCCGCGTCGAGGTCCCGCTGTCCATCGACAAGGGCCGGGAACTCGCCCGGCGCGCCGCGGAACTCGGCGTCACGCTGAACACGCTGCTCCAGGGCGCGTGGGCCGTCCTGCTCTCGAAGCTGACCGGCGGGAGCGACGTCGTGTTCGGCGCGGCCGTCAACGGCCGCCCGGCGGACCTGGTCGGTTCGGACGAGATGGTCGGCCTGTTCATCAACACCCTGCCGACCAGGGTGCGCTGCCGGCCGGACCAGACCGTCGGCGAGGTCATCGCCGACCTGCAGGACCGGCAGATCTCACTGCTCGACCACCACTACTACGGCCTGGCCGACATCCAGCGCGGCGTCGGACTGCCCGCCCTGTTCGACACGATCGTCGTGTTCGAGAACTACCCGATCGACCGCGAGGGCATCGTCGAGGCGAACGACTCGGCAGGTTTCACGATCGACGCGATCCGGCCGTTCGCCGGCTCGCACTACCCGCTCACCCTCAACTCCTCCGACCCGTACCTGCGGCTCTCCCTCGACTACCAGACCAACCTCTTCGAGCGCGACGCGGCCGAGGAGATCGCCGCCCGGCTCGTCCGGGTGCTGGAGCAGGTGCTCGAGGACCCGAAGAAGCCGGTCGGCGCCATGGAGGTGCTGTCGGCACAGGAGCGGGACTGGCTCGTCAAGGGGATCAATGACACGGCACATCCGGTGGCGGCGGACACTCTGCCGGGCGCGTTCGAGGCTCAGGTGGAGCGCACCCCTGACGGTGTGGCGCTGATCGGCGAGCAGGAGACCCTGACCTACGGCGAGTTCAACCGGCGCGCGAACCGGCTGGCGCACTGGCTGGTCGAGCAGGGTGCCGGCGCCGAGCAGCTCGTCGCCGTGAAGATCCCCCGCTCGGTGGACCTGATGGTGGCGATCTACGCGGTGGTGAAGGCCGGTGCGGCCTACCTGCCGATCGACACCGAGCTGCCCGAGGACCGGGTGGGGCGCGTGCTGGACAGCGCGAAGCCGCTGCTGGTGCTCGGCGCAGACCTTCCGGACGTCTCCGGTTACCCGGAGACGAACCCGGAGCGCGCACTGTCGCCGGACAACGCCGCGTACGTCATCTACACCTCCGGCTCCACCGGCCGTCCCAAGGGCGTGCAGGTGGCCCACCGGGCGATCCTGAACCGGCTCAAGTGGGGTCTGGCGCACTTCGGCGTCGGCGTCGAGGACCGGGTGCTGCTGAGCACGACGGCCAGCTTCGACGTCTCGGTGCCGGAGATCTTCGCGCCGCTCCAGGTCGGCGCCGCGGTCGTGATCGCGCGTCCCGACGGGCGCCGGGACCCGGCCTACCTCGCGGACCTGATCCAGCGGGAGCGGGTCACCGGAGCGGACTTCGTGCCCTCCCTGCTGGAGGCGTTCGTCAACGAGCCCTCGGCCAAGGAGTGCACCAGCCTGCGCTGGATCGAGGTCGCCGGCGAGGCGTTCCCGCCCGCGCTGGCCAACCGGGTCGTCGAGGTGCTGCCGGGCTGCGGTGTGCACAACCTCTACGGGCCCACCGAGGCGTCCGTCGAGGTCACGGCGTACCAGCACGTGCCGGGTGCCGACCGGGTGCCGATCGGCGCACCGGTGTGGAACACCCAGGTGTACGTGCTGGACGAGGCGCTCCGTCCGGTCGCGCCGGGGGTCACCGGCGAGCTGTACCTGGCCGGCACCGGGCTCGCCCGGGGCTACCTGGGACAGACGGAGCTGACCGCGAACCGGTTCGTCGCCTGCCCCTTCGGCGAGCCGGGAACCCGGATGTACCGCACCGGCGACGTCGTGCGGTGGAACCAGGACGGCCAGGTCGAGTACATCGGCCGGTCCGACTTCCAGGTCAAGCTCCGCGGCTTCCGCATCGAGCTCGGCGAGATCGAGACGGCGCTGGCCAAGCACCCGGACGTCGACGGCGCGGTGGCCCTGGTCCGCGAGGACCGCCCCGGTGACCAGAGGCTGGTCGCGTACGTGGTGACCGGCAAGGCGGAGGCCCAGCTGGACCTCACGGCCCTGACGGACCTGGCCCGGGAGAACCTGCCGGAGTACATGGTCCCCTCGGCGATCGTGCCGCTCGCGGCCTTCCCCACCACACCGAGCGGGAAGCTCGACCGCAAGGCGCTCCCCGCACCGGACCACACGGAAGCCGCCGTGACCGGACGAGGGCCTCGCAACCACAACGAGGAAGTCCTCTGCCGGCTGTTCGCCGAACTGCTGGGTCTGCAGGAGGTCGGCATCGACGCCGACTTCTTCGACCACGGCGGGCACTCGCTGCTCGCCACCCGGCTGACCGGCCGCATCCGCAACGAGCTCAAGGTCGACGTGAAGGTCACCACCGTGTTCCGCAGTCCGACCGTCGCCGAGCTGGCGGCCCGGCTCGAGAAGACGGGCACGTCGAACCGCCCCCAGCTTCGCCCGATGAACGTGTAGGAGTACGTCGATGATCCCGTTGTCCTTCGCACAGCGTCGGCTGTGGTTCCTCCACCGTCTGGAAGGCCCGTCCGCGACCTACAACATCCCGTTCGTGCTGCGCCTGGACGGGCCGCTGGACACGGCGGCCCTGGCCGCGGCGGTGACGGACGTCGTCACCAGGCACGAGAGCCTGCGCACCCTGATCGCCGAGAACGCGGACGGCACCCCGGAGCAGCGGATCGTGCCCGCGCAGGAGGCCGCCCTCCAGTTCCGGGTGGTCGACGTGGCCGCGGACGCCTCGGAGGCCGCGGCCGCCGAGGCCGCGTGCGAGGGCTTCGACCTCGACACGGAACTCCCCCTGCGGACCACCGTGCTGCGGATCTCCCCGCAGGAGCACGTGGTGGTGTTCGTGATCCACCACATCGCCGCGGACGGGGCGTCGATGGCGCCCTTCATGCGGGACCTGCTGTCGGCGTACTCCGCCCGCCGGCAGGGCGGCGCGCCGCAGTGGACTCCTCTTCCGATCCAGTACAAGGACTACACGCTGTGGCAGCGCGAGGTCCTCGGCGACGAGGAGGACCCGGACAGCGTCGCCGCGGCGCAGCTGGACTACTGGCGCACCGAACTGGCCGGGGTCCCTCAGCCGGTCCAGCTCCCGCTGGACCGGCCGCGGCCGACGGCGGCCGACCACCGCGGCGGCCACGTCGACTTCGAGCTGGAACCGGAACTCCTCGCAGGAGTCGGCAAGCTCGCCGGGGCGCACGGCGCCACCGCGCCCATGGTCGCCCAGGCCGTGCTCGCGGTGCTCCTGCACCACCTCGGCGCCGGCAACGACCTGACCATCGGCAGCCCGATCGAGGGGCGCGCCGACGAGCAGCTCGACGACCTGATCGGCTTCTTCGCCAACACCTGGGTGCTGCGCGTCGACCTGTCGCAGAATCCCTCGTTCGGCGACCTGCTGGACCAGGTCCGCGACCGGGCCCTCGCCGCGTACGACAACCAGGACGTTCCGTTCGAGCGCCTGGTGGAGCTGCTGAGCCCGGACCGCACCACCGCCTACCAGCCGCTGTTCCAGGTCATGCTGGCCTGGCAGTTCGAGTGGTCGCAGATCGAGACCCCGGGTCTGCGCATCACCCCCGTCCCGGCCGGCACCGGCACCGCGAAGTTCGAGCTGTTCTTCAACATCGTCCCGGCCCCGGCCGGGGGCGCGTACGGGCGGCTGGAGTACGCGACCGAGCTGTTCGACCACGCCACGGCCGAGAGCCTCGTCGACCGCTACGTGCGCGTGCTGCGCCAGGTGGTCGCCGACTCCGGGACGCGGCTCGGCGGGGTGGACGTGCTCACCGACGCCGAACGCAACTGGCTGACCAAGCTGAACGAGACGACGGAACCGGTGCGCGGCACGACGGTGCCGGAGCTCGTCGCCGCTCAGACGGCGCGGACGCCGGATGCGACCGCAGTGGTGTCCGGACCGACCACGTTGTCGTACCGGGACCTGGACACCCGCGCCAACCGGCTCGCTGCGGTCCTGCGGGACCGCGGTGTCGGGCCGGACGTGCTGGTCGCCGTGGCACTGCCGCGGTCCGCGGACCTGGTGGTCGCGCTCCTCGCCGTGCTCAAGGCCGGCGGTGCCTACCTGCCGATCGACCCCAACTACCCGGCCGCGCGAGTCGACCTCCTGCTCGACACGGCCGACCCCGCACTGGTGCTGACCGATTATCAGACGGCGCCGACCGTGTCCAAGTGCCGGCAGCCCGTGCTCCACCTCAACGACCTGAGCCTCGACGGCCGGGCCGTCGAGGCCCCGGACGTCCGTATCGGGCCGGACAACCTGGCCTACGTGATGTTCACGTCGGGGTCGACCGGGACGCCGAAGGGCGTCGCCATCACCCATGGCAGCGTGGTCAACGGTGTGCAGGACCTGCGCCGGACCGTGCAGGTCGAAGCGGGCTCCCGGATGCTCGCCGCGACCTCGGTGAACTTCGACGTCTCCGTGTTCGAGATCTTCACCGCGCTGACCGCCGGTGCGAGCGTCGAGGTCGTCCGCGACGTTCTCGAACTTGCCGAGCGCGGCAGCTGGTCCGGCACCACCATCAGCGCCGTGCCCGCGGTGTTCTCCGCGCTGCTCGACCAGATCACCGATGCCCCGGACAGCCTCGAACTCGAGGTGGACACCGTCATCTTCGCGGGCGAAGCCCTGTCGGCCGACCTGGTCCGCAAGGTGCGCCGCGCTCTGCCCGACGTCCGTGTCGTCAACGCCTACGGACAGACGGAAAGCTTCTACGCCGCCACGTACACGCTCCCGCAGCAGTCGGCCGAGACCGGTGCGGAACCGGTCGGAGCGCCCCTGGCCAACATGCGCACCTACGTGCTGGGGCCGGAGCTCACCCCGGTCGCGCCCGGCGTGATCGGCGAACTGTACGTCGGCGGTCCGATCGCCCGCGGCTACCACGGCAACGGCGCCATCACCGCGGAGCGGTTCGTCGCATGCCCCTTCGGCCCCGCCGGCGCGCGCATGTACCGCACCGGTGACCTGGCCCAGTGGGACGAGAACGGCCGGCTGAAGTACGCGGGCCGCGCCGACAGCCAGGTGAAGGTCAACGGCATCCGTGTCGAGCCGACCGAGATCGAGACGGCCCTCGCCCAGCACCCCGCGATCGGCCAGGCCGTGGTCACGGTCTGCAAGGACCACACCGGCACCGCGCGGCTCGTCGGCTACGTGGCGCCGGCGGGCGCCGCCGACGGCGAAGCCGCCCCGGCCGCCGGTGTCTCCGGCGCGGACCTGCAGCGGTTCGTGGCCAAGAGGCTGCCGGACTACATGGTGCCCGCGCTGATCGTGGTGCTGGACCGGCTGCCGCTGAACGCGAACGGAAAGCTGGACCGGGCCGCGCTGCCCGAGCCGGAGTTCGCCCGCACCGAGTACCGGGCGCCGCGCAGCGAGGCCGAGCGGGTCCTGGCCGAGGTGTACGCGGACGTGCTCGGCACCGAGCAGGTGGGCGTCGACGACGACTTCTTCACCAGCGGCGGCGACAGCATCCGTTCCATCCAGGTCGTCGCGCGGGCCAAGACGCGAGGCGTCGTGGTCAGCACACGGGAGATCTTCGAGCAGCGCACGGTCGCCCGGCTCGCGGAACTGGTCGAGGGCCGGGAGGAAGAGGAGCGGGTCGTCCTGGCCGAGCTGCCGGGCGGCGGCGTGGGCTGGGCCCCGCTGCCCCCGACGGGCGCGCACGTGCTCGGCCTGGGCGGCGGAAGCGGCCGGTTCTGCATGTCCGCGCTGCTCACCCTGCCCGCGGACATCGACCGCAAGGGCCTGCTCGCCACGCTCCAGGCCGTGCTGGACCGGCACGACGTGCTGCGCTCCCGCCTCGACCGGGCGGAGCCGGGCCTGCGCATGGAGCCCGTCGGCAGCGTGGACGCCGGCGCGCTGGTGCACGAGGTCCGCTACGCCGACGCCGACGTACAGGCCGAGCTGGACGCTGCCGCGGACCGGCTCGACCCGGACGCGGGCGTCATGGCCCGGTTCGTGTGGCTCACCTCCGACACGGAGGCGGACCGCCTGCTGATCGTGCTGCACCACCTGGTCGTCGACGGCGTGTCCTGGCGCATCCTGGTGCCGGACCTGGCCGCCGCGTGGAAGCGGATCCGCGAGGGCCTCGCCCCGGAAGCGGCCCCGGAGAGCACCTCGCTGCGCCGGTGGATGCACGCCCTGGCCGACGAGGCGGCCACCCCGGAGCGGGTGGCGGAACTGCCCGTGTGGCAGGAGATGCTCAGCGGCGAGGAGCCCGTGCTCGGCGCCCGGGACGTGGACCCGGCGCGCGATGTCACGGCCACCGTGGACACCGTACGCATCCAGGTGCCGGCCGACGTCACCGCGACCCTGCTCGACACGCTGCCCGCGGTGTTCCGCGGCGGCGTCGACGACGGGCTGCTGACCGGCCTGGCGCTGGCGCTGGCGCAGTGGCGCCGGACGCGCGGCGTGTCCGGGGACTCGACGCTGGTCCGGCTCGAAGGCCACGGCCGCGAGGACCACCTCGTGCCCGGTGCCGACCTGTCCGGCACGATCGGCTGGTTCACCGCCATGTATCCGGTGAAGCTGGACCTCGCGGGCATCGACCTGACGGACGCGTTCGCCGGCGGCCCCGCCGCCGGCCGGGCGGTCAAGGCCGTCAAGGAACAGCTGCGCGCCGTGCCGGACAACGGCATGGGCTACGGCCTGCTGCGCCACCTGAACACGGAGACCGCCGCCGCGCTCGCCGGACGGCGGGAGCCGCGGATCGGCTTCAACTACCTGGGCCGGGCGTCCAGCGCGGACATCCCCGAGGAGCTGCGGGGCCTCGGCTGGGCACCGGACACCACGCACCAGGACCTCATCGCCGCGCCCGACGCGGACATGCCGGTGCTGTCGGCGCTGGAGATCAACGCCGTGGCCGCCGGTGACGAGCTGACCGCCTACTTCGGTTTCCCGACCGGTGTGCTCACCCGCGACGAGGTCACCGAGCTGGCCGGCCTGTGGGTCCAGGCGCTGACCGCCCTCGCGCGGCACGCCGCCACCCCCGAGGCCGGCGGCCTGACCCCGAGCGACGCGCCCCTGGTCGAGGTGGGCCAGCGGGAGATCGACACCTGGGAGGGGCAGTTCGGCAAGCTCTGCCGGATCTGGCCGACGACCCCGGTGCAGTCCGGGATGCTGTTCCACACGATGCTGTCCGGCGCCGAGTTCGACGCCTACCACATGCAGCTGGTGTTCCACCTGTCCGGCGACGTCGACCCGGAGCGGATGCACCGGGCTGCGCAGGCCCTGCTGGCGCGCCACCCCAGCCTCCGCGCGGCGTTCGTCAACCGGGCGGACGGCGACGTGGTGCAGGTGGTGCCGGAGACGGTGCCGCTGCCGTGGCAGCACCTCGACCTGACCGCCCTCGACGAGGCGGAACGGACCGAGCAGTTCGAGGCGTTCCTCGCCGGCGACCGGGGCGCCCACTTCGACGTGACCACCCCGCCGCTGATCCGCGTGGCGCTCGTCGTCCTCGAGCCCGGCCGCGCCGAGCTCGTGATGACCGCCCACCACGTGCTCATCGACGGCTGGTCCATGCCCCTGCTCATGCGGGACCTGCTGCTGCTCTACGCGTCCCACGGCGACCCGGCCGGTCTGCCCGCGACCCGCGACTTCGGCGAGTTCCTGTCCTGGCGCGCCCGCCAGGACCAGGAGGAGACCACCCGGGTGTGGGCGGCCGAGCTGGAAGGCGTCGAGGAGCCGACCCTGCTCGCTCCCGGCTCCGAAGGCGAAGGCGGGGGCGAGGGCGTCGGCCAGGTCGACATCACGCTCCCCGAGGACGAGGCCCGCGCCCTGGGCCGACGCGCCACCGAGCTGGGCGTCACCGTCAACACCCTGGTCCAGGGTGCCTGGGGGCTGCTGCTCGGCCAGCTCACCGGCCGCCGGGACGTGGTGCTCGGCGCCACCGTCTCCGGGCGCCCGCCCGAGGTGACGGACGTCGACTCGATCGTCGGGATGTTCATCAACACCCTTCCCGTACGCGTCGAGTACGGGCCCGGCGACACCCTCGCCGAGGTCCTCACCCGGCTGCAGAGCCGGCAGGCCCGGCTCCTGGACCACCACTACCACGGGCTCACGGAGATCCAGCAGTCCGTCGGCCTGAAGTCCCTCTTCGACACGCTGGTCGTCTTCGAGTCGTACCCGGTCGACGAGGAAGCCATCGGCGCCGCCTCCGACGCCGCGGACGGGATCGCCTTCACGGGCCTGCGCGCGGCCACGGGCACCAACTATCCGCTGACCCTGATGGCGGCGCTCGACCCGCACCTCCACTTCATCCTCCAGTACACGCAGGGCGTCTTCGAGCAGGACGCCGTGGAGGTGCTGGCGGCCCGCCTCGTGCGGATCCTGCGGCAGCTGGCGGCCGGCCCCGACCTGAAGGTCGCCGAGGTCGACATCCTGGATCCGGCCGAACGCGACCGGCTGCTCACCGAGTTCAACGACACGGCCGTCCCCACTCCGGACGTCACGGTGAACGAGCTCGTCGAGGCACAGGCGGCGCGGACCCCGGACGAGGTCGCCGTGGTCGCCGAGGGCGAGTCGCTCACGTACCGCGAGGTGGACGCCCGGGCCAACCGCCTGGCGCGCGAACTGGCCGGACGCGGGGTGGGCCCGGAGTCGGTGGTCGCGGTGTCGCTGCCGCGGTCGGCCGACCTGGTGGTCGCACTGCTCGCGGTCCTGAAGGCGGGCGGCGCGTACCTGCCGGTCGACCCCAAGTACCCCAGCCACCGCCTCGAGGCCATCCTCGAGGAGGCGCGGCCGCGCCTGGTCCTGACGGACTCCACGACGGTCGCGGTGCTGCCGGAGCACGACGCCCCGGACGTCTTCCTCGACACGCTCGACCTGTCCGGGGACGACACGGGCCTCGAACTGCCCCGCCATGCGGACCAGCTGGCCTACGTCATGTACACCTCCGGCTCCACGGGCAAGCCCAAGGGCGTCGCCATCACCCACGCCAACGTGGTCAACGGCGTGCTGCGGCTCGCCTCCCGCGTGGGCATGGAGCCCGGCAAGCGGCTCCTCGCGGGCACGTCGGTCAACTTCGACGTCTCGGCGTTCGAGATCTTCACGACCCTCGCCTGCGGCGGCGTCGTCGAAGTGGTCCGGGACGTCCTGGTCCTGGGCGAGCGGGAGGGGGGCTGGAGCGGCAGCGTCATCTCCACCGTGCCGTCCGCCTTCGCCGAACTCGTCGACGAGATCTCCGGCCGCACCAGCGTGGAGACGGTCGTCTTCGCCGGCGAGGCCCTGCCCGCGTCGCTCGTCGAGAAGACGCGCAAGGCCTTCCCGGGCGTACGGGTCGTCAACGCCTACGGGCAGAGCGAGTCGTTCTACGCCACCACCTTCGCCGTCGACGGCGACATGCAGGCCGGGGCGGGCAGCACGCCCGTCGGCACCCCGCTCGGCAACATGCGGGCCTACGTCCTCGGCCCCGGCCTGACCCCGCTGCCGCCCGGCGCCGTCGGCGAGCTGTACGTCGGCGGAAGCGTGGGCCGCGGCTACCACGGCCGCGCCGAACTGACCGCAGAGCGCTTCGTCGCCGACCCGTTCGGCCCGTCCGGCTCGCGCATGTACCGCACCGGTGACCTGGCGCGCTGGAACGCCGACGGCCGGCTGGAGTACGCGGGCCGCGGAGACGCGCAGGTCAAGGTGCGCGGCTTCCGCGTCGAGCCCGGCGAGGTCGAGGCCGCGGTCACCGCGCACCCCGGGGTCGCGCAGGCCGTCGTCATCGCCTGCGAGGGGCGCGTCGGCAGCTCAAGCAAGCAGCTGGTCGCGTATGTGGTGCCCGCCGTCACCGGCGACGGCACGAAGACCGGCGACGGCTCCGGCCCGTCGACGAAGGAGCTGCACGGCTTCGTCTCGGAGCGGCTGCCGGACTTCATGGTGCCGGCCGCCTTCATGCTCCTCGACCGGCTGCCGCTCGCCCCGAACGGCAAGCTGGACCGGGCAGCGCTGCCCGAACCGGAGTACAACGGCGCCGCCTACAGAGCGCCTCGAACCTCCCGCGAGGAGACCCTGGCCAAGCTGTTCGCCGAGGTGCTCGGTGTGGACCGGGTCGGCATCGACGACGGCTTCTTCGAGCTCGGCGGGCACTCGCTGCTCGCGACTCGGCTGATCAGCCGCGCCCGCGCCGAGATGGGGATCGAGATACCGATCCGGAAGATCTTCGACCTGCCGTCGGTGGCCGCGCTCGCCACCTGGTCGGAGGAGTCGGCCGCTCCCCGTCGCCCCAGCTTGCGCCAGATGATCGTTAAGGATGTGAAGTAATGATTCCGCTGTCATTCGCACAACGTCGTATGTGGCTCCTGCACCAGCTGGAGCGGGGGGCGGCGACCTACAACATCTCGGCGGCGTTCCGGCTGACCGGATCCCTGGACCAGGACGCCCTCGTCGCGGCGATCCGCGACGTGGTCGAGCGGCACGAGATCCTGCGCACCACGTACGCGACGGACGAAGACGGCGAGCCCTACTCGCGGATCCTGACGGTGGCGGAGGCCTCGCCCCAGGTGCAGGTGGCCGACGTGGCGCCCGAGGACATGTCCCGCGCGATCGACGAGGCCGTCTCGCACGGGTTCGACCTGGAGGGCGAACTGCCCTTCCGGGCGCACCTGCTGCGCTGCTCCCCCCAGGAGCGCGTCCTCGTCATGGTCGTCCACCACATCGCCTCGGACGGCAGCTCGAGCGCGCCGATGATGCGGGACCTGATCGCCGCCTACGCCGCCCGCCAGGACGGCCAGGCGCCGCAGTGGGAGCCGCTGCCCGTGCAGTACAAGGAGTACGCGCAGTGGCAGCGCGAGGTGCTCGGCGAGGTGTCCGACCCGGGGAGCCTCGCCGCGCAGCAGGTCGAGTACTGGCGCAAGCAGCTGGACGGCGTGCCGCAGCCGCTGAGCCTGCCGACGGACCGCCCGCGGCCCGCGGAGGCCAACTCGCACGGCGAGACGATCGGCCTCTCCGTGAACGCGGAGGTGGCGGCCGGGCTGCAGAAGCTGGCCGACGAGCGCGGTGCGTCCATGTCGATGGTCCTGCAGGGCGCGCTGGCGGTGCTGCTGCGCAAGCTCGGCGGCGGGGACGATCTGACGATCGGCTCCCCGATCGCCGGGCGGACCGACGAGGCGCTGGCCGATCTGATCGGGTTCTTCGTCAACACCCAGGTGCTGCGGGCGGACCTCTCCGGCAACCCGACCTTCACCGAGCTGCTCGCCCAGGTGCGGGACAAGGCGCTGACGGCCTACGAGTACCAGGACGTCCCGTTCGACCTGCTCGTCGAGGCCATCAACCCCGAGCGCTCCGCCTCCTACCAGCCGCTGTTCCAGGTGATGTTCGCCTGGCAGAGCTACCAGAAGCCGGACCTCGGGATCCCCGGACTCGACGTGAAGTTCGAGCAGGCCATCCCGTCGACCGCCATGGTCGACCTGTTCTTCAGCCTGACCGCGGACGAGTCGGGCGCGCTGCGGGGCGACCTCCAGTACGCGACCCAGCTGTTCGACCGCGCGTCGGCCGAGGTGATCGCCGCCCGGCTCGTCCGGGTGCTGGAGCAGCTGGCCGCCGATCCGAGCGTGCGCGTCGGCGACGTCGACGTGCTGAGCGCGGCCGAGCGGGTGCGGCTGGTACGGGACGTGAACCCCGCCGGCAATGACATCCCCGAGGCCACCCTGGTCGAGCTGTTCGAACGCCAGGCGGCGCAGCGGGCGGACGAGGTCGCGGTCTCCCACGAGGGTGACACGCTCACCTACGGCGAGGTCAACGCCCGGGCCAACCGGCTCGCGCGGCACCTCGTCGCCCAGGGCGTCGGCCCCGAGTCCCTGGTCGGAGTCTGCCTGGAGCGCTCGGCCGAGCTGGTCGTCGCGCTGCTCGCTGTGCTCAAGGCGGGCGGTGCCTATCTGCCGATCGACCCCGACTCCCCGGCCGACCGCATCGCGTACATGGTCCAGGACGCCCAGCCGGTCCTGCTGGTCACCACCAGTTCGAACGCTGCCGCGCAGGGGCTGGACCAGGACCTCCCGCTGGTCCACCTCGACCGGGCCGGGGCCTTCGCCGAGGAGACGGCCGCCGACCTCACCGACGCCGAGCGCCGCACGGCCCTGCGCCCCGAGCACCCGGCCTACGTGATCTACACCTCCGGGTCGACCGGCCGCCCCAAGGGCGTGCTGATCCCGCACAGCAACGTGGTCGGGCTCTTCAGCGCCGCCGAGGACTTCGCCTTCGGCGCGGACGACGTGTGGACCCTCTTCCACTCCTACGCCTTCGACTTCTCGGTGTGGGAGCTGTGGGGGCCGCTGCTGCACGGCGGACGCCTGGTCGTGGTCCCCTACGACGTCTCCCGCTCCCCGGGCGACTTCCTCCAGCTGCTCGCCCGCGAGCGGGTCACCGTCCTCAACCAGACGCCCTCGGCCTTCTACCAACTCGTCCAGGCCGACGCGGATGCCCCCGGCCAGGACCTGGCGCTGCGGTACGTGGTGTTCGGCGGCGAGGCCCTCGACCTGAACCGCCTCGCGGACTGGTACCGGCGCCACGCCGACGATGCGCCGGTGCTGGTGAACATGTACGGCATCACCGAGACCACGGTGCACGTCACCCGCATCGACCTCGACGAGAACTCCGCCGCCCGCTTCCGCGCCAGCGTGATCGGCCCGGCCATCCCGGGCCTGCGCGCCTACGTCCTGGACGCGAACCTCCTGCCGGCGCCCACCGGCGTGACCGGGGAGCTGTACGTGGCGGGCTACGGCCTGGCCCGCGGGTACCACGGCCGGCCGGACCTGACCGCGGGACGGTTCGTCGCGTGCCCCTTCGGCGTGCCGGGCGAGCGGATGTACCGCTCCGGCGACCTGGTCCGCTGGAGCCGGAACGGTCAGCTGGAGTACGTGGGCCGGGCCGACACCCAGGTGAAGATCCGGGGCTTCCGGATCGAGCTGGGCGAGATCGAGAACGTGCTGGCCGGGCATCCGGACGTGGCGCAGGCGGTGATCGTGGTGCGCGAGAACCACGAGGACGACAAGCGCATCGTGGGCTATGTGGTGCCCGAGTCCGACGACGCGTCGACCGGTGCGCTGCTCGCCGAGCTGTCCGAGTACATGCGCGAGCGCCTCCCGGACTACATGGTGCCCTCCGTGGTGATTCCGCTTTCGGAGATCCCACTGACCTCGAACGGCAAGCTCGACCGGCGGGCACTGCCCTCGGAGGACACGAACACCGTGGTCAGCCGGGAGCCGCGCAACGCCTTCGAGCAGAAGCTGTGCGCCCTCTACAGCGAGCTGCTCGGCCTGGAGAAGGTCGGCATCGACGACGGCTTCTTCGCGCTCGGCGGGCACTCGCTGCTGGCCACCCGGCTCAGCGTCCGCATCCGCAACGAGTTCGACATCGACATTCCCATCAGGACCGTCATCAAGTATCCGACGGTGGCCGAGCTGGCCGCGCTGATGCTCGCCGGCGGTGTTCCCGCGGACGACGCCGACTCGTTCGGGGTCGTGCTGCCCCTGAACACCGATCCCGGTACGGGCAAGGCGCCGGTGTGGTTCTTCCACGGCGGCGGCGGGCTGGGCTGGGCTTACTACAGCTTCGTGCTGCACCTGCAGGACCGGCCGGCCTACGCCCTGCAGTCCCGCGGCTCCGACGGCGTGGACACGCCGGCGGGCTCCGTGCAGGAGATGATCGACGACTACGTCACGCAGATGCTGAAGATCCAGTCGGACGGGCCGTTCTACCTGATCGGCTGGTCCTACGGCGGCACCATCGTGCAGGCCGTCGCGGACGCGCTCGACCGGCTCGGGCACGAGGTCTCCCTCGTGGCCATCCTGGACGCCCAGCCGGGTGGACACGGGTTCACGGAGGTACACGCCGGCAAGGAGTCCTCGGACTACCGGGCGGAGCTCGAGGACGACTTCAGCCAGTACATCCGGATGGGCAACCGGCAGGGCTTCCTCGACACCATGTCGAAGGTCATGGCCAACAACACGAACCGCATGATGGATTTCGAATCGCCGGTCTACCGCGGCGACGTGCTGTATTTCAACGCGACGCTCGAGGAGAAGTCGTACGCGCACCTGTGGCGCCCGTACGTCGGCGGTTCCCTCGAGGTGCACGAAATGCACGCCACGCACCACGAAATGCACATGCCCGCGCCCGTGGCCGAATTCTTCGAGGTCGTCAGCAGCAAGCTGGCGTAGCGACCGGACATCCATGTCCCGGAACTGTTCGAAAAACGATCGTATGGATGATTGGGGTTGGTCGGGGTGACAGAGCCCGGCATGTCCGCGGAACACGGGGACCAGGCAACGCTGCTGTGCGTGCCGTTCGCGGGAGCAGGTGCTTCGTTCTTCCACCCGTGGCGGGAGCCGGCCGCCGACCGGTGGCGCATCACCTCGGTCGAGCTGCCGGGCCGTGAGCGGAAGATCCTGGAGGAGCCGTACCGGAACGTCGTCGAGGCGGCCAAGGGCTCGATCGACGACATCGTCGCGGACCTCGGTGAAGGGGCCCGGGTCGTGCTGTTCGGGCACAGCCTGGGCGCGGTGCTCGCGTACGAGCTGGTGCACCTGCTGAGCGCGCGCGGCGTGCAGGTCGAGCGGCTGATCGTCAGCGGTTCGCCCGGACCGTGGACCCAGCGCGAGCGGCGGGCCACCGGGCTCCCGGACGAGGAGTTCCTCGCCAGGGTCGAGGAGTTCGCGGGGTTCCGGCACGAGGCCCTCGACCACCCGGAGATGCGCGAACTGATTCTCCCGGTGCTACAGGCCGACTGCGAGATGCACGAGAACTATGTCCCGAGCACCGACGAACTCGTGTCGGTCCCGATCTGCTCGCTGCGGGGCGCCTCGGACGGACTGGTCACTGCGGAAGAGGCCCGGCAGTGGCAGGCGTCCACCACCGCCGAATTCAGCTATGTGGAGTTCCCGGGCGATCACATGTATCTGGTCGATCTCGGCCGTGAGGTGCTGGACGTGATCGAGGCGGAGTCCGCCCGCGGTCGTTAGGGCGGGATCGGTTTGCGAAGGGAATGAGCGGTCCTCTGGCCCGGGCGGTCTTGTCGAACGCCGTGTCAGGGAGGTGACAGGTGCGTGACAGGCCCGGAGAGGAAAGTGGAGGAATGAGAAGTTCAGCGATTGCAGTTTCAGGGCTGCGCAAGGCATATGGCGACAAGGTCGTCCTCGACGGCATCGATTTCGATGTCGCCGCAGGATCGATCTTCTCCCTGCTCGGCCCGAACGGGGCCGGCAAGACGACGACGGTCAACGTCCTCACGACGCTGATGAAGGCCGACGCGGGTACGGTGCGCGTCGCCGGGCACGACGTGGCCACCGCGACTAAGCAGGCGCGCGCGGCCATCGGCGTGACCGGTCAGTTCGCCGCGGTGGACGATCTGCTGTCGGGCCGCGAGAACCTGCAGCTGATGACGGACCTGAAGCGGGTGCGGGGCGGCGACAAGGTGGTCACGCAGCTGCTGGAGCGCTTCGACCTGGTGGAGTCGGCGGACAAGCTGTCGTCGACCTACTCCGGCGGTATGCGCCGCAAGCTCGACCTGGCGATGACGCTGGTCGGCAACCCGGAGATCATCTTCCTCGACGAGCCGACGACGGGTCTCGACCCGCGCAGCCGGCGCACGATGTGGGGGATCGTCCGCGAGCTCGTGGCCGAGGGCACCACCATCTTCCTCACCACCCAGTACCTCGAGGAAGCCGACCAGCTCGCCGACCAGATCGCGGTGCTCAACGGGGGCCGCCTGGTCGCCCAGGGCACCCCCGAGGAGCTCAAGCGCCAGATTCCCGGCACCCACATCAGGTTCCGGTTCGCCGACCTCTACGAACTCGACGCGGCGGCGCGCCTCCTGACCGGGTCCGTGCGGGACGACGAGGAGCTGACCCTGCGGGTGGCCAGCGACGGTGAGACGAGGTCGCTGCGGGTCCTGCTGGACCAGCTCGACGCGCACTCGCTCGACGCCCAGGAGTTCTCGGTGCAGCGACCGGACCTCGACGACGTCTTCCTCGCCCTGACCGACCCCACGCGTACCGAGCACCTGAGCAAGGAGGCGATCGCACAGTGAGCACTGCTTCGACGCCGTTGGCCGATTCCTCGATCATGTTGCGCCGCAACATCAAGCACAACGTGCGCAACCCCATCACGATGTTCAACGCGGTCCTGTTCCCCATCGTGATCATGCTGATGTTCGTCAAGGTGTTCGGCGGCGCGTTCAGCGTCGGCGACGACTACATCGACTACGCGACGCCGGGTCTGCTCGTCATGGCCATCAGCTACGGCCTGGGGGCCACCGCGACGGCCGTGAACTCCGACATGACCAAGGGCATCATCAACCGGTTCAAGGTCATGGACGTCTCCCGCGGCGCCATGCTGACCGGACACGTCGTCATCACCGCCGTGCGCGCCCTGGTGGGCTGCGCGGCGATCATCGGCGTGGCCTTCCTGATGGGGTTCGACCCCAAGGCGAGCGCCGTCGACTGGCTCGGCGTGGTCGGCATCATTGTGCTGCTCAGCATCGCGGCCGGCTGGCTCACGGTCGCCATGGGGCTGGCCGCGAAGACCGCGGAGTCTGCGGGCCTGGGCGCCGTGCCGCTCATCATGCTGCCGTTCCTCAGCAGCGCGTTCGTGCCGGCGGAAACGATGGGGGTCGGCGTTCGGCAGTTCGCCGAGTACCAGCCCTTCACCCCGATCATCGAGACGCTGCGCGGGCTGCTCGCGGGCAACCCCTCGAGCGGCGACGCGATCGCGGCCGTCGCCTGGTGCGTCGGGATCGCCGTCCTCGGCTACGTGTGGGCGGTCTCCACGTTCAAGAAGAGAGCGTGACCCCGACCAGCTCAGAAGCTGGTCAGCGTCCCCTCCCGGGCCGCCTCGGCTGACCGCGCGTCGCCGAGGCGGCTTCATGTTTCGCACCATGCGGGCACTTTCCGCTCCCCACCCGGCTGATCGGCTGCGCCTTCGCCGGGCCGGGGAGCGATGAACCCGCACGTTCTTCGACCTGCCACAGGTGGCTGCGTGGGCGGAGGAATGGCTGCTCCGCGTCCCCTGAGGCCTGGGCCAGTCGATCCTCAAGGAGTGAAGCAATGGTTCCGCTGTCATTCGCACAACGCCGCTACTGGTACATGCACCAACTGGAGGGCGGGGAGACCTGGAACATGCCCTCGGCGCTGCGGCTGACCGGCCCCCTGGACCAGGGCGCCCTCGCCGCGGCGATCAGTGATGTGGTCGACCGGCACGAGATCCTGCGCACCACGTACGCGACCGACGACGAGGGCGAGCCCCACCAGCGGATCCTGCCGATGGCGCAGGCGTCGGAGCAGACGCGGCTGTCGGTGGTCGAGGTGGCGTCCGAGGGCGTGGCCGGCGCGATCGACGAGGCCGTCGCGCACGGGTTCGACCTGGCGGTCGAAATCCCGTTCCGGGCGCACCTGCTGCGCTGCTCGCCCGAGGAGCACGTCCTGGTCCTGGTCATCCACCACATCGCGACGGACGGCAGCTCGGGCGCACCGCTGGCACGGGACCTGGCCGCCGCCTACGCCGCCCGCAAGGACGGCGGGGCGCCGCAGTGGGAGCCGCTGCCCGTCCAGTACCAGCACTACACGATGTGGCAGCGCGAGGTGCTCGGCGAACTGGACGACCCGGACAGCCTCGGCGCGGCGCAGATCGAATACTGGCGCGACGAGCTGGACGGGGTGCCGCAGCCGCTGGACCTGCCGCTGGACCGCCCGCGGTCCGTCGAAGCGACGACGCACGGCGACACGGTCGCCTTCGGCGTGGACCCGGAGGTGGCGGCCGGGCTGGAGAAGCTGGCCGCCGAGCGCGGAACGACCATGTCGATGGTCATGCACGCTGCGCTGGCGGTACTGCTGAGCAAGCTCGGCGGCGGGGACGACATACCGGTCGGCACCCCGATCGCCGGGCGGACCGACGAAGCGCTGGCCGATCTGATCGGGTGCTTCGTCAACAACCTGGTCCTGCGCGTGGACCTCGCCGGGAACCCGTCGTTCACCGACGTGCTCGCGCAGGTGCGGAACAAGGCGCTGGCGGCCTACGAGCACCAGGACGTGCCGTTCGACGTGCTGGTCGAGGCGATCAACCCCGACCGCTCCACGGCGTACCGGCCGCTGTTCCAGGTGATGTGCGGCTGGCAGAACTTCGAGAAGCCGGTCCTCGAGTTCCCCGGGCTCGACGTGGAGTTCGTACAGGCCCTCACCTCGAAGGCCATGGTCGACCTGTTCTTCAGCATGGCCCTGGACGAGTCGGGGGCGCTGCGGGGCGACATCCAGTACGTGACCCAGCTGTTCGACCGGGACACGGTCGAGGCCGTGGCCGCCCGCTTCGCGCGCATTCTGGAGCAGCTGGTCGCCGACCCGGGCGTGTGCGTCGGGGACATCGACGTGCTGATCGCGGGTGAGCGGGAGCGGCTGCTGGTAGAGGCCAACGACACCGCCGAGCCGACCCTGGAGCAGGGCCTGGTGGACGCCGTGCGAAGACAAGCCGAGGAGAGACCCCAGGCACTCGCCGTCATCGGCGAGGACGAATCGCTCACCTACCGGGAGCTGGACACGCGGTCCAACAGGCTGGCGCACTGGCTGGCCGACCGCGGCGTGCGGGCCGAATCGCTCGTCGCCGTCTGCCTGCCCCGGACCGTGAATCTGATGGTGGCGCTGCTGGCGGTGCTGAAGGCCGGCGGAGCCTACGTTCCCCTTGACCCGGACCACCCGCGCTCCCGGATCGACTTCATCCTCGAGCAGGTGGACCCGGTACTCGTGCTCGATGCCGACACGCTGGCCGGCGCGGACTGCTCGCAGTATCCGGATGCGGCACCCGAGGTGTTCGTCCGTCCGGACAACACCCAGTACGTGATCTACACGTCGGGCTCGACGGGCACCCCGAAGGGGGTCGCGGTCCCGCGCGGCGCGCTCGCGAACTTCATCGCCTCGACGCAGCGGCGGTTCCCGCTGTCGCCGGCGGACCGGATGCTGTTCAGCACGACGGTCTCGTTCGACATGGCGAACACCGAGCTGTACCTCCCGTTCGTATCCGGCGCGACCATGGTCATGGCGACGAAGGACACCGTCACCGATCCGTCCGCCGTGATGGCGCTGATACGCCGCCACGGGGTCACCGTGGTGCAGGCCACGCCCGCTTTCTGGCAGATGCTGCTGACGCACGAGCCGAACGCCGCGCAGGGCCTGCGGATCATCACCGGCGCGGAGGCCGTGCCGGCCCGGCTGGCCGATACGCTGGCGGAGCAGGCCGCCGAAGTGGGCAACTGGTACGGCCCGACCGAGACGACGACGTGGTCGACCATGGCGCCCGTGAAGGCGGGGGCGGGTGCGCCGTCGATCGGGACGCCGATCGGCAACACCCAGGTGTACGTGCTCGACTCGCGGATGCGACCGGTTCCGCGCGGGGTGCAGGGCGATCTGTACATCGCCGGTGACGGGGTGGCCCGCGGGTACCAGGGCCGGCCGGAGCTGACCGCGGAGCGGTTCGTGGCCTGTCCGTTCGGCCCCGCCGGTGCGCGGATGTACCGCACCGGGGACCTGGTGCGGTGGGACAGGGACGGCCGGCTGGAGTACATCGCGCGAACCGACCACCAGGTGAAGGTCCGGGGTTTCCGGATCGAGCTGGGCGAGATCGAGAACGCGCTGGCCCGCCACCCCGGTGTGGCGCAGGCGGTGGTCGTGGTGCGCGAGGACCGCGAGGGCGACAAGCGCATCGTCGGCTACGTGGTGCCGGCGGCCGATTCCGGTGTCCAGGCCGACGAGTCGGCCGATCCGCTGCTCGCCGAGCTGTCCGAGCACCTGCGCGGGCGCCTGCCGGACTACATGGTGCCTTCCGCGGTGATCCCGCTGCCGGAGATTCCGCTGACCCCGAACGGGAAGCTCGACCGGCGCGCGCTGCCCGCGGAGCACACGGCCACCGTGGCCGGCCAGGAGCCGCGCGACGCCCACGAAGCGAAGCTGTGCGCCCTCTTCGGCGAGCTGCTGGGCCGGGAGAAGGTCGGCATCCACGACAACTTCTTCACGCACGGCGGGCACTCGCTGCTGGCCACCCGGCTCAGCGTCCGCATCCGCAAGGAGTTCGACGTCGAGATCCCCATCAGGACGATCATCAAGTTCCCCACGGTGGCCGAGCTGGCCTCGCTGGTGCTCATCGGCAGTCCCATGGACAACGACGACCCGTTCGCGGTCGTGCTGCCGCTGAACAGCGATCCCGGCACGGGCAAGGAGCCCATGTGGTTCTTCCACGGGGGAGGCGGGCTGGGCTGGGCGTACTTCAGCTTCGCGCCGCACGTGCAGGACCGGAAGGCGTACGCCCTGCAGTCCCGCGGCTCCGACGGTGTGGACTCGCTGGTGGGATCCGTGGCGGAGATGGTCGACGACTACGTCGCCGAGATGCTGAAGATCCAGCCGGAGGGGCCCTTCCACCTGGTCGGCTGGTCCTACGGCGGCACCGTCGTACAGGCCGTCGCGGATGCGCTGGACCGGCTCGGGCACGAGATCTCGCTCGTGGCCATCCTGGACTCCCAGCCCGGGGGGCACGGGTGGACGGAGATCCACGCCAACAAGACCCTGGCGGAATACCGGTCGGAGCTCGAGGACTTCTTCGGCCAGTACATCGGCACCGACAACCGGCAGGAGTTCCTGGACACCATGTCCAAGGTCCTGGCCAACAACTCGAACCTCATGATGGATTTCGAGTCGCCGGTCTACCGGGGTGACGTGCTGTTCTTCAGCGCGACGCTCCAGGACGAGCAGTACGCGCACCTGTGGCGGCCGTACGTCACCGGTTCCATCGAGGTGCACGACGTACACGCCACGCACCACGAGATGAACATGCCCGCATCCGTGGCAGAGGTCTTCGAGGTCATCAACCGCAAGCTGGCGGGGTGACCGGCGCGCAATGACCGACGGCGGCCGCCGGGACCCGAAGGGGTCCCGGCGGCCGCCGTCGTGGTGTCTCAGCCCTGCAGGGCCGGACCGAACCAGGTGGTGAGGGCGGTCCGGAGCGCGGAGGTGCCGGGCGCGCCGCCGTCGGACGCCCAGGCGACATGGCCGTCGGGGCGGATGAGGAGTGCGGCGGGAGCCGGTACCTGGTCGATGGCCGGGACGGCCCACTGGTCGTCCTCGCTGCGCGCCTCGACGAGGTCGACGCGATCGGCCCAGCCCTTGGCGACCGCCGCCACCTCGGCGCTGCCGCTCAGGTCGAGCAGTACGGGGCGGCCGGCGTGCAGCAGGTCGTAGACCCCGATGGTGCCTTCGGGCGTCTTGAGGTCGGCGTCGGGGACCCGGCGGCCCGCCAGCGGGTGGTCGACGTCGACCGGGTACCGGATGTCCAGTGCGGTGAGCATGAGACGCAGGTGCCGGTTGACGTCGTCGAACACCATCAGCGAGCCGAACACCTCGCGCAGCGCGTCCGTCTGTGCGCCGGGGCGGGCCAGGGCCGACTGCGCCCGGGTGTTGTGCAGGACGCGCTCCCCGACGGGGTGGCGCTCGGCGTGGTAGCTGTCCAGCAGGCTCTCGGGCGCCCGGCCGCGCACCACCGAGGCGAGCTTCCAGCCGAGGTTGACCGCGTCCTGCACGCCCATGTTCAGCCCCTGCCCGCCGGCCGGGAAGTGGATGTGCGCCGCGTCGCCCGCGAGCAGCACCCGGCCCTGCCGGTACTCGGCGGCCTGCCGCGCGGCGTCGTTGAACCGGGAGACCCACCGCGGGCTGTGCATGCCGAAGTCGGTGCCCGCAACCCTGATCAGGGACTCCCGGAGCTGCTCGAACGTCGGGGCCGCGTCGCGGTCCGCGACGCGGTCGTACTCGGAGGTGATCACCCGGTACCAGCCCGGCTCGAAGGCGATCGCCGAGTAGTCGCCGCCTGCACAGCGGCGCACCCAGACGTAGTCCTCGGGCAGATCGGGGAGTTCGACGTCGCCGATCAGCGCGGTCATCGTCGCCTCGGTGCCGGGGAAGTCGATGCCCGCCAGCTTGCGCACGGTGCTGCGCCCGCCGTCGCAGCCCACGAGGTAGCGGGCGCGCAGCGTCGCCGGTGCCGCGTCCGCCGTGCCCAGTTCGACCGTCACGCCGTCCTGGTCCTGGTGGATCCCGCTCACCTCGGACGAGCGGCGGACCTGCACGCCGAGCTCGGCGGCCCACTCCTCCAGCAGCCGCTCGATGTCGGACTGCAGGATCATCAGCGGGTAGGGGTGCCTCGACTCCGACTCGTCGAAGTCCAGATAAAGGCCGGAGAAGTGGCCCACCGGCTGGAGCTCGCCGACCGCGAGGAAGCGGTCCAGGATTCCCCGCTGGTCCAGCACCTCCAGGGTGCGGGAGTGGATCCCGCCGGCTCGCGATTCGCCCGTGCGCTCCTCGAGCCGCTCGACCACCACCACGTCGACGCCCGCCAGCCGCAGCTCGCAGGCGAGCATCAGGCCCGTCGGCCCGGCGCCCGCGATCACCACGTCCGTGTCGAAGCCGGTGTTTCCCACGTCGTTGCCCCCTCTGTTCCAGTGCGCCTCTAACGTCGTTAAATCACGTCCACGTTCACTGAACGCGGATCAGCCGGTCAAGGAACGCCGGTGCCGGGGCGACACGAGCCGCCGGCGAACTTGTCCTGTCCCGCCGGCGGGACAGGGACGTCGCGTGCAGGCTCGCCGGTCCACGCTCAACCCCAGCGGCCGGCGAGCACCGGAGACCACCAACACGGTGTGAGCGGTCGCGTGTTCACGCGACACTCGATTCGGCCATTCAAAGAATTTGTCTCGCCGGCGGGACAGCGCAAAAAGGCCCCAGTGGTCGTGATGGCGGTGTCGGTCCGCAGACCGGGCCGAAAATGACGCGGGCGGGCACTCCCGGTCGGCGGAGGAAGGAAAGAGTGGCAATGGAATCGACGCTGGCGCAGGAAATCGCCGAGCTGTGGAGGGAACTCCTCGACTGCCCCGAGGTCGGGGTGGAAGACGACTTCTTCACGCTCGGCGGCAATTCGCTGACCGGAATCAAGATCATCGACCAGGTGTCGCAGAACTACGGCGTCCAGCTGTCCGTGCGCGACTTCTACCTGGCACAGACCCCGGCCCGGGTCGCCGAGCTGATCGAGCAGGGGAGGGCGGCGGCGTGAGGTTGACGCCTGGTCCCGGGCGCGACATCGACCTCGCCGGCGTCGACCTGTTCGACCTGGACCTCTACACGTCGGGCGATCCGCACCCGATCTGGGACGTGATGCGGGCCGAGGCGCCCCTGCACCACCAGGTCCTGCCGGACGGCCGCGAGTTCTGGTCGGTGACCCGCTACGAGGACGTCCGCCGCGTGCTCAGCGACCACCGGGAGTTCACCTCCGAGCGCGGCACCGTGCCCACCCACCTCGGGACGGACGACGTCGCGGCCGGCGTGCTGATGACGTCCACCGACCCGCCGCGGCACACCGAGGTCCGCCGGCCGCTCGGCTCCAAGCTCACGGCGCGTGCGGTGAAGTCCTGGGAGGACTCCATCCGACGCACGGTCGTGGGTTTCCTCGAGCCGGCGCTCGACGGCGAGACCTTCGACCTGGCCGAGAAGGCGCTGCTCCTCCCGGCGATGGTCACGGGCCCGCTCCTGGGCATCCCGGAGAAGGACTGGGCCGAGCTCGTCCAGCTGACCGCGATGGTGACGGCTCCCTCGGACCCGCACTTCCAGATGGGCAGCGAGGCCGCGACCCTGGCCATCTCCCACCACGAGCTCGTCACCTACGTCAAGGAGTGGGTCAAGACCCGCCGGGCGACCGGCGAGGAGGGCGAAAGCCTGCTCCACCACCTCATGAGTGTCGCTCCGGGAGGCACGCCGCTCTCCGACGAGGAGATCGCCCTCGACGGCTACAGCATCCTCCTGGGCGCCAACGTGACGACGCCGCACACCGTCTCCGGCACCGTGCAGGCGCTCATCGAGCGGCCCGTGCAGTACGACAAGGCGGCGTCCGACCTCTCGCTGGTCCCGAACCTGGTCGAGGAAGGGCTGCGCTGGACCTCGGCCGCGTGCAACTTCATGCGGTACGCGGTGGACGACGTCGAGATCGGCGGGGGCGTGATCCCGGCCGGCGGCGCGGTCGTGGCGTGGATCGGCTCGGCCAACCGGGACGAGTCCCTGTTCCCCGACCCGCACACGTTCGACATCACGCGCGAAGGTGCCAAGCGCCAGGCCGCGTTCGGGTTCGGGACGCACTTCTGCATCGGGGCGCCGCTGGCCCGGATGACGCTGCGCATCTTCTTCGAGGAGCTGCTCCAGCGCTTCGAATCGATCGAGCTCGCCGGCGAACCGCAGCACCTGCGGTCGTACTTCATCGCCGGGATGACCCACCTCCCCATCGTCGGCAAGAAACGGCAGACGCCATGACCACCGGCTCCACCACCGCCGCCTCGCCGTGGTTCGTCCGGCCGCCGTCCGCCGACCACCCCGCCCGGATCTTCTGCTTCCCCTTCTCCGGGTCCGGGGCTTCGGCGTTCAGTGCCTGGCCTGCCGCGATCGACGACGTCGAGATCTGCCCGGTGCAGTTCCCCGGCCGCGAGAACCGGCTGGGCCACCCGCACTACGGCACCTACGAGAACCTGGCCGCGAGCCTGGTCGAACCGCTGGAGCCGCTGCTCGACCGCCCGTACGCGTTCTTCGCGCACTGCGCGGGTGCGATGCCGGCGTACGAGACCGTCCTGCGGCTCGCCGAACTCGGCCTGCGCGGCCCGGACTGCCTCGTCGTGTCGGGCCAGCCGGCCCCGCACGACGCCTCGCGCGACCGGATGCTCACCATGTCCGAGCCCGAGCTGCGCGCCGAGCTGGAGTCGTTCGTCCGCAGCCGTGGGATCGAGCCGCGGCCGGACATGATCGACATGGGCATGTTCGTGCTGCTCCGCGACCACGCCGCCGCGGGCGCGTACCGGCGGCCGGAGCCGGTCAAGGTGGACTGCCCCATCGTCGTCCTGCACTGGCAGGACGACCCCGACGTGAGCCTCGACGAGCTCCAGGGGTGGCGTCAGTACTCGGATTCGGTCGAATTCCGGGTTGTCGGCGGCGGCCACTACGACTTCATGGACGCGCCGGACGAGCTGCAGAAGTTGTTGACCTGTTGGCGGTGAAAGCAGTGCAGCCCGAAAGAGCCGTATGCCGAGGGAACCGGAAGGAATTCGTATGAGTGGCGCAGCCGCCGATATTGCCGTCATCGGGATGTCGTGCCGCTTTCCCGGTGTGAACGACCCGGGTGAGTTCTGGCGCTTGCTGCTCGACGGGGAGTCGACCGTCGGAAAGTTCCCCGAGCGCCGGGCGGCCGACTCGAACCACATGTCCCACCCGGACGCCGACACCCTGAACTCGGGCTCGTTCCTCGACTCCATCGACGGGTTCGACGCGGAGTTCTTCGCAGCGGGCGGCGCGGAAGCGGCCGCCATGGACCCCGTGCAGCGGCTGGGGCTGGAGCTCGCCTGGGAGGCCGTCGAAGACGCCCGGATCCCGGCGGCCGCGCTCGCGGGCCGCGAGATCGACGTCGTGGTCGGCAGCGGGCCCTCCGGGTACGAGCTGCTGCGCAAGCGGTCCGGCAGCGACCAGGACGACCACTACGCCGCGCTCGGCTCGAGCGGTGCGCTGATCGCGAACCGGATCTCGAGCCTGTTCGACGTCCGCGGCATGAGTTTCTGCGCGGACTCGGGCCAGTCCTCCTCACTCGTGTCGCTGGCGCTGACGTGCGACCGGATTCGCAGCGGCGCGGTCGACATGGCGATCGCGGGCGGCGTGCACCTGATCGTCGATCCGGAAGCGGGACTCGGCCTGGCGAATCTGGGCGCCCTGTCGCCCGACGGCCGCTGCTTCACCTTCGACGAACGGGCCAGCGGTTTCGCCCGGGGAGAGGGCGGGGCGTTCGTCCTGCTGAAGCGGCTCGACCTCGCCGTCGCCGACGGTGACCACATCTACGCGGTGGTGCGCGGCTGGGGCGTCGGCAGCGGTGGAGCGTCCACCCGGATGCCGGATCCCAGCCCCAGCGGGCAGGCCGCGGCCGTGCTGTCCGCCCTCGGACGCGCCGGTGTCCCCTTCGACGGCGTCGACTACGTCGAGGCCCACGGCACCGGCACACGCATGGGCGACCCGGCCGAGACATCCGGCCTGCGCGAGGTGATCCGGGAATCCGGCCGCAGCCGCCCGCTGGCCATCGGCTCGGTGAAGACGAACGTCGGGCACCTGGAGCCGGCCGCCGGGATCGTCGGCTTCGTGAAGGCAGCGCTCTGCATCGACCGCGCCCACCTGGTGCCGAGCCTGAACTTCCGCTCTCCGAACCCCGCCATCGCGGACTTCCACGAGGACTTCGAGGTCCTGCGCGCCGCGCGGCCCTGGCCGGGCGAGCCCGGCCGGCCGCGCCGGGCAGGCGTGTCGGCGTTCGGCATGGGCGGTACCAACGCGCACGTGATCCTCGAACAGGCCCCCGAGGCGCGGACGGAACCCCGCGCCACGGACGAGGCCCCGACCTCCGCGGGCACATCCGGGGTGCTGCCCTGGGTGCTGTCGGCGCGGTCGGAGGCGGCGCTGCGCGAGCAGGCGGCGCGGCTGCGGGAGCTCGTGGCCGCGGACGCATCGCTGTCGTCGGCCGATGTGGGGCACTCACTGGTGTCGACGCGCTCGACGTTCGACCACCGCGCGGTGGTACTGAGCGCTGACCGCGAGGAGTCGCTGGCCGGTCTCGACCTGATCGCGGCGGGCGAGGACTCGGCGCGGGCGGTTCGCGGAGTGGCCACGGGGTCGCCGGGCCCCGTCGTCTTCGTGTTCCCCGGCCAGGGGTCGCAGTGGCTGGGCATGGGCAGGCAGCTGTACGCGGAGTCGGAGGTCTTCGCGCGCTCGGTCGACGCGTGCGCGCAGGCCCTGGCCCCGTACGTGGACTGGTCGCTTGTGGACGTGCTGACCGGAGCGGACACGGCCGCCTCGCTGGAGCGGGTGGACGTGGTCCAGCCGGCGCTGTTCGCGATGATGGTGTCGCTGGCGCAGGTGTGGCGCTCCCTCGGCGTGGTCCCCGACGCCGTCGTGGGCCACTCGCAGGGCGAGATCGCCGCGGCGTGCGTGTCGGGCGCCCTGTCGCTCGAGGACGCGGCCCGGATCGTGGCCCTGCGCAGCCGGGCACTGATCGAACTGGCCGGCCTGGGCGGCGGGATGAGCGCGGTGGCCGCGCCCTCCGCATGGGTCCACGACCGGCTGGAGCAGTGGTCGGGGAGGCTCTCCGTGGCCGCCGTCAACGGGCCGGCCTCGGTGGTGATCGCCGGAGACGGCGCGGCACTGGACGAGTTCGCCGCGATGGCGTCCGGCGAGGACGTCCGGGTGCGCCGGGTCAAGGTGGACTACGCCTCGCACTCCCACCACGTCGAAGCCATCCGCGACCGTCTGCTCGAGGACACCGCGGGTCTTTCGCCGCGGGAGTCGGCGGTGAAGTTCCACTCCACGGTCACCGGCGGACTGCTCGACACCCGCGTGCTCGACGCCTCGTACTGGTACGACAACCTGCGCTCGATGGTGTGCTTCGGCGAGGTCGTCGAAGGCCTGATGCAGGACCACGGCGGCGTGTTCGTGGAGGTCAGCCCGCACCCCGTGCTCCAGGTGGCGATGGAGGAGGCCGCCTACGCGCTGGCGACCCCGCCTGTCGTGGTGAGCACCCTGCACAAGCGCGACGGGAGCGCGGGCCAGGTCCTGGCGTCGCTGGCCGCACTGCACGTACGCGGTGTGCCGGTGAACTGGAAGGCGGTGTTCACCGCGGACCGGCCGCGCAGGATCGGCCTGCCGACCTACGCGTTCCAGCGGCAGCGGTACTGGCTGACGGCGCCCGACGGCACCGAAGCCACGAACAGCCCCGCCGCGCAGGCGAGCGGACCGGACGCGAGCACCAGGGCGGCGTACCTGGGGTCGGAATCATCGGTCCTGACCCTCGTGTGCGCCGAAACGGCGGCGCTGCTGAGTGCGAAGGACGCGGATCGGACGTTCGCCTATCTCGAGGCGAGGTCGACCGAGACCTTCAAGGTGCTGGGCTTCGACTCCTCGACGGCCGTGGCGCTCCGCAACCGGCTCACCACGGTGGCCGGAGTGCGGCTCCCGGCCACCGTCGCGTTCACCTACCCCACTCCGCAGAAGCTCGCCCACCACGTCTTCTCCCTCCTCGAGCCGCAGGCGGCCGAGGCCCCGGAAACGGTGGAGGCTGCGCATCCGGACAGCCCGGGCGTGGAAAGCCCGAGTCTGGAGAGCCAGAGTCTGGAAAGTCGCAGTGATGACGATTTGTACGAAATGATCGAACGCGGCTACGTGTAGCCACACCTGTTCTTCTGAGTCACTGGTTGGGGGAGGCCCTGGTGGAGGATGTCGACAAGCTCCGGTCCTACTTGCGACGCGCCGTCGGCGATGCGCAGGACCTGCGCGAGCGGGTGCGCGAGCTGGAGGAGTCCGCTCGCGAGCCCATCGCGGTCGTGGGTGTGGGGTGTCGCTTCCCGGGTGGGGTGACGTCCCCCGAAGGGCTGTGGGGAGTCGTGTCCGACGGTGTGGACGCGATCACCGAGTTCCCGCTGGACCGCGGATGGGACGTGGAGGCGCTGTACTCCCCGGATCCCGAGGCGCCCGGGACGACGAACACGCGCTCGGGCGGGTTCCTGCACGGCCTCGCGGAGTTCGACGCGCCGTTCTTCGGCATCAGCCCGCGCGAGGCGCTCGCGATGGACCCGCAGCAGCGGCTGATGCTGGAGACGTCGTGGGAAGCGCTGGAACGGGCGGGCATCGACCCGGCCGCGCTGCGAGGCTCGGCGACCGGCGTGTTCACCGGCATCTACACCACCGACTACGGCCCGCGGATGGGCGGCGCGGCAGCCGGCGAGGTCGAGGGCTTCCAGCTCACCGGCACGCTCCCCAGCGTCGCCTCGGGCCGGGTGGCGTACGTACTCGGCCTCGAGGGCCCGGCGTTGTCCACCGACACCGCTTGCTCGTCCTCGCTCGTCGCCGTCCACCAGGCCGTCCGGTCCCTGCGGTCCGGGGAGTGCACGCTGGCGCTGGCCGGCGGCGTGTCGGCCATGCCGACCCCGGGACTGCTCGTGGAGATGGGCCGCCAGCGCGGCCTGTCGGACGACGCGCGGTGCAAGGCGTTCGCGGACGCGGCCGACGGCACCGGCTTCTCCGAGGGCGCGGGCATGCTCGTCCTCGAGCGGCTCTCGGACGCGCAGCGCAACGGGCGTCGCATCCTGGCCGTGATCCGCGGCTCGGCGACCAACCAGGACGGGGCCTCCAACGGCCTCACCGCGCCGAACGAACTGGCCCAGCGCCGGGTCATCCGGGCAGCCCTGGCCGATGCCGGGCTGCAGGCGAGCGACGTCGACGCGGTGGAGGCGCACGGGACCGGCACGAGGCTGGGCGACCCCATGGAGGCGGAAGCGCTGCTCGCCACCTACGGGCAGGACCGCGACCAGGACAGCCCGCTGTGGCTCGGCTCCCTGAAGTCCAACATCGGCCACACGCAGGCGGCCGCAGGCGTCGGCGCCATCATCAAGATGACCATGGCGCTGCGCCACGGCGTGCTGCCCAAGACGCTCCACGTGGACCGTCCGTCGACGCACGTGGACTGGACGTCCGGCGCGGTCGAGCTGCTGACCGAGGCCCGGGAGTGGACCAGCGCACCGGGACGCCCCCGGCGGGCCGGCATCTCCGCCTTCGGCATCAGCGGCACCAACGCGCACCTGATCCTCGAGCAGGCACCCGAGACCCTCGAGCAGGCCCCCGGGCAGACCACGGCCCGACCGGCCCCCGCCGCGGTGCCGTGGGTGCTGTCGGCGCGGTCGGCGGAGGCGCTGCGCGAGCAGGCTCTGCGGCTGCGCGACAGCGTCGCCGCGGACGCGGACCTCCCGCTCGCGGGCGTGGGACGTTCGCTGGTGACGACGCGATCCCTGTTCGAGCACCGCCAGGTGGTCATCGGCGCCGACCGGGACGAGCTGCTCGCCGCTCTGACCGCCGCTGCCGCGGGCGACGAGAGCGGCGCCGCCGGTGTGGTGTCCGGAGTCGCGAAGCCGGTGGGCAAGACGGTGTTCGTGTTCCCGGGCCAGGGGTCGCAGTGGGTCGAGATGGGGCGCGAACTGTGGGAGTCCTCCCCGGTGTTCGCGCGCCGCATGCAGGAGTGCGCGGACGCGCTGTCGCCGCACGTCGACTGGTCCCTCCACGACGTGCTCGGCGATGCCGACGCGCTGGAACGCGTGGACGTCGTACAGCCCGTGCTGTGGGCCGTGATGGTGTCGCTGGCCGAGGTGTGGCGCTCGTACGGGGTGCAGCCCGCGGCCGTCGTGGGCCACTCCCAGGGCGAGATCGCCGCCGCGTGCGTCGCCGGCGCCCTGTCGATCGAGGACGCCGCGAAGGTGGTGGCGCTCCGCTCGAAGGCGATCCTGGCCCTGTCGGGGCGCGGCGGCATGGTGTCGGTCGCGCTTCCGGTGCAGGACGTGCGCGCACGTCTGACGGACGGGCTGTCGGTCGCGGCCGTCAACGGGCCGTCGTCCGTCGTGGTGTCGGGCGACGTGGCCGAGCTCGATGCACTGCTCGCCGCCTGCGAGGCGGACGAGGTGCGGGCCCGCCGGGTTCCGGTGGACTACGCCTCGCACTCCCGGCACGTGGAGGCCATCGACGGCGAACTGCGCCGGGTGCTGGCGGGGCTCCGGCCGCGTACGGCCGAGGTGCCGTTCTTCTCGACCGTGACGGCCGACTGGCTCGACACGACCTGCATGGACGCCGAGTACTGGTACACCAACCTGCGGCAGACGGTCCGCTTCGAGGAGGCGACCCGGGCTCTGGCCGAACAGGGCTTCCGCTTCTTCGTCGAGGCGTCCGCCCACCCCGTCCTGACGATCGGCGTGGAACAGACCCTGGACAGCGCGGGCGTCGAGGCAGCCGTCGTGGGTACGCTGCGCCGCGGCGAGGGCAGCCTCGCGCGCTTCCACCGGTCGGCGGCCGAGGCCTTCGTGGCCGGCGCCGAGGTGCCCTGGGAGAGGGCGTTCCAGGGCTGGGACGGCCCGTGGGTCGAGCTGCCCACGTACGCCTTCCAGCGGCAGCGTTACTGGCTGAACGCACCCTCCGAGACCACCGCCACCGGGAGCACGTCGGACCACCCGCTGCTCGACGCCGTGATCGATCTGCCCGATGACGGGGAGAACGGCGGAGTCGTGGGCAGCGGGCGGCTGTCCCTGGAGCGCCAGCCGTGGCTCGCCGACCACGTGGTCCACGGCGCCGTCCTGGTGCCGGCAACCGCGCTGCTGGAGATGGCGGTCTGGGCCGCGCACAAGGCGGGGGGCGACGTCGTCGACGAACTCACCCTGGAAACGCCGCTGGTCCTCTCCCGGACGGCCGAGCGCGAGATCCGCGTCGTGGTCGACGGCAAGAGCGTGATCAGCGTGCACTCCCGGGGCGAGGGCGACACCGGGTGGACGCGCAACGCCGTCGGCGTCGTCGGGTCCGACACCGGACGCACCCCCGCGCAGGAAAGCCTCGTCGCGTGGCCTCCCGCGGGCGCGGTCGCCGTGCCCTTCGAGGACGAATACGCCCGCCTGTCCGCCCTCGGGTTCGGCTACGGACCCCTGTTCCGCGGCCTGCAGAAGGTCTGGCGCCAGGGCGAGGCCCTGTTCGCGGAGGTGGAGCTGCCCGCCGCCGACGGCGCGGACCGCAGCCGGTACCGGATCCACCCGGCGCTGCTCCACGCCGCGCTGCTCCCGGTCGGCCTGGGGCAGTTCGTCGACAACTCCCGGCCCGAGGGCTGGCTGCCGCTGCGCTGCACCGGCATCCGCGTGAACTCCGCCGAGCCGGCCGTACTGCGCGTCCGTTTGGCGCCCGCGGGGGAGAACACGCTGTCCGTGACCCTCGCGGACCAGAACGGAGCCCCCGTCGGCGGCGTCGCATCGCTGACCCTGCGGCCCGCGGACGTCCAGAAGCTGACCGCGCTGAGCTTCGACCACCAGGACGCGCTGTTCCAGGTGGACTGGGCCCCCCTCGCGGTCCCCTCCGGTCACGCCACGGGCCGGTACGCGGTGCTGGGCGCACCCGCCGGGGCCCTGGAAGAGGGCGCAGAGGTCTTCGCCGACCTCGGGGAACTCGCCGCCTCCGGCAGCGGGATACCCCCGATCGTCATCGCCGGCATCGACCGGACGGGCACGGACGGCGACGACACACCCGCCGCCGTCGAGCGCAACCTCCACCGTGTCCTGCGGTGGACGCAGGACTGGCTCGCCGACGACCGGTTCGCCGACTCCCGCCTGGTCGTCGTGACGCAGGACGCGATCCACGACGAGCAGGTGCCCCGCCCCGACCCCGCGGCGACCGCGGTCTGGGGATTCGTACGCACCGCGCAGACCGAGAACCCGGGCCGGTTCACGCTCGTGGACACGGACGGCCGGCCCGCTTCGTGGGCCTGCATCCCCGCAGCGGCCGAAAGCGGAGAACTCCAGCTCAAGATCCGGGCCGGCGAGGTGACCACGCCGGAACTGGCCCGCGCCCACGGTGCGTCCGCCGGTTCCGGAGCCCTCGGCGGGCAGGCGGACCTTCCCGCCCTCGGGTCCGGGACGGTGCTGATCACGGGCGGCACCAGCGGCCTGGGCGCGATGCTGGCCCGGCACCTCGTGGAGCGCCACGGCGTGCGCCGGCTGGTGCTGACCAGCAGGCGGGGCCTGGCGGCCCCGGCGGCGGCAGGTCTGCAGGAGGAGCTGGCCGGGGCGGGAGCGCAGGTCGAGGTCGTGGCCTGCGATGTCGCGAGCCGTGACTCCGTCGCAGAGCTGATCGCCGGGGTGCCGTCCGAGCACCCGCTGACCGCGGTGATCCACTGCGCGGGCGTGCTGGCCGACGGGGTCGTCGAGGCGCTGACCGAGGATCGCGTGAACACGGTCCTCGCGCCCAAGGTGAACGGTGCCTGGCACCTGCACGAGCTGACCCGCCATCTGGACCTGTCCGCGTTCGTGCTGTTCTCCTCGATCGCGAGCGTGCTCGGGACCGCAGGACAGGCCAACTACGCGGCGGCCAACGCGTTCCTCAACGGCCTCGCGGAGACCCGTCGGGCCGATGGCCTGCCGGCCACCTCGCTGTGCTGGGGCTTCTGGGCCGAACGCAGCGAGATGGTCGCCGACATCGGCGACACGGACGTCGTACGCCTCCAGCGGCAGGGTGTGCTGCCGATGGCTTCGCAGGAGGGCCTCGCGCTCTTCGACGCGGCGATCTCGCTGGACGAGCCGGTCCTGGTGCCGGCGCGGCTGAACCTCGCGGCACCGGGCGCGGCTTCACCGCTCCTGCGCGCCCTGAACGGGACGCCTGCCGGACCGGGCGGCCCGGGGAGCCGGGAGTCCACCGACAGCGCACTCGCGCAGCAGCTGGCGTCGCTGGCGCCGGCCGACGCGGAGGCGGTGCTGCTCGATGCCGTCCGGGCGCAGACCGCGATCGTCCTCGGCCACCCGGACGCCCGGCGGATCACTCCCGCTGCGACGTTCAGGAAACTGGGGATCGACTCGCTCACCGCCCTGGAGCTGCGGAACAAGCTGTCGGCGGTGACCGGCCTGAAGCTGCCGTCCACGCTGGTGTTCGACCACCCGAACCCCACCGCCCTCGCGCAGTTCCTGAACGCGCGTATCACCCCCGGCTCCGGTGCCGCCCCGCAATCTCCGGCCGATCACCTGGCCCAGGAGATCAACGGACTGGGCGCCCGGCTGGAGGAGGCGTTCCTCGAGCTCGCGGACGAGGACAAGAACACCATTTCCACTCTGCTCGGCGAGCTGCAGGGCCGAGTCCGTTCGCTGGTGAGCGCCGGAGCACCGGTCGGCATCGTCGACCAGATCAGTTCGGCCTCGGCGGGAGACCTTCTCGCGCTACTGGACAAAGAGCTCGGCTAGGGGAGAGCGATGACAAACGACAACAACGCCGAAGTTCTCGAGTACCTCAAGCGGACGTCGATCGAGCTGATCGAAACGCGCAAGCGACTGAAGGAGCTGACCGAGGCCGCCGCCGAGCCCATCGCCGTGGTGGGCGTCGCCTGCCGCTTCCCGGGTGGGGCGGCGTCCCCGGAGGCACTGTGGGACCTGGTGCAGGCGGGCGCGGACGTCATCTCGGAGTTCCCCGAGGACCGCTACTGGGACCTGGAGGACCTCTACGACCCGCAGCGCGAGCGGCCGGGCACCTGCTACACGCGGGAAGGCGGCTTCCTCCATGACGCGGGCGACTTCGACGCCGACTTCTTCGAGATCAACCCGCGCGAGGCGCTGGCCTCCGACCCGCAGCAGCGGCTCCTGCTGGAGACCTCGTGGGAGTCCCTGGAGAGGGCCGGCATCGACCCGCACTCCCTGCGCGGCACCAGCACCGGCGTCTTCGCCGGGATCGCCTACTTCGGGTACGGCAACCACTACTTCACCCCCGAGAACATCTCGGGCTACGCGCAGATCGGCTCCCTGCTGAGCGTCGCGTCCGGCCGCGTGTCGTACGCGCTGGGCCTGGAGGGCCCGGCGGTGTCCACCGACACCGCGTGCTCGTCCTCGCTCGTGACGGTGCACCAGGCGGTGCAGTCGCTGCGCCAGGGCGAGTGCGGCCTGGCGCTGGCCGGCGGCGTCACCGTCATGGCGATGCCGCAGGTGCTCCGCGAGTTCGCGCGCCAGGGCGGCCTGGCGGCGGACGGCCGGTGCAAGGCGTTCGCCGACGCGGCGGACGGCACCGGCTTCTCCGAGGGCGTCGGCATGCTGGTCCTGGAGCGGCTCTCCGACGCGCAGCGGGGCGGCCGCAAGATCTGGGCGGTCATCCGCGGCTCCGCCATCAACCAGGACGGCGCCTCCAACGGCCTGACCGCACCGAGCGGCCCGGCGCAGCAGCGCGTCATCCGCGCCGCGCTGGCCAACGCCCGGGTGCAGGCGGGCGACGTCGACGTGGTCGAGGCGCACGGCACCGGTACCACGCTCGGCGACCCCATCGAGGCGCAGGCGCTGCTGGCCACCTACGGGCAGGAGCGCGAGCCGGGCAACCCGCTGTGGCTGGGCTCCCTGAAGTCGAACATCGGCCACACCCAGGCGGCGGGCGGCGTCGGCGGCATCATCAAGATGATCATGGCGATGCAGCGCGGCGTCATGCCCAAGACGCTGCACGTGGACCAGCCCTCGACGCACGTCGACTGGACGGCCGGCGCGGTCGAACTGCTGACCGAGGCCCGCGAGTGGACCACCGCCCCGGGCCGGCCCCGCCGGGCCGGCGTGTCCAGCTTCGGCGCCAGCGGCACCAACGCCCACCTGATCCTCGAGCAGGCTCCCGAGCCGCAGCCGGCCCCCGACGCCGCCGACCGGGTGCCGGCCGGCACCTCGGGCCTCGTGCCGTGGGCGCTGTCGGCGCGGTCCGAGCAGGCGCTGCGGGCGCAGGCCGAGAAGCTGCGCGCGTTCGTCGCCGCCGACCCGGCGGCGGACCTCGCCGCCATCGGAGCCTCGCTGGTCTGCGGCCGGGCGCAGTTCGAGCACCGCGCCGTGGTGCTGGGCAGCGGCCGGGACGACCTGCTGGACGCCCTCGCGAAGCTGGCCGAGGGCGCCGAGTCCCCCGCCGTGGTGCGCGGCGCGGCCGGCGAGCCGGGCGGCTCCGCCTTCATGTTCCCGGGCCAGGGCTCGAAATGGACCGGCGTGGCCCGCGAGCTGTACGACACCTTCCCCGTCTTCGCCGAGGCCCTCGACGAGGTCTGCGCGCGCTTCGACGCGCACCTCCCCTTCGACCTCAAGCCCCTGCTCCTCGCCGACGAGCCCGAGGGCCGCGAGCGCACGGACGTCATGCAGCCCGCGCTGTTCGCCCTGCAGGTCGCCCTCTACCGGCTCCTCAGCCAGTACGGCCCGCAGCCGACCCACCTGATCGGCCACTCCGTCGGCGAAATCGCCGCCGCCCACGTGTCCGGAGCCTTCGACCTGGACACCGCGACCCGCATCGTGGCCGCCCGCGGCCGCACCATGCAGGCCGTCACCGAGCCCGGCGCCATGCTGGCGGTCCGCGCGTCGGAAGCCGAAGTCGCCGCGCTGCTGCGCCCGTACACCCGTACCGGCATCGCCGCCGTCAACGGCCCGGAGTCGGTGGTGGTCTCGGGCCTGCGCGACGAGGTCCACGACCTGCGCGACCGGCTCGTCGCCGACGGCCGGTCGGCGAAACTGCTCCCCGTCGACCACGCGTTCCACTCCCCGCTGATGGGCCCGGTCCTGGAGGAGTTCGAACTGGCGCTGCGCGCGCTGCCCATGGGCGGCGAGCTGTCGGTCCCGGTCGTCTCTACGCTGCTGGGCCGCGAGGCCACCCTCCGGGAGCTGACCTCCGTCGCCCACTGGGTCGACCACGTCCGCGAGCCCGTGCGCTTCCACGACGCCGTGGAGCGCGCCCGCGCGGCCGGCGCGAACGTCTTCGTCGAGGTCGGCCCCGGCTCCACGCTCGCCGGCCTCACCAAGGACGCGTTCGCCGCGCAGGGCGTGCACGACGCCGCCGTGGTGGCCTCGGCGCGCCGCGACCGCGGTGTGGCGCAGGGCCTGGTCGGCGCGCTCGCCGACCTGCACGTCCTGGGCGCCGCCGCGGACTGGGCCGCCCTGTTCGGCACGCAGGAGCGCGTCGACCTCCCGACGTACGCGTTCCAGCACCAGCGCTACTGGATGGACTTCCTCTCGGGCCTCGCGTCCGCGGACGTGACCTCCGCCGGGCTGTCCGCCGCGGAGCACCCGCTGCTGGGCGCCGTGGTGGAGCACCCCGGCACCGACGAGCTGGTGTTCACCGACCTGTGGTCCGTGCAGACCCACGAGTGGATCGCCGACCACGCCGTGTTCGACTCGGTCGTCGTCCCGGCGACCGCCTACATGGACCTGGCGCTGTCGGTGGGCGAGCACGTCGGCTGCGCCTTCGTCGAGGAGCTCTCCCTCGAAGTCCCGCTGATCCTCCCCGACACGGGCGACGTGCAGGTGCGCGTCGTCGTCGGCGCCGCGGACGAGAGCGGCCGCCGCTCCCTGGACGTGTACTCGCGTCCCGCCGAGAACGCCGCCGGTGCCGGCGGCTGGACCCGGCACGCCATGGGCAGCCTGGCGCCCGGGGCCCCGCAGGACGCCGACCGGGCCGACGACGCCCGCGCGCTCGCCGCGTGGCCGCCGGCCGGGGCCGAGCAGATCGGCTTCGACGGCCTCTACGACTCCCTTGCGGACGGCGGCTTCGACTACGGCCCGCTGTTCCGCGGACTGCGCGAGGTCTGGCGCAAGGGCGACGACCTGTTCGCCCTCGCCACCCTGCCGGAAGGCGCCGACGGCGGGTTCGCCCTGCACCCGGCGCTGATCGACACCGTGCTGCACGCCGTCGTCGTCGGCGGCGTCATCACCGTGACGGGCGACCAGGGCTGGATGCCCTTCGCCTGGTCCGGCGTGCACCTCGCCGGGGAGTGCGGCCCGACCGTGCGCGTCAAGCTCACCCCGGCCGCCGAAGGCGTCGTGTCCCTCGTGATCGCCGACGAGCACGGCCGCGAGATCGCCCACGTCGACGCGCTGACGTTCCGCCCGGCCGGCGCCGAGCAGGTCCGCTCGGCGCGCGGCGGCCGCGAGCAGTCCCTGTACGCACTGGACTGGCGCCCGGCCCCGGAGGCCGCGCCGGACGCCGGCCGCGCGCAGTGGGGCGTCATCGGCGCGGAGACCGGCCGGGCCGCCCGGCTCGTCGCCGCGGGCGACGGCAGCGTCTCGCTGTACGCGTCCCTCGGCGAGGTCCTCGCCGCCGACGCCCCCTGCCACCTCGTCCTGTGCCTCGACGACGCCGTCGCCCCCGGCGACGACCTGCTCACCACGGTCGGCGACGCGGACAAACACGTGCTGGACTGGGTCCAGCGGTTCCTCGCCGAGGACCGGCTCGCCGCGTCCACGCTGGTCGTGCTCACCCGCCTGGCGCAGGCCGCCGGCGCGGGGGACAACGTCGAGAGCCTGCCCGGCGCGTCCGTGTGGGGCCTGATCCGCTCCGCCCAGACCGAGCACCCCGGCCGGTTCCGGCTCGTAGACATCGACGACGAGGAGACCTCGTGGGAGGCCTTCGCGGACGCCCTCGCCCTCGGTGAGGACCAGCTGGCGCTGCGCGGCGGTACGTTCCTCGTGCCGCGGATGGCGCAGGCCGCGCCTGCCGGCCACCAGCTCGAGGCCCCGGCGGACGGCGCGTACCGGCTGGGCATCGCGAAGGCGGGCACGCTGGAGAACCTGACGTGGGTCGCGTGCCCCGAGGTGGCGGCGCCCCTGGAGGCCGGGCAGGTCCGCATCGCCGTCCAGGCCGCCGGCCTCAACTTCCGCGACGTCACGATCGCCCTGGGCCTCATCGACCGGACGGACTTCGACTCCGGGCTCGGCAGCGAGGGCGCGGGCATCGTGCTGGAGGTCGCGGACGACGTGGCCGGCCTTGCCCCGGGCGACCGGGTGACCGGCATCTTCAACGGCTCCTTCGGCCGGGTGGCCGTGGCCGACCACCGCCTGCTGGCCCCCGTCCCCGACGGCTGGAGCCACGCCGAGGCGGCCTCCATGCCGAGCACCTTCCTCACTGCCTACTACGCGCTCTTCCACGTGATGAAGCTGCAGAAGGGGCAGCGCATCCTCATCCACGCAGCGGCCGGCGGCGTCGGAACGGCCGCCGTCCAGCTGGCCAAGCACCTGGGCGCCGAGGTCTACGCCACCGCCAGCCCGGCCAAGTGGCCCGCGCTGCGCGGCATGGGCCTCGACGACGCGCACCTGGCGTCCTCGCGCGACCTGGAGTTCGTGGAGAAGTTCCTCGAAGCCACCGGCGGCCGCGGTGTCGACGTCGTACTCAACTCCCTCGCACACACCTTCGTCGACGCCTCCCTGAAGCTGCTGCCGGGCGGCGGCAACTTCATCGAGATGGGCAAGACGGACATCCGCGACCCCCGGCAGGTCGCGGCCGACCACCCCGGCGTCGACTACCAGGCCTTCGACCTCTACGGCACGGCGGGCCCGGACACCATCCACGAGATGTTCCGCGACGTCATGGAGCTGTTCGCCGACGGACAGGTGCAGCTCGGCCCGATCTCCGTCCGCAGCATCCGCGAAGCCCGCGCGACGTTCCGCGAGATGAGCCAAGGCCGCCACGTCGGCAAGCTGGTCTTCGACCTGAGCGGCGGCTTCGGCGGCGGCACCGTGCTCGTCACCGGCGGTACCGGCGGCGTCGGTTCGCTGGTGGCGCGGCACCTCGTCGCCGAACACGGCGTACGGAGCCTGGTGCTGGCGAGCCGTCGGGGAACGGCGGCCGACGGCGTTCCCGAGCTGGTCTCGGACCTCGAGGAGGCCGGCGCCGCCGTCCGGGTCGTGGCATGCGACATCGCGGACCGGGCTGCCCTGGCGGACCTGCTCGCGGACATGCCCCCCCGGTACCCGCTGACCGCGGTCGTCCACGCGGCGGGCGTCCTGGCGGACGGCACCGTCGAATCGCTGACCGCGGAGAGCCTCGACCACGTGCTGCGCGCCAAGGTCGGCGGTGCGGCCAACCTGCACGAGCTGACCCGGGAGCACAACCTGTCGGCGTTCGTCCAGTTCTCCGCCCTCGCCGGCACGCTCGGCACCGGAGGACAGGCGAACTACGCCGCGGCGAACGGCTTCCTGGACGGTCTGGCGGCGCAGCGCAGCGCATCCGGCCTGGTCGGCACCTCGCTGTGCTGGGGCTGGTGGGAGCAGAGCAGCGGCATGACCGAGGACCTGGACCAGGCCGATCTCTCCCGGCTCCGGCGGATGGGCATCGCCCCGATGCCGACGCCCGAGGCTCTGGCCCTGTTCGACTCGGCGTGTGCGAGCGGCAGGCCGGTCCTCGTCCCGGCCCGGGTGGACGTCGCCGGGCTGCGGAACAAGGCAGCCGACGAGCTGCCGCTGCTGCTGCGCGGCCTCGTCGACGGCGCCCGTCCGCGCCGGGGCAGGGCGGGCACGCCCAAGGACGGCGGCTCTGCGGACCTGTCCGCCAGGCTGGTCACCCTGCCGGCGGACGAGGCCGAGGTAGCGGCCGTGGACTGGATCCGCGACCAGGCGGCCATCGTGCTCGGACACCCGTCCGGCGCGGCCGTCGACGCCGACCAGGCGTTCACCCAGCTCGGATTCGACTCGCTGACCGCGGTCGAACTGTGCAACCGCCTGGCCGCCTCGACCGGACTGCGCCTGGCGTCCACCCTCGTCTTCAGCTACCCCACACCGCGCGAGCTGGGCCTGCACCTGCTCGGCCTGCTGCGACCCGAGGCGGACGCGAGCGCGGACGAGGACGCTGCGATCCGCGAAGTGCTGCGGAACGTCTCGATCGACGGCCTGCGCAGCGCAGGTCTCCTGGAGCTGGTCCTGGCGTGCGCCAACCCGCCCCGGGCGAACGGCGACGCAGCCGCGGCGGACGCGGACACCGCCGCGGACGAACTGTCGGACTTGGACCTGGACGCGCTGCTCGACCTGGCTCTGGATGAGAAGAGGTAAGTGACATGACCAACTCCGCGGATCAGACGGCGGAGGGCGGGGACCGGGTCCAGCGGGCGCTCCGTGCGCTGCTGGAGGAGCGCGACCGCCTGCGCCAGGAGAACGACGCCCTGAAGGCCGGCCGTGGCGAGCCGATCGCCGTGGTGTCCATGGCCTGCCGCTACCCGGGAGGCGTCTCGTCGCCCGAGGAGCTGTGGGAGGTGATCCGCAGCGGCCGGGACGTCGTGGACGGGTTCCCGACGGACCGCGGGTGGCGGGACGTGTACGACCCGGACCGCGACGCCGTCGGCAGCGCATACGTGCGCCAGGGAGGGTTCCTGGCCGACGCCGCCGGCTTCGACGCGGACTTCTTCGGCATCAGCCCGCGCGAGGCACTGGCGACCGATCCGCAGCAGCGCCTGCTGCTGGAGACGTCGTGGGAGGCCTTCGAGCGCGCCGGCATCGTCCCCGCCGACGTACGCGGGGCGGAGGTCGGCGTCTTCTCCGGTGTGAGCTCCACCGAGTACGGGTGGCGATTCCTGGAGGCGGGCCAGAGCGAGCTGGAGGGCTACCTGCTGTACGGCAGCTCGCTGAGCGTCGCGTCCGGCCGGGTGGCGTACGAGCTGGGGCTGACCGGGCCGGCGGTGTCCCTGGACACGGCGTGCTCGTCCTCGCTGGTGGCCCTGCACATGGCGGTGCAGTCACTGCGTGCGGGGGAGTGCTCGCTCGCGCTGGCCGGCGGGGCGCTGGTGATGTCGACGCCCGCGGCCTTCGTGGAGTTCGCCCGCCAGGGCGCCCTGTCGGCCGACGGCAGGTGCAAGGCCTTCGCGGACGGAGCCGACGGGACCGGCTGGGCCGAGGGCGTGGGCGTGCTGCTCCTGGAGCGGCTGTCCGACGCCCGCCGCAACGGCCACCCGGTGCTCGCCGTCGTCCGCGGTTCCGCCGTGAACCAGGACGGGGCCAGCAACGGGCTGACCGCTCCCAACGGCCGCGCCCAGGAGAAGGTGATCCGGCGGGCACTGGCGAACGCGGGGGTCAAGGCCTCCGAGGTGGACCTGGTCGAAGCCCACGGCACCGGAACCACCCTGGGCGATCCCATCGAGGCGGACGCCCTGCTGGCGACCTACGGGAAGGACCGGGCCGAGGGCAGGCCGCTCTTCCTGGGATCCCTGAAGTCGAACATGGGTCACGCCCAGGCCGCCGCCGGGGTCGGCGGAGTCATCAAGGCCGTGATGGCCATGCGCCACGGGTACCTGCCGAAGACCCTGCACGTGGACGCGCCCACGCGGCACGTCGACTGGTCCTCCGGCGGGGTCGAACTGCTGGCCGAGGGCCGTGAGTGGACCCGGGCCGACGGTCCGCGCCGGGCCGGGGTGTCCTCGTTCGGCGTCAGCGGCACCAACGCGCACGTGATCCTTGAAGAGGCTCCGCAGCAGGAGCAGGCGGACGAGCGGGCTCCGGTCCCGGGCGTCGTCGGCGGGCTGGTGCCCTGGGTGGTGTCGGCCAAGAGCGCGGCCGCCCTGCAGGGCCAGGCGGGCAAGCTGCGCGACTTCCTCGCTGCCGACCCGCGGGCGGACATCGCCGGCATCGGCGCGTCGCTGCTGTCGAGCCGGTCGCGGTTCGACCACCGTGCGGTCGTGCTGGGCCGCGGCCGCGACGAACTCCTGAGCGCTCTGACGGCGCTGGGCGAAGGCGCGGAGTCCCCCGCGGTGGTGCGCGCAGCCGCCGGGAAACTCGGCGGTGTCGCCTTCATGTTCCCCGGGCAGGGGTCGCAGTGGGTCGGCATGGGCCGGCAGCTGTACGACACGTTCCCCGTCTTCGCACAGAGCCTCGACGCGTGCGGGGCCGCACTGTCCGAATGGGTCGACTGGTCGCTGCTCGACGTGGTGCGCGGGGTGGAGGGGGCGCCGTCGCTGGACCGGGTGGACGTGGTCCAGCCGGCGCTGTTCTCGGTGATGGTGTCCATGGCCGCCCTGTGGCGCTCCTGGGGTGTGGAACCGGCCGCGGTGGTCGGACACAGCCAGGGCGAGATCGCCGCCGCCCACGTCTGCGGTGCGCTGTCGCTGAGGGACGCCACCAAGATCGTGGCGCTCCGCAGCCTGGCTCTGGTGGACCTGATCGGTCACGGCGGGATGGCATCGGTCGCGGAGTCCGCGGACGTCGTAGCGGAACGTCTCGCTCCGTGGGGCGACCAGCTGAGCATCGCCGTTGTCAACGGGCCCCGCTCCGTGGTGGTGTCCGGGGAGCCGGACGCGCTCGACGAATTCGTCGAGAAGATGAAGGCCGACGGCGCCCAGGCCCGGAGGATCTCGGTCGACTACGCCTCGCACTCCCACCATGTGACCCGGGTCCGCGAGCAGGTGATCGGCCCGCTGTCCGACGTCAGCCCGAAGACGTCGGCGCTGCCCTTCTACTCCACCCTCTACGGCGAGGTCATCGACACCGCACGGCTGAACGGCGACTACTGGTACGACAACCTGCGCGAAAAGGTCCTCTTCGAAACCTCCGTCCAGCGGCTGGCCGAGGACGGTTTCCGGGTGTTCGTCGAGATGAGCCCGCACCCCGTTCTGACCGTCCCGGTGCAGGAGATCGTCGAGGACGTGGACGACGCGCTGGTCCTGTCCTCCTCGAGGCGGGACCGGGACGAGGTGGAGGCCGTGGTCGGCTCGCTGGCCCAGCTCCACGTCCGGGGCGGGTCGGTGGACTGGGACGCCCTGTTCGGGACGCGCGAGCGGGTGGACCTCCCGACGTACGCGTTCCAGCGGCAGCGGTACTGGCTGAACTCCTCGCAGACGGCGGTGGCGGCGGAGGTGCCCTCGACCGATGCTCCGGCAGGCGACGACCACCTCGTGCCCCTGCCGGACCGGCTCGCCGCCCTCTCCGGGGACGACGCGAAGGCGCTCGTGCTCGAGCACGTCCTCGAGAAGGTCGCCGTCGTGCTCGGGCACCCGTCCAGCGCGTCGCTCGACCCCGACCAGGAGTTCAAGGAGATCGGATTCGACTCGCTGCTGTCGGTGGAGCTGAGCAAGCGTCTGACCGCATCGACCGGACTCAAGCTGCGGGCGAACCTGGTCCTGAAGTTCCCGTCACCGCGGCGGATCGCCGACCACGTCACGTCCTCGATGGCCGCGTAGGAATGTCCCGCCGGCGGGACACACCGCAAGCTCCACAGCGGTGTGTCCCGCCCGGCACCAAGTTGTCTTGAACGGCTGACCCACTTCCCTGAAGGTGGGGGTGATCTGTGAAGTTCTCCGATTCCCGGGCCTGTTTGCTGAGGAGTTGATCTGTGTGCGTTCGTTCGGTGCGTCGTCTGCGCATAAAGGCATGTGGCGAGCGCAGGAAATGGCTCCCGACACGCCGAACCATGCGCTGACCATGTGGGATGTGGACGGTGAGCTGGACGCGGCGGTCATTGAATCCGCGTTCCTGCACGTGATGGGCGAGGCGGAGGTGCTGCGCGTCAACTTCGTCGACGACGGCAGCGGGCTGCGCCTCGTACCCCGGGAACTGGGGGACTGGCGGCCGTTCTTCCTGGACCTCAGCGCCGAGGCCGATCCCGAGCAGGCGGCGCGCGAAGCGCTGGCCGACATGGTGCGGCAGCCGTTCGACCTGTCGCGGGACCTGCTGTTCCGACTGGGTGTGGTCAAACTCGCGGAGGCCCGTTCCCTCCTGGTGATCGCCTACCACCACCTCATATCGGACGGGTTCGGCGCGGGTGGCCTGCTCTCGCGGCGCCTCGCCGAGGTCTACACGGCGCTGCTGCGGGGCGAGAACGTACCGGAGCTGCCGCACCCGTGGGACGCCGAGTCGTTCGCGTCCGAGGCGACGGAGTACCTCGCCTCCCAGAAGTTCACCGAGGACACGGAGTTCTGGCGCGACTACCTGAAGGATGCGCCGGCGCCCGCGCAGGTTCCGCGGGTCGCCCTGTCCGACTCGCTGCGGGCCGCGCTCTCCCAGCCGATGAGCAGCGCCGACCGCTGGTCGGAGGTGGCCGAGACCATCGGCATGGTGAGCCGGACGCTGACCGTTCCGCGCGCCGAGGCAGACGTGTGGACCGAGACCGCGACGTCCATGGGCGTGTGGATGTCGCAGATGCTCACCGCCGCCGCGGCGGTCTTCTTCCGGCACCGCTGCGACCGTCCGGAGTTCCTCCTCTCGCTGGCCGTGGGCAACCGCGTCGGCGTGGCGAGCCGGACCCCCGGCCTGGCCGTGAACGTGGTGCCGGTACGGGTGGCCGTTCCGCTCGGCGCGACCTTCGCCGAGATCGCCGACGCGATGGTCGACGAGACGTACGAGCTCTTCGGCCACACCGCCTGCCACTACTCGGACATCCAGCGCGCGAGCGGAACCGTCCTGAGCGGCCGCGGCAGTTTCGGTGCCGTCATGAACGTCGTCGAGTTCGTGGAGCAGCTCCACTTCGCCGACAGCCCGGCGCGCTACTCCGGCGCGACGACCGGCACCTTCGAGGAACTGTCGATCGGCGTCTACACCGACGGCAGCGCCGACAGCGACCTCTACATCCGCCTCGACGCCCCCGCGAGCCTGTACCACCGCGCGGAGCTGCGCTTCCTCGGCGAGGAGCTGATCGCGCACATCCGTGCCGTGGTGGCCGCCGGTACGCAGCCGATCGGTGCGCTGGACGTGGTCAGCGGTGTCGAGCGCGACGGCGTCCTGACGGCACCGAACGACACGGACGCGGCGCTGCCGGGACTGACGGTTCCGGAGCTGTTCGCCCAGCAGGTGGAGCGGGACCCCTACGCCATCGCGATGGTGTCCGGCGACTCGGAGGTCTCCTACGGGGAGCTGGACGAGCGCTCGAGCCGTCTGGCCGGGGCGCTGCGACGCCGGCACGTCGGACCCGAGACGGTCGTCGCCGTGGCGATGCCCCGGTCGGTGGACCTCGCCGTCGCCCTGCTGGGCGTGGTGAAGGCGGGCGGAGCCTACCTGCCCATCGACCCGGCGCTCCCGGCGGAGCAGATCACGTCGCAGGTCGGCGACTCCTCGGCGCGCGCACTGCTCACCGATGCGGCGACAGCCGGCGCACTCTCCTGCGGCCCGGACGTTGCGGTGATCGTGTTCGACGACATCCGCCCGGACAGCGCCGACGAGAACGACGGTGCGCCGCAGGCTGCGGTCCCGTCGCACCAGGACGGCCTGCTGGCCGTGATGCACGGCTCCGGAACGGCCGGCGCGGCCACCGCAGTCGCCGTGACGCACCGGAACATGGAGCGGTTCGTCAAGGACCGCCACTGCAAGGAGGCCGGCCACGGCACCGTGCTGTGGCACGCGCCGCACACCGCCGATGCGCTCGCCCTCGAACTGTGGGTGCCCCTGCTGAACGGCGGCCGCGTGGTCGTGGCTCCCGCGGGGGAGCTCGACATCGACGCCCTGACCGCTGTGCGCGCGGCGCACGAGATCTCCACGGTGTGGCTGCCCGCGAGCCTGTTCTCGGCGATCGCGGCAGAACGCCCCGAGAGCTTCGCCGGGCTGCGCGAGGTGTGGACCGGTGGCGACCGCGTGTCCACGGCCGCGCTGCGCCGGGTCCGTGAGGCCTGCCCCGAGCTGACGATCGTCACCGGCCACGGCCTGACGGAGACGACCGTCTTCGCCGCGTGCCAGCGCCTGGCTGCGGACGAACCGGTGCGCCTCGCGTCCGCGGTCGGCCGTCCGATGGACAACACCGCGCTCTACGTGCTGGGTCCGGGACTGGCGCCGGTCCCCGTCGGCGTGACCGGAGAGCTGTACGTGGCCGGGCCCGGCGTGGCCCGTGGATATGCCGGGCAGCCCGGGCCGACCGCGGAGCGGTTCGTGCCCTGCCCGTTCGGTCCGGCCGGCGGGCTCATGTACCGGACCGGGGACCGGGTGCGCTGGGGAACCGGCGGCCGGCTCGAGTACGTGGCCCGGGCCGACGCCCAGGTCGATGTACGTGGCGTTCGAGTCGAGTTGGCCGAGGTCGAAGAGGTGCTGTCCGAGCACAGCGGCCTTGCACAGTCGGTCGTGGTCGTCAAGGAGGACGGTTCGGGGCAGCAGCGGCTGGTGGCCTATGTGGTCCCGGTCCGCGGCCAGGCCGTTTCGGGCGAGGAGCTGCGCCGGTTCGCCGCAGGGTGGCTGCCGGAGTCCATGGTGCCGTCGGTGTTCACGGTGCTGGAACGCCTGCCGGCGACGGTCAACGGGACGGTGGACCGGGCGTCGCTGCCGGAGCCCGAGTTCGACGCGAAGTACCGGGCACCGCGCAACGAGACCGAGCGGGTGCTGGCCGCGGCGTTCGCCGACGTGCTCGAGCTGGACCGGGTGGGCATCGACGAGGACTTCTTCGACCTCGGTGGCAACTCGCTGCGGGCGATCAGGCTGGTCGGCCTGATCCGGGCGGAGCTGAACCAGGAGGTGTCGATCCGCAGGCTGTTCGCGGCGCGCACCATCACCGGTCTCTCGGACATGTGGAAGGACCTCGCCCAGTCCAGCAGGCCGACTCTGCGCAGGAGGACGAGGGAAGGCGCCGTTCTCTGACCGTGCCGTCACGCCGAAGCGCCCGCGGCCCCCTGCCCACCAGGGGGCCGCGGGCGTTCGTGCTGCCGGGCCGCCTGCCGGCTTCGAGCGGGGCTCAAGTGGGCCACCACCGGCCTCCGGTGAACTTCCGACGGGGTTCAGCTCGTGCTGGATCGAAGCGTGTGAGTGGCTCCCCACAGCGTTCGTGGCTGAAGCCGGTGTGGTGGCGCGAATACATCCCCCGTAAGAAAACCGCACGAGCGGTTTGTTAGTGTCCTTGAGTCCTGCCTGTTGCTCTGCCGATCCGATGGGAGTCCACTCGCCGTGGCCACCTTCCTTTACAAACTCGGCCGCCTGGCGTTCCGGCGCCGATGGCTGCTGGTCGTCCTGTGGGTGCTGATCTTCGGCGGCGTCGGAGTCGCGGCGTCCTCCGCACCCCCGCCCCCCGCCGACACCTTCTCCATGCCGGGCACCGAGTCGCAGAAGGCGTTCGACCTGCTCAAGGAGAAGTTCCCCACGGCCAGCGCCACCGGCGCCAGCGCCCGCGTCGTCCTCCGCGCCCCCCAGGGCGCCAAGATCTCCGACGCGGGCCCGAAGGCCGGCGTCACCGAGCTGCTCGGGAACCTGTCCAAGGCCCCCGAGGTCATCGGCGCGACCGACCCGTACCAGGCCAACACCATCAGCAAGGACGGCACCACCGCCTACGCCGTGGTCACCTACAAGGTCCCCGGCCCCGAAGTGAGCGACGAGGCGCACGACGCCTTCGACGAGATCACCGAGAAGGCCCGGGCCGGCGGACTGACCGTCGAGGCCGGCGGTGACGCCGTCAAGATCAAGGCCGAGATGGGCGGTTCCGGCGAAGGCATCGGCATCCTGGTCTCCGCCATAGTCCTGCTGCTGACCTTCGGCTCGATGATCGCGGCCGGCATGCCGCTCCTGACCGCCACCATCGGCGTCTCCATCGGCATCTCCGGCATCACCGCGCTCGGCAGCACGTTCGGGCTCTCCGCCACCACCTCGACGCTGGCGATGATGCTCGGCCTCGCCGTCGGCATCGACTACGCGCTGTTCATCGTCTCCCGCTACCGCTCGGAGATGGCGGAGGGCCGCGACCGCGAGGAGGCCGCCGGACGCGCCGTCGGCACGGCCGGCTCGGCCGTCGTCTTCGCCGGCCTCACGGTCATCATCGCGCTGGCCGGCCTGTCCGTCGTGAACGTCCCGCTGCTCACCAAGATGGGCCTGGCCGCCTCCGGCACGGTCGCCGTCGCCGTCCTCATCGCGCTGACGCTGGTTCCCGCGCTGCTCGGCTTCGCCCCGTTCAAGGTGCTGCCCCGCCGCGAGCGCCACCTGTTCTGGAGCGGGCCGCTGTCGGCCCGCAAGCAGCGCGTGTCCGCCAAGCGAGCCGCCAAGGCCGCCGCGCGCGCCGCGAAGAAGGACCCGAACAAGCCGAACCTCGGCTCCCGCTGGGCCGGCTACGTGCTCCGCAACCCGGTCGCCGTCCTGCTCGTCGGCGTCGTGAGCCTCGGTGCGCTCGCGGTGCCCGCCGCCAGCCTGGAGCTCGGCCTGCCGGGCGAGGGCACCATGTCGACGGAGACCACCCAGCGCAAGGCGTACGACATTCTGTCCGAGTCCTTCGGCGCCGGCTTCAACGGCCCGCTGATGGTCACGGTCAGCGCCAAGGACGCCAAGGCCGCCGGCGACACCGTCGGCAAGGCCCTCGCCAAGGTGGACGGGGTGGCCTCGGTCTCCCCGGCCGTCGCCAACGAGGCCGGCGACACCGCCATCCTCAACGTCGTCCCGACCACCGGTCCGGCCGACAAGAAGACCGAGGACCTCGTCCACAACCTCCGCGCCCTCGCGGGCGGCTTCGAGGAGCAGACCGCCGGCGAGGTGCTGATCACCGGCCAGACCGCGATGCTCATCGACTTCTCGAAGACGCTGGACGACGCGTTCGTGCCCTACCTCGGCCTGGTCGTCGGCCTGGCCTTCGTCCTGCTGGTCCTGGTCTTCCGCTCGCTGCTCGTCCCGCTGAAGGCGGCCCTCGGCTTCCTCCTGTCGGTCAGCGCGGCCCTCGGCGCCGTCGTCGCGGTCTTCCAGTGGGGCTGGCTGAAGGACGTCCTCGGCATCGACCAGACCGGTCCGATCATGAGCACCATGCCGATCTTCATGATCGGCATCGTCTTCGGCCTGGCCATGGACTACGAGGTCTTCCTGGTCTCCCGCATGCGCGAGGCCTACGTCCACGGCGCAGGCCCGGACGAGGCCGTGGCCACCGGCTTCCGCTACAGCGGCCGCGTCGTCACCGCCGCGGCGGCCATCATGATCAGCGTGTTCTCCGGCTTCATCCTGGACGCCAACGACATGATCCAGATGATCGGCTTCGGGCTGGCGACGGCCATCCTCTTCGACGCCTTCGTCGTCCGCATGGCGATCGTGCCCGCCCTGTTCGCCCTGCTCGGCAAGGCCGCCTGGTGGCTGCCCCGCTGGCTCGACGCACTGCTCCCGAACGTCGACGTGGAGGGCGAGAAGCTCAACCGCATCGTCGCCCGCTCGGTCCCGCCCCGCGAGCGCGAGCTCGCGGACCGCGTCTCCTAGCGGATCCCCGTAAGGGAACACACGCAGCGGACTCCCGCGGCGGACCGGCCCCCGTCCGGACCGTCAGGGAGCCGCACCCCCGCCGGCCCGGTGGCACCAGCCACCGGGCCGGCCGTCGTCTTCGGGCCAGGCCGCCGGCAGCTGCCCTGCAGGCCGCTACTGATGCGGGATGTCGACGCCGGCTGCCCGGAGGTTCGCCTCGAGCAGCTCGGTCAGCCGGGCAGCCGCCGGCGCCTGGTCTTCCCGGTGGTGGTTGATGAGGCCGTAGCGGGTGGCGGCGTCGGGCCTGGCCCGGAACTCGGCCGGCAGCGACAGCAGTTCACGGTTGGCCAGCACCTTGGCGGCCAGGGCGGACGCGATCTCGTCCAGCCGCGGGTCGTCCGGATCCCACGATTCGGCGTCCTGGCAGAGCTTCATCAGCTCGACGTACTGGGGGTCGGCGAGCTGGCGCTCGAGCTGGCTCAGGAAGCTGTCGAAGACCTCCGGCACCAGGGCACGGGCCAGAACCAGGGCCTCCTGCTGGATGGCCACATAGTCGGCACCGAACCCGAGCTCCGCGAACCGGTCCAGGGCCACGCACGCGCGCTCGGGCAGCAGGAGCCGGTCGCCGGCGGCGAGCCGGTGCAGCACCGCGCGCCGCGCGATCAGCTCCTCGATCCGGTCGGTGAGCCGCCGCTCGACGTCGTCCAGGGCGGCGACGAACTGCTCGGGATCGGCGTCGAGCAGATCCCCGACCTCGGCCAGCGGCACGCCCGCGTCGGCGAGCGTGCGGGCCTGGACCAGCCGCAACATGTCGGACGATCCGTACCGGCGATAACCGGAGCCGTCGCGTTCCGGTTCGTCGACCAGGCCGAGCCGGTGGTAGTGGCGCACGGTCTTCACCGTGACGCCGGCGAACGCGGCCGCCTGACCGATCGTGAGTCCGTACACCATGGGCTCAGCGGGCCCTCTGGTCGTGGGCGGCCGAGGTCTCGCGCACGGCCGAGGCGATGGCCCGGAAGTCCTTGGCCAGAACCTTGGAGTGGTTGCTCGCGACCTTCGCGCTCACCTTGACGTTCGGGTTCCGGGCGAGCACCGGATCGAGCGCGGCCCGCATCTTCTCCATCTCCTCCTGGCCCCCGCCGAGGCTGCCGCCCGTGGCGAGGACGTACCGCACCGGGCAGGTCAGGCGGTCGAGGACCGGCTCGATGGCGGCGTTGACCTCGTTGGCCTCGATGTTGATGTCGGCATGCTGGTCGGCGGTCATCCGCGCGGCCAGGCCCAGCGGACGCACCAGCGGCAGCAGCCACCGCATCCGGCGGAACAGGCGCCGGATCCGCTCACGGCCCTCCTCGCCGGTCAGACCGTACGGAATGCCGCCGTCCACGGACACCACCCCCAGGACGCGGCCCGGATTCCGGTCGGCCCAGTGCGCCGCGAGCGCCGCACCGTAGGACCAGCCGACGAGCAGCGGCCGCTCCACCCCGGTCGCCTCGAGGACGGCATCGAGGTCCCGGACGCACGCCTCGAAGGAGTAGTCCGCCGACCGCTTCGACCGGCCGCGGGCCCGCTCGTCGTAGGTGATGTGCCGCCAGCCGGAGTCGAGTTCGGCGATCACGGGCCGCCAGGGCCGGGAGTCGGCATAGGAGCCGTTCAGATAGACGACGGGCCGGCCGGGACCGCGCGTGTCGGTGACGGCCAGGGCCGTGTCGTCGACAGGGACCATGCCGGTCCAGGGCGAGGAAGTGGAATTGGTCATGCCATCAGCGTCCACCCTGACCCAGGGTCAAGGTCAACCGGCGACATCAGGCCGGACCTCCCACGGCCTCCTTCGCCGAAGCGATCGCGCCCACGAACGCGTTGACGCCCTCGGGCCGCTCGGAAGCAACGAGGAAGGAGCCTCGTCAATGCCGAAGGTGACAACGACCGGCGATGATCTCCGTGCTTCGCCAGCACGGGCCGCAGTCCGGGGCGTCGATACGATCATGGACGTGCGCGTACACCTCGCCCGACTCGTACCGAATGGAATGGACGCACTGTGAGCCTTCGCCAGATCGACCCGAAGCAGCGCGGTTTCCTGATCGTCAACTCCCACCCGGACGGGGCCGCCGAGACCGTGCACCGGATGTGGGAACGGATTCCGGCACGCGCCGACGGCAGCGGCCCGGTGGTACTGCTCCTCGGCCACAGCGCCGGGTACGGGCTGGCCACGCTGCTGACCGGGCTGCGCCGGCACGGGATCCGGGGTGTGGGTGTCGCCTTCGAGGGCGCGGAGACCGAGCGGCGCACCGCCACAGCGGGCTGGTACCGCACCGCGGCCGTCGATGCCCTGGCACAGGACGCCGGCCACGACTTCGTGTTCGTCAACACCGACGCGTTCTCCGAGGCGGGCAAGGAGCAGGTGCTGGCCCTGGTGGAGGAGCGGTACGGCAAGGTCGACCACCTGATCTACAGCCTGGCGGCGCCGCGCCGCACAGACCCGGCGACCGGCACGGTCCACCACTCGGTGATCAAACCGCTCGGCGCGCCGTACGAGGCTCCGGCACTGGACTTCTCCGGCGATTCCCCGAAGGTCGGCCAGGTGTCCTTGGAGCCGGCCAGCGCCGAGGAGCGGCACGCGACGGAGCAGGTGATGGGCGGCGCGGACTGGCGGCTGTGGGTACGCGCCCTGGCCGGGCGCGACCTGCTGGCCGACGGGTTCACCACGGTCGCCCTCACGTACATCGGCTCGGAGCTGACGGCGCCGATCTACCGGCAGGGCACCATCGGCGCGGCGAAGGAGGACTTGGAGCGGACCGCCGGACAGCTGGACGCCGAGCTGGCAGACGCGGGCCGGGCGTTCACCGCGGTCGCGGGCGCGGCCGTCACCCAGGCGTCGAGCGCGATCCCGTCGATCGCCCTGTACACGGCGTTCCTGCGGACCGTCCTCGGAGACGGGTTCCGCACGACGGCCGAACAGGCCGGGGAACTGTGGGAGCAGCTGACGGGGGCGACACCGCTGGTCCTCGACGAGCAGGGCCGCATCCGGCTGGACGGCTGGGAACTCAACGACGAGGTCCAGGACCAGGTGCGGGAGCTGTGGGCGAACCCGGAAGCCGGACTGGAGCGCGCGGGGGACGGCGCGGACTGGTTCATGGGGCAGATCCGCGAACTGTACGGATGGGGCGTCGACGGTGTCGACTACGGGCGGCCCACGCAGACGACGGTCGAGTGGCCGGCGCCGCGCCGAAGCCTTCGCTAGCGAAGGCGTTCGCCGCTGACCAGCGAGAAGGACAGTTGCCGGCCGGCCAGGCCGGCTGCGCAGGACCGGAAACGTGGACCGGCTCATCACCGAATGGCGGGGGCACGGCGATCGTCTCTCGGCCCGTCTGCGCAGCCGGCTGCGGCCGGCCAGGAGGCACGTCAGGAAGCGGCGGTGGCGAGCAGCCCCTCGGTGACGGCCGCAGTGACCTGGTCGATCTGGTCGACGAGGTAGAAGTGGCCGCCGGGGAAGACCTTCAGGTCGAAGTCACCGCTGGTCCGCTCCCGCCAGGTCCCGGCCTCCTCGACCGTCACCATCGGGTCGCTGTCCCCGATCAGGGTGGTGATCGGAGCGGCGAGCGGCTCTCCCCCGCGCCAGTCGTACGCGGCGAGGGCCCGGTAGTCGGCTCGCAGTGCCGGCAGTACGAGCTCCAGGACCTCGGGGTTCTCGAGCATCGACTGATCGGTGCCGCCCAGCCTGCGCAGCTCGGCCAGCACGTCGGCGTCGTCGTAGAAGTCGTACTGGGCACTGGTGCCCGGGCGCGGCGCGCCCCGGCCGGAGAGGAACAGCCGCTGGGGCCCGGGCAGTTCGCCCCGGGCGACGAGGAGCCGGGCCGTCTCGAACGCGACGAGCGCGCCCATGCTGTGGCCGAACAGGGCGTACGGCCGTCCGGGGTCCGCGGCCAGTTCGTGGGCCAGCTCCTCGGCCACTGCCTCGACGAGCGGGGCCACGGCCGTGAACGGCTCCTCGTGGTACCGGTCCTGGCGCCCCGGGTACTGCACGGACACCACGTCGAAGTCCGCGGGCAGCGCGCGCGCCAGCTGCACGTACGCCGTCGCGGAGCCCCCCGCATGCGGGAAGCAGAAGAGGCGTGGCCCGTTTCCCGTGGTCGTGGTCGTGGTGAAGCGCCGGAACCACGTGTTGTTCATCGTCGGTGTGTCCCTTCGTCTGTGCCGGCAACACTGCCCCCGCTGATCACACCGACCGGACCGGCAGCGGGCGGGCAGAGCGAAAGCCCGCCGGTGCCCTCGGGGGATGGGCGCCGGCGGGCGGTTCGGGTGCCCCGCGAGGGCTTGCGCCCGTCCGTATCGGAGCTCATGACCCGAGCATTGCGCCCCGTCCTCGAAGGGCGCTCGCAGTCTGCTGGAGAAACCCGTACAGCCGCTGTCATCCGGTGCACCGGATGGCCGGGAATGCCGCGAGGGCGGCGTGCGCCGGCGGGTGCCGGGTCACGCCGCCCTGGGGCGGTCCACGCTCATGGCTGCTACTTGGGGTCGCGGTTGAAGGATGCGGTGGACCAGCGGTAGCCGAGTGCGATGAGGGCGATGGACCAGCCGAGGGCGAGCCAGCCGTTGTATCCGATCTCGGTGCCCAGAAGCAGTCCGCGCAGGGTCTCGATGACCGGCGTGAACGGCTGGTACTCGGCGATGGGCTGGAACCAGCCCGGCATCGAGTCGATCGGAGTGAACGCGCTGGAGATGAGCGGCAGGAGGATCAGCGGCATCGCGCTGTTGCCGGCCGCTTCCGCGTTGGGGCTGACCATGCCCATGCCGATGGCGATCCAGGTGAGCGCGAGAGCGAAGAGCGCGAGGAGCCCGAACGCCGCCAGCCACTCCAGGGCCGTGGCGTCGTGGGAGCGGAAGCCGATGGCGACGCCGACGATGCCGACGAGGACCACGCTGGCCAGGGATTGCAGGACACCGCCGATGACGTGCCCGATGAGCACGGATCCGCGGTGAATCGCCATCGTGCGGAAGCGGGCGATGATGCCTTCGGACATGTCGGTGGAGACGGATACCGCGGCGCCGACGACGGTGCTGCCGATGGTCATCAGCAGGATGCCGGGGACGATGTAGGCGATGTATGCGGAGCGGTCTCCGCCGCCGCTGATGCCGCCGCTCATGGCGCCGCCGAAGATGTAGACGAAGAGCAGCAGCAGCATGACCGGCGTCAGCAGGAGGTTCAGCGTGAGCGAGGGGTAGCGGCGCGCGTGCAGGAGGTTGCGGCGCAGCATCGTGGACGAGTCGCGCACGGCGAGGGAGAGGGAGCTCATCGGACGGTCTCCTCGGACTGGCTGGGCTGGCTGGGGATGTTGGTGCCGGTCAGGGCGAAGAAGACGTCGTCCAGGTCGGGGGTGTGCACGGTCAGCTCGTCGGCCTGGACCGCGGCGGCGTCGAGCCGGTCGAGGATGGTGCGCAGGTCGCGCTGACTGCCGCCGCTGGCAATTTGCAGGGCGAGCGCTTCGTCGTCCCGGGTCACGTCGCGCAGCGCGGACGCGGCGCTCTCGTACGCAGCCGGGTCGGAGAACCTCAGCCGGACGTGCCCGCCGGGGATGAGCCGCTTCAACTCGTCGGCGGTGCCTTCGGCTGCGATCTTGCCGTTGTTGAGGACGGCGATGCGGTCGGCGAGCTGGTCGGCCTGGCGGCGGGCTTCTTGGCGGCCTCCACCAGGTCGAAGCGCTCCAGCAGTTCGGCGGCGACCCGCTGTCCCTCGCTCTTGGACAGGTGGTGCAGGTCGGCCATGAGGAGCATGTTCTCCTCGCCGGTGATCAGCCCGTCGACGGCGGAGAACTGCCCGGTGACACCGATCGACGCCCGCACCGCCTGCGGAGCAGCGGCCAGGTCATGACCGGCGACACGGATCTCACCGGCATCGGGGGTGATGAGGGTGGAGAGGATCTTGACGGCAGTGGTCTTCCCGGCGCCGTTCGGCCCGAGCAGGGAGAAGATCGTCCCCTCCGGAACGCTCAGGTCGATGCCGTCGAGCACGCTCTTGTCGCCGTAGGACTTGCGCAGCCCGTTCGCCGCGATCGCCAAGCCGGTCATGATGGACGCTCCCTTTGACGCTGCGGGTTAGAGGCTGCGGGTTAGAGGCTGCGAGCGGTGATGTTGCCGTAGTTGGTGCTGGCGTGGATGTTCAGGCCGGCGACGCCTTCGCTGTTCTGGAGCGAGTTGTTGATCCGGCCGTAGGTGGTGCCGGCGTCCAGGGAAGCGGAGACGCCGCGGGCCGCGCCGACCGTGATCTCGCCCTGCTCCGTGCGCAGCGTGACCGTGCCGCGCACGGCCTCGGCGATGTGGAGGTCGCCCTTCTGGGTGCTGATCTGCGCGTCCCCGCCCAGACGGCCGACCGACACATCACCCGACATCAGGGTCAGACGGGCGCTTGCCGCTTCGTCGATCTTGACCGTGGCCTGCGCGCCCTCGAAGGAGACGTCGCCGAGGCGTCCGACGCAACGGAACTCGGCGCTGGCCACCTTCGCCTCGATACGCGAGCCGGCGGGCAGCTGGACGGTCAGTTCGATGGATCCGGAAGAGCCGAGGACCCGGTTCTTGGCCGGTGCGGCCTGGATGCGCAGGACGCCGTCGATGTAGGTGACGGTGGTCTCCTCGGCGGCCTTCACGTCGCGGCTCTTGGACGGGTCGGCGGGCAGGATCTCGACGGTGGTGTTGTCCCGGTCGGCGGCGATGAACCGGATGCGTCCGGCGGGGATGTCGAGGACGGTGGAGCGGCCGGCGGGGGTGTCGAACTTCTGCATGGCGTTCTCCTTCTGCTTCAGCGTGCACTCTGTCGGCTCGCTGTTTCTGATGATGGAAAAGCTACGTTGCATTCACAGAGTTGGCAACATGTGCGTTGCGCAAAATCAGCATCAATGCAGGTGAGAGGTGAGAATTCGTTGCAATGTCCTTGAGGCTAACGCAACGCGCGTCCTCGGTTCGTTGCAATGGATTGAGTGTGAACGCGATACCTGGAGACACCACGGACCGCGAAGGAGACCGCGGACGCGAGGTGCGGCCCGGTCCCTGGCCGACGCCGAGACCCCGAACCGCCCACGCCCGCAAGGCCGCCCGGCGCTTGCCGGCCTGACCGCTGCCGCCCCCGCCGCGCCCGCGGGTGGGTTGGGGGCTCTGTACTCTGGGCGGGCTTTCGAACTTGTTCAAGCTGTAACAGAAAATGGGGGGGCCGGTGCGCAGTCGCCGACTCGTAGTTTCAGCTGTTGCCCTTGCGGCTGGTGTGGGTCTCATACCGGGCGTGGCGCAGGCCGACGGTCCGGCGCCGGCCGGGGTTTCCGTGCCACCGGTCGAAGTGGCTGCCGACGATGCCGGGGCCGGGCCCGGGGCCTATCAGAGTTCGGGCGACCGGACGGTGCGAACCTCCTTGACCGGCCGTGACGTGGCGGCACAGGACTCCGCCGCCGCCTCGAACCTGGAAGTCGCTCTGGCGGCTGACATCACGACCGCGCGCGGAATCTCCCTGACCGTCAACCTCTACAACGGTGTGCCGGTCCCGCACGAGGTCACGATCGCCTGGGGCGACGGCACGACGGACGCGATCACCATGAACGGTGGGGAAGTCCGGGGGTTCAACAAGCACACCTATCCGAGGCCCGGCGACTACACGGTCACCGTGACCGCCACGGACAGCGTCAACAAGGTGCAGGCCGTGAACCAGCTTGCGTTCTCGACGGCCGGTTCGTTCTTCGTCCCGCACACGCCCACCCGGCTTCTCGACACCCGCTCCGGCGTCGGCGCGGCGAAGGCCAAGGTCGGTGCGTACTCGTCGGTCTGGGTGAAGATCGCGGGCAGGGGGAAGGTCCCGACCGGGGTCGCCGCGGTGGTTCTCAACGTCACCGTCACCAACACCACCGCCGGCGGACACGTGTCCGTCTACCCTGCGGGCAAGCAGCGGCCCGAGTCCTCGAACATGAACTACGTCGCCGGGCAGACCGTTCCGAACCAGGTGATCGTGCCGGTCAGCAAGGACGGGTACGTCGAGCTCTACAACGGCGGCTGGAACGCGGTCGACCTGCTCGCTGACGTGACCGGCTACTTCGACCGCTCCGCGAACGACGGCTACACCTCCCTGAACCCGGTCCGTTTCGTCGACACCCGCGAGGGGCTCGGCGCGGCGCGCGGCCAGGTCGCCGGGCAGGGCACGTTCGGTGTGCAGATCACCGGCAAGAGCGGGATCCCCGCCGGGGTGAGCGCCGTGGCGCTGAACGTGACCGTCACCAATCCGCGGGAGGCCGGTCACCTGACGGTCTTCCCGAGCGGGCAGACGGCGCCGACCACGTCCAATCTGAACTTCACGGCCGGTCAGACGATCGCGAACTCCGTCATCGTGCCCGTCGGCGCCGACGGAAAGATCAATGTCCGCAACGGTGCCTGGGCGGGGACCGACGTCATCGTCGACGTCGTCGGCTACTACGGCGCCGGGAGCAAGGCGGCCTTCGCCAGCACGACCCCCGGCATCCCGACGGGTGGACCGTGGCGGCTCCTCGACTCGCGTCGCTGGGGCGGCCCCGGCACCTGGCCGTGCCTCGCCGGCGGCTACATGCCCATGGACATGGATTCCGGGAATCGTGACCGTCTTCCCGTCGAGGCCTACGTACTGAACGTCACCGTCACCAGCACGAGCGGCTCCGGCTTCCTCTCGGTCGCCCCGGACCCGTACTCGATGGACGCGTACAGGAACGGGCGTCCGACCCCGCCGCCGCGGCCGGTGTCCTCCACGCTGAACTGGACGGCGGGCAAGGACGTTCCCAACCTGGTCCAGGCGAAGCCGGGCCCCCACGAGGTCATCGACCTCTGGAACCAGAGCAGCCGCGAAGCCCACTACATCGTCGACTGGTTCGGCCAGTACGACGCCTACTAGGACCAGGTTGGCCATGGTCCTGCCGGTGGCCCGGGTCTCCCGGCCGGACCCGGGCCATGTCCGAGCCCGCTGATAGCGTCCCCCGTCCGGCCGGAAGATCACGAAGGGGCGACAGCCGTGCAGGACGAAACACGCCACGAGGTCAGCGGAGAGCGCATGGCCCGAGCGCTCGAGGACATCAGCCGGCGGACCCGGTCCCGGTGGTACGACATGCGCTACGACGACCCATCCCCAGCGAAGCTCCAGGAGATGCAGGACGAACTCCTCGACCACGTCGCCGCCCGTACGGTGGAGGACCCGGCGCTCGACGAGTCGGCGCGCTCGGCGCTGCGGACCGCAGCAGAGTGCTCCCTGGGGTTGCTGAGCCTCGGCTGCTTCCCCCACGGTGACCAGGAGATCCTCTTCCCGCTCATCGGCGAGACCCTCAGCAGCGAGGACATCGCCTTCGGCGACGTCGTCGAGCTCGACCCCGAGGGGAAGGCCCCCACGGCCAGGACGTGGATCGACACGTTCGAAACGTGCATGGTCAGCGGCCTGGTGTGGGAATGGCAGAAGGTGATCGGCCTGCTGTTGCGGAACAGCTACGCGTCCGCGATCCACGACGGGGTGCCCTACTCGAGGCTGAACTCGACGTCGGACCCGGCCGACCTCGCGGCGATGGACGCACTCTGCGGCTACCTGACCCGGGCAAGCGGCCACCTGCCCCGCCACTGGCCCACCGTGCCCCTCTGCAAGCCGGACGCCGACGAGCGCGCACAGGCTGCCCGAAGGCTCGACGCAGTCGGCCCCCTGACACGGGATCAGCGTCTCCTTCGCGTACTCCTCGACGACGACCGGCAAGCGTTCGAACAGGCACTTGCGGCCCGGCTCATCGAGCACCGGGAGAGCTTGGGCCCCGATCCCGCTCCCCGGACCCTGCTGCCGCTCGGCACCCTCGCCCTGGCCGCCCTTGCAGTCCAGGTGCACGGGTGGGACCTGGCCGTCCGGTCCGGCTACCTGCCGCTCGGCATTCTGGGCTCCCCGGATGCGCTGCAGCGAGCAGCGGACGCCGACGGGAATGCCCTGAGCCATTGGACCGCCACGTAGTCATCTCGCCACTCGGGAGAAGCAACGCATGAATACGCCACCATCGCGGCCCGGAGCGGAGCGAACTGACGGATCAGCCGTCCGGATCGGCGCTCTCGTTCCGCTGACCCGGCCCGGCTGGGTCGAGGCAGGCCGACACCTGCTCGCCGGACTCGAGCTGGCCGTTCGCGAAGTCAATGACGCCGGCGGGATCCTCGGGCGACCGCTCGAGCTGGTGGTCCGGGACACCGCGGCCGATCCACACAGGGCCGCGGCGGCCGTGGACGAATTGGCCCGCCTGGGCGTGGCCGCCCTGGCGGGGGAGTACCACAGCGTCGTCGCTCGCGCCGCCGCTGCCAGGGCCGACGCCCTCGGCCTGCCGTTCCTCTGCTCGTCGGCGGTTCTCGACGCGCTCACCGAACAGCCGACGCAGTGGGTCGCGCGCCTCGCACCGGCGCAGTCCCACGGCTGGCAGATCTACGCTGACTTCCTCCTCGGCGCGGGCCACCGCCGCATCGCCGTGGCAGCCCAGCCGAGTGTCTACTGGGCGTCCGGGACCCGCATCCTGCGGGACTACCTCGCTCCACGCGGCGGCACGGTCATCGAACTCGACATGAGCGAGCTCACCCCCACGGCGGTGTGCGACGAACTCGTCGACCACCGTGCGACAGCCGTCCTTCTCCTGGCCGGCCACCCGGAGCCGGCCGTGCCGATCGTCACGTCCGTCCGCCGCGACCAGCGCCTCGCGGAGATCCTGATCGGTGCTCCGGCCGGGCAGCCGGAGTTCGCCGAATGGGCGACGCTGCTGGGCGAGGACGGCGCCGCGATCCCGTTCTTGCGCTACCTGCCCGAGCGCCTCGGCCCACTCGGCGCACGAGTCGGGACGGCCCTCCGTGAGCGGCTGGGCGAAGCGCCCTCCTTCGTCGCCTTCGAGGGCTACGACACGGTCGCCGTCCTCGCCGATGTGCTGCGATCCAACGGCGCGGACCGGGCGCGCACTGCCGAATCCTGGCCGCGCGTCGCAGTCGAAGGCACCCGCGGGCAGATCCGTTTCTCCCGCACACCAGGCATCAGCGTGTGGCAATGGGCTTGGACACCGGTCCAAGTCGTCGACCGTGACCCGGCGGAACCCGGTCGCTTCCGCATCCTCCACACCGGCTGAGCCGCCCGGGACTTCGCCGGGGTGCACATGAATGAGGCACCTCGGCGCCGCTCCCCCTGGTTTCACAGCATGATGAGCAGACGCGTCTTCGGCTTGAGCTTCCGGTTCACCGAACGGCTCTGCACGTACACCTCCAGCTTGGGATTGCGCCCCGCCTTCACGGAGACGGTCCCCTGGATGCCCGTGCCGAACAGAAGACTGCGGGCCGCGTCGCCCGTGTATGCGCGGTCGGTGTCCTTCTCGACCACGATGACTTCCTTGTCGGGCTGAACCTGAACCCGGGTGCCCAGCTGGTAGTAACAGGACCCGCGTTCGTACGTCACGCCCGGGTGCGAATCGACGAAGGACCGGATCTCGACCTCCGTGTCGACCTTCAGGAGCCGGTACTTGTCGGCCGGGACCGGCTCGAGGTTCGCCCGCACGTCGTCGACCGAGATGTCCTGGCCGACCGCGAACAGGTTCTTCGTACCGCGCACGCCTTTCTCGCGGCCGCGGAGGAAGCTGGTGGCGGCGGCGCGCACGGTACCGATCGCCTCCTCGACACCCTCCTGCGAATCGGCATCCCAGATGGCGATGTTGCCGGCCGGGAAGCCGTAGTTCTGGGCGGTCCGCTTCGCCAGCGAGTTCGGAACGAGGATCGCGGAAGTCCAGTGGCCCGGGAGCGCACCCATCTTCGCCGCGATCTTGTCGAGCCAGGGGCCGAGGATGGCCATGTCGCCGTCGTGCCGCCGGTCGCCGCCGGAGGCGTTCTCCTCGCCGTCCGTCACCACGATCTGGAGGAAACTGTGCTCGCCGTACGCCTCCCAGATGTGGCCCAGGTCGTCCAGAGACTTCAGCGAGGCTTCGATGAGAGCGGTGGCGCCATTGTTGACCTTGTACAGACCCCGCATGGACGGCAGATGCTTCACATCCATGTCCCACACCAGGTTCTCCACCTTGTGGTCGAACGAGTAGAGACTGATCCGGGTCTCATGACCCAGGCTGTCCGACTCGGCCTTCAGGCCCGCCACGAACTCGTCCACGACACGGATGAGCTGACTCTGGTGCTGATGCATGGAACCCGAACAGTCCACTACCAGCGCGACGTGATTCACCTTGTGCTGGATCTTGTTGGCGGACATGATTCTGCTCCTTCTCCGAGCTCCCCGAGTGATGTCTCCACACTATGAGCAGCCACTGACAATGAGCCTGACGGCCAATCACCCGCCCGCCGGGCCCCCGGTAACGGCCCTGGGAGGGAGACGGCGACGAGAGCCGGACACCGGTGTTCCGTGCCGCCCTCCGATGACAGCGATGCCAGCCGAGGAGCCGAGGCAGGTCCGGCGAGGCGCAGCTGCCGATGACGGCTGCCCCACCCGACCAACCCGCCCATCAGCTGCTGTCCGGGGCCGGAGTATGACCGGACGGTCACAGGATCCGGCTCCGGGAACGGACGGGGCGCGGCGAACATCTAGCCGGTCGGCGAGGCTCCTGCGGGGGCCTCGCCCGACGGTATCGGCAAGAACCGGGCGGCTGCCGCCCGGGGGTGAGTGGCAAGGCGGGGCAGGAATGAAGGCGGTAGCGGTGGCGGGCGGTTCCCCGGACACCCCGGAGACTCCGGGCACCCCGGAGTCTCCGGAGGCGGAAGCGACCGAGGTACCGGGAACGGATCCCGGTGCGCAGGACACGCCCCCCGGTACCGGCGGCTCGGACACCCCGGAGCGCGCAGAGGCCGAAACCCCTGCCGAGGCCGACGCGGAGGCCGAGGCCGACGGCGCCGCGGAGACCGGGCCCGAGGAGGACGCGCCGGACGAACCCGCGGCGAAGGCCGACGCGGAGCCGGAGGCCGAAGCCGAGCCGGAGGCTGACCCGGACCCGGAGCCGGACCCGGACCCGGACGCTGACCCGGAGCCGGAGCCGGAGCCGGAGCCGGAGCCGGAGGCTGACGTGGAGCCCCAGGCGGAAGGCGAGCCCGAAGCGGGCTCCGACGCGGAGGCCGAAGACAGCTCCGAGGCCGGGACAGAGGCCGACGAGACCGCTCCCGAGACCGAAGCACGGCCCGACACGGAGGCGGAGCCCGACGCGAAGGCCACCGACGCGCCCGCACCCGAGCCGGAGGTCGCCGGCGGGGACGTACCCGAGCCCGAGACGGAGGCCGGAGACGGGGGTGACGGCGGAGGTGCTGCGGGCCAGGACGAGGGCGCGCCCGACGAGGATGCCGAGGCGGCCGAGGCGGCCGAGGCCGAGGAGCCCGCGGAGGCCGGTCCGGCGGACGACGCGGGCCGGGAGACCCGGCCTGTGCCGTCCTGGGCTCGGGACGGCGCGGCCGAGGCCGACGCGGAGCGCACCAGCCAGTTCGTGGCCCTGAAGGAGCTGGACGCCCCGGCGAAGAAGGCCCCTTGGCCGGAAGCCGTACCGCAGAACCGGACCCCGGCCCGGACCCCTGCCCCTGCCCCTGCCCCTGCCCCTGCCCCTGCCCGGGCAACGGCCCCGGCCACGGCTCCCGCGGAGGTCGTCGAGCCCACCCGCGAGGTCCCGCTGCCCCCGCAGCCCCCGCTGGATCTGCTGGCCGAACTCACCAACACAACTCCCCCGCCGGAGACCCCGCGCCGCACCGCGGTCCGGCGCGTCAAGATCTGGACCCCGATCCTGCTGCTCCTGGCCGGCGCGGCCACCGGCGGGCAGCTGCTGCGCCCGCTGCCCGCCCCGCAGCTCGTCGCGGCCGAACAGGTGCACACCCTCGACGGGCAGTTCTCCGTACCGTGGCCCGCCAAGGGCCAGGGCGCCGTACGCGTACCCGGTTCCGGTGACATCGGCACCTTCGGCGAGCAGAAGCCCGTCCCCACGGCGAGCGTCGCCAAGGTGATGACGGCCTACGTGATCCTCAAGGGCCACCCGCTCCGCAAGGGCGAGGCCGGCCCCCAGATCGAGATCGACGCGAAGGCAGTGGCGGACGGCAACTCGGACAACGAGTCCCGGGTCGAGGGGCTCGTCGCCGGTACGAAGTTCAGCCAGCAGAACATGCTGAAGATGCTCATGATCCCCTCGGGCAACAACATCGCCCGGCTGCTGGCGCGCTGGGATGCCGGCACCGACTCCGAGGCGGCCTTCGTCGCGAAGATGAACGCCGCGGCCAAGGAGCTCGGCATGGAGAACACCACGTACACGGACCCCAGCGGTCTGGACTCCGCGACCGTCAGCACGGCCGCCGACCAGCTGAAGCTGGCCGAGGCCGTGATGAAGGACGAGGCGTTCCGTGCGGTGGTCGCGCTGCCGAACGAAGAGATCAAGGGGTTGTCCAAGACGCTCCTCAACAACAACACCCTGCTCTCGGCCAACGGCCTGAGCATCCGCGGCATCAAGACCGGGTCCAGCACCCCCGCGGGCGGCACGCTGATGTGGGCTGCGTACAAGTCGGTCGGCGACGAGACCCCGCTGATCCTCGGCACGCTCATGGACCAGCACGCGGACGGCCCGGACCTCAACGGGGAGAACAGCCTGAAACTCGTGCTGGCCAACAGCAAGAAGATCATCGAAGCGGTGCGGCAGGCGCTCGACGCGGCTCCGGTGGTCCGCAAGGGCCAGACGGTCGGCCACGTGGACGACGGCCTCGGCGGCCGTACCCCGCTGGTGGCCACGAAGGACCTGAACCTGATCGGCGTACCGGGCCAGCAGCTGAAGCTCACCCTGCGGCCGGGGGCCTCCGGGACCCCGCACGCCGCGAAGGCGGGCACCGAGGTCGGCGTCCTCACGGCCGGTGAGGGGGAGGGCGCGAAGAGCGTGCCCGTGGCGGTCGGGACCGAGCTGGCCGAACCCTCCTTCGCCACCCGGGTCACCCGCCTGCGCTAGGTCGTGTCGTCAAAGTCCCGTCTGGCTGGCGGGGCCTGGCACGCACGCTCGCCGCGTTGTCGTCGGTCACCGACGCTCCGCGTCGATTCCCTCCTCCGCCTTGCGATCGCACGCACCAGGCCCCGCCAGCCCCGCCCTTCGGGCGACCGACGCCACTTTGACGACACTCCCTAGCACTGGCACCGTGCCCGTGCCCGTGCACATGACGAGGTCGAAGCCGTCGAGACTGCCGGCGTTCCGGGAGTACGCGTGGCCGGTCACTCCGGCGACGGGAGCACGTTCGCCTTGGTGTGGACCGCAGGGCGCCGGCGGGCCAGGGCCTGGGCCCGCCTCGCCGCCCGGCGCCCTGCCGTCGCCTGACGCGCTTCTTCAGCGCTCAGCCGTTCTCCGCGGGCTTCTGCTGGGCGGTGGGGGAGGGCTTGCCCTCGCAGCCGCAGCCGCCGCGCTGGACGGTGAAGCGGCGGCGCGGCGCCGGCGCGGCGGCGGGAGCGGCGGAGTCGGCAGCGGTGTCGCTCGGGAGGTTGTACTCGGTCATGTGTTCCTGCCTTCCGGTGGGTGCGGCGCCGATACGGCTCCGCACGAAGGGGATCTGGGCGGTCACGGCGGCCGCGCCGACCTCGGCGCGAGCCCCGGCGTGGCCGGTGGAGCGCAGCGTTCAGGGCCGGGTGGTGGCCCCCCAGGAGAACCCTGCGAACGCCGGACGGCCGGTGGGGGGCTGCGGCGCCTCCACCCGGGGCGTGAGCGAGACGACCGGGGTCTGCGGGCCGGCCGTCGCCAGCCGGCGCGCGGCGTGGGCGGCCCTTTCGGCCAGTCCCTGTGCCGTGCCCGGTTCGTAGAGTGCGGAGTCGTACTGGAGGAGCAGATTCAGGCCGCTCGAGCAACGCGAGAACTGGAACGAGAGCTCGAACAGCCCCTCGACCAGCGGGATGGCGCCGCCGGTGAGCCGGAGCGCGCCCGGCCCGGTGTCGATCTCGTCCCAGAGGGTCACCCACACGTCGAAGAACGGGTTGCGGCCCGGGTTCCGCGGCGGGTCCAGGGTGCGCACCAGCTCGCTGAAAGGCAGTCCGCCGTGGTCCATCGCGCCGACCGCCTGGTCCGCGAGGTCGTCGACCAGCGCGACGCAGGGCGATCCGCCCTGTACGGCGGTCCGCAGGACCACGGTGTTGACTATGCAGCCCACCGCCTCCGCCGGGCCGGGCCCGAGGGCGGGGCGCCGGCTGACGGCCGTGCCGAGGCTGATGTCGCCGGCGCCGGTCGCCTCGTGCAGCGTGGCGGCGACGGCGGCGGCCAGCACCGGGAACAGCCCCGTACGGCGGCTGCGCGCGAGCTCCTCCAGCGCCTCGAGTTCGGCGGTGTCGAGGTGCACGGCCGTGACCGCGGTGGTCCGGCCGGCCGGGCCGGTGCGCGGATGGTCGACGGGCAGCGGGAGCGGAGCCGGCGGCGGACTCAACCGGCTCCGCCAGTAAGCGAGTTCGTCCCCGGAGGGCGACTCGTACGAAGCGCGGCCAGGCAGTCCCGGAGCCGGGTCCGGACCGGTCCCGGCCAGGGCCCGGGCGATGATCTCGAGCGAGGTCTGGTCGCCGACGATGTGGTGCAGGACGACCAGCAGCCGGTCCCGGCCGCCGGGGCGGCGCAGCAGTGCGGCCCGCACCAGTGGCCCCTGTGCGAGGTCGAACGGCGCGTGGGCCCACTCCTGTACGGCGGCCGCGCGGGCGGCCTCGTCGGGCAGGTCCAGCACCGCCAGGCGGGCGCGCTCGGACGCGGGGGCGGGCACCGGCTCCCCCCACTCCTCGCGGAAGACGGTGCGCAGCTGCGGCTGGAGCTCCTGGAGGCGGGCGAACGCGGCGCCCAGCGCCTCGGGATCGGCGGCGCCGTGGCACTCCAGCAACATCGGCACGTGGTACGCGGCGCTCCCGCGCGCCCCGGTACCCCGGGTCCGGTCCTCCAGCCACAGCCACCGCTGAGCCCCACTGACGCCCTGCGACCCGTCGGCGCCCCCGGCCGGGCCGGCCGGGGCCACCGCCGGGGCCACGGCCACGGCCTCGGCCTCGGCCGTCGCCGAGGCGGTGCGTGGCGCCAGCCGGTCGGCGAGGTCGGTGACGCTCGGGCATTCGAACACGTCGCGGACGCGGACCGGCACGGACAGCCGTTGGGCTGCCTCCACAGCCAGGGAGGCGGCCTTGAGGCTGTTGCCCCCGAGCAGGAAGAAGTCGCCGTGGTCCGGGACCGGTTGGCCGAACGCCTCGGAGAACAGAGCCCGCAGCACGGCACGGACGTGGTCGGCCGCCCCACCCGCATCCCCCGCGGGCCGCAGCCCGGCAGACGGAACCGCCGCACCGCGGGAGGCACCCGCATCGCCCGCGGGCACGAGCCCGGCGGACGTGTCCGGGGCAGCAGCGGCCGGGAGGCCCGTGGGGAGGGGCCGGGCGGAAAGGCTGCGCCGGTCTATCTTGCCGTTGGGAGTGCTCGGCAAACGGTCCAGCGGGATCACCGCTGCCGGGATCATGTAGTACGGCAGCCGCTCGGCCAGCCTGGCCCGCCAGTCGGCGGGCAGCGGCCCGTCGGTGACCACGTACCCGGCGAGCAGCGGCTGCGCCGTCCCCTCGGGCACGACCACGGCGGCGGCCGCGACGCCCGGCAGAGCGGTGAGCGCCACCTCCACCTCCCCGGGCTCGATGCGGAAGCCGCGGATCTTCAGCTGCCGGTCGGCGCGCCCGCGGAAGTCCAGGGTGCCGTCCTCGCGGTGGCGGGCCAGGTCGCCGGTGCGGTAGAGCCGGGCCCCGGGGCGGGGGTCGTCGGGGTCGGGTACGAAGCGTGGCGCGCCCGCGTCGGGCAGGCCCAGGTAGCCCCGGCCCACGCCGGCGCCGCCGATCCACAGCTCGCCCTCGACGCCGGGGCCGACCGGTGCGCCGGAGCCGTCGCGCACCGAGTAGCGCAGGTTGGCCATGGGGCGGCCGACGGTCGCCGGCTCCCCGGGGGCTCCGGGCAGGCACCGGTGCCAGGACTGGAACACCGTGGCCTCGGTGGGCCCGTAGACGTAGATGAGGTCGCGGCCCGGGGCCCAGCGGTCCACCAGCGCCTGGCTGAAGGACTCGCCGCCGGTGACGACCGTCCGTACGCCCGGGAAGGCGGCCGGGTCCAGCTGGGCCAGCAGCGCGGCGAGCAGGAACACGGTGTCGGCGCGGCGTTCGCGGACCAGTGCGGCCAGGGCCTCGGCGGAGGCGACGGGCTCGTCGAAGACGACGACGGCCGCCCCCGCCCACAGGGTCGCGAGGATCTCCCACACCGAGACGTCGAAGGCGGGGCTGGCGAACTGGAGCACGCGCCGGCCCGGGGCGAGGCCGAAGGGGACGGCGGTGGCCTCCAGCAGATTGGCCAGGGAGTGCTGTTCGATGGCCACCCCCTTGGGGCGGCCGGTGGAGCCCGAGGTGTGGATGACGTACGCGAGGTCGGCCGGGCCCGGCTGCGGCCCGCCCGGCTGCGGCACGGCCGGGCCGACGGCGCCCGGCGCTCCCAGGTCGACCTCCAGCACACCCGGTGCGGGGAACAGGTGGGCGAGCCGGGCACTGGTCAGGGTGATCGGTGCGGGGGCGCTCTCGACGAGCTGGGCGAGCCGCTCGGGCGGGTGGTCCGGGTCCAGCGGTACGTACGCGGCTCCGGCGCGCAGCACCGCGAGGACGGCGACGACCAGCTCGGCGGAGCGCGGCAGGCAGACCCGGACCAGGACGCCCGGCCCCGCCCCGCGCTCGCGCAGCCGTACCGCGAGCGCCTCGGCGAGGCCGTGCAGCTCCCCGTGGGTGAGGTCCCGGTCGCGGGCCAGCACGGCGGGCCGGTCCGCGACCGGGCGGGCGCGCTCGGCGAGCAGGTGCGCCACCGGGCCCCGCGGGACGGGCGCGGCCGTGTCGTTGAGTGCGGCCAGGGTCTGCTGCCAGGCGGTCACCGCCGCTCCCGGGCGGGTCATCGGTACTGCGGTCAAGGCCTTACGCTCCCTGCGGTGTGCGGTCGGTCGGTTTCGGCAGGGCAGGCGGCCGGGTGGGGCGGCGCCGGCCGGTCCTCGGCTGCGGGGGACCAGGACGGGTGGCGGTGCAGAAGGTCCACCACCTCGTCGAGCAGCCCCTCGGCGGTGACCTCGGGGAACAGCGCCCGGTCGTAGGCGAGTTCGAGCAGGACCCGGCCGTCGCGCTCGTTCGCGTAGATCCGCAGGTCGTCGGTGAGGGGGGTCTGCGAGGGGGCGGCGGACAGGAACTCGGGCCCGCCCTCGAAGCGTTCGGGCGTCTCCCAGCTCAGTCCGGCGTCGAAGAGGAGCCGGCGGCCGCGCGCGGGCCGCTCCGCGATCTCCACGGCCATGGTGTCGAAGGGGAAGCGGGCATTGTCGTACGCCTCGGCCAGCCGGTTGCGCACCTGGACCAGCAGCTCGGCCGGGCTGTCGGCCTCGCCGGGGGCGAGTCGCACCGGCAGGGCGTTGACGAAGCATCCGACGGTCTCGGCGGTCTCCGCACGGTCGCGGGTGCCGGCCGGGCAGCCGATGACCACCTCGGCGCTGCCGGAACGGCGGTGCAGCACCAGCGCCCAGGCGGTGAGCAGGGCGCCGAACGGGGTGGCGCCCCCGGACCGGGCAGCAGCGTGCAGCACGGCGGCGGGCAGGGCCCGGTGGACCAGTCCCGCTCCCTGCTGTCCGGCGCCCTCGCGCGGGCCCGCGTCCGGCAGGTCGAGGCGGGGGAGCGGCCCGGCGAGGGTACGGGTCCAGTACGCGCGCTGGCGGGCGGCGTCGGGGCCCTCCAGCCAGGCGGCCTCCTCGGCCACCCAGTCGCGGTACGGGTGGGCGGGGCGGCCGTCCCACGGTTCGCGTCCGGCGGCGAGGGCGTCGTACGCGGCCAGCAGGTCGCGGGCCACGACGGCGGCGCTGTCGCCGTCGTACACGATGTGGTGGGCGGTGATCACCAGGATGTCGCCGCCGGGGTGGCCGGTCAGCAGCCGCACTGCGAACAGCGGGCCTGCGGCCAGGTCGAACGGGGCGTTGTGGGCGGCGTCCACCGCCTCGGCGAGCGCCTCGTCGGTGCCGTCGATGCGCAGGACGGACAGCGGCGGCCCGCCGGGCAGGCGGTCCATGACGATCTGCCGGACGGTGCCGTCGACGGCGGCCACCCGGGTGCGCAGCGCCTCGTGCCGGTCGGCGAGGGCGGTGACGGCCGTCTGCAGTACGCCGGGGTCGAGCGTCCGGCCGGCCCGTACCGCGTCGCTGATGTTGAGCGCGACGGGGTTGCGGCTGGTCCGGGAGGCCATCCAGATCCGGCGCTGGGCGCGGGAGAGCGGCAGGACGGCGCCGTCGGGGGCGGGCGCGAGCAGGGGCACGGCCGCCGGGGCGGCCGGGGCGCCGAGCGGGATGCCGTCCGGCTGCTCGAGCACGGCCGCGAGGGCCCGTACGGTCTGCTGCTGGAAGACGGTGACGAGCGGAACCCGGACGCCGAACTCCTCCTGGAGGGCCGCGGCGAGGCGGGCGGCGGTCAGGCTGTGGCCGCCGAGGGAGAACAGATCGGCCTCGGGGTCGGTGACCGGGGTCCCGAGCACGTCCGCCCAGATCTTGGCCACGCGCTCCTCGGTGGGGTTCAGGTCCGCGCACGCGAGCGGCTCTTCGCGGGGCGGGGCGGGCAGTGCGCGGCGGTCGAGCTTGCCGTTGGGGTTCAGCGGCAGCTCGTCGATCGCGACGTACGTACGGGGGACCATCGCGGCCGGGAGCAGCTCGGTGAGGTGGGCCCGCAGGGTGTGCGGGGCGGCGGCGCCCACCACGTAGGCGACGAGGCCGAGTTCGCCGCGCTCGTCGGGCACGGCGATGACGGCGCAGCGCCGTACGTCCGGGTGCTCGGCGAGGACGGCCGCCACCTCGCCGGGCTCGACCCGCTGGCCGCGGATCTTGACCTGGTCGTCGATGCGGCCGAGGTAGAGCAGGTTGCCGTCGGGCCGGCGGGCGGCGCGGTCGCCGGTGCGGTACATGAGCCGGCCGGGGCGCAGCGGGTGCGGTACGAACCGGTCGGCGGTCAGCTCCGGGTTGCCGAGGTAGCCGCGGGCCAGGCCTGCGCCGGAGATGCACAGCTCGCCGGGGACGCCGACGGGGGCGAGGTCGCCGTGGGCGTCGACGACGTCGACCGTCTTGTTGGCGATGGGGTGCCCGATCAGGACGTCGGCGCCCGGGTCGGTGATCCGGTGGACGGTGGTCCACACGCTGTCCTCGGTGGGCCCGTACTCGTTGTAGAGGACGGTGTCGGGCAGCAGGTCGGCGTGCCGGGCGGCGAGGGCCTCGGGGAGCCGCTCGCCGACCAGGACGATCTGGCGGACGGAGGTGAGCCGGGGCGCGCAGCGCTCCAGCATGAGCTGGTAGAGGCTGGGGACCAGCATGATGTGGGTGACCGCGTTGCGGCCGATCTCCTCGGCCACGTGCTCGACGTCGAGGAGGCGGTCCTTGCCGAGGACCACCACCCGGGTGCCGGCGATCAGCGCGGAGAAGATGTCGTTGACCCCGCTGTCGAAGTGCAGCGGCGGCACCTGGAGCACGGCCGCGTCCGGTCCGAACCCGTAGTAGCCGGCCCGGTAGTGGACGGTGTTGACGATGCCGCGGTGCTCGATCATGACGCCCTTGGGGCGGCCGGTGGAGCCCGAGGTGTAGATGACGTACGCGAGGTCGTGCGGACCGGCCCGGTGCGCGGGCGGCAGCGGGGCAGGGGCGGCGCCGGGCTCCGCGGGGGCGCGCGGGTCGAGGACGGGCAGGCCGGTCAGGGCGGCGGTCTTGGCGTGGTACGGGCCGTCGGCGAGCACGGCGAGCGCCCCGCTGTCGGCGAGGGCGAACGCGAGCCGGTCGCCGGGCTGTTCGGGGTCCAGCGGGACGAAGGCGGCGCCGGTCTTCAGGACGGCGAGCGCGCTCACGACCATCCACTCGGTCCGCTCGGTGACCACGGCCACCAGCGTTCCCGGGCCCGCGGCGCAGGCCGCCCGCAGCCGGGCGGCGACGGCCTCGGCGCGGGCGTCGAGCTCGGCGAAGCTGAGGACGGTGGTGCCGTGCACCACGGCCGGCCGGTCGGGGCCGGCCGCCGTCTGCTCCTCGACCAGGTCCAGGAGGGTCCGGTGCTCGGGGAAGGGGGCGGCGGTGTCGTTGGCCTCGTCGAGCAGGAAGCGCCGCTCGGCCGCGGGCAGGACCGGGATCCCGGGCAGCGGGGCGTCGGGGCCGGCCAGCAGCCCGGCGAGCAGGTGGACCAGCCGCTCCCCCATGCGGCGTGCGCTGTCCCGGTCGAAGAGGTCGTCGGTGTAGCCGACCCACAGCTCGCCCGGGGCCCCGGCCCGGGCGTCGAGGAAGCTGAACGCCAGGTCGAAGTCGCTGACCGGCTGTTCGAGATCGAGGTGGCGCACGGCCGGGCCGGTGCCGCCGGGTGCTGCGGCGCCGTCGTCGAGGACGGTCTCGACGAGGACGTCGAAGACGGGGTTGCGGCTGGGGTCGCGGGGCAGCGCGAGGTCCTCGACGAGCTGCTCGAACGGGTACTCCTGGTGGGTCATGGCCTCCTGCGCGGTGGTGCGCACGGCGGCCAGCAGCTCGCGGAACGAGCCGGCGGGGTCCACCGGGGTGCGCAGGACCACGGTGTTGGCGAACAGCCCGACCGTCTCGGCGGACCGCCGGTCGGGCCGGCCCGCGACCACGGTGCCCAGCAGTACGTCCGGCTGCGCGCACAGCCGCCACAGCAGGACGCGCAGCGCCGCGGTGAAGCCCATGAAGGGGGTGGCCGCGTTCGCGCGGCACAGCTCGGCCAGCGCGCCGGTGAGTTCCGGGTCGAGGGTGAGGCGTACGGTGCCGCCGGCGGCGCTGCGGGCGGCGGGGCGGCGCCGGTCGGCGGGCAGTTCCAGCGGTTCGGGCAGGCCCGCGAGGCGCTCCTGCCAGTACGCGCGGTGCTCCGCGCCCGCCGGGCCCGCGAGCCGGGCGGCGAGCCGGTCGGTGTGCTCGGTGTACGTGGGCGCCGGCTCCTGCGCGGCGGCCGGGCCGGTCAGCGAGCGCACGAGCTCGCGCATCAGCAGGCCGAAGGACCAGCCGTCGCAGATCGCGTGGTGCACGGTGAACAGCAGCACGCCGCCCGTCGCCGGCCCGTTCCCGGACCGGGGGTCGGGCAGCCAGGAGACCTTGGCCAGCGGGCCCTCGGCGAGGTCGAAGCGGTGGCGGCAGGCCCGTGCGAAGGCCTCGTCCACGGTGGTGTCCCGCTCGACGGCGAGGACCGCGGAGGGCGCGTCGAGGATCACCTGGGTCAGGCCCCCGGGCGTGTGGCGCAGGACGGTCCGCAGGGATTCGTGCCGGGCCACCAGCGCGTCGACGCCTGCGGCGAGCCGGTTCTCGTCCACGGGGCCGTCGAGCCGGTAGGCCTCGACCATCGTGTACGGGGGGACGGGCGACTCGTCCAGCCGGTCCAGCAGCCACATCCGGCGCTGGGCGTTGGAGGCGGGGAAGGTGTTCCCGGACCGGGGCGCCCGCGCGGCGGCCTCGGCCGCGGCGTGCGCAGCCGGGTCCCGGGGCAGCGCCCCGCGTTCGCGCAGTACGGAGGCCAGCGCCCCCGGGGTGCGCAGGTCGAGCACGTCGTGGACGCGGGCCGCGTCGGGGCGTCCGGTGCCCTCGCACAGCGCGGCGACGAGCTGGACGGCGGCCAGGCTGTGGCCCTCGGCCTTGAAGAAGTCCTCGTCGGCGGAGTGCGGCGGGTGGCCCAGCACCTCGGCCCAGGCGTCGTGGACGAGCTGTTCCAGGGCGTCGGCGGGCTGCCATCCGGGGCCCTGCGCAGCGGTGGGGAGCGCGAGCAGCGCGGCCCGGTCCACCTTGCCGTGGACGGTGAGCGGCAGCGTCTCGAGCCGGTGCAGGCCGGCCGGGACCATCGGGGAGGGCAGCTGCTCGCGCAGCCATGCGGCGAGGGCGTCGGGGGCGAGCGGGGCGCCCCCGGGCGCCTGCGGGCGGGCCACGTACCAGGCGTGCAGGGTCACGGTGGCGTCGGCGGCGGTGCGGGGCACGACCACGGCCTCGATCACCTCCGGGTGCCGGACCAGGGCCTGTTCGACCTCGCCGGTCTCCACCCGGGTGCCGAAGACCTGTATCTGGCCGTCGGCGCGGCCGAGGAACTCCAGTTCGCCCTCGGCGTTCCAGCGGCCCTGGTCCCCCGTACGGAAGACGCGGGCGTCCCCGGCGTGCGGGGAGCGCCCGAAGCGGGCGGCGGTGGCCTCGGTGTCCCCGCGGTAGCCGGGGGCGACGCCGGGTCCGGCCACGTGGATCTCGCCCGGTACGCCGGGCGGGGCGAGTTCGCCGGAGGGGGTGACCACGAACACGCCGTAGCCGGGCGAGGGGCGGCCGACCGGCACCCGGTCGAGCCGCTGGGCGAGCGCGCCGTCCCGGATGAACATGGTGGCTTCGACGGTGGCCTCGCTGGGCCCGTACAGATTGGCGAAGGTGGCGATGCGCAGCCGTCCGGCGGTACGCGGCAGCAGCCCGCGGGCGATGGTGTCGCCGCCCAGCAGCAGGTGGCGCAGCGGGAGTTCGCCGTCCTCGGGCAGGGCGCGCAGCAGGACGGACAGGAGTCCGGGCACGCAGTTGACGAGGTTGACCTCGCCGTCGCGCACCCGCTGCCACAGCGCGTGCGGGTCGAGCCGGTCGGGGTCGCCGACGGCGACGAGGGTGCCGCCCGCGAGGAGCGTGGCGAAGACCTGGAAGGCGGTGGCGTCGGAGGTGATCGCGGAGAGCAGGGCGGTGCGGGTTGCGGCGTCGATGCCGAGCGCGCTGATCTCGGTCAGCATCTTGTGGCACAGCTGGTCGTGGTACACGGCGACCGGGCGGGGGGTGCCGGTGGATCCGGAGGTGAACAGGACCATGGCCGGGGTCCCGGGCTCGGCGGCGTCGCGGGCGTCTGCGTCGGCCGGCGCTGCGGCGAGCAGGGAGGTCAGGCCCGCCACCGGGACGGGCAGCTCCTCGTCGGCGGGGCCGTACCCCTCGGCGCGCAGCACCAGGCGGGCGCCGCTCAGCCGGGCCAGCAGGGCCACGCGCGCGGCGGGGTGGCGGTGTTCGAGGGGGACGACGGCCGCGCCGGTGCGCAGGACGGCGAGGAAGGCGGTGACGAGGTCGGCGCCGCGCGGGGCCATGACGCAGACGGCGTCGCCGGGGCCGATGCCGTGCCGTGCGGTGAGCGCGGCGGCGGCCCGCCCGGCCTCGGCGGCGAGCTGCCGGTAGGTCAGGGTGCGGCCCTCGCCGGTGACGGCGACGGAGTCGGGGGTGCGCCGGGCGGACTCCTCGAACAGGGCGGTGAGGGTGGCGGCCTCGAAGGCCGCGGGGACGGGCAGCTCGGCGAGGGCGAGGAGTTCGGCGCGCTGGGTGGCGCCGAGCACGTCCGTCTCCGCCGGGGTCCGGCGCGGGTCGGCGGCGAGGGCCTCGAGTACGGCGGCCACGCAGCGGGGCAGGGCCGCGGTGAGGCCGGCGGTGCCGTGGGCGGTGACCGACAGTGCGCCGTCCGGGCCCGGTTCCGCGCGCAGGACCAGGGCGGCCCGGGGGGCCGGCGTGCGGTCCCCGTACAGGGCCGGGCAGACGACGGCGAGCTGCGCCAGGGCGGAGCCCGTGCCGGGGGTGACGGCGTCCAGCCGGGTGCTGAGCGCGTCCCGGTCCTGCCAGGGGCGGGCGGAGGCCTGCTCCAGCTCGGAGTGCAGGGCCTCGAGGAAGTCGGTGGCGGGCGCGGCGGGGTCCAGCGGGGCCAGCAGCGCGAACTCGGCCCCGCCGGACGGTGTGCCGAGGGCCGGTACGAGGACCGGCACCCGCCCCGGCGCACCGGACCCGGTGGAACCGGTGAGCCGGGCGAGGGCGATCCGGGCGGCGGCGACGGTGAGCAGCAGCAGGCCTTCGGGGGCCCCGCCGGTCATCGCGTGCAGGGCGGCGGCGGCTTCGGGGGCCACCCGGCCGGGCGGTGCGGCGACGGCGCCGGGCGCGCCCGCGGGCTCGAGCAGGGGTTCGCGCCAGGCGCCGTTCAGGCGCGGGAGCCAGAACTCGGCCTCCGCGGCCGACGCCTTAGGGTCGTCCCCATGGCCGAGCTCTCCGTCACCATCGTTGCGCAGCACTTCTACGTCCTCCCTGATCGGTTGTGGGTGCACCGCCTGCCGGCGGACGCCCCCGTGCCCCCGTTGCCCGGCCGTCCCTGGTCCTCGGTCACCCGGGCGCGGGACGGGCTCACCGTGGTGTGCGCCGAGCGGCTGCCCGGCGCGTCCGGAGCGAGCGGTCCGTGGCGCGGGCTGTACGGGACCGGCGCACACTCCCTGGACCTGCCGGGCATGCTGGCGAGCGTGCTGGTGCCGCTGGCCGGGGCCGGGATCGGCGTGTTCGCCGCGTCGACGTTCGACGCGGACCTCGTACTCGTACCTGCCGGGGAGTACGAGCGGGCCCGGACCGCTCTGGAAGCGGCCGGGCACGTGCTGTCGTCGGACTGACTCAGACGCCGGTGAGAATCCGCGCCGGCGCCACGCCGAGCGCCGGGAACAGCTCCACGTCGCGGCCGTCCACGCCGCGCATCAGCACGTCGATGGCGGTGCTCATCAGGTCGATGTGGAACTGCGTGAACGTGCCCAGGCCCAGGCCCAGGTGCACACCGGGGTGCCGCTCGTTGGCGAAGTGGTTGCCGGAGAGCAGGGGGGAGCAGCTGGCGTTGGTGCCGAAGCCGATCTCGTGGACCTTGGCGTAGCGGTCGTCCTTGGCCAGCAGCTTCTCGAGGTTGACGGCGAACTCGGTGCGTCCGGCGACGGCCGGGCGGACCGCGGTGATACGGCCCTCGGCCAGCGTGATGATCGCCGGCTGGTCCGCCATGGAGGCGAGGTCGCGGTAGACCTGCTCGGTCTCGGCGAGGCTGGTCTCATGGCCGCCGCGGTGGACGATGGGCGCGCCCTGGAGGGTGATGTCGCCGTTCAGCGTGAAGTGGGTGTGGAGCTCGAACTCGCCCGAGGCGTTGACCAGCGAGCTGAGCTCACCGGTGGGCAGGACGACCTGCTGGCCGGGCAGGAGCGGGCCGTGCAGCGAGAACCAGTGCTCGGAGAGCTGGTGCTGGAAGACGGCCTCGGTGCCGAACTCGCGGCCGAGGAAGAGCATGTCGTCGGCCTGGTCGAGGAGGGTCAGGAACTCCTCCTCGATGCCGAGCTCGCGCTCGTAGTCGACATCGGCGACGACGCGGACGTTGTTGCGCAGGCTCTCCTCGGAGAAGGGCACCGAGAAGCTGGAGAAGGCGCCCATGGCCATGCCCACGAGGTCTTCGTCGTCGAAGTGGACGAACTCGTCGTCGGCGATCCACAGGACGGAGGCACGGCGGCCGGAGGCGCGGATGGCGGCCATCTCGGCGATGAGGCCCGCGCGGGAGTCGGGGCCGGTCCAGGTGAACTCCTGTACCGGGACGGTGCTGGTCTCGACGGTGAGCGCGCTGCGCACGCCCGGCGACGTGACCAGGAGGAAGACGTCTGCGAGGTCACCCCCGAACACCTTGCGGAACTGCTCCGGGCTGATCGGTACGAGCTGTGCAGTGCTCAAGGAAACCTCCCTGTAAAGGCGTGCCGGGGTGTGAGTGCCGTTCACTCACACCCCGGACCACGACTCGAACTCAGCCCTCGAGGCGGTCGTACTTCCCGTACTTGCTGATGCGGGAGCTGATCGACGGCTTCTTCTCGGCCACCGGCTTGTTGTTGGCCTGAACGGACTGCTGGTCCAGCTTGTTCTCGGTCACATCGACTCCTCGTCGTGTTCTGGTGGAGCTCCGGTAGCCGCGGGTTGCGGGGTCCGGCGTGGTCGGGGCCGGTCCCGCTTGGGGCCTCGGCCTTTCCCGAGAACAGAACAACTCGCTTCGCTACAGGACCGCTTGAAAGATGCCGGAGCCCGCGTCCCGGACAACCGGCGAGGGTGCAATGGTGGGAACGACGTGACGCGTGAAAGTCCTTGAGTGCGATTCGAGTGGATCCTGAGAGGCTGCGGCAATTCCACGTCTCCTGAGGAAGGGACCACCATGCAGACCATCGCACCGGCCGTCATCGCACCGACCGCGCCGTCAAAGCCGGGGCCGGGGGTCCCGCGCATCGAACTCCTGCCCGACGAGCGCCACAGTGTGGCCGCACTCGCCCACGAGTACGCGCGGGCCTCGGCCTCGCTGGATGCCCGGCGATCCCTCCAGCTCGCCGCCCTGATGGCGCATGAGCTGCCGCGTTCGCTGCGGCGGCTGATGACCGAGTTCCGCCTGGCCGGGTCCCCGCACGCGGGCTTCCTGATCAGCGGGCTGCTCATCGACGAGAACGCGCTGGGCCCCACCCCGATGAGCTACCAGGAGCGCCCCGACCGCCCCGAACTGCGGCACGCGGACGCGGTGCTGTCCCTGGTCGGCTCCCTGCTCGGGGAGCCGTTCTCGTTCAGCAGCCAGCAGCGCGGCCGGCTGCTCCTCGACCTGTACCCGGTGCCCGGGCACGAGCTGAGCCAGCTCGGCTCGGGATCGACCGCCATGCTCGACTGGCACACCGAGGACGCCTTCCACCCGCACCGCGCGGACTGGATGATCCTGCTGGGCCTGCGCAACCACGACGCGGTGCCCACGACCTTCGCGGCCATGGAGGACATCGAGCTCAGCGACGAGCACCGCGCCGTCCTCTTCGAGAAGCGCTTCGCGATCCTTCCGGACGAGTCGCACTCCAAGAGCTTCAACGTGGCCACCGGCGCCGCCGAAGCGGCGGATGCCACCGGAGCCGAGCAGTTCCGACGCATCGACACCATGGCGAACCGGCCCGAGCAGATTGCCCTGCTGGAGGGCGACCCCGCGGCCCCGTGGCTGCGCGTGGACCCGCCGTTCATGCACACCAACCCGCTCGACCCGCAGGCCGCGGAGGCGCAGGACGCACTGCTGGCCGCGATCGAGGCGAAGCTGACCGACGTGGTGATCGGCCGCGGCGACCTGTTCGTCATCGACAACAAGCGTGCGGTGCACGGCCGCCGGCCGTTCACGCCCCGCTACGACGGCACCGACCGCTGGCTCAAGCGCATCAACCTCACGGCCGATCTGCGCCGCAGCGCCGGATCCCGGCTCGGCGACCACGGCCGGGCCGTGGTCTGACCCACTGCCGCAAGCGCTCACGCCGCGCCCGGACCGACCCTTTTCCCCTTGAAAGGATTCAAGGCCTTGGCCGCAGAACCCAATCTGATCCGACGCCACCGGCTGTTCCGCCGGTTCTGGCTGGCGCGCGCGGTCTCGCTCGTCGGCGACGGCGCAGCCATGGTGGCGCTCGTCCTGCTGGTCAGCCGTGGTGACCACGCCGGAACCGGTGTGTCGCTGATCCTCCTGGCCGAGTCCGTGCCGCGGTTCTTCGGACCGCTCGCCGGGGCGCTCGCGGACCGGATGGGCGTGCGGCGCCTGCTGATCGCCGCCGAGCTGGTCCAGGCCCTGGTCTTCGGGATCGTCGTACTGGCACGGCCCGGGCTCGCCGTCCTCGTGCCGCTGGTCGCGGTGGCCGCCGCGGCCTCCACCGTCTTCTCCGCGGCCGGCCGTACGGTGGTGCCGCGCCTGGTCGACGAGAAGGACCTGATGCCCGCCAACGCGTGGATGGGCACCGCCTTCAACCTCCAGGCCGCGCTCGGCCCGGTCCTCGGCGGTGTGTTCTCCGCCTGGGGCGGCGAGTACGGCGCGCTGGCCGTCAACGCGGGCAGCTTCGTGGTCTCGGCCCTGCTGCTGACCCGCATCCCGGCGCTGGAGCCGCTGCGCACCGGCCAGCGGCGGACCCTGCTGGGCGACACCGTCGAGGGGCTGAAGTTCGTACGGCACCACCGGGTGTCCCGGGCCATCGTGCTGCTGCTCCTGCTCGGCCTGTTCTTCGGCTCGCTCGACAACCTGGCGCTGGTCTTCCTCGCCGAGCACACCCTGGACGCCGGCGAGACCGGATACGGCATCCTGTCCGCGTCGTTCGGCGTCGCCATGGTCGCCGCCTCGCTGTGGCTGGTCCGCACCGCCGAGAGCCGCTCGCCCGTGTGGGTGCTGCTGGCGGGCTGGTTCTTCACCGGCCTGGGCCTGCTGCTGACGGCCGCCGCGCCGGTGCTGCTCGCCGCGATCGCCATGCAGCTGATCGCGGGCCTGGGCAACGGTGTGGCCAACGTCGGCGAGGAGACGCTGCTGCAGAAGGCCGTGCCCGCCGAGGTGCTGGGCCGGGTGGGCGGCACGCTGTCCTCCGCCGCCTTCTTCGGCAGCACGGCCGGCTACCTGGCCGGCAGCCTGCTCAGCCCCGACAGCCACGCCCGACTGGTCTTCGTGATCGCCGGTGGCGGCATCTTCCTGGCGCTCGCGCTGTGCGGCCCCGCGCTCCTCTCCGCCCGCGCAACGCTCACGGCGGCCCCGGCCGACGCCGAGGACCAGAAGCCCGCCGAACCCGCCGCCCAGCCCGTCGGACAGCCCGGAGCCGTGGCATGACACCGCGACGCTGAACCTACGGTGCTTCACGCACTGCCGTGTTGTGCGGCCGGCCCGACGGAAGACCATCCGCCGGGCCGGCCGCACGTCACGGTCGGTTCAGCAGTCGGGGATGACGGTGCCGTTGTTGTCCTTGGCGACGTCGTTGCCCCACTTGGACAGGTAGTACGCGGATACCCATTGCCCGGCCGGACCCATGTCCGGGTCGGTCTTCAGCCACCAGTGGTTGAAGCTGCTGCCGCTGCGCACCTCGCGCCCCCAGGCCTTGCAGAACACGTAATTCGTGCCCTTGCGGAGCGTGCCCGTGCTGGACGTGCCGGTCGGCGAACCGTAGACGGGGGCGTCCGCGAACGTGTCCACCCAGTACAGGCTGCCGCCGGGCGGCTCGGGGGACCCCCCTCCCGGGCCGTAGAGGCGGATCGCTCCGTAGTAGTCACCGTGCGAGGAGAGCGCGGAGACCTGGACGCGGCCGCCGGAGTACGGCGCCTCGGCGATGTAGCCCTGGCCCAGGTACATCGCCACGTGATGGATGGTCGAGGGCGTGTTCCCGAAGAAGACCAGATCGCCGGGGAGCAGCGGTGCGGTGCCGTCGCTGCGGTAGAACCTGGCGACCGCCCTGGAGGAGGTCCACTGGGTTCTGGTCACTCCGTTGATGACGTCGGTACCCACTGCGAGGTAGTAGGCGTAGCGGACCATTCCGGAGCAGTCCAGCCCACGGACGTGGCAGTCGTTCGGGGCACCGTTGGAGGGGTCGCAGATCCCGTACGTGGGGCCCGGCTGCCCACCGTGGCCGCCGCCCCAGGCGTACGGGGTCCCGATCAAGCCGCAGGCGGCGTTCACAGCCGATCTGGCCTGCGGAGCGGCCCCGGAGGACAGGACTGCGCAGGCCGGGGCCGCATGGGCCGGCGGGGCGCCGGAGAAGAAGACGATGACGGAGGCCAGCATGGCGAGGAGCGCGGCGAAGCGCAGGGCGGGGAGGGAACGCCGCGGTGGGAGGTTGACGCGCGTAGGCATGGCGGTGTCCTGGGCTCGTGTGCCACAAGTGGCTTGAGATGAGGGCCAGTTGGCGGCGGCCATTCAAGCAGTGCGATGCCGGTGCAGATAGTCCGCGAGCGAAAATTGCTGCAAGCGGTTTCCGTACCGCGGCATGAGCCTCACGCGCCCCGGACCGGAGGCGGCAGGACGCGAGGGCAGAACCGTCTCGGCGGCCACCGCCGACGGCAATCCTCGTCACATCACATCTGCCGCTCTGCTACTGCTCGATGGAACAGGGAAGGGAGCCGGGCATGACGACGTGGGGACTGATCCTGGAGACAACGGTCGGCTCGGGCGAGCACAAACACACCGAGGCCTACGTGATGGCGCACGTGGAGGGTGGGCGTGAGACGGCTCTGGCGGAGCTGGAGCGGCGGGCGCGTGCCTACACGCCGGAGCACCCCAGGAGCCCCAAGCGCCGCCGCCTCTTCCGCGACGGTGATGGATTTCTGCTGGTTGTCGACGGCGCGTGGCAGTCCCACGCCACCCGCTTCTCCGCTGCCGAACTCTTGGACGACACCGACCGCCCTGCACCGGCGGAACGGGTCAGCGGTGAACCAGCCGCGGCTGAGGCGCGGTCGGCCAGGACACCGACGCCGATACCGGCGCCGGAGTCCCCGCCACCGCCACCGCCGTCAACGGCGGCGGTGGCGGTGGAGCGGGACGAGGATGGCGTGCCGGTGAAACCAGCGTGGCTGGGACGTACCGACCTGCCGTGAGAGGAGTTGGCGCGCGGCCCGCTCCACAGCGCCCGTCACTGTGGCTGCCGCCCCGGAACACGGACTCCATGCGCGTACGGTCTGCGCATGGTTGATCAAGGACGTTCGTCTTCGGTACAGGACTTCGTGACCTGGGAGCCCGTGCTGCGGGAACCGGCCATCGGCTACCCGGACCTGGGGGTGCTCGTTCTGGTCGAAGGCGCCCGGGCCCAGCCCTGGCGGCAGCTCCCCGACCCGGTGCCCGGGGTGGCATCGGCCCCTTCGGCGGACCTCGAGCTGCTGGAGCGGACGCCCCGCGAGCGGTTGCCTGACGCGATGGTTTGACGGAGGAGGAGATCGCCGCCGCCGAAGCGCGCCTGGGCGTCACGTTCTCCGACGAGATGAAGGGCCCGGGCGGATACTTCGGGCAGGTCATCCTGATCGATCACGAGTAGAGCCTCGGTGCCGAGCGGGCTGAGCGGGCTGAGCGCTGCGGTCGGCCCGTCCGGCCGACTGCAGCGCTCTTCGCCCCGAGCAGGTACGCGGGGAGTCAGCCGCCGTCGACGTAAGCTCGGGCCGCCACCATCACGTCGCGCATCCTGCCGTCGGCGATGCACTGGGCCGGCGCCTCGTCCTCGAGCTGCGGGTTCATGCCGATCATCCACGCACGAGCCGTGTAGAGGCTTTCGGCGTCCTGGATGAGCTGGAAGACCTGCAGGGCCGCGCGCAGGCGCTGCTCCGACTCGGGTCGGGGTGTGGTGTCGCCCGATGCCCACTTGCCGACCTGCTTGGGATCGCTGATGTTGGCGATCCGCGCGGTCAGGCGCTGCCCCAGGTTCTCCTGGAGGAAGCGGGCGATCTCGCTGATGTGCATGCGCACGGTGGCGACGTGGGCTCTTTCGGCGCTGGCAACGCTCTTGGCGAGGGCGACGGGGGGCGTGGTGGTGTCAGAAGGCATGGTCAGGTCTCCCTCGTTGCCCTGACTACGCGCCCGTCCGGTGGCGGGTCGCGTGTTCAGGCGACGGGTGTCGGGGTGTGCCCGCAGGACCTGGCTGTCGCGTACTGCCACGGGGGGCAGACGGAAGGGACGCTCGGTCTCGGCGAGCTGCGAACGCTTCGTGGTGTGTTCCCGACCCGCCGGGAAGCGTGTACCAGCGCGGGTGGGGCGGGGCGTGCCGACCAGCGGTCAGCGGTCGGCGCTCAGCATCGATGTATTCCGGTCCGCGGGGATCCGGCACATGGCTGACTTGGGTGATCCGATGGTGCAGAGCCCGTTGCGGGCGGTGGTGCCGCGACGCGTGGCGCGAGCCCGACGGGTAAGAACGCACTGACGGCGCAACGGGTGTTGCTCATGAGATCCCCCACATGCTCCAAGTTGGTCTACGTACTGGTTAGGTTACCCATTATCACCTTCCAACTCCACCTCTTAGCCGGAATTCAGCACGTTCTCGACGGTACGTCAACTGGCGGGTTTGAAGCCGGACTTCCGTCCTGACCTGTCCATATGTTGCCGGGGTGGGAGGGTGGCCGGCGGCGTGGGGGCGGCAGAGAACGGGTTGTTTCGCTCTTTTGGACGACAGCGATGTGGCGGCTTTCAGGTTGGTTTCAGTCACCTTTTCAGGTGGGCAACGCGAGGGGATTGAGGGGGGTGGGTGGGGGGACTCCGGTCACAGCATCGTCAGGTCGTACTCCTCGGCCACCCGCCGCAGCGCCTCCGACTCGGGGAAGATCAGGCTGGTCTCCTCCTGCTTGAGCTCCACGTCGTTGAAGACGGCCCAGCACTTCCGCATCCCGAAGCGGGAGCGGTAGGCGATGCCGTGGACGAGGCGCTCCTGCCTCGAGGGGCCGGTGCGCTGGGTGATGGCCCACGCCGAGATCAGCCGGGTGATCCGGCGGTTGAAGCCCTGGATGTGCTCCGTGGTGAGCCTGTCCACGCCCTGTTCCGCCAGCTCGCCCTTGAGTTCGCGGGAGAGCGTCTCCAGGGTCCGCTCGTCGTCCACGTCGAGGAAGCGGACCTCCTTGGGAGGCTGCAGGCGGACCAGGATGTGGCGCGTGGTCCAGTCACGGGGGATCTTGCCGGGGGTCATGTAGGACGGCTTCATCCATTCGTCCCCGATGACCTCCCGCATCCTGGGGTCCACACGGAAGGGTGCTAAGGCCTCCGCGAAGCACCCGTCGTGCTGGGATGCGCAGTAGAGGGTGTCGTAGCTGACCAGACTCCAGCGGTTTCCGCCCGTCCGGGACGCGTCCTCCTGGCTGATCCTCTCGTACGTGACCGGGTTGTTGGCCTTCCCCAGGCGCCAGACGCCGTGGTCGGGCGCGGGGACGAGTACGACGTCCGGCTGTGCGGTGTCCCGGCTCATGCGGCCGCTCTCCTTGCTCCGGCCGCCCTCCGCGAGGCGCGGGCCGGTGATGCTCGTGGCTCGCGCAGGGCGGCCGGGCCGGCGGGGCGGTCCGGCCGCCGGGAGAGCCGGTCTCGTGACGGTGTGATGCACATGAGGGGCGCTCATGAGCGGATGGCGCGCGCCCGACGGCGTATTGATCCGTGGCACATGCCGAACGATCATTTTCATGCTCTGGTACGACCAACGCGACCGGGTTGCGGTGGTCATCGGGGGCGCACGAAGGAACGCAGGGGGCGCATGCGGGTGATCAGGCTCCGCCCGCCCGGCATTCGGCGAGGTCGATCTCCACCGCGGCGGCTCCGGCGTCCCCGGCGAAGGAGAGCACGAAGCGCCCGCCGGCCGCCGACGGGTGCGCGGCGAGGCTGCGTACGGGGCTCCCCACCGCGAGCAGCAGCCGGCACTGCCCGGTGGCGGCGTCCCAGACGCGGATGGTCCCGTCGGCCGCGCCGGAGGCGACGAAGCTGCCGTGGCCCTCCGCGTTCCACAGGGCCAGGGCGTGCACGGCCGCGGTGTGGCCGGTCAGCGGCTCGCCCAGGGGGCGGCGCTCGCGCAGGTCCCACAGCCGCACCGTGCCGGTGTCGCCGCCGCTGGCCAGATGCGGCGGAAGGCCGCCCAGCGGGCCGGGGTTGATGGCGACGGCGTGCAGGAGCCCCTGGTCGCAGCGCAGGGGTCCGCCCAGCGCACCACCGCGTTCCGCGTCCCACAGCCGTACGGTGCCGTCGGAGCTGGCGGAGGCGAACCAGTCCCCGCCCCCCTCGCACGAGGCGGCCGCCACCGCCAGGACCCGCAGGCCGTGCCCCGTCCACTCCCGCAGCGGGGCCAGGCGGTCCAGATCCCACAGCCGGACCGTCTCGTCGTCCCCGCCGCTCAGCAGCAGATGCCGGCCGTCCGCCGTGGCGCAGCCGGCCAGGGCGCGGACGGGGAGGAAGTGCCCCTCCAGGACGTCCGGCAGCGCCTGCCGGGTACCCGCGTCCCACAGCCGGATCCCGTGGTCCTCGCATCCGGCCGACGCCAGTACGCGCCCCTCCCGCCGGCGCGCCCAGGCCATCGCGGACACCGGCCGGCCGGTGTCTATCCGGGCGACCTCGTCCCCCGCGCCGATCCCCGCACCGATGTCCCGCACGTCGATGTGCGGGTGGCCGCCGCTGAGCGCGAACCAGGACGGGCCGCACAGGTCCCCCGGCTCCGGCAGCAGCAGCGCCCCGCCCGTCGCCGCAGGCTCGGCCGGCGTACGGGCAGTGGCCAGTGCGCGCTCCAGGACCTCCCGGTTCCACAGGCGCAGCGTGCCGTCGGTGGAGGCCGACGCGAGGATCCCGGAATCCGGTGAGGCGACGGGGCTGAGCGCGGTCACGGCGGCGGTGTGCCCGCTGAGCAGCGCCGGAGGCTCCTTCATGGCGGTGTCCCATCGGGAGACGTCCCATACGGCGATGCTGCTGCCTGTCCCGGCCGCGAGGAGGTGCCGTTCGCCCAGGGTGAGGGCGGCCAGGCTGCTCACCGGCCCGCCGGCGCCGGTGAGGGTGGCGAGCGGTCCGCCGACGCCCCAGACGGTGACGCTCCCGCCCGCGTGGCCGGCCGCGACCGTCCCCGGCCGCGTGGTCGCAGCGAGTACGCGTACGTCGGCCGGGACATCGAACCGTGCCACCTCCACCTCGGCCGCCGTGTCCCGGAACGCCAGGAACGCGCCGTCGGCGATCGCCAGCAACGGCCGGCCGGGCGTCTCCCCCTCCACCGCCGCCAGTGCGGTGGTCGTCGTACGCGGAGTGTCGCCCGGCAGGGTCAGCAGGTTCAGCGGGCCCATCCGCTCGTTCCACCACACCACCACGCCGTCCCCGTTGACGCAGAGCACCGCGAGCTCGTGCCCGCTGTCGCGGTACGCGCACACGTCGGCGATCCACATCCCGCCGGGCCGGTGGACCTGGTCGACGAGGCGGCCGGTCGCGGGGTCCCAGAGGCGGACGGTGCCGTCCGTACTGCCGGACACCAGCAGCGGCGACTGCGCGGGGCGCGGCGCGAGGAGCAGGTGGCGTACGGATCCCTCGTGCGCGCCGATCCGTTCGCGGACCGCCGTTCCCTCGACCGCGTCGATCAGTTCGATGCCGCCGTCGTCGTCGCCCGCCGCGAGGGCGGGGCGCCCGTCGGGTGCCGGCAGCGCCGTCAGGGAACGCACGGTGGCGTCGAGGGTGGCCAGGACGTTCACGGGCGGCGTCCACCGGGACCACAGCACCGCCAGCGGCCCCGCCGCCTCTTCGGGGGTGCGCGGGCGCGGCAGGCCGGGATGGCGCAGCGCCGTGTACGCGAGGTGCAGGCTGGCCAGGCGCGAGGGGTGGTCCTCCCGGTCCGCCCGGTGCAGGTACGGCTCGACGGCGGCCCACGCCTCCAGCCAGAGCCGGCCTTCCCGCCCCCGGCCCGGGCCCAGCAGCCCGCGGATCGGGCTGCCGGTCAGCCACGGCAGCACGTCGGCCGGCACGTGCGCGTCGTTCAGGACCCCGCCCAGGCGGGCGTGGCGCGCGAGGTAGCGCCGTACGTACGGGTGCGGGGCGGTGCCGGCCGCGCGGCCGCCGGTGTGCGGCGCGGCCAGATCGGCGAGCGCCCGTGCGATGCGGGCGTGCACGGCGGCATGGTCGTCCCTGTGCGTGTCCTCGTACGCGTCCCCCGTCGCGCCGGTCCCCGTCACCTCATCAGCGCCGCAGGCCTCATCAGCGCCGCCGGTCTCATCGGGCTGCTCCGCAGGCTCATCCTGGCCATCCGTCATTCCCATCCCCCCACGAGATGCCGCGCCGCCCGCAGGCCAGGCGCGCAGGACAGCGGCCAGCCGCTCGTGCGCCGGCCGGTACACCCGCTGGTCCTCTTCCACGTCACGGGTGAGATACCCAGCCAGCCGGCCTTCCAGCAGCACCCGGATCTTGGCATCGGCATTCTGGAGGGCCTCCCCGTGGACGGCGGACGCGACAGCGGGCCACACCTCCCCCCAGGCGATGCCGCGCCCCTGCGCGAACGCCGTCGCCCGCAGCAGCGCCAGCGCCTCGTCCGCCCCCAGGCCGTCCTCCGCCGACCTCGCCAGATCGTCCTTCAGCAGTCCCGTCGTGCCCTCGCCCAGCCGCGCGAGCCAGCTGGCGTCGGCCGCCAGCCGGGGCCCCTCGGTGCGCAGCTGGTGCGCCGCCACGCGGGCGTCGAGGAAGGACCGCCCCACCGCCTCGGCCACCGTCCGCGCGACCTCGGTCAGGCCGTGTCCCGCCCAGTTGGCCTCCCCGTCCAGGAGGGCCCGTACGTACCCTTCGACGTCCTTGCCCATGTCCTCGTCGTCGGTACGCAGCACGGCCGCCCCGGGGAACGCCTCCCGCAGCCGGCCCAGCAGTTCCTGGCCGCCGCCGCCGCCGTCCGGGGCGAGGCGGTCGGCGCCATCGCTGCTGCGGACGGCGACGACCAGCCGTACCCCACGCCGTACGGGCGACGACGGCGCGGCGCCGGACAGGTGTCCGGTCAGCGGCACCAGGACCTGGTGCACCACCGCCGCCGGGTTGGTCGCCTCGTCCAGGGCGTCGACGACGACCGTCACCATGGGGCCGGGCGAGCCGAGGAACCTCCGCAGCCCCAACTGCCAGCGGCTCAGCTGGTCCCTGCCCGAGGGGTCGGCCACGGCCCCCAGCTTCTTCGCGATGACCGTCAACAGCCCCAGTGGCTCCCGGTTGTGCGCGGTGACCGCGATGGTCACCGCACCCTCGTCCGGCACGGTGTCCTGCGGGCAGTGGCCGACGGCGGCCGCGAACAGGGCCGACGTCCTGAACGTCGCGTCGCTCAAGGTCACCGCGCGGCCCAGGATCGCCGATTTCCCGCTCGCGGTGATGCCCGTGACGACGAGGACCCCCGGCGCGCCCTTCAGGAAGGAGACCACCGAGGTGTTCAGCCGCTTGCGGCCCGAGAAGTACCAGCCGGTGTCGTCGGCGCCGGTGCGGCCACTGGCCTTCTCCAGCCAGTAGCCCAGGTCCTCCAGGGTCGCCGCCACCTCCTGCCGGCTCTCCTCCACCGCGGCCCGCTCCGGCCGGTAGCCCGGGTTCGGCAGTGCGGCGGTCGGCACGTGCAGCTTGCCGCCCGTCAGCGGGCGGCAGTCGAGGGACAGGCTCCGGCCGAGCTCCGCACCGACCGCCTGCGCCGCCTGATAGAGGGCCCGGCTGAACTCGTCCATCGTCAGGTACGGGCGGGTGACCCCGCCGGCCGTACGCAGCCACTCGTGGGCCCGGCGCAGGACGAGCGCGAACTCCCCACCCATCACCTGCGTCTTGGGCGCCGCGGTGGTCAGGACGTTCAGCGTGGCGCGCGTGGTGCGCGCGGTGTCCAGGCTGCGTAAGAGTTCCAGCAGCTCCCCTCCCACGTCGGCGGACTCGCACATGTTCACGATCACCAGGACGTCCCGGGCGTGCGAGTCGAGCGCGGCGATCACGATCTCCGTCGTACGCAGACCCGTCGCCAGGAGCCGCTGGGCATCGGTCTCCCGCAGGACCGCGAAGTGCTTGGCCGCGCCCGAGGTGAGGCCGTGGCCCGACACGTACAGCACCACGGGGACGTCCGGCTCCGCCTCCCGGATCCCCGAAGTCTCCAGGAAGCACTCCACGTCATGACGGCTGGTCACCGGCTGCGCGGGCGCCACCTTCACGAATCCGGGCCCGGCCGGAGGCGGCCGTTCCCACCACAGCGCCACCGCCTCCAGCTGCGCGCCGAGGGCCTGCCGCAGTGCCTCGGTCCCGTCCTCCATCGGCAGGACGTACAGGGTGCCGGCAGGCGGCGGCCCCACCACCACCGGCAGCGCAGCCTCCTCCACCGCATCGGCTAAGCCGATCTCGCCCCGCTGCCCGTCCACGGTCCCTATTCTTCACTGCCATGAACGAGCACCCGCACCAGCGTCGGCACCAGGACCGCACGGACGACTTACCCGACTACGTCACCCAGGACGCGGTGGTCGTCGTACCGGGGATCATGGGCAGCACCCTGCACGACACGACCACCGGCAAGGACGTGTGGGGCATCGGCGGAGTCTCCTGGCTGCTGAAGGCCTGGACCACGCCCTCCGGTCTGAAGTCCCTGGCCATGACCGAGGACGAGCTGGCAGGCAAGAACGGCCGCATCGAGGCGACCGGCCTCCTCAAGCACTCGGCCTGGACCCCGTACCTCGCCGGCAGCGAGCCGTACACCGACCTGGTCGACACGATCCGCACCAGCGTCGCCGACGACGCCGCGATCCTGGAGTTCGCCTACGACTGGCGCCTGCCCGTCGCCGCCAACGGCCGTCTCCTGGCCGACGCCGCGCGCCTCCACCTGACCGACTGGCGCCGCCACCCCGCCCACGCCGAGGCCCGCCGGCACCGCGCCGACCAGCGGGAGGGACGGCTCGTCTTCGTCGCCCACTCCATGGGCGGGCTCATCACCCGCGCGGCCCTCGACCCCGGCTACGACAGCGACCTCCAGGCCGACACCCGGGGCGTCATCACCCTCGGCACGCCCTTCCAGGGCTCGGTCAAGGCGGCCGTCATCCTCGCCACCGGCCGGGGCACCCCCGTACCGCTGCCGCACCGCAAACTCCGGGCCGTCTGCGCCACGATGCCGGGCCTGCACGACCTGCTGCCGCAGTACCGGAGCCTGCGCGCGGGGGACGACGTACGCCACCTCACGCCGAGCGACGTCGCGGCCATCGGCGGCGACGCGGAACTGGCGCGCAACGCGGCCCGCTTCCACCACGGCCAGAAGGGCATCACCCTGCCCGGCCACCGCTCCGTCGTCGGCGTCAACCAGCCCACCTGGCAGAACCTGACGATCACCGACGGCAAGGTCGAGGCCCACCTCGACGGCGCGCGGCAGAACTCCGACGGGACCTTCATCCTCGACCGGCACGACCGCGTCCGGTACTTCCAGGTGCACGGCGACGGCACCGTCTACAAGGAGTCGGCGGTCCTCACCGACATCATCACCCACCTGCCGCTCCAGCACGGCGACGTCGCCAAGGCGCAGACCGCCCTCGAGGCCGTCACCGAGATCGTCCGCGACGACATCAACCCCGGCCCGCCCCAGGGCGAGGCCGGCTGCGGCCTGAGCGCCCCCGACCTGGTCCCGGCGGGCCTGCCCTGGAAGCTCCACCTCAGCGACGTCGACACCCTCTCGGGCCTGACCTGCCGCCTCACGGACCTCGAGAACCCCACCCGCCCGACCCCACTCACCCTGACCTGGGAGGACGGCGTGGCCACCGCAACGGCAACCGCCCCGGCCCCGGGCCTGTACCGCATCGACGTCCGCACCCCGGACGGCTGCGACATCACCCAGCTGACCATGGCCACCGACCCGGACGAGCCCTTGGCGGAGGCGGAGGACTGACCCCGGCTCGCCCGAACGGCAGATGCCCGGAGGAGCCGAATCCCAGCTCCTCCGAGGGCAAGTCCCACCGTGATCCAGCTCGCCGAGCGGGAAGAGACGATGCGCGAACTCCAAGCCTGCTCCCCGCGCACGCGGGGGATGACCCTCAACGGAACCGCCACCGGCGCCTCTACGGGATTCTGCCCGGAGCGCCCAGCCGGGTCGCCTCGATCGAGATCTCGAACGGGGTCTCAAGCCTCGTCTTCGTCGTAGTCCGAGTCCTCGGGGTGCTCGTGCAGACGCTCGTCCAAGTCACCGGCCCAGTCCAGGGCCCAGGCCCGCAGCTCGGTCGTCTCGGCTTCCGTCAGACCGTACGCGGCGAACTCGGCGTCGTCGGCCCAGTCGGCTCCGGCGAGGCGGTCGCGGAGGTCGTCGAGGCGGAACTCGTCGCGGCCGTGGCGCTCGCCGAGGCGTTCGAGCTCGTGGGTGGTGCGGTGTCGTGAGGCGGCATGGACGTCGATGAGGTCGCGTACGGCGCCGCGGTCGGCCAAGGCGCGGACCTTGGTGCCGATCACGGAGTCGAAGGCGAGGACCGGCCCGTACTCGGTTTGGGCCGGCGGCGTCCAGAAGTGCTCCTTGAGAACGTCGACCTCGCACTCCCCGCCGGTGTCCGGGTCGATGGCCATCAGGCGGGCCGAGAGTGCGTCGACGGCGATCACGCGGACCTGCCAGCCCCGCTCGGCCAGGCCCTGCTCAAGGCTGGTGACGATCTCCGCCATGGGGGCGGGGTTCTCCGTGGCGACGTCGAGGTCCTGGCTCAGGCGCTCGACGAGGCCGTGGGCCTGGACGGCGTACCCGCCGGTGAGCACGAGGGGGTACGGCGCGCCGATGTCGATCACCGCGGCGAGGAGCCGGCGGTGCAGGTCGCTCAGCTTCACGCGGCGGCGGACCTCGCGGTGGCGAGCTCGGGGAACGCTTCCTCCCAGACCCGGCAGATGTGCCTGCTGACCAGGGTGCGCAGGATGGGCCACTGCTCCAGGAGGAGGTCGCGGTTCAGCAGGGTAACGAGGTCCTCGTGCTGGCCCTCGGCCAGGACAGTGCGGTAGAGGCCCATGCGCAGGCGCGGACGGTCCAGGTCGTAGGCGCGCAGTCCGGACCAGGCCACGTGCAGCGGCAGCTCGACCACGCCGTGCCGCGGACCTGCGAGCTTTTCCAGGGAGGCGGGCAGTCGGCTTGCGTACCGGGCGTGGAGCACCTCGGCCGCGGAGGGCGCCGTGCTGCTGGAGGAGGGCCTGACCATGGACCTGATTATCCCGCGTCCCGCCCGTCTCCGGTACCGCAGACGCGACACACCGCTCGAACCTGCCGCAGGGGTTCCCGTGGGTCCGGGAAAGCGGGGGAGAGGCCCCAGGTCTGGCAGCGCGCTTCCGCCGTGTCCCCGTCCGCTCGCTGGAACGGTGCGCCCGCCCTCGCGTCCACGCAGTCGCCCGGCACGTAGCCGAGCGGGACCCCGGCGCCCGCCATCGTATGTGAGCGCCGTCGTCAGGCCGGTCGGGCGCGGCCCTGGCCCGGACCCGCCGACGCTGATCCCGTGGCCGCGCGGCTAACACCCGTCGCCGAGGTTGATCCCCGACGCGGCGGCCGAGTACACGACGTACAACTGGATCAGCTCCATCGGAATCGCCAGAACACTGAACCACATGGTGGTGCCGGCGAGCAGACCCGGCCAGGTCTCCCCGAGCCGGAGGCCGTACCGGCCGCGCAGCCGTCGCGCGAGCAGCACGCACACCGCCACCGCTGCCACGCCGAGGACCGCACCGGCCCATCCGGGGACGTACTCCGCCATCGGGAAGGGCAAGTGCCGACAGGCTTCCCGCTGCCGGTCAGCCCACTCGTGCTGGATCTCCTGCGTGTGCAGGGAAGCCGCCACACCCGCCACGATCATCAGCGGCACCATCAGTGCCGCCGTCACCGTGCCGAGCGTGACGGCACGCTTCCGTGCGGCGGTGGTGACGCCGAGCGTGTCGGGGAAGGACGGCGCAACCATCGGTACCCATCAGTTGAGGTCGGACAATGCCTTGTCGGTCGCGGCGTGGCGGCAGCCGTCGTGCAGGTGGATGCGAGCAGGCCGCCGCGAGCAGGCGGAGGACACTCGGCGGAGCCACCCGGACGCCCTGCCGGTGCCAAGGTGCCGCCGCCGGTTCGCCGTGGCTCCTACTCGCAGTCGCCCAGGACCGACCCCGATCCGTCGGGGGTGAACGTGGCCCACAGCGTGAACAGTTCCAGGAAGATCGCCAGCACGTTGATCCACACCACGATGTAGGCCACGAGCCCCGGCCACGTCTCCCAGATCCGGAGGCTGTAGCGCCGACGGATCCGCCTGGCGAGCAGCACGCACAGGAGCACGGCCGTCACACCGAGGGCCGGCCCTGCCCATGCGGCGACGTACTCGCCCAGGGGGCGGGCCATGAGCCGGCATGCTTCCTGCTGCCTGTCGACCCAGTCTCCGTGGATGACCTGGACGTACCAGGAGGTGACGACACCGAGCGCGGCCACGACCGGGACGAGCAGTGCCGCACACAGCATGCCGGGCGAGACGCGGCGCGCCCGCCCGGTGTCGTGGACGGCGGCGGGGGAGGGGGAGGTTTCCATCAGTACCAATTCGGGTGCGGTCGGACGATGTGGATGCGCTGCTCACCGTGGTTCTTGGCGGCGATGTGTTCCCGGCTGTCCAGACTGACGTTCTGGAACGAGCTGGTGTGCTGGCTCAATTTGACGTCGCCGTCAGGGGTCACCGAAGTGACCACGGCAGCGTGGTAGATCTCGCCCTGGGGCTCGGCCGGGTCGGAAGCCACCTGCTCGTAGAAGATGACGTCGCCAGGGAGTGCTTCCGCTTTCGTGACCTCGATACCGCCATTGCTCACCAGGAAACCGTGCAAGCCCCACTCGTCGCTGACCGCGGCGCGCAGGGCGTCAGGTGAGAGGCCTGAGTTGCGGGCCACGTGCTGGCCAGGGTGGACATCCCGGCACCTGAGGCACCGATGAGCACCACCGGCGCGTTCCACCCCGGGGAAGTGATGTCACACCCATCATGACAGGTCAGAGGGTGTTTTCGTAGGAGGAACGGCACAGGCGACCAGCCTTGTTCGGCCCTCTCCGGGGCGCCCAGAATCTCCGTTATGAATCACTCGGGGAAAGTCGATCAGGACGACATCGTTCGAGCGCGGAATGTGCTGCTCGCGTCGGGACGCCGCACGCCGTGCGAGGAAGTCGACGCCTACCGGGTGCTCGCTCAGGTCAGCCCCGCCTCGTACCTGCCCCTCTTGGCCAGGGCGCTGCAGCGTCTGAGCTACGACACTGGCTCCGGCAAAAAGCATGCGGCCTGTCTCGCGCTGCGCGAGGAGGCGGTGGCCGCGGCGCGGTCCATCGATCCGGCCGAACCTGCCCGTGCGGATGTTCTGTACGAGGCTCTCAACACGTGCCAGAGGGAGCTGTACAGCCTGGGTCGACGCGCCGAAGGACTCGCCATGCGGGCCGAGATGCTCGCCATTGGCCGTGCACAGGCCGAACTGTCCGGCGACCCCGTGGTCAAAGGGCTGCATGAGTGGGCTGCCGGTCTTTCCGAGGAAGGCCGGTATGCCGAGGCTGCCGATGCCATGACCGAGTTGGTCGCAGCGATCCTGCCCGATGGGCCCGGCAATGGCGGTCTCGCCTGGTCACTCCTGGGATGGATCGCCGCTCTCCATGACGCCGGCAGGTCCGGCGAAGCACTCGCCGCGTTCGAGATGCTCGTCAGGATGGAAGCGGCCGAAGCCGCGAATGACCGCGGCTCGATGGCCTGCCATCTCTACTCGCTCATCGGGTACGCGCAGATGCTCGACACTCACGGCCGAGGCGAGCAGGCGGTCCTCGTGCGGCAAGAGGCACTCGCCTTGCTGACGGAGTTGGCCGATAACGGTGAGCGGAAGTCCTGGAGCGGCTATCAGGCGTCGTTCTGGGCAGTGCTGCTGTCCTTCTCCGGCGCCGAAAGTGATCGGCCTGCGCCCGATGGACCGCGTCCGCCTTCGGGGGCGGCGCCCATGCAATGGTCGCCCGATGCCAAGCGGCGCTGCTTCGACAGCCGTCATGCCCTACGTGAAGAGGTGGACGCTCTTGCTCCGCGAGCCACGGAGGATCCGGACTGGCATCTGGCCGAACTGGTCCGCCTGCACCGGGTCCTCACCGTCCGCTCCGCCGTTTACTGGGAGAACCGCACCCATCTGTTCGCGGAGCGAGTGCGCTCCCTGTTCGACGACGGAGTGGGTCTGGCCCGTCGGCTGTCTCAGCGCGATCCGGCAGACGGAACGCGGACACTGGCCAGGATCTTGATCGATCGATCGACCTTCCACGCCGCCACCGGCGAGTTCAGGCCTGCCCTCGACGACTTCCGCCAAGCCCTGAGCTACCTGGGGGAAGCCAACCACTGATCTTGTAGGCGTGGGGTCGTGGGGGCTGACAGCTGGTGATCGTCGCGGTATCCCAAGGTGACCGTCAACGGCGACCGAGCGCCCCGTCCCACCTCTCTCGATGGCGCCGCTTCAGCCGGCCTCTTCGGCCGACTGAAGCGCTCACCGGTCAGGCACCTTGTTCAGCTCTGTTCCCGCTCCACCGGAAGCCACAGCTCGGCATCGGCTTCGATCCCGTCCGAGGACAGGCGGGTGTGCAGGATCTCGGGGCCGGGGCGGCTGCGGTACGGGTTGGACGGAAACCACTGCGTGAACACGTCCCGCCACAGCTCCTGGATGGCCTGTGGCGCCGGCCCGGACGTGGTGAAGACCGCCCAGACGCCGGCCGGGACGGGGAGAACCGTGGTGCCGTCGGGGGCAGCCGCCGACGTGATCACCCCTTGGTAGTAGTCGAGCTCGGTGCCTTCGGCGCGGCTCGGGTCCAGGTCGTCGCAGACGGCGACGATGCCCTGCGGCTCCTGGTCCGACAGCTTCTCCAGGCGCCCCAGGATCTGCCGGTCGATCCCGCGGACGAAGTCGATGATCGCCTGGTTCGGCCCCGCGTGCACCAATGGCACCCGGGCCTTGAGGCCGACGACGCTGAAGTCCGGCCTGTCCACTACGCGATAGCGCATGCTGCTGCTCCCTTCGACGGTGAGGCGGAAGGTCAACCGGGGCTGGGAGACGAGCGCGGCGCCGATACGCCGGGCCTCACCGGGGCCGACCCCGTGCATGACCCGGAACGCCCGGGCGAACGCCTCGCCCGAGCCGTAGCCGTAGCGCACCGCGATCCCCAACAGAGGCTCACGCCCTGCGAGAACCTCGGCACCCGCGACAGTGAGCCGACGGCGCCGTATGTACTCCGACAGCGGCATGCCTGCGAGCGCGGAGAACATCCGGCGCAGGTGATACTCCGATGTGGCCGCGATGCGCGCCAGCTCGGCCGCATCGACCTGCTGGTCGAGGCGGCGCTCGATGTACTCCAGGCTCTGGTTGAGACGCTCCAGCACTCCCGGTCCCCTTCCTCTTTCGCGATCACCACGCTAGGCATCAGGCCCCCTGCCGGACCCGACATCCTGTGCCCGGTCAAGTCGGGTACGCGCGGCAGCCCGGCTCCGCAGCCCGGCTCCGCAGCCCGGCTCCGCCGACTCAGGCGCTCGCTCCCAAGTCGCCCGGGAGGCGCGCGTACGCAAACGGGCAGCCTGCGCGTACGACGACGCCGAACGGCCTGATCCATGGCCCGGGGCTCTACGCTCGAACCATGAGGCATCGCGACCAAGCCCCCGAGGTTCAGGACGTACGGAACGCGGCCGCGGAAGGCACGGCGCGCCGACTCGTGCTCCTGCGACACGCCAAGAGCGCCTGGCCGGACGGGGTTCCCGACCACGACCGCCCGCTCGGGCCCCGCGGGCTGCGCGACGCGCCCGCGGCCGGCCGACTGCTCGCCCGCTCCTTCGACGTGCCGGATCTCGTGCTGTGCTCCCCGGCACGCCGCGCCCGGGAGACCTGGGACCTGGCCGCGGCGGAGCTGGACCGCACGCCGCCTGTCCGGCACGACCCGCGCCTGTACGGGGCGGACGCGCGGGACCTCCTCGACGTCGTCCGTGAAGTCTCTCCCGAGGTGGGCACCTTGCTGCTGGTCGGGCACAATCCGGGCCTGGAGGATCTGGTGCTGCTGGTCGCAGGGGCGGCCGTGGGGGACGCCTTGGAGCGCGTCCGCACCAAGTTCCCGACCTCGGCCGTGGCCGTACTGAGCCGGCAGGGCGCCTGGTCGGACCTCGAGCCGGGGAGCGCACTGCTCACGGACCTGGCCGTCCCTCGCGGGTAGCGGGAGGGCCGGGGTGTCCTGGAGGGCGGGCCGGGGCTCCTCGGCAGGTTCTTGCAGGTAGGGCCGAGCCCCGCGAGTGGGCGCTCTACCGGGGCGTGGAGGCGTACACCCTCCACGGCGTCGTTCCTGGAGGCCCCGTCGACGGCGAGGAGCCGGCCCTGGACCTCGGTCTGCTGCGGACCTTCCCGCCCCGCATTGCTCTGAGGTCACTCGACGTCGACGACCAGGGCCAGGCGTGGACCTGCCACCAGGCCTCTTCTTGAGTGGCTCTGCCGGTTCCTGTTTCCAATCCCTGATCTGGTGGGGTGCGGGTGCCGGCTGACACTGGGCAGGTGGGTGGGCGTCGTTCGTCGACGCATCGGCTGGTGGTCTACCTCGCGGTCTTCATACCGGACTCGGTCGAGGCCGGCCCGGTCAGCAGCAGGGCGTCCTGGCACTCGATCTCCCGTCGGTATCTGCGGTACGAGAGGTCCAGCCGGTCCCGCAGGCCTCGGGGCCCGGGTTCCCAGGGCAGCACCACGTCCGGGTGGAGCGCGGTCAGTCGCCGCCACGCCGGCCCTAGGAGGAGGAAGGCCCGGAGGTCGTCGAACCGCCGCCGACAGCCCACCGCGACCCGCCAGACGGCGGTGAAATGCAGACCGAGCACACTGGCCAGGACCGCGGCCTCGGTAAAGACGAAGTTCAGCACGCTGTACCAGGTGAACCAGCCGCCTTCCAGCAGCGGCTGACCGGCGACCAGGAACAGCCGGTTCACGCAAGTGATCGCGTAGGCCGCCATACCGACGGCCCCCACCGCAACCCCGACGGCGATGTGGCCGCGCACCATTCGGACGATCCGGGCGCAGGCGATCGCCGAGGCCCCGGAGCACATCAGGAAGAACAGGTTCCCGATCACGTAGACGCCGACGATCCGCCAGTCCCCGGTGTACTGGTTCTGCAGCGGATTGGTGCGCAGGGCCGCCGGAGTCGATGCCATCAGAGCGGCGAGCAGCCCGCTCACCGCCCACGCGGTCAGGAAGAGCTGCCCTCGCCACCAGGGAACCGAGCCGGCGCGCTCCAGGGGCGTCCACAAGTAGGTCGTCAGCAGGGCCAGGCTCACCGACACACCGGTGTCCATGATGATGGAGGCGACCCCGGGCAGGGTCGTGAACGGGATCCGCGCGCGGACCGCGGGGATGCCTACGAGCGCGGCGACGGTGAAGCTGCCCAACGCGGTCAGCAGCATCGGGGCCTGCGGGGTCGGCCGGGAGCCGACCCGCAGTGCCACCATCTTGGCGAGCAGCGCCAGGCACAGGAACGCGGACAGGAGGGACTGGAGACGGGTGATCACGGCGGCTCAGGTCCCGCCGAAGTACCGCTGTACATCCCAGGCCACTCCTGCCTCGGCCCGGTCGTCGATCGCGGACTCGGCGAAAGCGGCGGCCAGCAGTTCCGCCTCGCGCTCCGCCGCCGAGTCGTGGACCGAGCGGAACCGGACCACCGCGCCCCCGTCGGGGGCGTGGTCGAGCGCGGACAGCGCCGGCTCGTCGTGCCGGTACCGCTCGCCCTCGTGCTCGCACAGTATGTGGGCGAGTTCGTGCAGCACGATGTGGTCGCGGTGGGCCCCGACGGCAAGGTCCTGGACGATCACAACGTCGTCGTCGGTCCGGCAGACCCAGACCCCCATCGGGCCCGGGACCGGCAGGCGCGCCTCGATCACCCGGATGGGCCTGCCTCGCACCGAGCCGATCTGGTCGCACAGCTCGTGGGCGGAGGTATACGGATCGAGCCGCAGGGAGCGGACGTACCTGCGGCAGTCGCGCATGGTGCGCAGCCGGCCAGTGGTCACGGGGTCTGCTCCATGGTGTCGAGGATCGCGATGAGCCGGTTCCTCAGCTCGGGCGTCATGCGGCCGGCGCGTAGGGCGATGTGCTGCACCTGCCGGTCCGCGAGCGCGCCGAGCCCGTCGGCCGTGTCGGGTCCGTCGGCCGTGAAGTGGGTGGACGGTGCGCCGGGGGCGGCGCCGTGCCCGGGGGCAGTGCCGGTGGCGCCGGACGTGAGCCAGTCGACGCTGATCTCTGGCTGGCCCTCGGCGAGATGGTCGTTGAAGAACCGGACGAGCGCGATCACCACGGCGATCGAGGGGTTGTTGTAGCGCCCGGACCGGAGCATCCCCAGGTAGCTGCGGGAGAGCCGGACCCCGTAGCGGTCCTCGGAGCGGCTGATCAGGTCGGCGACCTCGCCGGTGCCGAAGGTCTGCCACCGGCCTCGATGGTCGAGAAATCCGGCTACCGAGAAGAGGTGGTTGATCCGACCGGTGAGGCTCTCACCGCCGCCGTGCAGGCTCAAGGGGTCGCTCCGTTCGCCATGGCGCGTCGCCCTGGCGGGACCTTGCCGGGTGGGGCCAGGGCGACTGCCGTCCGTTCGTCGGTTCGTGCTCATCGCCCGGCCCTCGCTCCCAGGACCGACCGGGCGTGGTCGGCCACGGCTGACGCCTCCGCCGGGCCCAGCGGACCCGAGCGGACGGCCGCCGCGTTGGCAAGGAAGTGCTCTGGCCGGGAGGTCGCCGTCAGGACGGTGGTGACTTGGGGGTGCGCGAGCACCCAGCGCAGCAGGGCTTCGGACCAGCTCGTGCAGCCCAGTTCGCGCAGGAAGGCCGCAGGCGGCGGCGTTGCCAGCAGCGCGCCTTCGCCGAACGGCCGCATCACGACCACGCCGATGCCGGCCTCGGCGGCGGCCGGGAGGATGTCTTCGGCCAGGGTGGGCTGCGCCGCGTTCATGTTGACCTGGACGAAGTCCACCAGGTCCGTGGTGAGGATGTGAGCGAGGTCGGCTCGGGTGCCGCCGATGCCGAAGGCGTGGTCGAACTGGTAGGTGACGCCGGTGAACCGGACCCGCCCGGCCGCTTTCTGCCGGTCCAGCCAGCCCAGGTTTGCCTGCCATCCGTTGAGGTTGTGCACCTGGAGGAGGTCGATGGAAGGGCGCGCGTAGCCCGCGAGCTGGCGGGCGAAGACGGCTTCGACCGCCTCCGGTTCGGTGTCCCAGATCTTCGTGGCGACGAAGAACGACGGGTCATCACGGAGTAGTTCCGCAAGTCTGGGTTCCGCGTCGGAGTAGACCGGGGCTGTGTCCACCAGCTGGGCGCCGACCGCGCGGGCGGCCGCCAGCAGGCCTGCCAGTCCGTCCGGGCCGACCCGGTCGATCGTCCGCCAGGTGCCCAGTCCGAGGACCGGAAGGTCGACGCCGGCCTTGCGGGCCAAGCGCCGGGGCACGGTCGAGGTCATCGGTATCCCTTCGCTGCAAGAGGCCGGCGCAGGGGGACGCGCCGGATGTCGAGGCCCGAGGGGATTGTGAGCGGGGCCGGGAAGGTCCCCTCAGACGGAGGCCGCGCCCGCGCCGGCCGGTTCCGCGTCCGGTGCGGGGCTGGTGATCTGTGTGGCGTCGAGCAGCCCGGGGAACCGGGCCTCGAGGTCGTCGCGCCGCAGGGTGATGATCCGGGTCGTGCCCCGGACCTCGGTGTGCATGACACCAGACTCTCGCAGCACCTTCAGGTGGTGCGAGAGCGTCGACTTGGCGATCGGGTAGACGAGCTGGCCGCAGGAGCGGGATCCCTCCACGTACATCACGCGCGCGATGTCCCGACGGATGGGATCGCTGAGCGCGTGCAGCACTCTGTCCAGGGAGAACTCACACCGATCAGGATGGTAGAGCGGGCTGCGCATGGGCGACCTTCTTCGTGTGGGGGGCACCGGGGCCGCGCGCCTCCCCGGCGAGCACCTCCGGGCCTGGCAGATTCAACGTTCTACGATTATAGAAGAACGAAGTCGGCCGGAGGAAGGGGCGACGGGCCTCGGGGCCCGTCGGCCGGTGCCGCGGTGTCGGGCACTCGGCCTCGGGGCCGGGCCGCGGGCTCAACCGCCGGGCACGAGCACGATCTTCCCGCCGACGCCGCCCCGCAGGGAGTGCGCAAGTGCCCCGCCGGCCTGCTCCAGCGGGTACCGGGCGGCCACAGGCAGCTCGAACGGGGCTGTGCCGATCAGGTCCAGAGTGCTCGCCAGCTCCAGCGGGAGATGCTCCAGTAGGGGGACCCCGCGCGCGTGGGCCGCCGCGTCCGGGACGATCGTCACACGGCGAGCAGCGCCCGCGACGAGCCGGACTGCCGTCTCGGTGGGCTCCGGCCCGCCTGCGCAGTCGACCGAGGCATGGAACGGTCCGAGTTCCGTGAGGCGTTCCGACAGCCCCTCCCCGTACACGACCGGGGTCGCCCCCGAGGCGCGGACCAGGCCGTGGCGGGCGGGAGAGGCCGTGCCGACCACCTCGCCCACGCCCAGCAGCAGGGCAAGCTGCACCACGGCCAGGCCCACGCCGCCGGACGCGCCGTGCACCAGCAGCCGTTCCCCGGGCTGCAGCCCCACCCGGCGCAGGGCCGAGTAGGCGGTACCGACGGCCACCGGCAGGACGGCGGCCTGTTCGTCGGGGAACCGGTCCGGGCGGAGGGTGAGTTCGTCAGCCTCCTGGGAGGCCGCCACGGCTTCGTACTCCCGGAACGCGCCGGGTCGGCCGTGCCGGATGACGTGATCGCCGACCCGGAAGCGGCGCACCCCAGCGCCGACCTCCACGACCTCGCCCGCCGCCTCGACACCGAGGCAGCCGCCGGGCAGGTCCATCGGGACGTGCTCACGGACCGCGCCGGAGAGGATCTTCCAGTCGATCGGGTTGACCCCGATCGCGGTGTACCGGACGACCACCTGACCGGGCCCGGCCACAGGATCGGGCACCTCGGCCGGGTACAAGACCCCGGGTTCCCCGTACTGGTCGAAGAGGAGGGCGGTGCTCACGCGCTCGCCTCCTGCTTGCGGAAGGCGCTGGCCGCCGCGTACACGAAGAGCGAGACCAGGTAGGCGGCGACGGTGAACCCGGCCACTCCCCAGAACCCTGTGACGTTGCCGAGGAGCAGCCCTCCGACGGCGCCACCGACGGTGGTGCCCACGTACATCGCGGAGTTGGAGAGCGAGGAGACGGTGCCCCGGGCGGTTTCGGTCTGCGACTGCAGGATGCTCATGAAGACCGGGAAGACGCACCCGCCAACCATCATCACCAGTGCCAGCAGCGTCAGCGCCACCGCCAGGTTCGGGGAGAGCGGAACCAGGCAGTACAGGGCGCCCATGGTCAGCACGCCGGTCAGCAGAGACCGGTACAGGCCCAGGCGTGCGACCAGGCGGCTGCCGAACAGGGAGCCGATCACGTTGCCTGCACCCACCGCCATCATCGCGGTGCCGACGGAGGCGACGTTCAGCCCGAAGTCCTTGGTGAACCAGGAACCGAGGAAGGAGATCGCCTCGAAGTTGCCGGTCTGGAAGACGAGGTAGCCCAGCAGGTACCAGCGCAGCCGGCCGGTGCCCAGTACCGTCTTGTACGCGCTGAGGATGGCCCTTGCCCCGCTGCCTGCGCCGGGCCGGCCCGGGACGGACGGGAAGAGGCGGGCGAGCAGCAGCCACAGCGCCACCGAGAGGCCGCCGATGGCCCAGAAGGGCAGGTGCCAGGAGCCTGCGGCAAGCCAGCTGCCGAGCGGGATGCCCGCGAACTGGGCGATGGACAGCCCCGCGGTGGCGAAGCCCATGGTCCGGACGATCTCCTGGGGCTTCACAAGCACCGGGATGGACGCCCAGATCTGCGGGGAGACGAACGCGGCGCTCACACCGGCGAGGAACCGGAAGAGGATCATCGTCCAGAACCCCTGCGCGAATCCGCACAGTGCGGTCATGACGATGAATCCGGTCAACCCGGTCAGCAGCACCCGGCGCCGGTCCCGCCCGTCCGAGATCGGCCCGGCGATCAGGGCGAAGAGGGCGTAGCCCAGGGCGTAGGCGCTGACCATCCAGCCGGAGACGTCGGGGGAGACGTCGAAGGCGTGGGTCAGGGTCGGCAGCAGGGGGGCGACGAGGAAGGTGTCCGTCCCGATGACGAACATCGTGGCGAACGCGAGGAAGGCGACCATCCGCGACGAGCGGACGGCCGGAGCCGGCACCGGCGTCGCGCCGGTGGTGGAGGAGGCGCGTGAGGTGGTGGTCATGTCATCATCACCGCCCAGGAGCGGTTGAGTTTCCCTTCGAGCATGTGCAGTGCCTGTATCGCGATGAATCCCTCGTCGGTGGTCTCCGAGGGGGCGCCGGGCGCGCGTGAGAACCCTCCGTCGGCACTCTGGCGGACGGTGATCCACTGGACGCAGGCCTCGGTGTCGGCTGGCAGCGCGCCCATCATGTAGAGCCCGCCGATGGCGTGGTACGAGCCGACGAAGCTCTCCGCGCCGTCCGTCCGGTAGCGGAAGCCTCCAGCCTCGGTCTGCAGGCCGCGCAGCCAGAGGACGGTCTCGTCGGAGTGCGGCGGGTGCAGGCCGAGGGCGATCAGGGCGCCGATCACGCGGAAGGTCGCGAAGGTGTCGGACGGGGAGCCGGGCCGGTTGCCGTAGCCAGCCGTCCGGGTTGCGGCACGCGAGCAGGTAGGCCACCAGGTCGTCTTCCCGCTCGGGGCGGACGCCCAGGGCGACGAGGGTCAGGGTGGCGAGGTGGGAGTGCCAGGCGTCGCAGGGGAAGCCGGGCGCGTTGCCGAACCCGCCTTCCGGGCGCTGGCAGGACCGGAGAAAGGCCACGCAGGCGTCCCGGTCGAAGTCGGGGTGGTCCGCGCCCCCCAGCACGACGGCCGTCAGCACCGCGCAGTAGGTGGTGAACGTCTCGGATGGCAGAGCGGGTTGTTCGCCGAAGCCGCCGTCCGGGTTCTGCGTGGCGAAGACACCGGTGAGAACACCAGGTGTGTTCGGCACCGGCTCGTCCAGGGCCAGCAGGTCGGAGACGACGTGCAGCACCGAGAAGGTCTGTGCGGTGCGGTCGGAGCGCAGGCCCAGCGGGGACCGGTATGGGGTGAGGCCGTAGCCCAGGCCGGAGGCGGTGGAGCGCAGCCAGCGCAGGTAGCGCCCGATTTCGATGAGCCCCTCTGACAGCCGTCCGGTGGTGACGTGTCCCAGGTCGTTGTCGAACGGGTCCGGTTCCGGACGCTCGATGAGCTCCGGCGCGGTGCGGGGGGCGACCACCCGGTCGCCCAGGGCGGCCAGGGCCAGCAGCTGGGTGCGGGCGTGCTTGCCGTGGAAGGGGACGTACGTGGTGTTGCCGACGGCGAACGAGCCGGTGGTGCGCGGGGGCACCATGACATGTCGGGCGAGGGGGACCGTCGGGTCTACAGGGGTGGAGAACCAGCTGCCCTGGCCGTGGAAGACACCGCCTGCCACAGGGTCGGTGTTCCGTTCCAGCTCGGCTTCGGCCTCCTGTGCGAGGGCCTTCAGGACCGGTCCGCTCTGCGCGTCCGGGTCGTCGAGCGCGGCTACGGTCCGCGCCGCCAGGGCGAGAAGGGCGTGGTCGGCGACGAACTTCGCGGGGAACGGCGAGTCGGGGCGGCCGTGCAGGGCGGCCACCGCGTCGACGCGCACCACGGAGTCGGCGGAGCTGCGGTCCCAGTAGCCGCCGGTGCCGACGTGCTGGTGGTGGCCGTGGACGTGGACCAAGGCCCGGCGGGCTCGGTCCGCGGCGCCGGCGCGACCGCGGCGGTGGAGCGCCGCCCAGGCCAGGGCTGCCAGGGCGGCCGATCCGGTGCGGTGGCCGCGGAGTGTGTCCGGCACCCCTCGGGGGGTCAGGCAGTCCCAGACGGCGTCACCGTGGGCGTAGCGGTCCAGCCGGTCGGCTGCCGCGTCGAGGAAGGCCGAACCGGTCCTCGGGGTCAGGGCGTCGGCTGCCAGGATCAGTACGGTGGTCTCCTCCAGCGGGCCCGCCTCGTCCAGGACCATGGTCGCGGAGCGGTCGAGCCGAGCTGGCCAGTCGTGTCCGAGGACTGCCTCGACGACGCGGTCCAGCCGGCTCTCTGCCTCGGTGAGCAGAGTGTCGTCGCCGGTCAGCGTCCCGGCCCGGTGCAGGGCCCAGGCGGCGAGCGCCTGCACGGAGGGGGTGCGGACATCGCCGATCGGGTGGGGTGCGCCGGTGACGTCGAGCAGCTCGCGGAAGCCCGGCAGGTCCGGGTCGTCGAACTGCTGCAGGGCGCCGAGGAGTCGGCGCGCGAGGTTGGTGTCGTCCGGGCCGGGGAGGGTCAGGAGGGCCAGTGCGGCGTCCCGCAGGGTGCGGTCGGGGGTGATCACGTCGGTGGAGTCGCGGCCGAGGACGGCCGGGACGCGGGCCTCTTCGTCAAGGAAGTGTTCCCGGACGAAGGTGCGGAGGGAAGGAGGACTGGTCATCGGGTTCCTTTGGATCCGGAGCGCGTGGGTCGGGCGCCCGCTCCCGAAGTTCGTTGTTCGTAGAAAATCGAAGTAAGGGGAGCGTAGCAGAAGATCCGGCGCGACAGCACGGGAGGGAAGGGGAGTTGAGGCGAGCGACGATGTCAGGAGCGCGACAGGGCTTGGCGTGGTTGGTCGGCGCAGAAGACCACGCCGGTGGTGAAGTGGCCGGCGGAGACGTCGCCGACGACGACGGAGTCGGGGGCGACGACCGCCTTGTCGCCGAGTCGGCAGGGGCCGACGATCGTCGCCCCCGCGCCGATCGCAACCCCCGCGCCGATCCGGACCGGCCCGCCCCGCCAGGGCAGGGAGCGACGGCTCAGGTCATGGCCGCTGGAGACGACCAGGGCGCCGTCACCCAGGTCCGCCCCCGGCTCGATGTCGATGCCGCCGGACCCCTCGAGGATCGACCCCGCGCCGATCCGGACGCGCGCGCCGACGCGTATGCCCCCGCGCGGCGATGGCCCGTCGGGGCGGCCCATGGCGATCACCCCTGCGCCCAGGCGCACATCTGGGCCACCGGAGAGGGCGGCGTCGAGGAAGCCGTCCCCGACTGAGGTCCAGTGGGCGGGCGGAAGCGCCCGCCCGGCGTCGCCGCGGGCCCGGACCCGGTCGATGATGGCAGTGAAGTCGGGCGCCTCGTCCTCCTCCACCTCGCGCCGACGCAGCACGCGCGCCGGACGGCCCACGACGATCACATCGGAAGGGACGTCCGCGAGGACGTGCGCCCCGGCAGCGACGACGGCGCCAGGGCCGATGCGGACCCCGGGTTCCACCACGGCTCGCGCGCCGATCCAGGCGCCGGCCCCGATCGTGACGGGGGCGGCGCCCAGACGTCCGATCCGGGCCAGTGAGGCGATCTGGCAGCCGCTCGCCACACGGACCCCGTCCAGTCGACAGCGGAAGCCGACGAAGACCCCGCCCGCGAGGGCGGACCCGCGTATCGAGGTGCCGAACCGGATCCAGGTGCCAGGCCCGATGGTCGTGTCGGGCGCCACCTCGGTGTCGCCCTCTATGAGCGCCGACGGCGCCGGGAAATGTTCCATGTAGCCGGAAACTAGTGTTCTGCGGTCAGCTCCGCAACCTGCTGTCGAAGTTTCTGCTCACCTTTCCCGCGTGGTTCATCCGGTATCGAAACTGTTTTACGTCGACACTTCTTGGGGGAATGCTGAATTCCGCTTCTGCTTCCCAAGTGCGAACTTGACGAAGCCATTGCCCTTCGTGCGGCTGTCGGCGCGCCCCGCTGACCTCGACCTTGGCTAGTATAGTGTTGCGCAGGCATGTTCGACGTTCTACGATCATTGGACATCGCCTCCGGGCCGCGGCTGCGTCCAGGCCCGGAGGGCGCGGGGGCAACGGGGAGCGTCGGATAGGCGATATGGTTCCGCTCCCTCTTCTTTCCGTATTTCTGTAGACGGCGCTATGCGCCGCGGAATATCGAGTGACACCGTCGAAGGGCGGATACATTTCATGCACATATTAGTGACCGGTGGTGCTGGTTTCATCGGCGGAAATTATGTGAGAAGGCTTCTCGACGGCCGGTCGGACCTCGCAGTCGACCGCGTGACCGTGCTCGACAAGCTGACGTACGCGGGCAACCTCGCCAACCTCGCCCCGGTGGCGGACCATCCCGGGCTGCGGTTCGTCGAGGGCGACATCGCCGACCCGGACCTCGTCCCGCAGCTGCTTGCCGACGTGGACGCGGTGGTCAACTTCGCCGCCGAGACCCACGTCGACCGTTCCATCCAGGACCCGGCCGAGTTCGTCCGTACCAATGTCCTCGGCACCCAGAACCTGCTGGACGCCGCACGGACCGTCGGCCTGGCGAGGTTCGTCCACATCTCCACGGACGAGGTCTACGGATCCATCGACGAGGGGGCCTGGACCGAGGAGTGGCCGCTGGCCCCCAACTCGCCCTACGCGGCCGCCAAGGCCGGGGCCGACCTGCTCGCCTTGGCCTACACGCGGACTCACGGCCTGAACCTCTCCATCACGCGCTGCAGCAACAACTACGGCCCATACCAGTTCCCCGAGAAGGTCATCCCGCTCTTTGTCACCACCCTGCTGCGAGGCGGATCGGTGCCGCTGTACGGCGACGGCCTCAACGTCCGCGACTGGCTCCACGTCGACGACCACTGCCGGGGCATCGACCTCGTCCTCGCCAAGGGCGAGTCCGGACAGGTCTATAACATCGGCGGCGGCCGGGAACTGACCAACCGCCGCCTCACCGAACTGATCCTCGAAGCCTGCGGCGCCGACTGGTCCGCCGTCCGCCCGGTCGCCGACCGCAAGGGCCACGACCGCCGCTACGCCCTGGACGACTCCAAGCTGCGAGCCCTCGGCTACCGCCCCGAGGTCGCCTTCGAAGACGGCCTCGCCGAGACCATCACCTGGTACCGGGAGCACACCGACTGGTGGCGCCCCCTTCTCTCCGTCACCCCAGGTGTCCGCACCGGCGACACAAGCACGACCGCTGACGCCGACTGACGGCCCGTCCCACCTCACCCACCCAAGGCCCGGCGCCCAGCGAACCGGCGCCCTGTGCCAAGCGCCCCAAAGGGGGAACCATGCGCGGCATCATCCTTGCCGGCGGCTCCGGCACCCGCCTGCGCCCACTCACCAGCGTGCACTCCAAGCAGTTGCTGCCGGTCTACGACAAGCCGATGATCTACTACCCGCTGTCCGTGCTCATGCAGGCCGGCATCACCGAGATCCTGGTCATCTCGACCCCCCAGCACCTCGACACCTACCGGGCGCTCCTCGGTGACGGGGAACGCCTCGGCGTCTCGCTCAGCTACACCGTGCAGCAGGAAGCGGGCGGCATCGCCGAAGCTCTCACCCTCGGCGGCCGGTTCGCCGACGGGCAGGACATCTGCCTCATCCTCGGAGACAACATCTTCTACGGGCACCGGCTGCCCGACATGCTCCGCGCCGAGGCCGAACGCCTCGACGGCTGCACCCTCTTCGGCTACCCGGTCAGCGACCCGGAACGGTACGGGGTGGCCACCGTCGACAAGGCGGGGAACATCGTCACCCTGGAAGAGAAGCCCGCCGCGCCCGCCTCCAACCTCGCTGTCACCGGCCTGTACATGTACGACGGCGACGCGGTGCGCCGGGCCGCCGAGCTCACCCCCTCCGACCGCGGCGAGCTGGAAATCACCGACCTCAACCTCACCTACGTCCGCGAGGGCCGGGCACGCCTGGTCAATCTGGGACGCGGCTCGGCCTGGTTCGACACCGGCACCCACGACAGCCTCTTGGAGGCAGCGATGTTCGTACAGGTGCTGGAGAAGCGCCAGGGCATCCGGATCTCCTGCCTGGAGGAGGTCGCCTACCGGATGGGCTACATCGACCGCGAGCAGTTGGCCCTGCTCGGCAAAGAGCTCTCCCCCTCATCCGGCTACGGACAGTACGTGATGGAGCTGGCGAGCGCCTGAGCCGCCCGGCCCAGATCCCCCGATCGCCCGTTCACTCCCTCGCGCCCCCGTCCCGCAGTCAGACCGCGGCCCTGCCGCCAAGTCCGTCGCGACCTGCCGGGTTCTTCCCACCCGGCCGGTCGAACCGGCCCGTCCCCACATCGAAAGGTGCCACAGATGAAGATCCTCCACCTGCCGGCCGAAACCGGCACCGGCCACAACATGCGGGCCCTCGCGGTGGCCGCGAAAGTGCGCACGCTGTTCCCCGAAGCGGAACAGCACGTGTACCTCGGTTCCAAGAGCGCCCTGTTCACCCCGATGTTCGGAGCCCTCGGCGTGCACGTGCACACCGCCTCCGATCAGCAGGACCACGCCAACACCTCGCAGCTCACCCGACGCTTCGACTGGACCTCGTACGTCACCGGCTACCTCAACCGCACCTTCATAAGCGGCGACCGGATGCTCGCCGCGGTCGCGCTGATCGGCTCCATCCGGCCCGATGTGGTCGTCAGCGACTACAACGTCGCCGCGTGCCTGGCCGCCGAGATCTCCGGCGTCCCCTACGTCCTGATCACCGAGCGCTACGATTTCACCCTCGGCCAGATCGACAACGCCACCCTCCTGGAGGCCGGCTTCGACTTCGACGACCCCGAAGAGGTCGACGCCATCCGGACCTCGCTGACCACCCTCTTCGGATGGGTGACCCGTCGGGCCCGCGCTGTCCTCACCGACAAGCCCAGCGTTCCCGAACTCGACCGGGGCACCCCGGTGTTCGACGCCCTCGCGGCAGGCAACGGCCACGTCGTCGGCCCGATCGTCCGCGATGAGTGCGCAGCCGACCCGGCACCGCGCGCCGAGATCGACGCCCGGTTTGGTCTGCAGGGCACCGAGTACGCCATCGTCGGCTTCGGCGGCACCACCATGTTCACCGAGAACAAGGAACGACTGCTCGGTGAGTACCTCACCGCCTTCGAGAAGCTCCGCGTCGACCACCCGACGGCCCGGCTCGTCCTGATCGGCCGCCAGACGTTCACCGAGGAGCGCGACGGAGTCGTTTTCGTTGACTACGTCGCCGACTGGCACTCCCTGGTCAAGCACGCCAAGGTCATCCTCTCGCCCCCCGGCTGGCTCTCGGTCACCGAGCTAGCCGTGATGGACGCCCCGGTCGCCTACGTGCTCAGCGGACGGGACGAGTATCACGAGCGGGAGGCCATGACCCGGCTCGACCACCTCGGATACACCACGGCCACCGAGCCCGACGCCGACACCCTGCTCACCATCCTGCGCGCGGCCTTCGACGAACCGGAGACCTTCCGCGCCCGGGCCGCGGAGGCATCCCGGGCCATCGCGCCGACGGGCAACGGGGCCGAGGCTGCCGCAAAGCTGATCGGCCAGGTGGTGGCCGAGACCTCCGTCTTCCGGGGGCCCGCCGAAGCGGTCTGACCCGCCGCCCGTCCCGGTCGTACTTGCCACCACGCCCACGCCCATGCCCATGCCCACGTCACGATGACCATCACCGACCCAAGGGTGTTTCGATTGTCCGCGTACCCCGAATTCGCCGAGCCCCCCGCGCTGCCGTCGGTGACCCGCATGATGCTGCGCAACGAAGGCTCCACGACCGTGCTGCTGCAATCCCTCATGGACTCCCCGCTCTCCGCCGAAGTGCTGCCCGGCCCTGACCCGGCTACTGTGCGGACCTTCGGTCACCTCACCGATGTCTTTGGCGCCGGCCCCCACGCGGACCTGCGGATCCGGCGCTCCCGTCTGCGCGACCGCACCGGGTCCGTGGTCAGCGAAAATCTGATCACCTTCCGCCACACCGATGCCCCCCAGGTCATACCCCGGGACGACACCCCCTTCGGCCTGCACACACGCAGCCTGGGCCTGTACGAACGCCGCCGGATCCTCGCCACCGGCCTCACCGTCGAACCCTTCGGCCTGCTCCCCGCCGGCGCGCCCGGCCGTGCCTACGAAATCGCCTTCTCCAACCACGCCACGGTCCTCGTGCACGAGGTCTTCAATCCCCGCTTCCTGACCGCCACGACCGAGGCCGAAACGCAATCGCGCGCCGCCCTCCCCGACCACCAGCCCCGCTGGCCCGACCCCCGGGAGACGGCGCGCGTCCGACGGGTCCTCGCCCACACCGACCCGCTCGTCCCGATGGCAGAAGCCCGCGCCCTGCGGACCGAACTCGCCGGCCCGACATTCCTCCTCCAGGGCGGCGACTGCGCCGAGACCTTCGCCGACAACACCCCCCGCGCCGTACGCAACCGTGTCGACCTGCTGCGCGCCATGTCCGAGCGGATCGCCCAAGCCTCCGGGACCCGGGTCGTCACCGTCGGTCGGATCGCCGGCCAATACGCCAAGCCGCGCTCATCATCCGTCGAACGACGCGGCGACACCTCACTGCCCTCCTACCTCGGTGACGCCGTCAACGCCGCTGCCTTCACCGCCGTCGGCCGCATCCCTGACCCGCGCAACCTGCTACGCGCCTACCGCGAGTCGGCCAAGACCCTCTCCTTCCTGGCCGGATCGGGGGTCTACACCTCTCATGAAGCCCTGCTCCTCGACTACGAACTCCCCCAGACCCGCACCTCAACCGTCGACGGCGCCCGCTGGGCCCACTCCGGCCACCTGCTGTGGATCGGTGAGCGCACCCGGTCCCTCACCGGCCCGCACATCGAGTTTGCCTCCGGCATCGCCAACCCGATCGCCGTCAAGGTAGGCCCCGGCTGTACTCCTGACGAACTCCTCGCCCTGCACGCGGTCCTCAACCCGGACAACGTCCCCGGCCGACTCACCTTCGTCCTTCGGATGGGCTGGGCACTGGCTTACGAACGTGCCCGGGAACTGCTCACCGCGGCCTCCACCATAGGCCTGGCCGACCGGTTCGTCAGCGACCCCATGCACGGCAACGGGGTCACCAGCCCGGGGGGCGTCAAGACCCGCACCATGCGGGCGATCGAAGAGGAACTGCGCGGCTTCTTCGCCGCCTGCCAGGAGACCGGCACTCCTCCTGGTGGTGTCCACCTGGAGCTCTCCGGAGACGACGTCACCGAGTGCGTGGACGTGGACATCGACGACACCTGGCTCGGACACCGGTACCACACCTCGTGCGACCCCCGCCTCAACCCGTCCCAGTCCCTCCACCTGGCCGACCTGATCGCAACCCTCCTCGTCACCACCACCCCGGCCCTCAGCCTGACCGCCTGAGCGGCCGCCGGGTGCGACGCCGAGCGGGGGGCGGGGACGGGAAAACCGGCACCTGAGAGGGTGTACGGCTTCCCGTCCCCGCCCCACCACGAGATCCGCGAGGGCAGGAAAGAGGTAATGGGCTCTTTCTCTGGAACCGGCGCCCACCCCCGCCCGCCCCTCTGCGATTCGACCCAGCTCGAACCCGTCGCCGACGACCCGCGCCCGCGCTGCCTCCACGACTCCACCGACGAGGTGTACGGATCGGTCAAGACCGGCTCGTGGACCTAGGGGTGGCCTCTGAAGCCCGGTCCCTCCCACCGGCCCCGCCCCGACCCAGAAAGGCGCCCGCCCATGCGCGGAATCACCCTCGCCGGAGGCTCCGGCACCCGGCTCCGGCCGCTGACCAGCATCCACTCCAAGCAGCTGCTGCCTGTCCACGACAAGCCGATGATCTACCACCCGCTCTCGGTGCTTATGCAACAACACCGAGCAGCCGCGGGCCTCGGCAAGGGCCTGTCCCCCTCCAGCGGCTACGGCCGCTACGTCCTGGATCTGGCCGGCGCCGCATGATGACCACCAGTCGAACCCTGAGCGGGCGGGGGGCCGCCGTTGCGGCGGCCCCCCGCCCGAGCCACCGTCGCCCCCTCGTCGTGTCGGCCCTGTGCTGGCTGGTCGTCCTCTTCGACGGCATGGACGTCAACGTCTACGGGGCGGTGATGCCCCGGATGCTCGCCGACCCTGGACTGGGTTTGACCCCTGCCGTCGCCGGGACCGTCGGCAGCTGGACCACCTTCGGCATGCTCATCGGGGCCCTCGTCGCGGGCAATCTCACCGACTGGACCGGCCGTCGGCCGGTGATCGTCGGCTGCACCCTGCTGTTCTCAGCCGGTTCGGCGCTGTGCGCCGGCGCCCAAGGCGTCGAGGCCTTCGGACTGGGGCGGTTCATCACCGGCCTCGGCTTAGGCGGGGTCATGCCCACCTGCCTGAGCATGGTGATGGAGTTCGCGCCGGGCGCCCGAGCCGCCCTGACTGCCGGCGCGCTGATGACCTCTTACCACGTCGGCGGTATGCTCGCGACCGTCCTGGGCCTCACTCTGGCGGCCGACGGCGGCTGGCGCTCGGTGTTCTGGGCCGGGGCCGTGCCCGCGCTGGTGGCCGTACCGCTGCTGCTGTGGCTGCTGCCCGAGTCCCCGGCCGTCCTGCTCGCCAAGGGGCGCGCAGCCGAGGCCCGGAAGCTGGCCCAGCGCTACGGTCTGCGGCCCCCGCACGCCACCACGGCGCCGGCGGCCGGGGCCCGGGCCCGCTGGCACGCTGCCCTGGCCCTGCTCCGCGGCACCGGCCGCAGGGCCACCCCTCTGCTGTGGGTCGCGTCCTTCTGCGGACTCCTGCTCGTCTACGGCGTGAGCACCTGGCTGCCCCAGCTCATGCGGGCCGCCGGATACGGCCCCACGTCCTCGGTCGCCTTCCTCCTCGTCATCAACGCGGGCGGGATGGTCGGCATGCTGATCGCGGGCGCCGTCGCCACCCGGTTCGGAGCTGCCCGCGTCTCGGCGGTCTGGTTCCTGCTGACCGCGGCCAGCGCCCTGCTGCTCGCCGTACGGCTGCCACTCCCCGTCACCTACGTGATCGTCGCCGTCACCGGCATCTGGCTGTTCAGCGCCCAGGTCATGGTGTACGCCACCGTCCCCACCCTCTACCCGGCCCCGCAGCTCGCCGCGGGCATGGGCTGGGCCACCGGAATCGGCCGTCTCGGCGCGGTTGTCGGCCCGGCCCTGGGCGGGGCCGTCGTCGCCCAGGGCGCGCAACAGTGGGCCTTCGTCACCTTCGCCGCAGTCGGCCTGGCCGGCGCCCTGGCGATCCACCTCGCAGGGAAGACTCCATGTCACTCGGAGACCTAGACCAGATCGTGAAGGCCTACGACGTGCGCGGCGGCGTCCCGGACGAGTGCGACGAGCGCCTCGCCGAACTGTTCGGAGGCGCCTTCGTCGACGTCACGGGCGCCGACGCAATCGTGGTCGGCCAAGACACCGGCCTGGGGGACATCCGAGCCCTGACGGACCCGCCGCCGGACGTGGTCCCGATGCAGTTCGACCTGGACAGGACGTTCTCGCACCACGAGGCCAACCCGACGAACCCGAAGAACGTCGTGGGCCCCCAGGCCCTCGTTCACGCAGAGAAGGCCCAGGTCCGCGGCGAGGTCCTGACCCTGATACGGGAGGCACGATGAGCAGGCTGCGCTGGCTGACCGCCGGTGAGTCGCACGGCCCTGCGCTGGTGGCCACACTGGAGGGCCTCCCCGCCGGCGTCCCGGTGACCACCGGCCTGGTGGCCGCCGACCTCGCCCGGCGTCGGCTCGGCCACGGCCGCGGCGCCCGGATGAGGTTCGAACAGGACGAGGTCACGCTCCTGGGCGGCGTCCGCCACGGCCTTTCCATCGGCTCACCGGTGGCGGTCATGGTCGCCAACACGGAGTGGCCGAAGTGGCAGCAGGTCATGTCGCCCGAACCGGTGGATGGTGCGGCCCTGCGGGACAGGACGGGCCGCAACGCCCCCCTGACCCGCCCCCGCCCAGGCCACGCCGACCTGGCCGGTATGCAGAAGTACGGCTTCGACGAGGCCCGCCCGGTCCTGGAGCGCGCCAGCGCCCGGGAGACGGCGGCCCGCGTCGCGCTCGGGGCGGTCGCCCGCTCCTTCCTGCGGGAGGCCGCAGGCATCGAGATCGTGTCGCATGTGGTGGAACTGGCCTCGGCCAAGGCCCCGTACGGTACGTACCCCACCCCGGCGGACGTGCCGGAACTGGACGCGGATCCGGTGCGCTGCCTGGACCCGGCCGCGTCGAGGGCGATGGTCGTGGAGATCGACCGGGCCCACGAGGACGGCGACACCTTGGGCGGTGTGGTCGAGGTCCTTGCGTACGGCGCCCCGGTCGGCCTCGGCTCGCACGTCCACTGGGATCGCCGCCTGGACGCCCGCCTGGCCGGGGCCCTGATGGGCATCCAGGCGATCAAGGGCGTCGAGGTGGGCGACGGCTTCGCACTGGCCCGCGTCCCGGGCTCGAGGGCCCACGACGAGATGATCCCGACACGGGAGGGCATCAAACGCACGACGTCCCGAGCGGGCGGCACGGAAGGCGGGCTGACGACGGGCGAACCGCTCCGCGTGCGCGCCGCGATGAAGCCGATCGCAACGGTCCCCCGCGCCCTGGCCAGCGTCGACGTCGCCACGGGCGAGGCCGCCGTGGCGGACCACCAACGTTCGGACGTCTGCGCCGTCCCGGCGGCCGGCATCGTCGCGGAGGCCATGGTCGCCCTGGTCCTGGCCGATGCGGTGGTGGAGAAGTTCGGCGGCGACTCGGTCGCCGAGACCAGCCGCAACGCACGCTCCTACCTGGAGAGCCTCCGCATCCGCTGACACCCAAAAGGCCGGTCCCCGGGACCATGACGAACACCGCTGTCCTCCGACCGGACCCGCATACTCAGCGTGACCGTACCGGCCTGGCCGCGGTGCGCGGTACAGCCGTCGAACCCGGAGCCGGTGGTGGTGACCGGCGTCTGTACGGGACCCTTGGCCGGGTCCAATGCCAGGGCTGCCGGCCCGGGCTCGGGTGTCACTTGGAAGTCGGCGGTCGCCCTGAGCTTCGAATTGGCCGTGCAGCGGGCGGTGACGCGGTAGGTGCCCGGAGTTGCACCGGACGGAACCGTGATGTCGGTCTCGAACTCACCGTCGGCGCGGGCCGTGACGACGCTCGGGTTGTCGCTGCCCTCCCACGTGACGTGGATCTCGGCGGCTTCGGCAGGGCGCGGCTCGGGCGCGAGGCCGGCCTTCGTGCAGCTGCCGAATCCGTAGCCGTGGACCTCCACCCCTGCGCCCCGGCGGGCCCTCGGTCGGATCGAGCGTGATGTACCGCGCTGCCGCGGCCTGGACCGGCGGGGCGGCGGCAGGAGCAGCAACGGGCGCGCCCCACGCGAACACCGTGCTCAACAGCACCGCGGTCAGCGAGCGGCCGGCCCATGGGGCAAGGGGAAACATGACCCTCCGTGAGCTGCTTCCCATTCTCCTCCGGGTTCCACCGGCCCGCCTCCTCGCTGACCTGGTCGTTCGCCGGCAGTCCGGGCCGCGCCGGCGCGGTGTCCGGGGCCCGGGATGCAGGCGTGGTCCGCGCTCAGGTCGGCTGCGGCGTGGCCGTGCTGCCGAGGAGACGGTCCACGAGGAGTTCCGGGTAGCCGGAGGCCGGCGGGTCGATGCCGAAGATCGCCCGCAGGTAGAGCGGCGCGACGAGCTGGTCGAGGATCTGGTCGAGGGGTGGGGGGACCTCGCCGCGGGCGGTGGCACGGTCGCGGATGCGCTCGATGGCGCCGATGCGGCGCTCGAACTGCTGCGCGCGCTCCCCCTGAGCTGTGGCGCTGCCCGGCATGGACAGGGCGACGGCACGGATGAGCAGTCGCCCTTCGGGCGTGCGGATGCTCGCGACGCCCCCCTCGGCCCATGCCATCAGGTCGCCGCGCAGGGTTCCGGTGTCGGCCAGCGGCCAGTCCCGTTCGAGGCGGGTGACGACCACGTCGGCCAAGAGCGCCTCCCGGCTGCCCCAGCGCCGGTAGACGCTGGTGTGGTTCACCCCGGCACGCTGCGCGACCGCGGGGATGGTGAGGTCCGCGCCCTCGGGGTCGGACAGCAGGTCGATGACCGCCTGGTGGACGGCTGAGCGGACCTGCTCGGGGCTCTTGCGGAGGCGCGGGGCCGGTTGTTTCGAAGTCACCCGCACATCGTAAGCACAACTATTTGCTTATTGGCGCCCCAGGGGTCTACAGTCCTGCCATACGCACAGATCTGTGCTTAAGGAGAGTGTGATGAAGCCGCTGCTGTTCCCCGGCAACCCCCAGTTCTGGTACGAGACCCTGCGCTCGATGAGCCACATCGCCTATGGCGGCGCCGACTTCGGCGAGGTCGTCTCCACCAGCGAGCGCATCAAGGAAGGCGACTACGACAGCTGGCACGAGGAGTGGATGGCGACCGCCGACCGGGTCGCCGCGGAAGCCCAGCGGGCCCTGGACGCGGGACACACCATCAGCGCCCGGGACGGATTCCTGCGCGCCTCGAACTACTACCGGTCGGCGGAGTTCTTCCAGCACGGTCACCCGTGCGACCCCCGCCACGACTACGCCTACGACCGCAGCGTGACCTGCTTCCAGGCCGCGGCCGCGCTCTACGCCCCCCGCATCGAGCCGGTCCACATCCCCTACGAGGGCACCACCCTGCTCGGCTACCTCTACCGGGCCGACGACACCGGCACGCCCCGCCCGACCCTGATCATGCACAGCGGTTTCGACGGCACCGCCGAGGAACTCCACTTCAGCGGCGCCCTGGCCGCCGTGGAGCGCGGGTACACCGTCCTGACCTTCGACGGCCCGGGGCAGCCCGGCCCCCGCCACCACCAGGGCCTGGTCTTCCGCCCCGACTGGGAGAACGTCATCACCCCGGTCGTCGACTTCGCCGAAACCCTGCCCGAGGTCGACAACAGCCGCATCGCGCTCCTCGGGAGCAGCATGGGCGGCGTACTCGCCCCCAGAGCAGCAGCCTTCGAGCACCGCCTCGCCGCCCTGATCGCCGTCGACGGCGTCTACGACCTCGGCCAGATATCCACCCGCCACATCCCCGGCGACCGCGACGAGGCCGAACGGCTCCTGCGCGCGGATTCCGCCCCCGAACTCGACGCACGCTTCGAGCAGATCACCGCCCAGGACGCCACCGCGCGGTGGGCGATCAACCACGGCATGTACGTGATGGGCGTCGACAGTCCCCGGGCCTTCAGCGCCTCGTACCTCGACTACACCCTGAGCGGCGGCATCGCCGAGCTGATCCAGTGCCCCACCCTCGTGTGCGACGCCGCCGAGGACGAGTTCTTCAAGGGCCAGCCCGAGCAGCTCTACGAGCACCTGACCTGCCCCAAGACCCTGATGCTGTTCACCGCCGAGGAAGGCGCCGGCGCCCACTGCCACCCCGGCGCCATGCGCCTGGCCCTCGCCCGTATCTACGACTGGCTCGACACCACCCTCGCCACCGTCGCCTGACGCCCCGGCACACCCCCGACCGGACCCGACCGGACCGACCCGACCCGAGCAGACCCGAGCAGACCCACCCCGACCCACACCCGAAGGAACCCTCATGAACCGCACCGGTATCGAAGCCGCCCTGGGCGACCTGCTCTTCAACCACGACATCACCCTGGAGGAGGCCGCCGAGCGCCACTTCACCCCCGGGTACCGCCAGCGCACGGACGGCGACTGGGCCGACCGCGCCGAGTTCCTCGACCACATCAGGCACCTGCGCGGCATCGTCGCGGGCGGCAGCGTCGAGGTCCACGACGAGCTGTACGACCGCAACAAGTACGCCGACCGGCACACCTGCCACATCACCAAGAACGACGGCACCACCGTCACCATGGAGGTCTACGTCTTCGCCGACCTCGCCCCCGACGGCCGCTTCCACCGCATCGAGGAAACCACCCTGATGCTGAGCGGCTCCGACGCCGACCGCAACATCGGCAGCGCCCGCTGACCTCCACCCGACCGGCCCCTGACCAACGGACCCCGGGCCGCTGGCCGCCACGTGCCCGGCGACCGGTCGCGGGCACAGACTGGGGTTCACGTAGCGTCGGTTCCATGATCACCCCCGATACCCCCGATGCCCCTGATACCCCCGATGCCCCTGATGCTCTCGACGCCCTCGTTCGCCTCTGCCCGCCGCCCGCTGAACCACCGCCCGCGGTGGACTGGGCGCAGGCCGAGCGTGCCCTGGGTGCGGCCTTGCCCGCGGACTACAAGCAGCTCGTCGAGACGTACGGCGACGGCATCTTCGACGAGACGATCTGGCTGCTCGTCCCCGACTCCGCCTACAGCGACTGCGACCTGCACGCGCAGACGACGGAACGGGACGAGATCCTGACCGACCTGTGGGCATTCGAGGCGAAGCCCGCCGGCCTGCTGGAGGCGGGGGCGCGGGTCCTGCCGTGGGCGTTCGAGGAGGGCACGGGGGCGTTCCTGTACTGGCTGGCGCGGCCCGGGCAGCACCCCGACGAGTGGTCCGTGCTCTACAACGAGGGGCGCGGCCCGCTGTGGGAGAGCCACGACATGGGGTGCCTCGCCTTCCTGCTTGCGGTACTCACAGGAACCGCGGAAACGGAGTACTTCGGCCACCTCCACGAGGAGCTGAAGCTGACGGAGCACCGCTTCGCAACGGCCGGCCAGACCCTCGGAGCGTCCAGGCGCTGACGCTGTCCGGCTGGACCTGCCGTGCCGTGCGGGGAAGCCGGGTTCCGGCGCGGCGACGAGTCTGCGGGCGCCCGCAGGTCTATCTCTTGACGGAGACAGCCGACTCATCGGGAGCAAGCCATGGGCCTCATCCACATCGAGATGTTCGCGACCCTCGACCTCGTCGGGCAGGCACCCGGCGGCCCCGACGAGGACCCGGTGGGGTTCCCGTTCGGCGGCTGGCAGGCGCCGCTGCTGGACGAGGTCGCCGGGGCACAGGTCGGAGCCGCGTACGAAGGCACGGACGCCCTGCTGCTCGGCCGGCGGACGTACGACATCTTCGCCGCCTACTGGCCTCACCAGGAGGGCGGCCAGGACAACGAGATCGCCACCCTCTTCAACAGCGTCCCGAAGTACGTGGCCTCTCGCGGCCGGCCCGACCTCTCGTGGGCCGGGTCCACGCAACTCGGCCCGGACCTGGCCGGCGCGCTGCGCGAGATCCGCGACCGGCACGAGCACGTGAAGGTCGTCGGCAGCCTGAACCTCGTGCAGACCCTCCTGCGCGAGAAGCTCTTCGACCGTCTCGACCTCTGGCTGCACCCGATCGTGCTCGGCGTCGGGAAGAAGGTGTTCGACGACGGCGCGGTGCCCACCAACGTCACGCTCCTCGCACCCCCGGCAGCCGGCCCGAAGGGCACCGTGTACCTGCGCTACGGGCTCGCCGAAGGCACGCCCGCGACGGGGGACATGAGCGCACCCGATCGCGGTGTCGGAAGCGGCGACTGAGGCGACCCCACGCCTGGCGTCCTCGCTGCTGCGGTACCGGAACCGGGATACAGGAAGGCGGCCAGGGACCACGGCACCCGCGCCCGACGACGGTTAGAAGGTCTCATGCAACCTATTGCCCCTCACTCAAATCGATTATAGCCTCTAACGGTCGCTTGATGCTCTGCCGCTCGGCAACGCCCACCCGCCGAACACGGAACACCGAAGGGGAATCCCCATGCCCGGCATCCATCCCTGATCTTGCGTGGGTATCCCCGGCTTCAGCCAGGGAGGGAAACGCATCCTTGGACCGAAGGCGCGGAGCGCCGGGGTTCGCTGCGTTGTCAGTGGCCTCCTCTAGGTTGATCACAGAACCGAAGGGGGTGGGCCGGGTGATTCGTGCGTACAGGTTCCTCATGCGGCCCACCGTGGGCCAGCAGGTCGCGCTGGGCGGGATGCTGCGCGATCACTGCTCGCTCTACAACGGGGCGTTGCAGGAACGCCGTGACGCCTGGCGGCACGTGTCGAAGACGTCCGTCAAGTACGGGCAGCAGTCGGCGCAGCTCAAGGAGATCCGGGCATTCGACGCGGAGCGTCAGGGCCGCTGGTCGTTCTCCTCCCAGCAGGCGACGCTTCGCCGACTCGACAAGGCGTTCGCCGCGTTCTTCCGCCGCGTCAAGTCAGGTGAGGCGCCCGGCTACCCCCGCTTCCGGGGCGTCAACTGGTTCGACACGGTCGACTTCCCCAAGGACGGCGACGGCTGCCGCTGGAACTCCACCCCACACGATCAGGTCACCCGCGTCCGCTTCCAAGGCATCGGGCACGTCAAGGTCAACCAGCACCGTCCGGTGGTCGGCAAGGTCAAGACCGTCAGCGTCAAGCGCGAAGGCCGACGCTGGTACGTCATCCTGACGGCCGAGCAGAAACAGCCCGAGCCGTTGCCCCAGACGGGCAGCGCGGTCGGCATCGACATGGGCATAGCCTCGTTCCTCACCACCTCCAATGGTGAGCATGTCGCCAACCCACGCCACGGCCGGAAGGCCGCCGCGAAACTCGAAGCCGCACAGCAGAGCCTCTCCCGGTTCCCGCGCGTGCGCCGCGACAAGCGCACCGCCAACCACCGCCGTGCCGTCCACAAAGTTGCCGGCCTGCACCGCAAGGTCGCACGCCAGCGGCTCGACCACGCGCACAAGACCGCCTTGGGCCTGGTCCGCGAACACGACTTCATCGCGCACGAAGACCTCAAGATCCACAACATGGTCAAGGCCCCCGCGTCGAAGCCCGACCCCGGAACACCGGGCGGCTTCCTGCCCAACGGGGGCGCCGCGAAGGCCGGGCTCAACCGTTCGATCTCGGATGCCGGATGGGGGGTGTTCCTGACGATCCTGCACGCCAAGGCTGAGAGCGCCGGACGGGAAGTGATCGCCGTGGACCCCCGCAACACCTCCCGGACCTGCCCCGAATGCGGGCACGTCGCGGCGGAGAACCGGCCCACCCAGGAGAAGTTCCACTGCGTCTCGTGCGGCCACCAGGCGCACGCGGACACAGTGGGCGCACTCAACGTTCTACGGGCCGGGCTGGTCCGTCGCGACGCCCAACCGGCATAGCGAGAAACCCCCTCCTTCAGGGGGAGGAGTCACCGCACCCGCATCCAGGCCCTGTTCACCATCCCGCTCGCCATCAGCCTTCTCGGCGCCGCCGCGTTACCCGCCAATGCAGCAGCCTTACCCAGCCCCCGCAACGCCAAGTCCCTCACCTGCCGCGGGGCCGGCGTCGACCCCGCCGCCCGCGTCCGCCACCGGGACTTCTTCCCGCCGGTGACGCCGCCGGTCACCCGAACCAGGGTCGCTCGGCGGCTGCACTGGGCCACGGCGCTCCCGTACCTGGTGGCTCAGCTCGCCGCGTTCTCGTCCTCGTCCTCAGCCGCGCCTACCACCAGCAGCGTGCCACGCCCTGGTCGGTCCGGCTGACGGTGCGATCGGTCGGGTGACCAAAGGGCCGCGCACGGGCCTCAGCCCGTCTCCTCGGGCGGCGTGGAACGCGATGCACGGCGCCCCTGCCACCACACGGTCACAGCGGCGAGGCCACCGGCGGCCACGAAGAAGCCCACCTTCACCGCGGCCTTGCCGGACAGCCAGGCCGCGCCGACGCCCAGGTTCAGGCCCAGCCACCAAAAAATCGCGCACACACCTGCCGCAGCGAGCACTCCCGCCACGACACCCATTGCAGCCCGCAGCCATTGGCGTCCGCCGCTACGGTCCCCCGAGTCACTGGTCATGCGGACCACGCTAGGGACCCGTGGCGCGGTCTTCGTCCGCACGGAGGATGATCGTACGGGCAACTTTCGTCGCGGAAAGCGGCCGAGGCGCGAGCCGAAAGTACCTGAGCGTGCGCCAGGCTGCCGGGTTGTCCGAGTCGACGTCGACCAGTACGGGCGCCGCCATCGTCTTGGTCACGAACACCTCCGCGCAGCCCTGCATGCTGCACGGCTTCCCCACTGTCGCCGGCGCGGGCAACGGATCGCCGGACAGGAACCGTCCCTGACCGCGCGGCGGGCACGGTGACCCCGGCTCACCTTCGTCAACGTCCAGGGCGAGGCGGACGGCTGCTGCGTGTCCGGGGCCACCCCGTCCGGCTTCCCCACGCTGGTGCCGGGCGTTCCCGGTGCGGGGTCGCACCAGATCCCGATGTACGACGGGGTGTTCGCCGAGTGCGACGACAACGCGACGATCACGGCGTTCTCCCCCACGATGCCCTCCGGAATCACGGCACCTGGCCGATTGTCCGATACTCCCTCAGTAATACTTTGGTGACGGCGAGTTGAGCCGTGGGGCGAACTCGGGGGCGGGGGATGGCCGTGGCGGAGGACGTCGGGTCCGGAGGGGCGGCGGGGGCGACGCCGGGCACCACGGGTTCGGGGGCCCGTACGGGCTACACACCGCCGCGGTGGGCCTGGTGGCTGGTCGGGCTGGTCGTGCCGGTGGTCGGGGTCCTGGTGACCATGGTGGCGGGACAGCAGCGTGGGGCGGAACACCCACCGGGGCCGCCGCGTTCGGTCGCCGCGCCATCGGCCGGTACGGCGAGCCCCTCGCCGTCCACCGGCGCCACCGCTCAAGGCACACCATCCCCGACACCGACCCCCTCCGTTCCTCCGGGCAGCCCGCCCGCGTCGTCCCCGGCCGGACGCCCGACCTCTGAGGCGGGACCGTCTCCGTCCACGGGGAAGGACGGGGCCACCGAGCCGGCGGCGGTACCGATCGACGCCCCGGTGCGGATCGTGAACCGCAACAGCGGCCTGTGCCTGGCCGTTCCCGGCGCGAGCACCGAGGTCGTCGACCTGAACCAGTTCGGCTGTGGGAACCACCCCGACCACTACTGGCGGATCGAGCCCTGGGGCCAAGGCCCCGCCGGGCCGCTGTACCGGATCGCCAACGACAACAGCGGACTGTGCGCGGCCGTACCTGCCGCGAACAAGGCCGCCGGTGTCACCGTCAACCAGTTCCCCTGCGGGGACTACCCCGATCACCTGTGGCGCGTCGCCCCGGAGCCGGCCCGGGACCCCTCGGGCCGCGTCCTGTACCGCCTCGTCAACGACAACAGCGGGCTGTGCCTGAGCGTCGCCCGCGCGGACACGGAGCAGACGGCACCGGTGGTCCAGTCGCCGTGCGTAGGCCGCCCCGAGCAGCAGTGGCGCCTCACGCCCCGCTGACGGACCGGGCCGGCGCACACCCGGCGCGGGCGGGGTCAGCCGGTGAGGATTCAGCCGGTTCGTCTGGGGCTGCCTCCACCGCCCCCGGACCATGACCGGCCCAACTGCCTGCCGGGCGGACCTTGGCCGAGCTCGCTCACTGCCCCCCGAGATAGACCCGGGTGATCCCGTCTCCCAGGTCCTGGAGGGTGATGCCGATGCTCTGGAGCATGGACCTGCGCTTGTCCCCGATGCACGGCGGGCAGACGCTGCCCGTGCGCGCGTTCGGCACGGTGTCGGGACTGGGCAGACCCAGGTGCGCGAAGGAAACCGGGGACGGGTACTCCCTCGGGGGCAGCGGAGGATGGGATTTCAAGGGCTCGTCGAGGCGCAGATCGGCGGCGATCGCCTCGGCCTCGGCGTGCGGCACGGTGAAGGACAGCAGGTAGCTGTCGGCATCCCAGCCGTCCGCGCCCGCCCCCTTCACATCCTGGGCGTCCGCCGGAATCTGCACATGCAGGTACGCAGCCGCTTCTTTGCTCGCCACGTTCTGCAGCCACTGTGGGACGACAGACCGGTTGTCCTTCGGTTCCGGCACTCAGCCGAGGGCGATGCCCAGCCCCACGGCCGTCATCGCCACCGCTGCGACCCCGACCGCGACCCCGACCGTTCTGCGCTTCACCGGTTCTGCTCCTCGCCGCGGGACGGGTCACTGCGCGTACCGTCACGGCCCGCGTCCGCCGGCGGCGCCACGCCCGCACCGGGTGCACCGAAATCGTACGTCTGTACTGAACTGGTGCCCCACATGTCGAACTCCCGGGCCAGACCGACGGTGTGCAGCCGCGCCATCTCGGAGTCCTTGTCCGGGTGCCCGGTACTCCACGGGAATCGAGACGGGCGCGCCGCCGGACTTCTCGAAGGCGGCCAGGGCCTCCTGCTTCCACTCGTCCTGATTCTTCTGGATGTCCCGGTGGACATCGGCCCGCATCGCAGGGTTCCTGCTCAACGCCCGGTCGATGTCGAGCTCCAGCGGCGTGCCGCTGCCGTCCAGGTAGTGGCCGTGAGGGCGTCGTGGATGCGGCCTGAGTGGTGGACACGTACGCCTGGCGAGCAGTCAGACGGCGCCGCCAGAGCACCCGTTCGCATGCCGGTGATGTCTTCGACGCTAGGGTGGCAGGGCACGTGACGGCCCAGAGGAGCAGACCAGAGGATGATCACCCAGATTCGGATCGACGGCTTCAAGTCGTTCCGCGACTTCAGCCTCGATGTGCCGCCGACGCTCATCCTGCTGGGCCCGAACGGTGCCGGGAAGTCGAACCTCTTCGATGCGCTGCGCCTGGTCGCCGGCACTGCCGACCGCGGTTTCGAGGCAACGGTCCGCGAAGACTCCCGGCTGTCCCCGGGGAGTCTGTTCCACCGGGGCGCCGATGAGCCGGGCCACACGCTCGCCATCACCGTCGGAACACTGATCGCCTCGCAGGACGGCCCGCTCCCGGTCCGTATCCGCCTGAGCGTGGGCCGCATGCCGAACGGCAAGGTGGGAGTGCACAGGACGAGCGCCGTCTGGGTCAGCAGCCTCGTCAAACCCGGGTGGATGACGAACGTGGGGCTGGATGAGGAAGCGCAGTCTGCCATCGCGCAGGCGCGCTCTGCCTTCCTTGCCCGCACGGACGACGTGGACTATCTGGCCTTCAAGGGGAATATCGGCCCCGCCTGGGATCCGCAGGCTCTGGGGGACTTCGAAGGCGGCGCCGAAGAGGACGGCGAAAGGTACACCGAGGACTTCGCGGTGGCGCCGGGCGCCGAGCTGCGCGCACTGGTGGCCCGTGAGTGCGCCTCCTGGCACCCCTTCGTCCTCGATCCGGAGGCGCTGCGCACGCCGACGGCTGCTCTCGCCACCGGCAGGACCACCCCGGACGGCGGCAACCTGGCGGCGGTCCTGCACCGCATCAAGGACGAGTCGCCGGGCAACTGGAGGCGGTTCGTCGGCGATCTGGCCGCCCTCATCGACGGAGTGCAGGACATCCGGCCGCTGTACGACCGGCGCCGGGAGGAATACGACTTCGAGGTGGGGTTCAGCAACACGGGCTGGATCAGCCCGCCCGCCCTCTCCGACGGCACCCTGCGGATGGTGGCCCTGCTCGCCACTGCCGCGGACCCGGTCTGGCCAGGCGGGATGTACGTGGAGGAGATCGAGAACGGCCTGCACCCCGAGCACATCGCCGATCTCGTACGCAGGCTCAGGCGCGGCTCCGGAGTGACACCGGACGCCGCCGCCCCCGTCTCTGCCCGCGCCGCCACCCCGTACCGGCAGCTCATCGCCACCACGCACTCCCCGGCCCTGCTGGCAGCGCTCCGCGACGACCTCTCCGGCAGCCTCGTCTTCATGGAGCAGGCCGACCGGGTGGATCCGCAGACGCAGAGCGTCGTCCGCACAACCGTGGCCCGTCCGCTGCGGGCCTTCGATCCGGAGTGGGATCCCGGCGAGACGGTCTCACCGGAGCACGTGGAGAGGCTGCTGAGGAACCTGGGCCGGGGGGCTTCGTGACGTACAAGTACGGGCCGTTGAAACCCGGGCTGCTCGTCGAAGGCAGCGACGGGCCCTACCTGGCGAGCCTCGTCAAGCGCCAGCTGGACCGGCTGATCCAGCAACGCAGCTCGCAGACCGTGGAGGTACTGCGGTGCGAAGTGTCCGGCGTACGCACGAACGCCAAGCCGGAGCGGGTATTGCGCGCGGCCGAGGAACTCGCCCGGGACTGTGACGTGGCCTTCGTCCACGGTGGTGAGGATGCCCGCGACGAACGCCTGAAGCTGGTCGCCGAGCTGGAGCAGCGGCGGGGACTGGTCGCGCGGGCCGGGGCCTCGGTACCTCTTGTTCCGGTGCTCATGACCGAGTCCTGGATGCTGGCTGACCGGAAAGCCCTGGAACAGGTCGTCGGAGCCGAACCCCTGAAGGCGTACCCGTACACCGCGCCCTCCGCGCTGGAGGGCCATGTCACGATGAAGGGCTGCAAGGAGAAGCGGAACCCCAAGCAGGTCTGGAAGGCCCTCCTCGGACCGGACGGCCGCGAAGTACTGAGCGACAGCGCGGAACTGCTCGTACGGCGCACGAACCTCGAGGTGCTCGAGCAGCTCCCCTCGTACCGGAAGTGGGGCGAGGACACCGCGCGAGCGCTCCGGACCCGGAACTTCCTGAAGGAGCATAATTCCTGGCCGGGTGAACAACGGCCACCCACCGGCACCGGTGCTGCCGGCCCGCTCCCGCCCCGCCTCCGTCCGCTCCCTGGAGTGGTACGCCCCGCCCCGGGGTCGACGCGGGCACCCGGAACGTTGTGTCGAACGCGACCCTGCTACGCGCCGTGGGACAGAACTGACCGGCTGATCGGGCAGCTCACCGGCGGCGGCTCGCAACATAGCCGTGGTGGCCTCGAATGCCGGCCCCGCTCCCCAACTGCCCCGCCGGAGCAGATAGGTCGGCTGCAGGTCTGCGCCTTCCTCGGTGACGTGTCCGGGCAGTCGGCTGAGCGGCGGTCGAGTACGAGAGTCCCGGGGCGGAACCCGTCGACGCCGACCGCGACCGCGACGGGGTCGGGTGCAGGGGCGATGTACGTCACCATCCCGAGCAGCGGAGGTGGCGAGGTCGCATCACGCGACGGCGGTCCCCTCGAGCTCGACCATCTGGCCGGGGATCGCCAGCCGCGTCACCCCGAGCATCGTGGTGGTCGGCGCAACCCCGGCAGTGCCCAACCGCGCCGCCAGCACGCCGTAGTGCTGGAAAAGCAGATCGACGTCGGTCGTGTAGACGTTGAGCCGGACGAGGTTCGCGAGAGACATGCCGGCCTCGCCGAGCACGGCCTCCAGGTTGTCGATGCTCAGCGCCAACTGCGCCGCCATGTCACCGTCATGCTGGGGCTTGCCGTCGCCGCTCATCGCGGTCTGCCCCGAGATGTACAGGGTCCGCGTGTGCCCGGAGACGACCTCACCCTGGTTGAATCCCATCTCCACCGACCACGACACCGGGTTGACCGCCATTTGTTCCATCGCCACGTCAGCTCCATTCGATTCATGGGGAGTACGTACGTCCATCGGCTCGGTAGTCGCCGGCTCGACGTCGTGTCAACGAACCTCGCAGCAAATCACGACATCCTCAGTCATGTATTCCGATAAAGTTCTCGCATGCGCGCCGACCGGTTGGTCTCGCTCGTGCTGCTGCTGCGTCAGCGCGGTCGGCTGACTGCGGACACGCTGGCCCGCGAGCTGGAGGTATCCACCCGCACCGTGCTGCGCGACATCGAGGCGCTGTCCGCGGCCGGCGTCCCGGTCTATGCCGAACGCGGCCGGCACGGCGGTTTCGCGTTGTCGCCCGGTTTCCGGACCGAGCTCACCGGTCTGAACCACGACGAGACCCTTGCCTTGCTGACCGCCGGATCGGGGCGCGGCGAGCAGGTGTTCGGCCTCGGCTCGGCGCTTGCTTCCGCCATGCGGAAGGTGGTCGACGCGCTGCCCGAAAGCCACCGGGCCACCGCGAGCGACGCGGTCCAGCGATTTCTCGTCGACCCGGAGACCGACCTGCTCTCACGCCGGCTGGTCACTGAGGAGGTACCGGACACCACAATGATCGAGGTCCGGCGCGCGGTGCTCGCCGGGCACAAGCTGCGCATCCACTACGCGGCCACAGGCCAGACACCACAGTGGCGCACGGTGGACCCGATCGGCTTGGTCACCGTACGCGACCGGGGGTACTTGCTGGCTACGAGATCTGGCGCGGACCGCACCTACCGGCTGTCGCGGGTGTTGGCCGCCGAGGAACTCCCCGAAACGGCACAGCGACCAAACCGGGTCGATCTGGACCGGATCTGGCGGGAACGCTCCGCGCAGTTTCTCTCCGGCGGCGACCACATCACCGTGCGGGTACGGGTGAACCCGGCGCGGCGGGAGGACCTGCTGGACACCGCGCTGGCCGTCCGCGCAGAAGACCCCGACGCAGACGGCTGGCTGCGGCTGGAGGTGACCTTCCAAGATTCACGACACGCGGAATGGGCGCTGTGGCAGCTCAGCACGGACGCGGAAGCCCTGGCCCCGCAGTCGTTGCGCACCTCCCTACGCAACCGCGCCGCCGCGATCGCCACATGCTACGGCGAGTCATTCTGAGGGTTGTCGCCTTACGCGGGCCGCTGCCGACGCGATTCGGACCGCTCCATACTGCTTAGGTGCCAAGTGCACCGAACGACACGTGCGCAACGCGCGGCGCTGCCTGGTTGTTGCGGAGCGTCACGAACGTCCCGCCCGCAACAACTAGGGGCGTGGGTCAGTCGTATTCGTCGTCGTGTCGGTCCAGGCGATCTCGAAGTACCTGACGCGTTCGTCTTGTCCGGCTGGCCGCATGCCGGCTGCCATCATGACGTGCTGGGACGCGATGTTGTCGTGGTCGGCGTCGCCTTTCACGCAGGTGACGCCGCGTGCCCGCGCGAACAGCAGCAGTTCGCGGAGGGATTCGGAGGCGTATCCCCTGCCTCGCGCTGACGGGATGAGGCCGTAGCCGATCGTGACGCTGCCGTTCTCGTCGGCAGGTCCGTGGAAGCCCAGGCCGCCGATCGCCTGACCGTCCTCGCGGCGACGGATCTCATAGTTACCGAACGGCTGGGGATCACCGGTGTTCGCGCAGGTGTCCAGGAAGCGCCTGGCGGCGGACACGTCCCCATCGGTGGGGTACCCGGGCGCCCATCGGGCACCGCCATCCGACTCGCCCGCCACCACTTGCTCAGCCTCGCTGACGGTCATCGGATGAAGCACGAGCCGTGCTGTCAGAAGATCGCTCATGGCGGGGAGGAGTATCACGCGGGGCGACCAGACCGCACTTGGATTATCCGACCGGACAGCGCCCCGCCTCCGGTTGATGATCGTAGGGACGGAAGGACCACGGCATGCGCGGTGGGGACGGGCTGTTCGAGGTCGAGCCGGTGGAAAAGCAGCAGCCGCAGGGACGTCCGGTGGGGGTGGACAAGCGGTTCAGGGCGTTCGACCCGCACCAGGTCCTGCTGTTGCCCCCGTCGCTGGACGACTGACTGCCCCAGGACCACCTCGCCCGTTTCGTCGCCGACCTGGTCGACGACGTGCTGGACCTGGGGCCGGTCCTGGCCGACTGCACCGAGAAGCGCGGCTACCCGCCCTACGACCCGCGGCTGATGCTGCGTCTGCTGATCTACGGCTACACCACCGGGTTCGCTCATCGCGGGCGATCGAGCGCAAGTGCGCCGACGACGTCGCGTTCCGGTTCCTGGCCGCCGACCAGGCCCCGGACTTCCGCTCGATCTCGCGGTTCCGCCGCCGCCACCTGGACGCCCTCGCGGACCTGTTCACCCAGTCTCTGCACCTCGCGCAGAGGCTCGGCGTGGTCGAGATGGGCCGCGTCGCTCTGGACGGCACCAAGCTTGAAGCGAACGCCTCCAAGTACAAAGCGATGAGCTACGGCCGCCTGGTCGGCAAGGAGGAGCGGATCGAGGCCGAGATCGCCGCTCTGGAGGCCCAGGCCGCCGCCCTGCTCGCGGACGCCGAGGCCGCCGACACCGCAGAGGACCGCACCTTCGGCATCGACGGCAAGGACACCGATCTGCTTGCCGAGCTGGACCGCCGCGAGAAGCGCCTGGCCCGGCCACTGCTCTCGACCAGCCACCGTCTCCGGCGTCGGGATTCGCGTGCGCTCACGAGGTCGTGCGCCGGCTGACTTCGGCTGCGTAGGCGCCCCGGTCGCCGGCTGATGCCTTCTGCTACCAGATGGCGACTTGGATGTGGACGCCGAGCACCCTGGCGAGCATGGCGGCGGGCAGTTCGGCGGCAAGGTCTAACAGTGCGGTGGAGCGGTCCTGCCGAGACCTGATCCCGATCTTGTGGAGACGCCGGCCGATCCGGCTCCCCGGGACGCCCCGACGGTCGCCGCCGCTGTGGGCGGAGCCGTCCTCCGAGGACACGCAGCGCCTCGACACCAAGTTCGATCACGGGGAGGGCGTCGCGGAAGTACGGGAACTGTTGCGCGCGCGAGTTCGGCGCTGACGACCAGGCACGCCACCCAGCCCCCTTCCGCAGCCCGCTCGCAATGCCTCCGGCATAGCCTTCACTCCCAGTTGATTGCAACGCAGAAGGCGTTCTCGTTGCATTAATTTGTAACCCATTGCAACAATTTGCCGAGTCTGACCTGCGCAAACACCATTCATACGCAACGAACATGTTGAAGAATCTCTGAACGCAACGTAGCTTTTCCTTCATCGGAAACAACGAGCCGAAGGAAAGCACCATGCAGAAGTTCGACACCCCCGCCCCGATCGCCGCCGTCCTGGACATCCCCGCGGGCCGCATCCGCTTCGTCGCCGCCGACCGCACGGACACCGCGGTCGAGGTCCTGCCGGCGAACGCCTCGAGCGGCCGTGACGTGACGGCCGCGGAGCAGATCACGGTCGGATACGCCGACGGCGTCCTGCGCATCCAGGCCGCACCGGCGAAGAACCGCACCCTGGGCAACTCCGGCTCGGTCGAGGTGACCGTCCAGCTGCCCGCCGGCTCGCGTATCGAGGCGAAGGCGGCCGGTGCCGAGTTCCACGGTGTCGGACGCCTCGGCGACGTCACCTTCGAGGGCGCCCAGGCCTCCGTCAACCTCGACGAGGCCGCAAGCGCCCACCTCAGCCTCCTCGCCGGTGACGTCTCGGTCGGCCGCCTGGGCGGCCCCGCGGAGATCAGCACCCAGAAGGGCAACCTGACCATCGCCGAGGCCGTGCGCGGCACGGTCCGGCTGCGCACCGAGCACGGCAACATCTCGGTCGGCGCCGCCGCCGGAGTCTCCGCCGCCCTGGACGCCGGCACCTCCTACGGCCGCATCCACAACTCCCTCAAGAACACCGAGGGCACCACCGCCCTGAACATCCACGCCACCACCGCCTACGGCGACATCACCGCCCGCAGCATCTGACCCGCAGCCCCTGAGCAGTCACCCGGCCCGAAGAGGCCGAGGAGAGCCCCGAAGTACGCGGCGCCGCACTCCCTGTTCGGACATCACTGTCAGTCCACCGCTGTGATTCACCTCTGACCCCGGAAGTAGAGGCAAGCCATGAACTCCATCAAGCAGTCCGCCTGGACCGGCATGGTGTCGATCGATGACACCGCACTGGCCGTGACCGATACCGGCGGTTCTGGCCGCCCCGTGGTCTACCTCAACGGCTCCTACGCCGACCAGTCGCACTGGCGGCGCGTCATCAGCGCCCTCGGCAGCGACTACCGGCACATCACCTACGACGAGCGCGCCCGCGGCAAGTCGAAGCGCGCCACGGACTATTCGTTCGAGGCGTGCCTGCGCGACCTCGACGCCGTCCTCACGGCCAGGGGCGTGGAACGGCCGATCCTGGTGGGCTGGTCCTACGGCGCCATGCTCGCCGTGCACTGGGCCGCCCGGAACCCGGACCGCGTCGCGGGGGTGGTGTCCGTGGACGGCGCCATGCCGCACGAGTGGCTCGACGACGCCGCCCGCGAACAGATCCGCAAGCTGTTCCGCAAGATGAGCCCGCTGTTCCCGATCGCCCGCCCGCTCGGCCTGGCCGCGCGGATGAGCGCCGCGCAACACGCCGAGATCAACATCGAGATCAACGAGCTCTGCACGCCCGCCGCCCTCAACCCGGTCTTCGACCGTGTGACCGTGCCGGCCCGGTACGTGCTCGCCACCGGCGGCAACCTCGGCGGCGACCCGAAGCTGATGGAACGGATCCGCGCCAACCTCGACCCGGTGGTCGCCCGTAACCCGAACATCCGGGTCAGCGCGAAGGTCGTCAGCAACCACTCCAAGATCCTGCGCAAGGACTTCCGAGCCGTCGCCGACGCGGTACGCGAGATCGTCGCCATCCGCGAACACCACAAGGTCGGCTGAGCCAACCACGCTGGTGTCCTGGTGGTGGTTTGGCGTTTCTGAGCACTGCCGCCCGGCGCGCGACGGCTTGGAGGAGGCTCCTCACCAATCTTCAGGTCGGCCAGTTGACCTGCCTGGCTCTTGACCTGAAGTGCATCCGGAGCCTCGTCTTCATAGAACCTGAGGGATCCGATCCCGACTGCGCTATCCCCGAGTTGGTGCGTTTCGTGAGCCCTTGCGGCCAGCCAGCAGAGCAGCTCGCCGACCTTCTCGAACTCGTCGGGGTGGATCTCCTGGCGGGACGTCAGCGACCAGCCCTTCCACGGCAGGTCCGCGCGACGGGTCAGTGCCGAGCAGAGCACACCACCCACCCGCCAGGCTGTGCCGTCCCCGGCCAGCAGCGGATAGGGGTCGTCCTCAATCTCCGGGACCCCAGAGTCGTCCACCACTACGACCGGGAACTCGGTGACGATGGACAGGCGCTCAGGTTGGGGCCCGGTCCCCAGATGCCAGCTCAGCTCGGCGAGCTCCTGCTCGGATATCTCGTCCCTCAAATCGACGGCAATCATCAGCTCATAGATGTCACTCACCCAGTGAACCCTACGACCGGCGCACCCTGGGTCGGCTCCGGCATGCGGGGCTGACGTAGCGTTCGGGCATGAGCATGTCGCAGCCCCCTGGCCCTTACGGGTCTTCGCAGCCCCCGAATCCGTACGGTGGACAGCTGCACGCCCCGCAGTCCTCACCCCACCCGTACCAGCAGCAGTACCCGGGTCACCCCTACCCGCCGCAGCCGTATCCCGGTCAGGGTGTGTGGGGCCAGCCCCCGATGGGCTCGCCGCGCAAGAAGCGGACGGGCATGGTGATCGGGATCGTCGCGGGCTCGTTTGTGGTGCTCGGCGTTCTCGGATTCGGCGTGAGGCTGCTGGCGGGGGCCGGATCCTTGGCGAGCGGATCCGGCTTCCCCGAGGCCCGGTACCGGCTCACTGTTCCCAAGACCATGCTGGACGGCAAGTACGAGCTGGTCCAGGACCTGTCGGACACCGAGGGAAAGAAAGCCCTGAAGGGCAGCTACGACTCGAAGATCCGCAATCCGAAGCCGGTCGTCGGCCAGTACACCTCCAACTCCCCGAAGGGACAGGGTGCCCTGGTCTTCTCCGGGATGTACGGCCAGTTCAAGGACCCCGATGGCGCCCGTAGGAAGATGCTGGGCGGCGCGGCGGACGCCGAAGGTGCGACCCTGGCGGTCCCCGCCCGGGAGATCACGCCCCCTGGTTCCGGCATCACTGTGTCCTGCCAGGTGCTGACGATGAGCAGCTCCGAAGAGGACTGAAGATCTTTCCCCAACTGCAGCGTGATCGTTCCCCGGCCGTCCTTCTCATGTGGTTGATGCGAAGAGGGCGCCTCGGGCCGGATACTGTCTGGCCAGGGAGACGGTGGCGCCGGAGCGCGGTCGAGGGGGAGTGTGTGGATCATCCGAGGGCTTTACCCCACGGCGAGCAATCCTGGACCTACCTGGACGAACACCTGTGGCATACGTGCGACATCCTCGCGGATCTAGTGAGTGGCAGGTTACAGAGGCGCCCACGTCTCGCTACTTACGCGCGGCTTGCTCCGAATGAGCGCGTCCTGGCGGTGGGGCCAGCTCAGCGGCTGACTTGGCGCGCCCGGGGGAACGGCAGCTACCAGCACACGAACGTGGTTGCTGTCGGCCGTCCGTCATTTGTCATCGGCAGCATGCTGGGGTCTGCTCTCGGAAATGCCTCACGCCGCCGTGCAGCAGCAGCCGCTGCGCAGCCTCGCTGGGTCCTGGACGGGAGTGGGGAACTCACGGTTACTGATCAAGGCGCTTACTTCGGCCATCCGCACGCCCCTGTTTCCCTGTACTGGACTGGCGTGACGGACAGCATCGATCTGGTCGGGCCTGAGGACTTTCAGATCGCGCTCCGCACCAATCAGGGAGGCCACTGCACTCTGCGGTTTCACACTCCGTGGGCCTCTCTACTCTTCGTCCTGGCCGCGCGAGCACGTTTCACAGCTCATCCCCGACTGCTCCACCATGGCTGGCTCCCGGCCGATTTCGAGAACCGGTGTGCTCGCATGGGCCGACCCTGCCCACTCGTACCTCCGCTTGTACCGGATTCACCTGCCCGGTGAAGCTGCGGCGGCCACGCGATAGGGACGCTGGGTCGATGTTGGTCGCTTGGCTTCGTTCACAGTCGTGGTTGGCAGAGGCTACTGCCCAGGTCAAACGCGCCAGCTGGTTCCCGAAAGAGCCATGGCTTCCCAACTGCAAGATCGCCTGCTTAGTGGTCGGCGCTGGAAGTCCTTCGGGGGTTGATCAGGCTGCCAGGGCGACGGAGGATTCTTCTTGTCGGTCGGCGGATGTGTGTCGGTCGAGCCGGGCCAGTAGATCGTCCAGGTCGGAGGTGGTGAACCTCCATTGGAACGGCTGTGCCGTGGCGTTGTAGCGGTCTTCGAACGCTCGGAGCCGGTTCCGGACCTGAGTCAGGTCCGTGAAGTCGTTGGGTCGGACGACCTTGCGCTGGACGATCGAGAAGAAGATCTCGATCTGGTTCGTCCAGGAGGCGTGTATAGGGGTGTGGACCATGACCGCGTTCGGAAACGCCTTGGTCAGACGGTCTATGGCCTTCTTCCCCCGGTGGGAGGAGCCGTTGTCGACGATCCAGAAGACGCGTCTGGCGCTCGCGTAGGGCTCGGTCGTCATGACCTGGGTGACCAGGTTCATGAAGGGGACGATTCCGGTCTTCGGCTCGCAGCGGCCGAAGACTTTCGCGCGGTGGACGTCGTAGGCGGCCAGGTAGGCCAGCGCACCGCCGCGACCGTACTCATGGTTGACGCGCATCGCCCGGGCCCGGCCTGGGGCCAGGGTCGGATGGCAGCGGCAGCGGGCCTGGACGGAGGTCTTCTCGTCGCTGGAGACGACGTACTCGTCCTCGCCCAGCGGGACACCGTCGAACGTGCGGGCGTACAGGTCCAGGACACGCTGGGCCTTGGCACGGAAGTCCGGGTCACGGATGAAGATCCAGGACCGGTTCTGCCAGGGCTTGAGCGCGTCCTCGCGCAGCCAGCGGCGCACCGTGGACGCGGACACGGTGTTGGTGATCCCGCGCGCGGTCAGCTCGGCGGCCAGCTCAGGGCAGGACCAGCGCGACAGCGGTACGCCGGTCTCGGCGGGTAACTGGCAGGCCAGCGCCTTGGCCTCGGCAACCTGCACGGGAGTGAAACGGGCGGGGCGCCCTGAGCGCTTGCGGTCGGCCAGGGCTGGCAGCCCGCCATGAGCGAACCGGCCGCGCCAGGTCCGGACCGTGTCCACGTGCAGGTGGGTCTCGGCGGCGATCCTGCCATTACCCCAGCCACGTGCTGCCAGGAGGACGACTGCTGCACGCTGCCGGGCTTGGTGAGGAGTCTTATGACCGTAAGCCATCTTCTTCAGTCGGTGGCGCTCGGAGGCGGTCAGCACCACCGCCACGGCAGCGCGTATGGACAAGTGCCTGTCCCCCTGGATCCTGCGGCAGGCCGATAAGCGTGAGCGATTTCGACTGTCCCCCGCTCTTCCTGCCACCTCGTTGGACGTTCGGGGAGGTAGGAGGAGCGGGTAGTGACTGGCACGTATGACGGCCCACCGACCGCGAGGTCGGAGGGCCGGCGTGATCGTTGAAGGTCCATCGGCACCGAGGAAGGCGGCCGGTTGCCTACGCGCGTGTCACCGAGGATCGGGTGCTCACACAGCGAACCGCACCTTGATTGCGTGGCTGAGGGCGGTCTGCTCCTCGTCGGGAAGGCGACGCTCGGCATGGAGCATGCGCAGGGCGGCGGTGATGCTCTCCTCGTCCTCAGGTGTGCCGAGGCTGCCCATGTACGGAGGCAGCAGCAGACTCAGGGCTTCGAGGTCCGTGCGGGCGCAGAGCTTGGTGAGGAGTTCGCCGACCGGGTCTTCGTGCTGCTGTGGTGCGGCCGGGGCGGTGGCACGCAGTCCTGCCGCGATGCGGTAGCGGAGCCATTGCTGGTGGGGGCCTGCTGGGACGTCGTCGATGTGCTTCGCTGCGTACTCGAAGTGTTCGCGGGCTTGGTCGATCTGGCCCAGGTCCCGGTGGGCGCGGGCCATGTTGCCGTGAAGTGAAGCGTAGAAGCCGCGGACACGGTCGTCGCCGACCTTGTCGGCCCGGTTCAGGCACTCCTGGTTCCAGCGCAGGGTCTCCTGCGGGGTTGGCTGGTGCCGGGCGAGGTAGTGCGCGGCGATGCAGGCGTCGTAGTCGTCCTCAGCCGCTTCCCACGCTTGGAGAAAGAGGTCCCGCGCTCGGGCATCTCGTCCTTCGGTCTCGGCCTGCATACCCTGCACGCACAGCTGCACGACGATGTTCTGGGGGTCGGTCACGGTTCTCCTGGGGTGATGAAGGTGCGGTGTTGAGGAAGAATCAGCTGGAGGTGCTGAGGGAGACGGGCATGACCAGCGTGGTGAAGCTGCCCTGGTCTGCGGAACGCACCACGACAGGCCGGTCTACGGCGGAGATCTCCAGCAGAACGTCGGGCCCGACACTGGCCTCCAGAGCGGGAGCCAGGACGGCAGGGTCGAACCCGATCCGCTGGGGCAGGTCTCCATGGCAGATCGCAGGCAGGGTGACGGCGTTGGAGTGATCGGCGAGAGAGACGACCAGCTCGTCGCCGGCGAAGCTCAAGGCGAGGTGTGTAGCGTCTGCGTGGCTGTTGACCGCGTCACGCAGGGCCAGGCGATCCACGATCACGCGGTGTTCGGGCGGGGCCAGAGCCGAGAGCATCTCGCGGTAGGCAGGGAACAGGTCATCGGTCGTCACCAGGACACGGGACTCTGACGTACTGCGTGCTCGGGCCCCGTCCGGTCCGACCTGGATGGTGACCTGGTGGACTCGCGCTGCCCATTGACCGAACTCGATCAGGTCAGCCGCGTGCACCAGCAGACGGCGGGGCCCTCCGTCGAGTGCCGCTAGCCTCAGGACGCGCATCGACAGGCGATAGCGATCGGTGGCCACCAGACGAACCTCGCCGTCTTCGAATTCGATGAGGACGCAACCCAGCGCAGGGTGTTCCCCGTCGGAAGCCGCGGCCGGCACCACCTGGCGTACTGCACTGGCCAACTCCACGCCGCCGATCCGCGCTTCCGTCGTACTGTCGGCAGTCGAGAGGGAACGCAGAGCCACCGCGATGGCGGCCTTGGCGGTCTGAGTCTGGTCCCGCATCCTCTCCAGGTGCCGCTCCAACACCTCTCGGCCCTCACGCTCGGGCCCATCGAGTACCACGGTGACCTCGGCCAGCGGCAGTCCCGCTTCTCGCAGACTGCGCAGGAGAGCGGCACGGGCCTCCTGAGCAGGGCTGTAGAAGCGGTATCCGGTCGCCCCGTCAACCCACGCTGGCCGCAGAACGCGGCAGTCGTCGTAGAAACGCAGGGCGCTCGAAGCGAGACCCACTCGCCGCGCGAAAGCGCTGATGCTCAGTAGTTCCGTGGTGCCGTCCATGGACCCGATTGTTGACCTTCATCCAACTTGAAGGTCAACTCGCCCCTCGGCGCGTTCCACGCCACCACCAGGCACGGGAGCTTCCTCAGCGTCAACCCCCGAAGGACTTCCAAACTCGACCACTAAGGCTTGTCCCGTAAATGATCTTTGAGTCGCCCTGGGCAGGGTCGGTCGCGATCTGCTGGCCTATCCGGCGAGGGCGAGGTTGTGCAGGCGGGCGATGCCGAGCATGGCGTGGTGGACTCCGTCGCCTTTGAGTCGGCAGTCGCGGAGGATCTTCCAGGTCTTCATGCGGGCGAAGGTGTGCTCGATGCGGGCGCGGACCTGTTTGTGGGACTTGTTGTGCGCCTGCTTCCAGTCGGGCAGGTCTTCGCCTTTGCGGCGGCGGTGGGGCATGACGAGTCCGGTGCCGGGATAGCCGCCGTCGGCGATCGTGAGTGTTCTGCCGACGGCGGCTTTGGCGCCGGATTCCTCCCAGGCCTTGCAGTCGTTGCGGTTGCCGGCGGGCGGCCGGCCGACCACGACGACCAGGCGGGTGTCGGCGTCGATGACGATCTGGTGGTTCGTGGAATATCGGTAGTTCTTGGACTGCTCTGCCACGGCGTGGTCGCGGGTGGGCACCAGGGTGCCGTCCACGATCAGCACGGTGTCCTTGGCGAACCGCTTGCGGGGCTGCAGGGCGAGCATCGGCCCGAGGTGGTCGACGATCCGGTCCGCCGCCGACTTCGAGACCCCGAACAGCGGAGCGAGCTGGCGCATCGTCAAGTTCGTGCGCCAGTACGCCGCCACGAGCAGAGCACGGTCCTCCAGCGGAAGGCTCCACGGCCGGCCCTTGCGGACCGCGTCCGCACCCTCGCGCCGCAACACGGTCACCAGCTTCCCGAAACAGCGCGGACTCAGCCCCGTGAACGGGGCTATCCAAGACGGCTCCGACGCCGTGATCACACCAGCCACACCAAGATCATCTCACCTGTGACCAGCAGTTACGGGACAAGCCTTAGTTTTTCAGTAAGCAAGTCTTCGACTCAGCGCGGACTGACGAGTATGGCTGCCTGGTTTGGAAGATCACCTGACGCAACTTGTCGCCGCGGCCCATCCAGCGTTCCAGCCTCGCCTGAATTCCGCTCCTCCCTCCCTAGGTACAATCAACTTTCCGGTGGGCTGGGGGCAGTTGTCGGTACGCTCGCTACCCGCTTTTTGGCCCGCAGCAAATCCCTTCTTGTAGTCATAGGACTGTCCGGTTGGGGCGGTCGGGGCGGTTTCTTCGCTGCATTTCGCCTGCTTGAACGCCTCCTTGTACGCATACGTGTAGGACGCCCGATAGCGGTCTGTGAAGCCGTCTGCGTAGTCACCTGCCCCCGGAGGCCTCAACCCTGGGTTGGGATTGGCTGGGTGACACGCCATGCCGTCACGCTCGCCTGCGACCTTGCCAGGCCTGAATCCCGCGATGCACCCCTGATGGTAGGGGGAGTCGTACCCGGGGCTGTCTATTTGGATAAGCCTGCAAACGCTTGGCATCGACGCAACCTCTGCCGCCTGCCTGGGTGCTGAGGCATGGGCCGTGAAACTTCCGGAAATCGCCAGCGACGCGAGGAGGGGCGCGCCAAATGTAACAAGACATCGCCTGCAGTGCATTTCATTCCCCTTTCTGCCCGATATGCTGTTGTGCTAATTCCACAAGTGCGACGCTACTCTGGACAGCCGGGAAAGAAGATGGGCGAGGGGCCGGCCGTACGCTGGTCGCATATGAGATGGAATGGCTTAACCGTAACGGAGGTACCCAGCCTCAGTTTCTGCCTATCTTTACCATCATGCAACCTCACTCACACCCTGCGGACGTGTACTGCGATAGAGGCTTAAAAGGCGAGGGCCGATGTCGAGGCCGCAGCAGGTGCTCAGCCGAATGGATGGGCTGCGCAGCCTGGTTCAGCGCGGAAGGGCCGGGCGACTGAGGGGGACAGCGAGGGGGAATCTGAGGGGGGTCCATGAGGGGGAGCGCGAGGGGGAGTCTTAGGGGGAAACCACTCCGCTGAGGGCCTTGCATTTTTGCTGGTCAGCGCCGGTCTCGGCGGTGGTGACCAGTCAGACATTTCTTATAGGGGGTTGAGGGGGTGGGGGAGTTCGGAGGCGTTGGGGTCTGTTCTGGCTGGCTCGGTTGTGCTTGGGCTTGGGGTTGAGGGGTGTTGATGGGGTCGCTGTAGGCAGGTGTGACTGGGGCTGGGAGGTGAGCACGGGAAGGGCGGCGATTTGGGCGGGGTGGAGCGGAAGGGGAGAGACCGGGGTAAAAGGCCGGGGGGTGGGTGAAAGAGATGTGGCCGACGCCCACTTCCGCCGAGGGCGGGTGGCAAGGGCGCCGGCCTACCGAAGAACACACCTTGGGAGAAACCCACATGCGTCTCAGGGCCGAGCATAGCGCTCGGGCAATCCATCGGCACACCATGCCGCTCGGATGCGGTACCTTTTTTCACGCATGCGTGATCACCGCCCTGGCGGATCCGAGTGTATTGGCGTGCCCTGCACGTCTCGCCTATCGGGAGGTCGGAAGTCGTGATCCGTGCTGGACGAACCGCGGTGGGGCGCCGTGAGCTTGCCAACGTCCTCGGGCTGAAGTGGTCCAGCTTCGAGCGCACGAAGCCGCATACGGCTGCTGACTTTCCGCTGCCGGTCAGCGCCGAAGGCGCACTTGTCCTCTTGTGGGACCTGGAGCAGGTGGAGGCTCACCGCGACGGCCGGCCGCAACCGGTCATCCCGGCGGTCGACCGCGAGGAGGACCTCCTCGACCGCCGTGAGGCGGCGCTCCTGCTCGATGTGAAGCCGCGCAGCGTGGACAGCTACAAGACCGACCCTGGCCTTGCCGGCCATGTCGTCGTCGTGGGCGGGGTCGAGCACTGGCCGCGCGCTGCGGTGCTCGCGTACGCGGCCGGCCGCGGCGCCATGAGCGCTCCCAGCGGTCGGCCGAAGGGATCGGGTGACATGGTCCCCCGGGACCTGCTGCCCGGCCGCATTGCCGAACTCCTCGACGCCAACCCCGCGGTGACCGCGTCGCACGCCGTTGAAGTCCTCGGCATTTCGACCCCTGCCGCCCAGCGGCACCTGCAGCAGGAGCGCGCGGTGCGCATCGTCGCGCTGATGCGCACCGAAGCGGGTCTCGATGCCGAAGGGGCTGCTGAGCGCCTCGGCTATCCGCCGGCGGTCCGCCGGGCAGCGCTGAAGGCCGCTCAGGAGCTCTACGAGGCCTCCTAGCACCCGACCCCGACTTGCCCTTGAGGGGGCCGCAGCTGTCCGGCTGTGGCCCCCTCAAGGCATTTCAGCCAGGCGGGGGGCGGGCGTTGCGGGTCCGGCGCCGGCCCGGGGGTGAGCGGCTTCGCCGCCCACCCCCTTGGCCGCGGGCGGTCGTGAGGTCCCGACCGGCTCCGCTGCGCTGCGCCGGCCGTGCCCTCACGACCGCCCGCGCTGCGGGGTGTGGTGGCGGGTGGAAAAGGCAGGGGTGCGCGCTGCGCGCGCAGAATACCCCTGCCTTTTCCACCCGCCACCACACCCCTTGCCCTCCGCGCTTCGCGCTCCGGGTCCAGCCGACACCAGCCCCGCAATGCCCGCCCCCCGCCTGGCTGTAAACCCCCTGCGACCTGCGAATACATCACTCTTTCGGGGCGGGCTGTGAAGGCGTTCCCGCCCCCAAATGACGTTAGATTGCGGTAGAATTCTCTTGTTGGTGAGGGGATGTGGCAAGACCCCACCAGCACCGAAGAACCCCCGAACCTGCGAACCCAGGGAGAGCTGTGACCACGGACACCAAGCCCTTCGCCCTGATCGTGCACAACGACGGCAGTTTCGTCCTCACCGACTGGACCCCCTCCACTGAGCCCCACGAACTGACCGGCCGTGAAGGCATCCCCCAGACGGCCCGGATGGGCTCAAAGCGGATCGACGACACCCTGACCGCCTGGTCGGACGACAACGCGCTCTGGGAGGACGTCCAGGTCAACCGCAGCGCTCAGCGGTTGCTCAACACCCCGCACACCCTCTGCGGCCCGGTCGTACTGACCGGCGCTATCCCCCACACCTGCGCAGCCTTCGCAGAGGGCCTCACGCAGGACCAGGTGCTCCAGCTCATCGAGCGTCACCTGACCACCAAGCGCGTGCTGATGCGCAGCCTGCACATTCCCGCGCAGCCCGCTGACAGGCGTCACGGTCGGCCGGGCCCCTGCCCGGCCGACCCTGTCCCACCCTGCGGGATCGGGAGTGGCACCCGTCTCCGCAGGCCCCACCGCGGAACACCCGAGAAGAGGGCACGCCCATGTTCAACTTCCCTTCCCATGACGTTCTCGCCGCGCGAGAGCTCGCGCGCCGTTCCATGGTCCTGCTGCGGTCGCTTGCCCGCGTCGCCGGTGAGGGTGTCCACCACCTCACCGTGGTTCTTGCGACCGAGGACGTCGAGTGCATCGAGGCCGAGTGCATCATCGACGGGCCAGTGCTGAGCGAGGACGACGAGAACGACCCGGTCGTGTTCGCCGCGCTCCTTCTGGCCACGACGGCGACGGGCGTCAACGCCATGTTGGCCACACGCACGATGGGCCCGGACGGCGGGGTGAGGTTCATGTCCTGGATGGTCAGTGACCTCGCCGCTTTCCCGGCCACGGCCGCGCAGAGCCACATTGCCTACTGCATTGCCGAGGACCGCGACCTGTCCGACCCGCTTCCCCCGGCGGTCAGCTTCGTGGACGCCCCCGCCTTGGCCTGAGCGGCCCCGGTCGGCCGCCGAACCCGGCGGCCGACCGTCCCGACCCGTGAACCCCTTCCCCGTACCGGCCCCCCGGCTGCATCGACGCTGACAAGGTGCGGGCCGTGATCCCCGCGTACGCGAACACCTCGAACGACTGACCACAGCCCGCCTGCGGCGGGGGAGTGGCACCCCCGCCGCAGGCGTAGAGCACCCCACAAGAAGGAGAAACTTTCGTGGCACACGAAATCGAGCAGTTCAGTGACGGTACGGCCGCGTTCGTCAGCGCTCGTGAGAGCGCCTGGCACAAGCTGGGAACGGTGACCGCCGACGCGCTGACCGCCGAGGACGCTATGCGTTTGGCGGCCCTGGACGGTTGGAACGTCCGTTTGGTCGGCCTGCACGCCACCGAGCTGACGGCAGAGGGCACGACGCTTCTGGACGTGCCGAATCACCGGGCGAGCGTCCGTACGCATCCCAAGACCGGGCGCCCCGAAACCCTCGGAGTTGTCGGCCCCGACTACACGCCCGTCCAGAACGAGGAGCACGCCGAGTTTCTCAACTTCCTGGCAGACGAGTCCGGCGCGCACTTCGAGACGGCCGGATCCCTGCGAGAGGGCCGACAGGTGTTCCTGACCATGAAGCTGCCCCAAACGATGACCATCGGCGCCAGTGACAACGTGGACCTGTACATCGCGGCTTTCAACAGCCACGACGGCAGCAGCGCATTCCGCATCGTCGTCACACCTGTGCGGGTGGTCTGCGCGAACACGCTGCGCGCCGGACTGCGGAACGCAAAGAGCAGCTACACCGTCCGCCACACCTCCGGAGCACGCGGCCGCATCGCACAGGCCCGCCAGGCCCTGGGACTCACCTTCAAGTACGCCGAGGAGTTCGAGAAGGCCGCACAGCGCATGCTCGACGCAGAGATGACCACTCCCATGCTGCGCACGGTCGTCGACAAGCTGTGGCCCGTCGCCGACGCCGACAGCACCCGCAAGAAGAACAACCAAGAGTCCCGTTGGTACACCATCCGCAACCTGTTCGAGCAGGCCGACACGCAGGCGGGCATCCGGGGCACCGCGTGGGCGGGATACAACGCGATCACCGAGTACGCCAACCACATCGCCCCCGCACGCGGTGCCAGCCCGGACCTGAAGAGCGCCGCCCGCGCTGAGCGCGTGATCTCCGGCACCGCCGACGACGTGATGGAACGCGCCTTCCACCTGATCGCCGTCTGACCCGCGCCCGCCCCGGCACAACCGCCCAGGGGGGGCGGGAGAAACCTCCCGCCCCCCCCTGCACGCCCGCCTCACCGGAGCGGACATGACATCGCACCGCATCCCACTTCCCGGAGGACCTCTCATGACCTACACGGATGACACGGAAAGCCGGACAGTGAGCACCCTCAGGCTGTCGGCGCGGATTTCGGAGTCCGGGCAGATCACCCACCTTCCGGCGAGGGTCCGCCCCGTGAGCTGGACGGACCTCTGGGCCCGCGCCGGGCAGTCCCACAATCTGGAACGGACCATCCAACTGCGGGTGAAGGCGTGGGTGGATCCGTTGTTGAAGGCGATCGAGAACGAGGCCATGCCGGCAGAATCAGCGCACCTGTACAAGTCGGAGGAGGCATGGAGGGCTGCGGCCATCCGCCAGACCCGCCGTACGGCAACCGACCAGGCTCACGCCTACATCAACCGGGAGATGGCCCGCGAAGCACTGGCCCGGATCGATGCCGAGGGCCCTGCCTTCTGGCCCGTCCGCTGGCAGGACGAGCCGACCATCTTCCTCGTGCAAGGCGAATGGACCGTCACCGTGTGCGCCAGCGGAACCGACCACCAGGCCGTCAGGCAGGCATTCGCCACCGAGCTGCCCCAGAGGGCCGCCGACGTCGTCGCGGACGCCCACAACCGCATCCCGCGCTCCGCGAAGACCGTCCGGCACGCGGTCTGCCCGGACACCCCAGCCAAAGTCCGCAAGGCCTGGCAACGCGACCGCCGGAAGGGGACAGCACCCCAGCCTGCTACGGGCAGCTACGTCCCCGGCAGCTGGGTCATCTGGCAGGACCCTGCGTCGGGCCGCACGATCAGCGGGATCGTCTCGCAGTGGACCCCTGGTTGGTCCTCCCGAGACGGCGGCAAGCGCGGTGTCATCCCGTCAGACGGCAGCGACCCCGTCGTGATGCAGCTGGACCCGGGAGCGGATCGGCGC
>NZ_CP107983.1:6875000-8827329 GCF_036106915.1 Streptomyces sp. NBC_00354 | reverse complement strand
GACAGCCGTGGTCCGCATGGTGAATGAGCTCGCCGGGGGTGACTTCGCGGCTGGCCAGGGCGTACTCCAACGAGGTCAGGACCAGGTCCGCGTCCGCGCGGGCGGAGGTTTCCCAGGCCACGACCCGGCGGGAGAACGCGTCGCGGATCGCGGAGAGCCACAGCGGGCCCTCCAGCGTTGCGATCATGGTCAGGTCGGTGACCCACAGCCGGTTCGGCCCGCTCGCGGTGAACTCGCGTCGCACCAGGTCAGGGGCGAGATCGGCGTCTGGGTCACGTCGGGTGAAGCCCTTGCTCCGGCGAGGGCTGATCCCAGCGAGGCCTGCCTGCCGCATGAGCCGTTCGACCCGTTTGCGGCCGACGCGCGTGCCCTCGCGTTTGAGGACGGCGTGCACGCGGGGTGAGCCGTAGATCAATGCCAGGAAGCGTAGCTTGATCATTTTGGGGGTTCGGGCCCTTAACGCAGCGATGCTCCTGTAGAACGAGCGATCTACCACGATCGGTTTGTTCAGAACAGGAGCAACGTTGTCCTGGCAGTCTCGCATAGAGGGACCGGCGCGCGCGACGGGGCAGACGGGGCAGTTGGGGGTGTTGCGCCAGGTTGTGACACGGCAGATGGTCACCGATTCGCTGGCGGCTTCCGGCCGTGGTGATCGGCGTTGTGACGGCAAGCTGTCTGCATTGACGTGCGTGTTCTTCGTGCTCGCGTTGACGCTGTTCCCGAGAGACGGCTATCGGTCGGTGCTGTCGAAGCTGGCTGGCGGAACGGCGCGTCTGGCCGCGCGTGGTCAGCAGGTTTCCTCCTCGGCGTTGCGGCAGCGTCGCCTCGCGCTGGGCCCTGAGCCGTTCCGGTTGCTGTTCGAGCGGATCGCCGGCCCGGTCGGCGCAGTCGCGATGCCGGGGGTGTTCTGGCGGGGGCTTCGGCTGGCCTCGGTGGACGGTACGTATCTCGAGGTCGCCGACACCGCGGTGAACGCGGTGTTCGGCCGGACCCGTAATCAGCGGCGTGTCGCAGCGTTCCCCCAGGTCCACTTGGTCGCATTGATCGAGTGCGGGACCCGGGCACTGCTCGGGGCGGCGTTCGATGTCCGCCGGGTCTGTGAACAGGACCTGACGCGGCGCCTGCTGGACCGTATGCGCCCGGGGATGCTGGTGCTGGCCGACCGGGGTTTCCCGGGCTGGCTGCTGTGGGTCGACGCCGCGGCGGGCGGGGCGCATCTGCTCTGGCGGATCTCGGCGGCCGTGCTGCTGGTGCCCGATGAGATTCTGCCCGACGGCTCATGGCTCGCGACCCGTCACGCGCACAAGAACATCTGGAAATCCCTGACGGGCAGGCCCCGCTCGGTGCGGGTCCGGGTGATCGAGATGGTGGTCGCCATCGAGGCCGCCGACGGCTCGCGACGCCATGAGCCCTACCGGCTCATCACCACCTTGCTGGACCATATGGCTTTCCCCGCCGGCGAGCTCGCCGCGCTGTATCCCCAGCGGTGGGAATCCGAGCTCCAGTTCCGGGACTTGAAGATCACCCAGCGCGGGCCACGCGCTGTCCTGCGATCGAAGACACCCGAGCTGGTCAACCAGGAGATCTGGGCGTATCTCGTCACCCACCAGGCGATCCGCCACACCATCACGACCACCGCTGCCGGCCACGGGCTCGATGCCGACCGGCTCTCCTTCACCATCGCCCTTACCGTCGCCAGAGACACCCTGATCCGCACCACAGCACGGCTCGCTACCCACCTTGCTGAGATGACCGCAGCACTGCTGGCGAACCTGCACCCGACTGAACGGCGCCTGCGTGTCTGCCCCCGGGCCGTAAAACGGCCCAACGCCATCTACCCCTCGAAACCCGTCGGGCCAGGCAGCCACAGCAAGAAAATCGTCGAGTACGGGATCGAAATCATCCCACGTCAACCCGCCCCGACCACCACCGCACACCCGACCGCACCCCCAAAATGATCAAGCTACGCTTCCCGGCATTGAGCCGTAGATCCCGCCGGACTCGTCGTGGACCTGACGGATCATGCTGGTCAGCTCGGCGTCCCGGCGGCGCCGTTCGCACGGCTTCCTCTCGGCCTGGCGCCAGCGGTAGTAGGTGGCGGAGGGGATGTTCAGTTCCCGGAGTACGGGCTCGACCCCCAGATGCGGGTGCTCATCGAGGAGCGCCGTCACCCGGGCCGGGTCGGGTCGAGCTGGGCCGCGAAAAAAGCCGAGGCCGTCCGCAGAACCTCGTTCGCCCGCTTGAGCTGGACATTCTCCTTGCGTAGCGCCGCGAGCTCGGCGCGTTCGTCGGTGGTCAGCCGGTCGTCACGCTCGCCGGCGTCGGCCTCGGCCTGGCGGATCCAGCCGCGCAGGGCCTCCGGATGCACGCCGAGGTCGACAGCCAGTTTCTTGATCTGCGGCTTCGGGTCGGCGGTGCGATACATCCGTACCGCGCGCTCACGCAACTCGAGCGAGTATTTCCTGGGGGCAGCCATGGTCGATGTTCCTCTCATGAGTCCCATCTGACCCTCTGTCACGACACCCCGCATCTCGGGGGAACCTCACCCCAACGAAGACCAGAACGGAGCAGACCGGCACCAACCCGGGCCCGTGGAACCCGGCGCAGCCACAGCGACACGCGACGACCCCGACCCGAAACACAGGGAGCAGACCGGGATGAACCCATCACGTCACCAAGCAGCGATCACCGCTGACGAATCGAGGTCAGTGAGCCTCTTTCATCCTGTCTCTGAGGGATGAAAGAGCTGGTCAGGTGGGGTGCTGGTGACATGGCGAAGCCTCCGTCGTTGGTGTGGTGATTCCACTCACCACACCAACGCCGGAGGCTTCGTTGGTTCCGTATCCTGCCATGCTCGACGTGCCCCATGAGCTGGTTGAGCACGCTTCCTGGCTGCTTCACGCCCGAAGGCGTGAACAGGGCACACGGTGGCGGCTGTTGGGCTGTTTCCAGCAGGCACTCCTCGCTCTGGTCCACTTGCGGAAGAACGAGACGTTCGCCCAGCTTGGGGCCGGGTTCGGCGTGTCGGAGGCCACCGCCTGGCGCTACACCGACGAGGTCGTCGACGTCCTGATCGCCTGGGCACCCGGCCTTCACGAAGCCCTCGTCGGTCTGGGTGAGGGCGACTTCGTGATCGTCGACGGGACACTGATACCGACCGACCGACCGGACCCAGGCCGACGAGCCGTACTACTCGATGAAACATCGCCGACATGGCATGAATGTGCAGGTCATCGCCCGGCCCGACGGGATGCCCCTGTGGTTCTCCCGGGCGCTGCCCGGCCGGACCCACGACCTGACCGCAGCCTGTGTCCACGGCATCGTCCAGGCCTGCCTGACCAGGCAGGTACTCGTCCCTGGCTGACAGGGCCTACCAGGGCGCTGGCGCCACGGTCCGAACCCCCTACTACTACCACCACCGCGTCCAGCCGGAGCACTACCAAGCGTTCAACCGAGACCACGCCCGCCTGCGCGTACCCGGCGAACGAGCCTTCGCCCTCCTGAAATCCTGGCGGATCCTCAGCCGGGCACGCTGCTCCACCAACAGGATCGGCCCCATCGTGAAGGCCATCCACGCACTCCTGATCTGCGGAAACTCAGGATGAAAGAGGCTCAGTCATGCAACCCCAACGAACCGCACAGCCAAATAGTTTCGACTCAATAATTCATGACACTCCCTTCCCGAGTTCTGCGAGGGCGGTGACAATGCTCTGTGTCCAGGACAGCTGGGCTCGGTCGCGGGTAGCGAGGTCGTCGCGGGCCGGGTATCCGAATGCACCGTTTGGGTTCTGCTGAGCGGTGAGGAATGCCACGGCATCCCGGGTGATTCGGTGCTCGCCCCATTCGGCAGTGATGAGGTCGCGGACGACACTGGCGATGCGGCTCAGGTCGTAGGTTTTGATGAGGCCGGGCAGAAGGGATGCGCTGTTCTCTGGGGAATTGGACTGAGGGTTTTTCCGGGCGGTGAGTTCCGCGACTCGTTCAGGGGCGAGCAGGCCAAGTCTGCTGAGCCGGTGCACGTTTGCTGCGGCTTGCGGTGGTACTTCGGTGAGAGAGCTGATGATCTCTGAGGTTGTTTTGAGGAATCTGTCGAGTGAGGGGCAGGTGATGCCGAGTGTGCGGAGACCGGCTGCGAACTCTCCTACAACTTCCATCCCGTGTTTCTGCCATAATCCCTGGTCCGCGTCTGACAGTTGAGTGGCGAAGTGGACGAGTGCGGGCCGAGCAAGTCGTGGGTCTCCGATGGCGGTGGCTCCGTAGGCGCTGGCAGCGGCAGCGGGGAGTCCTGTCTCAGGGGGGTGCTGCACGCTGGTACGGCATAGCCATTCCGCTGCGCGATGGATCGTGTCGGCCGGGACGGTGCAGGGTCCGGGCGGCGCTGCGGCATGCTGGGGGTTACATGTGCGGGGGCTGCGGTGCAGAATCCCGGCCAGCGCTGCGACGATCGTGGTGTGGTATCCAGTAGCCCAGGATTGGTAATCGCTGTCGCCTTCAGTGATCTGCGTGTGAACGATGCCAGGTGGTCCGTTAACCCGCCCGTCCTTCTCCTGGACTGAGACCAGGAAATCCCATGCCTGGCTCACCGAGTCGGCTTCCTTCACTCCCAGACAGAGCAGGCAGCAGAGGACTTCTCCGACCAGGTCCGCGTCCTTACGGGCGCGGGTGAGCACCAGAAGCGCTTCGAGGAGTTCCACGATCTCGCCCAGGCTGGTTCCAACTGGCCACAGGGGTTCCCGCAGGCCGAAATCGGTGGCGTAGAAGACTGTGTGCGTGATGGCATAGATGTCACGGTCTGCGAGTTTAGTGACGTTCGGGCGATTACAGAGCAGCGTGAGTGGAAGAACCTGGTCCACCGTCGGCAGGGAATTTCCGATCTGACACATTTCCAGCGTGTGCAGAAGATCGAGCTGCCGGTACGGAATCCGCTCGAACACTGTTGCATATCCGCCCGAAGAGGCTTGTTGGATGATATGACGGAACTGTGGGTCATCATGCCCGCACAGCCTGAGTGCCGCATACGTGCCTGCGTAGAGAAGCAGAGCGGCTTCATCCCTGGCGATGAGCTCGCGGTATGACGGGCGGGAAGTGATGTCCTGGGCTTGCCGCATGAGCAACGCGTAGTCACCGCCGAGAGGATCCGGGTCGAGCCGGGCGCGGAGCCCGACCAGAAACGCGGTCTCAAGCAGGGCTTTACGGGTAAACATAACCCTGTCCGGGTGGGCAGAGCTCGGGTCTGTCAACGCTCGGCGCGCAGCGAGCCAGGCAACCGCCCGGGTTTCCACTGCGCGCCTTGCCGCTGAGAACTGGCCGGGTTGCATCACGTCCATCAGATACTCCGCCTCCCGGCAGTCGTCTGCGCCCTTATGGCACAGAGTCAGCTTCCTGCGTCCGAGTCTTCACGTTCGGCCGCCGCCGCGACAACGAGAACGTACTTCTCCCATGCGAGTACGTAACCCGCAACGTCATCGAGCTGGCTGATTTGAGCCACGACACGCTCCAGAGGGAGCGAGAGGTCAACCAGACCACTCGTCCTCAGGAAATCCAGAGCCTTCCGCGCATCAACAGGGGGAGGACACCTTCCTGACATTTCAGAACTCCTTGATGTAGTCGGACAGTTAGGAGTGTTATCGCCAGGAAGGATGCCTCTGACACTAGGCGCACCTGAACAGAGAAATACCCCAATCACGTCTCCCCAGTCACCGCTTGGCAAGCCGAAGTTAAACCACCCCGAAGGGTGATGTTCCCTTAATTCAAAATGAAGTTCCCCCCTGAACATTGACAGCGGGTGCTTGCGCTGCAGAGATCTTGTTGCAGCAGGGTCCGGGTCTCGAGTGGGGTGGCGTAGCCGTACTCGGAGTGCTTGCGGAGCCTGGTGCGGGGTGTTGTGCACCTCCCCTACTACCGTGGGGACCGTGACCAGGGCGACTCCGTTGCTTAATTCGGGTTCACGCGGTGAGTTGGTAGGCGAGGCGTTCGAGGCGGCTGGTGCGTTGGCGGCGGAGGGGGTGGTCGGTCCAGTGGGCGTCGAGGCGGATGATGTTGATTGCGGTGGCGGAGAAGGCGTGCTGGAGGCGGACCTTGGGCAGCCGCGGTAGCGGGCACGGCGGATCCCGGTGATGTCCAGGGCCTGGTTGACGGTGCCCTCGATGCCCGCCCGGAGGGCGTATTTGTCCTTCCAGGTTCTGGTCTTCTGCTCCGTGCGGGCTCGTGTGAGGGCTTCGTGGGCTTCTTTCGGGCGGAGGGTGAGCATGCGGGAGCCGCGGGCCGAGGTGGTGCAGCGTTTCTGTGAGGGGCAGGCCCGGCAGTCGTATCGGTTGAACTCGACGACGATGGCGGCCTGTGCGTGCTGGGTGACGGGGTGCCAGCCGATGCTGGCGTGTCCTTCGGGGCAGCGGACGGTCCGGGACTTCCAGTCGATGCGGAAGTCGCTCTTGGCGAAGCCTTCGGCGGCTTTGGCCTGCGGGGAGTGGTCGGTCATCAGCGGGGTGATCATGGTGATGTTGTTCTTCGCGGCGGTGGTGACCAGGTCGGCCGAGGGGGAGCCGGCATCGAGGTAGTGCTCGCCCGGGGCGAGGTCGCGTTCGGCGAGACGTTGCTGGATGCCGGTGGTGGCCTTCACGTCCGGCACGGTGGCGTCGGTGGTGTGCACGTCCGTGATCAGGTTCGGCCGAGGGCCGGTGCGCCGTCCGGCTTCGGCTTCGGCTTCGGCTTCGGCTTCGGCTTCGGCTTCGGCTTCGGCTTCGGCTTCGGCTTCGGCTTCGGCTTCGGCTTCGGCTTCGGCTTCGGCTTCGGCTTCGGCTTCGGCTTCGGCTTCGGCTTCGGCTTCGGCTTCGGCTTCGGCTTCGGCTTCGGCTTCGAGAGGAGCGTCGCAGCTCTCGGTCAGATGGATCTTGTATCCGCACCAGAACAGTTCCTCCCCCCTTGGCCGCCCAGCGTGCGTCGGTGTCATATGGGGAGGCCAGGCGTAATCTGCCGGGCGGGACGCCCTCCTCATCGGCGTCCCGCCTGGTGATCACCTCCCGTCCCCGGGTGTCGGTGCGCAGACTGTAGGTCTGCACCAGGACCTGCCGCAGGATCTGCACGGCCTCGACGTCACGGACCCACACCGGGGCGCCGGCCTCGTAGGCGGCCCGCACGATCGCGTAGCCTTCCTGCGCGAACACCTGCGCCAGCCGGTCCCGCTTGACCTGGGACGACGGCATGGTCCAGCCGTTGACCCTGGGGCCGTAACGGTGGGCGAACTCGGCGACGTCGATCTGTGAGGCCAGCCAGGACGGAGCCGCAACCGCCAGCGCCTCCAGCGCGGCGCGCACGCTCTCCCCGGCCAGCTCCAGCCGGTTCAGGTCCCGCACCGCGCTGATGACGTGGGTGGCATCGGTGCGCTGCTTGCCCCCGGCGCCGACCAATCCGGCCTGGAGGCAGTGGTCGACCAGCCGGTCGAGGACCACCCGCTCCAGGCCATGCTCGATGATCCGGGCGCGGAACTTGCTCAGCACGGTGAAGTCGAAGCCGGAATCGGTCAGCTCCCGCCCCAGCGCGTACTTCCACGACAGGCGGTCCCGCACCGCTTCCGCGGCTTGCCGGTCTGTCAGGTTCTCGGCGAACTGCAGGACGGTGACCAGCGACAGCACCGCCGGGGGCATCCCCGGGGCACCCCGCACGCCGAAGGCCCCGGCGAACGGCTCGTCGGCGAACACTTCGGCCAGCCGGTCACGGATCCGGATCGGCAGACTTCCGTCGGGGAACGCCGCCCGAGCCACGACCGCAGTCTGCTCCGGGACCGGCGGCAGACCTTTGGGCTGCATCGACATCGCTTTCACTCCCCACGAACACGACACGACCGGCCGCCAGCCACCGGCCGCAGAAGCGATCACGCCGCCAACAAGGCTCCACCCGCAGGCAATTGAGCAACGGAGTCCAGGGCTCTTGCAAAGTCGAATTTCTGAGGGTCATGGGTGGGAAGCGACGGTCGTACGACGCGCCCTTTCGTGAGGGCGCAGTACGGATCGTGTTGGAGACTGGGAAGTCCGCGGCGGAGGTCGCGCGGGACCTGGGCGTGCAAGAGGGCACGCTGCAGACCTGGGTTCATCGGGCCAGGGTCCGCGCGGATGCTGAGGCGGCTGGTGGACTGAACGAGTCCGAACGCGAGGAACTGCGCAGGCTGCGTGAGGAGAACAGGCAGCCTGCGCAAGGAGAACAGCGAGTTCGGGATGGAGCGCGATGTCCTCAGGCGTTCCGTGGTCCTCTGGGTGAAGGAGGCGACGAAGTGACGGTTGTGGGCTTCATCGCCGACCAGCGGACCGGGCACCACGTCCCGCACGCCGTTTCCTGCCGGGCTCTGGAGGTGTCCGAGTCCTGGTTCCACAAGTGGCGCCATCGTCCGTCGGAGCCGACGAAACGCGAGGTCAGACGGGCCGCACTGGCTGAGCGGATCACCCATTCTTCAACGCCTCCGGCCGGACGTACGGCTCGCCGAGGATCACGCTGGATCTGTGGGCCGAGGGCTGGCAGGTCTCGCAGAACACCGTCGCCGAGATCATGGCCGAGCTCGGCCTCCAGGGCCGTAAGCCCCCGCGCCGGCGGAAGAATCTGACCCGGCAGGGCAAGCGGAAAGTCGCCCGTGACCTGGTGCTTCGACGCTTCGACGCGATCGCCCCGGACGTTTTGTGGTGGGGCGATATGACCGAGATCGACACCGGTGAGGGCAAGCTCTACCTCGCGTCCGTGCACGACGCGTTCTCCCGCAGGGTGCTCGGCTACGCGATGGGGCCTCGCCACGATGCGGCCCTGGTCAGCGCGTCGCTGCAGATGGCCGCCGCGATCCGCGGCGGCAGCGTGAACGGCGTGATCTTTCACAGCGACAGGGGGTCGGAGGGCGGATTCAACCGGTCGTCGCAACACCTCGAGAATCCGGAGGTGCGCGATGGGACGTGGTAAGCAGCAGAAGGTGCCGGAGGCGCCTGCGGATGCGCGACGGCAGTGGGCGGCGGATCGGGCGATGCGACCGCCGATGCGTTCACCGGGTCGGCCGGAGCCGTCTCGTGCGGTGCAGCGGGACTTCTGGCGGCGGATCGCGTCGGGAGTGACGACGGCAGAGGCCGCGGCGGCTGTTGGCGTTTCATGGCCGGTCGGAACCCGATGGTTCCGTCACGCTGGCGGCATGCCGCCCATCAGCCTGGACGAGCCCACCGGCCGCTACCTGTCGTTCGCCGAGCGTGAGGAGATCGCGCTGCTGCGCGCCCAGGAGCTCGGCGTGCGCGAGATCGCCCGCAGGATCGGCCCCGACGCGGGCACGATCTCACGCGAGCTGCGCCGCAACGCGGCGACCCGCGGCGGCAAGCCGGTCTACCGGGTTCTGGTCGCGCAGTGGAAGGCGCAGCAGGCCGCGAAGCGCCCGAAGACCGCGAAGCTCGCAGGCGACGAAAGGTTGCGTGAATACGTGCAGGAGCGGCTCGCCGGCAGCGTCCGTCGCCTCGACGGCACGATCGTCACCGGGCCAAAGACACCTGGATGGAAGGGGCTGAACAAGCCGCATCGGCAGGACAGACGATGGGCAACGGCATGGAGCCCGGAGCAGATTTCACACCGTCTCCATGCCGACTTCCCCGAGGATGAGTCCATGCGCATCAGCCACGAAGCGATCTACCACGCGCTGTTCATCGAGGGCCGTGGCGCGCTCAAGCGGGAACTGGTCACGTGTCTGCGCACCGGCCGGGCGCTGCGGACTCCCCGTGCACGGTCACAGAACAAGCCTCAGGGGCATGTCACCGCGGACGTCATCCTCAGCGAACGCCCCGCCGAGGCCGGGGACCGCGCGGTCCCCGGACACTGGGAAGGCGATTTGATCATCGGGACGGGCCGCTCCGCAATCGGCACGCTAGTCGAGCGCAGCAGCCGCTCCACGCTCCTGGTGCACCTGCCTCGACTCGAGGGCTGGGGCGAGATTCCGCCCGTGAAGAACGGCACCTCACTCGGGGGCTATGGCGCGATCGCGATGAACGCGGCGCTCACCACGTCGATGACGCAGCTGCCCGAGCAGCTACGCAAGACCCTCACCTGGGACCGCGGGAAGGAACTCTCCGGCCATGCCCAGTTCGCTCTCGACACCGGGACGAAGGTGTTCTTCGCCGATCCGCACTCGCCCTGGCAACGACCGACAAACGAGAACACGAACGGGCTACTGCGTCAGTACTTCCCAAAGGGCACTGATCTCTCCCGCTGGTCGTCCACGGACCTCGAAGCCGTCGCCATGGCGATCAACAACCGGCCCCGCAAGATCCTCGGCTGGCGGACGCCGGCCGAAGTCTTCGAAGAGCAGCTACGCTCGCTGCAACAGCCCGGTGTTGCAACGACTGGTTGAACTCGCCCAATATGTGTCGAAGGAGTTCGCCCAGGTCTGTTCGGGGCTCGGGGTGACCAGGTCGCGGGGCGCGGTGGGCACGAGCGCGGACAACGCCACCGCGGAGAGCCTGAACGCGACCATGAAACGCGAGACGCTCCAGGGACGGAAACGGTGGAACGGGGCCCGGGAGGCCCGGCTCGCGGTCTCCCGATGGGCGACCCGCTACAACACCCGGCGCCGGCACTCCCGCCTCGGCCAGATCAGCCCGATCACCTACGAACAACGATCAACTACGCCGACCACAACCGCATAACAACCGGTGTCCACGATCACGGGGAAGGCCCCCACGCCGTCACAGCCCGGGGCGGATCAGTCCAGGACCGTCGGAGATCCTCGCAGCGTACGAGCGGACCTCGTCCGACTCCGGCACCCGCGGCCCGGGAAACGCACCCGGAGAGCGTGGCGGCCGGCCGGGGCCGAGGGCCATGCAGACGCACGTGACCGCGAGGACCGCTACCGCGGCGAGCAGCAGCGTCCACGCGGCCGGGCCGCGCAGCGCGGCCCAGGGGCCGGCGTAGTGGTGGACGGCCCACCCTGCGGCGCTCAGCGCGATGCCGAGCGCGATGCCGCCGTAGAACTGCCGCGGGTTCACCGCTGCTTCTCCCTTCCGCCCGGCGATCGCCTTCCACCGGGCCCTACCCATGCTGATACGGTCCCCACCCGCGACAGGACCCGGCCTCCCGGCGGCCGGCCCTGCCGCCTTCCCGGCCCCCGCCAGCAGCACCGGGCATCTACCGGGCGCGCCCCGTGGCCTTGGCCGGGGCGGTCTGATGCCGGTAGGCGGGGACCGCGACTACGGCCGGGACAGGTGCACCGGGGGCCGCGGCAGCGGGGATGGTGGTGGAGCGGGAGCGGGCGGCGGCCCGGGGAAACCCCGGGGCCGGGAGGCGGCCGATACTCCCGGCCAAGGACGATCCGCTCGACCAGGCCGCACTCCCAGGACCTCAGACCGGCCGTCCCCCGCGTCCCGCACGACGGGAAAACCCCGACGAGACGCGAACCGCGTGCCGAAAGTGCCAGAGGTGTGCCGCACACCCGACACCACACTCACACCACCCGTCGGCGAGCTGGCAGCGTGCCGGGGTGCTGGTCCGGTTCTGGGTCAGCAGTTGACGAAGACGGTGGTGAAGGCCTGGCAGGTGCGTTTGGTCTTGCCTTCGGTGGTGCGGCGGGCGACGTAGTCGATCGTGGGCTGGTGGAATTGCATCCGGACGATGACGGTTCGGTAGATCGCGGCGTTCAGTTGTCGGTGGCCGCCGTGGTTGATGCGGTGCAGCAACATCCGACCCGGTCAACGACTGCGCAGGCCACAGGGGTGCTGGTTGCTCGCCCGAGGCGCAAGTTGAACAGGCTCACTGACAAAGCCCCGGCCCCTGGGTATGCATCGGCGCCAATAGCCTCAGGTCACCCCAGCTGGGCACACACCTGCGCTGGTGTGTAGCCCTCGTACGTCAAAGCAGTGATCGAGGAGTAGTTCGTGAGCCAAAAAGACACGGCTTCCGCCGCCCACGCTTGGCCATATGTGCCAGCAAGGTGGTTAATGTCTAACAGGACTTGTTGTGTGTTGAGGTTGTGATGCTGCGCGTTTGCCACCACTTGTTCACATAAATGCGAGTCGGCGTTTGCGGTGGGGGTGGTGAGGGCGAGTGCGCCGAGTGTGAGAACCGCAGTGCTTGCTGCCGCAGCGAACTTCTTTCTGCTGCTCATGGTTCACCGGTCCTTGTTGGAGTAGTGCCCAGGTTGCAGGACGCTCATTGGCTGGCGTTCGCTGCTTATATCATACTCCCGAGCTCTGTGTCTCCCCTCGTAGCGTGGAGCCCTGACCCGATAAGGAGTTGAGGGTGGGGAAGCGACGTAGTTACGACGCCGAGTTCCGTGAGGGAGCCGTGCGGATCGTGTTGGAGACCGGTAAGCCGGCCGCGGAGGTTGCCCGGGATCTGGGCGTGCACGAGGGCACGCTGCAGACGTGGGGCCCGGGCCCGCGGGTCTGCGGTGGCCGGGACGGGGGCCGTTGAACGAGTCCGAGCGGGAGGAGCTGCTGAGGCTGCGCGCGGAGAACCAGCGGCTGCGCAAGGAACGTCGAGATGGGTATGGAGCGCGATGTCCTCAAGCGCTGCATGGTCTTGTGGGTGAAGTAGCTGAGGCGGACCCGGGCCGCCCAGGAGGGTGGGCGGCCCTCCATCTGCTCTGGTGATGAGTCCCCGGCCCGGCCGGAGACCACGTCATCGCCTGCGGACCGCGACCACGACGCCGAATGCTGCAGCCAGGGCCGCGCCGACCCCGCCGACCGCTGCGATCGGGGCGGTCAGCGACGGGTGGGCCACACACAGGTAGCCGGTGCCGCCCAGGACCAGGACGACCACGAGGAGCAAGAGGAGCAGCACGACCGGATCGGTGCCGGGCATCTGCGGGGCCGGCTGCGGGGGCTGGGGCTGCTGGTCGGCGGCGGACATGAGGGTTCCCTCCCGTAAGGGGCCTGCGGACGGTCCGCGGGCAGTGGGCGGAGCACGAGCTTTCGCTGCTCTCAGCCTCTGGCGGGAGCGGATCTTGCAGGAGTGGGAACGGTCGATTACCGGCCAATCGGCAACATCCAGCCGTCCTCAGGCGGGCGTTCCCGGCGTGTCATCACATGCGTGACAATCGGGCAACTGCGCTGTTCATGGACAGCGTTTGCCAGCTGAGGGGGAGGCGATGAACGGATCCGAAGACACGCCCGTGGCCGCGTACGCGGCCGCACTACGCAAGGTGGTGGCCAGCTATACCGCCACCGGCGGAACGCAGACTCGCAGTCATCCCTCTCCCGCTATCTGAGCGGGCAACGGACCGCCTCCCGCGAGACGCTCCGCGACATGCAGGCATTCCTCGAAGCGCAGGGCCTGCCCTTGCCACCTGAGGACAGCGAAGAGCTGGACGCACTGTGCGCGCAGGCCCACCTCGCCAGCGGATCTCCGGCCGTCCAGCTCGCCCAGCTCCAGGAAGAACTGGCCCGCCTGCGCGGCGAACAGCAGCAGGCGCAGCACGTCGCCGAGGCACGCCTGTCGGGACTCGAGGAACAGGCAGGCCGCCTCGCCGAGCAGCTGGAAGAGGCGCTGGCCCGCGCACAGACCGCGGAGGGCGCACGCGAGATCCTCCAGGCCCGGGTCACCGAACAGGACGAGAGCCTGCGCCAGGCCCAGGACTACATCCACCAGATCGAAGCGGAACTCGCCCAGCAGAAGGAACAGGCCCGCCTCCTGCTCCAGGAAGTCGGCGTACTACGCCAGCAGAACCGTGAGCTCGTCGAAGAACAAACACCGCGTTCCCGGGCCGTCAACGCAGGACACGAGCATGGACGCCACCCTCGCGGCCCGCCGCGCCCGGTCGCAGCGGCGGAAGAGAACCTCAAGGCAACCACCCCTCCGCAAGACCCGCGCCATCCCCTGCGGAATCCCTACGACGGACGGACGCCGCCCGGACGAGGACGGTGTACACGCGGCCCCCGCCCCCCAAGGACGGGCAGTACACGCCCGTCCGCGACACCCTCGGCGTCCTCGCCCTGACGGCCGTCATCGGCGCTCTGGGCCTGACCTTCAGCGGCGGCCTCCAAGCCACCCCCAGCCCCGCCATCTGGAAAATCGCCCTAACCGTCTTTGTCGGACTCATGGGATCAATAGGATGCTGGGCAGGAAGCCTCGCGCTCGTGGAAAATACCCGGCCAACAACTGGACCACCCGGTGGACCCCGTTCACCGTGACGTTCACCGGACTCACGACCCTCACCACAGCAATCGGACGGGCACTGGCTCGCCGGCCTAGAACTACTGGGGTAAGCACCACCCCACCTCCCCAAGCTCCCGACAGAGTCATGGGGAAGTGATCTTCGTTTGTACGCCCAACCCCTGCCCGGTCGACGAGCCGGACCACACGGCCGCGAGACTGGGCGGATGATCGAGCGCCGCCCGCTGGGCACCGGCCCCCGCCCCGCCACCGACACCCTGGCCACGCCTGGCCCCCGGGCCCGCCTCGCGGCCGAGGCGGCCGAGGCGGCCCCGGCCACCGACGCCACCGGCCCCGCCGAGCAGTCCGCGGCCGCACCCGGCCGGCGCCACCTGGGCCCCGGAAGCGCAGCGGCCGACCACTGACCGGCCGTCACCGGCCATATCTGTAATCACCACTAGGCAAGCGGTGAGTTCTTTCTGCCCAGTTCAGGGGACGTTCAGGACCTGGAGCTCGCCGATCGCAAGGCTGGTGGCGCTCTCGCGGATGGCGGTGAGTGTGCCGGTCTGCCCCCCGCCGGCCCAGGAGATCTCCCAGGTCGTGGTGGCGGTGACCGCGTAGCGGCCGCCCGGGGCCTGTGCGCTGGTGCGGGTGTACATGTGCCCGCAGTCCGGTGCCATCTGCTTCCCGAACTCGGCCGCATACGGGGTACCGGGGCCAGTGCAGGTGACCTGTGCGCCGTCGCCCATGGACCACACGACGTTGCGGACCTTGGCGGTCGCGGTGCCGTGACGGATCCGGCCGAGGCGGACGCCGACGCGGGGGCGGTCCGGGTCGGGCCCGGCCGGTTCCACATCCACACCGGCATCCCGACGAGGCCTTTGCCCTCCGGGCGCGGCACGATCCCCATGTCCGGGCCCTCCAGGCGCAGGCGCTCGACCGCCTGCTGCGCGAGCGCCTGGACGTCGACGCCGCCGCCGGCCGGACCGGTGGCGGACCAGCGGATGCCGCGGCGGACGTCACCAGAGCCGCTCGGGCACGTCACCAGGTACAGCGCCCCGCCGCCGTCACCCGGCTTCCACCCGGCCGGCGCCCCGGTATTGAACCCGTCAGGGACTCACCCCACCCCACCCCCACACCACCCTCAACCCGCTCCCCACCCCCTCCCACCTATAAGTCCGGCTGGTCACCGCCCACAAAACGGGCGCTGACCAGGGGCGATGCAGACAGGCCGCGGAAACCGCCTCCCCCATGAGTCCCCCGATGTTTCCCCCTCGCAGGACACGCCGGTACACGGCACCCGGACGCCACACCCCACGTCGCCCAGGACTTCGATGACCTCACGTATGCACCGACAGACGGTCGCGATGCCGAGGCTTGCTCGGCCAGCTGCCGCAGGGTGCCGGCGGACAGATCGATCGAGGACAGGCAGAACAAGCACGCGAAGCTCCTGACGGACACGAGCGATCTTGGTCTACCAGGAGCTTCGCCACTACGCACAGCCTTTGCCCCCCAACAACCCAGCATCGCGATCAGGTTGGAAAGGGCTCAGTGAGAACCGGTTCAGCGCCTCTTTTCCCAGTGTGCGGCGACATGGTTCGCGCCGCGCACTTCGGGGTTGATCTGCTCACGGACCGCCAGGTAGAGGACCTTCAACGTGGCCTGCTCCGAGGGGAAGCGACCGCGGTTGCGGGTGGCCGACGGGCGCTCTCGGGACCAGACGCGGTTCGAAGCCGCCATTGCGGTTCCGGGGCACCGCCGAAGTGACCGCCCCGGCGTCCGTGAGAACCGTCTTCGGTGAAACTCCGTTGCGGGAGTCCCCCGACCCGTACCTGCACGATCTCCACGTTCACAACCGAGGTGTTCACTCACCTCGGCTCCTAGGGCCCGTTCCAGCACGGCCCTGGTGATCTCCGTCAGCAGCCCGCCCTCACCCGGCAGGGCCGCCCCAGGCGTCAGCGCTGTCGGGCAACCGCTCGACGGCCTCCTCGACCATCGCCTCCCCAGCCGCCGAGGCGACCGGTCTGCCTTCTCCGCCATGACTCGTCCGATCCGCCTGGCCCAGGCCCCGAGACCGAACCCCCGGCCAGGCTGTCACATCACGGACTTACACGATCTTTCAGACACGCTCCACGCACGCTGGGCGGGTGAGTTATGCGGATGGCGGCTTCGCGGGGGTGGGGGTGTTGTGGGGGTGGGGTGGTTTTGTGTGGTAGAGGCTGGTGTAGTGGCCGCCGTGGGCGAGGAGCTGGTGGTGGGTTCCTTGTTCGGTGATGCGGCCGTGGTGGAGGACGCAGATGCGGTCGGCGTGCTGGATGGCGGTGAGGCGGTGGGTGATGAGGAGGAGGGTGTGCGTGGTGAACAGTTCGCGGGTGTGGGTCAGGAGGCGGGTTTCGGCGTGGGGGTCGAGGGCGGCGGTGGGTTCGTCGAGAACGATGAGGGGGGCGTTGCGGAAGAGGGCGCGGGCGAGGGCGATGCGCTGCCACTGGCCGATGGACAGGTCGGTGCCGTGGGTGAATTCGGTGCCGAGCTGGGTGTTGTAGCTGTGGCGGAGTGCGGTGATGTGGGGGTGGGCGCCGGCGCGGCGGGCGGCGTGGGTGATGGCGTCGTGGTCGGCCAGTCGTGCGGGGTCGCCGAGGGCGATGTTTTCGGCGGCGGTGAAGCTGTAGTGGAGGTAGTCCTGGAAGAGGACGGCTGATGCGGCTTGGAGGGCGGCGGGTGGGGCCGGCTGTCCGTTGAGGAGGATGTGTCCGCGGGTGGGCTGGTAGAGGCCGGTGAGGAGTTTGGCGAGGGTGGTCTTGCCGGAGCCGTTCTCCCCGACCAGCGCCACTACCTCCCCTGCATATATGCGCAGAGAGACGTCGGTGAGGGCGGGCCGGGCCGCGGCGGGGTAGGTGAACGAGACATGGTCCGCCTCAAGCACCGCAAACGCCCTGCCCGACCCCGCCGGCCCCGCAGACGCGGCAGGCTCGGTGGGGCGGGGGTGTGTGGTGATGGCGGTGTGATGGCTCGGACTGTTTTTCGCCTGTCCGGGCGGTGCGGGTATGGGCGGTGAGGGTTGGGGCGGTGCGGGTGGGGGTGTGGTGAAGTCGTGGAGGGCTTGGAGGTAGCGGATGGAGGTGCCGGTCATGGCGGTGATGGCGGAGGCGGTGGTGGTCTGCTGGGCGCCGATGTAGAGGCCGCCGAGTGCGGTCAGGGCGGTGGCCGCCGGGAGGTGGCCGGTTGTGGTGGCGGCGGCTACAGTCACCACTGCCGCGGCGGCAAGGAAGTCGGCTGCGACGCGTGCTGCGATGCCCAGGCGCAGGTAGCGGTGCTGGAGGGCCTGTTCGCGGGTGAGGGCCTGCTGGTAGCAGTGGGACAGGCGTGCGATGAGGTGGGAGGCGAGGCCGAATGCGCGGATTTCTTTGGCTTCCGGGCGCCCGGTCAGCAGCCGGGTCAGGTAGCCGCGCATGCGGCGGTTCTCGGTCAGGTCCACGACGAGGGTGTAGTGGGCGCGCTGGCGGGAGACGGCGACGCGTACCGCGGGCAGCACGGCCGGCGCCAGCAGCAGCGGCAGCCACCATGCCATGACGGCCAGCGAGGCCGCGACCGCGGTCAGGCCGAGCAGCATCCGTAGCGCCGATACGAGGATCATCAGCAGCACGGGGGCGTGCCCGTGGGCGGCTTCCACGGCGCGTTCCACCCGGTCGTGGAAGCCGGGGTCCTCGAAGGCGGCCAGGTCCGCGGCCGCCGCGGACCTCACGACCTGCTCCATCGCGTCCCGTTCGACTTTCAGGCGCAGGACGGCTTCCAGGGCCCCGGTGGTCAGCGAGAGGACACCGCCGGCGAAACCCAGCGCCAGCAGCACCCCCATCAGTACCGCCATACGCGCAGGCGTCCCGGCCTGCTGTGCCCCGGTGACGCCCTGCAGCACCTCCCGCCCGGCCAGCAGGGCGCCGCCCAGCCCTACTGCCTGCACCGCTTGCAGCACCAGCACCCCCGCCGTGCGGCGTGCGTCCGCACGCCAGGCCAGCCCCAACGCATACCGGGCCAAGCCCCACAGCTCACCAGGCCCCAGCCGCGGCACACCATCACCCCGCCCCGCAGCCGCTGCTTCCTGCGCCGTGTCGTCCGCCGTGTCGTGTGCCGTGCCTGCCGCCGGTAAGACTGCCGGCGTATTCGCTGTTGCCGTTGCCGGCTGCTCGGCTGTCACCTGGCGGTCCTCTTCACGCGGTGGGCTGACGGGGCTGGGCGGCGGGCTGCCGGCCGAGGGCTTACTGGTCACGAGCGGCGGCCGGGGCGGTGTTGTCCGCCGGGGCGGGGGTGGCGTGGAGGAGGTCGCGGATGTGGTCGAGGCCGTGGACGGGTCCGGTGACGGGGGTGTCGCGGTGGTCGTAGGCGACGGCGGCGGGGACGGCCCCGCCGGTGATGTGACGGTCGTCTTTGGTGGCGGTGCGGAATTCGAGGGGGACGCGGGACAGGGAGCGGTAGTAGTCCTGCTGGTCCCACAGGATGGTGCACAGCGGGCAGGTGGTACTGCCGTAGATCACGATGTGGTCCGTGAGTTCGGGCCGTCCCGGCGGCACGGCAGGCGTGGCGGGGCTGCGGGGCCAGGGGGAAAAGTACAGGCCCGCTCCCGTGGCTGCCCCTGCGGCGGCCGTGATGCTGGCTGTCCCCGGCCCCGGCGCACTGGCAAGTGCACCGGCTGTGAGGGTAAGGGCGAGGAGAGCGCAGGCGGCGGCGTGGGGGTAGGTGAGGCGGGCGGCCAGGCGGGTGCCGAAACAGCCGCACGCCCGTCCGTGCAGGACAAGCGCTGTCGTGGCGAAGCAGGCGAACAGGGTGGCCAGGGCCGCAAGGCGCCAGGCCGCGGGCAGCGGCAGGAGCGCGAGGACCAGCACGGTGGCTTCCGCTGCCGTGGCCCGGCCAGGAGTCACCAGCCGGCCCAGCCGCCCAGTCAGCGGCCACGCCGCCGCACGTTCCGCCGCTGCAGTTCTGTCTGCCCTGGCGTCGGCATCCGCCGTTGCGGTGTCATCGCCGGCGCCGCCGGTGCCGTTGGGGGGGTGCGGGAGTCTGGCGGTGATGCTGAAGGCCATGGCGGCGGTAGCGGCTGCCAGTGCGGCCAGCACCGCTCCCGTCAAAGCTGCGCTGGTGGTGCTCATGCCGGGGCTCCTTCCTCTGCGCGGGCGGTGAGCCAGCCCTGGGACACGCCGCTGGCTACCGCGGCGTGCAGGCTGGGCGGGACATCGGCGGGGTGGAGCGGTCCGGTGGCGAGGAGGGCGGCGAGTTCGACCTCGGTCTCCGCGGTCGTGAGGCGGGTGCGGTCCAGGACCAGGGCGCCGTAGCAGGGCGCGGGGTGCAGGGTGATACCGGCCTTCAGCTCAATGATCATTGCGGACTCCGCAGGACGCCGGGACAGGTGGTGGTGACATGGAGCAGCCGGTGCAGGGCCAGACTGTGGTGCATCCGGGCCTGAGGGTCGTCCAGGACCGCCTGGAGGCGGCCGGTGTGGATCCACGGGCTTGCCGCCGTTTCCTGCAGCAGCAGGGCGCGGGCCTGCGGGCCGGACAGCCGCTGCTGGACGAGTGCTGCCGACGCCAGCTGGGCACGGGCCGCTGCCGGAAGATCAGCCGCCCCGGTGCCGGCCAGACTGCGGAGCAGGGGGGCATCAAGCGTCTGGCCGTTGCTGCGGTGCCACCGTTCCCCGGCGCGCAGGGCCAGGGCCACACCCAAGACCTGGGGGTGGAGCGCAATGTGGACCAGTGCGGCCCGGTCCGCTGCGTCCCATCCGTCCAGGGCTGCGGCATCGTCGGCCAGGGTGACCACCGGGACCAGCGCCGCCCGCAGCCGCTCGTCGTCCTGCGCGGACAGCAGATGGCTGTGGGCCCCGCTGGCCAGCATCGCGTGGCGCAGCAGTTCCTCTCCCCACCACGGCCCCGCCCCCTGACCACCAGCGGCTGTGCCCTGTACCCCTCCGGCCGCAGGAGTAGCCGGAGAGGGGTGCCAGGCGCGCCACCAGGGCTGGCCTACCAGACCAGGCAGCGGCGGGTCCGCGGTCAGGTGCTGCCAGCCGCGCCGCCACCAGCCGGCGCGGGGCGGGGCCTGCAGTCCGCCCCGCCCGAACAGGGCGCCCAGCCCCGCACCGGTCAGTACCTGGCCGTCGAGCAGGGCGGGTGCGGGCCACGGTCCGCACCCGGCCGGCAGCGGGACCTGCGCCTGTGCGCACTGTGCCTGCCACACCGGCGTGCCGTCCAGGATCACGGTCTTCGCCGGGAGCCGGTCCGGGGCGGGGCCTGGCACGGGCAGGCCCGCGCTCACATGGACCCGCTCCGCATCGGGCACAGCACGGGCCAGCGCGGCCGACCCGGTGCCGCCGCTCACCCCCACCCGCGCACAGCGCGCGTCATCCGCCGCCGCCTGCAGAGCCTCCCGCAGCGCCCCCGCCGGCCCGGCCCGCCCCCAGCTCCGGCGACGGGGCAGCAGCTCATGCCAGTCAAACCCGGTGAACGCGACAGCCGGACGGCCCCCGGGCGCCGACAGAACTGCACCCGCGGGCAGCCGGTACACCTCCCGGAAGGGCGTGAGCGGCACCTGTACCGGCAGGCCCGCCAGCAGCGCGGCCGCCACCCCCGGATGTGGAACACAGCCGCCCCCGGTGAAGTCCGCCCACACCGTGGAGAACTCCACCCGCCCGGCCGTGGGCCGGTAATAGAGCGGGAGCTGGCTCAGCACCCCCCGCCCGACCTGCCCCGCGACAGGGTCGCACCATACGTCCGCTGCCGGATGCGACGGCCCGAACGGCGACACCCGCACCCGCCCGCCCGCGCCCCACTCCACGGCACAGCCACACGACAGCCGCAGCAACACCACCGCACCGCCAGCCGCCAGTTCACCCGACAGCCCGCACACCCAGCCCCCGTGCCCGCACACGACACCCCCCACCGCACGCACCACCGCCTGCCCCATCACCCACCCCCCACAGCCACGATGACACCCCCGCCAGCCGCCGCCGAGCCGGCGCCGGCCTGGCGGCGCGGATAACACGCCAGCTCCCGATACCAGTCCCCCACCCCGGTACCCGCAACCGTCCGCCCACCGCACTCCACCCCCGCCACCACCCGCCGCCGCCCCGCCCCCTCCACCACCACAGCCTCAAAACACACCACCAAAAACGCCTCAACACCCCGCCGCCGCAGCAGCAAAGCCAGGACAGCGCACTCCCACACCACCCCCCGGAAACCACACACCACCCGCACCACCACCCGCAGCCACACCACCACCCACCCCCGACACCCACCCCCGACACCACGACGGGAAACTCCCCCCAACCCGTCCAGACGCGCCGCCAAATCCTCAACCCCTACACCCCGCAAAGACCACACCACCCACACAACACCCAACACGCCAACCCCCTGCTCAACAAGCCACAAGCCAAACTCCAGAAAACCAATTCAGCCCGGACCGGCAACAACAACCCACAGCGAGCCAGCCAGACCAAAAAATCAGACCGGACCCAATACGCCCCTGGCAGCCCGCAGTCGAATTCTTCCCCGGCGTAAAGCCCGGAGCCATGAGCCTTTCTGCGCCCTTCCGCAGCTCCCCCATGAAGGAAGTCCGGCCAGGAACCAGCAACCCGGCCGAACCCCAAACACCCTTATCCACTCCCGGCGCATGCCGCACCCTGGCAGTCATTACCAGTCACCCGGCAGCTCCAGGAACACGCATCAGCCAAGCATGCAGCCCGTGCCCGTGCATACCCCGGGGCCAGGCACCCAGTGGCAAGTGGGGCACAGCACGCAAAGCGCTTGGATGACCAACGAGTTGCACGACAGCTGCGACACGCCGGTGGTGTAGCTGGTCGTGAAGGGGTCGTAGGCTAGAGCCAGGCTTTCAAAGGATTCCATCACGCACCTCCATTTTTCTCGCGCCCCGTGAATTTCCGTGAGCCACTCCGACCCCCTGGCAAAAGCGGGGCGCAGGCAGCTTTCACCCCGGGGATAGCACGAACATGCTCCCGCAGAAAGGAATCGTCAAGACAACCAGCAGAAATTCCTCCCCGCACACGCCTGCACAAACACCAGCAAGTCGAACTGATGCTCCCGGTGACGTGACCTGCACGCAGACAGCCAGCACTCGCAGGTCTCCAGCGGACTGTTCCCGCAGGGCTGAACCCAGGGCTCGAGCGGAGCGTGTCTGAAAGATCGTGTAAGTCCGTGATGTGACAGCCTGGCCGGGGGTTCGGTCTCGGGGCCTGGGCCAGGCGGATCGGACGAGTCATGGCGGAGAAGGCAGACCGGTCGCCTCGGCGGCTGGGGAGGCGATGGTCGAGGAGGCCGTCGAGCGGTTGCCCGACAAGGCTGACGCCTGGGGCGGCCCTGCCGGGTGAGGGCGGGCTGCTGACGGAGATCACCAGGGCCGTGCTGGAACGGACCCTAGCGGTGGTTTGTTGACGGCGGGTCAGGGTCGTAGTAGGCCGGTAGTAGAGGAACGTCGCCTCGCTGTCCGGGGAGCCTGTGATGACCCGTCGTCTGCCGTGTCCGCCGCTCCGGGTCTGCTGGAAGCCTACGCCGCCGGCTTCGATGACCTCTTCTCGACACTGGCACAGCGTCGGGGGTTCCGCGAGTACCTCACGGGGCTGCTGCTGCCGCGGGACCGCAACAAGACGCTGACCGCCCTGGCCGGCACCGAGCCAGTGGTCGGTGCCCAGCACGCGGCGGTGCAGCGGCTGCAGTTCTTCCTGTCCGAGTCGACTTGGGACCACGAGCAGGTCAACGCCCGCCGGGTGGCACTGCTGCTGGCCGATTCCGCGACGGCCCCGCACTCCGGTGGAGTCCTGGTAATCGATGACTCGGGGGACCGCAAAGACGGGAAGGCGACCGCGCACGTCGGGCGGCAGTGGCTCGGCCGGCTGGGCAAGACCGACAACGGCATCGTGACGGTGACCACCTGCTGGGCGGACGAGAACCTCTACTACCCGCTGCACGCCGTGCCCTACACCCCGGCCCACCACTTCCCGGCCGGCAAGAAGGACCCCCGCTTCCGCACGAAGCTGAGGATCGCCGCCGAACTGGCCCGCACCGCCAAGGCGGCCGGGGTCTTGTTCAGGGCGGTGGCCGCGGACTGCGGCTACGGCGACCAGAGCAGCTTCCTGGGGGACCTGTCCGAGGCGGGATTGCCGTTCGTCGTGGCGGTCAAGCCGAGCCACGGCAGCTGGGCCTACGGCAAGGACGCCCACACGCCCGTCCACGCCGCCCGTGCCCTGACCTGGACTGACCCCAAGAATCCCGGGGACTGGACCCCGGTCGAGCGCACGTTCCGCGACGGGCACACCGAGACCTGGTGGGCCGCCGACGCGAGCCTCGGCTTCTGGGGCCCCGACGGCAACGTCCGCCTGGTCGTGGCCACCACCGACCCGGCCACCCTGCCCTCGCAGTCCACCTGGTACCTGGCCACCGACCTGCCCCGCCCCGGTGGCTCCCGGACCGTCGACAGCCCCGAACCACCGGCCGACCTGGCCGAGGTCGTGCGGATCTACGGACTGCGGCACTGGATCGAGCAGAGCTACAAGCAGGTCAAGGACGAACTCGGCTGGGCCGACTTCCAGGTCCGCTCCGACACCGCCATCCGACGCCACCAGACCCTGGTCACCTGCGCGTTCTCGTTCTGCTGGGACACCTGGCTCGGCCCACCAGCCGCGGTTCGCTCGAAACAGCACCCGCCAGAGCCGGCCGAGGAACCGGGCCGAGTTGAGAGGGGGACCAAGCAAACCTCACCAGCCCCACCCGGCCAGCTGGCCCCGGGCAATCCGCGCCGTCCGAGCCTGGCTCGACCCCTCGACCGCCCTCCAACGCTACTGGCGCGCCTGGACCAACGAGCCACCACCACCCGAACTCCAAGCCCTAATCAACGCCGTCGGCTCAGGCCACCCACTTGACCTCTACTGCCCGGTATAACAAACCACCGCTAGTGTGATGCGTCAGAAATGGCGGCTCTAAGTAGCTGTCAGGTATTGGTGGTTGGCGGGCTGATTTTGGTGAGGTAGTCGGCGAGGGAGTGGAGGATCTCGTCGGCGGTCTTGGTCCAGGCGAAGGGCTTGGGGTCTTGGTTCCACTGCTCGATCCAGGCTTGGATGTCGTTCTCCAGTGCCTTGACGGAGGTGTGGACGCCACGGCGTAGGAGCTTGTCGGTCAGCAGGCCAAACCACCGCTCGACCTGGTTCATCCAGGAGGAGCCTGTGGGGGTGAAGTGGATGTGGAAACGCGGGTGTTTGCCGAGCCACGTCCTGATCTCGGGGGTGTTGTGGGTGGCGTAGTTGTCGCACACCAGGTGCACGTCGAGGCCGGTGGGCACGGCCTTGTCGATCCGGATCAGGAACCTCTTGAACTCGATGGCGCGGTGGCGGCGGTGGAGCTCGGATATGACGGTGCCATCAGCGATGTTGAAGGCGGCGAACAGGCTGGTGATGCCGTGCCGCAGGTAGTCGTGAGTGCGTCGCTCGGGCATGCCCGGCATCATCGGCAGCACCGGCTGGGAGCGGTCCAGCGCCTGGATTTGGGACTTCTCGTCCACGCACAGGACCACCGCCTTCTCGGGCGGGTTGTGGTACAGGCCGACGACATCGACGACCTTCGCGATGAACTGCGGGTCGGTGGAGAGCTTGAAGGAGTCCTGGAGGTGCGGCTTGAGGTCGAACTTCTTCCAGATCCGGCCGATGGTGGATTTCGACAGGCCGGAGTGCTGGGCCATCGAGGCTCGCGACCAGTGCGTGTCCCTGCCCGGGGTGGATTCCAAAGTAGCGGTGAGTACGTCCTCGACCCTGTCGAGCAGGATTGAGGGCGGCCGGCCGGGACGCGGCTCGTCCGTCAGCCCGTCCAGCCGCAGCCGGACGAACCTGGAACGCCAACGGTTCACCGTGTTGTGCGCGATACCGAGTTCGGCAGCGATCTCCTTGTTCGTCCCGCCTTCCGCGCACCGCAGCACGATCCTCGCCCGCAGCGCAAGGAACTGCGCTGTCTTCGCCCGCCGCGTCCAGCGCGTCAGCTCCGCCCGCTCGGCATCGGACAGCACCAGCTCCGGCTTGCGCCGGCCCGGCCGCGGCTCATCCATCAGCCCCGCCATCCGCCGGGCCGCGAACCGCGAGCGCCACTTGCGTACCGTCTCCGCGGACACCCCGGAGCCTGTCGCCACAGAGGTATTCGACTTCCCCTCCGCACAGGCCAGGACGATGCGGGCTCGCTCCGCGGCACGAGCCGACACCTCGCCGTCCGCCCAACGCAGTAACTCAGCACGTTCCTCAGCGGACAGTACGACTTCGACAGCACGAGGACCTCGACGCGACATAAGATCAGGCTACAGACTTAGAGCCGCCATTTCTGACGCATCACACTAGTGTGATGCGTCAGAAATGGCGGCTCTAAGTAGCTGTCAGGTATTGGTGGTTGGCGGGCTGATTTTGGTGAGGTAGTCGGCGAGGGAGTGGAGGATCTCGTCGGCGGTCTTGGTCCAGGCGAAGGGCTTGGGGTCTTGGTTCCACTGCTCGATCCAGGCTTGGATGTCGTTCTCCAGTGCCTTGACGGAGGTGTGGACGCCACGGCGTAGGAGCTTGTCGGTCAGCAGGCCAAACCACCGCTCGACCTGGTTCATCCAGGAGGAGCCTGTGGGGGTGAAGTGGATGTGGAAACGCGGGTGTTTGCCGAGCCACGTCCTGATCTCGGGGGTGTTGTGGGTGGCGTAGTTGTCGCACACCAGGTGCACGTCGAGGCCGGTGGGCACGGCCTTGTCGATCCGGATCAGGAACCTCTTGAACTCGATGGCGCGGTGGCGGCGGTGGAGCTCGGATATGACGGTGCCATCAGCGATGTTGAAGGCGGCGAACAGGCTGGTGATGCCGTGCCGCAGGTAGTCGTGAGTGCGTCGCTCGGGCATGCCCGGCATCATCGGCAGCACCGGCTGGGAGCGGTCCAGCGCCTGGATTTGGGACTTCTCGTCCACGCACAGGACCACCGCCTTCTCGGGCGGGTTGTGGTACAGGCCGACGACATCGACGACCTTCGCGATGAACTGCGGGTCGGTGGAGAGCTTGAAGGAGTCCTGGAGGTGCGGCTTGAGGTCGAACTTCTTCCAGATCCGGCCGATGGTGGATTTCGACAGGCCGGAGTGCTGGGCCATCGAGGCTCGCGACCAGTGCGTGTCCCTGCCCGGGGTGGATTCCAAAGTAGCGGTGAGTACGTCCTCGACCCTGTCGAGCAGGATTGAGGGCGGCCGGCCGGGACGCGGCTCGTCCGTCAGCCCGTCCAGCCGCAGCCGGACGAACCTGGAACGCCAACGGTTCACCGTGTTGTGCGCGATACCGAGTTCGGCAGCGATCTCCTTGTTCGTCCCGCCTTCCGCGCACCGCAGCACGATCCTCGCCCGCAGCGCAAGGAACTGCGCTGTCTTCGCCCGCCGCGTCCAGCGCGTCAGCTCCGCCCGCTCGGCATCGGACAGCACCAGCTCCGGCTTGCGCCGGCCCGGCCGCGGCTCATCCATCAGCCCCGCCATCCGCCGGGCCGCGAACCGCGAGCGCCACTTGCGTACCGTCTCCGCGGACACCCCGGAGCCTGTCGCCACAGAGGTATTCGACTTCCCCTCCGCACAGGCCAGGACGATGCGGGCTCGCTCCGCGGCACGAGCCGACACCTCGCCGTCCGCCCAACGCAGCAACTCAGCACGTTCCTCAGCGGACAGTACGACTTCGACAGCACGAGGACCTCGACGCGACATAAGATCAGGCTACAGACTTAGAGCCGCCATTTCTGACGCATCACACTAGCGGTGGTTTGTTATACCGGGCAGTAGAGGTCAAGTGCGCCACAGCCTCACCCACACGCCGTACAAATGGAAAAGGCTCCTGGATACGGCTTGAGTTCTATTGGTGGTTGCTGTCAGCGTACAAGTGGACGTGCGCCACCTCGTACGAATGAAGGTGCTCCGTTTTCGGGGCGGTGGTGGGGTGCTCGCCGTGAGTCTGGTGTTGTCCGTTCGGGGCGGCAGGGAGGCGGCTCACGGTGGTCTTGGACCCACATCGGTGGCTGGAGTTGAGGCGGTTTCGTCCGCTGTATGAGTCTGGTGCGATGAGCCTGCGGGAGGTCGCGAAGGAGACCGGGCTGAACCGTCGGACCGTCAGCAGGTATCTGAAGGACCCGGCATCGGCGGGGCTGCCCAAGCGGGAGTCCTCTGGTCGGCCCCAGCGGCGGGTCGTGGACGAGATCGCGCCCCTGATCGACGCGATGCTCAGGGCCGAGGTCCTGATGAAGGGGTCGGTGGTCCACGAGCGCCTGGTCGCGGAGTGCGGGGTCGCGATCAACTACCAGCGGGTGAAGCTCTATCTGCAGGAGGCCCGGCCGCGGATCGCGGAGGAGCTGGGCATCAGCCCGGGCGAGCTGGCGGGGCTGCACCGGCGTTTCGAGGTGGTGCCCGGTGCTCAGGCCCAGGTGGACTGGGGAGATGAGGGCCAGGTCCTCGCTCATGTCGGGATTCCGAAGGTCTACTCGTTCCACATGACGCTGTCGTACTCGCGTGATCCGTTCTGCTGCTTCACCACCAGCCAGGATCTCGCGACGTTCTTCGACTGCCACCGCCAGGCGTTCGCGCACTTCGCCGGGGTCCCGTTGAGCATCGTCTATGACCGCACCAAGACGGTCGTGCGCCGGCACGTCGCCCCGGGCGAGGCGGTCCCGCTGCACCCTGAAGCGGTCGCATTCGCAGGCCACTACGACTACGACATCGACGTGCTGGCGGCGTACCGGCCGCAAGGCAAGGGCAGGGTCGAGCGTCAGGTGAACCTCGTCCGCGACCACGTCCTGGCCAGCCGGGCCTTCTCCTCGGTCGAGGAGATGAACGCCGCTTTCACGGCCTGGGTGCCGTTGCGGCGGGCGAAGGTCCACGTGAAGTTCCGCCTCTGAGCTGGACAGCTTGATACTGGGACGGATGTCCCGGAGGAAGCAGTGTCTGGCAGTGAGTAAGAAGAGCAACACGAGCAAGCGGTATACGGCGGAGTTCAAGCGGGACGCGGTCGCGCTGGTCCGGTCCTCCGGACGGACGGTCACCGAGGTCGCCCGGGAGCTCGGCGTCAGTGCCGAGGGCCTGCGGAACTGGGTCAAGCAGGCCGAGGTCGACCAGGGTCGGGGTCCGGCCGGTGCGCTGACCACCGCCGAGCGTGAGGAGCTGGTCCGGCTGCGGCGCAAGGTCCGTGAGCAGGAGCAGACGATCGAGGTCCTGGGAAAAGCGACCGCCTCCTTCGCGGAGCGGAAGACGAAGTAGCCGCGCGCTACGCGTTCGTCGACGTGGAGAAGGCGTCCGAGTCCAACCCTGCCGGTCACAGCGTGGCACTGCTGTGCCGGGCGTTGAAGGTGGGGCGCTCGGCGTACTACGCCTGGCTGGCCGCCCGACCGGCCGCCGAGGAACACCGCCGTGAGGACGAGGCCCTGGTGACAGAGATCCGGAAGATCCACGACGGCTCGCGCCGCGCCTACGGCGCCCCGCGGGTCAACGCCGCCCTGCGCAGGAAGGGGCGGCGAATCAACCGGAAGAAGGCCGAGCGTCTGATGCGCGAGCACGATATCCGTGGCATCACCCGGCGTAAGCGCCGCAGCCTGGAGCCTTTTCCATTTGTACGGCGTGTGGGTGAGGCTGTGGCGACGTGTTGACCGGGGCGTGACGAACGGGGCATCCCGCTGGTTTGACAGATCACCACAACCGGCCTGACCTGCGGAGATGCCCCGTGTTCTCCTATCCTGCCGCATGCGGCATCGATGAAGAACTCCTGGAACTGGTCACCATCGTGATCGTGGCGGGCAAGACCGGCGGGCGCCGGAAACTTCGCCCGTACGATCAGGCCCGATGTGCCCTGGTCTACCTGCGTAAACATGACACACTCGAACAAATCGCTGCCGGCTTCGGCATCGGTGTGGCCACGGCCTGGCGGTATGTGAACGACACGATCGAGCGTCTCGCCGCTTTCGCGCCGACGTTGACCGAGGCGCTCACCAGCCACCACGCCGACGGCTATGTCCTCCTGGACGGCACGGTCGCTGAGACCGACCGGGTCCAGGCGGAGGGGCACTTCTCGGGCAAGGTCCGCCGCGAAGGCGTGAACCTGCAGGTCATCACGGCCGAAGACGGGAAACTCCTGTGGATCTCACCCGCCCTGCCCGGTGGGACCAACGACGTGAAGGCCGCACGTGCACACGACGTCGTCAGGACCTGCGCGGAACTGGATCTGGAGGTTCTCGCGGACAAGGGCTACCAGGGCGCCGGCGGCACCGTCATCACCCCGGTCAAGCGCCGTCCCGGCAGCGAACTCCACAAGAAACACAAGAAGTCGAACAGGGTGCACGCCGCGCTCCGGGCTCCGGTCGAACGCGCCATCTCACGCATCAAGGCCTGGAGGATCTTCCGCCACGCACGCAACAGCCCGAACCGGCTCACGTCAGCCGCCGCCATCCTCACCCTAACGATCTACACATGAAAAAGGCTCCAGGGCTGATTCAAAGTCATGGTCCGACGGCATCGTCGCTGGTCAGCGACATAGGCGCCGGGCCTGCAGCCGACTGTTCCTGACAGGAAGTCAGAGTCGGTGGACCCCGGGCGGCTCTCCGACCAGGGTCGATGCCGATTGCCCCGCGTGGACGCGTCAGTGACGCGGCTCAGCGCCAGGGCTGATTCATAGTCCTGGCTGCGTTGAGAACCAGCAGGTCACAGGCATGTGACGAACCTTCACTTCGGCCGTGCCGTACGCAACGAAGCTCCGATGATCGAGGGGACCTACCAAGTCACCTGACCACCGGAGCTCCGATGTGCCGCCAGTCTGCCACCATCTGTCTGATCAAGTCGCCCTCGCGTGAACACCGTGAACTTCCCGGCACTGCGGCGCGGTTGGCGTCCCTGCCGGATCCACGCGCCCGGCGGGGCCGGCGTCATAGCCTCCCCTCGGTGTTACTGACCGCCGCGTGCGCGGTGCTGGCCGGCGCCCGCTCCTATTTCGCGATCGGGCAGTGGGCCCGCCACGCGCCCCAGGACACCCTCTCCCGCCTGGGGTTTCATCCGCGTGGCCCCCTCGGGGTGCGCCGTGCGGCCTCTGTGTCGACCGTGCGCCGGGTGTTGGTCAGGGTGTGTTCCGGCGGCCTCGCAGACCTCCTCGGCCACGGGCCGGATGGCACGGAATCGGTCGCGGTGGACGGCAAGAGTGCCCGCGGTTCACGCACCGACGTGGCTCCGGCAGCCCACCTCCTGTCCGCTGTCACGGCCACGGGCCGCACCGTCAGCCAGCTGAGGGTGCCGGACAAAACCAATGAGATCACCGCGTTCACCGCCCTGTTGGACCCGTTCGACCTGACCGGGACCGTGGTCACCGCCGACGCTCTCCACACGCAGCGCGAGCACGCGAAATGGCTGGTCGAGGTGAAGAACGCCCACTACCTGATGGTGGTCAAGGGCAACCAGCCGAACCTCCACGCAGCCCTCAAGGCCCTGCCATGGAAGGAGGTGACCGCCCGCCGCTACGACCGCGAGCGCGGGCACGGCCGGCACGAGACCCGCTCCGTGCGCACCCTCACCGTCACCGGCCTCGGCCTCGACTTCCCTCACGTCGTCCAGGCGGTGAAAATCCTCCGGTACCGCACCGACCTGAAGACCGGAAAGGTCACCCGCCAGACCGTCTACACGATCACGGACATGACGGCACGCGAGGCATCACCGCAGTTCATCGGCCGTATCGCCAGAGCGCAGTGGGGCATCGAAGCCCTCCACCACATCAGGGACACGACGTTCGCCGAGGATGCCTCCAAGATCCGGACCGGACAAGGGCCGGAGAACATGGCCACCCTCCGGAACTTCGCGATCAACATCCTTCGCGACGCCGGACACCGCAACATCGCCGCCGGACTCCGAGAGATCTCCTACACGCCCTTCACCCGCCCACTCGACCTGCTCGGACTACCCCTGACCTGCGACGAGACGTGATCAGCCGGACTATGAATTAGCCCTGGGCTCAGCGCTGCCCGGCTTTGAATCAGCCCTGGCAGACGACCACGCCGACGTGTCCTTACGAAGCGATCTGTGTTCGCTCATCCCAATGAGTGGCCGTGTCGTCGCGGGGCACTGGGCGGCCAATCAGTCAAAGCCACAACCACGGCATGAGCGTTTTAAGCCACACCCAGGCCCCCGGGTCTCCCGATCGTACGAAGGACCGGAATCAACCCGCCAACACGGTAAGGAGCATTTTCAACTCGTCCCACCCAACCGATCGGATGACGGGAGGCTCTTATTCCTGCAGGTCACAGACGTTTAGGAGGACGTACTGAAGCCCAAGTTGCAAAGGCTCACTGACTGCCGCGTGCGCGGTCCTGGCCGGTGCCGGCTCCTATGTCGCGATCGGGCAGTGGGGCCGCCACACGCCCCAGGACACCCTCTCCCGTCCGGGGTTTCATCCGCGCGGCCCCCTCGGGGTCCGCCGTGCGGCCTCTCCGTCGACCGTGCGCAGGGTGCTGGTCCTGGTGTGTCCCGGCGGCCTCGCCGACCTTCTCGGACACGGCCTGGCCGCTACGCAGTCGGTCGCGGTGGATGGCAAGACCACCCGCGGTTCACGCACCGAAACCGCCCCGGCCGCCCACCTCCTGTCCGCTGTCACGGCCGCGGGCCGCACCGTCAGAGCTGAGGGTGCCGGACAGAACGAACGAGATCACCGCGTTCACCGCCCTGTTGGACCCGTTCGACCTGACCGGCACTGTGGTCACCGCCGACGCCCTCCACACCCAGCGCGAGCATGCAAAATGGCTGGTGGAGGTCGTCCTGCAACGGCCCTGGTGGAGCCTTGGTGCTGCTTGACCAGGTACCGCATTTGGGCGCCTGCGGACTTGGGGACGGGGGCGGGTGAACACCTGCTGTCCGGCGCGTTCCAGGCTGTCTCCGACGATGCCCATCAGGAACCCTCCAAGCTTGTTCGACCAACGCAAGCCCACAGGCGCCCCGCTGAGCATCTTTCAGAACCGCACCCGCCCTCGCGGTCGGAAACGGGTCGTAAGTCGCTCAGCGGGCGTACAGCAGCTAGAACGGGGCGGGAAGCGAACTTATTTTAGTCGAGGGTGGGAAATCGAAACCCGCTGGTGAAGGCTGCGCGGTGGTCTACCTCGGCCTCGGGAGCTTCCGGCAACTGCTCAGCGTATGGGGCGGCAGCAGGGGCCGGAAGAAACTCGCCGCCCTGCGAGGCCAACCCGCGGCAGTGAGAGGGGGCGGCCCGAGGTCACAGACGGCCCGCTGACCGCCTCTCGCAAGCCCCCTCCAGGCAAAGGGGCCGGGTCGGAGGGCGCGCGGCCGTCAGCGGGCGCACAGCCCTGTTCAGAACGAGACGTCGAAGTAGTCGATGTCCGTGAACTCGACTTCCAGGCCCTGGGCGCGGGTCCCGCCGTCCTTGAAGTAGACCTTGCAGTCCCTCGGCAACGATCTGTCGCAGCTGTTGATCGCCCGCGCCCGCCGCGCGGGCGTCAAAGAGGCGCTGCGCGTAGACGGGTGGAAGGTGAACGGTCAGACGGCGCATCCGGCCGTCGTCGGTACTGCCGACGGGCGCGGTGTACCCGAAACGGGCTCTCGTCTCGACGGTGATCCCGCCAGTGTCGGCGGCCTGCCGGCGGCGCCGCTTGCGGACCAGCGGCTGCCAGCGTGTTCGGACCGCCTGTTCAATCCGGCTCTGGACGTGCTGGGGCGGGTGTTTGCGGGCGCCGCGCCGGTAGCGGTTGACGGAATCCGCAGTGACGCCAAGTTCCGCGGCCACCGCCCGCGTCGTCTTCAGCTGACTCATCAGGTAGCTGATCTGACCCTTGAGGGCCTTGGGCGGATCCTTGGTGAACGCCTCCTGGTCCGCACGGGCCACAGCGTCATCGATCTCCCCCACCAATCATCCCTTCGTACCTCAGGTCAGGCAGCAGCCGCCCCTGTGGGGGCCGGCCTACGAGCGGACAGCCCGCCCTGGGCGACGGGCCCTCGGGCGGGGCGTCATATCTCGGCGACGCTGGGGATGTAAAGGGCAATTCGCCTAGATCCAATGCCTTCTGAGAGGGCGTTTGATCTAGGCGGATTGCCCTTTATCTCCTAGTAGGTTCCTCGCCAGGTTGGTGTGGTCTCGTCCGTTATGCGCTTGCTGAGGTTGTCGATGGAGGCGATGTGGATCATGGCTTCGGAGCTGGTGGTGAGGGTCTCGTAGTCGCGGGCGAGACGCCGGTGCATCATGATCCAGCCGGTTGGGTCGGCCGCGCGGCGAGGTGTCTGCTGTTGGCAGGTTCCTTTTCCGCGCGGCCTCCCGCCGAACCGGACGTGATGGTTTCCCGATCATCCGGCTCTCCAGTGATCACCGCGTGAGTGATTCAGCCGATCGTGTGACATGGATACGGTCATGACAGCTGACACAGGCCACAACTGTCTTGCGGCGCCGATCGAGCATCACGCGCGCCCAGTCGGACGGCGGCCATCCGGAATGCGCGAGATCAGCGAGTGCACGGATGTGATGTACCTCAACATCCCCGATGCTTCCGCAGATCTCGCAGGTATCCGCCAGGAGCCGTGTGATCAGCTCTTTCTGCGGATAGTCCACCCAGGCGGGGCGACGGTCGACGACCTTCGCCGACCGTTGCTGCTGGAGTGGAATTCCACCGAACCTTGCCACCAGTGGATTCCTGTTCTTCCGCTCGACGCGGGCCTCGAAACAGACTCGGGGCCCGTTGGGTGTATCGATCCTGGCCTTGTGCTTGGCCGCCATTTTCGACACCGTCGAGCGGTGCTTGGCCGCGAGGGTCTTGAGCATGGAGGTCTCCATGACCCATTGCATGCGGTGCAGCCGGAAAACATCTCCGGCAAGCAGGTAGTACTGGACAATGCCCCGGTAGACCGCTCCGTAGGTCGCGACGATCGCATGATCGCCACTGTTGATCAGAGCGTTCCTTCTCGCGGGTTTCCCGCGGAACAGGTAAGGGGAACATTTGGCTTTGATCACGTCCCGTGGGACACGGAGTGCGATCTGGCCGTTGACACGCCGGTAACGGCCAGTCTTCTTCGTGTCGTTGTGCTGAGTCGTGATCTCGTAGCCGAGGAACCTCGCAGCCCCGGTACGGGCATGAGTGATCAGCGTTTTGGCCTGGGATAGTTCCAGCCTGAGTTCGTCACGCAGGAACTCCGCCAGGCGGTGCTTGATCTGCTCGGCCTCGGCTTTCGGTCCGGTGAATCCGAGGAGATGGTCGTCCGCATAGCGGATGTAACGCAGCCTCCGGTATCCAGGATCGTTCGGATCCGCGCTCGGCAGGCTGACCATCTGCTGACGAAGTGCCCGGGCTTCTGCCCGGTCGCCGCGCCGGCGGGCTTTCGCCAGGAGATTCTGCAACTCCAGATAGGCGGGGTTGCGGGCCCGGCGGTCTCCCCGGGTGTATTCCGGGATCAGAACTTTCTCGACGAACTCGTCCAGCTTGTGCAGGTAGATGTTGGACAGGACCGGGGATGCCACTCCACCTTGCGGCGCTCCGGAGAGTGTGGCGCCCCACTTCCAGTCCTCCAGGTATCCGGCTGTCAGCATGTTGCGCACCAGCCGCAGAAACCGCTGGTCATGGATCTTCTCGCCAATGATCGACAGCAGGACCTCGTGGTCCAGGCTGCCGAAGCAATCGGCAATGTCGCCCTCGATGAACCAAGATGTCCCGGTCCACGTGTGGGCCACCTCCCGCAGAGCGGTGTGGCAGCCCCGGCGGGGGCGAAACCCATGAGAGCGGTCGGAGAATGCCGGATCGTAGTACGCCTCCAACAAGAGGCGGACGACTTCACCGACGAGTTTGTCCGACCAGGTCGGCAATCCCAGCGGGCGTGTCTTCCCATCCTTCTTCGGGATGAACACGCGCCGGACCGGCCGGAAGCGGTATCGCTCGTGACGCACCGCTTCGATGATCCGGCTGATCTTCCGCTGAGACATCCCGTCCACGGTTTCCGGCGTGACCCCGGGCGTCATCGCACCATGGTTGGCATAGATGCGACCGTAGGCCATGAGATACAACTGCGGGTTGAAAAGCTGTCGATACAGTTCGTCGCACGACAGGCCGCGCCTGCCGCGCTCACGCAGGACACCCAGCACCGTTTTGGCGCTCTGCATTACGCATACCTCCCAGGTCTCGGTGTCCGAATCACCTGGCCCCCTTCGCCCTGCGGACAGCTTTCCCGTCCCCCTTGGCCGGTCCTGACTCCGGCGACTACTACGAGGCCTCCGTCGCCATGGGACTCGCGTCCCGTAGGCGATCCCACGTTCGTCTCTATCTGTACGTTCTAGCGCGACTTAGGCGTCCCACTCATCTCCTTGAATGTCCTCGCTGGACATCGCCCCGCACCCCGGAAGTGCCCCGGCCAACAATCGAAGCCAAAGCAGAGTGCGGCGCCGGTTTCAGTAGTCTTTCCGGCGGATGGGAACTTGCATCTTCTGGAGATTGGGCTTCAAACAATCCAGTCTTCGCCATATCGCGCGGGCCGCCCAGTACACCGTCCCTGACAACTGGGCCCGGTTACTGGTTTCCTGACATGCTGTTGTCCCCTTCACCTTTCGGATCCAGGTAAGTCATTCGGCCCAGGAACCTCCTTCCGAGTTCCTCCCGGCTCAGCCGGGGATACAAACAGAGCGCCTCGTGGCGCACATGGTCCGCTCCACGACCCACCGGTAGACGCCGAGGCCGGATCCGTGCGGGACACCTCGGCGGGCAATCACCGGTTTGACGCCCAGCGCCCGGACGAGACGACGGTATTCGGCCCGGCTCGACTGCCGTCGGCCGTCAGGTGGCGCCCGCGGCCCGCGAGTGAGCGCTTCCCGACGTCCGGGGCCAGCATGCCCAAGCGCAGGACCCGCCGAGCGGCGAATACCCGAATGCGTGCACCGCCTCGAAACGCGCACCGCTCAAGGAGACTGCCGTCGCCCCAGAGGAACCTGCCGGCCGGCACCCTGCAGGAAAGCCGGTCGAGCACGGGCCGGGCGGTGCCGTAGGGTGGGGTTAACCGACGCGGGGTGGAGCAGCTCGGTAGCTCGCTGGGCTCATAACCCAGAGGTCGCAGGTTCAAATCCTGTCCCCGCTACTACACCGGCAGGGCCCGAATCCTCAAAGGATCCGGGCCCTTCTGCCGTATTGGGGCGCTTCGAGCCGCGGGGCCCGGTGACACATGGCCCGCTGTCAGCAGCAGGAGAGGGCGTAGGAGTCCGGACCCGCCGGATCGTTCTGCTGCGCTACGGCTACTGACAGCCGGAACCCTTTCCGCCGAGGCACAGCGCCAATCACGCCCAACAGGTGAACGGCGCAGATCGGCAGAGCAGGTGCCGTCAACACGTCAGCGCACATGGTCCGGACCGGGAAGGAGACCAGGTCGCGACCGAGGGGCCGGGGGCGGGGGGCGGGGGTGCTCATGAGCGGGTTCCTCTTGGCGGGCGGCACTGTAGTGACCCGTTTCGCCCACCCGGCATTCCCCGGCCCGCCGCGTCGCGGCGGCCGAGGAGCAAGAGCTGCGCCTCGCGGGGCGGCGGGTCGCCGGAGCGGTGCCGTCAGCCGTCCCCGGCGAGGATCAGATCGGCTGCGTGGTGCGGGCAGGCAAGGGTGTGCCACATCACCGCAAGGAACTCTCCCTCGGCGCTGAGAGTCCGCGCTCCACCAGTGGTCGCAGTGGCCCGGCAAAAGCCGCAGAAGACGACCTTCGAAGGGAACAGGTCCGCCGAAGGGCGGGCTTGTGACGTCGGTTCCATCGTCTGCTCCAGCAGTGCCGGCACGGGCAAGACCTCTCACCTATTACCCACCGACGCTCCCAGCAGTCACAGACATGCAGGGAGAAACCGTGGAAAACCAGCCCGGCAACAACAGACCCGCACTTCCCGTCAGACATGGCAAGACCCCGGGACAGGGGGGCCGTCCCGGGGCCACCGGTCGCGGCACCGCAAGAGGGGGGAGCGGTTGTGCATCTGACGCGACGATACGGATAAACGATTCAGCAGCCGCACGGTTACGGCAGCACCCAACCAGCCCCGCGCCATCACAGGCTGCACAGGTCAGCCACTGGAGGACTGTACGCCTTCCCCGAACCCAGCACGTCGGCCACAGTGTCATCCAGGCGCAGCAGGGCGAAGCGTTGCGGGGCGGCGCCGACCCCCTCGGTCGATGGCGGTGTTGGCGCTGATCTCCGCGACCGGTTACGGGACCACGAGTGGGCCGAGGGGCTTGCGGCGGTCCCCCTTTAGGTGCGGTGTCGGCGGCCGCCCGCCGTCCAGGCGGCCGCCGACACCTTGACACCGGTCAGTGGTGGCGTCGGCCCCAGGACTCGGTGTCGACCGTGCGGCCGCGGTCATCGCGCAGCGTCGCGGTGTCGGCGTGGTTGTCCCAGATGTAGTCGCGGCGGTTCTGGAACAGGTCGGTGCGGGCGTTGTGGCCGGTGCCGGTGTGGATGCGGATGGTGGCGCGGCCGTTGATGCGGATGTTGTCGAAGCGGTAGCGGTTGCCGTCGTCGTCGCGCAGGGTCCAGCCGCGGAGGTTGACGGCGGCGCGGGTGGTGTTGGTGATCTCCACCCACTCCGCGTTCAGGGACCGGTTCGAACGGTCCTCCCGTCCGGGGCTGTCGGCCTGGACCCGGCTGATCTCCACCCGCGGGTGCTGGCGGCGGTCACGGTCCTGGGCGGCCGCCGGCAGTGCGGCAGCGCCGACCACGGCCCCGGCGGCCAGGACGGTCGCGGCGATACGACGGACGGAGGAAGAAACAGACGACATGAGTGACGCTCCCTCAACAACGCTGCTGCCAGCCGAAACCGGCGGCAGAGGCGGTGTGGAATCCCGGCGCGGAGTGAGCCGAGGGCCACACTCTCCACCCCGCACCTGCCCCACCACAGCCCTTGCCGAGGCCGGTTACCAGACACGGACATACCCGTCATACTCGCCTGCATATTGCACACATACTTCCCAGGCGTGACCCTGACATCCACTGGCGGCTACACCCACCCAGCCCACGGCTGGCACCCGGGAACAGCGCGCTCCGGCGCACCCCCAGGCGCAATCCTCCCCCGCCTCACCCACCCGGAGCAGTTGATCAAGTAACAACCGTTCTGCGGAATTCTTCGCACCCACGCCTGTAGTTCGACAAATCCTTCGCGCCCTGCGCGAACCGAAACACTCGCCCGTCCACAGCCACCCGGCGTCTCGGCGGAACCAGCCGGACAACCCGTCCTCCCCCGCCGCTTGATCGGCCAAGGCCAGCCACCGATCACCGAACTGGAACCGGCATCCACCCGAGCCGACCAGCACACGAGGCCGCCCGCACGCTCCCGTTCCGGCAAGAACATCCGTCGGGCTGCAGACAAGATGCGGTTCCGGACCGGCTCACACCTCGCCTGACCCTCCCGCGGGCACCAGGCCGTGTTCGTCTACAGCGCCGGCTCGCCTCGAAGACGCAGGTAATCGGTCTGCATCGCGAAATCGGTGTCTGATCTGCGCCGGTCATAGACCGTCTCGGGCCGGATACCCGCGGCGAGGACCGCATGCCCGAGCGCACCATGGGCCGCGAGGTGCTCGTAGAACACGGTCCACTGCGCGTCGGAGGCGGCGTCGACGGGCTCGGGCGTGCCGAGGGCGGCGGTGGCTTGGTCCATGGCAACGGCGAAACCGGCATCGCGACGGCGGCGCTGGTAGACCGTCGCGGAGGTGATGCCGACCTCGGCCGCGGCCTTCGTCGTCGCGATGCCAGCGTGCAGGTGGTCGAGGAACTGGCGGCGGCCTGCGGGGTGAGAGACCAGAGATCAGATCATCTCGGTAAACCGGACGGTGCCGTTGACGGCTCCAAGCACCTGCAAGCCCGGGTTCCCAGAGCAGCGAAAATCCTCAGGAGGGCACGGCTTGGCCCAGATGGCCTTGCCACTGGTACTGCCACGGGGCGGTATTGCACCGGACGGGGCGTGCCGAGGCATCGAGCCGGTCCCCGTGCACCATCGTGATTTTGTGGAGCCTGAGATCATCGTCGGCCTCGTCGGCCTCGGAGGCACCTTGATCGGTGCTGTTGCCGCGTTCGGGGGCGTTGTCTAGCAGCAGCGCAAGCAGGCAAAGCATGCGCGAGAGCGGCGGCGCGATGAGCGGGCCGAGTCCGCCACAGACAGTCTCATGGCAGATGTGGAGACCGTACGAAAGCTCGTCATGGCTGGACACGGCAAGGATCTTTCGGGCGACTCGGAGGAGGCTCGCCTGTGGAGGGAAGCGCTGGACGAGACCGTCATCGGGATCCGTCTCGGCTCGCTCCGGATCCCAGACGAGGACCTACGCCGGACCATCCTTGCGGCTTGTGCGTTCGACTTCGGTCGGCACCAGGGCGTGGGCCTCCTCGAATGCGCCCGCCGCCTCCAACTGGCCCTGAACACCGTAAAACGCTATGCCCGCGCCGACCGGCCGGAGCGGATGCTCCGGGTCCCCAAATACCGGTCCAGCCTCGTCGATCCCCACCGCGAGCACCTGCGAAGACGCCGGGCCGAGGACCCCGCCGTCCCCGTCCAGCACCTCTTCGAAGAGATCAAGGCCCTCGGGTTCACAGGCTGCCTCAACCTCCTGCACAAGTACATCAACCAAGGCCGCGCGGACGCCGACCGCAGCCACATCTCCCCACGCAGGCTCGCGCGGATGCTCCTGACCAGGCCCGAGAACCTCAAGGCCGGACATCGCGATCTCCTGGACCAGCTGACCGCTGCCTGTTCCGAGATGACCTACCTGGCCACCGCCGTCCGGTCTTTCGCCCCGCTGCTGAAGCCTCAGCCCGAGAACGCCGACGCGCTCGATCTCTGGATCGCCCAGGTCCGTACTGCCGACCTGCCGCACCTGCATGCCTTCAGTCGCGGCCTCGAGCGAGACCGCGACGCCGTGATCGCCGCGGTCACACTTCCGTACAGCAACGGCCCGACCGAGGGGATCAACACCAAGACCAAGCGGATCGCCCGCCAGATGCACGGACGAGCAGGCTTCACCCTGCTCCGCCACCGCATCCTCCTCGGATAACACCACCCTCCGTCACCACCGAATCTGAGACAGAGCCCGGTCAACGGTGCCGTCACCCGATCAGTGGCCACTCTGAAAATGCTCAGTGCACCGAGAGCCCGGGCGGCGAGGGTTCACCCCCGAGCCCAAACGGTGGGTGGTCGCAGACCCTTGGCACCCTCATGCTCCACAGGGGCCTCACACGCGAAGCCAGCCAGCTCGGCGACGTGGATCCACTGGTCCATGACCGACGTCATGCTCCGCCGCCTCACCTGCACCTCCACCCGACCTGGCGCGCCCCGCCATGGCACTGGGAGCGTCCAGGCGACAACTTCTGGAGGCGATCGAGACCCGACAGCGGCTTGTGGCCGAGACGGCTGAGCGGCTGCATGGACAGATCGCCCACCTCACCGGGCAACTCGCCGCCGCAGAACGCACCCTGGAACGCCTGAACATCACGCATGAGACCGTTCTGGAACTGACCTCCGAGGACGGCACCGAGCCGCCCGGGCAACTGCCACCCGGCTACCGCGAAATCCTCATCCTCTTCGCACGGGAGGAAGAAGGACTACGCGCCAAGGACGTTTCCCACGCGCCCGGTACCGGACTGGAGCCACGACCTACCGAAGGCATCCGCGCCAAGCTGAAACACCTGGCCAACCGCGGCAACTCACCGACCCCGGACTCTTCACCCTGCTCCGGCCCACACCGCCCAAGCCGGACACCGACTCAAACTGAACCACGGCGAATCACCGTGGAACACATTCTGCGATCTCCAGGGAAGGCCGGTTGCCGGCCCCGGATGCCTTCCTTGCTCCATGGAAACGCTTCTGCAGATTAGGTCGACGGTTTGCGGCAGATCCACACTCTGGTGAAGTTCGCAGACTCCTTTCAGCCGTTTTCGTCACTCGGAGTATTTAGATCAACACTCAGAGTGCTCCATTGGTTGGGCTCCTCGCAGCGGACACGTCAGCCCGTCGTCGGACCGGCACAGGCTTCCGCCTTCCCCTTTTGCCGCGAGTAGAGGGCTGGATTGCTGTGACAGCACGCGTAGAAGACGTTCGGAAGCTTCTCGACCAGGCGGCGGGTGGTGCGGTCGAGATCCCGGTGTCCGTGTTCGCCGACCCGGACGCCGCGGCGCTCATCTTTCCGGGCGGCACGGTGCGGATCGACGGCGCATTGTGCGATCCGCAGGCCCTGTCGGTCGGCGGGCAGGCCACGATCACCGCGTCCTCGGCACCGGTGGATCTCGCGTTCACCGTCGACGGCGAGTGGGTGACCGGAACGGTGGCCATGGTTGATCTCGGCGAGGCCCGCGGCCTGGTCCTGGTCGACGGTGCCCCGGCCGGCACTGATCTGCCCGCCGGTGCCTGGGCGCTGGCGGACGGCCGGGCGCTGCGGCTGACCCGGCGCATGCCCGCGCCGTCGACCGACCCCGAACGCCTGGACGGCCTGGGCCGCGCCCTGCCCGCCGTGAAGCACCGCGACGGAGCCGCATGTGACCGCACCCCGCAGGCGCTGGTGACCGAGCACGGCATCCTCACGCCCCGCCCCGGGCCGCGTCGCCGCAAGGGCATGCGGGTCCTGGAGGCGCCGTCGGTGCGCGGCTGGTCGCCGATCGGCACGCCCGGCGGCGACAACGGCCTGAGCGTCGACTACTACAGTCCGCCGCTGCGGATCGCCGGCGCGCTGACTGCCCTGCCGGCTCCCGACGGCTATCGAACAGTGGTCGGCGGGGTGTTGCTGGTGGACACCGGTGCGTTCAACGGCACGGCGATGGGCGCGTACGTCGTACCAGACGGCAGCGGCACGGACCCGTCGCTGTTCGCCTACGGCTCGCTCGGCAGTCAGGTCGGCTTCGGCCCGCCGCTGTTCCAGGTGCGCGGCATCTCTGCCGGGTTCGGCTGGAACAGCCGCGTGCGCGTTCCGGCGGCCGACGCGCTGGGCAGCTTCCCGTTCCTGGTCGCGCTCGACAACCCGGGGGAGATCGGCGCGGATGACGAGGAGGTCGACCCGCTCAGGGTCCTGGGCGAGCTGATCGGCGGCGGAAATCCGTGGGTGCGGCCGCAGGAGGGCGACCTCTGGTTCGCCGCAGGCCTGGCCTTCGACTGCTTCGAGACCTTCCGCGGCCATGCCATGGCGCTGGTGCAGACCGGATCGGACCTGACGATCAGCCTGCTCGGCGTGGCCGGGATGCAGCTGCCCACCAAGAGCGACAAGAAGATCGCCCGGGTGGAGATCGGCATCGAGGCTACCTTGCGGCCCACCGCGGGGGAGCTGAGCATCGGCGCGGCGTTCACGGAGAAGACGTTCCTCATCGACCCGAACTGCAAGCTGCGCGGCGGCGTCGGCATGAAGTTCTGGTTCGGCAACCACGCCAACGCCGGCGACTTCGCCTTCATGCTCGGCGCGATCCCCGCAGGCCGGGAACTGCCCGCCCGCTACCCCAAGCAGCAACCGGCTGGTCTGACCTGGGGCGTCGGCTCCAACGTCAACATCACCGGCAATGCCTACGCCGCGTTCACGCCCAAGTCCCTGATGGCCGGCGGCTCGCTGGACGTCGTCTTCCAGTCCGGGATGCTGCGCGCCTGGCTGAGTGCCCGGGTGGACGCGCTGCTGGAGTGGAACCCCTTCTACTTCGACGTCGGCATGGGCATTCGGGTCGGGGTCTCCGCGACCATCAAAATCTGGTTCGTCAAGATCAGGATCTCGATCGAGGTCGGCGTCAGCGTCCGGGTCTGGGGCCCCGCGGTGGGCGGCGAGGCCACCGTCCACCTGTGGTTCATCTCCTTCACCATCGGCTTCGGCGCCGACCGCCGCAACCAGACCCCGGCGCTGGACTGGGGCGGCTTCCAGGGGATGCTGCCGCCGCCCGAGAACATGGTCCGCACCACCCCGATCGCCGGATACACCGGCGAGGGCGCCCCTGCCACCCGCGGCGCGGTCAAGCCGTGGCTGGTCAGCAGCGGCGGCTTCACGTTCACCGCCGACACCCAGGCCCCCGCCAGCAAGGTCTACCTGAACCAGGGCGGCGACACCCTGGAGATCGCCAACGACAGCCGCGGGGTGGACATCCTGCCCATGCACTTGCGGGGCAAGGGCAGCGAACTACGGGTCTGGCTCACCCGAGACGGCAGCCCGTACAAGCTGACGCCCTGGGGCCGCGCCATCCTGCGCGGCAATGTGCCCAACGGCCTGTGGGGCGAGCGGGCCGACGCTCCGAACGACGGGATTATCCCCGACCGGATCCTCGGGATCCGGCTGACGTCGCCGCCGGTCGACCACGGCACCTCCACCGGATTCCTTGACGAGGAGGCCATCTCCTTCGACCCGATCAACCCCGACGGCAACGAGCCGCTGTCTGCAGGCGAACCGGCCACCGGCCCGGAGCCGACCCGGCCCGGCGGGGTGATCGCCGCGATCCAGGACGGCATCGACACCACCGCCACCCGCGGCAACCGCACCGCCCTGGCCCAGGCCCTCACCGGCCTCGGCGCGAACCTCGGCGCGCTCGACACCGACCTGAGCGCCTACGCGAACACCGCGGGCACCGCCTTCACCGCCGAGCCGATGATCGTCGCCGGCTGACCGGACACGCCGCACCGGGCCGCCAACACCGTCCCCGTGGGGCGGCCCGTACCGCCGTGCGCTGCCCCCCTTCGCCCTCCGCCGCGTCTTGTCGAAAGGCACGCCCTGTGACCACCACGTCCGAACCCGCCCCCCAGCCGCGCACCACCGCGCCGGGCGCCGAGCACCGCACCCGGTTCTTCGACCACCGCATCCCCTCGCTGTACGCCGGCCGCTACCGGATCGACAACCGGCAGACCCTCAAGGACCTCGACGGCGCGGACCGCGTCATCGACGCCACCCCGCAGCCCTTCGACGTCGTCCAGCCGCGCTTCAGCTTCGACCCGACCGGCATCAACGCGCAGTTCCCCGTGCCGGACGCCGTCGGCACCTACAGCTTGACCCTCGCCCACATCAACCTCGACGCCCCCGGCCTGCCCTGGAACCGCCCACTGGGCCCGGGACAGCCTGCCGCTGTGCCGTGGATGGCCCTGCTGCTGTTCCGCGAGGACGAGCTGCCGGAGGACCCGGACGCGGTGGGCCTGGTCAAGGCCGGCACCGTGCGCCGGCTCCTGGGCGATGCCCTCGGCGACGGCCAGCCGCCCGCGCTGCCGCCCGCGAGCCTGCGCCCGGACGAGTACGACGAGCAGTGCGCCACCATCTTCGTCCCAAAGGCTGTCTTCGACGCGGTCAAGCCGCTGCCCGTCGAGATGGGCTACCTCGCGCACCTGCGCGAGGGCGGACGCCCCGACGCCACCGAGCTCAGTGACGCCCCTGAGCCGGACGAGGGCGAACTCAACGCTGTCCTGGTCGCCAACCGCTTCCCCGCCGCCACCGGCGGACGACACGTCGCCCACCTGGTCTCCCTCGAAGGCCACGACCGGTACCTGACCGCCCCCGCGCCCACCGAAGGTCTGCGCCTGGTCTCCCTCACCAGCTGGTCCTTCACCACCGAGCCCGACTCCGGCATCGGCTTCGGCGACCTCGCCCAACACTTGGCCGCCACCACCGACGGCCCCACTGACGATGCCGTCCCGCGCCCGGCGGAGGATCTGCGCCTGCGCGTACCGACCACCGGCCCGGCCAATCCGGCCGGCCCGCAGAAGGAGGCTCTGGACCGCATGGCAGGCGGGGCCGTCGCCCTGCCGCAGCGGCTGGAGACCGGCGAGCGCACCCTCGCCTTCTACCGCGGACCGCTCACGGCCCAGCCGGCTCGGCGGCTGCCCCCGGCGGCCGCCACCCGCCTGGACTCCCCCGGCGAGGCGCTGATCTACCTGCAGCAGTACGGCGTCTTCGACACCGCCTACGCCGCCGCGTTCACCACCGGCCGCACCCTCGCCCTCGCGGACGCCGAGTTCCGAACGGCCCTACTGGAGTTCCGCTCCGCCGCCCGCACCGCGGCCCGCCGCCTGGCCTCCCACCCCGAACTCGCCGCCAGCGCCGCGAGCGCGCTGACCGGCCGGCACCTCACCGCGCCCCTGGCCTGCGAGGCCTTCGACCGCCTCCTGGCGGACGGCGACAGCCGTTCCGGCGGCGCCCGCCTCACCCAGGCCCTCACCCAGGCCGGCCCGCAGCTGCGCGCCGGCCGCCGCCGCACCGCCACCCGCACCCGACGCAGCCCCGGCGACGCGCGCGCCGTCCTCGCCCAGCCCGGCGTCGCCGCCCTCCTCACCCAGGCCGCCCCCGACGACTTCGCGAAGGTCACCGGCTGGCTGGACGCGCTGCGCCGCCTGGAACTGCTGAGCCTGTCCCACCTGGTCCCCCACCCGCGCGCACTGCCGGCCGAGAGCATCCGCTTCGCCTACCTCGATCCCGCCTGGGTGCAGGCGGCCGTCGACGGCGCGCTGAGCGTCGGTGTCGGCCACACCCTGGACGCCGACCTCAACGCCCTCGCCACCGGTGGCGGGCCCGTCCCGAAGTGCGCGGTGCTGATCAACTCCAGCCTGGTGGCGAACTGGCCCAACACCATCGTCACCGCCTACAAGGGCACCGAAGTCGTCGAACCCGTGCGCGACGCCGTCTTCGGCACGGAGATCCGCTTGATGCTCTTCCCGGAGGTCATCGACCGCTTCGAGCTGGCCGAGCCGCCGCGCGGCCTGTGCTTCGGTATCAGCGATGTCGGCACCATCGAGCTGCGCGAGATCACCGGGAACCGGATCGGCCACCCCATGGGCGAGTTCCCGACCGCCGACACCCTCTCCGACATCTTCGGCCGCTTTGCCCGCTTCCTGCGCCCCGGCGGCCGGGACGTCCTCAACGTCGACGGCACCGGCGACGCACTGCTGCCCGCCCTGTCCCGGGCCCACGGGCTCCAAGGGACCCAGCGGATCTCCTCCGCCCAGTTCGCCCTGCAGATGATCAACGCACCGCAGGCACAGACCTTCTCCCGGCCCTGAGCCCCGACCACCCCGCACCGACGAAAGGACCCTGGGCCATGTCCGTGGACAACACCCTCATCGTGCCGGTCGAGGTCGCCGCCCTCGCCGTCAACCGGCAGACCCGCGACACCGGAACCCCGCACACGTTCCACCGGTGGATCACCAACTACAAGGACATCGGCGAAGGCGTCCCCCCGGAGCCCGACCCGTTCTCCAGCCCCGAGCCGTGGACCGGCCGGGAGGACCGCCTCGGTGTCTACCTCCAGTGGGAACTGCCCGCCGCTCTCACCCGCGGCCGCCACGACGAGGATGAAGGCATCGGGGACTTCCCCCTGGTGCCCAACCGGTGGCTCGTCGTCCGCTACGCCGACAGCACCCGCACACTCAAAGCCTGGATCGTCGAGAGCGACTACCTCGACCCCGAGAAGGGCAGCGTCTCCTTCCAGGACCCCGACTTCGACCCCGGCAGTGACAGCGAAGAAGCCGCCGCGACCCTGATCGGCAGGTGCCACGAGCTCACCGGCCCTTGGCGCGAGCCCACCGACCGCCGCGCGCCGTTCCTCACCGCGATCGGCCCCGGCCTGCTGACCTTCTCCGTCTTCCAGCCCTACAACACCAACGTCTTCTCCCTCCACGACACCCTCCTGGACACACCCGAGGGCGAACTGCCCGCACAGGAACAGCTCAGCTACCTCGTCGCCGGCTGGTACGCGGATGCCGACAGCGACATCCTCGACGGCACCGACGACCTTGCCGCGCTGCTGGAGCGCCTGCAGTGGAGGCCGCCCGTCGGCTCCGGCAGCGGCATCCGCTCCTCCGTCTACTCCGGCACCGTCCTGCACCTGGACTGGGACCTGACCGGCCCCGTCCCCGACTCGCCCTGCCCGAAGCCGGGCGACGTCACCCCGATCGTGTCCAACAGCATCGCCGAAGCCGTCGCCGAACTCGGCGCCCAGGTAGACGGCGAAGGCGCCCTGTCCGCAGATGAGGCCGGCCTGTTCCGGGCGTTCCTGCTCGGCGGCATCGACGCCCTGGAGGAACGCGACCGCCCCGAGGCCGACATCCTCACCGACCGCCGCGCCCACGACAACGCCTTCGGCCCCGTCGCCGGCGGATACCGCTGGTTCATCGGCGAACGCGGCGAGGAAACCGGCCGCAGCACATCCCGGGCGGCCCGGGCGGCGGAGGCCGAGACCGTCGCCGACCTCAACCGCCGCCAGGCCGCCCACGACGCCACCGAAGCCGAACTCGACACCGCCCGCGAACACCTCTACCACCTGTGGTGGCTCACCCACCTGAAAAAGAAGTCCGCAGACTTCATCGGCCGCATCGACGACGAACTCGACCCGAGCAACGCGGACGGTGCGGCCGGGCGCGTCTTCGCCCTCGCCGGCGACCTGGCCCGACAGCGCGCCGACCTGCCCTGGGGCAGGAGCGAGGCCGACCTCGCGGCGCGTATCGACGCCCTGTATCCGGCTTACGGCGCCCGCGCCGCCCGCCGCCTGATCCGGGTGCCCGCCGAGGAATTCGAGTACAGCGCGGATCCGGTCCTCACCCTGGAAGGCGCCAACCTCCACGCCCCCCTCACCCGCGACACCGCCCTGCCCTGCCGCACCCCCGAACGCCTGGTCACCCGCGCCTCCGGCATCACCACCACCGACGTCGCAGGCGTCGCCGCCCAGATCAACCTCACCGGACAACAACCGCCCTGCCTCCCCGCGCTGCTCAGCGAGTTCCTCATCCTCGACCGCGCCCTGCGCAGCGGCGCGATCCGGGACGTCACCGGCACCCTGCCCGAATACGGCACCGCACCGTGGACGATGCCCTGGCAGCCGCTGTTCCTGCTCTGGAAGGCCGAGTACTTCCCCCTGCCATTCCGCGACGGCGACACACCGCACTGGGAGTTCATCGACGGCTCCCGCTACCGGTGGAAGGGCACCGGAGAACCCGGCACCCCGCTCGTCGTCTCCGGCCGCCAGATGCTCGCCCCCAGCGCTGGCCACATCATCGACGGCACCCTGCAGAGCTACGCCCGCGTGCGCGACCAGCTGCCCGCCGACACCGTGCGGCACGTACGCTCGCAGGCCCGCGAGGCGGACTACCTCTCCCAGACGCTCGACGGCTTCGGCGCCGCTATCGCCCAACGCCAACCCCTTGCCGGCCTCCAGCCCACCGGCGAGCTCGCCGACCTCATCGGCAACGGCGACTACCCCCCGCCCAACCCCGGCCCGATGAAGGTCGGCGACTGGGACCCCGACCCCGTCTCCACCTTCCAGGAACTACGCGCCGGCCAGCTCGCCTTCCTCGACCTCGCCGTCGTCGACCGCTTCGGACGCTCCGTCGTCGTTATCCACTCCCAGCCCGAGATGCCGGACACCATGCGGCCGGCCCACCCTGTCAGCGGCTACGACTCCGACCGGCTGGTCGAGCTTGGGCCACGCCTGCTCCAGCCCGCCCGGCTGCGCTTCGACTTCCTCGCCGCCACCACCGACGAGGACACCGACCTCACCCCCGGCACCAACCCCGTCTGCGCCTGGCTGCTCCACAACCGCCTCGACCAGTCCCTCGTCGTCCACGCCCCCGACGGCGCCGCACTCGGCGAACTCCGCGTCACCCTGAACACCACCGGCCAGCGGGAGGTGTCCTGGTCCGCCCTGCCCGGCTCCGAGGTGACCCGCTTCGAACAGCTGGAGACACTGGCCCCCCACCCCTACCGGCTGCTCGACGCCGTGAGGACCCGCGGACCCGAGACCTTCGACGCGTTCCGCGCCACCGTCGACCAGGCGCTGCAGGACATCGACCCGGACGGCCCGGCCGACCCCGGCCTCGGCTTCCTCCTCGGCCGCCCGCTCGCCCTGGTCCGCACCCGCCTCACCATGAACCTGCGCGGCCCCCTGCGCACCGACGTCAGCTGGCAAAACCTCTTCCAGCCGTCTCCCTCCCAGCTGCCCACCTACCCCTGGGCGATCCGCCTCGGCGAGGAACTGCAGAGCGACGACGGCCTGGTCGGCTACGTCCTCGACGACGACTACGAGCACTTCGAAACGGTCGTCGACCCGGCCACCGGCAGCGGGGAGTACCTGCGGCCGATCGGAGAGCTGCCCAGCCTGGAACTGGACTTCGGGGAGCACAGCACCGCGGTCGCCACCGTGCTGCTGGACCCGCGCGCCGCCGTCCACGCCACCACCGACATCCTCGCCACCAAGAAGGTGTTCGTCCCCCAGGAATTCACCGACTCGGCAATCGCCCGCATGAGCGTGAACTTCCGCACCGGCCCGCTCCTGGCCGCCACCACCACCCTGCGCGGCCCGCAGGGCGACAGCGAGGAAACCGTCCTCATGCCCACGCCTGCCGGCGTGGTCGGCACCTGGAGCTGGTCGGAGAACCGCGGCGGCGCGTGGGAGAAGCTGCCAATCCTCGGCCAGGACCAGTACGACCTTCCCCTCGCCGAACCCGAGATCCGCTCCGGCTTCCTCACCCTCGACGACGCCGCCGCACACAGCCGCAACCACCACTGAACCGCCACCACCGTGCCGCCCCCGCCCGGGGCGGCACAGCTACCGAACTCCTGAGGAGCCAGCCGTGACCCTGGTCGTCCAGATGCAGGACGCAGGCACTACCGCAAACGACCCCCTGCTCTCCTACTCCGTCACCACCGACCCGAGCCCGCTGAAGGCCTCACCGGAGAACCCGCAGGCCCCGGAAGAGAGCGGGGAGATCGTCATCGCCGTCTCCCGGAACAGCGGAACCCCGGCCGATGTGAAGTCGATCCGGCTGCAGGTACCCGCCGGCACCATGTCACCGGACCTCGCCACCGACCTCGCGAAGATCAGCCCGAGGATCACCCTCACCGGCTGGAGCGCACGACTGGACGCCGCAGCGAAAGAGTTCATCTTCTCCCCCGCGGTCAGCCACACGCCCATCGGCCCCGACCTCGGCTTCACCATCCAGCTGTCCGACATCCCGATGAGCCGCAAGGTCGGCACCGCCCCCATCACCCTGACGGAAGAATCCCGCACCGGAAGCTCCGCGTTCCAGGACCGGACCACCGTCTTCAACATCGGGAAGTTTCCCGCCGACTTCTACCTGCGCAACTTCCTGTGCGAACCCTCCATCATCAACAATGGCGGCGACGTAAGGCTCACCTGGGAACGCTCCGCCAACGCCAAGTACGAACTGCTCTACCCGGGCGTCGAACGCGACGTCACCGACCGCACCAGCCTGGAACTCGAAGGCATCAAATCCGACACCACCTTCTACATCCGCGCCACCACCGGAGACCCCACCAACCCCGTCACCCGCATCCTCACCACCCAGGTCACCGTCCTCAAACCCGACCTCGACATCGGCGGACTCACCGCCGAGGGCCCCACCTCCCTGAACGGATCTCGGACAAGGCTCCTGGTACATGACGTCAGCCTCGCCGGGAACATCGTGCGCGCCAGTTGGAAGGCCCATTCATCGGGATTCGCGTTGGCCAAGGTCTACTCCTTCGGTAGGCACATCCGCGCCATCGTTAACGACATGGCCATCTCCGCCCACGCCCCGACGGGGAACGCGGACGAGAGGGCCTACAACACCAACCTGGTGCCCATCGCCAAGGGAGAAACCATCCAGATCCACATGCTCCGCGATGGGCAGCATGCAGGGGGATTCGAGCTGCACTGGGTCCCGCTGGGGCTCCAATCTCCTCCTCCGGAACTGGAGCACAAGGAGATCACCTGACCCGGACCTGCGGTTTGAGAACACCTCGCACTATGTATCGGCTCGTCCGGAGCGGCGCGGGGCCGCAGAGAAGGAGTTCGTCTTCTTCTCCCCTGCGGCCATCCACCCACTCATCGGCCCAGACCTCGGCTTCATCACCCAGCTGTCCGACACGCCGGCTTGCCAAGGAAGACGAGGGCTGCGGTCGTCGAGGGCGGCGAGGGCTCTCGCCGGAGGTGAGGACCACGTCGGTCAGGGCGCGTTTGCAGGCGAGGAGTTCGTTGATGTGGTCTTCCACGGTGCCCTCGGTGATCAGGTGGTGGACGTGGACGGTGCGGTGCTGGCCGATCCGGTGGGCGCGGTCGGTGGCCTGGTCCTCGACGGCGGCGTTCCAGCTGCGACCGTAGCGGATGATGTGGCCCGCGCGGGTGAGGGTCAGCCCGGTCCCGGCCAGCGTCGTCGGCACCTGGAGCTGGTCGGAGAACCGCGGCGGCGCGTGGGAGAAGCTGCCAATCCTCGGCCAGGACCAGTACGACCTTCCCCTCGCCGAACCCGAGATCCGCTCCGGCTTCCTCACCCTCGACGACGCCGCCGCACACAGCCGCAACCACCACTGAACCGCCACCACCGTGCCGCCCCCGCCCGGGGCGGCACCTACCAACGCCGTCCAGGATCGCGCCGGCCTCGGATGTCGGCAGCACCAGCGTGGCCGGGACGGCCCTCAGCGCAGCCCCGCCGACGGTCTCCTCCCGGAGGAGGAGGCCGGACCGGGCCGCAGGTCCCGGACCAGGGGGTGGACGGGACCGGGGTCCTCGTGCCCTTGGGCGATGTGCCGTACCAGGGCGGGTTCCTAGCCTCGGGGCATGCGATCACACGAAGCGGACGATGCTCAAGGAGACCCCGTGACCACTGTCAGCCCCGCCGCACGCCGTGCCTTGGCCGTGGGCCTCACCCTCGCCGCCTGCCTCACGTCCTCCCCCGTCCTGGCCACGGCCGCCGAGACCCCCGCCCAGGACAGCTCCGGGGCCGGACTGGACCGGTACTACCGCCAGCACCTCGGCTGGGGCAGCTGCATCAAGGGCCCCGACGACACCACGGGCCGCGATCTGGACCAGGCAGGCGTGCAGTGCGCGGACGTGACCGTGCCCCTGGACTACGCCGACCCCCGGGGGCGCACGATCACCGTGGCGATCTCCCGGCTCAAGGCCACCGACACCCGCCACCGCATCGGCGCGATCCTCCTCAACAACGGCGGTCCGGGCGGTCCCGCGCTCCAGTCCCCGCCGCAGGCCCGTGCGTCGATGAAGGAGGTCGGCGCGCGCTACGACATCGTCGGCTTCGACCCGCGCTTCATCGGGCGCAGCACCGCGCTGGACTGCGGCTTGCCCGTCGGCATGACCTGGCTGTCCGCCGGCACCGGCCGGGCGGGCTTCGACCGCCAGGTCGCCCTGCAGAAGAGCCTGGCCGACAAGTGCCGGGCCACCGACGCCGCGGTGCTCCCGCACATCACCACCCGCAACACGGCCCGCGACATGGACGTCATCCGCGGCACGCTCGGCGAGCGGAAGATCTCCTTCCTGGGCTACTCGTACGGCACCTACCTGGGCACGGTCTACACGCAGATGTTCCCCGGCCGCCACGACCGGATGGTGCTGGACGGGGCGATCAACCCGAGCGACTACCGCCCCCGGCTGCTGAAGGGCACCGAGCGCGAGAACGAGAAGGCGCTGTCCGACTGGGCCGCCTGGGCCGCGGAGCACCACGACACCTACGGCCTCGGCCGCAGCCGCGCCGAGGTGCTCGCCGCCGTCGACCGCATCGTCGCGGCGGCCGCGCGCGGTCCGCTGACCATCGGCGCCGGCGCCGATGCCTTCCGGATCGACGACAGCCAGGTGCCGCTCCTCCTCTTCTCGGGCATCGCGGACGACACCGCCCCGGCGCGGGCGTCGTTCGGCGAGCTGCTTTCCGTACTGGCCAAAGCCGCGGAGGGCGGGCCGACGACCGTGCCGCCGATGCTCGTCCCGGAACTCCGGTACGTGCTGCGCGGTGAGGGCGAGCCCACCGGCGCGCAGTCCGCCGTCATCTGCGGGGACGTGGCCGCCGCGCGCGATCCCGAGCTCTACTGGCGGGACATCGAGCGCAACCGCACCGCGCACCCGCTGTTCGGCGCTCTGACCAACAACATCAACCCGTGCGCCTTCTGGGACTCGCCGCGCGAAGAGCCAACCCGGGTGCGGCGCGATGCCCCTGCACTGATCGTCGCCGCCACCGGTGACCCGCGTACGACGTACAAGGGAAGCGTCGAGCTGCACAAGCAGCTGCCGAGCTCCAGGCTGGTCACCCTCGAGGGCGCCAACCGGCACGCCCTCTTCGGGCGCTACGGCAACGCCTGCGTGGACGACCATGTCAACCGGTACCTGGCCACCGGCAAGCTGCCGGCGAGGGACCGAACCTGCCTCAAGCAGGCGGGGTAGCGGCCCGCGGTTCACGTTCCGAGTGCGCGGGCCAGCAGCATTCTGCGGTTGTTCGTCGCGGTCTTGGCGAACACCGACTTGAGGTGGTCCTGCACGGTGTGCTCGGAGACGAACATCTAGCGGGCCACCGTGTGGCTGTCCCGCCCTTCACCAGATGGCTGTCACCGAGGAGATCCAGCGAGACGCTCTCGCGTCGCCCTGACCAGATTCTGAAGTTAGATCGGCCCCGTCGAGCCTCATGGATCCGGAGGCTCGGCGGCGCCGATCTGTAGGGTCGAGCCGCCTCAGAACTCGATGATGCTGTTGAGGAACATGACGGTTCCAGCGAAGGAAACCACTGCAGTACCGGCCCGCGACAGCCGGATCGAAGCGCCAGGTCCAGATGCCGGCCGCAGCCGCGACGATCACGCCGCCGAAAAGGATGAGGGCGGATCACAGGGACACGATCGGCCCACCAGGCGTGGTCACGCGGCGGCTCCCGGGTTCTTGCCGGGTGCCGGGCGCCTCCAGTCCACGAGGTCGTACTTGTGGACTCGGGTGTATCCCAGCGGGGACAGCGGCTCGGACCTGAATGCGATCTCTCGCTTCACGTCAGTACGCGACCTGGGCGTCTCTCACTCAACGACAGTGGATAAACCCCGATCTCTCACATCCATGACAGTGACCACACACCCCGAAACAGCCCCCGACCAGCATCAACACACCAGAGCCCACTGTCTCTCACACCGCTGTCACCGAACCGAGAGATCGCACCAGGGTCCGGGCGGGGCGCGGAAGCGTTCCAGAAGGGCGTCCAGGCCCTCACGCAGTACCAGAAGCGGGAAGCGGCGGCCCGCCCGGGCGGGCGCACGTCGAGCAGCTCCCCGACAACAGCGAGCACCGCACCGGGGGTGTGGATCGTCAACCAAAAGCAGCGCCGCGAGCGACTCCCACCCCGACCAACTCGCCGCCCTCGCCCACCTCGGCGTGGACTGGGCGCGGGCGTGACGACCCGTCCCGCCTACACGCGGTGTCCAGCTCACAACAAGATCGTTGGAGAGGGTATGAACCGTCACACCACACGGGCGATCCTCGCCCTCACCGCAACCGCGGCCGCCCTCGCCATCGCGGCGCCCGCCCACGCCGCACCCTCCGCGCCGACAACCCAGACCGCGGCCCCCGCCCAGCCCGTGCCCGACGAGGGCGACGAAAAACGCGACTGACAGGGGCAGCATCGGGATGGCCCTCGACCTCCTCACCGGTACGGCCCCGGAAGCCTCCCCCAGCCCCGGAGGACTCGTCGTCCACACCGGCTCGGGCGGCCAGTTCCACCAGGCCTACCCCGGCACCGTCCCCGGCTACGGCGGCTACGGCGGGTTCGGCGGCGGGTTCGGCCCCTACTTCTAGGCCCCCACCCTCCCCTACCAACAACAGCACCAGGCGGTGCCCGCTCCTCCCGCCACACCAGCCGAAGGAGCGGGCACCCATCCGGCCGGCCTATGCATCAGCCGGGCCACCGAACCAGAACGGGCACTGCCAGGTCATCGGGCAGCGCCAGCACCCGCCGAGGGTGCAGCCTCCGTCACGACGCCGGTACGCCTGCGGGCCAGCTCCGCGCACCGGATACCGCCGCCGGAGTGCCACTCCAACACCGAGCCGGCGGCCGTTCCGTGCTCCTCGCACCAGTCAACAGGGACAACTCCGCCGCAGTCGTGCCGCTTGCACGCGCATGCCTCCCCCGGGCCGGCAATACGCCACCCCGTGACGGACCACACCGCCCGCCGGCCCCTCCGCAGCGGCACCCCGCAGACCGGCCGGCCAGGCCAACGTCACCCGCAGGCCACCCGACCCCGAACGGAACCGCTCGATCACCCGCACCTCCCCCAGCACCGCCAACGGGCCGGTACCGGGCGCGGCCAGCCGGCGCAACGACGCCCCGAACTCCCCCGCCGCAAGCTCCGCCAGCGCGTCGGCGTCCGCGTCGGTGGACCAGCCCGACAACTCGTCCTCGCCGGCCGCGTCGTCGGCCAGGTCCAGCCACGGGTCATCGAGGCGGAACCGGTGCGTGGCACCGTGGGCCCCGGCCAGCACCAGCGAGGCGACCGTCGGCCCCGTGGGCACTTCGATCTTGTCGTGAGTGAGGAGCCAGGCCACGACCGCGCGGCGGTCGAACCGCGGGTGCACGTCCGTACCGGCCACCGGGTCGGGGAAGTCGGGCTGCCGGCGGCGCCAGTTCACCACCGCGGCCCAGCCCACCCTGGCGATCCGCGCCACCTCCGCCAGGAACACCCGGTCACCGCCGGGCGCGGCTGGGTGGAGGCCTGCGAGCGGGGAGCGGCGGCCAGCCGTGACGGTGCGCACGGCCCGCCAGTCCACGGAGGGGCGGACCACCTCCAGCAGCGCGATCTCCTGGGCGTCGTAGAGGGGGACCGCGGTCACCCCGCCGTGGTGCTTGTAGTCGACGTCCACGGAGGCGACCGGGGACAGCCACCCGAGCCGGCCGGCGATCAGGTCGAAGTCGGTGCGGCGGACCCCGAGGCGGCGCGCGGCCTGGTCCGGGCCGAGGGGGACGTGCCGGTCGAGGAGGGCGGGCAGGTCCCGGCGGCGGGCGAGCGCGGCCACCTGGTCCGGGTGGACGTCGGGGAACTGCGTGTCCCCGCCGAGGCAGACCAGGAGACCGGCCCTCACGAGGTGGCCGACCACCGAGGCAGTCACCCTCGGCCGGAGGATCGGGAGCGGCTCCCCGAGGGCCTCCGTCAGCCGGTCCGCGGCCACCCCGGCACTGATCGGGCCCCGCAGGGCCGCGCGCACCTGCTCCGGGTCGGCGGCCTCCACCACCGCCCGCGACCACAGCCCACGGCCGGCGTCTGCCGGCGGGACCAGACCCGAACCGACCGCCCACCGCCAGGCCGCCAGGCCGCCAGGCCGCCAACGGCACCCGCAGCCCAAGTCTCTCCGGTGCCCAAAATCCGGGGTCAAGGCCCGTTCTGGAGGGCGGAGGTGATAAGCGAGAAAACCGCCACTTCGTGACGGATTGTCAGATTCGGTGGCGGTGAGTGCCGACACCGAGAGTCACGGCGGACGCTCTTATCTTTCACTTAGAACGTGTCCCTAGCGTCTCGTTCATGATGATGCAACGTGGTGCAGTCGGATCTGTTGTCCTCACGGCCGTGGCCTTGACGGCCACCGTCGGGGTGGCCGTCGCGGCTCCCGCCCCAGACAAGGCCGCCTCGGTGTCCCACGGCAAGGTGACGGACAATCTATACATGTCGCTCGGCGCATTCGAGGATGCCACGTCCGGCGAGGACCCTAAGGTCAAGGCCGCGATTGACCGTACGGACATCGGCGGCGTACAGGTGGTGGTGCCCTGGAAGGCCCTTGAGGGGAAGAAGGGGGAGTACAAGTGGTCGCGGCTGGACAATGCCCTGAAGTATCTCCAGGAACGCCACAAGAAACTGTTCGTCCAGGTTCAGGATCGGTTCTTCGATGTAGCCATGAAGGACGCCAACGTGCCCCAATATGTGAAGGACGAGGGCGGGGTCGCGCCGACGGTCGATGAGAACCCTGACAACCCCACCACGCATGGGGCCATGGCCGCGCAGTGGAACAAAGAGGTGCGAGCAGACTTCCAGGCCATGCTGAAGGCGATGGCGGAGAAGTTCGACGGCAAGCTCGCCGGGGTGAACCTTCCGGAGACTGCGGTCGAGGTGGACACCAAGAAAGATCAGACCAAGTACACCTCGAAGTCCTACATCGATGCCGAGATCGATAACATGCGCTACGGCAAGAAGGTCTTCACCAAGACGCAGTTCATCCAGTACATCAACTTCCTGCCGGGTGACGACGACCACAAGCGCATGAAGGAGATGTTCGACCTCGCCAGGGACAAGAAGATCGGCATCGGAGGACCGGACACCCTGCCGGACCGGAAGTACCAGATGGAGAACTCCTACAAGTTCCTCCACGAATACAAGGATGCCCTTCCCCTCGTCGCGATGGCCGTCCAGGAACCCGACATCAACGCCAAGGACCCCAAGACCGGTAAGCCTTACACGCGCGAACGGTTCACGGACTTCGCCCACGACTACCTCGGTGCGCGCCAAATGTTCTGGACCACCGAAGCAGACTGGCTGCAGAATCCCCCGGCATGACACGTGCACGTGTGCGGCCACTGAGCATTTTCAGCGGTAAGTCTCCAGAGTGAGGATGGCTTTGGTGACTGACGTCAGCTTGTTGGGGCTGCAGCGTGCTTCGCGGAGGATGCGCCAGGCCTTGATCCGGGCGATGGCTCTTTCGACGGGCCATCGGAGGCGGGAGTGTGCCCGGTTGACGGATTTCTGTTCGATCGTGAGGTCTTTCCCCGGTCGTCGTCGGTGGGGAACTGCGATGGTGTCTCCGGCTCCCTGGTAGGCCTTGTCGGCCAGGACGGGGATGCCGAGCCGGACGCATGTGGCGATGATCCGGTGTCGGCGGGCCGCGGTCAGATCGTGGACCCGGCCTGCCAGAGCGGGTGAAATCCAGACCAGCTTGCCGTCCGGTGCAATGATGACCTGCAGGTTCACCCCGTGGCGGCGGCGTTTTCCTGAATAGTCCGCGCGGCTGTCGCCGACGAGGTCGCACTCGGCGAGGTCCCTTCGAGGAGGACATACCGGGCGTCGGCGGCTCTGAGGGATGCGGTCAGGCCTGGTGCCCGGGCGGCCAGGGTGCTGTTCGACCTGCTCCTGGAGATCTTCGAGGAACGAGGTGTGAGCGTCATCCTTCGGTGAGAGCCTGTGAACAAACCCCGTCTGCGCGCAGCGGCGTCCGGTGCGCCCGCCCTTCGGGCGGACGGCGGTTTGTTCACAGGCTCTGAGCTGAACCGCTGACGGGGTGGTTCCGGAATACGCCAGAGACCTGCCTTCTGCCAGCGGCAGAACACCGGCCCGACCGGGCTCGACGATCACTACAGTCCAGGTTCATGACGACAGTTACAACGCGCACGATCGACTACGCGGCCGACGGCCTGACGATGATCGGGCACCTCGCGCTCCCGGCCGGTGTCGACCGCCGGCCCGCGGTCCTGATCGGGCCTGAGGGGGTGGGGCTCAGCGACGTCGAGCGCCGCCGGGCCGATGCGCTCGCTGTCGACGTACGAGTGGAAGGCCCCAGCTCGGTACGGATGAACGTCCCCAGTTCGGTGGCTCGGATCGTGATGGTGCGAGGATGTGCGGGTGGGGACTCCTGGGGCTTCTTTCCGCTGGCAGCGCTTGATCGAAGCGCTTGCGGTACTTGGTGCGGACTCGGCCGATCAACTCGCCTGGATCGACAAGCACAAGGTCGTGACCGACGAGCTGGCCCTGGAATTCGATGACGCCTTTCGCCTGATGGCCGACCGCCAGCAGGAAGAGTTCCTGGATGCGGAAGCCTCGGGCAAGCTGCAGCTGATTGACGCGGTGCTCGAGGAGATGAGCGGCAGTGAGAATGCCGAGCGTTGGTCAAGGGAAGCGCTGGCCACCGACGCAGGGTGGCGTCAGGTTCGGTCCCTCGCGCGCGACCTGCTGGTCAGCCTGCAGGGTGATTGGCGTCGGCCACTTCCCGGGATTCACGTCGTGCGATGACAGGATCGGGCAGTTCGTTCAGGCCACGTCGGTGTCCCGTTCGATGGCTTTGAGGCGGTTCTTGAGTCGGTAGCTGGGGCCGTTGATGGAGATCACGTCGCAGTGATGCAGGAGGCGGTCGAGGATGGCGGTGGCGAGGACTTCGTCGCCGAACACCTGTCCCCATTCGCTGAAGGTCTTGTTCGAGGTCAGGATGATCGAGCCCTTTTCATACCGCTTTGAGATGACCTGGAAGACCAGATTCGCTTCTCCGCGTTCGAGGATCTCGTAGCCCACCTCGTCGACGACGAGGACACCCGGCCGCAGGTAGGTGCCGAGCTTGTTGGCCAGGCGCCCGGCTGCCTCGGCGGCTTTGAGGTTGCGGACCATGTCGTCGAGGCTGGTGAAGTAGACCGAGTAGCCGGCCCGGCAGGCCGCGACGGCCAGAGCGACAGCGATATGTGTCTTGCCCACTCCCGGCGGGCCCAGGAGAGCGGCGTTCGCCTTGGCCTCGACGAATGAGAGGGTGGCCAGGTCCTTGACCTTGCGCGGGTCGAGGTCGGGCTGGAACGAGAAGTCGTACTCATCGAGCGTCTTGTGGTGCGGGAGCCGGGAGAGCCGCAGGCCCTGGCGGAAGCGGCGGTCGTCGCGGACGGCCAGTTCCTCGGAGAGGACCAGGTCGAGGAAGTCGAGGTAGCCCATCTTCGCCTCGTCGGCCCGGCGGGTGAACTCGTTGATGGTTTCCGCGAGGTGGGGCAGGCCGAGCTTGCCGGCCGTGGAACGGATGCGGTTGCCGGTCAGCTCGCTCAAGACGGTTCCTTCGTCGCTCGATGGGTGGTGAAGGGACGGGTGCCGGTCAGCTCGTCATAGACCGACAACGGCCGACGTCCGACCTCGATCCGGGTGGCCGCGGCCCTGTTCAGCAGTGCCTGCAACGGGCCTGTCTCCTCGCCCCGCGGCCGCTCTTGCCGAGGCTGGATGGGGATGTCGCCGGTAGTGGTCCGGCGGTTCTTGCCGGTGGGCAGGCCGTCCCAGTGCGATTCGTCGACGACACGGGCACCGCGGCCGATCGCCCGGGGATGGGCGGCCAGCAGTGTGCTGCCATGGATGTCGGCGAGGGTGCCATGCAGCATGACCTGGGACTTCGTCGCCCGGACCTCGACCAGCTGACGAGCACGGACTCGCCGGGCCGGCACGGAGTAGAGGTTCCCGTCGAAGGAGACCAGGCAGTCCTTGCCGACGTGCCGCAACTGCCGCTCGGCCACCAGATACGGCACCGACGGCAGCGGCTTGAGGGCCGCGTGGTCCCTCGCGGCCCTCTCCGCGATGACCTCCCGGTGCGTCTGGTGGATCTGGGCCCGCCGCAGCGGCACCCAGGCGGTGAACGCGGCGTCCATCTCCTCGACGGAGGAGAACGACCGGCCGGACAGAACGTGGTCGCGGACGATCAGGACCTGCCGCTCGACTCGGCCCTTGCCCTGCGGGCGGTAGGCGGCCAGCACGTCGATGTCGAAGTCGTAGTGGCCGGCGAAGCCGACCGCTTCCGGATGCAGCGGGACCGCCTCACCAGGGGCAACGTGGCGTCGGACGACGGTCTTGGTCCGGTCGTAAACGATCGTCATCGGCGCCCCGCCGAAGTGCGCGAAAGCCCGCCGGTGGCAGTCGAAGAAGGTCTGCAGGTCCTGGCTCGTGGTGAAGCAGCAGAACGGATCGCGCGAGTACGACAGCGTCATGTGGAAGGAGTAGACCTTCGGGATGCCCATGTGAGCGAGGATCTTCCCCTCGTCACCCCAGTCGACCTGGGCCTGAGCCCCCGGGATCACCTCGAACCGGCGGTGCATCCCCGCCAGTTCCTTGGGCGTGATCCCGAGTTCCTCGGCGATCCGGGGCCGGGCCGTCTGGACGTAGAGCTTGACCCGCTGATAGTTCCCGGTGAACCCGTAATCCTGGGTCAGCCGCTCGTGGATGACCGCGGCCTTCATCAGGACCTCGGCCCGGAGCATCGAGTCGATCAGCGGCCTAAACTCGTCGATCACCCTCGCCCGAGACCGCCCACTCGGCGACCGCCGCGGAGGCGTCGCCGGACCCGGTGCCGACAGGTATTTGCGGACCGTCTTACGGTCCAGCCCAGTTTCCCTGGCGATCTCCGACAGGCTCATCGCCCCGGACTCCAGCAGGCCGCGAAAGCGTCGAAGCTCCAGCCAACGCTGCGGATCCAAGACCACTGCCAGCCCCCTCCGCCGCCCGAATCGACCAAGCAGCAGAGTGCCGAGCAGCAGGTCTCACCGCATCAGCAACTGCCCCTTTTCATTCGTACGAGGCTGGGGACGTTCACGTGTACGCCGACACTCGCCGAGCTGGGATACGTGGCGCTGGCCTTCGACCTCCACGGCGGGCGCTATTTGGGCGACCCTGAGGAGATGTTGGCCCGTTGCATGCCGCTGCTCGCCGACCCCGACCGGATGCGAGGCATCGGCCACGCGGCGCTCGACGTGCTCCGCGCCGAGCCGCGGACCGACCCGGACCGGATCGCCGCCGTCGGCTACGGCACCGGGGGCGCAATCGCGCTGGAACTCGGGCGCGACGGCGTCGACCTGCGCGCGATCGCGACAGTCAACGGACTGACCACGGGCCGACCAGGCGAGACGGCGCGCATTCACTGCCCGGTGTGGGCCGGGGTCGGGTCGGAAGACCCGATCATGCCGCCCGCGCAACGGGACGCATTCACCGCCGAGATGCAGGCTGCGGGCGTCGACTGGCGCCTCGTGGTCTACGGCGGCGCCTTGCACGCCTTCCATCACCCACCGGTCGACCACATCGTGCTTCCCGGGGTCGGTTATCACCCTCAGCACGCGCAGCGAGCTTGGCGGGACGTCGTCGACCTGCTCGCCGAGTGCCTGCCCATAACGGAGTGATCTGGGCAGACTGGGGATTGTTCACAGGCTCTGACCTTGTCCTACCTTCCAAGCGTGGTTCTGAGCCGGTCATTCGTAAGATCGGCAGGGCCCAGGGGTTCGGGGTATGGCTGTGAGCTTGTCGCCGTTGGATGGCTCAAAGAACTTGGCCGCCCTGGACCCCGCGACGACTCGACCGCTAATTGGGATACGCGACTCGATCGCTTCGTAGGACAACGTCGGCGAGGTCGTCTGCGGGACTGTTCTTGGACGACGAGCTGGCGGAGGTGACCGTGCCCCAGATCTGGGCCGGAGTGGACATCGGCAAGAAGCATCACCATTGCGTGGTGCTCGACGCACAGGGTGAACGCCTGCTCTCGCGGCGGGTTCTCAACGACGAGTCGGCCCTGCTCGAACTCATCGGGGATGTCCTCGCGCTCTCCGAGGACACGCTCTGGGCCGTCGACATCAACCACGGTGGCGCCGCCCTGCTCATCGGGCTCCTGCTCAGCCACGGCCAGCCGATGGTCTACCTCACCGGCCTGGCCGTGCACCAGGCCTCGTCCGGATACCGCGGCCAGGGCAAGACAGATGAGAAAGACGCCTTTGTCATTGCCGACCAGGCCCGCATGCGCCGCGACCTCGGCCTGCTGCGAGCCGGCGACGAGAAGGCCGTCGACCTGCGGATACTGACCACCCGCCGCACCGATCTAGTCAGTGACCGCACCCGCCAGATCAACCGGCTGCGAGCCCAACTCCTCGAGATATTCCCTGCGCTGGAGCGGACTCTCGACCTGAGCAACAAGGGGCCCGTCATACTCCTGACCGGCTACCAGAGTCCGGCTGCCATCCGCCGCAGTGGTGCTCGACGCATCGGAACCTGGCTGAAGAACCACAAGGTCAAGAACGCGGACGCCGTCGCCCAGGCCGCAGTCGAAGCGGCCCAGTCCCAGCAAACCGAGCTGCCCGGCGAGAACCTGGCCGGCACTATGGTGGCCCGTCTCGCGAAGGGGGTGATGGCCCTCAACGCGGAGATCGCCGAACTCGACGCTCTCATCGAAGCCCGATTTTACGAGCACCCGCACGCTGAGGTGATCCGCAGCCTGCCAGGCATGGGCGCCCTGCTCGGCGCCGAGTTCATCGCCGCCACCGGCGGCGACATGGAAGCCTTCGGGACCGCCGACCGCCTAGCTGCCTTCGCCGGCCTATCCCCAGTGCCACGTGACTCAGGACGCGTCAGTGGCAACATGCGTCGGCCGCGTCGCTACCACCGCGGCCTCCTGAGGGCCTTCTACCTCTCCTCGATGGCCAGCCTCAGATCGTGTCCTGCCTCGCGGACCTACTACTGGCGCAAGCGGAGCGAAGGGAAGGGGCACAAGCAGGCACTGCTCGCCCTCGCCCGCCGGAGAGCCAACGTTCTCTGGGCGATGATCCGCGACGGAGCGTGCTACCAGCCCTCACCATCCGTCACCGCAGCCGCTTGACATCAGCATTGGGAAGTTCTTTAACCTCACGTCACTGCGGAATGCTTGCCGGTGGAGAAAATGCGGTGCGTGCTGGCACCACGCTGGTCAGACTCGCTGACATGACTGAGAAGATCACCCGCATCAACCCCGAGCAGCTGCATGAGACACCCGGCTACCACCACATCACCGTGGTGGAGGCAGGCCGTACCGCCTATCTGGCGGGGCAGTGCCCGCTTGATCGGAATGGTGACCTCGTCGGTTCCGGTTCCCTCGAGACGCAGGTCGACCAGGTTGTCGCGAACGCGCTCGCTGCCCTGGCAGCGGTGAGTGCCCAGCCTGAACATGTGGTGCGGTCAGTGATCTACGTGCGGAGCGATGAGAGGGACATTCTCGGAGCCGCATGGCGTCGGCTCACCGAGTCTGCCCTGGGGCCGGCATTCACCACCGCCAGTACGCTCTTGGGCGTCGCCCAGCTGGGCTTTCCGGGACAGCTCGTCGAGGTGGATCTCACCGTGGCGCTGCCTGACTGACTTCGAACGGCGTATCGAACTGGGTAGCCCAGCTGGGCATTCGCGGGACGCTGGGGCGGCCTTCGTCTGATCATGTGCTCCGACCAAGGTGCAGCGATCGAGACGAAGGCCGTGAAGGTGAGTCTGCTGCCTGACGCCGGTCCCGGGGAAGCGTTCGCGCAAGCGTCACGCTTCCGGGAGGACCTATTCGACTGCCTGACCGTGCGCGGGGACGAGCTGTTCGAGCTCGTGGACGCATTGCTGTGCGCGGACGGCCCGGTGACGTCGCCGGTGGATCTGACGCTGGTGGCCGAGCACCGGCGTGGGCACGGTGCGATGTACGAGGCGTTGAACCACGGGAACGTGGACGTACCCCGGTTGCGGCAGGTGCTGGCCGGTCTACCGATGCCGCGGGCCGACGACGGGCGCCTGGTCCTGGCGGTTGATGTCAGCAACTGGCTCCGCCCTGACGCGCCGACCAGCGCGGATCGCCTGTTCTGCCACGTCTACGGCCGCAGCGGACGGTCCTCGGACCAGTTCATCCCCGGCTGGCCGTACTCGTTTGTCGCCGCCCTCGAATCGGGCCGGACGTCCTGGTGCCAGCTCCTGGATGCCGTCCGCCTCGGCCCGAGGACGACGTCGCCGAGGCCACTGCCTCCCAGCTCCGCCGGGTGGTCACCGACCTGATCGAGATGGGCCGCTGGCAAGGACCTGGCTGATCATCGCCGCCCGCAGCCGGTCGCCCTGGCTCTTTCCCCTCGGCCGTACCCAGCGCGACTTCGCGCCCAACCGGCTGTGGTACGGGCCGGTGAGCGGTGGCGGCCTGCTGTGCACCGTCGACTGCTGGGAGCAGGACGAGAGCGGCGCCTACGAGCAGTACGACGGGATTCTCTACGAGTTTCTGCAGCAGAGTCTGGAGGACCTCAAAGACCCCACGACCTGGATCCAAGCTGTTGAGGAATTCGTCGCGGAGGGGTTCGCAGGAGGCCTCGCCAGTCTTTTCATCGAACTGGTGGCCCATGCCATCGCCATTGGGATCGCGGCCATCATCGAGGCCTGCACCTCTTGGATGGCTGACGACCACGTCGCCACCTCTGTCCTCGCCCTCACCCTCGACGCCCTGAAGGACATCACAAGCCAGGAATACACCCTCTACGTCGACGGGCGGGACCACGGAGAGGGAATGGCCTACCTCTACCTCCAGCTCGACAGGATCAACCAGCCGCTGCGCACGGTGCTCAACGTCTACAGCGGCAAGGCCCTGGACGTACCGGATGGGAACCGCAACGAGCACGTCTACATCCAGCAGTACGAACCCAACGGCACGGAAGCCCAGCAGTGGCTGTTCGAGGAAGTGGCCACCAACCAGTACGTCGTGTGGAACGCCGGCAGCATGCGAGTCCTGGACCTGAGGGGCGGGTGGACGGACAACGGATCCGACATCTGGCAGTTCGACTACAACGGCACTCCCGCGCAGATCTGGCAGCTCGACGCTTTCGGAGACGAGCGCGTCTTCAAGCACCCGCCCCAGGTCGATCACGACCCGTTCGGCCGGATCCCCGGCCGCTCGGCAGGTCTACTGTTCCCCGACCTGCCGCAGGGATGCCGAACGCTACCGTGACCAGGCCCGCGAGCAGGACCGAGCCCGCCGCCTCGGCGAAACGCCTCACCCGGCCGCGGCCTCGCCTCCCGTGATGCCCGGCCTGCCGGCGACACCCAAACCCGCGACACGAGCCGTCTACCGCCAGGCTCCGGAACGGGACCCACTGGAGCCTACGGCAACCCGCAACTGCCCCCACTGCCAGCAGCCCGTCACCATCGTCGCTCTCCTCGCAACGCCGGAAGTCGCCCGGCCCTCCATGCCGACCGGGCTTCCCGATGTCGTCCCACTCCGCAGGGCTCCGTGACAGCGCCATCAACGGGTCGGCAGCCTGGAAATCCAGCTGCCGACCACAGGCCCTGATGGCAGAGTCCGCCCATGGTCTTCCTACGTTGTGAAGCGGTCCGGTGGGTCGATGACGAACCCCGGCCCGGCCTGATCGAGGTCCGCTTCACCGACGCCCACCATCAGCAGTGGGCCTTCATCGACAAGTGGCCCGTCTTCGCCGGAGGCGACAACCTGGCCCCCGACTCCCGCTACCCCGCCGAGGTCAGCATCCTCTGCAACATCCTGACGACCGGCAACACCACGGACACCTCGGACACGGTCAAGATCTCCGTCACTCCTTGGGGACTCGAATCGCTCGAAGGGCACGTTGAGTTCGAGGTGCGGGCTGATCAATTGACTACCAGCTGAGGTTCACGATCACCGGGCCCCGCCGACCTGACGGTCGACGGGGCCCACGCATGCTCTCGGGCTCCCCATCTTCCCCATACCGTTCACGCTGCAACGAAGTGAGGCGAAGAGCGACAGCGGCCGTTTTCAAGAATCCCCATCACGTCCGTGAGATCGATGACGACGAGGGCCGGCGGCTGCTGCGGATCATCCGCAGGGGTACCGGGTCGGTGGTGACCTGGCGGCGAGCCCAGATAGTGCTGCTGTCTGCGCAGGGCATGCCGGTGGCAAGGATCGCCGAGGTGTCGTTCACCAGCGATGACCGGGTCCGCGATGTGATCCACAACTTCAACGCCGCTGGCTTCAGCTCGCTGTATCCGAAGTACCAGGGCGGCCGCCCGAAGACGTTCACACTGCCCGAGCGGCGCGAGATCAAGAAGATCGCGAAGTCCAAGCCGACCGAGCACGACCTGCCGTTCTCAACCTGGAGCCTGACCAAGCTGGCGGACTTCCTGGTCACCGAGGGGGTGGTCGACAACATCAGCCACGAGGGCCTGCGCATCCTGCTCCGCGAGGAAGGCGTCTCCTTTCAACGCCTGAAGACCTGGAGAACCTCCCGCGATCCGGACTACGCAGCCAAGAAGGCACGAGTCGAGCACCTCTACGCGATCGCCGACGGCGAAGTCATACCCGAGGACAGCGAGCCCGAAGTCATCTTCTGCATGGACGAGTTCGGCCCCCTCAACCTGATGCCGCACCCAGGCCGACAATGGGCCGAACGCGGAGGCAAGCACAAGGATCCCGCCGGTGGCCCAGCCGACGGTGCCGCGCGACCTACAACCGCTACGGCGGAGTACGGCACCTGTTCGCCGCCCTGGACCTGGCCAAGGACAAGCTCTACGTCCACATCACTGCAAACCGGTCAAGCGTCGGTGCACATTCTGATACGCCATGCGAGGGGCCGGGGCTTCGGTTGAAGAGCCCAGTCCGCACTGCTCGGCCCGACGTCCGTGGCGAGGTCGAAAATCCCAGGTCCGGTCTTCTCGCTTGGCGGGGTTCGTTCGCGATACCGGGAGGTCTAGCCAGGCACGCGGCACCGCTACCGTCCAGCTCCGCATAACGATCACCACATTGGGTGTGGAAGGGGCGGTCGGCGGGGCGGGGTCTGTGGCTGTGGCTCGCCGAGTTTCCGTACATCACGAGGGTGAAGTCTGGGATGCGCACAAAGGGGCCGGTCGCAGTCTATCTGTACGAACCAGAGCTCTGGGAAGCGGTCTACGACGCCCAGCGGGAGATTTTGGCGGCGCTGCGCCATCCGCACGCACACACCACCCGGAAGGCCTGCGCGAGGACGGCGGGCCTGCCCGTCTTAGGCCGGGACTTGTCCGCTCGGCTCAGTTGACGGTGACGGTGTAGGTGATGCGCTCGGGCGCCTGGGAGGCGGTGGTCGCCCCCGTGGTGGGTGTGGCGGAGGGCCCAGTTGCCTCGGGAGGCAGGGCGAGATCCCCTTCTGGCCGCTGCTGTTCAACAACGTCACCCTGCGACTGCTCGGCAGCGACGACTTCCCCGCCGAGGCCAAGCGCCAGGCCGCCCGCGACCTCACCGCCGCAGCCGCCGTCGGCGCCCGTCACCCGCTGGACGACATCGCCAAGGCCCACGACCACGTCGACGCCGGCGGTGGCCACGGCCGCATCCTGCTCACCATCCCCCAATAGCGCAGACGGAGTGCTGGCCGGCCACCGGGGGAGGGGCGTCGCGCTGGCGATGAAGCTTCTGGCGATCAGCTTCGCGCGTTCGCACGGCGTGCACTGGATGCGGGCCTTCCACCACCCGGGCAACGCTGCGGCCATCGGCATGAACCGGCGGCTGGGCTTCGTCGAGGCCGACGTGCCCGTCCGGGACGACGGATCGGGTCGGGCTGCCATTCCCGGCCGGGCAGCGGGACGACCTTGCGCGTGACCTTGACGCGCTACTCGGGCTGACCCATAGTGATGGCCACCGAGCCGCTCTCATCTACCGCGTGACCTGGCTGAATTGATTGTTAGCGCTAACATTCGATCCTGCTTCCACCGTCCCCGCACTCCCGACGGGCTGGGCTCCACGGAACGGGGAGCAACCTCCCGCCCCGGGACGTAACGTCCGCGACCACCCGCGGGACCCGTTGCATCCCGTGGTCCGGGCGCCCCCGCCCAGCACTGCGACGGTGCATGCCGTGACTGCCGAGAACGGCCGCCCGCCCCCCCACGCACCCTGGAGCGCAAATGACCGCAACAACCGGCCCCGGCCCCCACCCGTCGCGACGCCTGTTCTTCGGTATGGCCGCCACCGTCCCGCTGGCCCTGTCCGGAACGCTGGCCCTGGGCGCACGGCCCGCCTACGCCGCGGACGCGGCCTACGTCATGGGCTACTTCACCGAGTCCGCGACCATGCTGGAGGCCGACTACGGCCTGCACCTGGCGGTCAGCACCGACGGCCTGCGCTGGATGCCGCTCAACCAGAACAACCCCGTGGTGACCCCGACCGCGGGTGCGGGCGGTCTGCGTGATCCGTTCATCATGCGCAAGCAGGACGGCACCTTCGTCGTCCTCGCCACCGACCTCAAGGGCACCGACTGGGGCTACAACAGCCAGTACATCCACGTCTGGGACTCCGCGGACCTGCGCACCCTCACCGGCTACCGCCGGCTGAAGCTGCACGACATGGTGACCCACAGCTGGGCACCCGAGGCGTTCTGGGACGCCGGCCGCGGCGAGTACGGGATCATCTACTCGTCGGTCAATGCCAGCGGCCACAACGTGCTCATGGTGAACTACACCACCAACTTCCAGACGGTGACGTCCCCGCAGGTCTTCTTCGACCCCGGCTACGACATCATCGACGGCAACCTCGCCGTGGGCGTGAACGGCGTCAACTACCTCTACTACAGGGGGAGGGACCAGGCCCTCGTGGGCGCGCGGTCGACCACCCTGCAGCCGGGCAGCTTCACGCCCTTCAGCACGGCGGCCGCCCACGGCGGCACCGAGGCGCCGACCCTGGTGAAGTCCCTGACCTCCGGATCCTGGTACCTGTGGGGCGACACCTACACGCCGAACGGCGTCTTCTACGCCTGGCAGAGCAACGACCTCGCCGCCGGCACCTGGACCGCGCTCGACCAGCGCGACTACACCCAGCCGCTCAACTCCAAGCACTGCACCATCGCGACGATCACCACGACCGAGTACGACAACCTCGTGGCGAAGTGGGGCAGCCCCGCCTGGAACCGGCTGAAGTCCTACAACTACCCCGACCGTTACGTCCGTCATGCCAACTCCGTCGGCCGGATCGACGTCTACCCGTTCGACCCGTACACCGACTCGCAGTGGAAGCTCGTACGCGGCCTGGCCGACAGCGCGGGCGTGTCCTTCCAGTCGGTCAACTTCCCGACCCGCTACCTGCGGCACTCCAACTACGACCTGCGGCTGGAAGAGAACGACGGCACCGCGACCTTCGCCGCGGACGCCACGTTCCACAGGACCGCCGGCCTGGCCGACTCCTCCTGGTCGTCCTTCCGTTCGCACAACTTCCCGACGCATTACATCCGGCACACCGGCTACGTCCTGCGCATCGACCCGATCGCCACCACCACGGAGAAGGCCGACGCCACCTTCCACGTCGGCTACTGACGGGGGTCGGCTCGGGCCTTTGGCGTCACGGCCGTTGGGAAACGCCGGCCTGGTCCCTTCGGGGTGAACCCGAAGGGACAGGCGGTGTGTGGGGAGATCGACCCGGACGGGCCCGTCGACCGTACGCGGTGGGGCAGGGGGAAGTCCGGTTACGGAAGGTGAACGCGGGCGCGTGTCTTGACGCGCACCGCGCGGGGCTGGCTTCATGTGCCTACGAATGGGAGTGCTCCCAGCGGTGCGGTGCTTTGGTCTCCTGCCAGTAGTAGCTCCCCAGCGGGACGGTCGCGGTGCAGACACCGTCGGCGCCGGTGGTGCAGGTGGCGCCCACGGACGTGTCCGGGGCGGCGCTACCGGTCTGCAAAAGGCCGGAGATCAGCAGCGGGGCGGGGCGCAGCGATCGGCGCTGCCTCCTGCGGTGCGCCAGACGTAGCGCCAGTTCCGGTAGATGCCCCGCATGGTGGCATCGGTGGAGTCTGCGAACAGCACCGACCCGGTCTCGTCCCGGAAGGTCAGAACGGCGTCGAGGAGTCGCCGTTCGATGCCCTGACCCCGCCAGGCGGGCAACACCGCCAGGTCCCCGAAGATCGCGAAGTCCTCACGCGGCAGTTCCACGGTGGCCCGGAACGCAGCCGCCTGCGGGCCACCCCACGGGCCGGGACCGGTGCCGAGGTAGGCCAGGTCCAGGTCAACGACCCCGGCCTTGTTTGTTACCTGACCGCCGGCGCGGAGGCCGACGGCCCGGCGCGCACGCCACGGGTGGGTGGCGTGGCTGCCGGGCCGTCGGTCACTCACGCGGTCTCACTTCCCGTGCAAAGCCTTGCGGCGACGTCCGCGAAGCACCAGGACGCTGCCGGCAGCGATGACCAGCAGGCCACCGATGGCGCTGTACGTGACAGCGTTGCCCGCCCCGGTGGAAGCCAGGCCGCCGGACGTGCTGCTCGGGGTCGGCTGGCCGACGGGTGCGCCGATCCCCGCCTGCGCACGGGTGCCGGTCGTGCCGGAGACAACCGGTGTGGGGACGGTCGGCGTGGGGACGGGCGTCGGCTTGTCAGCGCTAGCAGTCCCCGCCGCGGGCTTCAGCTGAAGAGTCGTGATCGAGTACGGCGGCAGCGTCTGTGCGACCGCCGTGCCCCGCTCCGCCGTCGTCAGGGCGGTGCCTTCCTTGGCATACGAAACGGTCGTGACCGCCCCGGCGGCCGGGGTGAATCCGGCGTACGAGAGCGACACCTCCGCCGCGTTCTCCGGGCTCTTGTTGGTCAGCATGACGTTCAGACCGCCGTTGCTGCTCCGCACCGCGTGCACGGTGACCGACGAGTTGCCCGAGGACGACTTGACTATGGTGTCACCAGGCTGCGCCAGTGCGGTCAGCGAGCGGATGCCCCAGTAGGTGGGGAAGGTTGTGTCGCGCGGCGGTTGGCACTTCCCCCCGGCGCAGGTTCCAGCGGAGAGAATGCCCCCGTCCTGGTAGTCGGTCTGGCCGTGGACGGTGGTGGGTGCTTGGTCCGTGCCGTTGTGCAGGTTCCACCAGTCCACGTGGGTGGCACCCTGCTCGAACCAGGTCATGTAGGTGTCCGGCGCGAACAGGGCCGCGGCCTGGCTGGTCAAGGCGGGCGAGCCGACGCCGTCGGTCTCGGTGACCGCGATCTCCACCGAAGCGGCGCGCGAGCCCGTGTACTTGGCGATCAGCGAGCGCAGCTCGGACGTGGTAGCGGCGATCTTGGAGGGGGTGTTCAGCAGGTCGGCCGTGGTGGTGCCGCCCGGATACCAGTGGACGATGACGAAATCGATCGAGCTTCCCGCGATGGAGAGCACCGTGTTGTTCCAGTCGGCGGTGTCACCGGGAGCCTTCTCCTTGTCCGGCCAGCCGCCGGGGGTGGTGAGCACCGCTCCGATCTTCACCGTCGGGTCCACGGCCTTCATCGCCTTCGAGTAGGCGACCAGGTTCTTCCCGTACTCCCTCGGGCTCTTGTCGGCGTGATCGTCCCTTTCCCAGCCCTTGCCGTTGCCGTAGTGCCCGTTGCCGTAGACCTCGTTGCCGATCTCCCAGTACTTAACGCCGTAACCCTTGTCGACGTTGGAGTACTTGACCCAGTCGGCGGCCTCCTGGGCGGTGCCGGAACCGTAGTTCGCGGTCAGGATCGGCTGGGCGCCGACCTTCTTCGCGATGTCCATGAAGCGGTCGAAGTTGGTGTTGGAGGGGATCCAGCCCTTGCCGTCGCCGGAGGTGTGGGTCTTCCAGTGGTATTCGTCCGCGCCGGAACCGCCGGGATAGCGCAGCTGCCGAACTCCCGCGGCCTTCATCAGCGAGGTCACATTGGCGTCCCCCATGTGCTCGTCGCCGAAGCCCAGATTGAGGCCGACACCACTGCTGGGCACCGTGCCCAAGGAGGCACCGGCATTCACACTGATGTCGACGGTCGGCGCGGCGCCCGCGCTGGGCGCCAGGGCGCCGACACCGGCCGAGGCGGCGAGCACCGCCCCCGCGACAAAGCGCCGGCGCATCCGGCTACGGCGGGGCGTGCGATCCGAGGGCATCGGCTGCTCGGCGGATCTCGGGTCGTCTGATGACACGTGGGGCTCCGATCGGGTGTTGACATAGAGGGCGTAGCGCCGCTGATCACGGCTCGCCCTCGTCGGTACACCCCTAAGTGGCCACTCAGAGCGGAAAGGTTGCCATCTCAATCATTTTTTCTCCGAGACGCGGTCGCACCGTCTCACCGGACCCGGTGGCCCCGTGACACGCCCGGGCTGGTCCTTGCCGCCGGGGCCGCGGGCAGGAGCGCCACCTCGGAGCGTCTATCAGTAGGTGCCCGTCCTGGCGCTGGATAGCTTGCTCCCGTCCACCACCGCGTGACGCCACCGGTGGTGCCGCTCGTTGGGCCCGGGTGACAACTCCTCCCCCGCTCCCGTCCGACCCCGGCGACCGGCCGCACCCGGCGGCGGCCGCAGCGGGCTGCTACTTGCGCCCCGACGGCACACCCGCCGTCCCCGCACTGACCGTGACCGTGCGGTCGGCCACCATCGGCCCGGTCAGACGAGTGCGGCTGTGCCGCTTCGCAAGTGACGTCTGCGGGGTAACGGTCGTTGAACGTGAGTCAGCGCAGTGCACACAAACCCCGAGTCCCGTCATGGTCTCGGGGTTTCGTGCTGCCCGGCAGGCACCCCGGCCCGGTCTCACAGCTCGGACCGGCGACGCCGAGGACGATCCGCCCCCGACCCGGTGGACCGACGGCTCCGAACTGGACAAATGGTTGTGCCCAACACCCTGCTTAGCCTGTGCCGCATCTTGCTTCGGCGCACGATACCCCCAGGTCAGCGGGTTATGGAAACAACCCCTCCCTCCCGTCCCTGGAGGCCGGGCCGACGGGTAAGACCGATCACACGAAGGCCAGTCGTTGCTGCCGCGCAACCCAGCTGCGGCCAAGCGCACGTTCACCCGTAGGAGTTGCTGCCTGATTCCGATGTTCCGTGCCCCGCCCGATTGGCGTACCGTCACCGAACTGCCAACGTCCCATGGTGGGGGGCAGGCCGATCGGGGAGAGGACGGCATGGGGGCGGTCGCGGGTGATGACGACGAATGGGGCGAGCGGGCACTTTGCCGTACTACTGACCCCGAAGAGCTGTTCGCAGAAGGCGCCGCCCAGAACAGGGCGAAGGCTGTCTGTGGCGGCTGCCCGGTGCGCACGGAATGCCTCGCCCATGCTCTTGATCAGCGTATCGAGCACGGTGTCTGGGGAGGTATGACGGATCGGGAGCGACGCGCGCTCCTACGCCGGCGCCCCACGGTGACGTCGTGGCGAAAGCTGCTGGAGGCCGCCCGCAGGGAGCACGACCGGTCAGCGCGTGCCGCAAACGGAGCGGGCTGGCAGGCAGCCGGCTGACGCGGTCGGTACGAAGCCGACGAGGCGACCCCTCTTCACAAGTCCGCGTTTAAACTCCGCGGCCTCGCCCGAGGGGCCAACCTGACACGGGGGGCCGAAAGGCTCACCCCAACATGGGCTCGAGGACAACGTCGATCGTCAGGGCGAACCGGGGCCGTGTGGTGCGACTGGTGCCTTGAGCCGCCTGGAGAGTCCGATCGCTGCTGCTGCCGAGCCACAGCCCCACGACGAGATCGGGAAGGTACTGCTCCATGGGGACCGCAGTGTGCCGGATCGCTGCGTGGCCGACGGTGAACTGCTTGGACGAGGGACGGGCGGCGGCACCCTCGACGGCGGCAAGGAACTTCGCCGGAACCACGAGAACATCCCCGGTGCCCCGAATCAGCCAGTACACCGCACTGGCACTGTGCTCCAGCAGGTCGTGCAGCTGACGGCGCTTGATGGTCCACGTGTCCTCGCGCCCGGTGCGCCCCGGCGTCAGCGCGGTGGACTTCTTGACTTGGATGAGGTCTCCCGTCCGCAGCTGCAGCCGGCCGGGCACGCGAACGTCGACGACGACCCCGATGTCGGCGCCGTTGGTCCGCTCCTCCTTCTTCGTCACGGTGCGGTGACCGACCCGCAGATGCGGGTCGGTCACGCCCGTCAGCCGCGCGTGAGAAGGAAGGGCGGAGAACTCGCGGACGAGGCCTTCGAGCAGCGTGGCGGTCAGGTGCTCTTCCTCGGCCGCCCCGAGGTCGTCCATAGAACCGGCGAACCCAGCAACCGCGCGACGAGTCGCACCCCGAACAAGACCCTCTGGCCCCAATACCAGTGACTTAGAGCGGTTTGCGCTGCTTGTTGGCGGAGACGGTGCGGTAGTGCAGTGCGATCCGGACTGCCTCGGCGGGGTCGCGGGTGGGTTGTGGCCAGTTCCGGTGCGGGATGCGTTTGAGTTTGTAGTTGGACATCTTGCGTTCGACCACGTGGCGGTTGCTGCGTCGTCGCCGTCTCGGCAGGAGCCGGGCCAGGATCTCGCGGACCCCGTCGAGCAGTGCGCCGGCTAATCGCGCAGCGGGAAAACGCGACCTGCCGTGCCTGGCACACGGCTCAGGGCGGCGCCACGTCTCCCGAGCGCGCGGCGCGGCACGCAGCGGTCAGGACCGGGCAACCCGGCGTTCGATCCTCTTCAGAAAGGGTTGCCGTCCGGTCCAAGATTCTTTCGGACCTCGCTGTCGGCCGTGCGACCTCGGGCGCGCGCAGACCGAAACTCCCCCTGCCCAGCGGGCAGGGGGAGTTTCGGTGGGCTTGAACCGGATACCGGTGTCAGCAGGAGGACTAGCCCGTGGAGCCGACGCGGACGAGCTTCCACTGCTGGTTCACGCCGCCCCAGTCCGAATACTGGACGATGTCGGTCCCGTCGGCGGAGGAGAAGCCCGGTACCTCGACGGCCTTCCCGCTGTTGCGGTTGATCAACCGGACGTATCCGTCCGGTGAGTCCACCAACCGGAACTGCTGGTTCACACCACCGTGGTCGCTCCACTGGTGGATGGCGGCGTTGTCGGCCGTCGACCAGCCGGAGACGTCCAGCAGCTTGCCGGAGTGCCTCGCCTTCAACCGGTAGTAGCCGCCACCGGAGTCCACGAACTGGAACTGCTGGTTGGGCCCGTCGTACCGGGCCCACTGCGTGAGCGCGGCGCCGTCCGCGGAGCTCACGCCCGCCACGTCCAGTGCCTTGCCGCTGTTGCGATTGACCATGGCGTACCAGGCGTTGGTGTCCACAGGGGCCGCTTGCTCCGCCGGCGCGCGCAACTCGAAGCGTTCCACCAGCACTTCGCCGCCGAGGGCCCGGGTGGCGTGGTTGAAGACGGCGAAGCGGTGGCCCATGAAGAAATGAGGCCTCTCGCTCATGGTGAAGGCCGGGCCGAGCCGGGTGAAGGTCGTGCCGTCGGTGCTGTAGGAGAACGTCGCCTGGCGGCCCGGCCCCGGGCTGATGTCGGCGGCGGCGCGCAGCCAGACGCGGCCGCCGGACGCGGGGAGGTCGGCGCGGGCCTGCTCGGTGCCGGTGCTGCTGGTGTTCCAGCTGGCGTCCATGGTCAGGCCGTCGAACATCACCAGCCTGCTGACGCCGTCCTGCCGTGTGACGCCAATCCAGGCGGAGGAGTCCCGCAGCATCGCCAGCCCGGCCCGGTCGCCGTCCGCCATCCCGGAGCAGTCGAGCACGACGGTCGCGGTGGAGGCGGGGCCCTGGATGCGGCGGGTGAGGGTGTTACGGGCGTTGTAGAGGTCGTCGGTGACGGTGGCGGTCCTGAGGGTGAGCCCGTTGTTGACGGTGAACGCGGCGGTGTCGGGGTTGTGGTTCCACTCCCAGTACGGCGCCAGCGCCGTTCCCTGGAAGGTGTCGGCGCCGGTCATCGGCGGGAGCGGGTGCGGGGTGACCGGGTAGGGGTATGTCTCGCCCCACGTGCCGTTGACGGTCTGGAGCTCGGGCCAGCCCTCGGCGTTCCAGGTGACCGGGGCCAGGGCGGGGACGCGGCCGCCGGGATAGGCGTCGATGAAGCCCATGTAGTACCAGTCGCCGTTCGGGGTGTCGACCAGCGAGCCCTGGTGCGGTATGCCGCCGCCGGGGATCGGGCCGGGCAGGTTCAACAGCACCTCCCGCATCTTGTACGGGCCGAAGGGGCCTGATATGGATTTCCAGATGTACTGGCCGTTGGGCGGGCGGGTGACGAAGATGTAGTAGTTCCCGTTGATCTTGTAGAAGCGGGAGCCCTCCATCAGGTGCAACGCGTCGGGCTTGGTGAGCACGTGCTCGGACCTGACCTCGGTGCGCATGTCCGGGGAGAGCTGCGCGACGTGGATCTCGTTGGCGCCGTACGCCACGTACGGGGTGCCGTCGTCGTCGAAGAGCAGCCCCGCGTCGTAGTAGATGCTGCCGATCTCGGCGTGCCGGGTCCAGGGGCCCGCCGCGTCGGTGGCGCTGTATACGTACGACCGCTGCCAGCCGATCTGGCCCAGCCAGTAGAAGGTCTTGTCGCTGGGGCGATAGCGCATCGAGGACGCGTAGATGCCCGCGACGTACGCCCGCCCGCCGTTGAGGTCGTACGCGTCGCCGAAGTCGAGGACCGGCACCGAGTGGCCGATGAACTCCCAGTTGACCAGGTCGTAGGAGCGCAGGACGGGCGCGCCCGGCGAGAAGTGCATGGTCGAGCCGGTGTAGTAGTACGCGTCGCCGACGCGGATGACCTCGAGGTCGGCGAAGTCCTGCCAGATCACCGGGTTGGTGAACCGCTCCTGCTGGGCCGTCGTGGCCGCCGCCGCGCTCGCGCCTATCGCCGTCAGCGTGTTGCCCGCGACCAGGCCGACGGTGGCCGCCATGACTTTCCGGCGGCTGTGGGGGTGTTGGAGCCAGGACATACGAGATCAGCTTCCTCACGCGTGGGGGACCGAGAGCCGAAGTGTTAGCGTTAACATTTCCGAGGACGAGCCGTGCAGGGGGTGATCTGAGTGTCCCTCAGCATGTGCAGGAGCAGCCAGAGTGTTTGTCATTTCTGTCTACAAGAGGCCACCAAGGGGAAGCGAATGCTCCGCATCGGAACGAACAAGGGGACCGAGGGCTAAAGTTCGACATATCGGACATGATTCTGAATGTCGAACGAGAATACCAGCGTGCCATGGCGCCATGCCCCGGGAGCGCCGCGCCCTGCACCTCGTTAACGTGACCCGAGGGCTGACCCAGGCCGGGCGGCGAGATGAAGCCGTCGCGCAAAGGCCCTGGACGACAGGGTCGGGCACCGGGTTGCCGGCCCGGGCCCGACCCTGTGTTGGTTCAGCTCTTGCCGGTCAGGCGCCAGACCTGGTTCTTTTTGGTGGCCAGGGCACTGGCGGAGTCACAGGTCCACTGGTGGACCAATGCTCCGACGGCGGTGGAGATCCCGCTGACGTCCACGCACTTGCCGCTGTGCACCGCGACGAGCTGGTAGTCGTTGGCGGCGACACGCCGCAGCGTGAACTGCTGGTTCGTGCCGCCGTGGCAGGTCCACTGGTGGACCGCCTCACCGTCGGCGGTGGAGACACCGCGGATGTCGAGGCACTTGCCGCTGTGGCGGTTCACCAGGGAATAGGTGTCCGCCACCCCTTGCACCGGACGGAAGTCGAACCGCTGTTCCTCACCGGCGCCGCAGGTGTACTGCCGGTACTGAGTGCCGTCGGTGGTGCTCTGGTTGGGGTCGTCCAGGCAGTGCCCGCTGTGCTGGGCGACGGCGGTTGACGAGAGGGTGGACTGGCCGGTGGTGAACTGCCACCAGTTCATATTGAACAGGTACCCGCTGCCACCGGCGAAGCGCAGGTACAGATCGTGGGTCCCGGTCGCACCGGTAACAGGGCACGAGACCGTGCTCCAGGTCTGCCAGCCTCCGGTGCCCGACACCGCGCATGTCCCGACCGTCGGCCCAGTAGGACTGTCCAGGTGCAGCTCAACTCGGCCGCCGCTGGTGTTTGATGCCACCCTGGCGGTGAACGAGCCGGCACCGGTGCCGAATGCTACGCCCTTGACCTTGATGTAATCGCCGTTTTCAATCCAGCTGATGTTCATCCCGCCCTCGCTGGAGGGTTCGGTTTCGATGCCGCTGCCCCACGCGATGGACTCGGCTTCCTGGCGGACATAAGGATCGAGCGTGCCGGCCTGCGGCGCCCCGGCCGTCGTCATATTGATCGTCGGGATCGTTCCGTCAGCGTTGTAGGAGAACTTCTCCACTGCGACCGAGCGGGTGAAGCCGCCGCCGCCCGGGAGGGCGCCGTTGTGATAGAAGAAATACGAGTTGCCCTGCAAGTCCACGATGCCCGCGTGGTTGGTGAAGCTGTTGCCCTGGGCGGGCATGACTGTTCCACGGTATGTCCACGGCCCGGTCGGGCTGGGTGCCGTGGAGTAGGCGATGAACTCCGAGCAGCACTTGGCCGCATACACCATGTAGTACAGGCCGTTCCGCTTGTAGACCCATGGTGCTTCTTCGTACAGCGTAGGACGGTCGGGGTTGTCGGTGCGGGACCCGAAGCCCTCGGTGGTGAGCGGAATTCTGACGGGGCTGCCTGCGTAGGACGTCATGTCCGCGTTCAGCTTGACGTACCAAAGGTTCGGGTTGCCCCAGTACAGGTAGGCCTGGCCGTCGTCGTCGATGAAGACGGTCGGGTCGATCTCACTGTTCTCCACCAGCGGGTGGCCGAGGGCGTCCCGGAACGGGCCGGTGGGGCTGTCCGACACCGCCACGCCGATGGCGAATTGGCCGGTCGCCCGGACCGACACCGGCACGTACCAGTAGAACTTGCCGTCCCGTTCGACGGCCTGGCCCGCCCACGCGTTGGCGCCCGCCCAGCTGAAGGTGTTCAGGCTGAGCGGTGAGCCGTGGTCGGTCCAGTTGACCATGTCGGCGGAGGACCACACCCGCCAGTCATTCATCACGAAGGAGGAGGTGGAGCCGTCCTCGTCGTGCCCGGTGTAGAGGTAGACCCGCCCGTTGTGCACCAGTGGGGCAGGGTCGGCGGTGTAGACGTGCTGCACGATCGGGTTGTCGGCCCTGGCCGCTGTGGGATGCACCGCGGCGGGAAGGACGGCGAACGCCAATATGAGGATCATCAGCACCCAGGCTGCCCGGGCGAGGCTCGTACCGGCGGCGGGTGACCTCACTGCAGTCGGGTGAGCCGTTGGCCTGTGGACGGCGGCACTGGCCATGGTGTGGTCCTTCCTGGTGCTGCGCGTCGGGGACTGAGCAGCTGGTCAGATGCGGAGGAGGGACGTTGCTGCGCTCGGGGTGTGGTCAGTGTGAACCGTGCGATGCGGACGGAGCCGCCGAGCGCTGGCGCTCCGTCAGACCGTCTTCGCCTACTCGGATGCCGGGTGGGCGGCCGCTGCCTGCACGGGAGTTGGTGGTGTCGGCCATTGTGCTGCCTTTCGGTCGTCCGGGCCGGTGACCGTGTCCCGCATCGGGGCGGCTGGTCATCTGGATTGGTGCGCTGAACTGCGCGAACGGACTGTTTGTCCGGGGCGGCGGCAAGACGTGACCCCTGCGGGGTGGGGATGCCGGGCCTCCGGCGCATTGTTAGCGCTAACAACTTGAAGCCGAACATCCGGTGTGTTGCAGGGAGAAAACCACGGCGCATGAGAGGCCGTCAAGTACCCGCGTCGCAACCTGCCCGTTACTGAGGCGTCATCAGAATCTCGTCCTGTCAGAGTTGCTGACGGGACGGACGTGAGCTGCCGTACCGGCCGGGCCTGCTCACCCTGCAGCGCTGATCCGCCTGATCCGCCTGATCCGCCTGATCCACGGTGATCGCGCTGTGGTGCGGTCCGCCGACGTGTAGACGAGCGGTTTACGGCGTGGGCAACTCCACCTGCTGACCGAAACTCACCGCACCGAGGAACCCCAGCCGCGCATCGGCTGGGGTTCCTCATCCTGTGCGCAGGCGGTTTCAGGGCCCCCGGTTGGGGAGCCTGGACTGCCTGTCGTGACGGACATCTCAGCAGGGAGCGGCAGGACAGGCCGGAAGCGGCGGCGGCGACACCACCATCACCGTCAACGGCATCACCGTGACCGCGAACGGGGGCCGCGGAGGCAGTGCCTACGAAGCAGGCGCCGGCAGCGGCGGAACGGCGGCCCCGACGTCCTGGCGCAATATCGGTGATTTAGGTGGGTTTTCGCTTGGTCGGGCCGGTTTTGGTTGGCCCGACCAGCGCGACCGTGGGGATGCCGGGTTGGGGTGGGCCGAGGTGCTCGGTGCGTTTGAGTGCCCAGTTGGACATCTTGCGTTTGATGACGCGGGGGTTGGAGCACAACCGCCTTGGGGGCAACAGTCGTTCGTGGATCTCACTCAGAGCTCGGGCGAGTGCTCGGGCGAGTCGGGGGGTGTCTCTATGTCCTTCGTCAAGGATGTGGTGCCGGGTATGGGGCTGTTTGGGGCGGTCATGAGGCGAGGGTGATGGGGGACTGTAAATCGTTCGGCTCTGGCTCACTTCCGGTGGTGACTGACAGTCATGCCGTGGGTTACAGGGTGTGCGTATCTGATCTCTGCAGGCCAGGGGCCGAGTTCGTGACGTGCCGTTCTCCACTGCGCGGGCAATGCAACCGCCGAGTCATCGCTGGGGAGTGCCTGCCAAACCAGGCTGTTCGGCGTGGCAATCGGTAAAGATCCAGCTCAGAGCAGATCTCTGCACCACCCGGAAGAACAACACTCTCCGTCACCACCGAATGTGAGCCAGAGCTTCGATCGGCTCTGTCTCAGATTCGGTGGTGACGGAGAGTGTTGTTATCCGAGGAGGATGCGGTGGCGGAGCAGGGTGAAGCCTGCTCGTCCGTGCATCTGGCGGGCGATCCGCTTGGTCTTTGCGTTGATCCCCTCGGTCGGGCCGTTGCTGCACGGAAGTGTGACCGCGGCGATCACGGCGTCGCGGTCTCGCTCGAGGCCGCGACTGAAGGCATGCAGGTGCGGCAGGTCGGCAGTACGGACCTGGGCGATCCAGAGATCGAGCGCGTCGGCGTTCTCGGGCTGAGGCTTCAGCAGCGGGGCGAAAGACCGGACGGCGGTGGCCAGGTAGGTCATCTCGGAACAGGCAGCGGTCAGCTGGTCCAGGAGATCCCCGCACCTGCCCCACCACAGCCCTTGTCGAGGCCGGTTACCAGACACGGACATACCAGTCATACTCGCCTGCATATTGCACACATGCTTCCCGGCGTGACCCTGACATCCACTGGCGGCTACACCCACCCGGCCCACCAGCGGCACCCGGCAACAGCACGCCCCGGCGCACCCCCAAGCGCACTCCTCCCCCCGCCTCACCCACCCGGAGCAATCGATCAAGTAACAACCGTTCTGCGGAATTCTTCGCACCCACGCCTGTAGTTCGACAAATCCTTCGCTCCCTGCACGGGCCGAAACATTCGCCCGTCCACAGCCACCCGGCGTCTCGGTGGAACCAACCGGACAACCGGTCCTCCCCTGCCGCTTGATCGGCCAGGGCCAGTCACCGATCATCGAGCTGGAACCGGGCGTCCATCCGCGCCGCCCAACCCGCGAGGCCGGCCGGCACGCTCTTGCTGCACTCGATCCTGGCGTTGGCCAGCAGCCAGGCCACGACCGCCAGCCAGTCGCACTCCGAATACAACTCCGTGCCACCCAACGGGTCCCGGGGCCGTCCAGCAGCACGTATTTGCCATGCGCACGCCAGCGATCCTAGAGTCGGCGCGTTCTGATCATTGACACGGGAGTTCCGGCCACCATGCGCATCCAACGACTCGTCGCCGTCGCGACCGCGGCCCTGCTCTCCCTCGCGACTCTGACCGCGTGCGGGAGCGAGAGCGGAGCCAGTTCTATCGATGGTTCTCTGGGCAACCCGGCACCCGCGAAGAACGGCGGCACCGACGCACTGGGCGGCACCGACCAGAACGGCAAGGCCGGGCTGCCCAAGGCGGGCTCGATGGCAAAAGCCGCCCAGATCGTCAACACCTACGCCGACTGCAACGACCTCTCCACCGACCCGCACGACGACGACTTCTTCCCCGGCGACGAGACCTACGACCAGAAGTGGGGCGTTACCGAGCGCGGCGCCTGCGGCAGGGGCACCCGCATCTTCATGTTCAAAGACCTGAAGACCTTCCAGGCCAGGTACAAGGCTGAACTCGACGAGGACCGGAAGGAAAGCCCGAACAAGGGCCACCGCGGCAAATTCCTCCTCGGCCAGGACTTCGCCGTCCTGCCCGACCAGAAGGCGGTCATCCGCAACGCGATCAAGCCCGGCGGCCTCCTGATCCTCAATTGCCACCCGGACTTCAACCCGCCCAGTGGCTACCGCAAGGACCCCGCACTCGTGAAGGGCTGCGTCCTGACCAACTACTTCGAAGACTAATCCGCCACTCCACGCCGCAGGAAGCTCCTCTACGCCGAGGCACTGCGCAGCACGGGAGAACGCAGAAGCCCTCGCCCCACCGCGCCAGGCCTGCCCGAGACGCCCGCGTGGCTGATCGAACGCGGCACCTGATCGGGCGGCCTTCCGGTCCGTACCCGCTCCCCCGGCTTGGACGAGACACTGACCTGCTGAACACCCTGCTCGACGCCGTCACCGAGCCACGCCTGGAACTCAACCTCCCGGCTGACAGCTCTCCTACGAGTCCGCATCGGTGAATGCACCATGAGCCGGAACAACCGGTCGATGACGAAATGGCCGCATGCCGAGGCCTCGAAGCGTGCCGTGTCGCGGTGCAGTCGTCGAACAGGCCATCCGGCAGGCCGTGGTTGCCGTCCCTTGCCCACGACGACGACGGCCGGGTCGTCAATGGTCAGGCGGCCGGGGCCGGACGCCAGCGGACGGGTAAGCGAGTGCTGTCGGCCCGGCTGCGTGACGGCGACGTGTGACGGCGGCCGATGCCCGGCCGACAACCGACGCGGCGGGCGGACTCCTCGCCAAGCCCCATCTCACGCGTTCGGCATCCCGCGTGACATGCGCGGACGAGGTTGACGCCCGACGCTGACACCAGCCACCCCCACAAAGCCCTCACCCTTCTCACATCCACCCGCCGACCACGCGCAAGCAGCCCCAGCGTCGCAGCGGACCGAGGACGCGGAGTCGCCTGTTGTGTACGCCGGGGCATGGTGCCGGCCGCTTCCACCAGCAGCACGGCCCCGGCCTGCGAGACCACCCCGCGACCGCCGCCCTCAGCGCGGACACGTGGGTACGACCCGATACGCTTCTTCACCTGGAAAGTGCCTCCGGCAGGGGCGGGAACAAGGGCCTAGACAATCCTCATTCTCGCTGGTCAGAGGCACTTTCTGCTGTCCTGATCACCAGCTGGACAGCCCGCTTCGTGAAAGCGCGAGGCTAGCTCGATTTGCCCTGAGAGCCTACGGCGGTGCGCACGGCGTCGATAGAGCCTGCTGTTCAGCCGCCGCATCGCCCAAGCCGCCCCACACTTCCTGAGCGGCGGGTGTTCAGGAAGGAAGAGGCTCAGCTAACCCACTTCGTGCAGACGGCACCGTGGTTGGGATAGGCCATGCAGGCGCGCAGGGACGTGCCGTCGGGCCAGTACTGCATCGAGCCGTGGAACGTCGACTTGAGCGCGAACATGCCGCGCAGCCCGTCCCAGTGTGCCCCGCCGTCCGTCGAGCGGTCGATCCACCCGTGCCAGTCGTTCCCGGTCCCAGTGGGATTCGATATCTCGGCCCATCCGAACCACTGCCCGTTGTGGCGCCCCGATTTGAGCGCGATGTTTATCCACTCACCTCCGGACGAGTAACTCTTGTTGGCGTCGCTGTCCTTCTTCTCCCAGCTCAGTCCGTAGGGGTCCCAGTTGTCGCAGCCGTACCCGCTGCAGTCCCAGCCTGAGGCCGCGGCTGAGCTGGTTCCCGTGGCCGCGTAGAGAGCGGCGACAGTCGCAGCTGTGACAGCCAAGATCTTGAATGTGTTCCGAGACACGTGGTCCTCCCGTTCGAGTTGTGTGCCAAACAGCGTCCGGACCCCGAACTATGAGGCTTGACGGAGCGCAGTCAATTTCCTTGGAGCTGTCAGCTTCTCCCGGGATGAAGGGGGTGTCATTGTCCTGGTGTGCAGAAAACGTTGGCTGTGCGTGCGAGGCGGGCAATGCGTGCTCCTACTCGCTCAGCGGAGAGCGGCTGTTGAGCGACGTTGGGGTCTGTCAATCGTTCGGGTCTGTCCCGTAGTCGGTGGTGACGCGGGGTAGTGGTCAGGGCAGGAGGATGCGGTGGCGCAGGAGGTCGAAGCCGGCGCGTCCGTGCATCTGTCTCGTGATCCTCTTGGTGCGGGTGTTGACGCCTTCGGTTCGGCCGTTGTGGTAGGGCAGGGTGAGGCCGGCGTCGACGGCGGCCCGGTCGATTTCGAGGCCGTTGGTGAGGCTGCGCAGGTGGGGCAGGTCGACGGTGCGGGCGGCCGTGATCCACTCAGTCTGTTTCACGTCGTTGCCCTCGGCCGGTTTCAGTAGGGCTGCGAAGCCGCGTACGAGTTGGGCGAGTGCGGCCATCTCCGGGCAGGCTGCGGCGATCTTCTCCAGCAGGACCGCTTCCTTCGGGCGCAGGTCCTCGGGGGTCGGTGAGCAGGAGGCGGCCGACGTGACGTGGGGTGGTGACGGGGCGGTCGCCTTCGGCGCGGCCCTGGTTGAGGTAGCGGACCAGCAGGTTCGCGCTGCCGGTGTAGCCCAGCTTCCGGATCTCTTCGAGGAGATGGGTGACCGGGACGGCCGGCTCCTCGGCGCGGCGCCGGCGCAGATGGTCGCGGTAGGGGTCGACGAGGGTGGGCCGGTAGGCCGGGGCGATGCGCAGTGCCTGTGGTTCGGGTATGCGGGCGTAGCGTTTGACAGTATTCAGGGCGACGCCCAGGCGGCGGGAGCAGGCCGACGCCCTGGCCGAGGAGATCGTGGACTTTGTTCCAGCGTTCGCGGGTGGTCTGCTCGCGTACTCCGCCGGGGCGGGGCGGGTTGATCGTGGCCCAGCAGCCGGCATGCGCTCGGACCTCGAGCTGGACTTTGTCGCAGAGATTTCGCCACAGGTGCCACCGGTCGCTGACCTGCACCGCGTCGGGCAGGGCGCGGCGGACGGCCTCAGCATAGGTGGCCGAGCCGTCCCGGCACACGATCTCGACACCGGGATGTGTCCGCAGCCAGACTTCCAGGGTGGCGCCTCGCGGTCGGGCAGGACCTCGAGGGGTCGGCCGGTCTCGGCATCCGTGATGATCGTGGCGTAGCGGTGGCGGCGGCGCAGGGCGAAATCATCCACGCCGATCACTCGCGGGATGGCCTGCTGTGGCAGTGGCAAGCGTCGCAGATGGCGCAGTGCGGTGCTGCGGGAGACCGGAACGGCCAACAGGCCGGTCAGACGCGCGGCCGCCCGACCGCATAACTCCCGCGCCACCTGGGATATCTGGGCGGTCAGCCGCGCCGTGCGGCGCTGATGACGCTCCAGCAGCCCGGGGATCTGCTCGCGGAAAGTCTGCCGAAGGCAGCCCGGCACCGGACAGACCAGCCGTCGTACGCGCAGGTGGACGACGACCTCGCGGCCGTCGACCGGCACGTCCGTCACCGTCCGGCGGTGATAGCCGTGCCCCTTCGCTGTCGGGGTCCCGCACACCGGACACGGCACCGCCACAGTCCGGGTGCGAGCCGTGACCACCACCGCGTCACCGCCGTCCGCCACATCCTCGACGACCAGCGCCGACAGACCGGAAAACACCGTCCCCAGCAGGGACTTGAAATCCATCACAAATTCATGATCAAGGACAGCTACCCGGCGTCACCACCGACTACGGGACAGACCCGAACGATTTACAGTCCCGGGGATGGACAGTCGAACGGTGTACGCCGGGCAGCATCTACACCGCATGGCCACGAGTATCACTAGGACTCCGCTGCCCATGCTCTAGCTGTCAGCGCACGCATTTGGCGTGGAGTGCACCCCGAAGGTGACCGGCAGGGTGCTCGCCCGCCACCCGCTAGGTGCCTGAGCATGAAGGTGGACCTGGTGACCGGATGGGCTAGGGGCGCGATGACAGCCAGAGAAGTTGAATCGGAGCTGTCCGTCTCCGTATCCACCAACAGCGTCAGCGATCGGGACGGCTTCGAGTGGTGGAACGGGATGGTCAGCGAAGCAGTCGGGGCTGTGTCGATCACCAGCCAGCATGCCGACCGCTTCAGAGGAGCAGCGACGTCGCTGCGTCTGCCGCAGACCGAGGTGTCTTCTTTCTCCTTCTCGCCGATGTCGGCCCAGCGGGCACCCGCGGACATCCGGCGCTCCGACCCGGACTGCTACTTCCTCTTCCTGGTGCACGGCAGCCCAATGGGGCTGGAACAGCGCCGCAGCAACACCCTGCTCAAGGCCAGAGACATGGCCCTGTTCGACACCTCCCGATCTCTGGCCTGCGAGTTCGAGGATCACAGCAGACTCTCGCGCGTCACCCTGCTCCGGCTGCCCAGAACCACCCTGCCGCTCCCACCCGACCGGATCGACAGACTGCTGGGCACCCGCCTGTCCTCCCGCACAGGAGCGGGCGCGCTCCTCGCCGGCTACCTGGCCGGCCTGCGCGAGAGCACCGACCGATGTGAAGCCGACGAGCTACAGCGCTTGGGCGCCATCGCGGTCGATCTGGCCACGGTCTTCCTGGCCAGCCGACTCGACAGTCCCCCTACCCTTCCGGCCGAGACCCGCCACCAGGCTCTGCTCGCCCGGATCCAGGCCTTCATCGACCACAACCTGGCCGACCCCGATCTAACTCCGGCCACCATCGCAGTACACCACCACATCTCCGTACGCCTACTGCACCAGCTGTTCCAGCAGCAGCCGGAGACGGTTGGCGCCACGATCCGCCAGCGCCGACTGGAGCGCAGCCGAGCCGATCTCACCAATCCGCGGATCGCGCACCGGAGTATCGGCCAGACCGCAGCCCGATGGGGCTTTCGCCACCAGGCTCATTTCGCCCGCGCTTTCCGCCTCGCGTACGGAATGTCTCCCAGCGACTTCCGACGCATGGTCGGCACGTAAGGGACCGCGTTGCACGCCGGGGACTGCTGGGACGCCCGGAAACGCTGCATGGCCCTGAGCACCGACGAGGCGCGTCGGGCGCTGGCCGAGGGGGTACCCGCGTGCCCGCACTGCCGGCCTGACGTCGCCCTCGGAGTGCTCGAGTGACCGGGGGGCGCGCCGCGTCCGCTGCGCCGGCGTAATCCCCGGCCCCACCCCGGTCTCGGCAGCCTGCCCGGGGTGCCCCCGGGGGTGACGTCCGGGTCTGTGCGGCGTTGTCCCCGGCATGGACGAGACACTGGACCTGCTGGACACCCTGCTCGACGGCGTCACCGAACCCGCGTGAAGCTCATCAGCGAAGACGAGTTCCGGGCGTTGATGGTGCTCTTCGGGCTCCTCGATGACACCGGCCAGAGCGATGACATCCGCCGGGCCGCAGGCGAGATGCGGTTCCGGATCGGCTCCCGCCTCGCCTGACCTCCCACGGCATCAGGCCGTCTGCGACTACAGAGCCGGCTCGTCTCAAAGGCGCAGGTGGTCGGTCTGCTGCGCGAAATCGGTGTCTGATCTGCGCCGGTCATAGACCGTCTCGGGCCGGATCCCCGCGGCGAGGGCCGCCTGCCGGAGCACGCCGTGAACGGCGAGATGTTCGTAGAAGATGGTCCACTGCGCATCAGTGGCGGCGCCGGCGGGCTCCGGGGTGCTGCGGGTGGCGGTGGCCCGGTCCATGGCCGCCGCGAAACCCGCATCTCGGCGGCGGCGCTGATAGACCGTCGCGGAAGTGATGCCGACCTCCGCCGCAGCCTTCGTCGTCGCCATCCCGGCCCGCAGATACTCGAGGAACGGGCGGCGGCGCTCCGGGGTAAAGCGGGAGGGACGGCGCTCCGCCCGCTTCACGGTCGCGGTGGCCACCGCATCGCACGCGGCGGCGAACGCCGGCTGCTCGCTGCGCCACGTGTTGGCCTGACCGGCACCGTCAAACAGGATCTGGGAGGCCAGGCTGGGAGACGCGCCCAGGGCCAGGAGCCGCAGGTAGTCCGCCCGGCCGACGATGCCCACCATCTCGATGCCGTCCGGGTCCACTCCGGCCAGCGCGAGCGCCAGCCCCGTATCGCTGCGTGCCGCGCGGAACACCTCGCGGACCGGTACTCCCAGATCCTCTGCCACCGTCTGGACGGCCTCACCGGTGCGCAGCCGGGCCAGCAGCGGGGAGCGGATGCGGGCCGGGAGCTTGTCGGGCATGAGCGCACCGTAGGACGACGCCTACGGTGCCGGCCCTCCCGACACACCAGGCCCGTGGCGACGGTCACCACCGCCTGACGCGTCGTGCCCTCGCACGAATCTGCATTCCGTGTGTCGCGCATGCTCCGTCGGAGGGTGCCAGCTCCCCGGAAGCGCCCCGCCGCTCCTCACTGCTTCTTGGTAATGACCATCGTGCCGCCCGTGACGGCGTACCTTGCTCCCTTGACGTCGGACAGGGTGTCGGCGAACAGGATCTGGGACGCCAGGCTGGGAGACGCTCCCAGGGCCCGCAGCCGCAGGTAGTCCGCGCGGCCGACGATGCCCACGGTCTCGATGCCGTCCGGGTCCACTCCGGCCAGCGCGAGCGCGAGCGCCAGCCCCGCATCAGTCCGGGCCGCGCGGAACACCTCGCGGACCGGCACTCCCAGATCCTCTACCACTGCCTGGACGGCCTCACCGGTGCGCAGCCGGGCCAGCATGGCGGAAACAACGAGGCCAACGATCGGATGGTCTGAAAGAAGCGGGCCTAGCATCCCCTCATGAACACAGTGATCTTGACCGTCAGTCTGGCCTTCGCCGGCTACCTGGCGACGTACCTCAATGGGCTGAGGCTCGCGCAGCGACAGGCCCGGCTCGCCCGGGTAAACCAGCAGCTGAGCGACTTCTACGGTCCACTCTTCGCACTCATGGAGGCTAACAGCCGTGCCTACGAGGCGTTTTGCGAGAGATATGTCCGCTCTGATGGGGTCCACCCCTTCGACCACGACATACCCCCCACCGAGGAGGAGATCGCCGAGTGGCGCACCTGGGCCACGACCGTCTTCCTGCCCAACATCCAGAAAATGCGCGACGTGGTCGTCACCAAGGCCGACCTCCTCATCGAGGAGGAGGTGCCGCCGGTCCTGCTTGACCTGTGCGCCCACGTCTCTGGCTACGAGATCACCGCAGCGCGCTGGGCATGTGGCGAGTTCGGCGAATACAAGTCCGTCATCCAGTTCCCGGGACCGGAGCTGAAGGAGTACACCACGACGCGCTTCGCTCGACTCAAGAAGGAGCAAGCTGCCCTTCTCGGCCGACGCCGGTGAAGCCCTCACGAGGACTGGCTGGGCGTACATGCCAGACCAATCGCATGGGAGGAGTCTCTCGCTGCTGTTGATCAAGGTTTGGGCGGGCAACCCCGCCGCCTGATGGCTGACGGGGCGTGTGCCGGACGGACATTCAACGCGTAGTGTCCGGCCATTCCTCGCGCAGCATCCCGAACAGCACGGTGTCGTAGCGCTTGCCCGCCACCAGCACGGTGGACCGGCGTCGGCCCTCCTCGCGGAAGCCCGCCTTGGTGAAGGCGTGGACGGCCCGCTCGTTGCCGCTCCAGGTGTCGAGCTCGATCCGGTGCAGCCCGAAGACCCCGAACAGGTGCCCCACCAGCAGTCGCAGCGCGTCGGAGCCATGGCCGCGGCCCCAGCGGTCCCGCTCGCCGATGGTGACGCCGACCGTGGCCAGCCCGGCGAACGGGTCCAGGTCGCGGTAGTCCACCATACCGATCACCGACCCGTCGGCCAGATCCTCGACCGTGAAGACGGCCGACTCCATCGGGTTCAGCCGCAGCATCGTCTCGAAGCCGAGCTCGACGGCCTCCGCCGTGACGGGGCCGAAGCGCGGGTTTCCGCCAGCGGCCCAGTGGACGACTTCCGGATCGTTGCGCCACCGAACGTGATGGCCCGCATCCCGCGCACGGAGTGCGCGAAGTCTTACCAACTGTCCTTCGATCATGGACAGATCATAGGTCTCGACATGATCGTCGACGACCTTGAGATCGATGGCCTGCACCTGACCCGTTTCCTGTGCGACAGGCACATCATCCTCTGGACGGGCACGAGGCCAGACCGGGGCTGAGCTCCGCTCAGCCGCTCCTATCTCTCTCGGCGACATTCCACATGCCAGGGACCGCCATGTGCTCTCCGTCGCCACCCGATAAACGGTCTCGGCAGTGATGTGCGTAGCCAATCCGAAAAAGACGGCCTAGGTGTGCAGGCGGCTGTTGGGGCCGTCGTGGTCGGTGCTCTCGTCGTTGAACCAGTAGTCGCCCGCCGCCAGGTAACGGAAGGACTGAGTCGTTGCGCCCGGGAGTGCGACCGTCACCGCCCGCTTGCCGTCCTTGCGCGGCTCGAGCGTGTGGACTCCGGGCTGCCAGTCGTTGAAGTCCCCCACCACGCTCACCGGCCCCGGCGGATCCTCCCGCGGCAGGACGAACGTGACCTCGGTACCGTCCTTGCGCGGCCTGCGCTCCAGCATGAGTGGCTCCAAATCGGCGAGGGGCACAACGGAAACCCCATCCTCAGGTGACCCGATGCCGGCCGCGCCCCCCGCGCAGCCGAAGGCGTGAGCGTGTCACCCGCCCGGCCCACCCTTCCCCCTGCCCGGCGCGCAGTCGGGGGTTCGTGCATGTCAGGGTGGCAGGGCGATTTGAGGGTCCACACGCGCGGGACCCGGCCGGTTGAAGCCACCCCGGCCGGGTCCCGCCACGGACCGGGGCAGCGCCACGGACACCCCACACGCCCTGGCAGGCCCTCTACAGTGGGCCTGTGGATGATCACGAGACGGACCTCCTGGACGCGGTGCGCACCGCTCTCATCGAAGCAGGGTTCGACCCTGGAAGCGGGGGCGGCCAGGGCGTGCATCTGGTCCGCCACGCCCGGGGCGTGATGGTGGGCTGGATGCCCGAAGAGATCGACGAGTTGCTTACCCGCACCAGCGGTGCGCACGCGTCGGCCGAGGGCGGTACGGGGCTGGCCGGGCTACACCACGCCACTGGTCTCGCCCTGGCTGCCGCACTCCGTACCGCAGGCTTCACCACCGAAACCCTCGACGACCACATCCTCGTACTACCCCCACCACCAGCGTGAAAGCACCGCCGCAGCCCCGGTCGCTGTGTCCTTCACCCAGTGTCGTCACAGCCCCCGGACGGGCCCACCGCACCGGTCAGGCCGCCGACCCGGCGGCTCCCGGCCAGCACCAGCGGCCTGGAGCTGCGCACCGGCCCAGGACGTTGAGGAAAGCCGAATGGGTGAACAGCCCCAGCGCGATGGGATGACTGGGACTGAATCGGGTCAGGCAGCGGGCTCGTAGACGAAGGTGGTCGTCGGGCAGTCCTCCGCGAGACCGAGGAGCGCCTGGCGCTCGGCCTCGTCCACAGCCAGATCCCAGCGCAGCTTCGTGCCCACCCAGGTCGCGGCATAGGTGCAGGATCTGCTGGGCCAAGCGGCACGAGGTGGGCGTCACCGAGCGTGCCACCCTCACCGCCGCGTCCAGTTACATCGCGCAGGCGGTGGAGCTCGCCCTGTACCTCGACGAACGCATCTCCGTGGCCCGGCAGCTCCAGGAAGCCATGCTCACTGATCTCCCCCTCACCAACCCCGTTGAGATCAGCGCCTTGTACCAGCCGGCCGCGGTCGGCGACATGATCGGTGGGGACTGGTACGACGCCTACCACCTGCCGCCCGCCTCACCCGGCGGTGAGCGCGGAGCACTCATGGTCACGGTGGGCGACATCACCGGCCACGACATGCACGCCGCCACGATCACGGGCCAGAGATCCGCAGCAGGCTGCGCCAGGCCACCCTCGACCACCCGCCGTACAGCCCCGCCACGGCGCTGACCGCCCTCGATGCAGCGTGCTCGGTCCTGCCCATCGACGCCAGCGGCACACTGGTGCACGCCCGCCTCGACCTCCCCGACGGCGGTCCCGGCTGGACGCTGACCTGGTCCAACGCCGGCCACCCGCCGCCGCTGCTCCGTACTCCTGACGGCCGGGTGACCCCCCTGGTGGAGCACGACGTCCTCTTCCACCCTGGCCTCGGGCCGTTCCACCGCACCGAGGCGTGACACAACCCTCCCACGGGCTCAACGCTGTTGCTCTATACGGACGGGCTCATCGAACGCCGCGGCCACGACATCGATGTCTCCATCGCACAACTCGTCGCCCTGCTCGCCCGCTACGGTGACCGGCCGCTGGCCGAACTGCTCCGCCGGATCAGCAGCAAGCCGGCGGACCCAGCTCCCGGAGACGACGTCGTCGTGCTGGCCCTGCGCGTTCCCTGACGGCACTACCAGTAGTGTCGGCGGCCGCCGACCGCGTGACCGGCCGCTCCCAGGATCCAGAGGACGGCCCCGATCACGAGCAGAATGATCCCGATGGTCCACAGGATCGAAATTCCCGACACGAAGCCGATGACGAGAAGAATGACGCCGAGGACGAGCATGATGTGCTCCGTTTCAGCTTGACGGTTCACAACCAGGGTGGGCGCCAGCCGTGTCCGGCGGCTTGTCCGGGCATGGATCCAAGGAGCAATTCCGTGATTCTCATCCTCGGGCTCATCATTCTGATCACCGCTATCGTGGTCGGCTTGGCCGGAGTATTCGGCAATACCGGTGCGGGGCACGATCTCGGCGTCGGCGGCGATTTCTCGATTTTCGGCTACCACGCAACTGGTTCGACCGGATCTCTCTTTCTGATCGGAATCATCGTCGGAGCCATAGCCCTATTGGGACTGACTCTGGTCATGATGGGCGGCCGCCGTTCGGCCCGTCGCTCGGCGCAGGCCCGACGGGAACTCGGCACATCACGGCGTGAGGTCGCCGCTGTCGACCGCGAGCGCGACGATCTGATCAAGCAACGTGACGACGCCCGCGCCGAGACCGATGCTCCTTTTCCGGACTAAGAACTCGTCCTTGGCTGTACTTCGCGCAAGAGCCCGGGCGGCTTCGCGGTTTCGTCCGTCTACGCCGGTGCCGGGCTGCGACGACTTCATTTGTGGTTGCGCATGAAGGTAGGGATCTCGTCGCGGGTCGGGTAGTTCGGCAGGGGGGCCGGCTTGTCCTGAAGGAACGCAGTGATGACGGCGGCGGCCCGGTCGTTGTTGTCGTCGAGGCCGTTCCACATGTGATGGCCGACTCCGGGCATGTACTGCGTGCGCTGGATGGCGGGGTCATTGGCGAGGGTGGCGGTCGCCCATTGACGGACCTGGGAGGAGCATTCGGCGATCATCAGCATCGCGGGGGTCCGGGACTGCCTCAGTAGCGGTGCGATGGAGGGCGAGTCCTTGACTGTCTGCTGGACGCGGAGGCTGGCGGCGGGGCTGAAGGAGAAGTTCTGTTCGGTGTCCTCGCTGGGGATGCGGTGCGCGTCGCCCGCGCAGTAGGCGGATGCGGTGTCGCTGCCGAGGTCTGCGGCGGTGAAGGCGTTGGCGCCTTCGGCCTGTCCGATCAGTCCGGTGTCGGGGCTGAGGAGTCCGAGTCGCATGAGGCCGAATGACACGGCGTACCGGGGGACGTGCGTCGATCGCGGTCCGGTCGGGTTCGGGGCGAGGCTTTGTGCGGATGCTCGGCCCTTGTGCCCGGTGATGTGTGCGGTGGGGCCGTCCATGGGCCCGGGCTCGGCGATGATCGCCCGGTGCAGGCGTGTGGCGACGCCTGGGTCGGCCAGGGCTCGGGTGAGCACGACTCCGCCCCCGGAGAATCCGAGGATGTCGACCTTGCCCTTGTCCAGGCGGTCGACGAAGGCGGCGAGGTCACGGATCGCCCTGGAGATCGTGTACTGGTCCATGGGGAGCAGGTCGCTTCGTCCGCCGCCGGCCTGTTCGTAGGCGTAGACGTCGTAGCCCTGGCGTGCCAGGAGTTGCAGAAAGGTGTGGTCTTGCACCGAGATGCCGCGGATGGGTCCTCCGTGGAGGTACACGAACGGGACGGGATGCCGGGGGCCGGGGTTCGCAGGCGGGTAGCGATAGACCGCGACCCGGCTGCCCGTGGCCAGGTTCCAGTGCTGAGTGGACACGAACGGCAGCGCGGGCGGATACCGCCGGGCCGTCGGTGCGGTCGGGATGCAGACCGCCGCCGTCAACGCCGCCGCGACGACCACCGGCAGGAACAGCACGAGCCGCGCCGGCCAGGTGCGGTGCCGACCCCGCCACAGCGCGAGGACGGTCCCGGTCCCGAGGGTCGTCAACCACGCGGCGAGCCCCGAACCCGCCCCGTCCGTGAGTGCGATCAGCGCGAGGAAGACGACGACCAGCGCCGCAACGGCGGCCAAGGCCAACAGTAGGCGTCCGGTGAAGCGGACGAGACGTATGGCGGACGTGGGCACGGCGGACCTCCGACAGTTTCAGAACACTGTTTCAAAACGACGTTATCAGAGGGGGTAGGCTGCTGACCGTGGGTAGGCCCAGAACAAACGACGAGGCCGTCAAAGAGCGGCTTGTGGAGTGCGCGACCGAGATGCTCGCCACCCGTCCGCGGGAGTCCGTCACGGTCCGCGCCGTGGCCACTGCCGCCGAGGCGTCGACGACGGCGGTGTACTCCTTGTTCGGCGGTAAGGACGGGCTGATCCGTGCGGTGCGCGACAGAGCCGTCGCCGGCCTGTTCCAGGACCTGTCGGCGGTACAGACCTCCGCGGACTCTCTCGCCGACCTCTACGCACTGGCCGTCGCCTACCGTCGTTGGGGGCGCGGACACAGCCACCTCTACACGGTGCTGTTCGGTGGTGTGCAGTCCTTCGACCCGTCGGGAGAGGCCGGTGCCAGTGACCCGATCCGCCCGCTCCTCGCGGCGATCGATCGTGCCTTGACCGCGTCCGTCCTCGCCGGCGAAGCAACGTCGATCGCCCTGTCGATCTGGGCTGCCCTGCACGGGCTCGTGACTCTCGAACTCGCCGGGGCCCTCGACGCCACCACGGCCGAGGCCGCTTTCCGCTCGACGATTCACGCCACGCTGCGCGGATGGACGACCCCGGAGGTGTTCCGCAGTCTTCGCCAAGCCGAACTCGCCCGGTGACCGGATCAGGGCCGGAATCCAGGCTCTCCCGACCCTGGCTGAAGCCGTGGTGCGTGGTCGGTGAAGACCGGCATGCCAAGGTCAACCAGGTGCGGCCGTCCATCGGTCGGAGCCCGTTTGAGGCTGTTGAGCTTGGCCATCGCGGCGTCAAAGCTGACTTGAAGTCCTTCGACCTCGCCGAGCCAGCCGTTGGCGCGGGCCTCGCGGAGGCGCTCGCGGAGGTTCTGGATGATCTCCAGGAGGCGGGGCCGCTGGCGAGGATCCATCTGGAGGACCGGGCAACGGATGCAAGCTTCTCTGAACTACCGCTTGGTTCCCGCCGGATGAGCTGTCGAGCTCATCCATGCGGTAGGCGCGGGCCTCACGACCTCAGCACATCTTCCCGATCTTCAATGCTCGCGCCCGCTCTCCACTGTTCTCCGGGCGGATTCGCTCAGCCAGGCAGTGCCGGTGGGAGATGACGGTGTGGCTTCCCGGCCCGTCGTTGCTCCGCGAGTCCAGGACGAGGGCGTCTCCACCTGGGCTCAACGTGATCGGTTCACCACAGAAGTCGCAGCCCCAGGTCAGCGACTCCAGGTCGGCAGGTCGGATGCTGAGCCGCACTGATACCGGCGGATGCGAGCGACGGATCTGTTCGATCACCGCGTCGACCTGCGAACCGATGGGTGGAAAGAGCGCGAGTAGTTCGTCGTGGCCGCTCGTGGTCTGGGAGAACTGCTGGATCATGTCGATAGAGGCCGACAGACCAGCGTTCTCGTAACCAACGATCTCAACGAGCACACCCCATGGGTGATGGCTGAGGACCCTGGCCTGCACCTTCTGGCCAGGCATGAGTGCCAGACTCTCCGTCTCGAATCTATCCATGAACCGCTTCCCCATCCCTAAGCCCAGCAGGCCGCGCCTGGTGGCGCTCATGCGCGCGTGTCGTCGACGTCGGAGCCGATCACCGCGCTCAGGGCTTGCAAAGCGTCATCGTATTGGTGACGGTCAAACTGGAACGGACCGAATGCCAAGTAGTCGCGCGCCTTGCGGTGCGGTTGCTCAAAGGCGTCCCAGGTCACGAAGTCGGCCGTCGCGGTGATGCGGGCCATGAGGGGCCAGCATCCCCACTCGCCGCATTCACAACCGAGAACGGGTGTCTTCGGCCCCATCGCGTTGGTGGACCGTCCGAGGAAGTGATCCTGCATCGGGCCGAACCGGAAGAACTCCGGGATCAGACCGCCGTACGCGTCGCCTGCGGGCTGCATCCCATCGGTGATCTCGAACCCGTCGATCAGCTCGGTGAGTGGTGCTCCGTCGATGCGGGGGACGATCACGAGCGGGCCGCCGTCGCCACGGTGCTGGCAGTCGAACTGGATGTCATTGCTGGTCATCCAGTGATTGTGTCAGCGAAGCCGTTCCCTCCGCCTGGGCGGGTTGAGCTGCGGCTATGCGCGGCATGCCGAGGTCGATCGTCGTACCGCCGGAAGTTCGTCGGTTCATCTGAGCAAGCTTGTCTTCAGCGCCAGCCAGGCTGACCCGGAGCCCTTCGACCTCCCCGAGCCAGCCCTCGCGCTCGGCCTCGGCGATGCGGGCGACGAGGTTGTCGCGGATCTCCTCCAACCGGCCGCGCTGGGCCGGGTCCGGCCGGAGAAGGGAGCAACGAACGCAAGCGTGTTCATGAACACAGGGGCTTGAAAAGGCGCGACCGCAGGTGCCAATGGAGACCTTGCGCTTCTCGAAGTGCGCGAGAAAAGTGTCCCATTCCGCCTCGGTCGGCGTCCGATACTCTTCGCTGGGCCGACTGGCCCTGCGACGTGCGATGAAGGCGCGATGGGCCTCGATGGTCTCGGCAGGGTAAATCGCCTTGTAGCCCATCGTCGTGTCAAGACTCTTATGCCCGCAGATCACTTGGGCGATGTGTGGTGGAAGTCCGTTCATGATGGCGTCGGTCACGAAGATCCTGCGGAAGTCGTGCGGGGAGAAGACGAGTGGTTCGCCGGCGGCATCGGTGAGGCCCGTGGTGGCCAGCGCGTTGATCAGAAGCTTGCGGAGCGCGGTCGGGGTGAAGGCGCGGTGTTCGGTGCCGATATCTCGTTGGAACAGCAGCGGCATCGGCGGGTTCCAGACCCGCTCGTGGACGTCGTAGGAGGTCACCAGCGGGATCGCACGGTTGCTTCCTCGCAAGCGGCGGATGATGGTGGAAAGGATGTCCGCCAGTTCCGGGCTGACCAGCAGGAGCCGTTCGCTGTCGGTCTTGGACGGGGCGACCTGCAGCAGAGGCACGACTTCGCCGGTGCTGGGAAGCCGGTATTCGGTGATGCTGTGGTGGGTCAGCTCCAGGAGCTCCTCGTTGCGGATGCCGGTCAGGCGTAGGACCTCAACCGCGGCAAAGGCCCAGAAGGCTTCACTCTCCTCGTAGGTGAGGTTCCGCCGCCGCCCGGTCGAGGTCTCCTCGGCCCAGGTCAGGTGCCCAGCGGCCTTGGACGTGACGGCTCTGCGCAAGGCTCCGGCGGTGTCGGGGACCAGGTCCCCGGGCCCGGTGTGCTCGGCGGCCGCAAGTAGTTCGGCTGCGGCGCGTCGCCTGCGGTCGACGGTGTCGGCCAGCACCGGCAGGACGGGAAGCCGCTCGCGGGTGCGCTGGTCCATCCGGGCCTTGCGGTGTTTGCGGTCCTTGGCCTTGCTGATCTCGTCGTCGCTGATCGGGCAAGGCACCACCCACGGGGCCCAGCGGGCTGGCTCTTCCGCAGCCCAGTGGGCGATGTCCAGATAGAAGGCGCGGACGCGGATGAGCTCGTCCTTGGCGTTCAGCCTGGGGCTGGCGACCTCGACGGCGGTGCCGTCCGGGCCGCTTGTGGTGCGCTTTTTGGTGGCGATGTCTGTCTTCCAGGCGCGGGCCAGTGCCGGTGGCAGCCGCAGGGAGTCGATGCCTGGTGAGAGCGCTTCGAGCCGAATCCAAAACAGCCCGGCCAGGGTTCGCGAGACCGCATCCAGGCTGGTGTAGTCCAACGACGGCTGCCGTTCGCGCAGGTAGTCCACGATCAGGTCGCGGACCGGGCGGCACCGGATCGGATAGCGATCCACGAGTTCTTCGATGCTCAATCGGCCGGCGGCAAGCCCGAAGGCCCGGATCGTGGCCGGGGCGTCCTCAGGGAAGACTCCCAGGGCCCGCAGTCGAAGGTAGAAGTCGACTTTGCGCTGACCACCGCGGACATGGACCCAGCGCAAGGTGTCGACCAGCTCCACGCAGTCGCCGACGGTGATGTCCGCGATCGACCCGCCCTGCAGGCAAGAATCATGGCGATCCGGGTCGCCGAGGTGGTGGCCTCGCCTCGGGCGCTGGCCGGCCCGGACTCGGCCAGCTGTGCCAGCTGTGCGAACCCCTCGGGGTCGCGGACCTCGGCCATGACAGGGGCCAGGTGCTTGTGGGTGCGGGTGAGCATCCAGGCCAGGTCGGGACGGATGATATCGCCGCAGGCCAGCATCAGAAGCCCGGAGGTCAGGTCAACGCGCTCATACGACGGCGACGGCCCACTCTCGCGCAAGAAGCGCAGCGGGAGATCTGTCCAGTCCGCGCCAGGGATCTCCTCGGCGCGGCTGGCTTTCCACCGCTGCTGCCAGGTATCCCCCGGGAGGCTGGACAGCCAGCGCAGAAGTTTGGCGACCCCGCGCCGCCGCCCGGCCCGGGTGGCGTTCGCGGCAGCCAAAAAGGGTGGCGTCGTCAGCCGCCGCAGCACCTCGTCCGCTGACTGCGCTGTCGCCGGCCACCACGCCTCCGCAGAGCGGGGCGGGAAGCGTTCCCGCAGCACGTTGTTCCGCGCGCGGGCCTGTTCGACTGTTGCATTCGCGGTCTGCATCTGTCGGCGCGTCGAGTGCTTCGTGGTGATGGTCATGAAGATCGCCCGAACAGCACGTCCAAGGCTTCGGGGTCGTAGCCGGGCGCTGGAGGCGGCGGCACCGGCTCGGCGAGCCGGTCTGCCCGCCGGGCGTGGTGGGCCAGCACCTCGGCCACGACCTCGTCCTGGCGCGGCGCGAGGTAGATCTCGGTCGTGATCAGATGCGCGTGCCCGAGAACCCACTGCACGTCGGTCAGCGTCAGCGCCGGGTCGCGCACCATCCGGGCGGCGACGCTGCGACGAAGGTCGTGAAGGGTCCAGTCCGCGCCGAAGGCAGCGTTCACCCGCTCGAACATCCGGTGGGCCCCGTGGTAGGTCAGTGGGTGAAACGGACGCCGCAGCGTCCACCACACTGGCTGTGTTCGGCCCCGTGGCACCAGCCCGTGCAGCTCCTGCTGATAGAGCCGCAGCCACACGAACGCATCTGCCGAGGCCGGTACCTGCTGCCGGGCCCGCGAGCCCTTCCGCACAACGCTGATCAGCTGCTGCCCAGGGTCGACGTCGCACTGCCGAACGCCGATCAACTCCGAGGCCCGGACTCCGCTGGAGATCCAAAACGCGATCATTGCCCGGTCACGGTTCGACCGCAGCGCCGCGAACAGCGAGTTGAACCACTCGTCCGGGATCGAACGCGGAATGCGGCGCGGAACCGTGGGTCGGTAGCGGCCGGTCCGCTCTGGCGCCCAGCCTTCCATCGGGTTGTGGTGCGCGTGCGTGCGGCCGGAACGACGAGCCAGATCCAGCGGGAACGGGTTGAGCAACGGCCCGGATCCGGCATCACGGTGCAGGTCGTAGAACTTGCGGAGCACCGTCTCGCTGTGGGCGACGGTCGACGGGGCATAGCCGAGCCCAGGGCTCGTTTTCCCGGTCACCAGGTTCGGGGCGCCGACTGTACGGGCCGACCGCCGCCTGGCTGCGGTCGCTCGCGGCTTGACCGTCCGCTGGATCCAACAGCTGAAATCCCGAGCGTCCACGCGTGTCGCTCGATCCCACGGCACCTCGACCGCGTGCAGGAACCTTCTCTGCACCAGTCAAGTCGGGCCTCGACAGGCGCGGTAGCGAGGGTGGCCGCCGCGGTACCGATGCCCTGGGTCGCTGAGGGAGATGCCGACTGCCGCAATGCACGCCTGGGGTGCCCGCTTATGAGAGAATGCAACCTCACAGCGCGCTCGGCTTCTATTTGGCGTCGCCCAACTCGGCACCACCCGCTGCTGTAGGCGTCCAGCTCACGAGCGAGACATGTCCAGGCAACGTGAAAGAACCGGCCGGACTCTCGAAACTAATATTCTTTTTCCCGGTATTTTTGAAGCTATCTGTCGCAGTCGTTCCATCTGGATGCTTTACGGAAAACTCCAGGCCGTCAGCAGCCGGGCCTGATATGTCGTAAAAGAAGCGCCCGGTCATACATCGAGTCCTGAGCGGTAGCCAATCTCCTGCCGGATAGACTCGGACCAGCTTCTTTGTCGTGTAAGTTTTTCCGGCAGGGACTTTCACGTCGTCGGGATAGAGTGACGATACCTCTAGCTCGCCAGAGTCGATGCGTAGAAAATCATCCTCATCGATGACCCATGAGGCGTCATCGTCTGGAATCTCCAATCGCCAGGCTATGTGCCTGGCCTTGTACTTGCTTGACGAAGACATCAACCACAATCCTACGTCCGGATGAACTGGTTCATCGATGCTCGTGCCTGTTGAGTTGACTTCCAGTTCCACTTCGAGCTGACCATCGTCAGTCCGGTCGAAGCGCATCTTCCAAGTAGTTCGCCGGTAAAATTCCTTGCTTTTCGCCAGAGAAGTAATGGCATGCCGCATTTCATCCGGAACATTCTTGCGCTGCACAGCCCACCAAAGTTCAGTCGCCGTTTGACTTGCATACCATGAGCGCATATATGGCTCGACGACGACGGCCACCAAGTAAGCAATAATCAGAGCTTCGCCCAGCCCGCGACCAATGAAGGACAAGGCATTTAGCGCATCCTGCTTCCAGTCGTTGAAATGCATCAAATCCAGTAAGGCCGCAACGACGATGAGTGCGACCCCGAGTGACAATATCCGAGAAATAAACAAGAGGAACGTCTCGTCATCGTTGCGAGATGAGGATTTCTGCAGGGGGTTAGTGAATATATCCTTGGGGATTGAGATTTTCATAACTGCACCTCAATTGCCATCCTTTTGTCTCGAAATTATCGAGAACGGGAGGCCTTGGGGAATTCCTCAATATCAAGCTTCTCTCTGTTCAATGGCTGGCGCCACTTGGAACCCGGTGTCGCCGAGGTCACCGCCGCCCGCATCCACGCACTACTGCCTGGGCTCTATAAGGCGGCCGAGGGCCTGTCACCCCTGGCGGACAAGGGCTACATCGGCGCGGGGATCGGCATCCGTATCGTCGTCCGCCGAGGCAGGTCCGAGGAGGAACCTCACGTTGGACACCCGCAGGTTCAACAAGCTGCTGCGGCTCACGAGAGCTCTCAGCGAGCGCACTGCCGCCGAGCTCAAGCCGCGATGACCTCCTGCCCTGCAGTACGTCACGGGTCAGCCCCCAGCCAGATCGGCAACATCGCCCGCGCCCCCGACGGAATCTGGAAGTGATTACGGCTGAGAAAACCTCACTGAGCCTTTGACAACTTCAGCCTGACGCCGTAGGCGCCCGGGAGAGTACAACTGCCCACTGAGACAGGTGGCGCCGGGCGGCTCATGATGGACCGCCAGGTCGGATGCCCGGCATGCCGAGGTTGACGGGCGCGATGCGGGTCAGCCGCTGGGTCTGTTCGCGTTTCTGCTGGAGGAAGGTGAGGGTGAGGTCGAGTCCTTCTACTTCTCCGAGCCAGCCCTCGTGTAAGGCGCGCCTGCGGCGGACTTGGAGGTCGTCCTCGATTTCGTCGAGGCGGGGCAGCATCTTCGGATTGATGGTGAGCATGGGGCAACGCAAACACGAATGCTCATGCTGGCAAGGGGTCCCGTAGGGGCGCGCGCATCCTCCCAACTCGACTTTGCGCTGGTCGAAGTGCTCCTCGAAACCGAGCCATTCGGGTTCGGTGACCGGCCGGTACTCGTCTGTTGGCCTGGCTTGGCGGCGCCGGTCGAGAAATCCCTGGTAGTGCCGGACGACGTCCTCGTTGAACACGGCGACGTAACCGCGAGTCGTTTGAAGATTCAAATGTCCGAGTAGGGCCGCTCCAATGTGGATCGGGAGCCCGCTGTTCACCAGTTCCGTGGCCAGGAGCCTGCGGAAGTCGTGTGGGGTGAAGCTGGTGGCAAGGAAGCCGGGGTGCTGTTCGGCGAGCTCCACGCAGTGGCGCTTCAGCATGTTCACCACGGTGGTGTCTGACATGACCTCGTGCTTGGTACCGATCTTGCGTTGGAACAAGAACGGCATGGGCGGGCTGCTCTGCCGTTCCTTCGGGTCGTAGCGGGGCAGCAGCGGGATGGTCCGGCCGCCAGCGGTGTGGCGGCGGACGATGGCCGCGATGACGGCGAACAGCTCGGCGGACATGGGGATGACGCGTTCCCGGTCGCTCTTCGACGGGGCGACCACGAGCAAGGCGATGACCTCGCCGTTGGGCCGCTGGTACTGTCGGATGCTGAGATGGGTGAGTTCGAGGGCCTCTTCTATACGAACGCCTGAGTGCCGCAGGACCTCAACGATCGCCCACTCCCAGAAAGCGGCGTCCTCGGCATGCGTGACGTTGATGTACTTGTTACTCTCCACGTCGAGAACGCGGACATTCGCCGATCCTCCGAGCTGGACGCGGCGTTCATCCACCCGGCTCCACAGGCGCCGGTAGGTGCGGCCCTCCAGAGTGACTGTCTGTCCGCCGGCCGCTTCCGCGGCCTGCGCGAGTAGGTCACGGAGGTGGCCGTACCGGTTCTCCAGGTGTTCCAGGAGGGTACTCAGCAGCGGTTGCCGTTGCCGGGTGCGGTCGTCCATGCGTTCCTTGACGCGTCGTTTGCGGATCCCGTAGCCGCGGACCTCGGCGTCGGAAGCCGGACAGGGCGCCACCCAGATCGCCCACTGCTCGGGTTCCGCCGCGGCCCACGCCTGCAGATCGGCGTAGAAGGCGCGGACTGCCCGCAGGATGGGGTCGAAGTCGCGCCGTCCTTTGCCATCCACGCGGACCGCGACCCGCTCCCGCCACCGTTGGTAGAGCTCGCCGTCGATGCGCAAGTCGAGCTGACTGGGGGCGAGTTGTTCGATGGTCGACCAGAAGTTGCTGGCCAGATGACGGGACAGGTTGTCCAGCGTTGAGTAGTCCAGCTCGGGTTTGCGCCGTTCCAGATAGGCGACGAGCAGGCGCCGAACCCCGGTATTGCCGATCTTGTAGCGGTCGACCAGTTCTTCGACCGTCAACCGCCCGTTGAGCAGGGCGGCCTTCAGCGTCGCCGGCCCGTGGGAAGGGAAGTGCTCCATCGTGTGGAGCACTTGCCAGGCCAGGTGTCCGGGGAACCGGCTGCCGGCTCCGCGTGCCCCCAGTACCAGTCCTTGACGGCGGCACTCCCACGCATAGTGCAGAAAGGCTGCGGGCGTCAGGTCGGCCAGGGCGATGCCCTGCGTGGTGAGGGTGACCGCGATGTCGAACAGTGCAGTCCCGTGGTGAATCGGGTTCACCGGCGTGGCCTGGACCTTGGCCCAGAACTTCTCCAGCAGCGGGTCGTTTTGGGCGGTGAGGAAGCGCTGCCCGTAGTAGAGGAAGGTGTTCGACCGGAATGCCTCCAGCGAGGGCTGGATGATCCGCAGACACATCAGGCAGGCAGCGCCGGTGCCGATCTGGCTCCTGTCCCGGGGTGCCGATCGCAGGACGGACACGGGGTTCCCGCCCTGGTTGAACCCGCTGGCCTCCCAGCGCTCCTGCCAGGTCTCGCCCGGGAACTGGCTCAGGTGGTGAAGGAGGTCCCGTGCGCCGCGGCTTCGGTTCCAGCGGTTGTCGGCTGACTTCGTCGGCCATGTTGTGCGTACCGCCTGCGCGATTTCCTCGATGGAGGCCCTCGTCAGATCGCCTTGAGGGCGCGGCGGGACTGCGGGGGCTGGAGCGGGGGCGGCGTTCACGCTGACGAAGCGGCTGATGCCCTTCCGGCTCGGCTGGGTCAGGGCCTCAAGTTCAGCCACCGAACACCGCCTTGATGTCCTCCGGGTCATACCCGGAGGCGAAGGTGCGCTGGGGGCGGGGCTTGGTGTAGTGCTCCTGCAGCTTGTCGTGCAGGTCCTCCACGCGGGCCGTGAGGTAGCGCCCGGTGGTATCGAGGTGAGCGTGCCGCAAGATCGTCTGCACCTCGGCGAGGGTGAGCCGCTCGTCTCCGGCCATCCTGACCGCCGCCGTGTGACGAGCGTCGTGCAAGGTCCAGTTCGTGCCGAGCTTGTCGTTGGCCCGCTGGAGAACGCGTCGCATCGCCCAATACGTCAAAGGTCTCGGATCCCCGCGGCGGGTGCGCCACACGGGTTGGCTCGGGTCCGGCAATCCATCAGTGGCCAGGTAGCTGCCCAGATAGCGGAAGGCGTTCGGGGATGCGGGCACGGGCTGCCGGATCCGGGTGCCCTTGCTGATCACGTATATCAGCTGGCCAGACCAGTCGATGTCGTCCAGACCGACACCCAGCAGCTCGCTCGCCCTGGCCCCGGAGGAGACGTAGAACTCCAGGAGCGCGCGATCGCGTTCGCAGCCCATCCCGGCGAATAGTTCGTCCCACAGGTGGTCGGGGATTGATCGTGGGGCCTGCACCGGCACCTTCTGCCGCAGCCGACCCCGCCGGAACACCGGCACCGGCTCCAATGGGGAACGGTGCGCGAGAGCCTGAAGACGCCCGCGTGAGGCCGGCACCGGATTGACCACCGGACCAGCACCGAACCGCGCATGAAACGCATAGAACCCGCTGACCACACTGAGGTTGTGGTTGATCGTGCTCGGTGCGTACCCCTCCCGGAGCGATGGCTTGCCGGTCTTCAGATTCACCGACCCCGCGGGGGGAGACGCACCGTTCCGCTTCCGGAGTCGCTGCGGGTTGCGTGCTTCCCGTAGCCAGCCAACCAGCGCCGCGACCTCGGCCTCCGTAGCCTTGTCCCAGGAGATCTGCAGAAACCAGAGCAGCCGGTGCCACCGCAACAACCCGAACCCGTAACTCCGGCAGGTCAGCGGGCTGACGTCCCCCAACATCAGATCCCTCAGGTAAGCACTGACCGGCCCGACCTCGCAGCCGTCAGCGTCCACCAGGACGAACGGAAGGTCTCTCGTCGTCCCCGCGGCCACGGCTCCGACTTCGGGAAGCGAGCATTTCCCCTCCATCAGGGCACGTCTTACGTCCTCCACCACACCACGCTCCTGGAAAGACCAGACGATCCGCCTGGTTCACGATCGGGACATGGTGCAGTTAACAGGTCGCCACCACCGCAGCAGGTCCATGCCATACGAGCGGACTGTCGCCGCCGTCTTCCCGGCTGCGAGCAGCTCCTGGAAGAACACCGCGGCAGGCATCACAGCCGCGCCGTCGGCGTCGACGAGCCGGTAGGGCTCGTACCTGTCGCCAGTCTCCACCAGCCGACCCCACCGAGGAACGGTCAACCTCGACAGATTCCGCTCGGGCACACCATCGTTCATCACGACCGCAGACCGTACTGGTCGACGACCTCACCCGTGCCCTGAACTGCACAATCAATGTGGTTCGTTCAGTCAACGGGGCATGCTCGTGCTTGCAAGGGGTTCCGTAGGGTCGCCCGCAGGTGCCCAGGGAGACTTTGCGGAGCTCGAAGTGCTGCTGGAAGTCGTGCCACTCCGCAGGGGTCGGTTCGCGGTATTCCTCTTGGGGCCGCTCGGCTCGGCGCCGGTCGAGGAAGCCCCGGTAGGTCCGCACCAGGTCATCCTGGAACACCGCGAGGTATGCCTGAGTGGTGGTCAGCGTCTTGTGACCGAGGATTCGGGCAGCGATATGGACTGGCAGGCCGCCGGTGACGGCTTCGGTCGCGAACATCCTTCGGAAGTCGTGCGGGGTGTAGCGCAGTGGCTCGCCAGCGTGGTCGCGGAGTCCGGTGGCCTCCAGGGTTCGGTCCAGTGCGCGCTTGACCCCGGCCTCGCTCATGACCTGTGGCTGCCAGTAGGGCCGCCGCTGGAAGAGGTGTGGCAGTTGGGGGCCCGTGACCCGCTCGTGCGAGTCGTAGCGGGAGATCAGTGGGACCTTTCCGCCGTTGGCGTCGCGCAGGCGCTTGATGATCGTGGCCAGAACACTGGCGAGCTCGGGGCTGACCAGCAGCAACCGTTCCTCGTTGCTCTTGGAGGGAACGATCTGGAGCAGCGGGACGACTTCGCCGGTGTCCGGAAGCTTGTAGGAGACCAGGGCGAGGTGGGTGAGTTCGGTCAGTTCCTCGGCTCGGACTCCTGTGTGCCGCAGCGTTTCGATGATCGCCCAGGCCCAGAAGGCGTCGTCCTCCACGCGGCTCTGGTTGATCCGGCGCCTGGTGCTGCCGACTTCCTTGATGAAGATGTGCCGCGAACCGTGATCGAGTCGGCTGGGCACTTGATTCACCTTGGGAAGGACCCGCAGGTATCGCGTCCCATCGTGCTCGAAGACAGCATCGAAAGGAGCGACGCGGGCTGCCTCCAGCAGCGCGACGGCCTCGCGGTGCACTCGCTCCGCTGTCTCCAGCAGCACGGGAAGGTGCGGTAGCCGCTCGCGGACCCGCTGGTGCATCCGTGCCGTGGTCTGCTTGTAGATCTTGTGATTCCCGGCGCCGTCACCCCGGGTGATCGGGCTCGGCACTGCCCACTGAGCCCAGAACAGATCCTCGTGCGCCCACTCCTGGACGTCGAGGTAGAAGCCGCGCACGCGCATCATGACGTCGATGCGGGACCGGCGTTCTTTGACCTCTCCGCTCTTGTGGACGTAGGTGACCAGGCGTTCCTTCCAGCCGTCAACGACTTCGTCGGGCAGCCGGAGGGTGTCGATCCCGGGGTGGTGTGCCTCGATGTCCGCCCAGAACACGCCGGCGAGTTCGCGTACGAGTCCACGGAAGGTGCCGTAGTCGATTCCAGGGCGGCGCTCATCGAGGTAGCGGACGAGCAGGTTGCGGACCTGCGTGGACTGGATGTTGTAGGCGTCGACCAGCTCGGCGGTGGGCCGCTGGCCGTGCCGGAGCGCGTCCTTGAGGGTGTCCTTCGACTTGATGACCCCCGCTCCACGCAGCAGGTCCCACGCGCTGTGGGTGCCCACATATGCCTCGCCGGTCTCCCGTCGCCCGACGGCCCGGAGGTAAAAGACGTCCTCAGCGGTGAGCTGGTCGAGGTCCCGGCCCGTGTGCAAGATCATTGAGGAGATGACCCGCAGGCCCTCGTCGATGTGCCGGGGTGTCATGCCGACCTCGGCCCCGGACTCACGCATCCGCTCCAGCCGCCCGGCAGGGAACATCTCCTGGACGTCCTTGAACAGCCGCATCGCCTTGTAGCCGCGCAGGAAGACGTAGCGCGGGAGAACCACCCGGCTGACGAGCAGGCTGTTGAGCCCCATCATGAGCTCGTTGCGCTTGGACTCCGCGCAGCGCGGGTCGCCCTCATTCAGGGCAAGGATCGGCTCCTTGCCCCGGTCGGCCCCGGCCGCCAGCCACCGACCCTGCCACCCGTCTCCTGGGAAGGTCAGCAGCCAGTCGAGGATCTTGCCTGCCCCAACGAGCCTGATGGTTCCGGGCCACATGCCGCGGCTGTAGGTTCTCTGCGGCCAGAGCGGCGAAGCCGGCAGCAGTGCCAGGACCTTGTCCCGGCTGAGGTGGTCGTGCGGACCGATTCGGTCCTTATCTGCTTTGAGGTCATGCTCCACGAACAGCGGCTTCGGCGGCGTGGGGCCGGTTCCGGCCCGGCGGACGGAATTGGCGCGGCGGCTTCCCTGTCGAGTCACGACTGGCCACCTCCGAACAGCACGGCCAGGTCGCTCGCCTCGTAACCGGTCGCGGCGGCGGCCGGCATGGGGTGCTTCGCTCGTTCCTCGATCGGCCAGATACTCCTGGACCCGGGCGATGACCTGCGCTTCCTCCTCCACCAGATACACGTCGGCGGCAGTGCTCAGGTTGGCGTGACCAAGGATGGTCTGCACGTCCCGCAGCGAGAGCCGCTTGTCCCGGGACATTCGTAGCGCGGCGGTATGGCGCAGATCGTGCATCGACCAGTTCGTGCCCAACAGGGCGTTGGTCCGGCGGAAGACTGCCCGCAGGGCCTCGTAGTTCATGGGCTGGTAGGCGAGCCCTTCGCCGTGATCACGGCGACGCAGTGTCCACCACAAGGGCGCCTGCGGGTCCAGCGGCGGTCCCTCGCTCTGGTAGAGCCGCAGCCAGATGAAAGCCTCCGGGCTGGACGGCAACCACTGCTCGGCCTGGGACCCCTTGCGTTCGACGCGTACCAGCTGGTCTCCCCAGTCGACGTCGACGCCGCGTTCTCCGAGCAGCTCGGAGGCTCGGGCGGCGTTGCTGATCCCGAGGGCGAGGATCGCCCGGTCCCGGTTGGACCGCAGGGCCGCGAACAGCTCGTTCCACCGTTCGTCCGGCATCGTTGACCAACGGACCGCTGCCCGATTCGATCCAGAACTCGTAGAAGCTGCGGAGCACCGCGTTGCTGTGCCGAATGGTGCGCGGCTTGTAGAAGTCATCCAGGTAAGGCTTCTTCGTGATCGTGTTCGTCGTCCCGGCAGTCGCCGCCGAGTACGTCCGCGCCGACGCCCGCGGCTTCGTCGCGACCCGCAGCCACAGCACGAGGTCACGGACCTCAGCAGACGTGGCCCGGTCCCACTCGACCTGGACCACCCGAAGCCAGCGCCACCAACGCAGAAGGTCGAAGGCGTAGCTGCGGACGCTGCCCGCCCGGTTGTCCCGAGCGACGAAGTCGACCAGGAACCTTCGGATCGGCTCCACCGCTCGGCCCTCCTCATCGAAGACCAGCCAGGGCACCGCCCCGCCGCCTTTGGCTACCCGCCCCCAACGCGGCAGGCGAATCAACTGGATGTCACGAGATGCTGCGTCCAACTCCGTTGCGCTCCTTCGTCATGCGGATGCACAACGAGTAACGGTTAGACCAGGCAGGTGATGTGCACATCGGCGGCGCGTCGGCCCGTAGTCCGGTCAACACCTCAGTGGCGGACGCCCCCGCAGTCGACGCCACTGGTTCGGCCACCAAACCGCGCCTCACTGAAAGCAGCGGTCCCCCGCGGGCAACCCCCGGACCCGGTCAGCGTCGATGACAGGCGATGCGACTCCCCTTCCGCTTCCAATCTCCCCGGTTCCTGGCCGGCGGGCACGCTCAGCGGGACCGGCGTGACACAGTTGCCCGACCCTAGGGACGGCGGACTCCGGCCTGCTCCGACTCCTCCTGCAGGACCACCAGACTCCCCGGGTTCACGGTGGCGGGCCGCCCCTTTGGCTGGAGTCCGCCCCTCACTCCTCCGGCAGGGGCGAACGCAACGCACTGCGCCTCTGGTCCCAGGCCTCGCGGATGTAGGTCGCGAGGCGGTCCTCCAGCAGGAGGGTAGCCGCGCAGCCGAAGGCAACGTCCGCCTCGAGGCTCGGCTCGTGGGCCAGCAGTCCTGCGATGACCTCGTGGCGTACGACCTGTTCGTGGACAGCGTCGGCCTCAACGTGTTCGGTGTAGAAGTGCTCGGCGGCAGGGCCCGCTCCGCAGCTCCGCATGGCCTTGGCCAGGCGCCTGGACCCGGGCGACGAGGTGACCTCGACGCACGCGAAGTGACCGACGAGCGCGCCGCGCAGGGCGCGGTGGAGCCCGAAGAGGGACATCAGGTTCACGGTCGCGAGGAGCGGCGCCGGCGCGCGGTCCAGGTAACGGCCGTAGGCGGGATCCAGATCCAGGTCGGCCATGAGGTCCGCGAAGAGCTGCGCGTGGATACGGTCGGCGCGGCCGGCGCCGAACTCGTCGTACTCGATGGCGACCATGGCGGCCTTGGCTCGTCCCGTTAGCCGGGGGATGACCCAGGCGTGCGGATCCGCCTCCTTGAGGTGGTACAGGGAGCGAAGGGCCGCGTACTCGCGCAACTGCCAGAGCTCACCCTCGGTTTCCAGGTGGTGACTGAGACTGCCGGAGAGGTCAACAGGCTCGACGAGGAGCGGGGTGAAGGCCTCCTCGACCGATCGGGGAGCGCCGGGCAGCTCGGTGCGCAGGGCGTGCAGGACGCGGGTCTCCATCGACTGGCGCAGCCGCAGCAGCTCCGGGTCCCATTCCCGTTCGTCGTCCACGCCGTCGAAGCCGCGGTAGTGCAGCTCATACAGCAGGTAGAGGGCGAGCTGGAGGTCCTCACCCCACGGGTCCGCCTTCAGCACGGACCCCGTGGCGTACACCGGCGGGCCGCCGGATCGCAGGGCTTCGGTCACGGCGCGGGACAGGTCGCCCCGCCCGTCGACCAGACAGGGGCTGGCGGCCGGCGCCACCGTGCTCGGGCTCGGAGGGTTCACAGCGGGTTCCTGTCCTCGGGCGGCGAGTCGGCTCGCTCACGACGGCGGTGGCTGGTGTCGCACCAGGGATAGGCACGGCTGCGGCGGCAAGTGCACACCGCGACCATGAAGCGGTCGGACCGGGCGACCGTCCCGTCGTCCAGGACGATCTCGACCGGCCCCTCGACCAGGACCGGGCCCTCCGGGTCCACGGACACCCGGCGGGCCGGCGTCCGTACGGAGGCCCGGACCGGGGCCGGGGCACTGTCAGAGGTACTGGGCACGGATGATCACCAGCTCTTCCCACTCGTCGGCTGCTGCCGCCAGGCTCTGCTGCTCCAGCCAGGACCGTCGCGAACGCAGTACGGGACCCCACGGCACCGAGGCACTCGCCGTGACCTGCGCGGCCAGCCCCACCCCGGTCAGGCGGTCAAGCGTCTCCCCGGCCCCGCACATCGCCGAGTGCACCATGAGCAGGACACCCCCAGGGCTCAGCAGGGCGGGGGCGCCGGCACAGATCCGGTCGATGACCCCGCGTCCGTCGGGGCCGGCGTCCCAGGCCCGCTCCGGCCCCCGTGACGGCAGCCAGACCCCGGGGGCGGGGACGTACGGCGGATTGGCGACCACCAGGTCGAAGCGACACCCCGCGGTGCGCGCCGCGAAGTCGCCGTGCAGGACACGCAAGGGCAGCCGCCTGCGCAAGGAGTTCAGCCGCGCCGTGACCACAGCGGGCCAGGAGACATCCACCGCCGTGACCCGGGCTCCCCTGCCCGCCGCGTGCAGGGCCAGTGCACCGGTGCCCGTACCGATCTCCAGCGCGTCCGTCCGCGGCCCGAGCTCCTCCTGCGCAAGCGCCTGCGCGAGGAGAAGGGTGTCCGCCTGCGGCTGGTAGACGCCCGGCAGAGCCATCAGGGCGACTGGCAGCAGGGGCAAGGACAGAGCCATGGCGGGCACCGCGTACCTCCGGATTCGAATGCGGCCCACGGAACGGACCACGGAAATTGACCGACACCCTGCGACTGCCCTCGACTGAGCGACCCATCCGAATTCTCGTCGCTCTTCAGAGGTTCAGACGAATACCGGGCCTAAATTCTCCGGATTACCACAGGCGGTCCCTTCCACCCAAGGGACTCAGGCCGCCGAATCCGCGATGGCTACAGAGCACGGCAATATCTGACACCCCGCTCCCAGTTATTCGAGCGGTCTTCGCTGCGGCGGCGCGTCTCGTCGCTCCCGGATCGCAGCGGGCAGGCTCACACGCGGGCAGGGGCGTTTCAAAGTCGTGGTGCTCACGTGGACCTCCTGGTCAGGGGATGTCCAGCAGGTCCAGCGGCCGGTTGAACGGGTCGTAGGAGGCGTGGCGGAGGCCGGCGGCGATGTTGTGGTGCCCGTGCTGCCGGAGGGTGTTGATCGCCAGGTTGCGCAAGGTGGCCATGTTCTCGGGCCCGTGTCCGGTGCGGATCTTGGAGGCGTCCTCGCCGAAAGTGGTGTCGCGGACGAAGCGGAGCCGGTTCTCGATCGTCCACTGTGACCTGGCGAGTCGGCTGAGCCGCTGGGGCGAGGCTTGCTGTGAGGTCAGGTCCGTGATCGCGTAGATGGTCTGGCGGCTGCACTTTCCGCTCTTGAGGTCGGTGCGGTGGCGCAGGACTCGCACGGCCTGGACGGCGTGAGGGAAGTCGAGACCGAGGCCGGTGATGGTGAGGACCCTGGTCGCACGGGTTTCCTTGCGACCGTGGCTCATCTCGCGGTCGTAGCGGCGTGCGGTGACCTCTTTCCATGGCAGCGCGCGGAGTCCGCGGTGCAGTCCGGGCTGGTTGGCCTTGACCACCAGCAGGTAGTGCGCGTTCTTCTCTTCCACCAGGTAGCGGGCGTGGTCGCGCTGAGTGTGCAGGGCGTCGGCCGTGACGGTGACGCCGCTCAGGTCGTAGGGCTGCAGCAGGGCGGCGAAGCACGTGATTTCGTTGGTCTGTCGGGAACTCGCAGCTGGGTGACGGTGCGGCCGTCGCCGGTCCTCGCGGCCAGGAGGTGGGCGGCGGGGGTCTGGCCGTGCCGTGAGCCGCGGACGGCCTTGCCGTCCACGGCCACCGAGTCCGCGCCTCCGGGACAAGCGCCGGTCAGGTCGGCCTGGCCGCCGGGGCAGACCAGGCCGATGACCCGCCGGATCGTGGCGGCGCTCGGCGCGACACGTACCCCGAGCTCGCCCGTCACGCGGGCGCCGAGCCGGGCCAGGGCGTGCTGCGGAGCACTCGCGGACCACTGGCCAATCGCCGCATACAAGCGAGCCGCCGGCGATCACAGCCGACGCGGCAACCATCAGCACCGCCACGAACGGGTGACGCACTCCACGTCGTCGGCGCGGATCAGGCAGTTCTCGCAGCCGCTCCATCAGCGAGAGCTCCGCGACGCCCTCCAGAGCAGGCGACTTGACGAGACATACGGTGGCAGACTGGCGACACATCGAAGCTCCGGCGGTTCAGGGCGACTTGGGAAGGTCACCCCCTTCAACCGGAGCTTCGTTGCATCCGTGACGGGCCGGCTCGGACTACTCATGCGACTGTGGCCTGCGGACTCACATGATCACTAGGACTTTGAAACGCCCATGCACACGCGGGGCCCTTGGTCGCCAGCGTCGTCGTCCGGCGTCTGCCAAGAGTCCTCGCGCCGCTGCGCCACGGGATTCTGCTCGGTCGGCCGGGCAGGGGCCCGGCGTCGCGCGCTGCGTCGGCTGCCGTACCAGAACGCGCCGATCAAAAGGGCGACCACCACCAGACCGCTACGCGCCCGGCGCCCGGTACCGGACTCGTTCGGCTTTGCGCAGGGCATCCATGGTTTCATCGACGGTCAGGAGAACTGTCGTCTCGAACGAGCTAAGCGCGCCGCCTCCGCTAATCGCCAGCGCAACCGCGGCCATGGACACGTTGTCGGGGGCCTCCCACAGGTTGTAGCCGTCGTGCGTGCCGAAGGCGTACCAGAAGCCGTGGAGCTTCCCGCCAACGGACTCGATGTACGACTGAGCAGCCTTTGCGCGGTCCTCGGGGTGGACGATCAGCCTCGCCCAAGTCTCCGGTGTGTAGCTGAACCTCGATAGATAGAGCGGCATCATGTCTCCCTTTCGTTCCACCAAGGGATGCCCCGGCGGGGCGGGAAACGCGCCGGATGCGGCCCGCGTATCCCCCGAATGGCTGGGGACGATGACCGGCACGGCCACGGCCAACGGGTGAGCGACCTACCCGGGCGCTCTGGCCCTGCTTCGTGCACGGTGGCTGATACGTCCGCGTACGGTTCGGTCCGCGTGACCACTACCAGTCACACCCTGCCCACGCATGCGAGCTACTTCATCTCACAACCTGAGAACGCATCAGCCCTGGACCACCACCACGCCGGCGAATGAGAAAAAGCGCTCCTTGGCCTTCGGCCGCGAGAGTTTCGGTAGGAATAATGGCTCGCGCCTACCCGCAATCGCCGGGCTTACCGGCCATCTACCTGGAATGCCAGCACGGGCGTCGGCCATCGGGGGCACCGCGCACCGGACCTCCCCCGACCAAGGCGTCACGTCCCTGCCCCGGTGGTGTGACCGTGCCGGTCTGCGCGGGAAGGGGCCGATATCGCTGCGGGTCACCCCGGCCAGGTGCCCGTCACGCGACGGGTGGCCACAGCGCCCGAGCGATCGACAGCGGCCTTGACCACTGCGAAGATCGCGCCCTGGATGGCGGCGGCGACCAGGATCTGCCGCCAGGAGCGATCTTCGTCCGTGGCACTGGGAGCGTCGCCGTCGCCTTCGACGATCTTCCAGACCTGCTTGAACGCGGCCCCCGCGATCAAGCCGCTGACAGCGCCGAGGGCCAGCCCGACCGGTTTGTAGGCGACCTTGGACGCTTTCATCGGCTTCGGCGGCTGCGCCGCACCATCAGGAGGACGAGCAGAGCAACGCCGGCAACGAGCAGCGGCTTACGGTTGGCACGTGCCACCGTCGCAACCTGGCCAGCCTTGTGGAGGACCGGATCGGGTGTTGTGTCCTTCACCAGCTGCGCGGCATGCTGGATCTGGTCGGCGACCAGGGCGGTCTTCTCGGCGGCCTGTTCCTTGACGGCGGCTGTCTTCTCCTTCGCCTGCGCCTTGATGTCGGCCTTGGCGGCCAGTGCCTCGATGGTCTGCCCGAGCTCGTCGCGGGTGTGCTCGACCTGCTCGCGCAGCTCGTCGGGGGTGGGCGTGCCGATATTGGTTCGGGGTTCGTTGGTCATCGGTGCGCTTTCTCCTTGATCTCGGTCAGGTCAGCCTTGACGCTGTCGATGGTCTGCTCCGGTACGGGGGCGCCCGCCTCGGCGATCTGCTTCTTTCCTGCCATTGCGGTCACTGCGGCAACCACCGCGAGCACCGCCGTGAGGATCAGGGCCGACGCCCACACCGGGAGTATCAACGCGAGGGCTGCGATGCAGGTCGCTACCAGGGCCTGGGCTGCCAGGATTCCGATCAGGCCCGCCGCGCCGAAGAGGCCGCCGCCCCTCCCGAAGCGTTTCCCTTTATGAGTCATTTCTGCCCGAGCCAGCTGCATCTCCTCGCGGACCAGTTCCGAAATTTGCTGGGAGGCGCGCGAGACCAGCACGCTCACGGATTCATCGGTGCTGTGGGTCTGCCGCTCCATCGTGCTCATGCGGAGTCTCCCCTTCACGATGCGCACGCTGTTGTCGTGGCGCGCCTACCCGGTAAATGAACGAGCACCCACGCGACGAGCAGGTACTTCTGGCACTCAGCGGCGCAAGAGCAGAACTGCGGGATGTTCCAGCCGTTCGCTCCTGCCGGCCGAGCGTCCCTACGCGATCACTTCTCCATGCGGCGGCGGTCCTGGTCGCTCCAGGCGCGGGTTTCCCGGGGCCGGACATAGGGTTCCTCGTCTTCGGGCAGCCCTCCGGCGATCGCCCGCTGGCGGGCCAGTTCCGCGTCGAACTCGAGCCCGAGGAGGATCGCAAGGTTGGTGATCCACAGCCAAACCAGGAAGACGATCACACCCGCGACCGTGCCGTACGTCTTGTGCCGTGCCCCTTCGCTGTCGGGGTCCCGCACACCGGACACGGCACCGCCACAGTCCGGGTGCGAGCCGTGACCACCACCGCGTCACCGCCGTCCGCCACATCCTCGACGACCAGCGCCGACAGACCGGAAAACACCGTCCCCAGCAGGGACTTGAGATCCATCACAAATTCATGATCAAGGACAGCTACCCGGCGTCACCACCGACTACGGGACAGACCCGCTCGATTGACAGACCCGCGACAAGAACTGACAGAGGGACGAGGCGCTCCCCACCGTGGGGTATGCCTTCTGAATGGGATGTCCGGTTCCGGTCGTTGGACGGTACGGGGCTTGCCGGAACCGTGATGGAGCCGGAGGGTAACGGCGTCCGGTCTGGTTGAGCTGGTACTCGGTGCGGGCGTCATCAGGCAAGAGGGCGGCTTTTACGTGGCTTGCCGCAGGGCTGGCGGCTGCCGGGCTGATGTCACTGCGGTTCGACCCGCGGGTGCACGGGGCGAGCGGCAGCCTGACGGGGGAAATCACGATGGCCGAGGTAGCACCTCACCCCCACCAAACCCGGACACCCCTGGCAGGGACGCCGCTTCACGATCCTTTTGTAGCCGGGTACCAGGCCGGCTGCGTTCGCGTGCGCTCGGAAGCCGCAGTGACTGCCGGGTCTGAACGGGAGCTGCGTGCTGCCTCCGGGCGCCGTGAGGGGGAACAGGCAGGAGGCGAGGCGAGCGTTCTTGTCGCCGCAGCTCTGCGGCTCGGGGTGAAGCGGCTCACCTGCCGTTGCAGACCCGGTTGAAGGCGCGGTTGGCCGCCTGGGTCCAGGCCTGCCAGTAGGCGTCGCTGTGCTGCTGGCCGGACTTGTCCGCCACCGGCTTGGTCTCGCAGCTCTTCTTGGCCGCCGCGGCGCCCGCCTGGGTGCCGGCCTCGCGGCCCTGAGCAATGTCCCGCCGGGAACCCGGCTGGACCGGGGGCGTGTTCTGCGGGTTCTGAGGCTTCGGTGTCGCCGCCGAGCCCACCTTCTTGCAGTTCACGAAGATGAAGTTCTGGTCCTCGTTGACCGCGAGGACCGTGTAGTCGACGTTCTTCTGGAAGCGCTGCACGCGGAAGGTTCCGTCCGGGCCTATCGCCAGGTCCACGGTGCTCTCGCCGTCGTTGAGCTTGCGGGGTCCCGTGAACCCCTCGCCGGTGATCACGACGTACGTGTCGTTCGGCCCCGGCGTGACCGTACAGCTGGCGGCCGGAACTGCCGCGCCAGCGGCCGGTGCGAAGACGACGGCACCGCCGCATACGACCGAGGAGACGAGCACGGACGTGACTACGGCGCGCCGGGTGCGTCGGTACATGAGAGTTCTCCCATCGGGGAGGGGGAGGGGCACAGGACAGGGCAGCCCTCGAGTTCATGCTCCCCCGCCCGTCACAGGGTGTCGACCGGAGGCCCGTGCGGCAGCCGCGGCCGCCGAGCCGACGTAACACTGGCGGCCGCCGCCCAGCCCGAACATCTCCCGCCACACCTTCGCCAGCATCGTGCGGTAAGGCATCCGGACCACGCCATCGGGGAAACACTCGCGGACCTACCGATGGATCAGCCGCTCCGTCTAGGTCCCGCCGCGGCGGCACGGACGGCAGAGCGGTTGAACGTTCCCGTCCGTGTCCGTCCCGCCGAGCGTGATGCCCTCACCGCCATGATGGGGGCTTTCACATATCCGCAGTTCAGGCGGCAGTCATCACATAGGCCGCTGCGACTTGCGATCAGGCCCAGAACGCGTCGGTGACCGTGATCTGGGGGTCGGCGTGGCGGCGGATGAAGGTGAAGATGAGCCAGCCGCGGCCGCCGGCGAGGTCAGCGATGTGCGGGCCGCCGGGGCTGGTCGAGGCCAGCGGGCGCACGGTGATCCAGTGCGGCAGGGACACGTCGGCGTCGATGCCCCGGTAGTAGGGGTCTGAGGCTGTGATCAGCTCGGCGCGTGCCGCCAGGAACAGCTGCTTGCCGTCCTCGGGCATGTTCTCGAATTGCTGGAGCGCCTCTGCCGTCCAGTCCATCTTCCAGGGCGGGCGTGGGAGCTCATCTGTCACCGGCCGGGCTCCACGGCGGCCGCCTGCCGGCGCAGCCGGCTGTACTCGGCCAGGAGCTGGGCCGACTCCTGGGGGTCCTCGGACTTCGCGGCGCGGGCTTCGAGGTCGCGCAGGTGTGCTTCCAGGCCGGGGTCGCGGGCGATGGCGTACTGCGTCCACCACAGGCGCATGAAGGCCGGCACCGGGGTGAGGTTGAAGGCGTCGCCGATCGCGCGGCGCCAGTGGGCCTCGAAGTCCGGCAGTAGATGCGGGGCGTGTTCCTGGATGGCCAGGCGCAGAGCCTGGGGGGTGCGCTCGGGCATCGGCGGCACCCTGCGGGGCTTCTCGCCGCCGGGTCCGTCAAAGCGAATGGGCTGCGCTGTCATGGCGATGGGACTCCTGGTCTGCCTGCGGTCCGGCCCTTTTCAAGCCGCGTCCTGGTCGGCGCCGGAGGCCGGCGGGCGGTGCGCCATGTACTGCTCGAACCATTCGGCGGGCACAAGGTAGGCCAGGGTCTTGCCCTTGCGGGTGATCGCAGCTGGCTCACCCGCGATCCGGGTGCGGTCGAGGATCTCGCCCATCTGCTTGCGGAGGTCGATCGTCGTGTACGTCTTCGGCTCCATCCCCCCAACCTACCCCAACTATCATAGTTGCGATAGTTCAGCAGTCCGAAGACTCCCGCTCACGAAAGCCAGCTCGCCCGCGCCGACGCCGACCTCGAGCGGGTTCCTCGCGACCCAAGGTGCCGGTCAAGCGGAACACCTCGCGGCTCCCCATCGGCCCGTTTCGGCCGAGCCGCTTCGATCAGCTGCCGCCGGTCCGCAGGTCGCCGAGGGGGGCGGCCCGGTGGTACCGCCCCCAGAGCGCATCTGGCACCGGGCCTCGCCCGCGCACGCCATATCGGCGCGGATTGCAGCAGACCCTAGCGGGCCCTGTCAGGGCGTGCCCCCGTTCCATACGAACTGGCTGACCCGCTCAACCCGCCCAGGTGACGGGCCGCGTGACAGACGCTGCGACAGGCTCCGGGGCAAGGTCAGTCCGGCCGATGCGAGGCGAGCGGGACCAGAGCGCGGTCCGAGCGGCGCGGGCCAGGCGTGGCCGGCACGTCCAGACCGAGGAGCAGGGCGACAGCCGGGTTGGCAATGTCGGGGCGCAGGCTCCACGGGACGGGCGGGGTCGCCGTCAGCCAGCCGTTCGCCAGCAGCCGGTTGACGATGTAGGCGTGCACGGCCCGGGATTCCCGGTCCCAGCCCAGAGCCTCGCAGAGCTGCCGGGTGGAGGGCCCGTGCCGGTGCACGGACCGGAACGCCGCCGCGAACCGCGCTGCGGCCGCGCCCCGGTCCGGCTGCTGGTCCTTGATCTCGTGGTAGCGGCGCTTGTCCCGCTTGTTGATGAAGGGCTCCCGCTGGGGCTGGCCGAAGGCGGCGCCCATGAAAGCGCCCGCTACCGATTGCGGGTCCAGCGCACACAATGCGCACTGCTCTACCGCCTCCGCGTGCCGGCGCAGGCCCGGCCGAGCCTCGGACTTCCACACCGCCCAGGCCTGGAGCTTCGCCGCACGCTGCCGCCCGAGGTAGGCGGCTCTGGCCACGGGATCCTTCGGTTTGCTCGTCACGCGCCCACCAACGACCCCGCCACCGGCATGGGCACGCCCGAAGCTGACATCTCACACTGACACCACCCGCCTGCACGACAAACAGAAGAGGCTGGCCGCGATGTTCTTCACCCCGGGCGTTCGGAGGGCGCCGATGGCGAGGTTGCGCCAGGTGGCCATCGCACTTGGCGCGTTGCCGGTCCGTAGCCGGCGGCGTCCTCGGTGAAGGTGGTGTCGCGGGCATGGTGCAGGGCCTCGATCTTCCAGTGGTCGCGGACGACGAGTTCGGCGAGCTGGGCCACCAGGCCGCCCGGGACGATGCCCCCGCGGTCGTGCCGCTTGCACGCGCCACGAGCAGGTACTTCTGGCACGCAGCGGCACAAGAGCAGAACGGCGGGATGTTCCAGCCGTTCGCTCCTGCCGGCCGAGCGTCCCTACGCGATCACTTCTCCATGCGGCGGCGGTCCTGGTCGCTCCAGGCGCGGGTTTCCCGGGGCCGGACATAGGGTTCCTCGTCTTCGGGCAGCCCTCCGGCGATCGCCCGCTGGCGGGCCAATTCCGCGTCGAACTCGAGCCCGAGGAGGATCGCAAGGTTGGTGATCCACAGCCAAACCAGGAAGACGATCACACCCGCGACCGTGCCGTACGTCTTGTTGTACGAGGCGAAGTTCGCGACGTAGAACGCGAAGCCGGCCGAGGCGGCCATCCAGATCACCAGGGCCAGGAAGCTACCCGGTGTCACCCACCTGAATCCGCGGCCCGTGGCGTTCGGCGCCGCCCAGTACAGGAGCGCGATCATGATGGTGACGAGGAGCACCAGGACCGGCCACTTCGCGATCGACCACACCGTAAGCGCACTGTCGCCGATCCCCAGGGCGGTGCCCGCCCGCCGCGCCAGGCCGCCGGTGAAGACGACTATCAGCGCGCCGGCGCAGGCGAGGACCATCAGCGTGACGGTGAGCGCCAGGCGCAGCGGCAGCACCTTCCACACCGGGCGGCCCTCGGGCACGTCGTAGACGGCGTTAGCGGAGCGGATGAAAGCGGCCACGTAGCCCGAGGCTGACCACAGCGCCACGACGAGGCCTACGACCGCCATCAGCGACCCGACGCCGCTACGGCCCTGCAGCTGCTCGACCGCGTCTCTGATCACGCCCCGGGCGGAACCGGGCGTCAGCTGCTGCACGTTGTCCAACAGCCGCGCGGTCGTCGACTCACCGGCCAGGCCCAACAGGGACACGAGGACCAGCAGGGCGGGGAAGAGCGCAAGTACCCCGTAGTAGGTCAGCGCCGCGGCGCGGTCGGCCAGCTCATCGTTCTGGAACTCCTTGACCGTGCCGCGCAGGACTGCTTTCCAGGAGCGTGCGGGCAGCTCCGAGGGCTGATCCGGGGCCCGCTCCTCGACCAGCTCGCTCGGGCCCGCGACGGCATTCCGCTCGGTTTCGGCGCGGTCGCTGCCCTGGCCTCGGTCCGGTAGGGGTGTCATACCCGGCGGCTTTCCACCGCAGCGCCACTCATGCCCGTACAGCAATCCGAAACAGATTCCCTCGCGCCGCACGCAGCTCCCGGAGCCGTTCTTCTAGAGCCAGCCGTTGCGACGGAAGGCGCGATACAGGCAGCCTGACGCCATCGCCATGAGGCCTACGGCGAGTGGGTAGCCGAAGCGCCAGCCGAGCTCCGGCATGTGCTCGAAGTTCATTCCGTAGACACCGGCGACCATGGTGGGGACCGAGAAGATCGCGGCCCAGGCGGAGATGCGCCGCATGTCATCGTTCTGCCAGGTGCCGACTCGGGCCCGCTGTGCGTCGAGAACCGAGTTGAGCAGTTCGTCGAGCGTCCGGACCTCGGTGTCGGTGCGGTGCAGATGATCGGCCACGTCGCGGAAGTAGGGCAGGACCTTCACCGGACGCTCTTCCTCGGCCAGACCGCTCGTCGCATGCGTATCCCGACCTTCGTCCCCGACGCCGCATGCGGGCACGAACGTGCCACGCCGGAGGCGGAGGGCTCCGCAGGGTCCTCGAACGCGATGGCCACCCGCGGATCGAACGTGCTCGCCGTCGCTGTCAACCCACGTCTGCGTGAGCTGAGGCGCCCCGTCAGGCATCGTCGTCGCGATGGAGCAGGTGCTGGGGCGAGGCAGCGGCGACATACGCACCGCCGGTGACGACAGGTTCCTACTCATCGCCGAACTAATGAGCGCCTGCGGCGCAGGCCAGGGAGTCGCAGCGCCGTCGCCGCCTTCGGTGCGCGGTGGCGCGTACCCCCGGGCGCGGGTCAGTCGGTCGGCTCTTGGGGCTTGGCGTTGCCCGGGCCGGGAGCGGGCTGCTCGACCTCCTCCTCGCTCCTGCCCTTCTCGGGGCCGTCGCGCCGGGGCCGTCCGGCCATGGCGTCCGGGCGGTCGGGAGCGCTCGGGCCGACGGGCGGCAGGTCAGGTGTGACAGCGTCGCGTTTCTCCGGCACACGATCCGGAGTTTCAGGCTCCGACGGGGCCCTGTGCATGACAGGTCTCGTTGCACACGGGGTCGACGGGGCAGCAGGGCACGACAGCGAGCCTGCCGCCCTTCCTGTTCTGCCTGCCCCGCCCTCGGCACCTCACTCGCGCAGGGGAGACCGACATGGGCGGCGGCGCCGCTCAGTGGGCCCGTGAGGCCAGACCTGATCAACCGTGCTCGACCGTGACCACTACCGGGCGCTGCGCCGGCCGGGCGAGTCCTGGGGGTATGCCCCCTTAGCGGCGGAATCGCCCTTGGTTAGGCTGGGACGCCGAGACCGGCCTCGGGGCCCAAGGTCGTGCAAGCCCTGGTCGCCGGAGCCCATGCGCTGCTTCTCCGCGCGCTTGCCCCGGCTCTTCACCGGCATGCTGTGGGGGTCGCCCGCCTCGCTGACGCAGCCCCGAGCCGTGAAACGCCTCGATGTTGCCGGAGGCCGACCACACCGCGACGACCAGGCCCACGATCGCCACCAATGATTCAACGCCGACGTCGCCCTGCAGCTGCTGCACCGCGTTGGCGATCACGTCCCGAGCCTTGACCACGAAGAGCGAGTTCTCGTCGGGGGCGATCGGCTCCACCAGGTTCTTGTGGCGGCCGGCGAGGGCGGTCCCCAGGGTTTCGCCGTGGTGAGTGCGCCACTCCCCAAAATTGCCTTTCGCGTAGACGACGGGCGACTCACTGGCGCGGGCGCGCTTCAACAGCGTCGTGATCCTGGGAAGTGCCTCTCGGACGGACGGGACCAGGGTCTCGGCGTCCTCGTATGCGTACGTATTGATCGTGTCGATCACGATGAGCGCCGTACGAGGCATGGGAGGCGCCGGAGCGGGCTGGCCGCCCGCTCCGCGCGGCGCGGGACCGGTGCGGCGCGGGGTCGGCGCGGGGCGGAGCAGGGGAGCCATTCGGACCGGCGAGGGTCTCCGATCGGATGGGGATGCGTCGGGGCTGGCTCTCATGCCCCGCTGTGGGGGGATCACTGTTGACCGGGCGGGATGAACCCGGTCCTGACAGCAACCAGTGAGAGGCGGATGGGTGATGGGACATGGCGGGAATGTGCTCGAGGAGCTGATGGCGGACCACCGGGAGGTCGAGGAGATCTTCGCCCGGATCCAGGCCATGACCGGTGGGGGGCAGGAACTGCGGGACCTGGTCGACGAGGTCACCATCGAGCTGGTGCGGCACTCGGTCGCCGAGGAGCAGTACCTGTATCCGGCGGCCCGCGAGCACCTCGAGGGCGGTGACCGTATGGCGGACAAGGAGATCGAGGACCACGGCCGGGTCGAGAAGATCCTCAAGCAGCTGGAGAAGATGAAGACCGACGATCCGCAGATGAGCCCGCTGCTGCAGCAGCTCATGGAGGAGGTCGCCGCCCACGTCCAGGACGAGGAGAACAATCTCTTCCCGATGATGCGGCGTACCTGCTCTGCCGAGACGCTCGATGGTCTCGGGGACAAGGTGCGGCGGGCCAAGGCCATGGCTCCGACCCGCCCGCACCCCTCCGCGCCCGCCACCCCGCCGGCGAACAAACTCCTCGCGCCGGGTGTCGGTCTGGTCGACCGCGCCCGCGACTTCGTCACCGGCCGCGGAAAGTCCTGACCGGTCCGGCAGCCGGGATCAGCGGCGTGAGGCGGCCGCGCGCATGCGGCCGCCCCACGCACCCCCAGTCGGCGGCATGAGGCAGGTCACGTCTCAGGGCGCGTCGGCGGCCTACACTGGGCGGTCACGAGCGGGGCAGAGCGGCTCCGTACAGACAGCTCCCCCGGTCAGCAGCCTGGGTGAGCTCGTTCCCAAAGGACCGATCGCCCGTGCCCGCCGACCTGACTGCGCTCATAGCCGCCTCTGCCCGCTGGCTTACGACGGCCTACCAGCCCCCGACGGGCGCACTCAGCCGCGCGCTGGCAGAGGCCCAGGCCCGCCAGGCCACCGCGCTTGCGGCAGCCCTGTGCTATCCGACCAGCATGGACGTCCAGTTGCTCCACCTCCTCGCCCCCAGCGGATCTCACCGGCTGGACTGGCTCACCGGATGCGAACCGCACCCCGAAGACACCGACACCGCCTGGCGCACCTGGGTGGATGAAACCGTCGTCAGCTGGGCAGCCTGCCTCCTGGCCGAGCCCGCCCTGGCCACACGCGCCCACCAGGCCCTGGCCGCCACCGAGCACCACGCCGAAACCGGCAGCCTGCAACGCCTGACACACCCCAGCGCCCTCGACAGCGAAGCCGCCGCCTTGCTGCGCCACCCCGACCTCCTCGAAGGCATCGCCGTGCTCCACCGGCCCCAGCTCCTGCAACGGCTGAACCTTCATGGCGCCGAACTACCCTAATCCCCCACACCGGTAGAAATGCGATACGGATGCCGCTGCTGGGGGGCGGCGCTGCGCCGCGAGGAGCAGATCGCCGTCCATCGCTGCAGCGCCCGCGCCGCCGGTCGTGGATGGCTTCGGGCCGGATGCCCGCGGCGAGGGCCGCCTGCCAGACCGCGCCATTGGCGGCGAGGTGCTCGTAGAACGCCGTCCACGGCACGTCGGTGGCGGCGTGTGCGGATTCCGGGCTACTGCGGGTGGCAGCGGCCTGGTGCATGGCAGCAGCGAAGCCGCCATCGCGTCGGCGACGCTGATAGACGGCCGCGGTTGTGATGCCGACCTCGGCCGCAGCCTTCGTCGTCGCCATGCCGGCCCCCGGCCCTCCATGCAGCCCGGACTGAGCCTGCACGGCCCCGAGGAAGGCCCCGCTGGCTGCCCAACGGCACAGCACGTAAGAATCCTGCCGCGCGGAGGCACGGTGTGTATCCGTCCATTCCCCGAAGGGCGGGGACTCTGCGACCGCGGCCGTGTGGGTGGGGTATGAAGCAGGGGCGCGGGGGTAGTCGCGGGGCATGACGGCTGGCGAAACGGCGCGTGAGGGTGTGGAAGCCGCTTCCAAGGGCGGCGCGGGTCGGGCCGTGATGGCCCGCTGCGGGCTGGTGGCGCGCGGCCTGCTGTACGTGATCATCGGTGTGCTGGCGGTGCGCGTGGCGTTCGGTGAGAGCGCGGGCGGGGAGGAAGCTGACCGTACGGGCGCGTTGCAAGAGCTCGTGGAGAAGCCCTTCGGCGGCGTCCTCGTGTGGGCCGTCGGCATCGGCCTGGCCTCTATGACGCTGTGGCGCCTGTCGGAGGCTGTCCTGGGCGCGGCCGGTCCCGACGGGGACAAGGCCGGCAAGCGACTGGCCGCGGCGGCCCGGGCCGCGTTCTACGGGGTCGTCGCGTTCTCCGTGCTGTCCTTCGCCGCCGGCTCCGGCGGCGGGCAGTCCGGCGACGAGCAGTCGCGTGATGTGACGGGCCGGGCGCTCGACGTGCCCGGCGGCCCGTGGTGGGTGGCGGCGGCCGGGGTGGGGATCGCCGTCGGTGGTGTCGTGATCGCCGTGCAGGCGGCGCGGCGCACCTTCCGCAAGCACCTCGCGATGGACCGGCAGCCCGAGGGGGTCCGCACTGCGGTCGAGGTCCTCGGCGTGGTGGGCGGTGTGGCGCGCGGCGCCGTCTTCGCCTCGGCCGGCGCCTTCCTCGTGCACGCCGCGGTGAGCTATGACCCGGCGAAGGCGAAGGGCGTCGACGACACCCTGCGCACGTTCACCCAGACCCCGGCGGGCCCGTGGCTCCTCGCGGCGGTCGCCGCCGGGCTCGTACTGTTCGGGCTCTTCTCCTGGACTATGGCCTGCTGGCGCCGGGTCTGACCCGCCAACGGGACGCCGGGCCAGGGCCGAACCCCACTCCGCCGCGCAGCCGCTCATCGGATTGGGGGCGTTGATCGGCTTGACGGATCCTTTCGAGCAGGAGGGACTCGCGGCCATTGCGGACCCAGGTCGGTGAAGGCTCGGGCGAAGTCGCACGCCCGGGTGATGTCCGGGCAGCCGAGCCGGACTTCGAAGAGGCGTTCTTCCTGCTGGTCGGTGAGGATCTCGCGGGGTCTCATGCCGAGAAGTCCCAGCCCGTATCCGGTCTGCTGTGCCGGCCCGGCTGCGCACTGGTGAGCCGGTGGCATCCGGGGTCCACCCCTGCCTGCCGAATGCCGATGCTGCGGCTCCGATCGCAAGTCGCGTAAGCGCAGCAGCTCTTAACGTCTCCTCAGAACTCCTGCGCGGAAAGTGTTTGGGGGAAGACGGCCGGGATACACGCGTGGTTACCGGAAGCTACCGCCTTCAGGTGGGGACCTTCCGGAGCGGGCCTCAGCCGCACGGCGCCCCTCCCCCGGCGCCATGCGGCCGGCCCGCCCGCACGACGGGCTGCCGCCCGGATCCGTACGGAACCCGGACGCCCCGGGTTCCCGGCCCCTCCCCGCCGGGAACCCGGGACCGCCCGGCCAACCCCCGACGACGGCGCTCGTACCGCCGCCCCCGGGCAATGGACCCGACGGCAGCAGCCCGGCACACCCACCGCACAGACGCGTCAGCCCCGTCGACTCTGCTGACCATCGCGCCCCGTCGCCGCAGGCCGCTGGCCGCCGGCAGCCGGCAGCCGGCAGCAGCTGTCGCCAGCCGGGAGGCGGAACAGGTGCTGGTGCTGGGACCTGACCAGGCCCGGTGAGCGAGTCAAGGATGAAGGCGGAGGCGTGGAAAAGGCACACGAGGAGAGCATCGATCAGGACGCCGAGGCCGCGCCCAGCCCCCAGGTCCGCCGTCATGGCGCCGCACGCGACCTGTAGAAACCGCTGGAGTTGGAGTGTGTTGCGTTCCTGCCGGACCTCGTTGGTCCTCTTTGTCATGGCTCTGCGAATCGTGGTCACGTACCTGCGGGCCGAGCTGGGCCGGGTCGAGCGGGCACTGAGCACCGGGGAGGAGCGGGAGGCCCTCGCCGCGCGCCGACGCCGCCGCCCGAGCCGCCCGAGTGGCTGATCGAGCGCGGCATCGGCGTGGGGCGGCTGCCGGTCCGTGTACGTGCCGGGGAATGCTGGGATGCACGAAAGCGCTGCGCACCTATGAGCCGCGCAGAGGCGTGCCGGGCCCTCGCCGAGGGAGTACCCAGCTGCCCGCACGGCCGGCCCGATGCCGCCCTCGGCGTGCTCGCGTGACCAGGGCGCGGCAGGGTGGAGGGATGAGCCCCGCCGTGCGCGTGATCGTCTACCCGCCGGACGCCCAGGGCGGGCGCCGCGTCCGCTGCGACGGCGAGATCCTCGGGCGCGCCCTGAGCCCAGGCGGCCTCCTCGAGCTCCTGCGGCGGGTCGGCCTGGACCCCGACGACGTCCACCTGGACGATGCGCTGCTGATCGAGTGGCGCGGCGGCGGGCCTACGGTGTGGAGCCCGGATCTCGGCGAGGAGTGAACGCGGCAGTGCGGGCCGCCTCCCGGCGAAGGTAGCGGACCGCACTGCCGCGCTGGTCAGCGGCGCCTGCCGCGAGGATCTAGGCCTCGGCTGCCGAACGCAGGCTCATCACGTAGGTCTGGGCGTCGCCCTCGAACAGCGTCACCTGCTCAGCGCCACCGTCGAGAAGCTCCTTCCACACCTCACCGATCCACACCTCGGCATCCCCCTGCGTAGTGAACTCCTCCGGCTCAACCGCAGGCGCCGTATCCGTGCCGTAGGCCGCCTCTTCACCCTGCGCCACCGGCGAGGAGTGAACATTCCGGGATTCGGTCCGGCATGCACGGCCGCCGCTGCGGCCGTCCGCACCGACCATCTATCAAGATCGACTCTTGGCGTCAAGCCACGTATTCGAGTGGCGTGACGCACACCCTCCCGCAGGGTTTATTTGAAGTACGCCCTCACCGGGGAAACCCACCGGAGAACAGCAGGCCGAAGAATTTCCCCGGCCTATTCCGCGGGGCGGCTCACAAACCCTTATTCATGCCGAATGGAGAATTCCAATGTTCGAGCGTTTCCCGACCCGTCGTATTGTTCTGGCCGGAGCTTCCCTGGCACTGGTCGGCGGCGGCATCGCCCTCCCCGCGACCGCCATGGCCGCACCCACCGCCGCCCCGCAGCAGGCCGTCAGCCTCCTCCAGGACGACAGCGCCGACGGAATTGGCACCGGCGGCGACGCCAACGCCGAGAACACCACCGTTGGCGGCGAGGCCACCGGCGGCAACGCCAACTCCGGCGTCGGCAACTGTGAGGGCGGCTGCGAGGTCACCACCGGCAACGCCACCGGCGGCAACGCCAGCGCCGACGCCATCAACACCGGCGACGCCACCGCCGTAGGCGGCGACGGCACCGGCACGGGCGGCCAGGTGAACAAGCAGACCATCAAGGACCAGCTCAAGGACGAACTCAAGGCAAAGCTCGGCAAGTGAGACCCCACAACCCATAGCGCCCCGGGAACACTCCCCGGGGAGCCCCCCCGACACAGCACACACGCATACGCCGGAGCGGCCCACCACCTCTCCGGCGTCCGCATGCCCAGCCGCGACTCCCCCACACGCCAACGTGCTCAAAACCGATGACTTCGCCGCCCGCCGCCCCCAGCCTCGAAGAACACGAGTCCGTCCACCAGATCACAGCGCGGCGCCGACCTTCGAGGCTGACGGGGATGCGTCAGGCCTCGTCTCGTCGAGGGACTGGGAGGAACACGCAAGCCTCGACGGCACATGTGTACAGGCCCGCAGGTCACCGTGGGCGACACCGCGACTACGGCTCCCACTCGTCTCGAAGGTCTCCTCATAGGCGCTGCGCACGCAGCCGGTCGGTCTGCTTCGCCAAGTCGGTGCCTTTTTGCGCCGGTCGTAGACGGCCTCGGGCCGGATAGCCGCGGTATGAGTGGCGGCGCCGGCGGCTTCCGGGGGATGCTGCAGGTGACGGCGGCCCGGTCTATGGCATCAGCGAAGCCGGCATCACGGCGGCGGCACAGGGTAGACCGTCGCGATGGTGATGCCGACCTCGGCCGCGGCCTCGTCGTCGCCTTCCCGGCCCGCAGACACTCAGGGAACTGACGGCGGCGCTCCGGCGTGAACCGGGAGCAACGGCGCTTCGCGCGCTTGGTGGTGGCGTCGGCCGCCGCGTCGCGTGCGGCGGCGAACGTCGGCTGCTCGCCGCTCCGGGTGTTGGCCTGTCCGCCGCCGTCGAAGAGGATCTGGGAGCGCAGGCCGGGTGGGGCGCCCAGGGCCAGGAGCCTCACGTAATCGGCGCAGCAGACGATGCTCACCGCCTCGACACCGTCCGGGTGCACTCCCGCCAATGCGAGTGCCGGTCCCTATCGGTCCGGGCCGGGCGCACCACCTCACGGACCGCGACCCCCACGATCCTCCGCCACCGCTGGACTGCCTCACCCGTCCTCAGCCGGGGCCAGCACGGCGGACCGGATGTGGGCCGGGAGCTTCTCGGGCATGAGCGCACCGTAGGACCGCGCCCACTCCGCCGGCCCTCCCGACACACCACTCCACAGGCAGACCCGAGCGGCGATCACCACCGTGTGGCGCATCGTGCCCTGACACCCGTCCGACGACCGCTCACCCGGCGGCCGCAGCCGACCCGCCCCCTACCGTGAGCACCTGGGCGAACCCCGGGCCGAGGACCTCGCCGTCCCTTTTCATGCCGGGACGGGCGCGGTCGACCGGCGACGGTGTCGGCTCCCCCGAGCTCGACGGCGATCGCCCGGGCTCCGCCGCGGCTCGCCCCGGACGTGGCCACCGCAGCGAGCGCCTCGGTAGGGGCCGGACGATCGAAGAGGTGAGTGGTGCGGCGGGCGAGGGCAAGGGTCCGGACGTCGTCGCGATGGTCCTCAAGGACCACTGCAGCATGGAGGAACCGTTCCCCCGCATGCGGAGCGTCGAGGCCGACCGGGAGGGAGCCAGGGAGAAGTTCGCGGCCCGGTTCATCGCGCACGGCGAGGGCCCGGGAGGCTGACGTCTACCCAGCTCAACGGGGCCAGGGAGACCGTCCCCGTCGAGCGCAGGCCAGCCTGGGCACCGTGTTCCTACCGGACCGCGAGAAGCAGCTGGCCTCCGACTGCGGCAGCATCGAGAACGTACGCGAGCCGGTCGGCGGGCGGCAGGGGTCGGTTCAGGCGACGAGCGGGGTGTGGCCGGCCGGTACCGCTTCCCCGGGAGCGACCGGCCCGGGGGCGGTACCGGCGCCGAACGGCCGTCCGCCCAGGGCGGCGCGGCCGTGCGGCGCGAGCCAGCCCGCCAGGTCGGGGCCGGCCGGCACGATTCCCGTGGGGTTGATGTCGGTGTGCACCAGGTAGTAGTGCCGCTTGATGTGGTCGAAGTCGACGGTGTCACCGAAGCCGGGTGTCTGGAACAGGTCCCGCGCGTACGCCCAGAGGACCGGCAGCTCGGTGAGCTTGTGCCGGTTGCATTTGAAGTGGCCGTGGTAGACCGCGTCGAAGCGGACGAGCGTGGTGAACAGCCTGACGTCCGCTTCGGTGATGGTGTCGCCGACGAGGTAGCGGGACCGTTCGAGCCGGACGGTCAGCCAGTCCAGCCGGGCGAACAGCCGCGCGTATGCCTCGGCGTAAGCCTCCTGACTGCCGGCGAACCCGGCTTGGTAGACGGCGTTGTTGACGTCTGGGTAGACCACCTCGTTCACAGCGTCGATGTGCGGCCGCAGCGCGGGCGGGTAGAGGGTGGGCGCCCCGGGGCGGTGGTACGGCGTCCACTCCAGGGACATGTCGAGCGTGATCCGCGGGAAGTCGTTGGTCACGACCTTCCCGCTCGGGACGTCGACGATGGCCGGCACCGTGATGCCGCGGTCGTAGCCGGGGTCGCGCGCCAGGTAGGCCTCCTGGAGCCGCTCGATGCCGAGGACCGGGTCACGCCCGCCGGGTTCGAGGTCGAAGCTCCAGCTGCGGTCGTCGTGCACGGGCCCGGCGACGGCCATGGGGAGGGCCTGCTCCAGGCCGAGCAGCCGCCGTACGATCACGGCCCGGCTCGCCCAAGGACAGGCCCGGCTGACCACCAGGCGGTAGCGGCCGGGCTCCACCGGGTAGCCGTCGCGCCCGTCGGCGGTGATCCGGGTCGTGATGTACCGGCTGTCACGGGAGTACCCCTTGCCGGGGCTTACATAGCTCACCCCCGCCATCTACCCGCGTTCGGCGAGTGAACCCGCCCCCGATGTTCAGGCCGAAGGCGGCGGAACTCGTCGGGCCGGATCGGGGACGGGTTCGTCCTCATGAGCCGCGCGCACTTCGCACAGCCTGCTCGTCACGCGCCGCCAAGTCTCCGAAAACGTCCCCTGCGACGACGACGTTGACGAGCACGTGGCGGCCGTACGGGCCTACGTGTACGCGGCTTCGAAGCGGTGTACGTCGGGCAGAGCGGCCCTGGGAACGAACCGCTCCTCGCGGCGGACCACGAGAAGGGTGCTGCCCGCCCTGAGCTGATCTCCCCCGGCGCAGGCGTGCCCCGTTGGCGGGGGCGGGGGCTGGTGTCGCACCAGGGGTAGGTGCGGCAGCAGGTGCACACGGCGACCATGAAACGGTCGGAGCGGGCGACCGTGCCGTCCTCCAGGACGATCTCCACCGGCCCCTCGTTCAGGACCGGGCCCCGCGCCTCGACCGTCACCCGGCGGGCGGGGCAAGCCGTCGACGCGGACGCGGGAGGACGGTCAGGCACGCTGGGCACGGATGATCACCAACTCTTCCCACTCGGAGATCTCGCCGGCCAGGCCCCGGCTCTCCAGCCAGGCACGACACCCACGCAGCACCGGCCCCCACCGCACGGAGGCCCGCAGGACGACCCTCGCGGAGAGCGCGGCCCGCTCCAGGCGCCGCACCGTCGTCCGCGGGCCGCACATCGCGGAGTGCACCATGAGCAGCACGCCGCCGGGCCGCAGCATCGCGTCGGCCGTCGCGCAGACCCTGTCGGTGATCAGACGTCCCGTCGGACCGGTGTCCCCTGCGCGTTCGGCTCCGCCCGTCGACAGCAGGGTGTCCGGGGAGAGGACGTAGGGAGGGTTGGCGAGGACGAGGTCGAACCGCCGCCCCCGGGTGCGGGAGGCGAAGTCCCCGTAGAGCACGCGCAGGGGCAGCCGGGCCGCAGGGCGTTCACGAATGTGACTGCGACAGCGCGCCACGAGACGTCGACCGCGGTGACCCGGGCTACCGGGGGCGGGGTTGTGGCCGGAGCGTCCGTCCGGCGGCCGTTGCGGTACGGGGCAGTCCGGCTCACCTCCCGTCCGCAGCGGACCCGCGCGCCGCGGGCACCTGTCCGTTCGGGGTGACGTGGTATATGGCGAAGGCCCGGTCGATGACGGGCATGGCGACGTTGCGGACCCGGATCCCGCCGGCCGTCATGCCGTGTTCGGTGCCGAGGTGGGCGTGCCCGTGAACAGCCAGGTCGGCGCCCTCCTCGTCCGTCGCCTCCGCGAGCAGGTAACTGCCGAGGAAGGGGTAGATCTCGCGCGGCTCGCCCGCCAGGGATCGTCCCCGCGCTGCTGGACCGCTACCTCGCCCGCACCGGGTACGAATCCCAGCAGACCGAGGAGCCCAAGAAGCCGCACCGGCCGCACAATCTCTAGCACCCCCTCGACGACACCGGCGGCCACGACTTCGGCGCCCACGGTTCCTTCGACGCCCGTTCCCACGGCCGTGCCCCGCAGCTCCGGCTCTCGCAGCTGAGACAACGACCGTCAGCTGCGCGCCGTCGGCATCCGGCGCCGCATGCCGCTGCGCTTTCGCCCCTGAACGGAGCGGGTGGGATCACGCGGAGCGGATCAGCAGGTCGGTCTCCTTCTCCTGGTCTCCCGCAACCGTTCCCGTCCCGTCGACCACGAAGGCGCCCGCGAGGGCGGCCACGACCCGGTCCACCGCGCGGGGGCTGCCTTGCAGCCCCACACGAACGGTTCCGTTCAACCGGATGGGATCCGCTGTCCGGGGCACCTCCGCGGCGTCAACGGTCGTGCTCCACACGGTGGCCTTCGCGCCCGGCCCCGGCTCTCGGGCCGGGCGCGCCGCCGGCGAAGCCGGGAAGGCACGCTCCAGTACGTCCACGAGGACGTGGGCGGCTTCCTCCGAGCACTCGGTGGCTGTGACCAGGACTTCTGCTGAGGACTGCCGCGGTGCGCCGCCGTCACTGGTCATCGCTTGCCGCCTTCCTCGTCCGCCCCTTCGGCTACTGCCTGTTCATCGTAGAGCGATCCCACATATCGTGCTTCTTCGCTGCCATAGGCCACCGCGCCGGCCCCGCGCGGCCACGCCGCAGCCCGGTCGGCGTGCCATCGCCGCGGGTCTCCTCGTCATTACTCTTCATCGCGCCTGCGTACCTATCACCCTCGCGGCACCGCCGCCGTCGGCACTAGGACTTGTCCGGGCGATCATGTGACTGCTCTGTGCCCGGGTCGTTGATGTCGACATGGGGCGGGGTGATCTGAGTGATGCCGAGTGGGAACGGTTGCGGCCGTTCCTGCCGGTCAGCAACAGGCGTTGTGGCAGGTGGCGGGACCACCGGCAGGTGATCGACGGCATTCTGCACCGGGCCCGGACCGGCGTGCAGTGGCGCGACCTGCCCCAACGGTTCGGACCGTGGAAGACGGTCTATGAACGGCACCGGCAGTGGTCGGCTGACGGAACCTGGGAACGCCTGCTCCAGCAGGTCCAGGCCGAGGCCGATGCAGCGGGAGAGATCGACTGGGACATCTCCGTCGACTCCGCGATCGTGCGGGCTCATCAGCACGCGGCCGGTGCCCGCACCGATCCGCCGCCGGCTCCCGCTTCAAAGGGGGACGTGTCGGCAGAACACCAGGACGAGACGCCGTGGCAGAGCATCCACGCCCGCCTGGTGGAGGTGGTGCTGGAGGTGAGGGTCTGGGCCGTTCGCGTGGCGGGTTCACCGCCAAGCTCCACCTGAGCGCGGACGGCCGCTGCCGCCCGCTGTCCCTGGTCGTCACACCAGGTCAGCGGGCGGACCGCACCCAGTTCAAGCTGGTGCTGGAGAAGATCCGCGTCCCCCGGCTCGGGCCGGGCAGGCCCCGCAAGAAGCCGGACAGCCTCGCCGCGGACAAGGCCTACAGCAACGGGCCCTGCCGCGACTACCTGCGACGACGCGCTATCCGGCACACCGTCCCGGAGAAGACCGACAGCCAGGCCGCCCGCCGGCGCAAAGGCTCACACGGCGGACGGCCACCGGGCTTCGACGAAGAGCGGTACAGGAAACGCAACACCGTCGAACGAGCCATCAACAGACTCAAGCAGCACCGAGCCGTGGCCACCCGCCACGACAAGCGCTGCTACGTCGACCTAGGTACCGCAACCGCCGCAGCCCTCGTCGTCTGGCTCCGCACGTGACCGGCCAAACAGGTCCTAGCCCAGGCGGAAGTGCTGGTTGGGCTTGTTCTCGTCAGCCCACTGAACGAGCTTGTCGCCGTTGGCCGTGCCGGCGGCGAGCACGGACAGCAGCTTGCCGCTGTGGCGTGCCTCCAACGAGAAGTAGTAGTAGTCGTCCCGCTGGATGAGCTTCCACTCCTGGTTCTGCTTGCCCTGGACGTAGTCCCACTGGACCACCTGGGCACCGTCCGCCGTGTCTTCAGCGAGTACGGACAGGCACTTGTTGCTGTGGGTCGCGCGGACGAGGTAGTAGCCGCCCGTCGTTGCTTCGAGATTCCAGATTTGGTTCTTCTTTCCCTGGACGTAGTCCCATTGCACGACCTCGGCACCGTTGGCGGTGCTCTCTGCGAGGACGGATGCGAGCTTGTCGCTGTGGCGAGCTACCAGGGTGGCGGTAAAGATGGCCATGGTTCTCCTCGAATCATCCGATGTGGCAGTTACATCGCCTTTGGTAGCAGTGGCGTTTGCTGTGCCCTATGCAGACCACTCTGAATGGCTGGTCAAACGCCTATCAACGGCCCAGAACCGCCCTTGGACTTCAAGCGCCAGTGCGAGCCACGCCCCCAATCCGGGCAGAAATCCGAACACAACGGCTCAATCGCTCTGTCTCGTGGGACGAGCGGTACAAGAAACGCAACCACTTCGAACGAGCGATCAACCGCTTGAAGGAGCACCGGGCGGTCGCCACTCCGCTTGCGGCAGCCCTCGTCATCTGGCTACGACCCTGATCGCCCGGACAAGTCCTAGGAGCCGGTGCATGTGTGCGGGTGGCAGGTTGGTTGGCGTCGCCGGCTGCGGTGATCGGGACAGATTAGGCAGGAAGGTCCCCAGCGTTTGGGGGGTCGGGCTTTGCTCTAGGGGGCCTTGACCATGTTGCGATTGTCAGTCGACCACGGCATACGACCGGCTACTCCTCACGGTGGGCAGGGCGAGCAAGCTGCTGCCGATACCGGCGCGGCGAAGGCGCGCATCGGGCATCGGCCGGTGCGAAGCTGTTGGTCGTGGGCAGCGGGAGGCTGGGCGGGTTCGCCGGCCTGCTCCCGGGCTCGGTCAGCCAGCAGTACGCCGCGCATGCCGCATGCCAGGTCGTCATCGTCCGGCGGGACACGACCAGCGATGACGACACCACCGACCGTGCCCGGCCGGCGCTACCGCCTATCCCCTGACGATCAACGGGAGAAGCCATGACGCATCCGAAGACCGGTCCGCCTACCCATAACGTCCCGCAGCTTCCTTCCGATCCGGATCCGGCGCCTCCCACCCGCCCGTGGCCCAGTGATCCCCAGGCACAGCGCCCGGCACCCGAACCCGGCCCGGAGCCTGAGCCGACACCGGGTCCAGCGCAACCTCCGCCCCTCCAGGATGCCGCCGCACCGGGCACCCCACCGAACGACCCCGTACCGCCCACCCCCACTCCGGCGCCGGGCCCGGGCCCTGGCCCCCACCCCGGGCCGCTGCCCGGCCCCGTACCCGCTCCGGGCGGGCCGGACCCGGTGCCCCCTGCACCGCCGCAGCCGGAACCCGATCCTCAGCCGCCGCCGGCACCGCGGCCCGAGCCGCACCCTCAGCCGGGGCCCCTTCCCGGGCCCGCCCCGGCACCGGAACCAGTCACGTGAGGGCGGTGGACCGAACTCCCTGTCCCCCTTGCGCATCCTGGAGGCGGCCATGCCCGCCACGAACGATCTCGTGGAGTACCGGCGCCGGCGTGACTTCTCGAAGACCAAGGAGGCCAAGGGCAACGCACCGGTACCGCCCGTGATCCGGACGAGCGGCCCTTGTTCGTGGTGCAGGTCCACGACGCGACCGCTCTGCACTTCGACTTCCGGCTGGAGGTGGATGGCGTACTGAAGTCCCGGGCGGTACCGAAGGACCGCGGGCGGCTTGCGTTGCGCGCCTTCCCGCGCCCGCACCCCCCATGCCGGCCGGCCAGGGAAGGTGCGCCCATCCGGGCGGGGTCGGCGTGTATCGCCGGTCGGGGTCGACCCCCATGGACATAGTTTTCGCAGCGGAATGTGCCTGGCCGGGCACCGAAGGAAACAGGAAGTGAGTGCCGCCGATGACCGAGCAGCGAACCGTCACCGTCTTCGGCGCGACGGGGCACCAGGGAGGCTCACTCGTACGAGCGATCCTCGCGGACCGGGACAGCGGATTCGTGGTCCGCGCTGTGACCCGTCGGCCGGACTCGGACCGGGGCAAGGAGCTGGAACGGCTCGGGGCAGAGGTGGTCCAGGCCGATCTGGATGACGAGGAGAGCCTGGTCACGGCACTCGAGGGCACGTACGGGGCGTACCTGGTGACCAATTTCTGGGAAGACATGGACGCGGCGCACGAGAAGGCCCAGGCGGCGGCCCTGTCCCGGGCGGCGTCGCAGGCGGGTGTGCAGCACGCCATCTGGTCCACCCTGGAGGACACCCGCGAGTGCATCCCGCTGGAGGACGACCGGATGCCCACGCTGCAAGGCTCGTACAAGGTCCCGCACTTCGACGGCAAGGCCGAAGCCGACCAGTACTTCACCGACGACGGCGTACCAACCACCTTCCTGCGCACCACCTTCTACTGGGAGAACCTGTTCGGGGCGTTCGCCCCGCAGCGCGGCGAGGACGGCACCTTCGAGCTGAACTTCCCTATGGGCGACAGCAGACTCTCCGGCATCGCCGTCGACGACATCGGGAAGACGGCGCTCTCCATCCTCAAGCGCGGCACCGACTTCATCCCCGCCACCGTCAGCATCGCGGGCGAACACCTGTCCGTCGCCGACATGGCCGCGGCCCTCTCGGAGTCACTCGGGGAGCCCGTCCGCTACCGCCCCCTGGCGCCGGACGCGTTCCGCGGGCTGGGCTTCCCGGGCGCCGACGAGGCCGGCAACATGTTCCAGTTCTACGCCGACTGCGAGGCCCGCTTCACCGGCGCCCGGGACCTCGACGCCGTCCGCGCCCTCAACCCGGCCCTCCAAGACTTCTCCACCTGGCTCGCCGCACACCGGGACAAGTTCCACTGGAGCTGAGGGCTGCGAGCACCGTCGGGTGTGCAGGTGGGCCGTTGAGGCTTCCTGTCCGTCGGCGGGTCGTCGTTGCATCAGTAAGGATCATGCCGCGCGCTGGGAGCACAGGAACGGTCCCACGAGGTCCACGTCCAGGACCGGGCGGAGCCGGTCGAGGCCGATGTCGAGAAGCGGCTCGTCGGTGCCGGGGGGAGTCCGGCGGGGGGGCGCGGCGCATCGGGTACACGATGATGACCGAGCAGGCCGGCCCCCGGGAGCCGGTCGAGCACGTGGTCGGCGCGGAAAGGGCCGGTACGGCCCGGCCTGCTGCCACACCACTTCGCCGTCCTCCAGGAGAGGCCCGCCGTTGCGCTGATGCCGCGCCGCAAGCCAGGCGCCGTGCCCGGGCGCCGGGCCGCCGGGGCCGCCCGCACCCCGGCCCGCCGGCTCGGGCTCAGGCCCGGTCATCGGTGGCAGGGTCGTCCACGGCCAGGAGCGTCAGCAGTACGTACCCGCGTACTGCCTGCCAGTACGGGCAGACCCGTCCGCCTGGTGCAGCAAGGGCTGGAGCTCCGTCGCCCGCCACCCCGGCAAGGCTGACCGCGAGGCCGTAGCCCGCAGGCGTGTCCGTGGTGCCGAGCTGCACTTCGCAGGCCACGCGCCCGGCGGAGGCACCCGCTCGGACTCGGCGGCGAGCTCCGCGAGCGCGGAGGTGAAGCAGGCGGCGAAACCGGCCGCGAACAGCTGCTCGGGGTCGGTGATGCCGGGCACCTTCTTGCGTCGTACGTAACCGGGTACGGCACATCTCGTCCGGGGCCTTGGAGCCGGCCGCCGGAAAATCCAGCCAACCTCCTCGTACTCGGATGTCGACCCGGCCGACCTCACGGGCCTGTTCGTGCCCGGTGGCCACGCCGCGGGCATGCGGACGCCACTCGAGAACGCCACCGCCCAGCAGCTGTTCGCCCGGGTCATCGCCCAGGGGCTGCCGGTGGGGGCCGCCTGCCACGGCGTGCTGCTCGCCGCCCGGGCCAAGGATCCCGCCACCGGGCGCTCGGTCCTCCACGGCCGGCGGACGACGGCCCTGACGTCCCTGCTGGAGTTGACCGGATGGAACCTGACCCGGTTCTGGCTGGGGCGCTACTACCGGACGTACCGCACCACCGTGCAGCAGGAGGTCACCGCGGCGCTCGCCGATCCGAGCCACTTCCTCGCCGGCCCGCCGCTGCCCATCCGCGACACCTCCGCCCGGCCCGGACGCGGCTTCACCGTCAAGGACGGCAACTACGTCCCCGCGCGGTGGCCCGGTGACTGCCACCGCCTGGCGGCGGAGTACCTGGGCCTCGTCCGTGCCCATGCGGCGGGAGCGGTGCACCGCTCGGGTTGAGTCCGGCCGCATCGCGCCGGCGGGCGACCGAAGACCATCTCCGAACGCAGGTGCCCGGCAGGCGGGCCGTCATTCAGTCCTTCAGCGGTTGACGAGTGCGTAAGGACGGCCCCTTCCGCGGCTGGGCGGGCCGCCCGGCCTGAGTTCTCCGTGGGCGGCGAAGCCTCGGCCGGGCAGCCACGAAGGGGGTTCGCCGCTACATGTGCGGCTGGCGGTAGTACCGGGCGAACTGTTCGAGGTAGGTGGGTTCGCCCGCGTGCTTGGCCTCGTCGAACTCGGGAGCCTCCTTGATCAGATCCTTCGTCCGGTCGACGTAGACCGTCTCCTCGGCGATGTCGATCAGCCTGATCGTCCCGGCGGGCAGCAGGACGTGCTTGCCGAAGATCCACACACCGGTGTCGACGACCAGGTACGAGGCGCCGACCTCTTCGGAATGATTGCTGATCTTCCCGATGCTGCCGTCGGTGGCCTCGACTTTGTATCCGATCAGATCGACACCTTCCCGATAGCCCGTATTCGGGCGGTATCCCCAGATATCGAACTAGCTCACAGCCAGACCTCTCTCCGGTTAGTGACAGATTGCGGAGAATCTGCCGAATTTCACCGGACGTGAAACGGAAGTCCAGAACTCCCACCCGGCTGCCTGCCCTCTCCTCGCGTACCTGCTGGGGACAGTCCGAGCGCGCCTCTGCTGTCAGTGCCCGACGGGGCGGTCCGGGCAGGTGCGTCACTGCCCGTGTGGTTGGCTCGCTCAGACGCCAGGATTGCCACCTGCCCAGCTCGTCGGCCACAGGTCGCGTCGCCGCACCGTTCGAGGTCCTTGGCGTTACGGTCCCCTGCATCGGGGAAGGCGCTGGGAAGCAACGAAGACGACGGAAAGGCGAAACCCATGCTGGACTCAGTCGCTCTTCTCGGCATCGGCGTGATCGTCACCGCCTTGCTGATCTGCGCCGTGTGGTGGGGCATCAGGCGGCGCGCCGCCGAGCCGCCTCCGGGAAGTACCGCCACGCCGCGCGACCCAGTACGTGACGTGCACCGGCCAGAGGCCGACGGCACCGAGTTCCCCGCCGACGGCAGTCGTCGTACGGCCCATGAGTTGAAAGGGTACGGGAATCTCGGTACCCGCGGCACGGGAGACGATCAGCGATGAAGACCTGACCGGCACCCGGACCTGCAGGTGCTCACCGCCGAAGGGTGGGCTGCCCTGCAGGGGCAGCTTGGCGGCCGCCGCGGGACACTGCGCGGCGGCCGGCGAGGCGGTGGGATCAGGGCGCGGTTCGCGCAGAGTCCTCAGCCGGCGAGGGCGACGAGCCTTCGGTATTCCAGTTGGTCCGTCCGTCTGGCCGTGAGGTGGACGTGAACGTCCGCAAGGTAATCCTTCAGGGTGGTGTAGGCGGCCGTGTAGGCCTCTTCCTCACCTCCGGCATCCGCCGGCATCCAGAAGACCAGCAGCTGTTCGTGCATGCGCTCCCCTTCGGGGGTGGCGAAGAACAACTCGTGGGCGACCAGGCGCGCCTCGTCCGCGCAGGGCCTGAACCAGTTCGTCATGGGTCAGATTGCTCTCCACCTCCACCACGAGCACATTCGGTTCCGCGAGGCGGAAGATCACGGTGTTGATCTCCCGCGTCCCCTTCATGTGAAGGAGGGCATCAAGGCAGCCTTTCGAAAGACCGATTTGGATGCTCACAGAAACCTTACTTCGCTCATGGCCGGAGCCTGTGGATCAATGCGGTTATGCAGCGAGCAGTTCCGGGCTCCGAACCGACGGCACGCGTGTCCAGGAGCTGTCACCTCATCTGGTGAGCGCGGGCAGCACCTTGTCGCGGTAGCCCGCGAAGAACGCTTCGGCTTCACAGCCGATCTGCCCGATGTACACCTCTTCGAAGCCCGCGTCCACGTAGGCGCGTACGGCCGCCACGTGCTCCTCGACGTCGTCACCGCAGGGGATGTTCTCGGACACCTGGCGGCGGGTGACGAGGCGGCTCGACTGTTCGAAGTGCGCGGGGGTCGGCAGGATCTGGTTCAGCTCACCGGGCAGCTGTTCTGTGGGCCACAGCCGGTGCGCGGTGTCCACGGCCTTCTCCCGGTCCGCGCCCCATCACACCTTGAGGCCCCCGATCACCGGCTTGCCTTCGCCTCCCGCGGCCCGGAACCGCCCCATGGCCTCCTCATCGGGGCCCATGAGGACGAACCCGTCCCCGATCCGCCCCGCGAGCTCCGCCGCCTTTGGCCCAAAGGCCGACACAAGGATGGGAAGCCGGCCGTGGGGAGCCGTGTACAAGCGGGCGTTCTCCACCGTGTAACGCCGCCCGCGGTGGCTCACCTGGCCGCCGGTGAAGAGCTCCCGCATCACTTCGACGGCTTCCTCCAGCATCTCGGCGCGCTCCGCGAAGGGCGGCCAGCGGTCGCCGAGGACATGTTCGTTGAGCGCCTCGCCGGTCCCCACGCCCAGCGCGAACCTGCCGTCGAGCAGCCTGCTCGAGGTGGCCGCGGCCTGGGCCGTGATCGCGGGATGCAGGCGCATCGTGGGACGGGTGACCAGGGTGGTCACGGGCAGGTGCACGGCCTGCGACAGGGCTCCGATCATGGACCAGACCGGCGGGCTGTTGCCCTGTGCATCGTTCCAGGGTGGAAGTGATCGGAGATCGCCAGGCGGGTGAACCAGGTGTCGGCGGCGCGGCGCGCCTGTTCCAGGAGCTGGCCGGGAGCGAATTCCTCGCAGGCCAGGAAGTAGCCGTATGACGTCATCGGTCTCGTGCCTCCGGGATGAGGAGAACGGCCTCCGCGTCGGCGCGTGCCCCTGGCCCCGCCGGACAAACATCGCGACAGGGTCCCCGGCCGACTGCCGCCAGGCGCAGGGGGGCAGTAGTTGGCCCCACTGCGGCAGCACATCGACGCCGCCGACGAGTTGGTCCACCGGGGGGTCAACAACAGCGTCCGGGGAGGGGGGTCAGACGATTCCGCGCCACGATCCCGTCGCCGTGCCGCGGTCCTCGATGAAGTGCTTGAACCGCTTCAGGTCACCCTTGACCTGCCGGTCGACGAAGCCGAACTTGTCACCGATGTTCTCCGCCATCCCGTCCGGGTCGAAGTCCATCATCAGCGTCACCTCTGTATGGGCCGGATCGATCGGCCGGAACGTGACCAGCCCCGACTGCTCCGTCTCGCCCACCGTCACCCAGGCCACCTTCTGGTCCGGGACCTGCTCGGTGATCTCGGCATCGAACTCCCGCTCCACTCCGGCGATCTTCGTCACCCAGTGCGTCATCGTGTCCGTACGCTGCTCGATCCTCTCCACACCGTCCATGAACTCCGGGAACGACTCGAACTGCGTCCACTGGTTGTAGGCCGTCGTCACCGGCACAGCAACCTCGATCGATTCCTTCACCTGCGACATCAGAAGAGTCCCTTCACGCCTACGGGGTCCGCCGGCGATGGCTGGCGACTGTCGGTTCATCCCTCCCCGGTCCCACGCGCCTGCCCTGCTTCACCAGGCCCACACCACCCACTCGGTACCACCCGCATCGGCATGTGCCCCGGCCCCTTGTCGGCCGGCCAAGGGCTTCGGCCGTGCGCTGGTGGACCCAAACCGTCATGAAGGGGCCCCCGATGGTGCGACGGGGACCCCTCACTCACTCTGGATGCATGGGGTCGATCATCGTGCTGTTCGAACTGGAACCGGACCAGGCCATCGGACCGGACGGCGTGGAGCCGGTCGTACGCAGGGTCCACGCCGCGGGCGCGGACCCCGACGCGCCCGAAGACCCACTCCCGCAGACCCTCTGCGGTCTGGACACCGACGCGATGGAGCACTCCCATTACCGGCCGACCGGCCCGAGCGAGCCTTGGTATCCCCTCGCACTCCACGAGCAGCGGTGCCAGCGGTGCGAGGCAGGGCTCCGCACCCTGTGAAAGCCGGGACGCGGCCCCGTCGCGGCCGGGAGGCCTGACCGCGCCCCGGTATCAACCCCCTACCCGAATACAGCCCTGGCACCGGCTGCAACAGCAGCAGGTCCCGCAGGCGGCCCGCACCGCTGATGCGAGCTCAAGCCCGTCTCCGGAGCCGTTGACGGGACCGGCACCGGACCGGGCTGAGGACCGGGTCCGGGGCTCGGGGCCGGGTGGGACCGGGCGGAACCAGATCGATGGGAGGGGAGCCATGAAGCCATTGCCCTCCGTCGGAAAGGCCGCGGCGCGGGCCTACCGGGGTGGTGGCAGGGGTTCAGGCAGCGGCTCCGGACCGGGGACGGGCCTGGGTATAGGCCTCGGTGTGTGGGGATCGCCGGGGAAGGGGTGCGTGGGAGGTACGGGGCCCGGCTCCGAGGGGAGCGGACGGGTCGGTGCGGCAGTCTGTGTGTGCTCGTCGATGGAAGTGTTCGTCATGGTGCATCCGGTTGTCCTGGATGGCTCTCTCACTCGGCTCCTGCCCGCTCTCATCCGGCCGAAGCCCTGTTGACCGTGACCCTCCGGTCCGACGCTGCGCCGCCCGAGTGCCCGTCCGCCGTGTCGCCGGGGGGCAGGACCGGCCTCGGTACAGGATGTGGCGACGTTTCCCGACCTGCAGGAGCCGTCCCGTGCTCGAACGAAAGCGCCGCAAAGGCAGCAAGGCCCACACGGAGATCACCTTCATCCTGCCTATGGGCACCCCGCCGGGACCGGTCAGCGTCGTGGGCGACTTCAACGGCTGGCAGCCGGGCACGCACGAGCTGCAGCCACGCGAGGACGGCACGCGGGCCGTCACCGTCGCCCTCCCGCGTGACCGCACGCATGCGTTCCGCTACCTGGCGGCCGGTGACTACTGGGTCAACGACGAGGGCGCCGACGCACTCGACGGCCCCAACGGTCTCCTCCGTACCTGACGGACTGCAGCCACCCACCCGCGCACCGCCTTCGGGAGCGCCCACGACTGGCGCGGAAAGGTCTCCCGGGCGCGCACCAACAGATGGAATCGACTCGTGCCGACGTCGCGTCACGCATCATTCGGCGCACGGTTCCGGCCGGGCCGCACGGTCGATCACTTCCTGTCGCAACTCAACACCGTCTGTCACCGCGGAACGAGGACCAAGCCCGGCGCGCCGGTGCGCCGAGGTGGGCGGGAACCGCGTGAGGGATATCGATCGGTGAAATGCGGGCCTTGAATAGGAGGAGCTGACGGGTCCGACTCCTGTCGTCCGGGGCAAGTTCGGGTCGAAGATCCACTTGATCACCGCGCGGACCGGTCTGCCCCTGTCCGTCAGGGATCTCGGGGGCGACCCTGCACGACAGCCAGGCCCTTGCACTCTCGTCCGCGGCATACCGCCCATCGGGTCGCGATGTCTCTTGGAGCCAGCTTGTCTGTGACTGTTACACAACGGCGCTTTGACCGGCTTCGCCGTATTCAGGGTTTGGATCCCGAGCGGGACTACGAGGAGATCTGGCAGCTGGTCACCGCGTGCGAGTTCCCGTGGGATTACTGGCAGTCGGTATCCCTGGCCTTCTTCCGTACCCTTCGCGATCCCGTCCATCAGCGCCCTGCTGGAGGAGACCGGCGAGATTGCCGGCCACACCTAAAAACGCGCGGACGACACCCTGCTGATCACGTACGAGATGGGCCGCCTGGGCCTGGAGAGCCCCGAAGGGCGGGCATATCTGCGGCGCATGAACCAGATGCACCGGCGCTACGTCATCGGCAACGACGACAACCTGTACACCATCGCGCTGTTTATCGTCACGCCGGTGCAGTGGATCAACCGGTTCGGCTGGCGCCGGCTGACTGCACGAGCAGCGGGCACTGACCAACTACGGCAGGCGCCTGGCCCAGCTCATGGGCATCAAGGACGTCCCGGCCACCTTCGCCGACGGGCCTTGACCCCGGATTTTGAACACGTCTATGTGGCTTGGGTCAGGGTAGTTGCTGTTGGTTGGAAGTCGTTCTCGTGGGCGATCGGGGACCGCTGGCCGAGTCGGGAGTGCCTGCGTCGGGTGTTGTATCGGGTCAGCCAGCGGAAGGCATCGAGCCTGGCCTCACGCTCGCTCGACCAGGCCTTCCGGCCTTTGAGCGTCTCCCTCTTGAAGGCAGCATTGAAGCTCTCCGCGGCGGCGTTGTCGGCGCTGGACCCGATCGCTCCCATGCTCTGCCGGACCCCTGCTGACCTGCAGATTTCAGCGAAGGCCCTGCTCGTGTATTGCGAGCCGTGGTCGGTGTGCATCACCGCTCCGGCCAGGCTCCCTCGGGTCCGCTCGGCGGCCGCCAGGGCGTCGATGACGAGCTCTGTGCGCATGTGGTCGGCGATCGCCCACCCGGCCAGCCGGCGTGAGGCGAGGTCGATGACGGTCGCGAGGTAGAGCGGCTTCGCGCCGCTGACCGGCAGGTATGTGATGTCGCCGACGTACCTTCTGTTCACCTCTGCCGCGGTGAAGTCACGGCCGATCAGATCCGGCGCCTTCGCCGCGGCCGGGTCCGGGGTGGTGGTCCGGTGCCGGCGGCGCAGACGGACTCCCTCCAGCCCGATGGTCCGCATGATCCTCGCGACGCGTTTGTGGTTGATCGGTATCCCCTCGTCGCGGAGTTCGGCGGTGATCCTGGGGGCTCCGTAGGTCAATGCCGGGAAGCGTAGCTTGATCATCTCGTGGGTTCGGTCGGTGTGCGGTGGTGGTCGCGGCGGATTGACCTGGGATGATTTCGATCCGGTACTCGACGATTTTCCTGCTGTGGCTGTCTGGCCCGACGGGTTTCGATGGGTAGATGGCGTTGGGCCGCTTCACTGCCCGGGGGCAGACACGCAGGCGCCGTTCAGCCGGGTGCAGGTTCGCCAGCAGTGTTGCGGTCGTCTCGGCGAGGTGGGTAGCGATCTGTGCTGTGGTGCGAATCGGGGTGTCTCTGGCGACGGTCAGGGCGATGGTGAAGGAGAGCCGGTCGGCATCGAGCCCGTGGTCTGCAGCGGTGGTCGTGATGGTGCGGCGGATTGCCTGGTGGGTGACGAGATACGCCCAGATCTCCTGGTTGACCAGCGTCGGTGTCGTCGATCGCAGCACGGCGCGTGGCCCGCGCTGGGTGATCTTCAAGTCCCGGAACTGGAGCTCGGATTCCCACCGCTGGGGATACAGGGCGGCCAGCTCGGCGGCCGGGTAGGCCGCATGGTCCAGCGAGTGGTGATGAGCCGGTGGGGCTCGCGGCGCCGCGAGCCGTCGGCGGCCTCGATGACGACCGCCATCTCGACCACCCGGACCCGCACCCGAGCGAGGCCTCCCTGCCAGGGCTTTCCAGATGTTCTTGTGTGCGTGACGGGTCGCGAGCCATGAGCCGTCGGGCAGGATTTCATCGGGCACCAGCAGCACGGCCGCTGAGATCCGCCAGAGGAGATGGGTCCCGCAGGCGGCGGCGTCGACCCACAACAGCCAGCCCGGGAAACCCCGGTCGGCCAGCACCAGCATCCCCGGGCGCATACGGTCCAGCAGGCGCCGTGTCAGGTCCTGTTCACAGACCCGGCGGACGTCGAATGCCGCCCCGAGCAGCGCCCGGGTCCCACACTCGATCAGTGCGACCACGTGGACCTGGGGGAACGCTGCGATACGCCGCTGATTGCGGGTGCGGCCGAACACCGCGTTCACCGCGGTGTCGGCGACCTCGAGATACGTGCCGTCCACCGAGGCCAGCCGAAGTCCCCGCCAGAACACCCCCGGCATCGTGGCCGTGCCGACGGGCCCGGCGATCCGCTCGAACAGTAACCGGAACGGCTCCGGGCCCAGCGTGAGGCGGCGCTGCCTCAGCGCCGAGGAGGAAACCTGCTGGCCACGCGCGGCCAGACGCGCCGTCCCGCCGGCCAGCTTCGACAGCACCGACCGGTAGCCGTCTCGCGGGAACACGGTCAACGCGAGCACGAAGAACACGCACGTCAATGCAGACAGCTTGTCGGCACTACGCCGATCGCCACGGCCGGAGGCCGCCAACGAATCGGTGACCATCTGCCGTGTCACAACCTGGCGCAACACCCCCAACTGCCCCGTCGCGCGCGCCGGCTCGTCTATGCCACACTGCCAGGACAACGATGCTCCTGTTCTGAACAAAACGATCGTGGTAGATCGCTCGTTCTAAGGAGCATCGCTGCATTCAGGGCCCGAACCCACAAGATGATCAAGCTACGCTTCCCGGCATTGCTCCGTAGGTGCCGCCGGAGTCCTGGTGGACCTTGCGTATCCGGGCAGCGAGCCAGGCCTCGGCGGTCTGCCGGGCCGCTCTTGCGGCCGCGGTGCGGCGACAGTAATAGAAGCTCGAGCGGGAGAGGCCGAGGATGTCGCAGAGCCGCTTCACGCCGTGCCGGCGCTGGTGATCTTCAACGAACTGGCAGCGGTTCACCAGCGCGTCTCCGCCGCGAAATACCGGGCCGCCTTGCGGAGGATGTCGCGTTCTTCCTCCAGCTCACGGATCCTCTTACGGGCTTCGGCCAGCTCCGCCTGAACGTCGTCGCCATCTGACGTCGCCGCGGTCGCCAGCACGGAGTGGGATCCGGTACGCCGCCCGTCGGAGGCCCGGATCCAGTTCCGCAGTGTCTCGGTGTTCACTCCGAGATCGCCGGCCACCGACTTGATCGTCGCTCCTGGCCTCGACCGGTACAACGCGACCGCGTCCGCCTTGAACTCGGCGGGGTAATGCTTCATCCCCACAGGGACTCCGTTCTCCTGGACCACCAAGGTCCAAGTCTCTCCGGTGTCCAAAATCCGGGGTCAGGGCCCATATCGCGCTGACCCGCGCTCCGTTCGACGAGACCGGCCTCACGGTGCACGAGCTGCGCTCCGACCCGGTGGGAGCCGTGCTCCGCTCCGACGACCCGCTGGCCCGCCATGACCGCCTGATGCTGGCCGATCTGGCGGACCGGCAGTGGTTCCAGTTCCCGGACGGCACCGACCCGCTCTGGCGCACGTACTGGAACGGCGGCGAGCCCCGCCAGGGCCCGGTCGTGCGCGCCGTACAGGAGTGCCTGCAGGCCGTGCTCTGGAACGGCACCGTCGGCATGCCCCCCCTCGGACACAAGCCACCCGAGGAGCTGGCCGTGATACCGGTGACGGACATGGCGTCGAGCCGCGTGGTAGTGGCGTGGAAGGTGGGCGACACGAACCCGCTCATTCGTCCGGATCGCGACCACGGCCTATCGAGGCTGAGCCCTGCGGCTCCGCTCGGCCGGACGTGCGGGCGAAGTCGGCGGGTGTGCGGCCGTACAGGCTCTCGAACGCTCGGATGAAGTGGCTGCTGTGTGGTGAAGACGCCTGGGGAGTGGCTGAGAGCGGGTCCTGGCTGCCCCGAGCGCCGGCAGGGGCGGGGGGCGCGGAGCCGAATCGAGGCGGGAGCCGCTCAGGTCGGGCGGTGGGGGCCCAGGTCGAGGAGGACTGCAGCCAGTTGCTCCGCGGTGAGGCCCGGCGCGGGCAGGTCCGACGGGGGGCGCGTCGCGGCGCGCAAGCCGTCCAGGAACAGGGTCAGTTGCCGGCGCCAGGCGTGAGGTGGCCCCGCGGCTGCCAAGGAGGGGACCGAGCGGCCGAGCGTGGCCAGGCTCAGGAGCATGTCCTCGACGGTGACGTCGGGGCGCATCGCGCCGTCACGCTGGGCACGGTCCACGAGCAGGGCGATCGTTTCGTGGTTGTGGACGTGGACGGCGTCGAGGGAGGTCACCCCTTCGATCGGGGTCGTCATCAGGTCGTTGACGCCCCGGTCCGCTGCCAGCACGGTGAAGACCGCCTCCAGGTAGGAGGCCAGCCCCGCCCAGGGATCGGCTGCGCCACGGGCCTCTTCCCCGGCGTCGACCGTGCCCTGGAGCGCGTCCCGGAACACGGCGTCGATGAGGGCGGCGCGGGTGGGGAAGTGCCGGTACAGGGTAGCGTTTCCGACGCCGGCCCGGCGGGCGATCTCGTCGAGGCGGGCGTCCAGGCCCTGGGCGGCGAAGGCCTTGCGTGCGGCGGCTAGCAGCAGCTCGCGGTTGCGCCGCGCGTCACGTCGTACCGGCGCAGGCCGTTCCGTGCCCGGGGTCACTGTCCACTCCTCGCGTCGCCGGTGCCCACGTACGGTACGGATGCTAGCGCCATCGGTGGCGGCGTCACGTGGGGAGCCGCCGTGACCAGCGCACCGGCAGGGCGGCGACGCCCCTGAGCATGGTGCTCGGGCGGCGTACGAGGGAGTCGGGTTCGGTGGCCAGGGCGAGGTCCGGCAGCCGCCGCAGCAAGGTCGCCACGGCGATGCGGCCTTCGACCCGGGCGAGCGGCGCACCCAGGCAGTGGTGGATGCCGTGGCCGAACGCAAGGTGTCCCCGGGCGGCGCGGCGGATGTCGAAGCGGTCGGGGTCGGCGAAGTGCTCGGGATCGCGGGAGGCCGCGGCCAGGGAGAGCATCACGCTGTCGCCGGCCGGGATCCGGACCCCCGCGATCTCCAGGGGTTCCGCGGCGAACCGGAACGCCGCCGCGGTGACGGGCCCGTCGTGGCGGAGCATCTCCTCGACGGCGCCGTCGAGGAGGCCGGGGTCCGCCCGTAGTGCGGCGAGCTGGTCGGGGTGGCGCAGCAGGTTGAGGACACCGCCCGAGATGAGGTTGACCGTGGTCTCGTGCCCGGCGACCAGCAGCAGGAAGGCCATGCCGAGCAGTTCCTCGGCACGGAGCCCGTCGGGTGCCGCGGAGGCCCCGACGAGGGCGCTCATCAGGTCCGGCCCGGGATCACCGGCCTTGGCGGCGATGAGCGCGGCGAAGTATGCACTCATCTCCCCGGCGGCGGCGCCCGCCGCGGCGGGTGAGGACGGTGCGACGAGCTCGGTCGACCAGGTATGGAAGAGGTGCTGGTCCTGGACGGGGACTCCGAGCAGCTCGCAGATGACAGTGAGCGGCAGTGGCAGCGCGTAGTGCGCGACCAGGTCGACGGTCCCGGTCGGCGGGAGGGCGTCGAGGAGGCCGTCGGCGATCTGCTGCACGCGCGGCCGCATCGCCTCGATCCGGCCGGCGGTGAACTCGCGTGCGACCAGGGCGCGCAGGCGGGTGTGCCGGGGGGCGTCGGTCTGCAGCATGTTCAGCCCGATGGCGTTGCCGCCGTCGCTCTCCCACGTCGCGGAGTGCCGTATGTCGTTGCGCAGGCGGGGGTCCGTGAGCGCGGCGCGCACCGCGTCGCGGCCGAGGACCAGCCATACGTCACCGCTCCCGGGGATGTGGACGCGGTGGACAGGGCCCTTCTCGCGCAGTGCGGCGTGGACGGGGTGCGGGTCGGCGGTGAAGTCGGCGCCCGTGGGGGTGAGTTCATCGAGGGTCGGGGCAGGCATGGTGTTCCTCTGGTTCTCGGTGGGACGTTCTGGTGGGTGGCGGTGCGGGGCGGGGGCGGGGCGGGGCGGGGATCCACCGTGGGGGCTGCCGTCGAGCCTTCCGTGGATCGGGATGCGTTCCCCGTCCGGATCGGGGCCAGTCAGACGGGCGACGGGAGGTCGGCCCGGGGTGCGGCGCTCTCGGCCTGTACGAGCCGCGCGGCCCGCGGCCGCCCCGCCCGGCGCCCGGTGCCGCCGCGCTCCATGAGGTGGAGCTTGTAGCCTCCCTGCCTGTCGGCCTCGTCGGCGAGGTGCTTGACGACCCCCGTGCAGACTGCCTCCTTGAGCTTCGCCCCGTGACGGCCGCCGGCCTTGAACCGGACCGCGGTGTCGAACCGGTCGGCGTACTGGAACGCCCCGGTGCCCCGGCTCAGGCTGATGCACTGGGCGCCGAAGGGCTGGTTGAGCACGGCGGGCGGTTCGCCCCCGATCAGGCTGAGCACGGTATCGGCGGCCCGGGCCCCATCGGCCTGGCGGCCTGGCATCTCATCCGCAGCGGCAGACGCGACGGTGCCGCCGAGTCACCGGCCGCGACGATACGGCCGTCGTCCACGCTGATCAGTGTCTCGTCGGTGAGCAGACGGCCCTCGGGGTCGCTGCTCAGCCCGCTACGTACGGCCAGGTCCGGGACGGCGAAGCCGGCGGTCCACACGGTCACCCCGCTCGCCACCTCACGGCCGTCGGCGAGCGACACGGCGGCCCGGGTCACGGCTGTCACCTTCGTTCCGGAGCCTTCGAGCACGCTCACCCCGGGCTTCGCGAGGCGGCCGGCGACCGAGCGCCGGCCGCGGGGGTGCAGGTACGGTCCGAGAGCCCGCCGCGGACCAGCGTTACGACGCGGCCCTCCTCGGCCGGTTCGGCGGCGGTCGCGATGCCGCTCGGGCCGGCGCCGACCACCGTCACCGCGGCCGTCGCCGGCGCGGCCTCCAGGACCGGCCGCAGCCTGACGGCCTCCTCAGCGGCCTCCTCAAGGGTGGCGAGCGGGTGGGCGAACTCCGCGGCTCCGGGAACCGCCGGGTCGGCGCTGCCGCTGCCGACCGCGTAGACCAGGTAGTCGTATGACAGTGTGCCGCCGCCCGCGAGGATGGAGACCGCGGTCGGCGGCGTCGATCCGGGTGACGGTGTCCACGACCAGCCGTACGCGTTCGGTCGGCAGGTCCTCGTACGCGAGGAGCGCGCTGTCCGTCCCGCCGACCAGCTGGTGCAGCCGGATCCGGCGGACGAACGTGGGGCGCGGATTGACCAGGGTGACCCTCACATCGCCGCGCCGGGTGAGGCGGTTGGCCGCCATGGCGCCCGCGTAACCGCCACCGATCACCACGACGTTGGTGTTGCCGTTCATGATCACACTCCGGTTCGAGGGGGGCGGCGCAAGGAGCCGCACGGGTGGTTGCCCATGGGGTGGGCGGCGGCCCGTCGGGAGCGGCGGACGCCGTTGCGCTCCGTACGCGTCCGGTGCATCAGGGGGTCCACACCGCGCGGACGGTGTCCGCGCAGGAGGCCGCCTGGGCACGGCCGGCCCGGGCGGCGGCCGTACGGCGGGTCTGGTCGAGCATGTTGCGGCCGAAGGCCCTGCGGGCCGCGCGGTCGGGGGTGAGGACCACCACCAGCGCACCGTTGGCGGCGAGTTCGGCCCCCTGGGCGGTGGCGCTCGGGTGGGGACCGACGGCTTCGGGGATCGGGGTGACGGCGACGACCCGGCGAGCGCCGCGGGCCAGGTGCACGTTGGCCGTGGAGCGGCTGCCTCCGTCCATCCATCGGCCGCCGGCGACCGATACGGGCGGCCAGACCACCGGCACCGCGCAGCTCGCCGCCACGGCGTCGGGCAGAGCGATGCCCGAGGCGGAGTCGAACGTCGCCAGTTGCCCGCTGCGGGCGTCGACGGCGGTCAGCCGCAGGTCGGCGGCGGGCCAGTCGCGTACGCCCGCCAGGAGGGCGGCGACCGCTTCGTGCACGGCCGACTCGGGGACGGTGCGGGAGGCCAGCGCGGCCCGCCCGAGGCGCTGGGCGGAACGTTGCGGATCGCGTGAGCCGAGTGCGGCCCACAGGAAACGGGCCGTCTGGCGCAGCGTGACGGTGACGTCGAGTTCCGGGGCTCCGTCGAGTTCTTCGCGGTACATCTCCTCGGCCCGTATGCCGGAGGTGAGCCGCGCACCGACCACGGAGCCGGCGGAGGTCCCGATCGTCACGTCGGCGCCGGAGAGGTCAAGGCCCTCCTCGGCCAGCCCGGCCAGCATTCCGACCGTCCAGGCGAGCCCGACCGCTCCCCCGCCACCGAGTACCAAAGCCGTGGTCGTCATGATCCTCCGCCCCCTCCCGCATCCAAAACGGGGATCGGTCCCCGTTTTGCTGACAGGCAGGACGGTAGCACGGAAAGCGGGGAGCAGACCCCGTTTCTTGCAGGCGGGCAGCCCGGGCGCGTAGCCGGCGCGGGACTGCGGGATCGCGGATCGGCAGCCACATCACCACGACGCACGCATCGGTAGAGCAGAAGGTGCGGCCCGAACCGCCCTGGCGGTACAGGGACCGCTCCCGTCCTGCGCTACGTCAGCACCGACGACACCGGCGCCATCACTGTGGTCCCTGCCGGGCGCCGAGCAGTATGTGTGAGACTCCCTCTGAATGATCACTCGGGGGGAGTTTCGCGTTGAACGCGCTGTTGAAGAGGGTGTAGATCGGGCTGGCCGCGACCTTGATCGTGAGTCTGGCCTCCGTGGCCCTGCCGGACCAGATCCAGATAGACGACGAGGGGCGCATCCACCTGGGCGCGCCCACGCCGTCCCCATCCACGGCGGCGCGCGCACCGGAGTCCACGTCACCGCCCCTCACACGGGACGCCGTGGACGAGGTGATCCGGACCGCGGTCAGCGCGGCGGGCCTCGACCCGGCGCAGGGCCGCCCGACCGGCGCGGCCGGCGCCAACTCGAACAGGACGGGCTGGATGGCCGTCCGCGAGAAGACCGCCGCACAGTCGGAGGTGAACACGATCTGCGCCGACCTGGAGCGCCAGGGCTGGACGCTGAACCCGAACGGCGACCGCCCCGACGCCTCCCGCAGCTACAAGCGCGGGGGCTGGCACCTGCTGGTGAGCACGCGCGGGAAGACCCAGGCGCCGTCCACCACCTCGACCTTGACCGACTCACAGACCTACCTGACCCTGACCGGGCTCCAGCTGAACCTCTCCGACATACCCCTCCCCGAGACCACCGTCCGCATCGGCTGACCCTCACGGAGGAGTCGGCACACCCCTGGACCCGTTCGCCGCCCGGACCGACATCCAGAAGATGCAGGCCAGGAGCCAGGCCTTCCGCGACCTTCGCTTCTGAACCCACACGCTCGCGCGGCGGGCCGGCGCGCCGCGCGAGCGGCCCGCCTGGTCGAGCGCTCACGCACACTGCCACGAACCTGTTCGACAAACCCCGGGATGCTGTCGAAACTCGGCGATATCGTCTTCCTCGTCAGCGCGACGCTCTCGCATTCAGACAGCAGACGCTCTCGCTACTCGGGTTCGGGTCCACTTCCTGTGGAGGCTCACGGAAAGTGATGTCAGTGGGGTGTGGTGGTATGGCCTGACTCCGTCGTTGACCTGTTGAGAGGCCACTGTGATGCCCTGATGCCCGTATATCCGTCTCTGACCCGCGCATTGGCCGAGGCTTTGGTCGGTGTCCTGTGGTTCATCGAGGGCAGTGACGACGAAGAGATGGATCCGGACAACGCCGTGAAGGTGCTGGAGGGCATCGCGCATCTGTTCACCCAGCTGTCGAGTGATCAACGGCAGGAGTTGCTCGATCTGCTCGGGGCGATGGCCGAAGAGGAGTCCGACCCGGCCCGGCGGGAGTTCCTGGAAGGGTTCCCGGAGAGTTTCGGGCTTGTTGAGGATGCGACCTGACTGGCCGTCAAGGTAGAGCAGGACGCGCTTGCGTAGGAGCAGGGGCCAGCCTCACCACAGTTGCAGGAAGCTCCGGAGTCAAAGCCGTCCAGAGCCCGAGCGTCCACATCCGACGGATCCGCCTCCGTCCGCAGCGCCAACGCCTCCGCCGGTGCAAGGACCTCATCGCTGAGATGTCCGAAGCGTCGGGCGGTATGCACCAGGCACAGGCCGGCCAGCCCGAGCAGAGGACTGCCCGGCACAGCCCGTGTCCCGACCTGGACACACCAGTGCTCAACGAACTCCCGGTCGTCGTCGTTCAGCGCACTCCCGACCAGAACGCTCGCCGCCTCACCCTCGTACGAGCGGTCACGCAGAGCCGCTCCAAGGCCTCGGCTGCCACCTCATGGTCCTCAAAGCGCAGATGAGAGTGCATCCCGCGAGACTACGCGTCCCGCACCGCCATCCGAACGAAACGCCCGAGCCCACAGGCCAGTGTGGGTTCGGCATGCCGTCATCGCTCATGTGCGCCCGCCTCCAGATCTCGTTCCAGCCGTACGGGATCTCCGGCACGAGCCGGTGCCGCCGCTCGCACGGACACGGCTCCGGCGCCCACGCGCACCGGCCGCACAGCTCGACCCATCCGTGCCCGGTCGAGTGGGGCTCCAGCGGTCCCCTCGTCCCCGCAAGCCGGGCAGCCGGGCAGCCGGGCAGCTCAGCGCCGTTCAGAAGCGCGTTCCGCCGCCGGACGTACGCGGACAGTCGCAGCGACGGATGGCGGAACGGGGCGTCGTACCAGGCGCGGTCCGTTCCCTCCCACTAGCTCCGCAGCCACCACGGCCGAGGGTTCGCTAGTAGGCGGTCAGCACGACGGGCACGGCGGAGGCGAGGGGCACGGGAGGAAAGCGACCGATCCTTCAGGGGCAACGGGGAACGGGCCGGCACCAGGCCGCACCCATCTCTATATCCTGCGACGTCATGGCAACGCCTCCGAGTTGCCGAGGAAAATCATTGGGCTGACCGACTTGCTGCAGGCATGATCGACTCGTGGACACCTACCTGAAGACCGAGCGCCTGGCCCTGCGCCGCTTCACTGCCGATGACTCGGACCTGCTGATCGAGCTGGACAGCGACCCGGCGGTGATGCGCTACCTGACCGGCGGCAATCCGACCGCGCCGGGACTCGTCCGTGAGCGCGACCTGCCGAAAATCCTCGCTGGTTACGAGAAGTGGGGCGGCGACCTCGGACTATTCGCCGCGCACGAGAAGGACGGCGGCGCGTTCATCGGCTGGTTCCACCTGCGTCCCGAGCCGGAGGGCCCGCTGGACGAAGCCGAACTCGGCTACCGGCTGCGACAGGCGGCTTGGGGCAAGGGTTATGCCACCGAGGGCTCGCGGGCCTTGCTGGGCAAGGCGTTCACAGAGCTCGGTGTGCGCATGGTCTGGGCTGCGACGATGTCCGTGAACCACGGTTCGCGCAACATCATGGAGAAGCTCGAAATGACGCTCGCGGACACCCTGGACCCTGCCCACCGCCGACACCACGGCGCCAACGTCTCAGGAGGCCCGATGACGAGCTCACCCACGCCCGCAGGACCGCCGGAGCTCGCCGCCGGCCGCTGGCCGGAGCAGTTCGAGGAGCACATGGCCGGGATCGGCTGCCCGATGTGCGGCAACGACTTCGACGCCCAGGACATCGGGTGGGGAATCCTGCTGCGCCGAGGCGAAGTCGCCAACGCCTACCTGTGGCGGTCCGGACAGATCCGCGGCTACTGCGTCCTGATCTACCGGGACGCTCACGTCGCCGAACCCACTCAGCTTCCGGACGCGGCAGCGGCCGCTTTCTCCCGGGAGACCCTGGCCCTCGGCCGTGCCATCGAGGCCGATTACCGGCCTCTGAAGACCAACTACTGCACCCTCGGCAACGTTTTGCCCCATCTGCACACGCACGTGAACCCGCGGTACACGGCAGGGGTCGACCCTGGCCCGGGCGGGCCCCTGCCTTTCACGTTCCTCGACGAAGGCCGCCAGCAGGAGAAACAACTCCAGCACGACGCGGCCCGCCTCCGCTTGCTCCTCGACCCGGCGATCTGCCTCACCCGCCTCGACGCGGACTCGGGGCGCAACTGAGAGCGGCAAGTCCAGAGACGACCCGCAGCCGTGCAACCGCACGCTCACCCCGGCACCCACGTTCATCCCGTTCAGCGCAGCAAATCGACAAGGGAGTCGACGCATGACCACAACCATCAGGGCCACTCCGCGCACCGGGCGCTGTCAGTGCCGGGACATCCAGTTCACGGTCACCGGCGAGCCCGATTACGTCCATACCTGCAGTTGCGAGCACTGCCAGGTCCTGTCCGGCGGCCCGATGATGTCCTGGGTCTCTTTCCCCCTGGATGGCCTGAAGTGGACCGGCGCCGGGAGCGAGCCTGCCTGGCACTACACCTGGCCGGACTCCCGCCGAGGATTCTGCCCGAGGTGCGTTATGCAAGCGGAACGCTTGTCCAGAGATGTGGTGTCTCACGGATGGCGCGGTACGAACGCGTGGTGCCGGGCCGACAGCTGCCAGGGTAAGAAGCTGGCGTGTCATACACGCCGCCCACCACCGCCATCAGCAATTTGGCGCCCACGGGTCGTCGTACCCGGCCGGGTCGGGCTGTTCGGGATGGAGCATCTCTCGGATGCAGTGTCGCAGCCCCGTCTCGCCGGACCTGCTGGCAGCGGCCATCCAGGGCAGGGCGTCCATAGCGTGGGCGCGCTCGTCGGAGGCGAGGTCGTCGACGGCGGCGTAAAGATCGTCAGGGGTGGGTTCGTCGGTGAGGCAGAGCCAGCCGATCACGGCGGCCAGTCGGACCTCAGGTACCTGTGTCCGGTCCCGCCACAGCTCTCGCATCCACTCGGTGGTCGGTGGGTGGGGCTGGTTACGGGTGGCTTCGGCGGTGGCGAGGACCATGGCGGCACGGACGATCGGGTCTTGTTCGGCGCCGAGCCGGGTGCGGAAGGCGGCGCGGACCGCGCGGTCGGAGTCGGCGGCGGTCGCCAGCGCGTAGGCGGCGCGGATGCGGGTTGCGGGGCTGGGGTCGTTGAGGAGGGGCAGCAGGAGGGCGGTGTCGGCGGTGATCGCGGCCCGGGCGGCGGCGACCGACCAGCCTGCCGGGTAGCCGGTCACCTCGACGCCGTAATCGTCGTAGAGGGTGTCGTCCCGGGTGTCGGCGCGGTGGAGCAGAAGTTCGTTGCGGGAGGCGACGCCGAAGTGGCGGGCGCGGGCAGGGGAGGAGACTTCAGCGAGCGCGTCGGCACGGTGGGGGTGGCGGGTGTCGGCGGCTATCCGGATCAGGAACGGTACGGCGAGCACGGTCGCGGCCCGCATGTCGTTGGCGCACATGCCGCTCACAACGCCCGTTCCCGTGCGAAGGGGAGAGTCGCCGGTGTGCAGCAGGTGAACGGCATCTCTGACGTGATCCCCCTGTGGGAAGTGCTCCCAGGGGACTTCGTCGAGCAGGAATCCGTCCGTGGCCTCGGGCCGAATAGCGGCCGCCACCGCCCGCACGTCGAACGGGCCGCCCACGAACGAGGACAGTTCCGCCCCGTCCACCAACGCCCGGCACATCGCGAACGTCGGATCGGTCCGCCACGCGCCCACGTCACACCCCCATCTCATCGCCGATTCTAGTTGGAGCCGATCATGCCCGAGCGGGCCGGACTCGGTGCCGAAGTGCTGCGATTGCGCCGCGAGGCGGGCACCAGGCTGGCCATTTCCGAGGCAGGACGCGAGGACGGGTGATCATCAGGCCCGGTTGCTCGAGGCCGCCCTCGACGAACAGACCGTCGTGGTCCCGGAAACCGGCACCCTCGACGTGGTCATCCCGTCCCTGGCCCGCTCGCCGCGGCCCGTGACCAGCGCCGGGCCCCGGAAGGACCGGCTTCCCCAGCGCCGCCCACCTCGCCTCCTACGCCGGCCTCGCGCCGACGACGAAGCCGTCGGGGACCTCGATCCACGGCGAACAAACACCCAAAGGAGGAAACCGGCAGCTCAAACGCGCCATGTTCCTCTCCGCCTTCGCCTGCATGAACGCCGACCCGGGCTCCCGCACCTACTACGACCGGCAAAGAGCCCGCGGCAAAACCCACACCCAAGCCCTCCTCCGCCTCGCCCGCCAACGCATCAGCGTCCTCTTCGCCATGCTCCGCGACGCACCCTCTACGAATCCCGGACCCCCAGCGTCACTGCCGCATGACCACCCCAAACAGCCTCAAACCCAGCGCCCCATCCTTGACGCAGGACATAGAGACACCCCCGCGCGGCCGTTCATTTCACCGGGATGATGTCGGGGGCGCCGAGCCGCACCGCGTCGGCGGTCCGGTCGTCCGGCTGCTGCTGGGCCTCGCGCTCGGCGGCCACGCGCTTGAGGTAGTGGTCGACCTCGCGGTCCTGGTGCGCCCGGTCCCATCCCAGGTGGGGCGCCATCAGCTGGGCCACGGTCGGCGCCGCGTCGACCCCGCGGTCCCAGGACTCGATGGAGATCCGGGTGCGCCGGGCGAGGACGTCCTCCAGGTGGCGGGCTCCCTCGTGGGTCACCGCGTACACGGCCTCGACCCTCAGGTAGTCGTCGGAGCTCGGCAGTGCCTCGCCGAGCGCGGGGTCGGCCGCCACCAGGGCGAGCAGCTCGGGCGCCAGGGAGCCGTAGCGGTTCAGGAGGTGCTCGATGCGGGCGACATGGAGCCCGGAGCCCTCGGCAAGCCGGTGCCGCGAGTTCCACAGCGCCGGGTAGCCGTCTGCGCCCAGCAGCGGAACGCGGTGCGTGACGCAGTCGGGGATCTTCTCGTCCAGGGCGCGGGCGGCCTCGTCGACCGCGTCCTTGGCCATCACCCGGTACGTGGTGTACTTGCCGCCCGCCACCACGACGAGTCCGGGCACAGGATGGGCGACGAGGTGCTCCCGGGACAGCTTGCTGGTCTCCGCCGCCTCGCCGGACAGCAGGGGGCGCAGGCCGGCGTAGACGCCCTCGACGTCCTCGGGGACCAGGGGGGTGGCCAGGACGCTGTTGACGTGTTCCAGCAGGTAGGTGACGTCCTTGGAGCTGAGGGCGGGGTGGGCCTTGTCGAGTGTCCAGTCCGTGTCTGTGGTCCCGATGATCCAGTGCCGGCCCCAGGGGATGACGAACAGCACGCTCTTCTCGGTGCGCAGGATCAGACCGGTGCGGGAGTTGATGCGGTCCCGGGGGACGAGCAGGTGGACGCCCTTGGAGGCGCGGACGTGGAACTGGCCGCGGGTGCCGGCCATGGCCTGGGTGTCGTCCGTCCACACCCCGGTCGCGTTGATGACCTGCTTGGCCCGCACTTCCGTCTCGTCGCCGCTCTCCAGGTCCGTGACGACGGCGCCGACCACCCGCTCGCCCTGTCGCAGGAAGCGGCTGACGCGGGTGCGGTTGGTGGTCAGTGCCCCGTACGAGGCGGCCGTGCGGGCGAGGAACATGGTGTGCCGGGCGTCGTCGACCTGGGCGTCCCAGTACTGGATGGCGCCCACCAGAGCGTCGGAGCGCAGGGCAGGCGCCTCGCGCAGGGCCCGGTGCCTGCTCAGGTGGCGGTGGTGGGGCAGGCCTCCGGAGGTGCCGGCGGCCCGGGCCATCGCGTCGTACAGCAGCACGCCGCTGCCGACGTACGGGCGCTCCGTGACGCGGTGTTGCAGGGGGTAGAGGAACGGCACCGGACGTACCAGGTGGGGGGCGAGGAACCGGAGCAGGAGGCCCCGTTCCTTGAGTGCTTCGGCGACGAGGCGGAAGTCGAGCATCTCCAGGTAGCGCAGGCCGCCGTGGATGAGTTTGCTGGAGCGGCTGGACGTACCCGAGGCCCAGTCGCGGGCTTCGACGAGTCCGACGCTCAGGCCCCGGGTGGCAGCGTCCAGGGCGGCCCCGCTGCCGACGACGCCGCCTCCGACGACGAGGACGTCGAGTTCGCCCTGTCCCATGTCGGCGAGGGCCTGTGTGCGGCCTTGGGGTGAGAGGGCCACCGGATCGACCATGGTCTCCTCCTCAGTGCTGCGGGCGCGCGCGGCCGGAACCTATTCGACCTTGGCCCAGTCGAGCGTGCGCTCCACCGCCCGCTTCCAGCCCTCGTACCCTTCGGTGCGCCGTTCCTCCGACCACTCGGGGTTCCAGCGCTTGGACTCCTGCCAGTGGGTGCGCAGTTCGTCCGTGTCCCGCCAGAAGCCGGTGGCGAGCCCGGCCGCGTAGGCGGCGCCGAGCGCGGTCGTCTCGGCGACCACCGGACGGCTGACCGGTACGCCGAGGACATCGGCCTGGGTCTGCATGCAGAGGTCGTTGGCCGTCACTCCGCCGTCGACCTTGAGTACGTCGAGGTGGACGCCGGAGTCCTGCTCCATGGCTTCCACCACGTCGCGGGTCTGGTAGCAGATGGCCTCCAGGGTGGCCCGCGCCAGGTGGCCGTTGTCGTGGTAGCGGGCCAGGCCGACGATCGCGCCGCGGGCGTCGGAGCGCCAGTACGGGGCGAACAGGCCGGAGAAGGCGGGGACGAAGTACATGCCGCCGCTGTCCTCGACGGTGCGTGCCAGGCGCTCGCTCTCGGCGGCGTCGCCGATGATCTTCAGCTGGTCGCGCAGCCATTGCACGGCGGAGCCGGTGACCGCGATGGATCCTTCGAGGGCGTAGATCACGGGGTCGTCGCCGAACTGGTACGCCACGGTGGTCAGGAGGCCGTGCTGCGAGCGGACCAGTTCCGTCCCGGTGTTGAGCACCAGGAAGTTGCCGGTTCCGTACGTGTTCTTCGCCTCGCCGGGCGCGTAGCAGACCTGCCCGACCGTGGCCGCCTGCTGGTCGCCGAGGACACCGGTGATGGGAATGGCCTCGCGCAGCGGCCGGGAGGTGCGGGTCCGCCCGTACGCCTCCGGGTGGGAGGACGGGTTGATGGTGGGCAGCATGGCCCGGGGTACGCCGAAGAAGCCGAGCAGTTCGTCGTCCCAGTCGAGGGTTTCCAGGTCCATGAGCATGGTGCGGCTGGCGTTGGTGACGTCGGTGGCGTGGACGCCGCCGTCGGGTCCGCCGGTGAGGTTCCACAGCACCCAGCAGTCGGTGTTGCCGAAGAGGGCGTGGCCCCGCTCGGCGGCCTCCCGCACGCCGTCGACGTTCTCCAGGATCCATTGGATCTTGCCGCCGGAGAAGTAGGTCGCCGGTGGCAGCCCCGCTCTACGGCGGATGACGTCGCCCTGGCCGCCGCGCTCCAGTGCAGCGGCGATGGAGTCAGTACGGGTGTCCTGCCAGACGATGGCGTTGTAGTACGGGCGGCCGGTGCGGGGGTCCCACACGACGGTCGTCTCGCGCTGGTTGGTGATGCCGACGGCCGCCAGGTCGGAGGCGTCGAGGTTTCCGTGCCGGAGGGCGTTCTGGATCACCGAGTTGGTGCGTTCCCAGATCTCCACCGGGTCGTGTTCGACCCACCCCGAGCGCGGGAGGATCTGGGAGTGCTCCAGCTGGTGCCGCGCCACCTCGTTGCCGGCGTGGTCGAAGATCATGAAACGGGTGCTCGTGGTTCCCTGGTCCACTGCGCCGACGAAGTCAGCCATGGGGTGCCGCCTCCTCTTGGGGGTGCCGTGTGTGGGGGCTGTCGTCCGGGAGGGGACGGGACGGACGGTCGGCCGGACGTGCCGTGCCGTGGCGTGCCGTGTTCCGCCCGCCCCGGATCCGGTCAGCTCTCGTCCGGTGCCGGTACGCGTCCGGGAGGCTCCGGTTCGGCGGTCGGCAGGAACCGGCCGATGAGGAGCTTGTATATACCCGCACCCAGCACACCGCCGATGAACGGGCCGATGATCGGCACCCAGAAGTACAGGTGCCCGTACTGATCTCTCCAGGCCCCTCCGTACCCGGTGAGGAAGCTGGCCAGACGGGGGCCGAGGTCACGGGCCGGGTTGATCGCGTACCCGGCGTTGGTGCCCCAGGCCATGCCGATCGCCACGACGATCAGGCCGACGATGAACGGGGCCAGGTTGGCGCCCGGGGGCGTGCCCAGCAGGTCCGTGACCGCGAAGATCAGCAGGAGCAGGATCGCGGTGCCGATGATCTGGTCGCGCAGTGCGCCCCACTCGGTCACCGGCAGGTTGGTGTTTCCGTTGGCCGGGAGCGTGGAGAAGACGCCCTGCGTCTTGATGGTGTGACCGGGGTCGGCCTTGGCCAGCGCCTCGGTGTAGTTCCAGCGGACGATCAGGGCCGCCACGAAGGCTCCGGCCAGCTGGGCCAGCGCGTAGGGGGCGACCCTCTTCCACGGGAAGCCCTTGAAGGCCGCAAGGGCGAGGGTCACCGCGGGATTGAGGTGAGCACCGCTCAGCCTCGCCGCGACGTAGACGCCCAGGGTCACGCCGAGACCCCAGGCCCAGGCGATGCTGTCGTGGTTTCCGAGGCCGCCCGCGGGGTCCGTCAGGGCTCCGCCGGCGACCACCTGGGCCACGACACCACAGCCGAAGAGGATGAGGATCATGGTGCCGGCGAATTCGGCCGAGAGTTCGCCGACCAGCCCATGTGCTTTGAGACGCTCCTTCATGGGTGCCCGCTTCCCGCCGGTCCGAAGACCGGCATTCGACTGCCCCGAGCCCCCCGGTTTCAGCGTAAGACGGGTCGCCTGTACCGGAAAGGCGAGGGCGGTCCGGTCCCGCGGAGGCCAGTGCCCGCTTCGGATTCCTCGATCTTTCTCCGAGGCGGTCGCCCGAGCTCTCGCGGATGTCCGCGGCGTGGCAGCACACTGTTCGTGTGGCGTTTCCTCGCTGACGCGCCCGCACGGCGCCCGGCGCACGGCGCTCGGTACTCCGTGACGGCGCCGGACTGCTCACCCGCCGCTGCTTCGACCGGGAGGCACACGATGAAGATGCTGATCAACAGTCCGCAGACCGTGGTCACCGACGCCCTCCGGGGGCTGGCCGCAGCCCACCCGGACCTGGACGTGGATGCCGAGGCCCGGGTAGTCGTACGGCGGGACGCGCGGCAGGGCGGGCGGGTCGGTCTCGTCTCCGGCGGCGGGTCCGGACACGAGCCCTTGCACGCCGGCTTCGTCGGACACGGAATGCTGTCCGCCGCCTGTCCGGGCGAGGTGTTCACTTCCCCCGTGCCCGACCAGATGGTGCGGGCGGCCAAGGCCGTGGACTCCGGGCAGGGGGTGCTGTTCGTCGTCAAGAATTACACCGGAGACGTACTGAACTTCGACATGGCCGCCGAACTCGCCGAGGAGGACGGCATCCGGGTCGAGCGGGTGCTGGTCAACGACGACGTAGCCGTGACCGACAGCCTGTACACGGCCGGGCGGCGCGGCACCGGGGGCACGCTCTTCGTCGAGAAGATCGCCGGGGCGGCGGCAGAGGAGGGCGCGCCGCTGGAGCAGGTCGTCGCAGTCGCCCGGCAGGTCAACGAGGCCTCGGGCAGCTTCGGCGTGGCGCTGAGCGCCTGCACCACCCCCGCCAAGGGCACCCCCACCTTCGACCTGCCGGACGGCGAGCTGGAGCTGGGCATCGGGATCCACGGCGAGCCGGGCCGGGAGCGACGCCCGATGATGTCGGCGGGGGAGATCGCAGAGGTCGCAGTGGGCTCTGTTCTGGACGACATGGCGAACGCGGCCCCGGCCGCCGACGGGCCGGTACTGGCCCTGGTGAACGGGATGGGCGCAACGCCGCTGCTGGAGCTGTACGGCTTCCACGCGGAGGTGGCGCGGGTGCTGGCGGCACGGGGCGTACAGGTGGCTCGGACCCTCGTGGGGAACTACGTCACCTCGTTGGACATGGCGGGGTGCTCGGTGACGTTGTGCCGGGCCAACGAGGAAATGCTGCGGTTGTGGGATGCGCCGGTGCAGACGGCAGCGCTGCGTTGGGGCCGCTGACCCCCCAGGCGGTCTCCCGCCGCGCATCCGCCGAGAGCCGGACATGGGCTCTGACCGGCAGCCCTCCGACCACACGTAGCCCCTGATCCAGGGCACAGCTGCATCCCCCTTACCAGTCGTGTTGGGCGCCTGCCCGCGTGTCGGACGCGGCGCCTCACTCCTGGTGCCCCAGGGGCGGGGGTCAGGAGCCCGTCGCCGCCGCGGACTAGTGCCGCATCAGGCAACGTTCGCCCTGTCGAGGACGGCGCGGAGGCGCCGGTCGTAGGCGTGGCGGTTCCGCCAGATGATGTAGCGACGGATCACGCTGCCCTGCTCTTTGTGGTCGGCGTGGTCCGTGCCATCCAGGGTGAAATAGCGCAGGGCCGTGAACTGGGCTTCGATCCGGTTGAGCCAGGAACTGTTGGTGGGTGTGTGGGCGACTCGACGTTGTTCGCTGCCGCCCAGGTGCCAACCCGCTGGCACTTCCTTGTGGTCAGGTGCGGGGAGAAGTTGTCGCAGACGATCGCGATGCGGACCTGGGGCGGATGGAGAGTGCGCAGGTAGCGGCAGAACTCCAGGAACTGGGTGCGCTTCTTGATCGGCTTGATGTGGCCGTAGAGCTTGTCCTTGGCCAGGTCCAGGGCGGCGAACAGGTGCCGTACTCCGCCGTAGCGGTTGTAGGTCGCCTGCTGCCTGCGGCGGGGTTCGCGGTCGGGGTCCTTGTGCTTGCCGCCTCGTTCGGCCCATTGCCGGCCCGGGTGGGGCATCAGGTTGAGCGGCCCGAACTCGTCCATGCAGAAGACGACTTCGGGCTCGCCCTCCTCGAGTATGACTTCGCCGCCCGTGATCGCGTAGAGGTGTTCGACGCGGGCCTTCTTGGCGGCGTAGTCCGGGTCGCGGGAGGTCTTTCAGGTCTTCAGGCGTTGAAAGGAGACGCCTTCCTCGCGGAGCAGGGTGCGCAGGCCCTCGTGGCTGATGTCGCCAACCACCCCCTCGGCGACCAGGAAGTCCGCCAGCTTGGTCAGGCTCCAGGTGGAGAACGGCAGGTCGTGCTCGGTCGGCTTGGACTTCGCCATCTTCTTGATCTCACGCCGCTCGGGCAGCGTGAAGGTCTTCGGCCGACCGCCCTTGTACTTCGGATACAGAGAGTCGAAGCCGTCGGTGTTGAAGTTGTGCAGCACGTCCCGGACCCGGTCGCCGCTGGTGAACGACACCTCGGCGATCTTCGCCACCGGCATGCCCTGCGCACACAGCAGCACCATCTGGGCTCGCCGCCAGGTCACCACCGACCCGGTACCCCTGCGGATGATCCGCAGCAGCCGCAGACCCTCGTCGTCATCGATCTCACGGACGCGTACTCGTTCTGCCACTGCCCGAGGGTAGGGGACGGCCGACAGCCAAGACCCTCACTCAGACCAGTTGCCCCATGCCCGGAGGGCCGCCTCCAGCCGGGCGATATCCTCGGCGTCCTTGGTCCGTCGAGGCCGGGAGGGATCCCAGATCGGCGTCATCCGCTTGATCTCGATCTGGGCCTGCGGACTGACGATCGCACATTGCAGCCCACCCATACGGCCCGGCATCGAGCATTCCCTCGGGCCAGGGCGCACCGGCCCATGGGCCCCCGGCGACCACCACACGGCCGGCCATATCCCGGTCCAGGAACGTAAAGCTGTTGTCCAGCCCGTCCTTGGCGAAATCGAGCTGCAGGTCGGGTGGCGGTCCTGGGATCGGTTGATAGCCGTGCAGCAGCAAGCCTTCCGCTAGGGCCCCGGCATTGTCTGTCCAGGCGAACCAGTCAATGTCCTCATGGTCTCGCGTGACCTCGCCGAGGAAGAAGTCCATGGCCCATCCACCGCGAAGCCACACTTCGACCTCAAGAGCTCCGGCAACCTGCACGATCTCAGCGATCAGGCGGAGCTGTTGATCAGCACGTCCCATGTCCACAGCCAGGCAGGCTACGCGGCAACCGCTCAGCCCAGCACATCATTTGTCTCCCACAGGGCGGGGCAAACGATGCCTGATGCGGCACTAGCGGCCGTTGCGACGCCGCCGACGAGTGCTGGCGTCGTGGAAGCGCACCACGCCAACTCCTGACCTGCCTGTGAGAAGCCGTATCTCAACCGAACGTGATCCGTTGATTTCTGCTGGTCAGGCATGGTGTAGCTCGGAATGAGAGAGACATCCGGCGTCTTGTTTCCGCTCCGTGAGCGAGGGGTGCGCGATGGCGTCGGTGCTGGGAATGCTGGAGGAGCGGGAGACAGCGGCCCGTGTGCGGGTGGAAGGGCTACGGGAGGAAGTCGCCTGGTTGGCTGAGGTGTTGGAGGCCGCCGAGATCGAGCTGGACCGGCGGGTGATGGCGCGGGAAGAGCTGGTCGAGGCCCTGGCAGCCTCGGCTGCCGAGACCACCGCCGGGACCGAGGCCGAGGAGAAAGCGGTGCTGTCGCTCGCGCCGGTGCCGGGCTCGACGGTGCCGCCCTGGCGGGAAGGGCTGCCGGTGACGGTTCTGGCGCCGGACTATCAGCGCATTCTGGGCGTGCTTGAACAGCAGCGATCCACGGGTCACGGACCGCTTCGGGCCAAGGAGATCGCGGTGGAGCTGGGCCTTGACGCGACGCCGGCGAAGGTCGAGGGGCTGCGGTCGAAAGCCCCGCGCCTGGCGGAGCGCGGGTGGCTCCTCCTGGAGGCGTCGGGGGCGTTCAGTGCCGTCCGGCGGACCGTGGCCGTCCCAGACGCCGGCTCATCCCCGTGACCATCGACCACCGGATCATCGCCTCGCTGGTGGCGGGCAGGGTCTCGTAGTCCCGGGCCAGACGGCGGGAGTTCATCAACCATGCGAACGTGCGCTCTGCCACCCACCGCCTCGGCAGCACCACGAACCCTGCCATGTCGTCGGTGCGCTTGACGATCTCCAAGGTCAGGGCGAGTTTGTCCCGGCACCAGCCGACGAGGGAGCCGGTGTAGCCGCCGTCGGCCCACACGAGGGTGATGTCGCGGTGCAGACGGCGCAGCCGCATCAGCAGGCCCGCCGCGGCGTCCCGGTCGCCGATGTTCGCAGCCGTGACCGCGACGGCCAGGAGCAGGCCGAGGGTGTCGGTCACGATGTGCCGCTTGCGGCCCGGCACCTTCTTCCCGTCGTCGTAGCCGCGTGAGGCGGCCGGCACCGTCGCGGCGGCCCGCACCGACTGCGCGTCGATGATCCCCGCAGTGGGGTCGGCCTCGCTGCCCTCGCGCTCACGGACCGTCCCGCGCAGCCGGTCGTGGACGATCAGCCCGTGCTCGCGCCAGCGGCGGAAGCAGGCGTAGACCCGGGCCCATGCGGGGAAGTCCGCAGCATCGCCCGCCACGAGATCCCGCCCGCGACCAGGTAGCGGATCGCGTCCAACAGCTGCCGGTGGCAGTAGCCCTCGGGCCGTCCACCCCGCCCCTGGAACCAGGCCGGCACCGGCAGCAACGGCCGGACGGCCGCCCACTCCGCGTCCGTCATGTCCGACGGATACCGGCGCACCCGGTCCGGATGGTCGGCCGCGTTGCCGTACACGTGCGCGAGGCAATCGCACGACACGGCGGACGAGTTGAAGTCAACAGGCTCGGGCACGTACAACAAAGACAACAGGGCCTCCGGGAACCACTCGGAATGGGATCGCACCCCCGAGCTACCAGGAGGCCCTGCTTTCACGCACGGAAACCGCCGCAGTCACCCGATCAAGACTCCCGTTCGATCGACAGCCTTCGAGATCGGTACGGGCAACAACCACTTACGTGTCGGGATGCTCCGGCAGGGCGAGCCAGTCCGACCAGGAGATCTCGCGGCCGAGGAAGCGCGGCTGCTCGAACGGCCAGTCGGCGGCGATCCACTGCGGCACCAGCGCGTCGAGGGCCTGCTCGACCTTGCTGCCCACCAGCTCGTCCACCACCCACCAGGAGATCTCGCCGTCCGCGCCGGCCCTCTCCGGTGGGTCGATGTAGACACAGCCGAGCAGAGCTGTCTCCGCCGCGTCGAACAGCGCATAGTTGAAGGACTGGTGTGCGGCGATCTCCTTCTCGTGTCGCAACAGGTCGGCTTGGTCGGCCTCGTAGGTCATGGTGGCCGCGGGCCAGCCCCAGGCCGGGCCGAAGATGGTCCACAGCCGCTCGCGCGAACCCATGACAGCCGGATAGTCGAGCGGGGTGTCCGCCTCCCGGATCGGCCGCAGGTGATGGCCACCGCCCGGCAGCGGCACCAGGACGGGGTGGACGAAGTCATCGGGAAGCCAGCTCATAGCGCCCGACCGTAGCAGCGCGCGGCCGTCCGCTCCCCTGGATTTTCCCCGTATACCGCCAGGTCCTGCTCTCATGCCGGGCAGGGCCCCCGATCACCCGATCGAGACTCCCGTTCGATCGACAGACTCCATGATCGGTATGGCAACGGCTTCTCAGGTCACCCCGGTCCTCGCCTGTGTCGAGGCCGAACTAGTCTTCGGACCATGGCTTTGCGACCTGACGAGTTTTACGACCACGCGCTTACCGCGGCAGATGGCGAGCGTCGGCTCCCGCTCGCGCGCATGACAGGGTGGGATATCAGCCCGTTCGAACCGGACGGATTGCGCGTCGCGCCGCTGCGCCCTCCGGTTCTGCCCGAGCCTCCACGACACGGCGAGGACCCGTCGAACTGCCAGGCGTGCCGTGACCGAGGCGATGGGATCTGGCTCAACGACAGTTGGCGGCTCACCCGCATCACGGGAGTCGGTGTGCCGCTGGTGCTCATGCTGCATCCGCGTGACCACTACGACATGGCTGACCTGCCCGATGAGCTGGCAGCCGAGCTGGGGGTCCTGTCCACTCACATCGTCCGCCACGTGCAGGCCCTGCCACACATTTCGCGAGCCCACGTCTACCGCATCGGAGACGGAGGCGCGCACCTGCACATCTGGTTCTTCGCACGGCCCGAGGGACAGACCCAGCTGTACGGATCATGGATGCCCGTCTGGGACGATCTGCTGCCGGAATACCCAGCAGAAGTTGCAGAGGCAGATGCGGCGATCGTGGCAGACGCATTGGTCGCCTCCATCGGGGGTCGTCGCTCGGATGCCAGCGAATCGCCGCACGCCTGATCTGCCGGCGGACGCCGAGGCTCAACCTCGTTACTCACCGCGCCAACGCGTGGTTCTCTTCGGGAACGCTGGTCGCAGACAGGCCCGGTACCTGCTCAACGACGTCCATCGGGACCAGCTCTTCCGGTCGCACAAACAGCGGCGTGCCCGGAGCCCCAGCACGACCTAGCGGAATCCAAGCGGCCGTTCGTCAGAGTGCGTTGGTAGGAGCTGTGCACTCTTCCTGCCCGCTTGCGGCCGGCCCGTCCTGCTGGTGGACACCGATTCCACCAGCGGGGCGTCGGAGGAGTCGCTGGCAGCTCCACCCTCACTCCGGCCCGAGGAAGCCGTATCCTCGACCGTCTTGCTCGCCGCGGCAGGAAGCACTCTGGCGCAACGATCCCCCGCTCCTGCCGCTGACCTGGGAATTCACGGAACCGCGGCCAGAGCCAATTTCAACTGGCCGCTGTCACCTGGCCAAGCAGGAAGGCCCTCGCACGCCTCGCCTCGTGCCCTTCACTCGCACTCTCGTGCATGGTGCCAACAGCACCGACACTGACAGTTGTTCAGGTCGTGGCCATCCAGGCTGGAACGTGCTTCACGGCCCGCAGCGGTCCGCCAGGTCTCACCAGTGAAGCGAAATACCGTCCCGTCACTGCATCGGCGGCCGTCGCTGTCGTGTCCGCCTTGTGAATGGCCGATCTCGCCACGGGCACCTTCTGCAAGCACTAGAGTGGCGCGCATCACATTGCTGCAGGTGGCGGGGGGACTCGATGCCCGATTTGCTGAGGGTGCCGTTAGAGAGCGGCGGTTCTGTGCTGGTCGAAGTCGACGACGGGCCGCAGGCTGTGGTCAGGGTCGCCAGGCCCGGTGGGATGGTGGCTGAGGCATCGGAGACGCTGGAGCGCGGTCTGGAGAGTGTTCGGGAGGCCGCGCATGCGGTGCTCAGTAGGGTCGCTGACCTACCGCGGCAACCGGACAAGATCACTCTCGAGCTCGGGTTGAAGCTGTCGGCGGGGGCAGGTGTCTTTCTCGCCAAGACTGCTGGCGAGGGGTCGCTCACTCTCACCATGGAGTGGGACAAGCAGCATCCGGATGCTGTTCCGGTCACCCAGGCGCTCGCTGCGCGCAGCGGCGCCGTGACGGGGTAGGGCGCGAGGGGCGTCGCGGTGCCCGAACCTACTCCCAACCGCGGGATTGCCCGCCTGTGGTCGCGCGGCGCGTGGGCCACACCTCAGGGGGCCGGCTTTCTAGCAGGCCCGAGGCTCGTGCTCACGTGCGCGCACGTCGTTTCAGCCGTCGCCGGGGAACGGGAACGGAGCCCCCTCACCGTGGGGCTCACCGTCGATCTGGATTTTCCGCTTACCGGGCGGCCAGTACACCGACAGACCGCGCGGCTCGTCACGCACATACCTGTCGCGGAAGACGGCTCAGGCGACATCGCCGTCCTCGCGCTCGACGAGGACCCGCCGCTTGGGACTGAGCCCGTGCGGCTGCTGGACGTTGAGACAGTGCGCGGCCACCCCTTTCGGGCTTTTGGTTTCCCTGCCGGCGACGACGAGGGTGTCTGGTCACTCGGCTCGATCGTGGACGACCGGGGACGGGGCTGGCTGCAGTTCGAGAGCACTGGTGCCTGCGAAATCCGGCAGGGATTCAGCGGCACGCCACTGTGGGACGAGCGCTTCAAGGGGGTGGTTGGCATGGTTGTCGCCACCGACGGGCGGTTCCTTCAACGGGCGGCCTACGCCATCACCGCCGACGTCCTGTTCGAGGTTCATCCTGACCTGCGTCGCCTTGCCGCGCTGCAGTCGCCGTTCCGTGGGCTGAAGTCCTTCCGGGAGGAGGATGCCGTCCACTACTTCGGGCGGCGTGAGCAGATCAAGGCGTTGACCGAGGCGGTCACCACGTCGTCGGTCGTCCCTATCATCGGGGTGTCCGGGGTCGGCAAGTCGTCGCTCGTCCACGCCGGCCTTGTCCCCGCGCTACGCAAACGTGGGGACTGCAGCATCGCCTCGCTGGTCCCGGAGCCCGCCGCGGGTGCTGAGGTCATGCTCGCTTCCGCCCTGCTGCCACTACTCAACGCGCCGGCCGAGGTCATCAAGCCGCTCGACCGACTCGAACAGGTCGAACGGCTCGCTGGGCGGCTGCGGGAGGGGGCGAGCGCTCCGCTTGTCAGGGAGCTGCTCACCCGCAGCGGGACGACCCAACTCGTCCTGATCGTCGATCAGTTCGAAGTGCTGTTCCACTGCTCGCGAGATGCCGCCGAGAACTTGGTCGAGCAATTGGTGGGCATGACCGGATGGCGCGCCGCGGACGGCGGGCCGTTGGTGCGGCTGGTCTTCGCCCTGCGGCTGGACTTCCTGAAGGCTATGCAGCGCTTCCCGGTTCTGCAGCGGGTATGCGAGGCGTCGCCCGTGCTCGTCGACCGCCTGGCTGAGGACCAGCTCCGTGACGTGGTGCTGTCCCCGGTGGCCTCGTTCCACGGGGCCGTGCGTCTGGAGGAGCGGCTCACCGAACGGCTCCTGTCGGACGCGGGCCGCAGCCCCGGCGCGTTGCCCCTGCTCGAGTTCACCCTCACCATGCTGTGGGAGCGACAGCGCCAAGGTGTCCTCGGGCACGCCGCCTACGAGGAGATCGGCCGAGTCGCAGGCGCCCTCGCGTCGCATGCCGAGCGGGTCGTCAAGGAGCGGCTGGGCGACGTGCGTGACGAGGCGCGGCGACTGTTCGTACAGCTTGTTCGCCCGGGCGATGGAGGCCTCGACAACCCGGTCGACACCGGGCGCACCGCACGCCGTACCGAGCTGCACCCCGACTGCTGGGGAGCCGCCCAACTCCTGGCCGTCCAGCGCTTGGTACACCTCGATCGCGCGTCTGACGGCGTGGAGACGGTCTCGCTCGCCCACGAGGCGCTGCTCGAACACTGGCCCGCGCTGCGTTCCTGGGTCGACGCCGACCGCGACTTTCGGAGCTGGCAGGAACATGTGCGCGAGCGCATCGTGCGCTGGCAGCAGAGCGGCCGGGAGCACGCCTTGCTGATGCGCGGCTCCGAACTCAAGCAGGCGCGGGAGTGGCTGCGCGACCGGCCGGACGACATCCCGGAGGGTGAACGCGAATACCTCCTGACAAGCCTGGAATGGCGTCAGCGCCAGCGCTCTCGCAAAGCCATCGTCGCGGCGGCGATCGCGGTGACGATGGGAACCCTGGCTGGCGTCGGTGTGCACTCGGTACGTGGCAGCAAAGCCGCCGAATTGTCGGCCGGCCTCGTGCAGCAGGCGCAGAGCCAGGCGGTCTCCCATCGGGAGAATGCCGCGCTACTGTCCGTCGCCGCCTGGCGCACCGCACCCACCCCACAGGCACATGACAACCTGTTCGCCCGCTATCTGGCCGATGCACCGTACGACGCTGTCCTGCCCGCCGGCGGGGAGGTTGCGGAGACAGCGCTGGACGACTCCGGCCAGGTCGCCGCGGTACGCAACGGTGCGGGCCGGCTTTCCGTGTGGCGCATCGGGGCCGGCGGACCCTCTCTGGTGGTCCGCATGGACGACGTATCAGCCGTCGCGGTCAGCCCCGACGGCACCCTGCTGGCCCTGGGCGGCGCCGGCAACCGCATCAAGATCTGGGACCTGGGGGAAAACAGGACCCGGCTCACCCTGCAAGCCGCGACGAGCACCACCAGCACCGCTCAGGCGGTTGACGAACTTCGCTTCGACCGCACGGGACGCCGCCTGCTGGCCCATCCTCCACAGGACGACACGGCCCAGGTATGGGACCTCGACCGACCCACCGCCCGGCCCGTCACCCTGGAACCGCTCCGTGAGCGCTCCCCCAGTGGGTTCGTCTTCGACGCGGACGGCGAGCACGTCGTGTCCTCCGGGCCGGGAGGTCAGGGCGTCTGGGACGCACGCTCTGGCCGTCTGACGGCTGTCCCCGGTTTCAACGAGCCCGAGTTCCCCCCAGGCCCCCGCCCCGTGACCTCGACGTGCGCCGACGACAAGTGGCGACTGTCCGACATCTCCGCCGGCAGTCCCGACCCCCATCTCTTCCAGAGCCTGCCTTGCAGCTCGAAAAGCGTCTTGACCGGCGAGCTGGTCGGCGTCTCGGACCGAATCGTGCTGACACGCGAGGACGAAGCGGTAACCGTGCATGACGCCGCCACCGGACAACGGCTGCTCGTATTGGCCGAGGACGGAACCAAGGGCCGCTACACCCGCTACGCCCTGGCCGGCACGAGCCGCCGCATGGCCTTCGCCCGCGGAACGGAGGTACTGGTCACTACAGCCCCGACGCCCGGCTCGCTCTCGACCGCCGCCTTCGGCGCCCAAGGCAACGCGGACACCGGCCAGCGCGACGAGGAGGCAGCGCACTTCACCCCTTCCGGCCGCTACCTGGTCACGGTAGGCGTCGGCGGCGCAATCGCAGTCTGGGACCCGACGACCGGACAGCAGATCGCAGCCACCGGTACGGGCGGGTACCAGAGTTCCGCGAGGCTTGCCTTCGACCCCGAGGAAAAGACGCTGGCCGTGAACGACGCCTCGGCGCAGTCGATCACGCTCTACGAGCTGCCCTCCCTCCGAGTACTGCGCCAGATACCCGTCGATCTGCCCCTCGGGTCGACACCCCGGACCGCGGAGGTCCTCAACCTGGGATTCACCCGGCACGGGCGCCTAGTCGCCCTGGTGGGAGGCGCTGTCTCCCAGTGGGATGTCACAACCGGCCTCAAGACGGGTGAGACGCTGCTGTTCCGGGAGAACTCGGAGGTCGACCGGAGCCGGTACGCAACCACGCTCGCAGCCGACCCTGCGTCCGAGCGGATCGCCGTGACAACCCCGGACCTGCGGGGCGTCGAGGTCTGGGATCTCCGCGAACGACGGCGGGTCACCGTAGTCATACCCGGATTCCGCGCTCCGCTCGCCGATCGGAACGCCGTACGGTTCAGCAACGACGGCCGACGTCTGCTCCTGATCGGCAAAGACGGGAGCGCGGAGGTGTGGGACGCCAGGGATGGGCACCGTGCGACCACCATCCCCCCCGACGTCGCCCGCGCCACAGCGTTTCTCTCCGATGGTGACAAGACCGTCAGCGTCAGGCGGGGCGTGGTGGAGCTGTGGGGCCCCAAAGGACTCATAACTCAAACCCGTATGCCCGCTGCCGCTCATGTGCGGGCCGTCGTGCCCTCCCCCGACGGTAAGCGCCTACTGCTGAGCGTGCCGGTGAACACCACGCAGGAGACGGAGTCGGAGTTCGGGACGAGGGCGGTCTTTCAGCTGAGACGGGCATCCCCCAGCGACTGGGCCGCCGAACTCTGCTCACATGTCACACGCAACATCTCCCAGGAGGACCTGAACACTGTGCGGTACGGAATGTTGGAGCGGGTTCTCGTGGGGGTGGCGGGGTGCGGCGAGCGGTAAATCTCCCGGCCGTGGCGGCGGTGCTCTGCCTGACGCTGGTGACAGCCTGCGGGGCGTCGGCGGACAAGGCCCAACCGGCGCCGAGCGCGTCCGTTTCACTGTGGGGCCCCGCGGGTCCGTCGGCGGGGAAGACCTCAGAGGACGGAACGGGGTCCTTCGACGTGGACCGAGCGGTGCTCCGCATCAAGCGCCTGGGATACACAGCCGATACCGAGGCCGGCACTGTGCAGGGGCTCGGTGGCCCCCTTCGTGCGATCCACGGCCGCTGTACTGGCAGCGTCGATGGGACATGCGTTGCCGTGTTCTTCTTCTACGGTAACGAGTACGCGGGCTTTGATGCGACCGGGGTCGCCCAGTCAACGATCAAGAGCCAGGACGGGAAGTCGGTCACGCTGTCCTATCCCGTGTACCTGCCGAGCGATCCACAGTGCTGTCATTCCGGCGGCGAGCGCGATTACCAGGCGCGCTGGGAAGACGGCAAGGTGGTCTTCTCACCCCCGCTGCCCGAGCATCCGAACTACCCGGACAAGTGACGTCAACCGCTGTGTCCCATGCATCGGGCCCTTGGCTTCGTAGGTGAAGGACTCGCCGATATAGCCACCCCGACGAACGGGGAACAACGGTGTCCCCGGATAACTCACTGGCCCTGGCACGGCCGCGCCTCGCTTCCATCGACCGGTGAGCACGCTGCCAGGCACCGGGCATGCAGCGGTGTAGGGGGCTGGTGACTTTGGAGGATCGGTCATGACCGATGACCGATAGAGGTCGGATCGGTCATCGGTCAAACTGCAGGTCAAAGCAGTGCGGCTGTTGGATCGGTCACGGCGGAGACAGCCGAGCACGACGACGTGCCCGGCCTCGCCCACGCTGGCCGCTCGCGTCGAATGGGCCCCAGACTCGGCGTGCTGGCGGCAGTGGCAGATGAGGGCTGCGGCTATGCCCACGAAGGCGAGGAAGTGTTCGGCCTTGCGTTCGTATCGGCGGTGCAGCCGGCGAGCCAGGACACAGTCCGTTCGACGACCCATCGGTGACGGCCGAGCCGCCCGGAGGGCTCGATGCCACGGCGGGCGATGCGGTGGCGGATTCCGCGTTTGCGGAGCCAGCGGCGCAGGTGGTCGTAGCCTTTGTCGGCGTGGAGCTTGCCGGGGCGCCGTCGGCGAGGTCCACGCCGGGACCGGATCGGCGGGATGCCCCGCACGAGCCGTTCCAGACCGAGGCTATCGTGCATGTTCGCGCCCGAGATACCGAGTTCTCCGGTTCAGTGTGGGCTTCCTCTCGTGGGCCCGGTCGCCACTCATGCCCGGATTCTCGTGGCGGTCTGGGTCGCGGACAAGCGCCCGGCCGCAACTCTGCACCAAGAGGCAAACAAGTCAAGGTACTTCGGGGCCTGAACCGCCCGATCAAGGGGTCGTTCTCGTGTCGGTCCCTTCGGCTTCTATAGAGGTGACCCTGTGATGCGGGTGGTGCGTATGCGGGGGCGCCGGAGACTGGGCCCCCGCCGCCGGGTCAGCCGTTGACGTGGAGCGAGGGAGGCGCTGCGTGCAGTGGTGTCGATGAGCTGGACCGGGTCAGCCTGTCAGTCGGGCGAGCGCCAGTGCGTGAGCGCGGTCGAGGGAGTCGGCGGCAGCGCAAGGGACGTCCGGCTGCACACCGGTGCCCTCCCAGTTCGTGCCGGAGACGGGGTTGATGGCACGGCCAAAGGGGACGGTGGCTTCCAGGTGGGGGTGCACGGTCCACCCCTGGCACGGGTGTGCGCCGCCACGGGTGGGCTCGCCGACGACTACAGCGCGGCCGAGCTGCTGGAGGTTGTACGCCAGCTCCTCGGCGGCGGAGAACGTGCTGTCACTGGACAGCACGTACAACGGCTTGCTGCCGCCGAAGCGCGCGCCGGGAACGTGCGGCAGGCTCCAGGACTGCTCGATGCGCTCGCCGCCGCGCCAGTGCATTGTGTTGAGGTGGGTGCGCTCGTCGAGCAGGTAGCTGCAGACGAAGGCGACCGTGTCCGGGTCGCCGCCCCGGTTGGCGCGAAGGTCCACGATCAGCGCCTGGGCGCGGGAGGCCAGAGTGAGCGCGGCCCCCAGCGGTTCGGCGGCCCACTCCAGCGGGAACAGCATCGGTGCCAGCTCCAGCACGGCGACCCCGCCGTCGAGCAACTGCACCCGGGGCGCACCGCCCAGCGAGGTGTCGAAGTTCCGGCGCATGGCGTCCAGCGTGGCTGCCCCCTGCTTCGGGGGCACCGGGGCGGCGTGGTGCTTCAGTCTCAGGTGTCGGTCGCCGTTGACGGACTGCAGGTCCGCGGTGACCAGCCGGGCGAGTTCCTCGGCGTCGTTGACGTCGTAGGCGCCCTCGGTGAGGCGTCGCTGGAGCAAGCCTGCGAGTTGCTCGGCTATCTCGGGGAACACGTAGTGCTCGGTCAGCAGTCGGACTGTCTCGTCGATAACAGGGGCCGTCGGAAGATTCGTTGGAGTCGTCATGGCAGGGAGTAGAGCACGGCCCTTGCTAAAGCGTCAAAGAGTTTAGACACTTTGAGTATGCGTGATCAGCCTTCCCACCTGCCGCCTCCTGAGGACGTCCTGGAGATCGGTGCGCCTGAGCAGTTCGCGGCGCTCGCCCACCCGTTGCGTCAGCGGTTGCTCTTCGCCCTGGGCCACCGGCCCGCCACCACCAGCCAGCTTGCGGTGCAGCTCGACGCTCAGAAGGGCAACGTGGCCCACCACCTCAAAGTGCTCCGCAATGCCGGGCTGATCCACGTCGCCGAGACCCGCCAGGTCCGCGGCGGCACCGAGCAGTACTACCAGCGCACGGCCCGCTGCATGGTCGTCGCCGAACCCCAAGCGGCAGGCACCGCGGCGATGCTCGCCGCGTTCGCCCAGGAGCTGGACCTCTCACCCGCCGAGACCCACCTGACGCTGCGCCACCTGCGTCTCAGCCCCGCGAAAGCGAGGGAACTCGGTGAGACCCTCGCCCAACTGGTCGACGAGGCCGAGGAAGACGCAGAGGACCAGCCCCTGCACGGCGTGTTGGTGGCGCTCTATCAGCAGGCCCTGCCAACCGGCACCACCAGTTCCACCTAGCGGTACCAACCTCACGCGACAACACACCCAGCTCACTCGAGACAAGCCGCACCCCTTGACGTCCAACCCAGCCGCCCCAGATCAGCGTGTTGCACGCGACTACCTTCCCCTCCGGAGGACAGTAGGGGCTGGGTGAAAGGGGCAGGGGTGATCGCCTAAAGCGTCGTTATCTTTTGGCGTGATCGTTCCCAGTTCGCTGACCACAGACCGGCACCCGCCCCGCCGGGCTTCCGCCCGCTCATGCAGCGGGCGCGGCGCGCACGGGACAGCGCCGACTTCGCCGCCGGCTGGGCGGTGCCCGGCAACATCCAGCCCTCAGGAAAGGCGCGCACGCACGGGTTGGTGGCCGGGATGTTTACCCGTGTGAGGTCTCGGCTACGTCGACCGCGTCGGACCCTTCGCGACGCATCCGCTCAACCCCCCAGGTGCCGAGCGGCCCGAGCGCTTGATTGAGCGTGCGCCCGTGCTCAGTCAGGGAGTACTCCACCCGCGGCGGCACCTCGGCATAGACCTCCCGGTGCACGAGGCCGTCCTCCTCCATCTCACGCAGGTGCTGCGTCAGCATCTTCTCACTCACTCCCGGCAGACCGCGACGGAGCGCAGCGAAGCGGCGTACGTGATGGGCGTCAAGTTCCCAGAGGATCAGACCCTTCCACTTGCCGCTCACCACGTCGAGCGCAGCGTCGATGCCGCAGATGTAAGGCCCGCGTCTCGGCGCCTTGGCCATCACTGATCCCCCTTACGAAATGGTAAGTACCCCAGAAAATAGTGGGTACTTCCGAGAGTAGTGGCACTCTCCGAGCATGGAGGGGTGAACGAACAACAGAACCAATCCGCGCAAGACAGCGCTGTCACCGTGATCGGGCTTGGCCCGATGGGCCAGGCAATGACCCGTACTCTCCTTACCGCTGGCCACCCGGTCACCGTCTGGAACCGCACCGCCAGTCGGGCCGACGGCGTCGTCACCGACGGGGCGACACTCGCAGCGACACCCAGCGAAGCGGTCGAAGCGAGTGACCTCGTGATCCTCAGCCTCACCGACTACCGGGCGATGTACGGCATCCTCGACAGCGCCACGGCATCGCTCGCTGGCCGGACGCTGGTCAACCTGAGCTCGGACACGCCCGACCGCACACGCGAGGCTGCAATCTGGGCGGCGGGCCATGATGCCGCCTTCCTCGCCGGGGGTGTCATGGTCCCGGCGCCGATGGTCGGCACGGAGGCGGCCCATGTCTACTACAGCGGCCCCGACGAGGTGATGGAGAACCACCGGGCGGTGTTGGCATCGCTCGGCACGCCAAAGCATCTGGGCGAGGATCCGGGCCTCGCCCAGATGATGTATCAAGCCCAGCTCGCGGTGTTCCTCACCACCCTGTCCGCGCTGATGCACGCCACCGCGATGCTGGGCACCGCAGGAATGAAGGCCAAGGAAGCGCTGCCGGAGTTGCTCTCCTCCGCCGACTCGATCGGTGCCATCCTGAGGGCTGGCGAAGAGACCCCCGGCGCCGCGCTGGATACCGGCGAGCATCCGGGCGACCTCAGCACGGTCACCATGATGGGCGCGACGGCCGACCACATCGTCGAGACCAGCACGTCACTCGGCCTCGACCTCGCTCTCCCCCTGGCCGTGCAGGCTCACTACTGGCGCGCGATCGAGAACGGACACGGCAGCGACAACTGGACCCGCATCATCGACAGCATCCGAGAACCGCGCTGACCAAATGCCGGACCGATTGGGCCCGGCACTCCCGCTCGATGCTTGGCTACATGCGGCGCGAGGACGGCTGGGACGACAACGCCTCCGCTGGCCTCACCTAGACACCGTGCCCCCGGTCAGACCTGTTAGCCCCAACAGGTCCGCCCGGGGGCACGGGCAATCATCCCCGAGCGTACGGGGAGCACTTGGGGCTGATTGCGATCATGAAACCCGCGAGGCCGGGCGCCACGAGCAGCGGGCCGAACCAGCGCGGGGGGCGCGGCTGCTGCGGCTGGGGGTCGGTCGTGGGCGTGGTCATGGTGCAGTCCTTCCGGGCGTGCTGCGGTCGAGCCACAGGCGGAGCGGAGCGTGGACTGCCGTCCGCGCTTGCATCACGGGCTGACGGCGAGCGCACCGTGCGGGTTCGAGCACCAAGCCCCGCCCCCCGAGGCATGGCCGGGCAGGTCGTCGTACAGCAGGGCAGACCATTCGCCCCGCCCATCAAAACCGTCTGCGGGCCGGAGGCCGGTACCCGGAGGGACAGCAAGGCGTTGAACGTGTTGAACGGGCGGCCTCCGGGTGGGTCGGTGACGAGAGGAAGCGCCCGCACGAGTCAACTCCAGCGCCGGCCGGACGAACGGCCTTTCAGGCGGACTCTTCTCCGGACTTTCCGCGTGTGGCGGACTTTCGGAGCGCGGGGCGAGCGTTCCGCGCCGCCGACGGGTGGCTCCCGCTGGCCTGGCTCTGGTTAAGGGCTAGGTTGTCCCTGAGGCTGATCCTTTGGAGTGGACACCCTGACAATGGATCTTGATGGTCCAGGGAGGGATGTCCAGGTGGGACGCAGGTCTCCGTATCCGGAGGAGTTCAGGAAGGACGCTGTCGCGCTCTACCGTGCTCTCGGCTTTGAGCAGCCGGGCGTTCTCCGCCTGCAGCCGGGTCAGCTCGTCCGCCTCGCTCCCGCCCGCGTCACGACGTCCGGACAAGGAATGGCATCTCGAGCGCGAGATTCTGCGCAGGGCAGCCGCTTATTTCGCCCGGGAGGTGAAGTGAGATCCCGCCGCTGGGCCTTCATCTCCGACAACCGCGCCGACTTCGGCGTCAAGCGGATCTGCCGGGTGCTCGGAACATCCCGCGCCGGCTACTACAGGCACCTGGCCACCGAGCAGGACCGCGCCGAGCGACGGGCCGTGGAAGCCCGGACCGTGGCCGAGATCCGTGCGATCCACTCCGAACACGGTGGCGCCTACGGCGCCCCGCGCGTCCACGCCGAGCTCCGTGCCCGCGGACACGCGATCAACCGCAAGCGCGTCACGCGGCTGATGCGGGTCAACCACATCGCCGGCCGGCACCTGCGCAGGAAGAAGCGGACGACCATCGCGGACAAGACCGCGCCGCCCGTGCCGGACCTGGTAATGCGCGACGTCACCGCGGACACGCTGAACACTGGTCGAGGCCTGGCCAACCGGCGCCGCCTACGCCTGGGAGACGTCCGACCGGCGCCTGTGCTGGGCGTCGGTCGGCGAAACTGGATTCTCCGAGCGGGCTGCCACCGATCCCATGGCCATCGGAAACTCGCGCGGGGTGGACCCGCTCGCAACCCTCTTCACCGATGGCTGGGTTCGTCTCTTCGCTGCCGACCACCAGCAGGTGACCTCTGCGACCTACGACGGCGAACCCCTGGAAGTCCGTCGGGTCGGTACCGTCGCGGACGGTGCCCGGACCCTGTACGCGGTGTGGTTCCCGGACTACACGAAGGGCAGCATCACGTTGCTCCTGAGCCACGACGGCACGACGTCCAAGGCTCCGCTCCAGCTCAGCGACGCCGGCGACCGCACCTGCGCCCCCTCCTAGGACTTGTCCGGCCGGTCCTGCCCGGAGCCAGACGAAACCGGTCCGGCCCCGGGCAGGACCGGCAAACAGCGACTTCAGCATTTGTCCGGCCCCTGTCTGCGCCGGGTCACCAGCACAACCGCGGGTCTTGTACGTCCTCCGGCGAGTGCCGGTCCTCTCCCCTGCCCAGACCGGTCCGGACCAGGAAGCCAGGGTCCACCTCCCACGGCGAGGAAGCGCAGTGCACCCGCTGGGTGCCGGGGATCCCCACCTCCACGAGGACTCCGTCCCGGAACATCCACAGACCGAACAGGTCATCGTCCTCGTCATGCAGCATGACCTGCACGCAGGCGGGCTCGTTCCAGGGCAGGGACTCCAGGTCCTTGAGCACCCCGCGGCGCCGGTTCCACCGCTCGAATTCGATGTGCCAGCCCCCGACGAACATGGGGATCTGCACGAAGCAGCCCTGCCAGGTGCGGGCCTCGTCCGGCCACGTCAGCGGCTCCATCACCTCATCCTCGTACCGGGCCAACACGATGACCTGCGCCATTCTGCTCATGCCCACATGTCACACCGCGCCGGGCACCGAGGGCAAACGGTTTGGGACCCGGAGCCGTCGGGGCTCCTTCGTCGCCCGGAGTTCGCCCGAGAGCAGCCGCTCCCCAGGTAGCCGGCCTCCTCTCTACGTCAAGCGCACAGTCGTCGTGAAGTGACGCCCCCTGCGGCCACGGCCGAGTGGCATCCAGGGAGCCGAAAGAGGGGCGCTGACCTGGATGCGTCAGCGCCCTCCGGGCGGCCGGGCGGCGACGCCGACCGGACTTCGAGGGCACTCGCCCACTCGACAGCCGGGTCAGCTGCCGATGATGTCCAGGAGGAGAAGCCATTTCATACCCGAGGACGGCGTACCCGAAGTGGTTTTCTGCATGGATGAGTTCGGGCCGCTCAACCTCCAGACCCACCCCGGGAGGCAGTGGGCGGAGCGCGGCGGCCGGCACAAGGACCCCGACCGCGATCCCCGACCCCGCCGCCGGGCGCCCTACACCCGACCTCACGGGGCCCGGCACCTGTTCGCCGCCTACGACCTCGCCAACGGTCGGACCGGGTGGCGGCTCCGCCGTCCTCGCTGAGGTCCGCGCTGGTGGTCCCCTCACCGAGGCGGACATGGATCACCAGGTGCGTGGCCTCAAGGCGGTGCCCGGCCCGGGAGAAGCGCCTCCGCCTTCAAGGGGGAGTCCACCGCCGGTCAGATCGGGCTGCAGTGTGCCGGTCCCCGGCAGGGTGACGCGGGTCCCGGCGGCCGTTCCGGGGGCGATGGCCTCGAGCGTCACGCCCTGGGCTGCCAGCGCATCGGCCGCGTCCGGTGCCAGGCAGAATACGCCCTTGCCATTCACCCGCAGATCGACGCTGACCGCACCGGCTTGGACTGCCGTGACTGCGAGGACTGCTGCCACCGCAGTGCCCAGGACCAGCAGCCTCTTCTTACACCTGAAGATCTTCATCCTCCAGTTCTGTCCGGACAGACTCCGATCCGACGCACCGGTCTGCACGGAGCCGCACTCGGCGAGTGCGGCTCCGTGCACTGCCGTCTCAGCTGATCGCGATGTCGTCGATGTAGCCGCGGTAGCTGCCGGAGCCCGGGGTCTTCTGGTCGTAGCCGACCAAGATCCGGCTGATCTGCTTGCCCGCGTTCTCGTCGAGGCTGACCGTGACGTGGTTCCAGGTGTCGAGGGTGAGGGCCGTGCACTGTTCGGCGGGGCTGATCCGGTGGCCCCTTTGGTCCCAGGACCAGCTGTCACGCAGGGTGCTGCCGTCGGTAAATACCAGGTCCACGGCGGCACATGCGCTATTTCTCGACCCTTCGGCGACCGCGGCGGCGGTGACGTGGCTCTGCGGGTAGATCCAGTAGCTGAGGGCCTTTCTGTCAGGCACCGCGGTGCCTATGGCCAGCGGGCTGCCGCTCAGGTCGTAGACCTTCATGTAGGCGTCGGCGTGGTCCGTGCCGGTCCGGGTGGTTCCGGAGTACACCAGTGCGCCGGTGCCGGTGTGGGCGGTTCCATCACTGCCGATCCCTGCCTGCGGGCCGTCGACATTGTGGAGGCCTCCACCGGCCATGTCGACTGCGTGGGTCCAGGCCGGCACCGGGTCGCTCGACTCGAAGCCAGAGTGGAAGCTGCTGGCCGTGGTCGGCTTTTGCGGCTGGACGGGAGCCGGTGCGGGCTGATCTGGTGTGGTCATGCTCTTGGTCGGTCCGTCACTGATGCAGGCGGGCTGCCGTACCCATTGGCCGTTCTCGTCGAGCTTGTCCGCAGCGACACCCGAGTCGTACATCATGGTGGCTCCCGACCCGGCGGGGTAGGTGACGGTGATCTCGGCGTCGGTGGAGTAGGTCCACTCGTCCCAGCTGCCCTTGGCGAAGACGAACCGGCCGGTGTAGGTCTTGCTGACCGGGAAGGCCTTCACCCAGGTCGTGGAGTGTGCAGGCGCCGCGGGGACCACGGCGTGGTAGGTCTTCTCCTCCGTGTTGGTCGTACCGGTCTGGACCGAATGGGTGATCAGCTGGGATGCCTCGACCGCGAAGTCGGCGTGCCAGAAATCACTGGAGGAACCCAGCTTGACGGTGATGGTTTCCTTCGTGCCGTTGGCGATGGAATCCGTCGTGATGGTGGAGGTGCTGTTCGTCACCTTGTAGTCGACGGTGGTCGACGGGATCGCTGCGTCGGTGTGCTGCGCCTGCAGGCACAGGGCCACCCCTGCAGCGTTGCCGGTCACCGCCGCCTGCGTCTGGCTGTAGCTGCAGTACGGGTAGGCCGAATGCGCAAGGACGGCGGCATCACATTTGGTCAGCGCGTACTTGGCGGCCCAGTCAGTGGTGAAGTCCTTCCCGCTGCCGAAGCGGGAGCCCCACAACTGGTTCTCCTTGCCGTGACACGGCCACATGTTCAGGTAGTCGGCGTGCCCGGCGAGCCAGCTGCTCGCCACGTCCACGCATTGGTCGTCGACTACGTTGCGGATCATGAACTTCGTTCCCGAGCCCTTGAGCTGACCCGGCTCGAAATACCAGTACTGATACTTCTGGGAGCCGTCGCACCGCTGCTGCTCCACAGGCCGGATCCGCCACGTGGAGTCCCACCATCCCGGCATCAGACACAAGCCGGAATTCGTCTTGATCTGGAAACTTCCGTCACCCTGCGGTTGCAACGAAAACACCTGGTTGGAGCCGTCGTTGCGTTCATAGGCCTGCAGCCACGCCCCGGAATCGGACGAACTCCCGGGCACATCCATTGCCCGCTGGTCCTTGGCGAGCATGAAGACACAGTCCTCGGCGCTCTTGCCGTCACCGGCGTAGCGGCACTGGTGGGACGTCTCTCCGGCCGCCTGCGCCTGCTGGGCCCCCGCCCCCAGTAGGGCGGCGACCAACGCGAAAATCGTCGACACCAGGACCCCGATGGGTACCGGGGGTCTGGGGCGCCGCCTTCTGGGCACATGAGCCCGAACGGCATCGCTTCTGTGCATCTGCCACTTCCTCCTTCGTCGTGGCACCCTGCACGGTGCGCCTCCGCCTCCGGGGGATCAGAAGCGGCCCCAGGACTTCGCCGCACTAGGTGAGGGCCCATTCGTTCGATCCGACGGTCCTGCGAGGAGGGAGCCGTCGTCGCACCGCCAACGTAGGAACGGGCAGCTGCCGATACATCCGTCACCTGACGTAGGAATGCTCGGGGCCGGTGGGTGTCCGCGCCGGTGCGCGGGACGAGGGCAGTCCTGCGCCTGTGTGCCGGTGCGGCGCAATATGGGGGCGGCGAGAGTGGGGCACCGTGCGTTGGCCGGGGTGCCGTGGGCCGGGCGACGGGTTTGCGGCGTGGAGAGGGCCGGCGTCCTGGGACTCCCGGTACACGTGTACGGAATGGCATTTCAGCCGTACGCCAGGCCGATCGGGTGCGGCAGGCCGAAGTCGGAGAAAGGCCCCGGATTGGCTGTCCGACCTCCGAAGCCTCTTATGAAGCTCAAATGTGCGCCACCCGGTACGTACCGGAACGGGACTGCGTCTATTGTCTGCTGTCGTGGAGTCAGCTCGACGAGTCGCAGCCCGGCGGGCGTGACTCGCAGAGGTGAGGCCTTGGTCGAACTGCGGGAATGCGACCGTCGCCACCTGCTGTCGGGGAAGGGCACTCAGCCAGAGGCTGTTACCCCTCCTCGGGCCGCTGACTCTTCTGGACCCGACACTGCGGCACCACCGGTCGGGTCTGGCACAAGGCTGCCTGGTTCAGCAGGCAGATGGCATCACTACGGGAGAGACGGCCGTGCAATTCTTGGGGCCTCGCCTCGTCGGACGCGATGCCGAAACGGCGATGCTCACCACTCTGGCGCTACGTGCCGCGCGCGGCTCGGGGCAGGCCGCGTTCATCGTCGGCGAGGCCGGAGCGGGCAAGACAGCGGTGCTTCGGCGCGCGGCGGCAGACGCCGAAGGCGCCGGCCTCCAGTCGCTGTGGGGCTCGGCCCGGGAGCTGGAGGCGCATCGCCCGTTCGCGGTGGTATCGGCCTGCCTGGGGATCGATGACGACCCTACGGACCCGCTGCGCGCGCGGGCCGCCGAAGTCCTCTTGGGGCAGGCTCGGTACGGGCTGCCGGGCACGCTGGGAGGCGCGGATTTCCCCACTGTGGAGGCCATGTGCGTTCTGGTGGAGGAGATCTGTGCACAGGGGCCCGTAGCGCTCTTCCTCGATGATCTCCAGTGGGCCGATCGGGCCAGTGCGCTGGTATTGCAGCGGCTCGTGCAATCGGTGGCTCAGTTGCCGCTGCTGATCGTCGGGGCGCTTCGCCCGGTTCCACGGGTAGTCGAGGTCGACGTACTCGCCCGCGGGCTGCGAGGCAGCAATCGCACGGTGCTGCAGCTCGGTCCGCTGGCCTCCTCGGCCGTGCCCTTGCTGGTGGCCGACACGATCGGGCATGAACCCGGCCCTCGATTGCTTCGGCTGTGCGAGGGGGCGGCAGGCAACCCGCTGTACCTGGAGGAGCTGATCGCCGCCCTTCAACGGGAAGAGGCGATCACGCTGAACGGGGCTGTCGCAGAGGTCACGGCCGATTGCCCCGTTCCGGCGATCGACACGCTGATCACTCACCGGCTGGCGTACCTGCGTGACGAGGTCTTGCAGGTGTTGCGCGCGGCGTCCGTGCTGGGAGCCGGCTGCACGCTCCACGATCTGGGAGCAGTACTGGAGGTGCCGGCCCACGTCCTGCTCACCACCGTCGCTGATGCCGAAGCGGCCGGAATCCTGACTCCCGACGGCCCACGCCTCGTCTTCCGTCATGACCTGGTGCGCCAAGCTCTGCACGACGCCGTGCCGAGTTCCGTACGCTCGCTGCTACACATCCGGGCCGCGCAGGCTCTGACCCGGGCCGGGGCGGCGCCCGAGCGCGTTGCCGGACATCTGCTGGAAGCCGCCCCTGCGGACGGGGAGTTCTTGGTTCCCTGGATAACCGGGTCCGCAGCGCAGCTCACCGCGCGTGCGCCCGGTCTGGCCCTGCGGCTGCTGGGCACGGCGCTGAAGATCGCCGATCCCGCTGACCCACGCTACGAGCAGTTACGTCTGCACCATGTCGTCGCGCAACTGTCATCAGGTCTTCTGGCCGAAGCCGAGGAGAGCGCCCGCATCGCTCTGGCCAGACCCGCCGATCCGGGTCTGGAAGATCTGTTTCGCTGGATCATCGTGCAGGCCGCGTTCGCGCGCGGCCGCCCCGACGTCGCTCTGGCAGAAACCCGTCTTACGTGCGGAGCAGCAGGCGCGCCGACACTCGATGCGGTCCGGTTCCAAGCATTTGCATCGGTATGCCTCTTCGCCCTGGGGCGGCTGCCGGAAGCGGGAGCCGCCGCTGCCGCTGCGCGGCGAGCGGCTGCCGAGCTGGGCGACGCAACGGCCTTGGCCCATGCCCTGCAAGTGCTGGCCGCCAAGCATTTCCTGGAGGCTCCTGGCCTTGAAGCACTGGGCCTCGCCCGTCAGGCGTCGCGTCTGACACCCGAGACGATCCACCCGGCGCAGTGGCTCGGGCTGCAGCTCGCGCTGGCCAACTGCTACATGGAACTGGATCTGACCCCGGACGCGGAGCACACCTTGGCGAGCGTCCGCCCAAGCGCCGAGCACCTCGGGGGTGTTTTCCTGCCGTGGTACCACCTGTCCTGTGCGCTGCTGGCGTTCCATGCCGGCCGGTGGGAGGACGCGATCGCAGAGGTGGACGCCGGCCTCGACCCCGGAGTCCACTTCGCAATGAGCCGGGCGTTGAGAGCGCTGGCGGGGGCAATAGCCGTCCATCAAGGCCGGCGTGACGACGCCGAGACCCACATGAGCCAGGCCGCAGCGGCACAAGACAGCGGAACGGTCTCCTGGTTCTACGAGTACGTCCTCTTGTGCACCCAGGCCCTGCTGGACGAGGCGCAAGGGCATCCCGAGCGTGCCTTCCGCCGCCTGGCGCACAGCTTCGATGCCGGAATCGGGCATCTGCCCGGTCAGCTGATCCTCAGCTTCCTGACACCCGATCTGGTCCGACTCGCGCTTGACCAGGGCGACTCGCCGGCAGCCCGGCGTTACGCGCAGGCGGCGCGCTCGCGTGCCGCACACAGCGGCGCTCCCTACCATCTGGGGGACGCCTGCCGGTGCGAGGGGCTCATCGCACAGGACCCGGAGCTGCTGCTGGAAGCAGCCCGTCACTACCGTGAAGCCACACGGCCGCTGAACCAGGCGCACGCCCTCACCGACGCCGCCGAGCTGCACGCGATACGCGGCCGGCCCTCCGACGGCCGCGCCCACCTCGAGCGAGCCCTGGCGATCTACTCCGGCCTGGGCGCAGTCTGGGACGCGGCACGCGCCACCGCCCGCCTTCGCGCGGTCTCCGTGAGCCGCGGCAACCGCGGCCCCCGCAACACCGCCCGCCTGGGATGGGAAGCACTCACCTCCACCGAGCGCATCATCGCCAGTCACGTCGCTGCTGGACACTCCAACCCCGAAACAGCCGCCCGCATGTGCATCTCGCGCCGCACCGTCAGCACCCACGTCTCCAACATCCTGCGCAAGCTCGGACTGACCTCGCGAGTAGAGCTGGCGACCGAAGTAATCCGCCGCAACAGCCTGCCCGAACACCAGCGGCCCTGAACCGTCAATCAGTCGGCACAGGGCTACTCCAGAGGCATAGCAGACGCCCGCGCCCGGTCGCGTCGAACGAGGAACTGGGCAGCGACCGGTCGCCGCCTGCTCGCGCTGAACCGCACCGAACGCGAGTTCCGGGCTGGCCGGGTCTGTACGGTCAACGGCTCTGTCTCACATTCGGTGGTGACGGAGGGTGGCTAAGGTCGTTGATGTCGGTGTGAAGAACATCAACGAGCTTGTGCAGATGGTGTTTTCGGGCATATCTCCGCTGGTCATTGAGGATGTGGCCGATGAGGGCGGGCGGGTCGTGGTGAGGGCGCGGACCCCGAAAGAGCCCGCGCCCTGCCCGGTGTGCGGGGCGTCGTCGGGGCAGGTGCACGGCTATCACTGGCGGAAGGTGGCCGACGTACCGGTCGACGGCCGGCGGGTGGTGCTCCGCGTACGGGTGCGACGTCTGGTGTGTCCCACGCGCGGGTGCTGTCAGACCTTCCGCGAGCAAGTGCCCGGGGTGCTGGAGCGCTATCAGCGGCGCACTGCACGTCTGACCAGGCAGGTCAAGGCGGTGGTGAAGGAGTTAGCGGGTCGGGCGGGAGTCCGTTTGCTGGCGGCACTCGCCATGGGTCTGTCCCGTCACACAGCCCTCCGTGCCCTGCTGGGCATCCCCCTGCCGGCCGGGCGGATTCCTCGAGTGATCGGTGTCGACGATTTCGCTCTGCGCCGGCGGCACCGCTATGCCACCGTGGTGATCGACGCGGAGACCCATGAACGGATCGATGTCCTGCCCGACCGCACGGCCGGCTCTCTGGAAGCGTGGCTGCGTGCCCATCCGGGGGTCGAGGTCGTGTGTCGTGATGGATCGACGACTTACGCGGAAGCCATCCGCCGGGCCCTGCCCGACGCCATGCAGGTTGGTGACCGCTGGCATGTGTGGCACAACTTGTGCGAAGCCGCCCTGAGCGAGGTGAAGGCGCACAGCAACTGCTGGGCCACCGTGCTCGACGCACCTTTGTGTGACGGGCCGCGCGCACAGACCACACTGGAACGCTGGCATCAGGTCCACGACCTGCTCAACCAGGGCGTGGGCCTCCTCGAATGCGGCCGCCGCCTGCAACTGGCCCTGAATACCGTCAAATGCTATGCCCGAGCCGACCGGCCCGAGCGGATGCTCCGCGTCCCAAAATACCGGTCCAGCCTCGTCGATCCCCACCGCGAGCACCTGCGCAAACGCCGGGCTGAAGACCCCGCCGTCCCCGTCCAGCACCTCTTCGAAGAGATCAAGGCCCTCGGCTTCACAGGCTGCCTCAACCTCCTGCACAAGTACATCAACCAAGGCCGCGCGGACGCCGACCGCAGCCACATCTCCCCACGCAGGCTGGCCCGGATGCTCCTGACCAGGCCCGAGAACCTCAAGGCCGGACATCGCGATCTCCTGGCCCGCCTCACCGCTGCCTGCCCCGAGATGACCCACCTGGCCACCGCCGTCCGGACCTTCGCCCCGCTCCTGAAGCCTCAGCCAGAGAACGCCGACGCGCTCGATCTCTGGATCACCCAGGTCCTTACTGCCGACCTGCCGCATCTGCACGCCTTCACCCGCGGCCTCGAGCGAGACCGCAACGCCGCGATCGCCGCGATCACACTTACCTACAGCAACGACCCCACCGAGGGCATCAACACCAAGGCCAAGCGGATCGCCCGCCAGATGCACGGACGAGCAGGCTTCACCCTGCTCCGGCACCGCATCCTCCTCGGATAACGCCACCCTCAGTCACCACCGAATGTGAGACAGAGCCGTTAACTTTACGGACCCGACCCCGGATCCTCCCCGGGAGGCCCCATGCCCCACTCCGGCCGCGTACACCAGCTCCACCGCGCAGCACGCTCCAGGCGCCCACCCACCCCAACCACAGCACCTTCTTCGCGATCCTGCCCGCGACGTGGTTCTTGCTCCCCTTCCTTACCGCTCAGGAGACTGCGGGCATGGGCGATCAGGGTGTCGTTGGTCAGTTCGAAGATGAACTCCTTGGCGCAGTGTGCGCAGATACAAGGAGACGACGGGCGCGACGGCGGGGAGCATCATCGCGGCCACATCAGTCCCCACAGGACCAGGAAGCCCCATAGGTCCCGCCCCACCGTGCCCGGCCCACGTGCCATGCCTGACGAGCTGCGGACCGTCAGAACCCAGGCCAGCGCCGCCACAGCGAGCAGCGCCGCCCAGCTCGCCGGGACGACGGCCCGTCGAGCACGCGGAGGCGACATTCAGGCCGCCCAGGAGAACGGCGCCGAGAAGGCGTTCTTCCCTTCGTTTCCGAACTCAAGGCCGAAGGCGTTCACCCGCGACCTCGTCGCGACTCCGGCCGCCAGGGTGTCCGCAGGGAATCCCACCCCGCTGACCCTGACGCCCTTTCCGGTCGCGTCGAGCGGAGAGACGAAGTCCTCGACTTCGATGTCGATCGCGTCGCCGATCCTCACGCTGTGGCTCCGGCCGTCATCGGCATAGTCGATCCGGGCGACCTCCAGCCCGAGCATCTCGCCGACCAGCGGGCCGAGGTCCTGCATCGGGCCGCCTCGCTGACCGGAGAAGACCGCCCCGAGCGCTTCCGCCTGCTCCGGTGAGGCGGCCTGGTCCATGATCATGCCCAACCGCCAGTTGCCCTCGCTCATGAGCGGCGGGGCATCGGCCACCACGGCGACCGTCAGACCGCTCACGTCGACATCGCCGACCTGGCCGGAGTCCACGTGAAAGGCCAGGACCACCTGACAACGGTCGTAGTCCGCCGGAGCCGAGAGGCCGGAGGTGGAGCAGGGGCACACCATATTGCAATTGCAGTTCTCGAAATACGTCCCCTCAATGCGCCATGCCATCGGAAGCTCCCTTCCTGAGGCACAATCCTAGTCCCCATTCTTCGCCCCCGGCGATCAACCGGCAACGCGCCGAGGGTGCGCCACCGGGATGGCCACTGCCTCAGGCCCCCGGGGGCAGCGGCCGTGTCAGCGAAGCGGTACGGGGCGGTGACTAATGGGCGGTTGCATCGTGAAGCGGCAGCTCACGGCCTGATGTGCGGGGGTGACAGCGTGCTCACGATGGTCGCCGGTCGGCGCCCCCGATGAAGATCGTCTGACTGGCCGGCTGGCGATGCTCTCGGAATCTGCTGCGCCTGCCGTGGCGGTCCGCCTACGATCCGTCACCGTGCGGATACGCTGCCGGGTCGCGGCAAAGGCACCAGATCTGATCGGCCGTGACTTCACCGCGGCCGCGGTGAACACGAAGTACGTCGGCGACGTCATGTATCTGCCGGTCAGCGGCTCAAAGCCGCTCTACCTCGCGACCGTCATCGACCTAGCCTCACGCCGGCTGGCCGGGTGGGCGATCGCCGACCACATGCGAACCGAGCTCGTCATCGACGCCCTCGCGACAGCCGAGCAGACCCGCGGGAGCCTGGCCGGAGCGGTGATGCACACCGATCACGGATCCCAGTACACGAGCAGAGCCTTCGCCGAAATCTGCAGGTCAGTAGGGGTCCGGCAGAGCATGGCCGCGGCTGAGTCCAGCGCGGACAATGCCGCAGCGGAGAGCTTCAACGCCGCCTTCAAGACGGAGACGCTCAAAGGTCGCAAAGGCTGATCGAGCGAGCGTGAAGCACGACTTGACGCCTTCCGCTGGCTGACCCGATACAACACCCGACGCCGGCACTCCCGCCTCGGTCAACGGTCTCCGATCGCCTACGAGAACGACTTCCAAGCAACAGCAACTACCCTGGCCCGAGCCGCATAGACGTGTTCAAAATCCGGGGTCAAGGCCCGTCGGGCAAGCCAGCGTGAACTGCGCACGCTGGGGTCCATGAGGCGCAGCTCGCCTGCGATCGCTTCGCGCACCTCATCTGATTCTTGGCTCATGCAGGCATCTTCGCCCAGGCGGCCAAGTTCACCGCAACCGAACTACCACCCGCAGAGCACAGCTCGGGTTCGGACTGACTGCGCGCCACCTATCGAGACGACCCCTAACACGATGGTTGCCCGCTGCCGGGCCTGATGCGGGGTCTTGTGGCCGTAAGCCATCTTCTTCAGCCGGTGGCGCTCGGAGGCGGTCAGCACGACGGGCACGGCGGAGGCGAGGGACACGGGAGGAAAGCGACCGATCCTTCAGGGGCAACGGGGAACGGGCCGGCACCAGGCCGCACCCATCTCTATATCCTGCGACGTCATGGCAACGCCTCCGAGTTGCCGAGGAAAATCGTTGGGCTGACCGACTTGCTGCAGGCATGATCGACTCGTGGACACCTACCTGAAGACCGAGCGCCTGGCCCTGCGCCGCTTCACTGCCGATGACTCGGACCTGCTGATCGAGCTGGACAGCGACCCGGCGGTGATGCGCTACCTGACCGGCGGCAATCCGACCGCGCCGGGACTCGTCCGTGAGCGCGACCTGCCGAAAATCCTCGCTGGTTACGAGAAGTGGGGCGGCGACCTCGGACTATTCGCCGCGCACGAGAAGGACGGCGGCGCGTTCATCGGCTGGTTCCACCTGCGTCCCGAGCCGGAGGGCCCGCTGGACGAAGCCGAACTCGGCTACCGGCTGCGACAGGCGGCTTGGGGCAAGGGTTATGCCACCGAGGGCTCGCGGGCCTTGCTGGGCAAGGCGTTCACAGAGCTCGGTGTGCGCATGGTCTGGGCTGCGACGATGTCCGTGAACCACGGTTCGCGCAACATCATGGAGAAGCTCGAAATGACGCTCGCGGACACCATCCCTACTCCCTCCGACATGGAGATGATCGAGGGCTCCGAGCATGGCGGCGTACGGTACGAGATCACCAAGGAGCAGTGGGAGCGGCAGTAGCGCCCCAGCCGCACCCACGACGCCACCGTCGCCCGCCGCGACAAAATCCTCGAGCACCTCAAGGCAGCGGGCCTCGGCGCGCTCGCCGACCTCGGCTTCATCGGCGTCGACAAGCCAAAGAACCCTGTCGACCAGGTCATCGTCACCGGCTACAAGGCCACCCGGGCCCGCAAGCTCACTGCCGGCCACAAGCAGGCCAACCAGATCCTGGCCGCCGCCCGCGCCCCGGTCAAACACGCCTTCGCGAACCTGAAAGCCTGGCGGACCCTGACCAAGCTCCGCACCGAATCCGCCCGCGCCACCGCCCTCCTGCGCGCCCTGCTCGTGCTGACCAACCTCGAAGTCAACCCCTGACGACACGCTGACGAACGGTCAAGAACCAAGACTCCCGCTCAGGCGTGGCCCTGACAGGCCCTGCCCCCACACCCGCCCGTCCCACACAAGGCCCCCGCAGTCAGTTCCAGGGCTGCGACGAACGAATAGGGCCAGCCGGGGATCATCTGGTCAGCACTGCGACCTCGCCCGTATACGTGGCAGAACAGCAGGTCCGGGCTGGTGGGCGCGTCGGGCCGCAGCCAGTTGCTCACGTCGACCGCGAGGACGATCCGCCCGTCGGCCGCCCTCGGCAGCGGCGTCGAGGCCGGCAGTCTGCGCAGGCGGCGCGGCTCCAGCCAGCCGTGGTTGACCGCGTCGTACATCGCTCCATGCCCGCGCCGGTGCTCGGCCGTCAGCGTGAGCTCGACCAGCGACCTGACCGGCCCGTCCGTGCACAGCACCGCGTCGGTGAGCTCGAAGAGCGCATCCGCACGGGCATACAGGCACTCGTAGAACTCAACACGAAAGCGGGACAGGACACCCAACGCCTCGACGGCGGGAACATCGACAGGGAAACTCATCCTCAGCGGCCGTTCCTCGACACTTCGTTACTCGACATCTCGAAGCGTGGAGGGCGGCCGCGTCGCGCGCTCCCGGAAACGGTAGACCTCAGCAGGTCGGATGACGGGCGAGGTTAAAGATCAAGGTAAGTGGCTGTTGTTGTTCCGAACTTGAGGAGTGCTGGTCGAACGGGAGTCACCTGAACTCCCGACCCGACCGGTCCTCCCCCGCCATCGTGACCTCCGCGTCCATCACATCGAGCGGCAGCGTGACCGCGCGCACCGGGTGGACGTCACGTCGCCGAGGTGCCCGGCCGCACGGCGGGGCCAGAGCACCCACAGGCACGACGCCTGGCGTACCGCCACCACCAGCGTCCTCGCAGCAGTGCGCAGCTTGTCACCCGAGCGGTGGGAGGCGAGGACGTCCGCAATGGCCAACCGGCGGCGACTGTGAAAATCGCTGTCCAATCACCGGAGCACGGTGATAGACATCCGGCGTGGAAAAGAATCTTGAGTTCCCTGACCTGTTGCGACTGATCGATGAACGGTCGACCGCCTTCCGCGCCGTGGTCGCCGCCGCGCCCGGTCTCGACGCGCAAGTGCCGACCTGCCCCGGGTGGACGCTGTTCGATCTGGTGAAGCACCTGGGTGGGGGAGACCGTTTCTGGGCCGCCATCGTCGGCGCGGGGTCTGCCGACGCTCCCCCGGCCGAGGCCGTCGCCGCGCGCGCCGCGCTGGAAGTGCCGCAGGAGCGTGAGGCCCTGCTGGCCTGGCTGGACGCGTCGACGCAGCTTCTGCTGGGCGCCCTGCGCGCGGCGGGACCGGAGAGCGGTTGCTGGACGTGGTGGCCCGCGTCGCAGTCACCGCAGACCGCCGGCGGCACCGCCCGGCACCGGGTCCAGGAGACCGCGGTGCACACCTACGACGCCCAGCTCGCCGGGGGCTCCCTGCAGCCGCTGCCGGTCGAGCTGGCACTCGACGGTGTGGAGGAGTTCCTGTTCACCGTCTGCGCAACGCCGAGTGCCTGGCCGCACAAGCCCACGGCCTTCGACTTCCACGCCGCCGAGGGCCGCTCCTGGCGCCTCACCGTCGACGGCGACGGCGCACGCATCACCCGCATCCCCGCGCCCACCGCCGCGACCGGCGAAGACTCGGACGCAGCCGGCGCCTCCGTCCACGGCACGGCCAGTGAGCTGGTCCTCTACCTGTACGACCGGATCCAGGCCGACTCTTTGCACGTTGACGGAGACGCAGGGCTGCTCGACCTGCTCCGCGCCTGGGAGCCGGAGGAGAAGTAGGACGTAGCGGGGGCGGTTGGCCGCGCCTCGAGCCGGTAGGACACGACTCTTCGCCAGGTTCGTCAGTCGCGGCACCGGGCTCAAACCCGCAAGGCGGCCTCAGGGCGTCACCAAGCCGACCGTCTACCTGGACGGCAGTGCGAATTTGTCCGTCCCGGCGATCACGAGAAGCGACGCGGCTGCCGCCGTCCCGATCTCGTCGAGAAGTCAGTCGATCGGGTGACTGCGGCGGCTGCCGTGCATGAGAGCAGGGCCTCTTGGTAGCTCGAAGGGTGTCGAATCCAACGTGCGGTCCAGGAGGCCCTGTTGTCGCATTTCTACGGCAACGCGGGAGTGGGGTCCACTTCAGCCACTCTCGCGTGTGACTGTCTGGCTCACAGGTTCGGGAACGCCAGAGACCACGGGGCGCGCGAGCGTCGGTATCCCACGGACATGTCGGACGCCGAGTGGGCGGTGGTCCGGCCACTGCTGCCGGTGCCGGGCTGGCTGCGGGGCCGGGGCGGGCAACCGGAGGCTCATTGCCACCGCGCGATGCTGGACGCGATCCGCTACCTGGTCGACAACGGCACGAAGTGGCGGGCCATGCCTGCCGACTTCCCACCGTGGGACCGGGTCTACGCGTTCTTCCGGCGCTGGCGCAACCACGATCTGGTCCGCGAGTTCCACGACCGGCTCCGCCGCCTGGTCCGCGAGCGGGCCGGGCGGGACTCGGAGCCGGGCGCGGGCGTGATCGACTCGCAGTCGGTCAAAGCGGACGCGGTCGTCGGCTCTGACAGCCGCGGCTTCGACGGCGGCAAGCTGATCAACGGGCGCAAGCGGCACGTCGTGGTCGACACCTTGGCCTGCTGCTCGCGGTGATGGTCACTGCAGCGGATGTGGGCGACCGCGCCGCGGCCCAGGTCCTGCTCACCCAGGTCGCTGCCGCGCACCACCTGCTGGCCCTGGTCTGGGCCGACGGCGGATACACCGGCAGCCTCGTCGAGTACTGCCTCGCGGCCTTCGCCCTGGTCCTCGCCGTCGTCAAACGCAGCGACGACATGCGCGGCTTCGTTGTGCTGCCCAAGCGTTGGATCGTCGAGCGGTTCTTCGCCCACCTGATGCGAAGTCGCCGTCTCGTGCGCGACTTCGAGCGTTCCGTCGCCAGCGCGGAGGCGATGGTCTACTGGTCGATGACGATGCTCATGACCCGCCGCGTTGCCCGGCCACGTCCTTCGCGAGCGTGAATCGGCCAGGTGCCGGCTCGATCAGCCAGCCGCGCGCCGTCAGCCGCTTGGCCTTCGATCGCAGTGCCTCCACCTTTCCCGGTACGGGGTCCAGGCCGAAGCAGGCGGCCATCTCCTGGCACGTCAAAGCTCCTTGACCGAGTCGGTTACGGTCGCTGAGGGCCTGCAGGATGCGCTGGTAGTCCACCGACAGCGCCGACCAGGCCAGCCCCGCGCGCCACACCGGCACCACTGTTTTCGGCTTCGCCGCCTCCGCCGGTTCGGGCCGCGCCGGTTGCACACCGGGAGCCGGCAGACCCTCGGAGGCGGCGGGGCCGACGACGCCGTCGTTGCCCGGGGCCAGTACCTCGCCAACGCGTGAGCGGGCGATGACCCACTCGTTCCACTCCCGCTCAGCCACGGCCAGCTCCGCCTGGAGGCGGTCGGCCTCCTCCCGCAGATCGTCGACACGACGGCGAGCGGTGAGCTCACGCTGTTCCAGCAGTCCCACGACCGACGGCATCCTCGACCTCCACCAAAGCAACGACACGACACGTCACCACTGCCACGAGACCGCCGACCCTATGCCTGACCAGCGAGAACGCAGTCCTCAAGCCCGGAAAGACAACTACCTCTCACCCGTTCACCTGATGTTTCATCCCGGACTTCTCAAGGACCGGGGGCCACAGGCTCTTCCGGCTCCTTGGGCTACACCGGGGGTCCGCCGGGGCCGGCTCGTAAGGGTTCGGTGGAGCCTTCTCCAGAACGTCCAGCGGCTCATCACTCCGCCGGGGGGCCCTCCGGCTCCTCGTTCGGCGGGGCCTTCTCCGGCTCCTCTACCGGCTTATCAGACTCAGCCGGGGCCTCCTCCGGCTTATCAGACTCCGCCGGAGTGGTCCCCGTCCCCCAGGTCGACACCGGGGGGCCTTCCGGCTCCTCGTAAGGGTTCGGCGGGGCCTTTTCCGGCTCCTCCACCGGCTTATCAGACTCAGCCGGGGCCTCCTCCGGCTTATCAGACTCCGCCGGAGTGGTCCCCGTCCCCCAGGTCGACACCGGGGGGCCCTCCGGCTCCTCGTAAGGGTTCGGCGGGGCCTTCTCCGGCCCGTAATGCTCCTGCTGCGGCGGAGGGGCAAATGGGTCTACTTCGAACGACGCGGTGGTCACCTCGGTCGTCGGAGCCGCCATCGCCGTCGTGGCGGGGAGAACGACGCCTCCCGTGACCGCCGCCGCCACGATGGCCGCGACACCCAGACGGACGGAGTTCTTCCGGATCCTGCGAGCCATGGTTTTTCTCCCGCTGGTAGTGAAGAGGCGCCCACGTGGCGCCCCTCGCCTCGGTTCCAGTAGGCCGGAACCACCCCGGCGGGGTCATGCCCCGGGATTTCGGGACTTGACACCACCCGGGGACGGCCGAAACCCCGGTCTCCTCGCGACGGACCGGCCTGTCCCCTCCATGGAGAGAAGTCGCGCCCCGGGCCGAAACCGGCAGGCGAGGCGGGCCTCACCCGCTGCCACCAGGACGGCCGGACAGCGGGCGCGACGACGCTGTCCATCCCACTCACAACGCGGAGCAGCCATCGAGGGGTCCCCAGGCGAATACTCGAGGCGGCCCATTCGCCACATGTGCAGCCCGAGTCCGGTCGGCAGGCTCAGCCGGCCGCCGCAGTCGGCCCCTCACCGAACCGGGGAACGTCCTCCGCCGTCACGTCCAAGCGCAGCCGCTTGAAGCGCAGCGGGTGCCGAAATACGCCGCCCCTGTCCACCGCCCGATCCGCGCTGACCTCCACCACCAAATCGGGGCGCACGAGGACCGCATCCAGTGCCTCCCGCGACCCCCAGGCCGCCGCGAACCGCACGCCGGTCCACGGGTGCCCGGGGCCGGCGGCGGCCAGGTGATCGCCGACCTGCCTGGAGGCATCCGGGCGCAGCAGTACGGTGCGGCCGACCGCGCGCAGCCGGTCGTCCTGGTCGTGGCGGCCGAGGATCAGGAGCTGCGGGCGGGTCAGGGTGCCGGTGACGGCGCCGGTGATCGCCTCGGTGGTGTCTCGTCGGCGGATCTTGGTCCACCCTCGGTACGAGGGGAGATAGCGGCTGGTCAGAGGCTTGACCACGATGCCCTCCACCCCGGACACATCCGTCCAGGTCTCCAGCCACTTCCGGGCCTTGGCCAGGTCTGTCGTCATCGGGCACAGCGTCCACGGGGCCATCAGGGCGTGGTCGGTGAACAGCTGCTCGAGGAGAGCACGCCGGTCCTTGTACGGGCGCGATAGCAGCTCTTGCCCGTCGAGCTGCAAGACGTCGAACGCCACGAAGTAAGCCGGCCACCGGGCAGCCAGACCGGCGGCACCGCGGGCGCGGGCGGTTGCCCGGCGCTGCAACGCCTCGAACGACAACCGGCCCACCTCCACGTCCCAGACGACCAGCTCGCCATCGAGGACCAGGCCGCCCGGCAGCTGCTGCTCGGCGGCCGCCACCAAGCCCGGGAACCGATCCTGGACCAGCGACCCACGCCGGGTCTGCACCAGCACCCGCCCGCCCGGACCGGCCGCGGTAAACAGCAGCGCCCGGTGCCCGTCCAGCTTCTGCTCATACGCCACCCCGGCGCGCAGCGCAGCCGGGCCTGGCACGGACTCGGCGGCCTGCGCCAGCATCGGCTCCACCGGCGGCCTGAGCACCATCCCGGGGCCTCCCTCACGGCTTGCCCTCTTCCAGAGTCGGCCAGGCCGGCTCCACACGGTCCGGCGGGACGGCCGTGGACCCATCCATCCGAGGGGCCCGGCGGAGCCGTCAGGGCCAGCTGCGGCACGGTGACCCATGCGCCACTGGTCCCTACTTCTCCTCCTCGCCACGCTGCTCGAGGCATCCGGATACGTCACCATCCACCCCACGCCTACCCGGCCCGCAAGGTCTCCCCCGCCGCGGGTGTGGCCGACCGCAAGCAGCCCGCCGATGTGGTCGGGTAGGCGGGTCACGTTGCCGTGACCCGGCTGCCCGACCACAGTACTGTGACTGAACACGACAGTTGGCCCGTCGGGCCGACCGGATGCTCAGGTCCGCAGGCGTCAGCGAGCGGTCAGCCGCCGTGGAGGCCCCACTCGTCGAGGCCGCCGTAGACGTGAGCCTCAAGGCATTGAGGTGCGTCAAGGCCGATGGCCTCGCCGCGGTAAAGGGCGATGAGTGAGTCCGTTCCCCGCCACCAAGCGTCAGTGAGGCCCTGCACTTCAGGTACCTGCTCGTACCCGTCGAGGTTCAGGCAGTCGACTGCCTTGCCGGTGATTCTCGTGATGGCCTTGGCCCAGCGACTTGCGTGGGAGGCCAGCGCCAGGGACTCCACCCAGCCGTCCGTACTCGCATGCAGCGGTACCCATCGGGGACCGTGGATCCCGAACTCGCCACCGGGTCCGACCATGAATCCGTAGGCCATGGACACCCGACCGTTCCCGGCCGGAATCCACCAGCCCTCAACAGCCGAGCCCTCGGGAACGTCCGCCCCCAGGATGCGCGGGCCGCTCTCGTAGAACGGGGCCGGGGGCAGCGCGAGACCGCCCCACCGGTCTTGGAAGGCCACGGCACGGTCGATCTCCGCAGCCGGGATCCCGCGCTCGATCCACGCGTCGCGGTGACGCCATATGCCCTGTTGACGAACGCGGATGCCCTCCACCTCCACGAACCTCTTGGCCCTGCGAGTCAACCCGGCAGGCGCGACCGGAATCGGCGATATGGGAGTGGCGGCCGTCATAACGCCGGAGTCTAGCGGCGGGGTGCGGCTACGCCTCGGCTGGCGATCCCACCCGCCATCCTGCGGGCCAGGAGTCGCCCTCAGGGACCAACTAGCGAGCTCAAGGGCCACCTATCGCGCACAGTCACAGCCAAGCGGGCCGGTGGACTGCACACACTCGCGCCAATAATCGAACAAACGCTTGAATAGGGCTGCACGCACACCGCGGAGCACCGCCATGACCTCCCCCGCCCCCACCGCCAGACCGCAGCCCGTCACCTGGGCACCCAGCCAGACCGGACCCTGCGCAAAAATGTGGCACCCAGACCTGCCGCTACGGAGTCGGCGCCTCGCCCTTGTGCGCGGCCTGCAAGGCCGCACGGAAGGCGCAGTACGGGGGCTGAACGGTGTACGACGTCTGGCACGCACGCTGATCCGAACGGGATTCAGACACAGGCTCTGACCGGCAGAGGATCTTGCGTTCGGTAAAGTTCCGCGTGCGCCGGGCGAGTTCCGCGGCGCGGGCCGAAAACGACTGTAGGGGAATCGAGTTGGACACCGTCTTTCATCCGCTGGAGGGCGGCGACCCGCGGTCCGTGGCCGGATACCGCATCGCGGCCAGGCTCGGCGCCGGCGGCATGGGCAAGGTGTACCTCTCGTACACGCCGGGCGGACGGCCCGTCGCGATCAAGGTGATCCGGCCGGAGTTCGGCGAAGACGCCGAGTTCCGCCGCCGCTTCCAGCAGGAGGTGCGGGCCGCCGAGCGCGTGCAGGGGCTCTACACCGCGCCGGTGATCGACTCCGACACCGAGGGCCGCCACCCCTGGCTCGCCACGGCCTACGTCCCCGGGCCCTCCCTGGCCGACGCCGTGCAGCGGCACGGCGGGCTGCCCGTGCCCACCGTGCTGCTCCTGGTCGCGGGCGTCGCCGAGGCCCTGCAGGTCATCCACGGGGCCGGCATCGTCCACCGCGACCTCAAGCCGTCCAACGTCCTGCTCGCGGGCGACGGGCCCCGCGTCATCGACTTCGGCATCGCGCGGGCCGCCGACGCGACCGCCCTCACCGGCAGCGGCGTCACCATCGGCACCCCGACCTTCATGGCACCCGAACAGGCCGCGGGCGGTGCGGTCACCCCGGCCACCGACATCTTCGCGCTCGGCCAGGTCGCAGCGTACGCGGCGACCGGCCTGCCCGCGTTCGGCGAGGGCACCTCGCACGGGGTGCTCTACCGCATCGTCCACGAGCAGCCCGACCTCACCCGACTCCCGCCCCAGCTGCAGGAGTTGGTGACCCGCTGCCTCGCCAAGGACCCGGCGGCCAGGCCCTCGGTCGACGAGGTCCTCGCGCTGTGCCGGGCCGCCAACGGCGACGCGCCGCTGCGCCGCCCCGAGGCTTGGCTGCCCGGCGCGGTCGCCGCCGACATCACGCTGCGCGGGGCGGCGCCCGCACCGCCCGAGGTGACTCGGGTCCCGGCGGCCCCGGCACCGGCGCCGCCCGGCCACACGCCGACGGTGACCGCCGCGCCGCCCGCCGTCCAGGGCGCGTACGGACCGCCGACGCCGCCCCCGCCGGGCCCCTACGCCCAGCCGTCGATGCCACCGGGCTACCCGCCCCGGCCGTCCGCGCCGGGCCGCCCGACCCGGCGGCCGGGCGTGGCCGTGGCGGTCGGGCTCGCCCTGGCGCTGCTCGCCGGCGGCGGCCTGTACCTCGTGAGCCGCAACTCCGGCACGGAAGAACAGGCCGCCGGGAAGGGGAAGAGGACCTCGTCCACCCCGAAGGCCTCGCAGCCGCCGGCCGGCGTGGCCAAGGCGCCGGAGCCGGTCACCCGCACGGGCATCAACCTGCCGGAAAACTACACCCTGAGGTTCGGCGACGGTGAGCTGCGGCCGCAGGAGTCGGGCGGCTCCGCCGGCGACCTGGAGTTCGCCGGGCACTCGCTCCCGTACCGCGTGCGCACCCAGGCGGGCAACCACCTCGTGCTGCTCGACCCGGGGCAGGCCGGATCCCTGGAGACCTGCCGCGACGAGACGCGCTTCGCCAACTACATCCCCCTGGACAAGCTGTCCCCGGGCGCCCAGTTCTGCGTCCTCACCAGGGCGGGTCACATCGGCCTGATCACCTTCCGGGGGCAAACGGCCAACACCGACCCCGCCTTCCACGTCACCCTCGACGCCACCGTCTGGCGCCTGGCGGTCGCGCCCTCGTCTGCCGACTGACCCGCCCGCCGCAGCCCGGTCAGATCCCCGTCGGGGGTACGGATTTCCTCCGCGACCGGCGCCTCCACCACCGCGCGCAGGGCCAGGGTCAGCCTGTGCGGGCAGGGGCGGTAGACGCGCAGTGGCCGACGCCCCGGACGTCCCGCACCGTCGCACGGCGTAACAGCCCAGCCTGTAGGCCATGAACGGGCGGCCAGGTCCGGTGAGGACTTGGCCGCTCTGCTGTTTGCGCAGCCGCGGCAGGATTCGAGCCTGCGGCGTTCCAGAGCGAGCCGCGCAAGCTGAGCGTCAGCGGATCATCGGGATCCTTTGCCGTCTCCGTGGATTACAAGCTTCAGGTCGCGGCCAGCTGAAGAACAGCTCCTCTTGACTATTGCGCAGACAGGTACGGCCGCCCTTGACCACCGGGTGTCGTGTGGACAACCGAAGATCAGCCGGTGGCCGTAGGACATGGCGCAGACCCCGCCCGCAAGGGCCTCATCGTGTGGGGCAGTGGTGCGGCTTCGGTCAAATTGGTGATCTTCGGTTGGGGCGTCCAGGCCTCTGACGGACCCTGCGCACCTGCGGGACCAGCGGTCCAGCGGGATCGGCGGGACCTGTCGGACCAGGGTTGCCCGGGCAGCCCGGCCTACTGCCGGCCCCCGCAACGCCCGCACCGACACCGCCGGCAAAGCAGCGTCCGGACCAGCACCTATTCCTGCCAAGCCCGGGTCCCCGTGCTTCCTGATCCACCCGCCGATCACACCAGCCCCCGCCGGCCCGTGATCAGAACTCACGCAACTGAGACAGCGTCACCCCACGTGCCATAAAGCCCGGGAACAGCGATCCCACGCAAATCCCTCACCCCCAAGTCAGTGACCCCACCCGCTGAAAACAGCCTGCTACCAGCAATAACGTCCCAAAGCCCACTGTCTCTCACCCCATCACCCCAAAACCAAGAGATCGCAACCAGCCGTTGCACAGAAGGCGAGGGCGAATGACAGCCCTGGGTCGGGCAGCAGCGGAAAGTGGCGAAGATCTTGCGGTCCTTCCGGCGGGCGTTCGTCCGGTTGAGACCCGGAGGGTGTGGACCGGAGCCTCCGCATGCGGTTCGCCACCGCCGCTGCACGAAACGCTTCGACCCGGCCGACAGCGCCGTCGTGCACCACTCCTCAGGACTCCCAAGGTCACTGTTACCGGTCTCGCCGCGGGCCGTACGCCACGGGCAGGAAAACGCTGCCGCTACGTGTCCCAATGCCGGACTCGCCCGCCTTGATGACCGAATACCGCCCTATTAGACAGCGTGGCCGATTTCGAAGCCGCGGTGTTGTCGAGGAGTTGGCACCGGGCCATGATCGCTTCTCGCACAACCTGACTACCCACCCGGGAGCCGAGATGTGATAGCAAACCCCCTTCCACGGGATGAGGCTGGACGGCCTGCGGGCCGCCTTCCGGTACCTGCAACCCCGTGCAGGGTTCTGGTTCCTGAACAAGGGACGTTTCTGAAACTCACCTGCAAAGCCACTCAGAGGAACTCCGGGGCTTTTCGTCTCGGCCCCCGGACAGGCGGTTCTCAGCTTCTCCCGCACTACAACATCCGCGCAGGCACGGCCGTTCACGCCGAGTGGGTCCGCCTGGCAGCACGGCTTCATGTATGCCGCCCCGTATGCCGGACTCCGCTACTGCGCCGACGCAGAGCACGCGGTCCGACACGCGTCGTCATCACCTGATGCAGCCGACCCGGCCCGAACGGGGTGGGCGGAGCCGGCTCTGACCACGACAATCCCCGGTCGGCCGAGCAAGACATGGCCATCCGCCCGTCAACTGCCGACGGCGCACGGCCATGACCTGATCAGCAGCTCGCCGCGTTCTCCTCCACCGTGCCGCTCTCTCGCATGCCCTGCATTCCACCATCAAAGGAGTTCTTGATCTTCATGTACAAACGCTCGGGGTTTCTCGCCCTCACCACGGTCGGCGTAGTGCTGTGCACCGCTGGTCTCACGCCATCGGTCAGCCAGGCAGCCGGCAGTGCCGACGGCGAGAAGGGGTCCTACGCCGAAAAGCACGGCCTGACAGTGGATGACATCGGGCACATCAACGCACTGAACGAGAAGGCTCTGAATCTGGGTCAGCCCGGCAAGCCATCCGGAGGGTTACTGCCGAGTGCCGCCGAGTCCCTCAGGGCTTCCGCATCGGCTGGCGACAGGGTGACCCCTCCCGCCGAGCCGCTCGACAGCATGCCTGACGCGTACCGGGCCCGCGGAGACAGGGCCACTACCGGCATCAGCAACTACATACGCAAGTGGCAGCAGGCCTACAGCCGCCGCGACGGCAAACCTCAGCAAATGACCGAAGAGCAGCGAGAGCAGCTGTCCTACGGGTGCGTCGGCGTCACCTGGGTCAATTCAGGCCCCTACCCGACGAACAATCTGGCCTTCGCGTCCTTTGACGAGGACAAGTACAAGAACGCTCTGGAGACCACCGGCCCACGGCCGGGCGAGACGCGGGCCGAGTTCGAGGGGCGCATCGCCAAGCAGAGCTTCGACGAGACAAAGGGGTTCAACCGGGCTCGTGATGTGGCATCCGTCATGAACAAGGCCCTGGAAAACGCCCACGACGAGGGGGCCTACCTCAGCAACCTCAAGGCAGAGCTCACGAAAAACAGCGACGCTCTGTCCAAAGAAGACAGCCGCTCGAGCTTTTACTCAGCCCTGAGGAACACACCGGCCTTCAAGGACAGGAACGGGGGCAACTACGACCCGTCCAAGATGAAGACGGTCATCTACTCGAAGCACTTCTGGAGCGGACAGGACCCCAGGAACCCCTCCGACAAGAGGAAGTACGGCGACCCGGACGCCTTCCGCCCCAACCAGAACACAGGCCTGGTCGACATGTCGAAGGACAGGAACACCTCGCGCAGCCCCGCCAAGCCCGGCGAGAGCTACGTCAACTTCGACTACGGCTGGTTCGGGGACCAAAAAGAAGCAAACCCCGACAACACCATATGGACCCACGCCAACCACTACCACTCGCCCGGCGGCGCCATGGGGCCCATGCAGGTATACGAGAGCAAGTTCCGCAGCTGGTCCAGCGGCTACACGGACTTCGACCGCGGAACCTACATCGTCACCTTCATACCCAAGAACTGGAACACCGCCCCCGCCAAGGTGAAGCAGGGCTGGCCGTAACACCCCGCCCCTCACCACGAACACGCCCTCCGCGCAACTGCCCCGCCCCACCACATGCCACATGCGGAGCGGGGCAACCCTTCGATCACCCACACCCCCAGTTCGCGGCCCGATGACCACCCGCCCCGACCGGGTGCTGCCCATCACCCCAGGGCTCCGCTATGAGTCCTCCGCGTCGTCGACAAGGACCAGGTGGAGCCCGTCGAGGAACCGGACCGGCGTATCCCGCCTCCCCTTTTGCCACTCACGACAGGGGAGGCGGCCGGTACCTTCGTGGGGATGACGGTCGCATCGCGGGCCGGAAGCCCGGCGGCTACCACGGCCCGGGCGGACACCGGACTGCCCCGCCGTATGGCCGTCTCCCCCGCCGGAAACCAGAGGGAGACGGCCATACGGCGGTTGACGATATAGCCGAAGTGTCCGGCCGAAGGGCTGCACAGGATGTGCATGGATCGGCGCACTCTGTACATGGGCGAAACGCTGGGGGGCGTGCTGCGACGGGCTCGCACGGGCCGCAGGCTCTCGCAAGGCGCCGTGGGCGAACAGGTTGGCTACTCCGCGTGGGTGTCCCGGGTGGAAGCGGACCGGATGCTCCCGGACAACGCCGCAGTCGACGCGTTATCTGGTGTGCTGGGCCTGACCGCTGACGATGTTGGACGCGCGGGAGAAGACGTGCTGCACCGCCGAACCATGCTGGGCCTGGGCCTCGGGGTCGGCCTCGGCGCCATGCTCCCCACCCCCGCGGCCGCGCCACCCGTCGACCCGAAGGAGCTGGTCGAGCGAAGCCTGTTTCGGTTCCCCGACGCCCGCCCGGCCAGCCGCGAGTCCCTCGCCGCCGCGCTCACCACGGCCCGCACCGTCTTCCACGAGGCGCAGTACGCCGAACTCGGCCGGACCCTGCCGGCCCTGATCTCCGGCTCGCTGGCCTCGAACGCGCACGACATCGCGGCCCGCCCCTACGTGCTGCTCGCCCAGCTCGCCATCAAGAACTACCAGGGCATGGCCTGGGTCGCCGCCGAGCGCGCCCGCATGCAGGCCGGACTGACCGGCAACCCGGTGGTGATGGGCGAGGCCGCGCACTCGATGGGCGTCACCATGCGCCGCAGCGGCGACTACCAGGCTTCCATCGACCACCTCCAGCAGGCCGTGGCCCGGCTCGGCCAGCGGCCGGAAGAACTCGCGATGCGCGGCACCCTCTTGCTGACCGCCTCCTACTCCGCGGCCCAGGCCGGATGGCGCGGTCGGGCGATGGAGTTCATCGGAGAGGCCGAGGAGACCGCCAAGCGTCGGGAGGCTGCCGACAAGAAGCTGTCCAGCTGGTGAACGACTTGGTCGGGTGAGGCGAAGACCCACCTGATCACGCCCTGTGGTGTCGGTGAACTTGCGAAATGCGGCGGCGGATGGCCGGAGTGCAGGTGGATACTGCCGGGGTGCCGAAGGATCTGAAGAGCGCGCTGGCCGCGCTGGACGCCCATGAGCCGAACTCCCTGCTCGGACTGCGCGAGACCCAGTGGATCGATGCGAAGGCGGCCCCGTACCAGCTGGCCGACCCCAAGGCGGTCGAGGAGCTCACCAAGGACGTCTCGGCGTTCGCCAACGGGGGCGGCGGGGTCATCGTCATCGGCATCGCCACCCGCCCGGAACACGACGAGGAGGTCCTGGACCACATCGTCGATATCGACCCGGCCGCGGTGAACGTGGACCAGATCCGCAAGCTGATCCGTCAGTGGATCACACCGGCTCCTCGCGGCGTGCGCATTGGATGGTCCGGTGCGGCCGGCGAGCGGGTGCTGTTCATCGACGTGCCCGCGCAGGCTGCCGAGACGCTCTTCGTGGTGCCGGCGCCGGTGGGCAAGCCCGGTTCGCCGCGCACGGACACGGTCGCCGTGCCGATGCGGGACGGCGACAGCACGCACTGGCTGCCGCGGACCGAGATCCAGCAGCTGCTCTCCGCCGGAGTCCGGGCCTCCGGCATGCCCACCGCCCAGGCCCTCATCGAGCTCGTACGGCAGGCCGTGTCCGATGCCGGGCCCGATAGTGGTCTGCGGGTCGGGCAGGGCCTGCCCGACCGGGAGAGGGAGATGCGGGCAGCCTACGAGCAGCTCGCCAAAGCGGGGCTGGGGCAACCGGCCGCTGAGGCATGGGCGCAGGGCTCGGCCGCGTTGCAGGATCTGCACCATCAGCGGGACGGCGAGCCGGGCTGGGTGCTGTGTCTGGTGGCCGGGCGCCCTGCGGCCGCCGTCGCCGCGCCGGTCTGGCAGGCGATCGTCGACGCCGGCCGGCATGCACCGGGCCAGGACCCGCTCGCGGCCATCGGCTTCCCCCGCCCGCCCGAGGACATGGACACCCCGGGGGTGATCGCGGCTGACACCCGGATCGTGGACCTCGACGGCGGGTCATGGGGCGCAGGCCGCCTGGCGTGTTCGGGGCGCGGCGTGTGGCGGTGGCAGCCGCTCCCCCGCTTCGGCCTCGACCAGGGCCGGTCTGCCGAGAACTGGACCGTCGGCCAGACGCCGGCGCTGCGCCTGCGCGCACTGGTGAGCCTGCCCTGGGCCGACCCGGGCACGCTGGATATCACCAAGCCCCGGCGCTCTCTGCTCGAACAGCAGCTTCCGTACAGCGCGGTGGCCGGCGCGGTGACGTTGCTTTCCAGGCGCCGGGGCGCAGATCTGCCCGCCACTCGCTGGGAACGGGGGCCCTTCGACAACTCGGCCCGTTCCGCTGGCTACACGTGCACGATCGCCGGACCGGACGGCGGCCCGGCGTTGAGGGCGTCCGTCGTGCTCGCGCTGCCCACCGCGATGGAGTCCACCGTGGTCGCCTGCGCGGACGTCCTGATCGAGAGCCCGGCAGCGTGGGCAGCCGCCCTGGGCCCCGGCTCGGGCACGCAACTGGGCCTCGACGAGGTCCAGGCCGTGCTGCTGAGCACGTGGGAGACGGCTGCCGAGCTTCTGCCCGATCTCGTCGGCGACCCGGCCCCGCTGTCATGGGCCGGCCCGCCCACCATCGAACTGCGGATGACGTGCGAACAGCCCGCCGACAACGGCGTCCTGCCGGTCCTGGACTCGCTCGTCGACCTATCGCCGCTCGGCGCCAACGACGGCGGCCCCAGATCGCGGATGGCCGTCACCATCACCGCCGCGCCGGCGATGGGCCGCGCGGAGCGCCAGCGCCTGCTCCGGGAGGCGCTGGCGCACATGGCCCAGGCGTTCGGGTACGTCGACGCCGAGGTGGACCTGCTCTAGGCACGTCGGCGGTGCCCGTGATCACCTGCTCGGCGCGGGCGGCGTTCTTCAGGTCCGGATTCGCACAACGCGATCACCGAGTACGCCAATCACGTCGCCCCGGCACGTGGTTCCTCCCGATGCCGGCCTGGGCATCTGCCTGGAAGAGATTGCGGATCGTGTTCCACCGGCTAGTCTGGTTCGTCTTCTTCCGGGCGCTGTCGCTGCTGGCGACCGGCCACAGCTCCTCCACGACGGAGCGCAGCGTGGTGGTGGTCATCTCTGCGTCCAGCATGCGCTGGGCCGCTTTCTCGAACTCCTCGGCGTACTTGAATGTCAGGCCGAGGGGCTGCCGGGCCTGTGCGATGCGGCTGCGCGCTCCGGAGGTGTGGCGGACCGTGTAGCTGCTCTTGGCAGTTCACAGACCGGCGCGCAGGGTGTTGGCGCAGACGACACGTATGGGGGTGACGACAATCCGGAATGCGCTGCTGCCGTCGTGGGAGTTGAACGCGGCGATGTAAAGATCCACGTCGTCGCTCGGGCCTTGACTCCGGATTTTGAACACGTCTATGCGGGTAGTTGCTGCTGGTTGGAGGTTGCTCTCGTAGGCGACCGGAGATCGCTGGCCGAGGCGGGAGTGCCGGCGGCGGGTGTTGTATCGGGTCAGCCAGCGGAAGGCGTCGAGTCGGGCTTCATGCTCGTTCGACCAGCCTTTGCGGCCTTTGAGCGTTTCTCTCTTGAAGGCGGCGTTGAAGCTTTCCGCGGCGGCATTGTCCGCGCTGGACCCGATCGCGCCCATGCTCTGCCGGATCCCTGCTGACCTGCAGATTTCAGCGAAGGCCCTACTCGTATATTGCGAGCCGTGACCCGTGTGCATCACCGCTCCGGCCAGGCTCCCGCGGGTCCGCTCGGCTACTGTCAGGGCGTCAGTGACGAGCTCTGTCCGCATGTGGTCGGCGATCGCCCACCCGGCCAGCCGGCGTGAGGCGAGGTCGATGACCGTCGCGAGGTAGAGCGGCTTCGAGCCGCTGACCGGCAGATACGTGATGTCGCCGACGTACTTGGTGTTCACCTCGGTCGCCGTGAAGTCACGGGCGATCAGATCTGGTGCCTTCGGCGCCGCATGGTCCGCGAGGGTGGTGCGGTGCCGGCGGCGCAGGCGGACTCCCTCGAGCCCGATGGTCCGCGTGATCCTCGCGACCCGCTTGTGGTTCACCACTGGGCCGCCTTCCTCACGGAGCTCGGCGGTGATCCCGGGGGCTCCGTAAGTGCCGTCGGAGTCCTGGTGGGCCTTGCGTATCCGGGCTGCGAGCCAGGCCTCGGCACTCTGCCGGGCCGCTCTTGCGGCCGCGGTGCGGCGCCAGTAATAGAAGCTCGAGCGGGAGAGGCCGAGGATGTCGCAGAGCCGCTTCACGCCGTGACGGCGCTGGTGATCTTCAACGAACTGGCAGCGGTTCACCAGCGCGTCTCCGTCGCGAAATACCGGCCCGCCTTGCGGAGAATGTCGCGCTCTTCCTCCAGCTCGCGGATCCTATTCCGGGCTGCTGCCAGCTCCGCCTGAACGTCGTCACCGCCGGCCTGCGCGGCGGCCGGCTGCGTCGAGTGGGCGCCGGGCCGGCGCTCGTCGGCGGCCCGGATCCAGTTCCGCAACGTCTCGGTGTTCACCCCGAGATCACCGGCCACCGACTTGATCGTCGCTCCCGGCCTCGACCGGTACAACGCGACCGCGTCCGCCTTGAACTCGGCGGGGTAATGCTTCATCCCCACAGGGACTCCGTTCTCCTGGACCATCAAGATCCAAGTCTCTCCGGTGTCCAAAATCCGGGGACAAGGCCCTCGACCAATTGACCCTCGAAATGGTCGGGGCCACTCACCCGGTCCACAGCTCAGGCCGGCGGCGACGTTCTCCAAGAAGTGCAGGACGTTGACCGTTCCTGAGGCGACAAGGAGAGCGGCGCCCCTACGCGCCGCGCTCGCGCTTCTATATGACATAGATCACAAATATTTTCCGGAATTGAAGATTCCATCTTTGGGTGACCCTGGCCCGATTCTCCCTCTTTCGCTCCTCGTTACGTTCCTTTCGCGCCACCCGAGTGGCCTGAAATCAATACGAGTGAGGGGCAATGACGGCAATCCAGTCCGATCCCGCGGAGGAACGCGGGCGGCTATGGTCGGGGCGGAGTCTGCGTCACGTCGCGGGCTCCATCGCCCTGGTCATGGCAGTCGCCTTGGTGGACGGCACCAGCGCGGCCATCGCCGCGGAGCATCGCCACCCCACCGCCGCGAAGCCCGAGGCGGTCACGCAGGCCGCCGACATCCCGTCGGCCCGCGTGGCCGCCCGGCTGTCGGGCAAGCAGGTAGAGGCCCTCTCCGAGCGCACCGAGACCTCCACGACGTGGGTCAACAAGAACGGCTCGCTGACCACCGAGCTGAGCGCCGGCCCCATCCGCTTCAAGGACCGGGCCACCGGCGACTGGCGGACCGTCGACGTCGCCCTAGCCGCCGGCGCGGACGGTTCCGTGGCCTCGAAGTCCCACCCGCGCGGTCTGAAGCTGTCCGGTAAGGCCGGCTCCCCCAGCGCCTCGCTCAAGGCGGCCCAGTCCTCCCCCGCGACCGATCTGGTGACGTTGGGCGAGGGGGACGAGCAGATCACCCTCCAGTGGCGGGGCGGTCTGCCCACGCCGCAGATCGACGGCACCCGCGCCTCTTACGTGAACGCCGTACCGGGCGCGGACGTGGTGGTCGAGGCAACACGTACTGGTTTCGAGCAGTTCGTCGAGGTCAAGACGAAGCCCGCCACCGAGGGCTTCTCGTACACCATGCCGCTGAAGACCAAGGGGCTGAAGGTCGAGCAGCAGGCCGACGGCAGCGTTCTCTTCACCGACAAGAAGTCGAAGGAGTCGGCCACCATGCCGGCTCCCGTGATGTGGGACGCGACCGTCGATCCCGTCTCGGGCGAGCACACCCGCCGGGCGAAGGTAGCCCTGAAGGTGGTCAAGGCCAAGGACGGCGTCGACCTGGTCATCACCCCGGACGCGGGCTTCCTCGCCGATCCGAAGACCTCCTACCCGGTCACGGTCGACCCGTCGACCTCCTCGCTGGGCAGCCTGTTCGACACCTACGTCCAGCAGGGCGAGACGGTCGACTGGTCCGCCGACACCGAGCTGGACCTCGGCAACCCCGGCACCGTCAACGGTGACGGCACCCCGCGTACGGCCCGGTCGTTCATCACCTGGAACACCGCTCCGGTCGCGGACGCGCTGATCTCGGACGCCAAGCTCAGCCTGTGGAACTTCCACTCCGGGAACACCGCGTGCACCGCGCAGCCGTGGGAGGTGTGGACGGCCAACGGTCCCACCACCGCCTCCCGGTGGACGAACCAGCCCGCGATGGTGACGAAGTACGCTACCTCCACCGAGACCAAGGGCAATGCGGCCTGCACCGCGGACGGCTGGATCAACGCGGACGTCACCAGCCTGGTCCAGTACTGGTCGAACAATAAGTGGACGTACTCCAGCATGGGCCTGCGGGCCTCCTCGGAGACGGTGACCGCGCAGTGGAAGCGGGTCAATTCGGCCAATGCCTCGGCGAACCCGCCCAAGCTGGTCGTCACCTATAACTACCGCCCGAAGACCGGCACCAAGCAGGAGGCCGGCCCGCCGTACTTCTCTTACGGGGGCGCCTACACCGTCAACACGGTGACGCCGACCCTACGGGACACCTTCGTCGACGCCAACGGCGACAAGGTCAACGGCACCTTCCAGATCTTCGACTCGGCGACGGACACCCAGGTCGGGAACGTCATCGTCTCGCCGTGGGTGTCCTCCGGACAGGTCGCCTCGGTGACCGTCCCGGCCGGCGTGCTCGCGAACGGCAAGACGTACAAGTTCCGCACCTCCCCGTACGACGGTACGCACTACAACCTGGGCTGGTCGGCCTGGAAGACCTTCACGGTCGACACCGCCGCCCCCTCCGCCCCGACCGGCATCACCTCGACGGACTATCCCTCGAGCGCCTGGGTCAAGGGCGCCGGTCAGGCGGGGACGTTCTCGGTGACCCCGCCCGCGGCCGACCACAACTGGCTCGAATGGTCCCTGGACGGCGTGAACTGGACCAAGGTCGCCACCGGCGGCGCCCCGGGCGTCAAGGGACTCTCCCTCGCCCCCGCCAAGGACGGCACCCACACCCTCCAGGTGCGCGCCGTCGACACGGCGGACAACAAGTCCGAGGCGATCGAGTACACCTTCCACGCCGGCCCCGGCGGATTCGTCCAGCCCGCTCAGGGCGAGCGCACGGCCCGCCGCCTCACGCTGGCCGCCGACGCGGACGGCACCAAGTACGACAGCGTCTCATTCTCCTGGCGCCGTTCCGAGGCCGACGCCTGGACGCAGATCCCGGCCGGCCACGTTACCTCCGGCGGTACGCCGCTCACCTCGTGGCCCGTCCCGATGACGAACGGCAAGAACGCACCACTGGTGTGGAACGCCACCAACACGGTCGATCCGGACGGTACCGTCCAAATCAAGGCGGACTTCACAGGCCCGAACTCCGCGACCGGCGCCACCGAGCCGCTGTCCGTCATCGTCGACCGCAACGCGGCCGGCGCGGCCACCGACGAGGTGGGTCCCGGTTCCGTCAACCTCCTGACGGGCGACTACACCCTGTCGGGCACCGACGCCTCGGCCTTCGGGATGTCGGTGTCGCGCAGCGTCTCCTCCCGTACCCCCGACAAGGGCGCCAAGCAGGAGGGCCAAGCCGCCATCTTCGGCAAGGAGTGGGCCTCCGGAACCGTGGCCGAGGCCACCGACTCGGACTACTCCCACGTCCGGCGGATCTCCGACACCGCTGTCGACGTGGTGCTGTCGGAAGGCGAGGCGATCCACTTCGCCGCCAACGCGGCGCGCACCGGCTGGATCCCTGAGTCCGGTTCCGAGGACCTGACCCTTACGGGCAGCGTGACCGGTTCGTTCACGCTCTCGGACACCGACGGTACGGTCACCCAGTTCACCAAGCCGGACCAGGCCGCCACGACCTGGCAGGTCTCGTCCACGCTGCTGGACGGACTCGCCAACACCACCACCACGGTGGTCTCGGAGACCGTGACAGTGAACGGCAAGGCGCTGGCACGCCCCAAGCGGATCATCGCCCCGAGCTCGGCGGCCTCGGCCGCCACCTGCACCGCGATGCCGTCCACCAAGGGCTGCCGTTCGCTTGAGTTCGTGTACGCCACCAGCACCACCGCCGACACGTTCACCTACGGCGACTTCACCGGCCAGGTCAAGGAGATCCTGCTCTGGTCCACGGAGCCAGGAGCGGCCTCTGCCACCAGCCGGGCCGTGCAGTGGTACCAGTACGACGGCTCCGGACGGCTGCACGGCACCTGGCACGACGAGGTCGGCCTCAGCACCTTCACCGAGTACGGCTACGACGCCGCAGGCCGCCTGAACCAGGTCCGGAACGGCGGCGACCTGGCATGGAACTTCACCTACGGCAAGGCGGGCAACGCCGCCACCGCCGGTGAGGGCATGCTGCTGTCGGCCTCCCGCTCCGGCCTGAAGCAGGGCACGGCCGACGTCATCGAGGGCACCGCCGCCACCTCCGTCGTCTACGACGTCCCGCTCACCGGCGCCGGCGCCCCCTACGCCATGGGCGCGGCGGACGTGAAGGCGTGGAGCCAGATCGACGCCCCGACGGACGCGACGGCGGTCTTCCCGGCCGACACCGTCCCGCCGTCGTACGACGGCGCGGCGCTGACGGCCGGCTCCTATCAGCGCGCGAACGTCATGTACCTCGGCGTCTCCGGGCGCTCGGTCAACTCCGCGCTGCCCGGCGGGTACATCAGCACCACCGAGTACGACCGCTTCGGCAACACCGTGCGGGAGCTGTCCGCCGCGAACCGCGCCGTCGCTCTCGGCCTGAGCGCCGCCGACCGGACCGTGCAGGCGGATCTGGGCATCGCCCAGGCCGGCACGGCGGAGCGCGCGGTCCTGCTGTCCACGGTTTCGGTGCACAACGAAACCGGCACGCGTGAGCTGGAAGAGCTCGGACCGCTGCGACGGATCGAGCTGACGTCGGACCTCAAGTCCGGCGCCACCGTTCTCGTTCCGGCCGATAGCGCGGTGACGGCCCGCACCTGGACGGTCAAAGAGTACGACGCGGGCCGCCCCACCGACGGCACCGCCAAGATCAAGAACCAGGTCACCAAGGTCACGACCGGCGCACAGGTGCGCGAGCACCCGACCGTCCTCGGCGAGGCCCGCGTGTCGCAGACCGTGTTCGACTGGGCCAAGGGCCTGCCCGTCCAGCGGATCAAGGACGTGGGCGGGCTCGCGCTCACCGAAACGACCGAGTACGACGGCCAGGGCCGGGTCACCAAGCAGCTGCCGCCGGGCGCCTCCGGCTCCGACGCGGCGACCAAGGTGACGACCTACTGGTCCGCGACCGGCACCGGACCCTGCCAGGGCCGCCCCGAGTGGGCAGACCTGCTGTGCTCGACCGGACCGGCCGGCGCGATCACAGGCGGCGGTGCCAACCCGGCGAACCTGCCGACCAGCACCACCGAGTACGACTGGTGGGGCCACCCGGTCAAGGTGACGGAGACCGCGGGGAGCACCACCCGCACCACCACCACCGCCTACGACGGCGCCAACCGCCCGACGAGGACCACGCTCACCGGTGGCCTCGGCCAGGCGGTCCCGGACGTGACCACCGAGTACGACCCGGACACCGGCCGACCGGTCAAGACGACCTCCCCGACTGGTGGCACGATCACCAAGGCGTACGACAAGTTCGGCCGACAGATCTCGTACACGGACGCCGACGGCGGCACGACCACGACCCAGTACGACCTGCTCGGCCGTCCGGTCAAGGCCACCGACAGCACACCGTCGACCACCACCTACACCTACGACCACACCATCGAGCCGCGCGGTCTCGCCACGAAGGCCACCGACTCCGTCGCCGGTGTCTTCCAGGCCACCTACGATGCGGACGGATCGGTCAGCAGCGAGAAGCTGCCGGGCGGCTACACCGTCACCACCGCGGAGGACACCGCCGGCGCCACCACCCGCCGTACCTACACGCGCGACAGCGACTCCACCGTCGTCTACTCCGACACCGTGACGGAGTCCGTCCACGGCCAGGTCACCAGCCACGCCGGCTGGTCGAGCCAGAAGTACCGCTACGACGGCACCGGCCGCCTGACCACCGTCGAGGACACCGCGGACACCGTCTGCACCAAGCGCACTTACGCCTTCGACGGCCGCAGCAACCGCACCTCTTTGAACACCGTGTCCGCCACCCCGGGCGCGGACTGCCCGGCCACCGGAGGAACCACCACCACGCACACCTACGACAGCGCCGACCGGCTGGTCGACGCCGGCCATGTCTACGACAGCCTCGGCCGCACCACCTCGCTGCCCGGTCACGGGACGGTGGGCTACTACGCCAACGACCGCGTGCACCAGCAGACCTCGGGCAGCCAGCGCCAGACCTGGCAGCTCGACTCCTCCCTGCGCCTGCGGTCGTGGACGACGGAGACGGGCGGCGGCAGCACGTGGACCCAGACAGGTTCCAAGGTCAACCACTACGACAGCGACGGCGACAATCCGCGCTGGATCACCGAGGACACCGCCACAGGAAGCCTGACCCGCAACATCGAGTCAGCCTCCGGTGACCTGGCCGCCACCACCAACAAGACCGGCGACACCGTCCTCCAGCTGACCACCATCCACGGCGATGTGGCCCTCCAGCTCCCCCTGGACATCAGCAAGCCGCCCGTCGCCCTGGACAACGACGAGTACGGCAACCCGCGCGCCGGCCAGCCGGTGACGCGCTACGACTGGCTCGGAGGCAAGCAGCGCTCCAGTGAGACCCTCACCGGTCTCACGCTGATGGGCGTCCGTCTCTACAACCCGCTCAGCGGACGCTTCCTTTCCCTGGACCCGGTCCAGGGCGGTAACGACAACGCGTACGGCTACCCGGCCGACCCCATCAACCAGTACGACCTCGACGGCCGCTTCGGCTGGGGCAAGTTCCTCGACCGCGTCGGTACCGGACTCGCCATTGCCGGCATGTTCGGCTGCGGCGCTTGCGCGCTCGTCTCCGCGGGGATCAGCCTCGGCCGCGGCATCTACAAGGTGTCCAGGGGCGATCGCGAGGGCTGGATGGACATCGCCGGGGCGGCGACCTTCGGTGCGGGACGCGCCGTCACCCGGTTCAACAACATCCGCAGGGCCAGCCGGATGGCGAAGGCTCCCAAGGGTGTGCGAGGCCGGTCACGAGCCCACAAGCGGGCCCGGAGCAGGGCCAGCAAGGCGCACCGGCGCTACAACCGACGCGTCGTGAGGCGGGTCCACGGCGTGGACCGCTACTACGGGTACTACAGCACCGGCTACTCGCTCTACGGTGAGTGGAGGGACCACCGAGGCCGCTGATCAGCGCAAGCCGTGGGCGGGGCGGTATCCGTACCGCCCCCGCCCACGGCCGTACATCGAGAGGAGCGGGTATGCCTTCGCAAGCGTCGAAGAGCGCAGTCCCGTCGAAGAGCCCCTTCCAGTGGGCCGACCGTACGATCACCTTCGCGTTCCTCCTGGCCTCGGCTCGGGGCGACCGCGCTGAGGCCGCGCGGGAACGCGCAGAGATTGAGGAGGCCATGCGCAAGACGGCCGCCGCGACCGCCGGGCGGATCGGCACGAAGGCCGAGCCCCTGTGGGTGCGGGCCATGTCGATCCTCGGATTCCGGGCGGGCGCCTGGTTCCTGATCACAGCGCTCGTCCTCGTCGGCGGACTGCTCCTGCCCCGTTCGGAGCTGTCCGGTTACCTGACCGTGACGGTGGCGGCGTTCCCCGCCGCCCTGTGCGCCTCCCGTGAGGCCGCCCACGAGATCGCCCGCTCGGCGCTGCGCCGGGAACGTCTGACGCAGCGCGGCAAGTGCTGGTACTCCCGCGTCCAGCACGACGGGTTCGTCGCGCTGCTGGTCCTGCCCCTGTGGGCGGCCTGCGCCGCGGCGGTCCAGCCCTGGGCCTGACCCTGCGCCTGCCCTGTGTGCCGCGGCTCCCTGACGGGAGCCGCGGCACACAAGTGTCCGGCCCGGGGCTACAGGCTGAGGGCGGCCTCCGCGTTGCTCATCCACGCGGCCGAGGACGCGGGCAGGACGTCGGTAGACCTCATGGTCAGAGGAAGGGTGGGCCGGCCCGGTGTACTGCTCCGAGAGTGCTGGGCACCGGGCCTCACCCGAGCACGCCGTATCGGAACGGGCTACCCGCACACCCCAGCTCCGGCAGCAGCGCTCACACCAGTGCAGAGATCCAGTCGGCAACGACACCGGGAAAGATCACAACCAGGCCGGCTGCGACCAGGCCAACACCCGCGTACAACCCTCTGGAGGGGACACGCGCGGTTCCCTGCTCCACCCCCACAGCCACCGCACATGCCCCCAACAGCCCCGCCAGCAAGTACACATGCAGATACCCCATACACCCACAGGATCCGCTGGCCCCCACCGCCGGGGCCACGAACGGGTCAGCGGGCCGGCTGAGGCCACCTCCGCGTGATGGCGCCACTGCGCGCGCAGCTGGTCGTCGACCTGCTGTGGTGCGTTCCACGTCGGGCGTTTGCGGCCGCCCTTCCCGCCGCCCGCGCAGACCACCCGGACCCCCGTGGCGCGCGGGTACCCGTGCGCCACGTCCTACTTCAGGCTCCACCCCCATTCCAGGTCCTCCGGCAGTACCACGACTGCGGCGTCCTGAAGAGTGCCGTCGCGGGTGCCGTCGGTGCCGTCGGGGAGCACGGCCACCGCCCACGCTTCGTGCAGCTCACCGGACGCCCACCGCGGCGGCGGTCCGCTTCCGGGCCCGGTCCCCCGACTCCGGACCTTCGCCGACACACCAGGACCGACGGGGAAGCCAGTCAGACGTCGCCCAGGAACCCAGGATCGGACGGCCCCATCTGCCGGGCGAAGTCCGCTGCGACTCCGAGCACCTCGCGCATCGGCACAGGCCGCCGACTCGTGGCCGCGAGATCGGCGTGAGCTTCCTCGGACCACAGGAACGGATACACGGAAAGACCATGCCCGACAGCCAGGGCCGTGGTCTCCTCACGCCAGCCGGGCCAGCGCATTCCGTCATAGAACGTCTCCAGCCTGTCCGAGAGCAGCCAGGCGACCCACCCGGAGTGGCCCATCTCCATCGCCTCCCACGCCAGAGCGTCGGGAGCGAAATACGTCATCTGTCCAGGTGCCCCAGGGCGGCCCGCTGCCGCGGGATCGCCACCGTTCAACGCGAAGACCCCTCCAACAATGTCGTGGCCGACGACAAGACCTGTCGCGGGATGCCAGCCAGGGTCGAAGTCCGTGGGGAAGCGGTTGACCAGCGCCAGACTCGGGAGTCGCCCATCCGCGACCGAACCCGAACCCCCGCCGAACACTCGCACCCACCCGTTGTCCACGAGCAATCCCCCGGTGTTCAACGCCAGTGCACCCAGCACCGATCGCGCGCTGACCTGCATCTGCAGAAGGCATCGGCGGCCCTCGTTGATGTCTCCGGGCAGCACTTGAACCGGCACGGAGCTCGCCTTGAGAATCCCCTCAAGCTCCGGCCACGCCGGATCGTCCACATTGACCAGCTCATCGATCCCTCGCATCCGACGATGGTCGCACTCTTCGGTTTCGCCTCATCGAGTGGGCTGGACCGCGCTCTCTGGGAGGCTGGGGCGATGGATCGGGCAGCGATCGTCTGCACTTCGGGTCTGATGGCCGAATGATCGTCGCTCCTGTCGCCCCTGGACAAGCCGTCCCGTTCCGTTCATGTAGCGGCTGTTCCTGTTGGTAGCGGCTCTGTGGGGAAGGCGATCGATTCATCAGGTGGGCTCCTCGCCATGCCCCATCCCACCCAATCCGCCCGCGATGCACACCCACGACCCGCCCCACACGTCCCGGAACCACCCGCACAGACCCCAATTGCCGCGCGCGGCGGGCCGACGCGGTGAGTGCAGGAGCGCAGGCATGCCAGTACGGGGGCACCGAGCGCCTGTCCGGCCGCTGTATGGATGCTGGCCCGCTCCCAGGTTCGGCAGAGCGGGGTGCCCCGCACCAGAGGAGCCGCGTGCCCGTGCGCCGGACCTCGCTGTTGGGTGGTTGGGCGGCCCGGTGCTACTGCCGCCAGAGCGCTCCACCGAAACCCTCAACGACCACATCCTCGTACTACCTCCACCACCGGCGTGAAAGCACCGCCGCAGCCCCGGTCGCTGTGTCCTTCACCCAGCGTTGTCACAGCCCCCGGACAGGCCCACCGCACCGGTCAGGCCGCCGACCCGGCAGCTCCCGGCCAGCACCACCGGCCGGGCGCCGCGCACCTGGACCAGAACATTGAGGAGAACCGGATCGGTGAGTGCTCGCAGCCGGGTGCCGGGTCGCTGGTGTGGGTGAGGTGCACGGCGCGGCCAGCGCGGTGAAGCGGGTGGCGGTCCACGATGCAGTTCATGATCGATTGGATGAGTCTGACCCCGCTGGACGCGGGCGGCACCACGGTGGGCTGCGCCGGGGAACATCCAGGTTTCGCGGACCCGGCCTACGTGCGCCGCAGGAACCTGATCGCCGAACGGGCGGAGGGCCACCCCGTGGGCGAGCCCTCACCCAAGGTGCACTACACCGACGCCGAGCATGCCACCTGGCGCGCCGTGCACGGTGCGCTGCTGCGCGCGCAGGACCGCTGGGCCTGCCGGGAGGTTCTGGGGGCCCGGGGCGTCGCGCCGATTCCGGCTGGCGGTGTCCCGCAGCACGAGGAGGTCTCCAACCGGCTGCAGGCCCTGACGGGCTTCCGCTTCACGCTGGCGGGCGGGATCGTTCCGAACAAGCGTTTCCTGGGCGCGATGGCCAAGGGGTATTTCCATGCCGTGCAGTACGTACGGCATCCAGCGATGCCCCTGTACACGCCGGAGCCGGACGTCCTGCACGACGTGTTCGGGCACGGTATCCATCTCGCCGATCCGTTCTTCGCCGACCTGTACCGCACGGTGGGCCGGGCCGCGGCCCGGGTGGAGACGGCCGACGCGCTGGATCTGATCAGCCGCGTGTACTGGTTCACCCTCGAATACGGCACCGTCCTCGAGCAGCGGCGGCCGAGAGCGTACGGGGCGGCGCTGCTGTCGTCCTTCGGCGAGCTCGGGCGCTTCGCCCAGGCCGACCTGCGGTCGTTCGACCTCGCCGAGCTGGTCCGGATGCCGTACCAGGTCGCCGGCTACCAGCCCGTCCTCTTCACCGTCCAATCCCCGGCCCACCTCGCCGACCTGCTCCACGGGTTCCTCGACGACTTCGACGAGTCCACCCGCGATCGCTACCACCTGCCCGGCCTGTCCGAGCGCGGCTTCATGGCCCGTCCACCCGCCCGATGAAAGCGAGCGGCCGCAGCACCGCCCCACCCACCCCCGCAGAGCGGGTATCGCCGCCCTCCGAGCAGACGCGGGCCGGGTGGAGGTCACCGGGCAGTCCTCCGCAAAGCCGAGGAGCGCCTGGCGCTCGGCCACGTCCGCCCACCCGACCGGCAGATCGCCCTCCCGGCCCCGCAGGCGTTCGACGGTGTTCCGCTCCTTGTAGAGATCGGCGTCGTGGCTGACGGGCCTGCCGCCTCTCGCGCCCTTCTTCTTCCGGTGGGCGGCCTGGTCCCTCTTCTCCGGGATGACTGCCTTGATTCCGCGCTTGCGCAGGTAGGCGCGGTTTCCGCGGGATGAGTAGGCCTTGTCGCCGGCGACCGCGCCGGGCCTGGTGCGGGGACGGCCGACCGGCAGACGGACCCGCACCTTCTCGAGCACGGGGATGAATTGCGGGCTGTCCGCTGCCTGTCCGGCGGTCAGGACGAACGCGAGCGGACGGCATCTGCGGTCCGAGGCGAGATGAATCTTGCTGGTCAGCCCGCCACGGGACCTACCGAGCAGGGCTTCCTTCAGACGGAGCTTGCGGCGGCGTCGGACACGTCGACGCTCGGCTTGTCCGTTCTGTTCCTCCGGTCTGCCCCCTTTTGACGGGCCGCTTCCTGAACCCCGCCAGGCTTTTGACCTGCTGAGACTTCGGCACTGCCACCACATGGCCCACCCCGAGTTCCTCGAGGAGGCGACGAACTTCCATTCCTGGCCGTAGGCCTCGTCCGCCGTCACCCACGAGGCGGGGAGGCCCGCGGCAAGGCAGCGGGTGACCATGGCCTTCGCGAGCTCACCCTTGGTCGCGAACTCCCGGGCTTCGGGAAGCCTCGCCGCCCGGCAGCGTTCGCGGTCACTGGTCCAGGACTTCGGCAGATACAACTCCCGATCCACCAAGGCTCCGTCCGCGACGGGTGGCATAGGCGGCGAACACCCCGATCTGACAGTTGTCGGTTTCCCGAGGTTCCCGTGTACTGCCGGCCCACCCCGGCCGAGGTGGTGCCCTTCTTGATGAATCCGGTGTCGTCGATGATCAGCGCCCCACCCGGGCCTAGGCGTTCACCGACGTAGTCGCGGACTTGTCCCGGACCTCATCAGCCTCCCAGCGGGCCCCGGCAAGCAGGTGCTGCATCCCCGCGGGATCCCGGTGACCTGCCCCCTCAGCCGGCTGCCAACTGTTCTTCCGCGCCACCGGAGCCAGCAGCCCGCGCAGATACCCCCGCATCCGCCACCGCAGATCAACTCGCGAAAACCGGCCCGCCACCCGAGCGAACACGGCCTCCAGGTCAGCCGCCCACGCCTCAGCGTCTATCCCCACCATGACCTGACAACGACACAAGCCAGCTCAGGACACAAAGTCTCACTGGAGTACTAAGAGGTTGTCTTCGTCCGATGTTTCATCCCGGAATAGGCTGTTTGGCGTTCTTTTTCGGGTCGCGCCAGGAGATGGTGTTCTCGCTGGTGAGGCGGCGGGCCATGAGGTCGGTCATGGCGAGGTGGATCCGGCTTCGGAGCGGGTGGGCAGGGTTTCGCAGTCGCGGGCAAGGGAGTGCTCGGCAGCGACCTGGTCCAGGAGTCGGGTGCCAGCGGCGGAGTCCTGCACGCTGGCCGCGGCGACCAGCACGGCAAGCGGGAGACCGATGGTGTCCGTTACGATGCTCCGCTTCCGGCCTACGATCTTTTTGCCCGCGTCGATGCCCTGGTTGTGGGCGTGAACGCTGGTGGAGGTCTTGACGCACTGGGCGTCGATCACACACGCCGACGGCTCGGCGTCCCGTCCCCCCTTCTCCCGCAGCAGTTGCCTGAGCAGGCCGCCCAGCTGGACGAACACGCCTTCCTCCGCCCATTTGGCGAAGTATCCGTAGACCGTGTTCCAGTGCGGGAAGTCATGCGGCAGGTAGCGCCACTGGACTCCGGTCCGGTCCACGTACAAAAGGTTCCTGGTCGGCTGGTGACGACCTCCCGGATCGCCCCGCGGACGCGTGGTCCCCACGGGCCCCGCGCGGATGGCTGAAACACCCTCATACCGGCCCCACTTGGCGAGCGCGATTGTTTGGCGAATGCGTAATCGAGTAGGCGTACATCTGTGCGTCCGCCGTTTTCCATCGTGGTCCAGTTACCCCTGGTCCGTACGTGGTGACACCGCGTACGGATCGTCCGCTGACGACGCCGCAGCGCCACGCGGCGTCCCCTCGACCCCAGGAGCACCATGACCCCGGTCCTCTTCGTCTATGCCAAGGGCGGCCCTCCTCTGGAGTACGCGGTCCCGCGCCTCGCCGCCCACGCCGAGGTGCATGTCCTGGCGCTCGCGCCGTTGCCCCGAATCACCGAGTCGGTGTGGCTGCCCGGGTGCGCGTCGGTCACCACGGCCCCGCCGGGCGAGGGGGTGGAACTGGTCGATCTGATCTGTTCCCACGCCCGCCGCGTCGGCGCCGAGGCGGTGCTGACCCTGTCGGAGTACGCGGTGGTGGCCGTCGCCCACGCGAGCCTACGGCTCGCTCTGCGCGGTGCCGGCGAGCGGGCCGCGGGGGCGCGGGACAAGCGTCTGATGCGCCGGATCTGGCGTGACGCCGGGGTGCCCGTACCGGGGTTCGCGGAGGTCCACGCCCCGGAGGACATCACGGCCGCCTTCGAAACCCTGAGGCCGCCGCTCCTCCTGAAGGCCGCCTGGAGCGCGGGTTCCACGGCCCACCTCACCGTGTGGAACGAGCAGCAGGCCGAGGCGGCCTGGAAGACCGGACGTACCGTCATGGAAGCCTCCTCCGCGCAGGGTTATGCGGAACTGCACGCCGCGGACGAGGGCGTCAGCGATTTCCTGCTGGAGGAGATCGTGACCGGAGAGGCCTCCGATTGGTTTGCCGGGGACGGGTGGGGCGACTACGTCAGCGTGGAGGGGATCGTCGCCGACGGCCGCTACCACCCGCTGTGCATCACCGGGCGGATGCCGACCATCGCGCCCTTCACCGAGCGGGCGAGCCTGGCTCCGGCCGCCCTCCCGAACGCGTTGCAGCACCGGATCGAGGAGGTGTCGCGCGCCGCCGTCGACGCGCTCGGACTCGACACCTGCGCCACCCACACCGAGATCAAACTCGGCGCGGACGGGGCCATGTGGCTGATCGAGACCGCCGCCCGCTTCGGTGGGGTGATGACCACCCGGCAGGTGGAGACAGTCTTCGGGCTCGACATGATCGGCATGCTGGTGCGCCAGTTGCTCGGCCGGGAGGTCACCTACCCGGAGCGGATGCTGACCGAGGGCGAGGGCGCCGCCGGATCCCTCGTCGTCCTCGCCGTCGACCCCGAGGGTCGGCCCTGGACCGAACTCCCGGCCTGGGACTTCGAGGCGGTCGACTGGCCTGCCCTGGTCGCGCCAGGATCGCGCGTGGAGCTGGTGCGCGAATGCAGTCTCGCGCCGGGCAGCCCGGTCCCGCCGTACGAGGAGGCAGGAGGCGCCAATTCCATGGCCGCGCTGTGCTTCCTCACCGCCGAGTCCGGGCCGGAGCTGCTGGCCGACTGCGGCCGCATCCTCGCGGCCATGCCGAACGCCCTCACCGCTCCGTCCGTCGCCCTGACGGCCGTCCCCACCGCCGCCCTCACCGAGTCCTCCGCCCTTCCCGCCGACCGCTCGACGCCCGGGAGCACCGCATGATGAACGCCGGAACCATCACTGCCGCGCCGTCCCCCCGGGGCGCCGCCGTGGACACCCTGCTCACGCTCCCCCTGTTCGAGCAGCTGGCCGGGATGCTTGGCGGGCACCCGTACGTGAAGGTCGTCGTGGACCGCGACCAGGGGCTCTGGCACGTCCTCGACAGCGCCGTGCACTCCTTCCACGTCAACTACATAGCCACCGAGATCCAGGGGCTTACCCTCGAGCAGCTCGACGCCGAACTCGACCGCTTCAACCATGACGTCTACCAGGACCCGGCGCGGCGCTTCCTGCTCGGCGTCCTGTCGCTGCGCTCCTGGGACGGCCCGGAACGGGACGAGCCGTTCATGGTCCTGGAGACCACCGAGGCCGACACCATGGGCGCGGACCTGCTGATAGAGTTCCACGCCTTCGTACGGGCTCACCTCGATCCCGCGCTGGAGCTGCTGGTGAAGCCGGCCAACCACGGGCAGGAGAACGCCCTCGCGGCGGTGCCGGAGACCGTGGTGCCCCGTGCACGGGGTCACGCGCTCCTGGCGACCGCGCCCTTCGTGCCGTTGACGCTCGCATCGGCCACCGGCCGACTGTGCGCCTTCGCCTCGGGCGAGGAGTACCTGGCCGCCCGCGCGGACCTGACCTGGTACGACATCGTCGCCATGCCGGTGGTCCCCGACGACATCCCGCGGCTCGCCGGTTTGATCAACGCCCAGCCCACCACTCCGCTGTCGCACACCAACATGCTGGCGGCCGGCTGGGGGATCCCGAACGCCATCGTCCGCGGAGTCCTCGACACGATCGCCGACGAGAAGCTGAACGGTGCCTGGGTCCGTTACGAAATCACCGCCGACGCGTTCGTCATCGAGCGCGTCGAGGAGCCGTCGGACCTCGCCGAACCGACGTGGCACACGCAGCGGGTCCGCCTCGACGCGCCGCACGTGACGGACGTACCGCTCGTGCCGCTGTCCGCCTTACGGACCGGCGACCGGAACCGCTACGGCACCAAAGCGGCCAACCTCGGGGAACTGCACCACGTACTGCGCCACGGCTCGGGCCGGCTGACCGGCTACTACTCCGTGCCCCGCCCGCCCCGGGCCGACCTGCTCGGTCACCTGGCCGCCCGGCTGCGGATGCCCGAGGACGGCGATCTCGCCCAGTACGCGGGCGAGTTCCTGACCCGGCACGTCCGGGCGCCGGCGGGCATCGCCGTCCCCTTCTCCGTCCAACAGCGCTTCCTGGACTCCTCGCCGGCCGTGCAACAGAGCATCGGCAAGCTGAAGATGGCCCTGGAGCTGGACTCCATGGACGCCGTGGACACGGTCTGCCTCCAATTGCAGCACTTGGTGCGCACCCTCCCGGTGCCCGAGGACCTGGTGCGCGCCCTGGACACGCAGCTGGTCGAGCACCTGGCGGGCACAGGCCGCTTCGCCGTACGGTCCTCCTCGAACGCCGAGGACCTGCCGGGCTTCTCCGCGGCCGGGATCTACGAGTCCCACACCAAGGTCACCGATCTGCCGGGGCTGCTGGACGCCATCCGCCAAGTGTGGGCCTCGTTGCTCTCCCCGCGTAGCGTGCGGCTGCGCCATCAGGCCGGCATCTCCCTGGACGACACCTACATGGGAGTGATCGTCCAGCGCTTCGAGCCGTCACCGCTCGGAGGCGTCATGGTCACCTGCAATCCGACCAACCGGGCCGACTTCCGCAACGTGTACCTCAACTGCGCGCACGGCTCCACGGCCGATGTCGTCGACGGCCGGACGATGCCCCTGCAGTACCTGTACAACACGGTCGAGGGTGGCGGCCGCACGATCTCGCTGGGCGCGGCCACCGAGGACCTGGCGCAGGACACGCGAGCCCACCTGGGGCGGCTTGCGCTGGCGGGCCGCCTGCTCCAGTCCCATTTCGCCACGGACTACACCTTTGCGGGGCCGCTCGACATCGAATGGCTGCTCGGGCCGGGAGGCGCGCTCCACATCCTCCAGCTGCGCCCGTACAGCGCCTGACCCGTCCGTACTTCCCCGCGTACCGACCCACCCGAAGGTCGCCCATGCCCATCTCCCTGCGTACGCGCGTGAAGCGCCGCGTCCGTCCGCCCGCCGCGGTGCTCCGCGTCATCCGACTGAACAACGGGTTCCAGCTGCTGTTCAACCTGCTGTGGTGGATGCCGGTCTTCTACCAGTACCAGAAGCAGGCGGGCCTGTCGGACAGCCAGATCTTCGGCATCCAGAGCGTCTACTACGTGGCGTTCTGCCTGCTGGAGATACCCACCGGCTTCATCGCCGACCGCATCGGACAGCGCCGCTGCATGCAGCTCGGGGCGGCCGTGATGACCGCGGCGAACCTCCTACCGGTCGCCTCGCCGTCCTTCGCGGGATTCATGGCGCACTTCCTGGCCGTCGCCGCCGCCCGCTCACTGGTGTCCGGGGCCTCCAGCGCCTACCTGTACGAGTACCTGCACGAGCACGGTGCGAACGCACACTACGTGCAGGCCGAGGGCACCGCCCGAGCCCTCGGCCTATGGGCAAAGATCGCCTGCTGGCCCCTGGTCGGCGTCCTGATGCACGTCCGGCACGAGGCCCCTTACGTGCTGACCGCGCTCTCCACGCTCGGTTCGCTGGCCTGCGCCGCGGCCCTCCCGGCGATCGCGGCGCCGCCCCGCGGGGGCGGTCACCCGCCCGCGGAGCGCGTCGGGCTCCTCGATTCGGCCCGCCAGGCCGCGAAGGTGCTCGGAACGTCGCGGTCCCTCGGGCCTTTGATGGTGCAGGGCGTGGCCGTGTTCACGCTCGCACGCATCTGCCAGGTCAACCTCTTCCAACCGCTGCTCCTCGAAAAGGACCTCCCCGTCGCCGACCACGGTGCGGTGCTGTCGGCGATGACGGTCGCCGAGGCCGTTGGTTCGGCCAGAACCGGGTGGTTGCGCAGCAGACTGTCCGACACCACCGTGGTGACCGCCCTCAGCGTGGTCATGGCACTCACGCTGGCGGCCACCACGCTGTCGGGGGGCCTGGGCACGATCCTGTGGCTGTGCGTGTTCGCCGCCGCGGCGGGCCTGGCGTACCCGGTGCAACGTAATCTGATCAACGCGGCCATCCCGCCGACCCCCTACCGGGCGACCCTGCTCTCGGTGGAGTCCATCATCGACCGCGGCGTGTGCGCGCTGGTGGCGCTGGCCGTCGGTGCCTACCTGGCGGCGGACCGCCTCGACGCGCTCCTCGTGCACGCGGCGGCGGGCACCTGCCTGCTGCTGCTCGTCGTGGGCGTCGTCCTGGGGCGGCTGCGTCGGGACGGGGTGCGGCCGTCCACCGGTCAGCCCTGATACGGCGGGACGGCCGCGCGCGGCGGCCACCAGACCCTGGTGTGGAGGATGCCGAGGGTGTAGGCGCGCGCCACCAGAGCCGGGCGCGAGTCCGCGTCGAGTCCAACGCGCAGCCGGCACAGGTGGTGGTCCAGGGCCTGGCGCGACAGACCCAGGTCGGTGGCGACAGCTCCGTTGGACCGGCCGCCCGCCATGAGGGAGAGGACCCGCAGTTGCACGGGGCTGACCTGGACAGTGGCGCCGAACTCGACGCTGCGCGGGTCACAGCGTCCAAGGCGCCGTCAGAGCGTGATCGGTGAACGGGTCCTCGAGCAGGGTGTGGCGCTCCCTGTGCGGGCGGGACAACAGCTCCACCCCGTCCGATTGCAGGACATCGAACGCCACGAAGTAGGCCGGCAAGGCGGCCGCCAGGGGCGGGGCGCTGCGGCCGCGGGCAGCGGCCCGGCACTGCAACGCCTCGAACGTGCCGCTCACCCGGCCGCGCGGCAGCCGGGTCAGCTCGCCGGGCTGGTCAGGACGCAGTTCGGATAATCGTTGTCCGGATCGCCGAGGGCGGCCCAGAGCTTCAGGACCTTGCCTTGCGTCAAGGCGGCGTAGGGCTCGGGCTCCCGCTCACCCGTTTCGGGGTGATCGGCGTCGAAGGACATGCCGACGAAGCTTTGCTTCTTGTTGGAGCCTTGCTCCCAGGTGCCTGTTCCGGACCAGGCCAAACCGTCGTACCAGCCGACGGCGACGCAGACGTAGTTGTCGGCGGCCACTCTTCACGAGGCGTGAGGCGGTACGGCAGCGAAGTACCGCACCCACAGCGGCCGATCGCGGTCGGGCCGCAAATAGCCCATGGATCACCTTCTTCGCGAACCGCTTCCTTGCCCGGCGCACGCGACGGTCCATGCCTTCACCGCTTGACGCGACGGGCACCGCGACAGGTTCTGACCACCCAGGGCAGAGAACAGCCGCCCGCCCCTACACCACACCAGAGGACATGACCGAGACGAGGGGATGGAGTTGGCGCAGTTGCTGCTCGTTGCAGGCGGCCGCGCCAGCAATGGACTGCGCGAGCCAGGACAGGAGGAACAGTAGGGCCATCACGGTACCCATGGAGCGTGAGTACAGCTTCTGCCGCCAGTCCTTCGTACCTGCCCAGCGGGGCGAGTCGGCTCGGATGTGGTTGGCCGCCCGCGGCGCCTGGTCGCCCGCACCGGCCAGGTCGAGGGCCAGCTCACGCGAATCAAGCTGGTCAAGCGGAAGGGCTACGGCCGCGCCAACCTTGATCTGCTCCGCAAACGAATCCTTCTGGTCACCAAGCCCCGTCGCCTTCTGTGGCGTCGCCGGCTACGGCAGGTCAGGCCACGGAGGCTCGCTTCGGATCAGCCGAATCGATCGCTTGCTCCTCGAATCGAGCCTCAAGTGCCTCCAGGCCGTTCTCCCGGCGGAAGTCCTTCTCAGCATTGGTGATCGGCAGCAGCCACAGGATCTGGGCATGGGCTCCCCCGTTCCACTTGCAGATCTCGAACTCTGGCCCGAAAGGGTAGGGCAGGCTCACCAAGTAGTGGTCGCATGCCGAGTCGTCGAGCCATGGCCTGCCGATCGGAACGGTGTGCCCAATATCGAGTCGTTGATGGGCCGGCCCGCAGTGGTAGTACGCGTTCATGGTGAGGCTCTCCAGATTGAGCCACTCGTCGCGCGGCGCCGCGAGGATGAATTCCACCCCGTGACCGTCGTGCTGAGCCGCCTCCCAGCAACCTGACGTCACGTACAGCCACCAATCGCCAGGGTTGGCGGGATGAACCCGGAACACCCGAAATCCGGGCACGCGCTCCTCGATGGGCCCGTCGACACCCAGGACCTCATCGATGACGCGCCCTGGCAGCGTCTTGTGAAGGTGATCGAGAAGAGCGGAGCGTGCTGTGGCGTTCGACATCCGATCATGATGCCGAATACTTTCGGCGGCTTCGAGGACGGGTCTCAGGGCCAGAGCACCGCCCGATCACAAGATCTTCGCCAGAGCCATAAAACTTGATCGACTCCTTGATCAGGTTCGACTTGCTGTCCTTGTTGGGGTCTTCCGTGAAGCCGTCAGACAGACATGATCACTTCCCTCTCGTGGTGGTGGCCGTAGCGGCTGCTGGCCCGGGCGAGCGACGGGCATGTGGGGCAACCGGTACCCCGTCATCTGACGGCTTCGACTTGGCCTTCCTCTGACCTGGGGTGAAGTGCTTCCCGACAGGCTCAGTGGACACGGCCGGTGCGCGACCAGGCCGGACTACCACCCGCCAAGCACCCACCATGATCTCTGACTGTGGATCGTGGAGAAACTCATCGGTCATCACCGATGTCGGCTGTCACCACAGGCGTCGGTGACGGACAGGACGACCGTCCTCTGCCCCGGCCCCAGACGCCGTGCCGTCGGCCGGGTACGGGGCCCAGGAGCACTGGTTGCCAAGGGCACCCGTGTCGGGTCCCCGCATGGGCCTCGCTTGACTGGTGGACGGCGCGACGGGTAGGGAGAGGCTGTTCATTGCGCAAGGTGTGAAACGGGGGACATATGAAGCCGCTCGAAACGGGCGATCCCACCTCGCTCGGCGAGGGCCGCTACCGGCTGGTGGGACGGCTCGGCCAGGGGGGCATGGGCGTGGTCTACCTGGGCCGTTCCCAGTCCGGCCGTGCGGTCGCCGTCAAGGTCGTACGTCCCGAGTTGAGCACCGAGCCCGGGTTCAAGCGCAGATTCGCCGACGAGGTCGCGGCCGCGCGGCGGGTCGGCGGCTTCCACACCGCGCCGGTGGTCGACGCCGACCCAGACGGGGAGCCGGCCTGGCTGGTGACGGCCTTCGTGCCCGGTCCCACCCTGCAAGCGGTACTCGCGCGCGTCGGATCGCTGCCTCTGGACACGCTCACCGTCCTGGCGGCCGGCCTGGCCGAGGCACTCGAGGCGATCCACCGAGCGGGGGTCATCCACCGCGATCTCAAGCCCGCGAACATCATCGTCGCGGAGGACGGGCCGCGTGTCATCGATTTCGGCATCGCGCGCGCCCTGGACGGAACGTCCCTGACACAGACCGGGCTGCAGGTCGGCACGCCGGGATTCCTGGCACCCGAGCAGCTCACCGGTGGTGGCGCGGTCACCCCTGCGGTCGACATGTTCGCTCTAGGGGTGGTGCTCACCCAGGCGGCGGGCGGCGCCCCCTTCGGTGACGGCCCCTCCGCGGCCAGGCACTTCAAGGTGGTCTACGAGGAGCCGGACCTGACCGCGGTGCCCGGTGAACTCCGCGAAGCCATCGGCGCCTGTCTGTCCAAGGACCCGGCGGCGCGGCCCACCCCGGCCGCCTTCCTCGACACTCTCACCGTCCGCCACCCGGACGGTGGCTCCTGGCTGCCGGAGGCGGCAACGCAACTGCTCCCGCCCCCGGAACCGGCGGCGCGTCCCACCGTGCCGGACGGCCCGTCGGACACGGCGCAGGACCTCGCGGTACCGGACGCCGTCCCGCCCGTCGTCGCGGAGCCCCGTACGGAACAGCCGCGCACCGTGACGGGACCCGCGGCGCGACTCTCCCCCGCCCCTGCGCAGGTGCCGCAGGCGGATACAGAGAGGCCCCGGCGGCGCCGCGCGGTGGTGGCGGCGGTGCTCGTGGCTTCTGTCGCGGTCGTCGGCCTGTACGTGTGGCAGCCCTGGACCGACTCCACCAAGGACAATTCCAAGCCCGGCGCCGCCACGCCCACCGGATCCGCCCCTGCCCCTGCCCCGTTCCCGGCCGATCCCCTGCTGATCCGGCAGGACACCGCCCCGGGCTGGCCCGGGACCTGCCACAGCGTCATCGCCCGCCGGGACGCCGCGACAGAGAAGCCCCTGGGGCTCATCGCAGGGGTCGCAGGCGCATGCGACACCCTGCCCCAGTGGTCCCCTGACCGCAGGTCGTTCGCGTTCACCCGCAGCACACCCGAGGGCACGGCCGTCTGGACCGCCAATGCCGACGGTTCGAACGCTCGGCGGATCACCTCCATCGCCGGCGGAAGGATGTCCTGGTCGCCGGACGGCAGCCAGCTCGCCGTGCTCCGCAAGAAGGACGGTGTCCAGCAGCTGTTCGTGGTCGGCGTCGCCGACGGCACGGCCCGCCAGCTCACCTCGGGCGGGAGCCAGGTCGAGGATCCCGCGTGGTCGCCGGACGGCAAGAGCATCGCGGTCTGTCTGCAGACGGCGCCCGAGAACTGGCAGATCCACCTGGTCGACCCCGCCGCCCCGAGCCGCGCCCCACAGCAGGTGACCCGGCTGCCCCATCCGGCACTCGACCCGGTGTGGTCACCCGACGGCTCCACGTTCGCCTACACGGCGGGGACCTACGGCACGGGCACTCAGGGCGACATCCGCCTCGTGGACGCCGACGGCAGTAACGATCGTGAACTGGTCGCCACCAGCGCCCACGAGATGGACCCCGCCTGGTCCGTCGACGGCACGTGGGTGGCCTTCGTCCGCGGCCCGTACGAGAAGCCCGTGATCTGGGCCGTGCGCGCGGACAAGACCGGCGAGCGTACGCTCACCACCGGCGGCGGCGCCGAGGGGCATCCTTCCTGGCGCTGAGAGCGGAAGAGGCCTCCGGCGCGAGACCTGGACGACCTCCGGAGCCGGGACATCGGCGGCTGAGGGACTTCACGCTGGCCTCGCCAGCCACGGAGATGCCGAAGTCGATTACTCTCGGCCTCACCGCGACCGGGCGCCCGCCGGGCGAACGCGCCAAGTACACCTGGCCCATGCCCCCGGCACCCAGCCGTGCCACGATCCGGTAGCGCCCCACCATCCGGGGGTGCTCCGGCCTCAGGGCCTCTAACGATCCCACCCTCTGCCCCCTGTCCCCGCGGCACGAGAGGGCCGCTGTCGAGGTAATTGCACCATTCCGGCCATCACCATCTGGCCCGAACGACAGACAAACAGCGGCGAACTGCACGAACCGCTCCGCGCGCGCCAACAAGTCTTCGGCAGAACGTTCCTGCTCTCCCCCGGTCTCGCGGCCACCATCGTCACCAAGGACAAGCCGAGGACGCTCCACGCGTACGAGAAGTGCCCCTGCTCCTCCAGCCAGGGGAAGGAATGGCCGGAGGTGCCGGAGAAGTCGAAACCGACCAGGGTCCGCCCGCTCCCGTGTGACCCTCCGCGTCAACGGTGTCCACCACGACCTCGACCTCGACCACCGGGTCACGCTGCTCGACGCCCTGCGCGAGCACCTGGACCTGACCGGCGCCAAGAAGGGCTGCGACCACGGGCAGTGCGGTGCCTGCACCGTCCTGCTGGACGGCCGGCGCGCCAACAGCTGCCTGCTCCTCACCGTGGCCCTCGACGGCAGCGAGATCACCACCGTCGAGGGCCTGGCCGGCCCAGACGGCGCCCTCCACCCGCTCCAGCACGCCTTCATGGAGCACGACGCCTTCCAGTGCGGCTACTGCACCCCCGGCCAGCTCTGCTCCGCCGTCGGCGCGCTCCGCGAAGCCCGACGGCCTCCTCACGAGCCTGTGATTCACGGCGGTGCGGCGCCGCGCCCGCCGCACCGGCGGTGCGTCAGCGGCCCTGGAGCGCTTCCACGTTGTTGCCGAGGGTCCAGTTCTTCGAGCCGTCCCAGTTGACCGACCAGGTCATCAGGCCCTTCAGCCCGCCCCCGTAGCGGTTCCAGGCCTGCGCGACCAGGACAGGGCTCATGTGACCGCCGCCCGCGCAAGGCTGGGCGGGCAGGCCCGGGACCTGGTTGTCGTACGGGACCCGGATGGTCGTGCCCTGGATGACCAGGCCCCTGTTCAGGCAGTCGGTCTGCGCGGTGAAGCCCTGGACCGTACCGGCGGAGTAGGAGTCGCCAGAGCAGCCGTACATGCTGCCGTTGTAGTACTGCATGTTGAGCCACCACAGGCGGCCGTTGTCCCCGTACTTCTTGATGACCGGCAGGTACGCGCCCCAGATCGAGCCGTACCTCACGCTGCCGCCGGTGACGTAGGCCGTCTCCGGGGCCATCGTCAGGCCGAAGCCCGCCGACATCTGCGCGAGGATGCCGTCGATGATGCGGATCAGGTTGGTCTGTCAGGGCGAGAGGCGGGTGATGGAGCCGCTGCCAACGAGTCCGGTCTCGATGTCGATGTCGATGCCGTCGAAGTGTACTTCTTCAGGATCGGCACGATGGTCGCCACGAACCGGTCCGCGACCGCCTGTGAGCCGAGGTCGATCCCGGCCGCGGCGCCGCCGATGGACATCAGGATCGTCGCTCCAGTCTCTTTGGCCTGGGCACATCTCAGCCGGGGTCGCGACCTTGACGCCGGCGTCCATGCCGTCCTGCCACAGGGCGGTGCCTCGGAGAGGATGACCAGGAAGAGCCCGGCTGCGGCGACGCGTAGGGCGTGATGGACGACCATGCGGAGCTCCTGGGCGGTGCGGGGGCCTGGGAACGTGCTGTGCCACACCTCACGCCAAGGAAGGTCCAGATCAATCGCCAAGGGCCGGGTAGGAGGCACGAGTTGGGCGGCCCGACGCGAATCCGCGGGGTGCGTGCTGGGCATCACCCGCAGCGCACGGTGGTGAAGAACCGGGTCAGCACGGGCGCGAGGACGCGTGGGTCGATGGCGTGGTCCTGCCCGGGGAAGGAGTGCAGGGCGTAGTTGTCCCCGAGCGAGGCGAGCTGCCTGGCTACCTTTCCGGCGGGAGAGACAGGCCCGCTTCCGTCTACGCTGACCCGAGCGGAAGCCGTCCGCGACGGGGTTCCGGACGCGCCAAGGGCGCAGCGGTAGGCCGGAGCCGAGGAGATGCGGATCCGTCGGTCCTGCCGGCTTCCGCCGACGTAGGCACCGCGGTGCACGAGAGCCGGGCTCGGCCTCGGGCCGGCCGAGCCCAGGGCTCCCTGGGCTCCGACATCAGGTCGTCAGCGTGGCCGTGGCGAGGGCCCCCTGAAGGATCCGACCTCGAGGCAGGGAGAGGTCGAACAGGTTGCCCAGGATTCCCAGCAGTGTGCGCCGCATCTGCTCTTCGTCCTCTACGCCTGTGTTGCCTTCTCGGCCGGCAACGGGCAGGCCGGTCTCTGCTATGGCCGCAGTCACCCGCGTCGCCACCGCCGGGTCCCCGTCGATTCCGTCGTATCCCCATGACCCGTCCAGGTGCAGATTGAACGAGCAGGCGAGAACCTCGTCGTGGTAGTACTCGAAGAACGGCGGCACGGGCTTGCCGTTGTCCTCTTCGAACTTCACCTGGAAGACGTGCACTCCACCTGCCGAAACCCGCGCCAGCTCGTCGAACTCGCCCCACCACGCGCCGTACATGACCGCGAACGACAGGCCGGCGTGCTCGCCGTACCGCAGGCGCACGTCTTCGTCGACATCGAAGAGGTCGGGGTTTGCCACCTCCTCGGCGGTGTGCTCGCCAGACGCCCGGCGGACAACGGCGGGCACCTCCTCGAAGGCCGTCACCGCGAGCCGCTTTACCAGCTCGTCCGGGGTCACCCCTCGGGCCATCACCACGTTGTATCCGCCGAAAGGAATCCAGCGGGGCGCCGCGAGCCAGGCAATCCCGGTCTCGGGTCCGAGGGGAGCAGTGTCAGTGTCCTGCGTTCGATGAGTCATCCAAACATGATCTATGACGCCACCGACAACCCGGAGCAGCCGACTTCCCCCGGTGCCGGACCCCTCCCCAGCGGCCGAGCCGCCCGGGACGGGAGCTCGAGGATAACTCCAGCCCACCGCAGGACCAGGACAACAGCCATCGCAACGCACCTCTCTGTTCGGACGCAGGGTGCCGAGGGCTACCTGCGTACGTGAGAGGCCACCCGCGGCCACACCTCCTACGCACCTCTGGTCCGCTGCCGAGCCGCACTTTCGGGCACCGCGCGTGGCCCAGTACCCAGTGCCAGACGCGCGCGGTCCGCCAGACAGCGCCTCGCCCAGCCTCCCCTGTGGCGGCCGCCTGGGCCGCACGACTGCCTTGGCTGGTCCGCACCGCACGGATCTTGGAGAGCGGCAGCGTCTCGCCGCCGGCGTCCGCGCCGCCGGTCAGCAGCACGGACGCCGATCACCGGCCGACGAATGACGGCATCGCGGCGCGGCCACCGTGGTAACACGTGGGCCGCGCCGCCCCGCCCGGCCGGGGGGGGATCAGCCCCCGATGGGCCGGAAGATCCCGCCCGGAATGACCACCGGACGGTCGATCGCCTTGAAGCGGTACTCCATGCTCACGTCGTCGATCAGGAACGGCATCCGGTTCGCCGCGTCCTCGATCGCCATGAAGCTGATGTTCACCTTCTGCGGAGACGAACTGTAGAAGGCGTCGGGCAATGTGACCGTCACCTTCTCGTAAGAACCGTTGGTCCCGGCCTTGTTCATGCGGTCGTGCAGCTCATAGGGCGTGCCGTCCTCCGCCGTGGCCTCCACGATCAGCTGGCGGAAGCCGAAGCCGCTCGCCCCGCCGGAAACCACATCGCTGCGCACCCAGAACGACAGCACTGGAACCCGGTACGCCGGGACCGTGACCTGCTGCGAGATGCGGCTTATGCCGGTCAGGCCCTGGCCGCCCAGCTCCGCCTTGCCAGCACCCGTGTGGGCCGGCCACCCGGAGGAGTTGTTGATGGGGTGCCCTGCGAAGGGGGTCACCTTCTCGTTCCAGGACGCGTTGCCGCTCTCGAAGCCGGCGTTCGCGATTTCGGACGTGCCCGCGCTGGCGTTCGGTGCGGCCATGAACATGCTCGTGGCCGCGACGGCGGTGGCGGCGGCGAGAATGCTCGCTCTCCGCGCTCTCTTTCTCATGGATCTCCTGGCTGTTTCTCGGTTACTGAACGGGGACGCGCCGCAACAGCCGACGGCCGGCCCCCGTATGCCCCTGACGTCATGTCAAGAGGGTTCTGCGGTGGGCCCTGCCCGAGGAGTCGGTGGTCAGCCGTCTCAACCGCGGCGCACACTGTAACGCCTCGGTGTGACAAATCCGACCTTGGGGCTGGCGAGCACTGCTGTTGCGGGCCGCCATCCAAGGTTCACGGGCGAGGTCCGGCCCGCTCCCCACGCAGCAAGGCCGGGCCGCCAACGCACGCCAACACACCTGTAACGGGAGTGGGGCCGTCAGACTCGGTGCCCAGCTGGTGCCACGTGCTCATGACGGCAGTCTCGCGCATGTGATGGGGCCGGCGAACGGCCAGACGCTCGAGACCGAAGTTGAGCTTGCTCCGGGCGACAGAGGAGGGCCCCGACCCCGGCGCCAGCGGCATCGGCGGGGCGCCCGGCATCAGCACGATATGACCGCGGCGCGCCCGGACGGCCCATCACGTTACCGGGGTGGTGCCGTAGGCGATCACCCGGCTCGGCGGCGACCGGTCGCCGCCGAGCGGCCGGCTTACTGGCGGGCCATGTGCATGCGCATCTCGCTCTCGGCGTCGACGATGAGGTCGCCGGACAGGTCGACGGTGACGCTGTGGAGGGTGCCGGTGAAGTGGAATGGCGCCTGGTAGTCGGGGGTGACGGCAGAACCGGGGTTGGCGCCGCAGGCCATGCCGCCCGGGTTGATGGCGATCGGGGTGGTGACCGGCATGTCGCTCTGTCCGACGAGGCGGCCGTCGATGTAGAGCTGGGCTCGGCCGGGTGCGCCCTTGCCGTGGGTGATGTCCGGGGCGCCGGTGGGCTCGAACTCGAAACGCAGCGCGTGCCGCCCCTCGGGCAGGCTCTCGCTGGAGACCACGTGGTGCAGGGCCCGCTGGACGAAGTTGTGGGCGTAGTGCAGGTGGTTGTCCTTGACGTAGAGGGACCAGCCGCCGGCGTTGGTGCCCTGGCAGAGCAGGACGCCCTGCGCGCCGCCGGGCGGGATCTCGACGTCGGCGGTGACGCTGTGCGGGCGGTTGAGGAGCCGGGGGGCGACCGCGGCGGGCATGGCCTGGGTGCCGGAACGGAAGGTGTAGCTGGTGCGGTTCTCGGTGATCTGCGGGCGCTCGGTCATGATGCGCTGCAGGACGCTGCCGTCGATCGGCAGCACGTTGTACTTGCCGGCCTCCACGTACCACAGTGCGATCATCTCGATGAGCTTGCTGCGGTGGTCCCGGGCGAGGTTCTTGGTCTCGGCGATGTCCTCGTCGACGTGGTAGAGCTCCCAGTGGTGGGCGTCGAGGTCGTCGAGGTCCGCCATCGTGATCGGAGTGCCGAAGGGCCGCTCGGCCTCCTCGAATGAGGGGCCGGGCCAGGGGCAGACCGCGCGCCACCCGTCGTGGTCGATCGCCCGGTGTCCGAGCATCTCGTAGTACTGGGTGCGGTGGCGGCTCACTGCGTCCGCGTCGTCGAAGGTGTGTGCGAAGCTGACGCCGTGCAGGGGCGACTGGGTGACGCCCCGAATGGTCGCGGGCGCCTCGATGCCGAGCGCGTCCAGGACGGTGGGGACCATGTCGATGATGTGCGCGAACTGGTCGCGGATCTCACCGCGGGCCCGGATGCCGTCGGGCCAGTGGACGAGGAACGGGTCACTGACGCCGCCGCGGTAGGTCTCCCGCTTCCACCGCCGGAACGGCGTGTTGCCCGCCCACGTCCATCCCCACGGGTAGTGGTTGAACGTGGTCGGGCCACCGAGCTCGTCGATCCGCGTCAGGCTTTCCTCCAGTGTCTCGGGCGCGTTGTTGAAGAACTGCATCTCGTTGGTGGTGCCGGTCACCCCGCCCTCGGCGCTCGCCCCGTTGTCGGACACCACCATGATCAGCGTGTTGTCGAACTCGCCGGTCTCCTTCAGGAAGGCCAGCAGCCGCCCGAGGTGGTGGTCGCTGTGGGAGAGGAATCCTGCGTAGACCTCCATCAACCGCGCGGCAAGCCGCCTCGCCTCCGCAGACAGAGACTCCCACGCGGGCACGTCGGGATCGCGCGGGGACAGCTGCGCGCCGGAGGGCACGACGCCGAGCTGCTTCTGCCGGGCGAAGGTCTGCTCGCGGTAGGCGTCCCAGCCGTCGTCGAAGTGTCCCCGGTAGCGGTCGGCCCACTCCTGCGGCACATGGTGCGGGGCATGCGTCGCACCGAGGCACAGGTTCAGGAAGAACGGCTTGTCCGGGGCCACCTGCTTGGCGTCGGCGATGAACGACATCGCCCGCTCCACGAGGTCCTCCGTCAGGTGATAGCCCTCCTCCGGCGTGGCCGGCGGCTCGACCTGGTGGTTGTCGTACACCAGGTCCGGATACCACTGGCTCGTGTCGCCGCCCAGGAACCCGTAGAACCGCTCGAAGCCCCGTCCCAGCGGCCACCGGTCGTAGGGGCCCGCCGCCGACTCCTGCTCCGAGGGCATCAGGTGCCACTTGCCGACCATGTACGTGTTGTAGCCGTGCTGCAGCAGCATCTCCGACAGGAACCCGTTCTCGAACGGGATCTGCCCGTTGTAGCCCGGGTAGCCGGTGGCCAGCTCCGTGATCGCCGCCATGCCGTTGGCGTGGTGGTTGCGGCCCGTGATGATGCACGAGCGCGAGGGCGAGCACAGTGCGGTGGTGTGCATGTTGCTGTACAGCAGCCCGCCCGCGGCAAGCGCGTCCAGATTCGGCGTCTCGATCGGACTGCCGTAGCAGCCCAGCTGCCCGAACCCGGTGTCGTCGAACACGATGAACAGCACGTTCGGCGCACCCGCCCCCGCCCGCACCGGCTGCGGCCACGCCGGACTCGACTCATCGGTCGTCCGGCCGATCACTCCCGGAAACCCCTGCCCCGGCCTGTACTCAATCCACGACGACTGCGCCATCTGTCTCCGTCCCACCAGCGGCGCGGACACCGGTGATGTGTGTGCGGCTGTGCGGCCTGCTACGGCCCCAGAGCCCTCCAGCCGACGCGGGATCCCAATCGGACGGCCGGGCAGGAGGCCGTGGCCCTGGCAGGGGCCAGACCCCACGCTAGGCCGCCACCATCAGCACAGCGAGCGGAGAGCGCTGTCTGGTCCCCCGCGGCGCAGGCATAGCGCGACGGAGCCGGTGTAGGACTCAGTCGCCGGCTCCGCCCGGTTCCGCCCGAACCGCAGATCTGAAGCCCATGATCAGCAAATGGGATGACATCAGAGTCGTCATCGAGGACGTCCCGTGCCTCCGCCCAGGCGGCAGAGGCACGGGAAACGCCCGCATCAGCAACTCCTGCATCGGGTCGTGCAACAACCCGCCGCAGAGCCACACCACCCGAGAACGAGTCCCAGGAGCTCAACGAACCCCCATCACCCCACGTCACACCACAGCTGATCCACCCACGGAGAAAGCGGATTCCCACCGACCCCATATCGGCAGCACGTTCGATGACAGCGCACGCACGGTCCGGACTGGGAAGGAGCCCAGGTCGCGACCGAGGGGCGGGGCGCGGGGGTGCTCATGAGCGGGTTCCTCTCGCCGGGCAGCACTGTAGTGAACCGTTTCGCCGACCCGGCATTCCCGCCGACACACAGCAGCACACGGACGCCACAAGCAGTCACCAGATAGCCCTGCGGCCTGGGCAGCGAGGGTCCCGGAAGGATGCGGCACGGCTCCGTGCTGCAAGGCGCTCGCGCAACAACGGGTCGCCTACGTGGCGCCAGTCAGTACATGTACCCCTCGCGTCGCCGCCGGCCCCCAACTCGAAGCAGACCTCTTCCCTCGGCTATCGCGAGGAAAGAGGTGTCCTCCTCGCCAGGAGGCTTGCCCACCGGGTCTGACCTGCAAGAACAGACCACGTCCGATTTGGGAGGCTCCCACCTCCGGTCACACCCTCGGCCCCCCGCTGAAAGCAACCCTCCAAGCAACGGTCCAGCCTCCTCCCGGTGCAACCCCGGTCCCGGCCTCTACGCGCCTCAGCGCGCCGCACACCGGCCCTACGCCGTACCGGGCCAGGATGGGGCCCCGTAGGTCCGGAGCCTTCGGGTGACGGGAGCAGAACATTGATCAACGTGGACGTCCAGCATTGCGGCAGCTCGATTCTGATCAGCGCCAGCGGGGAGCTCGACGAGGGTGCGGGAGAAGTGCTCCAGCGCGCGCTGGACCACGTGACCATGGACGAGCGCGATCTCCTGGTGGACCTGCACGCTGTTGCGGCCATGGACGTCGACGGGCTGCTCCAGCTCCTGCACCTGCACCGGCGCGCCGAGCGCATGCGCCTACGGGTGCTGGTCACCGGCTGGCAGCCCCAGCCCCAGCAGTGCATGGCCACCGTGGCCGGCATCCCCGGCCCCCGAGCCGCCACCGGGGAGCGCTACGCCCTGGCAGGCTTCCGCCGACTCCTCGAGGAGAAGGCGCAACACGCACGGGACCACTCCGACTTCGCCGACGGCTGGCTCCCCCGCGTCTAACTTCGCCCGCCTTTCTGCGGCCCGGCACCGAGCAGCTGGCCGCCCTCCCTGGGGGCGGAGAGCACTTCAGGGGGAGGGGTCCCACGCCTCGGGGCCGGCGCCTCGCCATTCCACGAAGTCTGGGTCGGTGACGTCTACGTCCTTGGCGTTCTCCAGACCGGCGTCGGCGAGGAAGACACGGATGTCGGACGGGCGGTGTGCAACCCCGATGGCGACACTGTCGTAGCGCACCCAGCGCCGGCCCTGCTCGTCGGGCGGGTAGACGATCAGCTTGGCGGACATGCGCCCAGCCTCTTCCCCGCCCTCCCCACCGGCACCTGGCCGCGCGCGAACGGGTGACGCACGGCCATGAAGCAGATCGCGGCCATTCCCGGACAGCACCACTGGTGTCTTCGGCGGCGGGGTACGTTCGGCCATATGGGTGCGGCCCTGGCCACCGGGGCAGCGACGGGGGCCGCGCCCCGACACACCTTGAGCGGGAGAGTGTCCAGCTGGGCGGTGCCCGCAGATTCCACTCCCTCGTGCGGGTGGAGCCGGGGCCGCCGGCGAACCGCCGCGCTTCCACCGCCGTCGCAGCGGTCATGAAGCCGATCGACGAGCAGCACATCGCGGAGCCCGGCCTGGTGGTACTGGACATCACCGAAGGGGACGAGGGCACCGTCCGCGCTGTCATGGCCGCGCTGGAGGAGCACTGGGCGACCTCGGGCATCGTCCCGGTGCACCGGGACCTCGGCCAGCCAGGTGTCCGTGCCCGGGTCTACGCCGACGTCCTGCGTCCGGGGCGGGAAGGGCCGTAGCGGAGGGCTGGGCAAGCCCTCCTCTTGGGAGGCTTGCCCAGCCTCCTTCAGGCTTGCCCGGCGCCCGGCTCCCACAACGAGCGGGCGAGGCCGGTCCCGCCGCAGTGAAGACATCCGCTGCCTGGCGTGCTCCGCGCCTCGACGGCCGCGACGGCGTTTCGCACAAGCCGGGTGAAGCCATCGACGTGAGCCGGGTGCAATGCGAGTTCATGCCGCTTGCCGACCAGGACCTCCAAAGCGGCCCCGGGGGCCGGCATAGCCCAGCTCCCCGGTGACGCCACGCGTCACCGTGTGGATCAGCTCGTGGAGGTGACCCATCGTCTCCACCCCGGACAGCTCCACCCGCGCAGTGAAGAAGACATCGTCCGGCTCGATGAGGGACAGCAACGCCTCCGGCCGCTCGAACAGCACCAGACTGCCGACCGGTTCGGGGTGCGCCGCGTGAAGGCGTGCCAGCCTGAGAGCCCTTGTCGGTGGACACGAGAACGTCAATGGATTGGACAGCAGAGTGTCAGTTGCCCCGCGCCACTCACCGGGCGCCAGACGGACCAAGTTTCCCGGCGGATAATGCGGTTCGCCGCGTGGCTCAGGCCAACCGTCCAGGTCACGCCGCAGTCTGGTGTCAGCGCGGCGCGAGTGCGTGACCCCAACAGGGCCGCGAGCCGGAAGGGTGAATCGTGACCGAGATGTCTTTTCCCCCTGCATCTGCCGCATCCGCACAAGGTTTGAGTGAAGCGATGAGGTCCTTCCTCGCAGACTACGGCCGGAGTGACAGCGACCGTGGCGAAGGAGGCGGCGAAGGACGCTGGGACGAAGGGGACGAGCCGGTGCGGCTCGGCGTCTACGCCGCCCTCGCACGCCTCGTTCGGCATGGACTGGAGGTCTCGGCGCCGCAGCTGGACGACAGCGTCGGCGCCACTCTCGAGGCGCTGGCCGACCAGCCTAGGCGGCCCTCGGCACGGGCGGTGGAACTGTTCGTCGAGATCAGCGTTGTTGCGGCCGCATCGCGGGCTGCGAACGGTGAGCAGCCGCTGCTCACGGAGAACCTGCGGAGCTTTGCGACATCGTTCGAGGTGTTCGTCGATGACTGGTGGGGCGGTGTGCCGGTTCCCCCCAAGCAGCCTGGCGGCAGCCCCAGCAGGTAAAGGTGGACGAGCCGTGCTACGACAACGGCGGAATGTGGTTCCGACTGCCCAGACCTGGGCGTGACTGAAGCGCCGCGCGCACTACCAGCTCACCCGGCTGGCGTACCTGGCCGGAGGCCTGGCTGGCCTCGGCCTCTTCGGGGCTGGCGACGTCGGCAACACGATTTTCACCGGCCTGCCATGGCTTCGCGCTCTTTTCATCCTGAGTGCCATGGCCACCGGCGTGCCCCTGGCACGGGCCTGGGTGAAATGCCTTCTAGTCGACGCCCTGATTGACCGGGATCACAGCCACGAACTCACTGCCTCCCGCGGCTGCGAGGAACTACCACCCGTTGGCTTTATTCACGGGTAGTGAAGCCCGTTCGTCATGACTTCGGGAGGCACCCGCCGAGGCAGGATATCGATGTTCACGAGAACGGGAGGCAGCAAGCCACAGGGGGTCGTGAGACGCCTAGAGCGCAGGCGGCACGGATGACTTCCTTGGTGGCGGCCCTCGGGCGGCCGCCGATCCGGCCGCGCTCGCGGGCGGCGGCCAGGCCGGCCGCCGGGGGTGACGGCATCCAGGTTCTCGTGCAACGAGGTGAAGCCGATTCTGCTCGCGCGGTTCGCCATCCTCGCGGGCCAGCTGCTCGACGCCACACACCCGGGCCGGCCGCTGGTGGAGCGGGCAGCCCGGGTGGACCGGCCCGGCGTCAGCCGGGCGCGTCGTGCGACCCGGTGGTGCGGGGGCCGTGAGCCCGTCTCAGTTGCCGATGCCGGAGCTGCCGATGCCTGAATTGCCGATGCCGTGGCTGCCGATGCCCGTGTTGCCGATGCCCGCGTTGCCCAGACCCCAGTTGGCGATGCCGGCGTTGCCGATTCCGTCGTTGAAAGCGCCTGCGTTGCCGATGCCTGCGTTGCCCACGCCGTCGGCGCTGGCCGCGCCGGCGCCGCAGATAGCCAGCACTGCCGCGGCACCCAGCGCGGCCGTCACACGGAGAAGAGTTGTGTGCATCGTCGCGTACCTCCTATTTTGGGACTATTTGCCCCCTATCTCTAGCATGCGGCCGTACCGGATACGGGGATAAATGTCCGAAGCTGCCGTGTCGCCCAGATGCCTCGTCCGACGGCGTGCGGGTCACAGGTCGGCGGCCCAGAAGACCCGCCCACCGCCGAGGCAGCCGTTGTCCCGGAGCAGCGCTGTACCGATGCTCCCCGAAGGCCGGACCCAGCCTCGGGGGACGCCCGGGCCGTCGGTACGACTTTCCAGCGGTGGGCGGTGCCTCCCGTCGTCAGGTTCTGGCACACATTCCGTAAAGAATCTTGCTGACCCTCCGCCAGCAGGAGGTACGTACCATGTGAGCTGCGCGGATTCGATGTGACGAGAGGCTGGTGGAGCCCGAGCCAAGATCGTTCACGGAATGTGTGCCAGAACCCGTCGTCATGAACAACGGCTCGGCGCCGACGGCCAGGGTGACTCCCGAACTGCTGTCGAAACGCTCCTCTTCGACGTGTACAAAGCCAACCCGTCATTCAGCGGTGCGTACGTGCCGCCATCGTCCTCATCGGCCTCACCGCTGTGCTGCTCGTTCTGGCCGCATTCTGGACGTGCTTCTGAACGGCAACGGCGCGGGGTGACCCACAGCCACCGCATCCGCCGGTCAGTGGCTGGCGGTCGTGGTCCGGCGCTGGCCCAGGCGACGGCTCCCCCGCCCAGCAGGTTCAGGTACTCAGTCCAGCAGGGTGAAGTCGAGGCCGTCCACGCGTCTGGGTCCACGGTGGCATCAACACCAGCGACCCCGCACAGCGCCATGCCCTCGAATGGGCGATGGGCTCGGTAGGGCGGAAGTGGCGCAGCGCCGCGCACGCTGCCCGGACTCGTCTCGCCAGGTCGCCGAGCACTTGGCCCGGTCGGGTTCAGGGGCATCGACGGCATCTGGAGCAGGCGCATCCGCATCGCTGAGGTCCCTTACCGCCCGCACGCTGCCCGCGCCGGTGCACAACACCAATCGCCGCAGCCCGGTGACCCCCGAGGGATGCTCCGTTGCCGATCGGCCACGGCACTCGTGCGACTGAGCACTTCACTTGGCGGGTGAGCGGTTCAGTTGGCGACGTGAGCAAAGGGCAACGCCCATGAGACGGCCGGTCTTCGCTGACGAACCGGCGGGCGGCAATACGCGCCCGCTGCAAGGCCGCCGTTTACAGGCCAAGGGCCAGCAGGATCGTGACCGTCGGCGGGACCGGCGCGACCCACCCCGCCCAGCGGCCTGCCCTGGCCAGGGTGGGGTGGCGCCGGCACAGCCAGAAGGCCACCACGAGCAGTGGAGTAGCCGTCCAGGACCCAAACCAGCAGACCGTGACGACCGCCACGGTTCGAGGATGAACCTCCGCGGCCATCCCGGCAAAAGCCCCGAAGAGAAACGCCATCGGAATCAGGGCCACCGCCAAGGTCGTGACCCACCGCAACACCACGTCGGTGACAGGGGTCGCGGCGGCGCGGTCGGTGGTCAGGAAGGGAGTCGTCTCGTGCATGGGCACAGCCAATCGGCTCCGGCACCGGTTCGCTTGCGCGGGCGTACTCAGGGTCGGCAGGTCTTCGTACTCATCCTGCCCAGGCAGCTGTCCAGGCGTCGGCACCGGGCCGTCCCACGGAGCTGCGGGCCGTGGCAGGACGCCGGGCCATGGTTTACGCGGTCGAATGGGCGGAGGCCGGGCCGCCCGTCGCCTACCGCGTGCAGGAGCTGGTGCCGGGCAACCACGGCAGCGTCGGGCGCCTGGTCCCGAGGCTGGTCGGCGGCCGGGAGCTGGTCCTCGCCGCCGAATGTCTCCCGTACGTGCCGGACCCGGCCGACCTCGCCGAGCAGGCCGGACCCGGCACGTACCGGGACCTGCGGCTGCCGGCCTTCCAGGAGCGGTTCGTGGAACTGTCCGCTGCGGCCCGCCGCGAGCAGGCCACCTACAAGCAGTTCCTCCTGGACCTGCTCCAGGTCGAGATCGCCGACCGGGACGTCCGCCGCCAGCAGAGGCTCGTACGCGCAGCCCGCTTTCCACGCCCGAAGCGGCTGGAGGACTTCGACTACGAGAAGAACCCCAACGTCAGCCCCGAGGTCGTCGCCGATCTCAAGTCGCCGTCCTGGGTCCAGCAGGGTCGCCCCCTCGTCCTGATCGGCGACTCGGGCACTGGGAAGTCCCACCTGCTGATCGGGGTCGGTACGGCAATCGCTGAGGCCGGCCTGTCCGCCCGCTACACCAGCACATCCGCGCTGGTGAACGAGCTCGCCGAGGCGGAGGCGGGCCGCCGCCTGTCGTCGGTGATCGCTCGCTACAGCAAGGTTGACCTGCTCTGCCTGGACGAGTTCGGATACCTGAACCTGGACAAGAAGGGCGCCAAGCTGCTGTTCCAGATTTTCACCGAACGCGAGGAATGCAAGGCGACTGCCGTGGCCACGAATTCCCTGTTCGCCGAATGGGACAAGACCTTCGGTGACCCCCGCCTCTGCGCGGCCATCGCCGACCGGATCACCTTCCGCTGCACCCTCATCCAGACCGGCACCGAGTCCTACCGCTTCCGCGTCACCGAAGCGGAACGACGCAGCCCCTGACCGTCTCCCGGCCGGTTCAGTCGCGGCTGAAGAGAGGGGTCTCGGATCGGCAGGACCCTGGTCGCAAAGCTACTGCGCGCCACCGGCGTGCCGAACCCGTACGGCTCCGGGACCCGGCGCCCGCTTCCCTGAACGCCTTCGTGTTCCTCATGGACGCCATCGCCTCGCCGGTCTCAGCCGCGAGAGCGGCGAGGATGGTGGGGGCGACGCCGTCCCGGTGAGGGATCAGGAGCGGCTTCCGGTGAGGAGAATCCTCCCGGCACCGCGGCGCGTTGCGCCGGCTGCTCCGGGACAGGAGCTGTGGGGTTGGGGAGGGCGGGCTTGCCCGTGGCCAGGACGGCGATGTGCGGGATGTGCCGTGCGCAGGCCTGGCACACCTCTGCCAGGGTCCAGACCTGGCCGACGGCCGGGTTGTGGACGAGGACCAGCAGTGCGGAGCCGGCGCACTGGACACGGGTCTCGTGGAGGGTGCACTGCGCGCTGCCGCAGCTGCAGGTGGCGTTGGGGCGGAGGCCGGCGAGTCGTCCGTGGGCTTTGATGTGCTCGGCGGCGAATCGGCGCATGCTCGCGGTGTCCTTCGAGCGGGGCGGCATCTTGCACGCGGCGGTGCTGCAGGTGACGGACACGGTGTGGTCGAGGTGGCCGGTGAGGCGGACCGTCCAGGTCCGTCCCGGCACGCATGATCCGGGCATCAGGGTCAAGTGGGATCCCGTCGTCGTGCTGGTACTTGCTGGCGTTCCGGCCGGCTTATGAACGGACGAGGGCCCGCCAAAGGCGGGCCCTCTCCTTCCTGCCGCCACTATTCGGAGTTGTGCTGCTGAAAGTGGCTCTGAGATCCGGCGACGAAGCCATGCGAGTTATAAATATTGAAGACATTCACCGGACTACTCGAATCCAGCACATCCGGCGCTTCGTTGTCGTCTTCGTCTTCATCAGCGCTCGAATAGTCTTCCCAAGTGAGTGGAGGAAGTGAAGGCAGGAGGCTCTCAATGTGACGGCGCCCCTCAGGAGTGAGGAGAACATGGCGGTCATCAATCTGGGGATTAGCGAGCGGGACTGGGAAAACTGAAATGAATTTAAGGCGCAGAAGATTGTCCAGGGAGTAGGACCATGGCATGTATCGATCGACCCAGCAAGAACCGAGCTGCACTCCCTGCCCGTTCCAGCTTCTTCCGACCCGCAGAATCCCCCGAGTTCCTTCCTTCCATGGGTCGCGTTCCAGATGTTCTGCAGAAACTTGATCTCACCCAGCGAGAGATGTGGCGATTGGGCCATGGCGTCTCTCAGCCCGCCAGAAGGGCGCCAAGCGCCTGACTGGATGCCCCCAAGAGCATCTGCTGGGCAAGCCCGTCCGGAGAAGCCTCTAGGAAACTTCGGATCCTTTGAGCAAGCGCCCGCATCCTGCCAACATCTTGAGGCTCCGCCAAAATCACACTCTCAAGCTCGGCAGCGTTTCCGAGGAGATCATCGCACTGCCCTTCAGGAAGACCCAGGGCCGCAGAGTTATTTCGCAGAGCCTCGATAAACTCGACGATCTCTTTTGTTGCGATTCCTGCGGTTGCCGAGTTGTTCTGCGTGAAGTTCTGCTGAGACCCAGCGATGAAATTCTGAGACCCGCTAATATTCCACTTCACTGCCGCATCCTCGGAGCCTTCCACCATCCACCTCACGCAGTCGGTAGTGAACGCTCGGCGCCGCACTGTGACGGCCACCTTGACCAGCGAGCTCCATAGCGAGGCTGCCCGAAGTTGGGACCGTCCCCGCCTGATGGGATGCCTCTGGTTCGCTGAGTGGCGAACTGCAGCCGAGTCGCATCTTGATCGCATCAACGGTATCAACTCCCCATCCCTGTCGGGGCTGTTCACCCAATCCGGCGATGGCGCCACACATGTTGCAGTGGATAGAGTTCCGGACAGCGGCGCTGAGCTGCATCAACGTGAGATGTCTAACGCGGCAACGGCTCGAACCCCAGAGAGGCGGCGTACGCCGTGTTGTGAGGCATGAGCGCCATGGTCGGCGGTGTCCTGGCGCCGGACGGTGACGATGTCACCGTCGCAGATGGCAGCGTCGATCATGCTGTCGCCGACGACCTGAAACCGACGGGTTCGCCGAATCCTGTAGGACTTCCCGCAGGAACCGGCGGTGCCGGGGATGTACTCCGTGGCCGTGTTCGGCGGGGTCAGCGGTCGATGGCGGCCATGTTCGCCTCGTCGTGGCGCTCGCCCGCGGCGGGGGTGAGGTTGTCCAGCCGCTCCAGCTGGGCCGGGGTGAGCTCGATGCCGTCTGCGGCGGTGTTCTCCTCGACGCGGGCGACCCGCCGGGTTCCGGGGATGGGGGCGATGTCGTCGCCGCGGGTGAGGATCCACGCCAGCGCGGTCTGCGCCGGCGTAGCGCCGATCTCGGCGCCGATCGCCTGCACCTCGTCGACGATCGCCAGGTTGCGCTGGAAGTTCTCGCCGGTGAACCGCGGGTTGGTCTTGCGCCAGTCATCGTCGGGGAAGTCGTCAACGGAGCGGATCTGCCCGGTCAGCAGACCGTGCCCGAGCGGCGAGTAGGGGACGAAGCCGATGCCGAGTTCGCGCAACAGCGGGAGGATCTCGTCCTCGACGTCGCGGGTCCACAGCGAGTACTCGGTCTGCAGGGCCGCGACCGGGTGCACGGCGTGGGCGCGGCGGATCGTTGCGGGGCTGGCCTCGGAGAGCCCGATGTGGCAGATCTTGCCCTCGGTGACGAGCTCGGCCAGTGCGCCGACGGTCTCCTCGATGGGCGTGTTCGGGTCGACGCGGTGCTGGTAGTACAGGTCGATGTGGTCGGTGCCAAGACGCTTCAGGGAGCCCTCGACGGCGGCCTTCACGTTGGCGGCGGTGCTGTCGGTGACGCCCGGGGCCGGGCTGTCGCCGGAGTGGGAGACCAGCCCGAACTTGGTGGCCACGACGACCTGGTCGCGGCGGCCCTTGATGGCCTTGCCGACGACTTCTTCGCTGTGGAAGGGGCCATAGATCTCGGCAGTGTCGATGTGCGTGACGCCGAGGTCCAAGGCTCGGTGGATGGTGCGGATCGACTCGCTGTCGTCGAGCCCTCCGCCGGTGGTGTAGATGCCGGCCATGGTCATGGCGCCCAGGCCGATGCGCGAGACGTCCAGCCCGCCCAGCGATACGTGCTTCATCAGATACTCCCTCTTCCTGGTGGTGCGGTGTGCGGTGCAGCAGGCCCGCTATCCAGGCAACCACCCGCCGACCCGCCGCGGAGGCCCGTACAGGGGCTCGTTCGTCCAGGGGTCCAGCAGTACCCCTTTCGCTGCCCGGCAGGTCCACGCGCCGTACGGTGGATGCATGGACCGCACCAGCCAGATCCGCGAGTTCCTGCGCACCCCGCCGGGCCCGGATCACCCCCGAACAGGCCGGCCTAGCCCCCCACGCCGGGCCCCGCCGCGTTCCGGGCCTGCGCCGCGAGGAAGTCGCCCAGCTCGCCGGAGTCAGCGTCGACTACTACATCCGCCTTGAACGAGGCCGCACCCAAGGCGTCTCCGAAGCCGTCCTGGACGCGATCGCCCGCGCCCTGCACCTGGACGACACCGAACGCGCCCACCTCTTCGACCTCGCCCAGCCCACCACCGCTGCCCGGACCCGCCGCAAAGGACCCCTCGCCCCGCAACGAGTCCGCCCCGCCCTCTACCGGGCCCTGGACGCACTCAGCGTCCCCGCCGTGGTCCAGGGCCGACGCCTGGACGTCCTGGCCGCCAACCCGCTTGGGTACGCCCTGTTCGCGGACTTCGCCGCCCGCCCGCACCGCGACCGGAACTTCGCGCGCTTCGTCTTCCTCGACCAGGCTGCCCTCAGCCTCTACACCGACTGGGAACGGGTGGCCCGGGACACGGTGGCCAGCCTGCGCCTGTACGCCGGACGCCACGCCGACCACCCGCAGCTCACCGAGCTGATCGGTGAGCTGTCGCTGCACAGCGACACTTTCCGCCGGCTCTGGGCCGACCACGACGTCCGCGCACACGCCACGGGCACCAAGCGCCTGCACCACCCGCTCGTCGGCGACCTCACCCTCGATTACGTCGTCCTCGCCGCCGAAGACGACCCCGAACAGAGCCTCGCTATCTACACCCCCGAACCCGCCTCCCCCTCCGCCGAAGCACTCGGCATACTCGCCAGCTGGACCAGCACCTCCACCACCGCCGCGCCCGCGCCGGAACAGACCCCAAAGACCTACAATCCGCCCAGCTGATCTCAGCCGGCGGCGACCGGATCACGCAGGTGCAACGCCGCCTTCACCACGGCTCCGGGCCAGGACCGGAGTCCGGCTGTCACGCCAGGACTGCGGCGCTATACGGGAGTTGGAGTCCCTATTCAGTTCTGTACGCGGCTGGTGGCGTGGGCGTTGTCGTCCTTTGCCTGGGCACGGGTGCCGGGGGTGACGCAGACGAGGTCGCTGGCAGTCGCCTCGCGCCACACATACCCGGACTCACACGTGGGATCGCTGGCGCTGACCCGCCGATCCGCCGCATGGGCGTTATCGTCCTTTGCCTGGGCACGGACGCCAGGCGTGACGCAGACGTGATCCCCAGAGCCAGCAGCTTCACGCCACACATACCCCGACTTGCACGTGTCCGACTGCTGTACGCGGCTGGTGGCGTGGGCGTTGTCGTCCTTTGCCTGGGCACGGGTGCCGGGGGTGACGCAGACGAGGTCGCTGGCAGTCGCCTCGCGCCACACATACCCGGACTCACACGTGGGATCGCTGGCGCTGACCCGCCGATCCGCCGCATGGGCGTTATCGTCCTTTGCCTGGGCACGGACGCCAGGCGTGACGCAGACGTGATCCCCAGAGCCAGCAGCTTCACGCCACACATACCCCGACTTGCACGTGTCCGACTGCGAGAGCACATTCGGGACTGCGACGGCGGCGGTTGGTAGCATTATGCTTCCAACGACTGTAATTGCCGCCACTGACGCAGCGACGACAGCAGGAAGGCGCTTGCGGATACTGGCCATGCCTTTCACACTCCGCTCACAGTATCTTCGCGCTCAATGAGACATTATGAATGGGATGCCGCACTGGCTTGAAAGGCCACGTGTCCCCACATCACGACGCGAATCAGGCGTAACGCATACTTCGACCTCACCTCGAGAGGGTACTGGTCGGTTCTCGCTACCTGTCCTTCTCGAGTTTCGCCCCAACCCTTCTAGGGCGCATCTTGGGCCTATAGGGCTTATAACGCGTCATGATCGGTGTAGAGCTTGTAACACGATCATGAGTGTGGTGCGGCGTTCCCAGCGGACAGCGAGTCGTTTGAATTTGGGGAGCAGGGCGAACGTCTGCTCGACGACGTAGCGGAACTACTCACGCCTCCTTGGTCGTTCCCGCCCTCCTCGCGGCCGGGGAGACGCCGGACGACATACTCACCTCCCGCGGCTACAGCGACCTCGACCGCCTCCTCGAAGCCCTCCGCGCCCGCGACACCCGCATCGTGGAAACCCTGCTGGAAACGCAGGTACCCAGCCTCAACACACCCCTCTCCGAGGCGCCAGGCCACCGCCGGTTCTTGATCTCGTCGTGGGCTGGAGTCTGGAGCCGGCTGCACGTCCGGATCCGGGAAGAGCCTCGTCGCCACCGCAGCGCGGAAGAGCTCCGGACGGGTCCGCGCACGACCTCCTACGGTACTCCACGCCCCGCCCTTCACTGGGGAGGAGGTGTCCTTCCCGAACACCGCAGATGCGGACGAGCTGGTCGCCTGGGTGTCGCCGAGCGGGAGTGGCCGACGGTCTTCCTGCTGCCCGCCTACTCGCCCGACCTGAATCCGGTCGAGGACGTCTGGGCACACATCGAACACAGCTTGGCCAACCTCGCCGTCATGGCCCTGGACCGACTCGAAACCCTGTCCGTAACCGGCTGAAACGTCTCCAGTGCCAGCCCGACACCCTCGACGGCTTCATAGCCGGCACCGGCCTCGCCCTCGATACCCAGCCGTCACCCTGACGAGCCGAAGTCAGTACTTGTTGGCATTGGCGACGGATGCCAGGGCCTCCTTCGCGGCCGTCCTTGCGCCCTGCACTATCGTCGCGGAGGCGGGTGGGGCCGCGCCCACGAAACCCGTGCCGTTGTAGTTGAGCCGGACCACGGCGTTGCCCGTACGTACCACGAGCTCCGCGTCCCGGTACAGGTCGCCGTCCCTGGTCAAGTCGCTGCTGACGACCGTCGCCTGGTCTCCGACGTCGGACACCGATTCGGTTCTGACGTTTCCTGCGCCTTCGCCCCCCTGGGCGTTGGCGACCAACTCTGCGTACGCCTCTTGGGCCTGCTTCTTGCCGCTGCCCAGAGCGGAGTCCGAGTCGTACCGCCAAAGGGACACGTCGAGCCAGCGGTACTGGGAACCCTGGACGGGATCGTCCTCCAGACCGTTCCAGAAGCAGACGGTCGTATCGGTTTCCTCGATGACGGTTCCGTCCTTCTTGCTCACGTTGGGCACCAGCCGCTCGATCGTCGCCCGCGAGATCGTCTTGCACGGCTCGGGCAGCTTGACGACATTCGCGGGTCCGGCCTTCGGGGTCTCGACCCCGCTCGGTGAGGAGTCCGGAGAGCTCGTGCGTGCGATCCCGGGGGTCCTGTCGTCGCCGCTGTCGGAATCGGCGCCACTCCAAAGGCTCGCAGTCACCGGAATCGCCGCGGCCGCAAGGGCGAGCCCAAACGCGAGCGCCAGCCATCGGCGACGGCCCGATGGCGGCTCAGGCCCGCGCACCGGTTCCGAGGCATCGAGTGGGCCGGCAAGTGGACCGTTGCGCACGAGGTGAACCGGTCCGACCAGCTGTTCTGCCGCGTCGGACGCACTGCGGTCCGGAGAATGCGAGGACCCTGGCGGGACCCCTTCGGGCTCTTCCCCAGCTGGTGCGGGCGCGCGGTGCACTTCGGATGCCGACGCCGGGGCGGTCTGGACGACCGGCAGTTGGTGGGCATGGGATGCCTTCGGCGGTGCGGGTGGCAGGGCGTCGGTCGCCGGCTGGTCGCCGGCAGGCGGTGTGAGGGGCTTCTTCGGCAGTGTCGGAGCCGGGGTCTGCAGCAGGGAGCTGGAAGTGCGTTCCTCGACGAGCCGGGCGATCCGGTCGGGCAGCCAGCAGTGTTCGGGGAGCGGCAGCGTGACGGCGGTCTCCGCACGGCCGTCTCCGCCGTCTGCGGTCGTCAGCCGGTGGAGAAGATCGGCCACGGTGGGGCGATGGTCGGGTTGTTTGGCCAGACAGGCGGTTACCACGGGGCGCAGTTCGGCCGGGAGGCGGTCCAAGTCAGGATGTTCGTACACGGCGCGGAAGTGCAGTGCATGTGGGGTGCCGGTACCGAACGGGCCGACACCGATGGCGGTGTATGCCAAGAGGGCGCCGAGGGAAAAGACGTCGCTGGCAGGTCCGACCGATCGGCCGGTGAGTTGTTCCGGCGACATGAAGCCGGGAGTTCCGATCACGGTGCCGGTGCTGGTCAGCGCGCTGGCCTCGCTGGCCACGGAGATGCCGAAGTCGATTACTCTCGGGCCGTCGGCGGCGAGGAGCACGTTGGTGGGCTTGAGGTCCCGGTGGATGACCCCGGCGGCATGAATCGCCTCCAGGCCCTCGACCAGGCCGGCCCCCAGGGCGACTACGGACTGGGCCGGCCAAGGGCCATGAGCGCTGATTGCCTCGCCCAGGGAGAGACCGGGTACGTAGACGGTGGCCAGCCAGGCCGGCGAGCCGTCCGGGTCAGCGTCGACGACACCTGCGGTGAAGGCCCCGTTGACCCGCCGCGCCGCGGTCACCTCGCGGGCGAAACGGCGCCGGAAGTCACGGTCTGTGGCCAGCTCTGGGCGCACCACCTTCACCGCGACCGGGCGCCCGCCGGGCGAACGCGCCAAGTACACCTGGCCCATGCCCCCGGCGCCCAGCCGTGCCACGATCCGGTAGCGCCCCACCGTCCGGGGGTCCTCCGGCCTCAGGGCCTCTAACGATCCCACCCTCTGCCCCCTGCCCCGCGGCCCGAGAGGACCACTGTCGAGATAATTGCACCATTCCGGCCATCCCCATCTGGCCCTAACGACAGACAAACAGCGGCGAACTGCGCACAAACTGCTCCGCACGCGCCAACAAGTCCTCGCCTGGCTCCCGTGCTGGGACCAAGGCACCGAGTTCAACGGCGGCAGAACGTTCCTGCTCTCCCCCGATCTCGCGGCCGCCATCGTCACCGGGGACAAGCCCGTTGACGTCCCCCTGGCCGCCGCCGAGGTCTACGCGCTCGCGGGGGTCATCTGTACCTGTGTTCACCGGGACGTGACTGCTGGACTACGAAGCCGGCCGGGCAACCCGAAAGCCTTGCACCGCCCACGAGCCCCGCCAGCACATCGCTACCGGCCGCGTCCCGTCGCAGCCAGTCCGCGGAGCGCCCGTTGGGGCGGGTGGTCGGCGTCTGCCTCTCCCCCAGGACCAGCACCTCGCTCTTGATCCGCGCCCGGCGGTCGACGTTCCCCTCGTTGCTATGGAGGTGGGGGTGGATCCACCAGTGCGAGTCCGCAGGACCCTCAGGTTCTACGAAGCCGAGGCTCCGGATGCAGTGCAAATCAAGAGCGGGCGGGTCAACTGGCCAGCCTGAAGAGCGTTGCAGATGGCTTGCTGAGGGCATTCTCCATGCCGTCGCGCGCCGGGCGTCCCGTATCAGGGTCTTGAGCTGCCCCTGCCCAGCGGGGGGGGAAGGTCTGCCCAATCACGAGGTGGCCGGTCGGCGTCACGAGCGCCGGGCTGGACGAGCTGGTCTTCACCGAGCAGGTCCCGGCAATGACGAGACGGAGGCCGCGCGGCGCAAGTAGAGGAGATCGACACAGGCCGGGCCTGCCCATGGCCGCCCGACGGGCAACGCCACTTACCGCATCCTCGCCGCCGACGAAGCCCGACGGACTCCTGCCCCCGGTCGGACCCGGCGTCCTCGAGGGCGAGGCGTGGCGACCCGGGCAGACTACTGGGCCGTGCGGGTGGTCATGTCCATTGCAGGAACGATCACGCTCCGGGCGGCCCCTGCCCACGCTCGACGGGTATGGAACGTTGTCGGCGCAAGCCCGAAACTCGACCACAACACTCAGGAGGTGTTCGACAAATGGTCACCGCACCAGTGCTCTGGAACAACGACAAGGCGTACCTGTTCGACGGCGGAAACTACTACCGCTACGACGTCACCAAGGACAAGGTCGACCCCGGCTACCCGATGCGAATCGCCGGCAACTGGACGGGTCTGTTCCCCTCCCGCGTCGACGCCGGTGTGGTGTGGAACAACGGCAAGGCGTACTTCTTCCGTGGCACCGAGTACGTCCGCTTCGACATGGCGGCCGACAAAGTCGACGAGGGCTACCCGAAGAAGATCGCCACCCACTGGAAGGGGCTGTTCCCGGACCACATCGACGCAGCCGTGATGTGGAACAACGGCAAGGCGTACTTCTTCCGCGGCTCCGAGTACGTCCGTTACGACATCGCGGCGGACAGGGTCGACGCCGGCTACCCGAAGCCGATCGCCGACAACTGGCCTGGCCTGTGGGACTCGGACCTCGACGGCGGCGTCGTGTGGAACAACGGCAAGGCGTACTTCTTCCGCGGCTCCGAGTACATGCGGTATGACATCGCGGCCGACAAGGTTGACGAGGGCTACCCGAAGCCGATCGCTGGCAACTGGCCCGGCCTCCCCTAGTGTGATGCGTCAGAAATGGCGGCTCTAAGTCTGTAGCCTGATCTTATGTCGCGTCGAGGTCCTCGTGCTGTCGAAGTCGTACTGTCCGCTGAGGAACGTGCTGAGTTACTGCGTTGGGCGGACGGCGAGGTGTCGGCTCGTGCCGCGGAGCGAGCCCGCATCGTCCTGGCCTGTGCGGAGGGGAAGTCGAATACCTCTGTGGCGACAGGCTCCGGGGTGTCCGCGGAGACGGTACGCAAGTGGCGCTCGCGGTTCGCGGCCCGGCGGATGGCGGGGCTGATGGATGAGCCGCGGCCGGGCCGGCGCAAGCCGGAGCTGGTGCTGTCCGATGCCGAGCGGGCGGAGCTGACGCGCTGGACGCGGCGGGCGAAGACAGCGCAGTTCCTTGCGCTGCGGGCGAGGATCGTGCTGCGGTGCGCGGAAGGCGGGACGAACAAGGAGATCGCTGCCGAACTCGGTATCGCGCACAACACGGTGAACCGTTGGCGTTCCAGGTTCGTCCGGCTGCGGCTGGACGGGCTGACGGACGAGCCGCGTCCCGGCCGGCCGCCCTCAATCCTGCTCGACAGGGTCGAGGACGTACTCACCGCTACTTTGGAATCCACCCCGGGCAGGGACACGCACTGGTCGCGAGCCTCGATGGCCCAGCACTCCGGCCTGTCGAAATCCACCATCGGCCGGATCTGGAAGAAGTTCGACCTCAAGCCGCACCTCCAGGACTCCTTCAAGCTCTCCACCGACCCGCAGTTCATCGCGAAGGTCGTCGATGTCGTCGGCCTGTACCACAACCCGCCCGAGAAGGCGGTGGTCCTGTGCGTGGACGAGAAGTCCCAAATCCAGGCGCTGGACCGCTCCCAGCCGGTGCTGCCGATGATGCCGGGCATGCCCGAGCGACGCACTCACGACTACCTGCGGCACGGCATCACCAGCCTGTTCGCCGCCTTCAACATCGCTGATGGCACCGTCATATCCGAGCTCCACCGCCGCCACCGCGCCATCGAGTTCAAGAGGTTCCTGATCCGGATCGACAAGGCCGTGCCCACCGGCCTCGACGTGCACCTGGTGTGCGACAACTACGCCACCCACAACACCCCCGAGATCAGGACGTGGCTCGGCAAACACCCGCGTTTCCACATCCACTTCACCCCCACAGGCTCCTCCTGGATGAACCAGGTCGAGCGGTGGTTTGGCCTGCTGACCGACAAGCTCCTACGCCGTGGCGTCCACACCTCCGTCAAGGCACTGGAGAACGACATCCAAGCCTGGATCGAGCAGTGGAACCAAGACCCCAAGCCCTTCGCCTGGACCAAGACCGCCGACGAGATCCTCCACTCCCTCGCCGACTACCTCACCAAAATCAGCCCGCCAACCACCAATACCTGACAGCTACTTAGAGCCGCCATTTCTGACGCATCACACTAGTGTCCTGAGTCGGAGATTCGTCGGCAGCATGCGGCGACTCTGTCCAGGATCTCGTCGGCGGTCATCTCGAGGCCGGCCGGTACCTCACGGTCGAGCATGGCGAGGAACTTTTTGAACTCCACCGCACGGTGGCGGCAGTGAAGTGAGCCGATGACCTTGCCGGTCGCCGTGTCCAGTGCGGCGAACGAGTCGTGGTGCCCGCACGCACGCAGTCGTGGCTGCGGCGTTCGGGCACCCCGGACATCATCGGCAGCACCGGCTGGGTGCCGAATCGACGAGCTGCTCGACGGAATCGGATGGGTTCGGGAAGGGCTGGCGACGGGTTCGTTTCGGGTCAGCCCCGCGCTGGTATACCTATGCGCCGCTGATAGTCACCCAGGGAAGAGGTGTCGATGTCAACCGACCAGAACAAGGATCTCATCCGGCGATACATCGAGGCGATCGACGAGAACCGGACCGGCGACTGGGCGATCCTCGATCATTACATCGCGAACGATTTCGTTGCCCACAATGCTGTGCATCCCGGGGTCAGCCTGGACCGTGAGGGAATCAAGCACGGGGCGGAGCTCTTTCGCCTCGCAGCTCCGGAGTCCCGTCACGAGATCAAGATGCAGGTCGCGGAGGGGGACTTCGTCGTCAGCCACATCATGGGCCGCGGCGTACAGACGGGAGAATTGCTCGGAATCCCTCCGACCAACAAGGAAATCGAGACCGAGGGCATCGTGATCCATCGCGTCCGCGACGGGCAGATCGTGGAGTACTGGGCAGTGACCAACGTTGCGGGCGTGCTACAGCAGTTGGGCGTACTACCAGGGCCACCGCGATAAGCTCCGCCCCGTCGCGGCCGCCCGGGGCGCCGCGCGGCCTGTGTGCGGCAGGCACGGGATTCGACGACCGCGCCGGGCGCCACCGTGCCCGGCGGCCCCGGCGCCGGGCACGGTGGCGATGCGGGGGCAGGGCGCCTTCGGTAGACTCGTCTTCCGGAGCGAGATGGTCGATGGGCTTCACACGGCTACCGACCCCAGGCCCCGCCATCAGAACCTAACGGGCCACCATCTCCCTTCCCTATCGCCCCCAGGGTGTCCGCCCCGGGGCCCCACCACGGACCGCGTGCACGCCTACGCCTGCCGCGAACCGGCCGGTGCCACTGCTTCCCAGCCCACCGAGGAGCAGCCATGCGCATGCCCTCCCCCTCAACGTCCCGTTGCTCACGCCGGATCGCGATCGGAGCGGCCGGTGCCGCCTTGGCCGGCCTCGTGCTGGCACCAGCGGCACTGGCCGCTTCCCCACCGGCCGCCGCCGACGCCGCCGGAGCGACCGCGGTCTCGCTGAACCAGCGGAAGGCGCCGCAGCCGTATGTGTTCAGCTACCCCTACAACAACCACCTGTCGCTGGGTGGCGGGAACTTTACGGTGGGCGGCCGGGTCTACATGGTCGTCAAGCTGAACTCGGGTGCCACGCACTCCGGCAAGTGGGTCGTCGCGCGCCTCGGACAACACAACCCCGGGGGTACGTTCCACGTCGAGACGAACATCTCGGCCTCCTGCCCGCCTGCGAAGAACGGCTATGCCCAGGGCTACGACGCCAGCACCAACACGTGGTCCCCCAGGCTCCCGGTCTCGATCTGTGTCCGCTTCGACTGACGGTCCTTCGTCTGAGATGACCCCCGGAGTGTGGATACAGGGGTTCATGCTGCGAGTGAGAGCTCAGCTGTCTCGTAGGGCTGCTGTTTGAACTCCATCGGGGAGAGGTAGCAGAGCGCGCTGTCGCGTCGGCGCGCGTTGTCATAGGTGAGCCACTGGAAGATTTCCAGCCTCGCCTGTCGCATCGTCAAGAACAGCTTCCCGTGCATCGTTTCTCGTTTCAGTCCCTGCCAGATGCTCTCGGCCCGGGCGTTGTCGTAACTCGAGCCGACCCTGCCCATACTCCTGCGGATCCCATGCCAGTCGCAGACCTGGGCGAACGCGGCCGAGGTGTACTGGCCGGACTCAACCGGCCAGCCGGGACCACCCGGTGTCCCCACTCAGCCACGCGAGCAAAGAGCAGCGGCAGGCCCCGACCGTTCTGCATCGACGGCCGTACGGGCCGAGAAGGCCGCACGAGGCCGACTGGAGCGCGGAAGCCTTCCACAAGGGGCGGAGGCCCTCCAGCGGTACACCGCGAGGCAAGGCACCACCGTCATCGGCCGAGCCCGCTTCGAACGCCCCCGACCCGCTCATATAGCACATCGCGCTCCCCTACGTAAGACGTGAAAAAAGGGAGATTTATCTCTAATCTGGTCCAATTGCTGGTGCGGGAAGCGATCTACCAGTCAGCCATCGCGCCCCTGTCACTCGCGGCCAGCGACTCAAATGCCAATGAAAGGTGATCCCTGTGTCACGAACCAGGTCGAGGCGAAGCGCCGTCGTTATCGCAATAGCCCTCGGCGTCTCGGCGCTGTCCTCTGTGAACGCGCTGGCCAGGCCGGTCGCGAATGACGACGTTTCGTATGACCACTGTGGCCCGCCGGGTGCATCTCCAGGCACCTACGGGTGTGACAGCCAGACCCCGGAGACCGGCACCGACCTCCAACAGAACCTGGACTTCATCAGCGCGTACCGAAATCGCCTCCCGTACAACACTCTCGACGCCAACCAGATCGCAGACCGGGGCCACCATGTCTGCAAGCACCTCGAGACGGTCGCCGAGAGCCAGGAGGTGGGGGCCTGGCTGAACGTTGGTTGGACCTGGGACGAAGCAACCTGGCTGGTAGGCACCAGCGAGAACTTCTTCTGCCCTTCGCAACGCGGCGGTGACGTGGTCATTCCCAATGCCGAACCCGCGGGTGCCTGAGACTTGGATTAATAGGCACGGAACGCAACCCACACACGAGGGGCCAGCGCCACCACCAGGCGGCACCGGCCCTCCGCAATGCCCTAATCACTGACACCGGCATAGCACCAAGCCGCCTACATGGCCCGGCGTGAACTCCACGTCGGTGCCACCGCAGCCAGTCGCAGCGTCGAGCAGCCGGGCCCGCTCCGCCTTATCCACCGCCATACCCACCGCAGCTTCGTCGCCGTCCACCCCGCACCGGACCAACACAACCCATCCAACGACGGGGGGCAGCCACTCCGCTGGATCCTATTCCGCCTGGCTCCGATCTGAGGCTGCGGAGACCGCTCTCAGCGTATCCGGGGAGGCCTGGCCGTTCGCGAAAGCCTGAAGAACAACCGCCGGGTCTCAGGTTCCAGTCGTCTAGCGCCCGGTCAGGCCCAGAACGCGTCGGTGACCGTGATCTGGGGGTCGGTGTGGCGGCGGATGAACGTGAAGATGAGCCAGCCGCGGCCGCCGGCGAGGTCAGCGATATGGGGGCCGCCGGGGCTGGTCGAGGCCAGCGGGCGCACGGTGATCCAGTGCGGCAGGGACACGTCGGCGTCGATGCCCCGGTAGTAGGGGTCTGAGGCTGTGATCAGCTCGGCGCGTGCCGCCAGGAACAGCTGCTTGCCGTCCTCGGGCATGTTCTCGAATTGCTGGAGCGCCTCTGCCGTCCAGTCCATCTTCCAGGGCGGGCGTGGGAGCTCATCTGTCACCGGCCGGGCTCCACGGCGGCCGCCTGCCGGCGCAGCCGGCTGTACTCGGCCAGGAGCCGGGCCGACTCCTCAGGGTCCTCGGACTTCGCGGCGCGGGCTTCGAGGTCGCGCAGGTGTGCTTCCAGGCCGGGGTCGCGGGCGATGGCGTACTGCGTCCACCACAGGCGCATGAAGGCCGGCACCGGGGTGAGGTTGAAGGCGTCGCCGATCGCGCGGCGCCAGTGGGCCTCGAAGTCCGGCAGTAGATGCGGGGCGTGTTCCTGGATGGCCAGGCGCAGAGCCTGGGGGGTGCGCTCGGGCATCGGCGGCACCCTGCGGGGCTTCTCGCCGCCGGGTCCGTCAAAGCGAATGGGCTGCGCTGTCATGGCGATGGGACTCCTGGTCTGCCTGCGGTCCGGCCCTTTTCAAGCCGCGTCCTGGTCGGCGCCGGAGGCCGGCGGGCGGTGCGCCATGTACTGCTCGAACCATTCGGCGGGCACAAGGTAGGCCAGGGTCTTGCCCTTGCGGGTGATCGCAGCTGGCTCACCCGCGATCCGGGTGCGGTCGAGGATCTCGCCCATCTGCTTGCGGAGGTCGATCGTCGTGTACGTCTTCGGCTCCATCCCCCCAACCTACCCCAACTATCATAGTTGCGATAGTTCAGCAGTCCGAAGACTCCCGCTCACGAAAGCCAGCTCACCCGCGCCGACGCCGACCTCGAGCGGATTCCTCGCGACAATGCTCGACCTGACTGCCTCCCACAGGACGCCTCACAGCCAGCTCCCCCCGACAGGTCTTCTGCGAGCAGCAGCCGACCATCGCCGACCGGTGCGACACCACCACCGTCACATGCACACCCGCACCCTGAGAACAGCCACTGCAGCCACCGTTCCTGGGACTCGGAGGCAGCCGGATCCCAGGCCTCGCGCACCGGGACGCATCAGTTCAGGCGCCCAGGCGGGTCGAAGGACCGATGCCGCCGCCCGGGCTGACGCAGTCGCGGCGAGTACGGCTCGCGCTGACACGACGCTCGCGAGGGCAGGCCGGAGGCCGCGGGCGTGTCCGACGAGGCAGGCGATGGCTGGTGCGGAAACTCGGCCGACCCGGCCGACTCCGCCGGGACCGGGGCCGACGACCTATTACGCCGGGCAGTGGCCACCGCGGCAACTCCGCTCATCATCCCGCCCACGGCAGATACGGCCGCTACCGACGTACTCGCCCACTCAGCCCCCGCATCAGATGCCTGAGAATCCGCAGACGTAGAAGGCGTAAACGGATCCTGCCCCGGCTCCGCTGCGGGCTGCAAAAACACATCTGGGCTCTTCGGATCCGCCTTACCCTGCCGCTTGGGCGCCGCCGTCGCCGTCGCTGGCGCCGGCTGACTTTCAGCTACCGAACGCGTCGGGTCAGATGGAGGCGGGAAGCTGGGTCCCGATCCGGTCCCCGCGTTGAACGTGTAAACGGCGAGGATCAACGCCGCCAGCCCCAGGCCGACAACCGCGCCCGCCCACAGCCACCGCACACGCCTCGTTACGGTGCCCCACGGCCGGCCTACTCCATGGGCACTCCCTACCACGATGCACCGGTACAGGGCTGCGGGCACGGCGAGGCGTCGGGTCTTGGTGGTCATGCGAGTGGCTCCTGGTCCGGGGGTGCGGCGGGCGCTGTAATCGCCTTCCACCGCCAACGGTGCGTGACTCCATTGCGCCCCAGGCGGCCCTGCGAGTCACGGCACGGAATCTCGCGGCTTGACAGCCCGAAGACGTTGCGGGCGCGCTCTCGCGGCGTGTGCGGGAGTCGCGGCGCTGGCCACTTACGCGGCCAGGCCGCGCATCGGGATTGCGGCCGTCATCAGCGCCGACGCCGGCGCATACGCCGCTGACCTCTCTTGCCGAGTCGGCAAACGTGCCCGGCGCCTCGGCAGCCACCCCCCGCAGTCCCCTGCTTCGTGCCGAAGTCAGGTGCCGGCCACGGCAGACGGTCGAGGAGCACCAGAACCGACCAGGCCGCATGGAACATGACGGCCAGAATACTGGCCGCCCGCTTCGGGATCCGGGCGAGTCTGAGCGACCCGTACAGCAGTGGTAGGCACAGGACGGTCGCCGTGGCGAGGCCGGCCCAGCGACCGACGTCAGGCCGTCCGGCAACGTTCTGAGCGACCGCGTACTGGAAGCATGTGAGGGTCAGAAGGGCAACCTGCGTCAGGACCCGCAGCCAGGTTTCGACGACTTCTGGGGGCTCTTCAGGGCCCGCGAGGATCCCCAGGTAGACCAGGACCCTCTTACCGGGGTTCAGGCGCGGCTCTTCGGGGCGCGTCCGCGCGGTGGGTTCCGGTGCCGGGAGGAGACGCGCGGGTCCGGCCCTGTGGAGCACGCGTGCCACAGATGCCAGTGCAGCTCGCCGGTGGGCATCCGTGCTGGCAGCCGGCTTGTCCAAGACGATATTGGACGCGGATTGGCCAAGGTCCGCAACCGAAACGGCAATACCGACCACACGACCTCGTGAAAAGGCTGCCCGAGCACGCGACGGGATCTAGAACGGCACGTGTCCCACACCGTCCCGGCCTGGCTAGGCTCACGGGGGACCAGCTCGGCGGTGGCCGTCCGCGGCCGGTGGAGGGTGATGCTTCGGCCCCGTCACGCGCTCGGACAGATCATGGCCCGTGACCGCGCGGGCGTAGGCGTACAGGGCGGCGATCACTTCGGTACGGGTACGGCGGCCGGCGAGGACCTCCATCTGGTAGCCGTCCTCCATAGCGACGAAGCTGGCGGCGAGCAGGCGGGGCGGGTCCTGGAGGACGAAGTGGCCCTGGGTCTCGCCCTGGACCAAGATCCCTGAGCACACGGCGATCTGACGCTCCATCAGCGTGCTGTCGAGTGCGGCGGCCTTGGCGTCGCGCAGGCAGCGGGGCCAGTACTCGAGGAGCAGCCGGGTCAGTGCGTCGTCGGGTCCGCTGGCGACGCGCCCTTGCGACCCGGCACCACCCGGGCGCTGCGTAAGACGACTTACGCACCCCCCTCACCCCCAGCGCCGCCGCACCCCTGTCCTCCGGCTCAGATGCCTCGGGCCGACCGCCGGCAGGTGCGTAGCGACCGGGCAGAACCAGCCCCACCAGCCGTGCTTTAGAGTTCAGCCCCGTACGGCCGGATGACTCGCGGCCGTTGTCGACCATGGCCCGCCGCGCACCCCGCCCGTGCGGTGGCCCTCCCAGAGGGGCCGGCCGCCAACCCCGTGCGCGGCCGACCCCCACCTTCGCGGCGCCTCAGCCGGTCATCCGCCGCTACCGCCCCGATCGGCCTGGCCCTCCTGTCTGCGCGCTCGATGGCGTGCCAGACGACGTTGCGGGAACAGGCTGCTCCGCGACCGGGCGGGTGACCTGCGCCCCACCGACGGCCGTGTACCGCGGAACCCGGCTCGCGTACGCGCAAGGATGCATGGACTCGTTCCCCGTCTTCTTCGCCACTGGAGTGTTCAGTGCTCGAACGCAAGCAGACCAAGGGCCACACCCAGGTCACCTTCATCCTCCCCGAAGACACCCCTGACGGGCCGGTCAGCGTCGTCGGAGACTTCAACCACTGGAACCCCGCCGCCCACCCCCTCGAGCCCCGCGGCGACGGCACCCGCGCCGCCAGCGTCACCCTGCCCGCCCACAGCACCCACTCCTTCCGCTACCTCGCCGCCGGCGACTACTGGTTCAACGACGAACACGCCGACAGCCACGACGGCACCAACAGCCACATCCGCACCTGACCAACGACCCAGACCTACCCGTCCCCGGCCGGCCAGGCGCAGCCGGCGTTCCGGGGCGCCTGCGCTCTCGTCGTTGCACCAGTCGTCACTCGGGGTCCAGGTAGCAGAAGGAGCCGTCTTCTCGCTCCGCATGACCACTGTGACCCTCCGCTTACCGCCTTGATTGCCAGGCCCTGACCACCGAGGTGAGACCCCTGTGAGCAGACCGGTTGGTCTTTCGGAAGGCAGCCTTGCTGCCCTGCAGCATCTGAGGGAGACGCGGGAGATCAACACCGTGATCCTCCGCTACGGGGACGTCGCCGGTGTCCTGGTCCCGGAGGTTGCGGGCAACCTGACCCATGACGAGCTGCTGGCGTCCTTGCCTGCGGACGAACCGCGGCTGATCGTCCATGAGCTGTCCTTCGCCAGCCCGGAGGGCACGCGAAGGAACGAGCGCCTGCTGATCTTCTGGATGCCGCCGGAAGCCAGGGGGCAGGAGGAGACGTACACGGCCGGGTACACCGCGCTGAAGGAGTTCCCCACCGACGCTCACGTCCACCTCACCGCCAGGCGGGCAGACCAGCTGGAGTATCAACGGCTCGTCGCCCTGGCCGACTGAAGGCTCATACGGCTGCCGGGGCCGGGCGCCCGGCACGACCGCGGCCGCCGCGCCGGTTACTGCGCGGCGGCCGCCAAGCCTTCACCTCAATCGGAACACATCCCTCCGGTCGGCTCGAGGAGCCGGGTCAGACCTGGCCCCGCCACTGTCCGGTGGCGGTGCCGCGGTCTTCGATGAAGTGCTTGAAGCGCTTCAGGTCGCCCTTGACCTGCCGGTCGACGAAGCCGAGCTTGTCGCCGATGTTCTCCGCCATCCCCTCGGGGTCGAAGTCCATCATCAACGTGACCTGCGTATGGGTGGGATCGATGCGCTGGAAGGTCACCAGGCCGGACTGCTCGCCCTCGCCTGCGACGGTCACCCACGCCACCTTGGCGTCCGGGATCTGCTCCGTGATCTCCGCATCGAACTCCCGCTTCACACCGCTGATCTTCGTCACCCAGTGCGTGAGCGTATCCGTACGCTGCTCGATCCGCTCCACCCCGACCATGAACTGCGGGAACGACTCGAACTGCGTCCACTGGTCATACGCCGTACGCACCGGAACCTCGACCTCGATGGACTCCTTGACCTGAGACATGACGCGTCTCCTTTGATCTGGGGCGGTGAAGCGGGAACCGGGCGGTCTCGGGCCTGTCCGACCCCCGCAAGGGCACCCGCATCCGTGCCCGCTCACCGCGCGCCTGCCCCGGCAACCAGGTGGTGACTCACCGAACGAGTCCACTTCCCGGACCAGGCAGACCCCAGCAGTCGCGACCCGGGCGAGATCAGGCGGTCCGTGGTTCCACGTACTACCCCGCACGCCGCCGACCACTAAACGGTGGTTTGCGCACCCTGGCAGCGGCGACGGTCAGGAAGGCGGGTGCCGCCGGCCGGGGCTGTGCGGCGGCGACGCGTGACGGCGGCCGCTGCTGCCCGACCGGCAGCACCACAGGGAAGCCAGGAAGACACCGACGTGGCAGGTGCGCTCCTCGCCCTGCCATCACACTCATTCCGCCCGCGATGACCACCACGACCCGCCCCACACCGCCCGGAACCACCCGCACAGACCAACATCTCCCGGTCCGCACCTGCCCCAGGCGCGCCGTCCGTCCGGCCGGCCGCGGGCAGCCGGCCCGTGGTGTCGTGGAGGCCGAGGACGATGAGCTGCGATCAGTGTGCCCGCACCATAACCCTCAGCATCCGTGTCCCCAGCCTCCGTGCGGGGACGGTGCCCGCTGCCCCCTATTGGCGAGGAGTGAGCGCAGCGGTGGGGACTTCAGTGGGACCCGCGGCCTGTACAGCGTTGTCCCCGACACGGCGCCCGCCGGTGGCCGCCTTCGGGTCCTCCATCGCGTGGGCGGCCCGCCGGGGATTCGGTGGGCAGCACCCCTTGCCTCGCCTTCCTGCGGCACATAGCTCACGCATCCGTCTTTGTCGAGACACGTCTTCTCGGGGCATGACCAGAGTCGTCCACTCGGGCCTACTTGAGATGTGCCCATTTCCAGTCCGCGTGGCACACCGCGAGGCCGAGCCCGGATCTCGCCGTCACATCTGCAGGGCGGGCTTCACTCCGCCGGCACTACGAAGGACCACTGCCATGAATTACAACTTCGGCAATTCGACAAGTTCCGAGCACAGGCACGGCTGGAAACTCGGTATCAGGATGGGCCTGGTCCTGACCACCCTGGCATCCGGTGCGATGCTCGCGACCTCTGCTTCCGCTGCCATCGCCGCCCCCGCCTCGGCGGTCACCATGGTCACAGACGACGATTCCGGCAATATTCCGCGCAAGTCCTTCCAGAATCCGAACGTGAATTCGACGAGAAATCTCACCTACTACAGCCCCCACACGATCATGCCGCCGAACGACCCGTTTCCCCCGGTATGCGACAAGAAGCCCTACCTCCCCAATTGCCCGCTCGGAACGGTAATTCCGTAGCCGCACCCGGAAGGAAACCAGGCGGCGCGCCCGCGCCGGCTGCCCGAGCGTGGCTGATCAAGCACGGCGAGGCCAGCCAGCGGTCCGGGCGGGACGGCTTCGCGTCGCGCAAGGTGACGTGCGAGCCTGCGCCTAGCGTTGTCCCCGCCGTGGACGAAACACTCCATCTGCTAGCCACATTGCTCGACAGCGTGACCGAGCCACGGCTGAAGCTCATCAGCGAAGACTAGGCCCGCGCGCTGATGGTGCTCCTCGGGCTGCTCGAGGACACTGAGCAGAGCGATGACATCCGCCGGGCCGCAGGCGAGATGCGGTTCCGTCTCAGCTCATGCCTCGCCCGCCTCTGACACCACGCCGTCTGGGACTACGGGCACCGGCTCCACTCGAAGGTCCCTCTATGTGGCTTCGTTGATGTCTGGGGACAGCGTTTATCGACGGCTTCCGGAGGCAGTTAGTGATCAACGAGCTCGGAGATGTCGAGGAGAAATGACGGCACTGCCGTGTCCGCGAAGCGGGATGTCGGCGCAACAGGTCAACGTGTCCCACTGGGTACAGCCGAACGTGCACAGGTCCAAGGCGACGCTCAGGGATGGATCTCGGTTGTCCCGCATGTCGAGCGTCTACGATCGGCGCCATGCCCCGTGGCACGACGGCTCGTTCGCCCGTGAGATGGTTGCTGTCATGACTGTTGGCGCGCCGGGCAGCGAGGTTCTACTCGAGACGAGTCGGCTGCTGCTCAGACCTTGGCGGGTAGACGAGGCTGTCGTCCAGCGTGAACTGTGGACCGAACGTGATCCACGAGTGCCGCCGCACCGCCGAATCGACGCGGACGGACACCCCACGGTCGCGGAGCTCGAGGATTCGATCCGCACCAACAAGGTGTGGTCGACCGGGTTGCTGGCGGTCGAACGGAAGTCGTCTCGTGACGTCATCGGCTATTGCGGGCTGGTCGACAGCGGGCGAGGATCGGTAGGGGAACCGGAACTGGCATTCGAGCTGCTACGCCGAATTTGGCGTCAGGGATACGCGACCGAGGCCTCGTTGGCGGTTCTGGAATGGGCGCGATCGTCTGGGTACGAACGTCTGTGGGCCACCGTCTGGGACTGGAACACTGCTTCTCGCAGAGTGCTGGCCAAGGTCGGGTTCACCGAGACCGATCGGAAGGAAGTGGACGCGGTACACGGGACCACCTTGTTCACCACGAGACGGCTCTGACACACCCGACGTTTGACCTTGCGGACGGATCCGTGCAGGGCCGCCTGGCGACAGGTGTCCCCATTCGCGTCGGCAGGCAGAAGCGGATGCGGCACACACTCCACGCCAGGGCGCTGGGGACGGAACATCACGGTGCCCGGCCGGGCCGTTCTCATGGGTCTCGCCGAGCCCGGTGATCGGATCGCGGTCGGCTGAAGCGTCGCACCTGTCTCCGCCCGTCTCATCGTCAATCCGCACGACGCTGTGCACGTCAGCTGTACTCGGGGGTGCACGTTGACCCGCACGCCGACACGGGACGGCCAGCCGCCCGTCGGGACGGCTGGCCGTCGAGGCAGGTAGCGGCAGGGGTCAGCCAGCCTTCGCGGGTTCTTCGGCTCGTGCTCGGGTGCTGGCGAGGCGGTAGGAGTCGGTGCCGGTCTCGATGATGGTGCCGTTGAACGTCAGCCGGTCGACGATGGCCGCGCACAGCCGCGGATCCGTGAACGTCTTCGTCCAGCCGCCGAAGGACTCATTCGAGGCGATTGCGACGCTGTTCTTCTCCTCGCGTTCGGTCAGGACCTGGAAGAGGAGTTCGGCGCCGTGGCGGTCGAGTTCCATGTAGCCGAGTTCGTCGATGCAGAGCAGGTCGACGCGGCCGTAGCGGGCGATGGTCTTGTTCAGCTGCTTTTCGTCGGCGGCCTCGACCAGCTCGTTGACCAGCTTCGTGGCGAGCGTGTAGCGGACGCGGTAGCCCTTCATCGCGGCCTCGGTGCCCAGCGCGATGAGCATGTGGGACTTGCCGGTGCCGGAGTCGCCGATGAGGCAGAGGGGCTGGCTCTTCTTGATCCACTCGCAGCTGGCGAGGGTGTGGATGGTGGCCGGGTCGATGTTCGGGTTGGCGTCGAAATCGAAGGACCGCAGCGACTTCTCCCGAGGGAAGCCGGCTGCCTTGATTCGCCTCTCCGACCTGCGGCGGGCTCGGTCGTCGCACTCGGCCATCAGCAGTTCGGCGAGGAAGCCGCGGTAGGTCATCTGATCCTTCATCGCCCGGTCGGCGATGTCGGAGAACTCGTTGCGGATCGACGGCAGCCGCAGCAAGCGGCAGGCGGAGTCGATCGCGGCGTCGGCGGCCTGCTCGGTCAACCCTCGCTGTCGGGGCATGGTCACTGCGCTTCTCCCTCACGGTGGCCGCTGCCGCTGGTGCGGCGGCGTCGGAGCAACTGGTCGTAGTGAGACACCGAAGGCAGCGGCCTGGTGTCCGGCGGAAGATGCGCGAGCCGCCACTCGTGCAGGGACGTCACCGTCGCCGACGGCTGGCCGAGGGTCCGGGCATCCGGTGCGGGCTCGGTCTCAACCTGGGCGGCCTTGCGGGCCTCCAGCGCGACTGCATCCGCGGTCATGGCCCCGGCCCGCAGGGCCGCGGCTAGGCCGGCGACGACATGTTCGTGTGTCATATGGCGTCCGAGTAGCAGCACCTCGATGAGCGCGCGGGTGCCGTCCCGCTCACCGTGGATCTTCATGGCCTGGGTCCACCAGGCGTCGTGGACCGGGGTGAACTTGCCGGCCGAGCGGGCCTGTTCGAGAGCGGTCGAGCGGGGGAAGGCACCGGGCTTGCTGGACCAGGACCTCCAGGTAGTGGTCCAGGTCAAGACGGACGGCGCCTTTGGCGATCAGCCGCTCGTGCCGGGCCACCTCCACGTTCTGGTCGTAAACCACCAGGTGAGAGGCGTGAAGGATGACCCTCACCCGCTTGCCGATCAGCCGGATGGGGACCGAGTAGCGGTTCGTGCGGACCGGGATCTGGCCGTAGCGGTCGACTCGCGGGGTGAACAGCCGCCCGGTTTCGAACGGCTCCTGAGGCAGCGGCATCAGCAGCGGTCGTTCGAGCGCGAAGTCCTCGGCGATGGTCCGGGACCTGGAGCCGATCCGGCGGGCGTCGTCCTGCCGGTCCCACTGCTCGACCATCTCGTTCAGCTCGGCGAGCGAGGACACCTCGGGGACCGGGACGAAGTGGTTGCGTCGGAAGTAGCCGATCTGGCCCTCGACGCCGCCCTTCTCGTGGGCGCCCTCGATGCCCGGACGGCAGTAGAAGCTCTCGATTCCGTAGTGCGACTTGAACGCGATCCACCGGTCCGCCTCCACCCTCGCCCGGCTCAGCCCGAGCACGCGGGCAACGGCCGCCTTGAGGTTGTCGTAGCGAACCTTGCTCCGCGGGACCCCGACCAGCGTCCGCAGCGCGTGGACGTGGCTTTCGAAGAACGCCTCCTGGCCGCAGGAGACGAACATGCGATGGACGGCCTTGCCCGAATATGACAGGCGGAAGGAGAACAGGTAGCAGGTCACCAGCTCGCCGGCGAGGCGGATCGTCACGTCACCGAAGTCGACCTCCGCCTCGTGACCGGGCTGGTGGGTCTGCGGGACGAACGCCTCAAGCGGGGCCTTGCCCGACTCGACCAGGATCTCGGGCTTCCGGGCCGCGACGTAGTAGCGGACCATCCCGTAGGAGACATCGGCGCCGTGTTCCTCGACCAGCCGATGGAAGATCCGGGTGACCGTGTGCCGCTGCTTGCGCGGCGCGTCCAGGTCCGCCCGCAGGATCTCGTCGATCACCGGCTTGTAGCGGTCCACTCCGGTCGCCCGCGGCGGCAGCCTCTTGCGCGGCTCCGGCCAGGACGAGTCCAACGCCTTCCGCACCGTCCGCCACGTCACGCCGTGCTTGCGCTCAAGCTCCCGCATCGACATGCCGCCACGGTGGTCACGCCGGATCGCCGCGTACAGCTCGACCTTCGACATCCGCGGCATGACCAGCACCGTTCACCAGGAGCATCCCGACGCTGCCCTGGCAAGAACCCCGGTGCCTCCCAAACTCGTCGACATCACCCATCCGTGGAACAGGGCGCCTCCCAAACCCATCGACAAGCGACGTCGCTACTGCTCGATAAAGCCACCCTGTCCAAGCCCGGTTCGGAGACGGCATTCCTCTACGACGGGACCCCACTGAGGAGGCCGCGGGGCACCTACGAGTTCGGCTCCTCGCTCAGCCCGCAGTTCTGACGGTCCGCCGGGCGTCGCGGTGATCCGCCGGAGATCACGGGCGGCGCCCGACCCCCGTCATCCGGAGCCGCCGAGAACTCCCGGGGCGGTTCACTCCTCCTCTGGCCGGAAGACCGGCACCCACACCCCCTCCGCCGCCTCGCGGGAGGTGACGCGCAGGGGCCTGCCGATGCGGACGAATCTCTGACTCAGGTCACTAGTGTGATGCGTCAGAAATGGCGGCTCTAAGTAGCTGTCAGGTATTGGTGGTTGGCGGGCTGATTTTGGTGAGGTAGTCGGCGAGGGAGTGGAGGATCTCGTCGGCGGTCTTGGTCCAGGCGAAGGGCTTGGGGTCTTGGTTCCACTGCTCGATCCAGGCTTGGATGTCGTTCTCCAGTGCCTTGACGGAGGTGTGGACGCCACGGCGTAGGAGCTTGTCGGTCAGCAGGCCAAACCACCGCTCGACCTGGTTCATCCAGGAGGAGCCTGTGGGGGTGAAGTGGATGTGGAAACGCGGGTGTTTGCCGAGCCACGTCCTGATCTCGGGGGTGTTGTGGGTGGCGTAGTTGTCGCACACCAGGTGCACGTCGAGGCCGGTGGGCACGGCCTTGTCGATCCGGATCAGGAACCTCTTGAACTCGATGGCGCGGTGGCGGCGGTGGAGCTCGGATATGACGGTGCCATCAGCGATGTTGAAGGCGGCGAACAGGCTGGTGATGCCGTGCCGCAGGTAGTCGTGAGTGCGTCGCTCGGGCATGCCCGGCATCATCGGCAGCACCGGCTGGGAGCGGTCCAGCGCCTGGATTTGGGACTTCTCGTCCACGCACAGGACCACCGCCTTCTCGGGCGGGTTGTGGTACAGGCCGACGACATCGACGACCTTCGCGATGAACTGCGGGTCGGTGGAGAGCTTGAAGGAGTCCTGGAGGTGCGGCTTGAGGTCGAACTTCTTCCAGATCCGGCCGATGGTGGATTTCGACAGGCCGGAGTGCTGGGCCATCGAGGCTCGCGACCAGTGCGTGTCCCTGCCCGGGGTGGATTCCAAAGTAGCGGTGAGTACGTCCTCGACCCTGTCGAGCAGGATTGAGGGCGGCCGGCCGGGACGCGGCTCGTCCGTCAGCCCGTCCAGCCGCAGCCGGACGAACCTGGAACGCCAACGGTTCACCGTGTTGTGCGCGATACCGAGTTCGGCAGCGATCTCCTTGTTCGTCCCGCCTTCCGCGCACCGCAGCACGATCCTCGCCCGCAGCGCAAGGAACTGCGCTGTCTTCGCCCGCCGCGTCCAGCGCGTCAGCTCCGCCCGCTCGGCATCGGACAGCACCAGCTCCGGCTTGCGCCGGCCCGGCCGCGGCTCATCCATCAGCCCCGCCATCCGCCGGGCCGCGAACCGCGAGCGCCACTTGCGTACCGTCTCCGCGGACACCCCGGAGCCTGTCGCCACAGAGGTATTCGACTTCCCCTCCGCACAGGCCAGGACGATGCGGGCTCGCTCCGCGGCACGAGCCGACACCTCGCCGTCCGCCCAACGCAGTAACTCAGCACGTTCCTCAGCGGACAGTACGACTTCGACAGCACGAGGACCTCGACGCGACATAAGATCAGGCTACAGACTTAGAGCCGCCATTTCTGACGCATCACACTAGATGTACGTCGGCACCTCCGGCGGGGCTGCGGCTTCGGTCAGGTACGGCCAGTCCAGCACGGTGCCGGCGCGTTCGGCCGCTGCACGGCGGCGATGTAGCGCCGTGCAGCGGATACCGCCGCCGGGGTGCCACTCCATCACGGGTGCGATGCCCCCGTGTTCCTCGCACCAGACCGCCAGAACCAGGCCGCCGCAGTCCTGCCGGCGGCACACGCTCCTGGCCCGGCCGGGCGTACGGCACGCCGTGGCGGCGCCCCGCAGGCCGGCTGGCCAGGACAGCGTCACCCGCAGACCGCCCGACCCCGGCCGGAACCGCTCCACCATCCTCACGTCACCCAGCACCGCCAGAGGCCGCGTGCCCGGCACGGTCAGCCGGCGCACCGACGCCCCCCACTCCCGGCCCGTCAGCCCCCGCAGCGCCTCGGCGTCCTCATCAGTGGACCAGCCCGACAACCGGTCTTCGCCCTCGGGATCGTCGGCCAGGAGCAGCCACGGGTCCTCGAGGCGGAACCGGTGCGTACCGCCACCGGGGACGGCCAGCACGAGCGAGGCTATCGGAACCCCCGCAGGAACGTCGATCTTGTGATGGGCCAGGAGCCAGGCGACCACCGCGCGCCGGTCGAACTCAGGTTGGTCACTTTGCCGAAGCCCTGGCCCGTCTTGACTACCGGGTTTCCGTCGAGACGGGGTCGAGGGCGAAGAGGCACTGCTTCGCGTTGAATTCGCCCACCTCGGCGACGAAGCGGAACTTATCGCCCGCGCGGACGGTGGCGGGGGTGTTCCGGCCGGTCAGCTTCAGGTCGAGGATGTTGACGTCCTCGTACTTGAAGGCCGGGCCGATCCCCGTGTTCGGTCCCTTGTCGCCTGGGCCCAGGAGAAGGTCGTAGCGGGTGTCGTAGTCACCGTGGGGCGCCATGTGCACGATCGAACCATCGAACGCGACCGTCTTGCCCTTGTACTTGGTCGCGAAGTCTGGGTTCGCGTTGTCGCACGAGTCCGGCGTCTTCAGCAGCGCCGCGAACTCCGGGTTGTTCTGAGGCGTGATCACCTCAGCGGCAGCCGACCTGGCCGCGGTCGGAGCCGACGTGGCGGAGGGCTCTGTGATCGCAGTGGCCGCCGTCGGCTTGTTCGACTCGTCCTTACTCTCGCCTCCGTCCTCGAGTGCCGCGGCCACGCCGATGACGATGGCGAGGATCACGAGGCCGCCGACCGCGGTGCCGATCAGGAGCCGCGGCAGCGGCTTTTTCGGCCGGCGGAAATCGAGGGTGGAGCGCAGCATGCCCTGGGCTTGTTCGACGAGCTCCCAGCCGTCCTTCTGCATCTTCGCGATCACCAAGCTGTCGGTGCCGCGAACTGTCTGCACGGTCTTGTACTCGTACTTGATCTCGTCGGCCATGCGGCTCCGCCCCCGAAATGAACTGTTCATACCAACTGCCTCGCGAGCATAGGGGACTCCACGAGGAACACGGCATACCCGACGTCACCCTCGGCCCCGAGCTGGCGCTTCGGACCAAGGAGCACTCGGTCGGAGGCAAGCCGGCTCGCCAGGTCGAACGCTACTCTGTGACGATTGTGGCGCCGGACACCGTCGATCCCGCACTTGCCGCCCAGCCGGATGCGATCCGTGCCTGGCGCTGGTGGACCATCACCGACATCCGCAGGACCTCGAAGACAATCTGCCCTGTCGGCTTCGCGAATCTCGTCTCGCACTTCCTCCAAGACCATGCCAGTCGTGGAACTCCGCTCGCCAGATTCCAGGTCCGGGTATGCGGGAAGCGCTACTCGGAGCGCCCGCCCGGCCCCGGGGAACAAGGCGGACGCACACGTCTGGCGTGAGTCCGGCCTGCCGGCCGCGGCGGCTGGCACGACGGTCATCGCGGACGGCGCCTACCTGGGCACCGGGCTGATCGTCCCGCACCGCAGAAGGGCCGGACGTCCCCTCCTGCGCGGCCAGGAGGAGGACAACGCCGAACACCGCCGGGTCCGTGCCCGCGTCGAGCACACCTTCGCCCGCATGAAGAACTGGAAGATCCTCCGCGACTGCCGCCAGAAAGGAGACGGCCTCCACCACGCTGTCCAGACCGTCGCCACCATGCACAACCTCGCCACGGCAGGGTGAAACAGCAGGCCAAGAACTACTCCGGCCTGCCCGAACCGAGCCTTCTGCAACACCCTTTAGAGGTGTTCGATTCGGTCGCGGTGTGACACGAAAAGGGTGGAATTTCATCTGATGCATCATTCGATTTTGTCGAGTGACGGCGTCTGACCTGCTCGAAGGCCCGCAGAGGGCAGTCCCTTCGGGTGAAGAGAACGGCTCTGACCTGGCGGGAGTCCTCCTGACGCCACGAGGTTGCGTTGGACGCAACCATGAACCGGCAGCAATCCGAACGCGGCGACTGGCCTGTCGCGGGCTGCCCCGGTGTCGGCAGCCCTACCGTGCGGGCATGCCTGACGCCCTGCCCTCGCGGAAGCGGTCGGCCCTGCTCGGCCTCCTGCGCAACGGACAGGACGTCGCCGCCGCCACGCAGGCCGCGGGTGCGGAGGTTCGGGATGCGTTCACCGCGGCCCGTGCCAGCGCGCCACGAGTGGGGAGGGGTAGAGGCCGACGACGCGGCCGTGGGCCTGGCGGTCGCGGTCGAACACTGCCTGCCCGACGGCGTACCGGCGGGCGGTCACGGGTGGCCGGCCCGCGCGCAGCGCTTCATGAGGACCTGCATGTCCGTGACGACCGTGCCGCGCAGATGGCCGGTGGCGGTGTCGCGACGGTCCGCGTAGGCCCGGCAGCGGGCACAGGCCGGCGGGGGCTTCAACAGGGCCGGCGGGAACAGCTTGAGGGCCTCTTGGCGGGCGCGGCTGTAGTCGGCGATCTCTGCCATCGAAGGGACCTCTCGTGCGCGGCATGCCGGGGGTGCTGGCTCTTCGACGCTAGAGATCCGTAGTGAGCGTGCTCAATGTTCTTGCGGAAAATTGCGTGTGGGTCGCTGGCATGCCGTACGGGCCTGCTCGATGCGTGCGCGTGCCGCGGGGCCGTAGGCGGCTATGGCGGCGAGTTGGGCGAACGCTTTCTCGTAGAGGGCGAGCTCTCCGGGTGCGGTGATGGTTACGCGGGCTGCCAGGAGCTCGATGCCGACCTGGGCGGTGTCGTAGACAGTGAAGGACTCCATCGCCCACAGGGGTCTGGGGGTGCCGGCAGGGATGATGCCGAGGGATACCTGGGGCAGGGCCATGACGTCCAGGAGGTGGTCGAGCTGGGCGGCGGTGGTCTGCGGGTCGGCGATGCCGGGGCGCAGGGTTGTGTCCTCCAGGAGGAAGGCGAAGGTGCGTCCGCGTCGGGTGAGGAGCTTGGCGCGGGCGGTGCGGGCCCGGGCCGCGCTTTCGACGTCGGTGTCGGGGGTGTGGTGGAAGGTGCTGTAGGCGGTGATGACGGTGGTGGCGTAGTCGTGGGTCTGCAGGAGGCCGGGGACGACGTTGGAGCAGTAGACGCGGAAGGTGCGGGTGCGGTCCAGGAGCGGGGCGATCTCCTGCTGCAAGCGGGTCAGGCCGGCCCGGTTGAGGCGTTTCCACTCCATGTACATGGAGCTCGCGGTGCGGGAAGCGGCGATCAGATCCGCCTCTTGATCGGCGGCGCCGCAGGCATCGGTCCAGAGGCGGATGTCGGTGTCGGAAGGGGGTGCTTGGCCGCGTTCGATGCGGGAGGTCTTCGCCGGATGCCAGCCGCAGCGCGCTGAGAGCACGGCGCCGGTCAGGCCCGCGTCCAGGCGCAGGTGCCGCAGCCGCACCGCGAGCGCGGTGCGGGCCTCCTGGGCGCTGGACAGGGGCGAGGACATCGACAGGTTCCGGGTCAGGCTTTGTAGTCGGCCAGCGGGGTCGCGCACTCCCACACCGCCGTGAACGCCGTCGCGCAGAGTGCGGCTGCGGCGGGGTCGTCGGACATCTCTCCTTCGGTGGGGGCGCCGTTGCCGCTGAAGTGGTTCCACCGGATCAGCCGGCCGTCGATCAACCAGAAGTCGTTGCCCGGTAGCGCGATCTTGGAGGCGTGCCGGCGCGGCAGGTAGCGGATATCCTCGCCCGTGGCCGCGTTCACCGCGGCGCCGGCCAGGCCGTAGCGGGCGTAGTCGGACAGCGGCTCGGAGACGATCCGGGCCCGGCGGACGACTACGCCGCGGGCGACCGTACGGCGCACCAGGTCCACCCAGAACCGCCAGTAGTCCGATGCGGGGTCCATCTCCCGGGTGCCGGTGGCCAGCCAGTGGGCGAAGGCCGGGGACTCGGCCGGCACACCGTAAGCGTCGCGCATCTCCAAATGCAGCGCCGAGGCCTGGGCACCGTCGAGGAGTTCATCAAAGCCCGGCACGACGTCGCTCCGCGTCATCACACGCCTCCCTCAACAACTCGACCATCCGAGCGGGCAGACGAACCACGGCCTCCGTGTCGGGGATGTCCCCCGCCTCGAGGCACTCGGCGATGACCGCCGGCTCCGCTTTCCAGCCCTGCACGAGCACATCACCCGACGCCTCGTCGACCCACACCGACGGACACTGCCCCGTATCGGAGTCCGGGTCCTTACCCACGAACCGTAAAGCCACGACCGCCCCCTCCATCACACCGATTGCGGAAAATTGCGAGCCTGACACCAGAGAAGCAGCACAGCCCGGTGGCGGTCCAGACACCTCGTGGACATCTTTTGGGGGAAGTCGGTCCGCTCCGTGCAGGAGCGCGCCCGGTGCACGCCGGTACCGCCTACCCGCTCCGGGAAGCCGCCGTGTCGGCGGCGCCAGGTCACCGCGGCGGCCCGGCTCACCCCGGTGATCCGATCCCCCTCCGCTGTCGGCGGGCGGCATGGTCTGGGGCCGGAGGGAACGTGCCGGTCAAGCAAGGTGGGCAAGGCCCACGTCGCGCGAGGCGGCGACCTGGTCCGGGTGGACGTCGGGGAAGTCCACCTCACCACCGAGGCAGACGAAGAGACCGGCCCGGACCGAAAGGTCGGCGCGTACGCGGGAGCCCCCCGGGGCAAGCGGTGGTTGAGCTGGTACACGGCGCGGGCGTCATCAGGCAAGAGGGCGGCTTTTACGTGGCTTGCCGCAGGGCTGGCGGCTGCCGGGCTGATGTCACTGCGGTTCGACCCGCGGGTGCACGGGGCGAGCGGCAGCCTGACGGGGGAAATCACGATGGCCGAGTTAGCACCTCACCCCCACCAAACCCGGACACCCCTGGCAGGGACGCCGCTTCACGATCCTTTTGTAGCCGGGTACCAGGCCGGCTGCGTTCGCGTGCGCTCGGAAGCCGCAGTGACTGCCGGGTCTGAACGGGAGCTGCGTGCTGCCTCCGGGCGCCGTGAGGGGGAACAGGCAGGAGGCGAGGCGAGCGTTCTTGTCGCCGCAGCTCTGCGGCTCGGGGTGAAGCGGCTCACCTGCCGTTGCAGACCCGGTTGAAGGCGCGGTTGGCCGCCTGGGTCCAGGCCTGCCAGTAGGCGTCGCTGTGCTGCTGGCCGGACTTGTCCGCCACCGGCTTGGTCTCGCAGCTCTTCTTGGCCGCCGCGGCGCCCGCCTGGGTGCCGGCCTCGCGGCCCTGAGCAATGTCCCGCCGGGAACCCGGCTGGACCGGGGGCGTGTTCTGCGGGTTCTGAGGCTTCGGTGTCGCCGCCGAGCCCACCTTCTTGCAGTTCACGAAGATGAAGTTCTGGTCCTCGTTGACCGCGAGGACCGTGTAGTCGACGTTCTTCTGGAAGCGCTGCACGCGGAAGGTTCCGTCCGGGCCTATCGCCAGGTCCACGGTGCTCTCGCCGTCGTTGAGCTTGCGGGGTCCCGTGAACCCCTCGCCGGTGATCACGACGTACGTGTCGTTCGGCCCCGGCGTGACCGTACAGCTGGCGGCCGGAACTGCCGCGCCAGCGGCCGGTGCGAAGACGACGGCACCGCCGCATACGAGGACACCCTGGTACATCGGGAAGAGATCGCCGCCCGCATACACGCCACCGATTCACAGTTCGAACGGACGAAGGGATACATCCGCGACCACATCACCATGGAAAAGGGCAAGGCCTTCCTCGCCTACCGCGGCGGTTACCTGATCACAACCGATCCGGCAAAGATCGCCGAGCCCAGTGGACCGAGGAAGACATCGTCCGCTGACAACGGCACCTTGAAGAGGCGGGTCCGAGAACTGGCCGCGGAGAACAAGTCGCTGATCGGCAAACTGGCCGCGTCCCGCGACAACATCCGGTTCGCCGACAAACGGATCGCCGAACTCGAGACCCAAATCCTCGAACACCAACGGACCTGAGAAGCCCTACCTCAACCGATCTTGGAACGTAGGTCGAACATTCCTGATCACCTTCGACGGCCGACTCCCAGTGGCCCGTCAGTAGCCCCAACCACCATGGTCACACCGTTCGGCTGACCCTCTCTGGGTCGTGCCCCATCTGGGACGCCGCCAGCATCTTCAACCACAAGCAGTCCACGCTCGTCCCGAGCTGAGGTGGGTGGCTACGCAGGGGTCAGTGCGGGGGCACGGCCCCGGTCATCGGCCGGCGCTGGAGCAGACGGAGACGGTCGGCGACGAAGGCCCACTCCAGGTCCTGCGTCCCGCCGAAGACCTGCTCGCAGCGGGCGGTGAGTTCCCGCAGGCTCTCCAACCGCGTCTCGTCGAGGCAGAGTCGGTGAATTCGGTCGGCGGGGACCGGGACCTGGCTCGTTCCGCCGGCCAGCGCGGGCTCCACGGCCAGGTCCTTCATGCCTGCCGTGCGCTCGATCACCCGGCCGTCGCGGCGGACCCGGTAGTGATCCGGTACGACCAGGCCGCTGACCACGGCTTCGCCCAGGCCCCAACTCGCCTCGATCACCAGGACGTCGGAGCCGTCGAGGGGGTCTCGGGAGAACAGGACTCCGGCGCACTCGGGTACCACCAACTCCTGTACCACCACTGCCACTCTGGGCAGGCCGGGCAGCCCGAGCCGCTCACGGTAGGCGAGCGCGGCGGCCGAGTGCGCCGAATCTCTCACCGTTCGGACCGCCTCGGTCAGCCCGTCCGGACCCCGTACGTTGAGGCAGGTGAGGTGCTGTCCGGCGAAGCTCGCCGCGGCCGAGTCCTCGCCCAGTGCGGATGAACGCACGGCCAGCCCGCCGCCCTGCAAGTCGGTGGTCGACACGTGCAGGGCGGCGAGCGCCTCGTCGTCGCCTTCTGCGACGGCGTCGACAAACAGCCATTCCAGGGCGATTCCTTCCGGTACCGGTAGACCGGCCCGGGCGGCGGCCGCGAGCTGTGAGGCCTTGCCGCCGTACCGGCTCTCGTCGGTGGCCAGGCGGAGCGGCACCGGGGCGGACCACGTGCTCGGCGACAGCGGACCGGTCATCGGACCACCGCCGCCTCTCCGGCCCGGCCGTCGACCCGCACCCAGGCGCCGTCGGGTATCACTGCCGTGGCATCCGTGCATCCGACGACGCCGGGGATGGCGAACTCCCGGGCGACGATGGCGGCGTGGGAGAGCGCCCCACCGCGATCGGTGACGATCGCGCCGAGCAGTGGCAAGACGATGTTGAAGGCCGTGGTGGTCGCGCCGGTGACCAGGACGTCCCCGGGCTGGATGCGGTCGAACTCGGGCACGCCGCTGATCACCCGTGCCGTGCCCTCGTACACGCCCGGGCTCGCGCCGAGCCCGTGCACGGTCCGCCCCTCGGTCCGCGCTGCCGGGTTGCTGAACATGGCAAGGACGATGGCCCCGAGGGCGCGTTCCAGGCGTGCCGCGGCGGGCGGCAGCCAATCAGGCGGCAGCGGGTCGCCCGGGGGTGGACCCAGCATCGGCGGCGCGTCCGCGTACCGGGCGTGGTCGCGGTAGTGCGCCCGGGCGGCAAGTTCTGCGGCGTCGGGCCCGGAGCCCGTACGGACCAGGGCGCGTAGCTCGGCGTAGCCCGCCTCGGCCAGATGGGCGGGTGCGTAGATCCGGCCCTGCTCGGTGAGCCGTCGGCCGGCCGCCAGGATGGCGCGCCGGGTGAGGCCGATGGCCGGCAGGTCCGCGCACGACCCGCGCTCGTCGCGCAGCCGGGAGACCAACCGCGCCTCGGCGAGCAGCTCGTCGAAGCGGGAGCGGTGCGGCGCGGGTACGGCGGCGCGAAGGTCGGCCGCCGCGTCGGCGCACTGGTCGGCGCGGGCGTCCGCCGCCTGGGGCCTCGTCGAGGAGGAGACCGCCGAGCGAATGGCCGCGAGCACGACGGCGGGCAACTCCGCCACGCAGGGATCGCCCACGTCCTCGCCATTGACGGGGCGCCAGCCCGCCGACTCCAGGTACTCGGCGAGGGCGGTACTCGTACGTCCCGCGACGGCCCCCAGCGACGCCAGCACCTCCTGGGGTCGCGCCGGGGAGGCAAGCAGCTCGCTCGCCCGGGGGTCCGCTGCTACGGCGGCGGCCAGCTCGGCCAGTTCCTCCCGGTCCGCCAGCGGGTCGGGGCTCGATCCGGCCAGCGGGGCAAGGATCTCGCCGGTGGTACGCCCGGTCCACTCCTGACAGTGTGCGAGCAGATCGCCCATCGGCAGCAGTGCCGGCATGTTGAACAGGTGGTGCAGGTAGCCGGCTCGGCGCTGGTGCTCCCGGCACCGGTCGAGGTACGCGAGCAAACTGCCGGTATCGAGGAGACCGGGCTCGACCTGCTGTAGTTCGCGCCGCTCGCGCTGTAGCGCGGGTCTGACCTCCTCGTCCCAGCGGCACAGGTCCTCGCGCCACAGCTTGCGCTCGAAGACGGTCGCGCTGGTCGCGAGCCTGGTGCGGATCTCGGGATGATCGGCGGCAAGGCGTTCCCAGACCTCTCTCGGCGGGTGGTCCGTGGCGTCCGGCGGGGCCCCCAGCGGCTGGGGATGGTAGTAGCAGAAACCGTTGACGAAGGCCCAGTCCAGCCGTTCGAGCAGCGACCCGTACCGGCGGAGGCTCTCTCCGAAGCCGCGGTGCATCTCCTCGATGAAGATCTCGGCGTGGAACCTGGTCACCGGGCGGGTGAAATGGGTCGGGTCCAGGAACCAGGTACCCGGCCCCGGTGGAGCGAAAGTGCGTTCCGTGGCGATGCTCATGGCTCTCCTCCTCGCCGGTCATCCGCTCGGGTGGCGTAGCGGGCCGTCCGGGTCTCGCCGCAGCTCGTCCGTGAGCACCCGCACCGCCCAGGCGGCGGCCATGCCTGCCTCCGCCCCGTCGAGCCCTGCCTGCAGCCGCATGGCCTGCCAGGCCGGGGCGCTCACCAGCAGGTACAGCACGGCGACCGCGCGGCGGCGGGCTACCGGGTCGGCCTCCGCCGTGAGCTCGGCCAGCGCCGCCTCCACCGAGTGGAACCGGTCCCTGCGGCCCTGCTCCCGCAGCGGCCGGGCCGCCTTGGAGTTCAGCATGGCGAGGATCAGCGGTGCGTGCTCGTCGTACGAGCGGTAGAGCTCCGGCGCCACGCGGCGCAGCCCGTCCAAGGTGTCCGGGTAGGACTGCGTGAGCACGTGCAGATTCTCCTGGGCCCACCCGCTCCAGGCCGCGAAGAGCGCCTCCCTGGTCGGGAAGTGCCGGTAGACGGTGCGGACGGCGACGCCTGCGCGCTCCGCCACGAGCGGGATGGTCAGCTCCTGGACGGTTTCGTCGGCGATGGCCTCGGTGAGCGCGGCGAGGATCAGCTGCCGGGTCTGCTCAAGCTGGCCGGCGCGCAGCGGACTCTCGTACGCGCGCTTCTCTTTCATGGCACGTCGACAGTACTCCAATTCACGCTAAACTGTCAAGAAACGGTAATAATCTCCCCCCAAGGAGGGATGGAGGCTGAGAGAGACGTTGGACGGACATCCGGCTCTCACCGGCTGCGTGGGAAGGTCGGTGAGCGCGAGGGCCGGGAGGTGGAACCGAGCGCGGGGATCATCGACGCGCAGTCGGTGCGGGCCGCCGCGTCGGTGCCGGCCGCCTCACGCGGCTACGACGGCGGCAAGAAAGTCCCGGGCCGCAAGCGGCACATCATCACTGCTGAACATCCCCGACGCCTCCTGGACCAGCCACCCTCGCTCCGCCAGGCGCTCGGCCTTCGACCGCACCCCCTCGACCTTCGCCGGTGTCGGCTCCAGCCCCAGCACCACCACGCTCTCCCTGTCCCGCACCGGCTGTTGACCCGGCCGGCCCAGCACGCCCAGGATCCGCTGGTAGTCCAGCGCGAGAACTGTCGCGGGCAGCCCTTCCCGCCAGGGCGGCACGGTCGTCCCCGGCAACGGCACCGGTGCGGGCACGGCTTTCCCCTCACCCCCGGTCTCCATCACGGCGGTGGTTTCGGCAGCGGACACGGCCAGAGCCTCGACGAGCTCCTCCCGCAGCTCGTTCGGGTCGTCCGCGACGTCCGGGGGCACCAGCGACATCGCCGCCTTGGAGCGCTCGCCGTCACCGAGGCGGGCAACGGCATGGTCGGCCCTGCCCTCGTTTCCAGGTTCCATCGCACCGAGCAGGCCGAGGAGGTTGAGCAGTTCCTGCTGCTGCACCTCCGCGGTGAACAGCTCCTTCTCCTCTGGTTCCAGACCGAGCCGGAACCGGCCGCCGCTGGCCTTCACGTATTCGCGCACGACCTCCATCAGGGGGCCGAACTGCTCCTTGGGCATCCGGGCCCGGAGCGTCTCCACCCAGACCTTCCGCCCGCCGGTCTGGGTTACGCCCGTCTCGACCCCGCCCGGCCGCCGCGTCTGGGCGGGGGTGTACTGTGGCGAATGGTTGAACGTGTTCAATTTCAAGATCGCCCGGCACTCCCGGAGCGAGCAGGGGGAATGCGCAGTGGTGCGGAAGATGACGGGCAGGCGGACCCTGTGCGTCGCGGGGTACGCGACAACGGCCCAGTACGCGGCCATCGGCATCGTCCTGATCGCACTGTCCCTGGTCACCGAGGGGCTGCCCATCGAGCGCAGCGACTGGAGAACGCCACCTGGCCGGTGGTTCAGCCGGGCTGGGCCGGGAGGCGGCGCATGGCTGTGGACAGCCTTCGCCTGCCCGCGAAAGCCGCACACACGCGACGTACACCGTCATGGGTGGAGCCCCGCCCGCAACGGTGCCCGACCCCTGTAGTGGCTTCGCTTCCCGGAGTACTGGAATGCCGCGTGAAGCCGTTGCTCGATTCGCTCCCCAACCCCGCAGGGATGGGCGATCTCGGTGGTGGTGACCTGCGAACAGCTCATCAGGTTCGCGATTCCCCCGACGCGAAGGTCATGCCGGTGAGCCGGCGGGGGTGCCGCCGGCTCAGGGCGTCTACTTGCCGAGGTTGTAGTGCCGGGTGACCGCGAAGCGGGTAAATCCTCCGGCGTCTTCGGCCGTAGTGATGTACCGCTCGAAGCCGGCCTTCTCCAGGACGCGGACGGAGGCCGGGTTCGGCAGTTCCACACCGGCGGCCACAGTGTGGACAGCGGGCGCGGTGAGGGCGAAGGCGGCGAGTGCCCGGATGGCGTCGGTGGCGTAGCCCCGGCCGCGGCGGGAGGCGACGACCCCGTACCCGAGCTCGAGGACCCCCTCGGTGGGCGGCCAGAACAGGCCGATCGATCCGACGACGAGACCGCTGTCCCGTTCGATGATCAGCCGATGGCCGTACGTGCCGAGCCATGCGGGGTTGTCGCCGAGGAGGCTCGCGATGACGCTGTCGCCTTCGGAGGGGAAGTCTCCGGCCCAATCGGCCGGCCGGGTGCCGCCCGCGCAGTCGAGGACAGCCGCGGCTTCGGCCGCGGTCCAGGTACGGAGGACGAGCCGCTCGGTGGTCAGTTCGGTGAGGTCCTTGGAAAGGGAGGAATGCACGTGTGACTCCTGGTCATTGGAACGACCCGGACCGCGTCGCGTCGCTTCAGCGCGCGGACCGGAAAAGGGCATGCTGAGGAAGGCCACTGAGGGCCATATTCATCAACCTCCCCGGACCAGGGTCGTGTTCGCGCGTTGTCCGCGCCGAGGCGACCGTAACAGACCAAGTGGAGAGCTCCGGGCTCAGGCCGGATTACGTCAGTCCCGGTCCTGCTGGGCGGGCTTCCCCACACTCGCCCCGGCCCTGAAATCGCTTCGATTCCGAGGACATTCGAGCGCTGCCGGCGGCTGCTGCGTCCTACCGCTTGCGTGCGGTCACCAGTGCGAAGGAGAGGTGCTCCCCACCGTCCTCAGTGAGCATGTCGATCACCGGCCGGTTTGCCTTCTCGCCGTCCGGCTGGTGCTCGGCGCAAGCACGCGCCCACAAAAGCCAGTCCCGCCAGGCGTCCTCCTGGAGTCGCGCGGAGGTGACGTCCACCAGTTCGGTGATCTCCCACTGGAACCGCCACCACTCCGCCGTGTGCCACGCGACGGCCTCCCAGCCGACCACGCGCTTGATGTGGGGCGGGATCACGCCGAGGTCGCGGACCTCACGGGTCATGCCGGGAGTGGCCACGCCGAGTTGACCGCCGGGACGGAGGAAGTGGGCCAGATAGGGCAGGTAGCCGTCGGCAGTGCCGAAGTACTCGAACGCGTCGATGCTCACGATCGCATCGAAGCTCTCCGCCTCGAACGGCAGGGCGTGTGCCTCCGCCCGTACCGCTGTCACCCGGTCGCCGACCCCCGCCTCCCCGAAAACGGCGGCCGCGTCCTCCGCGGGTATCCACCAGTCGGCAGCGACGACGTCCACACCGAACTCCCGGGCCAGGAAGACGGACGTGGCGCCCTTGCCGGAGCCGAGGTCAAGGACCCGCATCCCGGGCCGGAGATCGAGGTCCCGAACCAAGTCCTCCAGGAGCCACAACGGGTTCGGGCCCATGTCGAGGCGCACAAGCCAGGCCGGGTCGTAGCGGGAAGAACGCGGGTAGCGGTCGGGCCGCACAAGATCATTCAAAGCAGTCACGGACGAACTCAAACCGCCGCCCCGCCCGGGCGCAACTGCTTTCCTGTGTAAGTCGACGATCCCGGCCGGGACATGGCGGCCGACTTGCGAGCCGCCGAGGACTGGTCGTTGGAAACCTTCGACCAGGCCCAGACCTGGGCGCGCACGGGAACACCAGCCGACCGCGATCCCGACCTCAACCGCTCGGGTTCACGAGGTGCCGGTCCGCACGTTCCCGCGAGAGGTCGCTGTGATCCAGCGACGGCATCGTTTCGTGATCCGGCTACCGGTCTACTGGACGATCAGCGGTGGCCGTCGGCGCGGGCGACCTCGTATACCTCAGACGTAGAGGTTGTCAGCGGGTGTCGAAGCGGTCCTGGGATGCCACGACGGTGTCCGCATAGCGTGCGGCCCAGGTGCCCATCGCGCGGATGGGAACCAGCAGGGCTCTGCCGGCCTCGGTGAGGGTGTAGTCGACGCGCGGTGGCACTTCGGCGTAGCGGCGGCGGTCCACCAGGCCGTTGTACTCCAGTTCGGCTGGCCGACCAGCACGGCATCCGGGGCTCACCCCCAGCGCGCCGAACAGCGCTGGAGTCGCTCCGTGTCGCGAGAGCGCAGCGGCCCTTGACGTCCTCTCAGAACTGTTGGAGTGGATGGCGTTTGGGGCTGGGAGGATGGGTTAGACGCGTCGATGTCGGAAGCGCACCTGGGGGGTGGGCTTCCGGAGCGAGCCCCGCCGCATGACGCCCCTTCCCCCCGGCGTCATGCGGCAGGCCCGCCCGCATGACGGGCTGCCGCCCGGATCCGTACGGCACCCGGACACCACCGAACCCCGGCCTCCTCCCGGCCGAGGAACCGGGGCCGTCCGGCGAACCCCCGGCGCCGGCGCTCAGACCGCCGCCCCCGGGCAACGGACCCGACGGCAGCAGCCCGACGCATGATCAATATCGAGGAAGTCCGGAGCCGCCGGCCGTTCGGGGCCTCACCTTCCCCTGCCAGGTGGCTCAGGAGCAGCGCCGTGTAACGGATCCCACCACCGGGATGCACTCCACCACCGCTCAACTCCGCTTCGCCCGACCGGACAGCGACGAAGAGCCAGTACAGCAGTCCTGGCCGATCACCACAGGCTCCATTCCAGGCGCCCCACGCCCCGTTGCCTCACCATCGGGCGCAACCGGCCTGAGACCGGCCACCAGGCGCTGTCCGCCGGGGCTCCGGCGCCCGCTCGGCGCTTGCCTGCGTTGGCAGACAGGGAGCCGAAGCTCATCGCCGAGACGTTGAGCAGGGGCATGTCGTACGGCTCGGTGCAGCCGGAGCCGCCGACCCGGATCCGGGGCGGATCGGCCCGTACCGGGTGCGGGGGCCATGGACGGGGTGAGGTGTTCGCTGCCGGGCCGGTGGAGGTCGAGCTCGGTACCGAACGGCTCCTCTGCGTCGGTGCCCTTGGCCCGCTCGTAGACGATGCGTTGCAGGAGGTCGTACGAGGCAACCAGGACGAGCGGCAGCAACGGTACGGCCACGGCCCACCACCAGGGCGAGAGGAGGACGGCAGCAACCGCGGCGAGCGCTGCTGCGGCGCCGGGCAGGATCAGGGTGAGTGTCTTCAGCATGCTCCGCTTGTGTCCCGACGACCGCGTGCCAAGCCTTCCCGGGGGTGCCGGGGTCGCGCCGGCACGTGGGAGGCGTGGTTCACCCCGCCGCCTGCGGCCGAGCGCGCGCGGCTCCGGCGGCGTCCGGCGCGGGCGCCTGTTCCGGCACCGGTGCCGATACCGGGTCCAGCACGATGCGCGGCAGGGCATACGGGTGCTTCTCCGCAAGCCAGGCGACCAGTTGCTCCCGTACGGCGCAGCGCGCCGTCCACAGGTCGTCGGGGTCCTTGGCCGTGACGATGACCCTCACCACGATGGTGGAGGGCGTCGTCTCGGTGACGACGAGGTCCCAGCCGCGGCCGTCCCACTCCTTGCAGTTGTGCAGGATCTCCTCGGCCTTGTCACGCATGAGGTCCACGGGTGCGCGGTGGTCGCAGTGGAGGAAGACGGTGCCGGTCATCTGGATGCCGCCGCGCGACCAGTTCTCGAAGGGGCGGGTCGTGAAGTACGAGACGGGCATGGTGATGCGGCGTTCGTCCCAGGTGCGTACGGCGAGGAAGGTGAGGGTGATGTCCTCGACCACCCCCCACTCGCCCGCGACGACGACCGTGTCGCCGATGCGCACCATGTCGCCGAAGGCGATCTGGAAGCCCGCGAAGAGGTTTCCGAGGGTGGATTGGGCGGCGACGCCGGCCACGATTCCGATGATTCCGGCGGAGGCCAGCACGGAGGTGCCGAGCGCGCGGAAGCTCGGGAAGGTGACGAGCATCGCGGCGACCGCGATGACGGCCACGAGGACCGTCACCACCCGCATGATCAGGGTCACCTGGGTACGGACGCGGCGCAGCCGGGCCGGGTCGCGGGTGGAGGTGGCATAGCGGGCGTACCCCGACTCGACGACGGCGGAGGCCACGGCCACCAGCAGCCAGGCCCCTGCGCCGATCAGGGTGAGGGAGAGCGCCCGGCCCACGGCGGCGGCGTGGTCGTGCAGCGGTGGCCACGCGATCTGCCGGTAGGCACCCCTGAGCAGCGCGGCGAACAGCACGATCAGCAGGGCGCGCCGGCACCGGCGCAGCAGGTTCCACAGGGGCGTCTCGGGGTGGCGCGCGTCGGCCCGGCGCAGCAGCAGGTCGACGACCCAACCGGCCGCGAGGGTGAGCAGGAGAGAGCCGCCCAGGACGGTCAGCACACGAAGAGCGCTGTTCATATCTCCTCAACGGATGTAGGCGACATGGACGTTCACGCCCCTGCCCGCTGGGAGGGAGCTGACACAGGAGACCTGGGTTCGCTTCCGTTTCTCCGCGGCACAGCGAAGTCCTGCTGGAGCAGCCACTCATGATCCGGCCCGCCCGGGGAACACGGCCGTCATCCACCGAAAGGGGCATGGACATGCTGGGCATCACCGCCGCAGTGCTGTTCTTCATCGCGTTCCTGATCAACGCCGCCAGCATCAACACGAACGAAGCGTTCAGCTCCACCAACTTCATGCTGATCGGTCTCGCCGCGCTCGCGCTCCACGTCGCAGGCACCGGCCACGGGTGGGCGGCCCGCGGACGGGGCCGGGGTCGTAGGCGCTGACCCCATGGCGTCGAGGGAAAGCAGGAGCAGGGTCCCGCGGCGCCGCGCGCCGCTCGGGCGAGATCTGGTGCTCGCCGTGGGGCTCGCCGGTACGGCCGTGGGCGGACTGGCCGTCTTCGTCAAAGCCACCTCGGCGGCCGGGACACGGATGCCGGTCCTGCCGCTGGCAGCCGCTGTGGTGCTGCTGCTCGGCGTGGCGTTCGCCGGATGGAGCGTGTCCCCCGTCAGGCCTCGCCCCACGGCACCGCCCGACCCGGGCGTGCGCGCCGCGACGGGCGTGCGGCCTGCGACGGATCTGCCGGATGTGGGAGCTGACGCGCTGGACCATGCCGCGGTCGATGCCGACGGCTTCGAGCACACCATCGCCGCTCTCTGCGTACGCGACGGCTGCACCCCGGTGGAAGTGGTGGGCGGCGCGGGCGACCTGGGCGCCGACGTGATCGCCACGACCCCGGACGGGCTGCGCGTCATCGTGCAGTGCAAGCACTACGCCGAGGACAACCGGGTCGGCTCGCAGGACCTGCAGCGTTTCGGCGGGACGTGCTTCGCCGTCCACGACGCCGACGTCGCGATCATCGTCACCACCGGCCACTTCACTGCGCCTGCCCTTGAGTACGCCGCCACGTGCGGCATCGTCTGTGTCGACGGCGAGGCCCTGGCGGCCTGGACCGAGCCGGGCGTACGGCCGCCGCCCTGGGAATCGGACACTGTCCACTCCGACGACTCCACCGACGGCGTCCGGGCCGGCCACTGAGCGGGGGCCGGCCTGGTCACCGGGCACTGAGGGGGGACCGAGCGGGGCGACAGGCAGAGGCCTGGTCGTGAAGAGCCGTGGCACGGGACCAGGGCACGCAGGAGCCCGGCCGCGTGATGGCGGGGGGATGCCACCACGCGGCCCGGGTCCGCTGGGGAACCCGCGCCGCTCACCGTCGCAGACTCCCGTGACCAGCCTTATGGCCGGTTTCCGTCGGCCCAAACGGTCGGAGCGGACTTCTTTCTCGGAGTGGGTCGACGGTCCCGCACACAGGGGCGTGGAAGCGCGGGTCTGCGGGCAGGCGCACCGTCGACGCAGATCCCTCCGCACCCGGGACCACGGGGGCGGAGGGCCCACAGTTCCGATCGAAGGAATCGAAGGAGTTGTTTCGCATGACGGAGAACGTCTGGGCCTACCGCGTCGGCGTCGACTACCTCGCGGCCGACCTCACCGGCTACGCGGTCGAGGCGCTCGACGGCAGCATCGGCAAGGTCGACAAGCACTCCGACGAGGTCACCGACGCCTATCTGGTCGTCCACGCCGGCATGTGGCTCCTCGGCAAGGACGTACTGCTGCCGGCCGGCCTGGTGACCCGCATCGACCATGCAGCGGAGAAGGTCTACGTGGACCGTACGAAGGAACAGATCGAGGCCGCCCCGGAGTTCCGTCGTGACCGGCACCTCGGGAACGCGGACCATCGCGAGGCCGTGGGCACGCACTACCTCTCCGGCATGCCGTTCGGCGTCCCGCCCGCGTGACCTGATGCCGACGTTTGGCGGCCACGAACGCGGTCAGACGCGGAGAGCAAGGCAGTTCCCGACCCCCAGGGAGTGATCAGCTGTGTCGCAGGACGAAAAGGGCCAGGCCAAGGCCGAGCAGGCAAAGGGCAAGCTCAAGGAAACGACCGGCCGCCTGGTGGGCAACGAGCGGCTGACCGCCGAAGGCCGCGCCGAAGGGGCGAAGGGCGATGCCCGCCAGGCCAAGGAGAAGATGAAGGACATCTTCAAGCAGTGACCTGACCGCTCCGCAGAGAGCGTGTCTCGGTCCCGAACCCGTCGAAGGTTCGGGACCGAGACACGTCCGCCCTCACCGACCGGCACCGGGGATGAACACTTCGAAGGTGTCCGACCCGGCCGAAGTCGACGGCCCCGCTGGTCGTTGTGTGCGGCACGCCCTATCGGGCAGGCGCAGGACATGACCCTTTTGAGACATCCCGTAGCCCCCTGGCACGACAGCACGCTCGCCCTGATGACGCAGGGCTACGCGTGGCTTCCCGACCGTATGCGGGTCGCCGCAGACGGCACGGTCAGAACCCACCTGCTGGGCCGGCCGACGATCGCGCTGCGCGGTCCGGAAGCGGTCGCCTTCTTCTACGACGAGGACCATGTCGCAAGGGCCGCTGCCCTGCCGGACCCCGTTCTGGACACCCTGTTCGGGCACGGCGCCGTCCATACCCTCGACGGCCGGGCACACCGGGTCCGCAAGGCCATGTTCCTCTCGCTCCTCAAGGAAGCGGACGGTGTGGCAGCACTGGGCGCGCTCGTCCGGGGGCGTTTCCTGGCGGCCGTGACCGGCCGGCCGTGGGAGCGCCAAGTCCTCTTCGACACCGCCGCCGAGTCCCTCGCCCTGGCCGTGTGCGACTGGGCGGGCCTGCCGCTGGCCGACACAGCGGTTGCGGACCTGTCCCGTGACTGCACGGCCATGGTGGACGGCTTCGCGTCCCCCGGCCCTCGCCACGTCCGCGCCCACCGGGCCCGGGCCCGGCAGGAGCAGGCCCTCGCGAAACTGGTCTCCGACGTCCGCGCAACGCGGGCCGACGCGGTAACCGAGGGATCCGCTCTCGGCGCCGTGGCCCGGCACCGTGACGCCGACGGCGCTCTCCTCGACCCGCGGATCGCTGCCGTCGAACTGCTGAACGTCATCCGACCCACGATCGCGATCGCCTGGCTCGTCACCTTCGCCGCCCACGCGCTGCACCGCTGGCCCCACCACTGCGAACTGCTGCGCTCCGGCACCGACGGCGGCTACGCCGTCGCGTTCGCCCACGAGGTGCGGCGCTTCTACCCGTTCGCCCCCTTCGTGGGAGGCCTCGCGGCCCGCGACCTGACCTGGCGGGGCGAGGAAATCGCGAAGGACACCCTGATCCTGCTCGACCTCTACGGCCAGAACCACGATCCCGCCCTGTGGACCAACCCGTACCGGTTCGACCCGCACCGCTTCACCGGACCGCACAGCCCGCTCGACCTCCTGGTCGCCCAGGGCGGCGGCGACCCCGCCCACGGCCACCGGTGCCCCGGGGAGGACATCACCGTGACCGCCCTCGCGGTCATCGCGACGGAACTGGCCCGCCTCGACTTCGACGTCCCCGAGCAGGACCTGGCGATCCCCCTGTCGCGCATTCCGACCCTGCCCCGCAGCGGCTTCGAGCTGATCCTGCGTCCGTAGGGGGCACGGGTCCGGACCGCTGCGATGTTTGTCCCGCCGCGCCAAGGGCACGCGCCGACCGGGGTCCGTCCGTCCCGTCCCCACGGAGGCGCGAGATCCATGACGTCCTTCGGCTACTTCCTGTCTTCCGAGGAATTCACCCCGCGCCGGCTGCTGGACCAAGCCCGCCCGGCCGAGGACACCGGCTTCACCCGCCTCCCGCCTGGCAGTCACCGGATATCCCCGATCGGAGGTTTCACCATGCGCGACATCAAGTTCCCGGCAGCGCCGGGGCCGTCCTTCCTCACCGTGTACCTGAACGATCACCTCACCGGCTCGGGTGCCGGCGTACGGCTCGCCCGGCGACTCGCCAAGCGGCACCGCCGCACGGACGGAGGCCCGGAGCTTGCGAAGCTGGCGGAGCAGATCGATGAGGACCGGCAGAGCCTGCGCCGCGTCATGCGCGACCTCGACGTCCCCGTACGACGCGTACGCGAGGTCGTGGGGAGGATCGGGGAGTCAGCGGGGCGGCTCAAGCCGAACGGGAGCCTCGTGCGCCGCTCCCCGCTCAGCGATGTCGTCGAACTCGAGATGATGCTCCTGGGCGTCGAGGGCAAGGCCGCGTGCTGGCGGGCACTACGCGAACTCACCGCGGCCGACGACCGCCTCGACGCCCCCGACCTCGACCGCCTCCTCGCCCGCGCGGACACACAGGTCCGCACCTTGGACGACCTGCGCCGACGTCGCGCGGCCGAGGTCTTCGCGGCGGAACTCGGGGTGACGGCCGCGGTGCGTGCGTCCGGTGGACCCCTCCGTCCGGCGGCCGGGCACCGGTAGGGCTCGTCCACGCGGGGTGAGCCGCTCCGGCCGCCGCTACGGTGCCGACGAGAACAGGCGCGCCTCCGCTGCCAGGACGGCTTCGTGCACGGTGGCTCTGCCCATGAGGACGCACAGGGTGTAGCCGGCGTCGTCCATGGCCCGCAGGGCCACCGGGTCTTCGGGCGCAGCAGCGAGGCGGGCCTGGCAGCCGCGCAACCGCGTCAGGACCTCCTCGGTCCTGGCCCGGGCCGGAGTGAGAACGCTCCCCCGCCCCACACTCGGTACGGGGCTACGTCCCGCATCCATCGCACGGTGCAGCGCCCGCTCGATGTGCACGGGAACGGGTGTGCCGCGGGTCCCGGCCGCCATGGCGGCGGCCAGTGCGTCGGGAGTGGTGTGCGCGAGATGGGCGGCGACCTCGAGGATCCGCCGCGCGTCACGGGCCGTGCACGGCGTCGCGGCCATCAGCATCCCTACCGCCCGTGCGATCGCCGGAGCACCGAAACGAGGTCCGCCGGAGGAATCGGCTGCGGCGGGCGGGGACGGGGGCGGGGGCTGACTTCCCACTGGAGGCATACGAGACCCCTTCAATCCAAGGCGGGAGAACGCGCAGGCGCACGCATGGAAGGTATTCCCACGGTTCCACTGGTCGTAAGCATGGCGCGCCGCCCCTTCGTACCGGCATGCGCCCGGTGCGGCACGGGCGGGCAGGTCGTGCACGCCGAACGACGGAAGAGCGCGCCGTGACGGGCGCGTTGACCGGACCGGCCACGCCTCCCGCCTCCGCGGGCATGTGCGTACCGGAAGGGGGCAGGCGCAGGCCGTGGCGAAGCAAATCCCGGCCGGCTGCCGACCGCATCACGGCGCCGTGGGTGTCGACCGGTGGGTTCCCACGGAGACCGGCTGGGACACCGCGGCACGGGTCACCGAGGAACCGTCATGACCGTTCCACGGGCAGCCCATGCCTATCGCTCGGCGCTGCCTTCCGCCGCCGCGATGGAGGCGAGCGGCGACCCCGGGTCCCGTTCGACCTCCAGATCGCCCAGGGTGACGATGCCGACGAGTTCCCCGTTCTCGGTCTCCACCGGGAGACGCCGCAGCGCGTGCCGACGCATCAGGTCCACGGCGCGGTCGACGAGGTCGTCGGGCCTGACCGTGAGCGGATCGGTGCTGCATATCGCCCGCACGGTCGTTTCGGCGGGATCCCGGCCCTCCGCCACCGCACGGACGACGAGGTCCCTGTCCGTGAGGATGCCGCGGAGCCGGCCCTGGTCCACCACCAAGACGTCCCCGATGCCGGCGTCCCGCATCACCCGCGCGGCCTCCGCCAGTGAGGTCAGGGGCTCGACCGTCACCGGATGGTCGGTCATCACCTCGTGCACTCGTCGGGTCATCGGTCCTCCCGCTGCTGGAACGGGTCTTCGGCGGGCGCCTACCCGCCCTCGTGCGGGGTAAGCGCGGGACCCCGGAGCCCGCGGGTCCTCCGGCCGGGCCCGGACGTATCCGGTGGCCAGGCGGCTGCGCACCCTAGCCGAGGCCCTGCGTGTCCGGACGACGACTCACCGTCCATCTCCCCTCGGCCCGGACGTCCCGCTGGTTTGGCAACCGGAATAGCGGTCAGAAGCAGCACGTACGGTTTGTCCCCCATCTCCCCAGGGAGTGATCAGCTGTGTCGAAGAAGGAGAAGAGCCGGGCCAAGGCCGAGCAGGCCAAGGGCAGGCTCAAGGAGACGGCCGGCCGTGCGGTGGGCAACGAAAGCCTGACCGCTGAGGGCCGCGCCGAGAAGGCGAAGGGCGACGCCCGCCAGGCCAAGGAGAAGGTCAAGGACGTCTTCAAGGGCTGACCCGCCGAGGTGTCCGTCGTGTTCCCGTCCCGGGCTCACGGCGGGCGCGGGCCCCGGCATGGACAGCAGGCGCGCCCAGACCGATACCTGAACGTGGAAGCGATGGACTGCGGCGGATGCGAAGCGTGGGTGTGGAAGAAGAGCTGTTGCTGGTGGACGCCCGCAGCGGTGAGCCCCTGGCCGTGTCCGGTGCCGTGCTGGCGGCCGCAGACCGGTCAGTCGGGCAGCAGCCACAGGGTGGCGGCGCGCCAGGGCACCCCTTCGAGAAAGAACTGCAAAAGGAGCAGGTGGAGTTCGCCACCAAGCCGGTGACAGACATGGGTGAACTCCAGGATGAGATCACCCGATGCCGCCACGAGGCACGCCGGCACGCCGCATCCGCCGGCGCGCTCGTGGCGGCCATCGCCACCTCGCCCCTGCCCGCCCGGCCCTCGTTGAATGCAGGGAAGCGGTACCAGTGGCTGGGGCGGCAGCTCGGCCTGACCGCGCAGGAACAGCTGACCTGCGGCTGCCACGTCCACGTATCGGTCGTGTCGGACGAGGAAGGCGTCGCGGTACTGGACAGGATCCGGCCCTGGCTGCCCGTGCTGACCGCGATGAGCGCGAACTCCCCTTTCTGGCAGGGAGAGGACAGCAACTACGCGAGTTACCGAAGCCGGGTGTGGAACCGCCTCCCCTCGGCCGGCCCCACGGATGTCTTCGGGTCCGCCGACCGCTACCACGAGCACGTCCGCGCCATGATCGACACCGGGGTGCTGCACGACGAGGGAATGATCTACTTCGACGCCCGGCTGTCGGCCTCCTACCCCACCGTGGAGATCAGAGTGGCGGACGTATGCCTCGAGGCATCGACACCCGTGCTCCTCGCCGCCGTGGTCCGCGCCCTCGTCGAGACCGCTGCCCGGTCCTGGCGCGACGGGGAGCCGCCCGCCCGCATCGGCACGAACCTCCTCAGGTTGGCGGCATGGCGGGCCGGCCGGTCAGGTCTGGACGGACCTCTCCTCCACCCCGAAACCATGAAGGAGACACCGGCAGCGGAAGCCGTGCGGGCGCTGCACGCCCATGTCCAGGAGGCCCTGGTCGAGCACGGCGACGACGAACGGGTTCGAGAAGGGATCGCCGGTCTGCTGGAGCGGGGCAACGGGGCTCGCATCCAGCGCGAGTTGTTGCGCACACAGGGCAGCCTCGCCGCCGTGGTCACCCACTGCGCGCGCATCACGACCGACTCCCTCTCCTGAGCCCGGACCAGATCGCCCCAAACGGTGGAGCCCCGCCCGGGGCGTCCTACCGTGGGAACAGCAGCAGCTGGAGCGGCCATGCTCGTCACGTCACTCCCGGACCCCGCATCCGGATCGCCACGCCCGGCAACGAGAACCCTGCAGTGCCGACCGGGGCGTCGGCGCCCGCGGGGGCCCTGTCGCGATGCCCGCATCTGAGCCGCCCGGACGGATGTCGCCCTTCGGGCGGCTGGGCAGCGCGATCCGCCGTGCCCGGGCCGGGCGCCGCTGGGGGCGCGTGCGGGAAGTGGACCTGTGGCAACGCGCCCTGGGGTTCGCCGCGCTCGGGTTCCTGACGCTGGTACCGCTGCTGATCGTCATCACCGCGGCGGACGCCGCCCGCGGGCGGGGGTTCGCCCAATGGCTCGGGGACGGACTCGGCGTGTCGGCGACCGCCCGGGTCGAGATCGAGCGGCTCTTCGCCCTGCCCGGACAAGCGTGGCGGACCACGACGGCATTCGGCCTCGCGCTGCTCGCCGTGTTCGGCCTGTCGTTCGGCACGCTGCTGCAGAACGGCTACGAACGGATCTGGGACCTTCCCCCAGCCCGCTGGTGGGCCAGATGGCGGCACGTGCTGTGGCTCGCCGTACTCATCGGCTTCCTGTACCTGTCGGCGTTCTCCCCGCCGTGGCGCGACTCCCCGGCCCGCGGCTACGTGACGTTCGGAATCGGCACGCTGTTCTTCTGGTGGTCCCAGCGACTGCTGCTCGCCGGCCGGATCCCTTGGACTGCCCTGTTCCCAGGGGCGGCAGCCACCATGATCGGGCTGCTCGGGCTCCGGATCTTCTCCCGGCTCGTCTTCTCGCCACTGATCGCCTCCAGCGCCGTCACGTACGGGCCCTTCGGAACCGTCCTCGTCATCCAGTCCTGGCTCGTCGCCATCGGCGTCGTCGTGTTCGGCGGCGCGCTCACCGGCCGATTGCTCCACGACGAGCTGCTGCGCCGGGCAAACCCCGCGGACGGTGGCCGCTGAGGAACCCTCGGCCGCACCCCCCGGGACGGAGGGCAGGACGGCGCAGCGCCCCCACCATCGGACTGGCCCTGTGGCCGCACCGGCAACACGTCTGCCGACAGCGTGGGCACGGCCCGTCGGGGAGGGCGCGCAGGTCGCGGGCGCTCCCGAGCTCTGCCGCCACACACTGTTGGCCCCGGTGGTGCAGGGGCCGTCGATTTCGCCGTCCGGGTCGGCACCGCCGGTCTGGAGCCCCGGGATGCCGTTGGTCTCCTCCCACAGCTGGAAGACGGCACCGGCCAGCGGATTGCCCGTGTCCCGGTCCTCCTTGATCACCGTGATCGCACCGGTGTCACTGATCGGCGCCTTGTTCGGGAACGGCTCTGCCGCCGCAGCGTACGAGGGGGTCACCAGCAGCGCCGCCGTCCCAGACCCTGCCCGCCGCGAAGGGAGATGCGCCCCGGTTTCATTTCCTCGGTCAGGACCGCATACGGGCTCAGTCGGGAGGTTCCGGCGGCGTCGGCCGTTCTGTGGTGGAAGGCTGCTCAGGGGCGTCGGCCGGGGGCGGCTTGTCTCCGGGGCCGGCGGGGTGCGGGTCGCGGGGAACCGGATCCGGTCCATCCGGAGTGGGCCCGGGGCCCTCGGGCTCCGGCTCGGTCGATCGTTCCATGTGGCTCACCTCGCGGTGCGGGTCGTTATCGTACGCACTGCGCCTACCCGGCAGGTCATCGCTCAAGCGGTGTGGTTCGGTGATCTGTGCCCGTCCGCGAACGGGCTGTTGTCGATGTGCGCGAGCAGGTCGGCGGGGTGCCGGTAGACGGCTCGAGCTCCAGCCTCTTCGAGGTCACGCCGCGGGATACCGCCGCAGAGCAGGCCCACGCACGCGACGCCGGCCCGGGAACCTGCCTGCATGTCCCAGACGGTGTCGCCGACGAGTACGGCGCCGTGCGCGGGCGCGTCGGCGAGGCCGAGGGCGTGGTGCACCGGATCCGGTGCGGGCTTGCCCTCGCTCACGTCGTCGGAGCTCGCCGTCGCGGTGATCGCGTCGTCTGCGTCGACGGCCCGTCTGAGTGCGTCGAGCTCGGCGTCCTGTGCGGAGGTCACGAGCACGACCCGCCAACCCCGTCGGTCCAGCTCGCGCAGGAGATCCGCCGCCGCGTCCAACGGGGGCAGCCGGTCGAAGTACGTGCCGTAGAGGGTGCTGTGCGCGGCGCTGAGCATGTCGTCCTCGCTCGTATCCCGGTCCTCGCCCAGCAGATACCCGAGGAGGTCCTCACCGGGCAGTCCGATCGAGCGGTGGATGTCGTGCATCGCAACGTCGTGGCCCGCCTGCCGCAAGGCCTCCCACCAGCAGACCACGTGCAGGTGATTGGTATCGGCGAGGGTGCCGTCGACATCGAACAACGCAGCGCGGTTCATGTCCGCCTCCCGCAAGCTCAGCAACCGAGCTCGTGCCCGAACCCGGCCTCGTTCACGGAGGGGGCCGTTGTCACAGCTCCCCCAGAGCCGGCAGCAGCTCCGTCTCGGACCAGTCCAGGAAGGACTCCTGCTGGTCGCCGCCGATCTGGATCAGGGCGATCTCGGTGAATCCTGCGTCGACGTAGGGGCGTACTGCATCGACGAAGGCGTCCACTTCGCCGCCGCAGGGTATGGAATCCGCGACGTCCTCGGGCCTGGTGTGCTGCGAGGCCTGTGCGAAGCCGGCGGGGCCGGGGAGTTCCTCGTTGACCTTCCAGCCGCCGAGCGCCCAGCGGAACTGGTTGTGCGCTCGGGCCACCGCCGCGTCGCGGTCGGGGTCGTCGGGGCGGTCCCAGAGTCTGGCGTTCTCGACGTCGAAGTGGGTGCCATGGTGGCTGACGTACCCGCCGGTGAACAAGGAGCGGATGATCCCCACGGCTTCCTCGAGCATGTCCAGGCGGACATGGGCGGCGGGCCAGCCCGCGCCGACGATGTGCTCGTTGAGGTTCTCTCCCGAGCCCAGCCCCAGCCGGAAGCGCCCCTGGGACAGGGGTTGCATCGTGGCCGCCTTCTGAGCGATCACGGCAGGGTGGTAGCGGAACGTCGGGCAGGTCACGTACGTCATGAGCGCAATCCGGGAGGTGGCCTGCGCGGCGGCGCCCAGCACGCTCCACGCGTAGGGCGCGTGCCCTTGGGCCTCCAGCCAGGGAAAGGAAGGGACCGAGATGACGGAGAAGTCGAATCCTGCCCGCTCCGCGCCCACCACGTGGCCGACCAGCTCCCGGGGCCCGGCCTGCCCGGTCATCATCGTGTACCCGATTCGCACCATGACCGGCGCCTTACCGCTTCGGTTCCGTTGAAACGCGCCCGGCCCGTGCAAGCGAGGAGAGCCGCGGCTCTTGGCCTCAGGCGGGGTGGCCGGGCTCCAAGTCGCGCAGCTCCCGGCACCGGAGCAGTGCGGGCGGCGAGCCCTCGGTCGGCGGGCACACTGCCACGGGAGCCAGGAGAAGGCCCACGTGGTCACCGCCCTCGATCCTCCCTTCGATCCGGCCGGTGAACCAGACGGGCACCTGCTCCAGGACCGGAGTGCCTGCTTCTCCCGGCCGCCAGGCGACCCGCGCGAACTTGTCCACCCGGTCGCCCGTCTCCCCTCCGAAGAGTTCGGCCAGCGCCCGCTCGTCCCGGTGGAGCAGGTGCACGGTGAGGTACTCGGCCTCACACGCGACGCGGTAGGTGTGGTTGGCGACCGACAGCCAGACGGCGAACCTCGGCGGGTCGATGGAGCACTGCGAGGCGAAACCCACCAGGCAGCCGGCCCGCTCGCCGCCGGACGCGGCCGTGACCACGTACATCGGGCCGTCGAGCCCGTCGGTGAAGGGGTCCAGCTCCGTCACGGCGCCTCCTCGTTTTCCGAATGGTCCAGTGGCCCTCAGGCGGCTGCCCGGGCGGTGATCGGTGACCCACCGGCGCTGCTCGACCCCGGCCGGGCCGGGCACACTGAGCCGGCCGGCCCTGACGTCGCTCGTCGGCGGGGCTCACAGACCGAGGTCGAGGAGGGCGTTCTCCACGACCTCCGTGAGCGCGGGGTGGATCCAGTACGGGGACCTGGCGAGGGTCGTGGCGTCGATGCCGAGGGTCGCCGCCAGGACGAGGGGCTGGATGAGGGTGGGGGCCTGCGGGCCCATGAGGTGGGCGCCGAGGAGACGGCCGGTGCCGGGCTCGGCGAGTACCTTGCAGAATCCGGTGGTGTCCTCCATCGCCCATCCGTAGGCGACATCGCCGTAACCGGCCGTGCCCACCAGGTAGTCCAGCCCCCTGTCGCGGCAGTCCTGCTCGGTGGCGCCGACCGAGGCGATCTGCGGCCGGGTGAACACCGCCGCCGGCACCAGTTCGTGGTCGGCCGCGATCAGGTCGTCCGGGTGTCGGAGATTGTGGGCCACGACCTCCGCCTCGCGGTTGGCCACGTGTTTGAGGGGTACCGGCGAGCAGATGTCCCCGAGCGCGAAGACGCCTTCCGCTGTGGTGCGCTGATGTCGGTCGACGATCACTCGGCCGTCGTCGTGGGTGGCGATTCCGGCCGCTTCGAGGTCCAGCCGGTCGCTGTTCGGGACGCGGCCCACGGCGACGAGCAGCATGTCCGCCTCGACCGTCGATCCGTCGTCCAGGTCGAGCCGCAGCGCGCCCGGCCGGCCGCCCACGGCCGTGACCTCCCGGCCGAGCCTGAGGTCGTAGCGGGAGCGGACCAGTTCGGTGAACCGCTCCCGGACCGTCTCGTCCTGCGGGCCGAGCAGATGCTCTTCCTTCTCGACGATGGTGACGGAACTCCCCGTCTCGGCGAACACATCGGCCAGTTCCGCGGCGATGTAACCGCCGCCGAGGATCGCCAGGTGCCGGGGCGGCGCGTCGATGCGCATGATGGTGTCGGACGTCTCGTACGGCAGGCCCGCGTCCGTGACGGGCCCGGGGACCACGGGCCGACCGCCCGCCGCGACGACGATCTGCGCGGCGCTGACGTCGACGGCCCCGTCCGCCCGGTCGATGCGGAGGGTCCTCGGTCCGGTGAAGCGTGCCCTGCCCTCGTACACGGTGACCGAATCCTGCTGCTCACGGCCCGTACGACCCTCGTCCCGTTCGGCGTCCAGCCGGGCGAAGATCCGGTCGCGCGCCTCGCGCCAGCGCACCGCTCGCAGCTCGGCGTCCACGTCGTACACCCTGGCTTCCCGGACAGTGCGGGCGACGTGCGCGGTGTAGGCGAGCATCTTGCTCGGGATGCATCCGGCGTTCAGGCAGGTTCCGCCGAACCAGCGCTCCTCGACGATGGCCACGTCCAGATCGCCGAACGAGTCGTCGACGACGGCGTTGCCGGATCCTGCACCGATGACGACAAGGTCGTGGTGACGCATCCGGCCAGCCTACGAGGCCCTTTGCCGAGCCGGCGCGCCGGCGCGCTGGTCACGTCGGCCTCTGCCCGGCGCCGCCGTTCACCGGCAGGGCGGCGCAGCCGCGGTGGTGCCCGTGAAAGCGGGGGCCGGTGTGGGGTCCCCGGTCGGCTCTGCGGACGGCCTGCCGTGGTCCGCCTCGGCTTGGACCACGTCCACCGGCTCGTCCGTGCGCAGCCGCTGGAACAGCCGGGCAGCATCCACACCGATCAGTTCGTCCCGGTTCGGGTCGGCGCGGTAGGGCTGCCGGGGCACGGTCAGGAACTGTACCCCGGCCACGGGGATGTCTCGCATGGTGAAGACCAGTTCGTACAGGCTGCGCAGGGAAGCGAGCTGCGGGTCGGTCGTCACGGCGGACGTGGCCGCGTCCAGTACCGCGTACAGGCGGGCGGGGTTGAACAGCACCCTGTTGCTCTGCACCTTCTTCACGAGTGAGGCGAGGAACTGCTGCTGGCGGGTCATCCGTTCGGTATCGCTGCCATTGCCCAGGCTGTAGCGGGCCCGCACGTAACCGAGCGCCTGCTCACCACTGAGGGTCTGGCGTCCGGCCTGCAGCCGAAGCTTCGCCTTGGCATCGTTCACCGGCTCGTCGAGGCAGACCTCCACCCCGCCGACCGCGTCGACCACCTTCTTGAAGCCCTGGAAGTCCACCACCACGTGGTGGTCGATCCGGATCCCGGTCATCTTCTCGACGGTACGGATCGAGCAGGCCGCGCCCCCGAACTGGAAGGCCCAGTTGAACTGCGCGAACTGCGCCTCGGTGCGGCTTCCGTCAGTCGTCAGGCAGGAGGGGATCTCGACCATCAGATCCCTGGGGAGTGAGACGGCCGTCGCACTCTTCCGGTCCGCCGCCACGTGCAGCAGGATCGCGGTGTCCGAACGCCCCGTTTCCCGACGCCGTCCGTACCTGCCGTTACCCGGGCCCGCGCGCGAGTCCGATCCGATGAGCAGGATGTTCAGCGCCGTGCGCACGACCGGTGCCGGGCGCTCCGCCTCGTGCCGTCCCAGCTCGGAGGCCGCGGGAACGTCGGCTGTGATGTTGCCGTCGAGCTTGCGGTAGATCCACCAGCCCGCCCCGGATCCGACCAGCAACAGCAGTGCCATGCCGAGACCGATCCAGCGCAGCAGCCGGCGCCTGTGCCGCCGGGCAGGACGCTTTCCCATGCCATCCCCTGCCGGGCCGTCCGCGCCCCGTCTGCCTGTCCTGTCCGACACGGCTGTGTCACCTCTTCACGGCGCCGACGGCGGCCGCCGGGTACCGACCGCGACCTGTGTCGATCATCTATCCGGATGACGGCAGGCGCTCGGGGGCCGAGGCCCCGAGTACGTCATGCGGGTGACGAGGTGGACGCCCCCGCTGCTGAGCGCTGTCGGCGCCCCGGGCGACAGAGCCGCGGGGCCCGCCGAACGGCCGGGCCCCGCGGCGCGGAGGCCCACGCTACATGTGCGGCTGGTTGTAGTAGTGGGCGAACTGCTCCAGGTAGGACGGCTCACCGCTGTACTTGGACTCGTCGAACTCGGGAGCGTCCTTGATCTGGTCCTTGGTCCGGTCGACGTAGACCGTCTCCTCCGCCACGTCGATCATCTTGATCGTCCCGGCGGGCAGCAGCACGTGCTTGCCGAAGATCCACACCCCGGTGTCCACGACAATGTGGGAGGCGCCGACCTCTTCGGAATGCTTGCTGATCTTGCCGATGCTGCCGTCCGTGGCCTCGACCTTGTAGCCGACGATGTCAGTGCCGGGCTGGTAGCCCGTGCCCGGACGGTATACCCAGATGTCGAACTCGGTCACAGCAGTCTCCTTTCCTCACGCCCGCCCGGCCGATTCAGTGGCCGAGAGCGCGCTTCAGCTCTGCCTTGTCCATCTTCGAACGGCCCTCGAGGCCCTTCTGCTTCGCCTCGTTGTACAGCTGCTCCTTCGTGGGGCCCTGCGCACCGCTGTGGGAGCGCTGACCGCCGCGCCTGGAGGACGACATGTCCTGGATCGAGGACCGGCTCGCGGTCTTCGACTCGCCGGAGCGGGCACGTTCCTTGTTCACGGTGCGGGCCGCGATCTCCTTGGCGCGCTTCGTACTCTCGCCGCGCTGCTCGGCACTCTCCTTGATGTGCTCGTACTGACGTTCCCGCTTGGGGCTGGAACCACGAGGCATGACAACCCTCCTCAGCTCGCGCTGCGGTCTCTGCACGGCGGCTGTGCCACCAGGCCTGTCCTGCGCCTTCCCATCCCGGGCCACCTCATTCAGACGGCTTGGGCGGGCCCTCCCCCATGTCCACCGACAGCCCCGCACCCGCCTTCCGGCCCTTGTCCTCCTTGCGGGCACGGTCCACGCGGTCCGGGTCGGCGGGCGGCCCGCTGCCCGGGCCGGTCCGGGACGGGACCCCTGACCGGCGGCCGTGTTCGTCCACCTCCGCGCCCTGATCAGGGAGCAGCGCCGGGCGCTGATCCTGCTTCTTGCCGGTCATCTCCACCACCTCTCACGATCGGGTGCGGCCGCGCCTGGGGCGCGTTGCGGGCGGCGGAAACGGCCTGGCGCAGAGCGCTAGGCGGCGGCCGGGACAGGTGCGCCGCAGGAGGCCTCGCGGCGCGGGGCCGGGGTCGTCGCCGTCAGCATGCCCACCGCCCAGGCGAGCGTCTGCTCGGGCGGCATGGGCATGTCGGGGGCATGACAGGCTGCCCTCGGGACCGCCGGCGAGCCGGGTGTACGCGGCCATGGAGATCACTTGCTTCCGGCGGGCACGGTCAGGTGAGCAGGAAGCGCGTGGCGGTGAGATCGAGGAGCCGCTCGACGCGGCGGCTGGCGGCAGTGACGTGCAAGGCACGGCCGTCTCGCAGGGTGGCGAGGCGGCCGGTCAGGACGGCGTTGAGGCCGGCGCAGTTGCAGAAGGTGACCCGGCTCAGGTCCAGGAGGAGGGTGCCACGGTGGGAGACCCGGGCGATCAAGGACTTCGCAGAACCCCGTAGACGTTCCTGACCAGTCACGCCCGCGTCCTGCCGGCCCTCGCGCAGGACCCGGGGTCCGCCTGCGGGAAGTCGCCGAGACCTGCGTGCTGACCGAGCGGAGCATCCAGTCGATCGTCGCGGACCTGGAGCACGAGGGGTACCTCACCCGGTACGCGAAGGCCGCCGCAACCACTACCGCCAGCCCCGGAGCCAAGTTCCGCCACCCGGCTGAGGCGGGCCACGACAGCGCGGGCCTGCTCGCCCTCCTCGCCGAGACCCCTCCCTGCCCCGGCCCGCGCCGGCCCCCTCGAGCCGCAACGGACCTGACGGACACCACAACGCGAACAACCGGGCATCCCCCGACCGGTCTACACGGCGCGCCCCACCGCGGGCAGCCCCGGCCCGTGCGTGGCACGGTGGCAGGGGAACGAGTGGTCCACGTACGCGGGGCCCGGCCGGTCGGCGAAGCCCCGGCCGGGCCCCGCCAACGCGTACCGGCACGCGCAACCGCCCGACTTCGGCCCGCGACGTGCCCGGGAGCACCTTTCTTCTCGCCCCGTGGACGGTTCCGGTCGGGTGAGCCACGCACGGCACGCCGCCCCGTACCACCACGGCCGCCCCGCGCGCGGGCAAGGATGCACGGGCCCACCCTCTTCACGGCAGGAGAACACTGTGCTGGAACGCAAGCACCTCAAGGACCGGACCCAGGTCACCTTCGTCCTGCCTGAGGACTCCCCGGAGGGACCGGTCAGCGTGGTCGGGGACTTCAACCACTGGAACCCCGCCGCCCACCCCATGGAGTCCAGGGGTGACGGCACCCGCGCGGTACGGGTGTCCCTGCCCGCGCACACCAGCCACTCCTTCCGCTACCTCGCGGCCGGCGACTACTGGTTCGACGACGAACACGCCGACCACCACGACGGCACCAACAGCCGCATCCACACGTGAGCCGGTAGCGCACCAGCCCGGCCCGCTCTCAGCGATCTACGTCCATTCATATTCGTGCGTTCAACTCCATCGGCCGCGACGTGGCGACCGGGCGGACCCATCCCTGCCGGCCATGCCTTAAAGTTCAACCCCGCACGGCCGGATGACTCCCGGCCGTTGTCGACCATGGCCCCCGCGCGGCGGCCCTCCCAGCGGGGCCGGCCGCCAACCCCGTGCGCGGCCGGCCCCGCCCACCCCCTTCTGCCCGGCCGCCTGTACTGCCTGGACCAGCACGAGGCGCACTGCCTGGTGGCCTCGCCCCACGAGGACCTCAGGCTCGTGTGTGTCTTCGTGCCGCCGCTGAGCGGCAATGAGGCGCACCGCGTCGACCCGGACGCCGCCTCTTCCTACTGACCAAGCGGGGGCCGGAACACCCGTCCGTGTGAACACCGCTGTGTGGCCGGCACTCACCGCCCGAGACCCCGGGCCCGGCGCTCTCTGCCCGCAGCCAGGGGCCGGGAGCGTCACCCGGATGCCCGGCAAGCGGCAGCGGGGCGCCGGGTACAAGTGCCATCGCGGAGCGCTGTGACGGCGCCGAGTCGAAGGGCAGGACAGGTGGACAGAGCGATGACCGCCACGGGAATTGACAGGTATCCGACCCGCGGTCGAGCCGAGACGGTCACTCCCGGGCCGACCCCGTGGTGTGGGCCGGGACCGCAGCGGCCGGTCCGCCGACCCCCGCCTGGTGGGACGGGCCCGGCAGATCCTCGGTACAGACGTCTACGTCCACCAGTCGCGCATCAACATCAAACGGGGCTTCGGCGCCGGCGGCTTCTACTGGCACTCCGACTTCGAGACCTGGCACGCAGAGGACGGCCTGCCCCCCATGCGCACCGTGTCCTTCTCGGTCGCGCTCACCGACAACGACGCGAACAACGGCTCGCTGATGCTCGTCCCCGGATCGGACCAGACGTTCGTGGCATGCGCGGGAGCCACCCCGAAGGACAACTACCGCACCTCACTGGCAGGTGCAGGAAGCCGGAACGCCCTCCGAAGTAGCCCTGCCCCGCCTCTGCGACAGCCGCGAGCCGTCCACCTGTGCACCGGCAGAGCCGGCTCCGCGGTCCTCTTCGACTGCAAACCATGCATGGCAGCGGCGACAACATCACCCCCTCCCCCAGAAGCAACGTCTTCATCGTCTACAACAGCATCGACAACACCCTCACCAAGCCCTTCGCCACCCCCGGCCGCCGCCCCGCCTTCCTCGCCGCACACGACTTCACCCCCCTGCCGTACCCCTGACCGAGTCTGCGTCCGCCTTCCGCGCGACGACGCCTGCCCGGGTACGCGGGACGGCACCGCCGGCCCGAGGCCTGCGTGTCACCAGCGCAGTAGCATCACCGCGCCACTGGCGCCGCTGGCCAGTCCGAAGAGCGCGACCGTGTCACCCGGGGCCAGCCGTCGGCGGCCGACGGCGTGGGCGTGTCAGCGATCTTGTGTAAGTCGGCTGATTTCATTGGATGCTGAGCCGGTCCTCGAAGAAGAGTGAGAACTGGTTCAGTGCCTCTTTCCAGTGTGCGGCGACGTGGTTCGCGTCGCGCGCTTTGGGGTTGATCTGTTCGCGGACCGCGAGGTAGAGAACCTTCAACGCGGCCTGCTCCGAGGGGAAGTGGCCGCGGTTGCGGGTGGCTTTGCGGAGGCGGGCGTTCATGGACTCGACCATGTTCGTGGAGTAGACCACCGTCCTTATGGCCGGCGGAAACGCCGGGTAAGGTGTGAACTCCGGCCAGGCCGACCGCCAGGTCCGCACGATCGCCGGGTAGCGTTCGCCCAGCTCAGAGGCCTCAAACACGTCAAGGGCCTGTTCGGCGGCCTGCTCGGTGGGGGCCGTGTAGATGGCCTTCAGGGACGGCACCAGTTTCGGGTGGTCCCGCACAGACGACAGCCTGAGCGAGGCTCTGGTCAGGTGGATCACGCACGTTTGGACGGTGGCCTTGGGCCAGGTCGCCGTGACCGCGTCGGGCAGGCCCTTCAACCCGTCGCAGACGACGATGCAGACGTCCTCGATGCCCCGGTTCCGCAGCTCCGACAGGACTGCCATCCAGGTGGTGGCGCCTTCGCCCTCGGCTCCGACCCACAGACCGAGGACGTCCTTGCGACCGTCCATGTCCACGCCGACGGCCAGATAGACGGGCTTCGAGGTCACTGAACCGGACCGGATCTTCACCCACAAAGCGTCGATGTAGATGATCGGCCAGACCGCATCCAGGGGCCGGTTCTGCCAGGTCACGAGCTCGTCGATCACGGCATCGGTGACCTTGCTGATCAGATCGGGACTGACCTCGACCCCGTAGATCTGCGCGAGGTGGGAGCGGATGTCCCGCACGCTCATCCCGCGGGCGTAGAGCGAGAGGATCCGGTCATTGAACCCCGCCAGCCGGCGGGCGTTCTTCGGGACCAGACGCGGTTCGAACTCGCCGTTGCGGTCCCTGGGCACCGCCAAAGTGACCGCGCCGGCATCGGTCAGGACCGTCTTGGATGACGTTCCGTTGCGCGAGTTCCCCGACCCGTGACCTGCGGAATCTCCACGCTCGTAGCCGAGATGTTCACTCATCTCGGCTTCCAGAGCACGCTCCAGAACAGCCTTGGTGACCTCCGTCAGCAGCCCGCCCTCACCCAGCAGGGCCGCCCCGGAGGCATCAGCCTTGTCCAGCAACCGCTGGACGACCTCATCGACCGTCTTGTCGCCGGCCACGGACGCGGCCGCTTCGTCTTTGTCCGCCATGACTCGTCCGATCCGCCCGGCCCAAGGGCCCGAGGCCGAGCCCCGGGCCAGGCTGTCACATCACGGACTTACACGATCTTTCTGACACGCTCCGCGACCGTGTCACCCGGGGCCAGCCGTCGGCGGCCGACGGCGTGGGCGAGTTGGAGGGGAAGGGTCGCGGCGGCGGCGTTCCCGGTGTGCGGGAAGGTGGGGATGATCTGCGCGGTGTCGATGCCCATGCGGGTGCGGAAGGTGTCCACGAAGGGCACGGACGGCTGGTGAACGCAGACGAGATCGAGGTCGCCGACATCGACGTGCTGTTCCTTGAGCCACTGGACCCCCTGGACGTCCAGGTCGACGAAGGAGCCCAGCAGCGCTTCCGAGTCGACGTGAAGGCCCTGAGGGTGGTCGGGGGCGTGGTGGGGGTCGTAGAGGGTTGCGGCATGCCATCCCGCGGAGTTCGCGAGAAACACCGATCCGGTGATGCCCGGGACGGGTGAGGCCTCCACCAGAAGGGCGGCGCCCAGGTCCGCACCGGTCAGCGAGGTCAGTCCGGTGCGCAGCTGGTCGCGGGTGAGGTTCCAGCGGGAGAGACGGGTGAGGGTCTCCCCGCAGGTGATCAGGACGCGGCGGTGCTGGCCGGTGCGGATGAGGGCGTCGGCGACCTGGAGGGCGTTGATGATTCCGTTGCAGGCATTGCCGATGTCGAAGGCCGGGCAGGACAGGCCCGTCTTCGCCGCGACGATGTGGGCGTTGGCGGGTTCGCGGACGTCGGCGCTGACGGCCGCGAAGAGGAGCAGGTCGATGTCGGCCGTACCCAGGCGGGCGGTGTGAAGGAGCTGGGCGGCGGCGCGGGCGGCGAGGTCGGAGGGCAGGTCACCGGGGTCGGCGACGGTGCGCTGCTCGAGGCCGAAGGTGCGCTGCAGGAGACCGGCGGGGAGTTTGAGGGAAGGGCTGTGGCGCCGCAGGAGTTGTTCGATCTCGGTGCCGCGCTGGCGTCGGACGGGCAGGTGGACTGCGGCATGAGTGATGCGGCTGTAGCGGCTCACGCCGTCTCCTTGGCGGCCGCGGCCTGCTCGGTGGGCTGGGGCGCCGGCGGGGCGGCGGGTTGGGGGGTGCGGGGAAGGCCGGTGACCGCGTGCTTGAGACGGTCGGTCCACGCCAGCGGCAGCAGGGTGTGGAGCGGGACCAGGAGACGGGCGTCGCGGCCGACGACGTAGCGGGGGCGTGGCCGACGGGCCGTCAGGCACGTCTCGACGGTTCGGGCCACCGGTTCGGGACCGGGTACGCGCCGGTCCAAGGAGGTGAACAGGCGTGTGGTGGCGGTGTAGCCGGGGTTCGCGGGGTTGCGGACGGTCTCGAGGTCGTCCAGGGCGCGGCTGAGCATGGGAGTGGCGAACGCGCCGGGTTCGACCAGGCTGACGCGGATGCCCAGGTGGGCTGTCTCTACGCGCAGGCAGTGGGTGAGGGCGGAGAGGGCGTGCTTTCCCGCGCTGTACCAGGCACCCATCGGCCACGGCACCCGGCCCAGCCCGGAGGAGATGTTGACGATCCGGCCGCCGCCGCGGGCGGCCATGCCCGGCAGAACCATCCGGCACAGCCGGGCCGGACCCAGCAGGTTCACCTCCAGCAGGCGCCGGGCCTGTTCGTCATCGACATCGGCGACCGCGCCCGCCTGCGGAATGCCGGCGTTGTTGACCAGGGCCCACGGGCCGTCACCGGTCATCTCGGCCGACTCCTCCAGCGCCTGGCAACAGGACTGCTCGCAGGCGACGTCCAGCCGCACCGTGCGCAGGGCCAGGCCACGCTCAGCGGCCTCCGCTACGAGGTTGCGGGCCTTGTCCATATCGCGTGCTCCGGCGATCACGTCCCAGCCCGCGGCCGCGAGACGGAACACGATCACCCGGCCGAACCCACCCGTCGCCCCCGTCACCAGCACACTCCGCCTATCCGACCCCGCCACCAACGCCCCCACACCCCTTCACCGCACGACAGTAAACGCCGCGGTCGGTCGGCCGCCCCTTCACCAGGCACAACGACAGCTCCTCACCAAAGATGTGGTCCGGCGCCGGGCCCGCGCGCCTGCGCCGCGCTGCTCCCTACAGGCCACAACTGGGCCTGTCGATACGGTCGCTGCGGGTGACCCTGCCGACGGCGATGGAAGCGAGCGCTCACGCGTGTGAACAACGCTGCGGTTCGGGCCCGCGGTGTCCTGGCACGGGTCCGCCTTGCCTGCCAGTGCCGACGCGGTGTGGGTCGGGCCTGCAGGGTGGCGACGGCCAGGGCGGCCGGGCCGCCCGCCGCCTCCCCCGATCTGGGTCATCCCGATGGCGGAGGCTCCTTGGTGTGCGGGCGCGCAGCCCCGGCTGGATGCCGATTGCCCGACTCTGCCGGGTAGACATCGCGTGCTTGTGAGGCGACATGGAACCAAGTACGACCAAGATGCATCTTTGAACATGTTCAGTGATCATCTTCCAGGAGGTTCCCTTGTCCACTCGACGCAGAAAGATTGCGATATGGCTCACGAGCGGAGCTGTCGTCACCGTGCTGACGTACATGGGCTGGTGGCTGCACGGGGCCAGTTTGGAAATGGACGGAAAGGCGCCTGTCTCGTGCGGCCAAGCCATCCGCTTCCTCCACACCAACCAGCCCCCCGAGACCGCCCGGAACAAGCGATGTACGAAGGGCCAGTGGCAGACCACTTGGTACCACATGGACTTCGAGGTCACGCGTGCGGAGGCGGAAGCGTGGCTACACACCACTTACCCAGACGCAGAGGTCAACCGCGACTGTCTGGAAGCAGATCTCTGCTCGTCGCCCGATGTCGATGTGGACGGCGACGGTCGCGCCGACCTCATGGACGTCGACATCCGCTTCAAGGAGCACGGCCTCGCGCACGTACGGGTCTCCGGAGGTACGACAGACTGACACGCCTTGGCGGACCGTCGAGGCTTCAACAGGTGGTGCCCGAGGCTCCTGCGACTCGTCCCCCGGCCAGAGCCTGGCATCGGTACCGTGAGCAGGCCCGCCGGTGGAATGCCGGCGGGTCGAAGACGCTGTTGACCGGCTGAAGAACTACCGGACCGTGGCAGCGCGGTACGGCAGGCGCTGCTATGTGTTCCCGGGTACCGTCACCGCTGTGTCACTGCCCATCTGGCTGGGGCATGACCGTTCGGCAAGCTCGGCCTACCGGTCGGCACGACGGCTGAGCCAGAACTTCTCCAGCTCCGACAGAGGCGGCTCGGGCACCGGTCCCGTGTCGTTGTAGACGGCGATCGGGTCATCGGGCGCCGACCACGAGCCCACCGTAACCAGCCGGTACACGAACTCGCCGCCCTCCGGAAGCGGAACAGCAACAGCCTCCGGCGCAGGCGGGCCGGGCACACACCGGCCGACGTCATCACCGTAGGGCCCGCCACCGAAAAGGGCATGCATCCAGCCCTGCGGCGGCGTTCCACTCAGATCGAAAACGTCCTCCATGCCCTCCCCCTCGTCGCGGCGATCGTACGCGACGAGGGCAGGCGGAACCCGCTGGCACCGGCCTTGCCGGCAGCAGTCCACCAAGAGATCACGCCGGCGGCCATCGCTTCCGGCCGCAACCCCAGGGGGCCGAGATCGAAGTGAGCCGCTACTTCCACGCGCGTAGGACACCGCGATGTCGTGGTGGTCCGGCGGGTCATGAGGGGTGATGGAAGCCCAGAAGGTTTCGGAGCGTTCGTCGTCGCGTGCGTGTCGGTGGGCAGGCATCATCCACAGGCCAGGGTTCGTTCGACGACCCAGCGGCGGCGAAGGACAACGAATCCGTCCAGAACAGCGGCCGCACACCAGTCACGTCAGGCGAAACTCAGAATCAGAAACAGGACACGACTCACGAGGCGACCCCCGGCCTCAGTGCCGGCTCACCAGGAACGGGCGCCACCCCCACAGCACCCCTGATGCGGGCTTGCCACTTCGCCGGAAGCTCGTAGTTCAACGATCAGCGTGTCGGGGTAACTCGCTTGCATGCAGAAGCAGTTGCATACCAAACCGCGGCACCGATCCGGCGGCCCCTGCAACCGAACGGATCCACTGCCCCCGAGGCCGATGAGATCCTCCCTCGGCAGACTCCCGCCCGTGGGAGCAGGGCGCACCGGCCGCCGGAGCGCCCTTCGGGCGTGAACTGCCGCGCACCTTCCGGTGCACGTCGCCGCGCGATGGCGCCCCGCCCGAGCCTTCTCGCTACGTCGTTGCGTCACCGGAGGCTACGGCGATCGCATCGACTGCAATCCGCTTGTCACCCATCAGCTGCACGACGGCCGCCGTTCTGGCCGGCGGATGGTCGGGGAAGAACTCGGCGAACACCGCGTTCACCGTCGGAAAGTCCTCTGCGTCCGAGAACAGCACGGTGGCTTTCACCACGTCACGCGCTGATGCACCCGCAGAAGCAACTGCCTGCAGCAGATTCACAAATGCTTGTTTGCATTCCTGGTCGAATCCCCCCGACGGGACCTCTCCGGTTACCGGATCGACTCCCGCTTGGGCTGAGACGAATACGAACCCTCCGGCGGTAACGGTAGGGGAGTAAGGGCCCAGCGGGAGGGGAGGCAATGGCTGGCAAGGGGAGGGGGCGCCTGAGTGATCGAACTTCGCACGCATCGGAGATCTTCCAATCGAGTGGATCAATTCAGCGACAGGGGGCGGGCAGGTCACGAGAGATCGCCGCCTGCATGGGATCCGCCGAGCGTGGAGTCTACCTCCGAAGAGACGACCCCGAGCCGGCCAACGGAAAAGTCATGCCCGGCGTCACCTCACCTGTCCCCCAGGGCAAAGAGATCACTTCGTCAGACGTTCACAGATCGACGAGACAAGGAGCAGGATCCGTGCGCGACTGGCTGGCAGAACAGGCAAAATCTTCCATCGAGCTCCCCATTCCGTATAAAAACGATCACGGATCTGTCGCTCGGCAAATATCCGACCAGTTGAACATCTACTTCGGCTTCGCCGTCGTGACGGGCCTCTCGGTGAACCCACTCGACCCCGAGGGCTCCGCCGAGGTCGCAATGGATCTCTTGAGCCGTCTGGGCCGACCCCTGCGTCAAGGACCACCCGCCGGCTCGTCCCTGAAGTGGCTTGTCCGCTATGAGGGAGTCGATCGCTTCCGCTCGAACGGCAGGTTTCAGCAAGGCGTCTACACCTCGAAATCGCGAGACGCGATCGACATTCACAACGACGGCGCAATGGAGCCTTACGGGCACCAGATCTACATATCGTCACTGCTCTGCGTCGAGGCCGCAGCCGAAGGTGGCCGCACCACGCTCGTCAGCACTCTCACCGTGATGAACATCGTGCGGCGAGAACATCCGCAGCACTTTGAACGCCTCTGTCGACCATTCGCGTTCGAACGCACACACGTCACCCCGGCCGGAGGAGACCCCGTATTCTTTGCACCTGTATTCGATCTCAGCCGTACCGACGTGAAGGTCCACTGGAACCGTCAGCGCATCGAAATGGCGGCCGAGATCACCGGCGTACCGCTAACACCCTCCGAGGTCGGGGCCCTCGACGCCCTGGACGCGGCGATCATGCGTCCTGAAGTTCAGCTCAACCACAGTCTTCGACCCGGCGAACTGCTCGTCATCAACGACGACCTGATCCTCCACGGGCGATCTCAATTCTCGGGCGCCGATAGGCGGCGCTGCCTGGTTCGAATGCTTTTCGCGCGCGACCCTAGCCTGCACCTCACCAACTGACGCGTCACCGGAAATCCAAGGGGGTAGCTCATGCTCACCGAAATTCTGAGCACGACGATCGGCGCCGTGGTGGGCGTTCTGGTAACCATGGCCATGACGGCGTGGCGACCATCCTCTGAAACGATCTTACAGGGGCGTCCGCTGGCCGAACTGGAGAATTATCCGGTCGGGGTCGGCGCGGACGGAAAAATCCATCTCGACATGGCCGAGGTCATCGCAGCCTGCAATTACTTGTTGAAAAATCGTGAGCCTCGAGCCGCCATCGACCTGCTGTACCTGGCCGAGCGCAACAGGAATGCCATTTCTCCCCCTGCGGCTCTCGCGATCGATCGGGTGCGCCGACGCTACCGCCGCCGGTACCGGCACCTGGTCGAACCCAAACAGCTGGGCGAGCAGCGCGAATACATACTGCGTCAGTTCGGCAAGATAACCGACGCCCTCGGGGAGACCTTCAGCGGTCTGCCGATCGAGTTCGTCCTCCATGACACCCGAGACCCACTGAACTCCATCCACACGATCAAGAATTCCATCACCGGCCGCCGGGAAGGTGACCCGGTCTCGGTTTTCGGTGAGGATGTCGTACGGGCATACGGGCGCCGCTGGACGGGACCCAAGGTCGCTTACAGGCTGCGGCAGCCCGCTACCGGACAAATCGTCAAGGCGACCACCATACCGCTGGAAGACAGAACTCTCGGACTGGTCGCGTTCATGTGCGTCAACATCGACATCGGGCGGATGTCGCCCGAGTCGAGCGAGCTGCGAGACCTGGCACAGCACATGGTGGCCACCCCGGCCGGATGGGGAACCCAGGTCTTCGCCGTTACGGACCAGTAGGGACCCCGCACACTTCCAGGGTGTTTCGCCCGCGTCCGCGTTCCCGCCGTGGCCGCCCGGGTCCCGCCGCGCCAAGGCCGTCGTCGCCGACGAGCGGAACCTGCCGGACGTCGAGATCGGGACGGAGCCGGTACGGCCGATCCGGGTTCCCAGCGGAATCGGCATCAGGTGAGGCCCCATCATCGAGACCGGCACCGGCTCCTGCCGCCTCGCAAGCACACGAGCCCGCGCCTACTGATCTTCTCGTAAGTTCGGTGGGTGTGGCGGGTGGATGATCAGGCCGGTGTGGGCGAGGAAGGACCATGGCAGTTGTGGGTTGTGGTTGATGCGGTGGATGCCTTGTTCGGTGGCGTCGGCGACATCGGCGAGGTGGTCGCCGGCGAGGTTGGCGAGTTCGCGTTTCTTGAGTGAGGACTACAGCAGCTCGACCGGGTTCAGCTCGGGAGCGTAGGCGGGTAATCGCTCCAGGGTGAGCCAGTCCTGGTCGGCGACCCAAGCCCGCATCGCCCGGCTCCAATGTGCGGACAGGCCGTCCCAGACCAGGACCACCCGCCCGCCGCGGTAGAACACGTCCGGCTGCGGCACGGTGACAGGCATCTGCCGCTGGCGCCCATCCCCGCTCCTCACCGCACTCCCCCGCCGCCTCGGAGTGCGTCTCCGTCCACCCTGTCCTACCCGCCCGTAGAGGCCTCCCCCGCCGCTGTACCGGCAGACCACAAAGCCAGCCGCCCTCGCCCTGCGCGGCACTGTGCCGCGCAGGGCGTCACCAGCCCCGCTGTCGCCCCGCTGTGCCACCAAACCCCCGGCCGGTGACCGGCCGAGTGGGCTGGTCTGTCAAGCCCCGACTTTCCGTGACGTGACCGCAGGCCCGTACATGGGGCGCAATGGAGTGACCGTTGACGCCGAAGACGCCGCAGGGGCGAAACCTGCCCCACCGAATTCCACGACCTCTCGCCAGGAGCCTTTCACCATGACCGCCACCCGGATCCGACGTACAGTCCCCCTCCTGATCGCCACCCTCCTGGCCGGCGGAGGCGTCTCGCTCTCCTCCACCGCTTTCGCCACTCCCACCACGACGACGGCAAGCGTCCACACAGACACCGACACCGACAACCTGCGCACGGTCAAGCGCCTCACCAAGAAGCCCAGGCTCGTGAAGAAGCTGACCCGCACGGTCGAGAAGGACGACGTCGGGGTCAGCCAGCCGAGTGGAGACCCTTACAACAACGTGAACGTCGACGGAACCACGCGGGTGCCGCAGTACCACACCACGCCCTGCGTAACGCTGGATTGCGTGCGGTCAACCTGATGAGCTCGGCCAGACGGAACTCGACCGCCTCGCCAACACACGAGCCCGCGCCGAGCGCGCTGGAGCGAACTGATTGGAGCCCATGCTGATCCGCTGCCCAAGAGGAAGCGGATCAGCATGACTGCGGCCACGAGGATGCCCCGGCCAGCTGCAGATGTGATGCCCAGTGACCACTTCGGGGCGCCGACCCGGGCGTGTCTGACTCGGGTCTAGGCTCGGAAGGCCTTGGCAAGGAGCTCGCCGAACTCGGCGGGGTGCGTGGTCAGGCCGGTATGGCCGCCGGGGAAGTGCAGGAGGTCCGTGCCGAGACGCTCGGCCAGAAAAGCGGCTGGACGGTAGGGCAACTCGCCGCGTGAGTCCTGGCCGCACGCGAGCACGAGCCGGTCCGACAGTGCTTCCAACCGCTGGATGTCGGGGGCGTAGGACATGAAGCTCGGCACGATGCGCCCAACGAAGAAGGGCAGGTTGGCCATCGTCCGCTCAACCCGCGCCGCTGCCTGCGGCGGAAGCTTGATCTCGGCCTTCTGCTCAATGCTGTCGCCGGCCTTCTTCAAGCCCGCGGCGAACACAGCCATCGCCGGCATGAGCCCCTCTGCGCGCAGTGTGGCCTGCACGCGCGCGATGAGCAGGCGATGTGCGGATGCATCCGGCAGGACCTCCACTACCGGCGGCTCATGTGCCACGAGGCGTTCGACGCGTTCGGGATGGGCCGTGAGCAGGTGAAGGGCGGCGATCGCGCCCGAGCTGGAGCCGAAAACACGCGCGGGCTCACCCGGCGACAGCAGTTCCAGTATCCGGAGGGCGTCATCGGCGTGCTCGGCCACTTGCTGCTCGGCCTCGGGGTCGTCCAGCGTGCTTCGGGACATGCCGCGCGGGTCGTAGGTCACAACGGTATATGCGGCGGCCAGGTCGTCGGCGATCCCGTCGAAGGAGGACACGCCGCCCGTCCCTCCCGGGACCAGTAGCAGGAGCGGTCCCTGGCCGCGCACTTCGTAGTGCAGGGTCGCGCCGTTCACACGCAGGCTGCCAATGGTCGGGCCAGTCATGCGGAGTCTCCTTCTTGGGACCGGGGCCAGTGCTCCAGGAGGGTGTGGAGGGCCTCGAGTGCGCGGACCCAGGACTGCTGCGGTGAACGCTCGTGTGCGAACCCGCCCGCGGCCTCCAAGGTGACGAAGCCGTGGAACGTGCTGCGCAGCAACCGGACCGCGTCGGTCAGGTCCGGTTCGGCCAGTCCGTAGCCGCGCAGCATGCCGTAGGTCAGCTCGACCGCGCGCCGTGGTCCGGACGCCTTCGCGGCCAGTTCGGGGTCGATCTGGATCGGAGTCTGCGTCGCCGTGTAGCGGCCCGGATGTGTGTGGGCGTACTCCCGCCAGGCGTTGGCAAACGCGACCAGCGCGTCCTTGCCCGCCCGCCCAGAGGTCGCCTCCGCGATACGGATGGTCTTCTCGTCCGCAGCCAACAGCGCGATCCGGCCGCGCAGATCCTCCAGGCCTCGGACATGCGAGTAGAGGCTCGCGTCCTTCACGCCCAGCCGCCGCGCCAACTGCGACATGGTCACCTGGTCGAGCCCGACCTCGTCCGCCAGCTCGGCGCCCGCGATCGTCACACGCGCCGCCGTCAGCCCTGCCCGCGCCATGCACCCTCCCCAAACCTAGGACTCTTAGTTTTAACCTAGAGGCCCTAGGAATGCCAAATGAGAGGCGTCACGGGTGTACCCGGCTGCCCGCAGTACCGCCCCGACGTCGCCATCTGAGTGCAGGAGTGACCGGTGAGCAGCAGGGTGGGGAGTGAGCCCGGGCTTGCGCGTGATCATCCATCCGTCGGACGCCCAGGGCGGGCGCCGCGTCTCTGCGACGGCGAGATCCTCGACCGCGCCCTGGGCTCTGGGCTCTGGCTCTGGCTCTGGGCTCTGGCGCTCTTCTGAAGTTCCTGCGGCGGGCCGGCTTGGACGCGGACGATGTCAGGCTCAACGATGCGCTGCTATCGCCCTTCGGCGCCGGCGAGGAGCACCTTCCGGGGATCGAGCACGCATGTATGGCCGCCGCCAAGCCCGTGCGCACCGCACACGGGGCCGCGACGGACCGACCGCCTATCAAGATCGGCTCGTGGCGTCAAGCCACGTGTTCGAGTGGCGTGACGCCCGCTGCCCCGCAGGGTTTATTTGGAGTACGCCCTCACCGGGGAAACCCACCGGAGAACAGCAGGCCGAAGAATTTCCCCGGCCTATTCCGCGGGGCGGCTCACAAACCCTTATTCATGCCGAATGGAGAATTCCCATGTTCGAGCGTTTCCCGACCCGTCGTATCGTTCTGGCCGGAGCTTCCCTGGCACTGGTCGGCGGCGGCATCGCCCTCCCCGCGACCGCCATGGCCGCACCCACCGCCGCCCCGCAGCAGGCCGTCAGCCTCCTCCAGGACGACAGCGCCGACGGAATCGGCACCGGCGGCGACGCCAACGCCGAGAACACCACGGTCGGCGGTACCGCCACCGGCGGCAACGCCAGCAGCGGCGTCGGCAACTGCGAGGGCGGATGCGACATCAAGACCGGCAACGCCACCGGCGGCAACGCCAGCGCCGACGCCGTCAACACCGGCGACGCCACCGCCGTGGGCGGCGACGGCACCGGCACCGGCGGCCAGGTCAACAAGCAGACCATCAAGGACCAGCTCAAGGACGAACTCAAGGCCAAGCTCGGCAAGTGAGAACCGGACAACTCCCACAGCTCCCCGGGAACACGTCCTGGGGAGCCGCCCAACACAGCAAACGCCGGAGAGGCCCGCAGCCTCTCCGGCGTCCGCATGCGCTGGCGAGGCGTCAGGCCTGATCTGGGCAGGGACTCCGGGAGGGCCACGCATGCCTCGAGGGCACGCGCGCCCAGCCTTCGCCGGCACAGGACGGCAGACAGGCGACGAGCCCGCGCTGCACGCTAACCGATGAAAGACCTGGTCACGGGGCGTGAAAGCGGCGACTTCGAGTTCCCCGGCTACGGCCGGTTACGAAGGCATGCTGCGTAGGCCACGAGGGCTCCCCTCTGGGGGGGTTCACCCTTCCTCGTCCCTGACCTCCAACGCTTGTTGCGCCAGGCCGACGAACGTGATGTAGGTGCCCCGGAAATCCCGGTACGCAGCGTCGTAGTCGAGTCTCCGCTCGGGAGTGTCGTCGCCGATGAGCGCCTTCAGCAGCGGCTGCAGGCGTCGCGCCATCTGCCGCACCTGCTCCGCCGCGGCGGAAACCTCGGCAGGACCGTCGAGCCGAACCTCATGGGTTGCCTTGTTCATGTTTCCGATGGCCGGGCCGATGCCCTCATACATCCGCGTCAGGAGCCGGTCCTTGGTCTCGCGGTCACGCGCGGCGTCGACGTCGTCGATCTGCCAGGTGACCTCGTTGAATGCGTGCGCGCAGTCCATCATCTCCCGGTAGGTGGATCGACGCCGGTCGCGCTGTTCACGAAGGGCCTGCGCCGTCGTGGTTGTTCGTGCTTGGGCCAGCGCCGCGCGGGAGGTCGCCCGGGCGGTTATGTAGCTGGCTCCGAGCGCGGTCAGCGCAGTGAGAATGCCGACCCACAGTCCGCTATTCGCCATGATCGAGGAGTCTGCCACCCGGAATGCCGTTTGCGACAGCCCGCGCATCGATCAGTGACCGTGACGTCCGTCCTCTATCCGCTGCACGCTGTAGCTGATCGTTGAACATCCGTTTCGTACGTGACGGCACCAGCCGCATACCCGGAGCCTCGCACCCGGCCCCGCCCAGCCCCTGCCCGAGCCACCTCGCCGCGAGGCGCCGCGCTCACCGACGTCCCGCTCAACGCGCGACACAGGCGGAGAATGAGGAACTGTGATGACAGTCCTGGTGGTCGGCGTACCGGAAGGCGAGGAACTGGAGCGGCTGAGGTCGCGGATCCAGCGCAACCCCCACTTCCAGGTCATCTCCCACGCCCACACGCCCGACGTCGCCCTCGCGCACGCCCGGGTCCTGCTCCCCGACATCACCGTGCTCACCCTGGCCGGAGGCTTCCGCGACGACCCGGCCGCATTCGGCATCTTCCACGGCGTACGCGCCCTGGACCCGCCGAGCGGGGTCGTACTCCGCACCAGAGCCGACGCGGCCCCCGGCGACCTCGACGGCTTTACTGTCGAGGGGGCCGTCCACATCGTCCGCGCGGGCGACGAGGAAGGACTGATGCGCGCCCTGCGCACCATCGGCCTGCGCCGGGCAACCTGCGACCCGGACGAAATGCCCTGACCGTCAGCCCGCCCCTGCAGATCCGCGCGCCACTGGATGACTGGCTCTGTAGGCGGGTTTCGGGGCCAAACGTTCTTGCCGGGAAACCCACTCGAATGGCGCCGGTGCGTACGAAGACCACTCGCCAGGGTTGATCTCACCTCGGCCGCTTCTCCGCGCCCGGCTCCCACCCTCGAGTAGAGCGTGAGTCCGCCATACCCACCAGCAAACTCGGCGACATCGCCGTCGGCCGCTACAACTGCCTCCCCAAGGACACCTCCAAGGTCCCCTACAACGCACCCGAGACGATCAACTACGACAGGCTGCCCTTCGTCGCGGCATGGCTCGGCATCTTTCCGCCTGACTCGTTCGATCCCGCGTGGGATCTGGCCATCACCCGAGACGAAACCGAGCAGGTCACGGACAGTTCGGGAGGCTCGACACCAGGTTGTGCGCCGGCCTCTACACGGGCTGCGGGCAGCTCCCACCTCCACGAGGTGGGAGCTGCCCGTTCCCTCGACTGCCAGCATGCCGGACATGCAGGGGGCGTCATGCCGGGCAGCAGCAGCCGTTGCCGGGCAGGCGTTGGATAGGGGGTGGGATGTTGCAGGGGCCTGCTGTTGGTTCAGGGGCGGACCTTGCGGACGTGGTCGGCCGAGAGATGGAGCTCGTAGGGCAGGCAGCAGTCGGAGCAGAGGGTCGCGACGAGGGCTCCGCAGGCGCACAGCTGGTTCATTCCGCCGTCGGGGGTCGCTCCGCAGCAGGCGGGAGAGGCGTGCTCAAGCCGCAGGCCGCGGGCGTCGTCCGGGTTGATGACGATGTTGCCTCGCGGGCCCTGCGACACCAACGGCTTTCCGTCCACGTTCCAGTGGCCTCCGTGGCGTGGCATCACCGGCCCGGGCACCTGGGCGACGACCAAGGGTGCACCGTAGGGTTCCGTTTCGATCGCATAGCAGCCTGACGGCACGGTCGCCGGTGAGGGACCCGGCTCATCGGCGTCCCACCATGCGTAGTACGGAGCTTCGGGAACGGCGGGCAGCCTGGTCAGTGGCCCCGTCAGGGCGGCGCCGCACGTCGCGCACACGAACATCACCGCTTCGGCCTCTGCAGCCCCGTCGGTGGTGCCGGTGGGCGGGGCAGCCTGCCCGTGCTCCGGCTTGCTTCCGTCTTCTTCCTGGTCTCGCTGATCGTGCATGCGCTGACCGTACGCGGCACACGCACCGCACCGGCCACCACCTCTGCGAGGGCAGTGCACGAGTCAAGCGATCAGGTGGTGCTGCAACTTGGCGACTACGCCTACGCAACAAACGCACAGGCGTGAGCAGCCAATTCACCCGGAAAGGTCCTCGAGCGCTCACTCCGCGACTGGCTTTAGGCCAGGAGAGGGAAGTGTCGGCACGGCACCCCGCGAGCCGTGACGGGTGGCGGCTCCTTCCGATAGACACCGCCCGTGATCAACAGCTACCGCAGAACAGCTGTCGCCCGCTGCCGACGCGCGGGTGGGACCGGACTTCCGAACGAGGCTGAAGGGGGGAGCCCATGTCGATGCGACGGCCTCTCCGAATGAACCGACGAGTGATGCGCGCGGCGCGCGGCTGGCCGCGTGCGCTCCTGCTCGCACTCACCGTGACGCTCACGGCGGCCGCGCCGGCCGGAGCGGCGCTCGCCGAGCCGCGGCCCAGTACCCCGCCCTCGGCCAGTGTCCCCTCGCCTTCGGGGGGCGAGGGGACACTGGCCCGGGCGGAGGTGAAGCAGCACGTGGACGTGAGCGCGCTGCCTCGGCCCAAGCGCACCGCCGAGCCGCGGATGCGGCCCTACCTCGCCCCTCCGAAGCGGCAGGCGCCCGTAGGGCCGATGCAGCAGCCGAGCCTGCCGGTCACCACTGCGCAGCTGACTCCGAAGGGCGCGACGGCGCCGAAGGCGGCGCCTTCCTCGGCCGTGGTGGAGCGGCTGAAGGCCTTCTCCACGCTCGGGAACGGCGACAGCATCGCTCCCTCCGACACCAATCTCGCGGTCGGGCCCACCTACATCGTCCAGTTCGTGAACCGCTCCGGCCAGATCTACGACAAGGCCGGCAACGCGGTGGGCTCGCGCTTCGACCTGGGCGCCTTCTTCGGGTTCGCGACGGGCACGGGCGGGGATCCGCGGGTGCACTACGACGCGGGCTCCGGCCGGTTCTTCGCCTCGTACGAGGGGATCTTGGCCAACGGAGACGAGGTCGACGTCGCGGTCAGCGACAGCTCCGACCCCCGCGGACACTGGACCGTGTACAACATCGGAAGCAACAGTTCCAACGTTCAGCAGGACCGGCCGCTGCTCGGGTACAGCAACGACAAGGTCACGCTGAGCTGGAACAACTTCGACCTCGCAGCCGACCCCGAAGTGTTCCTGGGCGCGGTGAACGTGGTCGTCAACAAGGCGGACCTGCTGGCCGGCGGCACGATCAGCTTCACGACGTTCGCCCAGGACACCAGCCTGGACGACGCCGTCCCGGCCACCTCGCTGTCGGGGATCAACGATCAGCTCTCGATGAAGCACGAAGGCACAGACGTGCTGGTGACCACGATCACCGGTGTGCCCGGCGTCAGTGCGGTCAACCGCACCCTGAACACCATCGCCATCGGAACCGCGCCCCCACCACCGACGTGTGGCGGCGAAAGGGGATGCGCAGCTCAGCCGCCCGGGGGCGACGCCACTATCGCGACGAACGAAGACCGGATGCTCTCCGTCGCCTGGCAGAACAACCACCTGTGGGGCGTCTTCAACGTCAGCTGCACCCCTCTCGGCGACACCGCGGTCCACAACTGCCAGCGTTACATCCAGATCGCGACCGGCGGCGGCCAGAGCCTGGCGACCAACCTCAATCTCGGCCTCGTGGGCGGAGACATCTACTACGGCTCGTTGGCTCTGAACGACGAGGACGACCTGTTCTCGGGCTTCACCGCGTCCTCGACCACGATGTTCCCCACCGCCGTCGCGATCGGAGTGCCGGGCGGCAACTTCCCGGCGACCACGTTCGGCGACTTCTACGCCGCGGGCACGCAGGCCTACGCATGCCGCTGCAACGGCGACAGCCGCTGGGGCGACTACTCGGGCACCGCCCGCGACCCGAGCAACCCCAAGGACGTCTGGACGGTCCAGCAGATCGGAGCAACCGGCAACACCGGGGTCTTCGGCGGCGACTGGGGCACCGCGATGGACCGCGTCACGCTGTCCCCGCCCACCGTCACCAGCGTCACCCCGAACCACGCACCCGAACTCGCCCAGTGCGTGAACACCGTGACCGTGCGCGGCACGGAGTTCCCGACGAGCGGCACCACCGTCAGCTTCGGGTCAGTGGCCGCCACGAACGTGAGCGTGAGCGGGCCGGAGGAACTGACCGCGCAGGTGCCGCCGCAGGCACGGGGCACGGTGGACGTCACCGTGACCACCCCCAACGGCACCAGCCCGATCACCGCCGCCGACCAGTTCACCTACGATCCGGACACGACCGCACCGACCGTCTCCGCGAGCGTCTCCCCCGCACCGAACGGCGCGGGCTGGAACACCACCAGCCCGGCCACCGTCAACATCAGCGCCAGTGAGGGGGCCTGCGCCTCCGGCGTCCAGAAGATCACCTACAGTGCGACCGGTGCCCAGCCGATCGCATCCACCATCGTTTCAGGCGCCAGTGCTGCCGTCCCGATCACGGTGAACGGCGTGACCACGGTGACGTACACCGCCACCGACAACGCCGGCAACACCTCCGCGCCGCAGACGATCACCGTGCGGCTCGACACGGTGGCGCCGTCGATCACCATCGTCCGACCGGTGGCCGGAACGTACCTGTACCGCCAGGCGGTCACCGCCTCGTACTCGTGCACGGACGCCACCTCCGGAGTGGCGAGCTGCGTCGGTACGGTGCCCAACGGCAGCGCGGTCAACACCTCGACGCTCGGCTCGCACACGTTCACGGTGAATGCGAAGGACGTCGCCACGAACCCGTCCACCAAGAGCGTCACCTACACGGTGGCGTACCGGATCTGCCTGCTCTACGACCCGGCCCGGCCGGTCCGCCTGCTCGGCCAGGTCGTGCTCAGCCTGCGGATCTGTGACGCCAACGGCAACAACCTCTCCAGCTCGAACATCACGCTGACGGCCGTCCGGGTCACCGGTCCGGTCACCAGGCCGGTCACGGGCCGGTTCGCCTACAACCCCGTGTTCGCCAGCTACGGCCTCCCCGTCAGCACGAACGGGCTGCCCAACGGCAACTACAACCTCGAATTCACCATCAGCGGAGCTGACACCACCACCCACGTGGCACCCTTCACCCTGCGCTGACACCAACAACCCATCGAAGGGTGCCGGCCCGGCCCCGACCCCGGGGCCGGGCCGGCACGCGACAGGGCGAGACGTTCTGCGGCGAGCTCACCGTCTTCACCGTGAGACCGAGTTGTCGGCCCAGCGGACGAATTCCCCAGGGGTGGTTTGGACGGAGCCGTCTCCGTACTGCTTCCAGGGGGAGGAATTGGGAGTGAAGGAGCCGTCCTTCGCGTCGTATGACTTTGCGCCTTGCCGGGAACGTCCGTTGCCGGGGACAAAGCCATGCGCAGGTGCAGTGGGGTGAAGAATTCCTGTTGGAGGAAGGTCGGGAACGGCTTGCCGGTGACCCTCTCGACGACATGCGCCAGGAGGACGTAGTTGGAGTTGGAGTAGGAGAAACGCTTGCCTGGCGGATCTTCCAGCTGTGAGGCGAGGATGGCTGCGATCGCTTCCTTCTGGCCGGCCGGATCCGTCAGCTCGATGCCCTTGGCCTCCAGCAGATCCTGGTAGTCGGTGATACCGCTAGAGAAGCGGGCCTGCCTCCAGTGCGTGTCGTATCGCACCCTCCTGCCGAACAGTTCTACCGGCGTCTGGGCGCCGAGCCGGTGGGGAAGGTGCCTCCTTCACCGCCGAAGGTGACCTGGGAAGCCCGGAACTGCGCTTTGCCATCGTTGACCGCAACGCCGAACACGCGGACGTCACAGCCACTGGTTGATCACGGCGATGAGGACGGCGGCCTCGCAGCGGATCGCGGGTTTGCCGAACCGGGCGCCGTGGAGAAGCGGGTGCTGCTCCAGAAGCTGGAACAGCACCCGACCGCAGCGGTGGGCCGGCCTCGCCCAGTCGCAGGGGAACGCGGTGGACAGGCCCAGCGCCCCCAGCGCCCCCAGCGCCCCCAGCGCCCAGCACCCACACCACGGGCGCCCCCGGGCAGGTCATAGGTCAGGTCAGGGCGGCGATCACTTCCTTCGCCGCCCGCTCCCCCTCGGTCGCCCCGCCTTCCATGAAGCCCTGGAAGTCGTAGCTGCAGTGCTCGCCACCGATGTGGATCCGGCCCTGCGCGGTGCCCTCGTACTTGGCGTACTTGTGCAGGTAGCCCGTCGGCCAGTACGAGTACGCGCCGAGCGAGTACGGGTTGCGGTGCCAGGCGGACAGCTGCGCCCGACCGGTCCAGGCCGCCTTGGTGCCGGGGAAGAAGGCGTCGATCCCGGTGAGCATCCGGTCCGCGAGGGCGCGTACGTAGGCGTCGGAATCACTGGCGAAGGGGCTGCCGGGGGTGAGCGAGCCGGCCAGGCTGCCACCGCCGTACTGGAGGAGGATGCCCCCGTTGCCCGGCTGAACCTTGGTGGTGTCCCAGGTCTGCTGGACATCGGTGTCGGTGAAACAGTCACCCGCGGAAACCCCCGGCCAGGGGCCGGTGCCGCGCCAGGGGCGGCTGGTGAACTGCATGTTGAGCTTGGTGCAGTAGCCCATGCGGGCGTCCCGCAGGAGGTTCTGCATCAACGGGTCGAAGCCGGCCGCGGTGATGTCGATCCGTTGGAGGATCGGCAGCGGCAGGCACAGGATGGTGTGATCGGCCACGACCGTGCGGGTGGCGCCCGCGTCGTTGAAGGTCAGCGTCTGCGTGCCGTCGGCCGAGACGCGCACGGCAACCAGCTCGCGGCCCATGACAAGCGATCCGGCGGGCAGGGCCTGGGCCATGGCGTTCGGCAGCTGGTCGTTGCCGCCGGTGATGTGGTAGCGCTCGTTGGACAGGCCCCAGACGTTGAAGTTGCCCGGGTTGGGCTGGTAGCCCATCAGCAGGACGAGCGCCAAGGCCGACTGCTGATCGGTGTCGGCCCCGTACTCGACGTTGTACGCCACGTCGATGAAGCGGCCGAGCTGCGATCCGTGCCCGCCGGGGATCCGGGTCTCGATCCACTCGTACAGGGTCATGTTGTCGAGCGCGGTCCCAGCCGGGGTCGAGGAGTTCCAGGAGACTTCGCCGGCCGCCTGCAGGTCCCGGTGCAGCGCCTGGTAGACAGCCTTGAAGTCCTCGTCGGCCTGGGTGCGCGGATAGTAGACCCCGTTGAACCGGAGGATTTCCTCGGCGCCGTTCGGCCCGCCGCCGAGGAAGTCCTCGACGGGCAGATTGAAGCGGCGGCACAGTTCCAGGACCTTCTTGTGGCTGGTGTCGATCAGCTCGCCGCCGATCTCGGAGGTCTGCCCGTACGCCCACAGGGAGCGCTGGCTCCACATCCGGCCTCCCACACGGCTCGGATTGGCTTCGTAGAGCGTGCAGGCGACGCCGGCGTCCTTGAGGGTGAGGGCGGCGGTCAGCCCCGAGATCCCGGCTCCCACGACGGCCACGCGGGCAGCTGTGACGGGCTTCTTCTCGGGCAGGGCCTCCACAGCGTGGGCGCTCGCGGAGGCGCCCGCCGCCGAGGCGAGGGCGGCGCCGAGTCCGAGGGCGGCGGCCCGGCCGAGGAGCTGGCGGCGGGTGGAGCCGCGGACCTCGGCGACGGGCAGGCCGAGCCGGCGGGCGGCGGCGTGTTCGGCGGCGAGCCGACGGAGCTCGTGCATCAGTGGCGTACGGGCCATGGTTGTGGCTCCTCGTCAGATGTTCGCGGCGGAGGCGGTGGGGCTGTCGGTGAGCCCGTCGGTGCGTTCGGCCGCGTCCTCCAGGACGACGCGGCCGATGATCGTGTAGCGCTCGGGGGCCTTGTGCTTGAGCCACAGGCCGAGTCCGAGGCCGCCGAAGAAGACGACACCGACGATCCACGGGATCAGCGTGAAGAAGAACGAGTCGGCGGCCAGCCCGGCCGCCGTCCGCATGTTGACCAGGAGCAGGACGACCACGGCGGCCATCGCGATCCCGCCGGCCAGCGGAGCCGTGAAGGTACGGAACCAGTGCCGGTCCTCGGGGTGGTTCTTGCGGAAGTAGCCGATCACGGCGAAGGAGCACAGGGTCTGGACGATGAGGATCGCCATCGTGCCGAGGATCGCGAGCAGCGTGTACAGGTGGATGTACGGGTCCTGTCCGGTCAGCCAGAACAGTGCGACCAGGCCGGTGGCGATGGCCGTCTGCACCATGGAGGAGACGTACGGGGACCCGTGCTTGGCGTGTGTACGGCCGAGTCCCGGGTGCAGGAAGCCCTCGCGGCCGATGGCGTAGAGGTAGCGGGCGGCGCACTGGTGGAAGGCCATGCCGCAGGCGAAGGAGCCGGTGAGCAGCAGCCACTGGAAGGCGTCCACGGCCCACCCGCCGATGAAGGTCCGGGTGGGCGCGAAGAACAGGTCGAGCGGGCTGGCCGAGGCGGAGAGCTCCACCGACTCGGCCAGGCCGTTACCCGCGATGGTCATCCAGGAGACGTAGATGTAGAAGAGGCCGACGCCGATGACCGAGATCAGGGTGGCCTTGGGGATGACCCGCTTCGGGTCGCGGGACTCCTCCCCGTACATGGCGGTGGATTCGAAGCCGACCCAGGACCAGAACGCGAAGAAGAGTCCGAGTCCGGCGGAGGTGCCGGTGAAGGCGTTCTTCGGGTTCACGGGCTCGAGGGGGATCCCGTCCGGGCCGCCGCCCGCGACCAGTACGCAGGTGGCGACGGCGAACAGCACGGCGATCTCGGCGACGAGCATCACCCCCAGCGCCTTGGCGGTGAGGTTGATGTCGAAATGCGCGAGGATGGCAGTGACCGCCAGCATGGCGGCTGCGTAGACGATCCAGGGCAGGTCGATGCCGAGTTGGTCGTGGACGGTGGTCTTGGCGAAGTAGGAGAAGACTCCGACGATCGACGCCTCGAAGACGATGTAGGCGAGGACCGCGAGCATGCCGGAGGCCATGCCGGCGATCCGGCCGAGGCCGTGTGAGATGTACCCGTAGAAGGCGCCGGCCGCGGTGATCCGCTTTGCCATGGCGACGTAGCCGACGGCGAAGACGGTCAGCACGGCGGTCGCGAAAAGGTAGCCGGCGGGGGCGCCGGTCCCGTTGCCGAAGCCCACGGCGATGGGGAGGTTCCCGGTCATCGCGGTGATGGGGGCGGCGGTGGCGACGGCCATGAAGACGACGCCCACCAGGCCCACCGAATTGGCTTTGAGCCGCTGCACCTGGGGTGCGCCGCCGCCCGTGCCGGTATCCGTGCCCATAGCTCCTCGTTCCTGTTGTGAGGGCGCTCACTCTCACCCCGCGTGACGTACGCCACAATCGACAGGCGGGCCGATAATTTCCTTGCGGATACGACGAGTTGTCGAGTCGAACGGGAAGAGAGCGATCTCCGTAACCCCCCGGTGATGCAGAGGAAAAGAGTCCGGCCGCGTCCGGCACGTATCGATCACACGCGTCGTCGATGCCGACGAGGACCTCGGCTGCCACCACGGCCGGGCTGGACCCGGGGCGGTTCGATGGGGCGGCATGGGCGACGAAGCGGAGATTCAGGCGGCGGCGCGGACGCAGCTGGGGGCCATCGGTGGGAGGCGGAGCGGATCCGGGCGTCGGTGTGGTCCTGCAGCGTCGTTCTGGTGGCGCGGCGACCCCATCGGGTCATCCCTGTCTCCGACGTCACCGGCCCGGGCTCGCGCTACCGGACAAGCGCGTGCCCACGGGGGTCGGCGGTCATCTCGCGCAGGTAGCCGTCGATCGCGGCGCACGTCGCTTCCGGCTGTTCCAGCTGTGGCAGATGGCCCGCCTCGGAGATGACCTGGAGGCGGCCACGCCCGAAGGCTTCGGCGTACGCGGCGCCATAGGCGGGCGTGACGATGCGGTCGCTCTCACCCCAGAGCAGGAGCGCGGGAACGTCGACACGCCGCAGACGGCGGAGCAGCTTCGGGTCGTGCATGTAGGGGTCACCGGCGAGGACCCGCAGCGTGGCCATGTTGTCACGCTGTACGGCGACTTGCCCGGCGGGGAGCGTCTCGGGGTCACGGTAGAAGCGGGCGTCATAGGTGGCTGTCGGGATCGTTCCGGCCGTCCCATATCCTGCGGACCGGACGTACAGATGCACTCTCAGTCATGATCGCCATGCTGACGGCGAACCCGGCCCCGGCGGCACAACCTGCCCTCCGGTCAGTCAAGTTGGCGTCGTCGGTTCTCGGGGAAGGCGGCGCCGGGCGGCCGGTGTCACGAGGTCGCCGTCACGAGGTCGAGCCCGCGTCGGCGGCGGCTGATGGAGTCGGGATCCCAGCCCGGATGCGGGACGGACGCCAGCAGCAGCCGGGTGTAGGGGTGGCGGGGCTTGGTGAGGAGTTCCGCCACGGGCCGGTGCTCCATCGTCCGGCCCCGGTACATGACCAGCGCCTCGTCACAGACGTACCGGACGACCGCCAGGTCATGGCTGACGAAGACCAGGCCGATGCCGGTGTCGCGGCGGATGTCCGCGAGCAGGTTGAGCACCTGCGCCTGGACCGAGACGTCGAGGGCGGAGACGGCCTCGTCGAGCACCAGTACGGCCGGTTCGACGGCCAGCGCCCGCGCGATGGCCGCACGCTGGCGCTGCCCGCCCGACAGGTGGCGGGGCAGCGCCGCCGCCTCGCGGTCACCGAGGCCGACCTGTGCCAGCAGCTCCCTGACCCGGGCGGCCCGCGCCGTACGGTCGTGGGATCCGTGCAGCCGCAGCACCCCGTCCAGGGTCGCGCCGATGCCGATGCGGGCGTCGAGCGACAGGTACGGGTCCTGGAAGACGATCTGGACGGCCTTGGCCCGGGCCAGCCGGGCAGCCTTCCCCCGTGCGGCCCTCGCCAACGGCCGGCCCTGCACGAGGATCTCCCCCGCGTCGGGGGCCTCCAGGCCGACCAGCATCCGGGCGGTGGTGGTCTTGCCGGAACCCGACTCCCCGACGATGCCGAGCGCCCCGCCCGGCGGTAGGGAGAACGACAGGCCGTCGACCGCTACGACCTCGGTCCCCCCGGTCCGGTACGTCTTGCGCAGGCCGTTCGCCCGGAGCAGCGCCGGGATCGGCTCGGTGGTGGTCAACGGTCCTCCTCGTCCGGAGCGCCGGTGCGGGCCGGAGCCGGGATCGTCGCGGTCGTCGCCGCCGTGTCGGTGTGTGTGCCGGAGAGCTCGCCGGTGAGTTCGTCCGCGCGGTGGCAGGCGACTTCGCCCGGGCCGTGCGGCCTCAGGGGCGGCGGCGACTGGTCGCAGCGACCGGGCTCGGCGAAGCGGCAGCGCGGTGCGAAGGCGCAGCCGGGTGCGGACTCCATGAGGCCCATCGGGGCTCCGGGGATGGGGACGAGGCGGCCGTCCGGTCCCGCCGGGCCGCTCAGGGGCGGGGACGAGCCGAGCAGGCCGGCGGTGTAGGGGTGCGCCGGGGTGGCGAACAGGTCGGCCACGGGGGCCGTCTCGACGATCCGCCCCGCGTACATCACGTAGATCCGGTCGCTGGTGGCGGCCGCGAGTTCGACGTCGTGCGTGATCAGGAGCATGCCGAGGCCCCGCTCTCTCTGGAGCCGCCCGAGGATGGCCATGGTCTCGGCCTGGGTGCCGACGTCGAGTGCGGTGGTGGGTTCGTCGCACAGGAGCAGCCGGGGCTCGGTGGTGAGGGCCGCGGCGATCACGACGCGCTGGAGCATGCCTCCGGAGAGCTCGTGCGGGTACTGGTCCAGGTGCCGGGCGGGATCGGGGAGGCCGACGGCGGTGAGCAGTTCGACGGCCCGGGCGTTCGCCCGGGCCGTCGGCCAGCCCTGACCGATCCGCAGCGATTCGGTCAGGAAGTCACCGACGCGGCGTACCGGGTTGATGGCCGCCCTGGGGTCCTGGAAGATCATCGCGGCCTTGGCGGTCCGTACCTCGTGCAGGCCGGCCTCGTCGGCGCCGACGAGGTCTATGCCGTCGACCCGGACCCGGCCACGGGTCACGCACCCCGGGGGGAACAGCCCGAGGGCGGCGCGGGCGGTGACCGACTTCCCGGAGCCGGACTCGCCGACCAGGGCGACGACCTCGCCGGCTGCGACGGTCAGGGTGATGCCGTCGAGGACCGGGCGGGCCGTCGAGGGCAGCGCGATGTGCAGGTCCTCGTACTCGAGCAGTGCCATCAGGAGTCCCTCCCGGCGAGCCGGTCGCCGAGGGTCTCCCCGACGACGTTGAAGGCGACGACCACCAGGACGACCGCGACGGCCGGCACGATCGCGGACAGCGGCTGTCCCTGCAGGACGGCAGTCTGCCCCTGATTGATCATGGCACCCCAGTCGGGTGTCGGCGGCTGGACGCCCAGCCCCAGGAACGACAGGGCGGCGAGGTCGAGGAGGGCGTAGCCGAAGTTCACGGTCGACTGGGCGAGCAGGGTGGGGGCGATGTTGGGCAGCAGCGCGCGGACCGCGACGAACACTGCGGAATGCCCCTGCACCCGGTAGGCGGCGATGTAGGGCCGGGCCATCTCCTGAACCGCCAGACCCCGTACGACGCGTGCGGTGTACGGCATGTACGCGACGGCCATCGCGATGACCGGCGCCGTCATCCCCTTGCCGAAGAGGGCCACCGCGAGGATCGCCAGCAGCAGCGCGGGGAAGGCAAAGAGGATGTCGAGCACGCGCCCGAGCAGGGTGTCGATCCACCCGCCGCGCCAGGCGGTGAACAGGCCGACGGCGATGCCCGCCGCGGTGGAGAAGAGCACGACGGCGAGGGGCCCGGCGAGGCTGGACCGGGTGCCGACGATCAGCGCCGAGAAGGTGTCGTGGCCGCCCTGGTCGGTCCCCAGCCAGTGCTGGGCGCCCGGCCCCACGAGGGTGTCGCCGAGCGAGCCGAAGGTCGGGTCGTACGGGGCCAGCCAGGGGCCGAACAGGGAGAGCAGCAGGAACAGGGACAGGAGCAGCATGCAGCTCGCGTGCAGCGGACCGCCGCCGAGTCTCCGGATCCGGGTGAACGTCGCGCGGAGCATCCCGCCGGGGGGCGCGGCCGCGGCGCCTGCCGGGGTGGCCGCCGGGGGTGGGGTCCGTAGGCTCATCGCGCACTCCCCCGGGCCGCGACCCGCGGATCGATCAGCGGATGCACCAGGTCCACCAGGGCGTTGACCACGACGAACGCGCCGACGACGAGCAGCACGATGGCCTGCACGACCTGGAAGTCCATCTGGTCCACCGACTGCACCAGCAGCGAACCGACCCCGGCCATGCCGAAGGCGGTCTCCACGATCGCCGTGCTCACCAGCATCCCCGAGACCAGTAGTGCGGAGACCGTCACGATCGGGCCCAGCGCGTTGCGCAGCACGTGCCGCCTGATCACCGTCCGCCGGGGCGTTCCCCGGCCGAGTGCGACCTCGACGTGCTCACGGCGCAGTTCGTCCAGCATCGCCGACCGGGTCACCCGGGTCACCAGCGCCATGAAGGTCACCGACAGGGCCACTGCCGGGAGCACGACGTGGTGGAGCCGGTCGAGCAGGCCGGTGCCGTTGCCGATGGTCGGGAACCAGCCGAGTCGCACGCCCAGCACCGACCGGAGCAGGAGGGCGGCGACGAAGGCGGGGGCGGCGGCGCCCACCGTCACGAGCAGCATCAGGGACCGGTCGGTGCGCGTGCCACGGCGCAGCGCTCCGAGGATGCCCGCCCCGACCCCCACGGCGACGATCATCAGGGCCGATACGCCGACCAGCAGCAGGGAGGCGGGCAGGCGCGACCAGATGACCGAGCTGACGTCCTGGTGGAAGAGGTAGGAGCGGCCGAAGTCGCCGTGCAGGACGCCGTCGAGCCACTTCCCGTACCGGACCAGGAACGGCTCGTCGAAGCCGTACTGGTGCCGGATCGCGGCGAGTTCCTGCGGGCTCGGGCTGCGGCCCTTGACCAGGAAGGCGGCCGGGTCGCCGGGGACGAGGAAGAGCGAGGAGAACACCAGGAAGGAGGTGACGAGCAAGGTCGCCGCCATGGCGGCCAGCCGGCGCAGCACCCGGCCGGCCCGGGCCAGTGCCGGTGCGGGCGTCATCACTTCGCTCCGATCTCGGCGGCCCACGGGTAGTAGAGGTAGGCGATCGAGGGTTGGACGCCGGTGATCCGCTTGCCCATGAAGACGCTGACGGGCTGCGTGTACAGGGGCAGCCACGGCAGTTCGCGCAGTGCCGTCCGCTGGGCCTCGGCGTTGGCCGCGGCGTGTTCGGCGGGATCGTGGGCCGCGACGGCCTTGTCGATGGCGGCGTCGAAGGCCGGGTCGGACCAGTTGCCGTAGTTGCTGAAGGAGCCCGTCTGGAGCGAGCCGTACACGTCCAGCGGGTCGGTGATCGACGTGTACCAGAAGGTGAGGAACAGGTCGATGCCCTCGCGTGCGGCCGGGTCGGTGAAGAGGGTCGTGTACTTCTCGGCGGAGAGGGAATCGATCTGCGGCTTGAGGCCGATGGCCGTGGCGGCCTGGGCGACGGCCTGGGTGATGATCGTCGTCTGGGAGTCCAGCGGGCTGGTCGCGATCACGATCTTCTGGCCGTTCACTCCGGCCTCGGCGGCGAGCGCCTTGGCCTTCGCCGGGTCGTACGGGTACGTCGGTACGTCCTTGAGGATGCCCTCGCGTGCGGCGGCGGGGGCGTCGTTCCACAGGTTGTCGGTGGTCAGCGAATGGGCGACCTCTCCGACTCCGCCCGCTCCGGCCTTGACGATGCCCTTGCGGTCGATGGCCATGAGCAGTGCCTGGCGGACCCGGGCGTCGCCGAGGGGGCCCTTGAGGTTGCTCACCACCTCGTCGACGACCGTGGTGCTGCGCCCGAAGTAGAGCGTTCCGGCCTCGGTGGCACCCAGCTGCTTGTAGGCGTTCGGCGGGACCATCCAGCCGCCGTCGACCTCGCCGCTGCGGAAGGCGTTGACGCGGGTGGTGGGGTCGGCCAGGAAGATGAACTTGGCCCGGCCGGACTTGGCCTTGAGGTCGGCGTTCCAGTAGCCGTCGAACCGCTTGAGGCTGAGGGACTGGCCGGAGGTCCAGGACTCGAAGGAGAACGGGCCGGTGCAGTTCACGCCGGTCTGCGGATTGCCGTAGTCCTTGCCGGCCTTGGCCAGCGTGGCGGCGGATTCCACGGTGCCGGGGCCGGCGGCGAGGTACTTGTTGAACGTGGAGTCCGGCTTCGCCAGGGTGACGGTGACCTCCAGCGGACCGGTGCGCTCGACCGCCTGGACGTTGCGGAAGGGGTACGCCCACACGCTGGCGGTCGCGGGGTCGAGATTGCGGCGCAAGGAGGCGACGACGTCGTCCGCGGTGAGTTCCGTGCCGTCGTGGAAGCGCACGCCCGGGCGGATCTGGTACACCCAGGTGGTGGGCGTGGGATTGCTGTACGAGGCCGCGAGGTTCGGCGAGGTGGTCAGGTCGGGGTTCCAGCGCAGCAGGCTCTCGCAGACGTTGGCGAGGATCTGGTTGGGCGGGAAGTCGAAGGAGTGCGCGTAGTCGATGGTGGTCGGCTCGGCGTAGACGGACCAGGTGAAGGAGTCCAGGTCGCCCGAGGCGGCGGGCGTCCTGTCCGTGAGCCGGTATCCGCTGTCGGTGTCGTCGGGCCGGTGTGCGGGGCCGCCGCACGCGCTCGTGACGAACACGGCGGCCGCGGCGAGGGCGGCCGCCGCGGTGTGGCGGAGCCGTCGGGGCCGGCGCGGGCTCGGTCGGGCTGAGGGCATCTGGTGCCTCCGAGAGGGGTGAGCGGGGGGAGGAGGAGGTCCGTCGGTTCAGAGCGAGGCGGCGTAGACGAGTTCGCCGTCGAGGTAGGTCCGCAGCACCCGGGTCTCGGCGATCTCCTCGCTGGGGTGCGCGAAGGGATCCCGGTCGAGGACGACGAGGTCGGCGTACTTGCCCACCTCGACGGTGCCGGTGACCCGGTCGAGGTGGTTCACCCAGGCGCTGCCGGCGGTGTAGGCGGTCAGGGCCTGGGACAGGGTCAGGGCCTGCTCGGGGAAGAAGGGAGGGCAGGACTCGCGGGTCCCGGTCGCGTTCGGCGCCTCGTCGGGTACGGCGCGGTTGACGGCGACGTGGATGCCCCAGAGCGGGTTGGGGCTGCTGACCGACCAGTCGCTGCCCGCGACGAGGCGGGCGCCGGCGCGTTGGAGATCCCCGAACGGGTATTGGAGGGCCGCTCGTTCCGGCCCCAGGAAGGGGATGGTCAGCTCGTCCATCTGCGGTTCGTGCGCGGCCCACAGCGCCTGGATGTTCGCGGCCGCTCCGAGTCGCGCGAAGCGCCCGATGTCATCGGGGTGGACGACCTGGAGGTGGGCGAGGTGGTGCCGGTTGTCGTTGGTGCCGTTGACGGCACGCGCTGCCTCCAGCGCGTCGAGTACCTCTCGTACGGCGCGGTCGCCGAGCGCGTGGAAGTGGAGCTGGAAGCCCGAGCGGTCGAGGCGGGCGACCGCTTCGGTGAGCAGCTCCGGGTCGATGAAACTGAGCCCGGAGTTCCCGGTGGCGCAGCCGCAGCCGTCGAGGTAGGGCTCCAGCATTCCGGCGGTGAAGTTCTCGGCGATGCCGTCCTGCATGATCTTCACGGAAGTGGCGTGGAAGCGGCCCACGCGGCCGGTGCGGCGCCGCTCCTCCAGCTCGGGGATCTGCTCCAGTCCGCGCTCGCGGTCCCACCACAGCGCGCCGACGACACGCGCCCGCAGGGAACCTTCGCTCGCGGCGCGCAGGTAGACGCCGAAATTGTCGGGGTTGCCGGGGAAGGCGCCGATCATGGCGTCCTGCCAGCTGGTCACACCGAGGCTGAACAGGTGCTCCTGTGCGGCCAGCAGGCCGGCGAGCGCCTCGTCCGGCGTCGCGATGGGCACGTGCCGGGCGACCAGATCCACGGCGCCCTCCTGGAGCGTGCCCGCCGGGGTGCCGTCCGCCTCCCGCTCGATCCGGCCGTCGGCCGGATCCGGGGTGCCGCGGTCCACGCCCGCGAGCCGCAGGGCGTGGGTGTTGACCCAGGCTCCGTGACCGTCCCGATTGGTGAGCATGACCGGCCGGTCCGGGACCACCGCGTCGAGCATGCCGCGGGTGGGCGTGCCGCGGGGGAAGAGGTCCATGGACCATCCGCCGCCGCGGATCCACGCCGCATCCGGATGCTCCTTGGCGTACGCGGCCACGACGGCCAGGTAGCCCTCGATGGTGTGCTCCTCGGACAGGTCGCAGCCGAGCATCAGGACGCCGGCCACCGCGGGGTGGACGTGGGCGTCCTGGAAGCCGGGGACGAGCAGCCCGCCCGCCAGGTCCACGACCTCGGTGGACTCGTCGGCGAGCGAGCGGACGGCGGCCTCGTCGGCGACGGCGAGGATCCGGCCGCCTCCGACGGCCACGGCGGCGTCGACGGGTCCGGCACCGGCCCCGCTCCCCCCAACGCTGCCGGTGCCGGTGAAGACCCGTCCTCCCACGAAAACGGTGTCGGCCCGCTGCACGATCGGCTCCTTGCTGACGGCCATCGACGCACCCCTCCCCATCGGCGGGCGGACCCGCTCGGCTTGTTGTTGAGGAGGAGTGAACGGGAGCGCAACATTGTTGTCAACGGTGTTGCGCTGCCTCCGTTCCACATCGTTACACTGGCCGCACCATGCCGAAGTCATCCGACACATCCGCCCGGACCAAGCGCGCGGGAAGCCAGCTCACGCCCGACGCCATCATCGAGGCGAGCCTGCGCATCGCGGCTCGCGGCAGCGCGGACGCCTTCACCGTCCGACGCCTCGGCGAGGAGCTCGGCGCCGACCCCACAGCGATCTACCGGCACTTCCGCGACAAGGACGAGCTGCTGCTCTCCGTCGCCGACCGCACGCTCGGCGAGGTGGTCGACAGCATCCCCGAGGGCCTCGACTGGAAAGGGCGGCTGCGGGCGCTCGCCGACGCCTCCCTGGAGGTCGCGCTGCGCTATCCGGTGGTCGGCTCGACCATGGCCAGCCGCACCACCCGCCGGCCCAACGAGTTCCGCGTCGTCGAGCTCATCATCGGAGCCGTCAGGGAGGCCGGGCTCGACGGCGCCGAGGCGGCCGTCCACTACCGCATGGTGGGTGACTCGCTGCTCGCCTACGTGGGCCAGCGCGCCGCCTACCTGCTGTTCGACCCGGACATCCGGGAGGCCGACGAGTCTTCGTGGAGCCGGGAGTACCGGCTGGTCGACGCCGAGGGATTCCCGAACATCACCCGACTGAGCACGGAGCTGGCCGAGGTGACGGACGAGCAGATCTTCGCGGCCAGGGTCGAGGCGCTGATCACTGCCATCGAGAAGCGGGTCGAAACGCTGCGCGGCGCGTAGGCGCGTAGGCGCGTGCCCCTCAGGCCTCTCAGGGGCGGGTCGGGGTCGGGGCGCCGTTGCGCCTTTGCCCTCGCCCTGCCTTACGGTTCGCGCGCAGCCGTGGGCGCAACACTGTTGACAACCATGTTGCGCCAGCGGTTCACTCCCCTTCACCCGGAGACCGCCGGACACGGCCGCGGTCGTCACGCCCCCTGCCGCCCGTGCCGAACCCGCCTGCTCCCAGGGGCCGTTGCGCGGTTCGGTGCCTCGGCGCGGCGTGGCCCGGCACTGCACGGCCCGCAGACGAGAGGGATCACATGCGTCGCATGCGCCACCCGCACCAGGAACCTGCACACCCGCCCGCGCCACCGTCACCGTCCCCGTCCCCGTTCCCGTCACCGACCCCGTCCGCACAGCGCTCCGGCATCCCCGCCCCGCTGCGCACCGCCTTCGCCACGTACGCCGAAGCGCGCCGGCGCGGCATGCCGGTCGCCGAGGTCGCGGGCGAGGCCGCCGAGCGCGCACGCAGGAGGCGCGCCCGCAGCGCGGAGGAGGAAGCCGACCGTACGGTGAGCCGCCGGGCGGTCCTCGGCAGCGCCGCCGCACTGGCCACCGGTGCCGCCCTCCCCGGCACGCTCATGGCCCCGGGCCGGGCCGTGGCCGCCGCGGGGCCGCGCATCGTCATCGTCGGCGCCGGTCTCGCCGGACTGCGCTGCGCACACCGACTGTGGACCCAGGGAATCCCGGTCGCATCCACCGTGTACGAAGCCGACACCACCCACATCGGCGGTCGCTGCCGGTCCCTGCGCGGATTCTTCGCGGGCGGCGCGGTCCACGAACACGGCGGGGCCTTCATCAGCTCGTCCGACACGGCGATCCTGAGTCTCGCCCGGAGCCTCGGCCTCAAGAAGGAGCACGCGAACGGCGGCGCGCTGGACTCGGGCGACTACACCGCCTGGATCGACGACACCTCGTACTCCGGGATCCAGCAGCAGGACGACTGGATCGCCACCGCGTACGACGCCTTCCGGACCTCCTACGCGGCAGCGGGCACCCCGCGCTACAACAGCTCCACGCCGGAGGCGCGCCGGCTCGACCAACTGTCCTGCCTGGACTACCTCGACGAGATCGGCCTGCCCCCCGGATCCCGGCTCGGCCAGCTGATCCAGTCCCTCCAGCTCCAGTCCGGCGGCGAACCGGCCGAGGCCTCCGCACTGTCGATGATCGGCTTCCTCGGAGGCTCCGCCATCTTCGCCGGCGGCGGGTTCGACGAGAAGTACCATCTCGTCGGCGGCAACGACCAGCTCGTGAGCGGCATGGCGGCCGAACTCCCGGCCGGCACGGTCCGGCAGGGCTACGAACTCGTCGCCCTGCGCCAGAACACGGACTGCACGTACACGTGCACCTTCGACCACGCCGGCACCACGGTCTCCGTACGCGCCGACCACGTGGTGCTGGCCCTGCCGTTCAGCACCCTACGGCGGGTGGACCTCTCCCGGGCGAACCTGTCCCCCCGCAAGCTGACCGCGATCCGCGAACAGGGGATGGGCCACAACGCGAAGCTCGTCACAGAGCACTCCGCGAAGACCTGGCCGGCACTCGGCTTCAACGGGATCACCAACACCGGCCCGCTGGGCTACCAGACGGCCTGGGACGGCTCCGTCGCCCTGGGCGCGGGCGGATCACCGGCGCTCCTGGTCGCCTTCCCCGGCGGGAACACGGCCCGCACCGCCCTCACCGGCACCGTGCACGGCCCGGCGCCCGCAGCCGACGTGCAGTGGTTCCACGCCCAGCTCGAGCACCTGTACCCCGGCACCACCGCCACCCATACGGGCAGGGCGTACGAGGACCGCTGGTCGCTCAGTCCGTGGCACCTCGGCGCGTACCACTACTACAAGAAGGGCCAGTACACCTCCATCGCGGGCTACGAAGGGGTCCAGGAAGGCCGCATCCACTTCGCGGGCGAACACACCGACGTCGACGACTCCACCCTGAACGCGGCGGTCGCCTCCGGCGACCGCACCGCGACGGAGATCCGCGCCCAGATCTGACCCCGTCAACCCGGGGCCGAAAGGAACCCGCCGCCGGCCGTCCACCGGGGACGCCCAACGGGAAAGGCAAGGAGTTCCACTCCTCGCCACTCTCAACCTATAGCGCACCGGGGGGCTTGCGGCAAGACCCTGGGTGTACCGCAGAATCGGCGGCTCGAAGCCAGAACCTGCAGAAACGGGAGGTTGCGACGTGCGTGTGTTGTTGTCCGGCTGGGGATCGCGAGGGGACGTCGAACCGCTGGCGGGGCTGGCGGTCGCGTTGCGCGAACTCGGTGCGGAAGTGCGGGTGTGCGCGCCCCCCGACGAGGAGTTCGCGGCGCTGCTGGCGCGTGTCGGCGTGCCGCTGGTGCCGCTCGGCCCGACGGTGCACTCGGTGGTCGCCGGAACGAGGCCACCGACGGCACAGGACGCGTTCCGGCTCGCCCCCGAGCTGGTCGCCGCGCGGTTCGACTCGCTCACCGCGGCCGCCGAGGGCTGTGACGCTCTGCTGGCAACCGGTCTGATGCCGGCCGGCGCACGGGACGTGGCCGAGAAACTGGGCATCCGCTGCCGCCGGTGGACAACGTCCGTGACTACGTCTTGACCGACCGGCCGTGGCTGGCGGCGGACGCGACGCTGTGTCCGTCGCAGGGCATGACGGACCTCGACGTCGTGCAGACCGGGGCGTGGATCCTGCCCGACGACCGTCCGCTCCCGGAAGGGCTGGAGGCGTTCCTGGAAGCGGGGGCGCCACCGGTGTACGTGGGCTTCGGCAGCATGGCCGCGCATGCCCCGAAGGACATATCCCGGACGGCCATCGAAGCGAGCCGTGCGCAAGGCCGCCGCATACTGCTCGCCCGCGGCTGGGCGGACCTGGCCGCGATCGACGACGCCGATGACTGCTTCGTCGTCGGCGAGGTCAACCAGCAGGAGCTGTTCCGCCGGGTGGCCGTCGTCGTGCATCACGGCGGTGCGGGCACCACGACGACGGCGGCCCGTGCCGGCGTGCCCCAAGTGGTGATCCCCCGGATCGCGGACCAGCCGTACTGGGCCGCCCGGGTGGCCGCGCTGGGCATCGGCGCGGCTCACGACGGCTCGACGCCGACGGTCGACTCCCTGTCCACCGCGCTCACTACGGCCCTGACCCCCGGGATCCGGGCGCGGGCCAGGACCGTGGCCGGCACGATCGGCACCGACGGGGCAACGGTGGCCGCGAAACTGCTGTTCGACGCAGTCAGCCAGGGGCCCGGTCCGGCATTGCGTGAAGCAGACGTCATAGGGTGACGAGATGCCCGTACGCGCCGACCGGAACGCCCTGGACCTGCTCGATGCCCATCTGGAGGCTCTCGGGGACGGAGCAGACCTCCCGCTCCCACGAGGTCTGGCCAAGCCCGCCGACGGCGCATCGGAAGAGCTCGTCCGCTGGGCCCTCGACCGGCTCCGGCACATCCCCCGCGAGCCGAAGGACACGTTCGGCCTGCGCGTCGGTGGCCTGCTGAGGGAGGTCCGCACCCGCCGGTGTCCCTGGAACGCGGCGGCCTTGCGCCTGCTCGACGACGTCTACACCTTCGCGGCCACCGGTCCCCGCCGGCACGAGGACTGGGCGCACGATGTTCTGGCCGTGCTTCACCGGTCGGTCCACGACCCCCGTGGCTGGGTCAGCCTGGACTGGGACCGCCGCAACGACGCCCGGCCCCTCGGGTCCGCCTACCCGTTCGACCCACCGGCCGCATCGGATCTCCCCGGCCGTTTGTACCCCCTCGAAGCGGAGGCGGCCGTCGGCGCACTCGCCGTCATGGCCGAGGAGTGGCAGTCCGAACCCGCTCCCGTCCGCACCCGCCCGGACCGTGCCGCCGTGGTGGCGGACGCCCGGACCCTGCTCTCCAGGTTCGGCTCCATTGCCGGCTACTGGACCAACGCGACGGCCGCCGCTTCGGACCTGGCCGTGGACTTCCTCGCAGCGGGCCTCCAGGGCACCCGCTCCCACACCTTCATCACCTCGGAGTACGTCAAGGGCCTCGACTTGCTCGAGGACCTGGGACTGATCGCGGTCACCGACGACGAGGTCGGCGTCTTCTGGTCGTTCGGTGCGTACTGACCACGATCCGCCCACGCGCTGCCACCGGCACTCACCTTCGCATGCGGGTGTCGCCGGAAACGGGTTCGGGCCCGGCAGGGTATGGCCCCCGCCGGGCCCGAACTGCATCGCGACAGCCCGAGGCTAGCGCTTCCTCCGCAGGAACCGGCTCAGAGGTCCGGACTCGCGGCGCTCGTGTCTCGTGCTCCACTCGTCCCAGTAGCCGAATACCTCCCTCTCCCGGTGTTCGGCTTCGGCTCCCGGGCGTGTCAGCGATCTTGTGTAAGTCGGCTGATTTCATTGGATGCTGAGCCGGTCCTCGAAGAAGAGTGAGAACTGGTTCAGTGCCTCTTTCCAGTGTGCGGCGACGTGGTTCGCGTCGCGCGCTTTGGGGTTGATCTGTTCGCGGACCGCGAGGTAGAGAACCTTCAACGCGGCCTGCTCCGAGGGGAAGTGGCCGCGGTTGCGGGTGGCTTTGCGGAGGCGGGCGTTCATGGACTCGACCATGTTCGTGGAGTAGACCACCGTCCTTATGGCCGGCGGAAACGCCGGGTAAGGTGTGAACTCCGGCCAGGCCGACCGCCAGGTCCGCACGATCGCCGGGTAGCGTTCGCCCAGCTCAGAGGCCTCAAACACGTCAAGGGCCTGTTCGGCGGCCTGCTCGGTGGGGGCCGTGTAGATGGCCTTCAGGGACGGCACCAGTTTCGGGTGGTCCCGCACAGACGACAGCCTGAGCGAGGCTCTGGTCAGGTGGATCACGCACGTTTGGACGGTGGCCTTGGGCCAGGTCGCCGTGACCGCGTCGGGCAGGCCCTTCAACCCGTCGCAGACGACGATGCAGACGTCCTCGATGCCCCGGTTCCGCAGCTCCGACAGGACTGCCATCCAGGTGGTGGCGCCTTCGCCCTCGGCTCCGACCCACAGACCGAGGACGTCCTTGCGACCGTCCATGTCCACGCCGACGGCCAGATAGACGGGCTTCGAGGTCACTGAACCGGACCGGATCTTCACCCACAAAGCGTCGATGTAGATGATCGGCCAGACCGCATCCAGGGGCCGGTTCTGCCAGGTCACGAGCTCGTCGATCACGGCATCGGTGACCTTGCTGATCAGATCGGGACTGACCTCGACCCCGTAGATCTGCGCGAGGTGGGAGCGGATGTCCCGCACGCTCATCCCGCGGGCGTAGAGCGAGAGGATCCGGTCATTGAACCCCGCCAGCCGGCGGGCGTTCTTCGGGACCAGACGCGGTTCGAACTCGCCGTTGCGGTCCCTGGGCACCGCCAAAGTGACCGCGCCGGCATCGGTCAGGACCGTCTTGGATGACGTTCCGTTGCGCGAGTTCCCCGACCCGTGACCTGCGGAATCTCCACGCTCGTAGCCGAGATGTTCACTCATCTCGGCTTCCAGAGCACGCTCCAGAACAGCCTTGGTGACCTCCGTCAGCAGCCCGCCCTCACCCAGCAGGGCCGCCCCGGAGGCATCAGCCTTGTCCAGCAACCGCTGGACGACCTCATCGACCGTCTTGTCGCCGGCCACGGACGCGGCCGCTTCGTCTTTGTCCGCCATGACTCGTCCGATCCGCCCGGCCCAAGGGCCCGAGGCCGAGCCCCGGGCCAGGCTGTCACATCACGGACTTACACGATCTTTCTGACACGCTCCGGCTCCCTCGAGCCAGGCGACCGCCATGGACTCCACGACCGCCGCCACGCCCACCTCTTCGGAGCTCGGTGAGTGATGTGGAAGTTGAAGTAGTCATGCCTGCCCTTCTGGGAGTACTCCAGGTTCGACGACCAACTCTTGCCCTTCCTCCAGGGGGTCCAGCACGGTCGGGGCGACCGCGGTGTCGACCGGCAGCTGCAAGGTGATGTCGCCGTGCAGGTTGGCCAGCTGGAGTACGGTCTCGCCGGTCTTGGTGGTGGTGGCACCGAGGTTGCCGTCGAGGCCGTCGACGTTGCGCGTCAGTACCCCGGTGGCGGTGTCCTCGACGATCCAGCGTGGGCTGTCCGCGTCGGAGTCGTAGTGGTTGAGCTTGGACGCGGTCTGCGTCCAGGTGCCGGCGTTGTTGCTCTCGGTGGTCCAGGAACGGAACCGCTGGTTGGAGTCCAGGGCCCAGGTCTGGCGCCGGGTGCCCGCAGTCTGCTGCCGGACGAGGTCGGTGGCGTAGTACGCCAGCGTCGAGCCGGGCAGGGCGGTGGTGCGGCCGAAGGCGTCGTAGGTGTAGCCGGCGTTCACGAGCCGGTCGGCGCTGTCGTAGGTGTTGCTGGTGGTCGTGGCGCCCGTGGTGGTGCAGTCGGCGTTGGCCGCCGCCGTGGCGGTCGCGAGCGTCTTGCGGTTGGTGTTCTTGTCGAATGCTTGATGTTGTTCTCGTCGGTGGACCGCAGGCCCATGCTGGAGAACGCCCACTTGTTGTTGGCCCACTGCTGGACCAGGCTGGTGACGTCCGTGTTGACCCAGCCGTCGGGGGCCGAGGTGCAGGCCTGGTTGCCCCTGGTCTGGGTGGACGTGGCGTACTTGGTCACCATCGCCGGCTGGTTCGTCCAGCGCGAGGCGGTGGTGGGGCCATGGGCCGTCCACACCTCCCAGGGCTGTGCGGAGCAGTCGGTGTTGCCCGAATGGAAGTTCCAGAGAGACAGCTGAGCACTGGAGATGCGGGCGTCCGCGACCGGAGCGGAGTTCCAGGTGTTGAAGGAGCGGGCAGTGCGGAAGGTGCCGTCGCTGTTCTTCGTGCCCGGGTTTCCGAAGTCGAGCTCGGTGTCGTTGGACCAGTCGACGGTCTCGCCCTGCTGGACGTACGTGTCGAAGAGATTGCCGAGTGCCGAGGTCGAGGGGTCGACGGTGACGGGGTACTTCGTCTCGGGGGTCGCGAGGAACGCGGCGTCCGGGGTGACGACCAGGTCCACCCCGTCCTTGGTCTTGACGACCTTCAGGCCGACCGCCGCCCGGCGAGTGTGCTCGCCCGAGGCGGGATCGGTGCTCGCGTCCCACATCACGGGGGCGGGCATCGTGGCCGTCTGCTGCGACTTCTTGTCGGTGAAGACGACACTGCCGTCCGCCTGCTCCTCGACCTTCAGGCCCTTGGTCTTGAGCGGCAGCGTGTACGAGAAGCCCGCATCAGGCCTCGCCTTGACCTCGACGAACTGCTCGAAACCGGTACGGGTCGCCTCGGCGCCCGTGCCCAGTGTCACGAGATCGGTGGCGGGGGCCGACTGCGAAGCCTTCAGGGAGGCCGCCTTCGTGCCGGTCTTCCCGGAAAGGCGCAGGCCCCGCGGATGTGACTTCGAGGCGACGGAACCATCGGTGGCCGCGGCCAGGTCGACGTCCACGTCCCGCCACTGGTCCGTGGCCGGGTCCTTGAACCGGATCGGACCCGCCGCCACCTCCGTGGTCAGCGAGCCGTCCTTGTTCACCCAGGTCGTCGCCGTCTCCGAACGCTCCGACAGCGCCTCTACGCGGTGCCCCTACAAACGGGCGGCCACCCGGGCCGACGGGACGTCCGCCGCGGACTGCGCGGTGTTCTTGCCCTGCTGGGCAGGGCCAGCGGTCACGGGCGCGGCGACGGCGGCTTCGGCTCCGTAGAGCATCGAGAGGGACATGACGAGGGCCAGGCCGGTTGCGGTGGCGCGCAGTCCACCAGGGGCTCTGAACCGTGAAGGGGCATGCCGCATCGGCCCGCCCGGATATATCCGGTAACGCAAGATCCCCCCAGGGGACTCCGATTCGACCGCCATGCATGGTTCAGGCGGTCACCGGCATGAAATTAACCCTCACGTCAAGACTGGAAATGAGGATGAAGCGGGCCTTGACTGGACTGAGTTATTCCGGCTTTTGGAGAATTCGCGCCTCGGTCACCGACTGTTTGATCCCTTTCGGGACGGTCCGGCGGTGCGCTTCTGCTGTATCGCCGCTTGGACGGCTCACCTCGGCGACATACCAGGATGCGGCACGAGCCGGTGTCAGGGGACGAAGATGCTGCGGTTGCCGTTCGGGTGGTAGGTCTCGCCCGGGTGGATCCGCCAGTCGACCTGACCCGTGCAGTCGTAGCCGGACCAGACTTCGATGACCGAGTCGGTGTAGTTGGAGACCACGGGTGGGACGAAGTCGCCCAGCGGGAAGCAGCCGCTGGGCGAGTGGTGGGCCGCGCCGTCGATGATCAGCATGCCGTGGGCCGCGCTCGCGGAACTCGGCACGGCGAGGACCAGTGCCGATGCCGCCACGCAGGCTGCAAGTACCGTCTTCATGCGACGTAAGGTATGCGAGCGAGTACGCCGAGTCACGCAGGGCCCCGACCGTGGCCAGGAGTTCCATGAGGGGCTCCTTAGTCGCGCGCGTGGGCCGGCTGTCTCGATTCATTCCCTCCGCAGCTCACGGGCGGCTGATTCATGCCATCATCCGCTCCACATTGACTCCGGGGGGACAGGGTGTCGGTCCAGGCGCAGACCCGTCGCAAGCGGCTCCTGCTCGGGAGCGCCACGGCGCTCGCGGCCGTCGGGGGCATGACCGGGGACCTGATCTTCACCGAGCTGAAGGACGAGTGGGCGCTCGGCGCCTTCGGGGGCGCCGCCGCGGTCGTGGCCGGCCTGACCGCGTTCCTGTACCGCCACTCGGCGGACGACCTGGCCGTATCGGTACGGGCCGGGCTGGAAGAGCCCCACCAACTCCCCCCGGAAAAATTACTGGTGGGGCGGGAAGCGCTCAGCAGCAGCCTCATCGAGCGGCTCCGGGACGTGCCGGCCCCGACGAGCGGCACACTGCCCGCGAACCCGTCCGCCGGGCAGTGTGCCGTGACCGTCGTCCACGGCGCGGCCGGCACGGGGAAGACGGCCCTAGCCCTGCACGCGGCGCACCGCGTCAAGGAGCACTACCCCGACGGCCAGTTGTACGTCGACCTGAGAGGCGGCACCGCCACGCCGCGCGACAGCAGGGAGGTCCTGGAGCGATTCCTCCGCAACCTGGGGACGGCTCAGGAGGACATCCCCCGCAGCGTCGACGACCGCGCCACCCGCTTCCGCAGCCTCACGAACGCCATGCGCCTGCTGATCGTGCTCGACAACGCGCACAGCACGGAACAGATCCAGCCGCTTCTGCCCGTGGGGGCCGGCTGCTCGGCACTCGTGACGAGCAGGAGGAACCTGTCGGCGGGAAACATCACCAGGCGCCACCCGCTGAAGGTGGAACTCCCCGCCGAGGACCAGGCGTTGGAGATCCTCAGCGCCTACGCGGGCCGGGAACGCGTCGCCGCGGAACCCGCCGCGGCCCTGGACATCGTGCAGTTCTGCGACCGGCTTCCGCTGGCGCTGCGCATCGTCGGAGGGAAGATCGGCACACGGGAGGACCTGACGCTTCGACGGATGCGAGCGCGACTCGTGGACGAACAGGCGCGGCTGCAGGAGCTGGTCTTCGAGGACGACAGCCTCCACGCATGTCTCTCCCTCATCCACCGGGACCTGCCGGACAGCGCACGGCAGGCGTTCGGGCTCATGTCCTCCCTGCCCGTGGGCAGGCTGACCGACTGGCACGTCGGGCGGAGCCTGCCGAGTCCGGCGATGGCGGGAGGGGTTTGCGACGAACTCGTCGGCGTAGGGCTGATGGAGGCCCGCAGGAGCCCCGACGACGCCGAGCCCTCCTACGGCCTCCACGACCTGGTGCGCGTCTTCGCCCGTGAGCAGTACAAAAGCCTGCCCCCGGATGAGCGCCGCAGTGCGGAGCAGCGGCTGGTCGGCGCCTACCGGGAAGCGGTCGTCTACCTGGCGGCGGGCCGGGCTCCGGAACTCGGCACCGGAGCACCCGACGAGCGGCCGGGAGACCTGGAGCGCGAGACGGCCGGATCCTGGGTGGCGGCGGAGAGCGAACGCATCCAGTGGGCGATCACCCGCGCCCGTCGCCTGGGCATGGAGCCGGAGGGAGCGGAGATCGCCGAGGGCCTGACGTACTTCCTCGACGATGTGAACCTGACCCAGGACTCCGCCCGGTGGCTCTTCGACCAGGGTGCCGAGCAGCGGACCAGGGTGGTCCGGAGCCTGCGTCGCGGCCGCGCGCTGGTCGCCCTGGGGAACCAGCTGCCCGACGCGGCCCTGGAGCTGTTCCTGCCGGGCGGATCCCCGGATCCCGTCGTCACGTTGACGGCACGAGACCGGATGGTCGTCGCGCGCGCCCACGCGGCCAAGAGCGACTATCCGGCAGCCCTGGACCACATGACCAGGGCCGTGGGGGAACTGCGCGCGGAGAACGACCTGTGGCACGTCCAGGCGTCTCTGGAGAAGCTGGGCGAGTTCCAGCGGTGGCGCGGACAGCCCGAGAAGGCGGAGGAGAGCCAGCGGGAGGCACTGCGGCTGGCAGAGGGGTTCGGGGACAGGCGGGCACAGGCGCGCCTTCGGCGCACCCTGGCCGAGACGCTCGGATACCTGCGCAGGCCCGAGGAAGCCGCGCCGCTCCTGGAACAGGCGATCCGCGACTTCGGCGTCCTGAACGACAGGGTCTGGGAAGCCCGGAGCCAGTACGCGCTGGGCAAGATCTACCGGCTGCTCGCCCGCCGCCAGGACGCGCTGGAGGCGTACGAACAGGCCGAGGACATCCTGGGCCCCATGGGCGAGCGGCAGTGGATCGGCCGCATCGACAACGCGCGGATCCGCGTGTACGCCGGCATGGAACGGTTCGACGACGCCTGGTCCTCGGCGCAGGCGGCCCTCGGCTTGTTCCGGCAGCTCGGGGACGATATGTGGTACGCCCACACCCAGCGGGACGTCGGCCTGCTGCACCTGAGGCAGGGCCGCCCGGACGAGGCACTGGCACCCCTCACCGAGGCGATCGAGGTGACCCGGCGGGCCGGTGACGCGTACGCGGAGGCCATGGCCAGGCACCTGCGAGGTGTCGCCCATCGCGAACTGGGGCAGCCGGCCCGAGCGCGCAGCGACCTGGAGGCGGCACTGGCCATCTACCAGGGTGGGGCGTACGACTGGAACCGGGCGGTGGTCCTCCACGACCTGATCCGGGCACTGCGCGCCGACGGCGCGTCCGATGAGGCCGACCGCATGGAGTCTTCGGCGATCGCGACCAACCCGGCTTTCGTCCGGATGCCCGGCCGGGACGGTGCCCGGGCCATCCCGGACGAGGACTGACTGCCGCGGCCCCCGCCAGAACCGGCCCGGGCTCGTCGCCACGGCCAGATGCGTGCGTGTGCGATGTCCGCATTGAGGGATACCGCCCGCCCTGCGGCCTGACAGTGCGTGGAGCGCGCGCCTACAGGGCGAGTTCGAGGTAGGCGGCGCGCTTGTTCTCACGTGCCGCGAGAGCCTCGCGCCATATGGCGAGTGCGAAGGGCGGAATCATGCTGGGAGATATGTCTTCGGGCCGACAGAAACGGATCTCACCGATCTCCGATTCCTGGAGAGTGATGGCCTGCTGCTGCTCCGGGCTCAGCTGGGGACCGTCGAATACGTAGAAGACATGCGAGCCTTCCGCCCTGGTCACCCAAGCGATCACGAGGAGATCGCCGATCTCGAGGTCCAGACCGATTTCCTCACGGACCTCACGGCGCGCTGCCGCGGTGGGAAGCTCACCCTCCTCCAAGTGGCCGCCGGGCAGGTTCCACCGCTCCTTGTAGACCGGGTTGACGATGAGCACCCTGCCCCGCTCGTCCCTGACGATGGCAGCGGCGGATGCAGTGGCCCTCACGCGGCCGACGGGTGTGGTCATGAATGACTCCTGTAATGGCGGGAATGGCAAAATCGGGTCGCCGAGCGGACGTGTGGGAATCCTCCGGCACTGACCGCGCGATCGCGGGATCTGCTCGCGTGTACGCAGCGCAGACGTGGAGCAGCCACAACACCTCCTCGGCGAAGAAGTCCTCTCCAGCAGGGGGAAACCCTGCCGGTACGCCCGGCTCGCGGACCTGAGCCCGCGTGTTCAGGCATGCAGCCATGATCCAGTACGCCTGCGCGGCGGCCTCACGTCCTGGCCCGGGCCCGTACGCCCGCGGCGCGGGTCGACCCCGGCGTGTCGGGATGCTCGGGAGGCCTGCGCGTCCCCCTAGGGCACGTGTCGCCGAAGCCCAGTGCCTCCCCCTCTCCCGCGGCACGGGTGAGGGGGAGGTCTGCCGGCGGGTCCTGCCCGTCAGGCGTCAGGCCTCAGGCGTACGCACTCGATCCGGTAGTCGCCGTTCTCCGGGTCGATCGTGACCCCGTGGGCCTCGCTGTGGAAGCCGGGGAAGGCGCGGTCGAAGGCCTCCAGCGCGCCCAGGTAGCGCAGCAGCGGACCGTCGGGGGCGCCGACGGACTCCCCGGGCATCAGCACCGGGATACCCGGCGGCGTCACCGTGACCATCGCGGCCGCGACCCGCCCCGCGGCCTCGGCCAGCCGCAGGCGCTGCGTACCGCCCCGGATCAGCTGCTGGTAGCAACGCCGGGGCGGCGCGACGGGTTCCGGCAGCTGCTGGAAGGCCGTGTCGAGCGCAGTGATCAGATCGGCGCGGGTGAGGTGTTCATGCATCTCCTGGCACAGCCGGCCCAGGGTGGTGCCGGCGTACCGGCGCGGGAACTGCTCGACCAGACCCGGCAGGACCCGGTCGAGCGGCGCGTCCGCGTCGTACAGGGCCTTGAAGTCCATGAGGGCGTCCATCAGGGTGCCCCACTTGCCCTTGGTGATGCCCATGGAGAAGAGGACGAGCGTGGTGTAGCTGTCGGTCTTCTCCACGACGATGCCGCGGCCCGCCAGGTACGCGGTGAGGATCCGTGCGGGGATCCCCCAGGGCGAGGTCTCGCCGGTGGCCGTCACGCCGGGACAGGTCAGGGTCACCTTGACCGGGTCCAGCATGCAGTAGCCCTCGCTGAGGCCGGCGAACCCGTGCCAGTCGGCGCCGGGTTCGAGGTGCCAGCAGCCTGCCTCGCGGCTCAGCAGCGCCGGCGGGGCGTCGGCGAACGGGATGCGCTCGCCGGTGGCCGGGTCGGTGACGCTGTCGGGCTGCCACACGCCGAAGAACCAGCCGGGCCGGTCGCCCGCGGCGGCGATCCGGCGGCCGGTACGGACGACGGCCTGGCGGAAGCGGATCGCTTCGGTGATCGCCTCGTCGATCAGCCACTGGCCCTGCGCGCCGTCCATCATGGCGGTGGCCACGTCCAGGGAGGCGATCGCCGGATAGAGCGCCGAGGTGGTGCCGTGCATCATGAACGCCTCGTTGAACCGTTCGTGTTCGACGGGGGCGCGGGGAGCCGACTTGACGTGGACCATGGCGCACTGCGAGAGCGCGGCCAGCAGTTTGTGGGTGGACTGCGTGGAGAAGACGGTGGGTCGCTCGGGCCCCTCGAACGTGTCGGGGCCCACGGCCATTCCGTAGCGCCCGGCGTACAAGGGGTGGAAGCGCGCGTAGGCGAACCACGCCTCGTCGAAATGCAGGCGGGGGGTGCTGGGGGCGAAGGCCCGGGCCGCCGCGACGGTGTCGTAGCACAGGCCGTCGTACGTGGAGTTGGTGAGGACCGCGTACTGGGCTTCGGGCGACACCGCGCCCGCTGCGAGGGGGTTGCCCGCGATCCGGGCGGCGACCGCCGCCGCGTCGGTCTCGGCCGGGGGCAGCGGGCCGGCCAGGCCGTAGCCGTTGCGCGTGGGTACGAGGTAGACGGGGCGGGCACCGGAGATCACCAGGCCGTGCAGCACGGACTTGTGGCAGTTGCGGTCCACCAGCGCGATCTCGTCGGAGGTCACGCTGTAGTGCCCCACCATGCGGTCGGCCGTGGAGTCGCCGTGCAGGACGAAGTACGTACGGTCGGCGCCGAAGACGCGGGCGGCGTTGCGCTCCGCCTCACCAATCGGGCCGCTGTGCTCGAAGAGCGATCCCAGCTCGCCGACCGAGATCGACAGGTCGCTGCGGAAGAGACGCTCGCCGTAGTAGTCGAAGAAGGCGCGTCCCGCCGGGGACTTCAGGAACGCGACGCCGCCCGCGTGCGCGGGGGTGTGCCAGGAGTACTCGTGTGCGTCGTCGAAACGGCGCAGGGCCTTGAAGAACGGCGGCAGGACGTCCGTATGGTACGCGCGGGCGGCCGTGGTCACACGGCCGGCGATGAAGGCGGGCGTGTCCTCGAGGGGCCAGATGTAGCCGACCACCGCCTCGGAGACCCACAGGGGCAGGCGTTCGAGGTCCTGGTCGGACTCGTCGGCCATGAGGAGGAAGACGGGCAGGTCCTTGAAGCGGCGTGCGATGTCACGCAGTACGTCGGCGCCACCACCCTCCTCGGTGGCCCCGCGCCGACCGCGCGGAAGGTCCCATGCGACGACGGCGGCCGCGAGTCCCGCCTCCGTGTAGAGGGTGGCACGGGCGTCACCGGCGCTGGCGGCCCACCGCGTCTCCAGCCCCTTGTTCTCGATCTCCTTGGCGATCCTTCGCAGTTGCTCGGAACTCGCGCCGCCGCCCAAAGGGTCCTCCCGCAGGGCCAGCAGGACCGTGCCGTTCGCCATGACGTCCGCCTTCGTTTGATGGAGGTGGGGGTGGCGTCGTGGTGCCGCCGTGCAGACGGACCGCCAACCTGCGGCACAGTCTTCCGGCGGCCGCGGAAGATCGGCGATCTTCGACAACTGCTTCACTCGCACGAAGCACGGTGGGGCACGAAATTGCGAAGAACTACGAAATTCGCCCGTCATGGTGTTGCTCGCGCGATCGGACGAGGTGGAGCTGCTCGGCCCGTCCCCGGTGCCGGGGCAGGGAAGCCGTGCCGTGATCGCCCCGCGGCGGCCCTCGACCTGCGGCGGCGGCCGCTGCTGCCGGGGGCGCCAGAACACCCGGCCTGGCAGCTCCCCGAGAGATAACCGGTCGAACACGGCCGGGGGGTGCCGTAGAGTGGAGTTCACCGACGCGGGGTGGAGCAGCTCGGTAGCTCGCTGGGCTCATAACCCAGAGGTCGCAGGTTCAAATCCTGTCCCCGCTACTGCTCAGAAGGGCCCGGATCCTGAAATGGATCCGGGCCCTTCTGCCATGTGGGTCACGGGGCCGTCGGGCCCCTGATGCCGACTTCGGCCCCGGTCTTGCCAGATTGGCGCCGCGTAGCACCGGAGGCCCACCCTCTGCTCCGGGCTCCACTGCTGTTCGACCGTGGCCAGCAGTTCCCAGCCGAGCCGCTCGTACAAGGCTGCCGCCGCAGCATCGGATGCCACCACGTCGAGCACCGGATGCACACCGCGATCCCGTGCCTCTGCGACAGCCTGCGCCATCAGCAGTGCGCCGATCCCACGGCCGCGGGCCGACGGGGCGACGAACAGCCGGCTGACCACAGCGGTCGCATCGTGACCCACCCCTGCGCGAGCGCTCCACAGCCCGGGCGCCACGTCTCCCGCGTCACTCCGGGACAGGCCGACATGACCGGCAATGCGGCCGTTCAGTTCCGCCACCCACGAAACAATGAGCGCCGGCGGCGTGAGCCATGCGTGTGGGGCGTCAGGCCAGTTCACCGGATAGCCGTCGCGCTCATGGACCTCTGCCAACACCCGCACACAGTCACCGAGATCGCGATCAGTACGATATCGGACACTTCGGGACGCACTTTCGCCTGCCACGCTGTCGCTCTTCACCGCGGCATGGAAGCACAGCCCCGCGTCACGGCAACGGGCGTGTGAGCCATACCACTTCACCGCTGTCTTCCGTGGAAACGTGATCCCGCTCGAACCCGAGCTTCTCAAGGACACGGAACGACGGTGTGTTCCACGCGCCGACGGTCGCCCAGAGCCGTTTCCGCCCGGTCGCAACAGCGGCATCGAGCACCGCGCCGCCCGCCTCGGTGGCGTAACCGTGCCCGTGTGCGCGCTGGAACAGCTCGTACGCGATTTCAGGCTCCTCTACGGTGGTGCGGCCGATGATCAACCCGCAATAGCCGATGAAGTCGCCTTCGTCGCGCCGCTGGATGGGGAGGAAGGCGATCCCCGAGAGATGGCCTAACCGCCGCTCGGCGGCGACCCGTCCCGGTCGGTCCCCAACTCCCTCTCCAGACGCTTCCGGGCCGCTCTGAGCTACTGGCCGAGGTCCACGAGGTCGGGGAACTCGTCGAGGGCACCCTCTGCGTGGATCGCAAGCCGTACGAGCGCGGGGCGGGCGGCAGGTCAAGACCTGCCCGTGGCCTTCTTCGCCTTGTCCGAAGCCTTCGACGTCATCTCCTCGGCCTTGCCGCTCATCCGCTCGGCCGCCCCCTCCGCCTGCATGCCCTTGTCGTCCATGGCGCTGCCGGCGGTCTCCTTGATCTTGCCCTTGACCTGCTTGCCCTTTGCCTTTGCCTTGCTCACGGGGTTCTTCCTTTCCTCGAGGGGATACCGCCCGCCCACCCTGCTTCCGTGGCAGGCGTCCCGCAATCCGTGCCGGAACGCCCGACATCAGGCGCCTGGCGGTCCGGGATGCCGTGCCGAACCCCGTGCAGACGGCGCCGAGGCCGGCCTGCCTGCGGCCGGTGACCCGGGTCAGGGCGCCGCGTTGCACACCCGTACGGGCTCGTCCACCCGGGTGCTGCGAGGCCTGGCGGTTCCTCTGCGTACGCGGCGTCGGGGGCCGTGCCCGCCGCGCCGTGCACGGCCGTGCCATGCTCGAGGCATGAAGGGCGACGCCGCGGGTGAGGGCGCCGCACCCGAGGTGCTGGCGCTCGCCAAGGTGGTGGCCAGGCTGCGATCGGAAATCGTGGACCTGGAAGGCGTCGCCGCGACCACGGCCGTCGTCGAACGGGCCAAGGGCGTGCTGATGGCCCGGGCGGGGGTGTCCGCCGACACGGCCTACGAGATGCTCCTCGGCCGTGCCGGTGAGCGGGGCCGCACCCTGTTGGAGGAGTGCTGGATCGTCCTGGGGCGGATGCACTCGCAGCCGCCGCCCGGGCACGCACCCTCCGACTCGCCCACAGCCCCCGCGGCCGTCGTAGCGGGGAACGAGTCGGCCGCGCGGGCCTCCGGCGCCCCACGCCACCTCGTGGGCGGCGCCGCGCTGCGCCCGCTCCTGGCCCGCCTCGCCGACGGCCTGGCGACGGCCCGCGGGGGTGACGACGTCGCGGAGCTGCTGCGGACCGTGCTCGGCGGGAACGCCGGCGTGGATGCGGTCATGATCTACTCTCTGGCCCCCGCCGGGAGCCTGGAGCTGACCGGTCGCGCCGGCATCGACGAGGAGCTCGCCGAGCAGTGGCACCACATCCCCCCGCTCAGCGGCGTCGCCGCCTACGAGGCCATCGCCGGGCGCCGGGCCCTGTGGCTGGAAGAACCGGCCGAGGACGCCCGCCGCTACCTGCTCATCGCGGAGCCGCCGGACCGGTGGTCCTCGCGCGCCTGGCTCCCCGTACCCACCGACGGGCCCCCGACGGCCGCCATCGGCTTCCTGCGCACGAAGCCGGGCCCCTTCGCGGCCGACACCCGAGCGCTGCTGCGGCGGGCCGCCCGGTTGTGCGCGGGCCCACTGGGGGTGGCGGACCGGCCCCGCGACGCCGACGCCGAGGGGACACCGGGCGCCATCGAGGTGGCGTCCGTCCAGCGCACGCTGGACGCGCTGGCCGGACCCGCGATCCTGCTCACCCCGCTGCGCTCGGAGGCGGGCCAGGTGGAGGACTACCGCATCGACGCGGCGGCGCCCGAGTCGGTGGACGTGGCGGGGCGGCGCGGCAAGGAACTCGTGGGCCGCCGGATCCTGGAGACGTACCCGACCATAGCGGGCACCTCGCTGTGGGACGGCTACCTGGAGACCCTCACCACGGGAACCAGGTACGAGGGAGAGCCCTTCACCTATGAAGAGGTGATCGCCGGCGTCCCGCAGCGGTCCGTCTACTCGGTCCGGGCGTCCCGGCTGGGAGACCGCCTGGTCGTGTCATGGATCCGCCACGACACCGGCGAGCGCGAGGCTCGGCGGCTCGCCGACATGCAGCGGCTGGGCAACCTCGGCTGGGCGGGCTGGAGCCTGACGACGGACACCATCACCTGGTCCGATCAGGTCTACGCCATCTTCGACCGCGATCCCCTGGACGGGCCGATGACACTGGAGGAGCTGCCACAGCACCTCTTGCCCGACGACGTTCCAAGACTGGGCACGGCCGTCGAGCGGCTGCTGAGCGAGGGGGAGGCCGTCGACCAGCCGTTCCGTATCGCCACCGAGCACGGCGTGCGGCACCTGCGGATCGTCGCCGAGGCCCAGACGGATGCCGACGGCACCCCGGTCGAGGTGCACGGTTTCTTCCAGGACCTCAGCGCGCAGCGCGGCGCCGAACTCGCGCTGCTCGAGAGCGAGCGCGCCGTCCTCCTCCAGCGCGGCATGCTCCAGGCCGAACGGGCGCTCGCCGCACGTCTCCAGGAGACCCTGCTGCCGATTCCCGAGCAGTCCCTGGAACTGGCCGGCCTGTGCATCGACGTCGCCTACGTACCCGCAGACCGGGGAGTCAACGTCGGCGGCGACTGGTACAGCGCCATCGAACTACCGGATGAAAGTGCCCTGTTCGTCGTCGGGGACGTGGCCGGCCATGGTCTGCCTGCCGTCGGCACCATGGCCCAGCTGCGGTTCACCACGAAAGGCATGACGATCACGGGCTCGCCCCTGCCCGACGTCCTGCGCCGGCTCAACACGCTTCTGCTCCATACCGCTTCGGATCCGTCCGGCGGCGCCAGCGCCACCATGGTCATGGCCCGGTACCAGCCCTGGGACCGGCGCCTGATCTGGGTACGGGCGGGTCACCTGCCCCCCTTGCTGGTCCGCGGCGACCGGGCGAGCTTCCTCGAGCAGCCTCCGGGCACGCTCCTCGGCGCCACCTTCGACACCTCCTACGAACAGGCCGTCATCGACCTGATGCCCGGCGACCACCTGCTGCTCTACACCGACGGACTCGTGGAGGAACCGGGCGAGGACCTCGATGTCGGACTGGACCGGCTCGCCGCGACCACCCTGCGGCTCCTGCGGGAAGGACGGGGCGAGACCCTCGCCCGTACGCTCGCCGCGCTGTGCCCGGGCAACCGCGACGACATCTGCGTCCTGGACGTCCACGTCCCGGATGACCCGTGATCCGCCGCACCGGGCGTGGTCGCGGCCTTGCATCGCCTGCACCCGCGTGTCCCCCGTCGCTTGGGCGGCAGGCAGCGGGGTAGGCGCAATACGCCCCGAAAACCCGGACGGGAGACGCCATGACAACCTCAGCGGTTCATCTGAGCGGCCACGCAGAGAGGGTGTGCACGTGATGTCCACGGCGAGCGGAGAGCGTTTCACCGTCGAGGCGCAGTCCCTCCCCGGGGCCACGGTTCTGGTCATGGCGGGGGAACTCGACCACGACACCGCCGAGCCCCTGCGGCAGGCACTCGACGCGACGTGGCAGGACGGCGCGAGGCTGCTGGTCGACCTGAGCCGGCTGGATTTCTGTGACTCCACGGGATTGAACGTGCTGTTGCACGGCCGACTCGTGATCCGGCAAGCCGGCGGCAGCCTCGAACTGGTCGGGTTGCACCCGCCGGTCGCACGCATGTTCCACATCACGGGTGCGGACCGGCTGTTCCGGGTCCACACCGATATGGAAGCCGCGCTGGCACACCCCCGGCCCACGTAGCGCAGGAGCAGCCGGAACCGGCGGTCAGTTCTCCGCGGTGTACCGGATCCGCGCCCACAGGGGCAGCGCGAACCAGCACAGCAGGTACCAGGCCAGCACGCCTCCCACGAGCCACGGCACGAGGGCGTTGTGGGTCGCGACGCGCAGCACCAGGCAGAGGGCTGCGGTGCAGGTGGCCAGCAGCAGGACCAGGCCCGTGAAGGTCAGGCGTGCGGCCCACGCGACCGCCTCGGGCTTGATCCGCCGGCCCGAGACGATGCGGTGGAAGGCGACCGGCCCGATGAGCGCACCCGTCGCGAGCGCTCCCAGCACCACGGTCACGATGTAGATCGTCTTGTCGGTCTGCGCAAGCCCGTGGAAGGTGGGGGTGAAAACGACCGTGAGCAGGAATCCGAAGAGGATCTGCACTCCGGTCTGGGCGACGCGGATCTCCTGGATGAGCTCCTGCCACTGCCGGTCCGCCCGTTCCTCCGCGGTCTCGTCCCGGCCGGCCCCGCGGGCATCCGCCATGACGCCTCCCTGCAAACGTCCCCTCCGGCTGCGCCTACCCCGCGGCCGCCGCCTCATGCTCCGATGCGCGCGGGCCGTCACGCGCGTCATGCCCCGCCTCGGCCGGACCGCCTCGGAGGCCCCGCTCAGCCTTCTCGGCACGGCAGTGCTGGTGGGCCCGGACTCGGGGAGTCCGGGCCCACCGGCCGCAGGCGGTCAGGCGAGCGGGGCGCCGAAGGGGCCTCCGGCGCCTGTGCCGTAGTAGGTTCCCAGTTCCTCTCGGTACCGGGCGTCACCGAGGTGCTCGTCCCGGTGAAACTCGGGGGCGTCCTTGATCTGGCCCTTGGTCCGGTCGATGAATACCTTCCGCTCCTCCGGGTCGATGCTGACGACGGTGCTCGCCGGCATCAGGACCTCCTTGCCGAAGATCCAGACCCCGGTGTCCACGACCAGATAGGCGTCACCGACCTCGTCGGAGTGCTTGTCCACCTTGCCGATGCCGCCGTCGGTCGCCTCGACCTTGTAGCCGGTCAGATCGGTACCGGCCAGGTGGCCCGAGGTCGACTTGTAACTCCACACATGCTCAGTCACGCGAAAACAACTCCTCCGGTAAACAGGTGAACAGAGGACTGCAAGGAAATTCCGTGCTGCCGCCCTCCCCTTTCTCCGTTCGTCGTGCCGGGCGGTTTTCGCTCTCCGCCTGGACTTCGCCTGCCCCGCGCCTGCGACTTCATTCGCGGGGCTACCCAGCGGCTACCAGTAGTGGCGGCGGCCGCCGACCGCGTGCCCGACGGAGCCCAGGACCCACAGCACCGCGCCCACCACGAGCAAGATGACACCGATGGTCCACAGGACGGAGATTCCGGTCAGAAATCCGATGAGGAGGAGGATAAGCCCGGCAAAAAGCATGGTGGCCCCATTCTCGTGTTGGGAGTTCGGCCGAGCGGTTGAATCCACCCCGGCCCTCAGCTGGCGTCTACCCGAGAACGCCGTCGTTAGCCACGAGGGCTCGACGCGGACGTGCCGCGTGCGGGGATTTCGTGCTGGAGCCGCCTCCACGGGGTATCCGCGGAGTATGGAAACCTCTTCGGATCGGCCGGGCGGCTCGCGGCGCCCGTGGTGGGGGCGGATCGCTGCCGGCCTGGCGGTGGTCGGGGTGCTGATCGTGCTGGTGGAGCGCTTCAGCCTGGTTCCGGGCTTCGGCGGCCTCTTCGGCGAGGAGACCCGGGACCGTTCCGGTCCCGCTCTCCTCAAGTCGATCCAGGACATGGCCCGTTACGAGGCTGCCGTCGGCAACTTCCAGGTGGTCGTCGACCTGGAGAAGGACGCGGCGTTCCTGCCGGATGCCATCCGTGGAACCCGCACCCTGTACGTGGGCGCCGGCACGGTCGGCGGCTACGTCGACCTGGGCGCACTGGGCGAGCGGAACGTCACCGTGAACGGCGACCGCACCAAGGCGTCGATCCGGCTGCCCCACGCGGTGCTCGGCACGGCAGCCCTCGACCCGAACCGTTCGTACGCGGTGTCGAAGCAGCGGGGCCTGCTGGACCGGATCGGCGATCTGTTCTCCGACAACCCGGCCGGTGAGCAGGCCGTACAGAAGCTCGCCGCGCAGCACATCGACGTAGCGGCCCGTGACAGCGGGCTCGCCGGGCGCGCCGAGAAGAACACCACGTCCATGCTCGAGGGGCTGCTGCGCTCCCTGGGCTTCCGCGAAGTGACGGTCACGTACGGCTGATGCGGGGGTGGTTGGACCCGAGGAGGTCATACGGCCCGGACCGTCACCACCGCGTCAGGCGTCGGAGCTGCGCGGGATGAGGCCTTGCACCAGGCCGGTCCGGCCGGTGACGAGCATCAGCTCTCCGTTGCCGCCGGCCGGACCTGTGGCCCGTCCATCCGTCAGTCCGTCCAGACGTCCCACCACTGCTGCGACTGGAAGTTCTTCTGCCACAGTTGGATGCGGGCGCCGTTGCCGAGGACGTTCGCATCGCGGTCCATGACGATGTTCCCGCCCCCGTAGAAGCGGGCGTTGTAGGGCGCGCGGTCGCCCGACGGGTGGGACCAGCTCTGCTGCGGGCTGTTGTTGCAGTCCCAGATCTGTACCTTAGTGCCGTTGCACTGCCAGATCTGGACGACTGTGCCGTTGCCGCCGCCGTTCGCGTCCACGTCCAGGCGCTGGGTCGTGGGGCGTTTGGCGAAGTCGTTGGTGATCCGCACGGGCTGGTTCAGCAATCGCTGAGGTGCGGCGGCCGTCACGCCCTGCGGCTGTGCGGTCCAGTGGACGGGCCGAGGGGCGGCTTGGGCCGGGGCGGCATCGGCACTGAGGGCGTCGGCACCGGCGGTTCCGGTCAGGGTGGTGGCGAAGGCCACGGCGGTGACCGCGGCGACCGCGGCCGATCGGGATCTGCGGGGCATGTTCCCTCCAGGTTCCCGGGTGCAGAAGGACCGTGCGGCGGCACAACGAGAACGCACCTGGTGTGGGTGCTGGTCCGTCAGGTGCGGGAGACAGCTCAACACAGCCCGGCCCGTCCGCGTCAGAGCGCCGATCCGGCCACGGGTCCTTGGACCCTCCGAGCCGTGCTCGTCGAGGTTCGCGTCGGGCTCGTCGATCGTCGATCGTCGGTGGCGCCCGGAACCCAAGATCGATTGTCAGTGGTGGGTGGGAGGATCGAAGCATCAAGTCGGAAACAGGGGGAGCCGTCATGTCCGGAAACCAGAACTACATCAACCACGTTGCTCTCGTGCTGGATGCCAGTTCGTCCATGTCACAGCTGAGTCGCAAGGTCGTCGAAGTCGCAGACCAGCAGATTGCCTACCTGGCCCGCCGATCGCAGGAACTGGACCAGGAAACCCGCGTCACCGTGTACGTCTTCTCGGACAAGGTGGAGTGCGTCATCTACGACAAGGACGTTCTGCGCATGCCGTCCCTGAAGCAGCTGTACCGCGTCGGTGGAATGACGGCTCTGCTGGCTGCCACGCTGAAGTCACAGCGGGAGCTGGCGCAGACGGCCCAACTGTACGGCGACCACAGCTTCCTGACGTTCGTACTGACCGACGGACAGGAGAACGCGAGTCATCGCTGCCCCGACGCCCCTGCCCGGGACCCGCGTACACTGGTGCGGGCAATGGCCACGATGATCGAGACACAGGAGGACAACTGGACCCTGGCCGTCCTTGTACCGGACCAGATGGGCAAGCGCGAGGCCATGCAGTGCGGCTTCCCGAAGGACAACATCGCCATCTGGGACGCCACGAGCACGCAGGGTCTGGAAGAGGCCGGGCAGGTCATCCGGGAGGCCACCGAGAAATTCATGGTGGGCCGCGCCAAGGGCATCCGGGGATCGCGGGCGGTGTTCTCCACGGGTGCAGAAGCAGTCAACAATGACCGCATCAAGGAAGCCGGTCTCACCCCGGTGGATCTGTCGCAGTACCAGCTGATTCCCGTGGCCCGCGAAGCGGCGATCCGGGACTGGGTCATCGAGTGCGGGCACACTTACCGCACCGGCTGCGCCTACTACCAGCTGAGCAAGTCAGAAAAGATCCAGGCGCGAAAGCAGATCGCGGTGCTGGAGAAGAAGACGGATCGCGTCTACACGGGACCGGAGGCCCGAGCGCTGCTCGGCCTGCCCGACACGGAAGTGCGCGTCAAGCCGGACCACAACGACGACTTCACGATCTTCGTTCAGAGCACCAGCGTCAACCGGAAGCTGGTGTCGAACACACGGCTGCTGCTCATGACCTGACGGCCCGGTGCGTGCAGCAGGCCTCTCGCACCGACCGCTCATCGCCTGCACGATCCGACCGCCACCGCCACCGCCACGCGCCCGGGCGAGGTCCTGCCGCGCGGATTCGGCGCGGCAGGACCTCGCGCGGCGTCAGGACAGCGACACCGGCTCCTCCGGTGCCAGTGAATTTCCCGTGGGGATGCGGCCGCAGTCGGACGGGGCCGGCCTGCCCGCGAAGCGGTCACCCAGCCAGCCCAGCGCGGCAGGCGCCCAGGCCACGGACGCGCCCGTGTGGCTGAACAGCTCGTACTGGCTGTACTTGACGGCGGAGTTGCCGGTGGCGCAATACTGGCGGGCGAGCGCCCGCACGTCCCCGGAGACCATGACGCCGTCGCCCGTGCCGATTCCCGGGTGGTTGCCGAAGGTCCCTTCCAGGACGCCCGCGTTGCCCTGGGCGATGAATCCGGGGATGGCGGGGGTGGCGGCCGAGCCGAGGTTGAGCTTGTTCATCGCCCCCACGAACGCGGGGATCGAGTTGGGGTCGGCGTACTGCGACTTCGCCATCTTCTTCCAGGTCAGCCCCGGGTAGTGACCGAGGGCGTCGATGATGGAGCCGTACTCCAGCTCCTTGTACACCTCCAGGCCGTAGCCGTTGAGATAGGACTTGAGATCGATGCCGTAGGAGCGGGAGACCCCGATGACCGCCATGGGGATGACGCCCGACCACACCAATGAGCCGTCCACGTACTTCAGGTTGTGTGCCGGGTCCACGAGCAGGCCGCCCTCGGCGTAGCCGACGAGCTTGCGCTGGACGTCCGGCGCGTAGCTCGGCGCGAGCGCAGCGGCCCAGTTGGTTGCGACGGAACCGCCGGAGTAGCCCATGAGGCCGAATGCGGTGTCGGAATTCAGTCCGGTCTGGGCCGACTTGGTCGCGGCGCGGATCGAGTCCAGCGTGTTCGTCCCGTACTCCGGTCCCGCAGCGAAGTGCGCCTGCTGCCCTTCGGTGTCCGGGATGACGACGTCGTAGCCCTGCGTCAGCAGCGGCGCCAGGAAGACGGCCTCGACGTTCGGGATGATGCCGCCCAACGAGACGTTGCCGGCGATCGCACGGGACGGCCCGTCCTCCGGGCTGAGTGAATCGTAGAACGACTGGTAGGACACCGCCTTGCTCCGGTCACCCGTCGGGCTGCGCACCACCGTGGTCACGTTCGCGGCCGGGCGGCCCTGGGCGTCGGTGGTGCGGTAGAGCAGTTGGACTGCCTTCAGGGGGGTGGAGATGCCGAGGACGTGGTACTGCAGCTCGCGGGTGTTCAGCACGGTGCCCGGCGCGAACGCGGAGAGGGGCTCGCTGCCGCCATAGGCGTAGAACGGGTCGCTCGACGTGGTCGTCGCTGCTGCGGGCGCGGACGGGGCGGCGGTGGCCGCCGGCGCGGCGGTCATGGCCGCCGCGGTGGCGACAGCGAGGGCGATGAGGCGAACGGCTGCCTTGGACATGCCTTCCTCGATTCCTGGGTGGGGGCTGACGCTCCGGCACGAGGTCGCGTGCATCGGCGCGTCAGGCCGGGGCGGGCGGCCCCCGGCAGGGGGTTGCGGTGATCGATGCGGCCGGGGTCCGCCACATCTGGCCATCCACCGCCCAGTCGTGTTACCAACCAGTAGGTGATGTCCCGGAAACATCATGGGGCCGGTACGCGGCCGCGTCTCCGGGGTGGTGAACAGAGATGTGCGAGGTGGATTGTGACCGGATCCAACGCGGTGGGACGGGAATCGGGGCCGCAGTTCGGCGGAGTGCCGGTCCACAAGCGGCTTCAGGACGCCGCCGGGGCGCTGGAACGTGCGGTGATGGTCCGGCTCGTCGAGCGGCTGCCGGTCTACGGAACGCTGTCGGCGGAACACCTCGGCGGCGACATCGCCAAGCAGGTGACCCGCGGCATCCGGAGCTTCGCCGCGGTCCTGCGCACCGGCGAACTGCCGGGGCAGGCCGAAGCGGCGGCGATCCGCGAGTCCTCGGCCCGGCGCGCCGACGAAGGCGTGCCGCTGGAGGCGGTGGTCGGTGCCTATCACCTGGGTGCGGAGGAGTGCGCCGCCCAGGTCTTCTCGGCGGCCGAACCGGGTGACCTGGGCGACGTGCTGCTGGTCCAGCGCCAACTGCTCGCGTATCTGCGACTGGTGAGCTGCGAGGTCGCAGCGGGGTACGTACAGGAGCGGCAGACGGCGCTCAGTGACCAGCAGGTCGCCCTGCAGTCGCTGCTGTCCCGGCTGCTGGAGGGCGGCAGCCCGCAGGCCGCGGCCGACCGCGCGGGCATCCGTCTGCCGCCCTGCTACCTGGTGTTGAGCATCACCGTGGGACCGCACCCGGACGAGCTGGTGCCCGGCATGAACCATTCGGTCGCAGCGCGCCGCAAACTCCGGCGGCTGCGCAATGAACTGCAGCGCCAGACGAGGGGGGTCCCGCTGTCCGTGCTGTCCGGCGACGGCGGGCTGGTGCTGATCCCGTACGAGACACCGGCCGCCGACTTCGGCCGTACGGACCGGGACCGGCTCGCCCGGCTGGTCGAACAGCTCGGACGGATGTGCGGCGCCGAGGTGCTGGCTGCGGCGGCGGCCGCAGCACCGGAAGGCGTTGCCGAGGCCGCCCGGCTGGCCGGCGAGGTACGGGAGGTGGCAGAGGCGTCCGGCCGGGCGCCCGGGCTGTACCTGCTCGACGATGTGCTGCTCGAGTACCAGCTGAGCCGCCCGAGCCCGGCCAGGGACGGGCTCGCCGCGCTGCTCGACCCGCTCGATGCGCGACCGGAGCTGCTCGTCACGTTACGCGTCTTCCTCGCGTGCAGCCTTGACCGGCGCCGGGCCGCCGCCCGGCTCCAGGTCCACCCGAACACGGTCGACTACCGCCTGCGCAAGGCGACCGAGTTCACCGGACTGGACGCTGCCCGCGGCGCCGATGCGCTGACGCTGCGCGCCGCACTGGCCGCCCACGACGCCGTACGGCAGGGCAAGCCCGACGTGGGCTGACACCACCCCCGAACCAGGACGAAACCTGACCTACTCAGACCCTACTGTCGTCACGTCAGCAGGACCCGGCAGACAGGACGTACCGATGAAGCACACCGCGCCCGAGGGCTACACCAGCGTCGCACCGTGGGTCGTCACCGACGACACCGGTGCGCTGCTCGACTTCATCACCGCGGCGTTCGACGGCGAAGAGCTCGCTCGGGTACCCCTCGAGGACGGCACCATCGGACACGGCGAGATCCGCATCGGCGACACGGTCGTCCTGGCCTTCGACCGCCGGCCCGACTGGCCCGTGATGCCCGCGCTGCTGCGCATCTACGTCCCCGACGCGGACGCGGCGATGGCCGCCGCCGTGGCGAACGGGGCAACGGTCGTCACCGAGGCCATTGACAGCGCGTGGGGCGACCGGGGCGGCAGGGTGCGCGACCCGTTCGGCAACATCTGGTGGGTGACGAGCCGGGTCGAGGACATCGCACCGGACCGGGCCTGGCAGCGGATGTCCCAGCCGAAGTACGCGGAGTCGATGCGTATCGCCCAGGAAACCCTGGACGCCGAGCTCAGCGGGCGGGAGTCCGGGGTGGCCAGCGCCCCACGCCACCCGGCCCCCTGAGCCCCGCCGTATCGATGCGCAGTCGTCACACGTCGATGATCATTGACGGGGTCAACCGCGAGCCTCGGTTGACCCCATCGGCGCGATCGCCGCCTACGGCTGGAGAACTCATGACCGACTTGCGACAGGCCCACGATGCCGCTCGCGAGATCGCCTCAGCGGCATTGGGGCGCGATCCCGGCCCCATGACCACCGCTGAGAGCAGCTCCCACCACGTCTACGTCGGCTCGGACGTCGTCGTGAAGATCATCGACGCCGCCGGCCACTCACGGCTGAATCGGGAGATCGCCCTCGCGCCCCACCTGCCCGCCGGCCTCACGGCCCCTCTGCTCGACAGCGGGCTCCGCCGGCTGGGGACGCGCGACGTGCGCTACGCCTGCTACACCCGCGTGCCGGGGGCGGCTCCCGGCATGGGCATGTCCGGCATGGACGGTGTGACCGCGCGCTCCTTGGCCAAGGAGGCAGTCCAGCGGCTCGACCGACTGCACAGCTGGATACCTGCGGGCCACATCGACCAGATGCTGAGGGAACCTCTCGAGCACGGCGGGTTCACCAGCCGGGCCGCGCTCTTCGCCGAGATGGCGGATCTCGCCGCCCTGGACCGGCATGGGACCATCCCCCGCCGCCTCATCGACGGCCTGACGGCGATCGCAGAGCACGCACCGCACCAAGCGGAAGCGGTCGTCCCGGTTCACGCGGACTGCCACTGGGACAACTGGCTCGTTCATGGTCTGCGCGTGACGGCCCTGCTGGATTTCGAGTGGGCCCGCTTCGGCGAACCCGCCGACGACTGGTTCTTCCTGGCCCGGTTCAGCGGCCCGCACACGCAGACCGTTCTCGACGTCATCTCCCGGACGACGCTGACCCCCCTGGAAACCCTGCGCGCACAATGCGAGGTTCGGGAAGCGACCTACCTCGCCTCCGACCTCTGCATCGCACTCAAACACCCCGACACCTCTTCAGGGATGGCCGCGGAGCGGCTCCACGCGCTCGAAGAGCTCATCGTCGAGCGTTACTGGTGGCGCCACACGCGGTGATGCCGCCTCGCCCGCGGCAGCTCGACCGGCGTCCCGTCGCCTGCGGTGCCTCGGCGCCGGCCGGCCGACCAGGCGTCACAGGCGCGGCTCCCGCGTCGTGTGGCGGCCGTCAGCGGGTGCGTCGGGGGCCACCGCGGTACGGGCGGCGGCGGGAGACGGCTTCGGGAGCGGCCTCGGGGGACGAGAAGCCGCCGGCCACTGCCACACGTGCCGGAGCCGGCGAGGCGAGGTGGGGCGAGGCAGGGGCCGATGCTGCGGAGGGACGAGGGGGCGCCTGCTGGGCGCGGCCGAGGACGGCGGTGTGGGAGATCAAGGGTGCGCAGGCCTGGCAGATCTCGGCGAGGGTCCAGACCTGGCCGACGGCAGGGTTGTGGATGAGGACGAGCAGCGGGGCGCCGGTACAGGAGGATCTGGTGTCCTCGTGGAATCCGCATTCGGCGGCCCGGCAGGCGCACGCCGCGTTGGGGCGGGCAGTGACGAGGCGGGCGTGCGCGCGGGCGTGCTCGGCGGCGAATCGTCGCATGGCCGCCGTGTCCTTGGACCGGGGCGGCATGCGGCACGCTTCGGTGGTGCAGGTGACGGAGACGGTGTGGTCACCGTGGCCGGTCAGACGGACCGTCCAGGTCCGCCCCGGGACACAGGATCCGGGAATCGTGGTCAAAGGAGAGTTGTCCGTTCACATGAGTGCGGTGGTGTGCCCACTGTTCGACAGTCTCGCGTGCGGCGACAGTGGATTTTCACGCGGCCCCGGCGTCGGCACGGGCCCCGTACGGGTGGCCCGGTCACCCGGAGATCCGCACTTCAGATGAGGAGACCGACCGAACCCATGGGGTCTTTGTCGCACGCCGTTCGGCAGGTGTCAACGACACGCCGCCACATTCATGCCCTCCCGGTGCTCCACGGCCCACGCTGAACTGCGCGGTTGCCGGTGCGGGGCGTGGGTCAGTCCGGCCGGTGGTGGGCGCGGGCCTCGGCGGTGACCTTGAGGTCGCTCAGCCATGCTTCGAGTCCCTGACGGAGGATGGCGGTCGCGGTGGGGACGTCCGCGTCGGCCTGAGGGCCGGTGTGGGTCTCCTCGGGAGCCTGCCAGGACGGCCAGCGCTCGATGTCGGTCTGCAGCTTCCAGACCGTGCGCAGCGGTGCGTTGATGAGGATCTCGGCCCGGTGGCGGACGCGGGCGGCGGGGTCGACGCCGGCGCCGCGGCAGGTGAGGGACGTGGCGAGGCCGGGGCTGGGGGGGCCGGGGAAGGCGGCTGCGCCGGCGGGTAACGCGGCGGCGGCGAGGAGGCCGATGGCGAGCGGGATGGTGAACAGGGCGTGGCTGCGGGTGCGGTGGATGCCGGGCATGGGGTTCCCCTTTGGTGTGCGGCGGGTGGGCGTCGTGCGGAAGAGCAGGTCATCGGCGACCTGTCCCGGGTGGCGCTCAGGCAGGCCGGCCTGCGCCCCTGAAGGCACGGGCTCCCCCAGCGAAGTCGTCCGGCGCGGGGGGCGTGTCGGCCTGGCTCAGCCGTCCAGGGCGGTCAGCGGGAAGTCCGCGGATCCCCAACCGCGGGTCTCCCCCTCCGCGTCCACCTTCACCGACCACTTCCGCGTCAGGGGCACGCCTTGGCCCGGCACAGCGTGCGCCTGCTCGCTCTGGAAGCAGTGCAGGGACCCCCGTACCCGATGAGGAAGGGCTTCGTGAACGGGTTGTCCACCGGCATTTCCGTCATGCTCGCTCCACAGGTGGGACGTTGAGGGACTCTCCGGCGGCGGCTGCTCGGATTCCTGGGAGGCGGCCTCGTCGCAATCGCGGACCGCCGGCACGAGACGCCGCGGGCCGGTTTCCGGTGCTGTGCCCGGTGTGCCGGACACCGACCGGGCGACTGCATGGTGCGTCTCGCCAGTGGGGCCGGCGGACTACGGGAGGGTGAGGGTGCGGTCGGGGTGGTCGGTGTCGCGGGCCTGGAGGGTCGGGTAGAGGAGCCACTCTCCGTCGCGGAGCACCGCGACCGGGAAGGACCAGTCCTCGTGCGGCTCGGGGTCCACGATGTGGGTGGCGGCGGTGGCGACGTCGTGGATCACCAGCGAGAGGATCGCGGTCTGCCCCATGCCGACATGCCCCTGAAGGGGGTGGTCGTCAAGGGCGGCCATCGTCGTGACGTAGAAGCGGCCGTCCACCCAGTGGCCGACGTCATCGAGGAAGCTCGGCGCTTCCACCCGGATCCCGTCCACCCACAGCATCACCCGGGACCACCTGCCGTGGACGGTCACCGCCAGGTGGCGGTCGTCGGCGGTGAAGGCGGCCCGCACCCCGTACCGGGTGGAGCAGTCCCGGAAGCCACTGCAGGCGCCGGCCACCGGGCCCTCACGCAGAGCCGGCCGCTCGCCCGCGGGCGGCGTGACGGGGTCCTGCGAGCAGGTCGGCGGCTCCCGGCAGGGGCGGTCGATCCGGCGGGAGCAGCCCAGGCCCAGCGCCGCGAAGTCGCGGGGCGACAGCCGCGAGAACAGCTTGCCCAGCCGCTCGCAGTACCCGTCCTCGCCGAGCCCGCGGTCTGCTCGGCCACGTCCGCCCACCACTTCCGGACCGCGCGCCTCGGGCGAACGGCTCAGCCAGTCCTGCCACGGATCGGCTTCCCGCTCCGGCGCCCGCACTCGCGCCCATGCCCGTGCGCGTGCCCCTACCCTGTCGGGCTTCGTCTCGGCAGTCGCCCCGTTCCCTCGCCTGCGCCACAGCCGCATCGGGCACCCCCAGCGAGCGATCGTAGGCCCCGGACGCCACCACGCCCGCGATTATGTTTTCGCGCCGAGGAGATCGGGCTGACCGGCGAACAGCTCGGCAACTTCCCGCAGGCCTTCACCCATCTGTCGTTGATCAGCGCGGCGTTCAACCTCGACCGCGCTCTCGGCTGAACCCCCCGTACGCGACCAGTACCGGCCGTCGGATCTCCGCAGGGGGCGCTCCCGCTCAGCGCACGGTCACCCGGGCGAGGGCCCAGGAGGTGTGGTCGAACGCCGAGTTGGCGTTGGCGTCCTCGACGACCAGGTGCAGCAGCTTCACCCCGCGTACGTCGAGGTCCACTTGCACCGGACCGCCCGCGCCGGTCAGCTTGCCGCTGGTGAACAGCACCTTGCCGTCGCCCCGTACCGAGGCCTTCGTCGCGCCGGTGGCGGACTGCTTCGTCGAGAAGTCGTCGATGCCGACGAGCGCGGTGAAGCGGTCCGCCGCTGCGCCGAGGTGGTAGACGATCTCGGAGGGCGCGTGGACGCCGAGGCCCTTGGCGTAGGTCACTCCGCCGAACGAGATCGGCGTGCCGTCCCCGGCCGCCTGTCGCCCGTTGGACCGGTCGCGTTCCACCGGACCCCAGCCGTTGGCGGCCGACACCCATTCGAGATCGCTCAGGTAGGCGTCGGCAACCGGCACCGGCGGCACCGTGGAAACCCGTTCCGTGGCGGAGTAGCGCAGCGGCCCCGTCGGTGACTCCGCGGTGCCGTCGAAGGTCAGCGGCCACTGTGTGGCGGAGGTGGCCGTCGCGGGCGGGGTGACCCGCCAGGACGTGGTCAGCGTGGCTCCGGCGGCCAGCAGGTCCTGGCCGGTGGCGGTGGTCGCCCGGACCTGCCAGCCCGCCGGGGCGCTCAGCGCGAGGAGTGCGCGGGTCCAGGGCTTGGCCGACCCGTTGCCCAGGGTCGCGGTTGCCGTGAAGGCCTGACCGGGCACGGCAGGCCCCTGGATCTGCGCGCGGACTCCGAAGGGCCCCCGGACGTACGTGTCCACCCATGAGGAACGCATGAGGGCGACCAGGCCGGTCACCACGGACGGGTTGGCGGCGGCGACGTTGCGCTGCTCACCGGCGTCGGAGGCGAGGTCGTACAGCTCGACCTGCCACTGTGCGTCGGGCAGTGCGTGGTCCCTGACGGGCGCGAACCGCACGGCCTTCCAGTCGTCCTTGCGCACGGCCTCGGCGAGCCAGGTGGCGCGGCCGCCGTCCTCGGCGTTGGCGCGGCTGGTGACGCCGCGTTCGTCCCGGTACCAGTAGAGGTGGTTGTGGCGTGCCGCGTTCAGGCCACCGGCGAGCAGCGGGGCGGCCGACAGTCCGTCGATGTCGGCGGGTGCGGGTGCGCCGCCGAGTTCCGCCAGGGTGGGCAGTACATCGGTGAGCGGGGTGGGACGGTCGCTGGTCCCCGCCCCGATCCGGCCCGGGGACCAGGCGATCAGCGGGACGCGGATGCCGCCCTCGTAGAGGTTGCGCTTGTAGCCGCGCAGCGGGCCGTTCGCGTCGAACAGGTCCGGGTTGACCCCGCCTTCCTCGTGCGGGCCGTTGTCGCTGGTGACGAGGACGACGGTGTTCTCGGCGATGCCCAGCGCGCGCAGCCGGTCGGTGACCTTCCCCACGAGCGTGTCGAAGTAGGTGATCTGGGCGGCGTGGCCCTTGTTCTGCTGGGTCCAGGTACGGGAGGCGTACGCGCCCACGTCGGGGATGTCGCTCGGTGCGTGCGGCACGGTCGGCGTGAGGAAGAGCAGGAAGGGCTCGGCGGCGTGGTCACTGATGAAGTCCAGCGCGCGCTGCTCGATGAGTTGGGGAGCGTAGGCGCCCTGCGCGCCGCCCGCGTTGGCAGCGATCGTCTCCTTCGCGCCGTTGTGCCACAGGTACTGCGGGTAGTACTCGTGCGCGTGGCCGTGGTCGATGTATCCGTAGAACTCCTCGAAGCCGCGGGAGTTGGGGTGGCTGGGCTGGTTGCCCTCCTCCGGCCCGAAGCCCCATTTCCCGATCACCGCGGTGCGGTAGCCGCGGGCGCGCAGCACCTCGGCGAAGGTGGTGTCACCGGCCTTCAGCGCGCCGGGGGCGCCGTCGGGATTGGCCCGGACGGCGGAGTGCCCGGTGTGCAGGCCGGTCAGCAGCGAGCAGCGGGAGGGCGCGCAGACCGCCGCCGTCGAGTAGGCGTCGGTGAACCTCAGGCCCTCGGCGGCGAGCCGGTCGATCCGCGGTGTGGTGATCAGCTTCTGGCCGTACGCGCCGAGGTCGCCGTAGCCGAGGTCGTCGGCAAGGATCACCACGAGGTTCGGAGTCGCCGTACCGGCGGTCGTGGCGGCCTGGGCTGCCCGGGCCGCCGCCCGGGCCTCCGGCGCGGCGGGGAGCACGGCGAGGCCGAAGGTGGCCGCGGACCCGGCGAGGAAGTGGCGGCGGGTGGGCATCAGGGGGCTCCTTGGCTCTCGCGGGACGGAATTCGATCATGCGGAGAGCACCGGTCTGATGGCCATGCACGGGGCATTAAGAGCGTGTGACAGCTCGGCCGGCGCCGGAGCGGCGCTGCCACTCCTCGGCCAGCAGGCGGTAGGAGCGGACCCGGTCCGCGTGACCGTGCGTGATCGTGGTGATCAGCAACTCGTCCGCCCCGGTGGCCTCCTGGAGCCGCTCCAGATGGTCCGCCACGGTCTGCGCCGAGCCGACGAACTGGGTCTCCACCCGGTCGGCGACCAGCGATCGGTCCGCCTCCGTCCAGGGCAGGGCGCGCGCCTCGGCAGGGGTGGGAAAGGGGATGGCGCCCTCGGCGGTACGGATGCTGCGCACCCAGGGTGCGTATCCGGTGGCCAGTTCGCGGGCGGTCGCGTCGTCCGCGGCGACGACGACATCGGCGGACACCGTCAGGTACGGCCGGTCCAGGTCGGCGGACGGCTTGAAGGCGGCCCGGTAGCCCTCGGCCGCCTCCAGCACGGAAGCGGGACTGACGTGGTAATTGGCCGCGAACCTGAGCCCGTTGCGGCCCGCGGTCTCCGCACTGACTCCGCCGCTGCTGCCCAGGATCCACACCTGTACGTCGGCCCCCTCCCCCGGGATGGCATGCGCCTCCACTCCCTCCGGGGAGCGGTAGTCGCCCCGCAGCAGTGCGAGCAGGTCGTCGACCTGCTCGCCGTACTCCTGTGGCTGGGCGCCGGGCAGGTTCAGCAGCTTCTGCTGGAGCGCGACCCGCGGATGCCCCAGCAGGTGCGCGAAGGAGAACCGGGCCGGGATGCGCAACCCGTTCGCGGTGTACCCCTCGAACGGAGTCACCTGCGCGGCCCCGGGCTGCGGCCTGACGGCCGAGCGGCCCAGGCCCAGGTCCAGGCGGCCGGGGTGCAGCGCGTCGATCAGGCCGAACTCCTCGACCGTGGACAGCGCGGTGCGGTGCCCGAGCTGGACGGCGCCGGAGCCGAGCCGGATGGTGGAGGTCGCGGAGGCGGTCAGTGCGAGGACGACCGCCGGGGAGGTCCCGGCGACCCCCGGATTGAGGTGGTGCTCGGCGAACCAGTAGCGGGCGTAGCCGAACGCCTCCGTCTGCCGGGCGAGGTCGATGCTGTGGTGCAGGGCCTCGGCGGCGGTGGAACCGGACGAGACCGGGACGAGGTCGAGGACCCCGAGGGGGATGCCGGACATGGCCGGGCTCCTTAAAGGTCGGGCAGGGAAGGGTCGGGGAAGGAGGGGAAGGAAGGGTCGGGGATCTCGCGGCGCAACACCGGGGCGATCCGGGACTGGAAGAGTTCGAGGGAGGCACGGTGCTCCGCGGGGGTGAGCCCGCCCGGCTCCGCCTGGAGGTGCAGGGCCGTGTGGCCGAACGCCTCGTGGTAGCGGTGGACCTTCTCGATCACCTGCTGGGGGCTGCCGACCAGCGCCGAACTCCGCTCGACGAAGTCCTCCAGCGTCGGGAAGACGGGATCCACACCCTGCTGCTTGTGGAAGGCGAGGTACCGGGCGAACGCAGGCCGGTACGCCGCCACCGCCTGCTGCGAGGTGGGGGCCGCGTGGTAACCGGCCGTACCCGCGCCGACGACGGCGTTCGCCGGATCGTGCCCGTAGTGCTCCCAGCGTTCCCGGTAGTGACGGATCAGCTCGGCGTACGGGCCGATCGGGTGGGTGACGTTCGCCGAGAAGAGCGGGTCTCCGTAACGCGCCGCGAGGTCGACGGACTCCTTGCTGGTCGCGCTGCCGTGCCAGACCCGCAAGGCCGGCTGGAAGGGCCTCGGCAGCACCTCGGCGCCGGCCAGCGAGGGGCGGAAGCGCGGCTCGGCGCTCACCTTGTCCTCGCGCCAGATCCGCCGGAACAGCTCGTAGGCCTCGGCGTTGCGCTCCCACTGGTCCTCGGGGGTCACGTGGAACAGCTCGCGCTGCGCCGTGCCGTTGCCCTTGCCGATCATCAGCTCCAGGCGGCCGTCGGAGAGGTGGTCGAGCGTCGCGTAGTCCTCGTACGCCCGCACCGGGTCCAGCAGGCTCAGGGTGGTCACGGCGGTGAACAGCCGGATCCGGCGGGTCAGGGCGGCGATGTGGCTGAGCACCACGGGCGGCGAGGACGACAGGAACGGCCTCTCGTGGCGCTCGCCGACCCCGAAGCCGTCGAAGCCGAGCTCTTCCGCGAGCAGCGCGGCGCCGACCACCTCGCGGAACCGCTCGCGGGTGGGTGTCGGCGCGCCCGTCACCGGGTCCGCGGAGTCCGTGATCAGGGTGATGGCCAGGAACTTCATGCGCCCGCGGCCTGCCTGCCGGAAGGCGCCTTCGGCACGGCGAGCCCGAGGTGGTCGCGCAGTGTCGTGCCGGCGTACTCGGTGCGGAAGACCCCCCGCTCCTGCAGGAGCGGGACGACGGTGTCGGCGAAGACGTCCAGGCCGCCCGGGGTGATGTGGGGAACCAGGATGAAGCCGTCGGCCGCGTCCGCCTGCACGAGCGTGTCGATCTGCTCGGCGACGGTGGCCGCGGAGCCCACGAAGGTCTGGCCGGAGGTGGTGGCGATGACCAGCTCCCGGATCGAGAGGTTCTTGGCCTCGGCGAACGCGCGCCACTGCCGGGCGGTTTCGAGCGGGTCGCGGAACTGGCGGACGCTCGCCCGCCCGAGGGCGACGGTGTTCTCGCCGGTCTCGGGATCGATGTCGGGCAGCGGGCCGTCCGGGTCGTAGCCGGACAGGTCCCGGTTCCAGACGTGCTCCAGGTACTTGATCGCGGTCTGCCCGCTGACCTGGAGGCGGCGCACCTCGTGGGCGAGCTCGTGCGCCTCGGCGTCGGTGTCGCCGAGGACGAAGGTGGCGGCGGGCAGGATCTTCAGCTCGTCGTGGCTGCGCCCGTACGCGGCCAGCCGGCCCTTGACGTCGGCGTAGAAGGCCCGGCCCTCGTCGAGCGTCCCGTACCGGCCGAAGATCGCGTCGGCGGAGGAGGCGGCGAACTCGCGGCCCTCGTCGGAGTCGCCCGCCTGGAAGATCACCGGGCGGCCCTGCGGGCTGCGCGGCACGTTGAAGTGGCCCTCGATGTCGAAATGCTGCCCTTGGTGGGCGAAGGCCCCGGCCCGGGCCTCGCGCAGGAAGGTGCCGGATCCGGCGTCGGCGACGATCTCGCTGCCGTCCCAGGAGTCGAACAGCTCGTGCGCGGTGGCCAGGAACTCCTTTGCCCGGCTGTAGCGCTCCTCGCGGGGCAGGAATCCGCCGCGCCGGAAGTTCTCGCCGGTGAAGGCGTCCCAGGAGGTGACCACGTTCCAGGCGGCCCGGCCCTCGGACAGGTGGTCCAGCGAGGCGAACTGGCGGGCCACCTCGTAGGGCTCGTTGAAGGTGGAGTTGATCGTTCCGGTCAGCCCGAGACGCTCGGTGACGGCTGCCAGGGCGGCGAGCACCGTGAAGGTGTCGGGACGACCGACGACATCCAAATCGTATATTTTTCCGCCCTGTTCGCGCAGTCGCAGCCCCTCGGCGAGGAAGAGGAAGTCGAACTTGGCGCGTTCGGCGGTCTGCGCGAAGTGGACGAACGAGTCGAAGTCGATGTGGCTGCCGGCCGCCGGGTCGCTCCACACGGTGGTGTTGTTGACGCCCGGGAAGTGGGCCGCGAGATGGATCTGCTTGAGCGGTTTGCTACTCATGACGGGTCCTTACCGGTCCGGGATCAGGCGGCGGGGTGGGCGGCGTAGCGGCCGGCCGGGCGCTCCAGGCCCAGCAGTCCGCGCAGGGTGTCCGCCTCGTACGCGCGGCGGAAGACGCCGCGCCGCTGGAGCTCCGGTACCAGCCCGCGAGTGATCGCGGGCAGGTCGTGTGCGAGTGCGCCCGGCCGCAGCCGGAAGCCCGACAGGCCGGCCGTGCGCCAGTCCTGGAGCAGGTCCGCCAACTGCGCCGTGGTCCCGGTGAAGATCGCCGTGTCACTGCTGTACGAGGCGCCCGCGAGCGCGTCGAGGCGGCTGCGGCGCGCGTCGGCCGCCGGGGCGTCCTCGTCCAGGAACACGGTGAGGTCTGCGAAGAGGTGCAGCGGCTGCGCCGCGAGCCCGGCGGATTCCCGGGCCCGCCGGATCTCGGTGACCGCGGCGCGGGCCCCGTCGGCGTCGCGCACGGCGATGTACCCGACATCCGTGGACCGGGCGATGAGGCCGTACGCCGCGCTGCCGTCGCCGGGCGTGCCTGCGGCGCCGGCCGCGGTGGCCGCGGTGATGACCGGTTGCCCCTGCGGCGGGCGGGGGGTGATCGAGGGCCCCCTGACGCTGAAGTGACGGCCTTCGAAGTCGATGTAGTGCAGCTTGTCGCGGTCGATGAACCGGCCGGTGGCCACGTCCCGGATCTCGGCGTCGTCGTCCCAGCTGTCCCACAGCCGCCGGATCACCTCGATGTGGTCGGCGGCCTCCTCGTACGACTCCGCATCGGGGAGCGGGACCGTCCGGCGTCCGAAGTGCCGGGCTTCGTAGGCAGGTTGTGACACCTGGATGCGCAGGCCCGCACGTCCACGGCTGACGTGGTCCAGCGTGGCGATCGCCTTCGATATGTGGAAGGGCTCGGTGTGGGTGGCGGTCACGGTCGGGACCAGTCCGATGTGCCGGGTGAGCGGTGCGACGCGGGCGGCGGTGAGTACCGCGTCCAGCCGCCCGCGGACCTGGTCCGTACGCCCGTCGGGCCCGTCGGCGGAGGACGACTGGAGGGCGAGGGAGTCTTCGAAGGTGACGAAGTCGAGCAGTCCGGCTTCGGCCTCGGCTACGGCATCGGCCCAGTAGCGGGCTGTGAAGAGTTCACCGGGCCGGGCACCCGGCTCGCGCCAGGCGGCCGGGTGCCAGCCCGCGCCGTCGAGCGCGACGGCGAGGTGCAGCGATTCCGAAGATGCTGATGTGAAAACGGATGCAGGCGGGGATGAGGACACGTCGAATTGCGCCTTCCTGATCGGCCGTGCGAAAAGGAGGCCGATACGCGTCGCCGAATATGAGGACGTATGAGAGTGCGATGAGGAAGCCCGTCACCGATATCTCCTCGAGACGCTACGCCCGATAGCGGTGCCATACAATGACCTGAATATTAAGAGAAGTTGGCAGCGGTGTTGCCGGGTGCACGGACCGCAGTGAAGGACGGCCGGCGGCGCAGGGCGAAGCCGATCGACTCGTACAGTCGGATCGCCTTCGTGTTGCTCGCGGCGGTGTGGAGGAACGGGACGTCGCCGCGCTCCCGGATGCCCACGGCGACGGCACGGACCAGCTGCGTCGCCAGCCCCCGCCCCTGGTGGTCGGGATGGGTGCACACCGCGCTGATCTCGGTCCAGCCGGGCGGCCGCAGCCGCTCTCCGGCCATCGCGATCAGCCGGCCCCGGTGCCGGATGCCGAGGTACGCGCCCAGCTCGACGGTGCGGGGCAGGAAAGGGCCCGGCTTCGTGAGCTCGATCAGGCCGAGGATCTCGGGTACGTCACGGGGGCCGAGCCTGACCGCCTCGGGGGCGGGTTCGGCGCGCAGCGCGGTGTCGACCAGCTGGACGCCGGGGACCGAGCCGACGGACTCCCAGCCGTCGGGCGGGGCCAGTACGCCGCCGAGCGCGGCGATCCCGCCGTCGCCGACCAGCCGGTGCAGGTCGGCCCACGAGTCCGGGTCGGCCGGATCCGCGAGGGCGGCGAACGGCGAGACGTCCGGCGGATAGCGGGCGGCGCGGGAGGAGGCGGGGTCGGCCCCGGGCGGGGCCGCCCGCTCGGCGAAGGCGGCGTGCGCGCCGGACAGCGAGGCCCAGGCGGGGTTGTCGAGGACGTGCGGGGACACCACGGCGCCCAGGCCCGTGCTCGTACTCGTACTCGTGCTACTGCTCGTGCTCGTGCCGGGACCGGCGTTCGTGCTCATGGGGCGGGCTCTCCGTCCGTGGCATGGCCCGGGGGCCGGGGATTCAGGAGTTGGTCACCGGCAGCCCCGGCGGGTCGACCTCCGAGGTGGTGACGGCCTCGTTGGACAGGTTCCAGGCGGCGAGCAGCCGCGCGTAATGGCCGTTCTTGATCAGGTGGTTGATCGCCTCCGCCACCGGCTTGGCGAGCCCGCTGTCCTTCTTCGCGGTCGCGGCGATCAGGCCCTGGAGGGATTCGCCTGCACCGGAGAAGGAGCCCGCGTTGCGGGTGGGGGCGTTACTGCTCGCCGTCTGGGTGATGTGGTAGGCGATGGACGGGTTCGGGCCGAAGCTGAGGTCGATCTTCTTGCCGCTCAGGGCCAGGTAGGTGCTGTTGGCATCGGGGAAGTACTTGACGGTGATGTCCTTGCCCTCGGCCTGGAGCTTCTTCTGCCACTCCAGCAGGATCTTCTCCTGGTTCGTGCCCGAGCTGACCGCGACCGTCCGTCCCGCGAGATTGCGGTAGTCGCCGCCGAAGTTCCAGGGGTTGTCCTTCAGCGTCTCGAAGGCCAGGTTGTCCTGCCGGTAGGAGGCGAACTCGTACTTCTTCTTGCGCTCCTCCGTGACCGTGACGTTCGTGAAGGCCACGTCCACCTTGCCGCTGTCGATGCCGACGAACAGGTTCTCCCAGGTGGAGTTCTTCACCACCGGCTTGAGCCCGAGCGTCGCGGCCACCAGGCGGCCGAGGTCCGGTTCCGCGCCGGTCAGGGTCTTCTGGTCGGTGCCGACGTACGCCAGCGGCGGGAAGCCGGCGGGCAGCGCGCCGACCCCGATGAGGAGTTCGCCGCGCTCGCGGACCTTAGCGGGCAGCTGGGCGCGCAGGGACTCGTCCACCGGGACGGACAGCTCGGCCTGCTGGGCGGCACCGTTGGACACCGCGCCGACGGTGACCTTGCCGGAGCCCGGTCCGGTGGCTTCGGCCTCACCGCCGCACGCGGTGAGGCCGGAGGCGAGCGCCACGGTGGCGGTGGCGGCACCGAGGCCGCGGACGAATCTGGTGCGCAGGGAGCGTCGGCGTTGCATGGTGTTCCTTTTCGGTTCGGAAGGGCCGGTGGGCGGGGTGGGGCTCGGCGGGGTCAGAGCACCTTGCTCAGGAACTCCCGCGTACGGGGATGGGCGGGCCGGTCCAGCACTTGCTCGGGCGGGCCCTGTTCGACGATGCGGCCGCCGTCGAGGAAGACGATCTCGTCGGCCACCTCGCGGGCGAAGCCGATCTCGTGCGTGACGATGACCAGCGTGGTGCCGCCGGTGGCCAGGCCCTTGATCACGGACAGCACCTCGCCGACGAGTTCGGGGTCGAGCGCGGAGGTGGGTTCGTCGAAGAGGATGACTCCGGGCCGCAGCGCAAGGGCGCGGGCGATGGCCACGCGCTGCTGCTGGCCGCCCGACAGCTGTCGCGGATAGGCGCCGGTGCGGTCGCCGAGCCCGACGCGCTCCAGGAGTTCGCGCGCCAGGGCCCGGGCCTGCGGTCGCGGCAGCCTGCCGGTGGCCACCGGGGCGGCTGCGACGTTGTCCAGCACGGTCAGGTGCGGGAAGAGGTTGAAGTTCTGGAAGACGAAGCCGATGCGCCCGCGCTGGGCGAGGATCGCCCGCTCGCTCAGCTCCTTCAGCCGTCCGCCGTGCCGCGTGACGCCGATCGGCTCGCCGCCCACGCTGACATATCCGGCATCGGGCTTCTCCAGGTGGTTGATGACCCGCAGCAGGGTGGACTTGCCGGAGCCGGAGCGGCCCAGGACCGCGGTGACCGTGCCCGGCCGCAGCGTCAGGCTCACCCCGTCCAGTACCTGCTGTCGGCCGTACCACTTGTGCACGTCGTGGACCTCGATCGCGGCGGCCCGCAGGGCGGTGGTCATCGCGCCGTCTCCTTCCGGAAGCGGTCCCGGAGATCGCCCAGGCCCGTCCGGGCCCGCTGCAGGGGGGTGGGCGGTACGGTGCGCAGCGCACCTCGCGCGTAGTACCGCTCGACGTAGAACTGGACGACCGAGAGGACGCTGGTGAGGACCACGTACCAGCACGTGGCCACCAGCAGCAGCGGCACGATGTCGCCGGAGTAGGTGCTGCCGAGGCTCTGCACCGTGCCGAACAGGTCGAGCAGCGATACGTAGAAGACCAGGGATGTGGCTTTGACCAGCCCGACCAGCTGGTTGACGTAGGCGGGGACGATGGAGCGCAGCGCCTGGGGGAAGACGATCCGGGCGAACTGGTACCGCTTGGGCAGTCCCAGCGCGGCCGCCGCCTCGTGCTGGCCCTGGTCGACGGAGAGCACACCGGCCCGTACCACCTCGGCCGCGTACGCCGCTTCGCTCAGGCTCAGTCCCACGACCGCCACGACGATGTCGGTGGCCAGCCGCGATTCGTCGAAGGTGAAGAAGGCGGGCCCGAAGGGCACCCCGATGCTCAGGGTGGGGTAGAGGGCGCTGAGGTTGTAGAGGAAGAGCAGGACCACGATCAGCGGCACGGAGCGCAGCAGCCAGATGTACGTCCAGCTCACCGACCGGAGTACGGGGTTCGCGGAAAGCCGGCCGAGGGCGAGCAGGATGCCGCCCGCGAGACCCAGGACCGCGCTGTACGCGGCCACCTGGAGGGTGATGAGCAGGCCCTCCAGGATGACGGGCCGGACGAACCAGTAGGCGAACCGGTCCCATTGGTAGAAGGGATTGGTCAGCAGGCCGTGGGCGGCCTGGGAGACCAGGAGCAGCACGACGGCGGTGGCGATCCACCGCCCGGGCCGGCGGAGCGGGAGGACCCGCTCCACCGGCGCCGCCGGTCCCGGGGGCGCGGTGAGGACAAGCGATCCGGTCAAGGGCACTCCAGCAGCATTCGATGAATCGAGGAATCGAAAAGCAGCCGTCATGTCGAAGAGAAGAGGCCGCTGATGTCGTTATCTGCGGCGTAAGCTAGGCAGTTCGGAGAAGGGCTGTCAACGGCCCTGATATCGGAATCCGCGAAAGCGTGCGGCAATTTCATCCGCCGTACACACAACGCCTTCCGGCGAAATGAACCGGGCTGTCGTTCACAGCCAGGGAAGCTGGTCGGCGGAGTACCGGTAGGCGCGGAAGACGGAGTTCTGGGCGCCGGCCGAGGACTCCAGGCCCACGCCCTCGCCGAAGGACCGGAACTGCGGGACCACGAACTCCCACACCACGTCCCCGCCGGGGGTCACCTCGAAGAGTCGCCCGAAGGAGCCCTCGGCGATGAAGGTGTTGCCGTTGGGGAGCCGCTGCGCGCTGGACATGTACGGGCTGTAGAAGTTCTGCGGCGGGTTGTCCTCGTACGCCCACACCTCCTTGCCCGTGCGCGGGTCCAGCTCCAGCACCCGCGAGTACGGGACGGAAGTGGTGTCGCGGTAGGTGCCGTTGTCGAAGACCAGGATGTTCCCGCCCGCCAGCTCGTGCGGATGGTGCTGCTGCGCCAGGACGTCGGGGCCGATGTGCCACAGCACGGACCCGTCGGCGCGGTCGACGGCCACGGTGGAGGACGCGCTGCGGAAGCCCAGGACGATCGAGCCGTCGGCGCGTTCGTTGACGGTGTTGGCCATGGGCCAGTGCTCCCGGGCGAAGTGGGGGTTGAGCGGGAACTCCTCGGGGTCGAGGTGCTCGATGGCAGCCCAGCGCCACACCTCTTCCCCGTCCCAGGTCAGCTCGTACACCACGTCCCCGTAGATCACCCCGCCCGGGGCTTCGGAGCCGGGGATGCCGCCCCGGATGCGGGCGGCGTCGGCCGGGTCCAGGGGTTCGACGACGGTGACGATGAGGTTGCCGTTGCGCAGGATCGAGGCGTCGTGGTGGTGGAAGGGGTGCCGGACCTCGCGCAGGACCGTGGAGTCGGGGGCCAGTTCCTGGAGGATGCCGCCGTGGTAGACGTCCCAGATGGGGAAGAGGGTGGGGCTGCCGGTGTCCTTGGCCGCGTAGAAGAGGTTTCCGCCCGGGAGGAGCTGCGCCTGGCGGCCGGGCGGGTGCGGGGAGTTCCAGGTGTGGACGGGCCGGCCCTCGATGTCGACGAGGTGGATCTCGCCGGCGCTGGTGATGGGCGTGTAGAGGGTGTAGCCGCCGTAACTGCGGGCGGGGTCATGGGCGATCAGGCCGACGCCGCGGCGGCGCAGGGTGTTCTGGTCGACGGTCATGGGGATCTCCTGTCGGGGCGTGGCTCAGTGGACGGTGACGGCGGCCGGGTCGGCGGCCGTCAGGGGTGCGGGGTGCAGATGCCGCAGCAGCGCGACGTGGTCGGCGGAGCCCGGCAGGCTCTGGGCTGCCTTCGCCCAGCCGGCCTCCTGCTCCAACTGGGCCAGCAGCTCGGGCGAGAGGGTCGCGCCGTAGCCGTAGCGGGGCTGGAAGGCGTCCACGTAGTCGGCCTGGAGCGCGCCCTTGGACTGGGCGAGTACGGCCTTTCGCGCGCCGGCCGGGTCGGCGGCGATCTCGCGCTGGGCCTTCAGCAGTGCCCGGAGGACGGCCGTGGTCGTCTCGTCGGTCGCCTTCGGGCCCGCGACGAGCAGGGTCCGTGCGGTGTAGCCGGTGAAGGGGAGCTCGGCGTAGTGGTCGCCGAGGGTGGTGCGGGCGGCGGCGTAGAAGCTGGGGAAGGTGACCCCGGCGTCCACGTCGCCGCGGGCCAGCGCCGGAGTGACCTGGTTCGGGGCGAGGTTCACCACGGTCACATCGGCGGCCGTCAGCTGCACGGAGGCGAGCATGCGTGACAGGGCGTACTCGACGTTCGTACCCTGCGGGACTCCGACCTTGCGGCCCTTCAGCGCGGCGAGGCCGGTGATCTGCCGGTCGGTCCGGGTCAGCAGGCGCCAGTCGGAGAACCGGGACAGGTCGGCGACGATCCGCAGCTCGCGCCCGCTCAGCGCTGCGGTCACCGCGGGCAGGTCGCCCACGACGCCGAGCTGCGCCTGACCGCCGAGCACGGCGCCCAGCGCGTCGCGCCCGCTGGGCTGGGTGGTCACGGTGGCGTCGATGCCCTCGGCGGACCACAGCCCGCGCTCCTGGGCCACGTGGACGGGCGCGCCGCCGAGGAGGTCGCTTCCGGCGAGGGAGACGGCGGGGTGGCCGCCGCCCGCAGCGCCGGAGCCCCCGGCACAGGCAGAGGCGAGGGCACAGAGCAGGGCCGCCGTCAACAAGGCGGCCACTGCACGGGGTCTGGGCATGGGTGGGAGTCCTTCCGGGGACGGAGGTGGGAGCAGGGAAGAGTCGGGGGCTTCAGTCGGAGCCGAGGTGACGTGAGATCAGCGAGCGCAGGTCCGGGTCGGGCGGCCCGGCGGGCACGGTGTGGTCGGCCAGCACCCGCCCGGGGGTCCCGCCGAGGACGACGACCCGTTCGGCGAGGGCCAGCGCCTCGTCGATGTCGTGCGTGACGAACAGGACGGTGGTTCCGCGGCGCTGCCACAGCTCCCGCAGCAGGGTCTGCATCCGGGTCCGGGTCAGCGCGTCCAGGGCTCCGAACGGCTCGTCCATCAGCAGCACTTCGGGCTCGGCTGCCAGGGCGCGGGCCAGTGCGACGCGCTGCTGCATGCCGCCGGACAGCTGCGCCGGGTACTTCTCGGCGCCGTCCGCCAGCCCTACCTCGGCCAGTGCCGCGAGGGCGCGCCTGCGGCGCTCCGGACGCGGCAGGCCGAGCCGCTTGAGCGCGAATTCGACGTTGCCGCGGGCGGTGCGCCAGGGGAACAGCGCGTAGTGCTGGAAGACCACGCCCCGCTCCGGGCCCGGCCCGTCCACCGGAGCGGAGCCCGCCGTCACCCGTCCTTCGGTGGGCCGCACGAACCCGGCCACCAGATTGAGAACCGTGGACTTGCCGCACCCGCTGGGCCCCAGCAACGCCGTGAACGATCCTGCCGGAAGCTCCAGATCGGTGCGCTCCAGCACCGGGGCAGCCCCGTAGTGCACCGACAGCCCCTCCAGCCGTACCCCCAGGCTCATGAGGCGCTCCAGTGCACGAACCGGCGGCCGACCGCGGCCAGTACGAGGTCGACGGCCACGCCGAGCAGTCCGAGCACGAGCAGTCCCGCGAACATCCGGTCCACGCGCAGGAACTGGCCGTCCACTTGGAGCCGGTATGCCAACCCGCGGTCCGCGCCGCCCAGTTCCGCCGCCACCAGGGCGAGCAGCGCCACCGAGGCCCCGTACCGCAACGCGGCGAGCAGTGCGGGCGCGGCGGCGGGCAGCAGCACCTCGGTGAACCGCCGGTGCAGCGGCGCCCCCAGCGACCGGGCCGCCCGCAGATGGGACGCCGGCACCCGGGACACCCCGTCGTGTACGTATAGCCAGACGGCGAGCAGCACGGCGTACGCGATGAGCAGGCGCTTGGCGGTTTCCCCGATGCCGAACCAGGCGGTCGCGAGCGGGACCAGCGCGATGGCCGGGATCGGGCGCAGGAAGGAGATGACCGGGGTGACGGCGGCGGACAGCCGGGGCAGATAGCCGGTGGCGAAGCCCAGCGCGCTGCCCACGAGGGCGCCGAGCGCGAAGCCCTGCCCGGCGCGGGCCAGGCTGGCGCCGAGATCGGCGGCCAGGATGCCGCTGCGGGCGCTGTCCGCGAGCGCGGCCGCGGTCTCACCGGGCGTGGGCAGCAGCCCCGGGGCCACCGCACCGGACCAGGCGAGCAGGCTCCACAGCGCGAGCACGGCGCCTGCCGCGGCCAGGGCCGGGCCGAGCCGGCCGGGGCTCCGGCCGGGCGGTGAGGGGGTGGCGTGCACGGGGCGGCTCCTCGTTCGGTTCCTCGTTGATAAGTGAGGTCAATAATTGACCACGCTTATGACGAGAGTGTTGCGGCAGCACGAAACCTCGCCGGAGCCCCCGGCGCTTGATGGGTGATGAGGTACGTTCACCAGCGTGTCTCGACCTGAACCCACGCCCGAGGCGATCGAGGTCGGACGGGTGATCAGGAGCTGCCGCAAACAGCGCGGCGTCTCCATGGCCGTCCTCGCCACGCTCTCCGGCCTCTCCCAGCCGTTCCTCAGCCAGCTCGAACGCGGCCTCGCCACCCCCAGCCTCAGCTCCATCTACCGGATCGCGGAGGCGCTGGACGTCACCCCGGGAACCTTCCTGCGGCCGCCCGCCCGGCCGGGTGCGGTCAGCCACGAGAGCGATCCGCAGGTGATCCGCGTCAGCGAGGCCGCCGGGCAGATCGCCCAGGTCCTCATCCCCGGCGGGCGCAGCGCGCTGATGGAGGCCTACGAGCACCACTTCGAGCCCGGCCAGGGCGAGCGCGGCTGGTTCGAGCACCCCGGCGAGGACTTCCTCTACGTACTGGAGGGCGAGATCGTCCTCGAGGTCGAGGGCGAGGAACCGCTGACCCTGCGCGCCGGCCAGAGCGCCCACCACCGGGGCGAAGTCCCGCACCGCTGCCGCCTGACGGGCCCGGCCTCCGCCCGGACCCTGCTGGTCATCGCGAACGCCTGAGAAACCTCCGGCGGTGGCGGCGGAAGTTCCACCCCCGGCCGTCCGGGGGGCTACTGGTGGTCGGGAACGTACTTGTAGCCGACGCGGCGCACGGTGGAGATGCGGTCCCGGTAGGCGGGTCCGAGCTTGCGGCGCAACCGGGCCACGTGGACATCGACCGTACGGCCGTCGCCGATGTGCCCATAACCCCAGATGCCCGAGATGAGGGCATCACGCGTGTGGACCGTGTACGGATGGGACACGAGGTGGGCCAGGAGGTCGAACTCCAGGTAGGTGAGGTCCAGTTCGCGCCCGTCGACCTCGACCAGCCGACGTGCGCGGTCGACCCGGATCGTGCCGTCGAATTCGACGGGGTCGGGGTACGGGGCCGGTTCCGGCTCGGGAGCCGCGGGCGTCCCGGGCTCGAGGGAACGGATCTCCGGGCGTATGCCGTGCGCGTCCATCAGCGCCACCGGGTCGACGTCCGCCGGCAGGAACACGAGGTATCCGACGCGGCCGCCACGGGTCCCGTCGGCGAAGGCGCCGGGCGGACGGTCGCCGACCAGTTGGAGGCGCGGGGCCGGGGCGCGGCGGATGGCGGGTGCGGGAATTGCGGTGGTCACGATGAGCCCCTTCGGCTGCGCGGATCGAGGTACGGATGCCGGGTGTTCGGGCACGTCAGGGCATGGGGTCTCCGCGACCGCGCCGACCGGGCCGGCCGGCGCGCCGCACTCCGGGCGGACCCGTACGGCTCGCAGGGCCGGGGTCACGAAAAGCGCGGGGCACGGAGCACAGAGAGAAGCGGCAGCCGGAACACCGGCGCACGTCGAGGAAACGCCCTGCCGAAAAGCCCTAAAAGGGTCGGCACATGGCGCTGGCTACGAGACGGAAGTCAACGTGCCTGCGGCGTACGAGCAACGGCTGCGACGGGGACATGGCCACATCGTGAAGTGCGCGGCGGGCACGCGTCAATACTTCCCTACTGATTACATAGGAAACGTCTGGACCTTGCCGACAGGCATCACACCGGGCGAACCCCCCGGGCGCGCGCGCCCCCTGACAGAGGATCCGGCTGCGACCCGGCCGCACAAGCCTGCCGCCGACCTGCAACGTCTTTCATCCCGAGATCGGATTGTCCACGATCCGGTCACACACTTGCCCGGAAGACCGCTTCGGGCAAGTATCCCTATCAATCCGATGGGAAAGGTGGGGATTCGGCAACCGGCCGACGCCACCCAACAACGTTCCGGAGTAGCCGACATGACCACCGCCATCCCCCATGGCACCGCTGTCCGCCCAGTCCCCGCGCCGCACAGCGACACCGGGGCCTGCCGGTGACGCCCATGCGGACCACACCCGGCCCTGCCGGACCCCGCTCCACCGACGAGCGGCGCCGCGCGCTCCTGCGCACCGCCCGCGATGTGGCGGACGACCTCGCCGCGGACGCCATCGTGCGCGATCAGGCAAGCCGCCGACCGACGAGACGGCCCGGCTGCGCGAGGCCGGCCTGCCGGCGGCGCTCACCCCGCCCGGGCCCGGCCGCGGTGCGGACTGGCGTACCGGATGCGCCGTCATACGGGAGATCGCCGCAGCGGACAGCTCTGTCGGCGACGTACTCGCCCGCCACTACGTGCACGCCTGGAGCGGACGCTTCTACGCGAGTCACGAGCACGCGACCGCCCTCGAAGAGGAGTCGGTGCGCGAGCGGTGGCTGTGGACCGGGGCGGTACGCACGCCCGCGCCCAACGGCGACACCGAGGGACCGGCCCTCACGCTGCGGCCGCGCGCCACCGGCTACGTGCTGACCGGGCGCCGGTCCGTGGACACGGCGGTGGCCGCAGCCGACCAGATCGTGGTGGACGCCGTCTGCGCCGCGACCGGCGACGTGCTGGTCGTACGGATCCCGCCCGGCTCCCAGGGCGTGACCGTCGAACCCGCCCACGATCGCCTCGGGCAGCGGGTCGCGGGCGCGGGCGAGGTCCTCCTGGACAGGGTCACCATCACACCGGGGCAGGTGCTGGGCCGCCGGCCGCACGACGAGGAGTCGACAGCGCCGTTCACCGCGCTCGCGGAGCCGGCACTCCGGCTCGCCCTGTGCCACGTCGGCCTCGGCATCGCCGAGGGCGCCCTCACCGAAGCACGCGACCTCAGCAGGGGCGGCCGCGCGCACCGGCTGCCCGGCGAGGACCCGGACCTCTTCCTGACGTACGGGGAACTCGCCTCTGCCGCTCAGACGGCCACCGCCGTGGTCGACCGGGCGACGGAGGTGACGGCGCAGGCCCTCGCCACCGGTGCGCAGCTCGATGCCGAGGTACCCGCGGGCGTCGCCGCCCTGGTCGCCACGGCCGAGGCCGTGATGTCGAAGGCCACCCTGCACATCACCGCCCGGGTGCTGGAACTCGCCGACGCCCCCGGCCTGGACCGGTTCTGGCGCAACGCCCGCGTCCTGACGGCCCACCGCCCGGTCGCGCACCGCCTGCGCTCCATCGGCGAGCACTACCTCAACGGCTCCCACCGCGCGGTGGCGGCAGCCTTCCACTGACCCGCAGGGCGCCGCTCAGGACACGGATCCGCGCCCCGGTCCCCTCGGCTGCCGGGCGCGGCTGCCCGCCCGGCAGCCTGCGGCCACCCGCGGCCGACGCCGGCCGAATCCATGCCGGATAATGGCCCTATGCGGATCTCAGCCAGGGCGGACTACGCGGTACGTGCCGCACTGCAGCTTGCCGCGGCGCAGGATGACGGGCCGGTGAAGGCCGAAGCCATCGCCGACGCCCAGGACATCCCGCACAAGTTCCTCGAGGGCATCCTGAACGACATGCGCCGAGGCGGTCTCGTGCTCAGCCAGCGCGGCGGCAACGGCGGATACCGGCTGGCGAAGCCCGCCCAGTCCATCAGCATCGCGGATGTGATCCGCGTCGTGGACGGACCCCTCGTCTCGGTGCGCGGAGTCCGCCCACCGGACCTGTCGTACACCGGTCCCGCCGAGTCGCTGCTCCCCCTGTGGATCGCGCTCCGGGCCAACGTGCGCGAGATCCTCGACGGCGTGACACTCGCCGACGTCGCGTCAGCCGACCTGCCCTCTGGCGTATCGGCGCTGACCGATACCCCCGGGGCCTGGACCAATCCCTGACCCGGCGCCCCACCTGCACTTTCTCACATAGCGAGATCTCGACGTCCAGTATCCGGTCACCCTCTTGGGACGGGTGTCCGCCTCTGCCAAGATGCCTACCAACCAGGTGGGAAAACTAGGAATCGGGGAGGTAGCCGTGCGAACACTGCACCACGCAAGCCGGATGCTGCCGCTGACCTCCCGCCTGCACATCGACCTGGTCCGTACGTCCAGCGCCATCTGTCAGCCCTGCTGACACCCTTCGCCGGGCCTGGCTCCGCGCAGGGCGCCCCCGGGCGCCGTCCCCGTCCACTCTCCATCGGCCGGGCGGGCCCCTCTGCCGATCCCACCGACGGCGCGCCTTCGAGCGCGGGCATCCGACACCTTCCATTCCTCAGCCGGCGACCGCGATCCCGCCGCCGGCGGCCGCGAGTGGGTGCGGTGTGTGCCGATGACTTCCCGCCGCCCCTCTCCGTACCTCTTTGAACACCATCCCCTGAAAGGACACCCCCGTGTCTGCCGCAAGACCGCTCACCACCCTGCGCGCCATCGCCGTCACAGCGGCCCTTCCCCTGCTGCTCACCGCCTGCGGCTACGGCTCCGAGGCGAAGAAGGACGACGACAAGGCCGGCGCCGCGGCCACCGGCGACAAGAAGCTCTCCGCTTCCGAGGTCCGTATCGGGTACTTCCCGAACCTGACGCACGCCACCGCTCTGGTCGGCCTCCAGGAGGGCCTGATCGCCAAGGAGCTGGGCGGGACCGCGATCAAGCCGCAGTCCTTCAATGCCGGCCCGTCCGAGATCGAAGCCCTCAACGGGGGCTCTCTCGACATCGGCTTCATCGGCCCCTCGCCGTCGATCAACGGCTACGTCAAGTCCAAGAGCACCAACCTGCGGATCATCTCCGGCTCGGCCTCGGGCGGCGTCAAGCTGGTCGTGAACCCGGACAAGATCAAGACCCTGGACGACGTCAAGGGCAAGAAGATCGCCACCCCGCAGAAGGGGAACACGCAGGACGTCGCGTTCCTCAACTGGATCGCGGAGAAGGGCTGGAAGGTCGACCCGGAGTCCGGCAAGGGTGACGTCTCCGTCGTCCGTACGGACAACAAGGTGACCCCGGACGCCTTCAAGCAGGGTTCCATCGACGGCGCCTGGGTGCCCGAGCCGACCGCCTCCAAGCTCGTCGCCGACGGCGGCTCCGTCCTCCTCGACGAGACCGACCTGTGGCCCGACAAGAAGTTCGTCATCACGAACGTCATCGTGTCGCAGAAGTTCCTCAAGGAACACGCCGACGTCGTCGAGGCCGTCCTGCGCGGCACCGTCAAGACCAACGAGTGGATCAACGCCAACCCCGACAAGGCCAAGGCGTCCGCCAACGCCAAGCTGGAGGCCGACGGCGGCAAGCCGCTCGACGCAAAGGTCATCGACCCGGCGTGGAAGAGCATCCTCGTCACCGACGACCCCCTGGCCACCACGCTGAAGACCGAGTCCGACTGGGCGGTCAAGGCCAAGCTCATCGAGCAGCCCGACCTCGCCGGCATCTACGACCTGACGCTCCTGAACAAGGTCCTCAAGGCCGCGGGCAAGCCCGAGGTCTCCGACGCCGGCCTCGGCGCCAAGTAACCCCGCAATCCAGCAATCCCAGGAGGTGACGACCATGGCCACCACGCTGGCCCATCCTGCAGAGGACTCCACCGCCGTCTCGCACGCCGCGCGCATCGCGCACGTCTCGAAGTCCTTCTCCGGCCCGGCCGGATCGCAGCTCGTCCTGGACGACATCAGCCTCGATGTCGCACCCGGCGAGTTCGTCACCATCCTGGGGGCCTCGGGATGCGGCAAATCCACCCTGCTCAACCTGGTCGCGGGCCTGGACAAGCCGTCCGCGGGGTCGATCGAGACCCCCGGCGGCCGTCCGGCGCTCATGTTCCAGGAGCACGCCCTCTTCCCGTGGCTCACCGCGGGCAAGAACATCGAACTCGCCCTGCGCCTGCGCGGAGTGGCCAAAGCCGACCGTAAACTGGAGGCCGAACGCCTGCTGGAACTGGTCCGCCTCGGCGGCGCATACGGCAAGCGCGTCCACGAACTGTCCGGCGGCATGCGCCAACGCGTGGCCCTGGCCCGGGCGCTCGCCCAGGACAGCCGACTCCTGCTGATGGACGAGCCGTTCGCGGCGCTCGACGCCATCACCCGCGACATCCTGCACGGCGAACTCACCCGCATCTGGGCCGAGACGAACCTGTCCGTCCTCTTCGTCACGCACAACGTGCGCGAGGCCGTCCGCCTCGCCCAGCGCGTGGTCCTGCTCTCCTCGCGGCCCGGCCGGGTCGCCAGGGAATGGACCGTGGACATCCCGCAGCCCCGCCGCATCGAGGACGCGGACGTCGCCGAGCTGTCCGTCGAGATCACTGAACACCTGCGTGGGGAGATCCGCCGCCATGGCCAGCACTGAGACCACCCCCAAGGTCGCGCCCAACGGCAAGACCGACGACCTGGCGGGCCTGGAAGCCGGACTCGACGCCCTCGACGCCGTCCAGACCCACCGGACCCCGGTCCGGGAGGTCCTCGTCAAGAAGGCACTGCCCCCGCTCCTGGCCGTCGGCCTCGTGCTCCTCGTCTGGCAGATCCTCGTCGCGGCGAAGGTCACCGACGAGACCAAGCTCCCCCCGCTGTCCGCCGTCTGGGACAGCCTGTCCCAGATGTGGCTCAAGGGCACCCTGCTGGAAGTCGTCTGGACCAGCGTCTCCCGCGGCCTGCTCGGCTTCCTCCTCGCCCTGGCCATCGGCACCCCGCTCGGCCTGATCGTCGCCCGCGTCAAGTTCGTCCGCGCCGCGATCGGCCCGATCCTCCAGGGCCTGCAGTCCCTGCCCTCGGTCGCCTGGGTGCCCCCGGCCGTGCTCTGGTTCGGCCTCAACGACGCCATGATGTACACGGTGATCCTGCTGGGCGCCGTCCCGTCCATCGCCAACGGCCTCGTCTCCGGCATCGACCAGATCCCCCCGCTCCACCTGCGCGCCGGCCGCACCCTCGGCGCCACCGGCCTGCGCGGCGCCCGGCACATCGTCATGCCCGCCGCCCTCCCCGGCTACCTCGCCGGCCTCAAGCAGGGCTGGGCCTTCTCCTGGCGCTCTCTCATGGCCGCCGAGATCATCGCCAGCTCCCCCGACCTCGGCCTCGGCCTCGGCCAGCTCCTCGAGAACGGCCGCAACAACATCGACCTGCCCGGCGTGTTCCTCGCGATCATCCTCATCCTCGTCGTCGGCATCGCCATCGACCTGCTCATCTTCAGCCCCGTCGAGCGGTACGTCCTGCGCAGCCGCGGCCTGCTGGTCAAGAGCTGACCGGCAGGCCGCGCCCGGCACTGACCAGCCACAACACCGTCCGGCAGGCGCCGGACGGTGTTGTGCGCCGAGCAGCTCATCGACCGGGCCACTTTTCACATGCCGTACATGGACCGGCTTCACCGCCGCCCCTAACCTCATCGGCATGGCAGCTGGAAGCCCTCTCACCGCGCGCCGCCACCTCGATCTGGGCAGGCTGGCGAGCGCTCTGTGTCCGATCGCCCGGGCGCGACGGTAACCACGCGTCGCCTCTTCGCAAGGGATCCCCACCCGGCACCTCGCACCGGTCCGCCCCGAAGGGGCCGACCGGTCGATGCCTGATCCTCGTCTCTCTTCCACCCCTTCACGGCAGTTTGACCTGCCGTTCCCGTACGAGCTGCGGAACCAGGAGAAGACATCCCATGAGCGACAACAGCAGACCGCGGGTGAGCCGCCGCGGATTCCTCGCCGGCACGGCGGCCGCCGCGGCCGCGGCGGCGGTTCCGGCGATCGCCCAGGTGGCGGCCGCGCCTCCCGCCGCTGCCGCGACCCGTCCCAACATCCTGCTCATCGTCACGGACGACCAGCCCAAGCACACCGAATGGGCACTGCCGAAGACCACCGCCTGGCTGGCCGACCAGGGCGTCAAGTTCACCAACGGGCACGTCACCACCCCGCTCTGCTCGCCCTCCCGGTCGTCGGTGCTCACCGGCCGCTACGCCCACCACCACGGTGTCCGCAACAACAAGGCCTCGTACCGGCTCGACCAGAGCACCACCCTCCCCCGGTACCTGAAGCAGGCCGGCTACCGCACCGGCCTGTTCGGCAAGTGGCTCAACTCCTGGACCCTGTCCGACAACCCGCCGCACTTCGAGGATTTCGCCCTGCTCCAGCCGGGCTACGTCGACGCGCAGTGGAACGTCAACGGCACGGTCCAGACGATCAACGGCTACACCACCAACATCATCAAGAACCGCGCTCTGAACTTCCTCGACAAGGCGGCGGCCGACTCCCGGCCCTGGTTCGCATACGTCACCCCGTACGCCTCCCACGGCCCGCGCACGCCCGAGGCGAAGTACGCCGGCACGGCCGTCTCCGACTGGAGCGGCAGGCCCTCCGTCCCGGAGAACGACCGCAGCGACAAACCGGCGTACATCCGGAACGCGACCGGGACCCTGGCCGACGGGAAGCAGATCCGTGCGGAACAGCTGCGCACGCTGCTCACCGTCGACGACACGGTCCAGGCGTTCAAGAACAAGCTCCAGGCGCTCGGACAACTCGACAACACCCTGGTCATCTACATCGCCGACAACGGCTTCACCTGGGCCGACCACGGATGGACCAAGAAGTCGGTCCCCTACCGCCCGGCGCACGAGGTGCCGTTCTACCTCTCGTGGCCGGCCGGCGGCCTGAGCGCCGGGACCACCGACAGCCGCATCACCGCGAACATCGACATCGCCCCCACGGTCCTCGACGCGGCCGGCATCACACCCGCCCACTCGGTGGACGGCAGGTCCCTGCTGTCCTCGTACAGCCGCGACCACCTGCTCGTCGAGTGGTGGCAGCAGGGCACCACCGCGGACGGCCCGCCCACCTGGGCCTCGTACGTATCCCAGGACAAGCAGTACACGGAGTACTACGACCTCACCACCGACGGCAACGGCAATGTGTCCGGGACGGGGCAGGTGAAGTTCCGCGAGTACTACGACCTGGCGGGCGACCCGTACCAGCTGACGAACAAGCTGTACCAGGCCACCCCGGCGGACGAGCAGAACCTGGGCATCCCCGCCCTGGCGGCGCAACTCGCCGCCGACCGCACCGCCTAGCAGTACCAGGCCGGGTGCCCGCGGCATGACCCGCGGGCGCCCGCCCCCCAACTCACAGCGACGGAGCCGCCATGCTTTCCTGCTGCACCCCCGGACACGGCGACGCCACCCCCGTCGCGCTCTCCCTCGCTCCGCCGCCACCCGGAGCCGCAGCCCAGCGGACCGCGCGGCGGCTCATCGACCTGCCGGGCGGGCGCTTCCTCATGGGCACCGACGACCCGGACTCCTTCCCGGCCGACGGCGAAGGGCCGGTACGCGAGGTCGCCGTCGACCCGTTCCGCATCGCGCCCACGACGGTGACCAACGCCCAGTTCGCCACCTTCGTCAAAGCCACCGGCCACGTCACCGAAGCCGAACACTTCGGTTTCTCCTTCGTCTTCGGCGGCTTCCTGGCCGACGACGTCGCCGCCGTCTCCGCACCCGTGGCGGCCGTCCCCTGGTGGCGGGCCGTGCCCGGCGCGAGCTGGCGGCACCCCGAGGGCGCCGGTTCGTCCGTCACCGCGCGCCAGAACCACCCCGTCATCCACGTCTCCTGGAACGACGCGCAGGCGTACTGCACCTGGTCCGGCACCCGCCTGCCCACCGAGGCCGAATGGGAGTACGCGGCCCGCGGCGGGCACGAGCAGCGGCGCTACCCGTGGGGCGACGACCTCACCCCCGGTGGCCGGCACATGTGCAACATCTGGCAGGGCGACTTCCCCACCCGCAACACCGCGGAGGACGGGTACGAGGGCACGGCACCGGCGAAGTCCTTCCGCCCCAACGGCTTCGGGCTCTACAACGTCGTCGGCAACGTATGGGAATGGTGCGCCGACCGGTTCGCACCCGGAGCCGGCCGCGTGATGCGCGGTGGCTCCTACCTCTGCCACGACTCGTACTGCAACCGCTACCGCGTCGCTGCCCGGAGCTCCAACACGCCCGACAGCTCCACCGGCAACATTGGCTTCCGCGTGGCCGCGGACAGCGGCACGGCCGCCGGGCCGACACGTCGGTCCTGACAACACCAAGCCGATTGCGGCAGGGGACGCAACGCGAAGGCCCCGCACCTCACCGCGGACGGGGACCCACGCGTCGGCGTCGGAAGTACAGTGCTACCAGGAGGACTTGGTGACTCCGGGAAGGTAGCCGGCGTGCGCCTGTTCTCGCATGCGGACGCGGGAGAGGCCGAACTTCCGCAGATGGCCGCGGGGCCGGCCGTCGACGCCGTCCCGGTTGCGCACGCGGGTGGCGCTCGCGTTGCGGGGCTGCTTGCGCAGTTCCTGCAGCGCCGCGCGCCGTTCGGCCTCCGTCGACGACGGCCGCCGCAGGACCTCCTTCAGCTCGGCACGCCGGGCGGCGTACCGCGCGACGACCGCCTTGCGCTTCTCGTTCTGCGCGATCTTGCTCTTCTTCGCCATCAGACCTTCACCCCGCGCGCGCGGATGCGGGCCACCGCGGCCTCGATGCCGATGGTGTCGATGGTCTTGATCGCCTTCGCGCTCAGGGTCAGGCGGACATGGCGGCCTTCACTCGGCAGCCAGTAGCGCTTGGCCTGGATGTTGGGGTCGACCTTCGTCTGGCACCGCCGGCGGCCCTTCCACCCCGAACGCCTCTACGAGGCACTGGAAGACCTCTGTTGCGCGGCCGCCCGCAGCCGCGGCCGTTTCTGGCTCGCCGACCGCCCCGACACCCTGCTCGCCTGGGACGCTGCGGGTGGCGCCCTGTCCGTCGAGAACGCCGGCCCCTGGCTGGCGTCCCTGCCGGACGCCGCCTGGGAACTGGTCCCCCCGATGCGCCGGGCGGCAGCCTCGCTCGACTGGCACCCCCAGCACGGCGACTGCTGCCAGCACCTCGTCTTCACCTCCCCCGGCCTCGACCGCCACGGCTTGGAGCAACTCCTCGAGTCCTGCCTGCTCACCGACACCGAATACGCGGCGGGACCCGAGGCATGGCGCAGACTCCCGGCCGCCTTCGGCCCCCTCCTCGACCCCGTCTCCTGACCACCACCCGACAACCCACACGGAAGGAACGCACATGGCTCGCCGCCAGACCCCTCACAAGCCGCTCAAGTCCCGCCCGAACCCACTGGACGCGGCAAAGATCACGTACATCGACTACAAGGACACCGATCTCCTGCGGAAGTTCATCTCCGACCGCGGCAAGATCCGCAGCCGTCGCGTCACCCGCGTGACCGCCCAGCAGCAGCGGCAGCTCTCCACCGCGATCAAGAACGCCCGCGAGACGGCCTTGCTCCCGTACGGCAGCAGGTGAGGGTCGGCGGATTCCTGCATCGGCGAAGGTTGCCTCACCGGGCGGCCGATCGTCCGCCGACGCCCACCGCTCCCTGGGCCCCGGCCCACTCCCACAACACACCGACTCACTCAGGAGATCCCATGGCCGTCCCCAAGCGGAAGACGTCCCACAGCAACACCCGCCATCGCAGGGCCCAGTGGAAGGCGACCACGCCCCGGCTCGTCCCGATCACGGTCGACGGCTCCGTGTACCAGGTGCCGCAGCGCCTGGTGAAGGCGTACGAGCCCGGCCTGATCCGCCCCGAGGGCTGAGCGGCTCACGACGACGTACGACCGACTGCCCGTGACCGTCCTGTCCGGGTTCCTCGGCGCGGGGAAGACCACCCTGCTCAACCACGTCCTCGGCAACCGCGAGGGCCTGCGGGTCGCGGTCATCGTCACCGACATGAGCGAGGTCAACATCGACGCCGCGCTCGTCCGCGGTGGCGAAGCCGCGCTGTCGCGCACCGAGGAACGACTGGTCGAGATGACCAACGGCTGCATCTGCTGCACCCTGCGCGACTACCTCCTCGAAGAGGTGGACCGGCTCGCCCTCGAGGGCCGGTTCGACTACCTGCTCATCGAGTCCAGCGGCATCTCGGAGCCCATGCCGGTCGCCGCCACGTTTTCTCCTTCCCCCGCGACGACGGGCGCCACCCTCGGCGACCTCGCCCGCCTCGACACCATGGCCACGGTCGTGGACGCCGCGAACTTCCTGCCCGAACTCGCGGGCGGCGACGAGCTCGCCGCGCGCGGCCTCGCCCCGTACGAGGACGACGAGCGCACCGTCAGCGATCTCCTCATGGACCAGATCGAGTTCGCGGACGTCATCGTCCTCAACAAGCTCGACCTGGTCGGGGCGAACCAGGGGGCACGGCTGCGCGCAACCTTCACCCGCCTCAACCCCGAGGCCCGGATCGTTCCCGCGGTCCGGGGACAGGTGACCCTCGAACAGGTGCTGGGCACTGGACTGTTCGACATCGAGCGGGCACAGCAGGCCCCCGGCTGGGTCAAGGAACTCAACGGCGACCACGTCCCCGAGACCGAGGAATACGGCATCTCCTCAGCGGTCTTCCGCTCAGACCTTCCGTTCCACTCCGGCCGGCTGTGGACCTTCGTCACCAAGGGCCTCGACAGCGGCACCTTCGGCCACATCCTGCGCTCCAAGGGCTTCTTCCGGCTCGCCAGCCGCCCGCGTGACCGGCCTGTGGTCGCAGGCCGGCGCGGTGGCCCGTTTCGAGCCGTCGGGCGCACTCGGCCCGGACACCGCCCAAGGCCAGGAGCTGGTCTTCATCGGCACGGGTCTGCGCGCCGATGCGCTGCGGGCGGCCCTTGAGGCCTGTCTGCTCAGCCCGGGCGAAGCCGTTCCCGCCGAGGACGACTTCCCAGCCTGGGAGACGTACGGCATCGACGACGCCTGCGAGCACGAGCCGGCCGTCGACGCGGCGGCCTGAAGCCCCGGGTCGGGCGGTGGTCGCAGGCACGGCATCGTCCGGCCCGGTTCGTGTCTGGCCCGGTCCACCGCGGGGGACCGGGCCAGACTGCGTGATCAGCCGTATGGGCTCGCAAGGCGAGCTGTCCCTTCTACGGCGTTCAGCAGTGCCTTCGTGGTGGTGTGCTGCGGCTTCCCGATCAGCTGACGAGCCGGGCCCATCTTGACCATACGCCCTGCGTCGAGGACCGCGATCCGGTCGGCCAGGTTCCCGGCGGCGGTGAGTCGTGGGTGATGAACACCAGGCTGAGTTCGGCGCGTTCCCTGAGCCAGGCGAGAGCGTCGAGGATGGTGTGCCGGGTGACCGCGCCGAGACCGGAGGTCACCTCGTCGCAGATGAGGACGTGCGGCTCGGCCAGCAGGGCCCGGGCGAGAGCTGCTCGCTGGAGTTCACCCCCGGAGAGCTCGCCGGGGCGGCGCTCCGCGAGGCTCTCGGTCAGGCCGAACTCCCCGAGGGTACGAAAGACCGCGTGGCGTGGGTCCTTCGGTATGGCTCCCCGGAGCCTTACGGCGCTGCGGGCGACCTGGTCGAGAACCGGGCGGTGCTCGTCGAAGGCGGCCTTCGCATCCTGGAACACGCACTGGACGGCGGCCAGTTCGGCACGGCCGCGGGCACGCAGGCTGCGTCGCAGCGGCTCCCCGTCGAGCAGGAGCGTACCGCTGCAGAGGGAGTGCAGTCCGGCCAGGCAGCGTCCGAGGGTGGTCTTGCCGCTGCCGGAACGGCCGACGAGTGCCAGGCACTCCCCCGCCACGACCGAAACCGCGATGTCGCTCAGCACATCGGCGGTCCGTTGACGGGTACGGTGCCGCGCGGTCAGGTTCCGCGTCTCCAGGCGTACGGGCCCTCGCGCGCGCCGCCCTGCTGGTGCGGGGCCGCTCCGGCATAAGGCCGTCGAGGACCGACGAGACCGGCCCGCGGTCCACGACCCGGCCGGCTCGCATCACCCCACTGGACGGCGAGCGCCGCACCGACTGGCCGGCCGGCCGCCGGACGGATCCCCTGCCGGGAACGCGGCTGAGTAACGACACGGCCGGCGCCACTCCTGTCCTGCCGCGGCAGCGGCTGTCGGCGACGAGGGCCCGCAACTGGCACCGCCGACCTCACACCCGCCCTTGCAGCCGGCCCCGGGGCCGCGGGGCAAAGTCCCGGGGGACTGGCAGATTCACCTGCACTGACCTGGTCCGGGGCTCCAGCACCCGTGTGGGTGATCGACCCCGTTTGACATGCTTCGAAGGGATGGCAGGGTGGTACGTGGGGTCAATGTTGGGAGGCTCGGCATGGCATCCGGTTGGGCACGGTGTTCCGCAGCGCGGCAGCTTCCGCTCAGGCTCACGGTCGGCGCGTTCTTCCTGAACTCCGGGCTCTCGAAACGCGGTGCGGACGAAGCCACCGCCGAGAGACTTCACCAGTTCGCCGCCACGACCTATCCGTTCCTGGGCAAGCAAGACGCCCAGAAGTTCGTCCGGCTGCTCTCCGCCGGGGAGCTCGCCATTGCCACTACTCTGCTCCTTCCGGTGGTCCCTGCCGCTGTCGCGGGGGTTGCGCTGACCGCATTCTCCGTTGGCACCCTCGGGCTCTACCTGCGTACGCCGGGGATGCGGCAGGAAGGCAGCCTGCGCCCGACCGAGCAGGGAACCGCGCTGGCCAAGGACGTCTGGATGCTGGGCATCGGCCTCTCCCTCATCGCCGAAGGCGTGAACGAACACCGGTGACGCACCACGAGCACGTCGGCCCCAACCACTGCCGTACGCGCTCTTGACCGCCGTCGGACCCGTCCTGGTTGAAGGGCAAGTCAGGGACGCACATGGCCATGACCAAATGGTTCTTCGAGCCGGGTCATACCGCGGCGGAGTTCCGCGCCAGGCACATGACGGTCACCTACGTGCTCGGGCACCAAAGAACGTGCACGGCTTGCTGGAGGTCGATCCCGACAAGCCGGAGGAGGCGCGCGTCGAGGCGACGGTCGACGCGACGCAGGTGTTCACCGGTCAGCCCCAGAGCGACGCCCACCTCCGCAGTGCAGATTTCTTCGACGTCGAGCACCACCCGACGTGGACGTTCGTCGGATCGCGCATTCAACAGGTGAGCGGAACCGGGTTCGAGGTCACCGGAGATCTCACGGTGCGTGGCGTGGCTCGCCCCGTAACCTTCGACGTCACTTACTTGGGGCAGTGGGATACCCCTTGGTGGGAGGAGGGGCGGGACCTCGGGCCCAGGCGACGGGCCGGTTTGGCCGCCATGACGCGTATCAATCGGCATGACTTCGCGGTGAGTTGGAACGATGTGGTCGACCGCGGCGGAGTGGTCGTCAGCCCCATGGTCGATGTCACGGTCGGCGTTGAGGCCGTCCTTGTCCAGTAAAACAGCCGCCTGAGCACGACCAGCTCGGGCTGCGAGCCGACCGACCAGCGAACGGCAACACTGGATGGGGCTTGGGACCTCGCCGCCCGCGCCGAAGCTTCCCTGACCACCCCCCGCTGGGACACCGGAGCCGTCTTCGCCGCCGTCGCCGCCCTGGCCGGCCCCGACCTCCCTACCCGCATGCTGCGCCGCCCCCTCCAGATTCGCACTGTTGTTCGGTCGCGTCGAACTCACCCCCGCCGACTGAGCGCGCCGGATCCAGCCGCCGCCGGGCACGTTCGTCACGGTGACGCGTACACGGGTTGCAAAGACCCCACGGGACTCGTGCCGCAGGTGCCGTCACGGTGTCCGCCTGCCAGCGGACGCCCCTGGCGATGCGGCGGCGCAGCTCCTCCGGCAAGCGGGGGCGAAGCCGCGGGCCATCTCGGAGGGCAGGCCCGGATCGGCGGCCAGGACGAACCGCAGGTTCCTGCCGTTTGTGTCCGCGTCGGGCTGCCCCATACATCCTTGTCCTGCCGCCGGGTGATGGGCCTCGGTGATGTCGCGCCTCGCCCCTTCCCCAGGCTGCCGCCACAGGGAGGGATCCGCTTGTCCACCCGTTCGGCAACACGCCGCGCCTGCTGGCCGGGGCGCCCCTAGAATGCCGACTGTGAGACCCAAACTCCCGAAGACCGAGGGCGGAGGCCGGGTACAGGGCCTCCTGCAGCTCATCGAGGATGGCATCCACCTCGTCGTCGCGGCGCTCCTGGTACTGCTCGCGGGGCTCCTGACCGTCGGGGTCGTCCACGACGTCGTCAGGTCGATCCAGGGGCCGTACGAGGAGGAGGCGGTCGTTCTCTCCGCCCTGGACAACGGCCTTGTGCTGTTCATCGTGGCCGAGCTGCTCCACACCGTCCGCCTCACCATCAGGAACCAGACCCTCGACGCGGAGCCGTTCCTCGTCGTCGGCCTGATTGCCGGCATCCGCAAGGTGCTCATCGTGACGGCCGAGGCGGAGAGGTCCTTCCGGTGGAACGTCGAGGGGATCGAACTGCTCATCCTGGCAGGTCTGATCCTCGTGATGGCGACAGCGGCGTACGTGTGGCGTCGCTCGACGCGGCCGGGAGACTACTTCCCGCTCCAGGAGGCGCGGCGCGCTCCTCCGTCGCCGGCGCCGTCACCCACCCCGGTGGGCGAGTCCTGATCCGTCACCTTCCGCCGCCACGGCCGCCCGCGCCCGCCGCTCCTCGCGAGCGGAACCGACGTCCCGTTCCAGGGGTGTGCGGCTCACGGCCGTCGCAAAGTCCTCCAGGGCCCGCTTCTGCAGTTCCGCCCCGCACCGCACCACCGGACTCCGGTCCCCGGTAGAGCCCTCCCACGCGTGGAGCGCCTCCTCCACGCGCCGCCAGTCCGGATTCCTGCGCTCGCGTACGTCGACTGCCGCCTGCGCGGTACCCGCCTCCAAAGCCTCGGCGAACCGCTCCGCCTCGGGAACGAAACGGCTGCTGTCCGCCTGCGGGACGTGGCTCTCCATGAGCATCGCCGCCCGGCCGAATCCCTTGAGCGCCTCCTGCGCCTCCTGCGCCTCGCGCGACGTCAGACCCCTGGGGCGTACCGGTTCCTGCCTTGCCCTGTCGTAGGCCTCCTGCCAGGCGGCACGCGCCTCCCTGCTCGCCAGCAGGGCCCCGCGCATGTCGGCGTGATGCTCCCGGGTCGGTTCTGCGTAGTTGCGGAGCACCGCAGCCGCGTAGCGGCCGTTTGCTGCGAGCCAGTCCGCAAGCCGGTCCGGCAGCCGGGGCGTCTCCCATGCGGGGAACACCACGTACGCCACCATTGCCAGGGCCCCGCCGAGCAGGGTGAGCACCACCCGCTCCGGGACCGTCTGTTCCCAGGCCTGACCGCCCATGCCGAGCAGGAAGACGACGTACGCGGCGGTGAAGCACTGGGAGTAGGCGTAGCCGGTGCGGATCAGCGTGTACGACAGGCCCGCCGAGGTCACCGCCAGCGCGCCGAAGGCATGGGTGTCCGGGCCCAGGGCCCGGACCATGCCGGTGGCGAGCACGACCCCCGCCAGGGTCCCGGCGAGACGGGCCACCGCACGCGCGTACGTCCGGTGGAAGTCCGGCCGCATCACCATCACCGACGCGATGGGCGCCCAGTAGCCGTGGCCCAGGGGAAGCCGGGCGGCGATCAGGTAGCCGACTGTGGCCACCGCCGCCAGGCGGACGGCATGCCGGAACACGGTGGAGTCCAGGCGGAACTCACGGCGGACCGCCCGGACGACGATCGGGACCAGCCGGAACATCGTCGGGCGCACCAGGAGCTCGGCGCCCGCGGGGCGGGACGGCGTGGGCGTCTTCCCGCGCGCGCCGCCGCTCCCGGCGATCTCCAAGGCCTCGCCGAGCAGTTCGACGAGCCGCTCGGCGGCCTGCCGTGCGGGCCCCTCCAGCGCCTCGCGCTCCTCGTCGATGCGCAGGACGTCCGTGCTCCCGGGCGGCACCTCGGCGGGAATGCCGCGGCGGATCGCACGGGCGGCCGCATCCAGGACCTCGGCGGCCGCGTCGAGCAACTCCCGCGCGCGGTCCCGCCCGGGCCCCTCCGCCGGGGCGCCGACGTCCGGGTCGGCGAGCGCGGCGACGACCGGCCGAATGCGCTCGGCGAGTCCCCGGGGGCCGTGGAGGACGGGGGGCCGGGTGCGGGCCTGTGATGGTGTTACGGCGGCCGCGTCCCGGGCCGTCATCAACGGCTCCGGGTCGAAGGGGGCGGTCGGGTCGTGCCGCAGCCGGCGGGCGTAGTCCGCCACGGCGGCCAGGGCGTCGGCGAGCGCGTCACGATGCGCCCCCCAACGGCGGATCGGGAACAGAAAGATCAGCACGGCCTGCGCCACGCCTCCGAGCGCGATGATCACGGCGTGCTCCAGGGCTCGGCCGACGCTCGTGGGCAGGGTGACGGTCACCAGCATGCTGCCGACGGTCGTCGCTGCGACGATCCCGGCGGTGGAACCGACGGCCCACGCCATCCCCGCGGCAAAGGTCCATACGGCCAGGAGCGGGAGGAACGTGACGAGTCGCCCTGCTGCCAGGTAGCCCACGAAGGTGCTGAGCGCCAGACCCGCGCCCGCGCCGAGCGCGATCACCTTGCGGGGGCGCCAGGTGCGCTGGAAGGTGGCTCCGCCCGCGGAGTAGGCGCCGAGGGCGGCGGACGCGGCGTATGCAGGGGAGACCAGCCACAGCGCCGGCCCGATGACGATCGCCATCCCGGCGGCCGTGCGCAGCGCGAGCAGGGGCTCCAGCCGCGTCTCCTCGATCGTGAGCCCGGATCGCACGACTTCCCGGAAGGACCGCAGCCACGTCACGCCGTGAGCCTAGCCGGAACACCCTGCCGGGTCGGGTCGGCCGCGCCGCCGCCCGCTGACGGCGCCGCGCTCGGCGGGTGCGCGTTCCCGGCCGACCAACGACAGCGGGCGTCGGCCGGCCCGAAGGCCGACCTCGGGCAGCCGCACTCCCGGTACGTCGACACCCGCACCGGGAACCGTTCGCGCCGCTGTCGGTTCACTTCGAGGACTGGTCACCGTGGTCGTCTTGGAGCAAGTGACGACGTTCCTGCTCGCGCTTGGAGTAGGCGGCTGCCCGGATCGCCTCGTCGCTCTCCAAGCCGTGCGTCAGGACACCGACCGGCCTCCTACCGGCCGACGTCCCTCGGGGCCGGCGGCGACCAGGTTTCCCCTCCTTTCCCGGTGCTCGTGCACGAGGCGGATGGCCATGGCGCCTTCACCGGTCGCCGAGGCCACCCGTTTCACCGAGCCGCTCCTCACGTCCCCGGCGGCGAAGACCCCGGGAAGGGTGGTCTCCAGCAGCAACGGATCGCGGCCGAGCGAGGCCCACTGGTTCGCGTCGGCCGCCGCCTGGGCGTCGGCTCCGGTGAGGACGAAGCCCTTCTCGTCCAGGGCCAGCACGCCCCTGAGCCATTCCGTGCGCGGCCGGGCCCCGATGAACACGAACAGCGCCGCGGCTTGCAGCTCGCGGCGCTCAGCGGTTGCGTTGTCCTCCACCGTCAGCGACTCCAGCTTCTCCTCCCCACCGACGCCCTGGACTTCGGTATGGAGCGACACCTCGATCTTGGGGTGCTGTTGCACCTGGTCCACCAGATAGCGCGACATGCCCGCGTTGAGGTCGCTGCCCCGGACGAGGAGGTGGACCCTGGACGCGTGCTCGGCGAGGAACAGCGCCGCTTGCCCCGCGGAGTTCCCGCCGCCGACCACGGCGACCGGGTCCGCCCGGCAGAGGCCGGCCTCGTGGACCGTCGCCGCGTAGTAGACGCTGATGCCTTCCAGGCGGTCGATGCCGGGCACTTCGAGCCTGCGGTACCGCACGCCCGCGGCGAGCACCACGGCACCGGCCCGGGCCCGGGACCCGTCCGTGAAGGTGACGCCGTACTCATCGTCCTGCGGGGTGAGCCCGCTGGCCTCCGCCGGCACCATGAGGCGGGCACCGAACTTGTGGGCCTGGAGCACCGCACGTTCGATGAGTTCGCCCCCGGAGATGCCAGACGGGAAGCCGAGGTAGTTCTCGATGCGGGACGAGGTCGCGGCCTGGCCTCCGGTGGCCACGGCGTCGACCGTGACCGTGGTGAGGCCGTCGGAGGCACCGTACACGGCGGCGGCGAGTCCCGCGGGGCCCGCACCGACCACCATGACGTCGCACCGTCGGGTCTCGGGCGAGGGGGCCGGGGCGGGCAGCCCGATGAGCCGGGCGAGTTCGGCGTTGCTCGGATTGCGCAGTAGCCGCTCGCCCTTCCACAGGACAACCGGAGTCTCCTCGGGACGGATGGCGAACCGACGCAGCAGCGCCTCCGCCTCCTCGTCCTTCTCCAGATCCACCCAGCGGTGGGGCAGCCGGTTGCGGGCAGCGAACTCGCGCAGCCGCAGCGTGTCCCGTGAATAGCACGATCCCAGGATCCGGAAGCCGGCGCCGAGGCCGATGAGCAGGTACCTGCGGCCCAGGTAGGCGCGGAGGATCAGGTCGCCGAGGACGGGATCGCTGCCGACCAGGGCACGTTGCCGCTCCACCGGTACGGCCAGGATCTCACCGGCCTCGCGCACCACGGCGGTGTCGAAGGCCGCATGGCCCTCCAGCAGCCCGAGTTCACCCAGGAACCTGCCGGGTCCGTGGACCGCCACCGTGCGCTCGTCGGGGCCGCCGTGGTCGTGGAGCATCTCGACGGTTCCGCTGAGGATGGCCAGAAACTCCCGGAACGGCTCGCCCTCGCGGTACAGCACCTCGCCCTCGGCGGTCCTGCGGCGCTCACCGTGGACGGTCAGGTCCTGGAGCTGCTCCGGTGTCAGGCGGGGGAACGCCCCATATCGGTCCGGTGTCTCGCGGACCGCACCGTGCATGATGGTTCTCCTTCCCTGGAGTGGGACAGCTCGGCTGCGGCCCGAGGGGGGGGCGAACTCGGGGCCGCGCCTTCGTGGGGCTCCCGCGGCGGCCGATCCATCGTGTTCACCCTCCTGCAGCGCCGTGGCGGCTGGCCATCGCCTGTTCGACCCACTCACGCAGGACGTGCGCGGGTGCCGCCCCGGCCTGCCGGGCGACCGTCTCGCCCTGGTCGAGGACGAGCAGCGTGGGCACCGCCTGGACCTCGAACCGCCGGCTGAGCCGGGGGTTCCGGTCGATGTCGACCTTGACGAGCTTGATCCGTCCGGCGAGGTCGCGGGCGACCTGTTCGAGGGCGGGGCTGACCATGCGGCAGGGGCCGCACCAGGTGGCCCAGAGATCGACCACGACGGGCGTGGTGGCGTTGTCGGCGATCTCGGGGAAGTCGTCGTCGCCCGCGTCGACGATCCACGGCAGGGGCTGCTTGCAGTGGCCGCATTTGGGGCGGCCCTCTGCGGCCACGGGAATCCGGTTGCCGCGCCCGCAGTTCGGGCAGGTCACCGTCGTCGTGCGGGCGGTGTTCACGCCGCCCTCGCTTCCCGGGCCCCCTCCTGCTGGTCGTAGGAGACCACCAGCTCTCCGTGCTCGGCGTCGACGCGGACCGTCGCGCCGTCCTGGACGTCGCCGCGCAGCAGGGCGCGCCCGACGAGTGTCTCGACCTCGTGGGAGATGTAGCGGCGCAGCGGCCGGGCCCCGTACACCGGGTCGTAGCCCTGGTGGGCGATCACCTCACGGGCCCCGTCGGTCAGTTCGACGGTGATACGGCGTTCGGCGAGCCGCTGCCGCAGCTCGTCGAACTGCAGCTCCACGATCCGCTCGATCTGCCGCTCGCCGAGCGGCTTGAACAGCACGATGTCGTCGACGCGGTTGAGGAACTCCGGGCGGAAGTGCCCGCGCAGCTCGCCCATCACCAGGGCGCGGGCGTCCGGCTTGATCTCGCCCTCGGCGGTGGCTCCGTCGAGGAGGTGCTCGGAGCCGATGTTGGACGTCATGATGATCACGGTGTTGCGGAAATCGACCGTGCGGCCCTGAGCATCGGTGATGCGGCCGTCATCGAGGATCTGCAGCAGGGTGTTGAAGACATCGGTGTGCGCCTTCTCGATCTCGTCGAACAGCACGACCGAGTACGGCTTGCGGCGTACGGCCTCGGTGAGCTGGCCGCCTTCCTCGTAGCCGACGTATCCGGGCGGTGCGCCCATCAGCCGGCTGACGGTGTGCCGCTCCTGGTACTCGCTCATGTCGAGGCGGACCATGTTCTCCTCGGAGTCGAAAAGGGACCGGGCAAGGGTCTTGGCCAGCTCGGTCTTCCCGACGCCGGTGGGGCCGAGGAAGATGAACGAGCCGATGGGGCGGCGGGGGTCGCGGATGCCGGAGCGGGCGCGGATGATGGCGTCGGCGACGAGCTTGACGGCCTCGTCCTGGCCGATGACGCGCTCGCGCAGGATCTCGTCGAGGCGCAGCAGTTTCTCGCGTTCGCCCTCCTGGAGGCGGGCGACGGGAATGCCGGTCCAGGCGGCGACGATCTCGGCGATCTCCTCTTCGGTGACGACCTCGCGCAGCAGCCGGTTCTGCCCTTGTTTGGCGGCCAGTTGGTCCTCCTCCGCGGCGAGCCGGCGTTCCAGGTCCTGGAGGCGGCCGTAGCGGAGTTCGGCGGCGCGGTTGAGGTCGTAGGCGCGTTCGGCCTCCTCCGCCTCCTGGCGGACCTGTTCCAGTTCCTGGCGCAGTTCCTGCACGCGGCGGATGGCCTGCCGTTCGGCCTCCCACTGGGCGTGTTTGGAGTCGGCCTCGGCGCGCAGGTCGGCCAGTTCCCTGCGCAGCTCCCCCAGGCGGGCTTCACTGGCGGGATCGGTCTCCTTGGAGAGGGCGGCATCCTCGATCTCCAGGCGGGTGACGCGGCGGGTGATCTCGTCGAGTTCGGCGGGCATCGAGTCGATCTCGGTACGCAGCCGGGCGCACGCCTCGTCGACGAGGTCGATGGCCTTGTCGGGCAGGAACCGGTCGGTGATGTAGCGGTGGCTGAGGGTGGCCGCGGAGACCAGCGCGGTGTCCTGGATCTTCACGCCGTGGAAGACCTCCAGGCGTTCGCGCAGTCCGCGCAGGATGGAGATGGTGTCCTCCACGCTCGGCTCGTCGACCACCACCTGCTGGAAGCGGCGTTCGAGGGCGGCGTCCTTCTCGATGTGCTTGCGGTACTCGTCGAGGGTGGTCGCGCCGATCATGTGGAGTTCGCCGCGGGCGAGCATCGGCTTGAGCATGTTGCCCGCGTCCATGGCCCCTTCGGCGGCGCCCGCGCCGACGACGGTGTGCAGTTCGTCGACGAAGAGCAGGATGCGCCCCTGGGCGGCCTTGACCTCGCTGAGCACGGCCTTGAGGCGTTCCTCGAACTCACCGCGGTACTTGGCGCCGGCGACCAGGGATCCCATGTCCAGGGCGAACACGGTCTTGTCTCGGAGCCCTTCGGGCACGTCGCCGCGGACGATGCGCTGGGCGAGCCCTTCGACGATGGCGGTCTTGCCGACGCCGGGATCTCCGATGAGGACCGGGTTGTTCTTCGTCTTGCGGCTGAGGATCTGGGTGACGCGGCGGATCTCGGCGTCCCGGCCGATGACCGGGTCGAGCTTGCTGTGCCTGGCCTCGGCGACGAGATCGCGGCCGTACTTCTCCAGAGCCTCGTATGCCACTTCGGGGTTGGCGGAGGTGACGCGCTGGTTGCCGCGGACCTGGGTGAGCGCGCTCAGGAACGAGTCCCTGGTGATGCCGGCCTCCTTGAGCAGGCGCCCGGCGGCGGTTGCAGAGCCCTCCTCGACCAGGGCGAGCAGGAGGTGCTCCACGGACACGTACTCGTCCTTGAGTCGCTTGGCCTCCCGTTCAGCAGCGTCGAGCAGACGGGCGAGGCGCTGAGTGACGAAGACCTGGCCGGGTGCCGCGCCGGGGCCGGTGACCTTCGGGCGGCGGGAGAGCTCTTCGCGCACGGCCGCGCGCAGTTCCTTCGGCTCGGTGCCGGCCTGTTGCAGCAACCGCGGGATCAGGCCGTCCTCCTGATCGAGAAGTGCGAGCAGCAGGTGTTCCCCGTCGACCTCGGTCTGGCCCATGCGGACTGCCGAGGTCTGGGCTTCCTGGAGGGCTTCCTGGGACTTCTGGGTGAGACGGTTCATGTCCATGGGGGTGTTTCACTCCTCATGCCGCGGCCGCGCAGGGCTGCTTCGAGCAGGCTGATGCGGTCGAGCAGGTCGAGCACCAGGCCGATGGAGGCGTAGTTGAGGCAGAGTCCGGAGCGCAGCCGCTGGATGCGGGCGAGGACCGCCGGGGCCGTGGGGTCGAACACCAGGTGCCCCGCGGCGTCGCGCTCGGCGTCGACCAGGCCGAGGGCGACGAACCGGCGGATCAGGTCGGGGTGGAGTCCCGATCGACGGGCCACGGCGTCCAGGGAGAGTCTGGGGGCGGGCACGAGCGCGTACCGGACAGCCGTCGAGGCGGTGACGTCGGTGCCCGTACGTACTGGACGGTCGCCCATGCCCGCCCGGCCGATGCCTGCCGCTCCCGCGGGTCGGTCGTTCATCGCGTCCTCCTGGGGTCGAACGAGGAGGTGGCGGCGAGCTCCTCGAACAGTTCGCGCTCCCGGTCGCCGAGGGTGGGCGGCACCATGATGCGGATTTCGGCGTACAGGTCGCCGCTTGCGCCGCGCGGGTTCGGCATGCCCTCGCCGCGCAGCCGCAGCCTCCGGCCGCTCGACGAGCCCGCGGGCACCGTGACCTTGGCCGTGCCACCGCCGGGGGTGGGCACCGGCACGGTCGCACCCAGGGCCGCCTCCCAAGGGGCGATCGGGAGCTGGACGTGCACGTCGCGGCCGTCCAGCCGGAACCGGGGGTGGGGCTGGATACGCACGCGCAAGTACAGGTCGCCCGCGGGGGCGTCACCACGGCCCCGGCCGCCCTCGCCCGCCAGCCTGATGCGCTGCCCGTCAGTGACGCCCGGCGGGACGTCGACCCCGTACCGCCGCGGCTGCCCGGTGGGCCCGGCGAGCGCGACGGTGCGACGGCCGCCCCTGTACGCCTCCTCCACGGTGAGCGGCAGCTCGGCCTCCTGGTCGGCTCCCGGTACACCGGCGCGGGCTGCGCCTGCTCCGAAGAGCGAGCCGAACAGGTCCTCGAGGTCGACGTCCTCCGCTGCGAAGTCGTCGCCGAAGCCGGTGGTGTACCGGACGCGAGGGCCGCCCGCGCCCGCGGTCCTCCCACCGCGGAAGCCGCCGCCCGCTCCGGCCGCGACCCGTTCGTCTAAGTCCTCGGGGATCTTGCGGAAGTCCTCGCCGAAGCGGTCGTAACGGGCCCGGGTCTTCGGGTCCGACAGGACGCTGTACGCCTCGTTGAGGTCCTTGAAGCGTTCCTCCGCCTCCGGGTCCTTGTTGACGTCCGGGTGGTTCTTGCGGGCGAGCTTGCGATATGCCTGCTGGATCTCGTCCTGGCTCGCGGTCCGCGACACGCCCAGCACCTCGTAGAAGTCCCGTGCCATGACCGGTCACTCCCGTTTCGCGACCGTCACGGCGGCGGGCCTGAGCTGCCGTTCGCCGTCCCCGTAGCCCGGGCGCAGCACCTCCACGACGGTGCCCGGTTCCGCGTCGGGGTCCTGGACGACGGCGACCACCTCGTGCCGGGCCGGGTCGAAGGCGATGCCGGTCTCCGCGTGCCGCGGGTAGCCGAGCAGTTCGAGGACGTTCACCGCCTGATCGCGTACGGCCCGTACGCCCTCCACGATCGCGCCGGGGTCGGCTCCGGCGTGGGTCAGGGCGAGTTCGAGGTTGTCCAGGACGGGAAGGAAGGCGGCGGCCGTGCGGGAACGCTCGACCGTCCGCTCCCGCTCCAGTTCCCTGGCGTGACGCTTGCGGAGGTTGTCGAGGTCGGCGAGCGCGCGCCGCCAGCGGTCCTCCAGTTCCTGGATCGCGGTCGTGTACTCGTCCTCGGACGGTGCGGGGCCGCCGGCCGCGTCGGGGCCGGGTTCCTCGTCCGTGGCAGACCCCGGCCCGCCCGGCGGGCCCGGGGGCGGAAGATCCCCGCGGGGAGGGAGTACGGCGCCCTCCGGAGCCGGGTCGGCCTGGTCCGGTACGACCGGGTCGGGTTCCCTGGGGTGGATCGGCATGGCGGTTCCTCAGTCCTTGTCGAACTCGGCGTCGATGACGTCGTCACCGCCACCGCCGGTCGCGCCGCCACCGGTGGTGTCCTGGCCGGGAGCGCTCGTGGCAGCACCGCCCTGATGCGCCACCAGCCCTGCCAGCACCTGCTGGAGTTCGGAGGTCAGGGGCCGCACCCGCTCCACGCCTGCCTCCTCCTTGACCGCCGCCCGGGCATCCGACACCAGCATCTCGGCGCGTGCCTTCTCGTGCGCGGGGGCTGCGTCGCCCAGTTCGGCCAGGCGCTTCTCGACCTGGTACGCGACGGCGTCGAGCTCGTTGCGGGCATCGACGGCCTCGCGCAGCGCCTGGTCCTGGCCCCGGTTGCTCTCGGCCTCCTGGACCATGCGTTCGACCTCGCTGCGGTCCAGGTTGGAGCTTTCGCTGATGGTGATGCCCTGTTCCTTGCCGGTGTCCCGGTCGCGGGCCTTGACCTCGAGAATGCCGTTGGCGTCGACGTCGAAGGTGACCTCGATCTGCGGTTCGCCCCGCGGCGCCTGCCGGATGTCGGTGAGCTGGAACCGGCCGAGCACCCGGTTGTCCGCGGCCCGCTCGCGCTCGCCCTGGAGGACCACCACATCGACGGCCGGCTGGTTGTCCTCGGCGGTGGAGAAGGTCTCGGCGCGGCGCACCGGGATGGTGGTGTTCCGCTCGATGATCTTCGTCATCACGCCGCCGCGCGTCTCTACGCCCAGCGACAGCGGTGTGACGTCGAGCAGCAGGACGTCCTTGACCTCGCCCTTGAGCACCCCGGCCTGGATCGCGGCGCCCAGGGCCACGACCTCGTCGGGGTTGACGCTCATGTTGGGTTCCTTGCCGCCGGTCAGCCGGCGCACGAGGGCCTGCACGGCGGGGATGCGGGTGGAACCGCCGACGAGAATGACCTCGTCGATGTCGCTCTCGCTGACCTTGGCGTCGGTCATGGCCTGCTGGACCGGTCCCAGGCACCGCTCCACCAGGTCGCCCGTGATCTGCTCGAACGTGGACCGCATGATCGAGTCGGTGAGGTGCTTGGGGCCCGAGGCGTCAGCGGTGACGAACGGCAGGCTGACCTGCGTCTGCGTCACCGAACTCAGCTCGGTCTTGGCCTTCTCCGCCGCCTCGAACAAGCGTTGCAGCGCCTGCGGGTCCTTGCGCAGATCGATGCCGTTCTCCTTCTGGAAGTCGTCCGCGAGGTAATCCACCAGGCGCCGGTCGAAGTCGTCACCGCCCAGGTGACTGTCGCCGGCGGTGGACCGCACCTCCACTACGCCGTCGCCGACGTCAAGGATGCTCACGTCGAAGGTGCCGCCGCCCAGGTCGAAGACGAGGACGGTCTCGTGCTGCTTCTTGTCCATGCCGTACGCGAGGGCCGCCGCGGTCGGCTCGTTGATGATCCGCAGCACCTCCAGCCCCGCGATCCGTCCGGCATCCTTGGTTGCGGTCCGCTGAGCGTCGTTGAAGTAGGCCGGCACCGTGATGACCGCCTCCGTAACCCGCTCCCCCAGCTGCTTGGAGGCGTCGTCGGCGAGTTTGCGCAGCACCTGGGCGCTGATCTCCTCAGGCGCATACAGCTTGTCGCGGACCTTGAAGCGGGCCGCCCCGCCGTCGCCCTCGACGACGTCGTACGCCACCGCCCTGGCCTCCTCGGAGATCTCGTCGAAGTGCCGGCCGATGAACCGCTTGGCCGAGTAGATGGTGCCCTTGGGGTTGAGGATCGCCTGGCGCCGGGCCAGCTGGCCCACCAGGCGCTCGCCGGTATCGGTGAAGGCCACCACGGACGGTGTCGTACGGTTGCCCTCGCTGTTGGGCACGACGGACGGCTCGCCGCTCTCCCACACGGCGATCACCGAGTTCGTAGTGCCCAGGTCGATGCCCACTGCCTTGGCCATGAGGAACTCCTCCCGGTGCGGCGGCATGCGCCGACACTGCGGATCCGATCGTTCAGGTAGGGGCGGGACGTCCGCCGGCGCCGGTGGTCGGCAGCCCGCCGAGCAGCCGTACGGCCTCGTCGGCGACCGCTTCGTCCACGACGACGTCGTACCGGCTGGGCTGCATCGAGCGGACGGAGGCGAAGTCCCGGCGGCCGCCCAGCAGGGCGTACAGCAGCAGGCCGAAGTCCTTCCTGCCGGTGCACACGGCGGCCCCCGGCACGCCCCAGACTCGCTTAACCGAGCAGCTCTACGCCTGCCCCCGGCAGGTCAAAAAACAACGGAGCCCGTCGCCCCGCGAGCACGAGACGAAGACTCCGGACATCTCGGGTAAGTTGGTCGGAGGGGCGTATCAGGAAGGGTCGCCGTCGGCTGCTGGGCCCGGAACGTGTACCGCCGGCTCGGGGAGAACGGAGTGATCCCATGGCCGGCAGCCGGGCGCACAACCTGCACCGCCGCCCCTCCGACCGGGAGGACCGCCTTCCGCGGGGCAGCCCCGTGCGGCACTCCACGGCCCCGCGGAGAGGGCGACGCCCACCCGTACCAACCCCAGCCGACGATGCCCTCCACGAACTGATGGTGCTCTCCTGGGCCCTGTTGGATACCCGGGACGAAGGCGAGATCCTGCGCCTGGCCATGGACCACCTAGCCGCCGCAGGGCCGTACAGCGCCGAGGCCGGATACCTCAGGGTGGACGGCGACCTGGTCCCCATCCCAAGGGACGGGCAGATCCATGCCTTGGCCGTGGACCGGAGGGTGCGGGAGCTGGCCGGGCAAGACGGCCCTGTGACCGTACCCGGCCGGCCCTGGGGCCGAGCCCTTGGGCTCCGCGGACCTGAGGGACTCCACGGCTACCTCGTGGTGACGTCCCGCTCCCAGCCCACCGAGGCCGAGCGATCCCTGCTCGCCACGCTCGTCCGGCACACCGCTGCTGCTCTGTCAGTCGCCTTCATACACCGCCGCCAACGCGAGGACGGGCTGGAGCTGCACCGGCTGAGGGAGGAACGGACAGCCCTCCAGCGGCAGCTGATCTCCGTCGTAGCTGAGCTGGGGTACCAGCGGGCCGTTCACGCGCTCATGGCCGACGTCGCTGCCTCGGGCGGCGGCGAGGAAGCCATCACCCGCGCACTGCACGGGCTCACTGGGCTCCCCGCGCTGGTCGAGGACCGCTTCGGTCGTCTGAGGTCCTGGACCGGCCCCAACCGCCCCGACCCCTATCCGGAACCGGACCCCGTGCGCCAGGACGAAATGCTGCACGCCGTCGCCCGTCAGGCCGGGCCGGTGCGGATAAAGGACCGGCTGATCACCCTGGTCCGCCCGCACGGCGAGATCCTCGGCGTTCTCGCCCTGGTCGATGCCCGGGGCGAGACGGACGAGCACACCTTGCTCGCGCTGGAACACGCCGCCACGTCGCTCGCCTTGGAGCTGGCGCACCTGCGCAACCTGGCCGAAGTGGAGCTGAGGCTGCACGGCGAGCTGGTCGACGACCTCCTCGCGGGGACGGACGAGGCGAGCGCCTACGCCCGGTCCGAGGCGGTCGGGCACGACCTGCACCGCAGCCACTACGTCGTCGTGGTGCAGTGGTCGAACCGGACCGCGGACGATTCCTTCGCGCAGACCGTGGGCCGGGCGGCTTCTGCCGTGGGCATGCGCTCGCTGCTGGCCCGACGTTCCGACCACGTGGTCCTGGTCGCCGACGACAGGCCGGACGCCCGGGCCCTGTACGAGGCGCTCGCCCGGGAGACCGGGACACGGTCCGGGACGATCGGCGTGAGCGCTTCTTGCGACTCCCTGGACGACATCCCCCACCGCTACCAGGAGGCGCAGCGCGCCCTGGAAGTGCGCCGCCACTCCCGCGAGCGCTACGGCACGACGTTCTTCGACGAGCTCGGCCTCTACCGCATCCTGGGACCTGGCAACGATTACCGGGAACTGGAGACGTTCGTCCACGAGTGGCTCGGGCAGCTCATCGACTACGACTCCCGGCACCACGCGGCCATGGTGGAGACCCTGTCCCGGTACTTCGACTGCGGCGGCAACTACGACGAGACCGCCGAATGCCTCGCGATCCACCGCAGCACGCTGCGCTATCGGCTCCAGCGCATCCGCGACATCAGCGGCAACGACCTCGCGAACGTCGAGGACCGGCTTAACCTCCAGGTGGCGACCCGAGTGTGGAAGATCGTGCTGGGCAGACCCCACTGACGCACCGCTAGAACTGCTGTGCGAGCGATGTCAGCGGCAGCTGGTCGGGCTGCCCTGTTACGGGAGTGTCCAATCAACTCGGGTGTAGCTCTTGCGCAGGGACTCTGGCCAAGTCCTGAGCTGGGATGCTGTTGGTTGGGCTGCGGTGGATCGTGGTGGTCGTCTCCTACGGTCGGGGGAGCTGCCTCGGCCTCGCGATGGTGGCAAAGCCGTTGACGCCAAGAACTTGATCTCGGTCCTCTAGAGCCTGCCTCTTGGAAGTGCGGTGCGCATGGTGCTGCATGCCGGATCGAAATCCTGTGGCAGCAGCGCTCGCCCCGCAGCGGCTGATCGAGCGGGTCGTGGGCCTCGACGAGGCGGCAGCGCTGCTGCCTGGCTTCGACCGGGCCTCCCCCGCCGGGATGATGATGATCGATCCGCTCCGCGGCTGAATCCACGGCGGACGCGGCCGGGGCGGCGGGCGTGGCGTCCTGATTTGTACGGGTTGTCGGGTGATGATGGCACAGTGCGACTTGATCACGTGTCCTACGCGGTGGCCCGCGACAGCTTCGTCTCGACCGTCCAGTGGATCGGATCGGCCCTCGGCGCCGGGTTCGTCGACGGGGGCGTGCACCCACGATTCGGCACCCGCAATTTTATTCTCCCGCTGAGCGGCGGCACCTACGTAGAGGTCGTCACCACACTCGACCACCCCGCCGCCGACCGTGCACCCTTCGGCCAGGCGGTCGCGCGCCGCGCCGCCGAGGGCGGCGGCTGGCTCGGTTGGGTGGTCTCCGTCGACGACATCGCCCCGGTCGAGGCCCGCCTCGGCCGCACCTCGGCCGAGGGCCACCGTGTCCGCCCCGACGGGTTCGACCTGAGGTGGAAGCAGATCGGCCTGCTGGAACTGCTGGAGGACCCGCAACTGCCCTACTTCCTTCAGTGGTCGGTCCCCATCGAGGAGCGCCCGAGCGCCGACCCGCGCACCTCCACCACCATCCACGGGGTCTCCATCGCCGGCGACGCCGCCTCCATCGCCGAATTCCTCGGCGAACCGGCCGACCACCCCCTCGACCAGATCGACGTCACCTGGGTCGAGGATGAGGAACCGGGCCTGGTCTCGGTCGAGTTCGCCACCGCCCACGGCCCGGTCACGATCTGACCAGGGCCCGACCACCCCGCGGGAGCAGCCGGCTGGGGTCTCCTGGCTAGCGCGTGCCTCTTTGATGGGTTGGTCAGTTGATCGGATGTGTCTGCCCGATGAGTGATCACTGATGCGATGTGGGGTCGGATCGAGCCGTTGATGCCGGCCGATCCGGTCCGTGGACGGCGGTGGGCTGATCACCGCCGAACGCTCGAGGCCATCGCGGGGAAGTACCGCACCAACTCGCCCTGGCGGGACCTGCCCGACGAGCTCGGCCCGTTCCAGACCGCCCACAAACGGCTGATCGGATGGGCCGTCGACGGAACCTGGCAGAGCATCCTGACCGCCGCGCCGGCGGCCGCGGACGCCGGTGACGACATCGGCTGGACCGTCTCGGTCGACTCCACCGTCGTCCGGGCCCACCAGCATTCCGCCGGAGCACGCAAAAAGGGGCCGAAGGCCGCAGCGAGCCCGCCGACCACGCCCTCGGACGCTCACGCGGCGGCCTGAGCACCAAGGCCCACCTGGCCGCCGACGAGCTTGCACGGCCCCTGGCCCTGACCGTCACCGCGGGCCACACCGGCGACGCACCCGCCTTCGAAGCGGCCATGGCCCGCATCCGCGTGCCACGAAGCGGGCCCGGCAGGCCCCGAACCCGGCCGTTGGCCGTGCTTGCGGACCGGGCCTACTCCTCCCGTGCCATCCGGTCCCACCTGCGACGACGCGGGATCCGCGCGGTCATCCCGCAGCCGTCCGACCAGATCGGCCACCGCCTGCGGCGAGGACGCCGAGGCGGCCGCCCGCCCGGCTTCGACGCCGAGATCTACAAGCAGCGGAACAGCGTCGGACGCTGCATCAACCGCCTCAAGCAGTGGCGCGGCCTGGCCACCCGATGCGACAAACTCGCCATCGCCTACCAGGCAGCACTCCACCTCGCCGCCATCCTCATCTGGGCACGACGCTGACCAAAGAGACAGAACCTGGGTGACCAGCCTGGCGAGGGCGACGACCGCGGACGTCTGGTCGCCGATGGTGAATCCCTCCTGGGACCGACGGGTGGGGTGCGGGGCTCGTGGGTGAGCGCATTGGTCGGGGTTTGCGGGTCACGTGCTGCGCTGGTTGCGGGTGTCCTGGCGGAGCTGCTCGGTGCGCTGAGTCAGGGCGTCGATGCGTTCGGCGAGGTCTGCGTCCTGGGGCCGCAGGTGAGGGCGGGTGTCGGCCAGGGGGCGGATGAGGTGGGCGGCGTCGTTGTCGGCGAGGGCCAGGTTCAGGTCGTTGATGGTGGCTTCGGCCCCCTGCGGCAGGTCGGTGAGGGCGGTGATCTGGCCGGCGAGTCGGCGCAGGTCGGCTGCGTTGTCGCGGGCCCAGGCGGTCACGATGCGGTCGGCGGCGCGCATGTCACGGGTGGCCTGGACGCGCTGCTCACCGGTGCTTCCGGCGGTGCCGGGGCGCTGGCGCAGGTAGCGGCGTTCTGCGGCCTGCCGGCTTGCGACTCCGAGGGGGCCTGCGAGGTCGGCCCAGCTCGCGCCCTGGCTGCGGGCGGTTTCGATCAGGCCGCTCTCCCAGTCGGCGAGCTGCTCGCGGACCTCGCGCAGCATCAGCAGTGCGGCCAGAGCCGGGTGCGGGCCAGAGTCCGCCGCGGGCGCCGCTGCGGCCTTCGGCGTTCCTGCGGAGAGTCGCCGCGCGTCCTTAACGGCCTGGTTGATGGCCTCCAGCGCCGCGGCGGCGGCAAGGAAGGGGACTGGTGCGGTCGGCTCTGCGGCCTCATTCATGGCGTTCTCCGTGGCTCTGTCATCCTCCAGATGACTGCTTGCTTGTCATCGTTTCGATGACATGTTACAACGGGAGCACGTTGAAGCGCATTGGCAGTTCCTGCCTGAACCAACTGGAGGTGTTTCGCGATGTTGATGCGCACCGACCCGTTCCGCGAGATGGACCGGATCGTCCAGCAGCTGTCGGGTACATCGGGGACCTGGTCGAAGCCGTCCGTGATGTCGATGGACGCCTACCGCGAGGGCGACGTCTATGTGATCGCCTTCGACCTCCCCGGAGTGAGCACCGAGGCGATCGACATCGACGTCGAGCGGAACATGCTGACCGTCAAGGCCGAGCGCCGACCCGCAGAGAAGTCCGACGGCGTACAGATGGAGCTCTCCGAGCGGCCCCTGGGTGTCTTCTCCCGCCAGGTCATGCTGGCCGACACCCTCGACACCGAGCACATCGAGGCCGACTACGACGCGGGTGTCCTGACCCTGCGGATCCCGATCGCCGAGCGCGCCAAGCCGCGGAAGATCGCCATCGGTGGCGAGTCCGGCCGCAAGCAGATCTCCGGCTGAACAGGCCGGCACCAGCGGCGGAGGACGGGGAACCGATCCCCTCCGGCACCCCGTCCTCCGCGCCCCCTTGCACCCTCCCCCTCCCCGGAGGTGACGTGATGCCGATGCGCCGGGAGGCGTTCCTGGCCCACGTCCAGGAACGCGGCGAGTATCAGACTCGGGAGGAGGCCGAACGGGCGGCCCGCGTCGTCCTGGCCCTGCTGGGCGCGCACCTGGTCGGCACCGTGCGGGCCGAGCTCGCAGCCCGGCTCCCCGAGACGTACGCCCTGATCCTCCTCAACCCCCTGCAGGCCGCGGAACCGCTCTCTCCCGAACGCTTCGTCCGTGCGACCGCGGCCTGGATCGAAGGCGCCACCGAGAAGACGGCCCTGTGGGACATCGGCGCGGTCCTCTCCACCGTGGCCGCCGCAGCGGGCGACGTCCTCACTCATGAGGCCCTGCTCCAACTCCCACCCGGCTACGACCTCCTCTTCGGTCACCCCCAGCCCACCTGACCGCCCGCCGCCGTCCGTAACCCGAACCCCTGGAAGAGAAAGGCAACCGCAGCACCATGTACGACCAGCCTCGAGCGAACCCGTCCCTTGCGGCCATGACGTTCGACCAGATGCTGGAACGCGTGCGCAACGAGGGCGCCTACCCGACGCGCGAACGCGCCAGAGAATCCGTCCACACCGTCCTCGCCGCCCTCGGCCGCCAGGTCACCGGCGACGAACGCGTCGACCTCGCACAGCGCCTGCCCGTCGAGGCCGCCCTCACCCTGACCGCCCAGATCCCCGACACCGAACAGCTCACCGGCTGGGGCTTCATCAAAGACCTGGCCTCCCGCACCGGCGCCACCCCGGCCACCGCCCGCTGGGACACCGGCGCCGTCCTCGCCGTCGTCTCACGCCTCGCCGGACCCGACCTCCTCGTCCGGATCCTCCACCAGCTTCCCGATGGCTACGTCCTCCTCTTCGGCCAAGCAGAACTCCGCCAGCCCCAGCCCGCCACCTGATCCGATCTCGCTGACGCGCACGTGCTGATCCCGAACTACAGGGCCGGCCCGGGAGCATGTCTGAAAGATCGCGTAAATCCGTGACATGACAGCCTGGCCAGGGGCTCGGCCTCGGGCCCGTGGGTCAGGCGGATCGGACGAGTCATGGCAGAGAAGACAGAACCGGTCGCCTCGCCTGCCGGGGACGCGTGGGTCGACGAGGTGGTCGAGCGGCTGCTCGACAGCGCTGATGCCTCCGGGGCGGCCCTGCTCGGTGAGGGCGGGCTGCTGACGGAGATCACCCGGGCCGTGCTGGAGCGGGCCCTGGAAGCCGAGATGAGCGAACACCTCGGCTATGAACGTGGAGATCCCGCTGGCCACGGGTCGGGAAACTCCCGCAACGGGACCTCACCGAAGACGGTCCTCACAGACGCCGGCGCGGTCGCGCTGGCGTCTGTGACCGCAACGGCGACTTCGAAGCACGTCTGGTCCCGAAGACGGCACGCCGGCTCGCCGGGCTCAACGACCGGATCCGTCGTCTCCAAGCCGGTCTACCTGGCCGTCGGCGTGGACATGGACGGCCGCAAGGATGTTCTGGGCCTGTGGGTCGGCGCCGAGGGCGAGGGCGCGACCACGTGGATGGCAGTGCTGTCCGAGCTGCGGAACCGGGGCATCGAGGACGTCTGCATCGTCGTCTGCGACGGGTTGAACGGCCTGCCCGACGCGGTCACCGCGACCTGCCCCAAGGCCACCGTCCAAACCTGCGTGATCCACCTGACCAGAGCCTCGCCCCGGCTCTCCTCGGTGCGGGACCACCCCAGGCTGACGCCGGCCCTGAAGACGATCTACACGGCCCCGACGGAGCAGGCCGCTGAACAGGCCCTCGATGCGTTTGCCGCCTCCGACCTGGGCGAACGCTACCCGGCGATCGTCCGAACCTGGCGGTCGGCCTGGTCGGAGTTCACCCCCTACCTGGCGTTGCCGCCAGCCATAAGGAAGGTGGTCTACTCCACGAACATGGTCGAACCGATCAACTCGAGGCTCCGCAAGGCCACCCGCAACCGCGGTCGTTTCCCCTCGGAGCAGGCCGCGTTGAAGGTGCTCTACCTTGCGGTCCGCGAGCAGATCAACCCCAAAGCGCGCGACGCGAACCACGTCCCCGCACACTGGAAAGAGGCGCTGAACCAGTTCTCACTGTTCTTCGAGGATCGGCTCAGCATCCAATGACACCAACCGACTTACACAAAGTCGCCGGCTCTGGATCACATTCGGTGGTAGCTGAGAGTGATGGCGGGCGTCGATGATGAAATCGCAGATCCGCACGATGGGACGGGTGCTCTGTATCGTCGACAAGCCTGCGAGTCCGTCACTGGCGCGAGCACGATCTTCTCGGCCTGCTCGCGCACTGTCGCGCCGACTGCTCATCAAACACCCGGGTCGGAAGGTTGATCGCACTGTCGGCAGCCAGCGCTCACCCTCTGCCACTCTCAGCTACCACCGAATATGAGACAGAGTCAAGTCGCTGACACGCCCCGCCCCGGTGGTCGAGTGGCTGGGCACGACGGCGTGGAAGAGCGGTTCGGGGCGAGCGGGGCCTCTCGCATCAGGCGGCAACGGGTGACGTGGGAGGGACTCAGGGTTCGATGACGAGACGTTCGATGAGGTCGTCGCGGAGTGTGAACTGGTAGCGCAGATCGATCGTCCCGCCGGGGAAGTTGCCCTCGAGGTGGTGGGTGGCGATGTAGTGGGTCGCGTCGGTCTGCTGGGCGTCGGTGAGGTGGATGGTGTAGGTGAACTCGGTGGTGGATCGGTCGAGCCACTCCCCGATCGCCTGGGTGCCCGCGTAGGTGTTGCCGTCGTCGATCACGGTGGCTTCGCGGGTGAAGGCGGTGATTGCGGTGGCGGTGTCGTGGGTGCGGTGCGCTGTCAGGTAGCGGGGGATCACCTCGGGCAGGGTGTCCGGGGTGCTGGTTCGGGGCTGGTTGTCGTGCATGACGGTCCTTGGGGCGGGGGCGGGTTCAGACGGTGGGGGTGGTGCCGCCGTCGATGACGTGTTCGGCGCCGACGATGGCCGAAGCGCGGTCGGAGACCAGGAAGGCGACGAGCTCGGCGACTTCCTCAGGTCGGTTGGGACGGCCCAGCGGGATGCCGCCCAGGGAGTCCATGAGCCGGCCCAGCGCCGCTTCCTGGGTGATGTCTGCGTCGTGGGCGATCCGGGCGACGAGGTTGTCGGCGGCCGAGGTCTGCACGAAGCCGGGCGAGACGGTGTTGACGCGGACGCCGTGCGGGGCGACCTCGTTGGCCAGGCCCTTGCTGTAGGTGGTCAGGGCCGCCTTGGCGGCGGCGTAGGCCAGGGTGCCGTTCCACAGTGGCATGCGGCGCTGGATCGAGGTGACGTGCACGATCGCACCCTTGCCCTTGGTGATCATGTGCGGGAGGAGCGCGCGGTCCAGGCGGACGGCGGCCAGCAGGTTCGTGTTCAGCTCCCTGGCCCAGTCGTCCTCGCCGAGCGCCGCGAACCCTCCGGCCGGCGCCTCGGACCCGCCGAGGGTGTTGACCAGGATGTCGACGCCTCCCACGCGGGCGTCCACCTCGGCGGCTACGCGGGCTGCGCCCTGGGCGGTGGACAGGTCGGCGGTGATGAACGCCTTCTCCTCGACGTCGTCGGGGCGGCTGCGGGCGGTGACCAGTACGGTTGCGCCGGCCTGGGTGAGACGTCGGGCGATGGCGGCTCCGGTGCCCTTGGTGCCGCCGGTGACCAGAGCGCGTCGGCCTTCGAGGGATTCGCTGATGGATGTGGTCACGGTGTGCTCCGTTCCCGGATGCGGGCGCAGACGGCACTGCTCCCGTCACTACTGCTAAAATAGAAGCTACTAACTTCTACTTTAGCAGTAACCGAGGGGATGGTCGCCGTGGCAAGCCGGATCAGGCTGGAGGACCGGGAGTGCCCGCTGTCCACGACGGTGGAACACGTGGGCGAGTGGTGGACGCTGCTGATCCTCCACGACGCCTTCGACGGCTACACACGCTTCGACCAGTTCCAGGAGAGCCTGGGCATATCCTCCAGCATGCTCACCACCCGGCTGAAAACCCTCGTCGCGGACGGGCTGCTGGAGCGCCGGCCCTACCAGGCCAACCCCGTACGTCACGAGTACGTCCTCACCGAACTCGGGCAGTCCCTGCGCCCGGTGATCGTCGCCCTGGCCGCATGGGGCAACTCCCGCCTCACACCGGCCGAACGCAGCATGATCCTCATCGACGCCCACAACGGCGAGGAAGTCGAACCCGTCGTCGTCGACGCCAAGACCGGCCGCCGACTCGACGACAGCGGGACCTACGTCTTCACCGCAGGCCCCGCAGCCAGCGACGCCATGCGCCACCGTTACGCGACGCGACCGACCACCCCCGCGGAGGCGTAGGGCTGTCCCGCGCAGGCACCGAACGGGCTTGAGCAGGGCCGGGACGCAGAGGTCGAACCCGATCGACCAGGCAACACCGGCTCGCCACCAAGATCATGCATGCCAACCACCCCGAGCCGTAGAAAACCAGATCGAGTGAGGCGAGGAGCAACACCGGTCGTTCCCAAGAATCGGCACGAGCAGCGTGTGCGGAACCGCTGCTCCCGCCAGGTCCACGTCAGGCGGGTCACGCCGCTGAGCGACACCACGGCGGACCCGCCCGGGGACGCCGTTGCGATGCGGTACCCGGTCTGCCCCGGGGCGGTGGCGGCAAGGTAGGCGTTGGCCCCGGCCAGTAATACGCCCACGGGTCCGGTGACGTCCAGCGCCTCGACGCCGTCATAGAGCGTGACCAGCACCGTGCGGGGCCTCATACATCAACCATGCCCACCCTCGAAGATGCTTGCAATGGCAGACATCCCTCCATGTGCGACAACACCGCCAAGGGCTGGGCGGCTCCTCATCTCGTCCTTGCTGCGATCAGCTCCAGTAGTCGGAGAGCATCTCCGACGGCCGGCTCGGCTCCCGGACCTCGCCTCGCGGCCCCATCGCCTGGAAGTACGGCGCGACGTCGTAGACCGGAGTGCCGTCGATCGCGTCGAGATCGGCTACGTGGAGGTCCAGGCCGTCGACCTTCACCAGGCGGGGAAACGACTGCGCGAGCTGGTTCGGTCGGCGGTGGTTACGGTGCACGAACGTGCCGGTCGGCGGCCACGCTGGGTTGTTGCGGGGGCTCCGGGCGTGAACGGCGACATCGGCGGGCGATGCCTTGTGGAAGTGCCAGACGACGAGCAAGTTCGAGAACTCTTCCAGGCCTTGCACGACCTCGACGGGGAAGTCCGGCTTCAGACGGATGATCGCCTGCCCTCCCCAGTGGTCGTCTGTGGGCTTGCCCCGTCCTGCGACCACGGTTCCGATCGGCGTGATCTCCAGCGACTGGCTCATGCGCTCCCCCTCGTACCTCGTCGTGACCGGATCAATCCTTCTCCGGGCCAGAGGCCACCGTACAAATCGAGCGCCACGGCATCGGGATCTGGCAGCAGCGCCGCCCGCACGACGCCTCACCCGATCACGGCGTCCAAGTACCGCTGCACCGGCTCGAAGAGCCCGGACGGGATGTACCTCGGCAGCTCTGCATGGGATACCCAAGCGACTTCGGCAATCTCAGCCGGGGCCGCGGCGCGCGCCGAGCCGGCCACAACATCGCAGGCGGCGTACGACATCAGGCGCCCGGTAGCCGGGTGGACCCGCTCGCCCAGCGCCTCGATCACGGACACATCCAGGCCTGTCTCCTCCTTGGTCTCCCGTACCGCTGCGTCCTCCCACGCTTCCCCGGGTTCGACCTTGCCCGCCGGGAACTGCCACGAGAGGTTCCCCTCCGCCACGCGACGCCGCACCAACAAGACGCGATCCTCGTGGACCACGACGGCGGCGGCAACCCGTGGCCGAGGACCGTCCGGCCCGCTGCGTGGCGGACCGTCCTCAGGCATCCTGGTTCCGCATGTGCGGTTCCAGCAGTTGGATCGCTTCCTCCCAGTGGAAGCGATCGGCGCCGCCGCCTGCCTTTGGACGGTGAGGCTCGTAGCTGCCGAGCGATACCCCCATCTCGCGGAGTTCGGCGAGGCTACGTCGATACGCAGGATGGGCGGCAAGAGCCGTATTCACGTACGGAAGGGCGGCGGTGGGGATCCCCATGCCCGCGGCCTCGCAGAGGATGCCCAGGGCAAGGTTGTCGGCGAAGCCGGCAGCCCACTTGTTGACCGTATTGAACGTCGCCGGCGCCACGGCGATGGCGTCTGCGGGCGGAAACGACCGAGCATCGCTCGGCGAGCGCCACGCCGAGCGAATCGGGAACCCGGTCTGGGCCTCGACCGCGTGGGTGTCGAGGAACGGCAGGCCCTGCGGCGTGGCCACCACACCGACCTCCCAGCTGCGTTCCTGTGCTGCGGTGAGTAGCTTGCCGACATCGCCGGCAACCCCGGCACCGCAAACGACGACATACAGAAACGGCTTGGACCGCTGCGGCTCGGTCACACAGGACTCCCAGTCGGCGGCTGAAGTGATGGAACTCTGGCAGCGTACGACGGCGGTCCCAAGCCGCCATGTCGGCGACCAGATCCCGGGCGGCGCGGCATACTCATGGGCGGCGCAGGCCTCTGCGATGCGCAGCGCCTGGCCTCCTTCCATTCTTTCAACGGTCAGCGACGGGAGTGAGGTTGATGCGCTCTGCGTTGACGAACGGATCGTTCCAGTGGGCCTCCTTCTGCTACGGCCATCCGTTCGCCAAGGAGGTCTTGATAACTGGTTCCCTGCCCGTTGCTGCCCAGGTGGATCTGCGCCGTCAGCCCGTGGAAGACGGCTGGAGCGCGTGGAAGCGGCCCTGCGTGTGGAACTGGATCGGCAGGCTCTGGTACGCAAGCGCCGTTCCTTGGGCGGTCGTACGGAGCGGGGTACATGGGTGCGCATCGAGCGGCGGGGGTTTCCTGCGGCATGGGCATGTACGCCGGCCAGATCACCTTCCAGCAGCCCGCCGTCCAGGGCCCCCAGACCACCGCCACCCAGGAGACGACCTTGTGACCACCTGCATGGAATTCGCCGTCACCGGCATGCACTGCAACAGCTGCGGCCTGCTCATCGACGATGAGATCGAAGAACTCCCCGGCGTCACCTCCAGCACCACCGACGTCCGCAAGGAGCGCACGGTGGTCGAACTGACCGGCCCCATCCCTGCGGAACGGATCGTCGCGGCCATTGCGGAAGCCTGCTACTCCGGCACCCATCTGGCCTGACCCCCATGGCCGTGGTGTCCCGGCCGTCCGCTCCGGGACACCACAGTCCGCTGCCGCACAGGAAGAGGTCACCTTCCGTTGCCCAAAGTCAGCTGGCGGCGATGGAAATCGAAGTGCTGGGTGGGGTACTGGTAGATGTCGGCGAGGGTCATGAAGTCCTTGAAGAACGGATCCCACCGGACCGGGTAGTGCATGCCGCGGGCCAGGCCGGGCTCGGTCTCCGCTTCGAGGTGCCGGTGCAGAGAGGCGATGACACGGTCGATGGCGGCACCCATCCGGCGGGGACCATAGACCTTGGCCGCGCCGCAGGGGCCCGCGTAGTTGATCAAGTCGAACGGAACCGTGGCCGCGTTCAACAGCCGGGCGAACACCTTGCTCACCGGGCGGGGCAGTCGCCCGAAGACGCGTGCCAGGACGAGCAGTGCCCGGACGAGCGTGTAACCGAAGAGCATGTGCCACAGCAGCTGCTTGTTGGTCCAGGGGTGCCGTCGGTTGCCTTGGCGAGGTCTGCCGCGGAGGCCGCGTCGATCAAGCTGTGGAAGGTCAGCCGGGCGCGCTCGTACTTGTCGTGGATGGCTTGGCGGTCCATCGGGTGGGTGTCCGTCATAGTCTGCCGGCTTTCGGTCGACACTCCGAATTCCGTCGGGGCTTGTGATGATGCCCCCTGCCACGCTCCGGGACCAGTCGCTGGGACACGGGTGGCGCGGCGCATTGCCGGGCAGGCCGTATGACGGCTCCGTGCCTACGCTTGAGGTGGGGCGCCGGTCTGGGTGATCAGCAGGAGGCGACACCGATGGGACGACGCCATCATTTTCACGTCGAGTACGTGGGGCACTCGGTCAGTGCCACCGTCGAGACCGGCCGCACAGTCGTGGTGGAGGTTCTGGTCGACGGCAAGGAGACCGGTCACGGCACGACGCACGACGACCACCCCGTGACCGTGCACGTCGAGCTGCCCACAGATCCGCCGACCCCGGTGTCCGTACGGGTGACGCCCGCTCCCGGCGTACCGCGCTGCATTCTGGAGGTCCCGGAAGCCGAGGATCACGTCATGTCACCCCGCCCGTTCTGACGGAGCAGGCCGGCGAGCCTGGCCAATGAACGGGTTGGCCGTCCTGCTCGGGCCGTTGGCGCTCTCCCCGTCAACAGCCACAGCCGGACCGGGCGACCTTCCGCGCGAACAACGGGTCCACCGCACCGCGCGCCGTGGCGGTGCAGAGGACCCGATCCCGTGCCCGGTCGGAAGGTCAGGCGCGGAGGTACGCGCCAAGTTCCCGCTCGAGAGCGGCCCTGGGCTTGGCGCCGACGATGGTCTTGGCAACCCGGCCACCGACGTAGACGTTCATAGTCGGGATGGACATGACGCCGTACGCGGCAGCCGTCTCCGGGTTCTCGTCGATATTGAGCTTGACGATCTCGATCTTCTCGCCGTGCGCGGCGGCGATGGCCTCCAGCGACGGAGTCAACTGGCGGCAGGGGCCGCACCAGGCGGCCCAGAAGTCGACGAGCACGGGCTTGTCACTCTGTAGGACGTCCTCGATGAAGGATGCGTCGGTCACGCTCTTGAGGGCCATGATGCGGCCTCCTGTCATGGGTGGTGGTTACTGCGACACGTCGGCGAGGGCGGCGAGGTACCGCTCTGCATCGAGGGCGGCAGCGCAGCCGGTGCCGGCGGCCGTGATGGCCTGGCGGTAGGTGTGGTCGACGACGTCGCCCGCGGCGAACACACCGGGAAGGCTGGTGCGCGTGGACGGAGACTGGACCTTGAGGTGGCCCTCGGCGTCCAGGTCGAGCTGCTCGGTGAACAGCTCGGTGCGCGGGTCGTGGCCGATCGCGATGAACAGGCCGGTGACGTCGAGGGGTTGGCTCTCTTCGGTGATCACGTTGCGGACCGTGAGGCCGGAGAGCTTGCCGTCCTTGTCTTCCAGCTCGGTGATCTCACTGTCGAAGAGGAAGGAAATCTTGCCGTCCGAGAACGCGCGGTTCTGCATGACCTGGGAGGCCCGCAGGGTCGAGCGGCGGTGGACAATGGTGACCGAGCGGGCGAAGCGGGTGAGGAAGGTGGCTTCCTCCATCGCGGTGTCGCCGCCGCCGACCACGACGATGTCGCGGTCACGGAAGAAGAAGCCGTCGCAGGTCGCGCACCAGGACACGCCCCGCCCGGAGAGCTCCTCCTCCTTGGGCAGGTTCAACTTCCGGTAGCCGGAGCCGGTCGCGATGATCACGGCCTTCGCGCGGTGGACCGTGCCCTCCGAGTCGGTGACGGTCTTGATGTCGCCGGTCAGATCCACGGAGACGATGTCGTCGTCGATCATCTCGGCGCCGAACCGCTCGGCCTGGGCTCGCATGTTCTCCATCAGCACAGGCCCGTCAACGCCCTCTGGGAAGCCCGGGAAGTTCTCGACCTCGGTGGTCGTCGTCAGCGAGCCGCCGACGAAGATCGCGCCGCCGAAGACGAGGGGCCGGAGGTTCGCGCGCGCCGTGTAGAGGGCTGCGGTGTATCCGGCGGGGCCGGAGCCGATGACGATGACGTTGCGTATGCCGTCGGCGGCGTTCGAGTCGGTCACGTCGGTTCAGGCCTTCGGCTTGGCATCGATCTCGGCGATCAGGCCCTCGATGAGGCCCTTGATCTCGTCGCGGATGGGGCGGACGGCCTCGACGCCCTGGCCGGCCGGGTCCTCGAGCTGCCAGTCGAGGTAGGTCTTGCCGGGGAAGTAGGGGCAGGCGTCGCCGCAGCCCATGGTGATGATGTAGTCGGACGCCTGGGCGGCATCGGGGGTGAGGACCTTGGGCTTCTGGTCCGAGATGTCGATGCCCAGCTCGGCCATGGCAGCCACGGCGGAGGGGTTGATCCGGTCACCGGGGACGGAGCCTGCGGAGCGCACCTCGACGCGGTCTCCGGCGAGGTGGCGCAGGAAGCCGGCCGCCATCTGCGATCGGCCGGCGTTGTGGATGCAGACGAACAGCACGGACGCGACGGGAGTGGAGGACATCGTTCTTCCTTGGGGAGAAGTCAACTGCGGGGTTGGAACAAGCGGGTGTGTCAGACGCCGAGCTGGGCGAGCAGCTCGGTGATGTGGGCGTGGATCTCGTCACGGATCTCGCGGACGACGGCGATCGGAGCGCCCTCAGGGTCCGGCACTGGCCAGTCGAGGTAGCGGCGGCCGGGGACGATCGGACAGGCATCGCCGCAACCCATCGTGATCACGATGTCGGCGGCCTGGACGACCTCATCGGTCAGAGGCTTGGAGTAGGCGGCGCTGACGTCTGCGCCGACCTCGGTGAGTGCTTGAACGACGTGGGGATCTACCGCGGTGGCGGGTTCGGTGCCCGCGGAGGAAACCCGTACGTCGCTGCCCGCCCGGTGCGTGAGGAGTGCGGCGGCCATCTGGGAGCGGCCCGCGTTGTGGCTGCACACGAACAGCACCCTGGGGTGGTCGGTACCCGGCGCTGCCTGGATCTTGGCGAGTGCCTCCAAGCGCTCGGCCGTCAGGCGTTCGGCGAGCACGACCAGGTGTGTGTGGACCTGGGCGTCGGCTGCCAGAAGCGCGTAGGAGTCGGCGAGGAGTCGCTGCACGGTCTCCGGGGCGAACCTGCCTTCGTGGCGCGCGGCGAGGCGCGCCACTCCGGCGAAAAGCCGCTGATCAGGCAGTGCGGGGTGCGGGGGCGAAGACATGAGAACCCTCCACGGGCTCCAAGAGGTCAGCCCGGGCTGGTATCAGGACCGGGTGATGTGACAGTATCAGTCCATGATGACGTCAGTCGACACTGAACTGATCCGGGTACTGGCCGACCCGCTCAGGCTCCAGATCGTGACCCTCCTCGCCAAGGAGACGCTCTGTACCACCCATCTCGTCGAGGAGACGGGTGCCAAGCAGACGAACCTCTCGAACCATCTGAAGGTCCTACGCGAGGCGGGGGTTGTGGATACGGAGCCATGCGGGAGGTACACCTACTACCGCCTGCGCCCGGAAGTCATCGAAGCCCTCGCCGGTCAGTTCGCCGACCTCGCTCAGACCGCGCGCGCCACCGCCGAAGCGAACCTCAAGCGGTCCTGCCCATAGCGCTTTTTGCCTCACCTGCCCGAGGAGAACCGTTGTCCGTCACCGAGCCCGTCGCCGCCGCCCCCGCAGCGGCGTCCGGCATAGCCGCCGACGCGCCCCAACCCGCGCCCGGCGCGACCCCGCCCCAGACCCCGTTGATCGCCCGCGCCGCCGCCGAGCTCGTCGGCACCGCGGCGCTCGTTGCGGTGGTGGTCGGCTCCGGCATCCAGGCCACCGAGCTCAGCCAGGACGTGGGCCTGCAACTGCTGGCGAACTCCCTGGCCACCGTCTTCGGCCTCGGCGTACTGATCGCCCTCCTCGGCCCGGTGTCCGGCGCCCACTTCAACCCGGCCGTCACCCTGGCCGATTGGTGGACCGCCCGTCGCGGGGGTGCCGGTGTCACCGCTCGCGAGCTGGCTGTATACGTGCCCTCGCAGATCGTCGGCGCGATCGCGGGCGCCATCCTTGCGGACGCGATGTTCGGCGAACCGCTGGTCAAGTGGTCCACCCACGACCGCTCCGCCGGGAACCTCCTCCTCGGCGAGGTCGTCGCCACGGCCGGCCTGATCCTGCTGATCTTCGGCCTGGCCCGCACCGACCGCCTGCGCTTCGCACCCGTCGCCGTCGCCTCGTACATCGGCGCCGCCTACTGGTTCACCTCCTCCACCTCCTTCGCCAACCCGGCGGTCACGATCGGCCGCGCGTTCACCGACACCTTCGCGGGCATCGCCCCCGCCTCCGTCCCGGGTTTCATCGGAGCCCAGCTGGCCGGTGTCATCGTCGGCCTGGCCCTGGTGGCGGCCATCTTCATGCGCGGCAAGACTGCGACCGCCGGAGCCTCCGCGGCATGACGCAGCGCACGGACGTGGTGGTGATCGGCGGCGGCCACGCAGGACTCGCCGCCGGATACCACCTGCGCCGCCTGGGCATCGAGTTCGTCATCCTCGACGCCCAGGCGGCACCGGGCGGAGCCTGGCAGCACACCTGGGACTCCCTCCGGCTGTTCTCCCCGGCCGCGTACTCTTCGCTGCCCGGTCGGCTCACGCCCGTCCAGCCGGGCGAGGTCTATCCGGACGCACAGCACGTGGTGTCGTACCTCGCCGACTACGAGAAGCGATACGAGCTTCCCGTCCAGCGCGGCGCGCAGATCGCCGCCGACCTCGCGGGTACGGCCGATCTGACCTGGGTCACCCAGCGTCCGCCTCGCTACCTGCCCGACGAGATCGATGGCCGCGCGCTCTTCGACGCCGCGACCGCCCGTCGCCAGGCCCTGGACGCCGGCCGCACGGACACCGGTGGCGTTGCCTCGCTCGGCGACATCGTCGCCGTCCCGCCCGTACGCGCGGCCCGCGACGCCGGCCTCCTCACCGCCGCGCCCATGTTCAGCCGTCTCACCGAAGAGGGTGTCGCCTGGGCCGATGGAACGAGCGCGCAGGCCGACGCGATCATCTGTTGCACCGGCTTCCGCCCGGACCTGGCCCATTTCGCCCCGCTCCGCCTGCGCGGCACCCGAGGCCACATCGCCACGACCGGCACCCGCGCCGTCGATGAACCTCGCCTGCACCTACTCGGCTACGGCGACTGGACCGACCCCGCCTCCGCCACCCTCATCGGCGTCGGCCGCCCAGCGCGCGAAGCCGCCCGCGAGATTTGCGGAACTGCTCCGAGCCTGACCCGCAAGTCAACGAGCCCGCAACGCCACGTGGTCGTCACTGGCCGCAGAGGAGCGTCAGCCCGGAAAGAGCTCGGGCGTCGCCGCAGACACTCGGAGGTCCGGACGAATCCCGAGCGGACACCCGGTGCCTTTCCCCGAAGGTGGGGTCGTGGCGTAGCAGGCAGGCACGGCGACCAGCGAGTACGCCCGTCGTGACCACTGATCAGAACCTCGCTCCCCTCCGCCGGACGCAGTCAGCGCCCTTGGTGTTCGGTGCGGGAGCGGCCATCGGCGTTCTGGGCGGGATGATCGGGCTGGGCGGGGCGGAGTTCCGCCTGCCGCTGCTGATCGGCCTCTTCGGATTCGCCGCACTCTCGGCCGTCATCCTGAACAAGGCGATGAGCCTGGTGGTGGTGCTGGTTGCGCTGCCGGCCCGCCTGGCGGCGGTCCCGGCCGCCGAAGTGGCTGCACGCTGGCCGGTCGCCGTCAACCTTCTGGCCGGGAGCCTGCTGGGCGCCTGGGCCGGAGCATCCTGGGCGGTACGTATGCGCTCGGCCACCCTCTACAAGGTGTTGGCCGCGCTGATGGTGCTCATGGCGGCCGCCCTGCTGGTCGCGCACACCACCACGCTGGACACGCTCGCGCTGCCGCTGTGGGCGCAGGTGCCCTGCGGGGTCGTGGCCGGGTTCGGCATCGGGGTGGTCGCGGCGATCATGGGCGTGGCCGGAGGTGAGCTGCTGATCCCGACGATCGTGCTGCTCTTCGGGGTGGACATCAAGACAGCGGGAAGCCTCTCCCTGCTGGTGTCGCTGCCGACGATGCTCGTAGCCTTCGCCCGCTACAGCCGTGACGGCAGCTTCGCCGTGCTCGGCGCGAACCTGCGCTCCACCCTGGTGATGGCTGCAGGCTCCGTCGTCGGCGCCGTACTGGGCGGGCTGCTCCTCGGCGTGTTCCCGGACCTGGTGCTCATCCCCGCGCTGGCCTTGATCCTTCTCGTTTCCGCGGTCAAGCTCGCCCGTCACGACTGACCGGCAGGGGCAGGACCTAAACGCTGGCTGCGCGGGTCAGGAGCTGGGCCATGGCCGCGAGGACCGCCGGTTCGACCCGGTAGTACACCCATGTACCGCGCCGCTCGGAGGAGAGCAGTCCGGCCTCCTTGAGCTTCTTCAGGTGGTGGGAGACGGTCGGCTGGGAGACGCCCACGTCGGAGATGTCGCAGACGCACGCCTCGCCGCCCTCGTGCGAAGCGACTGCGGAGAAGAGCCGCAGTCGCACGGGATCGCCCAGGGCCTTGAACATCGTGGCCGTGCGCTCCGCCTCGTCCGCGGTCAGCGGACGCTCGGTGAGCGGCGGGCAGCACGGCACGAGGGCTTCCGGCTCCAGCAGCGGCAACACGTTCACATTCGACATGCGTCTATGTTGACACATGTCGAACTAGTCGGCCAGGGGCGTCTCACCTGCGGAGGCCGGATGCCATGCGGCGAGCGACCCGCTCGGCGTCTCGCCCGACCCCGCGCAACGCGTTCGACGACAGGCTGCGCTGACATTCCAGCCCCACGAACGCATCGACCTCCTCCTTCACGCTGTCCGACCACACGACCTGCTTGCCCGCAATGGAAGTGAAGAGCGGGCGGCGATCCGGGGCAGCGGCATTGACGGCGGCTCGATATCGGCCGGTGTCGAAGACCGGCTGGGTCGGCGGAGTTCGCAGGAAGCGCCCGACGGGGGCGGAATCCACGCCTGAGCGGACGAGCCAGAAGTGCATGTCGCGCCCGAGGATGCGCTGAGGAGCGAACTTCACGGGGTTGCGGCTGGCCAGCGTCACCCGGGCCACGGAGGCGAGTTCGACCGCTATCTGCACCGCCGTGTTGCCCGCACCCGTGACGATCACCCGCTGACCCGTGAACACCTCCGGACTGCGGTACTCGGAGGCATGCAGCACCGCACCCTCATAGCGGTCCAGGCCGGGAAGAGAGGGTCGGTAGGGGCTGCCGAAGCTGCCGGAGGCGGACACCACGGCCCCGGCCGACATTCGGGCACCGTCCTCCATCGTCACGACGAACCCGCCCTCGCGACTCACCTCGACGCCCTCCACGCGCCTACCGGTACGAATGTCGGCGTCGAGGCGAGCGGCATAGGTCGTGAGGTAAGCGACGACCTCGTCCCGGTGGGGGTAGCGGTCCGGGTCCCTGCCGCCGAACGGCATCCCGGGCAGGGAGCTGAACCGTGCCGACGAGAACAGGGTGAGGCTGTCGCAGTACCGCGGCTACGATCCGGCCGGCTGGTCGGACGCTTCCAGGACGATCGGCTTGAGCCCATGCCCGACCAGGGCGTATGCCGTCGCCAGTCCGGCTTGGCCTGCTCCGACCACGACGACGCGTCGACGTGCTCCATTAAACGATCTCCCGATTCGATGAATGTCTATGTTGACCCTCATCGAATCAAGTGCCATGCTGGCTGCGCAAGCCATCGACAGATGTCGAAACACCGAGGAGTCGACCGTGAACGCGCCTGCCAACATCGAGCTGCCCGTCGTCGTCATCGGAGCGGGCCCCATCGGCCTGGCCGCCGCCGCACACCTCGTCGACCAGGGCATCGAGCCCCTGGTCCTGGAGGCCGGACCGGTCGCCGGCAGCGCCGTGCGGGACTGGAGCCACGTACGGCTGTTCTCCACCTGGGGCGAGGTCGTCGACCCGGCCGCGGAGAAGCTCCTGGCCCCCACCGGCTGGGTCAAGCCGGACGAGGCCGCCTACCCGACCGGCGGCGACTGGGCCGAGCAGTACCTGCTGCCGCTGTCCGCCGTCCTGGGCGAGCGCGTCCGCGTCGGCGCCCGCGTCACCGGCGTCTCCCGCCTCGGCCGCGACCGGGTCGTGGACGCCGACCGTGAGACCCAGCCCTTCACCGTCCACATCGCACACACCGACGGCAGCGAGGAACGACTGACCGCCCGCGCCGTCATCGACGCCTCCGGCACCTGGTCCACCCCCAGCCCCATCGGTGGCGACGGCCTGCCCGCCCTCGGCGAGCGCTCCGCGGCTGGCCGGACCTCGTACCGCGTCCCGGACCTGAAGGACCCTGCCGTCCGCGCCCGGTATACCGGCAAGCGCACGGCGGTCATCGGATCCGGTGCCTCCGCGTTCACCGCGCTCGCCTACCTGGCCGACCTCGCGAAGGACGAAGCGGGTACACACACCACCTGGATCCTGCGGCGCGGCATCAGCGGCTCCACCTTTGGAGGTGGCGAAGCCGACCAGCTGCCCGCCCGCGGCGCCCTCGGTCTGGCGGCCAAGGCCGCCGTCGACAACGGCTACGCCGACGCCGTCACCGGCTTCCGCACCACCGCCGTGGAGAAGGCCGGCGACCAGCTGGTCCTCGTCGCCGAGGACGGCCGGCGCCTGGACCCGGTGGACGAGGTCATCGTCCTCACCGGCTTCCGTCCCGACCTCACCTTCCTCGACGAGCTCCGCCTCGGCCTCGACGAGCGCCTCCAGGCCCCGACCGCGCTGGCCCCGCTGATCGACCCGAACCAGCACTCCTGCGGCACCGTCTACCCGCACGGCGTCAACGAGCTCGCCCACCCGGAGAAGGACGTCTACCTCGTCGGCATGAAGTCCTACGGCCGCGCCCCGACCTTCCTGGCCATGACCGGCTACGAGCAGGTCCGCTCCATCGCCGCCGCCCTCGCCGGCGACCAGGAGGCCGCCGAACGCGTCGAACTCACCCTCCCCGAGACCGGCGTCTGCGGCGGTGCAGGCCTCTTCGACGAGCCCGAGGCCGCCGCGGCGACCGGTGGCGGCTGCTGCGCAGCCCCCGCCACCCTCACCATCGGCGCCCCCGCCTCTTCCGGCGGCTGCTGACCAGCGAAGTGACAAACCTTCACAGCGGCGTGGCCGCAACCGGGACGGGGGTCCGGTCGCGGCCGCGCGCCGCGCTGCCCGCCCTGTGCGCCACCCAGATCACCGGCTGGGGCATCATCTACTACGCGTTCCCCGTCCTCCTCTCACGCCTGACCGCCGACACCGGCTGGTCCGCCAACGCGGCAACGGGCGCGTTCTCCATGGCCCTTCTCGTCTCCGGCGTGGTGGGAATCCCGGTCGGCCGCATCCTCGACCAGCGCGGTCCCCGCGCGGTCATGACCACCGGCTCGGTCATCGGTGTGCTCGCACTCCTGCTGATCGCGGCCGCCCCCAGCCTGCCCGTCTTCTTCCTCGGCTGGATGCTGGCCGGTATAGCGATGGCTGCCACCTTCTATCCGCCCGCCTTCGCCGCCCTCACCCGCTGGTGGGGCCCCGACCGCATCCGCGCCCTGACCATCGTCACCCTCGCCGGCGGACTGGCCTCCACCGTCTTCGCCCCGCTGACCGCCGTCCTGGCAGAACACCTCAGCTGGCGGCAGACGTACGCGGTCCTCGCCGTGATCCTCGCGGCCATCACCATCCCCGCCCACGCCCTGGCCCTGCGCGCCCCCTGGCCGGCCGCACCACCCCAGCCACCCACAACGGACCGCACCCCGATCCCCCGAAGCCGCCCCTTCCTCCTCCTGGCCTCGGCCTTCACCCTCTCCAGCTTCGCCATGTACGCCGTGGTCATCGGCCTCATCCCGCTCCTCACCGAGCGCGGAGCCAGCGCGTCAACAGCCGCCTGGGCACTGGGACTCGGTGGGGCAGGACAGACCCTGGGGCGCACCCTGTACGCAAGCCTGTCGGCCCGCACATCCGTCACGACCCGCACGGCCACCCTCATCGCCCTCGGCGGCGCCACCACAGCCGCCCTCGCCCTCATCCCAGGCCCGATGCCCCTGCTGGTCGGACTCGCGGTCCTGGCAGGAATCGTCCGCGGCAACCTCACCCTTCTCCAGGCCACCGCCGTCACCGACCGCTGGGGCACCACGCACTACGGCCGCCTCTCCGGACTCCTGGGCGCCCCCGCCCACATCGCCGCAGCCCTCGCCCCTTGGGCCGGCGCCGCCCTCGCCAGCCTCCTCGGCGGATACCCGACTCTCTTTGCCGTCCTGGCAGCCGTCTCCGGAGCCTCTGTCCTTCTCGCCCTGGGCACCGCGCCGAAGTCCATCATGGAGCGCCCAGGACTCACGCCGTAGACACGTCGTCAGCGCGGCCGGCGCTTGGGAGGAACGGGACCCGGGATGACATCGAGGTCGAGATGTTCTCTGGTGCCCGCCTGGGGTACGGGTCCGGCGATCTGCGGCTGTGCCGTGTGGGCGCGAGCGACCGGACGCGGTGCCGCAGGCAGCCGGGCCCGAGAACCCCGGCTGCGTGCCCGCTGGGACGGTGTGTCAGACCATGGAGAGCCGGTCCACCAGCAGTTCCACCCTCTGCTCGGTGTCCTCCGGCGGCAGTCGTCCGGCCCGGGTCAGGGTGGCCAGCCCGTGCAGGGCCGCCCAGAACGTCTCGGTGAACAGCCCCGGGTCGACGCCGTCCCCGGCGACCTCGCCGAGGCTCTCCAGCAGCGCGGCGAAGGCGTCCTTGAGAGGTGCCGGGGTGTCCTCCTGTGCGTACGGGAGACCGCCGTCGAGCTGGAAGATGGCGTCGTAGACCGCCGGGTTGCGTGCGGCGAAGTCGAGGTAGGCGCGGGCGAGGGCGTACACCCGCTCGCGCGGGCCCTCTGCGGCGGCGGTCGCGGCACGCACCGCCGCGGCCAGCTCGGCGGCGCCCTCCAGGGCGACGGCGCCGATGATCTCCCGTTTGCCGCGGAAGTGGCTGTAGAGGACGGGCTGGCTGTATTCGATGCGCTCGGCGAGCCGACGGGTGGTGACCGCGTCCCAGCCCTGCTGCTCGGCGAGTTCGCGGGCCGTCGCCACGATGAGGCGCTCGCGCTCCGCCCGTTCGCGCTGCTTGCGTTCCTGTACCGACATGATTCGATCCTAGCACCGCTAGACAATCAAGCGGCAGCAGTACTAGCGTTGCCTCGTCAGCTAGCGGCACTAGATACCAAGAGGGTCATCATGCTCAACGCACTCGAGGTCGTCACCATCGTGGTCGTCGGCGTGATGGTGGGGGTGGAGCTCTCCGTCGCCTTCGTCATGAACCCGATCCTCAACGCCCTCCCGGAGGACAGTGGCCAACTCGGCCACGCCCACGGGGGCCGGATGCTCGGCGCCGTGATGCCGGTCTGGTACATCGGCTCGCTCGTCCTCGTCGCGGTCTGGGCCATCGCCGGATGGCACCACCACGGCACCGGCCTCGTCGTCACAGCCGGCGCGCTGCTGCTCCTCAGCGTGGTCATGTCGCTCCTGCTGCTCGTCCCGATCAACAACCGGAACAAGACGTGGACCCCCGAGAACCGGCCCGAGGACTGGAAGGAGCAGATGCACCGCTGGGAACGCTTCCACTACGTCCGCGTCGCCGTCATCATCGCCGCCTTCACCCTGCTCGTCGCCGCCCTCGTCTGAGCCCGCAGGCCGGCCCCGCGCCGGCGGCGCACGATCCCCGCTTCCCGGGCGGCAGCGGGCCACCGAACTCCCGACATCCGGGAATGCGGCTGCCGCTCAGATCCCACAACTGCGATCCCGACAAATGACGCCCCTCGATCAGCCGCGTCCGCGCGGCCTGATCAGGCCCCACACGACTCAGCAAGCTCCACGCTCACCAAGCTGACGAAGACTCGCAAGGAGAAGAACAATGTTACTGAAGAAGATCAACACTGTCCTGGCCGCCACCTTCATCCTCTTCATCCTCTGGTTCGGGACGGAGTTCATCCTGAGCCCGGAGACGACGGCGCCGGGCTTCGGCCTGCCGAGCTGGCCATCCGGCGACGGCGGCGGCTTTCTGATCATCAAGGGAATCCGCGACGTCGTCCTGGCCCTGGTCCTGGGCATCCTGCTGGTGACGGGCCACCGGCGGGCGCTGGGCTGGGTGCTGCTGGTGGAGGCCTTCGCCGCGTACGGCGACATGACCACCGTGCTGGCCCACCACGGCTCCGTGGCCACCGCGCTCGGCATCCACTGCCTGACCGCGACGCTGATGGTGGTCAACGGCCTGCTGATAATGCGCGAGACCCGCAAGGCCGCGACCGCTCCGGCAACCCCCGCCACGCAGCCCGCCTAACGCCACCTTGGCGCGTGTCGGTATTCGCCCGTCAGTGCCCGCCGGGAAGGCGAGGCGCACGAACTTCTTCCAGTGGGCGGCGGCCTGGTCTCGATTCTCCGGGACGGCGCAGCGCGCCCCCCTGCCCGATTCTCATAAACGGTGCTTGTCGCCGTCGCAGGCGTCGTCCTTCGGACTCTTCGGCGGGGCGCTCACTTGGCGGGGAAACTCCTTGGCCGGCCCTTGATACCCGGAGTCGACCTCGGCTTTCACACCGGGCCGGTGGCGGAACTGCTCGGCAATGCCCTCGCTGCGGACCGCCGTCCGGTCATGCATGCGGCCCTGCCGGACGACACCGGACAACAGCATGCGGCCCTGGCCGTCACTGAACGTCGTCGTCTTGATCGTGTTCTGCCTGCGCTTGCCCGAGACGAACGCCCGCCGGCCGGGCCGCCCCGCCTGCGGGCGGCGGACCTGAGTCTCCGCCCCGTCCAACCGCAGCTCGACCCCCTCGGCCTCGGCATAGGCAAAGACGTCCGCCAACGTCTTCAGCCGCAGGCCGGGACGGTCGGGCACTGCGAAACCCCGGGCCGCGAGCAGGGGACGGACCTGGCGGATCGCGGCGGAGACAGTGGAGCGGTCCACGCTGAAGGATTCGGCCAGGACTGCGTGCGGCAGCCCGTGCCGCAGGTGGATGAGAGCGACCAGCAACCGATCGACGAAGACCAGTTTCGGCTTGCGCCGGCCCCACCGATCGGCGCTGGGGACCGCCACGCTGATCACGTAGCGCGGACTCGCGCGCTGCTTCCCACGGAGCTGCGAGTTCTTCGAGCAACTCGCTGAAGTGCGCGCGGGAGATTGCCGGACAGGGCTGGATGGGAGCAGGCCGCACGGGCCCAGGTCAGCTTCACAACTCACCCAACTCGTGCGGCCCGTCTCATGTCACGGTCCGCAGTCCCGCATGGCCGATCCGCGGTGGCAATGTCGGCCTGTCAGCTCTCCACCGGCAGCAGCTTCTTGATCGCCGTGACGGCGGCCTGAGGTTCGTCGGCGTGGCAGCGGACCGTATGAACCTCCGCGCGCTGCCCCAACAGACTTACGGTGGTGACTGGTTGGGTCAGTTCGATAGTGATCGAGGTCTGCGACGCGATGGCCACGTCCAGCACACCGTCCTCGGACTTGTTCGCGTCCGGGAAGCGGAGTTCGTAACGGGCGGACGCGATCCGTTCCAAGGGAATCCGCAGATCGAGCCGTGCACCGCGCCGCACCCGCAGCTCGCCCGGCCCCACGACGTGTGGGCGTGTGACCGCGGCGGCGTGCAGCCCCAAGACCAGAAGCACCGTGTAGAGGTCGAGAAGCAGCATGACCAGGTGGGCGACCGGATACGCGGCGAGCATGAAGGACACCCCCAGCGTCTCGACCACGAACACGAACACCAGCCCGTACGCCGTCGGCGCCTGAGCACGCGCGTACCCGACAGCGATGTCCGCTTCCCCGACCCCGTGCGAGCGCCGAGCCACCCACAGCCCGAGGCTCGCCATCCACCGCCCCTCGTGTGCCGCCAGCAGTCGCGTCTGTGTGATGAATGCCCCGATCCCCATGTGTCTCAGTGAATCAGAGGGCCCCATAAATTCTCCCCAGGTCGTAAGTGTTGTGGTCAGGAAGATCCTTCGACCGTGCTCCCAGCGCGGGAACCCGCTCCCTGTGAAGTCCAGGACGTCGCGCCGGTTCTGCTCGGCGTCCTGCCGTACCAGGTCCTGGCGGCAGCTGCGGGCACGCCGTGCGGCGCTCGACGCCGGCGACGAGGCACTGCCCGCCCTGGTCACCAGCCGCCGTCACCTCTGGCCCCAGTTCAGGTGCCCGGAGTGTGGCTGAGTCTGGTACTTCAGCGACACCCCGTTCGGCCGACGGAAACGGTCGGACAGCCGGTACTGCTCGCCCCGGTGCAGGACAAGAGCATGGCGGCGAAGGCAGTCACGTTCGGGAAGCGTCACGGTGTGACGCCTCCCGGTGACGCTACTGCCGGGTGCCGCCGTCCTCATACAGACGACGCCGCAGACGCAGGAGCACAGCGAGATCCCCGACAGTGGCCAGACGGGTCAAGAGGCACCGGATCGCTGGATCGTCGCCGTTCCTGACCGCAAGAACGATCTGCTCGATCAACATCTCATCAGCGTCGGGAACGACCGGCGGCCGGGACGAGGCCCAACCATGGTCGTCCCGACCACTCGGCCCTGCCGGACCCGTCAGCTCTGGTGGCATCCCCACATTCAACGGACGCCGCAGCCTGAGGTCACCCCGCCGGGACCTTGACACCACAGCTGGAGTGGAGCAGTTCGGCGACTTCCAGCTCGAAGCGGGAGCGGCCGAAGCCGTTGCATCGCGGGCAGCCGGAGCCGTTCGCGCGCACGTAAACCGGGGACGACCATTCGTGACCGCGGCTGCACCGCAAACGGCACCGGTCGTTCGCCTGTGCGGGCATATCGGGAACCATCCTGCCGAAGTGAGTTTCGTTGGCCACGAGCTGACCGACCAGGTGAGGATGCGTATCGGCGAGGGACATGCCCGGGCGGGGAGCACGACGGGGCGCGGCGCTCTGGATGACTCCGCACCTCGGGCAACCGCTGCTCTTCGCACCCGATTTGCGATTGTGGCCTCCCAAGCGTGGCCACACTCCATACAGCGCCACACGCACCGGTCGATCGATGCCGACCGACGCTCCTCCAGACCAACGCCGGGCGAAGTGAGATTCTCGATCAGTTCCGCGACGAGAGCCGGTGCTCGATCCGCGGCCGAGACGTCCTCGCGGACCGCTCGCCGAGCAGCTGCGCAACGCTCGTTCGCGCACCGGGGGCAACCTCTTCCCGCTGTTCGGTTGGCCACAGTCGCCACCCACTCGTGTCCGCAGCACGCGCATCTCCAGCAGCACCTCTGTTGTGAGCCTGCACGCAGTCGGGGCGCCTTGACAGCCCAAGTGGTTAGCCGCCATATTACTTGCATGACGAGGGACGGCATCGATGGCGAGGCACCCACGCTGGACCAGGCCAGGCGGCAGGTCGAGCACTACGGCCTGGAGGTCGACCCGCAGGCGGTACTGGTCGCGGTGCGGCTGATCTCGGCGGGCGCGCGGGTCGGGCGGGCGGCCGAGGCGCACTTCGCCCGGTTCGGCCTGTCGACGGGGCGCTACCGCCTGCTCGCCGACCTCGAAGGCCACGGCGGGGAGAAGTCCCCCTCGCACCTCGCGGTCGACCTCGGTGTCTCCAGGGCCACGGTCACCGGACTACTGGACGGTCTTGAGCGCGAGGGCCTGATCGCCCGCCGCCCGTCCACGGAGGACGGCCGGGGAACGGTGGCTGTCCTGACCGCGCGCGGGGCGCAGCGCCTGCGCGACATGGCATCCGAGCATTTCGGGCGGCTCGAGGCGATGGTCGGCGGACTTTCCGTCGAGGAGCGCGCGGTGTTCCTGGATCTCCTCGCCCGTGTCGTGCGCGGCAGTGCGGCCCTGGCCGCCGACTGACGCGACCCCAGCCGGTTTGGCCCCACCCTCCAGGTAGGGCCCTTTTTACGAAGTAATAGTTAGCCCCCTAATTATTAAAGAGAAAGAGGCCAGCATGTCCGCAACGAAGGACAGACCCAGCCGAGTCCGGGCAGCCTCCCGGCCATCCCGGCCATTCATCCTGTGGCGCGAGGTGCTGACCGCCTACGCCGCCCCCGCGCTCATGGCCGGTACCGCCGGAGTCGTCACCGGGCAGCAGGACCTGGCCGTGGCCGCTTGTACCTCCATCGCCGGCACCTCCGCCGCAGTGGCATTCCTCGTCGGCACCTGGCTGCGACACGGCGGGCAGCCCCGACGGTGGACCACCACCACGCCGCGCGTCGCCCTGACCGCCGCACTCGTCATCACCGCCGTCGGCGCGGCAGCCCTGCTGGGATGGTTCACCGCCCAATGGCTACCCGCCCACACCCCGATCCCCGCCACCCCGTGGCTGGAGCGCCTGCGCATCGACCTGCCCGTCTCCGCAGCCCTCGCCACCACCATCGTCACCCTGCGCTGGCGCAGCACCACCACGGCATCCCGGGCATAGCCCCCTCCGATACCGGCCCACCCGCCCCACGCCCCCAACCCGACCGACCCCGACCCGACCCAGCCCACCCCGGCAGCACCCGCCGCCGGGAAGTCACCAAGGAATGAGCACACGATGATCGTTGTCATGGGAGCGACCGGAGCAACCGGGAACGCCCTGCTCCACAGCCTGCACACGCTCGGCACACCCGTCCGCGCACTGACCCGCACCCCGCACAGGCCGATCCCCGGCACGGCCGACGCACACCAGCCGCCCGTTGAGGTTCAGTACGCCGACGCCACCGACCCCCACTCCCTGCGCACCGCCTTCAAGGGCGCCGACCGGCTCTTCCTCGCCATGGCCAACAGCCCGGCACAGGTCGAACTCGAAACCCGCGTCATCGACATCGCCGCCCACACGGGCATCGGACACATCGTCAAGATCTCCGTGCCCGCCGCCGAACCCGACTCCCCCGTCGCCATCTCCCGCGGACACCACGCCGTCGAGGAACACCTGCGCGCCAGCGGCCTCGGCCACACCATCCTGCGCCCCTACGCGTTCATGCAGAACGTCCTGCGCCTGGCCCCCACCGTCGCCCAGGGCGTCATCCTCGGCACGACGGGCGACGCACTCTTCAACTACATCGACTGCCGCGACATCGGCGATGTCGCCGCCGCCGCCCTCACCAGGCCCGACATCGCCGGTGGCACCTACACCCTGACCGGACCCGAGGCCGTCTCCTACCCCGAACTCGCCTCACGACTGACCACCCTGACCGGCAATCAGATCCGTTACGTGAACCTCACCTCGGACGAACTGCGCGACAACCTCGTCAAGAACGCCCACATGCCGACCTGGCTCGCCGACCACGTGACGGAGATCCAGCAACTCGCCGTTGCCCGACCCGAGGCCCCCAACACCACCGTCAGCGACATCCTCGGCCGCCCGCCCCGCACCCTCGACGTCTTCCTGCACGAACACCAGGCCCGCTTCCGCCGATAGGACGCCGCCTCAAACCTGGTCAAAGAACTGCGAACCGCCCCGCCGCACAAGGCAGATGGCCGGTCATCGGCTCGGCGGTGGGCGGAGCGGGTGATTCTCCGCCCGGCCGCCGGGATGCCGGGCATGCCGATCGGCGACGACGTCCGCTCGGGAACGCCACGAAGCCGGAGGTGCAGTGGCAGCGCGTTCGAACAGCCAGACAGTCGCCTCCACCAGACCCCTGGCGGCCTCAAGAGGTGTGGTGAAGGTCCGTGCCGTCTCTGCGACGGTATGGCCGCCGCAATCCACTTCGGGAGGCACTGGAGTGATCCTGGATTCGAACAGCCTCTGTGCGGAGATGAGCTGATCTCCCTCTCTGAAGGTCTACTTCGAGTCATGTGACTTTTGATCCTGCCGATCGGATCCGGGGAGCGTGGCCGAGCCCGCCGCACACGCCTCTTGCGGTAGTTCCCGGATGGAGGGCCGCGGGGCCCTGAGAGCCGGGGGCGGCACCTCGAAGGCGTAACAGCCTGCCACCGACCGCTCATACACGAAGATGAAGGTCCGTGGCGGTCCCTGACCGAGCACTTCCGCGACCACGGTGACGGCCTCGCCCTGCCGCGTCACACCGACGAAGCCCTTGGCGGACTTCGACGGAGGGAAGACCTGAGCGATCTCCGTATCGGGAAGGCTGCCGTCGGCCGCTGCCTCGCCCAGCCGGCCGCGGAGCACTTCGACGTTCTCCCGCAGGTCCTTGCGCGCCTGGGCCTCATCACGCGCCGGCTGTGTCTCCAGCCAGATCCACACGCCGACGACGACCACGAGCAGTAGTCCCAGAAGGGTCAGGCATCCGTTGAGAAGGCAGCCGCCCGGCGTACCCGTCCGAACCTGTGATCGTCTCGCCATAGACACAGCGTGTACCGCAGGTACACGACAGGCCAATCCACTGCCCCAAGTCGTGACCGAAGTGCATCATCACCAGCGAAGCACCTCGCGGGACCCTACATCGCCGCCTCTCATCGGCACGCCCTTCGAACGCTCCCGGACTCACCGCCCTCCCGAAGTGGTGAACATGTGCTGTCGGTTCTCGGGTTCTGGCTCAACTTCTGTGGAGCTGCGCCATGCGTGCTCGTGCCCGTGTCAGGCCAACTCGCTGACCTGCAGATTCTCGTCGTTCGGTGTCCCGGCGTACTGAGTGTCGAACCGGCACCACAGAAGTTGAGCCAGAGCCGGTTCTCGGGAACAAAGCCAATCAGTGGTGTGGCCAGCCGGGGGTGCCGGTAGGCGGCGTAGGTGACGGCCCCGAGGGGCACCTCGGTCAGCCGGCTGCGGCGGCGGATCTTGTACCAGCAGCGCGCCGAGGGCCGTAGGGCTGGTTCATGCCCTTGACCACCAGGCCTTGTGCACATTCGGTCACTGGCCATATACCTGGCGCCATGATTGTGACCGCGTGGCGTGTGCGGGCCACGGCGGAGGAATTCGACCTCCCTCCCGACGGAGTGCCTTTCGATGTACGGCTGCTGACGGAGGGCCGGGCGGAGTGGCTGCGTGAGGTGGGCGTGGAGGCAGGGACACCCTTCCTCGTCTCACCGGTGTTCGAGTACGACGTCGTCCTGAACCGCTTCTTCCGGTCACCGGGGATGCGGATGCACGCGGTGAACACCCAGTTCGGCTACGCCCGGGACCTTGCGGCGTTCCTGACGTTCCTGTGGCAACGAGTGCCCGCCGCCGGCCAATGCCCGGCCGCGCCGACGTTCCGAGCCGCTGCCGACGCCCCGGCCTCGGAGACCGGCCGCAGCCCGAGCGTGCTGGCACTGGCCACCCGGCTTGGCCTCGCCAACACCACCTTCCGCCGCAACTTCCCCGACATCTGTGCAGAGCTGGCAGCCGCCCCGATGATGGCAACCGCCTCGAAGGCCGTCGACAACTTCACCGCTGTGAAGGCCGACAATGCCCGCCTGCACCGCGACAAACGCGAGCTCGCCGAGCAGGTCGAACTCGCCATCGCCGCCATTCAGCGCCTCAGCGTGGACAACGACCGGTTGCGAACCGCACTGCACGAAGCACGCTCCATCGCCCCACTACCCCGGCGGCCACGCTGACCGCTCAGTTTGCCGTTTGACCGGCTGCCCATCCTCACCGAGGGATTGCAGGTCCCCGATCCACTCGAAGCGTGGTACTCAGGCTGGGCCCGCCGAGCCTCGTTTGTCCTCAACGTGGACGACGTGAAGCTCGGTGCCGTCCCGGTGGCGCTTGGAACGTCCGAACAGCCCTACAGCGATGTGCGACTGATCCTGAGGCTCATCGGGGCCGACATAGGTAAGGACGTCGCTGTGATGACCGGTGGCGACCCATCCCGCGAAACGTCCTTGAGGTCGATCACCCCAAAGCTCCTGCCCAAGATCCGGCGTGCGCCGGGCCGAACTTCTTCAGGAGGTCGGTGGCCTGTTCGGCAAGCTTCCCGTCCGGAGCGGTCAGCACGACACAGGTGCCATGCTCGAACAGCACCAACGACTTGCGAGGGTCGGCGAGAAGCTGCTGCCAGACATCCAGTCTCTCGATGCTCACGCCGATCATCATGCCGCAGGGCATCGACACAGGTTGACGATCGGCCGACGGCTCCTGCGAATACGCGGCTCCTGACCATGCGGGCCTACCAGTCCCAGGCCGGGATGGCACCCCCGCAATCGGCTGAACCCGGTCAAGCGGTCAGCCGCGAACCCTGTCCACAAGACCCCTTGTCGCTAGCTGTCGTCGGTTGTCCTCCCTAAGGGGGACGGGACTACGAGTGGACGGGCGGGTCCGTCCCGGAAGCCCCGGCGGATACGCGGATCTTGGGGATGAGTCTCGGCCACGTGTCCGGATTTCAGGTGGTACGTGCGGGGGACGGAAGGTCCGTTCTTGGGAGGGATCCGGCCTGACCTGCTCGTCCAACACAGTTGAGACGCAAGCGATTTCACCCGACGAAGGAACGAAACCACGCGCATGAAACGTCTCACACGGCTGCTCGCCACCGCCGGACTCCTCGCCGCCGCCCTTCCCGGGCTGGCGACGCCATCGGCCTCCGCCGCCCCGACCCCCGCGTACCTGCGACAGACGCCGGCCTGGCACCGCTGCAGCCCCGATCGGCCGGCGGCGTACGAGTGCGCCACCCTCAAGGTGCCGCTCGACTACCAGCGTCCCGAAGGGCGCACCCTGGACCTCGCCATATCCCGGATGAAGAGCGAGAACCCCGCCAAGCGGCGTGGCGTCCTCCTCCTCAACCCGGGCGGCCCCGGAGCCTCTGGTCTCTACCGGCCGATACGGACGAATGCCGAGATGCCCAAGGACGTCCGCGACCGCTACGACCTCATCGGCTTCGACCCGCGCGGCGTCGGCGAGAGCAGCCCGATCGGCTGTGGTGATCTGAGCGAAGTGGAGGTGGGCGTCGGCGGGGCGTACCGGCCCGAGACCTTCGCCTCGGACGTGTCCTGGGCGCGCGGAATCGCCGACAAGTGCCGTGAGAAGTCGGGCGATGTGATTCCGTACATCACCACCCGCAACACGGCGCGCGACATGGACGTCATCCGCGCCGCACTAGGGGAACGGACGGTCTCGTACCTGGGCTACTCGTACGGGACGTACCTCGGCGCGGTGTACTCCCAGATGTTCCCGGAGCGCACCGACCGGTTCGTCCTGGACAGCGGCGTGGACCCGGGGCGCGTCTGGCGCGGCATGATCCAGGCGTGGGGGACCGAAGCCGAGCCCGCCTTCGAACGGTGGACCCGGTGGGCGGCGGAGCGCTCGGACACTTATGGGCTCGGCGCCACGCCCGAGGCGGTCTCGGCCACCTTCTGGGCGCTGGTGGCGCGGGCCGACCGGGACCCGATCATCCACCACGGGGAGAAGGTGACGGGTGACTACATCAGGGCCGACCCGTCGCTCTTCTTCGATCCCCACGGCGCCTCGGCCGTCGTCAAGTCCATCAAGGCATCGGCCGACAAGGCGCCCCAGCCGCCGGGTGGCACCGCTCCGGGCGGCATGGCTCCGGGTGGCATCGATCCGGGCGCGAGCGGGAAGGGCGCCGACAGGAAGGGGCCCGTCGCGCAGTCACCGCTCGGCGGCGTCCGGACCGGCGTCCCGGGCGTCGACGCGGGAGGGGCGTCGGAAGGTCCGGACGCCACCCCCGCCAGCAACGCCACCGCCGTGTACTGGGCCGTGGTGTGCGGGGACACGGACAGCTGGCCCCGCGATCCGGAGCAGTACGCGCGGGACGCGGCGCGGGACAAGGTGAAGCACCCGCTGTACGGGGACTTCGCGTCGAACATCAAACCGTGCGCCTTCTGGCAGCGGCCGCTGGAGCCCACCACGCCCATGAAGACCCGGGCCGATGTCCTGACCGTACAGAACGAGTGGGATCCGATGACCCCGCTCGGCACCGGCCAGGGGCTGCACCAGTCGCTCAAGGGGTCACGGATGGTGCTGGCGCTGGGGGGTGAGGGGCATGGTGTGTATCTCTCCAACCCCACGGCCTGCGCCAACATACCCGTCAACGCGTACCTGTCGACGGGACGGCTGCCCGCGAAGGACGTGACCTGCCACAACCCGCCGCCCACCCCGGATCCGGAGGGTGCTGGAGCCCGCTAACGACAGGGCCCGGCCGCCCGGCCCCGCTGCAATCGGCTGAACCCGGTCAAGCGGTCAGCCGCGAACCTGTCCACAAAATGCCCTCGACGCCGGAGACGTCCGTCCAGTCCTCCAGCCACTCCCGCGCCTTGGCCAGGTCGGTAGTCATCGGACACAGCGTCCACGGGGCCGACAGGCCGTGGTCCGTGAACAGGGCCTCCAGCAGGGCGCGGCGCTCCCGGTACGACGGGCCAGCAGCTCCACCCCGTCCAGCTGCAGGACGTCGAACGCAACGAAATAGGCCGGCCACCGGGCGGCCAGGCGAGATGCGCTTGCGTATCGGCTCTCGCCTCGCCTGACCCCCTGGGAGCGCCCCTGCGGCGGCAGCCGGCACCGTGCGGGAGGTCAGCTGCTCAGGCGTGCCAGTCGGTACGCCTCTTGGAGGAGTTGGAAGGTCTTGTGGTCGCCGTCGCTGGTGTCGGGGTGCCACTTGAGCGCGGCTGTTTTTGTACCGCTTGCCTGTCGCCGTCTGGCGCATCCGAGCACAGTGGAGCCGCCGGCCGACAGGGGCCGCACATACCCGGCCCAGTGCGAGGGGAAGCGGCGGCGGTCAGCCGATCGGCTGCCGGGACTCGGCTCGCACCTTCAAGGTGGTCTCGGCGACCTTGACCAGGTCAACGGACCCGGGCTTCTGCCCCACGATCTCCGGGGTGACCACGCCGACCGAGGCACCGGTGTTCTCATCCGCCCATGCGCACATCGGCAGGGTGCTCTCGGCACCGCCCTGCCTCATCGTCAGCACCTGGCAGGACAGGGTGATGCCGGAACCAGGGGGCGTGATCTCCCGGGCGGGGACCGCCAGGGTCGCGCCTTCGGCGTCCGCCGCGCCGCCCAGCATCTTCCTGCGGGCGCCTTCGGGGTCCTTGAACTGGCCGTACATCCCGGAGAAGACCAGGGCACCCTGTCCCTTCGGGGAGTTGGAGTTGTACTGGCCGACGACCGGCTTCGGATTGCGGATCTTCGAGTCGTAGCTGCCCTTCAGGGCTTTCTTTCCCTCGGTGTCCGACAGGTCCTGGACCAGCTCGTACTTGCCGTCCAGCATGGTCTTGGGAACAGTGAGCCGGTACCGGGCCTCGGGGAAGCCGGATCCGCTCGCCAAGGATCCGGCCCCCGCCAGCAGCCTCACGCCGAATCCGAGGACGCCGAGCACCACAAACGAGCCCGCGACGATCCCGATCACCATGCCCGTCCGCTTCTTGCGCGGCGAGCCCGTCGGGGGCTGGCCCCACACACCCTGACCGGGATACGGCTGCGGCGGGTAGGGGTGACCCGGGTACTGCTGCTGGTACGGGTGGGGTGAGGACTGCGGGGCGTGCAGCTGTCCACCGTACGGATTCGGGGGCTGCGAAGACCCGTAAGGGCCAGGGGGCTGCGACATGCTCATGCCCGAACGCTACGTCAGCCCCGCATGCCGGAGCCGACCCAGGGTGCGCCGGTCGTAGGGTTCACTGGGTGAGTGACATCTATGAGTTGATGATTGCCGTCGATTTGAGGGACGAGATATCCGAGCAGGAGCTCGCCGAGCTGAGCTGGCATCTGGGGACCGGGCCCCAACCTGAGCGCCTGTCCATCGTCACCGAGTTCCCGGTCGTAGTGGTGGACGACTCTGGGGTCCCGGAGATTGAGGACGACCCCTATCCGCTGCTGGCCGGGGACGGCACAGCCTGGCGGGTGGGTGGTGTGCTCTGCTCGGCACTGACCCGTCGCGCGGACCTGCCGTGGAAGGGCTGGTCGCTGACGTCCCGCCAGGAGATCCACCCCGACGAGTTCGAGAAGGTCGGCGAGCTGCTCTGCTGGCTGGCCGCAAGGGCTCACGAAACGCACCAACTCGGGGATGGCTCAGTCGGGATCGGATCCTTCAGGTTCTATGAAGACGAGGCTCCGGATGCACTTCAGGTCAAGAGCGAGCAGGTCAACTGGCCGACCTGAGAGATGCAGCGAGCAACCTCGGGCCCCCCCAACGGACCGAAAAAACGCCCCTCTTGCCCGAGCCCCGCGCGCCTCAGAAGCGGTGCACCGGCGCCGCCCCCGCCACCCAGTGCCAGTTAACCGGGGCGTACTGCCGCTTGAGCGCGTTGCGCGCAGGACCGTAGCCCTTCAGGGCGGCCCGCACCGCGTCCTCCAGGTCGCCGAGGTCCTCCGGCACCGGCACGCGCAGCAGCAGGTGCTGCTTGTGGTGGACCAGCAGCAGCTCGCCGGCGGGGGTGCAGTCCATCAGGGCGAAGTGGGTGAGCGCCTTGAAGGGCGCGTCCCCGGTGGGGATCCGGGCCCGCATCCGCCCCTCGGCGTCCCACGCGTACAGGCCGTAGCGGTTGAGGTGGAAGGCCCGCGCCCGGTACGCGTCGCCCGCCACGGTGTAGCAGAGCCCGGTGAACGGACTGTCCTCGTAGCGGTGCATCCCCTCCAGCTTCCCCCGCGCCGCGCCCTGCCCGTCGAGCAGCAGGAACGAGAACACCTGCCCGCGGCTGCCCGACCGGTACGTCCGGCCGAAGACGGGGACGACGAACAGGTCGTCGCCCATCGCCGCCGGGCGGCCCATCCGGCAGTCCGCGTAGTCGTAGCGGGCGCGGTCGTCCGTGGAGACCATCTCGGTCAGCGAGGGGGAGGGCCGGTTCGCGCCGCCGACGGGGGCACCGTCGAAGACGACGTGCGGATTCCGGTCGGCCGCGGTCTGCCGGTCGGTGCGCGCGTCGTGCGTTGCGATGGCCCGCAGGGTGGCCTTGGCGCCGGGGCCGAGCGTGCTGCCGGGCTCGGAGAGCGAGACCAGGTTGGTGACCCTCCCGGCCCGGTTGGACACCCCGTACTCGGCCGTCGCGCACAGCAGCCGGCCGGAGGGCGTGACGTCCACCGAGACGGCGAACGGATCACCCGTGCGCTCCGTTTCCCCCGCCCATCCCCATGGCGAGCGCCAGGACTCCACGAGGCAGTCCAGACTGGCCGAGAAGAGGTGGGTGTTCCCCGGCTTGGAGCTGACCGCCACCGTCCCGTCCGGGAGGACGGCCAGGTCGAAGTCCGAGCCCTCGGTGAGCCCCGTCGGGACGTTGCCGGGCGTCGGACCGCCGAGCAGGGCCGTGGCGGTGGGCGTCCCATCGACGTCGTACCGGATGATCAGGTGGTACGTGAAGTTCTGCCGGAAGGGGTCGTGGGAGGCGACGTCCTGCGGCCGGTAGCGGACCGCCGCGCACAGCACGTACGTCTCACCGGCCGCGTTCGCGACAGCGTCGTGTGCCCTGAACCCCCACCCGTCGGAGGGCCGGGCGGTCAGGTCGACACGGTGCCCGTCGACGACGGACGCGGGCAGGGTCAGGGGCAGGATCGAAACCATGATCACCATCATGCCCCCGGCCACTGACACGACCCACGCCCCCGTCCTCCCAGCCTCCCCCGACACCCACCCGACCAGGCATCCACCGCGCCCCACCCACACCAGGAAGCACTACTACAGCCGCCGGTAGCGGTCCAGGAGCTCCTGGGCCTGGTCACCAGTGATCCCAAGAGCCGTACCGAGTTCGTCCGGCTCCATTGACGTGCTCGCGGCACGAGCGGCGGGCGACATGGCGAAAGCGACGTCCCGGGCCGCCGCAGGCAGCATCGCTTCACCGGAAGCCTCCAAGTCGTATGCCGCTGGCCCGGACGGTCAGCTCCGGAAGGCTGCCGCCTTGGGCCCGGGCTGCATCAGCAGCGCGTTCAGGGGGCGCGTCCGTGTGGGCTGGACCACTTCCAGCCAGCCGTCTCCGTCGGCGAGGCAGTACGGGATGCTCTGGTAGCCCTGCCACTTCCAGTTGATCCACCAGCGAGGTTCGCTCCGGTGTCCCGCGCGGCGCCGCACCGTGGGCAGCCGCTGACCGGCCAGCTCAACGTCGTCAAGTTCGGCCTCGAATTCCTTCATGCGGGCCAGGCCGGCCAGTGCCGCGCGGCGCAGCGGGCTGTCATCGCGCCACCGGCGAAAGGCGAAGCGCATGTCCGGGGTCGTGAGCAGGTCGGTGTCGTCGGGCGGGTCGGGCAGTTCGATGCGGGAGATGATGACGGCTCCTTGCTGCTGCCACCCGATCAGTTCCGCCCTCACCTGGCGGGGGATGTAGCGTTCGAAGCCTTCGAACGCGTCGATCATGTCGTGGCGCTCGGCCCGGTCCGCGTCCGGGTCCTCGGCGACCGCGTGGAGCACACCGAGGGCCTGGGCAAGGGTGCCGCCCCGCTCCCACAGCGCAAGCATGGACGCGCCCTCCGCCTCCAGTTGTTCCCGCGCGGAGTTCTCGAACTGGAATTGCAGCCCGCGGGAAGACCCGGCGAGGGCACGGCGCAGCGGCGCGTACGGGTTGCCCCCGGAAAACACGGCGTGGACGACGGCCTGCGTCATCCGTTCGTCGCGGTCGAATCGGATGGCGACGTCGACATCGTGGGGCTCGGTGGCGCCCCGCGTGAAGCTCCCGAACAGCCACATCTGCCGCACCAACGGGAGCGGCCATTCCTGGTCGCTGTCGAGGCGCTGAAGCATCGCTTCGACCAGTCCAACGGCTCGGGCTCGCTTCATGTCAGGCCTCCCTCGTTCACGCCGGGTGCCGGCCTAGCGACCAAGAGAGACCGTCGTGTCCGCCCGTGTACGTGGATGCAGGTGCACAGTGGTGGACCATCGCGCGCCCTGGAGCGGAGTCGGGTCATCCTTCACCTGCGCCTTCATCAGCGAATTGATTCGGCACGCGCGACGAATCGGGCGAGTTCCTCGGCGGCGCCGCGGGGCAGGCCTGTGAGGGCTGCCTCCGGCAATGCCCTGATCACGGCACACAGCTGCGCGGCGAGGTCGGGCAACAGGGACCAGGCCGAAGCGGGGACGTTGACGGTGGCAAGCAGGAGGTCGCCCTCGTAGAAGTAGGCGTCGAGCAGCGGCTCCTCAAGCAGCAAGCGCACTGCGAGCGGAAGCACGTACGACAGCGCCACCTGCTGTGAGATGAGGGTCCGCAGATCCGCCGGCCCGAGTTCGCCCAGCGGAACACGCCGCAACTCATGGACCTTGCGGACCAAATGGGTCGCGTCAGAGACAGGAGGCGCCCAGCGGGGCGGGTCCAGCTCATCGAGCGGGCGGTCGAGGTGCAAGAGATGGTCCATGGTTCATTCTCGCCAGAACAGGCAGAGAGTCTCCGACTCAGGTCACCGGGCCAGTTCGGCCTGGTGCCACGGCACGCCCGTCTTGGCCTGCCCGATCAGGCAGCTGATGCCCTGATTGTCGTCTGGGCTGGTCACAGGCTGTCACCGAAGACCATCGCCGCCTTCGCACCCTCGCCGAGCCGCCACCACGTCAGCCCGAGGCCGTGCAAGGCCGGTGGAAGGGGCGGTAGTCGAGCTCCCCCCCAGGCGAGGACTGCGGTGAACGTCGACGGCAGGGACAAGAATGAGGGACTGTGATGACAGTCCTGGTGGTCGGCGTACCGGAAGGCGAGGAACTGGAGCGGCTGAGGTCGCGGATCCAGCGCAACCCCCACTTCCAGGTCATCTCCCACGCCCGCACGCCCGACATCGCCCTCGCGCACGCCCGGGTCCTGCTCCCCGACATCACCGTGCTCACCCTGGCCGGAGGCTTCCGCGACGACACTGTTCCACGGCGCGAGGCCGGCACCCGGAGAGGGTGCCGGCCTCGCGCCGTGTCCGCGGTGCCGGTGGGTGGTCAGCCGCGGCGGACCCGTACGAGCCGGAAGGCGGCGTAGAGGGCAGCGGCGGCCAGGGCCAGGACGATGGAGGTCTCGATGAGCTGCGTCGGCCAGTAGTGCGAGGCCGGGTGGAAATCCGTGTACCGGGCGATGATGTTCATGTCCGCCGGGCAGTCGCCGCCGCTCTGGGCCCGCCGGAAACAGGCGTCATAGGGCAGGCGCTCGCCCGAGGCGGTGAGGTATCCCGTGTCCATCAGCAAGGCGGAGTTCGGCATCAGGTGCACGGGACTTCCGGGGTAGGGCGCGGTGCCGGTCTCCGTGGGGAGGAACGACCACCGCAGGGCGCCCAGGGCCAGCAGGGTCAGGCCGGTGAGGAGACCGGTGACCGCCATGGCGGCGAGGGTACGCCGTACCAGCTGGCCGACGAGGACTCCGAGGGCCACGCCGAGCAGGCAGTATCCGACGAGGACGGGGCCGGTGGCCTCGTACGCTCCGCGGTCGGCCCAGTGGAACTGGTAGGTCATGGACACCCGGGCCCAGCCGAGGCGGTAGACGCCGACCAGCGCAGCCGAGCCGAGCGCCACCGCCGTCGCGGCCACGAGGACCTTCGCACCGAGCCAGGCCTTCGGGGTGAACGACTGGGTGAGGGCGAGCCGCCAGGTGCCGCTCTCCAGCTCCCGGGCGGTCATCGGGCCGGCCACGAAGGCCCCGACCAGCAGCGGCAGGAACACCAGGCACTTGCCTGCGAACTCCATGAACAGGCGCAGGGCGCTGTAGGCGTGGTTCGAGTACAGAGCGCCGTCGTGGGGGTCGGAGGCCCACGCGCGCAGGGCGAGCACCGCGGCGAGGCCGGCAACCGCGAGGGCGGGCACGGTCCACAGTGCGAGCCGGTGCTGGTGGACGGTGACCCAGTACGGGCCCTTCAGGGTGAGCGCGCTCATGCCCGCACCTCCGCGGTGGCCGGGGAGCCCTCGGCGTCGAACGGCGGAGCGTCGGGGGAACGCAGGTGGGCGAGCAAGAGCTCCTCCAGGGAGGGATGCGTCGTCTGCCAGGTCCCGCTGTCGACGGGGCCCCGCAGCCGCACGAGTGCGGTGAGCTGGCGGCCCGTCGTACGGGACTCGACGACGGTGTGCGCGGCGAGTTCGGCGGAGGCGGTGACGGGGCCGGTGAGCAGCCGGTGGGCCGCACTGACCTCGTCGATGGGGCCGGAGAGGCGGATCCGGCCGCCGTCGGCGAGGAGGAGGTGGTCGCAGGCGCCCTCCAGCTCGGTGAGGATGTGCGAGGACATCACCACCGAGGTGCCGTTCTCGGCGGCGTCGGCCATCAGCGTGCCCATGAGCTGGTGCCGGGCGAGCGGGTCGAGATCGGCCATCGGCTCGTCGAGAAGGAGCACGACGGGGCGCTTGCCGAGGGCCAGGGCCAGGGCGACGCGGGTGCGCTGGCCGCCGGAGAGCGTACGGACCTTCGCGTGCGGGTCGAGTGCCCCGGCGTCGACGATCCGCTGCGCCGCCTCGGCGTCCCAGCGGCCGGGGTTGAGCTCCTGGCCCATGCGCAGGGTCTCGCCGATGGTGAGCTGCGGGTAGAGGGCCTTGTCCTGGCCCACGTAGGCCAACGTCTCGCGCGACGCCGCCGTGCGCAGGGTGCCCTCCGTGGGGAGCACGAGCCCGGCCGCGAGCATCAGCAGGGTCGATTTTCCGGCACCGTTGGGGCCGACGAGGGCACACACCCGGCCTTCGGGCAGCCGGAAGGAGCAGTCGCGCAGCGCCCAGCCTCCCCGGCGTCCGTAGCGCAGGCCGAGGCCTTCCGCCTCTATCACGGTTTGCGTCATGCGTCGCCGTCTCCCTTGAAGTGTCGTTCCAGTACGGATGTGAAGAGCGCGGCCACGTCGTCCCGTTCCAGCCCGGCGTCCCGGGCCCGCCGTGCCCAGTCGGCGAGTTCGTCGCGCAGCGGGGAGTCGGCCGGGGCGCTGCCCAGCGACTTCCGGATGAAGGTGCCCAGGCCCCGCTTCGCCTCGACGAGCCCTTCGCGTTCCAGCTCGCGATAGGCCTTGAGGACGGTGTTCGGATTGATGGCGGTGGCCTCCACGACCTCGCGTGCGGTCGGCAGTTTGTCGCCGGGCTCCAACAGGCCCAGGCGCAGGGCCTGTTTGGTCTGCTGGACGATTTGCAGGTACGTGGCGATGCCGCTACGCCGGTCGATGCGGTATTCCAGCACGCCAACACCACCCTTTCACTAGGTAAGTAGTGAAAGGGTGGTGCAAGGGTGGGTCGCCTGTCAACTCGTCCCGCTCGGCCCGGCCGCGTCCACCGGTCGGTGGACGCGGGTTCAACCCGTCGAGCCTGTCGGCGCGAGCACCACCGCCCGCGAGGTCGGCGACCGGATGGCCGGGCTCCCCGAGGTCGCGGCCGTCGGCGCCCCGACGTGGCTCTGATCGACCTTCGGACGCCGGTCATGGACGGGGGCGCGGCCACCGCCGAGATCGTCGGCGGGCCGAGCGCGACAAGGGGCTCGTCCTCACCACGGACGACACGGACGTGGGGACGAGGATGCCGAGCCACGTCCCAACGGTGTTGACGTACTCGGGGTCAATGGACCGCTGACCCAGCGGGAGGCCGCCGCGTGCGGCGTCAGCTGGTCTCCTTCTCCGCGCGCAAGCGCTCCGCGTCCGCCTCGGCCCGCTCCCCCGCCGTGCGACGGTGCTCCGCCGCTTCCCCCGCCACTTCGCCGGGAGGGCCAAGGCCTCCTTCACGGTGTAGCTGCAGGGCGCCGCCGTCTCTGAGCCCGTCACGTTCGTTATCCGCTGAGGGTGGTCGCCCACCCGCCGGGCGCTCACGGGCCGGAGCGCAGGCGGCCGACGATCCGCCCGGGCCCTGGGCCGCTCACCCCATCGGGGGGTAGCCGTACGTCTGGTCGTCCGTATCTCCCGGGGCGACGGGAGGGGTCCCTGCGTAGCGCACGCTCAGGGAGATGAGGAGGGTCCCGAGCAGGAAGAGGCCGCTGCTGGTGAACCACCATCCGGCGGCCGTCAGGCCGGTGGCCGTCTCGGGGGCGCGCTGGAACTGCCCGATGACGATGAGCACGATGCTGACCACGATGATGCCCACGGCCAGCAGCGCCAGCCCGTCGAAGCCGGCCTCCGTGGACTCCGGAGGCATCTCGGGGCCGGCCGCGGGGGGCGCGTCCTTCGGGGGGATCGCGGCGCTTGGGGGAGGCACTTGGTACGTGGGAAGAGAGTGGGCCTTCCCCACATGGTCGTACGCACGCTCGAAGGCGTTGACTTCCTCAGGGGTGGCGTCCAGGGCTGTGACCAAGGCGGCGAGGTGCTCCCAGGTCATGGGCATGCCCCTGCCCATGCGCAGCACCTGCGCCGCCCACCGCTGGGCGGTGTCCGGCGCGTCGCCGAAGGCCTTGGCGGCCAGCTCGTCCTCCGTTAACCAGATCAAGCTGCCGTCGCGCTCGTCCAAGTGCTTGAACGAGCGCGCCAGGTCCACCGGGGTCTGCGCGGTCTCCAGCAAGTCCAGGAGTCCTTGGTTGTCCCTCTGCTCGGTGCCGTCGTTCTCGCTGTTCACAGCGTTGTCCTGGCTGTCCTGTCGTTGTCCCGGGACACCCGGATCAGCTGCCTGGCCGCGCTCGTCCGTCAGTTGTCCCGGGACAACCGGCGGCCCGGCCGCCACGGTGCCGGCACTGGGCGGGTGGGCGAGGCCGACGCCCTCTCCAAGCTCGTCAAGCTCCGCATCCTGGGCCTCCAGCCGCTCCTCGACCACTTCCAGGAACTGCTCGATCTCCTCCAGCCGAGGCAGGATCTGGTCCTCGGTGAACACGGCCAGCCCAGCCCCCGGCGCATCCCTGCCAAGGTCGCGCAACACCGCTTCGTCGCGGATCACCTGATTCGCAGCCGCTGTATGGACCGTGAAGGCCTTCTCCTCCAGGCGGCGAGCGTGCTCCAACTGCCCGCCCGCCCGGTCCCGGAACCCCCGCAGCTGCTCCAGCTCCAGCTCCAGCTCGGCGCGGCCCTCCTCAGCCCGCTCCAGCTGGACCTCCAGCGTGGTGCACCTCGCCCCCAGCAAGGACACCGTCTTCTCCAGGGCCTGGCGCTGGAGCTCGGACTCGTGGAGCTTCTGCCAGGCTTCGGCGTTCTTCTGCTGGGCGGCGGCTAGGTCCTTGTACGCCTGCGCCACCGGACCCAGCCGCGCACCGCGCGGCGCGGCGGATGGAAGCGCCCCGTCTCCCCGGGCCTGATCGGCCTGCCTGGCCGCTTCCAGAAGCTGCAGGCCGTCCCGGAGCCGTTCGTCCGGCTCCATCGTGACGTAGAGACGCACCACCGTCTCGACGAACTCGTCGGGCGGGAGCCGGCTACCGCGCAGGACCTCGCCGCACGAGGACCTGCTGTACGGGAACTTCGCCGTCTTCAGCCTCTCCACCAGCTCCCGTAACGTGCTCTCCTTCGTAACGCCCCTCAGCCACGCAGCCAGCGCGTCGGCTTCTTCCGTCCGCCCTCGCGGCTCCCCATACGGCCGCCCGGCCATCGCGCCTCCCGAAAAAGCCTCTGTCCTGCGGGACAACCCCCGGCTGTCCCGTTCTTCCGGCCTCCGACCTGCGTAAACGCTGATCAGCCGAAGCGAACATTGTCGTTACTCGCGACGCTGAGTCTCCACCCAATCCCAGAAACCGGAGACTCGTCATGACTGCTCCCAGCACGCCCCCGCGCCGCAGCTGGCCCTACGTCGTCGTCGCCATCGTCGTCCTCGCCCTCCAACAAGGCTGGGACGCCCAGCAGGTCATCACCCTCGCCGTCAGCCTCCTCGTCCTCATCGCCGTCATCACCGCCGCCGGCCACAACCGCGAATAGCACCCCAAGGGCGCGGCCACGCCGCCCCACGCGAACACGCCGTACAAGGGCGACCGGGCCGTGAGCAGCACCCGCTACGGCCGGCACCGGCCCTCCACAGCCCGGACCCTTACGCCCCGGCACTGTCCTCGCCAGCGCTAGCGGGCACGGGCCTGCGGGGCACAGGGGTCGGGCTTGCGGGGCGCCGTCGGCGTCGGCGTCGGCGAGGAGCTCGGAGTGGGCACAGGGCTCGGTGTCAGAGAGGTACCGGGTTCGGGAGAGGCCCGCGCCGACGGGATGGAGGAGGGAAAGCCCTGGATGGGCCTGACCGGGCCCGGGATGAAGGAACCCGGCACCCAGGCGAACGCCGCCGACTGCACGGCTCCCTCAGTTTCGAAGCCAGCTCGGGGAACGAGCTGATCGCCAGCCTGGATCTGACGGCACCCGCCGGACGTCCCGGTCAGGGAGTCCCCCGCCAAGATCACGGCCAGCGCCAGACCCGCCACCACGGTCGCCGCGGTCAGCGAACGTAACGCCGGCCGCAGCACAAGGCCCCTCCCCAGGCGCCGCAACCGGCCGCCGACGCCGTCGGCGGCCGCCCGGGCGTGCAGATCTTCTCCTTCTGCGGGTTGCAACCCGCGGGCTTGGGCGGCCCTCTGGCCAGCTCGGCGCAGGAGCTCGTCCGCGTCGTTGCGGGCCTGGGCGCGCAGTCGTGCGGCGTCGGCTTCCGCGCTCGTGCGGATGCGGTCGGCCTCCGCGTGGGCGTCCTTGCGGAGGGCTTCGGCTTCCAGGGTGGCATCGTCGAGGGTCTGCCGCACGGTAGCGCGGACCCGTCTACGTGCAGGCTGGGCCTGGCGCTGGAGCAGCTTCACGTCCTGCCAACGGCCGCGCCAGGCATCCGCATCCGCGAGTGCGGGATCGACCCGGCACCCGGTCGCAGCGGCCGGATCCATGTCCCCGGAAGTGGTGACGACCCGGACGAACTCGAGCAGCGCCTCCCGCGAGGTGAACCGCGTGCCGGCCAGCATCTCGTTGAGACCGGCCTTGGTCAGCCTCGGCCTCACCGAGGCAGCGGCAATCGTCGCGTAGGACGGAGCGCCATTGGCGATATGAAGCCGGTTCAGCTCATCCGTGAACTCCCCCAGCGCGTTCTCGAACGCAGTGATGGCGGTGGCGTCATGCGGTTCGATCCCGGGACCTTCTTGTGCCACCGGATCACCCCCTTGTCCGGAAAGCAACGCTAGAGGGCCCCGACGCCGTAGGTACACGGAATCCGCCGAACGATGCTGAACGCCCGACGGCGTTCGAGATCCGGCCCGGTTCCCCAGGGCTGTGACCAGCGACGTCCGGGTCCATGCGGGCCCGTACGGATCACTAGGAACCCGCCCCGAAGGCCGCTCTCCTGGAGACATGACCCACAACGACGCGACACCCCAGATGCCCGACCCCGTACGGCCCCCCACCCACCCGGAACCGCCCGCACCCCCGACAGCGAACCGGAACGCAGCCCACGACACCCTCGTGCTGATCGCCCTCCTCGGCACCTGCGCAGCCGTCTACCTCACCGTCGGGGAAGCCGGCTTCGCCGGTGTCGTCAGCGCCGTCGCCGGCCTCTACGGCACCTGGCGCATGCGCCACTGAACCCGTGCCACATCACTCGACGCGCCGACGCTCGTCGAAGTCGATGTCGGCATCGGGCACGGAGACTCGCTCGGGGTTCAGGAACCGCTCGAAGATCAGGCCGTGGGCTCAGTGCCAGGCGGCGAGGCTTCTTGGCTGGCGGGGCGGGCGCCCTCGGCGCTCCCTTCGCTGGTGGGCAAGCGATGCCAGGAATTCAGCAGGCCGGAAGTGAGTCCCGGCCGGTGTCGACGTAGATGCCGGGGATGTATTCGCCGGTGGACATGCGGTACCACAAACCGTTGCGCTCGGCCGGGCCTCGGTAGGCGCCCAGCGAGACGGCTCGCCCGGCAACCTGGCACAGCACCACGATGTCCTGGCCGATGTCGTAGCCGTGCCCTGTGGCCGATCCACGTCCGTGATCGGTGTCGGTGTAGTCGGCGTAGACCCGCACGACCGTTGAGCCGCCGTTGTCGGACCAGGCGATGCGCGAGACGTACCGGCCGGACCTCGAGTCCGCAGGAGACGCGGATGGACTGGGCGATGGGGTGGCGGGCGGTGTCGGGGAGGGCGCTTGGGACTGTGGTGTCCGCGTGGACGATGTCGCCGTCGTCTGGTTTCCCGGCTGGCCTGCCTTGGCATCATCCTTGTTCCCGCCGGACAGGGCGAAGGCGCCGTATCCCGCAAGGCACAGCACAACTCCGGGTGCGACGCGCGCGATGGCGCGTCTCACCATCCATGCCATCACCAGCGCTGGATCTGCTTCTTCCTCCGCCTCCGGCGGTACTGCGAGGTGGTTCGCATGCGAACTGGCCTGCTCAGGGCCTGTTTGCCCTTGCGTTCCAAGGCCCGGACTCTGGCGAGCAACGACGGGGGCCTTGGCTGTCCTGGACTCGGCCAGATCCGTCTGAGCCCGGTCACGACACTCGACAGCGGCCTGCCGCTCCGAGGCGAGCCGGGAGTACTCCTGGCTCAGCCCGTCGAGCCGGCTCTGAAGGTCCTGTCGGCGCAGACGCTCGCCATCCCGGTCCTCGCGCAGTGTCTCCATCTCCGCCCGGAAACCGGATTCCTGCCTTCTCACCTCGTTCATGGCGACTGTCATCTCGCGGATGACCATCGTGGACTTGTACTCGGCCAGCATCGCCACGTGCACGGAGTGCGGCTTCTTCCGGGCACAGTAGAGCGCGAGCAGCTCGCCGTACTCCCGTACAAATGCATTAGCTGCATCGGCCTGGACGTTGCCCCTTTCCTGGGCCTCACGCAGGAGTGCCTCGACGAAATCGAGGGGAGGCAGGTTCGGCTGGTTGCGGGAGGGCGTGGACCACAGGCTCACCTTGCCGTCAGGGAGCCCGATCTTCTTGCCCAGCGCGTTGCCCGAGAGACCGGTCTCCTTCACGAGGTCGCGCACCTTGTCCTTGAAGGTGCTCATGGCCCGAAAAGCTCTCTCATCCGCATCGCCGTCGTCGCCGAGCACAGGTAACCGCTGGTCCGTCACTGGTTCTCACATCCGATGAGGGGTCGGGCAAGAACAGCAGTTTCTCTCACGTGCGCACCCCCTCCGACCACCGTTCTAGTACTCCCCGTGACCGCATCCGCCGGTCACCCCCGGACCAGGTGCGGGGACACCTCGCGGGATGTCGTCCTGGTGCTCGGCCGACACCAGGGCGGCGGAACCGACAATGTGAAGGAATGTCACATGAACGGCCATGACCCGATTCTCATCCTTTTGATCCTGACTCTGGTTGGTCTCACCGTCGGCTACGTGCACCACCGCTGGCCCACGATCGGAGCCTCGATCGACATCGCCGGCAAGGTGCTGCTCGTCGTCATCGGAGTACTCGTCTTTACCGGCGCCGGCGCCAACCCGCCCCAATACACGGTTCCTGCACCCACACCGTCGATGACCGCACCGGCTGCGCCCGGTACCCCGGGCGGGGCGCTGGCACCGGCCCCGTCCACGACGGCTCCAGGCAGCCCGCAGCGCAGCTGATAGGCCGATTTCGCAGCCGTCTGGACCCTCGGAGAGCGGGACCGGACTGCCCGGTGCCGCGCTGTACGCCGGGGGCGACCGGGGCGGTGCCGACAACGGCGCCCACGGCGCTGCGGGCGGTTCTGCCGGGGGCCACGGCGACCTTCAGCACATGGCCCACCGCCGGAACTTTCAAGATCATGTGAACGGCGATCCCCAGGGCAATGACGGTGATGCGGAGGCCGGTGACGACGTTGCCCTGCCCAGGGCAGGTCTCGAACGCCGGGGCGAGGCCGATGACGATGATCGGCTCAACCATGATGAGCGCGATCAGGACCCCGTCCCACCGGCGGAGCTTGCTCCAAATCGCCCTACCTGCTCTCCCGGATGGCCGCGGCGACGTCCAAGAGCGCCCGCGCGCCAGTCCCGGTTGACCAGGCTGGAGTAGACGACGACGGAGAGCAGCGCGCCACTTGGCCTCGCTGGAATCAAGGGCCACGTACTCAACGACTCCGAAGAGCCCGACCCCGACTGGGAACCCGACTTCGACACGTACTGAGGGCTCAGGCGGAAGCTCCGCCGACCGTGCCCCATCCACCGAAGAACTCGGGCAAGGTGCGGCGCTGTTCTTCCTTGTGAGCGACCTGGCGGGCGAGGATGTCGCGGCCGATGTACGGATCGACGGCGGCGAGCACCAGGCGCTGGAGTTCGTCCGGCTCCAGCGCCTCCACCTCCCACTGCACCGGGCGGCGGAGGTCGAAGCCGTAGCGGCGGGCGAAAGCCGGCCACCTCGGGTCGCCGCTCTTGCCCTCGGTCGCCGGGAGCCCGCAGCGGCCCTGGCCACCGGGGCCGCGACGGGAGCCGCGCCACGACAGAGCGAGAGCGTCCGGCTGCGCGGTATCGTTTCTCGTTCTCAGCGCAGTTGCTCGGCCAGTCCGATGATGATGCCCTCCGGGCCGCGGAGGTAGCAGAGCAGATGGCTGTCCTCGAACCGGGCGATCTCGCCGACGAGTTCGGCGCCGTGAGGGCGCAGTCGGGCGACGGTGTCCTCGATGTCGTCGACGGCGAACATGACGCGGTGCGTGCCCAGAGTATTGTGCGGCCGGTTGCGCGGCCCGGCGCTGATCACCGCGGGGCTGCGGTACTTCGCCAGCTCGAGCCGGCTGTGACCGTCCGGGGTCCGGACCATCGCGATGTCACAGCGGACGCCGTCGTGTCCGGTCATTCCTGCGGCTGCGGCCGGGTTCCGCCGAACCGGGGCACGTCGTCGATGGCCGCGTCCAGGCGCAGGCGCACGTACCGGAGCGGGTGCCGGTAGACGCCGCCCCGGTCGATGGAGGTGTCGGCGCTGATCTCCGCGACGAGGCCAGGCTGGACGAGGGTGGTGTCGAGGACGTCGCGGGTGCCCCATGCCGAGGAGAACTTCGCGCCCGTCCAGGGATGGCCGGGTCCGGCCGGGGTGAGGTGCTCGGCGACGTGCGGGCCGCGTCGGGATGCAGTTGGACCGTTCCTGAACTTGTTAAATGATCATGACTCCTCGTAGCCTTACCCGCCGGTACGGGGAGTTTGGCTCGCTGTGTCCCGTACCGGGCGTCTTCGGCGGGCAGCATCGAGGAGAGAAAAATGAAGCACGCAGTACGCCGCATCGGCGCCGCCGTGGCCACGGCGGCGCTCGCCGGCGGGATGGTCGTCGCACTTCCGGGAATGGCAAGCGCCGCAGGCCCCGGATACCACTGCAAGAACTGGCAGACGTCCAGCCACAAGTGGACTGCCTCCTGCACCGTCACTTCTGGCCAGGCGCGCGCCACGACGGAGTGCGGCAACGGCAAGGTCATCTACGGCAAGTGGGTCGGCCGCGGGCAGTGGGCGTTCGGCGGCGAGTGCGGCCAGTACGCGCTCATGGCTTACTCGGTCGACTGGAAGAAGTAGCCCCCGACTCCGCGCTCAGCCAGCCCTCCGATTGAGTGCGGACCGGTGGCGATCTCGGTCCGTGCGCTTGGGACGCGTGTACGTGAGACCTTCGGCGGGACCTGGCACCGCGCTGGATTCTGCCGTCCGCAGCCCCGGCCCCGGAGCTTGACTCCGGACCGGCGTTGCGGATCGCCCGGCCTGCCCGGGACGCTGTCTCGCTCTGTGCCCTGCGGGCGATGCGATGGGCGATCTCACGTCCACGTAACCAGCACCGCAGGTGAGCGTCGTCGTAGCCTTTGTCGGCGTGAATCTTGCCGGGGTGGATGGGTGTCCTACGGAGAGCTGCCCACCCTCCGGGCGGGAGGCTTGCCCAGCGATCAGGTGGCTTGCCCGGGGCGGAAGCGGGAGCGCCAGCCGCGGGCCTTCTCGGCGGTCGCGGTGGCCACCTGGTCCGCTGCCGCGACCGTCTTGTCCTCGCACGGTTCGTAAAGCGTGGGGTCCCACCGGTAGTCCGGCTTTGGGGAGAGCCGGGTTCTCCGGTCGGGCGTTCTCGAACTTCGTCCCGCAGCCGCCGCAGACAGGGCGGGCGGCCTCGTGCTCGGCCCGCTTCTGCTCGGCCGCGCGGCGCCGCTGCTACTCCTCCTGCTGTGCCTTCATCTGCTCCGCCCGGCGGGCGAAGGCGGCGCCCCGCAGGGGCTGCATGTGGTGCGGCCGAACCGCGGCACGTCCTCCACGGTCACGTCCGGACGGATCCGCTGGAACCTGAGCGGGTGACGGAAAACGCCCTGGTAAATGGCCCTGTCGGCGCTGACTTCCGCCACCAGGTCCGGGCGGACAAGCACCACGTCCAGTAGGAAACGCCCTAGCTAGCCGAGAAAGCGAAGTAGTGGGCTCCGCTCCCGGGGGTTTGGCTGCCGGGCACCGAACGGGATGTGTCAGACTCCGCTCGAATGATCATTCGGGGGGAGTTTCACGTTGAACGCGTTCTTGAAGAGGGTGTGGATCGGACTGGCCGCGACTTTGATCGTGAGTCTGGCTGCCGTGGTCCTGCCGGACCAGGTACAGATCGACGACAACGGGCGCGTGCACCTGGGCGCGCCCTTGTCCAAGCCGTCCGAATCCGCGTCGGCGCCCGCGCCGGAGCCTGAACCCACGTCGCCACCCCTCACGCGGGACGAGGTGGACGAAGTGATCCGGACGGCGGTCCGCGCGGCGGGCCTCGACCCGGAGCAGGGCAAGTCGACGGTCCCGGCCGGATCCAACCTCAACAGGACGGGCTGGATGGCCGTCCGGGAGATGGCCGCCGCACAGTCCGAAATGAAGGCGATCTGTGCGGACTTGGAGCGCCAGGGCTGGGTGCTGAACCCGAACGGCGACAGCGCCGACGCCTCCCGCAGTTACAAGCGCGGGGGCTGGTACCTGCTGGTGAGCACGCGCGGGAAGACCCAGGCACCGTCCAACACCCTGAGCGACTCGCAGACCTACCTGACCATGACCGGGCTCCAGCTCAACCTGTCCGACATACCGCTCCCCGAGGTCACCGTCCGCATGCGCTGACCACTCACAGCACAGCCCACACCGTCTTCCGGGCCGACGACGTCGAAGCCGCGGCCGACTTCGCCGCAACCGAGCCGTGGATGCCCGTGCTGCTCGTGGACATCGCTCAGCGCGTCGTCATCCCGGTCACCAACCTGCCCGACCCCGGCACGGAGGGAGTGCCGTGCGACGACTCGTTCGCGCTGTTCGAGCTGGGGATCTGCTTCCTGGGCACCCTGCGGTCCTGGCACGAGCAGGCTGGCCCCGCCGCGGCCGAGGGCATCGCCCGCGCCGTCATCCGCTTCACCGTCCAGATCCTCACCGAGCCACACGAGGACGTCGCCGACATCCTGGAGCAGCTGATGGCCGTCGCGCTGGGCCAGGCACTCGATGCGCACCCTGCACCGGGCCCGCACCCAGTGGGCAGGCACCACCGCCGTGTAGTGCGGTGTGGGGTGCACTCCGGCCGGTGCGGGTTCGGTGCACCGCATCCGGCGCGTGCACCGCGCCGGCTGGTGGTGCGCATCGGCGCATTGGGTGCGCACGCCACGCGGTCTTCGCCGCTAACCCGAAAACGGCCGGAGCCGTTGCTCAAGGTCAGCGAGGAGTGAGGAGGCAGAACTCGTTGCCTTCCGGGTCGGCCAGAACCGTCCAGGAGATTGCGGACTGGTCGATACCAGGGTCCGTGGCGCCCAGGGCGCGCAGTCGGGCTTCTTCTGCTTCCAGGTCGTCACCGGGGTAGGGGCAGACGTCGAGGTGGACGCGGTTCCACACACTCTTGGCGTCGGGGGTGCGGAGGAACTCCAGGTAGGGGCCGACGCCTTTGGCGGATCGCATGGTCGCGTGGTCGTCGGTGACCTCGTGCAGCGTCCAGTCCATCGCCTGGCCCCAGAACCGGGCCATCCCTCGTGGGTCGGTGCAGTCGACCACCACCGCGGCGATCGGCCCCGTGTCCTGGTAGATCGGGCGGGGCTCCAGGACGCAGAACTCGTTGCCCTCCGGGTCGGCCATGACCGTCCAGGGGGCGTCGCCCTGACCCACGTCGGCGAGCGTCGCGCCGAGATCCTTCAAGCGCGCGACCAACTCCGCCTGATGGGCGGTCGAGGTGGTGGCCAGATCAAGGTGCACGCGGTTCTTGACCGTTTTGGGTTCCGGGCGGGCGACGATGTCGATGCAGACGGCCACGGGGTCTGGGTAGGCGAAGCCCACGGGTTCGAGGTTGGTAACGCCGGGTCCCTCGCTGTCGACACCCCAACCGAGTGCCTCCGCCCAGAACCGGCCGAGCACGGAGTCGTCCTGAGCCTTCATATTAATCTGTACGAGTCTTGTTGCCATGTCTCAGATCCTAGAAGCTGTCGCCGGTCCGGACCGCCGTGATCAGACATGTGCTCGACCCGGTGCTGACCGCGCCTTTCGGCGTCGCCGCGGCCAGCCTGTAGGAGTTCCTCGAACAGCTCGGCCAACGGTTCGCGAACCAGCCCGGATCATCGGCCGAGGTTCAAAACCAGTATCCCGCCCCATTGAGGCGATCTCGGTCGTCGGGTGACGTCATTTCTGGTGAACATCCGCAGCACTCAAGATCGCCAGTTGTTGCCCAAACCGCTGACCAATCGCTGCTACTTCACGTGAACGGAGCCAGTCACGGACACCTCACCGCCCCCGACACCTCCCATGCCGGGGGCTTCGTGTTTCCCGGAGGAGAACGCCGTGCCCACCTACGAGGCCACCCCGCTGCACCACTGACCTGGGACGGCGACGGCCGGGCCACCTGGTCCTACGGGCAGGAGATGGTGCACGGCGTGTTGACTGAACTAACCTGCGCGTTTCCACAGGTCAGAAGGCTTACCTGTGAGCTTCTCGACATGCTTGATCACAGGGGTCCCGGGAGGGGCCTGAGGAGCTTCGCCCTGCCTGAATTCGGTCAGCTGCTGGCGACCGAAGATATCTGGGAGCCGTACCAGTTGCTCGATGTCCCCGCACTCACCGACCAAGAGCAATCGCAGGTCGGCCCATTAGGGTCGGGCCATGACGCCACCCCTTGCCAGCAGTGCCTTCGACTCGCTCCGCCTCGACGCCGTGCCCGACCAGGAGGCGCTGCGTCGGGCCTACGAACTCCCCAAGGACGCGGCATTGCGCAAGCAGATGAACGAACTCACCGATCAGACCCGACAGTTGATTGGCTGCTCATCGCTGGTCCTGGTCGCCAGCGCGGACGCCGAGGGCAACTGCGACGTTTCCCCGCGCGGCGGCCCCCCAGGGTTCGTCGCCGTCCTGGACGCACGGACGGTGGCGATACCGGACGCGACCGGCAACAAGCGTCTGGACACCCTGCAGAACGTCATCGCCACCGGACGAGCCGGGCTGCTGTTCGTCATCCCGGGGCGCACCACGACGCTCAGGGTGAACGGCCGGGCCTGCGTCTCCACCCGCCCGGAGCTGCTGTCGCAGCTGACCGCCGTGGGCAAGCCGCCGGCCAGTGCGCTGGTGCTGGGGATTGAGGAGGTCTACCCGCACTGCCCCAAGTCGCTCCTGCGCAGCGGGGCCTGGAAGCCGGAGCAGTGGCTGGCGGCGGACGCCCAGCCGACCTCGGCCGAGGTGACACTGGCCCAGCTGCGGATGCCGGCGCTGACCATCGCTGACATCGAGCAGGCGGAGGCGGATTCGCTGAAGTACCGGTACGAGTAACGGGTCGGCCAGCGATTGCTGAACCACCGGCCCCCCGAACCTCTCAGTATCTGCGACGGACTCCGGCGGCCCCATCGGAACGGGTTCCGTTGGCCCCACCAGGTGTTCGACTGGCGGCCCGACGAGGGCGGGCGCACAAGCGCAGCCAGCCAGAAGAGGCCGTCCGGGGCCCGGGGGGTCGATCGGCTGCCCGTTCGAGGGTGGGGCCACTTCTCACCGTTCGCCTGGCTTGACCACATCAGTAACCGAGGATTCGCAGAGCGGATCGCCGAGCTCACCGAAGCAAACAGGAAGCTCGAACAGGAGGTGATCAAGCTCCGACCGCTCGTTGGCCATGCTCAAGAACTTGAGCGGGATCTGGCCGCAGCCCGCACCAGCCTTCCACAGATGATCCGGGAGGGGAGCCAGCGTTAGGAAGTCCCTTACAGATCACTGTTCGCTCCAGTCCTCGCCACTGCGATCCTCGACCGGCTCCTCCACCACTGCAACGTCGCTCCGATCAACGGGCCCAGCTACCGGCTGAGGAACCGACTCGCCGCCATCGACGGGGACGCCGACGTCGCCTGAGTGATCTCCTTCGCGGCGGCTGCGGCCGCGTGGGATCATCCGGTCATGCGTCTGATCGTCGATGGGACCACAGCCGCCTCGCGCTTGGTGCTCGTGAACGAACTCGAAACCGATGACGGATACGCCCTCGAGCTGGACAGCCCATTGTTCTTGGCAGTTGGCGATCGGGTCAGCTTCGAGGACAGCAACCTCGTCGTCGCTCGCGCGAGCGGTGAACGACTACGGCCCGCTGGCTCCTGGTCCACACGCTGCCGGATCGGTTACCACCGCCCCGCCACCACCTCTCGGGCAACCCGGGTTTTCGCAGTACAGGCGGCGCACGGACCAGTCGATGCGCAGAGGCCGATCTCCGAAAGGAACACCAGCGAGGCGCCGTACGTAGCGGCTGTGACACCAAATGCCGAGCCGGCTGCATCCCGTACGTCCCGCTGGTTCGCCGGATCTCGTGCGGGCTCGGACCGTCACCACGGCATCAGAGACCTCGACCGAGATCACCAGCACATCAGACAACTGCGGTAAGAGACTGCTAGTTCAACAGAGCACCGTCACAGGCTGCCCGCCCTGTGGACCGGCCGACCGTGTCCCCGAGGTGATCTCCGGCTACGAAAATCTTGCCAGAGCCACATTGATGAGTACGCCGACACCGGAGGAATCGGCTGACCGATGGGCAGCCCTCCCTCGTTCCAGGTGCTTGGTCATCCACTACGGCTAGAGGTGCCAGGACCAGGACTCTCCCCGCGGTCAGTGTGGGCCGACATGCCACGCATGGCGCAATGAGCTGCTCCGGCGGCTTCCCAGGTCACTTTGTGCCGAGGCGGTGACCGGCGTTGATGGGTAGGAATGAGGGCGAACCGGGTCGTGGACGAGGAAAGCGTGGACCGGTCGGAGGGTTTCGGTGAGCGGCTTCTCGGCCTGTTGCTGGATCGGGCACGGCAATTGCCGCCGCAACTGATCGCCCCGCTGATCGCGGAGGAGGTAGGCAGGGTCGGAGGCCGTGACGTCTCCATCTTGCTCCAGGACTACGCGCAGGAGCTGCTGGTGCCGCTGCCGGGCAGGAAACTGCACGTCAGTCAGCCCGAGCCGGTGATCGACTCCCCTGCTGGCCGGGCATTCCTGCGCGGGGAGGTCATCGAGGTGCCGCTGGCCCGTGGCGGCGTGCGGATGTACCTGCCGCTGCTGGACGGCAGCGACACGGTGGGCGTGATGGCCCTCACCCTGGACGATGTCGGCGAGGACGACCGGCGCCTGCTGCGCCGGCTCGCCGGCCTGGTCGCCGACCTGCTGGTCACCAAGAACGCCTACACCGACCAGTTCTTCCTGGCCCGGCGCCGGGAGCCGATGAGCGTGTCCGCGGAGATCCAGTGGAGCCTGCTGCCGCCGCTGACGATGACAGTGCCGCAGGTAGCGGTGGCCGGCATCCTGGAGCCCGCCTACAGCGTCGCCGGAGACAGCTTCGACTACGCCCTCAACGACAACATCCTGCACATGGCCGTGATCGACGCGATGGGCCACGGCCTGGACGCCGCCGCGATGGCGACCATCGCCATCGGCGCCTACCGGCATGCCCGGCGCGTGTTCGTCAGCCTGGCCGAGAAGTACACGTACATGGACGACGCCATCTCCGGGCAGTTCGGTCCCGACCACTTCGTCACCGCCCAGCTGATGCACCTGAACGTCGCCACCGGTGAGCTGGAGCTGGTCAACGCGGGCCACCCCGCGCCGCTGCTGATCCGCGACGGCAAGGTCGTGCGGCAGCTGGAGAGCGCGACGACGCTGCCCGTCGGATTCGGCGGCGAGGAGCCCCGGATCAGAGAGCACACGCTCCAGCAAGGCGACCGCGTGCTGTGCTACACCGACGGCATCATCGAAGAGCACGTCGCCGGCGGGGACCTGTTCGGCGAGGAACGCCTCATCCGCTGCGTCAACCGCCTGGGAGAAGAGCCGTCACAGGGGATGCGGGCGGATCTTCGCCGGCTCTCCCACACGCTCAAGAGCGAACGGGGCGGGCACACCAGCGACGACGCCACCCTCTTCATGATCGAATGGCGCGGGGGCGCCGCCGATCACCTCGCGGTTCTTGAGTGAACGCCTCGACGTCAACCGAATCCGAACGGGACAGCACCGCCCGCGCAGACGGTCGGCGGGGACCGACTGGCCGCTTCGACCCCCCTGCATGCTGCGGCCGTAGCCCAGACGTCTGCCACGAGTGTCCCCTCCCGAGAGTCGGCGGTGATCGTCATGGGCATCCTTGCCGACCCCTCGGGCATCGCAGGCCGGTTCGACGCGGACTTGGCCCCGCGGGCCGTGGTCGCCCTCGGTCGCCCGCCGGTTCAGCGGTGCGGCAGTAGCTGACGCCTGGCCTCGGCGACTGCGAAGTGCACGGCCTTCTGATCGCAGCGCGGCCGGCGCCTCGCCTTCACCGCCTGCCACCCCGTCGCGTCCGCCGGGTCGGCGGCCTCGGGACCTGAGCCGCCGATCTCGCACGTCAAGCGGATCAGATCCAGCCTGTCCGCGCGTGCTCCCCACTGTGACCACGCAACCGATTCGCACGGGCGTGCGACACATCCGCCCCCCTGACGCTGCGTCACTCATGCAGCCCCTTTTTTCCGATTTGTGGTCTATTGCTGTGAAATATGCGTGAATACTGCCGGGTGACGGCGCATCACCACCCTGGCAGGGAGTCGTTCTGCGGGTCCCCCCGCTCAGGGTGAGCCTGCGCGCCGGCGCAGGTAGGGAGCTTGCGGCCCTGAGCAGTCATCGTCGCGGGCGCTCGGAATCCTCCTTCGGGAGGACTGAGGATCGAAGCAACAAGGAAGGTCCTGTTATGGCATTGGATGTCATCCGGTCGGCTCCACCCGACGCAAGCCCTCAACGCAATCTGCTCAAACGGGGAGCCTTTGTCCTGCTCCCCGCAGCGCTCCTGGCGTCGGCGGCCCTGGTCCCGACACTCGCCCACGCCGCAGAAGCCCCTGTATTGCTGGGGACCACCGCCAGTTACGGGGTCCTGGCCGGTTCGACGGTCACCAACACGAACCCCACCGTCATCAACGGCGACGTGGGCCTCTATCCGGGCACATCAGTGACCGGCTTCCCGCCCGGCATCGTCAACGGAGTGACGCGCGTAGCCCCCAACGCCGCCGCCGCTCAGGCGAAGTCCGACCTCGTCGTCGCCTACGACGACGCGGCAGGCCGGGGGCCCGGGACCATTCTCGCTTCGGACGAGATCGGCGGACTGACGCTGGCGCCTGGCGTCTACACGGCCCCGGCGTCCCCGCCGTCCCTGCAACTCACCGGGACGGTCACCCTCGACGGCGAGGGCGACCCCAACTCCGTCTTCATCTTCCGGATCCCCTCGACCCTGACCACGGCTTCGTCGAGTTCCGTGGCCTTCATCAACGGAGCAAATGCCTGCAACGTGTTCTGGCAGGTGGGCAGCTCCGCCACCCTCGGCACGACCACCCAGTTCAAGGGCACCATCCTGGCCATGCAGTCCATCACGCTGAACAACAGCGCCGTGATCGAAGGCCGCGCCTTGGCGCGTGAGGCCGCGGTCACGATGGACAACAACACCATTACGAGGCCGACCTGCGCCGTTGGCCCTCCCGGTCCGAGCGGTCCTCCCGGCCCGACCGGCAGCCCCGGCCCGACCGGCAGCCCCGGCCCGACGGGTGCTCCGGGCCCGACCGGTGCCCCCGGCCCGACCGGCGCCCCCGGCGCTCCCGGTGCACCCGGCCCGACCGGCAGCCCCGGCGCCCCCGGCGCCCCCGGTGCCCCCGGTGCACCCGGCCCGACCGGCAGCCCCGGCGCTCCCGGCGCTCCCGGTGCCCCCGGTGCACCCGGCCCGACCGGCAGCCCCGGTGCCCCCGGCGCTCCCGGTGAACCCGGCGCCCCCGGCGCTCCCGGCGCCCCCGGTGCACCCGGCCCGACCGGCAGCCCCGGTGCCCCCGGCGCTCCCGGTGAACCCGGCGCCCCCGGCGCCCCTGGCGCACCCGGCCCCACGGGCAGCCCCGGCGCCCCCGGCGCTCCCGGTGAACCCGGCGCCCCTGGCGCCCCCGGTGCACCCGGCCCGACCGGCAGCCCCGGCGCTCCCGGCGCTCCCGGCGCTCCCGGATCCCCCGGTGCACCCGGCCCGACCGGCAGCCCCGGCGCCCCCGGCGCCCCCGGCGCCCCCGGTGAACCCGGCCCGACGGGCAGCCCCGGCGCCCCCGGTGCTCCCGGATCCCCCGGCGCACCCGGCCCGACCGGACCCGCAGGACCTGTCGGACCCACCGGGCCCGTAGGCCCCAAGGGGCCTCGCGGTGACAAGGGTGACAAGGGCGAGAAGGGGCACCACGGCCACGACAAGGACAAGGACAAGGACAAGGACAAGGACAAGGGCGGGAACGGCCACCACGACAAGGACAAGGACAAGGACAAGGACAAGGGCGAAAACGGCCGCGACGACCACGACAAGGACGAGGACGGCGACCACGACAAGGGCGAGAACGGGAACGGTCAGGACGACCACGACGAGGGCAAGCCGCCGTGGGCCGACTTCCTGCCGAACAGCCAAGACGGTGATCCCGGCGCCGAGGGTCCCCGCCACGCGGCCAAGAGCGTCAACTTCGCCCACGTGAGCGCCGCCACCGGCCAGCAGCCGGCGGGGGCCGGCTCAAGCAGCGGGACCGGCATCATGGCCGCCTCTGCAGCAGCGCTGGCATTCGTCGGAGGCTCGGTCCTCTTCACCATGAAGAGAATCCGGCGAGGTACAACAACCCGACAGGACTAGCCCATCGCAGACTTGACCGCGTCACGCCCCTGACCCTTCGGGTCTCGAGCACTCGGCCGGATCGGCCAGCGCTCCGCACTCCCGTCACCGACTGCTGCGTACGGGTCGGCGGCAGGGGCTGAAGCTCGGTCAAGCACGCAGGACGTCCCGTCCGCCGTTCGGCGGCTGAGCCCCTGGACACATCGTCCAGGGGCTCAGTGGCGCTCGCGAGTGATCAGCTCCGAGATCGGCCCTCACGTCATCCCTGGCCTGCGTACGCCTTCATGGCTTCGTCGATGAAAGGCCGGGTACTGTCCGGGCTCAGCGCCTGAGCTTGCAAGTGCGCATACATAGCGCCGTAGAGCCGCACGTCGGAACGTTTCTCCAGATAGAGGTCGCTGGTGAACCTTTCCAGATACACCACGCTCGCATCGGTGGCGTCGGCGAACTCGAGCAGCGAGAACTGCCCTGAGACACCCGGGTGCGCACCCACGCCGTGTGGGAGAACCTGCATGGTGATGTGCGGCTGGGTACCGAGGTGGGTCAGATGGTCCAGCTGCTTGCGCATGACCTCGCGGCTGCCCACGACGCGCCGCAACGCCGATTCGTCCAGTACGGCCCATAAGCGCAGCGGGTTCCGCGGGGCTCCCAGCCGGTCCTGGCGCCGTAGCCGCACCTTGAGGCGTGCGGCGGCCTGTTCGGGGGTGACATGAGGGATCGTTCCTGCAATGACCGCCCGGGCATAGGCTGGGGTCTGCAGCAGGCCGGGGATCACCAGCGGCTCGTAGAGCCGGATCGCGGCCGCCTCGGCCTCCAGACCGATGTAGTCGCCGTACGGGATGTCGCCGTAAGAGTTCCACCAGCCCTGCTGACCCGATTCCCTGGCCAGCTGCATCAGATGGTCAACCCTCTGCTGATCCTGAACTCCGTACAGCCCGCAGAGATCGCGCACATCGCGCGGCTTGATGACGCGGCGGCCGTTCTCCAGCAGGCTGATCTTGGGCTGGGAAATCAGCAGGCGCTCCGTCACCTGCTGTGTCGTCATACCGCTGATCTCACGGAGCCGGCGTAGCTCCGACCCCAGTCGGCGCCTGCTGACGGTGGGATTGACAGTAGCGCTCACAGGACGCGCACCTCCGCTCGAATAACCTTACACAGGCGAGCAGATTGTCACGACCGGGTCGGCTGGATCCGCTTTGGCGACGTGTTGCGCACGACGATTATCGCCGGGCGAATGGCGGCCTCGGGTTGCATTAATTCTCACCCGACTGGCCATATTTTATGGTTCGAATAATTAGAATCGAAATATCCTTATGTTGCTTTTCTGTCCACGCGAATGACAGATTGCGCTCTGCGTAATATGCCTGCTCGGAGGGGATCGCCCCCAGACCCACCTTTGGGCAGTCTGGACCATGCCGACCGCCCGGCTCGTATCGCGCGAAAAGCCCCTGATGCCGGGGATGCGCCAGCGGCATACCATGGCAAGTGGGTCACTGCACTCTCACGTGCGGCGACCCGGAAGGGCGGCCCCGGCGTGTGAATGTGCCGGGGTCGCTGTATCACCGTCGATGCGGAAGGGCACAGGATCGGCGCTCTGGAAGCGATCTACGTCCGCCAGCTTGCCGCGACTGCACGGTGGCGTCGGCGTCAACGGTGACCGGGCCGTGGGAGATGGCGAATACCGCGACGCCTCCGATCTCAGATGTCCGTCGAAGCGAAGCAAGCCCAGGCTTCACGGCTGCCGCGGACCAGGCCACAACGCCACCCGCAGCACCCCAGAACCCGCCGGCGCCGCCACCGAAGCGCATTGGACCGCCTTCTACGAGCACCTCGCCGCCCATGGTGTGCTCCGGTAGGCGGCCCTGGCCGCGGGTATCCGGCCGGAGGCCGTCCACGACCGGCGCAGAACAGACACCGACTTCGCGAAGCAGACCCTCCGGACCGGCCGGTTCGGAGGCAGGGAAGTGGTCGGCCGGCACGCAGCCGCGGTGGCGGCGGCGACTTCCTGAGCGCGCCGGGACATGCCCTGCCACAGGTGAAAACGGTCGCTGACCTGGACGGCGTCGGGGCGCCGTCGGCCAGGCCCTGCCGGTATGTGAGTGAGTCGTCGCGGCAGGCGATCTCGACTCCGGGATGCGCGCGGAGCTACCGGCTGAGCTGTTCGGCGTCCCGGCCCTCCCAGAGCGTGAGCGGGAGGCGGGTGGTGGCCTCGACCAGAAGGGTGCCGTAGGTGTCGCCGTAGAGCGCGAAGTCATCCACCCTCCAGCACCCGGGGTGTGACCAGCGGCGGCAGCCGCACCCGCATCAGCTGGGCGAGCACGGTGCACCGCGAGAGCCTGACGTTCAGGACCCGCAGCATCCGGGCCCCGCCCCGGCCCGCCAGCACAACACCCGACCGACTCGACCAGGTGCTGCAGCAGCGGCGTTCCCCGCTGGCAGCGGACAGTCAGCCCAGGCATCTGTTCGGCGAAGGTCACCTTCGGGCAGGACGGGTTCTCGCCGTACAGACAGCGCACGGACAAGTCGATCCGGACTGGCCGGCCGCCGAGCGCCGCATCGGCGAGGTGCCGGACATAGCGGCCGTGGGCCCAGTCGATCAGGACACCGCACCCGCTGCCTCCCGCTGGAACACGGGAGCGGGTACGAGCCTCGATCACCACGACTGGACCGGAAGTATCAGCCGAGAACACCAGTAACCCGTCCAAGTGCGGTAACAACTTTGACAGTTCAACAGAACACACTCAAGGGCTGCCCACCCCGCAAACCGGGCGACTGCCCGCATCGGGACGATCTCCGGCTACGAAAATCTTGCCAGAGCGACATTCGCGAGCTCAGTGCGGCTCTTGTGGTTGACCCGCTGCATTGACACATCTGACCGTACGTCCCTCAAAGGTCGAGATGGCCGGTTTCGTCGACCTCGACACCGTCGACCCGATGTTCTTCGACAAGACCTACTACGCCGGGCCGAAGGGTGCCCAGTACGGCAAGGTGTACGCCCTGCTCGAGCGGGCGCTGGCCGAGGCGAACAAGGCCGGCATCGCCACGTTCGTCATGCGGGGGCGCGAATACCTGGTCGCGCTGAAGGCCGAGGAAGCCGAAGGCCTGCTCACCTTGCACATGCTGCACTGGGCGACGAGATCCGGGACCCCCACGCCGAGGTTCCCGACCTGCCGCAGAAGGCCGAGCCGACCGCGGCGGAGGTGAAGATGGCCATGCAGCTGATCGACGCCCTCGCCATCGACTGGGACCCCGAAGCCTTCCACGATACGTTCCGCGAGAAGGTCGAAGCCCTCGTCAAGGCCAAGGCGGCCGGGGAGACCGTGGAGAAGGCCGAGCCCGCAGCAAGCCGACCGGCGCCGTCGACCTCATGGAAGCCCTGCGCGCCAGCGTCGGGAAGGCAAAAAAGCCCCAAGGACACCTGCGAGAAGGCGGCCACCGGCTCGACCAAGGCCGCCCGCGGACACAAGAAGCCGGCGCCGAAGAAGCGGACCGGCACGGCATCCGGAGGCCAGGCGCTGATGTCGCTGACGAAGACCGAACTGTACGAGAAAGCGGCCGCAGTCGGCATCCCCGGCCGCTCCACCATGACCCACGACCAGCTCGCCGACGCCCTCACCCGCCGCAAGGCCTGAGACCTTTCCCTCCGGTCCTACTCACCGGGCTTGACGCTGAAGATCTCCATTTCCGTCGCGCCGGCAGATTCCAGCTCCTGTTGGCGCCGCTCCGCGCTGGGATGGTCGTAGCTCACGGCCGACTGTCCCGTCCCGCAACGTAGGTGGCAGATTCTCAGCGCTTCGCAGCTTGACCTTGCGGATTCTCGCTCATTCCGAAGCGGGACCAAACGGCAAGGTCTCCGCCGGGCAACGAGATGAAACGCTATCCTCGTGGCTGTGTGACCTGCCAGGCTTCGAATGATGCGTCGGCCGAAGACGTCAGATGCATGCCGTTATCGAACACCATCCGCAGGACGCCGGACTTGAACACAACCGCGGACAGGACCTTCGTCCCGAACAATGGAAGAGCCGGAGCCACGTCCTGAGACTCCGGCGTCAGAGGCAGGCCAGGACCGGTGTGGATTGACCCTGTCGAGAGCCGAGCCGGTGCTTCCAGCACGACTTCCCACCCCGCATCCAGGACGAGGGTCAGCCGAAAGTCGATGCTGATCCTGACGACACTCAGGCCTCGGAGGTTCAGGACCCACCGGTCTTCGTGCTCGATCGGTTCCACCTCAGTGCTCATCACCACACCATGGTCCACTCCGTCACAGGCACCAAGGAATTTTGCTCTCCTCGGCATCACCCTCTGCTGAGCCGTCGATGCTCACTGCCTCTGGACGTTCCGCAGAAGCCGGCTTCCCACTCGTCGCCCGTGTTCAGGGGCAGATCCGGTCCGGGAGTCCGCCGGGCATCCCACCGCGTTCGTCCTGGGTTAGGTCACGGCCGACGACGTCGCACAGGTGGCGTTTCCACAGGTCGGGATCGAGGCGAATCAGGTCCCCGCGGCCGTGGACGACCCGTACCAACGTCTTGCCGTCCCTGCTCGCGGCGACGAAGTGCTGTTCCTCCGCGAAGTCGTAGGAGTCGAAGTGGCTGGGGTCGTCCGCCCGCTGGAAACGCACGGAGTTCCCGTTGGCCACGAAGAACTCGGTCCCGTGCCCGGTGAAGCCGAACCGGAACCCATCCCCCCAGGACACGTCGTTCGCTCCCACTGGCCCTAGCGGACCCACCACTCTGTGGGCCTCTCGCCCCGGCCGCACCGACCACAGCTCCAGCATGGCCCCCTTCGTCTTCGCGGCCGCATAACGCCCACTGCTGTCGAGAAATGCGCGGTCGTTGTCCGGCCCGAGGCTGACACCCAGCGCCTTGTCCTCCTTGCCTGTGCGTAAATCGACGGCGTGCAGTGCCGGGTTACCCCGGACCATGATCTGTACGTATCCCGGCTCGGGGCGCCTGTTCACTGCGAAGCCGGAGTCAAGGGGCTTCTCCTCCGAGGTGTACAGCGGTGGGTTCTCCTTGGTGAGCCCGAGGTCACGCGCGTCCACGGGTTCTGAGAGCCGTCGGCCATCCCTGGTGTTCCATCGCTCGATCCGACTGCCGGACTGCGTGATCAGTTCGTTTTCTCTCGCGAAGAACAGCGACAGCGGCTCCGCCTTCCCGTCCTTACGGACAGGGGGCATGAGCGTGGTGATCTCCGCGACCTCGTGCAAGGACGGAAGGCTCCGGATGAGGATCTTGTTGCGTCCCACCACGTCGGCTACCAGAGTCTCGGCCTCGTTCACCGCCAGCACGTTGGCGGGATCCGGGTCCGTGGGCGCATCCGTCGTGGGCCGCTCCACCTCGGTCGTCACCTTGTCGGTCACCACGTCGTAGAGCACGAGCTTTTCAGCGGTCAGGCCGGAGGAGCCCCTGGTCCGGGTCACCTGGGCCACCTGGATACGACCTTCGTCGATCAGCACCGGGTTGCTGGCGACCATGTTGTACTCACTGTCGCTGATCGGTTGCAGGGACAACCCCGTCACCGTTGTCTCGTCCCAGGTGGTGACTACGGGATGGACCGAATCCCCGAGAAGTCTGTTACCGAAGTTGGCAGGCTTCGACCCCATCGCCTTCTTCTCTCCGCCGCTTTGTCCATTGTCACCAAGCACCCACTCACCGCCGTACACCGCGAAACGCTGCCCCGACTCGTTCAGAGAGACACCGTTGCAGCCGTGCGAATCGCTGTTGTAGCGGTTCAGCTCCCGCCCGTCACTCACGCGTATGAAACGGTAGACACCGTTCCTGAGGCCGTCCTTGCCGGCCTCCTGCCGGCACCAGGCCAGCGCCCCGCCGTCGCCCGAGAGACTGACCGCGGGGGCGCTGTACACACCGTCGGTGGGACTGAAGGTCCCCACATCGGTAGCCAACTCGCGAATCCTGCCCGTACCGGTGTTCACAGCCACGTACGCGTATTTGTCGGCGTTGCGCCGCTGGCCCACAAGCGTGTCGCCGTCGGATCCGAACCACACGGCCTCGAACGCGGGCAGCCCTGAGGGAAGTTCCTCATGCCGTCCCGTCTCCAGGTCCCACAGCCGCAGCCGCCCGTCGCCTGTCACCGTGACCACTCGCCGGGCGTCGGGAGAGAAGTCGGCGGTGTGGACCTGATCGCTGCTGTGCCCCTGTTCCTCAGCCCTTTCCTTGAACTCGCCGTCGCGGATCGTGTGTGCCGGCCCCAGCAGTTCCGCCGTGCTGTCCGCCTCCGGATCGAGGTCGTGCCATACCAGCGCGCCCGCTCCCGACGTATAGGCGATCCGCCGCCCGTCCCTGCTGACCATGGGGCGGAAGGCCATCTCATTGAGACGAAGCCGCGTACTCATGATGCTCTTCCCGGCTCCTCGGACGAACAGTGACGGCCGCCCGAGCTGGGTCGTCACAAGCGTCACTGTGCCGTCGTTGCTCATCGCCGTATCGACGATCTTCCCCTCGGTGCCGCTGAGCACCCAGTCGGCCCGCGTGAACCGGTCGTATCCGCGCAGCACGGCGTTGCGGGCCTCCTGCGTCGGCGCGATCTCGTACGCCGCCATGGCGACGAGTGCGGCCTGTCCCGGATCACTCCTGTCCAACTGGCCCGCGAGGACGGCCATCGCCCGGGAGCGTGCCTCCGAGTCCCGCCGTTCGCTGACCTTCCCCTGGTATACGAGGAACGTACCGAGCCCGGCCATCACCGCGAGCACCACGGCGGTCGCGATCCACGCGGCGCGCAGCCGGTTCCGTCGCGCCCGGCGGCGCTGCCGCGTGAGTTCGAGGAAATTCCGTTCGTCCGCGTCGAGTTCGTCCTCCCGGTTTTTCAAGTGCCGTTCCAGAGCGGCTAGTTGGAGCCCCCCAGGTAACAGCCCGGCCGCCTTGTCCCCGTCGGCCCATCGCTCACGCTCATGGGCGAGTTCCCACCGCGCCGCCAGGAACTCGCTGTCGGACCGCACCTGCTCCTGGAGGGCCGGCCATTCGGTGACCAGCGCTTCATGGGCCAGTTCAACGGACTCCGGTTCTCCCTGCCCGCCATGGACGACGAGCAGTCGGCGCTCGGAGCCGGCGAGCCGGATCGCGATGTCCCATCGCTTGTCGCCCGCCTCCTGCCGGGTGAGCCTGCGGCGTAGCGGATGAGGGCTGCCGGGCAGCACCCGGACGAGCCCGGTGAGCAGCCGACTCGCCTCGCCGTCCTTCTGTTTCTCCTCGTCTGTGACGCACTGGTCCCAGGCCTGCGTGGCATGGCCTGCCAGCGCGCCGGAGACACCGCCAGCCTCCTCATACGTCGCCGTCCGGAGTCGGCCGCCTTCCTTGCCCTCCCATAACTTTTCCAGGACGAAGCCGAGGAGCGGCAGCGTCCCCGCTTCGCTGCCGGCATCGTCCAGGATCCGTTCGACGAGCCCTGGTTCGTAGGTCACAGCGACGCCCGGGAGGTCATTCAGCGGCTTGGTGATCACATCCGTGAGCTGCTTGCGGGACATCGGCGTCAGCGGCAGGGTGTCTCCGCGATGCAGCGCGGGACCGAGGCTCGGGTGTCTGAGGGCGGCGTCGATGAAGTCGGCCCGGAGTGTGACCAGGACGCTGGGCGCGCCGACCGGCCGGTTCTCCGGGAAGAGCACATCGACCGCTTGGGCGACCTCGGTGTCCTTGCCGGCGAGCAGTGCTTCGGCCTGGTCGAGTACGACGAGGAGCTTGCCGCCCGACTTCCCACACAGGCGATGGAGGGTGTCCACGAGCCCCAACTCCGTGAGCCACTCCTGTACTTCACCGGCGTTCCCCGCCCCGTGCCGCCCAGTGCCGTAGGCCTCGTACAGCTCGGTGGCGAGCGCGGCCAGCGGCGAGGAGACTGCCCCGGCGTCCACCACCAGGACGTCGTACCCCTTCTCACGCATCTGGGGCACCACACCGGCCAGCGCGAGCGACGACTTGCCCGAGCCCGACGGCCCGTACACGGTGACGCTCGGGCGCCCGCCCAGCAGGGCTCTGGTCACCTTCGCCTTGTCGTCCTCACGGCCGAAGTAGACGTCCACGTCGCACTCTTGAAAGGTCTTGAGGCTCCGGAAGGGCGACGGCGGTTCCACGATCTTCTCGAGGTCGGGGATGAGCCTCAGTACCGTGCTCGCGCGGATCACGAACGTCTGTTGGGCCTCGTTGGGCCCCCGCTGGGTCACTGCGACGAGGCCTACGACCGCACGGCCGCGGGAATCCCAGACAGGGCTGCCGCTGAAGCCCTCCTCGATGTAGGGCCTGGTCTTACCGGTCCGAGAGAGCTGTCGCCAGCCCTCCTCCGTCGGCCCGCCGAGGACTCCCCAGTACCAGGATCCACCCGGCCGTCGTCCCGTGAATCCGACGATGCCGACTCTCTTGTCCCAGGCGGTCGCGGGCTCGGCCAGGGCCAGCGGACGGCCGCCCGGTATGGCGCCCCGTACGCGCAGGACCGCGACGTCCCCGGTGCCGTCATCTTTTTCTTCGACGAAGTGCTCGACCTCGGCGGTCCAAGACCGCCCCGCCAGGTCCGCGTCCAGCGGCATGTCCAGCGTGACCGGGGTCCCGGCCGCCACCTTCGCCGTGCCGTGTTCCTCCCCCGAGGCGTACGCCAGCACATGGGCGCAGGTCAGCACGACGTCTGGTGCCAGGAGGAAGCCCGCGCCCACGGGTTCACCGTTCTGTCCCTTGATCCGAACGACCGACGAGACCAGCGCCTCGTCGGGCTCCTGCGGCTCCGGCTCCGCTCTCGTCACATGGCCTCCGTTTCCCCACGGCCCAACAATCCCCACCGGCTCAACTTCTCACGAATTGTTGACCGTTGTCTCAGGATCGTCTCTCCTGTTCCATGTGAGGGTCACAGAGAAGTTCGCCGCAGTGGCGGTGCTCGCGATGACCACATCGGCCTCGGCCGAGAGCGACACCCCGAACTCCAGAGTGATCTCATCAGGCGCGTTGGCCAGTCCCCGGAACCGTCCGACGAAGCTCTCCGCGACGGGCCGTACAGTGTCCAGCATCTCGCCGAACGATCTCTGGGCCCGCGCCACGGAACGGCCACCGCGACCCACCCGCACCAGGGATTCGTCCACTTCGCGGATCTGCACCCGTATTGTCTCTTCGCCACCGTCACGGAGGGGTACCTCAACCGTGTGGACCGGGCGTTCACTCACTGCGTCCTCCAGCACTCGGAAGCTGGAAAGCATAACGAATCCCGCGCACGGTTCGCCGGTGGAGGTCGTCGGCTCGGCCCGCTTCGCGTTCCAGTTACTCACTCATGACATTCGAAGGTACAAGCGGTGAAGCCCCACCCGAGTCGGACTGGGTGGAGGCGGCGCTTCCGGACGCCGGACCCCATCAAGCCGAAAGGCAGTCACGAACAGGAGCACGACGCAATACGGCACCGCACGGCTCGGCGCGCCCTGGCAGTTGCCCCTCCGATCTCGCAAGCCGGCGGCCGGCCCCGGCCCCGGCTCATGAACTGGCCGACGCCGTACGGACGGAGGCGGAAGCTGAGGAACTGCGCAGGTCTGCCGTCGTGGCGCCCACCCAGGCCACGGCACCGAGGCAGAGCAGGCCGCCGCTGATGAGGGCTGCCGCTCCGGACGAGGCGTCCGCCACGAGGCCTCCTCGCATATTGCCGATGTCGGGCCCGGCTTGCCCCACGATCTGCTCGGCCGCGCTGACGCGGCCGAGCAGATCGCGGGGCGTGTTCATCTGGACGACGGTGCTCCGCGAGACCACGGAGACGGTGTCGGCGGCGCCGGCCACGACGAGGAAGGCCAGTCCGGCCCACCGGTTGGATGACGCGCCGAACAGCGCCAACGCCGCGCCCCATGTGGCGGAACCGCCGAGCATCACCAGCCCGGGACGCGGGAACCGGGTGAAGGTTCCGGAGAAGAGCGACGCCGCGACACCCCCGACAGCGATCGCCGTGAGGAACAGTCCGAAGGTGCGCGGGTTTCCGCCGAACCGTTCTGCGTTGATCAAGGGGAACAGGCTGATGGGCATCGACAGCACGGTGGCGGCCAGGTCTGTGAGCAGGGCCCCGCGGATGATGGGGGTTCGCCCCAGGAAGACGAGGCCGTCCAGCGCCCCCCGCAGGCCGGGCCGCGCCGGCTCGTCTCCGGGTTCCATCTTCGGCAGGCCGAAAGCACCGTAGAACGCGGCGACGAACGTGAGGGCATCGATCAGGTAGCAAGCCCCGACTCCCAGCCCGCCCACGACCAGTCCGCCGAGCACCGGGCCGAGCAGCATGGCGCCCTGGAAGGCGATCCGGCTCAACGCAAGTCCCACGGCCAGCTGCTGCTTGGGGAGAAGGTGCGGGATGAAGGTGCGCGAGGTCGGGCCACTGCCCGCGACGAAGCACGACTGAAGCGCGACGAGCCCCAGCACGCCGGCGGCGGGGACGTGCCCGAAGAAGCCCTGGAGTGCGAGGAGGAGCGAACACACGGCTTGTCCGCTGGTCATGAGCAGATAGAACTTCCGCCGGTCCACCCGGTCGACCAGCGATCCGGCGAACAGTCCGAGCGCGATGAGCGGAACGGCCTGGGCCAGTCCGACGGCACCCGTCCAGGCAGGGCTCTTCGTCATCTGCCAGACCTGGAACATGACGGCGATGAGTGTCATCTGGCTGCCGAAACCCGACAGGGTCTGGCCGGTCCACAGCCGCCGGAACGGTGGCGACGTCCGTAACGGAGCCACGTCGATGAGCGTGCCCTTCAGCCCCATGCGGGATCCTCCGCCAGCTTCTCGGCGATCCGGTCGCGGAAGCTCTTCCGCTCCAGGGCCGCTTCGACATCGGTGACCACCCGGGAGAGCGGGTAGGGAATGTCGGCCTCCAGGTCGGCGATGGCGGCCTCGGTGGCCCGCCATTCCGCCGCCAGGCAACCGACGATGCGGCGGGCCTTGCCGGTGAGCGTCACCTTCCTGGTGCGCGCGTCGTCGCCCACGACGGTCTGGACCCAGCCGGCCTTCCGCATCGCGGCGACCTTCTGGCTGAGTGCCGAATGCGTGAGCTGCACGGACTCGGCCAGTTCTGCGATGGTCATGGGTCCGCGAGCGTGGAGCCGGAGCAACTCCATGACGAAGCTGGGCTTGAGCCCTTCTATCCGCTGGCTGGAATAGACCTCGGCGATGTCGGCGTCCATGGACGCCTGCAGCAGACGCAGGGGCCGCCAGAGGCTCTGCTGCGTCGGGTCGAGCGCGCGGGTGTCGGCCATGCACCTCACCGTAACAGCACTTATATAAGCACTGTCACTTCTGGCTCAGTGGCCGTTGCCCGCGGCCGGACCGGGCCGCCCAGCCGCCAGCGCGTCCCCACGGCATCGGCTGGGGATTCGACCGGGCCGCCTCCCTCGGCCTGCTTATACGACCCCAGGGGCACGAATGGGTGACCTGGGCGGATCGTGATCGTTAAGGACGCGTCCGGGTCAACGGAGGCACTCTCGTGCCAGTGGGGTAGGGGTGTTGCATGGCGACCTTGTGTCGGCCGGCCGTGTCGGTTCCGGAGTACGTCATCACCATGGAGGAGACGCTCGAGCTCGCGCGCTCTCGGCATGCCGGCCATCCCCAACTCGGCCTCGCATTACGCCTGATCGAGAACACCGGGGTGCGAACCCGGCACCTCGTGCAGCCGATCGGTGAGACGCTCGCGCACCCGGGCTTCGAGGAGCGCAACAGGCTGTATGCGGCCGAGGCGAAGGCCCGCGTACCGCTGGTCGTTAGGCGCGCGCTGGAGGACGGCGAGCTGCGGGCCACGGAGATCGACGTGATCATCTACGTGTCCTGCACCGGCTTCATGATGCCTTCGCTCACGGCCTGGCTCATCAACACGATGGGATTCCCCTCCAGCACAAGGCAGTTGCCGATCGCTCAACTGGGCTGCGCGGCGGGTGGGGCTGCGATCAACCGGGCGCACGACTTCTGCACGGCCTATCCGGGGGCGAACGCCCTGATCGTGGCATGCGAGTTCTGCTCACTGTGCTACCAGCCCACCGACATCGGCATCGGATCGCTGCTGTCCAACGGTCTGTTCGGTGACGGCGTGGCCGCCGCGGTCGTCCGCGGAACGGGTGGTCACGGCATCAGCCTGGAGCGCAACGGCTCCTACCTCCTTCCGGGGACGGAGGACTGGATCGCGTACGACGTACGGGCCACCGGCTTCCACTTCCTGCTGGACAAGCGCGTGCCGGGCACCATGGAGCCGCTCGCCCCCGCGCTGCGCAGCCTCGCCGACGGGCACGGCTGGGACGCCTCGGACCTCGACTTCTACATCGTGCATGCCGGTGGGCCGCGGATCCTCGAGGACCTGGGCACCTTCCTCCACGTCAAGCCGGAGGCGTTCCGTCACAGCCGGGCCACGCTCACCGAGTACGGGAACATCGCGAGCGCCGTCGTACTGGACGCGCTACGCCGGCTGTTCGACGAGGGTGGCGCCGCCGACCAGGCGCGCGGCCTCCTGGCCGGGTTCGGCCCGGGCATCACGGCCGAGATGGCGCTGGGCCGCTGGAGCCGTACGCCATGACCCTTACGGAAGGAAAGCCGATGACCGGGTACTCCCACACCGCCGCCCCACCGGACAGCGGTCTGATCGTGCCGCCCGGCGAAGGCCGTACTCTTCGTGCCGCCGCCCAGCACGTGACGTTCAAGGTGACCGGCGCGCAGTCGCGCATCGCATCGAGTTTCGAGGTGCTCGTGCCACCGGGCTTCGACGTCGGCGCGCACGTCCACGCGCGCAGCGAGGAACTGTTCTACGTCCTTGAGGGCGAACTCGATGTCCTCGCCTTCGAGCCGCGCGTGCGCACCCCGGACGGTTGGCAGGGATGGCGGTCCCCGACCGGGGAACGTGTGGTCCGCGCCACTCCCGGCACGGTCATCGTGGTCCCGCCCGGCTGCCCGCACGCCTTCGCCAACCTCGGCGAAGTCCCGGCCCGGATGTTCTTCCAGTCTTCCCCGCCCCCGGACCACGAACGCTATTTCGAGGAACTCCTGGACATCCTGTCCGCCGACGGGCCCGTGGACCACGGTGCCATCGCGGCGCTGCGCCGCCGCTACGACGTCGAGCAGCTCACGCCGCTGCGCCATGACCCGCCGACGAGGCACCCGTAATGCACGACACAACCGCCCCCTTGTACGAGGCGTCGGACTTGGCTGCGCTCGACTTCGACCCGTTTCTGCGCGAGGCCGCGCAGGCCGCACCGGTCATCCGGATCCGGCTGCCGCACGGAGCCCCCGGCGAGTGCTGGCTGGCGACACGGCACGACGCCGTCCGCTTCGTCACCTCCGACCCCCGGTTCAGTCGCGACATCGTCGGCCGACCGCTGCCCAGCATGAACAGATACCTCGTCCCGCTGGACCGCGCGGTCAGCTTCGTCGACCCGCCCGACCACACCCGCATCCGCTCTGTGGTCTCCTCGGCGTTCAACCGCTTCGGCATGGCAGCCCTGCGCCCCCGCATCCAAGCCGTACTCGACGAGCACATCGACGCCATGGTCGCATCCGGACCCCCCGCCGACCTGGTCCAGCACGTGACCTCCCCCTTCCCCATGCATGTCATCGGAGCTCTGCTGGGTGTCCCGGAGGGCGACCGGCCGTGCCTGCGCACGTGGGCGGACACCATCTTGACCCGGGCGAAAGACGAAGCGGGCGTCGAGCGCGCCCGGCAGGCCAAGGAAGAAGTCCGCGCCGCCTTCCGCGAATTGGCCCGCGAACGCCGGCGCCGGCCGCAGGACGACCTCATCAGCGAACTGGGAGCCGCAGTCGAGAGCGGCAGGATCGAGGAAGAAGAACTCCTCGCCCTGGCCACGCTGATGGGAATCAACGGCTGGCACGCGGTACGCAACCACACCTCCAACATGGTCTACCTCCTGCTTACCCACGACAGCCTGATGAGCCGGCTCCGGTCCGACCCGCAAGCCGTACCGGCGGCCGTGGAGGAGCTACTACGCTGGATCCCGCACAAACACGGCGTGGGACAAGCCCGCATCGCCACCGAGGACGTCGAGGTGGGCGGCGTCCTCATCCGCCGCGGCGAAGCCGTCTATGTCTCCTACGTGGCAGCGAACTGGGACGAGCGGTGCTACCCCGCGCCGCACCGGATCGACATCGACCGCAAAGGCCCGCCCCACCTCGCGTTCGGCTACGGCCCCCACCACTGCCTGGCACCATTGCTGGCCCGCATGGAGGCCGAACTTCTCCTGACCACCCTGATCACACGCCTCCCCGGCCTGCACCTTGCCATCGATCCCGGCGAAGTCGTGTGGCAGAAGGACGTCCTCATCCGAGGACCCGTAGCCCTACCGGTCACGTGGTGAACCCGGCCGGCGCCCCTTGCGACCCGGGCGATGCACGGATGGTGTTGTCCTCAACGTCCAGTACTGAGAGTTCTCGTCCGGTTGAATGGATGCCGTGACGCATGCTCTGGGTTTCACCGAGGAAGACCTGCGCCGGCTGGCGGGGGCGCGCTCCTTCGAGCGCGGGGTCTGCTATGTGTCGGCGGTGTCCCGGCTGGAGATCGGGGACGAGACGATCACCGCAACCGTGGACGGCAGCGACGCGTACGAGGTCGAGCTGACCGAGGACGAGGAAGGCCGACTCAGCGGCTGGTGCGACTGTCCGTACGGGCAGGAGGGCAACTTCTGCAAGCACTGCGTGGCGGTGGGCCTGGCCGTCCTGGGACAGGCCGAATCGGTGCCGCAGCAGCGGTCGCCCGCCGCCTCGCGCACCCGCCTGCTGGACGACTGGCTGGAGTCCCGCACCCGCGAGGAACTGGCCGCTCTGGTAAGGGAACAGCTCGCCGGCGACCGTGGCCTGCGCCGCCGACTCGAGCTGCGCGCGGCCACCGCTGGGGAGGACACCGCCATCGTCCGGGAGCGCATCCTGGGCCTCCTCGACACCTGTTCCTTCGCCCGCTACGGCTACGTCGAGTACGCCGACGCCCGCGCCTACGGGCAGCAGGCGGCGGAGGCGGTCACCGCCCTACGGGCGCTGACGGCTGGCGGGCGGGCCGCCGACGCGGTGGAGGTGGCCCGCGAGGCCCTCCGGGCTCTGGGCCGTACATACGGGGAGATAGACGACTCGGACGGCCTGATCAGGGACGTCGCCACCGGCCTGGCCGAGGCCCATCTGGAGGCCTGCCTGTCCGCCCGCCCCGACCCGGTGGAGACCGCCGAGTGGCTGGTGCACCACCTGCTGGATGAAGAGAACGACATCACGGACATCGACCTCTTCGACTACCGGGAGGCCCTGGGTGAGCCGGGCATGACCCGGGCACGCGAAATGGTGGTGGCCGCCTGGCGGATCAACCCCAAGGCGTGGACCGAGAAGTACCTGATGGAGCGGCTCCTGAAGGCGGACGGTGGAAGCGTGGACGCGCTGGTCGCCGTCCACGCGGCGGACCTCGCCCCGAACGGCCACACCCACCTGGTGATCGCCCGGGAGCTGGAGGGGGCGGGCCGTACGGCCGAGGCCTTTGAGTGGGCGGAACGCGGGCTGCGGGAGGCCGAGTCCGACCGGGGGCCGGATGACGAGCTGGTCGCCTTCGTCTGTGATCGCTACGCACGGGCCGGCCGCTTGGTGGATGTGGTCACGATCCGCCGGGATGTGCTGCGGGCCCGTCCCTCCCTTGCCGCCTACCGGCATCTTCGTACCGCGGCCCGCACGGCCGGGAGCTGGGAGGGCACTGAGCGCGCGGGCGCCCTGGAGGTACTGAAGGCCTCCGACCGGCCGATGAAGGGCCGTCGGTACGGCGGCTCGGTGCTGGTCGACGCGCTCATGGACGACGCCGACCTCGAGGCCGCCTGGCAGGCCGCCGCCGACGGGTACGCGGACCAGCAGCAGTGGCTGGTCCTGGCCGACCGGATCCGCGACAGGCAACCGGCCGACGCGCTGACCGTCTACCTGCGCTGGATCGAGCCACTGCGCAAGGAGACCGGTGACCGCACGTACGAACGCATGGCGGAACTGCTGCTCAGCGCCCGCGCCTGCCACCGCACGCTGGGCACCGAATCCGAGTTCGCCACCTATCTGGCCGCCCTGCGCGCCGACCAGAAGCGCAAGCGGAAGCTGACGGCGACGCTTGACCAGCACGGACTGTGAGCGGTGCCGGGCTCCGTGTCTGAGCCCTGGCCCACCTCTCGCGTCGGCTTCCACCGCGCGTCACCCATGGCAGAAAACCCTTCATCGGTGGCCGAGCCTTGTATGGGACCGCCGATGCCGGGCAGGCGCCTCGCGCGGGAGAAAGGCGCATACGGCGATGCGGAAGCCCGGTGACACCCTCGGCTGGATCCGGCCGACGTCGGCGCCGTCGGCAGTGCCCGTAACGCTTCCGGGCGATGGGGTTGGATACTCGGCCGCCGCATCGCCCGCGACGTCAGGGTCCGGCACCGCACGGTCCGGCCCACACGCACCGGCAGAGGGCGCGTGCACGCCCGAGCGGCCCGCCACCGAGTGATCAGGTCGCGGTCCCCGCCAGGGCGGCGCGTGACGCTTCCCAGGAGGTAGGGACATGACGCAGAAGGAGCGCCGGATCGTGGTGGTCCGGCACGCCGAGGCGGTACCCAAGCACGTCACGGACGACTTCGACCGCGAGCTGGCCGACCGGGGGCGCCATGACGCCCAGCAGGTCGGGTGCCGACTCGCGCAATCCTGGGTCGGGATCGACCTTGCCGTGTGTTCTCCGGCGCGGCGTACCCGTCAGACGTGGCAGCTGATGCTGCCGGAGCTGACCGCGCCCCCGCCGACCGTCTACGAGGACCGCCTCACCGTTCTGGGCGCCCGGCGACTGAGCGTTCGGGTGCGGTGTGGAACCGTGTGATCCCGGCCGCCTGGGGCCCGAGGCCTTGGTGTGCCTCTGGTCGTGCCCGATCTCCTTGGCGGACTGGCGCTGTCGGGTAGGCGGGTCGGCCGTCGGCATGCCGTCACAGCACTCGTTGCGCGTCCGGCCCGGAACCCCATGGGTTCCGGGCCGGCACTACGGGCGGCGTCAGCCCACGGCGGAGAAGGCCTTGTCGAAGAGGTCTTCATCCTCATCCGCGTCGCTGCCGGGCATGACCGCCCCGTCGGCGTGCTCGCCCTGCTCGGCGTGCTCGCCCTGCTCGAAGGCCACGGCGACAGCCGTGATGTCGCCGGCCTTCTCACCCGGGCCGGCAGCGACAACCGGCTCACCGCTGCATGTGGCGTTGTCGAAGAGCAGGGCGACCATGTCGGTGTCGTTGGCGATCTCCTGGACTGCGCCGTCAGTGACCGCCAACTTGTGGCACTTGCCCTCGGTCACGTCGCTGATCTGCGCGAGCTGGCGCTCTCCGTCCTTGAGGAAGACATAGTTGAAGGCCTGCCCATCGTCGGCGAACGCCTGAGCGCCGGCGGGGAGAGTGAGCGCGAGGGCTCCGGCGAGGGCGACGGCTGTGGTACGAAGACGCATGAGGGATTCCATTCTTCCGCGTTGTGAATGCCGGTCGGCTGACACCCATGCGGAGCGTAGAAGTACGCCTCACCCGAAAACGTGACCTGGCGATGGCACGGTCGAAGATTCACCCGAGTTGCCCTGCCACATCCAACCTGCCGCCTCGATACGGAGCCGCTCCGCACGTCTTCCCGCCCCACACCGGGCGGGGCGGGAAGCAGCGAGGGCCAGTAGCCCGGTCGATCAAGGTCTGGCCGTGCGGCCCCGAGTATGCGAGAACACCCCGACCTGGAGTTCATCGTGCGGCTGGCGGTGCCGGCAGTACTGCCGCTGCAGGCCGGCCGGCCGGCCGCACGACCATCTTCAGGAACCCGGTGACGGACACGACACCGCCGGCCACTCCCGGCGAAGCGCCCGACCTGCTGTCGTCGAGCGACACCGGCGGCAACGACATCGACAACATCACCACCATCGACACGCCCGCCTTCCAGGGCTCGGGCGTCGAGCCGAACGCGCTGGTGCGGCTGCTGGCCACCCCGGTGAAGGGCGGGTCGGGGCCGGCCGTGGTCGGCAAGGACACCGTGACCTCGGAGGGCGACTACGAGGTCGTCAGCGCCGCGCTGCGCGACGGCACGTACGGATTCGCCGTACGCCTGGAGGACCTCGCCGGCAACGTGAGCCAGCCGTCGCCGACCCTCGCGGTCACCACTCCGAGGCGGAGCGGATCGGCGTGCTGGCCCGCGGCGGCCAGGACCGGGTGGACATCACCGTCGACAACCCGGTCAGCGCCCAGCTGTCCGTGCACGGCGGACCGCCAACCGGCGTCGACAAGTCCAAGGGAGACGAGCTGATCCTGCGGGGCGGGTCGCCGAAGGCAGAGCTGCACGAGAGCCGGTCCAAGAGCCCGGCACCGGCTCGGCCCTGGTCTCCTACCCGGAGACGACGCACACCAGGACCACCGTCGACTTCACGGACATCGAGAAGCTGACCCTGAACAACGAGCGCCCGCACGGCAAGGAGGACAAGGCCGCGAAGGAGGCCGCCGGCAAGGTCAGCCCCGCGGCCGCGTCCAAGCCCTAGGGAGTGTCGTCAAAGTGGCGTCGGCCGCCCGAAAGGGCGGGGGCTGGCGGGGGCTGGTGCGTGCGATCGCAAGGCGGAGGAGGGAAGCGACGCGGTGGGGGCACCTCCCAGCGGTAGCTGGGGGACGTCGGTGACCGACGACAACGCGGCGAGCGTGCGTGCCAGGCTCCGCCAGCCTGGGGGCACCTCCCAGCGGTAGCTGGGGGAGGGACTTTGACGACACGACCTAGGCCCGGGCACCAGGCCCGGCACCAAGACTGGGCCTGGCCGCACCACGCACGGGAAGCCCCCGCCTCCTCCCCCGATGGGATGCCGTTGGTTGATTCGGGGGTCTACTTCGCCCCGTCGAGCATTGGCTCGGCGGGGCAAAGTGCTGCGAGGTGGCTGGTGCGGGTGCGGGCCCCGCGTGTGTCGGTGAGTGTGCGTCGAGGCGGGCGAGGTTGATCGCGGCGCCGGTCAGCTGGTGCTGGAGGCTGGTCTTCGCGAGACCGCGGCAGCGGGATCTGCGCAGACCGCAGCGCTGGGCGGCCTGGGTGATGGTGCCTTCGACTCCGGCGCGGGTCTTGTATCGCTCCTTCCAGGTCTGGGTGTCCTGGTCGGCGCGGGCCTGGCGGAGGGCTTCCATTTGCCACTCCTTCATCCCCTTAGGGGCTCTCCGGCCGTCATCGACCGATTGGCCCAAGCTAGGGGGAGTGGATGAGACGAAGCGATTCTCTCGACCGGAGCCACGCCGGGAAGATGCCCCGGACATCGGCACAGCCGTCACATGCCCAGCCCGTCGCCCGGAGTGCTGGTTATGAGGCCATTGTCGTCGAGGTACCACCGTCTGCTACCGGCTCAGGCAGCCAGTCAGTCGCGGTTCACGAGCGGAGCCTGAGTCGGCGCCTGCGCCTGCGTCAGTACTGTGGCTTCGTATGACCGACCTCGAGATCGAGATCACGGCAGACCTGGTCCATGACCTGCTGCTGCAGCAGCATCCGGACCTTGCAGGGCTGGCCATCCGCGAAGTAGTGGGCGGGTGGGACAACCAGCAGTGGCGCCTTGGGGACGAGTTGGCCGTGCGCATGCCGCGTACAGAACGTGCCCCGGACCTCCAGCGCAAGGAGAGCCGGTGGCTGCCCGTACTGGCTCCGCGCCTGCCGCTCCCGGTCCCCAACCCCGTACGGATCGGTGAACCGTCCGCGCGCTTCCCGAAGCCCTGGACCATCATGACGTGGGTCCCCGGCAAGCCGCTGGACCATACCTCCATCAGCCGCGGCGACCACGCGGCCGACACTCTGGCAGCCTTCCTCACCGCGCTCCACGTGGAGGCGCCCGAAGACGCGCCGATCAGCTCGGACCGCGGCGACCACCCCAAGAAGTGCACCGACGGCTTCGACTACTTCTTCCACGCCGTCGTCCCCGGCGGCATCGCCGACGACGTTCGATCCGTCTGGGACGACGCCGTCGCGGCGCCCGAGTGGGAGGGCCCGCCTCTGTGGGTGCATGGCGACCTCCATCCCGCGAACGTCGTCGTCTCCGACGGGACACTCTCGGGCGTGATCGACTTCGGTGACATGTTCGCCGGCGATCCGGCGTGGGACCTCGCGGCCGCCTGGGTCATCCTTCCCGCAGGCGCCGCCTCACGCTTCTTCGACGCATACGCGCATGCCGACGAGGCGACGATCCGGCGCGCCCGCGGGCTGGCAGCTTTGAAAAGCCTGTTCCTCATGCTGATGGGCCAGAACGGAGACCGGGGCCTGCCTGGCGGCAAGCCGACGTGGGGACCCGCAGGCCGCGCAGCCCTTGATCGTGTTCTGAGAGGCGGTTTGACGTAGGCACGGAGTGACGACCCTCACCCGGTACTCGCTGTCAGAACTGTCGCGATGTCGCTCTCGCGTCGCTCACGAAGCGCTCCCCATGGAGACGAACAGATTCTGCGGGCGCCTGCTGTAGGAATCGGAAACGCGTGAGGGCGATCACCTCTGCTGCCTAAGCACCAGTGCGGGAATGCCAAGGTCAACGGTTGGGGCATGCCCGTCAGCCGTACCGCTTCGGCCTGCTTCTGCCGGAGCAGCATCAGTGTCAGCTCCATGCCCTCGATCTCACCGAGCCAGCCTTCAGCCTCGGCACGGGCCCGGCGTGCGATCAGATCGGTCTCGATCTCCTCCAGGCGGAAGGCCACCTGCGGGTTGACCCGCAGGACCGGACAGCGAGTACAGGCTTATCCGAACTAGCCGAGCCGGCGGCCTGGCGGGGCGGATCGCAGTCGAGTCGCTAAAAGTAGTGGTTGGAAATCTTCGCGCCCGGGAGCATTCGGGCGTGTCGCGCCGCCAGATGCTGCCCGGCCGCCAGCGCGCGGTGCGCCACGGGCGGTCACCGCCTCACTGGAGGACGACCTCGACCCCGTGGTCGGCGAAGATCTCAAGGAGAACCTCGAACAAGGTCGCAGTGCCCTGGTGCAGCGCACGCTGTTTCACGAGCCGTGTCCTGGCTACCTCCGAGTGCTGCCATTCCAATGTGAACGGAGGAGAGGCACCCCAGCCTCCTCCGAGGCAGTCGTCCAAGGCGTCGAGGTTCCATCCGAAGTACCCGCCGGGCGCTCTTTCCTGGCAGAAGGCGCGGATCTCGGCGCCCCCTTCGGTCTACGCGCATCAACCTAGGAGCGGACCCGGCCTCCCGGGATCACGCAGACGCGTAGGGAAGAGCTACGCGTCCGCGTGGCCACGCCTGCGATCAGGGCCCGGGCGGCGGAGCGCTTGCCATCAATCCCCTGCGAGCGCCGCCTCCGGGAGATGGATGCCACCGCGGCGAAGGAGATCCTGATCTTCCGTCCCGGCGCATTCGAACGCGACGAGCCGGCCGCTGCCGGGCCCACGCATCGTCGAAGATCCGACCACGGCCTTGGCCTCGCCGTTTCGCGCCTTACGTGTCTGCCGTCCCGCGGTCGCGACCGGCGGCGGCCTACCAGGACTTGAAGGTCAATTACCCTTCACAGCTGCGGAGTTGAATGTCTCGCGGTAGGTGCGCGGCGGTACCCCGACGTGTGCCTTGAACAGGGTCCGGAAGTTGGCCGGGGTGCCCAGGCCGCAGTGGCGAGCGATGGCTTCGACCGTGAGGTCGCCGGATTCGAGGAGTTCGCGTGCGCGGGCGAGCCGGGCGTTGAGCAGCCACCGCATGGGCGGCAGGCCTGTGTCGGTGTGGAAGCGGCGGATCAGGGTCCGGCGGGACATGCCGGCCTGGTGCGCCAGCTGGTCGACGGTGAGCGGCTGGTGCAGGTTGCGCAGGGCCCAGTCGTAGAGTGCAGGGCTGTCGGAGGGCTCGGGTCGCACTGGCAGGTCGATGAACGGGGCCTGGCCGCCGGTGCGGTGCGGGGCGGCCACCAGCAGGCGGGCCTGCTGGTTCGCCAGGCGGGGGCCGTGGTCGCGGCGGATGAGGTGGAGGCACAGGTCCAGGCCGGAGGAGACTCCGCCTGAAGTGAGCACTTGACCCTCGTCGATGTACAGATCCTCGGGCACGACCGTCACCCGGGGGTGCCGCCGGGCCAGCGCCTGCGCGTACAGCCAGTGCGTGGTGGCGCGGCGGCCGTCGAGCAGACCGGCGGCGGCGAGGGCGAACGCGCCGGTGCAGATGGACGCCATGCGGGTGCCGCGGGCTGCCGCCCCCGCCAGCGCGTCGGTCACCTCGGCGCCGGGCACGTCCGGCTCCAGGTAGCCCGGGACGATCACGGTGTCGGCGGTTGCCAGGGCGTCCAGACCGTGCGCGACGGACAGCGGGGGGCCGCCGTGCATCGGGACGAGACCGGGCCGTTCGGCGCAGACCGTCAGCGTGTACGGGCCGTCCCGCCAGCTCCCGAAGACCTGCCAGGGGATCCCGATGTCCAGCGCGAGGACGTTCTCGAGGGCGACCACGACCACGTGGTGTGCCCCGTCTGATGCTCGACCCGTCATGGCACGATTCTATCGCTACATGGCACCCGTGCCACTGACAGTTGGGTCCGGTACGCGCCTACGGTCGCCTCATGGACACTGAAGCGCGCCTCCTGCCGGCACTCCCGGACACTCCCGTCGCCCGTGCCGCCGTCGAGCTCGTTCTGTCGTGCGAGAGCGAGCCCGTCGCCAACCACAGCATCCGCAGCTACGTGTTCGCCGCGCTGCTGGCCGAACACGAAGGACTCAAGCCCGGCATCGACTTCGACGCCGAACTCCTCTTCCACGCCTGCGTCCTGCACGACCTCGGAGCCTCGCCGTCGGCCCCGGGCCAGGCGCGCTTCGAGGTCGAAGGCGCCGACATGGCCGCCCGGTTCCTCACCGAGCACGGCTACGGCGCCGACAAGACGGACCCGGTGTGGGAGGCGATCGCCCTGCACACCTCGGACGGCATCGCCGAACGCCGTGGCGTGCTGGCCTACCTCACCCGCCGGGGCATCGGAGTCGACATCGGCTTCGGAACCGAGTTCGTCACCGACGCCCAGGGCGAGGCGCTCCACGGCCGCTACCCGCGCCTCGACATGGCCACCGTTCTGGTCGACGACGTCGTGCGGCAGGCCGCCCGCTCCCCGCAGGCCAGCGCCCGCTACACCGTCCCGGGCGAATTCCTCCGCGAGCGCGGCGGACCCGGCGCCGTCACCGCCCTCGAACTCGCGGCTCGGGCCGCCCGCTGGGGCTCCTGACGCCGACACCGCGCCGCAGGGCAGAACGTCGGCACCGAGCACTCCCGACGGGCCGCCGTACGCCATATCTGCGCGCTCACGTTTTCGCGTGGTGTCGGGGCGGGCGGCTGGCTGATGACCTGGGTACGGTCTCATGGGAGCAGGCCGGCGACGCCGTCCATGGACGAATGCGGAGGTCAGCGGTGAGGAGTCGACACGAGCCGACGCGGTCCGGCCGCGCAGACATCGACGCGGCCCAGGCTGCGGCCATCCACGTGATCGTGCTTCCCGGTGGCGGGTACGCCGCACACGCGGCACACGAAGCGGAGCCGATCGCCGACTGGCTCGGTGGGCTCGGCATCTCGGCGAGCGTGTTCCGGTACCCGCTCCATGCGCGCCATCCCGAGCCCCTGCTGGCGCTGCGAGCCGAGATCCGGCGACGCCGCGAACAGGGCGCCGAGCACATCGGTCTGATCGGTTTCTCCGCGGGAGGGCACCTGGCCGGGCACGCCGCGCTCGCGCCGACCGCCGACCCGCGCGAGTCGGTCCAGTTCGCCGTACTCGGCTACGCGATCACGTCCATGGAGACCGAGACCTACCGGCCCTCGCGGATCATCCTGCTCGGCGAGGACGCCGCACCGGACCTGCGGCGTGAGACATCGCTGGACAAGCTAGTGACCGCCCAGTCACCACCGTTCTTCCTGTGGCACACCGCCGAGGACATCTACGTCCCTCCGGAACACACCTACCGCCTCGCCGCGGCCTTGGCCGCGCACGACGTCCCGCACACCGTCCATGTCTTCGCGCACGGCCCCCACAGTCTCGGGCTCGCCCGAGGGGCCGGCGACGCAACGGCCTGGACCACGTTCGCAGCCTCCTGGATCGCCGAACAGATCGACGCTCCCGCCGGAAGCACCACCGACTCGCACCGCTGACGACAGGGGTGAACGCCATGAGCATCAACCTGGATACGACCCAAACCCTGGTCGAGAGGGCCCGCGCCCGCGCGGTGGCGATCGGCATCCCGATGAACATCGCCGTCGACGACGGCGGACACCTGCCGGCGTTCGACCAAATGGAGAGATCATGACCAGCGCAGCGCTGACCGGGAGTGCCCTGCAGAAGCGAACCGTCGACGGCCTGGCGATCCGCCACGTTGATACCGGCGAACAGCCGGGACCGACGCTCCTCATGACGAGCCCGTGGCCGGAGAGCCTCCTCGCGTTCCGCCGCATCTGGCCGCGCCTGGCGCCACTGGGTCGGCTGGTGGCCGTCGACCTGCCCGGATTCGGCCACTCGGAGGGGCGCACCGAGCTCTTCGCCCCCTCGGCGATGGGCGAGTTCCTGTACGGCCTGATCCGCGAATGGGGCCTGGGCACCCCGCACGTGCTGGGCCCGGACGTCGGCACCGGCGCGGCGCTGTTCCTGGCCGCCCGACACCCGGAGTCGGTGGCATCGGTCATTGTCGGCAGCGGCGGGGCGGCGTATCCGCTCGACGTGTCCGGCGCGCTCGCGAACATGATCGCGGCGCCGGACCTCGGCTTCCTCCAGGACTTCGACGCCCGCGCGTCGGTCGGCGCGGCGGTGGAAGCGGCGGCGCCCAAGGGCGAGGAGCCCGAAGTGTGGGAAGACTACGTGTCCGCCTACGAGGACGGACGCTTCGCCGAGTCGGCGCGTTACGTCCGCGCGTACCCCGCGGAACTCCCGCTCCTTGGGGACCTGTTGCCGTCCATCATGACGCCGGTGCTGGTGATGAATGCCGAGCTCGACGAACTGGTTCCGCCGTCCAACGGCGTCTACCTGCACGACCGGCTCCCGAACAGCCGTCTCGTCTCCTTCGACTCCGGTCACTTCCCGTGGGAGCAGGCCGCCGCCGCATACGGCGCGACCGTCGCCCGGTGGCTCAACGAAGAGCACGCCCAGGTGGCGGACGCTTGAAAGCCCGACAGACAAGGGAAGTCAGCGTGCACGGCAAGCGGGGTTTCACCGCTGTCGCGGCCACCGTTGCCGCAGCCGCCATGACGGCGTTCGCAATCGGCCGCGCCGCGGCGGCGACCGCGCCGGTGTCCCATCCACGCGTCCTGATCCACTACGACCGCGCCGCCAGGCGAGCAGCCCGAGAACGTCGCCGCTGAACCGGGCGGCGCTTTCGACGTCGTGCCGGCCCGGGCTGCCAAGGTCCAGCGGATCACACCGCAGGGCGGTCGGCGCCTGCTGGCATCCCTTCCCGTCCCCGACTCCGCGCGCGGCATCGTCTGGCGCGTCCCGCACGGGGGCGGAACGCCCGTCCCGTGGGCGAGCGGCGCCGTCTGCACCCCGGGCAGCCGGTTCGGTCTGGGCGCCAACGGACTGAAGGCCCACGAGAACGCAGTGTGGGATTCCGACTCCGACCAGGCGACGCCGCTGCGCATCCCGATCGGCCGCCACGGGGAGCCCGGCGCCGTCGAGACCGGGCTCGCCGGACCGACGATCGACGACTTCACCTTCATCGGACACAGCGACGCCATCGTGGCCGCGCTCAACCCCGACAGCAAGGTGGCGCTGACCAACCCGACGACTCGTACCGAGTCGTCCTGGACGCAGGCGACGGACCAAAGGGCCGGCCTCGGGCAGGTGTGCGGCACGACACGCTCCACGTCGCCGGCGCCGCGGTCCTCACCGACACCGGCCCTAGCCTCGTCGTGGCCGACCTCGACGTCCGCTCGGCCGTACGCAACTGACGCGACAGCCACAGAGGGGAACAACCATGGAACACAGCGCCAAGTACCTCGATGTCGACACCTCGACCATCGAGGGACCGAACGGCATCAGTTACTCCTACCGCCGCCTCGGCCCGCGCGGCGGCCGCCCCCTTGTCCTGCTGGTCCACTTCCGCGGCAACCTCGACAACTGGGACCCCGAACTCGTCGACGCACTCGCGGTGACCCGCGACGTCATCGCCTTCGACAACGTCGGCGTGGGCACGACCAGCGGGACCACGCCGACCACGTTCGCGCAGATGGCCGACGATGCGATCGCCTTCGTCGAGGCGCTCGGCCTCGACCTGATCGACCTGCTCGGCTTCTCCATCGGCAGCTTCATCGCCCAGGAGGTCGCCCTCGCCCGGCCGTCCCTGGTCGCCAAGATGGTCCTGGCCTCGACCGCCCCGCAAGGCGCGCCCCGCATGCACGGATGGGCACCAGACATCATCAAGGCGATCGGCGAGCCGGCCACCCTTCCCGAGGGCTACCTGCATGCGTTCTTCACCGACTCGCCGGCGAGCCGCGCCGCCGGCCAGGGGGTCATGGGCCGGATCTTCGCGGGACGGACGGAGGGTCGCGACGCACCGACCACCTGGCAGACCCGCAACGCGCAGTACGACGCCGTCATGAAGTGGGGCACGCCGGACTTCGGCAAGCTCCAGCGGCTCGCCGCCATCGAGCAGCCCGTGTTCATCGCCAACGGCGACGACGACCGAATGATCCTGCCCTGGTACTCACACCTCACCGCCGCGCTGATCCCCGACGCGGTCGTGAAGCTGTACCCGGACTCCGCGCACGGCTTCCTGTTCCAGCACGCGCAGGCCTTCGCGACCGACGTCCACAACTTCCTGGACGCATAGACCATGTCGGAACTCGTCGGTACTGGGCGACGCAGCGCCCCGCGCCCGGCACCGACGGACCAGGACATGCACGAGGTTCTGGTACGAGCCGACGACTCCTACTCGGCCAGCGTCCTGCTGCCGGACATCTCGCTCTCGGCAGCGGCACTCGGCGACCGCAAGATGATCAAGGAGTTCAGGACGTGGCCCCGTGGGAGGGGGACGATCAGGAGTGGTGGGACTGGTACATGACCCTCGCCGCCGATCCCGGGCTCGACCGCGCGGACCTCAAGCCCGGACGGGAACTCCACGACGCCGCAAGGGCGTCCGCGCGCGAGGTGAGCGCCGCACTCGACGAGCCGTACCCGCTCACCGACGACGCCGTCCGGTTCTTCCACCGCCACGGGTACGTCCGGCTGCCGGCCGTTCTCCCGCCGGCCGTGATCGCCGCACTCGCCGCACGGGCCCACCACATGCTGGAGTCAGCCTACGGCCGTGACAACCCGGGGCGGTTCCTCGCCCGGGAGCAGCTCTGGCTGACCGACCCGATGCTGCGCGATGTCGCCCTGTCCCGCCGCCTCGGGGACATCGCGGCCCGGTTGCTCCGCGTCGAAGCGGTCCGGCTCTACCACGACAACATCCTGTCCAAAGAACCCGGCTGTGGCCGCACGCCCTGGCACCGTGACAGCGACCACTATCCCCTGGACTCCCCCGCGGTGGTGACCTCGTGGGTCCCCCTGCACGACATCCCGACGGAGATGGGCCCGCTGGCCTGCCTGGCACGGCAGCTGACCCCGGCGGCACTCCACGCCCTGCCCGCCTCCCCGCAGGAGCGGTCGTACGACGAACACGTGGCTGGTGGGCTCCGCGCGGCGGGCGTGGTTCCCGATGCGAGCCCGTTCGCCCTGGGCGAGGTTTCCTTCCACGCAGCGGACTGCTTCCACACCGCCGGCGCCAACCTCACCGCGGTACCGCGTCGGGTACTCTCGTCGACCTACTACGCCGACGGCACGCGGATCACCGCCCGGCACACCATGCTGAGCGGCAGCTGGACGGAGTTCGTCCCGGGCGTCGAACCGGGCGCTCCGGCCGCGTCGGCACTCAACCCCATAGTCGGCCTCGGGAACCGGCCGCCATCGGCGTACTGACGACTTGCCGGACCAAGGACAACGCGGATGCCGCTCCGCTCACGCCCGGTCGAGCGGGCGGGCAGGCGGGCGGGCGGGCGGGCGGGCGGATCACGCGGAGCCGAGGCAGCTCGACATTGGCACCCGCGACTCCCCGCCGGGCGGTCGTCCATCACCGGTCCGGTCCGGTCCGGTCCGCGACGACCTGGTACCGCGAAGGGGACTCCTTTCCGACACCGAACGCCGTTCGGCGCAGGACAGCAGGACAGGTTGTCGTGTGGACGCATGTCGAACGCCAGGTCGCACGCCGTCAACCCCAGGGAGGGAGCGCCCCGGGGCGGATTCAAGCCCTTCCGGGGGCACGGCGCTTGGACCGGCGCCGGGCCGGGCACCGATGCCCGCGTGCCCATCACAGACGAGACACATCGTTTCACCGCCCTGTCGGTACGGCTCACCGGCTTCGACGGAGCGGCCTTGGAAGCCACCGGCTTGACCGACACGTACCGGGCGGTCGCCGCGGAACAACTCGGCGCCGGGCCGTACGCACGGCTGCTGCACGAGCTGCGGGAACCGGACGACTCCATGGACGACGACCTGAGGGAGGCCGCCCGCGCCGTTACGTACCTCTGGTACACGGGCAGTTGGCCGGGCTGGCCGCCGCTCACGGTGTCTTCGCGTGCCTACGCCGAGGGACTGGTGTGGAAGGCGGCCGGTCTCAAGGCTCCCGCCACCGATCCCGAAGGGTACGGAAGTTGGGCCGGGACCCCCGACCGGTCCGCTCCGGGGGACGGGACCGGGGGCAGCGGCCGGTGACGAGGTACGACGTGATCGTCGTCGGCGCCGGTGTCGCGGGCTCGCTCGTCGCGCACCGGCTTGGCCGGCACGGCCGACGAGTCCTGGTCCTGGAGGCCGGCGTGGCGGGGCCCAACGCCCACGGACCGACCGCCGGCCCGCTCTCCACGGCTGCCGCAGAGGTGCCGAGCTCCCCCTACCGGGCCCATCCGGCAGCTGCCTGGCCCGAGGTCACGGACCTCGTCGGCGCGGACGGGACCCCCGGCTTCCGGGCGTCCGGCCACCTGCGGCAGGACGGTCCGCTCCCGTACGCCAGCGGATACGTCCGCGTGAACGGCGGCACCGGCAACGCCTGGACCGGCCTCGCGCCGCGCATGCTCCCGGAGGACTTCGACACCGAGTCCTTCGGATACGGGCGTCGATGGCCACTCACCTATGACCGGCTGGAACCGTACTACCGGGCGGCCGAGGAGGAGTTGGGGGTGGCAGCCGACGTCGACGCACAGCGCGAGCACGTCGGTCTGCCCTTTCCCGACGACTACGTGTTCCCCATGCGGCCCCTGCCCGCCGCACGTCTGGACCGTCTGATCTCGGCCCGCCTCGACGGGCTCCGCGTCAAGGACCCCGTCGCCCTGCGCGAAGTCGAGCTGAAGGTGGTCGGCACACCACACGCACGCAACGGCGTCCCGGACCCCCGGTACGACGGCGGACGCGGCTACGTGCCGCGCGGACGGCACGGACGGCCGGACCCGGACAGCCGGTGCGTGGGCAACGCGAGCTGCATCCCGCACTGTCCCTCATACGCGAAGTACACCCCGCTCAAAACCCAGGGCCGCTGGAGCGCGACCGTCACACTGCGGGACCGGTCCGTCGTGAGCCGCGTCCTCGTCGACGGCCGGGGGCGCGCCACGGGCGTGGAGTACCTCTCGTACGACAGGAAGGTGTCCGTCGCGCACGCCGATGTCGTCGTGCTCGCCGCGCACGCCGTGGAGAACGCCAGACTGCTGCTCCTCTCCGGGCTCGCCGACGCCAGCGGCCAGGTCGGACGCAATCTGATGGACCATCCGGTCCTGCTGACCTGGGGCCTGTTGCCAGAGGACACCGGGCCGTACCGTGGCCCCGGCTCGGTCTCCGGCTTCGAGGGCTTCCGCACCGGCGCGGCGCGCCGACTGCGGGCGCCGTTCCGCGTCGAACTCGGGACGTGGGGCTGGATCTGGGCAAGGGGCCCCGTCGACACGGACGTGGACCACTTCATCACCGAACGGGGCCTTTTCGGTGCCGTGTTGCGGCGGGCGGTCGGCGACCGGATCCGCCGCCAGTTCACTCTCCAGTTCGAGATGGAACAGAGCGCCGATCCGGCGAACCGGATCACCCTCCACCCACACGAACGCGACGCGCTGGGCCTGCCCCTCCCCCTCGTCACGTACGACCTCGACGAGCACGTGAAGAAGGGGATGGCGGCAGCCCGGGCGGTCTCGGACCAGATCTTCGCTCTGCTCGGCGCCGAGGAGCACACGGACTACGCGCCGGTGGCGGCCTGGCCGGGCCGCTTCGAGTACCACGGCCGTACTTATGGCTACCGCGGCGCCGGCCACGCCGCCGGCACCCACATCATGGGCGACTCCCGCGCCACGTCGGTGGTGGACGCCTGGCAGCGCTGCTGGGGCCATCCGGGCCTGTACGCGGTCGGCTGCGGCAGCATGCCTTCGGTGGCCACCTCCAACCCGACGCTGACGATGGCCGCGCTCGCCCTGCGCAGTGCCGAGCGGATCGAGGCGGACCTGGCGGCCCGCGACCGCCCGGCGTCCCTGGAATCACCTCCGGCGTCCCTGGGTTCGCCCCCGGCATCCGCCCAGATCAGCATGACATCACCGCCTCAAGGAGGCTCGGCATGACCGCACACCTGCCCCTGCCGCCCGTACCCGAACCCTTCCGACTCCCCTTCCATTACGGGGCGTTGCACCAAATTGGCGTCGACTGGCTGGTGGACCCCGAGCCGGTCCGCAAGCTGCTCGCCGAGCACCACCCGGACCTGACCGCGGCCGCGTTCGAGGACGGACGGGCGCTGGTCTCGCTCAACTATCAGCTGTACTTCGCACAGTACGCGTTCGGCGGTGGCGTCACCCAGGAGATCGAGCTCAACGTCATCGCCTTCCCGACGGCTTCGGACGGCCGTCTGCCGCGCCTGAGCTACACCCAATACGCGCAGGGCTGGGACCAGACGAAGCTGCTCGGCATCGCCCGCGTCCACGTCGTGTGCGACAACCCGTTCGCGATCCGGGCCGGGCGCGAGCTCTACGCGGAACCCAAGTACCCGGGCTGGTTCGAGGTCGGCCTTCCGTCCCTCAACGGACCTGAGGGCGAGACCTGGACCGTACGGTGCAAGGCGGCCGCGATCGGCCCCGACGACACTTTGGAGAAGGACCCACGCCCGCTGCTCGACCTCACGGCGGAGCTGGACGGCCTCACCGCCGTCGCCGCCAACTCCGCCCCGATCACCGGCTACGGCACCGACCACGAGGGCCGCCTCCTCGCCGGCCCCATGAACGTCTACCAGCCCTACCGCTGGTACGACCTGGCCGCCCCAGAACACTCCGATCGCACGCGTCTGGCGTTCCACTCCCCGGACGGCGGCCTCGGCCGCGACATCCGCGCTCTCCTGGGCGACGAACCACCGGCCGTCGGCGCCTGGACGTTCCAGTCTCCCCCGGTGGCCGCCCACAACCGCCCGTACTACCTCCCGACGGGGCCGCGCCTCTGACGTCGGGGCCCTCGGTGCGAGGAGCGATCGAAGCACTCGTGCGTGAGGGCGAAGCCCTCCGCATGGACGGTGATAGCCCGCCTCGGCCTGCGCGGCTGCCAGGAACCCGCACCGAGCCCGCGGTGAACACTCCCTCCCACCGTCGCGAATACGGCCGAACCGGCCGCCTGACCTGTGCGAGGGCACGGGTCAGGCATCGCCCTCCGCGCCTCTGTGGCAGCAATCGAAGCCCGTTGATGAGGACTCCGCGGATTCAGGGGCTCGCCGCGGTCAGAGTGTTCAGGTGGGGGCGTTTTTCGCAGAACGCGAGGGCGCCTTCCGCCGCCGAGTCGGTCCGGAAGACAGGTGCGGTGAGTGGGTCCTGGATGCTGAAGGCCGCCTGGCTGTCGAGGCCGCGGATGGCTTTGACGACGCGCCGGGTGATACGGACGGCCTGGGGGGGAATCGCGCGGATCCGGCCCGCGAGGGTGAGCGCGGCGTCGAGGGCTTTGCCCTCACCGACCAGCTGGTTGACGAGTCCGTGCCGGGCCGCGTCCGCGGCAGGGAGCGGGGAGGCGGTCAGGAGCATCTCCATGGCGAGGTGGTGAGGAAGCCTGGAGGGAAGGCGGATGGCTCCGCCTTCGGAGGCGACGAGGCCGCGGGCGACTTCGGGGAGGGCGGAGAACGCGGTGTCGGCGGCGGCGATGAGGTCGCAGGCGAGGACGAGTTCAAATCCGCCGCCACTGCCGCCCCTTCGACGGCGGCGATGAGCGGCTTCGTCCGTCGGGCGCGGGTGAGCCCGGCGAGTCCGCGGTCGGCGACCCGCGGTACTCCCTCGTCGGGGAAGGCTTTGAGGTCCATGCCGGAGCAGAAGTGGCCGCCCGCGCCGGTGAGGACACCGACGTCGAGTCCGGGGTCGGTGTCCAGGAGGGTGAATGCGTGGTCGACGGCTTCGGCCAGGGCCTGGTTGACGGCGTTGCGGACGTGGGGCCGGTTGAGGGTGATCACCAGGACGCCTTCGCGTCGCTCGGTCAACACCGCCGGCTGCGTGGATCGCGTACTCATCATGTCCTTCCGTTCAGGGCACCGGTTTGTCCAACTGCACGGCGCCGAGTCGGTCCAGCAGCAGGGGGAACGCGACGGTGCCCTCGAGACGGGCGAGGGCCGCGCCGATGCAGAAGTGCGGTCCTTACCCGAAGGCGAGGTGGTCGTTGGGTGTCCGCCCCACGTCGAGGTGGTCGGGATCGGCGAAGCGCTGCCCGCCCGGTTGGCGGCCCCGATCAGAAGGCTCACGATGTCGCCCGCGCCGATGGTCCGCCCGTGCAGGGGAATCGGTTCACCCGCACACCGGAACGTAGCGTCCCGCACGGGCGAGTCATAGCGAAGCAGCTCCTCGACCGCGGTGGTCAGCCCGGATCCGGTGTCCTGGCCGGCGGGGCGCGCGGCCTGGTCCGGACGGCGCAGCAGGGCGAGCATCCCCTTGCCGATCAGGTTCATGGTGGTGTCGTGGCCGACGAGCAGCAGGAGGCAGGCGGTGGAGTGCAGTTACTCCTCGCTCATGGCCCCGCTCTCGCCGCCGGAACGTTTCTCGGCGATCAGGGCGTCCAGCAGCGCGTGCAGGGCCCTTGCGGAGCGGGCCGGGTCAGGCGACGTGTCGGGGGCGATGGTGTCCAGGTGTGTGGGCACGCCGAGGATCGCGCAGATCATCCGGAACGTCAGTGGCGCCGCGAAGTCCGCGATCAGGTTTCTCCGGGGTCGCGTTTATCGACAGACACCCGACCAACGAAGGCGCCTCACACGGGGATGCGGCAGGTCTCGGCCTTGCCGGCGCACCCGGCCACCTCCGCGCCCTCGCCCTCGCCCTCGCCCTCAGCCTCATGCGGCAACATGAAGGTGCCCAACAGACCGCCCGGCGTTTCCGGCGCGGGTTTCGCCAGCCAGTCCTTCTCTGGCAGACCCGGTCCTGTTCGGCCAGGCGGGCCGGCGATGGCGCAGCCGTGGACTGGGTCGCCAGTCCACGGTTGGCACCGCCCCAAGAGGACGACCTCTCAGGTCCTGTACTCGTCGTGGCGGCGCAGCCAGTGGGTCTCCTCGCCCTCCTCGTGGCGTCCCAGCGGCGTGCGGTCGAGGAGGCCGTAGTAGGCCATTGCGGGCTCGAGGCCGCGCGCGGTGGTGACGTACGTCCGGTAGACGGTGCCGTCCGACTGGGCGTAGCAGCTCAGCCCGGGCCCTTCGGTGACGTACCCGAGTACGTCCGTGCCGGACGCATCTGCCATCTGACTCACGGTCGCCGGGATCTCACCCTCGAGGAACGGCCTCAGCTCCTCCTCCGTGTACATGAAGCCGAGGTCGCGGTGGAAGTCGCTGTCGCCGGCGGAGACCCAGTCGAAGCTCCAGCCCATCCGCTCCCGGTAGGCGAGGAGCTTGTCGACCGGTGCCCGTGAGGAGCAGATCAGCGTCACGTCGCGGGCCTTGAGGTGGACCGCGTTGGGATCGAGGGTGTCCGCGATCGACGAGCAGACAGGGCATCCGGCCTCGTACGGCGGGCCGAACATGAAGTGGTAGACGAGCAGCTGTGAGCGCCCGTCGAAGAGGTCCGCGAGCGACTTGGTCCCGCCCTCGGTCTCGAAGCGGTAGTCCTTTTCGACCTGCACCCAGGGAAGCTCGCGCCGCTTCCGCGCGAGCTCGTCGCTGCGCCTGGTGAGCCTTTTCTCCTCCGCGAGCAGCTCCGCTCGGGCTGCCTCGAATTCCTGCTGCGTGCCGACGCTGTGCTCGGGCATGGGCTTTCCCTCCTGTGTAGGAGCAGAAGAGCGCACCGCTGCGGGCGGTCGCCCGCAGCGGCTGCCAGGACCGGCGTACCCGCTCCGGCCCTACGTCCACCGTACGCGCGCGGCGGCGGACCTTCTCGGCCGGCCAGATCGCCGGAAACGGCCGTCAGGGCCCCTACCAGGAGGCTGGCAGGCGCCTTGGCGGGCTGTGGCGCCAGCGGGTAGCGCCGCCCGTTGTCAGTCGGCGAGCAGAGCCGTGTAGTCGCCCGCCGCTTCCACCGCGGCAACGAGAGCCGCGCCGTCGATCTGGCCTCCTTCTTCCAGTCGGACGACGCTGCGGCCGCTGCGCGTGTCCGTGGCAGCCGAGTGGACTCCGGGAGGTCTTCCAGTTCGTCGTCGATGAGCAGCCCGCAGTTGGTGCAGTGCATGCCTTCGATGAGGAGCTCCGGTTCCGGCCGCCGACTCACTCCCAGCCTGAGGCGATCGGGAACTTCACGTTCCATTCACATAAGTCGATCCTCATCGGCTACACATGTCGGCCGCTTCCGGAGAACGGCTTAAATCATCCCACCCGACCTGCGCGTTCGGAAAGATCACCTATTCTTCATGATCATGATTTGCACGTTCCTGAAGCAGTCGCGAAGTGGGGTAGGAACGGATGACTATGAAGGTGGCAGCGCCGGCCCTCACCTTGCGCGCAAGGCCCCCTGCCCGGAAGCGCTCAGAAGTTACGAACAGGCCTTCGTCGAGGGAAGGGCGTCCCCCAGCGATGCCCCTGACTGTCTGAAGACTCTCGGCCTGGTCGAGGAGTATCCGGGCTGCCCGAATCACTACTTCGCCGTTCCCCCGACGGTGGCAACTGCTCGTGCCACTCAACCCGTCGAGCAGGAGATGGCCGACCTCAGGGAGTCCTTGGAAGCGACGCGCCGTCACTTCGCGGGCGCCGAATCCGCGTATCGGCGGGCGCTACAGGAGCACGGACGAGGTCACGCGACCATCACGGGCGTGCAGGAGGTCAACGCCGTTCTGGACCGGGAAGTCGCCGCGTGCACACAGGAGCTGAGAACGGTCCGGCCGGTCAGTAGACGCCCTGCGGAGGACCTCCAGCGGGCCGTCGGCCGGGAGGTGGGCATCCTGCGGCGCGGCGCGGCGCGGCCATGCGCGCCTTGTACCAGGAGACCGACCGCTCCCACCCCGCCGCGCTGGCCCACTTCCGGCACATCCTTGCGTTGGGCGGTCAGATCCGGACCCTCGATGAGCTCAACGATAAACTCGTGATCTGCGACGAACGCGTAGCGTTCGTTCCGGTGAGTGAGAGCTGGGGCACCGCAGCCTTGGAGATCCGGGAGCCGGGCCTGATCCGCTTTCTCGTATCGGCGTTCGATGTGGCTTGGGGACGGGCGACGCCCCTGACCGATCAGTCGATCGAAATGCACCGGCCGAAGATCACGTCCAGCTTACAAAAGAAGATCATCCGGCTGGTTGTCGAAGGGCACACGGACAGCGTCATCGCCAGCCGCCTGGGCACCAGTACGCGCACGGTGGCCGAGCATGTACGACGGGTCTCGTCCCAGCTGGGCAGTCGCAGCCGCGCCGAACTCGGGTATCTGGTTTCGAAAACGAACCTGCTGCAACAGCTGAACGTGCCTCAGGAGAAGGAGCCCCGATCATGAACGACATCGTTCTCATGGCGGATCCGAGCGTGTCGGCCATACCTGTGCACGAGTGCGGGGAAGCCCTCGTGGACGTACGGGCAGGCGCCAAACTGCTCGTCGACGCACGCAAGGCCGACCCGGCCGACCACTACGCCCACCTGCGCGAAGGCGTCCTACAGCGGTTGCTCCAAGCCCAGGATCTGCTACCGCAGGGGCTGCGCCTGCTCTTCGTGGAGGGATACCGACCGCCGTCACTCCAGCGCGAGTACTTCGACGAGTACCGCGACGGACTTCGTGCCCAGTGCTCGGAGCTGACGGAAGCCGAGTTGTACGCGGCCGCAAGCAGGTACGTCTCGCCGCCGGACATCGCCCCGCACAGTGCCGGAGCGGCCGTGGACCTCACGCTCGCCGACGGGGACGGCACCGAACTCGACCTGGGCACCCGGATGAACGCCACGCCCGAGGAGAGCGCAGGCGCCTGTTACACACATGCGCCGAACATCAGCCCCGAGGCCCGCGCCCACCGTGCCGCCCTCGGCGCAGCCTTGAGCGCCGCAGGCTTGGTCAACTACCCCACCGAGTGGTGGCACTGGTCCTACGGAGACCGGTATTGGGCACTGTCGAAGAACGCCCCGGCAGCCCTCTACGGCCCGACCGATCGTGAGGCGTGAACAAGCCCTCTTGCTCCGCCGGGGAGTAGCAAGAGGTGGTCACTGCCTGTCGTCGCGCGCGACCAGCTGCTGGCCGCGAGCCGGTCCTGAACGGTCGTGGAGGGCGTCGGCCCCCTGCAACCCGAGGAGCAGCTGCCTCAGCTCGGCAGGCAGCCCGCGTCCGAGACGGCGCTCTGCCTCAGCGAGGGCCCCAGCTGCGCATGACTCCGGAACTCGGCTCCAGGAAAGACCTCAAGGGCCGCTTCTCTCCACATGATCCGAAGACTACTCAGTGGCCGGCCGGCTCCTGAATTAAGGTACTTGGCCCACACACCAAGCCGGGACCGCAGCGGATCCACCTGCCAGCCGGATACCTCCGCCCGCCGCACCGACATCACGAGTTCAGCTTCAGTAGCCGGGACCACTTGCCATAAGGGCCGTTGCGAAAGTCGTTTGGTCCGCTTGTCGGACACCCCTACCCTCTGGCCCGTGATCCAGACGAGGAATGGCGACTTGCGTGGCTATCAGGTGGGACCAGTGCGCGCCGAGCTTCGTGCACTCACGGTAAGTGACGACCGTGAAGGTATGCTCGAAGGGACGCCGCAGCTACACCGTCGCTTTCGTCTGATGGGCATCGAGAAGGCGATGGCAGCGACGCCGCACTTGTATGTGCATGATCTCGACAAGCTCCGAGCCGATGCGGAGGGGCGAGTCGAGGAGTGGCTGCCGCGAGAGGCGGTTCATGCTCGGCTGACGTCATGGTGGCAGCCCGAGGACATTGCAGAGCCTGGGCATACGGTGCTCTCAGTGATGTGGTTCCAAACGGCTGCGCAGGATCCCTTCGCCCGCCTGGCCACCATCGTGCGTCCCCTGGACTGGACTTCGCTAGCCAAGTTTGTCCCCCATGAGGACTAGGGTCTGGTGTGAAAGTGCTGGTCACAGCCATTCGTTGATGGCTGTGACCAGCACGGTCGCTTCGTAGCGGACGGCGAGTTTTGTCGTACCTGGTGGCGACGGCCCGGTGGCGCTTGAGGCGGTTGATCCCGCACTCGACGGCATGCCGCTGCTTGTAATCGCCCTTGTCGAACTTCGGTGGCCTCCCGCCATGCGATCCGCCACTTCAGCCGGTTGCGGACGCGGTCCGAGGGCACCGGAATCGTTGCCTTGATTCCGCGTCTACACAGGTAAGGCCGATTACTGCGGGAGTCATACACCTTGTCGGCCCGCACCCGGTCCGGGCGCTTGCGCGGCCTGCCGAGCCCCAGCCGGGGCACCCGGATCGCTTCCAGGACGGGCTCGAACTGCGGGGAGTCGCCCCGCTGCCCGGGCCGACGCCTGGGTCCATGCCTACAACCACACCCGGCTGCACCAGTCCCTGAACATGTCCACCCCGGGCGCAGTCTTCCGCCCCTCTGCAAGCGAGTTCGAGCAAGTACGCGAAGTCATCGTTCCCCGCTCGAAGCCGAGCCGCCGACCATTGACTTCCTCCCGCCTCGGCTGCCCGCCCAGTTGCCCTCGCCCCGTGTACCCGTGGATGAGAATCAGGTCCGCGCGGTGGAGTTCACCTGCGTGATCTCACAAGCCGACCGCATCTGCCTGCCGGGAAACCAGCAGGCCGAGTTCGGCCCAGCCCTCGGCGGCCGCACCACTACCATCTGAGCCGGTGACCGGAGCATCCACGTCTTCCTGAACGGCGAACTGCTGCGAACCCGCCCGCCCCGATACTCCCGAAGGACCTCAAGGTCCTGCTCAAAGGCGGGGCTCGGATCGTCGGTCTGGAACCCGCCGCCTCCGCGCACGCCGACCTGGAGGGCGAGGCGCACGCAGCCGGCGAGATCTGGTCCCGCGCCCTCTTCGACATCCGCGGCGCCCTGAGCGCCAGTGCGGCCGACCGCGTCATCGTCAACGCGCAGTTCGGCATCGCGCCCGACACCTCCTTCCGGGACGCTGCCCTGATGACGATCGCCACCGCCCAGCGCATGTACGGCAAGGGCGCGGCGGACGCCGTGCGCGCCGCGTTCAAGGCCCGCCAGATCCCCGGCATCCAGTAACAGGCGTCCGCTTCCCCGGACTCGGTTCTCTGCCACGTCCGGGGGAAGCGGAATGTTCCGTTTTTGGTCGCTGGGCGAACATCGCTCCTCTCTCTCCGGACAACAACTGGTCAAATACTTGTTGCAAACCTGTCAATCGGACACTCCCTCCTGGCAATCTCAACGGCCTGACCCCCCACGGCAATTGAAGGAGCAGGAGTGACCCTCCCCATGTCCTCATCCCGCACCACCCACAGCCGCACCCGAGTGCTGCGCGCCGCCGCCGTCGTCGCCTCCGCGGCCATGGTCGCGATCTCCGTCCAGAGCGGCTCCGCCAACGCGTCGGCCGAACGGGAGGCGGGAGCCACCGCGCTCGCCCTGACGACCGACGCGCGCGCCCAGGCGATCACCACGGCCCAGAACGCGGCGGCGGACACCGCGCGCGCCATCGGCCTGGCCGACGAGGAGCGCCTCGTGGCCCGCGATGTGATCAAGGACGCCGACGGTACGGTGCACACCCGGTACGAGCGCACGTACGCGGGAATGCCGGTCCTCGGCGGCGATCTGGTGGTCCACCAGAAGAAGGACGGCAGCCGCAAGACCACCAAGGGCCTCGAGGCTCGAATAGCCCCGGCCGCCGCCCGCACCTCCCTGAAGGCCGCACCCGCCGGTGCCCGCCAGGTCGTCTGGGCCGCGAGCGGCAACCCGGTCTTCGCCTACGAGGCCGTCGTCACCGGCAACCAGCACGACGGTACCCCCAGCGAGCGCCACGTCATCACCGACGCCGCCACCGGCGCGGAGCTGTACTCGTACGAGGCCATCGACTCCGGCACCGGTACCAGCGAGTACTCCGGCACCGTCACGCTCGGCACCACCCAGAGCGGGTCGACATACAACCTGACCGACGGCAGCCGCGGCGGCCACAAGACCTACGATCTGAACGGTGCCACGTCTACCGCCACGGGCAGCCTGTTCACCGACGCGGACGACAACTGGGGCGACGGATCCCCGTCGAACCGTCAGACTGCCGCTGTGGATGCCCACTACGGCGCGGGTGTGACCTGGGACTTCTACAAGTCCGAGCTCGGCCGCAACGGCATCGCCGGGGACGGCAAGGCCGCCTACTCCCGCGTCCACTACGGCAATGCCTACGTCAACGCCTTCTGGTCCGACAGCTGCTTCTGCATGACGTACGGCGACGGCGCCAACAACCAGAAGCCGCTCACCTCCCTGGACGTCGCCGGCCACGAGATGAGCCACGGCCTGACCGCCGCCACGGCCAAGCTGAACTACAGCCGCGAATCAGGGGGGCTCAACGAGGCCACGAGCGACATCTTCGGCACCTCGGTGGAGTTCTTCGCCAACAGCTCCACGGATGTCGGCGACTACCTGATCGGCGAGAAGATCGACATCCGCGGCAACGGGACGCCGCTGCGCTACATGGACCAGCCCAGCAAGGACGGGGCCTCGGCCGACTACTGGTCCAAGAGCGTGGGCCGGCTCGACGTGCACAACTCCTCGGGCGTCGCCAACCACTTCTTCTACCTGCTCTCCGAAGGCAGCGGCGCGAAGACGGTCAACGGTGTCTCCTACAACTCGCCCACCTACGACGGCTCGACGGTCAGCGGGATCGGCCGGACCAAGGCCTACAAGATCTGGTACAAGGCGCTCTCGACCTACATGACGTCAACCACCAACTACGCCGGGGCGCGGACCGCCACCCTGCAGGCGACGGCGGACCTGTACGGCTCGACGGGCACCGAGTACCAGCAGGTGGCAGCCGCCTGGAAGGCCGTCAACGTCAACTGACGGACTGACCGTACGCCTCGCCGGCCCCCGACAGCAGCGTACGGCAGCAGCCGGCGCCAGCGGCCGCTGCCGCGGTCCGCGCCTACGGCGCCAAGACCGCGAGGAAGCCGGCCGGCTCGCCGCCGTCCTTGAGGACAACGCTGCGGCGCCCATGAGCGAAACCTGGTCCGGGGCGCTGCTGCTTGTGCCATTGCTGCCGGTCCTCCTGGACGCCGTCTCGGTGTCCAGGAGGACGGGGCGCCGGCTCGTACCCACTGACCTGCGCCGGTCGTAGACCGCTTGGGCCGGATCCCAGCGGCGAGAGCCGCCTGCCAGAGCCGCCATGGGCGGCGAGGTGTTTCGCAGATCGCGGTCCCCTGCGCGTCGGTGGCGGCACCGGCGGGTTCCGGGTGATGCGGGTGGCGGCGGCCCGGTCCATGGCAGCGGCGAAGCCGGCATCGCGGCGGCGACGCTGGGGAGACGGCCGCGGTCATGATGCCGACTACCGCCGCGGCGTTCGTCGTCACCATGCCGGCGTGCAGGTACTCAAGGAACTGCCGACGGCGCTCCGGAGTGAAGCGGGAGGGGCGGCGCTCCAAACGGCGGGCAGCCGCGGCGGCCACCGCATCACATGCCGCGGCGAACGCCTGCTCCTTGGTGCGCCAGGTGTTGGCCTGCCCAGAGCCGTCGATGCCGCTGCCTCTTGAATTCCCGCGCGGCAGCGTGTGTCACTGCCGCAGGGCATAGTGGGTCAGACGGGAGCGTGCAGCGTCTTGACTCCACGCGAGGGCATGTCTGCAGGAGGGCACCCGCCCAGCCCTCATGCGACGACCCGTATTCCTCGGTCTCCACCCCATGACCAGTCCCCGCTCCACCACCGGCACCTGGTACAGCACAGCATCGGCGCCCAGACACGGGCGACCGCCATCCCACGCCTACGCCCAGAATGCCCAAGCCGTGGACCGGCTGAGAGGCGAATAGCCGAAAGCGTCCGCTCGGCAGGGATCCGTACGCCCTGGCTCCTCTTGAGGCCCTGGAGAGGCGGCGCGCCCGATCTGACAACGCATTCCAGCCAGACCCTTGTTGTCTGGCTGAAACCAGTGCCATGCTGTGTCTGCGGTGACCATCTCCCCTCCCCCGCGGAGAGGTCAGCGGCCCCGCCCCGCACCCCTGCAGGGCGGGGCCGACCGCATAAAGTCCTCGCGACGCTTCTGGGACAGCGGCCGAGGTCGAGGCACAGGTGCTGCGTCTGCGGCGCGAGCACCGCATCGGGCCTCTTCCGGCGGCCGCCCGCAGCGGTATCGCCGCTTCCACCACCCACCGGATCCTGCAACGGCACGGCCTGCCGCCCCTGGCCGCCTCGGTGGCTTTGTTCGCGGGTTTACAAGGCGCCCGGTCGGCGCCGAGCTCGAAGTTCACGAGAAACGCCAGCACCCCGCTGGCGGGATTACGCAGGGGAGCGCCATTCCCCTTCGAGGCTGCTGAAGATCATGGAGTCTCGCCAACCGTCGCGGAGCAGCGTCGTGTGGCGCAGGCGTCCCTCATGCGTCATACCGATCTTGGACAGCACTCGGGAGGAGCCGAGATTCCTCGGGTCACAGGTGGCATGGATCCGGTGAAGCCCTAGCTCGTCGAACCCGTGCGCGAGCAGCTGCCGACCGATTTCGGTGCCGATGCCCTGCCCCCACACGCGGGGATGCACGATGTATGAGATCTCGCCCTGGCGCTGCTCATGGCTGCGGACATGCAGCTCGCCCATGCCCACCACATCCCGCCCGACGCGGGCGGCATAAGGGAACCGGCGCTGAGGGGCATCCGACCAGGCCTTGACCGCGGAGTCCACGAAGCCCTTCGTCTGGACCTCTGTGTTCGGCCCCCAGGACTGATAGCGGCACACCTCCGGGAGGCACGCCCACGAATGAACGGCCGGCCAGTCCTCCGAAACGATCTTGTCCAAGGTTACCGAGTGCCTACTCATACGACGATCATGAACGGGTCGCCGTGTGAAGAGCAAGATCAAGGAGCCCACCAGGCTTCGCCGACGGCCATGCGGGAGGAAGGCCCGGTGCCGTCTCTCATGAACCTATCGCCGCGCTCCCTGGCTGAGTGGACAGAGCCACTTGGTGTCTCCGAGGCGTGCGCGCTGAACGCGTTGGCCGGAGGTCAGTTGTTGGATTTGAGGGCGTCCAGGTGCCGCCGCAGTACCTGCCGGAGCAGCATCGGCGGATAGCGGTCCGGCAGCAGCGTCGCCTGGAGAGTGAGTCCGTCAAGGAGGGCGGCCAGTCGCGTGCTTTCCAGTTCGACGTCCATGCCGGCCTGCAGCGAGCCGGCGCACTGGGCTTCGTGAAGCACGCGCGACATCAGGGTGTGCAGATCGCTCTGCATCTCGGCTGCGCAGGGCCGCAGCTCGGGGCGGGTGTGTGCTGCGGCGGTGAAGGCGAGCCAGAGTGCGGCCTCCTGGCGGCGGGCCTCGTCCAGGGGGAGGAACTCGGCCAGGAGTTCTTCTGTTGCGGCCTGGCGGTCGGTGCGCCCGTATGGAGCCAGGAGCCTCTCGGCGTGAGTGCGGATGCGGTCACTGATGCGCCGGCTCAGCTCCCGCATCGTGAAGGTCATCAACTCGTCGTGGTCGGCGAAGTAGTGGCGGACGGAGCCGATGGCGAGTCCGGCTTCATCGGCGACGTTGCGCAGCGATGCATGCTCCAGCCCCTGCCGGGCGGCGACGGACAGGACGGCTTGGGCCACCGCCCTGCGGCGGGCTACGGGATCGACGATCTTTGGCACATTTGCCGTTATAGCACGTCTGGGCTAACTTCGTTTTAGCTCAGTCGTGCCATAAAGATGGGTGGTATCTGCGTGAACCCCTGGCTACTCGCCGCGATCATCGCGGTGGTCGTGATCGCGGTCGTGATCAAGCGGATGATCGGTGAACCGGTCAACGCACGGGACCTCTTCGCGGCCCCGGCGATCCTGACCGGGATCGGCGTCCTGTCCCTCGTCAAGATGACGGATCTGACCGGCACCGACCTCACCTGGGTCACTACCGGCGCCGTCCTCGGCGCGGCACTCGGCGCACTGCGCGGCGCCACCGTTCAACTCATCGACAAGGGAGGTGTCCTGTGGCAGCGGTACACCGGCCGCACCTTCCTCACCGTGATCGGCACCCTGGCGGTCACGGCCGGTTTCAGTGCCCTGGCGGTGAAGATGGGCATGCACGAGAACGCGCGCCCCCTCCAGCTCTCCATCGGCGTCAGCTTCCTCGGCGAGTCCCTCATGGTCGGCCGCCGCGGCATGACTTCGGGAATCCCCTTCGCCCCGGCGCGTACTCGCTGACTCATTGACATACCCCGCGCCCGCGCATGTCGCACCACTCGGCCAGCACCGCCCTCCAGGTCACGAGCGGAGCCGGAAGCGGCTCCCGCCGGACGGCGTTGCCGGGGCGCGGGGCGGCACCTCACGGCACGATGAACGGGCGTCCGGGTGCCCCTTCACCATGCCGCGCACACCCGCCGCCCGCACCGCGCGGCGGGCCCCGGTGGGGCTCGTCCAATTGCTCTGCAGCTTCCCTAACGGGTTGGAGTCCTCCTCCAGGGCGGTGGCCGCCACCTTCCGGATGGGCTTCTCGGGGTAAAGGGTTGTAACTGCGGAGGCGGCCTCTCGCAAGCATGGGCCCGCGACCGGGCGCCGCATCCGGCTTTGTTCAGGGATCCGCCGTGCGAGCGGCGTCGTCAAGCGGAGGGTTGACCGTAGGCGGCGTGATCGGCCAGGGCCTGGGCAGGGCCGGCGTGGAAGGTGAAAACAGTGCCTGCACCGGTGATGGACAGCAGTCGCATGGCCTGGGCGGGTATGGCGGTGAGGGCGAGGCTGCCGCCGGCTGTGCCGCCACGCCGCCCGTCCGGCCAATGGCGCGGAGGCTGCCGTGGTGGTCGTGGCGGCCAAGGACGAGGAGCTGCGGCCGTGCGAGGGTGCCGGTGATCGCTCCGATGTTCGCTTCCGTGGTGTCCCGTCTTCTGATCTTGAACCAGGCTCCGGAGACGTGGGTCCATGTCTCCAGCCGCTCCCTCGCCATGGCGAGGTCGGTGGTCGTCGGGCACAGCGTCCACGGAGCGCTCAGCTCGTGGGTGTCGAAGAGGTGCTGGAGGATCCGCCGGCGCTCGTGACGGGGCCGGGTGAGGAGTTCGGTGCCGTCATGCTGGAGAACATCGAAGGCGATGAAGAAGGCCGGTGTCTTCGCGGCCAGCGCGGCGGCGGTACGGCCGCGGGCGGCAGCCCGGCGCTGGAGCGCTTCGAGGGACAGCCGCCCTGCGGTGTCCCAGACGACGAGTTCGCCATCGAGGACCAGGCCGTCGGGCAGCTGCTCGGCGGCGGCGACCACGTCCCGGAAGCGGTCCTGGACCAGGGAGCCGCGCCGGGTCTGGAGCAACACCCGGCCGCTTCGCCAGCGGCAACTCTTCGGCTGCCCGTTCATACCTGGGGGTGCCAGCAGCGGACACGGGCCCGGCAGGCCGGGCTGATGCCGGTGGACGGGCCCGCGCCGTCGCTGATCGTGGACCGGCCGCCGGGCGGCCGGGGGACTCAGATCATGTTCTTGTAGATGTTCCAGCCGCGGCCGAACAGCACCCGGGCGGTGAAGGTCGCGGTGCCGGCGTTGCCCGTTGAGGTGTACAGGTACATGTCGCCATTCGGGAGGCGGCCGAGCACGTCGCCCTTGCTGTCGCCGTCGATGTCACCCGGCACGAGCAGCGTGTCGTAGACGTTCCAGCCGGTGGCGACCTGCTCCGGGGCGGCGAACGGCGCGGTGGACGTCCCCGTGCCCTTGTAGAGGAACATCCGGCCGGAGGCGTCCCGGGCGAGCACGTCGGGTCGCCCGTCGCCGGAGTAGTCGCCTGCGCCGACGACCGCGTTGTAGGCGTTCCAGCCGGTGCCGACCTTGATCCGCGTGCCGAGCTTGGTGTCCACCGCGCCGTCGCCGGGGTGCAGCCACAGGACGCCGGCGGAGTCACGGCTGAGCAGGTCGCCCTTGCCGTCGCCGGTGAGGTCACCGGGGCCGACCATGAGCGTGTAGTTCCACGTCGTGCTGACCTTCTGGCCGCGGATGTACAGATCGCTGCCGATGTTCTGCACGTAGCTGGCGTGGTTGTGGCTGTTGAGCGCGGTGGCGTAGGTGTTGCGGGAGCCGGGCGTCTCGGTGCCGACCCCGGTCGGCGGCGTCGCGTAGGTGCCGTTGGCCAGGGCGTAGTACTTGGCCAGCGTGTTGTTGGCCTCGGTCATGAGGTTCTGTGACTTGCCGTAGAGCTGCGTGGTGCCCGCGCCGACCATGAACCTGTTGAGCTCCCACCCGTTGCCGTGGTACACGGGTGCGGCGAACTTGCCTCCGCCGATCGACTTGTAGAAGTACTGCAGGCCGTCGCGGTTGCGGGCGACCAGGTCGCTCAAGCCGTCGCCGTCGACGTCGTCCGGGCCGCTGATCACGTTGTACGTGTTCCAGCCGGTGCCGACCTTGACACGGGGCTTGAGCGGGGCCGTGGCGCTGCCGGATCCCTTGTGGAACCACAGCTCGCCGGTCAGGGTGCGGGTGAAGACGTCGCCGAGGCCGTCGCCGTCGACATCGCTGGCGCCGACGATCTGGTCGTAAATCCCCCAGCCGGAGCCGACCTTGACCCGCACGTTGAAGGGGTTGCTGACGCTTCCGGTGCCGGTGTACAGCCACAGGTCGCCGACGTGGTCGCGGGCCAGCAGGTCGGGGTGGTGGTCCCCGGTCACGTCGCCGGTGGCTACGAGGCGGTTGTACTTCTGCCAGCCGCGGCCGGACCACAGGGGCGCCGACGTGCCCTTCAGACCGGTCTCGTAGAGCGTGAGTACGCCGTCGAAGGAGAGGGAGAGCAACTCGGCCTTGGTCGTGCCGCCGACGTCGCCGACCGGCAGCAGGTCCTTGTACGAGGCATCGGGGTCGGTCTTGGAGATCACGTAGTCGCCCCAGTCGGAGATCGACGACAGGTAGACGGCCGTGCTCTGGTCGTACTCCACGACGATCATGTCGCTGATGCCGTCGCCGTCGACATCGTGCCGCGGCAGGGCTGCGGCAACCACCGGCGCGGAGGACGTGGCGCGGTCGGGCATGACGACGGCCGGGTGCCCGCCGTCGCGGCGCGGTGCGGCGCTGGAGGCCGACTCCGGTGCCGGGGCGGCCGCGGTCCCCGCGAGGGCGGAGGCGGGTGCTAGAGGCTGCGGGGCGGCGGTGCTCGGGGCGGCGGAGAGGGCGCCGGCGGCCAGGGCGAGTACGCCCCCGGCGGCCAGGGCACGCAGGCGTCTACGGTGCGATGAATTCAAGATCCCCCCTGAGGATCGAGCCGGGTCCGCCCGGACACGTCTTGCTGTGCGCTCGGAGACACCCATCCATGCGTGAACGGTTCCCTCTTCCGTCCGTGCAACGTATGCCGCGCCTCCGACAACGCCGCAGGAAGCCCTGCGCCACCCCCCTGGCGGCTAACCCCCCTCCATCACGACGCTCTCCCGATGCCCGGCCCGGACCGCGTGGCCGACGGGCGGCACAGCGCTCGCGTTGCCGAACCGTTTACGCCTCCTCGCCGAGGGTGAGGCGCTGCAACAGGCCGAGCAGGGTACTGCGGTCGGCCGCGGGCAGCACCGAGAAGCACGAGGCCAGCACCTCATCTGCGACGCGATGCCCTTCCTTCAGGACGCGCTCCCCATCAGGTGTGAGGTGGTGCTCGATGCGACGGCCGTGGCCAGGTCGGCGCTCGACCAGGCCTTGCGCGACCAGGCGGGAGGCGAGTGTGCCGAAGGCCTGCTCGCTCTGGAACGTGGCGGCGGCCAGCTCGCGAGCAGAGGCCCCGCGCGCGTTGCCGATCGCCCGAAGGGCGTCCCACTGGGCGAGCGTGGTGCCGATCGCCGCCAACCCGCCTTCCAGGGCGCGGTGCTGACGGTACTGGGCCTGTTTGACCGCCCTGCCGAGGGTTTGAAGTTCATCGTGCATGGCTCCAGCTTAACCCGCGACTAAGCTAGCTTATATCAATATGTTTAGTTAGGGTGTTGAGCATGACTTCCAAGCGCACCGTCACCCCGCATCCAGACCTGCCGCTCACCCTGACCGAGACGGACAGCGACCACGGCAGGACCATCCTGGTCCTGCACGGCGGCGGAGGTCCTGCCACCGTCGCCGGGCTCGTCGAACACCTCGCCCGCAGCGCGCGGGTCATCACGCCCGTACACCCCGGCTGGCAGGGCACCCCGCGGCCCGACTGGCTCACCGGCGTCGACGACCTCGCCCTCACCTACCTCCACCACCTCCACGAGCAAGGGCTGCGTGACGTCGTGGTCGTCGCCTCGTCGTTCGGCGGCTGGGTCGCCGCAGAGATGGCCGTCCGGGACACGGCCGGCCTCATCTCCGGACTCGTCCTGATCGACGCGGTGGGCGTGCACGTCGAAGACGAACCGATCGTCGACTTCTTCGCCCTCGACGCCCGCGGTGTCGCCGACCACGCCTGGCACGACTCGGACCGGTACTTCGTCGACCCCGCGACGGTACCGGCCGCACAACTCGCGGCCCGGCAATCCGACATGGCCGCCCTGCGCACTTTCGCAGGCGACCCCTACATGCACGACCCCAAGCTGCTGCGCCGCCTTACAGGCGTACACATCCCAGCCCTGCTGCTGTGGGGAGCCGGCGACCGGATCGTCACCCCGGCCTACGGCGCCGCCTATGCAGCCGCCTTCGCCAACGCCCGCCTCCACATCATTCCCGAGGCAGGCCACCTGCCGCACATCGAACAACCCGAAGCCGCCTTCGCCCTGATCGACGCACACCTTCACGCCATCGACACCCCTTCCCACGCGTGCAGTTGACCAGCACGCCCGGGCGGCGCGTACCGCCGGACTCTCAGCGCCGGTCAGGGTCGGTTGGAGGTGAGGGTCTGGGCGCCGAGGACGGCGAGCAGGGCGTGCTTGTCGTGGCTACCACCACCCTGGACAGAGGGCGGAGCTCACGCCCGCGCTCCGGGGCGGGACGGTTTGCCAAGTCGTTTGGGCTGATGGGTCAGCGCTGGAGCGGGTCGTCGTTCAGCCGGCCTGCTCGTAGTTGGTGAAGAGGTCGATGAGGCTGTGCGGGGCATTGTGGTCGAAGCACAGCCTGTGGTTCCGGGCGGCCTCGGCGGCAGCGGCGGCACTGCGCGGGAACAGAGCCTCCTCATACTCGGTGAACGCGGCCTCGGTGTCGCCCAGGTGCGCGCCGAGTGCCTTGCCGAGTTCGGCGCCGTCGTACATGGCGAGGTTGGCGCCCTCGCCGGCGAACGGCGACATCAGGTGGGCGGCGTCTCCGAGGAGCGTCACCCCGGGTACGCGGTCCCACCGGTGCTCGATCGGCAAGGCGTTGATGGTGCGCGGGACCGGGGCGGTCTCGCCGTCCGTGATCAGCGCGGTGAGTTCCGGGGCCCAGCCGTGGAACTCCTCGGCGACGCGGGCCGTGGCCGCTCCGGCGTCGGTGAAATCGATGGCCGCGATCCACTCCTGCGGCTTGTTGAGCGCCACGTATGTGTGCAGGACGCCGTCGGTCTCCCGGTGGGCGAGGATCCCCTTTCCGGGCGCGAGCGCGAAGAGCGCGCCGCCGCCGACCGCCCGCGCGCTGGCCGCATGGCGGGAGGCGCCGTCGAACAGATAGGTCTCGATGAAGGACGTGCCGACGTACTCGGGCTTCTCGTCGGACAGCAGCGGACGGACCCGCGACCAGGCCCCGTCCGCACCGACCAGCAAGCGGGTCGTCACGGTCGCCCCGTCCGCGAACGTCACCTCGTGCCGGCTGCCCCCGAGAGGCCGGACCGCGGTGACCTTGCGCCCCCACTGGATCATGTCGGCCGGCAGCGAGTCGAGCAGAATCTTCCGGAGGGCGCCGCGGTGCACCTCCGGACGCCCGCCGGTGCCGTCGTCAGCCTCGTCGAGCAGGACCGTTCCGTCCTTGTCGAGTACCCGCGACGCCTCGCCGCCCTGGTGGACGATGCCGAGGAATTCCTCGAACAGCCCGGCCGCCTTGAGCGCGAGCTGCCCGTTGTAGTCGTGGATGTCGAGCATGCCGCCCTGGGTACGGGCAGCCGGTGAGACCTCCGCCTCGTAGATGGTCGCCGGGATGCCATGGATGTGGAGGACGCGGGCGAGCATCAGCCCTCCGAGTCCCGCGCCGATGATCGTGACCGGAGTGGTCATGACGCTTCCTTCCTGGTCGCGGCCCGCTGGGCGGACACCCGGCGGGGCATGATTGGAACACTGTTCCATTGCGCCCCTAGAGTGGAACGACGTTCCATTCGTTGTCAAGCTGGAACGTCGTTCCAAGGCGTCTAGGATGGACGCATGGCAACCAGGACGCGTCGTCCGGAACGACGGCAGGAACCGCTCTCCCGGGAGCGCATCGTCAGCGCTGCTGTCGAACTTCTCGACACGGTGGGCGAGCGCGGGCTCACGTTCCGCGTACTGGCCGAGCACCTGGCGACCGGCCCCGGGGCGATCTACTGGCATGTCACGGGCAAGACCGAGCTCCTGGATGCTGCCACCGAAGCCGTCGTCACCATCACCCTCGCCGGCGACGAGACCGACGCGGCGCCGGAGGAAGTGGTCCGCGCCGTCGCTCTGGGCGTGTTCGACGCAATCGACGCCCACCCTTGGGTCGGTACGCAGCTCGCCCGCGCACCGGGGCAGTCGCCGATACTGCGGATCTTCGAACGCATCGGACGCCAGGTCCAGGCGCTCCAAGTGCCAGAAGCCGCCCAGTTCACCGCAGCGTCCGCGCTGACGAACTACATCCTCGGAGTGGCGGGCCAGAACGCCGCCAACGCCCGAGCGCACCGGCCGGACGCGAACAGGAGTGAGTTGCTCGACGCCGTTGCGGCCGAATGGGCAGAACTCGACGCAGGCGAATACGCGTTCACCCGAAGCGTCGCCGGCCAACTACGCAAGCATGATGACCGTGCCGAGTTCCTCGCCGGGATCGACCTCATCCTCGCCGGAATCACCGCTCGCCAGTAGTCGGCCGGCCCCCGCCCTCCGACGAGGGCGGTGTGCCGCGAGACGCCCACCGCGAGTATCGCCAGCAGCGGCGAGTGTCTGCCGCTCCCCGGCCGGATGGGCAGGTCCTCCTACTGGAAGCCGCGGCCCGTGCGACGCGGCACGGTCTCCTGGAGCGCATTCCGGCACAGCGGGCCGCCGCCCGCCCCGCGGCGGGGCGGGGCGCCGGATCAGCCGGACGCGTCGGGTGGTGTGCCCGCGGCGCGGCGGAATTCCTCGTTGAGGCGCTGGGCCTCCTCGAGCTGGTCCTCGAGGATGACGATGCGGCAGGCGGCCTCGACCTGTATGCCCTGGTCGACGAGTTCCCGGGCGCGGGCGGCGATGCGCAGCTGGTAACGGGAGTAGCGGCGGTGGCCTCCCTCCGAGCGGAGCGGGGTGATCAAGCGGGCCTCGCCGATGGCACGGAGGAAGCCGGGTGTGGTACCGAGCAGCTCGGCGGCCCTGCCCATCGTGTAGGCGGGGTAGTCATCGTCGTCCAGTCGGCCGCCGAGCGAATCGTCCGCTGTCATCTGCACCTCTTCCTGGGAGCGCGTCAAGGGGCCCTGGTGCTGTGCGGCACCAGGCCCCGGAGGAAAGTCAACACCATCCGCCGGCCCTGGTGTGTTTCCTTCCCTGCGGGCGGGTGCTCGCGCTCGCGGACGCCGCGCACGACCAAGGCCCCGCCGGATCACCTTCGGTTCTAGTGGTCGTCGCAACACCCCAGCTCAAGGGGTGCGATGGACTTCGAGATCCGCAAGGACCGGATGGCGCAGGGGCCTGTGAGGCTGCGGCGTGAGCGGGAGGAATACTTCCGCCTCGTGCAGCTGGGACTGACCAATCGAGAGGCAAGCCGACGCGTCGGCGTCCATCAGCGGACCGGCCGTGAATGGCGAAACGGCCGGACCGACCCGAAGCGGCGGCGGGCTCCTGCTCTGCCAGAGCAGGAGCCCGCGTTCCCGACGCGGTACTTGCGTGAAGACGAGCGCATCCACATGGCCGACCGGCTGCGGGAAAAGGCGCCGGTCCGCACCATTGCCGCCGAGCTGGGCCGCAGCCCCTCCACCATCAGCCGGGAGATACGCCGCAACGGCATGCCCCTGCGCGGCAACCAGAGCCGATGGGCCTACCGTCCCCACGCCGCACGGCGCCGCGCCGACCAGCGCCGGCCCCGGCCCAAGCCCGGCAAGACCGGCCAGAACACCGAGCTGCGAGACTTCATCCAGGCCCACCTGGCGATGCGGTGGAGCCCTGAACAGATCTGCCACGCTCTGCACAGACGGTTCCCCGACCGGCCGGAGATGCACGTGGTCCACGAGACGATCTACCAGGCCCTCTACGTCCAGGGCCGCGGGGAACTGCGTCGCGAGCCGGCCAGAGCCCTGCGCACCGGGCGGGCCCGGCGCAAGCCGCACCGCCAGGCCGCCGCCGGACAGCCTCGCTTCGCCCACCCCATGGTCGTGATCAGTGAACGGCCCGCCGAAGCGGAGGACCGGGCCTTGCCCGGTCACTGGGAAGGCGACCTGATCATCGGCAAGGACAACGCCTCCGCCATCGGCACCCTCGTCGAACGCGCCACCCGCTCCGTCATGCTCGTCCACCTGCCCACGGGCCGCAGCGCCGAGGACGTCAGCGCAGCCCTTCAGGCCACGGTCCGGGCACTACCCCGGCACCTGACCAGGTCCCTGACCTGGGACCGGGGCTCCGAGATGGGCCGCCATCACGAGTTCACCATCGCCACCGACATCCCGGTCTACTTCTGCGACCCCGCCAGCCCCTGGCAGCGCGGCTCAAACGAAAACACCAACGGTCTGCTGCGGCAGTACTTCCCGAAGGGCACCGACCTGTCGGTCCACAGCCGCGAACACCTGACCACCGTCGCAGCCGAACTCAACGGCCGCCCACGCAAAACGCTCGGCTGGGAAACCCCAGCCGAGCGCCTGCATAAACTCCTCGCGGCCTGATCAACACGACCACGTGTTGCAACGACCCCTAGAAACCGCCGTGAGCCGGTCGGGGCCTTCGCTGTCGTTCTGCCGCTCAGACGGAGACGGGGCTGCCGAGCATCGCGGACGCGTGCTGGAGCGGGCTCAGGGTCGCCGCGGGAGCTTCGGGCAAGCCGCGGACGATGAAGCCGAGCTGGGTCATGGCCCGGATGACCTCGCCGGCGCTGAAGTCGCGGCGGTCCTGGCGGGTGATGACCTGTCCCGCCTGCATGACGGGGTAGACGCGACGGCCGATGATCACCGATTCACCCACGACGGTTTCGGGCTTGACGCCCTTCATCGATTCCAGCACGCCGGCCTTGGTGAGGTCGAACGGGAACCGGGCGATGACACAGCGCATGATGCCTCACTCACGGGAGGAAGGGGGAAGTACGGAAGGGGGCTGACCTGGGTGCGACAGGACCTAGGCCACAGCATCGAACTTGCCCTGGCGCTGGCCGCCGCGGCGCGAGGCCTGCGAGGGGCGGCCGCGACGGCCGGGCGAGGCGGCGCTGCGCTTGGGGCGCTCGCTCACCGGCGCCGTGATGACGACGGGGATGCCGGACGGGGTCCGGGAGCCGGTGATGCGCTGCAACTCGGCCTCACCGGAGCGGACCTGAGTGGTCTGCGGGGTGATGCCGGCGGTGGCCATGAGGCGGGTCATGTCGCGTCGCTGGTTGGGGGTGACGAGGGTGACGACGCTGCCGGACTCGCCCGCGCGGGCGGTGCGTCCGCCGCGGTGGAGGTAGTCCTTGTGGTCGGTGGGCGGGTCCACGTTGACCACGAGGTCCAGGTTGTCGACGTGGATGCCGCGGGCGGCGACGTTGGTGGCGACCAGCACGGTCACGTGCCCGGTCTTGAACTGGGCCAGGGTGCGGGTGCGCTGGGGCTGGGACTTGCCGCCGTGCAGGGCCGCGGCCCGTACGCCGCTGTTGAGGAGGTCCTGGGTCAGCCGGTCGACGGCGTGCTTCGTGTCCAGGAACATGATCACGCGGCCGTCGCGGGCGGCGATCTCCGTGGTCGTGGCGTGCTTGTCGGCGCCCTGCACGTGCAGCACGTGGTGTTCCATCGTGGTCACCGCGCCGGCCGAGGGGTCGACGGAGTGGACGACGGGGTCGTTCAGGTAGCGGCGCACGAGCAGGTCGACGTTGCGGTCGAGGGTCGCGGAGAACAGCATCCGCTGGCCGCCCGGGCGCACCTGGTCGAGCAGGGCGGTGACCTGTGGCATGAAGCCCATGTCGGCCATCTGGTCGGCCTCGTCGAGCACGGTGATGTCCACCTTGTCGAGCCGGCAGTCGCCGCGCTCGATGAGGTCCGCGAGGCGTCCGGGGGTCGCGACGACCACCTCGGCGCCACCGCGGAGCGCGCCGGCCTGCTTGCCGATCGACACGCCGCCGACGACCGTGGCCAGCCGCAGCTTCACGGAGCGGGCGTAGGGGGCGAGGGCGTCCGTGACCTGCTGGGCGAGCTCGCGGGTGGGGACGAGTACCAGGGCCAGCGGCTGGCGGGGCTCCGCCCGTCGTCCGGCGGTACGGGCGAGCAGCGCGAGGCCGAAGGCGAGGGTCTTGCCGGAGCCGGTGCGCCCGCGGCCGAGCGCGTCGCGGCCCGCGAGGGTGTTCGGCAGAGTCGCGGCCTGGATCGGGAACGGGACGCTCACGCCCTCCGCGCCGAGCGCGGCGAGCAGCGGGGCGGGCATGTCGAGCTCGGCGAACGCCTCCACGGCGGGCAGCGCGGGGGTGATCGTCCGGGGCAGGGCGAACTCGCCCTGTACGGCGGCGGGCCGGCGGCCGTAGCCGCCGGAGCGGCCCTGTCCTCCCGAGCGGGCCTGGCCGCCGGAACGGGACTGACCACCCGAACGGCTGGGGGCGGCCGAGCCGAACCGGCTCCCGCCCGTGCGGGAGGAGGAGGTGGAGGAGCGATTGTTCGTGCGTGTGCGGTTCATGCGGAACCTTCCTCGAATGCGGCGCATATCAAGGAATTCCCGCAGCAGCGAGCGCACGGAGAATTGCGAGAATGGGCCGGATGGAACGTGAAAGCGAATCTGGCCGGCGAAAATCAGTGCGGGCTCAGGCGCTGAAAACGGGGACGCGGCGCGAAGGCGGGTGCCCCCGGGTGAGGATCCTCGTGCGGAGGGCCGCGGAATCCTCGGATCGTCCCGCAGGTGAACTCACTGCGGGGAAAACGCGCAGCTGGGGCCCGCACCCCGAGGGATGCGGGCCCCAGCTGCGAAGTACGCGTCAGCGTCAGGCGGGAACGATGTTCTCGGCCGTCGGGCCCTTCTGGCCCTGCGCGATGTCGAAGCTGACCTTCTGGCCTTCCTGCAGCTCGCGGAAGCCCTGGGCGGCGATGTTCGAGTAGTGGGCGAACACGTCAGCGCCGCCACCCTCCTGCTCGATGAAGCCGAAACCCTTTTCCGCGTTGAACCACTTCACGGTACCAGTAGCCATGTCAAATCTCCTTTGGGGCAGTACGACGAGATCCGCAACGTGCGGACCTCGTGTCGCCGCGATGATTGCCCCGCCGGACCAAAAAGACCGGAAATACGCAAGCGCTCACAGTGGACGTGAAGTCCGACTGGGTGCTTGAAATTTTGGGAACCACAACTGCAACTGAGATCGACAGTAGCACGGCGCGGTGACCCGCGCCGTAAAAATCGGCGCCCTCTTCGGAACCGTGAAAAACCCTCAGCGCGCGGTCCGCCAAATTCTCATCTCGCGAACACAGGTATTCCCGCCCGGGGCGCAGCGTTTCCCGCGCCGCAGGGCAGGTCCCCGTGGCCGCCGTGCAGTATCCGTCCGGACATGCGAAAGCCTCCGGACGGGTGCTGCAATCGCGCTCTGAATGTCCGTCCGTCGCCGTGTGTCGTGGCGAGCGCCCCGGACAACGGGCTGTGGGTATGGCCCGGACCGCAATCAGCTCGTGGGGAGTGGCCATGAGCGACGGCATCGGCGCCCGGTTGGCGGCCAGCAGCCGCATCTCCGTCCGGGCCCTGCCGGCCTCGCTGGATGCGGCCGAGCCGACGACGTCCCCCAGCGGACCGGCCGCCACCCGAAGACTCCGGCCCTGTGAACCCGATCCGTTATGGTCCACCCGCCCCCTGGGACATGAGCGAACATGCCCGGACCCCTTCGCGGCATCGCCCGCACAGCCGTGAGGACCGCAACCGCCACCGCGGTGTCCCACCGCGTCTCGCGGCGGCAGGTGGGCCGATGAGCACAGCAGGGCGAACAGCAGCAGGCAGATCAGCAGCAGCCTGCCCCGGCGCCACCGACCGCCGCTGCCCCCGGAGACGACATGACCGCCGAGTCCGACCAGCTCGGGCAACTGGCGACGTAGAGGCCCAAGGCCTTCTGCCCGACGAGGAATTCGCGGCTCGGATGGCGGGACGCCCCGCCTGAAGCGGACGTGCAGCACAGAGACGGGACGCGCGCGCTGGACCACGTGACCATGGACGAGCGAGATCTCCTGGTGGACCTGCACGCCGTCGCAACCATGGACGCCGACGGCCTGCTCCACCTCCTGAACCTGCACCACGGGATCCGCTCAGCGGCTGAAGCAGGCAGCGGTACTGGCGCCGGTGGTGCAAGCCCCCGCCCGCAGCGGACCCTCGAGACAGGCCCGGAGCACCCGGTACTGGTTCAGTTCCCTCTCGCCCGCATCGAGCGTGTCCCTGCGGACCTCGGCCTTGCCCCTGTCCCGGTGCCCGGTCACTGCCCCGCCAAAGGCTCCCAAGAGGCTCAGGATGAGGCAGAAGGTCAGGTTGAACCACCAGGGCAAGTGCTCCGTACCGTCAATGGCGATCGGCACGACGCCAGCCGCGCCGGCGATCCCGCCCCAAACTGCGACGCGTCGCACACGTCTACGGCGCGCCACGTCCGCCTCGCCCGCCGCTGCCCCTTCGACCGTCCCGTCCTTTTACTCCCCCGCCCCCTCGTGGCACAGCTGTCACTGCCCGTCAGCACCGTACGCCAACGCGGCGGCTCAGCACCCTGATCTGCCCTGACCTGGACGCCCCTCGTAGGCGGCGACGTGCTGGGCGGTGTTCCAGTCGTGGCACAGCTGGACCGGGGACCGGCCGGACTCCTCTACGCAGCCCGCCGCCCATCCGTAGCGCAGATCGGTGATGAAGGCGCAGAACAGCTCCAGGTCACCCTGCTGCCCCCGCACCGTGGACCACATCAGTTCACCCCGGGAGAGTGCCCGTGCACTCAGCGAACCGGCGGATCAGGCTCAGCCGGTCCACGATCGTCTTCTTCGCCAGCAGTCTGCTTCGCTGCTGTTGCTCCCACCCGCGCAGCATCACGTCGAGCATGGCGGGCTCCGGGTCCAGAGCACGGACATTGTCCGCGCGGACCGACCGGATCGCACCCGGCACATCTGCCACACCCACCCCCACACACCCGATGGTTTCACTCGATGCGGCATCGTGGCGTCGGATACACCGCCCCAGGTCCAGAACCTCACGCCATCACTTGGACGAGCCAATCCCCGTCCCCAACCTGCATAGAACCGTCAACGGGAAGCGCGGAATGATGCATCCGGCCCAACTCCGCCTCCTTCGAATCCCAGACCTCGGCGAGCGGAACCATGTGGTCGATGTCCAGCGCCCCGGCCGGCGTCACCCGCTGCTCGTCGTAGTAACTCCAGCAGACACCCCAGGTCAGGGTGCTTGAAGCTGCTGCGCTGGTAGCCGGTCCGGTCCTCGGCCGCGAGCTGGAGCGCGGAGACCGCAACCCCGATCACGACTTCACGACGGAGGCTCTGTTTGTCGCCGTCGGATCGGCGTGGCTGTATCTCGCCACGGTGATCGATATCTGCTCGCGGCGCGTGATCGGCTGGTCCATCGCGACCACACGCGTACGTCCGTGGTCGCCGACGCGATCGAGATGGCCATGGCCGCCCGCGGCGGCCAGGTCCGCGGCCTGGCCTTCCAGACGGACAGGGGCGCCAAATACACACAGCACCAGCCTCAACACTCCCAGCCAATCACCCACGCCCCACGCCAGCCAACCTGCACATTCCCATGTCAGAGGATCAGCCCAGGCACTACATGAATGGCCGGTCATAGACGCACGTCGGCGGTCGGGCTGACCGCCGACCGCTGCTATCGGGAGGGGGGAGGCGCCGTGATCGAGATCAAGAGCACCCGCCACCCTGGCGACTTGGCCCGTGAAGGACTACCTCGCCCTGGGAGCCCGCTGCCGCGACCTTCCCCAACTACGCGCCAGCTTCGCCGAGCTGCTCACCAGCTGCCCCGCCGACCAGGAGCCCCTCGAACTCGACGAGCAGTACCGCGTCCAGCGCCTGCTGGAACGCCCGGCCAGCCCCGACCCGCCAGGTCACTGCCCGGTCCGCGCCCAGGCGATGCTGCCGGCCTCCACCGCCCGCTCCCTCCGCTACTGCAGCGACCTGTACGGTCGCAGAGCCCCGGGGCTACGCCAGCGGGGGTGGCTGCCCAGCCCGCTGCCGGACCTGGCCACCGCCTCGTGACTGCCGCTGGCCCACGCCGCCATCGTGGTCGTCTCTTCAGCGGTTCCGTCACCCCGATTCTGGCCTGGATGCGTACTTGAAAGGTTCGAGCACGGACCGGGGCCTTGAAAACCGGCTCGGGCGGAGGGAAAGTCATCTCAACGAGCAGGCTGAGCGAGGGAGTCGGACGATGAAGACGCGACACCACGACGCACCCTGGGGCACCACTCGCATGGCGCCGTACGCCGAGACCGACCCGATCCCGTCGCTCACCCCGGTGATCGACCCCGAAACCCAGACCGCCGTCATCATCGACGAACACGGAGGCACGATCACGCTCGGAGATCGCCTGGCCAGCTTCAGCCGCTCGAACTCCACGTCCACCAGCAGCAGCACCAACAACTCCACGAGCACCAGCGGCTACGAGGGCTCGTCGGACTCCGACGACAACTCGGACTCGGACTCTGACTCGGACCACCACTCCCACTGATGACGACCGCTCGGAGCGGATCGGTGCTGGTGCTGACCAGCCCGCACGACGTGACCGCCGATGTGGTCCTGCGGATCCTCGCGGATCGCCGGGTTCCGGTAGTGCGCCTTGACCCGGCTCCCGATCTGCTGGCAGGTACTGCTCTGACCGCCTCGTACCGCACCGGCGATCAGGGCGGCACGCTGCGCACGCCGAGCCGCGGGCTCGACCTCACCAGGGTTCGCTCCGTCTGGACCCGCCGCCCCTCCCCCTTCGAAGGGCCGGCCGGACTGGACGCCGAAGAGCGCAGGTTCGCCGCGTCGCAGTCCCTGTGGGGCGTCGGCGGTATCCTTGCGTCCCTTCCGGGCGCCCACTACGTAAACCATCCGTGGGACAACCGGGCAGCGGAGTACAAACCGGCCCAGCTCGCTGCCGCGCAGCGTAGCGGTTTCCCGGTCCCCAGCACACTGATTACCAACGACCCCGACACAGCACGGGAGTTCGTTGCTCGCCAGACCGGCGAAGCCGTCTACAAGCCCCTGTGGAATACGCCGTACAAGGTCGACGGCCAAGCGCACCAGGTATGGGTGCGGGAAGTCCACGCGCACGAGATTACCGCCGCCATCGCCACCTGCCCCCACCTCTTCCAAGCCAAAGTGGAGAAGGCGTTCGACGTACGCCTCACTGCTGTTGGCACCCGGCTGTTCGCTGTCCGGATCGACAGCCCTGACCTCGATTGGCGCCGACGGCAGTCCTTGATGGAGTGCTCACCGATCACCGTGCCCCCTCAGATCGCGCGCTCGGTTCTTGCCTTCCTGGCCGATTACCGGCTCACCTTCGGCGCCTTCGACTTCGCCGTCACAGCCACCGGTGACTGGTACTTCCTCGAGTGCAACCCCAACGGGCAATGGGCATGGCAGCCCGACTCGATCACAGACTCGATTGCCCATGCCATCGCTGACCAGCTACACAAAGGCCCAACCGCGTGAGTGAGGTTGATCCGCGGGAGTGGACACCGGGTTTCATGCGGCGCGTGACAGCGCACCTGGTGTGATCATCTGTTGTTCGAATTCTGCTGGTGTGAGGTAGCCGAGTGCGCAGTGGCGGCGCCGGCGGTTGTAGTAGGCCAGCCGGCGGAACAGCTCGATGCGGGCCTGCGCCTTGGAGATCCAGCGCCTCCCGTGGAGCAACTCCCTTTGAGGCCCTGGAAGAACGACTCGGCGAGGGGGTTGTCGTAGCTCGAGCCGACGCGGCCCATGCTGCGGCGGATGCCGTGCCGACGGGAGACATCGGCGAACGCCGCGCTCGTGTATTGAGCGCCCCTGTCCGTGTGGAAGACCACGCCGTGGACCTGGCCGCCGCGGGCGGCCACAGCCATCTCGATCGCATCGGTGACCAGGGAGGTGCGCATGTGGTCCGCGATGGACCAGCCGATCACGCGCCGTGAGCAGATGTCGATCACCGTGGCGAGATAGAGCCACGTCGATCCGACGGCGACGTAAGTGATGTCGCCGCACCACTTGGTGTTCAGTAATTCCGTCGTGAAGTCGCGCATCACCAGATCAGGTGCGGGCGGAGCCGTCTTGTCGGCGATGGTCGTGCACTTCCTGCGCGGCAGGTGCCGCCCGACGATGCGGTTGATCCTCATCAGCCGGGTGACGCGCCTGCGGTTGATCTTCCGTCCCTGGGCCCTCAGCTCGGCATGGTCGCGCGGGGCGCCGTAAGCGCCCTGGTGATCGGTGTGGATCTCGCGGATCTCAGACGCTCTCCGTGCTTCCTCGGCGGCTCGCTCGCCTCGGGCCTCGGCACTGGCCTGGTGGCGGGAGTAACCAGAGCGGGAGACGCCCAAGACCCTCCATATCCGCTCGATGCCGAAGTCGGCGCCGTTGGCGGAGATGAAGTCCCATCGGCGGGGGCTCACTTCACCTCGCGGGCAAAATAGGCGGCCGCCGCCCGGCGAAGAATCTCGCGCTGCAGGTGCCATTCCTTCTCCGCCTTGAGCAGGCGGGCGTTCTCCGCCCGCAACCGGGCCAACTCCTCCGCCTCACCGGCACCGGCACCGGCACCGGCACCGGCACCAGGATGCCCGGGCACAGACTCGTCGTCCCCACGTCCGCAAGGACTCGGCTGTGACACCGAGATCCGCGGCTACGGCCAAGTACGTCCGCCTGCCGGACGCGGCGCGGTAGAGCGCGACGGCGTCCTTCCTGAACTCCTCCGGTACGGAGACTTGCGTCCCACCTGGACATCCCTCCCTGGATCATCAAGATCCATTGTCAGCGTGTCCACTCCAAAGGATCAGCCTCAGAGTGCGGGATCAACCGCATCAAGAGACACCGCGCCGTCGCCACGCGATATGACAAGCCCGCGGTCCGCCACGAGGCGACCGTCCTCGTCGCAGCCATCAACGAGTGGCTGTGACCCTCGGCCGTCACGCGGCAGGATCCACGTTCCACGCCGCAGGCAGATCGCTGCCGCAGAAAACGCAGACGAAGTCGTCCTCGCGCACGATGTTGTGCTCTTGGCAGTCGGGGCACCGCCGGAACACCACCTCGTGGGTGAAGCCGGAAGGCCGCCCAAGCTCTACGTCGTCCAGAGCACAGGCGACCTCCGTCCAGGAGGTGACGTCCGGGCAGTACCCGGTGGACTGGTTGCTGACCTCGCCCACGGACCACCGGCCTGCCTCGCGCATGAAGCTGATCTCGCCGGCACTCAGAACCTCGTCTCCGCCGGCACAAGCCACGTGCTCGCTTCGTCGCGGCGCCAGCCGAAGCACACCGTCCGTGCCGACCACGAAAGTGAACGGCTCGGCCAGCTCCGCCACCGATCGCTCACCGATCCAGCCGCCGAAGTCAGCCGCCGAACTGATCCGGCACCCGCCGTCACCAGGCAGCTCCGCGCTCACCCGGTGTCCGACGGTCCGCATGCGGACGGAGTTGATCGGGTCGTCGGGGTTGACGTCGATGCGGTGCTTGATACCGCCCCGGAAGTCGACGCTGACGAGGGCGTCCTTGATCCGGAGCGGGGTGTTGATGGCGAGGCGGGAACAGGGGATCTCGGCGCCGATCGGCGGAAATGCAGGGTTCATGTCGCAAGAGCCTTACGTGAGTGGGGGGCTTGCGCAGACCATTCAAGTGGGGGGTGCACTCCCCCTCGCACCAATCACTCCGTCGTGGGCGCGCTCCCCCGCCACAAGGCGCGCCCGCGAAGGGCTCACGCGCAGCAGTAAGGGTCAGGCCCTGGGGCAGGTGGGCGGCGCGGAAGATGGCGACCGTCGGCCCACTGGCCGTTCATCAGATCCCCACGTCCCACAAGACGGAATCATCAACGTTCAAGATCCACTATCGCGACAGGACCAAAGCTTGCCGGTTAACCTTCGGTGGCCAGCAACGAAGGTTCGTTCCCGGTGGCGAGGGTGACTTGGGCTGTCCATGACCAGGGCACCGGGGGCGGATCCCAGTGCACCTGGACGTCGGTGTCGTCAGCCGCGGCCGGACCCGCCCCGAACGGCGCCACGTCCCCCACCGTCACGTCCAGGCGCAGCCGCTTGAAGCACAGCGGGTGGCGGTAGACGCCGCCGTGGTCGACGGCCCGGTCCGGGCTGATCTCGGCTACCAGCTCGGGGCGGACCAAGATGACGTCCAGGACATCGCGCGACCCCCACCGCCACCGAGAAGCGGGGGCACCCGTCCACGGATGGCCGGCCGCGCGCAGCCGACCCGCCTGGTCGTGGCGGCCCAGGACCAGGAGCTGCGGGCGGGCCGGGGTGCCGGTGACGGCGCCGACGATCGCTTCGGTGGTGTCTCGTCTTCTGATCTTGGTCCACCCTCTGTACGAGGGAGATAGCGGCTGGTCAGGGGCTTGACCACGATGCCTTCCATGCCGGACACATCCGTCCAGGTCTGAAGCCATTCCCGGGCCTTGGCCAGGTCGGTGGTCGTCGGGCAGAGCGTCCACGGGCCGTCAGGGCATGGTCGGTGAACAGCTGCTCCAGGAGAGCGCGCCGGTCCGCGTACGGGCGCGTCAACAGCTCCTGGCCGTCCAGGTGCAACACGTCGAACGCCACGAAGTAGGCCGGCCACCGGGCGGCCAAACTGGCGGCGCCGCGGGCACGGGCGGCGGCCTGGCTTTATCGGCGAGGTCAAAGAATCCGCGACGCCCATCATCAGCGGGTGAGGCGGGCGCGGCGGGCGGCGGCGAGGTCGAGCACATCGTCGATGGCGGTCCGGGGCGGGCCCTCGAGGATGACGGCGTGTCTACGCAGCAACGCAACCAAGTGGCGGCCGACTGACGGGACTTCGACGGGGATACCTCGGTCCAGAGCAGCGGCGAGCATGTCAGCGAGCTCGCGGGTGTGCTGGGCGAGGGCGTCGGCGGCATGCCCGGCGGCCTCGACGGGGCGATTGCGGCGCGTGAGCTGCCGGGTCAAGGCGGCGAACGCTACCCCGGGCAAGGCGGCGAGGACCTTCTCGGCATCGAGGTCGTCGGCGAGACGGCGCAGCATGGCCGCAGCCGTGGCACGCGGAAGATTCGAGCGGACGTCCGCGGGACCGTGATTCGGAAGGGTCACGATCAGGCGGTGAGTGTCAAGGGAAGCGAAGGTGACGACGTCGGGTGTGCGGGGCACGGGGGGGCAGAGCTCCTTGGTCTGGGGTCGAGATAGTGCTCACGTGCGCGGAACAGGCCGCAACCCGTCGCGCGGAGGTCGGCTGCGGCCAGGGCCGGAACGGCGCTTGTGGGTTGTTCTGTGGGGCCCAGGGGGCGTGCGTGGGCTTTGGTGTCCGTATCCGGCGCTCTAGGGATGTCGGCGGATGCGGGGCGGCGTGCCCGATGGCGGGCGAGCAGGGCGGTGAGGACCGGTCCTCTGAGCGGTCCACCATCGAGGCGGACCCACTCGGTCGGGGCGCCGGTCGTGTTGTCCGAGGGCGGTATGCCGATCGAGAGCTGACGGGACTGCCGCGACCCGACTCGGGCGAGGGCGAGGGCGAGGGCGAGGGCGAGCGCAGCGGTCACGGCGAGGAAGACGAGGGCGGAGCCCGAGAGCAGGAAGACGCCCTGGACTGCGGTCAGTGCGATGGCGGTGTTCGGGTTCGAGCCGTGCCCATTCCTCCTCGAACGCCTAGGCCTCTCAGTCCGGGCTCTGGCCGTTGGTGCTGAGGTTCGAAGGTAGGGGGTCGGTGAGGTAGTGCTGGATGGTGGGGGCGAGGAGGTCGGTGACGGAGGAGGCGGGGAGGGTGGCGATGGCGCCCAGCTGCCAGATGTAGCGGTTCATGACCATGCCGACGATCTGGGTGGAGATGAGGCTGGCACGCAGGTTGCGTTCGGTGTCGGGCAGGCTGTGGGAGACGACGGCCAGGACGAGTTCGGAGAACAACTGCCGCAGGCGTTGCAGGGCGGCGGGTTCCTGGGCGGCGGTGAGGATGATGGAGCGCAGGGTCTCGGCGGAGACGGGGTCCTCCCACAGGTTCAGGCTGGCCTGCACGAAGGCGTGCCCACGCCGCTCCATGGGCTGTTCGGCGGCGGCGGCCACGGCTGCGCCGAACGCCTTGGGGGGTTGCATCACCTCTTCCAGCAACCCGGTCTTGGTGCGGAAGTAGTAGTTCACCAGGCCGGGGTCGACGCCGGCCTCCTGGGCGACCGATCGGAGTGAGGTCGCGGCGTAGCCACGCGTGGCGAAGGATCTGCGGGCGGCGGCGACGATCTTGTCCGCCTGCTCTCCGCGTTCACCCCGAGGGCCTCGGCCAGTCACACCGCATCACCTTCCGTAACGGTTGGCAGAGGGGCCTTCCCCTCGGCGAGAGTTTCAGCATACGTTGAAATTAGTTTCCACGCATGAGGAAATTAGGAGTTGTCATGGTGTCGCATCCGACAAGCACATTGCTCCGCCTGCTGCCGGCGCCTCACGCCCGAGGACCCCGAGCGTGCCTTCGAGCACGAGCAGCGGGAGCTCACCGGAGAACAGCCTTGAAAGGCGGGGCCCCACCACATCGACAGGAGGCCCCGTCATGGCCAACCTTGCTCTGATCTACCCGGTTGCGGCCGCTGTCGGCGCTACGTACGCGGTCGCCGCATGGGTCTGGCGCCGGTACAAGGCCGCGGCCCTGGACGGCGTGTACCCCGGCTCTCCGGAACACCAGGCCGCGCTCAAGTCGGTCGAAGACCGCACTGCACCCCAGTTCGGGTACTGGCCGGACCTGCCGACCGCGATGCAGACCGCCCACGACCCGCGGCCATCGAGCACGCCGACACCGAGCGGGGGCAGCCCATGACCGAACCCCGACCATCCGTCCGCCGTCCGGGCGGATCGGTGAGGGACAAACAGGGCTGAGGTCGTCACCCGGTCATCTCTTGGCCCGGGCTCGGAGATGACCAGTTCGAGTGAAGGGCCGATGGCCGGCGGACTGCCGTCGGCAGCACGCACGCCGCACCGCCGCTGGGAGTCCGCCTGTCATCGGCTTGTTTGCGCTGTCGTCCGCTGCTGACCGGCGTGGGCTGAGGAGAGAAGTCCTGGCGAACCCTCGGCAGCTGAGCCCGCCCATCCAAGATCCCCGACAGAGTCAAGCTGAGGCGAAACGTCCGATCCCGGCGGCTCCACTGGCGGAGTCGGGGCGTGGTCACCGGGTGGTTACCCGAGCCAGACGATGTCCAGGATGGACAGGTGCCGGGTGAGCCGGTTGATCACGTAGACGACGGAGAGCTGCCCGACGGACGCGGCGCGGACGTCTTCGCCCTCCGGGTCGCCGGTGTTCCACTGGGGCCAGCCCCACGGGGAGCGCACCGCGATGTCCAGGACGTCGCGGACCGTCTCCTTCGCGTGCTCGGGGAGCGCGGTGAGCACCTTCACTGCCTGCGGGGACAGGCGCACCGCCCATGACTCACCGGTCACCGTCGGGCGCCGAGGATGTCGTCCAGGTCCACGAAGCCGGTCTCGTCACGGCCGGAGTCCATGTACGTGTCCACGGCCGGGGCCGCGGCGACGCGCAGCTGCCAGGCGCGCACGACGTCGTGCAGCGGGGTGAGGCTGTAGCTGTGGCGGGAGTCCTCCAGGGCCTTGGCCCAGTCCCGGTCGAAGGCCGGCACCCAGGTGTCGGCGCGGCGGTCGGCGCGCAGCTGGGCGAGCAGTTGGGCAGCGGCGGCCGGGGCCGGCGGGGCGGGGGCTTCCTCGGGCTGCGCGCTCACGGGCTCCTCCATTGCAGGTCGTACCGCCACGGTAGCCGCCGCCGGGGTGCGGCGAGAGGGGTTCGGCGCTCACGGCTCCATCACCTCGTCCGGCAGGTGGAACTCGCCCTGATTGGGCCGCCGGCTCTGCAAGCTCCGTAAGCCGGCCCAGATCTGGGAGGACGGTCGAACGGTATCCGGTCTCCAACAGGCCAGCTCGGGCTGCGACAGCCGGAGGTGGATCCGCTCCTCGCCATCACGGCTGCTGGGGACACGGTTGCGCTGCTCTGGGATACCCCACGGGTCGTCTCAAGACTCCCCGGAGGCCATGTGGGCCTCGAACCAATTCGTGGGGCACGGGGCCAGACGCGACGTAGAAGCGGGCATCCGACAGCGTGCCCGTCCTGCGCACCCTCATCAGCTGAAATGCGGCAGGTGCCGACGTGGCCCGTGAGGAACTCCGAGCACAAGGCGGTACGGAGCCGGCCCGGTGCACCATCGGCACTGGCTCAGGCAGAACAACATGACTTTCCAACAGCAGCTGAAGCCACTGCTCGACGCCTACGCCGGCCAACTCCCCCGAGCCGTCGACGCCGGACTTCGTCCCCCACGAGATCGGCGACCGCTTCTGCCTGCTGGGCCCGGCCGAGGCCCAGATCGAGAAGCTCCGTACCCTCCGCGACCTCGGCGTCGACCGGTTCGCCGTGTGCGACAGGCACGACGCCCGCGAAGCCACGATCGACGCCTACGGGCAGCACGTCATCCCGGCTGCCACCGGCTGACCGGCCGCGATCAGCCGGTGCAGGTGATCGAGAAGGGGACCGGGTTGGAGGTGGCGCGGGTGGGGCTCTGGAGTTCCACGGCCATCCCTGTGGTCAGGGTGCCGGCCTTCGCATAGGTCGTCAGCCGCACGGTGTCGTGCCCGGTGGGGTTGGCCTTGTCCCCGATGGACATGGTGCGCCAGTGCGGATCCACCACCGAGCCGTCGCCGGACACCCAGCGGTAGGAGATCAGGGTCGGCTCGGAGGCGGTGAAGGTCGCGGTGAACGCCGGGGCCTGGCTCTCGCGGGTCGGGCAGCTGCCGGTGTAGGTGGTGTTCGCGCCCGCCACCGACATCCGTACGCCGCCCGAACCGGGGGTGGAGTCCTCGTCGTTGCCGTTGAGGGCATAGACCAGCCCGGAGGCGATCAGTACGCAGGCGGCCGCGCCGGCCGCGACGAAGGCCGCCGTACGGCGCTTGCGGGGCGGGGCCGCGGGCGCTGCGGCTGTCGGGTGCGCGGGCGGGGCGGGCTCCGAGGTGGTGGTAGGCGCCGGCGCCGTGGGGACTGTTGCCGCTACCGGGGCTGCCGTGGCTGCCGTGGCGGGTTCCGCCGGGGCCGGCAGGACGCGGGTGGCGGTCGTGGTGGCGTCCGGTTCGTGGGCGATGCCCCGCAGGGCCTCGGCGACTTCGGCGGCGGGAGTCCGCTCGGCCGGTTCCTTGCGGAGCAGCCCGGCGATGACCGGGGCGAGCGGGCCGGCCCGGGTCGGCACCGGCGGTTCCTCGTCCACTACGGCCCGCAGGGTGCTCAGCGCGGTGTCCTGCCGGAACGGGGTGATCCCCTCCACGGCTGCGTACAGCATCACGCCGAGGGACCACAGGTCAGACTCGGGGCCCGAGGGGCGGCCCAGCGCCCGCTCCGGCGGCAGGTACTCGGGGGAGCCGACGAGCTCGCCGGTCATGGTCAGCGCGGTGCTGCCCTCGACCATCGCGATGCCGAAGTCGCTGAGCACCACCCGCCCGTCCTCGGCGAGCAGCACGTTCGCCGGCTTCACGTCGCGATGCTCCACCCCGACGGCGTGCGCGGCGCGCAGCGCGCTCAGTACCTCTGCGCCGATGTGCGCGGCGTGCCGGGGTGTGAGCGGCCCCTCGGCACGCAGCAGATCGGCCAGCGACTGGCCGCGGATCAGCTCCATGACGATCCAGGGCCGCTCGTCCTCCATGGCCACGTCGTGGACCATCACCACGTTGCGGTCGGGTATCCGGGCCGCCGCCCACGCCTCCCGCTCCAGCCTGCTGTACATCCGCGCGATGTCGCCGGCCCCCAGATGGGCCGGGGCCCGGACCTCTTTGACGGCGACCTCGCGGTGCAGCGTCTCGTCGCGGGCCCGCCACACGGTGCCCATACCGCCCTCGCCGAGCCGGGACAGCAGCCGGTAGCGTCCGGCGATCAGCCGTTCCCCGCCCGGTGCACCCACCGCCGCCGCGGTAGTGATGGTGAGCGTGCTCTCCGTCACGGTCTCGGATTCCTCGTTGTGCATGGGGGCGGTTCTCCTCTGATCGCCTACCGACGCCAACATCACGTACGGACTTGGACCTCCGGTTCAACGAAGTGACCGAAATTTTTCGAAAATGGTTGAACCGAACACGTTCGCGATGGCGTGTTGCTGTCGTACGCGGAGTCAACAGGCGTCTTTTTCAAGGAGTGCGAAGTGCCTTCGGTCATCGTTGGACGCACGGGTCCCTTCACCGGGCAGAGCGTGGTTCTGGGCAGCGAGCCCCTCAGCTTCGGGCGCAAGAACGACAACGGCGTCGTGATCGTCAGCCCCAGCGCCTCCCGGCTGCACGCCGAGATCCTCACGGAGGACGCCGGTTTCGTCCTCTACGACCGGGACAGCCGGAACGGCACGTTCGTCAACGACCAGCGCGTCACGCGGCATGTGCTGCGTCCGAACGACTGCATCCGGATCGGCGATGAAACGTTCCTCTACGAGGGCCAGGACGCCATGGAGACGGTCATGGACCTCTCCCTCCTGGACGTGCCCCGGCCGAGCGCCGCGGACCCCGGCACGCTGCGGGTCACCATCACCGGCGGCGGCCCGGTGGGCCTCGCCTTCGCCCTGGCGCTCGACGAGATGCTGCCCGGGCGGACCGCCATCACCCTCTACGACGGACGCTGGACCAGGAAGGGCTCCTCGGTCGTCTGGAAGGACGAGACCCAGGGGAACTTCCGCCGCCGGCAGGTGGTGACCGTCCAGAGCCGGCAGTACCTCGCCCTGCCCGAGGAGGCGCTCTCCGCCCTCTTCGACGACGGCGCCGCCTACTCCGAGATGTGGCCCGTCGGCCCCGACTCGGTCGATGGCCGCCCGCCCCGCAACATCCGGATCTCCCACATCGAGGACCGATTGCTGGACCTGGCCAACCGGAGGCCGTCGATCCGCCTGGTTCCCAAGCGTTTCGACGTGGCGGAGGAGCAGAACCGGATCACCCAGGAACACGTCCTGGTGGTCGCCGAGGGCGGCCGCTCCCGCACCCGGGAGCACTACGCAAACCGCTTCGGCGCTGCCGACTCCTCGATCTACTCCCTCGACGGCGAGCACCTCCAGGACATCGTGCTGGGGTTGCGCGTCAAGTCGAAGCTGCCGGACCCGATGAGCGTGCTGCTCACCGTGTCGCAGAACCGCTTCCTGCTCAACTCGCTGCGCGGCGAGGGCTTCCTGAACATGCGGCTCACCCGGGAGGAGACGAAGAGCGTCATCGGCATCGACCCGGTCCGCCACGTCTTCGAGGAATGCATCGCCGCCCGACCCTGCCTGATGAGTCGTCAGGAGGAAGACAATGAGTTCCGCTGCCCCACCCACGGCACCCTCTTCCTGCCCGCCCTGCTGCGCGGTTCCCCGCTGTGGAAGGAGATCCGTCAGGGTCTCAGCCTGTTCGGGGTGGCCGAGGAGGACCTGTCCGCGATCACCTCGTTCCGGCTGGACATGGTGCAGCGCCCGCGATTCACCGCACAGCTGCACCGGCCGACCGCGACCACCCCCGGCACCTACGGCTTCCTGCTGGGCGACGCGGCCAACGCCATCCACTTCTGGCCGGGCCGTGGCCTCAACAGCGGTCTGGCCTCGGCCACTTCGCTAGCCCGCTCGCTCAGCCGCGCATGGCAGGGCAAGCCGCTGCGGGACGCCGACTTCATCCGGCACGAGGCGGCGATGTCCATGCTCCAGTACCGGCACAAGAGCCGGGCCTGGAACGCCATGGTGACCACCGACGAACAGGGCATCACCCGCGCCATCAAGGACATCATCGCGCGCAGCGCGGAGGCCGACGCCGGTGCCGCGGACGGGAGCGACCTGGACGTACTGCTGGACCGCATGGCGGGGATCCGCGAACGGCTGGCACCCCGGATGCCCGGCCTGCCCGGCGACGGGGAACTCCGCTCCCACCTCGCCTCGATCGCACCCGCCACCCTCCGCACCCTGCGGGAGAGCGGCGCCTGGGACACCTTGATCGTCGGCGGCGAGGAGGCAGACATCGACCTCTTCTACCAGTCGGACTCCCCTGTCTTCGTCCCCCGCCCGACCGATCCCCGGAGCCCCTCCCCGGTCGGCTGACACCCAAAGGGACGGGACCCAGCTGGGGAAAGTCGGCCGGTGCCGGGGCGCCGGCTGACCACCTGCCTGTGGGCGGCCGCCCTCGTCTCCTGCTGCGCCACGGCGAGGGCGCCGGGCAGGTCCACTGGTACTGGACCGCGATCTGCCGGCGGCGGGCTTCGCAGCACCGCAGGAGACCATCGGTGTGGCTCCGAGAGGAGTGAGTACGGCTACTCATGACGGACGCTCGACAGCGGCCGAGGATGAGCGGTGTCAGCTCAGCGCCATCCGAACGAGGCCGCCCATGCTCAGCCGAATCGCCGCCGCCGTCGTGCCCGTATTCGGGAAACTGACCGTCACCTCCGAGGGCGAGACCGGTCCCGGCGCCGGAAGCATCCTGGTGGCCAACCACTCTTCGCTCGCCGATCCGGCCGTCGTGATCGCGGCGCTGCGGCGGTACGGGGTCGAGCCCGTCGTGATGGCCGCCGCAGGCCTGTGGCGGATCCCGCTGCTGGGGGCGGCGCTGCGCCGCGAGGGTCACATCGCCGTCCATCGCGGCAGCGCCCGCGCCGCCGAATGCCTGGACGCCGCGGCCGCCGTACTCGCGACCGGGCGCTGCGTCCTGCTCTACGGCGAGGGCCGGCTGCCCGGACGCGCCGACTCGGGCGAGGCCGCGCCCGGGCCCTTCCGCAGCGGACCGGCCCGGCTCGCTGCCGTGACCGGGGCGCCGCTCGTGCCGGTGGGCCAGGCGGGCGCGCGCAGGCTGTGCTCCGGCGGGCCGGTCAAGCAGCTCGCCGGCGCCGTGACCGCGCCGCTGAGGCGGCCGGGCCTGCACGTGCACATCGGCGCACCGGTGCACCTCCCCGGCCCGGTGCCGGAAGCGACGCACCGCATCCAGGCCGCCGTCGCCGCCGCCTGGGAGAACGCCGTCCGCGCCCAGAGCGGACGACGGCAGAGGGGTCACCCCTAGGCCGGGTCAGACCCGGATGTGCGTCAGTTGGTGCTCTGCCGGTCGAGGAGGTCGCAGTCGGTGTAGACCGTGGGCCTGGTCATCAGTGCCGACAGCGCCTGGGCCAGCTCGTCGGTCGCGGCCGCGCGACTGTTGGCCATGGCCGCGTCGTAGGAGTCGAATTCGACCACGGCGAGATAGCGGTTGGGGTTGGACCTGTCCTTGAGCAAGGTGCGGGCGGAGGGGGTACCGGGCCGTCCTTGCGAGCGGGCCTGTTCCTCGTAGGCGCGCAGGAGGTCGCGCACCTCGTCGATCCGCTCGGTCTCGAAATCGATGATCTGTGCGAACTTCATGACCAACTCCTCCTGGCAGACGGCGGCCTCACGGGTGCGGCACCTCCCCCAGCAAACACCGCGAGGGGCGGCGCCCCCGGACGCACACGCTCACGCACGGCGATTCCATCGGCTCGGGTGCGCCAGGGGGCCTGCGGTTCACCCTCCCGGGGCCGGCGGGCGGGCCGCTCAGTCGTCGGCAATCTGCAGGGCCAGCGCGAAGTGTTCGCCGTCCGACCCGGCAACCAGGCTGTCGAAGAGCGGGGTGAGCCCGTTCACGGCGCCGCACCCGGCGTCGTGGTTGGTCCACCAGCTTCCCTCCGGCCCGAGCAGGGACACCACCCGGTCCGCCACGCGCTCGGCGGCCTCGGCGGGCATGTGCCGGTGGTCCGGCCATACGAGGTCGACGGCCGCGACCCCGGCCAGGAACGCGGCGGCCTCGTGTGTCTCCAGCGGTTCCAGGGCGGCACAGATCTGCGGGACGGACGGCGGGGCATACCCGGGGATGAAGCGCTGCCAGGCCTCATCGGCCGCGGCCTCGGCCAGCAGTGCGCGGATCCGGGCCGCCAGCTCCGGCAGGTCGGGTTCCACCTCGGTGAACCGCGCGGCCGCTACGTACACCCGCGTCGGCGTGGACAGTTCCGCCATGCGCGCTTCCAGCTCGGCCAGATCCCCCGTGGACATCACAGCGGCATTCTGCCCTGCGCCCCCAGCCGGCGCCAGGAAGGGCGAGACCTGCGTGGATGTGGTCGAGGCAGGTGGGCAGCACCCGTTGTCAGGGAACGGAGCCAGGTGACCATTTCGCGGCGGTGGAGACGGCGCCCGGTCTTCCGGTTCCGAGAGGTCCTCCCAGTGCCACAGTGGTGTCGGGGTCCCTCCCGGTTCGCAGCCGTGACGGAAGTGCCGTGAGAGCGTGAGGACCAGCACGAATGCCTCGTCGTCGGTGGCGTTGCGCAGGTCTTCGATACCCCTGACCGGTGACGATGTGTTGGAGATGCGCGCTCGCAGCTTCTTCTCCGCCTCGTGTGCATCGCAGGCGCGAAGGGCCTCGAGCAGCCGCTCCGTGTGACCGTCGGCCTCGACGTGGGCCGCCGGATCGCGGGCCAGCAGCTCGTTGGCCGCCTCGACCATGCCGAGTCCGTGCAACGCGGCGAGGACGACTCCGACGTCCAGCGGATCGCTGATCGGCATCTGCGATGCAGCGCGGTGGGCCAGTACGGTCATCGGCTGCTCGGCTCCGGTGTCTCGGAACATGTGGAGAAGATCGGAGAGGTCGAAGCCCATGGTGAGGCGGGTATGCCGGGCGGCGCGATCGGCCAGCACGGCGCACGCCTCCAGCCGTCCTGCGCCGTGCAGTTCGGACAGCAACCCGGTCACCCACTTCGGGTTGTCGACCCGGACGCCGGTGGCAATCCGGTCGATCAGGGTGGTCACCGCGCCGTCGTCCGTCACGGTGGTGCGCCTGCACCGAAGGAGGGCGGCACACCTTCCGCGTCGGCGAGCGGAAGGCCTCGAGACGCCCGGCGGGCCAGGGCATCCGCAGCCGCCGGCGCCTCGGCCGAATGCAGCGCCGACAGCAGCTTGGCAATGTCCTGCGGATCCGAGAGCTGGGCATGGGCGGCCGGCGCGCGCCTCAGCAGTATGGCTCGGTCTTGCGGGCTCCCCGTACGGCCCACTGAATCGAGCAGTCTCGCGACTCCGCGGGGGTCGTCGAGAGGAACGCTGTGGGCGGCCGCCCGGCCAGTACGCGGGCGGCCCCATAGGCTCGCGCGTCCTTCAACGCGTCCAACAGCCAGGCGACGCCCGAGGCGTAGTCGAGCCGTACGTGTTCGGCCGGTGCTCGCTCCGGCAACTCGGCGATGGCGTCCTGAGCCTGGCATCGGCGCAGTTCATCGACCAGTCGGCTCAGACCGTGCGGGTCGTCGAGCCGGACGTGCCGGGCCGGACGACGGCGGAGCAGGGCTTCCCTGGCCGGCGGCGCGGAGCGCAGGGTCAGGAGCAGTTCCGCCACGCCTTCGGGATCGGCGAGCGAGACGTGTTCTGCCGCCCAGAAGGCGCCGGTGCCGTGAGGGTCGCGACCGAGCAGGTTCAGCTGGACAACGAGCTGGTGGGCGGCGTGGGTGTCACCGGCCAGGACGGCCCGGCGGTACAGGCGGGTCGACAGCCGGTACAGCCCGCAGTGCAAAGCCGATCGCGCGAGGTAGGCCAAGTCCGTGAACTTGGGCGGCGTGCGCAACGAGAGCGGTCCACAGCAGGGGCTCGGTGGCCGAGGTGGCGGGCGTCCAGGGCGGCGGTGATGATCGCCTGTTCCGTGGGTGCGAACACACGGTTGGCGTAGGCGTCCACGAGTTCCGGGCCGCCGCTCAGGTGCTGGAGCACGCGGCCGTCGGTCGCTCCGGCCGCGACTGCGCGTACCACTCGCGCCGCGTCGGTGCGGTCTCCCCGGTACGCAAGGCGGAGCAGCTGCTCCTGCTCCTCCTGTGACAGCCGGTCCGGAACCCTGATGAGATGTACGAGCGGGCCCGTCAGGAGCGAGCGGACTGCGGTGTGGCCATCCGGTGAGCTGCCCTGGGCGGCCAGTTCGTCGAGGTACGGCCGCTGCCAGGTCGACCCCACGGCCACGAGCCCCGACGTACGCGACAGCAGCCGCTGCAGTTCCCCGGCGGCCACCGCGCCGGCGTCACCGTAGAAGAAGCGCTGCGCCCCTTCGAGCCACAGCACCGTCCCGGAGGAGATCTGTCCACCGGCTCATGACCATCGGTGTCGTCGATGTCGTCGCGTACATCATCGGGGTGCACGGCCGCCCGGCGGAGACCGAGTTCCAGGGGGGTCCGTCTGCCCGGTCGTCAGCCACGGCCCCGCGGAGGCCTTCGGGGTGGCCCGGGCCTCTTCCCACCAGCGCTGCCAGTTCTTGAGGTCGAGCAGGTCACTTGGTAGATCGGCTCGGTCGATCTCCGCAGCGGCGATCCTCTTGACCACCTGATCCACAAGGGCCTCGACGACCAGGGAAGACAGCCACAGCCAGTCCGGCACGTAAGTCCCTTTGGCCCACTCGCTGACCCTCTTTCCGCTTTTCGCCGGGACTCCGGGCGTCTGGCCTGACGCGCTGCGCGCATGCGGCCCGTGGATCGCGTCGCACGCGCGGCTGCATCCTCGCGCCGGGTCCTGATCAACTGCGCCTGTCGCGCAGCCGCTTCCTGCTTCATCCCGGAAAGGCCCAACAAGTCTCGTAACCTTCGCGCAAGTTCCTCACGCGCATTGCTCGCATCGTCCTCGGCCGCACGAGGCCACGGGTCCGGAGCAAGGGGAGAGCCGGGCACCACCCGTGCACCACGACCGGCGCGCGTACCGAAAACCCGGCGGAGCCCTGAACCCGGCCGTGACCGGCCACCACAGGAGGAGCGAGCCGACGCGCGTGAGTCATCAGGCACACACGGACCACGGGAGCTGCCCGGCGACGTCCCCGTGCGAGGTGGTGCGGACCACGACACTGCCGGCTGACGCGAACGAGCCCATCGCCCCCGTGTCGGTCTGCCTCAGGCCGGGAGGTCCCGGGCAACGCGGTGTACACGGCCATGGCGACGGTGCCGCCGTCACAGGGCCGGGCAGACGATCCGCGACCGCAACGACTGCAAGGCCTGGGAGGAATCCGGCACCAAAGCCGCCATCGGCAGGACACTCACGATCTCCGATGGCAGCTAGAAGGCGTCCACCACGCCATGCTCGGCATCGCCCGGGGCTGCGCAACCTCACCCTTGCCCGACAGGCGAACGGGCGGCACCGCGGCCAAGCACGCCAGGGGCGACTCGAAGATTGTTTACGGGGTAACCCTTAGTGTGCGGTCGAGGATGGGGAGCAGGTGGTCCCAGTGGCGCTTCAGTCCGGCGGGGTCGAAGGCGTCGGTGTCGGACATGGTGAACCCGTGGACGGTGCCCGGGTAAATCTCGGAGGTGTAGCCGACACCCGCGGCATCCAGGGCCTGGTTGAGCTCGCCCAGGGCCTCGGGCGTCAGGTCGCTTTCGGCGTGGCCGAAGTGGACCTGGGCGGTGATCTCGGCGAGGGCGTCGGGCCCGTCCGCGCCCACGGGACCGTGGAATGCGGCGACTGCGGCCACCTGGCCGGGGTGGGCCGCAGCGGTGCGCACCGCCAGAAGGCCGCCTATGCAGTAGCCGGTCACCGCGACCGGTCCAGCGGCGACCTCGGGCTGGGTGGTGAGGAACCTGAGGTAGGCGTCGGCATCGCTCAGGACACGTTCGGCAGTGTGCGCCTCGATCAAGGGCATCAGCCGGGCGAAGACCGCGGACCGGACCTCTTCTCCGATGTACTCGGGAAGCTCGATCACCGGTGCCGGGCCGTGCCGGTAGAAGAGATTGGGGACGAGCACGTAGTAACCGTGCCCGGCCAGTTCGCGGGCCATCTCCCGCAGCACGGGACGGATACCGAAGCCGTCCGCGTACATCAGCACCCCTGGGTGCCGCTCGCCACGGTCGGGGAAGGTGGCGAAAGCGTCGGCCTGGCCGTCCGCGGTGGGGATGTGCAGCATCTTGCTGGGCATGAGTTCTCCTGTCGTGGTTGACGTATCGAGCTGCGATCAACACGACAAGAGGCGGAGCCCGCGCAGCAGCGCCAGATCCTCGATCCAACAGCGGGCCAGCACCGGCCCGTACGGCGCTCAGAGCAGCGCCGGGTCACCAATCCGTGTGTGGCGCAAGGCCGTCCCGGTAGTCATCACCGCATAACCTAGCCCACCGGACAGGATCGATGCCAGTGCTCCCCCTACGTCACAGTGCTATCGGATCTCGGCCGGGAAGTGCGCCGATTCCGCGTCTTCGCGTGGACCGACTGCTGGTGGAACGCTCCCTGAGGACGGAGGCAGGCCACCGCGCAACTGTCCTTGTTAAACTGCCAGTTCGGTCCAGATCATCGGGTGAGCGTGGCCAGCACCGCGGCACCGAGGAAGAGCACGCCTCCGGCAAACAGGCAGACGATCCGGGATCGGCGGTGCTTCCGGGTCCCTGCCAGTTGGCGAACTCGATCACAGGCGTCAAAAAGTCGTCCGCCGGCGCCTGCTCCCGGTCCACCACCAATCCCCCAGCGCGAACGCCGTGCCGACGCAGCCGCGCTTGCAACCGCACCTCCCGCACACAACCCCACAGACACAGCAGGCCCGCCAACACGCACAGCCCGACACCGATCGCTTCACCCGCCATCCGTCCCCCGCTCTCCCTCACACAGCGCAACCGGCAGCGGCGCCGGCACCGGTCCCGCACCATAACGACGCGGCACCCGGCCCGATGGTTCACGAAGGCACGCGGGCCACGTCCGCCCGATCCGACGTCAGCTCCGAAGGCCGACCCGTTGAGTACGTGCGCGGCGAAAGGTGTGGTGGCCGAGGTCAAGAGCGGCGCTCATCTGCGGGTGACATTGGCCGTGACCAGGCGGAGCAGGTATCTGGCAGTGGCGTCCTGTTCCGGAGTCAGGTTCATGGCATCACCGATGGCGAGCGGGACGGTCCGGGCCTTGCCCCGAAGGTTCGCACCAGCCTCGGTGAGGCGCACGGCGACCGAGCGCTCGTCGTCCACGCGCCGCTCGCGCAGGACCAGGCCGTTCACTTCGAGGCGCTTGAGCAGCGGCGAGAGCGTGCTGGACTCCAACTGGAGCGCGGCGCCCAAGTCCCGGACGGAGAGGGAGTCCCGCTCCCAGAGGGCGAGCATCACCAGATACTGCGGGTAGGTCAATCCGAGTTCGTCCAGCAGGGGTCGATAGCTAGCCGTGACCGCCCGAGAGGCGGCGTAGAGGGCGAAGCAGAGCTGGTCCTCCAACCGCACCGAGTCGCCTTCCGCCTGCCCGGTCGCCGCCTTCTCCATTCCGCTGTTCCCTCTACTTCCGCCTGATCCGCTGCTGCCACCTGCCCGGATCCCGGCTTCTCATCCTACCGTTCGAGGCGCACGCGACCATAGCGCGCACGATTAAGTTGTGTACTACTTAATCGCACGCTACCTTTCTGGTGTGCCTGCCGGGCGGCGGCGCGACGATCGCCGAGGGCTGCCCGCTCTCGATGCCCTACGCCTTGGAGAGTCCAACATGACTGAGAAGAGTGCTCGTCCGGTCCTGGAACCCGCTGCGGCCGCATTCGCGGAGGCCACGGCGAAGCCGCCATTCCTGTTCCAGATCCCGCCGGCCGAGGGCCGCAAGGCCGTCGACGAAGTCCAGTCCGCTCACATCACCGAACCCGCCGTCGACGAGGAGTGGGTGACCGTCCCCGGCGGCCCGACCGGCTCGATCCGCGCCCGACTCGTCCGCCCGACAGGGGCATCCGGCCCATTGCCGGTGATCGTCTACATCCACGGCGCGGGCTGGGTGTTCGGCAACGCGCACACCCACGACCGCTTGGTCCGTGAGCTCTCGGTCGGCGCCCATGCGGCCGTCGTCTTCCCCGAGTACGACCTCTCACCGGAGCACCGCTACCCGGTCGCCATCGAGCAGAACTGGACGGTGGCCCGCTGGATCGTCACCGACGGCGCCGTACACGGCCTGGACGCCACCCGGATCGCGGTCGCCGGGGACTCCGTCGGCGGCAACATGAGCATCGCCCTCACCCTCATGGCCAAGGAACGCGGCGGCCTGGACCTGCGCCAACAGGTCCTCTTCTACCCGGTCACCGACGCCGCCTTCGACACCGGCTCCTACCATCAGTTCGCGGAGGGCTACTTCCTGCGCCGCGACGGAATGCAGTGGTTCTGGGACCAGTACACCACCGACGTGGCCGAACGGGCCGAGATCACCGCCTCCCCGCTGCGCGCCACCACCGAGCAGCTCACCGGCCTCCCGCCGGCCCTGATCATCACCGCCGAGGCCGACGTACTGCGCGACGAGGGCGAGGCGTACGCCGACAAGCTGCGCACCGCCGACGTTCCCGTCACCGCGGTCCGCTACCGGGGCATCATCCACGATTTCGTGATGCTCAACGCCCTGCGCGAAACCCACGCCGCCCAAGCCGCCATCGACCTCGCCACCACCACCCTGCGCACCGCACTCGGCACCGCCTGAGCGGGCCCGGACCGCGGCGGGCACGGCGTCGATGCCGTGCCCGCCACATCGCGGCACCGCGCTCCGAACAGATCGGCGCGGCCAAGGCCTGCCGGTTCAGTCGACACGTCCGCTGAGGTCCGTGCACCACACCCAGGGCATGCGGCCGTAGAACTCCGGGCTCGGCTTCGGCGACAAGGGGCTGCACCAGCACTACTCGGCCAGGGAGGCTCCTCGTCATCGACATGAGCCACACCGATGAGGTGAACAGCCCAACGACGCCGGCCGCATGGCGCGGGAGGTCAAGGACGCCCTGGCCGCAGTCAGGCACCAGGCCGGAACACAGGGCGTGGGCGAAGACCCCGAAATCGACGCGCGGGCGAAGGCACCTCACCTGGGCGGGTGATGGCCACCGTGCACATCACCAGGGCACTTCGCCGGCGTCCTCGAAGAACTTGCCGGTCGGGCCATCGTCGGGCAGGGTCGCGAGTTTGATGGCGATCGCCGCGCCCTGTTCGGGGGTGCGTACGCCGCGGAAGCCGTTGAGGTCGGTGGCGACGTAGCCGGGGCAGCCGACGTTGATCAGGATGTTCGTGCCGCTCAACTCCCGGGCGTACTGGAGGGTGACGGCGTTCAGGAACGTCTTCGACGGCGAGTACGCCACGGCCACCGGACCCGCCGTCTGCTCAGCAGCGGTTCCTGACTGCCGGGTGAGGGAGCCCACACTGCTGGACATGTTCACGATCCGCGGCGAGGCAGAGCGGCGCAGCAACGGCAGCATCGCGTTGGTGACGCGGATGACGCCGATCACGTTGGTCTCCATGACCGTCCGGATGGTGGCGGGATCGACCTGGGTGGGCTCCTGCGGCATGCCGCCGGTAATGGCGGCGTTGTTGACGAGCACGTCGAGGTGCCCGGCCCGTTCCTCGATCAACCGTGCGGCGGCGCTCGCGCTCACGTCGTCGGTCACGTCCAGTGGTACGCCGAACGCGTCGACGCCGACCGCGCGCAGTCGCTCCACCGCCGCCTTACGGCGCTGATCGTCGCGGGCGCCGACGCCGACGCTCCAGCCGAGGGCACCCAGGCCTGCGGCGATCTCGTAGCCAATTCCCTTGTTCGCACCGGTGACCAGCGCAATCGTTCGTTCACTCATGGGAATCATGCTGCCTCGGACCCCGGCGCGAGGTCCAAGACCGATGGGGTGGGCAGCGATACCGTCCGGGTATTGATCCGGGGTAGCGTGGCCCTCATGGAGACCCGGGAACTGCGCTACTTCGTCGCGGTCGCTGAGGAGCTGCACTTCGGGCGCGCCGCGCAGCGGCTCGGCATCGCGCAGCCGCCGTTGTCACGGGCGATCCAGCAGCTCGAACGCCGACTCGGGGCAGCACTGCTGGATCGGACCAGCCGCACTGTCGCGCTGACCGAGGCCGGCTCGGTGCTGCTGGCCGAGGGCCGGGCGGCCCTCGACGCGGTCGACGCTGCTGAGCGCCGGACCCGCCGCGCCGCCCTTTCCACGACCGGCCGTCCTGGCCTGGTCCTGGTCACCAAAGCCAGCGCCTCCCGCGAACTGCTGGCGAAACTGCTCGACGCGTACGCCGCCGAACCCGGCGCGGTCCCCGTCGATGTCATCCTGTGCGGGCCGGCCGAACAGGAACGACTCCTGCGAGAGGGCCGGGCCGACGTGGCGCTGCTGCACCGTCCGTTCGACTCGACGGCCGGGTTCGACACCGAGGAACTCGGCACGGAGGGCCAGGTGGTGGTCCTGCCTGCCGGGCATCCGCTCACCGTCCGGGCCCATGTGCACATGGCCGACATCACCGGGCTGCCGGGCCTGCCCCTGCCACGCTGGCCGGACCCCGACGGCACCTACCCGCCCGGCCCCGGCCCACAGGTCCGCGACCACGCGCAGTTGTTGCAGCTCGTCGCGCTCGGCCGTGCTTGCGCGGTATCACCGGAGTCGTGCCGAGCCCAACTGCACGATGACCTCGCTGCCGTACCCGTGCTGGACGCGCCGACAGTCACCACCGTGATCGCCTGGCCACCGCACAGCCGGTCCAGAGCCGTCGCCGACCTTGTTCGGACTGCGACACGTCTCTAGTGGTTCCCACATGTCTGGCCAGGTTCCACCTGTCGTGTCCCGGCTCACCGCCTTGCGGGCCAACCGTCACGATCAGGGTCTTCCCATTGGAGAAGCCAACCTCGATCCGGCTCGTCAGCGGGCCTGGTTCGTCAGCTTGGCGTACTGATCTGTTCTGCTTCGTCGTCGCTCATTGCCGTGTAGACGGTCAGGATCGATGCCACGACGTCTACCTCGGCCGGGCCGCTGATCCGCAGCCATGCGAGCTCGTTCAATCCGTTGAATCGGCCGACGCGGCCGGCTGCGTCCTCGGGCCAGGGTGTGGCATCTCCGGTAGGTGTGTCAGGGAGATCGCGTCGATGAAGCAGCCGGAGATCTCAGGGGGCTTTGACACCGCGACGTAGCGAAGGTCGGAGAGAGAGATCACGACGTCGGGCTTCGTCGGCCCGTCTCTCATGGTGATCTCCATGGAGTCGTCCTCGTTGAAGGCTTCGAACGAGATCCGACTGATGAAGTAGCCGGTGAGCGACGCGAGCATCCGCTCGGCGTTCGCGCACCGATTCTTGAAGGCACTCTCTGTCTCACTTCTCCCCGTCACAGGCGGAGGCTACGAGCCGAGCCACTGCGCGTCGACCTGATTTACGGGTCGCGTCATCGCCGCGGTCTGAGGCGGCGCGACTTCGTAGAGGCGCCGGTCACGGATCAGGGCCCGCAGGGCGTTGCCGCGGCGGCGAGCGAGGGCGATCACGGACTGCGTACGGCGTTTCCCCTCGGCTCGTTGCGGCCGTAGAAGGTCCGGTAGTTGGGGTCGTAGCGGACGCTGGTCAGGGCGGACATGGAGAAGACGCGCTGGAGGCCGCGGTGGTAGTGGCCGGGGCGGTGGAGGTTGCCGCTCTTCTTTCCTGAGTCATGCGGCGCTGGTGCAAGCCCGGCGAAGGCGGTGAGCCGGTCCGGGGTTGCGAAGTAGCTGAGGTCACTGCCGACTCGGGGCGGACATGCGAGCAGTGAACGAGACGGGCCGAAACGATCACGCGCTCGGATCGTTGGCGGTGTATGAATCACACCACGCGTGGTCTCGCCTTCATCGTCCTGATGGCCACAGCCGCCCTACTCACAGTTCCCTCCGCGCATGCCGTGGATCATAAGTCCGGGGGTGCGAGCGTCTCCGACACCTGTGGTGGCACCCTGTTTGCGGATTACCTCGCCACAGCCGAGGGCACTGCTGACACTGCTTTCGCTGGCACGCTGACCGTGGTCGGAGGCGCCTCGCCCATCGCCATGACACTCACTCCGCAGGCCTCCGCAGGGGCGATCCCCAACGGCCTTGTCCGCACGGGGTTCTTCCACCCGGCCATCTCAGATGACGCGGTAACCTCCGCCCCGAATCTGCTGGAGGACATCTCCGGCAGGAGCCGGATCCGGTTCGAGACCCCGTGGGGTCCGACACTCGCCACGGCCGGATGCACCGGTGCCACGACCCGGGTCACCAAGCTGACCGGCGGCCTCACGTTTCATGGGGTTGCCTACGAGTACGTCCTCACCCGCGCGTGAGTACTTGTGCAACAGGCACGTACTCGCACGGTCGGCCGTGACCACGACTGCCGCCACCCGTTGGTCAGAGCACCACCGACTCCCTCAGCCGCTAGGTTCACCGTCCGCGTCGCTGCGCGCTCGGGTCTCGACCGGTCCGGCCTGGTGCGTCCTGCCGAGCCACGCTTCTGGCACGCCGACGGGGCGTTCCCGATGTTGCTCGACATCGTGTGCCGCCTGCCGCGGTCCGTCGCGTACGGGCGCCCCCCTGCCGCGCCGTACCCCCCGGGCGCGGTGCGCCGAGCATTGCGGGCTCTCGAGTTGATCGCCGTGAGCCCCGCACTCCGGAAACCCGGGCTCGGCGTCGCGGCTCGCCCGAAGGCCCAGCCCGCACAGAGAAAGAGGCCTGATCATGCAGCTCACCATCCTCGGCGCCACTGGACCCATCGGCCAGCAGGTACTCCAGCAGGCTCTTGCAGCCGGGCACCGGGTCACCGCACTGGTCCGTGACGCGGCCCGGCTGCCGCAGCGCGACGAGGAACGCGTGAGCGTCGTCATCGGCGACGCCACCTCCGCCGCGGGCGTCGAAGCGGCTACTCGGGGCAGCCAGGCCCTCATCTGTGCCCTGGGACCGGGCAAGGATTACAAGTCCACTCTCGCCACCCGCACCGCCGGTCCCGTCCTGGAGGCAATGGCCGCGGCCGGCGTGGAGCGTCTCGTCTGGCTGTCGGCTCTCGGCTCGGGCGACACCGCCCGGCGCCAGTCCCTCTTCCAGGCCTCGGCGTCGAAGCTCGTGATGGGCAAGCTCATGGCGGACAAGGGCATCGCCGATGAGACCATCGCCCGCAGCGACCGCGCCTGGACCATCGCCCTGCCCGTGATGTTCGCCAACGGCCAGACCACGGGCGACTACGAGACGATCCCGCTGGACGGGACCCAAGGACGCGTCGGCGGAAGAATCAACCGTGCCGACGTCGCGGACTTCCTGTTCTCCGCCGCGACCAGCGACCTATGGGTCCGCCGCCGCGTCATCCTCACGCGCTGAGCCGTCCGAGCGGCCGGATCGCCCGGGCCGATGCCTCAGAGGCCGACGGCACACGCACCCAGGATCGCGACGAGCCATGTCGAGCTCGGTCAACCGTGCCGGAGTCGACATGCTCGACGAGGTCCTCGCCGACTTCGACCGGCACCTTGAAGCGGCGGAACCCCAGAGGACCGGCGGAAGCTACCATTCCTTTCCCACCCGCTAAGACATGCGCACGGCCCGGGAACAGGGCCTGAGCCTGGTCACCCGTCCGATTTCCTGGCCGCCTTCCGGGGCACCAACGTCCGCCGGCCTTGACACTGCGGAGGCACGACTCCGCAGCGACACCCCCGCCGAGGGCCCTGCTCAGTGCCGGCATCAACGCCTCGGCTGGCGGTCGGGGCCTTGCCCGGGCAGCTTTTGCCCCGGCGCTGCTTCTGGGCGGCGCGGCGGGCCACGTCGGTGCCGGTGGGCGATGTCCAATGGGGGCTATGTACGGCAACGCGGATCAGGCAGGACTCCCGCGAAGCCCACCTTTGCCCGGAGGTCTCCATGTCGAAAAGTGGCGCGCCACGAGGCGGCGTTCCGCGCGAGGCCCCGGCGCGCGCGCCGCTCGTCCTGGCGTCCCTGATCATCGTCGCGGCGGTGGCCAACCTGAACCTGTCGGTGGCCAACGTGGCCCTGCCCGCGATCGGGAAGGCCTTCGACTCGTCACAGACCGCGCTGAACATGATCGCCGTGGGGTACTCCGTCGGCCTGGCCACATCGGTGCTCTATCTAGGGGCGATCGGCGACCGTCACGGGCGCAAGCTGCTGCTGCTCCTCGGCGTCACCCTCTCCATCCCGGCCTGTCTGCTCGCCGCCTGCGCGCCGAATGACACCGTCCTCGTGGCGGCCCGGATCCTCGGAGGACTCTCGGCCGGCATGGCCTACCCGACCACCCTGGCACTGATCACCGCCCTGTGGGCGGGGCCGGGGCGGACGAAGTCGATCGCGCTGTGGTCGGCCCTGGGCGGAGGCATCTCCATGCTCGGGCCAGTGGTCGCGGGCGCGTTGCTCGAACAGTTCTACTGGGGGTCGGTGTTCCTGATCACCCTGCCCCTCGCCGTGGTCGCGCTGATCATGGCACTGTTGTTCGTCCCCGCGCACGCCAACGAGTCGACCGAACCGGTGGACAATCTCGGCGGCATCCTGTCCGTCCTCTTGATCGCGGGACTCGTTCTGGCGATCAATTTCGCCGCCGTTCCCAACCAGGGGGCACTGGTCGTCGGCCTCGTCGTGATCGCCCTCGCTGCCGGAGCAGCGTTCTTCTGGCGTCAGCGCCGGGCTCCTAACCCGTTGTACGACCTCCACATCGCCGGCCGGCGAACGTTCTGGGTCGCCGCATGCGCAGGCATCGTCGTGTTCGGCTCCCTGATGGGGTCGGCGTTTGTCAGCCAGCAGTACCTGCAGAACGTGCTCGAGTACGACTCCGTCGCAGCAGGGGCCGCCATCCTGCCCGTCGTCGTGACGATGGTCATCGTGGCACCGCAGTCCGCGAAGCTGGTCGAGACACGAGGCGCCCGCACGACTCTGCTGATCGGTTATGTGTTCCTCTTCCTCGCCTTCGGCTGGATGCTGCTGTTCTGGGGCGAGGACAGCAGCTACTGGCAGATCGGCCTCGCCTACGTGCTCACCGGCATCGGGGTCGGCTTCGCCGGGACGCCCGCATCGCACTCGCTGACCGGGTCGGTGCCCGTGCGACGGGCAGGTATGGCCTCGGGCACAGCGGACCTGCAACGGGACCTCGGTGGGGCCATCATGCAGTCCGTCATGGGCGCGCTGCTCACCGCCGGATACGCCTCGGCCTTCAGCTCGGCGATCGCCACGTCTTCCGAGAGCAAGGACGTGTCGGACCAGGTCCAGAGCGAGCTGACGAAGTCGTTCGCCTCCGCAGAGCAGGTCGCCCAGCAGCACCCCCAGTACGCCGACCAGATCGTCGCGGCAGCCCGCCAGTCGTTCCTCGACGGCGACGACTGGGCATACACCGCCGCCTTGACCGCGATCGCACTCGGTGCGCTCCTGGTCTTCTTCAAGTTCCCGCGCCGGGACGCCGAGCAGGATCTCCTTCGGCGCTACTACGCCGAGGACTCCGCGTCCGCCACCGAGGGATCGACCGGATCGGGAGGCTGAGGTGTCTTGGGTCCCCGGCCCGGCCCGCCTCGCCCCCCGGGACAGCACCGTCCCCTTCCCCGAGCGTTCCGGACGCGGGGAAGAGGCGGCTATGCATAGCCGCCGCCCTGGGAGGATGCCCAGGTCACGGGCTCGGGCGCGGAGTGGAGCATCTGCCCAAGTCGCACGTGCGGTCAGGCGACCAGCTCATAGATGCCCCGGGCCGTCAGCCACAGGCCGACGAGCAGGGAGATCGTGACGATCAGCTGCTCCTGATGCTGCTCAAGCCAAATCCGCAGGGCGTTCAACCTGGCACCCGCGGCCGCCGGTGCCCAGACCGTGTACATCTCCATGACGATGAGGCCGAGCGTGGCCAGCAGGCAGTAGCCGGTCAGTGCGAGCCAGCTGGTGAGGGAGGAAAGGTCCGCGGCGACGACCGTCGCGGCGCCGGCACCGACCAGCGCCCAAGGCTGCAGCAGCCAGGCCAGCCCGGCAGCCGTGACCAGTGAGGCGCTGTCTACCCGGGCGGTCCAGTGCGGCGGGCCGTGCGGGCGGGGCGGCCGACGGCGCCGGTGTGCGCCGTACAGCACCAGCCCTATTCCGATGGCGAGTTTCGCACACGCCGCGGCGGTCGACGGCGTGCTGTGGCGGGCCGGGGGCTCACCACCGGTCAGCAGCACCACACACGCGATCACCACAACCAGGTTGGCGAGCCACGACAACAGGAACGCCAGGCCCTTGCGGACGCCACGCCGCGAGGAGAGCAGCAGGATGAAGGCGCTGTTGTGCAGAGGCCCCAGGGTGATGGCCGTGCCGATCACGACCAGGTCGAGGACCATCAGCGCAGTCACTCCCGGAGGCCAAGGCCGTCTGCCGCCTTCGGACGGGTGGACCGGAGAACGGGGTCGGGCGGCGCTGTCACGACACCGCGTTCCGACTTTGCGGGCGGCGTCCCGACCGGTCAAGCAGGCCACGCGCACGTTCCCGAATGCCGCACGGCGCCACCTGCCTCCGCGCGGAGCCCGGCCGGGCCGAACAGGCGCTGAACACCGCGCAGGAAACGCGAAGCCCCCGCAGGCGGCGGCCCCTCTGTCTACGGGAAGCCCGCCGCCCCGGGCCAAGGCGGCGGGAAAAGGGTGTGCCCCGCCCCGGCGTGGCGCCCGGGGCGCGCGGGCGCCCGTACACTCGGCTCATGAACCGCACACGCGTCACGGAGGAGTGCCTGCCGCAGGCTGCTCCCGCCGCGCGTGCGGCCCGCGCGGACCGGACGGGCGTCAGCTCCCGGACCGCCGTCGACGGCCAGGCCCCCGCGGTCGGCCGCGGTGCCCCGCACGGCCACGGCTAGCGCTTCCCGCCGCCGTCCCCCGCCACCCACCTCATCCGGGCCCCTCCCGTACCCCTTCCCGGGACGGCCCCACCCGCCTCCGGCCTCCCGGCCGGGCCACCGCGCCCCGACCCTTCCCGGTCCCGTCGCCCGGGGGCGACCCCTCGCCCCCACCCCATCACCGCGGTACCGGCGATCCGTCGGCGCTGCCGCCAGGCGCGGGCCGCACGCCGGGCCGCCGCCGCTCCCGAAGGGACCACCGTGAAGTTGAGCGGGTTGCTGACCGGCCACGAGTACCACGTCATCCAGGGTGACGCCGCATCGACGCGGATCACCGCGGGCACCACCTTCGACGTCGACCGGGTCGTGCCAGGCTCGCTCTTCATCGCCGTACCCGGCCACCGCGGAGGCGGTCCCGCCGCCATCGGCGCGGCGCTCGCCCGCGGGGCGGTGGCCGTGCTCGTCGACGCGACGGGAGCCGCCACCGCGCCCCCGCAGCGGGAGCTGTCGCCCGCGGTGTGCGTCGTAAGGGTGGCCGACACCCGCAAGGCCGCCGCCGTCGCCTCCTCCCGCTACTTCGGTGAGCCGGGGCGGCACATGGACGTGGTGGCGGTCACCGGGACCAACGGGAAGACCTCCATCTCGTACATGGTCGAGTCGCTGCTGAGAATCTCTGAGGGCGCCTCGGTGGGCGTCATCGGAACGGCGGGCAGCAGGATCGGCGACGAGGTGATCCCCATGCCGCCCTCGGTGCTGACCACTCCGGAATCGCCCGACCTCCAGTACCTCCTGGGCCACATGCGCGAACGGGCCACGGGCAGCGTGGTGCTGGAGGCCACCTCGATGGCGCTGCAGACGTACCGGATGGACCGCACGTTCGTCGACGTCGGCGTCTTCACCAACCTGACGCAGGACCACCTGGACGACCACGGCACGATGGGCCGCTACACGGACGCCAAACTCCGGCTGTTCCAGGGGCTCTGCCGGCACGCAGTGGTCAACGTGGACGACGCCGTGGGAGCCGGGATCCAGGCGATGATGCCGGGCGCGGTGACCACGTACGGACTCGACGCGGAGGCCGACTTCCGCGCCGCAGACCTGATCGCGGACGCCTCCGGCACTCGGTTCACCCTGCACCACGCGGGCCGGGCGTACCCCGCGGCCGTCCCGGTCCCGGGCCGGTTCTCCGTGTCCAACGCGCTGGCGGCCGTGGCGGCCTGCCGGGTCCTGGGGCACGACCTGGACGGCCTGGTCGCCGCGCTCGCGCAGATGCCGCCCGTACCGGGCCGGTTCGAGCGCTTCGTGACCCCCGCCGGGATGTCGGTGATCGTGGACTACGCGCACTCGCCCGACTCCCTCGACAAGGTCCTCACGGCCATCCGGGGCTTCGCCCGCGGCCGGGTCATCACCGTCTTCGGCTGCGGCGGCGACCGGGACACCACCAAGCGGGCCGAGATGGGCCGCATCGCCGGTACCCACTCCGACCTGTGCGTCCTGACCTCGGACAACCCCCGCACCGAGGACCCCGAGGCGATCCTGGACCAGATCGCCCCCGGCATCGAGAGCACCGGCACACCGTACGAGCGCTCCGCCGACCGGCGCCGAGCCATCGGCTTCGCACTGGCCGCAGCCCAGCCCGAAGACGTCGTCCTGATCGCCGGAAAAGGCAGCGAACCTCACCAGATCGTGGGCGAGGACCTCCTCCCCTTCAGCGACATGGCGACCGTCCGCGACCTCGCCTCCGATTCATGACACTCCCACCCACCAACGCCCTCTCAGACCAGACCCCCGGTCTGATCTGAGAGTCGCCGCCTTCGTGTACTTCGGCAGCAACCCAGTCATCGCCGCAGCCGAAGGAGCACTCTTCCTCGCCTTCTTCCTACTGGGCACACCACACCACAACGTCACCACCAGCCGCCTCCCCCTCACGCCTACACACATGACAGGGACTGTAAAAGGAACGTCAACTTTACGGACCCTGATTCCGGCCCGCGCTCGCGCCAGGAACACGAGGCGGCACGGGATCGAGAACATAAACAAGAGCGCTGGAGGACAGCAATAGCCACCGAGAGGCGGGAACGTACCCATAGGGAGAAGCTGTTACTGGCCCTGGCAGAAGGTGCGCCCGCCCTCTCTCGATGTTGCGCCGATGCGCCACTGAGAGACGATGGAACTGGCTCGGCGTTGTCCGCTGTCCGCTGTCCGCTGTCCGCTAAACCCGCCGAGACAGGAGGCGTAGCATGCCCGCGAATCCGTCGTTCCCGACCCCCGTCCTGGAACCCGCGGCCAAAGAGCTGGCCGACGCCACCTCAGCGCACCCGCGCATCTACGAAGTCCCACCGGAGAACGGCCGCGAGATGCTCGATGGCCTGCAGGCCGGGGAGGGCGTGGCCAAGCCCGCCGTGACCGAGGAGTGGGTGAGCGTAGACGCGGGACAATACGGCCACGTCCGCGCCCGTATCATCCGCCCCGAGGGAGAGACGAAAACCCTCCCGGTCGTGCTGTACATCCACGGCGCCGGATGGGTATTCGGTGACGAGAATACCCACGACCGACTGATACGTGAACTCGCGGTCGGATCGGAAGCAGCGGTCGTCTTCCCGGTCTACGCCCTGGCCCCCGAGGCGAAGTACCCCACGCAGATCGAGCAGAACTACGCGGTCGGAAAGTGGATCGTCCAAAACGGCGAGGAGCAAAACCTCGACACCTCCCGGATCGCGGTCTGCGGCGACTCGGTTGGCGGCAATATGTCGGCCGTTTTCGCGCTGATGGCCAAGGAGCGCGGCGATGTCAGCCTGGCGGCCCAGGTGCTGCTCTACCCTGTCACCGACGCCAACTTCGACACCCCCTCATACCAGCAGTTCGCCGAGGGGTACTACCTCACCCGCGACGGGATGAAGTGGTTCTGGGACGCCTACACCAGCGAGCCCGGGCAGCGCGAAGAGATCTACGCGTCCCCTCTGCGGGCCGACATCGAGCAGCTGCGCGGCCTTCCCACCACCTTGGTCATCACCGATGAGGCCGACGTACTGCGTGACGAGGGCGAGGCGTACGCATCCAAGCTGCGCAAGGCCGGTGTGGACGTCACCGCGGTGCGCGTGTTGGGCATGGTCCACGATTTCCTCATGCTCGACAGCCTCCGCGACTCCAAGGCGACCGTTGTCGCACGCACGCTGGCCGTCGAGGCACTGCGCCGAGCACTCCACTCTTAGAACTCCTATCGCAATGAGGTTGCCCGGGCCCAGAGGTTCAGGCTGCTGCCGGGTGCGATCTCTCGGTCCATTAGAGCGCCGCGCGCTCCGCACGGAGCTGAGCTGCACATTCATACAGTGCATGGACGGGAGAGCGAGATTGAGCAAGATCTTCTGTGGCATCGACTCATCGAGACTCCGCGAGGGCTGCTGGTCTCCTGCTTGCGGGTAACCGGACCGAAGGTCTGCGCGATCAACCCGCGGGTGCTGGTCAGTGGGTGCAGTGGCTGGTGCGTCCACGGAAGTGCCTGTTCATCCACTCGCGAGGGGGTTCGGTGCCGTCCCAACCGCCGCTCGGGCGGCCGGGTCCTACCTCGATCCCGTGCAGCGGCGGGCGCTGGCGAGCCGGTGACAGAGTGGTACCCCGGCGGCGGGATCGTCCAAAGCCGCAGTCGGCCCGGACGGACCTGCCGGTGGACTCTCCGGCAACCGCGCCGCTGCAGTTCCCAGGCGTCACCTTCCGTCTTGTTCCGGCGGGCCTGTCGAAGCTGTTGCTGAAGCGCAACAAGAAGTAGGGCTCACTTCTCGCAGGGGAACGTCACCTGCTCGCTGCGGACGCTCTTCTTTTGGTCCGGCAGGTGGAGCGTGACGTACCCGGTCACCGCCTTGGCGTTCCTGGGCGCCGGCATGTCCACGACCTGAAGGACGACCTTGGTGGAGGTGCCCGCGCCGAAGGCGAAGGATCCCGGGGAGACCCGGGCGCGGCTGGCGTTCACGGTCCAGTGGTAGCGGACCGTGCCCGGCCCGGTCGCCGTGACCTTTCCGTCGAAGGCCATGGCCACGGGAGTTCCGTTGCACTCGACGGTCTCCCCCGGCTTCAGCAGGGTGACCACTTCGACTTTGGTGACCTTCACCGCCTGCTTGACCCCGCTCGTCCCGGCGGTTCCGGCCTGCGCCACGTGGGCGGGGGCGAGGGCCACCGAGGAGGCGAGGAGCGGGGCTGCGAGGAGCATGAGGTATCGACGCCGCATCGTGCTGCCTTCCGGATGAGGAAAGCCCCCGATCTCGGTCCCAGGATATCGGCGGCCCGCCCGGGCGGCCCGGCAACCGGCGGTCAGCCCGGCGAAGGGATCGGCGCTCTCGGTGTGGTACCTCACCGGGGTCTACGCCACCGACCCGCCGCAGGTTGTGCAGGCGCTGGAGTCGTTCGCTGTCAGCACCGGTGATGCCCGATCACCTGGCGATGGTCCCGCCACCGACCACCCCGCTGAGGTGTCCGGTCCGGCAGCAACGGCGCGATCCGCGCCCACTGCGCGTCAGTCAACGACACACATCAACCAACGATCGGATGATCGGTAAGAAGCGGCCTAAACGGCACCTTCCTGAACGGCATCCCAGGATTCCGGGCGATCTGGATCACCGGCCGGGGCGGCGGCACGCAGCGCCGCGTCAACCTGGCGGTTGCTGGTCATGGTCGCCGTGACGGCGGTCATCGTGAGGAGGAGGCCGGCGGCGGCGTAGAGCGGGGTGCGTACGTCGTAGGTGGTGGCCAGCCAGCCGCCGAGGAAGGCGCCGAACGGGGCGGCGCACATGGCGAGCATGCGGGAGGTGGAGGCGACCCGGCCCATCAGGTGGGCGGGGACGATCGCCTGTCGGAGGGAGGGGCCGAGCACCATCGTGGCGCCCATGCCCGCTCCGCAGACGGCGAGCGCGAGGCCGGCGATGTACGGGTTCGGGGCGGCGGCAAGGCCCAGGATGGCGAGTCCCTCGACTGCGGCCGTGCAGGTCAACGCGGTGCCGGTGCCGAGTCGTCGGCCGAGGAAGGAGGCGATGCCCGCGCCGAGCAGACCGCCGGTGGCCTCCGCCGTGAGGAGCAGGCCGAAGCCGAAGGTGTCGATGCCGAGACGGTCGTGCGCGAAGAGGGCAAGTACGGTCTCCACGGCGAGGAAGGCGATGTTCCCGACCGCCGGACGCAGCGCGAGTCCGAGCAGCAACTGATCCCGGAATACGTACGAGGCGCCGGCCCGCGCCTGCAGCAGCAGCGACTCACGGGCCTGCGGTACGGGCCGGGGTGTGGCAGGCAGCGACCGCACGAGGAGTGCGGAGAGCGCGAACGACACCGCGTCGACGAGCAGCGGAACCGCCCGTCCGAGCGCGAGCAGGGCACTTCCCGCAGGCGGCCCCGCGAAGCCGGACGCGGCGGTCTGGGTGCCGCGCAGGCGGGAGTTGGCGCGCTCCAGGAGCGCGGGGTCGCGGCCGAGCAGATCCGGCAGATAGGCCGTGGCGGCCGTGTCGAAGAAGAGTCCGCCGAGGCCGAGCAGGAAGGCGACGGCCGCGAGCAGTGGAATGCTCAGCACGTCGAGCGCGGCCGCTGCCGCCGGTATCGCGAGCAGCACCGCACGCGCCGCGTCCGTGACCCACATCGTGCGCCGACGGTCCCAGCGATCCACCAGCGCACCGCCGAGCACCCCGAAGAGCAGCCACGGCAGCGTTCCGGCGGCCGTGACGACGGCGAGCGCCATCGGATCCCGCGTCAACGCCAACGCGAGCAGCGGCAGCGCGGCATGCGACACCCCGTCACCGAGCGAGGACACCGTCTGCGCAGCCCAGAGCCGTCCGAACCGGGTCGGCAACTTCCGAACGTCTGCGGTCACTTGGCGTCCCCTTCGGCCTGCTGGCGCGGTGCCGGGTGGAACAGTGCGAAGACGAGTGACACGTCCGGCAGCGACGGATCGGACTGCTCCCGGTACTCGTCCGCCAGTGCCTGCAGCCGCGCCCCCAGCTCCGCGAACTGCTCCTCGGTGAGCCGCAGATGCGCCATCCGTACGTGCCGCTCGCCCTCCACCGGCGCTGCCTCCAGGTCCGCCACCGCATGCCGCATCAGCACATCCGGGCCTCCCGCGCCCGGATCCGGCAGCACGATCGCCCGCGCGGCCATTGCGTAGTACCGCTCGGTGACCCCCCGGACCTTCCTCGTTCGTACCACCTTCACCAGGCCGGCCCGCTCCAGCAGCCGTACGTGGTAGCTGGAACTCCCCTTCGCAAGGCCCACTCGCTCGGCGATCTGCGTAATCGTCGCGGGCTCGAAGCGGAGCACGGCCATGATCCGGTGACGCGTGAGATTGGAAACGGCGCGTAGCTGCTCGTCAGTGGTGACGTGGAACGTCTCGGGAAGATCATCGGTAGGCATACCCCTAATGGTCAACACTTCTTGACCATTAGGCAAGGGGGTTTTGTTTCACCGGAATACGCCCTCCCGGCAAAGCGGTCATTACGCCCACTCTGCATGGCTGCGATCATGGAAGATCCAGACAGGCCATGACCGGGGCCATCACCCGGATGGCGCGGCGGAGCATGCAGTCCACGACGCCAGGGACCGGTTGACGGCGCCAAGTCGATCCCACGACCGCGTGGGCCGGCCGGGCCGGAGGGGTTCGCAGGCGCGCTGCCCTGGACAGGATCGACGTATGTACTCCGTGAAGACAGTCCTGACGGCCACCGCCGCCATGCTCCTCGCCCTCGCCGCTCCGGCCGCCGCAATCCCCGCGGCTCCCACCACCCCGTCCCGCCCCTTCGTGTCCGCCGCGCCACGTCCCTGCGACGGCGCCGCGACCTGCTACGTCAACGTGACGGTCGCTCAGGTCTGGGTGAGCCCCGAACAGGTCCGGCCCGTGGACGCTCCGGCGACCACCAATCCCGCAGACATCCGCGGCTGGTTGACAACCATGTCCCTCGACGAGCGGCGTGAGGTCGCCGGGGAGACGCAGGCTCTCCACGGCGTCCCGGTGACCGTCGACCGCACCGAGTGGCACGGCGGTCTGCTCTGGGACCACGTATGGGTGCACGGCCAGCCCACCCCCAGGGACCAGGCAGGACGGGGCGCCTACCCCGGCTGGATTCCCGACCGGCAACTGACCTCGGAGCACCGGCGCCCGCCCGGCGGTACGCACGAGGAACGCGTTGCCCGCCCCACAGCCCGGGGCTTCGCCACCGCCCAGGCCGCGCTTGCCCGCGACCAATCCGGGCAGACGGGCGAGTACTCGTACAACACCTCCTTCCCGGTGAAGGCCGGTCCGCTGCCTGGAGTCGTCACCGCCTACTCCCCCAGCAGTGGCCGGCTGTTCTTCCGAGCTGACGACCTGGCCAGGGTGCCGGCCGCACCGAGCGGCGCGGACGTGGTCGCCGCCGCACGCGCGTTCCTGGGTCTGCCCTACCTGTGGTCGGGCACCTCCGGATTCGGCTACGACTGCTCCGGTCTCACCGGCCAGGTCTACGCCGCCCTCGGCGTGACGATCCCCCGGGACGCCCAGCCGCAGTTCGAGGCGGGCGGCGGGCAGGTACCCGCCGGCTCGGCCGCGGGGGTGCGGATCACCGGTACGGAGGACCTCAGGCCCGGCGACATCGTCGCCTTCCGCCCCGCCACCGGCACCGAGGTCACCCACGTCGGCATCTATTCGGGGACGAGGAACGGCGAACCCATGATGATCAACTCGCCGCGGACCGGTGACCCGGTCAAGGAGGAGCCCATCGGTTCCACCGGCCGCGTCTACGTGGGCGCCACCCGCTTCCTGACCCGCTGACGTGCGTACGGCCTGCCGTACGGCTAGCGCGGACGTGGGCGGAGTCGAGGACGGCACGTGAGAGATCGAGGAGGCCGGCGTCGTCGAGCCGATGGCCAGCTTGTCGTGGCCTGAACGGCGGACGCGTCCGTACAACGCGTGAGAGCCCCGCCCGCTCGCCGGCTGCGGCGGCGGCAGTCGGCCACGAAGGGTCGAGGCGGACGGGCCCCGTTGCGACGTCGACGCCGGCACGGGCCGCGTGGGCGTCGATCCGTGTCGTCGTGAGCGAGGGCGGCCCCTGGCGGACGGTGCGCTGCGGGGACTCCCGTGCCGTCTCCGCCAGGCCGCGGCGGGCCGCCTTCTCCGCGTCCCCGGTGACTGGTCGGCGGCGCGCGCTCCGGTCCCGCGGCGACAGCGCGGTGAGGCCTCCGCCTCCTCAGCCGGTTGAGTCAGGTGCAACGTCGCAGGTCGGGTGGAGCTGGTGGAGGTGGTCGGCGGCTTCGGACTTGCGGGGGTTGTTCAGCCGGACGAGCGCGTCATGAGCGGTGGTCAGGACCGTGTGGGCTTCGTGGTGCCGGTTGAGGTGGAGCAGGACGATGCCGAGGTCGAGGCGGGCCGGTTCGCTCCAGGCGGGCATCTGTGCTGCCTGGAAGTGGGTGAGGACGTAGCGCAGGAGGTGTTCTGCTTCGTTCCATCGGTTGAGGGCGGCGAGGTCGTTGCCGATGTGCCGGCGGGTTACTGCGAGGTAGAGGCCGATCAGTTCCTGGGGCTTTCCTGGGACGCCGGTGTGGCAGATGGCTTCGCTGCGTCGGTGGATGGCCAGGGCTTCCTGGGCGCGGCCGGTCTGGCGCAGCTGCTGGCCAAGGGAGTTGAGGGCGGTGAGTTCGGCAAGGCGGCTCTCTGGGCCGCTCTGCTTGCCGAGGTGGTCGGCGGCTTCGTGGAGCCAGGTGATGGATTCGTTGGTTCGCCCGAGCCGGTGGAGGGCGCCGGCGGCGTAGCCCAGGGCCCAGCCGATCTGGAGCTGGTCGCCGCTTTCGCGCGCTGCGGCCAGGGCGGCCTGTGCGGTGGCCAGGGCGGCGGTGTGGTCGTAGAGACACATGTTGTAGGCCCAGGCCAGGTAGTTGAGGTGGACGGCCTCGTCGCGTTTGCTGCCCAGGGCGCGGGCAGAGTCGACGGCCCACTGGAAGACCTGTGCCCATGCTTCCCAGTGCGGGGTGCGGTCGGAGAACCAGTGCATCGCCTCGGCGGTATCGATGACCTGTTGGTGCAGGCCCCGGGCTTGGGCGCGGCCCAGGGCGGCGAGCCACTGGGCCTTCTCGGCCGGTAAGGAGCGCAGGAGGCCGCTGCGGTCCTCGGTGGTGGTGGGGATGGCGTTGTCGGCGGCGCCGAGGGCGCGCAGGAGCCGGGCGAGCGCGTCGCGCGGCGGGGTGGGCTGGGGGTCCATGCCGCGCAGGTCGATGGCGTACTGGCCGTGCGGGAAGTGGGGGGTGAGGGTGTGGGCGGCGTGGACGGCGAAGGCGGTCTTGCCCAGGCCGGGCTGTCCGCTGACCACGGCAACGGGTGGGTGAGCGGGGTCGAGGTGTTCGGCCAGGGCGCGGAGCCGGTTCAGGGCAGAGCCGCGGGCAGTGAAGTCGCCGAGATCGCGTGGCAGTTGGAGGGGGTGGTGCGGGACGGGCTGTGTCTCCGGCTGGGTGGCGGGCCCGGCTTCGGGAGCGGGGCCGGGGCGGGGGCGGCCGAGGCTGGCGGTGTGTTCCAGTTCGGCGGCGGCCGGACCGTCCAGGCCCAGGGCGGTGGCGAGGGCCTGTACGGTGCGGCGCTGCGGCCCCCGGGAACGTCCGCGTTCCAGGTCCGAAAGAGCCCGCACGCTCACACCCGCGGCCTGCGCCAGTTCCTCCTGACTCAGCCCCGCACCCGTTCGCAGAGCATGCAGGCGCGCGGCGAACCCCCCGTTACTCATGAATCAAATCCCCTGGTCAGCGCGTTCGCCCCGAGTCGGCGGGTCCTATCGGCAGAAGTATGCCAAGACGTTACATCTACTTCTGCCGGTGGAAGTTCGTGGTCCGCACGCCCGCCCCCGGGCGCTGTCAGTGGACGTCGGAGAAGCACAGCTCTTCTACTGCTCCGACCACGCGAGGGTGAACGGGGCATACGACGCGTGCTCCGATGCCGCCGAGGCGGCCTTGAACCGGGCCGGGTTCGAGAAGTACTCGTATGCCCCTGACGCCGAGGTGTACCACGCGGCCTTCCTCGCCCTGCCCAAGGCCGGAACGCTGCCGATGGCCGGGCCCTCGCCCGCGCCGCCCTCGACGTCTTCGCCGACGACCCAACATGGTGCTCCGACGTCATCCGCCCCAGCGCGGCGATGAGGAGAGACGCCCCGCCCGCAACCCCGGTTCCCGCCGCCGAGCCGCCCCCGCCTGCTCCGCCGGCGACGGGGTCCCGGCCCGCGCCCGGGGCCCCGTCAGGAACAGGAGCGGACCGCGCGGTCCCAGGCGCCGGGGCTGCGGTAGTGGTTGCTGTGCCCGGCGGCGAGCACATGGCGCAGTTCGGCACGGTGCTCGGTGTCGGCCGGGAGGACCAGCCGGTCGAGGAGGGCCAGGGCGGCGCCCGGCTCCAGGTCGCCGTAGACGTCGTGGAAGCCGGCCCGGAGGCCCCGGAAGAGGGCGGGGTGCAGGGCGGGCAGCCGCATCGCGGTGCGGTACGTCGGCTCCTTCACGGCCCAGCACACCGGCCCCGAGCACTCCAGGACCCGGCGGGCCCGCCGAAGCAGGCCCTCCGACGGTTCGGTCACGACCCGGTCGATGTCGTTGCCGAGCACTTCGGCGAAGGCCCTCGCGGACGTGGTGCGGTCCTCGAACCAGTCCACCCAGAGCGAGTAGGTGACGGACTCGGTCTCCCGCTCCGCCTCCAACCGCCGGCGGTAGCCGTCCCACAGCACGTCGGCCGGGAGGGGACCGCCCTCGCCGTCGTCGGCGAACCGGATCTCGCACGTGACCCAGTACTCGTCGAGCAGGTCCAACAGCCCGAAGGCCAGCCGCAGCTGTTCGGCCGCGTCCATGTCCTCGGCGAACACGTCGCCGGCCCGGGCATGCGCCACGTCGTTGGCCGTGAGCAGCACGTCCGGCCGCTCGTCGCTGACCCACCCGTCGCGCACCCTGCTGATGCCCTGCTCGGCCAGCCAGCCCCGCGCCGCCTCCGCCGCCTGCGTTTCCATGCAGAAAGTATGACCGGCCCGGCCGATTGCTCGGCCGGGCCGCTTCGGGCGCCGGTATCGCGGACGTGACAGGTGCCCGGATCAGGCCCGGAGGGTCATCCGCGGGTCGGGCAGACGTCCTGCGTGACCTTGCCGGCCTTGCCGGCGTTCGTCGCCGGGTCCAGGGCCAGGCACTTGCCGGTCCACCGGTTGATGAAGTAGGTGGCGCGCCGCCCGCCGTACTGCTCCGCCGGCATGACCTCCCAGAGCTGGTTGTCCGAGGCCCACCGGCTCTCGCACGGCCACCAGAACAGCTGCATGCCGTTGCCGGGCGGCACGCCGAGGTTCCACGGGATGGTGAGGCAGTAGCCGTTGCCCGCCTTGATCCAGTAGTAGTTCTGGCTGTCGTAGGGCGGCAGGGTGCCCGACCACTGCTGGCTGCTGGGCGCCGGGCTCGCGCAGGCCCGCTGTGTCACCACGCCGCCCGAGCCGTCGGGGAACTCCTCGCCGCGCACCATGCAGCGGTTCGGGGCGGTGGTCTCGTAGGTCTGCCCGATGAACTGCCTGTTCGGCGTGACGGTCCACAGCGCCGGGTGCGGCGGGAAGATGTGGGCGTTGCGGTTGAGTTCGTTGACCACGGACATCGGGGTGACGCCGCCGGTGTCGCTCTGCTCGTAGAAGTTCACCGCGACGTAGTTGGGGTTGTGGCCCGCGGCGGGACGGCAGTCCTTGTCGATGCGCTTCTTCAGGGCCGAGCCGTTGTCACCCGGCGCCTTGGCCTCGGGGTTCAGCACGCTCGAGTCGAACTGGTTCATGGTGAACAGCGGCGTCAGGGCCGTGCCCGGCATGGGGTTCTGCCCCACCGGGTTGCTGTTGCGCGATGCGCAGCCGCTGGGCAGGTCGTCGTAGTCGTAGAGCGTCTCCACCGTGCGCGCCCACGTGTACATGAGGCGCCCGTATTCCTTGCTCCCGTCGCTGGACTTGACCGGGACGTCCTCTCCCCACCTGTCCTGGAAAACCACCAGGCGGCGGTTGTCGGAGACCATGTCGCGCAGCCGCGGCCAGTTCCGCTTGTCGATGTCGTACTGGTTGGGCGAGAACAGCAGGTTCTTCGCGTTCTCGGCCTCCAGCACGTCGGTGACCGCCTGGGTGAGCGACGGGCGGCTCGCGTAGTTCTCCAGGAAGACCGTCACCACTTCGTCCGGGTGAGCCTTGAGGAAGTCCACCACCCTGCTGAGCCCGCTGCGAAAGCTCTCGAAGCAGGCGAACGTGGAGTGGCACATCATCAGGTCGACGTTGCCCTCCTGGTCGACGGAGACGTCGTAGGTGTCGAGCATCAGCCCGCGCACGCCGTCGTCCAGCTGCCGGGAGATGTTGCGCGACTGGTTCTTCGGCAGCAACGACCCAGAGCTGGCGTAGGAGTTGTGGGTGGTCAGCGACGACCACTGGTCGAGGCGGGCGTCTCCGTACTTGCTCCCGGACGCCGCCACGGCGGTCGTCGGGGTGGGCAGCGTCGCGGCCAGGAGGAGCAGCGACAGCACGGGTAGGGCCAGCCTTCGCAGCACGCGGAAGCCTCTTGCAAGCATGTCGTTCCCCAGGGTCAAGCCGGTCGTCGGAACCGGAGCGGGCGTGCGGTACCGGTTGCCGGACGGCGGTGTGGGCGGCCCGGGGCACCGTGATGCCCGGCGGCCCGGCCCCGCCGCCCGTTCCACGTCGAGCCAACACGGTGAGCAGGGGGCCGGACCATGCGGTTCCACCGGCAGAAGTAGGTCCCTGCCTACTTCTGCCGGGCGGGTCCGCCGGCCCGGGCCCCCGGCCGGGGCCCCACGGGGCGCTCGCCACGATCGGCGGGGAGGAGGGGCGGCTGTCGGGCTTCTTGGCCATGACGGTACGACTGGGTTCTGACAGACGGGCTGGGACTGCTCGTGGCTGGTAGCTGGGGCGGGGCCGTGTTATCCGGCCCCGCCCGTGAGGGGTTCCCTACCGTGAGGGAGGTGGGAGCTGCAAAATGTCCGGCGAGCACGTCCTCCGCCGCGAACTCACCAACCAAGTCCTCTGGGAAGCATCCTCGGGTATGACCTCGCCATCGGCGATCACGTAGAGGTGTTCGACGTGGGCCTTCTTGGCCGCGTAGCCGGGGTCGCTGGAGGCCTTCCAGGTCTTCGGGCGCTGAAAGGAGACGCCTTCCTCGCGGAGCGCGATGCGCAGGCCCTCGTGGCTGATGTCGTCGACCACCCCCTCGGCGACCAGGAAGTCCGCCAGCTTGGTCAGGCTCCACGTCGAAAACCCGGCCCACGCTGGTGAACGTCACTTCGGCGATCTCGCGCACATGTACTCGTTCTGCCACCCGGACAGGGTGACGGCACGCGCCGCCAGGCACAGCACCGGAACGGCGCGTCACATCACCACAGGGCAAGCGTTGCCTGATACGGCACTAGCCAGCGACGACCCCCGTGTTCTGGCAGGCGGTCAGCAGCCAGCGGCCGTCGGCCTCCTTTGAGATCACGTACAGCGGGGCGCCCTCGCTCTCCTCATCCGGGGCCAGGTAGCGCTGACGGACCTTGACCGCCGCGACGTCGGGTCGGATGAAGAGCACGTGGACCACCTCGTAGGTGACCTTGCCATCCCAGCTCGCCGCGGGCAGGACTTCGCGGGTGAACTCCGAGATCGCGTCGAGGCCGATAAGGACCTTGCCGTGGGCCGTCGTCCAGATCGCATCCGGGTGGAAAAGGCCGAGGAACTCCTCGGGGTCCTTGTTCTGCTGGGAGTGCTCGACGGTGGCGACGAGCTGGCTGATCGCTTCGACGTCTGCCGCGTGGGACGTGGATTCCATTGTCATGTGGATTACCGTCACACCTCAACCATGGCTGAGGTCAAGCGTCTGATCACGCGACTCCTCCCCCGCCATGAATGAGGGAGCTTCTCGCTACGCCGGTTGAGCTTCGCGACGGACCAGCCCGGCCCGCAGAACGTTCCGAGCACCCATCATGTCCGCGTGCGCGATGTGGCCGCACAAGACGCGGTGGCCACTTCTGAACGGCTCCCGCCGTGCCCGCCCAGGCCCACTTTACGGAGTCCCGCGATTGGCTCTCGTAGGGCGGCGAACAGGCGGGCGACCGTGTCGTCCTGGGCGTCGTGCAGGTCTTCGACGCCGGTGACGATGTGAAGGAAGGACTCGTCCAGCCGCAGGGGCCGCTGGTCTCGGTGGCTGAGGGTCTGGGCGCAGCGGAAGTGGGCGTCGCGGCCCTGGTGGATGTCGTAGAAGGCACCGACGAGGATGAGCAGGCGCTCGTACGCGCAGTGGTAGGCGCCGCGGTGGGCTTGCCGGGCCGACAGCAGCCCGGCCCGGCCCGAGGCGTTCACCAGGTGCTCTTTTCGCGAGGCTCCCGCCGACCCCGGCGACGGCGGTCTGCTCGAGTGCGCCCCGCACACCGCTGCACTGCCCCTGCCCATGCCTGCGAACACGCCGGTCCAGCGGCACCGCCACGGGCCGGCGACGCCTATCTGCCGCGCGCCGACACCACCGCGCAGCGCGTCAGCCCGCTGACCCGGCCCGGCGTCCGCCGTACCGTCCTGAACCTCGCCTGCACCGTCCCGGGGCGGCAGGCCCCTCGTTCGCCTTCCGCCCGGCTACCGTGCACGTCACTCCGGGCGGCCCTGCGGCAGGTCGCAGGCATCCACGCCGTCTTCTCTCGGGGCCCGGCGCCTCGTCGGCTCCTCCGATCGGGTGCCGTCGGCATCGGCGCCGCCGGTGCATGCCGGCCACGGGGTAAGGCTGGGCCGGTCGGGGAGGTACGGATGGAAGAGGCAAGCAGTGCGGTTGAACAGCTACGACGGCTTCACTCGGCTGCGTGAGGTCATCGTCGGATCGGGCACCGGCTACACCGGCCACGACCGCGACCTCACCTTCGAACTGTTCCACCAGGAGAACCTCCTGCACTACGGCAGCTGGCACTACCCGCGCCTGGCGGCCGGGGAGGCACCCGAGCGCTGGGCGGTCCATCCGCAGTACGTCGAGGAACTCGTCGAGGACGTGGAGGGGTTGGCCGAGACCCTGGTCTCGCTCGGGGTCACGGTCCACCGCCCGCTCGCCCTCCCTCCGGACGCGGGTCCCATCGCCGGCCCCGGCTGGAGGGCCACGCCGACACCCGCGCTGAACGTCCGCGACAACACGCTCATCGTCGGCGACGAGATCATCGAAACCCCGCCGATGGTCCGCTCCCGCTGTCTGGAGACCCGCCTGCTGGCCCCGCTGTTCCGCCGCTGCTTCGACGCCGGCGCGCGCTGGACGGCGATGCCGCGCCCCGGCCTGACGGACGCCTCCTTCGACCTCTCCTACGCCCGGCACGCCGCAGCCGCCCTCGGAGCCGGCGCCGTGCCGTACGCACGTCCGGGCCCGTACGACGCGGGATACGACATGATGCTCGACGGAGCACAGGTCGTGCGGCTGGGCCGCGACCTGATCGTCAACACCGCCCAGGCCAACCACCGGTCGGCCGCCGACTGGCTCGAACGCCATCTGCGCGGGCGGTTCACCGTCCACCGGGTGGAACGGATGGCAGACAGCCACATCGACGCCACCCTCCTCGCACTGCGCCCAGGAGTCTTCCTCGCCCGCCACGACCGCGTACGAGACCTGCTGCCCCGGCCCCTGCAAGGCTGGAAGTTCATCGTCCCGCCCGAGCCGGATCCTGCCGATTTCCCCTCCTACGTGCCCCGGGACCTGCTGCTCACCAGCCCCTACATCGACCTGAACGTCCTGTCCGTCGACGAGACCACCGTGCTCGTCAACGCCGCCGCCACCAGCCTCCGCGCCGCCCTCGAAACCAACGGCTTCACAGTCGTTCCCGTACGCCACCGCCACCGCCGGCTCTTCGGCGGCGGTCTGCACTGCTTCACCCTCGACACCGTGCGCGACGGCGGCCCCGAGGGGTACCTGAACTGAGCCGACGATGCGGGCGGCGCAGCGAGCGGCTCGCTGCCCTGCCCGGACGGGACGTCGACGGGAACATCTCCGCCAGCGCCCCCGTGCGGATGACCGCCTCACTGGGGTTGATGCCGGTCGCTTTCACGCGTACGAGGACCTGCCCGCCCCGGGCACCGGACGTTCCACCGCGTCGACCCGCAGCACGTCGATCCCGCCGAACTCGTCGCACCTGACTGCCTTGGGCGTGATCTCTCTCCTCCTCCTCGCTGAAGCTGACACGGGTGGGGCTACGCCCGCCGGAGTTCGAGCACGGGAATGATGCGGATTCCGGCCGTCTGGCGTGCGTACTCGGCAAAGCCGGGATAACGCTGCGCTTGCTCGGCGTAAATGCGGTCGCGTTCGGCGCCGCTCAGTTCGCGGACGGTCACCTGGTAGGTGGCGGTGCCGCGTTCGATGGTGCCCTCACCGGCGGCGGTCAGGTTGCGGTACCAGTCCGGATCGGTGGGTGCTCCGCCCTTGGATGCGAAGACGTAGACGATGTCCGGCGCGGTGTCGTGCGGGAGGTACATCATCGGGCTGACGTACTCCTGCCCGCTCTTGCGGCCGCGGTGATGGACGAGGACCAGTGGAGCGCCCTCGAAGACCCCGCCGACCCTGCCCTCGTTCGCTCGGAACTCTGCGATGGTCTTCGCGTTCCAGTCTGCTTCGCTCATGTCGAACTCCTGTCGTTCACGATCCGGGTTGGGCGCTGGGAGGATGAGCCGTAGGGACGGAGTGGGTTCTGCCTTGCGCCAGGCGGTGACGCGAGCTGCGCCGGAGAGATGGGCTGACACGAGCTGTCCGGTTCTGTGCAACGCCGCGGCCGCCTGCCGACTCGGGCGCGGAGTGCTGGTTCGCTCGTCAGCGGGTCTGCCTCGCGCTTGGTTGAAGGCCGCGGCCGGCATGGGCGGCCCGCACATCGGCGGGCCGCGGCTGCGCCGACAGCAGATCCCGAAGCTGGCGCCGCTGCTCATCGACGTCGCTGTCGGCGGGGAGGGCTGACTGCCGCAAGATCGCTTCGAGGTTCTCGAGCTGTTCGGTACGCACGGAGCATCTTCCTTCGGTGGGCGACCTCCTGCCGGGAAGCGCGCCGCTGTGATCCTTCCACCAGGCAGGTGAGGAGGCATCACCGGATCAGGGTGATTCGCTCGGCCGGGGCAGCCGCACCGACCGATCCTCTGCGGACAGGCGGGCCTTCTCCATGCCATGGGACGTCTCGGCCAGAAGTAACGGCAAAGGCTGACCGCCTTGGCGCGAACGGCAACCCGAAGGGGACCGCTCCCGGCAGGTTGGTGACCTGCAGGGTGTCGGACGCGGCGTCGGAGAGCGTGACGGCGAAATCAGACCAGGAACGCGAGGTGCGTGAGCGTCAGCGGGTACGTGGTCCGGCGCCGGGTACCACGCTGTATCGGGAGTGCATACGGCTGACGGGGCGGGGGCTGACCGCGCCCGAGGTGACTGACCACGCGCGAAGGCAACGACGTCACCGTGCGTGGTGCAGTCCACCGCTTTGCGGCGGGCGGGTTCGACGCGCTGAGGATGCCCCTCGCCCGGGCGCCCGGCCTCGGTCGCCCGTGAGGACCGCGAGGCGCTGGTCGCCCTGCTGGAAGAGTCCGCCCGGCAGGGCCGCACGTGGACTGCCGCCGCGCTGTGCGACTGCCTGGCCGCGGAACGGGTTTCCACCGGGACGGGTTCCGGTGGAAACGGACCCGGGACACGCCGCGGCCCAAGGCCGACCCCCCGTCCTCCAGCAGGCCGCCCGGGCCCAGCTGGAGGATTTACGGCTCTACGGCTGGGCGCGAGTACGGGTTTGAGGGACCTGCGCTTCCTCGACGAGAACGGGTTCGCACCGACCACGCGCATCGGATACACCTGGTCACGGCACCACAACGGGCTGTGGTGCCGGGTGGGGCCGGCGGGCGAATGCGCTCGGGCCCTGGCCGTGGGACAGCCTCCGACCTGGTCTGGGAGAGGACCTGCCACAAGGTCGACGCGGCCATGCTGCTGAAATGCGCATGCACGCGCCTGGCCGCCTGCCTGGCGGTGCCGCCGCTCTGGAGGAGCCGCCCCGCGGGCTATGCCGAACGTGTCCACACCACCGCCGAAGCGGTCGGCACCGCAGTCGACCAAACCCTGAAGCGTCAACGCGTACGCGTCAAAGGATCAGCAGCGAACGTCGGCAAAGCCGCTTAGCATGAATGGCAAGGATTCATCTCCAGGCCCGCGCCGGCGCGGCAGGGAGGCCGTCATGGCGTTCGACACGACTGGTTTCGAGCAGGCCGACAGCTCCCGCTACATACCGATCCCCGAACACGGCCTGATCGGCGATCTTCGAACGACCGCCCTGGTCGGCACGAACGGCACCATCGACTGGTACTGCTGCCCGCGCTTCGATGCGCCGAGCGTGTTCGGGTCCATCCTCGACGCCGACCGGGGCGGGTCGTTCGAGCTGGCCGCCGAGGTCCCGACACGCACCAGGCAGTTCTACTTCCCCGACACGAACGTCCTGATCACACGGTTCTTCGCCGCAGACGGCGTGGCCGAGATACAGGACTTCATGCCCGTGGTCGACGAGTCGCGCGAGGCGGCCCGGCACCGGCTGATCCGGCGGGTGATCTGCGTCCGCGGAGCCCTACCCTTCAGGGCGCGGATCGCCCCCCGCTTCGGCTACGGCGCCGAGGCACACACGACACACCTCGAAGGCCACACGGCTGTGTTCCGCTCCCCGTCACTGACGCTCGCGCTGACCGCCACCGCACCCCTGGAGAGCGACGGCCTGGACGTGTGGTCGCACTTCAAGCTCCTCGAGGGCGAGTCCCATGTGTTCGCCCTCGACCAGCTCGGCGACGACGTGGCCCCTCGGTCCTGTCCACGCGCCGAGGCGCAGGAGCAGGCCGAGGCGACGATCAGGTTCTGGCGTCACTGGCTGGCCGGTTCGCGCTACCACGGGCGGTGGCGGGAAACAGTGAACCGCTCCGCTCTGGTACTGAAACTGCTCACCTACGCGCCGACCGGTGCGATCGTCGCCGCGCCGACCACCAGCCTTCCCGAGCAGATCGGCGGCGAGCGCAACTGGGACTACCGCTACGTCTGGATCCGCGACGCCGCCTTCTGCGTCTACGCCATGCTGCGCCTCGGGTTCACCTCGGAGGCCGAGGCGTTCATGGGGTTCCTCGGCGAGCGCGGCATCATGCGCGGCACCGGTGCGACCGGCCCGTTGCAGATCATGTACGGCATCGACGGGCGCAGCGAGCTGCCCGAGTACGAGCTGCCGCACCTGGAGGGCTACCTCGGCTCTGCACCGGTCCGGGTCGGGAACGCCGCCACCGGCCAGCTCCAGCTGGACATCTACGGAGCCCTGATCGACTCGATCTACCTGTACGACAAGTGGGGACAGCCGATCAGCAGCGCCCGCTGGGACGAGGTCGGAGCGATGGCGGACTGGCTCTGCGAGCACTGGGACCAGCCCGACGAGGGAGTCTGGGAGACCCGCGGGGGCCGGCGGAACTTCGTGTACTCGCGGCTGATGTGCTGGGTGGCACTGGAGCGGGCGATGCGCATGGCGAACCGCCGCGGCCTGCCGGCGGACCTGCCCCGCTGGCGGGAGTCCCGGGACGCGATCTACCGGCAGATCATGCGGCGCGGCTGGTCGGCCCAGCGGGGCGCCTTCGTCCAGGCCTTGGACGACGAAGTCCTGGACGCCTCGCTGCTGATGATGCCGATGGCCAAGTTCATCTCGCCCACCGACCCCAAGTGGCTCTCCACTCTGGACGCCCTCACCGCAGACTTGGTCTCCGACTCCCTGGTCTACCGCTACGACCCGACCGCCAGCCCCGACGGCCTGCACGGCCCGGAGGGCACCTTCTCGATCTGCTCCTTCTGGTACGTCGAGGCACTGGCCCGCGCAGGCCGGCTGGAGGAGGCCCGGCTCGCCTTCGAGAAGATGCTCACCTACGCCAACCACCTCGGTCTGTTCGCCGAGGAGATCGGCCCTACCGGCGAACAGCTCGGCAACTTCCCCCAGGCCTTCACCCACCTCTCGCTGATCAGCGCCGCCTTCAACCTCGACCGCGCACTCGGCTGACGCGGTACCGCCGCCCGGACGCCGTGCATCGCGAGGTGGTCACCGCCAATCCACCGTTCAGCGTTCAGTCTTCATGCCTCGCCGAGACTTTGTGAGCTCCGTGGTTCGGGCATCGGCGGTGCTCAGCAGTGTGTTCGTGCTCGCGCCGGGACCAGTTGATGCGATCCGAGATCTCTCGGCCACGTCGGCGCGGACGCGTTCGGCCAGGCGGACACGGCTCCGCAGAGATGTGATAGCCGCTGCCGAAGTTGCAGAGGCGGAAGGTGTTCGGGGTGACGGCCTCGGCAGTAGCGGCCGGGACCAGTACGGCGGTTGCGGCGACCAGGGTAGAGGCTGCGCCTCCTGGCACGGACGACGGACGGTGAGCTGTCCCTCACGACCGTCAATGAGCTGCTGAGGTTCGCCTCGGCCGGGCACGGCACCGACTGCATCGAAGCCGGGGGTGCGGAGCCGCTGCGATGACCTGCGGCCGGCGGTGGAGCACCTGCGGTGAGCCTGGCGTCGCGGCGGAAACGGTGTGTCGCCGACCGGCCTCACGGTCGACTTCGACTGACCGGACCACCCCCTCCCCCCGTGTACGCCACCTGCGCATTCGGTCATGCAATCCGGCAGGCCGGACTCTGCGCGATGACCGGATCGGGGTCGCCCCCGCGGTGTCAGGAGCCGTCGGCGTCGGGCCAGGCCCGCATGGCAGCCTTCGCGACCTTCTCCAGCGCCTCGCGGGACTCCCCGTCGCACGCCTGCTGGTTCATGCCCTGGATGACCGAGGCATAGAAGGTGGCGAGGCCCTCCGCGTCCGTTTCGCGGGGCAGGATCCCGGCTTCGACGTCCGCGCGGACCAGGCCCGCGATGGACGCCTTCGTGGCCTCCCTGATGGCCCGGAGGTCCGCCTGCACGTCTTGTGATCCGGGTGTGCAATTGGTCGCCGCCGTGATGATCAGACAGCCCGGCGGATGACGCGGGTCTGTGTAGTCCGCCGCCACGTACATCAGCACCGCCTGGATCACCGAGCGGGCGTCCCGGTCCTCTGGCGACGGCGGGAACGTCCCGTAGGTGCGCTGATACAGCTCCACCACCTCGCCGAACAGCCGCCGTTTGTCACCGAAGGCCGCGTACAGGCTGGGCGGGTTGATCCCCATCGCCTTGGTGAGCGAGGCAATGGACGTCGTCTCGTAACCGTGGGTCCAGAACTCCTCCAGCGCCACGGCCAGGGCCTTGTCCCGGTCGAAGGCGCGGCGGGATCGCGTCCCACGGGCCTCCCGCCCTTCTTCGCCGCTCGCCGTCACACGCCCAGTCTACCCACAACCTGTAGCGACCGCTAAAGACACTCTGCTACGGTCTCCCCGATCCCCAGCTTTATCGATCGCTAAAGCTGGGATCCGCGGCCGAGCCGCACCCATGCATGCGTTCACCGCCGACCCAAGGAACCAGCCATGACCTCTGCGCCCCTCGCCCCGTACTCGCGCACCACCCGCGGCTCCGGCCCCGGCCTCCTCCTCGCCCACGGCGCGGGCGGCGGCATCGAGGCCAACTACGGGCCGATCATGGACGGGCTCGCCGCGCAGTACACCGTCGTCGGGATCGACTACCCGGGCGCCGGCAAGACCCCCACCACACAAGGCCCCCTGGATCTCGACGAGCTGGCGGACCAGTTGGTCGCGGCGGCGGACGCCGAAGGCCTCGACACCTTCGCCGTCTCGGGATACTCCCTGGGCGGCCCGGTCGCACTTCGCGTGGCCGCCCGCCACCCGGAAAGGGTTACCGCCCTCGTCCTGAGCGCCACGTTCGCCCAGGTGGACACCCGCACCGACCTGGCCGCATCCATCTGGCACGAGCTCTTCACGTCCGGACAGCACACCCTGCTCGCCCGGTACGTGACGCTGCTGGCGTTCAGCGCCCCCGGCCTGAACTCCTTCACCCCCGCTCAGGTTCAATCCGTCGCCGACCAGATCGCCCCCTCCATACCCCCGGGCACCGGCGCCCACGTCGACCTGGTCCGTCGCGCGGACGTACGCAACGACCTCGCGACCATCACCGCGCCGACCCTGGTCGTCGTGACCACCGCCGATTCCCTCATCCCCGCCGCCCTCCAGCGCCAGGTGGCCGACGCCATCCCCGGTGCCCTCACCGCCGAACTCCCCACCGGGCACCTGCCCTTCGCGGAGCAGCCCGCGGAATGGCTGAAGATCATCACCGACTTCCTCTCCGGGCAGCCGACCCGGTGAGGGGGCCGCGTTGCCCAGCGGCCCCGGCCGACCGGCCGTGGTCCCCTGGGGGCCGGTCATGGTGGACCACCCCGGCATCGACGGCGCGCTCGGCGTCATCGACAGCTGCCACGCGGGCTGGGAGCCGCCCCAGGCCGAGGATCTGGCCGGGCACGCGCACCGGCCGTGCCCGGCTGGGGCCTGCCGATGGCCTCGTCACCGGGCCAGCCCGCCGTCGGTCTCGCCGTCTCCCGGCGCTACGCGGCGTGGACTGGCTGCTCGTCGCGGCGCGCACGGTCGATTTCGCCCGCGAGTGGACCGGCACCGACCTGACCGCCGCCCGGATCCCGCACACGCTGCACTCCGTGCCGGCTGCCCGTGCTCCGGGGGTCCGCTACGGGGTGCGGCTGCACCGGAGCAGCCGGCTCACACCGGACGCTCGACGAGGGGTCGGACGCTGCGCACGTCGCCGCCGATGAGGCCCAGGACCATGGGCAGGCCGAGGCGGCCGACGCGCTCCGCGCCGGCGGGGGTGCCGCCGACGCCGAGCCACAGGGGCAGCTCGTTCTGCTGCGGGCGCGGCGGACGGGGAGGTCGTGCAGGGCGGGGCGGTGGCGGCCGGACCAGGTGACGTGCCCGCTTGCGCGGATCGCGAGCAGCAGGTCGAACTTCTGGACGAAGACATCGTCGTAGTCGGCGGGGTCGATGCCGAAGAGGGTGAAGGCTTCGAGGAAGGCGCTGCGGCCGGCGACGCTCTCGGCGCGGCCGCAGCTGAGGCGGTCGAAGGAGGCGAAGCCCTACCATCCCGAAGTCGCCGGGCGGGCGGTCCTCTACGCGGCGGACCACCCGAAACGCAAGCAGTACTACGTCGGCGCCAGCACCATGGCCACCATCTGGGCCAACCGGATCGCCGCCGCGCTGCTGGACCGCTACTACCTCGCCCGCACCGGGTACGAATCCCAGCAGGCCGAGGAGCCCAAAAAGCCGCACCGGCCGCACCATCTCAGGCGCCCCCTCGACGACGCCGGCGGCCACGACTTCGGCGCCCACGGTTCCTTCGACGCCCGTTCCCACGGCCGTGCCCCGCAGCTCTGGCTCTCGCAGCACCCGGCCCTCTCGACGACCGCCGCCCTGGCGGCGGGCGCGGGCGGTGCGGCGGCGGCCCTGTACGCCGCCCGGCGGCCTTCCTCTGCACGTACGCGCGAGTACGCCGGCAGATGGGCGCCCGCCTGACGGCTCGTCATGCCGGCGCGGAGTCTTTCCCTGCGCCGGCCCCGGACCCGCCGGCCGGAGCCGGGCTGAGCCTGAGCGTCACGACATAGGCGACCACGACCGCGACGATCACCAGCGGCATCACGGTCAGGCCCTGCGCCCCCAGCAACAGGGTGGCCAGCAGCACCGAGGTCAACGGCAGCCTGAGCATGGCAACCGACATGGCGCCGATGCCCATCGCGAACGCGGAGGTCAGCTGCAGGCCCGGAAGGTGCGAAAGAGCGATCCCGCCCGCCGCCCCCAGAAACATCGCCGGGAAGATCGGGCCCCCTCGGAAGGCGCCCAGCGAGGCAGTGTAGGCCAGCCCTTTGCAGGCGACGAGCAGCATCGAGGTGCCGACCGTGTAGCCGGCGCTGTTCGCGAGCAGCGGCCCCAAAGCGGCCTGCCCCGAGTACAGCACCTCGGTCGCGGCTTTCCCCGAGCCTTCGGCGTAGGCGATGGCGAGCCCCGCGACCGCCAGGCCCATCAGCACGGTGGCCGGGACCAGGTGCCGCTCGACTCGCGACTGCAGCAGCAGGGCGGACTGTCGGATGCCCGTGCCCACGAAGGCCGCCGCGAGTCCGATGACCAGCGCCCAGCCGAACTCGGCCACGGTGGGCGAATTGGCCTGCGGCACGTCCTGGAGGGCAAGGGAGTACGTGCCAAGACCGGTCCAGTTGTCCAGGCCGACGAAGACGAGCGAACCGATACCGGCGGCGAGCAGGCCCGGCACCAGCACGATCCCGAGCATCGGCCCGCCGATCCCCGACACCTCCATGAGGAGGAACGCCCCCGTGATGGGCGACCCCAGTAGGGTGCTCACCGCGGCGAAGCTCCCCGCGGCGCCGACCATCGCCTCGACCGGCGGCGGCACGGCCGGCTTGAACAGTCGGACCAACCAGACCGCCACACCACTTCCGAGCATGATGAGCGGCCCCTCAGGTCCGAGCACCGCGCCAAGACCCAGCGTGGCCACAGCCGCAAGGAGGACCCCGGGAAGCTCAACCGGCCTCGGCGCGCCCGACACCGACAGCCCCTCGGCCGGCTTGTGGCCGCCCGTCCCGGGGAGACAACGGATGGTCAACCCCACCAGCAGGCCCGCCACGGCGAGAAGCGGCAGGGGCCACCAGGGCGGGGTCCCCTGGAAGCCCAGCGCTTTGGGCAGGTCGGCGTAGGTCCAGGACTGGAGCCCATCGACCAGCGCGAGGAAACCGTACGCACCAGCGGAGATCGGCACTCCGAGCACCGCAGCCACAACCAGAAGACGGACATAACCGCGACTCCTGACCTGGGCGAAGGGATCAGGCGACGTCGCCCCCGCCGCTCCGACGGAACCCTTGGCCGACATGCGCATCAACTCCCCGGCAGCGACATCCGTCGAAAACGCAGCAGTCCACTGCCGCCACGCAGAGTTGATACCACGTCACACCATCCGCACCACGCTGGCTCACCGGCGACCTGAGCCAGCGAAACAGGCGGAGAGGAGCCGGGCGTCGATGAACAGCATCTCCGGGACACGGTGCCGGGCCGCGCCAACCGAAACGACGGTGCCGTCGGGCAGGTCGCAGTCGACAGTGTCGGCCTGCTCGGCCAAATTCGGGATCCGCATCAGTGCCGGACTACCCCGACCGCGCCCGCTCCCCCGACCGCGGCGCCCCGCAGCCCGGCCGGCCGGCCAGGCCAGCGTCGCCCGCAGCCTCCCGATCCCGCCCGGAACCGCTCCCCAATACCCGCACCTCTCCGAGGACCGCCAGCGGGACCGTGCCCAGGCTGCCCGGTACGCCTGGGAGCGGGCAGACATCGTCGGGGTGTCGGACGATTCACGGTTCCAGCGAGGTCCCCGGTGGAGATTGCAGGTTGCAAACAGCGGAGGGGTCCATCACGGGCGATGCCCTCGGTGCGCATTGCGGTCTGGTCGTGCTGGCGGCCGGGGCGGCCGGCCAGCAGGCGACGCACCTGCACCTCGGTGCCGTCGATGCGCAGGTCCACCCCTTCCGTGTCGGCGTAGGCGAAGACGTCCGCCAAGGTACGCAGGCGCACGCCGGGCCGGTCGGGGACCGCGAAGCCGCGCCGGGCCGACAGCGGCCGGATCTCGTGCACCGCCCGGGTAATGGTGGGGCGGCTGACCCGGTAGAGGGCGGCCAGGGCCGCGTGCGGCAACTGGAGCCGCAATACAGCCGGGTGACCAGCACCCGGTCGGTGAAGACCAGGGCGGTGGTTCGGTCCGGCGCCAGCCGCGCGGGCTGGGTACGGGGTCACAACCTCCGCAACCCGTGCGGCCGTTGTCACAGCACGGCTGACCGCGTCTCTGGAGGGCCGATTCGCTACTTGGCAGGCTCGGCGGTCAGTGCAGTGGCGACACGTCGGAAGCCGAGTCGGGCGTAGATCCGGGCGACGTCATCGTCGCTTGCCGACATGAAGACGGTCTCCACTCCCCGCGATCGGGCGTCGGCCACCAGGGCCGCGGTGACCGCGAGGCCAAGACCACGACGGCGTGCGGTAGGCAGCGTCCCGACACCGACGATCTCGCTGACCGATCCGACTGGCTGGTGCTGGCCCGCGCACAGCGCGGTCCCACCTTCCACCGCTGCTGCAACCGAAGTCCGACCCGCCCCGATCCGCTCCACCAAGCGTTCCACCGACCCGTCACCTGCTCGGGCACGCACGGCATCCGCCAGCTCGGTGACTCCCGTCAAACCAACACCGGTTCCGGGCTCCGCGAAAGCAAGATGCGGCACGGCCAGCGCGCTTGCCAGCGCCGGATCATCCGGACCCATGGTCCGCACCGATGATCCGCCGGACAACTCGTCCGCAGCGGGAACCGGCGCGCCCGGGTCAAGCACCATCAAGGGGTGCTCGTGAACCACAAGCCCCGAGTCCTCGATCGCGGCCCGCAGCGCGGGCGTGGTTTCGGCGATCCACTCGAAACTCTCCGGGATCCCGAGTTCACGCTGCCGGGCGCGGACCCTAGCCACAGCGGCGGCACTCACCGCACCGGACCATCCCCGAGCCGGACGTGCGTAGAACGGCCAGCCTTGGCCTTCCCGCACGAACAGAGTCAGCGGCCCGAAGTCCTCGACTCGGGCACCGTGACGCGGCACGGCGTCGTAGTACCAATCAAGTCGGTCCAGCAATGCCCGCTCAGGGCGATCATCAAGATCCACAGAAGTCACGCCGGGCAACTAAACACCAGGTCGCCAAGCACCGCCACCTCATTACGGCTCGGGACCAACCAGCCTCCGCGCAGACGATCAAGCACGGACCGAGCTACCGCGCGAGGTGACAATGGCCATTGACGCGCTGTCTCACCGTCCACCTGGCAGAGATGGCCGGGCGCAGCTTGAGTGGCAGAACACGGATCTGCGCGACCTGGCGAGGTCCCCGGCGCCCGTGGTGGTCAGCAACCCACCACCGCTGTTCCGCCCGCCGTAGCGGTCACCGACGTCACCTGCAGCTGCGACACCCCGCACGACGGCGCGCCCGAGAACGTGATCGGCTGCGGTGCGAGCTTCCGGCTCGAGCTCGAAGCCGAACCCGAGGCCACCTCGTGACACGGCCGCCCTACCGTCCGCGACGCCCGCAGCGGGCACCCACTCCCAGCGACCTCGCTGAGCGCGATGCCTTCGCGAACCTGGGCAACGACGCGCTGCCAGCGATCCGCGCCAGCGCCGAGACCTGGCGAAACGGCCTGGCTGTCTTCATCACCGCCGTCACCGCGGGCGTGGCGGTCAAAGGTCGCGACATCACCGTCGACCTCGCCTGGCCATGGCGCCGGCTCGTCGCGAGCCTCACGTTCGGCGGGTTGCTGATCGCGGTCGCCGGGCTGTGGCAGGCCCTTGGCGCGCAGGCCGGAACGAGAGCGGGCAAACAGTCATTCCACGACGTGCAAGTCAACTACGGTTCCGTGGCGGCGTACAGGATTTCCCTGGCCGCCACCGCCGCGCGTCGGCTCAGCATCGCCCGGCGTACGGTCGCGGTCGCGCTGCCGCTGGCGCTGGCGCTCATCCTGGGCGGTATCTGCGCCGCCCTGCAGGCGCCGAGCAAGACCACGCAGCCGACGGCCGCGCTGCGTGTCGATCATCGCGGCGCGGCCACGTGCGGCGCGCTCTCCTCAGCAGACGGCGGCTACGTGCGGCTCAAGGTCAAGGGGCGCAACGACCCGATCGCCCCCCGCCGGACCGGGAGGATGGGCCAGCAGCTCTCCCACCCACTGGCCGTCGCCCTGCGGAACACGGCGATGCGACTGACACCCTCCCGCGCCGCAACGCGCATGATCCTTCGCCACCACGCCTGGGCCCCACCACAGTTGAACTGATCCGATTCACGCCCCGCCAACGCACCACCAGGCACTTGCTCGACTCGGGCACGGACGTGTCAGTGTTCGGCGATACCCTCTCCCTGAGCGCGCAGGAGGGGACGTCCAACCCTTCTGCGGCGGGGGACGATCAGCCCGTTGCCCAGGTAGGCACCGTCCCAGATCACCGTCGTCCCGGCGGCCGTGGCGGGCAGGTCCGGCTCGCGCCAGGCGTGGGCGTCGGCCTTCTTTCCCGGCGTCGGCCGGGCCGAGGCGATCACCAGGCGGGTGTCGGAGACGATGTTGGCCTGCCCGTTTACCGAGATCCGGTAGTTCCGGGAGGAGGCTGTGACCCTCCGGTCGCAGACCGGGACGCGGGTGCCGTCCACGATCCACAACCGGTCGGTGCCCGCCACCGGCTTCGGGGCCGGGCCCTCGGACAGGAGCAGGCCAAGGCTCCGGCCGGCCCGGCAGACGGTGACCGGGGAGATCCCGAAGAGCGGGGCGAGCTGCCGCATCGCGAGGTTCGTGCGGTAGTACCCGGCCACCACCGGGCTTGTTCCCGCCCCGCTCCGGCGCCACCCCAGCAGCTTGGCGAACGCCGCATCGACAGACCCGTGAGCCTCTCCACCCACACCGGCTCAGCCCGCAACACCCCACCCGTACAGGCAAATGCCCCGAACCGAGCTTTCTGCAACGCCGTTCAGCCGAGCAGGGCGGCCGCAGACTCCTCGGCGAGGTCCTCGGCGTGTGGGGGCAGCGGGTGGCCTGCCCGCAGGGGGCGGCGGACCACCCCGAGCGGCAGGTCGATCAGGGCCAGGGCGATCCGGTCCCGGCCCTCGGGCCCGGTCAGGCCGAAGGCCGCGCCGAGCCTGCCGAGGCGGGCGAACACCCGCTCGTTGCCTCGATCCGCGCGTTCCCGGTGCTCCTCGGACCAGACGGCCCGGCCGAACTCCTCGGCGCCGTACAGGAGCAGCGCCGCCTCCCGCGGGTGGGCCCGGCTCCAGGCCACGACGTGTCGGGCGCCGGCGCGGGCGGCCCTGCGGGGGTCGGGGTCGCCGTCGAGGGCGGCAAGGTAGCCCTCCTGGAAGTCCTCGACGGTACGCAGCCACACCTCGGCGAGGAGCGCAGGGCGCCCCGGGAAACGGTGGTAGACGGATCCGCTGGGCGCTCCGACGGCCTGGGCGACGGCGGACATGGTGACTGCGGCCGGGCCGCCAGTGGCCGCGAGGAGGACGGCGGCATCGAGGAGCTCGTCGGCGTCGAAGCGGGGTGGTCTCGGCATGAATCAGAGAGTACTCTCCAATTCAATTAGAGGTTGCTCTCCAATTGAAGGAGCTCCATGCCCGTCCACAACGTCCACGAACGCCTGCTGCCGATGAACGCGGCCGAGGCCGGCGCCCTCCTCGACTCCCTCTCCGACGGGCCGGCCGACCAGCTCTGGCCCCACCGGACCTGGTCTCCCATGGAGTTCGACCGCCCGCTGTCCGCGGGCGCGAAAGGCGGACACGGCCCGGTCCGCTACACGGTCGCCGCGTACGTCCCGGGAACCTGGGTCCGGTTCACCTTCAGCGGTCCTCGCGGCTTCCACGGCTTTCACGAGTACGCCGTGCTGCCGGTCGACGACGAGCGCACGGTGCTGCGGCACACCCTGTCCATGCGGGTCACCGGAATCGCCCGGCTGAGCTGGCCGCTGGCCTACCGCTGGCTGCACGACGCACTGCTGGAGGACAGCCTCGACCGTGCCGAGCACCCGGCCCGGCGCGCCCGCTGGTCCCCGTATGTCCGGCTGCTCATGGCCATCGCCCCCAAGGAACGCTGACGGGCCCCGGACCCGCGCTCCCGGCAAGGTCCGAGAGACACGACCCGCTGCTGCGAGATCGGCCGCGCATACCCCGCCGACTACGGCCAAGCCGCCCACCATCCCCGGCGGCCGCGGGCTGGCCGTCAGCCGGGCCTCGCTCGAAGCTGACCTGGCGGCCGCAGACGCCCGCACCACTCGCCTCGCCGCTCAGGGTCCGCCGCCTCGAAGCCCTCCTCAGCGAGGTCCTGGGCTAACAGATCCGGCGCGCGTCTGGCATCGGCGGCCCCGACGACACCGAACACCTACAGGCCCGGATCGCCACGGCGACGGGCTCGGACGGCATGCGCCCCTGGGAATGGGAGGCGTTCTTCGCGGCCCTGCGCACCGGTGTCGCGCTGTGCCAGGCCGCCTCGCCGCCGGGATCTGGCCCGAGAGTGTTTACGAGCGACGCCGCACGATGCCGAGTTCGCCCGCCGCACCGACCGGGTACGGGCCGCGCGATAGCGCGGTGCCTGGCGGGACAGGGCCGGGCGGCGGGCTCGGTCCATCTTGCGAGTGACCTGCCGGAACGTCGACTTCCCGTTCCTGCGGATGCTCGGGCCCGCCGGGGGTCAGCGCGGCCCCCAGCTCGCGCCCGGGCCGCGCGGCGGGGCCCGGACGGGTGCGGCGAGGGCGAGCGGCACGGGGAACTCCACCCGCCAAGGGTGACCCGGCACCGTGAATTGATTGGGGAGGCGCAATGCTCAAGCGCGCACGCTGCGTATCGTCGAGGAAGCATTGGGCGGGGACGGCACACTGCGGCTGATCATCTTCATGGGAGCGGCCACCTGCGCCGCACTCACCCTCGGTGGTGGCACCTGGCTCGCGGGTCTGCTGTAGCGGTGCTGAGGCGCGATCCAGATTTTTCGGAGTTCGGCGGTGGGAGGATGTCGAGAACGTGCCACCGGCTCCGTCCCAGGGACATCGCCGACCGCCACCGGCCGCACGAGGAAGAAGGAGAAACCAGCATGGCGATTCAGCGGATGGACAACGTCGGCATCGTCGTCGAGGACTTGGATGCCGCCATCGCGTTCTTCGTGGAACTCGGTATGGAGCTTGAGGGCAGGGCGGAGGTCGAGGGCCTCGTCGCCGACCAGTGCACCGGACTCGACGGCGTCCGCTGTGACATCGCGATGGTCCGGACCCCGGACGGTCACAGTCGGCTCGAGCTGGCGAAGTACCGCAGCCCCGCGGTGATCAGCGCCGGGCCGCGCAACCGGCCGCACAACATTCTGGGCACGCACCGCGTCATGTTCGCCGTCGACGACATCGAGGACACCGTCGCCCGACTGCGCCCTCACGGCGCCGAACTCGTCGGCGAGATCGCCCGGTTCGAGGACAGCCATCTGCTCTGCTACCTCCGCGGCCCGGAGGGCATCATCATCGGACTGGCCGAGCAACTGCGCTGAGAAGGAGAAACCGAACCACGCAGCCGAACGAGATCACCGCGGTTCCAAACCGCCCGATCAGCCAGGAGCTGCCGGCCCGTGACGTGACCCGCCCGGCCTACGTCGCCAAGGACGGAACCCCGCGCAACGTACCGATCGCCTCCACCTGGAACAGGTCGCACATCGCCATGTGCACAACGAAGAAAAACGCGCCCAAAGCCAGGCCGCGCCAGCACTTGAGTTGGCGATCCAGCATTCGACAGTGTTCACGTGCATGACGGGGATGTAGCTTCGTGATCATGAAACCGTTGACCGGCAGCATCACCGACCAGGCACCGGCCGATCCGGCCGCCACACAGGACATGCTGGCCACCCAGCCCATCGGCTACTGAAGCGGGCTCGCCCACGAGGCCGTGACCCGCCATCTGCGAGACGCCATGGCCAGGATCGATGTCACCCAGCCGCAGTACTTGGTACTCAACCGAGTAAACGGCGGGCCCACGGCGCCGAGCCGTGGAGAGGTCACCGCCCAGCTGACCCCCCCTCGCGGACGGGCAGCACGAGATCCCCCGGGTCTTCTACCAGTTGCTCCACCGCGGCTGGCTCCGGACCGACGCCGGGCAGAGCCTGCACCTCACCGATGCCGGCGAGGCCGCCAGGGTCCGGCTCCGCGGACTGGTCACGGAGCTACGTGCCCAGGTCCACAAAGGCATCAGCGACGAGGAGTACGCGGCCGCACTCAAGGTACTGCGCACGATGAGCGCCAACGCCGAGGGAGATCGGGACGCCCAGGAGGGGTGATCACCGCTACCGTGCTGGAGGCCGCCTCGCCGACTCAGTGAGCCGATCGACCGGCTCAGCGGACTCGGTCGCAGACAAGAGCCGGCGCGCCTTGCCCACCCGCGGTCGGACCACGAGCGGCGGCCCTCCCCCTTGCGATGCACCGCACCGGACCCCGCGACCTGGCAAACCCTTCCGGTCACAGCTCTAGCCAGTTCCGGGCCCGTACCGGAGCCGGCGACCCGGCCCCGCTGCGGGCGCATCGGAGGTCGGGTCGCCGTGATGTCCGGTGGGTCGTCAGGCGCGGCAGCGCAGCATTTCCAGCGGGGGGTTGGCGTAGAGGTCCGCCCAGTGGTCCGCGCCGAACTCGCGTACGCCGGCCTCGGACACCTCCACCGGGACCCAGGTCAGCTCACCGAATCCGGCAGCCTTCAGGCAGTCCTCGTAGACCGCGCGGCGCGGACGGTTGGCGACGAACGAAACGGACGGGTCGAGCAGCGCCGTGGTGCGGACCTGCGGTCCGGTCTCGACCTCCTCGCCGGTGAGCTCGCTGCGGAAGCCGTACTTGTCCGGGGACGGCCCGTCGAAGCGGAAGTCGGGCGACTGGTTGAGCAAGAACAGCTCGGCGCCGGGCTTCAGGCTCTGGTGGATGTTGCGGCACATCAGCTCAGTGGTGGCGATGTCCGGTGCGTAGTTGAGCAGCTGGACCGCCAGGCCCACGTCGAAGGGCTGCTCGAAGGTCCGCAGCGCGGACACGTCGCCGACCTCGTAGCGCACGCCCAGCGGGTCGTGCTCCTCCAGCTTCTGCGCCACGGCGACCATCTCGCCGGAGATGTCGATTCCGAGCACGTCCGTGGCGCCGCGTCGCTTGAACTCCCGGCTGTAGAAGCCGGTGCCGGAAGCCAGGTCGAGGACCGACTTGCCGCTCACGTCCCCGACCAGGGCCAGGAAACCGGGCACCACCGCGTACTGCTCCAGAGGCAGAGCCTTGAACCCCTCGTACGCCTCACCGATCTCGTCGTACTGCTGCTGCGCACTCATCGTGCCGTCCTCCCCGTGTGTTTCACCATGTCAGCGGCCCCAGCCGCCCGCGATCGGGGCGGGCATCGGCCTCTGGCTGGCAGTCTCTCCCAACCTGGCAGTCCGTCAGGCTTAGCGGAAACCACAAAAATTCCGACATCGTCCCGGGCTCCCGCACAGGCGACGGTTTCCAGCGGGTCCAGCGTCTCGTCCACGCCGGGGCCGCAACGGCACCTGAGGGTCGGCCCGGGACCCTGGACCCGCCGAAACCGAGGCGGAGGCAACCGCGCAGACCTCGTGCCCCTGTGGTTCCGCGACAGTGACGGCGACCTGGCCGACACGCTGGTCGACGCCCTCGGCTCGGCTCCCTCTGCGACAGCGGGCACATCTGGCTTCTCACCCCGAAGACCGGGCAGGAGGGATCCCTCGAGCCCAGCGACGTCGCCGAGGCCTCTGTCACCGCCGGCCTCGCCACGACCACCACCATCGGCGTCGCCCCCCAGGTGGTCCGCCCACGCGACTCATCTCCCCCAAGGCCGCTCGCAGCAACCGGAAGTAGCGCACCTCACGCTTTGGATGCTCCGCAGGCACGGGAGCCGCACCCGACGCACCAGAACACCGCGCCGTTATCTCGCCCCGGGTCTGGCCGCGTACCAGCGCGATGTTCTCGAGGCCTACGCCACCACCCGGCTGAACTAAGCACGGCGCAACCGCCATCGCGGAACAGGCCCGCGATGGCGGTTGCGCTGGTGCACGGCAGCCAGCAATGTTCGATCCCGAGAACCGGCTGCCACCACCTCAACAGGACGCTGCCCGTTCTCATGAACAACGACTCCGCTCACGAAAGACCGCCGCCCGACGAACTGAACAATCGCTGCCGGAAGTCGTGAACAAAGCCGCCCTTGTCAAGCCTTCGCAAATCCGTGCTCTGGCCGCGCTCAACAACATCTCACCAACCACGGAACGCGCTGCTGCGCGGTGGCGCGATGGACTTCAGCCGATTTGATGTCCCGGGGTAACCTCCCGGGACAACAGGGGCGTCGGTGAGCTGCGGGATCAGCCGAAGTGGTACACGGTGATGGTCACGGAGCCGCCTTCATCGCTGATGGTGTACTCGCCGGGGCCCGTGTAGGGCACGCAGCCGTCAGCGAGGACGTCGTCATCGTTGATGCCGGTGTCGTCTTGCCCTACGAAGGCGCACACCTCGGCGACCGGGTGGGGAACGAACCTGTGTTCGGCGCCGCCGAACAGCGGATAGCGGGGCACGGTGGGGGTGTTGATGTCCCGGTCCGGGTGCTCCCACAGGGCGGTCTGCTGGCCCCACGGTGTCCTCATGACGACTTCGCCATAGGGCTCGGGCAGGTCGTTGTCGCCGCTCTCCCGGGGGTTGGAGAACTCGATCGAGTATGTGATGGGCCCACTGGACGCCTGGGCCTCGCCGGCGCTCACCACACCGACCAGCATCAGAGCTGTCGAGGCAAGGACCGCCAGTCAGCCTACGGACTTGCGACGCATATCAATCTCCTCCTACTTGGAGTAGCCGAGCGACTACTCCAAGTAGCCTAGGGGGCATATGCAGCGACTCCACCGGACTCATGGGCAAACCCCCCAGAGGGATGGCGCCGAAGCCCAACATGATCATTGCGCGGGCGCACACGCGAGCGCGAACCGCACCGAGTGTCGGACCACCCCCACCGACTCCACCGAGGCGGCACCCGCAGACCGGCCGGCCAGGACAGCATCACCCACAAGCCACCCGACCCCGACCGAAACCACGCCACCAGCCTCACATCGCCCAGCACCGCCAACGATCCAGCGCATCGAGCTCCACGGTCGCGGTCGGCCTGTTCCCCATTGGCGCCGTCGTGCATGGCGCCGACCTTCCTCACCACGGCCTTCAGGCTTATCGATGGGCTCCGATGTGGCTCACCTTTTACCGGTCCTCGCTGGCGCTCCTCGACCTGCTCGCGGCTGCGCTTCTGATCAGCGGCAAGCGCAGAGGGACAGACCTCGCTTGCGCCGTCATGACGACCGACCTCGCCGCCCAGCCCGGCCTCCAACGACTGGTCACCTTCACAGCATTCGTCCTAGGAACGGCGCCTTTCGTCCGGCGGCACCTCGCCAGTTGAGCTGACGTGAAAGACCCGCTTCCGACACACGCCTGGACGAACTTGGGTCCGAGGAAGAAAGTGCACGCGCACTTCTCGGACTTCCACGTCAGCACGCCCAAGCTCTGGCCGCGAAGGGGGCGCCGCCGTCGAGGCGCCTCCGTTCAGGTGCTCGGCACCGGGACCGGCCTGGCCAGCACCTGGTCCAAGACCTCGGTGAGGAACCGCGCCGGATCCGTCGCCGACGCCGTGGTGCGCATCGCGACGATCCCGTCCGGACGGACGAGCAGCGCCCCTTCGTCGGGGAGCCACGGGGCCGCGACGCGGTGCGCGGGAAGTCCGACGTTCGCCGCGGCGGTGAGCCAGCGCTCGCCGGCGACGCCCACCAGCAGGGTCCACCGGGACGCCACCAGGTCGAGCGTGGAAACCCCGTCGATCCACGCGTGGGGCACCCGTGAACCCGGCGACCCGTCCAGCACCAGGTCCACTGTGGACGGGAGTTCGGGCCGGGGGTCGACAACGGCGGCCGAGTCGTACCTTTGGCCGAGGTGCACGACCGGCGCCGCCCACACCCCCGCCGCCGCTCTGGCGGCGTCGGCCTCGGGTCCGCGTCCCCAGTGCAGCTCCGGGTCGGCGAGCCTGCGCATCGCCTGGTCCAGCGTCGCCGCGGCGACCGGTTCACGTTCGTGCGCGTAGGTGTCGAGCAGCCCGGCACCGGCCTCGCCGTGGTGGACGGCGGCCAGTTTCCACGCCAGGTTGTGCGCGTCGGCGACCCCGGTGTTGAGGCCGAACGCGCCCAGGGGCGACACGGTGTGCGCGGCGTCGCCCACGAGGAACACGCGGCCGACGGCGAAGCTTTCGGCCGCTGCGCTCCGGGGCCGCCACGGGAGCACGCTGCGCACCTCGACGTCGAGGTCGGGATCGCCGACCGCCAGCCGGACGGCCGTGGCGCAGCGCTCGTGCGTGAAGTCCTCGGGGCGTTCGCCGCCGTCGACGTCGCAGGAGACGTGGAAGACCCAGTTCGTCTCGCCGTCCACGGTGACCAGCAGGCCGGGCGCGTCCGGCGTGGTGATCGTGCAGGTGGCGAAGGACATTCCCCGCAGGTGCGGTCGGAGGTCGGCGCGGAACAGGATGTTGATCATCGACTTGCCCAGGTCGCCCGGCCCGGAGGTGCCCACGCCGAGCGCGGCCCGCACGGTGCTGTGCGTGCCGTCGGCGGCGACTGCGCGCGTGCACCGAAGCGAGTAGCGGCCCTCGGGTCCCTCCAGTTCGACGTCGACCCCGTCGGCGTCCTGCGCGATGCCGACCAGGCGGGTCGACCAGCGCAGGTCCGCTCCGCGGCGTGCCAGGTCGGCTGCCACGACGGCGTCGAGCCGGTCCTGGGCGCAGACGCCGCGCAGTCTGAACGGCGTCACGTCCAGCTCGTCGGCGGACGGGGTCGGCATGGGCACGGTCACGACGTGGCCCGCGCCCATCTCGACGACGGTCCGAGCCACCGCCTTGCCCGCGGCGCCCCGGAGGTCGACCGCGGCGGCGTCGACGGCGGTGTCGAGCCCGAGTTCGCGGAGGACCTCGACGGTGCGCGGTCCGATGCCGGTGGCACGTGGGTGCACCGACGGCCCGGACCGGCGTTCGACGAGCACCGCAGGAACGCCGTGGTGGGTGAGCAGCGCCGCGGTGAGCAAGCCGACGCTGCCGCCTCCGACCACGAGCACAGGCACAGGCACTTCTGGACACATCGTCTCCGTCATGGATACACCGTAGCCAGAAGATAGGATGCGGGTCAACGAGGAAAGGAACCGCCCCGATGACCGAACCCGTTCCCTCGTCGGTGTGGACCCGGCCGCGCCCCGAGCCACGTCGACGCGCGCCCGGGGTGGACCAGTACGTGGCCGCCGCGCTGGCCGTCGCGGACGCGGAGGGATTGGCGGCAGTGTCGATGCGGCGCGTCGCGGGTGACCTCGGTTCCGGGACCGCCTCGCTCTACCGGTACATCACCAACCGCGACGAGCTGGTGGACCTGATGGTCGATGCGGCGCAGGGCGAGGATCCGCTGCCCGGGTCCACCGAGGACTGGCGTGCCGGTCTGGGGGCGGTAGCGCACGCGTTGCGTGCGACGATGCTGCGGCACCCTTGGTTGGCGGGTGAACTGGCGGGGAGGCCCGCGCTCGGCCCCAACTCGTTGCGGCGGTATGAGTCCGCGCTGCGCGCCGCCGTCGCACTCACGCCCGACATCACCCTGGCCTCGCAGGCGCTCGGCGCCGTGCACGCGTACGTGCTGGGTTCGGTCGCCGCCCAGCAGGCCCTTCGGCGCGCGGAGCAGCGCACCGGGCTCAGCGAAGAGGAGTGGCAGCGCAGCGTCGGCCCCTACATCAGAGAGGTCCTCGCGGCGGGCGAACACCCGATGCTCGCCCGCCGCGTCCTCGAAGCCGAGGAACCCGACCCCGACGTCGAGTTCGCGTTCGGCCTGGACTGCGTGCTCGACGGGCTCGCGGCCCGGCTGGGTCGATGAGCGGTCAGTACGCGTAGCGGTTCACGGTCTCGGGTGGAGGACGAGGCGGACCTGGTCCTCGGCCAGGATTGTTCGATGGGACCGGCCTACAGCGCAGGCCTGCAACCACCCCCGGGCCCCGCCATCTGGAAGCTCGTCCTGGACAGCCGTGATCGCACTCGTGGTATCGGCGTTCGTCTGGGACTTGCACTGATGCCGATGACCGCCGTCTGGCGGGACGGGAAGATGGTGCTGGGGCCGCTCCACCTACTGAAGAGCGAAACGGTCCCCACCGCAGGCACCCTTGCCAGCCAGGCACTCCGTGAAATCGGTGTCAGCGCACACGGGACCCGGGACGAGTTCGAGATCGCAGGGCTCGATGAACACGGGGAGAGCATGTACTGGCTGTCCTGACCCTCCCTCGAAACTCGAGGTCATGGCCGAACGACGGCGCAAGACCCTGGCGATCCGCCGTCGCTGCCAGGAGGACATCCACACCGGGCAGGGACTGGAACCGCAGCATCAACCACCGCGCCGGTCCCCGGTCCGGTCAGTGGAACACGACGGCGCGACCGGTGGTGATGCTCGTGCGGCACACCTGGTACAGCTGGTGCCAGGCGAACCTCTCCATGTGGAAGAGGTCGTCGGACGCGGTGTCCAGGCGGGCGCTCTCCTCGTCGGAGAGGTGCCGGTCCCGGTCGAGCCGGACTCCGATGGCGGGAGCGAAGCCGCACAGTTCGGTGAGCAGCTGCTGACTGGAACCGACCATACCGCCGCCCTCTACCTGCTCCGCCGGCAGGAAGAGGGGATCGTCGAAGTCGACCGGCACGTAGAAGCCCGCACTGTCCGAGTGGCACAGCAGGTGGGAGCTCATCATCGTCGACTCGTCGAAGACCTTGTCCTCGTCGCGTTCGTACTGCTCGGCGCTGGTGGCCGATGCGGGCGTGACGGTCTCGCCCCGGGCCGCCAGCACGAAGACGCGGCGCAGGTGGTGCAGGTGGCTGGTGGGGAAACTTGTGAAGCGCAGACGTGACGGCTCGTCCAACGCCGGCTCCTGCCAGACGATTCCCTCATCGGCCAAGGCCCGGCTGAGAAGGTCGAATCGCTCCTGCCAGCGTACGAGCGCCTCGTGCTCCTCGACGCCGGCCATGTTCTGGAGCATGCCAACCGAAATATGAAGTCCCATGACCGGAAGGCTAGACGCCGGCTCTGACAGTCACGGCACCAACCGTCGAGCGGCGGTCTCGGCTCCGTCACTCGCACCGCTTCGGCGACGAGCGCGGCATGAGCCGTCACGGCGGGCCGGAGGGTGCGGCTGAGCACTCCATGGGCGGCGATGTGGTCGTAGAACGCGGTCCACTGCGCATCAGCGGACCGGAGCGTGCTTGCTCTCCGGGGTCCGCTGCTGCGCCGCCTTCGGCTCGTACGGCCAGTCTCCGAGACCGACGGACCTCCGCCCCCCTGTACTTCGTCACCGCATTGCGCACCCCAGGCACGGGCGTCCCGGCCGACCAGCGGAACTGCGTCAACGTGAGCGTGCGAGGGCATCATCACCTCGTGATCAATCATGTGCCGTCACCTGATGAGGTAGCCGCCGTGCAGACTCCTCACGGCGGCTGGACAAAGAAGCAGCTCGCCCAGTGGGGTGTCCCCTGGCCTCCGCCCCAGGGCCGGCGCAAGCACTTGGAGGCCACATGGGAGGGCAAGGATGCTCCCCCGCTGCCCCGTCAGGAGCCGGACCAGGGCTCCCCGTTCCGAGTCGCCGCCACCATCGCAGGGGCCGGTTCACCCCAACCGGGGTCCGGCGGCGCGTCCCGGCGATACCGTGGTCACCAGACGCCGAATGACGGCCCAGGAGCACCTGATGAGCGAACAGCCGGTCCCCGCCAGCACCGTGCGGCAGCAGCTGGAGCCCGCGGCCGCTGACGCGGTCCGCGCCTACGCCGCCAAGACCCGCGAGAACGCCGACCGGCTCGCCGCCGTCCTCGAGGACATCGCCACCAACGGCCTGCCCCCGGTGGAGGAGTGCACGCCCTGGGAGGAACTGCGCGAGGCCCATCTCGCCCGCCTCGCCGCCCAGCGCCCGGCCCTCGCCTGATGGCCCCACGACGCGCCCGGATCGCATTCAGCGACTCCGCGGCCAAGCAGCTCGAAGACCTCACCACCGAGCGCGCCATCCACGCCCTGGACCGCGCCCTGGTCGCCATCTCCGTCGACCCCGAGATCGGCGATCCGATCCCCGCCGACGGCACCGGGCCCGAGCTGCGCCAGTACGCCGACGAGATCGAGGACGTCCACGTCCTGTACTTCGTCACCGCCCTGCGCACCGTCGTTGTGGTCGCCTACATCGAAACCTGACCAGGACGACCACGGTCACCCTGAAAGCGACATCCTGAGCCTGTCAGCACGCTGCCGGCTTGGTCCATGAGCAACGGCTGCGCTGTGACGGCGGCAGGGAAGGCGTCTGGCGGCGGAAGCCCTTCGGAATGTCACCTCGGCCGCCCGCATCGGCCGCGGCGACTCCGGGCAGCTCCTCCTGGCGGACTGCGCCCGACTCCCTCTCCCCTGGGCCTCGATACGTGGCATCCTCGCGGCGGGACTCCTCGACCACCTGCCCCACCCGCGCCCCGCGTTGCGCGAACGGGCACGCGTCAGCGCGGCCGACGGCACCCTCTCCTCTTCCACCCGGCGGGCCGCGCCGAGCGGGCGGCCCGCCACGGCCGCCCACTCAGCCCCGACGACCCGCTCGCCGTACCGAACCTCCGGCCGATCCTGCACGCCACAGGCTGGAAGCTGGTGGTCTACGACGACGCTGGGCAGTACTTCCTCGCCCGCTGAGGTGTTCCCGCCAGGGTGGGTGGACGGCGCGCCCAGCGCGCCCATGCAGTCGATGACCCGCGGGAGGACGCAGCGCAGCTGGGGCGGATCCCCTCTCTGACAGCTACGCGACCCGGGGCATCGCAGTGACAGTGGTCCGTACGGCCTGAGAGGCGATCAGGGCGCGCTGGGACGGGCACAACCCATAGCTCCCTCTGCCATGGCCGGACCATAGTGGCAGTCCGGCCATACGCGCTCTTGCTCCGTCCCGGCTGGCTGCCGGGACGGAGCGAGAGCGCGTACGGGTTGGGCTCAGCGGGTGCTTGCGCGCCGGCGCCGACGGAGCACGACGGCCCCGCCCGCGAGGGCGAGTGCCGCGCTGGAACCGCTGGCAAGGAGCAGGGTGGAGGACGAGGCGTCGTCCGCACTGCGCTGGGGGCTGTAGCCGCTGGAGTAGCCGTTGGTGTCGTACTCCGAGCCGGGCAGCTTGTCGGCGTAGCGGGCCTTGACCAGCTTCTGGTAGTCGCTGAGCGACACCGAAGCCTGGCCGCCCAGGCCTTGGCGGGCCTCGTCGTTGAGCGGCTCGACGGTGGTGAGCTTGAGCTGGTACCAGCCGCGGATCTGTGGCTCGGTGAAGACCAGCGTGCCCAGGGTGGCCTTGCTGGCGTATGTGGCGTCGCTGTCGCCGTCGCGGATGGCTGCCAGGTGCCAGCCGCCGCCCTGAGTGGGGGCGAGCATGACGGTGGCGCTGCGGCCGTTGACGGTGGCGCTCAGCGAAGAGACCAGCTGCGTCAGCTTGATCGCCTCGGTGGGCAGTGGCTTGGCGGTGCCCGCGACGAACCCGGGGGTGATCTCGTTCCGTGCCACCGGGTCCTTGATCGTGAAGACCGGGAGGCCTTGGCACGGCTCGGCCGTTTCGGGGATCGTCTGCACCGGCCCGTCGGCGCCGCCGGTGGGCACCGGAGTGAGCAGGAACCGGCAGACGGCGTTGCGGACGTCAGTGGACTTCACCGCGTTGAGGGCGGCCTGATAGTCGGGGATGTCGGCCGGGAGAGGGTCCTTGGCCGGGGCCGCATGGGCCGGACCGACGACGGACAGCAGTGCGGATGCACTCAGTGCGATGACGATGGACAGGCGGGAGAAGCGAGAGTCCGCCCGCTTGCTGGACATCTTGTTGTCGCGCATGTCGCCTGCCTTAGCGGGAGATACCGATGCGGGAGTGGGTCCACTTGGACGAGCTGTTGCTCACGTAGTCGTTGTAGTTCCACCACGTGTACGTGGTGGTGTCCGGCCACGGGTCGGCCACGGCGATCGTGTTGTTCGACGTGTCGAAGCCGTAGACCACGTTCATGTGGCCGCCACCGGACGTCCACCCGATCCGCGCACCGATCGGCCGGGCCGCCTTGACGTCGGTGTACACCTGGTTGAACGTGGCCGCGCTGCTCAGACCCGAGCCGGTGTGGGCCATGCCGAGGCTGCTCCAGCCCCTGGCCATGTCGTCGAGCGTGGCGGGCTGGTTGTTGCAGCCGTAGTAGGGCTGGGCCCGGTTGCAGAAGTCCGTCTGCGTGGAGCCTAAGCCCTGGAACTTGGCGATGGTCAGCCCGGAGGCGACCCAGCACCACTGGGTCTTCTCCTGCTTCAGCATGGTGATGGTGTCCTGACCCGCTTCCGCGTGAGCCGTGCCTCCCGCGGCCGCGAGCGATCCCAAGGCGGCCAGCACGATGGCCGACGCCACGGCTCCATACCTGAATTTGCCCATGTTCCTGCCTTCCCCAGATGGGTGCAACGAGATGAGCGGGGCAATCTGGCACGAATATGACAGTGCAGAATGTCGAAGGCATAGGAGATCTACATTAATTCAACCCCTACTGATTACTTGTCGTGTAATCGTGTAAGTAAAGGCTGTTCCGTTTGGGGCGGTCGTTATCCCGTGATGCAAGGTTGTGAAGTCGGGCGCTGCCGAACGTGGCTTGGTCGACGCCAGTACGGCCTTGGCCAGGGTACGGACCACAGCTGCGGCCGTGGTCTCTCCGACCACAGTGGTGTGCTGGGCATGCGCCGCGGCGACGGCGGTGCCCGCCGGGGCCTGGGTGCCGCGCCCTTTGCGGTTCTTCAGGTCCACCGCGATCTCGTCCCAGTCCTGCAGAGGCTGCAGGCCCCGGCGCATCCGTGCCTGGTCGGCGATGACGTAGGCGTCCTGGGCGTCGGTCTTGCCGTCCCCTCGGTAGCCGTGGGAGGCATGGTGAACGGTGCTGCCAGGAATACGGAGAAGCCGTTGGCCGTGACTGGTGAGCAATGCGATCAGCAGGGCGGCTCCGCCCGCGTTCAGGTCGACTGCCCAGGTCACCGGGTCATCCTCAGCCAGTGCGAGGACGTTGCCTCTCAGCTCCAGCAGCTCGGGCTCGTTGTTGGGCACCCGGCGCGAGAGCACCTTCGTCCCGTCCGTGTCGCTCACCGTGCAGTGATGCGCGGCCTTCCCGGCATCCGTCCCCGCCCAGAGCCCGGGCACCCGAACCTCCCTCGCGCGGCCTATCAGTCAAAGCCACACGTACGGCATGCGCGCCTTCAGCCACACCCAGGCCCCTGGGTCTCCCGATCGCACGGAGGACCGGAATCAACCCGCCAACAAGGTAAGGAGCGCTTCAGACGGCGGATCCCGCCCGCTGAGGCGCTCAGTCACCGCCGGTGCGACTGAGCATTCCTACGGGCACCTGAGCAGTTCAGCTGGCCCTTTGAGTCCCACAGTTGGTGTGCGATGGAATCCTGGCACGCCGTCAATCTCGGGAGCGCTGGCCCTCCTCGGCTTGGTGTTCGGGGTCTGCCTATGCTGCCTCCATGGGTTTGGATCTCACGCTGTTCATGGCGGACTGGAAGTACCTGAGTGCCGTCCCCGTTGAGAGCCGGGTCCAAGCACTGGACGACGCGACCGGGTCACGGGAGCTCGACGGCGAGTACGAGGGGTGTGGGCGGGCCGACGGCTGGTTGTGGCCCCCGGATCGGGGTTCTGCGTGGTGTGTCGAGTACGGCTTCTTCACTACCACCGGCTCCTATCGCCCGCATGCCCGCGCCGGGGATGCATGGGCCGACATGCGCCTCCTCGTCGACGCATCCGTGCGCGAGGCGATGGACACCTTTCTCATCGGTCTGATCTGGGATGCGGATCCGGCCGACGATCCCGCGCTGACTGGCGGCGGAGGGTTCTTCCCTCCGGCCACCGACCGCTGGCACCCGCGTGTCCTTCTGGTGTGCCCGCCCGAGGCAATAGCCGGCAAGGCCCGCGCCTGGGTGCGGGTGGAGTCCCACCTCGAGGAGTTGCGGGAACCGTTCGCCGCCGAGTGCGAGGGCTGGGCAGGCCGCCCGGACACCTTCGAGGACTTCACCGCGCTTCTGCGTGAGTGGGGCGACGTGACCACGGAGGCCGCGCGCCGCGGTTGGGGGCTGGTGGGTCTGCCGTAGCCGTCAGCGGCGAGAGGTGGGAACAGGCGATGACCCAGGCCGTGATCGGTTATCCCTTCCTGGCCCGGCGCCTGCGGGAGTGGTCGCTCTTCCGCGCCGTCGCGCTCAAGCTGCCCTGGCACCCCGGACGACCTGCTCGCGTCGTCCAACTGGCTCCAACTCAAGACCGCCGCCGAAGGGAGCACCGAGGCCGTCCAAGTCCTCACCGAATCCGGCCGCACCAAGCGGAGCCGCAACACCGCCAAGGCCACCTCAAACACCAGAGCGAGCGCTGAACTCAGAACCCTCGAATATTGCTCTGACCACAGACGAGCGCGGCACTAGGGTTCCCTCGTGATCTCTACAGACCCCGCTTCCGGCCACAGTTGGTTCAGCTGCCGCATCCGCTTCGCACACATGGCAAGTGGCAGCAACGTCCTCCTGTATTCGGTATCGGTGTTCCTGATCCAAGCCGACGACTACGCGACTGGCTTGCAGATGGCGCTGGCCCGAGGGCGCCGGGAAGAGAAGGTCTACGCCAACGCGGAGGGCGAAACGGCCAGGATCGCCATGGTGGAGGTGGAAGCACTGGACATGCTGGACGTCATCGACGACGGCGTCGAAGTCGCCTGCCTTTGGTCCGAGGACATAGTTCCGAACCCGTTTCCGATGGACTTCGTCTTTCAGCCGACAGCGTCCAAGCCCACCAACTCGGTGTGAGCTGGCGCCGCCTCGTCTGGTCCACTTTTCACCCGTCGCCGACAGCCAACCCGTCACCGGCGCCGCCACGCCGAGCTCGTCACCGGCACGAACGACACTGCACCGCCTCCAGTGACAACTGACTGCAGATCCGCAGCTGCACTGGGTGACCTCAGCGACCACCGCCGGTACAGCTCCCTCAACCCCGACCAGGTCGACTGGGCGCAGCTGCGTTCGGTCGGCAAGGGGCGGCGCTCCCCGCTCGCCGGCCTCCGGGCGCAACCGGCCTGACTCCCCGGCCCGGCTCTGATGGCCTCTTCCCCTCGGCTATCGAACTAGAGGTGTCGTTGTCCGAAAAGGGCTTGCCCGGGGCCGCTCACCTGGGCGAACGACTCATGGCAGTTGGAGCTCGGTGAGCCACTCGTCACGCGATGGGACGTTCAGGAGCAGGGCGGCTCGGACGGGGTCCCCTTCGGGAGGAGTTTGCGTTCGTCTTTCGTGTAGTCGCGTCCGGCGCCGGCGCAGAGCGTGCGGAACTGAGCTTCGGGGCGAAGGTTGAAGGCCCGGCGCCCTTCACCGTTGTCGATCACCAGTTGGTGGTCCCGGGTGATCTGCGTCGTGGTGTCGGTGATCTCCTCGGTCTTCCACTCTGTCGTCGCCAGTGTGACGAAGGAGCCGTTCGCCAGGTCGTGGACCTTGACCAGTCCGTCCAGGTAGGTGAGCAACCTGCCGTCCGGCGTGAACCCGATCAGATGCGTCCCGGTCGGGTCGGGTGCCTCTTCCCGCAGCCGTTCCTGGCGGTCGACGTCCCACACGCGCACCTTTCCGTCAGAGTTCTGTACGGCGAGCCGCGAGCCGTCAGGGGAGAAGACGAGCCCGCTGCCGAGCGAATCCTCCGTGAACGGAAAGCTGATGGCGGGGCCCGTCAGCGTCGCGACCCGCTCCGGGGCGCGGACGTCCCACAGCAGGATCTCGCCACGACCGCCTCCTGCCCTGGTGACGACGGCGACCTGTCCGGGGTGTCCGGGACGGGCCATGAGCTGGCCGTACTTGAAGATGTCGCCGAAAGGACCGTTGGAGTTGGGTCCGGGGTGGGCGAGAAAGGGCTGACTGAGGACGGTCCCGCGGGCGGCATCGAGCCGCGCCAGCGTGCCCTTTTCGGTCACCAGGACGATCTCGCTGCCCTGCACTCCTACGACGCTGTCGATCTTCTCCCCCTTCTGTGCCTCCTGAGGGAGCGGCATACTCCGGCCGAGGTCGGACGCCGCATAGGAGCGGTGGAGGCCGGTCTTACGCCCCCACACGACGACCGACTGCGAGTCGGCGGTCCACGTGATCATCCAATCGCCGGTCTGCTCCTCGACCGGAATCACTAGGGACCGCAGGAGTGTGCGGGAGGCGTCCAGGATCTCCAGGGTGTGGTCGCTGACCCTGGCGACGGAGCTCCCGTCGGGCGACAGCGCGAACCTTCCGTCCCTACCGTTGCCGGTCTGGAACCGTTCGTGTCCCGACGCCTCTGCCCGCACTGCCATCAGTGTCGTACCGACGGGTACGAGAACGGTGAGCCCGCCGTCCGGCTGCGGCACTGCCGCAGCCGTCGCGCGTTCGTCGCCGATGTCTCCCGAGGTGGGCAGGCGTGTGCGATAGGCCTGCCCTGTACGCACGTCGGCCAGGATCGACTCGACATACCCACCGTCCTTGACCTCCCCGACCCCATTAGTGCCCTCGACGCTGTAGTTCCCCGTGGCATCGTCAGCGGCGAGCGTGTTGACGGCGGGAATTGCGATGCGCGGGCCGGGCGCGCGGCCGAGTGCCTGGGTGTATGCCTCTCCGCCGGTCCACGAGATCGCGACTTCGCCTCCGGCTCGGAGAGCCTCGTGGGCGGAGGACAAGTCTCCGGGCACCGAGCCCGGACCGTAGAGCTGGCGGCCGGTGGTAAGCTCCTTGACCTCGATCTGTCGTGCGGACCCTTTCCAATGGGTCACTGCCACCGTGCCTGGGTCCGTGGTGAAGGCCGCCTGGTCCACCCTGTAGCCGGCCACGAGACTGTCCGCGACGGGCAGTCGGTCACCGGAGGGCACTTCCCATGCTTCGGCGAAAGCCGGAACACACCGCCCGGCGTCGTTCTTGCACTCCTCGGAGCGGTCGTCCATGGTCAGCAGCAGCCGCTCCCCGTCGCTGCTGAAGTCCAGGGTCCCTCCGGTCTCTTTGGCGATTTCATGTTCCCCGCGGTTCAGGACGATGGGATCCCGCCCCTCCCTGTCGTTCAACCGCCACAGCCGAACCGCGTCCTCCGCGGCCAAAGCGAAGAGGCTGCCGTCCGGGCTGAGGGCGCTCACCAGACCGCCGGCGGGGACTCCACCGAGTTCAGAGGTCCGGATCTTTCCTTCGAGGGCGCCCGCGACGACGGTGAACGCGAATACATTGCCGCCCGACGGCTTCGACGCCACCACTAGAGTGCGGCCGTCCGAAGTGGCGTCCATTCCCTCGAACCGGCCCTTCCACACGGACGGATAGGCGCCTACGAGGTACTGGTCCCGCGCGTACTGGTGCATCAGCGCATCGCGGGTCTTCGGGGTCTGCTGGATGTTCCATGCGGCCAGGGCCAGCTGGAGCGCCGTGGCCGGGTTGTCGTCGGGGGTGTCCTCTGCGGCTTGGGCCAGCAGCGCCGCGGCCTGGATTCGCAGCGTCGCTTCGGTCTCCCGAAGGCTCTGCACGGTGGACCATGCCAGTACGAGGGCTAGCACGGCAAGAACGGCCAGTGTCCCGACGGCGGCCTGCTTGATGCGGGCGCCGCGCCGGGAGTGGCGCAGGCTCAGCAGCACGTATCCGCGCTCGTCGGCGGATACGTCGTCAGGATGCGCGGCCAGTCGGCGGGCGGCTTCCGCGAGATCGGTACCACTCAACAGCCGGGGTGACTCCATCTGCTGTGCCTGCCACCGCCGCAGGTCGGCGCGCAGCTGTTCCTGCCAGGCGCGGAAGTCCCGGGAGTTGGCCAGCCAGCGCTGGAGGCGAGGCCAGAGTCGGGTCAGCGCCTCGTGCGCCAGATCGACTATCTCCTCAGTACCGCCTGGGCCCCGGGAGAGGACAACGAGCTTGCTCGGTGCCAGCTTCCTCGCCAGTTCGATGAGTTCGGGAGCCAGGTCGGCGGCACGGGTGGGGCGGCGGAGAAAGGCGTCCCCGTCCGGGCGGGCCAGTTGCACGAACAGTCGCCGGGCTCGTTCTCGCTGGGAAGGCGTCAGCCCGTCGATCGTGTCGTCCGCATATCCGACCAGTGCCCCTGCCACCCCGCCCAGCTCGTCGTACGCGGCGTGAGTCAGCATCGACCGGCTGCGACGCTTCCACAGTTCGGTCAGGGCGAACTGGACCAGGGTCATCCGGCCGGGCTCGTCGCCCGCATCCGTAACGATCCGTTCCGGCAGCCCTGGCTCGAACCACAGCCCCGGTATGTCATCGACGGGCGCGGTCACTGCTTGCGCCAGGCCCTCGGCGGGCAGCGGAGCCAGGAACTCCACGGCGTCGCTGACCAGATCGGACGTTTCAGCTGTCACCAGCACGTCGAGCGAATCGGGCCGCGCGGTCGCGACGACTCGCAGCACCGCTGCGCCGTCCTTGCCCGCCAGCGCGGCAAGCAGCCCTAACAGGTCGCGGGCCTCAGCGGCTTCAGCACCCGCGTACTCCTCGAACTGGTCGACGAAAAGAACATGCCCGGCTCCCTCACCACGGGCAAGAATCCTGCTCCGCAATTCGGCCGGGACACCGTCCCCCGCATCCAGGAGCCTTGCCAGTTTCTCGGCCTTGGCGAGCCGCTCGATCTCGCCGAGCCCCGGCTCCAGAACACCCGTCAGCACCCTAGCCAGCACCGCGGACGCCCGTGCACCGGGTACGGGTCGTAGCTCGGTGACACTCATCCCCCCGGAGCGCAGCCGGGGCAGCACCCCCGCCCCTACGAGCGACGACTTCCCGCACCCTGAGGGCCCCGCGACCAGCGTCACCGGCCGCCTTCGGACGGCCGCGTACACACGCGCGATGTCACTTTCCCGGCCGTGAAAGAACTCCGCGTCGTCCTCCGAGAAGGGTGCGAGGCCCTGGAACGGGCAGCGCGACCGCAGCGTCTCCTCGTCGACCAGCTCGGCCGACGGCAGCAGGTATGCGGTGCGCTCGCCCACGTGCGCGGCGACCGTCATCCCAACGACGCCGTCCTGTATGTCGTCCCAGACCGGCGACCCGCTGAATCCTCCCGAGATCCGCGGTCCCGGCCCGTGTACCTCCATCTGCACCCAGCCCGACCCCTGCCCGGCCCGCAAGGTGCCAGAGGCCCACACCCCGCGATCGGCGCCGCCCGGATAGCCCAGCGCCCGGAACGTATGGCCCCATATGCCGGTCCCGTCGACCAGTTGCACCGGGCGCGCACCCTCGACGGCCGCCTCCAGTCTCAGGAGAGCGACATCCTGCCCCCCCGCGCCGCCACGACACCACGGTCGCCCGCACCTTAGGGCGACCTTCCAGCAGCGGAAAATCGAGATCCACTGGCCCGCCCGGCGCCTCCTGCCCACTGTCCGGAACTCCGAGTACTTGGGCCACAACGTGGGCACAGGTGCACACCACATCGGCGGCAACGAGAAACCCGGCACCGACCACCTCGCCCTCGGTCGAGCAGACCCGCACCTGTGACGCCTCCAGCACGTCGCTCCCCCGCACAGCGGCCATGAACTCCCCCGTATTCAACCTGTCCCCTGATATGCCTCAGGCCAGCATCATCGGCACGACCGGCCTACACAACTCGACCTACCGAAGCACCAGTTGCAGAGAAGCACAGCTGTGATCCGCAGGAGACCCAGCTCGACACATCCGCATCACACGGCCCAGCGGTTCAGTGCCAGACGAGCCTTCACCCACACCTGGTACTCGCCGCCAGGACCTCGCAATTTTTGCCGTTGCGGCACGCAGGCCCTTTAACGTTGTACCGCCGCCCGTCTGGCAGCTGCCGGAGACCTACAATCGCGCGACGACCTATTGGCCGCCGACATCGGCGCCAGGAATCATTGGGCCGTCCCAACGGGAGCCGCCCGGAGGCGGCGAAGGCGAGCACCGCGCCGAGCGAGAAGATGTTGCTCGCCTCGGTCAGGCTCTCGCCGCGGATCTGCTCCGGTGACATGAACCCTGGCGAGCCGACCACCACCCCGGCGCTGGTCAGGCCGCCGGTGGTGGAGTCCAGGGCGCGGGCGATACCGAAGTCGATCACTTTCGGGCCCTCGATGGTCACCATGACGTTCGACGGCTTCAGGTCACGATGGACCAGCCCGGCAGCGTGGATGTCATCCAGCGCCCGGCACAACCCGGAGGCCAGACCACGCACCGAATACTCCGGCCGCGGCCCGTGCTGCTCCACCACCACCTGCTGCAGGGTCGGCCCGGCGACGTAGGCCGCCGCAACCCAGGGCAGTGCCGCGTCCGGGTCGGCTGCCAGCACGGCAGCCGTCCACTCCCCGCCGACCTGCCGGGCCACAGCGGCCTCTTTGGCGAAGCGGCGCCGGAAATCCGGGGCCGCCGCCAGCTCGGCGCGGACGGCCTTCACCGCCACCATCCGCCCCCGCGGGGACCGGGCCAGGTGTAACCCCGGTTCATCTGCCCGGCGGTGACCTCCTCGGCAAGCACCCGAGCGCCGAGTTGGGCGCCGAGGCCGGCCAGCCCCGCGACCGGGGGTGGCCCCCGGCCTGACACCGGGGCACTGGGATCCCGGCTGCCTCGGGTGCCCTCATGCCCGATCCCCTGCCAGCCCGGAAGCCTTCGGCCCTGTTCTGGCCACCTGCGCAACGGCCGCGACGTCGCAGCCGCTGCGCAGGCCGCGGGTGTCGCGGTGAACGTGATGTTCACCGCGACACGTACCGATACCACCCTCGCGCTGGCCTTGGCGGGCACCGCCCCCGACCAGATGGGCGCCGCCGGAGTCGTGGCGCGGGCGGACTACCTTCGTCTACTCGCCCTCGGCGCCACCCCCGGCCTGGCCGCGCAGATCCTCTTCGACGGGGCGGGCACGGCCGGTCACCGGCGGCAGGACAACGCAGCGTTCACCCGGGTCTGCGAGGCAGAGGCGATCCGGGCCCGGCTGCGGGAGCTGGCAGGGGCCGTGGTCGACCACCCGCACTGGCAGAGCATCGAGAAGGAGAAGCTGGTCGCGGCCCGGATGCTGCTGAAGAAGCAGATCGTCCCCAGCCCGACGCCGGCCCGGGCGGCGATCTCACTGATCGGCGCGTCGACGCCGGAGGAGACGAACACCGCGGCGGCATCCTCGAGCAACGTCTGCTGGTTGCGTAGCGCGTCGGCCCGCCGGCATCGGACCGGCACCCCCCTGAGCTCGCTCGCAGTGGGCAGCACGTCTCCCTTTGATAGCGGTTGGCTAAACGGAAACACCGTTCCGCATAATAAACGGAACAACGTTCCGATCTGAGCGCAGCCGGAGCGTGACGCCCCAACCCCTCCCCGCCGCCGGCCTCATCGCACCGGCAGCAGGCCATGGAAGGGGGACCGCCGTCCCGCAGCTCCGCCGACGCCCTCGGCACGGCCAGGTTGGAGACGCTCGACCAGATGTACCCCCGGTTCCCGGATGTACCCGAACAGATCGCCGGCAGCACACCGCGAGACCATGTGGTCCAGCCGATGGGACAGCGGGCCCAGGCGACCGCCGGGCTTTGCGGCTGTCCTTGACCGCGATGACGGTGGTGGCGATCAGGGCACCGGACCGCGAGCTCGTATTCAGTCGGCAGAGCCCGGATCGTCGAGTTCGTGTAGCCCCGCCGGGTCCTCGTCGGTCAGTACCTCCCCTGTCGCGGTGACGAAGCGCTGGGCGTGGCCCCGGTGGACGCAGAGAAGCTGGTCGCGGATACCGGTCCGGTCTCGGTATACGGCCAGGGCCGGACCGTACTTGCTGCTGTGTCCCGGGATCTCCGTGTCCGTGCTCCACCCGGCGCCGTCGAAGGCGGACCACCACAGCTGCTGGCGGGCGGGGTCGCGGTGGACGCACATCAGCCTGCCGTCGAAGACGGCGAGGCCGATGTTGCTCCGGGTACGGTGCCCGGGCAGCGCGCCTTCGGAGGTCCAGGTGGTGCCGTGCAGTCGGGCCCAGTGGATCGCCCCGTCCTTCGGGTTGCCGTGCACAAGGTGCAGGGCGCCGTCGTACACGGCAAGTGCCGGGGACCTCGTGGTGGAGGAGCCGGGGACGGCTTCGGGAGCCGTCCAGCTTCGGCCGTCCCGGCTGGTGGTGACCATGATCCGCTGGGCGGCGTCGGCGTAGGCGAGGTAAAGGGAGTCGCGGAAGACGGCCAGGGCCGGGCCGTAGACGCTCTCGGCGTACGGGACCGGCCGGTCCGGCGTCCAGGTATCACCGTCGAACGAGGTCAGCGCCATGGCCCAGTCGCCCGAGCCCCCGCGGTGCGCGCAGTACAACCGGTCCCGGAACACGGCCAGTGCTGGGGCGCCCAGGGTGTGGTGGGCGGGGAACGGCTGGTCGTCGGACCAGCTGCCGTCCGCGTGGTGCGCGGTCCACCACAGGCCGGGGTCATCGCCCTGGCCTTGGTAAACGCAGTACAGGTCGTCTCGGAAGACGGCCAGGGCGGGCGTTTCGGAGGCGTAGCGGGCTGTGAACTGCGTGTCGGCTCCCCAGCCTGCGCCTGGTTCGAACACACTGAACCACAGGCCGGTCTCGCGAGGCGGTGCGTCGAGGGCCATCGGGGCGAGGAGGGTGGGCGCGGCCCACGGCGAGTGCAGCTCGCACCCTGCGCCCCGGGCGGTCGCCCGGAGCCGTTCTGCGCGTCCGGCCAGCCCCGCGCCGACGGCTTCGGCGAGGGTCGCGGGGAGGGACCCGGCAAGTGCCTCCGCCACCAGGCTGGGGAACCGGTGGTCGGGCTCGGTGCCGTCGGGGTGCTCAAGGCGGTCGGCGGCCCGCTGGTTGAGGCGGAGGGCGAAACCCCACCCCAGCTGGCGCAAGGAGACTTCGGCCCCTATGGCGATGAGCTCCTCGCCCACCCGTTCCGCGCGCTCCTCCGCTTTCGCTGACGGGGCCTCCGCGCCGAACTCCGGTGTCGTGCCGGTTTCCCGCCCAGTGGGGGTGTATTCGATTGCCATCCTGTCTTCCTGTCTTCCTGTCTTCCTGTCTGCTGGGCCCACGGGCCGACAGACTGCCCTCCGCGCGCCGCGCGGCGACCGTCCCGACCTGGGACGTGAACGTTTACGGCCCGCTGCCGGCCGGGTGTGCACCGCTCTGCGGGCTCCTCTCACGTTTCACCGGGCGCTCCGGTGCGGGCACGTGGCCGTTCGGCCGCCTGCGGTCAGTGATCGCGCCGCTGGGCCGGGTGGCGCCTGTGGTGTCCTCAGGGAAGGCCGGCCGGCGCGGGTGGCAGGAGCGGTGGCGCGTCGTGCGACAGGGGGAGGATCCGGTCGCCCGTCCGGATCGTTCCACCGCGGATCACCTCGGCCCGCAGTCCGCCGCGGTGCAGGAGGCCGCGAATCAGGCCGGGGCGGGCCAACTGTTCCAGGCGTGCGCAGGGTTCGCTGAGTTTGAGGCCGCGCAGGATTACCCCGCTGATCCGGAACTCCTGGTCCACCAGGGGGTTGAGGCGAATGTCGCGGCAGACGAGGTTGCGGCGGCATTCGGCGGGAGTGAGCGTGATGCCGTGCTCGTGGGCCAGGGCTTCGAGGACCTCGCTCTCGATGAGGGTGACGTCGCAGACCCCGGACGCCCGGCCGGTCCCCCGGCGCCGGGGCCGGGGAGCCTCGCCTGCCCAGTAGTTGCGGTCTCCCACCAGGCCGCGGCCGGTGACCGCCTGGGCCTGGTCGACTCGGAAGGTGGGCTCGCCGGTGCGCGCGGCGAGGTGCAGGGAGGCGATCCGGCCCGGTCCGGGTGGTGGCGGGGTATGCGCCATGGACGGTTCACCCCTTGAGGAAGTGGTCTGTGAGGGAGCGGAGGGTGCGGAACTGGTTCACGTCGATCTGGTCGAGGTGCAGCTCTCGGCCGATCAGGTCTTCCAGCAGCAGGATGAATTCCATGAAGGCGAGCGAGTCGATCAGCCGGTTCTCGATCAGGTCGAGGTCGTCCGGGATGTCTTCGAGACCGGGGTTGCGTTCGAGCAGCCAGTCCACGACTGGCTTGATCGCGTCGTCCATGGTCACCTCTCCTGGCTCGGGTACAGCCGTTGGAACGTGTTCGTGCGCGCGGCGTTGGCCGCGGAGCCGGGGCAGGCCCCAGGGGGCCGGCGGGCGTTCTCGTACTCCCAACGGATCTGGGCGACGGTTTCGGCGGCCGTGCGCGCGGCGGTGACGCCGCTGCAGGACCGGCCGCAGTACATGGCCATTTCCTCGATGCGGCCGGTGGTGCCGTCACTCGGGGCCGCCGCGCTGTAGCGCGGTACCGGGTGCTCTCTGCCGTCCACCCGGGTGGTGGCGATGAAGGTGGCCGGGGCACGGTCCGCGGCGGCGGTGAGGGGGTTGCGCAGGACGCGGTGTCGGCGTTGCGGCCAGCCGATGTCGAAGAGGGAGGTGATGAGGGTGTCGTCGGCCACGGCCTCGATCACTCGCCGTTTGAACTGCGGGTGCGCGGTGGATTCCGCGGCCGGGACGAACAGGGTTCCGGCCATCGCGCCGTCCGCGCCGCGCGCCACGGTGTCCGCGAGGTCGCTGCCGGTCGCGATCCCGCCGGCGACGGCCAGGACAGCGTGCGGGTGGCGGGCCCGGACTGCGGCCAGCAGGAGGTGTCCAGGCAGCCGGCCCAGCAGGTGGCCGCCGGCTTCGGTGCCCTGGAGGACCAGGGCGGCCGCACCTTGCCCGAGGGCGGTGTCCGCGTCTTCGGGGGTGCCTATCTGTATGACCAACGGGTGGCCGGCGTCCTGCACGGCCCGGGCCGCGTCGGGGTCGGGCAGCCCGAAGGAGGTGACGAAGCTGCCCTGCGGCAGCTCGTGCAGGACGGCTCGGAGCTGGTCCAGGCAGGAGGCCGGCCCTACGACCTCGGGAACCACATTCACCCCGAACGGGAGGCTGGTGGCGGCCGCCACCTCCCGGACCAGGCGGGCGGCCCGCGCCGGCGGTTCCTTGTACAGGGCAAGGGTGCCGCCCGCTCCGGCCCGGGACACCTCGGCGCACAGGGCGGGGCCGGCGACGGCGCCCATTCCGGCTTGCAGCAGGGGCAGTTCGAGCCCGAGCAGGGCGGCCAGCCGGGTCACGAGTACCTTCCCGCCTGCCGTACCGCGTGGAGGGCGGCGGCCAGGTCCCCTTCGAAGAGGTCGCCCAGGGCGTGCACCCAGCGTTCCAGGCCGAAGGCGACGCAGCCGGTGAAGGCCGGGCGGCCGGCGTGGCGAATGCCTCGGCGCTCGCCGAAGAAGTTGCGGTGGTTGTTGGTGGAGGCGACGGCGGTGCCGTCGGTGTGCAGGTACTCGTCCTTGACCGGGGCCAGCATCTGCATGAGGGTGCGGGCGCCGTCCTTCTGGAAGAACGGGTCGGTGGCGGGCTGCCGGTCCAGGGTGAGGCCGAGGGCCGCGCCGAAGGCGGCGATCCGCTCCCGGTGCCGGTCTAGGTGGGCCCGTACGGCTTCGGCGGAGCCGATGCACACGATCTCCCGCATGGTGAACCCCCACAGCCTGCGCAGCCCGTCGTGGTGGTCCTCGTTGCGGAAGCACTGGGCGACGGTGGTGATCAGCACGGGAGTGTCGGCGCTGGTGCCGGTGAGGTGGAGGAAGCAGCCGTAGCAGGCGGCGGAGGGCAGCAGGTGGGTGGCGTCGGCAAGATCGGCCGCGGGCAGTGCGGTGGCCCCGGGCGGGAGTGCGCCCAGGGCGGCCAGCCGGTCGGGGCGGATCCGGGTCACCGTGCTGCCCAGGTGCGGGAAGTTGCGGAAGTAGTCGAGGGTTCGCAGCTCTTCGGCCGGCAGCAGCGGTGGGTAGCTCTGCTGCCGGGCTCCGGCTTCGGTGCCCCAGCGGGTGAACACCGCGTCGAGTGCGCCCTTCAGCAGGACGGCGGGCTCGTCGAGGCTGGCCAGTCCGTCCCGGACCGACCAGGCGGACCCGGTGTTCCCGGTCGCCGTGGGTTCAGTGACGGCCATCGAATACCCCGATGCGGTTGAGGAAGTCGGTGGTCTTGTGCAGGACCGTGGCGTGGGCGGCATGTCGGGCGGGGTGGGCCAGCAGCTGTCCTCGCAGCGCGAAGCCGTTCGGGAGACCCGCGTCGCGGTAGACGGCCGGGCTGTAGAAGGACTCCATGCTCGTGGTGAGGTAGCGGCCGAGGTAGCTGCGCAGTTCGTGCCGGGCCGCCTCGTCCAGGCCGCTGTCGAGGAGTCGTTGCCACAGGAGTTGCACCAGCCGGCGGCCGAAGGCGATGTGCCTGGACTCGTCCTGGTGGTGCAGCCGGTTGATCTGGCGGATGGTCGGGTGCAGCCGGTCGTCGGCGGCGAGGTGGACGTTGTAGTGGTCGACGATCTGCTCGAAGACAAGGATCCGGGCGAATACCAGGAAGTTTTCGATGTCCGGGTCCTGTGGGGCGTCGGGCAGTCTGATCGACTTGTCGGGGTAGATCTTGGCCGCGTACTTGAGGCAGAACGTGGCGAAGAACCACATGTGGTCATTTTCCTCGCCGATGAAGTGGTGGAAGAACTCAGAGGGGAGCTCGAAGCCGGGCGTGTGGATGCGCCGGGTCACCTCGATGAGGAGTTCGCGGATGCCGTGCACGTTGAGGCTGTAGAAGTTGACGCTCTCCCAGCGGCTCAGGGCCTGGATTTGGGCGTGGCTCAGTTCATCCATCAGCTCGGTTCCGTGCACGGAGAGCAGTTCGGGGGACATCCATAGGCCGTCGCCCGGGATGGCGGGCGGCCAGTCGAAGGTGGTGAACGGGTTGTAGTAGTCCGCGGTGGCCTTCTCGGAGAGTCGGTCGAGCAGGCCCTTGAACTCGGTGTCGTCGGCGGTGGCGGTGCCGGCTCCTGCGGCGGGCCGGGTGTTGGGGGGGCGCATGGGCGTCACTCCTTCCATCGGACGGCCGACAGCAGAGCCTGGTGGAGTTCGGGGGTGGCCGCGGCCAGGCAGGACCGCTGGTTGGTGATGCTCAGGTCGGTCAGGACGGTGTCGCCGAGCGGCTGCCCGTAGCCGTCGGTGATGATCGCCCCGGCCCGCTCCGCGAGGAAGACGGCCGCCGCGATGTCGTACGGGAACAGGTGCAGGACCCTGCCGTTGCCGGCGCGTTCGAACTCGGGCAGCAGCGCCGGGTCGTCGCGCAGCAGCCGGTTGCCGATGTCCACGTAGGCGTCGAGCTGACCGGTGAGCAGCCGGGAGATGGACCAGGTGGCACTGTTGAAGACGAAGACCCCGCCGGTGTTGGCCGAGCGGTCGATGAGGTGGCCGTAGGCCTCGGTCATCAGACGGGCCGGGTGGCCGTTGAACTCCAGCGACCAGAACATCCGGGCGGGGTCGGTGGTGCGGGTCAGCGCCGGGACGGGGTGGTCATAGCCGTGCGCCGTGATGCCGGGCGTCGCCAGGTCCGCGTAGAGGTAGGCGCCCGTGCGCAGCTCCATCAGCAGTCCGTGCTCGACGTCCGCGATGCGCGGGCGCTGGGACATACGGGCGACGGCGACCGAGACGGTCGCCGACTCGAGGCCGGCGACTGCGGGCCGGGTGCCGTCGATGGGGTCGACGACCAGCAGATGGGCGGGGTCCGTCCCGTGGTACTGCAGACCGCGGTCCTCGGAGTAGACGGCGACGGGCAGGTCGCGGCCGGTGATGTACTGCCATACAGCCGTCTCGGCGACCTCGTCGAGGCCGAACTGGGCGTCCCCGCCCGGTGAGTGCCCTCGGACCAGGCGGCTGCCGGCCCGGTGCTGGGCGGCGAGTACCGCCTCGCGGACGGCTCCGGCGAGGCCGATCACGTACGGCCGCAGTGCTGTGGCGGGCGAGGGTGGCCCGTAGCCGGTGCGCGTCATGTCGCGGCCTCGGCGGCGAAGAGGGCTTCGAGCCGGTCGCCCAGCAGATCGGCCTCGGCTCGGGTGAGGATCAGCGGCGGCCTGATCTTGATAACGTTGCCCCGGCCGTAGCGGGAGGTGCGCAGGATCAGGCCGTGGTCCATGCCGTGACGGGCCAGGTTCTGGGCCCGTTCGCTGTGCGGGCGGCCCTGGTCGTCGCCGATCTCGATCCCGATCATCAGGCCGAGGCCGCGCACGTCCACGATGGCGGGGTGCCGGGCGGCCAGCGCGCGCAGCCGCTCCATGACGTAGGCGCCGACCTCCCGGACGTTCTCCAGGAAGCCGGGGCGGCTGATCACGTCGAGAGTGGTGGCCGCGGCGGCCGCGGCGAGCACGTTGCCGCCGTAGGTGAAGGAGTGGTGGTCACTGCTGAGGCCGGACATCCGCTCGTCGGCGACGATGGCCGCGACCTGCGCACCGGAGCCGCCGAGACCCTTGGCGGTGGTGAGGATGTCGGGCCTGACCCCGTAGTGCTCGGCGGCGAACATCCTGCCGACGCGGCCGATGCCTGTCTGGATCTCGTCGAAGACGAGGACGATGCCGCGTTCGTCGCACAGGGCGCGCAGCGCGGGCAGATAGCCGTCGGGGGGCACGATGTTGCCGCCGCTGCCGGAGACCGGTTCGACGACCACGCAGGCGACGCTGCCGGAACTGGCGTGGTCGAGGAAGTCGTTGATGCGCTCGACGCACAGCATGCCGCAGCTGTCGGGGCCCTCCTGACGGTAGAAGCACCGCAGACAGTAGGGGTCGGGGACCTGGAGCACACCGGGCATCAGGTGCGGAAATGGGGCCTTGCGGAAGGACTCGCCCGACATGGTGGTCGTCATCATGGTCTGGCCGTGGTGACTGCGGAACAGGGTGATGACGTCGCGGCGGCCGGTGGCGAGCTGCGCCATCTTGACCGCGCCCTCGTTGGCGGTGGAGCCTCCCGACACCTTGAGGTGCACCTTGGTCAGGTTCGGCGGCGTGACCTCGACCAGCCGCCGGACCAGTTCGTTCACGGGAGCCGTCTGGAAGGTCGAGGTGGTGTGCACGAGCCGTTCTGCCTGGTCGCGCATGGCCTTGACCACTTCTGGATGCCCGTAGCCGAGGCTCAGGTTGAAGGTGCCGGACGCGCAGTCGAGGTACTCGTTGCCGTCGGTGTCGTAAAGGTGAACGCCCTCGCCGTGGTCCATCTCGTACGCGCTGACCGGATAGTAGAGGTGCTCCTGTGCGTAGCTCAGGGCATCGCCGAGGACGTCGCTACGGGCACCGCTCCGAGCATCATTCCGGGCATTGCTCTGCGCAGTGACGTCGGCCATGAGTCTCCTGTCGACTTCCGTCCCGCAGACACTTCGGGCGGCGGATATCGATATCTCCGGGACGCGAGTTGGAGGTTCCTTCCGGAATTACGGAAGCTGGATTCACACGTCCAGAACGAAGGTGAACTCTGCGTCCCAACCTTCTGCCGTCTCCCGCACATCCATCAGGCATTCTGGCCGAAAATACTTGTCAAGATGGTTTCGGCGCTCTCCGGGGAAATACAGCATCGTGGTCAGCACGACCCCGCCGGGCGGCTGCACCTTCACGTGCACGTGCCTCGTCCGCCCCGGATACATGGCGGGCAGCACCGTCTCCAGCCGCCACCGCCCCTCAGCGTCGGCGAACTGGTGGCCACGCAGCCGAAAGCCGTCGCCGTCGTAGATCCCGGCAGCTCCGACCTGCCAGAAGTCGAGGAGAGTGCCGCCGATCGGCTTTCCCTCGGGGGTGCGCACGGCGCCGTGAAGCAGCATCGGAACGCCCCCTTCCACGTCGTCCCGGAAGCTGGCCTTGAAAGGGGTGTCCGGTTTGTAGTACGGCCCTTCGCGCAGGGCGGGCGTGGGTGGCGTCCCGTTGCAGCGAACCGTCGGCGTCAGCGTCTTCAGGACATTTTCCGGACTTCCATTCTCCACGTCAGAATTCTCCCTTGATCAAGGAATCAACGCTTCGATCCAAGCAGACTAACCGGCGTTCCCGATGTTGAGAAGAAGGCCATACGTCACCTCTGCGCCATTTAATCGACGCTTATTGCCCGGATCCCGCGTTCCACGCAGACAGCAGTTGTCTCCTGGGAATGAAGCGGCGCGCGGGTCGGATGTGAAAGTGGGGCCGGTGGGGCCAGTGACGCCAGCTCGTCCGACCGCGGTCAGTACCGGTCGGCGGCGGACCGGCGCAGCACGGCCCGGGCGCGGACGAAGTAGGCCCGATCGGGCGGCGCCGTGAGGATGTCCGCGAGCGCGAAGAGGTCGAGCGTCCGGCTGAGCCGCAGCCAGTCCGCGGGCAGCCGGCCGTTCCCGCCCCTGAAGCCCTCGATGAAGCCCGCGGTGAAGGCGGGTGGGTACTCGTGGGCGAAGCGCAGCATGTTCCCGACGTCGAAGAGCGGGGAACCGCTGAAGGCGAGCTCCCAGTCGAGCACGGCAGCCACCGCCCACTGTCCCGCGCGCCGATGCACGAGGACGTTCTTCGGGTTGAAGTCGCTGTGCACCAGGCTGCGTTCCCCCGCCACGGCGGCGAGGGCCCGGGGCCCACGGCGGGCCTGGGCGCGCAGTTCGGCCCTGTCCGTCCCGCTCAGCGGCCCGCCCGCGGCCGCTGTGGCCAGACAGTGGTCGACGAAACCGGGCAGGTCGCCCAGCGGGGCCGCGCCATCGGGCGGGGGGACCAGCGAAGAGTCGCCGAAGACGCCCGGTCGGGGCAGGCTGACCCGGCCGATCCGCGCCAGCACCGCGCCGACGGCCCGCCCCAGGGCCTGTGCTTCGACGGGCACCGGGCCGTCCTCGAGTACCTGACTGAGCGGTGTCCCGTCCACGAACCGGTAGAGCAGGGTGGGACGGCCGGTGGCCCGGCCGTGCGGATCGGCCGCCACCACCGCGGTCACCGGGACGGTATGGGCAGCCGCCCGGCCGAGGACCGCGACCTCGACCGCGCAGGTGTTGCGCGGAACGCGGCTGGCGCTGGGCCGGTAGCGGCGCAGCACATAGCGCTCCGTTCCCGGCGCGTCGGCCGGCTGGGCTGTGAGCACGGCCATGTCGTTGGTGAACCCGCCGGGCAGCGGATCCACCTCGTGAAGCCGGGCGCCGGGCAATGCGTGCCGGGTCAGCCAGGTGTGGGTGGCCGGGTCGAGAAGGCCCACCGGATCGGGGCGCGTCACATCGGACATACTGCCCGGCGCAAGGCCGTCCTCATGCGTCCCTTCCCCCCGATGGGCCAGTGCCGGACGGCCGCCGCCGCGCTGCGGCGGCCGCCCTCGCCGCCAGGACCAGCCCGCCCGCCGGTCCGGCGAGGCGGCCGAGCCGTGCCGGGACCACAAAGTCCCCGGCCGAATGCTCCGCCAGCCCCGGGTATCCGGCCAGCGCCGATGTCAGCTCGGCACTGAGCAGCGGGAACAGCCCGGGCAGTTCCGCGACGCCGCCGCCGATCACGATCCGTTGGGGCGCGGTCGTGTAGACGATGTTGCGCAGCCCCGCAGCCAGGTAGGCCGCCTCCAGCCGCAGCGCCTCGCGCAGGGCGTCGCCGGTCAATTCTTCGGCCGGGGTCCCCCACCGGGCGTGCATCGCTTCACCACCCGCCAGCCCTTCCCAGCAGTCGCCGTGGAAGGGGCAGGAGCCGGGGAAGGCGTCACCCGCGACCCGGGGCACCGCGAGGTGGCCCATCTCGGTGTGGACCAAGCCCCTGACCACCTCGCCGCCGATGACCGCACCGCCGCCGATGCCGGTGCCGACGGTGAGGTATACGTAGGTGTCCAGGCCGCGCGCCGCACCCCAGCGGCCCTCCCCGAGGGCCGCGCCATTGACGTCGGTGTCGATGCCCACGGGCACGTTGAGTGCGGCGGCGACCGGCCCCGCGATGTCCGCCCCCGACCAGCCGGGTTTCGGGGTGGCGGCGAGACGTCCGAACTTGGCGTGGTCCGGACGCAGTTCGAGGGGCCCGAACGACGCGATGCCGATCGCGTCCAGCGGTCCGGTCTCGGCGGCGGCCTTCCGGAAGAAGTCGATGGCCCGGGCCAAGGTGGGGCCGGGCTCGCCGGTCGGGAACCGGATCTCGGCCTCGATCCGGTCGGGGGCCGAGCCGACGAGGCAGACGAACTTGGTCCCGCCGGACTCGATCGACCCGAGCCGCGGCGCGCTCACGCTTCCACCGGCCAGCCATCGGCGTCGGCCGGGCCGGAGTGCGAGCGGATGACGACCTTGAGCGCGTCGTAGCGCGGCGGCCGTCCGGTGACGCCGCCCCCGCCGTCCCCGGTGAGGCTGCCGAGCGCGGTGAAGGCCTCGGCGTATCGTTCGAGCGGGAACTCGTGCGTCACCAGCCGCTCCAACAGTGGCCCGGTGCCGGAGCCGCCTCGTTGTGGGCCGGCGAGTTCGGCGGCCAGGTCCACCGCGACCGGGAAGATGTCGGCCCGGTAGTCCCCGGCGCCGATCAGCCGGATGCCCCGGTTCGTGAGCTGGAGCGGGCTCAGCGGCACGGCGTAGGTGTCGTCGAAGCCCATCAGCACCACCCTGCCGCCGTCGTCGATCAGCCGTAGCGCCGCGTCCAGGCCGGTTCCCGTGGTGTCGAAGACGACGGAGGGGCGCTCGCCCTGCGAGGCCTTCGCCACGGCTTCGGCCGGGTCCGCTCCGGCCACGTCCACCACGTGCGCGAAGTGCCCGCGGGCCCGCTCCAGCCGGTAGTCGTCCGGTTCGGCGATGATGACCCGGCGCGCTCGGCGGGCGGCGACCAGCGCGGTCAGCATCCCGATCGGGCCCGCTCCGAGCACCACCACGGTGTCGGCGAAGGTGACGGACGCGGCCTCGACGTTGTTCAGTACGCAGGCGAGCGGCTCGATCAGGACCGCGCTGCGGAAGGGCAGCCCGGCGGGAACCTGCTCGACGAAGCGTTCCGGCAAGGTCACGGCCTCCGCGTATGTGCCGTCCCGGTCGACGCCGACCTCGGTACCTGCCTTGTGACGGCAGAAGTTGGTTGCTCCCCGGCGGCACGGGACGCACCAGCCGCAGTACAGCGTCGGGTTGACCACGACCCGGTCCCCCACCGCGACCGATCGCACCCGCGGTCCGGTCTCCCGCACCACACCCACCGACTCGTGCCCGAGCACCACGTGCGGCCTGGCCGGGAACCGCCCGAGCAGGATTTTACGGTCCGTTCCGCAGACCCCCGTACCGACGATCGCCACCACCACGTCGTCATCGTTCACGATCTGCGCGGCAGGCCTGTCCTGCAGTTCGGCGGATCCTGGACCCAGATAGACGAGAGCGCGCACGAGACCTCCCCATCAGCGTTCGGACTGCGAAGCTAGCGCAGCCGCACGCGACCGGATACGACACCTCTGAGCCACTTTGCGGCCGCGGCCGGCCGGGCCTTGGGCCCCACGACTTCCCCGACAGTCGGAGTCGGCAGGTCAAGGGCTCGTACCCGCCGCGCCAGAATCCAGAAGTCCGGTCGCCCTCATCTGTCACCCGAGGCTGAGATCCGGGGGCCGTACGGACCGGCATCACCTGCTCCACATCAGCCACGGAGGTGTACGCAAGCGCAAGTACCGCTTCCGCGGCGTCCTGTATCAGGCCGCACGCGGGCGCCCCATCTGGATCCCGGCCCAGCTCCACACGAAGACCGCCGCCGACCGCGGCGAGCGCCAGACGGCCGCTTCTGCCAACGGATCTCCGGCGCAGGACACCAGTAGGACCTCGTCAGGTTGCTCCGGCTCCTGAGTTCTGGCTGGTGGTGGGTGTTGCGGGCAGGGAGCGGTGGTGCCGTGGGGTCGCCCCGTGCGGCCGTATTCGCACGGGGCTGCCCAGGCGCTTCAGCTGAGTTGTACCTCAGCGAAAAGCGGCGATGCTGCGGGTGACCCAGTCGTTGAAGGGGCTCGGGGCGCGGCCGAGGACTCGTTCCACGTCCGAGCTGATCCGCAGTTCGGCGGGGTTCGGGGCGGCGATGATGTCCAGGGTGTCGTCGGCGAGCTCCGGCGGCACGAACCGGGTCATCGCGGCCTTGGCCTCCTCGCGGGTGAGTTCGTGGAACCGCACCGGTGAGCCGAGCGCGGCGGCGATGGCCTCTGCCTGCTGGCGTGGCGTGATCACCTTGGGCCCGGTCAGCTCGAAGACTTTGCCGGTGTGCCGGTCGTCCAGCAGGCAGGCCGCCGCGACCTCGGCGATGTCCGCCGGGTCGACGATCGGAACCCCGACATCGCCGAAGGGTGCGGCGACCGTCCCTTGCGTGCGGACGGACTCCGCCCAGGCCAAGGCGTTGGAGGCGAAGCCGCCCGGTCGCAGGACTGCCCAGCCCAGGCCGGACTCTCTCAACGCGTCCTCCACCGCGCGCATCGCGATCCGCGACGGGCCGAGCGGCCTGGTCGCCACTCCCTGCGAAGACAGCAGGACGACCCGGCGGACCCCGCTGGCCGCAGCCAGGTCGATGATGTCGGTCGGCCTGGCGTCGGGGGCGTGCAGGTCGCCGGACAGCAGGAGGAACAGCGCCTTCGCCCCGACCAATGCGGCGGTCAGGCCCTGCGGATCGGCCAAGTCAGCCGGCACGTGCCGGACCCCTTCCGGCACCGCCGCCGCGTGCCGCGACACCGCCGTCACCTGCTCGCCCGCCTCGGCCAGGGCCTGCGTCAAAGGCCGGCCCACATTCCCGGTAGCCCCGGTCACCACGATCATGTTCAGCTCCTAGTCCGTTGTGTACTGCGGCAATTGACGCTAGGAGTCGGGCTTACTTTTCGTAAGAACATACCCCGAGGTAAGCTCCGGACATGAGGGAAGGCGCGCAGCTGACGCAGGCCGAGGCAGGCAATCGGTATGAGGTGTTTCACACCGACTGCCCTGCGCGCGACGTGGTCGACCACGTGACCAGCAGGTGGGGTATCTGGGTGCTCATCTCCTTGCGGAGCAACGACCTTCGGTTTTACGAGCTGCGCGACAGCATCCAGGGCATCAGCGAGAAGATGCTCGCTCAGACACTGCGCGCGCTGGTCCAGGACGGCCTGGTCTGGCGGAAGGTCGAGCCGACGACGCCGCCCCAAGTCACCTACGGGCTGACTGAGTTCGGCCAGGACGTCGGTGAGCCACTGACGGACTTGTTCGACCGGATCACACAACGGCTGCCGCCGCGCAGCGCGGGATAGTGCGGTAGCGGTCGGCAGCCGGGAGAGCCTCTGTCGGCGCCCACCCAACGTGCTCAGCCAGGTACACGGCAGGTGCGAGCCGCTGCCCGCGTCGAAGCAGACCGGGCCCGGGTCGCTGCTGTCGGACAGCACACCCCCCCTCGTGCGGCTCCCAACGCCTGCAGAACCCTGTCCACGACGATCGACCCCTCCCCGCGGCGCGGCCGGCCCACGAAGTCCAGGCTGGCGCGACCGCGCCGCCCAGGCATCGCGATCCACCGAAAGCGGGACGAGCGAAATTCCAGTGGTCAACGGGAGGCGGAGCGGAGCGTCGTGAGGAGGACCGGGATCCCCCGATCGGCGCATTGCCCTGCTCTGATTGGGGGATGCCATGTCAGACCAGGCCCCTACCGTCCGCCGCGGACAGGGATCTGCCACGGGAACGAAGGAGAGAGCGGTGGTGTTCGTCGGGGTCCACGGGGAGTAGGGGCGTATCGACGTCGCCCAGGCCGACCTCGGATGCGGACAGGACCGGGAGAGCATTTACGCCACCCCGACGTGGCCTTCCCCGGCAACCCGCTCCACGCCCTCGCCGGGCGCCTTGAGACAGAAGGGGCTGTGGCCGGCTTGATCCGGGAGGCCAAGGAGGAAGCCGGCCTCGTGATCGCCCCGAGGATGTCGAGCTCGTGCACACGGTACACATACTCGATGAGGGCGGCGATGGGCAGCCGAGGCCCGGGCTCTTCTTCCGTGCCCGCGCATGGTCGGGCACGCCGGAGGTGCGCGAGCCGGACAAGTGCCTGGAGTGGGCCCGAGCCGCGATGGTCGCCCGCCTCGCAGACGAAGGTGCCCTGCACCCGGGGCCCGTCCGGGAAGCGCTCCTGGCCTTCCCGCGGGAGGTACTCATGCCACAGGGCTACCTACGGCGCACCGAGGTGGACGTGACGCGGCCGCGGTGGACGCTGCCGGACTGGACGCGGCCCGCGGACCGGGAGGAGCTCCTCGAGATCTGTACTGCAGTGCGAGTGTCCTGATCCAGCACGACGGCGAGCCGATCCCGGGCTGCGAGGCCTGGCCGTGGCGGACGGCGGCGAGATCACGTCCCTGCCCAGCGTCCTGGCCGTGACGGCCCGCCTGATGCAACAGCTCGGCCTGCGGCCCGAATTGCGGACCCTGAGCATCGGCACCGTCGCAGCCGTGACGTGCGCGGTCACCGGCCGTGGCGGCGAGGAACTCGGCGCCGAGGAGGGGGCCGATACCGGGCATGCAGGACGAGCCCTACGGGTGAATGCGCATGCCGTGCTTCCACAGGGCACAGCCCGGCGCCTGCTGGCCGCCGATCACACGGTCCTTCTTGTCGTCCTCCCGCGTCAGGGTAAGTCCGCTCTCATCGTCGGTGTATTTCTGCACCACTACCCCATTGATCAGGACATTCAGCTGCTCAGGTGTCGGTCCCTTGGGCCAGCACGTGCGTGCGTTCACCTTCGTCTCGAAGAAAGAGGTCTGCGGGCCAGCGATGGTGGCGTGGGTGAGGTTCGCACTGTGCAGCGAGGCATTACCCAAGTTGGCGTTCATCAAGCTCGCGTCCTGAAGGTTAGCGCCGATGAGGTTCGCTTCCCGCAAATCGGCGCCCGTGAAGTCAGCCCCGGTCAGGTCGGCGTCCCGGAACTTGGCACCACGCAGGTCTGCCTTGGTGAAGTCCGCGTTATGGAGCGACTTGCCACTGAAGTTGATGCCTTTGATGTCGCGGCCAGCGACAGTGAAGCCTGGAATGCTCGCGGCGCTCTCAACGCTCGCACGCCACGTCGCGTACTCCTCGGAAACCCGAATCGACTCAGCCATGAAAATAGCGGACAAACCCACGGCGATTCCGCACACCAAACCTCCGCCTATACCGGAGAGCACCTCGATCCTCGGCTCGGACTCCGGTTCCTTGACGGCCATCCGCCAAGCGCGGACTGCGAGGAGGCAGCCGAGGATAAGCAGTAGCAAGACCAGAGCCCATTGCAATGGACCTACATGGGGCATGGGGACCCTCCCCACACACTCAGACAAGCGGCGGCCTACAACACACTGGCTTCTCTTCCTCTGTACGCCCGACCGGCCATGATCGCAAACGGGCCTGGTGGGTCCTGTGTTGCCAGCGCTGAGACCAAGCGGCTTCCCATGGCGTGATGCGGTGGCGGATCCGACGCTTGGAGCCACCGCGCGTCGGTTGGCAGTTTCGCCGGCCGCGACGGGATCGGATGGGCAGATGCCGAGCACGAGCGGTTCCACGCGTCAAGGCACAGAACGCCACACCGGCTGCCATGCAGGAACTTGCAGACAAGTACACCGCGGTGAAGGAGAAACTGACGGCCGCCACTGTGAAGCTCACGAATGAACAGGCAGTGAATGCCGCACTGTGGCAGATCGTCGCCGAGGCTCGACCTTGAACTGATGCAAGCCGATAGGAACTTGAGCAGTCCGGGAACGCCACCCGGCTTCCCTCCCCGCGTCGACGGGCAGCGCAGAGATAGAGACCGTTCCACAAGTACTGAAGACACGCACGTACAGAGGTGAACGACGCAGAGACGCGGGCTGGTCAATGACGACTCGCAGAATCATCCACCTGAAATGGCGATGCCACGCACAAGTGCTGCCACATCGAGGGTGCCCCGGGTAGCTGATGGCCAGCGTGCCACCGCGCCAGCCCAGCTTCGCTGACGCCCCTCCTGTCCAGTGAGCGTAGGCACTCATCAGCCAGTAGGGCGTCCGTCCGGAGCGCCTCATGGGGGACTGCAGGCCGGTGATCCGCATACGGCCAACGTCTACACCGAGGGCGAAGCGCTCATAGAGCGCAGCCAACTCGTGGGGGCCGCGTACATCTCGAAGAGAGCGACGTCAGCTGTTGGAGTGCCCGGGCAGGTATCGGCCGTCTCCGTTCTGTACTCGTCGCCAACCGTGGTGTTGTACGTTCGCCCCATCTGGTGGCTACTTGGTTCGTGCCGAGCGGACTTCGGAAGGAGCGGTGTCGCGGGGACCGTCGGTGAAGTGGCCAGGGATTCCTGAGGGGGAGACATGTCGTATCACGTGGAGTTGCCCATCGATGTGCCGGGCGGGCCGCAGGACGTGGTGAGGGTCGAGATCGCGCCGATCGGGGAGAACGGCCTGGTCAGGGTGGCGCGTCCGGGTCAGCTGATGGCGCGCGCCTCACGGTCGCTTGGGGAGATGGTCACCGGGATCCGGCCGGTCGCGCAGAGCTTCGCCGATGGCTTCCGGGGCATGGTGCATGGACCCGACGAGCTAAACCTCGAGTTCGGCTTGTCGCTGTCCGCCGAGGCTGATGTGGTGATCTCCAGTACGGCAGCCCAGGCCAACTTCAAGATCTCTCTCACCTGGAACCGTCCCCCGTCTGACGGAACCAGCGTCCCCTCGGGGCTGGCGGCGGAGCCGGCGCAGTGACCCCGTTAGGGCCGCAGGCAGCGGAGGGCATCGGCCCGAAGGCCCTGAACGCGGCAGTGCTGCGGATTCGCGATGTGCGGGGAGAGCCGGTGGGTCTGGGATTCCTGGTCTCCCCGGAGCTGGCTCTGACGTGTGCGCACGTGGTGTCTGCAGCCCTGGGCACACCGCAGGACCAGGAGCCCCAGGCCTCCGCCCGGCTCCACGTCGATCTGCCGCTGCTATCCGCGTCCGGGGCGGGGGGCACGGGCGTGACCGCGAGCGTCGAGCACTGGATGCCGCCGCAGGAGTCCGGCGGCGGGGACGTGGCGGTCCTTCGGCTGGACGCCCCGCTGCCCGGGGCCCACCCCGTCCGGCTGATCGAGGCCGAGGAGGTGTGGGAGCACCCGGTACGGGCCTTCGGCTTTCCTGCGGGTCGCCCGGGAGGGGTCTGGCACTCGGGTGTCCTGCGGGCGGAGCAGGCCCACGGGTGGGTGCAGGCCGATCTGGCCGGACAGGGCTATCCGGTCTCCCGGGGCTTCAGCGGCACCCCAGCCTGGGACGAACACCTCGTCGGAGTGGTCGGTATGGTGGCGGTCGCCGAGTCCGGTCAGCCCCCGGTCAGCTATCTGATCCCGACCGTCGGTCTGCTTCAGGCCTGGCCAGAGCTGCGTGGGCTGGCTCTGCCACCATCGCCGTTCCGCAGCCTGTCGGCGTACCAAGAGGCCGACGCCCCGCTCTTCCACGGCAGGCGGGCCGAGAGTGACGAGCTGGCCCGAGCGCTGCGTGCCGAGCAGTGGGTCACCGTCGTAGGCGCGTCCGGGTCCGGCAAGTCGTCACTGGCCCTGGCCGGGGTTGTACCGCGGCTTCGGGCGTCGGGTGCCGAGGCGGTCGTTGTGCGGCCGGCCTCCGGCAGCAGTCCACTGGCCGCCCTCGCGGCCGGGCTGCTGCCACTGCTGGAACCCGCGCTGCCGAAGACGTCGGAGACGCAACGCCTGGCGTGGGTCGCCGACCTGACTGAGGCACTGGGCCGTGGTGGGCTGGCCGATGTCGTGACCCGGGTGCTGGAACTGCGGCAGAGTCGCCGACTGCTCGTCGTGGTCGACCAGTTCGAGGAACTACTCGCGCTCGCCCCAGAAGCTGTCAACGAGCTGGCCGACGTCCTGTTCGATGACGCTCTGCCGCACACGGTCCGGGTCCTGACCACCTTGCGGGCCGACTTCCTTGAGCTCGCGCTGGCCCATCCCCGTCTCGGGCCCGTCCTCAGCCAGCGGGTCCACGCGCTCGGGCCGTTGGGCCCCGAGCGGCTGCGCGAGGTGGTGACCGCGCCCGTCGATGCCATCCCCGGCGTGCGCTACGAACCCGCCCTCGTGGACCACATCCTGGAGGACACCGGCACCGAGCCGGGCGCCCTACCGCTGCTCGGCTTCACCCTCGACCTGCTGTGGCAGGGCCAGAGCGGTGGCCTGCTGACCTACCAGGCGTACCGGACCCTCGGTGGTGTCACGGGCGCGCTGAGTGCTCATGCCGACCAGGTCTGGGCGGAGTACGTCCCGGCACAGGACGAGCCGGCGGCGCGACGGCTGTTCACCCAGCTGATCCGGATCCCCATGGGCTCGGCGGCCGCAACGCGCCGGATGGCCCTCCGTAGCGAACTGGGCGAACACGAGTGGCGCATCGCCCAGCAGCTCGCCGCCACCCGGCTGCTGGTCACCGGCCGGAGCGCCGAAGGCAGCGAGACGGTGGAGCTCGTGCACGAGGCGCTGATCAACGGCTGGGAGAAGCTGGCGCGGTGGGCGGCCGAGGACCGGTCCTTTCTTCAGTGGCGGGAGTCGCTGCGCCATGACATGGACCGGTGGGAAGGGTCGGAGCGCAAGGTGCCTCCGCATACCGTCGCGCTGGAAGGCGCCCGGCTGTGGGTATCCGAGCGCGGCGCCGACCTGAGCACCGCAGAACACGCCTTTCTGGAGGCCGCACGGGCGTACAGCCGCTCCCGGACCCGCCGGCGGCGGGCAGCCCTGTCCTTCGTCGCCGTGCTCACGGTGGTGGCCATGATGTCCACGACGTTTCTCGTGGCCGTGCGTCAGGAGAGCCGGGTGCGCGAGGCGCTGGCCACTTCACGTGCACTGACGCAGGCATCGCAGGATGTTGCGTCCACCGACCCTGCCCGCTCGGTGATGCTGGCGCTGGCGGCCTACGAGACCTCGCCGACCCAGGAGGCCCGCAATCAGCTGCTGCGGGTGTACCTGATGCACTCGGGCAAGGGCCGGGTGCTCTCCGGCTTGCTGGGGACAGTTAGGAGACTCGAGACGAGCCTCGACGGCAACGTGGTGCTGGCCACGTCGACGAACGGCAGAGCGACGCTCTTCGTGCACGCCGTCACCGGGGAGGTCCGCAGTGCGCAGGTGCCATCGGTTGGGCAGGTGCAGTACCCGATGGTCTCGGCGGACGGGAGGCGGGCCGGCTACGTCCAGGAGGACGGAAAGGCCGCGTGGTTCTCCGTGAACCCCGACGGTGAGCACCTGGTCGGCGAGCTACACAGGCTTCCTGAAGCACCGGGGACAGCCACCGGCTCGAACAAGAAGGTGATCCCGTCGATGTCGGTGGACGGCACACTGATCGTTTCCAGGGTGCTGGACCGCTTGGTGTGGTGGGATCTCGAGAGCGGCACCGTGGTGCGTTCGACACCTGCCCCGGGGGACTACGACGACGACAGCGTCCACCTGTGGATCGCTGCGGACAACCAGACCGTCTTACTGCAGCGCGACGGGTTGGAGAAGAACACGAGTGCCCTTCTTGCCCACGACGCGGCAACCGGCGCAACACGTGTCGTCGTGACCGACGTCGACGAGATCGAGCTCTCCGGGGACCGTACTGCAGCCGTGGCGTGTCGTGCACAGCCCAACGGGCCCGCCCTGAGCCTCCTCCGGATCTCCGACGGTGCCCAGCAAGGAGAGCCGTACGGCGAGCAGGAGGAGCGTTACAAGACGGACCGGTGCTGGTCCCATTCGGTCAACACGACAGGGAGCCAGGTAGCCGTGTCGTCTGCCGACACCATTCGCGTGGTGGACCTCCTCCAGCGCAAGGTGGTCACCACCGTCCCCACGGCGAAGTCCACCTACGGGTCGCGCCGGTTGGTGTCCGCCGGCGGCAAGCTCTTCTACGTCACGTGGCAGGACTCGCTGATCACCTACACCGAACTCCCGCCTGGAGGCGGCGTACTCTCCGTCGGCCAGCAGCGGCTCACCAACGACGGCACACGGACGATCAGTGTTCTCGCTGACGGCTCCAGCATGCAGTTGCGGCCCTCGGCAGACCAGGACAGTGACCGTCTCCTCGCCGAGGCGTCGCGGCGCAAGCCCTACTGGAAGCCGGGGAACGACGACCTGCTGAAGCTCAGCAGGGACGGGAGCCTGCTCGCCGACCAGGAGGGACAGAACGTGGTCTCGGTCCGCGAGGTCTCGACCCTCCGGGAAGTGGCCATCATCACGGCCGCCGAACCTCCTCCCCTGCCCGTACCCAAGCCGTCGATCCTGGGGCCCGCTCTACCGCCCGGGGAGGCCTGGAAGTGGGGCTTCCAGTACTTCTTCGACCCTGACGGGAAGGTGCTGACCATTTCGGGGAGTGTGGTGCAGCGATGGGAGCCTCGCACCGGCAGAGAAATCGTGCGCTTCGATGTGAAGGCTCTGCTGCCAGAGGGCACCCCCGAGGGCGGACCGGAGATCGACGTTGCCCCCTATCCGGCGCCGAACAAGGTGTCCGTCATCAGGCCGGGCGATCCTGAGGTCCGCATCGTCGACATCACCACAGGCGCCATCACAGAGACTGTGAGAACCACCGAGGACGTCCTCGCAGTGCAGTTCGACCCCAGCGGCCGCTACTTCGGGCTGATGCGCCGTGGGGCGATTGTCGAGCTGTGGCGTCGCGACCCGCTCCGCCGGGAACTCGGCCCGCTGCAGAGCACCACCGAGGATCTGGTAACCCCGACTGTCACGAGATTCCTCGACGGCGACGGCCGCTTCCTGATCGCTGCCAACAATGCCGTGCGGATCTACCGTGTCGGGGAGCGCGCCCCGGAGGACTCGTACGAGTTCGGCAAGCCGCCCGGGACTTCGGACGGTTCGTACAGATTTCTGGACATCTCGGGGGACGGCAAGATGGTGATCTACGCGGACCGATCAGGCCCGGGCGGCCCCCTGGCGCTGGACCCGCAGGTGTGGCAGTACGACCTGTGCAGGATCATCGGCTACCGAAAGTTCACCGATGACGAGCGGGCCAGTCTTCCGGCACGCGTCCCAGCGCACCCGCGGTGCACCGAGCATTAGGCAGGCCGAACGCTCTGACACCGTGCTGGGAAACGTGAGGAGGGTGTCCGGGATCGTCGTGTGACGAATGACCTGGACACACCCTCCCGACCTCGCTTCCCGTGAAGATCGATGCGAACTCGCGCCGGACTGGCGGATGGGGAGGCCGCCGCAGTTGACGGTCTCCGGTAGCGAGCAGATTCCCGGACTGCTGGAGCGCCATCAGCGCCGCACGGTACGGCTTGCCTGGCAGATACCCCAGGTAGCACGTGAGTTATACAGCCGGACGGCGGCACGCCTCGCCGGCCTGCTGGCCGCGCCTGCCGAGGGCGCGTGAGCGTCGGTACCATCGCCTGGTCCCGGACGGAAGGTGAGTCGACGCCAGCATGACTGACGAAGTGAGAGGGGAGCCCGTCGGCGGACTTCCCGGCCGGGCGCGAGAAGTCGCGATCCTGCGCGCGGTGCTGGCGGGCGAAGGTGGCACCTGGTGCGTCGCGGTCACCGGCGAACCGGGGATCGGCAAGAGTCGGCTGCTGACGGAGCTGGGGAAGCTCGCGGACACAGCAGGATGGACGGTCCGCAGCGCACGCGCGGCGGAGTTCGAGTCCCACGTCCCGTTCGGTGTGTTCGTCAACGCGCTCGACGACCGGCTCGCCGAGCTGGGCCCGGAGCGTCTCGCCGCCCTCGGGCAACAGCAGCTCGCACTTCTCGCGACCGTGTTCCCGGCGATTCCCGCCCCCGGCCCCGCCGACCTGGTCGACGCGGAGCGGTACCGGCTGCACCGGGCGGTTCGGGCGTTGCTGGAGCTGGTCGCCGAGCCGTCCGGGCTGGTGCTCGTCTTCGACGATCTGCACTGGGCGGACGAGGGTTCGGTCGAGCTGCTCGACCACCTCTTGCGCCACCCGCCCCAGGCGCGGCTGGTCTTGGCATTGGCGGCCAGGCCCCGGCAGACGTCGCTGCGGCTGTGGCACGCGCTGTCCCGCGCCGCGACCGACGGAGGGGCCGAGCTGCTGGAGCTCGCGCCGCTGAGCCAATCCGATGCCGGCCACGTCATGCCGGAGGGTCTCAGCCGTTCCCGGCGGGAAGAGCTTTACCAGGCCAGTGGCGGAAACCCGTTCTACCTGGAAGCCCTGGTGCGGGCCGGTGATCGGGGTATCGCCGTCGGTGATACGGCGCTCCACCCCGACGGGGCGATCCCGGTGGCGGTCCACGCGGTGCTCGCCGCCGAGTTGGCCGCGCTGACCCCGCACGAGCGGGTCGTCGCGCACGCCGCCGCGGTCGTGGGTGACGACTTCGAGGCTGATTCGCTCGCCGAAACGGCGGCAATGGACGCCGGGTCCGTACTCGCCGCGCTCGACCGGCTCGCCGAGCGTGACCTGGTGCGGCTGGACGGCGCGACCGGCCGGTTCCGGTACCGGCATCCGCTGGTGCGCAGCGTCGCCTACCAGGACGCCGGTCCTGGCTGGCGGCTTCAGGCACACGGCCGGGCCGCGTCGGCACTCAGGAGCCGGGGCGCGCCGCCCGCCGAGTTCGCCCGGCATGTGGAGCGTTCCGCCGTCCGCGGTGACCTCGAGGCGGTCACGGCGCTCACCGAGGCGGCCGAGGCGACGATGCACACCACGCCGGCGACCGCCGGGCACTTCCTGCGGGCGGCCATCCGATTGCTCCCCGACTCGGAGTCGGCCACGCCGCAGCGCCTGATCCTGCTCGGCCGGCTGGCACACGCCCTCGGCGCCACGGGCGACCTGCGGCAGGCCAGGGAAACCATGCACGAGGTGCTGCGGCTCCTGCCTGCCGAACTCACGCAGATCCGGGCACAGACAGCGCGGGCCTGTGCGACGGTGGAGCAGATCCTCGGGCGCTACACCGAGGCCAGGGCGATGCTGCACAGCGAGTGGAAACGCGTCGAAGGTGTTGACGCCCACTCGGCGGCCGTCCTGCTCGTCGCGCTCGTTGCCGGTGAAAGTGTCGAGCGCGAGCACGGGCAGGGCCGGGTGGCCGAGGCGATCGCCGCCGCGCGGCAAGTCGGGGATCCGATGCTGCTGGCGACGGCGTTGTCGGCCGCAACGCTCATCGACCGGCGGGCGGACCGGCTGGACGAGGCGGCCGCACTCCTGGACGCGCTGCCCGACAGCGACCTGGTCCGCGACATCGATGCGGCGTTCTGGCTGAGCTGGTCGGAAGTCTCCGCCGACCGGCTCATGGCTGCGAGCCGGCACATGAGCCGTGGCCTGCAACTGGCTCGCGCGAGCGGGCAGTCCCACAAGATCGCGCTGCTGACCGCGATCCGCGGCATGGTGCATGCCTACCTCGGCGAGCTGGCGGCGGCGACGACCTGCTTCGACGACAGCCTGGAGTCGGCGGAACTGACCGGCAGCGAGGAACTGCGCGTCATGGCGTTGACCTTCGGGTGCTGGATCAGCACCTGGCGCGGCGACCTGGCAGAGGCCATCCGCCTGGGTAAGGAGGCCATCGTCCTCGACGACCAGGCGACGGCCATGAGTTCCTGGCGCAGTGGCCAGGCCGAGGCGATGCTGGCGCAGGCGATGTTGCACTCGGGTGATCCGCACGCTTGCATCGAGCTGCTGCTCACCAGCGGCGGTGGGACCGAGCTGCCCGCGGTGGGCCTGCGCACCAGGCCATTGGTGTACCTGATGCTCACGGAGGCGGAGGTCGCGGCCGGCCGGGTTGCCGCGGCCGCGGCATGGGCCGACCGAGCGGAGGACGCGGCCGGCCGGCTCGAGCTTCCGCTGCGCACCGCCATGGCACAGCAGGCCCGCGCGATCGCCACGCTTCCCACGGATCCTGCGGCAGCCGCACCGCTCGCTGTCGCCGCTGCCGGCACGTTCGGCCGGATCGGGGCGGCCGTGGAGGCCGGGCGGGCGCACTTGCTCGCCGCGACGGCGTTCGGCGGCAGCGGGGCGATCGACCAGGCCCGTGCGCATCTCCTGTCCGCCCGCGCGTTGTTCACCCGGTGTGACGCGCAGCTGTTCCTGCCTCAGGTCGCGCGCGAGGAGCGGCGCCTGAACGCGCGCGGCCCCCGGCCCGAAAGCGGCGCCGAGCGGTTCGACCTGACCGCCCGTGAGGTCGAGATCGTCAACCTGGTCTCGGACGGCCTGACCAACCGGGACATCGGCCTCCGGCTGCATCTGAGTCCCAAGACCGTCGAAGTCCACCTGGGCCGGGCCTACGCGAAGGTCGGCGTCTCCGGTCGTGTTGCTCTGGCCGGCGTGTGGGCCGCCGCGGCGCGTGATTGAGGACGCCACGGCAGCCAACTACTCAGTTGCCGAGGCCGCGTACGTACAGGTTGAACTTCCGGCTGGTGCCGTCACCGCCCAGGTTCGTCGCGCTGGTCGTGAAAGCGACGTGGTGGCCGTCGGCCGAAATCGAGGGGCTGTAGCTGTACCCATCGCTCTGCGAGCCGTCATTGGCGACGCTGACCCTGGTCGTGGTGGCGGTCACCCGGTCTCGCACGTACACGTCCCAGCTTGAGTTGGTGTCGCCGGTCACCAGCTTGTCCTCGCCGGACACGAACGCGATGTAACGGCCGTCGGCGGAGAGGGTCGTCCGCTCCTGGCCGGGGGTTCTGCCGTCGCTCAGGCCATCGGGGCCAAGGTTCACCTGCGTCGTCGTCCGGGTAACCCGGTCGTACAGGAAGATGTCGGTGTCGATCGGACCGCCGGTGTCGCCCGCCACCAGATTCGACGCCGTGGATTCGAACGCGACGAAGCGGCCGTCGGCCGAGATGGTCGCCGTGCGACTGGCGGAATTGCCTTCGTTGCCGTCGGGACCGACGCTGATCCGGTCGGTGTAGCCGGTCAGCTGGTCGTGCACGAACACGTCGTCCGCTCGGTTGGTGTCGGGGAACAGGGACAGTGTCTTCGCCCCGGAGGAGAAGGCGACGTAGCGCCCGTCTGCCGAAATCGACGGCAGTTGGCTGATGTCGTCGCCCTGGCGACCGTTCGAATCGACGCTGACCCTGGTGGTCTCACCGGTCTGCCGGTCGCGCACGAACACGTCGTGGATGTCGTTGGTGTCGCCGAACACCAGGTTCGACGCGGGAGAGTCGAATGCGACGAACCGGCCGTCGGCGGAGATCGACGGATGGGAACTCTCACTGTCGCTCTGCTCGCCGTGGCTTGCGACGCTGGCCCTGGTCGTCTCACCGGTCTGCAGGTCGTGCACGAAAATGTCGCGGTAGCGGTTGGTGTCACCGGCCACGAGGTTCGTCGCGAAGGACTCGAACGCGACGTAGCGGCCGTCCGCGGAGATCGACGGATTCCGGCTCACGTTGTTGGCCTGGTTGCCCGCGGAGTCGACGCTGACCCTGGTGATGACGCCGGTCTGCCGGTCGCGCACGAACACGTCGTCCGCTCGGTTGGTGTCGCCGGCCACCAGATCCCTTGCCGGCGAAGCGAAAGCCACGTAGCGGCCGTCGGCGGAGATCGACGGCCCGCTGGCAGAGTTGCTGATCGGTGTCGTGCCTGCCGGCGCCGGGTCGGCAGCCGTGGCATGCGCGGCGCCGACCGGCAGCAGCGCCGCGACGATTCCCGACGCGAGCACTGCGCGCCCTGCGTTGCGGATTGTGGAGAGACGTCTCATGGGTGTCCTTCTGTTCGGTTCGCCGCCACGGCAGCGTGTTGCAAGGATCAGCGTTCCGTGTCGGACCGGCCGAAGCATGAGGGAACCCCCTACACCTTCGGCGTCGCGTTCTGCGCGCCGCGCATCGTCTGTGAACCGGCCAAGGAGGCAGTCATCGGCCGTGCGACGATGACGGACACGCCTGCTCCGCCAACGCGCGTGCCTAGGGTTATCCGGGGATGGCACCGGGGTCGACGCCGGTCAGGTCGCAGCTTGCGTCCCACAACCGCGCCGCGACGGAGGTGTCGGCGAGGTGGTTCCATATCGGTGCATGTCGGGGCTCGCCGCGCAGGCCGAAGACGCGTGGTCCCCACAGCTGGCCTCCACGCACGGCCGGGTCGAGCACTGCTCGGACTGCGGGCCATGCGCCGGCGTGCTTGCCCTGGACGAGGAACGCCGCAGGTGCCGCGCTCAGCCGGGCGCCGGTGGTTCGCATATGAACCGGCGGCCGTGACGGGGTGAGGGAGTCCAGCGCGCCGCCGGGATGGACCATCACGCTCGTCACCGTGCTGCCGGCAGCGCGCAGGCGGCGGTCGAGTTCGACGCCGAAGTACATCTGTGCCAACTTGGAGCGTCCGTAGCTGCGCTTGGGCTGGTAGTCGTTCCGGGACTGCAGGTCGTCCAGGTCGAGCCGCTCGGATTTTGCCGCGAAGCTGCCCATGGTCACGACGCGGGACGCCGGCGCGGCCGACAGCAGCGGCATCAGCCACCGGGTCAAGGCGAAGTGCCCGAGGTGGTTCGTGCCGAACATGAGCTCGTGACCGTCCCCGGTCTCCCTGCGCGGCGGGTCGTCAAGCGCGACGCCGGCGTTGTGGACTACCGCGTCAAGGCGCTCCACCTTCAGTGATTCCACCGCTGTTCCGAGCGACGAGAGGTCGGCGAGGTCCAGCCGTACGGCCCGCACCCGCGCACCGGCAACCCGCGCACGGATCGAGGCCGTGGCGACCTCGGCCTTGGCGGGATTCCTGCTGCCGAGTACGACGGTGGCTCCGGTCTCCGACAACTGCTCCGCGACGAAGTACCCGATGCCGGCGTTGCCGCCGGTGACCAGGAAGACGCGGCCATCGGCACACGGCAGCCGTTGGACATTCCAATGCGGGGTGGAGGATGCGGACGACATGGCGACGGGACTCCCTTGCTGGTGAAGGCGGCTGCGACTGCTCCGCCGGCAACTCGACACCCACGGTTGCAGCGGCCACCGACACATCGCCCATGGATCACCGACAGCCCCGCCAGGCGGCCGACATCCCGCCTACACGGTGCTCGCCCGTCGCCGCACCGTGCCGGTGTTCGTCGCGTTGGCCAAACCGGTGCGCTCAAAGGCCAACTGGGACACTCAGCCACCAGAGGTTAAAGGACTCTTCGGAGACGCCTGCGCGGGTCGAAGACGTGGCGCGGGCCGGCGCCGAGGATCTCGAGGAACCCGGGGCCGGCGGAGTGGTCGGGCAGGCCTCTCGCGTGTTGCAGGAGCCGGCGCAGGGTCACCGCGTGCCATGCCGACGATGCGCATGTGGTCGTCGGGCTGTGCAGGGACACGCCAGCTCACAGGACTCCGCGGAGAGTCCCGATCGCCCGTTCTGCTCACGGGACGCCGTGCAGACGGGAGGTCCGTACTCTGCCTCCGGCCATGGAAGGTTGGCGATGATACGGTCGCCGTAGAGACGGGTTGCGCCGGTCGCCAAACACATGACGTGTTGCCGATCTGCGCCTGCGGGGTTGAGGGAGGGCAGGAGGGTGCGGTCCTTGCTCGCAGACCTGAACCGTCCTGCGGTCAATGCGTTCTTGACGGCCGTGGACGAGGTCATGAACAGCAATACCTTTCTACTGAAGGTGCGCACCCAGACCCCGGTCACCCGCGAAAACCGCCAAGAGGTTCTGAGTGCTTTCTTCCGCGCCCGACTGTTCCACGAGATGATGCTTGACGCGGACCAGGAGCGCGACTGGTGGATTTTCCACGAGGTCCCGTGGCAGACGCCGGACCCCTCGTTGGCAAACTCCACGGATGCGGACCCCTGGCTGGTCCCCGCGAATCTCCGCCTCGCCATGGAACCGATGAACGAAGCGGGCTTCCTTGCCCGTCTTCGGTGGATGCTGTGCGAGGCGTACAGCCCGCATCGCGGCCATCTCGAAGAAGAACGCGCTGTAGAAACGATCGGGGCCTTCTTGCGCGAGGCCTTCGGAACCGGCAGCCGTCTCCCTTCCAGTCGAGGGACCGCAGAGCAACCGTTCCTGCATGGTTGGTCGTTCGCCGCCGTCAAGCCTGACTTCCTGCCCTCAACCGAGTACTACACGGCGAAGCCTTGCCCCGACCTGGCCTACTTCGATGGCGGCGAGTCCGATTCCGCCACGCTCGCCTACCGGGACGATGTTTTCTTCCTCCTGCTGACGAATGGATCACCGTAGGCTGCAGACCCTCTCCCGGGTCCGTGGGAGAGTCCCGATCACCCGCTTCGGAGCGGCTGTTCGGTGGGTGAGGGTCCTGACCCCCGTGCGGGCTCCTGCCCGGCCTCCCGGCACCGTCGGCGAACCGAGCGTGACCGTTGCGCGGCCCGCCCCTTCGCTGCCCGCGCCGTTACCCATGGCCCTGGGCATCCGCTGGACAGAGCATGACGGCAGCGCCTGACGCCCCCGGCGGGGTCCGCCCGGGCAAGGCCTGCCGCACCGACGCCCACGCCGCTCGTCGCGAGCACCTTCCCGCGCGCCGGGAACTCCGGCCTCAACGACCGCTCGCCGTCAGCGCCGTCAGCGCCGTCGCTGGATATCTCGACAAAGGCGGCAGCCGCTTCGACACCGCCTACGCGGGTGTCAACGGCGCGTCCACGCCGACCGCCGACACCGCAGGCGTCCTCGCCATCGACAACGACTCCGCCCTCATCACCACCTACCTCCAGGAGTCGCGCTGACCGGCTCAGCTCGGCGGCTGGAGGCAGTTCTCCTCGAACTTGAGGACCTTGACCGTCACCGGCGTGCTGCCGTACAGCGGCGTGCTGGCGCCCGGGGACTGGAAGCAGACGCGCCAGCCGCTCTCATCGGCGGCGGCACGGCCCTGCGAACTCAAGTCCTGGACCTCGATGTTCGTACCGGACGGCAACGCCTCGCGCGCAGCCTTCAGCGACCTGCCGATCAGTTTCGGCATGTGAGTGCCCGTCCATGCCGAGGAAGCCGCTCCTCCGGAGCTCGGGCTGCTCGGCTGCGGTGAGCCGGTGGACGGGGGAGAAGATGAGGACGCGGCGGGGCCGGGCTTGTCCGTGCCGCTGTCCGCGGGCTGTGCCGTGCAGGCGGTGACGGCCAGGAGGGCGCCCGCGACCATGGGGATGACGTGGTGTGTCCGCATCGGAACATGCTTGCCGCAGTGCCGGCGCGATGCGAGCGTTGTGACGGTCCTGTGACGCACCCAAAGGCCGAACTCCCTGTCAGCCCCGAGATGGAATGGGGTGACGCGGCGGCCTCCACCGCCTCCACGAGCGCCGGCAGGAGCGTCACCGCGGTGCCGCCGCCCCGCCCCGCGCGCGGTGCCCGCTCCAACGCCCGTGCCGACGCGCGCCATCCGGCACGGGCGTCCTCGGATGGCGTCACCCTCCGCTACCGGCGAATGTGAGCCAGGGCCCGATTGACAGTCCCGAGGCGCTCCGGATACGCCGGGGGACGGTACGGACTGGCTGGCTGGCTGGCTGGCTGGCTGGCGATGTAGCCGTGGAGGTGTGGGACAAGCAACGCAGCTGGCGGGGTGGCCGCTCCGCCAAGGATGCGGCGGAATCCTCAGGCGGGGCATATCAGTTGGACAGCTGATACCTGTTCGTGACCTATTGAAAATAGGTCAGTGCGGTGCTCAACCTCGGTCAGGATTTCGCTACTTGACGCGCTTTGCCTTTCACCTGCACTCTTCATCTCCCCAAGAGGCCAAGGAGAGTGCATCGTCCCTGTTCCGAACCACAGGTACAGGTCGTTGCGGTTCCCCTCATCGGGCGGCTCCATCCGCTACCCGCCCCGCCAGGCCGGCTCATGACTCCCCTCTCCGCACATCGCGGCCTCTTGCGTACTTGCAACAAGGAGCACCGTGACCCAGACGGCTGCTGGCGAGGACCCCCTGGTCCTGCGAGCCTTCCGTACCCTGTCCCCCGCATCGCAGCAGGCCCTGTGCCCCGAAATAGCCGAAGTCCCCGACCACGCCGGGCTCCGCGAGGCGGAGTACCCTGACCGCGACACCTCCTTCACTCCCTCGGCCCGGACGCAGCTGTGCGAGGCATACCTGCGAACCTACGTCGCGCAGGCCCCAAGCCGGACCTGCCGGCATCTGACTGCCGCGATGGATGACACGGTCCAAGGCGGCGTCTCCAATCCATCGAGCGTCCTCGCCCAGCACACCACAGCCTGCCGTAGCTGCTCAGACGTCCGGGCCAACCTCGCCATCCTTCGCAGTGGAAGCCAGTCAGTCCTCACCGGCCTTCTCCTGGACGCGGCACAGCACGCGGCCCTCCCCCGCGCCGGCACCCCCGACGTCGACCCGGAAGCACCGACGCCCGCGGCATCCGACGTGAGCACGACGGCCAGCCCAGGCTCCCCGCCCCCGGTGCCACGTCCCCGCAGCCGGTCCGTCACGCGGTCCCGCGCCTCGCTCCTTGTGGCAGCCGTCTCCGTCACCGTAGCGGCCACGGCTGTCGTCACCGCCATCGAGACGACCGGCCCCTCCGACACCACCTCTCCGCCCCCGGCCCACGCCACCATCGTGCCCCCCATACCCGCGGCCGCCGCTGCCACCACAGCGTCTCCTGCTCCATCCGCCACGACCCCCGCTCCGGCCTCCTCCACTCCGTCGAGCACGGCGGAAGACCCGGTGCCGGAAGACAACGCCACCCCCACACAGAGCAGCCCTCCCATCGGCTTCCCGCTCGTCAACAGAGCGACCGGGCTGTGCGTGGGCGCGCAGAGCCGCGCCGCAGGGGCCGCACTGCGCCTCGAGGAGTGCCGGGACGTGGCCTTGCAGCGGTGGGAGACGGCCAAGGACGTATCCGGCGCGTACCGGCTCCGCAACACGGGCAGCGACAAGTGCCTCGACGGTACCGAAGGTGGCGGAAACATCGTCAGGGCCGTCCTGAACGACTGTGACCACTCCTCAAGCCGCCACGCCGTACAGCTGTGGAAGATCAGCCCGGAGAAGGGATCAGACGCGTTCCGCTTGCAGTTCGTGCCGCGTGTCGCATCGAGCGACTACTCCTCACACCTGTTCGGTCCAGAGGACTGGTGGAACGAGAATCCACCCCACGAGGGCTCCTACCTCGCGCATCTGCCCAACTATTACAACTCCGAGAGCTTCGTCTTCACCATGAACCATGGTGAGTGAGTAGGTCCTTCAGCTCTGCTTCTGTCCCCGGGGGTCCGGTTCTGGCCCACCATGGTGACGGCCCCGACCCGGGGTGATCGAGTCGATGACGTCGCAGAACTGCTCCTCTCGTGGCTGCGGGCTCTTGCCTAGGCCAAGCCCGCAGCAGCGTCAGTGTGCGTCGGCGTACACATGCTCGATCCGCTCGACCACGGTTCCCTGCTCGCGCGGCGTCGGGGGGTGGTCGGACGCTGCCCGTCGGACCTGTGGGAGCGGGGAAGCGGCCCGCTGTGGAAGCTCCTCGCGCCCCTGGTCCGGCAGGGGTTGTTGACCAGGGGGCAACGCGCTTGGCGGGTCGCACAAAGGGCTTAATTGATGGCGTCGAGCAGGCGGTGTCGACTCCAAACGTAATGGAGCGGGCCGGCTGGGCAGTGCCGGGAGCCTCAGATACCAACATGCCAAACCGGCTTCGGGGTGCCGATCGACGAGCTGCTCGACGGAATCGCATGGGTTCGGGAGGGGCTTGCGACGGGTTCATTTCGGGTCAGCCCCGCGCTGGTACGCGACTGGGCGATCCTCGATCATTACATCGCAAACGATTTCGTTGCCCACAATGCTATGCATCCCGGGGTCACGAGATCAAGATGCAGGTCGCGGAGGGGGACTTCGTCGTCAGCCACATCATGGGCCGCGGCGTACAGACGGGAGAATTGCTCGGAATCCCTCCGACCAACAAGGAAATCGAGACCGAGGGCATCGTGATCCATCGCGTCCGCGACGGGCAGATCGTGGAGTACTGGGCAGTGACCGACGTTGCGGGCGTGCTACAGCAGTTGGGCGTCCTACCAGGGCCACCGGGATAGACGCCGCCGAACGTGCCCGGGACGGGGTCCACAGGATCTCCACCAGCCGGTGGTCCTCCATGTCCAGCAGGTTGTCCCGCCGATCCCCAAGGCTTGCAGGAGTTCCTCCGTCGAGGCTCGGTCGAATTCCTCTTGTGAGTAGAAACCTTTGAACAAGAGGGTTGTCGGACCTGCGACGACCCCCTGACCACCTGGCCCGACCCGCGGAAAAGCCCGGCTCTAGGCGACAGGGCGCGGAAGGAGTGGTGTCAGTCGCCTCCGCCGCCACCGCAAGAGGAGCCGCCACCGCAGGATGCACCGTCCCCGCAGGAGAAGCTGACGCCGTCGTTCTTCCACGTTCCGCTGTGCCGTCGCCTCCGCGATGACCTGCCGCCGAACGCACCGCCTCGCGCGGCCTGGAACAGCCCCCAGGCGAGACCGATCCCCACGACTACCAGAAATTCCATTTCCGTTACCCCCGTTCCCGTCCATTCTCGCCTGTTCGGGCCCGGGCGTGCTCGCCGAGTGTGTCGAGGAACGCGGTTGTCACCGGGTCGGGATGAGGACGCGCGTAGGCGGCCAGTACGCGGCGCACCGGTGGGTCCGGGTACAAGTTCCTCGCAGGGGCCGTCGCCGCGCGCAATCCCGCAGGCAGCACGGGAACCCCCGAGGACCTGGTGGGGCGGTGCTGTACGCGATGGCCGGCCCGTTCGTCACCGGCACCGTCCTGCACATCGACGGCGGCGCCCGGCTCGTCTGAACTGTACTTCCCGTCGGTTCACCTCTCGCCCATTCACCTCCTCGCCCTTCGGAGAAACACTCCTGCGTACCCGCACCGTCGTTGCCGGATCCCTGGCCCTCGCCACCCTGTGCACCAGCATCGCCGTCGACGGCTCGCCGGGCGAGCAACCCGCCCGCCCGGCACGAGGTGCGCCTCGCGCAGCAGCTGTACACCCAAGGGCTGTCCGACCGTGTGCGGGGCACACTAGACGTGCCGACGGGCCGTCGTGACGAAAGTGTTGATCAGCTCGCTGGTGGTGTCCCGCCGCGGGATGAGGGCCTCGCGGCCGACGGGACGGTCCAGCTTGCCCACCTCCGCGAACGCAGCGTCCGCCGCGGCCAGTACCTCGGGCTCCTCCGTGATCAGGTGCAGCCGGAACAGCCCGTTCTGGGCCGCGGAGCGCCGCTCGAACGAACGCCCCCGCAAGGCGACCTCCTCCTCCGCGTCCTTTCCCTCGTGGACGCAGAACCAGTGGTGCAGCATGGCCTGGCGGAACTCGACGAGCAGCCCGGCGTACGTGCCGTACACGTCCAGCCGCTCCTGCCGCAGGCGCTCATCGCGGGCCGTCTCCTCCGTCCGGCGGGCGGAGCGCTGCTGGAACACGTGGGTCACGGTGGAGCCCAGCAAGGTGCCGAGGACCGCGATCAGGCTGGTGAGTATGGTGTTCATGCCCTTATGCAACCAGCCGCGGAACAGAGCGAGTCGGGCAGCTACGTGACGCCCGCGAGGACGCCTGCGCGGCACATACGCAACGGCGTCCACCAGCGCGCGGGCGTGTGCGAGGAACGCCGACAGGCTCACGTTGAAGGCAGCGTCTGCGCCAGCACAAAGCATCGAACAATCGCTTCATGGCGAACGTCTTCAGACGGTGATCCGCCGCCGGACCTCGATCGCCGCCTGCTGCCCCGACCGTGTCCTCCGCAGCGAGTTACGCAGGATCCAACTCCGACCCCACCTCATAACCGGCTGCCTCACTACCACCGGCCTCACCCAACCGACGCCACCCTGAAAAGCTCAGCAAATCCACAAACTCTCGTTACGGCGTCGTACCACGGCGCTGTCCGCTGCGGGACTTACCCTGGCCACATGATCACTGGTGGACACGTTGTCATCTACAGCCGTGATGCGGAAGCGGACCGGGCCTTCTTCAAGGATGTGCTGGAGTATCCGCATGTCGACGCGGGAGGCGGCTGGCTGATCTTCAAGCTTCCGCCGACCGAGGTCGCCGTACATCCGACGGACGGCCCGGAGTCGCATGAGCTCTATCTGATGTGTGACGACATCGATGCGACGGTGAAGAACCTTGCCGCCAAGGGAGTGGAGTTCTCGCAGCCTGTCACCGATGCGCGCTGGGGCCGGCTGACTAGGTTCCGACTGCCGGGTGGCGGCGACGTGGGCATGTACGAGCCCCACCACGAGCGGGCTACCGACCTGTGAGGCGTCCTGGCACCAGGGATGAACAACAACCGTGCCGACGATCCCTCCGCGCCCAAATCCGTGTACTGGTTCGGTCACTAACGGCTCACCGGTGGACATGAACTGACGGTATGTCCGAGCGACGCTTGCAAGGTCCGCGTTCCGCGCCGACATGCTGAGTGAATTCCTGCAGGTGGGCGCCTTCGTGGCCGTGCTCTACTGCTTCGTCACGGCCTGACGCACCTCCTGGTCCTGGACGTCCGCGAAACGTGCGAGCTCACCCTGCACACCAGCTTCGACCCCGACCAGCATCGTCGAGACACTGCTGCCACTGTCAAAGACCTGCAACGCCGATGACGACCTGGTCCCGCCTACGTGAACCCGGTCCTCGCCGTCCTCGCCTCCGCGACCCTGGCGGCCGGCACCGGGACCGTCACACGCGCCCTCCGCGAACGACGCCTTCCCGAATGACGGCGACCGCCAGGCACCGGCCCAACCGCACATCCAGGCCGCCACCCCCCTCCCCTTCTCATTATTCTGGACACGTGAACGTGTTTGGCGGCGGTGAAGGCCGGTATCTGGAGATGACCAACGGCGGCACGGCGGTGTTCGTGGACGTGCTGATGCTCGCCGTGTCCGCGCTGGCCCGCGAGCCGTGGGACTTCCGCTTCGCCGCCCTGCTGACGCTCCAGGACCAAAACGTGATGGGGCGTGGTGTGGTCGGCTTCTGCCTGGCGGAGCTCAACTGGGGGGACACGCCGCAGGAGCGGGCCGCAGCCAAGGACTTCCTGCTGCGCGTCCTCGATCTGGCGCTGTCCCGCCACCGCTGGGAGGAACTGACGTACGAGCCGCCCCGGGCCGAGGGGCACCTGCGCACGTACCGGGCGATGGTGGAGGAGTTCGACCCTGCGACCGCGAGGGCCGGCACGGGCGTCCTGCCCGGGCCGGACGAGGCCGCGATGGCCTCGTGCGTACGCCACCGGGTACTGGACGCGCTGCCGTTCTGGGAAGCGTGCGTGTTCTGCACGGCCGGAGCCTGAGCGCCTGCGTCCCTCCGGGACCGGTCTCGGAGGGACGATCCCGTTCCGGCCCGCTCGTGAGCGCCATGACCGCAGCGAGGACAAACCCTCCGCCCATCCCCTCGTGGTCGCCGAGCTCGAGCTGCATCCGCTGATTTCAGGTACCCGGATCGAAATCGCATGCGACCTGGAGCTGAGACTCGCAGGTTGCGGCCATCATTCGCAGACCTGCCGTGTTGGGCGAAATCGTCAAGTGGCCTTGGGCGCTCGCGGGCTTCCCCGAAGGCCTCCTCCGGCGGGCTTCGCGGCGCTGTGGTCGGAGCTCGTCGTGCGGGGTGTGGCCCGTCTCGAGGACGTGCCCGCGCCGGTGCGGACCACGCTCTCCTACGAGGACCTCCTCGATGATCCCCGCCGGGAACTGACGCGCCTGGCAAGCTTCATCGGTGTCGAGCCGCTCCCGCGATGGCTCGACACCGGGACTGCGCGCCTGGACAGCAGCCGGCGGGGCACCTCCCGGCGGCTGCCCACGGCCGAACTCGCGGCGCTGCGGGAGGGGTGTGCCCCCGGGGAACGGGCCCTGACTTGTGCACAGGGGTGGTAGTGCCGCCACGCAGCCACCACGCGACGGCCGGAATACCGCAGGAGGCCATCGGTGCGGCTCCGAGGGGGGGGTGAGTACGGCTACTCATGACGGACGCTCGGCAGTGGCCGAGCGCGGCGCGCTGTTCACCCCGACGGCTGGTGCCGGGCGCGGCACCGGTCCTCCAAGCTGCGCCTCTCTGCCCGGAGGTCCAGCCCAGTCAGGCCCGGCACAGCGCCGCACAACGCGGGCTCAACCGACAAGATCCGAAAAGGCGTGCTCTGGGGTAGAGCCCAGCGGGCCGGCGGACGGTGGTGGTATCTGGTTCGCTGGGGAAGGCCCCGGCCCCTCCCGAGACGCGCCCGGTCAAGCGTCAAGTGATCGGCTGCGAACTCCCGTCAGGCAACGTGCACGTGTCTGACCTGTAGGGGTTTGACACAACCTGTCCGCCCGCAGCTGCGCACTCATCGCGCGAGATGTCCGGCGAGGCGGCGGCTTGAGCGCTGACAGCACCGATGGCGCTCACGCCGGCAAGGGTTACTGCGGCCAGAGCGCGGCCCAGCATTCTTCGCATACGCATGACTTTCTCCTCTCAGGCGCCCCGTTCCGCCCTCGGGAAGGACGAGTCTCATGCCGACGGCGCCCTACTACTCACCATGGGCGATACACAGACGGCCCGCGAGGCGAGCCGGGCGCCGTAACCTGCGCACGGTGAGCGCCGAGCCCGCGACATCGCATCGGGTGACGCCCCGCTGAGCGTTGTTGGTGGCACGCAGAGTAACGATTGGCGCGCTGACCTGCTGGAACTCCGAGCGAAGCCACACGGAAAGCGCTGCAAGCGCGCTGTTCTGGGGCATGACGGTTACGGTCCTTGCTCCCAGCGATTGAATCCCGGCCGATCTGGTCGCACAGCTGCGTCCTGGACGACCTCGTCGCGCCGTACGCCATCGATCCGGCGGTGGCCGCCGGGCTGGACACGGGGCCCGGGTGGGCCCGGCGGTGTCCCCGCCGCGAACCTCGCGCTGACCTCGGGCCGGGCGGAGCAGGACAGCACGCGGCCCGCCGGATCGTAAACCCGCCGGGCCGCGCTGCCGGTCAGTCCAAGCGCTTGGGCATCACGATCCGGCTCGCCCGCTCCCCGGGCCCCGAGATCAGGCACCACGTCTCGAGGTCCAGGATGCCGTCCCCCTCGGGGCGGGCGTCCACCGTGTCAGGGAAGGTCACTTCGGCTGCCAGCAGGTCGAAGTCCAGCGGCAGCTCCAGCTCGCATGCCGCGCCGCCATGCGGATCCTCGATGAAGCCCTCGCGGCCCGGCACGTACCGGTTGCCGTGGGCGAGAAGCAGCTCGACCACGGGCAGGAGGCTGCGGTAGGGCTCTGCGCTCCCCGGATCCCCTGGTGCGATCTCGATCATCGTGTAGACCTCTCGTTCCCGACCGTCACTGTCCGGCACCGCCCCAGTTCTGCTTGGGGTGCTCCTTGACGGGCGTCAGTACCTGCTGCCAGTTCGGCAATCGCGCCGCTCTGGACGTACGAGCCAGCGAGTGCATCACGCGCCGAGGTTGGCGTGAAGCCTAGCGTGCGGCTGGGCTTGGCCGGTGGCGCAGGCAGCCTCCAAGGCCGGCCGATGCAGGAGGCGTCGGCCGGCGCGAGTTCCGGGCAGGGCAGTTCTCCAGTGGCGGCTACGCAAGCCAGAGCGAGCTACGCCGATGACGCGCCGGCGCTACGTCCACCATGTCCGCGGCATCGAGCGCGAGTTCATTGGCGGTGGAATTCACCAGCTGCAGGAGACTCCGTACTTGGGTTCGCAGCCGCTGTCGCGCCCGGCGTTCCTCCACTGCGGACCATCGGGCGACGAAGCGGTCCCGCTGGTGTCGAGCGAACGAGTGGACATCTACCGTGCGGCGGACCATGCGAGGTTGAGGCCTTCTGGACTCTCGTTTCGCATCGGTGAAGCTGTGTGCGCTGTACCTGAGGTCGTAGAGAACCACGGAATGCCAGGGGTTTCCTGATGAGTACTCGTGTGCGCTCTGGCTGCGTGAAGGGGGAAGATGGTGGGCGGTGCGTGTCACGGGACTCCGTTCGCAGCAACCGCCAGGTATCTCCTGGCGGGCTACCTGAAGCCCGTTGGTCCTGTCGAACGTGCGTTTTCCATGTGCTTGACCTTATCTCGCTGCTTCCGTGGGCAGGCTTGTTGCTCGTCCCCGATGACCCGTGGCAGCGCATTTGCCCCTTTGCCGCCACCCCCGCTTTCTCGACAACCTCGGCGACGCCGAGGCCCTGATCCTGGCTGAGCGGCAGCTTGGCGCGAATCCTTCCCGCTGGTGCAACCACGGTGTGGCCAGCGACGACGGCGGAAAGGTCGCGAAGGAGGTACCCGGCAAAGCCGGCGATCGGCTCAGGACCATACGCTCCGGCCTTCAGGATCCACTCCGTGGGCAAGTGGCCGTGACGATGGCGGACCAATTCGGCGAATCCCTTAGCGTGGGTCTCAGCGGCCGCAATGTCTGGACATACCCCGGTGAAACGATCCGGCAGACTGGCAGAAGTCCTTGTCAGACGTCTTCACCACTCCCAGGCGAGCTCAGCCTGACCCGGCGGTGCTGAAGGTCGACCCCGGCAACCCGCACCGTGATCAGTTCGCCTTCGGCAACGAGCTGATCGGGGCTCTCAACGGGCTCGTCGGTCAGCTCCGACAGGTGCAGCAGTCCCTCCACACCGTCGGCGAGCTGCACGAAAACGCCGAAGGGCGCGATGTTTGTGATCAGCCCACGCATGACCCGGCCGGTGTGATCAGCGAAGCGGATGAGCGGATCTTCCTGGAGAGCCTTCAACGACACAGTGACCTGCCCCTGATACGTATCGGACGCGATCACTTGGCCGGTGATGCGCTGCCCGACCTCGACGGCCTCGGAGGCGTGGTTGATCCGCGACCACGTCAGGTCGATCACGCGGACGTATCCCGTGCAGAGTCCATCGGGCTCACCGTCCAGATGGACGAAGACCCCGAAGTTGTGAACCTCCAACACAGTCCCGGTCAGAGTTCGCCCCGGCTGAATGCCGAGGAGAAACGACCGGAGCTCCGGATGTTCGCATGCCCTGGCGGACAGCTCCAGCTGCCCTCCCTGCCAACGTCCGATCTCCTCGGCTTCGATCTCCTGGCCCCCCTTGAAGAAGTCCGACGGCTGGGCAATGCGACGCATCGACGGAGCCTAGCGTCCAGCCCTCCAGCAGCCGAGCGGAACAGCGGTGACGTGACTCAAGCCAAGCGCAAGCCCTGAAGGAGAACGGCTGTACCGCCTCCGCTGGGGCCGTCCACCTGGCGGTCCACGGCGGCCCGTAGCCGTCCCGGAAGCGCGGCCAGACCCCTTCGGTTGGCGATTGAGCGCGAGAGCCGGCGAGCGGTGCGTCTCGAGGAGTCGCAACGGAGCGCCACGACGATGCCGACGAAGGCCGCCGGACCCCATGGTAGATATTTAGCTAATGTGCTAAACATCTACCATGACAGAAGCTCAGGACGAGGCAGGGGCATTCCGTGCGCTCGCTGATCCAACGAGGCGCCAGATCCTTGAGGACCTCAGAGGTGGCGAGCTCGCGGCAGGCGAGATCGCGAGCAGGTTCGCGATCAGCGCGCCGTCCATTTCACGGCATCTCGGCGTGCTCAAGGGAGCGGGGCTCGTCACCGAGCGCCGGGACGGCAACCGGATCCTCTACACACTGGCCGAGGATCGCCTGGCGACCTGCATCGGTCGGTTTCTCAGCGCCGTCTGCCCCGAGCAGATCGTCCTGCGCCACACCAGATGGCGCCCCGGGGCGCAGAGTGAGGGATCATGAGGCAACCGCGCCTGTCCAGCGTCGTTGAACGACGGCTTCTCGTGAACTACCGGGTCGCCCCGGACGCCGCGGCACGCCTGCTTCCCAAGCCCCTGCGCCCGCAACTGGTCCACGGCCACGCGGTCGCGGGCATCTGCCTACTGCGGCTGGGAAGTGTCCGGCCGGTCTGGGCCCCAAAGGCACTCGGGCTGCGGAGCGAGAACGCGGCGCATCGGATCGCCGTCGAATGGGACGGACCGGACCGCGTTGAGACCGGCGTCTACATCCCGCGTCGCGACACCGCCTCGCGGCTCAACGTCTGGGCCGGAGGCCGCGTCTTCCCCGGCGAACACGGCCGCGCCGGTTTCGAGGTGCACGAGACATCCGGCCAGGTGCGTGTCGCCTTCGCGACATGGGACGGCGACACCCGGGTGGACGTGACCGTCGAGCCGTCCGACGAGCTGCGGGGCAGCGAGCTCTTCGCCGATCTCTCCGAGGCCTCCCGCTTCTTTCAAGGCGGGGCGAAGGGCTACTCAGCCACCAGGTCCGGCCGCCACCTGGACGGCATGGAACTGCACACCGACGCCTGGCGCGTGGAAGCCGGCCGGGTTCGCTCCGCCGCGTCGTCCTTCTTCGACGACCCGGATCACTTCCCGCCAGGGAGCGCAACCCTGGACTGCGCCCTGGTCATGCGCAACGTTCCCGCCAGTTGGCGGCCGCTCCCGACCATGGCCACCGACCGAAGCGCGCAACTCGCCAAGTGAAGCACTCAGTCACAACAAGGCGTTCGGGCCCCGCTCACGTATCCGCTGGCGAGCGTCACAAAATCTGGAGCACGCACCGGGGTAACTTCCGATAGGACACGCCTTAGCGGCTGAGGAACCTCTCGACCACCGCCGCCAGGGCCTCCGGACTTTCGTCCGGGGCGAAGTGGCCGGCGTCATCGAAGACCTCGAGTTCGGCGTTCGGATACCACTGCAGCCAGGTTGACCGCATGGTGTCGGGGCCCATCGCCGGGTCGTTCGCACCGGCCACGACGAGCACCGGGGTCGTGTTTCCCTCGACCAGCTCGTGGATGTCGGGTCCGCGCGTCCAGGATTCGAGGTACGAGCGCAGGGCCGCCTGCGAGGAGCGTTCCGAGCCGCTCACTCTGGCGTCCAGCCACGCATCGTCGTGCCGACTACCGGTGGTGACGTCGAAGATCGTCCTGCGGTTGCCGGACTCCTCCACGGCCCCGACGAACAGCTCCCACATATCCCCTTCGAGCGGGAACCCGGACGCGGGCACCGGCGAGATACCGACGATCGAGCGGATCCGCGAGGGGGCGTCCAGCAACATCTGCTGGGCCGCCTTGCCGCCCATGGAGTGACCGATGACCGAGAAGGTGTCCCAGCCGAGGTCGTCGGCCACGGCGAGGGCGTCCGCCGCGACCTCCTCCATCGTGTACGTGCCGGGGGTGTCCATCGCCTCGCCATACCCACGGCAGTCCACGAACGCGTAGCTGAACGCGCCCCCGTCCAGGTGCTGCCTCAGATGGCCGAAACTCGACCTGTCACTGAGCCAGTGGTGAAGCGCGAGGACCCGTTCGGGCCCGCTGCCCTGTACCTCGTACGGAATTACATGTCCTGCTACTTGGCCTGTCACAACATTGGGCACTTCCCTCCGGGCCGGGCCCGGAATCCCGTCGACTTGAGGTTTCGCCTCAACGGCGTACAGGAAAGCCAGGCCAGAACCGGGTTACCCCCTGGCGACGGGGGGTGGGTCTTCGAGGGACACGCGGCGAGCGGGGGCGTCGTGCAGCAGCAGGTTGAGCAGCGCCGTCGGGGGCAACGGCTCACCGGCGCTGCCCGAACGCATCTGGCGGTCGGTCCGGGACGGGGATGTCGCCATCCCCTTCTTGTCCCCCATTTTCCGCCCTCCGTCGCTCACCGGTCCGGGAGGCGCCGGCGCTGGCCGGGGACGACGCTGGTCATGCGGTCAACGGGCTTGCGTGGGGGTGCGGTGGGCAGCGCGACAGGAGTGTGCTGCAGCTCACGTGAAAACGGTGACAGGGTGTTGTCGCGGATGACTGCGATTGTCGACGGCATGACGATCACCGATGAGGACTGTCTCGCCGAGACCCTGGCATTCAACAAAGAATTCGAGGCCTCTGCCGCGAGACGCCCGGCGCGCGAAGAGACGCCGGACGCAACCGCGCTGGCCACCCTTCGGAGCAACCGGCTCGGCGGCGACACGCCACCGGTGCGACTGCCGCAGGGCCAAGACCGCGTCATTGCCCAAGGGGTGAGGGTCCGTGCCTTCGTGCCCGACCGCGTCGACGGCGTGTATCTACACATACACGGAGGCGGCTGGGTATTCGGTTCCGCGGACGGGCAGGATGAAAGACTGTGGCGGCTCGCCGAGCAGGCACGGCTGGCCGTGGTGAGCGTGGAATACCGCCTCGCGCCGGAACACCCCTTCCCTGCCGCCCCCGACGACTGCGAAGCGACCGCCCGGTGGCTGGTGGACCACGTCGCAGACGAATTCGGCACCCAACGGCTGCTGATCGGAGGTGAATCGGCCGGCGCCCACCTGAGCGTCGTGACGCTGCTGCGCCTACGCGACCGGCACGGCATCACCGGCGCGTTCCGGGCGGCCCACCTGCTCTTCGGCCCCTACGACCTGTCGATGACACCAAGCCAGCGATCGTTTGGCTGCAAGCGGCTGCTGAGCAATACCGACACGCTACGGCGGACCTACGAGCTGTTCACACCCGGCATGGGGGTGGAACAACGCCGCGATCCCGAGGTCTCACCGCTGTTCGCCGACCTTGCCGGTCTGCCGCCCGCCCGGATCGTCGTCGGCACCGAGGATCCGCTGCTGGACGACTCGCTGTTCCTGGCCAAGCGGTGGCAGGCAGCAGGCGCGCCTGTACAGCTCGGTGTCGTCGCCGGGGCGATGCACGGCTTCACCCTGTTCCCACTGACCGTCACCGAGCGGGAACTGCAGCGCCAGCAGGACTTCCTGTCCACCACAGGACGGTAGCGTCGCCCGCATGAACCGCACGGCCAGACTCTATGCACTGGTGGAAGAGATGCGCGCGGCGGCACCGCGGCCGCTGACGGTCGCGGCCTTCGCCGCACGATTCGAGGTGAGTACGCGCACGGTGCAGCGCGACCTCCAGACGCTGATGGAGACCGGTGTCCCGGTACGCGCCACACCCGGGCGAGGCGGGGGCTGGTCGATCGACCCTCGGATGACCCTGCCCCCGATCCACTTCACCGCCGATGAAGCCTCGGCACTGGCCGTCGCCCTTGCCGCGGCCGACGCCTCCGCCCCGTACGCCGGTGCGGCCCGCACGGCAGCCCAGAAGATCGCGGCCTCGATGACCGGCCCCGCCGCGGTGGCGGCACAGGAACTCGCCGCACGCATCGTTGCGCTGACCTCGCCGTCCGACCCCACGGTCCGCGCCGCGGTGGAACAGGCCCTCACCACCAACACGGTGCTGAGGCTTTCCTACATCGACGCAGCAGGACGCGAAAGCGACCGCGCGGTGGAACCGGCGGGACTGCTCGCCGCCGACGGCCGGTGGTACCTCATCGCCTGGTGCCGCACGCGACAGGCCGGCCGGGGCTTCCGGCTGGACCGCATCACAGCAGCGGTTCCAACCACGGAGCAGGCACAGCCCCAGGACCTGACCGAACTCCTGCGCGGCTCGGCCGGAGCCGGCGCTGTGCAACCCACCACGCTGGATCCACTCGCACCCCCGCCTTGCAGCCGCTATCCGACGCAGTGGCCTCGCTCTCGCAGCGCCAGCGACAGCTTCTGCACTGCTTGTACTCAAGGCACTGCGCCAGGAGGGTCAGGCAGCGGGCTACCCGGGATGCACCCTGCTTGACCTGCTACGGTCCGCTGCCTCCGACAGAGCAGGGCGTCCCTGGCCCAACCTGGGCCCAGCTGCCCGTGACAGGGTGGACGGCCACTGCTAGGACTCGACCGGGCCGCCGGGCAGGTGGTCGACCTCCAGGCGGATCAGGGTGCCCTCGATGAGAGGGAGTTCGCCGTCGTGGTCGATCCACGCGGAGCGGTGTGTGAGGCGGGGGTGTATGCCTCCACCGGCAGACCTTGCAGGTGGTGGGCCGTGCGCGGGGCGTCGAAGACGACCACGATATCGGCGTCGCCCTCGCGCCATTGCCCGCCGACGATCACGCTTTCGATCACGCGGCGGACCTGGACGGCGGTGACCTCGGCGACGTCATCTCGGGCCCGAGTCTGACCGCGTTCAGACCGTGCCGTGGTCCGAACGGCTCGTCCTGCAGGGGTTGTTCTGGGTGGCGCTGGTGCCGACCCTGCCCACCGTGTGGTTCGAGCGCGCGGCGATCCGTACCTGAGCACGCGGGACCAGGCCGGATGTTCAGGGCTGAGCCATCCACGCTCTCGTGGCTCACCACCAAAGCCAGGCTCCGGAAGGGACATGCCAGATCGCTGCATTGAAAGGCCGAGTCAGGCGTACATGTAGCTATGGGTCCAGTAGCCGCTGGCCGTGAACTCCCGTCCGCACCGATGACACGGCGCCGTACGCCCTTCGTCGGCGAACTCGAACACGTTGTACACGCCGATCACGGTGTCGCGCAGGAGTTGCTCTTCGTGCACCTTATGGCCGACGGCGTGGGCGACGATGTCCAGCGCGGTCGGTGTTCGACCACATGGACAGCGTGACTGGCCGGAGGCGGGGATGACTGAGAAGTCGACGATGGAATCCAGGGGAAGCCTCAGCAGGCCCTCGATGTAGCGGAGTTCCACGCCGGGAGTTTCGACTACAGGTCCCTGGTGTGGGAGGAGTGAGATGGCCCTCCGCATCTCGATGTCGTCAAGCTTGATGCCGGCCCGGGCACCGCTCCTGCGGTACTGGGCTTTCAACTGCTCGAGGGTTGTGGTGTCCACCGTTCATCCCTTCGGTTTCGTGCGCGCAATGAGGGCCAGGAGGGACCGATTTGACTTCTGTGTGCGCCGGACAGCCGTGCTGGTGGCTCTCACCGGCGCCTGTTGAGCATGGTCTCGCTGTCCAGAGCCAGAGGTAGTCGCGCCGCTCATTGGAAATGACTGCTGCGACGATGCAGATGGGACCGAACCTCAGAACCACGTGATAGTTCGCGACAGTCGCGAATGGATCGCTACCGTTCTTCCAGTACATATTCCACGGCTCGTATCGGATCTCGGCGAAGAAACGCAGGCCGCCGTCAATCGGGTGACAGCCTCCGACCCCGCGGCGGCTTGGAGATCGGCGGCTTTCACATGCCGCGAAGAAGGTCCCGGGCCGCAAGAGATGCCTTGCCGTGGACACATTGGGCCGGTCATCGATGTCGCGATCGTCGAACGCAACCCCGCCGACAAGGGCTCGCCCCGCACCCTCGTCCGGTGGGGCCGCTGGACTCCGTCGCAGACTCAGGCCGACCGACGTCGCCGTTCCCACCTCTCTATGGGCAGAGGTTGCAAACGGCCCCCGGCCGAAGCGGAAACGCGCTGCCCATGCGAAACCGGGGACCGATTCAGCTGGCCGTCGGCGGCGTACGGAATCGCTTCTGCGTGCGCAGACGACGGCAACACCGAAGAGCTGACGTTCACTGAGATGGTCGCCTGAGGTCACCGATCCGGCCGAACGGCCGTAACCGGCTCCATGTTCGTGCGTTGGACGCGAGCACATGCCGTACTCCCTGCGGCGGGCCCACTTCTTAAGGAGATCTTGATGTCGCGTATCGCAAAGGCCGTAGCGGTTGCCGCCTCGGCCGCTGCCGTCCTCGCTGGCGGCGCTGGTATGGCGGCCGCGGACGCCACGGCCGAGGGCGCTGCCGTCGGCTCCCCCGGCGTCCTGTCCGGCAACGTCGTCCAGGTGCCCGTCCACATCCCGATCAACGTGTGCGGCAACTCCGTCAACATCGTCGGCCTCCTCAACCCGGCCTTCGGCAACGCCTGCATCAACAAGAGCGGCGGGGACAAGGCCGACCACCACAAGGCCGACCAGCACGGCGAGCACTGAGCATCACTGGCTCCTGACCTGCCGGCAGCCACCGTGCCGGAGCCAACAGATCAGGCTCTGAACCAGCCGCATGGCTGAGGGGAGTCGCCATTTGGGTGACTCCCCTCAGCCATGCCCCCAACCCGCGTTGAGGGCGGACGAACGGGAAGGATGACGGCCTCACCCTCAGCCGGATGCCGCAGCCGGACCAGCCCCGAACGGGGCGGCGTCTTCGACGCCCACGTCCAGACGCAGCCGCTTGAAACGCAGCGGATGGCGGAAGAAGCCGCCCCGGTCCACGGCGCCGGTTACCACCATCGACTGGCCGCTGTCATCGCTCACCAGACCGTCCTGCACCCAGCGCCGCCGCCAGCGCCCCGGATCTGACCACCCGAGCCATTGGAACGGTCCGGTCGCCACCGGATCTGTTTCGACAGGGCAATCCGGTCCGGGCGACGAGGAGGGGCGTCTACTCAGGGCAATAACGGCGAACCGTCACGACGCGGTGCAGATCACTCTGGCGCCGGCGCCGGGGCATGTCGGCCAAAACACCGTGGAGGCTGCCGTGTTCGGCGCGGACGGCGGCATCTCCCGACCGACATCGACCAGGTCACCGTCCGAACGGAGCCGCATCGCTCCGTAGCCGCACGCCGGGCACCTCATCCGTACGAACCCGATCGCTCGATACCGGGCGGGATGTAAGGAGGGGCGCTTCCTGACCTGGTCATGGGGGCGTTGGGCTTCGCGGCCGGGCCGGCCATCTCGATCGGCGCCGGTGGGGCGGCTTGCTGCGGCGTTCCTGCCGCCGGGCTCAGCGCCCCGCATGTTCATCGCGGCCCTGCTGCATCGATCCGGGCTGCGGTCCGTTTTGACCCGGCGGGCGCCCAGGGGGCGCAAACGCGCACGTCAGCTGCGCAGCGTGCTCCTGTGATCAGGGACTCAACCCCTTGGCCGAATCGCATACGCGCGATAGCGTCACAGCGACATTTACACATAGAGACGACGGCGAGACGGAAGCCCGGTGAGAATCCGGCATGGTCGCGCCACTGTGTGCTGCGGCGACATCCCCCGGGGTGGCGTCGTGGCGAGTCAGACCCGCGGACCGTCGTCCTGCACCACCGTATGGGACGCGCTGTTCCCCGAGGAGGTTCCATCATGGCCGAGGCTATCGCTTCCGCTGCCATATCCACCCCCGCCGGCTCCCTGTCGGCTCCGCTGCCTGTGCGCGCGGTCCTGCCCTGGGCGCTCTTCGTCGGTCTCCTGATGCTCGTCGCCCTGTACTTCGTCGGGGCCGAGCAGGGCGCCACGGCCGTGTTCGCCGGCGAGGGCGTGCACGAGTGGGTGCACGACGGTCGTCATCTGCTCGGCTTCCCCTGCCACTGAGAGGCCACGCACATGTACGCCTCCACTGTCAGAGGTCTGCTGGTCCGCGGCATGCTCGCGGGCCTGATCGCCGCACTGTTCGCCTTCGCCGTCGCCTACGTGGTGGGTGAGCCGCCGGTACGGGGTTCCATCGCCGTCGAAGAGGCCGCGGCTGCCAAGGACACCGCGAGCGCCCCAAGCGGTCATGCCGGGCACGGCGGTGACGCCGCGTCGGGCGAAGCCGCCGAGGAAGAGGAAGAGCTCGTCAGCCGGCCGGTCCAGTCGACCTTCGGCCTGGCCACCGGTGTCCTGGTCTACGGAGTCGCGCTGGGCGGCATCGCCTCGCTCGCGTTCTCGTTCGCCCTCGGCCGCGTCGGTGGGTTCAGCCCGCGGGCCACAGCCGCGCTCACCGGGGCGGGCGCGTTCGTCCTCGTCTACCTGGTGCCGTTCCTCAAGTACCCGGCCACCCCGCCGGCGGTCGGCAACCCGGACACGATCGGCCAGCGCACCACGCTGTTCTTCCTGATGATCCTGCTCAGCGTGCTGCTCGGGGTGGGCGCGATCATCCTCGGGCGACGGCTGGCACCGCGCCTGGGCAACTGGAACGCGACGCTGGCCGCGGGCGGCGGCTTCATCGTCGCCGCCGCCCTGGCGTTCGTGTTCCTGCCGGACAACAGCGACGCCGTCCAGCCCGGTTTCCCCGCCGCCCTGCTGTGGGAGTTCCGGGTCGCCTCGCTGGCCGTTCAGCTCGTGCTGTGGACGGTGTTCGCCATCGTCTTCGGTGTCCTCGCCCAGCGGCTCCTGGCCGCACGCACGGATGCCGACCGTGCCGACGCCCCGGCGCCGGCTGCAGCGTCAGCGCTCGGCTGAACGACCACCGCGACCGCCGGCAACGGCCCTGCCGCCCCAGTGCTGGGGCGGCAGGGCCGTTCGCTTGCGCGCGGCCGTGCGTCAGCCGGAGGCTGGGGTCAGCTCACGTGCCGGAGAGGCGAGGCGCCCGCTCCGGGCGAGGACCGCGACGGCGGCTGCGACGACGAACAAGCCGGTGGTGGCACGGGTTCCCGCGGTGTCGCCCAGGCCGCCCCCCGCGGCCAGTGGCAGGGCGAGGTACACCTGAAAGGTCAGGACGCAGGAGCCGATCATCGCCACCGAGAAGAGCAGGAACAGCCGGTTCGCCAGGACGCTGCGCCACTGGGCCGCACCCCGTCGGACGGATCCGCCGCGGCGATGCTGCCGCCTCGTTCCGGGAGACAGCCGCACGACGAAGCCCCAGATCGATGACCTGGGGCTTCGTTGAGGGGCGAGGACGGGAACCGGGCCCGCGCCGGGTAAGGCTGCGGGTCCGTCCGGTTCCCACCTGGGAGGCTGTGCCCCTTACCGGTTGAGGATCTGCTCGGCCTTGGCGGCCACCTGCTCGGCCTGGATGTCGCGGCCCTTTTCATTGGGGTGTGCGTACCAGGGGAGCCACTGGTCGCCCTCGCCGATCTGGGAGTTCTCCAGCAGGCCGCCGATGCCCCGGTTGCGGCCGTCGCACGCCGTGTTGCTGCCGGTGTTGGCGTAGAGGTCGACGAAGTCGGCGCCGGCGTCCGCGACGGCCTTCTTCATCGTGTCGTCCAGCCGCTTCTGGATCTGGTCCAGGACCGGCAGGGCGTCCTGCGGGATGTCGGCGAGCGGCAGCTCGGTCTGGCCGGGCGCCGGGGTCAGGCACTTGTTCGTGTCCTCGGGCACGAGCCTGGGGTAGCCGACCAGGACGGGCTTCGCGTCGGGGGCGAAGTACCGGATGCGCTCGAGCATCTCCTCCAGGTCCCATCCGACCTGCTCGAACTGGTCGTCCAGCCATTGCTTTCCGTCGCCGGACGCGAAGAACTCGTCGCACGTGGCGGCCGGTTCGTCCCCGTCCACTGGGTATCCCGGCAGCAGACCGTGATCCGGGCTCCGGAGCTTGTCGGAACACTGCTTCAGGATGCGGGTGAAGCCCAGCGTGTTGCCGCCCATGCTGCCCACGGCCAGTTGGGTGTTGTCCTTGAGCGCGTTCTGCTGCGGCGGGACCTTCAGGCCGAGTGGCAGCTCCTGCTCGTCCCAGAAGTGGTGGATGAGTGCGCCTCCGCAGGAGACGTCCGACTGGACGTCGAGCGTGACGCCCTTGTCCGCGAGGCGCCGGGTGGCGACGGTGGGATAATTCTCCTTCGCCTGGAAGCAGAGGGTTTTGTCGCCGTCCTGGTTGAAGGGTGCGATGCCGAAGTTGGCGGTGTAGGAGTCGCCGAAGAAGACGGTCGGTACGGGGTCGGCGGGCGCCGCGCCGGCGCTTCCCGCCGGGTCGGCGAGCGCCAGGCAGCTGCCCAGCGCGATGGCCGCGGAGGTCAGCCGCCGTGCCACAGGGGTCTTCGTCGTCTTACGCATGGCCGAGGACATGGCTGTGCCCTTTCGTCGAGGCCCACGAGGAGAGGCCAGCGAGCTGGAACACTCCGTATTCAGTCATGCGCGGAGCGTGATGATCCAGTGGTTGTGAGCCAAACCAGGCGTTCCTGGACAGCCCCTCTCATGTGTGCCCATCTCGCCTGTTCAGCAAGGGCGTTGGGGAGGCATGGCCGATGAGTCCGGATGTGATCACGACCCGAAAGGGGAGGAGCCTGCCCGACTGCCGCGCGGGCCCGGCAGCGTGGCCGCGTACTGCGGGGGCAAAGGCGTCTGATGTGCAGCCGGCCATGGCGCACAGAGGAGCGGCCATCGAAGAGGAGTTTCGCGGCCGACGCTGTCGCCTCTGCGTACTTGGCCAAAAGTCTGTCTGCTGCGTGAGCCCAGGTCGGCCGTCTGTGGGTGGGGAATCTCAGCCAACTTCGGCAGTGTGCGCCTCGATCAAGGGCACCAGCTGGGCGAAGACCGCGGACCGGACCTCTTCGCCGATGTACTCGGGAAGCTTGATCACCGGTGCCGGGCCGTGCCGGTAGAAGAGATTGGGGACGAGCACGTCATACCCGTGCCCGGCCAGTTCGCGGGCCATCTCCCGCAGCACGGGACGGATACCGAAACCGTCCGCGTACATGGAGGCGGAGCCCGCGCAGCAGCGCCAGATCCTCGATCCAACAGCGGGCCAGCACCGGCCCGTACGGCGCTCAGAGCAGCGCCGGGTCACCAATCCGTGCGTGGCGCAAGGCCGTCCCGGTCTCATCGCCGCACAACGTAGCCCGCCGGACAGGATCGATGCCAGTACTCCCCCATTCCACAGTGCTGTTCGCACAAATGGTCTGCGCCGACGCCAGGGCCGTCGATTCGCCGGACCTACGCCACCGATAGCCTGCGTCATCATGATGCGCGCCTGGATCTTGCCGACGTTGCTTTTGGTCTGCGGCTCACTCGTTACGGCCGCGCTGGTCGTCAGGGGGTCCCCCGCCGCCACTGCACTACTGCTGTTGTTCGTCCTGCTCGCCGGGCTGCACTCGCCGCTGGCGTTCCCCCGCTCGGTCGGTGCGGTGGAGGCGCAACGCCGCAGCGACGTCGACGGCCGACCCGTCGTCTACTGGCGGGCGGGCTGCAAGTACTGTCTGCGCCTACGGGTCCGGTTGGGCCGCAGCGCGCGCCAACTGCACTGGGTCGACATCTGGCGCGACCCGATGGGAGCGGCAACGGTGAGGGCGGCAAACGGTGGCGACGAGACCGTGCCGACCGTCGTGGTGGCAGGCCGACCGCACGTCAACCCCGATCCCGAATGGCTGCGCGGACAACTGACCGCATCCAGATGATCGGCCGCGGCACCCCATCCCGTACCTACAGGTGCATTTGCGTAACAGGTCAGCGCGCGCACGGCCCGGTCTGAGAGGGTGCCCAGGTCACGGACACGGGGCGCGGCGGGGTGGGTGCGTCCATCGGGGTCCGTCCTGACGGGGGTCCTTCACTCGCGCAAAGAATAGAACGTGCGCCCGAGATGCCACCTGATCTGCCGCACCTGCGCACCGTGGCCACGTACCTGCGGGCCGAGCCGGGCCCGGCCGAGTGGGCACTGAGCACCGGGGAGGAGCGGGAGGCCCTCGCCGCGCGCCGACGCCGCTGCCCGGCCGCCCTCGGAGTGCTGGAATGAGCGGAGAACGGCAGGGTGGAGGGATGAGCCCCGCCGTGCGCGTGATCGTCTACCCGCCGGACGCCCAGGGCGGGCGCCGCGTCCGCTGCGACGGCGAGATCCTCGGGCGCGCCCTGAGCCCAGGCGGCCTCCTCGAGCTCCTGCGGCGGGTCGGCCTGGACCCCGACGACGTCCACCTGGACGATGCGCTGCTGATCGAGTGGCGCGGCGGCGGGCCTGCGGTGTGGAGCCCGGATCTCGGCGAGGAGTGAACGCGGCAGTGCGGGCCGCCTCCCGGCGAAGGTAGCGGACCGCACTGCCGCGCTGGTCAGCGGCGTCTGCCGCGAGGATCTAGGCCTCGGCTGCCGAACGCAGGCTCATCACGTAGGTCTGGGCGTCGCCCTCGAACAGCGTCACCTGCTCAGCGCCACCGTCGAGAAGCTCCTTCCACACCTCACCGATCCACACCTCGGCATCCCCCTGCGTAGTGAACTCCTCCGGCTCAACCGCAGGCGCCGTATCCGTGCCGTAGGCCGCCTCTTCACCCTGCGCCACCGGCGAGGAGTGAACATTCCGGGATTCGGTCCGGCATGCACGGCCGCCGCTGCGGCCGTCCGCACCGACCATCTATCAAGATCGACTCTTGGCGTCAAGCCACGTATTCGAGTGGCGTGACGCACACCCTCCCGCAGGGTTTATTTGAAGTACGCCCTCACCGGGGAAACCCACCGGAGAACAGCAGGCCGAAGAATTTCCCCGGCCTATTCCGCGGGGCGGCTCACAAACCCTTATTCATGCCGAATGGAGAATTCCAATGTTCGAGCGTTTCCCGACCCGTCGTATTGTTCTGGCCGGAGCTTCCCTGGCACTGGTCGGCGGCGGCATCGCCCTCCCCGCGACCGCCATGGCCGCACCCACCGCCGCCCCGCAGCAGGCCGTCAGCCTCCTCCAGGACGACAGCGCCGACGGAATTGGCACCGGCGGCGACGCCAACGCCGAGAACACCACCGTTGGCGGCGAGGCCACCGGCGGCAACGCCAACTCCGGCGTCGGCAACTGTGAGGGCGGCTGCGAGGTCACCACCGGCAACGCCACCGGCGGCAACGCCAGCGCCGACGCCATCAACACCGGCGACGCCACCGCCGTAGGCGGCGACGGCACCGGCACGGGCGGCCAGGTGAACAAGCAGACCATCAAGGACCAGCTCAAGGACGAACTCAAGGCAAAGCTCGGCAAGTGAGACCCCACAACCCATAGCGCCCCGGGAACACTCCCCGGGGAGCCCCCCGACACAGCACACACGCATACGCCGGAGAGGCCCACCGCCTCTCCGGCGTCCGCATGCCCAGCCGCGACTTCCCCACACGCCAACGTGCTCAAAACCGATGACTTCGCCGCCCGCCGCCCCCAGCCTCGAAGAACACGAGTCCGTCCACCAGATCACAGCGCGGCGCCGACCTTCGACGCCGATGGGGATGCGTCAGGCAGCGACGAAGCCGACATCGCGGCGCCGTCTCTCCCCACTGGAGGACAGGCATATCAACTTCCTGGGCCGCGACCGCTTCGAGTCCGCCCCAGCGGGCCCGGTCAGGGCCTACGACCGCTCCGCGACCCGGGCGCCATCGAAGACGTCGATGGCGAGGAGTGACGGTCTCGGCCCGGCCGTTGCAGACTTCATGGGCGTGAGCCCGGTCATCCCCGGAGGAATGCCGCCGTGGTCGCCACGAACCAGCCGGCGTCGTCGAGCCACGGATAGTGGCCCGCTCCCGGTTGCACCACGAGTGCGGCGTCAGGGAACACTTTCGCGAACTCGGCCGCGGACACGGGCGGGCTGTTCAAGTCGAACTCTCCGGTGAGCAGCAGAACGGGTGCCTCGCAGGCGGCGAGCGCCGCACGAGTGCTCTCCGGGTTGAAGGCGCCCTCGGCCGCGAAGAGAGCGACAGCTTCCTGGTTGCTCGGCTGGCTGGCTGTGTGGTGCTTCTGTGCTGTGGCGTCCCATCGGCCCCAGAAGAAGGGTGCGACGGCTTCCCAGTCGCTGCCCGTGCCCTCGGCGATCGCCTGCAAGGCGGCGAACGCCGCTGGGAACCACGGCTCGTTCTTCCGAAGCTGTGCGAGCTCGCGCCGCATCTCTCCCGTGATCGCTACACCGACCGCTCGGGTGCTGGGGCCGATGAGCGCGAGCTTGCTGACTTTCCCCGGGTACTGGGCCGCGTATTGCGTCGCAATGTTCGTACCGGCGGAGTGGCCGAGCAAGCCCATCCGGGGAAGGCCGAGGTGCTCGCGTAGCGCCTCGACGTCGTCGACCAGGCGATCACAGCGGTAGGAGGAGGTGTCTTCGGGAAGCCCGGACCGGCCGGTGCCGCGCAGGTCGAGGACGATCAGCTGGTGGCACGCGGACAGGCCGCCGAGGTCACCGAGGTAGACGGAGTCCGCAGGACCTCCCGGGATGCAGACGACTGGGTCGCCATCACCGATCACACGGTACGAGAGCTGGGTTCCGTCGGTCGCGGAGAAGGTAGGCATGAGGCGGATCCTGCCAGCCATAACCAGGTTGTACAACCAGGTTATGCGGGAGTGCGTTCTGGTGTATAACCGGGTTGTGGCAGGTGAAGAGAGCAAGCCCCAGATCCCCGAGACGCTGACCGAGAACCAGGCCGAGCGGATGCTCGCCGGCCTGAACGACATCATCCGTGCGGGCGAGGAGGCGCGAAAGCTACGCGCAGAAATGATCAAGGTGCTTGCGGGCTTCGGCTGGACGCAAGACCGCATCGCGCAGCTCACCGACATGAGCCAGCCCGCCGTGTCCAAACAGATGGCGAAGCACAAAGCCGACGACCTACAGCCTCCGATGGGGCTCTCCGTCGACCAGCACGACGCCCCCTGGCTCGAAGGACGACTATGGGGCCTCGCCGAGGAGATTTCCGAGACCTTTCACGAAACCGCCTGCTGCACCCGCTTCGTCAACGCACTCACCCGGGGGAAGAAGCTCTTCACGCCCCAGAACATCGACGAGCTGCGGCGTCTCATCGAAGAGGATCTGAGGCAGCACCGGACGGAGCTGCCCGCCAGTTACCGGGCCGCGTACGACGAGATCAGCCGCGGCCTCGACCTTCCCTCGAACGTCACCACCACCACATCAGCATCTGTACGCCGCTCCATCGCTCGCCAGATCCAGCGCGATCTACTCAGGGGTGACGCGTAAGCCGGTCCCAAAAGGTCGTCTTCGTCGGATCTCCCGGGCGATGTAGCTCGCCTGAGGTGCGGATGCCCCGCTCGGCAAGCATCTGTGCCAATCCGTGGGTGGAGGAGATGATGCATCCGCCGCGCGGGATGTATGCCAGGGCTGCACCTCTACCGGCTCTGCTGGTCCGGCGACACCCTGGTGGCCAAGGGCACTTGCCTGCGAGTCGGTCCTGACCTGCCCCTACCCCGGCCGGGGGGTGGGGCGGGAATCGCTCGGGTCGGCTGGTCGGCCGCGTCGGGCCTTCTGAGGCAGGCCCTTCTCCGTCGCTGGTGAAGTAGTCCGAGTCCCTGGGGCGGGCTGTTTCGTTGCTCGCAGGACGGGGGGCGGGTTCGAGGTGGGGTATGTACTTGGAGCAGTGGATGTAGGCCTCCTCGACGGTGAGATGGACCCACATCTGCGGACTGCGCCCGGGCGCTGCATCGGCGGGCAGGGCGGGGTAGGCGGGACGTAGGTCCGCATCGCGGTAGAGGCGGACCACTCCGTTGACGTGAAGCCCCACGTGGTGATGGGTGAAATCCACGAAAAGCATGCCGAGGTGAGGATTCTCGGTCATGTTCCCGGTGCTGGCGAGCACCCCGTTCCCCCGGAATTCGGGGTAGGCGAGCGTGTGTTCGTCGATCACGTGCACAAATCCCGGTGGCCCGGCCCGAAAGCTGGCGTCACATTCCCCATGGGAGTCGGCGGTGGCCAGGAAGACCATTGCCTGGCGGCCGATGAAATCTCGCATCTCGGGTGTGAGGTGGGGCCGGACCTGTCGGTCGTAGAAGCGGGCGGCACGGTCGGCGGTACCCAACTGCTGCTGCAGCTGGTGTTCACCTGCTGATCCGAAAGGCTGCGGAAGCTGGGTCACGAGGTTCTCCTGGCAAGGCGGACAGAGGGACGCGGCTCATGGGGCGGAGAGGACGGGAGTCTCGAAGGGGTCGTGGTGGATGCGGTCGGGCATCGTGCCGTCCAGGGTCAGGGTCTCGCCGGCGGACATGACCATCGCAGCGGGGCCACTGAGAAAGACGTCGTGGTGGTACCACGGTCCGTACTCGGACAGTACGTCCGGCAGGGACCCCCGGATTCCGGGGATGTACTCGTGGGAGACCGCGCCTCGAATGGTGAGCCAGTGGTGCCGCTGAGCCATCCGGAGCATGTCGTTGACTCCGTACAGCTCGGCACCGGTGCGGGCACCGAGGAACAGGTCCACTTGATGGCGTTCCCCTCGGCGCGCCACCTCCTCGATGAGTGCGCGGATCGGGGCGAGACCGGTGCCGCCGGCCACGCAGAGCAGGTCCTCGTGGACGGCCGCGTCCAGGACCATGTCTCCCATCGGTGGCCCCAGCCGCAATACATGCCCCACCGCGGCTCGGTGCACCAGTGCATCGCTGACCGAGCCGCCGGGCACGGCGCGCACGTGAAAGGTGAGGGTGCCGTCCTCACGAGGCGCGTTGGCGACGGAGTAGTGGCGCCACAGCTTCGGCCACCAGGGGGTCTCGAGGCTCACGTACTGTCCGGCGGAGTACTCGTACGGTTCGTGGGGGCGTACGGTGATTTCGGCGATGCCGTGTCCGTGCGAGACCCGGTGCACCACGGTGGCCGGCCACACGGCAGGCCGTACCGCCTCGTCCTGCTCGGCCGCCCTGATCATGACTTGGGCGATGACGCCGTACGCTTTCGCCCAGGCGGCGGCAATGTCCACGGTCCACGCGTGGCCGACGTAGCGGGCCAGAGCGGCGAGGAGGCACTCGCCGACGGCCGGGAAATGCGCGGCAAGTGTGCCGAACTTGCGATGATCGCGGCCGAGGTGTCCGCAGAAGCGGACCAGGCTCTCGGGGTCGTCGACCAGGTCCACGATGCGCAACAGCGCGCGAAGGAGACGACCGCGCTGGGCGTCCATCCCTGGCGGGAACATCGGACGGACCTCAGGGTAGCGGGCGAACAGGATCGCGTAGAAGTAGACCGTCATGTCCTCCGCGAGGGGGGCGACCACCGATACGGAGGCCCTGATGAGGGCTATCTCGTGATCCGACAGGGGTGCTTCGGCAGTCTCGGGCTGCACGGTCTGTACGGCCGGGGCGGGCGCCGGACCCTCCGGAGACGGGCGCACAGGTGTGCTCGGACGACTGATCCGGAACCTCAAGGGGCCAGCGCTCCCCCATCCGCTGCGCGTGATGACCTGCGTCGGGCATTGCAGGGGAGCACCTCTCTCCAGGGGCCTCGCCACCGGGGTGCGCCGAGAGACGCACCTACGCTGGACGTCCCCCTGACGAAAGTGGCACGGACGTCGAACGGAGCGAACATGAATCCTCATTGGGCTGCGGAGACGAAGAAGCGGACGAAATACTCCCGAATGCGTCATGATCCTCAACGAGGTTGGCGGCCTGGGGAAGGGGTGCAATCACACCAGAACGCGTGAGAGGACCTGTCGCATCACCCCACCCGGCGTCGTCCGGTCCGGTCGATGCGGTCCCACAGCGACCTACCGTCCGCCACTCGCTGCTGCACCACCCCGTGCCCCCTCCACTACGCGAGAATCTCCTCGCTCCGACGATGCCCGAGCCAGGGGCTCCGCGGCAGGAGAACCGGCACATCAGACCGGCCGGGAGCACGGCCGACACCTTCGAGGGCGTCCGGCACATCGTCAAAGACCGCCGCTCACCCGAACTGGCCGCGTGCACACCATCGAACCGACCCGGGAGAACCTCCTTGCGCCGCGCCTCGACTCTCCGGTGTCGTCACCGTCGAAGCCACCGACGCGCCGGAAACGCGTCGAGTACGCCACCTGGAGCCGCCACACCCCTATCCCGGCGGCAACGCCTTCCTCACCCTTCTGGGCATCACGCCCCAGCAGTCGGAGCCGATCCGGTGATCAAGCCTTCGCGCTCTACTGAGCCGTAGGCCTTGAGGGCACGGCGCGACCGTGGGCGCCGGACCCGGCGGCCGACTCCTTCTGCCCCCGCGTCCCCTGCCACGATTTCGTGCGCAGCGCCCCTCGGCTCGGGAACATGCACACATGCAGACATGCAGACATGCAGACATGCGCCGGTGGCCGGGATACCGGCGAAGGCTAGGGTCGTGAGCATGACGAAGATCAACATGGTGACGATCGCCACGGCAGCCACGCTCACGCTCGTGGGCGCCTCCGTTCCCGTGTCCGCCGCTGCGGTACCGGGACAGACGGCAGCCCTGGTCACCACTGGCGCCATATTCAACGACCCCACCGACCCGGCCGGGCAGAACGCGATCCTCGGGCACATATCCCATCTCATCGACGGAGCCGTGACCGGCTCCGACATCAAGATCTCCTCGTACGTCTTCGAGTCGGACTGGCTGGTAGGGCGGCTGAACGCGGCCCACCTGCGCGGCGTCAACGTCCAGGTGGTCCTGGACAGCGAGAGCGTCGCCCGTCAGGCGGGCGGCCCCGCCTACGCCGCACTCCGCGACGGGCTTGCCCGGAAGACCGCGTCCTCGGGGAACTCGTGGATCCGGGTGTGCGCAGAGGGGCAGGCCTGCCTGGCCAAGGACCCGAACCCGCACGACTCGTTCCCCAGCGTCAACCACAACAAGTTCTACCTCTTCTCCCGGACCACCGGCAGCGCGACCGCCACCGTCCCGGTGGACGACGTCGTCGTACAGACTTCCGCGAACCAGACCGTGTGGGACCGGGAGAAGGCCTGGAACGACGCCCTGACCGTCGCCGGGAACAAGGCGCTCTACGACGGCTACGCCGCCTACTTCACCCGGCAGGCTGCAGCCCAGGCGGACCCTGCCCTGCAGGTCTCCGATCTGCCCGACGACACCCAGGCGGGACCGGCGAAGGCGTACTTCTTCCCCCGGTCCACCGATGTGGTACTCAACATCCTCAACACAGTCGACAACCCGGTTCCCGGCCAACTCGCCTGCCACGGCAACTCAGCCGGCTACGGCACCGCCGACGGCCGCACCGTCATCCGCGTCGCGATGCACCAGATCACCCGGCTCGAGGTCGCGAAGAAGCTATGGGAACTCGACGACGCCGGCTGCTACGTAGACATCGTCTACCGCAACCTCGACAACACCGGAAGGCAGATCGTCGACCAGCTGGCCAAGCCCACCCGGTACGGCGGCATCGGCCTCCACCGGCTCAACGACGACACTGCGGGCGGAACCTCCACCCATTCCAAGTACCTCCTCATCGAGGGCACCTACAAGGGCCTCCCCGACCAGAAGATCGTCTTCACCGGCAGCCACCCCTACACCGTTTCCGGTCTGACCAGCAACGACGAAGCCCTCCTCAAGTACGACGACACTCCCCGCACGCCGGACACCCCCAGCCCGGTCTACGACGCCTACCGCGAGAACTTCCGCACCCAACGCACCCACGCGGACCAGTAGCCACTCCGACCCACCCTGCGCGCTGCACTCTGACCGACCGCTCCCCCACCTTGGGGGGCGGCTCCGTCGGCACGCCCACCTCCACCGTCGCACCCGACCTCATGGCTACGCGCGACGATGCGCCCCGCGAAGCACGGCAGGTTGGTCATCGTTCACTCGGCCCGAGCCGCCGCCTGGGTGGAAGGCAACAGGAGCAGGCCCTGGCCACGTACTTCGTAGTGCAGGGTCGCGCCCTGCACGCGCAGATTGCCGATGGTCGGGGAAGTCATGAGGAGTCCTTCTCGGGAAGCGGGCCAGTGCTCCAGGAGGGTGTTCAGGGCGTCGGGGGCCCGAACCCAGGACTGCTGCGGCGAACGCTCGTGCGCGAACCGTCCCGCGGCCTCCAGGGCGACGAACCCGTGGAACGTGCTGCGCAACAACCGGACCGCGTCGGTCAGATCGGGCTCGGCACGTCCGGGCCGGTACGGGGTGGTGCGTAGTGGCCCGGCATCTCGGCCCGTGCGTCATAGCCGGATGGAAGCTTTCAGCCCGTTGGTCCAGTGGGTGACGTGGGGCCGGTGAGTCGGGCCCGGTTCCCGTCCGCGCAGCCGGATCAGGGGCGGTTCAGCATCCGCCGCCGCAGGCTGTCGTAGATGGGTTCGCTCCCCAGCCGGTCCGCGGTCACTGTCGCGGCGAAGCAGGCGATCAGCAGCGGGACGAGGAGCGGGGTGGCACCGGTCATCTCCACGACCAGTACGACGCCCGTGACCGGCGCCCGTACGACCCCGGCGAACAGGGCGGCCATCCCTGCAACGGCGAACGCGCCCGGGCCGGCCGAGTGCACCGGCAGCAGTGGCGCCGCGACAGCGTGCGCGAGGGTCCCCCACAGGGCGCCCAGGGCCAGCAGCGGAGCGAACAACCCGCCCGGGGTCGCGGCCGCATAGCTGAGCGGCCCCGCCACGAACCGGACGGCGAGATATGCCGCCAGAGCCGCCACGGCAGGACTCTCGCCTGCCAGCAGCCGCGCGCTCAGCTGGTCACCGCCCCCGGCCAACAAAGGGTCGTACGCCATCAGCAGGCCGACGACGGCCCCGATGACGGCCGCCCGGACCACGACCGGCACCCGCGTGAGCCGGTCGCACACGGTCAGCATCCCTACGACGAGACCGCTGTAGGCAGCGCCCAGCGCTCCGGCCGCCGCACCGAACAGCAGGAAGACGGGCAGCATCCACACCGGCGGGACCGGTACGTCGGAAACCGGGAACACCGGCGCGTCGCCCACGAGGAACGAGGAGCACGCAACTCCCGTGGCCGTCCCGAGGAGAGTGAGCAGCACCAGGCGGGGCCGGACCGTGCGGGCCACTTCCTCGCAGACGAACAGCAGCCCGCCGAGTGGGGCGGTGAACGCCACGGCCAAGCCCGCGCCGCTGAGCGCGGTGTGCAGCAGCCGGGTGTCCTCGGCGCCCAGCCGCGTACGGCGGCCCGCCTCGGACCCGATCGAGGCCCCCATGTGCACGATCGGGCCCTCCCGCCCGAGTACCAGGCCCGAGCCGATGGCGATGAGACCGCCGAAGAACTTCGCGGGCAGTAGCCACATCGAACGGCCTGGCAATTCGACCTCTTCACGCCACACGGCTTCGACGTGCTGGATCCCGCTGCCCGCAGCGTGCGGAACCCGCCGGGCGATCGCGCACGCCACCGCCGCGCCCGCCGCCGCGAGCACCATCGGAATCAGCCATCCCGGGCCGCCGAGCCCGGCAGCAGCCTCCAGCACCGAGCTGCGCAGCCTGTCGGCGCGTTCCAGGCACCACCGGAACGCCCCACCTACCAGCCCCACCAGGCAGCCCGCCGGCACCGCGACGAGGTAGGCGCGGTAACCGTCCCGGACCCGGCCGGCCGTCACGCCGGCCCCATATGACCGGGACCGGGCCGAGCACCGGGCATGCACTGCCTCCCCACCAAGCCGTACTGGACGCCGTCCGAGCTTGAACCCGCGGGACGCCCATCACGACGAAGCTCGCCGACTCCGCACCCCGAGGCGCCCGACCGGACGAAGGCGGCGACCGCGACAGCGACAGCGAGCGAGACCATGAGCACCGCGCAGGCCACGGAGGCCGGCACCATGGCCGCGACAGCCACTACGGCATGCGGGCGGGGCAGCGGGCCACGGGCGGGCGTTCACCAGCAGGCCCGCCTTCTCCTCGCAGAGGACGTCCTTCTCCGGTCTATCCGGCCGCGCGCAGACGGGTGGCCGCTGCTTCGGCCTCCCGTACGACACGGTTCGTGTCGATGTCGACCAGCCGGCCGCCGAACTTCAGCGCCCGGCCTTCCACGAACACGGCGTCGATGTTCTCGGGCCGCCCGTTGAAGACGATCTGGCCGACCCAGTCGAAGCGCGGTGCGAAGTTCAGTGCGGCGGGATCGATGACGACGAGGTCGGCTCGCTTGCCGGGGGTCAGGGAGCCCACCCGGTCGGCGATGCCGATGGCCTCGGCGCCGCCCAGCGTGGCCATCCGCAGGACGTCCGGTACCTGCGGGAAGACCCCGGCGTCCGTCGTGCGGGCGCGTTGCAGGCCGATGGCCGTCTTCATCAGCGCGTGGAAGTCCGAGCTGTCGTTGGTGCCGCCGTCCAGCCCGAGCCCGACCTTGACGCCCCGCCGGCTGAGATCGGACAGCCGCATGACGCCGGAGGCCAGCCGCATGTTGCTCAACGGGCAGTGGACCGCACGCACATCGTGGTCGGCGACGGCCGCGATCTCGTCGTCGGTCAGGTGGATCGCGTGGTTGATCAGGAGCCTGGGACCCAGCGCGCCGATGTCCCTGAGGACCCCGATGGGATCGTCGGCCCGTTGCTCGGGGCGTTCCAGAACATGGGAGTTGAGCATGACTCCCATGTCCTGGGCGGCCTCCCAGTGTGCACGGTTGAGGTCTTGGACGGCCCGCGCCGCGTGCGTGGCGACCTGGAAGGAACCGAGTGGAACCGGGTCGACCAGTTCCTTCTTCACCTTCGTGACCAGCGTCGCGTCGGGGTGGGGCGGAAACATCGCGTAGGTGAACCGCACCCCGGTGCCGGCCAGGGCCCTCACGTAGCTCTCAATGAGGTCGTACGAGAAGATGTCCACCCAGTCCACGAGCGTGGTCACGCCCGACTGCACGGCGTCGAGGGCCGCGAGGCGCACGAAGCTGTGGAGCGCCGCGGGTGTCAGCCGGCCGCGCTGGGGGGCGGTACATCGCTCGAACCAGCCGAACAGGTCGCCGTCGGTACAGCCTCCGCGGATCACCGCCTGCCAGAGGTGGGTGTGGGTGTCGACGAAGCCCGGCATAATCAGCTTGCCCGAGGCGTCCACCACCCAGGCGCCGGGAGGCGGCGGGAGGGCCGTGCCGATGGCCGCGATAGTGCCGTTCCGCATCAGCACGTCGGCGTGCTCCACCGAGCCGAGGAGCCCGCTGCCTAAGGCCGGGTCCATGGTGAGCACCAGATCGGCCCCGCGGAGCAGGACCGTCCGGCCGACCGGGGCGGGCTGGTGGGCGGGGCTGCTGCGGGGTGCGGAACGGGCGGCGACGCCGAGGAGGAGCGGCGTGGCGGCAGCCACACCGAGGCCGGTGAGGAGCTCGCGGCGGCTGGGAGCCGACGGCGGGGTGGGGGCTGACTGCATGGCGTGTTACCTCCCGAGAGCTGAGAACGGAAGGCCCGCCCGGACGACGCGGTGACGGAGCGTCGAGCAGAAGCGGGAGACTACACGCAGCATGCCCAGCGAACAGCTTTTCGATAGCGCCTGCGGAAAACATTTTCCGTTTTCCGCTCCGGCCGATCCTGCAGGCGGACTCACCGCCGAGGACGACGGTATCCATCAGGCGGCCCGCCAACTACGGTTCCACAGGACCCGGATCCGGGCCGTGCGGGCAAAACCTTTCCACTCCTTGCCTGGAACGAGGTCGGCTCAGGGGGCGATCTCGAACTTCGGGGGCTTGAGCTCCTTGAGGCAGTCGGTGTTCGGGGCCGTGGGGGTGTCGAAGAAGGAGGCGGTGATGGATTGGGCGCACTTCGACGTGGCGAAGACCACGTGGGGTTCGTAGGGGACCGTGACGACGGTGGCTCGGGGCAGGGTACGGGCGACGTACGGCCCGTTGCCCGCCGCGGTCTGGGCGTCGAACCCGCCCGAGATGGCGAGGGTGGGTATGTCGCTCTTCGTGACGTCACGGATCGAGCGGGGCGCCGCGGGGACGTTCCAGACGTCGCAGTCCGGGCGGAGGGAGGTGAGCAGCGGGGCCTGGGCCTGTACAGACCGGGGGAACGACGGGAAGGTTTCCTTACCTGCGCGGAGTGCTTCGGCCTGGGTTTCGTACGGGGTCCACTCGCTGCAGAAGACGCCGTAGACGAGCCCGTGGGACAGCCGGCCGATGGCCTGGGGGCTGTACTTGCCACCCGCCCACTGCTCGGCGATCCGCTGGGGTTTGCCGTGCGCCAGTTCGTCGAGGACGCGGGGTACCTGGGGTGCCACGTGGGTGGCGGCGGTCATCCAGTTCACCAGGGCTCCGCCGTCCAGGACGACCTTCACCTGCTTTTGGCTGTCGGGGAGCGTGATGGTGGTGGTGACCGGTTTGGCTTCGAGTTCACGGACGAGCCGTTCGAAGGTGGCCGACACGTTCGGATAGCGCTTGTTGCACGCCGGCTGCTCCGCGCACGCCTTGAACAGGCCGTCGAAACCCTGCTTGGCAGCGCTCCATGTCACGGCTGACCCTCCGGTGGACGGCGGCAGGATGCCGTCGATGCCGACCGACCGGATTCCGTCGGGGTGCAGGCGCATGTAGACGAGCGCCAGCTGGGTGCCGTAGGAGATGCCGAACACGTTCCACTGCTTGAGGCCCAGCGCGGTGCGCAGGTCCGCGAGGTCGGCTGCGCTCTCGATGTCGTTGTAGGCGCTGAGGTCGGCCCCGCTCGCCGCCAGTTTGTCTCTGCAGGCCTTCGTGGCCGCGACGTGCTCGCGCTCGGTGGACGGCGCGTCGTAGACGAGGCCGGTCGCGCGCGCGTTGAACTCATCGATGTTGCGGCAGGTGAGCGCCGGGTCGGCCGAGTAGGTGCCGCGCTGGGACATGAAGATCACATCGCGGTCGCGGTTCAGGCCGCCGTCGACCGCCATCTTCGCCTCTCCGACCGCGTCGTCGCCGGGTCCGCCGGCCAACCACACGATCGGGTCGGGTTTGGGATGGGCGGCCAGCGCCGGCACGATCGCGACACCGAGCCTGATCGTTCGGCCGTTGGGCTTGGCCCGGTTCTCCGGCACGGTGAGCGTTCCGCAGCGGGCCCCCTTGAGCTCGGGTACCGGGTCGGCCGTCTTCGGGCAAGGGCCCGGCTCGAAGCGGGCGTCGCCCACGGTGCGGGCGACCGTGCCGGTCGCTCCTGCGGGCGTCTCCTCCTGCGCGCTCGCCGGCGCCGCGATCAGACCGGTGAGGAGCATCCCGGTCGCCGCTGCGGCCGACCTGGTGCGCAATCGACGTACCTGTGACCTTGCCATCGTTCCTCCCGGTCACTTCGGGGTGATCGTGAACGGTTCCCACCTGAGCCCCGCCACGCAGCCGGTGTCGGGCGCGGTCGGGCGGGTGAGGAAGGACGCCAGCACCTTCTGGGCGCACGGCGACTGCGGGACCACCCAGTGCCCGATCCCGGGCACCTCCACGGTGGTCGAGTGGGACAGCGTACGGGCCGCCTTCCGCGCCCAGCTGGCCCCGGTCTTCATGTCGAACGTCCCGTTGAAGAAGAGCGTCGGCACTGCGCTCTCAACGGCCACCCGCTGGGTCGCTGTGCGGTCCGGGACGTTCCAGATACGGCACATCTGGTCCTGGAAGGCCAGTTGAGGCGCCTGGGCCTGGACCGATGCCGGCCATTCGGGGAACGCTTCACGGCCCGCCTTCAGCACGTCGGACGGCGAGTGATCCGGCACCCATTCGCTGCACACCACCGACTGGGTCAGACCGTGGGCGGTCTGGCCTGCCACCTGGACCGAACCGGCGGCGCGGGCCCGGGCGAAGCGCTCGGGACGTCCGCGGCCGAGTTCGTCGATCGCCGCCGGGACGTCGACGAGCGGGATCGCCTTGGCGACCAGCAGGTTCACCAGTGCGCCGCCGTCGAGGACGACCTTCACCGGGTCTCCGCCCTGCGGCGGCCGGACGTTCAGTGTCAGCGGCCGGGCCTCCAGTTTGCGCACCTGCTCGTTCAGGGTGCGCTCGAGGTCCGGGTAGCGGCTCTTGCAGCGGGGCTCGGCCGCGCAGGCCTTGTAGAGGTTGTCGAGCCCCTCCCGGGCGTTGGCCCAGGCGAACGGCAGGGAGACGGACTGTGCAGGGGCGGCCGAGTCGAGCGCCACCGCGCGGATCCCCTGGGGGTGCAGGCGCAGGTAGGTCAGGGCCAGGTTGCTGCCGTAGGAGTGGCCGTAGACGTTCCACTGCTTGATGCCGAGCGCGGTGCGCAGGTCGGCGAAGTCGGCTGCGTTCTCGGTGCTGTTGTAGGCGCTCAGGTCGGTCCCGTCGGCTGTCAGGCGGTCCCGGCACTGTTTCACCGCGTCGAGCATGAGCCTTTCCGTCTGCGGTGCGTAGGAGGGGAGCCCCACGGATCGGGCGTAGAAGTGGTCCAGTTCCGGGCAGGCAAGGTTGGGCTTGTCGTAGAGATTGCCGCGCTGGGCCATGACGATCAGTTCGCGATCCCGGTTCAGGCCGGAGGAGACCAGGAACGGGATGTCGTCGAACGTTTCGCCACCGGGGCCGCCCGACATGAACACCACGGGGTCCTGGGCGGGCTTCGCCGAGACGGGCGGGATGACCGCCACGGCCAGCCGGATGGTCCGGCCGCCGGGACGGGCACGGTTCTCGGGGACCTCCAGGACACCGCACCGGGCGGTGGCCAGCGCTTCGATCGGTTCAGGTGTCCTGGGGCAGGGGCCGGGCACGAACCGCGACGCGGCGGCCGTCCCGGGCCCGCTGATGCCAGAGGTATCGGTGTGCGGTGGTGCGGCACCCGCCGGCGTCGCGCCGAGAGCTGCCAGGAGGGCCAGGGCAGCCCCTGCAACCGGCGCCCCGATATGGAAACTGTGCTCTGCCATGTGATCCCGTTCCTCTGCCGATCGACGGCTGCCCCGTCGGGCGATGCCGAGGCGGTGTGGGCGGAACGCACGTAACCAACGCTACCGGGTGGTCCGAGGGCACGCACAACGGCCACGACATCCGCTTCACCGGCGCCTGGCAATCAGCTCTCATGCCGGATGCCGTGTATGCGGTGCTCGCCGACGTCGGGGCCTGTCCCTCCTGGTGGTCTGCCTTCCGTTCGGTGCGACGGACCACGGTTGCGTGGCCCGCTTCACCGAACACGTCCGTACGGAAGGCGGCGCTGCGGCGCTGGATGCCAGGAGTGGGTACGCAGTCACGGGCATCCGTTCGCTCGGCTGCTGCTCCCGGCCCCCGCGTACCTCCGCTTCGACAAGACACTCGCCGTGACGGTGCTGCTGGCCGACCTCTGGCTCGTGTCGGGGATCGTCGTGCTCGGCTCGGACGGCATCTTCACCGAAGAGTGGATGGGCTACCCCGGCATGATGGATCCCGGCGGACAGGGCTACCAGGCAGGGGCGGTGAGCATGCTGCTTATGACGGCCTGGTGGAGCGCATCCGCCGCAGTCCTCGGACGGTGCTGGACCACGGCAGTCGTCCAGCTGACCGTTCTGCCGTTGTCGGCACTCTGGATCGCCTCGTTCGACACCTACTACACGTGATCCCGCACAGGAGCCGGGCGAAGAGCACGGCGAAACACGCTCCACTATTCCTGGGGCTACGGCTGGACTACTTACGGATCTCCAGCATGCCGCGAAAGACCTGCGGGTCAGCGTGCGGTCAGTGGAACGGTCGCGCTGCGCCTGGAGCGAAGGGGGGTGCGAGGGCCAAGCTGCCGGCCGACCGCGGAGCCGGCAGCTGCCAGTAGGACTCCGGGCCCGTCCGGGCCTCCACATATGCGAACAGCGGCTGTAGGTACGCGTACTTGGACTCGGGCGGGTCATGACGGCAGCGTGAGACCGGCCACTGACACTCGCGCCGCCGTGGCCGGTACCTGAGTCCCCTGCTGGAGGAGCGGCTGCCGCGGGCCGCCACCTTGACCGGCGCGCTCGGCGGCTTCCAGGATCCAGGAGCGGTCCGCGTGCCGGAACGCGGTGGCATCGGCTACGGCCAGGTGGCTCCTTCACCTGCGTGATCACGGCCGGTTCGGGGTAGCCACCCAGCATGATCACTGTTGGGGTCGAAGAGGAGTACCTGCTGGTCGACCCAGCCACGCTCCTTCCCACTCCGCTCGTGCAGGACGTGCGCGCGACGGCCCGCGTGGCGCCCATCGCGGAAGAGCGAGAGGTCCAGGACGAGCTGCTGCAGGCTCAGATCGAAGTCGCCACCCCCGTGTGCACGGCGCTCGAGGAGGTGGGAGGCCATCTCCTGCGGTTGCGCCACGCGGTCGCCTCCGCGGCACAAGCGAACGGCTGCCGCATCGCGGTCTCTGCCACCTCTCCGGTCAGGGACGCCTCGCCCGTACCCGTCACCAGCACGGCGAGGTATCTGAAGATGCAGGGAGAGGCCCGACAGCTGGTCGATGAGCAGCTGATCTGTGGGATGCACGTCCACGTGGGGATACCCGACCGCGAGACGGCGGTGGCCGTCCTGAACCGGCTGCGCGTCTGGCTTCCGACTCTCCTGGCCATGTCCGCGAACGGGCCCCTGTGGGACGGCCGGGACACCGGCTTCGCGAGCTGGCGAACGATCATTTTCGGCCGCTGGCCGATCAGTGGCCCACCGCCGCATTTCGAGGGGCTCGCGGACTACGAGGCGCGGGCCGATGCGCTGGTCGTACCGGGTGTGCTCCCGGACCGGGGGCAGCTGTACTGGCAGGCACGGCTCTCGGAGCGGTATCCCACTCTCGAGGTGCGCTGCTGTGACGTGCAGCTGGAGGCAGACGACGCGGTGATGCTCGCCGGCGTCATCCGCGGGCTCGCCGCCACCGCGATCGCGGAGGAGAAGGCGGGAGTCGCTCTGGCGCCGTGCCGACCGGAGCTCCTGCAAGCCGCGACGTGGCATGCCGCCAGGCACGGACTGGGCAGCACGCTGGTGGATCCGGCAGGCAGGCTGCAGAGCGGAGGGCACGTGCTGGGCGCCCTCCTGCGGCACATCCGCCCCGCCCTCGAAGAGAACGGTGATCACCGCGAGGTCACCTCGCTCGTTCACCGGCTCCTCCAGCGGGGAACGGCGGCCGACCGCCAACGCCGCGCCCTGGCAGGGGCCGGCATCACCGGGGTCGCAGCCCTGATCACCGCTGGAGCCACCACCCCGTGAACCGCCGGGTGCAGGCGCCGGATACGGCTTCACGACCCAGGCTGACCCGACCCGCCTGACCCCGGCTTCTTCGACGCCACCCGCCCAGCCGCCCGCACCCTGCGCGAACTGGGCATGAACCTCGCCACCGTCCGTAAGGTACTGGACCTCGAGCGCCCGAAGGCATCGCGTTCCGGCCCGACTCCGCCGTGCCATCACGCCGGCCAGAGCTCGACCCACGGCGCGCAGTCAGCGCGGCCCGGAGGTCCCGGACCGGGTGGACCCCCGCCGCCGCGTCGTCGTGACTCACGCTTCCTCCGTCCGTACTCGGCCGGTCGTGGCGCGGGAACGGGTCCCGCGCTGTGCGCCCCCGGCACCGGCACCGGCTTCCGCTTCGGCTTCGGCCCACTGATCCGTCTGTCTGGTCAACCGTCGCAGCAGCGCCCGTACGGCCGCGAGGTCGGCCTGCGCGAGCCCCTCCCCCATCGCCCGGTGCGCGGCGTCGGCGCGGACGGTGATCGCCTCCAGTGCCCGCCGGCCGGTGGGGGTCAGGGCGAGCAGGGGTGAGGTGCGGTGGTCGGGGTTGTCCCGGAATTCCGCGAGGCCGTCGCGGACGAGTTCGTTGGCGATGCGCTGCACGCCCTGGCGGGCGACCCCGAGCCGGCGCGCGGCCCGCGCCACGGGCAGGGAGTCCTCACTCACGACGCTCATCAGCTGCCAGCGGGCCTGCGTCTGCCCTTCCGCCGCCGCCAGCGCCTCCCCGGCGCGGCGCAGCGCGCCCGCAGCCTCGAATACGTCGGCCACGAGAAGGGCCAGTTCCTCCGCCATTCCTCCGGCTCCCCGATCATATTGGACAACATGTTGTCACTATGTCACCATCATGACATATCCGGCGCGCACCCCATCACGGCGCCCCCACCACCGGAGCATCAGGGAGACACCATGACCACCACCGACGCGGTCAGCCGCCTCCAGGCCGCCCTGGAACGGGGCGCCGCCGTCCGACCCAAGGTTGCGGGCTTCCCCTACCTGGCCGAGAGCCTGCGCAAGGCCGGCGTGACCCGTTGCCGCATGGCCGTCCCCGCCAACGCGTTCCTGTACCTGACCGAGCACGGCGACGTCGTGGTCCAGGGCGAACCGCTCGTCACCGGCTTCGCGCCGGCGCCGCCGTTCGACCGGGCGGCCCTGGTATCGGCCCTGCGTGCGGACCAGGCCGGGGAGACGACGTTCCCCGAGTTCGTCCGCGGCTGCTGGGACGCCGGCATCGTCTGGTACGACGTCGACACCACGGCCCGCACCTGCACCTACTACGGCACCGCCGGCGACTCCTACACCGAGGACTACCCGGCCGTCACACTGCCCTGAGCGCCGACCCGACGGATCCAGCAGGGGGAACCACGCCCCCACGGAGTCAACGGAGTTGCGGTGGCGGCAAGGGGTTTCGGCGTCGCCCACACGGGTCGGGGCCTGCTCAATGCTCGCGATGTGCCGGTTCCCAGAGGTCGGCTACCGGCCCTGCGGATCCCAACGCTGCCGGATGACCACCCAGCGCGTCAGGTACTAGAGGAACCGCAGGAACCGCCCCCTGCGGGAAATCTGGTCGAACACCGCCAACCAGTGCCGTAAGGTGGGGTTCACCGACGCGGGGTGGAGCAGCTCGGTAGCTCGCTGGGCTCATAACCCAGAGGTCGCAGGTTCAAATCCTGTCCCCGCTACCACACCAGAAGGGCCCGGATCCTCATTGGATCCGGGCCCTTCTGCCATGTGAACGACGCCGCGCCTCCCCCTGGTTGTGCAGCTCATCCCTCCCGCACCGCTGTCCCCCTGTCCAGAACTGCCGAGACGGCGGCCACGAGCCTGTCTCCCGCGCGGTCGACACTTCCGTTCTGCACGCTGACCTGGGCGCCTTCCAGCAGGAAGGTGATCTCTGCGGAGACATCATCGGGCGCGTGCGCGCCCGCCCGCTCGCACATGGCCGTGAGGCGACGCCGCTGATCGGCCTTGTGGTTCTCGATCAGCCGACGGGCCGGATGACTGGGGTCGGGCAGACCGGCGATGGAGTTCACGAAAGGGCAGCCCCTTTGGGCGATGTCCGGCAGCCCCTCCGCGATGAAACGTGCCACACCGAGCACCTGGGCCCGGCCATCGTCCGGATGCTCGGCTTCCACCTGGTCAAAGGCGGTTGCGTACCCCGCCGCGACGATCCTCAGCCACTCCTCGATCAGCGCGTCCTTGGTGGCGAAATGACGATAGAGAGCCATCTTCGTGGTCTTCGCCTGCTCGGCGATGGCCTGGACCCCGACAGCCCTGACGCCCTCACGAAGGAAGAGCTCCTCGGCCGCGTCGAGGATGCGCTCGCGCGGGGGGAGCCGGGCAACTCGCGAGTCCCGGCCCGGCCTCGGGGGGCTGCTCATCATGGTGCGCCTCGCTTCGGTCGCGTTGGCCGACGTCTCTCGAGCCATGTTACGTTACCGCCCACCCCCAAACGATACCGTTCGGTATCGCACAGGACCGATCGGAACGTAGGTGGAACGCCGTGGAGCTGCACGAATACACCCAGTACGACGCCGTGGGACTGGCCGGGCTCGTGGCTCGGGGAGAGGTGACCGCGGCGGAGCTCACCGGCGCGGCTCAGGCCGCGATGGCGGCCGTGAATCCACGGATCAACGCCGTCGTGGAGAGCTGGCCCGCCGAAGACACCCCGGTCCCGGGCAGCACACCCCGCTCGCAGGCGTGCCGTTCCTCATCAAGGACTTGGCCGTGTCGATGCAGGGCAAGCGCGTCGAGTTGGGCAGCCGCCTCGCCGCCGGCAACGTGGCAGAGGAGGACTCGTTCCTGATGCGGCGGTTCCGCCGGGCCGGTCTGGTGACGCTGGGCCGCACGGCTACGCCCGAATTCGCCTACAGCACCACCACGGAGCCGGTCCTGTACGGCGCCACCCGCAACCCCTGGGATCTCACCCGGACACCAGGTGGCTCCAGTGGCGGGTCGTCGCCGCCGGCATCACTCCCCTCGCGCACGCCACCGATGCGGCAGGATCGATCCGGGTGCCGGCCGCCAGCACCGGGCTGTTCGGGCTCAAGCCCACCCGCGGCCGGGTCTCCATGGGACCGGACGCCGACGAGGTCTTCAACGGCCTCGCGGTGCACGGTGGGCTCAGCCGGACCGTGCGGGACAGCGCAGCCCTGCTCGACCTGATCCAGGGCCCGGAGACCGGCGACCCCTACTTCGCGGAACGCCCCCGCCGCCCGTACGCCGAAGAAATCACCAAGGAACCCGGCCGCCTGCGCGTCGGCCTCGTCACCACCCCCTGGAGCGGGCGTGCCGTGGAACCGGCCGTGAGCGAGGCCACCCTGGCCGCCGCCCGGCTGCTTGAATCACTCGGCCACCAGGTCGACGTCACCCTCGTGAATCTCGGCGTGAGCTGGGAGGAGTTCGTCCTCGCCAACGCCCGGCTGTGGTCCGCGAACCTGGTGAAGTGGATCGACGGCTTCTCCGCGGCGTTCGGACGCCCCGTGGACGGGTCCACCGTCGAACCTGAGATGCTCGCGAGCTACCGGTGGGGACTCAAGGTGAGCGGCGCGGAGTTCGTGCACGCCCTCGACGTACGCAACCGGGTCGCCCGCTCGATCGGCGCCCATTTCGGGGACCAGGACGTGCTGTTGACGCCCACCCTCCCCGAGGTGCCGGTGACCCTGAACACCTACGGCCAGGGCGCGGAGAATGCTGACGGGCTGGGCTGGCTGGAGCACCTGTTCCACCGCTCGCCGTTCACCGCCGCTTTCAACGTCGCCGGCACGCCCGCAATGTCGGTGCCGCTCGCGTTCGACCCGGCGACCGGCATGCCGGTCGGTGTCCAGTTCGCCGCAGGCTACGGACGCGAGGACGTGCTGTTCCGGCTCGCCGCGCAACTGGAGAAGGCCGCGCCCTGGGCGGAGCGCAAGCCTGCCGTGTGGGCGGGCGCAGCCCCGTCCGCCTGATCCCCGCAAGCCCCTCGGCCCCGGCCCCGGCCTTTCGGCGGACCGCCAGGTCCGCACAGACCGGCGCACACAGTCGTTCCGTACGCTGGCGGTATGCGCATGCGCCCCACTCTGAGCTGGACCCCGACCGAGGGCCTACGTCCTGGCACTGCCGATCCCGAGCCGGTCGCCGATGCGCTGAGGACCGGGGGTGTGCTGGTGCTCAGCGGGGCGGGCATATCCACGGAGTCGGGCATCCCCGACTACCGGGGTGAGGGCGGGAGCCTGAGTCGGCACACCCCGATGACGTACCAGGAATTCACCGCCGATGCTCAGGCCCGGCGCCGTTACTGGGCCCGCAGTCACCTGGGCTGGCGCACGTTCGGCCGCGCCCGGCCCAACGCCGGGCACCGGGCTGTGGCGGCGTTCGGGCGGCACGGTCTGCTCTCGGGTGTGATCACCCAGAACGTCGACGGCCTGCATCAGGCCGCCGGCAGCGAGGGGGTGGTGGAACTCCATGGAGGCCTGGACCAGGTCGTGTGCCTTTCCTGTGGCACCTTCAGCTCCCGCCGTGAACTCGCCCAGCGGCTCGAGGAGGCCAATGCGGGCTTCGAGCCGGTGGCTGCCGGACTGAACCCGGACGGTGACGCCGACCTCACCGACGAACAGATCGGGGACTTCTCCGTAGTGCCCTGCTCGAAGTGTGGCGGCATCCTCAAACCGGACGTGGTGTTCTTCGGCGAAGCCGTTCCGCCGGGGCGGGTCGAGCGCTGCCGCGAACTGGTCGGCGAGGCGACCTCGCTGCTGGTCCTCGGCTCCTCACTGACAGTGATGTCCGGGCTCCGGTTCGTCCGCCAGGCAGCCCAGGCCGGGAAGCCCGTGTTGATCGTCAACCGCGACCCGACCCGCGGCGACCAGCACGCCGTCACCCGCGTCATGCTCCCCCTGGGAAAGACCCTCACCACCTTGGCCGACCGCCTGGACATCCCCGTCGACAGCCAGGCAGCCAGCTGAGCCGGGCTGAGGCCAGGGACCCAGGCGGGTCGGTCACCTGCGGCGGTCCGCCTCTTTCCGGTCCACACCGTCTTGACGGATCAGGAACGCTCCGCCTCGGCCGCCGCGATCTACCGAGACCGGCTCGTACGCGTCCGAACGACGACTCACCGCCGGTCTCCGCACGACCTGGCCGTCCAGCTTGTTTGGCAGCCGGAATTGCGGTCAGAAGCAAACGTACGGTTTGTCCCCATCCTCAGGAGTGATCAGCTGTGTCGAAGAGCCAGAAGAGCCGGGCCAAGGCCGAGCAGGCCAAGGGCAAGCTCAAGGAGACGGCCGGCCGCGCGGTGGACAACGAACGCCTGACCGCTGAAGGGCGCGCCGAGAAGACCAAGGGTGATGCCCGCCAGGCCAAGGAGAAGATCAAGGACGTCTTCAAGGGCTGACCCGTCAACTGTCGTCGTGGCCCCGGACCCAAGCGGCGCGGGGCCACGGCGCACGACGCACGGGCAACGGGGCAACGGGGCGCGCATCCAGCACGAGCTCTTGCGCGCGCAGGGAAGCCTCGCCGCCGTGGTCACCCACTGCGCGCGCATCACGACCGGCGGCTCCTCGACCTGAGCGCGGGCTCGGGAACACGGGCCGGTGCCCGGGAGGGGGCGGAAGAGCGCCTTCCGGTGCAGGGCGGTGGTCCCGTTGTCGATGGCGCCGTTGTGGAGGTTGTCGCGATGCCCGAAACCGAGCGGCCCGGACGGATGTCGCCCTTCGGGCGGATAGGCAGCGTGATCCGCCGTGCCCGGGCCGGGCGCCGCTGGGGGCGCGTGCGGGAAGTGGACCTGTGGCAACGCGCCCTGGGGTTCGCCGCGCTCGGGTTCCTGACGCTGGTACCGCTGCTGATCGTCATCACCGCGGCGGACGCCGCCGGCGGGCGCGGGTTCGCCCAATGGCTCGGGGACGGACTCGGCGTGTCGGCGACCGCCCGGGTCGAGATCGAGCGGCTCTTCGCCCTGCCCGGACAAGCGTGGCGGACCACGACGGCATTCGGCCTGGCCCTGCTCGCCGTGTTCGGCCTGTCGTTCGGCACGCTGCTGCAGAGCGGCTACGAACGGATCTGGGACCTTCCCCCAGCCCGCTGGTGGGCCAGATGGCGGCACGTGCTGTGGCTCGCCGTACTCATCGGCTTCCTGTACCTGTCGGCGTTCTCCCCGCCGTGGCGCGACTCCCCGGCCCGCGGCTACGTGACGTTCGGAATCGGCACGCTGTTCTTCTGGTGGTCCCAGCGACTGCTGCTCGCCGGCCGGATCCCTTGGACTGCCCTGTTCCCAGGGGCGGCAGCCACCATGATCGGGCTGCTCGGGCTCCGGATCTTCTCCCGGCTCGTCTTCTCGCCACTGATCGCCTCCAGCGCCGTCACGTACGGGCCCTTCGGAACCGTCCTCGTCATCCAGTCCTGGCTCGTCGCCATCGGCGTCGTCGTGTTCGGCGGCGCGCTCACCGGCCGATTGCTCCACGACGAGCTGCTGCGCCACGCGAACGCCGCTCACGGCGGCCGCTGAGGAGCCTTGGTCGACCGGACCGAACGGCTCGTCGGCGGACGACGCCGTGCCGCGGTGCGGTGTCAGCCGACCTGGATGCCGATCAGACACGTGTCGTCGTCCGTGTCGGACCGGCTCTCGGCGAGGAGGCGGTCCAGCTGCCCGTCCAGATCCCCGGCTCCGGCGCCCGCCGCGTTCACGAGATGGCGGAGCGAGTCCTGCACCGAGGAGTCCCGCCGTTCCACCAGCCCGTCCGTGAACATCAGAAGGGTGTCATCCGGTTCGAGCTGCACCTCCCGCTCGACGTACGTGACGTCGGGCAGGGCTCCGAGGAGCAGGCCCTCGATGAGGGGGAAGGCGTCGGCCTCGCCCCCGCGGACGAGTACGGGCGGCAGGTGGCCCGCGCGCGCCCAGCGCATCACCCTGGTGCTCGGGTCGAAGAGGCCGCAGACAGCCGTGGCCGTCACGTGCTTGGCCAGGTGATGGGTGACCGTGTTCAGCCAGGACAACAGCTGGGCGGGGCCCGCACCCGTCACGGCGAGGCCGCGCAGGGCGTTGCGCAGCACGACCATGCCGGTGGCCGCCTCGATGCCGTGACCGGCGACATCGCCCACGGACAGCATGATCAGCCCGGAGGGCAGCACCACGGTGTCGTACCAGTCACCGCCGACGAGCGACTCGGTCTCGGCCGGCCGGTAGCGGACGGCGACCCGCAGGCCCGGGGCCTCGATGGCCGGTGGGGTGGGGGGCATGATGGCGTGCTGGAGCTGGAGGGCCAGCCGGTTGCGTTCGGCGGACTCGGCCTCGGTGTGGGCGAGTTGGTCCCTGGTCGCGGCCAGCGCGACCTCGGTCCAGTGCTGGGCGGAGATGTCCTGGTAGGCGCCGCGCACGGCGTACAGCTGCTGGTCCGCGTCGAGGACGGGCTCGGCGACGACCCGGATGTGGCGGGTGATTCCGTCGGGCCGCTGGAGGCGGAGATTGACCGAGGCGGGACGGCGGTGGCGGAGCACCGCCCGCAGGAAGCGGACGAGGGCGGCGGAGTCGTCCGGATGGGCGTAGCCGGGCAGTTCCTGCAGCCGTACCGGGGGCGCGGTGGCCGGGAGTCCGTGAAGCGCGTAGAGCTGCGCGTTCCAGGTGGTCTCTCCGGTGGCGAGGTTCTCCTCGAAACCGCCGATCCGGCCCAGGCGCTGGGCGTGCTGGAGGATGTCGGCCAGCCGGGCCGTCTCGTCCTCGATCCGCCAGATCAGCAGGACGGCGGCGCCGTGACGGCTGACGCTGATGTCCGCGACCGAGGTGAGCGGGATCTGGTCGACGAGCGCGGTCAGGCTCATGCGTTCAGCTCTGAAGGGCTCGCCCGTCGCGTGCACGCGCTCGATGATGTCGAACAGGCCGCCGTCGCCGGCGGCCGTCGGATAGGCCTCCAGCAGCAGCGCACCGTTGACGTCACCGCGCGGCCGTCCCACCGGGTCGACGAACCGGCTGCCGGCATGCCGGATACGGAAGTCACTGAGCCGGCCCTCGGGGTCGAGGACCGGAGTGAGCACGACGGCGGGATCCTGGAGTCCCTCGGCGAGGTCGATGAGCTCGGCGACGTCCGGGAGCACCGCCTCGGTGGTCGTGAGGTCGCGCGGGGGTGAGGCATCCATGGTGCGGGCGCACAGCTCGGCGAGGGCCTCGACTTGGCGCTCGATCTGCGGTGGCTGTGGCGCCAGGGGCTGCGGCCAGCAGATTTCTAGGACGCCGTGGATCCGTCCGCCCGTCCCCGTGGGTACGGCCATCCGTCCGCCGTCGGGCCACTGGAGGTGGCCGATCGAGGGCAGCCCTTCGCGTTTGAGGCGGGCGAGGGTGACCAGTCGGCGCTCCCGCAGCGCGAGGCGGGCGACGGTGGAGACGCCCGGGGGTACGTGGCGCCAGCGGGCGGCCTCCCCGGGGCGGAATCCGGCGTGGCCGGCGAGGGCCAGCGAGCCGTCGGGCACCGCGGTCCACACGGCGACGGCGACCGCTCCCAGCGGGCCCAGGGCGTTCGTCAGGAGGGACTCGGCCACGGCCTGGGTGTCGGCGGCGGCCAGCATGCCGCTCTCGGCGGTGCGCAGCCGGACCGAAACCGCGGAGTGCTGCACGGCCGGGTCGCCGGCCGCACCGGTGCGCTCGACGAACTCGGCGGCGATCTCGCTGACGTGGTCACGGGACGCCTGGTTGACGATGTCGGCGGCGAGTTCCAGGGGGGACATCCCGCTGTCACGGCACAACACGTCGAGCTGCCGTGCCGCCGCGGCCGGGGTGCAGTGCAGCTGCCCGATCAGAATGCCCTTGGCCAGTTCGACCAAGGCTCGGCCGTCGGCGGCCGCCTGCGCCTCCAGCACCTCCCGGCGCAGCCGTTCGACCGTACAGACGAGGCGCCCCTCCGGGGTCGGTGCCTGGCGCGGGACGGCGCGCGCGGGCTGATCACCGACCGGCGCTCGCTGTGGGCGCGCATCATCGTGCCGCTGCGTGTCCCCGGTCATCGCGTGAGCCAGTGACGGACGCGGGCGATGAGGTCATCGGCATCCACCGGCTTGGTCACGTAGTCGCTGGCTCCCGCGGCGAGGCTCTTCTCCCGATCCCCGGGCATCGCCTTGGCGGTGACCGCGATGATGGGCAGGCCCTTGTACGCCGGCATCCGCCGGATCTCGGCGGTGGCGGCGTAGCCGTCGAGTTCGGGCATCATCACGTCCATCAGGATGAGGTCGACACCCGTGCTGTGGGTGAGGGCGTCGATGCCCTTGCGGCCGTCCTCGGCGTGGAGCACGTGCATGCCGTGCAGTTCCAGGATCCCGCTGAGGGCGAAGAGGTTGCGTGCGTCGTCGTCGACGACCAGGACGGTGCGTCCTGCCAGGTCGCCGTCGAGCACACGGGCGGCCTGCTGCCGCTCCGTGACGCCGTGTACGGGGGGCAGCACGTCCCCCGGCTGCTCGGCAGACACGTGGAGTGCGATACGTTCCCGCAGCTCGTCCAGACTGGACAGCAGTTCCACGTGGAGTGATGCGGACCGCTCCCGCAGGGCCTGCTCCTGACCTGTTCTGACCCGGGGGTTGTTGTGGGCGAGGACGGGGAGCGAGGAGAGGGCCGGGTCTCCCTGGAGCGCGTCGAGGAAGCGCAGCGCTTCGCCGTCGGGCATGTCCAGTTCCAGGACCACGCAGTGGAAGGGGTCGGATGCCAGGGCGGCGGCGGCCTCGCGCGAGCTCGTGGCATTGACCACCTGGATCCCGCCGCGCTCCCCCGTCACCTCATGGCGGGGAGCGAAGTCCAGCGCGGCGCTCCCGGCGACGAGGGAGAGCAGGCCGTTCGGCCGTTCCTCGATCACCAGCAGGCGGCGGGCCCGCCGTTGCGCCGGGAGCACGGGCGTGCCCGGACGGCCCGGACCGGCCGCCCCGGACGTGCCGCCGGGCGCGAACGGCACAGGAGCGTCGGTATGGGGGGCGTCCTCGTAGTCCGCGCGGCTGACCGGCAGGTAGAGGGTGAAGGTACTGCCCTGGCCGGGTGTGCTTTCCGCGACCACGGACCCGCCGAGGAGCTGGGCGATCTCGCGGCTGATGGAAAGGCCGAGGCCGGTCCCGCCGTACTTGCGGCTGGTGGTGCCGTCGGCCTGCTGGAAGGCCCCGAAGACGGACTCCAACTGCTGCTCGGGGATGCCGATGCCCGTGTCCCGTACTCGGAAGGCCAGCACGGGTCCGCGTCGGGGAAGCCCGGCGGGGATCTCGGGGGCCGTCGCCGGTTCGATACGGAGCTCGACGCCGCCGCGCTCCGTGAACTTGACTGCGTTGGACAGCAGGTTGCGCAGGATCTGGCGCAGCCGCGAGTCGTCGGTGAGCAGGTCGTCGGGGGCGTCGGGGGCGGTGGTGACGGTGAAGTCCAGGCTCTTTTGCATGGTCATCGGCCGAAAGGTGGCATCGACGTAGTCGAGAAGCTGTGGCAGGTCCACCCGCTCGGGATTGATGTCCATCTTTCCGGCCTCGACCTTCGACAGGTCGAGGATGTCGTTGATCAGCTGGAGCAGGTCCGAGCCGGCCGAGTGGATGATGCCCGCGTACTCGACCTGCTTGGGGGTGAGGTTGCGCGACGGGTTCTGTGCGAGCAACTGGGCGAGGATGAGAAGGCTGTTGAGCGGGGTACGCAGCTCGTGGCTCATGTTGGCCAGGAACTCGGACTTGTAGGTGGAAGCCAGTGACAACTGTTGTGCACGGGTCTCCAGTTCCTGCCGGGCCTGCTCGATCTCCAGGTTCTTGGCTTCGATGTCGCTGTTCTGGCTGGCGAGGAGGGCAGCCTTCTCCTCCAACTCCGCGTTGGAGCGCTGGAGTTCCTCCTGCTGGACCTGGAGTTCCTCCGAGCGCGCCTGGAGTTCGCCGGTCAGTCGCTGGGACTCGCCGAGGAGCTCGTCGGTCCTCGCGTTGGCGACGATCGTGTTGACGTTGGCGCCGATGGTCTCCATCAACTGGGCAAGGAAGTCACGGTGTACGGGGGTGAAGGCGATGAAAGAGGCGAGTTCGATCACCCCCAGGACCTGGTCGTCCACCACGATCGGCAGGATGATCAGGCTGCCCGGGGTGGTGTGTCCCAGTCCGGAGGAGATGACGTAGTCGCCGGGGACCTGGTCGGTGGCGATGATCCGATGGCTGCGGGCCGCCTGCCCGACGAGGGACTCGCCGAGGGCGAACCGGGTGCCCACCTCGGAATCCGCGGGACGGCCGTAGGAACCGACGAGGGTGAGCACCGTGCCGCCGGGGCGGTCCTCGGCGAGGTAGAAGGCGCCGTACTGGGCGGCAACGAGCGGCGCCAGTTCGTCCATGACGAGTTCGGCGACAACGGCGAGATCCCGGTGGCCCTGCATCAGGCCCGAGATGCGGGCCAGGTTGGACTTGAGCCAGTCCTGCTCCTGGTTGGCCCGGGTGCTCTCCCGCAGCGAACCGACCATGGAGTTGATGTTGTCCTTGAGTTCGGCGACCTCGCCCGAGGCATCGACCGTGATCGAGCGGGTCAGGTCGCCCTCGGCGACCGCGCTGGCGACCTCGGCGATGGCCCGGACCTGGCGGGTCAGGTTGCCGGCCAGCTCGTTGACGTTCTCCGTCAGGCGCTTCCAGGTGCCGGAGACGCCCTCGACTTCGGCCTGGCCGCCGAGCCGGCCCTCGCTGCCGACCTCGCGGGCGACCCGGGTGACCTCGGCGGCGAAGGCGGAGAGCTGGTCGACCATCGTGTTGATCGTGGTCTTCAGCTCCAGGATCTCCCCGCGGGCGTCCACGTCGATCTTCTTGGACAGATCGCCGTTGGCGACGGCCGTCGTGACGAGGGCGATGTTGCGGACCTGGCCCGTGAGGTTGTTCGCCATCGAATTGACGTTGTCGGTGAGGTCCTTCCAGGTGCCCGCGACATTGGGTACCCGTGCCTGGCCGCCGAGCCGGCCTTCGGTGCCGACCTCGCGGGCCACCCGCGTCACCTCGTCGGCGAACGCGGACAGCGTGTCGACCATCGTGTTGATGACGCCGGCCAGCGCGGCGACCTCGCCCTTCGCCTCCACCATGATCTTCTGAGAGAGGTCCCCGCGGGCGACGGCGGTGGCCACCTGGGCGATGGACCGCACCTGTCCGGTCAAGTTGGAAGCCATGACGTTGACGTTGTCGGTGAGGTCCTTCCAGGTGCCGGAGACGCCCCGTACGGTGGCCTGGCCGCCGAGGTTGCCCTCGGTCCCCACCTCGCGGGCCACCCGTGTGACCTCGTCGGCGAACCCTGAGAGCTGATCGACCATCGTGTTGATGGTCTCCTTCAGCTCCAGGATCTCCCCGCGCGCGTCCACCCGGATCTTCTGCGTCAGATCGCCCTGGGCAACGGAGGTGGTGACCTCGGCGATCGAGCGCACCTGGGCGGTCAGGTTGTCGGCCATGACGTTGACCGATTCCGTCAGGTCCTTCCAGGTACCGGAGACCCCCTTGACGTCCGCCTGACCGCCGAGCCTGCCCTCGGTGCCAACCTCGCGGGCCACCCGCGTGACCTCCCCGGCGAACCCTGAGAGCTGATCGACCATCGTGTTGATGGTCTCCTTCAGCTCCAGGATCTCCCCCCGCGCGGTGACGGTGATCTTCTGCGAGAGGTCGCCCTTGGCCACGGCGGTCGCGACCTGCGCGATGGAACGTACCTGGGCCGTGAGGTTTCCGGCCATGAAATTGACCGAATCCGTGAGGTCCAGCCAGGCGCCCCCGACTCCCGGTACGTCGGCCTGGCCGCCGAGTGTCCCCTCGGTGCCCACCTCACGGGCGACCCGCGTCACCTCGGAGGTGAACAGCGACAGTTGGTCGGCCATCCCGTTGAAGACGGTGGCGATCTCCCCGAGCAGCCCGTCGGCCGCATCCGGCAGCCGGGTACGGAAATCCCCGTCCCGCACGGCTGTCAGTCCGGCCAGCAGCAGGCGCAGCTCCGATTCGCCGATCCCGCCCTCGCCCTCGCCCTGAAGCGCCGTCGACCCGCTCAGTGACTCCGAGCCCGTCCGCTCAGCCATCCGCCAACCTCACTCTAGGAAACGACCGTGCCGGCGCGCGGGACAGGAACACGGCACAAGAGCGCACCGGATCCCGTGGCCCGGCCGCAGGTTCCGCTTTCGCCGCACGTTCGGCCGATGAAGGCTATCGCCGCCGAACGGACGATAAGGCACAGGCGATCAGTCTGAAGCAGCGCTTCCGCACAGTGGTGCGCAAGCCGCGCGGTGTTTGCGAAAGAGGCGGGTAGACGAACCGGTGACAAACACCACACCGGACGAAGTGGGGTGAGGGCATTGGCGGTCAAGGCAGTGGGCTGGGCACGTTCGTTTCCGATTTCGAGGGGGGTGCGGGCAGCACGGCAGTGGACCGCCGTACACCTGGCGTCGCTGCCGTGGAACAACTGGGCTGCGGACACGGTGCATTCCGTGCTCCTCAGCGTCTCCGAGCTCGTCACGAACGCCCACCTGCACGCGGTCGGCACCGCTCACCTCGTACTCACGTGGGACGGCGCGTGCCTCCATGTGAGCGTCGCCGACTCCGACCCCCACCTGCCCAGCCCGCCGGTGACCGACGCCGATGCCGGCGCCACGTCCGGTCGGGGGCTGGGTATCGTCACCACACTGGCCGACTCCTGGAGCGTCCACTCATGCCACGGCGGCAAGGCGGTCACGGCGTGCTTCCGCCCCCGGGGCGGACCCGGCCCCCACACCGGCTGACCGACTGCCCGGGCCGATCCGCGCCGGTCAAGACGCGTCGAGGGCGTCTTCGACGGTCGGATACAGGGAGAGGACGGTATCGGCACCGGTCAGGGCGAACAAACGGCGCAGCTGCTCGCAGGGGGCGGCGATCCGTAGGGTGGTGAGATGGTGCAGCCGCAGCAGCAGGTTCAGGAACGACGAGTCGCCGAAGGTGACGGAGCCCGCGTCCAGCACCACCAGCCGGTGCTGATCCGCTGCAGAGACGAGCGCCTCCTCGAGCGGGGCCAGTGTGTCCTGGTCGAGTTCCCCTTGCGCGGCCACCACCCACCCGGCCCCGGCCGGGTAGCTCTCCCCGACCACGCCTTCGTGGTACGCGTCCCGTGCTCCGGTCATGTCCGCCTCCCCGGATCGTCACCTGTACGGCCTCCGCAAGGGAGTATGCCTGCTCACAGACCGGACGAGGGACGCCGAGACCGCGGCACACGCACCGTTGGCCGAGACCGCCTCCCCGGCTGGGGGCGGACCCGAAGGAGGCGGCAAGGTCCGTGTAAGACCGCGAAGTCCGGGCAGGAGCGCCCAGGCAGCCGTCAGTCAATCGGGAGGGAACGGCCACCATGTCTCGCTCGGCCACCGCCGTAAGCCCCATGCCTGCAACAGACGCGCAGATCACGCCCGCTCCGACCGGCACCGTGGGAGCCCCAACGCAGGACGTGGACCTGTTCCAGGTGGAGAACGCCCGTGAGATGGCGCCCGCCGACGCACGCGAACTTTCGAAAGTCTTCTTCGGGAGGCTTCGCTCCCTGGAAGAGGGCACGCGCGAGTACCAGTACGCCCGCAACACCCTGATCGAGATGAACCTCTCCCTCGTGCAGTTCGCCGCGCGGCGTTTCCGCGCCCGAACCCTGGGCGGCAGTCTGGACATGGACGACATCATCCAGGTGGGGACCATCGGCCTCATCAAGGCCATCGACCGCTACGACCCGGAGCGCGGGGTCGAGTTCTCCACCCTCGCCCTCCCCTACATCACCGGTGAGATCAAGCGGTACTTCCGCGACACCACCTGGGCCGTGCACGTCCCCCGCCGCCTCCAGGAACTGCGTACGGAGCTCGCCAAAGCCCGGGAGGCACTGACCGACGTCCTGGGCCGGGCCCCGACGGTCAAGGAGGTCGCCCAGCACCTCGAACTCACCGAGGAACAGGTCATCGACGGGCTGGTCGCCGCGAACGGCTACACGAGCGGCTCCCTGGACACCACCGTCGCCGAAGGCGACGAGCCGTCGACGACGAGCCGGACGACTCGGCCGCTGGCGGACCAGCTCGGTGACCTTGACCCCGCCATGGAACTCTTCGAGGAGTTCCACACCCTCGCACCCCTGCTGGAGCAGCTGGACGACCGCGACCGGCTGATCCTGCAGATGCGCTTCGGCCAGGAGAAGACCCAGGCGGAGATCGGCGCCGAACTCGGCATCACGCAGATGCAGGTCTCGCGTCTGCTGTCCCGGACCCTGACCCGGCTGCGCGCCGGAATGCTCTCGGCGTAGGCAGCAGGCATGCCATCCCCCGGCCGACACGACCGGCCCGTCCCGCCCGGCGGTGCCCAGGCGCTCTACGACGACGTGGTGTGGGCGGACGCGGTCGTAAGGAGTGCGACCGCAGGGGCGAGCCCGGGTACGGCGCCGACGCTGACCGCCCGGCCGTTGCGCGACCGTCCCGGTGCCCTCCTGAGCGGCAGCTGCGACCTCGACACGCGGCCGATCCTCTGCGCGGCGCTCGGCGTCGTCACCCGGATCCCCGGCCCGGTCGTCCACCTCGATCTCTCCGCCGTGGCCTTCCTCGACACGGCAGCGGTCGCCGCCCTGTTGCAAGCCGCCGCCACCGTGACCGGGCAGGGGCGCCGCCTGCTGCTCCACCACCCGCCGTACTCGCTCCGCAAGGTAGTGGAATTGTTCCCGGACGAATGTGCCGCGCTGGAGGTCGCAGCATGATCAACCTTCCTGCGCCCGCCGCCCCCGGGGCCTTCGTCCACCCCGCCCTCTTCTACCAGGGGCAGGAGGAGTACCTGGCAGGGGTGGGAGGGTTCGTGCGTGCCGCCCTCGCGGCCGACGAGCCGGTGCTCGTGGCCGTGCCCGGCCCGCAACTGGACGCTCTGCGCGAGAGCCTCGACGCGGGTACGGCCGAGGTCACCTGGACGGACATGACGCAGTTGGGCCGCAATCCCGGCCGCATCCTGGCCGCCTTGCAGGAATTCGTCGACCGGCACGCGGGCCGGCCGGCCCGGATCGTGGGCGAACCGATCTGGCCCGGCCGATCGGAGGCCGAGATGCTCGAGGCCACACGCCACGAGGCCCTGATCAACACTGCCTTCGCGGGGCGACAGGCCACCATCCTGTGCCCGTACGACGTCCTGGGCCTCTCGGCCTCGGTGGTGTCCGATGCCCGGCGTACACATCCCACATTGATCGAGAAGGGCGAGGACCTGCTCAGCCCGGACTACGCCGACGCCCCCTCGGTCTGCGCCGACTGCGATCACCCCCTGCCCGAACCCGACGGCGGTGCGCCCTGGCTCGAGTACGCCCACGGGGAGCTGGGCACTGTGCGCGACCACACCGAGGCCTGGGCCCGCCGCACGGCCCTGAGCGCGGCGCGGCGCGGCGATCTGATCCTCGCGGTCAGCGAGGCCGCCGCCAACTCCCTCTCCCACGGGGGCGGGAGGGGCTCGCTCCGGCTGTGGAGCACCGGTGCCGGGATCGTGGCCGACGTCCGCGACAGCGGCCGCCTGGCCGACCCGCTGGCGGGGCGCCGCCGGCCATCCCTGGCGTCGGTCAACGGCGGCCGCGGTCTGTGGATGATCCATCAGCTGTGCGACCTGGTCGAGATCCGCGCCTCGGACAGCGGCTTCACTCTGAGACTGCACATGGCAACCCCTTGAAGCCGGAGCTCCCCTAGACTGACGCCGGCACACTCGTTGTCCGGGTTCCGGGGGGTACGGAAGGTTCAGGACACCGACCGTGAAGAGGCCGGCGGGACCGCAACGGTGCCCGCGAACAGATACCAGCGTCAACGGCGGGGGTGAGAGTCCACAGTGGAAACCATCGGACCGGAAACCGGCGATCCGCTGCGTACCGGTCTCTCCGTTGCGGGGCAGCGCCGTCGGCTCGCCCTGTCCGGCGTCCGCGGCCATGTCGCCAAGGGCCGCGATTTCACGCGCCAGGCCTTGCAGGACTGGGGCTGGAACGGGAACGCGACCGCCGAGGACGCCCTGCTCCTCGTGTCCGAACTGCTGACCAACGCGTCGCTGCACGCGGGTGGTTGCGTCGAACTCGCGCTCACGGCCGGTGAGGTCCTGCGGATCGAGGTCTTCGACGGCACGACCACGCCGCCCCGGCGCCACCCGTCACCGCAGCGAGGCCTCCCGGGTGGCCACGGCCTGTACATAGTGGAGCGTCTCTCCGATCGGTGGGGCACCGTCACCCACGAGAACGGCAAGGCCGTCTGGGCGGAGATCGAGGCGTCCCGGCTGACCTCGGGCAGGTCCACGGGCCGGTGACCCGGCCGGGTCCGTCCTGCACCTCAACGCGGTCGTACTGACTGGCCGTCCCGCACCTGCGTCCCCGTACGGGCGCGTGATTGCGGCAGACGCGGGCAGGCGCGCGGTATGAACGCGAATCCGCTCACCTCCCTGGCCCTGGCCCCGACGCCCGGCCCCGCCTGGCTCCACCTGGCCGTCATCGCCCTCGCCCTCCTCGTCCTGGTCCACACGCTGGCCCGGCACCGATAGGAATGCCCGCTCGGGGGCAGGTGCGCAGGAGTCAGTGGCCTCAGCAGGCCCGGGAGGGAAGCAACACCATGACATCGATGGCACGTCCGAAGGTTCTCGTGGTGGGCGCCGGATTCGCCGGCGTGGAGTGCGTGCGCCGCCTGGAACGGCGGCTCTCCCCCACCGAGGCGGAGATCACCCTCATCGCCCCGTCCTCCTTCCAGCTCTATCTACCACTACTGCCACAGGTGGCCGCCGGGGTCCTGACCCCGCAGTCGATCGCCGTGTCCCTGCGCCGCAGCCGCCGGCACCGTACACGCATCGTTCCGGGTGGCGCCGTCGGCGTGGACACCCGGGCGAAGGTGTGCGTCGTACGGAAGATCTCGGGCGAGCTGACCTCACAGGGCTACGACCACCTGGTTCTGGCCCCGGGCAGCGTCACCCGCTCCTTCGACATCCCCGGGCTCGCCGAGTACGCGCGCGGTATGAAGACCCTCGCGGAGGCCGCCCATCTGCGCGACCACGTCATCGCCCAACTCGATCTCGCCGACGCCTGCGAGGACGAGGCGGAGCGCGCATCACGGCTCTGCTTCGTCGTCGTGGGCGGCGGCTACGCCGGCACCGAGACGGCGGCCTGCCTGCAGCGGCTCACCCACCACGCGGTCCGGCGCTACCCGCGCCTGGACCCGCGGCAGATCCGCTGGCACCTCGTGGACAAGGCGCCGACGCTGATGCCCGAACTCGGCGAGAAACTGGGCAAATCAGCCTTGGACGTGCTGGGTCGGCGGGGCATCGAGGTGTCGCTCGGCGTCTCCGTCTCCAAAGCTGGGCCGGACGAGGTGACGCTCACCGACGGCCGCGTCCTGCGCAGCCACACTCTGATCTGGACTGCCGGGGTGACCGCCAGCCCGCTCATCGCCACGCTGGAGGCCGAAACCGATCGCGGGCGGCTCGTGGTCGCCCCCGACCTGACGGTGCCCGGCCTTCCGGGAGTCCTCGCGCTCGGCGACGCGGCCGCGGTTCCCGACCTCGCCGCAGGCGGGGAAGGGGCGGTCTGCCCGCCCACCGCCCAGCACGCCCAGCGGCAAGGACGCAGGGCCGCCGACAACCTCATTGCGGCCTTGCGCCACCAGCCGCTCCTGCCGTATCGACACAAGGACCTGGGGCTCGTGGTGGACCTGGGCGGACGTGACGCCGTCTCCAGGCCGCTCGGCATCGAGCTGCACGGCCTGCCCGCGCAGGCGGTGGCTCGGGGGTACCACTGGGCGGCGCTGCGCACCAATGTGGCGAGGACGAGGGTGCTGACGAACTGGATCCTCAACGCGGTGGCGGGCGACGACTTCGTACGGACGGGCTTCCAGGCCTGGAGGCCGTCGACCTTGCGGGAGTTCGAGCACACCGATGCGTACCTGACGCCCGAACAGGTCCGCGAGCACACGGCCTCCCTGCGTGCGGGACGCCTTCCGTAGGGGCTGTCCAGCCGATCGACCGCCCGGGCGATTCCGGCGGCCCGCAGCGGGCGGGCCTCGCGTTGTCTCCCGCGGTGGGGCGGACCGCCGGGTCTGCGGCATTCCTGGTCCCGGATCCTGGAGACGACGTCGTCGTACCGGCGCTACCCGTGGTGTCGGCGGCCACCGGCGGCGTCACCGGCCGCTCCCAGGATCCGGAGACCGGCCGCGACGACGAGCAGAATGATCGCCGCGCTCCGCAGGATCGTGTCCTCCGTCAGGCGGGGACGGCGCAACCCGCACACGCATCCGGCAGCGACGCCCCCGTTGGCAGGCAGGCCGTTCGGGTGCAGTCGAGGCCATGCCGGGATGGCGGCCGAATGCCGGGTAGGCGTCGTGTATGGACACACACACCCTCGATACCTCGACGACGGCCGGGCACACCGCGGCACTCGACACTGCATCCGCATGGTGGCTGACGGCCCTGGACCGGCTCGAACGAACGACGGTGGCCGATCCGGCGATCGGGGTTCTCCAGCGCGGAATCCGCGCGCTCCCCCTGGGCGGGATGCGTGATCTTTTGCGCGGCAGGCCGCTGGGCCACCCTGTGCATCCCGTGCTGGTCCAGGTACCGATCGGCTGCTGGCTGTCAGCCGCTGTACTGGACGTCGTACCGGGTACACAGCGCGCGGCAACGACCCTCACCGCCGTCGGGCTGGCCGGGGTCGCCCCGGCAGCGGTCGCCGGCTGGGCGGACTGGGCGGACCTGCCGCCCGAGCAGGCACGGGTCGGACTGGCCCACGCGGTCTCCAACGTGGCTGCGGTGGCCTGCTACACCGCGTCCCTGGCGGCTCGGCTCCGCGGCTGCTCAACGAAGGGCAGGCTGTGGTCATGGGGCGGGCTGACGGCAGTGGCCGTCACCGGTGCGCTGGGCGGGCACGTGGCCTATCGACAGGCCGTCGGAGCACATCCCGCAACCTAGGCAAGACCGCGGCACCGTCCACCGCAGCCGGCGTGCGGACGGGGCCTGCCCTTCCTTCAGCGTGGCGCTCCGTGTGTATGGACCGCTTCGAGCCCGGCACGTTCATCGGCTCGGGCACGGCCTTCGGATCACCGGGCCACGGCACCGAGGCGCTGCTCGAGCGGGCGGACGGCGACCCCGTGCACGGCCCGGCGGCGGGACCGGCGGCGCAGCGCCGCATGGCCTTGGCCAGCCGGGCCTGGTCGAGGTAACGGCCGAAGGTCGGATCCAGGTCCAGGTCGGTCATGAGGTTCGCGAAGAGCCCTGCGCGGATGCGGTCGGCGCGGCCGCCGCCGAACTCGTCGTACTCGGGCCTCCTCAACCGATCGGGGCCCGTCGGACAGCTCGGTAAAGGCCGAAGCGGCGGCCGACGGTGCGCGCAGCGAGGTCGCCGTGCAGCACCCGCAGCGGCAGCCGCCGCCGCAGGTCGTTCAAGCGTGCCGTGACCACGGCGGGCCGGGAGACGTCGACGGCCGTGACCCGGGCGCCCCGGCCCGCTGCATGCAGGGCCAGGGCGCCCGTGCCGGTCCCGATCTCCAGGGCGTCCGTACCGGTCCCGAGGTCTTCGTACGAAAGGGCTTCGACAAGGAATCGGGCGTCCGCCTGAGCACGAAATACACCCGGAAGGGCCAACAGCCCGCCGGACATCCTTCCCGAGGCAATAGCCATTTCGGCCTCCTGAAGCGACGGGCACCGCTCGTATCGGGCCTCAAGGGCCGGAGCGGGGCCGCACCCCGCTCCACGGCGGGGCTCACCGACGCGGCGACCCCTGCCCGCCCGCGTCATCGTCCGGCGTCTGCCACGAGTCCTGGCGCCGCTGCGCCACGGGGTTCTGCTCTGCCGACCGGGCCGGGGCCCTGCGCCGCGCACTACGCCGGCTGCCGTACCAGACGGCGCCGATCAGGAGGACGACCACGCCGACTCCGGCGAGGATGAGGAAGAGCGGGCCCCGGCCTTCGTCCGCGAGGATCTCGGTGACAATCACGACTGGCGCCTACCCGTGATCGGCAGGCTTACGGGGCAGCGTTCCCGGACGGGGGCAAGGATCCGGCTGATGGACGCGTGGGTGCCTCGCCCAGCGGCCGTAGCCTCCCGACGGAACTACGGTGATGGTGTCCGTACAGGCAAGCAGCGAATGAGGCAGGCTGGAAGCTGTGTCCACGTCAAGCCATGAGGTCCGTGGGGCACCCTGCTGGGTGAGCCTGCTGACCCGGGACCCCGACTCCGCGCAACGGTTCTACGGTGCCGTGCTGGGCTGGACCTTCCATCGGACCCGGCTGGGCGAGGGGCTCTCCCTCGCGTTCCGCGACGGCGCTCCGGTCGCCGGGATCGGGGCTCTCGCCCAGAGCCCGTCGCTGCCCGCCGCCTGGACGCCGTACTTCGCCGTCGACGACGCCGATGTGACTGCGTCACGCATCCGTGAGCGCGGCGCCACCGTGGCGGTGGGCCCGCTGTCCTTCGGTACGGGCCGTGCCGCCCTTGCCGCGGACCCCGCCGGGGCGGTCTTCGGACTCTGGCAGGGCGAGGTCATCCGGGGCTGGAGAGTGGGCCGCGGCACAGCCCCCGCCTGGCTGGAACTGCGTACGCGCGACGCATTCGCAGCCGCCATCTTCTACGGGGAGGTCCTGGACTGGGCCGGCCAGCCCCCCGGATGCTGCGTGGTGGCCTACGAGCAGGACATCGTCGTCCTGCGTCACGGCAACGACGTCGTCGCGCAGATCAGCAGCGGCGCGGTGGACGAGGATCCCGACCCGCAGATCCGCCCGCGCTGGCACGTCCACTTCCGGGTCTCCGACCTGGAGGCCGCCGTGGAGGCGGCGACCGGCGCCGGCGGGAGGATCATGTCCTCGGCCGAGACCTCCGGCGCCGGCCGATGGGTCGCCCTCAGTGACCCGGAGGGCGCCTTGTTCACCGTCTTCGCCCCGCCGGACTGACCCCGCAGATCACGTGGGACGACGCGCACGGCGATGGCCGGGCCGACCGGCAAGGGGCCGGACGGTCCGGGCTGTGGACGGGGCATCCCGTCTCCTGTTCCCCGCTCGGTCCAGGTCCCAACTGCCCGCCGGGCGGACGATGGCCGCGATGGCCAAGCGCGGGGTGCGGTTCACGCCGTTCTCAGTGCTCCTCGCCGCCCGACGGCCGCGGGCCGTCCGGGCGCGCCTGCTCCTCGCGGCCGATGCCCGGGCGCTGCCGCTTGGCCACATGACCCCCGGCATCCGCGTCACCCCTGCCCGAACGCCGGAGGACGGCGTCATCCGCCTGCTCCCGGGCCTCGCGATCGCCGCTCTCCCCCACTGCCTCCGACGGGGTGGTACGCGGGCGGCCCCGGGGCTTTTCGTGAGCCGTCATCTTGTCCTCCTTCGTTGGTGCTGGTCTCCAGCGGCTACCCCGCCCCGTCTCCCTCAGACGCTTTGTCCGTACCCTCTCGGTCTGCGGCCCCGCCATCAGAACCAACAGCCCCTTGCCAAGGCGGGCCCGGTCGTGGAGGACGTGACGGGGCTGCTGCCACCCCCCGAGGGAGAGGTCGGCAAGCCCTACGACCTCTTCGCAGCGGGCACCGCCGGCTTCGGGCCGACAGGCAACCCCGGAAGGCATCAGGGGTGCCCGGCGGCGGCGCCCGGCGGGTTGCCGCTGCGTCCGTGGCGTCGAGGAACACCCGGTCCAGCTTGTGCCAACGACCCGCGTACGCATGGTCAGCAACGCGGTGACCATGTCGATCTCCGGCTGTCGCGTCAGGAAGTCGCGCACCTGCCGCTGGATGCCGGGATCAGCCGCCTCGCCCACCCGTTGCACGCTGGCCGCCCGGCCGAGCGTGTACGCGACCTACACGAACAGGACGCCGATCAGGACGGAGGCGCACGCCTCGTACGCGATCTCTCCGGGCGTCATGTGCAAGGCGATGCCGACTATCGCCAGGACACCGGTGCAAGCAGTGCCGTCCTCGGCGGCCGGCACGGTGCGCAGGGCCGGAGCGCGGCCCGCCCGGATCTCGGCCGCCATGCTGCGGCCCGCGGCCTGCGCGGCGCGGCGCACCTGGAGCTGTGCCAGGACGAGCGAGAGGCTCCCTCGGTGGCCAGGGCGCCTACGAGGACGGCAAGGCCAATGGCGTAGCCGTCGCGCGATGCGGAACCGCCGGAGCGGAAGGCCTCGATGCCCTGGAAGACCGAGAAGCAGCCGTCGGTGACGAAGGCCGCGACGACTCCGCCGATGACCTTGGCCACCCAGATGGCGAGGTTCGCGGCGAGGGCGACCCACACGGTCTTGCGCGTCTCGTCGTCCCTGCCGACGCCCGAGGGGACCGCCCGGCCCGCGGCCGGCACCGGGTAGGGGAACCACGCCTTCGCCCTGGCCCTGCTCGGGCCCCGGCGCCGCCGCGTCGCCGTCATCCCCGTACGACGGCGCGCACGTTCCCGATGCTGCCGCAGTCGGCCTCGAGCTGCCGCTGCCGCTCCCGCAGGAACGCCGCCCCGAGCTCGGCCCTCCGCTCGTCCGGCACGTTCTCCCTGGCACCGTTGAGGATCGTCCGCTCCTCCTCGTCGAGGTGGTGGGAGACCGCCTTGACCAGGTCCTCCAGGCGCGCGTCCCACTCGTCGGAACCCACCTCGGACACCTCGAGCAGCGCCAGGAGCGCCTCGTTGCCCTCGGCGTGCTCCTCGGTACCGTGCTCGACCTCCTCGTTGTCGACGTCCTTGAACCTCTTCAGCCCGCCGTACACCTCGGACTCCTCGGCCTCTCCGTGCGCGATGAGGAGGGCAGAGAGCTTCGCGAGGGCGCCTGCCCGGTCCTCCTCCACACTGCGCATCCGGCGAAAGAGGTCCTCCATCGTGCGGTGGTCCTCGAGGATCACGGCGACGACGTCCTGGTTCTCCTGTTTGTCCACGGCCATGCCCCGTACCTCCTGCTCTCGGTTTTCCTGCTCGCGTCTTCGCTTCGGCGCCTGCTCGATGGCGGTGAGTTCAAACCCGGCTGCCCTGGTCCGCGCCGCCCGTACGTGTTTCCACGGCGCCCACCGGGGCAGCCGCGTCAAGAGAGAAGAGCCCCCGGAACGGAGGCCGGAGATGTCAACCAATTCGCTGATAGCCGTCATCGTCGTGGCGGCGGTCGTCGTGCTCGCGCTCACGGCGCTGCTGTGGACGCTGTCCCGGCGACGCCACCTGCGTGAACAGTTCGGGCCGGAGTACGACCGCACCGTCGAGGAGCGGGGCGACAAGCGCTCCGCCGAGCGGGATCTGCGCGCCCGAGAAGAGCGGCACGACCAGCTCGACATCAAGGAGCTGTCGCCCGAGCGCCGCCACCAGTACGCGGACGAGTGGACGCGCGTGCAGCAGCAGTTCGTGGACCGGCCGGAAGGTTCCGTGGCGCAGGCCGACGAGCTCCTGACCCGGCTGATGGGTGAGCGCGGCTATCCCACCGAGGGGTACGACGGGCAGCTGCGGGACCTGTCGGTGGAGCACGGGCGCACGCTCGAGGAGTACCGGGCCGCCCATGCCGTCAAGGTGCGCAGCGGTGCGGGAGAGGCGACGACAGAGGAGCTGCGCGGGGCGATGGTGCACTACCGCGCCCTGTTCGAGGAGCTGCTCTCCGATCAGAGGAGCCGATGACATGCATGAAAACGAGGAGAAGGCGGGACGGGAGTCCGAGCCCGTTCTGACAACGGAAGACCTCGCACGTCCAGCGCCGCCCCGTGACCGCGACGCGGCCGTCTACCCGGGCGAGGCCACCGGCGGGCAGAACGGCGCGACGTCGGCGGCGGCGCCGGCGGACCAGCCTTCCGGTGAGCAGGAGCCGGAGCCGGGCCGCGAGCCCGAGAGCGAGGAGGAACCGCTGCTGGGCGCCGCGGAGGCGGAGCGGTACCGCACCACGTGGAGCGAGATCCAGGGCCGGTTCGTCGACGACCCTCGGGAGGCGGTCCGGTCGGCGGACGCCTTGGTGGCGGAGGTCATGCAGAGGTTCGCGGGCACCCTCGCCGAACACCGGAGCGGGCTGGAGAAGCAGTGGGACCGCGGTGAGCAGGTGGCCACCGAGGACCTGAGGCAGGCCCTTCGGGCCTACCGTTCGCTCGTCAACCGGTTGCTCGACACCTGAGCCGCACGTCCCGAAGGGGACGGACCGGACGAGGGAACGGTCCGGGCCGCTGTGCGGCCGTGCACATCAAGTTCTCGAGCGTGTGGGTGCCCCGCCTGGCCACTGCCCGGCGGGGCACCAAATCGCAAGCCGTACGAGCCCGGGGCGGGACACAGGCTCATCCGCTCGGCCGACCCTTCCGCCTGCATGCCCTTGTCTTCCATGGCACTGCCGGCACCCTGCTTCCGTGGCAGACATCCCGCAATCCGTGCCGGACCGCCCGGCATCAGGGGCCTGGCGATCGGGGATTCTTTGACGAACGCCGCGCAGACGAAGTCGAGGTCGGCCGGCTTGCGGCCGGTGACCAGGGTCAGGGCGTTCCTCGCGGCAGACCCGCACGGGCTCGCCCACCCGAGTGCCGCGAGGCCCTGGTGGTTCCTCGGCGTACGCGGCGTCGAGGACCGTGCCCGCTGCGCGGGCTCCCTCGGCGCCTGCCCAGTGGGACGCACCACAAACCTGCGCACGCCGCGCACGGGGACTTCGTGCTGGAGCCGAGCCCACGGGGTATCCGTGGAGTATGGAAACCTCAACTTCCACGTGGTCGTCGACCTGGAGAAGGACGCGGCGTTCCTGCCCGATGCCATCCGTGGAACCCGCACCCTGTACGCGGGCGCCTGCACGGTCAGCTGCTACGTCGATGGGCTGCTGCTTTCCCTGGCCTTCCGCGAAGTGACGGTCGCGTACGGCTGATGCAAGGGCGGCCGGGCCCGAGGAGGTTGTACTGCCTCGGGCCCATCGCCTCCGCGTCAGGCATTGGAGCTGCGCGGGGTCAGGTCTTCCCGGACGGCCGCAAGGACGAACGGGTGCCCCGCGGGGTCGGTGTACCGGCGCAGTGTCGTGCGGCTGTCCGGCCGGGTGCCGTCCTCCTCCGCCGCCACGGGGCGTGCCCCGAGGGCCACGGCCTCGCGCTCGGCTTCGTCGAGGGAGTCCGCCGCCACCAGGATCCGCAGATGGGCCTGTTGGGAGTCTTCCGGCGGCGGCCAGCTCGGCGGCAGGTGATCCGGATCGCGGCGGACCCCGAGCACCACGCCGGTGCGGCAGGTGACGAGGATCAGCTCTCCGTCGCCGCTGGCCGGACCTGCCGTGGCGTCGAGCAGCTCGGCGTAGAACCGGGCAAGGGGCTCGGGTTCGGCGCAGTCCAGGACTACAACACCTGTCTTGTGTACGGTCATGTACCGCGTGTGCCCTGCGTCGTCGCCCGCACACACGGTACGCGACCCGACGGGCCGGGAGCCTGCCGGTACCCCGGCCCGTCGGGGGAACCGCTCGTCAGGCGGATGCGCGAGGCCAACACGCCGAGCCCGGCCCGCCGGAGACTACTCGCGCGAACGAGCCCGGCAAGCCGCGGATACACCACAGCGCGGGCCGCCACCGGGTGGTGGCGGCCCGCCGTGGTTCCTCCGAGGCCGACTCTCAGTCCGCCCAGGCGTCCCACCACTGCTGCGTGGGAAGTTCTTCTGCCACAGCTGGATTCGGGCGCCGTTGCCCAGGACGTTCTCATCGCGGTCCATGACGATGTTCCCGCCCCGTAAAAGCGGGCGTTGTAGAGGGCGCGGTCGCCCGACGGGTGGGACCAGCTCTGCTGCGAGGTGTTGTTGTAGTCCCAGATCTCTACCCTGGTGCCGTTGCGGCCGCCGCTGTTGAGGTCTGCGTCCACGTCCAGGCACTTGCCGGGGAAGCAGTAGCTCTCCAGAGCGCCGTTGTCCCAGAGGTACCAACGCTGCCGGCCGGTGCCGTTGCACTGCCAGATCTGGATGACCGTGCCATTGCCTCCGCCGTACGCGTCCACGTCCACGCACTGGGTCGTGGGGCGTTTGACACAAGGCGATGCGGCGGCGCAACGAGGACGCACCTGGTGTGGGTGCCGGTGCGTCGGGTGCCGGGAGATAGCTGAACACGGCCCGGCCCGTCCGCGTCAGAGCGCCGATCCGGCCACGGGGGATTGGCCTCTCCGCAGTCGGGCCCCGCGGCCGCACACGAAAGGGCTGCCGCCCCCCTGACAGGGGGTGGCAGACTCGGCCGTGCCACCTCTGGCGCCCCACTCCGGACCGGGGGTGAATTCCGTGTCTTACCGCCGCAGCCGACCGCTGTCTCAAGCAGCCACCGCGTTCCAGCTCGTCGACCGCCAGTCCCCAGCGGAGCTTGGTCACAGTTCACTCCCGGCCGACCCCGACGCCGGAGCCGTGCTCGCCGAAGTCCGTACGCCACAGCGACTGATCAGGTCACCAAGGGCGTCGGGCTCCGGCACACGTTGATCAGGACGTTGTCGAAGTTGGGCAACGTCGTGTTGTACCTGCCGTTGGTCTTGGCGCGGGATCCTGTTCCGTGGATCCCCAGGACCGGAATCGCGGATCGTACGGGACTGAAACGAGCTCCTGGCGAGGGGCTTGCTCCTTCTTCGGTGCCTGCCTGTGGATTGGTGCCCGGATGAGAAATTTCAGACGGGTGCCGCGGCCGACAGCCGTCCGCCGGTCAGCCAGATACGCGACATCGCATCGGCCAGGGCGGGGAATCGGGCGGCCTCGCAGATCATTTCCGAGAGCACGAGCATTCCATGTGCGGTGCACTTCGGATCGCGGTTCCGGTGCAGCCAGATCACCGCGTCACCCAGGGGCCGGCGCCCCAGGAAGATCCCCAAACGCCGCACGGCGGCGGCCGTCTCCAGGTCGGAGCGGCCTCCACCGAACGGCAGGACTTCGCTTCGACGGATCCCCGGTGGCGCAATGGAGTCCCGCACGTGGCGGACGCACGCTTCCGGCGGGACCTGTCCGTTCTCGAAAGTGTTCCGGAATCCGACGATGCGCATGCCCGTGTCGTGCAGGCGGAGCTCAATGTACAGCTCGATGGACAAACCTCGAAGCTGAATATGCAGGGGCAGGTGAGCTATTTCTCCCGGACGTCGCGAGGCCCCGCCGAAAAAGCCCTGAGCGTCCTCTGCCCTCGACCGGATGGTCGACGTCAGGAGCCGATACTCGTCCGCTGATGCGTGCGTCAGAGAAAACGACACAGGTTTCAGCATCGCTGCCCACATCATAGGAGACCGCCGGAAATCGGCCTTCCCTGAAGTAATCTGACCGCGATCGGTTCAATCCTGCTGCATTCACGCATTCGTATCCACCACCTTCGACGTCATCCCCATCGCAGGGTTCGGATCGGTCCCGTCCTTTGTAGTCGTCCTGGTGGCGGCGGGGCAAATAGTTTGCCTCTGATGCTAAGAATTGAGCGCCTGATTCCGGTGGCCGCACCCGCCCCGGACCCGAAGCTGCCCGATGCCTGCTCCGGGGCCCCGGGGCCGCCGCCAGGTTGCAGGTGAGCCGGGCTGTCGGCCACAGGGCAGGAGCAGCAGGGTCGGTGTCAACTGCGAAGTGCCGATTTGCGCCCGTCAAGGTCAGACGTCACTCCATGTCAATACAGTCATCCCTACGAGGAAGGGAACGTCGACGCGGATGCCGACGGCGTCCCCGACATCTACCAAGGCAACGAGGCAGAACAGGCCGCCGCACAGCACAACCGACCGCATTGGAGACGCCATGGCGATCACCCTGCTCAGCATCGCCATAGTGGTGGCTGCCCTCGTCATCAGGACGGCAGTCGCCGAAGTCCGCCAACCCGGCAGCGGACGCAAGCACTGGAGGTTCCTCACCAACCCGCGAGCCCTCGCCACCGGAGCCCTCACCGGCCTGCTGCTCGGCCTCCTCGCCTGGACCACAGCAGGACCTGTCGCAGCTGCCTGGGCCGTGCTCGCCGGCGTGCTCGTCGCCTACGTGGCCGGAACCGACGAACGCGACGGCTGACCAAAGCCGCAGGTGACGCAGCGGCGTCAGTTCCCGCGGGGCGCGTACATGATCACGGGCATGCCCGCGAGGCAGACCGAGGCGGCCGATGACGTCCCGGCGGTCGGGGCGGTAGCCGTCGGCGACCATGCTTCAGTCGATCGACCCGGCGACGAAGATCCCGCCGTACGCGGCGAGGATGCGGCCGAAGTTGTCGTCGGACCGGAAGGTGGCCACCACCCCGTACCGGCCCAGCGCGATGGCGCCGGCGCCGATCCAGACTCATCGGAACCTCCGGGATCCGATACCCGGCCCGGGTGGACGTCAGTAGACCAACGGATCAGGTCTGGACACGACTGGTTTCGCGTACGAATATCCCCCACACGAAGTGGCCTGCGTTCATGGAATCGACCTACATCCGCTTGACCGATGAACCTGCGGCAACGTAACTTCGACCGCACCGACTCGTGAGCCACTACTGGAAGGGGGCGAAGCCGGATGTCGACCATCTCCGAACTGCTTCGCCTCGCACACCAGATCGCCTGGGCTCCCGGTCGTGTAGCACACGGCTGCTGAGCAGCCCCCCTCCCGGCGTGCCTGATTGCGGCCCCGGCACCTTCCCATCTCTGTCACCATCTACGGCACGTCGTTGCGTGCCGATTTGTTGCGCTCGGGGTTATCGAGCTGCGACCACCGAACGAGAAAGCTCCTGAAATGGCGACTTGGACAGTCACATCGACCGCGCGCCGAAATGCGAGTGCGCCATGGTAGCGGCGCGGATCACGGTCAACGGGAAAGAAACACCCATTTCACCGGCTGCACCCCACACCACAGTGCTGGATTTTCTGCGCGAGCGTGGCCTCACCGGCACCAAGGAGGGCTGCGCCGAGGGTGAATGCGGCGCCTGTTCAGTCCTGGTGGCCCGTCCCGGGGTGAACAAGCCCACTGACTGGGTGGCGGTCAACGCCTGCCTGGTCCCGGTCGCGGCGCTCGACGGTCAGGAGGTCATCACCTCCGAAGGTCTCGCCACCGCCGGCGAGTCCGGCATGCCGGCCGCGTTGCACCCTGTGCAGGAGGAGATGGCCGTCCGCGGCGGTTCCCAATGTGGTTACTGCACACCGGGATTCATCTGCAGCATGGCCTCCGAGTACTACCGACCCGACCGCTGCGCGCACCCGGACTCGGCCGACGGCACCGGCACCGGCACCGGCACCGAGCACGGTCCGAACGGTTTCGATCTGCACGCCCTGAGCGGCAACCTGTGCCGCTGCACCGGTTACCGCCCGATTCGCGATGCCGCTTTCGCCGTCGGTACGCCCACCGAGAACGACCCCCTGGCGCAGCGTCGCGAGCAGTCCCCGCCCGAACCGGTCGCCACCGAATACACCCGGGACGACAGCGCGTTCCTGCGGCCGAGCACCCTGGCCGATGCGCTGCGGCTACTGCGCGAGCGGAACGACGCGGTGGTCGTCGCCGGAAGCACCGACTGGGGCGTGGAGGTGAACATCCGTTCCCGCCGGTCGAATTGCGTGGTCGCGGTCGACCGGCTGCCCGAACTGCGGGAGATGCGAGTCGAATCCGACCACATCGAGATCGGGGCGGCGCAGACGCTCACAGAGATCGAACGCCGCCTCGACGGCAGCGTCCCGCTGCTGGCGGAGCTGTTCCCGCAGTTCGCATCCCGGCTCATCCGCAACAGTGCGACCCTCGGTGGCAATCTGGGTACCGGCTCCCCCATCGGTGACAGCCCGCCGGTGCTGCTCGCGCTGGAGGCATCGGTGGTACTCGCCGACGCCGACGGTGAGCGCGAAGTCCCGCTCGCCGACTACTTCACCGGCTACCGGCAGAGCGTGCGCCGTCCCGGCGAGCTGATCCGCGCGGTGCGTATCCCGCTGCCGCTGTCGCCCGTCGCGGCCTTCCACAAGATCGCCAAACGGCGCTTCGACGACATCTCCAGCGTGGCGGTCGCTTTCGCGCTCGACATCGAGGACGGGATCGTGCACAAGGCACGCACCGGCCTGGGCGGCGTGGCCGCCACCCCGATCCGCGCCCTCGCCACCGAGGCGGCCCTGGAGGGCAAGCCGTGGGCGGCGGAGACCGTCGAGGCCGCGTCCCAGGTGCTGCGGGCCGAGGGCACGCCCATGGACGATCACCGCGCCAGCGCCGGATACCGCTCCGCGATGCTCGGCCAGAGCCTGCTGAAGCTGTACGCGCAAACCACCGAGGCGGTGTCGTCATGAGTCATTTGTCCGAGCGCCCCGAAATGCCCGTCGTCGGCGTTTCCATGCCACACGAGAGCGCCAACCTGCACGTCACCGGTACCGCGCTCTACACCGACGACCTGGTCCATCGCACCAAGGACGTACTGCACGCCTACCCGGTCCAGGTCATGAAGGCCCATGGCAGGATCACCGCGCTGCGCACCGAGCCCGCGCTCGCCGTGCCCGGTGTGGTCCGCGTGCTGACCGGCGGCGACGTGCCCGGCGTCAACGACGCCGGTATGAAGCACGACGAACCGCTGTTTCCCGATGAGGTCATGTTCCACGGCCACGCCGTCGCCTGGGTGCTCGCCGAGACCCTGGAGGCGGGCCGGCTCGGTGCGGCGGCCGTCGAGGTGGAACTCGACGAACAGCCGTCCGTGATCACGTTGCAGGAAGCGATCGCGGCGAACAGTTTTCACGGCGCCCGGCCCTTGATGGTGACCGGCGACGTCGATGCCGGCTTCGACGACTCCGCACACGTGTTCACCGGCGAGTTCCAGTTCTCCGATCAGGAACACTTCTACCTCGAGACGCACGCGGCGCTGGCCCACGTCGACGAGGGCGGGCAGATGTTCGTCCAGAGCAGCACCCAGCATCCCTCGGAGACGCAGGAGATCGTCGCGCACGTGCTCGGCCTGCACAGCCACGAAGTGACCGTGCAGTGCCTGCGGATGGGTGGCGGCTTCGGCGGCAAGGAGATGCAGCCGCACGGGTTCGCGGCCGTCGCCGCGCTCGGCGCCAGGCTGACCGGTCGGCCGGTTCGGGTGCGGCTCAACCGGACCCAGGATCTGACCATGTCCGGCAAGCGCCACGGCTTCCACGCCACGTGGAAGATCGGCTTCGACGCCGAGGGCCGCATCCAGGCCCTGGACGCCACCTTGACCGCGGACGGCGGCTGGAGCCTGGACCTGTCCGAGCCCGTGGTGGCCCGCGCGCTGTGCCACATCGACAACACCTACTGGATCCCCAACGCGCGCATCGCCGGCCGCATCGCCAGGACCAACAAGGTCTCCAACACCGCCTTCCGCGGCTTCGGCGGACCGCAGGGCATGCTGGTGATCGAGGACATCATGGGCCGGTGCGCGCCGCTGCTCGGCCTGGATCCGATGGAGTTGCGCGAACGCAACTTCTACCGGCAGGGCCACTCGACACCGTACGGACAGCGGGTTCTGCACCCCGAACGGATCTCCACCGTCTGGCGCCAGGTCCAGGACGACGCCCGCATCGCCGACCGCAGGGCCGAGGTCGAAGCATTCAATGCCGCGCACCCGCACACCAAGCGGGCGCTCGCGATCACTGGGATCAAGTTCGGCATCTCGTTCAACCTCACCGCCTTCAACCAGGCCGGCGCACTGGTGCTGATCTACAAGGACGGCTCAGTCCTGATCAACCACGGCGGCACCGAGATGGGACAGGGCCTGCACACCAAGATGCTGCAGGTGGCCGCGACCACGCTGGGCATTGGGCTGCACAAGGTGCGGCTGGCCCCGACGCGTACCGACAAAGTGCCCAACACCTCCGCAACCGCCGCCAGTGCCGGGGCGGACCTCAACGGTGCGGCGGTGAAGAACGCCTGCGAGCAGTTGCGCGGGCGGCTGCTGCAGGTGGCCGGAAACCAGCTGGGTGCGAACGCCTCGGACGTGCGCATCGTCGAGGGCGTCGCACGCGTCCACGGCAACGACAAGACACTGGCCTGGGACGACCTGGTGCGCACCGCGTACTTCCAGCGGGTCCAGTTGTCGGCGGCCGGTTTCTACCGGACCGAGGGCCTGCACTGGGACGCGAAGACTTTCCAAGGCTCGCCGTTCAAGTACTTCTCCTACGGCGCCGCCGCAACCGAGGTGGAGGTGGACGGCTTCACCGGCGCGTACCGGATCCGGCGTGTGGACATCGTGCACGACGTCGGCGACAGCCTCTCCCCGATGATCGACATCGGTCAGGTCGAGGGCGGTTTCGTGCAAGGCGCGGGCTGGCTCACGCTTGAGGACCTGCGGTGGGACGCCGGCGACGGGCCGAACCGCGGTCGGCTGCTGACCCAGGCCGCGAGCACCTACAAGCTGCCGAGTTTCTCGGAGATGCCCGAGGAGTTCAACGTCAGGCTGCTGGAGAACGCCACCGAGGAGGGTGCGGTGTACGGGTCCAAGGCGGTGGGTGAGCCTCCGCTGATGCTGGCCTTCTCGGTGCGAGAAGCGCTGCGGCAGGCGGCCGGGGAGTTCGGGCCCTGCGGAGTCAGCGTGGAGCTCGCCTCCCCCGCGACACCGGAGGCGGTGTACTGGGCGATCGAAGCAGCCCGCAAGGGGGGCGTGCGGCACGACGGACGCGTCCCCGACGGCAGCGAGGTCCCCGCCGACGCAAGCACTTTGAGCAATGCCTGACATGAGCTGGGTGGCCGCGGTCGCGCGGTTGCGGGCACGCCGGGAACCCGGCGTGCTCGTGACCGTCGCGACCGTGCGCGGCCACGCGCCCCGCCGGGCCGGTGCCAAACTCGTCGTGGGACGGACCGAGACCTGGGGTTCGATCGGCGGCGGCAACATCGAGGCCGTCGCCATCGACCGTGCCCGCGAGGTGATCGGGGCGCGCGATCCGGAGCCGGAGCTGATGGAGTTCGCCCTCAACGACAAGGTCACCGGCCGGCACGGCGTGCAGTGCTGCGGCGGAGCCGTCACCGTACTTCTCGAACCGCTGCCGGTGGTCCAAGCGGTGGCGGTCTTCGGCGTCGGGCACGTCGGACTGGAACTGGCACGCATCCTGGCCCGCCACCACCTCGACCTGCACCTGATCGACACCCGCCCCGAGATGCTCACCGACGAACGACTCGGCGTGCTCGCGGATGCGGTGGCACAGATCCACGTGCACCACACCCCACTGCTTCCGGAGGCGGTGCTCACGGAACTGCCACCCGGCACCCACGTCCTGATCATGACCCACGATCACGCCGAGGACGCCGCGTTGTGCGACGCCGCCCTGCGCACCGCCGGTCTCGGCCCGATCGGATTGATCGGCTCGTCCGCCAAATGGGCGCGGTTCCGGCAACGCCTGGCCACCGAGGGCGGCCACGACGCCGCCACCATCGACCGGATCAAGACCCCGATCGGAATCGCCGAAATCACCGGCAAGGAACCCGCCACGATCGCGGTGAGCGTCGCGGCAGACCTGCTCCGGTCCTTCGAACAGGACCGCCACCGGGCAGCGCCGAACCCGGTTGCCGCGGTGCCGTACGCTCCGGTCGCCGGCAGCACGTGAGACGGCACGGACCGGGGCACCCGGGCGACCCGGGCGACCCGGGCCAGGCCCGGATATGGGAACGCTGCCCATGATCGCCCGCCGCCGTTCCTGAGCCACCCCGGCACCGGAGACTCGGACGCGTCCAGCCCTCCGGGGGTCCCAAGCGGTTCCGGACTACGCCGTCGAGTGGAAGCCCGGCCAGCGCCATCTCGCCGCGGCATCGCTCAGCCACCTGGACTCGCTGTTCCGAACAGCCTATTGCCCGCCAGGTGGCTCCGGTCGTCCCGGTGTCAGGCAGCTCCGTGAACCGGACGTCGTTCTTCTCGGTACCGACCCTTGCGCTCCGACGTACCGAAGGTTCGCTGGGGCCGCACGTCGGGCGGAGCGCACACCCGGCCGGCCGTCACGAAACGGTCATCATCCGGTCCCATTCCGACACCAAAGGTCGGCAAGTATTCCGGTGGAGAACGTTCAGCCCAACAAAGGATCTACCGATGCTCCGTTCCCGACGGTCCAGGGCCAGGGCCAGGGAGCCGAACCGGCCTGCCGGGCCGTACCGACCGGCGTTCGCATCCGGGCCTCGCGGCGGGACCTCCGATCCCTGCCCTGTACGTACGGAGCCGCTCGCTTGACCCACCGCAAACCGAAGCCGCGACTTGTATCGCGCCGCACCGCCATGGCCTGCACCGGCGGCGGACTCATCGCCACCGCTCTCGGCGTCGTCGTCGACCTCAACAGGGACCTCGGGCCCGGCCTGGCGGAAACGCAGGACGAGGGTGGGGCAGGGCCACCCGCCGAAACGACTCCCGAGCGGGGGCAGGCGTGGATGCCGGACGTCACCCGCAAGCCGCTGGCGGTGAACTTCACTCCGGGCGGGATCAGGGAGATGCGGGGTCTGGTCCTGCATGTGCAGGAGGGCGAGAGCTCGCTCCACGATCGCTTCAGCGACCCGGCAGTGGAGTGTTCCTCGCACTTCTGGGTCTCGCAGTCCGGCGAGATCGAACAGTACGTCTCCGCGCACGACCGGGCCTGGGCGCAGGCCTCCGGGAACCCGTCGTGGCTCTCGGTGGAGACCTCGGGATTCGCGAGTAGGCCGCTCACCGCGCAGCAGGTGGACGCCGTCGCCCGGATCTACGCCTGGGGCATGGCCCAGCACGGGTGGCCCCTCGAGCGCGCCTCCACACCGCTGGGCCAGGGGTTCGGCATACACAGCATGGGCGGCCAGGACTGGGGCGGCCACGCATGCCCCGGCCCCCTCCGGTCCGCCCAGACGGGGGCGATACTCAGCGCAGTCCGTGTGAGGTACCCCCGGTAGGCGTAGCAGTGTTGGCGGCGGGTCCGAGCCGACCGTCGAGCGACGCGACCCCGCCGCCAGGCGTTTCGCCGTTGCACCACGACGACGGACGGTCGTGGGGACCCGGGCCGCCGCATGAACCACCGCGGCAGGGACGAGTGGCGTGGACTGGCCACCCGCTACGACGGTGAGGATGTGCAGGTGCCGCTTCGGACGGACGGTTACGGTTGCCGTATGGATCAGGCGGCGGTTGGAGCGGGTCGGCCGGTTGCGCGGCCGGACCAGGTGTCGTTGGGGGCCTTGGTCGCTGCGGTGCCGCGGTTCAAGGTCGACGAGGCCGCTGCGGTGTGCGGGGTGGCTGAGCTGCACCCGGGGCGGCTGGGCCGTGATCTGCTCCGCGAGACGTTCTACCGGGTCGCCGAGCCGGTGGCCACGGGCGAGACCCGGGGCGCGTGGCTGCGGCAGTGGCGCCTTATGGCGATCGACGGATTCGACCTGGACCTGCCCGACACCGCCGAGAACGCGGCCGAGTTCGGCTACGCGGGCAACGACCAGTCCCGCTCGGCCCTCCCGAAGGCCAGGGTCGTGGCGGTGGTCGAGTGCGGGTTCCACGCGTTCATGGACGCCGAGGTCGGCGCGTGGAACCGCAGCGAGAAGACGACGGCCGCCTCGCTGCTGCCCTCGATCTCCAGCGACTGGCTACTTCTTGCCGATCGCGGCTTTTACAGCTTCGCCGCATTCAGTGCCGCCGCACACACCGGGGCCGCGCTGCGCTGGCGGGCACCGACGCAACTTCTGCTGCCCGTCCTGAAGGTCCTGTCCGACGGGACGTACCTGTCCGCCCTGGTCAACCCTGCGATCCGTGGCCGGCAGCGCCAGCAGTTGCTGGAGGAGGCACGGTCGGGGTCCACGCCGGACCCTGCTGCTGCCCACGTGGTGCGGGTCGTGGAGTACGACGTCCCGGACCGCGACGGGCAGGAACTGGTCTGCCTGATCACCACTGTCAAGGACCCCGAGGCCGCGACGGCCGGCGAACTCGCCGGTGCCTACCACCGACGAGGGGAGGAGGAGACCGCGAAAGGCCGGCTCAAGAGCGTCCTACACGGGCCGGGGAAGGTGTTGCGGTCCAAGAGCCCAGACCTGGTCCACAGGAGATCTGGGCCTACCTGCTGGTCAACTACGCGATCACCTCTCTGATTTGCCGGGCCGCGACCGGTGCCGACATCAATCCGGACCGGATCAGCTTCGTCAGAACCGTCAACATCGTCCGCCGCACCGCCACCGGGACGGCGGCCATTCACCCCTGAGCGGTACTCGGCCACGCACCCCCACGCCGGAGTCTGTGACTTGGGTCCTGTCCTGACCGGGGCGGGTAAGACCGTCCTCAGCGTGCCTGACGCCTACGTCACCACGACCGTGGACGCGACGCCGCGGCTCGACCGGAAATGGGCAGCACTTCGCGAAGTGGGCGAAGGAAGGTGCGTTCGCCCAGCACGCCCCTGTGGTGAAACCCACCGGTGTGCAGGAGCGTAGCCGGGTCGAGCGTCAGCCCGCACACACCGTCCGCTCCGACCACTGCGGGAACGATGTCGCCCACTCGGGCAAAGAGCGTCATCGGGTCTGGCAACTCCCGGCACGGTCTCGCGATCCTCGCCTGGACTCGGAGCAGCTCGTTGCCGTTCGGTGGGGCTGGGTCCGATGGGTCATCCGGGTCTGTTACCACATCGCATCGACCGGCGAAACCCCCACTTCCAGAGGTCGCATGTCTCCGGGCAGCGGCGTTAGCGTCGTTCCAACACGACAGGTTCTGCGTCAACTAACCTTGAAACGGAATGGATTGACGCACCGTCATCCTCCACCCCTTCACCAGGGAGCCTTAATGCACGTACGCAAGATGGCAGCCGAGATGGTCGCGGCGGCCACGGTCCTGGCAGGCGCCATGATCGGCACTGCCGTCCCCGCCCATGCGGCCGGCGGATGCTGGAACGGAGGCTTCAATGTCAACAGCGGGGGCGACTACACGTACCGTGCGTACATGTGCCACAACCGCTCCGGGGCACCGGTGTGGGGCGCGACCAGGGACATGGACTACCCCAACACCGTGGTCGGTTACATGTACTCCAATCCCAGCTGGTTCGCCTGCAGGATCGACAACGGTCAGTACAACGGCAACGACATCCATCCGTATCGGTGGCTGCTGACCCAGGCCGACAACGGCGCGTGGGGCTGGATGAAGGACACCGACATCTCCTCCGAGACGAATCCGGTGCCGTCCTGCGAAGACTACTGGTCCGGCCGCCTCTAGCCACGCCGCTCCCGTGGCACGGCCTCCTCGGCGCCCTTCACGTCACCTGGAGAATCGATGCACTTCCGCGCTGCCACGACCGTACGGAACACCGTCGTGCTGCTCACCGCCCTGCTGCTCGCGCTCGCGGCGAACGTCTCCCTCGCCGCACCGCAGGCACATGCCTACAACAAGTATTGGATCACGACGTTCTCCCTGGCGAGCGGATACCCGAACCCGGTCTGCGGAACGAGCAACGGACATCCGTGCGGACCCAACGGTTATCTCTACGCCGGAAGCAATTACGTCTTCTGCCGGGCTTGGGGAGCCGAAGTCAACGACGGCCAGGGAAACTTCAACCGTTGGTGGCTGTGGACCGACCTCGACACCCCCGCCGGCAGCCAGGGCTGGGTGTCGGCCTACTACCTGTCCGGCCAGGGGAACGATCAGGCCGACTACTGGAACGGGAGCCGCTGGGTGTCCATCCCGAACTGCTGACCCAAGACTGACGGCAACCCCGGCGGAACCGGGGTTGAAACACCACACCGACCTCCCTGGAGCGCAGATCTGACACCGCACGGGCCGAAACGTGCTGTCCGGGAAGCGAAGGCGGCGTACACGCGCCACGCCGCAGCAGCGGATCCCGCCGCCGGGTGCCGCTCCATCACGTGCCGTCGGCAGCCCGCTTCGTGGGTGCGTGGCGACTACGATGCGTGGGTTCGACAGGGCAGGACAGCGGGGGTGCGTGGCATGAGCGGTTACGGCGGGGGCGGGTACGGGGATCCGGCGGGCGGTGCGGGCAGTCGGCCGCCGGCGGGGTGGGGCGGCCAGGGCTCCCCGGTCCCGCCGCAGGGGCCTCCGTACGCCCCGCCACCGGGGTATCCCTATGCGCAGCCGGTCCCGCCGCAGGGGTACCCGTACGCGTGGGCCCATCCGCCGGTTCCGCCGCCGCGCGTCGAGCCGTCGCGGGGGCGGAAGATCCTGCGCGGCCTCTACAACCCGTTGTACGCCGCCCAGCTGGCGTTCCGTCCTTCGCGTCCGGGGATAGTCCACGATCCGGAGGTCCGCAAGCTCCAGCTGTGGCGCACCGCTCTGGGGCTCGTGGCCTGGGTGGGCCTGATGGTCACCTACAAGGCCGTCGTCAGCGCCGCCGACGTCAAGGCCGTGGCGGACGATCGCCTCGACCAGAGCTGGTCCAGCGTCCTGGTGCTGGTCTGCACCTTCCCCGTGGTGGTCGGCGCGTTCGTGGCAGCCGCGCGGGGCGGGTTGCGGCGCGTCTACCTGCGACGGGCCCTGCGTTCGCTCGGCGCGGTGCTGGCCATCATGGCGTCCATGGGCACCTCGGCGCTCGCGATGGCGCCGGAGCTGGCGGGACTCCGGGACGCCGTCGGGCTGCCGGGAAAGATCGTCATCGGGGTGCTGTGCCTGTGGTCGATCGGTTTCGCCCTCTACGGGATCGGCCTGTCGCTCGTGCACGTCTTCCGTACCGCCGACATCCACGAGGTGGTGCCGCCGGTCCTCGCCGGCATCCTGGTGTGGGAGATGGCGCTCCTGGACGTGGCCACGGGCGCCTACCCGCAGGTCCCGGCGGGCGCCCGGGCGGTCTTCATCCTCGGCGCCCCCATCACCGTCACGGCCCTGTCCTGGTGGGAGATGCACCGACTGCGCCACCACCACGGGCTGACGGTCCGTGGTGCGCTGGGGCGCTGACGGCCTGTCCGTGCCGTGTATCCGCCCGGCGTGGCTGGTCAGCCGCAGCCGCCGAGGACACGTTCAGGACCTGGCCGAGGCCGGTCGAGGCCGATGTCGAGGAACGGCTCGGCTGTGCCGGTACCGGCGTTGTCGACCAGTACGCCGATCCGGGCGAGGTCCCCGGCGAGGGCGTAGATGACGTCGGACGCCCCGGGCAGTTCGGTGAGGTCGCGCCGGACGGCGGTGGCCCGGCCGACCCCGGAATCGGCTCCGGTGAGTACGTTCTGCCCCCGGGTGGCGCGTGGACGCGGGACCGGCCGCCACGGCGGGGGCGCGTCCGGCTGTCATCCGGCGCGGCCCGCGGCCTCCGGGCCGGCGTCGAGGGCGGCCAGGACCCGGTCGGGGGTCAGGGGCAGTTCCCGCAGCCGCCGGCCGGTGGCTTGGCACACGGCGTTGCCGATCGCCGCGGCGGCGCCGACGATGCCGATCTCCCCGATGCCCTTGCTGCCCATCGGGTTGAGGTGCTTGTCGTGCTCGTCGATCCAGTGGGCCTCGATGGCGGGGACGTCGGCGTTCGCCGGCACGTGGTAGGAGGCCAGGTCCCGCTCCGCGAAGTCGCCGAACGCCGGGTCGAGCCCGCTGTGCTCGGTCAGCGCCATGCCCAGCCCCATCACCATCCCCCCGATGAACTGGGAGCGGGCGGTACGCGGGTTGAGGATGCGGCCGGCGGCGAAGACGCCGAGCAGCCTGCGGACGCGTACCTCGCCCGTGACGGTGTCGGCCTGGACCTCGGCGAAGTGTGCCCCGAACGAGTGGCGCGCGTACGGGGACTTCTGCTTCGCCGACTGGGTGGTGTCGGCGGACGCGGAGAGCCCGGCGGCGGGCAGCGGCCCCTGGTGCCGGGCCAGCCGGTCGGTCAGCGCGGTGCACGCGTCGTGCACCGCCCAGCCCCAGGACGCCGTTCCGGTGGAGCCGCCGGCAACGGGGCCGGCCGGCAGCGCGCTGTTGCCGATGGCCAGCGAGACGGCGTCGAGCGGGGCGTGCAGGGCGTCGGCGGCGATCTGGGCCAGGACCGTCCGGGCGCCGGTGCCGATGTCGGTGGCGTTGACCTCGACCAGGTAGCTCCCGTCGGGGCGGGCGTGGGCCCGGGCGCCCGAAGGGGCGATGTACACGGGGTAGGTGGCGGCGGCCACACCGGTCCCGATGAGGAGCGGCCCCTCGCGGCGGGGCGGCCGGCGGCCGGCCCAGCCGAACCGGCGTGCGCCGTCGCGCAGGCACTCCACGAGGTGGCGGCTGCTGAACGGGCGGCCGCTGTCGGGCTCGGTGGCCGGGTCGTTGCACACGCGCAGCTCGACGGGGTCCATGCCGAGGGCGTCGGCCAGCTCGTCCATGGCCGACTCCAGGGCGTACATGCCGGGGGTTTCGCCGGGGGCACGCATCCAGGAGGGCGTGGGCACGTCGAGCGCGGTGACGCGGTGGGTGGTGCGGCTGTTCTGGACGGCGTACATCACCCGGGCCGGCACGGCGGCCTGTTCGACGAACTCGCGGACCTGCGAGGTGTGCGTGGTGACCTCGTGGGTGAGGGCGGTGAGGGTGCCGTCGGGGCGGGCGCCGAGCCGGAGGTGGTGGAGGGTGGGCGCGCGGTGTCCGACGGTGGCGGCCATGTGCTGTCGGGGCAGGGACAGCGTGACGGGGCGTCCGCAGTGCCGGGTGGCCATCACGGCGAGGACGACGTGGGGGCGCGGTGTGCCTTTGGAGCCGAATCCGCCGCCGACGTGCTCGGCCAGGACGGTGATCTGCTGCTCCGGCAGCCGGAACAGCCCGGCCAGGACGTTGCGCACCACCGTGGTGCCCTGGCAGGAGTCGTACACGGTGAGGTGGCCGCGTTCGGCGTCCCAGTCGGCGGTGGCGGCGTGCGGCTCCATGGCGTGGTTGTGCAGCGGCGGAATCGAGTAGCGGACGTCGACGCGTACGGGCGCATCGGCGAACGCCGTGTCGGGGTCGCCCTGTTCGCGGTGCGCGGGGTAGCCGCCGTTGACCTCCTCGGGGGTGTACAGGCCCGGGTGCCCTTCGCGCAGGGTGACGTCGTGCGGCTCGCTCTCGTACGTGACGCGCACGGCGTCGGCGGCGGCCCGCGCCCCCTCGAGGGTGTCGGCGATGGCCAGCGCGACGTACCAGCCGCGGTGCGGCACCCGCAGGTCCTGGAGGAGTTGCAGGGTGGGGTCGTCGGAGGGGCCCAGGCGGGGGGCGTCGTAGGGGGTGAGGACGCCCAGTACGCCGGGCAGGGCCAGGGCGTCGGCGGTGTCGACGGCGGTGATCCGGCCGCGGGCGACTGTCGCGGGCACCGGCCAGGCGTAGGCCCGCAAGGGCAGGTGCTGTTCGGCGGCGTAGCGGGCGGCGCCGGTCACCTTGTCCCGGCCTTCGCGCCGCGGGACGGAGGCGCCGAGAGCGGCGGCGGCGGAGGCGGTGGATTCGAGGGTGGCGGAGGACGGGCTCATCGTGGTCCTGTTCCTGGTCGGTGGCGCCGCTACGCCGTGGCGGGGGAACCGGGGCGCGTGCCGGCCAGCTCGGCGATGGCGTCGCAGGCGAGGTTGCGGGCGAGCGGGATCTTGTACGCGTTGTCGCGCAGGGGCTCTGCCCGGGCGAGTTCCGCGTCGACGGCCGCGCGGACGGCGTCGGGGTGCGGTACGGCGCCGGTCAGCCGGGCCTCGGCGGTGGTCGCGCGCCAGGGCCGGTGGGCGAGGCCGCCGAAGGCGAGGGCGACCCGGCGCACGCGGCCGTCGTCCAGGTCGAGGACGACGGCGACCGAAGCGAGGGCGAAGGCGTACGAGGCGCGTTCGCGGGCCTTGCGGTAGAGGGAGACGGCGCCCGGCGCGGCGGCGGGCAGGATCACCGCCGTGATGATCTCCCCAGGGCGGATGACGGTGTCCTGCTCGGGCCGGTCCGCGGGCAGCCGGTGGAACTCGGCGGCCGCGACGGTACGGGTGGTGCCCGCCTCGCCGTACAGCTCGACTTCGGCGTCCAGCGCGGCGAGGGCCACGGCCATGTCGGAGGGGTGGGTGGCGATGCAGTGCTCGGAGTGTCCGAGTACCGCGTGGTCGCGGTGGAGGCCGTCGCGGGCCCCGCAGCCGCTGCCGGGTTCGCGCTTGTTGCAGGGTTTGGAGAGGTCCTGGAAGTAGCCGCAGCGGGTGCGCTGGAGCAGGTTGCCGCCGGTCGTGGCGACGTTGCGCAGTTGGCCGGAGGCGCCGGAGAGCAGCGCCCGGCTGAGGAGCGGGTAGCGGGTGCGCACCAGCGGGTCGGCGGCCAGGTCGCTGCCCCGGACCGTGGCGCCGACGCGCAGGCCGCCGTCGGGGAGTTCGCGGATTTCCTCCAGCGGGAGGCGGGAGACGTCGATGAGGGCGCCGGGTGTCTCGACGCCCAGTTTCATCAGGTCCACGAGGTTGGTGCCGCCGCCGAGGTAGCGGGAGCCGGGGTGGGCGGCGTAGGCGTCGGCCGCCTCCTGGAGGCTGGTGGCGCGTACGTAGGCGAAGGGCTTCATGCGGTCACCTCCGCACCGGTCGCGGTGGCCGCGGCGTCGGCTCCCGCGTCGGCGACGGCTCGGACGATCGCGGGGTAGGCGCCGCAGCGGCAGAGGTTCCCGCTGAGCCGTTCCCTGATCTCCTCGGTGGTCAGCACGGCGGGGCCGGACGCCGCCGGGACCGCTGCGGCGGTGACGTACGAGGGGTGGCCGGCGGCGGCTTCGCGGAGCGCGCCGACGGCGGAGCAGAGCTGGCCGGGGGTGCAGTAGCCGCACTGGAAGGCGTCGTGCTCCATGAAGGCGTGCTGGAGCGGGTGGAGGGCGCCGTCTGGGCCGGCCAGGCCCTCGACGGTGGTGATCTCGCTGCCGTCGAGGGCCACGGTGAGGAGCAGGCAGCTGTTGGCGCGCCGGCCGTCCAGCAGGACGGTGCAGGCACCGCACTGCCCGTGGTCGCAGCCCTTCTTGGCGCCGGTCAGGTCCAGGTGCTCGCGCAGGGCGTCGAGCAGCGTGACCCGGTGGTCGAGGTCGAGGTCGTGGTGGACACCGTTGACGCGGAGGGTCACACGGGAGCGGGCGGCCCCGGCGAACGCGTCGTCCGGCGTGCGCGGCGCCGGTCCGGGGCCGCCGTCGGGTGCAGGCCGGTGGGCGGGCGGGTCGGTTGCGTGAGCCACAACGAGCTCCCTTGACGTCCGTTTGAGGAGGGAATATCCCTTCGGCTGCCCAGCCTGCCCCCTAGCACGCCCGAGCGCGCCGCACGCCCCCGCCGGCCTCCCCCATACGGCCCACGGTCGTCCGGTCAGGCCGGTGTTCGCCCCGCCGTGCCCCAGCCGACGAGGAAGCCGGCCAGGGCACCGCCCGGTCGGTTACAGGTCCCGGTCAATGCGGGGGTGGGCCGGCAATGCACCGGCACCTCGGCGAAGGCGAGCCCGCGGTCCCCCTCGAACTGGTCTCCTGCGAGGCCTTCGAGCCCGGAGTGCTGAACCTCTTCTACGCCCCGGCCGAGCGGCCCGGCAGCGCCGGCTACGAAGACGCGAAGTCGCATCTGCCGCGAACCGGAGGGTAGCCGGGGCGCGGGCGCAGGCCGCGCGGCCTGCCCGCCGATCATGCATCTACGCTTGTGCCCTGTCAGATCGTCGATCGAGACGAATGACCGGTCGTGGAACGGAGCATGTGGTGCCAGCGGGCCAAGAGGGGCAAGAGAACGACGGGGACCTGGTCGGCAAGGTGCTCGGGGGGCGCTACCGGGTGACCTCCGTGGTCGGCCGCGGCGGCATGGGAGTCGTCGCGCGGGCCGTCGACGAACTGCTCGCCCGGGAGGTCGCCGTCAAGGTCCTGCGGGCCTACACCGACGCGAGCGAGTCCGAACTGGCCGACCTGCGCACCCGGATGGAGCGCGAGGCGCAGGCCGCCGCCCGCATCCGGCACAGCGGGGTGGTCACCGTGCACGACGTGACCCAAGACCGGGGCCTGCCGGTCATCGTCATGGAACTCGTCGACGGAACCTCGCTCGACGACGTGGTGGCGCAGCGAGGCGCGCTCGACCCGTACGAGGCCGCCGCGATCGGCGCCCAGCTGATGGACGCGCTCGACGCCGCGCACCGGGCGGGTGTCCTGCACCGGGACGTGAAGCCGGGCAACGTCCTGCTGGAGCGGGGCGGCCGGGTCGTGCTCACCGACTTCGGCATCGCCACCATGGATGCCTCCGACGACGCGGCCATGGCGAAACTGACCCGCAGCGGTCAGCTGGTCGGCTCGCTCGACTACTTGCCTCCGGAGCGCGCGCAGGGCAGGGAGCCCGGCCCGGCCTCGGACATCTGGTCCCTCGGGATGACCCTGTACGCGGCGGTGGAGGGCGTCTCGCCGTTCCGCCGCACCTCGGTGTGGTCCACGCTGGCCGCGATCGTCGCCGAACCGCTGCCCGAGCCCCGGCGGGCAGGGCCGCTCGCCCCGGTGCTGCTGGCGCTGATGGCGAAGGAGCCGGCAAGCCGGCCCACAGCCGACCAGGCCCGCGCGATGCTGGAGCGGGTGGCGGCGGACGGGGCCGGAGCGCACCCCGCGAAGCCGGTTCCCGCCTCCGGGATGCCGACCCCGACGGCGCCGTCCGTCGTGGGGCCGCCCGTCGTGGGGCCGCCCGTCGTGGGGCCGCCCGTCGGCTTCGGGCCGCCTCCGGTCCTCGGTGGTGGGGGCGATGGCGGTGGGGGCGCAGTATCGTTTGTGCAACCCCATGTCCCGGCTCCCCACAGCGGATTTCCCCCGCCGGGCAGGCCGCCGACCGCCGCACAAGACTCCGAGGTCGCGGACCGGGGGCGCCGGCGCAGCCGTGTCACGATAGCCGCGGCGGCCGTCGCGGTACTCGCCGCCGGCGGTGTCACCTATGCCGCGACTGCGGGGGGCGGCGGCGACCAGATGCGGGCGGTGGCGCCGAAGCCCGTGTCCGGTAGCGACTCCCCGGCGGTCGGCGGCCGGCCGGGCGCGGACACCCCGGGGCCCTCTCCCTCCAGCTCCGGGCCCCAGGCCAAGCCGTCCGCCGCCGCCTCGAAGAAGCCGAACACGGCACCGCCCTCCTCGACGGCGGCCTCGCCCGCCCCGGCCCAGCCGAGCCCCGTACCGACGGGCTGTGCCGGCTGGACCCACAAGGACCCGAAGCCGGGCACCTACGGCTACATTTCCGGCGACCATCACCTGCTGGCCGCGCCGTACCAGAACTGCCCCGCCGGTGCCCTGGTCAAGGACGGCACGAAGCTCTGGTACCACTGCTACACCGTCAACTCGTACGGCAACCAATGGACGTACGTGCGCGTGGACGGCACGAACACCAGCGGGTGGCTGTACAACCGAGACCTCACCGGCCAGAAAGGGTCCTCCCCCGCGTGTTAGCCTCCCGCCGCGTCAGCGCCTCTTCGGCCTCCAGGCAGCGGGCGATGACGAAGGCCAGGAAGTCCAGGCCCGCCGGCTTCGGCAGCACGACCATGTACGCCCTGCCCGCGCTGAACCGGCCCGGCCGCCCGCCGAAAGCAGTACGGCGATCTTCTGCTGTGAATGAACGGCCTTGGCCGTTCATCAGTACCGAGACTAGCTTTGCCGCCATGCGCGAGTTGATCACCGGCGACCGTCGGACGCTGGCAGTGGAGGAATGGGGCGACCCCACCGGGATACCGGTCGTCTACCTGCATGGCAGCCCGATGAGCCGACTGGCCCGATACCCGGACGATTCCCTGTTCCACGAGCTCGGCGTCCGGCTGATCACCTATGACCGGCCCGGGTTCGGAGGCTCCACACCGAAGCCGGGGCGTCGGGTCATCGATGCCGCCGCCGACGTGGCCGCCATCACCGCCGCACTCGGCCTGCACCGCTTCGCGGTGTTCGGAGTGTCCGGGGGCGGCCCGCACGCCATGGCTTTCGCCGCCCGGTATCCCGAACGGGTGACACGGCTGGGGGCGCTGGCGAGCCTGGCGCCGCGTGACGCGGTCGGGCTGGACTGGACCGCCGGCATGAGCGAGGGAAACCGCCGCAGCGCCGCCGTGGCGTTGACCGGGAGGCAAACCGTCACGGAACACCTGGCGAATCTCGGAACGGCCAAATTCCCGCCACTGCCGGAGATCGAACAGGCGGTCCTCTCCCGACCGGAGATCAGCGCGATGATGGGCCCGGCGTTCGCCGAAGCGGTCCGGCCGGGCCTGGACGGCTGGGTGGACGATGTCACCGCTCTCTTCGGCACGGAGTGGGGGTTCGACCCGGCAGACATCACGGCCCCGACGCGGATCTGGCACGGGGGCCTCGACACCCTGGTGCCCCCTGCGCACGGCGAGTGGCTCGCCGCACGCATGCCGACCGCGACGCTGATCAGACAGGCCGATGCCGGGCACGGAGGCCACTTCGACGCCACGCCCGCGATGCTCGCCTGGCTGATCAGCGACCTCGACGACGAGGTCCACGCTCCCGGAAGCTGACCGCAAGATCCACGAGTGGAGCTCGCGCTGACTGAGGTTCTCCCGCAGGCACGATTCCGTGATCTACGCGCAGCCCCCGTCAGACGGCGGCCCGGCGCCTGCCCCGTCGGCGGCGCGGGTACGGGAAGAGCCGCGGCGAGCGCTTGGCGGCCACGTCCTCGACCCAGCCGAAGCTCAGCACCAGCAGGCCGAGCAGCGGGATCGCCACCAGCAGCGTGAACCATGGGCTGGCCAGCAGCCACTGGAGGTTCTTGTAGAAGAAGTGGACGCTCCAGAGGGGGTCGATCAGCGGGACGGCGACCACCAGCGCGGCCTCGTGCCAGAGGTAGACGCTGACAGCGCGTGCGTTGAGCAGGCTGACCAGGCCGTTCCAGCGCTCCAGCGGCCGGGGCCACTGCTCCCAGGACGGGCTGACGTGGAGCAGGATGGCAACGAAGCCGAGGGACCACAGGGCCTGGGCGATCGGCCAGGACTCGATGTCGGTCGGTTCGGTCGGATCGGCCGGCCGGGTCTGCAGGTACCAGAGGCCGGCCACCATGATCAGCGGCGCGATGGACGGCAGTACGTACTGCGGGATCTTCTTGAGCAGCCCCTCCTGGTGGGCCATGCCGAGGATCCAGCAGGAGCCGAACACGGCGAAGTCGTTGGCGGTCTCCCAGACCCGGTAGTAGACGAATTCCTGGTCGGCGAAGAACGCGTTCATGACGATCGTCAGCGCCAGGGGGGCGAACAGCGTCACCACCGGGAATCGTCGCAGTGCCCGGAGCATCAGCGGGGAGAGCAGCACGTACCAGAGGTAGGCGCGGAGGTACCAGAGCGGGACGATGATCTGCGCGGCCCAGCTGTGTTCCACGTGGTGGAAACCGGGCAGTTCGTCCGCATACGGCGGGGTGCTCAGCGGCAGGATCCAGAACCCCAGCTTGGCCCACCACCAGGCGGGGTGGCCTTCGGAGTCGGGGCCCCAGCCGTCGAGGATCTGGAGGGCGATCATGACGGCGCCGAACAGCCACATCGGCGGCAGCAGTCGGCGCAGTCGGCCGCGGATCACGCCGAGTGCGGGACGGCTGAGCGAGCGGGCCATCAGCGAGCCGGCCAGCGCGAACATCACGCCCATCGAGGGGAAGACGAGGGGCAGCCAGAACCAGCCGAATTGGTGGTAAAACACCACGCGGACCAGTGCCACCGCGCGCAGGAGGTCGAGATAGCGGTCCCGGCCGCCCTTGCGCGTGGACGGCGCCTCGGCCTCCGGCTCCGCCTCCTGTCGTGGAACGGTGAGGACTCTCAACTGGACGGTGTCCCGAGAGCGCCCGAGGTCGATGGATGCAGTCACGGTCAGGCCTCCACGGGTACAGCGACCTCGCCGGTGCGCCGCAGCTTCTGCCAGCGCAGTCGGCCACCGGTCATCGCCGTGATCGCGGACTGCAACAGGACGATGTACATCAGCTGCCGGTAGACCAGCTGCTGGATCGGCAGGCTGATCAGATGCCAGGGCTTCTCGCGGTCGAGCCGGAAGGCGTACCAGGACAGTGCGCCCTGGAGCAGAATGAAGCCGCCCCAGCTGGTGAGGGTGATCGGGGCGTCCCCGAACAGCACGCCGTACAGCAGGAACATGTCGACCAGCGGCGCCAGCAGTGGGGCGACCACGCCGAACAGCACGACGAGCGGCAGCCCGAGCCGGCCGAAGCGCCCGGCCGGGCCGCGGGAGGTCACCGCGCCGCGGTGCTTCCACATCGCCTGCATGCTGCCGTAGCTCCAGCGGTACCGCTGGGACCAGAGCTGCTGGAGGCTGGCGGGAGCCTCGGTCCAGGCACGGGCGTACTCGGCGTAGACGACCCGCCAGCCGTCGCAGAGCACCGCGATGGTGATGTCGGTGTCCTCGGCGAGGGTGTCGTCGCTCATCCCGCCGACCCGCCGCAGGGCCTCCGTGCGGAAGGCGCCGACCGCGCCGGGGATGGTCGGGATGACGCCCAGCATGTCGTACATCCGGCGGTCCAGGTTGTGGCCGAGGACGTACTCGATGTGCTGCCAGGCGCCGATCAGGCTGTCGCGGTTGCCGACCTTGGCGTTGCCCGCGACCGCGCCGATCCCCGGGTCGCCGAAGGGCTGGACCAGCTCGCGCACGGTGGACGGCTCGAAGACGGTGTCGCCGTCCATCATCACGATGATGTCGTGCGAGGCGGCCGCGACGCCCGCGTTGAGCGCGCTGGGCTTGCCGCCGTTGACCTTGCGGATCAGCCGGACGAACGGCAGGTCCATCTCCTCGACGATGTCCGCGGTGCCGTCCGTGGACCCGTCGTCGATGACGATCACTTCGATCGGGTAGTCGCTGGCGGCCAGGGAGTTGAGGGTGTTGGCTATGCACTCGCGCTCGTTGTAGGCCGGGACCAGTACGGTGACCGGCTCGGTGACGGGCGGTCCCCAGGCGTCCCTCCGCTTGGAGCGGCGGGCGTGGATCGGTGCGAGTACGAGCATCAGCGCGAACCGGCCGAAGTTGAGGAAGCCGACGAGGGCCAGCAGCCAGACCAGCACCGGCAGGGTGAGCACGGCGACCTGGGTGGCCCAGATGTATCCCTTGCCCGCCCACAGCTGGAATCCGTGTACCGGCACGGTGGCGCTGGAGGCGCCGAGTGCCTCGGAGATCGTGGTGAAGCGGTAGCCCTGGGCCTGCAGCTTCTCGATGATCTGCCCGAGCGCGGTGATGGTCTGGGTGCGGTCGCCACCCGCGTCGTGCAGCAGGATCAGCTCGCCCGCCCCGGGCTTGGACGGCATCGCCGCCTTGACGATCGCCTCGACTCCGGGACGCTTCCAGTCATCGGTGTCGCGGTCGATGAACGCGGTGAGGTAGCCGCGCGCACCCACGTACTTGATCACCGGGTAGTTCCAGTCGTCCATCGCCGAGGCGTCGGAGGAGTACGGCGGTCGGAACAGCGCGCTGTGGACGCCCGCGACGCCGGCCAGCGCCAGCTGCGTCTGCGCCATCTCCCAGCTGATCCGGGCGTGGGACTGGTATACGAGGTCGGGGTGGGTGAAGGTGTGCACGCCGAGTTCGTGGCCGCCCGCGACGATCTGCCGGATCAGCTCCGGGTTGCGCGTGGTCATGGCGCCGGTCACGAAGAAGTCCGCACGGACGTTGTGGGCCGCGAGCACCTTCACGATCTTCGGAGTCCACTCCGGCGAGGGGCCGTCGTCGAAGCTCAGAACCACGGTGCGGTCGGGGATGTGATAGCTCACGGGCTGCGCGTTCTTGGCTCCACGCGCGTCGATGATCGGACCACCCTTGAGCAGGTTGTCCGGCACGGTCGTCTTGTCGACCGAGATCGCGATCCGGGAGTCGTGGAACGCCTCGTTGGTGGCGAGGCCGCGCAGTACGAGGAGCGCGAGGAGGCAGGCCAGCAGGGACAGCGGCATGAAGAAGCGCAGCGGCGGCGCTGCCAGTCGGCGCGGCCTCAGCAGGGACTGCCGGCGGCGCTGGTGGCGGGACCGGGACAATGACGCTCCTGGAGATGGGTGGTGCGGACGATCAGGGGTGCTTGACCGGTTGACCCGAAGGCTTCGCCCCGTGCGGCGTGGTGGTCGTGGGCTTCGATGCGGTGGCCGAGCGCATCGATGTGGTGGCCGAGCTCTTCGTCTGGGGTGTCGCAGACCGCGCGGCCGTCCGAGGCGATGGCGACGAGGACGAGGAGGACGACGTACGTGACGGGGTGGGCGACAGCGACCGCACGGGTGAGGGCGACGGGGCGGCCGACCGCGAGGGCTGCGCCGGTATGCCCATCGCCGGGGCGTCCGCCTGCACGCCGATCAGGCTGCTGCCCATGGCGACCGCCAGGACCGCGCCGACCACGGAGACCGGCCAGCCGAAGCCCCGCAGCAGACGGCCGCGCAGACCCGACTGGGAGACGAACACCGGTGCGGGAGCGAACTCCTCAATGCTTGACTCAGACATGTCAGGCTGCGCCTGGTGCGCCGGTCCACGGTCGATGGAAGTGATGACAGGGCGCACCTAGCGAGGCCTTTCAGTGCACGGTTCGTAGACCGTGGATTGCAGGGCGAACGCTAGTGCACGGGCCTGAATCGAATTTGGCTCGATGTATGCATTTGGCGCGGTCTGCTCACGTGTTGTAATCGGATCGAAATGACAATTGGATGTACCGGCCGGTAGGCGAGACGCGCGGTCGCCGGGTGCTCGACCTCGGGCTTGAGCCCCGACCGGATCCCGACCACCCACGGGGTGGTAAGGCCTGCACATTCGTTTCGCTAGGATGCCCCCCTCGTGTGATCAGTCATTTGATCCTCACGCAAATGGGCGTGTCCAGATACCGCCTCTACGCCCCAAGGAGCCCGTGTGAGTCAGCCCCGCCGCACCTCTCGACGCCGCGCGTGGACCGTACTCACGCTGCCTGCCCTCCTGTGCGTACTCGCCGCGTGTTCCGGCGGCCCTGCATCCGGCAGGGGTGCCGACGACGCCGCCCCCAGCGCCTCGCCGACCCCGTCCGGACCGCCCGGAACCCTGTTCGACGGCTTCCACTACAGCGGCCCCGACGACCCCTCGCTCGCCGCCCACGGCTGGCAGGTCCGTACCGACGGGGGTGGCCCAGGGATCAAGGACACCTGGGCCACCGCTGGTGCCGGCTTCCCCTCCGACACGACCGCCCAGGGGGGCCGGGTCCTGCAGCTGCAGTCCTCCACCGACGGCACCAAGCAGGGCACCAGGCAGGTCGAGGTGCAGAGCACCGGCACCAGACTCTTCACGGGGACCTTCGCCGCTCGGGTCCACCTCAGCGACAAGCCCACGAGCGGCCGCAATGGCGATCACGTCGTCCAGACCTTCTTTCCGATTTCCCCCTCGGACTCCTCGGCGAATTACAGCGAACTCGACTACGAGTACCTGCCGAACGGCGGCTGGGGTTCGGTGGGTCCGCAACTCGACACCGTCAGTTGGTACAAGGCCGATCCGCCGGACCGGGTCAGCCACACCCTCAAGCAGCGCCTCGAGGGCTGGCACATCATGATGGTCACCGCCGTGAATGGAAAGGTCACTTACTCCCTGGACGGCAAGGATCTGTTCACCAGCTCCGGCAAGTACGTCCCGCGCGAGAAGATGGACGTCCATTTCAGCAACTGGTTCATCGACCTTCCCTTCGCCGGCGGTCAGCGCACATGGGACATGAAAGTCAACTGGTTCTACTACAAGGCCGATGAGGCCGTTTCCCAGGCGGATGTCCAGAAAACGGTGGACGGCTTCTACAGTGCCGGCACCAACTACATCAACACCGTGCCGAAGTCCTGACCCCGGTCCGGGGTCTGTCCCCAAGGGGTGTCACACCTCCGGAAAGACCGGGGCGATCCCGAGCACGGGGGCGATGGCCCGCCAGATCGTGGACCGGGCCGTGGCGAGGTCGACCCGGGGGTCGTCCAGCATCAGGCGGATGCCGAGGCCGTCGCAGAGGGCCAGGACCAGCGTGCTGACCGCCGCGACATCGCACTCGGTGAACTCGCCCGAATCGATGCCCCGTTCCACGGCTCCGCCCACCCAGGCGTGGAGCTGGTCGTACAGGTCCACGGCGAGGTGACGGGCCGTCTGGTCACGTTGTGCGCGCACCCACAGCTCCTGCCAGAGCTTCCAGTCCTGGCGCAGATCCGCGTCGCTCGGCAGCATGCTGCGCAGGATACGGGCCAGGACGACCGTGGCCGGGACCGTGTCGCCTGCGTCCTCGGTATCCGTGCCCGTCTGGGCGAAGGAGTGCGTCATGGCCTCGGCGAAGAGCTTCTCGCGGGTGTCGAAGTGGTAGTGCAGCAGCGCCTTCGAAACCCCGGCGTGTTCAGCGACCTTGCGCATGCTGACGTTCTCGAAGCCGATGTCGGCGATGACTTCGCACGCGGCCTTGAGGATGCGCTCGCGCGTCTCCAGTGCACGCTCGGCCTTGGTCACGTTGGCTACTCCCCGTGTCGGCGCCCGCAGGGCGGGTGGGTGGTCGGGTCCGGCTGCCGGCCGCCGGACCCTCATCCTCGCGCATCACGCCCCCTGGCTCCGGCCGTTCGGGGCGCGCCGGTCAGCGGTATGTGTGGAAACCCCGGCCCGTCTTGCGGCCCAGCAGGCCGGCGTCCACCATCCGGGCCAGCAGCGGCGGCGGGGCATACAGCGGCTCCCGGTACTCCGCGTACATCGACCGTGCGATGGCCTGTACGGTGTCCAGCCCGATCAGGTCGGCCAGCGCGAGCGGCCCGAGCGGGTGGGCGCAGCCGAGGGTCATGCCCCGGTCGATGTCCTCGGCGGAGGCGGCCCGGGACTCCGCCATCCGCACCGCGGCCAGCAGGTACGGCACGAGGAGCGCGTTCACGATGAATCCCGCCCGGTCCTGGGCGCGGACGACGTGCTTGCCCAGGACCTCGGAGGCGAAGGCGTGTGCGCGCCGGGCGGTCCCCTCGTCGGTGAGCAGCGAGGGCACGAGCTCGACCAGGGGGAGCACCGGGACGGGATTGAAGAAGTGGAGGCCGACCACCTGGCCGGGTCGCGAGGTGGCGGCCGCCAGCCGGATGACGGGTATGGAGGAGGTGTTCGTGGCCAACACGGCGTCGCGGCGCTCCACCACCACGTCGAGCCGGGCGAACACCTCCAGCTTCGCCCGCTCGTCCTCCGCCACGGCCTCGATCACGAGGTCCCGGTCCGCCATCAGGGCCATGTCCGTGGTCATGGTGATCCGGCCTGCAGCGGCGTCCCGTTCGGCCGTGGTCAGTTTCCCGGTGTCCGCGGCGCGGGCCAGGGAGCGCCTGATCCGCTTCAGGCCGGCGTCCGCGGCCGTCCCGCTCGTCTCCACCACCACGACGTCGCGGCCTGCGCGGGCGCAGATCTCGGCGATGCCGGATCCCATCAGGCCGCAGCCCACGATCCCGACCCGTTCCACATCGGTCATCGGTTCTCCCTTCACATGCAGGACTGGTGCCGTACGCGGCGGCGGCGGTCCGGGCCCCGCACCGGGGCCCGGACCGCCGTACGGTCACACGGAGGACGGCATGTGCAGCACGCCCGTGCCGCGCTTGACGAGTTCACCCGCGATGATCAGGCGCTGGATCTCGGAGGTGCCCTCCCAGATCCGGTCGACGCGCAGTTCGCGGTAGAGCCGCTCCACGGGGTAGGAGCGGTCGTAGCCGCGGCCGCCGAAGATCTGCAGGCAGCGGTCGATGACTCGGCCGGAGGCCTCGCTCGCCGCCAGCTTGGCGATGGCCGCCTTGGCGTGCAGCGTCTTGCGGTCGATCCGTCCCTCGTCGACCTCCCATGCGACCTGGCGGGTGTAGGCCCGGTTGACGGCGATGTCGACCGCGCAGTCGGCGAGCATGCCCTGGATCAGCTGGAAGTCGGCGATGGGCGAGCCGAACTGGCGGCGCTCCACCGCCCAGTCACGGGCGAGCTCCAGGGCCCGTTCGGCGGCGCCGATCGTCCGGGCGGCGATCATCAGCCGTTCCTCGGTGAACCAGGAGCGCGTGATGTCGTAGCCGGTGCCCACCTCCCCCAGCACGGAGTCCTCGGGCACGCGCACGTCGGTGAAGGTGAACTCGGGGTGCTCGTAGACGAAGGTGTGCATCCAGCGCGGCACCCGGGTCATCTCGATGCCCGGCGTCTCCTTGTCCACGAGGAACAGGGTCGGGGCGCCCTCCTCCCCGGCGGCGGCGAGCACGATCATGAAGTCCGCGTGGTCGCCGACGGTGACGAACCACTTCTCGCCGTTCAGTACCCAGCCGCCGTCGGTCCGCGTCGCCGTGGTCCGCAGGCTCTGCGGGTCCGAGCCCGCCTCGGGCTCGCTCACCGCGTAGCAGTCGCGCCGCTGCCCCCGGATGACGGGGACGAGGTAGCGCTCTCGCTGCTCGGGCGTGCAGAAGGACAGGGCGTTGGCCGGGCGCCACACCATGTCCCACAGTGCGCCGGTCAGCCGTCCGAGCTCCGCCTGGACCGTGACCTGTTCCAGGACGGTGAGCCCGGCGCCGCCCCATTCCGCCGGCATGTTGACGGCCTGCAGGCCGCTGTCGAGGACGGCGTCGCGGATCTCGGTGTGGGCCTGCGGGGGCAGGCCGTTGTTCTCCTCGCAGTCGAGCTCGTACTTCATGATGAACTCGGTGAGCGCGCGCGCCGAGCTCTTGAGCTCTTCCTGACGGGGGGTGAGGCGGAAGTCCATGGGTGTCAGTCCTCGTGATCTTGGTCGGGGGCCGGGGGCGCAGGGAAGGGTCAGGCGCCGGGCAGCGCGAGGGCCCGGGTGCCGCGCTTGACGAGCTCGTTGGCGATGATCAGGCGCTGAATCTCGGAGGTGCCCTCCCAGATCCGGTCGACGCGCAGTTCGCGGTACATGCGCTCGACGGGGTACGAACGGTCGTAGCCGCGACCGCCGAAGATCTGTACGCAGCGGTCGATGACCCGCCCGGCGGCCTCGCTCGCCGCGAGCTTCGCCGTCGACGCCTTGGCGTGCAGGGTCTTGCGGTCGGTGTGCGGCTGGTCGGCTTCCCAGGCGACCTGGTGGGTGTAGGCGCGGTTGACGGCGATGTCCACGGCGCAGTCGGCGAGCATGCCCTGGATGAGCTGGAAGTCGGCGATGGGCGAGCCGAACTGGCGGCGCTCCACCGCCCAGTTGCGGGCGAGTTCCAGGGCCCGTTCGGCGGCGCCGACGGTCCGGGCGGCGATCATCAGCCGCTCGTCGGTGAACCATTCCTTGGTCAGCTCGTAGCCGTTGCCGAGGCCGCCGAGCACGTCCTCGTCGGGGACGAAGACGTCGGTGAAGGTGAACTCGGGGTGCCCGTTCACCGCGGAGTGCATGAAGCGGGGGACGCGGGTCATCTCGACGCCCGCCGCCTCCTTGTCGACGAAGAACAGGGTCGGGGCCCGCTCCGGGCCGGCGTCGGCCTGCACCAGCAGGAAGTCTGCGATGTCGCCGCAGGTCACGAACCACTTCTCGCCGTTCAGCAGCCAGCCGCCGTCGGTACGGGTCGCCGTACTGGTGCACGAGCCCGGGTCGGAGCCCGCGCCGGGCTCGGTCACGGCGAACGCGTCGAACCGCTCGCCCCGGATGACGGGGAGCAGGTACTTCTCCCGCTGCGCCTCGGTCCCGTAGGCCAGGACGTTCGCGGGTCGCCAGGGGATGTCCCACAGACAGTTGGTGACCTTGCCGAACTCCTCCTCGACGATGACCTGGTCCAGCAGGGAGAGCCCGGCCCCGCCCCATTCGGCGGGCATGTTGATGGCGTAGACGCCCGCCTCGACGGCGGCGCGGGTCAGCTCGCAGACGGTGTCGGAGGGCAGCGGCCCGCCGGCCTCCTCGGACTGGTCCTCGTACCTCATCAGGAGCCGCGTGTAGGCGGCGGCGCGGGCCTTGAGGTCGGCCTGCTCGGGTGTGTAGCGGAAGTCCATGGTGTTCTCCGGGACGCGAAGGGGTGAGAGGGGGTACGGGGGCGCTCAGAGCAGGACGGCCCGCGCGTCCAGGGCGACGGCCCCGTCCGGGCGCACCAACAGCGGGTTGACCTCCAGCTCGGCGATCTCCGGATGTGCGGCGGCGACCGTGGTGATGCGTTCGATCACGGCGGCCGCCGCGGCCACGTCCACGGCCGGCCGGCCGCGTACGCCCGCCAGCAGGGCGGCGGTCCGCAGGCCGCGGAGCAGCTCCTCGGCCCGCCGGGCCGGTACGGGCGCGAGCGCGAAGGCGACGTCGCGCAGGGTCTCGGTGAGGACCCCGCCGAGCCCGACCAGGGCCACCGGCCCGAACCTCGGATCGCGGTTGACGCCCACGATCAGCTCGATGCCGTCCGTCAGATCGGCCATCGCCTCGACGGAGTAGGAGGGCGCGCCGAGCCGGGCGTTCATGTCCCGGTAGGCGGCGAGGAGCGCGTCCGGGCCGGCCAGCCGCAGCGCGACGCCGCCCGCGTCGGACTTGTGCAGGAGGTGCAGGGCCTTCAGGACGTACGGGCCCTCGAACTCCGCCGCTGCGGCCAGCAGTCCGGCCTCGTCCGTGATCTCTCGGGCGGGCGGGAACGGCACGCCCGCGGAGTCGAGCAGCGCCCGTACCCCGTGGTACCCCGGGTCCCGCAGCGGCGCGGCGGGCGCCGGCAGCGCGGGGAGCCCGGGCATGTCCGCGGCACCCTGGGCGGTCATCGCCGCCAGCGCGCGGGCGGCGTCCTCGGTCGCGGCGAACACCGGTACCCCGGCCCCGGCCAGGACCCGGCAGCTCGGCGACTGCGGGTACATCGACTGCACGACCAGGGGCTTCGGCGCGGCCGCGAGGTGTGTGACGATCGCGCGGGCGGCCCGCTGCTCGCCCTGCGCGAGTACGGAGCCGCCGGCCGAGACGCCGCCCAGGCCGCCGTCGGAGGCGGCGTACCCGCCGAAGTAGCCGGTCATCAGGACGGCGTCAACCTCGTCGGCGGCGAGCAGTTCCGCGACTGTCTCGGCATACGAGAGGGGGTTCTGCTCGCCCATCCCGGCCAGGTCGACCGGGTTGCCGACCGCGGACTGCTCCCACAGCACGGCCCGCAGCCGTTCCTGTGCCCGCGCGCCGAGTTCCGGTACGTCGAGCCCGGCGTCCTCGGCGGCGTCGGCCGCGATGGCGCCATGGCCGCCGCCGTCGGTGAAGACGGCGGTCCGGCGGCCCTTCGCACGCGTCCCCGGCCCGGCGGCCAGGGCGGCGAGTACGACCGTCATCTCCCGTGGCGTGTGGACGAGTTCCACCCCGGCGTCGCGGCAGGCGGCGGCCACCACGTCGGCCGAGGTGGTGAGCGCCCCGGTGTGGGACTGGGCGCTGCGCGCGGAGGCGGTGCCCCGGCCCGCCGTGAGCAGGACGACCGGCTTGCCTGCCTCCGCGGCGGCCCGCGCGAAGGCCCTGCCGTCGCCGAAGTCCTCGGCGTACACGGCGATCGCCGAGGTGGCCTCGTGACGGGCGCAGTCCTCGACGAGGTCGACGAGGGTGACGTCGGCCTGGTTGCCGAGGGAGACGAACCGGGAGAAGCCCAGGCCGTGCGGCGCGCCGCGGAGTTGGAGTTCGAGGGCGAGGTTGCCGCTCTGGCTCAGCAGGGCCACGCCGCCGGGAGCGAAGCGGTCGGAGGCGAGGTACAGCTCGGTCGTGTTGTCGGCGATGCCCAGGCAGTTGGGGCCGACGAGCACGGCTCCGGCGGCCTGGACGCGGGCGGCGACCGCCTGCTGGCGGGCCAGTCCCGCGGGTCCGGCCTCCGCAAAGCCCGCGGTGATCCCGACGATCGCCTTCGCCCCGCAGGCCAGGGCGTCGTCGACGGCGGCCTCGAAACCCGTGCCGGGGACGGAGATCACCACCAGTTCGACGGGTTCGCCGATCGCGGCGAGGGAGCGGGCCGCGGTCCGGCCGAGGACGGTGCCGCCGCGCCGGTTCACCAGGTGTACGGGCCTGCGGTCGGGGGCCCGCAGGGCCTGGGAGGCCACGGCATGGCCGTACTTCGCCGGGTCGTCGCTGGCGCCGACGACGGCGACGGAACCGGGGTCGAAGAGGGCGGTCAGGTCGCGTCCCATGTCACTTCTCCACTCGGAGGGCGGCGTTGGGGCAGCTTTCGGCGCAGGCGCGTGCAGCGGCCTCCGCGGCGGGCTCGACGGCGAGGGCGATGAGCTTCGCGTAGCCCCATTCGTCGAGCTCGACGAGCTCGGGGGCGTGTTCCTGGCACAGTCCGTAGCCCTGGCAGCGGGTGGAGTCCAGCAGGAGTTTCACGGCGTTCCTTTCATCGCGGGAAGCGCGATACGGGCGGAGGGCGCGTCGGAGACCTCCGGTACGGCGACGGCGAGGCGTCCGGGGCCGCCCGCGGGCAGGTCGGCGGCGCAGGCGGGGCACGCCGCGCCGAGGTGGGAGGGGACGACTCCGGGGAAGGCGCGCAGCAGGCTGCCGGCGGTGCCCGCGGCGGCGTCGAGCAGCCCGCAGGCGCCGCGTCCGGGCAGGGCCCGCGACCACCGGGTCAGGTTCGCCACGGTCTGCGGCCCGGCGGTGCCCGCGGCGAGCGCCCTCAGGGCGTCGTGGACCGCCGCGGTGCCCGTGACGCAGACGCCGCACTGCCGGGCGCTCTCGGCCGCGAGGTGGCCGACGGCTTCGGTGGCGGCGGTCACCGGGCAGGTGCCGGCGGCGAGGAGGCGGATCGCTCCGCAGCCCAGTGCGGTGCCCGCCGCGGCGAGCGCGCCGGGCTCGAGGGGGAGGTCCAGGCCCCGGGCGTCGACGAGACCCCCGAACAGCCCGCCCATCAGGGCCCCGGCGGCATCCGGGGTGCCGTGGGCGGCTGCCAGAGTGCGCAGGGAGACGCCGTACTGGATTTCGGTGAGCAGCGGGGTGCCGGTCCCGCCGGACAGCGTCACCAGGGTGGAGCGGGCGATCCGCTGCCGCAGTCCGGGCCGGGCGGCGGTCAGGGCGATGCGGGCGAGCGTCTCGACGTTGGAGACCAGGGTGGGCGCGCCGCCGACGCCGCGCTCGAAGGGGCGGGGCGGCTTGGCGGTGGGCAGGGCCGGGCCGCCGTCGATCCTGCGGACGACCGCGGACTCCTCGCCGGCCACATAGGTGCGGTCGGTCTCGACGACCTCGATGGGCAGGGGCGGCGGGTGCTCGGCGAGGGCCCGGCGTATGCGGTCCCCCGCTTCCGGGTCGGAGAGGTAGACGTAGCCGCGTGCGGCCCCGGTCATCGCGGCGGCGCGGGCGAGGCCGTCGAGCACCAGGTGGGGCCGGGCCCGGAGCAGCCAGCGGTCCTTGACCGAACCCGGTTCGCCCTCCTCGCCGTTGGCGACCACGACCGGGACGCCGCCGCCCTCGCGGACGGCGCGCAGTTTGACGGCGGCCGGGAATCCGGCCCCGCCGCGGCCGCGCAGGCCGGAGGCGTCGAGGTGGTGCAGCAGTTCGTCGGGGCGGGTGGCGCTCTGGTAACCGCCGGTGGCGCGGTACGCCCCGGCGCTTTCCGTCACGTCCGGTCGCGCTCCGAGTGCGGAGTGCGGCGGCTGCGCCGTCGGGAGCCGGATCGCGGTCATCCCATGCCTCCTGTCCGTGTGGGGGCCCGCAGGGTGCGTACGGCGCTCTCGAGCGCGGTACGGTCCTCGGCGGTGCGGCCGTATCCGGTGCCCGGGAGGCCGATGAGCATGCGGTGGTGGTCGAGGACCACCTCCGCGGCGAGCAGGGCGGCTGCCCGGTCGCCCGGTCGTGAGCCCTCGGCCACGGAGGTCACCAGCTCGGTGACCTCGGCCAGGTAGCGGAGCCAGCCGTGCCGGCTGCCCCGCAGGACCAGGCGTTCCACGCGCCGCCGCTCGGCGGCTGCCAGTTCCGCGGCCGCCGGTTCCGCGGCCGCCGGTTCCGCGGCCGCCGGTTCCGCGGCCGCCGGTTCCGCGGCCGGTGCCGGAGCCTCCGGTGGGGGTGATGGCGAAGCCGGGTACGGGGCGCGCAGGGCGGCGACCGCCACGGGCAGTTCCCGCTCCGGTTCGGGGGTGAGGCCGAGCCAGTCCAGACGCCGACGACCGCTCATACGTGCCTCCGGGAGGTGTGGGGTGCCGGGACGGGCCGGCGCCGGCGGGTGCCGGGGCGTGAGGGGAAGCCCGGGGCTCGCCGAGGGGGGACGCCGAGTCGTGCGGCGGAATGGGGGGTGCGGGCCCGGGCGGATGCCGGGGCGGGCAGGGCTGCTTCCGGCGCGGGGAACAGGGCGGATGCACGGTGGCGCCGGGGCAGCGACGGGTGACACGTTGACTGACCGATCGGTCAGCGATAGCAATCACGCTAGCTGACCGATCGGTCAGCCCACAAGTCTTGACCCGGCGGAAATGAGCCAGCAATCTGGCTGTCCAATCGGTCAGCGAGGTCGCGGCGTCCGCCGTACCTCCCCCTGCCCGCCAGCTGGGTCGCCTCGACACGATCGCTGACACCGATCGCCGACACCGATCGCCGCCGCTCGTACGGCAAGGAGTCACCCGATGCAGCACAGAGCCCCCGAAACACCGATCGGCCCGCCCGGCCAGGACTCCCCCGGGCCCGCCCTGTCAGCCCGTTACTACACGGATCCCGAGACGGGCGCCGCGGAGATGCGGCACGTCTTCGGCAAGTCCTGGCAGGTCGTCTGCCACGAATCCGACCTCCCGGATCCGGGAGCCCGGCTCGCCGCCACGGTCGCGGACCGCGAGGTACTGGTCGTCCGCACCGAGGACGGCGCCCTGGCCGCCCACATCAATGTGTGCCGCCACCGCGGAACGCGCCTGGTGACCGCCCCGGAACCGGCCGGCAAGGCGATCCGCTGCCCCTACCACGGCTGGACGTACCGGCTCGACGGAAGCCTGGTCGGCGCCCCGGAGGCACGGCAGATCCCCTGCCTCGACAAGCCGAGCCTGGGCCTGTTCCCGGCCCGCGTCGAGTCCTTCCTCGGCTTCGTCTTCGTCAACCTCGACCCCGACGCCGTGCCGCTGGCGAAGAGTTGCGCGGGCCTCGCCGAGGCAGTCGGCCACTACGCCGGAGCCGATCTGGTACCGGTCGGCCGCGCCCGTATCCACGACCTGGCGGGCGCCGAGGTACAGGAAGCCAACTGGAAGGTGGCGGTCGACAACTACCTGGAGGGCTACCACGTCCCGGTGGCCCACCCCGGGCTGATGCGGCTGCTCGACTACCAGGGCTACACCTGCGACATGGAGGAGTCCTACGCCCTGTTCACCTCGCCGCTGCGGGACAAGCCCTCCTCCAACTGGCCCGAACGCCTCTACCAGCGCATCGCCGCCCCGATGCCGGGCCTCGCCGAGGCCGACCGCAGGGTTTGGCGGTACGCGGTGATCTACCCGAACACCCTCATCGACTTCTACCCGGACCACGTGCTGGCCTGGACCGCGATCCCGACGGCGGTGGACCGGGTGGCGGTACCCGGCGCGTTCTACACCCGCCGCGGCACCAGCCTGCGCACCCGGCTGGCCCGGCGCCTGAACATCCACATCGGCTGGATCACCAACGACGAGGACGCCGAGCTGGTCGCCCGCGTCCAGAAGGGGCTCTCCACCCCCGGGTTCGAGCCCGGACCCCTGTCGCGCCGCGAGTCGGCGGTCGGCTGGTTCGCCGGCCGCATCCGGGCCGACCTCGACGCCGCCGAGCTGTGAGCCGCTCCCGCTGAAGCGCGCCGTCCGTGCGGGCACCACGGCACCACCGCACCCCCGCACCACGGCACCCCCGCACCACCGCGCCCACCGCACGACCGCCCCCGCCGCTGTTCCCTTCCCGCCGTCCCCCACGGCAGCGGGCCCCTACGGAGAGGACCCCGATGTCCCCCGAGGCACTTCCCCTGACCAGACGCTCCTTCCTCCGCGCAGGCACCACCGCGGCCCTCGCCCTCACGGCGGCCGGCTGCGGGTTCGCATCCGACGGCGACCCGGCCGGAGCAGCGGCCGCGCCCGCCCCGATCGACGTCAAGGTCGACGGCGACCTCGTCTACTTCAACTGGGCCGACTTCGTTGATCCGGCCGTCTTCGAAGGCTTCCAGAAGGAGTACGGGGTCAAGGTCGTCCAGTCGAACTTCGACTCCATGGAGGGCATGGCCGCCAAGCTCAACGCCGGCAACCGCTACGACATCATCTTCCCCACGGCGAAGTGGTCGCAGCGCCTCGCCGCGGGCGGCAGGCTGCGCACGATCGAACACAGCCGGCTCAAGAACGCCGAGGCGGTGTTCGGCGGTTACGGCTACTTCGCCGACCCCTGGTACGACCCCGGCTCCGCGCACACCGTCCCCTTCACCATGTACAAGACCGGCATCGGATGGCGCCGCGACCGCCTCGGGGACCTCACCGGCTCCTGGAGCGACCTGTGGAACGAGCAGGCCAAGGGCAAGGTCTTCGTACTCGACGACCGGGACGAGGTGCTCGGCATGGGCGCGCTCAAGCTCGGACTCGGCCTCTCCACCGGCGACCCGGCCGAGCTCGACCGCGTCACCGACACCCTGCGCTCGCTCCGCCCCCGGCTGCGCGGCTTCTCCAGCGACAGCTACAACAACCTGCTCAACGGCAACGCCGACATGACGCAGGCCTGGAGCGGGGACATGGCCGCGATGCTCGCCCAGGCCGAGGACCCCTCGGTCTTCGGCTTCGAGGTCGCCCGGGAGGGCGCCCCCGTCAACTCCGACTGCTACGCCATACCCGCCAACGCCCAGCACCCCGGCACCGCGATGCTCTTCATCGACTACATGCTCCGCCCGGAGAACGTGAAGAAGAACATCGAGTACATCGGCTACCCGATGCCCGTGCGCGGCACCGAGGACACCTACGCCGCACTCGTCGAGCCGTTCCCGCAGTGCCTGGTGACCGCCGACGATCTCAAGGCCGACCTCTTCTTCCGCAACGGCGACGCGCGGGGCGAACAGGCCCGCGACGCCGCCTGGACCGACGTGAAGGCCGGCTGACATGACACGACGCAAACGATCCGGGGCGACCCGTCCGGACCGGGGGCCGTCCGCGTCGGGGGCGCGACTGTGGACCTGGCTCATGCTCCCCGGCACCCTGTGGATGACCGGCTTCCTGCTCGCCTCCCTCGTCCTGGTGGCCACCCTCGCGTTCGGCACCACCGACCCACTGGGAAACCCGCGCTTCGGACTCAACTTCGACAACATCGCCACTCTGGCCGACCCGGCGTACAGCACCGTCCTGCTGCGCTCCCTCGGCTACGCGCTCGTCACCTGCGCCATCTGCCTGGCCGTGGCCTATCCCGTCGCCTACACCATCGCGCTGCACGGCGGGCGCTTCAAGAACGCGCTGATCGCCGCCATCGTCGTCCCCTTCTTCGCCAACTACCTGGTACGGATGTACGGCTGGTCCGTCGTCCTCTCCGACGACGGACCACTGCTGCGGGCCCTGCGGGCGGTCGGCATCGCCGACGACGACACCAAGATCCTCCAGACCGGCGCGGGCGTCATCGCCGGACTCGTCTACGGCTTCATCGTGTTCATGATCATCCCGCTGTACGCGGCCCTGGAACGCATGGACACCTCGCTCATCGAGGCCGGACGCGACCTCTACGGCGGCCCCTTGAGGACCTTCTTCTTCGTCACCGTGCCCGCCACCCGGCAGGGCGCCGCCGCCGGCTGCGTCCTCGTCTTCCTGCCCGCCATGGGCGACTTCGTCAGCGCCCAGCTCATGGGAGGACCCGACCAGATCATGATCGGCAACCTGATCCAGGACAAGTTCTTCCAGGGCCAGAACTGGCCGCTCGGCTCGGCTCTGACCATGCTGCTGATGGCGGTCCTGTTCCTCGGGATGCTCGGCTACCTGCGGCGCACCCGCAAGGACGAGGCGGAGGCGGCCCGATGACACGACGCGCCGAGCGACGGCCCCGCTTCGCGATCGCGGTCACCGTGGTCTTCTTCGCGCTCCTCTACCTTCCCGTGGGCGTCGTCGTCCTGTTCTCCTTCAACTCGCAGAAGTCCCTGACCGTCTTCGAGGGGCTGAGCCTGCGCTGGTACAAGGCCTTCTTCCACGACGACGTACTGCTCGACTCGCTCGGCATGAGCCTGCAGGTCTCCCTGGTCGCCATGGCCGGCTCACTGGTCCTCGGCGTGGCCCTCGCGCTCGGGCTGGTACGCGCGCGCAGCCGGCTCGGCTCCTTCGCCGGCCTGGTCATGCTCGTCCCGCTGATCACCCCGGAGATCGTCACCGGCGTCGCGGCGATGCTGCTCTTCAAGGGCACGGGCATCACGCTGTCCACCGGCACCGTGATGCTCGCCGAGATCACTTTCTCCATCTCGTACGTGACGGTCATCCTGCGCTCCCGCATCGCCGCCCTGAACCCCGAGGTGGAAGAGGCGGCGATGGACCTCGGCGCCACCCGCCGGCAGGCACTGCGCCTGGTGACCCTGCCCGCGCTGCTCCCCAGCATCCTCGCCTCCGCCGTCCTGATCTTCGCCCTCGTCTTCGACGACTTCGTCCTCGCCTACTTCACCACCGGCGTCGATCCGCAGCCGCTGTCCGTACGCATCTACTCGGCGATCAGGTTCGGCGTGCAGCCCACCATCAACGCCGTCGGAACCCTGATGCTCGCCGGATCCGTGGCGCTCATCGTCCTCGCGCTCGCCATCCCGCGCCTGTTCGGCCGCCGCGGCGGCCTCGATCTGCTCTCCGGGAAGTGACCCCATGCAGCACCCTCCCCGTCCCCCGCACCCGCGCCCGCACCCCGCGGTCCGGCTCGACCATGTCGCCAAGCGGTACGCCGGCCCCGCCGATGCGTACGCCGTCCACGACGTCACCCTCGACATCGCGCCGGGCGAGTTCTTCTCCCTCCTGGGCCCCTCCGGCTGCGGCAAGACGACCCTGCTGCGGATGATCGGCGGATTCGCCGATCCCACGGAGGGCAGCGTCCTGCTCGACGGCGAGGACGTGACCGGGCTGCCGCCCGACAAGCGCAACGTCAACACCGTCTTCCAGAGCTACGCCCTCTTCGACCACCTGTCCCTCGCGGACAACGTGGCCTTCGGCCTCAAACGCAAGGGCGTCGCCCGCGCCGAGATCCGCGAGCGGGTTGCCGGCATGCTCGACCTCGTACAGCTCGGGCACCTGGCCGCCCGCAAGCCGCCCACGCTCTCCGGCGGCCAGCGCCAGCGCGTGGCCCTCGCCCGCGCCCTGGTCAACCGACCCCAAGTGCTGCTGCTGGACGAGCCGCTGGCCGCCCTCGACCTGAAACTGCGCCGCCAGATGCAGGTCGAACTCAAGCAGATCCAGCGCGAGGTCGGCATCACCTTCGTCTTCGTCACCCACGACCAGGACGAGGCACTGACCATGTCGGACCGCATCGCGGTCATGAACGAGGGCCGCATCGAGCAGTGCGGCACGCCGGAGGACGTGTACGAGCGCCCCACCAGCACGTTCACGGCCTCTTTCATGGGCACCTCCAACCTCGTCCCCGGGACCTACCGCTCCGGCGAGGTCGTCCTGGACCAGGGCCCCGCGCTGCCCGTCGGCCTCCGGTCCGCAGTCCCCGACGGCACCAGGGTCAGCCTCTCGATCCGGCCCGAGAAGATCTGGCTCTCCGACTTCGAACCGGGCATGGCCCGGGTGGGCGGAGTCGTGCGGGAGACCGTCTACTGCGGTGCGACCACCACCTACCTCATCGAACTGGCGCCGGACGTGACGGTGTCCGTGCTGGAGCAGAACACCGTTCGCTCCCGCATGGAGGACCGCTGGAGCGGTGGCGAGCGCGTCGAGATCGGCTGGAAGCCCGAACACTGCCTGGTCCTCGACTGACCCCTCCGGGCCGCCGCCCCGGCCGCCTTCCCGCACCCAGCGAAGGAACACCCCCATGAACCACGACGTCATCGTGCTCGGCGCGGGCCTCGCAGGCCTCGCCGCCGCACGCGACCTGGCCGAGGGCGGCGCCGACGTCCTCGTCGTCGAGGCCCGCGACCGGGTCGGCGGACGCGTCGAGCAGACCCGCCTCCCCGACGGCCGCCTCGTCCAACTCGGCGGAGAAGTGGTCGGCCGGTCCCACACCGCCTACACGGACCTCGTCGCCGAACTGGGCCTCACCCTGGTCCCCAGCTACGTCGCCGAGCCCGGCGCCCTCGTCCGCGCCACTCCCGAAGGAGTCTCCGCCGCCGAACCGCCCCACTGGTTCGGGCCCGGCGACGACGCCCGCCACCGGAAGGTCACCGCCGCCTTCGCCGCGCTCGCCCGCACCGTCGACCCGGACGACCCGTGGTCCCACCCCGGCGCCACAGCCCTGGACCGGCAGTCCGTCGGCGACTGGCTGCGCGCCGAGGGCGCGACGCCGGCCGTCGTACGCCTCTGGGAGATCGGCCAGCTGGCCCTCGCCGACGGCTCCTGCGAACGCACCTCCCTGCTCGCTTCCTTGCGCAAACACGCTGCCGTCCCCGGCGTCGGCCACTACGAGTACGAGGCCTGGGAGGGCCTGCGGGTGGCCGAGGGCTCGGCGACCGTGGCCCTGCGCATGGCCGACGCCCTCGACGGGCGGATACGGACCGGCTCCGCGGCCGAGGCGGTCACGGTGTCGCCCGGCCGCTGCTCTGTACGCCTGGCGGGCGGCGAGAAGCTGACCGCGGCGGCCCTCGTCAGCGCCCTCCCCGTCGGCCCTCTCCGCTCGGTCGCCGTCACCGGTGTCAGCGACGGCCGCCTCGCCTCTCTGCACCGCCAGCGGCACGCCCTCGCCGCCAAGTTCACCGCCGCGTACGACAGGCCCTTCTGGCGCGACCGCAGCCTCAGCGGCCTCTCCGAATGCGAAGGCGTCCTCGGCAGCACCTGGCCGCAGAGCGAGGGCATCCTCTCCGCCCTCGTCCCGCCCGAACGGTTCGGCGTACTCCTGGGCACCCCCGCCCACCTGCGGGAACCCGAACTGCTCGGCGAGATCGCCCGCCTCTACGGCGACGAGGCGCACCGCCCGCTCGCCACGTACCTGCGCATGTGGGGCACCGATCCGTGGACCCAGGGGTACGTCACCCAGTGGACCCCCGGCGACGTCTTGGCCGTCGGTCCCCGGCACGGCACCCACGAACCGCCCTTCTACGTCTGCGGGTCCGACCAGTGGGTGGCCGGCTACATGGAGGGCGCCGTGCGTACCGGACGCGACACCGCCGAGGAGGTGCTGCGCCGTGGCTGACGCCCTGACCGACACCCGGCTCAACCACATCGGCGGCGTGGACCGGCCTGCCGCCTCCGGCGAGACGATGGAACTGACCGACCCCGCCACCGGCCGGGTGCACGCCCGTGCCCCGCGCTCCGGCGGGGCCGACACCGACGCCGCCGTCTCGGCGGCTGCGGCCGCGTACGAGCACTGGTCCACGACCACCCCGGCCGTCCGGCAGCGCGCCCTGCTCTCCCTCGCCGACGCGATGGAGGCGCACGCGGACGCCCTGACGGCCGCGGAAACCGCGGACACCGGCAAATCGGCGCGGCAGTTCAGGGACGAGGAGCTGCCCGCGATCGTCGACACGGTGCGCTACTTCGCCGGAGCGGCCCGGAACCTCCCGGGCGCGGCCGCGGCCGAGTACACGCAGGGCCGTACCTCGCTGCTGCGCCGCGAACCGGTCGGAGTCTGCGCCCAGATCACCCCGTGGAACTACCCGCTGATGATGGCGGCGTGGAAGATCGCCCCGGCGATCGCCGCCGGCAACACGGCCGTACTCAAGCCCGCCGACACCACCCCGTCCTCGTCCGCCCTGCTCGCGCGGATCGCCTCCGCACACCTGCCACCAGGCGTCCTCAACGTCGTCTGCGGCGACCGCGACACCGGCCGGGCGCTCACCGCCCACCGCGACGTGGCCCTGATCGCGGTCACGGGCAGTGTGCGGGCGGGCCAGGAGATCGCGGCGGCCGCGGCGGCCGGCCTCAAACGCGTCCACCTGGAGCTGGGCGGGAACTCCCCCGTCATCGTCCACGACGACGTGGACGTCGAGGCGACGGCCGCGGCCCTCGCCGCCGTCGCCTACTACAACGCCGGCCAGGACTGCACCGCGCCCACCCGGCTCCTGGTCCACCACCGGGTGCACGACGCGTTCCTCGCGGCCTTCGCGGCATCGGCGCGAAAGCTGCGCACGGGCCCGCCGAGCGAACCGGACGCCGACTTCGGGCCCCTGAACAACGCGGCCCAGCTCGCTTCGGTACGGGCCAAGCTCGACTGCCTCCCGTCCCACGCCGAGATCGTCACCGGCGGCGCGCTGCTCGCCCGACCCGGCTTCTTCGTCGAGCCCACCGTCGTGGCGGGCGCGCTCCAGGACGACGAGATCGTGCAGGAGGAGACCTTCGGCCCCGTCGTGACCGTCCAGCCGTTCACCGATGAGACGGAGGCCCTGCGCCTGGCCAACGACGTCCGTTTCGGCCTCGCCGCCAGCGTCTGGACCTCGGACCACGACCGCGCCATGCGCGCGACCCGGATCCTGCACACGGGCATCGTCTGGGTGAACACCCACGGCACCACCGTCTCCGAGATGCCCCACGGCGGCGTCAAACACTCCGGCTACGGCACCGACCTCTCCATGTCCGGCCTCCTTGACTACACCCAGGCCAAGCACGTCATGCTGTGAGTTCCATCCCGGTGACGCCGGTGTCCACGCAGTCCATCGACGTCGCTGCGGTGATGTTCCAGACCTACCGCCCCCGGCCGCCGACAAAGACCGGCCCGCGCACGCGGTGTGGCCCGACCACGATGGTCTCCGGCACCAGCGCCGGGCCGGTTTGGGTCACCGGTGCGCCTATCCGGGTCACTTCCGGACGTCCGCCGAGCGAGAGACGCTCGGTGGGGGTAGGTCGTTTCGCGCAAGGTGACCTCGGGATTCATGAGGAGAGCAGCTATGTACGCAGTAATTCGGCGTTACGAAGGAGTGACTGACTCTGCCGAGGCAGGACGCCGAGTGGACGAGGGATTCGTGCCTCTCCTCCGCCGAGCCCCCGGTTTCGTGGCTTACTACTGGGTGGACGCCGGGGACGGAGTGATGGTCTCCACCAGCATCTTCGAAGACCGATCCGGTGCAGAAGAGTCGATCGAGCGGGCGGCGGACTTCGTAAGGGACAACCTCGCGTCGCTGCTCCCCAACCGTCCTCAGGTCACGGCCGGCCCGGTTGTGGCTGCTGGCTAGCGACCTGCGAAGCGGACGAGATGAGTCTCGGCGTAGGTGTCGCGGCGTCCGTACGGCCCTTCTCGTGTCACGGCCCGACCACGACGCTCCCCATGTCCGCCGAGGCCGTAATGCGGTGGACAGCCCTCTGGTGCTGGGCGAGCATCTCCGCGATGAACAACGAACCTCTCTCCATCCCCAGAAGCGTCCGCTTCGTCGAGCTCAGCGCAAAGGCGCTGCGGGCGCTTGCCGACGGTGACCTCGCCGGCGGCAGCGCCGAGGCCGGGGTCGCCCTCGACGAACACTTCGTCGGCGACCGAGCCCGCCGGATCTTCGGCTATCGCGCTGACCAACTCGCCAGGGACCCGTCTGCCGCGCCCTGGCTCACGCGGGCCGCGGTGTCCGAACCGGACGGGGCCGTCGTCGGCGATGCCGGGTTCCACGGCCCTCCGGACGAAGCCGGCATGGTCGAGGTCGGCTTCACCGTCGTGCCCGGGTACCGCCGCCAGGGCTATGCCCGCGCCATGCTGACGGCGCTGCTCGCCAGGGCCGCCGCCGAACCCGGTGTCAGAACCGTGCGAGCCCGTATCAGGTCCGACAACGACGCCTCCCTGGCCACGATCGCGGGCTTCGGTTTCACGCGCGTCGGAGAGCAGGGCAACGAGCGTGACGGGCTCGTGATCGTCTTCGAGGTCCCGGCCCTTTGTCCGACTGACCGGGAGATGCGTGAGGTGGCGTCAGCCGAGCGGCGTCGCCAGGCGGTCCAGCTCGGCCGCAGTGAGCACCAGATCGGCAGCCAGGGCTGAGTCCCGGATCGAGGCGGGACGGGTGGCACCAGGGACGGGGATCATCGTCGGTGAGCGGGCCAGCAGCCAGGCGAGCGCGACCTGCTGCGGGCTGATCCCGCGTTCGGCTGCGACATGGTGGAACGCCGTGCCGGCCTCCGGCAGCTGTGGGGCGTCGTCGAGCGAGCTGCGGGAGACGCCGCCCAGCGGGCTCCACGGCAGGAACGCCAGCCCCAGCCCCGCACAGAGCCGCAGTTGGTCCTCACTCGTGCGGACGGCCGGGGAATACCGGTTCTGCACCGAGACCAGGGCCTGACCCAGGATCTCGTGCGCCTGTCGGATCTGCTCGACGGAGACGTTGGAGATGCCGGCCATCCGGATCTTCCCCTCGTCCAGCAGCTCCTTGAGCGCGCCGACCGACTCGGCCCACGGGACCTGCGGATCGGGCTTGTGCAGCTGGTACAGGCCGATCGCCTCCACGCCCAGCCGACGCAGCGAGCCCTCGGCCGCGCGCTTGAGGTACTGGGGTGCGCCGGTGACCGTCCACGACCCGTCACCCGGTCGCCCGCGGCCGCCCTTCGTGGCGATCAGTACACGGTCGCGGTCGCCGCCACGCGTCTCCAGCGCGCGGGCGATCAAGAGCTCGTTGTGGCCGAGCTCATCCGCGTGCCAGTGGTAGGAGTCGGCGGTGTCGATCAGCGTGACACCGCTGTCCAGCGCGGCGTGGAGGGTGGCCAGGGCCCGAGCCTCGTCGGGGCGCCCCTCGATGGAGAGGGGCATCGCTCCCAGCCCGATCGCGCCCACTTCTACGTCGCCGATGCTGCGTTCGCGCATGTCAGACACCGGCCTTCGTGGTGGCGAGCACCTCGTCGACGGCTTCCGGGAGCCGGCCGCGCACCGCGCGGTAGCGGAAGCTCGCCGCGGTCCGCGACGTACGGTCGGCGCGGTCGGCGCGGTCGGCGATCAGCGGCCTCACACCGTCCGGGGCCGGGACGGAGCCACGGCTGAGCAGGGCGACGCGGGTTCCGGCGTCGGGGAGCAGGGTGACCAGGTGGCGGCCGAAGTGGCGGCTGCCACCGATGGCAAGGACGTTTCGCATGCCCCCACTCTGACCGCCTAGGCTGCCCAGCAGAACTGATCACTTGCTGAACTGGTATGAAGGAAATCTGGTGACCGGATGATCGACGTCCAGCGACTGCGCATCCTGCGGGCGGTGGCTGAGCACGGCAGCTTCAACCGGGCGGCTGCCGCCCTGCACCTCACCCCGTCCGCGGTCTCCCAGCAGGTCGCCGCCCTGGAGCGCGGCCTCGGCGTGCCCGTGGTGGTCCGCAGCACCCGCGGCGTCACGTTCACCGAGGCCGGGCGGGTGATGGTGGAGACCGCCACCGCGATCTCCGCCGAGCTGCAGCACGCCCGCGAGCGGATCGACCGGCTCACGGCGGAACGACCGAAGCTGACGATCGCGACATTCACCAGCGGGGGCCGACTGCTGCTGCCCGCCGCACTCTCGGCGTTCACAACCGATCACCCCGAGGTCGAACTCCACCTGCTGGAGCGGGAACCCGAGGACAGCCTGCCGATGGTCCGGCAGGGCGTCGCCGACCTCGCGCTCGCCTACCACTTCGACGGCCCGCTGCCCGCCCGTCCCGGCGACCGCTCGGGCCTCGACTGGCTGGCGCTCACCGACGATCCGCTGTCCGTGGTGCTCCCCACCGGCCACCGGCTGGCCGGTCGTACCTCGCTCGACCTGGGCGAACTCGCCGCGGAGCGCTGGGTGCTGGGCTGCTCGAAGACCGAGGCGTTCCTGCGCCGCTACGCCGAGCGAGCCGGCTTCGAGCCACTGGTGCGCGGCAGCACCACCGACTACTTCTTCGCCCGGTCGCTGGTCGCGGCGGGGGTCGGCGTCTCGCTGGTCCCGTCCGTCGCGCTGACCCCCGAGCAGCCCGGCACCGTCGTGGTCCCCGTCCAACCGCCCCGGCCGGCAAGGCACATCGGGATCGCCACCGCCCGGCGGCAGACGTCAGGGCCGTACACCGCGGCGCTGATACGGGCGCTGCAACGCGCGGCCGAATCAGAGGCGAACTCACCTGCTGCGGGCGGCCGGTCGGCGGGTGCCCCGACAGCGTGAAGGGGCTTGTGAAGCCGGCCCTCGATGAACTCGTTCATGTGTCTACGCGACGGTTTCCTGACCTTCGACGATGGAAGTCAGGCCGTCGAGGAGTGCCTTGAGGCCGAATTCGAAGAGCGCGTCGAGACGCAGGTCGTAGCCGTCCTCGAAGGCTCCGACCACCTTGCTGAAGGTCGGGAAGCGACCCGATTCCACCAGTTCTCGGAGGGCGGGGGCGCGGCTGTCCATCCACTGGTCTTCCGACTGGCCCGTGGCGGCTTCGGCGTGCGCTTCCATCTCCAGGTGCACCGCCAGCCCCTGGACATGGCTGTAGAGCAGGACGTGGATGTCGAACAGCGTCGTGGGGTCGAGGCCGTGGCCGTCGAGGGCGCCCAGCACCCACTCGCCGTGGACCATCAGATTGGGTACGAGCAACGGGCGCGTGAGGGAGCCGAGCTGCGCCAGCCACGGGTGCTTCCGGTACAGGCTCCACAGGGTCCGGGCACCCAGCTCTACGCGGGTACGCCAGTCCTCGGGGGCGTCCGCGCGGTAGGACTCCTCGCCGAACGCAGCGTCGGCCATGTGCAGGACGAGGTCTTCCTTGCTCGGGACGTACCGGTAGGTCGACATCGCCGCGACGCCGAGCCGGGCCGCGACGCCCCGCATGGAGAGCGCCGACAGCCCTTCGGCGTCAGCGATCTCGATGGCGGTACGGACGATCCGGTCGAGGCTCAGCTCCTGCTCGGGGTCCCGGGCGGGTGACGGCCGCCTGCGGGCCGGCGCGGCGGGGGCGGTTCCGGCGACGACCGTGCCGATCCGGGGCCGGGCCTCGACAAGTCCCTCCAGACGCAGGGTGGTCAGGGCCTTGGTGGCGGTGGCGAGCGCGACGCCCCATTCCCCGGCGATCTGCCGGGTCGAGGGAACCCGGTCCCCGGGAGCGAGCTCACCATCCGTGATGCGCCGCCGGATCACGGCGACGATGCGCAGATAGGGCGGATCACCGGCTGCGCCTGTGGTCTTCGTCACGTCCCACCGCCTTCTTGTCCTGTACTAGTGCAGAGGGTAGCAGCGAAAACGTCGAACTGAAGGCGTCTGCCCTAGTACAGGTCCCGCATTTGGCCAGTGTGACCGGCTGCGCGTACGGCGTACGTTTAGAGCGCGTACACCGTACAAATGGAGGAGCTGCTCATGCGCACCGTACTCATCTCCGGCGGCGGAATTGCCGGGCCCGTCCTCGCCTACTGGCTGCGTCGCCACGGCTTCGTGCCCACCGTCGTCGAACGCGCTCCAGGCCAACGCCCCGGCGGCCAGGCCGTGGACATCCGCGGCGTCGCGCTCGAAGTCGTGAAGCGGATGGGTCTGCTGGAGCAGGCAAGCCGCGCACGGACCCGGATGCGCGGCATGTCGATCCTCGACCCCGACGGCCACGAGGTCGACCGCTCCACCGAGGCGACCTTCAGCAGCGGCCGGCTCGACAGCGAAGACATCGAGGTGCTGCGCGAGGACCTGGTGCACATGGTGTACGAGCACACGCGCGCAGGCGTCGAGTACCTCTTCGGCGACAGCGTCACCGCGCTCGAAGAGGACGAGAGCGGCGTGCGCGTCGACTTCGCGCACACGCCGTCCCGCACCTTCGACCTCGTGGTCGGGGCCGACGGCCTCCACTCCACCGTACGGCGCCTGGCCTTCGGTCCGGAGGAGCGTTTCGCCCACCACCTGGGCAGCTACCTCTCGGTGTTCAGCGCCGACAACTTCCTCGCCCTGGACGACTGGCAGATGTGGCTGCGGGACGGCGACACGGGCTTCGGCATCATGCCCGTACGCAGCAACACCGAACTCAGGATCGCCTTCGGCTTCGAGTCAGCCCCCCTCCCCCACGACCTCCGCGACGGCGGGGCCCTGCGGCAGCTCGTCGTGGACAAGCTCGCGTCGATGCGGTGGGAAGGGACCCGCCTGGCCGAGGCCGCCCGGAAGGCGCCCGACTTCTACTGCGACGCCATGGCCCAGATCCGCATGGACGAGTGGTCGCGCGGCCGGGTGACCCTGCTCGGAGACGCCGGCTACTGCCCTTCCCCCCTTTCGGGGCAGGGCACCAGCATGGCCCTCGTAGGCGCCCACGTGCTGGCCGACTGCCTTGCCCAGGCCAACGGCGAGCACAGCACCGCGTATGCCCGCTACGAGCAGCGGATGCGTCCCTTCGTCACCCTCAACCAGGCCCTGGCCACCGAGAATCCCGGCGGACCCGCCTCGGAGGAATCTGTCGCGCGCGCCAAGAACGCACTCTCACTGGACAGCTGATCCCCTGCCCCGGACGGACATCAAAGCAGACAGGAACAGCACAGAATCGCACCGGCGCGCACTCCCCTGCGGAAACCTGTTGGTGGACCACGGCGACCACTGCTAGCTTGCCGGAGGCCGTGCGAGAGAACGAGGAGGTGGTACCCGTGAACGCAGTATCGACATGGGTGCTCCCCTCCGGGGTCACGGTCGGACGATAGGTCGTCCGGGAGCGCCGTTTCTGGAGCACTCCCGAAAGGCACGACCATGCAATTCACCTCCGAACAGCGCTTCGACGACGGCGTCCTCGAACGCGGATTCACCCTCGGCGAGATCCCCGGCACCCTGTGGACGCCTGAATCCGCCGCACCGGCCCCGCTGATCCTGATCAGCCACAACGGCGGCTTGCACAGGCGGGAATCCCGGCTGGTGGCGCGGGCCCGGCACTCCGCGGCGGAGTACGGCTACGCGGTGGCCGCCATCGACGCCCCCGGGCACGGTGACCGGCCCCGTTCCGCCGCCGATGAGCAGGCTCGCGCCGACCTCCGCCGGGCGATGCAGGCCGGCGAGCCGGTCGACGAGATCTTCGAGTCCTTCATCGGCCCGCTGGTCGAAAAGGTGGTCCCGGAATGGCGGACCACCCTGGACGCCCTCCTTTCGCTGCCCGAGATCGGCGGCCAGGTCGGGTACTCGGGGTGGACCGCAGTCGGCATTCGGCTGGCGGTGGTCGAGCCGCGCATCTCGGCCGCCGGCTTCTTCGCCGGGGGGTACGTGCCCCGCGCCCAGCGCGAGGAGGCCCGGCAGGTCACCATTCCGGTGCAGTTCCTGCTGCAGTGGGACGACGAAGGAAACCCCCGGCAGCGGGCCCTGGACCTGTTCGACGCCTTCGGCACCAAGGAGAAGACACTGCACGCCAACATGGGCGGGCACGCCGGCACCCCGTGGTTCGAGGTGGACGACGGGAACCGGTTCTTCGCCCGGCACCTGAAGTGACGCCGGGCCGTCAGGCCGGCAGCAGACGGTAAGCGGCGGCGGCCAGGATGCCGCTCATCGAGGACGGGTCCCGGCCCTCCTCGATGGCGGTGGCCGGCACATGCACAACCGCCCCGATCGCGGCGGTACCGGCCATCGGCGGTACCGGCCGGTCGGGGCGGCGTGTGCACAGGACCCGGGGTTCACTGTCCACTGCGGAATTCGTCGAGCTTCTCCGCGAAGGCCTTCGTCTCGGCGATCAGGTGGGCGCGCGCGGCTTCCTGGCTCTTGTCGCCCTGGCCCTTGAACTCCCGGCCGAAGTGCGGCTTGAGTTGGGTCCACCAGCCGTAGTCCAGCGCCGCCCAGGACTGCGGGCACAGCGGGGCGCGGGTTCGCGGAAGGTAGCCTGCGCCGACCAGGGGCCCGTCGAACTTCTTCGGGTCGCTGCCGTCGAGGTTGCAGAGGAAGTTGAAGACGCGCTGCTGAGTGACGGGGTGGTCGCTGGAGAACCCCTCCAAGGTCAGCCTGCCCTCCTTGCGGGCGACCTCGTCGAAGACCATCGCGGCCGCCAGGGCCGGATCCGGTCCGATCTCGTTGACGGTGTAGAACGACGCGAACCCGTCGGCGGCGTCCTCTTCGAGGCCGAGGTTCGGCAGGGCAAGCTGACGCTGCAGGGCATGCCCCATCTCGTGGCCGAAGACGAACTGGGTCGTCAGCGCGGTCAGGTCGGCCTTGTTGAACTTGTCCTCGGGGAACAGGGCGGGACGCTTCACGGTCTTGACGACATCGCCGACGAACCCTTCGATCTGGGTCAAGAACGCCGGGGGCACGAAGATCGTCCTGCCGTCGGGCTGGGTGACCGCATCCGTGACCCCCGGGGGAACCTTGTCGGTGACCTTCACGACCAGGTCGTGCGGGAGGGCTACCGAGGTGTTGACCCAGTCGGCGGCCTGCTCGAGCACTCGGGACTTCCGAACCACGTCCACGGCCTGCCGGTTCTCCGGCTTGATCGCCTCGTCTTCGTAGACGACCGTGGCCTTGCCCCCCCGCGTCGTCCTTGCCCTCGTCGCCACATGCAGCGAGGGCGAACCCGGCGACGAGGATCGCCGCAACGGCAGCGGTGCGCCCCACAGCCACATACCCACCGCTGATCGGCACCCTGGTCGGCTCCCTTCTCCGGACGAGGCGTTCGGTTGATCGCCTCGCGCGTGGCCCCGAGGCCACTGCCCGATGGCGGAGGCAGCACTCGATGCCGACACGCGGATTATGACCGACAGACCGTACGTCCGCAATGACCGGTTTAGTGGGTATTTCACCCCGAGATTGCCGCGCCATCCATGGCCTGGCGTGGACTGCTCGATGAGGCGGTCGGCCTGCTCCCGGACACCGGACCGGCGGACCGCCTCCGGGACCGGACGCTTCCGTCGGCGCGCGGCGCCTCCTCAGGAGGGAGCGACGACGATCTCGCGCTTGAGGATCTTCCCCGTGGGGCCCTTGGGGAGTTCGGCCGTGAAGGTGACGATCCGCGGGTACTTGTACGCCGCCACCCGCTCCTTGACGTAGGACCGGATCTCTTCGGCCGTCGCGTCGGCGCCCTCGCGCAGGGCGATCACCGCCGCGACCTCCTCCCCGTGCACCTCGTGCGGCACGCCGACCACTGCGGCCTCGGCCACGGCAGGGTGCTCGTACAGGACTTCCTCGACCTCCCGCGGGTACACGTTGTAGCCGCCGCGGATGATCAGGTCCTTCTTGCGGTCGACGATGAAGTAGAACCCTTCCTCGTCGACGCGGGCCAGGTCGCCGGTGTGGAACCATCCGTCGTGTACGGCCTCCGCGGTCTCCTTCGGGCGGTTGAAGTAGCCGTTCATCACGTTCTCGCCGCGGATCGCGATCTCGCCGACCTCGCCCGGGCCCGCCTCGGAGCCGTCCTCGGTGACGAGCTTCATCTCGACCCCGCGGATCGGAACCCCGATGGAGCCGGCCTTGCGCGGGCGGTCCGGGTGGTTGAAGGAGGCCACCGGCGACGTCTCGGAGAGGCCGTAGCCCTCCAGCACGGTGGCGTCGAAGCGCCGCTCGAACCCGTGCAGCACCTCGACGGGGATCGCGGCACCGCCCGAGACGGCGAGGCGCAGCCGGGAGGCGTCGAAGCCGTCGGGGAGTTCGGCGTGGAGCAGCGCCGAGTACATCGTGGGTACGCCGAGGAACACGGTGACCCCATCGCGATGCATGACCTCCAGCGCGCGCCGCGGATCGAACCTCGGCAGCAGGGTCAGCGTCGCCCCCGCGGCCACGGAGGCGTTGAGCGCGCAGGTCTGCCCGAATGCGTGGAACAGCGGCAGGCCGCCGAACAGGATGTCGTCGGGGCCGACTTGGATCAGGGTCTCGGCGGTGGTGGCCGTGTTCGAGACCAGGTTGCCGTGCGTCAGCTCGGCTCCCTTGGGCGTGCCGGTGGTGCCCGAGGTGTAGAGGATCAGCGCAGGGTCCCCGTTCTCCCGGTCGACGATGCCGGACAGCGGTTCGGCGGCCGTGAGCAGGTCGTGGAACGCCGAGGGCTCCGTCACCAGGCACTCGGTCCCCAGCTCGGCGGCGGCGTTCGCGACCTCCTGCGCGAACAGCGGGAACGCCACTGCGACACGGGCCCCGGAGTCACGCAGGACGTACGCCACCTCCCGGGCCTTGAGCAGGGGGTTCATCGGCACGACCACGCCTCCGGCCCGCAGGATCCCGTAATAGACGACGGGGAACAGCGGCACGTTGGGCATGGTCATCGCTACGCGGTCACCCGGCCGCACGCCGCGACCCTGCAGCACCGCGGCGAACCTGGCACTCGCGTCGTCCAGTTCGGCGTAGGTCAGGGTGGTGTCGTCGTGGCGCACGGCGACCTGATCGCGGCGGGCCGCCGCGGAGTTCACCAGAAATGCGGCGAGGTTGGTCATGCCGGCAGTCTCCTTTTCTTCTGTTCGTCTCAGCCGTCGCCGCGGTGCGGGCGGCAGTCGTGGCATCCGCCGCCGGGGCTGCCGGGCGGTCCGGGCCTCTGGACCGGCGTCCGCCCCGGGCGCGTCCGGGGGCTCCGCACGCCGTTCGTCGGGCCCCGCTGAGGGGATGCTAAGGCCGGTGCACTCCCGATGCTTGACGTGCCGGGACGAGAAACTTAACTTCTGGGGACCGAACACCAGGAGCATTTCGATGAGGCCCCTTGTCCGCACCGCAGCGCTGAACGGCTACGTCGAGCTGAGCCGCTCCCTCGGCGTCGACCCGCGCGCGCTGATGAAGAGCGTCGGTCTGGACACCGCGGACCTCGCCGTCCAGGACCGGTGGATCTCCGGCCCGGCCGCCGTCCGCCTCCTGGAGCTCTCCGCGGCCTGCTCGCACCACGACGACTTCGGCTTGCGCATGGCCGAGCTGCGCCGCTTTTCCAATCTGGGCCCCATCAGCCTGGTCGTCCGCGAGGAACCCGACGTACGCAGTGCGCTGGCACTGCTGCTGCGCCACGAGCACATGTACAACGAGCTCCTGCACACGCGCCTGTCCGAGGGGAACGGCCTGGCCACCATCAAGGTGGACCTCAGGGTCGGCGAGACGACGCCGGCCCGGCAGGCCACGGAACTGGCTTTGGGTGCCTTCTCCCGCATCCTGCGAGGATTCCTCGACACCAGGTGGCAGCCTCTCTCGGTATGGTTCACCCACAGCCCTCCGGCGGATTCCGGCAGGCACCGCCGCCTGTTCGGCCCCGGGCTCGAGTTCGACCGCGAGTTCAACGGCATCGTCTTCTACGCCGACGACCTCGACGCCCCCAACGCCATGGCGGACCCGCAGCTCCGCAACTACGCCCGGCAGTACTTCGACGCCATCGCCGCCACTCCCAGGGACACCTCGGTGGCGGACCGGGTGCGCGAGCTCATCGAGGCCCTGCTCCCCACCGGCCGTTGCTCCATCGAGCAGGTCGCCCGCAGCCTCGGCGTCGACCGGCGCACCGTCCACCGTCATCTGGCCCACTCGGGAGAGACGTTCTCCTCGCTGCTCAACGCCACACGGCTGCGGCTCGCGGAGCAGTTCGTGGCCCATCCCCGCCGCTCGCTGACGGAGATCTCCGACCTCCTGGGCTTCTCGTCCCTGAGCGCGTTCTCCCGGTGGTTCCACGAACAGTTCGGGTGCAGTCCGAGGCAGTGGCGCAAGGAAAAGGGCCAGGAGCAGCACACGGGCCTGGCCTGACGCCCACGGCAGCACGCGGAGCGAACGTCGCCTCGGCCGCCGCCCGCTCCTGTCCCCAAATGACAAGTCGCCCGTCACCACAGGTCAAGCAGCCGTACTCACCCGGCCCTACCTTGGCTGCACCGCTCAAGGCGGTCGGCTGCCGGAGGTGGGACGGGCCGTTTCCCCTACGGCTCACTCACCTCCGGACCAGCCGAACACACCCGGGCCCGCACGCCCGATGTTCTCCCCGACCCGCCTGCGCCGGTCCCTGCCGTCCAGAAGATCCGACTCCGCAGGTACCGACTGCCGGCGCCGGTGATCACCCGTACGCGAAGGAGAAGGACCGTGCATTTTCACGACGACTCGCTCTTCCCCGAGAACCAGGAGAAGCTCGTCATCCAGGCCGCCCCGTACGGGCCGGAGTGGCTGCCCGGCGACGCCGACGACCTGCCCCTGACCATGGAGGAGCACGTCCGGGCGGCCGTCGACTGCTACAACGCCGGCGCCACGGTGCTCCACATCCACGTGCGCGAGCTCGACGGCAAGGGCTCCAAGCGGATGTCCATGTTCAACGAGCTGATGGGCCGACTGCGCGAGGCAGTGCCGGACATGGTCCTGCAGATCGGCGGCTCGATCTCCTTCGCCCCCGAGGGCGAGGGCGGCGACGCCAAGTGGCTCTCCTACGACACCCGGCACCTCCTGGCCGACCTCACACCCGCGCCGGACCAGGTGACCATCGCGATCAACACCAGCCAGATGAACATCGTCGAGATCATGACCGACGACGACCTGGAGGGCACCTCGATCGCGAAGCCGGAGTACTACCGGGCCTACCGGGACATGGTCGTCGAGGCCGGCCCCGAGTTCTACCTCGAGCACCTGAAGCGCCTGCACGCGAACGGCGTCCAGCCGCACTTCCAGCTCGCCACCATCGCCCAGCTCGAGACCGTCGAGCGGCTCATACGCTCCGGCGTGTACACCGGCCCCCTGGTCCTCAACTACGTCGCGATCGGCGGCGGTTTCGCCGGGCGGCACCCCTCCGACCTGATCGAGTTCATCCGCCGCGTACCGGACGGCGCGGTCCTCACCATCGAGAGCTCCATGCGCGCCGTGGCGCCGATGAACGCGATCGCCATCGCCCTCGGCGTGCACGTCCGCGTGGGCAACGAGGACAACCTGTGGCGGCGCAAGGGCGAGCGGATGTCCTCCGTCGAGCAGGTAGAGCAGATGGTCCGGATCGCGAACGCCCTCGGACGCGACATCGCGACCGGCCCGGAGGCCAGGAAGATCTACAAGATCGGCGAGTACTACCCCGACGCCGACGAGACCATCGCCCGTCTCGGCATGGTCCCGAACCGCAGGCCCGGGCAGCGCGGCTTCATGCTGCGCGACCTCAAGAGCTGACCCGGCCCCCGCCGCCGCACACGAGCCCCCGTACACGAGCAATCGGAGCAACCCTGTGGCCCACGCCGTCCGCTTCTACGAAACCGGTGGACCCGACGTCCTGACCTGGGAAAGGGTCACCGTCGGTGACCCGGGTCCGGGCGAAGTGCGCATCCGGCACGTCGCCGTCGGCCTCAACTTCGCCGACACGTACTTCCGTACGGGTCTCTACCCGGTCCGGCTGCCCGACGGCATCGGCGTCGAGGCCTCAGGAGTGGTCGAGGCCGTCGGCGAGGGCGTCACCCACGTCACCGAAGGCGATCGTGTCACGTACACCGGCAGCCCGCTGGGGGCGTACAGCACGGAGCGGGTCATGCCCGCCGCGCACCTGATCAAGCTGCCGGACGAGATCGGCTTCGAGACCGCCGCCGCCATGACCATGCGCGGCCTCACCTCGGCGTATCTGCTGCGCCGGATCCACCCGTTGAAGGCCGGTGACACCGTACTGCTCCACGCGGCGGCGGGCGGTGTCGGCCTGATCGTCAGCCAGTGGGCCAGGCTCCTCGGCGTCACCGTGATCGGAACGGTGTCCAGCGAGGAGAAGGCGGAGCTGGCACGCGCACACGGCTGCGAGCACATCATCCACTACCGGCGCGAGGACGTGGCCGAGCGGGTGCGCGAACTGACCGACGGCGCCGGCGTGCCGGTCGTCTTCGACAGTGTCGGCAAGGACACCTTCACCGGCTCGCTGGCCTCGCTGTCACGCCGCGGACTGCTGGTCTGCTTCGGCACGGCCTCCGGTCCGGTGCCACCGATCGACGCCATGCAGCTCGCGGTGAACGGTTCGCTCTTCGTCACCCGTCCGGCGCTGGCCGACTACATCGCCGAACCGGCAGAGCGCGACGCCCTTGCAGGTGAACTGTTCGGTCACGTCGCCTCCGGACGCATCACGATCGAGATCAATCAGCGCTACTCCCTCGAGGGCGCCGCACAGGCACATCGCGATCTGGAAGCCGGGCGGACCACGGGGTCCTCCGTCTTCGCCCTCTGAGGACACCCCGCCACACACCACCCGAGGAGTGAGCAGCATGCCCGAAACCCTCCGGCCGAAGCACCACACCCTGGCCCTGGTGCGCCCGCAGGCGCTCCGCACCTCCCTCACCGTCGAGCCGCTGACCTGTTCCATCGGCGCCGAGCTCTCCGGTGTGAGCCTCGCCGACGCCGCTCGTGACGACGACCTGTTCGCCGAGATCAAGATCCTGCTGCTCGAGTACAAGGTGCTGTTCCTGCGCGACCAGGACATCACGCGAGCCGACCACGTCGCCTTCGCCGAACGCTTCGGACCGCTGGAGGACCACCCGGTGGCCGGCAGCGACCCGGACCACCCGGGCCTGGTCCGCATCTACAAGGACCTGGACAGCCCGCCCGAGCACTACGAGAACGCTCTCCACACCGACGGCACCTGGCGCGAGACCCCTTCCATGGGAGCCGTACTACGGTGCGTCGAGTCGCCCCCGGTGGGCGGTGACACGATCTGGGTCAACATGGTCGAGGCCCACCGCCGCCTCCCGGAGCACGTAAAGACACAGATCCAGGACCTGCGCGCCCGGCACAGCATCGAGGCGGCATTCGGCGCGGTCATGCCCGGGGAGCAGCGTCACGCGCTGGCGGCCCGGTTCCCGGACGCGGAGCACCCGGTGGTGCGCACCCACCCGGAGACCGGCGAGGAGATCCTCTTCGTCAACGCCTTCACGACCCATTTCGTCAACTACCACACGCCCGCGAACGTCCGCTTCGGCCAGGACTACGCGCCGGGCGCCGGCCACCTGCTGAACTACCTGATCAGCCAGGCCGCGGTGCCCGAGTACCAGGTCCGCTGGCGCTGGCGGAAGAACAGCGTGGCCATCTGGGACAACCGCTCGACCCAGCACTACGCCGTCCAGGACTACTGGCCGGCCGTCCGCAAGATGGAGCGCGCCGGAATCGTCGGCGACAAGACCTTCTGACCCTTCTTTTTCCATCAACAGCAGTTGAGGTGATGACAATGGGGTTTCTCACCACTGCGGCGCCCGCCCCGGAGAGAGCCGGTGCCGGCGCCGGTACCGGCACCGGCTCCTCGGAATGGCCCGTGTCCCGGCGCTACGCCTGGGTGGTCTTCGCACTGAGTTTCGCACTCCTGCTCTCGGACTACATGTCCCGGCAGGTGCTCAACGCCGTCTTCCCGATGCTGAAGGCCGACTGGCTGCTCTCGGACGCCCGACTGGGCTCCCTCAGCGGCATCGTGGCTCTGATGGTCGGTCTGCTCACCTTCCCCCTCTCGCTGCTGGCCGACCGGTGGGGCAGGGTGAGGTCCCTCGTCATCGCCGCGACGATGTGGAGCCTGGCGACCCTGGGCTGCGCGGTCGCGGCGAGCTACGGCCAGATGTTCATCGGCCGGCTCTTCGTCGGCATCGGCGAAGCCGCGTACGGCAGCGTGGGCATCGCCGTGGTCCTCAGCGTCTTCCCGCGCGCCATGCGGGCGACGCTCTCGGGGGCCTTCATCGCCGGCGGGGCGTTCGGCTCGGTCCTGGGCGTATCCCTAGGTGGCGCCCTGGCCCAGGCATACGGCTGGCGCTGGGCTTTCGGCGCGATGGGTGTCCTCGGCCTGGTGCTCGCCGGTGTCTACGCTCTCGTCGTCACGGAGAAGAGGCTGACCCCTCAGCCGGACCTGTCCGAGGACGGGGACGGGGCGGCCGGCACCGACACGAACGACCGGCTCCGTGTGCTCCTGCCGCGGCTCTTCTCCTCCGTCTCGGTGGTCAGCGCCTACATCGGCTGCGGTCTGCAGCTGTTCGTCGCGGGCGCCCTGATCGCCTGGCTGCCCAGTTACTTCAACCGCTACTACGAGATGCCGACCGCGAAGGCCGGTGCGACCGCGGGGCTCTTCGCCCTGATGATCGGAATCGGCATGATCACCGGCGGAATCGCCTCGGACCGGTTCAGCCGGCGCGACCCGATCCGCAAGTGGTCCGTCGCCATCTGCTGCAGCATGGGCTCCCTCGTACTGCTGATGACCGCGTTCCGCCTGACTGCCGGCCCGGTGCAGCTGCTGGTGCTGGCGCTGGGAGCCCTGCTGTGCGCCGGTACGGCCGGGCCCGGAGCCGCCATGGTGGCGAATCTGACCCCCGCGGCCATCGCCGCGACGGCGTTCGCCACGCTCACGCTGGCCCAGAGCCTGCTCGGACTGGCCCCCGGCCCCGCCGTCACCGGCATGCTCGCGGACCGGCTCGGTCTGCTCGGCGCGCTCCGGCTCGTCCCGCTCGTGGCGATCGCGGCCACCGCGGCCTTCCTGATCGGCCGCCGCCGGTACACACGTGATCTCCACCGCCTCACCGCGCCCGCCGCGACGGCGGAGGCCGAGGAACCGGAGACGTCTTCATGACCGGGACCACAGTGCCGACGATCGTGATCGTTCCCGGCATGCGGGAACACGTCGAGGACCACTGGCAGACCGTTCTGGCCAAGCGGCTCGGCGATGCGGGCCGCACCGTCCACACCATTCCCCCGCTGGTGCGCAACCGGCTCAGCCGCGACGCCCACGTCGCCAATCTGGTCGAGGTGATGGTGCAGATCACCGCGCCTGTGATCATCGTCGCCCACAGTGCGGGCGTCATGACCACGGTGCAATGGGCCCAGTGGCACGACGCGGACGTCCGGGGCGCCCTGCTGGCCACTCCCCCGGATTTCGGGACGCCGCTGCCGGGCGGCTACCCCACCCCCGACGAGCTGGCGACGCACGGCTGGACACCGGTTCCCCGGAAGCCGCTGCCCTTCCCCAGCATCGTCGCGGCCAGTTCGAACGATCCCCTGGGATCCGCGGGGCGCGTCGCAGAACTCGCGCGGGAGTGGGGGAGCCGCCTGGTGGAACTCGGCCCCGTCGGACACCTCAACCCCGCCTCCGGGCACGGCCCGTGGCCCCCGGCCGAGGAACTCGTCGAGGTGCTCGAACGCGGCTGGGGCCATACGGCTCCACAGCCCCCCGCGTAGCTCGCAGCACTCCTGCCCACGCGCCGCCGCCCGTGCCGTGCTGACCGGACTGGGCAACCCGCACCTGTTCAAGCGCTGCGCCGAGCTCGACGCTCAGCACACGACCGGGCCGGCGGGGACTGCCGGCCGTACTTGAGGCTGCCGGCCCACCGCATCCGACACCTGAGCCAGGAGATCGACGATCTCAACAAGCGGATGGCCGAGGCCGTCGCGGTCAGTACGCCGGGTCTGCTGTACTGGCGCCCCGGCGTACCCTCAGCAGTCAAACACCGACCAGCAGATGTCGTTCCGCAACCGCTGGTCGTCAAGTACGAGTTCCCGGATCGCCTCCGGGAGCTGGTCACGCTGCCATCGGCACTCGAGTCGTCCTGCGGCCTCGCCCTCGCCGGCCGGCGCGGCAGCACGTGCGGCCTTGATCGCATAGGCGGCCGCACCGAGCTCGTGCGCGGCGACGTGTGCGACAGCCCCGGCCTGGCCGGCCGCGTACGCGGCATGCCGTGCTGCCCCACGCAGGTCTCTGGCCGCACCCATTGCATGGCCGCCTGCCGTGCGTGCCTCGGTCATCTTGACCTCGCCTCGCACCCAGGCGCGGGCATGCTCGATCGCCTGACGCGGCCGTGGGTCCTCGGGCTGAGCCGACTCGAAGAGGTCAAGGACGTGCTCCGCGCAAGATGCCGCCCAAAGAGCGAGGAGGTGGTGATCCGCATCAGTGAGAGTCCCACCGCGGCGGATCGTCACGAAACGAGGGTCCCGGACCTTCGGGAGGATCATGGTTGGCACTCCTTTGATTGCATCCGCCCAACACCCAGGGGCGCGCACGCACACCAGGCACGTCCACAAGTAAAGCCTGGAAACCCGGTGATTGGCTCTGTGGTGGGCTGCCGCCCCGGAACGCTTCGACCATGGTCTCGGGGGCGTTCCGGTTTCCTCGATCGCCAGCGCCGTCCGGCATGGCGTCGAGGGTGATCGAGAGCCTGGTGTGGCGGCCGCCGACGGCCTCCATGACGTTCGTCATCCAGGGACAGAACCAGGCGGGCCCGGCCCTTCCCGGCTTCGCGTACTGACACGCCCGCCCCCGCAGGCCGAGCTCGAACAGTGCGCACTCTGCCCGAGACACGGGCGTCGGCCGGGCCGCTGAGCGGCCCGGCCCTTCAGTGGTTCAGGCGTGGACCGGATGCCAGGGGGTGCACTTGCGCTCGCTGCCCTTCACGACGCACCCACGCAGCTTGTACGGGTGCCCCTCGGGCAGGTTTCCGGAAGCGACCTTGATGTAGATCGCCTTGTGGCCGCGCGTGGAGGCGATGCGGCCGTTGCTCAGCTCGGCCTCGACCGCCCAGCCGTCGGGGCTGATGTCCTTGGCGACGAGGGAGTCGCCCGGGATGTCGGGCGCGGGCTGCGGGTCGGCGTTCCACCGGGCGAAGCCCATCTCGTGGCCGTCCCTGGGGCTGAAGATGTTGATCGTGAACGATCCGTCCGCCGACATCGCGGTAAGGCCCGTGACCCCGGTCGTGGACACGGAGACGTCAATGTCGGGCGTGAGGTCGCCCGTCTCGTCGGCGCTGGCGGTTCCGGCCCCGGCCGTGAGCGCCACGCCGACGAACAGGGCGGCCGTACTGAGGACCGCGCCGACGCGCTTGTGTATCGAACCCATGGTTTCCTTCGTTCCCGCGCGCGACGGCACACCGCCGCACGCACGCTCTCCCGCCGGCCTCGAACGTCGCTGGCGGTCAGTCAAGACAACTGTATCCAGGCCATGTTGGGAACCTACTGGCGGGTACCGCCCGAGTCGGCACGCCCGCCGGGCGGCTTCGGTGGTGTCCAGGAACAGCGGGGTGAGTACGTCTGAACGTGCAGAGCGATCCGCAAGCTCATTGCGCGAGGTCAGGCGCCTGGCGCCTGGCGCCCTGCGCCACCCTGGTGAAGCAGTTGTTCGTCGTGGCACGAGCGCGCCTTCACGGTCTCGTGCCGGACGGATGCGGACCACGTCTGTTCTTGGTTGTGATCTACGGTTTCCGGCCGTGTGCGAGCCGGTGGTCCGGCGGCCCGTATCCCGTGCGGCTGCGTGAGCAGTTCCAGTGGTGATCTGGCGGTTCCGCACCGGCAGTCAGCGGCGGGACATACCCGAGCGGTTCCGCGCCCGGCAGGGCATCAGCCGGCGGTACCTCAAATGGCGGGAAGCAGGTGCATTCCAGGCTCTGCCGGAGGAAGCGTCACCGCCGCAGCGAGACGAGATCGGCCCGAAAAGGGGGAGCGTTCGAGGGACGGGGCCTGAGCGGGCTGCCCATCGGTTCCGGCGGCCGAGCGCTGATGCCGCTCTCCGGCGGCTAAGGCTCCCCCGTCGCCGCCCACCGGGCCACGCGAGGCCCAGACCCGCCCCCGCGCCGCGCTGGGATCGCTGAAGCCGGGAGGGTTCGACGATCTTGTCTGGTCTCAGCGGGGCCGGTGCGGCGGCCGATGGTGACGGCGCCGGAGAGCCGGGCGAGGCGGGTGCCTGCGCTCTGGCCAGCAGGGGGCGAATCATCATTTAAGATTCAAGGCTGGTCCGGACAAGGACCACATGACGCTGATCATGAAGATCCCGGGGAATCGTGTGACCGCCGGCGTGCGTCTCAGTGGCGTGGGGTGCCCAGCCCACCCGTGCAGGAACAGATGATCCCCAGGGAGAAGTGAGGTATGCCAGTGATCTGCGTCGGAGGCATGATCGGCATCGGCAAGACGAGTGTGGCCGAACTGCTCGCCAAGGAGCTGGGCAGCGAAGTCTTCTACGAGAGCGTGGACGACAATCCGGTCCTTCCGCTCTTCTACACGGCGAGCCCCGAGGAGATCCAGGCCAAGCGCTACCCCTTCCTGCTCCAGCTCTACTTCCTGCAGACGCGGTTCGCCTCGATCAAGGAGGCGTACAAGCAGGGCGACAACGTCCTCGACCGGTCCATCTACGAGGACTGGTACTTCGCCAAGGTCAATCACGACCTGGGCCGGATCAGCTCCCTCGAGATGCGGGTGTACGAGGGGCTGCTCAACGAGATGATGCGCGAAATCGACGGCCTGCCGTACCGCAAGGCTCCCGATCTCATGGTCTATCTCAAGGCGGACTTCGAGACAGTGCTGCACCGCATCGGGCTGCGGGGCCGCGATTTCGAACAGGACGAGAGCCTCGTCGAGTACTACCGGACGCTGTGGTCCGGCTATGACGACTGGGTGCACAAGCACTACTCGGCCAGCGAGGTGCTCGTCGTCGACATGAACCACACGGACGTGGTGAACAACCCCGAGGATGCGGCCCGCGTGGCACAAGAGGTCAAGAACGCCCTGGCGGCGGTCCAGCGCCGGGGCTGAGCTTTCCGTCAGGTCCGCCGCCGAACGGGGCTCGCACCCGTTCGGGACTTCCCCGGGGCCGGGGCGGGCGGGAACGTCACCGTCCGGACACGGGTCCGGGCGGCGGCGGCCTCGGCCTCAGGGCGAGCGGTTCGTACAAGACCGAGGCCTCCCGGGCGCGCCGGACGCTACCGTCATGACCCCATCCAGCGAAACCGCTGCCGCGCGCCGCCCGTGCGTTCACACGCCCTGCCGGCCTCTTCGCCCCGCAGGGCCTCTACGACCCCATGGCCGCGCTGGTGCGCGAGCGGCTCCGGCGCGGCCTGCCGGCCATGCATGTGGCTCCGCGGCCGGACGAGGTGATCGTCGACGTCGGCTGCGGCACCGGCTCCCAGGCCCTGCTCCTGCACCGCAGGAGCAGGCGGAGCCGGAGGCGGAGGCGGACAGCATCACCGCGTCCTCGCCGACGTCCAGCACCGCACGGGCGGTGGTCAGAAGGTCAGCTGGTACGCGCCCGGGTCGGCGCGCCGGATGTCCGTCCAGGTGCGCCTCGGGTGCGCGGGCGGGCTGCGGAAATCCCCGGAACGCGTTCACGTCGGGGGTATTTCGTAAACCGGAAATCCTCCCACTGCACTGTTCTCTTTAGGCAGCGGAACGCCCGCCGAGGACCGATCAGCCGTCGTACCACCCGTACTTCGTAATCGTTCCATGACCGCTACAGCTACCGCCGAAGTCCCAGAATCCCGGCCCCTGCAGCGGGCCGTGGATGTCCGTGCCGTCGCTGCAGTGGGTCCACGCTCCGGTACGGCCGTAGTCGACGGTGACCGTCGCGCGCCACGAAACGCCGTTGAAGGAGTACGTGTTGAAACCGTGGTTCGGGACGTGCATCGGAGTGACCTTCCCAGGTACGGGAGCCTCCCAGACGACGTGCTCCGTCACTTTGGTACCGGTCGGCTCAAGCGTCGCGGCCTGAGCCGTGCCGCCGAACACGACGGTCCCGGCCAAGGCCGTGGCGCCACCGAGCACGAGGGCGATCGTCTTCTTGCTGCGCATGGACTGGTTCCCCCCTGGTTGGGTTTGTTGTCGGAACGCTATTTCAGGTTCTCCAGCAGGGTCAATGGCGCCTGACGGGCCCGAATTGGCCAAAAGGAACAGCCGAGTAAATGGAACCTGTTCCGCCAATGCCCGCAGATCGGCATTTCCCTGATGGGTGATGCGCGCCATGGCTATCGGGACCCCGGTATCGGAACCCGGCGCCCGGGTCGCCGTGATGAGGACGCGCCTCCCGGCCTCTTGTCCGGGACACCGGCCGCGCTCGCGGAGCGCGACGCGCTGTCCCTCGCGCACATCATGCGCACCGACCTGCCCTTGCACCGCTCGCTGCCCGACGACAGCGAGCTCACCCGCGCCATCGCGGTCCTGGCCCGCGCCGGCAGGACGCGGTCCGTCCAGCCTCCGGCGGCCAACGTGCCTGAAAGCCCTCGGATACGCGTGAGGCGGCGGCGAGGATGACGTGCGGCACGTGAGGAGTTCCGAATACCGCCCCGTGCCTGCCGAACGGCCGCGGTGGACCACCTCGGCGATCAACGAAGCCGCCGCGCTGGTCGACTGATGGCCGGTATCCCTCGGATTCACTCAGAACGCGATCTTCGCCACGACGACTCCGTGGGGATGGAGCACGGTCCGGCGCCCCGCTCTCCCCCTACGAAACCGGGCCGCAGCCGGTCGGGTGGCGCCCCCGGGCCGGGGCCCGGCCGGCTGACACCCCTAAGACCGCGGCCATGGACGAACGGGGGGCCGGCGTGCCCTGGCACCTACTCGAAGGCGTCCCCGCCGGGCGGGAGAATTCGACCGCCGGCTGCGCTGCGAGGTACTCGAACTCGTGGCCCGGCGCGCCTGGACCTGTCCGCGTCCGGTCGGCGTCCACTTCATGTCCCACACGGTGTTCGCGTCCAGCGGGCACCACGTGGTGCCCTTGGTGGCCGACCGGGCGGCGGCGGTACGCACCCGCGCGGCCTGGGTCCTGCGCGAGCTCCCGGACGACGACCCCGCGGCCCTCGACGCCCTGCGGCGCCGGGCCGCCGTGGAGAGCGACCCGACGGCCCTGATCTCCGAACTGCTCGCGGTGGGAAGGTATGCGGGATCCGGCACCGGCGCCTGGGATCCGGCGGAGGTCGCGGCGTGGCTGCGGCCGTGGCTGGACCACAGGAATGCCCACGTCCGGCCGGCGGCTGCGAAGGCGGTGCTGACGGCGGGCGTCCCCGAGGCCGTGACGGGGACCGGCCGCGCCGTGGCCCGGACGGTGTCCTTGGCCGGGGAGGACCCACCGGCGGACACGCCGTGGAATCCCGTCCGCCAGGTCTCGGTCGCCCAGTTCGCGGACTTGATGGCCCCGCACTCGCGAAAGGCGACGGCCCTGGTGCACGGACTGGCCGGCCAGCGCAGCGTGGACCTGCGGACGAAGGCTCTGCCGGCGGCGGGCATCCAGCTCGATGGGGCCTGGACGACGAGGCGGGCGTGGCCTCCGCCGCCCTGGAAGTCCTCGCCCGGGGCGGCCAGGCCGCGGCCCCGTACGCGGACCGGGTCGTCCGCTTCGTCGAGCGGTCGGGAGTCGGCGCCCAGACGCGGGACAACGACACCGCGGTGACGGCGCTGGTAGCCATGGAGGACGACCGGGCCCCGGCTCTGTACCGGGAACGCCTCGGGAACTTCCGGCTGAACGTCGGTCGGCTTCCGGGGCGTTGGGCGGCGGAGCTGCTCCCGGCCTTCCGAGCACGGCTCGCCTGGGGCCCTGAGGCCCGCGGACACGCCGTCCGCTCGCCCGGCAGCCGAGGCGCTGGGCCGCAACGGCCCGGCAGCCGCGGCGGCGGCCGGTCTGCTCGCCCGCCTCGCCACGGGCGAAGCGCGGCCGCGGCGCTTCGCCTTCGACCCCGATCGCCCGCCGAACCGCTGGCACGGCGAGCAGACCGCCGCCTGGGCCCACTGCCGGATCACCGGGGACCCGGAACTGGGCCTGCGGGTGTCCGGCGCGGCCGTACGGGCAGGGCTCGGCCGCCCGGCCCTGCGCTACCTGGCCGACCTGGGCCCCCTGGCCGCGACCCCGCGGCCGCCGCTCTCCCCACCCTCCACGCGGTGACGGCCTCGCACCGCCGCTAGGGTGGAAGCGTCGAAGCATCCTCGTGGACTAGGAACTGTGCCGGATCTTCCGAACGGCACTGGCCCGCATCGGCTGGGCCGTTTCGTTTGGATCTAGGCTCTGCAGCTGTGTTGCATACGCCGACGGTGGCCTGGGGCCTGGACCATGGGAGGGAGGGCGGCGGTGCACAACGTGCCCTGGTTGCACGTCGCTCCGGAGCAAGGCGCTCTGCCTGTCGATCTGCTGCTTCCCGTGGCTGGTAGGACGTACGTAGCCCGTCTCGACGGCCGGGAGATGCGTGACACGGACGCCGTCTTCCAGCAGTTCTACGACGGCCTGCGGCTGCCCGACTACTTCGGCTGGAACTGGAACGCCCTCTCCGACTGTCTGCGCGATCTGGACTGGCTCTCTGCGGACCACTATGTACTGATCATCGAAGCCGCGGACGAGGCCCTGCCGGGCGACGCCTCCGGACAGCGGCTGCTCTTCCAGACCCTGCTGAGGGCCGGACAGCGATGGTCCTACGTGCAGAAGCCCCAGGGCATTGAACTGGGCAGGCTGGTAGTTGTCATGGCGTGCGACGCCGCATCCGTCCCGTCCCTGAAGAAGCATCTGCGGTCATTGTTGAATGAGACGCCCTTGCCATAGGGTCCGGCCTCAGCTGACCGGGACACCGCCACCGCACGTTGGCGGCCCTTGCGATAGGCGAAGAGGCGGCGCACGAGCTCGGACGGCAGGGCGGGGTTCCCCGCGAGCCGTCCAGCACCTTGTCGAGACGGACCGGCAGGGGTGTGGCGTCCGACATGGCAAAGCGGCCATCAGCAGAGGCGCAGAGCGCACCGCTCGTCCCTCGGTCCGCGGTCGAAAAGGCCACCGGCGTGCGCTGATGCGTGATGATGTTGACTACCATCGTGGGTAGTTGACATGCGGACCGGCCTGGGGGCTTCTTGTGAATGATGCGGTCGAATTGGCGGACATGATTGCGCAGCTGCGCAGCGAGCTGAGCCGCGCGATGTCCGCCGGCGAGGAATCCGACCTGAAGTTCAAGGCGGAGCGCGTGGAACTGGAACTGACCGTGGGAGTGGAGCGGTCCACCGAACCGGGCGTGAAGGTGCGGTTCTGGGTCTTCGACGCCGGCGCCTCGGCGAAGCGCTCAACCACCGTCACCCAGAAGTTGACCCTCACACTCCAGCCCGTACGGGCGGACGCTCCCGAGCAGATGGCCCTGATCTCCGGGGACGAGCTGCTCGGTGAGCGCTGAGGCGGCCGCCGGGCGCGGTGGGCTCGACCCGCACCGCATCGCCGAGGTCATCGTCACCACCGCCGCCGGAGGCGGGCGGCGGGGCTCGGGGTACCAGGTCGGCGGCTCGGCGGTCCTGACCGCATTCCACGTGGTGGCAGGGGCGGCAGAGGTGCTGGTGCGCTTCGACGCCGACCGGCCGGGCCAGTGGGCCGCGGCGGCGGAGCTCGCCTGGTCGGATCCCGGGACGGACGTCGCGGTGCTGAGCTTCACGGCCCCGCCGGGCGCGGCGCCCGTCCCGTCCACGCGGTTCGGCCGTATCGGCGACGACCGCCATGCCGTCATAGACGTCCACGCGGCGGGCTTCCCCCTGTGGAAGCGCCGACGCGGCGCCGACGGCATGCAGTTCCGGGAACTGCACCAGGCCGACGGAACCGTGGCCGCCCTGTCCAACCTGCGCACCGGAACCCTGGAGATCACGGTCCCGGCGGCGGCCGCCGACCCCGACCCCGCGGTATCACCCTGGTCGGGGATGTCCGGGGCCGCCGTGTGGGCCGGGCGGTACCTCGTCGGGGTTGTCGCCGAACACCACCGCGGAGAAGGCCTCGGCCGGCTCACGGCGGTCCGCATCGACCACACCCTGCAGCGGGTCGCCGATGGCCCCCGGGCGCAGCTGGCCGCGCTGCTGACCATCCCCGATCACGCGGCGCTGCCGGAGGTCGGCGCCGAGCCGGACGCGCCGGGCCCGCCGGCCTCGTCCAAGGTCATCGGGCTGCCGGTCGCGCACGGCCTCGAGCTGTTCAAGGACCGGGCCGAGGCCCGGGACCTGATCGGCCGCCACCTCGCGGACCCGGGCATCCGTATGGTGACCGTCACCGGGCGCCGGGGCATCGGCAAGAGCGCGGTCGCCGCCAAGGTCATGGAGCTGCTGGAACGCGGCGAGTGGCCGGGCCACGCCCAGGCGCCGCTTCCGGCGGGCCTGGTCAACCTGAGTACCCGTACCTCCGGGGTCTCCCTCGAACGCCTCTACTTCGACTGCGCCCGCGCCCTGGGCCCCGCGCACGAAGCACGCCTGCTGGACGTCTGGGCCGCCAACCGCCCCGTGCCGGACAAGGTCGATGAACTGTTCGCCGCGATGGGGGACCGGCTCTTCGTCATCCTGGTCGACAACCTGGAGGACCGGCTCCTGGACGACGGCCGGCTCGACGACGAGGAACTCGACACCTTCTTCGACTGCCTCTTCCGGGCGCGGGGCACACCCAGGCTGTTGGTCACCTCGTCGCTACCGCTGCGCCTGCCGCCCGAACTGCGCCGGTTCGCCGCCGAGGTCGAGCTGTCCGACGGCCTGCCGCCCGCCGAATCCGTCGCGCTGCTGCGCGAACTCGACCACGACGGCACCCTCGGTGTGGCGCAGCTCTCGGACGAGGGGCTGCTGCGGGCAGCGGTCCGCGTCCACGGGGTGCCGCGCGCGCTGGAGCTGCTGGTGGGCGCCATGGCCGACGACACCCTGATGCTGCCGACGCTGGAGGACGTACTCGAGGACTTCACCCTGCGCGGTGACGTGGTCGCCGGCCTGGCCGAGGACCGCTACCAGCGCTTGGGTGCCGACAGCCGCAGCGTGCTGAACGTGCTCGCGGTGCTGCGCACCCCGGCGCCGCGTGAGGCGGTCGAGTGGATCGTCGGCGGCCTCGATCCCGCCCTCGACGTCACCGCCGCCCTGTCCGGCCTGCTGCGGATGCGCATGCTGTCGGTGGACCGGGGAACCCGTACGTATGCCCTGCACCCGATGGACGCCGACCTCGCGTACGGTGCCCTGCCGGCCGAAGGCCTGCTGGGGCGGCCTGCCTTGGAGCGGCGGGCGGCCGAGTGGTACGCGCGGATCGCCCCGGCCCGCCGGGACTGGCGCACGCTGGACGACATACAGGCCCACCGGCGGGCATTCGACCACCGGGTGCGGGCCGGGGACATGGACGAGGCGGCGCTGATCCTCGGCGCCATCGGGCAATGGATGGTGTGGCACGGCTCCGTGCTCGCTGCGATCTCGATGCACCTGACACTGGAGGAACAAGTGAACGACGACCGGGCACGTCTCGCTCACCTCATCAGCTTCGGGCACGCCCGGTTGAGCGCCGGCCCGCTGCCGCACGCGCTCGAACTCTTCACCGAGGCCGCGGAGTTGGCTGAGCGCATCGAGGACCGTCGTGTGCTCCAGGAGGCAATGTTCGGCCTCGGCGACGCGCACCGGCAGCTGGGCCGCCTGGAAGACGCGACGATCCCGCTGGCCAGGGCCGGCGCACTGGCCAGGGAGAACGGCGATGCCGAAGCGGAGGCCCACGCCGTCCTCAGCCTCAGTCTCGCCCACAGCACCCTCGGCGACGGGGAGGCAGCCCTGGCGGGCGCCGACCGGCTGGGCGAAATCGCCGCGGCCTCCGGGGACCGGCTCACCGAAGCCCGCTCCTGGAACGCCCGCTTCACGGCCCTGCTGACACTGGGCCGCTGGGAGGAGACCATCGCGGCGGGCGACCGGGCCGTACGCGCCTACGCGGCCGCGGGCGTCCAGGAGGCGACGGACTACGCGCTGAACGCCAAGGGTGTGGCCCTGCTCGCCCTGGACCGCCCCGAGGAGGCTCTGTCCTGCCTGGAGGAGGCGGTGCGCGCGGCGTCGGCCATGGAGAATCCGCGGACCGAGGGCGTCTGCCTCTACAACACCGCCTGGACGCAGTGGACCCTGGGCCGGTACGGGCAGGCAGCCGAGGCGGCCGAGCGCTCGGCCGCCTGCCTGCACCGCGCCGGGGCCGCCGAGGCCGCGGCGGCGCAGGCACTCGGCGAGGCGGCCCGCGCCAGGATGGTGCCCGCTGCGCGTGTGGCGGCCGATGCCCTGGACCGGGCAGCGCAGGGCGCCGGCAGCAACGTGGAGATGGTCCGCCCGGCCTGGCTGACCGTGCAGGCCGAGCACTTGCGCGACCACGCCTGACGCCGCGCGCCGTGCATTGCGCACCGTCAGCCGGCAACGCCGCACCATGCGTTCGGGGCGGTCAGGACAGCCGGCACGCGTGGAAGCGGTTGGAGTGGATGTTCCCGAACGACGCGGGGATCCGGGCGATGCCCTGGTCCGGGCGGATGGTCCGACTCTGGCCCCGGTACTCGGTGCTGTTGTACACGGTGACGCACCGGCCCCACAGCCGGCCGCTTCGGCGCCACGTCCCGGCAGCGTTCCACACCGACTCACCGCCGTTGAATCCGACGTATGCGGTCGTCTCCGGATACCGCGGCATGTCCTGCGAGACGAAGCTCGCCACGCCCGTGTAGTCGGGGCCGGTCCAGCCGCAGACCCAGCCGGAGGTGCAGGGCTCGGACGGGACGGGTACGGCAGTCTGCGCCGACGGGGTGGCGGGGGCGAGGGTGAAGGCGACGCAGACCGCGCAGACGGCAGCGGCGGCCGCCGCCCTCCACCTCCCCTCGCGCGGACGACGGTCGTTTCGCCGTCCTTCGGTCAGGGCGCGTACGGTCACGGGGATCACCGCCACTCTCCGGGAAGCCGCAGGCAGCGCGACGGCCTGCGGGGGCTGTTCCATCGCACCTCCGTTCCGCCTTGATCGCACCACCAGACGCCGTGTCCCGTCTCGGTCGCGACCGCCTGTGACCACCCGCTTGCGTGGTGAAGCCACACAGCTCAGGATCATGTCGGCGCCTTCGCCGCCCGCGTCAGCCGGCGACGACCAGTGCCCGTACGGGGCCGCCGATCCGTAGCCAGGCCGCGCCGTTCCGCTCCCAGACCGCCGAGCGGTCCTTGTCCAGGAGGTACAGGCGCTCCCCGCGTGCGCCGAATGCCGTTCCGGCGTCTCCGACGCGGGTCCAGGCGCCCGCACGGTAGCGCCACAGGCCGCTGTCGGCCCCGTTGGCGGCGTACAGCTCCGAGGGGCTCGCGTACAGGGCGGCCGCCGGACCTCCGACCGGGCTCCACACGCCCGCTTCACCGCTCCATTGGAACACCGCACTCCGTTCTGGGTTGAGCCCGTACAGATGCTGGTCGGTCACGACGAAGTCGGCGCCCGCGGCCCCCGCGTACGACCAGGCTTCGCCCTTCCCCCCGTACGCGAAGATCCGGCCGTCCACCGGGTCGGTGGCGAACAGTCCCGCTCCCCCACCGTAGAGACGTGCCGCCGGGCCCCCGACCCGAATCCAGGTGGCGTGCGCCCGGTCCCAGCGGTGGACGGCGCTGCGGTCCTGGGCCAGCCGGTACAGGTCCGGTCCGCTGACCGCGAACCCGGCGGCGCGGCCGCTGACGGTGCGCCAGCGGCCGGGAACGCCGCTGTAGCCGCGCAAGTCGCCGGTCACCGGATCGGTGGCGAAGACCCCGGCCGGGCCGGCGTAGAGCTCTGCCGCCGGACCGCCGATCCTCACCCATTCGGTGCCGTTGCCGCTCCACTGGACGACAGCCGAACCGTCCTCCGCGATCGCGTAGACGCCGCTGCCGGTGGCGGCCGGTACGTCGGCGGGTCCGCCGGGGGCGGTCGGCGCCGCGTCCGGGACACCGGGGCTCGGCACCCCCGGGGAGGAGGACGAGGTCGGTGGGGATGTGGTGGTGCCGTCGGAGGGGGCGCTCTGTGGCGGCGCGCTCCCCGGCGCCGGGGAGCCGGCCGGGGGCATGGAACCCGCCGAGGACTCCAGGGGGCCGGGAAGGAAGGGAGCCACCGGCTCGGCCACCGAGGGCGCCGCCCGCTGCCGGACCTGCTCCAGGGAGGTGGCAGGTACCGAGAGGGCCAGGGCGACCGCGGTGAGCAGCAGTACCCGGCGCAGTCGTCGCGGATCCCGGGCGCCTCGGAGGATGCGGGAGGGCAGCGGGAGCGCCGGCAGCTTCCGGCGCTCCCGGCCTGCCGGTGCGCGGGATCCCCGCAGTACCAGGCCCCCACGGACCGGCGCGGGGCACGGCTCCCGGAAGTCCCGGGCCTCGTCGCGCAGGCGGCTGATCTGCCGCCTGCGGTCCTCCACTTCGGTGCCGATCCGGGCCACGGCGCCCGCCAGGCCGTACAGGGCAGGAGCACGCGGTGTCCACAGGACGAGCTCCGTCCCCGGCAGGTGGGCGGCGCGGTCGTCGGGCGTTGCGTCCCCGCGCCGCTCCTCCTGCTGTGGCTCGGGTCCGGCGCTGACGGCCGGCCCGCCTTCGGCTCGGGCGATGGCGTCGTCGAGTTCCTTCTGGAGCCTCGCGGTCAGCCCCAGAAGGGTGCGTAACGCTTCTTCCGACTGGGCGAGTTCGGTGTCGGCCTGGCGCCGAGCGCGCCGAAGCATCTCCCAGGTCTCCGGAGCGGTTTCCCTTCCGCCGTCCGATCGGGCCCCGCCTTCCTCGGCCGCGCAGGCGGCGGCATGCAGTTCCCTGGCGCGGGTCCACAATTCGGCGCGGCCCCTCTCATCACGGACCCGGCCGTATATCACCCTTTTCAGGAGATCCACGGGAATGATCTTCACTCCCGAGCGGTAGTCACTCCAACTGGTCTTTCCCGCCCCGTACGACTTCGCCAACTCCCGGACCGTACGGCCCTCCGTCATGCCCCGCAGGAACACCGCCAGCGCATTCGCCTGGACGGTCTCCCCCTTCGGTTCCCCTTGCAGACGCCCCGCCCTGCCCATCCGTGCGGCTCCTCCGTGTCCGCGGGGCGCCCGGGTTTCCGACCGCCCCGTTCCGGTCGACGTACCAGCAGATCAGGTGAGGCGCCGGGCTTTCCACTGGTTGTCGGACAACCTGACGTTCCGTGGCTCGATTCCGCGCGGCTCATCCGGCAAGGGAGCGATACGGACGGCGATGGATCCGTCCCTGTCCGCGGACAATGCCGATTGTCCGCGGCTGAACTGCGATTTCCCCGATTTCTGTGGACGGACAATCGGGACGCCCGAAATCTGGGAACACCGGCGGAACCCACCCGCCGGGACAACCGGAACTCTGCCGAAAGAGACGAACACATGCGAAAGAAGCTCGCTCTGCTCGCCGTCGCCACAGCCGCGGTCACCGTGGTGACCGCCGCGACCTCGGCCAGCGCCGACACCCGCATCATCAAGGGTGCATACGTGTACTTCGACCCGTCACGGAACATGTTCGGCATCGGCGACACCGAGGGCGACGGCCGTACCGCGTACCTGGACGTCAGGGTCAACGGTGGTCCCCAGCAAACGTTCGGGAACCACAACGGCAACGGCACCTGGCGCGACGTGGGCCCCAACGAGACCGGCATTCGGGACGGAAACACCCTCGCGTGGCGGGCCCGGGTCGGCGGCGGCGCGGCTTCCGGCTGGGTGTACGAGACCGCCTGAGCCAGGGCACCAGGCGCAAGCCGCTGCAGAACACTGCTCCTGCTGCTCCATGTCGTACAAACCGAGGCGCCGAACTGTCGGTCTGCCCGGTGACCGTGTGAGGGGGAACCTTGAAATCGATCAAGAAGATCGCAGTGCGGGGTGTGCTCACCGCAAGCCTCATGCTCGGCAGCGTGGCCGTCGGGGCATCGGAGGCGTCGGCTGCCGATGCGTACGTGCCATGCCCTCCGGACTACTACAGGTGCCTCACCGCCAACACCGCACACGGCAATCTGGTCATGTGGACCAGGCTCGGGAGTGACCATCACGAGTACGCCAACTACCGGGCTGCCGGGTGGCAAGGCGACAAGGTCTGGATGAACTGGACCAAAGACAACGGCAAAACCTGGTACGAGGAAACCGAGGTGACGGATTGGATCGGCGCCACCGACATCCTCATACACGACTACTCGGACGTCTGGGACGGCAGCCCCTACAAGGTGCAGGTATGCACAGCTGACGCGTTCGGGAACTGGCTTCCCAACTGCACCCCCTGGCACTGACAGCCGGCCAGAGTTACGTGCACAGCACCCATCCGGGACGCCGAGACGGTGCCCCGGATGGGTGCTACGACGTGATGTGCCCGGCTCAACGCTCGTTTCCCTTCGCGGGGTTCTTCTCGAGCTGAGTACGTTCGGCCGTGGCGAGAGCGCCCGTGACCACGGCGCCGATGGCCAGGACGGCGACGAGGGTATTGACATAGCCCGGTACGCCCGCGGAGTAGCTGCCGCCCTCGTCGATGCGGCACAGCAGGCGCAAGGGGACGAAGTCCCCCTCGAACGCGTCCACGCGCGCCGCCCTCTGCGGTCCGCCCGCTTCCAGGCAGGCCTCGAACTGGCGCGTGTCGTCCAGGAACAAGAGGTGCAGGCATCCCCACAGGTAGAAGGCGAGGGCTCCGCACACGCAGACCAGGGCCACGTCCCGCCACTGGCCCCAGACCGTGCCCGCCCGGACGGCCCGGGCTCCGGCGCGACCCCACCCGCAAGCCCTTCTGGTCGCGACGTAGCCGCTGGTGCACGTGGTACCGGCGGGCCGGTCGAAGGCGCCCGCCCGGGGGATGCGCACGAGCCGGTCCTCCGTTCCCTGTGCCAACAGCGGGAACCTGCAGCCGCGTCTGCCGGTCGGTGGCCGCCTGGCGCTCCGTCTCGGAGGCATCGGGCGGCCCAGGCCCAGCACACCTCACTGCACCCGCACGCTGAGTTGATCCGGAGTATGCCGGGCATGGGCGCGATGCCCGGCGCCGTGCCTGCTGTCAGATTTTCACTCGAAATCAACTAGGCTGTTCCAAGCCATTTATGGGGGATTTCGTGGACATAGACATCAAGACGCAGTACGTGCGGCAGAGCGCAGGAGGAACCAACGAGGCCGCCGCCAAGGCACTGGAGAACCTTCGCCGGTCCCTCGATTCGAGCGACACGGCAGCCGATGGTCACCACGGCTGGGCCTCGGCCGCGGCGTTGAAGCGGTGCGCGACGGCCTGGGAGGACCACATGGTCGACCTGGGGAAGCAGATGGACACCATGGCCGACAATCTCCACACCACGGCGAACGCCTACGACACCACGGACGCCCAGGCGAAGGACGCCTTCAACCGGCTCCGGCACGGCCTCGCCGACTTCGGGAGGAACTGACCCGTGGTCGCCTATCACGACCTGCACGACTGCCGCGTGGACCAGTGGCAGAAGGCCGCGGACGACTGGGTCGACCTCGCCCGGCGCTCATCCTCCGCCTGCGAGGACATCCGCGCACAAGGCAAGAAGCCGCTCGACGACCACTGGGCGGACGCCACCGGCAAGACGGCCGGCAAGCGCCTGGAAGACCTCGCCGACCGCCTGGAGTCCGGCGGCGACATCATGAAGGGCGTGGCCATGGTCCTCGACGCCCTGGCCCATTCCATGGGCTTCGCCCAGCGCACCCTCTCCCACGCGATCGAGCTGGCGAACGAGCACGGGCTGGGCATCCAGGACGGCCGTGCCGTGGGCGCGTACACGGGCGCCGCCCCCGTCGGCCCGAACGTCCCGCAGAGCGTGCGCGATGCCTACTCCAAGGAGCAGGGGCATATAGCCACGGTCAACGGGCTGATAGACGAAGCCCTGCGCGAGGCCTCGCAGGCGGACGCGAAGGCCTCCGCCGAACTGGACAAGCTGGCGACGACCATCAACGTCTCCGACACCTCACGGGCGCACAACGAGATCCTCGTCGAGGCATCCCACGTCGAATTCGAGATGCTCAGGGCCGACATCCCGGTCGGGAAGGACCCGCACCTCCAGCGTGCCTGGTGGGACGGCCTGACCCCGCAGCAGCAGAAGGACCTCATGCGGGCCGATCCCGTGACCCTCGCCGACCTCAAGGGCCTGCCGCCCGAGGTCGGCCGCGAGCTCCGCGGCCCCGACGGCAAGATAGACCGGGTCGAGATGGTGCGGTACGCACTCGATCACTGGGACAAGAAGGACGACCTGAAGTTCGACAACAACTGCGCCAACTTCGTGTCGTCCGCCCTGGAGGCCGGAGGCATGCAGAAGAAGTTCGACTTCTGGACGGGACCCATGGGTGACAACACCTGGGGCAGGGAGAGCGGCCTGGGGTGGTCGTACATCGACCAACGGGTGTACCACTCCCGTTCGTGGGCGCTGGCCAAGGGCTTGCACGGTTTCCTTGTGAGCAATGGCGGCACCGAGGTCACGAAAGCGGAAGCACTCCCTGGCGACGTCATCTTCTACGAGCAGGTGGCTTCCGACCCGGCCGAGCCCCAGGGCGAGATCTACCACGCTGCCGTGGTCACGTCGGTGACCCCTGACGGCGACGTCAAATTGAGCCAGCACACCAGCTCGTTCCAGAACGTCAGTCTGGACAGCCGGGAACACATCGCCGCCAAGAACCACGGTGAGCAGCGCATCCACATCGTCCGACCGCACCCGAATTGGTACTGATGGAAACCTCCCCCTCCCCCGCCGCCGTCCACGACACCGGGCGGGCGCGCCGCGTCTCGCCCGGCATGCTGTGTGCGGCACTGCTCGTCCCGGTCGTGGCCGCGCTCGGTGTCGTCACCTCCTGGTACGTCCAGGTCATCCACGGAGACTGGGTCGACAGGCAGCAGGAAGCATGCAGGCTCATGGCCCGCCCCCTGAGCGAGTACGCCGCTGCATGGGCAGGGCCGGCCCTCGGTGTGACAGCCGTGCTCCTGTGCGTACTGCTCGCCAGGCGGATCCGTCGGCGCTACAGCCTCCGGATCTGGGAGACCTGGCCGGGGCTCGTGGCCTACATCGTGGTGTGGATCAACGTGCTGGCGATCCTCCTGGAGCTGTTCACGCTGTGGGCCACGTTCACCCCCGATGGATCGGGGTCGGTCCTGGGCGACTGCGAGTAGGAGCCACGGCGAACCGGCGGCGGCACCTTGGCACCGGCAAGGCGTCCGGGTGGCTCCGCCGAGTGTCCTACGCCTGCTCGCGGCGGCCTGCTCGCGTCCACCTGCACGACGGCTGCCGCCACGCCGTGACCGACAAGGCATTGTCCGACCTCAACTGATGGGTACCGATGGCTGCGCCGTCCTTCCCCGACACGCTCGGCGTCACCACCACCGCACGGAAGCCTGTCGTCACGTTCGGCACCGTGACGGCGGCACTGACGGTGCCGCTCCTGGTCGTGGCCGGCGTGGCCACCTCCCTGCACACGCAGGACATCCAGCACGCGTGGGCCGACCGGCAGCGGGAAGCCTGCCGGCACCTTCCCTTCCCGATGACGGAGTACGTCGCCGGGTGGGCCGGTGCGGTCCTCGGCGTGGCAGCGGTGGCGGTGTGCGTGCTGCTCGCGCGGCGGCTGCGCGGCCGGTACGGCCTCCGGCTCGGGGAGACCTGGCCGGGTCTGCTCGCCGGCACCACCGTGTGGTTCAGCGTTCTGGCCATTCCGATGGAGCTGATCCAGCTGTACGTCGTGTACTCGGCTGCCGCGTCGGGGATCAAGCTCGGCGACGGGTGTTAGGGCCTGTGTGATGTTGTGATCAGTCGGTAGATCTCACGTGCGACGTAGCGTTTGAGGCAGCGGAGTGCTTCGTGTCGGGTCTTGCCGAGCTCGACGACCTGCACGACCGGCCGGCCCGTACCCGCCGGGGCAGTGAGATCCCCGGCGGCGGCTGGAGCCGCGGTGTGCCCCCCGCCTACCTCAAGGATCTGGCCGCCTACTGGGCCGACGGTTTCGACTGGCCCTGCTCGTTCGTACAGTTCGTCGACGTGATCCGGCCGCTCGCGGAAGGCTTCCACGTCATCGTGACCTCGACGCCCGGCACCGGCTTCTCCGGTCCGCTCGGCGAGGCCGGATGGAACACCGGACGTATCGCGGGCGCCTTCGTCGAGCCGCTGGACCGGCTCGGGTACGCCGCTTACGGAGTCCAGGGCACGGGCGGCGGCGCCTGGATCGCCGCCGAGATGGGGCGCCAGGCACCCGATCGGGTCAGGAGCGGCTCGCCCGGCTGGAGGCGTTCCAGCAGGACAAGATGGGCTTCAACGCCATCCAGTCCACCCGCCCTCAGACCCTCGCCTACGGCCTCCTCCTCGCCCTGGAGCAGCCCGAGGCGTTCGTCACCGACGTCCGCGCCTTCTTCCGCGAACTCGGGTACGCCGACCCGGGCAGCGCCAGCATCAGCTGCTCGGCGCCCAGGGCCCGGACGGCGCACGCGTACGGATCGTCAGCGGCCGCCCGGCAGGCACCGTCTACCGCCACCGGGAACACGGGCGCCCGGCCCGGCGCCACGAACTGACCGACGCACAGCTCACCGACGACTCCTACGCCGCCGAACCCCTCGACCAATTTCGCTGACCTGCTCACAGCACGCGGCGCTCCGGTCCCACCGACCCACGCAAAGCCGTCTGAGAGCAGTCCGGGCGCGACGCGCTGTGCCCATCGGGCGCAGGACCTCAGGGTCAGTTGGCTCTACCGGCTGACCGCAGCCATTCGTAGGCTGAGGTCCCAGGACAGCGGTCGGAGCGGCCCTCACCTCGGGAGGTGGCGGGCGAAGAACGACCGTACGAGGTTGCGAACGGCGGGCACGGTGACGCGCGGGTCGGCCCGGCCGGTCATGGAGGCGCGACCGACGGCGGCCATCAGACCGGCCTGCTGGAGCTGGGGGACGAGGGACGCGTAGTCGGTGAAGACCCAGTGGTGGGTGTCGTCGAGCTGCTGCCGGGCGACCGGGCCACCGTGGTCGAGGAGCGCGGCCCAGGAGCGGTCCAGGCGGGCGTCGCGGAAGCCGTCGGTGCCGGCCAGGAGCAGCGGTCGGTCCGTCGCCTGCCGGGCCACCGGGAGGAGTTCGCCGTCCATCTGGTCGAGATAGCCCTCCAGGTTGACGGCGGCGGCGATCCGCCGGTCCTCGTGGAGCGCCTGTGCGACCGCGGTGCCGCCTGCCGAGTGGCCGTAGGCGCCGACGTGGTCGAGGCCGAGTGCGTCGAGGACGAAGCGGAGGTCGGCGACCCGGGTGTCGGTCATGGTGCGGAAGGTGGCCGCGTCGGGTGGTCCGGTCAGTACGGTCTCCCGGACCCGTCCGCGGTCCGGCCGCTCGTCGGGGAACTCCACCTCGCTCGCGTCTCCGGGGTGGTCGACGGTGATGACGGTCCAGCCGTGCGAGGCGAGGTCCACCGCGAGGGAGCTGCCCATCGTACGGGCGTCACCGCCGCCGGGGCTGTAGAGCAGCACGGGGCGCCGGCCGGGCAGGGGCTCGGCGCCGGCTCGTGCGTGGGTGAGGGTGGCGGCCCAGTCGACTCCGGTCGGCGGCAGCGGTGGGTGGATCCGGTGGGCCAGGTCGGCGAAGGACTTGGCGGCGTCCGGGGTCATCTGCGAAGCGCGCGGGGAGCGGTGGCCGGGGACGGCCGGCCGCAGGACGGTGACCATGAGCTCGCGTACGCCGATCCTGGAGTCCCAGGGGTCGTTGCGGGAGGGGTCGACGAGGTGGAGGGTGCACCCGCCGACGGGGTACGGCCCGCTGGGCGCCGGCAGACGCAGGTGCAGGCGCGGCGCTGCGTCGCGGACGGCGGCGGAGGCCGGGGCGGAGCCCAGCAGCAGGGCGGCGGTGCCGGCGAGGGCGCACTTCGCGAGAAAGCGGCGGCCGGGTGTGAAGGAAGAGGTCATGGGCGGCATCCTGGGGGCGGGCGCTGGGCCGGGGCGAAGCTTGCGGCCAGGCCCGAAAGGCTGGCGCGGAGCAGGGGGATGTGCGTGATCCGGATCCATTTCACGGCGGACGATTTCACCCGGGTGCGGTTCGCACCGCGGCCCTCGCCCGTGCCCGAGCTGCACGCGGCGCTGCTGATGCTGGGCGCCCCGCACGAGGCGCTGCTGTTCGGTCGCTGGCGGAGCAGGCTGCAGCGGAACCTGCCGAGTGCGGTGGAGCCGCTCGCGGACCTGGTGCCGGATGGTGTGGCCCCCGCCTTCCTCGACGTTCTCGGCGACACGCTGGACGAGGGGGTCGCGCTGGTCAGGGCGGCCCGTGCCGAGTTCGTGCGGGCCGGGATCGAGCAGGTGTACGCGCGACGTCCGGCACCGCCGTGGATTCGCGCCCTGCACGGTGGGGACGCCGGCGCCTGGCGGACGCTTGGACGGGCGCAGAGGGCGGCGTACGAGACGGTTCTCGCGCCGGTGTGGCCGCAGGTCCAGAGCCTGCACCGGGCGGAGTTCGCCCGCCATGCCCTGGCCGTCGCCGAACAGGGCCTCGGCGCCGCGCTGACCGGCCTGGCCCCGGGGCCACGGCTGCGTGACGCAGTCTGGGAGTGGCCCCTGGCGGGCGCCCCGGGCGGGCGGGAGGTCCGGCTCAGCGGGCGCGGGCTGATCCTGCGGCCGACCTTTCACTGGCGTGGCGGCCCGCTCATTCAGGACCTGCCGGACCGTCCGGTGGTGTTCACCTACCCGGCGGGCCCGGAGCTGCCGCTCCTCCCCGACGGGGGCGACGCACTGGGCGAGCGCCTCGCGGGAGTCCTCGGGCGCACCCGGCTCGCCCTGCTGTGCTCCTTGGACCAAGCCCGTACGACCACGGGACTGGCACGCCGTATCGGCGTCAGCAATGCGACGACCTCCGCCCATGCCGCGGCGTTACGCGCCGCCGGTCTCCTCACCACCACCCGCACGGGCCGCTCGGTGCACCACCAACGGACGGCCCTGGCGGAGCTGTTGCTGGCCGGCGGCACGGCCGACGACGAACCACCTCGGTGCTCTCCCGGCAAGCCCCTCGGTGCCTTCACAACCCGGAACATCACCTGACCGCGGAAGCGGTTGCCTCCGAGACCGTGCACATCCACCTTATGGAATTTGAGCGCGTGCCATGGGTTTGTTGACACCGCCCATGAGCTGAGATGAGCATCTCGCACATTGGGACAGTGTTCAATCGACCAGCTTGCTCCAAGCCGGCCTGCGCCAAGGCCTCGAGACATCGGCATGTGACGTCAGGCAGTCGAACCGCCAGGTGCGTGAAGAGTCCGGCGGACGGCGTTGCGCAGCCAGTGATGGCCTTCGTCGGCGGCGTGGCGGGGGTGCCACGCCATGCCGATGGTCAACGGCGGCAGAGGCAAGGGGATGTCGAGGAGGCGAAGCCCCAGAGTGGTGGCGGCGTCGGTGAGGGGGGAGGGAACGCCGCCGGGGGGTGCGGTGGGGACAAGGCAGACGATGTCACTGCAGGCAGCGAGAGTCATCGCGGCCATGTGGCTCGGGAGGACGACAGCGACTCGTCGACGGAGGTTCAGCTCGGCCAGAGCGGCGTCCAGAGGACCGGTGAACCGGCCACGGCGGCTCACCACCACATGATCGGCGGCAGCGAGCCGGTCCGGGGTCAGGGTCCCTTCGGCGAGAGAGTGGCCGGGCCGGACGGCCGCCGCCATCCGAAGGGTGACCAGTTCTTCGATCCGGGTCTCGGGGTCCACGTGGTCGATGGACCCGATCTCCAGGTCGATCCGGCCGTCGCGCAGCGCCGGTCCGGCTTCCAGTTCCTCGGCCCGGAACCGCAACGAAATCCCCGGCGCCTCCTGCCGGGCCAGCCGCAACATCCCCGGGGCCAACGCCGCACCGACCAAGTCGGCCGCCTGGAGGGTGAAGGTGCTGCGCAGGACGGCGAGATCAACTCCGGCGCCGGGAGCCAGCAGCGCTCCCAGGCGGCGCACCACCGCCGCCGTCTCCTCGCGCAGAGCCTGGGCACGGGGAGTGGGGACCATGGTCTGGCCGGCCCGGACCAGCAGGGGGTCCTGGAGGATGCGCCGCAGCCGGGCGAGCGTGCGGCTCATGGCGGCCGGCGACGTGTGCAGGCGGGCAGCGGCACGAGTGACGCTCTGCTCGGTCAGCAAAGCGTCCAACGCGACGGCGAGATTGGCGTCGATGACAGGCTCTGCACTGCTGCTCATAGGCATTATTCCATTTCAGGCAATGATCCCGTGCTCAAGTTCCCATTGTGGCAACTCCTTGGTCTTTCACAGGATGAGGGTCGTCCCGATCCGCACGACCCATGAGGTTTCCATGATCGTCATCACCGCTCCCACCGGGAACATCGGCAGTCACCTGCTGTCCCTGCTCCTGGAATCCGCCCCCGCTCACGAGGAGCAACTACGCGTGGTCGTACGTGACCCCGCCCGGCTGCCCGACGCGGTGCGCGACCTCGTCGAGGTGATCACCGGCTCGCACGGCGACGCCGAGGTCGTCGACCGCGCCTTCGAGGGCGCCGACGCCGTGTTCTGGCTCGTCCCCCCGGACGCATCCCTGACCCCCGAGGACGCCTACTGCGGCTTCACCCGGCCGGCCGCGAAGGCCCTCGTCGCCCACGGCGTCGGCCACGTCGTCGGCGTCTCCGCGCTCGGCCGCGGCACCTCCGTCGCCCACCGCGCCGGACTCGTCACCGCTTCCCTCGCCATGGACGACCTCATCGCCGGCACCGGCGTGGCCTACCGCGCCCTGGCCGGCCCGTCCTTCTTCGAGAACCTTCTCGAGGACGCAGACTCGATCCGAGAGACGGGCGTCTTCACCGACGCCATCGATGCCGACTGCAAGGCCCCCCGCGTCGCCGTCGCCGACATCGCGGCCGTCGCCGCCGACCTGCTGCGCAACCGCTCATGGTCCGGCAACGACAGCGTCCCCGTACTCGGACCCCAGAACCTTTCCCCCAACGACCTGGCCCACATCATGACCGAACAACTCGGCCGCCCCGTCCGCTACGAACGCCAGCCGCTCGACGAGCTGTACACCGACCTCCTCGGCTACCGCCTCAACGAGGCGTTCGCCCAAGGCGTCGTCGACATGAAAAGAGCCAAGAACGAGGGCCTCGACGCAGGCGTCACCCGCACCCCGGCCACCGTCTCCCCCACCACCTTCCAACACTGGTGCGCCCAGACCCTCAAGCCCGCAGTTCTTTCGGGAGGCGCCCGTCATGCCCGCTGAGAACACCACACCGCCGGTCACGGCGTTCATGCTCATCAAGACCCTGCCCGAGTGGCTCGCCATGACCCCCCGGGAACGCATGAACGCTTTCACCACCCAGGTCGTCCCCGCGATCGAAGCCAGGACCACCGGCGTCCGCTCACGCTTCTACGACACGGAGTTCTACTCCACCCGCGTCACCGACGTCTGGGTCTGGGAAGCCGATGACCACGACGCGTATCAGCTCCTCATCGACGCACTGCGCGAAACCCCGTTCTGGGACCGCTACTTCAAGGTCGTCGACCTCCTCGTCGGTACCGAGAACGGCTACGCCCGCACCTACGGCCTCGAGGCCGTCACCACCATCACGACCTGACACACCACCCGGCCCACGACGCCGAATGCCGCCCTGCAGCGGGGTTTCCGGTTCCGGTGTTCCATCATCGGCCCGCCACCGGGCCCGGTGCAGGGTCAGCCCCCGGGCAAGGAGGCGGGCCGCGTTGCCGCCGAGGACCATGCGGCGACCGCCGGATCGGCGACGGCGGCCTCGACCGTGTGCCGCGCCGCGGCCACGTCTCCGTAGGGGGTGTTCGACCCGAACAGGCAACGCTCGGGCAGCTCACGGACCGCAGGCTGCCGGCAAACATCGCGTCTGCCGCGATCACGGCAGTCGGATCGCCAACGAGGTCGTTCCTGCGTCGTGCCGCCCTGGCGGGACGACGGCCAACGCATCGACCATGCGCGCCGCTTGCTGGAGACCACCGACTGGCCCGTCGACCGCGTCGCCCATCGGGCCGGCTTCGGCACCGGCGTCTCCCTGCGTCAGTACTTCCACGCTGCCGTCGGCGTCACCCCGCAGGCATACCGCCGCACCTTCCGCCCCGTCCCCGCGGCTGTACCCGATCGCCTGATCGGAGCACCGCCGAATCCGGTGAGGACGCGTGCACCAGTCCGGCGCATCATCCACGGATGAGGGAACTAGGACGGAATCTGACCTGGTTCGGTCGTACCGTCGTCACGGCAGCAGGAATCAGGCAGAGAGGACGTACCGATGAAGCACACCGCGCCCGAGGGCTACACCAGCGTCGCACCGTGGGTCGTCACCGACGACACCGGTGCGCTGCTCGACTTCATCACCGCGGCGTTCGACGGCGAAGAGCTCGCTCGGGTACCCCTCGAGGACGGCACCGTCGGCCACGGCGAGATCCGCATCGGCGACACGGTCGTCCTGGCCTTCGACCGCCGGCCCGACTGGCCGGTGATGCCCGCGCTGCTGCGCCTCTACGTCCCCGACGCGGACGCGGCGATGGCCGCTGCCGTGGCGAACGGGGCAACGGTGATCACTGAGGCCGCCGACAGCGCGTGGGGCGACCGGGGCGGCAGGGTGCGCGACCCGTTCGGCAACATCTGGTGGGTGTCGAGCCGGGTCGAGGACATCGCACCGGACCGGGCCTGGCAGCGGATGTCCCAGCCGGAGTACGCAGAGTCGATGCGTATCGCCCAGGAAACCCTGGACGCCGAACTCAGCGGGCGGGAGGCCGGGGTGGCCAGCGCCCCACAACACCCGGCCTCCTGATCCTCTTGTCCGGCCGGGCATCGGCGAACGTGGGGGCGCACCCCCGTCGACGACTCCCTTGCGCCGCCGAGGCCGCCGGCCCCGCGTGACGGAGCGCTCCACTCGGCGGCGGTCAGATGATCGTGCTGATCACCCACCGGCTTCACTCCCACGACGCGCTGTCCGCCAAGGACCTCACATGACGGCCGACAGCGTGCCGCCGCTGCTCGTGGACGGCGACGCCGAGGACGGGGCTGCCGCCCGCGGCGAAAGCCTGCCGGGCGTGGAGCAGGCGCTGGGCGCGGTCGGCGTGCGATGGATCGAGCAGCACCGGGCGAGCCGCGAGGGGATCTGGCCGGCGTCGGACCACCTTCATCCAGGCCTGGTGCGGAACTGGGCCACCGAGCCACGGACGCACCGCCGTATGGGAACTCCCTTGGCGAGGCCAGGGCCGGCGGCGGCCTCGCGCGCGGTGCGGTGGCACTGCGACGCCTGAGATCGGCTGCTCAGCTGAGCGCGAGGAGGCTGACGGCGACGGCGGCGGTGCCCAGGCCGATGAGCTGGCTGCGGTGGATGCGTTCGGCGAGGACCCGGCGGGCGAGCAGGACCGTGGCGGCCGGGTACAGGGCCGTGATCACGGCCACGACGGCGAGGTCGCCGCTGCGGGCGCCGAGCAGGAACAGCAGGTTCGCCACCGAGTCCAGCACGCCTGCGGCGGCCGACATCACGTAGGCGGGCTTCTCGGATCCCAGGCGGCGGCGCATCACCGCCGCCGCGGCCAGGGTGACGGCAGAGGAGACGGCCCGGCCGACGATCAGCGGGCCGACACCGCTGCCGGACGGGGCCTGGTCCAGGAAGATCAGCTGCAAGGCGATGGCGGCGCCGGCGCCGAAGGCGAGCAGCAGAGCGGGCCGGGCCGGGCGGGCCGATCCGCCGCCGGGGCCCGCGCTGACCAGCACAACCGACGCCAGCGCGAGTGGTAGCCCGACCGAGGCCGCAAGCCCCAGGTCCTCACCCTGGGCCAGGCCCACCCCGACCGGCAGTACGGCGGAAACCACGGCCGTCACCGGTGAGAGCACGTTCATCGGGCCCATCGCCAGGGTTTTGTACAGCAAGGCGAACGCGATCGCCGAAGCCAGCCCGGAGGCGGCGCCCCAGGCAAGAGTCCGGGTGTCGAAAGACGCCCCGAGAAACGGCCACAGCAGCAGCTCCACCGCCAAGGAGGCCGGCGCGGCAACCATCACCGTGCGCAGGACGTGCGCCTTGCGTGAGCCCAGGCCGCCGAGGAAGTCGGCGCACCCGTAGGCCAGGGAACTGCCCAGGGCCAGCAGCAGAGCGATCACAGTACGCACACCCTTTGGGGTCTCAACGAAACACCCGAACCGTACCCATGAGCGAGCGAGCTGCTCATAGGACAGTACGGCGGCACAACGCACGGCCGTACTCCGTCAGGGGGCTTGACAACCGACCGCTGGGTCTTTGCCCGGCTGCGGCTACTCGGCCTGTAGCGCGGCCAGTCGTTGTTCGAACGGCACCACCTCGAAGCCGTCGGCCGGATGCACCGACGTGATCGCCCCTGTCAGGGAGCGGGGTGCGATCGCAGTGGTGGTGTCGACGTCCGGGATGACGTCCCGCGTGGCGGGCGCCATGAAGCGTGCCAGCTCCGCGCCCGCACGGGCGATCCGTTGCGCCAAGCCCTCGTCACCCCAGTCCTGCGAGGCTGCGTACACGGCGGTCGGAAGGACGAGCGCACGCAGGTAGCTGAAGAGCGGGCGCAGAGCGTGTTCGGTGACCAGGGAGTGCCGGGCGGTGCCGCCCGTCGCGCCGAGGAGCACCGGTTTCCCTGTGAGGGCGTCCTTGTCGATGATGTCGAAGAACGATTTGAACAGGCCGCTGTACGACGCCGCGAACACGGGAGTCACGGCGACCAGGCCGTCTGCGGCTGCCACCGCGTCGAGCGCGGCGGCCAGCCGGACGGGCGGGAATCCGGTGACGAAGTGCTGGGCGATCTCCGTCGCCAGGTCCCTCAGTTCGATCACTTCGGGCCCGGCATCCACGTGACGCAGTGTCGCGGCTGCGAGCCGGTCGGCGAGCAGCCGTGTCGAGGAGGGCGAGCTCAGTCCTGCCGATACGACGACGAGCTTCATGCCTGCGTCTCCTCCTTCGAAGCCTCCCGGGCGGCCGCGACACGGGCCGAGTGCGTCGGGGCGTCGGGCACGCCGGCCGGGCGCAGGTTCGCGAACTCCTTGCGCAGCACCGGCACGACTTCCTCGCCGAGCAGGTCGAGCTGCTCCAGGACGGTCTTCAGGGGCAGGCCCGCGTGGTCCATCAAGAACAGCTGGCGCTGGTAGTCGCCGGCGTAGTCCCGGAAGGACAGGGTTCGCTCGATGACCTGCTGTGGCGAGCCGACGGTCAACGGGGTCTGCGAGGTGAACTCTTCCAGGGACGGGCCGTGGCCGTACACCGGCGCGTTGTCGAAGTACGGACGGAATTCGCGCACGGCGTCCTGCGAGTTCTTGCGCATGAACACCTGGCCGCCCAGCCCGACGATGGCCTGCTCGGGGGTGCCGTGCCCGTAGTGGGCATAGCGCCGGCGGTACAGGTCGACCATCTGCCGGGTGTGGGACGCCGGCCAGAAGATGTTGTTGTGGAAGAAGCCGTCGCCGTAGTACGCGGCCTGCTCAGCGATCTCCGGGGAGCGGATCGAGCCGTGCCATACGAAGGGCGCCACGCCTTCGAGCGGGCGTGGGGTGGAGGTGAAGGACTGCAGCGGCGTACGGAACTTGCCCTTCCAGGTGACGACGTCCTCGTCCCACAGGCGGCGCAGCAGCGCGTAGTTCTCGATGGCGAGGTCGATGCCGTCGCGGATGTCCTTGCCGAACCAGGGGTAGACCGGGCCGGTGTTGCCGCGGCCCATCATCATCGAACCGGTGGGCGCGACCACTGGCGTCCGGAGTGTCCGCGGGATCAGGACTTGGTCTCGTTGCTGCAGTACCAGTCGCCGTAGCGGCTGCCGCCGCTGTAACGGGCCTCGCACACGCGCACCGGTATGTTTTCGGTGATGTCGTAGTTGCACTGGCGGATCTCGGTGCCGTTGTCGCCGATGCTGGTGGTGTCGTAACAACCGGTACGCAGGTCCACCCAGGTGTAGCCGTCACAGCCGACGTTGGCACAGACCCGCTGCTGGATCTTGCCGTGCACCGAGTAGCCGTCGGCGACGTGGTCGGTGATGTACAGCCAGTCGCCGTCCGGGTAGAAGGTCGACGTGTTCCGGTCAGTTTCGATCACGGAGAGATGACACAGCACTTCGGTTGGCTCAGTCAACTGAGCTGAAGTAAAAGCGAGTTGATGTTAACCGCCGCCGCGTGCGGTCAGGGGAAGTCCGCACAGTCCGCAACGAACCCTTCTGAAACGGGCTGCCACGCGCCACGGCTCTCATGTCTGCTCAGGTGCTCCGCCTCTTGGAGGCAGTCGATCAGCTGGGCGCCGGTCAAGGGGACGGCGGCCGCGCAGAGCTCCACGGGAGGCCGTACACACCGACGAAACCACCGCGGTACGGGACGGCCGGATCATAGGCTCCGCCTCGTACCCGTACCCGCCTGACGGCAGCCGACGGCGGGCGTCCGTCGCCCGTGTCCGCGCGGGACTTCACGAAAGTGCCCCATGAGCCTGGAAACACTGATCAGTTCTCTCACCGCGGCCACCGCCGAGGAAGACGCGCCGCTGCGGCCCACGCTGTACTCGCTCGACGACCCCGCGCAGCGTACGGCCCTCGGTGCGCTTCTGGAGCGCGGCGAGGTGGCCGCCGTCCGGGACGCGCTGGCCGAGCAGGTGGCGGAGTTGCTGACCGCACGCAGGCCGGACCGGTCCCCGGACGCGGATGAGCTCGCCGCCGCCGTGGAGGCGCACCTGGGCGGGCGGACGGCGAGCGCGTACGGGTCCTGGGCCTGGTACCCGTGGTCGCGGCAACTCGTCCACGTACTGCCCCGCGACGAGTACCGCGAGCTGCGGCAGTCCCGCAACCGGTACAAGATCACGGCAGAGGAGCAGGAGCTCCTGACGGGCCGCACGATCGCCGTGATCGGCCTCTCGGTCGGGGCGGCGAGCGCGGTCACGCTCGCCCAGGAGGGTGTGGGCAGCCGGTTCCGGCTCGCCGACTTCGACCGGTTGTCGCTGTCGAACCTCAACCGCCTGCGGGCCTCGGTCGCCGATGTCGGCCTGCCCAAGGTGGTGATCGCCGCACGCCAGATGTACGAGATCGACCCCCATCTCGACATCGAGGTCTGGCCGCAGGGGCTCACCGAGGAGAACGTCGACGCGTTCCTGACCGGCGGCGGGCGCGCCGATCTCCTGGTGGAGGAGTGCGACGACCTGTACATCAAGGTGTACGCCCGCGAGCGGGCCCGCGCACACCGCATCCCGGTGTTGATGGAGACCAACGAGCGCGGCATGCTGGACGTCGAACGGTTCGACCGAGAACCGCACCGCCCGCTGCTGCACGGGCTGTTGAGCGGCGTGGCGGCCGCCGACCTCAAGACGCTCTCCACACGCGAGAAGGTGCCGTACGTCCTGCGGATACTCGACCAGGAACGGCCGTCGGAGCGGTTCGTACCGTCGCTGGTCGAGATCGGGCAGACCATCTCCTCCTGGCCGCAGCTCGCCTCGGGGGTGGCGCTCGGCGCCGCGCTGGTCACCGACACGGCACGTCGTCTCCTCCTGGGGACGTTCACGGCGTCGGGGCGCTACTTCGTCGATCCCGGGGAACTGGTCCGCGACGGCATGGAAACGGTTCTGCGGTCCGAGGAGCCTCCCCCGGCCGGGGCCGCGCGGGAGGTCGCCGCGCGGGAGGTCGCCCCGCCCCTCCGCCTTCCCGAGGCCGGACGTCCGCTGGACGAGGAGGCGGTGCGCCGTCTCGTCTCGTACGGGATGCAGGCCCCGTCCGGCGGCAACGTCCAGCCGTGGCGGTTCGTCTCGCGGGGACGGGTGCTGGAGTGCCGGATCGACGACGACCTGGCGCCGACGCTGCTCGACTTGGAGCGGTCGGCCAGTCATCTGGCGATCGGTGCGGCGGTGGAGAACATAGACCTGGCCGCCCGCGCAGCCGGATGGGCCTGCCGAGCCCGCATCTTCCCGGATCCGGCCGATCCCGGCCTGGTCTGCGAACTCTCCTTCACGGATGACGGGGACGACGGGGACGACGAGGAGGACGAGGCAGGCGCGACGCACGGGCCGCGGGTGCCGCTCGCCGAGTGGATCGGGCACCGCACGACCAATCGCGCCCCGGGCGCGGACACTCCGCTCGCGGGTCCGGACGCCGACGAGCTGACGCGGTGCGCGCAGGAGAGCGGAGCCGTGCTCGACCTGGTCACCGAACGGGACGGGTTGGAGGAGGTCGGCCGCATCCTGGGCGCCGGTGACCGGCTGCGCTTCATGTCGCCGGCGCTGCACCGCGACATGATGGCCGAAATGCGCTGGGACGACGAGGAGGTCCGGCGCACCCGGGACGGCATCGACGTCGCCACGCTCCAGCTCGACCGGACGGACCTGGCCGGCATCTCCATCGCCCGGCACTGGCCGAACCTCGCATTCATCCGACGGATCGGGGGCGGTGCCTCGTTCGAGGAGGGCGCCCGCAAGCTCGTCGCCGCGTCCTCCGCGATCGGCGTCCTGAGCATTCCCGGCACGACGCCCGACGCCTACGCGCGCGGGGGCCGGGCGCTCCAGCGGCTGTGGCTGACCGCCACCTCCCGCGCGCTGGCGGTGCAGCCGCTCACCGCGCTGCTCTACCTCCTCGCGCGCGTCGAACGGGGCGGCGGAGCCGGTCTCGACACCGAGGAGATCGCGACGCTGCGGGCCCTGCGCACCAGGCTGGCCAAGATCCTGCCGCACCGCCCCGACAACGCCGAGCTGATATTGGTCCGGCTGTCGTACGCCCCACCGCCCGCCGTCCGTTCGCTCCGCCGCGACGTCGGCTCGTGCCTGCGCTTCGCGGGGCTGGAGGGCGCCTGACGGCACCGGTCGCGGACGGGAGTGGACAGCAGTCCGATGCACATCAACCGATCGGATGACGAGCGGAAGCCCGGTCCGGGGGCGGGGCGGTCTTGAGCACGGAGAGAGGATCGAGGTCAGGACAGGTGGCCGCGAGGCCGTGGAGCGGATGAGGGGTACGGGATGAAGGACGTCGATCGCCGGTTGCTGAACGCCGCGCGGGCCGGGGACGCCGCTGCCGTACGGGCGGCGGTCGAAGGGGGCGCGAACGTCGAGGTGCGCGATGAGGAGCTGCGCACGCCGCTGCTCCTCGCCTCCCTCGGGAACCACGTGGACGCCGCCAGGATGCTCGTGGCGGCGGGCGCCGACGTCGACGCCCAGGATGCCCGCCAGGACAGCGCCTGGCTGGTCACCGGGGTGACCGGCAGCGTGGCGATGCTGCGCGTGCTGCTCCCGGCCGGGCCGGACCTGCGGCGCACCAACAGGTTCGGCGGCGTGTCGCACATCCCGGCGAGCGAGCGCGGGCACGTCGCGTACGTACGGGAGGTACTGGCGGTCACGGACATCGACGTCGATCACGTCAACCGGCTCGGCTGGACCGCCCTGCTGGAGGCCGTGATCCTCGGCGACGGGGGCCCGGCCCACCAGGAGATCGTACGGCTGCTCCTCGCGGCCGGGGCGGACCGGGAACTGGCGGACGGCGACGGGGTGACGGCGCTCGCGCACGCGGAGCGGCGCGGGTACGCCGAGATCGCGGCGTTCCTGCGGTGAGGGCTCCGCGCGTACCCCGGGCCGGAAGGCATCGGCCGGCGCTGGTCCTGGCCGGGGTCGCCGTGCTCGCCGGGTGCGCGGCGAGCGGTAGCGGTGGCCGGCGTACGAGCGGCCCGGAGGGGGCCGGGGCCGCGGCGGCACCACGGGTCGAGTCATCGGCGGCCGACGCGGCCGTGCCCACGGCGCACGGCACACTCCTGGTCACCGACTTCGGCGGCTCGACCGTGACCTTCGTGGATCCCGCGCGCGGCCCGGTCGGCTCGGTGGAGGCGGGGACAGCCCCGTACGGGCTGGCACTCGGCGCGGACGGGCGGGCCTGGGTCGCGACGGCGGAGGGGGTCGCGGTGGTGGACACCGCCACCCGCACCGGCCTGGGCCGCATCCCGTACCGCACCCGCAGCGGGCCCGCGACCACCGGGGAGTACCGGGGCGGCGGGATGGGCATCGCGCTCGCGCCCGACGGGCGGCAACTGTACGTGGGGGTCAACGTGCCCGGCGGCCCGGGAGTGCTGGAGGTCATCGACACGGCCACCCGTACGGTGACCGCCACCGTGCCCGTCGGCCGCCGCCCCTTCGACGTGGACGTCGCGGCGGACGGCAGCGAGGTGTACGCGACCGGGCACGACTCCTACGACGTGACGGCGGTGCGCGCCGACACCCTCGCGGCGCGGCGGCTGGTGGTCGCTCCTCACGGGGAACGGGGCCTCGGCTCCTGGCTGAAGCCGCACTACGCGGTGGTGCGGCCCTCCGACGGGCGGCTTGCTGCCGTTCGAGGGCGAGAAGCTGGCGGTGCTCGACCCCGGTACGGGCCGGGTCACCGTCGAGCCGATGACCGTGGACCTCCACCAGCACGGGGCCGCCCTCGCCCCCGACGGCACGCTGCTGGTGGTCGGCGCGGCGGAGGGCGAGGAGGCGGCCTCGCTGACGGTCCGGTCTTCGTGCCCTCGGTGCCCGATCAGCCCACCGGTACGGGCCGCTCCTTGTCGTCGGCGCGCCCGGTGTGCCCGTTGTGTCGGTTCTCGCCGGTGTGGACGGCGGTGCGGTCCGTGCGCCGCGGCCGTACCGGCCACCAGATCGACCGGCCCAGCAGCGCGGCCAGCGCCGGGACCAGCACGACCGACAGGACGAACGCGGACAGCATGATCCCGAGCGCCGTCGCGAAGCCGATCTCCTGCGTGCCCGGATTCGGGTTGACGGCCAGGCTCCCGAACGAGGCGGCCAGGACCAGGCCCGCCGTCGCGATGGCCGGAGCGGTTTGCCGTACCGCCCGGGCCACGGCCTCCCGGGCCGAACCGGGCTTCTCCATCTCCTCCCGTATCCGGTCGCTGATCAGGATGTTGTAGTCCGTGCCCAGCGCGACCACGAACAGGAACAGCACAAGCGGCAGCATGAAGTTCACCCCCGGCCGGTCCAGCAGGTTCTGCGAGACCAGCGCCGACGCGCCGAGGGTCGCCGCGAAGCTCAGGCCGACGGAGATCATCAGGACCAGCGGCGCGAGCAGGCTGCGCAGCAGCAGGATCAGGATCAGCAAGATCAGCCCCGCGGCCACGGGAAAGACCACCTTCAGATCGCCGGAGACGGCGGAGGAGATGTCGGCGAAGAGAGCGGCCGTGCCTCCCACGTGTGCCTCAGTGCCCTCGGGCCGGTGCGCGGCCACTGCGTCCCGGACCGGTCCGGACACCAGGTCGCGGGCCTGCTGCTCCTGCGGATCGGCGGTCAGGAACAGGTCGATCCGCGCCGCCCTGCCGTCCTCGCTGGGTACGACAGGGGCGATCTGGCCGACACCTTCGACCGCTGCGAGCGCCTTGGACAGTCCGCCCAGCGCGTGGGCGTCGAGCCTGCCGCCGTCAGAGGCGGTGACGAACACGGTGGTCGGGTCCGACACCCCGGCGGGCAGGGCGCGCGCGATCTCGGCCGCCGTGCGGGCCGCTGCCGTACCCGTGTCGCCCGCGCCACCCGGCCCGTAGTCCGTCTGCATCCCGGCCAGACCCGCCGCCAGCGCGCCGAGCACCGCCAGCGAGGCGAGCACCATCGTCACCGGACGCTTCGCCACCTGGCGGCCCATCCGCCCGGCCATGCCCTCGGGGGGCTCGCGGCGCAGGCCGCGCGAGGGCCAGAACATCTTCCGCCCGGTGACGGCCAGCAAGGCCGGCATCAGGGTGAGACTGCCCAGCAGCATGACCAGTACGGACACGGCGATCGCCGGGCCGAGCACCCGGAACTGGCCGAAGGACGCGACCCCGAGGGTGGAGAACGCGGCGACGATCGTCAGCGCCGCGGAGGTGACCGCCGTACCCACCCGGCCGGCGACCTCGGCCGCCGCGGCGCGCCCGGTCTGCTCCGGGCGGGCGCGCAGCTGTTCACGGAAGCGGAACAGCAGGAAGAGGAAGTAGTCGATCCCGATCCCGATCAGCACCACGTTGATCAACTGCGGGGTGGAGGCGTCGAGTCGGACGCCGGTGAGCAGGGAGGCGCCGACCACCACCCCGGCCGCCGCGCCGCCGATCACCGACACCACGAGCAGCGGCAGCAGTGCCGCCAGGACGCTTCGGAACACCAGGACGTGCAGCAGCACGATCACCGCGAGCATGGCGATGCCGACGACCGTCGAACGGGTCTTCTCGGCATCGGCGGTGTCCACGCTGTTCGCGAGCCCGGCCGTGAACCCGGTCCGCAGCCCGGCCTCGGTGAACTCGGCCCGGGCCTGGTCCCGGAAGGCCCGGTACAGCTCCTGCATCCCGGGATCCAGGAGATTGCCGGTCAGTTCGACCGACAGCAGCCGGAAGCTCCGGTCCGGGGCGGTCATCGCCGGGCTGATGCGGGGGACCTGCGAGTGGTCCTTCGTGAAGGGCGGCGTCTCTTTCGTCTTCGGCATCGCCACCTCGCGCCGGGCGAGCTTCGCGGCCTCGGCGTCGATCAGCAGCTCGTCGGACTCGGACAGCTTCGCCCCGTCCGCCCGGGCCACCAGCATGGTGAGCGGATTGGCGTCGGGCTTGACCCCGAAGTGCTCCTCGGCGACTTTCAGCGCCGCCGCGGAATCGTAGGTGGCGGGCAGGAACTCGCCCGTACCGGGCTGCGTGACGCGGAAGACGAAGGCCTGGCCGAGTATGGACGTGGCGATGCCCAGCACCGCCCAGAGGGCGATCACCTTCCAGGGACTTCGGGTGGCGAAGCCGGTCAGGGCGCGGATCACAGGGTCCTCCGTAACTCGATCGACCGGGGGTTCCCGGACGTTGTCCAGCTCATCAGCGCCCGCGCCGCGAAACGTCGTTGCCGGGGAGGAACCCGCGCCCGGGACCGGGGTCCGGCGTACTCGCCGGACCAGGACCGGAGTCCTGGTCCGTCCTCCGCCTGCGGGGCTAGGGGGTGTCGTTCCTCCGCTGCGAGAATGGATCCCGTACGCGAACCGCGGCGCTCCGGTCCGGATCCGGCGGGCCGGTGACAGGGGGGACCGGCAGACATGCCGATACGCAGTGAGGGCCGGGCCGAGGAGGCGGGCGAGGGCGGGGCAGGGGCGGGCGACTTCGGCGAGGCCGACCGGAGCAAGCCGCGCCGTCCGGTCTTCGACTGGACCCGCAATGACGCGCTCGTGGCCATCGGGGCGGCCGTCAACGACCTGATCGGCTATTCGCTCGGCGCGGCGGACGACGGCCGGCCCGTCACCGTGCCGGCTCTCGTTCTCGTGGTCCTGGCCGCGCCCTGCCTGCTGGCCCGCCGGGCCAGGCCGGTGACCGTGCTCGGCGCCGTCCTCGTCCTCGGCGCCGCGCTGAACCTGACCACGCCGCAGGGCCCGCACTTCTCCGCTGCCTACATGGTCGCGCTGTACACCGTGACCCGCCTGCGCGGCCCGGCGGTCACGGCGGCGGCCGCCGTCGCGACCGTGCCGCTCACGGTGATCAGCGGGGGCTACGGAGACTCGTCCGTCCTGCCGGGCCTGCTCGGCAACACGCTCGCGGTGGTCCTCGTCGTCGGCACCGGACTGGTGGTGCGCCGCTGGCAGCAGGAGGCCGAGGCCAAGCGCACCCTGCTGGCCGACCGGGCGGTGGCCGAGGAACGCCGCCGGATCGCACGCGAGTTGCACGACATCGTCGCGCACCACATCACCACCATGCAGCTGATGGCCGGCGGCGCCCGGGCCAACCTGGCGCACGACCCGGGTGCGGCCCGTGAGGCGCTGGTCACCCTGGAGGACTCCGGGCGGATGGCGCTGCGGGAGATGCGGCAACTCCTCGACGTCCTGCGGGCCGGGGAGGAACCGGAGCAGGTCCCGCCGGCGCCGCAGCCCGGGACCGAGGACCTCGGCCGGATCATCACCGAGTCCCGGCTGGCCGGCACGCCCACCGAGTTCACCGTACGGGGGACGGTCCGCCCGCTGCCGCCGACCGTCGGCCTGGCGGTGTTCCGGATCGTCCAGGAGGCCCTGACCAACTCCCGTAAGCACGCCGTCGGCGCGCGGGCTCACGTACGGCTGACGTACGGTCCGGACGGCGTCGACGTGGAGGTACGGGACGACGGCGCGCGCGGTACCCGCCCGGGTGCTTCGCGGCCGGGCACCGGCGGCGGGTACGGTCTGATCGGAATGCGGGAACGCGTCGCGCTGCAAGGCGGCACCCTGGAGGCCGGCTCGTGCGACGGCGGCGGATTCAGGGTGGCGGCCAGGCTCCCGGCAGGCGACCCGGGAGGACAGTGAGAGGACCGACGCGGATGATCCGTGTGCTCATAGCCGACGACCAGCCGCTGGTACGGCGGGGCTTGGCCCTGATCCTGGCGCCCGACCCGGCGTTCGAGGTGGTGGGCGAGGCCGAGGACGGCGCCCTGGCCGTCGCCCTGGCCCACGAGCTGCGGCCCGACGTGGTCGTCATGGACATCCGGATGCCGGTCCTCGACGGCGTCCAGGCCACCGAAGAGCTGGCGCGGACACTGCCGGAATCCCGCGTTCTGGCCCTCAGTACCTTCGACATGGACGAGTACGTGGTCGCCGCCCTGCGCGCCGGCGCGTACGGCTTCCTCCCCAAGGACGTCTCCCCGGAGGAGCTCATCGCCGCGGTGCACACCGTGCACACCGGCGAGGCAGCCGTCGCGCCCCGGCTGCTCACCAGGCTGATCTCCACCTATGTACGGGGCTCCGCCCGGCCGCGCCCGGCGGCGACGGCTCCGGCCGGCCTCACACCGCGCGAGCTGGAGATCTGGCTGCTGCTGGCGACCGGTTTCGACAACGCGGAGATCGCCGGGGACCTGGACATCAGCGTCTCCACGGTCAAGAACCACATCACCGGCATCTTCACCAAGCTGGGCGTGCGCGACCGTGCGCAGGCGGTCATCGCGGCGTACGAATCGGGCCTGGTGGCGGCGGGTCACTCGAGCGGTTGACCGACCAAGTGCCCGCAGAGGACGCCCAGGTGTAGCGGGGGAAAGCGGGCCCTCGCCTGCCTCGTGTACGCAGGCGCGGTTGAGACGACGTCGGCCTTGGCTCGGGCACAGGGCGACGAACGACTCATACAACGCAGCGAAGTTCTTGTCACCTGGGCCGCCATCATCCTCAGGCGGGCTGCCACAGTTCGATCCGGTTGCCTTCGGGGTCGGTGACCCAGCCGAATCGGCCGACGCCCTCCATGTCCTGCGTCTCTTCGGCCACGTCCGCCCCCTTGGCACGCAATTGCGCGAGCATCGCATCCAGGTCGCGGACCCGGAAGTTGAGCATGGTTCGCTGGGCGGGCGACCCGAAGTAGTCGGTCTCGGACTCGAACGTCGCAAACACCGTCGGCCCGGCGCCCTGACGCCACAGGCCGTTCTCACCGGCGTCCAGGCCCAGGCAATCGCGATACCACGCGCTCAGGGCCGCCGGGTCGGCCGCCCGCATGAAGTATCCACCGATGCCGAGCACACGTTCCATGCAGCCATCTTGCCAGCACGGCGATCGGCCCGGCCGGCACCACACCATGGCCCGCCTCACTCCCCCGTCTCAATCGCGCCCCAGAGCTCGGCGTGGTGCCAGCAGCCGGGCTCGCGGCTCAGCAGCGCGGACGGGGCGTCGGCGAACGTCGCGAAGGCCCGGGCTGCCGCGACGGTGTCGTAGCACAGGCCGTCGTACGTGGAGTTGGTGCGGGCCGCTCACCGGGACTCCGTGCCTCAGGGGTCAGACAGGCGTACGGCGAGGGCTGCGATGTCGTCGTCAAGGCGACCTCTGCTGTAGCGGAGGAGGTCGCGGTGAAGAGCCGTGAGCAGTTCGCGGGGCGGTGTCGGGGGCTGTCCACGCATCCAGGCTGCCAGCGGGAAGAACTCGCCGTCGCGGGCGCGGGCCTCGGCGATTCCGTCGGTATAGAGGAGCAACAGGTCGCCGGGGGCGAAGTCGAAGGTGTCGACGGTGTAGTGATCGCCGATCAGCTCCGCGAGGCTGAGCAGTGGCGAGGGGGTGTCGGGATCGAGGACACGGAGTTTCCCGCGGTTCAGGAGCAGCGGCGGGGGGTGTCCGCAGTTGAGGATGCCGATACGGCTGCCTACGTGCGGGATCTCGACGAGAAGGGCGGTGGCAAACCGCTCCATTGGGCCCTCGGGCGGGAAGGCGGCGTTGTAGCGGGTGCTGCTGGCATCCATTCTGCGTGCGACGTTGACCATGTCGGTCTCGTCGTAGGCCGCCTCCCGGAAGGCATTGACGATCGCCGCGGCCGCCCCCACTGCCGGCAGGCCTTTGCCCCGCACGTCACCGATGAGCAGCCTGACCCCGTACGGCGTGTCGACCACCTCGTAGAAGTCCCCGCCGATGCGAGCCTCGGCCGCGGCCGCGAGGTACAGCGACTCGATCTCGACATTCCCGAAGCGGCGTGGCATGGGGCTCAGCACCACCTGTTGCGCCGCGTCGGCGACGAGACGCACCTGGAAGAGGGTGCGCTCCCGCTGGAGCCGGAGATGGCTTCCGTACGCGGCGGCCACGGTGACCGCGACGATCCCCGCGGCCGTCCACCACGTTCCCAGATCGGGGAAGACGAGGCCGAGGCCGATCATCAGAAAGAGGCAGACCGTCCCGAGCAGGACGGTGGGAAGGACCGGCCACATGGCGGCAGCCAGGGCCGGCGCCGCGGGCAGGAGGCGACTGAAGGCCATCTCCGGCGGAGTGGCGTAGGCCAGGCTGGCGATCACGACGGTCAGAATGACCGGCGACAGCCGCACAAACCACCCCCGGCCGTAGCGCCGAGGCAGCCGCGGCCGTCCAGACTCGATCACACTTCACATGATATGTGGCGAATAAGGGCATAGCGCTCTGGCGAGCAGAGTCGGCCGCCTACGCCACCCGCCTCGCAGCCGATGAGCGCCCCTGCGGCCCGCGCCACTCGGACTTTGCTGTCGCTGATCAACCTTTGCCGGCACAGGGCGTCCGCCCGCCGCCCCGCCGGCACGGCAGGTCGACACCAGGACAGAAAATCGAACACATGACGCAATTTGGGTGTGCGCACGCCTATGCCCCGCCCATTTCGCGGGGCCCGCGTAGGGTGCCGGCTCCCGCGGCCTGACCCTGACCGTCGGCTAGCGGTCGTCCGCCGCAGTGGCGGGCTGTGCCAGGCATACCGCGGTGTGTTCCAGCCCGACGCTGTGGGAGCCCTTTACCAGGACGATGCCCCCCGGCTCGATCAGGTCCCGGGCCAGGTTCAGGGCGTGGTCCCGGTCGCGGGCGCTGACCACCTGCAGGCGCGGATCGTCCTCCTGCGCAGCCTCGGCCATCGCCTGAGCGTCGGCGCTCACCATCGCCTGCGGCACCTCGGCCAGCACCGTGCGGGCGAGCGCGGCGAGCGCGTCCAGTACGTCATCGACGACCACGGCAGGAACGCCGACGGGCCGGCAGGCAAGGACCGCCACGGCCCCGGCCTTCACTGCGTCCGCCGCGAAGGTGTGACCGTCGGCATGCTCACCGGCCAGCGCAGCGAACAGACCACCGCGCTCGACCGCGCGCGAGTAGACGAGACCGGCCCGGCCATTTCAATTACCGGCGACGGGAGCGCCGCCTGATGACGAGGCAGTGTCTTCGCCACGTCCCCCGCGAGTCGGGCAGGATCGGGCTGGTGATCTCCGCTGGCGGCGTGGGCCTGCCCGCGTGCCATCGCCCGATGACCCAGCCCGCCCACCGAAGGAACCCTCACGTGTCCGAACCGCAGTTCCCCACCATCACGCAGTACGCCAGTCCGGACCTGATCGCCGCAATCGTCTACGAGGGCCGCGACAGCGGAGGCGATCCCCGCTGGGCCGAGTCCGGCGCCCCCGACGTCGACACGTACCGCCGGTGGTGCGGCCACATGTGCGGCATCGCCTGCCTGCGCATGGCGCTGCTCGCGCGCAACAGTGACGCGCCCACCCTGTTCGAGCTCCTCGACGGTGCCCGGAAGTACGGGGCTTACACCGAGGACCCGGACTCCGGAGCGATCCACGGCCTGATCTATGCCCCGTTCGCCCAGTACGTGGGCGACGTGCACGCCCTGGCTGCAGAGGTGCACCCGCACCTGACGGTGCCCGGCCTCCTCGGGCTGCTCGACTCCGGACGGCTGGTGATGGCCTCCGTCCACAAGGAGATCCGCCGCCCCGAGAACCCCGCCCCGGGCAAGGGCGGGCACCTCGTGCTCGTCACCGGCCGCGAAGGCAGCACGGTGCAGTTCCGCAACCCGTCCGGCCACACCGGGCAGGCCCGCAGCGCGACCCTGCCCGTACGTGAGTTCGCCGAGTTCTTCGCCGGCCGAGGGGTGTCTCTGGCCTAGGGCCTCCTCTTCCGGACCTTTCCTGCCCCTCGAGCTCCCCCGAACCGTCCCGGCTCGTGATCGCGCGCGGTCGGCGGGGAGCGCTTGGAAGCGCAGGCGGCAGTCCCCCCGTGTCGAGGTACACCTCCCCGTACTCAGCCGCGTACGCGGGAACGTGTTCACGCGGCGGGCGGTATGGGCCCCTCGTGGGGGTTCGGTGTCGCGGCAGGGATCATGGACGCATGCCCGAAGAATCGAACCTGCAGTCAGGCCTGTGGCCGCTCGTACCGTCCGATGCGACCGACTGGCTGCTGGAACTGTGCGGCGATGGTGTCACCGGGTTCATGCCGCCGGCGATGCCCGACGAGGTCTGGGTGCTCAACGCCATGTACGAGCACGAGCAGGGTCCGGCCGAGGTGTCGTACCACGAGTACCGCCAGACACGTCTGGCGGACGGGAGCATCCAGCCCGACACCTTCGCGGGTATCGACCTCGAAGTGGGCATCGCCACGGGAGGCGGCCTGGGCCGTGCCGAGCACCCCGGCCGCGGCTGGCGGCGGTTGCGCTGGACGGAACTCGCCCGGCGCACCGGCGATCCCGTCGTACCCGACGGGCTGCTGCCCTCCTACCGGTGTTTTCCCTCGGCCAAAAGGGAGGGCAGCTGGCCGCTCGGCATCGTCCCGCCCACCGAGGGGAGCCTGGACCGTGACACCTGGAACAGGCTGATCGCGGTCCTCACGGAACATGGCCCCGTCGGCCCGGACACCCCCTGCCTGGCCTACTACAACCCGCTGATGCTCGCGGCCGTCGACTTCGACAACCTCCATGTGCAGGCCGGCCGCCTCGGCGACGCCGGGGTCCTCTACGACAACCCCTCGGCCGCCTTCTGCCCCTCCAACCTCTGGGCGCAGGACCGCTCATGGGTCCGATGACGGCGGGTCCGCCGGCAGCGGTGGGCGGCCAGGAACTCCAGCGCGCGCCGGCGCACCAGCAGCCCGTGGCCGAGCTGTTGCCGATCTCGAATTTTCCGGCTGCGGACGGTCTCGAACAGGGCCTACCGCGTCCCAACGTGGTGAGTGGTGCCTTCGGCGATGGCCAGGAGCTTGTCGGGGTTGGCCACGTTGTGGATGGCGGTGATGCGGCCGTCGGCGTCGAAGTCGAAGGTGACAGTGGCGATCACCCGGCTCGGGCCGCTGAACAGCATGCCGGGCCCGCCGTTTATTTCTACGAGTTCAGCATTCATGTCGGCCGGCTCGATGCCCTGGTAGGTGACGGTGCCGATGGCCGCGAACCAGGCAGCCACCGTGGATGCGCCCACGACCGGACGCAGAGCCTGGCGGACCTTGCCGCCGCCGTCGGTCCACAGAGCGACGTCCGGGGACAGCAACTCCATCAGCGCGTTGACGTCACCACCGGTCGAGGCGGCGAAGAACCGCTCGGTGACCTCGCGCTGCCTCGAGGGGTCCGTGGGGAAGCGCGGCCGACGGGCCCGTACATGCTCACGAGCGCGGTGCGCGGCCTGCCGCACCGCGACTTCGGACCGCTCCACCGCCTCCGCGATCTCGGCATGGCTGAAAGCAAAGACTTCCTTCAGCACGAACACCGCACGCTCGAGCGGACTCAGCGTCTCCAGCACCACCAGCATCGCCATCGACACCGACTCGGCGTCCGTGACGGCCTCGGCGGCGTCCGTGACGGTAAGAATGGGCTCCGGAAGCCACGGCCCCACATACGTTTCGCGCTTGTACCGGGTGGAGCGCAGCCGTTCCAGCGCCACATTCGAGACGATCCGCGTCAGGTACGCCTTGGGATCGGCCACCTGCGAGCGGTCGGCGGCCGACCATTTGATCCAGGCATCCTGGACCGCGTCCTCGGCATCGGCCGCAGTGCCGAGGAATCGGTAGGCCACCGAGAACAGCAGATTGCGGTGCTGGTGGAATATCTGCTGGTCAAGGTCCACGGACGACTGGGTCACCGCGCCTCCTGGACCCGGGTGAAGCGGCCGCCGCGCGGCCAGAACGCGCCCGACGCGGGCATCTTCTTCATACGGCCGTAGGTCGGCCAGGGCGAAGTGGTCACCGTCTCCTTATACCGTGCCGCCATACGGCCGGTCAGATACATCCGCCGGGGGCTGTCGTCGGGGCGGGTGAACTGCACGACCGCGTCGTGCCGCCCCAGGCTCACCGGCGTGTGGTAGTAGCCGAAGCGGAAGGGCTTGGGCTGCTTGCCCTTCAACACGCGGAAGATCGACACCGCGGCGTGCACGCCGGTCGGCATACCGCCCTGGCAGGTGCCGTGCATGACGCCGTAGCCCTGGCGGACGGCGGCCGCGTCGCCCACGGCGTACACCTCCGGATGCGACACCGACCGCAGCGCGGCGTCGGTGACGATGCGGCCGCGCTCGTCGACGGTCAGCCCGGCGGCGGCCGCCAGCGGCGACACCCGCGTACCGCTCGTCCACAAGACCACATCGGCGGGGATGCTCTCCCCGCCCGCCAGCTCGACCGCATCGGGCAGCACCTTCACCACCTCGGCCCCGCTGCGCACCTGGACGCCCAGGCGCTCGAGCGCGGAGTGCAGGTACCTCTTGGCCTTCGGGTTCATGGCCGCGCCGGGTTCGCTCCGGCCCAGCAGCACGACGTTCAGCCCCGGGTGCTGCTCGGCGATCTCCGCGGCCGACTCGATACCGGTGAGCCCGTTGCCTGCCACCACCACCGTGCCACTGCCGAGCCGCGCCAGCCGGTCGGCCAGCGCCTCGGCGTCCTCGGCGCTGTTCAGGGTGTACGCGTGGTCCTCGACCCCCGGCACCGCCGCTGTGTCGGCCACGCCGCCCAGCCCGTACACGAGCGTGTCGTAGTGCAGGATGCGGTCATCGTCGAGCCGTACGGTCCTCGCGACCGTGTCCACCGCCGTCACCCAGCCGCACATGAACTGCGCACCCGTGCCGGCCAGTAGCTCCGGGATGCTCAGTTCGGCGAGCCGCTGCCCGGTCCCGGTCATGTGCAGCCGCATCCGCTCGGTGAACCGCTCCTGCGCGTTCACCAGGGTCACCTGCACGCCCTGGTGTCCCTCGACCCGGGCCTCGAGCTGGATCGCCGCGGACATGCCCGCGTAACCCGCCCCCAGCACCAGAACACGGTGCGGAGTCACCCCTGCTTCGTGCCGTTCGTTCATCGTTCCGCCTTCCTCCGCTTGCTGCTGACGACCACCAGATGGAAGCTGTCGGCCCGTTCGTGACATGCGGCGGATGTGACGCGCGACACAGCAGTAGCGGAGACGCCTGGCTGCACGCCGGCGTATCTACTCGTTCCCCGGCTCGAAGACCGAGGTTCTCGCCTATTACACCAAGGCCGCGGCGGCCGATGGCTGGAAACTGCCCTACTTCGGTGAGCAGGGTGCGAGCCTGCGATGCGCGGTCACGCGACCAGGCGCAGCCAGGCCGCCGCGAGTGCGGCGTGGCCGGCCGGCGTCGGGTGTACGCCGTCCGCGGCGCAGTACTCCGGCTCGGTCGTCGCGGCGAGCTCGGCGAACATGCCGTCGGCGGCGAGCAGATGCGCGCGGTACTTGCGGGCGAGCTTGCGCACGACCTGGATCTTCGGGTCCAGGTCGGTGCGCCACTCCTCCCGTTCCTTCTCGCCGATGAGCGCGACACCGGCACCGGCCTCGACGACGCCGTGGATGGGCAGGAGGAACGGCTCGATGAGGATCAGCTTCGTGCCCGCCTCGGCGAGGGGCGCGAGCAGGCGGTCATAACCCGCTTCGAACTCCTCCGCGGGGATCACGTACCCCTTCGGGTCCAGCGTGTGCCAGCCCATGTCGTTGACCCCGACGAGGATCGACACCACGTCCGGGCGCGCGTCGAGTACGTCCGTCTGCCAGCGGGCTTCGAGGTCCATCACCTTGTTGCCCGCGTTCGCGGTGTTCAGCCAGGTCACGGGCCGATCCGGGTGCCGGAGTCCCCACTCGCCCGCGACGCGCAGCGGGTAGCCGAACCCAAGGCCGTCTTCGCTCTCGAGCCGTTGGCAGTCGGTGATCGAATCGCCGGTGAACATCACGGTGCTTCCCGGCCGGACAGTGATCGTCATGTGCGCTCCTTGAACCAGGGTGAGGAGGGGAAAGCGGATGAGAACGCTGATGCTCCGGCGATCAAGAGATTTCCGGACCGCCGAACCAGCGGCCGGCGGCCCGCTCGAAGGCTTCACGATCGGGGCGGCGATCACCTGCCCAGGCGACTGCGCCGTCAGGCCTGACCAGCACGGCACCCAATCCGAGGTCGTTCCTCGCCGGGCCGGCCGCGTACCGTACACGGCTCTCCCAGCGCATCGCCGAACCGCGCAGGCGTCGGTCGGCGCTGAAATCGAGCGCCACGCCCCGTCCGTCCTGCATCAGGTCGCCGAGGCGCGTGCCGTCCTCGAGGCGAAGGTCCGGGGCGATGCGGCCGACCAGCGGATGCTCGCTGCCGAAGTCGTAACGGATCCACGATCCCGACAACCTCTCGAACACGTAGGTCGTTCCGTCACGGGTCCCGATCAGGTCGCGGACCACTCCTTGCATCGCCTGGCCGTGCGGGTCCGGCCGCATGGCCTCCACCTGGGCGCGCGACCAATCGAGTACTGCTGCGCCGATCGGATGGCGCTCGCCGGTGTACGTGTCGAGCAGCCCGTCCGGCGCGTGCCCGTGCACGGTCGCCGCAAGCTTCCAACCCAGGTTCATGGCGTCGCCGATGCCGGTGTTGAGTCCCTGCCCGCCCAGGGGCGAATGGATGTGGGCGGCATCGCCGGCGAGCAGGACGCGTCCCTTCCGGTACGTCGTCGTCTGCATCGCCCGGTCGGTGAAGCTCGAGGCGAGACGAACGTCGCTCACCGTCACGTCGGAACCGGACACACGGCGCAGAACCGCCTGGAGATGGTCTCGAGTCGGCTGCTGCGAGCGATCGAACGCGCCGCCGTCGAAGTCCATCATGCCGATGTGCCCCTCCGAGGGCATTCGCATGTACATGCCCGTCGGCGTCAGGTTGAATCCGGGCCGCAGCTTCTCGGGGTCGGCGATGGTCGCGTGCATGGTGTAGCCGGTGAACTGCGGCTCGGTGCCGACGAAGTCGAAGCCCGCGAGGCTGCGCACCGTACTGCGTCCGCCGTCGCAGCCGACGAGCCAGCGCGCCGCGTACGCGTCCGCGCCGGCTTGCGCGACCACACCCTCATCGTTCTGGGCGATGGCCGAGACCGTGACGCCGCGCCTGACGTCCACGCCGAGCTTGGCTGCCTGCTCGGCCAGTACCGTCTCGACCGCTTCGAGGTGCGTCAGCACAGCGTCCGGTGCCGGGCTGGGAAGCCGGAACGGCAGGGCGGTGACGTCGACCTTGGCCGGGTCGAGCATCATGCCGGCGAAGTGGCCCGCCCAGCGAGGGGGTGACACCTCGTCCGCGTCGGGGTTCGCTGCGGGGGCGCCCCTGTCGCCCGACGCCGTCAGCAGCGGGTGCAGCACCCCGCGGCGGTAGAACGCCTCGAGCGACGCGGCGGACAGGCCGCGCCTCCCCAGCGGTTCCACCTTCCACGGGGAGCCGGGCTCCGGCTCCCGCTCGAGAACCAGGACCGAACAGCCCGCGAGGCCAAGCTCGCAGGCAAGGAACAGACCGACCGGGCCGGCTCCCACGATCACTACGTCATGCACGATAGTTCCCCTCCCAGACCTACAGCCGGATGGGCACCCGGCCGCACTTCTGGAAATGTGCCGGACCGCACCGACATCGGACCGACAGACCCCCGACATGTCGCCGACACCGCTCGGTCCGCGCCCTGCGGGGCAGGCAACGACGCAACCGGAGCGAAGATCGGATGAACCGGAAGGACTTTCCAGGTCAGGGAGCCGTACAGACCGGGTGTTCTGGGGGCTTTACCGGGAGGCTGCCCCGTTCCTCGGCCGTGAACTCGCGGTAGCCGATGATGCTGCACAGTTCGCGCTGCCACAGGTCGGGGTCCAGGACGAGGGGCCCGCCTTTGCCGTCGGCGTCCGCGTAGATGACCGTACGGCCGTCTTTGGAGACGTCCATGAACGAGAACCTGCCCTGGGACAAGACACCCCTGCCGTTGTCGCCGGGGCGGCCGAAGACATAAGTGTCGCGAATGGTGCGCTGGGCAATGTCAAAGATCTGCACCGACCCGTTCGCAGCCATCAAGAAGGTACCGTCACCGTCGATGAATGCGCCGGCCACCGGAGTCTCTCCGCTTTCCGAAACGCTGCGCAGCGGGCTGATCTGTTTGCGGGCCGGTTCGCGTTGCCACAGCTCGAGATGGCTCTCGCCCCGGGACAGTGCGAAGTACCGGCCGCTGGAGTCGAAACGGATGAAGACGGCGTCGGCGGCCGTCCGTACGGTCGTGACCGTGCTGCCCGTCACGATGTCGACGATGCGGACGACGGGATCGTCCAGGACGAGTACGGCTACCTGGTTGGGCGCCGGAAAGGCTGTGACGACCACCTGCGGTATGCCCTTGCCCTTGCTGTCGTTCCTGGGGTGGAAGGCGGCGGTGTCGAACTGCGCGAGCGGCCGGCCCGTACGCGGATCCCACTGCTGGATCTTGGTACCGGAGAGGGTCACGAGGTGGTTGTCCATGTCGAAGAAGAAGGTGAAATCGAGGTCTTTGGGATCTCCCGAGGGTGGCATGGCAGCGGTGATCCGGACCACCTGCCGGAGGTCGGATACCGTCCTGACGGAGACGGTGTTCTTGCCGTCGCGGTCGGCGAACAGCGTGCCGTCGCGGGTCTGGCGCAGGGGGCTGTTCTTGGTGTCCCAGAAGGGTTCGGGGCGTGGGACCTCGGCGAGCAGCTGGTCGCCCGGTGTGCGGCGCAGTTGCAGGCGTGAGCCGTCGCCCAGGACTGTGATCGTCTTGGTGGCGTCGGCAGTGAGCACCTGCTGGGCGACGTCGAGGACCGCGACGGGTTCCGATAGCTCGGTGTAGGTGATGCGGGCGTCGGACCAGCCGACGGCAGTGAACTTGCCGCCGGCGGATATCAGACCGTCGATGTGGACGTACGAGCCCTTCGGTCCCGCAGCCTCGGCAGCGACGGCGCCCCGGTCCAAGTCCACCAGCCTCAGCACCGACGAGCCGAGGAGCACCTTGGATCCGGATCCGTCGATGCCCCCGATGAGGCAAGCGGACGATTTCGCTCGGTACGGGCGCCCCAACGTGGAGCCGTCCGAGATCCTGAGGAGGTGGTAGACCATCTCCTCTCCCTCCTTGTTGCAGACCGCGACCGCCGTCCCGTCGCCGGAGACTTCCATGTCGCTTGCCTGCTCCACCACGGTGCGGGCCGTACCCGTGGCCATGTCGATGGCCTCCAGTCCGGCCGTGTGGTTGAAAGTACCGACCAGGAAGAAGTGGTCGTCCGGGCCAAAGCGCAGCAGAGTGCCCATGTAGTACGGGGCGGGTACCGTGCCGGCGACGGTGCCGCTGTCCAGGTTCCACCACACCAGCCGGCCGGTCGCGGTGGACGACGGGCCGTTCATTACGCGGGTCGCGATCATCCGGCCGTTCGCAGAGAAGGCTGCCCGGCTGCCGCCGTGCGAGTCCGGGCGCATCCCCTCGACTCTGGGAAGCTCGTGGAGGGGACCGGCGATCGTGCCCCCGGTTGCGCTGATGTCGAACCACAGGATGGTGCCGTCGCGTCGGACGAGCGCGGCCCGCCTGCCGTCCGCGGACACTTGGGCATCGTCCAGCTTCAGGTCGGCCGCCACCTTCTCGCTGCGGACCTGGCCGTTCAGTGCGTGGACGAAGACGAACGCCCCGCCGAGATCCGAGACGGCGATCACGACGTTGCCGTCCTTACTGGTCTGCATCCAGCCGATCTTCCCTGGCACGCCCGACAGTTCACGGGTGGAGCCCGAGTACGCGATGTACTGCTGCAGCAGCTCGTTGCGCGCCTCCTGGGTAGGAGAGGTCTTGTACGCCGCCAGGGCAAGCATCGCCGAAAGCGTCGCGTCGTAGGGTTTCTCACTCTGTGCCATCTGGGTCAGCCCGCGGGAGAGGGCCAACGTCTTCTGCCGGCGTCCCTGTTCCTGGGCGGAGAAGAACAGGCTTGCGAGGACCAGCGCGAGGGCAACAACGGTCCCGATGCCGGAAAACAGTGCTTTCCGCTTGCGGTTCCGTGACCGGAGCTGGGCGCGCCCCAGATCCAGATAGCCGCGTTCGGCCTCGTTCAGATCGGTGCCGCGCTCGCTCAGCCAGCGCCGGGCAGTATCCAGCGCCATGGCTGTGGGCAGCAGCTCCACGGCGCGCTCGCCACGCTCCCAGCGTTCCCGGTCGTGCCTCAGTGTTTCCCGCCAGACCAAGAAGGAACGGTCTTCCGCGGCCCATGCGCCCAGCTTGCTCCAGCCGGTGATCAGCGACTCGTGGGAGAGTTCGACCGTCTCGGAGCCTTCGGGGCTGCGGCCGGCGACCAGCAGCCGGGTGGCGGCGAGCCGTTGGGCGATCTGCCACTCCTCCACGCCCAGCTCGCTCCGCAGCGCCGTCCGGCGTGTGGCGGCTGCCGATTCGAGCGGCACACGGATGAGCTGGGTGAAAAGGCTCCGGGCGGCCGGTTCGTCTTCCGGATCGACCTGCTCCGCCCAGACCTGGTCGGCATAGGCCCCGAGCGCGCCGGGGACGCCGCCGAGTTGTTCGTACGCCTGATGCGTCAGGGCCCCGCCTCCCTGACGCTGCCACAGCAGATCCAGGGTGAACCCGAGGAGCGCCAGGGCACCCGGCTCGCTGCTGGTGTCGGCAAGGATGCGGTCGACCAGGTGGGGTTCGTAGTGCACCCCGGGGATGGCATCGACGGGGGCCGTGACGATTTCCCTGAGTTTTCCGCTGCTCATCGGCCCGAGCGCGTAGACCTGTCGGCTGAGGACGTGCCCGAGGCGGGGGTGGGCGAGGGCCGCCTCCAGGAAATCGGCGCGCAGCGTGGTCAGCACCCTGACCGTGGTGGGCAGCGCCTCGTCGAAGAGGACCTCGGCGAGCTCGTCGACGGCCGCGGGGGCGAGTGCGAGCAGCTCCTCGAGCTGGTCGACCAGGACGAGGAGCCGGTGGCCCCCGTGCAACTCGAGGAGGCGGCGCACCGTGTCGGCCAGCCCGTGTCCTCGGAGCAGGCCGGCCATGTCGGGAATCCGTTCGAGCCGTTGCGTCTCGGACAGTTCGGGCTCGAGCAGCGGCAGAAGCGCGGCCGCGAGGGCCGAAAGCGGGTTTCCGCCGGAAGCAGGACGCAGGACCACGGCGATGTTGCCGGTCGCTCGGATCCGCGGGAGGACTCCCGCCATGGCCAGCGAGGACTTGCCGGATCCGGAGGGGCCGACGACGGTGGTCCACCGATTGCGAGCGAGCATCGCGACGAGTTCGGCGGTCTCGGGCTGTCTGCCGTGGAAGACCGGTGCGTCGGCCTCCTGGAACGGTGACAGGCTGCGGTACGGCGAGGGCGGAAGGACAAGATCCCGCAGCTCCGGCACCGCCGACAGCAGTCCGGCGGTCGGGATCAGGTAACTCGCCGCAGGATCGCCGGCCTCCGCCACTGCCATCATGCCGACCACGCCGGCGAGCTTGTCGTCCCAGACGGGCCCGCCGCTGAAGCCTCGCGAGACCCGGTAGCCGTTGGCGGCCACGTCGGCCTGTACCCAGCCGTTGGCCTGCCGGGCCCGCAGCACGCCGGAATGCCATACCCCGCCAGGGCGGCCGGAGGGAAAGCCGAAGGCGCGTGCGGGATGGCCCCACACGTCCTGAGCCTCGACCAGCCGGAGGGGATGCGAGCCGGGCAGGGGCACGCTCAGGCGGAGCACAGCCACATCCCCGGTACCGGAGGACTGCGGCGGCAACCACAACTCGACGCTCGCCGTCGTACCCGGCCCGTCCACCGCGGCCGGCGGCTGCAGAGCCAGGCCGATGTCGAGCCGGGCGGAGGCGTCAGGCTCGACATCCTCGGGAAGGCCCAGCGCTGCAGAGACCACGTGCGCGCAGGTGAGGGCCAGATCCGCGGCGACCAGAAAGCCAAGGCCCACCGCGTCGCCACGCCCGTCACGGATACGCAGCACGGCCGCATCGAAAGCCCTCGGACCCGCCGCCCCGACGCCGTCAGGGGGCAGCGAGATCACTGTGCCGGGCCGGCGGACGCGGCGGGCACGGCGGGCCCGGCCGAAGGGGCATCGAAGTCGGTGGGAGGCGATTTGTGCCAGGTCAGCGACACACTGAAGTTGGCCTCGGCCGCCGTGCTGGAGATCACCACATCGGCCTCGGCGGAAAGCGACAACCCGAATTCGACCACGATCTCGTCGGGCGCGTCAGCCATGCCGCGAAAGCTCTCGACGAACCGCTGCGCGACCGGCCGGACCCCCGCCAACATCTCCCCCAGAGACCGCGTGGCCCGAGCCACGACCTGACCCGGTCGAGCGACCTGCACCAGCCCCTCCCCCGCCTCCGAGATCTCCACCCTCACCACATCGGACGCCTCGCCCGCCGCGCCCACAGGTAACTCCACCAGAAACGACATGCCCGTCCCTTCGCACGGGCCCCGTCCCCGCCGCGTGAGCCCCCCGCTCTCTTTACCTCAGCAGCCGCGCCCGGTGAACCCCTTTGCACCACCGAATGGCAACAACTGGGCCCTGGAACGACCGGCATGCGATGCAGCAATTGTCCTTCGGGCTTGGTGATCTACTTCGGACGCTGTCAGGGTGTCTTCATGACTTCATTCGCAGGGGGTGGTGAACTGCCCACCGCTGTACGGGACGCGGATTCTCCGTCCTGGGCTGTACGCGCGGCAGCCGGGCGCCGACTTGCCGCTGCCGCGGAGGTGCCGGAGATCGCAGAGGTCCTCCAGCGGCTCCTGCTCGACGCCTACGACACCGGAGTGGTCCAGGAAACAGCGGAAGCTCTTCTCCAGCGGAGGGACATGTGGGGGTTGCGGGCCGTGTTGGCGGCCCTGGCCCGCGCCGTGGACCTCTCGGTCGCGGACCAGCTCGCCGCCGAAGTCGACTGCGACCCTCGCTGGCTGTCCGGCGAACCCGGCGGGAATGAGTTCTTCCAGCAGCTGCGGGTACTGGCCACGGACACGGATGAGGGCGTGTGTGAGGAGGCCCAGCGGTTGCTGGCCAGGCTGTCCGCGCCATAACGGCCAACCACCGAATTCGGGCGCAGGGCCACTCCGCTGCAGAGCGAACGATGACCGGCGGCCTCGTACGTACGTCCCCGTGGCGGTCGCCCGGGAGGGCGTGGTGGCCTGCGTCCCGCACGACCTGCCGCCCAAGAGCGTGACCTACTGCTACACCATCAGATCGAAGCCTCGTCGGTCAGCGAAGGCACGGCGCACGGGCGGAGGATCATGAGCGAGTCTTCCGACGTCGCCACCATGGCGAAGGGGAACCGGTCGAGCTCAAGACAGAGTGCGACGTCATCAGGATGGACTCCTTGACGCACACCCTCCGCCAGCTCGGCGGCGGCGCGCGATTGGCCGGCGCGGCGGAGATACTCAGCTGCATCCGGCCCAGCCTCGGTGGCCCTCCGAGCGATGTATTGAGCGCACGCCAGATCTTCATCGGCGTGCCCGTCTTCGCCGGTGACGACGAACGTGACACTGCCACACTCGCGTGTCCGCAAGAGCCGAGCCGTTGCCTCCGCCACCACGAAGCCGGCGCACAGCACCAGCGACGCCTCCTTCACCGCAAGGGCGCCGACCGTCCCTGCCGTGGTTTTCTGCACGACGGTCCGTCCGCCAAGGTCAATGGACCGCAGCAGGCCCGGCGAGTTGACGGCGTCGAACCCGGGCGCGGGCGGACCGTCCTTGAGCGCCACCCAATCCTGGTGGCGGGCCTTGAGCGCCAGGGCTTCGTCCAGCGACTCGGCAAGAACGATCTTTTCCGCCCCCTGGGCAAAGGCCCAGGCAGCCACCGTGAAAGCACGCATGACGTCGACCACGACCGCCACGGACGGGGCTTCGGCCAGCTCAGGGATACCAAGGAAACGAGCGTCCATCCGGCCATGATCGCGCATGCCCGACCAGAAGCACCCAGACGGTCGTACGCATCACATCGACGGTCTCGGAATGCAACACCCCCGGAGCAGGGGCCTTCGCCGCGTCAAGCCCCGGACGGCGCGTCCGGGGCCCGCGTGAAGATCCCCGCGGCCGCCGCGGCCCGGGCGGCGCAGGCCGCACGGCGCGGCAGGGCGGGATCGGGGGCAGCCCGCAGCAGGAGCAGCTCCTGGTAGAGCGGGGCCGTGGCCGCCACCAGCAGGGCCCGCGCGTCCGGACCGGGCGGGACCTCGCCGCGGTCCACTGCCCGGGCGACAACCGGTGCGCAGCGGGCGTAGCGGCCCTCCCAGAACCGGGTCAGCGCCCCCGCGGCTTCGGCGGAGCGGAAGGACGCGGCGATCAGCGCCGTGGTGAGGCTGCCGCCCGGGCCGGGGTGTCCCGGGTGCAGGGCGTCGTAGACCTCCTGGTTGAGCGCGGTGAGGTCGTCCTCCAGGGATCCGGTGTCGGCGGGCTCCCAGGTGTCGTCGGCCGCCGCGTCGAGGACGTCGGCCAGCAGTCCGCCGACGTCACGCCAGCGCCGGTAGACGGTGGTGCGGTGCACTCCCGCCCGTTCGGCGACGGCGTCCACGGTGAGCGCGTCGTACCCGGCGGCGACCAGGACCTCACCGACAGCCGCCAGAACCTGGGCGCGCACCCGGGCACTGCGACCTCCGGTCCGGCGCCGGGTCCCGGCAGTTGCGGCCGACGCACTTGGTGCGGCCGGAGCAGCCGAGGCGGCCTGCCCCCCGTCGGCGGAGTGGTCCGAAAGATCGCTTGCGGCCGGCGTCGTCATCATGGCACCATCTTAAAGCAACAGTCGTCGCATTAAGGAGTTCACGATGCTCATCCGCATCCCGTCCACCGCCCGAGCCGCCCTCCCCCTCGCCGCCCACGCTCAGGAGTTCCCGTATGACCGCAACCACCGCACAGCTCACCGCGCTTGACGTCATCAAGGCCTACGAGGGCCGTCTCGTCCTCGACTCCGTCAGCTGTTCCCTCCCGCCCGGCGGCCGGATCGGCATCGTCGGCGAGAACGGCTCCGGCAAGTCGACCCTGCTCCGCCTCTTCGCGGGCGTCGAGCGCCCGGACCGGGGCCGGATCATCGCCCGTGCAGACGGAGGCATCGGGTACCTCCCCCAGGAGGAGGAGCTGCCCGGACAGCTGACCGTGCAGCAGGTCATCGACCGCTCCCTCGCCCAACTGCGGGCCATCGAGGCTGAGTTGCGCCGGATGGAGCAGCGCATGGCGGACGGCGCCGCCGAAACCGACCCCGCACTGCTCACCGCCTACGCCGACCTGCTGACCGGCTACGAACTCCGCGGCGGCTACGAGGCAGATGCCCGCGTCGAGCGCGCCCTGCACGGCCTCGGACTGGTCCACGTTCCCCGCGACCGCACGGTCGGCGGCCTCTCGGGCGGCGAACGGGTCCGGCTGCGGCTCGCCGCCCTGCTGGCCGCCGCGCCCGAGGTCCTGCTGCTGGACGAGCCGACCAACCACCTCGACGACGTCGCCCTGCTCTGGCTGGAGGAGCACCTGCGCAGTCGGGCGGGTACCACGGTCACCGTCTCCCACGACCGACTCTTCCTCGACCGTGTCGCCACCGTCCTGCTGGAGGTGGACGGGGACACCCACCGCGTCGTCCGACATGGCAACGGGTACTCCGGGTACCTCGCGGAGCGCGCCGCCGACCGGCAGCGCCGCACCGAGGCCCATGCCGCCTGGCAGGCCGAAGTCGAGGCGCTGCGGGAGCGGGCGGCCGGCAGCGCCCGCAGAGTGGCGCCGGGCCGGGCCCGCAAGGACGGCAACAAGATGGCCTACGACCGGGCTGCCGGCAGGGTCCAGCAGTCCGTGGCCGGGCGGGTCCGCCAGGCCGGGGAACGGCTGGAGCGGCTCCTCGCCCACCCCCTGGCCGCGCCGCCCGAGCCGCTGCGCTTCACCGCCGCCCCGCGTTCGGGCCGGACGCGGGGGCTGCTGGTGTCGGCTGCGGCCCTGGAGGTCCAGGGCCGGCTGGCCCCGGTCGACCTGGCCCTCTCCGCCGGTGACCGGCTGCTGCTCGGCGGGCCCAACGGGGCGGGGAAGAGCACCCTGTTGGGCCTGCTGGCCGGGGAGGCCACGAACGCCGGGCCACCGGCCCGCGGACACCTCGTACGACGCGGACGGACCGGCTGGCTGCGCCAGTTGCCCGACCGCGGCCCGGCGGGCCGGAGCGTCCTGGCGGCCTTCGGGCACGGTCGGGCCGGCGGCCCCGACGACCATGCCGAACAGCTGCTCTCCCTGGGCCTGTTCACCCGCGACCGGTTGGACGTCCCGGTAGGCAGCCTCTCGGCCGGGCAGCAGCAGCGCCTGGCGCTGGCCCGGCTGGTGAGCGAGCCGTACGACGTCCTGCTGCTGGACGAGCCCACCAATCACCTCTCCCCCGCGCTGGTGGAGGAACTGGAGGCCGCGCTGGCCGGTTTCCCCGGCGCGGTGGTCGTCGTCAGCCACGACCGCATGCTGCGCTCGCGCTGGCAGGGGAGGCTGCTGGACCTCGAACCGGCTGCGCGCCGCACGCCGGCCGCCGTCTGACCCCCCGCGCCCGGCCCCCGCGCTTCTTCGCCCCGTCTCGCTCTGCCGAAAGGACCCCCGTGCCCCGCGACGTGTCTCTCACCTCCGGCCGCTCCTTCCCCGTGGCCGATGCCGCGTCAGGCCCCTACGCCCTGACCACGGGCCCCGACGGGGCGATCTGGTGCACCCTCGTCCACACCGGCCGCATCGCCCGCCTGGACCCCGACGGCCGGACACCCGTGACCGAGTTCCCCCTGGACTCGTCGGACTGCGGGCCCGCCCAGATCACCGCCGGACCCGATGGCGCGCTCTGGTTCACCCGCATGCGGGACGACAGGATCGGGCGGATCACCACCGACGGCACACTCTGCTCGTACCCCGTCCCCACACCGGGCAGCGGCCCGTACGGCATCACCACCGGCCCGGACGGGGCTCTGTGGTTCACGGGTCTGAACTCGGACCGGATCGGCCGGATGGAAGTGGACGGCTCCGTCCGGGAGTTCGGGCTGCCCGGGCTCGCCGGCGCCTTCCCCTCCATGATCACGTCGGGTGGCGACGGCGCCCTGTGGTTCACGCTCAACCAGGCCCACGCCGTCGGCCGGATCACGACGGCGGGCGAAGTGACCGTCCACCCCCTGCCGACCGCGACGGCCGGACCGGTGGGGATCACCGCGGGGCCGGACGGCGCGCTGTGGTTCACGGAGATCGGAACAGGCCGGATCGGCCGGATCACGACGTCAGGGGAGATCACCGGTTTCCCGCTGCCTGATCCGCAGTGCCGTCCCCACGCGATCACTGCGGGCCCGGACGGCTCGCTGTGGTTCACGGAGTGGGCCTCTTCGCACATCGGCCGGCTGACCGTGGCCGGGGAGCTGACGCGGTACCCGCTGCCCGCACGGGACTGCGAGCCCCACGGGCTGGCCTTCGGCCCTGACGGAGCCCTCTACACGGCCCTGGAGCGCGGGGACATCCTGCGGTTGGTCCCGGAGGTCGAACGGCCGGGCGACCACTGAGGCGGCGTCTCGTTCGGTACGGCACTCACCTGCCCCGTTCCGAACCGTAGACCTCGCGGGTCCGTTGCTCCGGTCCTGTGGGCAGGTATTCCAGGAGGACGGGGCCGGGGTGGAGGGCCGTGCGGTGCGCCCGGCGGGAGGCGGGTCAGGTACGCCTCCCAGTCGCCCTCCACCAGCGGTGCGACGCGGGACAGTTCGGACTCCGGCAGCCCGAAGTACACCTCATCGGCGATCCCGACGGGCTCGGTAGGGATCCCGGCGGTGTGGGTCAGGGCGTGCCGGACGGTGATCCCCGCCTCGCCGTGCGCCCCGAACTCCGGCCAGTACCGCGCGACCGGAGCCTCGTAGTCGATCAGCCCGCGCTCCGCGAGCACGTGCACCAGGGTCGCCGTGCAGCCGTTGCCGGTGGAGAAACCGTGGATCAGCGGGGAGACGGCCCGGTCCCACCCCTCGGCGTACACGACCACGGGGTGCATCCACGGGTAGCGCCGGTCGGCGTCGCCCTGATCCGCAGGGACACAGCCGCGTTCATCACCCGGCCGGCACGGTCTCCACGTTGCTGCGCAGTGCCCGCTCCTCTGAGTCGGCCAGCCAGAAGAAGACGGGCGGCATGCCGAGTTCGATCGCCGTCAGAGCGATCTGGAACCACTGCGGCCAGCCGTGCACGGCGAGCGAGAGAACCCGGCCCACGCCACCCAGCAGGAAGACGCCGGCCAGCCACCGCACCGCCGCAGCCGGGATCGGGCGCTGCCGTGCCGCCCAGAGCCAGGCCAGCCCGTAGCCGACGAAGGCGGCCCCCATGAACCGGCCCCAGCTGTCGACCGTCGCGCCGGCGAAACCGGCGCCGGGGATCGCAGCGTTGCCGAGTGCCACATGGAGCAGGCCGATCGCCACGCAGGACCAGCCCATCAACTGTGTGAGTACGCGCAGAGCCCTGGCCACAATCCCTCCAAGCCGTCTTGGTGGAGCTTAGTTGACATGCGTCTACTAACACCTTGAGGCAGTAGTAGACGCATGTCAACTAAGCTGCGTTCATGTCTCCCCGCCGACGACTCGCTCCCGCCGACCGCCGCGCCCAACTCCTCGCCGTCGGCGCACGGCTCTTCGCCGCCCACCCGTACGCCGACGTACTGATGGAGGAGGTCGCCGAAGAGGCCGGTGTCTCCCGGGCCCTGCTCTACCGTCACTTCCCCAGCAAGCGCGCCCTCTTCGCAGCCGTCTACCAGCAGGCCGCGGACCAGCTGCTCGCCGAGACACGGCTCGCCCCCGCCGACTCCCTCGTGGAACAGCTCATCCAGGGCATGGACGTCCATCTCGACTACTTCGTGGCGAACCGCAACGCCGTCCTCGCCGCGAACCGGGTCCTTGCGGGCGACCCGGTAATCCAGACGATCATGACGAATGAGCTCGACGCGCTCCGTGCGCGGCTGCTGACCGCACTCCCCCTTGTGGACGAGAGCGCCCGCGAGGCCGTGAACGGCGTCCTGAAGAGCTGGCTGGTGTTCGTCCAAATCCTCTGCGTCGACTGGCTCACCCACGAGACCTGCACCCGCAAGCAGCTGCGCGACATCTGCATCGGGGCGGTTCTCGGCGCCCTCCGGCCCCTCCTCGCCGAGGATCCCGCCCCCGACTGGCCACCACAACGACCCGGCGGGGCACCACCGTGTCGTTCCTGAACTCCACCGGACAGGGAGACTTCCGTTCACCAGGACACCGTTCCTCGGACCTACGGATCCGTTCGTCAGAGTGTCCACACGAAGGGAGTCAGGTCACCTTGTTACCGTTGTGCCCCTCTCGAAGTGGGCCGAACTCCCGTCAGGCTCTGGTCTCCGTCGCTCGGAATCTACCGGAAGGGAATTCGTGAAGCGGCGACAGCGGTTTACGAGCGAGCGTCACCGTTGGTGGGTCCTGGGCGTGATGACCTGCGCTTCGTCGATGATCGCCATCGATGCACTGGTGGTACTGGTCGCCCTTCCCACCATTCAGCGGAGTCTGGACGCTTCGACCACCGGAGCGCAGTGGATCATCAGTGCGTATCTGCTCGGTTTCGCCTGTATGAGCCCGCTCGGCGGACGCATCGCCGACGTCTTCGGGCACGAACGCGCCTTCCGCTTCGGAACCCTACTGTTCGTCGTGGCCTCGATCGCGGCGGGTCTGGCTCAGTCCGAGGCCTGGCTCATCGCCGCACGCGCGGCCCAGGGGGCCGGTGCAGCAATCCTCCGGCCCGCCTCCCAGGTGCTCATCATCAAGGAATTCGACCGCGGGGAGCGGGGCCAGGCCATGGGCATCTCATCCAGCGTCTCCACTTTGCTGTACGGCACGGCTCCGCTGATCGGCGGCGTGTTGACGACGGCGTTCTCCTGGCGCGCGATCTTCTTCATCACTCCACCCCTGGGGATCGGCGCACTGCTCCTCGCGCATGTGCTGCTCACAGGCAAGCCACCACGGCGCGAACAAGTCGACTGGGCGAGCGCACCCCTGTTGATCGGCGGTCTGGTGTGCGTGGTTCTCCCACTCATGCAGGCACGGCACTGGGGATGGTCCTCGGCCACCGTCATCTCGCTGTTCGCCACCGGAGCCGTACTGATGACGCTCCTGGTGGTACGCGAACGGCGACGTCCCGATCCGCTCATACACCTCGAGTTGTTCGCGAGCAAGGAGTTCGCGGTGGGAGCGGCGGTCATCTCGACGGTGCGTTTCGCGTTCGTAGGCTTTGCGGTGTTCGGGGTCATCTGGCTTCAGGACGTCGTGGGAATGTCGCCCTTCGAAGCCGGTCTCGCCGTACTGCCGCTCACTCTCCCCACGGTTGTGTGCGCGCCTCTCGGCGGAAGGCTCTACGACCGCCTGGGGCCGCGCGTTCCCCTGGGAATCGGCATGAGTCTGTGTGTGGGGGCTTTGCTCGGTGCGGCGGTGGAACTGCATCGGCAGAACTACGGCTGGCTGGTGCCTTTCTACTGCGCGATGGGCATCGGGATGGGGCTCTGCGTCAGTCCGGCCTGGGTCACCGCACTCAACGGCACCTCCACGCGGATGCGCGGCAGCGCGGCGGGGGTGTTGCAGACCGCCCGGGAGATCAGCGCAGCGCTGGGTCTGGCGGTCATGGGCGCGATCGTGGCGAATCTCCAGGGCGCGCGGCTGACTCAGCTCCTCCAACGGGACGGCCGTATCCCTTCCGACCGCTTCGACCAGGTCGAGCGCTCCATCGGGAGGACGGTGGCGGCGACACAGCAGGGGTCTCCCTTGCCCGCCGGGATCCCCGCCGACCTGGTCCCGGCCCTCAAGGCTGCGGTCACCACCGCTGTGTCGGCCGCGTTCTACGTGGGCGCAGCCGTGATGGTCACGGCGGCCGCGGCGGTCGCCTTTCTCCCCCGGAAGGCGGAACTCTCCGGGTCGGGCCATGGCCAGGACGGTCCTGCGTAAGCAGCAGGGTGCTCGCCGGCGCGAGAGAGGCGAGCAGGAGAGGCCTGCAGGGCCAGCGCGACCACCCTCAGGCGCAACCTGTCGGTTGCACTTGAAGGACTTACGTGCAACCCTGGAGTTGCATCATTGGATCGCAGATGAAGGAGTTCCGTCATGAGCGAAGACCGGATCGAACGCGAAACCCTGATCGACGCACCCGTGGACCGGGTCTGGCCACTGGTGGCGGAGCCCGGCTTCTGGGTCGCCGACCCGTCGAGCCCGTCCGGCACCCTGGCCCGGGAGGGAGAGTCCCTCGTGGCACGGAACGCCGAGTACGGCGATTTCCCGGTGCGCGTGGAGAAGGTCGAGCCCCAGACCTACCTGGCGTACCGCTGGGCCAGCGCGTTCCCGGGAGAGGAACTGCGCGAGGACAACAGCACCCTCGTGGAGTTCACGCTGACCCCGGAAGGCGACAAGACGAGGCTCCGCGTCGTCGAGAGCGGATTCGCGACCCTGGCCGGGCCCGAGGACCTGCGGGCCAAGGCCGTGAAGGACAACGCCGGAGGCTGGCCCCAGGTGCTCGACGCCCTCAAGAAGCGCATCGAGCAGTCCTCCGCGTGACGGACGAAGATCGCGTCGGGGCGGAGGCCGTCGACGGCGTCCTCGCCGCCCTGGCCGACCCCACGCGACGGCGACTGCTGGATCTGCTCGCGGCGCAGGGCGAGGCCTCTGCGACGGCGCTCGCGGATCGGCTCCCCGTCTCACGCCAAGCCGTGGTCAAGCACCTCGCCGTGCTGGACGCCGCCGGTCTGGTTTCGGGCAGCCGGGTCGGACGCGAGGTGCGGTACGCGGTACGGCCCGCGGCACTGGACGCGACGGCCCGGTGGATGGCCGCGCTCGCCGCCGACTGGGACAGGCGCCTTGCACGCATCAAGCGCATCGCCGAGTCGACGGAGGAGCACTGAGGCCGCGCCCTGGCCCCGTCGAGAAGCGCCGGCCCTCCTCGACGGGGCCGCGCCGAACGCCCGGATCCCCCCAGGCGCCGGCGCCTGCTGGTCTCCTCCCGGCGTTGAGCCATGGCAGTGGCCCCCGACCGAACGAGCTGGTCAGGGGCTCATCCGCAGTGTGCGTCGAGTCCCTGAGCGGCTCTGGGGGCTGCCTGGGAAATGGGAGAGAGGATCTCGGTCAGCGTCCCCGCCCGGCGGTAGGCGCTGAGCCTGGAAGGGCCGAACTTATGATCATCTTTGGCACCAGGATATATCTGTACCAGCTCGCGATACTCGTGCTGACGTGCCGTCACTGCGGCAACCCTGCCGCGCACACGCTCACGAAGCACGTCACCAAGTTCACGCTGTTCTTCGTGCCGCTGTTCCCCATCTCGACGAGGTATGCGACACAGTGCACGTTCTGCGGCATGGAGCAGGAGGTGCCCAAGGAGTGGGCCGAGCAGTCGCAGGCACAAGCCGCAGGCGCTCCCGGCGGTGAGGCGTACGGGCAGTCGCAGCAGCCGTACCAGCACCCTGGAGTGTGATCGATCGCGGCCGAGGTGGTCGGCCGCATCCGGCGGGTGAAACGCCCTGTCACGGTCCACTCGCCGCGATCCCGTGCCCCCCTGACCCCCTGACCAGGCGCTGACACCCGGCGCTGATGCGGGCGGCCGCCCTCAACCTCGAGGCGCACGGCCCTTCCTGGGACGACCTCCCCGAGGAACCTCCGCGCCCGAGCGGACACCCTCGACCCGGAGGGAGCCCTGCCTTGGGGGCAGGCTCCGGGGCAGGGTCAGATGTAGCGGTACTCGGGGAACTCGTCGACGAACGCGGTGCCCGCGGCAAGCAGGCGGGCGTTGCCCGGCACGAGCAGCACGGCCGCGCGCAAGCCCAGCCGGAAGCGGGCCAGCGCGGCTCCCTGGGGGCCGCTCCGGGAGAGGGACACCAGCCGATCGTTCCACCAGAGCTCAGCCGCCTGGCGCTGGTCGTCCGAACATGGCCCATGCCGCCGCCTCCGCCATGTCCCCCCGCCCCCGGGCCCGTCACTGCGCACTCACCGTCAGCACGCGGTTACGCAATACGGGTGACTCCATCTCAGCTGCCTCCCGTCAAGGAGACGTTTCGCGCCAGTGGGGGCAGCGGGAGGGAGGGAGCCGAAGCCGCTGCAGGGTGACGGGACGATCCCCCGATGTCCGCTCCGACGGCCCTTCACGGTGAGCGTGTCCCCCGTGCCACCGACACCTACGCAGCAGGACTGCCACAGTGGGGGACCCGCTACCTGGTCAGGGCCGAAAGAACCTGATCGGCCCCGACCAGGGTCCCGGTCGCCACCCTCTGCTCAGGTAACGGGAACCGCCTCCGTTCCCGGGAGCGGACGCGGCCGACGGCCGACACCGTCCCGCGAGGGGCAGGGCAGGCGCGTCAGACGGTGCCCTGCGTGGCTCCGGGCCGCTTCTTCTGCCCGTCCACCACGGCCCGCTCCAACACCGCCGTGCGCTCGACGACCGTGCCCGCCTTGATCCCGTCGTTCTCCTTGACCTGCACGCCCCGGCTTCCGAGGTAGGCGTACGTCGAGCGGTCGAAGACCCATTCGGTGCGGTCGCCGCGCCGCTCGTCGAGCCTGGCCAGCGCGATGCCGTCGCGCCCGGCCGCGTCCTGGGAGTGCTGGACGACGATCACGCCCGGGATCTTGGCGGCGGCCTGGTAGAGGGCAGCGGCGACGGGCGCGGGGACCAGTTGCTCGTGCAGCATGGAGCCGATCTCCTGGAACGCCTGCTGGTCGCGGTCCCCGCTCTCGCCGACCGCCGCGTAGGCCGCCTTCAGCAGGGCGTCCGGGTCGGCGTTCTGGGCCTTCAGCCAGTTGTACGAGAAGTTCGGCGCCTCGCCCGGTACGTCCTGGCCGTTCTTCGGCTTGGACAGCGGGCCGTCCTTGTCCAGCGTGATCCCGCCCTTCGGCTGCTGCCCGGGCTCGTCCAGCCAGCCCTTCGTGCCGTCGGGGGACTTCCAGACCTCCCGCATGTGCAGCGGCTGCACCCAGGTCTTGGACTCGTTCTTGTCGACGTCGTGCGAAATGGCCAGGTACGAGACCTGGCTCTTGACGTACACGTACTGGCCGGGCCCCGGCTCCGGCAGCCGCCCCGTCGACGCGGCGGCGGCGATCTGCCGCACGGTGGTGGCCACCTGCTCCGCGCTGCCCGCCTCCACGGCGACCACCGGCGCCTCGACCGGCGCCGCCCGGCCGGGACCGGCGGAGCCCGCGACGGTGTTGAAGACGACCACGGCGGCCAGCGCGGCGGCCGTGACCGGTGCGCCGACCACCAGGGCCCGGCGTACCGGCCGACGGGACGGGGTACCGGGGGCGGTGTCCCGGGTAGAACTCTGGAACTCGTTCATCAGGTGCTCCTCAAGAAGGCGCTGACGGTCGAGCGGCAGTTCCGGGCTCCCCGGGGGCGGCAGCAGCCGGCCCAGCTCCGCGTGGTCCAGCGACTCGTCTCGCCGCCATTTCCTGCGGATCATCGGGTTTCCTCCTCGTGCGACTCTTGCGACCGGGCCGCAGGAGTGCGGCCGCCCTGTACTTGTCCGGAGCAGGGGGTGAGTTCCCCGATTTTTGCCAGTTCCTCCTCTGCGAGCCTGCGCAGCCGCGTCCGGGCGCGGGACAGCCGGGAACGGACCGTGCCGACGGGCACGCCGAGCGCGGCGGCAGCCTCCGCGTACCCGAGTCCGGACCAGACGCAGAGCGTGAAGACCTCCCGCTCGCTGCGCCGCAGCTTGCCCAGCGCGCGCTGCGCGGCGGCCAGCTGGTCGGCGTCGGCGAGGCGGGCGACGAGTTCGTCGGCGAAGTCCGGCACCGTCTCCTTGGCGGGCAGCCGCCCGAGGGCACGCTGGTGCCGACGGGCGGCCCGCGTGGTGTTGCGCAGGACGTTCACGGCAATGCCCATGAGCCAGGGGCGCGGGCTGTCCCCCTCGTCGCGCAGCTTCGCGCGCAGCCGCCAGGCCTCCATGAAGGTCAGCGAGACGACGTCCTCGGCGACGGACCAGTCCCCTGTGACGCGTACGGCATGCCGGTGAACCAGCTGCGCGTGATCGCGGAAGATCTCCCGGAACGCCTCCGGTTCCCCGGCGCGTATCCGGGAGTGCAATGAGTAGTTCACATCAGCAGTTGTCCGCCCGAGCAGGGAGGGTTCCCGTGGCTCATGTCACATGGTGGTGGCTACCTGGTCCGCGGAAAGTTCCGCGGTCACTTCAGGCGGAAGCTGCACATGGACGCCTTGCCGTCCTGGTTGTCGGCGACCTTCTTGCCGTCGACGGTGATGACGCACGGCGCCGCCTTGAGCATGCCGTCGGCGGCCTGCACCGAACCCGGGACCACGGAGACCGTCGTGCCGATGCGCTTCTCGGCTTCGGTGGTGAAAGTGATCGTCTCCGTCTTCTTCCACGGCAGCGTCACCTGTTCGCCCTTGTTGGACGCCAGGTTGTAGTAGATCTGCGTGGTTCCGGAGCCGAGCACCTCCAGGGTCACCTCGTGGCTGACCTCGCCACCGCCCGAGGCCGGCTTACCGGATCCCGACGGGCCGCTGCTCGCGGTGGCGGCAGGCTTGTCCGGGGCCGTCGAGCCCTTCGCGTCCTCGGACTTGCTCCCGCCGCCTCCGCATCCGGTCAGCAACCCGGCGGCCAGCACCAGAGCCGTACCCGTAACGATCTTCCGCATGATTTCCCCTCGTTGGACGAAAGCCATGATCTTAACCAGGGCATTCGGCGACGGTGACGGGTGCGTCGTCCCAGGCCAGCGAGGACATCTTCCATCCTGACGGGGTCCGGAGGAACTGGGTGGTCTTGTGGCCGGAGCCCTCGAACCACTTGCCGTTGTGGAAGCCGGACTTGCGGTATTCGCTGAACCGGTGCGCGATCGATCCGAAGATCTCGGTCCGCTCCGCGACTTCCCATTCGGAGAACTCCGTCAGCGTCCCGTCGGTCAGCATCTTCTGCCGTGGTTCGATGAACGCGTCGAGGTCGTAGATCACGGGCTCGTTCCCGACGTTCGCGATGATCCTGCCCTGCGGAATGAAGACGTCGCGGATGACGCCGAGGTCCGGCCGCCGGTCGCCGGTGTTGGTGAAGGCGCCGACGAACACTCCCATCAGCCGGTCGAGCTCGGCCTGGACGCCGGACACGGGCACTTCCCCGAGAGGCGGCCATTCTTCGGAGAGGAGTGACCAGACTTCGATGTCGTGCCGCACACCTCGGTACGCAGAATGCTGCCGCAGCACACCGTCGCGGGTCATGCCCAGCCGGCGCGCGACGTCGATGCTGCGGGTGTTGCCCGCCGCGGCCCACCATTCGACGCGGCTCATCCCGCGTTCCTGGAAGGCCCAGCCGATCAGTGACCGGCAGGCCTGGGTGACCAGGCCCCGCCCCTCCCCGGCCGACTCCAGCCAGCAGCCGATCTCACACACCCCGGAGGCGCTGTCGAAGCGGGGGAACATGACGCCGCCGACCAGCGTGCCGTCCAGCCAGATCCCGTAGATGCCGCCGGTGTCCGTGGCCAGGCGGTCGGCGTATCGCTTGAGGGTAGCCGTGGCCGAGTCGAGGTCGGTGCTGTACGTCGCCCAGGGTATCCACGGGTCCACGGAGGCCCGGGCGCGGTCGATGTGGGCGAGGAACTCCGGTGCCTGCCAGGGCTCCAGGGGGCGGAGCTGAGCATGGTCGCCGAGCGGCAGGGTGAACATGGACGTCTCACTCTCTGGTGCGTAACAATCGTTCGGTACGTAGGATGGCAGTATGCCGCCTGCACCTGGAGACCGTGAAGCCCGCCGCAAGGACGTATCCGAGGCTGTGTGGCGCGTGCTCGCCGACAAGGGGTTCGGCGGGCTGACCCTGCGTGCCGTCGCCGCCGCGATGAAGGTCTCGACCGGGATGCTCATGCACTACTTCCCGACCAAACGGGCCCTGATCACACACGCCCTGGACCTGCTGGAGAAGCGCACCGCGGAGCGTCCCCGCCGCGCGCGTCCCGCCGTGGGCCTCGCCACCGTGCGCGCCATGCTCCTGGACATCCTGCCGCTGACCCCGGGCGACATCGCACGCAACCGCATCTGGGTCAGTTCCTGGGACCTCTCCCTCGCCGACGACGGGCTGACCGCGCAGCAGGCCGATCGCTACACCCGGCTACGCTCGACGCTCCGCCCCCACCTCGAGGCTGCGCGCGACCTCGGCGAGCTCCCCTCGGCAGCCGACCCGGACCAACTCGCCGCCTCCGTCGTCGCGTTCACCCACGGACTCGTCGTCCAGGCCCTGTTCGACCCCGACCGATTCCCCGAGGACGTGCAGATCACCATGCTCGACGACTTCCTCGCCTCGACCGCGCTGCCCCGGTCCGCCGCCGGCAGCAGCCGCCCGGCCGCCGGCCGGTAGAGCGGCCCCTGACGCGGCTCAGTGTTTCCGGCTCACGCCGTGGCGGAGCACCACGGTGACGGTGGCCGCGAGGAAGACGCATTGCATGGCCGTCCGGGGGCCGAGCCGGTCCCACCAGGGCACGGCACCGCCGGCGGCGGCGTACACGTTGGCGGGAAACATCACGACCAGCATGGCGCTGAGCACGGCGGCCGAGAGCCGGGCGGTCCTCGACCACAGCAACCCGACTGCGCAGGCGAGTTCGGCGATGCCGGTCAGGGTGACGAGCAGCCCCGGCGCCGGCAGGGCAGACGGCACCATGGCGATGATTTCCTCGCGCATCCCGACGAAGTGCGCGGCCCCGGTGAGCGTGAACATGGCCGCCAGGCCGCCTCTCAGCGCAGCGATCGGCCGACGGGGCCGTACGGCCCCGAGCGGCTTGGCAAGCAGCAGCAGGCCGGTGACGGCAATGAGGACAACGAGCGGTTCCATGTGCGTACCTTGGTGACGTGGTGAATACCGTAGTGGGGCCCTTGAGACGCGAGGGCGGCGGACACTTCCCCGCCTCTGCCGTTCAGGCCGAGTCGCCGGCCACGGCTGCGGCCGACCTGCGGATGACGTCCGGATCGATCTGCTGGATCTGAACGACGACCCCGTCCGGGTCGGTGACCCGGACGCTGCGGCCGAAGTTCTCCTCGACGAGCTCGCACGGGTAGCCGCTGCGTTCGAGTCGCTGCGCGACTTCCTCCAGCGGTTCGTCGGTGGTGAAACCGAGTTCGGTGGTGGCGGGCGGCCGGCCTTGCGAGACGGCAGCGGCGTGGACGCCGACGGCGCCCGCGGCAGCGGTCAGCCGGACCCAGACTGCCGCGCCCGGCTCCTGCCGGACGGCGAGTCCAGTCCGGCGTAAAAGTCCCGGGACGCCTCGACGTCGGCCACGTACCTGATGGGAAGGACGGTCAACATGGTCTGCCAATCTGTGGTCGCTGTTGCTGTTGCCACCAGCGTCCGGGCCGGCACCTCCTGGAGCGCTGTAGAGTCGCCGCAATCGTCGCGATCAGACGTTCGAGGGGGGCGTGGTGACGCAATCCGCCACACTCGACACGCTGGATCGCCGTCTGATCCACGCCCTTCAAATCGACGGGCGCGCCTCATTCAGCAGGATCGCGGGCGTGCTCGGGGCCCCCGAGCGCACCGTCATACGCCGGTACCACCGCCTTCGCTCGGCTCTGGTGCTCCGGGTGGTCGGGCTCGTGGACAGTCGCCGGATCGGCAAGCTCGACTGGTTCGTCCGAATCGACTGCACCCCTGACGCCGCCGACGCGGTGACTGCCGCTCTCGTGCAGCGAAGCGACACCTCGTGGATCGCCCCGCTCGTCGGCGGGACGCGTCTGACCTGTATGGTCCGCACCCCGATCGAGGGATCGGACGGCGGACGTCCGCTCTTCGACCACCTGCTGCGGACCCAGGGGGTTCGGGACGTCGAAGCAAGCTGCGTGCTTCGCCCGGTCGCCGGGGTCGGCGGCTGGGCAGGCCGGACGAGAGCGCTTGAGGCCAGCGAGCAGACGGCCCTCCTCGACCCCGCACCGGAGCCACCGGACGACCTGGAAGCAGCCCGCGCGGAGGCCGGCTGGGGTGAGGCGGAGGAACGACTGGCGGGGGAACTGGCCTTGGACGGCCGGGCCGACATCGCCCAACTGGCCACCGTCACCAGGTGGTCGGCCTCGACGGTTCGCCGCCGCATCGCCGCCCTGAGAGCCGCCGGAGTGCTGCATTTCGAGGTGGACGTGGACCCGTCCCACTTCGGCTTCCCCTTGGAGGCGCTGCTGTGGCTGGAGGTCGCACCGGCAGCGCTGGCCGAGGTGACGCAGACGCTGTCACGGAACACCGCTGTCACCTTCGCCGCCGTCACCACGGGCCGGGCGTCGGTCTTCGCCATGGTCCAGTGCCGCGACACCAGCGCCCTGTACGACTTCTTGGCCGACGAGCTGGCCGCGCTGCCAGGCATCGGGCGGGTGGAGAGCGCCCTGATCCAGCGCCGCGCCAAACGGGCGGGGCCTCTCCTCCTGCCGCCGGGGCCACAACGGCCGGGAGAGCGCGGTCCGGGACGGGCCCAAGGGCGCTGACCCGACCCTTCCAGTTCCGCGGGTCGGGCCGACCAGCCGGACCGCGCCCACAGGGTCGCGGCGATCTGCGGCGTTCAGCGTGGAATCACCCAGCTCGGCGCCCAGCTCCCGGCGGCGTCGTGGGCGGCCGCCGTGGTGGCGAGGTGGGCGCGGAGGGTGGCCAGTGCGGGGTGGGGGTTGTCACGGTGCCAAAGGAGCGAGTGGGGGTAGACGGGTGTCGGGTCGGTCACCGGGATGCGGCGCAGGCCGTGGCCGGCGGGCCAGACGAGGCGGGTGTGTTCGCCCATGAAGGTGGCCAGGGCCGGGGTGTCGGCGACGGTGTCGAGGAGCGCGTCGGAGCCGAAGTTGGGGCCGGTCGCCTCGATGGTGAGGCCGAACTCGGCGACGAGGACGTCGTAGTAGGCGGCCCACTCGGAACCGGGGACGATGCCGGGCATCCAGATCCTGTGCCCGGCGAGCTGGGCGAGGGGCACCGACCGGGCACCCGCCAGCGCGTGGCCGGGGCCGGTGAGGAGCTGGAGCGGCTCGTCGAGGACCCGGACGGACTCGATGTCTTCGGGAAGGGGCCGGCCGGGCGCGGCGACGGCACGGAAGGAGGCGTCGATCTCACCGGACCGGATGGCGGCGACGGCCGTCTGGATGTCGATCAGCATGAGCACGTCGAGGTCGATCTCGGGGTGCGCGTGGTGGAAGCCGCGCATCAGGCCCGACGCGGCGCCGCGCGAGGCGATGATGTCGACGCGCAGGGGACGGCGGCCGGTGTGCACGGATGCGATCGCGCGTTCGGCGACGCGCAGCAGTTCGCGGGCATGGGGCAGGAACGCCTGCCCGTCGATGGTGAGCGCGGCGCCGCGCGGGGTACGGGTGAACAGCCGCACCCCGAGGTGGCGCTCCAGCGCGGCGATGCGTTTGGAGACGGCCTGCTGGGTGACCGCCAGCTCGGCGGCTGCCTCCTGGAACTGCCCCGCGTCAGCGGCGGCGACGAAGGTCCGGACGGTGTCGAGGTCCATGCCGATACCCTACGGCCACAACCATCGGTTGTGGCTGACGATCCTGTGGTTGTTTGATCCCTGGTCGTGGTGCTCGCTTTGATGCTTCCGATCGCGGATCGGTTGTGCAGGCGAGGGGCATCGGACATGAGGACATGAGGAGCGGACAGCGGCTGGGACGGCGGTTCGGGTGGCTCTGGGCTGCGTACGGGACCAGTGCGCTCGGCACGTGGCTCGCCTTCGGCGCGTTCCCACTGATTGCCGTCCAGGTGCTGCACGCCGGACCGGCCGAGGTCGCCGCGCTCTCCTCCGCAGGGGCTGCGGTGGGCGCGGCCGCGGCGGTGCCGCTCGGCCCGTGGGTGGAGTTCCGCCGCAAGCGGCCGGTGCTGATCGCGATGGACCTGGTGCGGTGCGCAGCGCTGCTGACGATCCCCACCGCGTTCGCGCTCGGTGTGCTGACCTTCGTCCAGCTTCTGCTGGTGTCGGTCGTCGTCGCGGCGGCCGACATCACCTTCCGCGCCGCCTCCGGCGCGTACCTGAAAACGCTGCTGGCGGGCGAGGACCTGCTCGTCGCCAACGCCCGATTCGAGTCCACGGCCTGGACGACGACGATCATCGGACCGCCGCTGGGCGGCATGGCGATCGGGCTCCTCGGCCCGGTGGCGACAGTGGTGGCAGACGCACTCAGCTATCTGCTCTCGGCCCTGGGCATCCGCGCGACGGGCGGGCACGAGCCCCGGCCCGAGCGCCCGGCGGCCACGCACATGCGGGCCCGGGACCTGCTCGACGGCTGGCGATACATCCTCGCCGACGCGACGCTGCGTCCGCTGTTCTTCAACACCGCCTTGTTCAACGGCCTGGTCATGGCCGCCCAGCCGCTGCTGGCCGTCCTGATGCTCGGCCCGCTCGGCTTTGCACCGTGGCAGTACGGCCTCGCCTTCGCCGCACCCTCGATCGGCGGGCTGCTCGGTTCACAGCTGGCCCGACCGCTCGTCACCCGGTTCGGACAGCGCCAGGTCCTGGCCGTGGCCGGGACCCTGCGCGCGATCTGGCCCATCGGCCTTGCCTTCCTTGGACCGGGTACGGGAGGGCTGCTGCTGGTGATGGGCGTCGAACTCGGGCTCATCTTCTGCTGCGGGGTCTTCAACCCCGTCCACGCCACCTACCGCCTCGAGCGCACCGCGACCGACCGGGTCACCCGCACGCTGTCCGCCTGGGCGGTGACGACCAAGGCCACGACTGCGCTGCTGACGGCCGGCTGGGGCGTGCTGGGCGCCCTGTTCGGCCCGCGTACCGCCATCGGCCTGGCCGGCCTACTCCTCCTGGCAACCCCGCTGCTGCTCCCCCACCACTCGGCAGCGTTTCCCTCCGAGCCGGAACCGGCACCGGAACCGGGCCGCATCTGACGGGCCACCGCAGCCGTCACAGCGACCGCTGCAGCCGTGACACCCGCCGGGGCCTCCCACCCGGCCGGGCCAGGCATCCGGCATGGCATTGCTGCGACCGACCACCAACGGGCGAGAGGGTCCGAGCCCGGCGCTCAGGCGGCCCTCTCACGTCCTGCCCAACGGATTCCCGCGCTCTCGTCACCCGGCTTCTATCGTGGGAACCACAGACGGCATCGCGCGCTGAGGCAGGCCGACCATGGCGGAGGCGGAAATCGACTACGCGGGAGTGTTCCAGGCACTGCCCGGCATGGTCGCGCTCCTGACTCCCGAACTGGTGTACGCGGACGTCAACGAGGAGTTCCTGCGGATGGCGGGCCGGACGCGCGAGCAGGTGGTGGGCCGGTACCTGTTCGACGTCTTCCCCGACAATCCCGGCGACCCCACCGCCACCGGCGCGCGGAACCTGCAGCTCTCACTCCAGCGGGTGCTCGCCACCGGCGAGCGGGACACGATGGCGCTGCAGCGCTACGACGTGGAGTCCGTGGAACGGCCGGGTGAGTGGGAGGAACGGTACTGGAGCCCGGTCAACGCACCGGTGCTCGGACCGGACGGCCGGGTGGTGGTGCTGGTGCACCGCGTCGAGGAGGTCACCGAGCTCATCAAGGCGCGCGGCGCGCGAGGCAGCCGTACCCGGGTGCTGGAGGCCGAGCTGTACACCCGGGCCAGGGAACTGCAGGAGCTCAACGAACGGCTCCGCGAGGCCCACGCCCGCGAGCGCGAGGTCGCCCTCGCCCTGCAGGACGCGATGCTGCCCGCCCCCGGACCGTTCGGCCACCACCGAGCCGCCGTGCGCTACCAGCCCGCAGTGGGAACGCTCAACGTCTGCGGCGACTGGTACGACCTCGTCGACCTGCCCGGCGACCGCATCGGCGTCGCCGTCGGCGACGTCGTAGGCCACGGCCTTCACGCCGCTTGCGTCATGGGCCTGCTCCGCAGCGCCCTCAGCGCCGCCTCCCGCGTCGCCGACGGTCCCGCCCAAGCCCTGGAAGTCCTCGGTCTGTACGCACGCTCCGTCGCAGGCGCCGAGAACACCACCGTCGTCGAGACCTGCATCGACTGGGACACCCACACCATCACCTACAGCAGCGCCGGCCATCCCCCGCCCGCCCTGCTCCGCACCGACGGCACCGTCGAATTCCTCGACCAGGCCACCGATCCCCCGCTCGGTGCCCGCCCCGACCACGTCGACCGCCCCCAGGCCACCACCCCCTTCACCGAGGGCGACACCCTCGTCCTCTACAGCGACGGACTGATCGAACGCCGCCGCGAGGACATCGACACCGGCCTCGCCCGCCTTGCCGACGCCCTCGTCCACCACCGTGGAACCGACCCCGAGCCGCTCGCCGACGCGCTACTCCTCGACCTGCTGCCCGCTGTAGGCGCCACCGACGACACCGCCCTCGTCATCGTCCGCCTCTGACGAACCCCTGCCTCCCGGAACCCGACGCCCAAGGACAGCCGGGCGACGCCGTGCGCCCATGCCCGTAGCCCTCGGTCACACGGCCGGCAGCACGCGTGCGTGCGCGGCGGCCAGTGCAACGTGCACTGCCCTGTCTGCGGTCGTTTCGTCGACCGGCTCCCCGGTGAACACGAGCCGGAAGTAGATCGGCGCGATGAGGGCCTTGATGAGTTCGGCCGGGTCGGTGTCCGCAGGTAGTTCGCCGCGCTCGATGGCCCGGGTGACAACGGGTTCCGCCCGCCGGAACCGGTCGTTGAAGAGCGCGTGCTTGACTTCGGCGAGCCGGGGGAGGCGTACGGCGTCCGAGAGCACGGTGGTGAGCAAGGCCCGGCCTGTTGGCGTGGTCATGGTGGCAACGAGGGAGCGGGCCAGCGCGCGCAGGTCACTCTCCACCGCTCCGGTGTCGGGGATCGGGATGTCCGTGGCGAAGTGGCCGGCCAGCGCCTCGGTGACAAGGCCGTCAGCGTCCTTCCAGTTCCGGTAGATCGTCGTTTTGTGCACGCCGGCCCGTTGGGCGACGCGTTCGACCGTCAGCGCCGTGTATCCGGACTCCGTGAGCTCGGTGATGGCAGCCTCCAGTACGGCGGCCCTCATCTTGTGGCCTCGTCCGACAGCGGGGGCACGCCGGGAGGACGACTCAGCAGACTCCATTGCAACTCCTGGTTGCGTTGATGGCGGAACATGCGACAGGATCAGGCTATCGCAACCTTGAGTTGCGATGCTGCTGTGCTCTTTCGGAGCCGCAGGCACTTCTGGCCCACGGATCGAGACCCCATGACCCATGACTCCCGGGCAGCCGCGCGAGCCTCACTGCGCGACGGCGACCGCAACCACGACGACACGGCCGTGCGCAGCGCCGAGTACGGCCCCCGCTCGGCCGACGATCGTTCCGCGGGCATGCCGCAGACGCTTCCACACATGAGCTGGACGCCGGATTCCGTCCCTGACCAGTCGGGGCGGGTGGTGGTTGTCACCGGCGCCAACAGCGGCATCGGGTACGTCACCGCCCGCGAACTCGCTCGCCGTGGTGCCCATGTCGTCCTGGCCTGCCGCAGCCACGAGCGCGGGCGGGCGGCAGTGGAGCGGCTGCGAAGCGAAGTACCCGGTGCCCGCACAGAACTGCGCATGCTCGATCTCGCAGACTTGGAATCCATCCGCGGTTTTGCCGAGGGCTGGAGCCACGACCGGCTTGATCTCCTGGTGAACAACGCCGGCGTGGCCATGGTGCCGTTCTCCCGGACGGCTGACGGCTTCGAGTCCCAGTTCGGCACCAATCACCTCGGTACGTTCGCGCTCACCGGCCTCCTCATGCCGCACCTGCTGGCCGCCGCCGACCCGCGCGTGGTCACGGTCAGCAGCGAGGGCCAGCGATTCGCCCGGTTCGACATGACCAACCTCAATGCCGAGCACCGCTACCGAGCGTTGTTCACCTACCTGCAGTCCAAGCGGGCCAACCTCTACTTCGCCACGGAACTGCAGCGAAGGGCCGATGCCGCCGGGCTGAGGCTGCGCAGTATGGCGGTCGCCCCCGGACTCACACGCTCCAACGTGCTCACCGGCGGCGCCAACAGCACCCGCGGCCGCGCGTACGGGATCCTCACGCGCCTGCTCTTGCGCACCGCCTTCCGCCCCACGCCGGAAGGAGCCAAGACCTCGCTGTACGCCTCGACAGTCCCCAACCTGCCCGGAGGCAGCTACGTCGTGCCCGACGGGCCCTTCCAGCTCAGGGGCGAGCCCGTCCTGCGCAGCCGAGAACGTGCCATCCAGGACTCCGCTACGGCCCACCAGTTGTGGGCGCTCTCGGAAGATCTCACCGGAGTGCACTACTCGTTCCCCGCGAACCGACGTACGGGCTCGCGGCCTTCTTGAGCGCAGATTCACCGACCGGCGACAACCCCGAGCCGCGGCACCCTCCCTCAGAGCGCCGAAATCTCGCTCAGCAGGTCGTCCAGGCCCAGCGAGCCCTGCGACAGCGCGGCCATGTGCCAGGCCTTGAGGTCGAAGCCCGCGCCGTGTCGGGCTCGGGCCGCCTCGCGGCCCATGAGCCATACCCGCTCGCCGAGTTTGTAGCCGATGGCCTGGCCCGCCATGCCCAGATAACGAGTGACCTCGCTCTCGACGTAGTCGGCCGGGCGGCTGGTGTGACGGGCGAGGAACTCCTGAGCCAGCCCCGGCGTCCAGCGCTCGCCGGGGTGGAAGGGGGAGTCCTTCGGGATCTCCAGCTCCAGGTGCATCCCGATGTCGATGACGACGCGGATGGCCCGCATCATCTGCGCGTCCAGGTAGCCCAGCCGCCGCTCGGCGTTGGACAGGAAGCCCAGCTCGTCCATCAGTCGCTCGGCGTACAGCGCCCAGCCCTCGGCGTTGGCGTTGACGAGGCCCACGGTGGTCTGGTAGCGGGAGAGGTCGTCGGCGACGTGTGCCCACTGGGCCAGCTGGAGATGATGACCGGGTACGCCCTCGTGGTACCAGGTGGTGACCAGGTCGTAGACCGGGAAGCGGGTCTCTCCCATCGTCGGCAGCCAGGTCCGTCCGGGCCGGGAGAAGTCCAGCGACGGCTCGGTGTAGTAGGGGGCGGCGGCACTGCCTGGCGGGGCGATGCGCGACTCGACTCGGCGTACCCGCTCGGCCAGTTCGAAGTGGGTGCCGTCCAGCGTGTCGATGGTTTCGTCCATCAGTGACTGAAGCCACTGCCGGGTCTCCTCGACCCCCTCGACGGCCTCGCCGTGCCGGTCGCACCAAGCCAGCGCCTCCCAGGGGGTGCCGGCGCCCGGCAAGACCCGTTCGGCCTCGGTGCGCATCTCTGCGAGCAGCCGGTGGAATTCGGTCCAGCCGTACGCGTAGGCCTCGTCCAGGTCGAGATGGGCGCCGTTGTGGTGACGGGCGAGACGGATGTAGCGCTCCCGGCCGACGACGTCGGGTGATCCCTCGACGGCCGGGGCATAGGTGCCACGGAGCCAGTCGCGCAGTTCCACCAGGCCGCCGGTGGCCACTGTGGCGGCCGTGGTGAGCTCGCCCCGCAGCCGCTCGGGACCGGGGTCGGTGAACTCCGCGAACCAGCTCCGGTCCGTACCGATCCACTCGGTCAACTGGCCGACGACGGCCGAGACCTGCCGCGGCCCTGCGGGCAGCCCGCGTGCGAGGCCGGCGTCCAGAGAGGCACGGTAGCCCGCCAGGGCGTACGGCACGGCGCGCAGCCGTCGCGCGATCGCGGCCCAGTCCTCGTCCGTGTCCGTGGGGGTGAGGGTGAGGACGTCGCGGACCTGGTGCAGAGGTGAGTCGAGGTTGCTGACCGTACGCAGGCCCTCGCCCGCCTCGTGCACATCGAGTTCGGCGGTGAGCCGCTCACGCAGCAGCCGGGCGCAGCGGCGCTCGGCGATGTCGTCCGCACCGGGAACGGCCTCTGCGGCGGCGAGCTGCCGCAGGGTCTTACGGGCGAGCTGGGCCACCGCTTCCTGGCCCTCCGGCGAGAAGTCGGGGAGTCGGCCGGAACTCTCGGCGACGCCGAGGAAGGTGCCGGCGATCGGGTCGAGTTCTACGAGGGCGTCGACATGGGTGTCGGCCACCTGACGGGGCAGCCGACCGTCACGGGGATTGTTGGAGTTGGGCATTCGAGCCGTCCTTGTGCGATGCGTCTGCAGTTTCAGTGCCGCCGTCCCGGACATCTGGTCGTCCTTCGGAATTCGACCCACTTCGGATCAGATCCATTCCAGATTCCGGGCGATGCGCAACGCGTCAATACGGTTGCGTGCACCAATGTTCACTACGATGGATGAAATGTAGTTGCGCACCGTCCCTTCCGAAAGAGACAGCCGGGCAGCGATTTCCTCCACCGTGTCACCGCGGTCGAGATGCTCGAGCACGGACAACTGCCGGGGGGTCAGCGGGCAGTCTCCGTTGGCCACGGCCGCGACCGCGAGCTCGGCGTCGAAGGCTCGCTCACCCTCGTGCACCAGGAGGATGGCCTCGAGAAGGCGCTGAGGCGGGACACTGCGCCGTATCATTCCGCCGATTTCCCCGGCGAAGGCCCTGCGGACGGCGGATCGGACACACGCGGTGGCAACCAGCAGCGTGCGGACCTTCGGAAGGATGGCAATCTTCTCGGCAATGTCGACGGTTTCCTCGTCCCTGCCTTCGAAACTGATGATCACGACATCGGGTCGATTCATCTCAGCGAACTCAAGTGCGGCATACCTGTTGTCCACCGATCCCACGACTCTGATTTCCGGCTGCTGATCCAGCAGTGCCGTGAGCGCGAATCGAGACAGGGCGAGATCATCGTAAACCATCACATCGACACTCATTCGGATCCCCCGATCAATTGAGACGATGCAGCCGGCCGGGCGGGCGCGACCCGGAAGGCGTGGGCATACCGAACACCCTTGCATGCGACGCGTTTCGGACGTCGAATCATCCGCTGCCTGTGTCAGGTCGTGCTCGCGGATCAGGGGCGCGGAGAGCCGCACCCGGGCACCCTCGGCCCTGGGCTGACGCTCGGCAGCACGCAGGTAGCGCACGCTGCACGCCGACCACGCGCCGACGGCGGAGCCCCACTCTGCGGCCCGGGGTGTAGCGCGGCGTTGGCGCGAAATGGTGTGCGGTCACTGCTCCGGGCGGATCCACCAGAGCCTCGGAGGGGGCGACCAGGTCCCCCGGTCACCGCAGCGGCGTCAAAGGGAGTGCAAGGAGGTCCACACCGTGCGGTGGCCCAGTGAGTTCGCCGACCTTCGTCCAGCCCCACCGCCCGTACAGCTCGCGCGCCGACGCCTTGCTCGACGCGGCGAGTACGGCGAACGGCTCGGTGCGGTCGGCCAGCAGCAGGTCCAGCAGCTCGCGCCCGTGCCCGCGACCGCGCAACTCGCTCACGACCGCGAGCTCGTAGACGTAGAACAGCGGCCGGCGCAGCCACCGCGGCGCGGGCGCGGCGGCACGCGGATGCCACCATCCCTCCTCACGGTGCACGCCGTAGGCGAAACCGCTGAGCACACCGCCGTCGAGGACGGTGGTCACGGAGAAGCCGGGCAGCGCCGCGTGGCCCGCCAGCTCTCGGGCGAAGCCGTCTGCGGCCGCCGCGTCCTCGTGGTAGGGCGGCTCGTGGTAGACCCGGTGGTAGACGTCGCGGAACTCCTCCGGGCGGCGGAGCTCGGCCGCGCGCTCAGCCATGGACGGTCTCCCGCTGGACGTGCGCGGGCAGCACACGGTGGAGTCGCTGCAGCACCACGACCGCCGCGAGGCAACAGAGGCAGAGCGCAAACCACGGCAGGCCCGCTCCCCGCGCCAGCAGCCAGGTGAACACCGTCGGCGCCATCACCCGGGCCAGGCTCCACATCAGCTCCTCCAACCCCAGGTACCGGCCGCGAAGATGTCCTGCGGCGATCGCCACGGTCAGCGCACTGCTGGTCGGGGCCTGGAGCAGCTCAGCGACCGTGAAGACGACCATGCTGAGGATGAGCCCGCCGAAGGCCAATCCGACGTGCTCGCCGGACACCGCCGCGAACAGCGCGAAGGACACCATCCACAGGACGGACGCCACCTGCAGCACTCTGGTCCGCCGGTACCGCTCGACCGCCCTGGCCACTGCGGTCTGCGCCAGCATCACCATGACGGTGTTGATCGCGAACAGCATGCCCGGCTGCCACGCCGGCAGCCCGCGTGCCTCGATCACGTAGGCGCTCAGCAGCATGGTCAGCGCGAGGTCGCACAGGGCGAACACGCAGACGGTGGCCAGGACGCCGAGGAACGCCCGGTCGGCGAGTACCTCCCGGTACCCGTCGCGCCGTTGTTCCGGAGCGTCCGCGGCCGGGACCGGGCCGCCACCGCCGCCGGAAGGCAGCACGGTGGTCCGGCGCCAGGTCGCGACCAGCCCGGCGGCGACGAGGAACGACACGGCGTTCAGCGCGACCACGGCGGTGTAGCCCGAGGTGCCGCCCCACCCGACGAGCGTGCTGCCCACCAGTCCGCCGGCGCCGATCCCGACGTTGCGCAGGGACCGGTCCATCGCGTACCAGCGCGCCCTGTGCCCGTCGTCGGCCACCTGCGCCACCAGCGCGGAGACCGCGGGCCGGAACAGGCTGTCACCCCACAGGGTGACCGTGACCAGCACGACCAGCTGCCAGGGAGTGTCGGTGAACACGTAGGCGGTGAAGGTCAGTACACGGATCAGGTTGCTCGCGATCAGCACGCGCCGCGGCCCGATCCGGTCGATCAGCGGGCCGCCCAACGGTCCCGCGGGCAGCGAGAGCAGCGCGCCGACGGACAGCATGAGGCCGACCGTGGTCAGTGGGATGCCCTTGGCGGCGTGGAAGTACACGACGGCGAAGGGGAGGAAGAGCCCGGTGCCCAGAGCATCGACGACCTGCGCGACGATCAGAGGCTTGCGGCCTTTGGTGTTCGGCAGGCCGAGTGTGTCGATGACAGCCATCGGTATCCCTCACGCGTGGGGTAGTGGGAAGACGTTGAACTCCTCCTCGGCCAACGGCTGCGACCGCCAGCCGAGCCGGACGCCTGCGCGGCCGATCCTCCCGTCGCCCCACATGGGCATGCCGGCGGGGAAGTTCGACACGAGGCCGGGCACGATCGTGTGGGCGGCACTGAACCCGGCCGCTTCGGCGTCACAGGTCGTCAGGTCGACACTGATCACCTCGAAGCCACGGGCCTCGACCCGTTCGCGGTAGGCCTCGAGGCTCCGCTGCTCGAGCGCGGGCAGTCCGTCCCAGGGGCGGGTGGGGAGGTCCAGTACCCAGGGTGCGACCCGCTCCCCCGCCCGCGGGTCGAGGTGGACCTGCTGCTGGCACAGCAGGTCCCGGACGTCGCTGAAGTCCGGGCGGTAGGAGTCGAGATAGCGCCGGTCGGCTCGGTACGGCTTGAGGTTGCCCAGGTGCGGCAGCTCCGCCAGGCCGTCCGCCAGCGTCTTGTCGTCGTCGAGGAAGCGGCAGGTGTGGTGCAGGGTGAACCCCTCGGCGAGCGCCTTCTCCGCCGCCTCCAGCGGGTCGGGCCGGGTGGCGAAGCCGATGCCCAGCCACCCGGCGGCCCGGTCGCGTACGACGGCGGCGAGCACCGGGACGTCGAACTCGTTGTCCAGATGGATCAGGCTGATGTCGTAGGCGTCCAGGCTGTCGGCGACCAGCTCGCGGATCCGGTCGGGCATCGGCAGCCGGGGAAGGCGGGCGGCGTTGGCCCACCACAGCATGGTGGTGTCCCGCTCGATCACCTCTTCGAGCCCCGAGGTGACGGCGTGCTCCTCGCTGACACCGCAGGCCACGCCGGCCACCAGCGGGTCGGAGTAGGCAACCGGGTCGTGCTCTCCGTGGGCGACCAGGAAGGCGGGCACCCACGCAGGCTCGCCGGTCGTCCACGAGTGGCCCTCGACCCAGGCGCACTCCGCGTCCACGGTCAGCGGCGCGAAGGGGAAACCCTCGCTCTGGTACTGCCGCTGCGAATACAGGTGCAGCCGGCGCGGGTCGAGCGCGGGCACCCCGGCCCTGCGCAGCTGGGCGTAGCTGCCGAACCGGAGCCGGTCCTCGGGCAGCCGGCTGCCGCAGTAGCGTTCGACCGCCTCGCCGACGGCGCTGCGGCGGGCGGCGCCGAAATCGGACCAGGACGTGCCGAACGCCTGCCGGTCGTTGGGCCAGTCCGCGACGCGCCGCATGTCGGCGACGTCCACCGCGCACACGCGCAGCCGCGCCGGCATGCCCGGCAACGGGGCCAGCTCCTGAACGCCGGTCACCACGCCGACCTGGTCGTCGACGAGCAGGTCCGCCTCGGCGTCGCCGCGCCCCACCGGCCGCGGCCGCGTCGGAACCGGCAGGATGGTGCGCTCGATCCGGTCGAGCCGGCGCGGATCGAGCTCGACCTCGTCGACGGTGGCCTCGCCCGTGACCCAGCGCTCCAGGTACGTGCCGAGCTGTGCGGATGTCCAGCGGACGTCGCCGTCGCGGAGCCGATGGCTGTCGGGCTGCGGCGCGTCCCGCATGGCCTCGACGACCCGCGGGTCGTGCGCCGCGCTGAGCCGGCGGTCCAGCACGTCCGCGAAGTCCGCCGTGGTACCTGGGGTGATGGCAGGACCGAGGACGGCCCGACCGCGTTCATGGCGCAGCGGCAGCCAGCGCAGGCCGGACCGGGCACACAGCTCGTCGATACGGCTCAGTTCCCGGTGGGCGGAGTATGAGAAGGCGGCGACGAGCACGGTGTCGCGGACATCGATGACGGACAGGTCCTCCGGGGCCGGCCCGACATGTGCGTAGCCGGTGGTGCTCAACGCGTGGGCGAGTGGGGCGGTGAGCTCCGGCGCGCCGGTGATGAGGACCGTCGTACGCGCCGCTCGCGCCGCCCGCTCGGCCTCGACGCCGCCCCCGGCCGGACGCAGGCAGCCGTCTTGCCGCAGGACGTCGACCACCTCGGCGTATTCGGAGGTCATTCCCTCCAGCAGTTCGCTGCGGGACCTGGTTCCGTCGCAGCGCGCCAACCATGCACGAAACTCTGATGTGGGGGCGGATATATAGAACTGCCCACCGTTCGGCGTGGCGAGAAAGCACAGATCCTGCTCGAGGTCGTATATCTCAACGTCCACGATTTCCAAAGCGGTGTCGTCCGCCGACATATCAGCCCCCATAGAAACTGACTCCTGGTGCAAAGTGCCACGGTCCCGGGAGAACCCCGGGACCGTGGGCGAAGGACCTCAGAGGGTCAGCTTCACTTGGCGACCGAGCGGTTGTGGACGACCGCACGGTTGTGCACGACCGCGCGGTTGTGGACGACGGCACGGTTGTGGACCACAGCGGTGATGGCGTTGGTCTTGACGGTCGAGATCATGGTAATACCTCCCGTTTGGCTGTCAGTTACGAGAAATACGTTACGGGCATTCAGCACCGCCACCTAGGTGCATTCCTCACGAATCCTCGTGGATGGCTCACGGGTTCACCCGGAACTCCCCGTGCGGGAATAGGGAACAGGGATACGGCGTCTACCGGCGCGATGTCCGGCGTTCCGGGGGGCGTCGGTGACCTGGGGGCAAGGCCCTGCGGTTTCCGCAGGGCCGGCACTGCGGAAAACACCTCCAGGGGTGGAGGAGGCGCCGGGCGGGGTGGCCGAGCGGTGCAGCATCCCGCTGCGCAGTCGAGACGCAGCGTCCGGACATCGTCGTCGTCGACATCCGGATGCCCCCGACCCACACCGACGAGGGGCTGCGGGCCGCGGTGGAGATCCGGGAGCGCCGGCCTGAGGTCAGCGGTCATCCGCACCACGCACGGCGTCCGCCAGCCCGGCTCACGCCGCGCGAGCGCAGTGTGCCGAAGTCGCTGGCACAAGGGCACACGAGCCGTACGGACGTCCGGTCCGAGGAAGTCCAGGCGCTCGGCGAAGCTCCGCTGGTGGGCCGCGCATCCGTGGACCGTATCGGGCTGTAGGCGGTCTTCGTCGCCCGTGTCTCTTGGGCGGGGCCGCGGGCACCAACAAGATCAGCGGCGAGGAGTCCGGGGTGGGAGAGTCGGGCCGCCGGTTCAAGATCGCACCACTTGATCGTGTCCATGGCGAGACTCTGTCTGGCCCAGGAGGCCACCTTCGCTTCCCTGGCCACGGCTTCGATCATCGCCGTGGCGGTCGCCGTGCCGGCCTCCCTGACCGTCCTGCCGGCGCTCCTGGCCAGGCTGGGCCGCTGGGTGGACCGCCGCGGGTGCCGCTGCTGGGGCGACTGACGATGCGCTCCGGTGGAGCTGGTGGCCGGGCGGACTGTCCGGCGGCCACCGTGCCCAGCATGCCGCGGGCTCCGGCCGCCCGGCCGAGGCCACGCCCCGGCCCCGCCCGACATCCGCGGACGAGCCGCAGCACGCAGGATTCGGCGCCCCTCAGCCCGCCGACCCCGGCGGCGCCGCGGCCCCGGCCCGCACCGGTCCGACGCAGGCCTGGCCGCCGCTGCCGCAGCGCCACGACGGCCGAAGACCGTCAGTCAGGCCCTGGGCCAGGTGATCGACCCGGCTGCGGCCGCTCCCGGGCCGCGCGCTCATCTGCGAGGGCCGAACAGGGCCCCGAGACCTCTCGACGCCGCCATGAACGAGCCGATCGGGAGCGCGCCGGCCATCGCCCGGGCACTTGGGTGCACGACCTCGTGCCCGCCCATGGCCGCATCCGCCGGGCTACCGGCAGGGTCCACGTACCAACGGCTCCACCGGCCCACCGGGACTCTGTCCGCTCCCGACTCGCCGTGACGGTGTGGGGCGCGACAGCATGGAGGGAGGGCGGTCGGCCGCGGCTGCCCTCGCAGAAAGGCGTTACAGACCGTGACGAGGCAGCGCTTTACGTTCTGCGGGGCTGAGCTGGCCGCTGTCTACGTGCTCGCCGACGGCCGCGAGGAACTCCATCTGGCCGAGATGACCGGAAACCGCTCCATGCTGTACGGGCTGCCAGCGGTCCTCTCCGTGGACGGGCACTCCCCGGCCGCCGAGGCCTACCGCTCGGGCCGCCCGCTGTGGCTGAACCCGAAGGAACTCGCCGCATACGTGGAGGAGGATCCGCACCACTTCCCCGGACGGGTGCGGGACGACTCCGTCAGGGCATCGCCGGCCAGGCTGTCGCTCGGCGCCCTACCGCTCGGGCACGGCGCCAAGGAGCTCGGTTGCCTGATCGTCGCCGGCAATGTCCCCGACGGGTTCAGCGACGACCGCCGGAGCCTGCTGGAGCTGTACGCCGACCAGGTCGCCGCCGGACTCGCATCGGTGGCCGCCCACGCGCCCGGGCGCGCGCCCCCGCGCCCCGTGCGGGGACACACCTTGGTGCCGCTCCGGGGCGGCGCGTTCATCCTGGAACTCGGCTCCGGCCGCATGGAGGCGCACGCGCGCGTACTGGAACTGCTCGGGATCCCCGCCGACCAGTTCGACGGCAGCGTGGAGACGCTGCTCGCGAGTGCCGTGCCGGACGACATCCCTGCGCTGATGGCCATCGTGGAGCCCGACAGGCTGACGTCGGGTCCGCAGCAGCTGGCGTTCCGCATCCGCCGACCGGGAGGTGAACTGCGCTGGCTGGGCCTGCGGTGCCGGGTGATGACGGATGACGACGGCACTCCCGAACGGGTCCTCGGCGTGGTGGCCGACGCCTCCTACCTGCGCCCCAGTGCCGACGAAGTCTCCATCGTGCAACGGCTGTCCGCCACGCTGGCCGGCGCGACGACCATCAGGGACGTCAGCCAAATAGTCGTCAACTCCCTGCGCGGCCCACTGGACGCGAGCCGGGTGGCGGTCGCCGAGCTGGAGGCCGACCGGCTCGTGGTCACCGTCCTCGACCCTCCCGAGCCGCAGGCATGGCCGGGCATGTGGCGTTCGGAATGGCGGTCCGAGTGGCCGGACGCCTCGATGCACGACCTGCCCACGCTGCAGACCGTACTGCGGGAGGGCCATGTGAGCCTATGGCCGCCGGGTGCGGACCTCGAACCCGCTCTCGCGGGGATCGGGCCCGGCGGCCTCGCGGTCCTGCCACTGCCGGCGGACGGCCGGATGGTCGGCGTCTGCCTCGTGGGATGGGACGGTGAGCACCGGTTCGGACCGGAGGAGCGGTCGCTGCTGACCGCCACCGCGGGGCTCGTGGGGCAGGCGCTGATGCGCGCGCACGCGCTGAACGCCGGCCACGAACTCGCCACGATGCTCCAGCGCAGCCTGCTGCCGCGCAAACTCCCCTCGCTGCCCGGTGGGGTGGCCGTCGCCCGCTATCTGCCCGCGACCGCGGGGCTCGAGGTGGGCGGCGACTGGTACGACGTCATCCTGCTCGGCGACGGCCACGTGGCGCTCGTCATCGGCGATGTGCAGGGACACAGCGCCGGAGCCGCGACCATCATGGGCCAGATCCGGACGGCCGTAAGGGCCTACGCGGTCGAGCGCCACCCGCCCGATGTGGTCATCGCCCGGGCCAACCGCCTGCTCGTCGGCATGGAGACAGATCTCTTCGCCACTTGCCTGTACGTGGACCTGGACATGGAGGAGGGCATCGCCTGGTTCGTCCGCGCCGGGCACCTGCAGCCGGTCCTTCGCAAGCCGGACGGCAGCACGGAGGAGATACCGGTCGAAGGAGGACCGCCACTGGGAGTGGTCACGGACACCGAATTCCCCCTGACGGAAGTCGGCTTGGTCCCGGGGACGATGCTCGCCCTGCTGACGGACGGCATGGTCGAGTCGTCCAACGTCCGTCTGGAGGAAGGCATGCGCCGGGTGTGCGAAGTGCTGGCCTCATCAGACCCGGCCGACCCGGGGGCGGTGGCCGACGAGCTGGTGGCGCGGGTCAACCGGCGGGACGACGACGTGGCGCTGCTGCTCCTGCGCTACGACGGCACCCGCGTCCGGCCGATGCGGTCGAACTGGACCGTCTGGCGGCTCCCCGACGCCGTCCACCACGCCCGCCGTTTCACCGCGCGCACACTGCGCTCGTGGGGCGTGGCGGAAGAACTCGACGTCGCCCTGCTGGTGGTCTCCGAGCTGGTCACCAATGCGATCGCCCATACGCAGGGAGAAGTGCGGCTGGATCTGACGCTGTCCGCGGACCGGCTGCGGATCGCCGTGAACGACGCCTCGCCCCGCAGCCCGGTCAGGCCGGCGAACGTGGACTGGTCGGCGACCGGGGGGCGGGGAATCCTCATCGTCGAGGCAACGACGGCGTCGTGGGGCTCGGTACCGCTCAGCGGCGGCAAGCAGGTGTGGGCGGAGGTGCCGTTGTCCACCCCGCGATCCGCTCACCAAGCGCGCTCAGCGGCTCCGCCCGGGGGCTGATGACCGCTCGAGTAGCCATCAATGGCTGCATCAGTGCCGAACGGGGATCTGCCGGCCGGTTCCCCACTCGAGACATCACGGCGTACATCAAGGCGCGCAACACTGGAGCGAAGGGGCTGAACGTCTCCTATGAGGCCTTCTTCCGTGTCGTCGATGGTGGGCATTGGGAGAAAGTAGGCAGCGGGCGCGCCTACGTCCGGGCCGGCGAAGCCATCGGCCCGGTCGAAGTGGGAAGCACGACGCGGGTATGCGGCCCCGTGAAGGTCGAGATCCGAGTACATGCTCGGGCCGACGGCGCTGCTTGGAGCGGCTGGTCTCCCGCGGCCAAGAAGCAATGCCAAACCTGAGAGCCTGGATGTTCTGTGCCCCGGCGGGGCGGGGCACAGAGAACGGAGCCCCGGCCTCAGCCGCAGCCCATCGGTTCGCAGGCGAGCACGCCCAGCCGGAGCCCTGCTCGGGCGGGCCAGGTACGGCCGGGTCCCGTCGACCGCCACGGTCACAGAGGCTCATGGCTGCATGACCGACCGGAATACGCTCCAGATGGACATCTGTGGCCTACCTCACGCAGATGTCCCGAGCCAGGTCCCATCCGTGCAGCACCAGTTCGTCGGCAGCCACCGCGGCCGCGATTTCGCCGGGCAGGTCCACGCCGCCCGCCCGGGTCATGCCGGTCCAGGCGGCCGGATCCTTCCAGGCTCCGGCCAGTTCGCCGAGGACCCTGGGCAGTTCCTCCCGCCAGCGGGCAGGCAGGGAGGGCGTGGCTGCGCCGGGGGCCGTGTCCGTCGTGGGACCCAGGTCCTTGCGGTCGCAACGCGCCCGCCGATCAGGCGCCGGACGGTCCGATGACGGTCAGGCTCGGCGGGTCGTGGTCGAGAAGCACGGCGCCCAGTGGCTCATGAACGCAGAGAGGGCGCGCAGCAGCGGCCCGGCGCGCGTGCCGCCTCGATCAGCACCTCGTACGTCTCCTGCCGGGCGTCATCCACTGGGGCTGGCGGGGCGTATGTCGTCCAGGGCCACCCCGTCGTGCCGGACCCGGGCGGCTCTGGCGGCCTCCGCCAGGTCGCATCGGCGTTCGTGCCGCAACATCAGGCATAGCATTCACCCTCAATCCATTGCAACGTCGAGGATGGATGCTGTTGCATTAGGTTCAAAGCGGTTGCAACGATTTCTCCGCCTCCACTTGCACTTATGCCGATTATGCGCAACAAATAAGTTGCTCGATCGATGAATGCAACGTAGCGTTTCACTCATGAGAAACAGCGGACCCGAAGGCTTCACAGGCCGGGAGGTGCCCGTTTCACAAAGGGAGCGATCAAAGGGGTCGGACATGGAGACAGCACAGAGCCGGCAGCAGGCGACACCCGGCGCCGTCACCGCCTTCGCCCGCTTCGTGCTCTGTGGCGGCGGAGTGGGACTCGCCTCCAGCCTCGCCGTGGCGGCCCTCGCCGTCTGGGTTCCTTGGGGCCTGGCCAACGCCCTGATCACGGCGGCTTCCACGCTCCTCACCACCGAGCTGCACGCACGCTTCTCCTTCGGCGCGGGCGGGCGCGCAACCTGGCGCCAGCATGCCCAGTCGGCCGGGTCCGCGGCGGCGGCGTATGCGGTGACCTGCGTGGCGATGCTTGTCCTGCACCAGCTGGTGGTGGCACCCGGTGCGCTGCTCGAGCAGGGCGTCTACCTGTCCGCCTCCGCAATCGCCGGTGTCGCCCGGTTCGCGGTGCTGCGCCTCGTCGTCTTCGCTCGGAGCCGCTCGCAGACCGCGGCTGCCGCCGTCCGCACCGCCCGTCCCGTACACGCGACCGCGCCCCGCGCCGCAGCACCGGCCGGCCCTGCGGAGCTCTGCCGCGCCGCATGACCGGCCCGCCGCACGGCATGCCGCGCAGGCCCGACCAGTTGGAGCGCACACGCCAACCGGCGACGGACTGTTCCGTGATCAACACGGTCCCCTTTGGAGAACTGTCGCCGGCCAACGCGGGCACGCTCTACTGGCGGCGGGCCAGCAAGTGGGCGTCGAGGAACCCGCGCTCGGAGGCCGGGTCGTGGAGCAGCCGGGCGAAAGTTGTGAGCCCGGCCCCGGTCAGCAACTCTGCGAACCGGTCCACCGGCCAGCTATAGGCGGGGGTCACCTTGTGGTCGAAGCGGACCGGCTCCGGTCCGTCGGTCGCGAAGAACGAGACCAGGAGCAGGCCCCCTGGTGCCAGGACACGCACCTGTTCGGCGAGCAGCACGGGCAATTCCCCGGGCGGAGTATGGATCATCGAGTAGTGGGCCAGCACCCCGCCGAGCGCGCGGTCCTCGACCGGCATGGCCTCCATCCGCGCCTCGTCGAACCGCAGCGCCGGATGGGCCCGCCGGGCATGGTCGACCATGCCCGGGGAGATGTCGAGCCCGAAGGCGTCCAGCTCCAGGTCGTGGAGCATGGCCGTCAGATGTCCGGGCCCGCACCCGATGTCGGCTGTCCGCAGGTTCCCCGTCCCGCGCACCAGCTCGGCGAAGGTGCCGATCATGGCCCGCGTGAACGGCCGCCGCGTCTGCAGCCGATCAGCGAACATCGACGCATAGAGCTCGACGATCCCGTCGTAGGCCGCCCTGGTCTCGTCCTGGTGTTCCACCACGGGACAGAAGCTAACATCCGCGCCGTTCACCGCCGTTCCCCGGCCCCGGGCCGCCCCCATCCGACGGACTGACCGTCCCGGCGCGTGATCACGGGGCAGTCCCTGGACCGCCAACCGGCTTCCCGCTGGGGAAGTCAAGCCGTGTCGGCAGCCGCTTCCGGCTTCAGCGAGGGACACATCATGCGGACCGTACTCACTCCCCGCCGACCATGTCGGATGGAGGCAGGGCCATCAGGGGGTCCTCGGCATGATGGATGGTGTGCGTGAGCGCGTTCTCGTAGGCGGGTCTGGGGAACACGAACGGTCCGATGGCGAGGTCTCCCCAGGCCGGGCGATGGGGTTGGCGGAAAGCGGACCAGGTGACGGTCTCAGGGGTGGCGGTGATGTGGGTGAACAGGGGCCAACATTCCCAGATGCCGCACGGGCAGCCCAGTACCGCGGTTGCATCCGTGGACGTGTGTCTGAGCTCCGGAGCGGCGTCGCCGAGGAAGTGGAGCACAGGGTCGCGAAGGTCGGACTCCGACATTCCGGCGTACTGGCGGAACAGGAAGTCCTCCGTGTCCTCCGGCGTCCTCTCGTAGTGGCTCTTCTCTTGCAGCCACAGGGGACGGGTTGCATCTGCCGCGTGGACACGCAGGTCGGACCCGTCTACGCGGATACCCCACAGGCGGGAGGACGTGTAGGTGAAGAACTCGATGTGCTGCATGGGAATCATCTTGTGGGATCACCACCGGAGGCTTGCGTCCAGGGTGGACTGCGGGGTCCGTCCCAGAACGCCTCACATCTGGAGTCCACGGGCTGAAGCCCGGCAGTGCGGGTGCCACTGGAGCCATTTCCGGCGGAAGCTGCCAACGCACGGTGGCGGGGCGACGGGCGCCCCGCCACCGGCGGCTGTGCTGCGTCCTACGAGGCGGCCAGGGCCTCCAGGGCGGGGACGGTTTCGGCCGGGGACGGCAGGGCGGCGTTCTCCGCCTGGAGGCGGGCGGCGGCCTCCTGCAGGGCCTGGTCGGTTATCAGGCGGGTGAGGAGCGGGGCGTCGACGTCGTCGGAGGCGGAGCGCAGAGCGGCGCCGGTCGCGGTGAGGGCGTCGGCGTTGGTGAAGTGGTCGGCGCCCTGCGGAAGCAGGAGCTGGGGCAGGCCGGCCTGCAGGGCGGTGAGCAGGGTGCCGGAGCCGCCGTGGTGGATCAGTGCGTCGGAGGCGGTCAGCAGCTCGGCAAGCGGGACCCAGGGCAGCGGGCGGACGTTGTCCGGGAGGGTGCCGAGCGGGGTGAGGTCGGCGTCGCCGACGGCGAGCAGGAACTCCGCGTCCACCGTGGCGGCGGCCTCGATCAGGCGGACGATGGCGCGGACGCCGTCCATCTCGGTGAGCACGGTGCCCAGGGTGACGGCGACGCGCGGGCGGGTGCCGCGGCGGAGCAGCTCGGCGGGGACGGTTCCGCCGCCGTTGTAGGGGATGTAGCGCATCCGCAGGCCGCCCGGGTCGCCGCCGAGCGAGGCGGGGACGATGTTCAGCGCGGTGGGCTCGGCAGGGCCGGCCACCTTGTACGTCTCGTACGCCTCGGTGAAGTTGGCGGCGAGTCGGCCGACCATGTCGATGCCGGACGTGACGCCGAAGTTCTGGATCACCGATGGGATCTTGAGCTTTGCCGCGACCAGCGGGGCGGAGGCCTGAAAGGAGTCGTAGACGAGCAGGTCCGCGCCCCAGTTGTCGGCGGCGTCCAGCAGGCCCTCCACGGTGGGGCGGGAGACGAGCGCGAAGCCGTGGGCCGCCCTGTCGAGAATCTGGTCCGATGTCATGTCGGTGGCGACGTAGCGCACCTCCTCGCCGGTGGACTGCTCGAACACGTCCCGGATGGTGCGGCCGTCGCCGATCTCGACGATCGGAAAACCTGCCTCGCGGAGGCGGTTCAGCGGCTGCGAGCTCGCGAACAGCACCTCGTGGCCGGCGGCGCGCAATGCCTGCGCCGTCGGGATCATCGGGAACAGGTGGCCGGCCGCGGCCGGTCCGGTGAAGAGTATGCGCACGGTTTCTCCTTGCCAGTGGTCTACCGGTCCAGGACGAGTCGTGCGGGCTCGCCCCGGTTCGCTTCACTGAACTGACGGGAAGGCAGCTTGTGTTCCCCGACGAGGATCGATAACCGGACATTCTGGAATGCGCCAGCCGGGCACGCAGATCAGCAAGAGAGTGCCAGTACCTCATCAGTCAACGCTTGCCCTGCATGTACGGCCAGGGCCTGGATGCCAGCTGCCGGCCGACTCTTGACGAGGGCGGGCGGGACTCCTCGGGCAGGCCGCAGCCGCACCCCATCGACCACGCCGCGTCGACGCTGTACCGGCAGGCACTGTGCGGCACCGGTAAGGCTCCGCAGGGCCCGGCTGCCACCCGTAGCCCGGCCTGCGGGCCCGGTCGGACGTCGCAGAGGGTTCGGCTTCGGGGCGGCGGCTCGAGGGGATGCCCACGGGCCAGGGCGGTTGTTCAGCTGGAGTAGGGGCTCCACTGGCCGAAGCGTGCCAGCTCCTTGCGGGCGGCGTCCTCATCGAGGCCGAGCGCGGCGGCGGCCTGGGCGGCATTCAGGTCCTGTCGTGCGGCGCGAGCGGCCCGGTAGCCGGACCGCTCGGCCGTGATCTGCGTCCGCCGAGCGGCTCGTACCGCCGCGATGGGGGAGGTCTTGGCCAGCTTGTCGATCTCCTCCTCCAGACGCTCCAGAAGGACGGTGAGGCTGTCCGGCAGGGGGACGGTCGTCGCCTCGACTGCGACGGTGTGCCCGTCCCAGTCCCGCACACAGGCATCCGCCTCGTCGTCGGCAGCCTCGGCGAGTTCCTGCTCGCCGATCGCCTCCCAGTCCAGACGGTGCTCGGGTCCGGCCCAGCCGCAGCAGCACACCGCACGCAGCGCCGCCGCCCGCGGCACGCGGGGGAAGCGGCCGTCATAGACACTCCACTCGGACGTCGAGTGGACGTGGGGCCCCGACCCGGTGTCGAAGTAGGCCGGGCCCGGCACGCTGCCGTCAGCCAGGAGCACTCCGACCGTGCCCTCGTGCGAGGTGCCGAACTCCTCCGTCGTCCACGTCTCCCGCTCGCCCATGACACACCCCTCCAGCAACCAGCCCGCCGTCTCCGGACACCCCGGTCAGGGGTGCCGGAGTACGACGATGCCGCAGCAAGCACCGCCGGCACACCCGAATCCACGAATGAGGCGCTGGGACAGCAACGGCCCGCTGAAGCCCGGCCGCTGCGCGCAAGAGGCTGGGCCAGGGTGATCAGGCTGATCCCCAGTTCCGTCCCGACGCCGTAGCGGGCCCGGGCAGGGCCGCGCTCGGCAGGGGCCTCGAGCGGCCCGCTCCTCGGAGGGCTCCGAGGAGCGGGGCTCGGGTCAGGAGGACTGGTTCGTCAGGATCGCCGGGTCCGAGAGGCCGGCTGCGCCGGTTTCGACCTTGCCGGCGAAGCGGCGGCGAAACTCCGGGGATTCGGATGCGGTGACCGTCACGTCGTACCAGCGTCGCGTGTTCTTCAGGGGAACGGTGTACGTGACGGTGGCGCCCTTGGCGACCGTGAGTCGCTTCGGCCCGCCTCCGTAGGCGTTGGTAACCGTGAGCGTCGCGGTCGACGCTCCGGCGTTGGTGAGGGTGAGGTCCAGGTTCCCCGTGGTGGCGTTGTGGCGGGCCGTGACCTCGGGGCCGGGGGTGGTGCCGGGGTTGCGGAAGCCGCGCAGGAAGCCGTTGGGGCCGTGGACGGTCAGGTCGGTGACCCCGGCCGAGTAGCGGGTGTTCCAGGCGTCCGCGATCGACTTGCCGGCCTCGGTGGTGTACGTCCAGGGGGCGTCGGTCCGGTTGCCGGAGGTGACGTAGAACTGCGCGCCCAGGTCCGGGCCGCCGCTGAACGTCAGTCGGAACTTGCCCTCATCGGTGAGTGCGGTGCCGTCCACGTACGGGGCGTACTTGAGCGGACGCGTGGGGCACAAGCCCTTCTCCTGGCGCGGCATGGTCGCCACGGCCGGCGGGGTGGCCCGGAAGTCGGGGTGGCGCTCGCGGTCCTGCGGCTCCCAGCCGCCGGTGTCGGGCAGCCGGACCGTGCCGGTGTCCGTGCGGGCGAAGTCGAAGGCGGAGGTCAGGTCACCGCAGACGGCGCGGCGCCAGGGCGAGATGTTGGGCTCCTGCACACCGAAGCGCTTCTCCATGAAGCGGATGACGGAGGTGTGGTCGAAGGTCTCGGAGCAGGAGTAGCCGCCGGTGCTCCACGGCGAGACCACGAGCATCGGAACGCGCGGGCCCAGTCCGTACGGCCCGGCGACGTAGCCGGCCTTGCCGGGGAAGACGTCGAGCGCGGTCGGCACGGTCGACAGGCCCTGGTTGGCGTCCGCGGGGGCGTACGGCGGGACGACGTGGTCGAAGAAGCCGTCGTTCTCGTCGTAGGTGATGAACAGCGCGGTACGGGCCCACACGTCGGGGTTGGAGGTCAGCGCGTCCAGCACCTGCGCGATGTACCAGGCGCCGAAGTTGGCCGGCCAGTTGGAGTGCTCGCTGAAGGCCTCGGGGGCGGCGATCCAGGAGACCTGGGGCAGGGTGCCGGCGGTGACGTCGGCGCGCAGCTTGTCGAAGTAGCCCTCGCCGGTCCTGGCGTCGGTGCCGGTGCGGGCCTTGTCGTACAGCGGGGTGCCGGGCTGGGCGCCCCGGTAGTTGTTGAAGTAGAGCAGCGAGTTGTCGCCGTAGTTGCCGCGGAAGGCGTCGTTGATCCAGCCCCAGGAACCGGCGGCGTCGAGGCCGTTGCCGATGTCCTGGTAGACCTTCCAGGAGATGCTGGCCGCCTCCAGGCGCTCCGGGTAGGTGGTCCAGCCGTAGCCGGCCTCGGCATTGTTGAGGACCGGGCCGCCGCCCTTGCCGTCGTTGCCGGTGTGGCCCGACCAGAGGTAGTAGCGGTTGGGGTCGGTCGAGCCGATGAACGAGCAGTGGTAGGCGTCGCAGATGGTGAACGCGTCGGCAAGGGCGTAGTGGAACGGGATGTCGTCGCGGGTCAGGTGGGCCATGGTGGCCAGCGTCTTGGCGGGCACCCAGTTGTCGTACTTGCCCTTGTTGAAGGCGCTCTGGCCGCCGGCCCAGTCGTGGTTGAGGCCCTGGAGGTACTCCATGCCGAGGTCGTCGGACGGAGGCCGGAACGGCAGCGTCTCCTTGCCCGCATTGTCGGTCTGGTGCCAGACGGACTTGCCGCTGGGCAGGGTCACCGGGCGCGGGTCGCCGAAGCCACGGACACCGCGCAGCGCACCGAAGTAGTGGTCGAAGGAACGATTCTCCTGCATCAGGACCACGACGTGCTCGACGTCGGCGATGGTGCCGGTCGTCCCCTGCGCGGGGATGGCGGCGGCGCGCGCGATGCTCTCGTTGAGCATGGTCAGGGCGGCGGCGCCGCCGGTGAGCTGGAGAAAGCGGCGGCGGTTGAGTTCTGCCATGGCGAGAGGGACCTCTGCTTCGGTCGAGAAGTGCTTGAGCGCCCCCAGGACATCGTGCACGGGGTACCGGAGAGGGAGCCTGGCGTGACGGCGGCGAATACACCAGGCGAACGGCAGCCGGATTCCGCAGGAGTTCGGCCATTCCCCGGTCGCCGCCGATGTGCGTGTGGCGTCTCGCCGGGTAGCACCTCGCCAGGTGGCACCTCGTCGACCCCGTCGGGCTCTGCGGCCGGGACGGCGGCGCCGACGGTCGTGCGGCGCGAGGCATGTAACGCCGCCGTGCACAGTTCGGGGCGCGGGACCCCCTGACCCGTTCGCTGCCTCTTATCGGCAGGGACACGGTGCGGAAGCCGGCCCGCCCCCGGAGCGCATGCTCCGGGGGCGGGTGGATCCGGGCTGCGCGGATCAGGCAGCGGTGATGTTCTCCGCCTGCGGGCCCTTCTGGCCCTGCGTGATGTCGAACGTCACGGCCTGGCCCTCCTGGAGCTCGCGGTAGCCGCTGGAGTTGATGTTGGAGTAGTGGGCGAAGACGTCGGGGCCGCCGCCGTCCTGCGCGATGAAACCGAATCCCTTTTCGGCGTTGAACCACTTCACGGTTCCGCTGGCCATGGTGTTGCCCTCTCAGTCGATGTCGGGCCCGCACCACGCGGCCCCGGAGGTGATCGCCCTGGTCCGGCACTGCACAGCAAAACGCCCACGCCAGGGCGCGGGCAGGGACTGCGAACCACGACAGCTGCTGCTGACGCTACACGCAGGAGCGTCCCGTCACCAGAGAGCGACGATCACTGTTTGCCGGGAACGGGGCCCGCGAGCGCTGACGTCCCCGGACAGATCGGGCGAACCGCCATCCGACACGGCGTCACCACCCGGGGCGAGCGGAACCTGTGCCGTCGTTCTTCCGTCCTGCAGGCCGGGTGGGTCCGCCTGCTTGCTCCCTCGCGAACGCATGGGCCCCGGCTCCTGCCCGTTCCGTGCACCGCGCACCTTGAGAGGTCCTCGCAATGCCCGTGGTCAACCCCAACTTCAGCGTCCTGTCCGAGGACTTTGCCGCAGACCCTTACCGCTACTTCGCACAGCTGAGGGAGCAGGCTCCGGTGCACTACGAGCCGGCGATCGACAGCTACTTCCTCTCCCGCTACGAGGACGCGAAGCGGGTACTGACCGACCACGAAGCGTTCACCACCGAGACGCTGCAGGTGCGCGCCGAGCCGGTCATGCGCGGGCCGGTCCTCGCCCAGATGACCGGGGCCGAACACACCGCCAAGCGCAAGATCGTCGTACGGGGCTTCACCGGCCAGGCTCTCCGGAACCAGATACGCGCCATCCACGCCAACGCCGCGGAACTCATGGGCCCTTTCCTTGCTCAGGGCCGGGTGGACCTGGTCAACGACTTCGGCAAGCCCCTCGCCGTCCACGTGACGCTCGACGTCCTCGGCCTGGACAGACAGGACTGGCAGCAGGTGGCTGCCTGGCACAGCGGGGTCGCCGAGTTCATCACCAGCATGACCCTCACCCCCGAGCGCCGCCGGCACTGCATGGACTGCGCCGAGCAGTTGGAGGCTTATCTCCTCCCCGTCATCGAACAGCGGCGCCACCAGCCCGGCGACGACCTGATATCGAAGCTGTGCACCGCCGAGTTCGACGGAATCGCCATGAGCGATCGCGACGTAACCGCACTGATCATCAACGTTCTGGCTGCCTCCACCGAGCCCGCGGACAAGACTCTCGCCCTGCTCTTCAAGCACCTGATCGACCACCCCGAACAGATGGCGCAGGTCCGCCGGGACCCGGACCTGCTGGCCGCCGCGATCGCCGAGACCCTGCGCTTCACCCCGCCGGTCCAGCTCATTCCCCGCCAAGCCGGGAAGAACTCCGTGTTCGCCGGCGTCACCGTCCCGGCGGGTGCCACCGTCTTCTGCATGATCGGCGCGGCCAACCGCGACCCCGAGGCCTTCGCCGCCCCGGACGCCTTCGACATCCACCGCCCGGACCTGGGCACCGCCCGCTCCTTCACCGCAGCCGCCCAGCACCTGGCCTTCGGTACCGGACTCCACCAGTGCGTCGGCGCGGCGTTCGCGCGCGCCGAGATCGAGACCGTCGCCGCGATGCTCCTGCCCCAGCTCGACCAGGTGCGCTACAGCCCCGGCTTCCGCTACCGGGAGACCGGCCTGTACACGCGAGGCCCCGTCTCTCTGTCGCTGGACTTCACCCCCGTCCACTGAGGCGGACGGCCGGGACCGACGGCCGCCTCTCCCCCGGCTTCTGCCGGGTACCGTCCTGCGCGGCCACCTCCCGGAGCCAGGACCTTCGTATCCTCCCTACTCCCCTACTCCCCTACTCCCCTAGGCGAAGACAACCATGACATCGACCGACATAGCCCGAGCCATCAACGACTTGCTGTTCAGCCCGGGCGCCGACCTCGCCGAAGCCCTCGACCGGCACTTCACCCCCGACTACCGCCAGCGCACCAACGGCGTGTGGAGTGACCGGACTTCCTTCGCCCGGCACATCACACGCCTGCGCTCCCTGATCCGCAGCGGACACATCGAGGTCCACGATGAGCTCCGCGACGGACTGCGCTATGCCGACCGCCACACCGTCACCCTCAGCCACCACGACGGCCACACGTCGCGCACCGAGGTCTACCTCTTCGCCGAACTGGCCCCCGACGGCCGCTTCCAACGCGTGGAGGAAACAACCCTCCTGATCACCGGTCAGCTCGATGATGAGAACCTCGGGCTCATCAAGTGACATGGGCGGGCCTTCAACGAGCGTCGCTCGGTGAAGGCCCCCCTCCATTAGGATCTCCGCCCGACGGGTCGGGTCCGGGTGGTACACAAGGAGGACGGGAGCCGCCATGGTGTCCGTAGGGGAACGACTGAGCAGAGCGCGCGTACGGGCCTTCATCGGCCGGGACGAGGAACTCGGGCGCTTCGAGGAGGCGTTGGCCGGCGATCCGCAGGCGCCGTTCGCGTTCTACGTGTGCGGGCCGGGGGGCATCGGGAAGTCGTCGCTGCTGCGGCGCCTGGCGGACCACGCCCGTACGGCCGGCCGGCTGCTCGTCGAACTCGACGGCCGGTTCGTCAGCCGGGACCCGGCCGACTTCGAGCACGCTGCCGGTACGTTCCTGGACGTTCCGGGCACGGTCCTGTTCGTGGATTCCTTCGAGCACTGCCAGTGGCTGGAGAGCTGGCTGTGGCACCACTTCCTGCCCCGCGCCGCGGACGACACCCTGGTCGTCCTGGCCGGCCGGCGCGCTCCGCAGCCGCAGTGGACCGCCGACCCCGCCTGGTCCCGGCTCCTGCACGTGACCGAACTGGAGCCGTTCTCCGATGAGCAGGCCCGGAGCCTCCTGGTGGCGGCGCAGATCCGGCCCGAGCTACGGGACCGGGTGCTCCGCTTCGCCGGAGGCAACCCGTTGGCCCTGTCCCTCGCGGCCGCGGCAGGATCGGCGGGCTGCGGCAGGGAGGAGATCTGGGCCCCCACCGCGGACATCCTGCGCACCCTGCTGGCGGGGCTGATCGGGGAGGTGCCCACGGCGGTCCACCGCCGCGCCTTGGAGGTGGCGGCGCAGGCCCACTCGACGTCCGAGGAACTGCTCGCCGCGGTGCTGCCCGGGGAGGATGCCCATCTGCTCTTCTCCTGGCTGCGGGACCTGCCCTTCATGGAGTCCACACACCGGGGGCTCCACCCGCACGACGCCGCACGCGAGACGCTGGCCGCCGACCTGCGCTGGCGAGCGCCCAACGCCTTCGAGGCGATGCGCCAGCGCCTGGCGGACGAGTACCTGCGCATCCTGCGCGAGGCGCCCGAGGAGCGGGTGTGGACCGTCACCGACGAGCTCTTCTACCTCTTCCGGGAGGGCGAGACCCTGGCCCGGCTGCGCTCCTGGTCCCGCGAGGACGAGGTGCACGACCGTCCTCTGCACCCGGATGACATCGATGCCGTGCTGCGCATGGCCGAGGAGACCGAGGGGGCCGCCTCCGCGGAACTGGTCCGCTATTGGGCGCAGCGTCAGCCGCAGGCATTCAGCGTCTACCGTCTCGTGGACACGGGCCGGATCGTGGCGTTCACGGCCCGGCTGGCTCTGCCGGCCCCTCCCGACCCCCGGGACCTGGCCACCGATCCCGTCGTCGCCGCCGCGTGGCAGTACACCGATGCCACTGCGCCGGTGAGCCCCGGCGAACACATCGGCGTCAGCCGCTTCTCGATCTACCCCGAGCGGTACCAGGTTCCCTCGCGCGTCATCGACCTGAGCAGTTCCCGGGCCCAGGCGGAGGCTGCCCGCGCCCGCGGCCGCGCCTTTGGCTTCGCCGTCTTCCGGGACGCCGAGACCTGGGCCGAGCGCGTCAAGGGCACCCTCAGCGACACCGGGGCGCGCCCGCGGGTCGGTGAGCACACCTACGGACTGTTCGGCGTCGACTGGCGTCGGATACCGGTGGAGGCATGGCTTCAACGCTTCATATCGGCCACCGAGTCACTGCCGCCTGTGCCGGCCGGACCGTCACCCGTCTCGCGTACCACGTTCGACCAGGCCGTGCGTGAAGCGTTGGCCCACTGGCGCGATGCGGGCGCCTTCGCCGCCTGCGCCCTGCTGCGCACCCGTCTCGCGGCCGACTTCGGTGACCCTGTCGGGGAGTTGCGTGCCCTGCTCAGCCAGGCCGTCGACGACCTCGCCCGTGACCCGCGCGGAGTGCGCGCCCGCGAGGCCCTGACGGCGGGCTACTTCTCCGGTGCGCCCACTCAGGAAGCCGCCGCCCGCCGTCTCGGGCTTCCGTACGGCACCTACCGTCGCCACCTGCGTCAGGGCCTGGACCTGCTCTGCGAAGCGTTGTGGCAGCAGGAGCTGCACGGCTCCCGGTAGCAACGGCAGAGGCGTGGCCCCGGCAGGACCGGCAGGACCGGGTGGACAGGTGCGGACAGGAGTGGACAGCGCCCGTTCCTGCCGGGCCTGGATAGTGGACACCGCCTGACACGAGTCTGTGCGGCATGAACGTTGCACGCACGGAGACGGACCAGGCAGCTGCTCGAGCTCCCCGGCCGGGAATCACGCTCGCGGCGCTGGCCGCCGCTCAGTTCACCGTCATGCTCGCCACTTCCATCGTGAACGTGGCGCTCCCGCAGATCCGCGCCGGGGTCGGCCTCTCGGACGGCGGGACCACCTGGGTGGTCAACGCCTACGGCCTGGCGTTCGGGGCGCTGCTCCTCGCGGGCGGCCGGGCGGCCGATCTCCTCGGCCGCCGAAGGGTGCTGGTCTTCGGCCTCGCGCTGTTCGCGGCGGCGTCACTGGCAGCGGGACTGGCTGCATCCGCAAGCGTGCTGATCGCGGCTCGCGCCGTCCAGGGCCTTGGTGCCGCGGCCATCGCCCCGGCCGCGCTCGCCCTGGCGATGGATCTGTTCCCGCCCGGACCCGGGCGGGGCAGAGCGCTGGGCGTGTGGGGCGCGGTCTCCGGTGCGGGAGGGGCGGGCGGCGTCCTGCTGGGTGGTGTTCTCACCCAGGCGTGGGGCTGGCCCTGGATCTTCCACTCCGTGGCGCTCGGGGCGGCGCTGGTCCTGGTCGCCGTGGCGGCGCTGGTGCCACGGGCGCCCGGACGGAAGGACGGCCGTTTCGATCTGCTGGGCACCGCCGTCGTCACCCTGGCCCTGACCTTCCTGGTCTGGGGACTGACCACCGCACGCGGCGCCGGCTGGACGGACGCCCGGGTACTGGGCTCACTCGTCGGAGCCGCCACGCTGCTCGCAGCCTTCGCCGTGATCGAGCTTCGCCGGCCGAACGCGCTCATACCGCCACGCCTGTTCGCCGCCGGCCGGGTCGTCGTGGGCAACCTGCTGATGGCCCTGCTGGGGTCCGTGTGGATCGCGCTGTTCTTCTTCCTGCCGCTCTACCAGCAACAGGTCCTCGGGGAGGATCCCCTGACCACCGGAGTGGGCCAACTCCCGCTCGCCGGAGCCAACATGCTCGGCGCGGCCGTGGCACCCCGCATCTCGCGGCGCATCGGCGCCACCGCAACGGTGACCGCAGCCCTGTTCACCGAGGCGGCGGGCCTGCTGTGGCTGTCCGGCATCAGCGCCCACGGCAGCTACCTCGTGGACATCCTCGGTCCGAGCATCCTGGTCGGCCTCGGCCTGAGCATCGCCTTCGTCCAGCTCACCGCACTCGCCGTGGACGGCGTCCCGCCGCAGGACGCGGGGCTGGCCGGCGGCCTGGTGAACACCACCCGCCAGGTCGGAGGCGCGATCGGCCTCGCCGCGCTGGCGACCCTGGCCGGTTCCGTCACCGGGCACGCCGCGGTCCACCAGCCGCACCTGGAGGCTCTCACCGCGGGCTACCGCACCGCCTTCACGGTCTCGGCCGCAGTCCTGGCCGCCACCGCACTCCTCGCGCTGTTCCTCACCCGCGGCACCGGCACGCGCACCGCAACCACCGCCGCCCACCCGGCTTCCGATCCGCAACCCTCCCGTCCGCAACCCTCCCGTCCACAACCCTCCCGAACCCCCTGAGCCGGCTGAGCCGAGCGGCGCCCCGGTCGAGGCCGCGGCCGACGACCTCGGCAAAGCCCTCCAGAACTCCCTCGACAAAGACCCGTGCCGAACACGCTTCCTGACCAAACACCACATCTGCGAAGGAGATTCCTGCCATGACGACTGCGAAGCCCTATCTGACCGGCCACTACACCCCTCTCGTCGAGGAGGTCACCGCCACCGGCCTCACCGTCGAGGGCACCCTGCCCCCCGAGCTGACCGGCCGGCTGCTCCGCAACGGGCACAACCCCAAGCCCGGCGTCACCCCCGCCCACTGGTTCAAGGGCAGCGGTATGGTCCACGGCATCCGGCTGCGTGACGGCCGCGCCGAGTGGTACCGCAACCGCTGGGTGCACACCCCCGCACTCGACGGCGCTCCCTACATGACCGAGCACGGACCCGACCTGACCGCCAGCACCGCGGGCACCCACATCATCGAACACGCCGGACGGCTCCTGGCGCTGTGCGAGGCGAACCTGCCCTTCGAACTCACCCCGGAGCTGGAGACGGTCGGTGCCTACGACTTCGGCGGCAAGCTGCGCAACGCGATGACCGCGCACCCCAAGGAGGACCCGGTGACCGGGGAGCTCCACTTCTTCGGGTCCTCACCGTTCCCGCCTTTCCTGACGTACTACGTCTCCGATGCCAAGGGTGAGATCATCCACAGCGCCGAGGTCCCCGGAGCGACCGCCGCGCTCAAGCACGACTTCGCCGTCACCCGCCGCCACGTGGTGTTCGTCGAGGGCAACGTCACCTTCGACCCCGCGGAACACTCCGGCATCCCCTACAGCTGGAGCGACCGGCAGCCCGCCCGCATCGGTGTCATGCCGCGCGGAAACGACGGCACCCGGCACGTGCGCTGGTTCTCCATCGAACCCGGCAACATGCTCCACGTCTCCAACGCCTACGAGGACGGCCAGGGTCGCATCGTCCTGGAAGGCCCCACCGTGGACCGCGAGGGCTTCCGGCTCTCGTGGAACTGGTGGGTCGGCGCGCCCGACCGCGGCAGCGAGCCCGGCTCCCGCTCCTACACCCGCCGCTGGGTGATCGACATGACCGACGGCACCGTCGGCGAGCAGATCATCGACGACCTGCCGGTGGAGTTCCCGACCCTCAACGAGGGTTACCTGGGCGCCGAGAACCGCTACCAGTACGCCATCTGCTTCCCCGACGAGAAGGGCTTCGGCGGCTACGGCGTCGTCAAGTACGACCGCACCACCGGCGCCCGCCGCATCCACCAGGTGGGCGACGCCCGCATGCCCAGCGAAGCCGTATTCGTCCCCGCTGCCCGTGCCACGTGCGAGGACGACGGCTATCTGCTGACCGTCGTCTCCGACCTCAAGCAGGACGCCTCGCAGTTGCTGGTTCTCGACGCCTCCGGCCTCGACCGGGTCGCCACGGTCCACCTGCCCCACCGGGTGACCGCCGGGATCCACGGCTCCTGGGTCCCCGACGCCGACCTGAACGACACCACGGGCTGACCCCAACCCGGCTGCCGGAGCTGCGAGGTGATCGCGGCTCCGGCACTGCCGTCCCCATGCTCGCGACCACCCTCCCCGGACCGGCGCTCACTCAGCCGGAGCCGGGCAGCGGCAATGACGATCACGGATACGGACTGGCGGTCATCGACTGCATCGAGGACCGCAACGGCAACTCGATGACCCGCTCCGCCTACGATGCCCGGGGCCGGCTGTCCTCCCGCACCGACCCGCTGGGCCGAGCCACCGTCTTCAACCGCGATGCGCAGGGCGGCTGGTCTCCGTCGTCCGTCCGGACGGCCGGGAGCTCACCACCGAATACGACGAGGCCGGTCGGCCCGTCATGCAGACCAGGGCCGACCGCACCACCTGGCGGTTCACGTACGACGAGCGGGGCAATCGGCTCTCCCGCACCAACCCGGTCGGAGCCACGACCCGCCACACGTACGACGCCTCGGGCGGCGTCACGCCCGTCACCGATGCGCTCGGCGGCACCACGCACATCCGCTGCGACGCGGCGGGCCTGCCGGTGGAGATCACCGACCCGGTCGGGGCGGTCACGCGCTACGAACGGGACGCGTTCGGACGGGCGGTGCGGATCACGGATGCGCTCGGGAAGACCACCGGGCTGGAGTGGACGCCGGAGGGCCAGCCGGCGCGGCAGGTCGAGCCGACGGAACGGCCCAGGCGTGGGTGTACGACGGCGAGGGCAACTGTGTCCGCCACACCGACGCGCTCGGCGGGACCACCACGTACGAGTACGGCGACTTCGACCTGGTCACGGCTCGCACCGGTCCCGACGGTGCGCGCTACACGTTCGCGTACGACGCCTCGCTGCGGATCGCCGAGGTCGTCAACCCGCAGGGGATGAGCTGGCGGTACACGTACGACGCGGCCGGCATGCCGGAGTCGGAGACCGACTTCGACGGCCGCACCCTGCGCTACACCCACGACGCCGCCGGCCGGCTGGTCAACCGCGTCAACGCGGCGGGCCAGGCCGTCCGCCTGGAATACGACGTCCTCGACAACCGGACCCTGAAGGAGACGGACGGCGCGGTCACCCGCTACGAGTACGACTACTCGGACCGGATCGCATCGATCACCGGGCCCGAGGGCACCGTGACGTACCTCCGTGACCGGTTCGGCCGGATCCGGGAGGAGTCGGTCGACGGGCGGACCCTGACCCGTACGTACGACGAGTTCAGCCGCGTCGTCTCCCGGACCACCCCGTCCGGCGCCACCGCCGAGTGGACGTACGACGCAGCCGGCCACCGGACCGACCTGACCACCTCGGGCCGACGGCTGGCCTTCGAACGGGATGCGCTGGGCCGCGAGACGGGCCGCCGCATCGGTGACACGTTCGTCCTCGACCTCGTACGCGACGGCCTCGGGCGGCTGGTGGAGCAGCGCGTCACCGGCGCCGACGGCCGGCTCCTGCAGCGCCGGGGGTACGCCTATCGGGCGGACGGCTACCTGCTGGGCGTGGACGACGAGCTGGCCGGTGCCCGGACGTACGAGCTGGACCCTGCAGGCCGGGTCACCGCGGTGAGCGCCGACAGCTGGACCGAGCGTTATGTGTACGACGCCGCGGGCAACCAGACGGAGGCCGGTTGGCCGGCCGCCCATCCGGGCGGTGCCGACGTGACCGGACCGCGCACGTACGAGGGCACCCGGCTCACCGGCGCGGGCCGCGTCCGGTACGAGTACGACGCCCTGGGCCGGATCACCCTCCGCCAGTGCACCCGGCTCTCCCGCAAGCCCGACACCTGGCGCTACGCCTGGGATGCCGATGACCGGCTCACGGCGGTGACCACCCCGGACGGGACGCTGTGGCGCTACACCTACGACCCGACGGGCCGGCGCAGCGCCAAACGGCGGATGGCGGCGGACGGGGTCACGGTGGCCGAGGAGGTCACGTTCGCATGGGACGGCACGACCCTGCGCGAGCAGACGACGACCGGCCCGGAACAGCCGCACTCGGTCACTCTCACCTGGGACCACCAGGGCCTCGAGCCGCTGGCCCAGACCGAACGGCTGGTCTCTGCGGACGGGCGGGAAATCGACAGCCGGTTCTTCGCGATCGTCACGGACCTGATCGGCACCCCTCAGGAACTCGTCGACGAGGCGGGCGGGATTGCGTGGCGCACGCGCAGCACCGTCTGGGGCACGACCACGTGGAACACGGACGCCCACGCCTACACCCCGCTCCGCTTCCCCGGGCAGTACTTCGACCCGGAATCGGGCTTGCACTACAACTGCTTCCGGTACTACGACCCGGAGACCGCGCGCTACCTCTCCGTCGACCCGCTGGGCCTCGGGTCGGCCCCGAACGCGTCGACGTACGTCACGAACCCGCTGTTGTGGACGGACGCACTGGGGCTGGCTCCGGACGATTGCCCGCCGAAGGTGGGCAAGACCAAGGAGGAGCTACCCAACGGTGACATCGTCGTCTACCAGGACCACTGGTTCGGTCACCAGAAGCCGGGCGAGCCTGGATATCAACCGTCCCATGTCCATGTCCGGCCCGGTGACGACCCCCGGAACGGCCAGATACCAGGGGCAGAGGAGCATTACTACTATGACCTGGACTGATTTTGTAGTGAATGCGGACTTCACTCCGTATTTCGATGAGGTTCCCGACCTGACCGGTGTCCGGCTGCGGTCGGTGCACCTGGACGGCTGGGACCCGACCGTCACCCTGCGCCTCGACCTCCCGCGGTTCCCCGACCGCTGGGACGGCGCACCGGGCGACACCATGCAGTGCCAGATCCAGTTCGTCATGGTGCAGGATTTCCTCATGGAGGGGTGGCAGCCGCCGGTCACGGCGGATGTCGTTCTCCGTGCTCTGCCGGAACACAGGCTGGCGGTGCAGCTGGTGGCGCCCGGCGTCGCCGTGTCGTTCACGGCGAATGCGTCCGTCCTGGCAGGGAAGATCAGCGTCTTCACGCAGGAAGCGGACGGCGGGGACAGCGGCCCGCGCTCCTTCAGCCGTCCGCTCGAAACCCGCCTCTATCCGGCGCTTCCTCCGGCCTATGCGAACACCTTCTACGAGCGTGTGTGAGATGACTGCTTCCAACGACTGGCCGGAACTGCGCGACCTGTACGGCGCAGCGCCGGTGCCCGACCTGGACACCTGCCACTTCTTCCACGTCCACATCGACGAGCGCGGCACCTCCGTGACCTTCGGCTTCGAGACGTCGCAGCTGCCGGAGCACCCGAAGCCGGAGTGGACGGCGTCGGCGTACAACACCCTGCGCTTCTGGGTCGAGTTCACCGGGGTGACCGACCTGCGGGTGTCGGGCATCCTGGCGGAAGCCGAGCGCGCGGTGCGGATCACCGGCGGCGTGCCGGACCACCTCGAGGTGTCGGTGACCAGCGAGACGCGCTCGATCGCCTTCTCTGCGTCGGCATCACGTGTCACGTATACACGCGTGTATCTGAAGGGATCGCTGTAGCGAGCGGAGCTTCACGTCGGAATGGGGGCGAACGGGCGGAGTTCGTCCGCTCCTGCCCGTACCATGCCGTAGCTGTGTTCCGGTACCTCGTTCCAAGCCCCTGGCAGGTCACCGAGCGGCTCGGACACGATGAGGCGGGTCTCATCCGACAAGTCGCGCAGGATGGGCATGTCGGGGTGCAGCGCGCGCAGCGATTCGACCTTGGTGCTGTAGAAGAGCGACCGGGCGTTGCCCTCGCTGGCGTAACGGAAGGCCCAGACCGCCGAACCGTCGGTCACGGCGACGGTCATCTGCAGGGGCGCAGCGACGCCGTGCGCGTGGCCAACGCGCTCCACCAGGCCCGCCATCCGGGCCACCGCGCCCGGGGGGTCGGCGTCCAGGCCGAGGGTCAGTGCGAGGAAGAACATCACCTCCGAGTCCGTGGAGCCCTCGAGGTCGGCATACAGCTCGGGGTCCACGGCCAGGCAGAGCTCCCTTCGCAGCGTGTGGAATTCGGCGATGGAGCCGTTGTGCATCCACAGCCAGCGGCCGTGGCGGAAGGGGTGACAGTTCGTCTGCTGCACCGCCGTGCCCGTCGAGGCGCGTATGTGGGCGAAGAGCAGCGGGGATCTGACGTGCTGCGCGATCTCACGCAGGTTGCGGTTGCTCCACACCGGGCCGATGTCCCGTACCACCGCCGGGATGGGGTTGCTCGAGCTCTCCGCGTACCAGCCGATGCCGAATCCGTCACCATTGGTCGTCTCGACGCCGAGACGGGAGTGGAGACCCTGATCGATCAGGGAGTGTGCGGGCTTGTACAGAATCGTTTCAAGGACGAGCGGGGTTCCCGAATACGCGAGCCACCGACACATGATTGATCCCCTTCCCGGGTGAGCGCCTGCAGGAAGCCACGATTGCGCCGAGCACGCGGTCCACAGCCCGCCCCCTGGCCGGCCCGACGGCTGTCAGGGCCGCCAGGGCCCCGAGGACCCCGAGGGTCTCCAAGTCGTCATTTCGATCACTTCGAGCATACGAGCCTCATTGGTTCGCCGCATCACTCCCCGGCGGCGGCCGCCTTCCGGCACTACTGATCGCGCAGGGCCACCCTCGGCACCCATTGGTACTATCTATGCAACATTGCGAGGTTTCTGGAGGTCTCGTGGTGCGCGCCTCCCTGTACGTCCGCCGACTGCCCGCCACTGCGCTCGTCTCGCTCGCCTGCGGAGCATGTCTGACCCTGCTGCCACCCGGTCCGGCGCAGGCGTTCTCCGGCGACAACCACGAGAAGATCACTCGCGGCGCCCTGAAGTGGGAGCCCAGGTCGTTGACGGCGATGGCCGACTCGCGCGACGGGGCGATCGTGGCCGACGACCAGGGCGACTACTTCAAGCTCGGCACCCTGCACTGTGACAACGCCGACTACCTCGGCTCGCGATTCACGTCCGCGTACCCCCGAACCCGCGACGAGGCGAACACGGAACTGCTCGCCTGCATCCGTGGCTCCGTCGCCCGTCTGCGGGCTGCCGTCCGCTACGCCGACGGGCTGGTCGACTCCCAGGGCAAGGTCATCGCACGCCAGAGCGACCTGGGTTCCCCCTGCACGTGGAACGGGAGGGCGGAACGCGCCAAGTGCACCGTCCTGGAACAGCTCGGCCGCGGCTGGCACCCGATCGAGGACTTCTACTCACACAGCAACTGGTCAGACAAGGTCGACGCCGGCCCCATCGGCACGGCCAACCCACCCGGGCTGAACCGCACCGGCATCGCACCGTTCCTCGACATCCGCCGCTACAGCTCCATGAACGACGCCGAGTGGACCAAGGAAGCCGCCGGCCTGATTCCCGAGGACCTGGCCACCGGCTGCTACCCGGACTTCGAGTCGACCGGTATCAAGCCCACGGACTGCGCCGGACGCATCGAGCACAACCGCGCCCTCAACAAGGACACCGAAGCCGCTGAACGTTCGAAGAACGGCAACTTTCAGCGGGCCACCGAGCTTGCCGCCCAGGACATCGCCCGCCAGTGGAAGGACTTCACGGCAGAGCTCATCGCGACCTACCCCGACAACGGACGCGGCGAGCAGATGATCTGCGCGCTCACCCACGACACTCCTGCGACCAGCTGTCCCGACCGGCCCCGGGCGGAGACCCGCCCTGCGATCAGGCCCTAACGGAACGAGAAATATTGACCGCTCGTTCCAGATAGCTCTATGATCTTGTTCGTGGCCAGGACCAAGGAATTCGATCCGGACGCCGCGCTCCAGTCGGCCCTCGAGCTGTTCTGGCGGCGTGGATACGAAGCGACGTCGGTGGCGGATCTCGTCGAGCACCTCGGCATCGGCCGGGCGAGCATCTACGCGACGTTCGGCAGCAAGCACGAGCTCTACCTCAAGGCACTGGACCGGTACGCGGAGTCCGTCGACCCGCGGCTCTTCGCCGACCTGTCCGGGCCGGGGCCGGCCCTGCCGGCCGTACGGACCGTGGTGCGCCGCTTCGCCGCGGAGGCCGCCTCGCCGCAGGAGCGGCTGAACGGCTGCTTCGTCACCAACACGGCCGCCGAGCTGGGCGCTCACGACTCCGTGGCGGCCCGCCGGGTCGAGTCGAGCTGGGACCGGCTGGAAACGCTGCTGCTCGCGGCGCTCGTCCGGGCGCAGGCGCAGGGCGAACTGCCTCCGGAGCGCGACCCGCGCGCCCTGGCGCGGATGCTGCTGGTCCTGCTGCAGGGGGTGCGGGTCGTCGGGAAGGCCTCGGCCGACCCCGCCCGCGTACGGGACGCGGCCGAGCAGGCACTGTCCCTGCTGGACTGACCCGAACCGATCCGAACTGACCGCGACGCCCGCGGAGGAGCCGCCCGGCTCCCTTCCGCACGCCCAAATAATAGAACGATCGGTCAAATATCAAGGGAGGGGGAAGGACATGGGGAGGAGCACGACCTCCACCAGCACCACCAGGACCACCACACCCGGCACCACGACCACCACGACCACCACGCCCGCCGCCACACCCGCTTCCGCCGGAGCCGCAGGCAGCCGCGCCGCCTTCGCGCTGCTCGGCAGCATCCAGATCGCACTCATCTACACCCTCGCCGCCACCACCGTCCCGCTCCCCCGCATCGCCCGCGACTTCGCCCTCCAGCGCGCCGACCTGATCCTGCTGAGCGCCGCCTACGGACTGACCTTCGCCGGGCTGCTGCTCCTGGGCGGACGCCTCGCCGACCGGTACGGCGGGCGGCGCGCCCTCACCGCGGGCCTCGCGCTGTTCGCCGCGGCCTCCCTCGTGGCCCCCCTCGCCCCCAACGGCCAGGCCCTGCTGGCCGCCCGCTTCGCGCAGGGCGCCGGGGCGGCCCTCGTCGCCCCCGCCGCCATGGCGGTCCTACGCGCCCTGTTCCCGTCCCCAGCCGCATACGGCCGGGCCATGGCCACCTGGGGCGGGCTCTCGGTCCTCGGCGCGACCGCGGGCAACCTGCTCTCCGGTGTCATCTCCGCCCTGCTGTCCTGGCGTTGGGCCCTCGTCGTCCCCGCGGTGGTGGCCCTGGCCGCCCTGTTCCTCGCGCCGCGGCTGCTGCCGGGCACCGTGCAGGGCCGGGGCAGGAGCCTGGACCTTCCGGGAGCCCTGCTCGCCACCACCGGGATCAGCCTGGTCAGTTACGGCCTCGTGGCCACCGACGCCCACCCCTGGACCTCGGCGGCGGTCCTCGCGCCGCTGTCCGCCGGAGCCGCCCTGCTCGCCGCGTTCTCCGTTGCCGAGCGCCTCTCCCGCGACCCGCTCCTGCCGCCCCGCTTCCTCCTGGACCGGCGCCGGGCAGCATCCCTCGCGGCCGTCGCGATCACCGCCTGCGGGACGGCGAGCACCTTCGTCCTGCTCTCCCTCCACTTCCAGCAAGACCGTGACTGGTCACCGCTGCGCACCTCCGCCGCCTTCGTCCCCTTCGCCGTCACCCTGATCGCCTCCGGCCGCGCGGTCAGGCCCCTGACAGCCCGTCACGGTGCCCGCGCCGTCACCGCGGGGGGACTGGCCACCGGCGCGGCCGGGCTCGGGCTGCTCTCCCTCACCGGCCTCGACGCCGGCACCCCGTACTCGCTCGGCCTGCTGCCCGGCCTCGTCCTCCTCGCGGCGGGCGGCGCCGCCTCCTTCGCCGGAGCAGCCGTCCTGGCCACCGAGGGGGTGCCCGCGCGGGACGCCGGCCTGGCCGGCGGCGTGCTGAACACCGCGATGGAGTTCGGCCCGACCGTACTGTTCGCCCTCTTGCTCACCCTCGGCGACGATGCCGCCTCGCTCGCCGCGACGGCCTCCGCGTTCGCCGCCGTGGCCCTCCTGCACTGCGTACGCCCCCGCGCCCGGGCGTGACGGCAGCTCTCCTCCACAGCCCTCCCCCACTTACACCCGTACAAGGAGCCACCGCTATGAACCGTTTCACCGACGCGTCCGTCCTGGTCACCGGCGCCGGATCCGGCCTCGGCCGGGCGATCGCCCTCGCCTTCGCCGCCGAGGGCGCCCGTGTGGTCGCCGCGGGCCGGACCGCGGCCTCCCTCGACGAGACCGTGCGCCTCGTCCGGGCGGCCGGCGGCACGGCCGAGGCGGTCACCGCCGACGTCACCGACTCCGCCCAACTGGCCGCTCTCGTCCGGGAGACCGTCGCACGGTTCGGCACGCTGGACATCGCCGTCAACAACGCCGGGATACTCCGCGGCACGGTGCCCGCCGGCGACATCGCCGAGGAGGACTGGGACGCGGTACTGCGGACCAATGTCACCGGTGTCTGGCTGGCCATGAAGCACGAGATCGCCCACATGCGGGAGAACGGCGGCGGCACCATCGTCAACATCTCCTCGAACCTGGGCGCCCACGCCCGCATCCCGAACGCCGCCGCGTACATCACCTCCAAGGCCGCCGTCTCCGCGCTGACCCGCGCAGCCGCCCTGGATCACATCCGCGACGGCGTGCGCATCAACGCGGTCAGCCCTGGAACTTCCGCCGCCCCCATGTCCCTGCGGCCGGGCGAGACGGAGGCCGACCGCGCAGAGCGGGTCAAGAACGAGAACCCGCTCGGCCGCGTGGCGGAGGCCGAGGAGGTCGCGGCCTCGGTCCTCTACCTCGCCTCGTCCGCGGCGGGTTCCGTGGTCGGCCACGACCTGGTCGTCGACAGCGGCTCCTCCGCCTGACCGCCCGGCACCGGCCCCCGTCCCGCTTCCGCCCCGGCGCTGCCCCGCCGGCGCGGCGCCGGTTCCGGCCTCGGCCGGGCCGTCAGGAGGGGCGCCGCCGCAGACGCGTGGTCAGGTGGTGCTGGAGCGGCTGCCCCACCGCCGCCATGTCGTGCACCACCGTCAGCAGGTCTCCGTCGATGCTGTAGCGGCGGCGCGTACCGGTGACCTCCTTGGCCAGCGGGGTCAGCGCCACGTCCTTCGTCCCGATCTCGATCTCCGTACCGGACACCGTGCCCACATACGTCTCGACGATCCCGGTGGGGTGGGCGAGGACGACCTCCAGGCCCGCGTCAGGCGTCACCCTCCACCATCCGGCCTCCCGACCGGCAGGCCGGATGGGAGCCCCGGACTCGTCGACCAGCCAGGCGCGCGCCTCGTAATGCAGGAAAGGGCGCCCGTCGTGGCTGAAGACGACCTCCTGCTCGTAGCGGAAATCCCGTTCCAGCGTGGGGTACTGGCCCTGGCCCCGGCCGTGCCAGCACCCCACCAGCCCCAGTACGGGCGTCAACAGCGGGTGCGGCTCGGGGCCTTCGCCGAGGGTGTGGGTGTCGGGGTACGGATTCTCCTGCACCGGATCGAACATGGTCACCTTGTCTGTGTCGGCGAAACGGAGTCGGCATGCAGCCCGGGCCGTGGATTCCGGATCCTGCACGCACACAGCGTGACAGAACCGGGCCGGCCATTTCGTTCGGGCGCTCCACTCGTTGGCCATGGGTGTCGCCTCCGCATCGGCCTTCTCCTGCAGGCTCTCCTGCACCCCGCAGGCACTTCGTCGTCGCCGCGATGGGTTGCGCCGGGGGAATGGTCTTGCTGGACCAGACCGTCGTCGCGGTCGCCCTCGACCCGATGGCACGAAGTCTTGGCCTGACCACGTTCGTGATGCACGGTGTGGTGCTCGTCTACGTCCTGTCGCTGTCGGCCTTCGCGCCGGTCGGCGGCATGGCGGCCCGCAGGTTCGGCCTTCTGCGCACCTTCCGGTTCGGGACCGCGCTCTTCATCCTCTCCTCCGCCGTCTGCGGACTCACGCCGGACGGTGACGCCGCCGAGCCCTTCCTGCTCACCGCGAGGGCCGTGCAGGGCGCGGGTGCCGCACTGATGATCCCGGTGGCCACCACGGTGATCACCGACCTGTACGAGGAGCACGAACGCGGCAGGGCGCTGGCGGTGTACGCGGGTCTGGCGCAGGTCTTCTTCGTCCTCGGACCCGTGGTGGGGGCGGTCCTCACCCAGTTCCTCGGGTGGCGTTGGGTCTTCCTCGTCAACGTGCCCGTCGGCGTGGCGATCCTGTGGGTGATCGCCGGGGCACGGCTGCGCAAGGGGGCGGAGGGTGGCACACTCACCGCGCTCCAGCCACTCTTTGTGATCTTTTCCCTCGTCGTGCTCGTCTTCGGGCTCTACCTGTGCGGTGTCTGGGGCTTCACCGACGTCAGAGTGTTCGCCGCACTGGCGACGGGCGCGCTGGCGCTGGTCCAGGCAGTGCGAATCGTCCTGCGGTCCGGGCAGCCCCTCGTCGATCTGCGGCTGCTGGCCATCCGCCCGTACGCCGTCGCGGTGGCGCTCACGTTCATGGTGCAGGCTCCGCAGCTGATCGTGCTGGTGCACGGCACGCTGTTCCTGCGGCAGGCCATGGACCTGTCGCTCCTGGCCACCGGAATCTCCCTGATTCCCCTGGTCACAGCCCTGGCGGCGGGTACGTTGATGTCCGGGTACCTCCTGGACCGCTCCCGGTCGATCCGGGTGCCCGTACTGCTCGGCCTGACAACGGCTACCCTCGGCGCGGCGGTCTGGACGCTGTCCCTGCCCTCGCGCGAGTACCTCTGGCAGGTCCCCGGGATGGTCCTCGCGGGGATCGGAATGGGGATGCCGATCCCCGCCCTCAGCGCCGAACTCATGCGTGCGGTTCCCGTGGGCAAGAGAGCCGATGCGTCCGTTCTCCGGCAGACGCTGCGGCAGTTGGGCGGGGCGGTCGGGCTGGCGGCGGCGGGGGCCGTCGTACTGGCGGCGAACGACGAGACGGCCGACGAGAGGGGAATCGTCACCGCTGCGGCCGCCCCATCGGGATTCGTGGTCGCGAGCTGTGTCCTGGCCGCCGCGCTGATCCTCGCGGCCGTCATGCTGCCGCGCAAGGAACCGGGACGACAGCCCACCGACGGATGAGAACCCGCCCGTCGGGGCGGAGCGCGACACCGCACTGCACCACTGCGTACGAGCGCCGTACGAGCGCCTCACGGCGCCCCTACCGGCGTGCGGACCGGCTCTCCGGCAGGGAGGATGAGGATTGTGAAGGGCAGAGGGAGCACCGCCCGGGGCTCCTCCCACGGTGCTCCGCGCGGAAACGGTGGGCAACGCGGAACCACGCCGTGGCTGTCCGGCCGGCAAGGCATCGCTGCGAACCAGACGCTCGCCCTCGCGGCCATGGTCTTCGCCGTCGCGATGATCTTCGTGGACCAGACGATCGTCAGCATCGCCGCCCCCAGCATCGTCGAGGAACTCGGCCTGTCGTCCTCCGGAATGCAGCGGGTGGTCAACGCGTACCTGCTCGCGCTCGCCGCGTGCTTCGCGCTCGGCGGGCGGCTCGCCGATGTCTTCGGGCACCGCCGGATGGTGGTGGTGGGCACGATCGTCTTCGTCGTCTCATCCGTGCTCTGCGGCTCGGTGCCGCCCGGAGACTTCGCCGAGAGCTGGCTCATCATCTTCCGGGCCGCCCAGGGGCTGGGCGCGGCGCTGGTGTTCCCCGCCGCACTCGCCGTCGTCGTTTCCGTCGTCCCCGTCGACAAACGGGGCCGGGCGCTGGCCCTGTTCTTCGTCCTCGCCGGCGCGCTCACCGCTCTCGGACCGCTGCTCGGCGGTTGGCTGACCGCGTGGACCTGGCGGGCCATCTTCTGGGTCAACGTCCCCGTGGCCGTCGTCGCCCTCGTCCTGGCCGCCCTCGCCCGGATCCCCGACGCCCGGCGGCGCGAACGTCTCGACGTGCCGGGCGCCGTGCTCATCGCCACCGGCATGGGGCTGAGCGTCCTCGGGATCCAGCAGTCATCCGCCTGGGGCTGGACCGGCCTCCCCACCTGGGCGTGCATCATCGGCGGGCTCGTCGTCCTCGCGATCTTCTGCTGGTACGAAATGCGCACCGACGAACCGCTCATCAAACTGCGCGTCTTCCGCGACCGCGCATTCGCCGCCGACACCCTGGTGCTCTTCTTCTCGATGCTGGCGTTCGTCCCCGTGTTGTTCTTCGCCTCGGTGTACGCGCAGATCTCGCTCAGCTCGTCGCCCCACCAGGCCGCGCTCTACGTGCTGTACTTCTTCGCCGGCTTCGGCCTCTCGGCCCAGTGGGGCGGCAGGATCCTCGACAAGCACGGTGCCCGGCCCACGATGAAGCTCGGCACGGCGCTCGCTTGTGCGGGATTCGCCCTGTGGGCGGCGAAACTGACGGACCTGTCGGCCCACGACCAGTGGCCCTACGCCTGCCTCGCCGGAGCCGGTATGGGCCTCGTGCTCTCCCCGGCCTCCACCGACGCCGTGAACCGGGCGATCGGCGCCTCGTACGGCGAGGTCACCGGTGTCACCCAGACCGTCCGCAACTACGCGGGGGCTCTGGGCATGGCGGTGTTCGGCACGCTCCTCACCCATGTCATGACCAGCAAGATCGCGGAAACACTCACCGCGAAGGGCATGCCGGAGCCGGAAGTCCAGGGTGCTGCCCGCAACATCGCGGAAGCCGTCACCGGTCACCCGGACGACCGCAGTCCCACCGACGGCGGGCCGACCTCCGCGCTGATGCGGAACGCCTTCCAGGCCGTCCACATGGACTTCGCCGAGGCCAACCAGTGGGTCTTCTACGGCATGTCCATCGCGCTGGGCGTGGCGTACCTGTGCACACTGTTGCACCCTGGGACGCGCGTGACGGGCGAGGTCATGGAGGCGGAGGAGACCATGCACGAACGAACTCGTCACTGACGGTCCCGGATGCCGCGGGCTTTCGGGTCAAGGTCGCTGCCATGGGCTGCTCGCCGCGCAAAGACGAGGATGAACGCCCCCGTCCAGATGATCCACACAACGCTGGGCCAGGCGGCGATCCGCTCGAACAGCCCTTGAACCCCGGGGTCCGGTCTCAGCGCCGTAAGCGTGGCCGAGACGACGGACGTCACGCCGCAAGCGATGCCGGCTGCGCCCCAGTACGGCCGACGCGCCTGCCGGAGCATGCCTCCCAGGAGCAGTACGCCCACAGCCCCGCAGGAGAAGCACGTTCCGGCGGACAGGAGATGCACGGTCGGACGGAGGTTGTAGGGGTTGAAGCCGGTGGACACGAGTCCCAGTCCGCTGACGGCCAATACGCCGAACGTGAGGTTCCTGAGACGGTCTGCTGGAAAGATCACCATGTTGAGCACCGCGGCCGAGGTGAGGCACACCCCTCCGACGACCCAGGCGATGTCCGCGGCCTCGTGCCAGGGCGAACAGAAGCGGAACCCCCCGATGAGACCGCATCGCGTGACTCCGAGCGCCGAGATGATGTGCTCTTCCAGGTTCCGACTCGAGGCATGAGGAAGGACGACCAGATTGTTCACCACGAAAATCTGGATCAATGACGCCCAGAGGAAGCCCCCGGCCGTGAGTCTCCTCGATGCCGTGAAAGTGAGTTCTCGCATGCCGCCACTTGGTGCTAGGGCGAGTTGTTCGAAGCTGTCGTCCCACTCAGTATGTCCTCCCCCGGGCTGCTGGAGGTTCACCTTGCCCCGATGAGTCCCGATCCGCGCCCACGGACGAGGGCCGTACGAGCTAATGGGATACCCCCGGCCGGCCCTTTTCGCAGCGCACACGGGACGAGCAAAATGATCTCGCTTGCGAACGGTGGCGGGGAGTCGACGCATGCTCCCCGTAGCCGTCGACCAGTCACGATGAGGTCGCCGCGACGGTGGCCGCCGAGCTCCTGCGCCGACCCGCGGTGGCCGCCTCCTCGGCACCCGTATCCGATGTCCCGAGGTGATCCGATGTCCGGAACCGTCAGCGCGGCCCCGCGGGCCGGCCTGACTCCCACCGACGTCGCAATCATGGTGGTCGGTATCGTCCTCGGTATCGGGATCTTCAAGACGCCATCGCTGGTCGCGAAATACTCGAGCGACGAGACGGTGTTCGTGTTGCTTTGGATGCTCGGCGGACTGATCACTGTGGTCGGCTCGGTTTGTTATGCCGAGCTGGGCAGCGCGCGCCCCAACGCGGGTGGCGAATACGCGTTTCTGCGTGAAGCTTACGGGCCGAGAGTGGCACTTCTGTTCGCCTGGGCGCGGTGCACGGTGATCCAGCCCGGCGCCATCGCCGCCGCAGCGTTCGTGATGGGCGACTACGCGAATGTGCTATGGCCGCTCGGAACGTACGGCCCGGGCGTCTACGCCCTTTTTTCCATCACCCTTTTCACCCTCATCAACCATGTGGGAACCACGCCAGGAAAGCTGACCCAGAAGGTCGTTGAGGTCATCACTGAACCGCCCCGGCGTGTTCGGAGACTCCACTTCGTGAGGAGATGGAGTCCATGTCACGTCCTTCGAGGAATTACCCGGCCGAGTTACGCGAGCGTGCGGTGCGGCTGGTGGCCGAGGTCCGGCCGGAGCATCCGACCGAGTGGGCGGCGATCTGCTCGGTCGCAGGCAAGCTCGGCATCGGCAGCGCGGAGACGCTGCGCAAATGGGTCCGCCAGGCCGAGGTCGATGCCGGCGCCAGGGCGGGGACCAGCACCGCGGAGTCGGCCGAGATGCGCCGGCTGCGGGCCGAGGTGCGGGAACTGAAGCGGGCCAACGAAATCCTGCGGGCGGCCTCGATTTTCTTCGCGGCCGAGCTCGACCGGCCACGCAGGTCCTCGTGAACTTCATCAGCGCCCACAAGGACACCACCAGCGAGACGGGGGTGCGGTGGGGAGTCGAGCCGATCTGCCGCGTGCTGAGTGAGCACGGGGCACCGATCGCGGCGTCCACCTACTACGACGCCACAGCCCGAAAGCAGCGTCCCTCCGGCTCCGGCTCTGAGGGAGCGTCCTCGCGGGACGAGATGCTGAAACGGGAGATCATCCGCGTGTTCGACAAGAACTTCCGGGTCTACGGAGCGCGGAAGGTGTGGCTGCAGCTCAACCGGGAGGGCATACCGGTGGCCCGCTGCACCGTCGAGCGCCTGATGCGCGAGCTGGGCCTGCGAGGTGCGGTCCGGGGCAGGAAGTACCGCACCACGGTGCCCGATCCGACCGCCGCCCGCCCCACCGACCTGGTGAAACGCCGGTTCGACCGGCCCTCGCCGAACCGGCTGTGGGTCACCGACTTCACCTACGTGGCCACCCTGTCCGGCACCGCCTACGTCGCGTTCGTCATCGACGTCTACGCCCGCCGGATCATCGGCTGGTCCGCGGCCGGCCACATGCGCACCGGCCTGGTCCTGGACGCCCTGGAGATGGCCGTCGCCGCCCGCTTCCGCGCCGGCGCCACCGACCTCACCGGCCTGATCCACCACAGCGACGCCGGATCTCAATACCTTGCCATTCGCTACACCGACCATCTTCAGGAGGCCGGGATCGCACCGTCCGTCGGCACGGTCGGCGACGCGCTGGACAACGCCCTCGCCGAGAGCACGATCGGCCTGTTCAAGACCGAGGTCATCAAACCCGGCGGGCCGTGGCAGTCCCTGACCGACGTCGAGATCGCCGCCCTGACCTGGGTCGACTGGTACAACAACCGGCGTCTGCACGGCGCCTGCGACGACCTCACCCCCGCCGAGGCCGAACAAGCCCACTACCATCACCACCGCGACCCCGTCCGGGCCGCTCATCCAACAAACTGAGTCCCCGGACACGCCGGGGCGGTTCACACCGTGCTCTCCATGCTCGGCATCATCATTTCCGCGTTCGTCGTGACGGTGCCGACACCTCGTGGGGCAACCCCGCACGACTCGTCCCTGGGCAGCATCGGTCTCGCGATGATGTTCATTCTCCTGACCTACGGCGGCTGGAACGAAGCCGCATATCTCTCGGGTGAGCTCGAGGATGCCAGGCGTAACATGGCCCGGGCCTTGGTCGTTGGCGTTCTGATCGTCATCGGAGTATCCGTCGCGATCAATTTCGCCTATCTCCATGTGCTGGGGCTCGACGGCATCCGTGACAGCAACGCCGTCGGCGCCGACATGATGCGCGTCGTCGCCGGTGACACCGGTGCGACGATCACGAGCGTGGTAGTCGTGCTCTCAACTCTGACCACACTCAACGGTTTGATCATCACCGGGTCGCGCTCGTACTACGCGCTCGGGCGGGATGTGGCCGCGCTCCGCTCGATCGGCACGTGGAAGGAGAACGGTTCAACTCCCGCCAACGCGCTCGTGCTGCAGGGCGCGGTGTCAGCCGCACTCATCGTGTTCGGAGCCGCCACACGTGTCGGGTTCCAGGCGATGGTCGCCTACACGTCACCGGTGTTCTGGTTCTTCATGCTGCTGGTCTCCCTCTCGATCTACATCTTCCGCCGGCGCGAATCCGGCGGCGAGTCGCACTATCGCGTGCCGCTCTATCCGGCGACGCCGGCGATCTTTGCCCTCAGCTGCCTGTGGGTGCTCTGGTCCAGCCTCTTCCATGCCGGATGGGGGTCGATCATCGGCGTCGCGGTGCTACTTGCCGGAACGCCGTTGTTGTTCCTCAAACCCACTCACTCGTGTTGAGGGTTTCGAGGGATATCGACGCGCGCCATGCGACACGTGCCTCAGCCACCTCCAACGAAGAACTCTCCGTCCAATACCGGAGGGCCTGCCTCCCTGGCGTGCTGATACGCCTCATCCATGATCTCCACGAACCTGAGGCGAGGCGGGTCCTCCAGTGCAGCCATGTGGTCACGCCACATGGGAGCACTGTTCTCCCAATGCGCCCGTGCCACTTCCCCGCGGAAGTGAGCGCTCAGCACCACCCGTAACGCGCTGTCGTTGAGGCGCCCCAGGTGATGGTCGCTGGCCCACATGCTGACGATCAAATTCGTGACCATGAGTTGCTTCCACCTCGCCTCGGTCATCGGAATCCTCGGCGGCTCCCAACAACGCAGCAACGCCGAATCACTCAAAGCCAGCATCGTCAACTCTCGATGCGCGGAGCGAAAAGTCTGCTCCCCGTCAAGTCGAGCCTGCTTCGCCTGGAAAGCGATGGACGTGACGACCCCGAGGAGAGCCGCAGCGGAGATCACCAGGGACACGGCACCGTAGGACTGACTGACGTCGCTCAGCCGCTCCCAGTCCAGGGACTTGGGTGCAAGTACGTTCAGGGCGAACGGTGTTGCCGCAACACCGGATGTGAAAATGATCAGTACAGCGCTCCATGTCAGAGCTCGGCGAGCCCTCCGTAACTTGACAGTCTCTGCCATCCAGCGTCCTCTTTCGCGTCGGAGCACACACGCCGCCGGTGCCTCGCCTCCCCACTCCAGGCTCGCCACCGGACTGAACGATCCCCAAAGCTCCTTGACTGCAGCGGGTTTGACAAGAGGGTGGGCACCAAGCCTCTCGGGCCGACGTCATCGTCCTCTTCCTGCCGGGGCGTTGTCAGTGGTGGCGGATAGCGTCGGGGGTGTTGGAAGGGCCGTTTCCCGACAGGAGTGGACGATGACCGAGAACCATGTGCAGCCCGCGCTCAGGGTGGTGCTGACCGACGTCAACGAGCGTGTGGTGGAGGCGTGGCGGGCGGCGTTCGCGGACACTCCCGGGATCGAGGTCCGCAGGGGTTCGATCCTCGACGAGGACGTCGATGCGTGGGTCACCCCGACCAACTCGCGGGGCCGGATGGACGGCGGGGTCGACGCCGTCATCAAGCGGCACCTTGGAGCCGGCATCCAGCTGCGCGTGCAGCGGGCGATCCGCGACCGGTTCGCCGGGACCCTCCCGGTGGGCAGTGCCGTCTGCGTCCCGTCGGGTGCGACCGTCCCGCGGTACCTGATATCGACGCCGACGATGGTGCAGTCCTCGCAGAACGTGAAGGACACGCTGAACGTGGCTCTGGCGTGCGCCGCAGCGTTCCAGGCCGTCCACCGGCAGAACCGTCAGGTGCCGGGCAGCATTCGCTCGGTGGCTCTGGTCGGGATGGGCGCGCAGACCGGCCGGGTGCCGGCCCGGGTGTGCGCCAACCTGATGTGGACCGGTTTCACGCTCTTCCACGACCACTGGTTCGAGGACGACGACCAGCTGCGCGCCACGATCACCGCGCAGCTCGACGGCATCGAGAACGCGCCGGCCACGGAGCGGGTGCGCATCGTGCCACCGAAAGGGCATTCCTTTCGCAGCTGATCCCGTGCACACCGCCGGTCAGCCTGCCGTTCACCACCATCCCTCAGGTACGACAACAGGGAGCCCTTCCCCCATGCCCGACGCCACCACCACTCCGGCCCAGCCCGATGCGAACGACCCGCTGGGCCTCACCGAACTCTTCAAGGGTGGCGGTGAACCCTGGCTTCCGCTCCTGAAGCCGGTCATCGAAGCACAGCCGGATGCCGCCCGGTTCATCGGCCAGGGCCGCAGCCCGGAGGTCGTCCCGGTCCGTGAGCTGACCTTCCAGGCGCTCAAGCCGAACCCGCCGCACAAGTGGAAGGTCGTCGTCTTCGGCCAGAACCCGTACCCGCGGCCGGAGAGCGCCACCGGGATAGCCATGTTCGACAACACCTTCAACGACTGGAAGGACAGCCAGTTCGGCAGGGTCGTCAGCATTCGCTGCATCATCAAGGCGGCCGCCATGTGGAAGTACGGCATCGCCAAGAAGACACCCATCGCCGACGTCCGCGCCCTGTTGAAGGAGCGGGACACGGTCCAGCCGCCGGAGTGGTTCCAGGCGATGCTCACGCAGGGCGTGCTGCTGCTGAACGCCTCGCTCACGGCCAGCGGCGACGGGGCGATGGGGGCCGACCAGCACACCACGTTCTGGCGGCCCGTTGCCGAACGGATCGTCGAGGAGATCCTCAAGGCCAAGCAGGACGCCGACGAGGAGGACCGCGGCGTCGTGTTCGCCTGGTGGGGTGCCCACGCCCGCAGCCTGAAGAAGATCGTCCTGCGGCTCCAGAAGAAGTACCCGGACGTCGAGGTCCGGCACATCGATCACCCCAACCCCGCTGCCCAGGGTGACATCTTCTGCGAGGGCGACCACTTCGCCACGGTGAACGCGGCCCTCGCGTCGCTGAGCGCCGAGGAGATCGACTGGCTGCCCAGCAAGGGGTGGAACGAGGGTGCGGCGGGGGCCGGCGGTGCGGGCGGGGACGTCGCGGCACGCATGGGGGCCTTCATCGCGTCGACCATGGAACTGCACCAGCTGTACCTCGACCGGCTCACCGGTGTAAAGGACGAGGGGCTCGTCCTCCCGGCGATCACTGGTGTGTTCGACACCCCGCTGATGGACTTTCAGGACGCCGTCGCCCCTGTCGCCGAGGTGCTGTTCGGGCTCGGCCGGCAGATCGACCGGTCCCGCGAGTTCGGCAAGCGCCGGGCGGACGAGACGGCCGGCCGCATGTCCGCCGACGCCATCGCCGCGCTCTACCTCTACACCTGCGAGTCCGCGTTCTACCGTGAGATCAACGCCGTCCTCCGCTCCCCGGACCGGACCAAGGTCGTTCCCTATCTCCCGTACCTGCGGCTGCTGTTCGCGGCGGTGTCGGGGCTGCCCGCCCACACCCGGCCGCTCTGGCGCGGGGTCTCGCTGGACCTGCGGGCGCAGTATCCGGTCGGGGGGACGGTGACCTGGTGGGGCGTGTCCTCGTGCACCTCCGAGCTGAGCGTGGCCCGGTCCTTCCTGGGCAGCCGCGGCAAGCGGACGCTCTTCGAGGTGACGCCCGCCCGGGCGGTGGGGATCCGGAGCTTCTCCGCCTTCACCGGCGAGGAGGAATTCATCCTCGCGCCGGGCACCCAGCTCAAGGTGACGGACGTGAAGGCCGAGCGCGGCGGCCTGTGCACGATCAAGCTGACCGAAGAGGATGCCGCCCCTCTCGTCTCCTGACCAACCGCCCCGGCGGGCCACCACGTCTCCGTCGACCCGATCTACCATGAGCGCGGCGGTCCGGACACCGGGACGGGAACCGGTCCCGCGGAGCCCGGCACGCCCTCCCCGAGCCCCGGGCCGGCACCCAGGCCGCCGAGGAGCAACTGACGCATGCGCACACGGAAGTCCATGCCGCTGCTGCTGGGGCTGCTGCTGACGCTGACCGGCTGCGGTCTGGTCGGAGGCGACCGGGGCCCCAAGCCGTTGACGCCGATGCCGAGCGAGGTGCCGGCCGGGGCCGAATACTCGACGGTCGACGACGTGATCGCCGCCCTGGCGAAGGGCGGCTTCGGCTGCAAGGAGACTCTGAGGAACGAGTACACGTTCGGCTCGAACGCCACGTGCGAGGTGCAGCACCGGGGTACGACCGTCTACAACGAGTTCCAGGTGTTGAGCACGGCCCGGTTCAACCGGGACGAGGTCGGAAATTCGATTGCGACAGGGCGTCGGGCCTACCGTCAGACCATCGTCGCCGCCGGGAACTGGTTCATCTGGGTGCGGCCGGGGGTCTACGCCTACGACATGGCCGCGGCGCTGCCCGGTTCAGTGGTGCTGGAGCCGCTCGTGGAAAAGTAGCGGGTTCGTACCCGCGGCGAGGGGCGCGGCGGGCGGCCCATCCGATCGGCCGCGCGGAGCGGTGGGGGCGCCCGCCGGGGATGCAAGGCTGGAGCGAAGGCACCCAGCCGAGGCCGGGGCGGACAGGAGGCGTTGCCGGTGCCCGGCATGGACCCTGCACAGCCTCTCGCTCACCCTGCAACAGCTTTCAGGCCGGGCTGCTTTTCGCGACCGAGGCGTACACGGTCCGGGCCGTTCCGCCCAGTCGTGGTCCGGCGAGCCAAGTGGACGAGGCCGGGCCGATGGACGTGTTGCTGACGAGGGCCAGGGTGCCGTCGGGACGCCGCACGAACCAGCCGCCGCCGGAGGAGCCGCCGGTCATCGTGCACCCGATGCGGTACAGCGACGGCCGGTCGGGGCGCAGGGACAGCCGTCCCGGGCGGTCCTGGCAGGCGAACATCCGCTGCCCGTCGAAGGGGGTGGCGGCCGGGTAGCCCCAGGCCTTCATCGCCGGCATCGCCGCCGTGGGCGGCGCGTCGAACCAGACCGGTACGGCTGCCCCGGTCGCCTCCTGGAGCGATGTGCGGGTGCCCTGCCGGGCCACGCGCAGCACCGCGAAGTCACCGGACGCCCCGGCGCCGCCGGTTGCGGCACCCTCCGCGAGCCATTGCTCGGAGGTCCCGGCCCGGTCCGCCCACCACGTGCCCAGCGGGGCGACCTCGGCCGCCCCGGCCGCGCGGCGGGACGCGCCCGTGAGACCCCGGTCGTTGTAGGAGGGGACGAAGACGATGTTGCGGTGCCAGGTGCCGCCCGCGCCGCCGTGTACACAGTGGCCCGCCGTCCACACCAGGCTGGAGCGGCCCGGCCGGGCCGGGTCCTCGACGGCAGTGCCGGAGCAGACGCTCGGCCCGTCGGGCCCGTCGAAGAAGACCTTCCCGAGCGCGGGGGCGCTCGCGCGGTACGGGGTACGTTCGGCGGCGGCCGGGACGGGGGCCGGTACGGGGTCGGTCTCCCCCAGATCGGCACCGAGCCCGTCCGCCACGGGCGTGTCGTACCTGTCGGCTTCGGCCATGCGCTGCGGAGTCCAGAGGCCGGGGATGACGGGGTTGGAGAAGTCCGGTACGGCTCGCCTGAGCGTGTCGACCGGCCCGGAGCAGGCGGTCGTGACACCGAGGACGGCGAGGACGATGAGCAAGACGGCCAGGACGCCCGGGCGTACGGCGCCCCAGGGGCGGCCGGAGTGCACGTTCATGGTGACGTTCCTCGGGGTGGGGACCGCGGCCCCCTGAACTGCCGGGCGCCGGACGGAAGTCGGAAGGGGGATCAGCAGGAAGGTCGGTTCGGTCGCCCCGGCGGTTCCGGGACTGGGTCACTGGGGACACGGGGCTCCTCCCGGCCGAGTTCTGCCGTACGGCCGCTGAGACAAGACGGTGACAATTCCCGATCCGGCCGTTGGCAGAGGGAGCCGCCCCGCAACCGATGGATCCGGCCCGGGCGTGCCCCGGTGCGCGGCACTCCGGTACTGCTTCGTCAGGCCCTTGTTCCGGGATGCGGGTCGCCGCAGTCCACCCCGGAGTTCCGGCCGCAGCCGAACCACTGGCCGTCCTGCCCCTCGCCACATCGACGGCCGGCGCCTTCTCCTCTGTGGGAACGGCAGTGCTACACATGATCCGCAGGGCAACTGAAAGGCAGTGGAACCATGTCGAGGATATTGCCGGGTCCGGCACAGGAGGGCACCGCCCGCGGCCGGGTCCTGGTCGTGGACTGCGCGCCGGGTACGACGGCGCTGGCCGAGCTGGCGGACCTCAGCCGTCTCGGCTTCGAACCGACGGTCAACATCCGGCGGGTGGCCGATCCCGACCTGCGGTCACGCATCGCGCAGCAGTGGCGGACCGTGGACTTCGACGGGTTCGCGGAAGAAGAGCTGGCCCGGCAGCTGGAGGACGGAGGCCTCGGCCACGAGGCCCTGAAGTGCCGGGCCGGCATCCCCCTCACCGAGGCCGTGCTCGAACGCGCCACCTCGGACTCCCTCCAGCACCGTCTGGTACTCGTCGGCCGCGCCGCGGCGGGCTCCGACTCGTTCGACACGGCGGTCGCACAACGTCTCGGCGTCACCCTCCGCACCACCCCCGGAGCCAACGCCGGGGCCGTCGCCGAACTGACCCTGGCCCTCATGCTCGACGCCCTGCGTGGTTTGTCGCAGCGGGCACGGGCCCTGCGGCAGGGCTCCTGGGCCGCGGCGACCGCGAACCTGCCCACGGGCAGCCTGGCCGGTGCCCGCGTCGGGCTGGTGGGTTCCGGTGCCACGGCGCGCAGGGTCGCCGACCTGGTGCGTGCCTTCGGCGCCGAGGTGTGGGTATTCGGATCACCGCGCTTCACACCGGAGCGCGCGGCCGGATGGCCCGGTCGCCGGGTCGCGTCGTTGAGGGAGCTGCTGGAAGGCTGTGACGTCGTCTCCGTGCACGTGCCGGCCACGGCGGAGTCGAACGGCCTCATCGGGGCCGAGGAACTCCGGCTCATGCGGCCGGGGTCGGTCCTGGTCAACACCGCCCGGGCGAGCGTGGTCCGCGAGGCGGACCTCGACCGAGCCCTTCGGGATCCGGGATCGGGCCCATGGCACGCGGCGGTCGACGTCTTCGAGGCGGAGGGCGTCGGATTCGCCTCCCCCCTCAGGGACAACCCCCACTGCACGCTCTCCCCGCACTCGGCGGGCATGACTCGTGCAGCCATGGAGGAGGCCTCGCGCAGAATCGTGGCCGAGTTCGCGCGATACGTCGAAGAGAACGGCATCACGAGCGGCGGGCCCGGGCGATATCAGCCCCCGCTCACTTCACGCCGCGGCGAGCCCTGACCTGGGCGACGGTCGTGAGCATGTCGGGGGGAACGGCGGGGCGCCCTTTGCCGTGGCCGTCGGACTGCCCGACTCCCGACTCCTGGCTCCTGGCTCCTCGCCACCACCGCCGCACTCTCCGCCGCCGTCTGACGCCCGGCCCCCTGACGGCTCCTCCGGCTACGCCTGATCGGGCTCCGTCTCGGAGACGAACGGCTGCAGGAAGGTCGCGATGTGCTGCTCCACATCGGTGATCCGCTGCTCGTACACGTAGAGCTGGTCCCGCATGCCCGCCTTGGCCTGCTCGTCCAGGCGGGACTCCTCGATGTTGCGCTGGACGATGCCGATGAGGTCCTGGAGCTGGATGTGGAGCGTTTCGCTGATCCCGCCCCACACGGCGCGCAGGTCGGCGGCGCGGCTGTCCGCGTACTGGCGGGCGGTCAGGCCTGCCGAGTCCTTCACGTGGTCGGAGAACTCCTCCGCCGCGCGCGACTGCAGCTTGCCGTTGGCGAAGATGACCGCCCCCGAGGCCAGCAGCGGTCCGACGGCCGCGCCGATGGCCACCGCCACACCGACCGGTGGAAGGGCCAGGCTGATCAGGCCGGCCGCTGCGGCGGCGGCCGTCCCGCCGACCACAGCCGCACCGGTGCCCGCGCCGATCGCCATGAGCGAGCTGGGGCGGAACAGGAGCGGCACGTCGTCACGGTTGCGGCGCCCGTCGCGGCCGTGGCCCTTCCCCGCCGCGATGGCGAGCGTGTAGAGCAGGTCGTTCTGGTCCCGGATGGACTGCGTGTTGCCGGTGAGTTCCGCGCGGAGCTTGTCGAGGAGGGTCGCGTGCGCCCTGATCAGCGGCTCCAGCTGGCGCACCAGATCGGCCTGCCGCTGCTCGATGAGCTGGTCGAGATCCTGGGTGCAGAAGACCTGCATACGTTCCTGGAGCCGGACGGTGTACGCGTCCATCAGCTCGTGCTGGGCTGCGACGCGGCCGCCCTTCGTGAAGGACCGGACGGCTCGGCTCAGGCGTCCCGGGCCGCTCGTGACGTGCCAGTCGGCGATCTCGCTGCTGATGCCGATCAGGAACGCACTGAACTTCAGCTGCAGTTCGTTCTCGATGTCGAGGATCTTGCCGCCGACGATGTCGCGGATCGCGTCGGCGCTGGCCCGCAGTTGGTCCTGGGTGGACTGGCTGCGGTCGAGGAGCTCGCGCAGCTCCGCCGTCGACTTCATCAGGATCGCGCCCTCGTCATGCAACCGCACCCGCAGGTTGACGGCGTTGTGGCGCAGGAACTCGGCGAGACGGACGAACTTCACCCGGGCCGCGTCGCGCATGCAGAAGACCTCGAGGGCGGACTCGAGCCGCCCGATCCCCGATGCCTTCAGGCCTTCCGCGTCGCCGTCGATCCGCGACCGCAGGGCCTGGAGGGCGCTGATGAAGAAGACGTTGGCAGCGGCGGTGGAACCGGATTCCCCGCTGAGCTCGGCGACCGCGTTGCGGCAGCGGCTCATCACCTCCGCCCGTTCCTCCTCCTCGATCCGGTCGAACTGGTTCACCACGAAGAAGATGTCGCGGTGCCCGAGCTTCCGGACCCGGGTGAGGTAGTTTTCGGTCTCGTGGAGGGTGAACGGCCGTCCCGCGTCGGTGACGAACACGACGGCGTCCACCTCCTCCAGGTACCGGAGGGTCACCAGCTCGCGGTCGGAACTCTCGTTGATCCCTGCCGAGTCCACGATCTCGACCGATCGACGCAGCAGCTCCAGCGGCTGCTCGACGACGGCCAGCGCGAACGAGGGGGTGCGGGGCGCGCCGTACGCGTCGATCTGGAGGGAGACCTCCCGCTTGAACTCCTCCGTCGTGACGGCCGTCTCGACGCCCTGCCGGTCCGCGTCCCGGTACAGCCAGGCCCGCTCGGTCTCGCCCCATCGCAGGACGGTCGTGAAGGCGGTGGCCGGATTGGCCTTGGTGGGCAGCAGCCGCTTTCCCAGCAAGGCGTTGATCAGGGTGCTCTTGCCGCTGCTGAACTCGCCGAGCACCATGATGCGGAAGGTCTCGCGCTCGAAGACCGCCCCGTTGATCCCGAGGTCCAGTGCCGCGCCCGCGCCGCCGGGCGGGGCGATGACCGCCGCGGCCTCGCCGGCCACGCGCTGCAGGCGCTGGTAGTACGAGCGCAGTGTTCCGATGTTGTCGCTCCAGCCGCGGAACTGCACGGCCGGTGATTCCTGGCCGGCCGGTAACTGCCGGTTCTCGTGCGCCATCAGGTCCCTTCCAAGGGAGAGAGGTGGGTGTGCACGGAGCGGCTCAGCGACCGCGCCGTGCTCTGCAGTGAACGCCAGTGGTCGAGGGACTCCGGCTGCGCGGCGACGGCTGTGGTGTGCAGCCGCCACCACTGCTCGTCGCGGTCCCGCGCCTGGCTCAGCAGGCGGTCGTACACCTGCCCGATGCGTGCCTCGGTCCGCGCCACCTGGTCCGTGAAGGCCGCCTCGACGATCCGTTCCAGGTCGTCGATGGCGCGTTCACGGCGCTCGGCCTGGCCGTGCTCGAGTGCCTCCGTGACGAGCGCCGTACCGGCCGCTCCCGCGATCTGCGCCACGACCTCGGTGGAGACAGGAGTCAGCACGCTCTCGATGGCGGTGCCGACGAACTCCGGCAGCCACGAGGCGTCCCAGCCGGTGGCATTCTGCGACTCCGCGGCGGCGGCCGCGTCGGCAACACCGGGCAGCGCCGCGGCCGGCACGACCCGCCCGGCACTGGGGGCGGCCAGTCCCTGGAACAGTTCCTCGCCGGGCCTGTTGCGGAGCAGGATGCCGCGCAGCCGGCGGGTGTCCTCTTCCAGTACCCGGTCGACGGTCCCGGTGATCCACGATTCGAACTGGTGCAGGACCTCGGCGGTGTACGGGATCGCGTGGAGGCGGATGAAGTGCTGTTCCTCCGGCGTCTCCAGCATCTGGGAGAAGCGCGCGGCGAGTTCGCGTGCTGCGGCGGCCCGTCGTCTGCGCGCCTCGGCGGCGATCGTCTGGACGAGCGAGGCACGCCACTCCCCCGCTTCGGCGCTGAGCACGATCCAGTGGAAGCGTGCGCTCTCGTGGGCCGTGTGCCAGATCTGTGCGGCCCGCGTTCTGACGGGGTCGGTCCGGTGCACGTCCGTGAGCGCCCGCGCGGCGGCCTCCTCGACCAGGCCGCAGGTCGCCGCGAGGAGGTGCAGCCTGCGGATGGTCCGCAGCGCGCGGCGCAGCCGGATGCCGGCCAGCTGGCCCAGGGCCGCGCGGAGCGGGGCGACGCCGTCGGGTTCCCCGGCCCCCTGCGCCGCGCCGGGCGCGGGGACCGGTCCGGGCAGCACCAGAGCCTCCGGAGCCCGGACTGCGACGAGGTGGTTGACGCGTCGCAGGATGTCGGCCGCCTCGTCCTCGACCTCGGCGAGCTTGGTGACGACGACGGCGAGCGGAGGGCTGTGCGGAGCCGCGGCCAGTGCCTTGATGCGGGCCTGTTCGGTGGCGAGCATGGCGCGGCGCGCCTCGGTGACGACGACCACCACGTCGCAGTCGCCGACGATCCTGGCGAGCGCTGCCGTGTCGGGCTGCCGCACTCCGGACCAGCCCTCCCAGCCGGGGGTGTCGACGATTTCCACTCCCGCACGGGCGGGCCAGGACCCGGAGGGCACCTCGACGCGTACGGTACGCAGGCCGGCCGGGCCAAGGTGCTCGGGCCCGGCCTCCTCGGGAGTTCGGGGAGCCCCGGACTCGGCGGAGTCACCGGATTCGGCGATGAACGGGCGCACGACGACGGGCGGTCCGTCCGTCGGGTGCACGGACACCGGCAGGCAGACCGTGCCGATCAGCTCGTTGACGAGGCGGGACTTGCCGACGTTGCTACCGCCGATGACGCAGATCCGGGCCCGCGGGGACTGGGCGCGGCGGGCCGTGCGGCGGATCAGCGAGGCCGCGGAGTCCGCTCCGGCCCGGTCCGCGAGCAGGGCCACCTGCTCGGCGAGTTCACCTTGCAGCAGCTCCCGTTCGTTCTCCCCCGTACCGACCACAGCGCCGCCACCCCACCCCGTCAGGACCTCCCCGGCGCGACCATGATGCCAACGGATGCCGCCGGGCGCCGCCCGTTCGGCGGGAAGGCCCGGGCAGCTGCGCAGAGGAAGGCGTTGTTCGTGATCCACGGCTCGGGGACGGCGAGGATCGTACCGGTCACGGCAACGCCGCCTCGAGTGCGGTCCGCAGATCATCGGGGGACGTGAACAGGTGGCCCTGCAGGCCAAGTTCGCGGGCCGCCAGGACGTTCTCGGCCCGGTCGTCGACGAACAGGATGTCCTCGGGGGGCAGTCCGAGTTCCCGGACGCACCACTGGTAGGCGGCCGCCTCGGGCTTGGCGCTGCGGATGCGGCAGGAGAATCCGAGCACCGTGAATCTTTCCAGCCACGGCTGGGTGGCCTCGTACCGGACGGCGAGCTCCTCCGGAATGTTGGAGAGGAGACCGAGGGTCACGCCCCGGTCCGCCAGGGCGGCCAGGAGTTCCACGCTGCGCTGGTCGATCTCGCTCCAGCCGGCCAGGTCGGCGGCGATCAGGTCGGCGGTCAGTCGTTCGTCGAGTGCGATTCCCAGCTCTGCACAGACCCCTTTCCAGTACGCAGGGCCGGCAACGTCACCACGGTCGTAGGGGGCGCGCTGCGACCAGTACGCCTCCCAGAAGCGGCTGCTGTCACCGCCGGCCGTGCGTTCCAGCACGGCCTGGGACTCGGGCGACTGGACACGCGCGATGACACCGAACATGTCGAAGAGAACGGCTTTCATCCTTCAGGTTCCTTATTTCTCGGGTCCTCACATGGAGACGGTGTCGGCGCGGTCCGCCCCCGCGTTGCGAGGGCCGCTCACGCCGTCGGGATCGGGGGCGTTCTTGCGCAGCCACAGGCTCAGGGCCGCACACACGGCGGCGAGGCCGAACAGCACGAGTGGCAACGCCTTCACGTCCATGGTGTCGATCACCCCTCCCAGCAGCGGCGGGAAGGCCACGCCGCCGATCATCGAGGCGGCGATCACGTAGGCGCCGGCCGCGGCCACACCGGGCACGGCCCGGTTCAGCCAGGGCAGGCAGGTCGGGAAGATGGGCGCGATCATCAGGCCGACGCCGAAGTACGCGTACGGGGCGAGCGCCGGTACGGTCGCGAGGACCAGGAAGCCGGCCATGCCGGCGCAGCAGACGATCAGGATCGACGGTGCGGACCAGCGGAGGCTGAGCGGGGCGACCACGAACCGGCCGATGGTCATCGCCGCCCAGTAGGCGGAGGTCGCGGTGGCGGCGGTGGCGGCGCCGTACCCGACGGCTTCGAGATGGGTGGGTTCCCAGCCGCCGACGCCGGTTTCGATGGCCACGTGCAGCACGTAGATGCCGATGAACACGGCGATGATGGGCAGTACCCGGGCTCCGGACGTCGCGCCGCCTTCCGCCGGGGCCGGCTCCGGCTCCCGGGCGGCCACCCCGCCCAGGGTGGCCAGGATGAGCAGGCAGACCACCCCGATGCCGAGGAAGATCTGCGGGTAGCGGTCCGCTCCGAGCCAGCCGATCAGGGCCGGGCCCGCGATGGCACCGACACCGAAGTGACCGTTGAGCACGTTGAGCATGGCGGTGCTGCGGCGGCCGAAGCCGATGGCGAACAGCTGGTTGAGGCCGTAGTCGATGCCGCCGAAGCCCAGACCTATGACGAAGGTGCCGGTCAGGGCCAGGTTCCAGCTCGGCGAGAACGCGAAGAGCGTGGCGCCGGCGGCCATCAGCAGGTAGGAGCCGCCGAGCAGCACCCGGTTGTTCAAGCGGCCCCGCAGAACGTGGTAGATCAGCACACCCAGGAGTGCGCCGACGAAGTGGGCACTGAGGCTGAGTCCGGCGCCCGCGGGGCTGATGCCGTACTCCTCCCGTAGGGCCGGGATCGCCGGGCCGTAGAGCGCCTGCAGGGCGCCGATCACCACGAACGCCACCAACGAGGCGGTGATGGCGACGGTGGTGAGAACAGGCCTTCCCGCTTCGGGCAGGCCGGCCTCTCTGGTGGCGGACATCGCTCTCCTCATCGCTCATAGCGGAATGAACGGAAGTCACGTTCACAACAGCCCGAAGTTCACATCCAAGGCTGCACATTACGCACATAGGATGTTCGTTTCAACAGATCGTGTGTGCACAACACCATCCAGGGCCGCCTTCTGTGCTAAAAGCAGACACATGAACGTGATGGAGAGGCACAAGTTCGTCGTGAGCCTGCTCATGCAGCAGAACCGCGCGACCGTGGCCGAGCTGGCCCGGGCCACCGGTGCGTCCGAGATGACCATCCGCCGGGACCTGGAAGTACTGGAGTCGCGGGGAGCGCTGCGCCGGGTGCGCGGCGGCGCCGTGAGCAACCTGCCCGGCGGCGTCGAACCGCCCTACGCCATCCGGGCCATGTCCGGAGCACAGGCCAAGGAGCGGCTCGCGTGCACCGTGGTCGAACTGCTCACCGACGGAGAGACGGTGGCCCTGGACACCGGAACCACCGCCGTGGCCGTCGCCAAGGCCATGGCAGACCGCCAGTTCACGGTGACCCCGCTCTCCCTGCACGCCGCGTTCGCCCTCTCCGCAAACCCCGGCATCCAACTGCTGCTACCCGGTGGCCAGGTGCGCCCCGAGGAGCTCTCCTTCTACGGCCAGACGCCCGTCCAGGCCTTCAAGGACCTGTGCTTCGACACGTTCGTTCTGGGCTGCTGCGGTGTCGACCCGGTCCAGGGGGCAACGGCCTACAACCTCGAAGACGTACAGGTGAAACGAGCCGCGGTGGCCGCGGCGCAGCGGGTGATCCTGGTAGCGACCGCCGACAAGCTCGGCCGTGCGGCGCTGGGCCGCATCTGCTCGATGGAGCAGATCGCCCTCATCGTCACGGACGCGCCCGACGACTCCCCGGTGGTCAAGGAGTTGCGCGACCAGGGGGTGGAGGTGGTGCATCCGTCGGGCGACTGACGGGGCCGGCCGTCTCCCGTCGGCCTCTCGTGTCCCCGCCTGCATTAGTCTCCGACGATGCCAAGCACGGATCGATCCTTCACTCAACACCCGCGGGGCGCAACGGTTGCAGGTGTTGTCCTCAGCATCGTCGCACTGGTCGGCTGCAGTCCGAGTGGTGCCTCCACGCCTCCAGCCGGAGCGGCGCCGTCGGCTTCCGCACCGGTCACGGCAAGCCCAGCAACGATCACACCCTTGTCCTTCGGCTATCACGCACTCGGCAAGCGGGAATTCATAGACCAGACGCTCTCCATCAACAACACCGGACGGACGAGTGTGGTGCCGACTCTGGCGATCACAGCGGTGGACAGCACAGGCAAGGATCTGCCTGATGTGCGGGTCACGACCGCCTACGGAAGCGACCGAGGCAGCCTCGTCGTGCAACACGGTGGGGGCTACGACATCCTGGCCTTCAGCGGAGCCGACGCCGGCCAGGTCGCCGATGTCCGAGTGACCGTCAAGGAGCTCGTCCCCGCAGATCTTCCGGCCGATTCATCCGCCGTCGAGGCCAAGCCGGCAGACCCGGCCGGTCAGCCTCTGAGTAAGTTCGATGCCTTCGACCAGGTCGTTCTGAAGAACCCGAACAACACAGCGGTATCGGTCCGCGTCGTCTATCTGGTCTATGACCAGCCGAAATCCGGATCGCCTCAGCAGGCGGTCGAGGTGGTCCCGATCGGCGGGCTGACCACGATTCCGGCCGGGGGCACCTCTTCTGTCACTGTGTCGGGAGACGCCAAGGCAGCCGTGCAGAGGTTCTCAGGTGGTCCAGCCGTCAGCGTCAAGACCTACTTCTCCCGATAGAACGACCGGCTCCACGAGGAGGCCCTCGCCATCCACCGGCGCATCGAGACGGCCTGCCGCGCAGGGGTACCGGGCCGGCTGCCCGGGCTCGCCGAACCAACAATGCGAAGAACCCTGAACGGGAGCCCCCTCCGACAAGAGCTGAGCCGGCGCTCAGCCCCGACGAGGAGGTCTACGCCTGACCACGGCTCTCCTCGTTCCTCACCCGCAGCCGACCGAAGGACCACGCACCCAGACCCACCAGCACGGCCACTCCGGCCGCGTAGGCCGGCAACCACAGGGTCGTGGTGGAGGACAGGCAGTCGGCAAAGGCGACATGGCCTTGGACGTCCTGTGCGTGAGCCAAGGCGGCAGGGTCGCGACCAGCCAGGTCCGCCAGCGCCGCCTCCGTCCGGATTCGCTCGTACGTACGCAGCGCGGGGCACCTGTCTCGAGTGCCCGGCATCGGAAACAGCCACGGCCAGCGCTGCAGCATGGGGGCCACTGTGATCGCCACACACAGGCCGACGACCAGCGAATACGCCGTCAGATTCCCCATGTAGGCAGTTCGGAGGCCGGGCGTCCACTGCGGCAGTCGGTACAGACAGAAGAGCACCGCGAGGAGCGTCACCCCGATGTACGTGGCGAACCACTGCCACGAACCTTGCGCGAGCACGGCCGTCAGCACGGCGCCGAGTGCGATGCCGATGACTCCCGGCTGGCCGGCAACACTGTGGCTCGCGCTGGTGGATGCCGAGCTCCGGGCTTCCTGGGGGCTTGGATCGTCCACGGTCTCTCCTGCCTGGCTCGGCCATCAGCATCACGGATGCATCGCGCCATCGGCCTGCCGCCATGCCGGACCGGCCCGAATGCCTGGCCCGATTGGCGGGGCTTCCCCCGCTCCGGGGCCGGGAAGTCACGCAGTCGACCGGGGTCCCGGGGTCAGTGGGAGCCGGGGCGGGTGGCGCGGGCGTGGGCGGTCTCGAAGCGGTGGAAGGCCGCCTCCTGCCGCCACTCGACCTGCGCCTTCGGGCCGGCGGCCAGGAAGCGGGCGCACCGCGCGCCCGGGTGCTCGGCGCCCTGCCGCTCCCCGGCGCACGGCCCGGTGGGCCGGTAGCCGGTGCGGACGTCACGGTTCCACAAGCCGCGGCCGGGAAGGAACGAGTGTTCCAGGGATGCCCGGGCCAGGTCCCTCAGCTCCGGGTAGCCGAGCCCGTACATCTCGGCGGCCCGGCGGTACTCGTCGGTGATCTCGATCCGGGACACGCCCGGGTCGTCGGTGGCGAGGACGACCGGTACGCCGTGGCGGCGGTAGGTGGCGAAGGGGTGCGCGTCGCCGGAGACACGCAGGATCTGCTCGTTGCTGTGGAAGGGGACCTCGACCGCGATCCGCCGCTCAGCCATGTAGCGCATGAGCGACTGCCAGCGGTCCTCGTGCAGGACGGACACGCCGTGCCCGATCCGCTCGGCGCGGCCGGTCTGGGCGGCCTCCCTGATGTGGAAGGTGAGGTCCTCCGGCTTGACCAGGCCGGGCACCAGCTCGCCCGAATGCAGGGTGATGTGCGCCTTCGGGTACTGGGTCTTGAGGTAGTTCAGCATCCGCATGTGCAGGCGGTAGTCGTGCAACGCGACCGGGTCGTCCTCCGGCTGCACCAGGTTGACGGCGACGAAGCGCGCGTCGCGCTCGGCCAGCCGCATGCCGAGCGCCATCTGGGTGAACACCCGCTGCGGGGTGCCGGCGCGGGCGACCTGGGAGATCCAGCGGTACGGGAGGGAGCACGCCGCGTCGGGCCGCGGGGTGTCGCAGTGCGCGGCGGTGCGGAACTCGGTGTCGATGGCGTCGGCGTCGGCGCGGGCCTTCCGGACGATCGCGTCCAGACCGCCGTCGGCGAGGAGCTTGTCGTGCATGCGGTCGAGGTCGGCGTCGTAGCCGATCCGGTCGGCGAGGTCACGGGCCGGCCGGGAAGCCGGGGAAATGGTCTCCAGGTAGAACTGGTTCTGCCGGGCGGCCGTGTTGGCGACCTCTGCCAGCATCCGGCCGGGGTGCCGCAAGGTCGCCTCGCCGAACTTGAAGAAGGTCGCGAAGAAGTGGTCGTGGCCGTTCCCGTCGGCCGGGAAATCCTGCATCGACCAGACCCGGATGACCTGCCGGCGGAGCGCCGCGTCGGTGACGGCGTCTGCGGCGGGGCGGGTCCCCGGCCCGCACGGCGGGGGTACCGCGGTGGTGGTGTCGGTGGTGATGCACAGGCCGTCCCCGGCGGCGAGCTCGATCAGGAACTCGGTGGTGACCGCACCGGACAGGTGATTGTGCAGGTCACCTCCCTTGGGCAGGTCGGCGAAGAAGTCCCCCTGCCGGGCTGAGACGGGGGCCTCTGGTGCGACGGGGGCGGTGGAGACGGCGTACGCGGAGGCGGGTGCGAGCAGGGCGAAGCCGGAGAGCGCGGCAATCAAGTGGGACGGGATCACGGCCACATGGTGGTGAAGAGTGCCACCGTTCGGCGGCATGACGAGCCGGGCGCCGCCCGGTGTCACCCGGCAGGCCCCGCAGAGGATCGCTCCTCCAGGGGACCTTCGTCCGACCACGCGCCGCGGGTCGGATCACCGACTGACACGAACCGGAATAGTGCGGCTGATCAGGCAAAAGCAGGCCGACACCCTGGAGGCGCCCTGCGCAAGGCTGCGAGGTGGGCGAACATGGTCCTTGGAAGCGCTGGCCGACACATCCGGACGATCTTGAGCTCCGGGCCGTGTAGCGCTTGATGATCCGGCGCGCACATGGCTGGACCGCGGGCGAAGGGGGAGCCCCAGCGAGAACCCGTGGTGAAGAGGAGCAGAAGATGTCCTTGCTCGTTTCAGCGCTCACGGCCTCCCTGGCTGTCGTCCTGCCCCTGGGCGTGGTCGCCGGCCAGGACGTGACGGTGGAGGGCTCGTTCCGGGCAGCCGACGGCCGGCCCACACACCAGGCGGTCACCTTCGACACGAAAGCGGTACCAGCCGGCAGCAAGGTCACTGTCACGGAGCGGTTCGACGGCGACGGCACCCACGTGGAGCTGCGGCTCCACGGCGTGGCGCCGAACCGGACGTTCGGCGCCCACGTGCACCAGAAGCCCTGCGGCAGCAAGCCCAACGACTCCGGGCCGCACTACCAGAACGCCGTCGACCCCAAGCAGCCTTCGACGAACCCCGCGTACGCCAATCCCCGCAACGAGACGTGGCTCGACATCACCACCGACGGCCACGGCAATGGCGCCTCGGCGTCCACCCTGACCTGGCGGTACCGTGCCGGCGGGGCCCGTTCCGTAGTGATCCACGAGCACGCCACCCACACGGAGCCCGGCACGGCGGGCACGGCCGGGGCACGGCTCGCCTGCATCAATGTGCCGTTCGAGTAGGAAACGGGGGACCGGGGCCGGGCAGGGCGCGGGCCGCGGTGGCCCGGGCGACCTCGTACGCCGTCAGCCCGCGAGGTACCGCAGTGCCACGGCTGCGTGGAGGGACATCCCGGCGGCCATGGCGTTCTCGTCGAACACGACGCGGTTGGAGTGGCAGTCCGGGGCGCCGTCGGCCGGGATGGCGGGTGGGCGGGCTCCGAGCAGGGCCATGGCCCCCGGGACGCGTTCGAGGACGTAGGAGAAGTCTTCGGATGCCATGACCGGGTCGGCCAAGGGCTGTACCGGAGCGGTGCCGAGGAGTTCGGTTGCGGCATCGCGGACCGTGGTGGTGAAGGCCGGATCGTTGTGTACAGGAGGGTAGCCCCGGGCCGGGTCGATGTCGGCCTCGGCGCCGTGCGCGGCGGCCACGTTACTGGCCACCCGTTCGATCACGGTGCGCATCCGCTCACGGGACTCCAGCGTCAAGGTACGGCAGGTGCCGTGCAGTTCCGCGGTCTCGGGGATGATGTTGGTGGTCGTGCCGGCCTGGATGCGGGTGATGCTGACCACCACCGGGTCGAAGACGCTGACCGTGCGCGTCACGGCAGTTTGCAGGGCTTGGACGATTTCGCACGCGACGGGGACCGGGTCGAGGGCGAGGTGCGGTGCGGAGGCGTGTCCGCCGCGGCCTCGTACGGTGATGCGGACCAGGTCGGACGCGGCGAACATCGGGCCGGGCCGCACGTGCACGGTGCCGGTGTCGAAGCGGGTCATGACATGCAGCGCGAACGCCGCGTCCACTCCGCTGCCGTCCGGGGTGTCCAGGACGCCTTCCTCGATCATGTACGGGGCGCCGCCTCCGCGTTCCTCGGCGGGCTGGAACATGAACACGACGCGCCCGCGGATCTGCCCGCGGCGGGCGCAGAGCAGGCGGGCTGCGCCGATGAGCATGGCGGTGTGCAGGTCGTGGCCGCAGGCGTGCATGGCGCTCGGGACCTGGGAGGCGTAATCCAGGCCGGTGTCCTCCTGTTGGGGCAGGGCGTCCATGTCGGCGCGGAGCAGAATGGTCCGGCCGGGTTTCGCGCCGTCCAGGGTGGCGACCACCGAACTGAGCCGCTCCCCCGCGGTGATGCGCAGGGGCAGGCCTGTCAGGGCCTCGAGGACGGTCTGTTGGGTGAGCGGCAGGTGCAGCCCGAGTTCCGGTGCCCGGTGGAGGGTGCGGCGCACCTCGATGATGCCGGGCAGCAGCCGATGCGCCTCGTCGAGCAGGGTGTGCAGGCCGGTCGGCGGTCCGGCGAAAGCAGCCATGCGCACGTCTCGGCGCAGGCCGCTACTCGGCGATCTCCGTGCGCTCCCACCACTCGTAGACGGGGAGCCGGCCTTCTGTGCCGTTCTGGAACCTCGACGTGGCTTTGAAGTGTTCGTATCCGCCACGATGTGCAATCTTCAGATCTTCGCCCGTCGCGGTGACCGGTACGACCCGCTCCGGCAGATCCTCCGGCCCGCCCTCAAGTACCGCCATTGTCGTCATGGGTCCAGTCTCGCCAGCGGCCAAACCCCGCGCACCTCGACGCGCCGCCCCGCGCACCCGCCGTGTTGCCGCCTGGAGCCTTGCCTCCGCGCTTGCGAGGAGCATGTCCAGGGCGACCGGGTAGGCGCTGTGGTTCATCCGGGCGGCGAGCAGCCGTGTGGTGGCCGCGATGTGTGGGTACTGCTCGGCCGGCAGCCGGGCGTACGTGGACTCCCACTGCTGCTCGTCGGAGGTCCGGGATGTCTCGGCCATGGCGAGGGCGCCGGCGTCGAGGGCCGCGAAGGCCAGGCTCTGGTCGATGAAGGCGTGGTAGATCAGGACCGCCTCGGGGTCGGGGAAGCCGGCGGTGCGCAGGATGCCGAGGACGGCCTCGTCGGCGGCGATCTCGCGGGGCCGGCCGGTCACGCGGCTGGCGGTCAGTACGGCGGCCTGCGGGTGGGCGAGGTAGGCGCCGTGGATGCGGAGGCCGAATTCGCGCAGGTCACGGCGCCAGTCCCCGGTGGCCGCCCAGCCCTCGAGGGCCCGGCCGATCAGCTCCTCGCCGATGGCGAGGGTGAGGCCGTCCATGCCGTCGAAGTACCGGTAGAGCGTGCTGGGGTCCGCACCGAGGGCGGCGCCGAGCCGCCGGGCGGACAGTCCGGCGCTGCCGTGTTCGCGCAGCATGCGCAGGGCGGTGTCGACGATCAGACGTTCGGACAGGACGGTGCCCTGCCGGGTGGGGCGCCGCCGCCTGCGGGCTTCCTCGGGGACCACCTGCTTCGCCATCGGGTGCCTTCCTCCGCCACGGACGTACGGTCGCCACCGGACCGGCGGCCGTACGAGGGGCCTTATGCCAACACCATTGACCTTATCTCGCCGGCCCGGCTTTCATCCCTCCCATGGGGCGCGGACCTGCGCGGACCTCATCGAGAGAGGGTTTCGTCATGCGTGTTCTGCTTGTGGGCGCCGGTGGCGTCGGTACCGCGATCACACGGATCGCGGCCCGCCGGGACTTCTTCGACCATTTCGTGGTCGCCGACTACGACCTCACCCGCGCACAGGCCGCCGTGGCCGCGGTCGACACCGGCACCGGCGCCGGCGCCGGGCGGTTCGTCGCGCGCCGCATCGACGCCTCCGACGAGGCGGCGGTGGCCGCACTCCTCACCGAGGAGCGGTGCGACGTACTGCTGAACGCGACCGATCCGCGGTTCGTGATGCCGCTGTTCGAGGCGGCCCTCGCGGCGGACAGCCACTACATGGACATGGCCATGTCGCTGTCCCGGCCGCACCCTGGCCGGCAGTACGCGGAGTGCGGGGTCAAGCTCGGCGACGAGCAGTTCGCGCGGGCCGACGCGTGGGAGAAGTCGGGCCGACTGGCGCTTCTCGGCATGGGTGTCGAACCCGGCCTGTCGGACGTCTTCGCCCGGTACGCGGCCGATGAGCTGTTCGACGAGATCGAGGAGATCGGCATCCGTGACGGGGCGAACCTGACCGTCGAGGGCTACGAATTCGCCCCGTCGTTCAACATCTGGACGACGATCGAGGAGTGCCTGAACCCGCCCGTGGTCTACGAGCGGGACCGCGGCTGGTTCACCACCGAGCCGTTCAGTGAGCCGGAGGTGTTCGACTTCCCGGAGGGCATCGGCGCGGTCGAGTGCGTCAACGTCGAACACGAGGAGGTACTGCTGGTCCCGCGCTGGGTGGACGCCAGCCGGGTCACCTTCAAGTACGGACTCGGCGAGGACTTCATCGCCAAGCTGAAGACGCTGCACGCGCTGGGCCTGGACTCGGCCGAGCCGGTCACGGTGCGCAGCGCGGACGGCGCCCCGGTGCAGGTCTCCCCGCGCGACGTGGTCGCGGCGTGCCTGCCCGACCCGGCCGCGCTGGGCGAGCGGATGGCAGGCAAGACCTGCGCGGGCACCTGGGTGAAGGGCACCAAGGACGGCCGGCCGCGCGAGGTGTACCTGTACCACGTGGTGGACAACCAGTGGTCGATGCGCGAGTACGGTTCCCAGGCCGTGGTGTGGCAGACCGCGGTCAACCCGGTCGTGGCGCTCGAGCTCCTGGCCGGCGGGGTGTGGGCAGAGGCCGGCGTACTCGGCCCCGAGGCCCTTCCGCCTCGCCCGTTCCTGGACCTGCTGTCCGCGTACGGCTCCCCGTGGGGCGTCCGGGAGCAGGGCTGAGCCGGATCCCTCCTCCCGTTCCGCGAGGCGGGGCCCGGTTCCGAGGCGGGTGGGCACGCCCGGCAGGATGGTCCCGTGCCTACTGCCCCCGAAATCCATGACCCTGCTGCCGCCGACCCGTTGCGGACCCGACTCGCGGCGGCCGGAGTCGCGGTGGTGACCGTAGGCGCGGGGCTGGGGCTCAGAGCCGTGACGGCGGGGGACATCGCCAAGTACGGCGGAGACGCGCTGTACACCGTCCTGCTCCTCACCCTCGTCGTGGTCCTGGCGCCGGGGGTGACGCCCTTGCGGGCTGCCGCCGGCGCCCTGGCCGCGAGTTGGGCGATCGAGTTCCTCCAGCTCAGCGAGATCCCCGGGGAACTCTCCCGGCGCAGCACCGTCGGCCGTCTCGTACTCGGCTCCACCTTCAATCCGCCCGACCTGTTCTGGTACGCGGTCGGCGCGGCAGCGGGCTACACCGTCCACACGGCGCTGCGCTCCCGCCTCGGCGCCGGGGGGCGCCGAGCAGTACCGGACAGCGCCCCGGGCGGCCATGGGTGAGTACCCCTGGAGCCTACGCGTCGCGGGGGTCTCGGCTCTCGGTCCACGGCCGGAGTTTCTCCGGGTTGCGGACCGCCCAGATACGAGTGACGCGGCGCCCGGTGAGGTCGAACGCCGCCACGGTCACGGTGACGCCGCTGTGTTGGGCGACGAGACCGGGCCGGCCGTTCACCGTCCGCTCCAGGAGCGTCAGCCCCGGGGCCTTGGCGGCGATGTGGATCAGGTACGCGGCGATGCGCTCGCTGCCCTCGACCGGGCGCAGGACGGTGCCGACCAGGCCGCCGCCGTCGGCGACCATCGTGGCATCGGGGTCGAGGAGGTCGACGAGGGCCTCGATGTCCTTCGCCTCCCACGCCTCTTTGAAATTCCGTACCAGTGCCGCTTGTTCACCCGTCGCGGTGGCCGGAGCCCGCTCGGCACGAATACGTCGTCGGGCCGAGGATGCCAACTGCCGGCAGGCTGCCGGCGTCCGGCCGACGATCGCGGCGACCTCCGCGAACGGGTACCGGAAGACGTCGTGCAGGATGAACGCCACGCGTTCGGCCGGTGTCATCGCGTCCAGTACGACGAGGAAGGCCATGCTCACCGACTCGTCCAGGGTGACCCGGTCGGCCGGGTCGGCCGGCTCGGTGCTGCTGCCGCCCGCCGGCCCTCCGTGCCACTCCGCACGGTCGGGCAGCGGCTCGGGTATCCACGCGCCGACGTAGCTCTCGCGCCGCGCCCGCGCCGAGCCGAGCTGGTCCAGGCAGATGCGGGTGGCCACCGTCGTCAGCCAGGCGCCGGGCGCCTCGATGGCCTCCTGCCGTTCGCGTGACATCGCGTACCAGCGGGTGTAGGTCTCCTGCACGGCGTCCTCGGCCTCGCTCAGCGAACCGAGCAGCCGGTAGCCGAGGTTGATCAAGTGCCGCCGCTCGCCGACGAGCGCGCTCAGGCTCGGCTCGGACCGGTCATGCCCTGGCTCGTACGGGTTGTTCATGGCCTCGACCGCTCCCTGGTTCTTCGGTTCTTCCCGTCCGCTTCCGCTCTCGCCACTTCGACGAAACACCGCGCAGGATCGTGAGGTCGGGGCTTCGCCTCACATTTCGCGGGCCCACGTCGTCGGACCAGCGAGACACTACCGATCCATCGCCGCAAGGCAGAAGAGGGGACCGACTCATGGCCGCAACGACGACGGCGCAGCACCGCGGACTCACGTTCGTGCAGGTGGCGATCGCCCTGCAGACCTTGGCCATCTTCTTCCAGGCCGTCACCGCCGGACTGCTGTTGTCCACGTCCCACGGCGAGGTACTGCACGGCGTCGGGGCGCGTGTGATGTACGGCGCGTCGATGGTGTATGTGCTCGCCGCGGTCCTGGCGTGGCGGCCGGGCGGCGGCTCGCCCCGCCCCATCCTGTACTCGTCGGGCTTCCTCGTACTCGCCTCGGTACAGGTGGTGTTGGGCATCGCGCACATACCGTCGCTCCATGTGCCCCTGGGGGTCCTGATGTTCGGGCTGAGCGTGCTGGCGCTGGGCCAGGTGGTGGCCCCGCGCTGGTCGGGGCGCACCGGCACCGGATCGTAGCCGCTTCGTCGACTGCTCCCGCCGCCGGCGGGACAGCGCTGCTGTGCGGCGGCGGGTGGAGGAGGATTCGAGGGCGGCGAGCGACGACACGTCTTGTTCATGTCGTGCATGACTGTCCGTCGCCTGGCGACGACGAGCCCTTGGCGCAAGGGCTCGAGTCTTCAGCTGCCATGACCGCACACGTGTCTGACCAACCGTTGGAGACTCCTGGTGGACCCTCATCGTCCCGCTCGCCCTGCGCGCCCCGCTCGTCCCGCCGTACCCGCCCTCGCGCTGACCGCGGCGCTCGCCGTCCTCGCCGGCCTCACCGCGGCCGCCCCCGCCACGGCGCAGAGCCGCAAAAGCGGCCCGCTCCCCGCCGTCACCCCGGTGGCGGAGACCGCCACGCTGTTCGACGACGAGGAGGGCGGCAACGCCAACGCCGACGACCCCGCCATCTGGCGCAACAACGCCGACCCCGACCGTAGTCTGGTCGTCGCCACGGCCAAGGAGGGCGGGCTGCGGGTCTACGACCTCGGCGCGCGTCAGGTGCAGGCGCTGCCCGCGCCGAGCCGGCCGGGACCGGACGATGCACCGGGGCGGTTCAACAACGTCGACCTGGTCCACCGGATGCGCCTGTCGGCCGGCCCGGCGGATCTCGCCGTCGTCACCGACCGCGGCAACGACCGCCTCCGCTTCTACCGCATAGACCGCAACCGCCCCGGCGGCCCGCTGACCGACGTCACCGCGCCGACCGTTCCTCCGGTCTTCTCCGCCTCGCAGGAGGAGATCAACGACCAGCGCACCGCGTACGGTCTGGCGACCTGGACGGACCAGGCCACCGGCCGCTCCTACGCCCTGGTCAGCCGCCGCCACGAGACGAGGCTCGCCCTGCTCGAACTGACCGCCGCCCCCGGCGGTACGGTCGGCTACCGCCTCGTGCGGACCCTGGACCTGCCCTCCTCCTTCCGTCTGCCGAACGGCACGTCCTGGAGCCCCTGCGGTGAGCCGGGCGAGCGGCCCCAGGTCGAGGGCATGGTCGTCGACCCCGCCGACGGCACCCTCTACGCCGGCCAGGAGGACGTCGGCATCTGGCGGATGCGGGCCGATCTGACCTCGGCGCCGGTGCTGGTGGACCGGGTCCGCGAGTACGGTGTCCCGGCCACGTACAACGAGGGGACCGAGGAGTGCACGCCCGGCGTCGACCCGGGCTTCGGCGGCCGCCGCCTGTCCGCGGACGTGGAGGGGCTGACCATCGTCGACGAAGGGGACGGTGACGGCTACCTCATGGTGTCGAGCCAGGGCGACAACACGTTCGCCTTCTACGACCGCGAGCGCAAGGACAACCACGAGTACGAGGGCGGCGTACGGATCACCGCACGCTCGCGGGACCTCGACGGCTCGGAGGAGTGCGACGGGGCCGCGGCCCTGAACCAGCCCCTCGGCCGCGCGTTTCCCCGCGGCCTCCTCGTGGTCCAGGACGGCCACGACGCCCCCGAGGACGGCCCGCGCACCGCCACGGGCTTCAAGTTCGTGGACCTGGGCAAGGTGCTGGACGCCGTGGACGACTGACCACAGGGCGGGCCCGCAACCGGGCCCGCCCGACCGGGCCATGGCGCGTCACGACACGGTGGTCGTCGAGATCGGCCCGACCCAGGCGGCGTCGGCCTTCACGACGTAGACCTCCCACGGCTCCTTGCCGGGGCCTGTCACCCACACCTTGTCCTGCAGCGCGTAGCAGCAGGAGGTGTCGTTCTCCTCGAAGGTGGCGAGCCCGGCCTCCTTGAGGCGGTAGGTGGCGGCGGCGACCTGCTCGGTGGACTCGACCTCGACGCCGAGGTGGTCCAGCCGGGTGTCCTCGCCGGCCGGGCCCTCGATGAGGACGAGCTTGAGCGGCGGCTCGGCGATGGCGAAGTTCGCGTAGCCGGGGCGGCGCTTGGCGGGCTCGGCGCCGAAGAGCTTGGAGTAGAAGGCGATCGAGCCTTCGAGGTCGGCGACGCGAAGGGGGAGCTGAACACGGGACATGGCAGCCTCCCGGGATCCGGGGTCCATATCGACGGATATCGATACAGTAGAGCTTGGCATTCGGATAGACGACTGCCAACATAGACACATGTCGAATCCGGAACTGCAGGTGCTCGGTCAGGACCAAGCGGTGGCGGTGGCATGCTGCTCGCCGATGGTGCGCGAGCCGCTGGGCGAGGAAGCCGCCGCCGACCTGGCGAAGACGTTCAAGGCCCTGGCCGACCCGGTGCGGCTGCGGCTGCTGTCGCTGATCGCCTCGCACGAGGGCGGCGAGGCGTGCGTCTGCGACCTGACGGGCCCGTTCGACGTCTCGCAGCCGACGATCTCCCATCACCTCAAAGTGCTGCGCGAGGCCGGCCTGGTCGGCTCCGAGCGACGCGGAACCTGGGTCTACTACTGGCTGCTGCCCGCCGCCCTCGCCCGCCTCTCCTCGCTCTTCGAGGCCCCTGCCGACGGACACTCCGGATGACCGACGCGGCTCGGCTCGGGCGCCGAGCGGCCGTCCAGGTCTTCGTCGGCCGCTGACCCGCCCCGCTGGACCACCCGACCAGGAAGAGCCCTCTCCATGAGCGCTCCCGCTGCCCCGTCCGTACTGTTCGTCTGCGTCCACAACGCCGGCCGCTCACAGATGGCCGCCGCCTTCCTCACCCACCTAGGCCAGGACCGCGTACAGGTGCGCTCGGCCGGCTCCGCCCCCGCCGACACCGTGAACCCTGCGGTTGTCGAGGCGATGCGCGAGGCGGGGTCGACATCTCCGCCGAGACGCCCAAAGCGCTGACCGTCGGGGCGGTGCAGTCGTCCGACGTGGTGATCACCATGGGCTGCGGCGACGCCTGCCCCTACTTCCCTGGCAAGCGGTACCTGGACTGGCAGCTGGAGGACCCGGCCGGACAGGGTGTCGATGCCGTCAGACCCATCCGCGATGAGATCGAGCAGCGCGTACGCGGCCTCCTCGCCGACCTCGGCATCCAGGCCGCGACATGAACACCGCCCGCGCAGCTGACGTAGGCAGGCGCGGTGCAAGGAGCTTCAGCAGCGGGGCCGAACCCGGCGAAGCCGGTCGTCTCGTGGAACCGCACCCGGCCCGAACAACAACACGGAACACCGGTTCGGCCATTCCGTAGCCACGACCGGCACGAAACTCCCGTATCCGAACCGGCCCGCATTCCTGCGGGCACCCCACCCGGAAAGTATGCTCAAACAATGTCTGACACGACCGAAACCACGCCCGGCTGGCTGACCACGGACGAGCTGGAAACGGCCCGGGCCCGGATGCCGATCCTGTACGTGGAGGCCGTGCCCGTACGTGTGGACGACAGCGGCGAAGTCACCAGCATCGGACTGCTGCTGCGCATCGGTCCGGACGGAACGGTCAGCCGCACCCTGGTGTCAGGCCGGGTCCTGCACCACGAGCGGGTCCGTGATGCGCTGCTGCGCCACCTGGAGAAGGACTTGGGGCCGGTGGCCCTGCCCCGTGTTCCCGCCTCCCTCCAGCCGTTCACGGTCGCGGAGTACTTCCCCACAGCGGGCGTCACCTCCTACCACGACCCGCGCCAGCACGCGGTGTCCCTCGCCTACATCGTGCCGGTGAGCGGCGACTGCCGCCCCCGCCAGGACGCGCTCGACCTGGTCTGGTTCAGTCCGCAGGAGGCTGCCTCGCAAGCCGTGGAGAGCGAAATGCCCGGCGGGCAGGGGGTACTGCTGAAGCAGGCACTTGCGCACGTGGGACACGCGTACTGAGCCCCCATGACGCCGTGTCCGCGCGGCTGCCGTGCCGGACAGCCCAGAGCGCGCGGACGCATCGTGGGCAAGACGGAGCCGACCCTGGACCGGACACTGCGCGCTGCCGCGGTGCCCATCCGGGGCCGGCCGGTCTCCCGCCGGGCAGAACCTAGCGCGGGTTCCAGGTGAACTTGCCGCCTCCGACCCACCGGACCACGTCCTGGTCGTCGAGGTCGTGGATCACGATCCCCATCTCCGCGGCGAGCAACAGCACGTCCGTCATCGACATCGCCCTGCCGATGAACTCTCCGTCGACTTCCACGATGCGAAAGGGTGGGTTGCCGGGTTGAACGCCCAGTACGGTGATCCGCGCCGGGGACATGTGAGGTGCCGAGCCTTCGGTCATGCGGAGACGGTTCCATGCCGGGACCGGTGACGGGCGCGGCGACACGTTCCGAGGGGCCGATCGGTTTCCCTTTACGGCGCCGTACGGTCGGAACGAGCCCTCCTGGCAGCGTCAGCCGGTGAACCCCGGCACCACCAGACCTGACTCGTACGCGATCACCACCGCGTGGGTCCGGTTCTGGGCTCCCAGCTTGTTCAGTACGTTCCCGACGTGCGTCTTCACCGTCTCCAGGCTCACCGTCAGCGACTCCGCGATCTCCGGGTTGGACAGGCCGGTGGCCATCAACCGCAGCACACCCTCCTCCCGCCCCGTCAGCGAGGCCCTCGGCAACGCCTTCGAGGAGTGCAGCGGGCGGGCAGCGACCATGCGGCGCAGTGCCGCCGGGAAGAGGATCGCCTCCCCGGCCGCCACCACCCGCACCGCTTCCGTGATCTGACGGACCGGAAGCCTCTTGAGCACGAACCCGCTGGCCCCTGCGCTGAGCGCGGCGGTGACGTAGTCGTCGTTCTCGAAGGTGGTGATCACCACGACCTTCGGCGGCTCATCAGACTCGGCCAGCACCCGCCGGGTGGCCTCGATCCCATTGCAACGCGGCATCCGCACATCCATCAGGACCACGTCCGGCCGTAGCCGCTGCACCTGTTCGACCGCCTCGACGCCGTCGGCGGCCTCCCCGATCACCGTGATCCCCGGCTGTACCCCGAGCAAAGTGCGCAGACCGCTTCGGGTCACCTCGTCGTCGTCCGCGATCAGGAGTGTGACGGCTGCGCTCGTGTCAGAGCCGATCATGCCGACCACCGTACCGGCAGCCGGACCGCCAGCCGCCAGTGCTGCGGACCGTGTGGGCCTGCGTCGATCTCGCCGTGCAGCAACCGCACGCGCTCGGCCAGCCCGGGCAGGCCGTGCCCGGATGTCGGGAAGGCACCCGGCCCCGAGCCCGCACCCGTGCTCGTGCCGGGACCGGTCCGGTTGACCACACTGAGCTCCAGTCCGTCCTCCGCGGCGGCCACCCGGACCCCGATCGGCCCTCCCGCCCCGTGCCGCAACGCGTTCGTCAATCCCTCCTGCAGTATCCGGTAGGCCGCCCGCGAGAGTGTCCCCTGCACCTGCGCCAACTCGCCGGACATTTCCGGCTCCACCACCGCGCCCGCGTGCCGCAACCGGTCGAGCAGCTCAGGCAGGTCGGCCAGGGTGCGGGTCGGCGCCGTCTCCGCCTTCTCCTCGCGCAACACGCCAAGTACGTAGTCCAGGTCCTCCAGCGCGGCCCGGGCCGACTCCTCGATGCTGCGCAGGGCGGCCCGCGCCGCCACCGGGTCGGCGGAGAGCACCTCGCCGGCCACCGCGGCCTGGATCGTGGTCGCCGTCAGCGTGTGCCCTATGGAGTCGTGCAACTCATGGGCGAGTCGGTTGCGTTCGGCCAACTGCAGTTCCCGCTCCGCCGCCAGCGCGAGCCGCTCAGCCGATGACGGTCCCAGCAGTCTGGGCGCCAGCCACCGTAGGGCGTTCGCCACCAACGCGCACACGGCCGCCGCCAGCAGCAGGCACCCGAGCGCCACGACCCAGCTCTGCCAGCCACCCTCCACCCGCACCGACCAGCCGAACAGACTCAGCCGCGCCTCGGCGCCGAGCCAACCTCCCGGGAGGACCAGGCCCGAAAGGAACAGCAGACCGCTCACCAGGGCCCCGGCCCACCCCAGTGCCACGTGCAGCAGCAGCCAGAGGGGAGTCCGCCAACGGTCGGCGCCGGAACTTGCAGGCTGACGTGCCGTCACAGGATCCGGCAGCGGCACGCACAACAGTCGGCGGGCCGACGCGACCAGCGCCCGCCGTGTGATGCGGGCCAGCCCCACCACGCCGATGAGTGCCGCCCAGACCAGCAGGACCAGAACGCTCTGCACTGCCTCGGGAGCGGATCGCCACGCCAGCAGCGGCAGCAGCGCGAAGGGCAGCAGTGGAAGGCTCGCCACCGCGCCGCAGTAGGCGAACAGCATGCCCGAGTACGTGGAGCCGCGCAGCAGCGGCCGGATGCCCTTGATCATAGTCGGCCAGTATGGCCGGGCAGCTCGCCGGTGACCTCCCCCGATCGAGGGAGTGCTTTCTCCCGCTTTCCCGTGATGCGCATCCGAGACCCCGGAAGTCACGATCGTGCCCTGAGCAGTTGACCGAAGGACGGCTGATGAACACGCAAGGGACAGACATGTCGCCACATCACACGGTGTCGACCAACGGACTGGCCGGGGCGGCCGCGGTGCTGGGCGCTGTCGGCTTGAGCACGTCGGTCGTCTTCATCGGAGGCCCGCTCGGCGTCATCGGCCTGATCCTGGGCATCGTCGCCCTGAGGACGGCCAAGCGGACCGGCACAGGCCGGGGCCGAGCCGTCACCGGCGTGGTGACGTCGGCCATCGCGATCGCGGTGTCCGTCCTCATCGCCGTCTTCGTGGTCTGGTACGCCAACAAGACACAGGAGTGCTACCAGCCCGACAGCCTCAGGCAATACAGGCAGTGCGTCCAACAGCAGCTGTAGCGCCGGATTCCCAACGGTTCCACGATTCCATAGGAGTTGACTCATGCCTGAGCAGGTAGCGCAGATGTTTCGTTCTTCCACGCGGCAGCAGGGCGGCCGGCGCGGAGCCCTGTCGGCCGCGGCCGCTGTGGCTGTAGGTGTCATGACGCTGGGCGCCTTGGCGCCGCCCGCGGCGTTCGCCGCCGCCCGGCCGGACACCGTCCAGCAGGGCCTGAACGCCCTGGTGCGCGCCGACGGCCTGCCCGCCGCGCTGGCGAGCGTCAAGGACCGTGAGGGCCGTACCCGTAGCTACATCGCGGGGGTGGGTGACCTGGCCACCGGGTCGAAGGTGTCTGACGACGGGCAGGTGAGGATCGGCAGCAACACCAAGGTGTTCACCGCGGTGGTCGTGCTGCAACTGGTCGGTGAAGGGAAGATCGGCCTGGACGCAACGGTCGACAGCTATCTGCCGGGCCTCGTACGCGGGGAAGGGTTCGACGGACGCCACATAACCGTCCGTCAGCTCCTGCAGCACACCAGTGGACTTCCCGACTACGAAGCCCTCGTCGACGACGACATCCGCCAGCACCGCTACCTTGAACCCCGCGACCTCCTGGACATCGCCTTCCAGCGCAAGGCCGACTTCGCCCCCGGGACGAGCTGGGGGTACAGCAACACGAACTACGTGCTGGCCGGCCTGATCATCCAGAAGGTCACAGGCCGCCCCCTCGCCGAGGAGATGGACAAGCGCGTCATCCGGCGCATCGGGCTGCGCCACACCTATTTCCCCGCCCCTGGTGACATGGCCATCCGAGAGCCCCATCCCCGGGGCTACCAGAAGGATTCAGCAGACGCGCCCCTGCGCGACGTCACGGAGATAGACCCTTCCGTGGGCTGGGCGGCGGGCCAGTTGATCTCCACGAATTCCGACCTCAACCGGTTCTTCACCGCGCTGCTGGCCGGCCGCCTCCTCCCGGAAGCCCAGCTCGCCCAGATGCGCACCACCGTCCCCATCGGGGACACCGGCGCCGCCTATGGACTGGGGCTCATGAGCAGGCCGCTGTCCTGTGGCGGTGTCTACTGGGGCCACGGCGGCGACATCAACGGATACGAGACCCGGGGCGGAGCCACCGACGACGGCCGCGCCGCCAGCGTCGCGGTAACCATCATCCCGCCCGACTACACAACCACGAAGCGTGTCGAGAGTCTGGTGGACACGGCCTTGTGTCGCTGAACCACGACGCAACCCGGCGCGCCGCGCATCAGCCCGGCCGGTGGCTGCCGGTCGAGCTGCGGCCGTGTGGTGGCCCGGCCGCAGGGGCCGGGCACCAACCGGCCTGCTCAGTCGATGGGCACTCCGGTCCGCAGGAACCAGCGGCGCGACGGGTGCGTGTCGCACGTGAACTGGACCAGTTGGAGGTTGTTCTCACGGGAGACGCCGCCCGCGACGGTCGCACACTTGCCCGTCTGCGCGTTCACGAGCTGGACGGAGCCGGAGCTGTCCCGGTTGGTGATGCGCCAGCGGCGCGAGGGGTGCGTGTCGCAGGTGAACTGGACCAGTTGGAGGTTGTTGGCGGCGGAGACGCCGCCCGCTATGGTCGCGCACTTGCCGGTCTGCGCGTTCACGAGCTGGAACGTTCCCGATGTCCGCGCAGGGGAGGCGGGCGCGGTTGCCTGCGCGACCGCGGCATCGGGCAACAGGACGAGGCTCCCGGCGAGAAGAACGGTCGGCACCGTCAGAAGCCGACGCGCGCGGGTGTGCTTGCGCATGGGAGTGCCCCTCTCATGAGGGTGTGAGGGAGGTCAGAACACAGGGAGGTCAGAACACAGGGTGGCCGGCCCGAGGACGGTTCCGTCCTCCTGGGCTCCATGAACGGCTCTCCCACTATCGAAGCCCACCCCCCGGTGCCGCAACCGGTGACCGGCCTTGGGCCGACGGATGCGGAACGGCAGTATCCGGTCAGCCTGGATGGCCGTTCGATGAACCGCGCGCGGCCGACGGCAGGTCAACGGCCTGCGATCGGCACGCCACGCCCGGTGTCACCCTCCGTCCGCGCGCGGTTGCGAAGGGCACACGCCCCACCTGAGCAGCCAGAACGACCATTCGGTCGCCTGCATTCGAACAGGGTGTCCGTAAATCGGTCATCGATGTGCACTCAGCCTTCGCACCAGAGAGACTCGGCAGCGTCAAGTCGACACACCGCAGCCAAATGCTGCATCCACCCTTTGAATTGAAAGTGAGTACTGTCGTGCGCTACCGCATCGCTGCCGTCTCCGCCGCCGCCCTTCTCTCCCTGACCGGCGCCACCGGCATCGCCGAGGCACAGCCCGCGAGCCTGTACGCCCCGTCCGCCGTGGTCCTCGCCGTCGCCAAGGGCGAGGACGCGGCCACCGTCGTGCGGGCGTCCGTCCTCAGCTGCGCACCGACCGCCCAGGGCACGCACCCCGACCCCCAGGCCGCCTGTTCGGCCCTCGCCGCCACCGCCGGCAGCCTCGACACGCTCCTGACCGCCCCGGACGCGAACCGCGCCTGCCCGATGCACTACGACCCCGTCACCGTCAGCGCGGACGGCGTCTGGAAGGGCAGCCGCATCTCCTGGAAGCACACGTTCTCCAACGCGTGCACCATGTCCGCGACCTTCAACGGGAATGCCGTCTTCGCGTTCTGACCGGCGGATCCGACGGGGGGCTCAGGGCTGTCGGACGGTCAGCGAGATCGGCACACCCGGCTCGAGCAACCACAGACCAGCGACGCTTCCGTCCTCGTGGAAGGACACGCGGAACTCCCCGGCCTCGCGTTCCATCCGCAGCGGCACACTGACCACGGTGAACTCGCCGGCTGCGACGTCCTCGGGATCCCCGTGTGATCGGTAGCGCCCGAACGTGGCCTGGTAGGTCTTCCAGGCCCCCGCGAGGGCGTCCGGGGTCAGTACCTTGCGCAGCGTCGCATCGAAGTGGGCTGTGGCCCCGGCGACGTTGCCGCTCACGATGTCGTCGAGCGTCCGGGTGGCGGTCCGGTCATACGGAGTCCGAGCGGCCGGGGAGGCTGCTGCGACCCGGCCCGCGACCGTCGTCGTGGCGGCGTGGGCCTGCATCGCGGCCGACGCGAAATCACTGGCCGGCAACAGCATGCAGGCGGCCAGCGCGCCAGTGGCCACGGCCTGAACGAGTTGCCGCTCGCCGCTGCTGAACGTTGTGACGTTGCGCGGCATCACAACCACGCCCCTCTCCGGCTCCGCGGCTCCGGACACGTCCATCCTGCGCCCCTCGCTCTCCCCTCGCATGCCAGGCCCGTCAGGCGGACGGGCTCACGCCCGGCTTGAGGGTGTTCTGACCTCGTTGCGGCAGCAGCGCCTTGCAGGTCTGGAAGGCCTGAGCCGACTGCGGGTCGGAGGTGAGAAGCTCGGTACCAACGCCCTGAACGTCGCCTCCGGCAGCGGGTTCGGCGGCTCGCGATCCGGCTCCGCCAACGGCACGAAGCCGCTGACCGTCGAGGACGCGCGGGTGCTCGCCGACCCTTCAGCGGCCCCGCGCATCGAGTCGGTGGCGCCCGAGGTCACCACCTCGCAGACCGCACTCCACGAGGGCACCTCGCACACGGTCGGCCAGGTCGTCGGCACGTGCCCGGCGTACTTCAAGGCCTCCAACAGCAAGGTGGCCAAGGGCGACTGCTTCAGCAGCGAGGACGTACTGGCATCCCGGAAGGTCGCCGTCATCGGCTCGACGACTGCCGCCGACCCGGTCGGCCGGAAGATGGTGCTCGGCGGCACGCCGTTCACCGTGGTCGGGGTGCTGTCCGCCAAGGGCGGCACCGGGTTCCAGGACCCGGACGGCGTGGTGGTCGCGCCGCTGCCGATCCGGGGTTTCGCCGAGCTGTACCGGATGGGCGCCTTCGTCGACGCCCTGCACGACACCCGGGCGCTGGACCCGACGCGCGAGGTGACCTTGACCGGTCCGGGCGGCGTCGGCCTGCCGGGCCCCGCACCGGTGAACGGTGACGAGGCTCGACTGCGTCAGCTGGTCGCGAACCTCGTCGGCAACGCCGTCACGCACACGCCCGCGGATCCCAGGTACGTATCGGGGTGGGCAGCGCAGGCGGCCACGAGGTGATCGAGGTGGCCGCCTGCGGGCCGGGTCTCACGCCCGAGCAGGCGGCCCGGGTCTTCGAACGGTTCTACCGGGTGGACGCCTCCCGCAGCCGACAGGCGGGCGGTGGGACGGGCCTCGGGCCGGCCATCGCCTCTGCGCTCGTCCAGGCCCATGGGGGCGGGCTGTAGCTGGACACGATGCGTCACCGGGCGGGGGACGGTGTTCCGCGTCGCCTGGGGTCGGCCGGACACTGACCGTGCGGTGACTGCGCGCATCCGGACCGGCGGCGCGGGCCGGCGGATCCACGGGGCCCGCTCCTGCGGGGCGCAGCCCGCGCGGGCTGCGCCCCGCACCACACCCGTCGACGTGGGTCAAGCCCCGAGTATCAGGGGCATGACCCGTCGTGCGTGCCTGGGGCCCAATGGAGACACGGAGCCCGCCAGGGGCTCTCCCCCGGGGGCCTCGCCCCCGAGGCCCTCTCGCACCACAAGGAGCACATCATGATCCGTACGACCCTGACCACGCGTCTCGCCCTCCTCGGCGCCTCCACCGCCCTCGCCGCAGGCGGCGCGCTGCTGCCCTCCAGCGCCTTCGCCGCACCGGCTGCGCCGCAGGTCGCAGCCGTGCAGACGGCACCCGACCACCAGACGCACCATGCCGGTAACACGACGACGGTCACCGAAACGAAGACCTTCAGTCGCACGCTGCCCGACGGCAGGGTCAGGGTCATCACGACCACGACGGTCACCAAGACCACCAAGCACCACGGCAAGGTGGTCAAGCAAAGCGTCACGACGACCCAGTCCAAGAAGACCCTCCCGGCGCCGCACGACGACTGAGGGAGCCACACGGAAACGTGGAACGGCCCGCAATCCCGTCCGGGGTTGCGGGCCCTTCGTGGCTGCGTGGAGCGGCGGCTCTAGCCGGCGGTGCCGGCGTCGGCGGGCCGGTCGGGGTCGTCGAGGCGGTCGAGGCGGTCGAGGCGGTCGAGGCGGTCGAGCAAGGCGGCCAGGGAGCGCATGATGCCGCCGCGCCAGCCGTTGCCCATCAGGGTGCGGGCGCGCTGCTGGAGGGGGTGGTCGGGGTCGAAGCCCTCGTGGTCGAGGAGGAGGCGGGTGCCGCGGCCCTCTGGGTGCAGGGTCCAGGTGATGGTCCAGTCGACGTCGGCGCCCTGGTCGGGGTCGGCGTCCCGCCAGCCGATACGGAGCATCCGGCCCGGCTCGAAGGCCAGCACCTCGGCGGCGATGGTCCCGGAGAAGCCGGTGGCCGGCATCGGGATCGCCTGCATGGTGTAGCGGTGGCCGACCTCCAAGCGGAAGTCACCCGGCATGAACCAGCGGGCCAGCAGCTCCGGTTCCGTCAGGGCCCGCCACACCTTCGCGGGCGGGTGAGGCAGGAATTGATCGACGTGGACCGCGGTCAGGTCCTCGCGTCCGGTCATGGAGCGTTCTCGTTTCCGTCGGGTGTGGGGGGCGGGGCGGGCGCGACGGTCGTACGGGGCACGGGACCGGGTGGGGACGGCTCGTCCGGCATCTCGTCCAGGAGACCGCCCAGGGCGCTGAGCTTCTCGCGCCAGAACCGCTCGTAGGGGTGCAGCCACTCCTGGACCTCCAGCAGCGGCGCCGCCTGGAGGCGGTAGATGCGCTGGCGGCCCGCCTTCGTCTCGGCGACCAGCCCGCTCTCGCGTAGGACCCGCAGCTGCTCGGAGAAGCTCGGGCGCGCCATGTCGAAGTGCGCGGCCAGCTCGGCGACCGGCTGCGGGCCCTGTTCGCGCAGCAGTCTGAGGACCTCGCGGCGTATCGGACTGGCGAGGGCCGCGAACACCCGGCTCTCCGCCCCTTGCGCCATCTCGGCCGTGCCGCCCCCGCCCGCCACGGCTCAGAACCCTTCCGGTACGGGTGCGGCCAGGACCCAGGTGTTGCCGTCCGGGTCGGCGAACGTGGCCTGGCGGCCCCACGGGTAGTCCACCGGACCGCCGACCTCGACGCCGGCCTGGGCGAGTTCGGCGCAGTCGGCATCCAGGTCGGTGCTCTCCAGCAGGGTCGCGGCCAGATTCCCCGGAGTGAAGCCCATCTCGGCGGTCGCCAGGACGAAACCGGTCTGGGCGCCCTTCGGGGCGACCTGGAGCCACCGGACGGGGCCCACCGCGCGGTCGGAAACGACCTCGAATCCGAGGATGCCGACGTAGAAGGCCCTGGCCCGCTCCTGGTCGGAGACGGGCACGGTCGCGAAACGGGTGTGGGTGATGTTCATGCACACCACTATAGGTAGGAAATTTCCTACCTATCAAGTCGATCCCCCGGGCTGGGCACCGGGGCCCTCCTGCGCCTTGTCAAGCCACGAATATTCGAGCGAAGACGTAGGGCCCTTCGATCATGCCTAGTGGGACCCGGGGCCCCACCCGGGAAGCGTGAGGCTCACCACCGGACAGAGAACGGTTCCCCGCCACTCACGGCGGCCGTGATCCAAGGAAGAGATGAGTCACATGACTTCTGACTGCCGAACGCGGTGCATTCGGGCGATATCCCAAGGCGGATGCCTCGGATCAGATACCGAGAAAAATCCCGAGTTTCCGGCTCGCGGGACGTGTTCTTCACGCGTCGCCGCCTTCCGCGAGGTCAACCGCTGGGCGACCGGAGACGGCCTGACGGCTGAACTCGACGGGATCTCCCTGGCGCGGGCCGTAACGGAACAGGCGCGGCGCAGAGGAAAGCATTTCCTGCCGAAGAGGACTCTTGTCCAGATGACTGATGTTCGCAGCCGGAACAGTTCGGGCCGGCCGTTTCTCGATGCATTTCTCCACTGCATGCTCGACAAGCACGAAGGCCGCTTCTGGAACCGAAGTTATCTCGCGCTGCCGCTCCTCGAGCTCCTGTTGGACGAACGGCACTCCGCGCTGAGGCCTGACCGGCTGGCCACGCTCCTCATCTCCGACGTCATACGGTTCGAGATCGAAGCAGTCGGCGCGTCGCCCGAGGAGCCGGGCCGGGGGCGACCGGATCCGGCGACGCTGCGGAAGCGGCTGCGCCACGCTCTGCGGTTCGTGGGCGATCACCTCGGCGCGACGGACTCCGATGACCTGCCGTCGCGACCTGCCTGGACGCCCGAATCGCGGATGGAAGACCTTCTCCCCCACCTGCCGCGGCCACCGGCGACGGACGCGGGCCGCTGGTTCGACGTATCCGTCCAGCCTGTGTACGTGGCGCACGACGAATATTTCTTCATCCGAGCCCTTCAGACCCACGAAATGGTCTTCACCACGATCTCGACGGACGCGCAGGCAGCCGTCAGGTCATTGCGTGACGGGCGCCTCGAAGCTGCCGTGCAGCGAGTGGATCACGCGACTGCGATGTTCGAGCGCGCCTCGGCGCTCTTCCGGATCGTCGCCACGATGCGGGCGGAGCAATTCTTGGCATTCCGGCAGTTCACCCAGGGCGCCAGCGCCATCCAGTCCGAACAGTACAAGCGCTTCGAGATAGCGTGCGGCCCGCCGACCGCCGCGCGCTTGCGGTCGGCTGCCTTCACGAATGTGCCGGCCGTGCGCGCCGAGGCTGACGATGCCAGCCATGACAGTCTCACTCGGGCCTATCTCGACATCCGGCGCGAGGGCGGATTCAGTCAGGCGGAATGGACCGTTCTCGACGCGGCGCTCGGCCGGCTGGAAAGCAGGCACCAGCGCTGGAAGTCCACCCATCGCAGGCTCGCCATGCGCATGCTCGGGGACGCTCACGGGTCGGGTTACACCAGCGGCGTCCCCTACCTCACCGAATGCCTGGACAACCGCCTGTTCCGGCAGCTCGGGGAGGTCTGTTCGAAGGCTCCCGCGACCGACCGACGATGAGCACGCCTACCCACCGGTCACCTGGGCCGGCAGGGCCGGGTCGCTCAGGCCTCGACGTACGCGACGAGGATCAGTGTGCCCAGCGCCGTCGGGACGTACAGGACGCGGACGCCGTCCTGCCGGTGTTCACGGACGGACCCGTGCTTTGACGCCACTCCGAGTTCCGGGTTCCGGGAGACGGCGACGAGCACCGGGTCGAGCCGCGTCCGCTCGCTCTCCGACATCCTCTCGATCTGCTCCTGCGCTACGTCGTAGAAGACGACGCGGGCGCGGCGAGGGCCGTGCTTGCTCATCATGCGACGTTCGGGATGGAGGAGTTGTCGTCCAGCGGGGGCTGACCGAGGTTCTCTCGCAGGTCTTCCCACGGGACGACGCGCTCCATGTCGATGCCCTCGCCGGCCAATCGCTCGAGCACGTACGCGATCTGCGGATCGTCGGCCACCAGCTCACGTGCGTCCGCGCGCAGCGCGTCCTGTTCCGCCTGGTCGAAGACGATCCGCATCGGGGCCTCCCGGTATAGGTACTGCCACGAGGCTAGCGCAGCACCCCAGCCGTGCGGGACCGTTCGGCCGGTCACCCCTCACCCCGCGAGGCGGACCCGAAGGGGCGTCCACGGCCCGGGACATGTGCTGGGGAAGCGGCTGCCAGGCCTCTGACGAGGTGGGATACGTTGTGGCTCCATTCGGGGGACGATCTATGGAGCTTGTACATGACACAGAACACAGGGTGGGGCGGCCACGGAGGCGGCTGGGGTGGCACCCCGCAGTGGGGCGGCTGGGCGCCGGCGCCGGCGCCGGCGCCGCAGCCTGGCGTGATCCCCCTGCGGCCGCTGGCTCTCGGGGAGATACTCGGCGGATCGTTCTCGACCATCCGCCGCCACTGGAAGCAGCTGGTCGGCGTCATGCTGGCCGTGCAGGCCGTCGTGCTGCCGGTCATGGCCCTCGAGGTGGGCGCCGCCGTCGCCGTGGTGTACCGGCACATCGAGCCCGTCTTCGATCCGCCTTTCGGGACGGAGCCCACGGCCGAGCACGTCGTGCCGTTGGTCGTCGCCGGCAGCGCGCTGTTCGTGCTGCTTCTGGTGACGGGCGGGCTGGGCATGGCGGTCCTCACCGCGCTCTGTCCGGCGGTCCTCAAGGAGGCGGTGATGGGCCGCCCCACCACCTTCCGTGCGATGTGGCGCGCCGCCCTGCGGCGCACACCCGCGGCGGCCGGCACGATGCTGCTCACCGTGCTGATCGCCGGTTCTCCGATGTTGGCCGTCATGGCGGTGTGGCTGCCGCTGATGTTCTCCGCGGCCTCCGGGGAGATCTCCCCGGCGATGGTCGCCCTCCTGCCGCTGTTCCTGCTGGTCGCCGTCCCCGTGACCGTGTGGCTCAGCACCCGGCTCGCCATGGCCCCGGCCGCCCTGGTCATGGAGGGCGTCGGCCCGGTCACCGCGCTGCGCCGCTCGGCCAAGCTGGTCCGGGGCGAGTGGTGGCGGATCTTCGGCATCACCATGCTCGCCGGGCTGATTGCGGGTGCGATCTCCTACCTGATCCAGTTGCCGTTCAACCTCATCGGCATGTTCGCGGTGATTCCCGCCGCGGCGGACCAGACCGAGGGGAGCGGCCCGACGTCCGGCATGATCACCGCCATGGTGGTGGCCTTCATCGCCATGCTCCTCGGCGGCGCGGTCAGCCAGATGTTCCAGATCGGGTTTACCCAGCTCGTGAGCGGGGTGCTGTACGTCGACCAGCGGATCCGCCGCGAGGGTCTCGCCGATGCGATCCTCGCCGAGCTCGCCTCCACGGCGCCGGCCACCGGCCCCGCGCCCGCGGCACCGTCCACACCTCCGGCACCGCCCACGCACCCGCAGCCCGAGGAGCCGACCGACACCTGACGGGTGTCCGCAGGTCCCTCCCGACGGGTCCGACTACCCGCCTACACCGTCGGCTTGCCGGTCTCGCGACCGTCGACGTACGTCGCCACCACCTCGATCGCGCCGATGCGCGAGACCTCGACGCGCCGCGGGTCGTCCCCGAGGACGACCAGGTCGGCGCGTTTGCCCGGGGTAAGGGTGCCCGCGCTGTCCTCCCAGTGGCAGGCGTAGGCACCGGCGCCGGTGCAGGCGTGCAGGCCCTCGCCGACGGTGATGCCCTCGTCCGGGCCGATCAGCCGCCCGGACTCGGAGGCGCGTTCGGCCATGAACTGGATGGCCCGCAGCGGGGAGCCGTCCGCCACCGGCCGGTCGGAGCTGCCACCAGGGTGATGCCGTGGTCGAGAAATCCCCTGCCCCGGTACGGCCACGGCGCCCGCTCCGCCCGTTCCAGGGCCATCGACTGCGCGAGCACCCCGGGTCGCCCTGCAACTGGCCGGTGCGGTCGAGTCCTTCGTACGCGGCGCTCAGCGCTGCGGTACGGGCCATCATGCCGCCGTCGGTGTAGATCTTGAGCGCGCCCACGGAGAGCCAGTCGTCGCCAAAGCCGGTGCGCAGGCCCAGGTCGAGGGCCTTGGGGATGCCGTCGGCGTCGTGTGCGGCGACCGGACGCAGCCGGTCCGCCGAGACCATGAGCTGCACGCGCAGCGGCAGCAGCCCCTTGTCCCGGGCGAGTTGGTAAGCGCCCAGCTCGACCGGGCTGTGACCGAAGAGGGTGCCGCCGATGCCCGCCTCGGCGCAGGCGGTGACGCCCTCGGCCAGGCATGTCCGGGCGGCGCGCCCGATCGCCTCGGCCGGCTCCTCCTGGTAGTACGGCAGCCGCAGTGCGCGGGCGGCGCCCATCGCACCCTCGGCGAGGAATCCGTTCTCGTGCGGGACGTCGGCGGCGAGCAGCTCCAGGGAGCCGTCCGGGACGAACTGCTGCCGCTGGTGGCGGATACCGGCCTACCCGCGGACCGAAATCGGCCGGTGGTCGCCGGGCAGAGCCTCGGCGGGCTGAGCGCGGTGTACGCGGCGCTGGAGTTCCCGGACCTGGTGTCCCTGGTCGCCTGCCAGTCGGGGTCGTTCTGGTGGACCTCCGGCGCCCTGGAGCTCGCGGACCCCATGGGCGGCCCGGTCGGCGGCGCCATCGCCGCACGCCTGCGGGAGCGCCCGGACCTGTCCGGTCTGCGGGTCGCCTTCGACGTGGGGAACACGACACGCGGATGCTGCCCCACTGCGAACTGGTCGATGCCCTGGCCCAACAGGCCGGAGCGACCGTACGGGTGTCACGCTCGGCGTCGCGCCACGACCGGGCCGGCTGGCGGCACGCCCTCCTCAGGGACGTCGCCCGCGCGCTCCTCTAGAGCCTGCGCCCGCTAGGGAGTGTCGTCAAAGTGGCGTCGGCCGCCCGGAGGGCGGGGCTGGCGGGGTCTGGTGCGTGCGATCGCAAGGCGGAGGAGGGAATCGACGCGGTGGGGGCACCTCCCAGCGGTAGCTGGGGGACGTCGGTGACCGACGACAACGTGGCGAGCGTGCGTGCCAGGCTCCGCCAGCCTGGGGGCACCTCCCAGCGGTAGCTGGGGGAGCGACTTTGACGACACGACCTAGGGGGCTGCGCTGCAGGCGGACACCGCGGTCCCGTTGGTCACGCCGGCCTTCGTCAGGCCGGTCACGCAATGGTCGTGGTCGTCGGTCGACCCGGCCGTACACGCCGCCCGGATGGAGGCCGGGACCTCGCCACCCTGCAGCTCCCGCTCGACCTGGTTGATACAGGCCGAGACGTCCGCGTGGGCGGCGGGGGCCGTGAAGGCCGCGCCACCGAATACGAGGGTCAGGCCGGTCAGGACACCTGCGAGACGGGTTGACGTGCGCATGGGACGCACCTGCTCTCCGGGATCGTCGCGCGGCCCGGGATCTGCATGTGCCGGACCCGCGTGGGAACGGCGCCGAACGGACACGGCCGACATGCCGCGTATGGCCCGGGCCCCGCACCGGACCGGCTCGGCAGGGCTTCCCCTCCTCGTTCGACGCTAGAGCAGCCCGCCGGCGTACGCACCCGCTGGGGCGGGTCAGCGGGCCACCGCCAGGCAGTAGTCGGCGGCGTCCAGGAGGGCCGGGCTGCTGGTGATCACCACGGTGGTGCGGCCGCGGCGCAGCTCCGCGAGGTTGCGCGCGATGAGTTGTTCGGTGACCGCGCCGACGGCCGTCGCACGTCCATGGGCGGCTACCTGTGACCCACCGGCCCAGGAGTCCCGACCGGCTGCACCTTTGCATGCCCCGATCCGGGCGCCCGGTGGTCTCAGGCGCGAGCAAGCCGGGGGATGAGGAGTTCGGCGTTGCCGCGGTTGATCGCGTGCAGTTGTCCGTCCTCCCAGTGGGGGTACGTGTCCAGCCCCGCGTCGAACCCGGTGGCCCACTCCTCGGGGAGCATGGGGAAGTCGCTGCCGTACAGAACGTGTCCGGGCGCGGCGAAGGCGGTCAGTGAGGGCAGCGATGCAGGGCCGGCCGAGATGGCGGTGTCGAAGTAGAAGCGCCGCAGGTCGTCCAGCAGGCCCTCGGGGGTGGTGTCGGGGTGGAGGCGGGCGGCCACTGCGAAGCGGTGGGCGGCGTAGGGCAGGAAGCCGCCCGCGTGGGGCAGGATCATCTTGATCCCGGGATACCGGCGCGGAACACCGTTCACGGCCATGTGCAGGGCGGTGCGGGCGGTGTCGTACGGGAAGTCCACCAGGGGGCCGGGCAGGCCCGGGACCATCGCGCCGGGCGGCGCGGTGGGGTGGACGAGGACGACGGCGGCGCGCGCGTCCAGCTCCGCCCACAGCGGATCGAACTCCGGGTCGCCGAGGTAACGGCCGCCGGCGTTGGACAGCACCATCACACCGTCTGCGTGCAGCTCGTCCAGGGCGTGGGCGACCTCGGCGAGCGCGCCGTCCACGTCGGGCAGGGGCAGGGCGGCGAAGTGGCCGAAACGGTCGGGGCGGTCCTTGACCACCTCGGCGGTGTACTCGTTCACGCGCCTGGCCCCGGCGCGAGCCCCGGCGAGGTCGTCGGGGACGGAGAGCGGTGCGGGGTACGACAAGACGCCGGTGGCGATCGACCTGCGGTCCATCATGGCGATCGCGCTCGGCTTGTCCCATGCGGGCGCGGGCCAGCCGAGTGCCGCGGCGCGCTCGGCCATGCCACGACTGCGGTCCGGCGGGATCAGATGCTGGTGGACGTCGATGCGCGCGGGGTCCGTCATTCCTGCCCGTGCCTCCTCGAATACGGGTGCGTACGTCTGCGACAGCCTCACCACATCAGAAGGGACGGCAGGTGACCGGCGGACCGGCCCCGCCCGGAACACGGGCGAGGCCGCCTGGAACTCACCGGAACAGCCCAACCACCGCACTAGGGCGGGTGTGGCACCCGCGGACCGCGTACCCATTGAACATAGGTTCGATGCCGCGAGCAGGGGCGGCCCCTTCCTGCATCGGGGGGACTTTTACCAAGATCGGCACCCGGCGTCAAGCCACGTATTCGAGTGGCGTGACGCACACGCCCCCACACGGTTTATTGGAAGTACGCCCCCACCGGGGAAACCCCGGGAGAAACAAAAGGCCAACCAAACCCCCCGGCCAAATCCGCAGGGCGATACACAAAACCTTATTCGTTGCCGAATGGAGAATTGCCATGTTCGAGCGTTTCCCGACCCGCCGCATCGTCCTCGCCGGAGCCTCCCTCGCCCTCCTCGGCGGCGGCATAGCGCTCCCCGCCACCGCCATGGCCGCACCCACCACCGCCCCGCAGGCCATCACCCTCCCCCAGGACAGCGCCGACGGCATCGGCACCGGCGGCGACGCCAACGCCGAGAACACCACCGTCGGCGGAACCGCCACCGGCGGCAACGCCAGCACCGGAGTCGGCAGCTGCAAGGGCAAGTGCGTCATCACCACCGGCAACGCCACCGGCGGCAACGCCAGCGCCGACGCCATCAACACCGGCGACGCCACCGCCGTAGGCGGCGACGGCACCGGCAAGGGTGGCCAGGTCAACAAGCAGACCATCAAGAACCAGGTCAAGAAGGACCTCAAGGCCAAGCTCGGCAAGTGACCACCACCCCCACACCACCCCACACAGCAGACGCCGGAGAGGCCCACAGCCCCTCCGGCATCCGCATGCCGGCCCCCAAGCCCTGGCCGGCACATGACACCTGTCATATCGCAGACGTGACCCGGAGCCCTGCCCCCGAGGCTCTCCCCCGGACAAACTGATGATCACCACACCGACCACGGGGGCAGCGAAGTGAACATCCTGAAGAAAAAGTCCGCACCGGCCGAAGCGATCGACACCACAGCACTGGCACCCGCCGACTACCGGCTTCCGGTCTGGTTCTTCGGCTTCGAAGGCGTCCTCGCGGCCGCCTTCGACATACTCAAGGCCTTCCCCTCGGCATGGCCGGTGCTGCTGATCCTGCTGGCCGTGAACATCACCGTCTCGCTGACGATGATGCGCAGGCGGATCAAACTCGCCAAGGCGCTGTGGCGCGGCAAGGAAACCCGCAAGCTCGCCTTCGCCCTCATCGCCCTCCGCATCGGCAGCCATTTCGCCTTGAACGCCGTGGGCATGACCGTAAACTCGGCCTTCGGCCACGTACTCTTCGCCGTCGCCATGGCTGCAGCAACGATCGGCCTGCTCGCCTACTCCCAGCAGACCGCCATCCGGGCCCTCACCACCGCCGCCGGCCCGGCGATCTGAGCCGGGATTCGCCCCGCGTGGTCAGGGCGCAGGATGCGGGAGGCCCGTTCCGATCCCGCGCCGTACGCGGAGCAGGTCCGGCGGCAGCTCGCCCTCGAGAGCGAGGCCCGCGTCCGCGAGCTCCGCGCCGAGCGCCTGCCGGGTCAGCGGCCAGAGCAGGAACGACTCCTGCGCCCGGCGCAGGACCCGGCCCTGACGGCACACCAGGTAGGCGTAGTCGCAGCGGATCCGGTCGCCCTCGGCGCGGGCGGTGACCTGCCCCCGGTAGGTGTCCAGGCCCAGCTGTACCTCGCCCAGGGAACGCCTGGTCGGACGGGCGGGCAGCCGGGCCGGCGGGCGGTCGAGGAAGAGCAGGCCGCCCGGTACCAGCAGATCGGCCAGTGTCCGCCACAGCGCGCGCCGCTCGTCGGGCGGCAGACAGGAGGCCATCCGCAGGCAGACCGCCAGATCCGCCTGCCCGCTGAGCGACAGCTCGACGGCGGAACAGGAGTGCACGGTCACCCGGTCACCGACGGATCCCCCGGCAGGCGGGTGCAGCCGGGACAGCAGGACGGCCCGCATCGCCGCCGCCGGCTCGACGGCATGGACCGGCACGCACGAAGCGCCGATCAGTACGTCGGTGACCAGCCCGGTCCCCGCTCCGACCTCGACGATGCCCACGCGCGCCGCGGCGGCCGGCCCGGCCAGCGCCAGCGCGTGCCGGTGGTACGACCGGGCGTGCAACAGATCGTAGAACTCGGCCGACACGGCGTACGCCTGCCCGCGCGCTCCGCTGTCCGGGCGGGCCTCCGGCAGTTCCGCGTACGAGGCCCGTCGCGTGTCCACCCGTCTGTCCATCGAGCCATCATCGCCGTACGAGCGCCGTCCCACGACCCAGGATTCGGCCACCACGGTGAAGGCGGCGCCCGGCGCTCTCCTGCTTCGCCCCGTGGGCAAGTGCGCGGAGTTGAACGCCTCGCAGAGACCAGGGTGTCCGGTGTCAGCGCAGGGCGGGCTCGCCTGCCCTGACGGCGCTCATCACGCGCTCGACGGTCTCCTGCTGCTCTCCGACCGGGGCCGCGTAGCCGATGGAGCCGCGCGCGGCTTCCTCGCCGAGCATCCGGGTCATCACCCATGCGGCGAGGTACTGCGAAGCCAGGCAGCCACCGGCCGATGCGATGTTGCCCTCGGCGTGGAACGGCGCGTCCAGCACGGTGACGCCGAAGCCCTCGACGTACGGGCGGCTCGTCATGTCCGCGCAGACCGGCATGCCGCCCAGCAGCCCGAGCCGCGCGAGCACCAGTGCGCCGGAGCACTGCGAACCGATCAGCTGACGCGCGGGGTCCAGGGGCAGCATGGCGAGCAGCCGGTCATCGGCGATCACGTCACGCGTCTTCACCCCGCTCCCGATCAGGACGACGTCGGCCTCGGGAATGAACTCCATCGGGCGCTGTCCGCTCACCTCGACGCCGTTCATCGAGGTGACCACAGGTGTCGGTGTGGTGATGAAGGCCTCCAGGCCGTCCTTGCGGCAGCGGTTGATCAGTGCGGAGGCGATGAAACTGTCGAGCTCGTTGAATCCGTCGAAGGTCACCACGGCTACCTGCATCGGAACTCCTCGGTTGCGGCGTCGGACGTCCAGTCTCCACCAGCCACGCCTTCACCCCCCGGGCCAATTGGCACCAGGTGGCCTGCTGCTCCCGGTCGCCCCCGGCATGTCGGAGGTCACCCACACGGAAAAACGCTTGGACGGCGCAGACGCGCTCGCGGGACACTGCGAATTCCGTTCTGACACGAGATCACAGGGTTGCGATGGAATCGTCTGCATCACCAGTGGTACCGCCACGCAAGGGCCCCGTGGTCCTCGCACTTCGTTACTACGGACGGGAGTTGAGGCGACTGCGCCGGCTGGCGGCACCCGCCATGCTGATGCCGGCCCTGGGCAACATCGGCATCAACTACATCGCCCCGCTGGTCGTCGCAAAACTCGTCGGCCGCATCGCCGATGACTCCACCACCCCCGCCCTCGGCTCGATGCTCCCGTACGTCCTCGCATTCGCGGGGGTCCTGCTGCTCTCCGAGGCCGCGTGGCGCGTCGGCCTGCACTGCCTGAACCGCCTCGACGCCCTCGGCATCGAGAGCCTGTACGTGATCGGCATGGACGAGCTGTTCGCGAAGGACGCCGCGTTCTTCCACGACAACTTCGCCGGATCACTGACCAAGCGGGTCCTGAGCTTCGCCTCCCGCTTCGAGGAGTTCGTCGACACGCTGACCTTCTCGGTCGTGGGCCGGTTCGTACCACTGCTGTTCGGGTCGGTGGTGCTCTGGCACTACGAACCGCTGCTCGTCGTGGCGCTCCTGGTGATGATCGCGGTGACGGGGGTGTGCGTGCTGCCCCTCATCCGGCGCCGTCAGGCGCTCGTCAACCGGCGGGAGGAGGCGATGGCCCGGGTGTCGGGACACGTCTCCGACAGCCTGATGAACATGGACACGGTCCGCGCTTTCGCCGCGGAGGAGCGGGAGGCCGCCGAGCACCGGTCACGGGTGGCGCGCTCGCGCGGGCTGATGCTGCGGTCGTGGGACTACGGCAACCTGCGCATCGACACCCTCGTCGCGCCGATGTCGGTGGTGACCAACGCGCTGGGCCTGCTGCTCGCCGTCACGATCGCCGGGGACGGGCACGGGGTGGAGGCGGTCGTGGTCGCCTTCACGTACTACTCCAACGCCACTCGGATCATGTTCGAGTTCAACCAGATCTACCGTCGCCTGGAGAGCTCGATGACGGAGGCCGCGCAGTTCACGGCGCTGCTCCTGACGGCGCCGTCGGTACTCGACCCGCAGTCGCCGGAGCCGGCGCCGGCGCCGACCCGGGCCGCCGACGTGCGGTTCGAGAAGGTGACCTTCGCCCATGCGGGCGCACAGCCGCTCTTCGAGGGACTGGACCTGGCCGTGCCCAGCGGGGCCAAGATCGGGCTCGTGGGCCGGTCCGGCGGCGGGAAGACCACGCTCACCCGGCTGCTGCTGCGGATGACGGACATCGACGCGGGCCGGATCCTGATCGGGGGCCAGGACATCAGCAGGCTGCGCCAACGCGACCTGCGAGGCCTGATGGCCTACGTGCCGCAGGACCCGGCGATGTTCCACCGCACCCTGCGGGAGAACATCGCGTTCGCCCGGCCTGACGCCACCGAGGCCGAGATCCGCCACGCGGCCGAGGCAGCGCACGTCACGGAATTCGCCGACGCGCTGCCGGACGGTCTCGACACCATGGTCGGCGAGCGCGGCGTCAAGCTCTCCGGCGGACAGCGCCAGCGGGTGGCGCTCGCCCGGGCGATCCTGCGCGACGCACCGATCCTGCTCCTCGACGAAGCGACCAGCGCCTTGGACTCCGAGAGCGAGATCCTCGTCCAGGAGGCGTTGTGGCGCCTCATGGAGGGGCGGACCGCGCTCGTGGTGGCGCACCGGCTGAGCACGGTGGCCCACATGGACCGGCTCGTCGTCCTCGACCACGGACGCATCGTCGAGCAGGGCACGCACCAGGAGCTGCTCGCCACCGAGGGCGCCTACGCGAGGCTGTGGCGGCACCAGTCGGGCGGCTTCCTCGACGACAGCCCCGCCCGCTCTTCCGACCTGCACTGATCGCGAGCCCGTGGCAGTGGCCGGCCCCGACCGGCCGCTACGGGGAACCGAAGTCCGGAATGGTCAGCGAGCCGTCCTCGGCCAGGGGGAAGCCCGGGTTGTGGGCGATCTCCCACAGGTATCCGTCGGGGTCGGCGAAGCACCCCGCGTAGCCGCCGTAGGTCGTTGCCCGGGCCTGCTTGGTCACGGTGGCTCCGGCCTGCCGTGCAGCCGTGAGGAGCGCGTCCACATCCTCCGGGGAGCGCATGTTGTGGGCCAGGACGATGCCGCCGAAGCCCGTCCCGTGAGCGCTGTCGAGGCCACTGTCGAGTGCGAGCTTGTCGCGGCCCCACAGGACGAGCCCGAGGCCGCCCGCCTGGAAGAAGACGGTCTCTTCGACCTCCTGCCCCCGCCAGCCCAGGCTTTCGTAGAAGGCCCGGGAGCGCCCGAGGTCGGCAACACCCAGGGTGATCAGACTGACACGCTGTTCCATGATCGGAAGCTAGCACGCGCTTCTGCGCATTCCCAGACTGCCAGGCCCGCGCCGGCCGGGCTTTTATCAAGATCGAATCCTGGCGTCAAGCCACGTATTCGAGTGGCGTGACGCACACGCCCCCACAGGGTTTATTTGAAGTACGCCCTCACCGGGGAAACCCCCGGAGGACATGGGGCCGGAATTCAATCTCCGGCCTTTCTGCGGGGCGAATACAAAGCCTCTTTACACCGAATGGAGAATTACCATGTTCGAGCTCTTCACGACCCGTCGTATCGTTCTGGCCGGAGCTTCCCTGGCACTGGTCGGTGGTGGCATCGCCCTCCCCGCGACCGCCATGGCCGCACCCACCGTCGCCCCGCAGCAGGCCATCACCCTCCCCCAGGACAGCGCCGACGGAATCGGCACCGGCGGCGACGCCAACGCCGAGAACACCACCGTCGGCGGCGAGGCCACCGGCGGCAACGCAAGCAGCGGCGTCGGCAACTGCGAGGGCGGATGCGACATCAAGACCGGCAACGCCACCGGCGGCAACGCCAGCGCCGACGCCGTCAACACCGGCGACGCCACCGCCGTCGGCGGCGACGGCACCGGCACGGGCGGCCAGGTGAACAAGCAGAACATCAAGCTGCAGCTCAAGGAGAACCTGAAGCAGAAGCTCGGCAATTGAGGGAAGTAAATCGCCCCCGCACCACAGACGCCGGAGAGGCCCACAGCCTCTCCGGCATCTGCATGCCTCTGCCCCGTGGAACGAGGCCGGGAAAGGCCGCTCCTGCTTCCGCTACCCGGCCAGCGCGGGAACGCCCGCCGGCGCGCGAAGCGCGACGACCCGACCGACGAGTTCCCGATAGGACCAACCTGCGCCGACGGCTGCCGCGCCGAGCCCGCTGAGGGGTCGCAATCCGGGGCAGGCGTTGACCTCCAGGCAGTGGGGTACGCCGTGGCTGTCGCACCGGAAGTCGACTCTTGAGTAGTCCTTCGCTCCCAGCCCCAGCGCGTAATGAGCGCGCATTGCCTGCTCGCGCAGGCGTGCGTCGAGATCGTACGGAATGTCCGCGGGGCAGTCGCAGCGCGCGGTTTCCGGGTGGGACTTCGTCTCGTAGTCGAAGAGCCGCCCCGCGTACTCGATCTCGACCACCGGCAGCACGCTGTCTTCGATCACGCTCACGGTGAACTCCCGCCCGGGCAGGAACGGCGTGGCGATCATCTCCTCGCCTGCCGGCGCGACCGAGCAGGCGTGAGCGAGCCCGTCAGCATCGTCAGCCACGCGCAGCTCCAGGTGGGAAGTGCCCGTGTTGGACTTGACCACCACCGGCCCCTGGGCCAGCCACTCCGACACCTGTTGCGGCATCGGCCGATCCGACCCCGCCGTGAGGCGGACGCTGTCGGTGACGGTGACGCCCGACTCCCGCAGGAGCGCCAGTGTGCGCTGCTTGTCCCATGCCAGGCTGCACTGCATGCTGGGCGCGCCGGTGAACGGGACCTCTGCCATCTCGAGCAGCGCCTGGACGTGACCGTCACCGCCCCACCCACCGTGCAGAGCCGGAAAGACCAGATCGGCGTCGCGGAGCAACGGGAGCACCGGCCCCATGGTGAGGGCAGCGAGCATGAGTTCCCGCCTCTTGCCCTCGTCCAGCTCCGGACCTCGAAGATCCATGACCGTACGGGGCAGCTCGCTCTCGACCGCCGTGGGCCCGACCAGCACGGGTTCTGCTGCGGCAGGATCCACCACCTGGACCTCGTGCCCGAGCTCCACCAGCGCCGCGGCCACCGCCAGACCGGACTCCAGCGAGACGTCCCGCTCCAGGCTCTCTCCGCCACAGAGGACAACGATCTTCATGCGCCCATGATGAATCGACGCGCCCCTGACTCTCCGTATTTCAGTCGACAGCGGCGTGCCGCAACTGGCCCTCACCGACGACCGCGCCCCCAACACCACACGCCCATCGCGGGCGGGGTCAGCTGCGGGCCGTCAGGGCCTTCGTGAGTAGGCTGCCGCCCACGATCAGGGCCACGCCCAGCCACCACACGTTGTCGTCGAAGATCAGGACGGCGATCCCGATGGGGACCAGCAGTCCGGCCAGCGGCAGGAACATCCCGGCCAGGTGCGGCGGCTCCGGCCCGGGCTGCCCCGCCGCGCGGAGGGCGCGGGCGCGGGCGACGTCCGGGTACCAGGCGGTGAAACGCAGCGCCGCCACGATGGCCAGGATCTGGATGATCCATCCGGTCCAGATGTTGTTCGGATTGTGCAGCACGAGGTCGCCGTACGCACCCGCCACGGCGGCGACCAGGAACGCCAGCCCCCACACCCCGGTGATGTAGTAGTTGGTCCGCAGGAACGTGGGCGTGTGCCAGTACGCCGGATCGACCTGCTCCCGGGCGTACTGAAGGGTGAACGGAACACGCACCGCCATCGACCCGAAGGCGATCAGGAAGAGGGCGATGTTGGAGACCTCACCGGCGTACGTCTCCAGCCAGCTGCGGGTGCCTTCGCTCGCGAGGGCGCCGATGACGGCCATGACCGTGAAGAAGACCAGGTCGGCGATCTCCAGCAGCTTCCAGGTGCTGCCCTTGTTGATGATCCGCCCGGCCGCCACCAGCACGATCGTCGCCGCCAGGGCGAGCACGACGGCTATCTCGAACCTGCCGGGACCGACCAGGAGCGAGAAGATGATCCACGGCGCCATGCCGACGACGGGATTCTCGAGGAATCCGGCGACGGCACCGCGGGCCGTGGCGGGCGCCTCGGTCTTCACATCTCCAGGGTGCGCGGGGGCGGCCGATCGGGCCATTCGGATGGCGGGCCGCCGATGAGTTTCGGGGTTCCGGTCCGTCTACCTCATGAGAGAGCGAACGCAGCCCCCGCTCGGCAACCCAGGGAGCCTCCCATGCGCAAGATCACCGCAGGCCTGTTCATCTCCCTCGACGGCGTCGTCGCCGAGCCGCAGACCTGGCACTTCCCGTACTACAACGACGAGATGGGCGCCGCCGTCATGGGCGACATCCAGTCCAGCGACACCTTCCTCTTCGGCCGCACGACGTACGACGCGTTCGCCGAGGCATGGCCCGAGCGCGAGCGCGCCGGCGGCGAGGATGCGGGGCTGGCCAAGGACTTCGGCGACACGCGCAAGGTCGTCGTCTCGAGCCACGACCTCGACTTCACGTGGCGCAACTCCGAGCAGCTCAAAGGCGACTTCCTCGACGGCGTGAAGGCGCTGAAGGCCGAGGACAGCGACCGGTCCATCGCCGTCACCGGCTCCGTCTCCCTCGTACGCCAGCTCCTCGCCGCCGGCCTGCTCGACGAGCTGCGGCTGCTGGTGCACCCGATCGTCCTCGGCGAGGGTCTGCGGCTGTTCGCGGACGGCGAGGGCCCGTACCCGCTGAAGCTGCTCACGTCCGAGACCTTCACGACCGGCGTGATGCACCTGCTCTACGCACCGGCCGACGCCCCGCAGCCTCCGGCAGCCGACTGACTCCGTACGGCCACAGCCCCGGTCAGGGCGACTCCTGGAGGTAGGCGGCGATCAGGGCGAGGTCGTTGGCGATGGTCAGGACACCGGCGGGGTCGGCCGTCGGCGTGGACGCGCCGTTGACGCCCGCGTAGAAGGTGTCGAAGCGGCCACCGCCCTTGTCGAGGTAGCCGGCGATGGTGATGGCGCCGACGGCGAGCCGGTCGTTGAGGGCGTCCCCTCCGACGGCCGCGCCGGTCTTCCCGAACACCTTCCCGCGCGCCGGACAGCTCCGGCAGTTCTCGGCCAGCAGACCGTCGACGCCGAGGATCGGCAGGGCCTCCCGGAAGCGCTGCGCGTCCGGGGTGCGCTGCCAGTACGCCAGCATCTGTACGAGCGCCTGCGGCGTCGCCCGGTCGGCGGGGTTGCCGCCGCGGCCGTCCATGAGTTCCGCCTGCTTGCGGTCGACGCCCGCCCTGTCCAGGAAGGCGGCGAGCACCGGGAAGCCGTCCTCGCACTGGTTGCTGCCGGTCGTGACGGCCATCAGGCAGATCCCGAGGTTCGCGCCCAGGTTGTGGCTGACCTTGAGGATGAGTTTGGCGTACTGGTCGTACGGCGGTGAGGTGTACGCAGCCACCCGCGGGCGGCCGTCATAGTCGTGCGGCAGCCGTGCGACCGGGTTGGGGGCGGTCGCACCGGCGGAGACCTCCACCCCGGCCCGGGCCAGTGCCTCGATCAGCGCGGTGCGGCCGAACGCGGCCGGGTCCGTGATGGGCGAGGTCCGCAGCAGCGGCTCGGAGTCCGCCGCGATCGTGCCGGACAGCCGGATCCGGGTGCCGTAGTCGGTGGCCGTCACCGTGATGTTCGTCGGTTTCCCGGCCGCGACGGTCTTCACCGTGGAGGTGACCTGGTACGGCGCGACCTTCGGCCGCCAGTCCAGCCGGGCGTCGGCACCCGCCCGGTCGCCGGGCTCGGTCAGCAGGTCGATCAGGTTGTCGTTGATGATCAGGGGGGTCGGCGTGGGGTCCAGGACCGGGTCGGGGGCGAAGAGCCGGCTGTCGACGATCACGTCGCCGTCGACGCGGGTGATGCCGGAGTCGCGGACCTGCCGGGCGAGCTGGTCTATCCCGGCGAGAGGGTCCTCCGGGGTGAGGGTCGCGCCGGGGAAGTCGTTGGCATAGGTGTGGTCGAGGTCGGTGTACGCGACCGTGCCGTCGGGGCGCGTCCTGCCGCCCATGGTGAGATCGCCCTGGGCGACGAGATCGAGGTCGCCGGTCAGCGTGGCCCCGGTCCGTTCCCCGACCGCGTAGACAGGGGTCACGAAGCGGTGGTCCGTGCCGAGGGTCCGCCATGTGCCGGAGACGGCGAACAGTTTCGCGGTCGAGCCGGGGATGAAGAACTGCCCGGGGAACAGGCTGTGCAGCACCCGCCCGTCGGCCGGTTCGGTCTGCAGGAGTCCCCACTGGGCATGGCGGTACTCCGGCTTCCGCATGATCTCCGTGATGCGCGGGTCGAGCCGGCCCGGATCTCCCGCACCGGATTCCCACGGCGACGGCGACGGGGGTGGCGCCGGGGAGGGTGACGGGGCTGCTCGGGCACCCGTACCCGAGGCGAGGGCCACCAACAACAGGGCGGCGAAGCCGGCGGCCGCCCGGCGCCGCAGCGCCCTGACGCGGATCGGATTTCCCACAGCGCGCTCCGTTCGTCGCGGCTGTCATCTACCCCCGGGGGATGTGAACAGGGTGGCACGGCACGATTCGGCGCGCATGTCACCCCGAGCACCGCCGACCTGCGGAGGGATGCCACCGTCCTCGGCTGCGAGAGATCGACGAGTTGGTCAGTGTGGACGATCCGGCGTGGCCTGAGCTTCAGCAGATGCTCGCGGCGTGAAGCGGCGGCGCCGTGGCCGCACGGTCTCCGGCTCAGGTCACTAGTCCTGGGCTGTGGGGCGGACGACGATGTCGCCCACGTCGACACCGGCCGGCTGTTCGATGGCGAAGGCGATGGCGCGGGCGACAGCCTCCGGCGGGATCGCGATCTTGTCCATCCGGTCGCGGACCTGGGCCTGCATCTCCGGCGTCATGGAGTCCGCGAACTCCGTGCGCGTGACCCCTGGCGAGACGACGGTGACGCGCACGCTGTCCCCTGCCTCCTGCCGCAGCCCCTCGGAGATGGTGCGTACGGCGTTCTTGGTGCCGGCGTACACCGCCTGGAGCGGCACGATGCGCAGTCCGGCCGTGGAGACGGTGTTGACGAAGTGCCCGAACCCCTGCTCCCTGAAGACCGGCAGCGCCGCGGCGATCCCGTACAGGACGCCCTTGAGGTTGACGTCGATCATCTCCTCCCAGTCTTCGACGCGAAGGTCGTCCAGCGGGGAGATCAGGCCGATCCCGGCGTTGCTGACCAGGACGTCGAGCTTGCCGTAGCAGTCCCGTGCCAGCCCTACCAGGCTGGTCAGGTCCTCGCGGCGCTTGACGTCCGTGCGCGCGTGGACGGCTTGACCGCCGGCCTTCTCGATGCGGGCGACCAGCGCCCGGAGGCGTTCCGGGCGGCGCGCCCCGAGCACCACCTTCGCGCCTCGCTCGGCGAGCAGCAGCGCGGTCGCCTCGCCGATCCCGCTGCTGGCGCCCGTGATCGCGATGACCTTGCCTTCGATTCCCGGCATGACTGGTCCTTCCGGAGGCGGGGTGTGGGGCGGCGTCTGACCTAGAGTGGAAGTGGAGGCGCCGCCGGTTACTCAGAACCATAAGCGGAGGCCCCTCCACTTAGCAACGGCGATGAGGGAGCAGGCAGGCGATGGCACCGGATACGGGACGCCCACTGAGGGCCGACGCGCAGCGCAACCGGGACAAGATCCTGGCTGCAGCGGTGCGCGTGTTCACCGACGAAGGGCTGGATGCCCACTACGAACGCATCGCCAAGGAGGCGGGGGTGGGAACCGGAACCCTGTACCGCAATTTCCCGACCCGGGAGACCTTGATCGAGGCGGCCTACCGCAACGAGGTGGCGCGACTGTGCGATGCGGTTCCCGGCCTCCTGGCGACGCTCCCGCCGCGTGATGCCCTGCGCGCGTGGATGGGCCGCTTCATCGACTACGCCACGGCCAAACTCGGCATGGCCGACGCGCTACGAGCCGTCGTCGCCTCGGGAAGCGACCCCTACGGCCACAGCCGCGAGATGATCCAGACCGCGATCACCACCCTCATGGAAGCCGGTACCGCCGCCGGCGCGCTGCGGTCCGACATCCGCCCGACCGACGTGTTCGCCATCCTGGCCGGCATCGCCCTCACCTCGGCCCGGCCCGAGCAACGCGACCAGGCCGAGCGCCTCCTCGACCTCACCCTCGACGGGCTGAGGGCCACGCAATGGCGGCTTCCCGCAGCGGAGTGAGCAGGGCAGACGCCTCGCGACGCGCCTCGGCCAACCAGGCGGTGCGCTCGTCGGCCGTGGAGTCGGTGACGGTCCGGAACACCGTGCGGCGCACGTCGGTCACCCCCACGTACGGCAGCACACAGGCGGCCCAGACCCGCGCCAGCGGGTCGCCGAACTCGCCCGTCTCCCGCTCCTCGGGTGTGTCCGAGGTGTTCAGCACCAGCGCCCGGCCGGCCCGGAGCAGGCCCGCCGGCTCGCCGTCGGCCCGCCCCAGCTTGTACGCCACCCCGGGCACCAGCACCCGCTGCACCCAGCCGGCCATTACGGCCGGCGGCATGCCCCACCAGTTGGGGTGGACGAAGACGAGCGCGTCGAGCGTCGCGACTTCGGCGCGGTGCTGCGCCACCAGCGGATCGGTCGACGCCCCCGCCGCGTCGACCGTCTCGGTCTCCTCGGCGGTCAGCACCGGAGGGAAACCCTGCGCGCAAAGGTCGTGCGCGGACACCTCGCACCCCTCGGCCGCCAAGGTGTCCGTCACCGCCTCGAACAGCGCGTGGTTGAAGCTCCCCGCCCGGGGGTGCGCCAGGTAGACCCCGACCTTCACATCCGTCAACTCCCCTCATCTGTAGGGCGATCCATCGTGCGACTCCAGTGCGGAACGGTATCGGCACCGCGGGCGAGTCACCGTCGGGGGGTGGTCAGCCGTCGAAGTGGGTCCGGTCGATGGCGAGGCCGGCCTGTGGCCGAGGCGGAGGCGGAGGCGGTACCAACCGGTAACGAACTGCTCCAGTGCCGCCGCGTGGTCTCCGTTGGCCTGCGCGAGCCACTTCAGGGCCCGGAGGTCCGTCGGGGGAAGCGGTGGGCGGGACCCGGTCGAGAAGCACCAGCCTGGCTTCTATCAAGATCGGCACCCGGCGTCAAGCCACGTATTCGAGTGGCGTGACGCACACGCCCCCACACGGTTTATTGGAAGTACGCCCCAACCGGGGAAACCCCGGGAGAAACAAAAGGCCAACCAAATCCCCCGGCCAAATCCGCAGGGCGATACACAAAACCTTATTCGTTGCCGAATGGAGAATTGCCATGTTCGAGCGTTTCCCGACCCGCCGCATCGTCCTCGCCGGAGCCTCCCTCGCCCTCCTCGGCGGCGGCATAGCGCTCCCCGCCACCGCCATGGCCGCACCCACCACCGCCCCGCAGGCCATCACCCTCCCCCAGGACAGCGCCGACGGCATCGGCACCGGCGGCGACGCCAACGCCGAGAACACCACCGTCGGCGGAACCGCCACCGGCGGCAACGCCAGCACCGGAGTCGGCAGCTGCAAGGGCAAGTGCGTCATCACCACCGGCAACGCCACCGGCGGCAACGCCAGCGCCGACGCCATCAACACCGGCGACGCCACCGCCGTAGGCGGCGACGGCACCGGCAAGGGTGGCCAGGTCAACAAGCAGACCATCAAGAACCAGGTCAAGAAGGACCTCAAGGCCAAGCTCGGCAAGTGACCACCACCCCCACACCACCCCACACAGCAGACGCCGGAGAGGCCCACAGCCCCTCCGGCATCCGCATGCCACGCCGCCGGGACGCGCGACCGCCCACCGTGGGGCCGCAGCTCCGCCGACAGCCTCCACCGGACACAGGCCCATCTCACCGCATCCCGACGAGGGCCCGGCTCCGACGGGGCGAAGCCGTCGGAGTGCGTACTCCGACGGCCAACAGAGGACTCGAACAACCTCGTTGGTGACACGGCAACGAGCAGTCATGGCAGGCCGTCACCGCTGAGCTGATGAAGCCCTGGGCGACGACAGTTGCGAGCCTCTCGTGTACCTCGTCCGGTCCTTCTGACCCCCGCAAGCGTGCGCGACTGCGGCTCCGCCGTCCGGACCGCCCGCCCCGCAGGGTGCCCGGTGCCACGGGTGGGCGCATGCTGGTTGGGGTGGGGCGGTGGGGGCTCCGGACGGGACGTGTCGATGAGCTTGGGCAAGGCGGAAACCGTGTCGTCCGGCCGCCGGCTGTTCTCCGGCCGCGATCGTGCGGTCATCGCGGCCGCATCGCTGTCCATGCTCCTGGTCCAGATGGACTGGTTCGCCCTCAACCTGATGCTGCCGGTGATCGCCCGGGAATTCTCCACACCGACCACGAATCTGCAGTGGCTGGTCAGCGGCTACATGCTGACCCTGGGCGCACTGATGATCACGGGCGGGAGGGCCGCCGACGTCCACGGGCGGCGCACGGTCATCGTGTGGGGCCTCATCGGCTTCGCCGTGGTGTCCGTCGTGTGCAGTGCCGCACAGAACGAGGTCTGGCTGGTCGTGGCGCGGGTGGTGCAGGGTGCCACAGCCGCGTTGATCTTCCCGGTGGCCGTGGCGGTCGTCAGCGGCTACTTCCGCGACGACCGCCAGGGCCGCGCGGTGGGCACGGTGCTGGCCTTCAGCGCGATCGGCGTCGCCCTCGGCCCGTTCGTGGGCGGCGTATTCGCCGAGCACGTCAGCTGGCGGGCGGTGTTCCTGCTGAACGTGCCGGTCTGCGCCGTCGCGGCCTTTCTGATGCTGCGGTTCGTCACCGACACCCGCGATGAAGAGGCCGGCAACGGCCTGGACCTGCCCGGAGCCGTCACCGTGGCGGGCGGTCTTACGGCGGTCATGATCGCCGTCGACCAGGGTGGCCACTGGGGCTGGGCCTCAGCGGCGACGCTGGCCTGCCTCGCCGCCGGAGCGGTGCTGCTGATCCTGTTCGTCGCGATCGAACGCCGGACCGCCGAACCGCTGATGGACCTGTCCCTGCTGCACAACGTGCCGTTCGTGACGGTCACCCTGGCGGGTTGCGTGTCCAACATCGGGTACTGCCTCGTGGCGGTCCTCTCCGCGCTCTACCTCCAGCAGGTCCGCGGCCTCTCCCCGCTGGACGCGGGGCTGGTCTTCCTCGCGCTGTCCGTCGGCGCCGGGGCCGCCAGCTATTGGTCCGGCCACCTCGCCCAGCGATGGCGGCCGGAAGCGCTGATGGCCGCCGGGCTCCTGCTGAGCGGGGCCAGCATTCTGGCGCTGACCTGGGCGGACCCGCTCGCCCTCTACACCGCCGTGTTCGCCGTCGTGGGCATCGGGCTCGGACTCGGCTGGGCGCTGACGAGCGTGGCCACCCAGTCGTACGTCCCCTCGAGCCGCCTCGCCGCCGCCTCCGGACTGGTGCTGACCTCTCTCGTCCTGGTGGGCGCGGTGGCCGTGGCGGTGGCTGCGACCGTACTCGAGGTTCTGAGCGGCTCGGAGCAGCAGGCGGCTTCGGACGGATCGGCCATCGAAAGCGTGCTGAGGGGCGCGGCGCTGCTGTCGCTCGTGGGCGCGGTCTCCCTGCTCCCGCTGATCCGCGCGCCGCGGAAACCCGGTCCGGCGCCGAGGGGCAACCTGCCCTCGCTCTGACGCCCCGCCGACGAGTGGTGAGGCGAGGTGCCGCCACTGCACCGCACCCGCCTTAGAACACCAGAACCGTGGACGTGAGCAGGTACGAAGAAACGGTAGGAGCGGCTGTTACACGACCCTGAACCCATTCGGCGCAGGATCGAAGGGCACCCCGACGAAAGGGCATTCACCAGCGAAGGCTTCCGTCCCCAAGCCTCCCACGGCCCGCTGCGCACGCTCCCGCAGTTCGCGTCAGCGCAGCCATGACACATGTCCGCTACAAGCAAGAGTCACTGGTATATCCGCATTGTGCAACACGCTCCGAATTAGTGGCTTTTGGTGGTGCTTCGGGGCCAGAGTGTGGCTCCTCGGCAGGACGCCGGGAACTGTTCGGAGCCCACCCGCCTCGTACGAGCCGGGACGGGCCGCTGTCTGTTGAAGGGGTCATCTTCATGTCTGCTTCTCTCGCCACCCGCCGCGTCGTCGCGACGTTCCTGGCCACAGGCGCCCTGGTCGGCGCCGCCGCCCTCCCGGCTGCCGCCGCCGACGACCACCACCGGCGTGACCACCGGGCCCCGCACTCCTCGATCGTCATCGGCGACGTCCAGTACGACAGCCCCGGCCGCAACGACCGCTCCGCCCGTGCCCTGAACGGGGAATGGGTCGAGGTGAAGAACACCGGCCGCCACAGCGTCAACCTGCGCGGCTTCACCCTCTCCGACCGGCAGGGCAACCGCTACCGCTTCAACGACTTCCGCCTGGACGGCCGTTCCAGCGTCAAGGTCCACACGGGCAAGGGTCGCGACACCCGCCACGACGTCTACCAGGACCGCCGCGACCAGGTGTGGGACGAGCGCGACAGCGCCACGCTCCGCGACAACCGCGGCAACGTCGTCGACAGCGACTCCTGGAACGGCCGCCGCCACCACCGCAACGGCTGACGCGGACCTGCTGCCCCTGAGGGGCTGACGGGGCCGCCAGTGTGAGCTGCCGGCCTACCGCGAACGGCGTGTCACGGCGATCCAGCCGCGACACGCCGTTCGCGCGTGCGCGCATCCTGCGGCCGTACTCGCTCCGGCTCCGGGGCCGCCCGTACCGTCAGCTGCGGCCCGGCGTCGCTTCCCACCCCGCACGAGCTCGCGGGGGGACGAGGGGATCGTCGCGGTGCACGTCGGCGGCCTGGCGGCCTCCTACCGGTCTGCCTGCGGTATCCGGACGACCACAATCCCCGTCTCCAGATCCACCGTTGTCCGATGCGGCGGTGCGCCGTCTTCCTCGTCGTCCCGCAGGACCAGTGCCGACTGCCGCTCCTTGAGCTCGTTCTGCTTCCCGGGCGAGAAACTCGCGTGGAGCTGCTCGAACCCGGTCGCTGATATCTGGCCCTGCCGGACGCTGTTCCGCCACGGCAGCGCCCCGGCCCGCCCGGCGCGGAGCAGCACCTGGTCTGCGAAGGCCAGGGCGGTCAGCACGACGACCAGGCCGGGCAAGGTCACGAAGACGGCGAATTCCATGCCCCCAGTATCCGGACCGGGATGTGATGCCGACAGGCCGGAGAGCGGGATCCCTCCTGGCGGTGGAGCAGGTCCCCGGTGTGCCCGTAGCCGTCGAGCGTCAGCAGCCGGGCGCGCCGCCGGCCCCACGGTTCACCACCCCTGAGGGTCTGCTCCCGAGCCGCGCCTCGCGATGGCGTCGGCACACCGGTCATCGCATCCCGGGGTGCACAAGTTCTGTCCGTGACCGGCCGTTGCGTCGAGGGGTGGCTGCAGACGCGTGAAGCCGGTTTCGGCTGAGGTCGGTTGAGCGGGTGAAGGCCGTCGCGGGTTCGGTGCGGATTACATCACCACCACCGACCGGCAGAAGGCCCTCACGTACGCGCCTATGCACTTCTGACCACCGAGGACCACGGTCCCGAGTTGGCGGTGCCGGCCGATGCTGTATCCCCAGGCGCCTGGGCCGCCGGGTCATCCGGACTGCTCCTCGTTGCCCTGCTGGCTGCTGCCCTGCTGGTCGTTGCCCTGCTGGTTGCCCTGCTCGTTGTTGCCCTGCTGGTTGTTGCCCTGCTGGTTGTTGCCCTGTTCGTTGGAAGGATTCTGGCCCGACTCCTTCTCGGAGTTCTGGCCTGTCCCCTTCTCGGAGTTCTGGCCTGTCCCGGTCTCAGAATTCTGGTTCGTGCCCTTCTCGGGGACCTTCTCCGTCTCCTGCTTAGGAGCCTCGTTCGTGCCCTTCTCGGGGACCTTCTCCGTCTCCTGCTTAGGGACCTCGTTCTTACCCTTCTCGGGGACCTTCTCCGTCTCCTGCTTAGGGACCTCGTTCTTACCCTTCTCGGGGACCTTCTCCGTCTCCTGCTTAGGGACCTCGTTCTTACCCTTCTCGGGGACCTTCTCCGTCTCCTGCTTAGGGACCTCGTTCTTACCCTTCTCGGGGACCTTCTCCGTCTCCTGCTTAGGGACCTCGTTCTTACCCTTCTCGGGGACCTTCTCCGTCTCCTGCTTAGGGACCTCGTTCTTACCCTTCTCGGGGACCTTCTCCGTCTCCTGCTTAGGAGCCTCGTTCTTACCCTTCTCGGGGACCTTCTCCGTCTCCTGCTTAGGGACCTCGTTCTTACCCTTCTCGGGGACCTTCTCCGTCTCCTGCTTAGGGACCTCGTTCTTACCCTTCTCGGGGACCTTCTCCGTCTCCTGCTTAGGGACCTCGTTCTTACCCTTCTCGGGGACCTTCTCCGTCTCCTGCTTAGGAGCCTCGTTCTTACCCTTCTCGGGGACCTTCTCCGTCTCCTGCTTAGGAGCCTCGTTCTTACCCTTCTCGGGGACCTTCTCCGTCTCCTGCTTAGGGACCTCGTTCTTACCCTTCTCGGGGACCTTCTCCGTCTCCTGCTTAGGGACCTCGTTCTTACCCTTCTCGGGGACCTTCTCCGTCTCCTGCTTAGGGACCTCGTTCTTACCCTTCTCGGGGACCTTCTCCGTCTCCTGCTTAGGGACCTCGTTCTTACCCTTCTCGGGGACCTTCTCCGTCTCCTGCCCAGGAACCTTCCCCGTCTCCTGCTTAGGAGCCTCGTCCTTACCCTTCCCAGGAACCTTCTCCGACTCCTGCCCAGGAACCTTCCCCGTCTCCTGCTTAGGAGCCTCGTCCTTACCCTTCCCAGGAACCTTCTCCGACTCCTGCCCAGGAACCTTCCCCGTCTCCTGCTTAGGAGCCTCGCCCTTACCCTTCCCAGGAACCTGGTTCGTGCCCTCCTCCGGGTTCTGGCCCGTCTGGGTTCCCTTGTCCGTTTCCCTTTCTTGCTGCCTGCCCTTGTCCGTCTCGGGGAGCTTCTGCACTGGTCCCGAATCGGTCGGGGGCAGGACCGGGTACGCCGCGTCGCGGGTTTGGCCCTTCGGGGGCGGGACGTCGTGGTCGTGCTTGCCCTGCACGTCGCCGCTGGACCGCTCGTACCAGCCCTTGCGGTCGTGATCGAACATCATGACCGTCTTCACCGGCTTCTCGGCGGGCTTGACCGCAACGAGGTCGGAGGACTGGAACGACGACCACTGCTTGCCGCTGTACGTCTGCTTGCCCTTGACGGCGACCGGCGGGGCCAGGGGGTTGCCGCAGGCGCAACGGACGCGAGGTACGCCGCGGTTGTCGACCAGGACGGGTGTGCCGGCCTGCAGCACCGCCTGATAGCTGGTGGGCGCGGCGTCCTTGTACCCGTGGTTGGTGACCCGGGTGTCCCAGCCGAGCCGGGCGGGAGTCAGCGACCGCAGGTACGAGGGGATGTCGGGCTGCTCGATCCTCAGGGGGGCGGCGAAGGCCTTCCCCTTGTCCTTGTGCTGCGAGAGGAACTGGATCTGCTTTTCGACGTCACAGCTCGCGAGGTTCCGCGTGCCGCCGTAGAGCCCCGGGTACGCACCGTTGACCTCGAGGGTGCGCGCACCGGCCGTGCCGTCCTTCGACCGAGCAGCAGCTACGGGTACGACTCCGGCGTCCGTGGATTCCGCGGACGTCGAGGGGGTGAACGGGTCGGGGCCGGCCGCCGAGGCGGGCTGCAGGAAGACCTCTCCGCCGACCGCCTTGTTTCCGCCCATGACGGTGAAGGCGAGGACCACTGCCGTGGCCATGGCCACGGCGGTGCCGGCACTCAGCAGGGTTCTGCGCGACCGCCACCCGTGAGCCGACTCCTCGCGGCGCCGGCCGGGCTCACCCGGCTCGCCACTGACGGTCGGCGGCCCAGGGGGCCCAGGGGGTGGCGGAGGCCCCGGCGGCGGAGCGTGCTCGTCTGTCGGCCGACCGGACAGCGGACCGGACGGGGGCCCGGTGGGGCGCTCGGACGAAGGAGGTAGGGAACTCACGACACACTCCCCCCGACGTGGGACATCGGGAAAACAATGGTCATTCGCATGTGCTCGCTCCTAATCGCCAGTATGACCTCCGAGTCCCGGAGGCGTGAATATTGGAAATTTCGCCCCCGCGAAAAAAGGTGAAGAGGCGGCCGGACGGGCCCGTCACTTCCCCGTGTTGACGCGGGTGGGGCCAGCCGGTGTGCGTGAGCCCTTGTCTTGAGTAAGCCCTCGACTTCGGATCGCGTCACGTTCCGAGTTTTCGTGACTTGACGACTGGCGATGGTGGTCCCGGTGGCTGGCAGACACGGCCGCTCTTGCCCTCTCCAGCGCCTGGGACATGACGGGGAGCAGGGTTTCGCCACACCGGCGGAGAGGCGCGGACGGCCCTGGAACGTGCAGCGTCGCAGAACGTGCAGCGTCAGCTGCACGAGTCGTGCAGCCGCAACAGGCTCTGACGGCCTGCGTAGCGCCACCCCACACAGCAGTAGCCGGAGAGGCTGTGGCCTCTCCGGCTACTGCTGTGTGGGGTGGTTCCCGGTGTGGAGGATTGTCAGACCTCACTGGCCGAGCTTCTGCTTCAGGTTCTCCTTGACCTGCAGCTTGATGTTCTGCTTGTTCACCTGGCCGCCCTTGCCCGTGCCGTCGCCGCCCACGGCGGTCGCATCGCCCGTGTTGATGGCATCGGCACTGGCGTCACCGCCACGTGCATTACCGGTGGTGATCACACACTTGCCCTTGCAGTTGCCGACTCCGGTGGAGGCAGAGCCGCCCTTGGCGGTACCGCCGACGGTGGTGTTCTCGGCGTTGGCGTCGCCGCCGGTACCGATGCCGTCGGCGCTGTCGTCCTGGAGGAGGTTGACGGCCTGCTGCGGGGCGGCGGTCGGTGCGGCCATGGCGGTCGCCGGCAGTGCGATGCCACCACCGACCAGTGCGACGGAAGCTCCGGCCAGGAAGATGCGACGGGTCCAAAAACGCTCAGACATGATGATTCTCCATTCGGTTTCAACAGGGTTTGTTTTCCGCCCCGCAGAAAAGGCCGGGATCATGTTCCGGCCTCGTGTTCTCCGGGAGTTCCCCGGTGAGGGCGTACTCCAAATAAACCCTGCAGGGGCGCGTGCGTCACGCCACTCGAATACGTGGCTTGACCCCTGGAACCGATCTTGGTAGAAGCTGCCGTCGGCCGGTGCGGCCCGGCCCGGCCCACGACTGTCCGTGCCGCAACGGGGCGGCATTGAACGCGTTCAAAGACTCTGACAGTATTGCCTGCGGGAACCCTCCGGAGCAGGGGACAAGGATCTGTCTGCCCGCGTGCACGGTTGCCTTGATACCCGGAGGTCAGCGCAACGTGATCATCGCCTTCTTCGTCTTCCTGCTGCTGGGCCTGATCGCGACCGCCACGCCGGGCGCGGCCCTCGGATACGCATTCGTCGCGGTGAGCGGCAGGCTCTCACGCGGGGCCAGGATCACGTGGCTGCTGGTCCTGGCGGCAGCGTCGTCAGCGGTGTGGTTCGACTGGGTGGGGGCCGCCAACATCTGGCGGCCCTCCATCATGGTGGTGTCGTTCACCGCGACCCTCGTCTCGGGAATCACCTTCCTCGCGCGCGAAGCACGCATGCGGCGCACACCCCGGTACCCCATGCCGGTGTGGCCCGCCTGGACTCCACCGACCGACTCGAGGTGAGCGCCGCGCGCCCAGGCGGGATCCGGGGTGTGCGCGCGTGGCAGCCCCCGGGTCCTGCTACTTCAGGCCGATCTCGTCACACGCGGCCCTGAACTTGTCGGTGCAGATCTCGTCGACCGTGTAGACGCCGTCGTCGATCACGGTGGACTTCACATTGCTCCTGGTCAGCGCGACGCCCGGGACGAGGACCGAGGGCACGCCCTTGGTGGTCGGGCTGTTGACGATCTGGTTGATGATTCCGTCGATCTTCTCGCCCTTGGCGAGGGCGACGGCCATCTCCGCGGCGGCGGCAGCCTCCGGCGCGTACCGCTTGTAGACGGACATGTACTGGTCGCCCGCGACGATCCGCTGCACACCGGCCAGTTCGGCATCCTGGCCCGTGACCGGGGGCAGGTTGGAGATTCCGGCTGCCTTGAGGGCGGCAATGATACCGCCGGCCATTCCGTCGTTGGCGGAGTAGACGCCGACGATCTTTCCCTTGCCGAGCGCCGACAGAGCGGCCGCCATGTTCGTGTTGGCGTTCTCCGGCTTCCAGTCGACGGTGTCGTACTCCTTGCCGACATTCACCTTGCCGTCGAGGACGGAGTGCGCACCGGACTTGAACTGCTTGGCGTTCGGGTCGGTGACCGAGCCGTTCATCATGACGATGTGGCCGTCCTTGGCCTTGTCGCCCAGCGCATCCAGCAGTGCCTTGCCCTGGACCTTGCCGACGTCTTCGTTGTCGAAGGAGGTGTAGGCGTCTATTGGACCTTCCGCCAGGCGGTCGTAGGCGATGACCGGAATGCCGGCGTCCTTGGCCTTCTTCACCGAGCCTGCGATGGCCTTGGCGTCCACCGCGTCGATGATGAGGACGTGCACCTTGTCGGCAATCATCGCTTCGACCTGGGAGTTCTGGGCGGCCGCGTCCTGCTTGGCGTTGGCATAAACCACTTTGCCCTTGCCTCGCGTGAATTTGCCGACTTCCTTCTCGATCAGCGGCTTGTCGAACTTCTCGTAGCGCGCCGTCTGGTCCTCGGGAAGCAGGAGGCCGACCTTGATCGCGTCACCCGAGGCCGAGGCCCCGGGTCTCGCGTCGGCGTCCTCATCCGTACTGCCGCAGGCAGTGAGGGAGACAGCGATCGCGGAAGCAGCGACTGCAGCGGCGACTCGACCCAGATATGTGTTCACGATGTAAACCTCCCTGACGAGGCCCTGTACTGGCGGCCGAGGTAGACGCAGTCAACTCGGCGTCGACACCACCGTCAAGAAGTGAACTATTAACGAGATGGCAACGTTGCCATCACGCTCCGCATCCTCACAATCCAGGAATTAGTACGTCTTTTCAGCACGATTGACCCTCCGATAGAAGTTCAACTTTTGAAGAGTGCACCCGGACTCCCACCACCTGCCGGTACTTGAACATCAGGGTCGGCCTGTAGAGGCGGTGTGAAAATCCGCCCTCAGGCCCCACCGATCGGCGACGCCGCATGCCGGAGCGGAACCGAACGTGACACCGTGGACACGTCTTGCAGTCGGCCATCACAGCTTGGAGGTATCCCGTGATGTACGCACGCCAGAAGAGGGTCCGGTCGGTGGCACCCACGCGGCGCCGATTGGCGACGGTCGCAGCGGCCCTCGCCGCAGCCTGTGCTTCGGCGTTGGTGACCGCCGCACCGGCGAGCGCCGAGGTCAAGTCCACGTGCGGGACCTATATCTGCGTGGCCACCGCCTATCAGGGGCGCGACTACGTCCAGGACATCACCGTCACCACCAGGGACGGACTGCCGGGGACGCTGCGCGCCTTCGTGGGCGACTACCGGGGGAGCAGGGCCGGCGTGTCGCGGGCCCGGTTCGTCATCAACCGAGAGTTCAGGGCGTATCCGCGGCTGGCCGTCTGCGGTGGCCTGGACCGCAGTGGCAGGGTGATCGAGAACCACTGCGTGATGATCCCCTGACCGTTCCCGGTGCCGGCGGCTCCGCTCCCCGCCATCCCGGTCGTTCCTCGCCCGGGCCCCGGCTGAAGCCGGGGCCCGCTCGACCCGTCGAAGATCATCGGGTGCAGAATGGCCGGTATGTCGATGACAAACACTCCCAAGACGGCATCGATCGACGACGCTTCACCGATCGGCCGCACCCTGGCCCGCGCCTTCGACGACGACCCGATGATGCGCTGGTTCTTCCCCGACGACGCCACACGCGAGGCGGGGCTGGGCCGCTACTTCAGCACGATCTTCACCCGGCAGTACGGCCGGCACGGCGTATGCGAACGCACCGAGGCGGCGGCAGCTTTCTGGGTGCCGCCGGGCGCACAGGACAAGGCCGTTCCCGACGCGGAGACCATCCAGGAGCTCGAGGAGATCCTGGGCGACCGGGCTCCGGTGTTCCGCGAAGCCGTGGCGGCGGCCGCCGGGCACGGACCCCAGGAGCCGCACTGGTACCTGGCCGTGGTCGGCGCAGACCCTGCCGCGCAGGGCCAGGGACACGGAGCCGCCCTCCTCCGCTCGGGCCTCGCCCAGGCCGACGCGGCCGGCCTGCCGACGTACCTGGAGTCCTCCAAGCCGTCCAACCTCCCCGTCTACGAGCACTTCGGCTTCACGGTGCTCGGCGAGTTCCGGCTCCCGGGCGGCGGACCGACCCTGTGGCCGATGCGCCGCGAGCCGCGCCACCCTGCCGGCGCCTGAAACCTTCCCAGCGGCCCGCGAAGATCGTGGGGGCCGGGCCGCGCGGTGAGTGCGCGGGGCTGGACGAATTCATCCGGAACAGCAGGAGTTCTCGGACGAGTACCAGCTCTGACCCCGCAGCCGGCCGGAGCCGAGGGCCGGGCCTCTGGGACCCGGCCCTCGGTACGTGCTGCGTCACATCTCCGCGACGGCCTCCAGCGGGCTCAGGGCGGCTGCCCGGCGGGCCGGGACGGCCGCCGCGATCGCGCCGATCGTGAGGGACAGCAGGCACACGAGGAGCAGCGTCCCCCAGGGCAGGGCCAGGGAGTACTGCGTCATCGCGCCGTTGGCCAGAGCGCCGACCGTCCAGGCTCCGAACAGCCCGCCTGCCAAGCCCAGGAGTGTGCCGAAGGCGGCGACGGTCACCGACTCCAGGCGGATCATCCGCCGGATGCCGCTGCGGTCCATGCCGATGGCGCGCAGTACGCCGATCTCGCGGGTGCGTTCCGAGACCGACATGGCCAGGGTGTTGACGATGCCGAGTGCGGAGATCACGGCCCCGATGGCGAGCAGCCCGTACATCAGGGTCAGCAGGTTGCCCAGGGAACCGGCGGCCTCCTGGACGAGTTCCTTCCGGTCCTTCACCTGCACCAGCGGGCTGTTGCCCACGGCGGTGCGCAGCCGGTCCTCGGTGGCCACGGATACCGCGCCGCTGTCGGTGCGGACGAGGATCCGCTGGATCGTGCCGGTCTTGAAGCTGTGCTGCTGGACCTCGGCGCGGTCGCCCAGTACCTCCCCGGCGGTGGGGTTGTCCTCGTAGACACCGACGACGGTGTACTGCTCGAGCTCCTGGCTGCGGCCGATGCGGGCGTCGAGTCGGCTGCCGGTGCTCAGGTGCTGTTCGCGGGCGGTGGTGCCGGAGACGGCGATCCGGCCCGGTCCGAGGTCTTTCAGTGAGCCGCTGACGAAGGCGAGCTTCATGACGGCGTTCACGGAGCCGCGGTCGACGCCGGCGATCGCCTGGACACCGCCGCCCACGGTGAACACGACGGAGTCCGCAACGGCGGCCGCCGTCTTCACCCCGGGGGTGTCGGCCACCCGCTTCTCGGCGGCCGGGTCGATGGACGTCATCGTCGTACGGCTGCTGATCACGTAGTCGGCGCCGAGGCCGGCCGCGGCCTGCCGGTCGAGGGCCTGCGCGCTGGAGTTGCCGATGACGGCGAGCCCGGCGACCAGTGCCGTACTGATCATCAGGGCGGAGGCGGTGGCCGCGGTTCGCCGCGGGTCACGCAGCGCGTTCTCCCTCGCGAGGTGCCCGGTGATCCCGAAGCGGCCGGTCAGTCGTCCGCTCAGCCGGATCACGGGGGCGGCCAGAAGCGGCGCCAGTACGATCATGGCGACGACGACGAGGGCGCAGCCGGACATCGCGTTCTGCAGGTTCTCCACCGAGGCGTCCTTCGCCCCCATGAGCGACACCAGCAGCCCGGCGCCGACGGCGAGCAGGACCAGCCCCACCGCACCGCGGACCCGGGACGCGGTGGCGGTGGGCGGCTGTTCCGCCGAGCGCAGCGCCTCGATGGGCGCGACCTTCGCCGCCCTGCGGGACGGCAGCCATGCGGCGAGCACCGTGACGCCCACGCCCACACCGAGCGCCGCCACGACGGGCAGCGGGCCGATCACCAGGGGGCCGCGGGGCAGGGTGTCCTGCGAGGTGCTCAGGATGTCGGGCAGTACGGAGGCGATGCCGAGGCCGAGCAGGAAGCCGGCCGCCGACGCGGCGAGGCCGACCAGTACGGCCTCCCAGAGGATGGAGCGGACCACCTGGCGGCGCGAGGAGCCGATCGCCCGCAGCAGTGCGATCTCCCGGGTGCGCCGGGAGACGAGCATGGTGAAGGTGTTGACGATGAGGAACGAGCCGATGAACAGCGAGACGCCGGCGAAGATCATCGGCATCTTCTGGTAGCCGCGGGTCAGCGTGTCGAGGTACGTGGCCTGCTGGGTGGCCTGGGCGGCGCCGCTGACGGCCTCGGCCCGGTCGGCCGGGAGCACGGCGGCGACCCGTTCGGAGAGCGTGAACCGGTCGGTGCCGGGCGTCGCGGACAGGTCGATCGAGGTGTACTGGCCCGGGGCGGCGAACAGCTGCTGGGCGGTCGCCTTGTCGAACAGGACGAGGGTGCCGCCGGCGGTCACCCGCGTGTCCTGGGTGGTGACGATTCCCACCAGCCGCTTCTTCATGACCGGGCCGTCGGTGGCCAGCGTGACCGTGTCGCCGATGCCGAACCCGCCTGCGGCGGCGGTGCCGCTGTCCACGGCGAGTTCGTCGCCGTTCCGGGGGGCGTGGCCCTTGACCAGCTGATGGCGGCTGTCCTTGCCGTCCTTGCCCGGTACGTAGGCGCCGGCCAGGTTCGCCCACGCCTTGCCTGCCCGCAGCGGAGCGCCGTCCGCGCCGTTCAGGGTTGCCGAGCCGTCGGCTGCGGGGCGCGCGGCGGCGACACCGGGCACATCGGCCAGTTTCCGTACGAGCGCGTCGTCGAGTGCTCCGGGCTTGTCGTCCGCGGCCCCGGGCGGGGAGTCCTTCGGGGTCACGGTGACCGCGATGTCCGCGAAGTTCTTAGACGCGGCGGCGCGGTAGGCCGCGGCGGAGGATTCCGCGAAGACGAGGGTGCCGCAGACGAACGCGACACCCAGGCAGACCGCGAGGACGGTCATGACCAGACGGGCCTTGTACGCCAGGACGTTGCGCAGGGCTGTTCTCAGCATGGGCTGCTTTCGGGGACGTGGGGGTACGGGAATGACTTGGGGGTACGGGAATGTGTGACGCAGGTGACGGGGTGAGGCCGGGTCAGCTGGTGCGGGAGCGTGCGTCGAACGCCTTCATCCGGTCCAGGACCCGGTCCGGGGTGGGGTGGGCCATCTCGTCCTCCAGACGGCCGTCGGAGAGGAACACCACGCGGTCGGCGTAGCCGGCGGCGACGGGGTCGTGGGTGACCATGACCACGGTCTGGCCGAGCTCGCGCACCGAGTCGCGCAGGAAGCCGAGGACCTCGGCCCCGGCGCGGGAGTCGAGGTTGCCGGTGGGCTCGTCGCCGAAGATGATCGCGGGGCGGGAGACCAGGGCCCGGGCCACGGCGACGCGCTGCTGCTGCCCGCCGGACAGCTGTCCGGGCCGGTGGCCGAGGCGCTGGGAGAGGCCGACCATGGAGACCACACGGTCCAGCCACTGCCGGTCGGGGCGGCGGCCGGCGATGGTCAGCGGAAGCGTGATGTTCTCCAGCGCGGTCAGCGTCGGCAGCAGATTGAACGCCTGGAAGATGAAGCCGACCCGGTCGCGGCGCAGCTCGGTGAGCTGCCGGTCGTTCAGCGTGCTCAGTTCGGTGGTCCCGATACGGACGGAGCCGGAGCTGACCGTGTCGAGCCCGGCGGCGCAGTGCATCAGGGTGGACTTGCCGCAGCCGGAGGGGCCCATGATCGCGGTGAACTCACCCTCCCGGAAGGCGATGCTGACCTGGTCCAGGGCGACGACACGGGTGTCGCCGCTGCCGTAGACCTTCGACAGGTCGCTGGTGGCGGCCGCCATCCCGGCGGTCGTCGGATACGGCGCGAGGGCGTCGAACGGTGCGGCGGTCACGGGGGACTCCTCTTCGGGTGCCAATGGGTGCACTTCGAAGGGTGTCGGGGGCGTGTATCGGAGCCGGGGCGGCCGGGTATCGGCGTCCGCGTCGCTTCGTATCGGTTCTGTAGGGGCGGGGGCCGGCGCCGATCGCGGTGGTCAGGCCGGCAGACGCAACGTGGCGACGGCGCCGCCGTCCGGGGCGTTGGCCAGGCGCAGCTCGGCGCCGAGGACCCGGGCCTGGCCGAGGGCGATGGTCAGGCCCAGGCCGTGGCCCGAGCCGCGCTCCGCCGCGCCCGTGTGGAAGCGGCGCGGACCGTCGCGCAGCAGGTCCGAGGGGAAGCCCGGGCCGTGGTCGCGTACGACGACCGTGCGGCCCTCGACGGTGACCTCGACTGTGACTTCGACGGGGGTCGCGCCGTGCCGGTGCGCGTTGACGACGAGGTTGCCGACGATCCGTTCGAGGCGGCGCGGGTCGGTCTCCACCGCCTCGGCGGGCTCTCCGCCCGGCGCATCGGCGACGGTGACCTCCGCATCGAGTCCGGTCCTCGCCACGGCCTCGCGGACGACCGCGCCGAGCGGCACACGGGCACGGACCGCCGCCTCCGCGCCCGCGTCCAGCCGGGAGATCTCCAGCAGGTCCTCGACCAGGCCGCGCAGGTCCCGTACGCGGCCCCGGAGCAGATCCTCGGTCTCACCGGGCGGCAGCAGGTCGGTGGCGACCAGCAGGCCGCCGACCGGGGTGCGCAGCTCGTGGGCCACGTCCGCGGTGAACTGGCGCTCGGCGCGCAGCCGTCGGCCGAGGCTGTCGGCCATCTGATCGACGGTGGCGGCGATGTCGGCCACCTCGTCGCCGCCCTTGATCGGCCCGGTACGGGCATCGAGATCCCCGGCGGAGATCCGGACCGCCGTCTCGGAGACACGCCGCAGCCGGCGGCCGAGCAGACCGGCCCCGTAGACCGCCAGGGGTACGGCCGCCGCGAGCGAGACCAGGGAGGCCACCGCCATGCTCACGTCGAGTCGGCGCAGCCCGTAGAGGTCCGAGTTCATGTTGAAGCGGACGGCCAGCACCGGGCTGCCCGGGCCGCCGACCCGCTGGGCGCCCCAGACGCTCGGGCCCAGATTGCCGCTGACGTATCCGTCGTAGGCCGTACGCCGGTTGCCGTCGGCCGGGTGGCGCAGGACGTCGGGCAGGCCGGCGGGATCGAGTTCGGCACCGTCCGCCAGCGTTCCGGTACGCCGGTAGGTGTCCATGGCCGAGTAGACGGTGTTGAACGCATCCCGTTCGGCCCGGCTGCGGATGTCGCTCGCGGTCCACAGATGGACCAGCACTCCCACCGCCGCCGCGACCAGGCAGGCGGTGGCCGCGGCCAGTGCGGCGATCTTCCGGCGCAGGGACGCGCGGGCCGGCCGCAGCCGGTCGAACGGGCGCACCTGCCTCAGCGCCTGAACTTGTAGCCGAAGCCGCGGACCGTCTCGATCCGGTCCCGGCCCAGTTTCCTGCGCAGCCGCTGCACGCACAGGTCCACGACCCGGCTGTCGCCGTCCCAGCCGTACTCCCAGACGTTGCGCAGCAGGGTGTGCCGCTCGAGCACGACGCCCGGGTGGGCGGCGAACTCCAGCAGGAGCTTCAGCTCGGTCGGGGTCAGCGCCACCGGGCTTCCGGAGACGAACACTTCCAGGCCGCCCGTGTCGATGGCCAGGTCCCCGAAGACCAGCCGGTCTCCGTCGGACGACGGTGCCTGCTCGCCCGCAGGGCGCCCGGTTCCGGCAGCAGGAGCGTAGGTGGCCCGGCGCAGCAGCGAGCGGATGCGCGCCACGAGCACGTAGGTGTCCACGGGCTTCACGACGTAGTCGTCCGCGCCGGCCTCCAGGCCGGCGACGACGTCGAGCCCTTCGCCGCGGGCGGACATCATCAAGATCGGCACCAGGCTGGTTTCCCGGACTCTGCGGCACAGGCCGATCCCGTCCAGAGCGGGCAGCATCACGTCCAGGATCAGCAGGTCGAAGCTGTCGTCGCGGAAGAGCTCCAGCCCCGCGAGCCCGTCGGCCGCCGCCTTCACCTCGTAGCCGTAGCGCTCGAGGGCGACGGCGAAGGACCGGCGCATCAGCTCGTCGTCCTCCACCAGCAACACGCGAACGGGGCGCGGAGAGGCCGGAGCAGGGGTGGGCGAGGACACGGGGACGACTCCTGTTCGGGCGGGCTGGGTGCGGCATCGGCCCCGTGTGCGCTCACGCACGGCCGGCGACCTGAAGGGAACGATACGGCAGGCACCGGGCGCGGGGACCGCGTCGCCCGCCGGACGCGCATCGCCTCCCGGGAACCTCCTCCATCCGAGAACATGCAGGTCAGATGGGGTGGCGGGGATCGGGCAGACGGCGGATCCAGGGCCGTCCGGCGCTCCGTGGGCCCTTCATCGCTCAGGGCCTGCACGTCGTTTCGATGGGCAACCAAGCGCTGCCTGATACGCCCCGGATACAAAGCCCGCCCCCGCAGCGCGGCGCCCGGGGCCGTCGGTTGACATGGAGCGCACTCCAACACCTAGCGTCCTGGGCAGATGATTCCGGCATCAGGAGGCAACACCATGAGCGACGTCCCCACCCGGCACCTGGGCAACCTCGCGGTCTCGGCGCAAGGCCTGGGGTGCATGGGCATGAGCCACGGCTACGGCGCCTCGGACGACACGCAGTCGATCGCGACGCTGCACCATGCCCTCGACCTCGGGGTGACCTTCCTGGACACCGCCGACTTCTACGGCGCCGGGCACAACGAGGAGCTGATCGGACGGGCCGTCGCCGGACGCCGCGACGAGGTGGTGCTGGCCACGAAGTTCGGCTTCGCCAACCGCCTCGGCGAGCCGACCCTGGTCCGCGGTGACTCCGCGTACGTACGGCAGGCGTGCGAGGCGTCGCTGCGCCGGCTCGGGGTCGACCACATCGACCTCTACTACCAGCACCGGGTCGATCCGCAGGTGCCGATCGAAGAGACCGTCGGCGCCATGGCCGAGCTGGTGCAGGCCGGCAAGGTCCGTCACCTCGGTCTGTCCGAGGCCGGCGCGGGCACCATCCGCCGGGCGCACACGGTGCACCCGATCGCCGCGCTGCAGAGCGAGTGGTCGCTGTGGACCCGCGACCTGGAGGCGGAGATCGCCCTGGTCTGCCGCGAGCTCGGCATCGGCCTGGTCCCGTTCTCCCCGCTCGGGCGCGGTTTTCTGACCGGCCGGTACAGCTCGGTCGAGGGGCTGGCCGAGAACGACGTCCGGCGCACTCAGCCGCGGTTCGCCGACGGCAACCTCGAACGGAACCTGGCCATCGTCGCGAAGCTGAACGAGCTGGCGGCGGCGAAGGGAGTCACCGCCGGCCAGCTCGCCCTGGCGTGGGTGCAGCACCGGGGGGACGACGTGGTGCCGATCCCCGGCACTCGGCGGCAGCGGTACCTGGAGGAGAACCTCGCGGCCCTGGCCGTCGAGCTGTCACCCGAGGACCTCGCGGCCATCGAGGCCGCAGCCCCGCCCTCGGAGATCGCGGGCACCCGCTACGACGCGACCAGCCTCACCTTCGTCAACAGCTGAGCCCGCCGCGGCGGCGGGTCTTCATGCCCGGCTCCGGCCGCGGCGTCGGGCCGGCTCGCTGTCGGCGGTGTCGAGGATGTTGCGGAACGTGCGGGTGATGACCGGCCGCGCGAGGCGTCGGGTGAGGAAGGCACCGAGCAGCGGATCGCGCCGACACCGTAGGGCGCGCCCTCGCCGTGCCGGGTCAGGCGGCAGTGCAGGATCAGCGGCGACTTCGTGTAGTGGGTGGTCGTGGTGAGCCAGCCGAACACCTCCTCGATCGGAGCGGCGATGACGCGTTCAACGGTCATGGTTTCCATGGCTGGTTGCCTCCTCTGTCGAGTGGGAGCACCGTCTCGGCCCGGTGCAGCTTGTCGGGGTTGCGCACGCCGTAGAGGCCGGCGATCCGTCCGCCGTCGATCTCGAATGCGACCAGCCAGTCGAGTTCGCCGTCGGTGACGAACCGTGCCGCGGCCATGCCGTTGTACGTGGCGTGCTCGACCCTCGTCGCCGCGGTGGTGGTACGGAGCACGCCGAGGACGAACCGGGCGACGTCGGCGCGGCCGGTGATCGGACGGCGGGCGGCGACGACCTTCCCGCCACCGTCCGGGACCTGCACGACGTCGGGCGCCAACAGGTCCATCAGCGCCTGGACTTCACCGGTCGTCGCCGCGAGCAGGAAGCGTTGGACGATCTGTCGGGTGTCGTCGGAGGTTGAGCGCCTGGCGGGTCACCGTACGGACCAGGTAGGCACGCGGATGCCCGACCGCGGCCCGGTCGACCGAGCTCCACCGCAGGTAGCTCTCCTGCAGCACGTCCTCGGCGTCGGTGGCGCTGCCCAGCATCTCGTAGGCGATGGTGAACAGCAGCGGACGGTGCTCGGTGAAGGCTTCCTCAGCCATGACCCGCCCCCACCACGTACGTGCGCCGGCACCTCGGCATCACACCCTGCTCGTCTCGTCGGACGCCCATCGAGACACTCCGCGCCGAGGAACCGTGACACCCCTCCGCTGTGATTCAGGCCACAGTCCGGGTTCGGTGTGGGGGTCAGGCGAGCCGGCGGCCGAGGAAGTCCAGCATCCGCTCCGCAGCGACGGTCCAGTACGGCCAGCCGTGGCCGCCCGGTTCCAGGACCACCTCGGCGTCCACGCCGCGGGCCGCGAATACGCTGCGCAGATCTTCGGTCCCCGGGAGGTAGTTGGTGTCCTCGGTCCCACAGCCGAGGTGGTAGCGGGTGCGCCGGAGCCGGTCGGGGGCGGTGCGCCGGACGATGTCGGCCAGGTTGTACTCCCGGGCGCGGTCCGTCAGCCGGGCGGATCCGGCCAGGTCGCGGCCGAAGGCATGGCCGAAGAAGCGGTTCCACTCCCCCATCGGCATCGCGCGGTAGCCCTCGTCGGTGAAGTGTGCCGTGCTCAGCCCGGCAGCGGCGCCGAACCGGCCCGGGTACCGCAGGGCGTACATCAGCGCGCCGTAGCCGCCCATGGAGAGCCCGGCGACGGCCCTCCTCTCCGCCCGGCCGCCCAGTCCGTGGGTCTGTTCGACGGAAGGGACGAACTCCTCGATGAACATGTCCTCGTAGCGCAGGGCGCCGGCGCCGGATCCGGCGTCGTTGATGTAGAACGTCTCGTCCTGGCCTCCCCCCGGCATGCCGGGGTCCCGCCGGGCGTCGGGCATGACGAGGGCGCACGCCGGGATCCGGCGGGCCGCGACGGCCCGTTCCAGGATCGGCACGATGCCGCCCTTGACGACCCAGTCGGTGTGCTTCCCGCTCGCTCCGTGCAGCAGGAAGAGGGCCGGGATCCCGCCGTCGGGCCCGCCGCCCCGGGGCGCGGAGCTCACCCCGGCGGGCAGGTAGAGGCTGTACGGGACGTCCCGGCCGAGCAGCCGGCTGCGTACGGCCAGGTCGGTGCGCAGCGAGGCGGGCGGGGTGGGGGACGGCTCCGGTCCCGGCGCCCCGGGGGCGGCCCGCAGCAGGAAGGCCGCGGATGCGGCCGCGAACGTTCCGCCGGCCCCGGCCGCGAGCAGGGAACGGCGCGCAGGAAGTTTCACCATGGTTCCCTCACGCGGCCGGGCGTTCACAGGACCAGGCACATGACACGGACCTCACACATGACACGCCCGGCATCCGCATCGGGGCAAGCAGCCGCGCCGGAGAACCCGCCCAGGTCATCACCCGGTGGGCTGCCGGCTCCGGCCGAGTGGAGGCACGTACGACGCCCGCGGGGTCAGTGGTTGCGGGTCAGGGCGGCGGGGGCTCCGGCCGACTGCGCGCCTTCCGACTGGAGCGTCAGCCGGTCCGGTGCCTCCAGGGTCAGTACGTAGAGATTGCCGCGGGGGCAGTCGAAGGTGGCCGCGCGGTCGGTCGGGTGGGTGGTCGCTGCCGCCAGGACCGCGGTGTTTCCCTTGATCTGCCGCAGCTCGAGGGCCTCGGTGCACCCCAGGTTGCGCCCGCCGGCAACCTCCTTGACGTCGCTGACCTGCCGGCCCACGATCTCGCCCGCAGCTCCGGCCTGCAGCGTGACCGTGACGGCGAACTCACCCGTCCGCGCCAGGGTTACGCCGTCCGCGTCCGGCGTGCCGGGCCCGACGCCGGACCACGTGCCGACCCATGACGCCGGCAACACCGCTGCGGCGGACGGCGGTACGGACGGGGTCAGCGAGGCGGTGGGGGGTGCGGCCTTGCCACCGCCGCCGTCGTCCCCGGGAAGGGTGATCGCGAGCGTGACGACCACCGCGAGCACGGCGGCACCGGCGGCCGCGCCGATCACCAGGGGCCTCCGGGAGGAGAGCGGAGTACCGGGAGCCGTGGCCGGCGGCACCCGTGCGACGCCAGGGGGAAGGTCCGGCGGCTGCGGCGGCGGAACCGGTGAAGTGCCGGGCCCCGCAGGGGTGTGGGCAGGTGGCTGCGGTGCGGTCAGGAGTCGCGTGAGTTCGGCCTCCCGGTGGCCGACGTCGGCGGCGAGGGCCGGTGGCACGGCCGTGCTCCAGTCCTCCTCCGCTGCGGCGCCGAGCCGCGCCCGTACGTCCTCGGCGGTCGGGCGCCGGTCGGGGTCCTTGGCCAGGCACTCCCCCACCAGTGGGAGGAGCGCTTCGGGTACGCCGTCGAGCTGGGGCTCGTCGTGGACGATCCGGTACAGGAGGCCCGGCAGTTGCAGCTCCTCCCCGCGCGCCAGGAAGGGGCTGCGGCCCGTCGCCGCGTACACGAGGACCGCGGCGAGGGAGAACACGTCGGCCGGCGCCCCGGCCACGGCGCCGGTCGCCTGCTCCGGCGCGAGGAAGCCGGGCGTGCCGATGACCGCGCCCGTCCGGGTGTGGCGCGGGTCGCGTACGGCGCGGGCGATGCCGAAGTCGATCAGGAAGGGCCGCTCCGGGCCGAGCAGTACGTTCGCCGGCTTGATGTCCCGGTGGACGACCCCCGCCGCTCGCACGGCGACGAGCGCGGAGGACAGCTCCCGGGCCAGGCACCACACGGCCGGCTCCGCCAGCGGCCCGTGCCCGTGCACCCAGTCGCCCAGCGACGGTGCGGCGATGTACTCCGTCGCCAGCCACTGGGGCAACACGCCGGGCGGGCTGAAGTCCACCACCGAGACCGTCCACGCGCTGCGCACCCGGTCGTTGGTGCGGATCTCCCGGGCGAACCGTTCGGCGAAGTCCGGCTCCCGGCTCAGCTCCCGGTGCACGGTCTTCAGGGCCAGCGGCCGGCCGGACGGCGTCCGGGCCAGGAACACCTCGCCCATTCCACCCTCGCCGAGTCGCGCCAGCAGGCGGTACCCGCCGATCTCCGGCAGGTCACCGGGCCGCAAAGACTCCACCGACTCCCCCGTCCCCATGGCCGTTCGCCGACCCGCGGTGAACGGACCGTCCGGTGGGCCAATTTATCGGACGATCTCACGGAACCGGAGGGTCACCGGAGGCGGTGTCCGGCCGGCCCGACGGCCGGACACCGCCCGTGGGTCAGGAGATGGTGACGAACTTCGCGATGCTGGGTACCCCCTGGGCGTCGAGGGCGAAGAGCATGTAGTTCCCCGGCAGGACCACACCGGTGTCAGCGGGGATGGACACGGTGTACGCGCCGGTTCCCGTGGCCGTGGATGCGAGGGGGACCCGCCGCTGGTCGTTGTCGGTGGAGTGGGTCGCGGCCGCGGCCCGCATCAGGACGAAGGACGCCACCGGGGCCTGGGTACTCACCGTGAGCGATGTGCCCGGGGCCGTCCTGGAGGGCACGCCTGCGGTGATGACGGGACGCGGCTTCGGCGATCCGTCCGCGCCCAGCAGGTACGGCGGTGTGAAGACGGCCCCGTCGGCGTGGTTGGTCGCGCAGTCCCCGCACAGGCCCCCGCCGCCGGAGAAGATCCGCCCGTCCGGCAACAGGTTGGCCGCGCTGTGGTAGTTGCGCGGGATGGCCATGGTGGCGAGCGGGGTGAAGAGGCCGGTCGACGGGTCCCAGAGCTCCGGGGCCAGCACCGAGGTCGCGTCGCTGAAGGGCACCGGATACGCCTGTCCGCCGAAGACGGCCACCTTGCCGTCGGGCAGGACGACGCTGTTGCTGAAGGCGCGGGCGTGCTCCATGTCGCCCGTACGGGCGGCCTGCACCTCCTGGCCTCCCGAGATGCTCACGGTGTAGGCGCGCCGCGTGGCCGGGGTCTTCTCGTAGGCGGGCGAGCCGCCCAGGGTGAGCAGTTTGCCGATGTCGTACGCGACGGCGTTGCCGGTCATGGCGTCCTGGCTGTCGGCCCGGGTGCCGGCGCCGGTGATGTTGCCCCGGCCGCTGGTGGAGATCCAGTTCATCTGCCGGCTCGGGCCGAGCTGCAGCACTTTGCCGCCGGAAGTGGCGTACAGCCACATGTGGTTGTCGGCCCGGTACGGTCCGGCCGGGTCGGCGGTCAGCGCCGGGACGGCCGAGACCCCGGGGAGCCCCCGCCACGTACGGGTGTCCGGCGACCAGGCCTCACCGGCCTTGTCGCCTGCGGCTCCGCTCCAGGATCCGCCGAGGACGAAGGCCTCGCCGGTGGAGAGCAGCGTCATGGCCTGGTAGCCGCGGGCGATGTTCATGCTGGTGGTGGCGGACCAGGCGTCGGTGGCCGGGTCGTAGATGCTCGCCTTCTCCGCGTTGCTGCCGCCGGTGACCAGCACCCGGCCGTCGGCCAGCATGGCGATGCCGGGACAGAACATGTCGTGGCCGGTGTTGTCGATGCGGCGCTGCGTGACCTTGCCGGTCTTCAGGTCCAGGATCGCGGTCTGGGTGTAGCCGTTGCTGCCACCGAAGCGGTCGACGGCGTACGCGGACCAGGCCAGCAGCTTGTCGCCGGGCAGGGCGGCGGTGGCCACGGGTACCAGGGGGAAGCCGGTGATCCGGTCCCAGGCGCCGTGGGCGCCCGGGCTGGCCGGTCCGCTCAGGCGTATTTCACCGGCCGAGGTCCACGGGCCGCGGCCGCCGGCCTCGGTGGTCACGGTCAGACGTATGTAGCGGGCGGTCTCGGTGCGGGTGAAGGTGGCGGTCTTGACGGTGTCGTCGTCGCGCCAGGTGCCCGCGGCGACCGGTGCGGCGAAGGCCGTGCCGTCGGCGCTGGTGGTGACGGTGTACGCGCCTGCCCGGCCGTTGGGTCCGTCCGGGCGGGGGTGGTAGACGAGGGCGGAGACGGCCGTCGTGCGGTGCATGTCGATGGTGATGGTGTGCGGCAAGGGGGCGGGGGTGCCGGCCCACTTGCTGTGCCAGATGGTGCTGTCGTTGCCGTCGAGCACGTTGGCCGCGCGGCCGTTCTCGCCGCCCGCCTCCTCGTCGCTCGCCGTGGCCGTCCAGCCGGTCCGGGACAGGTCGACGGTGGCTGCGGGGGTGCCGGGGTCGCCCAGCAGATTGATCTCGGCAGCCGAGGTCCAGGGGCCGCGGCCGCCGGCCTCGGTGAGCGCCGTCAGCCGTACGAACCGGGCTCCTTGCGGGGCGAACCCGAGCGTCTTGGCGCTGCCGTCGTCGGCCAGCGTGCCCGAGGCGACCGGGCTCGCCCAGGCCTGTCCGTCCGTACTGACACTGATGCTGTACTCGCCGACGCGCCCGTTGGCCCCGTCGGCGCGGGGGCGGTAGAGGAGGGCGGAGACGACGGCCGTGCGGTGCATGTCGATGGTGATGCTGTGCGGCAAGGGGGCGGGGGTGCCGGCCCACTTGCTGTGCCAGATGGTGCTGTCATTGCCGTCGAGCACGTTGGCCGCGCGGCCGTTCTCGCCGCCCGCCTCCTCGTCGCTCGCCGTGGCCGTCCAGCCGGTCCGGTCGAGGACGGGTGCCGTGGGTCCCATGGCGTCCGCCGGCGCGATGCCGTGGTGCGGTGAGTGCTTCGCCGTCTGCTGGTCGAACGGAACGGGTGCGGGCCGGGGTATCGGGGCACGGCCGGCCGCTGCCGGGCCATCGACCCCGAGCCACGGCATCAGACCGACCAGCAGCGAGCCGAGGCCGAGGGCGATGAGCAGGTGGGAACGGCGTAACGCGCGGAAAGAGGCGAGGAAGCGTCGCCTGTTCTGCAATCTGACCTCCTGGGGCGAACCGGTGAACCTCATGGAACATAGGTCCACACAGCCACAACCCGCCTGAAATGGCAGAGAGTTGGCGCGAAACCGCATCGCCGGACGGCAAGTACCCGACGGTTCCCCGCGGTGGTGCGGCATCCGCACGAGGTGGACACGGAACAGGTCGTCCTGCGGACCGGGCTTCTCGTTGTTTTCGCTGGTCAGGGCGCCGCCGGCCGACCACCGAAAAGTTTCTCGAAGAAGTACCAATCCAACGGCGTGGACGCTCCGAAGTAGTGGCGAGACCCTCTCCGGGAGCTCACGTCAAACCCGTACGATCTGCGATTCCCCACGACGGGAACCGCGGAACAGGAGCGAATGTGATAGCCAAGCGCACTGGTCGCCTCGTGGTGCTCGCCACCGTGCCCGCCGCCGCCGCCGTGTTCCTGACCGTAGGGCTTTCCGGCCCGGCTCTCGCGGAAAGCGGGAAGGCGTACCAGATCGATCTGGCACAGCTCAACAACTCCGGTTCCCGGGGTACGGCCATGCTCAGCCTCAAGGGCACTCAGCTGACCGTGCAGATCGAGTCCGAGGGCATGGTGCCCGGGTCGCCGTCGGCCCAGCACTTGCACGGCTCGACCAACGGGCACGACTTCCAGTGCCCGGACGCCACTGACGACACCAACGGCGACGGGATCCTCAGCAACACCGAGGCCACCGTCGACTACGGCGACATCAACATCTCGCTCACCACGACCGGGGACACACAGGCAGCCAGCGGGCTCGCCGTGGAGCGCATGCCCATCGCCAACAAGCAGGGCAAGGTCTCGTACAAGCGGACGATCACCGTCTCGCAGGCCGTGGTCGACCACATCAAGGACCTGCACATCGTGCAGCACGGCATCGACCGCAACAAGAACGGCAAGTACGACTTCGAGGGGGCCGGCAAGAGCGAGCTCGACCCGAAGCTGCCCCAGGAGGCCACGGCTCCGACCAACTGCGGCATGGTGATGGGCGCGTCCGTTGGTGCCCTTCCCGTCGGCGGCGTCGAGACCGGTGGCGGCGCTCCGCAGAGTGCGGCGGCGCCGGCGACGGTGATCAGCGGGGCGGCGCTCGCCGTATCCGCGGCGCTGGCGGGTGCTGCGACCGGCGCGTTGTTCGTCGCGCGGAGGCGGGCCGCCTCGGCCCGCGTCCGTACGCAGACCACGGCGGCCGCCGCGTGAAGGCCGGCCGGACCTCCGTATCAACCGTGCTTCGCGCACCCGCCGCATCCACCGCGCGGCCGGGCCGCCGCCGGGCCGCCGCCTCCTTGGCCGCCGCCGCCCTCGCCACGCTGCTTCTCGCGGGGTGCGGGGGGCAGGATCCGGCGGCGCCCGCCGGATCTCAGGGTCAGGCTCCGCAGGGCGGGGCGCCGGCGAGCGGCAGCGCCGGAGGCGCTCCCACCGGGCAGCCGTCCGCCGGCGGCCACCACGCGTCGCCGGAGGGCGGGGCGCAGAACGGTTCGGGTGCGGGCCAGGCCAAGCCCGCCCTCGCCCGGTCGGAGCCGCAGAGCATCTCGATCCCGTCCCTCGGCGTCTCCAGTTCCTTGGAGACACTGCGGCAGAACACGGACGGAACGATGCAGACCCCCAAGGACCCCGGTCTCGCGGGCTGGTACGAGCCGGGGCCGACACCCGGCTCCCAGGGGCCCGCCGTGATCGCCGGCCATGTCACCTGGAACGGCGCGGCGGCAGTGTTCGAGAAGCTGAAGACGATGAAGGCCGGTGACACGATCAAGGTGACCCGGCGGGACAACAAGACGGCCACGTTCACGGTGGAGCGGGTCGCCGAGTACCCGAAGGCCGAGTTCCCGACGCTCGAGGTCTACAAGAACCTCGACCACGCAGGCCTTCGCCTGGTCACCTGTGGCGGCGAGTTCGACCCGAAGAAGCACTACTACAACAGCAATGTGGTCGTGTTCGCCAGCATGACGGGCACCGCGTAGCCGCTGACGCGGTGCGGGAGACCCCGACTTCCCCCGGGGTCTCCCGCTGTCAGCGCTGTGCGGATCAGCGGGAGTTGTTACCGTCCCGGCTCGGCGGAAGATGACGGGATCATCCGGGGTGCGGTACGAAGTCCCTCGTGAACGAAGAGATCCAGCCCGCAACCGTCCGTGTGTTCATCGCCCTCGCCCCGCCCGACGACGCCAAGGCGGAACTGGCCCGGGAACTGCGGCCCGCCTACCACGCCTACCCGGGCATGCGGTGGAACCGCATCGAGGACTGGCACATCACGCTGGCCTTCCTCGGTGAACTCCCGGTCGCCGCGGTCCCGCTGCTGCAGCCGCCGCTCGCCGCCCTCGCCGCAGCGCACCGACCCCTGGAGCTGGCCCTGCGCGGCAGCGGGCATTTCGACCACCGGGTGCTGTGGAGCGGGATCGACGGGGAGCTCGACGGACTGCACGGGCTCACCGCGCAGGTGCGTACGGTCGTCAAGGAATGCGGTATCGCCTTCGAAGACCGGCTGCTGCGGCCGCACCTGACGCTGGCCCGCTCCCGCCGCAGCGACGCCTCCAGCACGGTGGAAGTCGCTGCCACACTCGCCGAGTTCACCGGCCGCCCATGGCAGGCCGAACGCCTCCACCTGGTCGGCAGCAACATAGGCCGCGGCCCCGGCCCGATCCACTACCGCGACATCCGGGCCTGGGAATTCACCGGTCGCGGCTGAAACCGTTCAGCACAACCCTGCATCGCACATCACACCGCCCGCGGAGCCACCCTCCCGCACAATGGAGGCCGGCGAGCGGGAGGATGCGGCATGGCGGACGAGCAGGCCTCGGTGCGGGTGGAGCGGGACGGCCCGGTGTTCACGGTGATCCTGAGCAGGCCGGGGGTCCGCAACGCCGTGGACGGTCCGACGGCGGCACAGCTCGCCGATGCCTTCCGCCGGTTCGATGCCGACGAGGACGCGGCCGTCGCCGTGCTGTGGGGCGAGGGCGGGACCTTCTGCGCGGGCGCCGACCTCAAGGCCATCGGCACCGAGCGCGGCAATCAGGTGCTCGCGTCGGGGGACGGGCCCATGGGGCCGACCCGGATGCGGCTCGGCAAGCCGGTGATCGCGGCGGTCGCGGGGCACGCGGTGGCCGGGGGCCTGGAGCTGGCCCTCTGGTGCGATCTGCGGGTGGCGGAGGAGGACGCGGTCTTCGGCGTGTTCTGCCGGCGCTGGGGCGTACCCCTCATCGACGGCGGAACGGTACGGCTGCCCCGCCTGATCGGCGAGAGCCGCGCCATGGACCTGATCCTGACGGGTCGTCCGGTCACCGCCGCCGAGGCGCACGGGATCGGGCTCGCCAACCGTGTGGTGCCCACGGGGCAGTCCCGGCAGGCCGCGGAGGCGCTGGCCCGCGAGATCGCCGCGTTTCCCCAACTGTGCCTGCGCCACGACCGGCTGTCCGTCCTGGAACAGCACGGGCTGGGCGAGGCGGAGGCGCTGGCGGGAGAGTACCGGCACGGTCTGGTGCCGCTGGCCGCGGGCGAGACCCAGGCGGGAGCGGGCCGGTTCGCCTCGGGTGCGGGGCGGCACGGCGCGTTCGGGGAGTGAGCGGATCGTGCCGGACCCGGCGGCGGGCCGCGCCCGCCGGGGCGAGCGGACTCAGACGACCGGCTCGCCCACACCCAGCAGGTTTCCCTCGCTGTCACGGAACCAGGCGGCTCGCTCTCCCCGCGCGCCCTTGCTCGGGTAGTTCCCCTCGATCTCGGCGATCCCGTCCTTCGTCCGGAACCCCGGCACATCGACCTCTTCGAAGACCACTCCGCGCTGCTCGAGTTCCGACACGGCGGTCTCGATGTCGTCGACCTCCAACGCCATCTGGGTGAAGGTGCCGGGTGAGGCGCCCATCGACCTGAACAGGACGAACTCCGTGCCTGCGCACCGGTACAGCAGCCCGCCGGGCCGTTCGTCGACGGGCTCCAGACCGAGCTGCTCGGCGTAGAAACGCCGCGCCCGGTCCAGGTCCTGGGCCGGAAGCCTGGTCGACACGCGTGCCCGGGCAAGAATGTTCCTGTCGTCAGCGCTCATGGCTCCACTGTGCCGTGAGCCGTGGCCGAACGGACGTGCCACAGGCGCGTGTCACCGGGCGAATCCGGTACGGCGGTCGGCCGCGTCGAAGCGGGTCAGGGACAGGGCTCCGGCGTGCAGGGCGCCCTCCAGCGCGCGCCGTGCGGCCCGGTCCAGCCCGCCCAGCGCCTCCTCCGTCTCGTCCGCGGCGTCCCGGGCGATCTCGGCAGCCACCTCCCGTTCCGGGGTACGGGGCCCCAGCTTGCTCACCGCCGACGCGGCCCGGGCCGGTGTGAGGAGTCCGGTGGCGTGGGCCAGCAGCCAGCCGGGTACGCCGGCCGCGCCCTCGGCGGGCGCCCGGTAGGGGCGGGACCCGGCGAAGCGCTCGTCCTCGGCGAAGGCGGGCTGCTTGAGCTTGGCCATCGGCGGGGCGACCGTCCATGACTCCCCGGCGGGTTTGAGGACGATGCCCTCGGCGAGGTTGTCCGGCAGGGCGGGCAGACCCAGGAGCGCGGGCAGCCTGGTCGGGAAGACCACCGGCAGCTGCCCGACCCGGGCGAGGGTGCCCCGCGCCAGCAGGGGCGCGCAGTGCAGACCGGCCGCATCCGCCGCGGCGCGCAGCACCTGGTCGGAGACCCAGCACAGGCCGTCGTCGGTGGCGACGGTCGCGTCGAACGGCAGCCACAGCAGCTCCGGTGCGTACCAGACGCCGGTCTGCACGGGCTCGGCTCCCGGCACCGGGGGTGTGTCGGGGTGCGGATAGCGGCCGCCCGCGAGTTCACCGTAGACGGTCACGGCGGCCGAGGCCGCAGCGCCGTACCGCTCCCGCAGCAGCGCGGCGCACCGGCTCGCGGCGACGGCCAGGGCCGGCCAGATCCGGCCGACGCCGAAGAAGTCGTCCAGGCCGCCGTCCGCGAGGAGTTCGCGGCGTTTGGCCGGCCGCGGGCCGCTCCCGTCGCAGACGACGGCGAAGTTGGCGCCATGGATCTTCTCCTGGGCGACCCACTCCCGCCCGCCGGTCTCGCCCAGCCGGCGGCCGGCGGGGATCTTCGGATACGGGGACCAGGGGCGGGTTTCGGCGTGCACCGGGCGATGCTAACTGCCGGGCCGGGCGCGGGCCGGGGGATTTACCTCCCGGAGCCCCCGGGCGGGGTGCCCGGGTGAGCCGTCCGCCGGCTGAGCACCGCGGCCTCCGGCCCGAACGCGACCACCAGCGCTCCGCCCGGCGCGACGACGAGCGCTCCGACCGGCAGCGGGAGCACGTACTCGGTCCCCACCTCGCAGCCGGTCGTGAGATCCCAGAGCTCGACCGTCCGCTCCTGGCCGACGGCCACCACGGCCCGCCCCGCGATACCGGTGACGGCCATGGCCCGGCCCGAGCCCGTGTGGCGTGCCGGGGCGCTGCCGGTCTGCCGCCCGGCGGCCAGGTCCCACAGGCGCACGGTGTCGTCCCGGCTTCTGGTGACCGCGACGGGCCGCCCGTCCACCACCGCGGTCGCCACCGAGGTCACCCAGTCGGTGTGTCCGGCCAGGGGTTCGCCGACCTGCTGTCCGGTGGCGAGGTCCCACACGCGGACCGTCCGGTCCCAGCTCCCCGTGACCGCGACGGGCCGTCCCGCCAGCTCGGTGGTGGCCACGGCCAGGATCCTGCTGGAGTGACCGACGAGGGGTTCGCCGACCTGGCGCCCGGTGGCGAGGTCCCAGATGCCCACGGTCCGGTCGGAGCCTGCGGTGACGGCGACGGGCCGGCCGTCCAGCACTGCGGTGGCCAGGGCCAGCACCCTGCCCTGGTGACTCGGGAAGGGCTCATGGAGGTACCGGCCGCCCAGCAGTTCCCGGACATGCACCCTCGCGTCCGGCGCCGCGGTGACGACGACGACCCGGCCGTCCACCACTGCGGTGGCCAGGGCGGACACCTCGCCCTCGAAGCCGGTGAGGGCCCGGGCGGCCTGCCGCCCGGTGGCCAGGTCCCAGGCCCGCACGGCCTGGTCGGCGCCCGCCGTCACGGCGACGGGCCGCCCTTCGAGATCGGCGGTGGCGACCGCCAGGACCGAACCGGTGTTCCCCGAAAGGGGTTGGCCGCCCTGCAGGGTGCGGGTGAGGTCCCAGGTCTTCACCGTGTGGTCCGCGCCTGCGGTGACGGCTACGGGTCGTCCGTCCACGACCGCGGTGGCCACGTCCCAGACCTGGCCCGTGTGGCCGCCGAGCGGTGCTCCCTCCTGTTGCCGGGTCGTCATGTCCCACACCCGTACCGTCCGGTCGAGGCCGGCGGTGACGGCGGTGACGGCGAGAGTGCGCTGATCGGCGTTCGCGGCGGTGACGGCCCAGACGCGATCCGTGTGGCCGGTGAGCGGTCGGCCCACGGGCAGCCCGGTGGCCGCGTCCCGTACCTGTACCAGCCCGTCGTTCTCGGCGGTGAGGGTGACCGGCTGCCCGTCGAGCACCATGCTCTCCGCGGCGCCGGTCGAGCCGGCTGCGCCGGTGCTGCTGCCCAGGTGCGACCGGCTGTCGCGATGGCCGGTGATCAGCTCCCAGACGCGTGCTTCCCGGCCGGCCCCGACGGCGGGGGCGAGGTGCTGTCCGCCCGGCACGAGTGTCTCCACGACCCGTACGCCGTCCGCCCCTTGACGACAGGTGGCCAGGTCCCAGATGCGCAGGGTCCCGTCGGCACCGGCCACGAGCGCGACGCGCCGGCCTCCGATCACGGCGGTCTCCACCCCGCGCGCGGCTGCGCCGATCCTGTGACCGGTCGTCACGTCCTCGAGAAGCGTCTCTTCTCCTGTGTCGACCGTGACGGCGACGACTCGCCCGTTCAGCACCGTCACCGCGGATACGTACGGTATGGCCTCGGCGTCCGGACCCTGCAGGTCTGCAGGGGCGGTCCCGGGGTCGTCGACGGGGTCGCCGGTGGTCAGGTCCCACAGCCGCGGCGCCTGGTCCGCCCCCTCGGTGAGTGCGAGGGAGCGCCCGGCGAGCGATGCGGCGCTCACCACTTCCAGGGACTCCCCCACCTGCAGGCCGGTGGCCACGTCCCACGCACGGATCGCCCCGTCCGCTGCGGAAGTGAGCACCACTCGGCGCCCGTCCAGCACCGCCACGTCCGTCACGTGCGCGAATGCGCCGACCCGGCGGCCCGTTGCCATGTCCCACAGGCACGCGGTCCGGTCCACCCCGATCGTGAGAACGGCGCTGCGACCGTCCACCGTCGTGCTCTCCAGGACTCGGACGAACTCCCCGGTCTGACGGCCGGTCGCCAGGTCGAACAGGAGCACCGACGTGTCGGTGTTCAGCGTGACGGCCACGGGTTGCCGGCCCGCCACCGCCGTGGTCACGGATATGACCTCTGCCGTCGTGGACGAGACCGGGTCGGTGCGGCCGGTCACCGGCTCGTGGAGCGGGCGGCCCGTGGCCAGGTCCCACATGCGCACGGTCTTGTCCCGGCCGCCCGTGACGGCGACGGGCCGGCCGTCGACCACCGCCGTCGCCACGGCCAGCACCGGGCCGCTGTGGCCGGTCAGGGAACGCAGCAGCCGATGGTCCACCGGAGAGCCGCCGGCCCAGTCCACCGCCCACTCCGCAGGAGGTTCCCCGGTCACCTCGGCAGCGGCCAGCCACGCGGCCACGTCGCGGTCACCCAGCCGGGCCGCGTCCAGAGCCAGTACCTGCCGGCGGCGGGCGGCGTCGAAGTGCCGGTGCACGTCTGCCGAAGCCCGGTACACCGCAGCCACGAACCGGGCGCGCGGACCACGCGCCCGGCCCAACAGCGCCAGGATCCCATCGGGTTCGGCGGAGACGAGACGCCCCGCATCCGCGAACAACTCATCCACGTCGCAGGGCAAGCCCTCGGAAGACTCGATCATGGCCCGAAGACTAGTAGCGGGCTCTGACACCGACCCCGGGCACCGTGACCCGAGGCTCAGAGCGTCTCGCTCAGGGAGTCCGCCAGTCTGCGCCGGGCCGTCCGTGTCGCCGGTACCAGCGCCGCCGCCACCGCGCCCAGGACAGCCCCGGCGACCACCGTCAACAGCACAGAAAATGGCGGCAGTTGGGCGATGCCCGCGCCGATCCCGCTCGACGCGCCCTGGGTGTCCACCAGCCAGCTGCCGGACAGCGCCCCCACCGTCGTCCCCACCACGGCGGATGCCAGCGCGGTCAGTCCGGCGGCGGTCACGATCATCGCGCCGATCTGCCGGGGCGTCAGCCCGATCGCCTTGAGCGCGAGCAGGTCCCGCCCCCGGTCACGTACGCCCGTGCTGATCAGTGTCAGCAGTTCGATCAGCCCGATCAGCGCGAGCACCGCGATCAGGGCGGCGATCACTCCACGCGCCGGTTCCAGCCGGTCCACCGGATTGGGCGTCTCCCTGACCTCCAGCGTTCCGCCCGCCGCCACGGCGAGCGCGGCGCTCACCGACCGCGGGTCCGCGCCCTTGCGCAGCACCAGGGCGTGGAAGTCGGGCCGCAGCCCCGGATCGCGCTCCCGCAGGGCGTCGATGGTCGTGGTGATCACCCGGCCCCCGGATTCGGGTTCGATGGTGCGGCCGACGAGGTGCAGGATCTGCGGCCGTCCCTCGACGGTCATCCGCACCCACGCGCCGACCCGCACCCCGAGGAGGTCGAGCAGCCCCTGCCCGGCCACTGCCTCGTCCGGACCGCGGACCGCGCGTCCTTCCACCACCTTGGACGGGTACGGGTCCCGGGCCGTGCCCAGCCCGCGGAGCGTGATGGTGCCGGTCTGCCCCGGTACGAGCGCCGCCATCTCGGCGCCCGGATGGACCGCGGCGATGTCGGGGAGCGCCGCGAGGGTCTTCTCCAGTTCCACGTCGGACGACCCTGCGGGCTGTTCGGCCCGTACGGTCAGCGCCGCGGGCAGTCCCATCTGCGCGGGCCGGCTGCGGAACTGGTCCAGCGTCGACCAGGCGACGAGCGCGACCGTGATGAGGACCAGCGGCAGGGCGAGCCGGGCCACCGGTACCAGCGTCCGGCCGCGGCGCGGGAACGCCGCCCGCCACCCCAGGACCAGGGCGGGAGGCACCCGTATCCCCAGGGCCCGGCGGCCGAGCGCGGTCATCGGCGCGGCGGACGGCAGCGCCGCGCGGGCCACCGGTACCGGTGGCACCCGTCCGGCCCGCCAGGCCGACAGCCCGGTGGCGGCCGCGATCAGCAGCACCGCCCCGCAGGGGACGCCGATCATGAGCGCGGTGTGGCCGGGCAGGTCCTGCCAGACCGCTGCCGCCTCCCCGATCCGCCCGGGTATCCGGGCGCCGAGCAGGGCGATCGCCGCCGTGCCGAGGGCCACGCCGAGCAGCGCGAAGGCCAGGTGCTGTACGAGGAAGCCGCGGGTCACCTGGCCGGGGGTGAAGCCGACGGCCTTGAGGACGGCGATGTCCCTGAGCTGGCCGCGCACCCGGGCGCCGATCGCACCGGCTGCGGCGAGGGCCGCCGCGAGCAGCGCACCGAGGCCGAAGACGGCGAACATCTGGCCGAGGAGCCGGTCGTCGCCACCCGCCTCGGCCCGTGCTTGCTGCCACTTGGTGACCTGGGCCACCCGGTCGGCGCCGAGGACGGTCACGGCTCGCTGGACGATGAAGTCGGTGTCGTCCGGATCCTCCAGGCGCAGGCCCACGCTCTGCCCGGTGTCTCCGTGGGCGATCCCGTCGAGGGTGCCGGGGAGCACCCAGCCGATGCCGGGCCCGCCGCCCGGGTGGTAGCGGGGCTCGGCCACCTCGGCGATCCCGCTCACCTGCAGTACGTGCGGGGCGCCGTCCGGCCCGGTGACCCGTACGGTGTCGCCCGGCTCGGCCCAGAGCGCCCGCGCGACCGAGGTCTCCAGCACGACGGCGCCGCTGCCGGTGTCGGCGGCGACCCCGGTGCCGCTGTCGCCGCGTACGCCGTCGTCCGGCCGGGGGAACCAGCTGCCGTCGGTGACGAGCGGCCGGCCCGTCTCCGGGGGCGCCGCCGGGACCGCGCGCAGCGTCACGCCGACCCGCGCGCCGCGCGACTCGACCGTCGTCGCCGCGGTGCGGTAGGGCCCGGCGAGGGCTGCGACCCCGTCCACGCCGGACAGCGCGTCCATGTCCGCCCCGGCGCGGGTCTGCAGCCAGATGTGCGCGCCGTGGGACTGGTTGAAGATCCGCTGCCAGGGGTTCGCGGCGTAGCTGAACAGTGCGCCGGCGAGCAGGAGCGAGGCGATGATCCCGGCGCTGGCCAGCACGACGAAGAGGGCCTCGCCGCGGTGTGCCCGGAAGTCGGCGTGCGCCCAGCGCAGAGTGGCCCGCACGGTCACCGCTTCGGTTCCGGATCCAGGTCCAGTACGCCGGACACGCCGCGGGCGGGCCCGCGGCGCCCGCCGCCGTCGAGCTGCGCGTCGTCGGCTATGCGCCCGTCGAAGAAGCTGATGACGCGGTCGGCGGCACTGGCCATCCGGGCGTCGTGGGTGACCATCATGATCGTCTGGCCGCGCTGGTGGAACCGGGAGAGCAGTCGCAGCACCTCGCGGGTGCCCTTGCTGTCGAGGCTGCCGGCCGGTTCGTCGGCGAGCAGCAGCGTGGGGTGGTTGACCAGGGCGCGGGCGAGCGCGACCCGCTGCTGTTCGCCGCCGGACAGTTCGCCGGGCATCGAGCGCTCACGGCCTTCGAGGCCGAGTTCGGCGAGCAGTTCGGCGCGGGATGCGCGGGCGGCCTTCGGGGAGGCGCCGGCGAGCAGGGCGGGCAGTTCGACGTTGTCTGCGACGGTGAGGTTGGAGACGAGGTTGAAGAACTGGAAGACGACGCCGATGCTGCGGCGCCTGAGGACCGCCCAGCGTGCCTCGCGGTACTCGTCGACCCGCTCTCCGCCGAGCCACAGCTTCCCGCTGTCCGGCCGCTGGAGGCCGCCGATCAGATGCAGCAGCGTGGACTTGCCGGCTCCCGACGGCCCGGTGACGGCGACGAACTCGCCCGGCTGGACGGACAGGTCCACCCCGCGCACGGCATGCACCGCCGCGCCCTCGCCGTGGTGCGTCTTGGTCAGGCCCTCGGCGCGCACGATGGGCCGGGCGGACACGGCAGGAGTGGTGGTGGCGTCGGTGGTCGCGTCGCCGCTCATTCCAGCTCCTCCTGACAGCGTTCCAGCCAGTCGAGGTCGGCCTGCAGGTGCAGCATGGCGCCCTCGATCAGCAGTTGGGAGATCTTGTTGTCGCGGTCCTCGGCCGCCGCCAGCTTGGACAGGTCCCGCATGGTGTTGAGGTACTGCCGCCGCTGCTTGTTGATCAGCGCTATCGGATCGGCCAGACCCGACTGCGGTGCGAGTGCGAGCTTCATGAAGAACTCGTCCCGTACCCGGGGCTCCTCGGCGGTTTCCTCGAACCAGGCCAGCACGGCCTCGCGCCCGGCGTCGGTCAGCCGGTACGTGCGCTTGTTGGGCCGGCCCGACTGCTCGACGTCCTCGCCCTCGATGAGGCCGTTCTTCTCCAGCCTGCCGAGGGTGACGTAGATCTGGCCGACGTTGGGCTGAGGGTACGCGGCACCCAGGAGCTTCTCAAGGTCCTGCTTCAGCTCGTAACCGTGCGCAGGGCTACGGGTGAGGAGCGCAAGGAGCGCCAGCCGCACTCGCTCCCCCTCCTTCCCGCTCCGTAGTCAACGGTTCACTCGGCAGCGGACCGGGGGCAGCCGCCGTACGCCTCGTCTGCCTGGACGTCTAGTATCGCCCATGCCTAACGGGTATATATAGGCCACGATGGTCGGCAGCGCAGCCGGATCGTGCACTGGGAGGAATCTATGCGGTGGATGCGTGCCGCGGGTAGAGCTCTCCTGGTGGGAGCGGTGGTGCTGGCGGGGTACGCCGGCTTCGGCGTACACGCCGACGCGAGCCTGGCCGCGGAGGGCCGCGGTCCCCTGACGCTCGTGACGGCGGGCGATCTGACCGACTACCTCTCCCCGCTCCTCGACGACTGGAACGACGGCCATCCCGGCGAGCGCGTCACGCTCGTCGAGCTGCCCGATTCGGCGGACGAGACCCGGGCCCAGATGATCAGCGAATTGCGGTCGGGCCGTGACCGGTTCGACGTACTGAACATCGACGTCGCCTGGACGTCCGAGTTCGCGGCGGCCGGATGGATCTCCCCGCTCGAGCGCGACCGCTTCCCCCTGGACACCTTCCTGCGTCCGGTCGTCGACACCGCGACCTTCGACGGCCGGCTGTACGCCGTGCCGTACGTCACGAACGCGGGTCTCCTCTACTACCGCAAGGACGTCCTGGAGCAGGAAGGCGAGCAACCGCCGCGCACCTGGGCCGAGCTGGTCCGCCAGGCGCGCACGATCGCCCCGAAGTACGGACTGGACGGCTACGCAGGCCAGTTCCTGCCGTACGAGGGGCTCACCGTCAACGTCACCGAGGCCGTGCAGTCGGCGGGCGGTTCGATCCTGCGCGACGACGGCGCGCGCGTGACGGTGGACTCCGATGCGGCGCGCGCCGGACTGCGGTTCCTCGCGGACGGGGTGCGGGACGGCTGGATCTCGCGCGAGGCGCTCGGCTACAAGGAGGAGGAGTCGCGGCAGGCGTTCCAGGACGGCCAGCTGCTCTTCCTGCGGAACTGGCCGTACGTGTACGCGGACGCCGGCGCGGCCGGATCGAAGGTCGCGGGCAGGTTCGGTGCCGTGCCGCTGCCCGGACCCGACGGCCCCGGCACCAGCGTGCTGGGCGGCTCCAACCTCGCCGTGAGCAGCCATGCGCGACATCCGGCGTCGGCGGCCGATCTGATCTCCTACCTCACCAGCGAACGGGTCCAGCGGCAGGTGCTCACCGAGGGCTCGCTGCCACCGGTGCGCGCCGCGCTGTACGAGGACCCCGAGCTGATCCGCGCGTATCCGTACCTGCCCACGCTCCGCCAGAGCGTGCTGTCGGCGGCGCCACGCCCGAAGAGTCCGCGCTACGACCAGGTGAGCCTCGCGGTGCAGGCCGTGGCACAGGACGTGATGGCGCAGCGCCAGACGCCCGAGCAGGCGACGGCGCGGCTTGCGCGTGAGCTCGGGCCCCTGTCCCGCAAGGGCTGATCGCACCACTCCACTTCCTCCGCTCCGCCGACACTCCCCGACACTCCCCGAGGGCCTCTACTTACATGTTAAGTAGAGGCCCTTCGTCGTGCATGTGGGCACTTCGGTACAAACCATCCCAGCTTTTCGCTGTTTCTGGACACATCGTTGACACCTTCCCGTCGCTGCTACTTAACATGCATGCATAACAGCGCACCGATCCGGGGCGCTCTCGCATTCAGCAGAACAGGTCGACGCGAGATGCTCAGCACCCTTCCGGCCGACACCGGCCACCCCTCCCGCACCACCACCCCGGCTGCCCCCTGGTGGCGCGACGCGGTGATCTACCAGGTCTACGTCCGCAGCTTCCTCGACAGCACCGGGGACGGCATCGGCGACCTGGCCGGCGTCCGGGCCGGGCTCCCCTACCTGCGCAAGCTCGGTGTCGACGGCATCTGGCTCAGCCCCTTCTACCCGTCGCCGCAGCACGACCACGGCTACGACGTCGCCGACTACTGCGGCGTCGACCCCGTCTACGGCGACCTCGCCGAGTTCGACCGGTTGGTCGCCGATGCCCGCCGGCTCGGGCTCAAGCTGCTGCTCGACATCGTCCCCAACCACTGCTCGAGCGAGCACCCGTGGTTCCGCGCCGCGCTCGCCGCGCAGCCGGGCAGTGCGGCGCGCTCCCGTTTCCACTTCGCGCCCGGCCGCGGCCCGGAGGGGGCCGAGCCGCCCAACAACTGGCGCGCCATGTTCGGCGGTCCCGCCTGGAGCCGGATCACCGAGCCCGACGGCACGCCCGGCGAGTGGTACCTGCACCTGTTCACGCCCGAGCAGCCGGACCTGAACTGGCGGGACCCGGCCGTGGGCGACGACTTCGAGCGGGTGCTGCGCTTCTGGCTGGACCGCGGAGTCGACGGCTTCCGCATCGACGTCGCCGCCGGACTGTTCAAGCACCCCGAGCTGCCCGATTCGGACGACCCCGGAGCCGACGAGCGCGCCCGCGACGCCGTCAACCAGCTGGCCTGGAACCAGCCCGCGGTGCACGACGTGTGGCGCCGCTGGCGCTCGGTGTGCGAGGAGTACACCGCCCGGGACGGCGACGAGCGGCTGCTGGTCGGTGAGGTGTCCGTGCCCACCGCACGCGAACACGCCGCGTACGTCCGCCCCGACGAGCTGCACCAGGCGTTCTTCTTCGACCTGCTCAGCGCCCCCTGGGACGCCGACGCCTTCCGCTCGACCATCACCGAGGCGATACGCGACATCGCCGGCACCGGCTCGACCGTCACCTGGGTGCTCAACAACCACGATCAGGTCCGTACGGTCACCCGGTACGCGGGCGAGCCCGGGGTGGGGGGCAGCGGACTGGGAGCCGCCCGGGCCCGCGCCGCCGCCCTGCTGATGCTCGCACTGCCCGGCGCCGCGTACGTCTACCAGGGCGAGGAGCTCGGCCTTCCCGAGGTGCTCGACCTGCCGGACGAGGTGCTCACCGACCCGATCTTCCACCGCACCGGCAACCGCAAGCACGTCCGGGACGGCTGCCGCGTGCCGCTGCCCTGGTCGGGACACGCCTCCCCGTTCGGCTTCAGCCAGGGCGTGGCCGACGCCAGACCGTGGCTGCCGCAGCCCGAGTGGTTCGCCGAGCACGCCACCGACCGCGCCCTGGCCGACACCCGTTCCTTCTGGCACCTCTACCGCGAGGGCCTCCAGCTGCGGCGCAGCCTGCCCCAGCTCGGCGAGGGCGCCCTGCGCTGGCTGGACGCACCCCCGCAGGTGCTGGCGATCGCCCGCGGCGACGGCCTGATCTGCGCGGTCAACTTCGGCACGGAGCCGGTGCCCGCGCCGGTCGCCGGGACCCCACTGCTCGCCAGCGGACCCTGTCCCGACGGTGTGCTCCCCGCGGCGACCGCCGCCTGGTGGACGGCCGAGTGCCCGACCCCCTGACACCCACCTGCCGACGTCCCCACCTCCTGACCTCCCATGTGCCGACCTCCAGAAACGGACCTCATCATGCGACGACCCAGCAAGACGACCCGGCGGACCGCTGCCACCGCATCGGCGGCCCTCGCCCTCGCCCTCGGCGCCACCGCCTGCGGCGGCGGCACCACCGGGCCCGCGAGCGGCGGTGAACTGAGCGGCCAGACCGTGACCGTGGCCGGTGTCTGGACCGGCAGTGAGCAGAAGAACTTCAAGAAGGTCCTGGACGCCTTCACCGAGAAGACCGGCGCCAAGACGGTGTTCGTCCCCTCCGGCGACAACGTCTCCACCTTCGTCGGAAGCAAGATCGAGGGCGGCAACGCGCCCGACGTGGTGATGGTTCCCCAGGTGGGCGTGCTCCGGCAGTTCGCCAAGGAGGGCTGGCTCCTCCCCCTGTCCGACCAGGCCGCCAAGACGGCCGGCTCCTCCCTCGCCCCGGTGTGGAAGGACTACGGCACCGTGGACGGCCAGTACTACGGCCTGTACTTCAAGGCCGCCCACAAGTCGACCGTCTGGTACGCCCCCGACGCCTTCGCCCAGGCCGGTGTCAGCGAGCCCAAGAGCTACGCCGACCTGCTGAAGGCCGGCCGTACGCTTGCCGACTCCGGCCGCCCGGCCTTCGCCATAGCCGGCGAGGACGGCTGGACCCTCACCGACTGGTTCGAGAACATCTACCTCTCGCAGGCCGGGCCGGAGAAGTACGACCAGCTCGCCCAGCACAAGATCAAGTGGACCGACGACAGCATCGTCAAGGCGCTGACCACCCTCGGTGAACTGTTCAAGGACAAGCAGCTCGTCGCCGGCGGCGCCCAGACGGCGCTGGGCACCGACTTCCCCTCGTCGGTCGAGCAGGTCTTCGGCCCTCAGCCCAAGGCGGGCATGGTCTACGAGGGTGACTTCGTCGGCGGGGTCGCCAAGGAACAGTTCGGCAAGAAGCTCGGGGAGGACGCCAAGTTCTTCCCCTTCCCCGCGGTCGACGGCGGCACGACGCCGGTGGTCAGCGGCGGTGATGCGGCCGTCGTCCTCAAAGACGCCAAGAACAACAAGGCCGGCATGAAGCTGCTCGAGTTCCTGGCCGGGCCCGAGGCGGCCGCGGTCTGGGCCGGCGCGGGCGGCTTCCTGTCCCCGAACAACCAGGTCGACCTCGCCGCGTACGGCGACGACACCACCCGCAGCACCGCCAAGTCGCTGGTCGCAGCGGGCAACTCGGTCCGCTTCGACATGTCGGACCAGGCCCCGGCCGCGTTCGGCGGTACCAAGGGCGCGGGCGAATGGAAGCTCCTCCAGGACTTCCTGCGCGACCCCTCGAACCCCCAGGGCACGGCCGCGGAGCTCGAGGCCGCTGCCGCCAAGGCGTACGGGAACTGAGGCGGCCCACCATGGCTGACACCCTGACCGCCCACACCCGGGCCGCCCGCGCCGCGGCGAACCCGCGGCGCCGGGCCCAGCGAAGGAAACGCCGCCTGGCGATCGCCTTCGTACTGCCCGCCCTGCTGCTGCTCGGCGCGCTGGTCGTCTATCCCGTCGTCTTCTCCTTCGGCCGCAGTCTCTTCGACGCCAGCGGCGACCGATTCGTCGGCGCCGGGAACTACTCGGCGATCATCGACGACCCGGCCACCCTCAAGGCGATCCGCAACAGCACCATCTGGGTCGTCGTCGCCCCTCTCCTGCTGACCGGACTCGGGCTGATGCTCGCCGTGCTCACCGAGAAGGTGCGCTGGGCGACCGCGTTCAAGCTGGTGCTCTTCCTGCCGATGGCCGTGTCGTTCCTCGCCGCGGGCATCGTCTTCCGGCTCGCCTACGAGCAGGACCCGAACCGGGGCGTGCTCAACGCGGCCATCGTGGGCGTGCACGACACCTTCGACGACACCGCCGCCTATCCGACGGCCCGTGCTCGCGAGGGCCAGGGCCTGACCGGCAGGGCGGGCGGCCCGTACGGCACCGAGCAGACCGTACGTCCCGGCGGTACGGTCAGCCTCGGCTTCGTCGGGGTGGCGCCCGGCGCGATACCTGCCGACGCGAAGGCCGCCGCTGCCGCAACGCCCGGCGCGGACGGAATCGGGGGCGTGGTCTACCTCGACTTCGCCCCCGGCGGCGCCGGCACACCGGGCAAGGTCGACCCGGGCGAGAAGGGCCTGCCCGGCATGACGGTCGAGGCCGTACGGGACGACGGCCGGGTGGCCGCGACCACGACCGCCTCCGCCGACGGGTCGTTCCGCTTCACCGGGCTGGCCGACGGCTCGTACACCGTACGGCTGCCCGCGGCCAACTTCGCGGCGCCGTACCAGGGCGTGAACTGGCTCGGCCCGGCGCTGGTGACGCCGGCCATCATCGGTGCGTACCTGTGGGTGTGGACCGGCTTCGCGATGGTCCTGATCGGCGCCGGACTCGCGGCGATCCCGCGCGATGCGCTGGAGGCCGCGCGGATGGACGGTGCCAGCGAGGGCCAGATCTTCCGCAGGATCACCGTGCCGCTGCTCGCGCCCGTGCTCACCGTGGTGTTCGTGACCCTGGTGATCAACGTGATGAAGGTCTTCGACCTCGTCTACATCATTGCGCCGGGACCGGTGCAGGAGGAGGCGAACGTACTGGCCACGCGGATGTGGCTGGTCTCCTTCGGCGGCGGCAACGACCAGGGGCTCGGCAGCGCGCTGAGCGTGGTGCTCCTGCTGCTGGTGGTCCCGGCGATGGTCTTCAACATCCGGCGTTTCCGAAGGAGCGGAGCATGAGCAGCCACAGCACCATCGAGCGTCGGCGGTCCCGGCGGGCGACACCGCCCGTGAGGCCCGTCCCGGCCCCGTCCGCGCCGGGACCGCGTCGCAGGAGCCGGCTGTCGCGCTGGCTGAGCAGCTCGGTCGTCCAGGGCCTGCTGATCCTGGTCGCCCTGGTATGGATCACCCCGCTGGCCGGTCTGTTCCTGTCCTCGATGCGTACCGAGCAGGACAACGCCTCCGACGGCTGGTGGACCGCGCTGACCGACCCGTCCCAGCTGTCCCTGGACAACTACAGCGCCCTGTTGAAGGACTCCGGCATCGCGGAGGCGTTCGGGAACACCGTCCTGATCTCGGTCCCCACCACCGTCCTGGTGGTCGCCATCGCGGCACTCGCCGGGTACGCCTTCGCCTGGCTGGACTTCCCCGGCCGGGACGGCATCTTCCTCGTGGTCGTCGGGCTGCTGGTCGTGCCCGTGCAGATCGGGCTGCTGCCCGTGGCCAAACTCTTCGGCGCGGTGGGACTGTTCGGCACGATCGCCGGAGTCGTCCTGTTCCACGTCGCCTACGGGCTGCCGTTCGCGGTCTTCCTGCTGCGCAACTACTTCGCCGAGATACCGCGCGAGATGCTGGAAGCCGCCCGGATGGACGGCGGCAGCGAGTGGCGGATCTTCTCGCGGCTCGTGCTGCCGCTCGGCCGGCCGGCCATCGCGAGCCTGGCCATCTTCCAGTTCCTCTGGGTCTGGAACGACATGCTCGTGGCGCTGCTCTTCGCGGACAGCGGGTCCCAGCCGCTCACGGTCGCATTGCAGTCCCAGATGCGGCAGTTCGGAAGCAACATCGGCGTCCTCGCGCCGGGTGCGTTCCTGTCGCTGGTGGTCCCGCTCATCGTCTTCTTCGCCTTCCAGCGGCACTTCGTCCAGGGGGTGATGGCCGGCTCGGTGAAGTGACGGATCAGCGAGCCGGCCCCCGGCATCCGCGCATGCAGGCGGTGCGGCTACGCAGTGGCCGGGGCCGGTGTGCGGGGCATGATCCGCATGCGGTCCCCGTCGAACGACACCGTCTCGCCCGGCAGGATCAGCAGGCCGGATTCACCCTCCTGGCAGGTGCGGCCGATGCGGCGGACCTGGACTGCCGGGCCCAGCACTCCGGCCATGAAAATGGTCGGGTCGACCTCCCACCCCCGCGCATCCAGCCAGCGCTCCAGCGCCTCGCTGTCCGCACTCTCCGCTCCGCGCGGCCAGTCGTACGTGCTCGCCATGCCTACCCCCTGTAGCTGGTCTGATCACCGCGCCAGATGGTGCCACCCGCCTCCGACAGCCGCACGGCAATACCGAGGCTCCCCTACTCAGTGGTACCGGCGGAGCCTGCTGGATCCATGGCGGCAGCCGGGACTGCTCTGGGGATCGAAGGCACAGCACCGATTCGCCTTGATTTCGTCAACGCCCCCTGTGAGCGACACCACTGACGGCCTGAAAGGCATCCGTTCGGGGCGAGGTCCCGTGCGTCGGCCGCCGCAAACGTGACAGAGACGACAGGAGGAGCCAACTGGTCGGGGCCCTGCCGCTGCCCGCGGAACCGGCCTCGGGCCGGACGAGGGCACCGCGCGTCTGATCACGGTCGTGGTGCTGTTCGTCCAGGTCCTGATCGCAGTGGCCTCGACCCGCCTCGTCAGCCTGGTCAACTCGGTCGCGGTGGGACTCGAACTGGCGCTCGTCGTGGTGGTGGCGATCGCGCTCGTCATCGCCGTGGCGGTCACCGGCGACGGCTGGTCGGGATCACGTTCGCGTTCTTCGGCGCCGGGATCGTGGTGATGGTCGCGTGCTCGCGGCTCGTCTACGCGATGTCGCGCGACGGGCGCTTCCCCGCCCATCGCTTGATGCGCCGGGTCGACCCCCGTACGCAGACGCCGATCCCGGCGACGATCCTGGTCTTCGCCCTCGGGGTCGTCCTGATGGTCGCTCTGCCCGGCGCCGCACTGCTGGAACTGATCACGGCGTCCACGATCCTCCCCGCGGTCATGTACGGCGCCACGATCGTCCTCTATCTGGCGGTCCGCAGACGACTGGGGCGCAAGAAGGGCGCGTTCGACCTCGGGCGCTTCGAGCTGCCGGTCGCCATCTGTGCGCTGGTGTGGACGCTCGTCGCGCTGTTCGTGCTGGTGACACCCGGGGAGGCGCTCGTCTCCGTCGTGATCGTGGTCGGACTGCTCCTCGTGGGCGGGCTGTTCTTCCTCCTCATGCTGAAAGTCGACCGCGAGGCGCTGGAGACCGAGCCGGGAGACGCGGGCGCCTTCATGCACTGACGCGAAGGCTCCCTTGTCAGTCGGACGTGCAACGATCCAAGGCATGATCGTCTCGCTGGAACCCCTGCTCCCCATCACCGGCCCGCACGCTTCGACCACGTACGCCGACTGGGTCGCCGCACACGACCCGGCTGCGGTCGACGGCGCGCGCGACCTGATGGAGGGCATGCGCAACGAACTCGGCCGGTCCTGGACCAAGCCCGGCCGGTTCGTGGACACGATGGCGGCGCGGGCGCGGCGGCTGCCGCCTGCGCACCTGCCGTGGTTCTGGGACACCGTGGGCCACCGGTTGATCGGCTACGGGAGCCGGCCCGGCGGGCGGGCCTACGCCGCGGCGCGGGCAGCCGAGGCCCAGCACGGGCTCCCGGTGGATCCCGGATACCGCAGGGCCAATGCGCTGCTGTTCGCGGCGGGCGGGGCCATGCCGGCCAAGGAGTTCGGGGCCCATCAGCGGTTCCTCGCCGAGACGCTGGAGCCGGCCGCCGCGCACACGGCGCTCGAGGCGTTCCTGACCGCGTGGGCGGGATCGGCGGCGGACCTGCCGGCGGATCTGGTGCGCCGGGTGCGGGCCTCCGCCAAGGCTGCCGGGCACGGGGACGGGGAGATCGCGCGGATGGTGGGCGCGATCCTGTCGGTCACCCGGAAGAAGTCCGTGCCGGACGCACTGCTGGATGCCGCTGGCCCGGTCCTGTCCGCCCATCCGCCGGCGGACGCGATCGCGGCGGGGCTGGTCGAGGTCTTCCCGGACGGGACCACCGACGGCGGGGCCTGGCTGCGGATGCTGATCGGCTGCGGTGCGGCCGAGGCCATGGCGGCCGGGCGGGTGGTACCGGAGGGCGGACTGCACCGCTGGGTGGGGCACTTCGTGCACATGTACCAGTACGCGGCGCAGTCCGGCGGCGGGGTCGCGCGTCAGCCGCTGCCCGTGGAATTCCTCGACCTGGTGGGCCGCTTGGGACCGCGGCTGCGGTCGGAGGGTATTGCGGTGACGGTGCACACCACCCGGCACCACTACCAGGGCTTCGACGCGGACGTGTTGGACGCCTGTCTGGCGGCCGGGGTGGCGGTCGTGGACCCCGGCCCGGAGATGCAGATGCGCTTCTGGGCGGAGCGGTCCCGGCGGGACCTGTCCTCGCTGGCCTCCGACCCGGTGTTCGGCCCGCGTCTGGAGGGGACCGTACACGCGGACCTGCTGCCGCGGTGGGCGCAGCGGCGGCGCCGGGCCGGGTCGGCGGTCACGCTGCTGCCGGGCAACGAGGGCATCGCCCACGAGGTCGCGGGGCGCGTGGGCAAGCTCGTCGACACCGTCGCGGGCGGCGGCATGGCAGGCGCCGAGGAGGCCGTGGCCGAACTGGAGACGCTGCTGGACCGGCCGACGGTGTCGGCGCTCGGCGGGATCTGCGATGCCCTCGCCGAGGCGGGAGCGGCGGGGGCGCTGCGACGCTCGCTCGCGGCCGGTCTGCCGGAAGAACTGGCCTGGCCTGCCCTGGAGTCGGTGTACGCGGATTTCGCGGCGGGCGCCGGGCCCGAAGAGGCGGCCGGGGCGCTGCCGGGGGTGGCGGGGGTCACCAGCACGTGGCCGGTGCTCACGGTGTTCGGGCGGGACCGGGCGGTCGCCGTCGACCCGGACGGGGTGCGGGGATCCTGCCGGTTCACGGTGCCCGACGACGCGACCATCTATGCGGTCCACTACGTGGGCGGCTCCTTCCTGGTGAGCTGGACGCCCGGGAAGAACGGCTACCACTGCGACACCGCCGTGTGGGCCGACCACCCCGAAGAGCCGTTCACACCCGACGAGGCCGGCGGGCTGGTGCCGTACGGCGGCCTGCTGGACGGGGCGTACGGTTTCCAGTTCGAGACGGCCGACGGGGGCGGGCGGCACGGCGGCGCCCGGGTGCTGCGGCCCGGCGGGACGGAGGGGATCGACCGGGACGAGCTGCAGCTCGGCGACGGCGCCCGGATCTGGACCAACGCCGTCTTCGGGCGGCGCCCTTGGGAACTCGCCGACCCGGTCACCGGGGAGCCGCGGGGCTCGGTGGAACTGCCTGCCTTCCCGGGTCGCGTCGCGAGCGCCGATCCGGCCGCGGAGCCGTCCGAGGCCGGCATGGCCCTGGCCGTGGAGGCCCTCCAGCTGGCGCCGCTGCCCGCGGGGCTGCCCGGCTCCCCGCTGGGCAGCCGCGACGGGCTGGTCGGGACCCGCGTCCTCTTCCGCACCGGGCACCGCGACCCCGCACCCAACCACTACCTGGTGGAGAGCGTGGACGGGCGCTCCGCCCGCTTCGACATCGACCGGCAGGGCCAGCGCCCGTGGGGCCTGTGGGCACCGCCGGAGGGGGCAGTGGAGGACGTGGTCCTCGCCGAGGCGCAGACCCGGACGGGGGTGCGCGCGTACACGGCGGGCGGAGTGCTGCTGTGGGAGCTGGACGGGCACGACGCGCCCGGGCACTCGCAGGGCGGGCCGGCCCGGCAGGTCACCGTGTCGGGGGGCGTGGCCCTGCCGCCGGCCTTCTGGTACCTGCTGCGCACCCGGGACACCGCGGGTTCCCGGGCGTTGCGGACGGTCGGGCTCACGGCGGCGGAGGCCTTGCTGGAGGGCGCCCTCGACGGTCCGGGTGCGCTGCGCACGGCCGTGGGCCGGGAGTTGCCGGAGGTCACCGACCCGGTGCTGGTCGAGGCCGTGGTGGCGCTCGCCGGGCGGGCCACCCGGGTGGAGGAGCGCAGGCTCGCCCTGCACCGGCGGGTCACCTTGCTCGCGGAGGCGCCGCCGGCGCTGCCGGGCCGGTCCGCGCCGGACACCGAGCTGCTGCCCGCGCTGTTCGGGCTGGTCTCGGACGGTGAGCGGGACCCGTGGCGACGGAGCCCGGTCGTGCCCTTGGCGGCGACGCTGACCGCGTTGGCCTCCGACGGCGCCTGCTTGGCGGGGACCCTCGTGGAGGAGGTGCGCCGGCTCTCGCCGCCGGCGCCGCCGCACGACTGGTCGCAGCTGATGGGCTCGATCGACGCCGCCGCCTGGCGGGCGGCCGTGGCACCGACCCCGGACGGGGCCCGGGCCGCCCTGGTCGCGCTGCTGGACACCTGGGCCGACCAGCCGTTCGCCCGCGCGGGCACCCGGTGGTGGGTCGGCCGCGCGTCCGCCGGGCTCCTGGACGGGCTGCGCGAGCAGGGGGTCGCGGTGGCGTCCTGCGCGGTGCGGGCCGGCGGGTCGGAGTGCTGGTTCGTGGCGGCCGCCGCCGAGGACCCGACGGGCGACCCGGTCCCCGCGGCGGAGCCGCAGGCGCGCTGCGTCCGCGTGGAGCGGGACGACGCCGCCCGGCTGCGGGCCCTGGTCGCGGCGGTCGAGGCGCACGGGCCGGTCCCGGTGCCGGAGTCGGCTGCCGCGCGCTTCGCCGAACTGACGGGCGTACGACGGGCGGTGGCCCGGCTGGTGGTGTCAGGTCTGGACGGCCGGCCCGACCGCGACGAGGACCGCGCCTTGGTGCGCAAGGCCCCGTACAAGGCCACGCCGATGACGGCCGAGTCCTACGACCGGCTGCGCGCGCAGCTCGGTGGCACGGGCCGGCGGGCCGTCCTGGCGGCGGCACTGCCCGAGGATCCGGCAGAGCTGTGGCGGCCCGGCGGGGTCGAGGCTGCCGTGGAGCGGATGGCCGAGGTGTGGCGGGAGCGCATCGGGGTGCAGCCGGCCGTGCACGACGAGGCGGCCGACGCCCTGGAGGCCGAGCTGGAACTCCCCGAGGTGTGGGCCCGGCGGCTGGCGGGCGGGTACGAGGCGGCCGAGGACACGACCGTGGAGGCGGCCGGCTGGGAGCTGGCGGCAACCCCGTACGGCATCGGGGTCGAGGTCCGGGCCGTGCCGCCGGCCGGGCCGAAGCTGCCCCGCCGCACCCCGGTGGGGCTCTCGTGCCGGCGGATCGCGAGCGCGCTGGTGTGGGCGTGGACGGACCGGCCCGTCGGCGATCCGGCGGTGGCCGACGCGATGGCCCTGTACGAGCGCCTGCGCGCCGAACTGGACCGTCCGGAGCTGCTGGTGGCGCTGCCCGGCGGGCGGGTCCAGGACACCTCGGCGCGGATCGCCGAGCGGTTCGGGCCCGGGCAGCTGCCGGTGGCGATGGACGGCCGCAAGGAGGAGGGGCCGGTCCCGGTGACCGCGTACGACTCCGGGCCACTGGTGGTGTGCGCGCCCGGCGGTGCCTCCTTCCTGCGGCCCGCGGCGGTGGCCGACCCGGAGGTGTGGCAGCGGGTCCGGGAGGTCACCGACCTGGCCGAGGAGCTGGACCGGGTGGCACCGCTGCTGACCGGCGGCGGGCTGGAGCGGATGATGCTCCGGGCCCGATCGGGAGCAGTGCCGGCCGGGGCGTACGAGGCGGATCCGCGGCAGTCCTGCCCGGAGCTGGTCGCGCGGGCGGCGCAGCAGCTGGGCACCGGCCCGGACGCGGCGGCGCTCTACCTCCAGCTGGTGACGCTGGCTGCACCCACCGACCGGAACGTACGGCGGTGGAACGGCTGGTCGGCCAAGCAGCACACGCAGGCCCGGACGCAACTGCTCGGCACGGGCGCGGTGGTGGAGGCCAAGCGGGCGCGGGCGGGCCGGACCCTGTTCCTGCCCGGGGAGTGGACCGAGCTGAAGGCCCCGCACCTGCCCTTGGAGACCGTGAAGCTGGCGGCGCACGCGGTACGGCCGCTGTGGCGCGACCAGATCCACAGCCCGTTCGGGCGGGTCCTGCCGACGGCGCCGCTGCACGAGATGTTCACGGCGGCCTGGGAACGGGTCTGCGGCGGCGCGGCAGGCGGTGCCGAGGGAGGCGGGGGCAGCTGAGGCCCGGCGGCGGCCGGCCCGGTGGGCGGGTCAGCCGAGGACGAGCGGCAGTTTTGCGGCCAGCTCGCCGAGTTCGGCCCGCTCCGCTTCGGTCGGGGCCCGGCGGCCGGTGCCGATCAGCAGGGCGTCCTTGTCGGTGAACGACGCGGGGAACGCGGCGCCGGCGATCTCCTCCAGCACGGCGCGGGATCGAGCCGGCCCCTCCGGGGGCGGTTCCGCCATGTCCGGGAGGTGCGCGATCAGGTCGAGGTGGTGCAGCGTCCATTCGAGGACGTACGCGGTGAGGTAGTCGCCGACGGTGAGGACCTCACCGCGGGTGCTCACCCGTGCGCCGGGATCGGCGAGTTCCGCGGCGCGTCCGGCGGCGGAGCCGACGTCGTCGAGGTGGAACGTGAGCAGGCGCGGCTCCTCGTACGCGGCGGCCAGCCGGACGGTCAGCGCGTCGAGCGGATCCTCGCCGGTCGGCGGCCGGTCCTCGACGTTCCAGTAGGTCACCGCGTCGACGGTCGGTTCCGCTTCGGCGGGGGTGACGAGGGTGATCAGGACGTCCTGCGCGTCGATGATCAGGTGGCACACCAGGTCCCGCACGAGCCAGCCGGTGCAGCCGGACGGCTGCTCGAAGGCCGTGTCCGGGAGCGCGGCGACCGCCGTGCGCAACGCCGTCCAGGAGCGTGAGAAGAGATCCACACCGGCACCGTAGTGGGGGGCCGGAATGCCGGACAAGTCCGCACCTTCGACGGACGCTACCGGCCGATCAGCGGCAGCACGGGGAAGGTGTGGTCCTGCCAGATCAGGCGGGAGGGGTCTTCCGGATAGGCGGTGACGGCCGGCCGGTTGTCGAACAGCTGGGCAAGGCGGCGACCGGTGTCGTACGCGGGCCACCCGGGGTCGCCGTGGGCGGCGAACGAGGTCCAGGCGGCGCGCATCCGGGTGGACAGGGCCTCCGCCTCCGCGGAGGGCGCCTCGCCGATCAGCATGGCCGGCTGGCCGCGGTCCAGGTTTCCGAAGACGAGGGGTACGTCGAGGCCGTGGCAGGCGCCGAACGCGCCGCCCATGCCGGGGGCGGGCCAGGTCAGCTCGTAGACGTGTGCTCGGCTGCCGGCGGCCGCCTGGGCCTCGGCGAGGTGGAGCGTCGGCATGCGGAACAGCCAGTCGGAATGGACCAGCTCGTACAGCTCGTCCGGGCCCGCCGCCGGGAACGCGTCGCGATAACGGCGCTCGCCGTCCGGGCCTGGGGCGAAGAGGCGGAGGTCGGTCGCCGCCTGCTCGTCCGTCACCTGGCCGAGGAGACCGTCGAGGGCGGTGAACAGGCGCTGCTCCTCGCGGGTGTGGCCGACGAGGAGTTCCACATCGCGGCCGGCGCCGTCGGTCAGGGCCTGCCACGGGGTGACGGCCAGGAGGTCGCCGTCGACGACGGGCGAGAAGGGGATCGACCTGTGCGCAGCCAGGCCCCAGCGATGCACCCACCGGTCCATCTTGGCGCTGACCGCATCACCGGCCGCGGTCAGCCGATGCGGAGCGATGCCGGACAGGTCGGCCACCGTGGGCCGCAGCCCCAGCTCGGCGGCGCAGGCGGCGGTGATGTCCGTGGCGAGCTCCGGCGAGAAGAGCGTGCCCGGCGCGCTCTGCGCGATGGCCCGGCGGAAGAGCCCGGCTGCACGGTCCGTCGCCAGCAGCGCGGCGACCGATCCGGCCCCCGCCGACTGGCCGAAGACCGTGACCCGGTCCGGGTCGCCGCCGAACGCCCGGATGTTGTCGCGCACCCACTCGAGAGCGGCGACCTGGTCGAGGAGACCCCGGTTCGCGGGAGCCCCCTCGATCTGCGCGAAGCCCTCCATGCCCACGCGGTAGTTGAACGTCACCACGACGACGCCGCCGTCCCGCGCGAGCCGGCCGCCGTCGTACTCGGGGAGGCCGGACATGCCGATCACGTAGGCACCGCCGTGGATCCACACCATCACCGGCAGCCCGGCGCCCGGGCCGGGTTCGGGCGACCAGACGTTGAGCGTGAGCCAGTCGTCGCCCGCCGCGTCCTGCGCGAGCGCGTCCATGCCGAACACACCGGCCTGCGGGGGCGGCGGACCGTACGAGACCGCCTCCCGTACCCCGCTCCAGCCCTCCACCCGCCGTGGCGCGGCGAAGCGCAGCGCGCCGACCGGGGGCTCGGCGTACGGAATGCCGCGGAAGACCGCCACGCCCGCTTCCCGGCTGCCGCGCAGCGCGCCGGCGGCCGCCCGGACTTCGGGCCGGGGCCCGGAGGGCTCGTACGCGGCAGGGGTCATCACGATTCTCCTCAGGCGGGTCGACGGGGCTCACGGCTGCCCCGCCTGCGCATCCTCCGCCCTCCCTGGATGCGGCGCTAACCATTTACGAACGACGCGCACCGCTGCATCGGCTCTCCCGCCGTGAGCCGGTACCGGGCCCGGCCGTCGAGGAGCAGGGGCACGAGGGCCCGCAGGGGCTGGCGCAGCGGGACGAACGCACCACCGTCGGCGGCGGAGCGTACGACGTGTACGCCGTGGAGGGCGAGCCGGTCTGCGACCTTGGTGTACTGGGTGGCTGTGAGGCGGTAGCCACAGGGTGGATCGGTCAGGGTCTCGTCCTCGGTCGCCGGGCGGTCGTCGGTGCCGCCCAGCAGGATCGGGCCCTCGTCCTGGTAGCCGGCCAGTCGGGCGGAAGCCGTCACCGCCACCGGCGTGCCCGCACGCTCGGATAGGTAGGCGAACAGACCACGGAGGCCTGTGAGTTGGGAGTTCACCCGGCGCCGATGGTTGAGGGCCGGGTCAGCCTTTTCCGCGTCGCCGGCCGCTTCGATGCGGCTTTCGACGAGCAGCGTGACGGCGTGTTTGATGCTGGCCGTGTTGCGCAGGATCCGCTCCTGTTCGTCGCCTGCGGTCTGCTTGACGGGGGCGCCGGTCACGGGGTCGGTCCGGATGCCGTACGTGCCGGTGGAGTACCCGGCGGCGTGCGCCGCCTTCCGTACGAAGGCCCCGGACAGCTCGCGGGCCTGCGCGTACACCCCGGGGTCGGTGTTGAGGTTGCGCGGCCAGAGGTCGAAGAGGTCCTTGTCGTACGTGCGGGGCGTCGCCCGGTACTCGTGCAGGTCGTAGACGACGTCCGGTCGCCGGTCGCGCAGTACGGCGGCGATCGCGCGCGCCTCGGGCGAAGTCAGGGCGATGTGATCGCGGTTGATGTCGGTGCCGTCCGCGTTGGCCCGGGTGGCGGCGGCCCGCCCGTCCGGGTTGGCGGTGGGGACGACGAGGACCGTGGTGCGCGCCAGGAGCCGCCGGGTCGCCGGGTCACGGGCGTACGCGAGGTCGCGGACGGTGGTCAGACAGGCCTCGCGTCCCGCCGGCTCGTCGCCGTGCTGGCTGCACACCAGCAGGACGGTGACCGCTGCACGGGTGCTGCCCAAGCTCACGAGCCACAGCGGGCGGCCGCGCGGGCTGGTGCCGATACGCCGTAGGGCAGCGCCCTCGCCGTGCCGGTCGACGGCGTCCAGCAGGGCCTTCTCCTCGGACTCCGTGGTCCAGCGCGCCCCGTACGTGGCCTCGAATCCCGTGCGGGGTGCGGCGTCGGCCGCCCGGGCAGGGGCGGCCGTCAGGGGCACGGCGAGAGCGACCGCGGCGAGGCCCAGGGCCGATGCGGCGAGAGCGAGCCGGTGGAAGGGCACAGGGGGCTCCAGCACGGTCGAAAGGATCACGATGTGATGGCAACGGCCCTGGTGATCGATAGGTCACGCCCGCCCGGCGTGAGCCGGTGGACCACTCCTCCGGGCTCTTCTCCGGAACATCATCCATAAGTACAAACTTGGATGATTTTACCCAACCGAGATGCTTGAAGCCGTGTTCGGTGTTCGCAACTTCCGGCCTGTCGGAGAAAACTGGTCCGCCATCGAGAGCCAATACGCATGTCACCGACGCAGAACCTCAGCGGGGACTGTTTCAGCAAAGCAATGCGGAGGTATCACGATTGAGCTGCATCAGGACGGACAACCGAAAACCTGCAAACGGCCACCTGACGAACCGCCGCATCGCCGTGGGGTTCACGTTCTTCCTCATAATCTCGCTGGCCAGCTTCACCGGTTCCGCCGCCCAGGCCGAGGCGGCTTCGCCGTACGGCGCCAAGGCCGTCGCAATTGCCGCCTCCAAGCGGGGCGCGCCGTACGTCTACGGAGCGACGGGGCCGAAGGAATTCGACTGCTCGGGCCTCACGCTCTACGCCTTTGAAAAGGCCGGCCGGAAGCTTCCCCGTACGGCCGACGAACAATATGAAGGTACGCGCCACATCCCACGCGTTCAGCGCGTGCCGGGCGATCTCGTCTTCTTCCCCGCAGGCGCGACCATAGGACATGTGGGAATCTACGCCGGTCATGACAAGATCTGGCACGCCCCACGGCCGGGCACGCGCGTCCGGCTCGAGCGCATCTGGAGCGGAAACGTCCGCTACACCCGTGCCATCTGAGCAGGAGGCGGAGCGATGACCGATGCACCCGCGCCCAAGCACTACGCACTCCGATGGAACGGCGACACCCGCACGGCCCCACCTGCCGTGGGGAGCGAGCGGGACACACTGGCCGCGGTCCTGGACTGGCAGCGGGCCACCTTCGAGCTCAAGTGCGCCGGCCTGTCCCCGGAGCAGCTGTCCGAGAAGGCCGTGCCGGCGTCCGCGCTGTCCCTGCACGGCCTGGTCCGGCACCTGGCCGGCGTCGAGCGCTGGTGGTTCCGCATCCAGTTCGCCCACGAGGACGTCCCGCTGCTCTACTACTCCGACGACGACCCCGACCAGGACTTCGACAGCCTGGACGGTGACGTCGAGGAGGCCTTCGCCGTGTGGCGGGCGGAATGCGAGCGATCCCGGCAGATCACTGCCGCCGCTTCGCTGGACGGGACGGGGATCCGCAAGAGGACAGGCGAGCCGATCTCACTGCGCAGGATCATGGTCGACATGATCGCGGAGTACGCCCGGCACAACGGCCATGCGGACCTCCTCCGCGAAGGCATCGACGGCGCGACGGGGATGTGACCTGGCAAGCTGTCCCGGTCGGGATGCCGCCGGGCATCCCGGAGCCGAGGGGAGGTCCTTGCGTGGGAGTCGGTGGAGTACCGTGGGAGCACGGCCCCGTCTCAACGGCTCGGCACGCGCCTCCCTTCGACCCGGAGCTGGGTGCCGCGCTGGCGGCCATGGGCGAGGGGGCGAAGGAGCCGGTCACCGTGGAGGGCCTCGCGGCCAGGCAGGAGCGCGACGCTGCGGCCCGGCCCAGGCCGACGGTTCGGGACCTCCGGGCCGGCGGCCGGTTCGAGGTGGAGGAACTCCGGGCGCCGGGACTCCGGGACGGGAGGGAGGTCACGCTCGTCAGTGCCCGGCCCGCCGGGACCACCGGGCCGCTGCCGCTCCTGCACTACGTGCACGGCGGCGGAATGATCATGGGTACTGCATGGTCCGTCCTTCCGCGGCTGCTGCGCGGATGGGCCCTGCCGCCGCAGCTCGCGGCTACGCGGCCCCTGCTCGCGCCACGGATCTTTCCGGGCTGCCCTTCGCCTACATCGACGTCGGGTCGGCCGAGACCTTCCGGGACGAGGGCGTGGCCTATGCCGATGCGATCTGGCAGTCCGGCGGGGATGCCGAACTCCACGTATGGCCCGGCGCGTTCCACGGCTCCGACACACTCGCACCGCGGGCAGCCCTCAGCCAGGAGGCCCGCGACGCCCGCTCCCGCCGGCTCCGGCGGATCGTCGGTCGCTGACGGCTCCGGGCATGGCGCCGCGGCCCGTCCCCCGCCGGGCCGCGACGCCTCGCTTCAGCTCATCGCCGGGTCAGGTCAGGCGGCCGGGTACCAGACGGTCCCGCTGCCGCCGTGCCCGGTGAGGGTGGCCTCGATGATGCTGCCCTCCGCGAAGTAGCGCGGGTGCTGCTGCAGGAAGCCGGCGAACGAGTCCAGGGACGTGGCGTCACAGACGCCGTCCGTCTGGATGCAGTGGCGCTGGACCGGGACGCCGGGGAACTCCTCCGGCCCGGTGCCGGGCGAGTACGCCACGAACGGGATGAGAACCCCCTCGGGGACTAAGTGCCAGAAGCCGGTGCCGGGCTGCATCGGGTCGGAGTAGAGCATGCCGTCGACCTGCGAACGGGGTACCTCGGTGCCGTTGTCGGCGATCGTCTGGAGCAACAGGTCGCCGACCCAGGCGCCCTGGGAGTAGCCCGCGATCGTGAAGTGCGCCGTGGGGTCGGCGCGGTACGTGCTCTCCAGGGCGGCCAAGGCGTTCCAGTAGCCCTGGTTCACGCTGTCGCCGAAGCTCGGCGCGAACGGCGCAGGCATCTCGTTGTGGCTCCCGACGAACGGGCCACCGCTGGCCACGTAGCAGACCGGAACCGCGATGCCGCCGTTCAGATGCTGGTTCGCGGCCGCGAAGCTCGTGGTGCAGTCGGGGGCGTCGGCGGCCGCGCCGGTTCCGCCGATCTCGATGTAGTAGTGGTTCACCGGGGCGGCGTGTGCGGCGGGTGGCACGGCGGCGGCGCCGGCGAGCACCAGGGCCGTCGACGCGAGGACGGACTTGAGGCGGCGGGCGAGCCTGCTCGGCTTCTTGGTGGACATACCGGTCAACTCCCTTGGGTTCGGGGTGAGCGCCGCGTCGGGTGCGGCGACCGGTGCCCATCGTGCCGTTCACGCTGGTCAGCGGACCATGCCAACGACCGGCCATATGTGGCCGGTCGCCCAAGTACAGTGTTCCCACAGGGATCTGACAGGGATCTGACAGGAAATCCGACACGTGGTCCGACACGGATGGCAGGCCGGAACATGGCCGGTGCGAGGGGCGTCTGAGTGACCAACCAGTTCGGCGCACTGCTCCGCGGGTTACGGCTCGAGGCGGGGATGACGCAGGAGCAGTTGGCCGAGCGCTCCCGGCTGGGGGTGCGTACCATCCACCGGCTGGAGACCGGCAAACCCACCGATGCCCGAATGGGAACGGTGAAGCAGGTCGCGCACGCCCTGGCCGACGCGTTGCGGCGCGACCGCGACGAGGTCTGGACGGCGCTGCTGGCCGCGCAGCGCGCTCACGGTGCCCCCGCCGAGGGCGTCCCCGCGACGCGCGCTCCCGTGCCCGATCCTCCGGAAGCACCCGAGCCGGTGCAGCAGGACCAGCCGCTGCCACCCGCCACGCTGTCGCCGTCCCGGGGGGCCCTGGCCGAGGTCGCCGAGTCGCTCGCCCTCGATGTGTACAGCCGCTGCGTCCGCGAGGAGGAGCAGCGCCGGATCCACGACCCGTTCCCGCTGCCCGTACGGTGGCGGTCGGCGCCCGAGGATCTGCTGGACCACTGGGACAACATCCGCGGCACTCCCCCCGGGGCCGTCTCCACCCCGCTGTCCCTGGACGGCGGCCTCGCCGACATCGCCGACGTCTACCGGCGCGTCCGGTCCGGACGGCTGGTGGTGCTCGGCCGGGCCGGCTCCGGCAAGACCGTCCTGATCCTGCGGTTCGTCCTCGACCACCTGATCAAGCGCTCCGACGGCGAGCCCGTCCCGGTGGTCTTCAGCATCGGATCCTGGGACCCGACCGCCACGACGCTGCGCGACTGGCTGATCGACCGCATGCTGCGCGACCACCCGAACCTCGACGCGCGCGCACCGGGCGGCTCGACGCTGGCCGCCGCCCTGGTGGACGCCGGATGGATCCTGCCGGTGCTCGACGGGTTCGACGAGATCGCCACCGGCCTGCTCGGCCGTGCCCTGCAGGAGCTCAACACGAGCTCGCTGCCGCTTCTGCTGACCAGCCGTACCGAGCAGTTCGCCGAAGCCGTCACGGTCGAGGTGCTCCGCAAGACCGCCGGCATCGAACTGATGGACCTGAACACCGACGACCTGGTCCACTACCTGCCCCGCACCGCGCGCCCGACCGCACCGACCGACCGGGACGGACGGGACGGAAGAGCCGCCACCGTGTGGGATCCCGTCCTGGAGCGGCTGCGCACGGACCCGGACGGCCGGGCCGGCGCCAACCTCGCGAAGGTGCTGAGCACTCCGCTGATGGTCCTGCTCGCCCGGACCGTCTACAGCGACACCCTGGCCCAGGACCCGGCCGTACTGCTGGACACCACCCGCTTCCCGACCCCGGAGGCCATCGAGGAGCACCTGCTCGCCGACTTCGTGCCGACCGTCTACCGCCGCCGCCCCACCACCGCGGCCGGCGCCCACCACCTGCGCCGCCCCCGCACCTGGGACCCGCAGCGCGCCCGGCACTACCTGGGCTATCTCGCCGAACACCTGGACCGGCCCGAGCAGCACGAACGCCAGGACCTGGCGTGGTGGCAGCTGCGGGACTCCCTGCGACCGTCCTCCCGCATCCTGGCCGTGGTAATCGCCTGCTCCCTGGTCACCGCCGTCGCCGACTGGCTGGTCTTCCCGGCCAAGAACCTCGCCGCCGGCCGCAGCCCCGCGTTCGCACTGGGCGCGGGCCTGCTGGACGCGCTGCTGTTCGGCCCGGCGGTCGGCCTCGCCTTCGGGCTGGTCTACGGGCTCATGACCGCGTTCCGGATCAAGGCGTTCGAGCCGTCCCGGGTGAGAATGCGGCTGCCCGGCCGCGGCCGGCGGGCCGTCGGCCCCTCCGCCCGCCGATTCGCCACGCTGTCAGCCGGGCTGCTCGGCGGCTTCGTGATGGGCCTCGGGTGCGGGCTCGGCTCCAGTGCGGTACCGCAACTGATCAACGGCCACCTGGTGGTCAACCCGGCGGTGATCGAGGCGACGGTCGTCAACTCGCTCGTGTACGGGCTCACGTTCGGCCTGGCGGGAGGACTGGTGCTCGGGCTCGTGGCTACCCTCGAGACCCCGATCGACCTCGGCTCCGCCGCCACCCCGACGGACCTGCTGGCCATCAACCGCAGCATCGTGGTGCGCCAGACCCTGTTCCTCGTCCCCATGCTCACCCTGATGATCGCCCTCGGCGGGCGGCTGATCACCGCGCTCCTCCAGGGCCTGGCCGGCCCGCTCCTGTGGCCCATGGCCGACGGGCTCGCGCTCGGCGCCGTCGGCGGGCTGGCCGGCGCCCTCTCCTACGCCCTGGCGTTCACCGCCTGGGGCCAGTGGGTACTCCTCACCCGCATCTGGCTGCCGCTGACCGGCCGCCTCCCCTGGGCCACGGTCGCGTTCCTCGACGACGCCTACCACCGCGGCGTGCTGCGCCAGGTCGGCGCCGTCTACCAGTTCCGCCATGCACGCCTCCAACGCCACCTCCTCACGTACGGCTGATCCCGTGCCCGATCTCCGCGGCGACCTCGGCGTGGGCGAGGTACTCCTCGATGCTGTGCGCCCGGCCGTTCGCGTTCTCCACGGCCATGTCGGTGAGCTTGCCCCAGGTCTCCCCCAGCGGACAGCCCAGGGCGACCGTGTCGGTGGGACACCAGGCATTTACCCAACGACGCACTCTGGCCGACAGGTTGGGGCCGGGCGGCAGCAGCCGGCTGTACACCGTGTCCAGACCCAGCGGGCTGCCGGTGCTGACGAGCAGTGAGACGTCCAGCCGCTCCGGGAGCCGGTGGACGAGGTCCATCCCGACGACCGTGCCGAGGCTGTGGGTGACCAGGACGATTTCACCGGAGGACGGCAGGGTGTCGAGCACGCTGGTCAGGACTGCGTCACGGACGGCTCGGTCGTCCAGGTACGCGTCGACGTCACGGAACCGGGTGGCGATGGCCAGCGCGTCCATGTCGGTCGTGGCGGCCAGCCAGCTCACCGCCTGGCGCAGACGTCCGGCCAGCAGGCTCCCGATGCTTTCGTCGGCCGTGCCGCCGTCCTGCGGCATCCCGGCTTTCGCCGCCGCCTCCAGGATGAGCTGCTCGTACAGACCCGTCGTCGACTCGGCGGCGAAAGCCTCCGCTGCCGAGTGGCCGTTCAGCTCCTCGAACGGGCCGGCGGCGGAGACTGCCTCGTGGCCTCCGGCGCTCTCCCTTCGTCTGATGGCCTCGATGATCCGGTCCGCGTAGAAGGGGAACCACACGTCCGCCGGGTCCACAGTGGGGAGACCGGCGCGGGTGAGTCCGTGGTTCAGCCCTGCCGTCCAGCCGCGGCGGAGCTCCTCGGGTTCGTGCTCGTGCTGGCTGCGGCCGTGGAGGAAGACAAGGTGCCGTCCGCCCGCGGAGGGAGCGCCGCGGGCGGGCAGACCGCTGCGGATCACTGCGGTGCCGATCGGCCCGGCCGCCTCGTGCGGGGAGCCCGCGGCGGGGAGCGGGGATGGGGCCTCCACCACCGGTGCCGGGATCGAGGCCGGGATCGGGGCGGAGACCGGAGCAGGGACCGGAGCGGAAACGGGAGCGGCGACGGGAGCGGCGACGGCGGGGCCTTGCTGGAGGCCGGAGTCCGGCCCCATCTCGGCCAGCAGCGCACTCCGCTCGGGTTCCGGCTCCAGCGCGGCGAGATGCTTGAGGATCGAGCTCACGCGCGCGCCCTCGTTCGCGATGTAGTCGATGGCGTCGTCGGGGTCTCCGGGGCGCGCGATGCCGCCGTTCTTGAGCAGCCTGTTGCCTTGGGCGTCCTCCCTCGCCACACCGCTGTGATGGAGGGCCACGACCTCCCACTGGTCGTTGAAGACCGGTGATCCGGAGTTCCCGCGCTCGGTGTCGGTCGTGTAGTGGAGGAACTCGGGCAGGCGGTCCTGCACCGTGTTGTCCCTGAAGGCGACCTCCTTGAACCGGCCCCCCGGGTGGCCGATGACGTTCACCCGTTCACCCAGAAGCACCTTGCCCTGCTGGATGCTCAGCCGGTTCCAGCCGAAGATCTCACCCGGGAGGCGCCCGTCGGCTGCCGGGGCGACCGCCACCAGCGCGAAGTCGAGGTGCTTGTCCATGACGAACAAGGCCGCAGGATCGAGAGCGAAGCGGACGGCCGCGTCGGGGGTGTTGTCAATGGTGTTCTGGACGGCGAACTCGACGAAGCAGCGCTGGCTGAACGCCTCGTGCAGCAGGACGTGCTGGTTGGTCATCAGCAGTCGGGGCGAAACCATGAAGCCGGTGCCGTGCGGCTGCTCGCGGCCCTCCGTGCGGATGGAGATCCGGGCGACGGTGGCGGCGGCGCGCACGCCCCGTGGCAGGAAGCTCCACGGCTGGGACTCGTTGGCGATGTTGATGATGCGCTCGTTGGCGTCGGCCTCGGTGAGCGGCGCCGCGCGAACGCCGTCAACCACGGCCGAGGCCGGGACGCCACCTCTGTCGATGAGCCTGCCGGCCCGCGCGGCCACGTACTCGGCCGAGTCCGGGAACCGTGTCCCCTCGGCCTGACGCTCTTCCACGACACGGCGCGTGCTGCTCGCGTCACGATAGCGCCGGCTCGCCGCAGCCTGCTGCCGCTCGAGCGCCTCGCGTGCTTCGTCCATCTCCGGCAGCTGAGCCATGGGATCCGCCGTTCCGTCGTCGAACAGGTCACCTTCCAGGGAGCAGCCGCGGGACCGCGCCCGCAACAAGTGCGGGGCCACTTGAGTCGTCCCGTCGATGGAGCGGTCCCGCCCCCGCCCCCATCCCGTACGGGGTGCAGACCGCGGGGCGTCTCATGCGTACGGTCCACCCCGGATGCGGCACCTGCCGGAACCGGGCCATGCTGGCCGAAACCCCACAGCAGGCAGTCCGCAGCCGCGCAGCAGGCGGAGGAGGAGTCTTGGCAACTCTGGCTCGGATTCCGTTGGACGGCGGGGGCAGCCTTCTGGTCGAGGCCCCGGCCGGGTTGGCGGGACCGGTGAAGGCCGGTCTCCTCAGTGATGCCGTTCACGACCTGCCGGGCAGCCTGCAGGAGGCGCTGGGACCGATCACGGAGGCGGCGCGCGCCACTCTGGAGCAGCTGCGCAAGGCCCGCCCCGATGCGATCACCGTCGAGTTCGGCGTCGACCTCGCGGTCCAGGCCGGGGCCGTGATCACCAAGACCGGAGCCAACTGCCACTTGAAGGTGACGGTCCAGTGGACGAGCAAGGGCCCGTCCTCGACGAAGTGAACGGCATGTTCACCGGTCGGGCTCGGAGTGCCAGTGGACTGCACCCGTGCCCAGGGCGATCGTGACGCGGGGCCGCATGGGCTCGTCGCCGCGGCGGGACAGCAGCACGATCTCCTCGACCCGCGCCGGCATGCTGCCCAGCCGGGCAGCGCACTCCACCGCCAGACGCCGCGGCTCGTGGGTACGGCCCAGTGACAGGTGCGGTGTGAAGGTCGGGAATCGCCCGCCGCAGAGCGGGAACGGCTCCCTCAGGGCACCCTCCAGCGCCGTCCAGGGCGCGAGGCCGGCCGCGGCCGGGTCGAGCCACACGGTGGCGTAGGCGCGGTGGCGGAAGGTACGCACCCCGCTCAGCCGGATCTCGAAGGGCTCCGTTTCCGCGACGGCAGCTGCCAGCAGTGGGGCCGCCGCCGGAAAGTCGGCCTCCGGGACGAAGCCGAAGACCAGGTTCACATGGGGCGGCCAGCGGCGGATCTGGGGGTCGTGCACCGTACGGATGCTCTGGATGACGGGCCACAACCCGGCCGGGGGCAGCCACACCACGGCGGTCCGTGGTGTGGGAGCCACCTCCATCGGTGCGCCGATCAGCCGCGGCCTCCGTCGGCGGGGCCGCGCACCGGGGCCGGGCGCCAGGGTGCGAATGCGCTCGCCGTGCGCGGCAGCAGGCCCGCCAGCTCGGGACAGTGCCGCAGGACGATGCTCGTCATGCCGTTGCGTTCGATCCAGTCCATGCCGAGCGGTGTGTAGACCTCGGGCCGGAAGTCGACCGTGAGGAAGCGGTCGCTCTGCAGCCGCCGGCTGGCCATCAGGATGAAGATGCGGAAGGCCGTGTCGCTGAAGCCGAAGCCCTGGGGCGGATTCTCGGCGAACAGCCCGACCATGGTGTCGATCTGGTCCACGTCACGGTAGACCTCCTTCAGCCGCGCGACCGTGTCCGGATCGGAGGAGAGGTCCTCGAAGCGGCGCAGGCGCGGCTTGTGCAGACCGGCCCGGAAGTCGTTGTACCGCGGCACACCGCGGCGCCGGGTGCGCACCAGGTCGACCACGGACAGGTCGATCACCTCGCCGTCCCGCTCGAACGCCTGGAGGGCACGGGGGTAGTTGTGCAGGGTGATCGCGCCGGGGTGGGCGATGCCGAGTGAGTACAGCGAGTTGGCCAGACCGGTCTTGCGGATGAGCGGCTCCGCCGCGGTGCCCTGCAGGTCGTTGAACCCGAGGGTGTCGAGCCTCCGGCCGAGCCGGTGGTCCACGATCTCGAAGTCGTCCGGCAGCAGCGGGTGCATGCGGTAGACGGTGACGAAGTCCTCGGTGAGGGAGTACGGCGCGGCGTGGTGGTCCGGCAGGGTCTTCGGGATGCCGGTCAGCGAGTGTGCCTCGAACAGCCACAGGCCCAGCTGCGTGAGCCAGTTCTTGGGCGGTCCCTGCCAGTTGGTCTTCAGCCCGATGTCGATCGTCTCGGTGGCGAGAATCGCGGGGGTCCACTCGACCGTGTGGATCTTGGCGATGAGAGCGGAGACGACGAGCCGTGCCGTGTGGTAGATGCGGTCCTCGTCCAGCTGTGGGTACTCCTGCCGCAGCGCCTCGCATACGGCGTTGTGCTCCCGGGCGAAGAGGGTGTGCATGGCGCTGAGGCCGAGCCACCAGCTCTCCGCGAAGCCGGTGAGGGGGAAGCCGTTCGGGCTGAAGGGCAGGTGCCCGTCCTCCAGGCGCAGCGCGGCGCCGCCGTCCGGTTCGCGCAGGGACGTTCCGGCGTCCTTGGTCCCGCCGTAGACCTCCGAGCCGTCCCACCAGTGCGAGGCCGCGTTGCCGAACAGGATGGGCGGCGCTTCGCCGTCGGCGGCGCCGAGGCTCTCGTTCTCGGCGAAGCGCATCACCGTCTCGGGCCGTCCGCCAGGGGTGTTGCTCCAGGTGACACCGGGCGGGAGCGGCACCTCGACGCTCTTCGTACCGGTCGGGTAGCGCTTGTGGTTGACCCAGTCGTGCACCTGGAACTGGATCCACGCGGCGGCCAGGATGTTCAGCGACCGTGCGGGGATGAACGCGTCGCGCTGGAGCAGCTCTCTGCTGACGGTCACCGGGTTGGGCGTGTCGAACAGGTCGGGCCGGTAGACGGGCGGGAGGTTGCGGCCGAAGGCCGATCCGACAGCCCCCATCTTCGGTGCGGACAGGTCGTTGTAGGTGCCGTCGTAGCTCCGCGCGACCCGCATCTGCTCATCGACGGGTGCGGGCACCGGCTGGGCCTTGGGCGGAGCCTCGTGGATCTCGGTGTCGATGAGGTTGTACCGGCGCAGCGCCTGCCGCAGCGTCACGAGGTTGAGCAGGCCGAGCCGGGTGGGCAGCCGATGCCAGGGGACGAACCGGTTGAGGGCCTCGAAAGCGGCGTCGAGCGGTACGCCCAGCACGGCGTTGCGGTGCGGCTCGGTGGTGAGGAAGCGGTGGCCCAGGCGGTGGGCGCTGCTGGCCTCGTAGGCCACCTTGCGGGCACGGTTGAGGTTGCCCAGAGGCCGGAACTCCTCCGTCGTGTTCCACGGGTTGAACACCAGCTGGTCGACCCGCACCGCGGCGGCCCGCGCCTGGGCACTGTCGATGTCCTGGCGCGGGATCGTCAGCGTCGCCACCCGGACGACGGGCGCATCCGCCTCCGTCCACTCGCTCGCTCCGTCCTCGATGGGCGTCCGGCGGGAGTCCACGTAGCGCTGGACGTACAGCTCGAAGACGACGTCCGCCTTCTTCAGTCGCTGTGCGAGCTCGTGGTGCAGGTGGTCGGGGTCGGTACGGGAGGGGCTCGGGGCCGGTGACGCGTGCGCGGCGGGGCGCAACTGGTAGCGCACGGGTCCCTGATCGCCCCACAGGATGGCGCCGCGGCTCCAGTACGTCTCGAGCGCCAGGCTGTGTACGGTACGGCTCGTTCCGGCGCGTACGTTGCGCCGCATGCGCGCGGCCGTGGACCAGCCGACCGCGAGGGGCAGGGTGAGGAACAGCCCGGATGCCTTGCGGAGCGTCGTATCGGCACCTGCCATGGCCTTGGCGAATTCGACGAACTCGCGTGCGTTGCGCGCATGGGAGACCGGGAAGCTGGTCATGAGGAGGTCGTGGGCCTCGTCCGGCCCCACCTCGATGCGCAATGCCGCTCCCCGCAGGTCGGGGGTGTAGTCGGGCATGCGGGCGCCGTTCGCATTGGACAGCCGGACGGTGACCGGGTATTCGGCCGCAGGACTCGCGAAGCCGGTCCGCAGGTCCTGGGGCAGGTCGTCGACGAACGCCAGCCGGGCGTTCTCCACGCCGAGGACGGCCTTCGCGTGGAACGCCCGCTCGATGCCCGCCGCGCCGCTGCGCTTCCTGGCCTTGAGCTGGACCCGCATGAGCTCACGGGCGAGCCGCTCGAAGACGAGCCGTTCCGCTTCGGGGTTGCCGCCCACGTAGCGCTCGTACTGCCCGGTCTCGTGCATCTGTGCCCCTTCGCGAAGGCGCCGGCCTCGTCGTCCGGATGCGATGGTGCCAACGATGACGAGGCGACGTTGAACGGCTGCCCGTGACGGTGGCTGCGGGCATCTTCGTCACACGCAGCAACTTTGACCCACCCGTGGGGCTACGTCGCGCGGAGCAACGCAGACGGGTACATCGGGGTCGCATCCTGCCCGTCGCGCTGCGTTCCCGCCCACGAGCCTCTTCACCCGAATGGACCCGCGCGATCAGCCCGACCGGGTCTCCGCGGGGAGACTGATACGCAGGATGACGGCACAGCACGGCATCGGATCGTCGTCCTCGCCCGATGCGGCAGGGCACGGATGAGGGAGTGCCGATGAGAGTCTACGAGGCCATCGTCAAGGGGCTGGAAGGCATCGGGGTCCAGGCCGCATTCGGCGGTGCCGGCGAGAACGCCGCCGGCCTGATGCTGGCGCTGAAGCATTCCCGGCAGATCCGACCGGTCATCACGCGGCACGAGCAGGCCGCGTCCTTCATGGCCTGCGGTTACGCGATGTACACGAATCAGCTGGGCTTCTGTTTCGCGACGGCCGGGCCCGGTGCGTTCAACCTGTTCTCCGGGCTGGCCGTGGCGATGTCCGACTCCTACCCGGTCCTCGCCGTCTCGGGATACGCGTCGATGAAATGGCAGGGGTGGGGTTCGCTCAACGAGACCTCGGGCCTGAACCGCACGCCCGACTCCCGGGCCATGTTCGCGGCCACGACGAAGAAGTCCTTCCTGCTCACGGATGCCGCCGACACCTGCGACGTCCTCGAGGAAGCGGTCAACACCGCCTTCGAGGGGCGGCCCGGTCCGGTACACATCCACGTACCCGAGAACCTCACCGAGCGCGGCATCGAGGTCACGGACTTCCGGCACATCCGGCTCGACGTCAAGCCGGTCGTGCCCGATCCCGCACGCGTGGAGGAGATCGCCTCGGTTCTGGCGGACGCGCTCACCAGGCGGAAGCGGATCGTGGCGCTCGTCGGCTTCGGCGCCGTCCGCAGCGGAGCGGGAGCGGAGGTCAAGCGCCTGATCGAGCGGTTCCAGATTCCGCTGCTCACCACGCTGGACGGCAAGGGCATCGTGTCCGAAGGGCACCCGCTCTCGGTGGGCGTCTTCGCCGACAGCGGCCACTCCAGTGCGTGGAAGGCCTTCCGCGAGGCGGACGTCGTGCTGTGCATCGGCAACTCCCTCAACCAGCACGCCACGTTCAACTACCGCGAAGACCTCTTCGAGAACAAGGTGCTCATCCATGTGAACATCTCCGAGGCCGAGTTCCACAAGGCCTACCGCCCCGACCACGCGCTGCTGTCCGACGCACGGCTGGGGGTGGCAGCGCTCGTCGAGGCCCTGGACGGGAAGGTCGGCGAGGTCCCGAGGGCCGATGTCGACGGCAGGGACTACGAGGCCCGGCACATCACCCACCTGACGGGGCACATCCACCCCGGAGAGCTCGCCCAGGCGATCGGCCGGATGCTGCCCCCACAAGCTGTTCTGCTCGCCGACGCAGGCGCCCACCTGGCCTGGCTCGGCTACTACGTGGAGCTCGAAGAGGGGCAGCACTTCCGCAAGGCCGGTTCGTTCGGACCGATGGCCGGCCATGTCAACGGCGCCATCGGCCTGAAGGTCGCGCACCCGGAGCGGACGGTCGTCGTCGGCTGCGGCGACGGATGCTACTCGCTGTCCGGGTTCGAGCTGATGACCGCCGTCGAGAACGAGATCCCCGTCATCTGGGTCATCTTCGACGACCAGGAGTTCAAGCTGATCAAACTCTTCCAGCTCACCACCTACGGAGAGACGGGGCTGGTCGAGTTCCAGAACCCGGACTTCGCCGCCTACGCGCAGGCGTGCGGCGCCGACGGCTACCGCGTCGAGACGCTGGAGGAGTTCGAGAAGGCGTTCCGTGCGGCGCTGACCTCCGGCCGGCCCACCGTCATCGACGCCAGGATCACGCGGTGGGCCGTCCCGCACTACAGCCCCTCACCCGACGGTGTCATCGCCGGTCTCGTCGAGACCATCGAAGCACGTCTGCGCGACTGACCGCCGGCCGGCTCGGCAGCCCTCGGGAAGGGGCAGGAGCATGACAGACCTGACGAACACAAACCGCCACACCGGGCTCGACGCCCTCATGAACCGCCCGCTGATCACGTCGATCTGGCGCCGCCGCACCCACCGGGTCAGCCGCGGAAGCTCCGTCGAAGCCGGCTCGATGAGCTGGTCCTCCACCGAGGCACGGGCACCGCTGACGGAGCTCGAGGAAGCGGTCCTCATCGCCATGACGGGGTGCACCGGCCTCACCATGCCGGACCGCCCCTTCGCCGACCCCCGCAACGGCAAGCCGATCATGGCCAAGCCGAACCTCAACATGGCCGGACGGACCGCGGGCAGCCCCGACAACGCCCAGGGCACCCACTTCTTCCTGATCAACGACACCGGCACCTACTTCCTGCGCAAGCTGCCTCCCCCCGCCGACGGCTCGCAGGCCACGTTCGACGCGGAGACCCTGTGCTCACGCGCCGCCGAGGCGAAGGTGCAGCTGCTCGACCACCGCATCGACGTACCGGACGGGAAACGCGACTTCCCCGCCTACCTCGACTCCAACCGGTTCCTCTCGAACCTGCCGGGCACCACCGTGCTGTTCCCGGTGGTGGACCTGTCGCGGCAGTACATCAACGGGATGATGTACCTGCTCACCCAGCCCGAGGGCGCACGGCCGGCCATCGTCGACGACCGGAATCTCTACCGTTCGGCGGGCGTGAGCAAGTGGGTCAAGTCGGGGTTCCTGAACAAGGACATCAAACTCCCGCTGGGCGCGATCTGGGCGATGCGCACGCAGATCGAGGCCGACCTGCTGCTGCAGAACATCATGCTCACCGCCGACGCCATGGGGCTCGGGGCATGGATCCATGCCTCGCTCGCCCCGCCGATCATGCTGGGCGACCCTAAGTTCCGCCCCACGTACGGTCCGATGCTCGGCTTCGACTGGACCACGCCCCGGTGGCGGCCGGCCGACCTTCTGCGCTGGCAGGTGCCGCTGCCGCGCTACTCCACGCTGCGGGCGACCACCGTCGGCCTGCGCCACAACGGGGAACACCTGATCAAGGCGATGTGCCCGCCGAACTACGCCACCATGAACGACGCCGTCGACGCGGTCGTGGCGGACAAGTTCGGGCCGCAGGGCATCTACACCGACGAGGGCTTGTTCGAGCGCATCTACCGGGGCGAGTTCGGCGCCCAGTACCTGCGCGAGGCCAGCAACTACTCGGCCGATGTCATCGCCTGCACGCGCGACATCTGCACGTACATCTACGAGACCCACGGGCGGTTCCCCGCACACTGCGACACGATCCACGTCCCGGGGGTCTGGCTGCAGGCCCACCATGTCGAGATCGCCTACTACGAGCGGTTCTTCCGCGACGGCCTGACCGAGGCCCACCAACTGCACGATCGGCAATGGCACGGCTGATTTCCTTGATCCAACCCCTTCGAGCTCGCCGCGTTCGCCCACGCCTACCGTGCGTTCGCGCTGCGGCACCCCGGACGCTATGCGGCCACGCAGATCCAGCTGGAGCCCGGCCAGGTCGCCGACTCCCCCGGCCACCTGCGCAGCATCGACCTGACGTACGGAATGCTGGCCGGCATCGGCGGCACCCTGAAGCCGATGCCGGACCCGGCCGGACTGCCACCTCGCGCGGCCGAGATGATCGGCCGGCTGAACGCGAACTTCCCGGTCTTCATGGAGCACGAGCTGCGGCAGTTCACGTCCTACGTGCCCGACGAGGCCGCGCTCGCCGCCGTCTGCGATCGGCTGGTGCTGGCCGCGGGACTCGAGACCCGCGGGCATCTGCCGTACCGCCCCGCGGCGGCGCTCGCGGACCGGCTCGGAGGCAAGGTGACCGAATTCCCGGGCGGGCACAGCGGCTACACCGACGCCCCGGAGGAGTTCGGACAGCGGCTGCTGGAGGTGCTGAGCAGCCGGTAGGGCGCGTCGGCGGCCAAGGGCCAGATCGTGCACACCGCGTCGGGCAGGGTCCTGGACGTCACCGGCGGCGCGACCGCCAACGGCACCCCGGTCCAGCTGTACACGGCCAACACCAACAAGCGGCAGGTCTGGGTGACTCCCAAGTAGCGCATCCGCGAGCCTGATCGTCGCCCGGGGTCCTGGTGCAGTCCGTGAGGCACCGCACCAGGACCCCGGCTGACCAGCGGTCAGTCGGCCGGACCGAGCTCGTACGAGAGGTGGCGCGGAGCCAGTGAGCGCAGGAACGCGTGCGCGTCGAAGATCTCCCCGGGCGCGACCACCCCGACCGTCCCGGCCTGTCCCGCGAGGATGCGGCTGACCGCTTCCACGACGAGAGGCGCGCTGACGGCGTAGATGTCCTGTCCGCGGGCCACCGCCCGGCGCCGGGTGCCGCCCGCGCGGACGACGACGTCGACGAGGAAGGTCTGCGCCGACCGCCCTCGCTCGTCGACCGGCTTCGGAGGTCCGGCGTCCGGGGCCAGTACGTCCTTGACGGCCTCGAGCGTCATGCAGGTGTGGATGTCCGGGGCGGACAGGTGATGGGCGATGGTCACGCTGTCCGTGGTGGTGAACTCGCCGATGACGGGCCGGTCCCCGACCGGAGCGGGAAACGTCCACCGGCCCGTGGGTGCCTCGTCGGTACGCAGCTCCAGGCGGCCCTTCGCGTAGACGAGCCGCCGGCCCTCGCGCCGGCTCCGGGAGACCTGGCTGGAGCTGCGCGTCCCGGCCGTGGGCTGCCAGCTGCTGAGGGCGAACGCGAGGTGAACCTCGTCGGCCGCCGGGGCGTCGCCCAGCGCGGCGGTGGCGAGCAGGTCGCCGAGGCCCCCGTAGAACGCCATCGCGGGCACGACCACGATGCCGGTGTCACGGGCCCGGTCCGCGAAGTGCGCGAACGTATCGGCGACCGCCTCCACCTCCCCCGCGACGTCCAGGTAGGCGATCCGTGCGCGCAGCGCCGCCTCGATGACCGGTGCGGCCGTCACGGCGAACGGACCGGCGCAGTTGATCACGGCTGCCGCGCCGTCCAGTGCACGGTCGAGCGAGGCCGGATCGCCGGCCGAGGCCGGCCGGACGTCGAGTCCGGGAAAGTCGCCGGCCAGTGCCCGGAGCTTGTCGGAGTCGCGGCCGGACAGGATCGGGGTGAGCCCCCGCTCCAGCAGTTCGGACACGACGAAGCGTCCGGTGTGCCCGTAGGCACCGAACACCGTTACCGCCGCCGCTCGACTCGTTCCCATGAGGTTCCCCCGTCTCGTGCGCGAATGATCACCGGATGCCATCGTGCCTCCGGCAACCCGCGGCCGGGAGTGGCAGCAACGCCACGCCCCGTACACTTTCGGACATGAGCCTTGTCGCGCTGGCCGTCACACCCGGGGTACCGCACTTCGAACTCGCCGCTGCCTGCGACGTGTTCGGCGTCGACCGGCCGGATCTCGTGGATCCCTGGTACGAGTTCACCGTGTGCGCCCCGGGCACCGTGCCCGTCGGCGACCGCTTCCGGCTCGAGCCCGACGCGGGACTCGACCGGCTCGTTCATGCGGACACCGTGATCGTCCCGGCGTGCGCCGATCTGGACGCGGACCCACCCGCCGAACTGGTCGATGCCGTGCGCGCGGCACACGAGGCCGGTGCCCGGGTGGCCTCACTGTGCACGGGCGCGTTCGTACTGGCCGCCGCGGGTCTGCTGGACGGGCGGCGCGCGACCACGCACTGGCTGCACGCCGGGGCGCTGGCCGAGAGATACCCCGAGGTGGAGGTCGATCCGGACGTGCTCTACGTCGACCACGGCACCGTGCTGACCTCGGCCGGCAAGGCCGCCGCGATGGACCTGTGCCTGCATCTGGTCCGCCTCGACCACGGCTCGGCCGTCGCCAACGAGGTCGCGCGCCGCCTCGTCGTCCCGCCCCACCGGGCCGGGGGCCAGGCCCAGTTCGTCACCACCCCGCTGCCCGAACGCCGCGACCACCCCCTCGGCGCACTGCTGGCGTGGGCGATGGAACGCCTCGACCAGCCGCTCACCGTGGAGGACCTGGCGCGCCGGGCGAACATGAGCTCACGCCACCTGGCCCGGATCTTCGCGGACGTCACCGGCACCACTCCCCTGCGCTGGCTGCTGACGCAACGCATCCACCGCGCCCAGGGACTCCTCGAAACCACCGACGACACCATCGGCGCGATCGCCGCAGCCACGGGCATGGGTACGGACGCCACCCTGCGGCGCCACTTCAACCGCACGGTCGGCGTGCCCCCGGACACCTACCGACGCACCTTCCGCAGCGCTCGTCCGGACCGCGCAGGCTGACCGTACGCGGTCACCCCCGGGGCAGGGCCTTTTTCAGTTGCTCGTGCAGGCGTTTGGCGAGTTCTTCGTCGGAGGGCGGCTTGTCGCCCTGGAGCCGGGCCAGTTGGGCGGTGAACGTCTGGCTGAAGGCGCCGTAGAGCGGGGTGCGCGGCCGCTGGACGGCGTTCTCCAGGGCCGGCAGCAGGGTGCCGCGCGCGTACCCGGGGCGGCCGTTCGCGTCCCGAGGCATGTGGTCGGTGCGTTCGCTCGTCGGGGCTGCGGTGGCCTGGCCGGGTGGCTTCGCCGCTTTGCAGGCCAGTTTGTCGTCCACGTATGCGGAGATCCTGGTGGCCGCGAACCCCGCGTCGAGCAGGCAGCGTTCGTTCTCCCTGTTGGTGAGGAACTCGACGAGCTGCCCCGCGGCGATGCTCCGCTGCGACCCCGTGGCCACGGCCAGGTTCTGGCCGCCCAGCACCGCCCTGCCGGGCAGCGGGGCCACGCCGAGCTTGTCTTCGGGCAGGGACTGGTGGAGCGTGCGGTAGGCGTACGGCCAGTGGCGGAGGAAGCCGGTCCGGCCGGCCGCGAAGTCGGTGAGCGTGTCCGCCTCGTCGGACTGGGCGGCGGCCGGCAGGGTGTAGGCCGCCTCGGTGCGGTTGCGCAGCTCGTTCAGGCCCGCCTTCAGTTCGTCCACGGAACCGGCGTAGCGGCCCTCCTTGTCGGTGAGGGTGAATCCGCCGGAGGCCGAAGCGGAGGCGAAGGCCTCGATGCCGTTGACGGTGAGTCCTTCGTACGACCCGTCGAGCTGCGAGGTCCAGCCCTTCTCGTAGGCCTCGGGCAGTCTCTTGCGCGCCGCGTCGAGGGCGCGGATCAGCTGCTGGACGACGGGCCAGCCGCCGGTGCCCTTGCTCAGGTCGGTCTCCGTGACGCCCGCGGTCTGCAGGTAGTCGCGGCGGTAGAACAACAGCCCGACGTCACTGTTGAAGGGGACCGCGTAGAGCTTGTCCCCCCAGCGGGCGGTGGCGGCAACGGACTTGATGACATCGGAGTCGACCAGCTTGTCGGGGAGCGGCTGGACGAGACCCGCGGCGGCGAACTCCGGCACCCAGGTCACATCGAGGTTGACCACGTCGTACTCGGCGCTGCCGGACTGCAGTGCGCCGAGCAGCTGGCTGCGCTGCTGGTCCGCCGAGCCGGGCAGCTCGACCAGGCGGGCCCGGTGGCCGGATCCCTTGCCCTCCTGCTCCCGGTTCCACTCATCGATCAGCTGCTGGCGGATGCCGCCCTTGCCGGTCACGTCCCGGCCGCTGGCCAGCACGATGTCGCCGGGTTGGTCGGCGGCGGCCGCAGCGCCGCTCTGCCCGCCGCCGGTTCCGTCGTCTGCGCCGGCGTCGCAGCCTGCGGCGAGCAGCACGACGAGGAGCATGGCGGCCGCGGCGCGCCCTGCGGGCCCCTGCCTCATCACTGATCCCCCGTTCCGGTCCTCGCGACCTCGTCGCGCAGCCGCGCGACGAGGTCGTTCTTGGTGTCCAGGCAACGGCCGCCGCTCGCCTCGGAGACGGCCGCATCCGGTTTGCCCTTGTCGCAGCCGGCGCTGTCCAGGGAGGCCATGACCACCGGGATCCTGCGCCCCGTCCGCAGGTACTGGAGCAGAGCGCCGAGCCGGCCGCCTTCGGCCAGCTGCTTGTTGTCCTCGTCATCCGTGATGTAGACGATCAGCTGCGGACCACGGCCGTCGGTACCGCGCTGCCTCATGTAGTCCAGGGCCGCGACCAGCGCCTTGTCGGGATCGGCTTCGAAGTCCTTGACCTGTGCGTTGGCGGTGATGGCGCTCTGTGCCTCCTTGCGCCCGTACTTGCCGAACTGCAGCACTTCGCTGTACGGGCGGGAGCTGTTTGGGTCGTTGGCAACCGCCCAGACGCCGTACTCGTCCCGCTCGCCGAGCCCGGCGAGGGACTGGGAGATGATGCCGGGCGCTCCGCCGGGGCCCTCCCACAGGCTGCCCATGGACCCGGACGAGTCGAGCAGGAAGAGCACCCGGCCCGGCCCGTTGGCCTCCCGGTAGCCCTTCAGCGCCGCAGTCATCGCGGCCGGCAGGGCGGGGCCGGTGAGCGGGCCGGGGTCGTCCAGGGCCCCGAAGTTGCTGAAGACGACACCTTTGTCGGCGGACGGTTCGGTGCCGTTGCCTAGGGGCTTGCGAGCACCCGATGCACTACGGAAGCCGTCGTTCCCGAAAACGGCGAGTCCGCCTCGGACGGCGGACGCCGAGGTCTTCGCTTCGTTCTTCGCGGCCGCCCCCTTGCCGGTCAGCCACGCGTGGAAGCGCTCCGCGGCGCCGTCCCGCGCGTCCTTGTCCCGTTCGGGGCCCAGCCAGCGCACTCGCACGAACGTCGGGCTGAGGCCCGGAACGTCGACGGGGTACTCCGCCATCCGGCGGACCCGGATCGTACTGTTGCAGCCCACTCCGGTTCTGAGCAGGAACTCCGGTATCAGCGCGGTGGTTCGCTTGTCCGCGTTGTCGTCGTCGGGCAGGCTGCACAGCAGGTCCCCGCCGGTGCGCGCGGGCGGGCCCGGCTGGGCCACACCCTGTTCGGCGGCGGCCGGATTCTGCGCGCCTGCGCCGTAAAGGCCGACGGTCGCGAGCAGGCCGGCGTCGGTGTTCTCCGGGTCCGTACGCCGTATTTCGGACGTCGGCTGGCGCTTCCTGAGCGCGTCCGTCAAGGCCGCGAGAGCACCCACCCGCTCGGCGACCGGCTCCGCCGCCGGGTCCTGCGGTACGGCGAGCACGACCGGCGAGTACGCGAAGGGCTCGGGATCCGCCTCCAGCGCGACATAGGTCCGCTCGCTGGACGCAGTACGGGCCCGGTCGACGCTCGCGGACGAGCCCGGGATCCAGATGTCCGGCTGCGGGCCGATGTCGCGCTGCGGGTTGGTGTCGTCGGCCACCGGCCGCTGCCACGGGTCGGACTGCCGGTTGAACGCAGCGACCGCCGCAGCGGCTCCGGCGCTGTAGACGGTGATGCCGGCGCGCCTGCACCCGCCCTCCGACGTGTTCTCCGCCGACGTCAGGTACGCCTCCGCGGCCTTGCGGACGGTGGGCTCGAGGTCGGGGTCGGTGAGCAGCCGGAGTTCGAGCGGCGGCTTGCAGGCAGCGCCGTCCCCTCCGTCGAGTGCGACGATGCCGGTGGCGACGAGTCCGGCGATCACCGCGGGCACGCCGATGGCGGCCGCGAGTCTGCGGCCGGTGAGGGGACGGAGCCTGCCGAGCCAGGCTGGTCTTCGGGCAGGGGCGGGGCCGGGGCCTGGCGACTGCGGCGAAGACGGCCCGCCGCCGGACCCGTCCGGGGCGGAGTCGATTTCCTGCGCGGGCGGCGCGTCCGGCGAGCGGACGGGAGGGGCTGCGAGCAGCACGTCGCCCCCCGAGGTGGCCGCGCGGCTCTGCGGCTCCCATCTCTCGGCGGGCTCGCGCAGCGTCGTGTGGTGCTCGGACATGTGGGCCCACAGCTCTTGGGCCAGCTCGACGAAGCCGACTTCGCCGCCCTTGCCGGACAGGCCCTCGCGCAGGAAGCGTGCGAGTTGGGCGGTGTACGGCGTCGGCGAGCCACCGTCGCCCGCGTCGATGCGGTTGTTGGCCTGGACGCTCATCAGCAGCGAGGTCCGCTGCCGCTGGGCCGTGCCGAGCGCGTTCCATGCCACCGAGGCGTTACCCGCGTAGCAGCAGTCGAGGATGACGACCACCTGCTCCGCCCGGGAGCGGGACAGCACGGTGAGAACGCCCTTCCAGGGCGTGGCGCCGCGGAACACGGACTCGTCGCCCGGGACGATCGTCGCCCGCCGCATCAGCAGCCAGAGCTCGTCCCCCGTACTGGGCACGGCGCCGTGGCCGGAGAAGTAGAGCAGGAGCAGCCCCTCGGCCGCGTCGACCGCGGCGTCCAGCTGCTGGTCGAACTCGTCCACGGTGTGCGGCCGGGTGACGGTGATCCCGTCCTCGGCGAACACACCGCCCTCGCGGAGAGCCTGTTCCAGTCCGGCGAGGTTGTGCTCGACCGCGCCGAGGTCGCCCGACACTCCGAAGGGGTGCTCGGGCTGCTTGAAGTCGTACTCGGGGACTCCGACGAGCAGCGCCCGGTTCACTTTCCCTCGCGGGTCGAAGCGCGCCACCGGGCTATCTCCCGTCGCTCTCCGGCGCGACCTCGACCTCCGGGGGTTCGCCGCGTTCCACGGATCGGCGGTTCTCCCGCCACGCGCGGACCCCGCTCTTCACCTGCTCGAACACTTCGTCGAATAATTTGGAGGCGGCTGCTCCGATCAGCACCAGCGTGATCTCCATCCCGGCCCCCATCGGGCTGCCGGGCCCGCCCTCCGTCCCGGCGCGCACGTGGATCTCCAGCACGCCGTCGTTCCTGTGCGCTTCGAGCTTCTGCTCCCGCTCGAGCCACGCCTTCAGCGCCCCGATGTCGCTCTCGCTGGCACCCTGTGTCAGGCGCACGCGGATAGCCGTATTCGCCATAGCCTCCCCCTCAGCCACAACTCAGCATCATGACATGCGTGTTGCACAGAGGGGCACCCTTTGGTCACGAACGGGATCACGCCACGGCGCCGGCGCCTTCAGCCGGCCGCCGCCGCCCGGTAAGGGCGGAAGAACTCACGCAGTTCCGCTGCGTAGAGCTCGGGCTCCTCGAACGGTGCGAAGTGCCCGCCGCGTGCGGGCTCGGTCACGCGCACCACGTTCGCCGTACGCTCCAGCCATGCGCGCGGCGGGCGGACGACGTCGCCGTGGAAGAGCGAGAAGCCGGACGGCACCTCTACCCGGCGGGCGTGCTGCGCGGGCGGGATCGCGGCGTTCGCCCGGTACATGCGCATCGACGAGCCGATCGTCCCCGTCAGCCAGTAGAGCGTGACGTTCGTGAGGATCTCGTCCTTCGTGAAGCTCCGCTCGATGTCGCCGTCGCAGTCGCTCCACGCCCGGAGCTTCTCGACGATCCACGCGGCGAGCCCGGCCGGCGAGTCCGTGAGCCCGAACGCGGCGGTCTGCGGCTTCGTACGCTGCAATGCGGAGTACGCGCCTTCGGTCGCGCCCCAGGCTGCGGCGCCCTCGAGCCAGGCGCGCTCCTCGGGCGCGAGGTCCGCCGGGTCGCCGGTGAAGAGGGGCAGGCCCGCGTCGGTGCGGTGGACGGCCACGACCCGGTCGGGGTGGTCGAGCCCGAGGTAGCGGCTCACGTGGCTGCCCATGTCCCCGCCGGCCGCGCCGAACCGCGCGTAGCCGAGGACGCCCATGAGCTCGGCCCACAGGCCGGCGACGGCGATGGAGTCGAGGGGCGGGCCGGTGGGGCGGTCGGAGTACCCGTAGCCCGGCATGTCGGGCACGACCACGTCGAACGCGTCGGCGGGATCGGCGCCGTGGGCACCCGGGTCGGTGAGGAGCGGGATGACCTTCGCATAGCGCCAGAACGAGTCCGGCCAGCCGTGGCTGAGTACGAGCGGCAGCACGGGGCCGGCCGGCGCGGCGGCCCGGACGTGCACGAAGTGGATCCCGAGGCCGCCGAGCGGGACGCGGAAGTGGGGGAAGCGGGCCAGCGCCGCCTCCTGCGCCGGCCAGTCGAACCCGTCCGCCCAGTAGGCGACGAGCTCGCGCAGGTAGCCGAGGTCGGTTCCGAACGACCAGCCGGCGTCCTCCGGCACATCGGGCCAGCGCGTCGCGCGCAGTCGCGCGCGGAGGTCCTCGAGCGCCGCGGGGGCGGTCTTCGGGGTGAACGGCTCGGGGCGGGGAGCGACGTCCGGCATGCGACGCATGCTAGGCGGTCCCGCGCCGAATGAGCCGCCCCCGACGCGGCGTCGGGGGCGGCTCGTTCGGCACGGCCGGTCAATCGGCCGATCGGCCGGCCGGTCAGTCGGTGCCGGACTCCATCGCGGCGCGGTCCAGCACCTCGTCCTCGGCGGAGACCTCGCCGCGGGAGGCGATGGCCTCGGCGCCGCCCTCGGGCATGGCTCCGATCAGCCCGGTCGCAGCCGCCTGCGCGGCGCCGACCAGTTCGGGGTGGGCGGTGCCGACGATGCCGAGGCCGGCGTACTGCTCGAGCCTGGCGCGCGAGTCGGCGATGTCGAGGTTGCGCATGGTGAGCTGGCCGATCCGGTCCACCGGGCCGAACGCCGAGTCCTCGGTGCGCTCCATCGACAGCTTGTCCGGGTGGTAGCTGAAGGCGGGGCCGGTGGTGTTCAGGATCGAGTAGTCCTCACCACGCCGCAGCCGCAGCGTCACCTCGCCGGTGACCGCCGAGCCGACCCAGCGCTGCAGCGACTCGCGGACCATCAGCGCCTGCGGGTCCAGCCAGCGGCCCTCGTACATCAGCCGGCCGAGGCGCCGTCCCTCGTTGTGGTAGTGGGCGAGGGTGTCCTCGTTGTGGATCGCGTTGACGAGGCGCTCGTACGCGGCGTGCAGGAGCGCCATGCCGGGCGCCTCGTAGATGCCGCGGCTCTTCGCCTCGATGATCCGGTTCTCGATCTGGTCGGACATGCCCATGCCGTGGCGGCCGCCGATGGCGTTGGCCTCCATCACCAGGTCGACCGGGGAGTGGAACTCCTTGCCGTTGATCGTCACCGGGCGGCCCTGGTCGAAGCCGATCGTCACGTCCTCGGCGGCGATCTCGACCGACGGGTCCCAGAACCGCACGCCCATGATCGGCTGCACGGTCTCCACGCCGGTGTCGAGGTGCTCCAGCGTCTTGGCCTCGTGGGTGGCGCCCCAGATGTTGGCGTCGGTCGAATACGCCTTCTCGGCGCTGTCGCGGTACGGCAGCCCGTGGGCGACCAGCCACTCCGACATCTCCTTGCGGCCGCCGAGCTCGTGGACGAAGTCCGCGTCGAGCCACGGCTTGTAGATGCGTAGGTGGGGGTTGGCGAGAAGGCCGTAGCGGTAGAACCGCTCGATGTCGTTGCCCTTGAACGTCGAGCCGTCGCCCCAGATCTGGACGTCGTCCTCGAGCATCGCCCGGACCAGCAGGGTGCCGGTGACGGCGCGGCCGAGCGGCGTGGTGTTGAAGTAGGCGCGGCCGCCCGAGCGGATGTGGAACGCGCCGCACGCGAGCGCGGCCAGGCCCTCCTCGACCAGCGCCGCCCGGCAGTCGACCAGGCGCGCGATCTCGGCACCGTAGGCCTTCGCACGGCCGGGCACCGACGCGATGTCGGGCTCGTCGTACTGGCCGATGTCGGCGGTGTAGGTGCACGGGACGGCACCCTTGTCGCGCATCCACGCGACCGCGACGGAGGTGTCGAGGCCGCCCGAGAAGGCGATGCCGACGCGCTCGCCGGCGGGCAGGGAGGTGAGAACCTTAGACATGGGAAGAGTATGCACTTAAACGCATGTCTATGCAAACACGCCCTGGCCCTCCGCCCGCCGATCGGCCATCCGGCCCGGGTGCCGGCTCCTTCGTGCGGGTGCAGTCCCGGTTCAGCGGAGTGGCGCAGGCCGTGCGGCGGGCGGGCCGGGAGCATGATCGCCGCGAAATCGCTGGCACGGCGGAGCCCGGACGGCGGCCGCGTACTGCTCCCGTACGAGGAGAGGAACTGCACGATGGCGGGACGCCGGGATGTTCTGCGGTGGGGGGCCGGAGCAGCGGCGGGCGCCCTGGCCGGCGGTCTGGCCGGCGGGCACGGTGCCGCAGCCGCCGCCGTCACGCCCTTGCAGTGCCGGCCGCGCGAGGTCGCCGGCGGGTCCCCACCGGAGGCGGGGGCCTGGCGGCAGCTGCGCCGCAGCCTCAGCCCGGCGGCCGGCCTGTACCGGCCGGGCAGTGAAGGCTTCGGCCTGCTGGCTGCGCCGGACAACCTGCGCTACGCCCATGTGCTGCCGGCGGGCATCGTGGCCTGCGCAACGGCGGGCGACGTACAGGCGGCGGTCCGCTGGGCGGCGGCGCACGGCGTACCCCTCGCGCCGCGCTCGGGCGGCCACAACTACGCCGGGTACTCCACCACCCGGGGCATCCTCATCAGCCTGCGCCGGATGAACAGGGTGGGCGTCCGCGGCACCCGGCTGCTGCTGGGCGGAGGTGCCACCAATTCGGACGTGTACGCGGCCAGGTCGGCGAACCTGTACTTCCCCGGCGGCCGGTGCGGCGGTGTGGGCGTAGCGGGACTGGCCCTGGGAGGCGGTCTCGGCTTCAACGACCGCAAGTGGGGCATGACCTGCGACCGGCTGGCGGAGACCCGCGTGGTGCTGGCCGACGGCACCCTGGTGCGCGCCGCGGACGACGAGAACGCGGACCTGTACTGGGCCTGCCGTGGCGGAGCCGGCGGCAATTTCGGCATCAACACCGGCTTCGTCTTCGACGCCACCGACGTCGGCGACCGCATCGCCACGGTCTTCGACCTCTCCTTCGGTCTGGAGGCCGGGGTCAGGCTGGTCGCGGCGGTGCAGGAGATCCTCGCCGCCGACGACGCGGGCGACTTCGACGTGCGCATCGGCTTCAAGAACGCCGGCGACGGACAGGCCGCCTCCGTCGTCCTGCTGGGCCAGTTGCTGGGCGACGGGACGACGCTGCGAAGGATCTTCGCCCCGGTACTGGCACTGCGGCCCACGCGTGAGTTCATCGAGCAGCGCCGGTTCTGGGAGGCGCAGGACTACCTGCTGGAAAAGCCCGGGGCGCCGGACGACTACGCGTCCAAATCCCTCGTGCCGGACCGGTGGCTCGGCCCGGGGACGGTCGAGTCGGTGGTCGAGTGGGTGCGCGACTGGCAGCCGGGCGCGCCCGGCAACGCGGGTTACGTCACCCTCTTCGCGATGGGTGGCGCCAGCGGCCTCCCGGAGCCGGGCGAGACCGCCTACCCGCACCGCGGCGCCACGTTCGTCGTCGACATCGGCACCCACTGGAAGCCGGACACCCCGCAGGACGGCGTCCGGCAGCAGCTGGCCCGGACCCGCGCCCTGCACCGTACGCTCTCCCGCGACCTGGAGACCCGCGCCGCGTACGTCAACTTCCCCGACCCGGACCTGCGCGACTGGCAGTCGGCGTACTACGGCGACAACTACGCCCGCCTGCTCGAGGTCAAGCGCCGGTACGACCCCAGCGGGCTGTTCCGGTACGCCCAGGCGATCGGTACGTAGCCGGCCGGTGCCGGGCGGCCCGCTCCCCGCGCGGTGCTCAGGCGGTGTGCCCGGAGGGATGCTGCCTGAGCATGACGCGTACGAGGCACCGCCGGCGGGCGGGGTCGGCGTGGTCCTCGTAGGACGTACGGCCGTGCAGGACGCGCCGGTCGTCACACCGGACCCGGATCCGGCCGTCCGCCTGCTCGAACACCGGCGCCCACACCACGGGAGACTCCCCCGGCGGCGTGACATGACGACGGTCGAAAGCGAACCGGGTGCCGAGCCGGTCCAGCAGATCGGGGAACTCCGCGCGGCCCAGGCGGTACAGCGTCCAGCCGTCCACCAGCACCGACGCGCCGCCCTGCCGGGCCCTGCGGTGGGTGAAGAGGGCGATGACGTCGGGTTCCTGGCCGAAGGGCCGCACCGCCCGGTCATTGTGAAGGTGCAGGTAGCCGCGCGACTTCGACGTGTAGGCGTCCTCGTGGAACCGGCGGTCGTCGGTGTGCGCCGACACGCCCTCGTCCCTGACCAGCCACCCGAGGGCCGTGTCCGCGCCCCGGCCCTGCGGGAGCGGCTCCCCGAGGTGCCGGAGCATCGAAACGCCGAACTCCTGGGCTTGTCCCGTGCTCATCGTGGCGAGGGGCGTGCCCGTGACCAGGGCGAAGCCGGGGCCGTCGAGCAGCGCGTCACGCACCCGGCGGGCGAGCGCCTCGTGGTCGCGTGCGTAGGGGAGACGGAATTCCCGGGAGGAGGCGAAGCTCTCGCGCACCCAGCCGTCCGTGACACCTCGGGACATGAGCACCATCCTCCTGCCGACTGTGCCAACTCGCATATGAAGCCTAGGAGTCGGGGACAAACGCCGGGAAGACCGCCTTCCGCGCGCAGCGTTGCCGGGGACGGGGGACACGGAACGGAGGATCGGATGCGGAAGCGCCTGGGCCACGACGGCCCGCTCGTATCGGCGATGGGCCTGGGCTGCATGGGCATGTCCGACTTCTACGGGTCCGCCGACGAGGCGGAGTCGGTCGCGACGGTCCACGAGGCGCTCGAGCGGGGTCTCACCTTCCTCGACACGGCCGACATGTATGGCCCTCACACCAACGAAGAGTTGGTGGGCCGGGCCATCGCGGGCCGCCGCGACCGGGTGTTCCTCGCGACCAAGTTCGGCGTGGTGCGAGGTGAGGACCCGCGGGCGCGACGGGTCGACTCGAGCCCGGCCTACGCCAAGCGTGCCTGCGAAGCGTCATTGCGACGCCTGAACGTCGACCACATCGATCTGTACTACCTCCACCGCCGCAATCCCGACGTCCCCGTCGAAGACACCGTCGGCGCCCTGAACGGGCTGGTCCGCGAGGGGAAGATACGCCACATCGGCCTGTCGGAGGTGAGCGCCGACACCCCGCGCAGCTGGACTCGATCGGCGAGGCGATCCCGGAGGCCGCAGGCGCCCGCGCACCCGACCTGTCCCGTCTGGAGCAGTAGCGTGGTGGCCGACAGGTACGGTTTGGCCATGGATCTTTCCACGAGCGCTACCGATGAGAACTCCACGCAGTCGGCGGTCATCAAGGCCACCGCGCGCCAACTGCTGGTGAAACCGGGCGCCGCAGGGCTGTCCCTGGATGCCGTTGCCGAGGACAGCGGTCTTGCCGTCAGCGACGTGGCAGGCGTGTTCCCGCATCGGGACGACCTGCTGACCGCACTGGTCATCGACGCCTACAACGACTCCGCCGCCGCGATGGAGCAGGCCGACCAGGCCGCAGGCGCCGCCGGTGCGACGGCCGGCGCGCGGCTGCTCGCGGTGACCCGCGCACTGCGGAAGTGGTCCTTCGACCACTCCGCCGAATTCACGCTGATCTACGGCTCCCCCGTCCCGGGTTACCACGCCCCGCAGGACACCGTCCCGGCCGCCTCGCGCACCCCCGCCGTGCTGGCCGGCATCGTACGTTCCGCGCTGGCGGCCGGTGAACTCACCCCGCCCCGGCGGACGGTGCCCGGGCCGCCGCTGCTCCGGCCGGAGGCCGTGGAGCTTTTCGGCGGCGTGCCCGAGGCCCCGTTCTCCGACCTCATCGAGCGCGGCATCGTGCTGTGGAGCAATCTGATCGGGCTGCTGGTGTTCCAGGTGTTCAGCCGTACCCACGACAGCGTCCGGGACGAGTCCGCGTACTTCGACTTCGCCATCGCCGTGGCGGCCGAAGGCATAGGCCTGACGGTCCCTCTGGAGGGGAATTCCCCCGCAGAGTAGACGGTTCTGCCGCGCGCGCGGCCCTTCGCCGTCCCCGACGTCACCGGGTGCCGGAAGTCTGCACACCGGCCGCGGCGTCCGTCGGGGTACGCGGCCGGTAGCGGGACACCGCCACGCCGGCCAGGCACAGCACCCCACCGAGCAGGGTCAGCCAGGCGGGGACCTCGCCCAGGAGGGCCCAGCTCAGCAGTACGACGATGGCCGGGACGGCATAGGTCGTCGCGCCCAGCTTCCCGGCCGGCATGCGCGCCAGGGCGTAGGTCCACGTGGTGAAGGCGAGGGCGGTCGGCACGACGCCCAGGTAGACCATGTTGAGCGTCGCGGACACCGGCGCCCTCGGCAGCTCCGCGACCAGCTGCCCGGTGAACGGCAGGCAGGCCACGGTTCCGGTCAGGCAGCTGTAGGCGGTGATCTGCAGGGGCGTCCCGAAGGACAGCGCGGGCTTCTGCGCGATGACGCCGCTCGCGTAGGCCACCGCCGCGAGCAGGCACAGGACGACCCCGAGCACCGAGGTCGAGCCGTCGCCGCCGGACGACATGGACAGGCCGACGACCACCGCCCCGACGAAGGAGACGGCCATGCCGGCCAGCAGCCGCGGCGGCAGTGCCTCGCCGAGCAGGCGGGCCGCGAGCAGGGCCATGAGGATGGGCCCGGTGTTCACGAGCAGGGCGGCCGTCCCCGCGTCGACCAGCCTTTCGCCCCAGTTCAGCGCGACCGTGTAGCCGCAGAACCACACCAGCCCGGAGATCAGGATTCCGCGCCGGGCTCCGCGCGGCGGCAGGCCTTGGCGGCGGATCAGGAGCAGGGCGGCGAGCACCACCGAGGCGGCCAGCAGCCTGCCGAGGGCCAGGGCCCCGGGTGAGTACGCGTCGCCCGCGCTGCGGATGGACACGAAGGCCGACGCCCAGGCGAACACGGTGAACGAGACGGCGGCGACCGTGAGGACGGCGGGCGGAATGGAGCGCAGGTGGAACGTCATGAGCCCCACCCTATGAGCACAACACTTCGGTGTCCACCGAAATATTGCACGGGACGCTTAGGTTCAGCTCCAGGCCTCCGGGCCGATCCCCAGCAGGTCGCCGAAGGCCCGTTCCCCGGCCTCGGTCACCTCCAGCCCCCGCCCGCCGGCGGCCGGCCGCACCACCCATTCCTCGCCGAGCGCCCTCGTGCACAACCGCGCCCCGGCCAGGCCTCCCAGGTGGCGGCGCCGCTCGGTCCAGTCCAGGCAGGAGCTCGCCAGCGGCCTGCGCCCCTCGTGGACGAGGCTGACGCCGGCCCTGGCACACCACTCGCGCCCGGCCTCCGTCAGCTCGAAGACCCCGTCCGTACGGAGCAGCCCGCGCCGTTCCATGGCGTCGGTCACCGCCATCCCGAGCCGCCCGGCGAAATGGTCGTAACACGTGCGGGCGCGGGCGAGCGGGTCGGGCGCAGCCACCACGGGCACCGCGTGCGCCGCATCCCGGTCCGGGATCGCGTACGAGGCCAGCTCGTCGAGGAGGCGGGCCGTCGCGGCGTCGGCGATCCGCACGTAGCTGTGGCGGCCCTGCCGCTCGGTGACGCAGATGCCCGCATCGAGCAGGCGTGTCAGATGGCCGCTCACGGTCGACGGCGCGACCGCGGTGATCCGGGCCAGCTCACCCGCGGTCCAGGCACGCCCCTCGAGCAGCGTCATACAGATGGCGGCGCGGGTTTCGTCGGCCAAGGCTGCGGCGAAGGCGGCCAGGCGCGCCGCGGGGGCGCCACCGTCCGCCGGCGTCCCGGCATGCAATGCATTCATGCTCCCAGGATGCCCCAAGAGTTCGGTGAACAGCGAATGATCAGCCGTTGATCCGCTCCAGCGGTCGGACCGTGACGGGGTCGCCCTCCTCCTTGCCGATCGCCCTGCGGGTCTCGGCGGTCGCTGCTGGTCCATGGCGGATGGCCTCCGGCGTCACGGGGAGGGCGCTGGTGCCCCCTGGCAGCCGACTGACGGCGGGCCGGACGCTTCGACTAGGGTCGGCGGGACAGCGCACGACGATCAACCATCGACCACGAGGAGCAGCCGTGAGCCGGCCGGCGTCCACCGTTCTGCAGCAGGAGATCGCCCGGGAACTCCAGGTGTCGGAGACTTTCGACGCACACCGGGAGATCGAGCGCCGGGTGGCCTTCCTGGCGGACCGGCTCACCTCCACCGGCCTGCGCTCCCTGGTGCTCGGGATCAGCGGCGGCGTGGACTCCACCACGGCCGGACGGCTCTGCCAGCTCGCCGTGGAGCGCGCCCGGGAGAGCGGCCACGAGGCGACGTTCTACGCGATGCGGCTGCCGTACGGGGTCCAGGCCGACGAGCAGGACGCGCAGCTCGCCCTCGGCTTCATCACGGCGGACCGGGTGCTGACGGTGGACGTCAAGCCCGCCAGCGACGCCGCGCTGGACGCCGCCGTCGCCGGTGGCACCGTCTTCCGGGACGCCCACCACCAGGACTTCGTGCAGGGCAACATCAAGGCCCGCCAGCGCATGATCGCCCAGTACGCGGTGGCCGGCGCGCACGACGGCCTGGTGGTCGGCACCGACCACGCGGCGGAGGCCGTCTCCGGCTTCTTCACCAAGTTCGGCGACGGCGCGGCCGACCTGGTCCCCCTGACCGGCCTGACCAAGCGCCGGGTACGCGCCGTGGCCGACGTCCTGGGCGCCCCCGCGGAGCTGGTCTGGAAGACCCCCACGGCCGACCTGGAGACCCTGGACCCGGGCAAGGCCGACGAGGACGCCCTCGGTGTCACGTACGACGACATCGACGACTTCCTGGAGGGCAAGCCGGTCGACGAGCGCGCCTTCGACACGATCGTCAGCCGCTACCGCCAGACCGAGCACAAGCGCCGGCTCCCGATCGCGCCGTAACGGAACGCCTGGCCGGGACAAAGGGGGCAGCTGTGCCGCGAAGGGTCTGGCGCCGGGTGGTGGCGGGCTGGGTCGCCGTCGTAGTGGCCGGCGGCGCATACACGCTGTACCTCGACGACTCGACGAGCGCCACGCCGGAGCCGAAGCGGTGGGAACGCAGCCCGTCACCGAGTGACGCGCCGCTCCCGTGCCCCACCACCCAGAGCGGCGAGGTGGCTCCCACCGCGGCCTCCTGCAGCTACTGGCAACGGAGCTAGGGAAGGCGGAGGTCGCGCGCCGGGGTACGGCGCTCCTACGATGGTGGGAGCACCTCGGGGGCTCGGGGAACGTCGTCCGATCGACCCTGGGCAAGGTGACCGATCATGGGCAGGTACCGCCCGTTCCGAGGGCGCCGGACCCGCCGGACGGCCGTACCCGCCGCGGTGGTGCTTCTGCTGGCCGCCCTGTGTGCGGGCACCGGCCCCGACCGGCCGGCCGTCGGCTCCGTACGCGAGAACTTCGATCCCGCCACCGTGCAGAAGCTGGACGCGGCGATCGCGAAGGTGATGAAGCAGACCGGCATGCCGGGCCTCAACATCGGCCTGTGGATGCCCGGCCGCGGCGTGTACGAGAAGTCCTTCGGCGTCGCGGACAAGAAGACCGGCACGCCCATGAAGTCCGACCTCTACTCGCGGATCGGCAGCGTCACCAAGACCTTCACCGTCACCGGCGTCCTCCAGCTCGTCGACCGGGGCAAGGTCGGCCTCGACGACCCCATCTCCCGGTACGTTTCCGGCGTCCCCGGCGGGGACGCCGTCACCCTGCGCCGGCTGGCCGAGATGCGCAGCGGCCTCTTCGACTACACCAAGGACGAGAAGTGGCTGGCGGAGCTGCGCGCCGACCCGCACCTCACGTACACCCCGCGGCAGCTCCTGGACGTCGCCTTCCGCCATCCCCCGAACTTCAAGCCCGGCGCCAAGTGGGAGTACAGCAACACCAACACCGTCCTGCTCGGGATGCTGGTCGAGAAGGTCAGCGGGCAAAGCCTCGGGGACTACCTCCGGGATCACGTGACAGCGCCGCTGAAGCTGAACGACACCTCGCTGCCCACCGACAGCGCCATGCCCGACCCGCACGCCCACGGGTACACCGACTTCACGCCGAAGGGCACCGTTGCCGACGCCACCGACTGGAATCCCTCCTGGGCCTGGGCCGCCGGCGCAATGATCTCCGATCTCGACGACCTTCACACCTGGGCGCCGGCGCTGGCCGACGGCCGGCTGCTGACCAGGAAGACGCAGGCAGAACGGCTCCGGACGCTCCCGGTCGGGGTCGTCCCCGGCGCCTCGTACGGCCTCGGCATCCTGAACTTCAACGGCTGGCTCGGCCACAACGGGGAGCTGCCCGGCTACGAGACCATCGCCGTCCAGCTGCCCGCCGAGAAGGCCACCCTGGTCGTGCTCGTCAACAGCGACATCGACTACCAGGGCAAGAACCTGTCCGGCATGATCGGGAACGCGGTCACCTCCATCGTGACCCCCGACCATCTCTGGCCCGCGCCGGTGACCGCCCCGCCGAAATAGTCCCCGGACGGCCTGGGCATGCTCACTCGCCCGCCGCCCTCGCAGCGCGCACCGTGGCGGAGTTGCGCATCGTGACGGCGTGGAGGGAGGCGGCCACGACCATGCCGCTACGGGACCTCGCGCGGGGAGTGGGCGCGTGCCCGTGTGACCATGGCCCCTTTGGCACATCCGCACCTCATGGGGGGACCATGCGCACCCGTACCACCACCGTCTCGACCGGCATCGCCGCCGCACTCGCGGCGTTGCTCGTCCTGGCCGGCTGCACCTCGCCCGGTGGGAGCCCGAAGCAGAAGCCGGGCAGCGCGGTCGCCACCGCTCCCGCTCCCGCCGCGCCGGGCAACGGTTCCGGGTACGAGGGGCCCCGACCCCAGGACCAGAACCTCCTGGCCTGGACCGGCGACCCCAACGACGCCGGGCACGTCACCGCCCAGTCCGCTGCCGGGGTAGGTGGACGGGTCACCCTCGTACGGATCGTGCTGCGCGAGCAGATCACCTGGTCCAACATCTGGCTGGGGCTGGCCGGCATCGACCCGAACGCCCAGCTCTCCCAGTCCTACCTCGGCGTCTACGACGCCACCGGGGCGCTGCGCGCGTCCACCGCGGACATCTCGCCGCAGCTGATGACCGACGCGATCGCCAAGCCGCTGCCGCTGGCCAAGCCGTTCACCGCCGCCCCCGGTACGTACTTCGTCGCCCTCCTCCTCAACGGCAACTGGGCCACCAACGCCCTCACCCTCAAATCCACGGGCGCCGGGATCTCGGTCAACGCAGGCCTGACCCCGCCGAACCTCCGCTACAGCACGGTTCTGACCGGCCAGACCTCCCTGCCGGCCACGCTGAATCTCGCCGAGCAGTCCACGAGCACCATCAACACCGGCTGGGCCAGCCAGTGGTACGGAGTTTCCTGAACCGGGTCCTGACGCCGGCCCGACCGGCGCCGGAGCGGGTCCGTGTCGGGCATCTACCGGACCCGCTTCAACCAGTTCGACTCGATCGTGCGCCCGTTGCTGAGGTGGGCTCATCGATCAGGGCGTGACGCTTCGACCGGACACGCGGGTCACCGACCTCGCCCTGTTCACCGTCGAGTACTCCGTACGCACCGCCTGGACTGCGGTGGCCACCCTGCTCGGCCTCGACAGGCAGCCGCCACCGGTCTACAAGGGGCAGCACCGCCCCAAGGTCCTCGTCGAGGCCCTCGAGACACTCCACCGGCGGTGACCCGCTCTTTGCCCGGCCCCCGGCTCTCCGGGGCCGGGCCCGAGAGCCGACGGACGGCGCCCCCCGCCGCAGCGGGTGCGGGGTAGGTCCGGATGGGGGAAGCTGGGGACGGGTGCAGCACCTACGGCAGACGGATGACCCGAGGAGGTCCCGTGGACGTTTCAGGAGACGGCGGGCTCGCTGCTGCACGCCGAGCCCGGGTGCGGACGGCCACGCTGCTGTGCGCGGCTGCGGCCCTCGTGGTGGGCTCCGTGCCCGCCTCCGCGCAGACCCGGGCCGCCCCGGAACCGGATCCCGAACCGGTCGTGGTCGTGGACTGCTTCTCCGAAGCCCAGGTACGCCCCGAGGAGTACCTGCTGGCCTGTGGCGACGGAAACAACCGCCTCGTCCGGCTGAACTGGGACACCTGGGGTCCGCGGAAGGCCACGGCCACCGGCACCGACATGGTGAACGACTGCAAGCCCTATTGCGCGGCCGGCCGTTTCCACGCGTACCCGGTCACGGTGACCCTGAGCAAGCCGGAGCCCTGGCCCGGGCATCCCGACATCCAGCGCTTCACGACCATCAGGCTCTTCTATCCCGACACCGCGCCGTCCCCGGTCCCCAAGGACGTCACGTACAAGCTCGTCTACTGAACGGGCAGCGGTGCAGCGGGCCGTGCCACGGCAACCGGCGGGACGCTATCCGCCGACGCGGGCACTGATCAGGTAGTCGGCCTCCTCTAACAGCCGTGCCCGCCGCTCCTCTTCCCGGGCGCGCTCGAGCTCTCCCCGCAGCGCCAGTTCGGTGCGCAGGACCGCCGCCCGCGGTACGGGGATCCGCTGACCGGGTTTCTCGGTGAACGGCTGCAACTCCGCGGCCGACACCTGGGCGTCCTCCGACGAACCGCGGCGGAGCGAAAGGAACACCCGGGCCAGCCAGTCGGCCGGGATCTGGACCATGAGATCAGTCATATCCGGAAAACGACAGGCGACCCCCGCCGTGACTCCCCCTCCCCCGACCGGCTCAGTGGGCAGGGGTCGGACAGCGGTCGGACAGCGGCCGACCCGCGGTCACTTGGCGGTCACTTCGCCGAAGGCTCATGGCACGCAACGGCGATGGCCGACATCCAGGCGACGGCCGCCTCGCGCTGCTGCGGCGTCAGTCCCGCCTCGAGCGCGGCCTCCCGTCGCTGGACGGCCGGCAGCGCGGCCTCGTAGCGGGTCTCGCCGAGATCGGTGAGGTGCAGCTGGTGCGTCCTGCGGTCGGTGGGGTGGGGAGAGCGGGTGATCAGGCCGTCGCGTTCCAGCGCCGCGAGCATCTCGTTGGCGGCCTGGCGGGTGCTCCCGACCGAGCGGGCCAACTGGGCCACCGACATGCCCGGCGACTCCTTGACCATCATCAGGGTCGCGAACTGCGGCACGGTGAGTCCGAATTCCTCCAGCTCGGCCCCGATCGCCGCCCGCATGCCGAGCCACGTGTGGCGGACCAGGAAACTCAGCACTCGGTCGTGGCTCTTCTCGCCCACGAGGTGACCTCCAAACTCTTGATTGACAGGAACTTGACGAGTTTGCCACGATGGCCAGAACGTCAAGTACCTGTCGATTCTAGGCGCACGGCAGCGCCGGAACCCTCTTGATCCGAAGGTAGTCACGTATGTCATCCGCCATGCCACCGACGCCGTCCACGCCACAGCGCAGCCGCCAACGGCTCATCCTGGGCGTCCTCGTCTTCGCGCAGGTCCTCATCTGGCTCGACGGCACCATCCTGTCCACCGCCTTCGAGACGCTCACGGACCCCGTCCGCGGCCTGGGTGCCACACCCGGCCAACTCCAGTGGGCCACGGGCGCGTACACCCTGGCCTTCGCCGGCCTGATGTTCACCGGGGGTGCGCTCGGAGACCGGTTCGGGCACCGCAACACCCTGCTCGCGGGCATGGCCGTGTTCGGCGCCGCCTCCGCCTTCGCCGCGTACGCGTCCACGCCCGGCCAACTCATCGCAGCCCGGGCCGTGATGGGCGCCGGGGCCGCGTTACTCGTACCGGCCACCATGGCGGTCGTCAGCTGGACCTTCGAGCCCGAGCAGCGGCCGGCCGCCTACGGCACGCTGTCGTCCTTCGCCGGAGTCGGGATCGCCGCGGGGCCGATCCTGGCCGGGGGGCTGCTGGCGAAGTTCTGGTGGGGCTCGGTGTTCCTCGTCAACGTGCCGGTGGTCCTCCTCGGCCTCGGCTTCATCGCCCGGTACGTGCCGAACTCCCGTAGCCCGCAGGTCCGCCGCCTCGACCCGGCCGGACTCCTGCTGTCGACCGGCGGCCTGGGCCTGCTCGCGTACGGCCTGATCCGCGCCGGCCAGGAGGCGTCCTTCACGGAGCCGCGCGTCTGGGGATGCACCGCCGCGGGCATCGCGCTGATCGCGGCGTTCGTCGTCACCGAGCTGCGGATCGCCCACCCCAGCTTCGATCCCCGGCTGCTGATGCAGCGCCGCTTCGCCGCGGGGAACGTTACCCTGATGATGGTCTTCCTGACGATGACCGCGGGCTCGTTCTACCTCGCGTTCTACCTGCAGGGCGCGCGCCAGTACTCGGCGTGGGACGCCTCGCTCCTCGGCCTCCCGGCAGCGCTCGGCGTGGTCGTCGGCTCGCCGATCGCCGTCCGGCTGACCCGCCTGACGTCGGTGCGGCTCGTCGGTGCGATCGCGCTGACCGTCGCGAGCCTGGCGATGGGGTCGTTGGCCCTGTTCGACGCGACCACACCGATCGCGTGGTACCCGGTGGTCATGCTGGTCCAGGGCACCGCGATCGGCATGGTGATCGCTCCCGTCACGGGCGCGGTTCTGGGTTCCCTGCCGCTGGAACGGGCCGGAGCGGGCAGCGCGGTCAACAGCACCCTGCGCCAGACCGGCAGCGTGCTGGGCATCGCGGCCGGCGGCACGATCACCTCGATCGCGTACCGGCACTCGATCGAGGGCTCACTGACCGGCCTTCCGGATCCGGTCCGGCAACAGGCCCGGGTCTCGGCCGAGCTGGCCCGGCACGTGGCGGCCGCCACGCACGACCCCGCCCTCGCCAAGGCGGCCGACGCCGCGTTCATCCACGCCATGCACGTCGGCGCCCTGTGGACGGCGGGATTCGCCCTGATCGGCGTGGTGGTCCTGGTACTCGGCTTCCGCCCGGCCCGCCGCACACCCCCGCCCGCCCCGGCCCACCCGACGCCCCTCGCGACGAGTTCCACGGCGTCCTGACCCCCGCGCAGCCCAAGAGCCGCAGCTCCAGCCGCAGCCGCCGCGGAACCCGCTGGTTCCGGGGCGGCTGCGTGGAGGACGGCCGGTATACGGCTCGGTCAGCTCTTCTTGATCTCGTCGATGCAGAGCACGAACTGCTTGCCCGAGCTGCGGCGGGAGCCCCTCATCTGCTCCTGGTAGCCGATGTCCGATTTGCCCTGGCACTGCTTCGTGTCGAGCGTGTCGGGTATCACCTTGACCACCTTGAACTCGGCGTCGGCGCCACCGCACTTCACCACCTGCAGGTCAGGGGTCACCGTGCTCCCCTTGTTCGTCAGGCAGTCCCCGACCTCCGCCTTGTCCGCGTCGTCGCGGCTCGCGAAGTAGCCGACCGCAAGCATGATGACGACAACCACGCCGACGATGATCTTGAGGATCTTCATGATCCCCATGCCTCCGCGCCGGGCCGGCGGAGCCGGCGGTGCCGCGAACTGCTGCGGGTGCGGGTACTGCTGGGGCGCGACTCCGTAAGGGGGCTGGGCCTGCTGCTGCGGGTATCCGTATCCCGGCTGGGGCGGGTACCCCTGCGGCTGCTGTCCGTTCGGGACAGGCTGGCCGTACGGGCCGGGGCCCTGCTGAGGCGGATAGGTCATATGGGAATCCCCCGTGAGCGTGTGCATCCTACGTAATTTGACGTGCGCACGCTATATCAACCTGCTGTCACCAGCCGCATTGCACTCACGGCAACGGCGGTGTCAGGAACCCGCCGCGCGGAAGGCCGTGGCGCGGACACTGTTGCCGCACAGCGCGAAGTTGCCGCCGTCTTCCGGCGCCAGCTGGTACCTCCCGCCCGCGACACCCACCACCATCGACGGTGCGACGGTGGGATCGGCTCCGGAGTCGCAGTAGCCGTCCGCCTCACCGAGAACCGGTGTGTAGGTGAGCCGCGCCGAGGCCTCGCCCCCGGGCGCCAGTTGCACCGGCCGCGCCTTCCCCTGGCGGGTGACCTGAAGGGGCCTGTTCTTGTCCGGTGAGCCCTGGCCCGCGAGAGCCACGGTGGGGAAGCCGTTCAGTACGCACGGCTTCGAACCGTGGTTGCTCACGGTGATCAGCACATGGGTGAAGTCGGTTGGCTGCGCGCTGTCCGCAACGATCTGGCTGCTCGTGCACGGGGCCGCCGGGGCGAGACGCAGGGCGTCCGCGGCTGCCGCTGTGCCGAAGCCGGCGCCTGCCAACAGGCCTCCGGCCATGGCGCCCGCCACGAGCAGCACGGACGAGACCTTGACCGCGCCACTTCGCGTTGCGCATTTCATGGGTTGTCCTCCACGCTTCCACGGCACGGCCCACAGTCCGGGCCGGCCTCCTCCCAGCGTCCCACCCACCCGCACCATCGGCGCGGCACGGGCCCTGTCGCCCCCGATCGACACGCCGGACCGGGCGGGGGACGATGGAAAGGACGGACACACCGCTTTTCCCTCGGCTTTCTCGGGAGGAAGCATGTTGAACCGACGCATACGCCTGCTGCTGCTCACCCCTGTGATGGCCGGCGTATTCATCGCCGCACCTGCCGCCCTCGCATGGAGCACAGCGGCCGCCGCCCCCACGGCCACCTGCTCCATCTCCGGCGTCTTCGACAACGGCAAGGTGCACCTGTCCGGCGGCGGCTTCACACCGGGGACCGCGTTCCTGTCCTCGCCGACCGCCGCAGGCGGATCCTTCACGATCGGAGCCGACGGCGGGTTCCAGATGCTGAACGTGGAGAACGCCCAGTACACCGTCTCGCAGGGCAACGAGCGCACCGATTGCAGCGGCTTCAACGGCGGTTAGGGGCGACCGGAGCCAAGCGCGACCGAAGCCGTTCCAGGTCACGCCCCGGCGTGAAGATGCGCGGCCCACAGCAGCGGGGTGCCCCTCCGGTCGTAGCCGGGCGGCAGGTCGTCACCGTCCCGTAGTTGTCGTACGGCCTCGTGCAGTGCACGGGCGGCCCGGTCCGGGTCGACGGCTGCCGAGTCGGTCCCCAGGCCGTCGTAGAAGGCCCGGGCGATGCGGACGGCGGTCTGGTCGTCGATCTCCCACAGGGTGCCGATGACGTGCGGGAAGCCGGCGAGTTGGAACGCCGAGGTGAGGTGGATGGCCTCGTCGAGCAGGTCGACGGTGTCGACGGCCGCGGTACGGCAGGCGGAGAGGTAGGCCAGCCTGACGTGGTCGAGGGCGACGGGGGCCAGGCTCTTGACGGTGAGCGGGTCGTCCTCGTGGTCGTGGAGCAGCAGCCGGCTCTGTGAGGGGTCGGCGGGATCGCTGCTTCCATGGCAGGCGAAGTGGGCGATCGCGCAGTGGGGCAGCCGCGCCAGTACGCGGGCCTTCGTCGGGGTGGTGGCCGGTGCCGGGTCCGCCTGCCCCCCGCCGTGTTCCGTCTCTCTGAGGACCACGGGATCGGGAAAGCGGGCCTCCAGCATGGCGACTTCGGCGTCGACGAACCGCAACCGGCCCTGCCCGGGCAGTCCGGGCGTGGTCGGCATGGCGACGACCAGCGCCCGGCCCGCCGTGGTGGGGTCGTTCCCCTCACGCCGGCTGCGTTCGCGGGCGTAGCGCAGCGCGCGCACGGTCGGGGTGTAGGAGGAGACGACCCGGTCCATCACGGTGCGCCGGTGCGGGTCGTCCGGCGCGTCGGTGTGATGGCCGGCGGCGTGGAGGGGCAGGAGTCCGAGCAGTCCGCCCGGCACCCACCACACGCGTGGCATGACGTCATCTGCCCGTTCGGTCGTGGGCGGGGAACCTTTGTGTCCCAGGGCGTCCAGCACGGGGCCGGCGGCGGCGTTCCAGAGCCATTCGAGGACGTCGACGAGCACGGACTGCGCCTGTTCCCGCTCCTGCCGGTCCGCTCCTGCCAACGCCGTGTGCTGTGCCTGCCGGAAGGCGTTGACCCGATCGACCACGGTGGTGTACTCGAGCTCGGGCAAAGGGAGGCTGGTGATGCCCTCGGCCGTGAGCAGCAGTGCGTCGCTACGGTGGCTGCTGACGTTGAACACCACGATCGGCCCGTGGGACGCCTCGGCCCTGAGTTCGTCGATGGTGGGCGGGAGGGCGAAGGAGGCGAAGCCCTCCAGGGTGCGGATCTCCGCCAGGACGGCGGTGAACTCCTCTGCCAGCCGGTGCCTGTTCTGCACGGCGAGGTCCTGGCGCAGCCGGTGTGGCGCCCCGTCGCCGTCGTCTTCGACGGCGACCTGAGTATCGGCCGGCTGGTCCATTCGGTCACGCAACTCGGCGAACCTCTGCGCCAGTTCGGGATGGCGTCCGCGCAGGTCGGTCAGATCGCTGCGGATCTCCAGTGCCTGGCCGAGCAGTACCGCGCGGCCCACCTCCAGCAGCCCCAAGGCACGCTCCGCCCGCCCGTCCGCGGTCCCGCCCGGAGCCGCGAGCACGAGCGCGGCGGCCGTGGCGGTCATACCCGCCGTATTACCGATGACATGCTGCTGATCCTGGCGCTCCAGCCGGCGCGGGGCCAGCCGGGGCATCAGGCGCACCGCCGCATCCGCCGTGTCGGCCGCCCGCTCCGCATCACCGGACTGCGCCAGGAGCCGAGCCGCGGACAGCCCTGCGTCGACCCGGACGGACACGGTTGCCGATGCCGTTGTCGACACCGCCGACCAGGCGGCCACCGCCGCCTCCCGGTCCGCCGCATCTCCGTCCTGCTGAAACCGGGTCAGCAGCGCATCTCCGAGGTTGTTCAGGTATGGGGCGCGCTCGGGGTGGTCCGCGGGAGCGGTCCGCACCGCCTGCCGGCCCACGTCGATCGCGGCGTCCAGGTCCGATCGGAGGCCGGTCCGGCCGAAGCGGGCCCTGAGCGCGGGGCCGAGGTTCGACAGGTACCGGGCACGGTGGGGGTGGTCGGCCGGGACGGCCTCGACCGCCTCCCGATGGCGGACGATGGCGGCGTCCAGGTCCGCGACGACGCCGGTCCGTGCGAACCGGACCTGCAGCGCTCCCCCGAGATTCGACAGGAACATCGCGCGATGGTGATGACTCGCAGGCGCCGCGTCCACCGCCCGGCGGCCCATCTCGATGGCGCCGTCCAGGTCCCCGATGTCGCGGGTGCGCTCGAACCTGGCCCGCAGCATGTTCCCGAGGTTGGAGAAGTACCGTACGCGCTCGGGATGGTCGGCGGGCACGGCCTCGACCGCCTCCCGAAGGCGGTCGATCGCGGCGTTCAAGTCCCCGAGCGCGCCGATCCGCTCGAACCGGACCCGTAGCGCTCCCCCGAGGTTCGACAGGAACATCGCCCGGTCCGGATGCCCGGGTGTCGCGGCCTCCACCGCCTGCGACCCCACCTCGATGGCGGAGTCCGCGTCCGCGGGGAGGCCGACCCGCGCGAACCGGTCCTGCAGCGAGACCCCGAGGTTCGACAGGGCCATCGGGCGACCACGGTGGCCGACGGGCAGTGCGTCCAGTGCCTCCCGTCCCGCTTTGACGGCGGCCTCCAGGTCCCCGATGGCGCCGGTCCGCTCGTAACGGAGCCTCAGTGCGTTGCCGAGGTTGCACAGCGCCACGGCCAGCGGCTCGCGACCGCCGGCGGTGGCCGCCTCGACCGACTGCCACCCCGCTTCGATGGCGGCCTCCAGGTCCCCGATGGCGCCGCCGTGCTCGAACTTGGCCCGTAGCGCGTTCCCGAGGCTGGACAGGACATCGGCGCGGTCGGGATGGTCGGCCGGCATCACGTGCACCGCTTCCCTGTGCAGGACGATGGCGCTGTCCAGATCCGCGGCCGCTCGGGCTCGGGCGAACCGGGCGTGCAGCAGGTTCCCGAGCCCGGTCAGCATCGTCGTGCGGTAGAGGGGGCCGTCCGAATCGTCCTGCAACGCCTCCCGGAGCAGGGCGATGGCGCTCTCGAGATCCGCGGCCGCTCCGGCTCGGTCGTACCGGACGCGCAATGCGTCTGCGAGGTTGAAAAGGTACATGGCGCGGCCGCGTTCCCCGGAGGCCGATGACAGCGCCTCCCGGAACCGGTCGATCGCGGCGTCGAGGTCTTCCGGGGGGCCACCCCGTTGGACCATGAGGCGCAGCGCGTTCCCCAGGGCGGTCAGGTGGATGGCACGGTGGGGGTGTCCGACGGGGACGGCCTCTACGATGCGCTGCCACAGGTTCACCAGGCCGGAGAGCCGTGCCCGGTCGTCCCACTTCCATGCGTCCGCGAGCAGTGGCAGTGCGTACCCTGCCGCATTCTCCGCGAGCAGGGGCACCAAGGGCTCCGGCAGATCGCCGACGCCGGCCAGGAAGCACGCGGTGAACGCCGTCACGGCATCCCGGAGGTCGGGTTGGTCCTGGTCTGCCGGTACGGGTACGGCCTGGTGGCGGAACCAGTAGAACCAGCCGAGCAGATGGTGGACGGGGAGGCCGTCCCCACCCGGCAGCAGCTCCGCAAGCAGCTGCGCTTCCCGGAGGGCGCCGGCTTCCAACACCGGTGCCAGGTCCCGGGATTCCACAACCCGCCGGAGACGCACCTCCATTGCAGCCAGTCGTACGGCGCGCTCAGGGCCCCCCGGATCGCTCATGCCCGGTGATGCTAGTCCCACGACCCGTGGAGCGACGGGTAGTTCCTCGGATACGCTCCGCGACAGCGGGACACCGAGCCGCCGGGGGCAGAGCATGACCGAGGCCGACGAGACGGCACGCCGACTGGGGATCGTATGCGCGAACGCGGACCGTATCCGCGGGCGTCTGCGCCGCGGTCCGACCGGAAACGACGCAGTCCTGCAAGAGGTGCTCACCGCGGTGCAGGACGGGCGGGAGACGGCCCGTCCGGTCGACGACCTGCATGCGGTCCTGCAGTCCTTGGGTGACAACCAGGGCCTGTACGCATACGGAGGGACCGGGAGCACGACGGAGCGCCGGGTCCATGCCGCGGGTGTGCACCGCGACCGCTCCGGCGAGCCGGTGTACCTGTGCCCCGCCGACCGGTGTACGCGCTACGGGTGGCCGGGCCACGGACCGGCGCCGGTCTGCGCCGTCAGCGGCGAGCCGCTGCGCCTGGATCGGCTCTAGCGGTGGGGACCCTGCTGGGAGAACTCGGCAAGAAGCTTGCCGAGCGGTGGCTGTCCCTGCTGGTGCTGCCCGGCGCCCTCTACCTCGCGGTCGCCGTCGCGGCCCGGACGCTCGGCCAGGCTCGTCCCTTCGCCGTGGAGCGCCTGACCGGCCAGATCAGCGCGTGGGCCGGTGCGCCGGTCGCGCGCACCGCCGGAGGCCAGGTGGTGGTCCTGGCGGCGGTACTGGGCGGCGCCGCCGCCCTCGGGGTCCTCGCACAGGCTCTGGGCTCCGCCGCCGAACGGCTCCACCTCGCCACGGACTGGTACACCTGGCCGGCTCCGGCCCGCGCGCTCGCGCACCGGATCACCGTCCACCGTCAGCACCGCTGGCGGACGGCGGCCGAAGCCTGGCACCGGCACCGGGAGGAAGCCGCAGACGCCCGCACCCGCGGCGCACGCGTGGACCCCGCCGGGCGGCATGCCGCCCGGGCGGCGATGCTCCGGATATCCCCCGAGCGGCCGGACCGCCCCACGTGGAGCGGCGACCGCATCCATGCCGCGTCCGTGCGCGTGGACCGCGACCACCACCTCGATCTGGCCACCCTGTGGCCCCACTTGTGGCTGGTCCTGCCGGACACCACACGGACCGAGATCACCGCCGCGCGCCAGGCCCTGACGCGTGCCACCACACTGTCCGCCTGGGCGCTGCTCTACCTGCCCCTCGCCCTGTGGTGGTGGCCCGCGGCCGTGATCGCGGCCGCTCTCGCCGTCACGGCCCGGCAGCGCACCCGTACCGCTGCCGAGGGCTACGCCACCCTGCTCGAGGCCGCCGTGCGCCTGCACGCCCGTGACCTGGCCGGCCCACTCGGGATGGCCCCGCCCGGTCCCCTCACCCCTGAGGTCGGGGACGCGCTGGGCCTCCACTTGGCACCCAGCCCGCCGCCGCCACCGTACGACGGGGCTGTGTGAGAGGTGAGAGCGACCGTCAGACCGTTTCCCTGTGCTTGACGGCTTCCGACGCTCCGGAGGCCCGTTCGTCTCCGCCGGCGGGCACGAACACGAGCCGCGTGCCGGACCGCAGCGGGGATTCCCAGGCGGCTTCCACCTCGGCCATCGGCACGGCAACCGCCTCGGTGGCCGGCACCAGGTCGGGCAGGCGGTCGAGCAGCTCGCGCAGGGCGGCATCGCGGCGGGCGCCCGAGATCGAGCCGAGTCCGCTCCCGCAGACGCTCACGTCCCCCTTGCGCAACCACGCGGACGGCACGGTCATGTCGGCCCCGGCCGCGGAGCCGACCTGCACCCACCGCAGGGGTCGGGTGAGATCGGAACGGTGGCGGAGGATTCCGTCGAGCGCCAGCTCGGCAGGCCGATCCCACAGATAGTCGAGCACGATGTCCACGTCGGCGGCCGCCGCGCCGAAGGCGGCCGCGATGTCCTCGTCGGAGCCCTCGAGAGCCACCGTACGGTGGGCGCCCAGGGCTGCCGCAGCCTGCAGTGCCAGCGGATCGCGCCCGGCCGCCACGACGGAGCCCGCGCCTTGGTCCAGGGCCAGCTGGATCGCGGCCCGCCCGGCGTTGCCCGTGGCACCGAGTACGAGTACCGAATCGCCCCTGCGCAGCCGGCTCCGCTCACGCAGCGCGATCCATGCGGAGGACGCGGGGTTCATGACGGCGGCGACGGTGACCGGGTCGAGCCCCTCCGGTACGGGCATGAGCGCGGCGGCCGGTACGGCGACGCGCTCGGCCATCGTCCCGTGCGGGGGCTCCAGCCCCGAGATGTAGACGAGTTCACCGGCCGCGGTCCGGCCCACCCCGTCGAACCCGGGGATCAGCGGCAGTGCCTCGCCACCCGTGTAGTGGCCGCCCGAGGCGAACGAGCGCACCAGCGGGTACAGCGCGGCCGCCAGTACCTCGACGACCACCTCGCCGGCCGCGGGGGTGGGCTCGGGCACGGACTCGTACCGGGGCGGCTGCCCCAGGGCGTGGACCACGGCTGCGTACATGAACTGGCCCCCAAATGGGTGATTAAGCGGCACGGCGGACAGCCCCGATTGTGACGGCTCCCTGCCGGACGCGCCCGCTGCGCCACGCGGCAGAGGTTCACCGGCCCGCCGTGACGAGGCGGTGCGCCCCGGCCGAGTGGACGAAGTCCGTGAGGGAGACGGTGTAGTCCCCCTCGCCGGGGCGGTAGGCGGTGCAGTACCGCGTGGGGTACCAGCCGGGGATCCGCCAGGCGGCCGGCTGGGGAACGGCCTCGCAGGTGCGGTGGCCGGGCGAGGTGCGGTGCCGTTGGAGGAAGTCCCGGGTGAGCATGGGCTCCATGAAGATCAGGTCGCCCGCGTAGGCCCCGTAGATGAAGGTCTGGCCGCTGAGCGTGCCGGTGGACGGGGGGCGGCTGTCCAGGTGCGCGCCCATGGCGCCTTCCGCGGTCTGCGGGCTGCTCGCGGGGTAGCCCGCCGGCAGGTACGCGGCCGGGACGGGCCTGCCGGCCGTGGCCAGTTGGCCGCAGGCGATGAGCAGGGCGCAGCCTCCGGTCTTGATGCCCGACCGGACCTCGCGGGGGACGAGGTAGAAGTGCACGTCGAAGTGGGCGACGTCGTAGCGGCCGTGCGGGTTGTGACCGTGCGGGTTCCAGTTGAACAGCACCCACCGGAAGGGCAGGCCGGCCGAGGCGGCCGGGGCGGTCGGCAGGGCGAGTTCCAGGCTGTGGCCGCCGACGCACTCGTGCGTGTCGTCGACGCTCCCGTCGGCGTCCGCGTCGTAGCAGTGCTTGCCGTCGGTGGGGGTGCTGGGCAGGGCGGTGACGGCCGGGGCGGTCAGGGAGACTCCCAGGGTTCTGGGGATCCCGCCCTGGTACTCGCCGTACGTACGGACCGTGCCGCGGCCCAGACGGACGGCGGGACCGTACGTGGAGCACACCGCGCCGCCGGCGTTGTCACCGCAGTCGGGCAGGCGCGCGGCCGAGCCGGAGGGCGCCGGCGGGGCCGCGGGCCGCCCGGTGGCGGACAGGAGGGCCGCCAGCAGCGCGGCGGAGGCGAGCGCGGCGGCGGAGGTGGACCGCAGACGGGAGTTGTTCATACGGCGACGCTCCAGGAGGAACGCGCATTGAGCGCGGTGGCGTCCACGCCGGTGACCTGGCGCGTACAGGACTTGATGCCGTCCAGCCTGTCTTCCGGCAGGACGTGGCGAATGTCGAGGAAGCCGTTCGGGGCAAGGGCCTCCACCTGGCGGAGGACCGGGTCGGGTTCCAGCCGGCGGTGCGCCGCGAGGAGGAGGGTGGTCTGCGGGCGGCGGTCCGCCTCGTAGCGTGCCAGGGCCTCGTCCACGTCGTGGTGGGCGAGCGCGTACGCCAGGACGCGGGCGTCGACGACGGCCTGCGAGGCGCCGTTGGAGCCGGTCGGGTACAAGGGGTGGGCGGCGTCGCCGAGCAGGACGACACGGCCGTCCGTCCACGCCGGCAGCGGGTCGCGGTCGATCATCGGGTACCGGCCGATGCGGGGCGCTTCGGCGATGATGCCATGGAGGTCGAGGAAGTCGCTGCGCCAGCCGTCAAGGTGCACGAGCACCTCCTGCGGCGGTACCGCACGGTCCCAGTCGGCCCCGCCTCGCGCGTCCTCGACGCCCAGGCCGTCGTCGGTGCGGCTCTCCACCACCCAGTTGAGCAGGCACCGCCCGCTCCCGTCGGGCCGGGACACGGGATAGGCCACGGCCTTCACCCGCGCGTTGCAGCCGACGATGACCATCGTGCGCCCGTCGAGGAAGGGCGGACCTTCGGTCACCCCGCGCCACATGGATATCCCGTTGCCGAGCGGCGGGCCCTCGTCCGGATACATGGTCGCACGCACGGCGGAATTGATCCCGTCCGCGCCGATGAGCAGGTCGCAGGAGAACGGGCCCGGCCGGCCCTCCACGTACGCCCGTACGGTGGGCCGTCCCTGCTCCCGGCCCTGCTCGTACCGTACGAGGCGCTCTCCTGTGACCAGCGCCCCGGGGCCGAGCCGGTCCCGGACCGCCGACAGCAGGATGTCCTGCAGGTCCGCCCGGTGCACCGAGTACTGCGGCCAGTTGTAGCCGGCGGCGCGTCCGCGCGGCTCCGACCAGATCAGGCCGCCGTAGCGGTGGTGGTACTCCAACCGGGCGGTCGCCACCGCGACGTCGCCGAGCGCCTTCGCCAGACCGAGTTCCGTCAGCTCGCGCACGGCGGCGGGCTGCAGATTGATTCCCGCGCCGACCGCGCGCAGGTTCGGACACGCTTCCAGGATGAGCACATCGTCCAGGCCTGCCGCATGAAGGCTCAAGGCCGTTGTCAGTCCGCCAATTCCGGCACCGGCGATCACGATGCGCGGAGAATTCTTTCGGCCGTACGGAGACATGCCCTCTACCTCCTGGGAAAGACGCCTTCCGTTGAAAGTGCGGTACTTCACCGATGAGTACAACCACGGTTGCAAGAGGTCAAGATGCCCAGGTCAGGCATCTCCGTTCACCCGATCAGGCTACGGCCAAGTGCCGCCTGATGGGTGACATGGCTTTAATCGGGTGTCGGCAACAGAAAGGCTGCGACATGCATCAAGTGACGTTCGAACCGTGCGACGTCCAGCGCCTCCAGCATGCTGTTGACTACGCCCTCCACGCCTCCAAAAAATCACTGGACGCTCTCCTGCCACCCTGGATACCGGGTGATCTCAAACGGGAAATAAAGAGCGGATGCGTTGTATCGCATTGCGCAACGCTACTGTTCCCGGAAACAGTGGAATCCGCTCTCGAGTACTTCGAGGAGAACGGCTGGCCCGCATCGACCACCATACCGAGCGTGCTGGTGAAGCGCCGTCTGGTGGAGCGTCACCGGCTCCCGGGCGATGCGGACATACGGGTGACGCGACTGCGCGTCACGAGCGGCCTGGCGCCCGAGGTCGAGGTCTTCCTCTTCCCGCGGTGCAGCCCCGGCTACACGGACGACGTGGGGGCGCAGGAGCGCGTCCACGGTTTCGAGAACCACGTCGGCCTTTTCATGGACAGGCCCGACGCGAGCGCGCTCGCCCGCCTGGCGGACCGCCTCGAGACCACCGGCCGAATGGTGTACGAGGGTTCGGCGCACAACCCCCACGAGAACACCACCATGCTGTATTTCGCCCCCAGCGCGTCCGTGGCCACGTCCCGGCGCCGCTTCCCGCGATGGGAGCTGCAGTGCGCAGGCGATCTGACGGCTTTCGCCGACCGGCGCCCGGTCCGGAGGCAGGCGCTGTCCAGCGCGTACGCAGCGCTCAGGGCGAACCACGTGGACGGCGGTACGACACGGTCCGCCCGCCGCCCCGTTCCGGCGGCGGTGCCGAACGGCTGACCACCGCGTGTGGGCTCCCCTCTTCGGCGTGCTGCCGCGTACGAGGCGGGGAGCCCTTCGCGATACCGGGGCCGTCTGGGCGGCCGCTACGGAATCCGCCACTGCTGGGCTTTGCTCCCGGAGCAGGCGACCACCGTCAGCTGGTTGCCGGCGCCGTTGTCCGTCAGACAGCCGCCCTGGAACGCGATGTCCTTGATGTAGTAGGCGCCCGCCGTGGGAGCCTTCTCCAGGTTCCACCACCCGTCTCCGGCGAACGGGCCGGCGAGCTCGACGCGCACGGTCTCGTTGAACTGCGTGAGCGCCCGCGTCATCGAGATGCCTGACGGGCCGCACGTCTTGAAGCTGTCGTAGTTGTTCTTCTCGTGGAGCCAGCCGAATGCAGTGGTACCGCCCATGATCACCTTGGCGTTTCCCTGCGGGGCGGAACCGCTGAAGCCGATCTTGAGCCCGTCGCCGACGTTGATGATGGCGCCCCAGCCGGCTCCGCCGCAGCCCTGCGGCGGGTTGGACCCGCCGTTGCCCGACCCTCCCGGGGTCGAGCCGCCGCCTCCGGGCGTGCCCCCGCCCCCGGCGCCGCCGCTCGGCCCCGAGCCGGGCTGGCTCCCGCCGTTGCCGGATCCGCCTGCGGCCGGCTGGGGGTTGGGGACCGGCGCCGCGCCGCCGACGCCGCCCGCGGCGGCGCCACCGCCGCCGCCCTGCGCGCCCGCGTTCTCGCCCGGCGGCGGGGGCGAGGCATCGGGCGTACCGGCTGCCGCACTCCCCGAGGGGGACGCGCCGGGGCTCTGGCTCCCGCTGCCGGATGCCGGCGGGGACACGGAGGCGGAGGGGTGCTGCCCCGGCCCGTTCGCATCGGTCTGCCGCGCCCCGGGATCGATGTAGAAGACGGTGACGGCCACCGAGACCGTGATCGTCACGCTGAACCCGATGGCAAGCGGCGCGGAGACGGACGCGGGGATGCGCAGCCGGTCCCGCCACGACCGCCGCAGCTCGGCGCCGGCCCCTGCAGCCGGGGCGGTCCCCGCGACGACCGGTCCCGCCGGTGCGTCGAGCTCGCCGAGCGGCCGTCCGGCCGCCGCGCGCCGCGCCGCCGCAGCCATCACCGAGGCGTCGGCGTACCGCTCCTCGGGCCGCTTGGCCAGCGCCCTGGCGACGAAGGCCCGTACCGGCCCGGGGAATTCGGCCGGAAGGTCCGGGACCGGCTCCCTGATGTGCTTGAGCGCGATCTCGACGACCGATTCACCGGTGAACGGCGGTTCTCCGGTGAGCAGTTCGAAACAGACCACGCCCATCGAGTACAGGTCGGACGCGGCAATGGCCCCGAGCCCCTCCGCCTGCTCGGGAGCCATGTACAGCGCCGTCCCGAGGACCGCGTGCGAGTCGGTGATACCGGTGCTGGCCGCGCTGGAACGGGCGATGCCGAAGTCGGTGACCGTCACTCGGCCGTCCTCGCCCAGCATCAGGTTCGACGGCTTGATGTCGCGGTGCGTGACACCCTGCAGGTGCGCGGCGTGCAGTGCATCGAGGGCCTGTCCGGCGATGTCGAGTGCCTGCTCGACGGGGAGGGGCCCGGACTGCGCGCGGACCTCGTTCAGCGTCCGCCCCTCGACGAGGTCCATGACGATGTACGCGACCTGCTCACCGGATTCGATCCGGCTCTCGCCGTAGTCGTGCACGTCGACGATGCCCGGGTGGCTGAGCGAGGCGAGGACCGTGGCCTCGCGGCGGAACCGCGCTGCGAACGAGGGGTCGTCGAGCAGCGCGGGAAGCAGGACCTTGACGGCGACCTGACGTCTGAGCACGTCGTCGTCGGCGCGCCAGACCTCGCCCATGCCACCGCCGCCGATCCGCTCGGCCAGTGTGTACCGGTCCCCGAGGACCGTCCCCCGCCCCCACATGTCTGCCCCTCGCCGTCGCGGTTCGCTGGTGGTCAGCCAAAGTCCGTCCGGGTGAGGATACTTGGGCGCTCGCGAGCTTCCACGTCCCCCTCGGGCATCGTGATCAATCGTGATCGGACGATGCTACCGAAGTCGTTCGGGGGTCCAGTTCAGTCGTCCCGTGTGGATCAGACGGAGTTGGCGACAGGCGGTTCGCGTGACCGCGGCCCACTCCTCGCCCTCCGGGCCGGCGGCCAGGTAGGCGGAAACGGTCATCACCATGTGGTCGACATACAGCCGCGCCAGCATGAGCAGGTCGTCCGCGCTCCAGCCCGCACTCAGCGGATCGACGCCGAGGCGCTCGGCCACCTCGTCGGCGAACGCGTCGAGCTGGCCCGCCACCGCTTCGCGCACCCTGCGCACGCCACCGTGCCGTTCCCGCACGATGAAGCGGATGTGCCCGGGGTACTCCCGTACGAGTTCGGCCATCAGGCCCACCGTCGTGTCGATCCGCTGCTCCGCGTCGCCGGAGGCGGTGAGGGTCGAGCGGACGGTGCCGTGCAGACTCTGCAGCGCCTCGTCCACCAGCGCGATGCCCAGCTCCTCGGTGTCGCGGAAGTGCCGGTAGAAAGCCGTCGGGGTGACCCCCGCGACGCGGGTCACCTCCCGCAGGCCGAGGCTGCCCAGGCCCTGCTCCTCCAGCAGTGACAGGGCCGCGTCCAGCAAGGCCCTGCGGGTTTTGTTCCGTTGGGCCTGGCGCGCCCCAATGGTCTCACTCATGACGAAAAGTCAACCCCCGATTCCCTGAATCCACGCGCTTGCATTTAGACTGAGCAGTCAGTGCACAACTGTCTCCTATTTCTTTGGAGTGAGCACGATGGAGGAAGCACGATGCTCTTCCTGATAGCGGCCCTCATGCTGATGGGGGTCGCCCTGGGAACCGTGGCCCATGTGCCCGTTGACATATCCCTCGCCGCCACCGCCGCGATCGCCTGCTGGTTGCTGGTCTTCGCAGTGCGCGAGCGGACCGCCCGGCGCCACCGACCGGCCGGCCGACAGGAAGGATGATCATGAATACCCCCGGTACCGCGCTCCCCGCTCCCGTCGGCCGTCAGGCCGACGGGATGGCGGTGGCCTCGTTCGTGTTCGGCCTGGTCGGCCTCCTCGCGATGAACCTGTTCCTCGGGCCGACCGCGATCGTCCTCGCCGCCCTAGCTCTGCACCGCAGTACGAGCCGTCCCGGACGCGCCCGGCTCGGCCTCGCCCTGGGCGTCGCCGACCTCGTCGTCCTCGCCTGGGTGGTCAGCGCGGACCAGACCTGGTCGTGGAGCATCTGACCGTCACACCCTGACACCCGCCGGACCTGCCGGACCCGCCGACCCGCCCGGCCCCGCTACGGCAGCGGGGCTCCGCGGGCGGCGATCCACAGCTCGTACCACTCCTCGTGCGTGAGATCGGGTTCGCGCAGCGCGGCGTCGCGGCAGGCCCGGATACGCTCCGGGCGGCCGCTGCCCACGACGGGGGCGACGCGGGCGGGATGCCGCTGCAGCCACCACAGCAGTACCGTCTCCGGCGTCGTGCCCTTCGCATCGGCCAGTGCCCGCACGAGGCTGGCCGTTGCGTGCTCCTCCGAGCTCTCCTGCCGCCCCGTGAACCGGCCCTGCGCCAGCGCGCCCCAGGCCTGCAGGCGGACTCCGCTCTCCAGGCAGTACTCGAGCGTCCCGGCCGGGAACCCGTTCCCCGCTGCCGCGGCCGTGTTGACGAGGACGCCGCCCTCGAGCCAGTCCCGCCGGTCCAGGCTCATCTCCAACTGGTTGACGACCAGCGGGAACTCCAGATGCCGCTGGAGGGCGGCGATCTGCGCGGCGTTCATGTTCGAGACGCCGAACCGGCGGACCAGTCCCTGGTCGTGCAGCGAGGTGAGGGCCGCCGCGATGCCCTCCGGGGCGGCCAGCGGGTCGGGCCGGTGCAGGAGCAGGACGTCGACGACGTCGGTGCGAAGGCGGCCGAGGCTCTCCTCGACGCGCCGCACGATGGAGGGGCCGCGCAGGTCGTACATGCCGGGGAGGTCGCCGTCCGCCAGCCGGATCCCGCACTTCGTCTGCAGCACGATCCGCTCGCGCAGGCCCGGGGTGCGGGCCAGGACCTCTCCGAAGACGGCTTCCGCCTTGCCGCGCCGGTAGATGTCGGCATGGTCGAAGGTGTCGATTCCGCTGTCCAGCGCCGCCGCGATCGCCACCTCGGCCGCATCGATGTCGGCGGGGCCGTACGTATCGGTGTCCCAGCTGCCGCCGAGCGCCATGCATCCGTACAGCAGCCGGGTGCCGTCCTTCTCCGGTGGTGTGATCGCCATCCCGCCACCCTACGAGGTCGCGGCCCGACCCCGTATCCGGGCTCCGCGCGCGGGCGTCCGGGCCGCCGGCTTCGTGGCGGGCCGGGGGCGCGGGGCTTCCACGGGCTTCTTCTGCGGCGGAGGCGTCCTGGGCGGGTAGGAGGGCGGCACCTTCGGTCCGCTCGCACGGGTCGGCTTCGTAGTCATACCACCACGCTACGGGCCGGGCCGCGTTCCCGGGCCGGGGTCCGCCACCGCAAGGAAGCAGCACGGCCCACCACCGCGCGGGGGACGCGGTGGCGGGCCGGAGTGGCTGCTGCGCTGCCGTCGTTACGGAGCCATCTCGTACGACCCGGACAGTGCCGCGACACGGTCCCAGACCCGGGCCGAGCGGGCTGCATCGATGACCGGACGGCGGACCGCACCCATGGCCCAGCTCTGCTGCTCGTCGGTGGCGGAGTCCTTTCCGTGCAGTTCGACGGCGTGCGCCGAGAAGTCGCGTACGAGGACCGCGAACAGCTCGTCCAGGACGTCCTCGTCCAGGCCGGTCAGCTGCGCCTGCTCCAGGATCAGCTGGCCGTGGACGACGAGCGCGAAGAGCTGCCCGACGGCGAGCAGGAGGTCCAGGTCGCGGCTCTGCTGCTCGTCGGGGGCGGCGGTGGTGACGAACGTGCACAGCGCGTCCGCCTGCTCGCGGAAGCGGGCGACGTTGGGCAGGGCCGCGTACGCGTCGAAGGCGGGGCGCCAGTCGTGGAAGCGTACGGAGCCCAGGCCGCGGGCCGGGCCCTGCCGGAAGAGGAAGTCGTCGTCGGCCGCGTCGAGGCGGGTCGGGACGGGCGCGTACTGCGCCGGGTCCAGCAGGTGGTTGCGCATGAACTTCAGGATCAGCGCGAGGTTGACGTGGACCGTGCCCTCGAGCTTCGGCAGCCCGCGGATCTCGACGGCGGCCTGGGCGAAGTAGTTGTCCTTCTCGAAGCCCTTGGCGGCGATGACGTCCCACATCAGGTCGATGACCTTCTCGCCCTCCGTGGTCACCTTCATCTTCGTCATCGGGTTGAAGAGAAGGTAGCGGCGGTCCTCGGGGCCCGCCGTGCGGAAGTAGTCGACGGCGCGGTCGCTGAACAGCTTCATCCCGACGAGACGGACGTACGCGTCGGTCAGCTCGCGGCGCACGTGCGGGAAGGCGGTGACGGGGCGGCCGTACAGGATGCGGTTCTGCGCGTGCGTGACGGCCTCGTACATCGCGTGCTCGCAGATGCCGATCGAGGCGGTGCAGAGGTTGAACTTGCCGACGTTGACGGTGTTGAGGGCGGCGTCAAAGGCGGCGCGGCCGGTGTGCAGGACGTCGTCCGGGCCGACCGGGTAGTCCTCGAGGCGGAACTCGCTGACGTACTTGGAGGAGTCGACGACGTTCTTCACCAGCTGGTAGGCCGGGTGGCGGCTGTCGGCGGCGAAGAAGACGTACCCGTCCGGGCCCTCGACGTCGGTGCGGCGGCCGAAGACGGACACGAGAGCGGCTGCGTTGCCGTTGCCGATGTAGTACTTGGAGCCGGTGGCCCGGAATCCGCCGTTGCCGTCGGGCTCCAGCAGCATGTCGGTGGAGTAGATGTCGGCCCCGTGGGCCTTCTCCGACAGGCCGAAGGCGAACACCTCCCCCTGGGCCAGGAGTTCGGCGGCGCGAGCGCGGGCGTCGGCGTTGTCGCTCTGCCAGACGGGGCCGAGGCCGAGGATGGTCACCTGCCACGCGTACCAGTAGTCGAGGCCGTAGAACCCGAAGATCTCGTTGAGGGCGGCGGTCCGGGCGGTGTCCCAGCGCTTGTCGGCGTGGCCGTCGGCGGCGGAGGCCGGGGTGAGGAACGTCGCGAACAGGCCTTCCTTGGCGGAGAAGGCGAGGAAGTCCGCCAGCCAGGCGCGGGAACGGTAGTCCTCGATCAGCCGGCGCTTGCCGCGCTCCTCGAACCAGTCGACGGTGGCGCGCAGCAGCCTGCGGGTCTCGGGGTCGAAGTGCTGCGGGTCGTAGGTGCGCGGGTTGAACAGCAGGCCGTCGGCCATGGAGGTCCGCCTTCCGAGGGGTCGGGTCGAGGGGTGAAGGGTGCTGGTTCGGGATGCGGGGGGGACGGCTCAGCTGCGCGGGCGGGGCGCTGCGAGCCGGTGGACGGTGGCGAGCACGTCGTCGAGCCAGGCGATCGTCATCCGTTCGTACGCGATGCCGCCGCGGAGCACGACGTGCTGCAGTTCCTGACCGGCGTCGGGCGATGCGGGCGCCTCGGGCCCGGTGAAGTCGCGCAGTTCCCCGGCGAGGTAGTGGGCGAGCCGGTCACGGTGTACCTGGCGGTGCCGCTCGACCTCGTGGACGAGCGCGGCCGGGTCGTCGAAGGCCGCGCCGCGGATCTTCACGGCGAGGTCGTGCCGGAGGCTCTCGGGTTCGATGGGCTCGTGCAGCCACCGGGAGAGGGTGGTGCGGCCGGGGCCGGCGACGGAGTACTCCTTCTTGTCCGGCCGGCCCTGCTGCGCCACCTCGCGGACGGCGAGCATGCCGTCGGTCTCCATGCGCTTGAGAACGCGGTAGATCTGCTGGTGGGTAGCCGTCCAGAAATAGCCGATGGACCGGTCGAAGCGGCGGGCCAGCTCGTAGCCTGAACCCGGCTTCTCCAGCAGCGAGACGAGGATCGCGTGTTCGAGCGCCATACCCCCGATCTTTCTATGCAACTCGTTGCATAGACAAGCCGCAGCACCCGGGTGAGACGCGGCTCACCCACGGGCGGCGGGGCGGCCGCCGCGAAAGCGGGACCGACTTGTCACGCGATTTCGGCCGGAACCGCCGCGCACCGAGGTCCCTGACGCGAACGAACACTTTACCCGCCCCTCATGGCATGCTCCGGTCAAATCTGCCAGGCTCTTCCGGCAGTCGTCGCCCTGAACCCCAGGGGGACACCGCAGCAGATCTCACTCAGCGCTCGTGCAGACGATGCGCACAGCCCGCGGCTGCCCTCCGGCGCACCCGAGCCGACCGGGCAGCCACCGAGCAGGCCGGAATCCCGGCCGCCTCAAAGGAGTTCCGTGTGAGACCGACCCCCCACAAGGCTCTCGCCGCGAGCGCATTCGCCCTCGCCGCGCTGGCCGCCGCCGCACTCTCCGTCACCCCCGCGGCCGCCGCACCGCCCAAGGCACCCCTCGCAGCCGCCTGCACCCCGGCCCAGGTGGTCGCCAACGGCGACTTCGAAAGCGGTACTTCGCCCTGGACCCAGTCCCAGACGGGCCTCGTCACCAACCGCGCCGGCCAGGCCGCCCACGGCGGCACCACCTTCGCCTGGCTGAACGGTGTCGGCCGGACGCACACCGACACGCTCTCCCAGAGCGTCACGATCCCCTCCGGATGCAGCACGGCCACCCTCACCTTCTGGCTGCACATCGACACCGCCGAGACGACCACGTCGACCAAGTACGACAAGCTGACGGCGAAGATCGGCGCCACGACGCTGGCGACGTACTCGAACCTCGACAAGAACACCGGCTACGTGCAGAAGTCGTTCGACGTGTCGGCCTTCGCGGGCCAGACCGTGAGCGTCGCCTTCACCGGAACCGAGGACTCCAGCCTCCAGACGAGCTTCGTCGTCGACGACGTCGCCCTCGCCACCTCCGGTGGCACGGTCCCGCCCGCCGACTCCACACGTACGCCGGCCGCACCCTCGTACGCCGTCAGCCTCAGCAGCAACACGAGCGGCACCGTCTGGACCGGCCACGAGAGCGCGACCTTCACCAACGCCTCCGCCACCCCGCTCAGCGAGGTGTACCTGAGGCTGTGGGACAACTACCACGGCACCTGCTCCGCCATGCCGATCACCGTCGGCAACGTCACCGGCGGCACCGCGGGCGCCCTCTCGGTCGGCTGCACGGCCCTGAAGATCGACCTGCCGGCGCCGCTGACCCAGGGGCAGACCGCCACGATCGGCTTCGACCTGGGCATCACCGTGCCCAGCGGCGCCGACCGCTTCGGCTACGACGGAGCCTTCAGCTTCATCGGCAACGCCCTGCCCGTACTCGCGGTCAGGGACGCGGCGGGCTGGCACCTGGACCCGTACACCAACAACGGCGAATCGTTCTACTCGCTGGCCGCCGACTTCCGCGTGGCCCTCGACCACCCGAACACCCTCCTGGTGCCCGCGACCGGCGGCTCGGTCGACACCCCGGGATCGAGCGGACGTACGGTCACCACGGCAACCGCCTCCAAGGTCCGCGACTTCGCCTGGGCGGCCGGCCCGTTCAGCAAGATCTCCGGCAGCTCGGCCGCCGGTACCCCGGTCAACGTCTACTCCGTCTCGGGCATCAGCTCGGCCGACGCGCAGTCGATGCTCACCACCGCCAAGTCCGCCGTGGACGCGCACGCGGCCCGGTTCGGCGCCTACCCGTACGGCGAGCTGGACGCCGTGATCGACAACAACTTCTGGTTCGGCGGCATGGAGTACCCCGGGTTCGTCCTCGACCTGGTCAGCACCACCGCACTCACCCACGAGATAGGCCACCAGTGGTGGTACGGCATCGTCGGGGACGACCAGTACACCAGCCCCTGGCTCGACGAGGCGTTCACCGACTACTCCACCGACCTGGCGCTGAACAAGACCGGCGCCAACTGCTGGAACAGCGTCTCCTGGGCCGGATCGGCGGAGAAGATCACCAACTCGATGGCCTACTGGGACGCCCACTCGTCCCGGTACTCCACCGTCATCTACGGCTACGGCAAGTGCGCCCTGCACGACCTGCGGCGCGTCCTCGGCGACAGCGTGATGGCCAAACTACTGAAGGACTACGCCACTTCGCACTGGTACGGCGTCTCGACCACCGCCGAATTCAAGGCGGCCGCCCAGGCCGCCACGACCACGGACCTGACCTCCTTCTGGACGCAGCACCGCATCGACGGCTGACCTGACGTCGACCCCCCTGGCACGGTTCGCCGCGGGCGGGCGCCTCCTGGCGTCCCACCCGCGGCGAACTTGTGACGTCTCCGACACCCTAGCCGTCACCTGTGACATGTGAAATATTACCTGCGCTTCGACCGAACTCACGGAAAGGTCAGCCACGTTGCGCAGACTCCCCGCGGTGGTAGCGGCGATATCCCTCGCCCTCCTCGCCACCCCCGCGCTCGCCGCACCCGCCCCGCCGCCCTCCGCGGCGCGGCCGGCCCCCGAACTCTCCCCGGCCCCACCGCCCGCACCGCTGGAGCTCCAGCGCCAGAGCCTGCGCCGCCAGGCGCTCGAGGGCGTCGCCTCCGGCGCCACCGCGGCCGAGGCGGACGGCACACTCCCCCGCCGGGCCACGGTCGGCAAGCGGTACGTCGAACTCGCCCAGGAGCGCAAGGACAAGGTCTTCGTGATCCTCGCCGAGTTCGGCGACCAGGTGGACACGACCACCGAGTTCGAGGGCAAGCCGCGCTTCGGCGGCACGCCCGGCCCCCGCCACAACACCATCGGCAAGCCCGCGAAGAGCGACAACCACACCCTGTGGCGCAAGGACTTCAGCCAGGCGTACTACCAGCAGCAGTTCTTCGGCACCGACCCCGGCGCCGTCACGCTCCGCAACTACTACCGCTTGCAGTCCTCCGGCCGCTACGACATGGACGGCCAGGTCAGCGACTGGGTACGGCTGCCGTGGAACGAAGCCCGGTACGGGACCGACAACTGCTCCGAGCCCGGCCAGTGCCGCACCAACTGGGACCTCGTGCGCGATGCCACCAACGCCTGGTACCACACCGAACGCGCCAAGGGCCGTACCCCGGAGCAGATCAAGGCCCAACTGGCCGAGTACGACGTGTGGGACCGCTACGACGCCGACCACGACGGCAACTTCGACGAGCCGGACGGCTATCTCGACCACCTCGTCGTCGTCCACGGAGGCAAGGACCAGACCTGGGGCGGCGGCGACCAGGGCAAGGACGCCGTGTGGGCGCACCGCTGGTTCGCGTACTGGGACCAGGCCGGCAGCGCGGGGCCCGCGGACAACAAGGCGGGCGGCGCCCCGGTCGGCGACTCCGGCATCTGGGCCGGCGACTACCTGACCGGCGGCGAGAACAGCGGAGTCGGCCTGTTCGCCCACGAGTTCGGGCACGACCTCGGGCTGCTCGACCTGTACAGCTCCGACGGGGACAACAGCGTCAACTTCTGGTCGCTCATGTCCTCGGCCTCCTACCTCGGCAAGGGCCGCAACACCACCGGCGACTACCCCGGCGACCTCGACCCCTTGAGCAAGCTGCAACTGGGCTGGCTGGAGTACACCGAGGCCGACGCGGGCCGCAAGACGCGCGCCGTGCTCGGGGTCTCCGGCTACAACACCGAGGATCCACAGGCGTTGTTGGTGCATCTGCCGCCATCGGTGACCCGCACCGAGCTGGCCGACCCGTACGAGGGCGGCAGCCAGTGGTGGAGCGGCACCGGCGACTTCATGGACAACACCCTGACCCGGACGGTCGACCTCTCCGGGGCGGGGCAGGCGGCCCGGCTCGACGCCCGCGTCTGGTACGACATCGAGCAGGACTTCGACTTCCTGACCGTCGAGGCCTCGACGGACGGCGGCACCACCTGGACCGCCCTGCCGGGCACGGTGGGCGGCGCGGCGATCCCTGCGAAGGGGGTCTCCGGCACGTCGGGCGGCTGGGCCGAACTCGCCGTACCACTGGATGGGTTGGCCGGTCGCGGCATCCAGCTGCGGCTCCGGGTGACCTCGGACGGCAACACGCACGGCAAGGGCGTCGCCTTCGACGACATCCGGATCACGGCGGGTGAGCGGGAGCTGCTGCGCGACGGCGCCGAGCAGGGCGCGAACGGCTGGAACGCGCTGAAGTGGTCGCGTACGCAGGGCCGTACGGGCACCGCGGAGCACCCGCGCGCCTACCTGGTCGAGAACCGCCGCTACACCGGCTACGGGGCCTACCTCAAGAGCGGCCCGTACAACTTCGGCGCCGGGAACGACACGGTGGAGTTCTACCCGTACCAGCAGGGCGTGCTCATCTGGCTCTGGGACACGGCATACAGCGACAACACCACGAAGGCGCACCCGGGTGCGGGGATGCTGCTCCCCGTCGACGCGCGGCCGCAGCCGCTGCGCAACGCCGACGGGACCCTGCTCAACGCACGGGCGCAGACCTTCGACGCGACGTTCTCCACGCGCCCGAGCGACGAGATCGTGCTGCACAAGGCGGGCGTACCGGTGCTGATCCCGGCGCGGCCGGGCGTCCCGGTCTTCGACGACCGGCGGGGCGGCTACTGGAACGCCGACCTGCCTCAGGTGGGCGTGAAGGTACCGGACACCGGGACCCGGATCGCCGTGGTGAAGGAGGCCTCCGGGGGCGCCCTGACCACCGTCCAGGTCAGCCCGTCCCCCTGACGCACGGCGGCCGGACCGGTCCTCTCGGCGTTGGGGCGCCGAGAGGACCTGGTGGGGGCGACCTCGTACGACTCAGGGCGTTCGGTCCAGCGATGCCTCCAGGTCGAGTTCGCCTTCACGGGTCTGGGCGCCGGCCGCAACGGCAGCACGCATGCGCGCGACCACGGAGTCCGGCGCCGGATACACCCCGCCCAATGCCCTGCTCTCCTCGTCGAGCCCCTCGGGCAGGCTCCCGCTGGTCGCTGCGGCTTCGACCGACACCGTCATCGCCAAGGCCACCACCACCTTCCGGACCGGCCGCCCCTGCCCCTGACCAGCGCGGTGGCCGTGGCTGATGCCGGATCCGGCTTCCGGGTGGCCGCTTCAGTCGCTGCGGACGGCGAAGGGGCCGCCGGTGCCGAAGGCCAGTTCGGCGAAGCGGTCGGCCATGCGGCGGTGCGTGGCGGCGTCCGGGTGGAGCTGGTCGGGGAGCGGGAGGTCGGCGAAGTCCGCCTCGCCGTAGAGCTCGCGGCCGTCGGCGTAGTGCAGGTGGGGGTCGTCGGACGCCCGCTGTTTCACGATGCGCGCCAGCTCCTCACGGATGACGTTGAGCGTCAGCTTCCCGGCTGCGCGCTCCGCGGGGTCGCCTTCGGCCCGGAACTGCAGCCTCCCGGCGCTGAGGGTGCTGAAGTCCGGGGCGGTGGGGCCGGGAGTGTCCTCGTGGATGGGGCAAAGGATGGGCGAGACGACCAGCAGGGGCGTGCTCGGATGCCCCTCGCGGAGGGTGTCGAGGAAGCCGTGCACCGCCGGGGTGAAGGCGCGCAGACGCATCAGATCCATGTTGACCAAGTTGAGGCCGATCTTGACGCTGATCAGGTCCGCGGGGGTGTCCCGCATGGCCCGGGCGGTGAACGGATCCAGCAGGGCGCTGCCGCCCAAGCCCAGGTTGACCAGCTCCACATCGCCGAGGGAAGCGGCCAGTGCCGGCCAGGTCGTGGAGGGGCTCGCGGCGTTCGAGCCGTGACTGATCGAACTGCCGTGGTGCAGCCACACCCTGCGGCTCCCCTGCGGTACGGGCTCGACGGGGGCATCCGTACGCAGGGCGACGAGCTCGGTGATCTCGTTGTAAGGCAGCCAGATCTCGACGTCCTTCGGTCGGTCGGTCAGACCGGCGAACCGGACGGTGCCGACCGGGCCGGGGCGGGTCTCCGCGGACCCGGTGGTCATGTCCACCATGAGGACGTGGCCGCCGGTCACCCCGGACTGCCCGGCCAGGCGGCCGTCGACCAGGAGGTCGTACACGCCGTCGGGGCGGGGCGGGGCGCCCACGTAGGCCATCTTGGTGCGGAGCGTGTCCAGCTCGACGACGGTGGCCCGGGTGCGGAACACCAGCCGTACGCCGGAGGGCTGGGCCTCTGCCATCGCCAGCTGCCCGTCGGTGCACTGGGCGCGGGCCCTGGCCGGCAGCCGGTGCGGGAGCACACCGTGCTCGGTGCGCTCCAGGTCGAGGGCGCCGCGCAGGAGTTCCGCGGTAATGGGTGTGGTGGTCGGGTCGTTCATGACCTCAGCCTGTCAACCGGACGCCGGATCCGCACATCAGTTTGTGCCGATTCAGCCGGCCGTCGTGGAGCGGGCCGGGCTGTCGGCCGGGGTGCTACGGCGCTGGGGTGCCAGGAAGAAGACCATCGTCGGGACGAGGTAGAGGCCCCACACGACCACTTGGAGGACGGTCGGGTCGGGCTGGAAGTTGAACACGCCCTTGAGGAGGGTCCCGTACCAGCTGCCGGCCGGGACGGTGTCGCTGATGTCGAAGGCGAGGGTGTGCAGGCCGGGGAGGAAGCCGGCCTCCTGGAGGTCGTGGAACCCGTACGCGAGGACGCCCGCCGCGACGACGATCAGCATGGCTCCGGTCCAGGTGAAGAACTTGGCCAGGTTGATCTTCAGCGCACCGCGGTAGAACAGCCAGCCCAGCACGACGGAGGTCAGCAGTCCGAGCAGTGCGCCGATCAGCGGGCGGATGCCGTCACCGGTGGCCTGGACGGCCGTCCAGATGAACAGGGAGGTCTCGAGCCCCTCCCGGCCCACTGCGATGAACGCCGTGAGGACCAGGGCACTGGTGCCCATGGTGAGGGCGGCGTCGAGCTTGCCCTGCAGGTCGCTCTTCAGGTGCCGCGCGGTGCGTCGCATCCAGAAGACCATCCAGGTGACCAGGCCCACCGACAGGATGGACAGGATGCCGCCGAGGGCCTCCTGGGTCTGGAAGGTGAGCGTGGATGACCCGAACTGAAGGGCGGCGCCGAAACCTAGCGACAGGCTGACGGCCAGGGCGACGCCGAGCCACACGGGCACCAGTCGGTCCTGGCGGCCGGTCTTGACCAGGTAGGCGATCAGGATGCAGACGATGAGACTGGCCTCGAGTCCTTCGCGCAGGCCGATCAGATAGTTCCCGAACACGGCGTGGGGGTTCCTTCCCGTGGGGTCAGCTGAGCAGGGACCGGCCCCACCAGTCGTCCTCGTCGCGGACGCCCGGCGGAACGGCGAAGACGGCCGAGCCCACGTGCTGGATGTACTCGTTGAGCACGTCGCTCTTGGCCAGGCTGCGCTGGATCGGGACGAAGCCCTTGCGGACGTCGCGCTGGTAGGCGAGGAAGAACAGGCCGGCGTCGAGGCGGCCCAGTCCGTCCGAACCGTCGGTGAACGAGTAGCCGCGGCGCAGGATCGTGGCCCCGCTGTTGCTGTCCGGGTGCGCGAGGCGGACGTGCGCCTCCGGCTTCATCGCCTTCAGGAACGGCTCGTCGCGCTCCTTCGACCTGCCGGCGGGGGCGCCTTCGCCCTTGTCGCGGCCGATGATGTCCTCCTGCTCCTGCAGGGAGGTCCGGTCCCAGATCTCGATGCGCATCCGGATGCGGCGGGCCACCAGGTACGAGCCGCCGGCCAGCCAGTCGGCGCCGTCGCCGGGGCCAACCCACACGTGCTGGTCGAGGGCCTTCCGGTCGGTGCCGGAGATGTTCCGGGTGCCGCCCTTGAAGCCCATCATGTTGCGCGGGGTCTGCTCGTCCGGGGTGGTGGACGAGGTCTTGCCGAAGCCGAGCTGGGACCAGCGCACCGCCGTCTTGCCGAAGCCGATCCGGGCGAGCTGGCGGATCGCGTGCACCGCGACCTGCGGGTCGTCCGCGCAGGCCTGCACGCAGATGTCGCCGCCGCTCCTGGCCGGGTCCAGGTTGTCGCCGGGGAACTGCTCCAGGTCGACCAGGGCCTCGGGGCGCCTGACCTCCAGGCCGAACCGGTCCTTGGCGAAGAGGCCCGGTCCGAATCCGATGGTGAGGGTGAGCCGGGAGGGCTTGAGGCCGAGGGCCTCGCCCGTGTCGTCCGGCGGGGCCTCGGGGAGGCCGCCGACCGCGCCCTCGCCGACGGGGAGTCCGGCGGTCATCCGCTCGGCGGCCCGCGTCCAGTCCTTGAGGAGCTGGACGAGCTCCGCGCGGTCCTTCGTCTTCACGTCGAACGCGGCGAAGTGCAGCCGGTCCTGGACGGCGGAGGCGATACCGGCCTGGTGCGCGCCGTGGAAGGGCACGGCTGCACCGCCCGTGCCGGGGTCCCGGGGGACGGACTTGCCGTGGAAGACCGCGACGGCACCGCCGGCCACGGCAGCGCCCAGCGCCAGACCGGCGCCGCCCCAGCCGAGCAAAGCCCGCCGCGATGTCCCGCCCTCGGCTGCGTCCGTCCTCGCGCCGCTCCCCCTCCAGCTGCCCGGATCCGGGTCCGCTTCGGACATCACTGCTCTCCTGCCCGCTGCTGGTCCGCTGCCCGGACCCGTGCCCGGGCTCCGTGGCAGCTGCTGCCTCGCGCTCGGTCAGCGGTTCGGCCGGCGTGTCGAGGCCCTCCCCGAGTCGCTTTCGCTCTGGGGAGCCTGCCCTCGTACGGGGTGTTCCGCGCGGCGAACCGGGTGTCGACCGTCCTGGCGAGCGCCGGGCGGGAAGGTGGGGACACGGGTGCTCCCGGGGATGGCAAGGCGGCAAGGTGGCCAGGCCACGACAGGCCGCGGTAAGGCAAGGCTGCCCTTCTGTCTACGGAACTTTAGGCGATTGCGGACGATATGGCCGCTTACCGGGGCGCCTGCGGCGGCGACAACCGCCTGATGTCACACACGCTTCGCCGCGGCCACTGCCCCTGCGGCGGTCAGCCAGGTCAGGGCGTAGAGCCAGCCGCCGAGGACGTCCGTGGGCCAGTGCACGCCGAGGTAGATCCGGCTCAGGCCCACGGCGATCGCCCAGCAGGCCGCCAGAGCCCAGCAGAACCGGGCGGTGGCCGGAGTCGCCGTACGCCATGCGGCCCAGGCCAGCAGCCCGGCCACGATCGCCGAGGTCGTGGCGTGACCGGAGGGGAAGGCGAACCCCGTGGCGAGCGCCGCCCAGTCGGCAACGGGCGGACGCGGCCGCGCCACGCCGTACAGGACGGCGTGGCGTACGGCCTGGACGAGCACCAGGAAGCCGAGTGCGCCCGCGGCGGTCAGCACCCGGCCGCGGGTACCCCGGCCCGCGACAAGCCCGGCGCCGACGGCGCACACGTACGGGACGGGGCCGCTGCCGGTCGCCGTGATACCGCGCGCAAAGGCCACCACGACCGCAGGGCGGTGCTCCACCGACCACTGGTGCCAGCTCTCGTCGAGGGCGTACGGGGTGCCGTGCCGGGCCACGACCAGGGCGGTCAGCAGTGCGAACAGCGCGGCGCACAGCACTGCGGCCAAGGCCCGGCGGGTGGGTGATTGTGCCTGGCCGGTCTTCATCAGGGGGCTACCCGAGGCCGCCGCGGCGGCGTGGCGCCCGGTCGTCGTACGAGGGAGGCTGCCATGGGGAACAACTCCCGTGCGGTGAAGGGGTGAGAGCCGAGGACGGTTCCCGGCCGGCCGGCGACCACAGCCCCGGAAACGTCCACGGAAAGGTAGACGATCGAGGTGCGCAGCACGTTCCCCCGGCCGACACGAACCCGGACCGGCCCCGGGCGGGGGCGGCCCCGACCGTACGCGAGGTCAGGGCTCCAGCGCCGGAAGAGCACCGAGCCCCGTGTCGCGCACGATGCGGTCGACGGTGTCCGCCAGTACTCGGCGTACAGGATCCCTTCGAGGACGACGTGGTAACCGGCGTCGAGCGAGTATCGCGCGACAATGTCGACGAGGCCGATGTTCGCTGCCCCGAGCCGGTCGCTGACCAGGGGGTGCCTATCCGATGGCGACCACGCGGGCCCATGCGGGCGGCGAGTCCGGCACGTAGTCCGGGTCGTCCTCGTCCCACGACTGCTGTCGGGGAAAGAGGCCGACCACCGTCCGGCACGGCGGTCGTGTGCTCGGCCAGGGGGTCTGCCCGTCGGTCAGGACCACGATGACGTCCGGCCGGGCCCCCGCTCGGAGCGCCTTCGCGAAGCCCGAGCGCAGATCGGTACCCCCACCCCCCAGCAGTGCAATTCCCTCGCCACGGCACAGGGGGTGGGCGATCCGGGCCGCCGCGTCGCACGCCACCACGGTGACCAGGTCCCGACGGCCGCCCACGGCACGGGTGATCGCGGCGACCTCCAGGAGCGCGCTGCCCAGCTCGGCGTCACTGACCGATGCGGAGGTGTCGATGACCACGGAGACCCGGGGCGGCCTGCGCCGCAGACTCGGCAGAACAGCGCCGGGCAGCCCGGCCGAGCGCCGCGACGGGCGGCCGTACGAATAGTCCTCGCCCGCGCCGGACCCGGAGGCCGCCGAACGGACCGCCGCTCCCAGCAGCTCCCGCCACGGCTGCGGCGGGTGGAACGCCTCCTCCGCCCAACGCTTCCACCCCTTCGAGGCGTTCCCCGGACGGCCCCTGATGCCCTGCGCCACTCGGAACCTCACCGCATCCCGTTCCTGTTCGCTGAGTCCGTGCGCGCCGTCCTCCCCGAGGTCCCATTCCCGTTCCAGCCCGTCGGCGCCGCTGCCGCAGTCCAGCCAGGCCATGTGCTGCGTACGGGGCCCGAGCGTGAACTGGCGCAGGTAGTCCTCCATGAGCTGCCCCTCGGACAGTCCCAGGGACAGCGGATCGACGACGTCTTCGGGCCGGACCAGCCCGTCGCCGAAGACGTCGTCGTTGATCTCGCAGTCCGCGGCGATGTTCATCCGCAGCCGCTCCGCCCGGCCGTGCAGCCCGCGCTCCCGCGCGACCCGGTCACCTCGCCCGTGGTGGTCGCGCAGCAGGTGGGACACCTCGTGCACCCATACCCCGGCGAGTTGCTCCACCGGCATGCGGTCCACGAAGGCCGGTGAGACGTAGCACCGCCAGTGCCGGTCGACGGCCATCGTCGGTACCCGCCTCGATTCCACGGTGTGCAGCGCGAACAGCGCGGTCGCCAAGTAGGGCCGGGCCCGGGCGGCGTGCAGTCGGGCGGCGAAGAGCTTGTCGCGGTCGAGTGCCCGCGGTGTCTTCCCGGTCATCGTCGGCCCAACGCGTCGGCTGCGGCCCGGGCGGCCGCGTGGTCCGCCCGCCGGGAGAGCGACACCGCTCCGGCGAGCCGCTCGATGGCGGCCGGCACGTCCCACTCCTCGCGGCGCAGCGAGGCGAGCGTGGACGCGGGGACGACCACCAGGTCCGGGGCTCCCGTCTCCAGCGCCCGGACCAGGAGCGCCCATGCCGCGTCCCAGCGCGTCTTGTCGGGGCGCTTGCGGACCGCTTCCACCACACCGTCGAGCACGGCTTGGCGCAGATCGCCCCGCTCGGGCAGGACCGCGCCCGCCGGATCGGCGAGCAGCACCTCGGGATCCGGGAGGTCCATGCGGTCCAGGCTCGCCAGCAGTTCCAGTCCGGGGCCGTCCCCCACCGTTCCTCTGACCAGCAGGGACAGCACGTCCCGGGAGGAACCGGCGGCGGTCGCGAAGGCGATCAGACTCAGGGTCATCTCCCAGCTCCGAGGCGACGGCCAAGGGCCGCCCCGGCGGGTTTCGCCGCTGGGCAGCCGGTGTACGAGCGTGGGGCGGGCGGCGAGGAGCCCGCACACCGCGCGGCGGGCGAAGTCCACGGCCTGCGGAAGCATCGAAGGGTCGAGCCGCGGCAGCGTGGCCCGGGGCCACGTTCCGCCGAGGCCGCGTACGACGACGTCTTGGTCGTGGGTCCACTGGAGATGGACGAAACGGTTGGCGAGCGGCGGGCTCAGCTCCCAGCCGTCGGCCGCCGAGGACCGCGGATTGGCAACGGCCACGATCCGGACCCCGGGCGGCAGTTGGAGGGCGCCGATCCGTCGCTCGAGTACGAGGCGGAGCAGGGCGGCTTGTACGGCCGGCGGCGCGGTGGACAGCTCGTCCAGGAACAGCAGCCCCCGGCCGGCTCGTACGAGGCGCACGGCCCAGTCCGGCGGGGCCATCGGAACGCCCTGTTCCGCGGGGTCGTCCCCGATGATGGGCAGGCCGGAGAAGTCGGACGGCTCGTGGACGCTGGCGATGACGGTGGTCAGGGGCAGGTCCAGTGACGCGGCGAGCTGGGTCAGGGCGGCGGTCTTGCCGATCCCCGGCTCGCCCCACAGCAGGACGGGCAGGTCGGCGGCCACGGCGAGGGTCAGGGCCTCGAGTTGTGTGTCGGGGCGCGGTTCGGTGGTCGTGTCGCGGAGCAGGGCCAGCAACTCGCCGGCGACATCGAGCTGGGAGGCGTCGGCGGCCGGGTCGGCGGGGGTATTGCGTACGGCGAATGGGGCGTATGCGGGCATGTTTGATCACCTTTTGCGGGTTCGTTGTGCGTTGAGGGAAGGACGGCTGCGGGGTGCGGGGTGCGGTCCCCGGCCCCCGGGTCAGCGGCCTGCCGTATGGCGTGGATGCGAGCGGTGCCCGCGGGGGCGGCTGGGGCCCGGGCGGATGCGGCCGGGCCCGGGTCCGGTCAGGCCCGCTCTGAACAGCCCGTACGTGATCCGCTGCCGCGCGGCCGCCTCCAGTTCGTCCCGGAGGGCGCCGTCGCGCAGCAATGCGTCGGGGCCCAGCAGGCTCTCGACGACGGCCAGTGCACCGGCGGTGTCGCCGTGGTCCAGGCGTTCGCGTACGCCGGTGAGGCAGTCCGGACGACGGTGCGCCTCGTCGATCGCCTGCAGGCAGGGCAGCGGGGTTCCGGTCAGGGCAACCAGCAGTTCCTCCCGGCGGATCTCGGCCGGGTCGTGGTCGAGTGGTGCCAGTACCCCGTCGACGAGGCCGATCCGGTGCTGGGCGCCCCGGCACTCGACGAGGTGCGGTTGGCCGGCCCGCTCCGGAACCCGGGACGGGGCGGTCGGCGCGTGATGCGGTACGAGTGCCGACGCGACCAGCGGGTGCAGTCGATCGGCGTCGATGGAACCGGTGCGGAGCAGGTCCAGGTCGGGCAGCAGCCAGGTCGCCGCGTCGGGCAGGATCGGGGGCGGGCAGGCGCCGGGATGCATGGGCGCCGCCGAGATCCGCAGTACGGGTGGCTCGTTGTTGTCCCTGCTGTCCCCTCCGTCCGTGCTGTCCCCTGCGTCCGTGCCGCCGCTGCCGTCCCTGTCCGCGGCAAGGTCCAGGTCCAGCCGCTGCCGGGACCCGAGCCGTACGGTGAAGGTCCGCGTGGAACACCCGTCGGTCCGGAGCAGGATCCCCGCCTCGGCCGCCCACCGGTCGACCGCGCAGCGACGCCCCTGTGGCACGAGCCCGAGCACGTCCGGGTCCGTTGCGGGGGTGCCGTCGGCGGGTGACGGCTCGGCCCCGGACCGGTTGCGGAGCTCATCGGTCCTGCGCGCGTCCCACAGGTGGCGGTGCAGGTCGAGGCGGAACCGGGGGTTGGGGTGGGGATGCGGATGACGGCGTGCGCCGGCGTCGTCGGGGGATCCGTCCCAGAGCGCGAGGCTGATCCGCTGACCGGCATCCGCCCATGCCGGCAGAGTCCGTGCCACAAGGTGTACCGGGCGTGGGCCGACGGCCCCGGGGTTGTCGTACCGGGCCAGGGAGATGGTCAGGCCCGGGCGCAGCAGTCCGTCAGGAGCGATCCTGGGCATGTGCCAGCGCAGCAGGTCGGGAGCCAGGTGGCGGAGATCGGCCCGAATCCGGGCCGCGAGTTCGCGCCCGTGGGTACGCGCCACCGAGCGCAGGTTGAGATCGACATCGATACCTGCGGCGGCGCACGCCCCGGCCCAGTCCCCGGCAAGACGGCGGGCGGTCGCAGTCTCGATCATGGACGGCGGCACGGCGAACTCGCGCACGCGCAGCCAGAGGGAAAGGTGCCGGAGGGAAAGAGGGGATTCCTCGTTCGCGGTGTGAGTGGCCATCAGCACTCACCTTGCGCGGACGGGACCCCCATTCCGTGAGTGGTGTGAGTCATCATCGCGATGACCATACGGGCCCTCTCCCTGGTCTGCCAGGTGTTTTTGTCAGTGCGTACCACTACCGGCGAGCAGGAGGAGGCACACCCTTGTAGCTCTGGAGAGCTACGCGCCGATGCGGCTCCGTGGCGGGACGCCGCCAGGTGCTTGGCTCCGTAACCTCGTGTGCGGATGAACGGCTGGAAGGAATTCCTGTGAACTGCGCACACCTCGAGGAACCACTGCGTCACGATGAAGGACTGCGGCACGATGAAGGAAGTACCCGTGACCGGGCGTGATCTGGTGTCCGAGCCCGATGTCGGGGCGGCGGCAGGCCGGTTCACGCTCCGTGGCCTGCGGGCGGACCTGTGGACCACCCGTGCTCAGCCCATGCCGCCCGTGTCCTGGCCGCAGTGGCTGCGGTGGCTGCCGCAGGTCCTGGTCGTCCTCGGCGCCGGGGCGCTTTCGGCCACCGGCGCGGATCTCACCGCCAGGGTCCTGGCCTGTGCCCATGCGGCGACACTCGTGGTGGGGCTGCGCCGGCCGGTGCCGGCGTGGTGGCTGTCGCTGGCGTTCACCGCGGGCATAGCCATCGGCCATCCCCCCACCTACGACAATCAGTTGTGGTCGTGGACCGTGCACGCCGGAGCTCTCTTCCTCCTCTCCCTGCGCATACCGGTGTCCTCGGCGGCCGTGGCCGCTCTGCTGAGTGCCGTGCCGGCGTTCTGGCTGAAGGCGGCGGGCTACGCCGTCGGGTCCTTCACTTTCCTCGCCGGTGTCTGCGCGCTGTTCTCGCTGGCCGTGCTCGTCGGCTCGTTCGCACGTGGCCGCCGCGAGGACCGGGCGCGGCTCATCGAGCAGATCGCCGTCACGGCGCACGAACGGGCACTGCGTACGGTGCTGGAGGAGCGAGCCCGCATCGCACGCGAGCTGCACGACGTGGTCGCCCACCACATGTCGGTCATCTCGATCCAGGCGGACGCAGCCCCTTACCGGGTTCAGGATCCTCCCCAGGAGCTGGTCAAGGAGCTGGCGGCGATACGTGCCAACGCGCAGGAGGGTCTGGCCGAACTGCGCCACATGCTGGGCCTGTTGCGGTCCGACGCCACCGGCGAAAGTCCGGAGGGCACCACCCCGCAGCCCTCGCTGGCCCAGTTGGACGCGCTGCTGGCCAATGTGCGTGGCGCCGGAGTTCCGGTGACCGCGCGGGTTCGAGGCAGCCGCCGGCCGCTGCCGCCGGGCGTGGAGTTGTCGGCGTACCGCATCGTGCAGGAGGCACTGAGCAACACGTTGCGCCATGCGCCCGGCGCCGAGGCCGCGGTCGAGCTGTCCTTCACCCGCGCCGGGCTGAGCGTGCGGGTGGTCAACTCGCCTGCGACACACGCCGCCGCGCCGTCCGCCGGCGCCGGACACGGACTGACCGGCATGCGGGAGCGCACTGCGATACTCGGCGGGGCCTTCTCCGCCGGCCCCACTCCCGACGGTGGATACGCCGTGGCGGCGAGCCTGCCCGCCCCCTCCCGTACCCGCGACAAGGAAGCCTCCCTGTGACGATCCGCGTGATGATCGCCGACGACCAGGCCATGGTCCGCGAGGCGTTCTCCATCCTGCTCGGCACCCAAAGCGACATCGAGGTCGTCGCGACGGCCCAGGACGGCATCGACGCCGTGGCCAAGGCCGACGCCCTGCTGCCCGACGTCATCGTGATGGACATCCGCATGCCCGGCCTCGACGGCATCGAGGCGACCCGCCGTATCACCTCCCGCCCGGGATCGGACACGAAGATCCTGGTCCTGACCACCTTCAACCTCGACGAGTACGTGTACGCGGCGCTGCGCGCCGGGGCCGGCGGATTCCTCCTCAAGGACGCCTCCGGGCTGGAGCTCGCCGAGGCCGTCAGGGTGGTGGCGCGCGGCGAGGCACTGCTGTCTCCCGACCTCACGAAGCGGCTCATCGCGGAGTTCGCCCGCACGAGCGGCACCCCGAAGGCTCCGACCGGAGTTCGGATCGGCACGCTGACGGACCGCGAGAACGAGGTGCTCACGCAGATCGCCCAGGGGCTGTCCAACGCAGAGATCGCGGGAAGGCTCGCCGTTGCCGAGGAGACTGTCAAGACCCACGTGGGCCGCATCCTGCACAAGCTGCAGCTGCGCGACCGTACTCAAGCCGCCGTCCTCGCGTGGGAGAACGGCCTGGTCGCTCCCGGCACCAGCAGCCTGTGACGCACCCGTACTCAGCGGTGTCCCTCTCAAGAGCTACGTGGGACATTGGCTCCGCCGGGGGACGCGTGGGACGGCCCCCGGAAGGGACATTGGTGAGGCAGCAGAAGGGGCCCGTAATCGCCTCCCGACCCACACGCCTCGCACCTCGCAGGAGCACCGCCATGTCCCTACGCAGCATCCCGACACCGACCGCAGGGGCCGTCCCTTCCACCCCCGCGCCCGGCCCGCTCAAGCGGGTCGGACGTGTGATCGTCGCCCTGATCGGCTCGTTCCTGGCCTTCCTCGTTGCGGCGATCGTGCTCGGGGCGTACCTACCGGCGATCCCGAAGGCCGGTGTGATCGGCCCGGTGCTCGGCGGCCAATACCCCTTCCACATAGCGGTCATCGCCCTGCTCGGTGTCGGCCTCGGTGTGCTGGCCGGGCGCAGCGGTCTCGTGCGCTGGGGCCGCACGGTGACCGTGATCACCGCACTGTCGAGCGCCGGCGCGCTGACCATAGGCGGCATCCAGTTCGCCGCCGCCCGGCAGGCCGGCACGGAGGTGTCCTTCGGCCAGGTCTTCAGTGGGCTCGGCTACCCCGACAGCACACCGGATACGACGACCACGTATGCGGGCCCTGACGGCAAACCCCTGAACGCAGACCTCTACCTCCCGAGACAGACCTCCGGACGCCCGGCCGGGAAAGTACCGGCCATCGTGCTCGCGCACGCCGGCGGATTCCACACCTTCGACAAGAGCGACCTGCGGGGCACCGGCCGCTGGCTCGCCGACCACGGGGTCGCCGTCGTCGCCGTCGACTACCGCCTGGCGGCACCCGGCCACCCGACCTGGAACGAGGCCCCGCAGGACCTGGTCAGCGCGCTCGGCTGGGTCCAGCAGAACGCCGAGCACTACGGCATCGACGCCTCCCGGATCTCCCTCGGCGGCATGTCCGCCGGCGGCACCCTCGCGATGAACGCCGCGTACCGGCTCCAGGCAGGCACCATCACCCCCAGCGCCGGTGACATGCCCAGGCCCCCGGCCTCCGTCGTCGGCTTCTACCCCGGCACCGATGTCACCCAGATGTGGAAGGACGACATAGCCGGGACCCGCGAGGCAGCCGAACTCTTCACGGGCGGCACGCCGCAGCAATACCCCGAGCGCTACCGCGAGGTGTCCCCCACCACCGGCATGCCCTCCGACCTCCCCCGCACCCTGCTGGTGGTCGGCGACCGCGACCGCAGCGCCCGCCCGAAGACCGTCACCGACTTCGCCGACGCGCTGCGCGCCCAAGGCATGGACGCCCAGGTGAAGAAACTCCCCTTCGCCGAGCACGCCTTCGACGACGCCTACGGCAGCCTCACCTCGCAGACCAGCCGCCAGATCCTGCTCGACTTCCTCATATGATGCCGCCGGAATCACGGTTCACGGGCGTTCCGTGAGCAACTCCGCCAGGCGATCCGTCAATGCGGTGAGCCAGTCCAGTCGTGGTCCGCTGCGGGCGATCCGAAATCCGTGGCGGCGCCCACAGAACGCAGCCTGGACAGCATGGAACTGGGCCCGGCGCTCGCCGTGGATGAGGGTGTCCGGCTGGGCCGGGCCCAGCTCGCGAACGGTCGCCACAGCGGCGTCCACCACATGATGCGACAGGGCGTGCGCCGGCTCCACGGCGTCCTTGCGCGCAGCTGCCTCTCCCAGGCATCGGCCTGCTCCTGCAGCCGAGGCAGGCCAGCCGGTGCGGGAATGGCCAGGCGGCGATTGAGCCGCCCGTCGTCGCGCTCTTGCAGCACTACAGCCCCGCGCCCACCCCCCGCCGCGAACGCGTCCGGCTCATGGACGTTGCCGGGGTGTGGAGAGGACACCTTCAGCGGCGGGCGAGACATCGTCTGACGGCGGCCTTCACCGGTACCGGTGTGCCGCGAAGACGCAGGCGCCCCAGAAGGCGTTCACCGGATCCGTAGGCCGGACGACGCGATCCGTGGTGAAGCCGTGCTCGGCGAGGAGGCGCACCCAGCCGGACACGGAGTACATGTGCCGGACGGTCCACATGGACCGGGCGGGACCGGTGCGCACCAGCATCTGGCGGCGCCCCTCGGGCATCCCCGGCGACCGGGTGAGGCATGAGAAAACGAGGCGACCGCCGAGACGGATGCGGCGGGCGAGGACGGGCAGCAGGTCTTGCGGATCGGCGAACCACATTGCCCCGAAGACGGAGAACGCGACGTCGAGGTCGGGCAGGTGCGCGGCCGCGGTGACGGCGTCGCCGAGCCACCACTCGACCTGGTCCACGTCGACGAACGTGAACGCGGCGTCACCGAGGCGGACCGGCGACACGTCGATGCCAATGCCTCGGTCGATCCCGCACTCGGCCAGGCTTGCCAGGTGCCGGCCCTGCCCGCAGCCGAGTTCGGCGACCGTGGCGCCTCGTACGTCACCCAGGAGTTCGGGCCCAGGTCCCGGAGCCGGCCGGAACAACCAGTTCAAGGGCCGGGGCGTCGGATTGCGGCTGCTGACGATGACGTCCCATGTACGGGCGTTCAACGCTGCGTCGCGATGGCTGCGGGTGGTCCGTTCCACGGTTGGTACCTCCTCGGTGGGCGAACACATCGCACCCGGGCGCCTGCGTCCGGAGTCCGAGGTGTCGGCGGCCCTCGTTGCGTCGGTTGTCGACGAAGTCGGCTCGGTGGGGATGATGCCCAGGCTCAGCGTGATTGCGTGACCTTGGCGCGATCGGCGGTGCACCGCGTGATGTATGCCGCGGGCTGGGGTTGCCGGATCGTGATCCACGGGGTTTCGATCACGCATACGATATTTGGCATGATCATGCTGTCCGTCGACACCACCTCACAGAGTTATGCCGCCGGCCGGGTTGTCGGGGTGTCGCTGGCTGCAGCCGTTGCCATCGTGCTCGTCTGGCGCCTCACCACCGCCTGGCGCAACCCCAGCCCCTCCAGCGCCGCCGAGGCCGCGGCGCTGCGTGGGGTGCGGGCCAAACGCCGCGCCCTCATCGTCGCCGTCATGGTGCTGATCGCCGCCGCCGCGGCGGTGAAGGCCACGACCTCGTACCACCCGGAGCCTCCGGCCGCACAGACACAAGCCGGCAGCGACAGTATCGATGCAGGGGCCTCGCCCGGCTGACCCTCGTACGCCGCAGGTGACGGGCCGCGCGACGGCCCTCCCGTGGGGAGTGCGGGAGGGCCGTGTGCCCGGGATGGTCCGGAGCCACACCATATGCACTGGTACGCGCAACGCGACAGGCATATGACACGAGGAATTCCGGATGTACGGCACGCCATGCCGGCCGCGGCGGTGCTAGGGCTGCACTGGCAGATGGTTCCGGTGCCGGCCGGCGCGGCGGTCGCCCTCCTCTTCGCCGTGGCGCCGCTGCTGCGACGGCGTACCGGGCGGGTGGCGCGCATGGTCTCCGACGCCCTCGCGGACTACGCCGGTCTCGGCGGCGGGCGACGCCGGCGAGGACGAGAAGCGGGCGGCCCGCTGGACGGCGGTCCGCGCCGCGGATCTCAGCTGCGTACGCATCCAGCTGGGCCGCATCCACCGCGACGAGCTACCGCCTCACCGTCCCCGGAGCCGCACACCTCACCTTCACGGACACCCCCCTGTACCTGCCGCCCCTCCCCTCACTCGTCGGCTCCCTGGACCGCACAGAGGGCCCACGCATCACCGCCGCCGCCGGCCTCGCCTTCCTCGACAGCACCCTGCGTGACGACGCCCCTGGCGACCCGGCCACAGCCCTGTCGGGACCCCAAGTCCGCTGCGTGAACAGTCGGTTGATCTCCCGGTGGGCCGCCCCCGCGGCGCATATGCTCCCCCCTTACGTCAGTACCTCCAGCCGTAAGGGGACCGCCGCGTGAGTGTCCGCATTCAACCCTCCTCCCAGGTCGACGAAACGGCCGAACTCGGGGACGGGACCACGATCTGGGATCTCGCGCAGGTACGGGAGGACGCGCGGCTCGGGCGCGACTGCATCGTGGGGCGGGGGGCGTACGTCGGGCCCGGCGTACAAATCGGCGACAACGTGAAGCTGCAGAACTACGCACTCGTCTACGAGCCCGCCGAACTCGGCGACGGGGTTTTCATCGGCCCGGCAGCCGTGCTCACCAATGATTTCTATCCGCGGGCAGTCGACCCCGACGGCCGGCAGAAGCGCGGCGGCGACTGGGAGGCCGCCGGTGTCGTGGTCGCCGAGGGGGCCTCACTGGGCGCCCGTTCGGTGTGCGTGGCCGGGGTGCGCATCGGGCGGTGGGCACTGGTCGCGGCCGGCGCGGTCGTGTCCCGGGACGTACCGGACTTCGCACTGGTCGCAGGGGTACCGGCCCGCCGCATCGGCTGGGTGGGCCGGGCCGGGGTCCGCCTGGTGGAGCGCGAGGGCGAGCCGGGCGTGTGGGAGTGTCCGCGCACCGGTTCGCTGCACGAAGAGAAGGACGGAACCCTGCTCGAGCGGACCTGACGGTACGTCGGCAATTTAGGTCAGCGGCATTTCCTCAAAACCGCAATCAACGAACACCCTTGGGCATACCTTGTCCCTGTACACGGGATCTGAGCAGGCAACAGGCTTTGTTCAGTGGGGGGTTGTACACGACGAGGGCATCGCGGACCAAGTGACGACGGACGGCGCGCAACGCGCCCGCCCGACGCTGCCGTTCGCGCGTGCTCCGGTCCTGGGCATCGCTGGGGGGATCCAGTGGGCGGCCCCGGACGGTTCGTGCCATCGGGGGAATTCACACCGCCGGCACGTGCGCCGTCATGCGCATTCCCCTCCGCGGAACGACGACCGCCGGGTCTGTCCGAGGAGCGATCAGAGGGGGTAGGTGTGTTGGAGCCGTACAGCTCGGACATACGAGGTGCGCGCAGCACACAGGGAACCGGGGTGGGGACCCGGTGACCACAGCACGAGCAGCACGATTAGAAGCACTGGCCCACGAGGACCCGTCGCTGCACGCGCTCGCTGAGCGCCTGCTCGCGCTGGCCGAGGCGGGACTGCCCGAGATGTACCTGGCGGGCTCCGACACCTTCGTGTTCACCAGGGTGGGGACGGTCACCTCCGACGGCATCCGCCGGCTGGAGGGGCGCGGAACCAGCACCCGCTACTCGGCCATCACCGCGCTGGGGGCGCGGTTCCTGCCCGAGGAGCGGCAGCGCGCCCTGTTCGGCGGACACAGCGTCGAGGAGTACGCGGGGCTGCTGGTGGAGCGGTTGCCCGTGGTGACGAACCTCGGGGACGCGGCGCTCATCGCCTGGGCCGCCGCCGAGACCGGGCACCCGAAGCTGGCGGACGCCCTCGCGCGGGTGGCCGCGCTGGACGTCCCCGGACGGCCGCAGTACACCGTCGAGGCGGCCTGGGTGCTCTCCGCCCTCGCCGCGGCCCGTACCTCGGCGGACGTGGAGCACCGGCTGGCGGCCGCCCGCGACCGCCTGCTGGCGGCCAGGGCTGCGGGCAGTCCGCTGTTCCCGCACGCCACCGGGCCGGGGCTGGTCCCCGGGTACCGCTCCCACGTGGCCTGCTTCGCCGACCAGACCTATCCGCTCCAGGCGCTGGCCCGGCTGCACGCGAGCGGCCCGGACCCGGAGGCCCTCGCGGCCGCCGATGCCTGCGCCGCCCGGATCTGCGAACTCCAGGGGGACGGCGGACAGTGGTGGTGGCACTACGACGCCCGCACGGGCGGCGTGGTGGAGGGCTACCCCGTCTACAGCGTGCACCAGCACGCCATGGCCCCGACCGCCCTCTTCGACCTGGCCGAAGCGGGCGGCACCGACTTCGGCGCAGCCATCCGCCGGGGGCTGCGCTGGATGACGGACGTGCCCGAGATCAGAGGGCCCGGCGGCTCCCCGCGCGAGCCCATGATCCTCGAGAAGTACGGGGTCACCTGGCGCAAGGTCTACCGGGGCGACCCGGCCAAGGCCGTCCGCGCCGCCCGCGGAGTCACCACCAAGGTGGCCCCGCAGGCGCGGCTGGCTCCGCTCGACCGGATCTTCCGCCCCGTCGTGATCGACCGGGAGTGCAGGCCGTACGAGTTCGGCTGGCTGCTCCACGCCTGGCTCGGGGGTCCCGGGAGATGACCCACCGAAAGCCCCGGCCATCCCGCCAGACCCTCTTCGGGGTCACGCTCGACGCGCTGACCATGGACGAGACCGTGCAGCGCTGCCTCGAGGCGGTACGGCGCGGTGAACAGATCGAGATCGGCATGGTCAACGCCGCCAAGCTGGTCAACATGCGGCGCGACCCCCGTCTCGCGGCGGCGGTCTCCGGCTGCGACCTCGTCCTGGCCGACGGCCAGGCCGTGGTGTGGGCGGGCCGCGTCCTCGGCGTCCGGCTGCCCGAACGGGTCGCGGGAATCGACCTGTTCATGCGGCTGCTGGCCGCCGCCGAGACCGCGGACGTCCCCGTCTACCTGCTCGGCGCCCGGCCGGACGTACTGGACCTGATGCTCGGCCGGATCGCCGAGCGCTTCCCGGCGCTGCGCGTGGCCGGCAGCCGCAACGGCTACTTCGAGGACTCCGACCAGGCGGCGGTCGCCGACGCCGTCGCGGAGAGCGGCGCCCAGCTGCTGTTCCTCGGCATGACCTCGCCCAAGAAGGAGATCTTCACCGCCGGCTACGGCAAGCGCACCGGCGCCCACGTGGTGCACGGCGTCGGCGGCTCCTTCGACATCCTGGCCGGCATCACCAAGCGGGCCCCCGTGGTCTGGCAGCGCATGGGCCTCGAATGGTTCTACCGCGCCCTGCAGGAGCCGCGCCGCCTCGGCAAGCGCTACCTCACCACCAACACCGCCTTCCTCGTCATGACGGTCCGGGAACTCATCCGCCGCACACCGTCTGCCGTACCGTCTGCCGGTTCCGCGAACAGGAGTCACTGATGCGCGTCGTCGTCGTGGGACAGGGATACGTAGGCCTCCCGCTGGCCATCAGGGCCGCCGAGGTCGGACACCAAGTGGTCGGGTACGACGTGGACGCCCGGCGGGTCAAGAGCCTCGCCGCCGGCGAGTCGTACGTGGAGGACGTCTCCTCCGAACGCCTCACCCGGGCGCTGGAGCGCGGCTCCTACCAGCCCAGTGAACTCGCGCGCGACTGCGGCGGCTTCGACATCGCGGTCGTCACGGTCCCGACCCCGTTACAGGACGGTGCCCCCGACCTGCGCTACATCGAGGAGTCGGCACACACACTGGCCCGCTTCCTGCGGCCCGGCGCGACCGTCGTCCTGGAGTCCACCACCTACCCGGGCACCACCGAGGAGCTGTTCGGCCCGATCCTGGAGGACGGCTCCGGCCTCACCGCCGGAGCCGACTTCCACCTCGGCTACAGCCCGGAGCGGATCGACCCCGGCAACACCGTCTGGGGCTTCCAGCAGACGCCCAAGGTCGTCTCCGGCGTGGACGCCGCCTCGCTCAAGGCCGTGGAGACCTTCTACGGAGGCCTCGTCGACAAGACGGTGCCGGTGCGCTCGCCCAGGGAGGCCGAGCTGGCGAAGCTGCTGGAGAACACGTTCCGGCACGTGAACATCGCCCTGGTCAACGAGATAGCCATGTTCGCCCGCCACCTCGACATCGACGTGTGGCAGGCCATCGAAGCCGCGTCCAGCAAGCCGTTCGGCTTCATGAAGTTCACCCCGGGCCCCGGAGTCGGCGGACACTGCCTGCCGATCGACCCGTCGTACCTGTCCTGGCGGGTCCAGCGCGAACTCGGCCAGAACTTCCGCTTCGTCGAGCTGGCCAACGACATCAACAGCCACATGCCCGAGTACGTCGCGCGCCGCGTCATCGACGCGCTCAACGCGAAGCGCCGCTCGGTCAACGGCTCCCGGATCCTGCTGCTGGGGCTGGCGTACAAGAAGAACACCGGCGACGCCCGGGAGTCGCCGGCGGTACGCATCTCCCAGCTGCTGCTCGACATGGGCGCCAAGGTGCGCGCGGCCGACCCCCACGTGGTGGAGGGCCTCAAGGTCGACGCCCGCCTCGTGCGGGTCGAGCCGACCCGCAAGGAGCTGGCCGCCGCCGACGTGGTCGTCCTGCTCACCGACCACGACTCGTTCGACTACGCGATGATCACCGAGCACGCCTCCTTCGTACTCGACTGCCGCAACCGGGTCTCGGGTCCCGCCGTGGAGGTGCTCTGACACCATGCCCAGGATCATCTGCGTGGCCGGAGCACGGCCCAACTACATGAAGATCAAACCGGTGATGGACGCACTGGAGCGCCGCGGCGCCGAGGTGATCCTCGTCCACACCGGTCAGCACTACGACGAGTCCATGAACGACGTGTTCTTCCGCGACCTCGGCATCCGTCCCCCCGACCGGTACCTGGGCGCCGGGTCCGGTACCCACGCCCAGCAGACCGGCCGGGTGATGGCGGCCTTCGAGCCGCTGGTCGACGAACTGTCCCCGGACGTCGTGGTGGTGGTCGGCGACATCAACTCCACACTGGCCTGCGCCCTGGTCACCGCGAAGGCCGGCCCGCTGCTGGCCCACGTGGAGGCCGGACTGCGCAGCCGGGACTGGGGCATGCCGGAGGAGGTCAACCGGGTCGCCACCGACCGCGTCAGCGACTACCTGCTGGCTCCGTCTCCCGATGCGGCCGCGAACCTGCGGTCGGAGGGGTACCGGGAGGACCAGATCCACGTCGTCGGCAACGTCATGATCGACACCCTGTTCGCCAACCTGGACCGGGCCCGGGCCTCGGACGTCCTGGACCGGTACGGGCTCACCCGGGGCGGATACGGCCTGGTCACCCTGCACCGGCCGGCCAACGTGGACGACCCCGGGGCGCTGCGCGGCCTGCTGAAGGCATTGGGCGAGATCGCCGACCGCTGCCCGCTGCTGCTGCCCGTGCACCCGCGGGCGGCGCAGCGGCTGGCCGAGATCGGAGTCCCCGGCGGGATCCGGATGGTCCCGGCCGCCGGATACCTCGACTTCATCGCCCTGCAGGACGCCGCCCGGGTGGTGCTCACGGACTCCGGGGGCGTCCAGGAGGAGACGACCGCCCTCGGGGTGCCCTGCGTGACGCTGCGGGAGAACACCGAGCGGCCGATCACCGTCGAGGCGGGCACCAACGTACTGGCGGGCACCGACCCGGGGCGCATCACGGCCACGGTGCACCGGGTGCTCGACGATCCGCCCGCGCCGCGCTGCCCCGAGCTCTGGGACGGCCGCGCGAGCGAGCGCATCGCCGAAGTCCTGCTGGACGGCGGGACCGCGGTGACCCGGCTGCGGCCCACCGTCCTGGCCCCGTAGCGCGGGCGCCGGTCCGGACAAGAACCACCAAGCAACACCGTAAGAACGCAAGAACCGTAATCGCCGGAATGAAAGAGCGGCGGCGCGTGGAGGACACGACGCCGCCGCGAGGGAGAAGACCATGGATCTCGCGGAGATCTGGCGGGTCATGTGCAGGCGCTGGTACGTGCTGCTGCCCGGACTGCTGCTCACGGCCGCGCTCATCGCAGGCGTGTACGTGCTGGTCCCGGTGGAGTACCGGTCACAGAGCACGGTGACGCTCCTGAACTCGAAGAAGGCCACGGTGGCCTTCGACGGCAACCCCTTCCTGAGCACGCAGGCCTCGCTGACCGGCATGGCCGACGGCCTGGCCCGCAATCTCAACTCCGACGACTCCCGGGCCGACCTCAAGGCCCAGGGCGTCACCGGGGAGTACGAGGCGAAGATCGCCGACAACGCGCAGGGGCCCTTCATGTGGCTGAGCGTCACCGGAACCGAACCGGCCGCCGTCCTGAAGTCGGACCAGGTCTTCACCGCCTACGCCGAGAAGCGGCTGCAGGAGTTCCAGGCCCAGCAGTCGGTGACGCCGGAAGCCATGATCCGCATGGCGACGATCGTCCCGCCGCAGAAGCCGGAGGCGCAGACCAAGACCCGGCTCCAGTACCTGATCATGGCAGGGGCACTGGGCTTCGTACTCAGCCTGGTGGCCACCTTCTTCGTGGAGGCCCGCCGCCGCAGGTCGGGCAAGCCGGGCCGGCACCGGCCCGCGCCGGCCGAGACCACCGCACTCGGCGACACCGAGTCCGAGGCGGTACCCGACACAGCGGACACCGCGGGCTCCGGGACGAGTACCTCCCGTACCGGCCGGGCCTCCGCCGGATCGTCGCCGTGACGGGGATGACGGGGACCGACACCGGTACCCAGGCCCCGCCCGAGGCGCCGTCGCTGGGGCGCAAGGTCGGCTCCGCCGCCCGGTGGAGCCTGGTCAACACCGTGGTCATGCGCCTCGGCAACTTCGTCACCGGCATCATCCTCGCCCGCTTCTTCCTCGGTCCCGAGGCCTGGGGCGTCTACGGGATCGCCCAGACTGTACTGCTGGTCCTGCTCTCCGCGAACGAGCTCGGCGTCTCCCTCGCCATCGTGCGCTGGGAGGGCGACCCGCGCCGCTTCGCCCCGACCGTGCTCACCCTGAGCGCATCCTCCAGCTGCCTGCTCTACGCCGTGCTGTTCACGGCCGCCCCGGCGGTGGCCCGGGTGCTCGGCTCGCCCGAGGCGTCCGGGATCCTGCGGGTGATGTGCGTCTGCGTGGTCCTCGACGGGCTGTCGCAGGTGCCCGCCGGGTTCCTCACCCGGGAGTTCGCGCAGGGCAGGCGGATGGCCATCGACGCCGTCAACTTCGTCCTCAGCACCGGGGTGACCCTGCTGCTGGCCGTCGAGGGCTGGGGCGCGATGAGCTTCGCGTGGGGCTCCGTGGCCGGCAACGCAGCCGCCCTCGTCGGCTGCTGCCTCGCCGCGCCGGGCACCCTGAGGTTCGGCTGGGACCGCGAGCAGGCGCGGTCCCTGCTCCGCTTCGGGCTCCCGCTCGCCGGGGCCAGCATGCTCGCCCTCGGCGTCGTCAACGTGGACACCATGGTGGTGGGTTCCGCCCTGGACCAACTGGCCCTCGGCTTCTACGTGCTCGCGTTCAACATCTCCGGCTGGCCCGTGCGGATCATCTCCGAGGCGGCCCGCCGTGTCTCCTTCGCCGGGTTCTCCCGGCTGGCCGACTCGCCGGGGGCGCTGGCCGGCGGATTCGGCCGCGCCCTGGGGGTCGTGATGACCGGCACCGTCCCGCTCTGCGTCCTGCTGGCCGCCCTGGCCGCCCCGATCGTCGGGCTCGTGTACGGCGACCGATGGCTGCCCGCGGCCGCCGCGCTGCCCTGGCTGATGGCGCTCGGCCTGGTCCGGATCGGCTGCGAACTGGCCTACGACTGCCTGGTCGCCATCGGCCGCCGCCGCTCGCTCATCGGCGTCCAGGGACTCTGGCTCGTCATCCTGATCCCGGTCCTGGTGGTCGGCGCCGGCGCCGGCGGGATCGTGGGTGTGGCCCAGGGGCACGTCCTGGTCGCGGGCGCGGTCGTGGTGCCGGTGTTCCTCTACGCGCTGCACCGCGGCGGCGTGGCCTTGCGAACCGTGGCCCGGGCCTGCGCCTGGCCCTTCCTCGGCGGCGCAGCGATGGCCGCCGTGGTCCTCGGCATGGAGCGGCTCCTCGGCGACGGCGTCCTCGCGCTCCTCGCGACCGCGGCCGCAGGCTCTGTCTGCTACGCCCTGTGCATCCTGCCGAGCCTCGGCTTCCTGCGCGGCTCTCCGCCCGCCGGAGCGACCGCGGCGGCCGGGGGCTAGCCGCGATGGCACGCAACCGGAGGCGGCGCCTGGGGGCCTGGCTGCTGGCGTTGCTCGTACTGGCCGTCGTACTGGCCCTTTACGAGGCCGACCGGACCGGGGTGAGCGAGCCCTCGGCCGGGCCCTGCCCGGACAGCGCCCTCCAGTGCCCAGGCACCAGCCCCGCCCCTGGGCCCACGCCCACGCCCTCGCCCTCCGCGGACCCGTCCGCGACCGGCAGCCCGAGCCCGTCCGCCACCACGGCCCCGTCCGCCGCCACACCCTCACCGGGGAGCGGCGGAGCGCCCACCACGGGCCCCTGCTCCTCGCCCGGCGCCTGCGGATTCCCCGACGCCCGCACCACCGGCCCGCGGATCGCGCTGGAGCGGCACGACACGGGGAACACGTCCGTCAAGACCGACGGCACGGTCATCAAGGGCTGGGACATCCGCGGTGCGCTGGACGTCTACGCCAACGACGTCACGATCATCGACAGCCGGATCACCTCCACGAACTGGTGGGGGATCAACCTCCGCCCCGGCTACAGCGGCCTGCGGGTCCTGCACACCACCATCACCGCCGTACCCGGCAAGGGCCCCGACAACGGCGGCGTCGACTACGCGGTCTCCAACATGGGCGGCAGCTCGATCGAGGTCGGCTGGTGCGACATCTCCGTGTTCGGCAACGCCCTCTCGATGGGCCAGGGCGAGCTGCACGACAACTACGTGCACGACATCGTCGCCTTCCGCAACCAGGGCGGCGAGTGGCAGCACACCGACGCCGTCATCAGCGGCGGCGGCAACAAGGGCCGCCTCACCATCCGCCACAACACCCTGCTGAACCCCGTCCCCGTGGAGCAGGGCGCCAGCGCGGCCATCGGGCTCTTCGCGGACACGGGCAGCGTCTCCTCCGTGGTCGTGGACGGCAACTGGCTGGCCGGCGGGGCGTACGCCCTCTACGGCGGCGGGTCCGGCGCCACCGGCATCCAGGTCACGGACAACGTGTTCTCCGCCCAGTACCACCCCAACGGCGGTGCCTACGGGCTGGTCGCCGCCTGGAACGCGGGCGGCGCCGGGAACGTGTGGCACGGCAACCGCACGGCCGACGGCCGGCCCGTCGTCCCCGAACCCACCCCCTGAACACCGTGCCCCCTGACGATCGAGAGGACATCATGCACCGCATCGCCAGGGCCCCTTGGGAGCTGCTCAAGCGGGCCTTCGGCTGGCTGGTGCTCTTCGAGGCCAGGAACAAGGTCCTGCTCGCCCCGTCCGCCGTGCGGCTGCGCCGTTTCGAGGCCGCCGAGGCCACCCGGCTCGCCGCCGTCCTGGGCAGCCCGCCGGCCGCGCTCGTGGCCACCGTGATCGCCACCCACCGGCGCCCCGAGGCGCTGCGCGCGGCGGTCCGCTCGGCCCTGGACCAGACCGTCCACGACCAGGTGGTCATCGTCGTCGACGACGGCGCGGGGCTCCCCGAACTACCTTCGGACCCAAGACTGTTCGCCGTGTCACTGGCCCGCAACACGGCCACGGCCGGAGTCGTGCGCAACGTGGGCATACGGCTGACCCGCTCGCGGTACGTGGCCTTCCTGGACGACGACAACCTGTGGGAGCCCGACCACCTGGAGCAGGCCCTCGCGGTGCTGGAGCCGTCCGGCGGGCCCGACGCCGTCTACACCGCGCTGCGCCGGGTGCTGCCCGACGGCTCCGAACGGGACGTGCTGTCGGTGCCGTTCGACCGGCGCCGGGCCGCCCGCGAGGCCTTCCTCGACACCAACGCCTTCGTGGCGCGCCGCACCCGGTCCCTGTACTTCAGCCGGCTTCGGCGCACGCCCGAGGTACTGCCGCGCGAGGACTGGGAACTCGTACGCCGCTACGCGCGCCGCCACGAGGTCCGCCACGTGCCCCGGCCCACCGTCCGTTACCTGGTCAACCCGGCGAGCTTCTACACCGCCTGGGACGGGCAGACGCCCACCGGGTGATCCGGCGGCCGCCTCAGGGCCCGGGCGTGGCGCGCAGCGCGGACGGGCTGGCCAGGGCCCGGGCCGCCGCCCTGTTCGCCGGCCGGCCGAGCGCCGCCCGCGAGGTCTCGCGCAGCAGGACGGCCCCGCGGAAGGCGGCGGTGGCCGCCGCCCCGTGCCGACGGCTGTAGAGCCGTACGCGGTTGAGGGTCAGCAGCGTCCACAGGCGCGGCGACACCTGCGAGTCCCCGCCGAGGTGGACGGCCGAGGCGGCGGGCTCGAGCCGGGTGGCGAAGCCGCGGTCCCCGGCCCGCAGGCAGTACTCGGTCTCCTCCGAGTACAGGAAGAACGACTCGTCCCACGCCCCGCAGGCGTCCAGGCACGGGCGGGAGAGGGCCATCAGCGCACCGGTCGCCCAGTCGGCGACGGTCGCCCGCCCGTACGCGGAGGGATCGGTGACCAGCTCGCTCCACCGCGGGAAGCGCCCGGCCCGGCGGTTGCCGATCACCGCCTCGCCCAGGGCCCGCGTCACGCGCGATTCGCGGCGCAGGGAGTGCTGGAGCGTGCCGTCCTCCTCGTACAGCAGCGGGACGGTGATCCCGACCCGGCGTCCGCCGGACAGCGGGGCGTCGAGTGCGTCGACGAGGAGCCGGGCGCAGCCCTGCCGCATCCGGATGTCGGGATTGCACACGAGGGCGGCGCCGAAGCCGCCCTCCCACGCGGCGGCGGCCTCCAGGGCGGCGTTCACCCCGGCCGCGTACCCGGCGTTGCGGCCGGTCTGGACGACCGTCGCGTCCGGGGCCAGCGACCGGACCAGCTCGACGGTGCCGTCGGCCGAGTCGTTGTCGGCGACGACCAGGCGCCAGTCGAGCCCTGCCATGCCCTCCGGCAGGGAGTCCAGGAACTCGGGCAGCACCCGGGCGCTGTTCCAGGTGACGACGAGGACGGCTACGGGACCGGCTGCACGAGATCCGGCCGGGTGGCGGCGGGAGGGCATGGGGACTCCACGGTTGGGGGCTTCGGCGCGCTGCGCCGGATGAAGCCGAGGTAACTGCCTCCGGCGGCGATCGTCAGGAAGAACATCCCGGCGAACATCGGGAAGCTGAGGGCGTCGAAGGTGGCGCTGCTGACCAGGGCGACGAGGGCCGAGGCGAAGAACGCCTGGCCGAGCTCCCGGTCGGACTCGTCGGCGGCGATGCGGCGGATGGCTCCGCCCTGGTGGATGCCGGTGAAGAACAGCGCCAGGAGGGCGAGGAGGCCCAGCAGGCCCATCTCGGCCAGGGTCAGCATGTACTGGTTGTCCGTGAAGAAGTAGAGGTCCGGAGTGAAGGTCCCCAGGCCCCGCCCGAACAGCGGGCGTTCCTCCAAGTAGGGGACGATCGCGCTGTACTTGACGGTACGGGCCTGGGTGCTGCTGTCGGAGTTCGACAGGAAGGACCCGAAGAGCGTGGTGATCGTGCCGATCAGCCCGGGCACGAGGACCTTGAAGCAGGCCACCGAGCCCAGCAGGAGGCCGATCGCGGTCCAGCGCCGCTGCGGCTTCCAGCGCGGCACCATCACCAGCACGACGATGAGCGCGCCGATGATGGAGGTGCGCGACACGGTCAGCGGCAGGGCGCCGCCCATCAGGGCCACCGGACCCCAGCGCCGCCAGCGGCTGAGGTGGCTGCGGACCGGGTCGAAGGCCTGCTGTACGGCGAAGGGCAGCAGCAGGGCGAGCATGCCGCCGAACTCCAGCGGCTGCGCGGTGGTGGAGCGCGGCCTGGTGAACGCCCCGCGGTCCAGGGTGGTGATCTGGGCGACGCTCGAGTGGAGGCCTGGGATGCTGATGTGTTCGGCGATGTTCGTCGCGGTGAAGAAGTCGTAGTAGCCGATGGCGGCGACCACCGATCCCATCACCACGGCCCGCCGCAGCAGGACGTCGAGGCGGGCCCGGTCCTGGATGCCGGCGGAGACCAGCACGACGATCGACACCCAGACGAGCAGCCCGATCAGGCCGCGGTCCGCCCCCAGCACCTCCTTGTGCGAGCTGCCGCGGGCGGCGTTCGCGAGGTACGAGGCCAGCACCGAGACGGTCAGCAGCCACATCACGACCCGGGGCAGCCGGGTGCCCGCGGCCGGCCGGATCCGGCCGGTCAGCCAGGTCGCGAGGTACCAGAACAGGCCGAGGAGCGCGAACACGTTGGCCGGGGTGCCCACGCCGCCCATGCCCGGCAGGGTCAGGTTCGAGGGGATGAAGAAGGCCAGCCCCAGGTAGCCGCTGAGCAGGGCGGCGGCGTCCGGCTGCCGGCCCCGCAGCCTTCTGCGGACGCGCTTGCGGGGTGCGCCGGCCGCGGCGGCGGCCTCGCGCCTGCGGCGGCGGGCCACCAGCAGGGTCTCCGTCACGAAGGAAAGCGTGAAGCCGGCGGTGACGGACGCGATGACGACGCCCAGCACCTGCTGGTAGCGGCTCTTGAGCTGGGGTTTGGGGGTCTGCGGCAGCACCACCGGAGCCGTCTGCACGAAGTACGCGGGCTGCACCTTGGCCGCCGCCTGGAGCGCGTTGAGCTGCTCGCCGGCGAAGGTGGTGAGCGTACTGGTCTCCTTGAGCACCTTCGCCCGGTCGGTACCCGTGACGGTCAGGGTGAGCATCGGGCCCGAGGTGTTCGCGGCGAAGCCGACCGTGTACGGGTCGGTCACGCCGAGGCCGTGCAGATCGCGCGCGGCGTCCGCCCCGGACAGGGTCCTGATCAGCACGTCCGCGGTCACGACGAGGGAACCACCCGCGTTCGAGATGGGGTTGCCGAAGGCAGGGGCCAGTTCCGCCACCGCCGTGGAGTCGAGCAGCGCCACCGAGCTCTGCGACTGGTACGCCACGGGCACCGACCGGTACAGGTGCAGCCCCGCGAGGAGTCCGATCAGCGTGAGGGGCACCATCACGTACCAGCGGCGCCGCAGCACGGCGGCTATTTCACCGATGCTCACGAACACTCCCTTGCGCCTGCCGGAACCGATGGCGGGCCGACCCGCGTCCTGGGAAGATCGAACGCGACGGAAGGAATCCTGTGTCGCCTGGTGAGTTGTTCCGCACGCTTCGCCGCCGCTGGTACGTCCTGCTCTTGGTGGCGGTGCTCGCGGGCGCCGGGGCCCTGCAGGTGCTCCGCCCCACCGTGACCTATGTGAGCTCGGCGATCGTCGTGCTGAAGCCGCCGGTGACCGGCAGCCAGCCGAACCAGCTCGCCAATCTCCAGCCGCCGCTCGCCGCCGTGTCGTACGCGGCGGTCCAGCAGCTGGAATCCCCCGCCGGGGCGGCCGAGTTGCGTGCCGCGGGCGTGACGGGCACGTACCGGCTGATCCCGCGGAACAGCGGCACCAGCGTCACGCCCCGCTATCTGATCCCCTCGCTCCAGGTGCAGGCGGAGCACGCGGAACCCGCCGCGGCCAACCTGGCCGTGCTCAAGGTCGTCGAGGCCTATACGAAGCGCCTCGCGGACATGCAGGCCGAGCAGCGGATCCCGGAGCCAGCGCGGATGAGCGTGACGCTCCTCGTACCGCCGACGGCGGTGGCGCAGACCGGGACCAAGAGCCGCGGGCTGGCCGGGACGGTGCTGCTGGCCGGGGTCTGCGCGGTGGCCGCCGCCCTGTGGACCGATCAGGTCGTGACGCGCCGGAACCGGCGCCGGCGCGAACGCGCCGACACCGGTCCGGAGAACGAGGCCGAGCCCGAGGCCGGGAGCCGGATGCCCGCGGCCGCGGCGGCCCACTGAGGAAGCGGGCCGCCGGGCCGGTGGTGCCCCGAGCACGGGGCGGTGGTGCAGTTGGTGCTGTCGGTACTGCTGGTTCATCAAATCCCTCGGCGTTTCCAGGACTGCCACCAGAGCCACTCGCGCCCCCGGTCGGCGACGGCCGAGAGCACCAGAGGCTGGAGGTACGGCATCACACGGGCCCCGATCCGGCGGCGCCGGCGCAGCGCCCGGTACTCGGCGAGCGCGGTGTACTCCGGCAGGCACTCGGCGGCGAAGGCCTCCAGCTCCTCGACCGGAACCACACCGGTGCGTCCCCGGTCGTACGCGCGGTAGGCGCGCCGCAGCGCGTACCGGGCGAGCCGGGTCCGCGCCAGGGCCGCCAGCCGGCCGGACTCCGGGAGCAGCCCGGAGCACTTCTCCAGGACCGAGTCGAAGGCGACGAGGCGCTGGCGCAGGTCGTCGAGCTGCCCGCCGAAGTCCGTGGTGGACATGTTGTTGCCGTGGACGCGGTAGAAGGCCTGGTCGGCCCCGCGGACGTAGCCCACGTCGGCGTGCGCCGCGAGCCGCATCCACATCTCGATGTCGCCCGCGTGCGGGAGGTCCGGGTCGTAGCCCCCGACCTTGCGCTGGAGGCTGGTGCGGACGACCACCTCGGGCGAGGTGATGCACCCGGTGCCCTCCCGGAAGCGCCGCTCCAGCCACCACCGTCCGGGGTAGACAGCCGAACCGGTGCTCCGGGTGCGGGCCGCGGGCAGCGGTCCGCCGTGCTGGAACCTGAGCGGCCTGCCGTAGGCGAAGCCGGCTTCGGGGTGGGCGTCGAGCAGCGCCGCGGCGCGTACCAGGGCCCCGGGGACCAGCCGGTCGTCGGCGGAGAGCAGGGCGACGTAGTCCCCGTCGGCCCACTCCAGCAGGCCCTCGTTGTAGGTGGCGATGTGGCCCTGGTTGCGCTCGTGGACCCGGACCTCGATACGGGGGTCGGCGGCGGCCAGCGCCCGCGCGACCTCCGCGGAGTCGTCGGGCGAGGCGTCGTCGATGATCAGGACCCGTACGTCGACGCCCGGCTGCTCGTCCAGGACGCTCTTGACGCAGTCGGCCAGGAAGTGGCCGTACTTGTAGCAGGGGATCACCACGCTGACGGTGCTCACTGGCCGGACACCTCCGTGGAGCCGTCCGTCGCGAGGCCGGCCGGCGCCGTGGTGGTGAACACCGGGCCGACCCAGTAGTTCACCGAGCCGAAGGTGTTGGTCGGGAAGGCGGTGGAAGCACCGTACTTGTAGAGGCCGTTGGCGCCGCCGCTGCCGTCGGCCGGGGCGACCAGCGGGTAGGAGCGGTGCGCGGCCGTGAAGTAGCCGCCGTCCACGGAGTACTTGCCGTTCGGTGCGTGGTAGGAAGCCACGTAGCTGGTGCCCGCGGTGATGGGCACCGGGGTGGCGAAGTGGAGCTGCTGCCAGCCGGACAGCGTCTCGCTGCCGAAGGTGCCGGTCGCGAGGAGCGTCCCGTCGGCCGACCACAGGCTGCCGGTGTGCGTGCCGGTGTTCCCAGGGCCCTTGTAGAAGGTGATGCCGGTGACGTATCCGCTGACCGCGGACTGGAAGCGGGTGCCCAGTTCGACGGAGTTGGTGTCGTCGCCGACGTTGGCGGTGCTCGGCTCGGCGGTGGGACCCCACAGGGTGCAGGGGCAGTTCACGGTGGGCGGGCTCGCACTGGTGGTGAAGGTCCAGGTGACGGGCGCCGTCATGGTGTTGCCCCACAGGTCGGCGGCCTGCACCGACGCCGTGTACGTGGCGTTCAGCACCAGCTCCGTGGACGGGGTGAAGGTGGCGCTGTTGGAGGCGCTGAGTACCTTGCTGCCCGGGACGGCGGCGCCGCCCGGGTCCTTCAGGGTGAAGGCGAGGGTGTCGGCGTCGATGCCCTCGCTGAAGGTGGCCTTCACCGCTGCCGTGATCGCGGTGCCGGTCGCCGCGGACTGCGGCGTGATCGAGGTGACGGTGGGCGGTGTCGTGCTCGCGGTGGAGGTGTCCAGGACCGCGTCGACCCAGTAGTTGCTGCCGGACGAGGCCGTGGAGGGGAACCCGCCCGTGGCGCTGTAGCGGTACACGCCGTTGCCCCCGTCGGTACCGCTGCGCAGCGCGGTCAGCGGGGCCAGACCCGCGTCGGCGGAGGCGAAGGTGTTGTCGAAGGAGTATCCGCCGTTGGGGGCGAAGTAGGAGGCGATGTAGGTGGTGTTGGCCTTGACCGGGACCGGCGAGGAGAAGTTCAGCTGCTGCCAGCCGGACGCCGTCTCGTTGGTGAAGGTACCGGTGGCCAGGCGCTGGCCGGAGCTGCTCCACAGGCTGCCCGTGTGGGTGCCGGTGTTGGCCGGGGACTTGTAGAAGCGGACGCCGGTGATCGAGCCGGGCGCCGAGGAGCGGATCTTCACGCCGAGTTCGACGGCGCTGCCGTCGCCGGCGTTGACGGTGCCCGGTACGGCCGCGGCCGGCCAGACGGTGCAGGGGCACTGCTGGGGGCCCACGGTCAGCGGTACGGTGGTGGTGGCGCCGATGTTGACGCTGTCGTCCACCGCGCGGACCTTGATCTGCACGGGTCCGGGCGTGGTCGGGGTCCACTTGTAGCTCCAGGACCCGACGCCGGTGGCCGCCTTCCAGGTGGTCCCGCCGTCGGTGGAGACCTCCACTCTGGCCACGACGCCGCCGCCGCTGTCGGTCGCGGTGCCCGTGATGGTCACCGGCCGCAGCGCCGGCACCGTGGCGTTGGGCGCCGGGCTGGCCACCGTGATGGCCGGGCCCGTGGTGTCCGTGGAGGCGGTCGCCGCGACGAGGTTGCTCTGCAGGGACTTGGGCTGGACACCCATGTCGGCGAAGACGTTCACCGTCGCCTGCTGCATCCGCTTGTCCTCGGTGACCACCGCGTCGTCGGGGTTGCCCGTCGGCATGTTGGTCAGGCCCCAGGACCACTGCACGGTGCCCGCGCCGAAGACCAGGGCGTGCGAGGTCTGGTCGCGGAAGGCGACCAGGCTGTGCGTGGCGGTGCCGTTCCCGTACGTGTTGCCGTAGTCGAGGCGGAGCTTGCCGTCGTTGATGTCCACCGTGGTGGACGACAGCTGGATCTGGCCGGGCGGCCGCGCCGCGTCCTCCGCGTCGCTGTCCCACTCGTAGCCGAGCGTGCCGGCCGGGAACGTGGCGGTCTGGGAGGGGGTCAGGCTCGCGACGGTGGTGTTCCGCCACAGCCGCATCTTGGCGAACGCGCCGGGCACGGTGAGTGCGTCGCTGCGGTAGCCGTTCACGCTGAACAGCGAGCCGGTCAGCTGGTTCTGCGGCTGGTAGGGCCGTCCGTTCGTGGAGCTGGCCGGGTCCATGAAGGTGCCGGTCCAGATCCCGCTCGGGTCGGGGATGCCGTTGGGCTGGGGGAAGGAGAGCTTGGTCTCCTTGTAGCAGACCAGTGTCCGGTTGGCCGTGGCCGCGCCGTCGATGCTGGGCGCGAGCCGGGTCTTCCAGAAGACCTCGTTGCCGCTGAAGTACGTCTGGTGGAGCCCGGCGCGGCGGGCGTTCAGCGCGTTGGTGAACTGGTCCTGGGTCCAGTACTCGTCGTGGCCCGAGGACATGAAGACCTTGTGGTTGCCGAGCTGCGTCGCACCGCGGGTCGACATGTCGATTCCGGACATGTAGCTCACGTCGTACCCGTTGCGCTCCAGCCAGGAGATCATCTGGTACTCGGACCCGTAGATCCCGTTCTCCCCGCCGATGTCCATCGGCCGGTTGTAGCTGACCTCGTACGCCCGGCCGTCCGGCGCGGGTCCCCCGCCGTCGTACAGGTCCTGGCCACCGTAGTTGTTGTACGCCTGCCAGGTCTGGTCGCTGGTCTGCACGACGATGTCGGAGTGGCTGGAGTCGTTGCGGACGACGAACGGATAGGGCATCACCCCGTTGCCGTCCGCCTGGTCGAGGTTGGCGATGTACAGGCCGGAAACGGCGTCGGCCGGGACGGTCCACGTCGCGGTGACGGGCCAGTTGCCGCAGTCGACCAGGCCGGTTGCGGCCTTGGTGGTGCAGCTGTGCGGGTTGCCGCCCGGCAGGAAGTTCGCCGGGTAGGTCTGGGCCGCCTGCGCCGCGGTCGACATCAGGCGGGCCCCGTCACCCCCGTAGTGGCCCAGCCGGTAGACCGACACCCGGTACGGGGTCGGCGACTGGACCTTGAACTGCACCGTTTCGCCCGCCTGGACGCTCATCTGGGCGCTGAAGCCCTTGATGTCGCCGTAGGCGCTGGGCGCGAACCAGTCGGACATCGGCGTGCCCGGCTTGGAGTTCTCGCACACGACGGCGTTCGTGCCGGGACCGCAGGGGTCCGCCGCACCCGCCACCGAGGACGGAGGTAAGACCGTGGCCATCAGGGCCGCGACCACGGTGAAGAGGCCGTACCGGAGCAACCTTGTCCGTCTGTTCATCTGTACCTCATTTTTGTACGTCGGCGCGGCGCAGGGCGTCAGCGCAGCGCGTCGGTGAGCACGTCCACGACCCGCTGCTGTTGGGCGGCGGTGATCTGCGGGAAGAGCGGGAGGGAGAGCATCCGGTCCGCGGCCCGCTCGGCGTGGGGGAAGTCCCCGCGGCCGTGTCCGAGGTGGCCGAAGGCCGGGGTGAGGTGGACCGGGGCCGGGTAGTGCACGCCGGCGCCGATACCCTCCGCGTTGAGCTTGCCGACGACCGCGTCGCGGTCCGCACCGCTGACCCGGACGACGTACAGGTGCCACACGTGGACGTTGCCGTCCGCGGTGACCGGCAGGGTCAGGCGTCCGGCGGCCGCCAGGTCGCCCAGCAGCTCGTCGTAGCGGGCGGCGGCTGCGCGGCGGGCCGCGTTGCCGTCGGCGAGGCGGGCCAGCTTGGCCCGCAGGACCACGGCCTGCAGCCCGTCCAGCCGGCTGTTGAACCCGGCCACGTCGTGCCGGTACTTGGCGGTGCCGCCGTGGTTGGCCAGGGCCCGTACGAGGTCGGCCTTCTCCTCGTCGTCGGTGACCACCGCGCCCGCGTCGCCGTACGCGCCCAGGTTCTTGCCCGGGTAGAAGCTGGTCGCGGCGATCCCGCCGCTGCCCGGGGAGCGGCCGTTGCGGGTGGCGCCCTGGCTCTGCGCGGCGTCCTCGACGACCTTGGCGTACGAGGGCAGTTGCGCGGCCAGCTCCGCCGCGGGGGCGCACTGGCCGTACAGGTGGACCGGGACCACGGCGCGTGTGGCCTTGCCGACCGCGTCCAGCGCGGCCTGCGGGTCCATCAGCAGGGTGTCGGGGAGGCAGTCCACCAGAACCGGACGGGCACCGATCCGGGCGACGGCTCCGGCGGTGGCGATGAACGTGTTGGCGGGCAGCACCACCTCGTCGCCGACGCCCACCCCGCTTGCGCGCAGGGCGAGTTCGAGCGCATCGGTGCCGTTGGCCACGCCGACGCAGTGGCCGACCCCGGCGAAGGCGGCGTACTCGCGCTCGAAGGCGCGGACCTCCTCACCGCCGATGAAGGCGGTGTCGGCCAGCACCCGGTCGAATCCTGCGCGCAATTCCCGCGCGACCTCGGCGTGTGCCGCCTTCAGGTCCACGAGCGGTATCTGGTTCATCCGACTGTGCTCCCCCTTCGTGTTTCCGGCCCTCTGCGTGTCTCGGGCCGCATCCGTGTCTCCGGCCCCCGGCCGGTCTCCTCGCCGTCGGCCCGCAGCTCGTCGAGCGCCGGGACTCCCGCCTCGCGCAGCCGGCGGGCCGGACTTCCGGCCCACACCTCGCCGGGCGGCACATCGGCCAGGACCGTGCTTCCCATACCGGTCAGCGACCAGGCGCCGACCGTGGTGTTCTCCCGTACGAGGGCGCCCGCGCCCACGTACGCCCCCCGCCCCAGCCGGACCCCGCCGCCGAGGCGGACCCCGGAGGCGAGCGTCGCGAAGTCCCCGACCGTGTCGTCGTGGGTGAGGACCGCGTGCGGCATCACCGCTACGTGCGCGCCCACGCGTACGGCCGCGGTCAGCACGCAGTGGGCGAGCAGCACCGAGCCCGCGCCGAGCACCGAGGACTCCGAGACGGCGGCCGTGGGGTGGACCACGGTCGCGTACCGGCTCTCGGACAGCGCCAGGCGCCGCACCATGCGGGCCCGTACCGCGTAGTCGCGCGGACTGCCCACGCAGATCACGACCCGGGCGTCCCGGCGCTGGTGCACCAGCTCGCTGCCGCCCAGCACCGGCACGCCGTCGACGTCCCGGCCGTGCAGGGCCGGGTCGTCGTCCAGGTGCCCGGCGAGCCGCCACCTCGGGGCGCGGCCGCGCTCCCGGTCGGCGGCGACCGCGTCCCGTACGGCCTGGGCGGTCTCCCGGGCGAATCCGCCCGCGCCGACGATCAGCAGGTCCTGGGTGGCCGGGCCGTTCGGGGCGGTCATCCGCCGGCCTGTTCGCGCAGCACCGCCACCACCCGGTCCTGCTGGTCCTGCGTCATGGTGTGGAACAGCGGCAGGATCAGCGAGTCGCGGCTGATCCGCTCGGTCACTGGCAGCGGCGCCGCGTCGTGCCCGGCGTACGCCGGTTCCAGGTGCGAGGCCATGATCCCGCGCCGGGCCGAGACCCCGGCCCCGGCCAGCACCGCGAGCAGCTCGTCCCGGCCGACCGGGAAGTCCTCGGCCAGCAGCACCCAGTACGACTGGAAGTTGCCCTCGCCGTGCCCGGGGTCCCGGACCGGGCGCAGGCCGGGGATTGCGGCGAGCAACTTCCCGTACCGGGCGCCCAGTTCACGGCGGCGGGCCACGATCGCGTCCAGCTTGCCGAGCTGCACCAGGCCGACCGCGGCCTGGATGTCGGTCATCCGGTAGTTGTAGCCGACCTCCAGATAGCTCTCGGCGATCGGCTTGCTGCTGGCGTGCCGCTGCGCCGCGGACACGTTCATGCCGTGTTCGCGCAGCCGGCGCAGCCGCTCCGCCCACTGGGCGTCGTCCGTGGTCACCATGCCGCCCTCGCCGGTGGTGATGACCTTGCGGGGGTGGAAGGACCATGCGGCGAGGAGTGCGCCGTGGCCGACCGACTTGCCGCCCACGGTCGCGCCGATGCCGCAGGCGGCGTCCTCCACGAGCGGGACGCCCCACTCGGCGCAGGCGGCGCGCAGGGCGTGGACGTCGGCCGGCACCCCGCCCTGGTGGACGGCGAGCACCGCCCTGGTCCGCGGGGTGCGTACGGCGTCCACGGTGGCGGGGGTCAGGTTGCCCGTGGCCTCCTCGACGTCCGCGAACACCGGGTGGGCGCCCACGTAGCGCACCGCGTTGGCGGTGGCGATGAAGGACAGCGAGGGCACGACCACCTCGTCGCCCGGCCCGATTTCCAGCGCGATCAGGGCCAGGTGCAGGGCGGTGGTGCACGAGCTCACGGCGATGCCGTGCTCCGCGCCCACCCGCTCGGCGAAGGCCCGCTCGAACTCGGCGACCCGGGGGCCCTGGGCGACCCAGCCGGAGAGCACGGCGTCTGCGGCGGCCTGCGCCTCCTCCTCGCCGAGCCAGGGGACCATGACGGGGATGCGGGCGGGGGCCGGGTCCTGGGCGCTCATCGGCCGGCCTCCCCGGCCGCCGGCTGCGCGGCCGCGTCCGCCGCGCGTTCGGCCCGCCACCAGTCCACCAGGTCCCGCAGCCCGCGGCGCATGTCGATCTCGGCGGTGAAGCCGAGGCGCCCCGAGGCCTGCGAGGTGTCCGCAAGGCGCCGGGTGACCCCGTTCACGGCGCGGGCCGGTCCGTGCTCCGGGACCATCCCCTCCGCGCCCATGGCCTCCAGCAGCCCGAGGGCCAGGTCGCGCAGGCTGGTCTCGGACCCGCTCGCGACGTTGAACACCTCGTCGGTCAGGTCCGATTCGGCGGCCAGCAGGTTGGCCCGCGCTATGTCCCTGACGTCGGCGAAGTCCATGGTCTGGGTGCCGTCGCCGAGGATCAGCGGCGGCTCGCCCGCGGTGATCCGCTCCATCCAGCGGATCAGTACCTCGGTGTACAGCCCGTGGATGTCCATCCGGGGCCCGTACACGTTGAAGTAGCGCAGCGCGATGTAGTCCAGCCCGTACATGGCGTGGAAGCTGCGCAGCACCCCCTCGTTGAAGGCCTTCGCCGCCCCGTAGAAGGTGTCGTTGTTGTACGGGTGGTGGCGCTCGGTGGTCGGGAAGGCCTCCGCCAGCCCGTACACCGAGGCCGACGACGAGGCGATCACCTTGCCCACCCCGGCGGCGACCGCGGCCTCCAGCACGTTGAACGTGCCGTCGACCAGCACCTCGTTCGCCAGCCGCGGCTCCTCCGCGCACTGGGTGATCCGGATGGCGGCCAGGTGGAACACCAGGTCGGCGCCCTCGGTCGCCTTGCGTACGGTGGTCGTGTCGCGGATGTCGCCGTCGACGACCTCCACCACGCCGCTCTGCAGGGCGCGGGCCAGGTTGGCGGTGCGCCCCCGCACGAAGTTGTCGAGCACCACGATCTCGCGCGCCCCGTTGTCCACCAGCAGGTCGACCACGTGCGAGCCGATCGTGCCCGCCCCGCCGGTGACCAGAATCCTCTTGCCTCGTACGCTGCTCAACGCCCTGCCCCTACTGAGTCGGTCATGGTGTTTCCTGCTGCGCCCGCCGCGGTGCGCGCTGCCGCGGGCGCGGGCGGTCCCGTGGAGGGTCCCGCCAACGGTCAGCGCCCGGTGCGCAGTCCGACGACCGCGCCGCGGAACTCCAGGCTCCGGGAGGCCGCTTCCAGGATGTCGAGCACTTGCAGGCCCGCCCAGCCGTCGGTCAGCGCCGGCCGCCGCGTCCTGATCGCAGCGGCGAACTCCTCGACCATGCTGCGCAGGGCCTCCTTCTCGACGAGCGCGGGCGCCACCATGTCTCCGGTCCGGTAGGAGACGAGCGTGTCGCGGCGCTCGTCCGCGCCGATCTCCTGCGGATGGGTCATGTCCACGCCGCGGTCGAAGACCGCGACGCGCTGCGTGGGGTTGAGGTCGTCCCACACCAGGGTGCGCTTCGAGCCGCTGACCATCGTCGTGCGGACCTTCACCGGGGACAGCCAGTTGACGTGTACGTGGGCGATGGCGCCGGTGTTGAGCGTGAGCGTCAGATAGGCCACGCAGGACTGGCCGGCGCCGATCGGGTCCGCCCCGTGGGCGGCGACGGCGACGGGCCGGATGTTGTCCGGGAGGATGAAGTCGAGGACCGAGAGGTCGTGGGGGGCCAGGTCCCACAGGACGTCGATGTCCTTCTGGACGAGCCCCAGGTTGATCCTGACCGAGTCGACGAACTGGATCTCGCCGAGTTCGCCGGAGCGGACCATGTCCCGGATGCGGGCCACCGCCGGGGTGTAGCAGTAGGTGTGGTCGCACATGAGGGTGAGGCCGCGTTCCTCGGCCTCGGTCACCAGCTTCAGGCCGTCCTCGTACGTGGCGGCGAGGGGCTTCTCCACGAGGACGTGCTTGCCGGCGCGCAGGGCGGCCAGTGCGACGTCGAGGTGGGTGCCGGCCGGAGTGGCCACGGCGACCGCGTCGACGGCCGGGTCGGCCAGGACCGCCGCATAGTCGGAGGTCGCCTGGACCGTGGAGTAGCCGCCGAGCACCTTCCGGGCCCGGTCGGCGTCCAGATCGCAGAGCCAGCGGAGCCGGAACCCCGGGCTGGACTGGAAGTTGCGGACCAGATTGGGGCCCCAGTAGCCCGCTCCGATGACAGCAACGCCTAACGGCTTGGTCGGCCACGCACTTGCGATCGCGGCGCGCCCCGCACCCGTCGCAGTGTCCTTCCCGGATTCCTTCTCCGGTTCCTTCTCGGATTCCTTCACAGCGTTCCCCTTTCCTTCGGCGCACGCCCGAGGGCGTATCGACAACCCATGGCCGGGACGCGTGCGAAGGAAGGAGGTGCCGCCGACGGCCGGCGCCGGGCGCATGCGCGACCCGTGCGTGACTGCCGAACGGTGATGGCCCCCCACGACCGATGCCCTACGTGTTGCGACGTACTTTCCGCCCCCCGGCCGCCCGGCACCCCTCGCCGGTCCGGCCACGGGCAGGCGGCCTGTTCCCCACAAGCCGCCGAACCCGCATTTCCCCAACTGCCCTGCTCCGGCTGGATTTCAGCGTCGCCGAAGCACGCCGAATCCGGTCGGCTGCGCTCAATCTAGACCACCGGGCCTACCCCCGTGGAGAGTTGGAGGAAACGGTCGGCTCGGCTGTTCGAGCGTGCATACTTCCGGGGTGACCAGCATCGTGATCCCGGCCCACAACGAGGGCCGGGTCATCGGCCGGCTCCTCGACGCGCTCCTGGCCGACACCCCGGCATCCGGGCCCGACATCGTCGTGGTGTGCAACGGCTGTACGGACGACACCGCCGCGGTGGCGGGTGCGCGGGGCCCCCGCGTCCGGGTGGTGGAGATACCGACTCCCTCCAAGTACACGGCACTTCGGATCGGGGACGAGCACGCGCGGGGTTTCCCCCGCCTGTACGTGGACGCCGACGTCGAGTTCGGAGCGGCCGGCGTACGGGCTCTGGCCCTCGCCCTCGCCGCCGGTCCGGAACTCCTCGCCGCGGCCCCCGGCCGCGACATCCCCCTCTCCGGCTGCGCCTGGCCGGTCCGGGCGTACTACCGGGTCTGGCAGCGGCTGCCGGCCGTCCGCGAGGGGCTGTTCGGGCGCGGCGTCATCGCGGTGTCCGAGCCGGGGCACGCGCGGATCGCCGCGCTGCCCCCGCTGATGGCCGACGACCTGGCGGCCTCCCTCGCGTTCGCGCCGGAGGAGCGGCGCGTGGTCGAGGCGGCCCGGGTCGTGGTGCATCCGCCGCGCACCTGGGGTGACTTGATCAGGCGGCGCGTCAGGGCGGCGACCTCGTCCGCCGAGCTGGAACGCTTCCAGGCGGCGGAGGCGGCCGGGAGCACGGAGGGGGCGCATGCGCCGTCCGCGCGCACCGGTACGGGCGACCTGCGCGCCCTGCTCCGGGACCGGCCGAGCCTGCTCCCCGGGGTCGTGGTGTTCGTCGTGGCGGCCCTCGCCGCCCGCCGGGGGGCCCGCAAGGCCATCCGGACCGGGGACTTCTCCACCTGGCTGCGTGACGAGAGCAGCCGGCAGGGCTGAGCTGCCCACGAGCCGAATCAGGCCGTACACCACCCAGTTGGCCCGTACCACCACTAGGGTTCCACTCGCACGTACGAGTGACTCAGACCGTCGGCACCGGGAGCTCGAGAGCATGTACCTCGCGAACCGCTCCGCGCCGGCCGGCGCGAAGACCGTACCGGAGACCACACCGGACGGCGGGCCCGTCCGGGCTCCCGCAGTCGCCTCGGCCGTCCTCGCGCTGGGCACGGTCAGCCTGATCACCGACGTCTCCTCCGAGATGGTCACCGCAGTGCTGCCCCTGTACCTGGTCGCCGGACTGGGGCTGAGCCCGCTCGGCTTCGGCGCGCTCGACGGCGTCTACAACGGGGTGAGCGCGCTGGTGCAGCTGACCGGCGGCCACCTCGCCGACCGGGTCCGCAACCACAAGCTGATCGCCGGCATCGGCTACGGCCTGTCCGCCCTGTGCAAACCACTGCTGCTGCTCGCCCACAGCCTCGGTCCGGTGGGCGTCGTCCTCGCCCTGGAACGCACCGGCAAGGGTCTGCGCACCGCCCCGCGCGACGCGCTGATCTCCCTTTCCACACCGGCCGAGTTACAGGGCCGCGCGTTCGGCGTCCACCGCGCCATGGACACCACCGGGGCCCTGCTCGGCCCGCTCGCCGCCTTCTTCATCCTGAACATGGCGGTGGGCGGCTACGACGCCGTCTTCGGCGTCAGCGCGTGCGTCGCCGTGCTCGGCGTGGTGGTGCTCATGCTGTTCGTCCCGTCGGGCGCGGGCCTCGGCCCGAACGGGCCGGACTCCGGCACCTCTCCGAGGCCCACGGCTCCGGAGCCGGACGCCCCGAAGCCCGCGGCGGTGAACCTGCGGGAGGCGGTGGCGCTGCTGCGGCTGCCCCGGCTGCGCGCCCTGGCGCTCTGCGCCGCCCTGCTGGGCCTGACCACGGTCAGCGACGCCTTCCTCTACCTGCTGCTCCAGGACCGCACCGGCATCCGCGAGCAGTGGTTCCCGCTGCTCCCCCTGGGCACCGCCGTGGTGTTCCTGCTGCTGGCCGTGCCCGCCGGCGCCCTGGCCGACCGGATCGGGCGCCGCACCGTGTTCCTCGCCGGGCACGCCCTCCTGCTGGCCGGGTACGGGCTGCTGCTCTGGGCCCCGCACTGGCCCGCCCTCCCCTACCTGGTCCTCGTACTGCACGGCCTCTTCTACGCCGCGACCGACGGGGTCCTGCCCGCCGCCGTCGGCGCGATCGTCCCGGCGAAGCTGCGGGCGACGGGCCTCGCCGTCGTCGGAACCAGCCAGGCACTGGCCCGCTTCGGCTGCTCGCTCACCTTCGGCGCCGCCTGGACCCTCTGGGGCGCCGGTCCGGCGCTCGCCGCCGCCGCGGCCGGTCTGTGCTGCTGCGCGGCCGTCGCCGGCTTCGTACTCCGCCCGGCGGCGCCCGACTCCGCACCCGAACCGGCCCGACACCCCCGAGGAACCCGATGACCCGCTCACGCCGGCTGCTCGTACTCGCGGTGGCCGTGCTGCTCCTCGGGGGCCTCGGCACCGCGCTGGTGCTGCGCGCCGCCGCCCGGTCCGAGCAGACGCACGAGGGGGACCCGACGGTCACCCAGGGCCCGGTCACGCTCGGGCGCCAGGACCGGCTGGCCTTCCTCAACGGCGCGCAGGGCCCCCACCGCGGGGCCCTCGTCTCGGTCCCGGGGCAGTCGCCCCAGGCCGAGCGCACCGCGTCGGGACTCACCTGCCAGCGCTTCCACGCGGCCGCCGGAACCGGCGTGTGCCTGAACTCCTCCCCGGGCGCGCTCGCCCAGGACAACCGGGCCCTGATCGTCGACTCCGACCTGCGCACGCTGCGCAGCTTCCCGCTCGCGGGCACCCCGTCCCGGGCCCGGGTATCGCCGAGCGGCCACTTCGCCGCCTGGACGGTGTTCGTCTCCGGTGAGTCGTACGGCGCCGCGTTCTTCTCCACGCGCACCGCGATCGTGGACACCCGTACCGGCTCGATCGAACCGGACCTGGAGAAGTTCTCCATCCAGCTGGACGGCCGGCCGTACGCCTCGGGCGACGTGAACTTCTGGGGCGTCACCTTCTCGAAGGACGACGACACCTTCTACGCCACTCTCGGCACCGCCGGCCAGACGTACCTGGTGAAGGGCTCGCTGTCGCGGCGCAGCGTCACCACCCTCGCCCAGAACGTCGAGTGCCCTTCCCTGTCCCCGGACGAGACCCGGGTCGCGTACAAGAAGCGCGTCGCACGCGGCGCGTCGCTGTGGCGCGAGCACGCACTGGACCTGGGGACGCTGCGCGAGACGCCGCTCGCGGAGAAGCGGAGCGTGGACGACCAGGCCGTCTGGCTCGACGACCGCACCCTGGCGTACGCCCTGCCCGCCGAGGGCCGGGCGGACACCACCGATCTGTGGACGGTCCCGGCGGACGGCACGGGCGCCCCGCGCATCCTGACCCCGGCGGCCTCGTCCCCGACGCGCCTCGGCTGACGGCCGTACGCGCGGATACGAGGGCCACCGGCCTGACGCCGTGGCCCTGTCGGGAACGCCCCGGGCCCGCGTTCGTGCAGACTCGGACCTCGTGGGCCGGGCGCCCTGGACCCGACCCGCACCTCCTCGAGGAGCACCGCGTGGACCTGCATCTCACGGACAAGGTGGCGGTGGTCACCGGAGCGAGCAAGGGCATCGGCCTGGCGGTCACCCGGGCGCTGGCCGGCGAGGGCGCCCGGGTGGTCGCCGCCGCCCGAACGGTGAGCGGCCCACTGACGGAACTGGCCGCCGGCGGGCGGGTCCGGCCCGTCGCCGTCGACCTGACCACACCGGACGGACCGGAGCAGGCGGTACGGGAAGCGGTCTCGGCCTTCGGCGGGCTCGACATCCTCGTGAACAACGTCGGCGCCGTGCGCCCGCGGCTGGGCGGCTTCCTGTCGCTGACCGACGAGGACTGGACCTGGGCCCTGACCATCAACTTCCTGACGGCCGTCCGCACCACCCGGGCGGCCCTCCCGCACCTCATCGAGCGCGGCGCGGCGTCGATCGTCACGGTCGGCTCGGTCAACGCCTTCCTGCCCGACCCCGCGGTGATCGACTACAGCGCGGCGAAGGCGGCGCTCACCAACTTCTCGAAGGCGCTGTCCAAGGAGGTCGGCCCGCACGGCGTACGCGTCAACACCATCAGCCCCGGCCCGGTCGAGACGGCCCTCTGGCTCGGGGAGCAGGGCGTCGCCGCCACCGTCGCGGGCGGTACGGGGAGCACACCGGCCGACATCGTCGCGGGAGCCGCCGCCCAGAGCGTCACCGGGCGCTTCACCCGCCCCGAGGAGGTCGCCGATCTCGTCCTGCTGCTGGCCTCGGACAGGGCCGGCAACACCACGGGCTCCGACCACACCATCGACGGCGGACTCATCACGACGCTGTGAGCGGCATGCCGCGTCGGAAATGGCCGCAGAAACCCCCCTGAGCGCAGCCGAATTCGCCCTCGTGAGGGCCTTCCGCAGGCCTGTGGCGACACTCCGGGCCCGCCCGCAACCACCCGGGAGCCACCTCGTGCACGGGAGCCGCGCAGACGCCGCCCAGGCTCCCCGCACACCCCCTCCGACCTGGGCTTTCACTCGTTCTTCCATAGAATGGGACACGTCCCCGCGCAAGATCGCCCGGAGAGGATCCTTCATGAACGAGACGTCGTACGACGCCAGTTGCATCCAGGTACTGGAAGGCCTTGCAGCCGTGCGCAGGCGGCCGGGCATGTTTGTAGGTTCGACCGGCGAGCGCGGTCTGCACCGCATGGTCCACGAGGTCGTCGGCCACGCACTGGCGGAGGCTCTGGCCGGCCACGGCGACACCATCGATGTCACGATCACGGCCGACGGCGGCGTGCGCGTAGTCGACAACGGCCGGGGCATCCCGGTGGCAGTGGAAGAGCCCAGCGGAAAGCCGGGTATCGAGGCCGTACTGACCGAACTCCGCGCCTGCACCCTTCACGACATAGGCATCTGCGTGGTCAACGCGCTGTCGAGCCGCCTCGAGGTCGAGGTCCGGCGCGACGGCTTCCGCTGGACGCAGGAGTATGCGAGGGCCGTCCCGCTCGCCCCGCCTGCCAGGCACGAGGAAACGACCGGAACCGGCACCACGATCACCTTCTGGCCCGACGCCGACATCTTCGAGACCACGGAGTTCTCGTTCGCCACACTGTCGCACCGCTTCCGGGAATTGGCCTACCTGAACAAGGGCCTGGCCCTCTGCCTCACCGACGAGCGGGACACGACCCGCACGGTCCGCCACTCCTACGAGCAAGGCACCCGGGACTTCGTGAGCCACCTCAACTCCCGCAAGGGCGAACCGATCCACCCCACCGTCATCGCCATCGTGGCGGAGGACGAGGACAGCGCGATCTCCGTCGAGATCGCCCTGCAGTGGGACACGTCCGACAGCGAGAGCGTCCGCTCCTTCGCGAACAGCATCCGTACGCATGACGGCGGCACCCACGAGGTGGGCTTCTGGACCGCGCTTCCGGAGGCGTTCAACGCGTACGCCCGGCAGGAGCAACTGCTGCCCGAGCCGGACGACGACCTCACCCGCGATGCCCTCGGCAGGGGCCTGACGGCAGTCATCTCGGTCAAGCTCGACGACCCCTGCTTCGAAGGCGCGACCAGAACCAGGCTGGGCGGCACGGCGGCGAGGACCTACGTCCAGGAGGCCGTGCACGAACACCTCACGGCCTGGCTGAACCGCAACCCGACCGAGGCCGCAGCCATCATCCGCAACGCCACCCACACCCGCACCCGCACTTCCGACTCGGACGCACCGTAGGGCCGGCGGCGGGTCAGATGCGTTTGTCGGCGAGGATGCGGTCCGCCGCGTAATGCGGGCACGATGCGGTGTGCCAGGTGACCGTCAGCATTCCGGCCTCCGCCGACAGGGTCCGGGCCGTCCCGTCCTTCGGGCCGGCCTGGCAGTACGGGCACACCAGGGCTCGCGGCTTGGGAAACTCCAGCATGATCATGCCCTTCCCGCTCAGACGCACTGGCGCACCGGTTACGCCAACTCCTATCAAACTTGGGCGGAACACGGTCCCATACCGGCCGGTAGGACCTGAATTCCCGCAACCCGGACGAGGATGCACGTAGACGGTGACGTAGCGTTTGGGCATGAGCATGACCCCGCCCCATCCGCAGCAGCAGGCGTACCCGGGGTCGGGATACCCCGGGCAGCCCTACCCTCCGCAGCCGTACCACGGCCAAGGAGGCTGGGGGCAGCCGCCGATGGGACCGCCTCCGGGCAGCGGCAGCCGGACCGGCTACGACTCCAAGGTCCGCAACCCGGAGCCCGCCACCGCCCGGTACACGTCCGGCTCGCCGAAGGAGCCGGGGGTCCTCGCCCTCTCGGGCATGTACGGCCAGTTCAAGGACCCGGCAGGCAGCCGCAGGAAGATGACGGCCGGCGCCACGAGCACCCTGCCGATGTGCGCCCGGGCGGACGAGAACACGAGTGCCTCCGTCGCCGTGGTCACCGCCGAGATCACCGAGCAGGATCCCGCCTCCGTCGACCTCGAGCAGCCGGCCAGGGCCACCGTCAAGGTCCGCGCGGAGGCCAGGCAGCCGATCAACTGATCGGGGTCCGGCCGCCGTCGGCCGACTGTGCGGCGTACACGTGATCGAATGGGTGTGCAGACAGTCGAACGGGAAGAAGGCGGGCCGTACCTGTGTCAGACACTCCCCATCCGGATGGCCGGCTCAGCGCCGCCGACCCGAACGCCCAGGTACGGGAAGGCGGCGGCCCTTCCGGTGGCGCAGCCCCGTGGCTCCCGCCGCAGGGCTGGCCCGCTCCCCCTGCCGGGTACGTTCAGCCCCCTGCCCTCGTGGCCGCGCCGGCCGGTTCCGAGTATCACGAGCAGGCGAGGAACGGGCGGCAGGGCGCACTCGGGCGTCTCGGCGAGGTTCTCCTCGTCACGGTCCTCCTGGCGGTGGGCCTCATAGCCGTCACCGTGGCCGGCATCGCAATCGGCCACGCGCTGGGCCTGAAGCTCGCCCCCGACGGCAGTGACCGGGTGCTGTCCGACCCGCTGGCGGACGAGGCCATGGGGCTCGTGGGCCTGGCGGTCGGCATTCCCGTTGTCCTGCTGGCGGTCCGTGCGTGTGGCCGTCGGCCCGCCGGAACGGTGATTTCCGTCCTGGGGCGGCTGCGCTGGCGCTGGCTCGCCCGCTGTGCTGCCGTGGCATTCCCCCTGATAGCCCTCCAGATGGGCATTCTCGTGCTCTGGGGCTGGTTCGAGGACGGCCCGGAGAGCCTCTCCGGCGAATTCCCCGGATGGCTGCCGCTGCTGCTCGGCCTCGCGGTGTTCCTGGTGCTGGTCCCCTTCCAGGCCGCGGCCGAGGAATTCGTCTTCCGCGGCTGGCTCGCCCAGTTCTTCGGAGGGTTTCTCCGGTCACCCTGGCCGGGGATCGTCGTCGCCTCGTTGCTCTTCGCCCTCGCCCACGGGTTCGGTGCATGGTCGGGGTTCGCGCTGCTCTTCTACTCCGCGGTGTGGTGGGGCTGGCTCGTCATCCGTACGGGCGGACTGGAGGCCGTGATCGCGATCCACACGGCGAACAACGTGCTGTCCTACGGCATTGCGCTCGCGCTGGGGCAACTGGCCGATTCCGGAACCGCAGCAGATGCCCCGTGGCAGGCGCTCGTCCTCGAGCTGGTGTGCGCACCCGCCTACTGCCTGCTGATCTCGAAACTGAGCGCCCGGCACGGCGTTGATAGCCGCGCCCACGGACCCGCCCGACCCTTCGCCTTCCACGACCTTCGAGGGAATGCGCGAGGCCGTGGGTGACGGCCTTCGAACCGGACGGCAGCCCCACACCGTTGTGGGGCCGGGACGACCTGCCGCTGCCGGTCCGGGGCGCCGTCAGGCCAGCAGCTTCGCCTTGGCCTGCTGGAACTCCTCTTCGCTGAGCGCGCCCTTGGCCTTCAGCTCGGCGAGCTTGGCCAGCTCGTCCGCGCCACCCGCTCCGCCCGCCGAAGGGGTGCCTGCCGTCTGGCGGATGTAGTCCTGCAAGGCGGCCTCGTTGTCCTTGGCCTGCTTGACGTCCCGCTGGGTCATGCCCTTGCCGCGGGCGATGACGTAGACCAGTACGCCGAGGAAGGGCAGCACGATGACGAAGATCAGCCAGCCCGCCTTGCCCCAGCCGCTCATTTCGTGGTCACGGAAGATGTCCGTGATGATCTTGAACAGCAGGAACAGCCACATGATCCACAGGAAGAACCAGAGCATGGACCAGAAGATGCTGAGTGCCGGGTAGTCGTCCACGGATGCCTCCTTCGGGCGGGCCCGATGCCCGCGATCAGCAGTATTGGCTCGCCTACCGCCTTCCGCATGTCGAGCGGCCCCGTACGGCTTCCCCGGTGCCTCACCGAACGGCGCGGCCGCCGTGCTCGGGGGCCGCGCCGCAGGCCACGGATCGCATCGACGGCTCTCACCCGGTCGGGTCACCTCCACTCGCCGGATCGAGCGGGCCGGGATTGTGTGGCATACGACCCCTAGGAGGGCTGTCATGCCGGACGACGAAAGCCAGAGCGAGCTCGCCGCACTGCGGGCCCGGGTTGCCACACTGGAGAGCGAGGCCGCGAAGCGCCCGCCGCCCCACCACCGGGTGCGCGCGTTCCTGTCAGCGCTGCTGATCGTCATCGGCTGCGTCCTGGCCCCACTGGGCATCGTCGCCGCCTGGACGTCGGACATCGTGGGCGACACCGACCGCTACGTCGCCACCGTGGCCCCGCTCGCCTCCGACCCCGACGTACAGGCGGCCGTCGCGAACCGGGTGACGGGCGCGGTCATGGAGCACATCGACCTTGCCTCCCTGCTCGAGGACGTGGCGCCTGACCAACGGCCGCTGCTGCAGAAGGCACTGGGGAAGCTGGGCAACGGGCTCGAGGGAGCCGTCCGGAGCTTCGTGCACGAGAAGGCGCAGGACGTCGTCGCGTCGAATGCCTTCGAGACGATCTGGACCGGCGCGAACCGTGCGATCCACACCTCGCTCGTACGCGCGCTGACCGGCAACGACGAGGGAGCCGTGCAGATCAAGAACGACTCGGTGACCCTCGATCTCGCCCCGGTCATCGAACAGGTGAAGACCAAGCTCGTGGACGCCGGGCTCAGCGTCGCCGGCAAGATCCCCGAGATCCACACCGACTTCACCGTTCTCCGGTCGGACGACATCGGCCGGGTCAAGACGGGCTTCCGGCTGCTCGAGCTCCTCGGCCTGTGGCTGCCGATCCTCGCGGTCATCCTCGCGGCCGTGGGCGTCCTGCTCTCCGCCCACCGGCGCCGCACCCTGATCGCGTCCGCCCTCGGCTTCGCCGCCGCGGCGCTCATCCTGGGCATCGCCCTGACGGTCTTCCGTACGGTCTATCTCAACGCGCTCCCCGACACCGTCTCCCAGCCGGCCGCCGGCGCCGTCTACGACGCGATGATCCGCCTCCTGCGCATCACCGTCCGGACGGTCGTGGTCCTCGGCCTGTTGCTCGCGCTCGCCGCCTGGCTCTCGGGGCCGGGGCGGTATGCCACGGTGGTCCGAGAGGTGTGGCATTCCGGTATCGCGGCCACCCGGGCCACGGCCGACCGGGCGGGCCTGCGTACCGGCCCGGTCGGCTCGTTCGTCGGTCGCCACCGCGGCTGGATCACCTGGATCCTGGTGGCGGCAGCCGTCCTCGCCTTCATCCTGTGGCCGCATCCGACCGGCTGGGTCGTCCTGGGTATTGCCCTCGTGCTCCTCTTCGCCCTTGCCCTGATGGACTTCATCGCCGAGGACGCCGGGAGCACGGCGACGCCCGGAGGAAAACCACCGCGTCCCGCGTAGGGCCTCTCTTGCGGATCAGGGGCGCGCCGACCCGGGCTGGGTCTCGGGGATGCGCTGGGTGAAGAACAGCGCCGTCAGTGAGGCCAGGGCGAGGATCGCGAGGGCGGCCCGCAGGCCGTCGATCCGCGCGGTGGCGTTCGCGTCGAGTGCAGCCTGGGTCACCGCCGTTTCCGCACCGGCCTCGTCGAGGGCGGCGGTGAGCTGGGCGTCCGACAGGAAGGGAGCGCCTCCCGCGAGTCGGACGTTCGCCTGGCTCGTGACCTCGGCCGGGATCGCCGGGTTCTGCTCGATGGTCGCGAGGAACGACGCGGTCAGTACGGTGATGAGGATCGACCCCGCGACGGCGGTGCCGATCGACGCGCCGAGGTTCGTGACGGTGTTCTGGATTCCGCCGACCTCGGCACTCTGCTCGTCCGGGACGGCCGAGACGGTGACCGCACCGAGCTGGGAAGCCAGCGCCCCCATCCCCAGTCCGATCAGCAGCAGCGGGACGATGACGACGGCCGCACCGGAATCCGCGTCCAGGGCGGCCAGCAGGACCACGGCGCCGGCGAACATCGCCAGGATCCCGAGCTTCACCACGCGCCGCGGTGAGACGTCCGGACGGAATTTGGGAATCCCGATCGCGGTGGCCAGCAGCGAGACGGAGAGCGGCAGGATCAGCACGCCCGTCTTGACGGCGGACAGGCCCAGCGCGACGGACAGGTAGAGCGGGACGACGAAGAACACGCCCATCTGTACGAGGTACTGGAAGAGGAACATCGTCAGGCCACCGGTGAACTGCCGGTTGTGCAGGAACTCCGGATCCACGAGCGGTTCGGTACCTCGTGCGACAAGGCGTTCCTCCCAGCGGAAGAAGAGCCAGACGAGGAAAACACCGGCCAGCATCAGCCAGACGACGGGTGAGAGGGCGAACCAGGACGGTGCGCCGGCCTTGGGCAGGAACCAGCCCCATTCACTCGTGCGCAGCAAACCGTAGACGAACAGCCCGATGCCCACGGCGGACAGGACCGCGCCCAGAAGGTCGATGCGCGGTCTGTGCTCGGGGGGCGCGTCGGCCGCCCGGCGGGCGAGCACCAGGATGACCAGCACGACCACGACTTCCCCGGCGAACACCCAGCGCCAGGAGAAGAACGTGGTCGCCACACCGCCGATGAGCGGCCCGAGCCCGATGGCGATCGCCGCCGCCGCTGCGATCAGGCCGTAGGCGGCCGGCCGCCGCTCCACAGAGAAGTTCGAGGCGACCAGCGCCACGATCGCCGGCAGGATCAGTGCCGCCCCCACGCCTTCCAGGAACGACCAGCCGAACATCAGGATCGCCAGGTTCGGGGCGATCGACGTGGTGAATGATCCGCACCCGTAGATGACACAGCCGATCGTGAACGCCCGTCTGCGGCCGATGAGCGCGCCGACCTTGCCACCGCTGATCATGAGCATGGCCATGACCAGGGTGTAGGCCGTGATCGCGCCCTGCATGCCGGCCACCGTGGTGCCGATGTCTTCGGCCACCGTCGCGATCGAGACGTTCATGACCGAGCTGTCGAGGGCCATCAGGAACTGCCCGGCCGCCAGTGTCAGCAGGACGAGCCTCGCATCTTTCGCATTCCCGGCCGCGGGTGCCTCGGCTGTCATGACCGGAGCCTCCCACGGTCACGACGGGCGACGTGTCGCCTCGCCGGGCAGGTCAGCCGACTGGCAGAGAGGCGGGGCGCCCGTCGACGTTCACGCCGATTCCGCCGCCACCCGGCCCGAGGCCACCGCGTCCACCAGGGCCTGGTGGTCACGCTCGTTCAGGTCGGCATAGGTTTCCGCGAACCGCACCAGCGCCCGGTCGAAAACGTCGCCGCTGCCGAGATAGGTGGCGATGCCGATCCTGTCGCCGGACCGGGCGTGGGCCCGGGCCAGGGTGGCGCTGCACACGTCGCCGAACGCCCGCATGCCGCGCGGCGCCATGAGCTCCGGTTCGATGCTCCCCTTCCAGTCCCGCAACTGCCGTACGTAGAAGTCCCGCTCGCGGCCGTCGATGCCCTTGGCCCGATGCCAGCCCAGGAAGATGTCACTGGCTGCCTGCATCAGGCGCTGCCCGGCCACCACCCGCTCGCCCTGCATGGAATGCTCACCTGCGCCGACGTACGGGGCGAGGACCGACTCGCCGGCCTCCTTGGCCTGGAGGATCAACGGGTCGTCGCCGTCCCTACCCACGAGCAGAATGATCCAGCACCGGGTGCCCACACTGCCGACGCCCACCACCTTGCGCGCCATGTCGACGACGGTGAACTGCCGCAGCAGGTGCCGCCGGTCCGAAGGAAGGGTCTGGCCGTACTGCTCGACCATGTCGCGGATCTGCTCCTCCAGCGTGCTGCGCTCGTTGTCCGGCAGCAGCTCCGTGAGCGGTGTGACCAGGGGCGGTGTCGACGTGAACCGGCGCTCCCCGGCGACCACCTCGGTGAGTTTCCCGGCCGCCTGCAGGCTGTCGCGCCCGCGTGCTTTGGCCAGTGTCTCGGCCAGCCGCTTGCGGCCGCGCGAGCGCAGTTCGGTCGCCCCCAGCGTCTGGAGCTGCTCCGCGTCGACCCTCGCGTACCAGACGTCGAGGTGGCGCATGGCGGCGTAGCGGCGCATCTGCTCGCGGTAGGACCTGCCTGCGGACTGGACGATCTCAGCGCGCTCGATATCGGTGAACCCGTTCTCCCGCCCGGCGATGGCCAGGCTCACGGCCAGCCGCTTGACGTCCCACTCCCACGGTCCGGGCAGCGTCTCGTCGAAATCGTTGACGTCGAACAGCAGATTCCGCTCCGGGGAGCCGAGTAGTCCGTAGTTCAACATGTGGGCATCGCCGCACAGTTGGACCCGAAGGCCGGAGTCCGGGGTGTGGGCCAAGTCGGCGGCCATGACGGCGGCGGCGCCCCGGTAGAAGCGGAATGGTGACTCCGACATGCGCCCGTAGCGGATGGGCACCAGCTCCGGCACCCGGCCGGCCGACTGCCCTTCGAGGATGTCCACGGGATCCTGCCGGTGCGCGGACGGCTCGAATTCCCCGTGCCCGGTGCGCGGCGTCCTGCTCCGGGCAGCGCGGCCGCGTTCGGCCCGCTCCACGGCGGACAGCCGGAGCATGCCGTTCTCCGTCTCTGCTGCACGCTTTGCCATCGCTGCGGACCTCCAGGCCACTCGGCCCCTGCTGCCCAGCATGGCACCCCTGGCACCGCGCTGCCGTACGGCGCCACGCGGGGCCGGAGCGCCGGAGCTCAGCCCTGCTCCGTCCGCTGCGGGCTCGGCGCCGGACTGTTCAGCCGGCGGGCCAGGTACGGCTCCTGCGCCAGGACGGCGCCCACGGTGACACCGCCCGCGACGGCCACGCACAGCACGATCAGCCACGACAGCAGGACGAAGATCGAGCCGGCCGAACCGTACTCGCTCAGCGCCCGGTTGAGAGCGCGCGGCATGTAGAAACCGGCGGTGACCGACAGGGCGGTCATCGCGCCGGCAGTGATCAGAGCACCCGGCAGCAGGGGCATCCAGCCGACGAGGCGGCCCAGCAGGAGGTGCTGGGTCCACCACCACACCAGCGTCTGGAAGACGAACGTGAGGGGGACACCCAGCCAGAGCCCGACGCCGAACCCGCTGCGCACCGGTTCCTGCACGACCAGCAGACCTATCCAGGCGGCGATCCACGCGAGCCAGCGCCAGACCGCGATCCGCGCCCCGGTGCGTGGAATCTCCCACGCCCGCTTGCACAGCCGCTGCATGGCGCGGCTCACGGCGGTCGCGGACAGCAGCACCATCAGGGAGCCCACCACCCCCACCGCGTTCTGGAGCTCCGCGTCGGAGCTGCGGAAGATCGCGGACAGCTGGTCGCTCGCCTCGCCGTTGAGCCCGAACACCGCACGGATCGATGCGGCCATCTGCTCCCGCACGGCCTGCGGGGCGACCGACGCGACGACGAAGACCAGGGGGACGGCGGTCAGGAAGCACTGCGCGGCGAGGCGGGTCGCGGAGTCGAAGATGTTCACCGACACCATGCGCTCCGCGATGTGGGTGATCACCGGAAACCGGGTCTCGGCCCGGCGCTGGAGCCGCCGGGCCTTGGCCGCCGTCCGCCGCGAGCGGGTTCGCCACCACTCGGAGTGCAGGACGGCGCGCTTGCTCCTGCCGGAGGTCATCAGCACACCGGGGAGGCAGTCGGCGCAGCGGGAGACGGACGGCTCGACGCCGACGCGAGGGCCGGTGGACAAGTCGTCGTCATTACGGTCTCCTTCGTGTGCGTCCAGATTGAAGGACACGGCCGGGAGCGGCATCTCGAACGGCTCCGGCCGACCGCGCTTCGCCCGTCCACCGAACGGCCGCGAAAAGGTGTCGGGGCCCGGACCCGTGCGTAGTGTCGTGCCTCGTCACACGATTGGGGCGCCATGGTCCTCGACCTCTTGCTCATCGCGCTGGCCATCACCGTCGATCCGCTGCCCATCATGGCGTTCGTGCTCGTGGTGTCGTCCGCCAGGGGCGTGTGGAAGGGCCTCGCCTTCATCCTGGCCTGGCTCGCCTGCCTCGTCGCGGTGATCGCGATCGTACTCACCGTGACGGACGGCCAGCCCCCGGCACCGCGCTCCCCGCCCGGCATCGCGGGGGTGGCGGCCAAACTGGTCATCGGACTCGGGCTGGTGTTCTACGGGCTCCATCGCCACCTCCTCATGAAGGCGGGCACCGCCCCGACCGGCTCCACCACCCCGCTCGGCCGCGACGTGCAAGGCGGATCCTCCGAAGGCGCAGCCTCCCGCGTGGACTCGAGCTCTGTCTGGGCGGCCGCGGGCCTGGCCGTGCTCGTCCAGCCGTGGGGCTTGGTCGCGGCGGGCGCGACGACCGTGCTCGAAGCGAACACTTCGCACACGTCCACCTATCTGGCCCTGTTCGGCTTCTGTTTCCTCGCGACCGCCAGCCTGCTGGCCGCCGAGCTGTACATCGTGTTCGCACCCGAGGTCGCGCACGACCGGTTGATGCGCCTGCGCGGCTGGCTGGAGGGCCACACACAGCAGGCGATCGTCGTCATCTGCCTGGCGCTCGGCCTGTGGCTGACCGGCAAGAGCATCTACCAACTGACCGGGTGACCGATCGGCTCGTTCAACGGGTGACGTTCCGGATGTGCGGAGGTGCGTGCGCGGTGCTGGAATGGGCTTAGGCGACGTCCCTCCTGCCCACCGCGTGCCGGAGCCCACCGCCCGCGGATCAGCGGCCGACGCGACGTCTTCCCTCCCCCAGCGCGACAGGAGCAGCCATGAGCAGCGAGGTCGAGGAATCAGGCGGGCTCGGCGACATCGGCGACATCGACGACATGGGTCCCGTGGACTACGTCGTGATCGAGTTCCGGGGCAACCGGATGACGGGCAAGGGACTCCCCATGCTCGTCGATCTCGTCGATCGCGGCATCATCCGCATCTTCGACCTGGTCTTCGTCCGCAAGGACCTGGACGGCTCGGTGACGGCGGTGGAGCTGAACGACCTCGGCAGCGAGGTCGACCTTTCGATCTTCGAAGGCGCCTCGTCCGGCCTGCTGGACCAGAGCGACATCAACGACGCAGGCATCGCGCTGGAACCCGGGAACTCGGCGGGGATCATCGTGTACGAGAACACGTGGGCGGCGCCGTTCGCCCGCGAACTGCGGCGCGGAGGTGCACAGCTCGTGGCCGCCGGCCGGATTCCCGTGCAGGCGCTGCTCGCCTCGCTGGAGGCCATGGAGGTACCGCCTGGCGACGAGTGAGGACGGCCGCAGCCCTGCTTCACCGCACCCCTGGAGATGAGCATCATGCCCGGACTTCTTCGCGGAGTCGCCCGCACGGCCGTCGTCGCCGGCACCGCCACCGCCGTGTCCAACCGGGTGTCCCGCCGGCAGGCCGGCCGGTGGGCCCAGCAGGAGGCGCCACAGGCCGAGGCCGCGCCGCCGCCCCCTCCCCCGCCGCCGGCCCCGGCTGCGGCCCCTGCCGCCGACGACATGACCACCAAGATCGACCAGCTCAAGCAGCTCAGCACCCTCAAGGAGCAGGGCGTGCTGACCGAGGAGGAATTCGCCGAGCAGAAGCGTCGGCTCCTCGGCTGACGGAGCACCCTGTACCGGACGCACCGGTGAGGGACGGGGGACGGGAAGGAACGGCCCCATGACGCAGCCGACGCAGCCGAGTCCGCGTCCGCAGCCGCCGTCGCGGCCCGCGGAGGCCCATAAGGTCGGCGAGCTGCTCCGGACTCCCGGATACCTCAAGACGCTGGTGTTCTGCGGGCTCATCGGCATCCCGGTCTCGCTGGCCGCATTCTGGTTCCTCGCCGGGCTCCAGAAACTGGAGAGTCTGGTGTGGGCGGACCTCCCGCATGCCCTCGGCCACAACACTCCGCCATGGTGGTGGCCCCTGCCGCTCCTGCTCATATCGGGTCTCTGCGTCGGGCAGATCGTCACCCGTTTCCCCGGGGCGGGCGGGCACATCCCCGCGTCCGGCCTGCACCCGGGCGGTCCCGGGGCCGCAGCCCTGCCCGGAGTGGTCCTCGCGGCCGTGTTCAGCTTGCCGCTCGGCGCCACGCTCGGCCCCGAGGCCCCGCTCATCGCGCTGGGCGGCGGACTCGCCATCGCGCTGCGGCACCTGACCGGAACTCCGGAGACACCCATGAGCACCGCGCTGCTGGGCGCGGCCGGATCCGCTGCGGCGATCGCCACCATCTTCGGCAATCCCCTGATCGGCGCGGTGCTGCTCATGGAGGTCGTGGGCGTGGGCGGGCCACAACTGTTCGCCGTCATGCTGCCCGCGCTGCTGTCGAGCGGCATCGGCTCGCTCGTGTTCACCGGTTTCGGCCGCTGGACCGGTCTGGGGACCGGCGATCTGAAGCTGAAGGCGGGCCCGCAGTTCCCCCGTCTGGACGTCGGTGACGTGGTCTGGTCGATCCTCATCGCGGCGGTCATCGCCGTCGGCGTGCACCTGATCCAGTACGGCGGCCGGCTGACGGCCGTCCACGTCGCCAGACGGCCCCTGACCGTCACGGCGCTCTGCGCGCTCGCCGCCGGCGTCTGCGCCGCCGCCTATGCCCTGGGCACCGGCCGCTCTCCCGCGGACGTGGCCTCCTCGGGCCAGGCCACGCTGGGCCAGCTGGCCGGAGATCCACAGGCCTGGGGCGTGGGCGCGCTGATCGCCGTCCTCCTGTGCAAGGGCGCCGCCTTCTCCCTGTGCCTGGGCAGCCTGCGCGGCGGCCCCATCTTCCCGTCCCTGTTCCTCGGCGCCGCGGCAGGCGTCCTCTGCTCGCCGCTGCCCGGCCTGGGCATCGGCCCCGGGCTGGCGGCCGGCATGGCCGCCGCCACCGTGAGTGCGTTGCGTCTGCCGGTCAGCAGCGTGCTGCTCGTGGTCCTGGTCCTGGGCAGCGCCGAGATGATCCCGGTGGCGATCCTCTCCGCCGTCGTGGCCTTCGTGACCGCCGAGCTCCTGCCACCCGGCCCGCAGATCCCGCCGGTAGGCCGCACATCCCGGCCGGCCGCTCCTGCCGCCTAGGTCTTGTCGTCAAAGTACCGTCGCGCGGGAGGAGGTACGCCGAACCGCTGAGCCCGTCCCGCCCGAGGGCTCATCGAGGAAAACCGCCAGGACCGGGCTCTGCAGATGGTGCCCACCTCTGACGATGTCTTCCCGGGCGGCGGCTACCCCGCACGGGCGCCGAGTGCCTCGTGGGTGAGGTGGAGCCCGGCGCGCAGGACTGCGTCGTGGCGGGTGGGGTGAGCGGCCCGGTGCGCCGCGTCCAGGGCGCGGGCCCGGCGCAGCGCGGCGGAACAGTCCGCTCCGCTCAGCGCCTCGTCGAGGGCGCGGGACGTGGCCCGGACGAGGGGGGCCAGATCGCGTACGGCCGCGTCCGGTTCGGCGGCCTCGCGGGCCCGGTCCGCCAGTTCTCCGGTGAAGAACTGGAGGGTGAGCGCGGTGCGACCGGCCAGGTGCAGCCGGGGCCGGAGGCCGGCCAGACGCGCGGCGTCGGTCCGCCTCAGCGGCACGAGCCGCAGGCGCGCGAGGGTCCCGTCGAGTGAGGCGGCCAGCGCGTGCGGGCGCTGCCAGAGCACCGCGGCGCCGGGCTGGGCGGGGGCGGGCTGCCCGGCGGCGGCCCGGGCGGCGATGCCGTCGAGGAGGGCGCACAGGTCGGTCCGGTACGCGTCCAGGCCGGCCCGTGCCGCGCGGTAGGGGTCGGGCGGCCACAGGAGCGGACCGAGGAGGGCCACGACCGCGATACCGATCGCGCTCTCCTCCAGCCTGGCCAACGGGTACCCGGCGACCGGGGTGGTGTAGATCATCAGCGCGGAGATCAGGACCTGCTGGTTGGGAGCGCCAGTGCCGCCCAACAGGTACATGCCCGCGCAGCCGCAGAGCAGCAAGATCAGGAACGAGGCGGAGGAGACGGGCAGCCAGTGCAGGACGGCCACGCCGACGAGCACGCCCGCCACGACTCCCGCCATCCGCTCCAGGGCCAACCGGGGCGCGGCGAAGACGTCCTCGCGCAGGATCAGGACGGCCGGAAGGGCCGCGGGCACCGGGGCGGAGCTGGTGCCGAGCCAGACGCACAAGGCCCATGGAACGGCGGCGCACACGACCAGGCGGGCGGCCGGCCCCAGCCGGGCGGCGAACCCGTGCCCTCCCGCAGAAGCCGATGCCGCAGGCATGCCGAACATCGTAGGGGGACGGCGGCGCGCAGGGCTCCAGCGACAAGGGGTGTCGGCTCCCGAAGATCAACCGGGCCGGGCTCACGGAGTGTCCTACGCGTTCCGGACCACCCCTCACGAGCCCCGGTTTCCGTCGCCGCCGTCGCCCACCGGCCCGGGCCCGGCCGACGAATTCACCTACGCCGTCCTGTGCGGCGGCATCCTTCTCGGAACCGGCCCCGGGGGCCGGGGATGTGGCGGTCGCGGCCCGACCCGGGTCGGCGGACGGACCCGCCGGAGGCCTTCACGTTCACCCCGCTCGGCCGATCGCTTCGCGCATCACCTGACGGGCCGGAATGACCCGCGGCGGTATGCAGCGCCGGTCGGCTGTCAGTCGGCGAGCGCGGCGTTGACGAGCGCCTTGATGTGCGGGAGATCATTGCCGACACCCGTCGGGTTCAGGGAGTACACCACGCGGTGTCGGAGGTCCTGGTGGCGAAGAACCCATTGTCCCAGCCGGGGCGGGAACCGGTCCTGCCCCACGCATACTCCTCGTTCGCGAGCTTGAAGCGCATGAGACCGCCGATGCTGTAGCAGGCCTCCTGGCCGAGGCAGTTCTTATTGTCGGCGGCGCCCTTCACCTTCGGCAGCTCGAACATCAGCTGCTGCTGCGCGGGCGGGAGCAGGCGCCCCCGGAACAGCGCGGTGAAGAAGCGGTCCAGGTCGGCGGCGGTGGAGATCACGCCTCCCTCGGCCCACGGGTACGGGCTCTGCTCGGTCACGAAGGAGTTGAGGCCGTTGTACTGCTGCTCGGAGCCGGGTGCGGGCGGCGCGTCGGCGGCTGCGGCCAACGAGTCGTGCAGGAGGTCTTCGGGCGTCACGGACTAGAGCTGCCAACCGGGTCCGCCGGCCGGGCCGGGGGTCCGGGCGGGCTTGGGCAGGCCGCTCGTGTGGGCGAGGAGCCGGCGCACGGTGACGCGGTCGTATGCCGTGGGCAGCACTTCGGGGACGTACCGCCGCGCAGGTGCATCGAGGTCGATCCGGTGCTCGGCGACGAGTTGGAGCACCACCGTGTTGGTGAACGTCTTGGTGACATGCCGATCCGGATGTACGCATCAGCGGCAACCGGGCCGGCAGCGGCGCCCACGCCGGCCTTGATCACAACCCTGCGCGGCCCCTGACACACGCATCCTGGTGGGGGCGCGAGGGGGTGTCGGAGGGCGGGTGCGGGTCGGGTGCTCTGCCGGTCACAACGCGCGACCACGTGCGCGCCGTTGTGGCGACATGGCCGGCTCCTTAACGTGCTGCTCGATGCAGGTCTGGCGGGGCGGGGGGGAAGCGTCGTGCCGTGGCTGCCGGACCGTCGTACTCACGGGGACCCAGGGGGGCACATGCCGGAACCGGACTCGACTGGGCGTGATACGCCAGAACCACAAGGGTCGCCCACTCGGCCAAGGGGGCGGATCTTCCAGGCCTCGACCATGACGGCCATGCTCGAAGGCGTTTACGAAGGCACGACGACCATCGCCGAGCTCTGCCGCCACGGTGACTTCGGCATCGGAACCTTCGACCGGCTCGACGGCGAGATGGTCGTCCTGGACGGCCGGTGCTATCGATTACGCGCCGACGGGACCGCCGGTGAAGCCGACCCGGCCACGCGAACTCCCCTCGCGGCGGTGACCTACTTCCACGGCGAGTACGACTGGCGGATGACCGACCCGGTCGACGCCACAGAACTGCGCGCGGTGATCGACAACTGGCTGCCGAGCCCCAACATGTTCTACGCAGTCCGCGTCGACGGGCACTTCGACCACGTGGTCACCCGCATGCTCCCCGAGCAGCACCGCCCCTACCCCCGGCTGATCGACGCGGTGGCGGCGCAGATCATCTCCACCCACACCGACCTGCAGGGGACCATCGTCGGTTTCCGCAGCCCCACCCACATGCTCGGGGTGGCCGCCGCCGGATACCACCTGCACTTCCTCTCCGGCTGCCGCACCCGCGGCGGACACGCCTACGACTTCGTACTCCGCTCCGGGCGGGTACGCGTCGACGTGGGCTACGAACTGGTCCTGCGCATGCCGCGCACGCAGGACTTCCACACGGCGCAGCTCGGCCGGGGCGATGTCGCGGGCGAAATCGAGGCGGTGCTCCAGGGCGGCCGGAGGCCGTGAGCGGTGTACGGCCGCCATCAGAGCTCGGAGCTGCCGGTCACGGTCCTCGCTGAGGACAGCCCTGGCGATCCGCCGGTGACGGCGAGGTGTGGCCCGCCTCCCCGATCAGCTCACGCCGTGGCGGCCTCTGCATCGACCTCGGCGAAGAACTCGTCGGCAACGGCGCGGGCACGGTCGAGGTCGGTGAACGGTTCCCCGACGATACGTCCAGCCAGTTCCCTGGCCAGTCCGAGGACATCCTCGCGAAGTTCGGCCTCGGCAAGGACTCGGTCCGCTTCAAGCTGCACCGCGGCTGCGGCGACAAGTTCCTCACGCACCCTGTGCCCCTCCACACGCACTTCAGCGAGGATCGCCGCGCCTTCCTCATGGGCAGCCTGACGGATCTGCGCGGCTTCGTGCCGGGCGGCACTCAATTCAGCCTGGTACTGGGCATGAATGCGCTGCGCCTCGAGTCGGGTTTCCTCAGCGCATTCCAGCGTGCCCTCAGTGACGCTCTCGCGCTCGGCGAGGGTCTTCTCAATTCTGGGAAGCAGGACCTTGGCCATGATGGCGAAGACTGCAGCGAAGCAGATCAGGCCGACTATGAGCTCTATCAGATTCGGTTTCAGGGGTCCCATTGTCTGATCATAACGGCGCGCTCCTGATGTCCGCCTCAAATATCAGCCATCCATGGCCAGAAATAGGCTGTGCAGTAACAGTGTTCCGCTCACCCCACCCGGGCGAGGAAGAGGTCGCTGAAATGCTCCATTTCGATGCCGCCACCGTGGGCCTCCAGGACCTGGGCGGTCTCGGCGAGGACCTGCTCGCGCCGGTCGGGGGGCAGGACGCGATAGCGCGAGAGCGAGGACAGGTATCCGAGGTAGCGTCCGGTGTCGTAGTGCCGGCCCTGCCGGTACCGGACGGCACGCAGGTCGGTGAAGCGCCCGTCGCGTCGGCATTCCTCCTCGGGCCAGCCGGGCAGCCCGGCCCAGTTCCCGGGCACATCGCCGTAGGAGGACGCCAGCTCACCATGCGGCGCATGGTCGATCCCGTGTCGGCCGTCGACCTCGGCCAGGGCGGCGTGCAACCCTGCATCGCGGACCCCCTGCGGGTTCCAGAACAACGCCACGGCCCCGCCCGACGCAAGAGCATCATGGGCCAGATCCCAGCGCCGCTCCGGGGCCACCCAGTGCCAGGACGTGGCAGCAAGGAGCAGCCCGAAGCGGCGGCCACCGGGTTGCCACTCCTCGAAGCCACCGCTGTGAACCCGGACCCCCGGGTAGCACGAGGTGTTGCGGCGCAACACCTCGGCCATGCGCGGATCGGGCTCGATGCACACCAGGGACGTACCTCGCGCCGCGAACGGCACCGTGGCCTTGCCGGTCCCCGCTCCGACCTCCACCGCCTCACGCTCGCCGAGAGCCGCGTACACGAGCACGTCCGCCACCAGAGCGTCCGCGTATCCCGGGCGGGCGGCATCGTAGAGTTCAGCCACCTCCCCGAACACCTGACTGCGCGCCATATCGACCTGCTCAGACGCGGTCATCCGCATCACCCGCCTCCCCGATCGGCAAGCAACCACCCTACCGACGCCGACCGACAACGCCGGGCCTGCCGGCGGCCCTACACCTCGGACCACGAACGTCAGGTCGCGTTCCCCGACCGGCTGGACTGGTACAACTACCACCGACCCCGCGGCCCGGCGTACCGCAGGAGAGAAGGGGCAACGATGGCTGAGAATGTTGTGGAGTCGGATGGCATCACGCTGTGCACCGAGTCCTTCGGCGACCCGTCGGATCCGCCCGTCCTGCTCGTCATGGGCCTCGGGGGCTCGATGCTGTGGTGGGAGGAGGGCTTCTGCCGGATGCTCGCCGAGGGCGGGCGCTTCGTGATCCGTTACGACCACCGCGACACCGGCCGGTCGGTCACCTACGAGCCGGGCCGTCCCGGATACACCGGCGCGGACCTGGTCGGTGACGCCGCCCGCGTGCTCGACGCCTACGGGATCCCTGCCGCGCACGTGGTGGGCGTCTCGGCCGGAGGGGCGCTCGCGCAGCTGCTCGCGCTGCATTACGCCGATCGTGTCCTCTCGCTCGTGCTGATCAGCACGTCCTCCGCCGTGCCCGGCGACGGCGAGCTCCCTCCGCCCACCGAGGAGTTCATGCGATTCGTCTCCGATGCGCACGTCGACGGGTCGGATGGCGACTCGGCGATCGCATACCAGGTTGCCTACGCGCGCGTGCTCGCCGGCGGTCGGCGCCCGTTCGACGAGGCTGCCGCCCGCAGCCTCGTCCGTCGCGACGTCGAGCGCGCGCACGACTTCAGCGCGGCCCGCAACCACGACTCGCTTCCGGACGGCGAGCTCTCACCCGCGCCCCTGTCCTCGATCGCCGTGCCCACGCTGGTGATCCACGGGACCGCCGACCCGATGTTCCCGCTCCGGCACGGTGCGGCACTCGCGGAACAGATTCCCGACGGCAGGCTGTTGGCGCTGGAGGACGCCGGCCACGGGGTCGAGCGGGCCGACTGGCCGACGATCGTCCCCGCGATCCTCGAACACACTGCCGCAGGCAATGCTCGCCAGGTGCGCCCGAGCGAGTCCTGACGGGGCAGTGGTGCGGATCCGCCGGGTGGAGTAGTGGACGTACTCGTGCTCCAGGCGGAAGCCGGCCTGCCAGGCGAGGAGCCGGCTGGAGCGGTTGTCGCGGGCGCAGGACCAGGTCGGGGTCCGGCCGCGTGCCGCGACGTCCCCGCAGAGAGCGGTCACGCAGGCCAGTGCCAGGTGCCGGCGACGGTGGTCGGGGACCGCGAGGACGGCGACGTCCTCGTACCGGCTGCCGACGAAGTACGTGCACGCCACCGCCGGCAGTTCGCGCCGGTGGAAGGCGCCCCAGGCGCCACCGGACCGGGCCAGGTCGCGGGGGCCGCCCCAGGTTCCGTGGATCCACGACGCCCGCGGCCCCAGCGCCGCCAGTGCCTGCGCATCGTCGCTGCGCAGGCGCCGTACGGTCACTCCGCGCGGCGGCCGGGCCGGTACGGCGGGCGCCCGGCGGATGTACATCATCCGCTCCCAGGGGGTGACGCCCTCGAACGCCGCCCGCAGCGAGGGCACGAACCCGGCCGGGGCCTGGACGTAGTGGGCGGCCAGCGGGCCGAGGTCCTCGGCGGAAAGAGCCCGTGGGTCACCGCGCAGCAGCGCGTGGTCGCCGCAAGAGACGGACAGGGCCCGGGGGTTGAGCGGCCGGTCGCACCACCAGCGGCCGTTCCCGGCGGCCCTGAGGCTCTGGGGAGGCCGGGGGCAGCCCGGACGGGGGCCGCCCCCGGCGGCAGAGTCGGCGGCGCGGCGCGCGGACCTCCGCGGCTGACCGCCAGCCAGACGGGACTTTGACGACACGGCCTAGAGCGCCGGGAGTCGGACACCGTGCGCGGACGGCGTCACCGGATGCGGTGGCCGGTCCTCGTGGCGCAGGCCGATGTCCATGGACTCATCCAACCTCCGGCGCGGCGACGCCTCAAGGCCTCTTACGCGTCCCTGATCCGGCATTGACGGAACTCATCCGAGCCCGGGCACGGTGGACACCACGAGGTCGATGAGTTTGATGCCGGCGCGGGGGCGTGTCGTGAGGGTCCGCGCCTGCCGGACCCCGAGCCGGCACCCCGCGAGCTCCTAATGGCCCGGCGTCGGGGAATGGCCCGGGCAGAACTCGGCCTTGAGGACATCGGTGAAGGCACTGATCGGGTAGTTCCAGTCGCCGTTGGAGTTGACCGAGACCATGTGCGTGCCGTTGCGGGTGCCGAAGGTGTAGGTCCAGGAGCCGTTGATGGCTCCTCCCATGCCCCAGACCGTCGCGCCGCACGGCAGTTTCAGCGAGGCGACTCCGAGGCCGTAGGTGGTGTCGGGGATCCACTTCTCGGTGGCAACCATGGTGAACATCTCCTGCTGTTGTGCGGGCGGCAGGAGCCGGCCGCCCAGCAGCGCACCGAAGAACCGGTCGAGGTCGCCGACCGTCGAGATGACGCCGCCGGCCGCCCACCCCCAGGAGGGGTTGAGCTCGGTCACGTCGTAGATGCCGGCGTCGGGCGTGGTCGTCATCAGCGTCGAGTAGTGCCGCCCGTGGGGTCCGCGGATCAGCGGATCGTCGCCGCTCGGCAGGTACGTTCCGGTGAGCCCGAGCGGGCGTGCGATGCGCTGCGCGATCGCGTCGGCCAGCGGTCGGCCGGTCACCCGCTCGATGATCATTCCGGCGAGGAAGTAGGGGGTGTTGGAGTACCCCCAGCCGGTGCCGGGAGCGAAGGTGGGCGGATGGGAGACGCCGATGTGCACGATCTCCTCGGGGCTGTAGCGGTCGAAGCGGTGCTCGAGGAACGGCGTGCCCGCGCCCCGGGCCCTCATGACGTCGTCGTTGACGTAGTCGAAGATCCCGCTGGTGTGGTTGAGCAGTTGCCTGATGGTGATCTTCTCGGGCTCGTACCCCGGTCCGCGCACGGTGCCGGGCAGCCACTTCTCCACCGAGTCGTCGAGACGGAGCCGGCGTTCGGCCGCGAGTTGCAGCATCACGGTGGCCGTGAACGTCTTCGTGGTGCTCCCGATACGGAAGCGGTCCTGGGGCCGGCGCTGCCGACCGGTCGAGGTGTCCGCCACCCCCGCCTCGCCGAACCACGTCTCACGGCCGTCGCGGATCTCGGTCAGGATGCCCGGCACGCCCCCCTCGGCCACGGCACGGTCCAGCACCTGCTGGACCGTTGAATGGTCGGTACGGACCGGCGCGGCGGACGCCGTCGGAGCCGCGATGGCGATCTCGGCCACTGCCGCCGCGGCAATCAGCAGCCGGAGGCCTGCGCGGCCCGGTCGTGTGAGCCGCGGCTTCCCTGCGGAGGCGGCTGCGGGAACCTGTCGTGTGGCTGTCGTCGTGTTCATGATTAGATCGTCCGACCCTGACGCAGGGTCAGGGTCAAGCGGCTTCGTGCGACGATTTCCCGGGGGACCAAGGATGCTGACGATCGGCCAGGTCGCGGCCCATCTCGGTGTGACGGTGCGGGCCGTCCGCCACTACCACCACAGGGGCCTGCTGCCCGAGCCGGAGCGTGATGTCTCGGGGTACCGGCGCTACGGAGCCGATGCGGTCGTCGCCCTGGTGCGGATCAAGACGCTGTCGGACGCCGGCGTCCCACTGGCACGGATCGAGGAGCTGATGGGCGCCTCGCCCGAACAGTTCTCCGCCGCGGTCTCTGCGATCGACGACGATCTGAAGGGCCGGATCAGGGAGCTCAAACGGCGCCGGATCCGCATCGCCGAGCTGTCTGCGGGTGATGCCTTGTTCCTGCCGGAAGAGGTCGTGGTCCTGCTGGCACGACTGCGGGAGATCGGTCTGAGCCCGGAGGCGGTGCGCACCGAGCGCGACACGTGGATCCTGCTGGCGGCGCAGTACCCCGACCAGGTGCCGCAGTGGGCCCGGCAGAAGCAGGTCCTGTTCGAGGATCCCGCTTTCCAGCGCTTGTACCTGACCACCGATCAGGCTGCCGGCTGGGACCGGGACGATCCGCGTCTGGAGGCTCTCGCGGACGAGGTGAACGGCTTCGGCGGGCTCCGGACGCCGGACCCGGACGGCGCCGAGCCGGTCCTGGCGCTCGACGCCCTGGTCGCCGTCACTCTCATGGCGGCCCGGACCGGCAAGCCGGTACCCGCCTGGGAGCGGCTCATCGAACTGTGCCGGATCCGGGCGAACACCGGCTGACCTGCGCCGGCAAGAGCCGAGCCGTGCTCCGGTCAGCAGTGGTCCATGTCGGAGGCCTTGAAGACCGTGCTCGCGGTCTGCCGGTCGATGAGGCGTGAGAGCCGTTTGAGAGGGGCCGACCCTTCACTGATCGTGCCGAGGGACAGGCTCACGTTGATGCCCTTGTCGCCCGGGCGTCTCCCGCCCAGTTGCAGTCCTGCACGGGCTTCGGTCCGGGCACGGGTGTCACCTCGCCAGACCGGCGGTGTCGACGGGCCTGCGCCACGCGATGCGCCGGCGTACGGCGTCCAGGTCGGCCTGGAACGGGCTGGGCGGCACGGCCAGGACCGGGCAGGGGGCGTGCGCCAGGCAGTACCGGGCCACCGAAGGCCGCAGGGCGCGGAGCAGCGGGCCGCGCGAGCCCGTACCGACGACGAGCAGGTCATCGGCGTCCCCCCGGTGCAATGCCGTCAGGCTCCCGGGGGATCCGCACGTACCCGCAACGACTCGTCCTCGCACCGTCCTGCCCTTCTGCTTGATGCCGCGCGTTTCGCGCACTCCATGGAACTGCAGCAGGCAGGCATCGGCCGCCCTTGCTGACGCGCTTCTGACGCCGGAACGGGAAACCCTGACGTGTTTCTGATGCCGCGGTCCGCCAGCGGCGTCTGCGGACTCGGCCGGCTTCACCGACTCCCGAGGCGGCCCGTGGTCCGTTGCCGGGAGAGTGTATGAAACACATCAAAAGGCGGTGATTGCACGATACGCCGACGCGCGGTGCAGGCACTGTGGAGGTGGGCGGAACACCGCCCCTGCCAGGAGAACCGGGAGACATGGTCCATGGACGCTGAGAACGTGGTCGGGCTGATCATCGCCCTCGCTCTGCTCGGCTACCTCATTGCCGCCCTGATCAAGCCCGAGAGGTTCTGACCCCGAGGGACCAGCGTGTCCGGACGGGAGGCTTCACATGTCCGGGTATCGGCTCCACGACCGCATCGCCCTGATCGCGGCCCTCGTGGCCCCCTTCCTGGCGGCACTCGCGCTCGTGCCGTTCCGTACGGATCTTTCGGCGACGAACGCCGCCCTGGTCCTGGTCGTCGCGGTGGTCGCCGTCGCCGCCCTCGGCACCAGGGCGGCCGGCGCCCTCGCCGCGCTGTCGGCCGCCGCCTGGTTCGACTTCTTCCTGACCCGGCCGTACGGGCGCTTCACCATCACCGGCGGTGACGACGTCCAGACGGCCGTCCTCCTGCTGGTCGTCGGCCTCATCGTCTCCCAGCTCGCGGTCCGCGCACGCCGCCTCCAGGGCGCCGTGATCACCGATGCCTCGCACCTGTCCCAGCTGGAGGGCACGGCCCGGCTCGCCGAAGCCGGGGACTCCCCCGAAGCCGTCGTCGAGCACGTGCGCCGCGAGCTCATCGGCTTGCTGAACCTGCGCGGCTGCCGCTTCGAGTACGGGTCGCTCATCGGCCACCTCCCGTGCCTGGAGCACGACGGCAGCCTGTGGCTCGGCCACGGCACCGGGGAGACGGAGGCCATGTACTGGCCCGACGCGTGGCCGGAGGGTGAAACCGAGCTGCGCGCCGTCGGCGGCGGGCACTACTACGGCCGCTTCCTGCTCGACCCGACCCCCGGCCCCCTGCCCTCGGAGCAGGCCCGCCTCGTCGCCGTCGCCCTCGCCGCGCAGGCCGGCGCAGCCCTCGACTCCGCCGGTCTGGCCCACCGCGGCTGAGCCCCCGCCCCGGCGGAGCCACCGCACCGCCGGCCGCCGAGCCGTTTCTGCGTCAGGGCGGCGTCAAGAGTTCCGGCCCTCCCGTATGGAGCCCGTCAAGGGGTCGGCCATCCGGCTCGCCGCAGACCGCAGACCGGACGTCATCCTCCTGGACCTCGGCCTGCCGGACATGGACGGCGTGGAGGTGATCAGGAGCGTACGCGGCTGGAGCCGGGTGCCGATCCTGGTGCTGTCCGCGCGCCACACCTCCGAGGAGAAGATCCGCGCCCTGGACGCCGGCGCCGACGACTACGTGACCAAGCCGTTCAGCATGGACGAGCTGCTGGCCCGCCTGCGAGCCGCCACCCGGCGGCAGGAGGATCCCGCCTCCCCCGCCGGCCCGTCCGGGATCACGACCGACGAGTTCACCGTCGATCTCAGGGCCCGGAAGGTGGTGCGCGGCGAGCGCGCGGTCCGGCTGACCCCGACCGAATGGCATCTGCTGGAGCTGCTGATCGCCCACCCCGGTCATCTCGTCTCCCAGCGCAAGCTGCTGCTGGAGGTGTGGGGGCCGACGTACGCCGAGCACACCAACTACCTTCGCGTGTACATGGCGCAGCTGCGGCGCAAGCTGGAAGCGGACCCCACCCGCCCCCGGTACCTGATCACCGAACCGGGCATGGGCTACCGCTTCGAACCCTGACGGCCAGTCGGACAGACACAGCACATCGACCGCCGGCGCCTGCTCGACGAAGCGGACACCCCGGTGGCCGAGCCGGAGCTGCCGGCGTCGGTGGTCACATGAGGGTGACCGGGAGGCGGTGCACGCCGTAGATGTTCATGCCGGTACGCAGTGGTACGTCCTCGGCGGGGACGGCGAGGCGCAGCTGCGGGAAGCGGTCGAGGAGCGCGGGGAGAGCCACGCGCATCTCGACGCGGGCGAGTTGGGCGCCCAGGCACTGGTGGATGCCGTGCCCGAAGCCGAGCTGACCGGTGGCCTTGCGGCGGATGTCGAGGGTGTCGGGGTCGGCGAAGCGGAGCGGGTCGCGGTTGGCGGCCTCGACCGAGAGGGTGACGCTCTCGCCTGCCTTGATCGTCTGGCCCTCCAGTCCGACGTCCTCCAGGGGCACCCGGACCATGGTGTGGGCGACGCTGAGGTAGCGCATCAGCTCTTCGACGGCGCTGTCGGCGAGGCCGGGATCGGCGCGCAGGGCTGCGAGTTGGTCCGGGTGGCTCAGCAGGGCGAAGGTGCCGTGGGCGAGCATGTTGGCGGTGGTGTCGAGGCCGGCGCCGAGCAGGAAGCCGCCGAGGCCTGCGAGTTCCTCCTCGGTGAGGTCGCTTTCGGTCAGGTCGCTGAGCAGGTCGTCGGTCGGGGCCGCCCGCTTGGCCCGGACGAGCTCGGTCATGTACCCCTGCAGTCCGGCCATGGCGGCGAACCGGTCCTCCATGCTCGCTTCCATGCTCATCAGGGCCACGGTGTAGTCGTGGAACGTCTTGCGGTCCCCGTAGGGCACGCCGAGCAGTTCGCAGATGACCAGGGCGGGGATGGGCTGCGCGAACGCCTGGACCAGGTCGGCTCCGACGCCCTGCTGCTCCATGGCGTCCAGGTGCTCGGCGGTGATCTGCTCGATCCGCTCGGTCAGCAGGCGCATGCGGCGGGCCGTGAACTTGCCGGCGAGCAGCCGCCGGTAGCGGGTGTGGTCCGGGGCGTCCATCCCGGTCATGTCGCCGACGGGGGCGGGGGCAGCGCGCCTTCGGGGCCGCCGGGGAAGGGGAAGTGCATGAGCTCGTAGCGGGAGCTGAAGCGGGAGTCCGCCAGTACGGCGCGTACGGGGGCGTAGCCGGTGACCAGCCAGCCGTGGTGCCCGTCGGGGTAGACCATGCGGCGGACGGGCTGCTGCTCGCGTACCTCGGTCAGTTCCGTGACCAGATCGTCCGGGCCGCGATCGAGCTGCTCGATGCCGAGGGCATCGAGGGCCTGAGCATGCGCAAGCTGGGACAGCGACTGGGCTCGGCTCCCACCGCCATGTACTGGCACGTGGGCAACAAGGAGAACCTCGTCGTCCTCGCGGCCGACCGGGTGTGGGGCGAGATCGAGCCGCTGGACCCCGGCTCGTCCGGCTGGCGCGCCGCGGCGCGGGCCCTGGCGTACGACGCGCACGCGCTGGCCGCGCGGCACCCCTGGCTCATCAACGCCATCAGCACGCACTTCGTGTACGGGGACGGGATGGCCCGGTTCCAGGACCACAGCTACGCGGTGTACGAGGCGGCCGGGTTCACGGGGTGGGACCTCGACTGGGCCGTGAACACCGCCTACACGTTCGTGGCGGGCTCGGCCATCGACGAGGCGATGACTGCGGCTATGGCGAAGGCGCAGATCCGGCCGGGCAGGGGTGCCGAGGGCGACGGTCCGGTGCAGGACGTGGTGACATGGGCGACCGGGATCGCCTCCCGGTACCCCCGGCTGCGCGCCCGCCTGGAGGAACAGGCGGTGGCCGATCCGGCCGAGATGACGCACCAGAAGTTCGAGTTCGGCATCGAGGCCATCCTGGACGGCCTCGAAGCCCGACTGGCACGGCAGTCCACATAGGCCGCCCGGTCGCCCGCGAACCCCTCTCGCGCTGCCGTCGCGAGATCATTCCGCGCCCCCAACCACCCCGCCACCAGCCCGTCTTGGCGCCCCCCCCTCCGCCCAACCCCCCATCCCCGACGCCCTACTGACGACTGGTCGACGCGGGCGGCGGTTGGCTGAGGCCAGTACCACTCCAGCGGAATGCTCCGGGCCTGCGGCCTACGGCCTACGGCGGCGGATGCGGGCCGCGAGTACCGCGACGTCGTCCTCGGCGTGGTGGGCGTCCAGGCCCGCCACCACGGCGTCCACCAGATCCTCCACCGCCGCGCCGACCGGCAGGCGCAGTCCGGCCAGCCGGGCCAGCGAGACGTCGATGTCCTCGCCGCGCCGTTCCACCAGCCCGTCGGTGAACATCAGCAGGGTCTCCTCGGTGGCGATCGCCCGGGTGACGCCCTCGTAGCCGCCGACCCCGGTGCCCAGCGGCGGACCCACCGGGACGTCGACCAGGGTCGCCGAGCTGTCCGCTCCGAAGATCGCGGGCGGCAGGTGGCCGGCGCTGGCGAAGTCCGCGACGCCGCGCGTGGGGTCCATCCGTACCAGCAGGCAGGTGGCCGGCCGGCGGGCGGGATCCTCGGCGACCAGGACGTCCAGCTGGCGCAGCACGCGGTGCGGGGAGAGGTCCGTGGAAGCCACGTCGCGCAGTGTGGAGCGGTACGCGTTCATGTCCACGGCGGCGTCGAGCCCGTGGCCCATCACGTCCCCGACCACCAGCAGCGTGCGGCCGAAGTGGAGCCGGACCGTCTCGAACCAGTCCCCGCCCACCAGGGCCCGGGAGCCCGCCGGCAGATAGCGGCTGGCCATCTCCAGATTCGGGTGCGGCCGGCCCGGCTCCGACACCAGCGCGCGCTGCAGGTTCATCGCGGTGTCCTCGGTGGCGGCCAGCTCCCGGGCATGGCCGAGGTGCACCGCCGCCAAGCGGGCCGTGAAGTGGATCGTCGCCGCCTCATGGTCGCTGAAGCCACCCCGGGCGCGTACGGCGAGCACCGCGCCGTAGACCCGGTCGCGGGCCAGCAGCGGAACCGAGACGAGGTGCGCGGGGGTGCCGCCGGAGAGCACCGCCCACTCGGAGAGTGGGTGTCCGCCGTCCATGGCGCGTACGGAGGGCGACGCGTCGGCCGGGGCCGTCAGCAGTCCGACGGCTCCGGCCGCGGCCACCCGGTTCAGCCCGCCGTCCTCGGCCCGCAGCTCCACCGCGACCGCGTCGCACAGGTTGCGGAACAGGAAGCCGGCCAGTTCCTCGCACGTGGTGGTCTCGTCGAGACGCGTCCCGATCTGCTCGGCCGCGGCTTCCATCGTCCGGAGCCGCGCGCGCAGCGCCTCGTACTCCCCCGGGGGCCCGGCGGACCTCCCGTCATGCTCCGACAAGACACCTCCCCGGCCCGGCAGCCGAAGAAGCCATTCCACCAGCCCGAACCGTCACCCGCACGTGCGCCGCGCGCCTGCCGGGCGCGCGGATCACCGCAGACCGGTCGGTGCCGGCGTCCGTGGTGGCGATACACCGTTCTCGTGAACGGTGTTCACTATGCTGAGCGTCGAGACTGCCCCGTCAACCCCCGTCGCCAAGTAGAGTCAGGCGACTCAATGATCACGGGGGAAGTCATGGCCATACCCATATCCACGATGCGAGGTGCGGCGATCGTCGCCGTGGCCCTGGCGGCGCTCAGCGTCTCCTGCGGGGCGAGCCCGAAGGACAGCGCGTCGCCCGGCGGCTCGTCCGCCCCGAGCAGCGCCCCCGCGGCGACCCCGAGCGCATCGAGCCCCGCGGCGCCCACCGCTTCGGCGCCGGGCTCGTCCTCGGCGTCCCGTACGCCGTCGGCCCAGAGCTCCGAGCCGGTGAGCCTGGTACGGGACGCCTTCGCGGGACTCCAGGCCACCCTGGGGGAATCGTGCACCCCGGGGAATTGCGCCTACTTCCTCGGACGGGTCTACGACGAACTGCACCGCATGGACGCGGCGATGAAGGCCGACCCGAAGGGCCCCGGCCACTTCCCCGAGCCGATCGCCCTGATCAAGAAGCTCGACGCGGAGCTCGCCGGGGACCGCTCCTTCGAGAACCTCAAGAAGCACCAGACCCTGCTGATCGGCACCCGCGACAAGATCAACGTCTGGATGCAGGGCCACCCCGACGACTACCGCTGACGCCTGGTCCTGGGGACGACCGCCCGCACGACCTCGAACCGCTCCGGTGCGGGCGCCGGTGGGGCGTAGCCGGGGCGGCTTCGCCCCACCGGGGAGTCAGGAGGTGGTCAGGAGTGCCTCCAGGGCCAGGGCCGTTGTCGGGTGGTGGGTGGTCAGGGTTGCGCCTGAGGGGGTGGGGGTCGGCGGTGTCCAGGGGGCGTCGCAGCCCAGCAGGGCCGCCAGGGCGTTGCACGGCTCGGGGTGGGTGGTGAGGAGTGCGGCGGACCTCGCGCGGGTCGGCGGCGGGGGTGCCTGCGGGGAGTCCCGCCACGGCGGGACCCAGGTGTCCAGTGCCGCGAGCCGGCCGGGGAAGATCCGGCCGGCCTCGCGGATCAGCAGCGGGGCCAGCTCCGCGCCACCGGAGCGCATGGAGGTGATCAGGGTCGGCAGCCACGGCAGCAGCACCGGATCCGGCAGCCGTGCGAACGCGTTCGACACCGCCTCCACCACGAAGTCGGCCAACTGCGGCACCGGCTCCAGCGCCTGCAGGAATCCGCTCAGGTAGCGCGGATAGGCGGGCACCACCAGGGGGTTGCCCAGCAGACCGTCGCACCGCGCCCGCAGCTCCGTACGGGAGAGCTGCCCGAGGTGCACCTGCGCCGCCCACAGCAGCGCCACCTTCGACGGCTCCTGCGGATGCGACTGCGCGAAGGCCAGCTCCAGCTGGGTCCGGTCGCAGCCCAGCGACAGCGCCAGGCTCTCCATGCTGAACAGGAAGCCCAGCATCGCGGCGACCTGGCGGACCGTCGCGTCCTCGTCGGTGAAAGCCGTCGGCAGCAGGGTGCAGTAGTGCGCGTAGCCGGTCTTGACGAACGACTCGATCCACGCCGGCAGCACCGGTTCGCTGGTCCGGTAGTAGCCCAGCAGCCTCCGCACCCGCCGCAGCACCTCCGGCGCGCCGTCGACGCTGCGCTCGGTCGCCAGGACCTCCAGCGCTCGCGTGCCCAGTTCGTCGGCGAGGCGGCGGCTGCGCAGATACAGCGTCGCGTCCTCGACGGCCTGCAGGACCGTCGCCGTGGTCGCCTGCGGCCCGTACGCGGTGCGCCGGAGGCGCTGCTCCAGGACCTGCTCGATGCTGACGCCCTCGTAGCCGAGCTCGATGAGCGCCCGCTGGTGGGTGCCCAGGGCGAGGTCCCACGACTCCTGGATCGGCCGTTCCCCGAGCCGCCGCTCGCCCATGATCGGCCGTGCCGAGCCCTGCGGCATCAGGTGGCGCAGCATCCACAGGACATCGGAGCACTTCTCCAGCTCGGGACGGGAGGCCATGTCCAGCAAGGCCCGCTGCACACCGCGCTGCTGGAGCGCCAGGCCCAGCGGTGCGAGCCGGTCGTGCACGTCACGCGCGAGCGGCGGCAGCGCCTCGTAGCCGACCTGGCCGATCCGGTCGCCGCCCATCATGATCTCGACGAGGCGGCGTACGTCGCGCCGGCCCGGCACCCTGTCCTTCTCGATGCAGGTGATCGCCGCGTCCTGGAAGTCGTACGGGGTGGGCTTGGCCCGGTCGCGCATCCCGGCCAGCAGGATCGACGTCTCGAACACCGCGATGGCGTCGGCGGTCGAGGCGAGGTAGCCGTTGCGGCGCGCGGCGCGCACGATCTCCACCGACCAGCCGAGCAGTTCGGCCTCGTCCAGCCGGTCGAGTACGGGCGGGCGCTGCAGGAATCCGGAGAGCATGTCGGCGGCCGTGTCGGAAGCCGGATCCTGCGCCACCGGGGCGGGGGCCGTCTTCCGCGGCTTCGCCGCCTTCTTCGCACCCGCCTGCCCCGCGAGCCGGAACGGCTGCAACCGCGTCCGCTTGAGGTTCTTCGCCCACTGGGTCGCGGCGATCGACACGGAGCCGGCGGCGAGGCCGAACTGCGCCTCGATCGCGGCATGGCTGGACGGGATGAGTCCGTACTGCCACGTGCTCGCACTGGGCGGGCTGATCTCGAAGGTGTCCGTGCCTTCGACGCCGAACTCGGCGACACGGCTGGCCGCGTGGAACGCCCCGCAGACGTAGAGGCAGTCCGCGGGATCGGTGCCCGTCGCAGCGAGGTGTGCGCGCATCCTGGTCCACATGTAGCGCTCACGGTCCTCGTCCACGCGGACCCGCCCCGGGTCCCCGGGCGCGAGCCGCCGGAACAGACTGCCGATCAGCAGCATGACCTGCCGGTACGTGTCGTGGTCGCTGTCGCCGAGGGGCAGTTCGACGTACTGGTGCCACCACTCCGACCAGTGCCGCACGCGGCCGTGGTGCAGCAGGTGCTCCTCCAGCTCGGCGAAGCGCGGGCGCAGGTCGCCGATCTCCACGCCGACGGCATCGCCGTGCAGCGCGGCCTCCTCCTCGGCCGGCGGCGCGTCCGGATCGATCGGCTCGGCCGCGGACTGCGCCCCGGCCGCCTGCCACTGGAACACGTGGTCCGAGGAGCGGTCGACGAGGACCAGCTCGACGCCCGGCGTGTCCAGTGCATACGCGATCGCCTGGTACTCGGCCGACGCCTCGGTGATCGGTGCGACGACCGACAGCGGCGCCCATTCGGCGGGGAAGCCGTCGACCTCGCTCGCGAACGCCTGCACCGCCACCGGGAGCCGGCAGTTGCGCAGCTCGGTCAGGAGCGGCGCCATGTCCTCGCACAGCTCCAGGTAGACGACTTTCGGCTGCTTCTCCCGCAGCCGCCGCGCCATCGCGACGGCCGAGGCCGGCGAGTGGTGACAGACGGGGAAGACCTCCAGCGGTTCGCGTACCGCGCGGTCGACGTCGTCGACGATGCCGAGGAGGATGCCCTCCAGCGCGTCGGGGCCGTCGGCGAAGGCCGTGGCGGCCTCCTGCAGCTGGGTGCGCAGCGCGTCGAACGTCGTCCCCTCCTGAACGGGACTCATGACAGGGTGGCGATCGCGTTGCGGCCGCCCTCCAGGAACTCCGGCCAGGAGCCGCCCTCTTCCTTGCTGCGCGGCTCGACGACGCCGTGCAGGTACTTGTTGAGGATGGCCAGGTCCTCCGGCTCGCGCCGCGCCAGCGATCCGACGAGGGAGGAGGCCAGCGTCTGGGCGGTCAGGGTGCGCTCACCGAAGAAGTTGCTGTGCAGGATCGCGTCCTCGAGGACGCCGATCTGCTCGGCGGTCGACAGCGCCGACTCCAGCTTCTCGTCCTCGCTGCCTGCGGCGGCCGCCGAGGCACGCAGATCGGTGAAGCTCTGCAACAGCACGTCGAGCAGGGTCGGGGGCACGTCCAGCTCGATCTGGTGGCGGCGCAGCAGTTCCTCGGTGCGGAAGCGGACGATCTCCTCCTCGCTCTTCTTGTTCGTCACCACGGGGATGCGGACGAAGTTGAAGCGGCGCTTCAGTGCGGAGGACAGGTCGTTGACGCCACGGTCACGGCTGTTGGCCGTGGCGATGACGGAGAAGCCGGGCTTGGCGAAAACGATGTTCTCGCTGTCCAGTTCGGGGACCGAGATGTACTTCTCCGACAGGATCGAGATCAGCGCGTCCTGGACGTCGCTGGTGGAGCGGGTGAGCTCCTCGAAGCGTCCGATCGCGCCGGACTCCATGGCCGTCATGATCGGCGAAGGGATCATCGACTCCCGCGACTGGCCCTTGGCGATCACCATGGACACGTTCCAGGAGTACTTGATGTGGTCCTCGGTGGTGCCGGCCGTACCCTGCACCACCAGCGTGGAGTTGCGGCAGATCGCGGCGGACAGCAGCTCTGCCAGCCAGCTCTTGCCGGTGCCGGGGTCGCCGATCAGCAGCAGGCCGCGGTCGGAGGCCAGGGTGACGATGGAACGCTCGACGAAACTGCGGTCGCCGTACCACTTCTGGGAGATCTCCCGGTCGAGGCCGTCGGAGCGCTCGGATCCCAGGATGAACAGGCGGACCATCTTCGGGGAGAGGCGCCAGGAGAAGGGCTTCGGGCCGTCATCGACGGACTCGAGCCAGGCCAGCTCCTCGGCGTACTTGATCTCGGCAGGGGCACGCAACAGGTCGGACATGTCAGGGCCTTTCTCAGCGCATGAAGGGGGTATTAAGCGAGGAACGTCTTGAGTTCATGGACGAGCTTGCGGATGTGGCCGGAGAGCACCGGCGTGCCGAGGTCCTTGAAGCGCTCCCGGAACCACGGGTTGACGCTGCCGCGGCCGGAGCTGGTCACCGAGCCGACGGGGATGAACTTGGCGCCCGAGCGGTGGATGGCGGCCATGCTCTCGAAGAGCGGCTCGGTCCGCCATTCGTAGAAGTCCGAGATCCACACCACGACGGTGTTGCGGGGCTCGGCGATCTTCGGCTGGGCCAGCGCCATCGCGACGGTGCCGTCGGTGCCGCCGCCGAGGTTGGTCCGCAGCAGGGTCTCGAAGGGGTCGTGCACCCAGGGCGTGAGGTCGAGCGCCTGGGTGTCGTACGCGATCAGGTGGACGTCCACCTTCGGGAGTCCCGCGAAGATCGAGGCCAGGATGGTGCAGTTGACCATCGAGTCCACCATCGAGCCGGACTGGTCGACGACCACGATCAGCCGCTGCGGCGTCGTCTTGCGCGCGGTGTGCCGGTAGTAGAGGCGGTCGACGTACAGCCGCTCCTCCTCCGGGCTCCAGTTGGTGAGGTTCTTCCAGATCGTCCGGTCGAGGTCCAGGTTGCGGAACACCCGCTTGGGCGGCACCGACCGGTCCAGGGCTCCGACGGTGGACTTCTCCACCTGGGTGCGCAGCACCTCGGCCACCTCGTCGACGAAGCGGCGGATCAGGGCCTTGGCGTTGGCCAGGGCCACGCCGGACAGGTTGTTCTTGTCGCGCAGCAGCTGCTCGATCAGGGACATGCTCGGGGTCAGCTGTGCGGCGAGCTGGGGGTCGGCGAGCACTTCGCGCAGGTGCATCCGCTTGACCAGGTCGGCCTCGATGGCACCGAGTTCCGGGCCGATCGCCGGGATCAGCCGGCTGAGGTCGGGGGTCGTACCGCCGCCTCCGGAGCCGGTCGGGCCGGCGCCGGCTCCCCCGGCCCGGCCGCCGCGCAGCTCACCCGGCTTGCAGCCGAAGGAGCGCTCCAGCCATGCCGCGTCGGACTGCCAGCGCGACAGCTGCCCCGCGGTGACCGTGCCGGAGGCGGAGGCGAAGACGTTGAGCAGCACCTTCGACACCAGCGCAGCGCGCCGTACTTCGGCGGCGCGGTCACGTCCGTCGTCACCGGCGCTCTCGGACGCGGCCTCGGTCTCGGTCTCGGTCTCGGCCTCGGCCTCGGTCTCGGGCGGCACCATGAGGCCCTCGAACTCGGCGGCCAGCTCCGGGTGGCGCTGCACGATCGAATCCACGGACACCTGCGGGTCCAGCAGGGAGGCCGGCAGGCCGATGTCCTCGACCACGGCCAGGCTCGCCGACTCCAGCGTCGCCTGCTCCTCCTGGTCGAACAGCCGGGCGAGGAGCCGCCAGTACAGGACCTGCCGGCGGTTGTCTTCGGGGGCGGGGAGCGCCTCGGTTTCCTGTCCGGTCATTTCCGCAGCAGCCTTCCCGCTCGCTCGCGCAGCACCGCCGCGGCGTCGGTGGCGGCCTTCTCGGCCTTCACGCCGGCCTTGTCGGCCGTGCCGTCCGCCCATGCCCCGGCATGCACCGCGACCGCCTTCTTCCGTACGGTGGTTTCGACGGCGAGCGGCTGGACGGTGAACGTCCCGGCGTCCCAGCGGAGCAGGCCGATGCACGCGCCCGACGCCGCAACGGCTTCCGGGGTGAGGGGTCCGGCGGTCGGTATCCGGTCCGTGTCGACGGCAAGGTCGCCGCCGGCGGTGGTCCACGTCAGTGCGCCGTCGTCCTCCTTCCGGGTGGCGTAACCCTCCAGGAAGACGGGTACGGCGATCCGCGCCGGGTGCCGGTCCAGCGGTGCCGTCGCCGCAGCGGCCGCAGCCGGCAGGGCCACGCGGGCGGTGGCGAAGGCGTCGGCGGGCTCGCCCGGGCGCGCGTACGCCTCGCTCCAGATCAGGTCGCCCTCAGCGGTGATCGGCATGTCGGCGAGGTCCATCGAGCGGCCTTCGCCGGCGGCTGCCAGCAGCGACATGTGCGGGCGGAGCAGCTGCCAGAGGCCGGCCTCGACGACCGTGTCGGGCTTCGGCACCGATACGCCGGCCCGCACCAGTCGGGGGACGGAGCCGTCCGCAGGCTCGAACACCGCATGGACCTGGGCCTGTACGGCGGTCGCGTGCTCGTGCAGGTCGATCCCGAGAGGCAGGAGCCGGCCGGTGGCCGTGCCGGTGGCGGGTACGCCGGCCGCGCCGGGCAGCGTCAGCAGCAGGGCGCGCGACCACAGGTCGGCCCAGCGGCGTGCGGGGATGCGGTCCAGGGACACGCCCGGGCAGGAGGCGGCGAGTTCGGCGGCGAACCCGTCGAGGAGCGTCGCCAGGCGGCGCAGCACCGGGTCGGGAAGCATCGCGGAGACTACGGGCGCCGACGCGGAGACCAGGTCGTGGTCGATGCCCTGCCAGCCGGCGCGGGCGAGATCGGAGAGCCAGGAGCGGGCGGCGGCGAGCAGGTTCGGCGCCTGCTGCCCGCCGGACGCCGGGGCGGTCTCCTCGCGGTGCGCCCGGCCGGTCACCTCGTCGACGCGGGTCGTCAGCGCGTCGTGGACGGAGCCGAGCAGCGCGGTGCGGGCGGCGGCCAGGGCTACGAAGTGGTCTTCGCCGGCGGCTCCGGCCGCCGCCTTCTCGGCCGCTTCGGCGACCCTGGCGGCCAGCGGCGTCCCCGCGACGGCCTGGGCGAGCTCGGTCAGCCCGGCGGCCTGGGCGGGACGTGGACGGAGCAGACCGGCGACGAGAGCCCCGTCGAAGGCGTCGACGGCCGCGAGGGCCTCGTCGAGCCCGGCGATGGTTTCGGCGAGCAGGCCGGTACGCTCCCCCGCGCTCGGACCGAGCTCGCGCGGGGGCACCCCCACCGCCACCGCCCTGGTCGGCGGGAACCACTGCATCTCCGGCAACGGTGCGGCGGTCGGGGCGAGTTCCAGGTAGGCCAGGTGGCGCAGGAACCGGCTGAAGACGGGCGCGGCGGCCTGGTTGTCCCCCTGCGGAGGACGGGTGCTGCTCATGTCGGCGGCGATGCCCAGTGCCGTCGGCTCACCGTCCGCGGCCTCGACCCGCAGGTAGCGGGCGACGCGCGGGGCGCCGTACTGGAGCACGGCCTCGGTGATCAGGGCCTTGATGTGGTTGCAGAACGAGCCCCGCGCGCCGCCGCAGGGCCGGTTGTTGTTGGTGCTGCAGGCGAACGCATGGGTACCGGCCGCGACCGACGAGACGTAGACGCGCTCCATGTCCGAACCGCTGGACACCACGCCCTGCAAGCGCCCGTCGGCCAGCTCGACGAACGGGACCTTGGCGAGCTTGCGTGGCCGCGCGGGTGGTACCACCCGGGCCGTGCTCGACCTCTCCCAGTCTGACAACGCACCCATCTCCTATGCAGCAAGGGGAGTTCCGCGCCGATCGGCGGGACACTGCTGAACATAGGCGGGAGCACTGACAATGCCCCGGTCACGGGCTCAGGCGTCTGCGACCTGGGCAACCCAGCCGTACGGGAGTTCCGCGCCGTCGAGCGTCACCGCTTCGACGGTCCGGGTCTCCGGGTCGATGTCGGCCTGTACGCCCTCGCCGGCGTACCGCGGATAGCCGGAGGCGCCGAATTCACCGGTGGCCTCGACCAGGGCGGTACGCAGCACGCCACGGCGCGGGGAGCCCCCAGGCTCGGCGAGCCCCGGGCGCAGGACGACGGTGTACCGGTCGGGGGCGGCGGCGGGGCCGGGCGCGGCGGAGGAGTTCATGCAGCCCAGGCTAGTCACCGACGGGCCGGCCGGCCGGTATCCCGGGGTGCCGGAGTTGCGCGGCCCGGCGGGAGCGCCGAGGGTGATGCCGTGTGGGTGTTACCGATACGGGCCGGCGCCGAACACCGGCCTCCGGGGCAGCACCCCGTCCCAGAGGAGTGAACATGGCTGAACCGGCCGGCGGGCCTTCGTGCGAGTACAAGACCGAGCACTTCAAGGCCACGGAATACCGGACGAGCGACGGCAGACGCACGGTCAGGGTGAAGGGTGTGGCAGCCTGCCCCTCTTCCGGCTTCCGGCTCGCGCTGATGCTCGCCAGCCCGCCGATCGTGGCGACGCCCGAGGTTCTCCACCTCAACCTGGTGGAACAGGACCCCACGGGCACGGTCCTCCCGGTCGTCACCGACACCGAAGTCGCGGGCGAGTTCCCCATCGGGGAGAAGGTCGAGTGGGTGCTGCTCCGGAACCTCGGCATCAACATCCCGGTCACCAGCAGCTAGGTCGTGTCGTCAAAGTCCCTCCCCCAGCTACCGCTGGGAGGTGCCCCCAGGCTGGCGGGGTCTGGCACGCACGCTCGCCGCGTTGTCGTCGGTCAACGACGTCCCCCAGCTACCGCTGGGAGGTGCCCCCACCGCGTCGCTTCCCTCCTCCGCCTTGCGATCGCACGCACCAGACCCCGCCAGCCCCGCCCTTCCGGGCGGCCGACGCCACTTTGACGACACTCCCTAGGGAGAACTCACCCGTTCGGGCCAGCGACTCCCGCCGCCGCACACGCGGACCCGACACGGGTGGCGGTCCGCCGTCAGCGAATCCGCCTGGATGTTCGAGGTTACCGATGCTTGGGTGTCGGCATGGAGATGTTGGTTCTGGGCGGTACTGCATGGGTCGGCCGGGAGCTGTCGCGGCAGGCGATCGGGCGCGGCCATCGCGTGACGTGCCTCGCCCGCGGCGAAAGCGGCGAAGTCGCCGACGGGGCACGGCTGGTGGCCGCCGATCGCCGCGACCCTTCGGCGTACGAGCCCCTGCTCGACCGCGTATGGGACGCGGTCGTCGAGGTGTCGTGGCAGCCGGGCTTCGTCCGTGGGGCGCTCGACGCGCTGGGCGGCCGGGCCCGGCACTGGACCTACGTGTCCTCGGTGAGCGCCTACGCCTCCCACGCCGAGCCGGGGGCGGACGAGTCGGCGCCGCTCCTGCCTCCGACGGACCGGAGCGAGGTCGACCGCGCGCTGTACGGCGAGGCCAAGGCGGCCTGCGAGCAGGCGTCGGTGGCCGCCCTGGGCGAGCGCCTCCTCATCGCACGCGCGGGCCTCATCGGCGGCCCGGGGGATCACAGCGGACGCTCCGGTTATTGGGTGGCCCGCGCCGCGCGCGATCCCCACGGGCCGATGCTGGTTCCCGATGAACCGGCTGCACCGACGCAGGCGGTCGACGTACGGGACCTCGCGGCCTGGCTGCTCGACGCCACGGAGAACGGGAGCACCGGGACGTACAACGCCGTCGGTCCGGTCGTGCCGTTCCGGGAGTGGATCGAGCTGTCCCGTACGACGGGCGGGCACACCGGTCCGGTGGTCACCGCCGACTCGGCGTGGCTGCTGGCCAACGGCGTGGCCGAGTACATGGGGGCCGAGTCGCTGCCGATGTGGCTGGTCGAGGCGGGCTGGGAAGGGTGGTCGGCCCGGGACGGGTCCGCGGCGCGCGCCGCGGGACTGCGGCACCGGCCCCGGGCGGAGCTGCTGGCCGACACGCTTGCCTGGGAACGCGAGCAGGGGCTGCACCGGGAACGGCGCGCCGGCCTCAGCGCCGGGCGCGAGCGCAAACTCCTCGACGCTCTCGGCTGACGGGACCGGTCAGCGGCCGGGAACGGACCCTGCAGGGCCGGTCCGGGGTTCCACTTGCCGCAGTTCGGCAAGGAGTTCGCTCTGGCCGGCCAGGAGTTCGGTGAGGATACGGCGGGCCGCGCGCAGGAGTTCGGCGACGTCACCACCGGCAAGCGCATAGTTGACGGTCGCGCCGTCGCGCGTCGAGATGACGATTCCGGAACGGCGCAGGACCGCGAGTTGCTGGGACAGGTTGGACGGCTCGATGTCGATCTCGGCGAGGAGTTCGCGTACGGGCATCGGACCGCTCTGCAGGAGCTCCAGAACGCGGATCCGGACAGGGTGTCCGAGCATGCGGAAGAACTCGGCTTTCGCCTGGTACAGGGGTACCTGCATGCCCACGAACGCTCCCGTCGTTGCTTGGACCCGTGCCTGCGGCCGCAGGGTCTGTGATCCGACCGGCCGACCGGCCGCCGCACCCATCATTCCGCCCGTTGGGCCCACGCGCGCCCTTGCTTGACCATTTTCGGATGTGCCGGATTGAAGAGTTCTTCAATCCGTGGGCATGCGTGGGCCCGGGAAAGCGGGGGCTACAACTCCAGCTCGGATTCGATGCGCTTGAGCTGGTGCCGGGCCATCGCCAGATTCGAGTTGGACTTGTTCAGCACGACGTAGAGGAACAGTCCGTTGCCGCCCCGGCCCTTGAGCAGCCGGATCAAGTGGTACTGGTTCCCCAGCGTGATCAGCAGGTCCTCGATCTCGTCCTTCAGGCCCAGCATTTCCATGGCGCGGACCTTGGCCCGGATCACGTCGGTGTTGCCTGCGGCAGCGACCGCCAGGTCGAGATCCTTGCCGCCACCGAGCGTTCCCAGTGCCATCCCGCTGGTGTAGTCGACCAGTGCGACCCCCAGGGTGCCCTCGATCGAGGTCATCGTCTCCTTCAGGGAGACTTCCACGTTCGCCATCGGCGCCCGCTCCTTCTTCTCTCCGTCCACGCCCCGCGCCGCTTCCGCTGCACGCGGGACCTGTCTTGTGAGACCGACGCTACTGAGCGTGCGCGGCAGTGTGAGGAGAACGGGGGATTTGACGGAAAACACCTCCTCCCCCGTCTAAGATCCGCACGGCACGCACGGCACGCACGGCACGCACGGCCGTGCAGCCTGTGCTACCGCCGGCGGTCCACCACGGCGAGGAGCTTCCCGCTCGTCGCCGTACGGGACAGGGCCGCGCCGTCCACCACCTCGACCGTGAAGTCGAGCAGCTTCTCCGCCACCGCCGACCCCACCTCGGGGTACCCGGCCAGGAAGGCCTCGCGCGCCCGGTCCGGGTCCGGGGCGTGGGCGCTCTCCATCCGCAGGGTGAGGCCCTCACGGACGGCCCCGGCGGTCAGGACGGCCTGGAGCTCACCGCCGTAGCGCAGCTGCTCCTGCGCGATGGCCAGGAAACGGCGGTAGTTGAGGAAGTACGTCGCCACCCGCATCACCTCGCCCAGCCGGCCCAGCAGTTCGAAGCGCGGGGCGTGGCTTCCGCAGGGGCAGCGGCCGGGCAGGGCGCGCCCGAGGTCGCCGATGACGTACCGGTCGAGGTGCTGGCCCCGGCGGGCACGCGTGGTGAACACGAGCCGGCCGGTCTCCCCCGGCGCCACCGGCCGGTCCTCGTCGACGTCGACGATCTCCAGGGTGTGCAGGTCGGCATGGAGGTGGTGGACACTGCCGCTGCTCTGCGTGCACTGGTAGCCGAGCGGGCCGAGGTCGGTGCTGCCGTAGGTGATGGAGTGGATGACCTCGATGCCGTACGTCTCGCGCAGCGTCCTGCGCTGCTCGTCGGTGAAGTGCTCGCCACCGTAGTAGATCTTGCGCAGGCCTCCGTACGAGCGCAGCAGGTCGGCCTCCTCGTGCAGGAGCTGCCAGAGATACGAGGGCATGCCGAACAGCGTGTCCACCTCGTACGCGGCGATCATCTCCGCGGTGGCCCGGTGGTCGGAGCCCGCGGCCATCGGCATCTGGACGCCGCCCAGGCGCTCGAGGATGGAGAAGAAGCTGATGAACCCGCCGTACATGCCGCCGCAGTAGAAGAGGTTCGCCGTACGGTCGCGGGCCGGGTCGTAGCCGGCGGCGAGCAGGCCGCGGGCGGCGGCGTGCATCTGCGTGTCGTAGTCCTCGTACGTGAACAGCGACAGGGCGGGCGTACCCGTGCTGCCTCCGCTGCGGAAGTACAGCTCGGCGTCGCTCCGGTCGACCCCGCGGTTGAGGTCCTGGACGGCGGCCTTGTCCAGCAGCGGCCCGGTGGCCGGCGGGAAGGCGGCCGGGCGGGCGAGGTCGTCGAGGCAGGCGGTGGCGGCGAAGCGCTCGTCGGCCTGGACGGCGACGCGCCGGCTGTAGCGCTGGAGGGCGTAGACCCCGTCGTGCGGTTCCCCGGCGTAGCCCGCGGTCATGGCGCCGACGGGGGTGACCCGGGTGGCCCCGGCGGCCAGGACCAGGGCCGAGAGCTCGGCGATGTCGGTGCGGCTGCCCGCGATGCCCGCCGTCTGGAGGTAGCGGCGCATGGGACGCAGCGTCGCGATGAGGCTCTTGCGGGGCAGCGGCTTGACCCAGACGCTGCGGTGCAGCGGTGAGGCGGTGAGGGCCGGTCGGCTGTCGGCCATGACACGCCACGTGCCGTCGGGGGCGGCGAGTACGCGGGTGAGGCCCAGGTGCTCCTCGAGGCGGGCGAGGTGCTCGGTGGTGGTCAGCTCCGCGTACTCGGCCGGATCGAGGTCGGCCGCGGCGGGCGCCGGCTGCGCGTCCAGGGCCGCACCGAGGCGCTCGGCGAACGCGTGCAGCGCCTCGGTGTTCCCGGTCTCGGTGTCGAGGTAGACGACCTGGGGGCTGGAGCAGGCCTGCTGCTCGAAGACGCAGATGTCCCGGGCCAGAGCCGTCAGCGTCGCCTCGTCCGCCCATGCGTCCTGCGTGAGGTAGGCGAAGGAGATCTTGTGCCCCCACTCCACCAGACGGCAGCCGGCCGGGACATGGGCGGCGACGCCTTCGACGGCGGACTCGCCGCCCCAGACCGCGACGGCGTCGGCGGGGGCGCACATCAGGCGGAGCCACTCCTGGCGGGAGGAGGGGAAGCGCAGCACGATGATGCGCTCGGCGAGGGCGCCGGTCGGGTCCTGCGCGGCGAGTTCGGCGAGGAGGTGCTGGGCCAGGAAGGTGTCGGAGCTGCTGGTCTTGAGGACGTTGACGTTCCCGGCGAGGAGCCCCTCGATCAGGCTCAGCGGGGCGACGGTGGCGGCGTTGCCGGGGGCTATGTGGGCGACCATGCCGACGGGCGCCCAGGCCTCGTACACCGTCTCCTTGGCGTCGGGGCGGTTCAGCCGCTGCGGGGCGGCGCTGCCCAGCTCGCGCCGGAGCTTGCGGGTGAGCGAACTGCGGCCGAGGAAGTCGGCGAGTTCGGCCAGGAGTTCCTCCCGGTCCGCGTCTTCGCCCTCGGGCAGATGCGGGGCGAGCCGCTCCCGTACGCGGTGGCCGGGGTCACGCAGGGCGCGGGAGAGGGCATCGCAGGCGGCGAGCACGGTCTCGGTGTCCAGCGGTGCGCCGAGTGCGGCCTCGACGGCAGTGGGCAGGGTGGCCAGGCGGCGGGCGGCCTCGTCATCCCCGATGAAGGTGCCCTGCCAGTAGTGGTGGTTGGTGGTGTCGGTCATGACATTCCCTTCATCAGTTCGGCGGCGGCCACGGCACAGCTGCGGTTGCGGCTGACGCCGGCCCGGCCGTGGATCGTGAACCACGGGGTGGTCAGCTCGCAGCCGCACTCCTCCCCCGGGTGGAGCGAGGCGAGGTCGCCCATGACCACGCTCTGTGCCGGTACGGAGGTGATGTACGGGGACACCAGGTGCAGGTAGCCGCGCTCGCCGTACGGGAGGGGTTCGAGGGTGCGGGTGGAGCGGATGAAGACGCGGGACCAGACGGGTGCGTGGAGGTTGTGCTGCGCGCACTCGATGTACGGGATGCAGTGCTCGACCGACCCGAAGGTGTCGCGGATCCTCTCGGAGGGGACGCCCAGCTGCTCGGTGACGCGGGCGTACAGCTCGTGCTTGCCGATCTGCCGGTCGGTGTGGCCCTTCCAGCCTCCGCCGAGGATGATCAGGGACCCTTCCGGGAGCTTCAGCGGCTCCAGGCCCATGGCGCGCATCCGCTCCAGCGTGAACCAGAGGAAGGCGGGGAAGCCGAGGATGCGGACGGGCACGTCGTCCTCGGCGAAGCGGCGCAGCGCGGCGACGCAGCCGAAGGGGTCGAACTCGTGGCCGTTGCCGGTGGCGCGCAGGGCGTACTCGACCTGCCGGGCCGGGGCGAAGTCGCACAGGTAGTTGTCGGTGAACGAGGTGCCCAGGTTGAGGTCGCGGGCGGGCTCGTAGCTGTAGAGCAGGTAGTTGACCGGCTGGTCGGGGGTGATCCAGCCGTTGTGGTCGAAGATGCGGGCGACCATGCGCTGGGCGGACCGGATGGTCCACTCGTCGAAGAACATCTGCGACTTCTGTCCGGTGGTCCCGGAGGAGGTCAGGTGGAGGTGGACCTCGTCCTCGGGTATGGACAGGACCTCGTGGCGCTTGAAGAAGTTCGCGTGCACCAGGGGCGCCTCGTACGGGGTGTCCGGGCGCTCCCCGTCGTACAGGCTGCGGAAGAACGGGGACCGGTCGCGGTGCCAGGTGTTGATCTCCGCCATGGCTGCGGCGAACAGCTCTTCCTCGGCGGGACCGGAGGTGTAGGGCTCGGTCAGGTCGCAGAGCTGCTGGACCCGGCCGAGGGCCGCGGCGTCGGGGACGTCGACGGGGGCGAGATGGGGTTTCGAGGGGGCCGTGGAAGGGGGCGTGGAAGGGGTCATGAAGCAACCTCACGTACGGGCAGATGGGTCGAAGCCCAGGCCGACACATAGGAATCGAGGAAGGGCTGGAGCGGCGGGTCGACGACCACGCCGCGGAAGTCGATGTGCTCGGTGGTCCGGGACATCACGACGTAGTCGTGGAAGCCGTCGCCGTCCCGGCGCATGGCCGGGTACAGCGCCCCGGCGATGAAGCCCTGGGCGGCGAACGCCGAGAGCGCGGCGTGGTGTTCCAGGGGTACGAGCGCCTCCACGTAGCCGGCGCCGGCGCGGGTCAGGGTCCGGGTGACCGGCTCCAGCCAGCCGGCGGCGGCCGCCGGGTCCGGGTGGGCGGTGACCAGGGCGCAGTAGCCGCCGGTGCGGTTGAGGTAGGCGTACACCTCGAATCCGCCGTCGTCGGGGGTGAGGAGGATGTTGGGGGTGTGCAGCGGGTAGAACCAGCGGCCGGTGTCGGGGAAGTGCTCGTGGAAGCGGCGGCGGACGAAGGCCGGCGCCTCGATCATCTCCAGCGGCCGCGCGGCCGGCCCGGCGGGTGCGGGCTGAGGCGGCGTGGGCCGGGCGTCCGCGTAGCTGATGCCGAGGCTCGTCCCGACGGTGCGCAGGAGCGGCGCCAGGGAGGCGGGCACCTCGGCGACGGGCACCCGGCGGTCCAGCACTCCGGGCGAGTGACGCGCGTAGAGTGCGAGGCTCTCGCGGCTGCTGAGTTCCACGGCGTTGGGCAGGATGCCCAGGGGGCGGAAGCCGTTGCGGGCCACGACGCGTTGGGGGCCGGCGCTGACCGTACGGACGGTGGCGTACACCGAGTCCAGCGTCCCGGCATCGAGCGTGCCGGCGCACACGGCCTCGGTCAGCTGCCCGGCGAGCCCGGATCCGCGCTGGTCGGGGTGGACGGCGAGCCCTTCGAGGCGGCCGACGCGGCTGCCGGGTTCGCTGTGGACCGCGGCCGATCCGGCGAGGGCGCCGGTACGGGGGCAGCGGGCGACGAGCCAGAGAGTGTGCGGGTCCCGGATGAGCCGGGACATCTCGGCGGGGTCGGTGCCGAGGGCGGTCGGGTAGTGCGGTCCGTAGACGGCGTAGTAGAGCTGGCGGAGATCGGCTATGTCGGCCGGGGTGGCCTGCTCGATCACGGCGGTCATCGCGCGCCTCCTGCGGGGGTCGGCGCGGGCGCAGGCTCCGGCGCGGCGGGGGCCGTGGCGCCCACGGCGTGCCCGGGCAGCAGTGCCAGGGCCACGGCGGCGGGCACGAGTCCGGCCGCCTGGATCAGGCACAGCGTCTGGGCGGAGAGGTGGTCGCCGAGGACGCCGAACAGCAGCGAGGCGACCGGGAAGGTCGCGCCGAGGACGGCCTGCATGACGGCGAAGAACGCGGGCTTGTCGGCGGCCGGAACCAGCCGCTGGAACAGGGCCACGAAGCGGACCCCGATCACCCCGACGCACCAGCCGGTCACCAGCAGGGCGCCTGCGATGACGGGCCGTGCGGCGATCAGGCCGGGGACGGCGAGGGCGGCGGCCATCGCGGCGAGGCACGCGGTGCCGACCACGGCGGGCCGGCCGGGTACCCGTGCGCCCGTGAAGGAGCCGATGAGCGTGCCCGCGCCGAGCGACGCCTCCAGGAGGGCGACGGTGCCGCCGTCGCCGTGCAGTACGGAGGCGGTGTACAGCGGCATGACGACGAAGACGGCCGTGGTGAAGAGGTTGGCCGCGGTGAAGCAGAGCAGGATGCCGCGCACGTACGGCATGGCGCCGAGGATCTGGCGCAGTGTCCGACGCGGTGGCGCCTCCTCGCCGTCGGCATGCGCAGCGTGCGGCTCGGTACCGGCGTCGGCGGTGCGGAACCGTACGGTCGCGATGAGCAGGGCGGCCGTGGCGTAGGCGGCGGCGCAGCCCACGGCGAGGCCGGCCACCCCGGCCGCGTCCACGACGAGGGCGCCGAGGAGGGCTCCGCCGAGGCTCGCCAGCGACTGGGTGGACAGCTCGAAGCCGGTCGCGGCCTCGATGTCCGCGTCGTCCACGAGCTCGGGCACGGAGGTGGTCAGGCACGGGTCGAAGAAGGCCTGGCAGGTCGCCAGGGCCAGGGCCGCCGCGTAGGCCGCGGGGACCGGCAGGTCGCTCGCGCAGGCCCAGACGGCCAGCGCGGCAGCGGCCGCTCCGGCGCCGCCGGCCGCGGTGCGCAGCAGCGAGCGGTGGGCGAAGCGGGCGATGGCGCGGGCGACGAGCGGGGCGAGGACCACTGCGGGCAGCGTGCTGACGGCCATGAACAGCCCGGCCGCGAACCCGCCGTCACCGGAAGTGGCGTAGCCGATGAGCCACCAGGAGATGCCCACCTGGAACATGCGGACGCCGGCCTGGGTGAGCACCTGGCCCAGCCATACGGTCCCGAAGGCGCGGTTGCGCAGGACGAGGGGGAGCCGCCGTCGGGCGGCCTCGGATGCCGGGGCGGTCATGCGGTCGGCCTCTCGTCGATCACGCGGACGAGCTTGCCGGAGCGGGAGTTGACCACCAGGTCGCGGTGGCGGGCCCACTCGACACGGAGCGGGTGGACGAATCCCGCCGCGACGCTGTCGGGGTAGAGCGGCCGGGCGGTGTTCAGCCCGGTGACGACCTCCTTGGCGAAGACCTCCAGGCCGGCCGGGTCCTGGCCGGGGGCCGTGGCCAGGCGCAGGACGAGGCCGTCGCGGCCCTCCCAGCGGCGGACGACGAGCTGCATGCCCGTGACCCTGCCCTCGGTGTCGGCCTCGGCGACGGCGTTCGTGGCGTCCTGCCAGTACAGCGAGACGGGGCCGACGCGTACGCCTTCCTCGGCTCGGCCGAGGATGCGGAAGGCGCCGCCCTCGGTGTCGATCCACTCCGCGCGGTCGCCGGCGGGGTAGCGGATGACGGGCATGAGGCGGCGGAAGAGCTGTGTGACGACGACCCGGCCGGGCCGGCCCGGCTCGCGGATCGGCTCGCCGGTCGTCTCGTCGAGGATCTCGACGACGGTGTGCGGGGCGAACGGGCGGTGCGTGCGCGGGTCGTCGTCCGTGCCGGGTACCGGGCGGCCGAGAAGGCCGCCGTCGACGCTGGCGTAGCCGAGCGAGCGGGGCGTGGCGTTGGGAAAGGCGGCCGAGAGGAGCCGGCGCTGGTCGGCGAAGAGGGCTTCGCCGCCGAAGAACAAGAGCTCGACGCCGGGCAGTTGGCGGCCGACTGAGGTCAGGTGCTCGGCGAGGCGGCACAGCGTGGTCGGCGTGCCGGCGACGACGTGGGCGGCGAAGTCCTCGAGCGTGGTGACCGTGGATTCGAGCGGGGCGCCGCCGCCTATGGGCAGCCGGACGTTGGCGACGGGGGCGTGCGCGAGCGAGTCCAGGATGAACAGGAAGCTGGCGTAGAGCTCACCGGCGTAGAAGAGGTCGGCGACTCTGTGCCCGGGCCGCAGGCCGGCGTCGACCATCCCGGCGCCGAAGGCGCTGACGAACTCCTGCCATTCCTCGCGGGTGTAGCAGGAGAACCGCGGCGTCCCCGTGGTGCCGCCCGTCTTGAACACGACGGCTTCCCCGAGGGGGGCGGTCAGGACACGGTTCCCGTGCAGGGTGTTGGCGGCCCAGAACCTGTCCTGGTCCACGACGGGAACGTCGGTGATCCGGCTCACGTGCGGCGGCAGGTCCGCGTAGAGGTCTGCGTAGAAAGGAGAACGGTCACGGGCGAAACGCACGAGGTCTGAAAACTGCTGGACGGGCATGCTGCCTTTACCTCGGAAGATGAAAGTTGAAATTGGCGGGAGACGGGCGACGCGTCGGGGCGGCGTGGCGGAACTCACACCACACTCACCCGTTGATCAGTCAACAATGCGTATGTTGCGCAGAGTTGGCGAGCGCAGCCGCAACCTGATGTCTGTTCACATGATGAGACAAGAGGAACGCACCGCCAAATCGATCGAGGGCGGCCTCGGCCAAGAACGGCAGACTTCTGGCCTGCGGGGCCGAAACCGTGCCGGGGCCGGGAAACGGGGAGGCAACTGTGGCATCGCCCACCAGCGCAGACATCTCCCGGGCCCGGCCATCACAATGTCCGGAAATCCAGGGTTCTTTTCGAAGGAAAGCCTCGGCATTGCCGAAGGCACGGTCCGGCCATAATGAACGACAGCCCAATTGCCCCGAACTCCCGTGCACAGCAAGGAAATTGAGACATTCACCGAAGGGGCCCCGGCGTGTCGGCCGGCTGTCCGGAATCGGAGTCGTCAGGCCCGACGTAAAGTCTGACCCCGGCATCCGGCCGTCCGTGTCCCCGCCGCCCAGCGAATCGTTTGCGCAGGCATGACGACGACGCGCTCCACGCTCGCCACCACGGCGCGACACCGGGCGGCTCCGGATGACGGCGGCCGCCCCCTGTACGTCCCCACTCCCCGGCCGCCGGCCCACGCGGCCGCGGCCGCCCCGCTGTTCGAGCAGCTCGCCCGGGAGTGGGCGGCGCGCGGGGCCACCGTGCCGGGGCGCCCGGATCCGGCCTGGCGCCGGCTGGTCTCCTGGGAGCACTTCGAACGCGAGACCGCGGCCACGGTCCGCGACCTTCACCTGCGCGGCCCGGAACCCGTACCGGAGCCCGTCTCCCCCGCGAACCCACCCCGGTGGAGGCGGGCCTGAGGCCAGGCCATGACCGGCAGCCGGGCGGTCACCGTCCGGCGAGGGCCCGGCCCGCAACGAGGCGGATGGCGCTGATCGTCAGATCGGGGTCGTGCACCTGTACGTAGTGGTCGCTTCCGGTGGCCAGGAGGTGCGGGGTCTGGTTCCCCAGCTCCACCAGGGCCTGCTGGACCTCGGGCCAGGCGCGCTCGAGCGGCGCCAGGACGGCCTTCGGGCTCCCAGCGGGGGCCGCGAACGGCTCCGTCTTGCTGAGCACGGCCATCGGGACCCTCGGCAGGGGCTTCGCCGCCTTCACCGCTTCGACCGCGCCGTCGATGTCGACCTTCTCGAACCGCGGATCCGCGTCGAAGGGCGTACCGGGGTTGTTGAGCAGCTTCAGGTACGCGGGCCACTGCGCGGCGAAGAACGGCTGCATGTTCGTGCCGAACGCGTCGACGAAGACGAGGCCGGCGGTCTTCTCCGGATGCTGCTGGGCGTACAGCCGGGTGATCATTGCGCCGAAGGAGTGGCCGACGAGCAGGTAGGGACCCGGCACGTGAGCCGCCGTCAGCACCTTGTCGAGGTCCCCGGCCATGGCGGCGAGGGAGCGGGTCCCGGTCACCGGTGTGCTGCGGGTGGTGAGTGCCGGAGGGTTCGCGTAGCGGATGGTTCCGGGGCGGTCGTACTCACACACCCGGGCGAAGGCGGCGACACCCGGGAACACCGCGGGTGACTTCGGGACGGGCGGCCGGGTCTCGGTGAAGTTCCACGTGTCGGACGCATCGTGCAGCCCGGACTCCAGGACGACCGTGGGGCTGCCGGCCCCCTTGCAGCTCAGATGGAGCGTTCGGCCGCCGCCCACGTCGACCCGGCCGGAGAAGTCCCGAGGGGCCGCGCCCGGCGTCGAAGGGGACGCGGCCGGGGCGCCGCGAAGGGCGGACGGGCTGCCGCAGCCGGGCGCCACGGCCAGTGCCGTGGCGACCAGGGCGGCGGTCAGGAGCGGAATCCGCTGTCGCATCGGTTCTCCCGTTTCCTCGTGTGCGCGCCCGCCCCCGTGTCCGGGCCGGACGTCCGGCCCGATCATCCGGCGCCACCGGCCGGACCGGCGGGATCGCCGCGCACGAGGTCCCCGCCACCGATCACGCCTTCTTCGTACGGCCGCCGCCCAGGCCGAGGCCCACCAGGACCGCCGCCGCGAGCACGATCGCCGCGTCGATCGCCAGGACCGTGCGCACCCCGTCGAAGAGCGAGGCCTGCGTGGTGGCCAGGACACCGAGCAGCGGGATCCCGATGGTGAGGCCGACCTGCTGCGTCGTGGTGACCAGGCCGGTCGCCAGGCCCTGCTCCTCGTCGGGCACGCCGCTCGTCACGGTCAGCCCGTACGAGATGATCGCGCCGAGGTGGAACATGCTGGCCACCGAGACGGCGACGGTCGCCACCAGCGCGCCCGACTCGGCGCCCACGGCGAGCAGGGCCGCGGTCAGGAGCCCCTGGCCGAGCAGCGAGCCGACGAGCGTGCGCCGGGCACCGAAGCGGCCGATGACCTTCGGGGCGTACGAGCCGGCGACGGCCGATGCGACGCCCTGGACGCCGAAGATCAGACCGGTCCGGAACGACGACAGCTCGAGCGTCTCCTGGAAGTACAGGGTCAGCACGAAGATGACCGTCGACATCATCGAGAAGGTCACCAGGCCGCCGGCGTTCCCCCAGGCGATCGTGCGCCGCTTCAGCATCGGCAGCGAGACCAACGGGGCCGGGCTCTTCGACTCCACCACGGCGAAGGCGACGAGCAGGGCCAGGCCGGCGAGCAGCGTGCCCCAGACGTCCGCACCGCCGAAGCCGCGCTGGGCCGCCGTGGACAGGGAGTAGATCAGTGCGAGCAGGCCGCCGGTGACGGTGATGGCGCCCGGTACGTCCAGGCGCGGCCGGTCGGGGGTCCGCGACTCGGGCAGCAGACCGGGGGCGAGGGCGAGCACGATCACCGCGGTGACCGCGAGCAGCGCCATCGTGGAGCGCCAGCCGAGGGTGTCGGTCATGACGCCGCCGAGGACCATGCCGATGGTGAAGCCGAGGGACAGCAGGGTGCCGGAGATGCCGACCGCCTTGTCACGCAGCGGGCCCTCGGGGAACGTGGTGGTCAGCAGGGACATGCCGGTCGGCACGATGACCGCCGCGCCGAGGCCCTGCAGGGCGCGCCCGGCCAGGAACGACGCCGGGTCCCAGGCCAGGGTGGCCAGCAGCGAGGCCGTACCGAAGAGCGTGAGGCCGATCAGGAACAGCTTCTTGCGTCCGTAGAGGTCGGCGATCCGGCCGAAGAGGAGGAGGAAACCGCCGGAGGGCAGCGCGAAGGCGGTGACCGCCCACTGGAGGGCCGACCGGCTCAGGCCCAGGTCCTTGCCGAGGGCGGGCAGGGCCACGTTCAGTACGGAGAAGTCGAGGGCCACCATGAACTGGGCGGCGCAGAGCACGAAGAGGACCAGCTTGGCCCGGCCCGTGAGCCGTTCGTTCCCGGGGGCGGGGGCTGCTGCCCCGGGGCCGGTGGTGGTGGTTGTTGTGGGTGCCGTCGTCGTATGAGTGTCGATCGCCATGGCCACTACCCTCGCGGCCCGGGAATGCCCGTGGAGAGTGGGAACTTATCCTGTTGGTGGCACCACCAGGCAGCTGACAGGGGGAGTTAGTGGCTACACCGATCGACAAGCACCGCCGTTCCGAACTGCGCGAGTTCCTGATGAGCAGACGGGCGCGCATCACCCCCACGCAGGCGGGTCTGCCGGACGGCGGGGCCCGCCGCCGCACCCCGGGCCTGCGCCGGGAGGAGGTCGCCGTGCTCGCCGGGGTCGGGGTGTCCTGGTACCAGTGGTTGGAGCAGGGCCGCGACATCACGGTGTCGCCACAGGTCCTCGACTCGGTCGGCCGGGTCCTCAAGATGACCAGCGCCGAGCGCCGGCACCTGTACGTGCTGGCGGGGCTCAACCCGCCGGCCCTCGAGGTGGCGCCGGCCGACCGGGACATGTGCCAGGGGCTGAAGCGGCTGATCGACGCGTGGATGCCGTTCCCCGCGCACATCATGGACGCGTACTGGAACACGGTGCTCTACAACGACGCGGCGGCGCTGGTGCTCGGCATGCGCCCGGAGATCGTGCAGAACTGTCTGATCGCGTTCTTCACCGACCCCATCTACAGGGCCCGTTCGAGGCACTGGGAGGAGATCGCCTGCAACGTGGTCGCCCAGTACCGGGCGGCGTGCTCGGAGTGGCCGCAGGACGAGGGGTTCCGGGCGGTCGTCGAGGAGGCGCGGGAGGTCAGCCCGGAGTTCTCCGAGCTGTGGGACCAGCGGGACATCCGGCCCGGCGGCCAGATGCAGAAGGAGATCGAGCACCCGGTCGTGGGGACGCTGTTCGTCGAATCGACCCAGCTGCGCGTACCGGCCCGGCCCGACCTGTCGATCGTGCTGCACACCCCGCTGCCGTCCACCGACACGGCGGAGAAGCTGGAGTGGCTGACCTCGGCGGAGGGCCGCCGGGGGTCCATGTACCCGATCGCCGGCTGACCCCACCGAGCCGCCCGGGCGGCGGCTCCGGGCGCGGGCACCCGAACCGGCCACACCCGGTCCGGGTGCCCGCGACGGTCGGCTAACGCCCGTCGGACACCATGCGGGCGATCTCTTCCTCCACCCCGCGGAGTTCTTCCTGCCGGTCCATGAGGATCAGCTGCTCCCGGTAGTGGGTCAGTGCGGTGACGAGGAGATCGGCCCGTCCCGGTTCCATCGCGTACATGCGCCGCGCGGCGGCGACCGACTCGGCGCGCAGGGCCAGCGCGATGTCCGGCCGGTGCGCGAACTCGTAACGGCTGTACTTCCACAGTGCGGCGGACAGCAGGGGCAGATAGGCCAGGGGGCTCACCTGGACCAGGACGCGGTAGGCCGCGACCCGCTCACGGACCGGCGGCTTCGCCGATCCCAGAAGGGCCACCCGGGCTCGGAGGACTGCGTCGTGATTGATGTTCGCCGAGTGATTCATGACGGTGATTCTCAAAGCCGCACAGGTGCCCAAACAAGGGCAATCGACTGTGCCCTTGGTCCTACGAAAACACCCTCTGACCTGTCATGATGGGTACGTCTTCACCCCTGCGCCCCCCGGACCGGCCCGTCGGCCTCCGCGACGGGATGCCGCCCCTCCCCGATACCCCCTCGCTCCTCCCTCTCGCGCATCGCGAGCGCGTGAGCCATTCAGAGGATCATCCGAGGAGTAAATAAGACATACCGCCACATAGCACCCCTCAGGCGGTACCCCTTGAGTGGCCAAAGAGGCGTGGGGTTAGCATGTGAGCGCCGCCTAGCTCGAAAGATAAACCTGTGACTGTCAATGACGACTCGTTCACCAACTGGAAAAACCGCGAGGAGATCGCGGAGTCGATGATCCCGATCATCGGGAAGCTGCACCGGGAACAGGACGTGACGATCCTGCTCCACAGCCGCTCCTTGGTGAACAAGTCGGTGGTCAGCATCCTGAAGACCCACCGATTCGCCCGGCAGATCGACGGTGAGGAGCTCTCGGTCACCGAGACGCTGCCGTTCCTGCAGGCGCTCACCACCCTCGATCTCGGCCCCTCGCAGATCGACATAGGCATGCTCGCCGCGACGTACAAGAGCGACGACCGCGGCCTGTCGGTGGAGCAGTTCACCGCCGAGGCCGTCGCCGGTGCCACCGGTGCGAACAAGATCGAGCGCGGCGACGGCCGCGACGTCGTCCTGTACGGCTTCGGCCGCATCGGCCGCCTCGTCGCCCGCCTGCTCATCGAGAAGGCCGGCTCCGGCAACGGCCTGCGCCTGCGTGCCATCGTCGTCCGCCAGGGCGGCGACCAGGACATCGTCAAGCGCGCCTCGCTGCTGCGCCGCGACTCGATCCACGGCCAGTTCCAGGGCACCATCACCGTGGACGAGGCGACGAGCACGATCATCGCCAACGGCAACGCGATCAAGGTGATCTACGCGAACGACCCGTCCGAGGTCGACTACACCGCGTACGGCATCAAGGACGCCATCCTCATCGACAACACGGGCAAGTGGCGTGACCGTGAGGGTCTGTCCAAGCACCTGCGCCCGGGCATCGACAAGGTCGTCCTGACCGCCCCGGGCAAGGGCGACGTCCCGAACATCGTCCACGGTGTCAACCACGACACGATCAAGCCGGACGAGCAGATCCTGTCCTGCGCCTCCTGCACCACCAACGCGATAGTCCCGCCGCTGAAGGCCATGGACGACGAGTACGGCGTGCTGCGCGGCCACGTGGAGACCGTCCACTCGTTCACGAACGACCAGAACCTGCTGGACAACTACCACAAGGCCGACCGCCGCGGCCGCAGCGCGCCGCTCAACATGGTCATCACCGAGACCGGTGCCGCGTCCGCCGTCGCCAAGGCGCTGCCCGACCTCAAGGCGCCGATCACCGGCAGCTCGATCCGCGTCCCCGTCCCGGACGTCTCGATCGCCATCCTGAGCCTGCGCCTGGGCCGCGAGACCACCCGCGAGGAAGTCCTGGACTACCTCCGCGACGTCTCGCTGCACTCGCCGCTCAAGCGCCAGATCGACTTCACCACCGCCCCCGACGCGGTCTCCATGGACTTCGTCGGCTCGCGCCACGCCTCGATCATCGACGCGGGCGCCACCAAGGTCGACGGCGACAACGCGATCCTCTACCTCTGGTACGACAACGAGTTCGGCTACTCGTGCCAGGTCATCCGCGTCGTCCAGCACGTCTCGGGCGTCGAGTACCCGACGTACCCCGCCCCGGCGGTCTGATCCCGTCGCACGCGAGTCGCGCTCTCCGCGTACTCACGGCCCGTTCCACCGCCCGCCACGGGCGGCGGAACGGGCCGCGCGCGTTTGTGGGGAGGCCCGCGCGAAAACTCGGGTGTGCGGTGGACTGTTGTGCTGTTAGCTTCCTCGTGTGCCGAAGTTGAATCAGATCATCGCAGTGGAGAAGGGCGTCAAGTCCAAGTCTCTCCAGGAACTGACCCAAGCCCATCAGGACGTCCAGAAGCCGGCGTTGCTCGCCGGCATCTCGCGGACGTACCAGCCCAAGGACGAGGAGGGCGAGCAACTGCCGCCCGAGTCCACGCGGGTGCAGGTCAAGGCGGAGGACGTGCTGCGCGCGACGGCGGGAACGCTGACGCGGCTGTTCGACGTGACGGCGACGAAGGACTGGGCGAACCGCTCGGCGGCCGCGGACGTCGTCGTCGACGGAACGGTCCTGCTGCCCCAAGTACCCGTCCCGTACCTGCTGTTCCTCGAGAAGCAGCTCACCGACCTGCACACGTTCGTACGCAAGCTCCCCGTCCTGGACGCCTCGGAGGCGTGGAACCTCGACCCCTCGACGGACGCGTGGAAGACCGACCCGGTCCGCACGATCCGCACCAAGAAGGTGCCGCGCAACCACGTGAAGGCCGAGGCCACGGAGAAGCACCCGGCCCAGGTCGAGGTGTACTACGAGGACGTCCCGGTCGGATACTGGACGACGGTGAAGTTCTCCGGCGCGCTGCCGGCCCGCCGGGTCAACGAGCTCCTCGACCGGGTCGAAAGGCTCCAGCAGGCCGTCAAGTTCGCCCGCGAGGAGGCCAACGGCACCGAGGTCACCGACCAGCGCGTCGGGGATGCAGTGTTCGGCTACCTGTTCCGGTAGCCTCAAGATCGCCCCCTGTGCGAGCGGGGGGGGTGCGCGCAAAGCGCAAAGCTGAAACTGATGTTGAAGCTGACCAAGGGGTGTCAGTTGGGGGTTCGAATCCCTCCCCCGGCACACGTGCCGGGGTGGCCCAAGCCGGTAGAGGCGGCCCCGTGAAACTCAGATTCTCGCTCCAGTCTCAGCATTCGCCGCCGAACGCCGGATCGACCGAGCGCGGACGATCATCGACGGATGGGGGTTCAAGTCCCCTCTGCGCCTCTCTCGTGGCGCGGTAGTTCAAAGGCAGAACACGTCGGTCTCAGAATGATCCGCGGCTCTTAAACGCCGCCGGTGTGCGCAATTGGGTGGCAAGCTGGAGCCCGGGAGCTGGATATGCTCCCGGGCTCCGTCACGTTCCGCGCCCCGCGTTACGTTGTGGCCATGGGCATATACATGGTGAGCGTCACCGCGGAGGACTGGCACGGTGCGGACGAGGGCGGCCGGGCCGAGATCGCGTCCGGGCTGAACCGGGAACTGGGCAGGCGCGGACTGCCGCCGTACGTACCCGGGCCGGGGCCGGCACCCCGCTTCGAGGAGAAGCTGGTCCCCTCGATGGACGGCTTCGTCGAGCTGTGCCGGGAACACGGGGTGGACGACTTGCTCGCCTGGTCCGTGCTGGTTCCGGTCTCCCTCGACTCGGAGATCACGGTCGCGACGCAGGAGGAGCCCGAGGAGCCCGTCGCCATCGCCGGTGCTCCGCAGGTGTTGCTCATGGCGGAACTCCTGGCGGCGTCCGTCCCGCTTCCGCCCGAGGTCCTCGCCCCCTCCGGCCACCTCGCCCTGACCTCGTGGTACCTCGACGCCTCCGCGCGCGAAGTCCCCGGCGCAGACAGGACTTTCCACACCGCCCTCCACCTCCACGCGGCGCGCCACTGCCTGGCCCACGGCTGCCCGGTGGTCTACAACTGAGCCCGCGAGGGCCTCTGGGAGCGCAGGAGGAGGAGGGCGGTGTCGTCGGTGCGCGGGGCGCCGCTCCGGGCGTGCTCGATGAGGTCGTCCGCCAGATCGTCCAGGGGGTGGTCTCCGGGGGTTCCCGTGATGCGCGCGGCGACCGCGTCGATGGCTTCCTCGAGGTCCTCGCCGGGGACCTCGACCAGGCCGTCGGTGTAGAGGGTGAGGAGGGTGGCGGGGGTGAAGGGGATCTCGACGGCCGTGTACGAGGCGTCGGGGTCGATGCCCAGGAGCAGGCCCGGCGGCAGGTGGAGCACCTTCGTCGGGCGGTCGCCGTGGCGCAGCAGGGGTGGCGGGTGGCCGGCGGTGGCCAGCTCGGCGGTCCGGGCCGCCAGGTCGATGTGGGCGTACAGGCAGCTCGTGAACAGCCCCGGTTCGAGGTCGGTCAGCAGCCGGTTGGTGCGGGTGAGGACCTCTTCGGGCGGTGCGCCGGCCGTGGCGTGGACGGCCGCGCGGACCTGGCCCATGAGCGCGGCGGCGTTCACGTTGTGGCCCTGGACGTCTCCGATGGCGGCCGCGACCGTGGTGTCGTCGATGCGGATGAGGTCGTAGAAGTCACCGCCGATGTCGAGGCCGTGCGCCGCGGGCAGATAGCGGGCGGCGACTTCGAGGTGCGGGATACGGGGCAGGGCGTGGGGCAGCAGGCCGGTCTGCAGGCTGTGGGCGAGCTGGTGGGTGGAGTCGTAGATACGGGCGCGGTCCAGGGCCTGGGCGATGAGCCCGGCGATGGAGGTGAGAACGGCCCGTTCGCCGGGGGCGAAGGTGCGGGGGCGGGCGTAGGCGAGGACGAGGGTGCCGATGGGGCGCTTGGACGCGATCAGCGGCAGAAAGGCCCAGGCGGCCATGCCGTCCGCGACCACGATGGCCGGGAAGGCGGCCAGGAGCTCGCTCACGTCGCCGAAGAACAGCGGATTGCCCGTACGCAGGCCGTGGGTGATGGGGGTGTCGAGGCTGAGGGGCATGCCGTCGTAGCGGGCCATGAGCTCGGCCGGGTAACCGCGGTGTCCGACCATGTGCAGGCGCTGCTCCTCCGCCACCAGGAGGGCCATGGCCTGGGCGCCGAGCGCGGGGACGAGCTGGTCGGCGGCCTGGTCGACCACGTCCTGGGCGTGGGCGGCCTCGGTGAGGCTGGCTGCCAGGTGCATGAGCTGGTAGAGGGCGGTGGCCCGGCTGGGTGACGGCTCCGCTGAAGCGGTCGTCGGGGTGGCGGGTGGCGGGGCGGGCTGGTCGGCGACCGGCCTGATGCGGACGCTGATCCCGGTGTCGTCGGGGTAGAGGTCGAACCGCAGGTACCGGCCGATAGGGGGCGCGGCGGTGAAGCTGCGGGGCATCCGGCTGATCACGGTGGCCCGGTAGTGGTCCTCGATGGTGGGGTTGTCCATCCAGGGAAGGGCCTCCCAGGGCAGGGCTCCGCGCAGCTGGGAGACGGGTGCGCCGAGCAGCTCGGCGGCCTCGGGGGTGATGAAGGTGATGGTGCCGTTCAGGTCGAGTGCGCAGTTGCCGCCGGGCAGCCTGCGGACGAAGGCCAGGGCGGCGGCCGCCTCGACCGGCCCGGGTGTGGGAGGCGGGAGCGGTCGCAGTATGACCGGGTGTGCCGGGGGGCGGATCGGGCGGCCGCCGGCGGCGGCCTGTCCCAGGACGTGGGCGAGACGGTGGCAGGACGACTCCACGGACCCGCGTTCCCCGTCGGTCAGGAGGGGCCCGTGGGAGCCGGGCCACAGGAGTACGAGACCGGCCCCCGGGGGCCCCTCCCGGTCGGCGGCCTGGGCAGGGAGCGGGGCGGCGGCGAGGGCGAAGTCGTACGGCAGGACCAGGCCGATGCGCGGGTAGCGGCGGGCCGTCTCCTCCTGGCCGCCGAGCCAGACGAGCCGGCTGTCGCGGACGGCGTCGGCCACGGGGATGGGATCGTCCAGCCCGACGCGGGACCAGGGCAGCGCGAACTCGCGGGACACCCCGGCGGCCATCGCCAGGTGCAGGACGCGCCGGGTGGGGTCGGGCAGGTAGAGCATGCCGATGGACGCCCCCGCGTCGCTGCAGGCATCGAGCAGCGCCTCCCCCAGCAGCCGCTGGTCGGCCCCCTCGGGCCGCGCGGCCCGCTCGGCGCCCGCGCCGGCCCCGCCGCCCTCGCCGCCCTCGGTACCCTGGTCACGCCCTGGAAGGTTTCGCACCCGCCCATGTTCCCTCCCCGCCCTCCCGCACGTCGGCACCCGCCCGCCCCGGGCGAGCCCGCACCCGCGTCCGGCGGTACCGCCGTCAGGGGCGCCGGCACAAGGCGGGGTCGGGGTGGTCGTCGAAGCCGAGCGCACGGTAGAGCGGCTCGCCCTCGGTGGAGGCGTACAGGTCCACGCGGGCGGCCTCGCGTTCCCGGAACCAGTCGAGCAGGGCCCGCATGATCGCCCGGCTGTGGCCGGGCAGGACTTACCGCCCCGACCGGCACCGCGCGCGTTACGCGTAGGGGTCGAACGGGATGGGGGGCTTGGCGGCGTTCAGGGCATCGCCGAAGCGGCCGTCGGAGATCTTGATCGTGGCGGAGCCGAAGTCGGCGGTCATCAGCTTGTCGCGGAACCCGGCCGGGTAGCCGTTCCAGCCGACGAGGCGCGGGTAGAACCAGTTGCCGGTGTGGTTCTCCGCGGGCTCGTCGTTGCCGTTGGCGAGGCGGTAGAAGTGGGTCGAGGCGCCGTCCTTGTGGTAGACGACCTTGGCGTGCGTCCCGTCGAAGCGGACCTGTGAGCGGGGGTACCACTTCCAGCCGCTGTGCTGCGAAGTCGACACGTACTGGACTTCGTTGTCCTTGATCCAGACCACGACGTGCTCGAAGTCGTGGCGGTGCCCGATGGCCGCCGGGCCGAGGGTGGCCTGGTCCTTCTCGAAGTAGCCGGCGTACATGACGGCGCACCAGCCGTTGTTGCACTTCTCGCGGGAGTACGTGTTGGAGTTCTGCAGCTGGGCGTAGTCCCGGCAGTGGCCGTTCACCGCTCCCCCGAGCTTGAGGCCGGGATTGAGGGCGCCGCTGCTGCTGATGGCGGCGGTGGCGTAGCAGCCGTCCCCGTCGTAGTCGAAGGCGGGCGAGAAGGTCTGCTCGAGGCCGTCCGCGTTCTGGGGCAGGGACGGCATCACATCGGCGACGGCGACGGCCGGAAGGGTCATCACGAGGGCCGCGGCACCGAGGCCGACGGTGGCCGCGGCCCGGTGGACTCTGGCCCACCGCTGACGGCGGAAGGTTTCTGCATGCTCGTTCGTCGACGCCGACAGCAAGCTGCGCACATCATCTCCTCGGCCTGTACTGCTGGTTCCGGGTTCCGGGCACCATCGCGTTCCCTGGTCGCACGACCAGTGCCACGCTAGCCGGGCAGGGTTCGGGCCGGGGTCGAGTCGGGCGAATTCCAGATGTACTCCGATGCCGCGTCGAGAAGCCATTCGGCGAGGTAGCCGGCGAACGAGGAGCGCACCAGGACCCGGAATCCGGGCCGGTGTTCGTCGTGCGGGACCAGCACCACCTGAGCCCGGGCCAGCGTGGTCTGGGCGCAGCGGCCGGCGCCGAAGGCGCGGGGGTGCAGGTCGAGGGAGCAGCCGTGCGCGAGGAGTTCGGCGGCCCGGGCCCCGCCGACCTGCAGGGTGGTGCGCTGTGCCGAGACGTCGACGACTGCCGCGTGCCGGTCGCCGACGGCCTCGCTCAGCCGGGCTTCGAGGTGCGTCCGGGTTCCGGCCGGGCCGATGACCAGCCATTCGTCCGGGCCCAGCCACAGCGCCGCGAACTCGCCCCCGCGCGCGACCGTGTTGGGTTCCAGCGGCAGCGGGAAGCCGAGCGCGAGTCCCACGGCGTCCGCAGCCGGGCCCTTGGGGTCGAGCCGTACGTCGACCTGGGCGAGGAAGGGCAGTTCCGCCAGCCGCAGGGCTCCGCCCGAGGCGCGGGTGGCAGCGGCGAAGCGTTCGGCGTACGGCGCCAGCGGGCTCGGCCCGGCACGGCGGGCGTCGGTGTCAGCCATCGCGGCGTGCCCCCTCGGGGTCGTAGAGGACGGGACCGGTGACGGTGACCGGGACCAGGCCGCCGCCCACCGGTGCGTACAGCCGGTCGCCGATGCGCTCCCGGCCGCCCTTGACCAGGGCGAGCGCGAAGGTGCGGCCGAGCGCCGCGCTGCGGTAGCTGGAGGTGACGTGTCCGAGCATCGGCACCGGAGGTTCGGGCAGCGGGGCGGCAGCGACCAGTTGGGTGCCTTCGGGCAGCAGGACGGCGGGGTCGTCAGGCAGCAGTCCGACGAGGTGCTTGCGGTCGGGCCGGGCGGTGTCGGGCCGGGTGTACGAGCGCTTGCCGATGAAGTCGGGCTTCTTGCGGGACACGACCCAGCTCATGCCGAGGTCCTGCGGGGTCACGGTGCCGTCGGTGTCCTGGCCGACGATCGGGTAGCCCTTCTCGGCGCGCAGGACGTGCATCGTCTCGGTGCCGTACGGGGTGATGCCGAGGGGGCGGCCCCCCTCGTACAGCGCCTCCCACAGCTCGGGGGCTTCCCACGGCAGTACGTTGATCTCGTACGCCAGCTCGCCGGAGAAGCTGATCCGGCACACGCGGGCCGGGATCCCGGCGACGGCCGTGTCCCGCCAGGCCATGAACGGGAAGTCGGCCGCGTCCACGGCGAGTCGGGGGGCGAGCCCGCGCAGGACGTCCCGGGAGCGCGGCCCGACGAGGGCCACGGTGGCCCACTGTTCGGTGACCGAGGTGCAGTGCACGCGCAGTTCGGGCCACTCCGTCTGGAGCCACTCCTCCATCCAGTCCAGTACGGCCGCGGCATTGCCGGTCGTGGTGGTCACGAGGTAGCGGTCGCCGGCGAGGCGGATGGCGGTGCCGTCGTCGAAGACCATCCCGTCCGGGCGGCACATGACGCCGTAGCGGATCATGCCGACCTTCAGGGTGCTCATCATGTTGGTGTAGAGCCGGTCCAGGAAGACACCGGCGTCCGGCCCCTGCACGTCGATCTTGCCGAGGGTGGAGGCGTCCATGAGGGCGACGCCCTCGCGGGCGGCGCGGCATTCGCGCAGCACCGCCGCCGCCTTGTCCTCGCCGGCCTGCGGGTAGTACCAGGGCCGTTTCCACTGGCCGACGTTCTCGAACTCGGCGCCGTGCGTGACGTGCGAGTCGTGCAGGGCGCTCACGCGTACGGGGTCGTGCAGCAGGCCTCGGTCGCGGCCGGCGAGCGCGGCGAAGGAGACCGGGGCGTACGGGGCGCGGAAGGTCGTCGTGCCCAGCTCGCCGACGTCGACGCCCAGCAGGTGTGCGACGACTCCGCTCGCGAGGACGCCGGAGGTCTTGCCCTGGTCGTTCGCGGTGCCCGCCGTGGTGTAGCGCTTGAGGTGTTCCGCCGAGCGGAGGCCGGCGCCCGTGGCGCGGGCGAGGTCGTCGACGGTGACATCGCGCTGGAGGTCGACGAAGCTGCGGGCGGTGTCCGCCCCGGGGACCACCCACAGGTGCCGGGCGGGGGTCCGGGGCTGTTCGGCGACGGGCGGGAGCGGGAGCGCGTCGTGGGCGGTGAAGCCCTCGGCCTCGAGGGCTCGGGTTCCCGCGGCCCGGCCCTCGGTCAGGCAGCGGGAGAGGTCGAACGCACCGCGTGCCGCGCCCGCGGCCTCCACGGCTTGGCGGCAGCCGTCGGGGACGAAGGTCCCGAGTACCGAGTCGTACCGCAGGCGCCCGCCGGCCTGGCTGAACAGGTGGACGACCGGGTTCCAGCCGCCGGAGACGAGCAGGAGGTCGGCGGGGATCTCGCGGGCGGCGGAGCCTTCCCCGGAACCGGGCACGGTCTCGGTCACGGTCACCGAGGAGACCCGGGGTGCGCCCGCGGTGCCCGTCACCACGTGCCCGGTGAGCACCTCGATGCCGGCCTCGGCGGCACGGCCCGCCCACTCCCCCGGCCCGGGCCGGGCGTCGACGACCGCGGCGATCGCGACACCCGCCGCGGCCAGGTCGAGTACGGCCGCGTACGCGCTGTCGTTCGTGGTGAACACGACCGCGCGGCGGCCCGGTACGACACCGAACCGGTGCAGGTACGTACGGGCGGCCCCGGCCAGCATCACGCCGGGGCGGTCGTTGTCGGCGAAGGCGAGCGAGCGTTCGTGCGCGCCGGTCGCGAGCACGACCCGGCGCGCCCGGATCCGCCACACCCGCTCGCGGGAGACGTGCGCGTGGGCTTGCGCACCGAGGTGGTGGGTGCGGCGCTCCACGGCGAGCACGTGGTTGTCGTCGTAGTGGCCGAAGACGGTCGTGCGGAGCAGTACGCGGACCTCGGGCGCCGCGTCGAGCTCCGCGCCCGCCGCGGCGGCCCACTCGGGCAGCTCGCCCGTGCCGAGCAGGCTGCCGCCCGGCTCGGGCCGGTCGTCGGCGAGGATCACGCGGGCCCCGCTGCGGGCTGCCGCCGTCGCCGCTGCCAGGCCGGCCGGGCCGGCGCCGACGACGAGCAGGTCGCAGTGGGCGTGGACCGCGTCGTAGCGGGCCGGGTCGGGTGCGGTGGCGAGCCGGCCCTGCCCGGGGAGGCTGCTCGCGACGAGCCCGTCGTACAGCTCGACGGCCGTGGCGGGCAGCATCGGCTCGGGGAAGGGTTCCTCGATCTGTACGACGGCGTTCGGCTCCTCGGCTCCGGCGGTGAAGATCCCGCGCGGACGGCCGAGTCTGATGCTGCTGCCGGCCTGGTGGACGCCGTGGGCGAGCAGCGCCGAGGCGAGGGTGTCGCCCCGGTAGCCCTCGTACGCGACGCCGTCGAAACGGAAGCGGAGCGGCTGGTCCCGCCGGATGCGGCCGCGGTCGGGCAGCCGGAAGGGGTGCACGGTCATGAGCTCACCGGCCTCGGCTCGCCGGTCCGGTAGACGGAGCGGATCTCGTTGGTCGCCGTGTCCCGGACGACGTTGAACCAGCGGCGGCAGCCGTCCGCGTGGCTCCACCGCTCGGCGAAGGGGCCCTTGGGGTTGTCGCGGAAGAAGAGGTAGCGGGCCCACGCCTCGTCGCTCAGGGCCGCCGGGTCCGGGGGGTAGGGCACGTGTGCCTGGCCGCCGTAGTGGAACTCGGCCTCGTCGCGGGGCCCGCACCAGGGACAGGGGATGAGCAGCATCGTCTCGGCTCCTCAGTGGGCCACCGCGGCCGCGCCGTGCTCGTCGACGAGCGCGCCGGTGGTGAAGCGTTCGAGCGTGAAGGGGGCGTTGAGCGGGTGGGGGGCGTCGTGGGCGATGGTGTGCGCGAAGGCCCAGCCGACTCCGGGTGTGGCCTTGAAACCGCCGGTGCCCCAGCCGCAGTTGACGTAGAGGTGCTCCACGGGGGTGAGTCCGGTGATCGGGGACGCGTCGGGGCTGACGTCGACGATGCCGCCCCAGGTGCGCAGGACGTGCGCGCGGGCGAAGACGGGGAAGAGTTCGAGGGCGGCCGCCATCTGGCGTTCGATGATGTGGAACGCACCGCGCTGCGTGTACGCGTTGTACGCGTCGATGCCGGCGCCCATGACCAGCTCGCCCTTGTGGGCCTGGCTGACGTACACGTGCACCGCGTTGGACATCACGACGGTGGGATGTACGGGTTCCAGCAGCTCGGAGACCAGCGCTTGCAGCGGGTGGCTCTGCAGGGGCACCTCGAAGCCGGCCATCGCGGCCAGTACGGAGGAGTGCCCGGCCGCGCAGAGGGCGACCCGGCCGGCAGCGATCGGCCCGAGCGAGGTCTGTACCCCGGTGACCCGGCCGTCCTGCACGTCGATGCCGGTGACCTCGCAGTTCTGGACGAGGTCGATGCCGGCGGCGTCGGCCGCGCGGGCGAGGCCCCAGGCGACGTGGTCGTGCTTGGCGATGCCCGCGCGCGGCTGGTAGGTGGCGCCCATGACCGGATACCGCACGTCCGGGGAGGTGTCGACGATCGGGCAGACCTCCTTGACCTGCGCGGGGTCGAGCCATTCGGCGTCCACCCCGTTCAGCCGGTTGGCCTCGACGCGGCGTACGCCGTCCCGTACGTCCTGGAGGGTGTGGGCCAGGTTCAGCACGCCGCGCTGGGAGAACAGGATCGGGTAGTCGAGGTCCTCCTCGAGCCCTTCCCACAGTTTGAGGGCGTGCTCGTAGATCCCGGCGCTCTCGTCCCAGAGGTAGTTGGAGCGGATGATGGTGGTGTTGCGGGCCATGTTTCCGCCGGCGAGCCAGCCCCGTTCGAGGACGGCGACGTCGGTGATGCCGTGGTTCTTCGCCAGGTAGTGGGCGGTGGCCAGGCCGTGTCCGCCGCCCCCCACGATGACCACGTCGTAGCTGCGCCTGGGCTCGGGTGTGCGCCACAGCCAGGAGGGATGTTCGGGCAGGCCGGCGCCCGGGGCCCGGGGGCTCATCGGGCGTCTCCCGACAGGCCACGCAGGCGTCGCATCCCCGGGTCGAACAGCGGCTCCTCGGCGACGACGGCCGCGATGCGCAGGTCGAAGTAGCCGATGTCCAGGGCGCGGCCCGGCGTGGCGAGCTCCGCGGGCAGCCAGGCGTAGGCGATGCCCTTGCCGATGGTGTGGCCGTACGCGGCGCTGGTGACGTAGCCGACCGGCCGGTCCCCGTCGAACACGGGCTCCTTGCCCATGACGACGGCGCTCGGGTCTTCGACGGTCAGGCAGGTGAGGCGGCGCCGGACGTCGGCGGCGCGCCGTTCCAGTGCGGCCCGGCCGATGAAATCGCCCTTGCCCGTCTTGACGGCGAAGCCGAGGCCGGCCTCGTACGGGTCGTGTTCGTGACCCATGTCGGTGCCGAAGGACCGGTAGCCCTTCTCCAGGCGCAGGCTGTTGAAGGCGCCCCGGCCGGCCGCGATGCCTCCGTACGGCTGCGCGGCCTCCCAGAGCGTGTCCCACAGCTTCAGCCCCATGTCGGCGCTCGTGTACAGCTCCCAGCCGAGCTCGCCGACATAGCTGAGGCGCAGGGCGGTGACGGGTACGGCCCCGATGTGGGCGCTGCGGGCCCGGAAGTACCGCAGGCCCTCGTTGGAGAAGTCGGCGTCGGTGAGCGGCTGGAGCACCTCGCGCGCCTTCGGTCCCCACAGGCCGATGCAGCAGGTGCCCGCGGTGATGTCCCGTACGACGACGGAGTCGTCGCCGGGCAGGTGGCGGGTGATCCAGTCCAGGTCGAGGTTGCCGTTGGCCCCGATCTGGAAGCGGCGGCGGGCGAGGCGGGCCACCGTGATGTCGCTGCGGATGCCGCCGTCCTCGTCGAGCATCAGCGTGTACGTCACCGAGCCGACGGACTTGTCGACGTCGGAGGTGGTCAGGCGCTGGAGAAAGGCTGCGGCTCCGCGACCCGAGACCTCCAGCCGTTTGAGGGCCGACATGTCGTACAGGGCGACGCTCTCCCGGGTGGCCAGGGCCTCTGCGCCGACGATCGGCGACCACATCCGTGCGGCCCAGTCGTTGGGGGCCGGGATGTCCCACCGGTCCAGGAGGGGCTCGTTGGCGGCGTACCACTGGGGCCGTTCCCAGCCGGAGGCCTCCAGGAAGAAGGCACCGAGCTCGCGTTCGCGGACGTGGAACGGGCTGGTGCGCAGCGGACGGGGCGCTCCGGCGGGCTCGAGCGGGTGGAGGATGTCGTAGACCTCGACGAAGTTCTGGCAGCCGCGGGCGAGGACGTACGCGGGGGCGAGCTGGTGCGGCTCGAAGCGGTTGACGTCGCATGCGTGCAGGTCGAAGGAGGAGCAGCGGCCGTCCACGAGCCATTCGGCCATGGCGCGGCCGACGCCTGCGGAGTGGGTGACCCAGACGGCCTCGGCGACCCAGAAGCCCTCGACGTCGGGTGATTGGCCGAGGAGGGGCATTCCGTCGGTGGTGAAGGAGAAGAGTCCGTTGATGCCCTCTTCGACCTTGGCGTCCCGGGTGGCCGGGAGCAGGGACTGGGTCTCGGTCCAGGCGTCGGCGAAGTCGTCGGCCGTGAACCGCAGTACGGAGGGCATCTGTTCGGCAGAGTCCGGTGGGGCGATGTCGTCGGCGGAGACCGGCATCGGGCGGTGTCCGTAGAAGCCGATGCCGAGCCGGTCGTGGCGGTCGCGGTAGTAGAGGTCGGCGTCCTGGTGGCGCAGGATGGGGCGGACCGCCTCCTCGGTCTGTCCGGCGAGTGCGGGGACGGGGCCGGTCCATGCCAGCTGGTGGGCGAGGGGGGTCAGGGGCAGGCTCATCCCCACCATGCGGGCGACCTTGGGGCCCCAGATGCCGGCGCAGCACACGACGATGTCGGCGGGGATCTCGCCGCGGTCCGTGACCACGGCGGTGACGCGGTCGCCGCCGGTGGTGTCGTCGGCTTCGGTCCGGATGTCCAGGACCTCGTGGCGCTCCAGGAGGCGTACGCCCCGGGCGCGGGCGGCCCGGAGCTGCGCCTCCACGGCGAGCACTGCCTTGGCCAGCCCGTCGGTGGGGACCAGCAGTCCGCCGAGCACGCGGTTGCGGTTCACCAGCGGATGCAACGCCACGCAGGCGTCCGGGTCCACGAGCCGGCCTTCGACGCCCCAGGAGGTGAGCCAGCCGTGCCGGCGCCGTAGATCGGTGAGGCGCTCCGGGGTGGTGGCCAGTTCGAGCCCGCCGACCTGGAGGAAGCAGGGCTGCCCGTCGACGTCGAGGGTGCAGAGCTTCTCGACGGTGTAGCGGGCCAGTTCGGTCATGGTCTTGGACGGGTTCGCCTGGAACACGAGGCCGGGGGCGTGGGAAGAGGAGCCGCCGGTGGCGGGGAGGGGACCCTGGTCGACCACGGTGATATCGGTCCAGCCGCGCGAGGACAGTTCGTCCGCAAGCGCTGCACCCACGACACCCGCTCCGATGATGACCACGCGCGGTCCCGCCATCTACGCCCCTCCGATTCGAACGAAATCGAGTTGCTGTCAGCGCAACGTGGTGCAGGTTGCGCAACTCACACTGCCGGTCGTCCCCGGCGGTGTCAAGAGGATCGATTGCGACGCAACTCGCCGGCGCAGAGGGGGGAAACGGCCGTGCCCGGCGGGCTGTCGAAGCAGCCCGCCGGGCACGGTGCGGCACTCGGGAACAGGGGGCCGGATCAGCTCTTCTTCCCGAGCCAGGCGTCGACCTTCGCGCGGTTGGCATCCACCCACTTCTTGGCGGCGTCCTCCGGCGACAGCTTGTCCTGCGCGATGTACTTCGCCACGAGGTTCTGGTCCTCGTTCGACCAGCTGAAGTTCTTCACGAGCTGGTAGGCCGGGCTGCCCGAATCGGCGAACTTCTTGCTGACGATCTTGTCCAGCGCGTAGACGGGGTAGTCGCAGGCCACCTTCTCGGGGTCGTCGTCGCAGCCCGCCTTGTACTCCGGCAGCTCCACCTTGACGAGCTTCAGCTCGGAGAACAGCCACTGCGGCTCGTAGAAGTAGCCGATGACGGGCGTCTTCTTTGCCTCGGCCTGGCGGAACGCCTGGATCAGCGCGGCCTCGCTCCCCGAGTAGACCACCTTGAAATCGAGGTTCAGGTTCTTCACCAGGGCGCCGTCGTTGGTGACGAACGACGGGTCCCCGTCGAGCAGTTGGCCCTTGTCTCCGGACTCCGAGGTCTTGAGCTGGTCCGCGTACTTGTTGAGGTTCTGCCAGTTGGTGATGTCCGGGTACTTCTCCGCCAGCCACGGCGGGACGTACCAGCCGATGACCCCCTTGTTGCCCGTCTCCCCGGCGGCGACGGCCGTCTGCTGCTGCTCGATGTACTTCTTCTTCAGGTCCGGGTGGCCCCAGTTCTCGACGATCGCATCGACCTCGCCGGTGCCGAACCCCTGCCAGGCGACCTCTTCCTTGAGGTCCTTCTTGGTCACCTCGCATCCGAGGTCCTTCTTGGCGACGTACGCGATGACCGCCGCATTGGCCTCGTACCCGACCCACGGGTTGACGGCGAGGTTGAAGGACCCGCACTTCCCTGCGCTGCCGCCGCCGCCCGAGGGCCCCGCGCCCGCCTCGCCGACCTTCGCGCCGCTGCATCCGGCGAGCGCGAGGGCCAGCGCCGACAGACCGGCCAGCGCCGCCCGCTTCCGTGCCGGGCGCCGCTGCGCCGCCGGCCCTGTGTTGAGGTTCCCTGTCATGTGTCCTGCCCCTTCTTCCGCCTCAGCGCCCGCCGGGGGCTGTTGCCGCCCGGTGCGCCGCCGCCTGGGTGATCCGGTCGAACATGACCCCGAGCAGCACGATGGCCAGGCCCGCCGCCAGCCCCTTGCCGTACAACTGGCCCTGCGAGAAGCCCGCCACGACGTCGTAGCCGAGGGCGCCCGCCCCGACCAGCCCGCCGACGACGACCATCGACAGGACGTAGATCAGCCCCTGGTTCGTGGCGAGCGCGAGGGCTCCGCGGGCCATCGGGAGCTGGACCTTCGTAATGATCTGCCAGGTGCTGGAGCCGGCCGACACCGCCGCCTCCACCGTGCTCTGCGGCACGCCTCGCACCCCGTCCGCGATGATCTTCACCGTCACCGGGGCCGCGTAGACGATCGCCGCCACGATCGCCGTGAACCGGCTCGCGCCGAACAGGGCCAGGAACGGCACCAGATAGACGAACGCGGGCATCGTCTGGCCCGCGTCGAGCACGGGCCGGATCAGCCGGTCGGCCAGGGCGCTGCGCCCCATCCACACGCCCACCACGACGCCGAGGGCCAGGACGATGACCGTGGCGGCCACGGTGGAGGCCAGCGTCGTCATACTGTCCCGCCACAGGCCCGTGCCGACGATGAGCGCCACGCACACCGCGGCGGTGGCCGCCGCACGCCGGCCGCCGAACAGCGCGCCGAGGGCCACCACGACCGCGCCGACCAGCCACCACGGGGAGCCGGTCAGCAGCGCCTCGAAGGGGTTGAGCAGCAGGGTGGTGACCACGTCGCGCAGACCGCCCGTCACACCGGAGAAGCTGCCCTGCGCCCAGGCGGTGGCGGAGTCCGCCGTACGGGCGATCGCCCCGCCGACACCGGAGCCGGCCGGGAACTGCGCCGCCCATACGTAGGTGTGGGAGAGCCAGATGCACACGGCGGTGAGCACGCCGCCGGTGAGGACCAGGGGGCGGCGCCACCGCGCCGCGCGCCTGCCGCGGCGCCTGGCGTCCTCCACCCTCCCCCGGCCTTCGGCCGGGGGGACCCCCGTCGCGGTTCGCTCGCTCGCCGCGGTGGTCACGCGGTCGAGCACGATGGCCAGTACGACGATGGCCAGGCCGGCGTTGAACGCCGTGCCCACGTCGAGCGTCTCCAGCGCCTTGACGACGGTCTTGCCCAGCCCGGGCGCGTCGATGAGGGCGGCGATGGTGACCATGGACAGCGCGGCCATGATGGTCTGGTTCACGCCGAGCACGACGGTCCGCTTCGACATCGGCAGCAGCACCGTGGCGAGCGTCTGGCGCCGGGTCGCGCCGAGCGACTCAGCCGCCTCGACCGTGGTGGCGGGGACGGAACGGATCGCGTGGGCGGTGATGCGTACGGCGGGCGGGGTCGCGAAGACCAGCGTGGCGATCGTGGCGGACGCCGGGCCGATGAGGAAGAACAGTGTCAGCGGGGCCAGGTAGACGAAGGTCGGCATCGTCTGCATGAAGTCGAGCACCGGGGTGGCCAGGCGGTGCACCCGGTCCGACAGCCCGGCCCAGACACCGAGCGGAATGCCGATGAGCAGCGAGACGAGGACGGCCGCCACGGTCAGGGCGAGCGTGTCCATGCTCTCGCGCCACAGCCCTTGGAGGCCGAAGAGCACGAATCCGGCGACGGCCAGGGCCGCCACCCGTACGTTCCCGAACACCCAGGAGACGTATCCGACGAGAGCGACGACGCCCAGCCAGCCGACCACCGGGACCGGGCGGCCGTAGGACGGCTGCGCGACGAGCGCCTGGAGGAAGGTGACCAGGTTGTCGATGACCAGCCGGATCTCGTTGAAGACGTAGAGGAAGACCGGGTTGCTGTTGCGGCCGGCCCCCACGGCGTCGTTGATCTCGTTGAACCGCCGGTGGAGCGGCGTCAGTTCGGCGGTGCCGAGGGGAAGGGTGTGGATGCCGCGCAGGGCGAGCCACAGCACGACCCACCCGACGAGAACTGCGGCCGCGACCAGTGCGCGCCCGCCGCGTACGGGCGCGCGCCGCGCGGCCGCCGTTGCCAGGACGGCCATCAGACACCGCCCTCCGGGCCGGCGACGACCGCGAGGATCTCCTCGTCGCCGACGACGCCCAGCAGCCGTCCGTTCTCGACGACCTTCACGGGCCGGTCCGCCGCGAGGACGGCGCGCGTCGCCTCGCGGACGACGGTGTCCGGGCCGAGCTCCGGTCCGTCGAGTGCATCGTCGGGGCGGGCCGGGCGCATGATCCAGCGCAGGGTGAGCACGCGCGAGCGCGGCACGTCCGCCACGAAGTCCCGGACGTAGTCGTCGGCGGGCGCGCCCACCAGCTCGTCGCCCGTACCGCACTGGACCGTACGGCCGTCGCGCATGATGAGGATGCGGTCGCCGAGCTTCAGCGCCTCGGACAGGTCGTGGGTGACGAACACCATCGTCTTGCCGACCTCGCGGTGCAGCCGGACGACCTCGTTCTGCATGTCCCGGCGGATCAGCGGGTCGAGCGCGGAGAACGGCTCGTCGAAGAGGAGCACGTCGGGGTCCCCGGCGAGGGCGCGGGCCAGCCCGACCCGCTGCTGCATGCCGCCGGAGAGCTGGTCGGGGTAGGAGTGCTCGTTCCCGGCGAGGCCGACCAGCTCGACCACCTCCATGGCACGCCGGGTGCGCTCGGCCCGGCCGACGCCGCGGATCTCCAGCCCGTACGCCACGTTGTCCAGGACCCGGCGGTGCGGCAGCAGCCCGAAGTGCTGGAAGACCATGGCGAACTTGCGCCGCCGCAGCTCGCGCAGCCTCTTCTGATCGGCAGCGCGGATGTCCTCGCCCTCGAAGACGAGCTCGCCGGCCGTCGGCTCGATCAGCCGGGTCAGACAGCGCACCAGCGTCGACTTCCCGGAGCCGGACAGGCCCATGACCACGAAGACCTCGCCGGGCGACACGTCGAAGGCCACGTCCCGTACGGCCGCGGTGCAGCCGGTTCGCTCCATGAGCTCGCGGCGCGAGAGGGCGCACAGCTCGGGCGAGTCCGGCACCCGCGCCGCCTTGGGCCCGAAGACCTTCCACAGTCCGCGGACGGAGATCACGGGGGTCCCGTCCCCGGACGCGCCGCGCTGCGACGGCAGTTCTGTCTTCGTTGCGGTCACTGTCGGCCTCTCTTCGGATGGCACCGGTTCAGCCGCGGAACCAGTTCTGTGCCCTGGGCTGGATGTTCTGCCAGATGTGCTTGGGTTCGCGGTACTCGTCCAGGCCGGTCGGGCCCAGCTCGCGGCCGACACCCGAGTGCCCGAAGCCGCCCCATTCGGCCTGAGGTACGTAGGGGTGGTAGTCGTTGATCCAGACCGTGCCGTGCCGCAGCCGCCGGGCGACGCGCTGGGCCTTGCCCGCGTCCTGGGTCCACACCGCCCCGGCGAGCCCGTACTCCGTGTCGTTCGCGATCCGTACGGCCTCGTCCTCGCCCGAGAACCGCTCGACGGTGAGCACCGGGCCGAAGGACTCCTCCCGTACGACACGCATGTCCGGGCGGCACGCGTCGAGCACGGTCGGCGGGTAGTAGAAGCCTCCGGCGAGCGCGGGGTCATCGGGGCGCCGGCCCCCGCAGCGCAGTACGGCACCCTCGGCGAGGCCCGCCGCGACGTACTCCTCGACCTTGGACCGGTGGGCGGCGGAGATCAGCGGCCCGGTCTCGGCGGCGGGGTCGAAGGGGCCGCCCAGCCGGATGGTGCGGGCGCGGCGTACGAGCTCGTCGACGAAGGCGTCGTGCAGCGGGTCCTCGACGATCAGGCGGGCGCCGGCCGAGCAGACCTGCCCGGAGTGCAGGAAGACGGCGGTCAGGGCGAAGTCCACGGCCGCCTCGAAGTCGGCGTCGGCGAAGACCACGTTGGGGTTCTTGCCGCCCAGTTCCAGCGCGACCTTCTTCACGGTCGCCGCGGCGGCCGCCATGACCTGCTTGCCCGTCTCGAGGCCGCCGGTGAAGGAGACCACGTCCACGCCCGGGTGCTCGGCGAGCGGCGCGCCGGCCTCGGCCCCCGCTCCCAGTACGAGGTTGGCCGCGCCGGCGGGCAGTCCGGCGTCCTCCAGCGCGCGCATGAGCAGGATCGAGGTGGACGGGGTGAGCTCGCTGGGCTTGAGGACCAGGGTGTTGCCGGCGACGAGGGCGGGCCCGACCTTCCACGCGGCCTGGAGCAGCGGGTAGTTCCACGGGGTGATCAGCCCGCACACCCCGACCGGCTCGTACACGACCCGGCTGACGGCGTCCTCGCGGCCCGTGTCGACCACCCGGCCCGCGCTGGTGCCCGCGATCCCGCCGAAGTACCGGAAGCAGGCCACGACGTCGGCGATGTCGTACTCGCTCTCCACCAGGCGCTTGCCGGTGTCGAGGGATTCGGCGCGGGCGAACTCCTTCGCCCCCCGCTCCAGCACCTCGGCGGTGCGCAGCAGCAGCGCGCCGCGCTCCCGCTCGGGTGTGCGCGGCCACGGACCCTCGTCGAAGGCGCTGCGCGCTGCGGCGATGGCGGCTTCGGTGTCGGCCCGCGTCGCTTCGGACACGGTCCGTACGAGCGCGCCGTCGGCGGGGCAGTGAATGTCCCGACGGCCGCCCGCCACCGCTTCGCGCCACTTCCCACCGACGTACAGATCTGCCACGCGCGGAGCCTCCATCCGGATAACACCGGTATGCGAGTTGCGTATTGCGCATCGTATTGCTCGGAATGGAACGACACGATCGCCCACGGGGTGCGGTACGTCAAGGGGACGGGTGCCCGGGCACGGCGGTTGTGCGGCGCCCCGCTCAGCCGTTCAGCCGTTCCCGGTCAGCGGGTCAGCGGGTCAGCGGGTCAGCCGCCGATGCGCTCCAGCATCGCGCGGCGCCATCGCTCGGTCTCGGCGATCTGGTTGAACGTGAACAGGTGCAGCCCGGCCACCGCGGCCTCGGGCGCACCCAGCGCGGGGGCGCTGCGGCGCAGCAGCCGCTCCGGGTTGTAGCCGCCGGGCGCCGCGAAGCGCAGGAACCACGAGGGGTGCCGGGTGAGGAACTTGGCCGACTCCCCCACGCCGATCTTCGTGGCCATGGACAGCAGCTTCGCGCGCTCGACGGGCCCTGCGACCCCGACGTGCACGGGCAGCACGATCTGCCGGCGCCGTACCCGCCCGAGCCACTGCCGCAGGGTCGCCGGGTCGAAGCACAGGTTGCTGACGATGTACGTCGCGTGCGGCTGCTTGTCCCACATCGCCTGGACGGTGACGTCGTCGTCGATGAGGGGATGGCTCTCCGGGTAGCCCGTGATGCCCACGTGCGCGAACGGATTGCCCAGCTCGCCGAGCCGGCGCAGGACGGGCAGGGCCGCGTCGTACGCCCCGGCCGGCGGGTCGGCGTCGCCGGCCGGTACGAAGACGTCCTCGATGCCGGCGGCGACGAGCCGGTCCACGATGTCCGCGAGGTGGCCGGCGTCGGCGATCTGCCGGGCCGGGACGTGCGGGACGACCCGGTAGCCGTGCCCGGCCAGGCGGGTGGCGAGGTCCAGCGTCGGGCCGAGGCCCTTGGCCGGGGAGGCGGTGACCGTGACGGGCACGTCCGCCGGAACGTGTGCCAGGACCTTGTCCTCGGTCGCCTTCGCCGGCAGGACCTCGTAGCGGACCCTGCGCAGGAGCTCGGCCAAGCCGCCCCCGGTGACCGGGGCCTGTACGGGGCGTTCGGGATACGGCGTGGGCCGGGCGGACATGCCGCTCCTCCTCAGGTGTGGCCGGGGCACTGCCCCTGCTCTGCCTCACTGCGGAGGCGGTGGTGCCGGTAGAACTCGGCCTTGGACGGCGACAGCGGCTCGTTGCCCAGGATGAGATCGGCGGCCTTCTCGGCCACCATCATGACGGGTGCGTAAATGTTCCCGTTCGTCACGTAGGGCATCACGGAGGCGTCCACGACGCGCAGCCCCTCCAGACCGTGCACGCGCAGGCTCGCCGGATCGGTGACCGCCCCCTCGCCGGTGCCCATCCTGGCGGTGCAGGACGGGTGCAGCGCGGTCTCGCCCTCCCTGGCCACCCAGTCGAGGATCTGCTCGTCGGTCTCGATCTCCGGCCCGGGCGAGATCTCGCCGTCGTTGTACGGGGCCAGTCCCGCCTGGCCGAGGATGGTGCGGGCGGTCCGGACCGCCTCGACCCACTCGCGGCGGTCCTGCTCGGTGGAGAGGTAGTTGAACCGCAGCGCCGGGTGCACCCGGGGGTCCTTGCTCCTGATCTTGACCGAGCCGACGGCGTCGGAGTACATCGGGCCGACGTGCACCTGGTAGCCGTGGCCCCCGACGGGCGCGGAGCCGTCGTAGCGGACCGCGACGGGCAGGAAGTGGAACATCAGGTTGGGGTACGCGACGTCCTCGTTGCTCCGCGCGAAACCGCCGGCCTCGAAGTGGTTGGTCGCGCCGGGGCCCCTGCGGAAGAGCCACTGCAGGCCGATCCAGGGCCGGTGGCGCCACTTCAGGTAGGGCTGCATCGAGACCGGCTGCTTGCAGGCGTACTGGACGTACACCTCCAGGTGGTCCTGGAGGTTCTCCCCCACGCCCGGCAGGTCGTGGACGACATCGATGTCCAGGGCCCGCAGCTCGTCGGCGTTGCCGACCCCGGACAGCTGGAGCAGCTGCGGGGAGTTGATCGCGCCGCCGGACAGGATCACCTCGCCGGCCCGTACCTGCCGGGGCGCCCCGCGGCCGCGGCGGTACTCGACGCCGACGGCGCGCTTGCCCTCGAAGAGGATCCGCGTCACGAAGGCTCTGGTCCGCACGTCGAGGCCCGGCCGCTTCATGGCCGGGTGGAGGTAGGCCCGGGCGGCGGACAGCCGCCGCCCTCGGTGGACGGTGCGGTCGAAGGCCGCGAATCCCTCCTGCCGGTAGCCGTTGACGTCGTCGGTCAGCGGATACCCGGCCTGCCGGACCGCCTCCATGAAGGCCGGGAAAAGGGGACTGGATGCCGGGCCGCGCTCCAGGACGAGGGGTCCCGAGCGGCCGCGGAACTCGTCCTCCGGGTCCGCGGCCAGGCAGTTCTCCATCCGGTTGAAGTACGGCAGGCAGTGCGCGTAGTCCCAGGTCTCCATGCCGGGGTCGGCGGCCCAGCGCTCGTAGTCGAGGGGGTTGCCGCGCTGGAAGATCATGCCGTTGATGCTGCTCGACCCGCCCAGCACCTTGCCGCGGGCGTGGTAGATGCGCCGCCCGTGCATGTGCGGCTCGGGCTCGGACTCGTACTTCCAGTCGTAGAAGCGGCTGCCGATGGGGAAGGTGAGCGCCGCGGGCATGTGGATGAAGACGTCCCACGGGTAGTCGGGGCGGCCGGCTTCGAGGACCAGGACGCGGTTGCCGGGATCCGCGGAGAGCCGGTTCGCGAGGGCGCTGCCGGCCGAGCCGCCGCCGACGATGACGAAGTCGTAATGCTGGGGCACCATCGGAGTCTCGTCCCTCCGTCGTCTCCGGCCGAGGGCTGCCCCCAGCCGTCAAGATGCGGCGCATGCTAGTACGGGTATCGCCAGGCGCACCAGGTTGCGTTCCGCGCAACTTTTCGGCCTCGGCTCGCCCCGGCCTGCTGTTGATGACGGCGCGTATAGTTTCGCCATGAGCAACTACGAGGCAGCCACCGAAACCGCGGGCGCGCCGGCGGGCGGGGTGCAGTCCGTCGACCGCGCCGTCAGCGTGCTGGAGATCCTCGCCCAGCGCGGCGAGGCGGGCGTCAGCGAGGTGGCGGCGGAGATCGACGTCCACAAGTCGACGGCGTTCCGGCTGCTCGGCGCGCTGGAGGCGCGCGGCCTCGTCGAACAGGCCACCGATCGCGGCAAGTACCGGCTCGGCTTCGGCATCGTGCGGCTGGCGGGCGCGGTCACCGGGCGGATCGACATCACCCAGGTGGGCCGCCCGGTGTGCGAGCGGCTGGCCGAGGAGCTCGGCGAGACGGTCAACATCGCGATCCTGGAGGAGCAGTACGCGATCAACCTCTGCCAGGTGCGCGGTCCGGGCGCGGTCACGGCGCACAACTGGGTCGGCCAGCTGACCCCGCTGCACGCCACCTCCAGCGGTAAGGTGCTCCTCGCCCACCTCCCGGCGAAGCAGCGCGTGCAGCTGCTGGCGGAGGCAGGCCTGAAGAAGTACACGCCGAGCACCCTGACGGCCCGGACGAAGCTCGAGAAGAACCTCGTCGCGTCCCTGGACCGCGGGTACGCCATGACGTTCGAGGAGTACGAGATCGGGCTGCACGCCATGGCCGCCCCGATCCGCGACCGGGACGGCATGGTCATCGCGGCGATCAGCGCATCGGGGCCGAGCTACCGCTTCACCGAGGAGCGCATGCACGAGCTGGCGCCGCTGCTGCTGAAGGGCGCGCAGGAGATCAGCCACCGCATGGGCCACCTGGGCTGAGCGTCCGCTTCGACGGCTCTACCGCGGCTGCTCGTGCCCGGTGCCCAGCCGGTCCAGGACCCAGTCGTGGAACGCTCCGATGTGGTGCTCGCTGGGCACCAGCACGCCGCCCTTGGCGTACATACGTGAGCTCATCGCGGGCTGGCAGCGCTCGCAGGCGTCGAAGTCCTGCCGGTTGACCCGGTCGAAGAGCTCGACGGAGCGGCTGACGTCCTTGCCGCTCTCCACCACGTCCTTGAGGTAGAGCCAGTCGCATTCGACGATCGTTCGGTCGGCCGCGACCGGGTACATCCGGTGGAAGATCACGTGGTCCGGCACGAGGTTGATGAAGACCTGCGGCCGCACGGTGATCGCGTAGTACTTGCGGTCCTGGTCCGGCGAGACGGTGGGGATCCGGCCGAGGCCCTCCGAGCCGTCGACCGTGAAGCCCTGGATGCCCTCGCCGAAGGCGGCGCCGTGTCCGACGTAGTACTGCGCCGCATAGCCGCCGGCGAACTCCGGGAGCACCTCGGTGAGTTCGGGGTGGATCGTGGCGCAGTGGTAGCACTCCATGAAGTTCTCGATGATGAGCTTCCAGTTCGCCTTGACGTCGTAGACGATCCGCCGTCCGACCTCCAGGTCCTCGATGCCGTACCGCTCGATGGACTCCGCGTCGCCGAGCCGCTCGACGGCCGCGCCCATGACCTGTTCCTCGAAGGAGGGCGGGCTGTCCGCGAGGCAGACCCAGACGTACCCGAGCCATTCCCGTACGGGCACGGGCGCCAGCCCGAACTCGGTCCGGCCGACGTCGGGCATCTTCGTGAGGTTGGGGGCGGCGATGAGCTTGCCGTCGAGGTCGTACGTCCAGGCGTGGTACGGGCACTGGAACGCCCGCCTGACCTCGCCGGTCTGCTCCGTGCACAGCTTCGCGCCGCGGTGCCGGCACACGTTGAAGTAGGCGCGGATCGCGTGGTCGCGCGCTCGCGTCACCAGGATGCTCTCGCGGCCGACGTCCACCGTCCGGAAGGCGCCCGGCTTGGCCAGCTCGGACGAGCGCCCCACGCAGAACCACATCGTCTCGAAGATGCGCTCCTGCTCCAGCCGGAAGATGTCCGGGGCGGTGTAGTGGTCGCCGGGGAGGGTGGCGATCAGGCTTTCCGGCAGGCCGGTCGTGGTCACGTGCACTCCTCGCGGAACGTCGTGGTTCGGGCGTCGGGGCGTCGGTGGGCAGCGGGGCGGCGCGTAGGGGCGTCGGGTCGGGGCGTCGGGTCGGGGCGTCGGGGCGTCGGATCAGGACCCGCCGTGGGTCAACCGGCCGTCCGGGCCTCGGCGGTGGCCAGCCGGCGCCGCCACCGGGTGAACAGCCGCGTCTGGTTCAGGCCGAGCACCGCGACCGGTCGGCCCGCGCTCCGGTAGACGGCGAGGAAGCTGCGGTCGGCCGCCACGCCCTCCTCGACCGTGACGCTGTCGGCCTCCGCGGCGTACCCGGCGAACTGGATCCGGGTCCCGTACTGGTCGGACCAGAAGTACGGGGGCCGGGGCGCCTCCGGCACGCCCTGCCCTCCGGAGAGCAGGGCGGCGACCGCCGCGGCCGGGCGCTCCCGCGCGCCGGTCCAGTGCTCGACCCGGCGGTGGGCACCGACCGCGGGCTCGTACCAGGCCGCGCAGTCCCCGATGGCGACGATGCCGGGGATGTTCGTACGGCCGGCCGCATCGCACCGTACGCCGTCGTCCAGGTCCAGCCCGGACCCCGCCAGCCAGTCGGTGCACGGGCGGGCGCCCACTCCGACGACCACGGTGTCGGCGTCGAGGCGGCGGCCGTCTTCGAGTACGACGGCCTCGACCCTCCCCGTACCGGCGAGTGCGCGTACGCCCGTTCCGCACAGCAGGCGGACGCCGTGGTCGGCGTGCAGCCGGGAGACGAGGGAGCCCATCTCCGTACCGAGCGGGCCGGCCAGCGGTGTGGGCGCGGCCTCCACGACGGTGACGTCGAGGCCGAGCCGCCGCGCGGTGGACGCGACCTCCGCTCCGATGAATCCGCCGCCGACGACCACCAGCCGGCCGCCGCGGGCCAGATCCGCCCGCAGCGCGCGGGCATCGTCCAGGGTGCGCAGGACGTGCACTCCGTCGAGGCGCTCGCTCCCGGGCAGGGTCCGGGCGGCGGCCCCGGTCGCGATCACGATGCCGTGGGCCCGGACCGACCGGCCGTCGGCGAGCCGTACGTGATGCTCGGCCCACGAGCCGGTGTCGAGCCCGACGGCTCGCACGCCGAGCTCCCACACGGCCGCGAGGTCCTCGCCCTCCGCTTCGAGGGCGAGTGCGTCCTCGTCGATCTCGCCGGCGAGGAACTCCTTCGACAACGGGGGCCTGTCGTAAGGGCGGTGGGGTTCGCCGCCGATGAGGACGAGCCGCCCGTCGTAGCCCTGCTCCCGCAGCGAGCGGGCCGCGGACAGGCCGGCCAGCGAGGCGCCGACGACGGCCACGGTCTTCACGCGCGGCCTTCCGCCCGGTGGACGGCCGCACAGGGCGTCGGGGACGGCAGGACGTACACCATGCCGTCCTCGACGAGGACCTGGTGGGTGCGGACGGGGCGCTTGGCCGGCGGGGAGTCGACGCTGCCGGTGCGCAGGTCGAACTTCGAGGCGTGCAGGGGGCATTCGACCTCGCACCCCTCGAGCCAGCCGTCCGACAGCGAGGCGTCCTGGTGGGTGCAGGTGTCGTCGATGGCGTACACCTCGCCGTCCTCGGTATGGAACACCGCGATCGGAGGATCGGAATCGAGTCTGCAGGCCTCGCCTCGCGGGAGATCGGCGAGTCGGCACACGGGAATCTTCATGACACCTCGGTGCGTATAGCGAAACGGATTGCGGTGAACGCAACGTCAGTGTGAGGGCGCCCCTCTACCCTGTCAAGGAAGGATTCACGACATCGGGAGGGGAGGGGCCGAACGGTCGCCCCGCACCCCGGCTTCCGGGCGGTCCGGCGGCCGTGAGAGGGTCGGCGCCCGGCCTCCGACGGGGTCGCGCGCGAGGAGGGCAGTGTGACCGGCAGCACATCCACCGGACTGGTACTGGTGGCGGACGACGACGCCGCCATCCGCCGCTCGCTGGAGCGCGGGCTGCGGCTGAGCGGCTTCAAAGTGGTCCTCGCCGAGGACGGGCCCGCCGCGCTGGGCCTGCTCACCGGCCAGGCCCCGGACGTCCTCGTACTCGACGTGTCGATGCCCGGTCTGACCGGCACGGAGGTCTGCCGCAGCCTGCGCGCCCGGGGCGACGAGACTCCCGTCCTGATGCTGTCGGCCCTCGACGAGGTCACGGACCGCATCGCAGGGCTGCAGGCCGGGGCCGACGACTACCTGGTCAAACCCTTCGCCCTGGAAGAGCTCGTGCTGCGCCTGCACGCCCTGCTGCGGCGCCGGCCGGCGCAGGCCCCTGCCTCGGACGTACTGCGCGCCGGCCCGCTGGTGATCGACGGGGCCAGCCGGCAGGTACGCCACGAGGGCGCCGAACTCCACCTCACCCGGCGCGAGTTCGAGCTCCTGGTCCAGCTGGTGCGCAACGCGGGGATCGTCCTCACGAGGGACCAGCTGCTGGACCGGGTGTGGGGCTACGACTTCGAGGTGCGCAGCGACGCCGTCGACACCTTCGTCAGCTATCTGCGCCGCAAGCTGGAGGAGGGCGGGCGCCCGCGCCTGATCCACACCGTGCGCGGGGTCGGTTTCGTCCTGCGCGTCCCCGAGGCCCGGAGCGGCTCGTGAAGCTCGCCACCCGTATCGCGCTCTCGGTGACCGTGGTGGTGCCCCTGCTGGTGCTCGCCGCGGGCCTGCTGGTGCTCGGACTGGTCAGCCGCGATCTGCACCAGCAGCAGGACACCCGGCTGCAGGACCGGGCCTCGGCCGTCCTCCCGGACGTCAAGGCGATGCTCACGGCCGACCTGAACGGGCGGCCGAAGGCCGAGCAGAACCAGCATCGCAAGGTCCTCGGCGATGTCCTCGACGCCGGGATCCGGGTACGGACCACGGACGGAACGGTCGTCCTGGAGGGCGGACCGCAGCCCGCCGACCCGGTACAGCTGCCCGAGCGGACCCCGGCCGGCCCCGTCACCGTCCGGGCCAAGGGACACGCCTGGCGGGTGCTGACCGTCCCGGTGGCCGGGCCGGCGCCGGGCACGTTCTGGCTGTTCACCCCGGCCTCGGCCGCTGACCCGCAGGTCGTCGCCGTGCGCCGCCGGGTCCTGCTGGTCGCCCTGCTGGCGGCGCCGGTCTCCGGGCTGCTCGCGTACGGGCTGGCCGGACGCGCCACCGCCTCCGTACGGAGGCTGAGCCGCCGAGCCGCCGAACTCGACCCGGGGGCGGGCGCGGCCGCCTTCGCCACCGCGCCGGTGAACATCGCCGAGGTGGACGAACTGTCCACCGCCATCGGCCAGTTGCTGGCCCGGTACGAGGAGCAGGCCGCCCGGACGGCGCAGGCGCTCGACACCGCCCGCTCCTTCTCCTCCGCCGCCTCGCACGAGCTGCGCACACCGCTGATGAGCATGCGGACGGACCTGGACGTCCTCGCCGCCCATCCCGACCTCTCCCCCGCCGAACGGGCCGAGATCGTACGGGACTTGCAGAGCGACCACGCCCGGCTGCTGGACCTGCTCACGGCCCTGCGGATGCTCGCCCGGGGCGATCTGGTGGAGGTGTCCGCCTTCGCCCCGATCGACCTCTCCGAGCTGGTGGACACGGTCGTCGGCGAGACCGCCCGCCGCCATCCCGCGGCCCGGCTCGAAGTCGAACTCCCGCCGGAGCTGCGGGTGTTCGGATGGGATACCGGGCTGGCCATCCTGCTCGCCAACCTGCTGGGCAATGCGGTGGTGCACGGACACCTGCCGGACGAGCCGTCCAGGATCGCGGTACGGCTGCGCGCGGAGGGCGAGTTCGCCGTGCTCACCGTGGACGACGCGGGGCCCGGCATCCCGCCCGGCGAGCGGGAAGCCGTCTTCCGGCGGTTCCACCACCGCCCGGGCAGCCCCGGCTCCGGGCTCGGGCTGACGCTCGTCGCCCAGCAGGTCGCGCTGCACCAGGGCACGGTCACCATCGGGACGCCGCCCGGCGGCACGGGCACCCGCCTCGAGGTGCACCTGCCGCTGTCGGCCGCGGACGCCCCGACCCTGCGACTGCCGAGGCGCCGCGACTGGATCTCCCGGGGGGACTGAGCGGAGGCGAACCGGCCGGGCCGGGGCCTCACGGGGGGCGCTCCTGTGGACTCACAAGGATTCCACAAAGACACCTCCTACCGTCCTGACCGGTCGGCCGCCTGTGAGCCGGCCCGTTCGCACCGAAGGGGATTCAGCCATGCTCCCGAACCGTAGGACCGCCGCTGCCGCGATCGGCGCCATGGCGCTGGCCGGCGCACTGCTCTCCGCCGCCCCCGCCCAGGCCGATGGCGGCAGCCCCGCCCCCGCCGCCCCGAAGTCGGCCAAGTCCGCGCCGGAGGGCGACGGCGCCAAGGCGATCTGCAAGCGCCTGCCGAAGACGGAGACCCGCGTCAGCGCGGCGATCAACCGCCTCAACGGCGACGTCACCGTCCTCGGCTCCGTCGCGCGGCTCGAGCAGCGCGTCACCAACGCCCAGACCGCCGGCCACACCGAGGTCCACACCTACCTCAACGACCGTCTGACCTTCCGCAAGAGCCTGTTGCCCACCCTTCAGAAGCGGCAGGACGACCTGAAGGCCGTCAGCACCTGGTGCTCCGCCCAGGGGTCCAAGTGACCGTGCCCCGCCGCGCCGCCGCGGGTCTCGCCACTCTGATCACGGCGGCCGCACTGCTGCTCACCGGCTGCATGCCCGGCGCGAAGGCCCAGCCCCAGGACACGCAGTCCGTGAGCTCCGACGACGCCCGGGCCAAGGAGATGCAGCAGAAGCTGGACGATGCCGAGAGCGCGGCGGCCCAGGCGGATTCGGACGCCGCCCAGAACAACTGACCCACCCCACACGCACGTCTCGGCCTGCCCCCGGTCCTCGGGGGCAGGCCGGATCCGTTTACGCAGCGGGCCCGGGCCGGTGCAGTGCGCGCAGGCCTTGGAGCAGCAGGCCCAGACCGAACTCGAAGTGGGCCGTGAAGTCGGTGCTGGTGAGCACGGGCAGGGCCGCGCTGAGGTGCGGGAACCGGGCTGCCGTCACCGCCTCCCGCAGCTGCTCGGGGTCCGCGGGCCCCTGGTCTCCGGGCTGCAGGGCGGCCTGCTCCTCGAGGGTGTGGCCGACCGTGAAGTGGACGACGGTCAGCGCGGTGCGCGCCGCGTCCTCGTGGCCGAAGCCCGCCTCGCGCAGGACCCCGATGAGGGTCTCGGCGAAGCCGAGGGTGTTCGGTCCGGTCGAGTGGGTTCCCGCGTAGACCCGTGCGCCGTCGCGGTGGGCGAGCAGTGCCGTACGCATACCGCGGGCCAGGGCGGTCAGCCGTCCGCTCCAGTCGGCGTCCGGCGGCGGGGTCGCGCAGCCCGCCAGGATCCGTTCGGCCATGGCGGTCAGCAGGTCCTGCTTGGTGGCGAAGTGGCGGTAGAGCGCCCCGGCCTGGACGCCCACCGCGTCGGCCAGCCGCCGCATGGTGAGCGCGTCCAGGCCGGATTCGTCCAGCAGCACCAGGGCGGCCTCGACGGTGCGGGCCTGGTCCAGCCGCGGGGGCCGGCCCCGGCTCGGGCGGGCGGCGCCGGCGGGCGGCGGGGTTGACGGTGAGCTCATGGACCCCACTATAGTGAACATCGTTCACGTGAACACTGTTCACTAATTAGGGGAGAGGTTGCCGATGGACACCGATGTGATCGTCGTGGGCGCGGGCCCGACCGGGCTGATGCTCGCCTGCGAGCTCGCGCTGGCCGGCGTACGGACCCGAGTCGTGGAGCGGCGGGACGCCCCGCAGCAGGATTCGCGGGCGCTGACCCTGCATCCGCGCAGCATCGAGCTGATGGACCAGCGGGGGCTGGCAGGCCGGTTCCTCACACTCGGCCGGACCGTGCCCGGCTGGCATTTCGCCGGCCTGGACACCCAGCTGGACTTCGGCGCCCTCGACTCGCGCCACGCGTACACCCTGTTCCTGGCCCAGGCGCGTACCGAGGCCCTGCTGGAGGAGCGGGCGCGCGAGCTCGGCGTGGAGATCCGCCGCGGGTACGAAACCACCGGGCTGCGCCAGGACCGGGACGGCGTGGAGGCCGACGTACGCGGTCCCGCCGGGCTGGAGACCGTACGCGCCCGCTACGTGGCCGGCTGCGACGGCGGGCGGAGCATCGTGCGGCAGGAGGCCGGCATCGACTTCCCGGGAACCGCGGAAACGCTGACCGGGATCCTCGGCGACTTCACGGTGGCCGACCCGGACAGCCTCGGGCGGGCGCGGGCCAAGGGCGTGCTGGCCGTCCCGCTGGAGGGTGGCCTGACCCGGTTCGTCCTCATCGATCCGGAGCGGATGCGGACGCCGGCCGGCGAGCCGGTCACCCTCGAGGAGTTCCGCGACTCGCTGATACGAATCTGCGGGAGCGACTGCGGGATCGACCGGCCCCGCTGGCTGTCCCGCTTCGGGAACGCCACCCGGCTCGCCGAGCGCTACCGGTCCGACCGCGTCCTGCTGGCGGGGGACGCCGCGCACATCCACTTCCCCGCGGCCGGCCAAGGGCTCAACACCGGGCTCCAGGACGCCATGAACCTCGGTTGGAAGCTGGCCGCCGAGATCCACGGGTGGGCGCCGCCGGGGCTCCTCGACACCTACCACGACGAGCGGCATCCGGTGGGCCTGGCGGTCACCGAGAACACCGAGGTCCAGACCCTGCTGGCAGAGCTGACGCTGGTCCCCTCGTACCAGCGGCCCGCCGCGGCCCTGCGGAAGCTGCTCGAGGACCTGCTCGGCATCAAGGAGGTCAACCGCCGGCTCGCCGGGCTGGTCTCCGCACTCGGCGTCGGCTACCCGGCCGCCGACCCCGGCGCCGATCCGCTGGTGGGCGCCCGGATGCCCGACATCGCGCTGAGCATCGCCGGTTCCACGGCGTCCCGGGCGTACGAGCTGCTCCACGCGGGCCGCTTCGTCCTGCTGAACCTGGCCGAGGAGCAGGACTTCGACGTCGATGGCGACGCGGGCGGCGACGGCGGATGGGCCGACCGGATCACCGCCGTCACCACCACTGGCCACCGCGGCCACCCCGGCCTCGACGGGGTGGCCGAAGTCCTGGTACGCCCCGACGGCCACATCGCCTGGGCCACCCGGACCACCGACGCCGCGGTCCGCCGTACCGAGCGGTACCACGCACTGGCCGCCTGGGCCGGGAAGCCGTGAGCAACCGAGCGGGGGTGTCAGGCCCGCTTCCCTTGCAGGAACCGGCGCAAGCGGGCCCAGGGCCAGGTGTTGATGACATCGTCCTTCGCCAGCCAGCCGCGCTGCGCCGTGCCCACCCCGTACCGCAGGTACGGCAGGTGCGTGGTCGCGTGCGCATCCGAGTTCACCGCGAACTTCACCCCGTGGCTCTTCGCGCGCAGGATGTCCTCGTCGCGCAGGTCGAGCCGCTCCGGATGCGCGTTGATCTCCAGGGCCGTTCCCGTCCGCGCGCAGGCCTCGAAGACCGCGTCGAAGTCGGCGTCCACACCGGGGCGCCGGCCGATCCGCCGGGTGGTGGGGTGGCCGATGACGGCGACGTTCGGGTTTTCGCAGGCCCGGATGAAGCGCCGGGTCATGGCAGCCCGGCTCTGACCGAAGTGGGAGTGTACGGAGGCCACGCACAGGTCGAAGTCCGCGAGGAACCCGTCGGGCCAGTCCAGGCCGCCGTCCGGGCCGATGTTGAGTTCCGTGCCGTGCAGCAGCCGCATCCCGTGCACCGTGCGGTCCAGTGCCCGTACCTGCTCGCGCTGCGCCAGGATCTTCTCCTGCGTCATGCGCTGCATGGCGAGGTCCGGCGCGTGGTCGGTGACCGCGTAGTACGCGTAGCCGCGGGCGGCAGCGGCGGCCACCATGTCCTCCAGGGAGGCGAGGCCGTCGGTGAGGTCCGTGTGGGTGTGCAGGTCCCCCCGGATGTCGCCCTCGGCCACGAGGTCGGGGAGTTCGCCCCGCAGCGCGGCCGCGATCTCCCCGCGGTCCTCCCGCAGCGGCGGCGCGATCCAGGGCAGGCCGAGCCGGGCGTAGATCTCCTCCTCCGTCTCCGAGGCGAGGTTCTTGCCGCTCTCGGCGTCGAAGAGCCCGTACTCGGAGAGCTTGAGACCCTGGCGCACCGCCAGCGCGCGGGTGCGGATGTTGTGCGCCTTCGAGCCGGTGAAGTACTGCAGCCCTGCTCCCCAGGACGCCGGCGGCAGGACGCGCAGATCGACCTGGAGGCCGGCGCCGGTCCGGATGGAGGTCTTTTTCGCCCCGTGCGCGATGACCTCGGCCGCAGACGGGAGCTCGGCAAGGGCCGTCATGAACGGTGCGGACCGGTCGGCCGCCACCAGGATGTCGATGTCGCCGATCGTCTCGCGCATCCGGCGCAGCGAGCCCGCGTACGTGCACCGCACGCACCCCGGGATGCGGGCCATCTCGGCGACGATCTGCTCGGCGATGTCCATCGCGGCGCCGAGCAGGATGCGGCCGTCGGCGTTCCGGAGTACGGAAATGCCGTGCAGGATGTTCTGCTCGGTCTGCTCGCCGAACCCCTTCAGGTCGCGCAGCCGCTCCTCGCGGATGGCGTCCTCCAGCTGCTCGACGGACGAGATGCCCAGCTCCTCGTACAGGACGAGGGCCTTGCGGGGCCCGAGCCCGGGGATGGCGGTCAGTGTCCGCACCCCGGCCGGGACGGCGGCCCGGCTCGCCTCGATGTCCGGGACGTGCCCGGTGCTCAGGTACTCCACGATCTTGTCCGCGATGGACCTGCCCACGTGCGGGATCTCCCGCAGGCCCTTGGCGTCGAGCTGCGCGACATCGGCCGGGTGGCCGCCGATGGCGCGGGCGGCCTTCTCGTACGCGCGCGCCTTGAAGGCGTCGCCGCCGCTGATCGCGATCAGGTCGGCGTACTCCTGGAGCAGTGCCTCGACCTGCTCGTTGGCCCTGGGCATACCTCCAGGGTGCCCCCTGCACCCGGGCCCGGCGCGTTCCGTCCCACGGCTGCCACCACCCCGCGATAGAAGTTGAGGATTGTTCACTTTCCATTGACAGGGCGGGCTCCGGGGCCCAAAAGTGTGCCGTCAGCGATGCACCTGCGACCGAAGCGAGCCCGCATGACAGCGCCCGTACCCGCGTTCCCCGCCGATTTCCTCTGGGGCGTCTCCGCCTCGGCCTTCCAGATCGAAGGCTCCCCCACCGCCGACGGCCGGGGCCCCTCCTCCTGGGACGCCTTCACCAAGGAGCCGGGGCGCATCCGAGACGGCTCGCACGCGGACGTGGCCACCGACCACTACCGCCGCTACCGCGAGGACGTGGCCCTGATGGCCGAACTCGGCGTCGGCGCCTACCGGTTCTCGGTGTCCTGGTCGCGGGTCCTGCCGGACGGCCACGGGCAGGTCAACCGCAAGGGGCTGGACTTCTACGACCGGCTGGTCGACGAGCTCTGCGCCGCCGGCATCGCCCCGGTGCCCACCCTCTTCCACTGGGACACCCCGCTGGCCCTCGAGGAGAAGAGCGGCTGGCTCAGCCGCGACACCGCCGAACGGTTCGCGGCGTACGCCTCGGTCGTCGCGCAGCGGCTCGCCGACCGTGTCCCGATGTGGATCACCATCAACGAGCCCGCCGAGGTCACCCTCCTCGGATACGGCCTCGGCGAGCACGCGCCCGGCAAGCGTCTCGTCTTCGACGCCCTGCCCGCGGCGCACCACCAGCTCCTGGCCCACGGGCTGGGCGTACAGGCCCTGCGTGCGGCGGGCGCCCGCGAGATCGGCATCGCCGCCTCGCACAGCCCCGTGTGGGCCGCGAGCGACGGGGAGGCCGACCGCGCCGCCGCCGAGCTGTACGACACGCTCACGAACCGCCTCTTCGCCGACCCCGTCCTGACCGGCGCGTATCCGGACGAGGGCCTGGCCGCACTGCTGCCCGGCCCGGTGGCGGAGGACCTGAAGACCATCTCGGCCCCGCTGGACTGGTACGGGATCAACTACTACAACCCGATGCGCGTAGGGGCCCCGCAACCGGCCGCCCCGGCAGGCGAGTTCGGCGGCATCGCGATACCCGCGGACCTCCCCTTCGGCATCCGGCCGATCGAGGGGTACGAGCACACCGACTTCGGCTGGCCGGTGGTCCCTGACGGGCTGCGCGAACTGCTCGTCTCCCTGCGCGAGCGCTACGGCGACCGGCTGCCGCCGGTGTACATCACCGAGAACGGCTGCTCGTACGGGGACGGGCCGGATCCCACGACGGGACGGGTCGCCGATGCGCGCCGGATCGCGTACCACGAGGGCCATGCGGCCGCCCTGCACCGGGCGATGACGGAAGGCGTCGACGTCCGCGGTTACTTCATCTGGTCGATCCTCGACAACTTCGAATGGTCGGAGGGGTACCGGCAGCGGTTCGGGCTGGTCCACGTCGACTACGAGACGCTGGAGCGGACCCCGAAGGAGTCGTACGCCTGGTACCGCGACCTGATCAAGGGCGGCAGATGACCGTCGGACGGACGGCCGAGGAGACCGGAAGCCCCGTCGGCGGGCGCTGGGTCGGTGCGCTGTCCCTCGCGAATCTCGGTGTCTGGGTCGGCTGGTTCGGCCCGCTCCAACTGCTCCTGGCCCGCCAGGCGCAGCAGCTCACCCCGGACCACAAGGCGTCCACCCTCGCCCTCGTGACGGGTGTGGGAGCGGCGGTCTCGATGGTCGCCAACCCGGTCTTCGGGGCCCTGTCGGACCGTACGACGTCGCCGGCGGGCCGGCGGATCCCCTGGGTGGTGGCGGGAGTTGCGGGCGGGGCCGCCGGGTTGCTCGTCCTCGCCCGGGCTTCGAGCGTCGCCGGGGTGATCGCGGGCTGGTGCCTGGTCCAGCTCGCGCTCAACGCGGCGTTCGCCGCCCTCACCGCCGCCGTGCCCGACCAGGTCCCGCCCCGCCGGCGCGGCCTGGTCGGCGGCTGGCTCGGCGTCTCCCAGGTCGGCGGGATCCTGGTCGGCACGGCCCTGGCCACGGTCGCGGGCGGCATCACCGCCGGGTACCTCGCGTGCGCGGCCTTCTCGGTGCTCGCGGCCGTCCCGTACGTGGTGATGCGGCGCGACACGCGCCTGTGGCCCGATGCCCGGCCCGCCTTCCGGTGCCGGACCTTCCTCGCCGGCTTCTGGATCGATCCGCGGCGCCATCCCGACTTCGGCTGGGCCTGGTTGACGCGCTTCCTGATGAACCTGTCGTACTCCGTCAGCACGATGTACCTGCTGTACTACCTGACCGATGCCGTGCACTACGAGGACGACGCGGACACGGGGGTGCTGATCCTGACGGCGCTCAACGCGCTCACCCTCCTGGCCACGGTGGTGATCAGCGGCGTCCGGTCGGACCGTACGGGCCGCAGGAAGGTCTACGTCATCGGGTCGGGGCTGGTCATCTCGGCGGCAACGCTGCTGCTCGCGTTCTGGCAGACCTGGACGGGGGCGATCGTCGCCTCGCTCGTCCTCGGGGTCGGGTTCGGCGTCTACACGTCGGTGGACTTCGCCCTGCTGACGGATGTGCTGCCGACGGCGGAGGACCGGGGCCGGGACCTCGGCGTCATCAACATCGCCAATGCGCTGCCCCAGGTGCTGGCTCCGGTGATCGCCGCGCCCGTGGTCACCCACTTCGGCGGCTACACCGCGCTGTACGCGCTCGCGGGGGTTCTGGCGCTGGCGGGGTCGGTGCTGGTCCGCCGCATCCGCGGGGTCCCGTGACGCCACGCGGCAGTCCCGTCACACACGCGGTGCCACCGGACGGATCCGGTGACACCGCGTGCGGGGTGTGTCAGTTGTTGACGCAGACGTTGCCGGCGGTCGGGTTCAGCAGCCCGATGATGTTGACGCTGTTGCCGCAGATGTTGATCGGGATGTGGATCGGCACCTGGACCACGTTGCCGGAAAGGAAGCCCGGGGAGCCGATGGCATAGCCTTCGGCCTTGGCGTCGGCGGAGGCGCTGCCGATCCCGCCCAGCGTCGCACCGACGACCAGGCAGGCCGCAACGGCCAGGGTACGGATCTTCATGTGGATCTCCCATCGAATGAGGGTGTGCCGGGCCATCCCATACCAGCCCGACCCGAACCAGGCCGATTCACCCACCCGTGGGCCCTGTCCGCGGCGAGATGCCACGGGGTGCCATGCGATGCCACGAGATGCAGATCAGGAGTTTTTCCGGAAAACGCAATCTCCCGGCCGTTCTGGACCGTATGCCCTGTAGAAGCCTCTCCAGGAGGAAAGCTCATGGCGATCTTCACTCATCTCATCCCAGCAAACCGCCGTCACGGAAAGAGGGACATGACCTCGGGGCGCGACGACAACACCGGCAGGCGCCGTCACCGTCGTCACCGGAACACCGGCAACGGCCACCGCGGGAACAACGGCCACCACGGTCACGGCTGCTGACCGCCGAGAACGGCTGGGCGGACCCCATTCCTTGACCCGCCCAGCCGGCAATCCTTGAGGAATGCCTCCATGGGGCGTGTCGCGTGGCATGCGCTGCACCGGCTGCTGTCGGTCGCCGATGATCCCGATGCGGTCGTCGCCGCCGCGCCGCCGGTCGCCCCGCGCGAGGCGTTCCGGCGATTCTGGCCCTACACCCGAGGCGGTCGGCGCTGGCTGGTCCCGATCCTCCTCTTCAGCATGATCGGCCCCCTCATCGACGCGGCCGAGATCTGGCTCTTCAAGATCGTGGTGGACGAGGTCCTCGTTCCGCGCGATCTGCGCCCCTTCCTCTGGATCGCGCTCGCCTACCTGGGGCTCGTCATCTTCTCCGGCGTTCTGGAGTTCGCCGACGACGTGATGTCCACCTGGGTCGGCGAGCGTTTCCTGCTGGCCCTGCGCTCGGACGTCTACCGGCACGTCCAGGGGCTCTCACTCGGATTCTTCGAACGGCGGCGGCTGGGAGACGTACTGTCGCGCATCACCGGCGACGTCGACGCGATCGAGACGTTCCTCCTCTCCGGAGTGGCCAACGCCCTCTACTACGTCATCCAGTTGGGCGTCTTCCTCGGCCTGCTCTTCTACCTGAGCTGGGACCTGACCCTCCTCGCGCTGATCATCGTGCCGCTCTTCTGGGCCTCGGCCCGGCGCTTCTCGCGGCTGGTCAAGGCCGCGTCACGGGAGCGGCGCCGGCGCAGCGGCTCGATCAGCGCGATAGCCGAGGAGTCGCTCGGCAACATCGCGCTGGTGCAGGCGTACAACCGGCAGGCGACGGAGGAAGGCCGGTTCGCCCGCGAGAGCATGGGCCGCTTCCGCGCGGAAATGGTCTCGGCCCGGATCCGTTCCGTCTACGGACCGATCGTCGAGATGATCGAACTGACCGGCGCGCTGGCCGTGATGGGCCTCGGTACGTGGAAGCTCGCGCAGGGGCAGCTCACGCTGGGCGGACTGCTGGTCTTCATCGCCCTGTTGAGCAAGCTCTACAGCCCGATCCGCGACCTGTCCCAGCTCACGACCACGTTCTACGCGGCGTCCGCGTCGGCCGAGCGGATCATCGAACTGCTCGACCAGCGCCCCCAGGTCGTCGAGGTGGAAGCCGCCCGTGCCCGGAGGATCGGGCGCGCCCGGGGCGATGTCGAGTTCCGCGGCGTCTCGTTCCGCTATCCGGGCACGTCGCGGTGGGCGCTGCGCGACGTGTCGCTGCATGTGGAGCCCGGTACGACGCTGGCGCTGGTCGGTTCGAGCGGCGCGGGCAAGTCCACGGTCGGGAAGCTGCAACTGCGCTTCTACGACCCGGACCAGGGGGCGGTCCTCCTCGACGGCACCGATCTGCGGGAGCTGCAGCTGTCCGAGCTGCGCGAGAACGTCGCGGTCGTGCTGCAGGAGACGCTCGTCTTCCACGGCACCGTACGGGAGAACATCGCCTACGGCCGGCCCGGCGCGACGGAGGCGGACATCGTCGCGGCGGCCCGCGCGGCCGACGCCGACGGGTTCATCCGGCTGCTCCCCGAGGGCTACGACACCGTGGTCGGCCAGCGGGGCCGGACGCTGTCCGGCGGCCAGGCCCAGCGCCTGGCGATCGCCCGCGCGATGGTCAGGGACGCACCCGTACTGCTGCTGGACGAGCCGACCACCGGCCTGGACGCCGAGTCGGGCCGCCGGATCATGGAACCGCTGCGCCGGCTGATGGCCGGGCGGACCACCGTCGTGATCTCGCACAACCTGCTCACCGTGCGCGACGCGACGTGCACGGTGGTACTGGACCGCGGCCGGGTCGTCGAATGCGGCACGCACGAGGAGCTCCTCGTACGGGGCGGCGCCTACGCCCGCCTGCACCGCGCGAACGGCGGAGCGCCCGGCGCCGTCACGGCCGTTGGTCCCCTGAAGGTCATGTCGTGAGCCCGAAGGTCCGTGTCGTGAGCCCGAAGGTCCTGTCATGAGCCCTGCCAACGCCATCACCGGGCCTGCGGCCCCGCCCCTCGCGCCCGGCACGGCCCCCGCGCCGGGGTACGAGGTCCTGGCGCACCTGGCCCGGACCGGCTGGCTCGACCTCTACGACGCCTGGAGCGAGCAGCGGGACTGCCGGTGCGTGGTGAAGGTCCTGCGCCCCGACTGCCGCGACGAGCCCCGGCTGGACGACCGGCTGGTCCGCGAGGGCCGCTGGCTCCAGCGCTTCACGCATCCGCACCTGGTCCGCGCGTACGAGACCTTCGAGTCCCCCGAGCCGCTCGTCGTCCTCGAGACGCTGACGGGCGAGACGCTGTCCCACCTCATCGGCCGTCTGCCCCGGCGGGCGGCCGCCGAGGACGTGGCCGTCCTGGGCGTGCAGCTGTGCTCCGCGATGCACTACCTGCACGGGCAGGGCCTGCTGCACCTGGACCTGAAGCCGTCCAATGTCGTGGTGGAATGCGGCCACGCGAAGGTGCTCGACCTCAGCGTCGCCCGCGCGCCCGGCATCGCCCCGCCGGGCGTGGGCACGTTCGGCTACCTGGCCCCCGAACAGGCGCGCGGGGGAACGCTGTCGGCAGCGGCCGACGTTTGGGGCATCGGCATCACGCTGTACGAACTCGCCACCGGAGACGTCCCGTTCGACATCGGCGATACGGTCGACGGCACCACGGACAGCGGGAGCGCGGACAGCGGTATCCCGGACTGGTATCCGCAGCTCGAAGAGGCAGCCCCACCGGTGACCGCCCGCCGACGTCTCCCGCACGCCCTGGCTGCGGCCATCGACGGCTGCCTCCGGCCCGATCCTGCGGCAAGGCCTTCGATCCCCGAACTGTCCGCCGCCCTCGACGCGACGCTGCACCGGCGGCGGCGCGACACGCCTGTGCGCGACACGCCTGTGCCGGAGTGACCGGAAACGCGTCTGGTGGGGGCTGACTGCATCTATGTAATGTCACATTGCATGATGCTCTTACGGCGTGCCGCGTCTTTCGCGGTCCTTCTTGCCACCGCCCTCCCCCTGGCCGTCACCGCACCCGCGCACGCGGAGGACACCTCCTCGTGCCGCACCGCTCCCTCGGCACCCCTCGACGCCGAGCAGGCGCGGCTCACGGATGCGCGGACCACGGCGCTCGTCGAGCGCGCCGGGTTCGGGGACTTCGTACGGCGCTTTCCCGCCGCGCTGTGCGGAGTCCGGAGCCCCGCCGAAGCGGGGCGGCTGCTCGACAGCTGGGGCGAGGCCCTCTGGCAGGCCGCCGTACGCCGCGCCCAGGGGCAGCGGCCCGGCGGCGACCTCCCGGCCGGGGACGACCGGCCGCTGTACTGGACCCGGCTGGCCATGACCACCGCGCTCGCCCGCTGGGAGCCGGGATTCGCCGTCGACCGCGCCGCGCTGCGCGCCCGCTTCGCGGACGCCTCCCGCGGCCTCACCGACAACGCCTTCCACACGCCCGCGGGCATACGGCGCGTCTTCATCAGCGGCTTCGACCCCTTCGGCCTGGACGCCGAGCTCCGCCGCGCCAACCCCTCCGGCTCCGCCGCCCTCCGGCTCAACGGCCGCCGCATCACGCTCGCCGACGGCAGCCGCGCCGAGATCCGGGCCGTCGTCCTGCCCGTGCGGTACGCCGACTTCGACGCCGGGATCGTGGAGCGGGCCTTCGCGCCGCGCCTGGCCGGCGGTCCCGGCGCGGCGGACGTCATCACCACCATCAGTCAGGGTTACCCCGGCATCTTCACCCTGGAGGCCTGGGCGGGCCGGTCCCGGTCGGCGGATCCGTACCCCGACAACACCCGTTCCCTCTCCGGCGGCACCCGCGAGCACCCCGTGACCGCTCCCGGCCTCGCCCCGGGCGCGGAGTTCATCCGGACCACGCTCCCCACCGACGCGGCGACCGGCGCCGTCCAGAGCCCGTACCCGGTGCTCCTGAACACCACCGTCACCGAGATCCCGGCGGGCGCCGCCGAGCCGGTGGACCGCGAGGACGGCCCGACGCCGGGTTCGCGGGCGGTGGAGGGCGGCGGAGGCGGCTACCTGTCGAACGAGGTGGCCTACCGCTCCAACCGCCTCCGCGGCGACCTCGCCCCACAGCTGCCCGGCGGCCACCTGCACACCCCGGTCCTCACCGGCCTCCCGGCGGACCCGGACCTGCTGACCGGCCCCGAGTTCGAACAGAACGAGACCGCGATCACCGCGGAGGTCCGCACCATCCTCGAACACACCGCCGCGCGCCCTTAGGTCGTGTCGTCAAAGTCGCTCCCCCAGCTACCGCTGGGAGGTGCCCCCACCGCGTCGATTCCCTCCTCCGCCTTGCGATCGCACGCACCAGACCCCGCCAGCCCCGCCCTCCGGGCGGCCGACGCCACTTTGACGACACTCCCTAGGCCTTCTCCCTTACAACGTGCCTGACAACGTGCCTACAGGGATCCGAGTTCGTCGCTCAGATCCCCGAGACCGAGTGAGCCGAGCGAGAGCGCGGCCATGTGCCAGCGTTTGAGGTCGAAGTCCGGGCCCTGCTTGGCCCGGGCCCGCTCCCGGCCCTCCAGCCAGGCCCGTTCACCGAGTTTGTACGAGATGGCCTGGCCGGGCCGGCCCAGGTAGCGGACGACCTCGCTGTCCAGGTAGGCGACGGGCCGGCCCGAGTAGCGGCCGAGGAACTCCCGCGCCAGCGCGGGAGTCCACCGCTCCCCGGGCCGGAACGGCGAGTGCGCGGGGATGCGCAGCCGCAGGTGCATGCCGATGTCGATCACGACGCGGACGGCCCTCATCATCTGGGCGTCGAGATGGCCCAGCCGGTGGGCCGGGTCCGTGAGGAACCCCAGCTCGTCCATGAGGCGTTCGGCGTACAGGGCCCAGCCCTCGGTGGTGGCGCTCACCTTGCCGACCTTCGTCTGGTAGCGGGACAGCTCGGCCGCGACGAACGTCCAGTGCGCCAGCTGGAGATGGTGGCCGGGCAGTCCCTCGTGGTACCAGGTGGACACGAGGTTGTGGGTGGGGAAGCGCGTCCTGCCGAGCGCGGGCAGCCAGGTCCGGCCCGGGCGGGCGAAGTCGAGGGAGGGCTGCGAGTAGTACGGGGCCGCGGCGCCACCGGGCTGCGCGATGCACGACTCGACGCGCCGGACCGGCTCGGCGATGTCGAAGTGCCGCCCGTCCAGGGCCTCCACGGCCTCGTCCATCAGGGACTGGAGCCAGAGCCTCGTCTCCTCCACGCCGTGGACGCTCTTCCCGTGCTCTCCCAGCCAGGCCAGCACCACCCACGGATCCTGCCCGCCGGGCAGGATGCGCTCCGCCTCGGCGCGCATCTCGGGCAGCAGCCGGTGGAACTCCTCCCAGCCGTAGGCGTACGCCTCGTCCAGGTCCAGGTCCGCGCCGGTGTAGTAGCGGGCGAAGCGGCCGTAGCGCTCGCGCCCGACGGCGTCCTCGGCGCCGGCACCGGTGGCCTGCGCACCGTACTCGCGCCGGAACCACTCCCCCAGCTCCGCGAAGGCCAGCGTCGCCGCCCGCGCCGCGGCCCCGGCCTCGGCGCCCATGCGCGGCGGCGCACCCGAAGCCAGACGGCCGAATCCGCCGCCCTCGGCGCCCAGCCACTCCTCCAGCTGTGCCACGTTGGCCCGTACCTGGCGGGGCGCCGCCGTCGTTCCGCGGCGCGCGCCCTCGGCGAGGGAGGCACGGTAGCCGCTCAGGCACCCGGGCACGGCCCGCAGCCTTTCCACGATCGCCGCCCAGTCCTCGGGCGTACGGGCCGGCATCACCGCGAAGACCTTGCGCACCCGGTGCAGGGGCGAGGAGATGTTGTTCACGGCGCGCAGGTGCTCGCCGGCTTCGTACTGGGCGAGTTCCGCGTCGAGCCGCTCCCGCAGCAGCCGCGCGCACCGCCGCTCGACGTCGGCGCCACCGTCCGTGTGGGCGGCGAGCCGTGAGAGGGTCTCGCGCGCGAGCTCGGCCTCGGCCAGGGCCCCGTCGGGCGAGTAGTCGGGCAGTCTCCCGGCGCCGACGGACGTCCCGAGGTACGTCCCGGTGATCGGGTCGAGCGCGGCCAGGGCGTCGACATGGGCGTCGGAGATCTGACGGGGCAGCTCACGCTGATGCCTCAACATGCCCCGACTCCTGCCCGCCCCTCCCCCCGACAAGCCCCCGGCACAACCCTTTGGCCGATATCCGGTGGCGGGCCCCCGCGTGTCCTGCTTGCCCGGCCGGCCCCTTCGCCACGCGGGTCGGCGCGCAACCTGCCCGCCTTTCAGTAGAACCCGGGCGTGGGACGAGGCCTCGCGCCTCGCGCGCCGGCGCGCCGGCGGTATCAGTCCCGGTCCTGGCCGAGGCGGTCGACGAGGCCGTGGGCCTGCACGGCGCAGCCGCCGGTGAGCACAAGCGGGTAGGGGTGCCGATGGCGATCACGTCGGCCAGGAGCCGCGGCGGTGGAGTGCGCCGAGGTTCACGCGGCGGACGTCGTCCGTGTCCGGGCGGTCAGCTGGGGGAAGCGCTCGCGACACCCGTCCCATCCTTGGCCTCCGCGCTCCACTCGCGCCATAAATCGAACACATGCTTGAATTGACGGATGCAGTGCACCTCCTTCCCCGACGACCTGGTCGCCCTCCAGGCCGAGTGGCTCCGTACCTACCGGGAACTGGCCCGGCGGCCCGCAGCAGCCAGTACGACCACGCTCCGCCGCCGGCTGATCACCCTCTCGTGCGCGATCTCCGCTCATCCGTACTGGTCGTGCCCGGTCCGCACGGCGGGCGGCCCGGTCGAGCTCCGCCGCGCGGCGAGGGCCAGAGGCTGGGTGAGGGCGGCATGACGAGCGCCTGCCCCGGGAACGACCCGGGACCCGACGCGCCGGCGCCTGCTCCCCGCGTGGTCGTCCATCCCCCGGACCACCGCGGGTGGCGCCGGGTGCGGTGCGACGGCCAGAGCCTGGGCACGGCGTACCGGATCAGCGACATCGCCGTCTTCCTCGCCGCGACGGGCATGGAGAACGCCGAGGACTTCGACGTCACGGACCCCGCCTTGGTCGACTGGCGCGGCGGCGGCCCCGACTGCTGGGCACCACCGCCGGTGTAGCGAGCGCCCTCCGGTGGCTGTGTCGCGGGCCCAGCGGCGCAGCTGCCGCCGAGGGCCGGCACGCTGGCCGGCCCACGTACGGCCGCCAGCGTCCCGAGTCGGAAGTTCCCTGGGAGACCGGTGCCCTTCCGTCGGGGCACTCCCTCGGCCGAGGACCGGTCCAGCAGGCCAAGTTCGCCGGCGCGACAGCTGCCCCATCACCAAACACCACCAAGAGGACAAGACACTCCTCAAGGGCCGTCCCGTCATCCCCGGTCGACCGCCCGTCGGGCGGGCGGCGGGAACGAAGGTGGCACTGAGGGCGGATCTACTTGAGTACGACTCCCTTCCCCGGCCACTTCGCCACCAAGACCCGCGACTACTCCACCACCCTCGGCGCACTCCGCGAGGCCCGCGCCGCCTGGCACCGCCGCCACACCCCCACGCCCCGGGCGACCACTCTCGTACGCGCCCACTGAGCCTTCGACGGCACCGGTCTCACACCCGACCTCGAACGACTCGCCCGCCTCGTCGGCGGCACCCGCTCCCAGGCGGTGACGGCCCGTGCGTGACGACGAACTCCTCACCGTGCCCGAGGTGATGGCCCGGCTCAAGATCGGACGCTCCACGCTCTACGAAGCCTGCTACACCGCCGCCTTCGCCGGCGACGACACCCACGGCCCGTCCACCGCCACCGTCTGCACGAAGAACCACCACGGCAAACCCCACCCCGAGGGGGGCCAGCGGCCTCCGTTCTTATCGCACCGCGCCTCGCCCGGCCGTGACGAGCCGGTGCCGGGTGAGCGGGACTGCGGTGTGCCCCGTTGCGGCCCACGTGTGCCGAGGGAGGGTGGGCCGCAACGTGCGGCGAGTCATCGGGGGCCGGCGATCCATCGTTGGACGGCCGCGTTGGTGGTGGCGTCGAGTGCGGAGACGGCTTCGATGGCGTGAAGGTCTCCTGCGAGCGGCGGGATGCCGGCGGCGGTGAGCGCGGCGTGCAGGTCGAGGCGCCGGTGGTGTGCTGCGCTGATCCGGCTGAGAGGCCGTTCCGCCGGGTCCGCGGTCGGTACGGAGCTTTGGAGGCGAGTGTCCTCCTCGTCCTCGAATCCCCGGACGCCGGGGAAGCGGTAGGGGTCGAGCGCCTCCTGCGGTTTCGGCGCGTGCGAGGAAGCTCGCCACGTTTTCATGCAAGGACCTCCTGGAGTCTGCCTGTCGGCGGGGAAGTTGCGGTGGGGCCGTACGGGAGCGACGCGGGTGGGTGGCCAACCGGGTGCCTGCGGGCGCGGTGGGGGCGGGTGCTCACGTCCGCTGCTGTTGCAGGGCCATGGCACCCGCGGTGACCACCTCGGCGAGTTGGTTGGCGACCGTGACGCTGCATCCGCCGAGCCGGACGAACCCGCGGCAGCCCAGGGGTCCGTCGTTGGTCAGGGAGGGGAGGGCAAGCCCTGCGAGCGCGAGGGCCGCCTCGAGATGGGCGACGGCGTCCTGGCCTGCCTGGTAGGCGGCATCCTGTAGCCGTTTGTACTGGATTCGCTCAGCGTAGGAGGGCTCGTACGCCATTGTTGCTGTCCTCTCTCAGTAGGCCGGGGGGAGGTGTGGTGCGGGGGGCGTGGTGCTTCAGTGCCTCACGAGTCCGGTCGCGCCGGGTTGGCGGGGCGGGCCGTCGTACAGATGGCAGCGGAGTCCGGGCAACAGGGATGGGCTCCGAGCTGCGGTAAGTGAGGTGCCCGGGCCGGCTTCGCGTGCACGAGGCGGTCGTCGAAGCCGTCGTGCCGAGATTGCGGACCGCCCGTGACTTATCGGATTCGATTGTCGTTCCTCAGGTGTAAACGATCACTCGATGACTCCGTCGGACTCTGGGAAGGACCACGTGCTCCATGCGGTCAGCGGCTGTCACGCCTTCGTCTCCGGCGCCGTATGCGGCGGCGCCGGCCCTGCCTTTGGCGGCGCGGCCACGACTGACACGGCAGACTCCGACCCTGCCCGTCTCAGCGGTCGCCCCCTCCGCCAGGGCGTCGTGGCGGCCCTCACCGTCCTCGACCGCACCGGCGACCGTCCGCCGGGCACCGAACCACTTGGCACGGGCGGCGAACCGATCCTGGCCAGGGACTTCCCGGACGTGACCGTCATGCCCCGTAGTGGAATTTGGGGGCAGCAGAAGGCCTGGAGTTGCGGTGCCGTGGTGTCGGCTGACGGGGCGGTCGGGTGAGAGTGATCTGGCGGACGAGCTGTTGGAAGCAGGCGAGAGCGGCGACAGCGGGAAGGGTCGCCGCGGCCTCGGCGGCGAACGTTCTCGGCGCCTGGGCCACGCACAGAAGCGTGGCCAGGGTGGAGAACAACAGGACGATGGACCAGGAGTGGATGGCCCGGCGCTGGTGCAGGGCCGCCCTGAGGATGGACAGGGAGGCGACCATCCAGGGTCCGTAGATGAGCAGCGGCCACCAGCTGACCACGTCGTGGGCGGCGCGGGGCGCGGCACTGTGCTGAAGGGCGTCGCAGATGGCAAGGCCGCTCAGGACGCTCACGACGGCGGCGATGAGTGCGACCAACAGAGCTGTGCACAGGCTGCCCGTTCGCATCAGGGCCGCTGCCGGCGCCTTCGCCGTGACGGTCCGGCGGTGCCCGACGGGCGCTGCTGCCTCCGGCAGCCTGGTGACGCCCACCGGTCCGGCTGCCAGCCCGGCAGTGCTCATCGTGTCGTTTGCTTCGTCGAAGATGCCCCGGTCGAAGGGCTCCGCCTGGCCGCCGGCCATGCTCCCCTGGAGGAGACAGGCGAGCTCCTCCGCCGGATCCCATGTGCTGTTCCCGTGGTCCGGTCCGAACGGCGGGTGCCCCGTGGCGATGTGCTGTTCGACATCCGGTACCGGCCGAAAGATGTGGGCATCCGGCTGGGTGGGGAAGCCGTTCCAGTCGTGATGACCGTACGGTTCATACACGGGGGTCCTGCCTCACTCGGCCGTCGGTGCACATTCCGGATGTCCCGGTTGCAGCCACGTCTTGCGACCGTCGGTTGAACTCGCGATGGATCGTGCTGATCACCTTCAGGAAATCCTCAAAGATTGAGGACGAGTAATTCAGCTCGATTTTCCGACCTTCATCATGCAGAGTCGCATTCTCGCCGTGGGTGCGGTCCGATGAAGCCGGTGTGAATGTCCACTTACCCATCCGGGCGGCCCCTGCGTGGACTGGGAGACCTTCCTCCTCGGTATGCCGACGGAAGGTTGCGTCGATGTTTGCTGTTGTCATAGTCCAACCAACGCTTCCGGCCCCGGGCGGGGTATGAGCCATGCGGGTGATGCTGGTGGAGCGAACGAGTGGTGGCTGTTTCCGTTCATCATTTCTGCACTCGTGACGAACCTGTCAGGACCGCTTCGCGTGTCTCGCCTGCGGTGCATCGCCGCAGCTCAGGTGAGTGACGGTGCGGTGGCGGGTCGGGCGTCGCGGGGGCGTGCGGGGGCGGCGTCCACGCCGGCGGGCTTCCCGCTCGAGCAGGTTCCGGCACGCCCCCGCGCGGGTCGGCGATCCTCCGTGCCGTCGGGCCGTCACGCTTCCGTCCGGCCTGCCGGGGCGCCTGGCTACCGGATGATAATCGGAACTTACTGCAACCGGACAGGGTGCTGCACATGGCTGCAATGAGGTGACGGGCCATAACTCTGCATATGCCGCGGCGTTATGTCGAGATGTTGCTGAGGGCTCGACCACGGGCCCCGCTTTGCGAATCCGTCACCCTAAAGGACCCGCTGTGGCAGACGTGTTGATGAGGCTTGTGCTGATCTGTGCAGTACTAGGTGCATTCTGGAGTGCATTGGCATCGTCAGGAGTGGGCCGAATGCGGCAAAAGGATGTCCTCGAACTGAGGCGCCAGCAACATTTCAGGTACGTCCTGGCCCGGAATGCGAATGCGCCCTGGCTCTCCCACCAGGAAGTCCCGGCAGCTGCCGCGCCGGTGCGAGAACCCGCCGCCAGTGCGGCGTGTGCTGCCTGCGGAGCCCTGTCGCGTTGGGAAGGCAGTGTTCCTGGCCGAGTGCCGTCGCTGCCCACCCCTTACGTGGATCGGGTGTAGAGCCGGGTGGTGTCGCGGATGAACCGGCGGCTCTGTTCGAGGCTGAGTGCTTGTGCTTGGAGATGGTCGTACATGAGGTGGTAGGGCCGGCGGTCCGCGGGCTTCTCCAGGTAGAGGTCGCTGGTGAAGCGCTCCAAATACACGACTCCCGCGTCGCTGTCGCGGAAGGTGAGGATGCAGAACTGCCCCGAGGCACCGGGGTGGGCTCCTGCGGCGTGCGGGAGGACCTGCACGGTGATGTGCGGCTGCGCGCCGAGGCGGTTGAGATGTTCGAGCTGTTCGCGCATGACGTCGGCGGTGCCGACGGCGCGATGTAATGCCGATTCATCCAGAACGACCCATAAACGGAAGGGACGGGCGGGGTGGTGGGCGCGATGCTGGCGCCGCAGCCGCACCTCCAGACGGGTGGCGGCCTGCTCGGCTGTGATGTGAGGGTTCGTTTCCTCGATCACCGCGGCGGCGTATGCAGGGGTCTGCAGCAGACCCGGGATCACCAGCGGGTCGTACGAGTGGATGGAGGCGGCCTCCGTCTCCATCCCGATGAACACGCTGTAGGGGACGTCGCCGTAGGCGACCCACCAGCCCTGCCGACCGGACTCCTTCGCCATCCGCATCAGCGAGGTGACGAGCGACTGGTCGGTGACCTCGTAGACCTCACACAGATCACGCACGTCACGGGGGTTGATGGCGCGACGGCCCGTCTCCAAAAGGCTGATCTTGGACTGGGACACCAGGAGCCGCCCCGCAACCTGCTGGGACGTCATGCCCGCGGCACGGCGCATCCGGCGAAGTTCCGCGCCCAGGCGGCGCCTTCTGACGGTGGGGCTTCCGTTCGCCGCCATGGCGGTGCTACCTCCAACTACAGGACCTCACCCGGAAATACACAACGCCGGGCAAGTGACAAAAGCATTCTCCATACCCGAAGCGACGAGGAGCGCATGCCGATGACGAAGATCACCTGTCCGGCCCAAGGGGCACAGCCGGAGTAATGCCCCCGAGGTCAGGCAGCCCGACGAGCCCGCGCCAAGCGGCGCCGTATGCCCGGGGACCGTCCCACCCGCAGCCTCTGCAAGGCCGGCTGCGGGCGCGCTGATGCCGCGACCCCCCAAGCCTGAGGCACGTCGCTGTTCCGTCTCGGGCAAAAGGCCCACGTTGGCCGTAGGGGGTATCCACTCATCCGTACAACCCGCCTTCATGGGTGTTGAGCAGGCACGGGCAGGTGACGGCGTTAGCGTCGGCTGCGGCGATCGTCAGCGCCGCGGCGAACCCGGGCATGCCTGACAGGGCATCGCTCGTGGCCCATGGAAACGCCACTTCGGTGTCGTGCATTGCAGGAGGTTGTGATGTCGGGTAGCGCAGTATCGGCGGCGTCGGAACTGGGGAACACGGTGCGAAGTCGAGGGGCCGGGGGCTCATGGTGGACGCTGCTCCGCTCCTGGGTGACGGGGCTGGCGGTACTGGCCGGGATGGTCGTCCCCCTCGCCGCAGCAACACCCGCCACCGCGCAATCCAGAACCCTCGCCTACGTCACCAACAACGCCGCGGGCACCGTGTCGGTGATCGACATCACCACCAACACCGTCACCGCCACCATCGACGTCGGCAGCGGCCCCGAGGGTGTGGCGGTCGCCCCGGACGGAACCCGCGCCTACGTCACCAACTCCAATGGCGCCACCGTGTCGGTGATCGCCACCGCGACCAACACCGTCACCGCCACCATCGACGTCGGCAGGGGCCCCCGGGGGGTGGCGTTCACCCCCGACGGAACCCGCGCCTACGTCACCAACTCCATCGGCGGCACTGTGTCGGTGATCGACACCGCCACCAACACGGTCACCGCCACCATCGACGTCGGCACCTTCCCCCAAGGTGTGGCGGTCAATCCGGACTCCGCCTACGTCACCAACACCAATGACGCCACCGTGTCGGTGATCGACACCACCAGCAACACCATCGACGCCACCATCGACGTCGGCGACTCCCCCCTGGGGGTGGCGGCCGCCCTGGTCGGTGGCGCCAACGTCTACGTCACCAACGCCACCTCACCGGGCACCGTGTCGGTAATCAACTCCGCCACCAATACCGTCACCGCCACCATCCCCGTCGGCTCCCTCCCCCAAGGTGTGGCGGTCACCCCGGACACCTCCCACGTCTACGTCACCAACGTCGGCTCGGACACTGTGTCGGTGATCGACTCCGCCACCAATGCCGTCAGCGCCACCATCGGTGTCGGCGGCAGCCCCGTTGCCGTGGCGATCGGGACCATCCCCGACCTGGAGCAGCCGCGGATTGCGACCACGCTGACGCTGAAGGCGGAGAGGAGGGAGGGGAAGAGCAAGGACACGCCGGGTGTTCTGGGCCGCGGCGACCTCACCCTGAAGGCCGGGTTGACCGCCGGAGGCACGCCCGTGGAGGGCAAGCGGATCGAGTTCACCACCGACTCCACCTCGCTGTGCACCGACACGACCGACAGCAGGGGCCATGCCATCTGCAAGGTCCCGCGCAGGCATGACAGCGAGGCCTGCTACACCGCCACCTTCGCCGGCGACGACACCCACGGCCCGTCCACCGCCACCGTCTGCACGAGGAACCACCACGGCAACCCCCACCCCGAGGGGGACCAGCCCGACCACGGCAGCATCCGTGATCTGACACAGGCCCCCATGGCCTCAACAGGCCTTCCCGCCTTCCGGCACAGCAACTGACGTTCTTTCAGCGTGGCCACGGTGGCCGTGGTGGCCGCCTGAAAGCCCTTCGGGGCGACGAACCGGGCCCGGAACCAGCCGGCTCCGCTCTGCGCGACGTCCAACGAGAGGCCGCGCTACCGGTCGGCCTCCGCCGCCCTCACGTCGGACCGGTGCCGGCCGCGGTCGTGGTGAACTCCCCGAGCCAGTCGTCCGTATGCCCGCTCCGTGCGTGAACAGCGTCGCGCCGGGCGATGGCGGTCGGCCGTCGGCCGTCGGCCGTCGGCAACAGGCGTTCGCGCATCCGGGACACCGCCGGCTCGTTCACAGGACTGAGAACGGACAACAGCCGGACGAAGGGGAACCACCGTGGAGAAGAAGGCCTGGGACATCACCGGGGAGCTTGCCGTCTTCCTCGACGAGGCCGCCGCCCATGTCCCCGCCGAGCAGCGCCGGGTATTGCAGGTACTCAAGATCGGAGAGGAGTTCGGCGAAGCCGCCCAGGCCGTCATCGGTGCCACCGGCACCAACCCCCGCAAGGGCCGGTCCCACTCGTGGCGGGACGTGGAGTCGGAAGTGTGCGACGTACTGGTGACAGCGATGGTCGCGCTTCACCGACTCGGCGTAGCGGACCCGGCCGCGATGTTCACCGCGCACCTGGAGAAGACCGCCGCCCGCACCCTGGCTGCCCGGGAGGCATGAGCATGTGGATTCCCCGAGAGGAATGGATCAAGACGCTGCCGCGGACGATCGTGGCCTCCTGCATCATGATGCTGGACCCCGACGGCCGTGTCCTCCTCCTCCGATACGGCCCCGGCCAGCCTGCCGCGGGGCAATGGTGGATTCCGGGCGGGATGCTCGACCACGGCGAGGACCCGTGGACGGCAGCCCGGCGGGAGATGAACGAGGAAACCGGCGCCGACCTGGACGCCGTACCTCGGCTGATCGGCACGGACCACCGCGCCGATGTCGAGAACACCGGTCCCGTGATCGACTACTTCTTCCACGGCGGCGTCCACACCGGCGCCCGGCCCATCCGCCTGAGCCACGAGCACGACCTCCACGCCTTCAAGCACCTGGACGAGCTGCAGGACACCCCTCTCGCTGCTCGCCTCCAGACGCTGACCGCACTCCACGCCGCCGCCCGGTCCGGCACTGCGGTCTACCTCCGTGAGGGGAGCCCGTTATGACCGTACGCGGTCGGGCCCTCCTGACCACTGCGGGTCGCGTCCGCCCAGGTCTACCGGTACCTGGCCACGGCCATCGCCCTCGGTGGACTCGTCTTCACCCTTGGCGGCCTCCTCGAACTCGCCTGACGACCAGTCGGCGCTGCAACGCCTCGAGCGGCAACCGGCCTGCTCGGCCATATCGGCTGGTCGGGGTCGTCCCCGATGGGTGCGGTCCCGGCAACGGCGACGTACTCACCCATCCGAACCGCTCGGGAGAAGCCGATCTGCGGTTCGAGAGGGGACCCGGAGCCGACCATCTGCCGATCACGTGTCACGGCGTCATCCTCTCGGAGTGACCAGCGGGCCCCGACGACGGAATGCGTCCCGAAGTGCGCCCCGCGCGATGGGTGCGCACGATGGGTTACGGGACCGGTACGTCATGGAGACCTGGGGTCCCACACTCGAGAGAGAGGCGGCGCAATGAGCAGCACGCCGAGTACTACGCCGAGCGCTACCAGCAGAGCCTGGGCATCAGGTGGTACGACGTTCGCGGGCGTCGTGATGATCGTCACCGGTATCTTCGGCATCATCGAAGGCATCGTCGCCATCGCCAACGACGAGGTGTACCAGCGCGTCGGGAACTACACCTTCAAGTTCGACCTGACGGCCTGGGGCTGGATCCATCTCATCGTCGGCATCCTCGTGGTCTGCGCCGGCGCGGCGATCCTCAAGGGCTGGGAGGCCGGCCGGTACGCCGGTATCGCCCTGACCAGCCTGTACGTGATCCTGCACTTCATGTGGCTGCCGTATCAGCCACTCTGGTCGATCATCGCCATCGCCATCGGCGTGTTCGTCATCTGGGCCCTGTGCACCGACGTCCCGCGGACGGCGAAGCCCTGACGGTGTGACGGCGTCGGCCGAACTCGGGTGCCCCGACGCCGCGCTGACTGCCGCTACGATCCTGCCCGTACGCGTGTGTCACCGGCAAGGGGAGCAGAGACAGCATGACGATTCACCGGCCGGGCCGGCCCGGAGACCTGCCCGCGGCGGAACTGCTCTGGGCGCGGTGGGCGTTCGTCGCCGTACTCGAGGCGACCACCGAGGCGGAGGGCCGCGGAATCCACCGCACCGGCCACTGGATCGACGGCGGCGGGCTCCATCTCGACGACGCCGGCTGCACGTGGTGGACCCTGGCCCGGATGGGCCAGGGTCGTTTCGTGCTCTACGGCGAGGACGAGTCGAGCGACGTCAAGTGGCACGAGCCCGCCGTCGACATGCTGGCGCAGGCCCCGGACTGGCTCCCGTACGAGACCCTGCGCGACCTGCTCGAGGGCTGGATGCTGGGCTGCGTCTACTGGTACGAGAACGGCGCCTGGGCCCGCACTCCGTACCCCGAGAGCCTCGAGGACGACGGCCTGGACTGCGGAATGAGCCGTTTCGTGGATCGCGAGAAGGTCCTCGGGCTGCTGGCCGGCCACGGGCCGGCCGCGAAGGGGCTGCTGGAGGCCGCGGAGAACTACCGGCTGACGCCCGAGGCACTGGATCTGCTGGTCGCCGAGAGCGGGAACGGCAACCGGGACGAGGACTGGGACCTGCCCGCCGTGCACCGCGCACTGCACCTCGCCGGCCTCACGGCCGACGCCGTCCCGGCCTCGTAGAACCGGCCTCGCCCGCACCCGAACGGCCCAGTCCGTACGGCGTGCAGGACGTCCTGCGATCCCGCACCCTTGACGGGAGAGGTGAGAACAGTGACCAGTCCGACTCCGGCCCAGTTCCGGGCCGTCCACGGAGACATGGGGCGGTGGCAGGCCGTCGACTTCGAGATCTACGAGCACCTCGTCGAGAACCAGTTCGCCGTCGGCCCGAAGACCCCGCCGGAACCCTCCGACCGGGCTGCGGGCCGCCAGGACCCCCACCCGCCGACCGGGTTCAGGCCGGCGCGCTAGCCGGGCCGGTGCGTCCTCAGCGCGCGGGGTTCACGGGCAGGCGCGGGGCGGCGAGCCGCCTGACACCGCGGACCAGCCCGTACGTCCCGAGCGCCGCCCCCGGGACGGCCGTGACGGCGACCAGGGCCCACTCCTGTGCGTAGTGCACGGCCTGCGTGGGCGTCCGGTCGAAGGTGATCATCGGACCCCAGGTGTAGTAGCCCCAGATCATCAGCAACTGGGAGAACACGGCACGGAGCACGGCGTGCACCGCCGTGGGGGCGGTGGCCGCCACGGCGACCACGATGAGTGCGTACGGCACGTAACCGGACGCGAAGCGGCTCGCCGCGCTCACGTTCAGCCCGTCGCCGTCACCCGCGACGGCGATCCACGCGGACAGGGCTCCGGCGGCCAGGGCCACGGCCACCGTGACGGCCGTCCGCTGCACGCCCCTCTTCATCCGGTTCTCCTCAACTGCTGCCCGCGTTCCCGTTCGCCTCCACCCTCCGTTCCGCGTATGCGCGCAGAATGACCGGACTATGACCGTTTCGTCACGACGGGACGGGACGGGACGGACGGGACCGCTCAGGCCGCCAGCCGGTCCGCGCGCTTCGCCTCGCGGCGCCGCAGCGCGTCCTCGTCCGTGTCCGCGTCGTACGTCACCAGCTTCGGCAGCAGCACGGACAGGGCCGCCACCGCCGCCACGCACATCAGGCCGCCGCTCCAGAACGCCGGCCGGGTACCCGTCCAGCCCGCCACGCCGCCCGCGCGGACCTGGCCCAGCTGCGGGCCCACGCTGTACGAGAGCACCTCGATGCCGGCCAGCCGCCCGCGCAGCTCCTCGGGGATGGTCTGGTTCCAGATCGTCGCCCGGCCCAGGCCGCTCAGCATGTCGCCGGCCCCGGCCACCGCAAGGCACGCCAGTACCACCCAGATGTCGGTGAACCAGCCGGCTCCCGCGATCGCCGCACCCCAGACCACGGCTCCGAACACCACGAAGAGGCCGTGCCGCCGCACCCGCGAGGTCCAGCCGCTGGTCATCCCGAGCACCAGGGAGCCCACGGCGCCCGCGGAGTACATCAGACCCAGCGCCCACACCGCGTCGAGCTCGTCCGCGAGGAAGGGGAAGATCGTGTTCGGGAAGGCGAAGAACATCGCCGCGAGGTCCACCGCGTACGTGCCCAGCAGCACCGGCCGGCTCCACGCGTAGCGCGCCCCCTCGGCGATCCCGCGCAGCGAGGGCCGTTCCGCGTCGGGCGACGGCGGCGCCGGGGTCAGCCTGGTGCACAGCACGACGGACAGCGCGAAGCCGCAGACGGTGACGGCGTAGGCCGCCGGGTAGCCGGCGTAGGCGACGACCAGTCCGGCGAGCGCCGGTCCGGCGATCGCGCCGATCTGGTAGCGCAGCGCGTTGAGCGCGGCGGCCGCGGTCTGCTGCTCGTGCGGCACGATCCGCGCCATCATCGAGTCCAGGGCCGGGCGCTGCAGCCCGGCCAGGGCCGAGACGCCGGCCGCGACCACGTACAGGGGCCACAGCAGCGGGTTCGGCAGCAGGGCGTTCACGAGCAGGAAGAGGGCCAGCACCCCGAGCCCGGCCTCGCTCAGCAGGATCATCCGCCGCCGGTCGATCGCGTCGGCGAGGGCCCCGCCGTACAGGCCGAAGACCACCAGCGGGACGAGTTCCACCGCGCCCATCGCGCCGACCGCGAGCGGCGAGTCCGTCAGGTGCTTGATCTGGAGGGGGAGGGCGATCATCGCCATGAAGGACGTGAAGAACGTGACGGCGCCCTGGAAGAAGAGCAGACGGAAATCGCGGCTGGAACGCCACGGGGCGAGGTCGGGAAGCAAGCCGGACAAACGGGTGGTACTCACAGCGGATCATCGTGCGTGACGGGCCCGCGCCCGGGCAACGGATTTTCCCGTGCCCGGGCACGGGCACGGGCCGCGTCACATCACGTCACATCACGTCGTTCCCGCTCCCAGGTGCCGCCACAGGAAGGTGTACGCGAGCGCGTGGTTGGCGGCGGCCTGTTCGTTGTCGCTGGCTCCGCCGTGACCGCCGCCGGTGTTCTCGTGGAACAGCACCCGGTGGCCCAGTTCCCGCAGCCGGGCGGCCGTCTTGCGGGCGTGGCCGGGGTGGACGCGGTCGTCGCGGGTCGAGGTCATCAGGAGCAGGGGCGGGTACGGCCGGTCCGCGGACAGGTTGTGGTACGGGGAGAGGGCTTCGAGGTGGGGCCGGTCGGCCTCGCTGTCGGGGTCCCCGTACTCGGCGACCCAGGACGCCCCGGCGAGCAGCCGGTGGTAGCGGAGCATGTCCAGCAGGGGCACCTTGGCGACGACCGCGCCGAACAGCTCCGGGTGGCCGACGAGCATGGCGCCCATGAGCAGGCCGCCGTTGCTGGCACCGGTGATGCCGAGCTGCTCCGGGGTGGTGATGCCCCGGGCGGTGAGGTCGGCGGCGACGGCCGCGAAGTCCTCGAAGGCCCGCACCCGGTTCGCGCCGAGGGCGGCCCGGTGCCACGCGGGGCCGTATTCGGAGCCGCCGCGGATGTTGGCGACCGCGTACGTACCGCCGCGGGCGAGCCAGGCGCGGCCGGTGAGCGGGCTGTAGTACGGGGTCTGCTGGTCCCGGAAGCCGCCGTACCCGTAGAGCAGCGCGGGCCCCGGCCGGTCCTGGCCGGCCGGGCCGACGACGAAGTACGGGACCTGCGTGCCGTCGGCGGAGGTCGCGAAGAACTGCCGGACCGACAGGCCGCGGGCGTCGAAGCGGGCGGGGGCCTGCTTGAGCGGCTCGGTGTCGGCGCCGATGTGCCCGTACGTGAGGGTGGAGGGCTGCAGGAAGCCGTCGACGTTGAGGAAGTACTCGTCGCTGACGTCCGGGTCGGTGTCGGTGACGGTCGCCGAGGACAGCGCCGGCACGTCGGCCAGCGGCCGGCGGCTCCAGCCGTCCGGGCCGGGGGTGAGGACCTCGATGCGGGTCGCGACGTCGGCCAGCGTCTCCAGGATCAGGTGGTGGCGGGTCCAGCTGTGCCCGGCCAGCGCGGTGCGCTCGTCCGGCGCGAACAGCACGTGCGCGGTGCGGTCCCCGGCGAGGAACGCCTCGAAGTCGAAGGCGAGGAGCGAGCCGGCCGGGTGCTCCAGCCACGGGGTCTTCGGGGTGACGATCAGCCACTGCCGGTACGCGTACTTCCCGGCGTCGTCCGGCACGTCGATCCTGACGAGCCGGTCGCCGTCGGCGAGGAGGTGGAGCTCGTCGTGGAAGAAGTCGGTGGAGCGGGAGACGAAGTCGCGCTCGTAGCCGGGGGTCGCGTCGTGCCAGCCGGAGGCGGACACGTCCCCCGCCTCGGCCTCGAAGACGAGCTCGGCGTCCGCCGGGGCGGTGCCCCTGCGCCAGCGCCGGACCGTACGGGGATAGCCGGAGGCGGTCAGCGAGCCCGGTCCGAAGTCGGTGCCGAGGAAGACGGTGTCCTCGTCGATCCAACCGATCCGGGTCTTCGCCTCCGCGACCTCGAAGCCGCCGTCGACGAAGGCGCGGTCCTCGAGGTCGAACTCGCGGACCACGACGGCGTCGGAGCCGTCCCGGGACAGCTGGACCAGCGCCCGCCGGTAGTCGGGGTAGCGCACCCGGGCGCCGGCCCACACCCACTCCTCGCCCTCCTGCGCGGCGAGGGCGTCGATGTCGAGGAGCACCTCCCAGGCAGGGTCGTCCTTGCGGTACTGCTCCAGCGTCGTACGCCGCCACACGCCCTTCGGGCGGTCCGCGTCCCGCCAGAAGTTGTAGAGGTGCGCCGCGCGGCGGACGGTGTACGGGATGCGGTCGGCGTCGTCGAGGGCCTCGCGCAGCTCGGCGCGCAGCGCCTCGAAGCGCGGGTCGCCGGTGAGCGCGGCGGCGGTCTCCGCGTTCCGCTCCCCCACCCAGGCCAGCGCGGCCTCGCCCTCGACGTCTTCCAGCCACAGGAAACGATCTTCAACAGTCACCCCATGATTGTGCAGCCCCGCGGGGCCGGCCGGAGCCGCGTCGGGCCGGCGGGGCCGCGGCGGGGCCGGTCATCCCGAAAGCGGCCGGTCGTGGGCGCCGACGGGGGCGGGCAGGGCCGTCGAGCCGGTGAGGTAGCGGTCCACGGCGGCGGCTGCCGCCCGGCCCTCCGCGATGGCCCACACCACCAGGGACTGGCCGCGCCCGGCGTCGCCCGCCACGAAGACCCCGTCGGGCCGGCGGCGGGAGGGCCGCTCCGGGGGCTTGCCCCACGCCGGCGGCACGCCGGGGGCCGGCGCCTGGGCCCAGGGCGGCGTCCTGACGTGCGGGGCTGCCCCGGCCGACGCGGATCCGTCCGAGGCCGACGGCGACGGCTCGCCGAGGGCCGCGAAATCCGCGTCCCGCGCGAAGTTGCCCCGGCCGTCCCGCGTGAGCCCGAGCTGCTCGGCGAGCCCGCAGGCCCGCTCGGGACCCGAGAAACCCAGCGCCAGCAGGACCAGCCCGGCCTCCAGCACCCGCTCGGTGCCCGGCATCGGCCGCCTCGCCGTGGGCTCGACGGCGGTCAGGTGCAGGGCCCGTACCCGGCCCTCCGCATCGCCCTCGAAGTGCATGGTCGCGCTGGAGAAGACCCGGGGATCCGTGCCGTGACGTCCGCGCGCCTCCTCGTGGGCGTGGGAGATCCGGTACACCTGCGGGTGCACCAGCGGCCAGGGCTCGGCGTCGGGCCGCTCCGGGCCGGGCTCGGGGCGGATGTCGAGCTGGACCACCGACAGCGCTCCCTGCCGCAGGGCGGTGCCCAGGCAGTCCGAGCCGGTGTCTCCGCCGCCGACGATCACCACGTGCCGGCCCTCGGCCGTGATCCCGGGCGCTGCCAGGTCGCCCTCGCCGACCCGGTTGGCGCAGGTCAGGTAGTCCATGGCCTGGTGGATGCCGTGCAGCTCGCGGCCCGGCGCGGCCAGCTCCCGGCGCTCCGCGGCCCCGACGGCGACGACGACCGCGTCATGGCGCCGTCGTATCTCGGCCGCCGATGTCCGGCCGCCGATGTCCGCGTCCGTACGGAAGACCGTGCCTTCGGCCTGCATCTGGGCGATCCGCCGGTCCAGGTGCGTCTTCTCCATCTTGAACGCGGGGATGCCGTAGCGGAGCAGACCGCCGAGGCGGTCGTCCCGCTCGTAGACGACGACGGTGTGCCCGGCCCGGGTCAGCTGCTGGGCCGTGGCGAGCCCGGCCGGGCCGGAGCCGATGACGGCGACGGTCTGCCCGCTGAGCCGGCCGGGCGGCGCCGGCGGGGTGTACCCGAGCGCCCAGGCCTGGTCGGCGATCGTCTGCTCGACGTTCTTGATGGTCACCGGGTCGGCGTTGATCGCCAGTACACAGGCGTCCTCGCAGGGGGCCGGGCAGAGCCGGCCGGTGAACTCGGGGAAGTTGTTGGTGGCGTGCAGCCGCTCGGCCGCGGCCCGCCAGTCGCCGTGCGCGGCGTACGCGTTCCACTCGGGGATGAGGTTGCCGAGCGGGCAGCCGCCGTGGCAGAAGGGGACGCCGCAGTCCATGCAGCGGTTCGCCTGCGCGGACACCACGGGCAGCAGCATCTGCCCGGCGTGCACCTCGCGCCAGTCGCCGAGCCGCTGGTCCGCGGGGCGCGACGGGACGGGGTTCCGGGGGGTCCGGAGAAAGCCGTACGGGTCGGTCATACGCCGCCTCCCTGGTCACAGGCGGATATGGCGGTCAGACCAGGCTACGCCGGGTTCCGGACTGCTGTGGTGGCCAGGAATGCCGTGGTGACCGCCGGGAACCGCCCGGGGTCGTCGAGCCACGGAGCGTGGCCGGCTCCGGGCCGGACGACGAGCCGGGTGTGCGGGAACAGCCCGCGGTAGGACGCGGTGTCGTCCCGGACCTTGTCAGCGCCCACGGCACCCGGAAACCGGGTTGTGCCTGCACCGGGCCGTCTTCATCCGAGGGCGGGGCCCTGTTCCGCGTCGGCGGGCGCCGCAGCACGCAGGGCCGCGGTCAGGTAGCGCTGCACGGCGTCCAGTTCGGCGGGCGTGAAGTCCTCGGCCGCATCGACCAGGCCTCCGATGAGTGGGCCGAAGAAGGACCAGCCGAGCTCTACCGCCTTCGGCTCCACCACCAACAGCACCCGGCGCCGGTCGCGTTCGTCGCGACTGCGGCGGACCAGGCCCAGCCGTTCGAGCCGGTCGAGCAGGGCCGTGGTGCCCGCCGAGTTGAGCTTCAGGGCCTCGCCGAGCCGCCCCGGGGTGACGGTCTCACCCGCCCGGTCGGCGTCGAGCAACCGGATCAGGGCCCGCAGGTCGGTCGGGTGCAGGCCGTTGCGCCCGGCGAACTCGCCGCCGCGCAGGTGGAGTTCCACCGTGACCGCACGCAGGAGGTGGACCAGCCGCATGGCAGGGGTTTCGTCATCGCTCACTCGGCTAGTATCTCGCCGAGCGAGATAATTGGTCAACGAGACGATGCCCAGGGGGCCACCTTGTCCGCATCCCGTCAATTCTTCGCCGCTTACGAGGCGCTGCTCGCCCGCTGGCCGGCCGGCACCGCCGAGATCGACGTTGCGACCCCGTACGGCACGACCCGCGTCCACGCGTACGGGCCCGCCGAGGCCGCTCCGCTTCTGCTCCTGCACGGCGGCGGCTCCACCGGCGCCGTGTGGTTCGCCAACGCCGCAGCGCTCGGCGCGCACCACCGGGTGCTCGCCGTCGACATCCTCGGCGACGCAGGCCGCAGCGTGCGCGCGGGCCGCCCGCTGCGCACCACCGCCGACCTGATGGCCTGGCTGGACGCGCTTCTCGACGGCCTCGGCATCCGGCGCGTCAGCCTGCTGGGCCATTCGTACGGTGCCTGGATCGCCCTGACGTACGCCCTGCACGCGGCGCAGCGGGTCGACCGGCTGGTGCTCCTCGACCCGACCCGGTGCTTCGCCGGCTACCGGCCCGGTTTCCTGCTGCGCTCACTGCCCGTGCTGGTACGCCCGACGGCGGCGCGGGTGCTCGCGTATCTCGACCGCGAGACGGCAGGCACGGACACCGACCCGGACTGGCAGCGGCTCTTCGCCCTGGCGGCCTCGGGTTTCGCGGACCGCAAGCTGATCGTCGGCCGCCGCCCTGACCCCGGGGCGCTCGCCGCCCCGCTGCTGGTCCTGCTCGCGGGCCGCAGCGGCGCCCACGATCCGGCGAGGGTCGCGGCCCGCGCCCGCAAGGCCCTACCGCACGCCCGGATCGAGACGCTCCCGCGCCTCAGCCACTACGCACTGCCCACGGCAGCGCCGGCGCAGACGAACCGCCTGATCTCCGAGTTCCTCACGGCCGCCGACCGGCCTCGGACCGGCCCGGGGGTCAGTCCAGGTCGAGGTGGTAGGCCCCGGCCGCGGCGTCGGCGAACAGGGTGAACTGGACCCGGGGGCCCTGCTCGCCGCCGTGGCCGGCCTCGCCCTCGACCTCGCCGTCGAGGTCCACCTCCACCGGCTCGGCGTCCACGAGGACGTACTCCCCGTAGCCCTCGAAGTCCCCGGGGCCGTCCGCGACACCGATGTGGATCGGCGTCTCGTCGGGCAGCGCTGCCAGCACCTCGCGGAGCCGGCCAGCGGTCCACACCTGCGGATTGTGATCGAACATGTCAGCCATGCCGCGACATTAGAGGGCGAAAGGTGCACCACGGGCACGGCGCGCCGGAGGGTTTCCCGCATCCGCGACGACCGTCACCCGGAGTGCGTCCAGAGGCTGCCCAGGTGCGCGTGGAGGACGTCCCGGGCCTCGTCCGGGGTGAGGTGGCCGATGAGGACGTGCGCGGTGAGGCCGTCCGCGAGAGCGAGGAGGGTGCGGGCCTCGCGCTGCGGATCGAGGGGCACGGCGCGGCCGGCATCTGCTGCCGCTTCCGTGATGAGTTGCGTGAACGACTCCTGGAGAGCCGCGTAGTTCGCCTTCAGCGTCCCGGCGAGCGGCTTGCTGACCGCCGCCTGCGCCACGAAGGCCAGCCAGACCCTGGCTTCGGCCCGGTGCTCCTCCCGCAGCAGCGAGATCTCGGTGGCCGCATGGCCCAGGGCGGTGCCGGCCGACTGGGCCGGGCTCCTGACGAGCCGGGCCCGTACGCGCTCGCCGATGCGCTCGCCGACGTACCCGAGGGCGAAGACGAGCATCTCGTCCTTGGTGCGGAAGCACCGCTGCACGGCGCCCATCGACACCTGCGCCCGCGCGGCGACATCGCGCAGGGTCACGCCTTCGAGCCCGCTCTCGTCGGCGAGGCTGCAGACGGCCTCGGCGATGAGGCGGCGTCGGCCGTCGTGGTCCACCTGCCTGGGCATGCCCGGTCTCCTCCCACCCGCTTCTCTCTCGTACGGGCGACTTTATTCGATGCGGTCGCATCGGTTCGCGGGTTATTGTTCCGATGCAACTGCATCGGAACGTGGAGGGGAGAGGATTCGCACCATGCTGGATCTCTTGTGGCAGATGTCGGCCGCCGCGCAGGCGGAGGCGGTGCGCCGCGCGGACGTGTCGGCCGTGGAGCTGGTCGACAGCCACCTGGCGCGCATCGCGGAGGTCAACCCGCAGGTGAACGCGGTCACTCAGCTCTTGGCGGAGCGCGCACGCGCGGCTGCGGCGCACACCGACCGGCTGCGGGCCGCAGGTGCGGTGCTGGGGCCGCTCGCGGGTGTGCCGTTCACGGTGAAGGAGACCACCGCCGTCGAAGGCGTGCCGACCACCTTCGGTGTGGAGCGCTTCCGCGATCTGGTGGCCCCGGCCGACGCTCCCCCGGTGGCACGGCTGCGCGCGGCGGGAGCCATCCCCATCGGGCACAGCAACGTACCGACCCTGATCCTGGCCGGGATGCACACCCGCAGCGAGCTGTTCGGCGACACGGTCAACCCGTGGGACCGCAGCCGGACCCCGGGCGGCAGCAGCGGGGGCGATGCGGTGGCCGTCGCCACGGGCATGGCGGCGCTCGGACTGGGCAACGACTCGGGCGGATCGGTGCGCATCCCGGCCCAGTTCTGCGGTGTGGCGGGGCTGAAGCCGTCCACTGGCCGGTTCCCGGCGGACCACCGCGTACTCGGCCCGGACGACCCCGGCCCGGCGTCCCAGATGCTCGTCACCGACGGACCGCTGGCGCGGTCGGTGGGCGACCTGCGGCTGGCGTACGAGGTACTGGCCGGGACCGATCCGCGCGATCCGCGGGCCGTACCGGTGCCGCTCTACGGGGAACCGCTGCCCGGGCCGGTGAAGGTCGCCGTGGTGGCGGACCCCGGCGGGCAGGGCGTCGACCCGGCGGTGCGCGGGGCCGTGGAGGCCGCTGCCGGCGCGCTGCGGGACGCCGGGTACGACGTGCGCGAGGTGGCGGACGTACCGCGCATGGCCGAGGCGCTCGAGGCCTACGGCCGGATCACCGTGACCGAGTTCGCCCCGAGCTGGCCGGTGGTGCGCACGCTGCTCGGGCCGGGCGGGGACCGGTACATCGCGATGGCGATGGAGCGGACCCCGCCCGCGAGCGCGGACGAGCTGGTGAAGCTGATGGGAAGCTGGCTGAACATCCGCCGATCATGGGCCGAATTCCTGGACGAGTACCCGCTGTTGCTCGGGCCCGTGTTCACCGAGCCGCCGGTCGAGCCGGGGCTGGAATCGCGCGACAGGGCGGGCCGCGACCGGGTGGCGGCGGGCATGCGCCTGTGCAGTGTGACCAGCTTCGTGGGCGTGCCGGCGGTGGCCGTACCCACGGGGGTGGCCGACGGGCTGCCGTGCGGGGTCCAGATCGTCGGGCGCGCGTTCCGGGAGGACCTGTGCCTGGACGCCGCGCAGGCGGTCGAGGACCGGCTCGGGGTCCTCACACCCGTGGACCCGCGCGGGTGATGCCGGTCCCGGCCCGGGGCGTCAGAGGCCTCCGGTGTGGAGCAGCCGGTTCGGGGTCCCGGCCGGGACACCGGTCAGGACGTCGCGCACGGCCTGCTCGGTGAGCCAGGTGCGGACCTGGGCGGGCGTCGCGGTGGGGTGTGCGCAGAGGTAGAGGGCGGCGACGCCGGTGACGTGCGGGGCGGCCCACGAGGTGGCGGCGTCGTCGCTGGTGGCGGTGGAGCCGCCCGCGAGCGCGGAGGTGATCTTCTCGGCGGGGGCGTAGAGGTCCACGCAGCGGCCGTACCCGGAGCCGAATCCGTCCCCGTCGGTCCAGTGCCGGTCGTCGGCGGTGGCGGCGGCCACGACGATCGCGCCGTGGGCGCCGGCCGGGGAGTGGCCGCAGGCGTCGTCGTTGAAGTTGCCGGCGGCGACGACCGTGGTGATCCCCGCTTCGACCATGTGCTGAACGGCGGTGTCGACGGCCGTGGAACGGTTCTTGAGGTTGAGGGACATGTTCACCACGGCCGGTCGCTGGGCGTGGGCGGTCACCCATTCCACGGCCTTGACGACGGAGTCCTCCGGCGCGGTGCCCGTGCTCGGGGATACGTCCTTGGTGTGCGGGCCGCTGCCTTCCTCGCAGGCGATGCCCTGGACGCGCACGATGCCCGCCTTCGGGGCGACGCCGTACGTGGCGGCGCCGATGATGCCCGCGACGAACGTGCCGTGGCCCAGTCCGCCGCCGTCGAAGCAGTCACCGGCGTCCGGATCCCCGACGAAGTCGGCGCCGAGGGCCGCGCGGCCGCCGAACTCCGCGTGCTTGACCTCGAGTCCGGTGTCGATCACGTAGACGTGCACGCCGCTGCCGTCGGCGCGCGAGGTGAACTTCCCGTCGAGCGGACGGGTGCGCTGGTCGAGGCGGTCGAGGTTCCACGGAACTCCGGTGCGGACGACGGGCTTCGCCGCTGCCGATCCGGACGGCGCACCCGACGGCGCACCGGACGGCCGGGGGCTGCCCGTCGGAACGCCGGTGGGCAGCGGCGCACCGGACGCCGCGACGGACGGCGATGCGCCGCCGGCTCCCGCACCGCCACCGGGCCCGGGCACCTCCTCCGGGGAACACGCCGAAACCCCCAGCGCCGCCAGTGCCACGACTGCTCCGAGCATCGCCCTGCTGCTGCGCCCGCGTCCCATGACCCACCCCTGTCCCCGCGCGGCACCACGCCGCCAAGGACGGAGACGCCGGCCCCACCCCCACCGGTTTCCACCCGGCGCGATTCCGTTTCAGCAGTCCCGGGCCGCCCCGGGGGCCCGCAGCGGCAGCAGCCCGGGGCTCCGGCCCCGCACGTTCACCCGTTCAGGGTCTTCATCAGCTCCGGGGCGTAGCGGTCGCCCGAGACGACCCCGTGCGGGGCAACCGCGTCGATGGCTGCCAGGTCTGCGTCGGTGATCGTCACCGCGGTGGCGGCGATGTTCTCCTCCAGGTAGCGGCGGCGCTTCGTGCCCGGGATCGGCACCGCGCCCTGGCGCAGGGTCCAGGCCAGGGCCAGCTGCGAGGGGGTGACTCCCTTTTCCGCGGCGAGCCGGCGGACCTGGTCGACGACGGCCAGGTTGCGGTCGAAGTTCTCGCCCAGGAAGCGGGGGTCCGTACGGCGGAAGTCGTCCGCCGCGAAATCGTCCGGGGTGGTGATCGCGCCCGACAGGAAGCCCCGGCCGAGCGGCGAGTACGCGACGAGCCCGATGCCGAGATCGCGCAGGGTGTCGAGGACGCCGTCATGTTCGATGCCGCGCTCGAAGAGGCTGTACTCGGTCTGTACGGCGGCCAGCGGGTGCACGGCGTGGGCGCGGGCGATGGTGGCGGGCGCGGCCTCGCACAGGCCGATGTGGCGGACCTTGCCGGCGGTGACCAGCTCGGCCATGGCCCCGACGCTCTCCTCGATCGGGACGTTCGGGTCGACGCGGTGCAGGTAGTACAGGTCGATGTGGTCCGTACCGAGGTGGCGCAGAGAGCGGTCGGCCGAGCGGCGGATGTACTCGGGGGTCCCGTTGTGGCCGCGCAGCGCACCCTCGTCGGTGAACTCGACTCCCGTCTTCGTGGCGATCACGGCGGCGTCGCGGCGGCCGGCGAGCGCCTTGCCGAGGAGCTGTTCGTTCAGGAAGGGTCCGTAGCCCTCGGCGGTGTCGAGCAGGGTGACGCCCAGCTCCAGCGCGCGGTCGATGGTGGCCAGGGACTCGGTCTCGTCGGTGGCTCCGTAGTGGGCGCTCATGCCCATCAGGCCGAGGCCTTCGGCGCCGACCTCGAGTCCCTGACCGCCCAGTGCGCGAATTTCCATGGTGCTTCCTCCGTAAGTAACTAACTGGATAGATTGACTATGTACCCGGCTCGCGCCGCATGTCAATAACCAGATAGTTACTTGCTAGGCTTCGCCCCATGGCACGGGATTCCAGCGCGACCAAGGCACGCCTGCTCGACGCGGCCTTCTCCGAATTCGCCGCGTACGGCATCGCCGGCGCGCGGGTCGACCGCATCGCCGAAGCCGCGCAGGCGAACAAGCGGCTCATCTACGTCTACTACGGGAACAAGGAGCAGCTCTTCGACGCCGTGCTGCGACGCGCGCTGGAGACGGGTTCGGAGTCCGTCCCGTTCAGCGCCGACGACCTGCCGGGGTACGCGGGCGCCGTCTTCGACCACCTCGTGGCGCAGCCGTCCCTGATGCGGCTCGTGGTGTGGAAGCAGCTGGAGCGGCCCGGCGTCACGGACACGGAGGCGGAGTCCTACCGCGGCAAGATCGCGGTGGTGGAGGAGGCGCAGCAGGCGGGGCGCGTCGACGCCGCGCTGGACCCCGCCGACGTCCTCACGCTCGTGATGGGCCTGTCTCAGGCCTGGTTCGGCGCGGTGGGCGGGCCGGCTGCGGGCGGCTCGGGCACCGGCTGGGCGCCGGAACGGCTGGCCCGGCACCGCGCGGCGGTGGTCGAGGCCGTACGCCGCCTCACGGCGCCGCCGCGGGACCCGGCCTAAGGGCCGTCCCGTAATCCCTGGTGGATCAGCGCGCGGCGTCGGATGCGGTGCATCGCAAGGCGGAGGAGCGTCCTCATACTGGGCGTATGCGGGCGCTGCGACAACGCGGCGAGGCGCCGTAGCCGACGTCGCGCGCCCGCCAGGGATTACGGGACAGCCCTTAGCGGGTACGGGAACGCCGCGCACACCCGGCGGCGCCGGCGGCGGGAAGCTGTCGGGCGCCTACGAGGTCGGCACCTGCGGCGGCGTCAGGATCATGCCGATCAGGTGGTCCAGGGCCGCCTCCGCGCCCGGGGCTTCCGGCAGCGCCTCGGGGGCCGTGTCGGGGGCGGTCCGGCGTAGTTCCAGCCAGCCCAGGTAGGCGGCGTACCCGGCGAGGGCGCGATGGCGGGACTCCTGCGCTCCGAAGCCCAGTCCCCCGAAGACCTCGGCCAGGAAGTCGAGCCGGGTCCGGGTGACCCTGGCGACGACTTCGGCGACCGCCGGGTGGGCGGTGTGCGCGACGAGGGCCGGTTCCAGCCCGGCGATCTCCTCGGTGCCCAGCGCGACCGCGAACAGCGCCCGCGCCCGCACCCACGGATCCTCCTCCTGCCGGACAGTGGTGATGACCTCCGCGGTGGCGTGCCGCTCCCACGCCTCCAGGGCCGCCACGAGCAGAGCCTCCCGGTTCTCGAAGTGCCAGTAGAAACTGCCGCGCGAGACCGCGAGTTCGCGGGCCAGTACGTCCACCGCCACCGCAGACAGCCCGCCCCGGGCCAGCGCGCGCAGCGCCGCCATCGTCCAGTCGTCCTTGGTGACTCTCCCCTTGGCCATGTTCCGTACAGTACTGTACGGAACATCCATACAGAGGTGTACGGAACTGGGGAGAGGGGTAGCGGGATGAGCGCCATGAGCAGGGGTGCCGGTGCAGCGGAAAACGGGGCCGCCGAGGTCCGTACGGAGCGGCCGGGCGCCGCGGTGCGCGCTGCGGCGGCGGCCGCGGCCGGGGGGCTGCTCGCGGCGGGGGCCCTGCACGCGGTGTGGGTGTTCTCCCCGTGGCCGCTGGACTCCCGGGCCGAATTCGCGGCCGTGGTGGTCGGCGTGGAGGAGGCGCAGCTGCCGTCCGGGCCGCTGACGTTCGCCGTGGCGGGCCTGCTGGGCGCCGCCGCCGGGCTGGTGGTGACCGGCGCCCGGCCGGCGAGCCGGTTCGGCCGGTCCCGGCCGGTACGGGCCGGGCTGTGGGCGGTGTCCGGAGTACTGGCGGCACGCGGGCTCGGCGGTCTGGCGGCTTCGGGGCTCGGCCTGGGATCCGCGCCGCCCGAGTTCCGCCACTGGGACCTGCTGCTGTACTCCCCGCTGTGCGTGGCACTGGGCGGGCTCACGGGGTACGTGGCCCTGCACACCCGGCGCCACCGCACCTGACGGGAGGCAGGCCCCGCCGCGAACGGGCTGCGGACCGGGCCGCGAACCGGCTGCGGCGGGGCCTGCCTCGTGCGGCAGGGACCGGCCGCAGCCCATGCGGCAGCGCCGGTCAGCGCACCTGGATCAGGCGGCCGTTGCGGCCGCGGTCCGGACCCGGGCCAGGATGGCCTCCGTGTCCACGCCCGTCGGCAGGGTGCCGTACGCGCCGCCGTGCTCGCCGCCCAGGCGGGAGGCGCAGAAGGCCTCGGCGACCGCGCCCGGGGCGTGGCGCAGCAGCAGCGAGGCCTGGAAGGCCAGGGCCATCGTCTCCGTGACCTGCCGGGCCCGGTACTCGGCTTCGGCGGGGTCGGCCAGCTGCTTCTGGAGGCCGGCCACCGCCGCATCCAGATGCCGGTCGGCGCCCGCCGCCCGGCCGACCTCCTCGAAGAAGGCCTCGACGGTCTCGGGCTGCCGGGCCATGGCCCGCAGCGAGTCCAGGGCGGCGACGTTCCCGGAGCCCTCCCAGATCGACGACAGCGGGGCCTCCCGGTAGAGCCGCGGCATGCCGGATTCCTCGATGTAGCCGTTGCCGCCGAGGCATTCGAGGGCTTCGGCGGCATGCCCGGGGGCGCGCTTGCAGACCCAGTACTTGGTGACGGCCAGCCCCAGCCGGCGCAGCAGCGCCTCGTCCTGGTTGCCCTGGGCGACCCGGTCCGTGGCGCCCGCGAGGCGCAGGGCGACGGCGGTCGCCGCCTCGGATTCGAGGGCGAGGTCCGCGAGGACGTTGCGCATCAGGGGCTGGTCGATCAGCGCCTTGCCGAACGCCCGCCGGTGGGTGGCGTGGTGGACGGCGCGGATGACTCCGAGCCGCATGCCGGACGCCCCGCCGAGCACGCAGTCGAGGCGGGTCATGTTGACCATCTCGATGATGGTCGCGACGCCGCGCCCCTCCTCCCCCACCAGCCAGCCGAAGGCCTCGTCGTACTCGATCTCGGCGGAGGCGTTGGACCGGTTGCCGAGCTTGTCCTTGAGGCGCTGGAGCAGCAGACGGTTGCGCGTGCCGTCCGGCAGTACGCGCGGCAGCAGGAAGCAGGAGAGCCCGCCCGGGGCCTGAGCCAGCGTCAGGAAGACGTCCGACATGGGCGCGGAGGTGAACCACTTGTGCCCGGTCAGCCGGTAGGTGCCGTCCGGGGCCGGGACCGCCGTCGTGGTGTTGGCGCGTACGTCGGAGCCGCCCTGCTTCTCGGTCATCGACATGCCCGCGATCAGGCCCTGCTTGGTGTCCGGCCGGCGGAGTCCGAAATCGTACGTGCGGGAGGCGAGCAGCGGCTCCAGCCACCCGGCGAGGTCCGGGGTGGCGCGCAGCGCGGGCACCGCGGCGTACGTCATGGACACCGGGCAGGAGTGGCCCGCCTCGACCTGGCCCCAGACGAGGAACTTCGCGGCCCGCGCGACATGCGCTCCGGCCCGGTCGTCCGTCCAGGGCGCGGCGTGCAGCCCGTGGGAGACGGCGGTGCGCATCAGCTCGTGCCAGTACGGGTGGAACTCCACCTCGTCGATGCGGTGGCCGTAGCGGTCGTGGGTGCGCAGCACCGGCGGGTTCTCGTTGACCACGCGGCCCCATTCCGCGGCCTGTTCGGAACCGGCGAGGGCGCCGAGGCGGTGGATCTCGGGTATCGCCCATGCGGCGCCCTCGCGGGCGACCGCCTCCAGCAGGGCGGGGTCGGCGGCCGCATCGTAACCGTGGTGCGGGGGCACCTGGTTGGTGACCTCATGCGTCTGCGGCATCGTGTCCTCCAAGGGCACGCAGGGTGAAGGTGATCAGGCCGGGGATGACGTCCCCCGGGGCCGCGTCCCCGTCGGCCAGCGGGCCGACGAGTGCTTCGGCGATCGCGCCGACGAGCGCGGCAGCCGTCAACTCGGGTGATTGCGGCGGTAGTTCTCCGGAACTCACTCCCGCGGCGATCTGTTCCGCATACACGTCGCGGAACGCCCGGCGGAAGACGAGGCGTTCGGTGTCCACGGCGGGGTCGGCGGGCTCCGCGAGCAGGGCGAAGGCCCGGCGCGGCGCCTGCAGTGCGCGGTACGCGAACGTCTCGACGGCGGCGGCCACCCGCTGCGCCGCGCCGCCCGGGCGGTCCGTCGCGGCGGCGACCGCTTCCAGCTCACGCGCCACCAGGGTCCGGAAGAGGGCGGCGGCCAGCTCCGACTTGCCGGAGAACGACTGGTACACGCTGCCGGTGGAGATTCCGGCTTCGGCCGCGATCGCGGCGACCGAGCAGCCGCTGTAGCCCTCACGGGAGAGGAGGAGAACGGCGGCCTCCAGCACCCGGTCGCGCCGGGCGTCGAGGCGGGCCTGTACGGCTGGGGGGCGACGGTAGGGCATGGAAGGATTGAAGCACCGATTCATTGCTTCACGCCAGACCTGGACGGGGGCGGAAACGGGCTCCTGCCCCCCCCTACCGGGAGGTGAGGGTCGCCGGGGTGGGCCCGTCCGGGCGGACGGTGATGCTGTACGCGGCCTTGGTGGGGACGGAGTGGAAGGTCGGGGTGTGGGCGGGCAGCAGGTGCTCGAGGAGGACCGTCGACTCGCGGAGGGCGAACTGCAGGCCGAGGCAGGCGCGGGGGCCGATGCCGAAGGGGAGGTACGAGCCCGGGTGGGTGGGCCGGCCGTCGGGAGCGGTGAAGCGCCGGGGGTCGAAGTCCTCGGGGTCCGGCCACAGTTCGGGGTCGCGGTGCGTGAGGTACGGGCAGACCACCACGTCGGAGCCCGCTTCGACGGCGTAGCCGGCCAAGCTGTCGGCCTCGGTGGCGTACCGGGGCAGGATCCAGGCGGACGGGTACAGCCGGAGCGTCTCGTGCACCAGGGCCTGGACGGCGCGGCGGCGTTCCACCGAACCCGGGGCGCCTGCGGCGAGGGCCTGTTCGCGAGCCGCGGGGTGGCGGTCGAGAAGCAGGTAGAGCCAGGTCAGGGTGGTGGCGGTGGTCTCGTGGCCGGCGACGAGCAGCGTGATCAGCTCGTCGCGGATCAGGCGGTCGGTGTACTCGGGGCGCTCGGCCGCCGCACCGAGCAGGATGTGCAGGAGGCCCGGGCCGTCGGGCCCGGCTTCGCCGCCGCGGGCGGCCTCGATGGCGTGGTGCGCGACGGCGTCGATCCTGGCGAGGTCGGCGGCGACGGCGTCCCGGGCGTCGCCGGTGTCGGCCGGCAGTGTCGGCAGGGCGGCCACCACGGTGGCCACGGAGTTCAGTTCATGCTCGGTGGCGGCGTCGAGGGGGTGTCCGGTGAGGGAGCGCCAGATGGTGTCCAGGGCGAAGCTGCGCATCTCCCGGCCGACGTCGAGCGGCTGCCCGGTCCGGGCGTACCCGGCCCAGCGCTCGGCGGTGACCCGGGCGGCATCCGTGATGCGCTGCTCGTAGCGGCGCATGCCGGTGCCAGTGAACTGGGATTGCAGCAGCCGCCGTTGGCTCTTCCAGGCTTCGCCGGTGGCGGCGAGTACGCCGTCGCCGATCAGCAGGCGGGCACGGTGGGAGCGCTTGACGTACCGGTCCGGGTGCAGGGCCAGCACGTGCTGGACTGCTCGGGGATCGGTGACCAGGACGGTGGGGTTCGGCCCGAGGCGGAACGCGGCGACGCCGCCGAGCCGTTCGCGCACCACGGTCAGCAGATCGACCAGTTCGGCCCGGTCGGAGCGCCACCGCTCCACGAGGCCGGAATCGAGCTCGGGGACCGGTCGACCCGTTCGGGAGGCGTGCGGGCGGGGGTCGAAGCCGGCTTCGGTGGCCACGGGTCTTCTCCTGTTCGACCGCTGGTCCTGCGTCCCTGACGAGCTTGGGCATCACGGACTGTACGGGAGCTGACGCGTCCCGTGACAGCCCGCCTCGGCGTGGGGCTCGACGCCGGGCGACGGCCGGTAAGATCACCTGCCCATGAACACCGGTGGTGCAGGACACGAGTTGACGGCCATTGCGCCCGGGCAGGTGACGCTGTCGGACCGGCGGACCCGGCGCAGCTGGTCCGTCGAGCTCGCGGCCTACGAGCTGGCGGCCGTCCCGGTCACGCAGGCGCTGTACGCCGAGGTCACCGGCCTGCGGCCGGGCAGCGCCCAGGGGGACCGGCTGCCCGTCGAGGGCGTGTCCTGGTGGGACGCGGTGCGGTTCTGCAACGCCCTGTCCGAGCGCGACGGACTGGCCCCGGCGTACCGCCTCGACGCCGAAATCGACGGCGACGGCGACGGCGACGGCATCGACTGGGACACCTCCGCCGACGGGTACCGGCTGCCGACCGAGGCCGAGTGGGAGCACGCCTGCCGGGCCGGTACGAGCGGGCCCCGGTACGGAGCACTCGACGACATCGCCTGGTACCGCGGCAACTCGGACGAGCGCATCCACGCCGTGGGCGGCAAACAGCCCAACCCGTGGGGCCTGTACGACATGCTCGGCAACGTCTGGGACTGGTGCTGGGACGTCTACGACGCCGAGGTCTACGGCAGTTACCGGGTGCTGCGCGGCGGCGGCTGGTTCGACGAGCACTGGAGCTGCCGGGCCTCCGCCCGCCGGCGCAGCCATCCGACGTTCCGGGTGGACGACGTGGGCTTCCGCCTCGCCCGCTCCGTCACCGGCTGATCCGCCCCTGTCGGCCGGGCCGCGGCCCGCGGGTCACCGCACGACCCGCGGCAGGCGCAGGCTCAGCAGCACCGTCAGGGCGATCATGCCGAGCTGCACCAGCAGTGTGACGGCGAGTGCGTCCCGCATGCCCATCGTCGGGGCGAGTGCCAGGAAGAGGCTGCCCAGGGTCGCGACGCCGAGGGCGAGCGCGGACTGCTGGGTGGTGATCATGACCCCGCCGCCCACGCCGGCCCGGTCGGCCGGTACGTCCGAGAGCATCAGACGCATCAGCACGGGCAGTTGGAGCCCCTGGCCGAGGCCGGCGACGGCCACGCCCGGGGCGAGCGAGGCCGGCCCGAGGTCCGGCCAGCCGCGCAGGAACGCGAGGAGGATCAGGACGACGCCGACGGCCTGGAGGACGCCGCCCGCGGTCACGACCCGGCTGCCGAACCGGCCGACCAGCCGCGGCCCGGCGAGGGAGGCCGCGAAGAAGGCCACCGCCATCGGGACGAGCGCGAGCCCCGCCGCCACCGGCCCCATGCGCAGGCCCTGTTGCAGCACCACCGCGATGACGAACATGAATCCGCTGAAGCCGATCGAGAACGGCACGACCAGGACCAGCCCCCGCCGCAGCGACTGCAGGCGCAGCAGGCTCGGGGGCACGAGCGGGGTGCGTCCGAGCCGGTCGGCGCGGCGCTCGGTCAGGTAGAAGGCCGTGGCGGCGAACGGGAAGACCGCGAGCGACACCCACGTCCACAGCGGCCAGCCGGCGGCCCGGCCCTCGGTCAGCGGCAGCAGCAGGGACACCAGGGACAGGGCGAGCAGCAGCGTCCCCGGGACATCGACCGAGGCCGGGCGGTCCGAGCGGGTCTCCGGAACGGCCCGGACGGCGAGCACCAGCCCGAGGATCACCACCGGCACGTTGACCAGGAACACCGAGCGCCAGCCGGAGCCTGCGACGTCGGCGGCGACCAGGACGCCGCCCAGGATCTGCCCCGCGACCATGGACAGCCCGGCGGTGGCCCCGTACAGGCTCATCGCCCGCGCCCGGCGGGGGCCCTGCGTGGTGGCCTGGATGGTGGCCAGCACCTGCGGCAGCATCAGCGCGGCCGCGGCGCCCTGTGCCACGCGCGCAGCCACCAGGGTCCAGGCCGTGGGTGCGATGCCGCAGGCGAGCGAGGTGACGCCGAAGGAGGCCATACCGATCAGGAAGAGCCGGCGCCGCCCGGCCATGTCGCCGAGGCGGCCACCCAGGACGAGGAGGACGGCGTACGCGACGCCGTAGCCGCCGACGATCAGTTCCAGCGTGGCGGGGCCGGCCGCGAGGTCGCTGTCGATGGCGGGGAGCGCCACGTTGACGATGAAGAAGTCGATCAGGGGCAGGGCTGCGCCCAGCAGCACGGTGAACAGCCCGAGCGGGCCGATCGCCGCGGGGGCGGGCCCAGGGGCCGGACCGGAGGCCGGGCGGCCCGTCGGGGCGGACGGGGAGGGGCGGGTGGTGCGTACGGTTGCTTCGCTCACACCGGAAATGATCGTCTTGCGCTCAGCCTGGTACCAGAGTCTCCTTATCCTGGTACCAGGACTACCTGGCAACGGGATGAGCAGTGCGGCATCCTGGTTCCATGACCACTGTGGCCCCGGAGAGCGACGTACGCCGGCACGAGCTGGCCGAATTCCTGCGCAGCCGCCGGGAGCGGATCACCCCCGAGCAGGTGGGGCTGCCGCGCGGCCGCCGCCGGCGCACCCCGGGGCTGCGCCGCGAGGAGGTCGCCCAGCTCTCCGCCGTCGGTGTCACCTGGTACACCTGGCTGGAGCAGGCCCGCGAGATCCAGGTCTCCCCGCAGGTCCTGGACGCGCTGGCGCGCGCCCTTCTGCTGGACTCCAGTGAGCGTACGCATCTGTTCGCGCTGGCCGGCAGCCTTGATCCGGCCCCGCACGCGCCGTGCCCGAGCGTGACCCCGGCGCTGCGGGCGATGCTCGACCGGCTCGGGCCGATCCCGGCCTGCATCCAGAACAGCCGGTACGACATCCTCGCGTACAACGCCACGTACGGACGGCTGCTGTGCGACCTGGACGCGCTGCCGCCCGAGGACCGCAACTGCCTCTGGCTCACGTTCACCAACGCGGACTGGCGGGCGTCCCTCGTCGACGTCGGCGAGGTGAACCGCATCATCGCCGCCAAGTTCCGGGCGGCCATGGCGGAGCACCTCGCCGAGCCGGCCTGGAAGGCCCTGCTGGCGCGGCTGGAGGCGGAGTCGGCGGAGTTCCGGGAGGTGTGGGCCCGGCACGAGGTGGTGAGCCAGGGCGGCAGGACGAAGTACATCCGCAATGCGCACGTCGGTCTGCTGCACCTGGAGCACACCAATCTGTGGCTCGGGCCGGCGGCGGGCCCGCGGCTGGTGACGATGGTGCCGGTCGACGAGGAGAGCCGCGCCCGCCTGGAGCGCCTGGAGCGGCGGGAGCGGCTGGAACACCTCGAGCCCGCCACGGTCTGAGGCACCCCGCCCGCGCCCGCAGCTACGGCTGCTCGGCCAGCCCCTCCGGCAGCCGGCCCGTGTGGACCACGCCGAGGGTCTGGGTGGCCCGGGTCAGGGCGACGTAGAGGTCGCTCGGCTCGTGGTCCGCGGGCTCCACGACGATCACCGAGTCGAACTCCAGTCCCTTGGCCTGGCGCGGGTCCAGCAGGACGACCGTACGGGTGAGATCCGGCTCATCCCCCGCCCGTACGCCGGGCAGCTCGGCGGCGAGGGCCTCGTGCAGCGGGCGCGGCGCGATCACCGCCAGCCGGCCGCCCCGGCCCTCGGCCGGGGCGCCGGCGCGCACCGCTTCGGCGACCGTGCGGGCGAGGTCGTCCGTCGCCCGCACCCAGGGCCGCTGCCCCGTGGAGCGCACCGAGCTCGGCGGCTCGAACCCGGGGTGGCGGGCCCGGAGCACGGCGGCCGCGAGGTCCATGATCTCGGCGGGCGTACGGTAGTTGACGCCGAGGCGCACCAGCTCGAAGCGGTCCCCGACGTACGGGTCCAGGATCCGCTTCCACGATCCGCAGCCGGCCTCGTCACCGGTCTGCGCCGGGTCGCCCACCAGCGTCATGGAGCGGGTGGGGCAGCGCCGCATCAGCAACCGCCAGGCCATCTCCGACAGTTCCTGCGCCTCGTCCACGATGACGTGCCCGAAGGCCCAGGTACGGTCGGCGGCGGCCCGCTCGGCCGCGCTGCGGTGGTCGGCCTCCTCGTGCCGCTCCGCCATCCGCTCGGCGTCGATGATGTCGTGCGCGGCGAGGAACTCGTTCTCCATGTCCTCGAATTCGTACGACTCGGAGCCCTGCGACAGGTCCAGGACGCCCTGCGCGTACGCGATGCGCTCCAGCCGCTCCCGCTCCTCGGCGGCGCGCTGCGCGCTGTCGTCGATGCCGAGCAGCTCGGCGGCCTCGTCGAGCAGCGGGATGTCGGCGGGTGTCCAGTCGCCCGTCGTGCGCCGGATCAACTCGGCTTCGTGGGCGGGGAGATGGGTGGGATCGGCGAGGAAGTCGGCGATCAGCTGCCGGGGCGTGAGGGGCGGCCAGAGGCTGTCGATCGCGGAGTGCACCTCGGCGCTGGTGGCGATCTCCTTGCCGAGCTGTGCGATGTCGTCGGGTCCCAGCAGGTTGGGGCCGCCGTACGGATCCGCGCCGAGCCGGTCGGCGAGCTGCTCCGTGAGGGCGTCGATGACACGGAACGCGAAGTACGGGCGGGCCAGGTTGTGGGGCAGCCCGGTGGCGCGCGCCCGGTCCCGGGCCTCGTGCGCCATGGTCCGGTCCAGCAGCAGGGTGCCGTAGTCGTCGTGGTCGATCTCCACGGCCGGTTCCGGGAGCACCGCGCTGTCCTCGCCGCTGCCCGCGGGTACGGTCTCCGGCAGCGCCTGCCGGTCGCGTACGACGCGCGCGAGGACCTCGGCCATCTGCGCGCGGCCCTTCACGGCGGCGGCGCCGGGCCGGTCGGTTCCGGCCGCCCGGACGCCGGGGAACAGCTCGCCGAGGGTGGAGAGCAGGACGCCGGTCTCGCCGAGGGCGGGGAGCACCTCGCCGATGTAGCCGAGGAACGCCGGGTTGGGGCCGACGATGAGCACGCCGCGCTTGGCGAGCAGCTCCCGGTGCTCGTAGAGGAGGTAGGCGGCCCGGTGCAGGGCGACGGCCGTCTTACCGGTTCCCGGGCCGCCCTCCACCACGAGTACCCCGCGGTGGGGCGAGCGGATGATGTGGTCCTGCTCGGCCTGGATGGTCTGCACGATGTCGTGCATGCGCCCCGTGCGGGCGGCGTCGAGCGCGGCGAGCAGGACGGCGTCCGCGTCGGCCCCCTCGTGGCCCGTGCGCTCGGTGTCGGCGAGGTCGAGGATCTCGTCGTGGAGGGCCGTGACCTCCCGTCCGCCGGTGGTGATGTGGCGGCGCCGGCGCAGGCCCATGGGGAAGTGCCCGGTGGCGAGGTAGAACGGGCGCGCGACCTCGGCCCGCCAGTCGAGGACGAGGGGCGTGCGGTCCGCGTCGTCCTGCCTGATTCCGATACGGCCGATGTGGTGGTCCTCTCCGTCGGAGAACTCGAGCCGGCCGAAACACAGGCCATTCTCGCCCGCGTTCAGCGCGGAAAGCAGACCGGACTGCTCGGCGACGAGAACATCCCGCTCCAGGCGCGCCTGAAGCCCGTTCCCCGTCGCGGCCAGTGCCCGCTGGACGGCATGTTCGGCCTGGTCACGCAGGTCGTCGAGGCGCGCATAGAGCTCGTCGATGAATTGCTGCTCATTACGGAATTCCACGGTTGACAATTCCACTCCCGACCCGATACGATGTCCTCGTAAAGCTTCTTCACGCGCTGCCGTCATCAGGGCGTGAAACATCAAATATACGCAGACGAATACCCCGACCGTCAATTGGTCCCGGGGTATTTTTCGTTTTGCGGGACGCTGCCGGTGCCGGGTGGGGGCGCGGCGGGCGGCCACATGTTCGACGGGCGGCCGCATGTCACCCGGACGGCTCACCCGTCAGGCTTCCGGCGCCGTGCACTGCTTTGGTGGACACAAGAGCTGTCCACCACATGGAGCACTCTCATGTATGAAATGCAGGTCGGTGAGGCGGCCACAGGGCCTGGCCTCGTATGGCACGTCGTCGCCCGTGACCGCCGGGCCACCCTGTGCGGCCGCCCCCTCCAGCCGGGCGGCAACGCCGAAACGGACCACCACTGCGGTCCGTGCATGACGGCCTTCCAAAACGTCATGCGGGAAGGCTCCGCCGAGTCCTGACAGTGGGGGTGATCACCGCCGAACACCACGCTTCCGCCGCCGGAGCCGGGCCGATGGGAGGTCCACGCGCCGACGGCGGAGGCATCCGACGCGCCGGGGCGCGAACCGCCCCGGTGCGCGTCCATCCGGAGACCGGTGCGCCGTCCGTGGTGGCGCCGCTTCGTCACGATTCCCACGCCCCGATGCCGACACCCCGCCACCACCCCCGCAGCACGGCGCCGGGCTCGAACCCTCCCCACACAGCAACCCAAAGTGATCCTTATGGGTGAACAGGGCTGCTACGGTGTCCACTTATGGATAGGGCGGCGCCGCAGCCTGAGCGGGCCGCCCGAGCTGCTCAGGGGTGCCGCCATGAAGACGATCGGACTGCTCGGAGGAATGAGCTGGGAATCGACGGCCGAGTACTACCGGCTGTTGAACGAGCTCACCCGTGACCGGCTCGGGGGGCTGCATTCGGCCCGCTGCGTGCTGTACTCGGTGGACTTCGCGGAGATCGAGCAGCTGCAGGCCGAGGGGCGGTGGGCGGAGGCCGGCGAGGTGCTGGCGGAAGCGGCCCGGCGGCTGGAAGCCGCCGGTGCGGACCTCGTGCTCATCTGCACGAACACCATGCACAAGGTCGCCGACCGCGTCCAGGCCGGCATCTCGGTGCCCCTGCTGCACCTCGCCGATGCCACCGCCGACGCCGTGAAGGCGGCGGGCCTGACCCGGGTCGGCCTGCTGGGGACCGCCTTCACGATGGAGCAGGACTTCTACCGTGGCCGACTCGCCGCGGGCGGGCTCGAGGTGTGCGTCCCGGATGCCGACGGGCGTGCGCTCGTGCACCGGGTGATCTACGAGGAACTGTGCCTGGGCCTCGTCCACGAGGAGTCGCGGGCCGCCTACCAGCAGGTCATCAAGGACCTCGTGGCCGACGGCGCCCAGGGGATCGTCCTGGGCTGCACCGAGATCGAGCTGCTCATCGGCGCCGAGGACAGCCCCGTACCGGTCTTCCCCACCGCGCGGATCCACGCCGAAGCCGCGGTCGAGGCGGCGCTGTCGAACGCCAGGCTCCCGCCCCCGTCTTGACCACGGCACGCGCCCTCGACCGGTCATGCCGTGATCTCATACGAGGACGCAGGCCGCGAGGGCGGCGGCACGGACCCGGGCGGACCCATGGGCACACCTCAGACGGGCGCGAACGCGGAACCGGACGGCCACGCGACCGAAGGCCGACACGCCGACTGGCTGGAACTCTTCTTCGACCTCGTCTTCGTCGCGCTCGCCGCCCAGCTCTCGCACCAGTTGCACGGCGATCCGGGCCTGCGCGACTTCGCCGTGTTCCTGGCGCTCTACTTCCCGCCCTGGTGGCTGTGGATCAACCTCACGGTCTCGGCGAACATCTTCGTGGACAACAGCCCCCGCCGCCGGCTGCTCATGCTGTCCGCCATGCTCTGCATCGCCGTCATGGCCGCCTCCGTGCCCGAGGCCGACACGGACCGCGGGTCCGTCTACGCGCTCGGGTACGCCGGCACCCGGCTGGTGCTGCTCGGGCTGTGGTGGCCGGCCACCAAGTACCCCGAGCCCCTGCGCGTCCCGCGCTGGCGCCCCCTCAGCTACTGCCTGGCGTCGGGCCTGCTGTGGGCCGCCTCCGCCGCGGTACCCACACCCTGGCAGTACGTGGTCTGGGCGGTGCTCATCGCCGCCGAGATGGCGCTGCTCCTGACCGCGCGGGGCGGCCGGATGCCCGCCCGCCTGGACACCGGGCACATCGTCGAGCGGGTCGGACTGTTCGTCATCATCGTGCTCGGCGAATCCGTGATCGCGCTGGTGACCTCCGCCGACCACACCTGGACCCTGCAGGCCGGAGTCGTAGGCGTCCTCGGTTTCGTGCTGCTCGCCGCGCTCTGGTGGTCGTACTTCGACTTCGGCTCGACCTCGGCCGAGCTGATGCTCGCCAAGGCCGACGACCACCAGGCCTACCTCCTCGCCCGGGACATCGGCGGCTTCCTGCACTTCTTCGTGACCGCGGGCGTGCTGTGCATGGCCGCGGGCCTGGCCACCGCCGTCGAGGAAGCCGACCACGCCCATCTGCCGACCGGCGCGGTGTGGGCCCTGGCCGGCGGCCTGGCCCTCTACCACGCGGCCCACGCCTGCATCGCGCTGCGCTACGGCCGCCCGCCGGCCTCCGTCGCCGTCTGGGCCGTTCCGGGCATCTGCATCCCGCTGCTCGTCGTCTGGGGAGCCGGTCACCTCGCGCCGTGGCTGGTCGTCCTGCTGCTGGCCGCCGAGGCGATCGTGCACCTGCTGTACGCGCGCAAGGTGCTGCGCCACCGCCTCGCGGCGGCAGCCGCCCCAACGCCGTAACCCCCTATGCCGGACCGGTCGCCGGCTCCACCGGGAGGAGGTCCGGGCGCTTGGCCGTACGGGCGTCCCCGGAGGAGCGGCCGCGCAGGCGTCGGCCCAGCCAGGGCCCCAGGAACGCGGCGGCCCAGCGCAGTTCGGCGAGGACCGTGGGCGAGGCCGCCCGGGCCGGGGGCAGCGGGTGCGTCCAGGAGTCGTCGCTGCCCGGCAGGCCGAGGGCGTGGGCGAGCGAGGCGGCGATCCGCTGGTGCCCGAGCGGGCTGGCGTGCAGCCGGTCGGCGCTCCACAGGCGGGGGTCGGTGACCACGGGATGGTGTCCCGTCTCGACGACGACCACACCGTGGCGGCCGGCCGCCCCGCGGATCCGGTCGTTGAGGGCGCTGACCCGCGGGGAGAGCGGGCGAGCGAGCGGGGTGATCCGTGCGAGGTCCGGGAAGGTCAGCGTGGCGACGCGGGCGCCCTGGGCGGTGAGCGCGCCGAACATCGCCTCGAGGTGGCCGGCGACCTCGTCGGCGTCGAACCGCGGCCGCAGTATGTCGTTGACCCCGGCGACCACGGTGGCCAGGTCCGGGCGCAGGGCGAGGGCCGGTGCGAGCTGTTCGGCGCGGACCTGCCCGGCGAGGCGGCCGCGGACGGCGAGGTTGGCGTACCGCAGGCCGGGACCGTGGAGCGCGAGGTGCTCCGCGAGGCGGTCGGCCAGCCCGCGCAGGCCGGTCGTGTCGTCGCCGTCGCCGAGGCCCTCGGTCTGGCTGTCGCCCAGGGCGACGTAGCGCAGGTACTGCTGCTCAGCGCCCGGCACGTGCCGCCTCCCGCTCCCGCAGGACCGCGATCGTACGCGCGCACCAGTCGCGGTTGCCCCGCTCGAAGGCAAGGCCGCGCAGGCAGGTCAGATAGGGGCCGACGCGGTCGCCGTACCGCAGGAAGTCCTCCTCGGTGCGGTCGCCGCGCATCGTGCGCAGCAGACCCGTGAACAGGTCGACCTTGGCCTGGGCGAAGGCGGCACGCTCGGTGAGCTGCGCGATGAGCGTCGCGGTGTCGACGTGGTCGGCGGCCTGGACCTTGACGACCAGGTCGTCGCGGATGGAGGAGGGCTTGGCGGCGCAGGCGGTGAACTGCTCCAGCTCGGCGAGGCCGGCGCCGGTGACGGTGAACAGGCGCTTGTTGGGCCGGGTGTCCTGGACCACTTCCCGGCCCGTGATCAGCCCGTCCTTCTCCAGCCGGGTCAGCTCGGCGTAGAGCTGCTGCGGGAGCGCGTGCCAGAAGTTGGCCACACCGAGGTCGAATGCCTTGGCCAGTTGGTACCCGCTCAGCTCCTCGTCCAGCAGCGCCGCCAGTACGGCGTGGCGCAAAGCCATCGGATCGCCTCCTTCTCGCCCCTGTTTCCGCAGTGGCCCCTGTCCATGGACACCCTCCGCATGATACTCAAGAAACTGACTAATCACATTGATGAGTAGATGTAGCCGAGCATGCCGAGCATCAGGGAGAAGCCGTGACCGCAGCAGACCGCTTCCGCGCCGCCGTCGAGAGCAGTGACACCGGCGCCCTGGAGGCCCTGTTCACCGAGGACGTCCGCCTCTACAGCCCCGTGAAGTTCACGCCGTTCGAGGGCCGGCCGATGGTGCTGGGGCTCTTCGGGGTGCTGCTGCGCACCTTCGAGGACTTCCGCTACGTCGGGCAGTACACCGGCGCCGCCGAGACGAGCGTGGACGGCACGGTGTCCCCGTCGGAGGTCCTGCTCTTCCGCGCGACGGTGAACGGCAAGGCGATCCACGGCATCGACCTGCTGCACTACGCCGACGACGGCCGGATCAAGGAGTTCACCGTGATGGTGAGGCCCCAGTCCGCGGTGCACGCCCTGGGCGAGGCGGTACTGGCCGGGCTGGTCGCCGACGGCCTGGCCCCGGCCCCGGCCCCGGCCGAGGGGACGCCCACTCGCTAGGGGGTGTCTTGTCGGTCACGCCGCGAGCCCGGCCTGATCGGCAGGACAGCCCCTAAGGGCTGTCCCGTAATCCCTGGCGGGCGCGCGACGTCGGCTACGGCGCCTCGCCGCGTTGTCGCAGCGCCCACATACGCCCAGTATGAGGACGCTCCTCCGCCTTGCGATGCACCGCATCCGACGCCGCGCGCTGATCCACCAGGGATTACGGGACAGCCCTTAGGCTCGCCGGGCAGCCAACTCCCGTACGCACGCCCGGAGGAACCGGTGGACATCCGCTCGGCCCAGCAGCTCGCCTGGGACAACAAGCTCGCGAAGGGCTTCAACACCACTGATGTGGCATTGGAGTTCGGGCTGCTGACGGCCGAGGTCGGGGAGGCGTTCACCGCCTGGCGCAAGAAACTGCCCGACTTCGGGGAAGAGCTCGCGGACGTGATCCTGTACGTCGCGGCGCTCGCCGAGATGAACGGCATCGACCTGGAGTCCGAGGTGGAGCGGAAGCTGGCCAAGAACCGCGACCGGGTCTATGTCCGGGACGAGCGGGGCGTCCTGCACCGCGTCGAAACCCCGGGCGGAGCGGCCGACGGGACGAGGAGTCTGCGATGACCGCCACCACGCGAGTGGCGCTGGCCACCTCGGCCACGGGTCTGGCCTTCGACGCCGACCTGCCGCTGATGCTCGACGCGCTGCGCGCCCGCGGGGTCGACGCCGTGGCGGCGCCCTGGGACGCCGAGGGCTTCGACTGGTCGCAGTGCGCCGCCGTGGTCATCAGGTCCACGTGGGACTACGCCGAGCGGTGGCCGGAGTACCTGGCCTGGGCGGACGCGGTGCAGGGTGCGACGCGGCTCGACAATCCGGCCGGGCTCGTGCGCTGGAACACCGACAAGCGGTACCTCGGGGAGCTCGCCGGCCACGGCGTGCCCGTGGTGCCGACCCGGTTCATCGCACCCGGCGAGGCCCTCACGCTGCCCGAGCACGGCCAGTTCGTCGTCAAGCCGTCCGTCTCGGCCGGCTCGCGCGACACCGCGCGGTACGCGGAGCACCATCACGATCTGGCGGCCGGGCACGTCGCGGCGCTGCACGCCGCCGGATCCACCGCGATGGTGCAGCCGTACCTGTCCCGGATCGACGAGGGGGAACGGGCACTCGTCTTCCTCGGCGGCGTCTTCAGCCACGCGATGCGCAAGGGCCCGGTGCTGACCGATGTCGGGGTCGTCGACAACGAACGCGTGCCGCATCCGAATCTGGTGCCGCACCGGCCGTCCGCGGCCGAACTGGCCCTGGCCGGGGCGGCGCTGGCGGCCGTTCCCGGTACGGAGGCCCTGCTGTTCGCGCGGGTCGACATGGCGACGGCGGACGACGGTACGCCGGTCCTGATGGAGCTGGAGCTCGTGGAACCCAACCTCTTCATGGCCCACAGCGAGCACGGGCTACGGCGCTTCGCGGACCTCGTCCACGAGCGCGCCGCAGCTGATCACTGACGCGGGTCGGAGCCGGGCCCGGAGCCGTGCCACCTGATGTGCGCCGCGACGGGCAGATGGTCGCTTCCCGTCGCGGGCAGCGCCCGGATCCGGGTGACGGTCGCCGCGCGGGTCATGACCTGGTCGATCCGGGCCAACGGCAGCGCCGCGGGCCAGCTGAACGCGAAGTCCCGGCCGGGCGGGTCCAGCTGTGCGGCGACCGGATCCAGCCCGCGGTCGTCCACCGTGCTGTTGAGGTCCCCGAGCAGGATCAGCGGGTCCGTCCGCTCCGCGGCGATCGCGGCGCCGAGCAGTGCGGCGCTCTCGTCCCGTCGTACGGAGCCGAACCCGTGCGTCGGGCCGAGGCGCACCGAGGGCAGGTGCGCCACGTACACGGCGACTTCGCCGTCCGGCGTACGGGCGGTGGCCCGCAGTCCGCGGTTCCAGCCCTCCCCCACGCCCGTCGGGCGGATGTCCACCGGCCGCACCTGCGCCAGCGGGTGCTTCGACCAGAGTCCGACCGTGCCCTCCACCGCGTGGTACGGATACTCCGGCGCGAGCACCGCCTCGAACGCCGGCGCGGCGGCGGGCGTCAGCTCCTCCAGGGCGATGAGATCGGCCCGGGTCCCCGCCAGGGCGCGCGCGGTGCCCGCCGGATCGGGGTTCTCGTCGCTGACGTTGTGCTGGACCGCGAGGAGGTCGGGGGCCCGGTCGTCGCCGGGGAGCAGGAAGGCGCCGAAGAGGCCGAGCCAGGCGGCTGTGGGCAGCAGCGCCGCGCAGGCGGCCACGGCCGAGCGGCGCAGCAGCGCCAGGGCCAGCAGGACCGGGACGGCCAGGCCGAGCCAGGGGAGGAACGTCTCCAGCAGGCTGCCGGGACGGCCCGCCGTATCGGGCACAGCGCCGTGGAAGACCAGCAGGCAGGCGACGAGAACGGCGAGCCCGGCGAGCACTCGCCCCCGCCCGCGCCACGACCCCTGCCAACGCCACGGCCACCGCCATGACCACTGCTTCCCCACGCGCCCTGCTCCCGATCGGCTCGGCATCCCCCGCATCGTGGCCACTCGCACGACGTCGCACGGTACGACGACGCCGCGCGCGGTGATCCGGTTCCCGCGGCCCGCCCCGGCCCGGCGCGCCCGACACCCCCGGGCCTGCGCGGAGCGGGCCGTCACCCCGCCGGCGGGCGGCCGGGAGCCGCGCTGACCCGGGCCAGGACGAGGACCGTGTCGTCGGTCGCCGTGTCGGGCAGCAGGTTCGCGAGGATGCGGTCGGCCGCCTCCTCCAGCGAGCCCAGGGGCGCACGCAGCTGCTCGCGCAGCGCGTCCATGCCGGTGTCGATGTCCTGGCCGCGGGCCTCGACGAGCCCGTCGGTGTACAGGACCACGGTGGCGCCCTCGGGGAGCTCGATCTCGACCGCCCGGTACGGTACACCACCCACCCCGAGCGGCACCCCGAGCACCTCGCCGATGGTGTGCACCGTCCCGTCCCGGTGGCGTACCAGGGGTGGCAGGTGGCCGGCGTTGGCGATGCGGGCGCGCCCGGTGTGCGGGTCGTACAGCAGGTACAGGCAGGTCGCCCACTCGATGCCGGCCTCCTGGGCGCAGACGTCGAGTTCTTCGAGCAGGGCCGCGGGCTCCGCGGTGTGCCGGGCGAGCGTCTTCGCGGTGATCCGCAGCCGGCCCATGGCCGCGGCGGCGGGCACGCCGTGTCCCATCACGTCGCCGACGACGAGGGCGACCCGGTCGCCGGACAGTTCGATCGCGTCGTACCAGTCGCCGCCGACCTCGGTGACCTTGCTGCCGGGCAGGTAGCGGTGGCTGATGTCCACGTACGGGCCGCCGGCGGGGGCGCTGGGCAGCAGGGCCCGCTGGAGGGTGAGGGCGATGTCCTGGACCCTGCTGTACAGCCGGGCGTTGTCCAGGCACAGCGCGGCCCGGGAGGCCAGTTCGCCTGCGAGGCCGAGGTCCTCCTCGGCGAAGGCCGGGCGGGCGGCGGAGCGGCCGAACATGGCGATGCCCTGCACCGTGCCGCGGGCGATGAGCGGTGCCATGAGGATGCAGGTCAGCCCGCTGTCCAGCAGCAGCTGCGCGCGCTGCTGGTGGACGACGGTCCGGGTGGCGAACTCCTCGTCGACCGTGAAGCAGAGCGGGCGGCCCGTGCTCAGCATCTGGTGGGTGTTGGAGCCCGGCGGATAGGTGACCTCCTCCAGGCCGCTCACGAGTTCGACGGCGGGCTCGGGGAGGGTGGTGCCGGAGGCGATCCGGCGGGTGGCCACCGGCAGCGCCGGGTCGAACGCCTCGTTCTCGTCCATCCACTCCACGAGTTCGACGACGGAGGCGTCGCAGAAGTCCGGGACCACCGCGTCGACCAGCTCCTGCGCGGTGACGTGCAGGTCCAGGGTGGTGCCGATGCGTGCCGAGGCCCGGTCGAGCAGGGCGAGGCGCTGCCGGGCGGCCGTCGCCTCCAGGATGGCCTGCTCGCGGTCGGTCACGTCCAGCAGCAGTCCGCCCGCGCCGCGCCGGGAGTCCCCCGCACCGCTGAGCGGGAAGAAGCTGACCGAGCGCACCTGGTCGCGGTCGGGGTGGCCCGGTGTGCGCAGCCCGACGAGGGTACCGATCACGGTCCGGCCCTCCTGGGCCACGGACCGCAGCATGCGCTGGTACTCCCCGCCGTCCGAGGTGATCATGATGTCCGCCATCCGCCGGCCCAGGTGCTCCTCGAGCGGGACCCCGTCCATGTCGGCGAGTGCCTGGTTGAGGTGGACGTAGCGCAGCTCCTCGTCCAGCATGACCAGGCCGATCGGGCAAGTCTCGAAGAGGGAGTCGAGGAAGGACAGGTTGGTCTTCACACGGTCCAGCTCGTCGCCCCGGCTCGCCAGGCCCATGACCACGGAGCCGCCCGTGGAGCCGGTCATCGGGAAGACCCGGAAGCCGCAGTTGAACACGGAGCCGTCCCGGTGCAGGGCCGGCATCCGTACCCGCCAGTAGCCCAGGGCCCGGGCGCGCTCCACGAGCTGCGCGGCCCCACCGGGACCGTCGTCGGGGGCCGGCTCGGGGAAGAGGACCGCCGCGGGCCGCGACAGCACCGCAGGGGCCTCGTGGCCGAAGAGGTTCTGGGCGCCGGGGCCCCAGTAGCAGACCCGGTCCTCGTCGTCGATACCGAAGACGGCCACCACCACTTGTTCCAGCAGGGACCCCGGTTCGGACCGAATCGGGCCGGGACCGTCCGCGCCCCCCAGCCGGTCCGATGGCATCGGCAGGCCCCCTTCTGCGCACGGCTCGCGCGCGTGGCTGACCGGAGCCCGCGTGGCGGACACGGGCTGCCCCTCAATTCTGCCCGCCATCGGGAAGGAGGACATCACGGCGCCGCACGGGAGCGGGCCGGTGACCCCCGGTGACACCAGCCGCAGGCGTACGCGGGTGCGGGTGCCGCGCGGGTGCGGGTGGGCCGGGCCCCGGGCAGCATCGTGTCCAGGAGGAGACGCCCATGACGCAGACCGAACCCCGTGCCGAGCTGGACGAGCGCTACAGCGACCCGAAGGCCGAGCCCGTCGCCTGGCGGCAGGCCGTGGCCCGGCTCGCGGAGGCCGAGGTGTACTGGCTGACCACCGTACGGCCCGACGCGCGCCCCCACGTGACGCCGCTGATCGGGGTGTGGGCGGACGGCGCACTGCATTTCTGCACCGGCGGACAGGAGCGCAAGGCGAGGAACCTGTCCGAGAACCCGGCGGTCGTCCTCACCACCGGCTGCAACACGCTCGACTCCGGCTACGACCTGGTCGTCGAGGGCGATGCCGTCCGCGTCGAGGACGAGGCGAGGCTGCGGACGCTGGCCGCCGCGTGGGAGGCGAAGTACGGGGCCACATGGCATTTCGACGTCCGGGACGGGGCGTTCGTCAACCCGGAGGCGGGGCGGGCCCTGGTCTTCGCCGTCGCGCCCCGGACGGCCTTCGGCTTCGGCAAGGGCGATCCGTACAGCCAGACCCGCTGGCGCTTCTCGCCGCCTCTCCCGAGTTGACCACCGCCTCGCAACCGGGCAGGTCACGGGCGGTTTCCCGGCCGCGCCGCCGATGGGCAACAGGCAACCCGTCGACCCCCGCGGGCAGCCGGGCAAGGCTGAAGGTGTCAGCACGTCAGCACCGAGGCAACCCAACAGGGGGACAAGATGCGCAAGATGATCCGCGGCGCCGCCGCGCTCGCCACCGCCGCCGCGGCCGTCGTGGCACTGGGCGGCGCGGCCGACGCCAAGCCCGCCGACGACTGGGCCGGTTGTCCGTACGGGGCGGTCTGCATCTACCCGCAGAACCAGAACCCGGCCGTCAAGCCGAGCCAGATCTTCTACAGCTACGGAGCCCACAACCTGAGCAACCAGTTCGGCAACCACTGGGTCCTCAACAACCAGTACGGCGGAGCCACCACCAGCCTGTGCACCGGCTACAACGGCGCCGGCTGCGGGTCCCGCATCGCCGAGGGGACGGGCGTCTACGCCGACCTCGGGCCGATCAACTCCATCACCCTCAACCGGCCGTAACCGAGCACCTGTTCACACGGCCTTCCGGATCCGCCGGCCGCGGCGGCCCCGGAAGGCCGCTGTGCTGCGCGTTTTTGCGCCACGCCGGGCAGAACGCGTGCTCCGCCGTCCGACCCCCGCGGTAGCCTGGGACCTTCCATCTCACAACCTGGGCGCGCTCTGCCATGGGGGATGCCGTGGGGGACCCGGACCGCGGACGGAACACCGATCACCAGCACGATCCACCTGAAGCCGACGAGGCCGCCCCGGCCACCGACGGCTCCGGCGCGTCCTTTCCCGCCCGCTTGAGGCAGCTGCGGGTACAGCGCGGTCTGTCGCTGGCCGACCTGGCCCGCAGGACGCACTACAGCAAGGGCTACCTGAGCAAGATCGAGACCGGCGCCAAGCGGGTCACCCGCGACGTCGCGCTGCGCTGCGACCAGGTACTGGAGGCCGGGGGCGCCCTGTTACGGCTGGTCCCGGAGGCGGAAGTACCCAGGGCCCGGGCGGGATCGGGCACGGCCGGGGACGCCGGCGCCGATGGCGCGGCCGGCCCGCAGTCGGCGGGCGAGTGCCCCTACCGCGGCCTCGCCGCCTTCACCTCGCGGGACGCGGGCTGGTTCTTCGGCCGCGACCGGGTGACCGCCGCCCTGGTCGAGCGGGTCTTCGAACGGATCGGCAGCGGCCCGCTGATGCTCGTGGGCCGGTCGGGCGCCGGCAAGTCGTCCCTGCTCAGCGCGGGTCTCGTAGCGGCCCTGCGGCGCACCGGCGGCTTCCCGATGGCGGGCGCCGACGGCTGGCCGGTCGTACGGTTCACACCGACCGCGCATCCGCTCCAGGAGCTGCTGGACTGCACCGCGAAGGTGCTCGGCGGCGATCTCGGCCTCACCGTACGGGAGCTGCGGGACCGGCCGCAGCGACTGCTCGAGGCCGTCAACGACTTGGCGGGCGACACCCCGGCGCGATCCCGGGAGCACCGGCTGCCCACCGTCCGGCCGGTATTGCTCGTCGACCAGTTCGAGGAACTTTTCACCCTCTGCTCCGACGAGGAGGAGCGGCGCGGCTTCGTCCGCGTCCTGTGCGCCCTGGCCGCATCGGATCCGGGGCCGGCGGCGCACGACCCGGCCGTCGTGGTGCTCGGCGTCCGGGCCGACTTCTCCGCCGGCTGCCTGGACGTTCCCGAACTGGCCTCGGTCTTCACCGACGGGCTGTTCGTCCTGCCCCCGATGTCCGTGGCGGAGCTGCGCGAGTCGATCACCCGCCCCGCGCAACTCGCCGGGCTCACGCTCGAGGCGGGTCTGGTCCCCCTGCTGTTGCGGGACGCGGGCCTGCGCGAGGAATCCGGGGCGCCGGCCCCGGCGGGCGGGCCGGGGGACACGCCGTCCGGTGCGCTGCCGCTGGTGTCCCACGCGCTGATGGCCACCTGGCAGCGGCGCGAGGGGACCACCCTGACCGTCGCGGGCTACGAGGACACGGGCGGCATCCAGGGCGCGGTCGCGCACACGGCCGAGAGTGCGTTCGCCCGCCTGTACCCGGCCGAGCAGCGGACGATCCGCCGCATCCTGGTGGCGCTGGTCCATGTCGCCGACGGCGCGGGGGCGACGCGGCGGCGGACGGACCGGACCGCGCTGATGGAGCAGCTGGCCGATGCGGACCGGGCCGCGGCGGCCCTGGACGCGTTCGTCCGGGCCCGGCTGATCACGATGGACAGCGACACCGTGGAGATCACCCACGAGGCCCTGCTGCACGCCTGGCCGCGGCTGCGCGGCTGGATCCACGCCGACCGCGACGGGCTGCTGGTCCACCGGCAACTGGCCCAGGCCGCCGAGGAGTGGGAGCGCGAGGGCCGCGATCCGTCCGTCCTGTACCGCGGCACCCGGCTGGAGAGCGCCCGTGCCTGGGCCGACGAACTCGACGGCAGGAGCCGCCTCAGCCCCCGGGAGGCGGCCTTCCTCCGCACGAGCCAGGCCGCGGAGGACGCCCGGCGGACGCAGGCCAGGCGTCAGGTCCGGCTCCAGCAGCGGATGCTGGCCATGCTCGTCGGCCTGCTGGCCCTGGCCCTGACCGCCGGGGCGCTGGCGTACCAGCAGCGGGCCGGCGCGCTCGGCCAGGAGCGCATCGCCCGTTCGCAGGCCCTCGCCGTGAAGTCCACCTCCCTCGCCGCCGGTCAGCCCGAGGCCTCGATGCGGCTCGCCGAGGAGGCGTACCGCACCAAGGCGACGCCCCAGGCGCGGGGCGCGCTGCTGAGCACGCAGGCCCAGCCGTTCCTCGCCCGCCTCGGCGGGCACAGCGGCCCGGTCAACGCGGTGGCCTTCGCCCCGGGGAACCGGCTGCTGGCGACCGGCGGCTCCGACGGGAAGGTGCTGCTGCGGCGGGTCGCGGACCGGCGGACGACGGTGACGCTGACCGTGCCGGGCCGGGTGCGCGCGATCGCCTTCAGCCCCGACGGCCGCACCCTCGCGGCGACGTCCACGGACGGTCCGGTACGGCTGTGGGACACGGAGGGACACGGGCTCGCGGTGCTCCCCGCGCAGTCGGCGGACGCCCGCGCCGTGGCCTTCGCGCCCGACGGGCACACGCTCGCCGTGGCGGGCGCCGACGGGACGGTCCGCCTGTGGGATCCCGCGGGCGGCGGCTCGGCGGCGGCGGTGCTGACCGGCCACACCGGGAGGGTCAACGCCCTGGCGTACGCGCCGGACGGCAGAACGCTGGTGTCGGCGGGCGCCGACCAGACCGTACGGCTGTGGGACCCGGTGGCGGCCCGTCAGATTGCCGTCCTCGAGGGGCACACCGGCGAGGTGCTGGGCGTGGCGTTCGCGCCCGACGGACGGACGGTGGCCTCCGGGGGCGTCGACCGGACCGTGCGGCTGTGGGACGTGGCCGAAGGCCGTACGACGGCGACGCTGACGGGCCACAACGACGACATCAATGCGGTCGCCTACACCCCGGACGGCGCCACGGTCGTCAGCGCGAGCGGCGACGGCACCACCCGGCTGTGGGACGTGCGCAGCGGCCGGCTGACCTCGACGCTGGCCGGGCACACCGACTATGTGCTGGCAGTCGCCGTGGACTCGGGCGGCACGATGCTGGCCACCGCTGCCTTCGACCAGTCGGTGGTGCTCTGGGACCTGCGCGGTCCGGTCCTGACCTCGCGCCCGTTCACGGAGATCTGGCACGCCGCGTACAGCCCGGACGGGAAGCTGCTGGCCACCGCCGACGCCGATCACACCGTGCTGTTGTGGGACGTTGCCGGGCGGCGGGTGGTCGCGACGTTCGCGGGCCACACCGAGACGGTGTTCTCGGTGGCCTTCTCCCCCGACGGGAAGCTGCTGGCCTCGGCGGGCTCCGACGGGACGGTCCGGCTGTGGGACGTGGGCTCGCGTACGGCCCTGGGCACGCTGGCCGGTCACAGCGGGACGGTGTTCGCGGTGGCCTTCTCCCCCGACGGGAAGCTGCTGGCCTCGGCCGGTTCCGACCGTACGGTGCGGCTGTGGGACGTGGCCTCCCGTACGGCCCTGGGCACGCTCACGGGCCACACCGACTTCGCGAACGACGTGGTGTTCAGCCCGGACGGCCACACCCTGGCGAGCGCCGGCGACGATCTGACGGTACGTCTGTGGGACGTGCCCGGGCGGCGGCCGCTGGCCACGCTCACCGGTCACGCGGGCGCGGTACGGGCCGTCGCGTTCAGCCCGGACGGGCGGACGCTGGCGAGCAGCGGCAACGACGGCGCCGTACGGCTGTGGGACGCCCGGCGGTTCGAGGCCGGGGCCGTGCTGGCGGGCCACACCGGCTCCGCCCGCGCCGTCGCGTTCTCCCCCGACGGCAGGACGCTGGCCAGCAGCGGCAACGACCGTACCGTGCGGCTCTGGGACGTGGCCGGGCGGCGGCTGTGGGCCGCCCTGACGGGCCACACCAGCGCGGTGTGGGGCGTGGTCTTCTCCCCTGACGGACGGACGGTGGCCAGCAGCAGCAACGACGGCACGGTGCAGCTGTGGAACCCGGACCTCCGGGCCCGGCTGGCGGAGATCTGCCGGCTGCACGCAGGCGACGGCGCCGCGCGGTGCTCCGAAGAGCCCTGACCGGCGGGGGTTTCCCAGGGGGTTTCCCGTTGCCCGTCCGGGTGGGGTGCCGCCGGGACCTCGACGCGGGGAGGCCACGGCCCGCAGGCTCGTTCCGTCTGCGGCGCACGCCAACGGCCGCCCCCACCACGACGCTTCTCCACGGCTTCCCCACGGCCCCTCCCTACGGCCCCTCCCCACGGCAACGAGAATCGAGGATCCCGCATGCTTCGCCGGTCCGGTCTCATCGGCACACTCATCGCACTCCTGGTCTGCCTCCTGTGGCCCCCCGTGTCGGCCGCGGCCGCCGACAGTTCGTGCCGGGTCCTGGCCCCGGGGGCGTCCGCCGCAGCCGAGCGGGCCGTCGGCGCCGCCTGCGCACAGGTCGCCGCCGACGTCTGGTACACGTGGGGCGGCGGCCACGGTCCGCAGCCCGGGGCCACGTACGGGCAGGTGGACCCTACAGATCCGGCCAGCGAACACGATCCCGAGCGGCTCGGCTTCGACTGCTCGGGACTGGTCCGCCACGCCTACGCCGAGGCCACCGGGTCGGACATCCTGAACGGGGTCGCCGGCGCCCAGTACTACACGCACCACGCGGCCGGCCGCTTCACCGCGGCCGACGGCCTGACCCCGTTGCTCCCCGGCGATCTGCTGGTGTGGGGCACCTCCCAGGACCTGCACCACATCGCGATCTACCTGGGCGCCGGCAAGATGGCGGAGGCCCGGCAGTCCGGTACGAAACTGATGGTCAGCGACGTCCGGCTGAACAGCGGTTACTACGGGGCGGTGCGGATCGACCCCGGTCCGGTGACCGGGCACGTGTTCCGGACCTGGGGCACCGGTGTCTGGACCAAGGCCCAGCCGTCCACCGCGGCCGCGCGCGTCTACGCCTTCCCGGGGCCGACGACGATCCGCGTCGAGTGCCAGAAGCACGCGGAGAAGGTCACCTCCGACGGCTACACCAACGACGCCTGGTCCTATCTGCCCGACTACAAGGCATGGGTCACCAACATCTACATCCAGGGCGCTGCGTGGCTGGAAAACGTCCCCACCTGCACGTTCTGAGGCGGCACGCACTCGGTCCACACCCGTCCGGCACGTACGATCGCAGGCCGCGGCCTTGATCACCGCCCCGCGGCGGCGAGTCCACGAACGCGAAACCCTTCCCGTCACTCTGCAGTTGAGGAACAACGTGCGCCTGCCTCTCGACCGACGCCTGACCATCAGTGCCGCCCTGCTCGCCGTGCTCGCCGGTGCGGTGCCCGCGACCGCCGCCGAGGCAGCGGCGGCCCCGTTCTCCGCCCAGGCGGCGCAGACCGCCGCGCCCGCACCGAAGCCCGATCTCGAGGCCGTGACGCAGGCGTTGAAGAACACCACTGCGGTCGGTGCGCCCGGCGCCATGGTCCGCATCACCGGTTCCGGTGCGCCGCTGACCAGTGCGGTGGGCGTGCAGGACCGGACCACGGGCGCGGCCATGGACATCAACGGCCGCTTCCGGATCGGCAGCGTCACCAAGTCGTTCTCCAGCGTCGTACTGCTCCAGCTGGTGGACGAGGGCAAGATCAACCTGGACGCCCCGGTCAACCAGTACCTGCCCGGCCTGCTGCCCGACGACCGCATCACGGTCCGGCATCTGCTCACCCACCGCAGCGGGTTGGCGGACTACACGAACGCGATGTTCGACAAGACCGTGCCCGGCTTCGAGGCCGTCCGGAACAAGGTCTTCACGTACCAGGAGCTGGTCGCCCTCTCGCTGCGCGAGCCGCGCACGACCGAGCCGGGCGTCTCGTACAAGTACTCCAACACCAACTTCGTGGTCGTCGGCATGCTCATCGAGAAGGCCACCGGGCACGGCGTGGCCAAGGAGTACGAGCGCCGCATCATCAAGCCGCTGAAGCTGAAGAACACCTCGTACGTGCACCCCTCGACCGCGATCAAGGGTGCGCACCTGCACGGCTACCTCCACCCGGACGAGGCCGGAGCGCCGCTGGTCGACTCGACCGAGCAGACGGTGTCCTGGGCGCAGTCCGCCGGTGCGATGATCTCGAACACGGCCGATCTGAACACCTTCATGTCCGCGCTGCTCGGCGGCAAGCTGCTGGCACCGCGCACGCTCGACGCCATGCTCACCATGACCCCGACGGACACCACGAACACCCGGTTCTACGGACTGGGCCTGCGTCGCTACGACCTGTCGTGCGGCACTTCGGTGTACGGGCACACGGGCACGGTCCAGGGCTTCTACACGTACGCCTTCGCCACCCGCGACGGCAAGCGCAGCCTCGCCGCGGTGGCGAACACCTCGAACAAGGGTGAGGCGAACACGGCCCTGGGCGGCACACTCGAGGGCGCCTTCTGCGGGAAGAAGGCGCCTGCGGCCCCCGCCGCCCAGCGCAGCTTCGCGCTGATCCCGGACCTGACCGCGGCCCCGGCCGAGCAGGACCTCCCGGAGCACGGCTCGCGCTGACCCCGGCAGCCGGTGCCGCTCGGCGGTCCCCTGCCGAGCGGCACCTCTGTTCCGGGCGGTGCGATCAGGTGGCCCGGAGCCTGGGCGGGAGCCGGGGCGGGGTGCGGCGGCCGGGCCGGGCCGGGCGGGCGGCCGCCGTCAGGGCGCGGATCCGGTCGGTGAAGTCCGGGTCGGGCAGCGGCAGTTCGAGGTCGTCGTCGACGTAGCTGACGGCGGCCGAGACGTACTCCATGACGGCCTTGACGGTGCTCGAGCCGCGCTTCGACCCGCCTCCGCTGGGCCGTAGCGCCCGCAGGACGCGCAGGGTGGTGGGCAGGCTCGCATCGGCCGCGAGGTTCCGCTCCGCACCGTCGAAGACCACGGTGGCCGCGTCCGGTGCGTCCGGCGCGTCCGCCACGCCCGGCGCATCGGCCGCATTCGGTGAATCCGCCGCGTTCCGGGCGGCGGACGGGGCCGTCTGGCGCCGCCACCACACGGCTTCGTGGTTCTCGCCGAGCGCGAGGTGGTGGAGGTACAGGCAGTACGAGGCGATCGAGTCTCCGGCGCCGGCTGCGTACTGCCACCAGAAGCGGGCGGAGTCCTCGGCGTCGGTGAGCAGCAGGATGCAGCCCAGGACGCGCGCACCGGAGGGCTGGGGCAGCTTGTTCGTGAGGAAGTCGCCCAGCGCGGCGACGGCGGCTCCGGTGACGGCCGTTTCGCACAGCGCCTGGAGGTCGCGCGCGGCTCCCCGCATGTCCTTGTGCGGTTCGGCCGCCGTCGCGCCGGGCGCCCGTGCGCCCGGCTCGTGATGCGGTGCGCCGCGGCTGTCGGCGATGTCGGCGGGCGCGTGCGAGGTGTCGTGGAGGCGGGCTCGGGCCAGCAGTTGGTCAATGGTCGAGGTCACCGGAGACCTCCTCCTCGGTGGTGGTGTCCGGGTACAGGGCGGCGTGCAGGTTGCGCTTGGCGTGCCGAGCGGTGGACCGCACGGCGGCGAGGGAGACGCCCAGTTCGTCTGCCGCCCGGGCGTCCTCCAGCCCGCACAGGTACAGCAGGACGATGACGTCCCGCTGGAGCGGCGCCAGGTCCGCGACGGCCCGGAACAGGGCCATGGACTCCTCGACCTGGCCGATCGGGTCCGGGGCGAGGTCCAGGGCCACCGTGTCGAAGGCGGCTTCGAGGAGCGAGGGGCGGCCGTTGTCCTTCGGCGCGCGTTCGAGCACGGTCTGGCGCAGGATCGGCCACGCGAACCGCTCGGGGTTCTCGCTGGCGAGTGCGTCGTGCCACAGCATCAGCAGGAGGGTGAAGACGTCGTCGACGGCCTTCCGGACGAGGCCGGGGCGGCGCAGGTAGGCAGAGGCATAGCAGGTGTAGTGCGGGTGGTGCATCTGCCGGAAGGCCAGGAAGTCCAGGGGGACCGAGGTGGCCCGGGTGCGGTGGCGGGCGCCGCCCTCGTGGAGGCAGTCCTTGATCCACGAGGTGCGCTTGCCGAGGTCCCGCGCTGCCAGCACCCAGCGCAGCCGCATCGTGTCGTACGGCACGCCGGGCCGGTCCAGCGCGAGGAGCACCGTACGGACGAAGACCCAGCGGGGATAGCGGCCGACGGCCCGCAGCAGTTCGGAAATGTGCCCCTTGGGCCGGCCGGTGCGCGCCTGGAGCTCGTCCAGGGTCACTCCCCTGCCATGGATGGCGTCGCGCAGCGGCTCGAGCCAGGCGCGGTGCGCCGCTCCGGTGCCGTCGGCGATGGGCCCCAGCCGGCGGCCCGGTTTGCCGCGCGGGCCCTGGGGGACGTCCTGGGGTGCCGAGTGGAGGTTCATCCGCGCGGCTCCTCGTCCCGGTCGGGCACCTGTACGGAGGGCCGCTCGCGGCGGCTCTCCGCAAGTCCCGTGCCCGCCTGCACGATCTGCTGCACGCCCAGCGCGACCGACGGGATGAGTGCGGTGACGGCTGCGACGGGCTGTCCCGCCACCACCATCACCACACTGAATGCGAAGATCGCTAAGAGCGCCACCACGGTGACGATCATCCGGTTGTTCTTCATCGCGCCGTCCTCTGGCTGTGTGCGCCATGGTTGATGTCTGTTCGGGATGCGGCTCTGGCGTTGCTGACGCCCCCCTTCGAGAGCCGAGGCAAGCATGGAGTGAACAGAGTTGGACAGGTGCGAAAAAAGCAGAACGGGGAACAATCAGAACCGGATATCCGCCCGCTTCAGGCGGAGTCCAGCGGAAGGCGGGCCACCAGACGTGCGCCGGCCGGGGCGTCCTCGACCGTGAGGGAACCGCCCAGCCGGGTGGCGATGTCGCGGGCTATGGCCAGGCCCAGGCCGGTACCTCCCTCGTCGCGGCTGCGGGCGTCGTCGAGGCGGGTGAACCGCTCGAAGACCCGCTCCCGGTCGGCGGCCGGGATGCCCGGCCCGTCGTCGCGTACCTCCAGCACGGCGGTACGCCGGGCCGCGTCGACCCGCAGCAGGAGCCGGACCCGCCGGTCGGCGTGGCGCTGGGCGTTGTCCAGCAGGTTGGTGACGAGCCGGGAGAGCCACAGCGTGCTGCCGCGCACGGTGGCCTCGGGAGCGATCTCCATGTCGACGGGGATCCGGTCCCGCCTGCGCGAGCGGGCCGCCTCGCGGGCGACGTCCGCGAGGTCGACGGCTGCTGCCGGGGGCGGTTCGCCGGTGTCCAGGCGGGCCAGCAGGAGCAGGTCGGCGGCGAGGTCCTGCAGTCGTACGGTGTCCTCCAGGGCCCCGCTGACCAGTTCGCCCCACAGCGCCGGATCGGGGTGGGCCTGGGCGACCTCCAGCTGGGTGCGGAGCACCGTGATCGGGCTGCGCAGCTCGTGCGAGGCGTCGGCGATGAACCGGCGCTGGCGGATCCCGGCGGCTTCCAGCCGGTCCAGGGTGGTGTTCATGGTGACGGCGAGCCGGGCGATCTCGTCCTGGCTGCGCGGTACCGGCACCCGGCGGTGCAGGTCGCGGTCGCTGATCTCGGCGACCTCGGCGCGGATCGCCTCGACGGGGCGCAGCGCCCAGCCGGTCACCCGCCAGGTGACCAGGGCGACGGTGAGCACGAGCAGCGGTACTCCGACGGCCAGCGCGCCGGTGATGACGTCGTCGGCGGCGTCGGCCTGCCGCAGCGAGGTCCCCGCGTAGACGGTGACCAGTCCCTCCCCCGTGACCGTGGTGACCTGGACGACGCGATGGCGGCGGTCGCCGCGGGCCGGGCCCTCCTTCCACGTGCGGCGGACCGTGCCGGGTTTGCCCGGGCGGGCCGGGGAGAGGGCGGGGCGGCCGGCGAGGTTGGGGCTCGCCGCCAGGACGCGGCCGTCGGCATCGACGACCTGCAGGAAGTCGGTGTCGCGCCCGGGGGCCAGTACGGTGTCGAGCCGGCCCGCGGCCGCGAGCCCGGCCGTGGAGAGGGCCTGCCGTTCGGCATCGGCCTGGGCGTTCCGCATCAGGTTGCCGTCCAGCATCCCGAGCAGGGCGAAGGAGGCCGCGCCGAGGGCGAGGGCCACCACGGTGGAGGCGCCGAGCGTGGCCCGCGCGCGGACGGACCGGGGGCGCAGGCGCCGCGCGGTGCAGCGGATCCGGCGGAGGGCGCGCAGGCGGACACCGCCGAGGGACCGGGCGGCGCCGGTCTTCGGTTCAGCCACCGTCGGCCGCCAGCCGGTAGCCCGCGCCGCGGACGGTCTCCACGGCGGCCCGGCCGAAGGGTGCGTCGATCTTCCGGCGCAGGGCGCTGACGTGGACCTCGACGACGTTCAGGTCACCCTCGTAGGCGGCGTCCCAGACATGCTCCAGTATCTCCCGCTTGGGTACGACCTCCCCGGCCCGCCGGGCCAGGTACACGAGGACCGCGAACTCGCGCGAGGTCAGCCGGGCTTCGGTACCGGCGCGCGTGCACCGCTGCCCGGCGGGGTCGATCACCAGGTCGCCGAACTCCATGACCTGCGGGCTGCGGCGGCCGGTGCGCCGGATGAGGGCGCGCAGCCGGGCGACCAGGACCACGTAGGAGAAGGGCTTGGAGAGGAAGTCGTCCGCGCCGGTGTCGAGGGCCTCCGCCTCGTCGTACTCGCCGTCCTTGGCGGTGAGCATCAGGATCCCCGACTCGCAGCCGCTCGCGCGCAGCCGGGCGCAGACCCGGTAGCCGTTGAGCCCGGGCAGCATGATGTCGAGCACGATGGCGTCGTAGTCGTGCTCGCCGGCCAGCCACAGGCCCTGCGGGCCGTCGTGGGCGACGTCCACGGAGAAGCCCTCGGCCTGCAGACCCCGCTGCAGGGCCGCGGCGAGCCGCCGTTCGTCCTCGACCACCAGTACGCGCATGGGGACAAGGTTCTCAGGTCGCGCCGACGGCTTGCTGAAGAGGTCTTCAGGTGGCTTCAGCGAGGCTTCAGCATCGGGCGCGCAGGATCTGCCGAGCCGGGCAGGGTGCTCGGAGAACGCGAGGAGCATGCCGATGACTCAGTCCAGTCCCCAGCCCCCCGAGCCGCCCGCGGGCCCGGGCGAGGCCAAGGCCGACGCGACCGGGAACACGACCGGTGCGGTGGCGGGCCGCCGCGGCCGGCTGGTCCGGCTGGCCCGTGAGGGGCGTACGCGATGGGTCGCCCTCGGGCTGGTCGTCCTGATCGGCGGCGGGGCGGCAGCGGTGGCCGCGGCCGAGCACGGCCACCGGGAGCACATGCGGGACGGCTTCGCCGTCAAGGTCCGCGAGCACGGCCGTGCGGGGAAGCCGGCGCAGGGCCCGATGGGCCCGAAGCTGCGCAAGGGCGCCGAGCCCGAGGTCGTCGACGGCGACCGCGGCCTCCCGGGCCGGGGACCGGACGGCCGCGGTCCCGGAGGACGGGCGGACGGATCCGCCAAGGGCGCCCCGGTACCGCTGCCCGCGCTGCCGGCGGCCCAGGCCGTCGAGAAGGCGACGGCCGCCGTGGAGGGCGGCAAGCTCGAATCGCTGCGCGCCGTCGCGCAGCAGGGCGGCGGCAGCGCCTGGCTGGCCGTGGTCCTCGGTCCCGACGGGGTCCGGCACGCCGTGACCCTGGCCGGCGCCGACGGCACGGTCACCGGCAACACCGTTGCCGGGAAGGGACCGCTCGGTCCCCGCTGACCGGGCACCCGGCCGTCCGTTCCGCCACGGCGGGGCGGACGGCGAGCCGGCGGGCCGGCGGGCGGGCAGCCGGTCCGCCCTCGGTGGGCTGTCTGCCGTCACGCTCCCTCGGAGTGCAGCGAGTCCAGCACGGCGAGGTCCTCGGCGGAGAGGCGCAGGGCGCCGGCGGCCACGTTGGCGGTGAGGTGGTCCGGGTTGCCGGTTCCGGGGATGGCCAGGACGTGCGGTCCGCGGTGCAGGGTCCAGGCCAGCCGGATCTCGGCGGGGCCCACCCCGTGGGCGCGGGCCACGGAGAGCACCTCCGGGTGCTCGGCGCCGCTCGCGCCCGCTTCGCGTCCCGTCCCGGCGATCGAGTAGAACGGCACGAACGCCACGCCCTGCTCGCCGCAGGTGCGCAGGAACGCCTCCTGCTCGGGCCGGGCGCCGAGCCCGTACAGGTTCTGTACGCAGACCACCGGCGCGATGGCCCGGGCCTCGGCGAGGTGTTCGGGCTGTACGTTGGAGAGGCCGAGGTGGCGGATGAGTCCCGCCTCGCGCAGGTCGGCCAGGGCGCCGAAGCGCTCGGCGATCGAATCGGTCCCGACGATGCGCAGGTTGACCACGTCGAGGTGGTCTCGGCCGAGCTGGCGCAGGTTCTCCTCGACCTGGCCGCGCAGCTGCTCCGGGGTGGCGTGCGGCAGCCACTGTCCCGACGGGCCCCGGCCGGGGCCGACCTTGGTGGTGATGACGAGGTCGTCCGGGTACGGTGCCAGGGCCTGGTTGATCAGCTCGTTGGCGGAGCGCAGCGGGGAGAAGTAGAAGGCGGCGGTGTCGATGTGGTTGACGCCGAGCTCGACGGCGCGGCGCAGTACGCCGATCGCCCTGCCGCGGTCGCTGGGGGCGGCGCCGGGGGCGAACGCCGGGCCGTTCTGGGTCAGTCGCATCGCGCCGAAGCCGATGCGGTTCACTTCGAGGTCGCCGAGTTTCCAGGTGCCCGAGGCGGCCGCGGTGATGGTCTGAGAGGTCATGCCGGAATGATCTCCGCGCAGTAGGCTCGAGGCCATTGATTCAGGCATGGGTGAATCCAAGGGGTGGTCCTCCTGGCGGAGTTGGCGTTCTCGGCGGGCGATCTGGCGCAGATGCGGTTCGCCGTCTCGCCGTTGTGGGAGGTGGTGACCAGCTTCCGGCGGCTGCTGAACGACGGCGCCGTCTCGCCCGTGTACCGGCCGTGGGCGGAGCAGGTAAGGCCCCGGCTGGCGGCGGCCGGGCTGGACCGGGGCTGGCTCGCCGAGCTGATCCCGCCCAAGGGGTACGTGCCCCACTTCCTCAACCCTGCGCCCGCCGGACCGGCCCCCGTCCTGGCGGCGGAACTGGCCGGGGTCCTCGCCGCTCCGGCCGACCCGGTCCGCCGCAACCTCGACCACCTGCGCTACCACCAGGGCTCGCTCGGCCCCCGGGCACGGGCCCTGCACGCGGACCCGCAGGCCCGGCTGCCCCGGCTGGCGGAGGAGATCGAGGCGTACTGGAAGCTCGCGCTCGCCCCGTACTGGGCCCGGATCCGCTCGGTGCTGGAGGCCGATGTCTTCCACCGGGCCCGGCAGGCGGCCGAGCGGGGCGCCGGCCACGTCATCAACGAGCTGCACAGCGCGGTGCAGTGGGACGACAACGCCCTGCGGCTGGTTCGCCGGACCCGGCCCCTGTCCCGGGAGACGGCGGGCAGAGGGCTGCTGCTGGTGCCCTCGGCCTTCCTCGGGCCGGGCCTGCTGACCCGGATGACGCCGCCGGATCCGCCGCAGCTCGCCTATCCGGCGCGCGGGGTGGGCGCGCTGTGGGCGTCGCGGCCGCCGGCCGGGAAGGCCGAGGCCCTCGCCGTCGTGCTCGGCCGTTCGCGGACCCTGTTGCTGACGGAGCTCGAGGCGCCCGCCTCCACCACCGAGCTGGCCCGCCGTACGGGGCTCTCGGCGGCCGGGGTGTCGCAGAACCTGACCGCGCTGCGCGACGCGGGCCTGGTCAGCGCGCACCGGGCGGGCCGCTCGGTGCTGTACGCCCGCACCGCGGTGGCCGAGACCCTGCTCGACGCCTCCGCCTAGAAGGGGCTAGGACGGCTAGAACGGCTTGGTGGGGAGGTACTTGCCGTCGAGGGTGATGACGGCGCGCTCGCCGCCTTCGGGATCCGCGACCTTCCTGACGTCCAGCTTGAAGTTGATCGCGCTGATGATGCCGTCGCCGAACTGCTCGTGGACCAGGGCCTTGAGGGTGGTGCCGTAGACCTGGAGCATCTCGTGGAAGCGGTAGATGGTCGGGTCGGTCGGGATGCCGCCGGGGATCGAGCCCCGGGTCGGGATCGTCTGCAGGAGCAGCGCGGCCTCGGCATCGAGGCCCAGCAGCTCGGCGACGGCTTCCGCGGAGGCGGCCGGCAGGGGGTGCTGGCCCAGCACCGCGGCGGTGACGAAGGCGACCGACAGGCCGGCCGCGTCGGCGATCTGCTGCCAGCTGAGGTTCTTGCGGATCTTCGCGTCGACGGCGGCGTCGGCCAGGGCCTGGCGGGCGGAGGGGGCGAACTGGGCGTGGATCATGGGAGGTTCCCTTTCAGGGATGGAGTGGCGGGAGGGGCGGATCAGGCCGCGAGGGCGGCGGACCGGCCGGTGGCGGGGTCGATCCGCTCGACCGTGCCGGAGGGGATGTCGTAGACCCAGCCGTGCAGGGTGACGGCGTCCGCGGCCAGGGCGCGGGCGACCGCGGGGTGCGTGGCGAGGTTCGCGAGCTGCGCGGCGACGTTGTTGCGGATCAGGACCTCGACCTCGCCGTGCGGCGTCCCGGTGGGCGCCGCGTGGCGCAGCCAGCCGGCGACGGCGGGCAGCTCCGCGAGGTCCTGGCCGGCGGCGAGTGCGGTCATGGCGCCGCAGGCGGAGTGTCCGCAGACCACGATGGAGCGGACGCCCAGGACGGCGAGCGCGTACTCGATGCCGGCCGCGACCCCGTCGGTGCCGGTGGCGCCGTCGCCGGCGGCCGCATGGGCCGGTACGAGGTTGCCGGCGGTCCGGATGACGAACAGCTCGCCCGGCTCCTGCTGGGTGATCAGCTCCGGGACGACGCGGGCGTCGGAGCAGCTGATGAAGAGGGAGTGCGGCCGGTGGGTGGTCGCCAGGCGGGCGAAGAGCTCCGCCTTGGCGGGGAAGACGTCCTGCTGAAAGTGCGCGACGCCCTCGGCGAGATCTTGCACGGTCACTCCCTTCGGTGGTGCCCGCCCTGGTCGGGCTGACGAGTTCCACCCTGCATGACCTGCACCTATAGTGTCCAAGACGCAGTAGTCATGATCGTTATTGCTGACATCTATAGTGGTGCTCATGCCTCTGGAACTGCGCCATCTCCGCTATCTGCTGGCCGTGGCCGAACACGGCAGCTTCACCCGCGCCGCCGAGGAGCTGCACCTCTCGCAGCCCACGCTGTCGCAGCAGATCAAGCAGCTGGAGCGGACCGTGGGGGTCCAGCTACTGGACCGTACGGGGCGCGCCGTACGCCTGACCGACGCGGGCGCGACCTTCGTCCCGTACGCGCGCCGCGCGCTCCAGGACCTGGCCGCCGCGGAGCGGGCCGTCCTGGACGTGGCGGACCTCTCCCGCGGCAGCCTGCGCCTCGCCATGACGCCGACGTTCACCGCATACCTGCTGGGCCCGCTGGCCGCGGAACTGCATGCCCTGCACCCCGGAATCACCCTGAACGTCAAGGAGATGACGCAGGGCCGGCTGGAGTCGGCGCTGCTGGCCGATGCCGTCGACCTGGGGATCGCCTTCCAGGGCGCGCACCTGCCCGGTGTCGGCGCCACCGACCTGTTCACCGAGTCCCTCGGCCTGGTGGTCGGCCCCGCCCACCCGCACGCCGGCCGTACCGAACCCCTGCCGGTGTCCGAACTCGCCGCGTGCCCCCTCGCGCTGCTCAGCGGCGACTTCGCGACCCGGGCCCACATCGACGCGTACTTCCACCGGCACCGGGTCGAACCGCCGATCGCGGTGGAGGCCAACTCCATCAGCGCCCTCACCGAGATCGTCCGGCGCACCGGGCTCGCCACAGTGCTCCCCGACGCCCTCACCCGCGACCACACCCCGCTGCACCCCGTCCCCCTCGCCCCCGCCCTCCCGGCGCGGACCGTGGTCCTCCTGCGCCGGGAGAGCGCGTACGAGAGCGCCGCCTCCCGCGCCTTCGCCTCGCTGGCCCGGCAGTGGGCCGACGGCTGAAACCGCGGTCAGGCCGCGAACACCAGCGCCACTTCGGCGGCATACGCCCGTAGCAGGGGTTCCAGGGCGGCCGGGTCCGCGGCGGGGCCGGGCAGCAGGCGGCGGGCCTCGTCCTCGGTGGCATGGCTCAGCAGCCACGCGCGGGCCCAGGCCGGGTCGGCGGACCGGTCGGCGCTGCGGATGCGCGCCTCCGCGGCCGCGTAGGCGGCGCCGGGCACCCGGGCGGCGATGACCGGGAACACGTGCTGCTCCTCGGCTTCGATGTGCTCGGCCAGCAGATCCCGCTGGTCGGCGAGGAGCCCGGCCAACCGCCGGGCGTGGCGGCCGGGTTCGGCGGCGAAACGGTCCGCGGCCGCGTCGCAGGCGGCCTGGAGCGCGTCGAGCGCCTCGTGGTCGTGGAGGAAGCGCACGATGCCGGCCACCGCATCGGCCGCGTCGGGTACGGCGTCCAGGACCACCGGCCACAGGATCTCGTCCTCGCCGCGGTGGTGGCCACGCACGACGGCGTGGTAGCGGTGCACGTACCGGGCGACGGCCTCCGCCCGCGCGGGCCCGGCCGGTTCCGCGGCCGCGGCGAGAGCGGCGAGCAGCCGGGCGAGGCGCTCGATGTCGGCCAGGATCGCGCGGTGGGCGAGCCGGATGCCGCTGAGGTCCGCAACCGCCGCAGGGTCATGCCGCCTCGCGGGGGTGCCGTGTTCGCTGTCCATACGCACGACTGTGCGCGCTGCCCCTCTGCGTCCGGTCAACGTTCGATGAACGCCGCCCGTCCGCTGCGTCATAGGCTCGGGGGATCCGTGCCGTCACCACCTCGGGAGAACCCACCATGCCGTCCACCGGTCCGCAGTCCGTCGACCGCGCGCTGGCGATCCTCGATGCCGTCGCCGACGCGGCCGGGCCGGTCAGCGCCAAGGCGCTGGCACGCCGGACGGAGTGCTCCCTGTCCACCGCCTACCACCTGCTGGCCCCGCTGACCGCGCGCGGATACCTCGTCCGCACCGGGCAGGGGTACGTGCTGGGGCCGCGCGTCCCCGGGCTGCACCGGAGCCTGCTCCGGCAGCTGGAGCCGGCGCCGCGCATGGCCGATCTGCTCACCCGGCTGCGCCGCGCCACCGGAGCCGAGGCTTACCACACCGCCTACCGGGGCGGCCTGATCACCGTCGTCGACACCACCGCCCCGGTCACGGACGCGGCGAACCCGTTCACCCCCGGGCGGGAGACCCGGGCACACGCCACCGCGCACGGCAAGGCGCTGCTCGCCGAGCTGCCCCGGCCGCTGCGGCGGCGGTACCTGGCCGAGCACGGAATGGCCCGCCTGACCGGGGCCACCATCACCAGCGCCGAACTGCTGGAGGCGGAGCTGTCCCGGGTCCGGGGGCAGGGCTACGCCCTCTCCGTCGGGGAGGCCGATCCCTCGTACACCTGCCTGGCCGTCGCCCTGCCGCGCGGGCGCGGCGACGACGGCGGCGCGGTGCATGCCCTGTCGGTGTCGCTGCCGACCGGGGAGTTCCGGCGGCGCCCGGAGGAGATCCGCACCGCGCTCGCGCAGGCCGCGGCGGACTGCGTCTGACGGACGGCCCCGCGGGCGCCCCGGAGGGCGCCGGGATTCCGACCCTGCCGGAAATACGGCGCGATGGGGATGCGCGGCCCGCGGCGGCCTGCCAGGCTGGTCGGCATGATCTTCATCGCCGTCAGGTTCGACGTCCGTCCGGAGCACAGCGACAACTGGCTCACCCTCGTCGACGAGTTCACCCGGGCCACCCGCAACGAGCCGGGCAACCTGTTCTACGACTGGTCGCGCAGCGTCGACGACCCCAACAAGTACACGCTCCTGGAAGCCTTCACCGACGCAGAGGCGGGCGCCACGCACGTCGCGTCCGACCACTTCAAGGCCGGTATGGAGACCCTCGCGGGCGCCATCGCCGACACGCCGGAGATCATCCACGTCGAGGTGCCCGGCCAGGGCTGGAGCGCCATGGCCGAGCTGTCTCCCCGTAACAACTGAACCACGCCGTTCGGCCCGGCCGCTAGGACGAGAGCTCCAGCAGCCGGGCCGCCGCGTCGCGCATCTCGACCTTGCGGATCTTCCCGGTCACCGTCATCGGGAACTCGTCCACGACGTGCACGTACCGCGGGATCTTGAAATGGGCCAGCCGCCCGTCACAGAAGGCGCGGACGGCGGCCGCGGTCAGCGGATCAGCTCCCTCGCGCATCCGCACCCACGCCATCAGCTCCTCCCCGTACTTGGGGTCCGGGACGCCGATGACCTGGACGTCCAGGACGTCCGGATGGGCGTGGAGGAACTCCTCGATCTCCCGCGGGTACACGTTCTCCCCGCCGCGGATCACCATGTCCTTGATGCGGCCGGTGATGCTCAGATAGCCGTCCTCGTCCATCACCGCCAGGTCGCCGGTGTGCATCCAGCGCGCCGCGTCGACGGCCTCGGCGGTGCGCTCCGGCTCGCCCCAGTAGCCGAGCATCACCGAGTAGCCGCGGGTGCACAGCTCCCCCGGCTCGCCACGGGGCACGGTCCGCCCGGACTGCGGATCGACCACCTTGACCTCCAGGTGCGGTCCGACGCGGCCCACGGTGGACACCCGGCGCTCGACCGAGTCGTCGGCGCGGGTCTGCGTCGACACCGGCGAGGTCTCCGTCATCCCGTAGCAGATGGACACCTCGCGCATGCCCATCCGGTCGATGACCTCCTTCATCACCTCGACCGGGCAGGGCGAGCCCGCCATGATCCCCGTACGCAGACTGGACAGGTCGTACGCGTCGAAGCCGGGTGCGGCCAGCTCGGCGATGAACATGGTGGGGACCCCGTACAGGGAGGTGCAGGACTCCGCCTCGACCGCCGCGAGGGTGGCTTCCGGCTCGAACGACGGCGCCGGGATGACCATCGCCGCGCCGTGGCTGGTGCAGGCGAGGTTGCCCATGACCATGCCGAAGCAGTGGTAGAACGGCACCGGGATGCAGACCCGGTCCTGCTCGGTGTAGTGGCACAACTCGCCGACGAAGAAGCCGTTGTTGAGGATGTTGTGGTGCGACAGGGTCGCACCCTTGGGGAAGCCGGTGGTCCCCGAGGTGTACTGGATGTTGATCGGGTCGTCCGGGCTCAGCCCGGCCCCCGCGTGGACGAGGTTGGCCGGGTCGCCCCGGCGGCCCTGCTCGAGCAGGGCCGTCCACCGCGGCCCGTCCAGCAGGACCGTGAACTCCAGCTCCGGGCAGTGCGGCCCCACCTCCTCGATCATCCCGGCGTAGTCGGAGGTCTTGAAGCGCTCCGCCGCGACGAGCAGCCGGATCCCGGACTGCCGCAGGACGTACTCCAACTCGTGTGAGCGGTAGGCCGGGTTGACGGTGACGAGGATCGCCCCGATCTTCGCGGTGGCGTACTGCACCAGTGTCCACTCGGCGCGGTTGGGCGCCCAGATGCCGACCCGGTCCCCCTTGACGATGCCCAGGTCCAGCAGGCCCAGCGCGAGGGCGTCGACGTCGGCGGCGAGCTCCTCGTACGTCCACCTGCGCCCGGCGGCGAGGTCGACGAGGGCGTCGCGGCCGGGGAACCGGCGGACGGTCCGGTCCAGGTTCTCGCCGATCGTGTCGCCCAGCAGAGGCACTTCGAAGACCCCGGATGCATAACTCGACGACGCGGTGCTCGACGCGGCAGACACACGTACCTCCTGGACTCGGTGGCGGGGCGGGGCCCGACGGGCCGGCGCCCTCCTCATGATCCTCTCCGTCCGGAACCCCGGCCACCCTCGTGGCGCCTTTCCCCCGAAGGGTGTTCCCCGTTCAGTCTTCTGTGTTCAGCGCAGGCAGCCGACGATCCTGACGGAGATCTCCGCGCTGCCGGTGAGTCCGGCCGCCGGATCGGTGGCGCTGAACACCAGCTTGTACGTTCCGTCGGGCAGCAGCGGGACGAGGAAGCGGCCCGACGCTCCCGCGCCCAGGGTCACGGGCCCGTTCGGCCCGTTGATCCGCCAGCTCGTGTACTGCGGGTCGGTGACGGGCTGGTCGCCCGGGCGGGTCCGGGCCGTCCCGGCGAACGACTCCTCGCAGCCGCGCCGCAGTTGTCCGCCGGCGCCGGGCTGCTGGATGCCCACCGCCGGGGCCTGCGGCTGCTGGCGGGTCGGCGAACTGCTCTGCGACGGGGTGGCCGGCCGGCTCGGGCCGCCCGTGGTCGGGGTCCCCGGGCTGTTGGGGCTGCCGGGCGTGGGAGACGTACCGGGCGAGGCGGTGGGGCTCGTCGTGGGCGAGGCGCCGGGGGTCGGGGCGGAGGCCGAGGGCGACGCGGAGCCCGTGCCGCCCGTCGCACCCGGCAGCGGGTCGAGTGCGGGCGGCAGTTCCGGCCTGGTGACGGCGGGCGGCGAGGGGGCCTTGGCGGGCTCGGTGGGCTTGGCGTCGACCGTGGCGCAGACCGCGCCGGCGACCAGCTCCTGACTGTCCGGCACCGGCGACACGCGCAGTGCCTGGTCGTCCGGGCCCCGGCCGTGCGTGTCGAAGTAGCCGTTGCCGGTGAGCGTCTCGCGGTCGCTGTGCTCGATCCAGACCGAGTTGTAGTAGTCGAGACCGGCCTTCTGCTGGTTCCTGCCGGTGACGTGCCATGCCTTCACCTTGTGGCCCGAGGGCTCACCGGCCGCCGGCGCGTCGGTCGGCGCGTACAGCCAGCCGTCGCCGAAGAAGCGTGTCGGAGCCTCCGCAGCGCCCTTCTCGTTGTCGGCAGGGAACTGGAAGCCGCCGCCGACCACCAGCTTCCCCTTCGGACAGGACACGGCCGTGTCCGCGCTGCCGCCGGCGGCCACCGCCACCTTCACGGTGGCCACGGACACGCTCTTCAGCCGGACACAGATCGGACGGACGGCGACTGCGTAGTTCGACTCCGGTGGCTGCGGGTCCTCGATCCGGGTCTGGCGCACGATGTTCTCGGACGAACGGAGCGGGAACACGCCGGTGCTCAGCCGGGTGCCCGGGTTGAGCGCGACCCGGGGCACGGGCTTGGTGACGCCGGCCCCCGACGACTTCGTGGTCAGGCTGTCGAGCGGGACCGGCGCGACGGCGCGGCCCGACACGGTGCGGCCCGCCCGGAACTCGATGCCCACCGGGGTGAAGTCGCCGGAACACGAGGGCCAGGCGGTGGCCTGCTCGGCCGCGTCCGCGAACGGCCCGTCGGTCGTGAGGTCGTGGATGATCGCACCGCCGGTGGCGGTCACCTTGTTGCCCCGGTCGTGGAACGCGTGCGCCTGCTCGGTCCAGTCGACGCCGCCCAGGAAATCCGGTTTCGCGTTGATGCACAGGGCGTACGAGGTGAGCGTGGCGGGCGTGTCGTCCGGGTTGTACGCGGCCGCCAGCCACGCGTCGCCCACGAAGAGACTGCTCGTGGCGAAGCCGGTGCCGGTGATCGCGTACCCGCCGCCGAGCGCCTTCTCGTGCGCCTGGCACGGGGCGACCGCGGCCTGCTCGCCGCGCGCCGCGACCGACACCGAGACACTGCGCTGAACGACCGCCAGCTGCGGGCCACCGCTGACCGCCCATACGCCGACTCCGACGGCACCGGACACCACCAGGGCGCCGGCGGCCGCCACCGCGGCCGTCTTGGCGGTGATCGCACTGCCCAGCTTCGCGAGAACTCCAGAGCCCATCGTCGATGCCCCTCCCCCGCCGTACGGCCCGAACCGCCCCGCAGCTGCGGGGCCTGGGCAATGTAGCGCTGCGTGCGACACACGTCACAGGGGCGTGAAGTATCGGTTCTGCTACGGACTCCCCGCGCGGTGGCGGCGAACCCACCCCCAGCCCGGGAGGGGGTGGCACCACTGCCACCCCCGATGCGGATGGCAGTGGTATCGAGAGGCGGGGGGCCGGCGCGGGACGATCAAGGGGACCTGACGGACCCCAGGGGGAGTTCAGACATGCACGTGTTCAAGAAGCCTGCCCGATGGCTCGCGGCCGCCGCCTGCGGGATGCTCGCCGCAGCCGTCCTGCCCGTCGGCCACGCGAGCGCCGCGCCCACCGGCGCGGGCGGCGGGAGCCCGCGGACACCCGACCGGTATCTGCACCAGCAGCTCAACTGGCAGCCCTGTCCCGGCGGATCACTGGAGTGTGCCTCGATGTCCGTGCCGAGGGACTGGTACCACCCGGACTCCGGGCCGAGCCTGACGATCGCGGTCTCCCGGCACCGGGCAGCCGATCCGGCGAAGCGCCGGGGCGTGCTCATGATGGCGGCCGGCGGCCCCGGGGCCTCGGGGCTCCCCCGGCCGGCCCGGCTCGCCTCGTACAGCCCGAAGCTGGCGGAAGCGTACGACATCGTCAGCTTCGACCAGCGCGGTGTGGGCGCGAGTACGAAGGTGGTCTGCGCGGACCAGGACAAGGTCGACGCCATGTTCGGCAGCGGCGATCTGCGCGACCGGTCGGCGGCCGCCGTCCGGCAGACCCTCGACCGCGCCCGGGACTTCGTGCAGGACTGCAAGCGCAACTCGGGCGGGCTGCTGCCGTACATCACCACCGATCAGGCCGTGCACGACATGGACCTGTACCGGGAGCTGCTCGGGGCGCAGAAGATCTCGTACTACGGGCCCTCGTACGCCAGCTTCCTCGGGGCGTACTACGCGACCGAGTTCCCCCGCCGCGTGGAACGGGTCGTCCTCGACAGCAACATCGACTTCACCGGGGACTGGCAGTCCTTCCTGACGGGGCAGCCGATGAGTTTCCAGCGCCGGTTCGAGCAGGACTTCCTGCCGTGGCTCGCGAAGAACGACGCCACGTACGACCAGGGGCGCACCCCCGAGGAGGCGCAGGCCTCGTACGAGCGGCTGCGGGCCGCGCTGCACGACCGGCCGCCGGCCGTCGAGGGGACCGTCATCACGCCCAACCACCTGGACGCGGCGACCACGAGCGCCCTGTACAACACCGACCAGTTCGCGGACCTCGCCTCGCTCCTCGGCTTCCTGGAACATCCGGAGCAGGCACCGGCGGAGACGAGGAAGGCCGTCGCCGGGCGGCTGAAGCACCTCATGAGCGCCGACTTCGTCGCCGACTACTTCGCGGTCACCTGCGGCGACACCCCGTGGAACCGCGACAGCCGGTACTGGGTGAAGGAGAGTGCCGAAGCCACGCGAACCCATCCCCTGGCCGGGGCACGGGAGTTGACGTTCGCGGGCGTCTGCGCGAACTGGCCGCGTTCCAAGGCGCCGCGCATCAAGGTCACCGGCGAGGGGCTGCCGCCGGTGCTGATGCTCAACTCGAAGAACGACCCGGCGACCTACTACGAGGCCGCCGTACGCGCCCACCGGGGGCTGGCGGGATCGCGCCTGGTCACCGTCGAGGGCGGCGACCACGGGCAGTTCCAGAACCGCAACGCGTGCGTCGACGCCCACGTCGAGGGCTATCTGCTGGACGGCACCCTGCCGGCCGGCGACACCACGTGCCCGGCGGCTCGCGGGTGATCCGCGCAGCCGGGGTACGGCGGCGCCGTCACTCCTCGATGGCGCCACCGGTCCGGCGCAGGTGCCGGCGGAAGGTGTACGAGGGGTCCGCCTCGCGCAGGACCAGGTAATCGGCGAACGCCGTCTGGCTGCGCAGGGTGTCGCCCGAGCGGATCCGGCGGGCCTGTTCGCGCTCGGTCTCCCGGATCCGGAGCGCGGTGTCCAGCACCTCCTCCACCCGGTCGGCGGCGACGAACAGCACACCGTCGGCGTCGCCGAAGACGAAGTCCCAGCCGCCCACCAGATTCGGCCCGAACCGGGCGGTGACCAGCGCCTCGGGCTCGCGTTCGTCCAGCCGTACCGGCCCGGGCGGGTGGCTTCCGTAGCTGAACACGGGCAGGCCGATCTCGGCCAGCTCGGGCGTGTCGCGGTGCAGCCCCCACACCACGAGGCCCGCCACGCCCGCGGTCTCGGCCTCGAGTACGGCGAGGTCGCCCACGCAGGCCTCGTCCGACCGGCCGCCGTTGTCGATGACCAGGACGTCGCCCGGCTCGGCGGATCCGTACGCCTCCAGGAACACGTCGACGCTGCCGTAGTGGCGGGCCGGGAGCGCGCGCCCCGCGAGCCGGTGCTCCGGCAGCACGGCGCGGATGCCGGGCGGTGCGACGCGCAGCGGCACGCCGATGCGGACGCAGGCATCGGCCACGAGCGGCGTGGACAGGTCGGTGAAGGCCTTCAGCATGCCGTCTCCCCTTCTCTCCCGGATCTGCCGGACGGGCGGCCCGGGTCGGCCGCCACCCCCCATGGTGCCTTCCCGGCCGCCCGGGGCGCGGTGTTCGGGGTGCGGCGTCGCGGGATGTCGGTGTCACGGGATGTCGGTGTCACGGGATGTCGGTGTCCGAGGGCTCCGCCTCGTAGGTGCGCGGCTCGTCGCCCTGCCATTCCACGAGCGCCGAGCCGCCGAGGACCGCCTCGTCGGGATCGGGTACGCCGGCCCGGCGCAGGAACTCGATCACGTCGGCGTCGTCGTAGGCCGTGCCGAGGACCGTGTCCTGCCCTTCGGCGCGCAGGGAGACCCGGCGGCCGCCGGCCGGGGCGATCGGGTGGACGAGGATCGGCGCATGGTGCATGGGCCCAGCCTCCGCCGGGACGGGCGGGGCCGCATCCGGGCGACGCGGTCCCGTCCGCCGTCCAGCCCTTAGAGATCCGCGGTGATGGGGAAGGCGCGCAGGGCGTGGAAGCGGAACGTGCTCGCCCAGGGGAGCTCCTCCACGGGGCGGGCCGGGCGGAGCCCGGGCAGCCGGTCGAGGAGCGCGCCCAGCGCGAGCGTGATCTGCAGGCGGGCCAGCGGCGCGCCGAGGCAGTAGTGCAGCCCGTGGCCGAGTGCGAGGTGGGCCTTGTCCTCCCGGTCGATGTCGAAGCGGTCGGGATCCGGGTAGCGGGCCGGGTCACGGTGCGCCGAGGCCAGGCAGAACAGGACCGTGTCGCCGGCCGGGATGCGGACGCCGCCGATCTCCACCGGCTCGGTCGGGAAGCGGCGGATCGCCGTCTGGTTGGGGCCTGCGTACCGCAGCAGCTCCTCGACGGCTTCGGGGAGCCGGGCCGGGTCGGCGCGCAGGGCGGCGAGCTGGTCCGGGTGGGTGAGCAGGGTGAGGACCCCGCCGGAGACGACGTGCTGGACGGTCTCGCTGCCGGCCATCAGGATCAGGAAGGCGAGCGAGACCAGCTCGTCCTCGGTGAGCCGGTCCTCCTCGTCGCGCGCCGCGATCAGGCTCGACAGCATGTCGTCGCCGGGGCGGGCGCGCCGCTGCGCCACCAGGTCGACGAGGAACCGGTGGACGTGGCCGATGGCCGCCACGAGCTCCTCCTTCGAGCGCGGGGCGAGCATGGTGGCGACCCAGCCGGAGAACCGGTCCTGGTCGGGGGCGGGGACGTGCAGCAGTTCGCCGATGGTCCGCAGCGGCAGCGGTCTGGCGAACTCGGCGACCAGGTCCGCCTCGCCGGAGCAGGTGATCCGGTCGGCGAGCCGGGCGGTCAGCTCGTCGACGGAGTCCTGGATGCCGGCGCGCAGCAGCTCGACGTGCCGGGCGGTGAAACCCTTCGACACGAGGCGGCGCAGCCGCAGGTGGTCCTCCGGGTCGATGTTGAGGAGGTTGCCGTCGAGGGCCGGCGGGAGGCAGAAGCCGCTGAACCCGGTCGTCGAATGGCGCTTGTTGACGGAGAGGCGGGGGTCGGCGAGCCCGGCCCGTACGTCCGACGCGTGGGTGACCAGCCAGACCGGGGAGCCGTCGGGCAGCGCGACGCGGTGCACCGGACCGGTGGCGCGCAGGCGCGCGTAGACGGCGTGGGGGTCGCGTGCGAACGACTCGTCGAACGGGCACGGGAGGGGTGGCGTGGTGGTGGTTGCTGCGTTCTGGGTCATGCCTCGTCTTGTTTCCTCGTCCGATCAGGATGGCCGGTACGCGCCGGAGGTCACTCGGCGCCGATGCGGCCGCCGAGCCACTCCATCGCGGGCGGGATCTCCCGCCTCCACGTGTTGAAGCCGTGCCCGCCGTGGTCGAGGGTGATCGACGAAACGCGTGCCGGCTCCTTCACCTTCTCTATGAACTTCTGCGTCGGCTTGTAGTTCCCCTCGCCCTGCTGAGAGGTCGACACCAGGAAGGAGGACTTGCCCTGCGGCAGGTTGTCCAGGCTCCACAGCAGGTCGGATCGTTTCTCCTCGGCGGTGTTCCCGTGGAACAGATCGCCGGAGTCCTCGTCGATCTCCGGCTTGTAGTCCGCCGAGAGCCCCACCCCGGCCGCATAGGTCTCCGGGTGCTCCAACGCGAGCTTCAGCGCGCAGTAACCCCCCGTGGAATCCCCCATGACGGCCCAGTTCGAGGGCGAGGTGCCGACGCGGTAGGCGCCGGATATCGCCTTGGGCAGGTCCGTACCGAAGAAGGTCTCGCTGAGCGGGCCGCCCGGCACGTCGATGCACTGCGTGTTGCGGGTCGGCACCACCGAGGGCTGCATCATGACCATGATCATCGGCGGCATCTTCTTCTGCTTGGCGAGCTTCCACGCCGTCTTCGGGTAATCCAGCCCCTTGAGCAGGTTCTGCGCCATCCCCGGGAATCCGGTGAGCACGACCGTGGCCGGGAACTTCCTGTGCTCGTTCCCCTTCTGGAAGTACTCCGGCGGCAGGTACACGTAGGCCTGGACGGCGGCCTTGGACCGCTCGCCCTGCACCGTGACCTTCTCGATCCCGCCGCCCACGTGCGGTGTGCCGCCGCCGGGCACGTCCGTCGGCTGCCGGCCGAGGAGCCGCACCCCAGAGCCGGCCGGCGCGCCCTCGCCCATGGTGGGCATCGGCCGTTCCACACCGGCCAGGTCCGCCCAGGAACCGTAGAGCAGGAAGGTCCGGTTGGCCGTGAGGCCGATCGAGGCGAGCAGCAGCACCTGCAGCGTCAGCACCACACCGACCCGGCCGAACACCGGCCGCCGGCCCCGGCTGCCGAGGCGTGGCCACAGCCACACGGCGGACGCGAAGGCCAGCACCGTGGCGAGTACGACGACGATCAGGAGCGTGCTGCTTGTCAGACTCACGAATCAGGGGAACTCTCTGCGTGGTGTCGGCACGGACCGGCTGGTCCGGCGGCGCCGCCGGTGCGTGCGCACAGGGCTAGAGAGCAACGGGAGCCGATCCGTTCCACACCGTTTTCGGGACCGGAGCCATCCAGCCAATCTGTTGACATGGGCCTGACATTTCAAGGTCCCTGTGGGACCTTCCCCGGCGTGTCTCGAAAGCTCTCTCCCCCGGCCATGACGGAAACCGCCCCCGACGGCCGGGTGCACGCCGGCGAGGCCCCCCAAGGCCCCGCTTCACACCCCACGAGGACGTGGCGAAGAGGAGCGACAGGATGAAGATCTCGACCTGGCCGGGCGTGACCGCCCTGGCAGCAGCAGTGATCGTCGGCGGAGCGACGTCGGCGACGGCCCTCGGCCCCACGGCCGACCAGCGGGTCGACGGCGTCATCGTCGTCGCCGGCAACACCTGTACGTGGACCAACGCGCACACCAGCGCCAACCCCCCGAGCGCACTGAGCGTCGACCGCACCACCATCAACACACCGGGCGGCAACCTCGGCTGCAGCGGGAGCATCACGGCCGGCCTCAACAACAACCCGGCGTTCACCTTCGACGACGCCGCCGGCGTCGCCAAGGCCGACGCCATCGACATCACGGGCAAGCAGAGCTTCATATCCTGCCGTTACAAGGCCACGAACATCACGTGGAACCGCGACGGAGTCACCCGCAAGTACGTCAACCAGGCCTTCACCGCGACCAAGACCTCGGGCAGCTTCCTCTGCCCCGGCTCGGTCACGACGGCGGCCGGGGACGCCTCGATGCTCTTCCACTGATCCCGCACCCGCCGCAGCTGTGCCGCAGCCCCGCCGGGGCTGCGGCACACCGGTTTCGGCGCGGGTCAGGGCCGGATCTCGAGGGTGCAGCACTTGACGCTGCCGCCGCCCTTGAGGAGTTCGGACAGGTCCATGCCGATGGGGCGGAAGCCGCGCTCGCGCAGCCGGCCGGCCAGCCCCTCGGCCGCCTCGGGGAGCACCACGTTCAGGCCGTCGCTGACGGCGTTCAGCCCGAATACCGCGGCATCCTCGGCGGATACGAGCAGCGCGTCGGGGAAGAGCGTCTCCAGGAGGGCGCGGCTACCGGGGGCGAAGGCCTCCGGGTGGTACATGATCTCGTCACCGTCGAGTACGGCGAGCGCCGTGTCGAGGTGGTAGTAGCGCGGGTCGACCAGCTCCAGGCTGATGACGGGCCGGCCGAAGAAGGCCTCCGCCTCCTGGTGGCTGCGCTCGTCGCTGCGGAAGCCGTAGCCGGCCAGGACGAAGCCGGCGGTGACCAGGAAGTCGCCCTCGCCCTCGTTGACGTACTCCGGGTCGTGCAGCTCGGTGAAGCCGTTCTCGCGGAACCAGTCCAGGTACGCCGGCCCCTCGGGAATGCGCTCGGCGTTGCGGAAGCGGGCGCCGAGGACGCGGCCGTCGACGACGGTGGCCCCGTTGGCGGCGTACACCATGTCGGGCAGGCCCGGCACCGGGTCGATCAGCTCGACGGTGTGCCCGAGCTCGCGGTACAGCTCGCGCAGCCGCTCCCACTGGAGGACGGCGAGTTCGGTGTCGACCGGCTTCTCCGGGTCCATCCAGGGGTTGATCGCGTAGACCACCTCGAAGTGGGAGGGGCGGCACATCAGGTACCGGCGCGGGCGCTGCTCGCGCGGCCGGGCGGAGGGCATCGGGGCAGAGTTCATGGTCGCTCCCGGGCGGGGGCCACGGTGGTGGCCGATATGAGGGGGTCTTCCAGGCCGAGCGTGCGCGCCCCGGACGAACGGCGGGTGAAGCCGGCACGGCCGGCGGGCGCGCAGTGAGCGAGCTCCACCCGCCGGCGCCGTGCAACCGCCCCGGCCGCCCCCGGCAGCCGCTGCCGGGGGCAACGGGTCATGTCAGGTGGGTCAGGCCGGGCAGATGCCGCGCTCGTGGTCGACCGTGGCGGTCGCGCTGGAGTACTGCCACTGCGGGGTCAGGAGCTGGGCGTCGAGCTGCCCGGCCGCCGCCGGGCTCTCCACCACGTAGCCGAAGTCCTGGAGCCACGACGGGTAGAGGTTCTTGGAGCCGATGTAGAAGGCCGAGTCGTCCACGGAGACCACCTTGTGGTGCTGCGCGTACGGGTGGCCGTCCGCCCACGTCGGGCTCTGCGCACTGCGGAACGTGGCCAGCTGGAGGTTCGAGCACATCGCGGCCTTGGCCGTGCGCTGGTCGCCGGTCAGCAGGGCGAGGCGGCCCTGGAGGGTGTCGCTGACCTCCGAGAGCGACTTGATCTGCGAGTAGCCTCCGCTGCCCACGGCTCCGCGGTTGGCGGGGTCACTGACGACGATGCGGACCTTCACACCGGCGGCCATCCGTGCGGCGAGGGCGTCGTAGACGCGGATGTCGAAGCGGGGCAGCGGCGGGCAGGTCGCGTTGACGTCCTGCTGGGAGATCTCGATGTGCCGGTTCGCGCTGGAGATCAGCGTCCGCAGGGCGCTCTCCTCCGGGTTGACCGTGTCGTAGTCGCGGTCGGCGTTGGTGTTGTCGTGCAGGCCGACGGTGCACCTGGTGTCGGGGGCGCTCGGCAGGGTGGGCCGGAAGGCCGAGGACGGGTCGTTGCGCTGGATTCCGACGCCGAGTCCGCCGACGGCGATGGCCGGTACGTTGCCCGGGCTCGCCGGGGGCGTGGCCGGAGGAGCATCCTCGGCCAGCGTGGGCATGCACCCGGCCCCGTTGGACGAGGCGAACCAGACACTGGCGATGTTGCCCTTGTTCCGGCAGGTCCAGGACCACAGCGCGTCGAGGTAGCGGCCGGCGGACGCGGCGGCCGGCCCGCGCAGGGCGAGGTCGACGTCGGCGACCGGATGGGCGGTCTCCAGGTAGTCGCCCTTCCAGCTGTTGATGCCGCCGGTGATCACTGACCGGCCGTCGACCACGAGGAGCTTGGAGTGGTTCCACGAGAACGCCGTCTTCGAGGTGGTCATCGAGGCGACGTTCAGGTCGATGTCGCGGGCGTCCGCGCCGAGCCTGGCGACGAGCTCGTCACGGTACTTCGAGGGCACCACGTTCAGGTGGTAGAGCGGCGCGGCACCGACCAGGACGCGCACCTTGAGCTTGTTCCCGCGCGCGGCCGAGGACTTGAGGCCCGCGACGATCGCGTCCTGGAACGCGCCGTCGGGTAACGGTGCGAGAGTCGATATGTCGATGGTCTGCGTCGCCTGGGAGATGTTCTCCGTCATCTTCGAGAGGAGCCGCTCGGTTCCCGGCCGTGCGGTGCAGGTGTCGTCGCCCCAGCAGCCCGGGGTCTGCAGCAGCCAGTCGGCGCCGCCGGGAGTCGAGGCGTCGAGGATGTTGCCGCCGGTGCGTTCCCACACCTGGCCTTCGAGGCCGGGGGAAACCTGGCGGAGCGTCTGCTCCACCGCATCGAGGTGGGGCGCCGGGGTGGCGGCGGGTCCGGAGCCGGCCGCCGCGGCGGTCGAGGCCGGAACGGCGGTGAACAGGGCCAGCAGGACCGCCGACACCGCCCCGCGCGTGGCGGGAGCGGACGGGCGGGGAAGGGAATGGCGGTGCAATGTGACTTCCTTGCAGGAGGGATCACCGTCGCCGCGTGGGGGCGACCGGCCAGATCAACTCGCGGAAGTTACCACCGGGTCGGAAGCGCCCGGAATTCCCGCTCATCGGATTCGGCCACGTCGGCGCGGCGGGCGCTGCAGGGCGCACAGCCGGGCCGAACTGGCCGGATTGGACAAGTGGTCGATGGAACGACCACGATGATGCGCGCTAGATCGCGGCCGCTCAGGGGGGCAGAACCGCCCATATGGTGATGTTCCTCCGATCGTTGCGCTACGTCCCCGTTTCCGACACCGGAGAGTTTCAGCCATGAGCTTCGGCGACCCGAACAACCCGTACGGCCAGCAGCCCCCGCAGGGTCAGCCCGGTTACCCGCAGCAGGCCCCCCAGGGCGTGCCGCCGCAGTACGGATACCCGCAGCAGCCTCCGCAGGGCGTCCCCCCGCAGCAGGGCGTCCCCCCGCAGCAGTACGGCTACCCGCAGCAGGCCCCGCCGCCGTACGGCGCGTACCCGCCGCCCGGGATGCCCGGCATGCCCGGCTCCGGTATGCCGCCGCTCGCCCACTGGGGCCAGCGCTTCGGCGCGTACCTGCTCGACCTGCTGATCATCGCGGGTCCGATGTACGCGCTGGGGTTCATCGACCTCGCCACCGCGGACAACCCGGCCACGGCCGAGCCCGGCATCTTCTTCACGATCGGCGTGCTGTACGCGATCGGCATGGCCATCTTCCAGCTGTACAAGGAGGGCACCACCGGTCAGACGATCGGCAAGAAGGTCCTCGGCATCAGCGTGCGCCGCGAGGCCGACGGCAACACCCTCGGCTTCGGCATGGCGTTCGTCCGCAAGCTGGCCCACGCCCTCGACAGCCTCGCCTGCTACGTGGGCTGGCTGTGGCCGCTGTGGGACGAGAAGAAGCAGACCTTCGCCGACAAGGTGTGCAGCACCGTCGTGATCACGGTCCCCAAGGGCTGAGGCCACCCCTCTCCCTTTCTCCCACCCGGCAGCGGAGTTCGTCCGCTGCCGGGTGGGCGCGTTTGGACGTCGGCGCAGCCCTCGGCGGCTGCGGCGGTGCGGCCCGGCCCGGTATCGGCTTGGCGAACACACTTCCGCCAGAAGGCTGGTTGGATAGCGACGCTGTCCAAGAACGGGATCGCGGCACTCGCCAAGGAGGGCAACAAGAGATGAGGCTGGCAGAGCTGAGCGAGCGGAGCGGCGTCTCCACCTCGACCGTCAAGTACTACCTGCGGGAAGGCCTGTTGCCGCCCGGACGGAGGGTCAGCGCAACGACCGCCGAGTACGACGAGGGCCACCTGCGCCGGCTGCGGCTGATCCGCGCGCTGCTCCAGGTCGGCAGGATCCCGGTGGCGACGGCCCGGGAGGTGCTCCGCCACATCGACGACGACTCCCTGGGCCGGACGATCCGCCTCGGCGCCGCCCTGTGGGCGCTGCCGCACGGGCCCGAACCGGACGAGGGGGACGAGGCCGTGGCGGCTGCGCACCGGGAGGTGGACCGGCTGCTCGGCATACTCGGCTGGACGACCGCCCGGGAGCTCGGCTCCCTCTCCCCCGTCCACCGGTCGCTGGTGGTGGCGGTGGCCTCGCTCATCCGGCTCGGCTATCCCTGGCATGCCGAACTGATGGCTCCGTACGCCGAGTTGATGCACCAGGCGGCGATCCGCGACCTGGACTTCGTGGAGACCCATCCCTCCGAGGCCGAGAAGGTCGAGACCGCCGTGGCGGCGACCGTGCTGTTCCAGCCGGTGATGAAGGCACTGCACCGGCTGGCCCAGGAGGAGGAGTCGTTCCGGCGGTACGGCCTGTGAGCCGGGGGCGGGCTCACGGCTCACAGACCCCGAGCCCGTCCCGCCCGACCGACCGACCGCTACGAAGCCGCCGCCAGGGCCGTCCTCAACCGCCGCGCCTGCGTGACGAGTTGTGAGGAACCGCTCCGCGCAGCGGCCTCGGCCAGCCCCGCCGGGGCGGGACCGCGCGCACCGCAGCGCTCCACACAGTCCGCGGCCACCGCCAGCAGCTCGCCCGTGCCCCGCGCGGCGGCGCCCCCCGCCAGCAGCGGCGGCAGCGCCTCCGCGAGCACCGCCCAGGTCGTGGCGTACGCGCCGGTGGCGGCGGCCGCGCGCGCCGCCTCGGCCAGCCGGCTGGGCTTCACCGTGCCCAGACCGAGCAGTTCGGCCAGATCCCGCCCGACCCTCGGGGCGTCCAGCTCGCCGCGGGCCGCGAGGAGCAGCAGCGCATCGACGGCCGCGCGGCGGTCCTCGGCATGGCCCGCGCCGAGACCGGTCGCCACCGCCAGGTGCAGGGCGGGGCCCGCCGGTCCGCCCAGCTCCGCCAGCCGCGGCAGCGGTGCCCCCGCGCCGCGCTCCCGGGCCGTGGCGCCCGCGGTCACCTCGGGCAGCAGCCAGGCCGCCTGCGTCTCGCGGTCCTCGGGCAGGACGGCCTGCTGGACGAGGCCGCCCTCGCACGCGCGGCAGCAGCTGCGGGCCGGCTCGGCCAGCGCCAGGTCCAGCCTGCGGAACACCGCCGGGAACTCCTGCCGGACGACGCACCGTTCCCGGGGCTCGAGCACGATCTGCCGGGCCGCCGCCGGGGGCCGGTCCCACCAGAGGCGGCCGGCCTGCGGGTCCGGCACCGCCGCCGGGACCGTCACGCGGCGCAGCACCGCGGGCGGTTCACCCGCACCCGTGAGCCAGGCCGCCAGCCGCTCGCCCTCGGGGGTGCCGAGCGCGGCTGCCGCGGGCGCGGCCCCGGGGTCGCGCCGTACGCGCAGCAGCGCCTGGGCGAAGTCGGCCGGGGCGGGCTCCGCGCCGAGCCTCCGGTACGCGGCGAGCCGTCCGACGAGCTCCTCGGGCTCCAGCGAGCCGGTCTCCCAGGTGGGGGTGGCGAGCAGGAACGGCAGCGGGTCGGTGAGGACGCGGTACGCAGCCTCACCGACCCGGGAGACCGTCACGGCGCTCAGCGCGGCGTGGACGCAGTCCGGCCGGCAGCCGTCGCCGCGCGGGCCCCGCTCCGGTCGCAGGTCGTACGCGCGGACCCGGCCGAGCACCGCGGCCGCCATCGGCTCCAGCCCGGACAGACGTTCCGGATCCACCGGCCGGCCGCCCCCGGGATGCCACCAGCGGCCGCCGAGGACCGGGCGCAGGGCTTCGGCCAGAGCGGCACGGTCGTGGTGGGCGTGCCGGACGAGGCCGTCGAGGGCGGACTCGAACGCGGCGGCGGTCTGCTCCCCGCACGTGACGGAGGCCGCCACCAGGTCGGCGGTCCCGGCGAGCGTCGGGGGTTCGGCGGCGAGGCGGCGGCGTACCGGCGCCGGGGGCAGGACCTCCACGTACGCCGGCTCCGCGCAGCTGCCGCCCGCGGACCCGAGCAGCTCGGCGGCGGCACGCCGGTGGACGGGGCTCAACGCATCGGCGTGGAGGGCGAGTTCCCGGCGCAGCTCCCGGTCGCCGGGCCGCAGGTGCCGGACGAGCAGTCCGAGGGCGCGCTCCTGCAGGGCGGTGTCCTCGTGCCCGAAGGCGCCGGCGACGGTGGGCAGCACTGCGTGCCGGGCGGCCGGGTCGCGTCGTAAAGCCTGGCCCAGGAGCACCAGTTGGGCGCGTACGAGCTTCTTCTCCGGTCGGCGGAGCACGGCACACGACATCTGCACGAGCTGCTGCGCCGGCAGCTCGCCCGCCTCGGACAGCCGGGCGAGCACCTGCTGGGCGTGTCCGGCGAGCGGCGACGGCCCGTCGGCGGCCATCGCGATCCAGTCGGCCGTGCGCTCCCGCTCCTCGGCCGGGGTGAGTTCGAGGCGTTCCAGCATGGCGAGGAAGAACTTCAGCTGGTTCTGCCGGCCGCCGCGCAGCAGGCGGGCGACGCAGCCGTCGACCAGGACGCGGCGTTCGACGATCCCCTCCTGCGCGAGCGCGGCAAGCTCGGACGGCCAGTGGTTCGGGGCCGTCGGGTCGCTGCACCAGTGGAGCGCCTCGGGGGATTCGGCCGTCACGAAGAGCTGGGGCACCAGCTCGCGTGCGTACGGATCCTGGCGCAGGACGATCGACAGCGGGCTGTGCGTGGAACGGGCACGGTCCATCGTGAAGATGGACCGGACCCAGCCGTGCACGAACGCGTCGGTGGTGGGGACGGGGCAGTCGGCGAGCCGGACCAGCTCCCTGATCAGCGGATAGTCCGCCTCGGCGGTCGCGGGGCGGTCGGCGAGGCGGTGGGCGAGGTCGCCGAGCCAGCCGGGGTCGCGGTCGGCGAGCAGGTCGAGCAGCAGCCCGGTCGGTAACTGCTGCCCGTCGCGCAGATCGGGCGCGCCGATCCAGGAGGCCGCGGCGGCCGCGCCGGTGTGGCAGCCGGCGCCTGCGACGAGCAGGCCGGAGCGGATGCGGTCACGCTCCTGCCAGTGGTTCCAGTCCCAGCCGCGTATCTCGCGGCGCAGATCGGCGAGTCGGGCGAGCAGCTCCCGGCGCTCGGGCGGCGTGAGCGGCTTGAGCAGGCGGGGGATCAGGTCGGTGCGGCCTTCGCGGACCGCCTCGAGTATCGGGCTCATCGGGTTCATCGGGCTCATCGGCTCCTCCGGTGACAGGTCCTGGGGTGGTGACGGCCTCACGCTGCACCGTGCGCTGGGCTGCACCGTGCGGACGGCGGTGCATGCGGACGGCGGTGCGTGGGGGCGTGCGTGCACGGGACTCGGCGGCCACGGTAATCCGGCCCGCCCGCGGCAGGTGCCGGCTCAGGCCCCCGGCTGGCCGATTCCCGGTCCTGGCGGCGGTGTCCGCCCGGGGGGCGACGGACCGTCACCTCATGGCCCCCGGTGGCGTTATGGGGCTGCCGCCCTGCGGGGCCACCGACCCGGGAGGACATCCGATGCCACGATGCGACCGGCCCCGGCCGTCCCGCAGCCCCGGGCTCCCGGCCCTCCTCGTGCTGCTGGTCCTCGCGGCCGCGCCGGGCGGGGCCGCCGCGCTGCCCGTCACCCCGTCGGCGGAACCCGCCCCGCCCGCCGCATCCGCCCCGGCCTCCGGTCCGGTACGCACCGGCGTCCCCGCCGCCCGGGCCGCGCTGCGGCGGCTGCTGCCCCGGCACGCCGGCCAGTTCACCCTGCTGCCCGGTCCCCGCAGCGCCGACGGCCAGGACAGCTTCACGGTGTCCGGCCGGGCCGGGGCCGTCGTCGTCCGGGGCAGTACGCCGGCGACCGTGCTGACCGGGGTCGGCTGGTACCTGCGGCACGTCGCCCACGTGGACATCGGCTGGCCGGGCGACAGCCTGGGCGCCCTGCCGGACGTCCTGCCCGGCCCCCCCGCAGCCGGTCACCCGCAGCGCCCTGGTGCGCCACCGGTACGCCCTCAACGACACCGACGACGGATACGCGGGCGCGTACCGCACGTGGGAGGAGCGCCGGCGGCAGATCGACCTGCTCGCCCTTCACGGCATCAACGAGGTGCTGGTCCAGGTCGGCGCGGAGTACCCGTACTACGCGGCCCTCCAGCGGTACGGATACACGGCGGCGGAACTGCGCGCATGGATCCCGGGCCCCGCGCACCAGAGCTGGTGGCTGCTGCAGAACCTGAGCGGGTTCGGGGGTCCGGTCGGCGAGCAGCTGATCGAGGAGCGGGCGGCGCTCGGCGGGCGGGTCGCCGACGAACTGCGCGCCCTCGGCATGACCCCGGTCCTGCCCGGCTTCTTCGGCACGGTCCCGCCGGGCTTCGCCGACCGCAACCCCGGCGCCCGGGTACGGCCCCAGGGCACCTGGGACGGGTTCACCCGGCCCGACTGGCTGGATCCCGCCGGGCCCGTGTTCGCCGCGCTCGCGGCCGACTACTACGCGGCGCAGCGCGCCCGGTTCGGCGACAGCGCGATGTACCGCATGAGCCCGCTGCACGAGGGCGGGACGGCGGCGTCGGTCGATGTGAAGGCGGCCGCGGGCGCCGTGCAGAAGGCCCTCGGCACGGCCCGTCCGGGGGCGGTCTGGGCCGTGCTGGGCTGGCAGGACGATCCGACGAGGGAGCTCCTCTCCGGGGTGGACACCTCCCGGATGCTGATCGTGGACGGCATGTCCGAGCGCTACGAGAAGCCGGACCGCGAGACCTCCTGGGTGCACACCCCGTACGCGCTGGGCACGATCCACAACTTCGGCGGGCACACGACGGTCGGCGCCAACACCTCCGTCTGGATCCGGCGGTTCGACGCGTGGCGGGCCAGGCCGGACAGCGCGCTGACCGGCATCGCGTACATGCCGGAGGCGGCCGGGACCGATCCGGCGGCGTTCGAGCTGTTCACCGATCTTGCCTGGGAGCCCGGGCCGATCGACCAGCAGGCGTGGTTCGCCGCGTACGCGCGCAGCCGTTACGGCGGAGCGGACGCGTACGCGGAGGCCGCCTGGGAGGCGCTGCGGAGCGGCCCCTACAGCACCGGTACGGACACCGCGCAGCCCCAGGACGGCCTGTTCACCGCCCGCCCGAGCCTGACGGCGAACAAGGCGAGCACCTGGGCGCCCGGGGGAATGCGCTACCCGGCGGCGTCGGTGCGCAGCGCGCTGGACGCGCTGCTCGAGGTCGCGCCCGGGCTGCGCCGTTCGAGCGCCTACCGGGCGCTGCTCGAGGTCGCGCCCGGGCTGCGCCGTTCGAGCGCCTACCGCTACGACCTGGTGGACACCTCGCGCCAGGCCCTCGCCAACCATGCGCGGGTGCTGCTGCCGCAGATCAGGGCCGCGTACCAGGGCGGGGAGCTGGGCCGGTTCCGTTTGCTGGTGGCGGAGTGACAGCGCGACGAGCGGCTGCTGGCGGCCGTCACCGGATCCGACCGGAACTTCCTGTTCGGCAGGTGGACGGCCGACGCCCGTTCCTGGGGTGTGAACGACGCGGAGCGCGACCGCTACGAGTACGACGTCCGCTCCCTGCTGACCACATGGGGCACCCGCACCGCCAGCGAGCCGCCGTCCGCGCTGCACGACTACGCGAACCGCGAATGGGCGGGGCTGCTGGAGGAGTTCTACGCGCCGCGCTGGGCCCGGTACTTCGCCTCGCTGGACCGGGCTCTGGTCTCGGGCGAGGCGCCGGAGGCGATCGACTGGTACGCCGTCGAGGAGGCCTGGGCGCGCCGTACGAGCTCGCATCCGACGGAGCCGAGCGGGGATCCGTACGCACTCGCGCGCGCCGTCGCGGACGCGCTGCCGCCCGCGGACGCACGGACCTGAGGCTTCCGGTCCGCCGGACTCCCCTGGGCCCGCGCCGCACCTCGACCAGTCCTAGTCCCCCGGCCCGCGGGGGGCGAGCCGGTCGACGACCTCGGCCAGGTCCTCGCACACCTGCTCGATCTTCAGGCGGATGTTGTTCTGTTCGGTGACCATCGCGGACAGCAGGAGCGCGGTCAGGGCCGCCGAGCCGTTGAGCGCCTGGAGGTTGACCATGATCTCGAAGAGGGTGTGGCCGGCGAACGGTCCGGCTTGATCGGTCGCCGCCGAGATCACCACGACGGACATGATCAGGACGCAAGGTGCGCTGCCGGCCAGCTGGAAGCGCACCGCCGCCCAGATCAGCAGCGGGAAGACGAGGAAGAGCAGCGACAGGGAGCTGCGGGAGGCCATGTAGGCGCCGAGACCGGTGGCGACGCCCAGCGCCACCGCCTCGGCGACGCGGTACGCGTCCTGCGGCATCCGGACCGTGGGCAGGACGAGCAGCACCGGGGTCGCCACGAGAACCCCCATCGCATCGCCGGCCCACCACGCCGACCACACCGGCCAGAACCCGCTCGGCGCCAGGTCGCCGGTGGCCACCAGCACCCCGGTGCCGATGGACGCGCTGATCAGCATCGGCACGAGCCCGCCCAGGAAGACCAGGGCCAGGCCGTCCCGCAGCCGGTCGATCTCGGTGTGGAAGCCCACACGGCGCAGCAGCAGGTACGCGCACAACGGCGCGAGGGTGTTGCCCAGGACGATCCCCAGGTCCTCGATCCGGAAGCTGCTGAGGTGTTCGATGGCGAGATACGTGCCGAGGGCGATCCCCGGCCAGATGCGCGGTCCGAACCACAGCAGGGCGGCGACCGCGATGCCCGTGGGCAGCCACAGGGGCGTGACCTCGGCGCCCTCGACGACCACGCGCAGCAGGAGGCCGATCCGTCCTGTGGCGTAGTAGGCGGCGGCCACGCCGAGGATCCCGAGAAGGGTTCCTGCGGGACGTCGCCATTCCTCGGTGCGCACCACAGCATCAGACAACAACCGCCGCCTCCGGACGGAGCGTGACACGCACTACCAGTGCCGGGGGCCTGCCGCGTCATGGCTGAGGACCAGCACGGCCGCGTCGTCGGCGTGGCCGGTGGAGTCGGCCACCTTCATGATCTCGGCGGCGATCTCGTCGGGATCGGCGCCCGCCGCCTCCCGGACCACCCGGGCCACGCGGGCCAGTCCGACGTCGATCGGGAACGACGGCCCTTCGACGACGCCGTCGGTGAGCAGCACGATGGAGCCCGCCTGGTCCAGCCGGCGCCGGGTCACCGCGTACCCCGCCCCGGGCTCCACCCCCAGCGGCAGGCCGCCCTCGTCGTCGGTGATGCCGTACCGGCCGTCGACCGTGGCCCAGACGGAGGGCACGTGGCCGGCCCGGGCGCTCTCGAGCTCCCAGGTTTCGGGGTCGAAGCGGAGCAGGGTGCAGGTCGCGAAGAGTTCGCAGTCCAGCGACAGCAGTACGTCGTTGGCCCGGCTCAGCACCTCCCCCGGGTCCTCGACGACGGCCGACACCGCGCGCAGGCCGACGCGGACCTGCCCCATGAAGGCGGCGGCCTCGACGTCGTGGCCCTGTACGTCGCCGATGGAGAAGGCGAGGGCGCCTTCGGGCAGCGGGAAGCCGTCGTACCAGTCGCCGCCGATGTCCAGGCCGTGGCGGGCGGGTACGTAGCGGGCCGCGCTGCGCAGCCCGGGCAGGGCGGGCAGCGCGGCCGGCAGCATCTCCCGCTGCAGCGCCTCGGCGAGCTCCACCCGGGCCTGCTGCATCTCCGCCCCGGCGCGGACCCTGGCGGTGAGCCGGCCCAGCGTGGTCAGCAGGTCGTCGGCGCTCACCGATTTCGGGGGACGGCGCGGGGTCATGGACCGCTCCCGGGTGCATCCATACGTCCCGTCCCTGCTCTCGGCTCTCGGTTCCCGCCGCGCGCGGTGTGCACGCTGCGCCGAAAACCCGAGCACATCATATTTCCGGCCTCCGGGGGTCGCGAGAGATGCGGGCCGCTCGACCCGGGCGGGGCCCGGCCGCTGCAGGTCGGCCGACCACAGGGCGTGAGCTATGTTTGAAGACGAGTGACATGAGAGGGAGGCCCATCGGTGTCATCGGGGCAGCAGGCACGCGCACAGGCGGCTGCGATCACGCCGAGTGGGCAGGCGCCGCCGGTCCATGAGCGCGCCCCCGGCGACCGGGTACGGGCCCTGTTCGACGGCCATCGGCTGTCCCCCGGGCAGCGGCGGATCGCCCAGTACCTGATCGACCACCTCACCGAGGCCGCGTTCCTGTCGATCACCGAGCTCGCGGAGCGGGTGGGCGTCAGCCAGCCGTCGGTGACACGTTTCGCCACCTCCCTCGGGTTCAGCGGCTACCCGGCCCTGCGCGACGCCCTGCAGCCGATGGCGCTGAGCGCGGTCGCGGGCTCTCCGGAGACCCGCGAGCAGTTCCGCCGCAACGAGCTGCAGGCGGCCGTGGACGCCGAGATCCTGAACCTGGAGAACGTACGGCGGCTGCTCGCCGACACCGACCAGGTGCTCGACATCGGCCGCGAGCTGGCCCGCTCGGTGCCGCTGACGGTCCTGGGCCTGCGGATCTCGGTCTCGCTCGCGGAGTACTTCGCCTACGCGGCACGGCGCATCCACCCCGATGTCCGGCTGGTGACACGTGGAGGCAGCGTCGCCTACGACGCCCTGCTCCAGTCCCGCGAGGCCGGCGGGACCTGGGCGCTGGCCTTCGCCATGCCCCGGCACGCCAAGGAGACCCTGGCGGCGCTCCGGGCCGCCCGCAGCACCGGGCTGAAGATCGCGCTGATCACCGACACCACGCTGGGTCCGCTGGTGGACGAGGCGGACGTGGCGCTGACCGCCGGGACCGGTGCGCGGCTGGTGTTCGACTCGTACGCGGCGCCGGGGATGCTGTCCGCGGCCCTGCTACAGGCGATGGCGGACGCGGATCCCGAGCGGACGCAGGCGCGCCTCGAAGGGTACGAGCAGGTCGCCGACCAGCACGGATTCTTCCTTTAAGGCCGATTTTCAACCGGTACGAGGCAGTCCACTTTCATGCCGTCTCCGCGTATGTAATTTTTCATTCTCTTGTTTACTCGACGGTATATATGTTTACTAAGCAGCGCGCCGGATCCACCAGACGCCAAGGAGAGCGACCCCACGCCCTCCCAGAACGGGCACCCGCGCGGGACGCTCCTCCTCACGTTCCGCCTCGGTGCCGGTTCCCGGCACTGGGATCCACCAGAGCGCTTGTGGCGGCCTCGGTCAACCCCTGGGCCGAGGCCGCCCACCAACCTCTCGATCAGTGTTCGACACCATTCGGAAGCGACGAGAATGCGCCAGACGGCCTCCACCACGCTCAGCCCGGACTGGCCTTGCCAGGTCAAGACCCCCGGTACCCACGACTGGGAACGCACGGCCATGCGCTGGCTGCGGGACCTGCTCCCGGCCCGCTACGGCAGCTACTCGACGCTGACCCGGAGCCCCGTCCTCCTCACCCGGCACGCCCAGCTCCAGCTCCAGCACGAGATGCGCGCGGTCCGGGTCGCCCTGGAGACCAGCCGCGCCGAACTGCCCTCGATGGGCGTGGCCGAGTCCGTCATCGAGAACTCGATCCGGATGTACGCCGTCGAGCTCCAGCAGCTGGGCCGGCTCTCCCGCGCGGTGCGCCTCGTCGGCGACGCGCTGCGCGTCACATCCAGCTGACGCGCCGGTTCCCGCGTCACACCCAGTTGACCTGCGCCCGGCTGAGCAGGGGGTCGTCCACCAGCTCCCACAGCGGGACCGCGTAGTTCCCGAAGCCGTAGCGGCCGCCGTAGTGCAGGCCGAGGACGCGGTGGTCCACCAGGTCGAAGACCGGCGAGCCGCTGTTGCCGCCCAGCGTGGAGCAGTCGTGCTTCACCGTGAGCTCGCCGGGAACCAGCCCCGTCGTCGTACCGGGCTGGAGGCGCTTCACGTTGTAGACGTCCATGAAGATGCGGCGCATGGCCTCCGGTTCGTTGCGGCGGCCGTCCTCCGCCGGGTAGCCGACCACGTACACCGGCCGGCCTGGCACGTCGGCGGGCGGATCGGCCGCCACCGCCACCGGGGTCGCCGGAGTCCCGCCGCCCCGGGCGGTGTCGATGCGCAGCAGGGCCATGTCGACGTCGGGGTGGATGCCCACCACTTCGGTGACCGCGAACTCCAGCGAGCCGTCGCCGGGAACGGCGGCCAGTTCCTCCGCCAGGTCCAGCCGCGCGCTCATGCCCGGCCGGAACGTCCAGCCGGCTCCGTCGCCGGTGGCGAACTCGACGGCCACATGACGGTTCGTCATCACGACGTCGGGGCCGACGAGGAACGCGGTGCCCAGCCAGTCCAGACTGGCGTGTCCCGTGACCTCCACCCGGCCCACCCGGGCGATGGACTCCCGGATGGCGGCGCGCTGGCCCTCGAGCACCACCCAGTCGCCCTGCTGGGTGGGAAAGTCCTGGCCCTGGATCAGCAGGGCGGGCCGGCCTTCGAGGAGGACGATCGCCTCGACGCCGAAGTACTCGTCTTCGTCGACCTCGTCGGCCCGCCCGGCGGCGAGCTTCTCCAGCCCGCTGACGCCCGCGTTCAGCACCCTCGCCCGCTCGCGGCGGGCGAACTCGCCGATCTGCCCGGCCGGGGCCCGGTCCGCCGGGAGGCTCTCCGAGGACTCGGGGATCTCCGCGTCCGCGTCCGCCTTCAGGCCCTGGCGTACCCGTTCGGCGACCGCGCCCAGGTCCCGGAAGATCTGCGCGGGACCGGTCGCCACCGGTGACCTGCCGCTGCCGCCCATCTCATGCCTCCTCAGGCCGGGCCCTGCTGCGCCGGCGCCGACTGCGCCGCCGTGATCTCGGCGTGGACCTCGGGGCTGTGCTCCCGCAGGTGCCGCATGACGCTGCTCATCTGGGTGCCGACGTTGACGAACGCAGTGGTCTTGCCCTGGAAGTTGACGTCCTCGACGCGCCGCGTCCCGCGGTGGAGTGCGACCACCTGCCAGTCGTCGGTGAAGACGGGCGATCCGGAGGACCCGCCCCGGGTGTCGGTGAAGTAGCGCACGTCGTTCTCGTTCGCCTCGTAGACGAGGTTGTTGCGCAGGGCGACGCGCTTCGGCTGGCCGCCCGGGTGCTGGATGATGTTGACCGCCACCGGCTCCCCGGCGACCGTCAACGGCTCCGTGGCCACCCGAAGGGCGGCTCGCGGCGGCTGGCCGGTGAGCCGCAGGACCGCGTAGTCGAGGGCCTCGTCCCAGGCGACCAGGCCGCTGGCGGCCACCTCCTCGGTCTCCGTGTCGTCCGCGCCGTAGTCGAAGCGCGAGCGGGAGTTCTGCGCCTGCAGCTGGAGGTCCGCGGGCTCCACGATGCCGCGGTCCGTCGCACTGCGGGTCCGGGCGTTCACCACGTGGTGGTTGGTGACGAGCAGGTCCGGGGCGATGAGCCAGCCCGTCCCCGAGTGCGGGAAGCCGTTCGGCTGGAGCGGGGCGCCGGCCTGGTACGGCAGGACCTTGATCCGGGCGACCGCCCTGCCCGCCTCCTCGCCGCCGCGCAGGAACTCGAAGGGCACCGTGTCGTCCCGGTGGATGATCTCTTCCTTGGTCTCCCCGGCGGGCAGCCCGGCCGGCACGTCGGGCTCGCCGGCGGCGTCGCGCGCCACCTCGTCCAGGGCCTTCTGGAAGACGGCGAGCGGTCCGGCCTCCACGGTCTGGGCGACGGCGTTGCGCAGCCAGGTCTCCAGCGGTACCGAGCCGTCGACCAGCCGCTCCACGCGGTTCATCTCGTTCAGGTCCGAGTGCACCTGCATGCCGGGGGCGGCCATCAGCGGCAGCGTGCCCCGGTACTTGGGCATGATGCCGTCGAGGAGCAGCCGCCGTACCGACGGATCGGCGAGCCCGGCCTCCAGCGAGGCGTCGACCAGCCGGACGATTTCCTCGGAGGGGAGATACGCGTCGCTCATAGGGTTCAGGCCGCTCGCGGGCCGTTCCTTTCGGCTGTTTCGGCTGTACGGGCCGGTGCCGACGGCGCAGGGCCGGGGGTACCCGCGCCCATCGCGGCCGCCACGCCGGAGACGAGTGCGCCGCTGTCGTCGTGCAGTACGAGGAGCCGCTGGGCGAGCGCGTCGAGGGTGCCGCGGTCGCGGGCCCCGCGGAGCATGTCGGCCATGGAGGGCGACGGCGGGGGCGGGGGCAGCTGCTGTTGCACGGGCCGGGCCGGGACGGGGCCGACGGCGTTCTGGAGGATCTTCGCGAGGGCGAACCGGAGCTCGGGCTGCTCCGCCAGCACCCGGACGATCGTGTCCGCGAGGGCGTCCAGGGCCCCGTCGTCGGTGTCCGGCAGTCCCACGACGTCCAGGGTGTGGCCGAGCGCGGCCGGATCGTGCCGGGACACCTCGGCCGCGACGGCCCGGACCAGGACCGGCTGCTCTGCCAGTGCCTCGTCGGGCAGCTGCCGCAACTGCCGGGCGAGGCTACGGTCGATGTCGGCGTCGCCTTCGCGCGAGGCGGCCAGCCGGGCCCGCGCCAGCGTGGCTGCCAGGGCGTCGAAGTCCCGGCCGAGGCCGGTCGCGATGTCCTCCGCCTCGACAAGGTCGCGTTCGGCCTCCTGCCCGTCACCGTCCTCCTCCGCGAGGCGCGCGGAGAGCAGCAGCAGATCCAGCTGCGCATCGACGTCGCCCGCCTCTTCCGCGCGGTCGACGGCCTCCTGCGCCGTGCTCCTGGCCTCCGTACGCCGTCCGCTGCGGGCCAGGGTCTCGACGAGCAGCGGGTCGAGGGGGCTGCCCGGTGTCCAGGGGCGGCGTTCGGCGAGCCGGGCCGCGGCCTCGCTGGTGAAGCCCTGCGCCAGCAGGTCCTCGATCTCCCGTGCAGCGTTCCGCTCCCAGTCCTCTTGGTCGGCCTCGTGCAGTGCCTCGTCGGGGATGTGCCCGCCGAGGCGGCCGGTCAGGAAGGCGGCCGACCGGGACGCCATGTCCTGGTCCGCGCGGTCGAGGCAGCGCTCGACGCCGGGCTCCCAGCGCTGCTCCACGGAGCGGGGGTTCTCGTTCAGGCGCAGCCGGTGGTAGATCTCCTCGGCGCGTGCCTCGAGCCCCTCGCGGGCCGCGTAGTACTCCACCGCGCGCTGCCCGACCGTACGCATCAGGTCGGTGCGCGCGGAGTCCGACAGGCGCAGCATGATGGCCCGCAGGTCGGAGCGGTGGCGCAGCGCGCCCGGGCCGGCCGGTTCCATCAGGTCGAGCCGGGCCAGCCGGCCGAAGAGGCGGCGCGCCTGTTCCGGGGAGTCCACGTCCAGTCCGCACGCCGGGGCGAGGACGTCCCTGATGAGCTCGGGGGTGATGGTGCGCAGCGCCAGACCCGCCTGCGCGAGGGCGCGTGCCTGCGCATCGGCGATGTGCTTGAGGATGCGGTCGTACAGGATCCCCTGGACGAGCATCTGGTCGACCTTGCGGTAGAAGTACCGGCGCCGGGCGGGCAGGCTCTCGACCAGCTCGCCGAGCGAACCGGCCTCCTGGCCGGCGAGCACGGCCGCCTGCGCGGCGAGCTTCAGGCTGAGCGGGTGGCCGCCCACCCGCTCGGCCAGGGCCCGGGCCACGCCCTCGTCCTCGATCCCGCTGGACATGAGGAGGTCCACGGCGGCTTCCGGTTCGAGGTCGCCGAGCGCGATCGTCTTCGGTTCCGCGGCCTGCGCCGGGTGGTGGACGCCGGCCCGCCCGGCGACGATGAACCGCAGCCGCGGATACCCCTCGTGGAGGACCGACCAGATGGCCCACATACGGCCGAGTACGGGGTTCGCGCGGTACTGGGCCTCCTCGAACGAGTCGATCACGATCACCAGCGGCGGGCCGCCCTCGGCGCCGCCACCCGCGCCCGCCACCGCCTGGACGAGGCATGCGCCGACCCGGCGGACCAGGTCCGTCTCACGGGCGCGCGCCCGGCTGTGGAACTGTTCGGCGGCTCCGCGCCCGGCTCCGGAGCGGGTGGTGGAGAGCTGGTACAGCTCGTCGACGGTGTTCTGCTCCTCCCGCTGGGTGCGGGCGGTCTCCTCGCACTCTGCGGCCAGTGCGTCGAACGCGGTGCGGTGCTCGGGGTACTGGATGCCGAGCTGCCGGGCGATGTCGGCGACCAGGGTGACCGGCTCGTGGACCGAGAGCGTGGGCCGCTCGAAGTCGACATAGGCGAAGGGGAAGTCCGCGGGGAGGTCGACCAGGAACCTGGCGAGCAGGGTGCTCTTCCCCATGCCGCCCAGCCCGTTGATGAGCAAGGGAGGATCCTTGACGAGTTCCCTGACGGGTTCGTGGACGGAACCGGCGCCGTCGAGGGGCGGGGCAGCTCCCGGCGCGGAGGCCGGGGGCAGCCCGACGTACGCCCGCAGCTCGCCGAGCTCGGCGGCGCGCCCACAGAATCTGCCCCTGACCAGGCGTTCGAGCGGCTGGCGCAGTCTGGCGCGCTCCAGCAGCTGCTGGACGTGCTCGGGGTCCGGCATCCCGCTCGTGTGCGGGATCTGCACGAGCCACAGCACCGCCTGGAGGATGTCGGCGAGCCCCTCGACATCCTGCTCCCCCAGGGCCGGCGGAGCACCGGAGAGGTAGGCGAGCGCGAACCGCTCCGGTCCGGGGCCCTCGGGGACCTGGCCGAGGTTGGCCTCCAGGCCGATGCGCGCGGCTTCCTGGCCGGCCAGGCCGCGCAGTGCCGTCTCGCGGACCTCCTGCTTGAGGACCCAGCCGGCCCGGGGCTGCATGCCGAGGGTCGTGCAGTCGTGGACGAGTTCCAGCGCCGCCCGGCCGCTGCTCTCCTCCTCGCCCGGCAGCCGCAGCTGCGTGGGATCGAACTCGGTGAGGAGGCTGGCGGTCTCCCGGTACGCCTTGCGGAGGTCCGGGACGGCGGGCTCGGGCTCGCCCTCCGCGGCGAGCAGTTCCCCGTGCAGCCGGGCGGCGAAGTCCTCGCCGGGCCGGAGCGAGAGGTAGAGGCGTACGGTCCGTTCGGCCGCCGTGCAGATCTTCCGCATGTAGCTGTCGTCCCCCGGTCGCTGCGCCGCGTCGAGGATGGTCGCGACGGCCGCGTCGGCCAGCGCCTCGACCCCGGCCGTGCCCCGCGGCTCGGGCGTCTGCGTGAAGAACGTCAGGAAGAAGCTGCGCAGATCGTCGGGACCGGCGATCCGCGCCGTGTCCCGGCACTCGTTCTTGCGGACGTCGTACGGCAGCTGGCGCATCGCCGACCCGTAGCCCAGCAGCACGAGCCGGGGCACGGTCTCCTCCTGCACCGGGGTGTACTCGTAGACGGCCAGGGCCAGCCGGCCGATGCAGTCCCAGACGTCGGAGTTGGCGTCGAGCTTGTCGCACTCGTCGAGGACGAGCCAGAACCGCTCCTCCGCGGCCGTGGCGCGGCCGACGATCCGGTGGACGGCGTCGTCGACCGACGGCAGTGGATCGTTCAACTGTGTCGTGTTCAACGGTGAGATGCCGGGGTCCCGGTCCCCGACGAACTCGGCCAGCCGCCGGATCACCTGGGCGGCGGTCGAGGTGCGCGACAGCGTCACCCGCACCGGGCGGAATCCGCAGTGCTGGCCGAGGTACCGGATCAGGTTGTACGTGTAAGAGCGCCCGCTGTCGGCCTCGCCGTCGACCACCAGCACGGTCTTCTCGGGGTCGGCGAGGAATTCCTTCAGGTGCGCCCGCAGGTCGGCGCGGTCGATGAACACCTCGGTGCCGTTCTTGAGCACGCCGGCGAGGAAGTGGTCCGGGGCGGAGGTGTGCACGTTCGCGTCTTCGAGCAGCCTGGCCTGGAACCTCTTGGCCTCGTTGCCGTCCGGCAAGGAGGCCAGCCGGTCGAGGCTGACCAGGACCTCGAGCAGGCGGAGCTGTGCCTCGATGCCCTTCCGCGAGGCGCGCACCAGCGTGACGGCGTTCTCCCCGCTCTTGTTGGTCAGCGCGAGGCTGCCGATGAATTCCGGGGGAAAGCCGTGCTGGTCGAGCCTGTCATGCGGGTCCGGGGTGTCGAGGAGATATTCCGCCACCCATTGGGTGACGAGGCCCCATTCCGTTTCGGTGAGCGGCATACCGCACCTACCCGGCCGCCCTTGACGGGCAGCAGACGGATTGATTGCTATCTGTCATGGTTTCACCCGGTCTGTTCGGTGGCAAGGCGGCGGCCGGTCGCGGAGTGACCGCCGGTCGACCGCGGCCGACCGGCGAGGTCGTGGACATCGCGGGCGTCGTTGCTCCGGCCGCCGCGCCCGATCGGGCGTCGCTGCGCGCCGCGCGGTTCGGCGGGCCTTCTGCCGCGGAACCCATGCCCGAGGTGTCACCCCATCCGGTGCCACCGTGCTCACCCCATCCGAGGAGGACCTCATGCCCGCAGGCGTGTCCATCCACGTAGGACTGAACAACGTCGACCCCCGCAAGTACGGCGGCTGGGACGGACAGCTCATGGCGTGCGAGAACGACGCCCGCGACATGGCCGAACTGGCCCGCGGCGCCGGGTTCGACGACACCGTGATCCTGACGAGAGAAGCCACCGTCGACACCGTCACCGCTGCACTGCGCAAGGCGGCCGGGAAGCTCGGGGGCGGGGACATCCTGCTCCTCACCTACTCGGGCCACGGCGGCCAGATGCCCGACAGCGACGGTGACGAGCCGGACGAGCTCGACGAGACCCTCGTGTTCTTCGACCGCCAGTTCCTCGACGACGAGCTGCACCGGGAGTTCCAGCGGTTCCACAAGGACGTCCGGATCGTCACGTTCCTCGACTGCTGCCACAGCGGCACCGCCACCGAACTGATCGACACCCCTGCCCAGGGGGATGCGGTCCGCCTCATGCCGGTGCTGAAGCAGCAGCAGATCTTCGAGCGGGACAAGGCGTTCTTCCAGGACCTCCAGCGCGAGCTGAGGAGTACGAACGGCGACGGCGGGGAACCCGGCGTCGTACTCATCTCCGCCTGCCAGGACGACCAGGTCGCCCTGGACGGCCGCGTCAACGGCAAGTTCACCGAGACTCTGCTCCGGGTCTGGAACGGCGGGGAGTTCAGCGGCGACTACGAGGCCTTCCACCGCGACATCAAGAAGCGCATGCCCGCCACCCAGATGCCGAACTTCTTCACGACGGGCAGCCCCGACACCCGGTTCCTCGGTCAGAAGCCCTTCACGATCTGAGAATCAGTTCGGTCACCGAACTGATTTGCTACGGTGGGCTCATGGCGCTCCCTCGCGACTACCCCGGCCAGTCCTGCTCGCTCTCCCGCGCCATGGAGGTCATCGGCGAGCGCTGGACCCTGCTGATCGTGCGGGACGCCTTCCTCGGAGTCCGGCGGTTCGGGGATTTCGCCGCCCACCTCGGCATCCCGCGCGCGGTCCTCAGCGACCGGCTCGCCGGTCTCACCGGGGCCGGGGTGCTGGCCCGCGTGCCCGGGGACGGCCGGCGCGAGGTGTACGTCCTCACGGACAAGGGGGTCCGCCTCTGGCCGGCCGTCCGCGCGCTGTCCCTCTGGGGCGAGGAGCACCGGCCCGCACCCGGCGGGCCGCGCCGGGTCTTCCTGCACGCCGACGACGACGCCCCGGTCGCCGTCGACGGGCGCTGCACGGGCTGCCACGCAGCCGTCGAGGTCGCCGACCTCCTCGTCGCGCCCGGGCCCGGACTGCCGCCACCGTCCGCCGATGACGATCCCGTCACCGCGGCCCTGCACCGGCCTCGCCGGCTCCTGCAGCCGCTGCCCCTCACGAAAGGCTCTCCCGTATGAGAATCCTGACAGTCGGCGCCGGCGCCGCAGGCGGCTGGTTCGGCGCCCGTCTCGCCCATGCCGGGCAGGACGTCACCTTCCTGGTCCGCCCGGAGCGGGCCGCCGCCCTGCGCGAGCGCGGGCTCCGGGTGACGGGCCTCGGCGCAGACCTCACCCTCACCCCGCAGTTGGTGACCGCCGACGCGCTGTCGCACCCGTACGACCTCGTCCTGCTCTCGGTGAAGTCCACGGCGCTCGACCGCGCGGCGAAGGACCTGGCCCCGGCGGTCGGACCGCGGACCGCGATCGTGCCGCTGCTCAACGGCATGGCCCACCTCGACCACCTCATAGGCCACTTCGGCGGCGCGCCGGTCCTCGGTGGCGTGGCCAAGGTGGTCACGACCCTGAACGAACACGGCGACATCGTGCGCATGGCCCCGCCGTCCACCCTGCTCACCGGTGAACTCGACGGCCGGGCCTCCGCCCGCGTGGACGCCGTTCGCGCCCTGCTGACCGGGGCGGGCATCGACAGCCCGGAGACGCCGGACGTCGTCGCCGCGATGTGGCACAAGTGGGTCTTCATCACCACCCTGGCGGCCGTCACCTGCCTGGCACGCGGCTCCGTCGGCGAGGTCGGCGCCGTTCCCGGCGGCTCCGGTCTCGGGCCGGCCGTACTCGCGGAGGCGGCGGCCGTCTCGGCCGCCGCGGGCCATCCCGTACCGGAGGCCGAACTCGCCTTCACCACCCGGACGGTGACCACGCCCGGCTCCCCGCTCACCCCGTCGATGTACCGGGACCTGATCGCCGGTCGTCCCACGGAGGTCGAGCACGTCTTCGGCGACTTGGTCGCCCGGGCCCGCGCGCTCGCCGTTCCCACCCCGCTGCTGGACCTCGCCACCCTGCAACTGCGGGTGCACCAGCGGCGCGCGGTGCAGACACAGGACGGTGCGTGACCTCCGGCGCGGTCCGTCGTTGAACACGGCGGTCAAGCGAAGTGCACCAGCGAAGTCCCGGGTCTCCCCGCGAGGCCCGGGACTTCGTGTGTCTCCCCTCTGCCGCTCCGGCTCAGATGAGGCCGCTGTCCCTGGCACAGAGGGCGGCCTGGGCGCGGTCGCGCAGGCCCAGCCGGCTCAGGACGCGGGAGATGTGGTTCCTGACGGTGCCCTCGCTGAGATGGAGGCGGGAGGCGATCTCCGTGTTCGTGGCCCCGGCCGAGATGAGGCGGAGCACTTCCGTCTCCCGCGGCGTGAGCAGCTCGGGGGCCGGGAGCCCGGCCGCCAGGTTGGCGATGACCGTCTGGTCGACAGGGCGGCACCCCGTTCTGCCCGGCGGGAACCGGTCCCGGCTGCGACACGGACTACGCCTCGCGCCCGGAGCCGGTGCACCGGGCGGTCGAGCGGATCTCGCTGACCGGGAAGATCCGGCGCCCGCTGATCAGCATCCAGGGCACGCTCGACGCGCTGACGCCGCCGGCCACGTTCGGTGACGTGTACGACCGGATGGTCACCGACGCCGGACGCGCGCCGCTGCACCGTTACGTCCACGTCGACGGCGGCGCGCACACCGACGGGCCGGTCGTGCTCGACAGGAATCGGCTGAAGCCGGATGCTGCCGTCCTTCGTCGCAGCGTTCGGCGAGCTGGAGGCCTGGGCCCGCCCGGCCGCCCGTTCGTGACCCGCACCGGCGGCACGACTCGGCCCTGGGAACCGAACCCGCTGGTCAGGGGGGACGGAGGGTGACAGACTGAAACGGCTTCAGGTCAACCCAGGAGGACAACATGACAGAAGAGTCGGACACCCCGCAGGGCGAATCGGCGGCCGAAGAGGCCAAGCGCAAGTTCCGGGAGGCCCTTGACCGCAACGCCCGCAGTACTCATGCACAGCAGGCTCACCAGAGCCGGGCGAAGATCCAGGGCGCCAGCGGTGGCGCCGGCGGCAAGAACAAGAAGACCCGCCGCAAGACGGGCTGACCGGCCGCGGTCTCCACGGCGATGCCCTGAAGATGTCGGACGAGGGGGCCGCCTCCAGCTCACAGAGCCGGAGGCGGCCCTCTTCGTGCACTGGGCCACTCGGGTGACGCACGATTACCAAGAGCGCCTGTGGCAGTTGATCAGCCTGTCCCGCCGGGGACAGCCATTCCATGCAACAGTGCGACAGAAGGATCCTCTCGTGCCCAAGAAGCTCATGGCCACCACTGTAGTCACCGCCTCCATGCTGGGCCTCGGTGCCGCATGGGCCGCCCCGGCGATGGCGATCGGCAACGACGGCGGCGTCACCACGGTCAACGGAAACGGCTCCGCGCAGATCTACGGCAACCAGCAGACCAAGGGTGCGATGAGCCCGCAGCTCAGCCTGGTCCAGGGCTCTCTCAACAAGCTGTGCGTCGGGCTGCCGGCGAAGGCCAACGTCCAGGGCCTGGCCGGCCTGGTCCCGATCAACGTCCAGGACATCAACGTCCTGTCCAACCCGCAGAACCAGCAGTGCACCGAGAACTCCACCCAGGCCAAGGGCGACGAGCCGCTCTCGCACATCCTGGACAACATCCCGGTCCTGTCGGGCAACGGCTCCGCCTTCAGCTAACCGCCCCTCGACGGCCGGCAGGGCCCGTACACGCCATGGCGTGTACGGGCCCTGCCCGTTTCCCCGAACACGATAAAAGATGGTCTAGACCTTGACAGGTCCAGACCAGTTTCGCTTCAGTGGCGGTACGTGCCCCCCACGGCAACTCCCCCCACTGAAGGAGCAGTTACGTGATACGTGCGCTTCGCCGCCGCGCCCTCGCCCTGGCCGCCGCCGCGGCCGCCACCTTCGGCCTCGCGGTCGCCCTCCCCTCCTCCTCCGCGTCCGCGGCCGCGGCCTGCGTCACCCCGTGGGCCTCGTCCGCCGTCTACACCAACGGCATGAGCGCCTCCTACAGCGGGCACAACTGGCAGGCCAAGTGGTGGACCCAGGGCGAGACGCCCGGCACCACCGGGCAGTGGGGCGTCTGGTCCGACCTCGGCGCCTGCGGCGGTGGCGGCGGCCAGGACCCGAACCCCGGCAACCCGTCCGGATTCGTCGTCTCCGAGGCCCAGTTCAATCAGATGTTCCCGAACCGGAATTCCTTCTACACGTACAACGGTCTGGTCTCGGCCCTGTCGGCGTACCCCGCCTTCGCCAACACCGGCGATGACACCGTCAAGCGGCGCGAGGCTGCCGCGTTCCTGGCGAACGTCTCGCACGAGACGGGCGGGCTCGTGTACATCGTCGAGCAGAACACCGCCAACTACCCCCACTACTGCGACGCGAGTCAGCCCTACGGCTGTCCCGCCGGGCAGGCCGCCTACTACGGCCGAGGCCCGATCCAGCTCAGCTGGAACTTCAACTACAAGGCGGCCGGCGATGCGCTCGGCATCAACCTGCTCGCCAACCCGTACCTCGTGGAGCAGGATCCGGCCATCGCCATGAAGACGGCCCTGTGGTACTGGAACACCCAGAACGGCCCGGGCACGATGACCGCCCACGCCGCGATGGTCAACGGAGCCGGCTTCGGCGAGACGATCCGCTCCATCAACGGCTCCCTGGAGTGCAACGGCGGCAACCCCGCCCAGGTCCAGAGCCGGATCAACGCGTACCAGAGCTTCACGCAGATCCTGGGCGTGACACCGGGCAACAACCTCGGCTGCTGACCGGTCCGGCCACCGCTCTGCGCCCCCTCAGCGGGTGCGCAGGGTGGTGGCCAGCTGCGCTCGGGAGCGTACGTCGAGCTTCTGGTAGATCCGGGTCAGCCGGGCCTCGACCGTCTTGACGCTGACGAAGAGCTTCGCGGCCGCCTCCTGGTTGCTGGCGCCCTCGGCGACGAGCAGGGCGAGCCGGGTCTCCGCCTCCGTCAGGGCGGCCAGGGCCAAGGCCGTGCCGCCCTCGGAGGGTGCCGGTTCCCGTTGCTCGGAGGCGAGTTCCGCCCAGGGTTTCGCGCCGGCCGCGGTGAACACCTCGGCCGCCGCCGACAGCGCGGCGCGGGCCGGTGCACGCCGGCGGCGCCGCCGTTCCACCCGGGCCAGGGCGAGCAGCGTACGGCCACGCTCGACCGGGAGCTGGAGCGCGCCGAACCGGTCCGCCGTGGCCTGCAGCAGGTGCACGGCGCCCTCGGCGTCGCCGTGCGCGGACAGGCACAGCCCGCGGGCCCGGTCGAGTGCGGCCACCACCGCGGTGCGCCCCAGGCCGAGGGCGACCGTACGGACGGCGCCGAGCAGTTCTGCTGCCTCGTCGGGCGCGTCCGCGGCCACCAGGGCCTCGGCCAGCTCTCCGTGCCAGCGCAGGATCGAGGGGTCGACGACCTGCTGGGCCGCCTCCAGTTCGGCCACCCGGCGCAGGGTGGCCACGGCCTTCGCGGCCTCCCCCGTCGCCAGCTCGGTCAGGCCGAGTGCGTACAGGCTGCGCGAGAGGAACACCTGGTCGTGCTCCTCCTCGGAGGCCTGGATGCCGCGCCGGGCGTATCCGGCGGCGCGCGCGAAGCTGCCGCCCATGGCCTCGGCCATCGCGGCGGCGTACCAGGCGGGGCCGGGCGAGAGGCCCGCCTCGATGGTCAGTTCCAGGGCTCGGCGGGCGTGCGCGGACGCGACCGCGCACCGGCCGCGCCGCAGTTCGACCTCGGTGAGGCTGCGCAGCACCTCGAAGACGTCCTCCGCGGATCCGGTGCGCCGGACGGCGGGCAGCAGGACGAGCAGCTGGCGCCGGGCGTCGGCGAGCCGGTCGTCGAAGAGGGCGTGCCGGACGGCGAGGTACTGCGGCGCGTTGCGCATGCCGAGCGGCACCTCGGGGGCGGGCAGGGCCAGGGCCTCGGCCAGGATGTCCTCGGCGTCCGGGTCCCCGAGGATGCGGCCCATCCGGGCCCGTACGGTCAGTGCCATGGCCTCGGCGACCTGGTCGCCGCCGCGGGCGGCGAGCCGGCCGGCCTCGGCCGCGGCGTCGCGGGAGCGGACGGGGTCGCCGTCGCTGAGGTTGTACTTCGTGGCGATCCGCAGTTGTACGGCCGCTTGGAGGGCGGGGTCTGCGGCGGCGTCGTCCATGGCGTACGCGAAGGTCTCGTCGAGGGCGGCGAGGGCCTGTCCCGCGGCGTCGATCACGGCGAGCCGGGCCCGTACCCGGTCGGCGGGTGAGGCGTCGCGGGCCAGTACGGCGCGGGTGGCGCGGCGTGCGAGATCGGCGCGGCCGGCCCAGCCGGCGTCTTCGGCGGCGGCGACGAGGCGGGCCAGTTCGTCCCCGGGCCGGTTGCTCGGCGTACGTTCGGCCGCGAGCAGGCCGAGTTCGGCGGCCAGGGCGCGCTTGCCTCGCCTTCGGCAGGCCGCGGCGGCTTCGGTGATCTCGGCGGCGAGCCATTCGTCGGGGGTGTCCACGGCCAGTGCGCGGTGGCGTACGGCCTGGACGGGGTCGTCGACGGCGGCGGCGAGCGCGGCGTGTCCGGCGGCGCGTTCGGGCCAGCCGGCGTCGGCGGCCAGGGCCATGGGCAGGGCGCCGGCGGTGAACGCGACGGCGCCGTCCTCCCCGACGGTGACCAGCGCGGCCCGTTCCGCCTCGGCGAGTTCGGCCTCGGCGTCGGGCCGGCCGGCCCGGCGCAGCAGGGCGGTCGTCGGGCGGGCCGCGAGGGCGGCGAGCAGCAGGGTGCGGCGGGCCCGGGCAGGGGCTTCGGCGAGGAGGCGGCGGGCGACCTCGCGGGCCTGGCCGGACAGGGGCAGGGGGTCGGCATGGTGGGCGCTGGCGTCGCGGGCCTCGGCGGCTTCGGCGAGGGAGTGGCCGAGGGCGAGGGCGAGGCGGGGGTTTCCGCCGCTGGCCTGGTGGATGCGGCCGGCGAGGCGGGCGGGGAGGCCGTGGCGGGCGAGGAGTTCGGCCACCTCGTCGGCGCCGAGCGGGGGGACCCGGATCTCGGGGGTGCCGGGGCCGCACAGGGGGCCGCCGACGGGGGCGCCGCCCTGGACGCACTCGGCGACGAGGACCCGTACGCGAGGCGGGGTCAGGCGCAGGGCGAAACGGAGCAGATCGGTGCTTTCCGCGTCCAGCCACTGGGCGTTGTCGAGGACGAGCAGGACGGGGGTACGGGCGGCGAGGGTACGGAGCACCTCGACGACGGCGAGGCGCAGCGCGACGTGGTCGCGGCCGGCCCGGGGTGCGTCGGCCTCGCGTCGCAGGAGGGCGATGGCGGTGCGCTGGGGTCCGGAGAGCCGTTCCAGTGCTGCGCAGGGCACGGAGGCGAGGAGCGCGGCGGCGGAGGCCTCCGGTATCCACTGGTCGGCGGCCTCGGGGGCGAGGCGGAGCACGGTCTCGTGGCGGGTCGAGGCCGCGGCCGCGAGCGCGCCGACCGCCTCCGTCTTGCCCGCGCCGGCGGGTCCGGTGAGGAGCGCCCGCCCGTGCGTGGTCAGCGCGCGTTCGACCGCCTTGATCAGTTCACCGTGTCCGACGGTCGTGTCAGCGTTCCCCGTCGCCGCCACCACGCACAGCCACCAGCCTCTCGGTCCCCACTCTGTGCCTTTCCTGTGAGAGGCGACAATACGAGGTCGGATGCCGGGTGGACACGGATTGTGACGCAGAATTCAGTCAGCTGTCAGGAAACGGCTGCGGACCTGCCGATACGAGGTGTATCAGCAGGTCCGCGGGCTCAATGGTCCGTACTATCGGGCCTTCAGAAGCCGAGGCTCCAGGTGTCGATGAAGCCGGTGTCGCCGCCGGCGTTGTCGTTGACGCGGAGCTTCCAGGTGCCGTTGGCGACCTCCGAGGAGGCGTTCACGGTGTACTGCTGGTTGATGTTGTCGGTGCCGGCGCCGGACCGGTTGTGCAGCGTGTAGACGCTGCCGTCCGGGGCGACCAGGTCGACCTTCAGGTCACCGATGTAGGTGTGCACGATGTTCACGTTGACCTTGAGGGCGGCCGGGGCATTGCCCGCGACACCGCTGACGGTGATCGGGCTCTCCACGGTCACGTTGTCAAGGATGTTCACGTTCGTGCCGTTTTCGAAGGCCGGGGTGGTCGGCGAGGTCACGGCGTTGACGGTGGCGGCAGCGTCGGCGAGACCGGCGCCGCAGCCGCCGGTGCAGGTGCCGGCGAGCGGGCGGGCGTTGGCCTTGATGGCCGACTCGACCTGCGCCGGGGTCAGCGAGGGCTTGGCGGCGACGACGAGCGCGGCGAGGCCCGCGATGTGCGGGGCGGCCATGCTGGTGCCCTGGTAGGGCTTGTAGATCTCCGAGCCCGGGGTGGTGGCGCCGTTGTTCAGGGTGGAGAGGATGCCGTTCTCGGGGGTGGTGACGGTGCCGGGCGTGTCGGTGGCGCGGCGGGTCTCACCGCCCGGCGCGGAGACGTCGACCTTGCTGCCGTAGTTCGAGTAGAACGAGCGGTCGCCGGTGCGGTTGGTGGCGGCCACGGAGACCACGTTGTTGCAGCTGGCGGGCGAGAAGCCGGACACGTCCGCGTTGCTGTTGCCGGCGGCGACCACGACGGTGGTGCCGCGGGCGACGGCCGCGTTGATCGCGTTCTGGTAGGTGGCGGTGCAGGCGCCGGAGCCGCCGAGGCTCATGTTGATGACCTTGGCGGGGGTGGCGTTCGCCGGGATGCCCGCGACGGAGCCGCCGGAGGCCCAGGTGATGGCGTCGACGATGTCGGAGGTGGTGCCGCCGCACTTGCCGAGCACGCGGACGGGCTGGATCTTCGCGTTGTACGCGATGCCCGCGACGCCCTTGGCGTTGTTGGTGGCGGCGGCGATGGTGCCCGCGACGTGGGTGCCGTGCCAGGAGGAGCCGCTGGCCGGGGAGCCGGTGCCGCACTCGTTCGCCGCGCTCCAGTCGCCCTGGTCGGCCGGGTTGTTGTCGCGGCCGTTGCCGTCGCGGGCGCCGGTGGAGTCGCTGATGAAGTCGTAGCCGGCGACGATGTTCGGAGCCACGTCGGAGTGGGCCACGTAGCCGGTGTCGATCACGGCGACGGTGACGCCGGAGCCGGTGGTCTTGTCCCAGGCCGCCGGAACGTTCATGCCGGCGGTGGGCTCGAAGAGGTCCCACTGCTTGGCGTACTCGGTGTCGTTCGGGGTGGCCATCGCGTAGGCGCGGGCGTCCGTCTCCACGTACGCGACGTCCGGGTCGGCACGGAACTGGGCCATCACGTCGGCCGCCGCGGCGGGGGCGACGGAGCCGCCGAGGTTGACGAGGGCGGCACCGGTGCCGAGGCGGCGGTCGAACTTCGCCTTCTTGTTGCCGGCCTTCTTGCCCTTGGCGGTGGCGTCGTCGGCCGCAGCCTTGTTGGAACTGGCCTCGGTGGCCGAGGACTTGTAGCCGACGATCAGGTTCTGCACGGGCGCGGCGGCGGGGGAGGCGGGCGCGCCCGCGGCCGGGAGGGTGGAGGCGGCGGCCGGGGCCGGCGCGGGCTCCGCACCGGTCAGGGCCACGGCAGCCGTGGCGGAGCCGGCGAGCAGGGTGACGGACATCGCCACCACGGATATGAGCCTGCGTCTCGTTGCGTGCACGGTGTTCCCTTTCGCGGGCCGTTTCCGGGCAAGCCGGAGCCGGCGGTTGGAGCTGTGTGGGAGGTGAACCGGCGGCTACGGGGCCGGGGACGGGTTGGTCACGCCCGTCCCGGCCACCGCTGCTCGCCGCGTCGCCCCGGCCGCTTCGGCGGGGCAGGGGCAACGGCGGTGCAGGCGATCCTCCCGGCCGTACGGCTTCACACCATGTGGGGTTGGTGTGGGGTCCGTTCGGGGTGGGAAAGATCGCCGGTGGGCAGACAGTAGGCAACGCGAGGGTGAACCCGATACCGGGAAAACCCTTGTCCACCCCCCTGACGCCCCCTAACACCTCCCGGGGACCCTATCTCCCGCCCCTCCGGGCCCTCCCGCGGGGGTGCCCCGTACGGCGCGGCCGGGGCACACGTCGAGGCACTCTCGAGCACCGCCGCCCGGGCAGCTCCCGCACGTACCGTCGACCGATCCGGCCGGATCGGCACATACCACCACAGCCCTGCACGGCCGGTCCCGGGCTATGGGTCAGGCCGTGCAGGGCTGCTCTGGCTCAGGATCCTGTGCGTCGAACCATCAGCGGAGCGGCCGGCACACGCGGCCGGCCGACGCGCCCGGCAGGTACTCCTCCCGTTCCTCTTCGGTGAGGTCCCGGTTGACGGACCGGCAGATCTCCTTGATCGATGTATCAGGATCGCGGACGACCCACAGCCGGACCGTTCTGTCCTCACTTCCGCTGGCGAGCGTGCGCCCGTCGGAGCTGAACACCACCGAGCCCACCACGTCGGCGTGGCCGGACAGCGTGCCGCGGACCTTGCGGGCGGCCACGTGCCACAACCACACGGACGAGGGTTCGCCGCCGGTCGCGAGTGTTTGTCCGTCCCGGCTGAACGCCACCGCATGCACCGGGTACGTGGCGCCTCGCAGCGTACTGCGATGCCTGCCGGAGTCCACGTCCCACAACTTCACGGTGCCGTCGAGGCTGCCCGTGGCCAGGGTGCGCCCATCGGGGCTGAACGCTACCGAGCCCACTTCCTTGGTGTGGCCGCCGGGCAGCGTTTTGCGGAGCCTGCCGGTCGGCACGTCCCACAACCGCACCGAGCCGTCGGCGCTGCCGGTGGCCAGGACGTGCCCGTCGTTGCGGAACGCCACCGAGCTCACCGGCTCTCGGTGGGAGCCGGGCAGCGTTCTGCGGAGCTTGCCGGTCTCCGCATCCCACAACCGCACCGCCTTGTCGTCACTTCCGCTGGCGAGTGTGCCGTCCCGAGCGAACGCCACCGAGCGCACGGCGCCGGTATGGCCGGACAGCGCGCGGGCCGTTCCGGTGTCCACGTCCCACAACCGCACCTTCTTGTCGTCACCGCCACTCGCGAGCGTGTGCCCGTCCAGGCTGAACGCCACCGCCCGCACTCTGTCGCCGAGGCGGGGCAGCGCTCTGCGGAGCAGGCCGGTCTTCGTATCCCACAACCGCACCGTCCTGTCGTCACCGCCGGTGGCGAGCGTGTGCCCGTCCCGGCTGAACGCCACGGACGACACGCCGCCGGTGTGGGTCAGCGGGGGGCGGCTCATGTCGGTGTCCGCATGCCACAACCGCACCGTCCTGTCGTCACCGGCGCTGGCGAGCGTGTGCCCGTCCGGGCTGAACGCCACCGTCCACACCCCGTCGCCGTGGCCGAGCAGCGTACTGATGACTTTGCGGCCGTCCACGTCCCACAACCGCACCGTGCGGTCGGAGTTGCCCGTAGCGAGCGTGCGGCCGTCCGGGCTGAACGCCACCGACCACACCACGTCGGTGAGCCCGGTCAGCGGGGGGAGGCTCGTGCCTGTGGCCACATCCCACAACCGCACCGTGCCGCCCAGGCTGCCCGCGGCAAGAGTGCGCCCGTCCCGGCTGAACGCCACCGAGTTCACCGCCCCGGTCTGGCCGGACAGCGTGCGGGCCGTGCCCGCGCCCACGTCCCACAACCGCACCGTCTTGTCGTCACTGCCGCTGGCGAGCGTGCCGTCCCGGCCGAAGGCCACCGAACCCACCGGACGGGTGTGGCCGGACAGCGTGCGGGCCGTGCCCGCGTCCACGTCCCACAACCGCACCGTCTTGTCGTCACTGCCGCTGGCGAGCGTGCCGTCCCGGCCGAAGGCCACCGACCGCACCGCGCCGGTATGGCCGGACAAGGCTTTGCGGAACTCGCCGGTCTTCGCATCCCACAACCGCACGGTCCTGTCGCCACTGCCAGTGGCCAGGGTGCGCCCGTCCGCGCTGAATGCCACCGACCGGACCACACCGCTGTGACCGGACAGCGGGGGGAGGCTTGTGCCTGCGTTCACATCCCACAGCCGCACCGTCTTGTCGCTACTGCCCGTGGCGACCGTCCGCCCGTCGGGGCTGAACGCCACCGCCCACACCGACCCCGCGTGGTCGGACAGGCGCCGCCGCAGCGGGAGGGCGGCGGCAACGTCCAGACTCTTGATGGATTCGAGCGTGTGGCTCGTACGGTACGCCTGGACGGCCAGCAGTGCGGCGAGGTCGGGGTCTGCGCTGATGAGCGTTTGGGATTGGGCGGCAAGCTCCCGGGACTCGGCCGTTCGGCTTTGGCTCTCGGCTGTCTGCTTCTGCACCCATCCGTATCCCCCGGCGGCGAGCGTTCCGACGAGCAGGACGGCAAGGATCGCGATGGTGATATTGCGATGCCGGATGACGGCCAGCTGGCGCTGCTGGCTCGCCGTGAGGAAGTTCCAGATGTCGCGCGGCAGGCGGCGTTGCTGCTGCCATTCGAGGCCTTCGGCGAGGGCCGTTCCCCCGAGGAGGTCCCCCGGATCGCTCCTCTTCTTCCAGCGTTCCTGCCGCTCGCGGGTGCCCTCGAGCCAGTCCTGGAAGCGGTGGTCCTGGCCGACCCAGTCGCGCAGCGTGCCCCAGTCCTGGATGAGTGCGTCGTGGATCAGTTCGGCGACCGGCGGGCCGGCAGGTGTGTCGGCGCCGCCGGGGGTGCGGGGCGTGTGCCTGGTGATGATGCGGTAGCCGGTGAGGGCCTCCAGTACCTCGTCGAAGGCCTCGCCGGCGTCGGGGCCGGCGTGGGGGTCGGCCGCCAGGTCGCGCAGGTCGTGCACGGGGACCTGCGCGCGGATGGCGGGAATGTGGTGGGCGGGGTCGGCCGGCCGCACCAGAGAGGTCAGGATCCGCTGCGCGATGAGCCGGTGATCGGGGGGCAACTGGTTGAGGGCCGTCTCGCACCACGTGGTGATGCTGCCCCTGACTCCGCCGATGCGCCGGTACGCCTCGTGCGTGAGGTATCCGTCCTGGCGCCTCTGCCACAGCTGACTGAGCGCCAGCTCCAGCAGGGGGAGCGCGGTGACGGGCGCCTCGCCGGTCGCAGCGCCCTCGGGCGCGATGTCCAGGACGTCGCTGATGATCTGCTCGGGCAGCCCGTGCTGGAAATGGGCTCCCAGGTCCTCGGCGGGCTTGGTGATGATGTCGTGCAGGTCTTCCTGGCTCAGCGCACCCGGTACGTTGAGGAGCCCCGGCATCGCCGCCTCCACGATCCGGGCCAGGGCCGCCAGCTGGGGGTAGAAGTCGTCACGCATGACCAGGATCACGCTGAGCTCGGCGTGCGACTTCACCGCTTCGGCGATCTGGTCCGTCGCGGCCTGGCGGTGTGCGTGCTGCCGCCCGTTGCCGGACGGAGCGAGCAGCTCTTCGAACTGGTCGATGACCAGGACGACGCGCTCGTGCACCGGTTCGGCCTCGAGTCTGCGGGTGACGGCTGCGGCAATCCCGTCGGTGGCGGCCCCCGGAAGCCCGGCGCGCTCGATTTCGAGCAGCAGGTTCTGCCGCGGCCGGGCGATGACTTGCAGCCAACGGTCGCTGCCGGGCAGTCCACCCTGCGCCAGCGCGGGCAGGACGCCGGCTTCGACCAAGGAGGACTTGCCCGAACCGGAGGGGCCGAGCAGGAGGGTCACCCGCCGCTGCCGGGCGAGGCTCGCGATGACCTGCCGTACGGCGTCCTTGCGGCCCTCGAACCAGTGGGCCTGCTCTGCGGTGAACGGCTCCAGCCCCTGGTAGGGGCACACGTCCTGCTCCACCAGATCGGGCCAGACCTCGCGCAGGACCCGGACGGGGGTGACGTAGGCGATGCCCAGCCCCCGCTCGTGCTCGTCCGGGGCGGTGATCTCGGTGAGCATGCCGATGACCAGGCCGGTCTTGGTGTCGAGGATCGGCCCGCCGCTGAACCCGGTGGTCAGGTCGTTGGCGCCGGTCAGCTGGAGGCGCTCGCTCCTGCCCTCGATGGCCGGCAGCCAGTTGCCGGCCCGGCCGTAGCCCCAGTGTCCGCCCGGCGGGGCCTGGGCGGGGAACCCGAACGAGAGCACCCTGTGGCCCTCGCTGCCTGCGGCCGAGCCCAGCGCAAGCGGCTCCACGTCCGGCAGGGCGCCGCTCAGGCGGACGACGGCCACGTCCTCGTCCTCCGGGGCCCGCCACGGGTCCTCGAGGACCTGTCCCTCGACCCGAGGCGCGCCGGGCGCGCGGGGGAAGACCAGCTGTACGCTCCCGCCGGGCCCGGATCCGGCCCCGGTGACGACATGCGCGCACGTGACCAGGATGTCCTCGGCCACCAGGAAGCCCGCCCCGGCCACCGCCCCGTCGGTGCCGATGATCTGGGCGACGGCGGGCGAGAGTCCCGCTCCCGGCGTGTGGTCGCCCTCCGGCCCCCCGGTGGCATCCGGCCCCTCGGCAGCGCTGTCCACCGGGTCAGCCCGCGCTGCCGTCCGGGCCCGGGCGGGCGGCGCCGGACGCCTTCCATGCCACGGTCACGTTCAAGTGGCAGCCAGCGCCGGTCTTCGCGATCACGGCCCCGGCCTCGAACGCGAGGTCGACACCGAACGCGACGACGATCTCGTCGGGGCGCGCCTTGCGCAGTTGCTCGAGCGTGGCGCGGACCGCCTCCGTGATCGGAACCAGAGCCTCTTGCAGCGTCTCCGGCAGGTCGTGGATGGCGTCGCTGAGGCGACCGGCCTTCACCGGCCCCTCCAACGCCTCCGATCCGGCCGGGGCCTCGATCAGAAGACTGCCCCCGCCGTCCAAGGGAATCCGGGCCAGAGGTGCCACGATTCCTCCTCCACCCGCACGTGTAGGGCTGAGGCCGCCCATGGCCGCAAACGGGACGGCGATGGCGTCGGGCGTCGGCGGCACGTGCGATCGACCGATCGACGCGTGCCTGCGGGCCCGCTGCCGGGTCCTGACCATCATCGTCAGAACCGGGCACGTGCCGCATCCCGGGCTGCGCCGTACGGGGCCGAAGGCCGGTCAGGGCTGGGGCTGCGGTTCGTGGTGCCTGCGGAAGTAGGTCCAGCTGGTCTCGTTGGGTTCGGTCCACTTCTCCGGGGCGTGGGCGTACTCGGGGTGCTGGGCGGCGATGTAGGCACGGGTGCGCTCCGGCACCTCTGCGTACGAGGCGAGCTTGCGGCCCCGGCAGTGGAAGGTGAGTCCGCCCGGGCTCTGGCCCTGTTCCATCCACGGGAGCCACGGGGACATCCGCATCCAGGACATGGTGCACGGGACGCCGGGCTCGTCGGTGGTCAGCGCCGAGCGCGGCGCGAAGAACTGGAAGAGCTCCAGGGCCCTGTACGTGTCGTCGGCGGAGTTCAGCGGGTACTCGGCGACCGGCAGCGGCGAGGGGTAGGCGAGCGGGATCTCCAGGCTGAAGCAGATCTGGTCCCCGAGCTCGGTCAGGGGGACCGGGAACGGCCGCAGCCGCAGGTTGGCCGGATCGTTCCAGATGTGGGTCACCGGCTTGCCCTCCCAGGTGTCCAGGATCTCCCGGGTCTGCGGATCCAGGTAGAACGCGGCCTCCCTGGTGAGCAGTTGGAAGCCGCCGGTCTCCGGTTCCTCGACGAGGCGGGCGACGTTGACGCCTTCGAAGCCGAAGAGGCGCCGGTACGGCTGGTCCGGGGCCCAGGAGTGGACGTCCCCGGACCACCAGAAGGTCACCTCGGCGCCGTCGAGCGAGGCGCGGGTGCGGGCGAACGCGTGCAGGAGCTCGGCGGGTGTCATGCCGGGTACTGTGCGCGGTCGCCCGCCGGCTCGGCAAGCTCCCAGGCGGCGGCCTGGCCGACATGTGGATGCCAGGTTGACGCTGCGGCGCGCAGCGGCAACCGTGACCCGCATGCGGAACGAACGCCGACTCCTCACACTGCTCGTCTGCCTGGTGCTCGGCATCGGGCTGACCGCCGCCGTGTTGGGCGCTGCCCGGGTGGCGAGCCCCGACGGGACGCCGCATTCCGGGATGAACTCCCGTGACTACGTGGACATACAGGACGTACCACCCGGTCCCCGCGAGCCGTCGGCCGGGCCCGACGCCTCGACGGGCACCGTGACGGTGGACTGCGGACGCAACGAGGAGCGCCACTACAACGAGGACAACCTCGTGGTGTCGCCGGGACTGCGCTCGGGCGCCCACCACACCCACGCGTACGTGGGGAACCTGTCCACGGACGCGATGTCGACCGATGCCTCCCTGGCCGCCGCCGCGACCAGCTGCCGCGGCGGCGACCGGTCCACGTACTACTGGCCCGTCCTGCGCCGGCTGGACCGGGCGGGCAGCCACCCGCACGAGGGCTCCGCCGGTCACGGCAACTCGGGCGAGATCCTGCCCGAGGCGGCGGTCTCCGTGGAGTTCCGCGGCAGCCCGGTGGGCAAGGTCGTTCCGATGCCGCGCTTCCTGCGCGCGATGACCGGCGACGCGGTGGCGTACACCGCCGCGGGCAACGCCGACGTCCGCGCCCGCTGGGGCTGTTCCGGCTTCCCCGACCGGTTCACCACCCGCTACCCGCGCTGCCCCGCCGGCGAACGCCTCACCCGTACGCTCGTCTTCCCCAGCTGCTGGAACGGACTGGACACCGAGAGCCCGGGCCACCGCTCGCACGTGGTCTTCCCCGCGGCCAACGGCGTCTGTCCGCAGGGCACCTTCGCCGTGCCGCAGCTGCGCATCTCCCTCGCGTACGAGGTGGCGCCGGGCGTGCCGGTCGCCGTCGACTCCTTCCCCGAGCAGCGGCACAGCCCGAAGACGGACCACGCGATGTTCGTGGACGCCATGACGGACGGGCAGATGGCCGCGATCGTCGGCTGCCTCAACGAGGGGCTCGGCTGCCGCACCTGAGGGCCGCCCCGTCGAAGTACTGTCATATGCGAGTGATGCGGGTCACATGAACCAGGCTCCTTCGGGAGGCGTGTTCTGTCCGCACCAGATGGGCGAGGAAGACGGAGAGGGTGAGATGGCCGGACCACTGTGGCCCCGCACGCGGCGGGGCTCGACCGACGAGGCATTGATCAGGTCGGTCTACGAGGAGCACGGCCACGCCCTGCTCGCGTACGCCACCCGGCTGACCGGGGACCGGGCCACGGCCGAGGACGTCGTCCAGGAGACCCTCATCCGGGCCTGGCGGCATTCCGAGGTCCTGGTCAACGGGAAGGGTTCGGTGCGCGGCTGGCTGCTGACGGTGGCCCGCAACATCATCACCGACCGCTACCGGGCCAAGGCCGCCCGCCCCGCGGAGGTTTCCGGAGCCGCGGCCGCTCCGCCGGTCGAGCTGGACCACGCCGATTCCGTGGTCGACACGATGACCGTGCTGGGTGCGCTCGACCAGCTGTCCCCGGAGCACCGGGACGTGCTGAAGGAGTTGTACTACCGCCAGCTCAGCGTGGCCGAGGCTGCCGACAGCCTCGGCATCCCGGCGGGCACGGTCAAATCACGCGCGCACTACGCCCTCAAGGCGCTGCGCGAGGTGTTCCGACAAGGCAGTACCAGGGAGGGCAATCGAATGGGCAGGCCGCCCCAGCAGCCCGCCGGACTGCGTGAGGTGGTGGCATGAACCGGCAGCGGCACGAGGAGGAACTGCTCGGCCCGTACGTTCTCGGCGTCCTGGAGGCGGAGGACGTCCGCCGGGTCGAAGAGCACATGAGCGGCTGCGTGCAATGCCGTGAGGAGGTGGCCGCGTTGCGCCAGATGGAAGCGGCATTGGGCGAGGTGCCTGCAGAGGCCTTCCTCGACGGACCGCCGCAGGGCGGTGATCTGCTGCTCCAGCGCACCCTGCGGCAGATGCGCAACGAGGCGGCGGGCGAGCGGCGCCGACGATGGAGCGTCGCGGGACTGGCCGCGGCGGCCTCGCTGGCCGCCGTGTTCTGGGCCGGGGCGCAGCTGGGATCCGCGGACGGCGGGCCGGTGGCCCAGCCGCTGCCGCCCCCACCGACGGCCACGGCGCAGCCGTCACCCCCGGTGGCGGGCACGAAGGTGGCCTCGGCGACCGACGCGGGCACCAACGCGCGGATGACCGTACAGGTCACGCCCGCCGCCAAGTGGGTACGGGTGCACGCGGCCGTGGCGGGGATTCCGCCGGGCGAGCGCTGCGTACTGATCGTCGTCGGGAAGGACGGCAAGCGCACCTCCGCCGGCAGTTGGGTCGTCGGCAGCCAGATGGGCGAGGGCAAGGGCGCCTCGCTGGACGGCTCGGCGGCGGTGGACCCGGCCAACGTCAAGGAGGTCGTGGTCGAGAACGAATCGGGCAAGCGGTTCGTGTCCGTGCCCATGCCGGTGTAAACCGGCGGGACCTTGTCGGGGAGCCCGGGCGGCCGCCAGCGGCCGTCCGGGCTCTTCGCCGTACGCGGCCGCCGGGGAAACCATTTCTCCCCGTCAGCCCCGGTGGGCACACTGAACCCCATGCCACGCTCCGTCGAACACCTGCTCGCCGAACTCGATCCGCTGCCGTACGCCGACCGGCTGCGGCTGGTCGCCACCACCGCCCGCGACCTCGCCCCCAGTGGCGAACTACCCGGCGTACTGGCCGACCTGGCCGGCCGGGGCCGCTACGAGCGGCGGCTGGCCGCGCTGGCGGCCCTCGCCGGGAGGCAGACGGAGTACCTGGCGCAGCAGCTGGCCGACCCGGACCCGGTGATCCGTTCCTTCGCCGTGCGGGCCGTCCGCATGCTGCCCGTGCCGGACGAGGCGATCGAGGCGGCGTACGACGACGCCTCCGCCGAGATCCGCCGGGACCTGGCGCGCGCCGTGTTGTGGGGCTCGCGCCGGGCTCTCGCGGAACGGCTGGTCCCCGTCCTGCGGGCCGAGTGGGGCGACGGCGAGGCCGCCGTCCTGCTCCCGGCCTGCGGGCCGGAGTTCGTCTCCCGGCTGCTGCCGCAGCTGACACGCGCCGTCACCCAGTGGACCCGGCTGGGCCGCAGCCATCCCGGCGCGGTGCTGGACCAGGCGGCGAACGAACTGGCGGAACTGCCGGAACTCCTGCGCGCGATGTGGTGGCACCGCCAGGCGCCGGGCGTGGCCGCGGCCCTGCCCGCCGCCCCGGAGCGGGTGCTCGCCCTGCTGGAGCAGTACGGTCCGGACCGGCTGCCCCGGCCCCTGGAGGACCGGATCGGCGACCTGATCGCGGTGGACGCCGAGCGGTTCGTGCGCTGGCTGACCGCGCCCGAACGGACGGCCGGCCACAGCGAGCACCTCCTTCCGCAGTCCGTGCTGCGCCGGCTCGTCCGGGCCGATCCGCCGTCCCTGCTCGCCCTCGGCCGGCGCTGGGCGGGACGACCCGCGTACTTGGCCGCGCTGGTGAAGGCGCTGCCTCCGGGCCGGCGCGAGGCGTTCCACGACGCGGCCACCGCGCACACGCCCGCGCCCGACGGTCTGGTCCCCGACCCCGTCCTGGCCGTGCTCCCCCGCGGGCGTCGCCAGGCCGAGGCGCGGCGCCGTGCGGAGCGTGCCCGCCGTGACGGGTGGGCCATCGACCGGCTCCTCGAAGCGGTCGCGCACCTTCCGGTCGACGAGGCCCGGCCGGAACTCCTGGCCGCGATACAGCGGTCCGACGCCGACATCCGCCGGGTGGCCTGGGCCCGGCTCGTCGAGAACGCGGTCCGCGCGCGCGACGCCGAGGCGCTGGGCGGGGTGCTCGAACTGATGACACGGCGGCTGCGCAACGACCGCGACCCCGTGCGCGCCACCGCGCTGTCGGCGCTGGCCGGGGTGCCGGTGCCGCTGCTGGCCGGCGAGGCATCGGCCGCCTGCCTGGACCGGATCGCCATGGACGCCGTGGAGGCCCGCGACTGCTCCGCCGACACGCGCTGGGCGCTGGAGCGCCTGGTGTTCAAGGTGCTGGAGAGCCGGGCTGCCTGCTCCGTGCTGCTCGACTGGGCGCTGCGCACCCTCAACGAGCTCACCGTCCGCACGGGACACCTCGCGTTCGGCGCGCACGGGGGCGTGCTGCCGCGCGGCCGGGAGCAGCGGATCTTCGACGTCCTGCGCCCCTGGCTCGACGTCCGCGCGGCCAAGGGCGACCACCGGCCGCTGCTCACGCTCACGACCTACCTCGGGGACCGCTGCCATGGCATGCCGGAGCTCCAGCGGATGCTCGACGAGGCCCGGGAACGGTGCACCGACGGGGTGTTCCCGCAGCTCGTCCGGGTCTGGCTCGCGGACCCGGCCACGCGCGGCGAGCGGGTGGCCGCGCTGCTGGAGCAGGAGCCGTCGGCGGTCGCGCTGGCGCCCGTACTGGACGTGCTGTCGGCGCACCGCACCGATCTGCTGGACTCCGTACTCGCCGCGCGCCCGCCGTACGGCCGGTTCCTGCGCGAGGGCTCCGCGCGGCCACTCCCCCGCTTCGACCTGGCCGACCGGTGGATGCCGCGCCAGCAGGAGGAGGCGGCCTGGCTGGCCGAGGTCGCCGTCGGCGACGATTCCAGGGCGGTGTACGAACGGGCCGCCGTCCTGCGGGGCGCGGCCCGGATCCCCGGCCACGGGCTGGAGCTCGTACGACGGCACGCGCGCTCGGCGGACACGCTGCTCGCGGAGACCGCGCTCGCCGCCTCGGCGCGGACGGTGGAGCCGGCGGCCATGCTGCCCGAACTGCTCGCGCACGCGGGCGACGACCACGCCCGCGTCGCGGTGTACGCCGCCGGGCGGGCAGCGGCGGGTACTTCGCCGACCCGGCTCGCGGAGCTGCTGGACGGGCTGTTGGGCGCTTCCTCGGGCGTCAAGGTGACCAGCCGCAAGGAGGCGGCCCGGCTGACCGTCCGGTTCCTGCCGGCCCGCCGGGCCGCGGCGCTGCTGGCGCGCATCGCCGGCGACGAGGACGGCCACCCCGATGTGGTGACCGCCGCCGTGGGCCTCGCCATCGGGCTCCTGGAGACCGGGGAGGTCTGGAACCTGCTCGAGACGGCCGCGGCGAGCGGTACCCGGGAGGCCGGGGCGGCCATCGCCCACACCTCGCCGCTCTGGGTGGCGCGGCCGCACCGGCCGCGCTACGCCAGGCTGGTGGCGCTCGTCGCCGCCTCTCCCCACCGGTCCGTGGCCGGTCAAGCGGTCGCGGCCCTGCCGGACTGGGTCGCCTTCGCGCCCGAGGCAGCGGACCCCGTGCGGCTGGCGGTCTGCGGCTTGTCGCCGGACCCGGGCTGGAAGGCCGCGGCGGCGGCGCTGGGGAAGATCGCCGGTTCGGGGCTGCCGCACCCGGTCGGCGGCGGCGAGCCCGGGAGCCAGTTCCACCGTGCCGTGGCCGAGCTGTTGGCCGTCGTACGGTCCGGGGACGACCCGGAGGCCGAGGCCGAACGGGATCTGCCGGCCCTGCAGCGGGTGCGGTTCCTGAGCCAGGGCATCGACGGGGAACACCACGAACTGCGTGCGGCCCTGGTCCGCCAGCTCGCCGGCGAACCCGCCCTGGCCACGACCCGCGTGGCGCTGCTGCGGCGTTCGGTCGACCTGTGCGCGGACCTGCCGGAGCTGCGGGCGGCCCTGGACACCCTCGTGGCGGCCCATGAGGGCCGGCCGGGGCTGGCCGCGTCGACGGCGAGTGCGCTGCGCGACGGGGGCCGGCACGGCGGCCGGGTTCCGGACCCGGCCGTGGTGCTGGAGGCCGCACGCGGTCTCGCGGGGAACGGGGCCCGGGTACCTGGGATGTTCGCCGTCGCCCTCACCACGGCCATGGGCCGGCGCTTCGGCTGGCCGCCCCAGTGGCGCGCGCTGCTCCGGGAGCTGAGGCGGCACGCGGAGCCGGAGGTACGGGACGCGGCACTGGGGGCGGTCACGCACGACGAGTGACCGGTGGTTGGCGGCTCGGCGGCCCGCATCCCCATCCGGACCGATCATCACATTGCGGTCCATGACATCCTGTGGCGTCACAACTCGCCGGACGGGATCGGCGGACGTCCGGGGAATATGGGGAAGGTCGATGAGGCTCTGCTTCCTGGTGGAGGAGCACTACCGCCACGACGGCATGCCGAACGAGGTGATCCGGCAACTCACCGCATGGGGTCACCAGGTGGACGTGGTGCGGCCGGGCGGCTCACTGCTGCGCATGGACGAGGTCATGGGCTCGGGCACGCACGACGCCTGGGTGCTCAAGACCGTGTCGGGCGGGCCCGGGCTCACCCTGCTCGAGGCCGCGGCCGCGGCCGGGATGACCACGGTCAACGACGCCCGCTCGATCCGGGGCGTAAGGGACAAGGCCCTGGCCGCCGCCATCGGCCGGACCCGGGGGCTTCCGATGCCCCCGACGTACGCCGTGGCGCTGCCGGAACTGCTGCGGGAGATACCGGCGGCGCAGTACCCGCTCGTCGTCAAGCCCGCGGACGGCAGTTCCGGTCGGGCCGTGCACCTGGTGTCCTCGCCCGGGGAGCTCGAAACGCTGCTCCCGGAGCTGGCGGGCGAGCACATGCTCATCGCCCAGCCGTACGTGCCCAACTCGGGCACCGACATCAAGGTGTACGCGGTCGGCGGGGAGCTGTTCGCCACCGAGCGCTGCTCGCCCCTGCACCCGGATCCGGCGGTGCGGGAGCGGCGCGTGCCGCTGTCCGCCGAGGTCGCGGCGATCGCCGCGCAGGTGGGGACGGTCTACGGGCTCGACCTGTACGGGGTCGACGTGCTGCTCGGGCCGGACGGGCCCGTGGTCGTGGACGTGAACGACTTCCCGAGCTTCCGTCAGGTCCCGGACGCGGCGGCCCGGGTGGCCCGGGCCGTGCTGGGGCTGGCGCGGACGGGCAGCCCGGCGGCCGCGGCGGCAGCCGCCGTGTGCCGTCCGCGGGCGCCGCACGGACTGCCCGTCTCGATCCCGGTGCAGGCATCGCCCGTACAGGCGTCCGCGGTGCCGGGGTCGCCGGTACAGACGGCTCCGGTGCAGGCGTCCGCGCGGGCCGGCGAGGCCGCCCTGTGAGGGTCTGCCTGGTCACGCCGGAGCCCGGCCATCCGCTGCTGGCCGCCGCGACGGCGCTGCTCGAGGCCGCCGGGCACCGGGTGGAGTCGCTCGATCCGGATACGGTGGCGCAAGCCCCTGCCGACCTGGCCGACGTCTACCTGCTGAAGTCGCGCACGCCGCAGGCGCTGGACCTCGCGCGGGAGCTGGAGCGGCGCGGGGCCCCGGTGCTGAACTCGGCGGCGGCGACCACGCTCTGCCAGGACCGCACGGAAATGGCGGAGCTGGCCCTGCGGGGCGGTCTGCCGTTCGCGGGCACCCGTACGTACGGCTCCCTCGCGGTGTGGGCGGCGGGTGAGCCGCTCGGCGCCTCGCCCCTGGTCGTCAAGAGCCGGCACAGCCGCAGGCACGACCTGGTCGCCCGGGTCGACGACCGGGCCCGGCTGGGTGAGCTGGCGGCCGCCTGGCCGCAGGAGCCGGTCGTGGTCCAGGAGTTCGCGCCCAACAGCGGCTGGGACCACAAGCTGTGGGCGATCGGGGACCGGGTCTTCGCCGCCCTTCGCCGCTCCGAGCTCGCACCGGAGGGCCGGGGTCCGACCCGGCCGCTGGCCCTGGCCGAACTCCCGCCCGGCTGGGCGGACCTGGTCCGCCGGACCGGCGAGGTGTTCGCGCTCGACGTCTACGGGGTCGACCTCATCGACACCGGCGACGGCACCCCGCTGATCGTGGACGTCAACGCCTTCCCCGGCATCCGGGGCCAGGCCGGCGCGCCGGAGGCCCTGGCAGCGCTCGCCCTGGACCGGGCCGCCCGCCGCTGATCCCGTCAGCTGAGGACCGGACAGGGGGAATCGGCCCCGTCGGGGCGTGTCGGCGGGCCGGGGGTGCGGCGGGCGCCGTAAGGATCGGCGGATGGGCGTCGTGCTGCCGGTCTTCTTCGCGCTGTTCGCCGCGCTCAGCAATGCGCTGGCCACCGTGCTGCAGCGGCGGGCCGCGCTGACCGTGCCGCAGAGCAAGGGCTTCCGGTTCGGCCTGGTCCTCGATCTGCTGAAGCGGCCCGTGTGGATCGCCGGGATCCTGGCCGTGATCGCGGCCGGGGTGGGGCAGGCCGCGGCGCTGGCCACCGGCGCGCTGGTCCTCGTAACGCCGCTGTTCGTACTGGAGCTGCCGCTCGCGCTGCTCATCGCCTCGCTGGTGGCCCGGCGGCGGCTGCCGGGGGCCCTGTGGCTGGCCGTGGCGGGGGTGGTGGCCGGGCTGGGGGTGGCGCTGGCCGCGGCCTCCCCCGCCGGGAACCGGACGCACGTGCCGATCGACCGGTGGATCCCGGCCCTCGCCGTGTGCGCGGCCGTCGTCGCGGCCCTGGCGGCGGCCGGGCTGCGCAGGCCGCCGGGGCGCGCGCGGGCCGGCTGCCTCGGCGCGGCCACCGCCGTCTGCTACGCACTGACGGCCGCCCTGATGAAGCACTCCGTGTACGTCCTGACCGAGGGCGGCATCGGGGCGTTTCTGACCACGTGGCAGACGTACGCCTTCGGCGCGACCGGCATCTGCGCCCTGCTGCTGCTCGAACACGCCATGCAGGGCGGGCCGCTGGTGGCCTCGCAGCCGGCGCTGACTCTGGGCGATGCGGGCATCAGCGTCGCGCTGGGCGTGGTCCTGTACGAGGAGCACCTGCGGGCGGGGTGGTGGGTCCTCCCCCAAGTGCTGGGCGTGGCACTGGTCTGTGCGGGCGTCGTCGCCCTCGCGCGGGCCGGTACGGGTGCTCCCTGACGGCGGGTGCGGGGTGGCGTGCGGGGCAGCCGAGCGGAGGGCGGTTCCCCTGCGCGCGGTGGTGTTCCAGCAGTACGGGCAGCCGGCCGAGGTCCGCGAGGTGCCCGATCCGAGTCCCTCCCCGGGCGGGGTCGTGGTGCGCGTCGGGGCGACGGGGCTGTGCCGCAGCGACTGGCACGGGTGGATGGGGCACGGTCCGGACATCGCGCTGCCGCACGTGCCCGGGCACGAACTCGCCGGCGTGGTGGAGGCGGTGGGCTCCGGGGTCGTGGGCCGGCGGCCCGGCGGCCCCGGCCGCTCTCGCGGCGATGGGCACGGCGCCCGGGCGCGCGGTGACCGTCATCCTGCCGGGAGCATCTGCGCAGGTCTGAGCTACGATCACCGCGCACTGACCAGATCGTGTTCCAGGAGGTGGCCGGTGGGCGTCAGCCCTCACGGCAGAGTGCCGATATCCGTGACCGCGCTGCTGGCGGGCGGCCTGCTGCTCGGCGGTTGTTCCGACGGCGCGTCCCCGGCGCCGGAGAAGTCCGGTTCGCCGACGCCGGGCACGAGTGCAAGCCCGTCGGCGACGGCCTCGCCCTCGTCCTCGCCGACCGCTGCTGCGCCGCCGCCCACGCCCGCCGCCGCCTCCGCGGAGCCGGACGAGACGCCGGACCCGACGGCCACCCCCGGCGCCCGGCCGAAGGCCTCGACCCCGCCGCGCACCTCGTCGATCCCGCAGAACCCTTACCGCGGTCCCCATCCGCCGCCTGCGCCGCCCCGGCCCGAGCTGACGCCCGACTGGACGCCGTGGAAGCCCGACCCGGACGACCCGTCGATCCCGACGTACACCGTTCCGCCGCTGCCTTAGAGGGTGTCCTCCTCCAGGCCCGTGACCTCCCGGACGTGGCGCAGGCTCGGCTCCAGCAGGACCGCGTGGAGCTGCTGGAAGACCTGGCGGGCGGCCACCGCGTTCCAGTCGGCCGGCAGGAGTTCGGTCGGCAGGCCCGGGTCGAGGTACGGCAGGCGGCGCCACTGCGTGAGCAGCGGCACGTAGTGGCGGAACGCCTCGGCCGGGCCGGGCTCCCCCTCCGCCGCGAGGCGCTTGGCGACGGGGGCGTAGGTGTCGGTGAAGGCCGCGTACTGCGTCTGGATCGCCGGGAAGTCCCACCACTCGCTCACCGTCTGCGCCAGGTCGCTGAAGGCGGCGTAGTCGGCGGCGAACAGGTGCACGTACTCGCTGAGGCCGAGCCGTACGAGCATGCCGCGGGCGTCCTCGAGCAGCCGGCCCGGGGCCAGCCACACGCCCGGGGCGATGTTGCCGAAGCCGAGCCAGGTCAGCCGGGTGCGCAGCTGGTAGCGGTGGGAGCGCTCGGACTCCGGTACGGAGAACACCGCCATGGCCCAGCCGTCGGCCAGGTCGGCGGGTTCGAGGCTGGCGAAGATGCGGCGGTCGCCCTCGTCGAAGACGGGGTGCACTGCCGGGCTGAGCCGGTAGCCGGTGGCACCCCGGCGCTCCGGTTCGAGGACGCCGCGCTTCTTGAGCCGTGAGATCGCCGACCGCACCGCCGGGCCGTCGACGTCCAGCTCGCCCATCAGCGTGATCAGGTCCGCGATGGAGATCCAGCCGCCGAGGCGGCGCAGGAACGCTCCGTAGACCGTATTGATCAACGAGCTGGGCCTGAGGGGGCTGTCCGACATGATCGCCTTCCGTTGTACGCGGTCGCGATCATATCGAGCCCGCCCGGAGCCCGGCCCCCTACTGCGGCAGCGGGGCCTCCGCATAAGCGCCGGAGAGCAGGTGTCCCGCCCCCGGGGCCACCGCCGGCAGGTCGAGTGCGCGCAGCATCTGGTGGGCGGTGCAGACCGCCGCCGACACCACCGGCTTGCCCAGGAGCTGTTCGGCCTCCTCGATGGCGCCCAGGGAGGGCATCTGCACGCAGGCGGAGAGCACGACCGCGTCGGCGTCCGCGTACTCCAGCGCGCGGGCGAGGCCGGGCAGCTTGGCCGGGTCGTGGGCGGCCACGTCGAGGTTGTCCGGGATTTCGAGGGCCTCGTAGTCGAGGACCTCGATGCCCTCGTGGGTGAGGTAGTCCACGACGGTCCGCGTGAGCGGGCGCATGTACGGGGCGAGCAGGGCGATCTTGCGGGCGCCGATGGTGTGCAGTCCGTGGACGAGGGCGCCCGCGCTGGTGACGACGGGTGCGGGGGCGCCGTTCTCGACCGTACGGGTGTGCAGCCGCTGCTCCGAGGTGCGGTGGTAGCCGAGGCCCATGCTCATGATCGCCACCAGGCAGGCGTAGCCGAGCACGTCCACGCGGGCGTCGGACAGTTCCACGGCGCAGCGGTCGGAGTCGGCGTCCATGGCCTTGAGCTGTTCCGGCGTCACATGGGTCATGCGCATCCGGCTGGAGTGGAAGGTGAACCTCTCGTCGGGCACGACCGCCTGGCGGGCGCGCAGGATGGCGGGGACCTCGGTCTCCATGGTCACGTTCGAGCTCGGCACGATCTGGCCGATGCGGTAGGTGCGGGGCGGCACGGGTACTCCTCGGGGCTTGCTGGGCGTAGGGGGATCAGCGGGCGTCGACGACGGGGTTGGCCAGGGTCCCGATGCGCTCGACGGTCGCCTCGACCGTGTCACCCGGGACGAGGAATTCCGGCGGCACCATGCCGGCGCCGACGCCGGAGGGCGATCCCGTGGCGATGACGTCGCCGGGCTCCAGGGTCACGCCGGAGCTGATGTCGGCGATGAGGCGGGCGATCGGGAACAGCATGTGCCGCGTGTTCGACTTCTGCTTGGTGACGCCGTTGACGCGCAGCGAGAGGTCCAGTGCCATCGGGTCGCCGATCTCGTCCGCCGTGACCACCACCGGGCCGAAGGGCGCGTACGAGTCCTGCCCCTTGGAGAAGAACCACTGGCCGGAGCGGCGCTGGTCGCGGGCGCTGATGTCGTTGACGATGCTGTAGCCGAAGATGTGGTCGTACGCCTCCTCCTCGCTCACCCGGAACGCGGTGCGGCCGATGACGACGGCCAGCTCGCACTCCCAGTCGAGCTGCTGGGTGAGGTCGCCGTTGTGCAGGATCGGCGCGCCGGGGCCGGTGACGGCGGTGGCGGGCTTGCTGAACAGCACGGGACGCGGCGGGAGTTCCTTGTCGGTGTCCAGGCTGCGGCTGGACTCCTCGACGTGCTCGACGTAGTTGAGGCCGACCCCGATGATCTTGCCGGGCCGCAGCGGGGCGGCCGGGGTGACGTCTTCGAGCCGGTGCACGGCCCCGGCCGGGCGGGCGGCGGGATCGGCGTAGACGAGGCGCTGGGCGGCCTCCTGGGCGGCGGGGCCCGCCTGGACGAACGCGAGCAGATCGCGCGGGAGGTCCACGCCGGCGTGGTCGGCCAGGACCCCGAGGTCGAGGACGAGGCCGTCGACGTCGACGCCGAGGCGGGGCGCGCAGTCGCCGGTGGCGGCGGTGGTGAAGGTCAGCAGGCGCATGGTGGGGTTCCTCGGGGTCAGGCGGTGGCGGTCGGGGCGGCGGCAGCGTTCGGCGCGGCAGCGGGCATCGGCTGGTGGCCGTCGTTGTCCGGGTACGCCTCTTCGCGGTGGAAGCCGAGCGAGCGCATGACCGGGAAGTCGTTGAAGGAGAACAGGCAGGCGTCCTCGGAGGGGTCCAGGTTGTGGTGCTCGTGCCAGGCCCAGGAGGGGACGCAGAAGATGTCGCCCTGGCGCCATTCGAAGCGCTGCCCGGCGATGACCGAGACCCCGTGCCCCTTGGCGGCCGTGTAGATCACCGAGCCGGTGTGCCGGTGGGCGCGGGTGGCCTGCCCGGGGCGCAGCAGCTGCATGTGTGCGCCCATGGTGGGCATCACCGGGCCGCCGGTGACGGGGTTGGTGTACTCGGCGATGATCCCGTCGTACGGGGAGCCCTTGCTCGCCTTCGCCAGGCCCAGCAGGGCCTCGTACGTCGGCTCCCACGGGTAGGCGAGCAGAGGCGAGTAGGGCCGGCTCCAGCGCTCCGAGCCGTACGGGAGCAGGTTCGCGCTGTACTGGAGCACGGAGGAGTTGACCACCTTCCCGGGCGTCTGGTGGAGCTCGGGGTGGACCTCGTAGAACCCGGCGTCGAGGGCGTTGACGAGCGGGATGTCGAGGCCGTCCTGCCAGATGACGGGGGCGTCGTCGGCGTCGTTGCCGTGCTCGTGCCAGGTGCCGTTGGGGGTGATCGCGAAATCGCGCGGGCCGACCTTCAGCTTCTGGCCGTCGACGATGGTCCAGGCGCCGGTGCCCTCGTGGACGAAGCGCAGGGCGGCGGCCTGGTGGCGGTGGGCGGTCATGGCCTCGCCGGGGCCCATGATCTGGAGCCCGGTGTAGAGGAGGCCGGCGGCGGCGCTGACGTCCTTGCGGCCGGGGTTGACGAGCATCACGACGCGGCGGCCGGCGTCGTCGGCCTTGACCAGGCCGAGCGCCTTGTGGACGAGGGGCCGCAGCTCCTCGTAGCGCCACAGCACGGGAACGGACTTGGGCTGCGGGTACCAGGGCTCGATGTCGTTGGCGACGGTCCACAGCGCGCCGGCGTCCAGGGCCTCGAGCTCGCCGTAGTAGCGCTCGAGTTCGGGGGTGTCGGCGACCCGGGCGCGGCCGAGCATGGTGTCGTCCTGCTCGATGGTCATACGTCCTCCTCAGCGGTGGTGGTCAGGGGACCCGCGGGCGGCGCGGTGAAGGTCACCGGCAGGCGGGGGCGGTTGTCGACTTCGAGGCGGAAGATGTCGAAGCGGTTGTAGTGGCCGGTGATGTCGTGCATCTGCTTGGGCTGGATGCAGCGGCCGAGATCGATCTCGCCGTAGACGATGCCCTCGTCGTCGACGAGCGGTTCGGTGACCGGCCGGCCGTCGGGGCCGAAGATCCCGGACAGTGCGCTGCGGGGCCGCTGGAACAGGGCGCGCAGCTCCTCGTCGTCCCCGGCGAGCAGGTCGACGATCTCCGGGGAGACGGTGGAGCAGGCGACGACGGAGAAGACCTTGCCCTCGAAGCTGTGGGCGGCGGTGCGGACGGCGATGGCGTCGGCCATGTCGTAGTCGGCCGGGGCCACGGGCAGGGCGATGTAGCAGGAGGCGTGGACCAGTTCACCCTGGGCGAGAAGGGCGAAGCGGGCCAGCGTGTTGGTGTTCTCGCCGCAGGCGAGGGCGCCGAGCGGGCCGACGGGGGTGGGGTGGACGCGCAGGGAGCTGCCGTCGCCGCCGGTCCAGGTGAGCTTCTCGGCCCAGGTGGGCACCAGCTTGCGGTGGATGCCGAGGATTTCGCCGTCGGGTCCGATGGTGAGCAGGGTGTTGTAGAGGACGCCGAGGCTGTGCGCGGCGCGCTCGTTGACGCCGATGACGAGGACGACCCCGTACTGGCGGGCCGCCGCGCGCAGGGTGTCGACGTACGGGCCGGGGATGTCGACCGAGGCGCGCTGGAGTCGCTCGAACCAGGGCGAGCCCTGGACGGGGTTCATCGTCCAGTTCCAGTACGGGTAGCCGGGGACGAACACCTCGGGGAAGACGACGAGTTCGGCCCCGTTCGCGGCCGCCTCCGCGATCAGCGCGACGGCCTTGTCGACGGTGGCGGCGGGGTTCAGGTAGACGGGCGAGGCCTGGACGGCCGCCGCCGTGAAGCGGGGCAGGTGGTGCACGGGCGGGCGGTTCGGGGGCAGGGTCTCCATCAGGGGTCTCCTCAGTTGGCCGGCGCGGCGGCGGCGAGACGCGGCAGCCAGCGCTGGTGCACCGGCGCGGCGGGCTGCCGCAGCAGCTCCAGGCGCGGCGGGACCCGGTCGGTACGGGCGGCGGGCGGTCTGCCGCTGCCCGCCTTCCAGGAGGGCGTCCAGGGCGCGGCGGGCCCGTGGTAGCCCTGGGCGGCCGCGGCGTGCAGGGTCCAGAGCGGGTCGTGCAGCTGGGCGCGGCCCACCCCGCACAGGTCGGCCCGGCCGGCCAGGATGATCGAGTTCACGTCGTCGTACGTGGAGATCGCGCCGACGGCGATGGTGGGGACCCCGGTGGCGTTGCGGATCAGGTCGGCGTACGGGGTCTGGTAGCTGCGGCCGTAGCGGGGCCGCTCGTGGGCGACGACCTCACCGGTGGACACGTCGATCCCGTCGGCGCCGGCATCGGCGAGGGCGCGGGCGATGGCCACGACGTCGGCCTCGGTCAGTCCGCCCTCGGCCCAGTCGGCCGCGGAGATCCGGACGAGCAGGGCCTTGCCGGCGGGCCACACCGCCCGTACGGCGTCCAGCACTTCCAGCGGGAAGCGCAGCCGCCCGGCGAGGTCGCCTCCGTACGCATCGGTGCGCAGGTTGGTCAGGGGCGAGAGGAAGCCGGACAGCAACTGGCCGTGCCCGTACTGGAGTTCCAGCACATCGAAGCCCGCCCGGTCGGCGCGCCGGGCCGCGCGGACGAAGTCCCGTACGAGGACGTCCATATCGGCCCGGGCGGCCTCCCGCGGGACCGGGCTGCGCTCGTCCCAGGCCAGGGCGGACGCGGCGATCGGCGGGCCGTCGCCGGTGCCGGCGCGGCGGCCGGCGTGGGTGAGCTGGATGCCGAGGCAGGTGTCGGACTGGCCGTGGACGAAGTCGGTGATCCGCCGCCAGGCGGCTTCCTGTTCGTCGGTGTAGAGGCCGGGGCAGCCGGGGGCGTCCCGGCCTTGGGCGCTGACGGCGGTCATCCCGGCGAGCACCAGGCCGGAGCCGCCGAGCGCCTGGGTGCTCAGGTGGACGAGGTCGAAGTCCCCCGGGATGCCGTCGCGCGCCGTGCCGAGCGCGGTGGGCGCCGCCACGACCCGGTTGCGCAGGAGCAGGCCGCCGAGCGGGAAGGGGCGGAACATCGGGGGCACCGGAGCGGAGGAGTTGACGGCGGTGGTGAACTCCTCGTCGCGCACGCGCAGGTTGTCGTAGGTGACGCGGCGGCTGCGGGTCAGCAGGTTGAACGCGAACTGGGGCGGTTCCTGACTCGTGTAGCGGCCGATGTTCTCGAACCACTCGAGGCTGGCCTGGGCGGCGCGCTGGGTCGATTCCACGACCGGGCGGCGCTCGTCCTCGTACGCGGCGAGTGCGCCGGGGACGTCCGGGTGCTCGTGCAGGCAGGCCGCCAGGGCGAGGGCGTCCTCCATGGCCAGCTTGGTGCCGGAGCCGATGGAGAAGTGGGCGGTGTGGGCGGCGTCCCCGAGGAGGACGACGTTCTCGTGCCGCCAGGTGCGGTTGCGCACCGTGGTGAAGCGCAGCCACTTGGAGTTGTTGGGCAGGAGCCGGTGCCCGTCCAGATGGCCGGCGAGTATCTCCTCGCAGCGGCGGATGCTGTCCGTGTCGCTGGCGCCGGGCGGGTGGTCGCGGTCCGCGAACTCCGAGAAGCCCGCGCGCCGCCAGGCGGCCTCGTCCATCTCCACGATGAACGTGGAGCGGGTGGAGTCGTAGGGGTAGGCGTGCACCTGGAGGGTGCCGAAGTCCCGCTCCTCGACGAGGAAGGTGAAGGCCTCGAAGACCTTGTCCGTGCCGAGCCACATGTAGCGGCCGGAGCGTTCGTCCAGGTCGGGCCCGAAGGTGTCGGCGTAGGCGGCGCGGGTGGCCGACCGTACGCCGTCGCAGGCGACGACGAGGTCGTACGTGGCCGCCAGCTCGGCGGCGGGCGGGGCCTGTGTGCGGTAGCGGACGTCCACCGCGAGGGCGGCGCAGCGCTCCTGGAGGATCCGCAGCAGCTGCCGGCGCCCGAGGGCGGCGAAGCCGTGGCCGCCGGAGGTCAGGGTCCGGCGTCGGTAGGTGACGTCGATGTCGCTCCAGCGGGCGAACTCGGCCGACATGGCCGCATAGATCTCGGGGTCGGCCTGCGCGATGCCGTCGAGGGTCTCGTCGGAGAAGACGACCCCGAAGCCGAACGTGTCGTCGGGGGCGTTGCGCTCCCAGACGGTGACGTCCCAGTGGGGGGAGAGCTGCTTGGCCAGGGCTGCGAAGTACAGCCCGCCGGGCCCTCCTCCGATGACTGCTACGCGCACGGCGTACCTCCTCGTGGTTCCGGAACAACATATGGTGCAGATTTAGCGACCGTCAACAATGCTCGATATCTCTCGTGAGGAGTTCCGGTGCCTGCGGGCCCGACTTCGTCAGCACCTCGCGCACGTCGGCGGGCCAGGGCGTGGTCCCGGTCGCGCGGGAGGCGGAGTGGGCGATGACCATCCGCCCGGCGGCGGCCTCCACGTCCCCCTCGCCGTGGACCGTGAACACGTAGTGCAGGGAGCTGGCGCCGACCTTGGCGACGCTCAGCTCGATGCGCACGGCCTCGCCGAACCACAGCCGGGCCCGGTAGTCGGCCTCGAAGTGGACGCGCGGGGTGCTGCCGAAGAGGTGCGCCAGGCCCAGGCGGCGCAGCAGCACGGCCTCGGCCGCCTCGACCCAGCGCACGACGGTGGAGTGGTGGTAGTGCCCGGCGGCATCGGTGTCGGGCCACTCGACGCGGCGCTCGATGACCACGCCGGGCAGGTGCGGAACGAGGGCCTCGGGGCAGCCGGCGGCGCAGCCGCCGTCGGCTCCGACCGGGGCCGGAGTGGGATCCGGGGCCGGGGCCCCGGCTGCGGAGCGGGCCCATTCGCGCAGTTCGCCGCGCTGGAGCTTTCCGTTGCCGGTGCGCGGGAGCCGTGCGACGAACTCGACGGCACGCGGGTACTTGTACGGGGCGATGGCCCCCTTGACGTGGGCCTGCAGCTCACGGGCCGTCGCCTCGTCCGCCGGGACACCGGCACCGAGCACGACGTACGCCTTGACCAGCATGCCCCGCCGGTCGTCGGGGGCGCCGACGACCCCGCACTCCTCGACGTACGGATGAGCGGCGAGGGCCTTCTCGACCTCCGGGCCCGCGATGTTGTAGCCGGAGGAGACGATCATGTCGTCGCTGCGTGCCACGTACCAGAAATAGCCGTCGGCATCGCGGATGTAGGTGTCGCCTGTGATGTTCCAGCCGTTCCTGACGTACGCCGTCTGGCGCGGATCGGCGAGGTAGCGGCAGCCGGTGGGTCCGGTGACCGCCAGCAGCCCCGGCTGCCCGTCGGGGACGGGGGCGCCGTACCGGTCCACCACGGCGGCGCGGTAGCCGGGCACGGGCCGGCCCGTGGCACCGGGCCGGATGTCACCGTCGGCCGCGGAGATGAAGACGTGCAGCATCTCGGTGGCGCCGATGCCGTCGATGATGCGCAGTCCGGTGGCGGCGTGGAACTCCTCCCACACGGCGGCGGGCAGCGCCTCTCCGGCGGACACGCAGCGGCGCAGTCCGGCCAGTCGGCCCACTGCGCCGGCGGCCATGATCGCGCGATAGGCGGTGGGCGCGGTGAACAGGACGGTCACGCCGTGCTCGGCGACGAGGTCGGCCAGCTGCTCCGGCCCTGCCTGCTCGATCAGCAGGGTCGCGGCCCCGACGTGCAGCGGGAAGACCACGAGCCCGCCGAGGCCGAAGGTGAAGGCGAGCGGCGGCGTACCCGTGAAGACGTCGTCGGGGCGGGGTTTCAGCACGTGCCGGGAGAAGGTGTCGGCATTGGCGAGCACGTCGCGGTGGAAGTGCAGGGTCGCCTTGGGGCGCCCGGTCGTACCGGAGGTGAAGGCGATCAGCGCCACATCGTCCGCGGCGGTGGGGACGGTGGCGAACACGCCGCTCTTGGCCGCGCAACGCGCGGTCAGGTCCATGACCCCGGGGCCGCCGTACGCGAGAACCGGCAGGTCGGCGGGGCCTTCGCCGGCAGCCGCGGCGAGCTCGTCGACATAGCGGTGGTCGCACACGGCGACGGTGGGGCGGCTGATCTCGCAGAGCTCGGCGAGTTCGGAGGCGCGCAGCAGCGGCATCGTCGTGACGGCGACGCCGCCGGCCTTGAGGACGCCGAACCAGGCGGCCACGAGCCAGGGGTTGTTGGGGGCGCGCAGCAGGACGCGGTTGCCGGGGACGAGGCCGAAGTCCTCGGTGAGGACCTGGGCGACCTGGTTGGCGCGCTGCTGGAGCTCGCCGTAGGTCCAGCGCTCGGTCGGGGTCAGCAGACAGGTGCGGTCGGGGCCCCAGCGCTCGACGGCTTCGTCGAGCAGGCGTCCGGCGCAGTTGAGGCGGTCGGGGTAGGCCAACTCCGGGAGATCGAAGTGGAGTTCGGGCCAGAGGGGGAAGGCCGGCAGCCGGTCCCTGCAGAAGGGGTCGGCGTGGGCGGAAGGGGAGAGCTCCATGGGGCGGCACCTCAATCAGGGAGCAGCGGGGGAGATGCGGAGCAAGTTATCTCGATAATTTTGCGTCCGTCAACATTGCTCGATATTTCGATGAACGCCGAGCGGCCTCCGGACCGCCCGCGAACCGGTTCAGGCGGTCGGCGCGACCGGCAGGCACACCCGCACGGACGTCCCGAACTCATCTGCGACGACCGAGAGTTGGCCACCCGCCTCGGTCGCGAGCAGCTGGACGATCAGCAGCCCGCGACCACTTTCGGCATCCGGGGCGATCTCGGCGGCGGGATGGGGCAGCCGGGGCAGCCGGACCCCCTGGTCGGCGACCTCCAGCCGCAGCCATCCCCCGCCGAAGGCCACTGCGACCCGCATCCGCCCGGTGGCAGCGGCCGCGTGCCGGACGACGTTCGCGGCGAGTTCGCTGACGGCCAGCAGCAGGACGTCCACCGCCTCGGCGGCGATGCACCAGCCCTCCAGCACGGCCCGGACGCGGGCCCGCACCAGCGGGACGGCGACCGCGGTGGGCTCGACCGCCCAGTGGGCGAAGCTGCGGACCCGGGCACGAGCCGGGGCCGGGACAGGGGCAGGGGCAGGGGCGGAGGTAGAGGCAGGGGCGCCGGCGGGCTGCGCAGGGACGGCGGCGACCGAGGCGGCCTCGACTGGGAGGGTGGCGGCGGTGAACATGACGTACTCCCGGCGGGGGAATGCGACGCCGTCCGCGAGTGACTCGTGTAACTACCCAGGAACTCGGGTACCCGATGGGCTTGTGGTCAGCGGAAACGCGTCGCTAGAGTCGTGATTACACGTGTAACACGCTATGTCTCCCCGGTGCCCCGCGCAAGCATTTCGGACAAACGTTACGAAGTCTGGGCCGCCCGCACCGGGACCCGCCGGCCTCCGAGGCCGCACACCGAATGGGATGAGCCGTAAATGACGCAGTCTCCCCCGGCCGAGTTCGCCATCGCCGACATGGCCTGGCCGCCCCCGTCGTTCCAGCCGCCCGTACCGCCCGTGACCGGCGCGGACGGCATACGCCGCTTCGACGGGATCACGTACGCCACCACCCCCGGCTACCGCCCCCGCCTCCTCGACGTACAGCTCCCCGCGGGCGAAGGCCCGTTCCCGGCGGTCGTCTGGATCCACGGCGGCGGCTGGCTGGACGGCGACCGCCGCTACCCGCCGCCGACCGTGCCCGCCGCCCTGCTGCACGGTGCGGTCCTCGGCGCCGGGCTCGCGCTCGTCTCCGTCGACTACCGGCACAGCCTCGAGGCCCCCTTCCCCGCGCAGCTGCACGACGTCAAGGCCGCGATCCGCTACGTCCGGCACTTCGCCGCCCCCCTCGGCATCGACGCGGACCGGATCGGCGTCTGGGGCGAGTCGGCGGGCGGCCACCTGGCCGCCCTCGCCGGCCTCGTCCGCCCCGGCAGCACGGACGCCGGGACGCTGGAGGCGCTGGAGGGGACCCACGGCGTCGGCTCCGGCGACACCGGTGTCCTTGCCGTCGTCGACTGGTACGGGGTCCATGACCTCCCCGCCCTGGCCGCGCACCCGCTGCCGATGCCGACCGGCGCCGACTTCCCCAACCCGTACGACGCCCTACTGGGTGTTCCCGCAGCCGAGCAGGCGGAGCCGGCCCGGGTCGCGAGCCCGGTCACGTACGCCGTCCCCGGCTCGAACCCGCCACCGTTCCTGCTGGTGCACGGGACCGCGGACGGCCTCGTCCCGTACAGCCAGAGCGAGGCCCTCGCCGAGGCGCTGACGGGCGCGGGAGGCGAGGTGGCGCTGCAGCCCGTGGAGGGCGCCGACCACATCTTCCTCGGCTCCCCCGACATCCCCGCGATCGTCGCGGACAGCGTCGCGTTCCTGGCCAGGCACCTGGGCGCGGGGGCCTGAACCCCGTCCCGTCCCGGACACACCGCTTCACAGACCGGTCCCACCGTGGGGGCGCGGCCCGGCCGCGCCCCCACGCGTACGTCGAAAGGCAGCCATGTCCCGGCACACCATCACTTCGGCCCGCCCCACCGCGGCCCCGCCGGAGGCGGCGGACCTGCGCCGCCGCCCCGGCACCCTGCTCCTGGCCGTGCTGCTGCTCGGACTGACCGCAGCGCTGACCCTCACCGTCCGTACGGACGTCGCGAACCCCCCGTTCCAGGGTGCGGACGACCGGTGGCTGAGCTGGATGGGCGGCCCGCACGACGGGCTCCCTGCGGCCCCCGCGGCCGTCCTCGACTGGTTCGGCGGCCCGCTGGGCGTCGTCGTGCCGCTCGGGATGCTGGTCTTCCTGCTCGTCCGCAGGCGCTGGACTTCGGTGGGCTTCCTGCTCGGGGTCCACCTCGTGGGCGGCATGCTGGTGGTGCAGGCGCTCAAGCACCTGGTGGACCGCCCGCGCCCGGCGCACCCGCTGGTCCGCGTCGACCACGGCTCCTTCCCGTCGGGCCATGCGGCGGGGGCGGCGCTGCTCGTCGTCCTGGTCGGTGTCCTGCTGGTCCCGGCGGCCCGGCGCCGGGCGTGGTGGGCCGGTGGCGTGGTGTTCACGCTGGCCATGATGTGGAGCCGCACCTGGCTCCACGCCCACTGGCTCACCGACACGGTGGCCGGTGCAGCGGCCGGCGCGGGGGCCGCACTGCTGGCGTGGTGGGCCTTCACCCCCGCCCTCGCCCGGGAACACGCCCGACGGCAGCGATCGGCCCCCGCGCGATCGGCCTAGTCCGAGGCGCGGCCTTCTCCCGCCATGAACCGCCAGACCAGGGCGTGGCCCAGGACGATCAGTCCGATCAGCATCAGGGCTTCGGCCTGGATGGGGCGCAGGCCGATGTGGCGGGCGAGTTCGGGGAAGGCGCCGACGACTGCGATCAGGACGTAGAGCAGTGCGGCGCCGGCCTGCTGCCAGGCGACGAAGTGGTCGCCGCGGGAGCGGGCCAGCAGCCGCAGGGTGCACACGCAGCCGACCACGTCGAGGGCGATGAAGGCCACCCGCCAGATCTGTGGTTGCTCGGCGCCGCCGACCTGCGCGAAGAGGCCCATCAGGGCGGGCAGCAGGAAGGACAGGTAGATCCCGCCGACGACGCGCCGCAGGGCAAGGTCGCGCATCCAGTCCGAGTGGCTCTGGACGACGTTCCACCACAGGCCGACCAGGGTGAAGCAGGTGGCGGAGAAGAGAGCGTAGAACGTGCTCACATCCACGGACGACGAGGATGGCAGCCGGCCCGGGCGCGGCGGGCGCCACACGCCCTGCGGCCTCGCCGCCCCTGCCGGGACGGCCCAAGCGGGCTCGGGGAAGTGAGGCACGCCCCCACGCCGGCCGCCACGCACTCTCGCCACACCGGCCGAAGACCCAAGTACGTCCAGTACGAGGGTCTTCAGCCGCCACGCCGAGAGCACGCACCGAACGACGCGGAAACGCACCCCACTTCCCCAAGACCGCTGGGCCGGGTTCACGACACGTTGCGCGAGCGGGTCCGGGAGGCGGGCGGCCGGGATCCGCAGCCTTCGGCGGCGGTGCCGGACTCGCAGTCGGCCCGCAGTCACCAGGGCGGCCAGGCGACCGGATACGACGCGGGCAAGCAAGTACGGGGCCGAAAGCGGCACCTGCTGGTGGACACCTGCGGGCTCGCGCCGCGGGCGGTCGTGCACTCGGCCTCGGTGCAGGATCAGGCGGGCGCGAAGTTGGTCCTCACCGGCATCCAGGACCTGTTTCCGCAGGTCGGACTGGTCTGGGCCGCCCGCCTCGCCGGCGAGGAGATCGAACCGCGCGGCCCCATCGAGACCGAAGCAGCCCGCCGCCTCACCGACGAGACCAAGAACGAGTGATCACCCGATTACCCAACACCTGCTCACGCGCGTGTTCGGCCCATCACGGGGTCAGCCTCGCAGTTCCCCGAGCCCCTGATGGTGAGACCGTGTAGACCTTCCCGTAGGCCCGGAGGGTTTCGGCCGGGTCGCCGGGGCGGCCTCGCAGGACGGCGTCCAGGAAGGCGAGGGCAGCTCCGGCGACGACGCGCGGGCTCTCGGTGCGGCCCAGGGTGCCGACGATCGAGGGCACCGGCGGCAGGTAGAGCGGGCCGTCCATGAAGGTGAGGTGCCCGGCGCCGGGGACGGCAAGCCGGTAGCTCGTCGCGGTGCTGTGCTCGAGGGCGTCGGTGAGGCGGGGCAGGTAGCGCGGGTCGGTGCCGGCGGTGATCTCCTGGGTGAGCGCGAGCGCCGGCTGCTCGAGGGCGGGCGCGGTGGGGCCGTGGGGGTAGCCGTCCAGGTCGACGACGGCGCCGAACCGGCGGTCCTGCCGGGCCGCCTGCAGGGCGGCGGCACCGCCCAGGGAGTGGCCGGCCACCGCGGCGCGGCCGGTGTCCAGGCGTCCGGTCAGCGGGTCGGCGGTCTCGCCCCGGTCCAGCCGTTCCAGCTGGGTGAGGACGAAGCCGAGGTCGGCGGCCCGGACGGCGGTCCAGCCCGCCGCCAGCTCCTCGTCCCGGTCCCGGTCCCCGCTGGAGGCGGTCGTGGCGCGGATCGTGCGGCCGTCTGCGAGGACGACGACGGCGGAGTCGTACGGGTGGTCGAGGGCGGCGACCAGGTAGCCGTGGCTGGCCAGCTCCTCCGCCCAGGCGGTGTTCTGGGTCCGCACCCCGCCCGACCCCGGGGAGAACAGGACGACCGGGAACCGTTCTCCCCCACCGGCCACCGGGGCGTCGACGACCGCACGGCTGCGAGCCCGCGGGACGCCGTCGACCAGGAAGCCGGGCAGGCCGACCCCGCCGGCGAGGGCCTCGGCGACGGTGCGCGCCTCCTGCTCCGTGCGTCCCAGGTACTGGGCGCGCTGGGTGCCGGCGGGGCTCTTCTGCGCGGGGTACCAGAGCTGGGCCACGACCGTGCGCCGGTCGTCCGGATCGGCGGTGAAGCTCTCGGGGCGGAGCGGGTCGGTCCACTGCACCACCCGGGTGCCGACCGCGAAGCCGCCCGACGGCTCGGGGAACTCGGGCACGGGGAAGGCCCAGGCCGCCACCGGGCCAATGGCGATCAGGCCGGCGCAGGCCAGCGATCCCGGCAGGGCCAGCCACCAGCGGGCCCGCCACGCCGGTCGGCCGGTACGGCGTCGCAGCAGGGGCGGGAGGGCGAACGCCGACGCCAGGGCGGCGCCGGCCAGGACCGGCAGCAGCTGCCAGCGGATCCCCACCACGCCCAGCACGGTCGCGGACGCCACGAGCACCGCCCCCGCCCCGATCGTGACGGGCCGGCGGGCGGCCGGGGGGAGCCAGCGCGCCGCCACCAGCGCGAGGGCACCCAGCAGGACGAGGACTTCCGGAAGGGACATCGACAGCCCCGTGATGGTTTCGGTCACCCGGCCATGCTCGACGCCGGGTCCGCGCCGCCGCATCGGTCCCGGGTCGCCGCCGGTTGCCACTCCGGTCGCAACCCGGGCGGGCCGCGGTGCGACCGGAGTGGCAACCGGTCACGCCCGTCCGGCGGCCGCTCTGCGACCGCGGGAGGTGGTGGGCCTCCTCCTGCGGTCGTACCCCGGCAGGGTGCGGTCCGACGGTGGGCTCATGCGCGCCGCCGCCCCCGCGGCCTAGGCTCCGGCTGTACGCGCTGACGGTCCCGGTCGGGCCGCCACGACGACCGATCGAGGGGAAGTGACGGTGCGCCACCGGGACCGGGTACCGCCCCTGGTGTGGGACGCGGCGCTGCCGATCCTTCTCCTCCTCAACGTCGTGACCACCTACCCGGCGCGGGAGCTGCCGGTGGCCGCGGCGCTCACCGCCGCCCTGGCGCTCCCCCTGCTGTGGCGGCGCCGGGCCCCGCTCGCGGTGTTCGGCGCCGTGGCGGCCGCGGCCTTCGTCCAGTGGCTGATGGACGTCCAACTGCCCGCGGACATCGCCCTGCTGGTGGCCCTCTACACGGCGGCCGCGCACACGGGCCGGCGCGGCACGCTCCTCGCCGGTGCCGTCGTGGAGGGCGGAGCCGTGCTGGCCTGCCTGCGCTGGGCACAGGACGGCGCGTTCCTGACCCCGTTCGTCGCGCTCTCCGCGACGGTCGTCGCCGCCGCCGTCCTCGGGGTGAACGTGCGGACCGGCCGGGCCTACCTCGCCGCCGTGCAGGAACGGGCCGAACGGCTGGCGCTGCACCAGGAGCAGCAGGCACGGCTGGCCGTCGCCGAGGAGCGGGCCCGGATCACCCGCGAGATGCACGACATCGTCACCCACAACCTGTCCGTCATGGTCGCGCTCACCGACGCCGCCGTCTACGCCCAGCACAGGTCCCCGGACCGGGCCACCGCCGCGATGCTGCAGATCTCCGAGACGGGCCGGCAGGCGCTGACCGACATGCGGCGCTCGCTGGGCGTCCTGCGGACCGGCGAGCGGGACGCGGAGCGCCACCCGCCGCCCGGCATCGCCCAGCTGGAGGCCCTCGCCGACCAGATGGGCGCCGCCGGGCTACCGACCCGCCTGGAGGTCCGCGGCGGCCACACCCACGTCCCCGCCACCGCACAACTCACCGTCTACCGCCTGGTGCAGGAAGCCCTGACCAACACCCTCAAGCACACACCCGCCGGCACCCGCGCGACGGTCCTGGTCGAGTGCTCGGCCCAGGCCGTCGGCGTGGACGTCACCGACAGCGGCCCCCGCCCGGCGCGGCCCGCCGCCGCACCGCCCGGCCACGGCATCCCCGGCATGCGCGAGCGCGCAGCCGCCTACGGGGGGACGCTGCAGGCCGGACCGCTTCCGGGCGGCGGCTGGGGCGTCCGTACCCGACTCCTCCTCAACGGCGGCGGGGCGGCCTCCGCATGACGATCCGCATCCTGATCGCCGACGACGAGGCGCTGCTCCGGATGGCCTTCGGCACGGTCCTGGAGGCCCAGCCCGACATGACACCGGTCGGCGAGGCCGCGGACGGCGCCCAGGCCGTCCGCCTCGCCCGGGAGCTGCGGCCCGATGTCGTCCTCATGGACGTCCGGATGCCCGGGACGGACGGGATCGAGGCGACCCGACAGGTCGTCGAGGTCTCCCCGCAGAGCAGAGTGCTGATCCTGACCACCTTCGACCTGGACGCGTACGCCTTCGCCGGTCTCGCCGCCGGAGCCTCGGGCTTCCTGCTGAAGAACACCAGGCCGGAGGAGCTGCTCACCGCGATCCGCAACGTCGCGGCGGGCGACGCGGTGCTCTCCCCGCGGATCACCCGGCGCCTGCTGGAGGACTTCCGTCTGCACCTGCCCGACGGCGGCGCCGCCGTCCGCGACGAGCGGCTGGACCGGCTGAGCGCCCGTGAGCGCGAGGTGCTCGTCGAGGTCGGCCGCGGCCTGTCCAACGCCGAGATCGCGGCCGCGCTGTACCTCGCGGAGGCGACCGTGAAGTCCCATCTGGGGCGGATCCTGCACAAGCTCGAACTCCGCGACCGGATCCAGGCCGTGGTCTTCGCCCACGACAACCGCCTGGTCCGCCCGGCCTGAGAAAGTGCTGGGCAATCGGGTGATCACTCGTTCTTGGTCTCGTCGGCGAGGCGGCGGGCTGCTTCGGTCTCGAGCAGGTGCCGCTTTCGGCCCCGTACCCGCTTGACCGCGTCGTATCCGGTCGCCTGGCCGCCCTGGTGACTGCGGGCCGACTGCGAGTCCGGCACCGCCGCCGAAGGCTGCGGATCCCGGCCGCCCGCCTCCCGGACCCGCTCGCGCAACGTGTCGTGAACCCGGCCCCAGGTACCGTCGGCCGCCGATGCGCGGAACCACCGGTAGGCCACGTCCCACGGAGCAAGGTCGTGCGGTACCAGCCGCCACGCGCAGCCGCCGACCAGCACGTACAACACGGTGTCCACAACCGGCCGGCGCGGGAACTTCAGCGGACGACCAGCGCGGCGCGGATCCCGCACCGGGAGAAGGGGCTCGATCACCGCCCACTGAGCATCCGTCAACGACGAGTCGTAGGACGGCTTGCACGCACAGACACACATGATGGTGGTCTTCATGGACGGCTGGACCACGGAGATCACCACCGACGCATCACGGCATGCAGTTGATCAATCACCCAACACTTTCTTGGGCCGCTCCGCGCATGTCCGCCGGGGTGGTGGCCGGACCGTCCGGTACATCGCCGCCACCGGTCGAGCGGTTCCTCAGGAGGTCTCGCGGTGGATGAGGAGGGCCTCTATCGCGGGGACCGGGGGCGTCTTCCCCGTCTCGATCAGCTCGTGGAGGGCGTCGGCGACGCCGGCTGCCGACGGCAGGTCCAGGCGGACCGTCGTGAGGGGCGGTTGCTGGAGGGAGGCGAGGACCAGGTCGTCGGAGCCGACGATCGCGACCTCGTCCGGTACGGCGATGCCCTCGGCCTGGAGGGCGTGCAGGAGCAGCGCCGCGTACTCGTCGTTGTACGCGAAGACGGCGTCCAGGCCCAGGCTCGGCCAGCGCCGGGCCAGGGCGGTCGCGGATTCCCTGGTGTACGCGAGCTCCACGGGGGTCACCGTCGCCATGTGCCGGGCCGCGACCGACGCGGCCCCGGCGAGGCGCGGGCCGGCGAGGGTGGCGAGGCCGCGTTCCTGGGGCATGACCACGCCGATCCTGCTCCGGCCCCGGGCGATGAGGTGCTCGGCCGCGGCCGCGCCGATGTCCGCGTGGTCGAAGCCGATGGTGTGGACGCCCTCGACCGGGCGGGCGGCGAAGGCCAGCAGGGCGCGTACGCCGGCGCGGCTCAGCAGCTCGGCGGCCTGGGCGGTGAAGCGGTCGCCGTCGAGGGCGATGACGGCCGCCGGGCGCAGTTCGGCCCAGGCCCGGGCGGCGTCGAGGGGGTCGGCGAAGCGGCCCGCGTGCAGGACGGCCGTGTAGCCGTGGCGGTCGAGCTCGCTGTGCAGGTCGTCGACCCAGTCGCTGACGAGCCGGCCGATCGCGGAGATCGAGGCGGGCATCAGGACGAGGTTGCTGCGGCCGGCCCGCAGGGACCGGGCAGCGGCGTGCGGTACGTAACCGAGCTGCCGGGCGGCGTCGAGCACCCGCGTACGGGTGCCCTCGCTGACGCGGTGGCCGGGGGTGTCGTTCAGGACGAACGACACGGTGGCGCGTGACACCCCGGCCAGCCGGGCCACGTCGGCGCTGGTGATCGACACGGGCGACGCGGGGGTGCTCGTCTCCCTGGGCTCCCTGGGCATGGTCCTCGGTGCTCCCTTGGGTCGACCGACACCTCTCCTCCCAGGTTACACGAGTTAGATCATTGGCCCCTGCGGGCTTCATGGAGGCGGCGCGAGGGCCCTGCGAGGTCGTCGAGGGCGGTGACGACCGAGTCGAAGCGCATCGTGGTCCGCGTCTGCGCGCCGTACGGCTGCCACTGCGGCATGCCGGGGTGGTTCGGGTCGCCGGTGCGGACGAACGCGATCCAGGCCCGGTGCATGGTCCGCGCGAGCCCGTCGCGGACGGCGGGGGCGAGCCCGGCGAGGAAGGGCGCGTGCGACCACTGCTCGAAGTTGTCGAAGACGAAGGGGAGTTCGAGGCAGTGTGCGGCGCCGAGCCGGCCCTCGTACGCGGGCGCGGGGAGGTCGAACTGGTAGGCCCAGACGGGGTGCCGCGAACCGGCCCTGGCCTCCGCCAGCCCGACGGAGGGGACCCGGAAGAGCTCGTCCGTGATCAGGTCCATGAGGACACCGGCCGGACCGGCGCCGGGGCGGGCCGTCTCGTACGCGGCGTAGACCTCGGGGGCGGCCTCGGCCCCGAAGGTCTCCGCGATCCGGTCGGTCACCTGCTCCCGGGTGGCGGCGGCGTACCCCTCGTCGAGGCCGAAGCCGAAGTTGGCCTCCTCGCGGGTCCACCCGATCATGACGTCGATGCCGGCTGCGGCCCCGTGCAGCAGGGCCTGTGCCGGATGGCGCTCGAGCGTTTCCCCGTCGACGACGGGCAGGAACGGGGTCGGCCAGTAGCCCCACCGCATCGTGCGGGCGAACAGGCCGCCGGCCGCGCCGATCAGGGCCGGCCAGGGCAGTGCGCGCAGTTCCTGCGCGGTCTTGGCGCCGGCCAGCTCCCGATAGGCCTCGGTGCGCTCCCGGTACGCGTCGGGACCGGGGAGGTCGAGCCCGAACGGCGGGCTCTGCAGGATCACCCGGCGGATCAGGCCGGCGGCCTGTGGGTGCCCCGCGAGGGCCGCGGTGGAGACGGCGCCGCCGGACTGGCCGGCGACGGTGATGTGGTCCGGGTCGCCGCCGAAGGAGGCGATGTTCTCCTTCACCCAGTGCAGGGCGGCGAGCTGGTCGGAGAGCCAGGGGTTGGCCACCTCGTCGCTCTCGTCGCCGTCGCCGCCCTCCGGGGGGAGGTAACCGAGCGGCCCGATGCGGTAGTTGATGCCGACGAACACCAGGTCGCCGTCCCGCGCGAAGGTCTCGCCGCCGTAGCCGGGCAGCGAGCCCGATCCGGAGACGAAGCCGCCGCCGTGGATCCACACCAGTACCGGACGGCGGGCGCCGTCCGCCGCGGGCGTCCAGACGTTGAGGGTGAGGCAGTCCTCGTCGAAGGGGGGTGACCCGTGGCCGCCGAGGACCGGGTCGCCGCCTTCCACGTACATCTGCGGGGCGCTGGGGCCGTCGGCGCTCGCGTCGCGCGTGCCGCTCCAGCCGGAATGCGGCCGGGCGGGCCGCCAGCGCAGGTCGCCGACGGGGGGTGCGGCGTACGGGACCGCCCGGAAGACGGAGAGCCCGTCTTCGATCGCGCCGCGAAGCCGGCCTGCGGGGAGGTCGACCACGGGGGGCGGGGTGCGGTTCTCGGTGTGTGCCATGGAGCCCTTCCTTCGTCGCTCCGGGGGCCGGCGGTGCGGTGGACGCACGCCGGCCCCGAACACGCAGAATATGGCGATTCTTCGACGACCGTCAATGATTCTCGATATGTTGCTGGCCTGCGACTCTCACAGCCACAGGCTGTCGGCCGCGACCCGCTCGGCCTCGATCCGCAGCAGCGGCGCGAACGCCCTCCACAGCAGCATGCAGCTGCCGGCGCCGGCCAGCGCCCCGGCGACGGTGTCGCTGAGCCACTGCGCGTGCAGCCAGGTCCGGCTGCCCATCATGGCGACGACGTACAGCGCCGCGAAGAGCCACCACCAGCGGCGCGCCCGCGGGGGGAACACCAGGACGGCGGCCACGAACATCAGCGTCACGGCACTGAACACCTGACCCGACGGGAACGAGCCGTCGTTGACCAGGACCCACGGATGCGGCGGGCGGGGACGATCGACGAGCTGCTTGAGCGGGAGCACCAGGAGGACGTTCGCCATGACGCCGGCGGTGAGGGCGAACAGCCCGGACCGCCAGCGCCCGTAGACGCAGAGGCAGCCGATCAGACCGAGCGGCAGGACCATGCCGAGCGGGCCGCCGAGCCGGTCGAAGACGGTGGCGAGGCCGGTGAGGGCGTCCGCGCGCGAGCCGTTCATGGATGCGGCCCAGCCGTCGTCGAGCCCCTGGAAGACGGGGCGTTCGCCGACCGAGACCAGGAGGCCGATCAGCAGCGACCCGAGCAGGAGGCCGGCGCCGACGGCGACCGCATGGCGGGGCGGGGCCGCCGGGAGGTGGTGGCGGGGAGCGGGGATCAGGGGCGGGGATGCGCGGTGCCCGGACCGGGGCACGGCGGACGAACGTGGCATGGCAGGCCTTTCACGGTGGTCTCCCCAGGCGGTGGGGGCACGCGGAGAGCAGGCACAGGCGGAGGAGGACTTCGCAGGGGGTGGAAAGCCGGGGGCCGGGGGGCCGGTGGGCTCGAGCCCGGGCCCGGGATCCGGGGGCCCCGGAACGGAGGCCCAGGAACGGGAGCCCAGGAACGGAGGCCCGGGAACAGGGACGCCGGCCTCAGGCTCGTGCGGTGAGCGGCGACGGGAGTTGTCGCGATGCGGCACGGAGTATTGCGAATGCGTGACCGCCGCCACAAGCGCAAGAGGGATTCCGGACACAACAGCCCTGCTCAGTGGCCTTGAGATGATGGTTACACGTCCTCGCAGAGTTACCCGTCGGTCGGTCACGATCCGCACATCGCCACGCCGCAACCTCTAGCGACGCCCCGAAATGGGTGCTACACAGTGTCCAAGCGCCGAAGGTGACACGTGTAACAACATCACGTGAACCACAGCCGCCCGCCGAGCCTTCCCCAGGCGGCAGCACCTCGCCGCAGCCCCACGCACGGCGCATCCCTCTCCGCCACGGGCCCCCCGCGCCGAGCCTCTGCACCCCCTTCTCGCCCCGTCCCCCGAGGAGTCGTCATGGCCCAGAACGAACTGATCGATTCGCCCGCCCCGGCGGATCCCGAACCTCCCCGCCAGCGCGCGCTCCTGCCCCTGCTGCTGGTCGCGAACTCCGCCTTGCTGGCCGTCTACATGGGCGTCGGATCGATCCTGCTGCCCACTCAGGTCGCGGAGATCGACCCCGCCAACAAGGTCGCCGTACTCGGTGTGATCGGCGGGATCAGCGCGGTCTTCGCGACCGCCTTCAACCCGATCGCCGGCGCCCTCTCCGACCGCAGCGGCCGCCGCAACCCGTGGATCCTCGGCGGCGCCTTCGCCTCGCTCGCCGCCCTCGCCTTCGTCGGATACGCGACCACCGCGCTCCTCGTCGGCATCGGCTGGTGCCTCGTACAGGCGACCATGAACGTCTACCAGGCCGCGGTCACCGCGATCGTCCCCGACCGGGTGCCCGTCGCCCGGCGCGGCACCGCGTCCGCGCTGGTCGGACTGGGCCTGCCGATCGGCGGCACGGTCGGGGTGCTGATCGCCTCCAAGACCGCGGACCACCTGCAGACCGGGTACCTGGTCTTCGGCGCGATCGTCGCCGCTTCCGCACTGCTGCTCACCCTCCTGTGCCGGGACGTCCCGCGTACCGGTCCCGCCCCGGCCGCCGCCCCGAAGCGGGCCCAACTCGCCGCGTTCCTCTCGGCGTTGGCGAACCACGACTTCCGGTGGGCGTTCATCGGCCGGGCCCTGATGGTCCTCGGCTACTTCTCCGTCGTCGGCTACCAGCTGTACATCCTGGACGACCACATCAGCCTGCCCTCCGGGCTGACCCCGCCCGCCGCGATGGCAGTACTCACCCCCGTGTCGATGGTCGCGATGGCCGTCTCGACCGTGGTGGGCGGGATGCTGTCCGACCGGTGGGACCGCCGCAAGGTGTTCGTCGGCGTCTCGGCCGCCCTCGCCGGGCTCGTCATGGTGGTCCCCGTCATCAGCCCCACCTGGACCGGCATGCTCGTCTTCAGCGCGCTCAACGGGCTCGCGTTCGGCTGCTTCATGGCCGTCGACACCGCACTGGTCACCCTGGTCCTGCCCCGGGCCGAGGACGCCGCCCGTGACATGGGCGTCCTCAACATCGCGAACGCCGGGCCGCAGATCATCGCCCCCTTCGTCGCCTCGGCCGTGGTGACCGTCCTCGGCGGATACACCCCGCTCTTCCTCGTCGGCGGGGCCCTCTCGCTGATCGGCGCACTCGCCATCCTCCCGATCCGCAGCGTGCGCTGATCCCCGGGCCGCCGCTGCCGCATCGCGGCGGCCCGGCTCGAACTCCGGCGGGCGCATGCCGAGGGTCGTGCGCCCGCCGGTCCTGCACCACACCCTCCTCGCACCACCCGTACCGCACCCTCGCCTCCCTCCCCTCCCCTTCCAAGGAGTTCTCTGTGAGACGCAAGCGAGTTCTGCCGCCGGCCGTGTTCCTCGTGTGCACCACAGCCCTCGCGGGTACGGCGCCCGCGGCCGCCTCGCCGCAGACCGCGCCCGCAGCAAGTACGGCGGCGCCCGCGGCCCCGCTGCGGATCCTGCTCACGAACGACGACGGCTACAACGCGCCCGGCATCCGCAAGGCGTTCGAGCGGCTGACCGCCGCCGGGCACGACGTCACCATCGTCGCCCCGCTCACCAACCAGAGCGGCACCGGCACGAAGATGATGAGCGCCCCCACCATCGCGGTGAAACACCCCGAGCCGAAGGTGTGGGCCGTGGACGGCACGCCCGGCGACTCCGTCGCCTTCGGACTCTCCGAGGTCTTCGAGGGACACGCCCCCGACCTGGTGGTCTCCGGCACCAACTTCGGCCCGAACGTGGCCGGTCTCGCCACCCACTCCGGTACGGTCGGCGGCGCCGTCGCCGCCCTCGAGAGCGGCGTCCCGGCGATCGCGCTGAGCACCGGCGGCCTGGCCGTTCCCGATCCGACCGCCACCGTCAATGCGATGGGCCCCACCGTCGACTTCGCCGTGAAGCTGATCGACCGGCTGCGCAGCCGGGCGAGGTCGGGCCCGCTGCTGCCGAAGGGCGTCGGCCTGAACATCAACCACCCGATCGTCGGAGCGGACGGCAAGGGCACCGCCGCCGGTGTGGTCGCGACCTTCCAGGACCCGCAGGCCCCGCTCCAGCCGGACTTCACCGACTCCGGGGACGGCACCTGGAAGGTGAACGTGCAGTTCCGCCCGCAGCCGGCCGCCAAGGGCGGTGACGTGGAGGCGGTGAGTGCCGACAAGATCGCCATCAGCCCGATGAACGCCGACTGGAACACCGGGCCGGCCGACTTCGCGGTCACCTCGGCCCTCATCGCCGGGCTCCGCCCATGAGGCGGCCGGGTACGGGACGGCCGCTGCTCGCCGCCGCCTGTGCGCTGGCTGCCCTGCTCACCCCGGCGCTTCCCGCAGCGGCGGCCACGACGGCTTCGTCCGGCGGGTCTGCGCGCCCGCAGGCCACTGTCGCGCAGGGCGTGCTGCGCGGTCGGCACGACGACGGCTCCGGCGCCCAGGAGTTCCTCGGCGTCCCCTACGCCGCTCCCCCGGTCGGGGACGCGCGGCTGCGCGCGCCGCAGCAGCCGCGCCGCTGGACCGGGGTCCGGGAAGCGGTCCAACAGGCCCCGGCGTGCCTGCAGTTCTCGCCGTTCGGGCTGCGTGATCCGCAGGCCGTCAGCGAGGACTGCCTGTACCTCGACGTGTACCGGCCCCGCACGGCCCACGCCGGAGCCCGGCTGCCGGTGATCGTGTGGATGCACGGGGGTGCGTACAGCCAGGGCACCGGCACGCAGTTCGGCGGCCGCACCATGGCCGATCTGACCGGCAGTGTCGTGGTCAGCATCAACTACCGGCTGGGGCAGCTCGGTTATCTCGGACTGCCCGAGCTCGCCGGGGAGAATGCGCAGCGCTCCGGCTCCTTCGGGCTGATGGACCAGATGGCGGCGCTGCGCTGGACCCGGGAGAACATCGCCGCGTTCGGCGGCAACCCCGGGAACGTCACGGTCTCCGGGCAGTCGGCGGGCAGCGGTTCCGTCTGCTCCCTGCTGGCCGCGCCGTCGGCGGCCGGGCTGTTCCACCGGGCGGTGCTGCAGAGCGGGCCGTGCACGCTGTTGCGTCCGCCGGACGGCGCGCGGGCCGAGTCGCAGGCGCGGGCTTTCGCCGCGGCCGCGGGCTGTACGGATCCGGCCGCGCTGGCCGGGTGCCTGCGGGCCGCTTCCGGGGCCGCGCTGGTCGAGGCGGCCCGTACGGTGCCCACCTCGGGTCCGGCGTCCGGTGACGGGCTGCTGCCGGTCGATCCGGCGACGGCCATCGGGAGCGGGCACTGGAACAAGGTGCCGGTGCTGATCGGGAGCACCCGCTCCGAGGCGCGCCTGTTCGTCGCGCTGACCCAGCCGTACCTGACGCAGGAGCAGTACACCGCGCAGATCCTGGCCGGGTACGGGGCGGCCGGCCCGGAGGTGCTCGCCCGGTATCCGGTGTCGGCGTACGGGTCCCCGTACCTGGCGCTGTCGGCGGTCACGACGGACTCGGCGTTCGCCTGCCAGACGGCATGGACGGCGCAGCTGTTCGCCTCCCAAGTGCCCACGTATTTCTATGAGTTCGACGACCCGAACTCGCCGACGCTGGCAGGGGCGCAGGTACCCGGTCTCGACGAGTCGAATGCGCACAGTGCGGAGCTGGCCTATCTGCACGACTTCACCATGGGCGACCGTCCGCTGACCGCGGAGCAGGTCGCGCTCGCGACACGGATGAAGCGCTACTGGGGTGCGTTCGCGCGCCACGGCGTCCCGGCGGTGCCGGGGCAGACGGCGTGGCCGGCGACGGGGGCCGGGGCCGCCGCCACGGTGCTCACGCTCAACCCCGCGGCGACGCGGACCGGTACCTCGTTCGGGTCGGACCACCAGTGCGCGTTCTGGCGGACGCAGCCGCCCCGGCCGGTGTAGATCCGGCCCAGGCCGTGCGCAGTGGTCGCAGTGGTACGGGGGGCGGCCGCGGCCCGGGATCTCGAGGATCCCGGGCCGCGGCCGTGCTGTGCGCCGGGCCGGTCAGGCGCTCGTGCTGCGGGACCTGCGGCGGCGCAGGGTGAAGGTGCCCGCCGCGAGGGCGACGAGGGCGACGAGGACGGCCCCGACGGTCAGCAGCCAGGCCGGGATCCCGCCGACGGTGAGCAGTTCGCCGGTGTAGATCACCTTGTGGTACGGGGTGTCGGCGGCGGTGGCGCGCAGTTCGTGGTCGCCGTCGATGCGGCCCGGCTCCGGGAACTCCTGGTCGATCGCCGTCAGGAAGGCCGGCTTGCCGCCGGTGAGCGTGGCGAGGCCGCCCTCCGGGGTGACCGTGCCGGCGAAGGTGACCTTCGGCTTGGCGCCGCCGATCGGGGAGGCGGGCTCCATGCGGTGGTCGGCCAGGATGTACAGCCCGAGGGACTGCGGGGTCTTGGCCAGCCGGGACAGCCGCATCGGATAGATCAGCCGGTCGCTGTCGAAGCGGATCTTCAGCGGGTCGAGGGTGCCCGTCAGGGTCTTGCCCTGCTGCCGGGGGGCGAGGCGTACGGCGACGTACTCCCACTTCTGGTCGACGTAGGGCTTCAGCTCGGCGGCGAGGCCCTCGGGCAGCTTGAAGCCGTTGGCTTCCAGCCAGTTGCGCAGTGCGTCGGGGTCGGTCGCGGTGAGGCGTGCGACGTCGAAGTCGCCGAGCTGTTCACGGCCGACGACGCCGACCGAGGGGGCGCCCGCGCCGGGCATCGGGGCTCCCACGGAGTCGCCCGTACCGGAGGAGAACGGCCAGTCCCGGTCGCGCGGCCAGAAGTAGCTGCGGGTCTTGAACTCGGGCCGGGTCAGCCAGGTCAGCTGCCGGAACATCTCCCCGTCGCCCAGCTCCACCGTGGCACGCCCGGGTACCGGCATGATCCAGGCCGCTCGCGGGGCGTCCCCGCGGACGACGAACCGCATCACGATCTGTTCCGTACGGCCGTCGAAGCGCACGACGGAGGTCTCCCGTTCGACGCCGATGCGGGCGTAGCCCTCGGGGATCATCGCGCCGCAGCCGCAGGCGTAGGCCGGGCTGATCAGGGATCCCAGCTGTGTCGCGAGCAGGGCCAGCAGCAGGGCGGCAATTCTTCGTTTCATCCACACGGGGTCTCAGACGTGGGCCCCCGTGATCCGGTTCCGGCCATGATCCGGAACTCTGTCCGGGCCCCGCTGCCGCCCCTGGTCACGAGGCCGTTCCGACTGGCGGAACCCCCTGGTCAGGCCGGTCCCCGATCCCCATACTGCTCGCATGAGAGGGACGGACAAGCCGCGCAGCAGCCCCTTGGTGCCCGACGCGGTGGGGGCGGAGATCGCCCGGCACGACTGGGAGAGCGTCACGTGCGGCTGCGGCCGCAGCGCGGGGCATCTCGTGGACACCTTGTGGGCGGTGGCCGAGGGACACCCGGCCGCCTTCCGCGCGTTGGAGGGCCACGCCTTCCTGTCCGGGCATCTGCACCCGCCCGCTCCGGCGGTGTGCGGGGTGCTGATGGCCGTCTGGTCGGCGGGCCCGCCGCGGCTGGCCACCCGCGAGGCGCTGCTGTGGACCCTGCTGTCCCTGCTCGGCACCGAGGACGACGGGTCCTCGCACGAGGCCGGGCTGTACGGGCAGTGCGCGGCGTTCGTCCGTGCCGGTCTGCCCTCGCTGCGCCACGCGGCGGCCGCCGCTCCGGGCTCCGTGTCGGCCGCCTACGTGGACGGCGTCGTGGAGCTGCTCGGGCTGGGTTCCTGACGGTCCTGCCGCGGAACACCCCCGGCGAGGCAGCGCCGCAGCAGGTCCGGAGTCACGTCCTCCAGGGACTGCGCGAAGGTCCGTACGGGTGAGGCCGGCACCTCCAGCAGCGACGGGACCACCAGCACCCCGCACCCGGCGGCTTCCGCAGAGGCCGCCCCGTCGGGCGAGTCCTCCACCGCCACGCAGTCCCGTACCGCGGCGCCGAGCCGGTCGGCGGCCGCCCGGTACGGGTCCGGGTGCGGCTTCGTCCGGTCCGTGTCGTCGGCGGACAGGGTGAACGCGAACGGGACATGGGCCAGCGAACCGCCGACGACCGAGTCGACGACCAGCCGCGGCGAGGCGCTGACCAGGGCGAAGGGCACGCCCTCGGCCTCGAGCGCGGTCAGCAGCCGTTGGGCGCCGGGCCGCATCGGCGCCCCGGCCTCCACCCGGCGGAAGAAGTCCGCGGTCAGGGCCTGCGCCACCTCGGACGGATCTCCCCCTCCGGAGACCCGTACGAGGTGGGCGGCCGTGTCCTCGACGGCCCGGCCGACGACTTCGGGCGCGTCCGCGCCGGTGAGTTCGTGGCCGAGGCCCTGCGCGATCCGCTCGGTGGTCCGCCACCACAGCACCTCGGTGTCGACCAGGGTGCCGTCCATGTCGAACAGGACGGCGGCGAGGCCGGTCACGCGGACCGGGCCACGACGAGCACCGGACGCTCGGCCAGGCCGACTGCGGCCCGCGCACCCGGTGCCAGCTCGCCGGCGTCCCGCGAGGGCAGGTCCGCCTTGACGGAGGTGCCGCCGGGCAGTTCGAGGTGGAGCCGGGTCACCGCGCCGAAGAAGGACGCGGACACCACGGTGGCCGTGCCTTCGGGGACGGCGGTCGCCGTCACGTTCTCGGGCCGGACCAGCACCTCCACCTCCCGCGTCGCCGTCGGGACGGGGCCGTCGACGGGCAGCCGGGTGCCGGCCACCTCCACCAGGCCGGAGTCGGTGAGCCGTCCGGGCAGCCGGTTCATGGTGCCGACGAACTCGGCGACGAACGGCGTCGCGGGGCGCTCGTACAGCTCGGCCGGGGCCGCGCACTGCTCGAGGCGGCCGGCGTTCAGGACGGCGACGCGGTCGGCCATCGACAGCGCCTCCTCCTGGTCGTGCGTGACGAACACGGTGGTGATGCCGAGGGAGAGCTGGAGCCGGCGGATCTCGTCGCGCAGGTTGGCCCGTACCTTGGCGTCGAGCGCGGAGAGCGGCTCGTCGAGCAGCAGGACGCGCGGGCGCAGCGCCAGGGCGCGGGCGAGTGCGACGCGCTGCTGCTGGCCGCCCGACATCTGGTGGGGGTAGCGGTCGCCGTGGTCCGGCAGGCCGACCAGGTCGAGGAGTTCGGCGGCCCGCTCGCGGCGCTGGGCCGCGCCGACCTTGCGTACGCGCAGGCCGAAGGCCACGTTGTCGCGGGCGCTGAGGTTCGGGAAGAGGCTGTACGACTGGAAGACCATCCCGGCGTCGCGCCGGTTGGCCGGTACGCGGGTGATGTCCTCGCCGTCGACCAGGACTTCACCGGAGTCGGGCTGTTCGAAGCCCGCGACCACGCGCAGGGCGGTGGTCTTTCCGCAGCCCGACGGGCCGAGCAGGGCGACGAGTTCGCCCGGCTCGATGGTCAGGTCGAGTCCGTCGAGGGCGACGGTGGAGCCGAACGCCCGCCGCAGGCCGCGGAATTCGACGCGCGCGCCCGCGGGGGTCGCGGAGTTCGCGGGCTCCTCGGGCTTCCTGGCCGCGGGAAGGGTGGTGGACATGGAGGTCAGGACTCCTTGCGGGAGGTGGGGGACGTGCTGGGGGCGGAGGACACCGTGGCGGGGTTGGTCCCGGCCCGCGAGAGGACGAGCAGCAGCAGCCACGTGATGAGCAGGCTGAGGATGGAGACGGCGACCGACATCCGGGCGTGGGCTCCGGAGATCGTGACGATCCACACGGCGAAGGGCCGGAAGCCCAGCAGGGAGGCGATGGTGAACTCGCCGAGGACCAGGGCCAGCGTGAGGAAGGCGGCTCCGGCGAGGGAGGACCGCAGGTTGGGCAGCAGCACGCGCAGGACCACGTACGGCCAGCTCGCCCCGCAGCTGCGGGCGGCCTCGACGAGCGTCGGCACGTCGATGGCGCGCAGTCCCGCGTCGAGCGAACGGTAGACGAAGGGCAGCGCCAGCACGGTGTACGCGAGGACCAGGACGACGGGGAACTGCTCGTTCTGCACGGCCAGGAAGGTCTGGTAGAACGGCGTCCGCGACAGGCGCTCGGGGCCCCAGCGCAGCACGGTGGTGATACCGGTGACCAGCGCGATCGGCGGGACCACCAGCGGCAGCATGCACATCACCTCCACGACCGGGCGCAGCCGCGGCGAGCCGAGCCGTACGGCGACCAGCGCGGGCACGGCGAGGAGCAGCGACAGCGCGATGGTGGCGGCGGCCAGCCCGAGCGAGAGCAGCATGCTCTCGGTGAACCCGTCGGCGGAGAGCAGCTGGGTGTACGCCTCGAAGCTGATGCCCTGGCCGGGCACGTGCACGGTGAAGACGAAGGAGGCGATGAGGGGGACGAGGAAGTACGCGCCCGCCGGCAGGAGTACGGCTCCGCGCCAGACCCGGGGACGGGGGCGGCGGCGCGGCCGGGAGGCCGGGGCCTGCGCCGTGGAGCCGGCGGGCGCCGCCCCGGTGTCCGGGGCGGTCGGTGCGGGCGTCGGGGTCATCGCAGCCATCGGGCGCTCCGTCGCTGGAGGGGCAGGTAGACCGCCATGACGAGGCCGGCGATCAGGATCATGTCGAGGCCGAGGGCGAGCGCCACGTTCTCCTGTCCGGTCAGTACGTTGCCGGACAGCGCGTCGGCGATCTTCAGCGTGACCAGCGGTACGGAGCCGCCGACGAGGGCCGCGGCCGTGGCGTGCGCGGCGAACGCGGTGCCGAAGAGCAGCACGAACCCGCCGAGCAGCGAGGGCGCCAGGACGGGCAGTCCGACGTGGCGCCAGAACTGCCATCCGGTGGCCCCGTTGTTCTGGGCGGCTTCGCGCCACTGCGGGCGCAGCCCGTCCAGCGCGGGGGCGATCACGAGCACCATGAGCGGGATGAGGAAGTACAGGTAGACCACGGCGAGGCCGGTGAAGGAGTACAGGCTCCAGCCGAGGCTCGTGAGGTCGGCGAGCTGGGTGACGACTCCGGAGATGCCGACGGTGGCGATGAACGCGAACGCGAGCGGCACGCCGCCGAAGTTGGCGAGGACGCCGGAGGCGGTCAGCGCGGCACTGCGCAGGGCCTGGGAGCGGGAGGTGACCAGGCCTTGCGCGATCAGGACCCCGAGCACGCCGCCGATCAGTGCGGTAAGCGCGGAGAGCTGCACGCTGCCGATGAGCGAGCCGAGGTAGGGGCCCTGGAGCGAGCGCGCGAGGTGCTCGCCGGTCAGCCGGGTGGCGCCGCTCGACGGGTCGGTCCGGGTGACCGCGCCGAAGGCGATGGCGCCGAGCGGGACGCCGAAGCAGAGCCCGGTGAAGACGAGGAGCGGGAGGGCGGCGAGCCAGGTGCGCGGGCCGCGCCGCCGGCGGCGGCTGGTGCTGCCGCCGGCGGTGCCCTCCGAGTGGGAGGCTGGGGTGGAGGGGGACATCAGGAGAGGGCCTTGTCCCACTTCTCGGCGAGGGTGGCCTTGGCCTTGTCCAGCTCCGCGGAGGCGGGGAAGGCCGGGGTGCCCTGGATCTGCGGGAGCTTGGCTGCGGCGTCCTTGTCGACGGTGCCGTCCTGGGTCATGACCGGGAGCAGGACCGGGCGGGCGTGGCCCTTCAGCCACAGGTTCTGGCCCTCGGCGCTGTACAGGAACTCCATCCACAGGCGGGCGGCCGCCGGGTTGGGGGCCTCCTTGTTGATGGCCTGCGAGTAGTACTGGGCATAGACGCCGTCGGTGGGTACGGCGACCTTCCAGTCGACGCCCTTGCCCTTGAACTGCTCGGCGTAGCCGGCGTTCAGGTAGTCCCAGTCGATGGAGATGGGCGTCTCGCCCTTCTCGACGGTGGCCGGGGTGGACTCGACGGGGATGAGGTTCCCGCTCTTGCGCAGCTGGCCGAAGAAGTCGATGCCGGGCTGGATGTCCGCGAAGGAGCCCTTGTTGGCGAGGGCGGCCGCGTAGACGCCGCCGAAGGCCGAACCGGACTTGGTCGGGTTGCCGTTGAGGGCGACCTTGCCCTTGTACTCGGGCTTCAGCAGGTCCGCGAAGGTCGTCGGGCAGTTCGGGATCTTGGCCGCGTCGCAGCCGATGGAGATGTAGCCGCCGTAGTCGTTGTACCAGCGGCCGTCGGCGTCCTTCTGGCCGGCCGGGATCTTGTCCCAGGCGGTGACCTTGTACGGGGCGAACAGGTTCTCGCCGGCGCCGCTGCGCGCGAAGGCGATGCCGAGGTCCATGACGTCGGGGGCGCGCTTCTGGCCCTTGCGGGACTTCACGGCGGCGATCTCGTCGGAGCTGGAGGCGTCCGGGTTCTCGCTGTTGACCTTGACCTTGTACTTGGCCTCGAAGGCCTTGATGATCTCGCCGTAGTTCGCCCAGTCCGGCGGCAGCGCGATGACGTTGAGCTGGCCTTCCTTCTGGGCGGCCGCGAGGAGGGCGTCCATGCCGCCGAGGTCGGCGAGCGAGGCGGCGGCGCCCGGCTGGACCTTGGACTTGCCGTCGGCAGCACCGGCGGCCTGGTCGGGAGCGGCGCCACACGCGCTGAGCGTGGTGAGGACGGCGGCGCTGAGCAGTACGGCTGCACCACGGCGGGCGGAGGAACTGAGCACGGTCTCTCCCGGAGACGGGTTCCTGACGGGGGTCTACTTGTCTGAACAAGTTGGCTCCAGTTCGCCCGGCTTCCCTGTACGGACGATGAACGGAGCCTGGACCGCGGGGCACGGCTCGACGAAGAGACGAGAATGACCGAAAGAAGACGTGACAGGAGGGGTGTAATGATCTTCGAGGCCTAGGCCGGCGGGCACTTCGGGTTACGGTCGTCGGCAGATTCGACAGCAAGGGGGCGGCGCGGAATGGGTACGGTCCGGTATCTGGAGATCGCCGAGGCACTGCGTACGGCGATCCTGTCCGGTGAGTACGCGGTGGGCGCCCAGCTGCCCTCGGAGAGCGATCTGGCCGCGCGCTGGTCCGCCTCGCGCGGGACCGTCCGGCAGGCGGTGGCCACGCTCGCCGCGGAAGGGCTGATCGGTTCCCGGCAGGGCGCCCGGAGGATCGTTCTGCGCCACGAGCGCCGGCACAGCTTCGGCGAACTGAACAGCTTCGCCCAGTGGGCCGAGGGGCTCGGCCAAGAGGTCACCAGCCGCTTCCTCTCCCGGATCCGCCGGCCGGCCACCGCCGAGGAGGCGGAGCGGCTCGCGCTCGCGCCGGGCACCGTCATCCTGTACGTGGTGCGGCTGCGGCTCCTCGACGGGGAGCCCACCATGGTGGAGCGGACCGCGTACGCCGACTGGGTCGCGGCCGCGGTCGAGGCGATGCCGGACGACGTCCGCTCGGTGATGGACGGCCTCGCGAACGACTCCGGGATCGTCGCCCATTACGGCGAGCACCTCATCGACGCCCTTCCGGCCGGCAGCGAGGACGCCCGGCTTCTGGAGATCCGGCGCGGGAGCCCGCTGCTGCGCCAACGGCATGTTTCCGCCACCGCCACCGGCCGCCCGATCGAGTGGACGGACGACCGCTACCGCGCGGGAAGCGTCACGTTCAGTGTGAGCAACTCAGCGGTAGCCACTCCGTTGGAGCGCCGTACGGGCGACGGGTGAGGGGTCAGCGGGCCGCCTCGGCGAGCTCCTCGGTGATCGCCCCCGGCAGCCAGTCCGCGACCCGGCCGAAGCCGAAACCCAGGCCGGCGGCCCGGCTGTTGTCCAGGGCGTAGGAGCGGTCGAAGGAGAACGGCGAGGCGGGGGCGCCCTGTTCGACGACCCGGTGGCGGGCGGGCCTCCCGACCCGGTCGGCGACCAGCTCGCACAGCCCGAGGACGTCGAGCGCTCCGTGGGAGGCGGCGTCGACCACCCCGGTGAAGGACTGCCCGGCCGCCCACTGCAGGAAGCGGGCGATCTCCCGGTGGTGGATGAAGGAGGTGGCGTACGGGGCTGCGTGGACGTCCACCGGGGTTCCGGCGGCGATCCGCCCGACGTAATGGGCAAGGCGCCCGGTGAACTCCTCCCGGCCGCCGCCGAGGACGTGCGCGGTCCGTACGGCGGCGAAGCCGAAGGGCGCGGGACCGACGCCCTCGGTGCCGACGGTCTCCGGTGCACCCTGGAGGACGGCCTCGGCCTGCCGCTTGCCCTCGGCGTAGGCGCGGGCCTCGAGGTTGGGCGGCGCGGGGTCGTACACCTCCATCGTGGAGGTCATCACGTACCGTGCGGTCCGGCCCGCGAAGACCCGGCGGGCGACGGCGGCCTGAAGCGGCGTGTAGCAGACCTGGTCGACGACGGTGTCGAAGGTGCGCGCGCCCAGGGCGGCGAGCAGCTGCGCCGCGTCGTCGCGGTCGGCGACGAGACGGCGCACGCCGGGCGGCGCAGCGGCGGAGCCGCGGTTGAGGACGGTGACCTCGTCGCCCGCATCGCGCAGCAGGGTGACGAGGTGCTTTCCGAAGTACCGGCTTCCGCCGATCACGAGAATCTTCTGCATGGCTTCGACTGTGCCGCTGTATCGTCCCCAGCAGAACCGATCACCTGCTGAACAGGTATGAAGGAAAACTGATGATGGCGGTGCGCAGCACCCGCGGGGTCACCCTGACGGAGCCGGGGCAGCTCCTGGCCGAGGCGGCGGTGGAACGGTGAGCGGGCACCTGCTGGCCGGTCTCGCTGCCAACCCGGCGCTGCCGGCCGAGCTGCTCGACCGGCTGATCGCCGGGCTGCTCGCGCGTACGGCCTCGGACGTGGACAAGGGCCCGGACGAGGACGATGCCGACCTCGCCCGGGCCCTGAGCGAGCGCACGGACCTCGGGCCCGCCCGGGTGGCCACGCTCGCCGCGGGCGACGAAGACGCCGCGCTCCGCCTCGCCCACGCGGGCCTGCTGGACGCCGCCGGTGTGGACCCGGTGGTCCGGCCGTCGGTGGCCCTCGCCCTGCTGGCCGAGGGCGCCGGACCGCCCGGCTGGGCCCGCCTGCTGGCGGCCCATCCGGACCGGCAGATCCGCCGGCGGCTGGCCTCCCGGCCCGGTCTGCCGCTCGACGTACTGGAGACGCTGGCTGCCGATCCGGATGTCGAGGTGGTCGCCGAGCTGGCCTTCTGCACGACCGAGCCGTCCATCGCCGCACGCCTCGCGGCGCATCCGCATGCCGAGGTGCGCAGGGACGCCGCTTCCAACGAGGCGACGCCGCCCGCTGCGCTGGCCGCGTTGATCACCGGCGAGGGGCTCGCTCCGGCCCGCTCCTGCCTGGTCTGCGACCGCGAGGAGATCCCCTTCACGCACGATCCGCACTGCCCCCGGACGGACTGCGACCTGCGCGGCGGCGCGGCGTGCGCGGGCGGGCACGATTCCACCGTGCACGAGATCCGGCAGCAGGCCGCGCGGAATCCCGCCACGCCGACGGCCGCCGCGGCATCCCTCGCCTGCCATCCGTCCATGCTGATCCGCTGGGCGCTGGCCGAACGGACCGACCTGCCGCAGGAGTTGTACGCACGGCTCGCCGCGGACCCGATCCCGGGGGTCCGGTCCGAGGTGGCCGGGAACCCCGCGATCGGCGAGCCCCTGATCCGCGCCCTGGCCGCCCGCTGCGGGAAGGGCGGAACCGGTGGGGACGAGGTCGCCCACAGCCTCGCCCGGCACCAGCGGGTGCCGCTCGACGTCCTCGCGCAGCTGGCCCGGGCGACCAGGATCGGGCCGACCCTGTTGCCGCGGATCGCCGACGCCGCGCCCGCCGAGCTCGCCGGTCCGGCCGCTTCGGCTGATGCCCGCGTACGGATGCTCGTGGCCCAACGGCATGATCTGGCACCGGAATTGCGCGACGCCCTGGCCGCCGATCCTGATGCGGCGGTGGTCAAGGCCGTAGCCCCGCATCCGGGTCTGTCCGAGGCGCAGCTGCGCGCCATGGCCGGGCTGCACGGCGTACGGGTCCTCGCGCGGGTGGCGGCCAACCCGGACGCCCCGCCGGCCCTGCTGGTGGACCTGGCCCGGCACGATCCGCCGGTGCGGCGGGTCTTCCGCGAGATCGCCGGCCACCTGCACGCGACGGCCGAGGCGCTCCTGCCCTGTCTCGCCGACGAGAAGGCCCGGCCGCGCGCCGCCGGTCACCCGGCCCTGCCCGCGGAGGTCCTCACCGGCCTGCTCACCGACGCCGATCCCGAGGTGGCACGGGCGGCGGCCGCCAACCCTTCCCTTCCGGTCGACGTGATGACGGACCTGCTCGGGGATCTGCTCAAAGACCGGCGGGGGTGACGGGACGTGGAGTCAGACCGCCGCCCGTCAGGGCCTTGACTGGGGCGCCCGCCTCGAGGGTGACGGGGGCGCGCCCCGGAGCGGGCTCGGCCCCGCCGCTCAGGCGACCAGGCCGTCGACGATCCGGCCGTCGCGCAACTCCACCACCCGGTCGGCGAGTTCGATCAGGTTCTGGTCGTGGGTGGCGACCAGGACGGTGACGCCCTCGCTGCGCACCACCGCGCGCAGCAGCTGCATGATCGAGCGGCCGGTCTCGGAGTCGAGCTGGCCGGTCGGCTCGTCCGCGATGATCAGCGCGGGCTCGTTGGCCAGGGCGCGGGCGACGGCGACCCGTTGCTGCTGGCCGCCGGAGAGCTCGCCGGGGCGCTGGTCCATGTGGTCGGCCAGGCCCACCAGGGCCAGCAGGGTACGGGCGCGCTCCTCGCGCTGCTGCGCCGGTACTTTGCGCATCCGCATCGGGATGCCGACGTTCTCGAGGGCGGTCAGTACGGGGATCAGCCCGAAGGACTGGAAGACGAAGCCGATCCGGTCGCGGCGCAGGGCGAGCAGTGCGGCCTCGTCCAGCCCGGCGAGATCGGTGCCGTCGAGCGTGACCGTGCCGCCGGTCGGGCTGTCGAGGCCGCCGACCAGATTGAGCACGGTGGTCTTGCCGGAGCCGGACCGGCCCTTGAGCGCGGTGAGTTCGCCGCGGCGAATCTCGAACGACACCCCGCGCAGCGCGTGGACGGCCCGCGCGCCGCTGCCGAAGCTCCGGCGGAGGTCCTGCACCGCCACCATGGGTGCTGACGTGCTGTTCTGATGCTGCGTCATGGTCTGGATCCCCCTGGAATCGGCCCGGCGGACACCGTCTGACATCCCGCCCTTTCGAATTTGCTCATCCGTCACATCGTTCGCGCAAGTCCCTTCCGGTCCCTTCCGCTCTGCATTCGAATCTGACAGCATCGTCCGCTATCCGGTGCCAACGGTCCGGATGGGGGAGGAAAACGGCACATGCTCGGCTTCGTCGTGCGCCGGCTCCGGGGGCGACTGCCGCTCGCCGCCGCCGTACTGCTGACCGTACTGATCACCACGACCGTGCTGACCGCACTGCTCGCGTTCAACCAAAGCGTGGGCGAGGCCGGGCTGCGCCGGGCGCTCCAGGCACCGGGCCAGACCCGGACCACCGTCCTGGTCGCCGGCGAGCATCCGGCGGCCGCGCGCAGCAAGGACGACGAGGCCGTACGGGCCTTCTCCGACGAGGTGTTCGGCAGACTGCCGGTCACCGTCGAGAGCGTGGCGCGCAGCCGCTCGTACGGGCTGCCCGGCGTACGCACCCCCGGCCGGGACGCCGACCTGACCCTGCTCGCGGCCCTCGCCCGGGACCGCGTCCGCCTGGTCTCCGGGCAGTGGCCCGAGCCGGCCGCGGCGCCGGGGGGCCGGGTGCAGGCGGCCGTCCCGCAGGCGGCCCTGACCCGGCTCGGGCTGGCGCCGAGCGCGCTCCCCGCCGAGGTGCGCCTCGACGACCGGTACGGCGGCGCCCCGCTCACCGTGGTGGTCACGGGCGTGTACCGCGCGGCCGACCCCGACGCCGCGTACTGGCGGCTCGACCCGCTCGGCGGCCGGGAGTTCCAGGTCGGCAGTTTCACCACGTACGGGCCGCTGCTCGTGGACGACACCGTCTTCGGCGCCGGCGGGCTCGTCCAGAACAGCCGCGACTCCCTCCTCACCGCCGACTTCGCCACCGTCCGCGTCGCCGAGACCAGGGCGCTCCGGGCCCGCGCCGACGGCGCGGCGGACGCCCTCGCCGGCGCTTCGGGGCTCCACGCCAGGACCGAACTGCCGGAGCTGCTCGGCGAACTGGAGTCCGGGCTGCTCGTCGCCCGGTCCACGCTGCTGGTCGGCGCACTGCAGCTCACCGTCCTGGCCACGGCCGCACTGCTGCTCGTCTCCCACCTCCTGACGGGCCGGCAGGAGACCGAGCGCCTGCTGCTCGCCGCTCGCGGGGCCTCCCGGCGCCGCCTCGGAGCCCTCACCGCGGCGGAAGGCCTGCTGCTCGCGCTGCCGGCCGCCGTCCTGGCACCTCTGCTCACCCCTCCGCTGCTGCGGCTGCTCGCCGGTTTCGGCCCGCTGTCCCGGGTGCCGCTGGACAGCTCCGGGACCTGGCTGCTGTGGCCGGTCGCGGCGGGCTGCGCCCTCGCCTGTGTCCTGCTGACCGCGCTGCCGGCCGTACTGCGCGGCGCGGCGGCCGCGGCCCTGCGCCGTGCGCGCGGCCGGCAGGTGCTCACCGCGCGCGCCACCCGTTCCGGGGCGGACCTCGCGCTGGTGGTGCTGGCCGTCCTCGCGTACCAGCAGCTGTCCCGGTACAACGACGCCGGGCACGGGTCGGGCCGGCCCGGGGGCTCCGGCGCCTCCGGCGCTCTGGGCATCGACCCGGTGCTGGTCGCCGCGCCGAGCCTCGCGCTGTGCGCCGGCACCCTGCTGGTGCTGCGGCTGCTGCCGTTCGCCGCCGCCCGGCTGGGCGGGCGGCTGGCGGCCCGCGGACGCGGCCTCGGCCCGGCGCTGGTCGGCTGGCAGCTCGCCCGGCGGCCCGGTCGCGCCACCGGGCCGGTGCTGCTCCTCGTCCTCGCCGTCTCCAGCGGGGTCCTGGCCCTCGGCCAGCAGAGCGCGTGGTCCGCCTCCCAGCGCGACCAGGCCGAGTTCGCCACCGCGGGCGGGCTGCGGATATCCGGGGCCGATCTGTCGGCCATGGGCCAGGGCGGCCGGTACGCGGCGCTGCCCGGCGGCGAGCGGGTGATCCCGGTGATCCGCGAGCAGCAGGAACTGGTGGGCGGGACTCCCGCGGAGTTGCTCGCACTGGACGCCGGGGCCGTGGCGGAACGGGTGCCGCTGCGGGCCGATCTGCGGGACGGGCGCCCGATGGCGCAACTGTTCACCCCGCTCGCCGCCGACGCGGGCACACCCGCTGCCGACGGTGTCGTACTGCCCGGCACACCCGTACGGATCGACGTGGACGTGACGCTGCGCGGGCAGCAAGGCAGCAACCCCGGCATCTCGCTGCTGCTGCGCGACCGGTTCGGCCTCACCTTCCGGACACCGATGATGGCGATCCCCGCCGACGGCGAGGCCACCCTCTCCGCGCATCTGGGCGCCCTGACCGATGCCCCCGTCGGGTCGGCCGCCGCGCCGCTGAGCCTCGTCGGCATGGCGGTCGGATACTCCGCCCTGATGCCGGAACCCGGGGAGTTCCGGGTGTCCGCCGGAGAGCTGGCCGTCCGCCGGATCTCCGCCTCCGACACGGCGAGCGGCGCAGCCGTCCCCCTCCCCCCGTCCGCGACGTCCGGCTGGAAGCTGTCGGCGCCGACCCTCAAGGACGGAGCCGCCGCCGCGCAGTTGCCGGGCGCGACCGACGGCTCGGAGCTGCTGCGGATGAGCTACCGCGGCGGGGCCGACGCCCTGGGAGACGCCGGCATCATGCTGACTCCCGCCGCCATGCCGCCGGCCTCCCGCGAGCTCCCCGGCATCGCCACGCCCGGCTACCTCGACGCCGTGGGAGCGAAGGTGGGCGATACGATCCCCGTCCGGTTCGGCGTCTCGGCCCTGCGGGTCCGGGTGACCGCGGCCGTGAGCTCGCTGCCCGTGGCCGGAGACACCGCGCTGGCCGTCGATCTGTCCGCCCTGGGCCGGATGTTCGCCGCGGAGAACGGGCGCGCGCTCCCACCGCCCACCGAATGGTGGCTGCCGGCGGCCTCCGCCGACGATCTGCGCCCTGCACAAGCTGCCGCCGAACTGCGCTCCGGCGCCGGCCTGCAGAAGGTGCAGCTGCGCGAGGAGGTGGCAGCCGAACTGCTCGACGATCCGCTGAGCGCGGGCCCGCAGAGCGCGCTGGCCGCCCTCGCCGTCGCGTGTGCGGTCCTGGCCGCGATCGGCTTCGCGGCCTCGTCCGCGGCAGCCGCACGGGAGCGGACCCGGGAGTTCACCGTGCTGTCGGCCCTCGGTGCGCCCCGGCGGAGCCTGGCCCGCACGACTGCCGCCGAGAGTCTGCTCCTGGTAGGCCTCGGCAGTGCCGTGGGTGTGGGGCTGGGCGCCGCGATCGTGCACCTGGTCGTACCGCTGATGGTGCTGACACCGGCCGGCCGCCGCCCGCTGCCGCCTGTGATGGTGGATCTGCCGGACGGCCGGACGCTGCTGCTGGCCGTCGCGATCGCCGTGCTGCCGCTGCTGTCGGCTCTGGCCGGCGGCCGGCGTGACCGTAATGTGGCCGCCCGGCTGCGGTACGTGGAGGAGATATGACCAGCCCGGCCACGCCGGACGCCGGCACGGCGCCCGAGTCCCCGCCCGGCACCGCGCCCGGTGCCCGGCCCGGCACCCCGCCCGGGTCCGGCATCCGCCCGGCACCCTGGGTGCGTACCCGGCTGAGTGCGGCGCCGCTGACCGCCCTGCTCGCCGCCGCGCTGGCCTTCGTCACCGTGCTGCTGTCGGCCGCCCTGCCGCGCGCCATGGACCGCGGCGCCGATCAGGGGCTGCGCTCCTTCCTGCACGACCGCGGCGCGAGCGCGACGAGCGTGCTGGTCACCTCCCCCGCGCAGGACGGGCCGCAGAGCCCGGAGGGCCTGGACACGGCGCTGGCCGCCCTGCTCGCCCGGACCGGCCCCGGATACGGCATCGCGCCGAGCGGGCCGGTGTACGGCGCCCGGGGCGTCAAGCCGCGCTCCCTCGACAATCCCGAACTGGCCCGCCCCGAGAAAGTTTCGCCGATTCTCCACCTGATGCACGTGCACGGGGCCGAGGAGCACGTACGCCTGGTGGAGGGGCGCTGGCCGGGCGGCGGGACGCCCGACGGCCCGGTCCCCGTCGCGCTGCCGCAACAGACTGCGCAGACCCTCGGTGCCAAGGTCGGCACGGTGCTGCAGGGCTCCTCCGGCACCTCGGACGCCATGAGCGCCGAAGTCGTCGGCCTCTACGCCGCGCACGACGAGGCGGACGTCTTCTGGACCGATCTGCCCTGCCCTACGCACGCCTGTCAGCGGTACACCCGCGCTGCCCTGCCGGAGATGTACTGGGAGGCCGCCGCCCTCGTCGGGCCGGACGCCCTCGGCCGGCTCGGCACGTGGGGCGGGAAAGCCGAGGAGTTCTGGCGGCTCCCGGTGGACACGGACGTGCTCCGGGCCGATCAACTGGCCACCGTCGGGCACCGGATCGCGGCGTATGCGGCCGGGCAGACCGCCACCGACCTGGCGCAGGCCACGGGCCGGCCCGGGCTGCGGATCAGTTCCGGGCTGCCGGAGCTGTTCACCCAGGCCCGGGCCCGGGAGGCGGCTGCCGCGCCGCTGGCCGCGATCGGCCCGGCAGGGGTCGCCGGGGTGGCCGTCGTGGTGTTCTGCCTGGCCGGCGCGCTCACCGGGGACCGGCGCGAGACCGAGCTGCGGCTGCTGCACGCCCGCGGCGGGTCCCGCCGCGGCATCCTGCTCCGCCTGCTCGGCGAGGGCGCGGTCACCGTCCTGCCGGCCGCCGCGCTCGCGACCGCGCTGGCCGTACTGCTGCTGCCGACCCCGCGGTGGACGGCCACCCTGCTCGCCGCGTCGGCCGCCGCGCTGTTCGCGCTGCTCGCCTTCCCCGTACGGGCCGCCGTGGTGCTGTCCGGGCGGCGCGGCCCGCGCCCCCGGCGCCGGCTGGCCGGCGAGCTGCTCGTCCTCGTCGCGACCGCCGCCGCCGTGTTCGAGGTCCGGCTGCGCGGGGTCGCCCCGGCCGGGGAGGGCGTGGACCCGCTGCTGGTCGCCGCCCCGCTGCTGCTCGCCCTGTGCGGCGGCCTGGTGCTGGCACGGCTCGTACCCGCCCTCGTCGGAGCGCTGGCCTGGCTCGCCGGACGGCGGTCCGGACTCATCGGCTTCCTCGGGCTGGCCCGGGCCGGCCGCGGCACCGGCGGCCGGCGACGCCCCTCCGTACTGCCGGTGGTCGCCCTGCTGCTCGCGATCACCACGGGAGGCTTCGGGGCCGCCGTCCTCGCCACCGTGGACAGTGCCAGGACCGAGACGGCGCGGGTGAACGTGGGCGGCGACGCGCAGGTCACCGCGCCCTACGGGGAGATCCTGCCGGAATCCCTCCTCGAGGCCGCCGCCGCACTGCCCGGGGTACGGCTGTCCGTACCGGTGTGGACGGACGACGACGCGTTCGTCTCCGGCACCGAGCAGGGTTCCACCAAGGTGCGGGTGGTCGTCGCCGACCCGGTGGCGTACGCGCAGCTGGCCCGGGCCGTGGGGTCGGGCGGGTTCGACCCGGCCCGGCTGGCGGTCGGCGGTGCCGGAGCTCCCGTACCCGCCCTGTTCAGCCGCGACCTCGCCCGGCTGGCCGGCTCCGGCCCGCACGAGCTGCGCCTCGACAACGCCGGGGCGGTGCCGGTGAAGGAGGCGGGAGTGGTCGAGGGCACGCCCGCCCTGCCGGGCGTCGGCGGCTCCTTCCTCGTCCTGCCGGCCGGCCCGGCCACGGCGGCGATCGCCCAGACGGCCCACCCGACCCGGTGGTTCGCCCTCGGCTCCCCCGACAAGGCCGCGCTGGACGAGCTGGTCCGCGCCGCGCCCCGGAGCCCCACCTTCGATGGCTGGGCCGTGCACACCAGCGCCGACGAGAAGGCCCGGCTGGCGCGCGACCCGCTGGGGCGCTCGGCGGCCCGGCTGTTCTGGGCGTCGGTGGCCGGCGCGGGGGGCCTCGCCCTGCTGGCCGTCCTGCTCACCATGGTCCGGGCCGCGCCGGAACGGGCCGCGCTGCTCGCACGGTTGCGCACCATGGGTCTGCGTCCCCGGCAGGGCGTGGCGTTGATCCTGACGGAGGCACTGCCCCAGGCCTTGGCCGCCGCACTGGGCGGCGCCCTGGTCGCGGCGGCCGCCGTGGCCCTGCTGGGTCCGGCCGTGGACCTGTCCGCGCTGGTCGGCTCGCGTGCGCACACCGGCGTACGGCCGGCCGTGCGGCCGGTGCTGACACAGGCCCTGATCCTGGCCGGCCTGGTCGCGGCGGCCGTGCTCGCCGAGGCGGCCGTGACCGGGCGGCGCCAGATCACCACCGAGTTGAGAGCGGGAGACCAGCGTTGAACAGCGACCAGCCGACCTACGAAGAGCTGCGCCGGCAGGCCCTGGCCGCCGCCGAGCCCCGGAGCATCGGGGCGGACACGGCCATCGCCTGCGACCGCCTGGTCCGGATCTTCAGCAGCGACGGCATCGAGGTGCAGGCTCTGCAGGGGCTGGAACTGACCGTCGCCCAGGGGGACCTGGTGGCCCTCGTGGGTGCCTCCGGCAGCGGCAAGTCCACCCTGCTCAACATCCTGGCGGGTCTGGACGTGCCCACTGCGGGCACCGCGACCGTCGGCGGCTACAACCTGCTCGAGATGTCCGCGAAGGACACCCTGCGCTACCGCCGCGAGGCGGTGGGCTTCGTCTGGCAGCAGACCGCCCGCAACCTCCTGCCGTTCCTGACGGCTGCTCAGAACATCGCGGTGCCACTCCAGTTGAAGAGCGGTGCGGGGCGTGGCGCGGCGAAACGCCATGCCGCCCGGGTCGCGGACCTCCTCGAAGCCCTCGGGATCGGCCACCTCGCCGACCGCCGCCCCGCCCAGCTGTCCGGCGGCGAGCAGCAGCGCGTGGCCGTCGCCGTCGCGATGGCCAACAACCCGCCGGTCCTCCTCGCGGACGAGCCCACCGGCGAGCTCGACTCCGAGACCGGCGCCGCGATCTTCGAGGCGTTCCGCACCGTGAACCGGGAGCTCGGCGCCACGGTCGTCATCGTGACGCACGACCCGCTCGTCGCGGGCGAGGTCCGCCGTACGGTCGCCATCCGCGACGGCCGCACCAGCAGCGAGGTGCTGCGCCGCACGGTCACGGACGAGCACGGCGCGGAGTCGGTGAGCGAGCGCGAGTACGTGATGCTGGACCGGACCGGCCGCGTGCAGCTCCCGTACAAGTTCCTGGAGGCCCTGGGCATGGAACACCGCGTGGCGGTCGACCTGGCCCCGGACCACATCGAGATCCGCCCCGACTCCGCGGAGGACCCGGCCTGAGCCGGGATCGGCTGCCCTGACCCGGGCGTCACTTCCGTGGGGCGGGTGTCGTTAGGGGCTCGGGGTTGACTCTGGGGGCGAAGGGATGACGGTATGCGGCAGTTTCCTCTGGAGATGCACCACATGGCACCCGGACGGGTCGTCGAGTGGCGGTTGCGGTCCACGGCCGGGGCGGCGGCGGACACCGACGGCACGGGCGATGCGCCGGGCGGTGCAGCGAGCGATGCGGCGGGCAGGAGGGCTTCGTTCAACCAGGACAAGCACTTCACCGTCGCCGAGGAGAGCCGTGGCGCCGACGATCCCGTGGCGTCCTGGGTCGCGGTCACCTTCGAGGTCGCGGGGGCGCTCGACGAGCAGGCCCTGACCCGGGCCCTGCTGGCCCTCGTACGCCGGCACGAGGTGCTGCGGTGCGAGTTCCGGCGCCTCGCGGGCGAGTTGGCGTGCGAGCCCATCGACGCCGGCGAACTCGCCCTCGACACCACGCCCGTGGGCGCCTTCGATTCCTCCGAGGCCCTGCGCGGCTTCCTCGCCGAGCGGTTCACGCGCAGCATCGACACCCTCTCCTGGCCGCTGTTCACCATGGGCGCCGTCCTGCGCGAGGACTCCGCGACCGTCTACCTGGCCTTCGACCACATCGTCTGCGACGGCCTGTCGATGCCGATCGTCGTCCAGGAGGTGCAGAACGCGTACGAGGCGCTGCTTCGCGGCGAGGACGCCGATCTGCCGCCCGCGCCGAGTTACCTCGACTTCGCCGAGGAGCAGCGGCGCCGCTACCTCTCCATCGACGCCGACGACGAACGCCTCGGCTACTGGAAGTCGTTCATCGCGCGCGGCGGCGGCGAGTTCTTCCCCCGGTTCCCGCTCGAACTCGGCGTGGAGCCGGACCGGATGTACCCGATCGTCAACGAGGCCTCGACGCTGCTGGACGCCGCCGAGGCCGAGGTGTTCGAGAAGGCCTGCCGGGCCGTCGACGGCAAGCCGTTCATGGGGGTCCTCGCCGCAGTCGCGGTCTGTCTGCGCGAGGCCGGCGGGCCGGGCGTGTACCGGGGCTTCATGCCGCTCAGCGAGCGCGGCCGGGGCGGCTGGGCGAACTCGGTGGGCTGGTTCGTCAACACCCTCCCCATCGAGTTCGATGCCTCGCCCGGCCGGGACTTCGCCCAGGTCATCGCGGCGGTCCGGGCCGGGTTCGGCGAGATGATGAAGCACATCGACGTGCCGTTCGTCCGGGCCTGGCAGCTGCTGGCGCCCACCGAGTTCGCCGCCCGCTCCTGGCCGTACCCGGTGAACTTCTTCTCGTACATCGACGTCCGCAAGTGTCCCGGCGCCGAGCGGCACGAGGACTGGCGCCCGACCTCGCACGTGTGGTCGGCGCGCGCCAACGGCGCCTGCTCCTGGTTCCAGCGGGACACGGACGGCCTGCACATGAACTCGCTCTACGTGGACACCGCCGCCGCACGCCGCACCATGGAGGACTTCCAGGAGGCGCTGCGTCAGACGGTCCGGGAGATCGCCCGGCACGGGGCGCTGCGCCGGCCGGTCGCGCTGACCTCGCCGCGCCGCGCCGTCGGCACCCCGCTCGACACGGCCCCGTACGCCCGCCGCTCCTGACGACGCCGGCCGCCCGTGTTCATGCGCGGGCGGCACGCCCCCGCAGCAGCGACTGTTCCCGTGCGTTGCGCGTGAGCGAGGCGGCGCGTTCGAACTCCGCCCGGGCCTCCTCCCGGCGGCCCAGCCGCTCCAGCAGGTCGCCCCGTACGCTCGGCAGCAGGTGGTAGGCGCGCAGGGCCGGTTCCTCGGCCAGGGCGTCGACCAGCGGGAGCGCCGCTTCCGGGCCCTCGGCCATCGAGACGGCGACCGCCCGGTTGAGTTCCACGACCGGTGACGGGACCAGCTCGACGAGCCGTCCGTAGAGGGTGGCGATCGTCGCCCAGTCCGTGTCCTCGTAGCGGACCGCCTCCGCATGGCAGCCGGCGATCGCGGCCTGGACGGAGTACGGACCGCTCCCCGCGTGCTGCATCGCCAGGGCGCCGCGGCGGATCAGCATCCGGTTCCACTTGGACCGGTTCTGGTCAGCGAGCAGCACGGGCTCGCCGTCGGGGCCGGTGCGTGCGGAGATCCGGGAGGCCTGGAACTCCAGCAGGGCCGCCAGCCCGTGCACCTCGGGCTCCCTGGGCATCAGGGCGGCCAGCACGCGGGCCAGGCGCAGGGCGTCCTCGCACAGGGCGGGGCGGACGAGGTCGTCGCCGGCCGTCGCCGAATACCCCTCGTTGAAGATCAGGTAGATGACCTCGAGGACCGAGGCGAGCCGCTCCTCGCGATCGGCTCCGTACGGGACCTCGAAGGGCACGTCCGCCTTGGCGAGCGCCCGTTTCGCCCGGACGATGCGCTGGGCGACGGCCGGCTCCGAGGCCAGGAAGGCGCGGGCGATCTCCTGGGTGGTCAGTCCGCCCATCAGGCGCAGGGTGAGCGCGATGCGGGCCTCGGTGGCCAGGACGGGGTGGCAGGCGGTGAAGATCAGCCGCAGCAGGTCGTCGTCGATGTCGTCCGGGGCCGCCGGCTCGGCGGGCGGCGGCACGTCCTCCAGGGTCCGGCCGACCTCGGCGAGCTTGCGGGCGTACGTCTCCTTGCGGCGGACGAGGTCGATCGCGCGGTGTTTGGCGGTGGCCGTGAGCCAGGCGCCCGGCTTGTCCGGGACACCCGACTCCGGCCACTGTTCCAGGGCGGCGACCAGTGCGTCCTGGGCGATCTCCTCGGCGATGCCGAGGTCGCGCACGATGCGCGCGACACCGGCGATGATCCGCGCCGACTCGATCCGGAACACCGCTTCGACCGCCTGGGTCGCACTCACTGCCGTCACGGCCACCCATCAGAGCAGCCGTGACGGGGCAGGGCAAACGCGGCGCGGCGCGGCGCGAGGCGCAGCCGCGTGCGGTCAGCCCTCGTCGATCTGGCGCAGCTCGGCGCCGACCGTCCACTCCACCGGGTGGATCTCGAGGAACCGCTTGGTCCACTCCAGCGCCTCGGCCTTGTCCTTGGCCTGGAGGATGGCGTAGCCGCCGACGGCCTCCTTGGTCTCGGTGAAGGGCCCGTCGGTGTAGCTCAGCTTGCCGCCGGACCACGTCACCCGGGTCCCCTCGGAGGTCGGGAGCAGCCCGGCGGTGTCCAGCATCACCCCGGCCTTGGTGATCTCCTCCATCAGCGCGCCCATCCGCTGCCCGAACTCGGGCGGGAACTCGGTGTCGGCGGGAAGGGCCTGCTCGTCGATACGGATCATGGAAAGGAAGCGCGGCACGGTGACTCCTCGGTCGGACGGGCGGGGGCTTTCCCCGCCTCTCACTCCTGCGTCGAACGGGAGACGCCCGGATCGACAACTCCCCGGAGATTTCTTCAAAAGAAATCTTCCAGGCCGAAAAGCCCTACCCGCGAGTAGGATCGCGGGCTCCGGCCCCTCCGAGAGGACCTTCCGATGCCGCGCACCCCTTCTTCCCCTGTCCTGCTCGCCGGCCTGCTGGCGACCGCGAGCGTGGCGCATGCGATCGCGCCGAAGCAGTTCGACGCGACCATCCCGAGCTCTCTGCCCGGCACCCCGCGGCAGTGGACGTACGCGAGCGGCGCGGCCGAGCTGGTGCTCGCCGCCGGTGTCGCCCATCCGCGGACCCGCCGGGTCGCGGCGCTGGCCGCGGCGGCGTTCTTCGTCGGGGTGTTCCCCGCGAACGTGAAGATGGCCGTCGATGCCCGCCGCCGCTCCCCCGCCGCCGTGCAGGCCGTGACGATCGCCCGGCTGCCGCTTCAGCTCCCGCTGGTCCTGTGGGCCCGGAACGTGAGCCGCGGCGCTGCCGGCTGACGCCCCGCCACCGGGGTCACTGCCCGGGTCACCGGCTGTCGCCCGACCAGTCCCAGTGGTCCGGGTCGGCCGCGCGGCGGCGGTAGTGGGCGCGGCCGCCGGCCCCGTAGCGCCCTATCTCGGTGGGGAGCCGGGCCTCCTCGGCAAGTTGGGGCGCACTCCAGCCCGTGATGTCCAGGAGGAGCCCGTCGAGGGGGCCGCCCACGAGTTCGCCGTAGACATGGCCGGGGCGTGGGCCGGGGTCGGGGTCGTCGTGGTCGGCGCCGTAGACCCGGCGCCGGAGCATCCTGTCGTCCATACCGCCCAGCTTCACAGGCGCCACTGACAACGAGCCCGGGGGCGGCGGGAGCCGGCCCGCCCGAGGGACCTCCGGCTTCAGCCTTCGAGCAGGCCCTGCCCGACGCACTCCCCCGGCGCGGCCCCGCCCGGCACGGCGAACAGGGCGGACACCTCGTGCTCGATGCAGCGCGCGAGCGCGTCGCCCCGGGCCGGCCGCTGCCGGACGGGGCCCTTGGCGGAAACACCCATTGCGGACGGGATTTCGGGGTCGGCGGAGCCGGCGGCGATGATGGGGCCGACCGCCCACGGCCACTCGGCACACGAAGCAGGAGCACCATCCATGACACGTCGGGTACACCAGCCGCTGGAGAACCAGGAGTTCGACTTCATCCTCGGCATGGCCGGGGGGCCGGTTCTCGCCTACTTCATCGGGACCTGGCCCAAGGCCCTGGAGGGCTGCCGGGCGATGGACGCACTCGTGGCCGAGGCGGCCGAGGAGTACGGCACGCGGCTGACTGCCGTCCGCACCGACATGACCCGCTGCCCCGAGCCGACCAGGCGGTTCGGCGTGACCGGCGCGCCCACCGTCGTCATCGTCAAGGACGGCGAGGCCGTGGCGAGCCGGGCCGGCGCGATGAGCCGCGCGGAGCTCCGGGAGTTCCTGGACACCCACCTCTGAGCGGCTCGGCGGCCACCCGGCCGGGCGGGCCAAAGTGGGCTATCTGGCCGAAACTGGCATAGGTCAGATAGGTGCCTAGGGCATGTAATGGGTTCCGGTGAGACGGACACACGGAACCATGCTTACGAGGTGCTGCATGTCAGAGACCGTTGCCTTCCCTCAGGACCGAACCTGCCCCTACCACCCGCCGGCCGCCTACCGACCCCTCCGCGAGGGCCGGCCGCTCTCCCGGGTCACCCTCTTCGACGGCCGCTCGGTCTGGGTGGTCACCGGGCACGCCGAGGCGCGCGCCCTGCTCTCCGACGGACGGCTCTCGGCCGACCGGCAGAACGAGGCCTTCCCCGCCCCCACGAAGCGGTTCAAGGGCCTGCAGAACCGCCGCACGGCCCTGCTCGGCGTCGACGACCCCGTGCACAACACCCAGCGCCGGATGCTCATCCCGAGCTTCACCCTGAAGCGGACGGCGGCCCTGCGGCCCGCGATCCGGCAGACCGTGGACCGGCTGATCGACGACATGATCGCCAGGGGGCCGGAGGCCGAGCTGGTCAGCGCCTTCGCCCTGCCCGTGCCGTCGATGGTGATCTGCGCCCTGCTCGGAGTCCCGTACGAGGACCACGAGTTCTTCGAGGCGCAGTCCCGGCGGCTGCTGCGCGGACCGGAGCCCGCCGACGTCGAGGACGCGCGGGCCCGGATCAACGGGTACCTGGCCGATCTGATCGAGCGCAAGCGGACGCACCGGGGCGACGGGCTGCTGGACGAGCTCGTCGAGCGGCGCCTGGAGACCGGTGAGACCGACATCGACGAGCTGGTCTCGCTGGCCGCGATCCTGCTGATCGCGGGCCACGAGACCACGGCGAACATGATCTCGCTCGGTACGTTCACCCTGCTGCGGCACCCGGAGCAGCTGACCGAGCTGCGCGCCGACCCCTCGCTGATCTCGGTGGCCGTGGAGGAGCTGATGCGCTTCCTGTCCATCGCGGACGGGATGCTGCGGGTGGCGACGGACGACATCGCGATCGGCGGGGTGACGGTCCGCGCCGACGACGGGGTGATCTTCTCCACCTCCGTCATCAACCGGGACCCGGCGGTGTTCGAGGAGCCCGACGCGCTGGACTGGCACCGGCCCGCCCGGCACCACGTCGGGTTCGGCTTCGGGGTCCACCAGTGCCTCGGGCAGAACCTGGCCCGCGCCGAGATGGAGATCGCCCTGGGGACGCTGTTCGCCCGGCTGCCGGGGCTCCGGCTGGCGGCCGAACCGGACCGGATCCCGTTCCGGCCCGGCGACACCATCCAGGGCATGGTCGAACTCCCCGTGGCATGGTGAGAGGCATGTCGCCACAGCGCATCGACATCGACACGGCCGTCTACATCGGCGCCGGGCAGTGCGCCCTGACCGCGCCGGACGTGTTCACCCAGGACGACGACGGCTTCAGCCAGTTGCTCCCGGGCCGGGAGGACGGCAACGGCAGCCCGCTGCTCCGCGAGGCCGCCCGCGCCTGCCCGGTCGCCGCCATCCGGATCCAGGAGGAGTAGCCGGCGCAGGCGAAGCGGAGCAACCCCTTCGCGGGGGCCCGTACGGCTCAGAGCAGGCCGACGGCCCGGCGCTCCAGGTCCAGCGAGCGGTCCACCAGGTCGGCGCACGCGTCGAACAGGGCCCGCCGCCCGCCGACGTCGGAGTCCGGGTCGGCCGTACGGGCCAGGGCCGCCAGCTCGGACCAGTGCCGGGCGGAGTCCCGCAGGAGCGAGGCCGCCTCCGGCCGCCCGGCGAGGTCGAGGAAGTCGGCGTACAGCGGCCGGGTGGCGCCGGGGGCGGTCCACTCCTCCTCCAGGCAGGCGTACAGCCGCCCGGTGCCCACCCGGAACGCCTCCGGGCTGCCGAACCGCCGCTCCCAGCCCGTCTTCGTGCTGGTGTCCCGCAGCTGCGCGGCGAACTTCGCCATGCCGGAGAAGCCGAAGTTGACGTCGAACTGGTTGCCGAGCACCGGCCCGGTGAGCCGGGCGGCGGTGGTGGCGACGGCCTCGTCGAGGTCCGGTTCGGCGGTGGCCGGCCCGGTGGGCACCACCATCTGGTGGTGGCCCTTGCGGTGCCCCGTCCAGGCGGCACCGAATTCCTCCCGGCCGATCCGGTACGGGACATCGGCCCCGTCCTCGACGTACAGGGTCTCGCCCTCGGCGCCCTCGTAGCCCACCACGACCACGGTGTACGGATCCGCGCCGGCCATCTCCGGAACGCCCTCGTGCCACGGCAGCCGGGACCGGTCGACCGTGCAGAACACCGGACGCCCGTCGTCGAGGGCGGCGCACACCCGCCCCCAGCGGGGTCTGGCGCTGCGCGTGGCCTCGTACGGGACGTGCAGCCGGCCCAGAGCCGTCTGCACCCAGGGCTGGGGGTGGGCCTGCGCGACGATCGTCGGCATCGGCGGGTGGCCCGCGTACTCGAAGACGAAGTACATGAAGCCGATCCCGCCCGCGAGGCCCGCGACCAGCACCTCGTCGTGCACGCTCCCGAGGGCGTGGCGGATGAGCGAGGCCTCGCGGTGGCGGCCGGTGCCGAAGTCCGAATGGACGAGGGGGGTCATGTGGTCAGCGTAGCCGCGCCCGTTCGGGTGACCGCACATCCGACTTCCTGTACAGTTGTCCAGGAAGTCGCCCGCCGGCGCCTTTCCCACAGCCCGAGAAACGGAGGTGGCCGTGCACACGGTCGCTCAGGTCCTCATCGGCGTCGTCGCCGCGCTGCACGTGTACTTCCTGGTCCTGGAGATGTTCCTGTGGCAGCGGCCGCCCGGCCGGGCCCTGTCCGGGTTCGACGAGGACCTCGCCCGCCGCACCGCACCGCTCGCCGCCAACCAGGGCCTCTACAACGGCTTCCTGGCCGCCGGCCTGGTCTGGTCGCTGGTCATCGACTCGCTCGCCACGCAGATCTTCTTCCTCGTCTGCGTGATCGTCGCCGGTGTGTACGGTGCCGCGACCGCCAATCGCCGCATCCTGATCGCCCAGGCCCTGCCCGGCGCACTCGCCCTGGGCACGACGCTGCTGGCCGCGTGAGCGCCGAGCACCCCGTGAGCCCCGAGGACCCGCGGACCGCCCGCACCAAGGCCCGGCTGCGCGAGAGCCTGCTCGCCGAGTGCGCGGACCGGCCGCTCGGCGAGGTCAGCGTCTCGGCGGTGGTCCGCCGGGCCGGGGTCGGCCGCGCCACGTTCTACCTGCACTACGAGGACCTCCCGGCGCTGGCCGTCGACGCGTGCGCCGATGTGGTGCACGCGGCGGTCGACGCCCTGCACGCCTGGCAGACGGAGCCCGGGGCGCGGGCCCCGGTCCGGCCCCCGGCCGCGCTCGCCGGCTTCCTCGCCGGCGCCGCCGCGCATGCGGCCCTCTACCGCGCGCTGCTCCTGCCGGGCGGCGGCGGCCCGCTCGGCGAGCGGCTCCACCGGGAGCTGCGCGCCCGCGCCCACGCCGAGCGCACGGCGGCCGGCGCCCCGCACGCCGACCTGGTGGCCTCGGCGGTGGCCGCGACCTTCACCGGGATCCTCGCCGACTGGCTGCACGACAGCGTTCCGGGCTCCCCGGCGGAGCTGGCGGACCACCTCTGGCCGCTGCTGCTGGCCCTGCACCGCGCGGGCTCCCGGCCGCCCGCCCCATGACAGCGATGAGCCCCGCCGGACCGACCGGCGGGGCTCATGTCACGGGCCGGGCTCGTGAAATGGCGTCAGCGAGCGACAGTCACATTCTCCGCCTGCGGGCCCTTGGGGCCCTGGGTGACGTCGTACTCGACCTTGTCGTTCTCCTGCAGCTCCTTGAAGCCGGTGCCCTGGATGGCGGAGAAGTGCACGAACACGTCGGGGCCGCCGTTGTCCTGCTGGATGAAGCCGAACCCCTTCTCCGAGTTGAACCACTTCACGGTGCCTGTTGCCATCAGTACTGATCCTTCTCAACGTTCCACGCGGGCCGCACGTGCGGTGCAGCCAGGTCCATCCTGCCCACCCGTCACGCCCACCACACCGCAGGCGCGGCCAATCGGGGACACTTCGAACTTTCGTTCACACACCGCCGTCCGCTGCGGGCGACAGTTCGGCGGGCCCGGGCAGCTTGGCTGCCGCCGCGGCGCGCCGGGGTCCACCGGCCCGGCAGCCCAGGCACTGCGCGTGCCCGGTCCGGGCGACGGTGTCCCGGGTGCGCCAGTCCCAGTCGGCGCGGGGGCGGGGGCCGCTGGGCTTGCCCCAGCCGGCGAGGTGCAGGCCCCAGGTGAGGACTCCGGCCACGGCGACGAGACCGAGGCCGAGCCAGATGCCGGGGGCCCAGGCCGCGCAGACGGCAACCCCGGCTCCGGTGCAGCCCAGCAGGGCCAGGGCGGTGCCGGTCCAGCCGGCGACCGTGTGACCCATGTCGACGTCTCCGTGCGCGCTCATGATTCTCCCCGGACGGACTGGCGGCAGTAGGCTCGAAGGGCGAGATGCCTTAGTGGGCAAGATAAGCATCTCACGAGCTAAGTTACTTAGACAGTAAGGAGTATCTGCGTGCAGGGCAAGTCCCGCCCCGCGGCCACGCCCGCGGAGGCGCTGTCGCGCATGGACCGGTACGTCGCGCTCGGCCTCATCGGCCAGCAGGAAGTGGCGCAGCTGCTGGGGCTGAACGTCACCGACCTGACCTGCCTGGGCCACGTCCTGGGCGCCGGTGACACCCCGCTGGGCGCCGGCGACCTCGCCGAGCTGACGAACCTGACCACCGGGGCCGTCACCGGGGTGCTCAACCGTCTGGAGCGGGCCGGATACGCCCGCCGGCAGCCGGATCCCGCGGACCGGCGCCGGGTGCGCGTGGTCGCCGACCCGGCGGCCGCCGCCCGGGTCTTCGCCGTGTACGAGCCCTTCTACGCCCGGCTCGGCGCGGTGTTCGCCGAGTACTCCCCCGACGAGATCGCCGTCATCGCCGACTGGTTCGCGCGGGCGACGGTCGAGATGACCGCCCACCTCGCCGAGGTGCGGTCCGGGCAGCTCGGCCCCGTGGCTCCAGGTGCCGTTACGCCGTAATCCCGTGGCGCCGTGGTCCCGTGGCCCCGATGGTAAAATTTCTCTTTTCACGTCTCACGGAAGGTTCTGCATGAGGAACCCGTCAGCTCACGGGCGTTTCGGCATCAAGGCCGGAGCCAAGGCAGGCCCCAAGGGCGGTGCGAAGTCCGGCGGCAAGACCCCCCGGACCGCCCCCCTGAAGGGCGAGTTCGCGATGCCGAAGACGGTCGAGCCGGCGCTGCCGCCGGTGGAGGCGTTCGCCGAGCTCGACCTGCCCCGTGAGCTGGTGAAGACGATGACCGACCTGGGGGTGACGGAGCCCTTCCCCATCCAGGCGGCCACGCTCCCCAACTCCCTGGCCGGCCGGGACATCCTCGGCCGGGGGCGGACCGGCTCCGGCAAGACCCTGGCGTTCGGCCTGGCCCTGCTGGCGCGTACAGCGGGCCGCAAGGCCGACCCGAAGCGCCCGCTGGCCCTGGTCCTCGTACCGACGCGCGAGCTGGCGCAGCAGGTGACCGAGGCGCTCACGCCGTACGCGCAGGCCCTGGACCTGCGGATGGCCACGGTGGTCGGCGGACTGTCGATCGGCAGGCAGGTGAGCGCGCTGCGCACCGGCGCCGAGGTCGTGGTGGCCACCCCCGGGCGCCTCAGCGACCTGGTCGGGCGGCGCGACGTCCACCTGGAGCGGGTGAAGATCACGGTCCTCGACGAGGCCGACCAGATGTGCGACATGGGCTTCATGCCGCAGGTCACCGAGATCCTGGACCAGGTGCACCATGCCGGGCAGCGGATGCTGTTCTCGGCCACCCTGGACCGCAATGTGGACCAGCTCGTGCGGAGCTACCTGAAGGACCCGGTCTCCCATTCCGTCGACCCGTCGGCGGCTTCGGTGAGCACGATGGACCACCACGTGCTGCACATCCACTCCGCCGACAAGTACTCGGCGGCCACCGAGATCGCGGCGCGCGAGGGCCGGGTGCTGATGTTCCTGGACACCAAGCACGGGGTGGACCAGTTCGTGAAGCACCTGCGGGCCATGGGCGTACGGGCGGAAGGGCTGCACAGCGGCAAGTCGCAGCCGCAGCGCACGCGGACGCTCGCGCAGTTCAAGACCGGGGCCGTCACGGTCCTCGTCGCGACGAACGTCGCCGCGCGCGGCATCCACATCGACGACCTCGACCTCGTCGTGAACGTGGACCCGCCGGCCGACCACAAGGACTACCTGCACCGGGGCGGCCGTACCGCCCGTGCGGGCGAGTCCGGCAAGGTCGTCACCCTGGTCACCCCGAACCAGCGCCGGGACATGGTCCGGCTGATGGCCGAGGCCAAGATCCGGCCGACCACCACCCAGGTCCGCTCCGGCGAGGCCGCGCTGAGCCGGATCACCGGGGCCAAGCCCCCGTCCGGGGTGCCGCTGGCGGGCGCCGAGCCGACCGACGCGAAGGGCCGGCCCTCGGGCTCGGACCTCGGCTTCCGCGGGATCGGCACCCGCCCGGGACGGCCGGGTGCGGCCAAGGAGTCCCGCAAGACCGCGGAGGCCCGGCAGCTCGCCGAGGCACGCCGCGCGGCCCGCGTCCGGCGGGGCGGCTGAGACCCGACGCTTGCGGTGCCGGCCCCCGGATGCGGGGACCGGCACCGTACGTGCATACGCGTGCGGGCGGCTCGACCGGTCAGCCGCGGCGGCGGCGCCGCCAGGACACGATCGCGCGGGTGACGACCGGCGGGAGCAGGTCCTTGGCCAGCCTGCGCCACGCGGTTCCGGCCCGCGGGCGGGGTCCGGGCAGGTGCACGGGCGGCGCGGGCGCCACGACGGGCTCGGGCGCGGGATGCAGCAGTTCGGGGGGCGCCGGCGGGACGGCCCCTTCGTCACCGATGCGGACGAGGGACTGGCCGGCCACGGCGTCCACCCCGTGCCACAGGTCGGTGCGGCCCTCCAGCCAGGCGAGCAGCGCCGACTGGTAGACCGCCGGGTCGTCCCAGGTCGCGTACAGCTTCGACCCGGACACGGCGATCAGGTGCAGCTCGCCGGTGGCCACGGCGCCCCAGACGGCGGCGGCGACGCCGGGGCAGTGTTCGGAGCGGTAGTCGTCGAAGACGACCACGGCGCCCGGGGCCGCCACGACGCGCGAGGACGCGATGTCCTGGACGACGTGCTCGTAGAGGTGCGAGGCGTCGATGTGGATGAAGCGGCAGCTCGCCGGGCGCACCCGGTCGGCGACCACGAACGTCGGTGCCTGGATGACCGTGGGCAGGGCCTCGTGGAAGGCCAGGTAGTTCGTCTCGAACCCGCGGCGCGTGAGGGTGGGGTACGAGTCCTGCATCTCCGCGAGGTTGGAGTCGTCCGGTGCGGGCGAGTCGAAGAGGTCGCAGACGGTGAACTCCTCGCCCTCCCGCAGATACCCCCCGAGGAAGATCGCGCTCTTCCCCATGAAAGCGCCGAGCTCGAGAAGATCGCCCGGTTTTTCCTCTTCGCCGTTCTGGCGTGTCAGGAACCAGTCGAAGAGCACCTGGTCATAGTCCGAGAACCAACCCTTGACCTGGCTGTACTCGGTCGGGGCGGGCGGGGCCGGCTCGCCGTCGGGGGTGGTGACGGGAGCTTGGGAAACGTGCGACACGGAGAGCAGCCTCCAGTGGAACGGCATCGGATCAACGCTGATACCCGGCCAGGTAGGCAGACCATAAACCCCCGAACAGCCGTGTGACGAGACTCCTGTGCGCAGCGGACAAAACCGCCGGCGCCGTTTTCCCATCTTGCTCCTGATTGCCCCTTTCTTTCCAGCTGCACCGGTCCTTCCAGCTGCACCGGGGGGCGGGCGGGCTCGCGGCCTCAGCTCGCGATGTTGCGGCGGTGCAGGCGCTGGGCGGCGGCGTTGCGCACGCGGCGGGTGCGGGCCGTGGCGGCGAGCAGGTCGAGGGCCTCGTACGAGGGCAGCGACCGGGCGGCGGTGCGCTGACACCAGTCGGAGGCGGCGGTGAGCTCGGCCGGCGACCACGGCACGCCGTCGGTGATCGCCTTGAGCAGGGTCCACTCGCGCAGCCGGCGGGCCGGGAAGGCGCGGGCGCCGATCGCGGTGTCCATGGCCCGGGCCCAGCCGGGGAAACCTGCGTCGGTCAGCAGGTGGGCGGCGCGGCGGTCGAGGTGGGTGACCACCGCGCTCTCGGCCATCACCGGGTCGCGATCGCGCAGCACCTCGGCCACGGCGTCCGCCTCGGCCCCGACCGTCGTACCGGCCGCGGCGGCCAGGGCGTCGAGGTGGCGGGCGTAGCGCCAGCGGTCGGGCGCTGTGGTGGTCGTGCTCTCGGCGCGGTGCGCCGGGCCGCCCCCCTCTCGTATCTGGTTCTCGCTTCTCCCCATGCCGCCCATTCCACACGACCGCCGTGAACGACCGGCGCGCAGGGGTGCTTCAGCCCGCGCCCCGGTCACCGTCCACCGCGGCTACCGCTGCGGCTGCGGCAGCAGCAGGGCCTCGGAGCCCACGGGGCGGAACCCGGCGGCCTGGAAGGCGCGGATGCTGCGGGCGTTGCCCGCGGCCTGCTGGGACCAGACCGGGCCGCCGTCGGGGACGAGATGGCGTGCGGCGCGGGCCAGCTCCCGGCCCAGACCCCGGTGGCGGACGGCCTCGTCCACCTCGATCGCCGTCTCCCAGCGCCCGGCCACGCCGCGGCCGAGGACGAGCACTCCCCCGTCGGCCGCCCAGACCCGCACGTCGTCGCGGCGCCGCAGCGCCCGGCGCACCCGCGGGTGGTCGGGATCTGCGATCTGCCGCAGCTCCAGCGGCGGGTCGCCGGGCAGCGACGCGGCGACGGTGAGCAGGTCAATGGTGTCGGTGGTACGGCCGGTGCGGTCGAGCAGGGCGGCGAGGAAGCGCGGGTTCATGCTGGCCGCGAGGCCGTCGCACTCGAGCGCGCCGAGGGCGGAGTGCACCCAGTGGGGGTCCTCGTCGGTGAACACCACGGAGTGCGCGGTGAACGCGATGACGCCCACGTCGCGCGGGCTCGGCTGCGGGACCACGGTCGTGCCGCCGTCGGGCGGCGGGAACCGCCCGGCGGCCGCCGCGTCCAAGATCGCCTCGAGGGTGTGGCCCATGCCCGTCAGACCTGCTCGAAACGGAAGGACTTGATGAAGCAGTCGCGGGGCTGGCCGATGGCGAAGAAGATGCAGTCCACCAGCGACTGGGCGGTGAGCGGGTCCTTCGCCGTGCGCGGGGCGCTCTCCCATTCCGGGGACAGCGGGTCGTGGTTGTCGAAGTCCGGCGGGTAGAGGGAGATGACGCGGACGCCCTGGTCGCGCAGCCGGCGCGAGAGGATCTCGGTGAAACCGGCCTGGGCGGACTTGGCGGCGTAGAACGCGTCGTGCGCGTCGGAGCGGTGGTGTCCGGTTTCGCCGCAGCCGGAGACCATCGTCACAATGTCTGGCTTGTCCGAGTTCAGCAGCATCGGGAGGAAGGCTTTGGTGACGAGGACGGTGCCGGTGGCGCCCGAGGCGAGGGTGTCGACGACGTCGGCGTCGGATGCGGAGAGCAGGTCCGTGCCGTGCTGGTAGCGGGAGCCGTTGTTCACGAGTACGTCGATGCGGTCGGTGCGGGCGGCCACTGCGGCGGCGAACTCCCGTACGGAGGCCGGGTCCGTGAGGTCGCACGCGAAGGCGTGGACGCGGTCGGCGGCGTGGCCCTGCGCGAGGATCTCCTCGCGGACGCGTTCGGCGGCTTCGAGGGTGCGCGCGGAGAGGTGGACCTCGGCGCCCCGGGCGGCGAACCGGAGGGCGAGGGTGCGCCCGAAGTCGCGGCCTGCGGCGGTGATGACGACGCGGTGGTGGTCGAGGGTCATGTCAGCGCTCCTGATTCCGTGGTCGTTACACATGATCTCAGGCGCGACGTACGGCTGTTCGGGCGGGGCTGCGCGGGGCGGGGGCGCGGGGCGGGCACGGCGGGGGCGGGATGGACCGGCGCCGGGCCCGCCCCCGGCCGGTGCCCCCGGGCTCAGCCCCCGTGGCTCTCGTACCCGCCCCGCCCCTGGTCCGTATCGTGCCCCGGTTCCGGCAGCGGAGCCCCGGTCTCCAGCAGGGTCTTGAGGCTGGAGGCGAGCATCGGCCAGGCCCGGCTGCACATGCCGATCAGGGTGCCGCCGGGTTCGAAGCCCTCGTGGAGGATGGTCAGCCGCGCGAGCGTGTCCCCGACGGGCTCGATCTCGTACGTCACCGTCGTACGCCGCTCCTGCGCCAGCTCGGCCCGCAGCTCCTCGGCGATGCCGACCGAGGCCGCCCACTGCGGGGTGAAGGTGTGCCAGGTGTACGAGAGCCGGCGGTTCGGGACGCAGTCGAGGACCACCTGCTCGGGATCACTGGTCCGGGCCCCGCGCTCCACCCAGTCCATCCTCGATCCCACCGCCCAGTCGGTCTCGAAGCTCAGCCCCCAGTACCGCCGGGTGAAGGCGGGCTCGGTGAGGGCCTGCCAGACCCGGTCGGGATCGGCCTGGACGTACAGGGTGTAGGTGATCGCGCTGTCGCTCATCCCCCCATGCTGCGGGACCGGCACCCGCGGACCCCGGATTTCCCAGGTCGCGGCGGGGGCGGCCCGGTACCTGGGATCCGGCGAACACCCGGCCCATCGGGATGGACCGCCGCCTCGTCTTCACCGACGCGGCATGGGCCTGCCCCTGAGCCCGTGATCCCCCGCCGGGCCGGTCAGTGGACATGCAACGCGACCGCGCAGAGCCCGCGCCCCGCCGCGGCGGCGGACCGCCAGACGCGGAGCGGCCCGTCGGTGACGTGCTCTTCGCGGGCGCCGTAGTCCAGCCAGTCCCGGTCGGAGACGTGGGCCCGTTCCCCGGAGGTGAAGTTCAGCGCCTGCTCCACGCCCGGCAGCGTCCGGCGCACCTCGGCCGCGGTGAGGAGCACGTTGCCGCACCAGCCGGGCAGCAGGGCGGCCCGGTCCGGGCCGATGGCGTGGAACAGGGCGGCGACCGCGTAGTCCTTGCGATGCACGGAGACGAACATGTCCGCCGGGTCCGGTTCGGGCTCCCAGAGGTCCTGCATGACATGGAACTCGGGGTCGGTGATGCCGTTGCAGACGTCGTCGACGTGCTCGCCGGGGCGGGTCAGGTTCCAGAACGAGTCGATGGCATCACCGTGTGCCCGGTCGGTGTACCAGGTGCGGTGGTCCGGCAGCGGGGCGCCCTGCCATGCCTCCCAGCGGCGGCGGGCCGCCGGGTTCGTGCGGTCGGCTTCGAGGGCCGGCGCGAGGCGGGGCGCGAGCTCCTGGATGACGGAGTCGGGGTGGCTGCTGATCGACCAGACGCTGGTGAATCCCATGCCGATCACGCTACGGGGCACCACTGACGGGGCCCGGTGGCGTCACCGGTGGGTGCCGTGTTCGGGGAGTTCCGTGAGGGGGGTGCGGGGTGGGCGCGGGAGGGAGAGGTGGGCGCGGGCCGTGTGGACCGCGGCGAGTTCGGCGTGGCCGGCCGGGCCCCAGTCGGCGAGTTCACGGACCTGCTCGGGGGTGGCCAGCAGGCGCGCGTACGCCGGGTCCGCGGCCGGGGGCAGGGAGCCGAGGCGGGCCGCGCTACGGGGATGGGCGGCCTCGTCGGCGTACCGGTAGCCGAGCGGGGTGGAGCCCGCCGTCGGGGGCGGGAGCTGGGCGGCGCCGGTGGTGCGGCAGACCAGGAGCAGGACCCGGCCGTCGGGGGCGAACAGCCAGGCCGAGGGCTCCCGTACGGGCAGCGCCGCGGGCACCGGGCCGGGGTGCCAGGTGCCGTGGTGCCGGGTGCGGCGGGTGCGCAGGACCCCGAGCCGGTCCAGGGCGGTCGGCGCGACGGGGCGGCCGTCCTCCAGCAGGGCCGGGCCGCCGCCGTTGATGCGGGCGCGCAGGGCCGACAGGGCGCGGCGGGCGTCGCCCGGGTCCATCAGGGCGGGCAGGTCGGCCGGTTCGGCGAAGTGGACGCCGGTGATCTCCTGGGCGGGGAGGCGGATCGCATCGATCCGGTCCGGGCTCCAGGTGCCGCCGTCGTACACGTACAGGACCTCTCCCGGGAAGCGCATCTCGGGCGGGAAGCCGGGGGTGTCCGCCGGGATCCAGTCCACGGCGAGGCCGTTCGGGTAGCTGCCGTCGACGCCGAGCTCCTCCCGCATCTCGCGGGCCGCGGCGGCCGACGGGGCCTCGCCCGCGTCCACCGCGCCGCCGGGCAGCATGCGGTCGGCGCGGTAGTCGACGCTCTGGACGAGGACCCGGCCGTCGGTGTCGGTGACCAGGACGACGGCGCCGGTCCAGAGCGCGGCCCGCGAAGCCCCGTACTCCTGCGGGGTCATCCACGTGCCCGGCCGTCCGCCGTCCTCGTCGGTCACGGCCTCGTCGGTCAGCTGCGGCATCGGAACTCCGTTCACCGTGGATGGGCCCTCTCCCTGTGCAACAGCCCGCACGGCCTGCGGGTTACGCCGGTCGCGCCACTCCGGCCACTGACCGCCGCTTTGCCGCCCCTATACCTCCTTATTACCTTGTTACGCCCTCCTTGGTACGTTCGCGTCGCGGACTGGCGGCCTGAAAACCCGCCGGTCCGACCACGTCACCGGACCCGCGCCGGACCCGCACCGGACCCGCACCGGGCCCGCACCCAGGAGAGACACAGCCATGCGACGCGCATCCCGTCCGGACCCGGCACCGGCCAACAGGCCCGCCACCGCCGGACGGTGGAGCGCGCCGCCCGCAGCGGGCGTGGCCGGCGGCCGGCCCGCCCGCACGTGCGCGTGACGGCCGTGCGCAACGGCGCAGCGACCGGCACCGGACCCGGCCCCGGGCGGCTCGCCGCCGTCGACGCCGTCCGCGGGCTCGCGGTCCTCGGCATGTTCGCCGTACACGTCGGCCCGGGCCCGCGCCCCGAGGGCGCCGGCTACCTGCTGGTCGCGGCCGACGGGCGGGCGCCCGCGCTGTTCACCCTCCTCGCAGGGTTCTCGCTCGCCCTCGCCCAGCGCGGCCGCACCCCCGCGGAGCAACCGGACGGCTGGGCCCGGCGCTACCGCCCCCTGCTGATCCGCTGTGCGGTCCTGGCCGGGCTGGGCCTGCTGCTGGCCGCGCTGTGGCCGGGGATCCTGGTCATCCTGGCCTTCTTCGCCGTCTACTTCCTCGCCGCCGAGCCGTTCACCCGGCTGTCCACCCCGGTGCTCACCGTCGTCGCCGGGGTCTGCGTGGTGGCGGGTCCGCTGCTCTCGTTCCTGCTCGGCCCGGTGTTCGGGTACGAGGCCTCCGGGCGTGGCGCGGTCCCCGAACCGACCGCCCTGACCGGCTGGGACGGGCTGGGCCGGGTGCTGTGCGATCTGCTGCTCACCGGCGCGTATCCGCTCGCCACGTACTTCCCGTACGTTCTGGCCGGGCTGGCCCTCGGCCGGCTGTGCGATCTGCGGGAACGCCGCGTCGCCCGGCGGATGGCGCTCTGGGGTACGGCCGCCGCGGCCGCGGCCTACGGCACCGCCTGGGTGGCCGCCCATGTGCTCGGCGGCCGGGAGCGGCTGCTCGACGCGGTCGCGGCCCGCCATCCGGAAGCCCTCGGTGCGGCCGATCCCGTACGCGAAGTGCTGCGCGGGCAGTTCGGAGCCGTGCCCAGCACCTCCTGGGACTGGCTGCTCGTGGCCGATCCGTACAGCCAGACGCCGCTCGAGACGATCGGCAACGCAGGGGTGGGCTGCGCGCTCATCGGGCTCTTCGTGCTCGCCGCGCGCAGCCGGGCCGGTGCGCGGCTGCTACGGCCGCTGACCGCGCTCGGGGCGATGGCGCTGAGCGCGTACGTCCTGCATGCGCTGGCGCTGGCCGGACCGGCCCACGGGGCCGCCTCCTGGGGTGCGCTGGCCGGCTTCGCGGGTGTGGCGCTGTCGGCGGCCTGGGCCTGGCAGCGGTTCTGGGCGGACAGCCCGCTGCGCCGGGGCCCGCTGGAACACCTGCTCCGGCTGGCCACACAGGGGCCCCGGCCGCGTAGCCGGTCCGAGCCGGGCCGTCACCCGTGTGTGTGACGGCGCGTAGGTTCCACGGGCTGCCGTACGGCAGGGTGGGCGGATGCAGTTACGCCAGGTGGCTCTGCCCCTGCCCTTGATCCTCGCTGCGCTGGCGCTGACCGCCGGGTGCGTGACCGTACGGCCGACCGGGCCCGCACAACCGGTTCCGGAGGTGGACCGGACCGCGGCCCGGGAAACGGCGGTCGGGGCCCTGCCGTTGGGCCGGCTGCCGACGTCGGAGCCCCCGTCGGCCCCGCCGGCGGCCGAGCCCGAGCCGGAGCCGGAGCCCGAACATCCCGCGCAGCCCGCAGCGCAGCCCCGGGAGAACCGGCCGCCGCGGCACCGGACCGGCGATCGCGCGCCCGCTCGGCCGGCGCGGCCCGAGCGCGCCGCCCCGGCGCCGAAGCCCCGCAAGCGGCCGCCCGTACGGCCGAAACCGCGGTCCGCGCCGCCGCGCACGTACGACATGGCACCCCTGTGCGAGGCGGCCAAGGGGACGGTCTCCCCGTCGATCGTCGCCCTGTGCCGGTAATCACCGCGCCCGGCGGACCGGATCATCCGAGTGGACCCGGCCCGGCTGCCGGGTGACGGCGGACCGGTTCGCTTGGATGGGCGGCGCGGGTCCGACCGGAGGCCCGTACCGCCTCCACCCCCAGGGAGTCGCCATGGCGAAGATCGCCCTGTTCGGCGCGACCGGCACCATCGGAGCCCTTGTGCTGCGCGAAGCGCTCGGGCGCGGCCACGAGGTCACGGCGGTGGTACGCGACCCCGCGAAGCTCGCGGATTCCGGCGCCGAGGTGCTGCGCGGCGACGTCCTCGACCCGCACTCCGTCGCCGAGGCGGCCGCCGGCCGGGACGTGGTCGTCAGCGCGATCGGCCCCGGGGCCGGGGATCCGGGCGTGCTCGTCACCGCCGCCAAGTCCCTGATCGGCGGCGTCTGCACGCTCGGCCCGGACGTCCCCCGACCCCGGCTGATCGTCGTGGGCGGAGCAGGCTCGCTGCGCACCCCCGGCGGCCCGCTGGTCTGGGAGGCGGCGGGCGTCCCGGAGCCGGTCCGCGCGCTCATGCGCGCCCACGGGGAGGCGCTGGACTTCCTGCGCACCGTGCCCGTGGAGGAGGTGAGCTGGACCTGTCTGAGCCCCGCGGCGCAGATCGGTCCGGGTGAGCGCACGGGCACGTACCGGCTGGCCCTCGACGATCTGATCGTGGACGAGGACGGCCGCAGCCACATCTCGGCCGAGGACTACGCCGTGGCACTGGTCGACGAGATCGAGCGCGACGCGCATCCGGGCCTGCGGTTCACCATCGGCTACTGACCGGGCGGCGCGTCCCGCGTGTCCCCCGCGTACACCGCGGTGAGCTCGGCGCCGATCCGGGCCAGCCACTGCCGTACCTCCGGCGGCTCCAGGACCTCGACCCCCGCTCCCAGCCCGGACAGGTGGCCGGCCAGGGCCTTGGGGGCCGGGCCGTCGACCCACACCTCGGTCCAGCCGTCGGGCAGCGGGCCGCCGACGCGCACCCGGCCGCCGAGGAACCGTTGCAGCAGGGCCAGCGCGTCGGGGTGGACGCGGGCCCGCGCCGTCACCGCGTACATGCCGTCCTGGAAGGCCCCGGACAGCTCCCGCCAGGCCGTGGCGAGGTCGAAGCCGGGCGGCCGGACCACGGGTTCGCCGGTCGGCTCGACGGAGCGGACGCGGCTGAGCCGGAAGGTGCGCAGGCCCTTCTCCGTGTCGGCGACCAGGTAGTCGACCCCCGCCTTGGCGACGAGCCCGAGGGGGTCGACCGTACGCTCGCCGGCCGGTTTGCCGACGCCCGCGTACCCGAGGCGGACGCGGATCCCGTCCACGACGGCGCCCTGGAGCGCGGTGCGGTGGGCGGCATCGGCGGTGACGGCGTTGCGGGACCAGTCCGTCGCGTCGACGACTCCGGCCCGCGTGGCGGCCACGGCCTCCGCCCGCAGGGTGGACGGCAGGGCCCGGACCAGCTTGCGCAGGGTGGTGCGCAGTTCGGGGGTGGCCGTCAGCGGCCCGGTGACGAGGAACAGCGCCCGGATCTCGTCGGCGGTCAGCCCGGTGAGGTTGGTCCGGGCGCCGCCGACGAGGGACCAGCCGCCACCGCGGCCCCGCTGCGAGTAGACGGGGATGCCGGACGCGGCCAGCGCCTCCAGATCGCGGCGGGCGGTGCGCTGGGACACCTCCAGTTCGGCGGCCACCTCGGGGACGGTGACGCGGCCGCGTTCCTGGAGGAACAGCAGGGTCGCCACCAGCCGGTCGGCTCTCATGTCCCTCTTCCCTGCCTGCGTCCCGGGCGTTTTCGCCGGTCCGTTCATTCTCCCCGGGAAACTGGCCAGAAGGTGGCCAGTTCAGCTTCCAGGATGAAGTCATGACCGAGATCACTCAGCTCACCAAGACCCCGTCCGCCTCCACCATCACGTTCGACCCGCGGCTCGACCTCGCCGCGGCCGTCGAGCTGGCGGGCCGCACCCTTGCCGCCGTCCGGCCCGACCAGTACGACATCCCCACCCCCTGCGACGAGTTCGACGTCCGGCGGCTCTCGAGCCACCTCGTCGCCGTCGTCCGCCGGATCTCGGTGATCGGGCGCGGCGAGGACCCGTTCAGCGTCCCGTCCTTCGCCGACGAGCTCGCCGACGGGGCGTGGGCGGCGGCCTGGGAGCCGGGCGCCCGCGAGGTCGCCGAGGTGTGGGCGGACCCGGCCCTGCTCGGCCGGCAGCTGCGCCTGCCGATGGGCGTCATGCCGGGCGCGGCCGCCGCGGCCGTCTACACGCACGAACTCACCGTGCACACCTGGGACCTGGCCAGGGCGACCGGACAGCACCCGGAATGGGACGCCGCCCTGATCGAGCGGGTGATCGCCGTCGTACGCCGCGCGCTGCCGGCCGAAACCCGCGGCGGGCGGATCCCGTTCGCCGAGGTCGTGGCCGTGGACCCCGGTGCGCCGGCCATCGACCGGCTGGTGGCCTGGGCCGGGCGGCGGCCCTGACGGACCGGGCGACCCCGCGCGGGGGTTATTGATTGGATGCCCCGGCTCCGGATACCTAGAGTGACGACGACCCCGTCGTCGAGCAGGAGCCGGTCATGCGCACCCACTACCCCCGTACGCCGCATCTTCCCTGGTCCCCCGGGGTGACTGCGGACGACGTGCGCGCCTCCGGGCTCCCGGGGCTGGCCGGGCGCGAGGTCGTCGTCACCGAGAAGCTCGACGGGGAGAACACCACCCTGTACGCGGACGGCCTGCACGCGCGCTCGCTCGACTCGGGCCACCACCCCTCGCGGGCCTGGGTCAAGGGCCTCCAGAGCCGGATCGGCGCCGGCATACCGGCCGGGTGGCGGGTGTGCGGGGAGAACCTGTACGCCCGCCACTCGATCCCCTACGAGGACCTCGACAGCTGGTTCTACGGTTTCTCGGTGTGGGACGGCGAACACTGCCTGGACTGGGACCGGACCGTGAGCTTCCTGCACGGCCTCGGGGTGCCCACCCCGCGCGTGCTCTGGCGGGGCGTCTTCGACGAACGCGCGCTGCGCAAGCTGCGGCTCGACACCGCTCGGCAGGAGGGCTACGTCGTACGGACGGTGGCCGGCTTCTCGCGTGCGGACTTCGGGCGGTACCTCGCCAAGTGGGTGCGCGTCGGCCATGTGCAGACCGACACCCACTGGATGTACGCCCAGGTGGTGCCGAACGGGCTCGGTCCGCAGGCACCGCTGTGGGCGGTGCGCTCGGGCGCCGAGCCCGATGCGGCGGAGCTGGCGGCCGCCCTCGGCCCGGATCCCGCACCCGGTGCCGCGCCTGATGCCGCAGTCGAGCCGGTCGTCGCCGAGGTGGCGGGCCGGCTGGACGCGTCGGGCCGCACCGGTGAGGACCGGCTGGCCGGCGTACTGGCCGCCGTGCTGCACCGCGCGCCGCGGGCCCGGATCGGGGCGCGGCTGGCGGCGGGGCCGCTCGGGATGCCGCTCGCCCGGCGGGTCGCCGACCTGGTCGGGCTGTACCCGTCTCTGCAGCGGCCGTTCCCGGACGAGGGGCGGCGGGCCGGCCTGGTCCGGATGGCCGTGGCCGCCGATCTCGGGGTGCTGCACGCCCTCGCCGGTGCGGAGGCCGCGCGGGATGCCGAGGCGCGGGAGTGCGTGGACTGGTCCGCGCTGTACGCCGAGGAGGCCGGGCTCCTCGGTCCCGATCCGCTGGGCCCGCTGCGCACCGGACTGCGGGAGGCCCTCGGGGGGCTCGGCGCGGACGCTGCGGACCGGTGCTGGGCGGAGGCCCGGGAGGCGTTCGCGCGGGGCGGGATCTCCACCTCCGAGGAGGCGGTGGCCGCGACCTGGCGGTGGCGCGACGGCGGCTTCCCACGGCTGGTCCAGCTGTGCGGGCCCTCGGGCAGCGGCAAGAGCACGTACGCCCGGAGCCTGCCGGGCGTGGCCGCGTACATCAGTCTCGACGATCTGCGCACCGCCCGGGGTTCCCGCGCCGACCAGCGGGCCAATGCGGATGTGTTGCGCGAGGGCCTGGACCGGCTGAACGCTGCGCTGGCCGCCGCGGCGGGCGCCGGCGGCACGGTGGTGTGGGACGCCACCTCCCTCACCGAGCAGCAGCGCGGGCTGGTCGCCGCGGTCGCGCAGCGCCGCGACGCGCTGGTCACCCAGGCCGTGGTGCTGGTCGAGGAGGCGGAGCTGGTCCGGCGCAACGCCGTCCGTCCCCATCCCGTACCGCCGCAGGTGCTGGCCACCCAGCTGCACCGGTTCAGCCCGCCGTACCCCGGACACGGGCCGGGGCACCGCACCTGGTACGTCGGGGCGGGCGGGACCGTGGAGGACACGGCGGGAACCATCGGGGCGACGGCAGTGACGGCGGCCGTCGCCGCGGCAGCGGGCGAGGACGGCTGATGCGTACCAGCGAGGAGCTCTACCACCAGGTCCGCTGGGACCCCCGGTTCGATCCGGCGCGCTTCGTGTTCGGGCTGCACCAGCGCGGGGCGCCGCCGAAGCGGATCCCGCTGCACTCGTTCGTGCCCGGCGGCGACATCCCCTGGCACCGGGTGCTGTTCGTCGAGGCGGACGGCGAGCTCGTCTGGGACCGGGCGAGCGGCGTCGACCGGATCGACTCCACCGAGGCCGGGCGGATCCGCGAACCGCGGCTGCTGCGGGCCCCGTTCTTCACCTCCCGTACCCCGCACGCGTGGGATCCGGCGGACGGCGGCGCCTGGCGGCCGGCCGAGGTGCCGGCCGGCGGGTCTGCGTCATCCGGCCCGGCCGGCGGCCCGGGGCCGCAGCAGGTGCGGCTGCTGACCTGGAACACCCTGTGGGACCGGTACGACGCCCCGCGCATCGACACTGCCCGGCGCAGGCCGATGCTGCTGGCCGACCTGGCGGGCGCCGACGCCGATGTAATCGCCCTCCAGGAGGTCGAACCCGCGCTGCTCGGCATGCTGCTGGCGGAGCCGTGGGTGCGGGCCGGATACACGGTGGGCACCGATCCGCGCGGCAAGGACGTCGCCGCCAGCGGGCTGCTGGTGCTGAGCAGGCTGCCCGTGCGGGAGGCGGGGTTGCACCTGCTGGGGCCGCACAAGGCGGTCGCCGCGGTGACGGTGGGCACCGCGAGCGGCCCCCTCGTCGTGGCCTGCCTCCATCTGACGAGCGATCACACGGAGAACGGCGCCGGGCGGCGGACCGTCGAACTGGCCCGGATCGCGGAGGGCTTGAGCGGCATCGAGGCGGACGCGGTGCTGCTCGGCGACTTCAACGACGGCCGCTCCGGCCCGGAGGGGCCGGCGGCCGCACTCGGCATGCGGGACACGTGGAGCGAGGTCCACGGGGCGCCGGACGCCACGCCGACCTTCGACCCGGCTGCCAATCCGCTGGCCGCGGTGGGCTCGCTCTCGGGGCGGGCCGCCCGGCTGGACCGGGTCCTGCTGCGCTCGGCGGGGGCGCGGGTGCGGGAAGCCGTCCTGCGGGGCAACACCCCGGGTCCGGACGGGCTGTTCATCTCCGACCACTTCGGGGTCGAGGCGGTGGTGGACTTCGCCGAGCCGGACGCCGGGCGCGCGGCGCTCGACGTACGGGCGACCGCGCGGACGGCGGTGGCCTGGCTGCCGCCGCACGATCCGGCGGTCGAAGAGCTGCGGCGGGAGCACGACCCGGCGGTCCACCGCTGGCCCGCGCACGTGAACCTGCTGTTCGGCTTCGTACCGGAGTCCTCGTTCGAGGAGGCGCTGCCGCTGGTGGCCGAAGTGGCCGCGCAGACGCCGCCGTTCACGGCCCGGGTGGCCGGGGTGCACAGCTTCGGGCACCGGGAGGACGGCACGCTGTGGCTGGACCCGGCGGCGGCCGGCGACGCGCCGTGGCAGCAGCTGCGGCGGCGGCTCGCCGAGCGGTTCCCGGGGTGCCGCGGGCGCGACGGCTTCACCCCGCACCTGACGCTGGGGCGCAGCCGGGATCCGCAGCGGGCCCTGGCCGAGTTCGCCGCGCGACTCGGCGGATCCGGGACGGGGACGCCGGCCCGGGTCGGGGAGCTCGCGGTGCTGTCACGGCGCGGGGACGGGCCGATGCAGGTCCGGGCGACCGTGGAACTCGGCACCGGCAGGTGGCGGTGGGCACAGGAACCCGAGCCTGGACCGGGGCCCGGACCGGGGCCCGGACCGAAGCCTGGACCGGAACAAGAAGCCGAACCGGAAGCAGCATCCGCACGTGACGCGGAAGCCGAGTCCCTCACCGCCCGGATCGCGGAGGCGCTCGGCGACGGCGTGCTGCACCTCGCCGGATCCCGTCGCATGGGCTGCGCCCTGCCCGGGGCCGACCTCGACCTGGTCGCGGCCCTGCCGGGCACGGTCGGGATCGAGGAGGTGCGGGAGCGGGTGGCGGCAGCCCTCCCGGAGGCCGAGGGGCTGCGGGAAGTGAAGGGCGCTCGGGTGCCCGGGCTGCGGCTGCGTACGGCCGGACTGGATGTGGACCTGGTGGTCGTCGCCACGGGCGCGGTGGACCCGGCTCAGGCGGTGGAACGCCGGGCGGAGCTCGGCGAGGCGGCCGCGATCGCGCTGAGCTCGGTGAGCGACGCCGATGCGGTACGGGACTTCGCGGGCTCCGAGGCGCACGCGGCGTTCGTCCGGCTGGCCCGGGAGGTGAAGGCGTGGGCCCGGGCCCGGGGGCTGGATTCGGCTCCGTTCGGCGGACTGCCGGGGGTGGCCTGGGCGGTACTGGCGGCGCGTACGGTCCGCGAGGCCGCCGACCTGTCCCCCGCTGCCCTGCTCCGGGAGTTCTTCGGAACCTGGGCGGCCTGGGACTGGCGCGACCCTATCGCCCTGACGCCCCCGGCCGCGGACCCGCACGCGGAGCCTCTTGCGCACCCGGCCCCGACCCCGGACCCCGTCACCGTCCTCACCCCCTCCGCACCGGCGCGCAGCTGCACGGCCCAGGTCGGCCCGGGGGTGGGCGACCTGCTGGGCCGGGAGCTGTACCGGACGTGGGAACTCCTGGAGGCGGAGCCCCACCTCCAGGCCCTGCCCCTCGGCAACCCGCCGCTGCACCGCCGGCACGCGGCGTGGGCCGTGGTGACCGTACGGGCCGATGCGCCCCGGGAGTTCGAGGAATACCTGGGCCGGGCGCGGGGCCGGATGCGCGCCCTGCTCGGTGCACTGGCAGAGGCCGGTGTCCGGGACGCGCACGCCTGGCCGCGGCCCTGCGCGGTCTCCCCCGTCTCGGCCAGGTATGCGATCGGGCTCGGCGCGAGCCCGCCGGATGCGGCCGGTCTCGACGCGCTCGCAGGCCGCTGGTCCGCCGGCCTCACGGGCGTCGAGGTCGCCTGGGCGGAGTGCGGGGCGGTCCCCCCGCTCGGCTGACGCATCCGCCTCGCTGACGACAAGTAACGAACGGACGGCAGCACTTGCCCTCCGGACCGGGCCACTCCCCGAAGACGGCCGAGCTCTGTCCCGCCCAGCGGGCGCGGCGGGACAGAGCGGCCTGAAGTCTCAGTAGATTCCTGACACCTTTTTTCGTCAACACTTTTCACAAGGATTGAAGAAACTCCGAGTTCACAGGCCCCAAGGGCAATTGACACCCCCTCAAGCCTTCACTTCATGAACGCTGAAACCCTTGACGGCCCTCGTGGCGGGCAGTTCACTCACGCTTCGATCCCCCCGGATCCACGACGTCAGGAGAGCCCCCCATGCCCCGCCTCTCGGACCATCCACCGCGACCGACGGTCGCGGCTCTCGCCGCCGCGCTGGTCGCAGCCCTCCTCGTGCTGCTGCCGGGTACCACCGCCCAGGCCGCGCCCGTCCTCCTCTCCCAGGGCAGACCCGCCACCGCCTCCAGCCAGGAGAACGGCGGCACCCCCGCCTCCGGCGCTGTCGACGGCGACAACGCCACCCGCTGGTCTAGCCAGTTCGCCGACCCGCAGTGGATACAGGTCGACCTCGGCGCCCCCGCCCAGGTCAGCCAGGTCGTGCTGCGCTGGGAGACCGCGTACGCGACGGCGTACCGGATCGAGCTGTCCGACGACGGCGCGCACTGGAGCACCGCCTACTCCACGACCACCGCCACCGGCGGGGTCCGGACCCACGACATCACCGGCACCGCCCGCTACGTCCGCGTGTACGGCACCCAGCGCGCCACCCAGTGGGGTTACTCCCTCTACGAGTTCCAGGTCTACGGCACCACCGACGCAGGCCCCACCCTCCCCGGCGGCGGCGACCTCGGCCCCAACGTGATCGTGTTCGACCCGTCCACGCCCGGCATCCAGGCCCGGCTCGACGAGGTCTTCCGGCAGCAGGAGTCGGCCCAGTTCGGCGCCGGCCGCTACCAGTTCCTGTTCAAGCCGGGCACGTACAACGGCCTCAACGCCCAGATCGGCTTCTACACCTCCATCTCGGGACTGGGCCTCAGCCCCGACGACACCACCATCAACGGCGACGTGACCGTCGACGCCGGCTGGTTCGGCGGCAACGCCACCCAGAACTTCTGGCGTTCGGCCGAGAACCTCGCGCTCAACCCGGTCAACGGCACCGACCGCTGGGCCGTCTCCCAGGCCGCGCCCTTCCGCCGCATGCACGTCAAGGGCGGCCTCAACCTCGCCCCCGACGGCTTCGGCTGGGCCTCCGGCGGCTACATCGCCGACTCGAAGATCGACGGCCAAATCGGCAACTACTCGCAGCAGCAGTGGTACACCCGCGACAGCGCGATCGGCAGCTGGGGCAACGGCGTCTGGAACCAGGTCTTCTCCGGGGTCCAGGGCGCACCCGCCCAGTCCTTCCCGAACCCGCCGTACACCACACTCGACTCCACGCCCGTCTCCCGGGAGAAGCCTTTCCTCTACCTGGACGGTGCCGAGTACAAGGTCTTCGTCCCGGCCAAGCGCGTGAACGCCCGCGGCACTTCATGGGGCAGCGGCGCACCGCAGGGCACCTCGATCCCGCTGAGCAGGTTCTACGTGGTCAAGCCGGGCACGACCGCCGCGACGATGAACCAGGCGCTGGCCCAGGGCCTGCACCTGCTCTTCACGCCCGGTGTCTACCACGTCGACCAGACCATTCGGGTGAACCGCGCGGACACGGTCGTCCTGGGTCTCGGCCTGGCGACGATCGTCCCGGACAACGGGGTGACGGCGATGAAGGTCGCCGACGTCGACGGGGTGAAGCTCGCCGGGTTCCTGATCGACGCCGGCCCGGTCAACTCGCCGAGCCTGCTGGAGGTCGGCCCGGCCGGGACGACCACGGACCACGGCGGCAACCCGACGACCGTGCAGGACGTGTTCGTCCGGGTGGGCGGCGCAGGCGCCGGCAAGGCCACCGTCGGCATGGTGATCAACAACCACGACACGATCGTCGACCACACCTGGATCTGGCGCGCCGACCACGGGGACGGGGTGGGCTGGGAGACCAACCGCGCCGACTACGGGTTCCGGGTGAACGGTGACGACGTCCTGGCCACCGGGCTGTTCGTCGAGCACTTCAACAAGTACGACGTGGAATGGAACGGCGAGCGCGGCCGCACGGTGTTCTTCCAGAACGAGAAGGCGTACGACGCCCCGAACCAGGCGGCGATCCAGAACGGCACGACCAAGGGCTACGCGGCCTACAAGGTGGCCGACTCGGTGACCACGCACGAGGGCTGGGGGCTGGGCAGCTACTGCTTCTACAACGTGGACCCGACGATCCGTCAGGACCACGGCTTCCAGGCGCCGGTGAAGCCGGGCGTGCGGTTCCACGACCTGCTCGTCGTCTCGCTCGGCGGCAAGGGCCAGTACGAGCACGTCATCAACACCACGGGCGCACCCACCTCGGGTACGTCGACGACCCCGTCCACGGTCGTCTCCTTCCCCTGATACACAGCACCCTCCGGGAGGAGCGGGCCGATGCCTGCGCCTCCCGGAGCGGGGGAGCAAACCTCGCCCAATCGGTGTGCGCGGCCACGGCGTTCTGCCAGAATTCGCTTCCGGCAGAGCGTGCGCGCGTGAGGGGCGGAAGCACTTGTCAGCAGAGAGTTCCGGAACCAGCCTGTCAGAAGTGGCGCTGTGGGTGGCGCCGGCCCTACTCCTGATCGGCCTGCTGGTCTGGGCAATCAAGGCGATCCAGGTGATCCCGCAGGCCAGCACCGCCGTCGTCGAGCGCTCCGGCCGCTACAGGCGCACCCTCTACGCGGGCCGCCACGTCGTCGTCCCGTTCATCGACTCGATCCGCAACCGCATCGACCTGCGCGAGCAGGTCGTGCCGTTCCCCCCGCAGCCGGTCATCACCCGGGACAACCTGGTCGTCAACATCGACACGGTCGTCTACTACCAGGTGACCGACTCCCGCGCCGCGACGTACGAGGTCGCCAGCTACATCCAGGCCATCGAGCAGCTCACCATCACCACCCTGCGCAACATCGTCGGCAGCATGGACCTCGAGCGGACCCTGACCTCCCGCGAGGAGATCAACGCGGCCCTGCGCGGAGTCCTCGACGAGGCCACCGGCAAGTGGGGCATCCGCGTCAACCGCGTCGAGCTCAAGGCGATCGAGCCGCCGACCTCCATCCAGGACTCGATGGAGAGGCAAGCGAGCGCCGACCGCGACAAGCGCGCCGCGATCCTCCAGGCCGAAGGTGTCCGGCAGTCCGAGATCCTGCGCGCCGAAGGGGACCGGCAGGCGGCGATCCTGCGGGCCGAGACCGAGGTGGCGGTCGCGGAGATCCACCGACGCGGCGCACGGGCGACGGCGCCGCCCGGTGTGTCCGTACGCCCCGTGCAGCACGATCCGCTGCTGCCCGGCGACCCCCGCCGGGTCGGTCGCTACCGGCTCAGCGCCCGGCTCGGCGAGGGCGGGATGGGGACGGTCTACCTGGGGCTGTCGCCCGGTGAGCGGCGGGTGGCGGTGAAGGTCGTACGGGCGGACCTGGCGGCGGATCCGGGCTTCCGGCAGCGGTTCGCCCGGGAGATCGAATCCGTGCGCCGGGTGGGCGGCTTCCACACGGCGCAGGTGGTGGACGCGTCGGCCGAGGGAGAACTGCCCTGGCTGGTGACGGAGTACATCCCGGGCCCGTCCCTGCACGCCGTCCTGCGCGAGCACGGAGCGCTGCCCGCCTGGACGCTGCGCACCCTGGCACTCGGGGTGGCCGAGGCACTGGAGGGGATCCACGCCTGCGGGATCGTCCACCGCGATCTGAAGCCCGGCAACATCATCATCTCGGACACGGGTGCGCGGGTGATCGACTTCGGGATCGCCCGGGCGGTCGATGCCACCGCCCTGACCCGGACGGACTTCCTGGTCGGGACCCGGGGCTTCCTCGCCCCGGAGCAGCTGACGGGGGCTCCGCTCACGCCGGCCGTCGACGCGTACGCCTTCGGAATGGTGCTGGGCCACGCGTGCGGGGCCGCGCCCTTCCCGCCGGGAGCTGAGCTGGCTACGGCCCTGCGGTCGCTGCCCTCGGACCTGTCGGCGGTCGTGACGGGCTGCCTCTCCCCCGACCCGGTCGCCAGGCCGACCCCGGCGCAGATCCTGGAGCGGCTGGGCGCCGGGGACGAGAAGCCAGCCGGGGACTGGCTGCCCCCGGCCGTACGGACGATGGTGGATCTGCACAACATGCCGACAGCTGCGGCAGGCTGACGGGGTCTCGGGTCAGACCTCCAGGATGATCTTTCCGGCGGCGCGCCCCGTCTGGCTGAACTCGAAGGCCGCCGCCAGCTCCGAGAGCGGGAAGGTCTTGGCCACGGGGACCGTGAGCTGCCCGCCGTCGGCGAGCCGGGCCAGCTCCGCCAGGCCCTCGGCGTCGGGCCGGACCCACATCCACTGGCCGCCCGCGCCGAGCACGGTGTGGTCGGCGATGGAGGCGTGCCGGCCGCCGTTCGCCAGGACCGCCTGGGTGACGTCGAGGACGCCGCCGACGAAGTCCGCGGCGACGGTGATCCCGTCGGGGGCGAGCGCACGCACCCGGTCGATCAGGCCGTCCCCGTACTCGACGGGCTCGCAGCCGAGGTCGCGCAGCCGGTCGTGGTTGCGCGGCGAGGCGGTGCCGATGACCCGGGCGCCCAGCGCGCGGGCGATCTGCACGCCGAACGAGCCGACGCCGCCCGCCGCCCCGTGGATGAGGACGATGTCGTCCTTGCCGGTGGCGAGCCGGGTGAGCAGCTGGTACGCGGTGAGCCCGGCCAGCGGCAGGCCGGCCGCCTCGTGCCAGCTGAGCGAGGCGGGCTTGGCCGCGGCGGCGCGGACGGGCACGCTGACGTACTCGGCGAACGTCCCTCCGTGCACGTAGTCCTTGCGGGCGTACGCCATGACCTCGTCGCCGACCGAGAACTCGGGTGTGTCGATGCCGACCCGCTCGACAGTGCCGGCGACGTCCCAGCCGGGGACGACGGGGTACACGACGTCCATCAGGGCGTCGAGCCCGCCCGACATGATCTTCCAGTCGACGGGGTTGACCGAGGCGCACTTGACCCGGACGAGGAGCTCGCCGGGGGCGAGCTTGGGCATCGGCAGCCGGGTCTCGGTGAGCACCTCCGTCCCGCCGTACGTCTCGTACGCCATCGCCCGCATGGTGTCCTCGGACATCTACCCGACCTCTCCGTGAGCTGGTGGAAGCACTCGTTCCCCATCCCATCACGAAAGGCCGGGCCCGCCCCGAGAAGCGGGGCGGGCGCGGCGCGGCGCGGGGGCCTGCGGTCTCACAGGGCCCGGTGCGCGGCGATCACCTCGGCGTAGCGGCGGCCGCTGGTCTTGATCGTGCGGCGCTGGGTGGCGTAGTCGACGCGGACGAGGCCGAAGCGCTTGTCGTAGCCGTAGGCCCACTCGAAGTTGTCCAGCAGGGACCAGGCGTAGTACCCGGCCACCGGCGCGCCGCGGCGGGCGGCGCGGGCGCAGGCCGCCAGATGCCCGGTCAGGTACGCGGCCCGCTCGGGGTCGTGGACGCTGCCGTCGGCGGCGACGGTGTCGTGGTACGAGGAGCCGTTCTCGGTGACATGGATGCGCCGGGCCCCGTACTCCTCGGTCAGCCGCATGAGCAGAGCCTCGAGGCCGTTCGCGTCGACCTCCCAGTCCATGCCGGTGCGCGGGACGCCGGGCCGGTCGATCTGGCGGGCGTACGGGGCGGGGCCGGCCGGGTCGGCGGTGACGGTCTGCGGGAAGTAGTAGTTCAGGCCGGTCCAGTCGAGCGGGGCGGCGATGGCGGCCAGGTCTCCGGGACGTTCGGGGAGGTCCACGGCGTAGACCTCGCGCATGTCGGCGGGGAAGCCGCGGCCGTGGACGGGGTCGAGCCACCAGCGGTTGACGTGGCCGTCCATACGGAGGGCTGCCGCCCGGTCGGCTTCGCCGCCGGTTGCGGGCTCGACGGTGGAGAGGTTGTTGACGATGCCGATCTGCGCGCCGGGGGCGGCGGCCCGGACGGCCTGGGTGGCGAGCCCGTGGCCGAGCAGCAGGTGGTAGGAGGCCCGGACGGCGGCGGTGAGGTCGCGCCGGCCGGGGGCCATCCTGCCCTCCAGGTGGCCGATCCACGCCGAGCACAGGGGCTCGTTGAGCGTGGCCCACTGCGTGACGCGGTCGCCGAGGCGGGCGGCGACGAGGCCCGCGTACGCGGCGAAGTGCTCGGCGGTCGCCCGCTCGGGCCAGCCTCCGCGGTCCTGGAGGGCCTGGGGCAGGTCCCAGTGGTAGAGGGTGACGGAGGGGGTGATCCCGGCGGCGAGCAGCCCGTCGACGAGCCGGTCGTAGAACGCGAGGCCCTTGGGGTTGGCGGGGCCGTCGCCGCCGGGGACCACGCGCGGCCAGGCGACGGACATCCGGTAGGCGTTCGTGCCGAGCTCCCGCATCAGGGCGATGTCCTCGCGCCAGCGGTGGTAGTGGTCGCAGGCGGTGTCGCCGGTGTGGCCGCCGTCGACGGCGCCGGGGGTGTGGGAGAAGGTGTCCCAGATGGAGGGGGCGCGGCCGTCCTCGTCCACCGCACCCTCGATCTGGTAGGCGGAGGTCGCGGTGCCCCAGGCGAAGTCGCGGGGCAGGGCGGCGAGGTCGACGGATGCCGGGTCGCGAGCAGTGTCGGGGCGGGCTTCGGAACGCGTTTCGGAAAGGGTCACTTGACGGCTCCTGCCGAAAGGGTCATTTGACGGCTCCCGCCGTGAGGCCGGCCACCAAGTACCGCTGCAGCAGCAGGAATCCGGCGACGACGGGGATGCTGACGACGAGCGAGGCGGCCATGATCTGGTTCCAGTAGACGTCGTTCTGCGTGGAGTAGCCCTGCAGGCCGACGGCGAGGGTACGGGTGGTGTCGTTCGTCATGACGGAGGCGAAGAGCACCTCGCCCCAGGCGGTCATGAAGGCGTACACGGCGACGGCGACGATGCCGGGGACGGCGGCCGGGACCACGACCCGCAGCAGCGCGCCGAGGGGGCCGCAGCCGTCGACGGTGGCCGCCTCGTCGAGGTCGCGGGGCACCGAGTCGAAGTAGCCGATGAGCATCCAGATGGAGAAGGGGAGGGAGAAGGTCAGGTACGTGAGGATCAGGGCGCCGCGGGAGCCGTAGAGGGCGATTCCGGTGGCATTGCCGATGTTCACGAAGATCAGGAACAGCGGGAGGAGGAAGAGGATCCCGGGGAACATCTGGGTGGAGAGCACGGTGACGGTGAACAGGCGCTTGCCGCGGAAGCGGTGGCGGCTGACCGCGTAGGCCGCGAAGACGGCGATGACGACGGAGGCGGCGGTGGCCGCGCCCGCCACGATCAGGGAGTTCACGAAGTACCGGGCGAGCGGGACGGTGTGCCAGATGTCGACGTAGGGGCGGACGGTGAGCCCGCTGGGGATCCAGCGGAATCGGCCGGCGACGTCCTGGAGCGGTTTGAGCGAGCTGGTGACCATCACGTAGACGGGCAGCAGGACGAAGCCGGTGAGCAGGGTGAGGAAGACGGCGCGGACCACCCGGAAGGAGGCGGGCGGGGCCGACGGCGACGATCGGCGGCGGTCAGGCACGCTCGTTCCTCCGTCCGCGTGTCGTGGCGAGCAGGTAGCCGGCGGTGACGAACAGCAGGAAGAGCAGCAGCAGGACGGACATCGCCGATCCGGTGCCGAAGTTCCAGGTGACGAAGCTGGATTGGTAGATGTGGAGGGAGACCAGGTCGGCGGCCTCGGGGGCGGATCTGCCGAACAGCACGAACGGCGTGTTGAAGTCGTTGAAGGTCCACAGGAACAGCACCAGGACCAGCACCCGGTTGACCGCGCCGACGGAGGGCAGGGTGATCCGGCGGATCTGCTGCCAGACGCCGGCGCCGTCCAGCGCGGCGGCCTCGTACAGCTCCGCGGGGATGTTCTGCAGGGCGGCCATCACGATGAGGAAGGCGAAGGGCCAGCCCTTCCAGACGGAGACGGTCAGCAGGGCCCAGAAGCTGTTGTCGCCCAGCAGCCAGAAGGTGTGCTCGGCGCCGCCGAGGCCGAGCTGGTCGTGGAGGACGTGGTTCACCAGGCCGTTGTCCCGCTGGAACATGAACGCCCAGGTGATGACGGCCGCGTACACGGGCAGGGCGTACGGGACGAGGAACAGGGCGCGCAGGATGCCGCGGCCGCGGAAGTTCTCCTGCATGAACACCGCCGCAGCGGTGCCCAGCAGCCAGCACAGGCCGACGGAGAGCAGGGTGAACAGGCAGGTGGTGAGGAAGGAGCGCAAGAGGGCCTCGCCGACGGGCCGGTTGACGTCGACGGCGAGTTCGTAGTTGGCCAGTCCCGTCCAGGGGGCGCGGGACCAGTCGCGGATGAAGAACTGGGTCAGCTGCCGGAAGCTCATCAGGATGCCCATCACCATGGGGACGAGGTGGATGAGCAGTTCGAGGAGCAGGGCGGGCAGGAGCAGGAGGTAGGGCAGGGCGCTGCGGCGCAGGCGGGCGGCCCTGGGGCTCATGCGGCTCTTGGGGATCTTGGGACTCGTCGGGCTCGTCGGGCTCATCGGGCTCTTGAGGCTCATCGGGCCGGACTCAGCTCGCCATCTGCTGCTGCGCCTTGGTGAGCTTGGCCTTGACCGACTCGGTGGTGACCGGGCGTCCCGCCGCGGCGTCGGCGAAGAGCTCCTTGACGGCGGTGCCGACGGCGGTCTCGAACTGGGACTCCTGCGGGACCTGCGGGAGCGGGGCGGCGCTGGTGCCCAGGGTGGTACGGAGCACGGTGAGGTCGTCGGTGGCGAACGCGGGGTCGTTCTGGGCGGCCTTGACCGGCGGGACGGAGCCGTACGTCTTGTTGAGGAGCTTCTGTTCCTCGTCGCTGGTCATGAACTTCACGAACTTGAGGGAGCCGTCGATGTTGTCGGTGTTCTTGAATACGGCCAGGTTGATGCCGGCGACCATGGAATTGGTGTTGCGGCCGGTGCCCGGCACGCTGCCGGCGGGCACCGGTACCGGGGCCACGCCCCAGTCGCCCTCCTTCATGCCGTGGGTCTTGAAGGAGGAGGCGGCGCTCTGCCACAGGACCATGGCGGTCTTGCCGTTGGCGAAGTCCTGGAGGGACTGGTTCTGGGCGTACTCGGCGTTGCCCGGCGCGATGATCTTGTCCTTGGCCATCAGGTCGACGTACTGCTTGACGGCGTCGACGGCGGCCGGGGAGTCGAAGGTGGGCCTGCCGGCCGCGTCGAAGAAGTCCGCACCGTGCTGTTTGGCGAGGACGAAGACCTGGTGGATGTTGTTGGCGAGGTTGCCCCCTTCGGCGCCGAGCGCCCACGTGCCGTCCTTGGACAGGCTCCGGCCGATCGTGACCATCTCGTCCCAGGTGGCCGGGGGCTTCGCTATGCCCGCCTCCTGGAACATCTTCTTGTTGTAGTAGAGCGCGTACGACATCGAGTAGAGCGGGACGGCGGCCGGGTCCTGGCCGGCGGCGCCCGCCGAGCCGATGGCCGACTCCACGAAGCGGTCCTTGCCGCCGATTGCGTCGAAGTTCTTGCCGTCCCACGGGAGCAGGGCCCCGGTGGCCTGGAGGGAGGCGGACCAGGTGTTGCCGATGTTGAGGACGTCCGGGCCCTGGCCGGAGGCGGTGGCGGCGAGGATCCGGTTGAGCAGATCGGACCAGGGGACGACTTCGAGCTTGACCTTGATGCCGGTCCGCTCCTCGAACTTCTTCAGCTCCGGGCCGAGGGTCGCCTGGTCCGCCGCGAGGTCGGGGCCCTGGTTGGAGGCCCAGTACGTGAGCTCCTCGGGGGCGGTGTTGGAGCCGCCGCTGTTGTCCGCGGTGCCGCCGCCGCAGGCGGTGGCCGTGGCTGCGAGCAGGCAGGCGGTGACGGCGGCAGCGGCGGCTCGGGTTCTGCGCATGGCGGATCGGCCCCTTTCGGCAGGTTCGGGGGAAGGCCGGCGGATGGTCTCGGCTCGGGTGCTTCGAGGGCGCCCCACGCGCCAAGGCCTTAATTCAGGACGTGAGTTAAGCCTCGTGAAAGGGTCGCGTCAAGGGGCCCCGCACGGGTATGTTGCGAGCGACGACAGGGCGGACGGCAGGACGGAAGGAGCCAGATGACCACAGGGCGTGGCGGCCGTACGGTGCGGGACCTGCGGCGCGGCAACCGCAGCGCCGTGCTCCAGCGGCTGTACTTCGGCGGGCCGATGAGCCGGCAGGAACTCGGGCCCGCCACCGGGCTGAGCTCCGGTTCCGTCAGCAACGTGGTCGGCGAACTCGTCGCGGACGGACTCCTGGAGGAGGCCGGCATCGTCGACTCGGACGGCGGCCGGCCCCGCACCCTGCTGCGCGTGGCCCCCGGCAGCGCCCACATGATCGGGGTCGACGTCGGCGAAACCCGGGTCCGCGTGGAGCTGTTCGACCTGGCGCTCACCGAACTGGCCCGCACCGAGCTGCCGTTGCTGCCCCGTGGCTGCTACGACGTCGGCCCGATCGTGGACCACGTCCGGACCGGGATCGCCACCGTCCTCGCCGAGGCCGGGGTCGGGACCGAGCGGCTGCTGGGCGTGGGCGTCGGCGTCCCGGGCATAGTGGACCGCGAGGCGCCGGGCGGAGCGGTCGTGCACGGGCAGACCATCGGCTGGGACGCGGTGCCGCTGGAGGCGCTGCTGCGCGCCACCGGGGCCCTGCCGGACGAGGTCCCGTACATCATCGACAACGGCGCGCGCACCCTCGGCCAGGCCGAGATGTGGTTCGGGGCGGGGCGCGGGGCCCGGGAGGCCGTCGTCGTCCTGTTCGGCTCGGGCGTCGGCGCCAGCCTGATCACGGACGGCTCGCCCGACGGGAGCACGACGGAGGGCACCCCGCTGGAGTGGGGGCACCTCACGGTGTCGGTACGGGGGCGGCGCTGCCGGTGCGGTGCGCTGGGCTGCCTCGAAGCGTACACGGGGGCCGAGTCCCTGCTGGCGCGCTGGGCGGAGCGGGGCGGGCGCGCCGGCGGCGCGGTGGACGCGGTGGACGCGCTGGACGAGCTGGACGAGGAGGAGGCCCTCTCGGCCCTGCTGGCGGCGGCGGTCGCGGCGGATCCGGTGGCTCTGGAGGTTCTGGAGGAGACCGCGGAGTACCTGGGCGCGGGCCTGTCGGACGTCATCAACCTGTTCCGGCCGGAGCGCATCCTGATCGGCGGCTGGGCGGGCCTGCTGCTGGGCCCGCACATCCTGCCCGCCGTACGGGAGCACGCGGCCCGGTACTCCCTGCGCCATCCCGCCGACCGGGTCACCATCGACCTCGGTTCCCTGGGCCCGGACGCGGTCACGGTCGGGGCGGCGACGCTCCTGCTGTCGGCCTTCTTCGCCACGGGAGGCCGCCGCACGCCCCCGCAGCAGCAGGCCGAACCGCCGGGCTGGCGCACGGCCCTGGAGGTCCGCGGCGAACCGGCGGCCCGCCGGGGCTGAGTTCAGGCGGCGCCGGCCCCCGCATGCCCGGCGAGGGTGTCCAGGAAGGCCGTGGTCAGCGGGTCGGGGTGCGGGCGCGTGTAGGCGGCCAGCATCCGGCGCACCGGCGGCTCGGGGCGCAGTACCCGGCCCGCGAAGCCGGGCGGCAGAACGCTCTCGGGGACCAGGGCCGGACCCAGACCGGTGGCGGCCAACAGCGGCGCTGCGGCCGTCTGTTCGGTCCGTACGGCGGCACGCGGCCGGAAGCCGGCCGCCGCACAGGCCTGGTCCACCACCTCGGCCAGGCCGTTGCCGGGCGCGTAGTGCACCCACGAGCGGTCCGCCAGGTCCCCGAGGTGCACCCGGTCCGGGGCCGGATCGTCTACGGGGACGGCGACCACGAACTCCTCCTCCCCCAACTCCCGTACGGGACCGTCCCATCCGCGCGGTGCCGGGCCGACGGCGAGGTCGGCGCTGCCCGCGGCCATGGCGGCGAGCAGCGCGTCGGTGTGCGGGAACTCCCTCAGCCGGATGCGCACCTGCGGATGCCGCTCGTGCCAGGTGCGCAGCACCGGGAGCAGGATCCCGAGGGTGATCGAGTAGACCGCGGCGACCTGGATCTCGCCACCCTCCAGGCCGACGGCGCGACGGGCGGCGGTACGGGCCCGTTCGGCGTCGGCGAGCGCGGCGCGGGCGTGCGGGAGCATCGCACGGCCCATCGGGGTCAGCCGGACCGCCCGCGGGAGCCGCTCCAGCAGCGGGCCGCCCGCCTCCCGCTCCAGCGCGCGGACCTGGTGGGACAGGGCGGGCTGGGAGACGTGCAGCAGCTCGGCGGCGCGTGTGAAGGAGCCGGTGTCGACGACGGTGACCAGGTACTCGAGCTGCCGCAGGGTAGTCATGAGCAAATGTTATGGCAGCAGTAGAAACCAAGTCTTGGACGTATGGGCTCCGGCCGACGGAGAGTCGTGTCGTACCCGGCGGCCATCCTCGGCACGCACCGGAACTCACAGGACACAGGACCTCCGATGCCCACTTCCGCTCTTTTCCAGGACTCCCTCGACGGCAAGCGGCTGGTCGTCGTCGGCGCCGGCTCGCACATCGGGCGCACGCTGGCCCGTACGGCATCGGCTGCCGGCGCCGAGCTGATCCTCGCGGGGCCCGACGCGGAGCGGCTGGCGGCGACCGCGAACGCGCTGCCCGCACCCGCCCGCCTCCAGCCGGCCGACCTCACCGACGAGGACTCGATCGCCGCCCTCGCCGAAGCGGTGGGCCCGGTCGACCACGTCGTCTCCACGGCCGCCGTCCCTGCCAACGGGCCCGTCTCCGGGCTCGTGCTCGCCGACGTCCAGCGGGCGTTCGCCGCCAAGGTGTTCGGCCCGCTGCTGCTCGCCAAGCACCTGGCGGGGCGGATGAACGAGGGCGGCTCCCTCACGTTCTTCTCCGGCGTCGCGGCCTGGCGGCCCGCCCCGGAGCGGGTGGTCATGGCCACCGCCAACGGCGCGCTGTCCTTCCTGGTGGAGGCGCTCGCCGTCGAGCTGGCGCCACTGCGGGTCAACGCAGTCTCCCCCGGCATCATCGACTCCGGGGCCTGGGACCGGCTCGGCGCGGACAAGGAGGCGTTCCTGCGCGGCGTCGCCGACCGCAACCCCGCCCGCAGGACGGGCACTCCCGACGACGTGGTGCGCTCGGTGCTGTACGCGATCGGCAACCCGTTCGTCACCGGGACCGTGCTGCACGTGGACGGCGGTGCGCGCCTTGTCTGACACCCGTTCCGGACGGCGGTGACGTCCGGGCGAAGCCGCCGGCACACCGGCGACGGCGCCACCGGCGAGGTCGCGTACGAGCAGGGCGACACCCGCCATCTCACCTTCGCCCGGGGCGAGTTCCTGCTGCACGGTCTGGGAAGCAGACAGCTCAGACCGGAAAGGCGGCCTGGAAGGCCAGCCGACGATCGGCACCGTCGGCGATCCGGCCGAGCAACTCGTCCAGATCGAGGAATACGGCCCACGGCTCGGTGTCCGCGGCCTCGGCGATCCGGCGGACCAGGAGGTTCTCCAGTTCGGGCACGCGCTTGCCCTTCCACACCTTGTCGGCGGTGCTCACCAGCAGCTCCTCGACGCTGATGCCGGGCGCCGCCCAGCCGGCATGGGTGGCGGCGAAGCGGGCCTGCTCCTCGGTGAACCCGTGTGCGAGGAGCATTTCCCGCCCGGCGGCCTCGTGTGCGGAACCCGGTCCGCTGAGCTCGGCGGTGTGGACTGCCTTGCCCACGTCGTGCGTGGCCGCGCCGAAGAGCACGGCCTCACGGGCGAAGGGCAGGCCGGGGCAGTATGCGGCCAGCCAGTCGGCGAGCCGGCCCGCCACGTCGTGCACGAGCCGCAGGTGCGCCGCCAGCCGGGGCGGCGCAGCCAGCTCACGCAGCAACGCGGCCACGCCGGGCGGCAACTGGCGCAGCGGAGGTTCCGCCTGCGCCTCGAGGGCCCGGGACAGCACATCGGAGTCGGCCATCGGGTCAGGCTACCCGGAGCTCCTCGGCCCGCACCGGGGTCACTCGTACTCCGTGCCGCCCTTGCGGGTGAGGTACGCCGGGCTGACCGCCTTTGCGATCGCGCGGCCGCCGACCACAGGGCTGTAGCGTTCCGCCGCCGGGCGGATCACGACGCCCTCGCGCAGGTGCTCGGCCCGGCCGGACACCGTCTCCCTGCCGGTGGCCAGCTCCAGGACCGCGTCGAGCTCGTACGGGCCCTCGAACAGCCTGGGTACGAGCGGCAGCTCGCCGCCCTGGAGCAGCTCGTGCGGGTCCAGCCAGCGCACCTGCCCGTCGATCTCCGCGGACACGTCGAAGACGGCGTATCCCGGCCCCGTGGCGGCCGTCCGCGCGTCGGTTCCGTACGCGAGGTCCTGGACGCCCGCGCCGTACACCTCGCCGAAGACGCCGATCCGGGTGGCTCCCAGCCGCGCGGCCAGCTTCGCCGCGATCTCCGGGACGCCGTGGCCGCGTACGGCCCGCCAGTAGAGGTTGCGGTCCTCCTCCTTGAGTGCCAGCCCCTTGGACCCGAAGCCCTTGGAGGAGACCAGCACCCGGCCACCCTCGACGACGTACGTCACCAGGCAGGCCGTGCCGTGCAGTTTCTCGGTGAGGACGACCGGCTCGCCGGGCTCGAAGAGGTGCGGGTAGCGCTGGAGGTTCTCGATGTCCACCCAGGGCAGCAGGTCCGGCGCGGCCTCCACCTCGCCGTTCATGGTCGTCGGCACGGGCGGCGCCCATTTGGTGATCCCGAGCAGCTCGGCGAAGTCCGTACCCTCCTCGGCCGCCTGCGCCAGGTCCACATCGGCCAGCGCACGCGGCCGGCACACCAGCCCCTGCGACAGCTCACCGCGCAGCCGGACCGCCTTGACCCGGTCGGCGGAGCCGCCGGCGAGGCGGCCGGTCAGGCCGAGCTCCTCGATCAGCTCGGCCGGCAGCACGGCCTGTTCGGGTATGTAGACGGCGAACTCGCCGCTGCGGTAGGCGCCCTTGGCGACGACGGCGCGGTAGAGGCCCACTTGGGCCAGCTCCAGCGCGTCGGCGTTCGGATGCTCGTGGACGGTCAGCTCTTCGGCGGTGACCCGCAAGGTCGACATGTGCGCAACTCCTCGGATGTGACGGCGTCGTGTGACGGCGTCGTGTTGCCATGCCGTCCACTCTGCGGCCCGGCATTTTTGCTGGTCCAGCCGATATCACGGTGTTAGCCTGACCCGCCCGCCGCCCCGGCGGCCCGTCCCGTCGCCCAGGAGGCCCCCGTGCCACGTCGTCCGGTCACCGTCGTCACCGGAGGCAGCAGGGGCATCGGCGCCGCGACGTGCGTGCGGCTCGCAGCCGACGGCCATGACGTGGTGCTCGGCTACCTCCGGGACGACGCAGCCGCCGAGGCCGTCGCGGAGCGCGTACGGGCGACCGGTGCGCGCTGTCTGACCGTACGGGGCGACACCTCCCGGGAGTGCGGGGTGGAGCGGCTCTTCGACATCGCCGGGGCCGAGTTCGGCGCGGTGACCGGGCTGGTGAACAACGCCGGGGTGACCGGCCCGCTCGGCCGGCTCGCCGACGCAGCGACCGAGGATCTGCGGCGCGTGGTCGAGGTCAACCTGCTCGGGTACCTGCTGTGCTGCCGCCGCGCCGCCCGGGACATGGCGGATGCGGGCGGCGGGGCCATCGTGAACGTGTCCTCGGCGGCCGCCACGCTCGGCAGCCCCGGCGACTACGTCCACTACGCGGCGACCAAGGCCGCCACGGATGCCCTGACGGTGGGGCTGTCGAAGGAGCTCGGCCCGGACCGCATCCGGGTCAACGCGGTGGCGCCCGGCATCATCGAGACCGGCATGCACGCCGCGATGGGCGACCCCGACCGGCCGGCTCGCGCAGCTGCCGGCATCCCGCTCGGGCGGGCCGGGCAGCCCGAAGAGGTTGCCGGGGCCATCGCATGGCTGCTGTCCCCGGACGCCTCGTACACGACGGGCGCCGTCCTCCGCGTCTCCGGCGGCCGCTGAGTTCGATCTTTGTCTTCGGCTGAGCAGGGCCGATGCCCCGGCCCCGGCGGGTCACCCCCCGAAGGCGGCCCGGGTGGCCGGGCCGTAGACGCCCGGTTGGTCGCCCTTGATGTCCCGGTCGCGCTGGAGCTGGGCGACCCCGCGCTTGGTCTGGCTGTCGTAGACGCCGGTGACGTCGACGTACGTGAACCCCTGGCCGCGGAGCCGCTCCTGCAGGGCGCTCACCTCGGGCCCTCGGTCGCCCATCCGCAGCGTCCCGGAAGCCCCCGTCGGCTGCTGCCCGGCCGAGGCGCTCGGCGGGGGCGTCGACTTCGGCGTCCGGCTCGCGGACGGGCCGGCCGACGCCGATGCGGCCGCCGAGGATGCGGAGGCCCGTACGGACCCCTCGGGCGAGGGCTCGTCGCCCGCGCCGGAGCTGCGCGCCGGGAGCATCGGTACGGACAACTCCGGCGGCGCCACGGCCCGCTCGGGCCGCGGATCGGGGCCGCTCAGCAGGTACACCAGCCCGCCGGCCGCACCGAGGGCGACCAGGGCGAGGACAGCCGGCAGGAGCGGGCCGCCACGGTCCCGCCGGCCGGCGCGGGCATCGGCAGCGCCAGTGGCCCCGGCGGGCCGCTCGGGGTCGTCCTCAAGCCGGCCGTCGGGGGCGCGGAAGGAGACCGGGACGGGTCCGGTGTGCGGCCAGGCGGGCGTCGTCGCCCGGTACGGCCGCTGGGAGGAGGCGACGTACGGGCCTACGAGCCGGCGGTCGTCCGGGACGCTTTCGCTCTCATCGGGATGGTGGGACACGATTGTCTCCCGGCAGGGGTGGGGACCGGCGCGGCGGTGCGGTGTCGGCCCCCACCCGGCCGGTCAGGCCCTGCGCCGCCGCGCGACCAGGACCATGCCCGTAAGGGGTGTCCCCGGCACGAGGACGCCTCCGGTCGTCATGGGGTCAAGCGAAGAGCGGACCGATATGAACATATGAGATATCTCCGAAGTGCAGCTCATGCGGTGGTTCTTGAGTGCTTGATCGGCGCACTCTTTCCCCCCGGGACGGCCCGGGTCAAGCCAGGTGTCCGAACTGCCCCATCCGTCCGGTCTACCCATCGGCGGCGGTAGCCCTCGGCATCCGGACCGTGACGGTGAGGCTGACCGTGACCGCGGCCACGAGCATCAGCGCGGCCCCGGTGAGCGGGGCCGCCGGGGCGCCGATCCCGTCGACCGCGAAGCCGCCCGCCAGGGCGCCCGCCGCGATGGCCAGGTTGAACATGGCCACCATCAGCGAGGTGGCGGCCTCGGCCGCGCCCGGCGCCGCCTTGATCATCCAGCTCTGCAGACTGACCGAGACACCCCCGTACGCGAGCCCCCAGGCGATCAGCAGCGCGGTCCCGGCGGCCGCTCCCGGCAGGGTGGCGATCAGCCCGAGGACCACGGTCAGCGCGGTGCTGATCACCAGGACCGCACGGTACGCATCGCGCGCCCCGGCCAGGAAGTTGCCCGCGACGCCGGCCACCCCGTAGCCCAGGAGCAGGGTGCTCACGTACGCGGCGTCGATGCCGGAGACGTCCTGCAGGACGGGCCGTACGAAGGTGTAGGCGGCGAACTGCCCGGTCACCACCAGGAAGGTGACGATCACCCCGGCCCGGACCCCGCGGTTCCCGCGCAGCAGGGCGGGCAGTTCACGGAAGGTGACGTCCCGGGTCGGCGGCAGCGGGGGCAGCAGCAGAAGCAGCGCGGCCAGCGCGAGGAGGCCGAGGACGCCGACCGCACCGAAGGCGGCCCGCCAGCCGCCGAGTTCGCCGAGCAGCGTGCCTGCGGGCACGCCGAGTACGGAGGCGGTGGGGACGCCGCCGAAGACGAGCGCGGTGGCCCGGCCGACGTGGCGCTCCGGTACGAGGCGTACCGCGAGCCCGCCCGCCAGCGCCCAGAAGCCGCCGACGCCGACCCCGACGAGCAGGCGCGCGGCGAGCAGCACGGCGAAGCCCGGGGCGACGGCGGCGGCGAGGTTGGCGGCCGCCATCAGGGCGATCAGTACGCACAGCACGAGCCGCCGGTCGAGCCGGCCCGCGCCGACGGTGACGAGCGGGGCGCAGAGTCCGGCGACGAGCCCGGGCACGGTCACCATCAGCCCGGCGGTGCCGTCGGACACCCCGAGGGCGTCCCCGACGGGGGTGAGCAGGCCGACGGGCAGTAGTTCGGAGGTGATCAGGCAGAAGATCGCGAGCGCGACGGCGAGGACGGCCGCCCAGCCCTTCCAGGGCGCGGGGAGGGCGGTGGGTGGGAGGGGGTCAGGAGTCGGTGCGGGTTCGCCGGGCGCGTCGGCTGCAGTCATGGATCGGTACTCCGTACGGTCCGTCGGGATGTGAGGGCAGGGCAGCGCGGTGCACCGGGGGTCGCGCCTCCCCGGCCATCGCACTGTCGTTCCCGTCCTCCGGCAGACTACGGAAATTCCCGGTCCGGGCAATCGTTTCTGCAGTCGTCGCCGGGCCGGGAGCGACGCCGGGCGCCCCTGGTGACGCCGGGCCGACTCCGCGATCGCCCCCGCGGCGGGCTCCGCGGGCCGGCTTCGGGCCTCGTCACCCGGACGCGTGAGCGCGGGGACCGGCCGGCCGTGCGGTACGGCATGGTGGTCGGATGCAGTTACGCCGGGCCCTGCCCCTGTCCCTCGCCGCGCTGCTCGCGAGCAGCGGCTGCGTCTCCGTCGGCTCGGGCGCGGATCCGGCCCCGGCGCCCGGCACCTCGGCGCCGCTGGACGCGCGGGATCCGGCCGATGCGCCGCCCCCGACGGCTGGTCCCGACCTGCCGCCGCCCATCCCGGAGTCCCGGCCCCTGCCGCTGGGGCGGCTCCCGCAGCCCGACGGGGAGCCGGATCCGGAACGTCCGCCGGCCGGGGCCGCCCGGCAGCCTGCCGCGCGCAGCGCGAAGCCGGCGGCTGCGCCGCGCCGGGCGCACCCGCCCCAGCCCGCGCCGCCGCGCGGCCCGCGGCATGCGGCCCCGCTTCCCCGGCCGGACGAGGTGTGCGCGGCGGCCGAGGGCACCGTACCGCCGTCCATCGTGGACCTGTGCATTCGGCAGTATGGCCGCTGACCAGCAGGTATCGCTCAGGACTTGACCCTCCCCCCGTGTCAGGGCCTGCACTGGAAGGCGTCATGTTCACCATCGGAGACTTCGCCAAACACGGCCGGGTATCGGTCCGCATGCTGCGCCACTACGACGCCATCGGACTGCTGCACCCCGCACGTGTCGACCCCGCCAGCGGCTACCGCTACTACGAGGCCGAACAGCTCGCCCGCCTCAACCGTGTCATCGCGCTCAAGGAGCTCGGCTTCAGCCTGGACCAGGTGGGGTCGATCCTCGACGAGCGGGTGGGCGCGGAGGAGTTGCGAGGCATGCTGCGGCTGCGCCGGGCGGAGCTGGAGTCGGCCATGGCCGCCGCGGCGGCCCGGCTGACCCAGGTCGAGGCGAGGCTCCGGACCATCGAGAGCGAGGGATCCATGTCCACCGTCGACATCGTCGTGAAGAGCCTCCCGCCCGTCCGGCTCGTGGAACTGACCGGGGTCGCGGGGAGCTACCAGCCGCAGGACATCGGGCCGGTCATCGGCCCGCTGTACGACGAGCTCTGCCGCCGGATCGAGGCTGCCGGGGTGGTTCCGACCGGCCCGGGGACCGCGTACTACGAGGACGCGCCGGGGGCCGAGGCCGGAGCCGTCCTCGTCCACGCCGGGCTGCCGGTGGGGGCCTCGGTCCGCGCCGAGGACCTCGGGGGCGCGGTCCGGGTGGTCGAACTGCCGGGGGTCGAGCGGGCAGCGACCGTGGTGCACCGCGGCTCGATGGACCGAGTCCTGCCCACCGCCCAGACGCTCGCGCGGTGGATCGACGCCAACGGCCACCGCTCGGCGGGGTACGCGCGTGAGCTGACCCTCGCCTGCCCGGAGGACCGGGACCAGTGGGTCACGGAACTCCAGGAGCCGCTCGCGCCTGCCTAAGGGCTGTCCCGCTATTCCCCCGCGGACGGTCAGGCGGCGCGGTCCCGGGGGACGGCGGCGGGGCGGCGGCGGGTACGGACCGAGGCGTAGCGGCGAGCCGTGTCCCGGCGGGCGGTGCGCAGTCGGCGCATCGTGGCGTGGCCGCGCCGGCGCCACTCGGCCCGGGGCAGGCCCGCCCGCTGGCCGCCGTTGGTGATGAGGGCGTTGACGGGGGTGTGCGGGTCGGCGGCCATGCCCTTGGCGACCAGGACGCCGACCACGAGCGGGACCAGGGCCACGGCCAGGGCCGAGCCGGCGGTGGTCACGTGCTGCATGCGGCGCGGGCGGGGCGCGGTGCGGGCGGCGGCGTCGAAGGTCATGCCCCTATTCGATCAGCGGCGGGGGCCCGGGGAATCGGGGCGGATACTCAGGTCGTTGGGTGTGAGGTACTCAGACCGAGGGAGGGCGGTGGGTGGTGACGTCACCCGGGCAGGGCTTCGAACCCGCGACCGGCGACGGACCGCAGCGGCCCGCCACGGCAGCGCGGGCGGCCGAGGTCCGCACGGCGTACGAGGGCCTGCTGCAGATCCGCCGCCTGGTGAACGGCCCGGCGGGGACGGCGGTTCCCGCCCCGTGGGAGCTGCGGCAGATGCCGCGCGCGGTGGCCCTCGTACTGGAGGCGGCGGGTATCACGCCGTCGGCGGTGGACGCGGAGGGCCGGCGTACGCGGACGGGGTACCGGGTGGCGCCCGGCCCGTCCGAGTCCGGGGACGTACGGGTCGAGGTGACCTGGGCCGGCCCGCCGGGCGGCGGCGCGGCCGAAGCCGAGCAGGAGCGCCTGACGGCCTGCGCGGCCGCGCTGGAGCCCCTGGGCTGGGGCTGCCTGCTCTACCGGGGCCCACGCCGCCGCCGCTTCCTCGAGGTGGAACCCCCGCGCTGACCGGCCCGGCGCGTACCGCGCCCGAGAAAAGCGGTGTCCCGAACGCCGCCACGGCGGGCACACTCGCCCGATGGGCATGCTCGACGCATTGGCGGACCGCATCGGCCGGGGCGAGACCGTGGAGTTCCGGCCTGCCGGCGACTCGATGGTGCCTCTGATCCGCAGCAGGCAGCGGGTCCGGGTCGCCCCGGTCGACCCGGCGCTCGTCGAGCCCGGCGACATCGTCCTGGCCCGGGTCGCCGGCACGGTGTACCTGCACCTGGTCTCGGCCGTGGACACTCCGCGCCGACGCGTGCAGATCAGCAACAACCGGGGCCGTGTCAACGGCTGGACCGGCCACGACCGCGTCTTCGGGATCTGCCTCGCCGTGGAGGGCGTGCCTCGCCCGCGTGCGGCGGCGAAGGTCCGGCGGCCCCGGGCCCGTACGGCCGGTGCCGGTCCGCTCGGCAGCGCCCGCCTGGACCTCCTCCCCCTGGGCGTCGAGCACGCCCCGGAGATGGCCGTCGTCCTGGGCGATCCCGTACTGCACGAATTCATCGGCGGCGCCCCGCTCACGGCCGACGCGCTGCGCGAGCGCTACGCCCGGCTGGCGGCCGGGTCCGCGGACCCCGCGGTCGTGTGGTGCAACTGGGTGCTGAGGCTGCGCGGGGACGGGCCGCTGGTGGGGACCGTACAGACCACCGTCACGCCCGCGCGGGACACGGCCGAGCTGGCCTGGGTGATCGGAACCCCCTGGCAGGGCCGGGGCTTCGCCACCGAGGCGGCCCGGACGGTCACGGCATGGCTGGCGGACCTCCCCACCGGGCTGCTGATCGCGCACGTCCACCCGGACCACCACGCCTCGGCGGCGGTCGCCGCGGCCTGCGGCTTCGCCCCGACCCCGCACCGCGAGGACGGCGAGATCCGCTGGGAGCACCGCCCGACGGAGCCGCCGGTCACCTACGCCTGGGGGGTGTCAGAGATTCGGTCGAGTCTGCTTCGGCGAAGTCCACAGTGAGCGTGGTGCGTGGCACGCTGATCACCGCGTCGTAGGCATCCAGGGCCGGCACGGGCAGGAAGCCGTTGTCCATGCGGATCAGGGCCGGCTCCGGCAGGCCATGTCGCCGGGCGTGCGTGCGCAGCGCGCGGGTGTCCACCAGCGCGGGCTCCTCGAGCACCCCTGCGAACAGCGACTCCACGCTGTCAGGTGTCGCTTCGGGGGCGTCGGCCGCAGATTGGCGCATCCCGGAAGGGTGCGCCGGATCGGGGACGTTCGCCACGGTCCGGCCGCCACCGCTGGTCAGCGCCACGGACACATAGTCCGTCCCGAGCTCTTGGGCGAGTGGGTATCCCATGGGCGTCCGGGCGAGCGGGCTGCCCTCGGGGTTGGCGGTGCGTTGGATGTGGGCGTTGTGCGCGGAGACGATGATGCGGGTACCGGGTGCGGATCGGTCGATCAGGTGCAGCAGGCTGTCTGCCAGGTAGCGGTCTCGGGTGGCGAGGTCGGCGGCGTCGGGTGCGCCGCCGAGCAGTTCGGACATCGCGCGCTGCATCTGGTCGGTGCGCCAGGCCGCCCAGACGTCCGAGAGGGCATTCTCGTACGCCTGGCGGCCGCCGTTCTCGACATAGACCTCACGCATGACGGTGACCCGATTGAGCAGCCGGCCGAGGATGGCCGAGAGTCGATCCTGGACTGCGGGATCGAGGCGCAGGCGGGCGTGGGCGGGGACCAGACCCGAGCCGCCCGCAAGCGGCTCCGACAGCTCCAGAGCGGTACGCGCATAGTGCACCGCGCCGGAGTCGACATCGGCCAGATAGCTGGCGACCGGCTCCAGTACGGGCGCCAGCGAGCCGCCGGCCGCCGGGACGTCGAGCCCGGCGAAGCGGACCGGATGCGGCGCGGTGGCATTGTGGGCGCGCAGCCACCGCAGGGTGTCGCGGCCCTCGGCGGACTGGCCCGGACAGCCGTCGCTGCGAGGCGTGATCAGCGCGTCGAGATCACCGTCATCGCCCCTGACCCAGGCGTCAACGGCCCGGCCGGAGGCAGCCCCGAACTCCGCCGCGTAGACGGTGAATCCGCACTCCTGGACCAAAAAGCGCAGCATCCGATCGCGCATCAGCCCGAACTCGCGTATCTGGTGGGAGTTCTCGCCCAGCGCGACCACTCGCGCGTCACCGATGAGTCGGCGCAGCGGCTCAGGTCGTCGAGCGGGGCGGCAAGGTCGGGAGTGGCAAGACGGACGGCGTTGTGCGTAGTCCACTCGGCGAGAGGGAGCGGGCGTGACAGGCTCGTGATCGCGACACCAACAATCAGTACTCCTGCTCGAGTGAGCTGATTCAGACGTTCCCTGACAGTTCCCGCTCGGGCTGAGGTTCAGCCGTACCGCTCGGCCAGCGCCGCGACCGTGTCCGTGAGGGCCTGCCGGAGCTCGGGCGGGCCGAGGACCTCGGCTTCGGTGCCGAGGCGGAGCAGGTCTCCGACCGCGACGGCCTCGGATTCGACGTCGAGGTCGACGCGGACCCAGCCGTCGGGGTCCGCGGGGTCGACCGGGCCGGCGCCGGCCAGCGCCCGTACGCCGGCGGCGCCGAACTGCATCGGCAGCAGCCGGCGGCCGCGCGGGGACAGCAGCAGCCGGGCGGTCCCCTGCCGGGTCGCCTCCTCCATCCGGCGGGCGGACTCCGCCCAGTACGCGGCGAGTTCGAAGCCGGCCGGACGCTCGAAGCCCTCCTCCGCGGTGTCCACGGCGAGGAACCGCGAGACCCGGTAGCTGCGCACGCGCTCGTCGGCAGCCTGCGCCACCAGGTACCAGATGCCGCCCTTGAGGACGAGGCCGAGGGGGTGCAGCGGCCGCCCGGCCCGCTCCTCGCCGTTCCAGCGGCGGTAGTGGGTGAGCAGTACGCGCTGGTCCCAGACCGCCTGGGCGATCTGCGCGAGGTGCGGGACGGGGTCGGCGTCGCGGAACCAGGCCGGGGCGTCCAGGTGGAAGCGGTCCTGGAGCCGCCGGGCCCGGTCGGCGAGCGCGGCGGGCAGTGCGGCCTGGAGCTTGAGCTGGGCGGCGGCCAGATCGGCGCCGAGGCCGAGCTCCTGCGCGGGGCCGGGCGCACCGGCGAGGAAGAGGGAGCCGGCCTGGGCGTCGGTGAGTCCGGTGAGCCGGGTGCGGTAGCCGTCCATGAGCCGGTAGCCGCCGTCGGGTCCGCGGTCGGCGTGGACCGGGACGCCGGAGGCGCCGAGGGCTTCGACGTCCCGGTAGACCGTACGGACCGACACCTCGAGCTCGGCGGCCAGTTCGGGTGCGGTCATCCGGCCGCGGTTCTGCAGCAGGAGGAGCAGGGAGAGGAGCCGGTCGGCGCGCATGGGGCCATTGTGTCCGAGGTACCTGACAGAGGATGTCAGGTATCCCGGACAGACTGTTCTCGTGCCGGAGGGACCGAACCTGCCCGGCCGTGAACCAGGAGGTCCGCCCATGTCCGCCCGTACCACCACCCGTACCACCGGCAGTTTCACCTTCGCCGACTGGGAGGAGCAGCCGATCGGTTCGCCCGACTCCACCCCGCGCCTCGCCCGTTCCACGGTCGTCAACTCCTTCGCGGGCGGGATCGAGGCCGGGGCGACCAACGCCGGCTACACGTTCACGTACACCGGGGAGGGCTCCGGCTCCTACGCCGGCATGGAGCTCCTGTCCGGCACCGTCGACGGCCGCAAGGGCACGTTCGTCATGGAGCAGCGCGGCACGTTCGACGCCGCCGGCACCCGGTGCACGTTCGAGGTGGTCCCGGGCTCCGCGACGGGCGAGCTGGCCGGGCTGGCGGGCTCCGGCTCGTTCACGTACCGCCACGGCGAGACGCCCGTCCCGTACGAGTTCACCTACACGGTGGCCTAGGCAGGGCGGACGTCGGCCGTACGACCGAGGGGGCGCGGACCACAACGGTCCGCGCCCCCTCGGTGCGGTCACTCCTACGGTGCGCCGAAGGTCAGCGTCAGCTGCGGCGTGCCTTCGTTCGCCGTCGCCTCGGAGGACCACAGCCACAGCGCGTCCGTACCGGGGCTGGTCAGGGCCAGGGCGTAGCTCGTGCCGAGTGCGCCCGCGAGGGCGGTCGCGGACAGGCCGGTGGTGTGGACCGCCGAGCCGTCCGGGAACCCGGCGAAGCTGCCGAGGGCCGGAGTGCCGGTGGCAGGGCGGTTGTTGTAGGTGGTGCCGGCCTCGGTCCAGCTGCCGGTGACCGGGACCACCGAGACGGTGTCCGCCGTACCGGCTCCGCTCATCGTGCTGGTCTTCACACTGAGGGCGGCCGACTTGAGCACGGTGCCCGCGGGTGCGGCGGGCAGGTTGAAGCGCAGGTAGCTCGTGTACAGCGAGGTGCCCCGTACGGCGAGCGAGGACGAGGTCCCGTAATTCGTGTCCGGGGCGCCCGCGTTGGCGTACGTGTCCTCGGCGGCCTGCACCTGGACGACCGAGTCGGCCGGGGCAGTGGCCAGGGCGTAGTGGTTCTGCACCTGGGCCCCGCTCAGGACGCTCGGGTAGACGGCGGTCTCGTCGAGCTGGCCCGCCCAGAACTCGCTGGTCGGCCGGTCGGGCCAGCCGCCGAGGCTGTCGCCGCCGGCGTGCCAGTAACCGGCGTAGTTCTCGTGCGTGGTGACGGCGAGGGTGCCCTTCTGGGCGCCGTCCACGTAGAGGACCATGCCGCCCGGTCCCTGGGTGGCGACGGCGTGGTGCCACTTGTTGTCGTTGTACGCGGCGCCTGTGGTGACGGTGCGGGTGGCGCCGGTGTAGACCCCGAAGACGATGCGCCCGTCGTTGGTCATGTAGAGGTGCTTGTCGTACTGGTTGCTGCCGCGCACCTGGTTGTTGCCGAAGCCGAGGAGTTTGCCGCCCCGTGTGGTGTTCGTCTTGAACCAGGTCTCGATGGTGTAGCTGCTGCCGATGTTCTGGCGGAGGTCCCCGTAGACCCGGGTGTCCGTGCCGTTGAAGCCGATCGCCGTGCTCGCGCCCGAGACCGCGCCGGGCGTCTGGCGCAGGGCGGGGGCGTTCAGGTGGACGCCGTTCTGGTTGCCGCTGCCCGAGGAGTCCGCGACGTTCGGCAGGGCCGACTCGTCGTAGCGCCAGAACAGCTGGGCGCCGTCCGTACGGACCTGGTTGGGGTACGCGTCGACCGAGGCCGGGACCGTCACGCTCGCGGTCGCCGACAGGGCGCTGGTGTTGCCGGCCGCGTCGGTGGCCGTCACCCGGTACGTGTACGACTGACCCGCGGTGACGGTGGTGTCGGTCCAGGAGGCCTGCGGACGCTTGAAGAACAGCGAGTCCGCCGTGACCGTGGCAATGGGCGTGGCCGCGCCATTGCGGTAGACGCGGTACGTCAGCGCGCTGTCGTCCAGGTCGAGACTGGTGCGCCAGCGCACCTGCACCTCACCGGGCTTGAAGCTCGCCGCGGTCGCGACGGGGACGGTGGGCGCACCCGTGTCCCCGGTGGACGCGAACCGGGTCAGGCTCTGCTGTGCGGACCCGTTGACGGTGGTGAACTCGCCGCCGACCCACAGGTACTGGACGCCGCCTTTGGAGCCGACCGCCATCACCCGCGGGCCGATGCCCTCACCGATGCCGTCGTTGGTGTCGGGGGCCCACCCCAGTTTGCCGACGCCGGTGGTCGGCTGCGCGAGCAGGTGGTGGCGCTGGCCGTCCGGGTACTCGCCCACGCTGGAGCAGTCGTGCGCATGCGAGGCGCTGTACAGCACGTTCTGGTACGGGAGCACGGCCTGCGTGGCGCCGAGGCAGGTGTCGCGCCAGCGCTGGTTGAAGTCGGTCAGGTTGAGCGCGATCCGGCCGTCGAAGACACCTCCGCCGGTGCCTTCGTTGGCGGTGTAGAAGCCGGTCGCGTCCGTCGCGATGTCCTTGACGACGGAGTTGGTCTCGATGAAGCCGGGGTACGTCTTGGTGAGCGCGCCGCTGGTGGCGTCGACGACGGCCAGCGCGTGCGTGTTCGTGCCGTTGAGGGTGAAGAAGTCGCCGCCGAGGACGACGTTGTTGCCGTCGGGCGTGACCTCGACGGCGCGGCCCGGCTCGTCGGCGTCGGCCGTGAAGGGCCGGAGCGCGCCGTCGGCCGCATCGACGGCGGCGAAGCGCTCGCGCTGCTGGCCGGCGACGGTGAGGAAGTCGCCGCCCGCGTAGACGGTGTCGTTCGTGACGGCCAGGGCGCGGACGGTGGCCGCGAAGGCCGGCCGGAAGGAGGCCTTGACGGTACAGGTCGCCACGTCGATGGCGGCGAGACTGGAGACCGGGGTGCCGTTGACGGCCCCGAAGTAGCCCCCCGCGTACAGGGTCTTCTTGTCCGGCGAGAGGGTGAGGGCGCGGACGGTGGCGGTGCCGCCGCCGACCGTGAAGGAAAGGTTGCAGGAGGTCGGGGCGCCGGTCGCGGCGTCGAGTGCGGCGAAGTTCACCGCCGGCTGCTCGCTGCCGCCGGCGCCGTCGGGAGGACGTACGGCGGAGAACGTGCCGCCGACGAACACCGTGCCGCCCGCCTCGGCGAGGGCCCAGACGACGCCGTTGGGCTGCCAGGTGGACAGCGCGTCGGCGGTGAAGGCAACGGGCGGGGTGATGGCCGCCGCCTGCGGGACGAGGCCGAGGCCCATCCCTGCGCCGGTGCCGGCCAGGGACAGGGCGAGAGCGACCGCCAGCCCTCTGGATCTACGCATGAGCCCCCCAGTTCGGTTCACTGTGCGGTGGTGGCCGAAAACAGCCGTACAGCCGTTCGCAACCGTGCGTACGGGCGCACCCTAGGCCCCTTTGGGCACGCGTTCAGCACACTTGACGCATCGGATGCCGAATTGCCGGATCCAGGCTCTTCCGGCTTGCCTATCCTTCCCTCATGATCACTTCCACTGAGCCGTTCGAACTCGTCATATTCGACTGCGACGGGGTCCTCGTCGACACCGAGCGGATCGCGACCCGCGTGAACGTCGCCCTCGGCGCGGAATTCGGCTGGCCCCTCACCGAGGACGAGGCGATCAGCCTGTTCATCGGCCGCTCCAGCGCCTCGAACCGGGAGCTGGTCGCCGACCGCCTCGGCGCGCAGGCCGCCCGGGAGTGGGAGGAGCGCTTCGCGCAGATGCACACGGAAGCGGTGGACGCCGGGCTCACCCCGGTCGACGGCCTGCCCGAGGCGCTCGCCGCGATCACGCTGCCGACCTGCGTCGCCTCCAGCGGCAGCCACGAGAAGATGCAGCACACCCTCGGCCGCACCGGCCTCTACGAGCGCTTCGCGGGCCGCATCCACAGCGCCACCGAGGTCGCCCGCGGCAAGCCCGCCCCCGACGTCTTCCTGTACGCCGCGCAGCGCATGGGCGTCGACCCCTCGGCCTGCGCGGTGGTCGAGGACAGCCGCCCGGGCATCGAGGCCGCCCGCGCGGCGGGCATGCGCTCCTTCGGCTACGCGGGCGGCCTGACGCCGGCGTCCCACCTCGCCGGCCCGGGCACGGTCGTGTTCACCGACATGCGCGACCTCCCGGGCCTGCTCGCCGGCGCCGCCGCCGACGGCGGTCGCTGACGGCGGTCGCTGACGGCGGTCGCTGACGGCGCCGACGTCGTGGGTGAACCGATCAGGCGGACGGCAGCGGGCGGCACAGGAGCGCCGCCGGGCCCGGTCGGGAGGCCGCGCGGGTGGTGAAGGCGATGCCCGCCGCGTACTCGGTGGGCAGGCACTGGCCCTTGTAGTCGCCGTACGCGTACTCGCCCCCGGGGCCGCCCGGCGGGCGGTTGTCGCCGCGGTCGAACCAGAGCGTGCGCCCGCCCGTGGGGAGGGCCGTCCGGGACGGCGCGCACAGGGCCGCCGAGACCCGCTCGCCCCGCAGGCTGTACCCGATCAGGAACTGGCCGGACGGGCACTGGAACTTCGTGTACCCGGTCGCCCAGTCGCCGCCCGCCGGGACGTACGCCTCGTCGCGGACCACGGTGTGCCCGCCCGTCGGGGCCCTCAGGTCGGAGGTGGTGCACAGGCCGCGGCCCCCCGTGTGCCCGAGTCCGGCCAGGCGGGCGCCGTCGGGGCAGACCGCCTTGCGGGCCCCGCTGTCCCAGTCGCCGGTGGCCCGCGTGCGCAGCGAGGCGTTGTGGTCGCGGTGGTCGGTGGTCAGCTGGTACCAGGCGGGGGTGGCGGGCACCTGCCCGGTGCGCCCGGCGGTGGCGGCGAGGGCGGTCCACGGCTGCGTACGCCAGTCGGCCGCATCCAGGACGCCGGACCGGCGGCCGGAGGAGTCGTAGCGGAGCATCGCCCAGGTGTCGCCGCCGGGGGCGCCCTGGGCGGTGGTGCTCCAGCCGACGAGCGGCCAGTACGCGAAGTCGGCGTCGGCGGCGGTCAGATAGCCGGTGAGGTTCTGGAACCAGGCGCGCGGGAGGGCGCCCGTCTCGTCGGCGCCGATGCCGAACTCGCTGATCCAGACGGGGGCGGTGAAATGGGCGCCGGTCTCGGCGGATACGTAGAGGGCCTGGTCGTGGAGGGTGTCTGTTCGAGCTGGGCCCGGCTCATGTCCTGGTAGCGGAGGTCGCTGGTCTCGCCCATGCCGGTCGCGCCGCTGTGCCGGGGGCCGGTGTACCCGTAGAAGTGGGCCGAGTACACGAGCTTGTTGGACACCACGAGCGTGTGGGACAGGGTGCGTACGGGTGTGAGGGTGGGGCGGCCGTGCGGGAAGCCGTCCACGGGGATGCCGGTCCAGTTGATGCCTTCGACCACGATGAGCAGGTTCGGGTTGGCCTCGGCGAGGATCCGGTCGCCGGCCTCCTGGGCGGCCGCCTGCCAGTCGTGGCCGTCGCCGAGGCCCCAGTTGGGGTCGTCGAGGAAGTCGCGGCGGACCTCGTTGTAGAGGTCGGCGCCGACCACGCGCGGGTTGTCGCGGTAGCGGCGGGCCAGGAACACCCAGTCGTCGGCCCACTGGGCGGTGGACCGGCCGCTGTTCCAGCGTTCGTTGCCGTCGAGTGCGCAGCACCAGCGGGTGGTGACGGTGTGGTTGTTGAGGATGACGGCGAACCCGGCGTCGGTGAGCGCCGTGACGACGGCGTCGTAGACCTGGAGCGGGGTACGGCCGCGCAGCGCCGGGTTGGCGGCGACGGCTGTGTCCGGGACGGGGGCGGTGGTGCGGAGCATCTCGTTGGAGAAGGGCAGCCGGATGCTGTTGAGGCCGAGGGCCCGGAAGTCGGCCAGCAGGGTGGGCAGCGGCACCCGGTCGAGTCCGAGCGGGATGCCGTGGGAGTCCTGGCCGCTGTGGTGGGTGGCGGGGTCGTTCCGGTCGCCGGAGCCGCCCCAGGAGCCCTGGGCTCCGTCCCAGTTGCCGGAGCGGAGGCGGAACCGGTTGCCGTTCGCGTCGACGATGTAGCGGCCGCGGGTGGACAGCGGCGGGGCCCACGCCTCCCCCGCGGGCGCGGCCGGCGCGGCCACGGCGGGCACCGGAGCGGCCACCGCCGGCAGGACTCCCACCAGCAGCAGGAGGGCGGCGAACAGCGCGCGGACGAGGCTCTTCATGTCGCTCCTGGGGGGTCGGGCCGTCCGGGCCGGTCGGGCAACGGACGGATGCCGCGGCCAAGTTACCGGCCGGTCGCCGACCAGGGAACCCAAAGGAGCGCCGACTTTCCGGCCGCCGCCCCGCCGACGCCCATGCCGGTCGCAAGGCCGGGACGGGCGGTGGTGCGGGCCGGCCCCTTACGTGCGGTCACCCTGGCGAAACCGCCCCGCGCGGGGCCCTCAGCGCCTACCGTGCCCCTGAGGGGGACGGGAACGCACGGGAGGGTGGGGCAGATGGACGAAGAAGAGGACCTGCGGCTGGCGAGGATGACGCCGGAGATCTCCCGCCGCACCCTCACCATGCTGCGCGGTCTCGCCGGGCTCGAGCCACCCGAGCAGGTTCCCGAGGACGCGATGATCGTCGCCGACGCGATCCTGGCCGAGCACGGCACCGACGGGCTGCGCGTCCTGGTCATGACCCTGGCGGCCTGGGCCACGGCGCAGATCGAGAACGTCGCCGAGCTGAGCCGGCGCAGCCACGAGGCGGTCCTCGACGCGATGGAGCTGGCCTGCCTGGAGGCGAACGCCGAGGAATGACCCTGCGCCGGGACCCTGCTCAGGAACCCCGCGCAGGGGCTCTGCGGAAGGACCGCCCGGACGGACCACCCGGAGCGACCGCCCGGACGGAGCGCGCGCCGTGACCCCGGGGAGACTTCGGGGAGTCGTCGGCGATGCCCGCGTCCGGCGTGTGCAGGGCCGCCTGTGGGGTACTCGGACAACCGGGTGATGCGCCGCACCTGCATTCGTACGGGCGTCGGCGACACTGGGGGTAGCGGGGGGCCCTGATCGGAGGCCGTCGTGAGCACACCTTCCCCCATCCGAATCGCCGCCGTCCTCTCCGCCGAACATCGCGGACGGCTGATGTCACAGGCCCGTGAGGTCAACTTCCCCGAAGGCGCGACGATCTTCGAGGAGGGCGGCCGGACCGAAGCCTTCTGGATCGTGCGGTCCGGCACGGTGACGCTCCAGATCCCCCTGCCCGGCCGCCGGCCCGCCCCCGTCGAGAACCTCGGCCCCGGTGAACTGGTGGGCTGGTCCTGGCTCTTCCCGCCGTACGTGTGGCAGCTGAGCGCGGAGGCGATGACCCCGGTGCGCTCGTACGAGTTCGACGCGACCGCCGTACGGATGCTGATGGACGCCGACCCCGCCTTCGGCTCCGCCGTCGGCCACTGGGTCGGACGCGTGCTCGCGCTCCGGCTCCAGCAGACCCGCACCCGGCTCATCGACCTCTACGCCCCGCGCATGTCGACGACCCGCTAGGACGCCGAAACCGCCCCCCGGGGGCCGGTCCCGACCCGCCCCCGGAATGTTTCAGCGCGTGTGTTCGGCCGATTCGGCGGCCCGCTCCCCCACAGGTCAGCACCCCTCACACGGCTGCGGTCTGCATACATTCGCTTACGATCGGTGACGAGAAATGGCCATACGAACGGGCGATCACGGTCCGTGTCGGCAAGACTCCTGTCCGCTATCCGAAGCAACCACTCAAGGGAGTTCGAAATGCGGTCCATCGCAAAGGGTCTCGGCCTCGGTTCCGCCGCCATGGCGCTCACCGCTCTCACGGCCCTGGCCTGGCCCGGAGCTGCCGACGCCGCACCGTCCGGTGCGCAGAGCCTGTACGCGCCGTCCGCCCTCGTCCTGAGCATCACGGCCGGGGAGGACACCACCCACGGCACGGTGCTGCGCGCGGTGACGCTCGTCTGTGCGCCGGCCCCGGGCGGGACGCACCCGGCCCCGGCCGCCGCGTGTGCCGAACTACGGGCGAACTCGCACGAGTTGGACGCGGTCGCGGCACCGGGCGCCGGCGTCGACTGCACCAGGGAGTGGAACCCGATGACGGTCACCGCCGTCGGGGTGTGGCAGGGCCGCCGGCTGAACTACTCGTACACCTTCGGCAACCCCTGCGGCCTGCGGCACACCAGCGGCGCCCTGTTCGGATTCTGACCCGGCACGACGCGACCGGCCGGGCGGCGTCGTGCGACCGCCGTCCGGCACCCCGCCTCACGCCCGCCCCATCCCCGCATCACGCCCGGCGTCCCGTCGGGCCGTCAGCCCAGTTCGAGGCTCGTCACCCCGTACACCCCGGCCAGCTCGACCTCCGGGGCAGGGCCGGTGTACATCCGGGCGGCCTCGAACGAGGGGGCCAGCCCCAGACCGGCCAGCAGGGCGGTGGCCGCCGGATTGGCGTCGGGCACGTCCACGGCGACCGCCCCGTCGGGGGTGTGCTCCGCGAGCCGGTACAGCAGGGCGGCCGCGATGCCCGGGGTGGAGGCGTACAGCGGGCCGATCCGGGAGGCCCCGCTGCACGGGCGGATCACGCCGAGGCCCTCGATCCGCCCGTCGCGGACGGCGGCGAGGGCGGTGCGGCCGGGCAGGCCGGTCCAGGCGGACAGGAAGGCGTCGCGCGACGCGGGGAAGAACCGGCGGTCGTAGGCGGCCAGCTGCCCGAAGGGGAGCGAGGCCGCGTCGACCACCTCGACCCCGACCCCGACCCCCTCCGCGCCCGCGCCGTTCACCCGTGGGGCGCCCTCGTACCGGACGTTGTTCCAGGCCGAACGGAACCCGGACTTGCGGTAGTTGTCCTGCTGGTCGACCACCCCGTCCAGGCCGACGAGCCGCCCGTCGAGCCGCTCCATCCCGGCGTGCCACAGCCGGATCCCGTAACCCCGCCCGCGGACGGCGGGGCGGGCGATGTAGAAGCCGATGAAACCGAAGGCGGACCCGTACCGCACGGCCGAGATGCAGGCCACCGGTTCACCGTCGGTCCGGCCGACGAGGAAACCGGCCGGATCGGCGACCGCGAAAGCGAACCGGTCGGAGTCGCCCGGGTTCCACCCTTCCTCATCGGCCCAGGTACGGATCATTTCCATGTCGGCGGCGCTCGCGCCGGTGATCTCGAATCCCGTCATGTCCGGTGTTGTACCAGACGGCGTACGGGCGGTCAGCCCGCGCAGATCACATCGTCGAGCTTGATCGGCCGGGAGTCGAGCCGCACGTACGCCGTGAACGTGTCGGTGCTGTCCGCGCTCCAGTGCGTGGTGACGGTGGCCCAGCCGACACCGGCCGACTGGGCGACGGTGACCGCGCCGATGGCGATGTCCCAGGGCTCGTTCTGGGCGCAGAGCAGAACGTCGGAGTACGGGCTGTGTGCCTGCTTCTCCTTGAGCTGCTGCGAGACGCGCTGGTCGCGGTCGTGCGGGGAAGGGCCGTGGTGGCCGTAGAAGGAGGCGAGGAAGGTACTGATCTCGGCGGCGTTGTGCCGGTGGCGGACGGCGACCGGGGCGGGGTCGGCGACGGCGGTGGTCGGGGCCGGCAGCGCGAGCAAGGGCAGCAGCAGGGCACCGAGGCTGTACGGCATGATCTTCATGCGGGATGTGTAACCACCGCGGGTCTTCGCGGGCAGGGGTGGACCGCGGATCTCACTCCTGTGGGGGGCGGGATTCACCGCAGAAACGACCCTCTCGGACGAAGGTAATCCAGTCGCGGGTCCGTACCGGCCGTACGTAGGGTCGGGGCATGGGGAAGCCGCTTGTCGCAGTGTTGAGTGGGGCCGGGATGTCCACCGACTCCGGGATTCCGGACTACCGGGGGCCGCAGGGGTTGTGGCGCCGTGATCCCGAGGCCGAGAAGCTCGTGACGTACGAGTACTACATGGCGGATCCGGAGATCCGGCGCCGCTCCTGGCAGATGCGCGCCGAGGTCGGCGCCCTCGGGGCGCGGCCGAATGCCGCGCATCTGGCCGTGGCCGCACTGGAGCGCGGCGGCACCCCGGTCCGGGTGATCACGCAGAACGTGGACGGGCTGCACCAGCTCGCCGGGATGCCGCCGCGCAAGGTGTTCGAGCTGCACGGGACCGCGCGGGCGGTGGTCTGCACGGCGTGCCACGCCCGGTCGGGGATGGACGAGGCACTGGCCCGGGTCGCCGCCGGGGAGCCGGATCCGGCCTGTCCCGCCTGCGGCGGGATCCTCAAGTCGGCGACCGTGATGTTCGGCGAGCGGCTCGACCCGGAGGTGCTGCGGCAGGCGGTGGCCGTGGCGAAGGGCGCTCACGTGTTCATCGCCGTCGGGACCACGCTCCAGGTGCAGCCCGCCGCCTCGCTGGCCGGGATGGCCGCCGAGGCGGGGGCCCGCCTGATCATCGTGAATGCCGAGGAGACCCCGTACGATCCGCTCGCGGACGAGGTGATCCGCGAGCCGATCGGGACGGCCCTCCCGGCGCTGCTGGCCCGGATCGGCGACCTCGGCCCGGCCGCCTAGGCGCCGGCTCGGGCAGGTTCGGAGCTCCTCCTCGGACCTAGCGGAGCCCTGTTACACGGCGTCGGCCGCCCGGCGCATTTCCGCCACGTCCAGCTTCTTCATCTTCATCATGGCCGCGGTGGCGCGGGCGGCCCGCCCCGGGTCCGGGTCGGTGACCAGGTCGATGGCGCCGGCCGGGACCACCTGCCAGGACACCCCGAACTTGTCCTTGACCCAGCCGCAGGCGGACTCCTGGCCGCCGTCCTTCGTCAGCTCGTCGTAGTAGTAGTCCGACTCCGCCTCGTCGCCGCAGTGGATCTGGAACGAGATCGCCTCGGTGAAGGGGAACTGCGGACCGCCGTTGAGGCCGACGAACTTCTGGCCGTTGATCTCGAACTCGACGACCATCACGTCACCGGCCGTGCCCGGCCCCGCCTCGTTGTAGTAGCCGGTCCGCCCGATCTTCCCGTCCTTGAAGACGGACACGTAGTAGTCGGCGGCGGCCTCCGCGTTGCCGTCGAACCACAGGCACGTGGTGAATCCGTTGCTGCTGCTCATGACTGCCTCCAGGCGGGTGCGTGGTCGAGTCCGTGCGGTGGGGCACCGTCTCGCTCCTATACAGACCGGCCCCGGTCCCGAAATTCATCGGTGGGCCCGGGGCCGGTCCGTAACGCTTCCTGAATGCACTCCTACGGCTTACACCGCAGGCCTGAGGCTCACACCGCGAGCTCGGCCGCCATGCCGAGCATCCGGTCGACGACGCGCTCGGCGGCGCCGCCGTCGTCCAGGTCGCAGAACTCGGCGCGGAACGCGGCCCGCGCCTCCTTGTACTCCGCGCCGACCGAGTCCGCGCCCCGCACGGCCTCGATCAGGCTCGCCGAGTCCGCCAGCAGCGGGCCGGGGGCCTTCTCCGCCAGGTCGAAGTTGAAGCCGCGCAGCGTGGTCCGGTAGTGATCCATGTCGTACGTGAAGAGCAGGATCGGCCGGTCGGTGAGCGCGAAGTCGAACAGCGCCGAGGAGTAGTCCGAGATCAGCACGTCGGCGACGAGCAGCAGGTCCGTCGCGTCGGGCCAGCGGGACACGTCCACGACGAAGCCGTCGCGCACGTCGTCCCGGACCTGCTCGGTGACGTGGTGGTGGCCGCGGACCAGCAGGACGTGGTTCTCGCCGAGCTCGCGCCGCGCGGCGTCCAGGTCGATCTGCAGGTCGAGCTTGTAGCCGCCCGACCAGCCCTCGCGGTTCTCACGCCAGGTCGGCATGTAGAGGACGACCTTCTTGCCCTCGGGCAGGCCGAGCCGGCGGCGGACCTCCGCGATCCGCTGCGCGTCGGGCTTGACGAGCGCGTCCGTACGCGGGCTGCCGGACTCGATGACCTCGCCCTTGTAGCCGAGGGCGCGCTTCAGGAGGGGCGTCGCGTACGAGCTCGGGGAGGCGAGCAGCGACCACTGGGCGCTGTCGTGCTCCAGTGCCTCGAGGATCTCGGGGCTCGTGTAGTAGTCGTGGATGAAGTCGTGGCCGATCTCCTTGATCGGCGTCCCGTGCCAGGTCTGGACGACGATCTGGCCGGCGCGGCGCTGGAAGCGCTGCGGCACGTTGTCGTTCACGACGTAGTAGCGGGCCCGGGCGAGGACCTCCCAGGCCTCGACGCTGTCGTACTGCACGGCGCGGGCGGTCGCGGGGACCTCGGCGCGGCCGTCGCGGACGAGCCAGACGTGGTCCAGCTTCTCGCCGCGGCGCAGCAGCTCCTCGTGGATGGCGCGGGGCGAGTCGCCCGCGCCGTTCCCCTGGAAGGTGTCGTACACGACGATGTCCTTGACCGGCAGGGCGCGCTGCGCCGGGTAGGTCTCGTACCGGGTGACGCGCTGGGCGTACCGGGTGCGGTCGTGCGGGCTGAGCAGCGGGTCGGCGACGAGCACCATGCGGTCGTAGAAGCGGGCCTCGACCCGCATCCGGCGGCCCTCCACGGTGAGGGCGTGCGGCCCGGCGTGCAGGGCGGTGGGCGCGAACTGCACCGGGGCGCCGCGGTCGACGCCGAGCAGGCCCGCGGTGGTGCCGCCCTGGGCGAGCGGGCGCAGGGTGGGCCACCAGCGGCCCTGAGGCAGCGTGGTGCGGCCGGCGTAGGCCTCGGGGAGCACGGGCTCGAACGAGGACTCGAAGCGGTCGCCGTCGCGGGTGAGGGGGTAGCTGAACTCGGTGCCGTGGGCGTCGTGCAGGACCAGCTCGTACGGCTCGTCGGTCGGGGCGACGAAGCGGCCCTTCAGGGTGACGGTGCCGTCCTGGGTGGCGACCGAGTCGACCAGCGGCGGCGAGGGCTGCACCGAGAGGGTCAGGTGTCCGGTGTTGCCGCGCTTGGCGAAGAGGGCACGGCCCGCGTCCCCGCCGGTCAGGGGCACGACCAGACCGGCGAAGCCGCCGCGCTCGTCGTGCACGAGACGGTGGTCGGAGCCGTCGGCGCCGACGATGGTCAGGCTCCACGGCTCGGGGGTCCACTCGCCGGGCTCGCACGCGGCGTCCGGTACGGCGGCCAGCTCGGCCAGCGGTACGCGCACGGTGAACGGGATCCGCCCGCCGCCGGCGGCGGCGGTCTCGAGCGGGAAGGTGAGGACTGTGCCGGTGGAGACGTGCTCGGCGCGCAGGGTCGCGTCGGCGCCGAGCTCGGCGGCGAGCTCGCCGGCCACCTCGACGGCGTCGTCACCGGCGGCGCGGACGTCCAGGGCGCGGGCCCGGACGACCTCCACCTGGATGGTGAGGGCACCGGTGGAGTTCGGGACGATCCGGACGTCCGGGGCCACCCAGTGGGCGGGCGGGTTCTGGCCGGTGTCGGACTCGCCGCCCTTGAGGCGGGCGCGGTGCAGGCCGCCGGCGCCGGTGACGGCGATGGACGTGGTCCATATGCCGTCGTTCCACTTGCCGCCCGACTGGAAGACGGTGGGGTCGACGACGGCGGTGAAGCCGGCCCAGTCGGCGTGCCGCAGGGCGAGGTGCGGGGAGTTCACGGTGGCCATCGGGGAGGCCACCGTACGGGTGCTGACGACCGTGCGGCGGCGCTTGCCGCCCTCGCGGAAGACCAGCACCTTGCGCGAGCCGAGGCGGCTCTCCGCGCCGAGGTGGCCGGGCAGCGCGTAGCCGCGCAGCAGCAGCTTGCCGTCGCTCCAGACGGCCTGCTCGAGGCGGCTGACGACGCGGCGCTCGCGCGGGCCGAGGGCGAGGATCTTGGCGGGGACCGGCGGACGGCCGTGCAGGAAGGGGTAGTCGGCCTGCGGGCGGGCCAGCCCCTTGACGGGGACGCTGTAGGAGTAGTCGCTCTGGTGCTGCGTGAGGGCGATGAAGTCCTCGACGCGGCCTTCGCCGGCCAGGTACGCCTTGAGGCGGTCGGCGACGGTCAGGGCGGCCCAGGGACCGGTGCCGATCTCGCGGACGAGCCCGCCGACCTCCTTGACGAAGGCGGCCCGGAAGTCGGCTCCGCCCTCACCGACGTACTTGTAGATGAGCGGGAGCTCCTCGCTCAGCACGTTGTAGTCGTAGTCGCGCAGGTAGCGGACGTACTTGGCGCCCTCCTTGGCCTTGAGGGCCTCGCGGACCAGGCGGACGGAGGTGACGCGGTCGATCAGGGAGACCGGGTCGGTGGAGCGCTGGGTGATCGAGCGCTCGCCGGTCTCGCGGACGCGCCAGTGGTAGACGCAGTCACTGATGACGTCGACGCTGGACGCGAAGTAGTGCGCGGGGATGCTGACGGGGGCGTCCTCGTAGAGGATGCCCTCCGGGTACTGGAAGCCGTGCTCGTCCCAGAAGCTGCGCCGGTAGACCTTGTTCCACGCGGTGCGGTCGGTGACCAGCGCCGGGAACTTGGAGATGTGGGTCTTCAGCTGCGTCTTGGCGAAGGCGGCCCGGTGGCCCCAGGACTGCTGCATGCCGACGGAGCGGAAACGCTTCACGTTGCCGCCGGCGAAGTCGGAGCCGGTCTCGTCGAGGGCGGCGATCAGGCGCTCGTAGGCGTAGTCCGGCATCGTGTCGTCACTGTCGACGAAGGCCAGGTACTCGCTGTCCTTGGACGCGTGGCGGGCGCCCACGTTGCGGGCGGCACCGAGTCCGGCGTTGTCCTGCATGACGACCCGGAAACGCTTGTCCCGCGCGGCGAAGGCCTTGGCGATGACGGCGCTGGTGTCGGTGGACCCGTCGTCGACGAGGATGCACTCGAAGTCGTCGAACGTCTGGGCGGCAATGGACTCCAGGCACTCGTCGAGGTAGAGCTCGACGTTGTAGACGGGGACGACGATGCTCAGGCGCGGGGGCATGGGTGGCGGGTTCTCCAGCGTTTTAAGCTATTTCGATGATCAGGTGATGACAGCATCCTACTCGGTAACGGGATGATAAAGTCCCCCCATCCTGGACATATAGCCCTTGTCCCCCGGGGCGGACGGCAAAGAATTCAGCCGCCCGCCACCTCTGCGTCGGGGTCGGACCGAACGTCTGCTCAGATTTCGAGCTCCGCCTCGATCTTCTTGAGCTGGTGCCGGGCCATCGCGAGGTTGGCCCGGCCGCGGTCGAGCGCGAGGTAGAGGAAGAACCCCTTGGAGTCGCGGTTCTTCATCAGCCGGATGAGGTGGTACTGGGTGCCGAGGGTGATCAGGATGTCCTCGATCTCGTCCTTGAGGCCGAGCATCTCCATGGTGCGGACCTTGGCTCGGACCACATCGGTGTTGCCGGCCGCGGCCACCGTGAGGTCGAGGTCCTTGCCGCCGCCGATGGTGCCGAGGGCCATGCCGCTGCCGTAGTCGACCAGGGCGGCGCCGATCGCGCCGTCGATCGTGGCGAGGGTTTCCTTGAGTGCGGTCTCCACGTTGGCCATGAGGGGCCCTCCTTCTTCTTCTACCGTTTCTACGGTGTCTGCGGTTTCTGCGGTCTATCGGTGGTGGGTACGGGGTGTGGTGCGGCAGCGCGGCTCAGCCCGACGGGATCTCGGGGCCGCGGCGTCCGAGGACGTGGTCGATGAGCTCCGCTATCCGGAGGCTGGAGCGGCGGGCCTCCAGATGGAGCCGGCCGACGTTGACGCGGGGCTCCGCGATCAGGGTGAGGACGGCCGCGTCCCCGGCCGCGTAGGTGGCCACGTATCCGTGTTCGCCGCGTATCAGCAGCTCACGGAATCCGCCCTGGCCGGTGCAGTCGCTGAGCCGCTGGGCCACACCGAGGGCGGCCGCGGTCAGTGCCGCGACGGACTCCACCTCGGTGGCGGCGCTGTCCTGCGCGAGAACCAGGCCGTCGGCGCTGCCGGCGAGGGCGCCGGTGAGCTGGGGGACCCGGGCGCGCAGCCTGCGGAGCTCGGCGAGTATGTCGGCCTCGGCCTCGGGGGGCACCATCGCCGTGCTCATGTCGGCCTTTCTCCTTTCGGGCTGCCTTCGCTCGGAGCGGTCGGCGCGCTCGGAGCGCAGAGCCGGTCGCAGCGGGAGCCTCACAGGCTTGCCTCCAGTGCGTCGCGTAACCGGCGAAGCAGCGCCACGTCCGGGGATTGGGTCTGGGTCATCCAGTCGGGCAGGGGTGTTTCGACCGGTGCCAGGACCGGCGTGTGCGGGGTCTCGACCAGTCCGGCCGCCGCGAGGCGCCGTACGTCGAGCAGCGTGTGGAACGCCGGCCGGCCCAGCACCCACGCGAGGTCCGCGGGGGTCCGTACGCCGTCCGCCTGGGCCAGCAGGATCCGCTGGCGCGCGGTGACGGTCTGGCCGGGGGCGGCGGCCCGCGGCACCACGGGGGAGGTGTCCAGCAGCGGGTACGGCCACACGGCGTCGAGCAGCTCCCGCCTGCGCCGGGTCTCCCGCTCGACGGCGGCGGCCGGGACCGAGCGGACGGAGCCGATCCAGTGGGTGGCGCCGCGGCGGAACCGGGAGGGGCCGGTGCCCGGGGACAGGGCGAAGAAGGCGGCGTCGAATATCGCGGCGAGATGGCAGATCTCCAGTTCGCCGCCGGCGAGGCCGCCGCTGTCCACGAGGAAGCGGGCGACCTGGCGGCGGGCGCCGGCCCGGTCCACCGCCTCGCGCCAGCGCTCGGGGGCGAGGCCGCCGCCGGTGGTGAGGAGTACGTCGAGGCCGGGGGTGGCCGGGCTCTCTGCGTGCACGATGCGGCCGTCCTCCAGGAAGAGGGTGCCGCGGTCGCGGAGCAGGGCGCCGGTGGCGCGCTCGGCGGCGAGCCGGGTGAGCAGGGGGGAGACGGCGGCGAGGCCGCCCACCTGGGTCCCGGTCATCTGAGGACCAGCCCCTCGGCGAGGACGCGGAGTCTGTGCCGGGCGAGGGCGAGGTTGCCGTCGGTGCGGTCCAGCCACAGGTGGAGGAAGACGCTGCTGTCGAAGCTGGTCTCGACGAAGCGGAGGACGTGGTATCCGGTCCGGGTGGTGACGATCAGGTCCTCCACGGGCTGGCCCGCGGGCTCACCCCGGGCGGAGTCCGGGGCCGGCTGGGCGAAGGACTCGTACTCGGCGGCCGCCCGGGCCAGCTCGGCGGTCTCGGCGGCGGTGGTCTCGTGGTCGCCGACCGGCGAGTCCCCGGCGGTGCCGAGGGCCAGTCCGCTGCTCCAGTCGACCAGCGCGGCCCCCCGCGCACCAGGCAGGGCCATGGCTTCGAGCAGGCATTCGTCGATCCCGGGCACGCGGGCTCCCCTCCCGGCCAGACGTGCGAAGTGCACGGTCTACGGCGCGACAGGAGGGAACTTACTCACGTTCCACAGCACGGATGGGGCTTCTGGCATTTTCCGCTGGAACATGCACAGAACCACGCGACAGCTTGGCCGGAACCCGTCGACTTCTGATCACGAATGTTGATCACCGCCGCCGGTGGCGCAAGGGCGCACGGGGGCTCACGAAGCAAGCGGAAGATGTTCCGCGAGCCGGAACGCGCCGCCCTCGCGCTCCACATATCCCTCGTGGGTGAGGGTGCGCAGCAGGTGGTACACGGTGGGCAGCGGAATGCCGGTGACCCGCGCGAGCCGTTTCGCCGTCGCCCCGCCCTCGGCGTACATCGCCTCGACGAGGCGCAGCGCGCGCTGCACGGAACCGATCAGGGTGGGTGCGCTGTCCTTGTGGCTGCCGTCGGTGCCCATGAATACTCCCCCTGCTCCGGTACGAGTCCTGGCACCCCCATGAAAGTCGCTTACCGCCCGCAATCCCAGCTGACTCGCGCACTTCCGGGCATAAGATCACCACGCTTCGGGTCCGCTCCCCGCACACTCGCGCAAAACACCGCCCTCCGGCCCCGGTTCGGGCCGCATCGCCGCCGCGCGGCGCAGGCCCGCCGCGGAGTACTGGGTGCATTCGGACAGGCCGGCGGATGCGGCACGGTCCGGGCCCTCCCCTCGAACCCCTCCCCCGTGTCACTCTGCCCGTCATGGAGCGGATCATCGAGGAGATACGAGAGGACCTGTCCCGCCGCATCGCGGTGACAGCGGACCGGCTCGCCGACCGGACGCTGGCCGAGGACCCCGCGTACGCCGCCCTGCTCGGCCGGGCCGAGCTGCGCGAGCGGATCCACCACAACCTGCGGCAGGCGGTCGAGGGCCTGGTCCTCGGCATCCGCGGGCTGCCCGTGGAACTCGCCGATGCACGCGCCACCGGTACGCTCCGCGCCGAACAGGGCCTGCCGCTCGCCTCGCTGCTGCGCACCTACCGGCGCGGCGGCCGGCTGGTGTGGCAGGCCCTCAACGAAGCCGTGGCCGCGCACGATCCGGCGGCGCTGCCCCGGCTGCTGCCGGCCGCGGGCGTGCTGTGGGACGTACTGGACCAGCTGACGGACGCGGTGGCCGACGCGTACCGCCGTACGGAGGCCGCGCGCTGGGACCGCGACCGGGAGCGCCGGGCGGCCCTCCTGGACGCGCTGCTCGACGGCGCGGGTCCGTCGGACGGGCCCGCGGTCTCGGAGGCGGCGGCCCAGCTGGGGCTGCCCGAGCGCGGCCGGTTCGCGGTCGTCGTACTCGGCGCGGGCGGCTCGGGCGGGTCCGGCGATCCGGGCGGCCCCGGCCGGCCCGACGCCGAGCCGGCCGCGAGCGGCCTGCGCGTGCTGTGGCGGATCCGCGCCGACGGGGAGACCGGCCTCGTGGAGCTGGGCCACCATCCGCTGGAGTCCGTACGGGAGCTGCTCGGCCCGCTCAGAGCCCGCGCCGGGGTCAGCCCCGTCGTGGAGACCCCCGGCGACCTGGCCCGGGCACGCTGGCTCGCCGCGCTGGCACTGCGCACCGTCCCGGCGTCCGGCGGTCCGTGCACCGCCCTGCTGGACGAACGGCTGCCGACGGCGCTGGTCGCCTCCCAGGCCGAACTCGCGGGCCGGCTGCGGCAAGTGGTGCTGGGGCCGGTGCTGGCGCTGCCCGCGGAGGACCGCCGGGTGCTGCTGAACACGCTGGGCACCTGGCTGACCTGCCACGGCTCGACGACGTACGCCGCCCAGCGGCTGTACTGCCACCGCAACACCGTCTCGAACCGGCTGCGGCGCCTCGAGCAGCTGACCGGCCGCACGCTGTCCGACCCCGCGCACGTGGTGGAGCTGGCGCTGGCCCATGCGGCGGTGCTCCAGCGGGCCGCGGGCGAGCCGGCGGCACCGGGAGCGAAGCCGGCCGGCCGCGCCCCGCGCCGCAGCAACTGACCTCAGGCCCTGGTCGATTCCGCCGGCTCGTGCGGGGCGGCCGGCCGGGCCGACTCGAGCAGGTACGGTACGTCGATCACCGCGACGCCCGGGGTGAACAGCAGCCTCGCCTTCAGCCGGAACGCGTTCTGGTTGTGCAGGGGCTGCTCCCACCAGTGCCCGACCACGTACTCGGGGATGACCACGGACAGGATGTCCGTCCCCTCGGCGGCGGCCAGCTCCTGGATGTGCGCGAGCACCGGCCCGACGACCTCGCGGTACGGGGAGTGCAGGATCTTCAGCGGGACGCCCGGGTCGTGCTCCGCCCATGCCTCGCGCAGCCGGCGCGCGTCCTCCTCGTCGGCGGCGACGGTGACGGCCGTCAGGGTGTCCGGCCGCAGTGCCTGTGCGTAGCCGAGCGCCTTCAGCGTCGGGGCGTGCACGTTGGCGACCAGCACCAGCACGTGGTGGCGGGAGGGTTTGCGCGGTCTGACCCCGGGGGCGACGGCGACCTGGGCCGAGACCCGGTCGTAGTGCCGGCGGACCCCCTTCATGCCGAGGAACAGCAGCGGCATCGCGATGACGACCAGCCAGGCGCCGTGCGTGAACTTGGTGAGCAGGACGATGACCAGGACCACGGCGGTCAGGGTGGCGCCGACCGCGTTGATCGCCAGCCGGCGGTGGATGTGGATGCGCTGCTCCCGGGGCGTGGCCGGGGAGGCGAGTTCGCGGCGCCAGTGCCGGACCATGCCCGCCTGGGAGAGGGTGAAGGAGACGAAGACGCCGATGATGTAGAGCTGGATGAGGCGGGTCAGCTGGGCGTCGAAGGAGACGATGAGGGCGACGGCGACGAGCGCGAGCAGCACGATGCCGTTGGAGTAGACGAGCCGGTCGCCGCGGTTGAAGAGCTGGCGCGGTGCGTACTTGTCCTTGGCCAGGATCGAGGCGAGCATCGGGAAGCCGTTGAAGGCGGTGTTGGCGGCGAGGATCAGTACGCCCGCGGTGACGGCCTGGAGCAGGTAGAAGAGGAAGTGCCAGTCCCCGAAGGTGGCACGGCCGATCTGGGCGAGCGCGGTGGACATCGGTGTGCCGGGCGGCAGGCCCAGTTCCGTCGGGTCGGCGGCGACGTGCACCTCGTACACCATGGCCAGGATGGTGATGCCGACGAACATGGTCACCGACAGGACGCCCATCGCGGCAAGGGTGTTGGCGGCGTTGCGGCTCTTGGGCTTCCGGAAGGCGGGTACGCCGTTGCTGATCGCCTCGACGCCGGTGAGCGCCGTACAGCCGGAGGCGAAGGCCCGCATCGCGAGGAGCACCAGGCCCAGGCCGGTGAACGTGCCCTCGGCGGTGATCGGGAGGTCGGCGGACTCGGCGCGGATGGTCTCGCCGGTCGCGAGCCGGACGGCCGCCACGGCGAACATGACGTAGATGACGAGGACGAACCCGTAGGTCGGAATGGCGAAGATCCGTCCCGACTCCCGTACGCCGCGCAGGTTCATCAGCACCAGCAGCACCACGAACCCCACCGACAGGCCGACTTCGTGGTCGCTGAGGGAAGGGATCGCGGACGTGATGGCGTCCACGCCGGAGACCACGGAGACGGCGACGGTCATGACGTAGTCGACGAGGAGCGCGCTGGCAGCCGTCAGGGCGGCAGTCTGGCCGAGGTTCTCGGAGCTGACGATGTACGCACCGCCGCCGCCGGGATAGGCGTAACAGGTCTGCCGGTAGGAGGCGACGACCACGATCATCAGGAAGACGATGGCGGCGGCGGCGTACCAGGCGAGGTGGAGCAGGGCGACACCGCCGAGGGCGAGGATCAGCAGGATCTCCTCAGTGGCGTAGGCCACCGAGGAGAGCGGGTCGCTGCAGAAGATCGGCAGCGCGAGCCGTTTGGGCAGCAGGGTCTCGCCCAGTCGCGCGGTGTCGAGCGGTTCACCCACCAGCACGCGCTTCAGATTGATACGCCTCATCCCGGCATGATCGTGCATATTTCATGCACTTTGCCCCTTATTGGGGCTGTGTCATGCCGTGAACCCGGCCAGTTCCTCGGCCCGGTGAGCCAGCCACAGGTCGTAGCGGGCGCTCGGCGAGCGCAGCAGCGAGCGCTCCAGCAGCGCCTCGATCCGGGCCAGCCGCTTGCGCGTGCCCGGCACCGAAATGCCGAGCGCGGCCGCCGCCGGGACCAGGTGCGCGTCGTGGCGCAGCCAGGCCCGTACGGTCTCCCGGGCGCCGGGCGGGGCGTCCCGCCCGGCCAGCGGCGCCAGATGCGCGCGGGCCCAGGCCGCCAGGTCGGGGTGGCGCAGTACGCCGTCCAGATCGGCCGGAGCGCCGGCCGCGCCGCCGGGGGAAACCCCGGCGGCGCCGCCCGTGGAGGCCCCCGCGCCGCCGCCCGCCCCGCCCGGGGTCAGCCGCAGCGCGAGCGAGAGCGCCGCCTGCTCGGGGAGCCGCGCGAGGTCCACGCCGAGCACCGACTCGATCAGCCGCAGCCGGGTGGCCAGGGTGTTGCGGTGGATCTTCAGCAGCCGCGTCGCGTGCGAGCAGAAGTTCAGCCAGGCGTGCGCGGTGGCCCGCAGCTCCTGCGGGCCGGGGTCCTGGGGGCGCCGGGGCACGTACGTGTGCAGGGGCGCGAGCAGGGCCTCGGCCCAGCCGGTCCCGGCCACGTGGGCGGCCAGCTCCAGTTCGGGCCCGGGGCCGAAGCGGGCGTGGCGCCCGCCGCGGCCCCGGGCGACGGCCAGGGCGTGGAAGGCCTGGGTGTAGGCGGCCGGGGCCTCGCGCAGCCGCAGTTCCGCGCTGACCCCGACCGTGCAGTCGCGGGCCACCGCCGCCAGGGCCTCGGCGAGCGGATCGTGCGCGGCCGCGGTCGCCGCGAGGTCGCCGGGGACCAGGACGATGAGGTGGCGCACGTACACCGGGCAGCGCACGATCCAGGCCCGGCCGCCCGTCAGCTCCTCGCAGAGCCGGGCCACTTCGCCGCGCTCCCCGGCCCGGCACTCCACGACGTACATCCGCATCGGCTCGGGCAGCGAGGGGCAGAGCGCCTCGGCGATCTGGTGGGCGGTGGAGAGCCGGCCGTTCATCAGCAGGTGCAGGACGGCCTCGCGGGCCCGTGATTCGGCGAGTTCGGCCCGCTCCTCGCGCCGCTCGGCCTCCTCGGCCCGCAGGACGAGGGCCAGTACGGCGGCGGCGTCCGCGAGCAGCGCGGACGCTCCCGGGTGGTGCTGCGGGTCCGGTACTGCGGCCAGTGCGCGGCTCCCGTCCAGCGCGAACAGCAGCGCGGCCGAGCCCTCGCCGTGCAGGACGGCCGAGCGCACGCCCCGGGCGCCCCGCGGACGGCGAGTTCCGGGCCCGCGGCTCCGTCGGCGTCCACCACTCCGGTCCAGCCGCCCAGCCGGGCGGCGAGCCACTGCAACACCGCGGCCGAACCGCCCGAGTGGGCGAGCCGGTGCAGCTTGAGGATGTCCTCGGACCGGCTGCGGGTCCGGTCCGCCGACGTTTGCGGGATGCGCGGGTGCGAAATGAGAGGTCCCTTCGGTCCGGGTCGCGCTGTCGCAGTCGACCACCCGGTGTATCACTGTGCCGAGTGATACCCGCCCCGCCCGGTCACTGTGCACGGCGGACCCTGCGAACCGGCGGCCGACCGCCTAGGTTTGACCGCGAGCGGTCGGGCCCCGGGAACGACGGGGGAGTCCCCGGGGCCCCTCTCGCTCACGCCCGGATCACTCACGCCCGATCGCTCACGCCCGATCGCTCACGCCCGATCGCTCACGCCCGGTCGCTCACATCCGGGCGGCCGCGCTGCGGATGGCCTCCCGGATGCGGAAGTAGGTGCCGCAGCGGCAGATGTTGGCGATGGCGTCGATGTCCTCGTCCGTGGGCGTACTCGTGCGCTTCAGCAGGGCGACGGCGGCCATGATCTGGCCGGGCTGGCAGAAACCGCACTGGGAGACGTCCTGTTCGAGCCAGGCTTCCTGCACGGGGTGCAGCTCGTCCCCGTTCGCCAGTCCCTCGATGGTGGTCACCGTCTTGCCGGCGCACGCGGCGACGGGCACCACGCACGGGCGGATGTCCGTCCCGTCGAGATGGCTGGTGCAGGCCTTGCAGACGTCCACGCCGCAGCCGTACTTGGGGCCGCGTACGCCCAGCATGTCGCGGAGCACCCACAGCAGGGGCAGATCGTCGGGCGCGTCCACGGTGACGCTCTGCCCGTTGACGGTGAAGGTGTGCGAGGGCACGGCGGACTCTCCTGACCTGACTGGCTGTTGCTGTTCTAGCGGGGGTACGGGGTGAAGTCGACGTCGAAGTCGAGGGGGAAACTGCGCGGCTTGTTGCCGGTGGCCCGGGCCCAGGCGTTGGCGATGGCGCCCACCGCGGCGGGTACGCCGAGCTCGCCCGCGCCGCCCGGCTCCTCCCCGGTGGCCGGCAGCACGAAGACCCGTACGTCCTGCGGGGTGTCGCGCTGCCGGGCCCAGTGGAACTGACTGTAACTGCCCTCCAGCGGCAGCCCCTTGTCTATGTGCAGCCCGGCCTTCAGGGTGGTGGAGATCGCGTCGGTGAGGCCGCCGATCATCTGGGCCTCCAGTCCGCGCGGGTTGACGGGCAGGCCCACGTCGACCGCGATGACGGCCTTGGTGACGCGGACGTGCTCCGGGTCGCGGGCGTCGATCTCGACCAGGCAGGCGGTCCGGGACTTGTACTCGTCGTGGAAGGCGATGCCCTGCGCGCAGCCCGCCGGCATCGGCCGTCCCCACTCCCCCTCCGTCGCCGCCTTGTCGAGCACCGCGCGCTGGGCGGCGGTCTTCAGGAAGGCGCGCCGGAACTGGTACGGGTCCTTCCCGGTCCGCGCCGCGAGTTCGTCGACCACGATCTCCTCGGCGCCCCGGGTGTTGGCGGAGTACACCGAACGCCAGGAGCCGGTCGGGATGCCGGTGGGTACCTCGCTGAGCCCGTGGGTGGTGAGCCCGAAGTGGTAGGGGGACTTGATCGTGGTGTGGAACAGGGTCTGCGCCAGGGTCGCGTTGCCGATGCCGAGCGGCAGGCTGGCGGCGGTGGCGGTGATGATCTCGCCGAGCCCGTGCCGGAAGTCGGTCTCGGCGGCGGCCACCCGGTGCTCGAAGCTGAGTACCTCGCCCAGCAGGTGGGTGGCGCGGATCTTGTGGTGGGTGGCGGGGCGCATCCGGCCGTGCCGGGTGTCGTCGACGCGGGTCCACATCAGCCGGACGGGACGGCGGCAGGCCTTGGAGACGCGGGCGGCCTCCAGGGCGGCGTCGAAGAAGAGCCGCCGCCCGAAGGAGCCGCCAGCCTGGACCACGTGCACGGTGACCTTGTCCAGCGGCAGGCCGAGCTCGGCGGCGATGGTCTCGCGGGCCACGATCGGGGACTTCAGCCCGGACCAGATCTCGGCGCGGTCGTCCCGTACGTCGGCGACGGCGGAGTTGGTCTCCATGGCCGCGTGGCTGACGAAGGCGAAGTCGAACTCGGCGTCCACGTACGGGGTGAGCAGCGGCGGCACCAGCAGCGGCGGGGTGGCGGCGCGCAGCTTGGCGCGGATCTGCGCGTCCGAGAGCTGGTCGGCGGGGCCGGGCCCCCAGGTGACCTGGAGGGCGGCCTTGGCGTCGAGGGCCTGCCCGAAGGTCTCGGCGACGACGGCGACCCCGGTCGGGACGGTGACCACGTGCAGGACGCCGGGCATGGCGCGGACGGCGCCGAGGTTGGCGACGGCCTTGACGCTGCCGCCGAGGGAGGGCGGGCGGCGCACCACGCAGGGCTTTGCGCCGGGCACGTCGAGGTCGAGGGTGTACTGCTGGGCGCCGGTCACCATGGCGCGGGCGTCGATCCGGCCGGTGGGCCTGCCGACGAGGGAGTGCTTCGCCGCCTTCTTCGGGGTGGCGCCGAGGACGATCAGGGCGGGGTCGGCGGCGGCCGCGGAGAGGCTGCCGTAGTCGGCGGTGCGTCCGTCGGGGGCCCGTACGGCGCCGTTCGCGGTGGCCAGCGAGGAGGCGGCGAGGCCCCACCGGCGGGCGGCCGCCGCCACCAGGCGGGCCCGGGCGGTGGCGGCGGCCTGCCGGACCGGCCCGTAGAGGGAGCGGATGGAGTTGGAGCTTCCGGTGAGCTGGTTGAACAGCAGCTCGGGCCGCGCGTCGTCCAGTTCCACGCGGACGGCGGCCAGCGGCGCGTCGAGCTCCTCCGCGACGAGCATGGCCACGGCGGTGGTGAGCCCCTGGCCGACCTCCTCGCGCGGCAGCCGGAAGCGGATGGTCCCGTCCGTCTCCACGGAGAGCGCCAGCAGGGCGGAGGTGGGCGCGCCGGCCAGGATGAACAGGTCGCCGAGGTCGACCAGATCGGCCGGGGCGGGCAGGCTCGGGACCACGGCGTGGGCGGGCTGCGGGGCGAGGACGTCGGCCCCGGCCCGGGTGACGAGGGCGAGCGTCGGCGCCGCAACGAGGTACGTGAGGAAGGAGCGGCGGCTCTGCCCGGTCATGTTGCTGTGTCCCCTCACCCTGCGCGGGCCCGCGTTCGCGGGCCTTACCCCGGCTCGTTACCGACACGTAGAGTAGCGATCACCTGGTGGGGTGGGAAGCGGGGTGACGGTAAAGGCCGCGCGGGGAGGGGGTCCTTCGTTCGGGGGGTACTCCCGCGGGGGTGTTGATCCGGCTCGGGTACGGGTTCTGCCGCGCGGAGGTCTCGCACATCTCGTCCGTACGATCGATCCGCGCCCTCCGAAGGGCCGGTTTCCGGCCGCGGGAGGACGATGGGAGGAGAAACGGCTGCACTCCCGAAAACGTGAGGAGGTGTGCGGCGGTGACGATGTACATGGATGTCCACCATGGCATGAAGGGCATCACGGAAGCCGAGCTGATGGCCGCCCACAAGGCGGACCTGGCGATCGAGGGCGACGAGAAGGTGCACTTCGAGCGCGCCTGGGCCGACCCCGCATCCGGGACCGTCTACTGCCTGTCCGAGGCTCCCTCGGCGGACGCGGTGCTGCGGATCCACGAGCGCACGGGACACCCGGCAAGCGAGATCCACCCGGTGCCGCTCAGCGTGTGAAACCGGACGGCGGCCGGAGACCGCCGACGGGAGCCCGGCACAGGGCTGACCGGAAACGTTCGTACAGGCGAGGGGGGGGCCGGGAGGCCCTTGGCATATGCCAGAAGCAACGACGTTACGGATGTTGCCAAACGCCTTACGGCCCGTCGCGGCCTGTGCAACAGTCGTAACCGGTCCTTCCTTCAGACTTGGCCGTGCCGCGCCGCCTGTATCGGAGTTCTCATGCCGTCCCACCTCTTCGCGGACCGTCCCGCGCAGCCGTCCGAGCCCGGTTCGGTGGACGCCCTGATCTCGCAGACCCGGCGGCTTCGCGGCGAGGTGGACGCGGTGCGCCGCGACACCGTGGTCGACGACGACGACGCCCAGGGCCGCTGGCAGCGCGCCCTGTGCGACCTCGCCGTCCACCACCTCGACGACCTGCGCGAGCACCTGGGACAGCTCAAGGAAGGCCTGCCGCCGGCCCCCGAACTCGACGAGCTCCCCGAAGGAGCGACCGGGGCCGAGCCGCAGCAGACCCGCGTCGGCAGCGCCGAGTGGAACCTGCTCACCGACGAGGTCAACTGGTCCGAGGAGCTGTTCCAGATCTTCGGCCGCTCGCCCGAGGCGGGCCCGCTCCCCCTCGACGAACTCGGCTCCACCCTCTTCTCCGAGGACCAGCCGCTGCTCACCTCGATGGTGACGGCCTGTCTGGTCGACGGCAAACCGATCGACGGCGAGTTCCGCATCGTCCGGGCCGACGGCCGCGTCCGGACGCTGCACATGCGAGGCGAGCCGGTACTCGACTCCGACGGCTGCACGGCCTCCATGTGGGCCGTGCTCCGGGACGTGAGTGAGCTGCGCCGAAGCCAGCGCGCCGAACGCGAGTCCCGTGACTCGTTGCAGCGCCGGCGGGAGATCGCGCAGACCGAGCACCGGCTGGCGGTCGAGCTGCAGGAAGCCGTGCTCCCCCCGTGGCGCGGCTCCCTGCGGTTCCCGCACCACACCACCGGCGCGCTCGACGTCGCCGCGCACTACCTGCCCTCCGCGACGAGTGCCCTGATCGGCGGCGACTGGTACGACGCGCTCGAACTGCCGGACGGCCGCTCGCTGTTGACGGTCGGCGACCTGACCGGGCACGGGGTGACGGCCACCTCCGGGATGGCGATGATGCTGGGCGCCCTGCGCGGCATGGCCATGGCCGGGATCGAGCCGGGCCCGCTGATGGGCTGGCTCAACCAGCTCCTGGAGACCTCCGTACAGCCGGCGCTCGGCTCGGCCGTTTGCTGCCGCTACGATCCCGCGCGCCGTGTGCTCTCCTGGGCGCAGGCCGGCCATCCCGCCCCGCTGCTGTTCCGCGGCAGCTCGGGCCGCGCCCTGCAGCCGCCGGAGGGCGTACTGCTGGGCGCGACCTCCGGGGCGGCGTACGGGCAGGCCGAGGAACGGCTCCAGGCCGGCGACGTACTCGTCCTGCACACGGACGGACTGACGCCGCGCAGCATCGAGTTCAGCCGGGCGGACGGCACCGAGCGGCTGCTGGCCCTCGCGCCGCGGTTCACGGCGGCGCGGTCGGCGCAGGACTGCGTGCGGATGGTGGTCGAGGAATTCGGCGAGAGCGAACGCGAGGACGACGCCTGCGTCCTGGTGGCCAGGGTCGGTGGCTGAGCGCCCGGTACCGACGTTTCAGGGCCGCGCCGGAAGGCGCGGCCTTTCTCGTCTCCGTACGGGTGCCGATGGCGGTGCCGGTGCACGCACCGGCGCGGGGTGCCCGCGCAAGGCTAGACGGTGCGCTGCGTCGGGCTGCTCGGCAGGGCCATCTCGATCTCCGCGCGCAGGTCCTCGATGCGCGCGTACCCGGCGTACTGGCCGGTGAGCCGGTACATCTCGCGCAGCCGGTCCCAAGTCCGGTGTGAGGAGGTCTCGTTCATCGAGACCAGCGCGAGCCGGGCGTAGCGGTCGGCCTGCTCCGGGTCGTCGGCGATGAAACAGGCCGAGGCCATGGAGATGTAGTCGAAGATCTGCGAGCGCTGGTGGCCGCCGGACCGCAGCCGCAGCGCCTCCCGGGCGTGCCGCTGGGCGATCGGCGCGACCGAGGGGTCGTGTTCGGCGAGGGTGCGGAACGCCAGGGCCTGCATGCCGTGCAGGTCCGCCTCGTCGAAGTTCTGCATCCACGACGGCGGGGGCACGTCGCCCTTGTCCGACACGAACAGGTCCTCGGCCTCGCCGAGCGTGCGGCGCATGGCCTGGCCCTTGCCCATCGAGGCCTGTGCCCAGGCCTCGATGGTGTGCAGCATGGCGCGGGTACGGGGCAGGGTCTGCTCGCCGGAGCCCGACTGCGCCAGTTTCATGAGGTCGAGGGCCTCGTGCGGCTTGCCCAGGTGGACCATCTGGCGCGCCGCCCGGGACAGCGCTTCGCCGGCCCGCGGCCGGTCCCCGCCCTCCCGGGCGGCGTGCGCGGCGATGACGAAGTACTTCTGCGCGGTGGGTTCGAGACCCACGTCGTGGGACATCCAGCCCGCCAGCACGGCGAGGTTGGCCGCCACGCCCCACAGCCGCCGCTGCAGGTGGTCGGGGTGGTGGTACGCGAGCATGCCGCCGACCTCGTTGAGCTGGCCGACCACGGCTTTGCGCTGCAGTCCGCCTCCTCGGGAGGCGTCCCAGGCGCGGAAGACCTCCACGGAGCGCTCCAGGGCCTCGATCTCCTGGGAGCCGATGGGGGCGGCCTCGTAGCGGTCGTAGCCGATCGGATCGGCCTGGTAGGAGTCGCCGAAGTTCTGCGGGGCCTTGGCGGGGGCGGGGTCGGTGTGCAGCCAGTCGTTCATGGCGTGGGTGAGGGCGGAGCCTGCGGTGAGCGCGACACCCGCGCCCATCAGACCGCGTCGGTTGAGCATGAGGTCCATTCCCGTGAATTCGGTGAGGACCGCGGCTGTGCGTTCGGGCGCCCAGGGCATTCCGTCGGGGTTGTCCTTCGCCCCGTCCGGCTGCCGTTTGGAGGTGCGCCGCTGCCGTACGAACCCGAGGTCCTCGATGGTCACGACACGACCGAGCCGCTCGGTGAACAGGGCTGCCAGTACGGTGGGCACCGGTTCGCGCGGGGTCTCCCCCATGTCGATCCAGCGCCTTACCCGCGAGGTGTCGGTGGCCAGTTGGTGGTGGCCCATGGCCGCCGCCTGCCGGTTGACCATCCTCGCCAGCTCACCCTTCGACCAGCCGGCAAGGCCGAACAAGTCGTTCAGGCGGGTGTTTGGACCTTTGCTCACGTCAAGCCCCCAGGTTCTCGGCTGATTTGACACTAGCCCGCAGTCAGAGGCCCCGTGCATATTCGCCAGCCTTCGCCAGGGCACGCTTCGTGGTCCGCCACCCACCGCCCGGTGTCAGGTAGGAATGCGCCTCCCCGACCCGGTCTCCGGGCGGAACTCCCCAGGGTGAAGTACGGGACCGGCGGGGTGGCGTACGCAACTCGTCGGCGCACGAAGGGATCCGTAACGCCATGTACGCAGCAACGTCCTCCGTGTCCGCCCCGGTTCGGCCGCATCGCACGCTCCAGGCGGGCGGCGGCCCCTACCTCGACCCCGGCCGCCAGGCGGCACCGGCGCAGGGCGCCGTACGGGCGCGGCGGATGCCCGGGGCCGGATCGCAGCCGCTCAGCGGAAGAATCGACCTCTCGGGGCCGCAGGGCGCGCAGCTGCGCACCGCGCTCGCCTCGGTGCAGCGCATCTGTCCGGAGTTCGCGCCGGTGCAGGTGCTGCGGCGCAGCGGCCGGTCGGTCCTCCTGGTCGGGACGACAGGCCGGATGACCGCCGTCGCCAAGGTTTTACTGGACCACTCGCCGGAATGGCGCGAGCGGTACCGGCACGAAATAGCGTCGTACCGGACGTTCGTCCGGCACCGCCCGCCGGTCCGGGTGCCGCGGCTGATCGCCGCGGACCCCGAGAACTGCACGCTGGTGGTCGAACGGATGGCGGGCCGGGTCGCGGCATTGCAGAGGCACCCCGTGGAGGCCCCGCCGCGGGCCGACGTACGGGCCGCGCTGGGCGCGGTGTGCCGGGTGAACCAGTGGCGTCCGCCGACCGATCTGTTCGGGGACCCGCTGAACTACGCGCAGAGGGTGGCGCGTTACCACGAGCTGGGGCTGCTCACCGACCGGGACCTGGGTGATCTGCAGAAGCTGCTGTGCGGGCTCAAACTGGCCGGCGTGCAGCGGCAGTTCAACCACGGTGACGCGCTCCTGTCGAACCTGCTGCTGTCCCCGGCCGGGCCGGTGCTGCTCGACTGGGAGCACGCGGGCTGGTACCTGCCCGGCTACGACCTGGCCACGCTGTGGACGGTGCTGGGCGACGCCCCGGCCGCCCGCAGCCAGATCAGCCGGCTCGCCCAGTCGGCCGGTCCGGCCTCGCGGGACGCCTTCCTGGTCAACCTGATGCTGGTGCTGACCCGGGAGATCCGGATGTGTGAGACGGCGGTCCAGCGCTCCATGCTGGCGACCGCCCCGACCCAGCCCCTGCCGATGGGCTCCCTGTCCTCCGGCGAGGAGCAGCGGCTGCTGCTGCGCCGTCTGCACGACGACTGCGGCATGGCCCGCAGGGCGGTACGCGCGGCGGTCGGGACCCGCTGACCCCGGCGGCCCGCACCCCGTACGAAAATCCCGTGGTGTACGCACTCGATGTGCGTACCACGGGATTTCGTGCGTTCGGGGCCGTCTCGGCCCGTCTCGCCACCCCTGCGTATGCCTTGACATCACATGATCCCCCGAACACCTTTTCTGACTCAGCATCAGACATGCTGGAGCCGCCGTCCCCGCCCTCCCCACTCCGCTGGAGCCCGCCCATGTCCGCAAGCGCCGGTCCCGTACGCCCCGGTCCCGTACTCCCTGATCCCGCGAGCCCCGGTCCCGTGCCGGCCGGTCCCGCGAGCCCCGCACTCCCCTCCCGCCGGACGGTCCTCGCCGGGGCCGGGGCGGGGGTGGTCGCGGCCGCCGTGCTGCCGGCGGCCGCCGCGCGGGCCGCGGACGGGGTTCCGCTCGGCGAGTACGACGTCGTCGTGGTCGGGTCCGGGGCTTCCGGGATGACGGCCGCGCTCACCGCCGCCAAGCGGGGGCTGAGCGTGCTGGTGGTCGAGAAGGCCCCGACCTTCGGCGGTTCGGCGGCGCGTTCCGGGGCCGGGATCTGGCTGCCGAACAACTCGGTGATCCTGGCCGCGGGGGTGCCGGACACCCCGCAGAAGGCGGCGGCGTACCTGGCGGCGGTCGTCGGCGACGGCTCGTCGGCGGACCGGCAGGCTGCCTTCCTCGCCAACGGCCCCCGGATGCTGGACTTCGTGATGGCCAACAGCCCGCTGCGCTTCCGGTACATGGACGGGTACAGCGACTACTACCCGAACCTCCCGGGCGGGCTGCCGAACGGCCGCTCCATCGAGCCCGACCAGATCGACGGCCATCTCCTGGGCGCCGAACTGGCCCGGCTGAACCCGGCGTACCTGCCGGTCCCGGCCGGGATGGTGGTGTTCAGCCAGGACTACAAGTGGTTGAACCTGGCGGCCGTGAACGCCAAGGGGCTGGCGGTGTCCACGGAGTGCCTGGCGCGCGGCACCAAGGCTGCGCTGTGCGGGCAGAAGCCGCTCACGATGGGCCAGGCGCTGGCGGCCGGCCTGCGGGCCGGACTGATACAGGCGGGGGTACCGGTGTGGCTGAACAGCCCGCTGGTCGACCTGGTGCAGGAGGCGGGCGCGGTCACCGGTGTGGTGGTGGAGAAGGAGGGCGTACGGGGGGTCGTACGGGCCCGCAAGGGCGTGGTCGTCGGCTCGGGCGGATTCGAGCACAACGAGCAGATGCGGGCGCAGTACCAGCAGCAGCCGATCGGCACCCAGTGGTCGGTGGGCGCCAAGGAGAACACGGGAGACGGGATCCGGGCCGGGCAGCGGGCGGGGGCTGCGCTGGCGCTGATGGAGGACGCGTGGTGGGGTCCGTCGATCCCGCTGCCGGGCGAGCCGTACTTCTGCCTCGCCGAACGCACCCTGCCGGGCGGGCTGATCGTGAACGGGGCGGGCGCGCGGTTCGTCAACGAGGCGGCCCCGTACAGCGATGTGGTGCACGTGATGTACGAGAAGGACCGGGGCGCGGTCGGCTCGCACATCCCGGCGTGGCTGATCGTGGATCAGAACTACCGCAACAAGTACCTGTTCAAGGACATCCTGCCGACGATCGTCTTCCCGGACTCGTGGTACCAGGCGGGCGCGGCGAAGAAGGCGTGGACCTGGGACGCGCTGGCCGGCCAGATCGGGGTCCCGGCGGGAGCGCTCCGGGCGACCCTCAACCGGTTCAATGCGCAGGCGTGGAACGGCACCGACCCCGACTTCCACCGGGGCGACACGGCGTACGACCACTACTACACGGACCCGGGGGTGCAGCCGAACTCGTGCCTGGCCCCGATCTGGGCGCCGCCGTTCTACGCCTTCAAGATCGTGCCGGGTGACCTGGGCACGAAGGGCGGCATCGTCACGGACGCGCGGGCGCGTGCCCTGCGGCCGGACGGCTCGGTGATCCGGGGCCTGTGGGCGGCGGGCAACGCGAGCGCGGCGGTGATGGGGCACAGCTACGCGGGGGCGGGGTCGACCATCGGCCCCGCGATGACGTTCGGCCATGTGGCGGCGAACGACATCGCGGACGCCCCCTGAGCGCCGGTGGCTGCTATCCCTGCTGGAAGAGCTCGGCGGGCAGCGGCTTCAGGAGGGCGTACAGGTCGTCGGTGATGGGCCGGTCCCAGCTCGCGATGGTGACCAGCACGTTGTCGCTGCGGTCGAACTGCACGCAGCTGATCCGGCCCTCGGAGAGCTTGATCTTCCGGACGATGAGGAGGTTGTCGCCCTGCATGACGGGGCAGTCCTCGGTGCCGGTGACCTCGACGTCCTCGTCGTTCTCGAGGGCGTCGAGGAGCTGGGCCACCTCGAAGGGGACCTGGCCCTCGGTGAGCTCCCGGGCCGGGGAGCCCTCGGGGAGGTTGCCGATGATCATTGCGGGGCCGCGTCCGCCGAACAGGTCGTAGCGGAGAAAGACGCCCTGGCAGCTGCCGTCGGGCGCGGGCAGCAGCCCGGCCCCGAGATTGCCCGGCCAGTCCCCCGGGTCCATGGCCAGGACGTCGAAGTCCGGGCCGGCGGGTGTGGCGGCGCGGTTGCGGCGGAGGAAGGACATGCCGCCATGGTACGTGCCCGCCCATGTTTTCCGGCCCCGGGCCCCGCCCATCCCCCGGAGGGCGCGCCTCCGGAAACCGGTCCGCTCGCGGCGGGGGTGGGGGGCTGCTGCGCGGGGCGCGGAGAGGCTTCGCGCAGCGGTCAGACCGGCGGGACCAGGGTGAAGTAGTGGGGCAGCAGGTCAGCGTCCCCGGTGACCGCCAGGTCGGTGGACGGGATCCGCCGCCAGAGGAACAGCAACAGGTCCGACGCCGTGCCCGCGGCCTCCACATCCACCGGGTCCGTGACCCCGTGCTCCACCAGGAGCCGCTCCCCCGAGAACGTGACCGTCCAGGACTCGGGACCGTCCGTCCGCCGGAAGCGGTACCGCTCCCCCGCCCCGGCCGGGGCCCGGTCACGGCACGCCAACGGGGCCATCGCCTCGAAGGTCTGCGGGACCGCGTCCACCGCGATCTCCGCGTCGACGGGCGCCGGCGCCCCGGTCGCGGACTGCGCGTCCCACCGGTGCACCGCCGGCTCGATGGTCTGCATGCGCAGCCGGAAGCCACTCGTGTGCGCCGCGCAGTCCGCTGCATCCACCGACCACGTCCACACCGGCACGTCCGGCCCCAGCTCCCGGAACAGGCCCTCCAGCTGCCGCGCGCCCTGCGCGAACCACTCCGTCAGCGCCTCCGGCACCGGCCCCCGGTTCGGCTCGGTCTCCGGCTTCGGCGATCACGTGCCGGATCGCCTTCTCGAAGGCCGGCGTCTCGTTGCGGAAGCGGGAGAGCCTCTGACTGTGGTCGATGACGTCCATGACGTCACCCTGCCCCCGCCGGTACCCGCCGTATCACCTTGAGCTCCGGGCGAACGCCTCCAGCGCCTCCGCGAGCCCGGACCGGTCCGTGCCCAGCTTCCGGTAGACGGGGGACAGGTCCCGGCCCCGCGCCGCCGGGTCGTCCCGTACGGCCATTTCCGCCACCCGGTATTCCTCCTCCGTCAGCCCGTCCTCCCGGACCGCAGCACGCGTCGCCGCAGCACCCTGCGCCGCCCCGCCCAGGCTCGCCACCAGCCCGTCCGCCCCGCACTCCCGCGCCGTCTCCGCCGCTCGCGCCAGCAGCTCCGCGTCCCCGAGCTCCGTACCCAGCGCGGCCAGCGCGCAGGCCAGCTCGTACCCGGCCGGCGAGGCCGACAGCAGCTCGACCGCCTCCGTCAGCAGCCCCACCCGCTCCTCCGGGGCCGCCACCTCCGCCGCCACCCGCAGCGCCTGCCCCACACCGGACGGGGCCCCGAAGGCGCGGGCCCGCCGTACTGCATCGGCGGTCAGGGCGCGCGCCCGGGCCGGTTCCTCCGCCGCCACAGCGCGGGCCAGGTGCAGCTGCCACGGGCACCAGGACGGGTTCTGGATCCCGCGCCGGCTCAGCCTGCGGTCCACCGCCTCGAGTTCGGCCGCCGCCGCCTTCGTCTGCCCACGGGCCAGGAGCAGTTCGGCGTACACGGTCTGCGGGTCGGGAAAGACCACGGCCGCCGGGACGGACTCGCCGAGCGCGTGCTCCCGCGCCAGCTCCCAGGCCTCGTCCACCCGTCCCCGCGCGAGCAGCGTCGTGGCGAGGATCGCGATGCTGTACCAGTGCACGGGCGTACCGCGCCCCACGCGCTCGGCGAGCCGCAGCCCCGCCCGGGCCAGCTCCTCGGCCTCCGCAAGGCGCCCGCGCCGGTAGCGGATGTACGCGCGCAGGCTGTACGCGAAGGACAGGTGCGCCCCGCGCCAGCCCTGCCGTTCGAACTCGGCGGTGCCGGCCTCGAACAGCGCCTCCGCCCTGCCGGGCCGGTCGGCGTACATGTGGACCATGGCGGCGAGCACCGGTACCTCGAAGCCGCGGTCCTCGTAGGCCCAGCTGAACTCCGCGCCCAGGGCCCGTACGGCGTGGTGCAGGACCACGTCCACCGGTTCGCCGCGCAGGCAGGCGTCCCAGGCGCGCAGCCCGATGATGTACCGCTCGGTGAGGTCGCGCCCGGTCAGCCGGTCGGCGAGCCGGGTCAGCCGGCGCGAGCGTGCCGGGGAGTCGGGCTCGACGGCGTCGAAGGCGTCCCACATGAACTGCTCGGACTGCAGGCGCAGTCGGGTCCGGGCGTCCGGGGTGTACGCGATCTCCCGCGCGAGCGAGTCCGAGGCCTCGGCAAGGCGGTCGCTGTGGGCGAGGACCTGGGCGAGCCGGATGACGATGCCCTGGCGCAGCGCGGGGTCGTCGAAGGGTTCGGCGAGCGCGGCCCGCAGGTGGTTCACGGTGTTGGCGGGTTCGGTGAGCAGGGAGGCGCAGCCCAGCTCGTACAGCACGGCCGCGCGCTCGTCGAAGTCCGGGGGCTCGCGCAGGGCTCGGGCGAGCTGGCGGCGGGCCGCCTCGGGGGCGCCGGCCCGCAGGTTCTCGGCGGCGGCCCCGCGCAGGGTCCGTACCACCCAGGGGTCGTTCTCGGGGTGGGTCTCCAGCAGGTGGCGGGCGGCGGCGGAAGCGCCGAGTCCGGCATCGACCAAGGCCACGGCGGCCTGTCCGTGGAGGGCGACGCGCAGTGCGTCGGGGATGGCCCCGTAGAGGGCGGTGGCGATGAGCGGATGGACGAACTCCAGTCCGGCGTCGGGCTCTTCGCCGGGGCCGGACAGGATGCGGGCCTCCCGCAGCCGTCCGGTGGCGTCGGCCGCCTCCTCGGGGCCGAGTCCGGCGACCTGGGCGGCGAGCTCGTGCCGGATGGCGGTGCCCAGGACGGCGCAGGCCCAGGCGAAGCGGACGGTGGAGGGGCCGAGGCGTTCGAGGCGGGCGACGAGGCCGCTGCCGCGCTGGGCGGCGGCGAGGTCGCGCAGCAGCGGGGCGCTGACCGAGGTGGGCGCGAGGCCCTTGTCGCGGACCTTGGCGGTGAGCTCGACGGCTTCGAAGGGGTTGCCGGTGGTGACGGCCCAGGCCTCCCGGCAGAAGGCGTCGTCGGCGTGGTCGCCGACGGCCTCGCGGACCAGGGTGGACACGGCGGCCTCGGTGAGCGGCGCGAGGGCCAGCGGGCGGTGTCCCGCGCGGCCGGGCAGCGTACGGAACGCCTCGGCGTGGGCGGGCAGTTCCTCGGGGCGGTAGGCGACGACGAGGAGCAGCGGGAGGTGTTCGGCGCGCGGGGCGAAGGCGGCGAGCCAGGAGAGGGATTCGGGGTCGGCCCAGTGGGCGTCGTCGAGGACGAGGGCGACGGGGGCGCGCTGCACGGTGAGGTGGGTGAGGACCCAGTCGAGGCCGTCGCGCAGGCCCTGGGGGTCGGGCGGGGCGCCTTGTTCGGGGGCGCACAGGCCGAGCGCGGGGCCGACGATGGAGTACCAGCTGCCGAGGGCGGCGTGCAGTTCCGCCTCGGAGTGGCCGGCCAGCTGGGGCTGGATGAGCTGGCGGGCGACGTGGAAGGGCTGGCTCTGCTCCTGTTCGCCGCCGCGGGCGGCCAGAAGGGTGTAGTTGCGGGCGAGGGCGCGGCGGCGCACCTCGGCGAGGAGGGTGGTCTTGCCGAGGCCCGCGGGCCCGGAGAAGGCGAGCAGCGCGCCGCCCGCGCCGGGGCCGGCACCGGCGTCCGTGCGGCCGTTGCCGTTGGAGCCGGTGAGCTGCTCCAGGGCTTCGTCCACGGTGGCGAGTTCCGCCTCGCGTTCGAACATATTTCGCCGTTTGCGGGTCCGGCGTTCCGTCATGGCTGGTACCCCCCAGGCCTGTTCGGGGCATCAGCGTACGCCCGCGCACCCATGGGGGAAGGCCCTCTGCCGGGAAAGATCGGAATCTTTGGTATCGGGCCGTTGCAGGCCTTTACGGGTGTCCCTCTTGCGCCGAACGGGTTGCCAGTTGCTCCAGTACCGCGACGGCCTCGGCCGCCCGCTCGGCGGGTACGAAGAGGTGGTCGTGGTGGTGGCCGGCGATGACGTTGCAGCTGAGTCCGTGCGCGGCGAGCTCGGCGGCGAAGGCACCGGTGAGGCCGACGGCGTCGAGGGCGGAGTGGATGCGCAGGGTGATCCACCCGGCGGTGTAGTCGTAGGCGAGGCCGGCGGCGTCGGCGTCCTCCTGGCGCAGGACCAGGGTGAGCCCCTCGGCTTCCAGGACGGTGGCGACGGGGGTGGTTCCGGAGGGCGGTGCGGTGGCGCCGGGGATCGTGCAGAAGACGTACCGCCCCTCGTGCAGTTCGGGGCGCATGCCGCTCAGCAGTTTCCTCAGGTCGCTCTCGCCGCTCATGTAGCCACCCTACCTATCATCCCGTTATGACCGATTCCACGCCGGCAGGGTCGGCTCCTGCGGAAGGCGAACGGCACGCCTCCTGGCTGGAACTGTTCTTCGACCTGACGGCGGTGGCGGGCGTCGCCCAGCTGGCGCACCTGCTTGCCGGCAGCCCCGGCCGCGGCGATGTCGCGCTGTACGTGGTGATGTTCCTGGCCTTCTGGACGGGCTGGATGCTGTTCACGGTGTACGGGAACGTCAGCGGCGAGGAGGCCCGCACGTGGACGGTGCTGGCGGGGATGTTCGGCATGGCGGTGATGGCGGCCTCGGTGCACGGTGTGCGGGAGGACCGGGCAGGGGCGTTCGCGCTCGCCTACATCCTGGTGCGGTCGCTGGCAGGCAAGGCGTGGGAGCGGCGCGGGGAGTACGTGCCGGACCTGCCGATCACGCAGCTGGGGCTGGGGCTGACGCCGTGGATCGTGTCGATGTGGTTCGACGGGACGGCCCGGTACGCGCTGTGGGCGCTGGGGCTGGCCATCGACCTGGCGGTGATGTTCTCGGTGTCCGGCACGAGGCTGGCCGCCCGGGTGGACGCGCAGTACGCCCAGGAGGCGGCGCGCAGGCGGCGGGCCGGGCCCAAGCCGGTGGCGGCGCTGATGGACGCGCCGCATCTCGGGGAGCGGCTGGGCCTGTTCCAGCTGATCGTGCTGGGCGAGGCGGTGGCCCAGGTGGTGGCCGCCGCCTCGCAGGCGGAGTGGGACGCGGCACTGTACGGGGTCGCCATCGGCGCGTTCCTGCTGCTGCTCCTGCTGTGGTCGCTGTCGCTGCGGCACGGGGCGGACGGGGTGCCGCTGCTGGCGTGGGACGTCCTTCCGGTACGGCTGGTGCTGCCGCTGCACTGCTTCGTCGCGGGCTCGGTGGCGGCGCTGGCGGCGGCGCTCGGCAACGCGGTGGAGTACACGGACCATCCGGTTCCGGAGTCGGTGCGGTGGCTGCTGTGCGGGAGCCTCGCGGTGTACCTGGCCATCGCGGGGGTGGCGGCGGTCGGCTCGGGCCGCGGGACGCGGGAGGTTCTGCTGCTGGTGGGGCCGTCGCTGGCCGTCGTACTGGTGGCGGGGGCGGTGGCCCGGGAGGCCGCGGCCGTACAACTGGTGTGGCTGCTGGTGCCGGCGGCGGCGTGGCCGCGGGTGATGCTGGAACGCCTTCCACGGACGCCGCCGCCCCCTCAACAGACCTCTCAACAGACCTCTCAGCCCCCGCCCTCGTAGACCCGGCGGTGCCACCAGGCGAGGGGGCGGCCCCTCCAGTCGGTCCACCGGTCGGCGGGCGGGTCCGGTTCCGGGAGGGTGCGCCGGCGGAACTCCGCGTCCAGGCCGTGCAGGACGCGGCCCAGCGCGGTGCGCGCGACGGGTGGCAGGGTGTGGTGGAGATCGGCGAGTTCGTCCCGGACGACGGCGATGTCGTCGCGCGCGCATCCGGGGCAGGCAGGGCACGGGGAGGGGGCCGGAAACAGGGGGCTGCCGGGGCGGCCCAGGAAGGCCCGGTACCGCGTCAGCAGGTCGGCGACCTCGTCGCCCCGGCCGGGCCGGGCCCAGTGGACCGCCGCTGCGGCGGCGGCCGGGAGCCGGTCCACGGAGGGCAGTTGCCATGCCCAGGCGGGCGGCCTCCGGTCCTCGTACGTTCCTCGTTCGGCGCGCAGCGCGCCGGGCCGTCTACGCGGCATCGCCCTTTCGGCGGGTGATCGTCATACCGGCCACCCTCGCACATCGGGGCGGCCGCGTCAGGCGGATTTGCGGCGGCGCCACCGGCGCGGCGGCTCCGCGTCCGGTGGTGCGCCGCGTCGGTCGGGCCGTACCGACTACGTCAGGTCGAACTCCCCGCCCCGCGCGTTCATGACGAACTTGCGCCACTCGTCCGGCGCGAAGATCAGCGAGGGGCTCTCGGGGCGGTCGCCGTTGCGCATCGCGATGAACCCCTCGACGAAGGCGATCTGGACGTCGCCCGCTCCCCGGCTGCTCGACTGCCAGTCCGCCTCGCTGAGATCGAGGTCGGGCTTGTCCCAGCCGGCCAGAGGCTGCGAGATCATGCTTTCGGCCACGTGCGTGCTCCTCCCGGTACGTCGTCCGGGGGCCAGAGTAACCATCGCAGCGGGTGCCGCACAGGCCACGGTGAGTCACCCGTGGCCGGTCCGGCACCAGCCGCGCGCCCGCCGGGAAGAGCAATTCCGTTCAGGAAGCCGGGGCCTGCGCCCCCACCAGCCACATCGCGAAGAACTGCGCGCCGCCGCCGTACGCATGGCCCAGGGCCCGGCGGGCGCCCGGAACCTGGTGTTCACCGGCCTGGCCGCGGACCTGGAGGGCCGCTTCCGCGAAGCGGATCATGCCCGAGGCGCCGATCGGGTTGGTGGACAGCACCCCGCCCGAGGGGTTGACCGGGAGGTCGCCGTCGAGTTCGGTGACCCCGGCCTCGGTGAGCTTCCAGCCCTCGCCCTCGTCGGCGAAGCCCAGGTTCTCCAGCCACATCGGCTCGTACCACGAGAACGGCACGTACATCTCGACGGCGTCGATCTCGCGGCGCGGATCGGTGATCCCGGCCTGCCGGTAGACATCGGCCGCGCAGTCCTTGCCCGCCTGCGGGGAGACGAAGTCCTTGCCCGCGAAGAGCGTCGGCTCGCTGCGCATCGCCCCGCCGTGCACCCAGGCCGGCGGCCGTGGCGAACGGGCCGCGCCCGCCCGGTCGGTGAGGATCATCGCGCAGGCCCCGTCCGAGGAGGGGCAGGTCTCGGAGTACCGGATCGGGTCCCACAGCATCGGCGAGGCCTGGACCTTCTCCAGGGTGATGTCGTGCTCGTGCAGGTGCGCGTACGGGTTCTTCAGTGCGTTGCGGCGGTCCTTGTAGGCCACGAGCGAGCCGACCGCGTCGGGAGCGCCCGTACGCCGCATGTACGCGCGCACGTGCGGGGCGAAGAACCCGCCGGCGCCCGCCAGCAGCGGCTGCTGGAAGGGGACGGGCAGCGACAGCCCCCACATGGCGTTGGACTCGGACTGCTTCTCGAACGCGAGGGTCAGGACGGTCCGGTGGACCCGCGCCGCGACCAGGTTGGAGGCGACGAGGGCGGTGGATCCGCCGACCGAACCGGCGGTGTGGACGCGGAGCATGGGCTTGCCGACCGCGCCGAGGGCGTCCGCCAGGTACAGCTCCGGCATCATCACGCCCTCGAAGAAGTCGGGGGCCTTGCCGATGACGACCGCGTCGATGTCCGCCCAGGTCAGCTCGGCGTCGGCGAGGGCGCGCGCCGCGGCCTCGCGGACGAGCCCTGCGATGGAGACGTCGTGCCGGGCGGCGACGTGCTTGGTCTGGCCGATCCCGACGATCGCGACCGGCTCCTTGCCCGACGTGCTCATGCGGGGTCCCCTTCCAGGACGGCGACCAGGTTCTGCTGGAGGCAGGGGCCGGAGGTGGCGTGTGCGACGGCCCGGTCGGACTCGCCGCGGTGGATCCGGGCGGCCGCCTCGCCGATCCGGATCAGGCCGGCGGCCATGACCGGATTGGCGGCGAGGGCCCCGCCGGAGGGGTTGACGGCCACGTCCTCGCCGAGCCCGAGGGCCTTCTTGAGAACGACCTCCTGGGAGGAGAACGGCGCGTGCAGTTCCGCCGTGTCCACCGGGCGTTCGAAGACCCCGGCGTGCTCGGCGGCGATCCGGGTGGACGGGGAGTCGGTGAGGTCGCGCAGGCCCAGGCTGTGGGCCTCGATGCGGTGGTCGATGCCGGTGATCCAGGCGGGCCGCCCGCAGAGCCGCCGCGCGGTGTCGCCCGCAGCGAGGATGACGGCGGCTGCGCCGTCGCCGATGGGCGGGCAGTCGCCCGTACGCAGCGGCCGGACCTGGTAGTCGCCCTGCGGGACGGCGCCGCCGAGCTGGGCGTGCGGGTTGGCGGCCGCCGAAGCCCTGCTGCGGGCTCCGACGGCGGCGAGGGCGCCCTCGTCGGTCTCGCCCGCGTCGATCAGGGCCTGGGCCTGGAGGGCGGCCAGGGCCACCGAGTCGGGCCAGAGCGGAGCGAGGTAGTAGGGGTCGAGCTGCCGGGTCAGGACGTCGCGTACGGATCCCGGCGAGGACTTCCCGTACGAGTACACCAGCGCGGTGTCGGCCTCGCCGGTCTGGATCTTGACCCAGGCCTCGTAGAGGGCCCAGGCGCCGTCCATCTCGACGTGCGACTCGGAGATCGGCGGCCAGGCGCCGACCCCGTCGAGGGTCATGGTGAAGGAGAAGGCGCGGCCGGCGAGGTAGTCGCTGGATCCGGAGCAGGTGAAGCCGATCTCGCCGGCCTTCAGACCGGTCTGGGCCAGCACCTGGTGCAGGACCGGCATGACCATCTCGACTTCGCTGAGTTCGTCGGTGCTGCGCCGGTGGTCGCTCTGCGCGAAGGCGACGACGGCGACGTCGCGTGCGTACCTGCTCGTCGCGGGCATCAGATGAGCTCCTTGTACGCGTCGTAGTCGGCGTCCGGCTCGCCGGTGGGGCGGTAGTGGTCGGGGTGGCGGCCGCCTTCGGTCCAGACGGGTTCGACGCGCAGCCCCATGCGGACCTGGTCGTACGGGATGCCGCCGATCCGGCCGTGGAGGGCGAGGTCGGCGCCGTCGAGGGCGATGTGGGCGTAGACGTAGGGGACTTCGAGGGCATCGTTCATGGCGTTCCGGGCCTTGATGTTGACGATGCAGTACGTGGTGACCGTGCCCGCCGGGCCGACCTCGACCTGGTCGGTGGTGGCGACCCCGCAGGTGGGGCAGGCGCCGCGCGGCGGCACGTACACCTTGTGGCAGGAGGGGCAGCGCTCGCCGACGGTCCGCCGGTCGGCGAGGGCGTTGATGTAGGCGGTCTGGGCGCGGCCGGGGCTGTACGTGTAGTCGAGGCGGGCGGCGGCGACGATGCCGGTGACGGCGTCGGCGAACTGTCCGTCGTGCGGGGCGGCTTGCGCGGAGGCGCTGCCGTCATGGGGCGCGAAGCAGGCGATGTCGGTGATGGCGCCGCTGCGTTCCCCGGCCCAGCGGATCCGGACCCGCATGCCGGTGCGGACGGCCTCGGGCCCGGGGGCGTCCAGGGCGTGCAGGATCGCGGTGTCCGCGCCGTCCAGGCGGACCAGGACCCAGGCGAAGGGGGTGGCCAGGGGCTGGTGGGGGCGTGGGGCGCCGTTCCAGGCCCAGGTGGTGACGGTGCCGGTGGCGCCGACCTCGACGAGCTCGCGGATCTCCTCGGCGGTGACGGGGTCGTACTCGACGGGCGGGACCATCACCGTGCCGTCGGTGGTCCTGACGCCGAGGACGACGCGCTCGCGCAGCCCGGTGAGGAAGGCGCTCTGGACCGGCCCGAGGGAGCGGGTGAAGGGGAACTCGACGACGAGGGGCGCGCGGAGCACCTCGGGTGGGGGCGCGGCTGCTGTCATGGCTGTCTCTCCGATGGTCTGAACGGCTGGGGCGGGGATCTCGCGCCGGGCCACTTGCGGACGGCCGGCGGCCACGTCCTGACGGCCGGCGCCACGTCCGGACGGCCGGCGGCTACTCCCTCCGATACACGGCGGGCCGCTTCTCGGCGAAGGCCCGCGCCCCCTCCTTGGCGTCCGCGGTGTCGAAGACCGGCCAGCCCCGCAACAGCTCGGAGGCCAGGCCTTCCGTCTCCGTCAGCTCGGCAGTCTCGTAGACCGAGGCCTTCACGGCCTCGACGGCCAGCGGCCCGCACGCGTTGACCAGCTCGGCGATCTCCAGGGCCTTGGCCAGGGCCGTCCCCTCGGGGACGACCTGCCCGACCAGCCCGATCCGCGCCGCCTCGTGCGCCGAGTACGGCCGGCCGGTCAGCAGCATCTCCAGGGCGTGCGTGCGCGGGATCTGCCGGGGCAGCCGTACCGTCGAGCCGCCGATCGGGAACAGGCCCCGCTTGACCTCGAAGAGCCCGAAGGTGGCGCCCGCGGCCGCGACCCGGATGTCCGTGCCCTGCAGGATCTCGGTCCCGCCTGCCACGCAGTAGCCCTCCACCGCCGCGATCACCGGCTTGCGCGGCCGGTGGTGGCGGAGCATCGCCTTCCAGTGCAGGTCGGGGTCGGCCTTCAGACGGTCCCGGTACCGGTCGCCCGCCATCCCTTTCCCGGCCAGCGCCTTGAGGTCCATCCCGGCGCAGAAGTCCCCGCCCGCACCGGTCAGGACCACCGAGCGGATCGTGTCGTCGGCGTCCGCCTCCAGCCAGCCGTCGTACAGCCCCACCAACAGCGGCAGCGAGAGCGCGTTCTTCGCCTCGGGCCTGTTCATGGTGAGCACCAGCGTGGCGCCGTGGCGCTCCACGGTCAGGTGTTCGGTCCCACCCATTGCCGTCCTCCCGTCTCAAGACCTAGAACAGGTTGCAGGAGGGCCGGGTGCAGTTCAATAGTTTTCTGACACACAGTCAGATTTCTTGGGCCGCGCCCTTCCCACTTGGGCTGAGCGGCGCTCTAATGACCGCCGCGGGCAGCACGGCCATGGGCCCGGCAACGGGCAACCTCGGGGGTGAGGAGGAACGGTGGAGTACAACCTTGCCGACCTGTTCGAGTCGGTCGTCGACGTGGTCCCGGACCGCGAGGCCCTTGTGTACGTGGACCACCCCGGGACCGGCGCCGAGCGCCGCCTCACGTACGCGGAGCTGGACGCCGCGGCGAACCGCATCGCGCACCACCTGCTGGACAGCGGCTTGACGGCCGGCGAGCACCTGGGCCTGCACCTCTACAACGGCATCGAGTACCTGCAGACCGTCCTGGCCTGCCTGAAGGCCCGCCTCGTACCGGTGAACGTCAACTACCGGTACGTGGAGGAGGAGCTGGTCTACCTCTACAACGACGCCGACCTCGCCGCGCTCGTCTTCGAGGGCGAGTTCACGGAGCGGGTGGCCGCCGCCCTCCCGCAGACGGCGAAGCTGCGCCACCTGATCCGCGTCGGGCCGGTCCCCGAAGGTGCTCCGGAGCCCTCCATCGCGCCCGTCGCGTACGCGGACGCCGAGGCGGCCGGCTCGCCCGCGCGCGGCTTCGCGCCCCGCTCCCCCGACGACCTGTTCATCATCTACACGGGCGGCACCACCGGTATGCCCAAGGGCGTCATGTGGCGCGCGGAGGACCTGTTCTTCGCGGGGCTCTTCGGCGGCGAACCTTCGGGAGAACCGGTGAAGCGGCCCGAGGAGCTCGCCGAACGGGTCGCGTCGAAGGGCGCCGGGCTCACTTTCTTCCCCGCTCCCCCGCTGATGCACGGCACCTCGACGCTGACCTCGTTCATCGCCTTCAACTACGGCCAGCGGGTGGTCATCCACCGCAAGTACGCGCCGGAGGAAGTGCTCCGTACGATCGAGAAGGAGAAGGTGTCGAGCGTCTCTCTGGTCGGCGACGCGATGCTCCGGCCGCTCATCGATGCGCTGAAGGGCCCGCTCAAGGGGACCGACCTGTCCTCGCTGTTCAGCGTCTCCTCGTCCGGGGCGATCATGTCGGAGACGGTACGGGCGGAGTTCCAGCGGCTGGTGCCGAACGTGATGCTCCTGAACAACTTCGGGTCCTCGGAGTCCGGGTCCAACGGCCGGGCGGCCGCCGACTCGAGCCCCGAGAAGGGCTTCCGCCTCGTCGTCAACGACCGTACGCAGGTGGTGGACCCGGTGACGCACGAGCCGGTGCCGGTGGGCGAACCGGGACGGCTCGCCCAGCGCGGCCACGTCCCGCTCGGCTACTACAACGACGCGGCGAAAACGGCCGAGACCTTCTTCCGGAAGGGCTCCGAGCGGTGGGTGCTGCTCGGGGACATGGCGACGGTCGACGAGGAGGGCATCGTCACGGTCCTCGGGCGCGGTTCGCAATGCATCAACACGGGCGGCGAGAAGGTCTACCCGGAGGAGGTCGAGCAGGCGCTGAAGTCCCATCCGGACGTGTACGACGCCCTGGTCGCGGGGGTGCCGGACGCGAAGTGGGGCAATCACGTGGCGGCGGTGGTCCAGGTCCGGCCGGGCGCCCCGGAGCCGAGCCTGGAGGAGATCCAGGGCCACTGCCGGACCCGGCTCGCGGGGTACAAGATCCCGCGCCAGCTGGTCGTCACGCCGGCCATACAGCGCTCGCCGAGCGGCAAGGCCGACTACCGCTGGGCGAAGTCGGTGGCGACGGAGGCGGACGCCGGCGCGGACACGTCGCGCTGATCCGGCCGGGCGCCGCGGCGGCGGGCGGGGCCGGCAGGCCACACGGGCCGCGTGCGCAGGTCCCGGCTACAGCTGGGTGCGCAGTTCGGCCGCCAGGCTGCGGGTCCAGGACGCGAGCTCGTCGCGGTCCGTGCCCTGGCCCAGTACGTCGGCCTGCTCGTCGGAGAGCCGCACCGGGCCGGGGTGTTCCAGCAGGAGGGCCACCTCGGCCAGCAGCCCGACCAGGCGGCGGGCGCCGGCGGCGCCGAGCCGTACCGATACCGCGGGGTCGATGACGGACATCGCCGCCGCCTCCCTTCACGCCCCGGGCGGGGGCATCTCCTTCGACCGTACGCCGGAGGCCGGGCGGCCGCCTGCCGCCCCGGGCCGTCCGGCCGCCCGCCCGCCCGTCCGTCCGTCCGGGCCCGGTGCTCAGGCCCCTTCGGCCAGGAAGCGCTCCACCCGGGCAGCGAACCACTGCGGGTCGTCCAGCCACGGGAAGTGCGCGCCGCCCGCCTGGACGTCGACGGCGCCGTGCAGGAAGAGCCCCGCGAGTTCGGCGGCAAGGGCGGGGGTGGGGTTGCTGTCCAGTTCCCCGGCCAGCACCAGCACCTCACCGGCGACACGGCGGAGCGCGGCCCGGGTGGCGGGCGGGTCGAAGGCGCCGGGGCCCGCGAACGCGGTGGCCGCCGCCGCGTTCTTCTCGCGGTCGCTCGCGTCGAGATGGGCGCGCACCTCGTCGTCCCAGCGCCCGTACGCGAGGGGCATCGCCCGGCGCCAGTCCTCGGGGGCGGGGGTGCCACCGGCCGCCATGATCCCCAGGATCCGCTCGTAGGCGGCGATGGCCGTGTCGTAGGGCTCGCTGCCCGACCGCACCCGGACCACCTCCAGGCGCTGCTCCGGGGTCGAGTCGAGATCGACGGCCCAGCAGGTCGGGGTGACCAGGACCAGGCGACGCACCCGCTCGGGGTGGGCGGCCGCATACAGCTGCGCGAGGTTGCCGCCGGCCGAGTGGGCCAGCACGTCCATGCGCTCCAGGCCGAGGTGGACCCGGAGCGCCTCGACGTCGGCGACCTGGTGGTCGACCCGGTACGTGGACTCGTCCGCCGGTATCGCCGAGTCGCCCGTGCCCCGCAGGTCGAGGAGGATCAGCCGGCGTCCGGCGGTCAGCCCGCCGAGGTCGCCCAGGTACGCGGAGGCCCGCATGGCGCCGCCCGGGAGGCAGACGAGCGGCTCACCCTCGCCCCGGACGTGGTAGGCGAGCTCGGTGCCGTCATGGCTGTTGAAGATCGACATGGGCCCATCCCATCATGCGATCACTCGTTCGAGTCATTGATTTAGTCGCCGAGCTGGGGCAATCTACCGAATGATCGTTCGGTTGGCTCGGCTCTCGATGGGGTGACGGCATGACGGCCTATGCGGATGTCCACGACGACAGTGAGCGGCTGAGCAGCGACGAGCTCGCCGCACTCCAGCTGAAGCGGCTGCGCACCACGCTGAGCCGTGCCTACGAGCGGGTGCCCCACTACCGGCAGGCCTTCGACAAGGCCGGCGTGCACCCCGACGACTGCCGCTCCCTCGCCGACCTCTCCCTCTTCCCCTTCACCACCAAGGCCGACCTGCGCGACCAGTACCCCTTCGGCATGTTCGCCGTGCCCCGCTCCGAGGTGCGCCGCATCCACGCCTCCAGCGGCACCACCGGCCGCCCCACCGTCGTCGGGTACACCGACGGGGACCTCTCCACCTGGGCGGACGTCGTGGCACGGTCCATCCGGGCGGCGGGCGGCAGACCGGGCCAGATCGTGCACATCGCGTACGGGTACGGCCTGTTCACCGGCGGCCTCGGCGCGCACTACGGCGCGGAGCGGCTCGGCTGTACGGTCGTCCCGGCATCCGGCGGGATGACCGACCGCCAGGTCCGGCTGATCCAGGACTTCCGGCCGGAGGTGATCATGGTGACGCCCTCGTACATGCTCACGCTGCTGGACGAGATGGAGCGCCAGGGGATCGACCCGCGCAGCACCTCGCTCCGTACGGGCATCTTCGGCGCGGAGCCGTGGACCGAGGAGATGCGCCGGGAGATCGAGCAGCGGCTCGACATCGACGCGGTGGACATATACGGCCTGTCCGAGGTGATCGGCCCGGGCGTGGCGCAGGAGTGCGTGGAGACCAAGGACGGCCTGCACATCTGGGAGGACCACTTCTATCCGGAGGTCGTCGACCCGTTCACCGGCGAGGTGCTGCCGGAGGGCGAGTCCGGGGAGCTGGTGTTCACCTCGCTCACCAAGGAGGCCATGCCGATCATCCGCTACCGGACCCGCGACCTGACCCGGCTGCTGCCCGGCACGGCGCGGCCGGCCTTCCGGCGGATGGAGAAGATCACGGGCCGCAGCGACGACATGATCATCCTGCGCGGGGTGAACCTCTACCCGACGCAGATCGAGGAGATCCTGCTGCGCACGCCCGGCCTGGCCCCGCACTTCCAGCTGCGGCTGACCCGGGAGGGGCGGATGGACGCCCTGACCGTACGGGTGGAGGCGCGCCGGGAGGTCGATGCCGGTCAGCGGGAGTCCGCGGCCGCCGCCGTGGTCCGGGCGGTCAAGGAGGGCATCGGCGTCTCCGTGGGCGTCGAGGTGGTCGACCCGGAGACCCTTGAGCGCTCGGTGGGCAAGATCAAGCGGCTGGTGGACCTGCGAGAAGCTCGGTAACCGCCCGCAGACCCGCCTCGGGACGGCCGAGGCGGGCCACGAGCTCTTCGACGAAGGCCTCCACGTGTGGCGGCCTGAGGCCGGGGCGGGTGGCGCAGAACCAGGTGCGGGTCAGGGGCCGGGCTCCGATCCGGACCAGCGCCAGGCCGTGGGAGGCCACGTACGGGGCGGCCACCCAGTTCGGCAGGACCGCGATGCCCTGGCCGCCGGCCGCCATCTCGATCACCAGGTCGGTGACCAGGGGCATGGTGGTGATCCGGGCGGGCCGGGCCCCGGGGGGAAGCGGCAGCGGGAACGACGGGATGCGGTTCTGGTCGTAGACGTCGTAGAGGACCAGGTCGACACCGGTGAAGTCGGCCGCAGTCACGTGCTTGCGGGACGCCCAGGGGTGCCCGGCCGGCACGACGGCCACCATCTCGTCCTCGAACAGCGGGATCAGCTCCACCCGGTCCATCTGCACGTCCGGCTTCGTGACCAGCGCGACGTCGACGAGATCGGCGAGCAGCGCAGGAATGGGAGCGTCGTCGGCAACCGCCTCGATCCGCACCTCGGCACGGGGCTCGCGTTCGCGGAACGCGCGAAGCACCGGAGGCAGCCACTGGAAGGTGGTGCTGCATTGCGCGGCGAAGCGGACCCGACGCTCCCGGCCGTCGCGCATCTCCTGCAGATCGCGGGTGGCCGCCTCCAGTTCGCCGAGGATCCGGTGCGCTGCGACGAGCATCCTGCGGCCGGCCGCATTCGGCACGAGACGGCGACCCTGCCGGTCGAACAGCTGCATGCCCAGCCGGTCCTCCAGGCGCGTCAGCCGCTGGCTGAGGGCGGGCTGGCTCACGAAGAGCCGTTCGGCGGCCGCGGTCAGCGATCCGGCATCGGCGGTGGCGGCCAGAAGTTCCAGGTCACGCAGGTCCACATCCATAACGCTGGATTATCACATGCTTCAAACTCCGTCGTGGTGTTATGGGTTCGGGGCCCATACGTTTCCGGTGTCGCTCGACGAACGACACAACCGGCCGGACCGACCGCCGGCCGGCCGAACCGACTGAGCCCGAAAGGCAGAACCATGTCCGACGCCAGCACCCGCACCCGCACCGCCCTGATCACCGGCTCCTCCAGCGGCATCGGCCTGGACATCGCCCGCACCTTCCTGGCCGACGGCGCCAACGTCGTCCTCAACGGCCGGGACGCCGACCGGCTCGCCAAGGCAGCGGCCTCGCTCGGCCACCCGGAGCGCACCGCCTGGGTCGCGGGCACCATCGCCGACCGCGCCACCGGCGAGGCCCTCGTCCGTACCGCGCTCGACCGGTTCGGCAGTGTCGACGTCCTCGTGAACAACGCCGGCACCTTCGCGCCGAAGCCCTTCACCGAGGTCACCGAGGAGGAGCTGGACGGCTTCCTGACCCACAACCTCAAGGGCACGTACATCACCACCCAGTCCTTCGTACGGGCCGCGCGCGAGCAGGGGCGCGGCGGCAGCGTCGTCAACATCGGCACCGTCCTCGTGGACCACGGACTGGCCGGCTTCCCGGCCTCCGCGCCGGTCGTCAGCAAGGCCGGTGTGCACGGGCTGACCACGAGCCTCGCCGCCGAACTCGCGGCCGACGGCATCCGGGTCAACCTCGTGTCGCCCGGCATCATCCGCACGCCGCTGCATGCGGGCTCCGACGTGGACTCCTTCGCAGGCCTCGCGCTGCTGAACCGCGTCGGCGAGGTCTCCGAGATCTCGCAGGCGGTCCTCTACCTCGCGGACGCCGAGTTCGTGACGGGCCATGCCCTGCGCGTGGACGGCGGCCACGTCACCGGCCGCTCCTGACCCCGCCCGCCGCAGCCCCCGCTCCCGCCCCGGCCCCACCCACCGGTTTCCCGGAAGGACCCGTCATGCCGTACGTCAATGTGAAGATCACCCGTGAAGGCGCCACCGCCGCACAGAAGGCCGAGATCATCGCCGGTGTCACGGAACTGCTCGTCCGGGTCCTCGACAAGGACCCCGCCACCACCTTCGTCCTCATCGACGAGGTCGCCCTGGAGGACTGGGGTGTAGGGGGCGTCCCGACCGAGGAGTACCGTCGCCGCACCAAGGGCTGAGCGCATCCCGCAAGCTGCCGCGCGGGCACGCGAAACCACCCCTTCGGGCCTACTTCGGGGGAGCCTCCGAGAGCCGGCGGGTCCGTCCGGGTAGTCCATGAGGCGTGACCTCGATCTTCCGACAGCTCCACGACCGGCTCCAGGCCTCCCCGGCCGGGCTGGCGTGGAGCCGGGGGCGGGAGATGGAGCTGATGCACCGGGCCATGGGCTTCGCCGCCCTCGGCTTCCTGACCCTGGTGCCGCTGCTGGTGGTCGTCGCGGCCGCCGCCCCCGGCAGCGGCTCCGGCTTCGGCCGCTGGCTCGGCCAGGCCCTCGGGGTCACCGAGTCCTCGCGGGCCCGGGTGGAGATGCTGTTCGGCGCGGCCGACCTGGCGCTCGAGCGGACCACGGCCTTCGGGCTCGCGGCCCTCGCCGTCTTCGGCCTGACCTTCGGCTCGGCCGTGCAGACCGGGTACGAGAAGGTCTGGGACCTGCCCACCGCCCGCTGGCACACCATGTGGCGGCACGTCGTCTGGCTCGCCCTGCTGGTCTGCTACCTCGGGCTGCTCGTCGAGATCCCCGCGCCGTCGAACGACGCGCCCGGCACGATCCTCGGCACCACCGGCGACCTCGTCGGCACCTGCGCGTTCTTCTGGGGCTCCCAGCGGCTGCTGCTCGGCGGCCGGGTCCGCTGGCGGGCCCTGCTGCCCGGCGCCGTGGCGACCAGCCTGGGCCTGCTCGGCCTGCGGGTCTTCTCCCAGCTGGTTTTCTCCCCGCTGATCGCGTCGAACGCCGTCACCTACGGCCCCTTCGGCACCCTGCTGGTCGTCCAGTCCTGGCTGGTCGGCGTCGGCTTCGTCGTCTACGGCGGCGCCCTGGTCGGTCGCCTGGTCCACGAACACCTCACCCTCCGGCGCGTCCAGGACACCGGGCTGCCGCCCGAGTGACGCCCGCCCGGGTCTACCGACCCTGCCGGCCCTCCTGCCCGAACCGGTCCCGGAGTTCACGCTTGAGGATCTTGCCGCTGGCGTTGCGCGGGAGGGCGTCCACGAACAGCACCCGCTTCGGGGCCTTGAAGCCGGCCAGCTTCTCCCGGGCGTACGCCAGCAGCTCCGCCTCCGTCACCTCACCGCGCGGCACCACCACCGCCGTGACGGCCTCGATCCACCGCTCGTCGGGCAGGCCCACCACCGCCGCCTCGGCCACCCCCGGATGGGTGTACAGCGCGTCCTCGACCTGCCGGGAGGCCACCAGCACACCGCCCGAGTTGATGACGTCCTTCACCCGGTCGACGACCGTGAAGTAGCCCTGCGCATCGCGCACCGCGAGGTCCCCGGAGCGGAACCAGCCGTCCCGGAAGGCCTTCTTCGTCGCCTCCGGGTCGTTCCAGTAGCCCAGGCAGAGCTGGGGCGACCGGTACACCACCTCGCCCGCCGTGCCGTCCGGGACGTCCGCGCCGTCCTCGTCGACGACCTTCGCCTCGACGTGGCGGACCGGCCGGCCGCAGGAGTCCATCCGCCCCTCGTGCTCGTCCGGTCCGAGGACGGTGGCCAGCGGCCCGATCTCGCTCTGCCCGAAGCAGTTGTAGAAGCCGAGCCCGGGCAGCCGCGCCCGCAGCCGCTCCAGGACGGGCACCGGCATGATCGAGGCCCCGTAGTACGCCTTGCGCAGCCCGCCCAGCTCCCGCCGCCCGAAGTCGGGGTGGCCCGCGAGCCCGATCCACACCGTGGGCGGCGCGAAGAGGCTGTCGGCCCGCCCCGCCTCCACCAGGTCGAAGATCGCCTCCGCGACCGGCGCGTCCAGGATCGTGTTCTGCGCGCCCACCGCCAGGTACGGCAGCAGGAAGACGTGCATCTGCGCCGAGTGGTAGAGCGGCAGCGAGTGCACCGGCCGGTCCCCCTCGGCCAGGTCCAGCGCCTCGATCGCGCTCTCGTACTCGTGGACCAGCGCCTTGTGCGTCATCATCGCGCCCTTGGGCAGCGCCGTGGTCCCCGAGGTGTAGAGCAGCTGCACAACGGCGTCCGGGTCGCGGTCCGTCGCGAAGGGCTGCGGACCGGCGAGCTCCGCCAGGAAGGAGCCGGGCGCGTCGCGCAGCGCCCGTACGGCATGGCCCCCGGGGATCCGCGCGGCGAGGTCCGGGTCGGCGAGGACCAGCGCGCTCGTGCAGTCGTCCAGGATGTACGCGAGGTCCTCGCCGGTGAGGTTCTGGTTGACCGGGACGTGGGTGAGCCCGGCCCGGGCGCAGGCGAGGAAGGCGAGCAGGTACGCGTCGGAGTTGTGGGCGAAGGTCGCGACCCGGTCGCCGGCGGCCAGCCCGTACCGCTCCCGCAGGACGGCGGCGCCGGTGGAGACGGCGGCGTCGAGCTCCGCGTACGTCCAGGTCCGATCGCGGTAGCGGACGGCCACCCGGTCGGGGACCCGCAGCGCGCTGTCGCGCACCAGCCCGTCGACCGTGTTCTGCCGCACCGGCTCCCCGGCCTGCCCTGCCTGCACCGTCTGCGCTGCCGTCATGGCGCGATCCTCGTCTCCGCCGACGGTCAAGGTCAAGGACCGGCACAACCGGGATACCAAACGGGATGTTGACAGATCATCAGGCCGCCTGCATGAGTGTGGGGGCACGCAAGCACCGCCTGTTCCACGGGCAACCACGCCCATCCGCAGGCTACTTGGGAGGCATGTTGCGCTTTCTTGATGGATACTGCCGCACCCGCCCGCTGCTCCGGCGCGCCGCGCTCACCGGCGCCGCCCTGCTCGCCGTCACGGCCGCGGTGCCGCAGGCCTCGGCCGCGACGGGCGCCGCCGAGCGCGGGCCGTCCGGCGGCGGCCTGTCCGCCGTCATCCGGTACACCGAGAACGGCATCCCGCACATCCTGGCCCAGGACTACGCGCACCTCGGCTTCGGCACCGGCTGGGCCCAGGCCGCCGACCAGGTCTGTGTGCTCGCCGACGGGTTCGTGACCGTGGCCGGCGAGCGCTCGCGCTGGTTCGGCGCCGACGCGGCGCCCGACGGCTCGCTCTCCTCCGCGGCCAGGAACCTGTCCAGCGACCTGTACTTCAAGGGGGTGCGGGAGTCCGGCACCGTCGAGAAGCTCCTCGCCACGCCCGCCCCGGCCGGCCCCACCCGGGACCTCAAGGAGCTGATGCGCGGCTGGGCCGCCGGGTACAACGCCTGGCTCGCCCAGAACAAGATCACCGACCCGGCGTGCAAGGGCGCCGCATGGGTGCGCCCGGTCACCGTCCTCGACGTGGCCTCCCGGGGCTTCGCCGTCTCCGTGCTCGGCGGCCAGGGGCGCGCCGTCGACGACATCGCCGCGGCGCAGCCGCCGGGCCGGGCGGCGTCCGGCGCCGCTGCCGTCCGTACGGAGCCTGCCGCCGGGGCCGACCCGGCGGCGGCCGCCGAGGCCGCGCGGGCCTTCTTCGACACGGGCCGCTACGACATGGGCTCCAACGCGGTGGCCTTCAGCGGCTCCACCACTGCGAGCGGGGGCAGTCTGCTGCTCGGGAACCCGCACTATCCCTGGCAGGGCGGCCGCCGGTTCTGGCAGTCGCAGCAGACCATACCCGGCGAGCTGAACGTCTCCGGCGGCTCCCTGCTGGGAACCGCCGTGGTCAACATCGGCTTCAATGAGAAGGTGGCCTGGAGCCACACCGTGGCCACCGGCACCCCCGTCAACCTGCACCAGCTCACCCTGGACCCGGCCGACCCGACCGCCTACCTGGTCGACGGCAAGCCGGAGAAGATGACGCAGCGGACGGTCAGCGTCCAGGTGGCGGGCGGCGGTCCCGTCACCCGCACCCAGTGGTGGACCCGCCACGGGCCCGTGGTCACCGGCCTCGGACCGGGCCTGCCGCTGCCCTGGACGGCCGCCACGGCGTACGCGCTGAACGACCCGAACGCCGCGAACCTGCGCGGCTCCGACACCGCCCTCGCCATGGGGAAGGCCCGCACGGTCGCCGGGATCCAGGACGCGCTGAAGCGCACGCAGGGCCTGCCCTGGGTCAACACGGTCGCCGCGGATTCGGCAGGCGGCACGCTGTTCACCCAGTCCCAGGTGCTCCCCCGGATCACCGACGAGCTCGCCGCCCGCTGCTCCACCCCGCTCGGCAGGGCCACGTACCCGGCATCCGGGCTCGCGGTCCTCGACGGGGCGCGCGGCGACTGCGCGCTCGGCTCGGACCCGGACGCGGTGCAGCCGGGAGTGTTCGGCCCGGGGAAGGCGCCGACGCTGCGCGACGCCCCGTACGCCGAGAACTCCAACGACAGCGCCTGGCTGGCCAATGCCGACCGGCCGCTGACCGGGTACGAGCGGATCTGGGGCAATGCGGGCACCCCGCGGTCGCTGCGCACCCGCGGCGCCGTGGAGGACGTGGCGGCGATGGCCGCCAAGGGCGGGCTGACCGTGGCGGACCTGCAGAAGCAGCAGTTCGCGAACCGGGTGCCGGCCGGCGACCTGGCGGCAGCCGACGCGGCGAAGGCCTGCGCCGCCCTGCCCGGCGGCGCGGCCACCGCGAGCGACGGCCGGCCGGTGGACGTCTCGGCGGCCTGCGCGGTGCTGGCGGGCTGGGACCGTACGGCCGACACCGGCAGCCGTGGCGCGCTGCTCTTCGACCGGTTCTGGCGCAAGCTGACGGCGGGCACGGCGGCCAAGGACCTGTGGCTGGTGCCGTTCTCCGCGGCCGACCCCGTACGCACCCCTCGTACGCTCAACCAGGCGGCGCCCGGGATCGGACGGGCGCTCGCGGACACGGTCGCGGAGCTGCGGGCATCCGGCATCGCGCTGGACGCGCCGCTCGGCGAGCACCAGTTCGTGGTGCGCGGCGGGCAGAAGCTGGCGGTGCCGGGCGGCACCGAGGCACTGGGCGTGTGGAACAAGATCGAGGCGCCGTGGAACGCGGCGGCCGGGGGCTACCCGGAGGTCGTGCACGGCTCCAGCCACATCCAGGCGGTCGGCTGGGACGGCGGCCGTTGCCCGGTGGCGCGCACGCTGCTGACGTACGGCCAGTCGTCGAACCCGAACTCGCCGTACTACGCCGACCAGACCCGGCTGTTCTCCCAGGAGCGGTGGGTGACCTCGCGGTTCTGCGAACGGGACATCCTCACCTCCCCGCAGCTGAAGGTGGTCCGGCCGCGCGAGCGCCGCTGATCCCGGTCCGGCCTGGGCGGGGCCGGATCGTTCCGGCCCCGCCCGGGGCTCAGGGGCTGACGGCGAGGAACAGGTACGCGGCCAGCAGCACGAGGTGCACGCCGCCCTGGAGCAGCGTGGCCCGGCCGGGCGCGATGGTGAGGGCGCTGACCACGACGGTCAGGGCGAGCAGCACCATGTGGACCGGCCCGAGGCCCAACAGCAGCGGGCCGGACAGCCAGATGGTGGCCAGGGCGATGGCCGGGATGGTCAGGCCGATGCTGGCGATGGCGGAGCCGTAGCCCAGGTTGAGACTGGTCTGGACGCGGTCGCGGCGGGCGGCGCGGACGGCGGCGAGGGTCTCGGGGGCCAGTACCAGCAGGGCGATGATCACACCGACGACGGCGTTGGGCAGGCCCGCTTTGGCGACGCCCGTCTCGATGGTGGGCGAGACGGCCTTGGCGTCGCCGACCACGGCGACGAGCGCGACCAGCAGCAGGCCGAGGCTGACCAGCGCGGCGCGGGAGCTGGGCGGCTCCGCGTGCTCCCCGTCGCCGTCGCCGGAGCCGTCGGGCTTCTTCGCACCGGCCTCGGTGGCGACCGGCAGGAAGTAGTCCCGGTGGCGGACCGTCTGGACGGCGATGAACAGCCCGTACAGGGCGAGCGAGGCGACGGCGGCGAAGGCCAGTTGCGCGGTGGAGAACTCCGGTCCCGGCTTGCTGGTGGTGAACGTCGGCAGGACGAGGCTGAGGGTGGCCAGGGTCGCCACGGTGGCCAGGGCCGCGCCGGAGCCCTCGGCGTTGAAGACGGTGACGCGGTTGCGCAGGGCGCCCGCCAGCAGGGACAGGCCGACGATGCCGTTGCAGGTGATCATGACGGCGGCGAAGACGGTGTCCCGGGCGAGGGAGGCGGTCTTGTCGCCGCCATCGGCCATCAGGGTGACGATGAGGGCCACTTCGATGACGGTGACGGCCACGGCCAGGACGAGCGAGCCGAAGGGTTCACCCACCCGGAGGGCGACGACCTCGGCATGGTGGACGGCCGCCAGCACGGCGCCCCCGAGACACAGGGCGACGAGGGCCACGGCGAACCCGGGTAGATCGCGCCCCCAGCTGAAGACGACCGCCAGGAGCGCGACCACAGGGACCACGACGGTCCAGTCGGTGACGGGGGACTTGTGTGCTGCCGTACTCATGTCCCCAACCTGCCACGAACGGCATGTTCAGGGCGAACGGGACCGAACGTGCCCTTTCGGTTCCCGCGGGTGGGCGCGCCGGCTGCGGGCGCCCGTGACGGGACCCGCGGCCGGCGCAACCCCGACCGGACTACCAGAAGATGACGGCGTACCCGTCGCCGCTGCCGCCGATCGACGAACCGCCGTTGCCGCCCGACACGGCGCCACTGGTACCGCCGGCCGCGCCGGACCCGCCGATGCCGCCGAAGTCGGGCAGGCCGATGATGCCGTCCGCGACACCACCGCCGCTGCCGTCGGTCCCGCCCGGTTCCCCGGGTCGGGTCACACCGCCGGTACGGCAGGTGGCGTTGCCGCCGGTGCCGGGCGTACCGTCCGCTCCGTCGACGGTGGTCCCGCCACCGCCGCCGCCACCGCCACCACCGCCGCCTGCGGTGACCAGGACGTCTCCGCTGGGCGAGACCAGGGTGGTGGCGCTGCCCGCAGTGCCCGGGTTGCCGGCGGCGCCGGGGCCTCCTCCCGTGCCACCGGCGCCACCGGTACCACCCGTGCCGCCGTCGCCGACGGCGACCACGTACGGCTGCCCCGGCTTCACCGGGACGCTGCACCAGGCGAGGCCCCCGCCACCTCCGCCGCCACCGGTGCCGCCGGAGCCGACGTTGGTGCCGCTGCCGCCGCCACCGCCACCGGCGCCGCCACCGCCGGCGCCCCAGGCCTGGATGAACACCGAGGTCACGCCCGGCGGGGGTACGAAGGTCCCGTTGTTGGTGTACTCCTGCACGCCGTGCAGCGGGGCCTTCGGCTTGGGCTTCGGCTTCGGCTTCGACCCCTCGCCCCCGGGCGGCGGGCCGTCCTCGTGGCGGGGGTCTTCGCCTCGGGAGGGCTCGTCGTGGCCCGGCGGCGGGTCCATCAGCTTCCCGGCGGCGTCCATTGCTTCGGCCGCGCGGGCTCCGTCCGCCTGGGCCAGCGGGGACATGACCAGCAGCTGGCCGGTGACGGCCGCCGCCGTGAGGGCCGCGACGGCCAGGGCCCGGCGCCGGGAGCGGCGGGAGGTGGTACTCGCGTTCATGGTTTCCTTACATCCCCCGGGCCGCGTACGGCCGGAGGAGTGCGGTGAGGTTCCAGGGAATCGAACCGTGCTGGTCCGCCGCCCATCTCACCGAGCTCTGCACCCGCGCCCGCCGAGGCACGCCCGACCGTTAGCCCGGCCGGCCCGAAGGGTTGCGCTGCTCAGCCTACGGCGGGGCCTCGGGCCGGAGGCCGGGTGCGCGCACTCAGGTCACATCACGCGCTCGCGGCCCTCCCAGTACGGATCGCGCAGGCGGCGCTTGTAGAGCTTGCCGTTGGGATCGCGCGGCATGACCTCGATGAAGTCGACCGACTTGGGCCGCTTGAAGCCGGCCAGCTGCCGCTCGCAGTGGTGCAGGATCTCCGCGGCGAGGGCGTCCCCGGCCACGAAGCCCTCGGCCGGTTCGATGACCGCCTTCACCTCCTCGCCCCAGTCGGCGTGCGGGATCCCGAAGGCGGCGGCGTCGGCGACCGCCGGATGGGTGAGCAGCGCCGACTCGATCTCGGCCGGATAGATGTTCACACCGCCCGAGATGATCATGTCGATCTTGCGGTCGCGCAGGAAGAGGTACCCCTCCTCGTCCATCAGCCCGAGGTCGCCCACCGTGAAGAAGTCGCCGATGCGGTTCTTCTTCGTCTTGCCCTCGTCCTTGTGGTAGCTGAACCCGCCGGTGTTCATCTTCAGGTAGACGGTGCCGAGTTCGCCGGGCGGCAGCCGATTGCCGTCGTCGTCGAAGATGGCGAGCTCGCTGATCGGCCAGGCCTTGCCGACCGTTCCGGGCTTCTTCAGCCAGTCCTCGGCGGTGGCGAACGCGCCGCCGCCCTCGCTGGCCGCGTAGTACTCCTCCACGCAACGGCCCCACCAGTCGATCATCGCCCGCTTGACGTGGTCCGGGCAGGGCGCGGCCCCGTGGATCGCGTGCCGCATCGAGGAGACGTCGTACGCGTCCTTCGTCTCCTGCGGGAGGGCGAGCAGCCGGTGGAACTGCGTCGGGACCATGTGGGTGTGCGTGCAGGCGTGGCCGTCGATGAGCCGCAGCATCTCCTGCGGGGTCCAGCGGTCCATCAGGACCAGCGGGTGCCCGATGTGCAGGGCGGCGCCCGCGAATTGGAGGACGGCGGTGTGGTAGAGCGGCGAGCACACCAGGTGCACGTTGCCGTCGAACGGGCGGATGCCGAAGATCCCGAGGAAGCCGCCGAGGTACGTCTCCTCCGGGACCTTGCCGGGCAGCGGGCGGCGGATGCCGCGCGGGCGCCCGGTGGTGCCGGAGGTGTAGTTCATGACCCAGCCCAGGGTCCGCCCGTCGGGCGGTGTTGCGGGCCGTCCGCCGAGGAGCTGGGCGTACGGGCGGAAGCCGGCGACCGCTCCGACCGCGTAGCGGTGGCTCGCGGGCAGGCCCGCCTCGTCGGCCGCGGCGGTGGCGGCGTCGGCGAAGCGCTCATGGGCGATGAGGACCTTGGCGCCGGAGTCGGAGACGATCCAGGCGATCTCGGGGCCGACGAGGTGGTGGTTGACGGGGACGAGGTAGAACCCGGCCTGGGAGGCGGCGAGGTAGGCGGTGACGAACTCGACGCCGTTGGGGAGGACGACGGCGAAGACGTCGCCCTTCTCCAGACCGGCGGCGCGCAGTCCGTGGACGAGACGGTTCACGTCGGCGTGCAGCCGGCCGGCGCTCCACTCCTCTCCCTCGGGGGTGACGAGTACGGTGCGCTCGGGGTCGGCGGCCGCCTGGGCCCAGAAACCGTTGGGCTGCTGGTCACTCATGCTGATCACACCTCTCAGGCCCGGCCGGCGATGCGGTTGATGCGGTCGATGGCACGCTCGAAGCCGCTGGTGAGCTCGTCGAAGACGGCCTGGACACTGCGTTCGGAGTTCATCCGGCCGACGATCTGGCCGACGGGCGTGCCGAGCAGCGGCTGGACCTCGTACTTCTGGATCCGGGAGACGGCCTCGGCGACCAGCAGCCCCTGCAGGGGCATCGGCAGCGCGCCGGGGCCGTCCGGGTCGTCCCAGGCGTCGGTCCACTCGGTGCGGAGCTGGCGGGCGGGCTTGCCGGTGAGGGCGCGGGAGCGGACGGTGTCGCCGGATCCGGCGGCCAGGAGCTTCTCGGTGAGGGCGCGGGAGTGCAGGTCCGCCTCGGTGGTGGTGAGCCAGAGGGAGCCGAGCCAGGCGCCCTGGGCGCCGAGGGCGAGGCCGGCGGCGATCTGCTCGCCGCTGCCGATGCCGCCGGCGGCGAGGACGGGGAGCGGGGCGACGGCCTCGGTGATCTCGGGGACCAGGACCATCGTGGCGATGTCGCCGGTGTGGCCGCCGGCCTCGTAGCCCTGGGCGACGACGATGTCGATGCCCGCTTCGGCGTGGCGGCGGGCGTGCTTGGCGCTGCCGGCGAGGGCGGCGACCAGGACACCGTGGTCGTGGGCGCGCGCGATGACGTCGGCGGGCGGGGAACCGAGGGCGTTCGCCAGGAGTTTGATGGGGTAGTCGAAGGCGACATCGAGCTGGCCCCGCGCGACCTGCTCCATCCAGCCGGTGATCCGCCAGCCGGAGACCTCGCCCTCGGCAAGCTCGGGGACGTGGTGCTTGGCCAGGGTGTCGCGCACGAACTCGCGGTGGCCCACCGGGATCATCGCCTCGATATCGGCCTCGCTGATGCCGTCGACGGCCTTCTTGGCGGGCATGACGACGTCGAGGCCGTACGGCTTGCCGTCGGTGTGCTCCTGCATCCAGTCGAGGTCGCGTTTGAGGTCGTCGGGAGCGGTGTAGCGAACGGCGCCGAGGACGCCGAATCCACCCGCGCGGGTGATGGCCGCGGCGACCGCCGGGAAGGGCGTGAAGCCGAAGATGGCGTGCTCGACTCCCAGTTTCTTGCTCAGCTCCGTCTCCATGGGCGGCAGCATGCCGCAGCTCGGCGGCCGAGGGAAGAGGTTTTCTGATGCATCGTCAGATTCTTTACGGGCCGGTCGGTGCGGGGCCCGCCGCGCCGGCGGGCAGATACTTCGAGAAGCCGATTCGGCGAACAGGAGGCCGCTGATGGAGGAGAACACGGGGGACGAGGAGGCGCGCCGCCGAGGCCCGGGCGGGCCGGAAGCGCCGGGCGCGGGCACGGTGGGGGGCGGGGTGAGCCGGCGGCGGCTCGGGGCGCGGCTGTTGGCGCTCGGCGGGGTGCTCGTCCTGCATGCCGCGCTGCCCGGGGCCGCGGGGGCCTCGGGCAACCCGGCCGAGCGGCGCGCACTCCAGGGGCTGCGCCTGCGGTACGGCTCCGCACGCCAGGCGGGACTCGTCGAGAAGCACCTGGAGGCGGCGGCCGACGAGGCCCGGCGGTTCCTCGGCCCCTCCCCCGAACACCCTTACTACGCCGGGGCCGTGGTGCTCGCCGGCCGGGGCCGCACGATCGCCCTGCACCGCGCGATGGGCGAGGCGGTCCGGTACGCGGACTACGACGGCCGCACCGACCGGGTCCGGGAGTTCCCGGCGGCGCAGCGCATCCCGATGGCCGAGGACACCGTCTTCGACCTGGCGTCGCTGACCAAGCTGTTCACCTCGCTCCTGGCCGTGCAGCAGATGGAGCGCGGGCACCTGGAGCTGGAGGCTCCGGTGGACCGGTACCTGCCCGAGTTCACCGGCGGCGGCAAAGAGCTGATCACGGTCCGCCAGTTGCTCACGCACACCTCGGGGCTGCGCTCCTGGGCGCCCTTCTACCAGCAGTCCACGCGCGAGGGGCAGCTGAGGATGCTGTGGGCCGTGCGCCCGCAGGAGGCCCCCGGGACGGTGTACCGGTACTCGGACCTGAACCTCATAGCGCTACAGCTGCTCCTGGAACGGATCACCGGTCACACTCTGGATCTCCTGCTCCAGGACGAGATCACCGCTCCGCTCGGGATGCACCGCACTCGTTACAACCCACCGCTCTCCTGGCGCCGGGTCACCGCCGCCACGGAGGTGCAACGGCCGCCCTGGTCGGGCCTGGACCGCGGGCTGGTCTGGGGCGAGGTCCACGACGAGAACGCCTACGCCCTCGGCGGCGTCGCCGGCCACGCCGGCGTCTTCGGCACCGCCTGGGACCTGGCCGTCCTCGCCCGCACCCTCCTCGACGGCGGCGTCTACGCCGGCAAGCGCATCCTGCGCCCCGCCTCCGTGGAACTGCTCTTCACGGACTTCAACACCGCCTTCCCCGGCGACGACCACGGCCTCGGCTTCGAGCTCTACCAGCACTGGTACATGGGGGCCATGGCCACCCCGCACTCCGCCGGGCACACCGGCTTCACCGGCACCTCCCTGGTCCTGGACCCGTCCACCGACTCCTTCCTGATCCTGCTCGGCAACTCCGTCCACCCCGTACGCACCTGGCGGGCCGGCAGCGCGCCGCGGGTCGCGGTCGGCAACCGCTTCGCTCGCGCCGTCCCGGTCCGTACGAAGCACGGCGGCCCCGCCTGGTACTCCGGCATGGAGACCGGCGGGTCCGGCACACTCACCCTGCCCCCGCTGACCCCGGCCACGGCCGCCGCCCGGCTGCGCTGCGCCGTGTGGTGGGACACCGTGCCCGGCGAGGGCGCCCTCCACCTGGAGGCCTCGGCCGACGGGGAGACCTGGGAGCCGCTGCCGTTCACCACCCTGCGGTCCACGGGCGGCTCCCCCGAGCAGTGGCCGCAAGGCAGGGTCGGCGGCTGGTCCGGCCGCCTCTGGCACCGCCTGGAGGCCCCGCTCACCGCCTGGGCGGGCCGCCCGGTCCACCTGCGCTTCCGCCACACCGCGACCGGCCGCTACGTCGGCCGCGGGGTGTACGTGGACGTCGTACGCGTGGCGGAACCGGCCCGCCTCCTCTTCGCGGAGGACCGCCCCGCCGACGCCTCCCGCATCGAGGCCGCCGGCTGGACCCGCTCGACGGACTAAGGGCTGTCCCGTAATCACCGCATCTGACGCCGCGCGCTGATCCACCAGGGCCTCCGCCTTGCGATGCAAGCGGCGAGGCCACCTGGGCCTGCGGCGCGCCCCGCGGGGACGTCAGGCCTGGCGGACCAGGCAGAAGGGGTGGCCCGCCGGGTCCGCGTAGACGCGCCAGCCATCGGGGCCGGCGTCGGCGCGGGCGTCCAGCAGGGTCGCACCGCAGGCCAGCACCTGCTCCTGCGCCCGGTCCAGGTCCGGCACGCCGAAGTCCAGGTGGAACTGCTGGGGGTGGGCGGGGTCCGGCCAGCGCGGCGGACGGTGGTCCGCCACCCGCTGGAAGGCGAGCACGAGACCCGACGGGGCGTGCACGGTCGCCCATTCCTCGTCGACCGACCACCGCGGGTCCGGCCGGTTGACGGCTCCACCCAGTACCGCCCGGTAGAACTCGGCAAGCCGCAGCGGATCGGGGCAGTCCAACACCACACACTGGAGATCGGCGATCATGGCTCGATCCTACGGCGGCATAAAAGCCGTGCCCGAGGCCGTTGACAGTCGTTGAGTTTCGTTCACTGTTCAACCCCCGCACACAGCTCGACAGTGAAAGCAGGTACAGGCAATGGCGACCACCGACATCGACTGGGACCACCCGAAGGACCCCAAGCCGGGGACCTGGCAGCTCGACCACGTCAAGCAGTACGTCGCATCGAACGGGGCCGAGGGCCACGACTGGAACGGCACCCAGACCCTGCTGCTCACCACCGTGGGGCGGGTCTCCGGCAACGCCGTGCGCACCCCGCTCATCTACGGCGAGGCCGACGGCCGCTACCTCATCGTCGCCTCCAAGGGCGGCGACGATGAGCACCCGCTCTGGTACAAGAACCTGACGGCCCACCCCGAGGTCCGCATCCAGGTCGGCCCGAAGATCCTCCAGGGCACGGCCCACACCGCGACGCCCGAGGAGCGCGCCGCGTACTGGCCCGTGATGGTGAAGCACTGGCCCGCGTACGACGAGTACCAGAGCAAGACCGACCGCGAGATCCCGATCGTCGTCATCGAGCCGGTCGGCCCCACCGCGTAACGGCGGTCAGTGCCCCAGCACCGCCATCGCCGCATTGTGGCCGGGGACCCCGCTGACGCCGCCTCCGCGCACGGCGCCCGCGCCGCACAGCAGGACGTTGGCGTACGGGGTCCCCACCCCCCAGCGGCCTGCCGCGCCCTGATCTTCCGCGTACGGCCAGGACAGGTCCCGGTGGAAGATGTGCCCGCCGGGCAGCCGCAGTTCGCGCTCCAGGTCCAGCGGGGTCTTGGCCTCGATGCACGGCCGCCCGTCCGCGTCGAAGGCCAGGCAGTCGGTGATCGGCTCGGCCAGGTGCGCGTCCAGCTGCGCGAGCGTGCCGGTCAGCAGCACCTCGCGCGCCCCCTGGTTGTCCTTCTCGAACAGCCGGGCCGGGGTGTGCAGGCCGAACAGGGTCAGCGTCTGGTACCCCTCCTCCACGAGCTCCGGCCCGAGGATCGAGGGGTCGGTCAGCGAGTGGCAGTAGATCTCCGAGGGCGGTACGGACGGCAGTTCCCCGGTGGCCGCCTCGGCGTAGGCCCGAGCCAGCTCCGCGTACCCCTCGGCGATGTGGAAGGTGCCGCCGAAGGCCTCCCGCGGGTCCACCGAGGTGTCCCGCAGCTGCGGCAGCCGCCGCAGCAGCATGTTGACCTTGAGCTGCGCGCCCTCGACCGGGGGCGCCGGCTCCGCCTCCCCCAGAAGCTCACCCAAGGCCCGCGGAGAGGCGTTGACCAGCACCGTCCGCGCGACGACCCGTCCCTCGCCGGTCGCCGTACGGAACGTCACCTCGGCCGGCGCCCTCCCGTCCGTCTCGATCCGCAGCACCTCGTGCCCGGTGGCGATCTCGGCCCCGGCCGCCCGGGCCGCCGCCGACAGGGCGTCGGTGAGCGCGCCCATCCCGCCGACCGGAACGTCCCAGTCCCCCGTCCCGCCGCCGATGACGTGGTACAGGAAGCAGCGGTTCTGCGCGAGCGAGGCGTCGTGCGCGTCCGCGAAGGTGCCGATCAGGGCGTCCGTGAGCACCACTCCCCGGACCAGGTCGTCGGCGAAGTGCTCCTCGACCGCCCGCCCGAGCGGCTCCTCGAACAGCATCCGCCAGGCCGCCTCGTCGTCGATCCGGGCCCGCAGCTCCGCCCGCGTGGGCAGCGGCTCGGTCAGCGTCGGGAACACCCTCTCGGCGAGCCGCCCGGTCCTCCCGTAGAAGGCGCGCCAGCTCTCGTACTCGCGCTCCGAGCCGGTCAGCCGCGCGAACGACTCGCGGGTGCGGGACTCTCCGCCGCCGACGAGCAGCCCGCCGGGCCGGCCGTCGCGCTCGACGGGGGTGTACGAGGAGACGGTGCGCTTGCGGACGGCGAAGTTCAGCCCGAGATCGCGCACGATCTTCGCCGGGAGCAGGGACACGAGGTACGAGTACCGCGAGAGCCGGGCGTCGACACCGACGAAGGGGCGGGTGGAGATCGCGGCGCCTCCGGTGTTCCCGAGTCTTTCCAGGACCAGCACCGAACGGCCCGCCCGGGCCAGGTACGCGGCGGCGACCAGTCCGTTGTGCCCGCCGCCCACGATCACGTCGTCGTATACATCGTGCCCGAAGCTCGTCATGGCTCTTGGTAACACACCTGGCCGAGCCGCTCCAGACAGTGCGCCTCGTCGGCGTGGGCCGCCACCGTGTCCGGATGGTCGTCGCCGAGGGAGCGTTCGCGGATGCCGGAGAGCTCCCGGTACACGGGCAGGGCCTCGTCCCACCGGCCCAGCCGGCCGAGCCCGACGGCGAGTTCGCGGCGGCTGACGAGGGTGTCCGGGTGCTCGGCGCCGAGCGTCTTGGCCCGGGCCGCGGCCACCTGCCGGGCCTCTGCCACCGCCTCCTCCCAGCGATCCAGCCGGCCCAGGTTGACGCCGAGGACGTGCCGGGCGCGGAGGGTCTCGGGGTCCGCGGCCCCGTACGCCCGGGTGCGGTCGCGGACCAGGCCCCGGTACAGGTCCAGGGCCTGGTCGGCGTGCCCGGTCCGGCCGAGCGCGATGCCGACCTCGTAGCGGGCGGCGAGGGTGTCGGGATGGTCCCGGCCCAGCACCCGTTCCCGTACGGCGGCGACGTGACGGAACCCGTCCAGGGCCTCTTGCCAGCGCTCGAGGCGGCCCAGCGCGTACGCGACCTCGTACCGGGTCAGCAGCGTGTCCGCGTGCTCGGCGCCCAGCACGGCCGCCCGGTCGGCGGCGACCTCGGCGGCGGTGCGGTGGGCGTCCGCGAACCGGCCCAGCGCCCCGAGGGTGCAGGCGAGGTTGTGGCGGCAGCGCAGCGTGTCGGGATGGAGCGGGCCGGTGCTGCGTTCCCGGGCGACGAGCACCGCACGGTAGACGTCGTGGGCCTCGCGGTGGCGTCCGAGCCGGCCCAGTTCGTACGCCGCCTCCTGGCGCGCCGCGAGGGTGTCGGGGTGGTCGGCGCCGAGCACCCGGGTGCGCCCCTCGGCGACGGCTTCGTACGCGGCCAGGGCCTCCTCGGGGCGGCCCGTGCGGCTGAGGGCGAAGGCGCGGGTGTGACCGGCGGCTAGCGCATCGGGGCCGGCCCCGTCCAGGCCGGTGCCGTCGGAGCCGAAGGCGTACGGGACCCCGTACGGCGCGGTGAGCCGCGGGTCCTCGGCGGCGGCGGGGCGCAGGATCCGGTGCTCGCCGCTGGGGCGGCCGGCGGTCCAGGAGCCGGTGAGCACGGCCCAGGCGCCGCTCGCGGGGCGGGCGTCGATGCCCGCCTTGCGGCCGGCGGTCATGCCGTCGGCCCAGGCGGGCAGGGGCGCTTGGGCGCCGGGCAGGCCGCCCGGGCCGACGCGGTCCTCGACGAGCCGCCGGTGCAGGTGGCGGGCGTCGCCGGGGCGGTCCTCGGGGCGCTTGGCCAGCAGGTCCAGGACCACCTGCTCGAAGTACTCGGGCAGCTCGGGGCGGTGCTCGCGCAGCGGTACGGGCGCGCTGTCGCGGTGGCCGACCAGCACCGACCAGGAGTCGCCGAGGTCGAAGGGCGGGGCGCCGGTGGCGATCTCGTACAGGACGCAGCCGAGGGAGTACAGGTCGCTGCGGTGGTCGACCTCGCCGCCCGCGATCTGCTCGGGCGACATGTAGTGCGGGGTGCCCATGGCCATGGCGCCACCGGTGAGTTTGGCGGTGAAGCCGATGTCGTGGGCGAGGCGGGCGATGCCGAAGTCGCAGATCTTCACCGTGCCGTCGGTGAGCCGCATGATGTTGGCCGGTTTCAGATCGCGGTGGACGACGCCCTGGTCGTGGGTGTAGCCGAGGGCGGCGGCCAGCTGCTCCGCGATGTCGACGACCACGTCCACGGGGAGCGGGCGCGTCTCGTTGTCCTCCAGGAGCTGGCTCAGGTTGCGGCCGTCGAGGAGTTCCATGACGAGGTAGAGCGGGCCGCCCGCGGCGCTGTCGTCGCCGAAGTCGTGGACGACGGTGACGCCGCGGTGCTGGAGGGAAGCGGCGACGCGCGCCTCGCGGCGGAAGCGTTCGCGCAGGACCTGGGTGAAGTGGTTGTCCTGCTCGGGCCCGAGCGGCTTGAGGCATTTCACTGCGACCTGCCGGCCGAGCGACTCGTCCCGGGCACGCCACACCTCGCCCATGCCGCCGCGACCGATCAGATCGAGCGACCGGTAACGGCCCTGGATCAGTCTGGACTCCGCCATGTCTTAAAGCCGCCCCCGTTGTCGTGCTACGTCCTACGCCCTCCCCGGCCGGTCCAGTATGGCCGCTGATGTACGCAGTGTGTACGCCGAGGGGCGGCTGCCGGGGCCCATGCGGCGCATCGCTTTCAAGATGTGACCTGGCGGCAGCTGCCACCGCAGACCTGCGGGAATGCTGCGCAGCAGGGTACCGGTGAGGCGCAGGCGACGGGTGATGACGGGCGCCGGTGGCGCCGCCCGCCCGTACAGCCGGTGTGCGTAGCCGGGGAGGGAACCGTAGGCCAGTTCCGAGATCGGGCGCCACAGCAGGTTTCGGCCAGGGATGAGGAGGGCAGGGGTGGGCGGGCTCCGCAGGAAGGCGACCACGGCGCGGGCGTCGGGGCCGGCGGCGAGCTCGGGGCGGACCTTCTCGAAGTACGCGGAGAGGGCTGCCGTGTCGGCCGGGACGTGGGCCGGGTCGAGGCCGACGAGGCGGGCGCCCACGCGGTTCTCGTCGACGTAGCGGTCGGCCTGGGCCGGGGTGAGGGGGACGCGGGAGCGGCGCAGGATGTGCAGGAAACTGTCGATCTGCGCGCAGTGCACCCAGAGCAGCAGCTCGGGGTCGTCGACGGGGAACCGTTCGCCGGTGGCGGGGTCGGTGGCGGACAGGCCCCGGTGGATCCGGCGGACGCGGGCGCCGGCGCGTTCGGCGGCCTCGGTGGTGCCGTAGGTGACGGTGCCGACGAAGTCGGCGGTACGGATCAGCCGGCCCCAGGCGTCGGAGCGGAAGTCGCTGTTCTCCACGACCCCGCGGACGGCGCGCGGGTGCAGGGCCTGGAGGTAGAGCGCGCGGACTCCGGCGATCCACATGATCGGGTCACCGTGGCACTGCCAGGTGACGGACGCGGGCCCGTAGAGCCCGGGGTCGGGGCCGGGCGGGGTCGGTGCGGATGCGCTGCCTCGGGTCGCGGCCATTCCCGTACCTCCCGTAACTCCCTTACGGCTCACGGATCGCCCTCTGCTCCAGCCTACCGAGGCGCGGCGGGCCGGAGCAGAGGTGCGTGCCGGGTCAGCGGCAGCGGTCGACCCTGATCTGGTTGGTGATCTTGTTTGCCGACACGAAGCCGCGGACGTAGGCCGGGCGGCCCGTGAACGGGTTGTATCCGCCCCCTTCGACGAAGAACCAGCGGTTGGTGCCGTTGGCCCACGCCCCGTCGCGCCAGCAGCGCATGGTCACCGGCCAGCCTCCGAAGATGCCACCGACGAGGGCCTGCGGAGCGAAGGGGCTGTCGTAGGCGGGTGTCAGGCTGTTGGTCTTGGGAGAGGTCGCGGCCCCCGCCGGGCTGGCGGCGGTCAGGGCCAGTACGGCGCCTGCCGCGCCGACGGCAGCCATGCGCCCCCAGCGCCGAAGACGCCGGTTGTGGTTGGACTTCACGTGCGTGTTTCCCCCTCTGTCGTGGTGCGGCACAGGCCGAAAACATCCTGCGGGCGACTGATTCTGGCCGCCGCCGACCGGCGTGTCAGGGGGCTGGACCCCGGCGCGCGGAAGCGCGCCCGCCCCGCGCCGCACCACCCCGCGCGCCCCTCGGGGGTCCGACTACTCGGCCGCGGGCTTGCCCGGCTGGTCGTGCGTCGAGCAGTGGATGCCGCCACCGCCGGACGCGATGGTGTCGATCTTCACGGGCACGATCTCCCGCTCGGGGAAGTGCTCCTGGAGGATCCCCCTCGCCCGGTCGTCGGCCTTGGCGTCCCCGAACCGGGGCATGAAGACGGCCCCGTTGGCCACGTAGAAGTTCGCGTAGGTGGACACGAAGGCGTCGCCGCGGCCGGTGATCCTGTCGAGGTCCGGCTGGGGCAGGTCGACGACCTCGAGGCGCTTGCCGCGCGCGTCGGTCGCGTCCTTGAACACCGTCCTCGCCTGGTCGGCCGCGCGCGACCACACGTCGGGCGGGGTACCGGGGAACGCCTGGTCCAGGAGGACGACGCCCGGGGCGGTGAACCGGACGAGGCTGTCGACGTGTGCGTCCGTGATGTCCTGGCCGCGCACGCCGGCGAGCCAGATCACCTTCTTGATGCCGAGGGTGCTCTTGAGCTCGGCCTCGACCTGGTCGCGGCTCTTGCCGGGATTGCGGTTCTCGTTGACCACCGAGCTCTCGGTGACCAGCAGGGTTCCCTGGCCGTCGCTCTCGAAGGAGCCGCCCTCGGCGACCAGCGGAGCCTGTACGCGCTCGATTCCGTACTTGGCGAGCAGGGCGCGGCCGACCTGGGCGTCGTTGCGGTGCTCCTGCTTGTTGCCCCAGCCGCTGAAGTTGAAGTCGACGCCGAGCAGTTTGCCGGGCTCCTCGACGAACACCGGCACGGTGTCCCGCGCCCAGAGGTCGTCCACCGGGACCGCGATCACCTCGACCTGCGAGCCGCACGCCTTCTGCGCCGCCGCCTGCTGGTCGGGCCGGGCGAGCATCACGACGGGTTCGTACGCGGCGACCGCGCGGGCCACGCGCGCGATGTCCTCCCGTACCGCGGGCAGCTGCTCGTACCAGACCCGCCCCAGTGCGGGCCAGGACATGAACGTCCGGGTGTGGCTCTCCCACTCGGCGCCGAACCTGCGCTTCTCCGCCGCGCCGGGGGCGGGCGGGGTGCCGGCGCCGGGGTCGGCCGGCTCGGCAGGAGCGCAGGCGGCGGCTCCGGCTCCGAGGGCGAGTGCGCCGCCGATACCGGCGAAGGCGCGCAGGGCGGCGCGGCGGGACAGGAAGGAAGGGGGCACAGAAGGCTCCTGCGGTGACATGGCCCCACTGTCACACTGACTGGATTTTCAGTCAATTCGCAGGACCGGGGCGTACGGGGGCAATGGGTACCCAGGTAGGGTGTCGGCTTGTGGCGGATCGTCGAACAGCAATCATGGAAGGAGCCGCGCGGGTGATCGCCCGTCGCGGCGTGCGCGGCCTGCGCGTGGAGGAACTCGCCGCGGAGGCGGGCGTGTCCACGGCGTTGATCTACTACCACTTCAAGGACCGCGCCGGGATCCTGCGCGCGACCCTGGAGTTCATCAACGACCGCGCGGGACGGTACACCACGGAGCGGGAGCCCGACGCGCCCCCGCTCGACGCCCAGGGCGAGCTGGAGGAGACCCTCCTCCTCGAGTTCCAGGACAGCCCCGCGGTACGGGAGAACAGCACCGCCTGGGGAGAGCTCCGGGCGAGTGCGGTCTTCGACCCCGACCTGCGCGAGGACCTGGCCCGTGCCACGCTCGTATGGGTGCAGGAAGTGGGCGAGCTGCTGGGCCGCGTCCGGCCCATGGCGGGCGCCGCGGCACTCGCCGGAGCCGCCGAGCGGCTGACGGCCCTCGTGGAGGGCCTGAGCTCGCGCTGGCTCAGCGGCAGCCTGCCACTGACACACGCGCGCGAGCTGATGACCACGGCCATCGCGGCCGAGCTCCGGCACCTGGCCCAGCCGGACCGGTAGCGGTACCGGGCCCCCTCCAGCTCACCCCACCCCGCCGCCGAGGCCGGCCGCTCCTCCGGCCTCTGCGACGGGCGGTTTTCTCGCACTCTGCATCTTGACTGAATTTTCAGTCAGTGTCAGAGTCGAGTCACGGCGCCTCCCCGCGCACGAGATCTGGAGAGACCCATGAGCCCATCCGACGGCGAAAGCCGCTCCCTCCTCAGCCGCCTGCTCGGCTCCGCCGAACCCTCCCGCAGGCGCGTCCTCGGTGCCGCCGGCCTCGGAGCGGCGGGTGTGGCACTGGGTGCGACGGCAGCGGCCCCTCAGCGGGCGAGTGCGGCGGCGCCGGGCCGGTGGGTGGACCGGGACGACGTACCGCATGCCCGTACGTGGATGTCCTGGCCGTCCCGCACGTCCATCTGGGGCGGCCGGCGCCTCGCCGGGGTGCAGGAGGACATCGCCCTGATCGCCCGGACGATCGCCCGCTACGAACCGGTGGTCCTGTGCGCCCCGGACTCCCACACGGCCGCCAAGGCCCGGTCCCTGTGCGGCCCGGGGGTCACCGTCATCAGCTCGATCCCCACCGACGACCTCTGGATGCGGGACACCGCACCGGTCTTCCGCCGTGACGCCCGCGGCGGGCTCGACGCCCTCGGCCTCAACTTCAACGGGTGGGGCGGCAAGCAGACCCACTCCTACGACGCCGATGTCGCGGAGCTCGTCGCGGACGACGTCCGCCTGCCCTTCCGGCGGGCCGACTTCGTCGGCGAGGGCGGGGCGATCGAGACCGACGGCGACGGCACCGTGATGGCCACGGAGAGCAGCCTGGTCAACAAGAACCGCAACCGGGGCATGAGCAAGGCGGAGATCGAGGACGCCGTCCTCCATGCGTACGGCGCGGACAAGATGATCTGGGTCCCCGGCATCAAGGGCAAGGACATCACGGACGACCACATCGACGTGACCTCGCGCTTCGTGGGCCCGGGTGTGGTGATGGTGCAGGTCCCGCCCGCGGACCGCGACGACGTCTGGGCCCGCGACGCCCGCGAGCAGTTCTCGGTCCTCTCCCGCGCCACGGACGCCCGTGGGCGACGGCTGGAGGTGATCCGGGTGGAGGGCCCCGACACCGTCCGGTCGAAGGACTCCCAGTTCGTCGATTCCTACCTGAACTTCCACGTGGTCAACGGCGCGGTCATCACGGCCCAGTTCGGGGACGCGGCGAAGGACGCCGCCGCCGTGCGCGCCCTGGCGGAGGCCTTTCCCGGGCGGGCGGTCGTGCAGATCGACGTCGACCGGCTGATGGCGGGCGGCGGCGGCATCCACTGCTCCACGATGCACGAGCCGATCCCGTAGGACCTCCGCGCACCAGTCCGGCGTATCCCTTCCAGGCGAGGCAGTATGCGACTGACACCGACCGAGCGGGACCGACTGCTCATCTTCACGGCGGCGGAACTGGCCCGCGCCCGGCGCCGCCGGGGTGTGAAGCTCAACGTCCCCGAAGCGACCGCGCTGATCGCGGACACCGTGTGCGAGGCGGCCCGGGACGGCCGCCGCCTGGCCGAGGCGATCGAGGCCGGCCGCAGCGTCCTCGACGCCGACGACGTACTGCCCGGCGTACCCGACGTGGTCACCGGCCTCCAGGTCGAGGCGGTGTTCGACGACGGGACCCGGCTCTGCGTCATCGACGACCCCTTCGGGCAGCGCGGTGCACCCGGGCCCGCCGCCCCCGGCGCCGTCCTGCCCGGGGACGGCGCCGGCTACCACCCCGCCGAACCGACGCTGCGGCTACCGGTGCACAACACCGCGACCGTGCCCATCAGCGTCTCTTCGCACTTCCACTTCTTCGAGGCGAACCCCCGCCTCGCGTTCGACCGCGCGGCGGCGTACGGCGCCAGACTCGCCGTCCCGGCCGGCTCCACGGTCCGTTTCGATCCCGGATCCACCGTCCTGGTGGAGCTCCTGCCGATCGGCGGGGCGCGCGTCGCCATCGGTTTCGCCGGGCTCGTCGACGGCCCCCTGGACGCCCCCGGCGCACGGGAGGCCGCACTGGCCAAGGCCCGCGCCACGGGTTACCTCACCGCATACCAGGAGCAGGATCAGGAGCAGGCATGAGTGGCAGCATCTTCGACGCCGCGGGCTGTCACGGCCGCCCCGGCGCAGCCCCGGCGGACGGTACGGACCCGTACGCGTACACGGCGGTCCACGGCCCGCGTGCCGGAGACCGGGTGCGACTGGGCGACTCGGGCCTCATCGTGCGGGTCGAGTCGGACTCGCAGCAGCCCGGTGACGAGTTCCTGGCCGGCTTCGGCAAGACCGCCCGCGACGGTCTGCACCTGAAGGCCGCGGCCGTCCGCGAGACCTGCGACTTGGTCATCAGCAACGTCCTCGTCATCGATGCCGTCCTCGGCGTCCGCAAGACCAGCATCGGCATCCGCGAGGGCCGGATCGCCTCCATCGGGCGGGCGGGGAACCCCGACACCCTGGACGGGGTGGAGGTGGTGGTCGGCACCGGGACGACCATCGTCTCCGGCGAAGGGATGATCGCCACCGCCGGCGCCGTCGACACGCACGTCCACCTGCTCTCGCCCCGGATCATGGAGGCTTCGCTGGCCTCCGGCGTCACCACGATCATCGGCCAGGAGTTCGGTCCGGTCTGGGGGGTCGGCGTCAACTCCCCCTGGGCCCTGCGCCATGCGTTCAACGCCTTCGACGCCTGGCCGGTCAACATCGGCTTCCTCGCCCGCGGTTCGTCCTCCGATCCGGCCCCGCTGGTCGAAGCCCTCGCCGAGGGCGGTGCGTCCGGCTTCAAGGTCCACGAGGACATGGGCGCCCACACCCGCGCCCTGGACACCGCGCTGCGGGTGGCCGAGGAGCACGACGTCCAGGTCGCCCTGCACAGCGACGGCCTCAACGAGTCCCTCTCCGTCGAGGACACCCTGCGCGTCCTCGACGGCCGCACCATCCACGCCTTCCACATCGAGGGCTGCGGCGGCGGACACGTCCCCAACGTACTGAAGATGGCCGGCGTGCCGAACGTCATCGGCTCCTCCACCAACCCCACCCTCCCGTTCGGCCGGGACGCGCTGGCCGAGCACTTCGGCATGATCGTCTCGGCGCACGACCTCAAGGTCGACCTGCCCGGCGACGCCGCGATGGCCCGCGACCGCATCCGGGCCGGGACGATGGGCGCCGAGGACGTCCTGCACGACCTCGGGGTCATCGGCATCACCTCCTCGGACGCCCAGGGCATGGGGCGGGCCGGCGAAACGGTACGCCGTACGTTCGCCATGGCCGGGAAGATGAAGGCCGAGCTCGGCCCCCTGGACGGCGGCGGCTCCTACGGCACAGCGGCCGGCGGCGACGACAACGAGCGCGTCCTGCGCTACATGGCCAAGCTGACCATCAACCCCGCCATCGCCCACGGCTTCGCGCACGAGGTCGGCTCCATCGAGGTCGGCAAGCTCGCCGACATCGTCCTGTGGTGGCCGCAGTACTTCGGCGCCAAGCCCCAGCTCGTCCTCAAGGCCGGCTTCCCCGCGTACGGGGTCACCGGCGACCCGAACGCCTCCACCGACCGGTGCGAACCCCTCGTCCTGGGGCCGCAGTTCGGCTCGTACGGAGCCACTGCCGCCGACATCTCCGTCGCCTTCGTCGCGGAAGCCGCCGTGGCCAACGGCGATCGGATGCCGACGCGCCGGCGTCGCGTGGCGGTCCGCGGAACCCGCGGGATCGGACCGCGGAGCATGGTCCGCAACGCCCGTACCGGCACGGTCGATGTGCATCCCGGCACGGGCCTGGTGTCGCTCGACGGCGAGCCCCTCGTCTCGGCACCCGCCGATTCGGTCTCGCTCAGCCGCCTCTACTTTCTGTAGCCGGCTGCCACAAACCCGCCCGGCTCAGCGGCGGTTCAGCTCCACCTCGATCGCGTCCGCGAGGAGCCGGCGCGCATGTTCCAGCGGCAGGGAGCCGCTGAGCCAGCGGACGCTGAGGCCTTCGAGGAGGGCCGTCAGGCGTTCTGCCGCGGCCGCGTGCGCCGGAGCCGTGCCCATGGGCCGGGCGTGGGCGAGCAGGTCGGCGATCTCGTGCACCCAGGTGTGCGTGGCCCTGGCCACGTCCTCGCGCAGGTCGGCGTCGAAGACGGCGCTGGCCCGCAGCTCTCCCCACGCGGTGCTGTTCTCCCGTACCTCCGGTGTGTCCTGGAGTTCGAGGAGCAGTACCTGCGCCAGCTCTGTCCGCGGGTCGGCGGGATCCAGTCCGGGATCGCGCTCGGCGGTGTAGCGGTCTGCGCGGTCGCTGATGAAGTCCAGGGTCCGGCGCAGGATTCCGGCGCGATCGGTGAAGTGGTAGTAGATCAGCGAGGTGGACACCCCCGCCTCGGCGGCGAGCTCTCCGACGCGAAGTCCGCGCACGCCGCGGCGCGCGATCACTCGCGTGGCGGCCCTGAGTATTTCCGTTCGACGGTCTGACACGAGGGGTCACTCTACCCGCCGAGCCGGTCACCTGGGGCTATTTCCTGACCATTGCGTCAGGCGTGCTTTCCGTGCGTCGGCGCCACGATTCTGCCTGGTCAGAGGCAGGTCACAGCGTTACAGCTGATCAGTACGACAGCGCGTCCACGCCTCACCGGACGCGCCGTCGGCCGATTCGGCAACTCATTGACCCGAACCATTGACTGAATTTTCAGTACGGAGGAGGATGCGGGGCACACAGCCCCACCTCCCCTCCCTCCATGCTGACTGAATATTCACACAGGAGTGATCATGACGGATTTCCGGATGCCGGCCGAGTGGACCGAGCACGAGGGCTGCCTGATGGCCTGGCCGACGCGGCAGGAGCTGTGGGGTGACGTCTTCGACGAGGTGAAGTCGGAGTACGCACAGGTCGCGAGCGCGATCGCGCAGTTCGAGCCGGTGACCATGGTGGCGCTGCCGGGAAGCGGAGCCGAGGCCCGCGAGCGGTGCGGGGAGGGTGTCACGGTGGTGGAACTGCCGCTGGACGACTCCTGGTTCCGGGACTCCGGCCCGATCTTCGTGCTCGGCCACGACGGGCAGCGCGCGGGGGTGGACTTCCGCTTCAACGCCTGGGGCGGCAAGCACCACCCGTACGACACCGACGACAAGATCTCGGCCGCCCTGCTGGAGCACCTCGGCGTGCAGCGCATCGCGTCCCGGATGATCCTCGAAGGCGGCGCGATCACCGTCGACGGCGAGGGCACGCTGATCACCACGGAGCAGTGCCTCCTGCACCCCAACCGCAACCCGGGGATGAGCAAGGAGGAGATCGAGGCGGAGCTGATCGCCCGCCTCGGCGTCACCAAGGTGATCTGGCTGCCGTACGGCGGTCTGCTGGACACCGAGACGGACGGGCACGTGGACGGGGTCTGCGCGTTCGTCGCCCCCGGCACGGTGGTCGTACAGCTGCCGAGCGACCCGGAGCACCCCGACCACGAGCGGATGCGGGTGAACCGCGCCGTCCTGGAGGAGGCCACCGACGCCGCCGGGCGCCGCCTGGAGATCATCGACCTCCCGCAGAGCGCCTTCGTCGAGGTGGCCGGCCGGGAGACCGAGGTCGGCTACCTGAACTTCTACGTCGCCAACGGCGGGGTCGTCGTCCCGGTGGCGGACGTCCCCGAGGACGAGGGGGCGCTCGCCGTCATCGCCGCCGCGCTGCCCGGCCGCAAGGTCGTCGGCGTCCGCTCCCGCGTGATCGCGTACGGCGGTGGCGGCGTCCACTGCATCACCCAGCAGGTCCCGTCCCCGGTGTCCGTCGCCACCTCCCGCTGAGCATGGAAGAGAGAGCCCCGATGCCGAGATCCGTTCCCTGGTCCGGAACCCGCAGGTCCGCGCTCCGGCGGGCCTCGCACGGGCCGTCCGCGCTCCGGCGGTACGCACTGCCGGCCGCCGCCCTGGCCGCGGTCTGCCTGGTCGCCGCCTGCTCCGGCCCGCCCAAGGACGGACCGGCCCCCGGGAGCGCCGCGTTCAAACTGTCCGCGGGCACCCCTGCCGCCACCGGTGAACTGGACTCCTTCACCTGGGCGCTGTACGCGGAACCGCCCACCCTGGACTACGTCTCCGCCTTCGACTACCCGCAGAACACGATCGTCTCCAATGTCTGCGAGAGCCTGATGCGGTGGACCCCGCAGCTCACCGTGGCTCCGGGCCTGGCGGAGAAGGCCACCAACCCCGACCCGACGACCTGGGTCTACGACCTCCGCCCGGGTGTGCACTTCCACGACGGCGGCGTGCTGAGCGCCGACGACGTGGTGTTCAGCCTCGGCAGGCAGCTGGACCCCGCCGGCGGATCGGCCTGGAACAGCAACTTCGCCAACGTCGAATCGATCACCAAGACCGGCCCGCTCCAGGTCACGGTCAAGCTGAAGCAGCCCGATTCGCAGTTCCCGCAGTACATGGCGACCGCCGCCGGCGTCGTGGCCTCGAAGGCCGGTGTGGAGAAGGCGGGCCAGGACTACGGCACTTCGGGCAGTCTGGACTGCACCGGCCCGTTCAAGCTGGGAACCTGGAACAAGGGCCAGTCGATCGAGCTCCAGCGCTTCGACGGCTACTGGGGCGCCAGGGCGAAGTCGGCGAGGGTGGTCTTCAGCTTCCTCACCGACCCCTCCGCCCGCACCAACGCCCTGCTCAACGGCGAGGCCGACGGCGGGTACCTGATCCCCACCGAGAGCTATGACCGGCTGAGCAGGAGCGGGGTGGGCACGCTCTACTTCGGCGAGGGACTCAGCACGGTCAACGTCAACGTGACCAGCATGAAGGGAGCACTCGGCGACGTACGGGTGCGCCGGGCGCTGTCCATGGCGCTGGACCGCGGCGGCTTCGTCAAGGCGGGCCTGGGCGGCGCGGGCACCGCCACCAACTCCCTGACCACCAAGGCCGTCTGGGCAACCGCCCCCGAAGAGGTCCGCAAAGCCGCCTTCGACGGGCTGCCGTCACCCGAACAGAACATCGAGCAGGCGAAGGCGCTGATCAAGGAGGCGGGCGCCACCGGCAAGACGGTCACCATCGCCACCAGTGCGATCGGCCAGGACGTATCGCTGCTGGCCACCGCGGTCCAGGCCGCCGGCAGCAGGATCGGGCTGGACGTCCGGCTCAAGACCATCGCCCCGAACGCCTTCACCGCGCTGTTCACCGACCCCCAGGCGCGCGAGGGCCTGGACATGTTCCCCGAGACGTACTACGACTCCATCACCGACCCGATGGACCTGCTGAGCAACTTCCAGACCGGGGCCTTCCAGAACTACGCCGGCTACAGCGACCCGGCCTACGACGACCTCGTCACCAAGGCCCGGGCGGAGTACGACCCGGCCCGGCGGATGGCGGCGGCCGCCCAGCTCCAGAAGAAGGCCGCCGAAGAGGTCCTGTGGATCCCCGTGGCCGAGTGGCCCACGGCCGTCTTCCTGAACAAGCGGATCACCGGCGCGCCCACCACCATCTCGTACCTGTACCACCGTGGGCCGCCGACGTCGGGGCGGCCGGGCGATGAGTTTCCTGAGATTCGCCGTACGGCGGCTGGCCGAGATGGCGGCCACCCTGCTCGGAGCCTCGTTCGTCATCTTCGGCGCGATGTACCTGGCGCCCGGCAATCCGGCGAGCTTCCTGCTCGCCGGGCGGTCGGCCTCCCCGGAGGCACTCCGGGCGATCAACGCGCAGTACCACCTGGACGAGCCGTTCGCGGTGCAGTACCTGCGCTGGCTCGGCCAGGTGCTGCACGGCGACTTCGGGCGCTCGATCACGTACCGCACCGACGTGTCCCGGCTGCTGGCGGACCGCCTGCCCAGCACCCTGCTGCTGATCTCGATGGCGCTCGTGCTGGTCGTCACCGTCGGTCTGCTGCTCGGCTGGATCGGCGCGGTCCGCGGCGGCGCCGCCGACTCGACGATCCTCGTCACGACCACCTTCGCCATCGGCACCCCCTCGTTCGTGGCCGCGGTCCTGCTCCAGGGGCTGTTCGCGGTGAAACTGCACTGGTTCCCCACCGGCGGCACCGGCGAGGGCCTCGGCCCGATGCTGTGGCATCTGACGCTGCCCGCCGTCGCGTTGGCGCTCTACCTGATCGGCATGCTCGCCCGCGTCACCCGGGCCGCGATGCTCGAAGTCCTCGGCCAGGAGCACGTCACCGTCGCCCGCAGCCGCGGGGTCGCCGGGCACCTGGTCATCCGGCGGCATGTGTTCCGTAACGCGCTGGGCACCGTGCTCACCACCGGCGGGCTGATCGTCTCCACCCTGCTGGTGACCACCGTCCTGGTGGAATCGGCGTTCAGCGTCGGCGGCATCGGTCAGCTGCTCGAACTGTCCACCACCACCAAGGACTTCCCCACCGTGCAGGCCATCTCCCTCATCATGGTCGCGCTGTTCATGACGGTGAACCTCGTCGTCGACCTGCTCCATCCGCTGGTCGACCCCCGGGTCGCCCTCGGCCCCGGGAAGCAGGCCGCATGACCGCCACCCTGCTGCGCCGGCCCGGCCTCGCCCGGATCCGGACCTCCCGCGCACCCCTGTCCGCGCTCTGCCTGGGCTTCGTCGCCCTGGTCGTCCTCGTCGCCCTGCTCGCCCCCTGGATCGCCCCGTACGACCCGAACGCCGTCGACCTGGGCAACGCCCTGGCGGGGCCGTCCGCCGAGCACCTCCTCGGGGTCGACGCCTCCGGGCGCGACACGCTCTCCCGCCTGGTGCTGGGCGCCCGTACCTCCCTGCTCGGCCCCCTCGGCGTGGTCGTCTTCTCCACTCTGACCGGTGTCGCCATCGGCACCGCCGCCGCCTGGCGGGGCGGCTGGCTGGACTCGGTCCTGTCCCGCAGCACCGAGCTCGTCTTCGCCTTCCCCGGCATGCTGCTGGCCATCCTGATCGTCTCGGTCCACGGGGAAGGACTGCTCGCGCCGGTCATCGCCCTGGCCGTCGCGTACCTCCCGTACGTCAGCCGCCTCACCCGCTCCCTCGTCCTCGCCGAACGGACACGCCCGTACGTGGAGGCGTACCGCGTGCAGGGCCACTCCGGGCTGCAGATCTGCCTGCGCCACGTCGTCCCCGGGGTCGCCCCCGTCGTCCTCGCCCAGTCCACGGTCAACTTCGGCTACGCCTTGATCGACCTGGCCGGCCTGTCCTTCCTCGGCCTGGGCGTACCCGCCCTGACGCCCGACTGGGGCCGCATGGTCTTCGACGGCAAGACCGCCATCCAGTCCGGCTACCCGCTCTCGGCGATCGTGCCGTGCGCGGCCATCGTGCTGACCGTGGTCGCCTTCAACGTCGTCGGTGAACGCCGGGCCGACAAGGTCGCCAGGAGGGACCGTTGAACACCCTCGACATCCAGGCGCTGCGGCTGCAGCTGCCCCACACCGCCAGGCCCGTCCTCGACGGCGTCGACCTCACCGTCGCCGCCCGGGAGACCGTGGCCCTGGTCGGCGAATCCGGCTCGGGCAAGACGCTCACCTCCCGCAGCGTGCTCGGCCTGCTGCCGGCGGACGCCTCCGCGGAGGGGTCGGTGCGCGTCGTCGGCGACGACGTCCTGACGATGACCGCAGGGCAGCTGCGGGTCCTTCGTACGAGCACGGCGGCCATGATCTTCCAGGATCCGCGGGCCGCCATCAACCCGATGCGCCGCGTCGGCGACTTCCTCACCGAGAGCCTGCGCCTGAACGCCCGTGCGGGCAAGGCCGCCGCCGAAGCACGGGCGGTGCAGATGCTGGAGGCCGTCGGCCTCACGGGGTCGGCGCTGCGGAAGTATCCGGGGCAGCTCTCCGGCGGCATGCTGCAACGGGTCATGATCGCCGCCGCGCTCATGGGCGACCCCGCGCTGATCCTCGCCGACGAACCCACCACGGCCCTGGACGTCACGACGCAGGCGGAGGTGGTGGCGCTCCTCGGCGAGCTGCGCGAGCGCTTCGGCACCGGCCTGCTCTTCGTCACCCACGACCTCGGACTCGCCGCCGCCATCAGCAACCGCGTGTACGTGATGTACGCGGGCCGGATCGTCGAAACGGGCCCCGCCGAGGAGTTGTTCGCCCGGCCGCGCCATCCGTACACGGTCGCGCTCCTCGACTCGACCCCGCGCCTGGACGCCCCGCGGGGCCGGCTCGCCGCCATCGAGGGCCGGCCGCCGAGCCTGCGCGAGGGGTTGGCGGGATGCCCCTTCGCCGCGCGCTGTGCGTACGTGACCGACCTCTGCGCGCGGCAGGCACCGGCGCTGCTGCCGCTCGCGCAGGCCCCGGGCCCGGCCGCCCACCTCGCCTCGTGCCATCACAGCGACCGGGTCGGGGCAGTGGGCCGGCCACAGTCCCAGTCCCCCGCCTGAGAGGAATGCCACCCATGAGCAAGACCGTCCTGGAAGCCGTCGGCCTGCACCGGGCGTACGGGCAGGTCCGGGCAGTGGACGACGTCTCGTTCCGGCTGGCCGAGGGCGGGTCGCTCGGCATCGTCGGCGAATCGGGCTCGGGCAAGACCACCACCGCCCGCATCGTCGTGGGCCTCGAGCACGCGCACGCCGGCCGGATCCTGGTCCGCGGCCGGGACCGGGGCGATCGCGTGCGCGGGAGGGCGCAGCGCCTCGCACGGGCACGGGAGGTGCAGATGGTCTTCCAGGACCCGTTCCTGTCCCTCGATCCGCGCACCACCGTGGGCGCGGCGCTGCTGGAGACCCTTGCCCTGCACTTCCCCGACGCCGATCACGACCGGCGCATCACCGAGCTGCTCGACCAGGTGGGGCTGGGGGCCCGGGAGGCGGACGCCCTGCCGCGGCAGCTGTCGGGCGGGCAGCGCCAGCGCGTGGCGATCGCCCGCGCGCTGGCGGTGGAGCCTGCCGTCCTCGTGCTCGACGAGGCGGTGGCCGCGCTGGACGTGTCCGTACAGGCGCAGATCCTGAACCTGCTCGCCGACATCCGCGAACAGACGGGCATCGGCTACCTGTTCATCACGCATGACCTCGGCGTGGTGCGGTGCGTCACCGACGACGTCCTCGTCATGCGGCACGGCCGGATCGTCGAAGCGGGTCCGACCGCGCAGGTCCTCGCCGAGCCCCGGCATCCCTACACCCGGCTGCTGCTGGAGTCCGTGCCCCGGCCGGGCTGGGACCCGCGGGGCATCGCGGCTGCCCGCCGCGCCCTCTGAGGGGGCCCTCTGCGGGGGCGCGGCTCAGGGGCGTACGGCCGCCGTGGCGAGGCCGGCGACGAGGACGCGTACGGTCACTTCGGGATCGACGCGGGAGTCCAGGGACTGGAGGGCAGCGAGTCCGTCTGCGGCGGCCGCGAGCGCCGTGCCCGGCGGAACGGGGTCGAAGGGGCCTTCGTGCTCGTCGGCCAGCACCTGGAACAGCCGGACGAAACACTCCCGCCAGCGCCGGTACTCCGCGTCCACCGCGGCCCGGACCCGGTCGTCGTTCAACGCGAACCAGTGGAGCGCGGAGTGCAGGCGGGAGAGGTCCGGACCCTCGGGCTGCGTCAGCAGTCCGATCACCCGCTCGGCACGCTCGGAGAAGGAGCCGGGGCCGTCGACGGCGGCTTCCATCGGGCCGATCCATTCGGGTCCGATGTCCTGGGCGACGGCCACGATCAGGTCGGTCCGGTCCTGGAAGTGGTAGTGGCACATCCCGTGCGAGATCCCGCAGAGCGTGGCGACGTTGCGGGTGCTGAAGCGGGCGAAGCCCTCGCCGGCCAGCAGCGTACGGGCGGCGGCGATCAGCCGCGCGCGGGTCTGCTCACCCTTCGCCGAGGTACGGGAGGTGCGGACGGTGCGGGCCGGAGGGGACGGCTGTCCGTCCGCGGCTTCTGCTGCCAGGTCTGCTGCCACGGCGCCACTCTAACGACCCGGTGTCCGCAGCACCGGCGAAAAGGATCAAGAACTCTCAACTCCCTTGTATTTCAAGGAGGTTGATGCCGCCAGATTATTGACCGAGCGCTCGGTCAGTAATACGTTCCGGGCCAGTCGGTGGAGCGATCCACCCCTGGCTGATCGGAGCACAGTGATGAACGATCACGCTGCACCCAAGGACCCGGCCGGCAGAACGCCGCGCCGGACCCTGGACAGGCGAGGCTTCCTGACGGCGGCAGGCCTCACGGCCGTCGGCGCCGCACTGGCCGCGGCGGGCGGCGAGGCCTTCGCGGCCGCGCGGCCCTCGGCGAGGACGGCAGCCGCCGGCGGCTTCGCCGTCCCGCTCGACACCGTCCGGCACACCCGTACGTGGATGGCGTGGCCCGACAGCACGGCCGTCTGGGGCCGCAAACTGGCGGGCGCCCAGGCCGACATCGCGCTCATCGCGAAGACCGTCGCCACGTACGAGCCGGTCGTGATGTGCGCCAACTCCGCGAGCGTCTCGAAGGCGACGAGCGCCTGCGGACCGGCCGTGACGGTGATCGGATCGATCCCGGTCGACGACTGCTGGATACGCGACAGCGGCCCGGTGTTCCGTACGAACGGCGCGGGCCGCCTCGACACGGTCGGCCTGAACTTCAACGGCTGGGGCAACCAGCAGACCCACGCCAAGGACTCCCTGGTCGCCGGGCGGATCGCGGCCTACGTCGGGGTTCCGCTCACCACCGCCGGCTTCGTCGGCGAGGGCGGCGCGGTGGAGACGGACGGCGCCGGCACCCTCATGGCCACCCGCAGCAGCATCATCAACCCGGACCGCAACCCCGGCCTGACGCAGTCACAGATCGAGGCGGCGATGTGCAGCGCCTTCGGGGCCTCCAAGGTGATCTGGTTCAAGGGAGTCCTCGGCCGGGACATCACCGACGACCACGTCGATGCGACGTCCCGTTTCCTCGAGCCCGGCCGGGGGCTGGTCCAGATGCCACTGGCGAGCGATACCGACCCCTGGTCGAACGGCGCGCGCCGGCAGTACCAGATCCTCTCCACGTCCACCGGCGCCCAGGGCAACCCCATCTCGGTCACCAAGCTCCAGGGCCCCGACTACAACCTGATCCGTTCGACCGACCCCGGCTTCGTGGGCGCGTACGCCAACTACTACGTGTGCAACGGCGCCGTCATCGCGCCCCAGTTCGGCGACACCCGCGCCGACGCCGGAGCCAGGGCGACCCTCCAGCGGCTCTTCCCCGGCCGGACCGTCGAGCAGCTCGACATCGACAACCTGGGCGCGGGCGGCGGCGGGATCCACTGCGTCACCCAGCAGCAGCCCGCCCCGTAACGTCGGACGCACGCCCGGTCGGGCGCGATCACCGCACCCGACCGGGCACAAGCAAGGGGAAGTCGGGCCGCGCGGAGCGCGCCGCCCGCCACGGCCGCGCCGTCCCCCGCGGCTGACCGTCAGTCCTGGACGATGGTCCAGGGGCGCATCAGGTCGTCGTCTTCATGCTCGAGAAGGTGGCAGTGGTGGACGTAGGTCGCCGGGAACTCGGTTCCGCTGTCCGGAATCGACGCGATCGTTTCCGTCGGCGGGCTGAATTCCCGGCAGATGATTCTGGTCACCGTCTCCGGATAGGACTTGACCGTGTCCTTTTCGGAGAGCGCTTCGTCAGGGTCCGGCGGAATGGCCGGGCCGGTGAAGTACTTCTCCAGCACCGGAATGTCCTCCGGTTTGCGGCCACCGTCGATCCACTTCTCGTAATCCGCCTGGTAGGCGGCTGCGTCGATCGGCTGCCGGTTCAACACCTGGAAGTTGACGAGGTGGACATGCATCGGGTGGGCGTCGTGGTTGGGATTGATGTACTCCCAGATCTCGGTCGAGCCCGCCTTGATGAAGTCCTGCGACGGCTCCATGAACGGCACCGCGTTGAACGTCATGGTGCCGAAGAGCTTGTGCTGGTACACGACCCATTGACGCCGGCGGGTGTCCGGCTTCGGCACGATGGGTTCGGCCGTCGGCAGCTTGAGGTCCTTGGGCGGAGTACTCCTGTCCGGGCCTCCGGACAGTCGCTTGGTGACCCGGAACTGCATGATTTCCGAGATTTGCGGCCCTTGGCCCGGCATGCCGGGGTAGTGGACCGGCGCGTGGTAGTTCGTCATCGTGATGTTCGCGCCCATGGGCATCTGGCTGAAGTCGACGATCAGGTCGTACCGCTCGGCCGGCCCGATCAGGAAGTTCAGCATCTGCAACGGAGCACGGAAGCCGCCGTCGGTGCCGATCAGCCAGAACGGCAGGTTGGGCTGGAGCAGTGCGTCCCTGGGAGTGTCGAACCTCAGCCGCCAGAAACGCTCGTTCGAAGCGTTGAGAATGCGCAGCCGGTAGCGTCGCGGCTCGACCGCCAGGAAAGGGTACGCCTTTCCGTTGACGACCGGGGTGTCCTCGCCCTCCTGCAGGGTCATGGTGTAGGCGAGCGAGCCGTCCGGGTTGAAGGTCCGGTCCTGCAGGATCAGGGGGACCTCGAATTCGCCGTGCGGCAGCCCGAGCTGCTCGTCCTCCGGGTCTCGGATGATGTACAGGCCGGCCAGACCCGCATACACGTTGAGGCTGGTCATCCCCATGCCGTGATCGTGATACCAGAGCAGGGACGAACGCTCGTGGTTGGTGTAGGCGCACATCGCCTCGTTGGGTTTGACCCGGCTCGGGTCCAGGGTGGTGTAGGACTCGGCGTGGATGCCGTCCGGGCTGAACGAATGCAGCGGCATGCCGTCGGACTGCGGCGCCGTGAAACCGCCGTGCTGGTGCACGACGTTCCACACGTTGACGTTCGAGGGGAAAGGCAGCATCGGCTCGTAGGGCGGCGGAGGAAGCGGGGTGAGCTCCGGGTCCCCGGTGCGAATGCTGTCGATCACGGATTGGAACAGGTGGGTGGTCGGCAGGTGGTTGCGGTACTTGACGACGGTCGGGTGGTCCTTGTTGACGCTGATGGTCGGCCCGAGATAGCCCATGCCGATCGCCTTGCGAGGACTGTGCGGGTTCTTGGCCCAGTAACCCCACACCGTTGCCGGCCCGAGATCCCGGTGGAATTGCCAGGAGCCCTGCCGCATCGTGTATTCGTAGTAGTCGGCGCCCGGATAGACGGAAGGATCGGGGATGGCTGTCACCGGCGTGGGCAGCGCGTCGACGTACTTCGTCAGCGGAGGGGTCTTCGGCACCGCGGTGTCCGCAGACCCTGATCCGTGACCGTGACCGTCCGACGCATGCGCCGGCGTTCCCAGAACACCCCGCGGAAGCATGACCGCACCCCCCATGGCACCGGCCATGAGGAAGTTCCTTCGCCCAACCATCGTCTCCGCCCTTTCCCTCGCCTCGCCTAACGCTCAAGGGATACAAGGCTGGTTCGGAACGCTGCCACAGCACGCCGGTCCGGTCCGGGAATGCCACTCATTGAGCGGCAATTCGGCAGGCATCAGAATTGGAATCCAATTATTCGGAATTGGAACCTGATGATTATCGCCCGTTGCACCGTCTTTCAGCGGCGGACGCGGGGCATGCCCAGGCCGATCCAGGAGATGATCTCGCGCTGGATCTCGTTGTTGCCGCCGCCGAAGGTGAAGATCACGGCGCTGCGGTAGCCGCGTTCGAGCTCGCCGTGCAGGACCGCGCCCGCAGAGCCGTCCTTGAGGGAGCCGGCCGCGCCGACCACCTCCATCAGCCAGGCGTACGCGTCCCTGCGGGCCTCGGAGCCGTACACCTTGACGGCGGAGGCGTCCTGCGGGGTCAGGGTGCCGTCCTGGACGGCGTTGACCATCTGCCAGTTGAGCAGTTTCATCGCGTCGAGCCGGGCGTGGGTGCGAGCCAGACGGCCGCGGACCCAGGAGAGGTCGATGACGCGGCGGCCGTCGGCGAGCTTGGTCCCGGCGGCCCAGCGCTGTGCGTCGTGCAGGGCGCGGATGGCCATGGTGCCGTGGGCGGCCAGCGTGACGCGCTCGTGGTTGAGCTGGTTGGTGATCAGGCGCCAGCCCTTGTTCTCCTGCCCGACCCGGCGGTTCGCGGGGACCCGGATGTTCTCGTAGTAGCTGGCGGTGGTGTCGTGCGAGGCGAGGGTGTTGATCAGGGTGCAGGAGTAGCCGGGGTCGGAGGTCGGCACGAGGAGCATGGTGATGCCCTTGTGCGCGGGGGCGTCCGGGTCGGTGCGGACGGCGAGCCAGACCCAGTCGGCGGTGTCGCCGTTGGTGGTCCAGATCTTCTGGCCGTCGACCACGTAGGTGCCGGTCTCCTCGTCGCCCTCGCGGACGGCCCTGCACTTGAGCGCGGCGAGGTCGGTGCCGGCGTCCGGCTCGCTGTAACCGATGGCGAAGTCAATCTCCCCGGCCAGGATCTTCGGCAGGAAGTACGCCTTCTGCTCGTCGGTGCCGAACTGCATGATGGTCGGCCCGACGGTGTTGAGCGCCATCAGCGGCAGCGGTACGACGGCCTGCGCGGCCTCGTCGAAGAAGATGAACTGGTCCATCGGGGACATCCCGCGGCCGCCGTACTCCTTGGGCCAGCCGACCCCGAGCCAGCCGTCGGCGCCGAGCCGGCGGATGGTCTCCCGGTAGAAGCGCTTCTGCGCGGCGGGGTCCTCGTAGCGGGCGTAGACGTCCTCCGGCACCAGCTCGGCGAAGTAGGCGCGCAGCTCGGTGCGCAACTGCTGCTGCTCAGGCGTGTATTCGAGGTGCACGGCCCCTCCGGGTGTCTCGCGGTCCAGCCGGTCGCTGTGGTGGCGGCGCACAGAGTAGAACGTGTTCCAAGAAGGGGGAAGGACTCGCGGGCCGCCGATTCCGCCGACCGCCGACAGGGCGCCGGGCTGTGGCCGACAATGGGCGTGCGCGGTACGGGAGTTCACAGAACCGGGGGGACACATGGACAAGGCCTGGGAGCAGGAGTTCGCCGGCCGGGACCGGATGCCGGCGCGCCGGGACCGGATGCCCGCGGACCAGCCGCCCGCCGACCGCGTGCGCGCGGACCGGCTCCCCGCCGCCCGGTCGGAGCACTCCGGGGGCGTGACCCAGATCCACGAGCCGGGAGCGCTGCCCGTGGACCCCGGGGTCCCCGCCCGCGAGGGGTGCTGGGAGCTGCTGCCGAGCGATGTACGCGCCAAGACGCTCGAGAAGGCGGGCCGGTCCCTGGTGTGGTGGGCCCGGCTCTACGACGACGGCGCCCCGTTCGCGGTGGTGTTCGGAGACCGGGGGCTGTGCCGCGTCCAGCCGGTGTACCGCAACGGCCGCGCGGAGGAGCACCGGGGCGAGCGGGTCCGGGTGGAGCCCGGGTCGCTGCTGAGCCGCTCCTTCGACGCGCTGCCGGCGCAGGCGGGCGGCGGCTCGGCCGCGCCCGGCCGGCCCGGCGCACCGGTGGAGCGGCTGGTCCTGGACCCTGCGGAGGCGCAGGGGGTGCTCGGGCACTTCCCCCTCGACGTGCAGGACTTCCTGCAGCGCCCCTTCCTGGCCGGCCGGCGGACCGTCACGGCCGAGTGGTACTACGAGGAGACCGTCGAGCCCACGCACACCGGCCTGTTCGTCCTCTTGTGCCTCTCCACCGACCGCCACGTCACCGCGATCGAGGCCCGCCGCACCCTGGACCGGGGCGCGACACCGGACCGGGCCCGGTGGCACTCCCTCACGTGCCACCAGGCCCGGCTCACCCCCCGCTGACCCCTCGCGGGCCCGATCAGGGAAGGAAGACCACCGAGCGCAGCTTGAGGCGCGCCGAGCCGTAGCCGGTGAACGGGCGCAGGTCGAAGTGGTCGCCCGTGCAGTCGGCCCCGGTGAAGACCCGCGCGTAGGCGTCGGTCCGGTTGCGCGGGGAGAAGGCCGGCTCGGAGGAGTCCGGGTCGGCGACCTCGGGGATGACGATGCACGCGTAGTCCTCCGGGTCGGAGAACCGCTCCTGCCGCGGCTGCCCGTCCAGGCCGACGTACGAGTACTCGAACTCGCCCGTGGCGGCACTGGCTGAGCCGGGGACGGCGACGAGGAGGGCGAGGGCGCTGGCGGCGGCGACCACGGCGGTACGGAGACGCATGGGGGTGATCCCTTTCGGACGGCGGTGCGGAAGGCGTCGCCGAAGGCGACGGTGATCACGCTAGGGGGTTCCGAGCATGATCAAACGGTTCTTCCGCGCCACCGGAAAGGATGGTTTGCCAACGTATCGTCCAGGGCATTTACCCCTTTTGCACGCCTACAGCCGGCTCACCACACCGTCAGTTCAACGCCGTGATCATCGCCGCGGCCGTCGCCGCCATCGCCGTACGGGCCGCCGTCAGGTACGGGCGCGGGTCCGCCGGGGTCAGGTGGGTGCGGATGGCCTCGGTCATGGCGAGGTTCAGGGCGGTGCCGATGTTGACCTTGCGGATGCCGCCCGCCACCGCCGCCGCGAGCTCCGCGTCCGGCAGGCCCGAGGAGCCGTGCAGCACCAGCGGCACGTCCACGGCCTTCGCCAGCCGGGCGAGCAGCGTGTGGTCCAGCGCGGCGGTGCGGCTGGTCATCGCGTGGCTGCTGCCGACCGCCACGGCCAGCGCATCGACACCGGAGTCGGCGACGAACCTCCGGGCCTCGTCCGGGTCGGTACGGGCACCGGGCGCGTGCGGGTCGAGCGGGGCGGCGCCGTTCTTCCCGCCCACCTCCCCCAGCTCGGCCTCGACCCACAGCCCGTTGGCGTGCGCCCAGTCGGCCGCGGAGCGGGTGGCCTCCAGGTTCTCCGCGTACGGGAGCTGCGCGGCGTCGTACATCACCGAGCTGAACCCGGCGTCCACGGCCTGCCGGAGCAGGTCGGCGCTCTTGACGTGGTCCAGGTGCAGGCCGACCGGGATCCCGGCGGCCTCCGCGCAGGCGGTGGCGGCGCGCGAGATGGGCAGCAGCCGGCCGTCGCGGAACTTCACGGCGTTCTCGCTCAGTTGCAGGATGACCGGCAGGCCCGCCTGCTCCGCCCCGGCGACGACGGCCTCGGCGTGCTCCAGGGTGATGATGTTGAACGCGGCGACGGCGCGGCCGGCGGCCGCCGCCTCGAGGACGAGCGTCCCGGCGGAGACGAGGCTCATCGGACCGCCTCCTCACCGGCAGTGAGGATCACCGAGCGGGTCAGGTTCCGCGGCTGGTCCGGATCCAGGTCCTGGTGGGCCGCGACGGCGATCGCCAGCCGGTGGACCCGTACCAGCTCGGCGAGTGGGTCGAGCCGCCCGGCCACCCACTGGCCGCCGGTGGCCCGCACCTGCTCGGCGAGCCCTTCGGGTGCCTCGCCGAGCGACCAGGTGAGGGTTCCGGGCCCGGTGACGCTGATCGGCCCGTGCCGGTACTCCATCGCCGGATACGACTCGGACCAGGACAGGGAGGCCTCGCGCATCTTCAGCGCGGCCTCGTGGGCGAGGCCCACGCTCCAGCCGCGGCCGAGGAAGGTGAACTGCCCGCGGCTGGCCGCCTGTTCGGGCAGCGGCTCGGCGAGCGCCGTACGCGCGTCGGCGACGGCTGCGGCGGTGTGCCGGCCGACGTGGGCGCGCAGCAGGGTCAGGGCGGTGGTCGCGAAGCGAGTCTGCACGACGGACTGCTCGTCGGCGAAGTCGAGGACGACGAGCTCGTCGGCGAGGGTCATCACCGGCGTCGCCGGGTCCCCGATGACGGCGGTCGTACGCATACCGGCGTCCCGCAGCCCGGCCAGCAGGTCGAGCACCTCGGTGGTGGTGCCGGACCGGGTGAGCGCGACGACCCGGTCGTAGCGCCGGTGCAGGGGGAACTCCGAGGCGGGGAAGGCGTCGGTCTCCCCCTGGCCGACCTCCTCGCGCAGGGCGGCGGCCGCCTGAGCCATGTAGTACGAGGTCCCGCACCCGACGATCGCGGTACGCTCCCCCGGCTGCGGCAGCAACGCCCGCTGGGCCGGGGCCAGTTCGGCGGCCCGCTCCCAGCACTCGGGCTGGGTGCCCAACTCGTACGCGACGTGGCTCATGACGGCTCCCTGGCGTGGTCGGTGCAGTTTCCTGCAAGGTAGCGGCCCATTTCACGCAACTTCAAGCACCTTAGGGGTTGATCTCCTGAGTTAATGTCGACACGTAGGCCGATGGAGCACACTCGAGGGGGTCGAACGCCGTGGGGTCCATGACCCGCAAGGAGCGCTGGCAGACGCTGCTGGATCTGCTGGTGGAGCGGGGCGAGCTGGAGGTCGAGCCGGCGGCGGAGGCCCTCGGCGTGTCCGCCGCGACCATCCGCCGCGACCTCGACCAGCTGGCCGAGCAGCAGCTGCTGGTCCGCACGCGCGGCGGAGCGGTGGTCCACGGCGTCTCGTACGAACTCCCCCTGCGCTACCGGACGTCCCGCCGCGCCGCGGAGAAGCAGCGCATCAGCGAGGCGGTGGCGGAGCTGATCACGCCGGGCGAGGTGATCGGCCTGACCGGCGGCACGACGACCACGGAGGTGGCCCGCGCCCTGGCCGGCCGCCCGGACCTGGCGTCGGGCTCGCCGGCGCTGACGGTGGTGACCAACGCGCTCAACATCGCGGGCGAGCTCGTCATCAGGCCGCAGTTCAAGATCGTGCTGACCGGCGGGGTCGCCCGCCCCCAGTCGTACGAGCTGACCGGCCCGCTGGCGCAGCAGGTCCTGGGCCAGCTCACGATGGACACGGCGGTCGTCGGTGTGGACGCCTTCGACCCGGCCGACGGCGCGGCGACCCGCCACGAGGACGAGGCCGCGATGAACCGCCTGCTGTGCGAACGGGCCCGCCGGGTGGTCATCGCGGCGGACTCCAGCAAACTCGCGGTCCGCGCCTTCGCCCGCATCTGCCCGACCCGCTCGGTGGACATCCTCGTGACGGACGTGTCCCTCCCGGACGCGGTGGCGGCGGAGTTCGAAGCGGCGGGTGTGGAGGTACGGCGGGTGTAGGAGGCGGTCTCGGTGGTACTGCTCGACCGGGTTTCCCGGGAACGCCTGGCAGCGGTGTAATTCAGCGCCGCCGATGCGCCTCGCGCCGCCCGCTGGACCGGAATCCGTGAGCGTCCCCCACCGAGGTGCCCGCTCGGGCTACCGGGCGAACCGTTCCCGCAGGGCCGCCAGGCCCGTCGCGTACGTGCCGTCGCCGAAGAGCTGCTCGACCTGGGCGACGGCGTCGGCGGACTCCGCCTCGTACGTGCCCTGCCAGCGGACCTCCGAGCCTTCCCCGTGCGGGTGGACGGAGAGCGTCGCTTCGTACCCGGTGACGGGGAAGGACGGAGCCTCGGCGGGGGCGGCGGGCACGACGGCGGTGCGCAGCAGCGTTCGGCTCACCATGCCCCGTCACCGCGCAGCGTGGCGTCGGCGCCGCCGTCGACGAAGACGATCTGACCGGTGACATGGGTGTTCTCGGGTGAGGTCAGGAAGTCGAGGAGCGGAGCGACCTGGTCCGCGGCGGCATGGCCGTGCAGGGGCATGGGGATGGCCGAGTCGACGACCTCGCGTACGCCCGGGATGGCGAGCATGGGCTCGGTCATGGGGGTGAGGACGGTACCGGGGGCGATGGCGTTCAGCGGGATGCCGGCGCCCGCCCAGTCCGCGGTGGGGGCGGTGCGGCGGACCCAGCGGGCGAGGGCGTTCTTCGAGGAGCCGTAGATGGCGTGGCCTTCGCCGCGCTGCAGGGCGGCTTCCGCAGCGGCGGTCGCGGCGGCCTCGTCGCCGGCGAGGGCGGCGTCGGCGATGGCCGGGTCGTGGGGGTGGATCGCGGTGACCGATGAGATGACGACGGCGCGCGGGTCCGTACCGGCGGCAAGAAGGGGACGCAGGCCCTCCAAGGTGGCCACCGCACCGAAGTAGTTGACCTTGACGGTCTGCGGGTCGAAGAGCTGGCGGCCCGCGGAGGCGATCACGGCGTCGAGGCGGCCGCCGGTCAGCTCCCGGGCCCGGTCCACGAGCAGCGCGCGCCCTTCGGGCGTGGACAGGTCCGCGTCGATGTCCGAGCCCGCGAGGTCGGCGCCGAGCACCGTGTGGCCCTGGGCGCGGAGGCGGGCTGCGGTGGCTTCGCCGATGCCGGAGGCGGCTCCGGTGACGAGGTAGGTGCGGGGCATGGCACTCCTTGGCTCGTATCGCTTGTCTGCGACCTGCACGGGCTTGATCAACCTATATTTAATTGCACGACATGCCAAGATGCGGGTTTCTGCCATATTTGGCCGCCCGGCCCCTGGCCAGGCAGCATGGGCCCCTACGGTTGGACCCCCGTCGGCGGGGATGAGGAGGGGGATCGCAGGATGGCGGCAGAACGAGGCCGGCCGCCTCTGACCGAGCGGCGGCGCCAGGAGACCCGCATCGAGATCGCGGAGACCGCGGCGGCCCTTTTCGCCGAGCGCGGGTACGAGGCGACGACGGTCGAGGACATCACGGCGGCGGCCGGCGTCTCGCTGCGCACCTTCTACCGCTACTGCTCCTCGAAGGAGGACGCGCTCACCCCCCTCGTCACGTCCGGCGTCGGCCAGCTCGTCGACGCCCTGGCCGCCCAGCCGGCGGACGAGCCGCTGATCGCCGCCGTGGAGCGGGTGTTCGCTACGCCGATGTCAGAACGGCGCCTCGCCGACGCGGAGCCCGGCCGTGCCCTCGTCCGCCTCATGGGCGATGTTCCGGCGCTCCGTTCGCGCTGGCTGGCGGCCGTGCGGGAGTTGCGGGACCGGTTGCTCCCGGTGCTCGCCACGCGGACGGGCAGACCTGCCGACAGCCTGGAGGTACGGCTGCTGGCGGGCGCCGTACTCGACGCGTTCACTGCGGCCGTGGAGCACTGGGCCGGCCAGGACGAGCCCGAGGACCTTCTCGTGCTCACCCGCCGGGCGCTCGCGTTCCAGCGGCTCGACGAGCTCTGACGGCCGGCCACCTGCAGGTCGACCCCACGCTGCCGCGGCTCGGTGGACCCCGCCCTCCTGCGCTCAGTGCGGGGGCAGGCGGCCCGCCTCGTGGCCCAGGGCTGCCAGGACCGGGGCGATCAGGGGGTGGGATTCCGCGCCGCGACGGGTTGCCGCGAAGACCCTGCGGGTGGGCGCCGAGCCCGCCACCGGGCGGACCTGGACCTCCTTGAGGTCCATGCCGCGCAGCGCCGAGCGCGGGACCAGGGCCACCCCCGCCCCGGCTCCCACCAGTGCCGTCACCGCGCGGAAGTCGTCCGACGAGTGCACGAACCGGGGCTGGAAGCCCGCCAGTTCGCAGGCCAGCAGGGTCACGTCGTGGCACGGGTTCCCCGGATACTGCCCCACCCAGTCCGCGTCGGACAGGTCCGCCAGCGACACCTCGGGGAAGTCGGCCAGGGGGTGCCCCGAGGGGAGCACCGCGTCGAAGGGCTCCGCGTACAGCGGGAGGACCGAGAGGCGGCCGTCATCGGCGCCCGGGGCGCCGCGGTACTCGACCGCCAGTGCGAGGTCGGCTTCGCCGTCCAGCAGCAGCGGCAGGCTCTGGTCGCCTTCCGCATCCCGGACGCGGAGGCGGATGCCCGGGTGCTCGCGGGCCAGGCGGGCGATGGCCGGGGCGAGCACCTCGGCGATGCCGGTGGCGAAGGCGGCCACCGTGACCTCACCCGCGGCGCCTCCCGCATAGGCGGCGAGCTCGGCTTCGGCACGCTCCAGCTGGGCGAGGACCTCGTGGGCGTGCCCGAGCAGGATTTCGCCGGCCGCCGTCAGCCGTACCCCCCGGCCGCTGCGGGTCAGCAGCACGTGGCCGGTCTCCTGCTCCAGCGCCGCGAGCTGCTGGGAGACGGCGGACGGGGTGAGGTACAGGGCTGCGGCCGCGGCGGTCACCGTACGGTGGTCCGCCACGGCCCGCAGAATACGCAGCCGGCGGGGGTCGATCACCCCACCATTCTCGCAGGTGACGCAGGCCGCCAAGGCCGCCGATCGCGCCGCCCGGGCCACCCGGCCGGTCCGGCCGGGCAGACCCGTCGGGCCACCCGACGGGTCGGACCCGTCAGGCCCCCGCCGCCAGCGCCGAGCGGGCGTCGATGAAGGCCGCGATCGCGCGTTCCACGTCGGCCGTGGAGTGGGCCGCCGAGAGCTGGACGCGGATTCGGGCCGCGCCCATCGGGACCACCGGGTAGGAGAACCCGATCACGTACACGCCGCGCTCCAGCAGCAGCTCCGCCATCCTGGCGGCCTCCGCCGCGTCACCGATCATCACCGGGGCGATGGCGTGGTCGCCGGGGAGGATCTCGAAGCCGGCCTCGGTCATCTTCGTGCGGAAGAGCGAGGTGTTGGCCGCGAGGCGCTCGCGCAGGTCGCCGGCCGACTCCAGCAGGTCCAGGACCTTCAGGGAGGCGGCCGCGATGACCGGGGCGAGGGAGTTGGAGAACAGGTACGGGCGCGAGCGCTGGCGCAGCAGCTCGACGATCTCGGCGCGGGCCGCGACGTAGCCGCCGGACGCGCCGCCCAGGGCCTTGCCGAGGGTGCCGGTGATGATGTCGATGCGGTCCATGACCCCGTGCAGCTCCGGCGTGCCGCGGCCGCCGGGGCCGACGAAGCCGACGGCGTGCGAGTCGTCGACCATGACCATGGCGTCGTAGCGCTCGGCCAGGTCGCAGATCTCGGCGAGCGGGGCAACGTAGCCGTCCATGGAGAAGACGCCGTCGGTGACGATCAGCTTGCGGCGGGCGCCGCCCTCGGTGGCCTCCTTCAGGCGGGCCTCGAGCTCGGTCATGTCGCGGTTGGCGTACCGGAAGCGGCGGGCCTTGGACAGGCGGATGCCGTCGATGATCGAGGCGTGGTTGAGGGCGTCGGAGATCACCGCGTCCTCGGCGCCGAGGAGGGTCTCGAATACGCCGCCGTTGGCGTCGAAGCAGGAGGAGTAGAGGATCGTGTCCTCCTGGCCGAGGAACGAGGACAGCCGCGCCTCGAGCTCCTTGTGCACCTCCTGCGTACCGCAGATGAAGCGGACCGAGGCCATGCCGTAGCCCCAGCGGTCCAGCGCGTCCTTGGCGGCGGCGACGACCTCGGGGTGGTCGGCCAGGCCCAGGTAGTTGTTGGCGCAGAAGTTGAGGACCTCACCGGGGGCGCCGCCGGCGGTGACCGCCACGGCCGCGTTCTGCGGGGTGCCGATGACGCGCTCGGGCTTGTGCAGGCCCGCGGCGCGGATCTCGTCGAGGGTGGTGCGGAGGTCTTCGCGTACGGACTCGAACATGGGCTTCGGCTTCTCCTTGAGCGGCGGACGAAGGGGGCCGGGCCCCGCGGAGGGGGGAGGGTGGGCGGGGCCCGGCCGGAGGGAGATGGTTCGGTGGGACGGAGGCGAGGAGGACCGGAGACCAGGAGGCCAGGAGGCCAGGAGGCCAGGAGGCCAGGACGGCGATAACGCCCTCCGGTCCAGGGGCCGGAGGGGCGTTACGCCGTCCAGTCCAGGATGATCTTGCCGCTGCGGGCGGTGGCCGCCTCGTCGAACGCGGCCTCGAAGTCACGGTGCGAGTAGCGGCCGGTGATGACCGGGCTGAGGTCCAGGCCGCCCTCCAGCAGCACCGTCATCGCGTACCAGGTCTCGAACATCTCGCGGCCGTAGATGCCCTTGATCGTGATCATCGAGGTGACGACCTTCGCCCAGTCCACCGGGAACTCCTGCGCGGGCAGGCCCAGCATGGCGATCCGGCCGCCGTGCGTCATGTTGTCGATCATGTCGCGCATGGCCTCGGCGCGGCCGGACATCTCCAGGCCGATGTCGAAGCCCTCGCGCAGGCCCAGTCGCGCCTGCGCGTCGGCGATCGTCGCCTTCGAGACGTCGAGCGCGAGCGTGGCGCCGGCCTTGCGGGCGATCTCCAGGCGCTCGGGGCTGACGTCGGTGATGACGACGTTGCGCGCACCGGCGTGCTTGGCCACGGCCGCCGCCATGATCCCGATCGGGCCCGCGCCGGTGATCAGCACGTCCTCGCCGACCAGCGGGAACGACAGCGCCGTGTGAACGGCGTTGCCGAACGGGTCGAAGATCGCCGCCACGTCCAGGTCCACGGCGGTCCGGTGCACCCACACGTTCTGCGCGGGCAGGACGACGTACTCGGCGAAGGCGCCGTCCCGCCCGACGCCGAGGCCGACCGTGCTGCGGCACAGGTGGCGGCGCCCGGCCAGGCAGTTGCGGCACTTGCCGCACACCAGGTGGCCCTCGCCGCTGACGAGTGCGCCGGTCTCGATGTCCTGGACGTCAGCGCCGACGGCGGCGACCTCGCCCACGAACTCGTGGCCGAGCACGAGCGGGGTCTTGACCGCGCCCTGCGCCCAGCCGTCCCAGGAGCGGATGTGCAGGTCCGTACCGCAGATGCCGGTGCGCAGCACCTTGATCAGCACGTCGCCGGGACCGTACTCGGGCTCGGGTACGTCCATGAGCCACAGCCCGGGCTCGGCCTTGTGCTTGACGAGTGCCTTCATGGGGGTGGCTCCAGGCATGCGGAGGGAACGTTGCAACCACAGGGTCGGGTGCGACGTATCGACAGGGACCAATCTGCCGAGCGCGGAGGTGATCAGTCCATCGAGGATTTCTTAAGCGGGTCGACAGCCCAGCTTCACGCCTATGCTCCTCACGTGAAGGGCTGTGGCCTGGGCAGGGGCCTGCGGCCGGGGCAGGGAATGGGGAGGTGAGGGGCGTGCCGAGTCTGCGCAGCAGAGCGCTGTCGGTCGCGCTGATCGCGGCGGGTCGGCGAAGACGGTTCGCGAGTGCCGAGGCGGTACGCGCGCGGGTGGCCGAGTCGGCCCGCCGGCCGGCGTCGCACCTGCCGCCGCGCTCGCTGGGGCGGGTCGCCGAGGTCTCCCGCACCTTCGTCGGTGCCTGGCCGGTGTACGACGCCTCGCCGCGCGGGGTCGAGCCTGCGGCCCAGGTGCTGTACGTGCACGGCGGCGGGTACATCAACGAACTGGTCCGGCCGCACTGGTCGATGATCCGGAACCTGGTCACGGAGGCGCAGGCGCGCGTCGTCGTACCCGCGTACATACTGGCCCCGCGCGGGACCGCGGACCGGACGGTTCCGGTGGCCGCGGACCTGCTCAGCGGGTTGATCGCGAGCGGCGGGGCGGGCGGCACCGTGCTCATCGGGGACGCGGCGGGAGCCGGGATGGCGCTGGCCGCCGCCCAGCGGCTGCGCGACCGTACGGGGGCGCAGCCGTCGCGGATCGTACTGATCTCTCCCTGGCTGGACCTGACCATGAGCCACCCGGACCAGGCGGCCATCGAGCCCGCCGACCCGGTGCAGGCGCGGCCGGGGCTGCTGGAGGCCGGCCGGCTGTACGCGGGCACCCTGGCCACCGACGATCCGCGGGTGAGCCCCTTGCACGGCTCGTTCGCGGGGCTGGCGCCGCTGACGGTGTTCACCGGCACCCGGGACGTGCTGACCACCGACAGCCGGGAGCTGCTGCGCCGGGCGCGTGCGGACGGCGTGGAGGTGGAGTTCCACGAGGAGCCGGGGCTGCCGCACGGGTACCCGCTGCTGCCTTTGCCGGAGGGGCGGGCGGCCCGTGACCGGATCGTCGAGCTGATCAGGTCGGCCGCCGACGAGTGACGGCCGGCCGGGCCGGCGGGCGGGCCGGCGTGGGGACCGCCCTGTGGGCTGCCGGGTGGGCCGTCACGCCGTGCAGGTCATCAGTGAGCTGATCGGCCAGGCACGGTAGGCGGTCCAGTACGCCTCGTCGCGGGCGCCGTCGGCGGGCGGGGTCCGGTTGGGCTGCCAGCCGACCGTGGAGAAGCCCGCCTCGACGGCGGCCTCGGCGAAGTCGGCGTGCGCCCATTCGCGGAACTCGAAATCGGCCGGGGGCTGGGTCAGGAACTGCGCCTTCAGCAGCGGCGCGTCGCCTTCGTGGACGCGGTCGACGATCCGTACCCCGTACGGCGACCAGTCGACGTTCGGGTACGCGCCGGCGTTGGGCACGATGGCCAGCAGGCGGCCGCCGTCGCGCAGGTTGGCCCGGATGGACCGGAACATGGCGTGCAGGGCGGACCGGTCGCTGGCGTAGTTGAACAGGTACACGGCGGTGGCCAGGTCGAAGGGGCCCATCTGCGGCAGCTTTGCGGCGTCGGCGACCAGGTACTCGATCGACGCGGCTTCGACGGGCGCTGCTTCCGTGGACGCGGCTTGCGTCGATGCCGTGTCGGCCGGGGCCGCCTCGGTGCCGGCGGCCGCTGCCGTGGCTGCCACTGCACCCGCCCCACGAACCGGAAGTACCGCACCCACCGCACCTTCCAACGCGCCCACGCCGTCCGCGCCGATCACCCCGTGCGCGCGGGCCAGCCGGATCATCTCCTCCGAGATGTCCACGCCGACGGCCCGGCGGGCCCCGCCGCGGGCCAGCAGCCGCGTGTTGTAGCCGTATCCGCAGGCCAGGTCGAGGGTGTCGAGCCCCCGCACCCCGCCGAGCGCGTCGAGCGCCCCGAGCAGGGTGTGGGTGTCGGCCGCCGAGAAGGCCGCCGTGGTCTTCGACTCCACGAACCGCTCGCCGATGCTGTCGTACTGGAACCGCATGCTCTGCCTTCCGTGGCGGGGTGGGACGCGTGCGTATCGTGCCCCGGAGCGCGGCCGGCGAGGGCGTGTGCGGCGGCCCGTCCCCCGGACGGGGGAGGCGTTCGGGTCAGTGCGTACGGCGTACGGGGTGTCCGGCGACCGCCGGGAGCAGTTCCCGGGCGCAGTCGCGCAGCCAGGCGTGGGCCGGGTCTGCGTCGTGGCGCGGGTGCCAGGCGATGCCGAACGGCAGGGTCGGCAGGTCGAGCGGGATGTCGAAGGCTTCCAGCCCCAGCTCGGCGGCGAGCGGCACGGCCTGTGAGGCGATCAGGCCGACGAGGTCGCTCTCGCGCAGGATGAACAGGGAGGCGGGGTAGGAGCCGACGCTGCCCACCACCCGCCGGGACAGGCCCCGTTCGGCGAGGGCCGCGTCCACCGGGCCCTCCAGCCGGCCGCGCCGGGACACGATGAGGTGCTGGACGGCGGCGAACCGGCGCGGGGTGATCCGGCCCCGCAGCAGCGGGTGGCCGGCCCGGGCGACGCCCATCATGTGCTCGTCGAAGAGGTGCTCGACGCGCACTTCGGGGGACCGGCTGTCCACGACGCCGAGTTCGAGGTCGGCGATGCCCTCGCGCAGGGCCGGGACGTCGACGTGGCTCTCGGACAGGAAGCGCAGCCGGACGCCGGGCGCCTCCTCGGCCACCCGGGAGAAGAGCGTGGCCCCGAAGGTGGCGGCGAAGGCGTCGTGGGCCAGCACGGTGAAGGTGCGGGTGAGGGTGGGGAGGTCGACCTGCCCACCCGTCAGGAAGAGGGCCCGGGCCCGTTCCACGACGGCCCGGACCTCGCCGTGGACGGCGAGGGCGTGCGGGGTCGGGACCATGGTCCGCCCGGCGCGGACCAGTACGGGGTCGCCGAGGGCCTTGCGGATCCGGCCGAGGGTGCGGCTCATGGCGGGCTCGGAGAGGTGCAGGCGGGCGGCCGCGCGGGACACGCTCGACTCCTCCAGGAGGACGTCCAGGGCGACGAGGAGATTGAGGTCCAGCCCGGATTGCGTCACTGGCATTCATCCCTTGCAGAACTTGCACTGGAAAGCAGGTCACGCCAACTCTACGGTGAGGCACAGGGGATGACGCCCACGCGCTTCCCCTCCCCCACACCACTTCACCGTCACCGACTCCGAGGAGGAGCCGTGCTCCGCCATGCCCGCGAACGGGATGCCACACATCCCGCCGCCGATCCGTCCGCCCCGGCGCCCGCCGCCCTCACCCGGCCCGCGCTGCTCGTCCTGTGCGCCTGCGTACTGGTCGCGCAAGCCATGGTCGCCGCCGTCAACCTGCTGATCCCGCAGCTCGCCGCGTCCGTCCTGCACCCGACCCCCGGCCAGCTGGTCTGGGCGGTCGACGCCTACGTCATCGTCTTCGCCGCGCTGCTGATCCCGGCGGGCGCCCTCGGCGACCGGTACGGCCGCAAGGGCGCGCTGCTCGCCGGACTTGCGCTGTTCGCCGCGGGCGGGGCGGTCAGCGCGCTCGCCGCGGCCCCGGCGGTGCTCATCGCCGGGCGCGGTCTGTGCGGGGCCGGCGCGGCCCTGATCATGCCCGCCACCATGTCCGTCCTGATCCACCTGAGCCCGCCCGAGCGCCGCGGCCAGGCGCTGGCCACCTGGACGCTGGCCGCCGGCCTCGGGGGCCTGGCGGGCAACGTCGGGGGCGGCCTGGCCGGGGAGTACCTGACCTGGCGGGCGCTGTTCTGGGCTGTCGTCCCGCTGGGCGCGCTGCTCGCGCTCGCCGTCGCCCGTACGGTCCCGCGCACCCCGGCCCGCTCCGATGCGTCCGTCGACCCGTTCGGCGCGGTCCTGCTGGCCGGGGCGCTCCTCGCGGTCGTCTACGGGATCATCGAGGGGCCTTCGTACGGCTGGACCTCGGCGGCGGTGCTGATCGCCTTCGGCGCCGGCGCCGCGCTGCTCGCCGCCTTCACCGGCCACGCGCTGCGCGCCGCGCAGCCGCTGCTGGACCCGCGGATCTTCGCCTCGCGCAAGCTGCGCGCCGGAGCACTCGGCATCGGCGCCGCGTTCTTCGGACTGTTCTCCCTGTTCTTCGTCAACGCCCAGTACCTCCAGTACGCCAAGGGCTTCTCGCCCGCCCGGACCGGCCTGGCGATCATCCCGCTCACCGTCGGCATGGCGGTCGTGCCGAAGCTGGGCGCGCGGCTCGCGGAGCGGACCGGGCCGCGGCTGCCGGTCGGCATCGGGCTGGGCCTGATCGGCGCCGGGCTGCTGCTGGTCTCCACCGCCGACGCGGACACCCCGTACGTCCTGTACGCCTGCCACCTGCTGGTGCTGTCGGTCGGGACGGGCCTGTGCGCGCCGTCGCTGACCCTGACGGTGGTCGCGGAGCTGCCCGCGCACCAGGCCGGGCTGGGCTCCGGGCTGAACACCGCGGCCCGGGAGATCGGTGCGGCGCTGGGGGTTGCGGTGGTCGGCACGGTGCTGGCCTCCCGGTTCCACGGCGATCCGCAGGATCCGGCGCAGATCGGCGCCTTCACGGACGCGATGGGGGTCGCGCTGCGCACGGTGGCCGCCGTGCTGCTGCTGGCGGCGCTCGCGGTGGTGGCCGGCCACCGGGACGGCGTGGGCACCCGCCGGCGCGCGGGGCGCGGGCGCCGGGATGCAGCGTCCGACGTCGGGGGCGCATGCTGACTGTGTGACGGCGAGAGCGGACAGCGGCCCCGCCACCGACGCCACGGCCCGCGTGCTCGCCCGGGCCTGCGTCGATGCGGTGCAGGCCGTCGGAGGGTTTGCGGGCGGCATTTACCTGCGCTCCGGCGCCGAGGGAACGCTGCTGCTCGCCGTGCTCACGGGCCTGCCCGGCAAGCTGTTCCGCCCGTGGTGGCGGATGCACGTGAACCGCCCGTACCCGGTCGCCGAGGCCTACCGCTCCGGCCAGTCGGTGCACCTGCCCGACGCGGAGACGGCCATACAGCGTTTTCCGCAGATGATGGCCGGGCTGCCGTTCCCCTTCGGCTCTCTCTACGAGCCCGTCATGGCCGGGGCCGAGCGGTTCGGGGTGCTGTTCGTCCTGCGCCCCGCGACCCCCGGCGCCGCGGTCGACGCCGCCGACCGGGAGCGGCTGCGCTCCGCCGCGGACGGGCTCGCCGACGGGCTCGCCGCGCTCACCGCGACCGGGGACCCGGTGCGCTGGAAGGGCGATCCGGTGTGCGTACCGCCGACGGACACGGCGCAGGGTGCACGCGAGGCGGTGGATCGGCTCACGCTGGCGGTGCTCTCCATGGACCGCGAGGGCAGGATCCGCTACGTCAACCACGCCGCCGCACGCCTGCTGCGCCTGGGTGCGCCGGAGCTGCGGGGGCGGGTGCTGTGGGAGGCGGTGCCCTGGCTCGGGCAGCCCGCGTACGAGGACCACTTCCGCGGGGTGTTCATGTCCGGCGAGCCGGTGCGCTTCCCGGCGCGGCGCGGTCGGCAGTCGGCCGGGGACTGGGTGACGGTGGATCTGTACCCGGGTCCGGACGGGGTGACCGTGACGATCGGCGCGACCGATCCGCCCGCCTACGCGCCCGGGTCGGTGGTCCGGCCGGGCGCGGGCGTGGGTTCGCCGGCCGACCGGGCCTCGGCGCTGTACCGGCCGGTGGCCCTGGCGATCGCGCTGACGGAGGCGGTCACGGCCCGCCAGGTGTCGGCGGTGGTCACTCAGGAGCTGCTGCCCGCTTTCGGCGGCCGCCAGCTGGCGATCTACCTCCTCAACGAGCGGCATCTGTACCTGGCATGGGAGACGGGCTTCCCGCAGGGCTTCCTCGACCGGTTCGACGGGGTCGCGCTCGATGTCCGGCTGCCGGGCGTGGAGACGCTGACCACGGGCCGGCCCATGTTCTTCGAGTCGATGGAGCACCTGGCCGCCGCCTATCCGGGGATCCCGCTGGACGCCCACATGGGGGCCCGCGCCTTCCTGCCGCTGATCGCGTCGGGCCGGCCGGTGGGCTCGTGCATCCTCGGCTTCGACACGCCGCGCGGGTTCAGCCCGGAGGAGCGCACGGTGCTGACCGCACTGGCCGGGCTGATCGCGCAGGCCCTGGAGCGGGCGCAGCGCTACGACTCCGAGGCGGCGCTGGCCCGCGGACTGCAGGCGGCGCTGCTGCCGCACCGGCTGCCGGTGCACGAGAACGTGGAGACCGTGGCCCGGTATCTGCCCGGCACCCAGGGCTTGGACGTGGGCGGCGACTGGTACGACGTGATCGAGACGAGCGAGGGCGTGCTGGCCCTGGTCATCGGGGACGTCCAGGGCCACGGGGTGGCGGCCGCCGCGACCATGGGCCAGCTGCGCAGCGCCGTACGGGCCTTCACCCTCGGCGGCAGTCCGCCGGAGCAGGTGATGGCGGGCACCAACCGGCTGCTGATCGACCTGGACCCCGGCCAGTTCGCCAGCTGCTGCTACGTCCTGCTCGATCCGGCGTCGGGCCGGGCGCGGGCCGTCCGGGCCGGGCACCCGCAGCCGCTGCTGCGCCACGCGGATGGGCGGGCGGAGGTGCTGGACCTGCCGGGCGGGGTGGTGCTCGGCATCGACGTGGACGCCACCTACCCGGTGACGGAGCTGCGGCTGGCGCGGGGCTCGGTGCTCGCCCTGTACACGGACGGGCTGGTCGAGGAGGCGGGGGAGGACATCGACTTCGGCGTGGAGCGGCTGCGGGCGGCGCTGGCCGCGGCCCGGCCGTCGCCGCTCACGGAAGCGGCCGACCTGCTGGTGGGCGAGGCCGGGGACTCGGCCGACCGGCCGGACGACATCGCCCTGCTGCTGGCGTTGCGTACGGACGGCAGGCCTGCCGCGAGCGGCTGACCCGGAAGGGTGCGGGAAGCGTCGCGGGCGGCGCCCACGGGTGCCCAGGGGTGCCCACTCCTTGGGCAGGTGGTGTCGCCGCGGGCACATGTCGGCAAAGCGGAAGAAAATTTGCCCGCACTCCGCTGCGGTTCCCGCACCGGGACTCTGCGCAGCGTTTACGCGGTCTTAACACCGCCGTAGGGCCGCCGCAGTGCGACGCAACGATGGAATCCGCAGGGGAACTGCTATTGACCTGCGGATCTCGCAGGGATTCGATGTCGGCCCGGGAGCCGCTGAACCACTCTGCTCACCACCGCCTCGGAGGCGATACCGCTCCCGCACCTCAGCTCACCGCACCTGCCGATCGGAACCCCGCACCGATGTCTGAAACGATCAGCGCCCCTCAGGCCCTCGCGCCCGCCACCGGGCCCGTCCCCCAGAAGCTCAAGCGTTCCATCGGCGTCGTCGGCGCAACACTGCTGACGCTCTCGTGCGTGACGCCCGCTTCGACCCTGTTCGTCGTCGTGCCCGACCTGTTCGCCAGCCTCGGCACGTGGACCGCCCTCACGATCGCCATCGGCTCGCTGCTCTGCATCGGCGTCGCGTTCTGCTACTCGGAGCTCGGCACCCTGATCCCCAGCGCCGGCGGCGAGTACGCGATGGTGTCGACCCTCGCGGGCCGGCTGGCCGGGTGGCTGGTGTTCGTGCTCTCCCTGCTGGTCGTGATGATCGTGCCGCCCGTGATCGCCATGGGCACGGCCGACTACCTCGCGCCGATCGTGCACATACCGGCCCCGGTCGCGGGCGGCGGCGTGATGCTGCTCGCCACCCTCGCCGGCCTTCTCGACCTGCGGGCCAACGCCTGGATCACCGGCATCTTCCTGGTGCTCGAGGTCGTCGCCGCGGCGCTGGTCGCCGTACTGGGCTTCGCGCACAGCGAGCGGGGCACCGATGCGCTGGTGCACGGCACGGTCGCGGCCGAGGGCGGCGGCACCTCCACGGTGACCGCGATGATGGTCGTCTCCGGGCTCGCCATCGCCCTCTTCATCACCCAGGGCTTCTCGACCGCGGTCTACCTCTCCGAGGAACTCGAGAACCCGCGGCGCAACGTCGCCCGTACGGTGCTCGCCACCCTCGCCATCTCGACGGCCGTCATCCTGATCCCGGTCATCGCCATCACCGTGGGTGCGCCCGACCTCTCCGCGCTGGCCGAGGGCGACCTCGGCGGCATGGTGACCGCCTGGTCCAACTCGGCCGTCGGCACCTTCGTCAGCCTCTGCGTCGCCCTCGCCATCATCAACGCGGGCATCGTCATGGTGATCCAGAACTCCCGCGTGCTGTTCGCCTCCGCCCGCGACAAGGCCTGGCCCGAGCCGGTCAACCACGCGCTGTCCAAGCTCGGCCGCTTCGGCTCCCCGTGGGTGGCCACCCTCCTCGTCGGCGTCCCGGGCGCGGCGCTGTGCTTCGTCAACCTCGACACCCTGTACGGGGTCACCGGCGTCTCGGTGACCGGCATGTACCTGCTGGTCGCGGTGGCCGCGCTGTTCGCCCGGCGCGGGGCGCACCGCGAGGTGGCCGCGTGGCGGATGCCGCTGTGGCCGGCGGTGCCGATCGTGCTGATCGCCGTACTCGCATACATCCTGACCCAGCAGGAGACCCAGTACCTGCTGTGGACCGGCGGGATCACCGCCGTGGCCACGCTGTACTGGGCGCTGTACCTGCGGCCGCGGCAGGACAGCCGCTGGCTGGTCAGCATCCCGGAGGACGGCGAGCCCGCCGCGGTCTGACCCGCTCCTCGGCCGGGCCGGCGGGATCAGTTCCCGTCGGCCCCGCCGATGCTGTCGACGGCGGGCCGGCCCAGGGTGATGGCCGTGTTCACCAGGCCGACGTGGCTGAACGCCTGCGGGAAGTTGCCGAGTTGGCAACCGGACACCGGGTCGTACTCCTCCGCGAGCAGCCCCACGTCATTGCGTACGGCCAGCAGCCGCTCGAACAGCTCCCGCGCCTCCTTCTCCCGCCCGGTCGAGTGCAGCGCGTCGGCCAGCCAGAACGAGCAGGCCAGGAAGGCCCCTTCGTCGCCGGGCAGCCCGTCCACGGACGGGCCCTCGGTGCTGTAGCGGCGGACCAGGCCGCTGCTGCCGAGCTCCGCCCGGACCGCGTCGACCGTGCCGATCACGCGCGGGTCGTCGGGCGGCAGGAACCCGACCCGCGGGATGAGCAGGGTGGCCGCGTCCAGCTCGCGGGAGCCGTAGTACTGCGTGAAGGTGCCCCGTACGGGGTCGAAGCCGTTCTCGATCACATCCTGGTGCACCTGGTCCCGCATGGTCCGCCACCGCTGCACGTCGCCGAGCAGCGAGGCGTCGCTCTCCATGGTGCGCACGGCCCGGTCCGCGGCGACCCACGCCATCACCTTGGAGTGCACGAAGTGCCGGCGCGGCCCCCGCACCTCCCACAGGCCCTCGTCCGGCCGGCGCCAGTTGCGCTCCAGGAAGTCGAGGAGCGCGAGCTGGATCCGCCAGGCGTGCCGCTCCGCGGGCAGTCCGCTCGACCTGGCCAGGTACAGGGAGTCGAGGACCTCCCCGTACACGTCGAGCTGGAGCTGGTCCACGGCCGCGTTGCCGACGCGGACCGGGGAGGAGGCGGCGTAGCCGCGCAGCCACGGCAGGTCGAATTCGGGGATCCGCCGCTCGCCGCCGATCCCGTACATGATCTGGAGGTCGGCGGGGTCGCCGGCGACCGCGCGCAGCAGCCATTCGCGCCAGGCGCGGGCCTCGTCCAGGAAGCCGGTCTCCAGGAGGGAGCCGAGGGTCAGGGTGGCGTCGCGCAGCCAGCAGTAGCGGTAGTCCCAGTTGCGGACGCCGCCGAGCTCCTCGGGGAGGGAGGTCGTGGCGGCGGCCGCGATGCCGCCGGTCGGCGCATAGGTGAGGGCCTTGAGGGTGATCAGGGAGCGGGTCACGGCCTCCCGGTAGGGGCCCTCGTAGGTGCACTGCTCGCTCCACTCCTGCCAGTCGGCGAGGCCCTGCTCCAGCGCCTCGTACGGGTCGCAGGGCTCGGGGCGCAGCTCGTGCGAGGGGTGCCAGGTGAGGACGAAGGCGACCCGCTCGCCGGCGGTGAGGGTGAACTCGGAGCGGGTGCTGTTGGCCTCGCCCCAGGTGTGCACGGACGGCTCGCTGCGGAACCACACGGAGTCGGGCCCGGCGACGGCGACCCGGTCGCCGTCGGCGCGCCGGACCCAGGGGACGACGTGCCCGTAGTCGAAGCGCAGGCGCAGCACGCTGAGTACGGTGACCTCGCCGGAGAGACCCTCGACGACCCGGATCACGTCGGGTGCGCTGTCGCGCTGTGGCATGAAGTCGATGACCTTGAACGAGCCGCCGTCCGGGGTGTCCCAGTAGGACTCCAGGACCAGCGAGCCGTCGACGTAGGCGCGGCGGGTACACCGCGCGCCGTCGGCCGCCCCGGCCGGGGCGATGCGCCAGTGGCCGTTCTCCTTGTCGCCGAGGAGCGCCGCGAAGCAGGCGGGCGAGTCGAAGCGCGGCAGGCACAGCCAGTCGATGGACCCGTCGCGGCCGACGAGCCCGCTGGTCATGAGGTCGCCGATGAGTGCGTAGTCTTCGATGGGTTGTGTCATTTGTGCGCTGTTCCCCCGAATGCCCGGGTCCAATCAGCGCAGGGCCCGGGCATTCGGCTGCGTGCGAGTACTAGTTGCGTACGAGGAGCAGCACGCTCGCGATGATCACGCCGAGGGCGACGGCGAGGGCGCCGTGGGCCAGGCGGTGGCTGCGCAGGACGGGCAGGAAGCGGTCGGCGGCGTACCGGCCGGGGCCGGTGAGGGCGACGGCGGCGGCGCCCACGGTCAGGAGGAGCTCGTACTCGATGCCCTTCGGGGCGAAGAACGACCCGGCGCCGTGGACGGCGATCGCATTGATCATGGTGCCGACGACCGCGGCTCCGGCGAGCGGGGTGAGCAGCCCGAGGACGAGGCCGAGGCCGCCCAGGGTCTCGGTCAGGCCGGCGAGCACGGCCATGGCGTCGCCCGACGGGTATCCGCTGGCGGTGAAGAACTGGCCGGTGCCGCTGATGCCGCCGCCGCCGAACCAGCCGAAGAGCTTCTGGGTGCCGTGGCCGGCCATGGTGAGGCCGAGGACCACGCGCAGGAGGAGCAGGCCGGCGTCGTGGGCAGGGGTGGAGAGGGCGAGCGGGACGGCCGGGACGGCAGCGGCCTGCGGCTTCGTCGCGGTGACGGAGGGGCTGGTCATGGGGGGATCCTTCCGGTCGGGCGGTCCGGGGCGGGGACGGAGTAGTTCAAATTCGAACCGCCAGCCCCGACCCTAACCATTGATTCAAATTGGAACAACCCGTGTACCCTGGGCCCATGGCTGAAACGAGATGGCTGGACGAGCGCGAGATGCGCGCCTGGAGCGGCTTCCTGGCCGCATCCGCCCTGGTGAACCGCCGTCTCGACCAGCAGCTCAAGGACGATTCCGGGCTCTCGCACCCGCAGTACGAGATACTCGTGCGGCTCGCCGCGGCTCCGGACCGCGAGCTGCGGATGACGGAACTGGCCAATGGCCTGATCAATTCGAAGAGCGGGCTGACCTACCAGGTCACCCAACTGGAGAAGGCGGGCCTGGTCCGCCGCCGCAGCTGCCCCTCCGACGTGCGCGGGGTCTTCGCCGTCCTGACGGACGCCGGCAGCGCCCGCCTGGAGGCGGCAGCGCCCGGCCATGTGGCCACCGTCCGGGAGGCACTGATCGACGTCCTCACCCCCGAGCAGCTCGAGGTGCTCGCGGACGGGCTGGGCGAGGTCAGCCGCCGACTGCGCGAGCCGGGCGGACAGCACGGCGGACAGCACGACAGACATCACGGCGAATAGGCGGATATCAGCGCCCGACGGGGTATAGGGGTGACATGGACGGAACGGTCTGGCTGACGGTCGTCGCGGTCCTCGCCCTCGGGCTGGCGATCGCGGCCGGTGTGCTGCTCCTACGCGTCTTCGCGGCGCGGCGCCTGCTGCTCGACGCCGGGATCCCGCTGCGCGACAAGGCGCTCTTCTGGGTCGCGGTGATCTACACCGTCTCGCCCGTGGACCTGATCCCGGACCCGGTGTACCTCGACGACATCGGCATGCTGCTGCTGGCGCTGCGCTCCCTGCACGCGGCGGCGGGCGCGGTGCGGCCCGGCGCGGTGGAGGCCTCGAGGCCCGCTGCGGCGAAGGAGCCGGACCCCGCGTAGCGGAGGGCGCCTCGGCCCCAACACCCCCTGGACCGGGGACTGTCAGTGGCCTGCGGCACCATGGTCGGCATGCCTCGTGAAGACCTTGATGCCCTGTTCTCCTCGCCCGCCGCCCTGTTGGAGGCCGGAGCCGCCCGCATACGGGAGCGGCCCGGCCCCGGGGCCGGCGGCGGGGCCGGCCGTGAGGTCTTCACCCAGGCCGAGGCCGTGTTCGGGTACGCGGAGGTGTCGCGGGCGGAGTTCGGCTCCTGGCTGCACTTCGCCGCGAAGGTGCTGGGGCACGACGCGTACGCGGAGCAGGTTGCCGCGGCCGAGCCCGGCATGCCGTGGCGGACCGTATGGGCCTGGTGGCGGCCCGTCGGGGCCTTCCGGGCCGAGCCGAACCTCAGCGGGGACGCCTCCGCCGACGTGTTCGACGGGCCGGACGGCCGGAGCCTGCTGAAGGTCTGGTCGCTGTGGACCGAGGAGCGCTGGTTCGATCTGGGCACGGGCGAGCCGTGCCCGGCGCCCGCCGCCGGGGAGTTCACCGAGCGCAAGGAGGATGCCGGGGAGGACGAGCCGTTCCTCTTCGCCCCGGACGAGGACGCCTGGGCCCTGCACTGCCCCGGCACCTGGGAGGACCCGATACCCCTCGGCGGGGGCCGCTTCCTGCTCGCCGAGGCGCGCGGGATCCTCGTGGTGGAGCGCAACGAGGCGGTGGCTGCGGCCGGCTGGCCCACCGGCGGCGCCGACACCTCGTCGTGGGACGAGGGTGCGGGCAATCCGTGGTTCGCAGGCCCGGAGCCGGGCGAGACCCCGCTGGACGCGGCCCGCGTGGAGGCGGTGTTCGGCGCCGATTGGACGGTCCGCATACCTGAGGCGCGGCTGCCCGCGGAGCTGACCCACCTCCCGACCCGGGAGCTGATCAGCACGGTGGGCCTGCCGCGCCACTGGGCGGCGGGTGTGACCTCGTTCGAGCTCGCCTGGACCGAGGAGGGACCGGGGGAGCCTGAGTCCGAAGTCGACTTCGGAGGGCTCATGCACCTGGGGACGTTCGAGCTGGGCTACGCCGACGAGGGCTACGTGCTCCTCCACCCGGAGACGGGCGCGGTGTCGCTGGTCCGCGAGGACGAGGCGCCGTTCCCCTTCGCCCGGGACACGGAGACGTTCGTACGCCTCCTGGAGGCGGTGCGCCGGTTCATGGGGGCGTGCTGGGACCCGTATCCGGAGGAGAACGGCTACGGCTCCTTCCTCTGCGAGGTGGGGAAACTCGAGCCGGACGTCCTGGAGTCCGACGACCCCGAAGAGCCCGGCGCCGCGGTCTGGGAGCACATCTTCGCGGCCATCACGGAACTGAGCGTCTACGGCTACTGACCGGGGCGCGGCCGGCGGCCCGGACCCGGCTCAGCGGACGCCGCGCGGGCGGTACTGGATGCTGATGCGCGGGCCGACGGCGCGGCCGGACTTGGGCACCGCGTGCTCCATGGTCCGCTGGCAGGAGCCGCCCATCACGACGAGGTCGCCGTGCCCCAGGGGCAGGCGCAGCAGGGTGGGGCCGCCGTCGCGGGGGCGGAGGACGAGATCGCGCGGGTCGCCGACCGACACGATCGCGACCATGGTGTCCTCGGTGGCGGACCGGCCGATGCGGTCCCCGTGCCAGGCAACGCTGTCCCGGCCGTCGCGGTAGAGGCAGAGCCCGGCGGTGGCGAAGGGTTCCCCGAGCTCGGTGGCGTAGTGCCGGGTCAGCGTGGAGCGGGCCTCGGTGAGCGCCGGGTGCGGCAGGGGCTCCCCCTCGTCGTAGAAGGCGAGCAGGCGGGGTACGTCGACCTCGCGCTCGTACATCCGGCGGCGCTCGGCCCGCCACGGTACGTCGTCGGCCAGCCGCTCGAACAGCGTGTCGGCGCCGGAGAGCCAGCCGGGCATGTGGTCCACCCAGGCGCCGGAGCCGAGCTGGGTGCGGCGCAGGTCCGAGAGCGGGCCGAGGCGGATCTCGTCGCCCTGGTCGAAGAGGGAGCCCTGGAGGCCGGGGATCGTACGCACGGATCCATCGTAACGCTTCATTCGAACATGCGCTCGATTCAATGCGCGTACGGACCTGCCGCCCCGCGCCCGCTCCCCCGCGAGCGGCCCGTCAAGGTATCGCTAGAGAGCCGTTAAGGAGCCGTCAAGACCGGTCGCTGCCGCGAGCCCGGGCGTCCGTCGGCAGCGGGGCCTACGACGTCACGTCTGCGCAGGTGGGAGCCGGGTCCGGGCCGGATCACCGCTCTCCGGACAACCGGAGCAGCCTGCCGCGCGACGGTGTCAAGGGCTCGTCAGCATGGGAAGGCGCGCGTGCACGAATGATCGGGTTCCGTACGCTTGCCCAGCCGTCGCACCGATGGCCGGATCCAAGCCGTACGAAGGAGCACCCGCGATGGCCACCCCCGCCCAGCCGAGCCGCCTGAGGGCATGGCTCCTGGAAGGCCTGACCGACCAGACGAAGCACAGGTCGGGGCATCGGCCGGAGGAGGAGCCGGGCGAGGGCGGAACCTCCACAGCTGCCGACCACGGGCGGCCGTGGTGGCGGGTGATGTGCCTGACGGGCCTCGACTACTTTTCGACCCTCGGCTACCAGCCGGGCATCGCGGCGCTCGCGGCCGGCCTGCTGTCGCCGCTGGCGACGATCGTGCTGGTGGTGCTGACGCTGCTGGGGGCGCTGCCGGTCTACCGGCGGGTCGCCGAGGAGAGCCCGCACGGCGAGGGGTCCATCGCGATGCTGGAGCGGCTGCTGTCGTTCTGGAAGGGCAAGCTGTTCGTCCTGACCCTGCTGGGCTTCGCAGCGACCGACTTCCTCATCACGATCACCCTGTCTGCGGCCGACGCGACCGCGCACCTGGTGGAGAACCCGCATCTGACCAGCACGCTGAACGGCCACCAGGTACTGATCACCCTGATCCTGATCGCCCTGCTGGGCGGCGTGTTCCTCAAGGGGTTCAGTGAGGCCATCGGGCTGGCCGTGGTCCTGGTCTTCTCGTACCTCGCACTGAACGTCGTCGTCATCGGGGTCGGCCTGTGGCAGGTCATCAGCGAGCCGCACGTCATCACCGACTGGAAGGAAGCACTGACCGCCGAGCACGGCAACGTGTTCATGATGATCGCCATCGCGCTGGTGGTCTTCCCCAAGCTGGCACTGGGCCTGTCCGGGTTCGAGACCGGGGTCGCGGTCATGCCGCACGTCCAGGGCTCCCCGGACGACACGGACGAGAAGCCCGCGGGCCGGATCCGGGGCACGAAGAAGCTGCTGACCACGGCCGCCGTGATCATGAGCATCTTCCTCATCACCAGCAGCTTCGTCACCACGCTGCTGATCCCGCCCGCCCAGTTCCAGCCGGGCGGCGAGGCCAACGGCCGCGCCCTGGCCTACCTCGCCCACGAGTACCTCGGCTCCGCCTTCGGCACCGTCTACGACATCTCGACCATCCTGATCCTCTGGTTCGCGGGCTCCTCGGCCATGGCCGGCCTGCTCAACCTGATGCCGCGCTACCTGCCCCGCTACGGCATGGCCCCCTCCTGGGCCCGCGCCCTGCGCCCGATGGTCATCGTCTTCACTCTCATCGCGTTCCTGGTGACCTGGATCTTCGACGCCGACGTCGACGCGCAGGGCGGCGCGTACGCCACCGGTGTCCTGGTCCTGATCACCTCGGCCGCCGTCGCCGTGACCATCGCCGCCCGCCGGGCCGGGGAGCGCGGCTGGACCGTCGGCTTCGGTGTCATCTCCGCCGTGTTCGTCTACACCACCGCGGTCAACGTCGCCGAGCGCCCCGACGGCGTGAAGATCGGCGCCTGCTTCATCGCCGGCATCATGGCGCTCTCCCTGCTCTCCCGCCTCGCCCGTGTCTTCGAGCTGCGCGTCACCCACATGGAATTCGACGACATGGCGCAGCGGTTCATCCGCGACACCGCCAACCGGACGATCCGCTTCATCGCCAACGAGCCGGACAGCCGGGACCTTGAGGAGTACCGGCAGAAGAAGCAGCAGATCCGCGCGGACAACGACATCCCGGCCGAGGACGACGTCATGTTCGTCGAGGTCACCGTCCTGGACGCATCCGAGTTCGAGTCCGGGATGCGGGTACGCGGCGAGGTGCTGCACGACCGCTACCGCGTCCTGACCCTGGAGAGCTCCAGCATCCCCAACGCGCTGGCGGCGCTACTCCTGCACGTCCGCGACGAGACCGGCCAGCGCCCCCACATCTACTTCGAGTGGACCGAGGGCAACCCGATGGCCAACTTCTTCCGCTTCTTCCTCTTCGGCCAGGGCGAGGTCGCCCCCGTCACCCGCGAGGTCATCCGCGAGGCGGAACCCGACCGCAACCGCCGCCCCCACGTCCACGCCGGCTGACGCCGGCCCTCGAAGCGGAGCAGCAGCATCAGGAACCCGTCATGGTTCGCGGCTTCCGCATCAGGAACCCGTCAGCGGGCCTACCCGGCCCCGCCCGCCCGGCGCTTGTATGGGCGGGCGGCAGCAAACCGGATGAGGGGTGGGGCGCAGTGCGGCACAGGGTCGTGGTCGGTGTGAGCGGGAGCTCCGGCAGCCTGACGGCCCTGCACCGGGCCGCCGGCGAGGCCCGGGTACGGGCTGCGGAGCTGTGGGTGGTCCTGGCCTGGCAGGGTCCGGGCGGGGACGTCGGCAGCCGCGGCCCGGCCGGCGCCGCGGTGCTGGCAGCCGCCCGGGCCGCGGCCGTGGAGCGGTTGCGGCTGGCCCTCGACACCGCGTTCGGCGCGGGCGGCCCGGGCGTGGTCCTCGAGGGCCACGCCGTACGGGCCACGGCCGGCGCGGCCCTCGTGGACGCGGTGGACGGCCCCGGGGACCTGCTCGTCGTGGGGACGGGGGCGCGCGGCCCGATACGCCGCCTGCTGCGGCCCTCGGTGGCCCGCTACTGCCTGGCGCACGCGCCCTGCCCCGTACTGACCGTGCCGCCGTCCCCGCTCCAGGCCGAACTCGACGCCGTCCACCGGCGCAACGTGTGGCGGCTGCCGCTGGACGCGCGCGAGCTCGCCGAATGAGAGTTCCGGCCGGCCGGGTCGGTCGCTACCCCAGCCAGGGTGCGAGCCCCCACTGCAACGTGTGCTGAGCCCCCGGTTCGAGGCGCACGCGCGCGGTGTCGCAGCGGAAGGCGTCGGGGCCGCAGCTCATCGGCTCCACGGCGACGCTCCGGCGCCGGTGCGGCCCGGGCAGGGTGTCCCCGGTGAACACCTGCACGAAGTCCGCCCCCTCGCCGAGCCACAAATCGGTACCGTACGCGCCGGACGGCTCGGCAAGACGTACGACGGCACGCCCGTCCGCCTCCCGCCGCAGGTCCGTGAAGGCCGTGTCCAGCCGCTGCGGGCCGATGGGCCGCAGCGCGCCGAAGTCGTTGGGCGTCCCCGAGACCGGCTCGGACGCGACGGGCAGGCCGCGGTCGTCGGTGCGGAGCCAGGTCCGGGCGGGAACGGCCAGCAGCATGGCGTCGACCGTGCAGGGTCCCGCCGCGAGATACGGGTGCTGGCCGACACCGTACGGTGCGGGGGTGTCGCCGACGTTCCGCGCGGTGATCGTGACCGTCATACCGCGGCTGTCGAGTGCGTACTCGGCCCGCGCCACCAGGTGGAAGGGGTAGCCGGGTTGCGGCCAGAGCGTGGTAGCCAGCACCACGCGGCCGTCCGCCTGCTCCACCGCCTGCCACGACGTCCAGCGCAGCAGACCGTGGATGGCATTGGCGTGTTCGATCTCGTTGAGGGGCAGCTGCAGTTCCTGCCCCTGCCACCGGTACCGGCCGTCTCCGATCCGGTTGGGCCACGGCAGGAGGAGCTGTCCGCGTCCGCCCTCGATCGGGTCGTCGGCGTCGAAACCGTCGACGACCAGGCGCTCGGCGACGGAGTAGTGGCGCAGGGCGCCGCCCAACTCCACGACGACGACGGTCTGCGGACCACAGGTCAGCCGGAACTGGGCACCCGTCCGAAGCATGTTCGCCATCCTCGCCGGTGGCGGTCAGGGTTCGGGATCCCGCACACCGGGTGGTTCCATTCCATCACCGTGGGGATTGCATCGCACCTCGGCGGGGCCGTCCCTCACCGTGGGCGGGCATGCATCAGCCTGCCTCCCGAGCCTCCATTGAGCCGTTCGGCTCGGGAGAGCACTCCAATGGGCCAGCGGCAGTCGTGCCGCCGGGCCGCGGCCATGCCGCAGTGCTCTCGTTGTGGCGCGGATTTCGTGTCGCCGCCAGCACCCAGGGAGCGTTTCAGTGGAAGCCAGCAGCAGTGACCGCAGTCGAACGCTCCTTCTTCCGCAGGTCCTCAAGGGGCAGAAGGCCCTGGTGACGGGGGCGAACTCCGGCATCGGCAAGGCCACCGCGATCGGCCTCGGACGGGCGGGCGCCGACGTGGTCGTGAACTACGTCTCCGGGCAGGACGCCGCGGAAGAGGTGGTGCGGGAGATCGAGGGCTTCGGGGTCCGCGCCTACGCGCACGAGGGCGACGTGTCGCAGGAGGACCAGGTCGTCGACATGGTGGCCCGGATGGTCCAGGAGTTCGGGACCATCGACGTCATGGTCGCGAACGCCGGTCTGCAGCGGGACGCCGCGGTCACCGACATGACCATGGCCCAGTGGAGCAAGGTACTGGACGTCAACCTCACCGGTCAGTTCCTGTGCGCCCGCGAGGCGACCAAGGAATTCCTGCGCCGCGGCGTCGTGCCGGAGGTGTCCCGCTCCGCCGGGAAGATCATTTGCATGAGCTCGGTGCACCAGATCATCCCCTGGGCCGGGCACGTGAACTACGCCTCCTCCAAGGGCGGCGTACAGATGCTCATGACCACGCTCGCGCAGGAGCTCGCCCCGCACCGGATCCGGGTGAACGCCGTCGCTCCGGGTGCGATCCGCACGCCCATCAACCGCAGCGCCTGGGACACCCCCGAGGCCGAGGCGGACCTGCTGCGGCTCATCCCGTACCGCCGCGTCGGCGACCCCGAGGACATCGCGAACGCCGTGACCGTCCTTGCCTCCGACCTGCTCGACTACGTCGTGGGGACGACGATCTACGTGGACGGGGGCATGACCCTGTTTCCCGGGTTCGCCACCGGTGGCTGAGGCCCGCAGTCCTTCAGCCGTCCGGCACGAACTGCTAAGGCTCACATGAACAGCGCGATCGCGATCATGGCGGACACCCCTCCGCAACTGCTCCCTGCCCGCGAACTCATGGCCTTCACCCTGGCCTCCCACATCCTGCTCGTGCCCTTCGGCGTGGCCCTGCCCGCCATCACCCTCCTGATGCACTACCGCGGGCTGCGCAAGGGCGACGCGGTCGCCCTGCTGCTCGCGCGGCGCTGGTCGGCGGTCATGGCCGTGCAGTTCGCCATCGGCATCGTCACCGGTACCGTGCTGTCCTTCGAGTTCGGCCTGCTCTGGCCGGGCCTGATGGGCAGGTGGGGCGATGTCTTCGGCCTCGGATTCGGGGTCGAGGCGTGGGCGTTCTTCCTCGAAGCGATCCTCATCGCCATCTACCTCTACGGCTGGCGAAGGCTGAAGCCGTGGACGCACTTCTGGCTGGGTCTGCCCCTGCCGCTGACGGCGCTGCTGGGGGCGTTCGGAATCATCGCCGCGAACTCCTGGATGAACACGCCGCGCGGCTTCTCGCTCGACGCGGACGGCAACCCCGTGGACGTCAACGTCCGCAAGGCGATCTTCACGCCGATGTTCGGCCCCGAGTACTGGCACTTCGTGGCAGGTGTCGTCCTGACGGCGGGCTATGTCGTGGCCGGGGTGTACGCGGTCGGCTGGCTGCGCGGCCGGCGTGACCACTACCACCGGCTCGGCTTCACCGTGCCGTTCACCGTCGCCGCGATCCTCACCCCCGTGCAGTTCATGCTCGGGGACTCCATCGCCCGCTCGGTCTTCCACAAGCAGCCGGTGAAGTTCGCCGCCACCGAGATCGTCTGGAAGACCGATACCCACGTACCCGAGTACATGTTCGGACGCCTGCATCCCGACGGGTCGATCTCCGGCGGGATCAAGATCCCCCAACTGGACTCGATCCTCGCCGGTTTCAGCCCGGACACCCAGGTGACGGGTCTGTCGTCGGTCCCCGCGAGCGACCGCCCGACGGCGACCCAGGCCACGATCGCCCACTGGGCGTTCGACATCATGGTGACGATCGGAAGCCTGCTCGTCCTGCTCGCGCTCTGGTACGGCTGGTGCTGGCTGCGCCGCCGCGACCTGCCGCGCTCACCATGGTTCTTCCGGTGCGCCGCCGTGGCCGGGGCGGCGTGCCTGGTGACGGTGGAATGCGGCTGGATCACCACCGAAGTGGGACGCCAGCCCTGGATCGTCTACGAGAACATGCGCGTGTCCGAAGCCGTCACGGACACCCGGGCCGCGTCGCTGTGGGCGATGCTCGGAATCGTCATCGTGGTCTACACACTGATCTTCGGCACCTTCCTGGCCGTCCTGCTCAAGATGCGCACCCGCTGGCGGGACGCCGATGAACAACAGGGCGACGCTCACACCGCCGGCACTCCGGAAAGTGACACCCCCTACGGGCCCCGCCGGACGACCGCCGCGGCCGCACCGGATCACGGCACTGCACGCGGTGACGGAGGAGGGCAATGATCCAGGACGTCGTGGCCTGGGTGCTGCTGGCCGCGGTGGCCGCCTACGCGTGTGCCGGCGGGACCGACTACGGAGCCGGGTTCTGGGATCTGTTCGCGGGCGGCGCCGAGCGGGGCAAGCGGCCCCGGTGGCTGATCGACCACGCCATGGAGCCCGTCTGGGAGACGAACAACGTCTGGCTCATCTTCGTCCTGGTGATCATGTGGACGGGCTTTCCGGTCCTGTTCCAGACGATCTTCACGGCCATGTGGCTCCCCCTGGCGCTCGCGGCCGTCGGGCTCGTCCTGCGCGGTGCGGGCTTCGCCCTCCGCAAGCCCATGACACGCCTCGCGCGCCGCAGGATCTACGGCGCCGCCTTCGCCGTGTCCTCCCTCCTGGTGCCCTTCTTCCTCGGAGCGGTGGTCGGCGGCCTGGCCACAGGCCGGGTCGCTCCGGGGACGAAGGCGTCCGCCGACGCATGGTCCAACGGGACTTCCGTGCTCGCCGGGCTGCTCACCGTCGCCGCGACCGCCTTCCTGGGCTCGGTGTTCCTCACCGCCGACGCCCGCCGCTTCGACGCCCCCGACCTCGTCCACTACTTCCGGCTGCGCGCCTGGTGCAGCCTCGGGGTCATCGCCGTCCTGGCCGTCGTCGGCCTCGCCGTCACCCACCACGACGCGCGCTACGTCTACGACGGCCTCACCAGCGGCATCGGCCTGGCCCTCGTCGTGGTGGCCGTCGTCAGCGCCGTGGCCACCGCCGGGCTGCTGTACCGCACGGCCACGGGCTGGGCGAGGATCACGGCGGTCGGCAGCGTCGCCCTCGTCGTGGTCGCCTGGGGGCTGGCCCAGCGGCCGTACCTCATCCCCACCTCGCTGACCGTGGACCAAGCGGCCGGGGCGTCGACGACACTGCGCTGGCTGCTCCTGGTCACGGTCATCGCGATGGTGCTCGTCGGACCGCCGCTGGTCCTGCTCTACCGGCTGGACACCAGCGGCACCCTGCAGCCTCTCGCCGAGAACGACCTGCGGCGGACAGCCGCGAACCGGGATCCGGGCACGGATCGGTGATCGTGGTGGTGCTGGGCGTGGCGGGCGCCGGGAAGAGCACCGTCGGCAGGGCCCTGGCCGAGGGACTCGGAGCGGTGTTCCTGGACGGTGACGACCTCCACCCCGCCGCGAACATCGCCAAGATGACCGCCGGCCGCTCCCTGGACGACACGGACCGCGCCCCGTGGCTGCGTACGCTCTCGGACCGGATACGGCAGTCCTCCCGGTCGGGCCGACGGCTGGTCGTCGCCTGCTCGGCCCTCAAGCGCGCGTACCGCGACGAACTCCGCAGGGCCGCCCCGGGCGTCTGGTGCCTGTACCTGGCGCTGGACCGCGACACCGCCCGGGCCCGGGTCTCCCGGCGGACGGGCCACTTCATGCCGCCGCGCCTGGTCGACTCGCAGTTCGAGATCCTGGAACCGCTGGAATCCGACGAGCCCGGCGCGACCGTCGACGCCACCGCCGGCCCCGAGGTCACCGTGGCTCGGGCGCGTCGCGCCGTCGCGGACTTCGGCAGGGGGCCGGCCCGCTGAGGAATCAACCGCCCAGGAGTACGGCGACGTCCCCGGATCGCGGCACCGGACCGCCGGTCCGGGTGACGGGCAGCAGCGTGCCGTCCGCACGCACCAGGAACAGCAGATGGTGTCCGGCCGGGACGGGCCCGTCGAGGCGACGCGTGACGAGGCGGGCGCCCTGGTCGTAGCGGCGGGACAGCTCGGCTCCGGTCAGCGCGGGATCGAAGAGCACCTGGCCGCCGGTGTACGGGGCGACGACGCCCTGGCTGTCGGTCGCCGGCCCCAGGCGGTACACCGAGCCCTCCACGCTGCCCTGGAGGTTCATGGAGGCCAGGGCGTTGAAGTCGCTCTCGTCGGTGAGGAGCAGGACGCCGGTGAGACCCTCCAGCTCGGCGCCCGAGCCGGTGGCCGCGGCGAACAGCTCCCCGGGGGCGAGTTCGAGCCCGGCGGCCCTGATCCGGTCCCGCTGCGCATCGTGCCCCGCCCACATGACGACCTCCAGCCCGGCCGACCGCAGGGCCAGTCCCAGATCGACCACCCAGGGATCGCCGCCCACGAGCAACGGCCGGGAGCGCGACGGGCGCACGACGCCCAACCGCTTCGCGACCGGCACGGCGGTGAGCCCGTAGAGCGTGACGGTCACCACGATCACCACGAACGTGGCGGGAAGGATCTTCGAGGCGCCGCCCACGCCCTCGTCGGCCAGCGTGGCCGAGAACGTCGAGGCGGTCGCCGCGGCCACGATGCCGCGCGGCGCCATCCATCCCAGGAAGCCCCGCTCCCCGCGCGTCAGATCCGTACCGAGCGACGCGACGGCCGCCACGAGCGGCCGGGTCACCAGGACGAGGACCGCGACGAGAGCGAGCGTCGGCAGCACCACATGGCGCAGCGAATGGGGGCTGACGGTGGCCGAGATGGAGATGAACAGGAGGCCGATGACCAGATGCACCAGGGTCTCGAAGAAGGGATTGCGGGCGCCCGTGTCGGAGCCGGGCAGGTTCGCCACCGCCAGCCCCATCAGAACGGCGGCGATCAGGCCCGTGTCGTCCCGGATCACGTCGCAGGCCGCCGCGACACCGATCACCGCGGCCAGCTGGACCGTGGTGCCCAGCACCGCCCCCGGCCGCAGCCCGCGCAGCAGCTTGAGCACCACGGTCCCCACGATGCCGCCGGCCAGGCCCACCGCGACACTGGTGGTGAACGACAGCACCTTGCTGCCGAAGCCGCTGCTGTTCCCGGCCACCACGGCGTGGAAGACGAGGGCCCCCAGGATGGCCCCCACCGGGTCGATGAGCGTGCCCTCCCAGATGAGGATGTGCTGCAGCCGTTCCGTGGGACGTACGAAGTTGAGCAGCGGTCCGACGACCGTGGGGCCGGACACGATCAGGATGGCCCCGAGCATCACGGCCGCACCGCCCGACATCCCCAGCAGAACGCCGGCGAGCAGCGCCGCCGACCCTGCGGTGAGCAGCCCGCCGAGCCAGATCAGCCGCACCACGACCCGGCGGGTGTGCGCCCTGAACCGCTTCAGGTCCAGGCCGAGCCCGGCGTCGTAGAGGATCACCGCGACGGCCAGCGAGACCAGCGGGGAGAAGGCGGCTCCGAGCAGTTTCTCGGGGTTCACGTCACCGGTCAGCGCGCCGGCGGTGAATCCGACCGGCAGCAGGACGATCAGCGCGGGGATGCGCAGCCGGCTCGCCAGCAGCTGGGAGCCCACGGCCAGGACGACGATCAGTCCGAGGCCCGTGAACACCTGGTCTTCCGACAAGGCGGCGGCTGCGTTCACGGCCCTGCCCGCCGGTTCCGGTGCGCACTGACACGCCGCCACATCGCGCGCTGGACCTTGAGCGTCCCGGTTCCGACCAGGATCAGTACGGCGATGTTGAGCAGCAGTTGGAACAGGGATCCCAAGGCCTCGTCCCAGCTGGCGAACGCGCACGAGACCCCGATGTCGGCTGCCGCCGGGATGGTGGTCACCGAGATGAAGACGCCGAGCAGTGCGCTGGTGCGGGCTTCGGTCAGCGAGACGATGCCCACGATCCCGGCGAGCACGGCCACCACCGCCGAGAAGAAATTGGGTGTGTTGATCAGGTTCGACACCGGCCTGATCCCGAGCTCGAAGGCCTGCGACTGGAGGCCGAAGCCGCGGACGAGCAGGCCGAACAGGAAGGTGGCGGCCACGGCCAGCGCAGAGCCCACGAGCAGCGCCGCCAGGCCTTCCCGGACGGGTGACCGGGAACGGTGGTCGATGCCCAGGGCGACGCTGGTGACGGCTCCGTACTCCGGACCGACCACCATGGCCGCGACGATGAGGATCTGCGAGTTGGTGATGATGCCGACCGCACCGATGACACCGGCGATGACCATGAAGAGGTAGAAGCTCGGGGGGTACCGCCCCTCGGCCCGGATACGGGCCTCGACCTGCTCCCATACCGGCACGCGCAGCCGGGATCCGAGCACCTCGGCCCCGGCTCTGGCCGCGTGATCGGAGAAGGCCGTGTCGATCGGGTCGAGAACGATGGACCCCCGCCGTTCGAGTCCGAGGTCGCGGAGCCCGCGCAGTACCTCGTTGGCGACTCCGGTGAGGACATCGCACGCGATGGCGTCGCCGTCGGGGTTTCGTACGCTGTCGGGCTGCAGGGAGAGGTTGAGGACACACGGCTGGGCGCTCAACAGGGCCATGACACGTCCCGTGAGGTCCGGTGGACTCACGGCCCGGACGTGCAGCATGTCCAAGCGAATCTCCGCGTGTGAGAGGGAGGCGCACGGGTGCGCCGGGCCCGGACAGGCCCCGCTCGTCCATTAACGCGGCGGCCCGGGAGCTCGGCAAATCGGATGCGGCCGGGTCACCGCTCAGCGCGCGCCGGCAGCGGGTGTGCGGGATGGTGAGGACATGGGTACGCCCGACGGGATGAGCGAGGCCGGCTTCCGCTCGCTCTATGGTGAACTGCGCCGTACGGCACCCGGCGGCGGCGCACCCCTGGGAGCTCTGGGCACCCTCACCCCCGCACAGACGCTGGCCGCCGTCAGCGAGGTCAGCTCCGGCCGCACGGTCTCGCTCGCCGCGCCCGTGAACACCCGCGAGGGACCGGACAACGCCGAACCGGCGGAGCACCGGCTCACCGCCCCCGTCGGCGGCGTCCCGGACCCGGGCGGCCTGCAGTTCGCCCGGGACCGCATCGCCATGAACATCCACGGCGACGTCGACAGCCACATCGACGCGCTCTGCCACGTCATCTACGGGGGCACCCTGCACGGCGGCGTTCCTGCGGCGGACGTACTCTCCCCGGACGGAGCCGCGGCCCTGTCCATCGACCTGGCCCGCGACGGCATCGTGGGCCGGGGAGTGCTCCTGGACGTCCCGCGCCTGCACGGCACCCCCTGGCTCGAACCGGGATCGCACGTGACCGCCGAGGATCTTGCTGCCGCCGAAGCGCGGCAGGGGCTGCGGGTCGGCAGGGGCGACATCCTCCTCGTACGCGTCGGGCACCGGCGGCGGCGTGAGGAGCTCGGCGCCTGGGACTCGGCCGGCGCGCGGGCCGGACTCCACCCGACTGCCCTGCGCTTCCTGGCCGACCGCCAGGTGGCCGTACTCGGCAGCGACGGCAACAACGACACTGCTCCCAGTGCCGTGCAGAGCGTCGCGTTCCCGGTGCACGTACTCGCCATCCATGCGATGGGGCTGCACCTGCTCGACTACCTGCAGTTCGAGGAGCTGGCCCCCCTCTGCGAACGGGAGGGCCGCTGGTCGTTCCTCTGCGTGATCGCACCACTACGGCTGCCCGCGGCGACGGGTTCTCCCGTCAACCCCATCGCGATCCTGTGACCGGCCGGGCATCCCGGCGTTCCGGCCCGCCCGATTCGCTGGGCATCCCCGCCGGAGCTACGTTGTAGATGCGATACGGACCCCAACTCACCCGACAGGAGCAGTCATGCTCCGGGGAGGTGGCCCGCATGACCGAGGCGCGGGAGTACGACGTCATCATCATCGGCACGGGCGCCGGCGGCGGCACACTCGCCCACCGCCTGGCGCCGACCGGCAAGCGGATCCTCCTCCTCGAGCGCGGCGACTATCTGCCACGTGAACGGGACAACTGGGACTCGACCGCGGTCTTCGTCAAAGGGAAGTACCGCGCACCTGAGTTCTGGTACGACAAGCACGGAGACCGGTTCCCGCCCGAGGTGAACTACTACGTCGGCGGGAACACCAAGTTCTACGGCGCCGCGCTCTTCCGGATGCGCCCCGAGGACTTCGGCGAAATCCGCCACCACGACGGCGTCTCTCCCGCCTGGCCGCTGAACTACGGCGACCTGGAGCCGTACTACACGCAGGCCGAGCATCTCTACCTCGTGCACGGGCGGCACGGCGAGGACCCCACCGAGGGGCCGGCCAGTGCCCAGTACGCATACGGGCCCGTGCAACACGAGCCGCGCATCCAGCAGTTGAGCGACGATCTGGAGAAGCAGGGCCTGCACCCCTTCCACCTCCCGATCGGGGTGAACCTCGTCCAGGACGACCAGGGGCGGGCAGCACACGGGAGCGCCTGCATCCGCTGCGATCGCGTCGACGGCTTCCCCTGCCTGGTCGGCGCGAAGTCGGACGCCCAGGTCATCTGCGTGGACCCGGCCCTGGAACACGCCAACGTCGAGCTGATCACGCATGCCGATGTGCGCCGGCTCGAGACGGACGCCACCGGGCGCAGCGTCACTTCGGTCGTCGCGGAGCTGGAGGAGGGCACCGTCCGGTTCGCCGCCGCTATCGTGGTGGTGGCCTGCGGGGCCGTCAACTCCTCCGTCCTGTTGCTGCGTTCGGCCGACGACAGGCATCCTCAGGGCCTGGCCAACAGCTCGGACGTGGTCGGCCGGCACTACATGCGGCACAACAACCTGGCCCTGATGGCGGTGTCCAAGGAGCCGAACGACACCAAGTTCCAGAAGACGCTGGCACTGCACGACTGGTACCTGGGCAGCGACGACTGGGACTACCCTCTCGGCGGTATCCAGATGCTCGGCAAGTCCGACGCCGAGCAGATCCACGGCGAGGCACCGCGCTGGGCCGGTGCCGTCACCCCGGACATGCCCTTCGAGGTGCTCGCCCACCATGCGGTCGACTTCTGGCTGTGCGGCGAGGACCTGCCGGCCCCCGGCAACCGCGTCACCCTCGACGCGGACGGCGCCATCCACCTCGCCCTCGACGAGAAGAACAACATCGCCGGGCTGAAGCGGCTGCAGCACAAACTGCAGGGCATGCTCGGTCACCTGGGCATGCACGAGCACCATCTGCTGCCGCACAGCATCTACCTGCACAAGGGCATGCCGATCGGAGCCACGGCGCATCAGGCCGGCACCGTCCGCTTCGGCCGCGACCCGCAGAGTTCCGCGCTCGACGTGAACTGCAAGGCCCACGACCTCGACAACCTCTACGTCGTCGACACGAGCTTCTTCCCGAGCATCGGCGCGGTCAATCCCTCGCTGACGGCCATCGCCAACGCGTTGCGCGTCGGAGACCACCTCGCGGAGCGACTGCAGTGACCGGACCCGGGCGGATCACCGCTGAGGCGTCCTGAGGAGGAGAATCATGGAGCGCTACCCGCCCATCGCCGACCACGGACTCGTGGGGGACCTGCAGACCGCAGCTCTGGTGTCGTCCAGGGGCGTGGTCGACTGGTTCGCAGCGCCACGGTTCGACTCCCCCAGCATCTTCGCCTCGCTGCTCGACCACGACGGGGGCGGGCACTTCCTGCTCGCGCCGGAACAGGACGAAGGGACGTGGAGACAGCTCTACTACCCGGACACCGCGGTCGTGGTGACCCGCTTCATGTCCCCCGACGGGGTCGGCGAGACCGTCGACTACATGCCGGTCCACCAGGGCCTCACGGCATCCGACCGGCACACCCTGGTGCGGGTGATCCGCGCGGTGCGCGGCACGGTGCGCTTCTCCCTCGAATGCCGCCCCCGCTTCGACTACGCGCGGGCACCCCACCAACTCGACCTGGCAGAGCGCCGGGCGACCTTCCGGGCGCCCGGGACGACCGCGTTCCTGCAGGCCACCTTTCCGCTCGATCGGGACGGCCAGGACGTCCGGGCCTCGATCACGCTCAAAGCGGGTGAGGCGGAGGCTGCGGTGTTCACCACCGGCGGGGAGGGCAGCACGCCGCCGCCGCCGCCGGAGCGCGAGAGGATCACCGAGGAGCTCTGGGAACAGGTCGACTACTGGCAGAAGTGGGTGCGCAGGTCGCGCTACCACGGCCGCTGGGCGGAGATGGTGTACCGCTCGGCCATCACGCTCAAGCTGCTCACGTACGCCCCGTCCGGCGCGCCGGTCGCCGCCGCCACCATGGGACTTCCCGAGCAGGTCGGCGGCGAGCGCAACTGGGACTACCGCTACACCTGGGTGCGGGACGGATCCCTGTCGGTACGGGCCCTGCTCGACCTCGGCTTCGTGGAGGAGGCGACCCGCTTCACCCACTGGCTGGGCGACCGCCTGCGCGCCCACGAGGGTCCGGACGGGGAGCCCCTGCAGATCATGTACCGGGTCGACGGTGACCCTCACCTGACCGAGGAGATCCTCGAGCACTTCGAGGGCTACCGGGGTTCGTACCCCGTGCGGGCCGGAAACGCGGCGATGGACCAGTTGCAACTCGACATCTACGGCGAGGCGATGTACGCCCTGTCCGAGGGCCAGTCGATCGCCATACAGGGCGATTACCACGGATGGAAGGCCCTCGCCCGGACCCTGGACTGGCTCGCCGACTCCTGGGACCGGCCCGACGAGGGCATCTGGGAGACCCGCGGCGGCCGGCAGGACTTCACCTACAGCCGCGTGATGTGCTGGGCGGCATTCGACCGCGGCCTGAAGGTCGCCACCGAGTTCAGCCGGCCGGCCGACACCGCCCTGTGGACCAAGGCCCGCGACGACATCCTCGAACAGGTGATGGAACGCGGCTGGAGCGACGAGCAGCAGTCCTTGGTCCAGCACTACGGCAGCCACGTCCTGGACGCCTCGCTGCTGCTGATTCCCCGGGTCGGATTCCTCGCGCCGAGGAGCACGAGCTGGCTGTCCACCCTCGACGCCATGGACCGGGTCCTGGTGTCCGACAGCCTCGTCTACCGCTACGACCCCGCAGCCTCCCCCGACGGCCTCCGCGGCTCGGAAGGAACGTTCAGCCTCTGTACGTTCCTCTACGTGGACGCCCTCGCCCGCGCGGGACGGCTGCCGCAGGCCCGCTACACGTTCGAGAAGATGCACACGTACGCCAACCACATCGGCCTGTTCGCCGAGGAGATCGGCCCCAGCGGCGAGCAACTCGGCAACTTCCCCCAGGCCTTCACCCACCTCTCGCTCATCATGGCCGCGACCACTCTGAACGAGGCCCTCGACGCCGCCCAGCGCTGAATCCGCAGCCGTCCCCGCCGGATACGGCGGCCTGGTCGCGGGCAACGGGCTGCTCTACCGTCGCCATCGGGCCCACTGCCCGGAGGCTCACCAGGCTCACTGGTTGACCCGATCAGGAGACACACATGCGGATGCTGATCAACAATCCCAAGACCGTCGTCGCCGATGCGCTGCGGGGGATGGCAGCCGCGCATCCCGAGCTGGCCGTCGATGTCGAGCGGCGGGTCGTCGTACGGCGGGACGCGCCGGGCGGTGGCAGGGTCGGGGTGGTGTCCGGGGGCGGGTCCGGGCACGAGCCGCTGCATGCCGGGTTCGTGGGGTACGGGATGCTGTCGGCCGCGTGCCCGGGGGAGGTGTTCACCTCGCCAGTGCCCGACCAGATGCTGCGGGCGGCCGCGGCCGTGGACGGCGGGCAGGGGGTGCTGTTCGTCGTCAAGAACTACACCGGTGACGTACTGAACTTCGAGATGGCCGCCGAACTCGCCGAGGAGGACGGCCTGCGGGTGGAGCGTGTCCTGGTGAACGACGACGTGGCCGTCACGGACAGCCTGTACACGGCGGGGCGGCGCGGCACCGGGGCGACGCTGTTCGTCGAGAAGATCGCCGGTGCCGCCGCCGAGGAGGGCGCCCCGCTGGAGCGGGTCGCGGCACTCGCCCGCCAGGTGAACGCGTCCTCCCGCAGTTTCGGGGTGGCGCTCAGCGCGTGCACGACCCCGGCGAAGGGCAGTCCGACGTTCGACCTGCCCGACGGGGAGCTGGAGTTGGGCATCGGCATCCACGGCGAGCCGGGCCGCGAGCGGCGGGCCATGATGCCGGCGCGGGAGATCGCGGAGATCGCGGTGGGCGCCGTACTGGAGGAGCTGACGGAGCTGGGGCCGGCGGACGGGCCGGTGCTGGCGCTGGTCAACGGCATGGGGGCGACGCCGCTGCTGGAGCTGTACGGATTCCACGCGGAGGTGGCCCGGGTGCTGGCGCAGCGCGGGGTACCGGTGGCGCGGACGCTGGTCGGAAACTACGTCACCTCCCTGGACATGGCGGGGTGTTCGGTGACGTTGTGCCGCGTCGACGAGGAGCTGCTGCGACTGTGGGACGCGCCGGTCCGGACGGCGGCGCTGCGGTGGGGCTGCTGAGAAGGTGAGCGGACAAGGTGCGGACAATGTGAGGAGACGGAATTGCGTGACGCAGATTTCTTCCGGCGCTGGATGACGGCCGCCGGGGCCGCGGTGGAGCGCGAGGCGGACCGGCTGACCGAGCTCGACTCCCCCATCGGGGACGCCGACCACGGGAGCAATCTGCTGCGCGGCTTCACCGCAGTACGGGCGGCCCTGGAGGCGGACCCCGCCGCGACGCCCGGGGCGGTGCTGCAACTGGCGGGGCGGACGCTGATCTCGACGGTCGGCGGCGCGTCGGGCCCGCTGTACGGGACGCTGCTGCGGCGCACGGGCAAGGACCTCGGGGAGGCCGCCGAGGTCTCCGACGAGGAGGTGCGCAAGGCCCTGTACGCGGGGGTGGGCGCGGTGGCGCAGCTGGGCGGGGCGGCGCCGGGCGACAAGACGATGCTGGACGCGCTGGTGCCGGGGGTGGCGGTGCTGAGCACCTCGTACCGGGCGGCGGCGGACGCGGCGGAGGGCGGCGCACGGGCGACGGTGCCGATGCTGGCGCGCAAGGGGCGGGCCAGCTACCTGGGCGAGCGGAGCATCGGGCACCAGGACCCGGGGGCGACCTCGTCGGCCCTGCTGGTGGCGGCTCTCGCCGACACGGCCGAGGCGGCGGATGCGGCGGACGCCGTATGAGCGCGCCGGCGGTGGTCGGGATCGTGCTGGTCTCGCACAGCTCGATGGTCGCGCAGTCCGTGGCGGACCTGGCACGGGGCCTGGCGGCGGGCGGGCCGGTCGTCCCGGTGGCGGCGGCGGGCGGCACGGCGGACGGCGGCCTGGGCACGAGCGCGGAGCGCGTCGTGGCGGCCGCGCACGAGGTGGACCGGGGGGCGGGGGTCGCGCTGCTGGCGGACCTGGGCAGCTCGGTGCTGACGGTGAAGGCGCTGCTGGTGGAGGACGAACTGCCGCCGGGGGCCCGGCTGCTGGACGCGCCGTTCCTGGAGGGCGCGGTGGCGGCGGTGGTCGCCGCCTCCGCGGGCGCCCCCCTGGACGCCGTGGCCGCGGCCGCAGAGGAGGCCTACACCTACCGCAAGGCCTGACCGGCGGGCAGGCCCGTCAGCGGCGGCGCAGAGATTCGATTTCGCGGCGGTCGCGCTTCGTGGGGCGGCCCGTGCCGCGGTCGCGGACGCCGACCACCTCGGCCTCGATGCGCGTCGGCGCCGGCGGGCTGTTGTCGACGAAGCATTCCGCGGCCACCGGGGCACCGACCCGCTTCGTCACCGGCCGCTTGACGACGACGATGCGCTCACGCCCTGCGTGGAACAGCCGTACCTCGTCCCCCGCCCGCACCGCCTGCGCCGGCTTCGCGCGCTCACCGTTGACCTTCACATGGCCCGCCCTGCAGGCGGTCGCCGCGACCGAGCGGGTCTTCGTCAGGCGGACCGACCAGATCCAGGCGTCCACCCGCGCCGTTCCCGTTTCCGCGCCCGTTCCCGTTGCTTCATCAGCCATACCAAGACTTTAGCGAGCGGGCCCGGCCGTAACGGAATGGATTTTGGCAGATTCGCCAAGAGCCATGGCATCTGCCATGTACATCATCCCAATGGAATTGCAAATGCAGGACATGTGCCCCTACCTTGTCGCACATGCAGTCCTACACCATCGGACAGGCGGCGCGCCTGCTGGGCGTCAGCCCGGACACCGCCCGCCGCTGGGCCGACGCCGGCCGGGTCGCGACCCATCGCGACGACGCCGGCCGGCGACTGATCGACGGCCGCGACCTGGCCGCCTTCTCCGTAGAGGTGGGACAGGGCGCCCACACCGAGGACGACGAGCCGTACACCTCGGCCCGCAACGCCTTCCCCGGCATCGTCACCGCCGTGAAGCTCGGAGACGTGGCCGCCCAGGTCGAGATCCAGGCAGGTCCCCACCGCCTGGTCTCCCTCCTCACCCGTGAGGCCGTCGAGGAGCTCGGACTGGAGGTCGGCATGCAGGCCACCGCCCGCGTGAAGTCCACCAGTGTGCACATCGACCGCACCTGACCCGTCCAGCACCAGTACGCGTCCCCACCCGCTCCGCCCGTCACCGGCGCGGGTCACCACCGCGCGGTCCCGGCACCCGGCCGGCCGCCGACCCGACCGAGGAGCACCCGCTCATGTCCCCGATCCCGAACCGCCGCAGTGCCGTTGCCGCCGCGCTGACCGCCGCCCTCCTCGTACCCGCGCTGTCCGCCTGCGGCAGCAGCGACAAGAAGGCCGCCGCCGACACCGGGGCCTCGGCTTCCGCCTCGGCCTCCGCCGAGCCCAAGGCCGCGAACCTCACCGTCCTCGCCGCCTCCTCCCTCACCGACGTCTTCAAGACCGCGGGTGCCGCGTACGAGAAGGCGCACCCGGGTACGAAGATCACCTTCTCCTTCGCCGGCTCCCAGGAGCTCGCCGCCCAGGTGAAGCAGGGAGCCCCGGCCGACGCGCTGGTCACCGCCGACACCAAGACGATGGACGGTCTCAAGGCCGAGACCGGCGACGCGTCGATCATCGCCAAGAACCGCCTGGTCATCGCGGCCGGCAAGGGCAACCCGTTCAAGGTGGACGAGCTGAAGGACCTGGCCGACAGCAAGATCAAGGTCGTGCTCGCCGCGCCCGAGGTGCCGGTCGGCCGCTACAGCAAGCAGATCCTCGACGCCCAGAAGATCGAGGTGAAGCCGGTCTCCCAGGAGCCCAACGTGCGCGCCGTGCTGAGCAAGGTCGAGCTCGGTGAGGCCGACGCCGGCCTCGTCTACAAGACCGACACCATCAAGTCCGGTGACAAGGTCTCCGTCGTGGACATCCCGGACGCCGAGAACGCCGTGGCCTCCTACCCGGCCGCCTCCCTCAAGGCGTCCAAGAACGCCGACGCCGCCGCCGCGTTCGTGGCGTGGCTGAGCACCCCCGAAGCGCAGAAGATCCTCCAGGACGCGGGCTTCCAGAAGGCGTAACCGGCACCGCGCGCAGCAACACAAGCAGCCGCAGCCGCAGCCGCAGCCGCAGCCGCAGCCGCAGCCGCAGCCGCAATGATCGAAAGGGACTGCCTGGTCCGGGGGGACAGGCGGTCCCTTTCGGCGTGTCGCCCGCCAGGCCCCCGGGCCCCCGTACCCGTCCCCCCGTACGCTCCAGCCAGGAATCCACATGAGCAGACACCGCACCCGCACCCGGCCCCCCCTGACCCTGGCGCTCCCCGCGCTGCTCGCCGTCGCGTTCCTGCTGCTGCCCCTCATCGGCATCCTCACCCGCACCGAGTGGGGCGAACTCGGCGCCCACCTCACCAGCCCCGGTGTGGTCGAGGCCCTGCGCCTCTCGCTGTTCGTGTCCCTGTGGGCCCTCGGTCTCTCGCTGCTCCTCGGCGTGCCGCTCGCCTGGCTGCTGGCCCGGGTCCCGTTCAAGGGCAAGGCCTTCGTACGCTCGCTGGTGCTGCTCCCGATGGTGCTGCCGCCGACCGTCGGCGGTGTGGCGCTGCTGCTGGGCTTCGGCCGGCGCGGACTGCTCGGGCCCTGGCTCGAGGGCACGTTCGGCATCACGCTGCCCTTCCACACGTCAGGGGCCGTCGTCGCGGCCACCTTCGTCGCCATGCCGTTCCTCGTGATCAGCCTGGAGGGTGCGCTCGGCGGGCTCAAGCAGAGCTACGAGGAGACCGCCGCCTCCCTCGGCGCCTCGCCGGTGCGGGTGTTCTTCACCGTGACGCTGCCGATGGTGGCGCCCGGCCTCATCGCGGGCGCCGCGCTCACCTGGGCCCGTGCGCTCGGCGAGTTCGGCGCGACGATCACCTTCGCCGGCAACCTGCCCGGCACCACGCAGACGCTGCCGCTCCAGGTCTACCTGCTGCTCCAGGACCAGCCGGAGGCGGCCACCTCCGTGTCCCTGCTGCTGCTCGTGATCGCCATGGCGGTACTGATCGCCCTGCGCGGCCGCTGGACCGGCACCCCGGTCGCCCGTACACCCGCCGAGGCTCCGCAGCTGCCGGACGAGGCGGCGGCCGCGGCCCTCGAAGCCGAGCGGACACCGACAGCCCCGGTTCCGGCCGGCCGGGCATCCGGGAAGCCCGCCGCCGGAGACCTGGCCTCCGACCTGCCCGGCGCCCCCCACGACGACGGCCGTTGGCCGCTGCACGCCGTCGTCACCGGCTTCAACGAGCTCACCCTCGACGCCGAACCCGGTACCACCATCGCCGTCGTCGGCGAGAACGGCGCCGGCAAGACCACCCTGCTGCGCGCCCTCCTCGGCCTCACCCCGCGCGCCCGCGCCGAACTCCGGCTCGGCGACACCGATGTCACCGCGCTGCCCTCGCACAAGCGCCAGGTGGCCTGGGTCCCGCAGGACGGCGCGCTGTTCCCGCACCTGAGCGCGCTGGCCAACACCGCCTACGGGCTGCGCGCCCGCCGGGTGCCGCGCGCCGAGGCCCGCCGCGAGGCGCAGCAGTGGCTGGACCGGCTCGGCGTCGGCCACCTCGCCCACCGCAAGCCCGCCCAGCTGTCCGGTGGCCAGGCCCAGCGCGTCGCCCTGGCCCGCGCCCTGGCCACCCGGCCCCGCCTGCTGCTCCTCGACGAGCCGCTCGCCGCCCTCGACCAGACCACCCGGGCCCGCGTACGGCACACCCTGCGCACGCACCTGGCCGGCTTCGGCGGGGTCTGCCTCATCGTCACGCACGACCCCGTCGAGGCGGTGTCGCTGGCCGACCGGGTCCTCGTACTCGCCGACGGGCGCACCCTCCAGGACGCCCCGCCCTCCGAGGTCACCCGCCACCCGCGCTCCCCGTGGGTCGCGCGGATGCTCGGCCGCAACGCCTGGTCCGGCACGGCGTCGGCCGACGGGCTCGTACTCGCCGCGGGGGGCCGGCTGGTGGTGGCGGATGCGCTGCCCGAGGGGTCCCGGGCACTGGCGATCATCGGCCCCGAGGCGGTGTCCGTGCACCGCGACCGCCCGACGGGCAGTCCCCGCAACGTCTGGCAGGGCTCCGTACGGGAGATCACCGCGGTCGGCAGCCGGCTGCGCGTGCTGGTCGGCTCGGCGCAGACCCCCGACCTGGTCGCGGAGATCACCCCGGAGGCCGCGGCCGAACTGGGCCTGGTCGACGGCTCGAGGGTATGGACGAGCGTGAAGGCGACCGAGGTCACGCTGGTGGAGCTCTAGGTCATGTCGTCAAAGTCCCGTCTGGCTGGCGGGCGGCCGACGCCACTTTGACGACACTCCCTAGGGGGTCTGCCGGACGGCGAGCCAGTCCCGCCGGGCGAAGGCGTCCACGCCCACCAGGGTCCGTCCGGTGCGCGGGGCCGCGACGGACAGCACGCCCTCGGAGCGGCCGGCCGCGAAGGCCGGGGCGCCGAGGGCGAGCACGGCGGCCCGCTTCCCGGTGGTGCGCCGGAACTCGGCGAGCAGGTGCGCCGTCAAGGCCGTTTCCTTGCGGTCGACGGTGTCCGGCGCATCCGCCTGTACGACGGCCAGCGCGCCCGTGGCCGGATCCCGGGCGGCGGCCGCCAGAGCCTTGCGCAGGGCCCGCATCCGGTCCAGACCGCCGCCGCCCAAGGTGGGCCGGGTGGTGTCGAGCGGCAGAAACCGTACGCCGCGGTGCACGAACTCCGGGCGGTCGGCGCCGGTCAGCACGAAGTCGGCCCCGCCGTCCCCGGTCCCCGCCCGGATCCCCCCGGCCGGCTCGACGGCGAACCGCCAGGGCCGCGCCCGGACCCCGGCCTCGGTGGCCACGATCGGATCCCGGACCACGGGCGCTGCGGCGGGCCCCGTGGGCGGGGTCCGGGCGCCGAGCGTGTCGAGGGCCAGCCGTCCGGGGCGCGTCCCCCCGACCGCCGAAAGCCGGATCACGCTGAGCGGCGGCTCGGCGGTGGCCGGGAGCGGAAGGGTGAGCTCCCGCCAGCCGGTCCAGTCCACGGCGGGCCCGCGCACCGTGACGGCCGCCCCGTCGGCGTCGGCCAGCTCCACCGCGGGACGGGCCCCGGAGCCGTCGCCGCCGACCCAGAGCGTGAGCGAACGGGCCAGCTCCGGGACGGGGAGGGGCCGGGGTGGGGCGGCGCTCCCCTGGGCCGCGGCCCCGGCCGGCTCCAGGGCGAGCCCCGCACCGGGATGCCCCTCGGCCGCGGAGGCGCCCGGCCCGGTCCAGTCGGCGACGTCGGCCAGATCGGTGACGGGGAACGTCACCAGCCCGACGCCCAGGGCGAGTTCGGCGGTGAGGCCGGAGCCGGCGCCGGGCGCGCCGACGGCTCCGGGCGCTCCGGCAGCCCCGGCGGCCCCACCCGCCCGGACCGTGGCGCGCAGGCGGCCCGTGGCCTGGGGGACGAGGGCGGTGACGGTGAAGCCCCCGTGCCCGTCATCGGTGACGCGCCACCGCGACCGGTCGAACTCCAGAGCCACGTCCCGGGGTTCCACGACGGAGGCCGCGCCCTGCGCGTCGTACCCGGTCAGCCGGAATCCCGCGCTCTCCCCCTGCTCCGCGAGTCCGATCCGGGCATGCGTGGGCCGGATCCGGATCAGCGGGCCGAGGACCTCGAGCGAGAGCTCGCCGTGCGGGACCGCGCCGTGCGCCGTCGTGCGCCGGGCGTGCGCCGTCGCACGGCCGGGGCGCACCGCGTGGAACACCCCGGCGGAGTCGACCGTGCCGGCCCCGTCCGCCGACCACACCGGCGCGCCCGGCGCCGGGCCCAGCAGCGCGTCGTACCCGGTGGCCGTGAGGGTCCGGGTGAGCCGGGGGAAGACCCGGGTGAGATCCTCCGTGGTGCCGCCGACGGGTTCGACCCGGTAGCCGGCGGTCCGGCCGGAGCCCGCCGGGGCCGTGAGGACGAGCCCGTTGGACACGGGCCGCAGCCGCCCGTCCGACGGGGAGTTCTCCAGCGCGAGCGCCGTCGCCCCGCTCAGCCCCGCGAGCAGGGTCGAGGAGCCGCCGCCGTCGAGGTTCAGGGCCTCGTACGCGCCGAGCCGGTGCATCAGGCGGCCCAGCGCGGTCAGGGTGAGGCCGCCGCTGTCCCGCCGGCGGCCGTCCACGGTGAGGATCCGCAGCCGCCGCCCGTCGCGCGAGAACCCGACGGCCGTGCGCGGGGCGGCGGTGTTGTTCGGCTCGCCGTCGTGGTTCTGCGGGACGCCGGCCACGACGAGGGCCTCGCGCCCGCCGACGGCCGCCACCGGGACCGGTCCGGCGTCCGGGAGGGCCCGGGCGGCGACGGCCACGGCGTCCCCGGGGCGCAGGGCGGCGAGTTCGGCAGCGGCCGCACCGCCGGCGGCGGCGGTCAGCACGGTGGTGCCGGGTGCGGGGCGCTCCCGCCGGGCCGGGCTGCGTACCGGCGGGGCGGCTGTCGTGACCCGGCCGTCCCGGACCGCCACGGCGGTGCCCACGGCGGGCAGTTCCGCCCCCGGCCAGTCTGCGGTGTACGCGGCGAGGCCCACGGCGGGGGGCCGGGCCGCGTTGTACCCGGCGAGCGGGCGCACCGCCCCGCCGGGCAGGGTGACGCTCCCGTCGAGTGCGATGCGCAGGACCCGCCCGATGCCGTCGGCGCCGAATCCGACGGCCGGGGCCGCGCCGGGCCCGGAGGTCGCGGAGTGCAGCAGCCGGCCGCCGCCCAGGCCGGGGCCGAGCGGTGCGCCCGTACCGCGGATGTCGAAGAAGTCGCCGTTCACGGCGGCGACCACGCGCCTCCCGGGCCCTGTGGGGTGGCGGGCGGCGGCCTCGGCGACGGTGGCCGGTCCGTGGCCGCCCAGGTACTCGGCGCGGACGCCGCCGCGTCCGCCGAGATCGACGAGGAGCTCGTCGATCCGCAGCCAGCGGTCGGCTTCCAGCCGGTCGTACGACTCAAGGCGGATCCCGGGGGCGATCTGCCGGCCGGTACGGGCGGTCTCGATGCCGTCGGCCTGCGCCGCGGCGGATGCCTCGGCGGGGCCGGCCAGGGCCACGGCGAGCAGGACGGGCAGCAGCGGACGGAGGCTCAGCACCCAGGCAGGATCGGCCACTCGGCCCGCCCCGGGCGGGCACGACCGTTCGCGCCCCGCGGTTTCAGCCATTCGCCCGGCCACACGGGGCACGGGCTCCCGCTCCGGGCCCGGATAAGGATTTGGCGGCCGGATGCCGGGCTGGCATGGTTCGGACGTGTCCCGCCGCAGGTCAGCGGGGCATCCGCTGCTTCATCACATGTTCCCGTGGGGGGTACACACCGCATGTCCTTCAACGAGCCGCCGGGCCCGCCGACTCCGCCCCCGTCGCAGGAGCAGCAGCCGCCCGTCGCGCAGCCGTACCCGCAGCAGGCACCGCCGCAGCCGTACCCGGCTCAGGCCTACCCGGCCCAGCCGTACCCCGGCCCGCAGCCCTACCCCGGCCGGCCCTTCCCCGGGCAGCCCCAGCCCGGGTACCCCGCCGGGCCGTACCCGGGCCTGCCGTACCCGGGGCCTCACCCCACCACCGACGTGCTGCGCTCGCCGCGCGGCCTGGCGGTCGCGCTCACCGCGTTGCTGTCGGTCGCGGCCGTGGTCAACGTGTTCTCGGCGGGCATCAGCGGGTACGTCTTCTCGCTCATGCAGAGCCTGATCGCGGACCCGGCGAAGGTCGGTGACAGCACGCTCGAGCAGGGGGACCTCCTGACCGGCGTCGCCGGCGTACTCCAGTTCGTGATGCTGCTGGCGACGGCGGTCGTCTTCGTCATCTGGTTCCACCGCGTGCGCGTGAACGGCGAGATCTTCGCCCCCGACGGCTTCTCGCAGACCCGCGGCTGGGCGATCGGCAGCTGGTTCATCCCGATCGGCAACCTCTTCCTGCCGTTCCGCATCGCGAAGCAGATCTGGGCCGCCAGCACCCAGCGCGGGCCCGACGGCTCCTACCGCGAGGTCTCCGCCGTGCCCCTCAACGCCTGGTGGGCGCTGTGGGTCGGCTCGCTGGTGCTCGACCGCGTCTTCGGCCAGATGTACAAGCGGGCCGAGACCCCGGAGGCGCTGCGCGCGGCGTCCGCCGTGGGGATCGTCACCGACCTGTTCTCGGTCGGCGCCGCCGTCCTCGCCATCCTCTTCGTCCGCAGGCTGACGGCCCTGCAGACCACCAAGGCGGAGCAGGGCCCGTACGCGGCCGTCTGAGCCCGCCGGGCTGAAACCCGCCAGCCTGAGACCCGCTGGTCTGAGACCCGCCGGGCGTATCTCAAGGCACCGCGTGCCCCGGGACGGCGAACTCGCACCACACGCTCTTCCCGCCACCCCGGGGCTCCACGCCCCATTCCTCCGCGAGCTGCTCCACGAGCAGCAGGCCGCGCCCCGACACCGCCCAGTCGCCCGCCTCGCGCCGGTGCGGCAGGGCGCTGCTGGAGTCCTCGACCTCGATCCGGATCCGGCCCTCCGCGGACAGCCGTACGTTGACGTGGCCGCCGCCGTCGGTGTGTACGAGGGCGTTGGTCATCAGCTCGTCCGCCGCCAGTTCGATCTCGTCGGCCCGCTCCGCGGCGCCCCAGGCGGCCACCGCCGCCCGGATCAGGTGGCGGGCCATCGCCGGGCCCTCGGGGTCGCCCGGGGTGAGCCGCAGGCGCAGCGGGCCGCCGCCGCGCGGGCTGGGGGTGCCGCGGCGGCGCAGCAGGAGCAGGGCCATATCGTCCCCGACGCCCGCGTCGCCGACGAGGTCGCACAGCACGTCGGCGAGCTCCTCGACGTCGACCGGGCCGCTGTGGACCGCTTCCATGAGCTCGCGAATGCCGGCCTCGGGGTCGCCGTCCTGCCGTTCGATCAGGCCGTCGGTGCACAGCACCAGGGTGTCGCCCGGGTGCAGTTCGAGGCTGGTGACGGGATAGCCGGAGCCGGTTCCGGACTGCTCGCGCGGCGGCAGCCCGAGCGGGAGTCCGCCGGCCACCTGGATCCGGTGGCAGCTGCCGTTGCCGCGCCGCACCACCGGGTCGAGGTGGCCGGCGCGGACCATCTGGAGCATTCCGGTGTTCAGGTCCACCTCGGCGTAGGTACAGGTGGCGAATCGTTCCGTCTCGAGCTCCCGCAGAAAGGTCGAGGCCCGGGCCATGGCTGTCCCGGGCGTGTGCCCCTCGGCGACGTAGGCCCGCATGACGATCCGCAGCTGGCCCATGACGGCCGCCGCGTCCGTGTCGTGCCCTTCCACGTCGCCGATCATCACCCCGACCCGGCCCTCGCCGAGCGGGATCACGTCGTACCAGTCGCCGCCGATGTCCCGCCCCATCCGGGCGGCCCGGTACCGTACGGCGATCCGCGCGCCCGGCACCTCCGGGATCCGGCGCGGCAGCATGGCCCGCTGCAGGCCCTCCGCTAGGTCGTGCTCCTGTTCGAAGAGGATGGCGCGCTGGAGGCTCTGCGCGATGCCGCTGCCGAGCGCGACGAGCAGGTTCCGTTCCTCGGCGGTGAAATCGCCGTCCCGCTCGTACAGCAGCCCGAGCGCGCCGATGGCCCGGCCCTGGGCGATCAGCGGCAGGTAGACGCCGCTGTGTACGGCCAGCGGCTCGATGTACGGCCAGAGGTCCGGGTATCGCTGCCGGAACTCCTCGCGCGAGGCGAGGAACACCGGCTGCAGGTTCCGTACGGCCTCGCTCATCGGGAACTGCGCGTCGATGCGGGTGTACTCGATCTCCGGGACGTACGAGGCGAGCTGCCCCTCCGCGACGAGGTGGATGCGGCCGCCGTCCACGACGCCGAGCATCACGCTGACCGCGCCGAGGTGGCCGAGGGCCTCGGGGTCCTTCAGGACGTCGGTTACGTCGTTGACGGTGCGGGCATGGGCCAGGATGGCGCTGGTCCGCTCGACGACGCCGGTCATCCGGCGCCGCCCCTCCGCCTGCTCCCCGCCGGCGCCGGGCTCGCCGGGGTCGTGGGCGGCGTCGCGCAGGATCCCGATGATCCGGTAAGGGCGGCCGTTCGCCTCGCGCAGGATGTGGCCCTGGATGTGGGTCCAGGCCGGGGTGCCGTCGCGGCGCCGGGTGCGGACGTACGCCCCGTAGTGGCTCCGGCCGTCCTTGAGCGCCTGCGCCACCCGGGCGTCGAGCCGGACCTCCTCGCCGGGTGACACCCGCGACCGCAGCCCCTCGGGGGTGCCGCTGAACTCCTCCGGGCGCAGGTCGAGGACCTCGAGGGCGGTGGGATCCAGATGCATCTGCCCACTGTCGAGGTCCCAGTCGAAAGTGCCCATGCGGTTGAGCGCGAGGCTCATGTCCGGCTGCGCGGGCCAGTCGACCTCGGGGCTCGCTCCCCTTTCGGCCATGCAGCCAGGGTCTCATCCTTCCCGCACGTATGCCCGCCCGCGTCAGGTCCCGGCGTCGCCGTCGGCTCCGGGCCGCTCCGTCGCGGGAGGCTGGGTCGGGGTGCCGGCCCGGGTCGGCGCGTCCGTGTCAGCCCCGGGCTCGTTCGTCCTCGGCCTCAGCTCCGGCGCCACCGAGGACGGCGGCGCCGGAGACGGTGGTTCCGCCGAGCTCGGCGGGGGCGCCGGCGCGGAGGACACGGACGCGGACGCGGTCACCGGCGGCTTCGAGGACGCGGGCGCCGACGCGGGCTGCGAGACGGACGGCGTGACGGACCCGGGCGGCGCCTTGGACTCCGGCGGCGTCGGGGTCGGCATCGGCGATTCGGGCTTGAGCGGCGCCCTGGACGCGGGCTTGGACGGCGCGGTGGACGCGGGCTTGGACGGCGCCGTGGACTCGGGCTTGGACGGGAACCCGGAAGGGCGCCCGGAAGGCGGCGCGGTCTTCGCCGGCGATTGCGCCGCGGACGGCGAGGCCTTCGTGACCGACGGGCTCGGCGGCACCGGCGTGATCGGCGGTTTCGGGATCACGGGCGGCGGCACCGGCTTGTCGTGCTTGGCCTGGTGGTCGCCGCGGTCACGCTCGAACCAGTGCCGGTCGTGGCGGTCGTAGATGACGAACTTCTGGACGACGGCCACCGACGGCGCGACGGCGACCACGTTCTTGGGCTGGTACGAGCTCCACGGCTCACCGGACCGCTTCGGGTTGCCCTTCAGCGCCACCGGGGACCCGAGCGGGTTGCCGCACGCGCACCGCACCCGCGGCACCCCGCGGGCGTCGACCAGCACCGCCGTCCCGGCCTGCAGCACCGCCTGGTAGCCGGTGGCCTTGCCGTCGCGGTAACCGTGGTTGGTGACGCGGGTGTCCATGCCCAGCTGAACCGGGGTGAGCGAGCGCAGGTAGCCGGGTACGGTCGCCGGCTGGATGCCGAGCGCCGAGGCGAAGGCGCTGTTCTTGGCGGGCTGGGCGGTCAGCACCTGGATCTGCTTCTCGACGTCGCAGCTGGCCGTTGCCTTCGTACCGCCGTACAGGCCCGGCGCCGCGCCGCTGACGCTGCGCGTGACGATGGCGCCGGTGGTGGGTGCCGCGCTCTGTGGCACGGGCGGGGTGGCGGTCCGCGGCGGTGGAGTGGCCTCCTTCGCGGCGGTGGACTCCGTGAACGGGTCCGGGCCGGCCACGGCGGCGGGCTGCAGGAACACCTCGCCGCCGGCGGTGGAGGTGCCGCTGGGCCGGGTCAGGACCACGGCGAGGGCCACCGCAGCGACCACCGCGACGAGCGCGGTGGCCAGCCGGGGCCCGGACCGCCACCAGGGGCCGCCGGGCGGTGGCCCCGGTGGCGTGCCGCCGGGCGGAGCCGGCGGCGGGGGTGGCGGCGGCCCTTCCCGCCCGCCGGAGAGGGGGCCGGAAGGGGGACCTGCGGGGCGCTCGGCCGGCGGGTGTATGGACTGCGTCGGCTGCTGCGGCTCCCGGCCGGAGGGTTGCGTCGTCACGTGCCCTTCTTCCCGGGCGGAGGAGTTCCGGCCCCTGTGGCGCCTGCGTGACTCGGACACGGAGGCCACACGGACACGGAGATGACTCGGACACGGAGATGCCGGGACTTCCTGCACTCCTGCGGACCATTGTCTGCGCCGCTCGGGTGGTGGCCGCAAGCCGAGCGTGCCTACGGTGGCAGCGTGAGCAGTCCGTCAGCACCCAGTTCGCTACCCGGGGGCTCCGCGAGGGCATGGCGGGACGCCCTCGTCGCCGTCGTGGCGGGCTTCGCGGTGATGGCCGCCGTCGCCGCGGCGGGACTGGCCTGCGCGGGGGCGACCGACCTGCCCGGCGGGGCGTTCCCCCGGGTGGTCGCGGCGGTCGTCGTACTGGCGGCCGGCGGATCGGTCGAGGTGACCGGCGCGGCCGGCTTCCTGGCCGACGCCCATGCGAGCCTGTCCGTACTCCCGCTCTCGGTGAGCCTCGCCGGGGCCCTCACGGCCGGCGCGCTCTTCCTGCGCCCCCTGCACAACCGTGCGGTGACCCGGCCGGGCGAACTCGCGGCCCGCGCCGCCCCGTTGGTCTTGCTGTGGCTGCTCGCCCTCACCGGCACCGCGTTCCTCGCCCGCCAGACCTTCGGCATCTCCGCGGGCGACTCCCTCGTCGCCGACCTCGGCGAACTCCTCGACTCCGCCCCGACGGTCGGCTTCAGGGCCGTCCTGCCCGCGACCCTCTTCTTCGGACTGCTGTGGATCCTCGGCCTGTTGCTCATCGCCCTGCTGATCTCGCGCCGGGCGCCGCTCCCGGCCCGGCTGGTCCGCTTCCACGCGGCGGTGCGGCCCGCCGCCTTCGCCACCGTGGCGCTGCTCCTCGCGTACGTCGTCATCGGCCTCGGCGTCGGCGTGGTCGTGGCCGTCACGCAGGGCCACGCGGACCGGACGTTCGCCGTGATCCTGCTCGGCCTGCCGAACCTCGCCTGGCTCGCGCTCACCCTGGGCCTCGGCGGGGCCTGGGAGGGCCGGGTCGAGGGGCTGTTCGGGCTGCCGATGCCTCAGTTGCTGGACAAGGTGCTGCGCGGGCCGGACCTGTCCACGGTCGAGGTGGGCTCGCTCGCTCAGCAGGACTCCCGGGCCTGGTGGCTGGTGGCCGTGGCCGCCGTGCTGCTGCTCGGCGCGGGCTTCCTGGCGTCCGTACGCTCCCCCGCGCACGTCCGCGCCTGGCAGCACGCGCTCCACCTGGGCGTGGCCCTCGCCCTCGCCACCCTGACGGTGTGCCTGCTGACCGCCTTCGAGGCCCGGTTCGGGCTGTCCCTGCTCGGCATCGGCAACGTCGGCATGCTCGACGCGAAGACGGAGCTGCGCCCCGAGCTGTGGCGCAACGTGGGCCTCGCCCTGGTCTGGGGCGCGCTCGCGGGCTTCCTCGGGGCCCTGCTGGCCCGTCCGGTGCACCGCCGCGGTCTCGTCGAGAAGCCGCCCGAGACCATCGCCCGCTGAGCCGGCCCCGTCCCTCCGCCTGCCGATCGCTCGTACGGCCCCGGCTCAAGCGCGTACGGCCCCGGCTCAAGCGCCTTCCGGCGGTGACACGACCTGCGTCGGTTCGCGCCCTTCGCCTGCGGGCCCCCGTCCTGGTTCCCGGCCGGGTTCGCGCCCCGGTGCACCGCGGACCCGCCCGCCTGCCGTTGCCGTGTCCACCCTTGCGCCGGGCGATGCCTTGCGTTCCGTCTCCGCGGCCGGCGGCTCCGGCTCGGCCGAGTCCCCCGGCCCCGTGCCGACCGCGTACGTCGTGAGGCGGGTGCCGTCGCCGTACATCCAGCGCCCGCTGGCCTCTTCGTACAGCCAGACGGCCTCGTCGTCGACCACGATCCCGATCCGCAGCCCCTGGGTCGCCCGCCGGAAGCCCTCGGTGTCCGTGCGCCCGGCGGCGAGTTCCTCGGCGGCCTGCCGGTAGCGCTGCAGGGTCTCGGCGCCGTGTGCGAGCAGCGGCAGCGGGTCCTCCTCGGCGTGCGCGATCGGCCGGCCGCCGGTCGGCGGTGGCTCGGGCACGGCGACCAGGAGCCGTCCGTCCACCCAGGCGGACCACCCGTTGGCGCACAGGATCTCCCCCCATTCCCCGCGCCGGGACAGGAGTTGCACGGGCAGGAAGGCGTCCAGGGGCACGGTGGGCCGGGAGACGTCGGGCTCTTCCCAGGCGGGCAGCCCCTCACGGGGGACCACGTGCGTGGGCTGGAAGTCGAAAGGCCCGGTCAGGTTGGCCATCGACGCCTACTTTCGCATGATCGCGGGCTCGTGGCGGCGCAGCAGCCGCAGGACCAGCACTCCGAACAGTACGGACAGGCCCACGAGCATCCCGAGATCGAGCAGCCACACCCCGGCGCTGTGCGCGAAGAGCGGGTCGTCGGTCAGTTTCCCGGGGACGATCGCGCCGAGGTCGATGGTGCCGGCCATGGCGCCGAGCGCCCACCGGGACGGCACCAGCCAGGCCAGCTGCTCGATCACCGGCACGCCGTTCAGCTGCAACAGGGCTCCGCAGAAGACCACCTGGACGATGGCGAGGAGGACCAGCAGCGGCATGGTGACCTCCTCCTTCCGGACCAGGGCGGAGACCAGCAGGCCGAGCATCATCGCGGTGAAGGACAGCAGGGCGACGGCGAGGGTGATTTCGGCGAGGGGCGTGAAGAAGACCCCTCTGCCGCCGGGGGCGTTGGTCTTCACTCCGTAGAGGCCGACGAGCGTCATCACCACGGCCTGGGCCACGGTGATGGCGCCGAGCACCACCACCTTGGACATCAGGTACGCGGATCTGGACAGGCCGACGGCGCGTTCGCGCTGGTAGATGACTCGCTCCTTGACCAGTTCCCGTACGCCGTTGGCGGCGCCCGTCAGCACGCCGCCGACGCACAGGATCAGCAGGGCGTTGATCGCCGTCTCCTTGGTGAGGGAGCTGCCGGCCAGGGCCCGGGTCATGGCGCCCATGACGAACGGCAGGGCGATCATGATGACGAGGAAGGTGCGGTCGGCGCTGAGCGCGGCGGCGTAGCGGCGGACCAGTGTGGAGAGCTGGGAGCCCCAGCTCTGGGCCTTGGGCGGCGGGGCGACGAAGCCGGCCGCCCCGGACCGGTCCTCGTCGAGCCGGGGCTGCCGCGCGGCGTTCTGTACGTAGGTGCGGTGCTGCGGGGAGGTGCGGTACTCCCCCTCCCAGTCCCGGCCCTGCTGGTTCTCGAAGGCTTCGAAGGCCTCCGGCCATTCGGTGAACCCGAAGAAGCCGAGGGTCTCCTCGGGCGGCCCGAACCAGGCGATGCGCCCGCCCGGGGCGAGGACCAGCAGCCGGTCGCAGACGTCGAGGCTGAGCACGCTGTGGGTGACGACGATGACGGTGCGCCCGTCGTCGGCGAGGCCGCGCAGCATGTGCATCACGGAGCGGTCCATGCCGGGGTCGAGGCCGGAGGTGGGCTCGTCCAGGAAGAGCAGGGAGGGCTTGGTCAGCAGTTCCAGGGCGACGGAGACGCGTTTGCGCTGGCCGCCGGAGAGGCTGTGGATGGGCTGGTCGGCGCGCTGCCCGAGGCCGAGTTCGCCGATCACCTCGTCCACCCGGGCCTGGCGTTCGGCCCGGGCGGTGTCCTGCGGGAAGCGCAGTTCGGCGGCGTAGGCGAGGGCGCGGCGGACGGTGAGCTGCGCGTGCAGGATGTCGTCCTGGGGGACGAGGCCGATGCGGCTGCGCAGTTCGGCGTAGTCGCGGTAGAGGTCGCGTCCGTCGTACAGGACGCTGCCGTGGTCGGCGGGGCGCAGTCCGGTGAGGGCGCCGAGGAGGGTGGACTTGCCGGCGCCGCTGGGGCCGACGACGGCGAGCAGGCATTTGGCGCCGACGGGGAAGGAGACGTGGTCGAGGAGGATCTTGCGACCGCGGTCGACGGAGACGGCGAGGTCCTGGACGTCGAGGGAGACCTCTCCGGTGTCGAGGTACTCCTGGAGCTGGTCGCCGACGAGGCAGAGCGCGGTGTGGCCGATGCCGACGATGTCGCCCTCGGCGACGGGGGCGCGTTCGATGCGGGCCCCGTTGAGGAAGGTGCCGTTGTGGCTGCCGAGGTCGGTGATCTCGTACGTGCCGTCGGCGAGGGCGTGCAGTTCGGCGTGCCGGCGGGAGACGACGAGGTCGTCGATGACGAGGTCGCTGTCGGGGGCGCGGCCGATGCGCACGGCGGTCCGGGTGGGGAGCGGGCGCACGGTGGTGGGGCGGCGGAAGGTGCCGGTCAGGGACGGGGTGGACACCGAGGACGGCCTGGAGACGGCGGGCCCGCCGTTCGGGACCGGGCCGAGGCACCGGGCGCGCGGGCCGTCGGAGGCGTTGCCGAAGCGCAGCTCGCTGCCGACGCCGATGCTCCACTCGTGGACACGGTGGCCGTCGACCCAGGTTCCGTTGGTGCTGTGCTCGTCCTCCACGGTCCAGTGGTCGCCGTCGGGGCGCAGGATCGCGTGGTGCCAGGAGACGCGGGCGTCGTCGAGGCAGATTTCGCACAGGGGATCCCGGCCGACGTGGTAGGTCCGGCCCGGGCTCATCGCGGTGGAGCCCGTGTCGGTTTCCAGGACGAGCTCGGGCGCGGTCGGCACACCGGGGCGCTGGACCATGAGCAGATTTTCCCACGATCCGACCGGTCCAGCATAACCGCAGGTCAGCGGCCTCTTATGGGTAATGACAACGGTCCCCGTTGCAGCCTTTGCCCATTGCGTCACGGTGCGCTTCACTTCACGCGTCGGAACCGAACACACGGGGGACGCCATGAGTGGGCACGACCACGCACACGACGACCACGGCCACGCCGCCGGCCACGACCACGGCGGTCACGGTCACGGCGGCCACAGCCACGGGGTCTCCGCCGACGCCGACCGGCGCTGGCTGGCCATCGCGCTCGGCCTGATCGGCGCGTTCATGGCGGTCGAGGTGGTCATCGGCATCGTGGCCCAGTCCCTGGCCCTGATCTCCGACGCCGCCCACATGCTCACCGACGCCGTCTCCATCGTCCTCGCGCTGATCGCGATGCGGCTCGCGGCCCGCCCGGCGCGCGGCGGATTCACGTACGGCCTCAAGCGCGCGGAGATACTCTCCGCCCAGGCCAACGGGCTCACCCTGCTCCTGCTCGCGGTCTGGCTGGCGTACGAGGCGGTCCGGCGGCTGATGGACCCGCCGGAGGTGGCGGGCGGGCTGGTCCTCGTGACGGCGCTCGCGGGCATCGTCGTGAACGTGGCGGCCGCGTGGTGCATCTCCAGGGCGAACCGCTCCTCGCTCGCCGTCGAGGGCGCCTACCAGCACATCCTGAACGACCTGTTCGCCTTCATCGGCACCGCCGTCGCCGGTCTGATCGTGCTCACCACGGGATTCGTCCAGGCGGACGCGATCGCCACGCTCGTGGTCGTGGTGCTGATGGTCAAGGCGGGCTACGGGCTGGTCCGCGAGTCCGGCCGGATCTTGCTGGAGGCCGCGCCGGCGCACATGGACCCGGACGCGGTGGGCGACCGGCTGGTCGGGCACCCGCCCGTCACCGAGGTGCACGACCTGCACATCTGGACGATCACCTCCGGGCAGGCGGCCCTCTCGGCGCACGTGCTCGTCGAACCGGCCGGCGACTGCCACGCCGTACGCCGCGACCTGGAGCGGCTGCTGGAGAAGGAGTACGGGATCACGCACACCACCCTCCAGGTGGACCACGTACAGGAAGCGCTGCTCAGCGTCGGCCGCCCGGGCGAGGACCCGGCCGACCCGCACTGCGCGGACGCCCACGGCCCGGTGCACCGGCAGGGGCCGCACGACCACTGACCGCCGACGGCTGGTCCACGGCCGCGCCGGCGGCCGATCGCCGGTGGCCGCCGCGCTGACCCTCCCGCCCACGGGGCATACATGCACGCATGACGCAGAAGCGCAGCGCCGGACTGCTCCTGTTCCGTACGGCCGCCGAGCCCGCCACCTCGGCCCAGGACGCCGTCGAAGTACTCCTCGGCCATATGGGCGGCCCCTTCTGGGAGCACAAGGACGACGGGTCCTGGGCCATCCCCAAGGGCGAGTACGAGGCGGACGAGACCCCGCTCGACGCGGCCCGCCGGGAGTTCACCGAGGAGATCGGCCTGCCGCCGCCGGAGGGCCCGTACCTTCCGCTGGGCGAGGTGCGGATCCCGGGCGGCAAGCTGGTGACGATCTGGGCCGTACGGGCCGACCTCGACCCGGCGCTGATGGTGCCGGGAACGTTCACGATGGAGTGGCCCCCGCACTCGGGCCGGACGCAGGAGTTCCCCGAGCTGGACCGGGTGGCCTGGTTCACTCCGCCCGTGGCCGAAAGCAAGCTGATCCCCTCTCAAATTCCCTTTTTGGAGAGGCTGTTGGGGCTCCTGAAGGGTTGACCTGACCTTGACTTGCCAACAAACCCCACCTGCATGGACATTGCACATATGACGAACGTCGTGCTGGTGGGAACCCTGGACACCAAGGGTGTCGAGTACGGCTGGCTGCGCGAGAGGCTGCTGCGCACCGGCGTCGAAGTGATCATGGTCGACACAGGCATCATGGGCGAGCCCCGGGTGCCCGCGAACATACCGCGCGAAGCGGTGGCCCGGGCAGCGGGAACGGAACTGCCGGAACTACGCGCGGCCGCCGACCGGGGTGCGGCCGTGACCACGATGGCGAGAGGCGCCGAGGCGACGCTGTTGCGCCTGCACGCCGAGGGCCGGCTGCACGCGGTGCTCGCCATCGGCGGCAGCGGCGGCACCTCCATCGCCACCCGGGCGATGCGCGCGCTGCCGCTGGGCGTGCCGAAGCTGATGGTCTCGTCCATGGCGTCCGGGGACGTGGCCCCTTACGTCGGATCCTCGGACATCGCGATGATGTACAGCGTGGTGGACATCGCGGGCATCAACAGCATCTCCGCGCCGGTCCTGGCGAACGCGGTCGAGGCGGCCGCGGGGATGGCCAAGGCCTTCGAACGGGCCTCCCGTGAGCTGCACCGCCCGGTCCGGCTGGGCGCCGGCTCCCGGCCGCTGATCGCGGCGAGCATGGCGGGCGTCACCACCATCGGGGTGGACGCCGCCCGCGAGCACCTGACCGAACTCGGCTACGAGGTGCTGGTCTTCCACGTCAGCGGCACCGGCGGCCGCACCCTGGAGACCCTGGCCGGGCAGGGCGTCTTCGCGGGCGTGCTCGACCTGACGCTCAGCGAGCTGGCCGACGACCTGTGCGGCGGCATCCTCACCGCCGGCCCCGACCGGCTCAGCGCGGCCGGCCGGGCCGGGATTCCGCAGGTGGTGAGCCTGGGGGCACTGGACATGGTGAAGTTCGGGCCGCTGGAGACCCTGCCCGAACGGGCCCGCTACCGCCGGGTCCACGTACACAACCCGTCCATCACGGTGATCCGTACGACCTCCGCCGAGTGCGCGGAGCTCGGCCGCCGGGTCGCCGCCAAACTCCGCGCGGCGACCGGTCCCACGGCCGTCTGCGTCCCGCTCCGCGGACTGTCCACGCTCGGCGCGCCGGGGGGCACCTACCATGACCCCGACGCGGACCGGGCCCTGTTCTCGGCGCTGCGCGAGGGGCTGCGCGGCAGCTCCGCCCGGCTCTACGACTACGACACCCACATCAACGACCCGGACTTCGGGAGGGCGGCGGCCGACCGGCTGCACGCCATGATCGGCGCGGCACGGGCCGCGGCGTGACCGTCGTCTGACCGCCGACCGCCCGACCGACCGCCGTGCGAGATGCCCGGCAGGGTTGGGAACCGGCCGTGGCGGAAACCGTGTCCCTGGGTGTGGCCGGTCGGCGTGCGACCGGGCCTGGGGCTCGGTGACGCCACGGACGGGGGCAGACGATGAAGAACGTGTGGACGGTGCCCGGCTATGCGCAGGTCCGGGAGCTCGGCTCGGGTGGCAGCGGCCGCGTGGTCCTCGCCGTCCACGAGGCCACGGGCACGCCGGTCGCGGTGAAGTACCTCAGCGACCGGCTGCGCGAGGACCCTGCGTTCGTCGGGGAGTTCCGGGCCGAGGCCCGGCTGCTCGGCGGACTGGACACGCCGTACGTGGTGCGGTTGTACGAGTACGTGGAGGCGCCCGACGGCGCCGCCATCGTGATGGAGCTGGTCGACGGGATCTCCCTGCGCGCGCTGCTGAAGCAGGCCGGGCAGGCCGATCCCGAGGCCGCCCTGGTGGTGCTGAAGGGCTCGCTGCTGGGCCTTGCCGCGGCGCACCGGGCGGGCGTCGTCCACCGCGACTACAAGCCCGAGAACGTACTGGTCGCCCCCGACGGCTCCTCGAAGCTGGTGGACTTCGGCATCGCCGCACGCCGCGGTACGACGCCAGGGGTGGCCGGTACCCCGGCGTACATGGCCCCCGAGCAGTGGCAGGGCCGGCCGGCCTCGCCCGCGGCCGACGTGTACGCGGCGACGGCGACGTTCTTCGAGTGCCTGACCGGCCGCAAGCCGTTCGCCGGGGAGAACTTCGCGGAGCTCGCCGTCCAGCACATAGAGGCGCCGGTCCCGGAGACCGAGGCCCCCGAGCCGGTACGCCCGCTGATCCGGCGGGGTCTGGCCAAGGCCCCGGAGCAGCGGCCGGAGAACGCCGAGGCGTTCGTGGCGGAGCTGGAGGGCGTGGCGCTCGCCGCGTACGGGCCGCACTGGGAGGAGCGCGGGCAGCGCAAGCTCGCGGCGCTGGCCGCGCTGCTGCCGCTGCTGTTCCCTTCGGCGGGCGCCCCCGCCGCGGGGACCACGGCGGTGGCGACGACCACGTTTCCGAGCCCCTCGCGTTGGGCCCCGGGCCGGCGCGGCCTGATCGCGGGCGGCGCGGCGCTGGTCCTGGGCGTACTGACGGCGCTCACCTACAGCGCGGTCGGCGGGGAGACCGGCGGGGCCTCGGCGCTGAACGCGTTCGCGACGTCGAGCGCGAGCCCGGGCGGTACGGGTCCTGCACCGGCTCCCGGCCCGAGCGTGTCCGCCTCCCCCTCGCCGTCCCCCTCCCCCTCGCTGTCCCCGTCCCCGTCCGCGTCGCCGTCGCCCACCCCGAGCCCGAGCTACTCGCCGACGGTGACGCCCACGATCACGGCGCCGACGACGAAACCGCCCACCACCCCGCCGCCCTCACCGAAGCCGACGGTGGTCGTCGGCGCGGTGTCCGTCACCGTTCGCCAGACGGGGACCTCCCTCGGCCAGGCGACCGTGGCCGTCAAGGCGTCGGGCAACGCGCCGGTGACGGTGGTGCTCGAATGGTTCACCGGTGATGCCGAGGGAAAGCTGGGCAGGACCGACGGCGCACCGGACACCCTCACGTACCAGCCGGGTGCCGCGCCGCTCGTCCAGGCTCACACGTTCTCCGGCACGGGCTGCTACTGGGGCGTGCGGGCCACCACCAAGCCCGCCGCCGGCAACGGCTCCTCGACCTCCCAGGTCTTCATCAGGCGGTGCACGATCTCATGAGCGACAGCGACGACGACTACAGCGCCACCGTCCTCGGCAGCCACTGGTTCAGCGGGCAGCCGCAGCCGCAGGAGGCCGTGCCCGACCGGATCGAGGGGTCGGTCCTGCGGTTCGGGCCCGGGGTGACGGCCGCCATGCCGGCGCCCTTCCCCGTGGTCGCGGAGCCGGTGCCGGCCCGCCGGCGCGTGGAGTGGCGCCGGTACACCCTGGCGGCCGTCGTCCTGCTCGCGGTGCTCGCGTACCTGGCCTGGCAGCGGTACGGCCCGGCCATCGAGGTGCGGGACGTGACGGTCGCCGCCGCCGACCCGCAGGGTCCCGGCTGCGATTCCGCCGCCGACGTGGTGGCCGTCGTACGGACCAACGGGCGGCCCGGGACCCTCACGTACCGGTGGATCCGCTCCGACGGCACGCAGTCGGAGCAGCTCACCGAGCGGGTGCCGCGCGGGAAGAAGGAGGCCCGGCTGCACCTGCTGTGGACCTTCCAGGGCCGGGGCACGTACGCGGCCGAGGCGAAGCTCCAGCTGGTCTCGCCCGGGCAGCACACCGCGGCGACGCAGTTCACGTACCGCTGCACCGGCTAGCGGGCGGCGGGACCAACGGCCCGGTGGCGGCGGGACGGGTCAGTCCCCCCTTGTTTCGACGTTTCAGAACCTGGCGTGGGCGGTGATGTCCGCCTCGAACTCGCCCGTCATCGCCGGGGTCACCGTCGGCCTGCACTGCGCGACCGCCGCCAGATAGTCCTGCGTGGAGGCGCCGAGCTGGGCCGCCGCCGCGCCGCGCGCGCCCACCGCCTCCAGGTCCCGCTCGAAGGAAACCTGCGCCGCGATCCGCGCCGCGTGCTCGATGTCGGCCGGGGTGAACAGCTCGCTGGCCGCCACCAGGGCCGCCACGTCCACGTCCGTCCGGCCCGCCGTGTAGCGGGACCAGATCGCGGCGCGCGCCCCGGCGTCCGGGGTGCCGATCGGTATCAGATAGTCGAAGCGCCCCGGCCGCAGGAACGCCGGGTCCAGGGAGCGGATGGAGTTGGTGGCGCACACCAGCAGCCGCTCGTCACCCTCCCGGAAGCCGGGGATCAGCTTGAGCAGCTCGTTCGTGACCCCGTGGATCCCGCCGGGCTGCGCGGGCTCGGTGCGCACGGGCGCGATCTCCTCGACCTCGTCGATGAAGACGAGGACCCGCTCCAGCTCGGCGATCCGGGCGAACGCGTCGCGCAGGGCGGCGGCCAGATTGCCCTCGTCGGCGAGGCGGGACGGCAGCAGTTCCACGAACGGCCAGCCGAGCCGGGAGGCGATGGCGCGGGCGAAGGTGGTCTTGCCGGTGCCGGGCGGGCCGAAGAGGGTGATGGCCCGCGGCGGCCGCACGCCGTGCGCGGCGGCCCGCTCGGGCTCGGCGAGCGGCAGCACCACACGCCGCTCGATGAGGTCCTTCTCCTGCTCCATGCCGGCGACCTTGGTCCACAGGTCGTTCGGCAGGAAGCGGCCGCCGAGGTCGTCGAGGAGGCCGGCCGCCGGTCCGTGCAGCGGCTCGGTCTTCTCGAAGTAAGCGACGGCGGGCTGGCGCGTGTAGCCGGCGTTGAGCAGGCCCTCGCCGAGCAGGTCCTCCTCGGGCAGGACGTACGCGATCCGGCCGACGCGGGCGGCGATCAGCCGACGCTCCAGCTCGACGAGCAGAGCGCTGGCCAGGCCCCGGCCGCGCCAGCCCGCGGCGATCGCGATCCGCATCACCCAGGCCCGCTCGCCGGTGACGCAGGCGAGGGCCGCACCGATCGGGACGCCCTGGTGGACGGCGACCACGCACGGCTGCCGGTCGGTGAGGGCGCTGATGCACTCGGCGAGCGAGAAGACGGATTCCTGGCCGAGTTCGGCCGTGGTGTCGATCAGATGGACGACAGCGGCGAGATCGCTCTCGCGGTAGTCGTGGATGAGCCAGTTCACCGGGTACCGCCCCTCGTTCGTGCTCCTGCGGCGAGGCTAGGGGCGGCCGGGCTCGGCGATCACGCTCCGCGGTGCACAACAGCCGGTCCGGAAACCGTCCGTGTCGTCCATAGACTGGTGGTTTCCGCCCGAGCCGCGCATCGAGGACCCGATCAGTTTCATGACTTCCGACATACCCGCCGCCGACAGGTCCGCCGACGGCTCTGCCAATGGGTCCGCTGCCGGCCTGCGGACGATCGTGTGGCTGGTTCCGGTCCTGTGGACGCTGGGGCTCGGGCTGTGGGGGCTCTCCCGGCAGGACAGTGTGTGGCGGGACGAGGCGGCGACCTGGCAGGTGGCCGGCCGGTCGGCGGGCGAGATCCTGGACATGCTCGGCAACGTCGATGCCGTGCACGGTCTGTACTACCTCCTCATGCACGGGCTCTTCGAGCTCTTCGGGGCGAGCACGGCCACCCTTCGGCTGCCGTCGGTGCTGGCGGTGGCGGCCGCCGCGGCGTGCGTGGCCCTGATCGGGCAGCGGCTGGCCGGTTTCTGGGCGGGACTGGGCGGCGGGCTGGCGCTGGGGCTGCTGCCCGCCGTGCAGTTCTACCTCCAGGAGGGCAGGCCGTACGCGCTGGTCGCGGCCGGTGCCGGGCTGTCGACCCTGCTGCTGGTGTCGCTGCTGTCCGCGCCGCCGGGGCCCCGCCGCGGGCGGCGGGCATGGCCGCGCTGGGCCGCGTACGGGGTCGCGGTGCTGGTGTGCGCGCTGCTGAACTGGCTGTCGCTGCTGATCCTGCCCGCGCATGCGGCGACGCTGTGGTGGGTGCGGGCCGGGCGCGCTGTGTGGCTGCGCTGGGCGGCGTACGGAGCGTGTGCCGTAGCGGGGGCGCTGCCGCTGGTGCTGTTCAGCCGGAGCCAGTCCGACCAGGTGTCGTGGATACCGCCGCTGACCTGGCACATGATGATCGGCCCGGCGATCCTGCTGGCCGTCGGCGGCCTCGGGGCCTGGCTGGACCGGCCGCGCGCGGGCCGGCTGTCGGCGGCCGCGGTGGGGCTGCCGCTGCTGGCGGTGCCGCAGCTGGGGCTGATCGGGATCTCCCTCGCCCAGCCGCTGTTCCTGGACCGGTACGTGCTGTTCAGCATGCTGGGTCTGGCCCTGCTGATCGGTGCGGCGCTGGGTGCTTGCGTACGGGCCGCCCGGCCCCGGTTCCCGAGGGCGGCGGGCCTGCTCGTGCCGGGCGTGGTCGGGATCGCCGTGCTGGCGCTGCTGCCGGTGGAGCTGGGCAAGCGGGCTCCGGCCAGCCGGGTCGACGACGTGCTGGCGGTGGCCGGCGAGGTGGCCCGGCTGGGGCGGCCCGGGGACGCGGTGCTGTTCGTGCCAGCCGCCCGGCGGGACACGGCGCTGGTCTCCCCGGGGGCCTTCGCGGGGCTGGTGGACGTCGCCCTGGAGCGGAGTCCGGTGGCCTCGGCCACCCTCAAGGGCGAGGAGGCGGACCCGGCGCGGATCCGGGCGGCGCTGCTCGGGCAGCGGCGGGTACTGCTGGTGACGGACGCGGCGAAGGTGGCGAAGCCGTCGGGGGCCGCGCGGGACGCGGCGAAGGCGGCGGTGCTGAAGGAACGGTTCACCGTGGTGGAGGACCGCCAGGTCCGGGGCCGCCGCGTGACGGTGTACGAGAGGCGCTGACGGCGTACGGGGGCCGGTGGACGCCGATGGCGGTCAGGCGGCGTGGGGGTGGGCCGCCGCGGTGTGGGAATCCAGCCACGAGAGCGAGGCCTGGGCCAGGTCCGGCCAGCCGTGGTCGACGGTCAGCGAGTGGCCGCGGTCCTCGAAGCACTGGTACTCGGTGGTCGCGTGGGAGTGCCGGTACTGCTTGTAGGTGGAGCGGGTCAGCAGGTCCGGGACGGTGTGGTCGAGCCTGCCGGACAGCAGGAGCAGCGGACCGCGGCTCTCGTTCTCCGTGTCGACCTTGGTCGGTGAGTGCGGCGTGAAATTGCCGAGGGCCAGCTGGAACAGCGGGCGGGCGGAGCTCGGGATGGTCCAGTGCTCGAAGAGCTCCTCGGCCTCCTCCTCGGAGACGGCGTTGGCGAAGCCGTAGCGGAACTGCTCGCGGTTCAGCGAGACGGCCCGCCGGGTGTTGCCGGGGTTGTGCAGTACGGAGAACGTCGACTTGGCCTGGGCCGGGGCGATGGCCTTGACGCCCTTGATCTGCCCGGGGCAGATGGCCACGGCGGCCTCGGCGAGGCCTTGGCCGAGCAGGTACTGGGCGATGAACCCGCCCACCGAGTGCCCCACGAGGACGGGGCGGACGGGCAGCGAGCGGATCACCTTGGCGTGCGCCTCGGAGATCTCCACGAGTCCGACGCCGGCCTGGTCGTCCGGCCGGCGGCGAGCCTCGGCGACGGTGTCGGGGACCCCGGGCCACTCCGGCAGGACGGGCTCGTACCCGGCTTCGCTGAAGGTGTCGGCCCAGCCCTCCCAGCTGGTGGAATGCAGCCAGAGGCCGTGGATGAACACCACGGGCGTTCGGCGCTGTGCGGTCATTCGGGACACCTCCTGGACCCCCCTGGCGCCTCTGCCAGTCTCGCCCGTGCGACGCGCCCCCGCCTGCGGAGCCCGGATTCACAGCGCATTCATATGGAATACCGGGCTCCGGGCATAGTTTTTGCGGGGAGGCTCGGTGCATGATCCCGCGCATGCTTCCCCGCCCGGCCCACCGCGCCCGCACCCGGCGGGCGTCCCGGATCCTGCTGGCGCTGGCCGCGATGGCCGCCCTGGTGAGCGTGGACCTGCCCGACGCCGCGGCGGTGCCGCCGCTCGGGGTCACCGCCGAGGCCGGGTCCGACCAGGCGGCGGACCGGGTGGGCGCCCTTTTCGCGGGCACCCTCGACGGCGGACACTTCTGCACCGCCGCCGTGGTGCACAGCGACGACCGCAACGTGATCGCCACCGCCGCGCACTGCCTGGACAACCCGGACACCACGGTGTTCGCGCCGGGCTACCGCGACGGCAAGGCCCCGTACGGGATGTGGAAGCTGACCGGCGTGCACGTCGCCCCGGACTGGACGGACGGGCGGGACCCGGACGAGGACATCGCCTTCGCGACGGTCGCCGCGGCGGACGGCGGCGCCGGGCGCATCGAGGACGCGGTGGGCGGCTTCCCGGTGGCCACCGAGCAGCCGGACGACGTGACGGTGACGATCCTCGGCTACCCCGCCACCGAGGAGGCCCCGCTGCGCTGCGCCAACACCACGAGCCTGTTCTCGCAGACCCAGCGCCGCATCGACTGCCCCGACCTCAGCGGCGGCACGAGCGGCAGCCCCTGGCTGGCGAACGGCGCCCTGGCCGGTGTCCTCGGCGGCTACGAGGGCGGCGGCACGGTCCCGGAGGTCTCGTACAGCGCGGTGATGGACGACCAGGCCCTGGAGCTCTACCGCGAAGCAGCCGTCTCCGCCGGCTGACCGCCCACCGGGCCGTCAGGCAGGGCGGTGTGCCTCCTGGATCCCGACCGGGGGTGCGAACCAGGTCGGCTCGTGGCGTATGGCGCGTTGGATGCGGTCCAGTCCGAAGTGTTCCAGCGGGGGCAGGGCGTCCGGTTCGAACCAGGCCACCTCCAGCGACTCGTTGTCGTTGGCCCGGGCCTCGCCGCCGGTGGCCCGGCAGCGGAAGGTGATGTCCTGGAACTGGCAGACGTCGCCGTTCGGATAGGTGATCGGCTCGAGCATCTGGACCAGCACCACCCGCTCCGGGACGCAGTGCACCGCCGTCTCCTCGTACACCTCGCGCACCGCCGTCTCCGCGGGCTGCTCCCCCGGCTCCGCGATCCCGCCGACCACGGCCCACCGGCCGGTGTCGGAGCGCCGGCCGAGCAGCACGCGCCCCCGGTCGTCGAAGACGATGGCCGTGACCCCGGGCAGCAGGAGCAGCTGGTTCCCGGCGGAGGCGCGGATCTCGCGGATGAACTCGGGTGTGGTCATCCCCCGACCCTACGAGGCCGCGCCCGATGACCCGCGTCAGGCTGCCCGGCGGGCCCTGATCCGGCGCACGAGAGTCCGGCCGAGGCCGCCGGCGGCGACCAGGAGCAGCACGTACTCGGGCAGCGGGCCGAAGCGGGTGGCCGGGGTCTGCGTGGAGCGCAGCGGGATCTCGGCGACCAGCGCGTCCGCGGTGAACATCTCGGTCTGCCGGACGATCTCGCCGTCGGGGCGGATGACGGCGCTGACCCCGCTGGTGACGGGGACGAGCACGGTCCGGCTGTGCTCGACCGCGCGGACCCGGTCCATCGCGAGCTGCTGGTAGGTCATCTGCGACCGGCCGAACGTGGCGTTGTTGCTCGGTACGGCGATCACCTGCGCACCGTCCTGGACGGTGGAGCGCACGGCGTCGTCGAAGGCGGCCTCGAAGCAGGTGACCATGCCGACCCCGCTGCCCGCCATGTCGAAGACGCCCGGTTCCTTGCCGGGGCCGAAGTCGCGGCTCACCCGGTCCACGTCGGAGCTGAAGAGCCGGACGACGGAGCGCATCGGGATGCGCTCGCCGAAGGGCTGGATCTTGCGCTTGTCGTAGGTGTCGACTGGTCCCTTGACCGGATCCCAGAGGATCATCGTGTTGCGCAGCGGGCCGGTCTCCGGGGCCAGTACGGAGCCGATCGCGACCGGCACGCCGATGGCCTTGACCGCCTTGTCGATGACGCCGTACGCATCGGGCTGGGTGTACGGGTCGATGTCGGAGGAGTTCTCCGGCCAGACCACGAAGTCGGGCTTCGGAACCCGGCCGGCCTTGACGTCCGCGGCGAGCTGCAGCGTCCGGTTGGCGTGGTTGTCGAGGACCTGGCGGCGCTGGGCGTTGAAGTCGAACCCGGCGCGCGGCACGTTGCCCTGGACGACGGCGGCCACGGCGGTGCCGTCCTCGGCGGCGTCGGACACCAGCGGGCGGGCGGCGAGGGCCGCGCCGATCGGGGCGGCGACGGTGAGGGCCGCGAGGGCCGCAGTGGCGCGGCGGGGGTGGCTGCGGGCGATGCGCAGGGCCTCGTACAGCCCGAATCCGCAGAGCACGACGGCGAAGGAGAGCAGCGGGGTCCCGCCGAGGGCAGCGAGCGGCAGGAAGAAGCCGTCGGCCTGGCCGAAGGCGAGCTTGCCCCAGGGGAAGCCGCCGAACGGGGCCCGGGCGCGCAGCGCCTCGCCCGCGATCCAGACGGCCGCGCCCCACAGAGGCCAGGCGGGGAGCCGGCTGACGAGGGCGATCCCGAGGCCGGTGAGGCCGATCAGGAGGGCTTCGAGGGTGACGAGGGCGAGCCACGGGACCGGGCCGACGCCCTCGCTGGTCCAGACGAGCAGCGGCAGCAGGAAGCCCAGGCCGTGCAGGAGCCCGAGGCCGAAGCCGGCGCGGGCGCGGCGGCCGTGGAGGCAGCCGCCGAGCACGGCGAGGGCGACGGGGGCCAGCCACCACAGCGGGCGGGGCGGGAAGCTCAGGTAGAGCAGCACACCGGAGGCGGCGGCGAGCACGGCGCGCACCGGCCAGGAGGCCGCCCATCCCTTCCAGGGGGATGCGGCGGCTTCGGTTCCGGCGGTTCCGGCTTCCGCTCGGGCTTCCGCTTCGGCGGTGGAGCCGGGGTCTCGGGTGATGCTGCTGCTCATTTGGCGGAGTGTACGTCCCCACGCGCCGGGGGCGGGAGAGCGACTCAGCGGGCGAGGGCGCGCAGGTGGGCGCGGATGACCCGGACCGCGTTCTCCGCGTCGTCGACGGTGACGGTGAACACCTTCCCGTCGCCGAGCCGCAGCTCCACCCCCTCGCCGCGCCGGACGATGACCGCGGTGCCCTTGTCGGGGCGCCAGCGGTAGCCCCAGCCGCCCCACTGCTGGGGGGTGATCCGGGGGAGGAATTCGGCGGAGGCCACCTCCGCGAGCTTGATCTTCCGGCGCGGCACCCCGATGTGGCCGCAGCGGACCTCCAGCGCCTCGGCGTCGACGGTGACGGCGACGTGCACGAAGGCGAGGGTGCCGTAGAGGATCAGCAGCCCGACGGCGAGGCAGCCGATGACGGACATCAGCAGCGGGACGATGCCGGCGGTCCAGGACGAGTCGACGGCGAGCTGGATGCCGAGTGCGAGACAGGCCGCGCCGGCGGCGGCGAGCAGCCACTGCACGCGGTTGGAGGCCCGGCCCGTCCACAGCGGACCTGGGGGGTGACCCGTCATGTGTAGCAGCGTACTCACGTTCCGCATGTACGCCACCGCCTCTCGCCCACACGGCGCGGGCGCGTCGGACCTCGTGCGCTCTCGTGCGATCCCGTGTGGTCACGTCGGACCACGTCGGACCACGCCTGCCCGGCATTGACCTCAAGCAAACTTGAGGTCCTACGGTCGTCCGCATGACCACTCACGAGGCAGCACAGCACGCCGTACAGATCGTTCCGGAGCGCTACCGCACGGCGGTCGTCGCCCACGTCATGGTGTCCGACGGGGCCGCCGCGCTCTCCTTCTACGGGCGGGCCTTCGGCGCCGTCGAGGACTTCCGGCTCGGCCACCCCGACGGCGGGGTGATGCACGCCGAGATACGGATCGGCGGGGCCGTTCTGATGCTCGGCGACACCTCCGAGGGCCCGTTCACCGCACCCTCGGAGCTGGGCGGCACCTCGGTCGCCCTGCACGTGTACGTACCGGACGTGGACGCGCTCGTACGGACGGCGGTGGCCGAGGGCGCGGAGCTGGTCCAGCCGCCGGCGGACCAGTTCCACGGCGACCGGACCGCCATCCTCCGGGACCCCTTCGGGCATCTGTGGGTGTTCCTCACCCACCTGGAGGACATGTCCCGGGAGGAGCTGGAACGGCGGCTCGCGGGCGCGTAGCCCGAGGGCTCCCGAGCCTCCGGGGCTTCAGCCGGGCAGCAGGCCGAGGAGGGCGTCGCGCAGGGCGGGGCGCCGGGCCGTCATGAAGCGGTGCAGGTTCCGCGAGCCGAAGGCGACGCGCTGGGCGCTGCGGCGCCGCTCGCCGTCGTACGCGCGCAGGGCGGCGGGCAGGGCCGCCCGCCCGTGGGCGGCGACCGCACGGGCGAGGGCCTCGGCGTCGAGGAGGGCGGTGCAGGCGCCTGGCCGAGGTTGGGGGTCATGGCGTGGGCCGCGTCGCCGGACCAGGGCGGTACGGCCGCCGTCGACGAACGTGGGCAGCGCCGGATGGAGGTGGCGCAGCTCGTACCGGATCCAGGTCGCCGGATCGGTGTCGGCGAGGACCTGCGGGATGGGGTCGTGCCAGCCGGCGAACGCGGCACGCAGCTGTTCGGCGGCCGCCTCGGGCGTGGCGGCCGCCGCCGCGGCGGTCTCGGGGACGGTGGCATACCAGTTGGTGCGCCCTGGTTCGACGGGGGTCATCCCGAAGAAGCGGCCCGCACCCCAGGTCTCGCCGTACACACCGGTCCCGTATCCGGCGATGCCGATCCAGGCGACGGTGCCGACGGGGCGCGGGCCACTGGCCGTGCCGAAACGGGCGGTGCGCACGGCGCTGTTGATGCCGTCGGCGCCGACGACGAGGTCGGCTTCGAGCCCGTCCGGATCGGTCAGCCGCTGCCCGTACGCGATCTGCGTGCCGCCGAGCCGGTCGAGCTCGGCGAGCAGGGCGTCGATCAAGTACGGGCGGGAGATGAGGAGTTCGGGGCGGCCGGCCTTGCGCTCGATCCGTTCGAGCGGCAGGGCGGCCAGCACCTTGCCGTCGGGCCGGCGCCCACCGACCGGGCCGGGCTCGCAGCCCTGCTGGCCGGGCTGCTGCGTGACGTGGCCGGGCCCGGCAGGCCGCGCGTACTGGCCTATCTCGAGCTCCAGACCGAGGCGACGCGGCGGCCCTGGCTGGCCGCACTGCTGGACCCCATCGGCGCGGCGGACTTCGCTGCATACGCACACCTGCTCCACGCGGCCGGGCTGCCGGCCGGACCGGACCGGGCCCGCACCCTCGCGCTGCACGGCGCGATCCCGCACCTGCTGGCCGGGGCCCCGGACACCCTCGCCGCCGCCGGCCTCGACGACCTGGAAGACTTCGCACACGGTGTACTGGCCTGCGTATGCCCCGAACCGTCCGAGGAGGAACCGTGATCACTCGACTCGACCGCGCCGTGGGCGCCGTTCTGGGCTCGGCCGTCGGTGACGCGCTCGGCGCGCCCTACGAGTTCGGGCCCGCCGGCGAGTTGACCGCGCGCGCCGAGGAGATGCGCGGGGGCGGCGGCTGGGACCCGGGCGAGGCGACCGACGACACGCAGATGGCCGTGCTGGTCGGCGAGTCCCTGCTGGAGCACGGCGGTCTCGAACTCCCCGACATCTTCGAGCGGTTCCAGCGCTGGGCGGCCGGCGCGCCCAAGGACATCGGGCTCCAGACGGAGGACGTGCTGACCAACGGCGAGGCCTGGGACCTGGCCGCCGCACTGCACTTCCAGATCAACGCGCGGGCGGCGGGCAACGGTTCCCTGATGCGGGCCTCCACCTCGGCGGTGTACTTCGCCGCCGCCGGGCGGGAGGGCACGATGGACGCCGCCCGCCGGATCGCCGCGCTGACGCACGGCGACCGGGCCGCCTGGGAGGGCACGGCCGTGCTGCACGAGCTCGTACGGGTGACTCTCGACGGGGGCGATCCGCTGGCCGCCCTCCCCGAGACGCTCGCCGCGGTGCACGCCGACCACCGCGAGCGGTACGGGCTCGTCCTCGGCCCCGACTGGCATCCGGGGCTGGCCACCGAGTTCAACGGAGCGGTCTGGCCCTGCCTGGGCTCGGCCGTGTGGGCGCTGCGGACGACCACCGGGTTCGCCGAGGCTGTACGGGCCGCCGTGGACCTGGGCGGGGACACCGACACGGTGGCGGCGGTCACGGGCATCCTGGCGGGGGCGCGCTACGGGCAGGCGGCGATCCCGCCGGAGTGGACCGCGGCGCTGCACGTACCGCTGCCCGGGTTCGGGGACCGGGTGCTGGACGCGAACGCGCTGCGCGCGCTCGCTCAGTCGCTCGCGGGGCGGACGTAGCGCTCGGGGAGCAGATCCGCCACGGGCACGGCCCGCGGCGCCTCGCCGGACCCGAGGATCACCCGAAGCCGCGGGTGGAGGTCGAGGAGCACCTGGCGGCAGCGGCCGCACGGCGGGAGCACTCCGCGGTCGCGGTCCCCGACGGCGACGATCGTGCCGAGCTCGCGGATGCCCTGCGCGACGGCCGCGCCGAGGACGACGAGCTCGGCGCAGGGGCCTCCCGTGAAGTGGTACACGTTCACGCCCCCGACGGTCCGGCCGTCACGGGCGCGGGCCACCGCCGCCACGGTGTGGTCCTCGCCGTGACAGCGGGTCCGGGCCAGATCGGTGGCGGCCGCGACGAGCTCGAGGTCCTGCGGGGTCATCGCCCTTTCATCGCCCGACGGCCGCGCCCTCTTCCGCGAGCAGTCGCCCTTCGGCGTACCCGAGCGCGGCGGCGGGGAGCGCCCCCTCCTGCCCGCTGAGCAGGACGGTCAGGGTCCCGGTACGGGGCAGGCCCGGCTCGGGGAGGACCCCGAGGCGGCGCAGCGCCTGTACGGCGACGGGCTCGGCGGAGCCGTGGAAGCGGAGGTCGGCGCCGCCGGTCCGCTCGGCCAGGGCGGCCCGGATGGCGGCTTCGACGAGTTCGTAGTGCGTGCAGCCGAGGACGACGTCGGTGACGTCGACCGGGGTCAGCGCGGCGGCTGCGGCAACGGCCGCGGTGACGGCGACGGCGGTGCCGTCCCCCGCCTCGACGGCGTCGGCGAGTCCCGGGCAGGGCACCTCGGTGACCCGGGCCCCGGCGGCGAAGTCGCGGATCAGCCCGCGCTGGTACGAACTGCCGGTGGTGGCGGGTGTGGCCCAGATGGCCACGCGCCCGCCCGCGGCGGCGGCGGGCTTGATCGCCGGCACGGTACCGATCACCGGGATCCCGGGCTCGAGCTCGGCCCGCAGCGTCGGCAGGGCATGCACGGAGGCGGTGTTGCAGGCCACGATCAGCGCGTCCGGCCGGTGCCCGGCGGCGGCCTGGGCGACACCGAGGGCGCGCCCGGTCAGATCGGCGGGGGTACGCGGCCCCCAGGGCATGCCGTCGGGGTCGCTGGAGAGGACCAGATCGACGTCGGGCCGCAGCCGCCGCATCGCGGCAGCCGCCGCGAGGAGGCCGATTCCGGAGTCCATGAGGGCGATCTTCACCTGGTCACCTTAATCGAAGCCCCCCGGAAAACCCTTAATCCGGGGCGGGGGGTGGGGCGGGGGGCGGGGCGGGGCCAGGTGGGCGGGGGTGGCCGGCGCGGCGGGGTCGGAGCGGCGGAGCCCGCCAACCGGGGACAGCCACCGCGGCGGGCGAGGGCCGCAGGGACTGGCCGACCGGGGAGTGCCGGGCGAACCGGGGGTGTGGGCCGCAAGGACCAGGTGACCTGGGGTGCCGGGCGCGGCGGGACCTGAGCGGCTGGCTCCACGCACGCGGAGTCGACGTGCCGGTCGGGGACGTCGGCGGGCAGGACCCGCGGAGGCGGGATGGCCGGGGGCGGGGTGGGAAGCGGCGGGGCGGCGGGCGGCTGTCGAGTCGACGTCGGAAGCGTCGGGCGGGGCGTCGGGGGCAGGTTCCTGTGCTCGGCACCTGAGGTCGATCGGGACGCCAGGAGGCCGCGCAATCGGCGACGGAAAGATCGATCGGGAGGCCGGGGGCGGGGTCCGCGCACTCGGCGTCGGAGGAGTGTCCGGGGGCGTCCCGTCAGTCCACTGTCCTTCCGTGTCGTGCCGGTCCCTCAAGGGCGCTCCTTCGTCGCGTCGCTACGCGATGGCCTTCGGCCACCCTTGACCGACCGACCCGCCCCGGAAAGACAACAGACTGCCGGGAAGCCCCCGAAGGATGGCCGGGGGGGTTCAGGGTTCCGATCAGCCCCGATCAGAGATCCCGCCCGGCAGCCCCTGTCCATCCGGACCCAGCCCACCAGGAGCACCGATCCGGGCCGCCGGTGATGGGGGCGCGGGGAGGCCACGGCCCCCGGAAGGGCCCATAGGCACCCTTTCCGGACCCAGGGTGGGTCAACCCGCACCAGACAGCGATGAGATGGCCATGGGGTGAGGGGTGGACCCGCAGACGCCCCAGATCGCTACGCGCTTCTCTCCGCTTGGCGGCCGACGGCCGTCTGGGGCCGGACATAGGCCGCCCAGACGCCCCCCATGGGCGGGTTTCCGGGCGTCTGCACGCCGTTTGGGGCGAAAAGAGGGCGAGAAGGAGCCTGATGCCGGATTTCTCACCCTCTGACTCCGGTAGGACGTCTTCTGACACTCAGCAGGCCGACAAAAGGGACAAACAACCCGCAGTCGCATGCCTGGCCGCCCCTGTGCCGGTCGTGGGCGGCCTATGCCCAGCCCCAGACAGCCGCCGGACGCCTCGCAGGCAGGAGCGCGTAGCGATTTCGTGCGTCTGCGGCCCAACCGGCACCGCATCGCCATCTCATCGCTGTCTGGTGCAGGTTGACCCTGCCCGGGTCCGGAAAGGGCGCCCATGGGCCCTCGAGGGAGCCGTCCCCTCCCCGCGCGCCCATCGCCGACCCGGCTCGGTGGTCCTGGTGGGCTGGGTGCGGATGGACAGGGGCCCCTGCTCGGCATCTCTGTCGGGTCTGATCGGAACCCTGAACCCCCTGGCCATCCTTCGGGGGCTTCCCGACAGTCTGTTGTCTTTCCGGGGCGGGCCGGGCAGTCAAGGGTGGCCGAAGGCCATCGCGAAGCGACGCGACGACGAAGGAGGAGCGCCCTTGACGGCCCGGACCGCACCGGAAGGACAGTGGACTGACGGGACGCCCCCGGACCCACTCCGACACCGAGTCGGCAGACCCCGCCCCCGACCTCCCGACCGCCCCCTCCCGACGCCAACCGCACGAACCCCGCCCCCACACCCCCGCCCCGCCCCGCCCCTCCGACCCCGAGTCGACTGACCCCGCCCTCCCGACCCGCCTCCCCCACCCCGCCCTCCCGACCCCCGCCACCCCCACCGCGCCCGAATGCGGGACACGTTCCGCGGGGTTCGGCAGACTGCCCGTATGGGCCTTCTCTGCGCCGCCTGCGCATCCCTTGTCGTCTGGATCTGGCTCACGTTCGCCCAGGGCATGTTCTGGCGGACCGACGTCCGGCTCCCTCCGCGCAGCGCCCCCGCCCGCTGGCCCTCCGTGGCCATCGTCGTCCCGGCCCGGGACGAGGCCGGGGTGCTGCCGTGCAGCCTGCCCTCGCTCATCGCCCAGGACTACCCCGGCGAAGCCGAGGTCATCCTGGTCGACGACGGCAGTACCGACGGCACCGGCGCCCTCGCCCTGCGGCTGGCCCGGGAGCAGCCCGGGCTGCCCCTCACCGTCGTCTCCCCCGGCGAGCCGGAACCCGGCTGGACCGGGAAGCTGTGGGCGCTTCGGCACGGCATCGCGCTCGCCCGGACCGCTCACGCCACCGAGCCCGAGTACCTGCTCCTCACCGACGCCGACATCGCGCACGAGCCCGACAGCCTGCGTGAGCTGGTCGCGGCCGCGACGACCGCCGAGCTCGACCTCGTCTCGCTGATGGCCCGCCTCCGTGCCGTCAGCCTCTGGGAGCGGCTCGTCGTACCGGCCTTCGTCTACTTCTTCGCCCAGCTCTACCCCTTCCGCCGGATCAACCGCCCGACCGGCCGGACCGCCGCCGCGGCCGGCGGCTGCGTCCTGCTGCGTACCGAGGCAGCCGTACGGGCGGGCGTGCCGGAGTCGATCCGGCAGGCCGTCATCGACGACGTCTCCCTCGCCCGCGCCGTGCGGCGTTCGGGCGGCCGGATCTGGCTGGGGCTCGCGGAGCGGGTGGACAGCGTGCGCCCGTACCCCGCGCTCGCGGACCTGTGGCGGATGATCTCGCGCAGTGCGTACGCGCAACTGCGCCACCGGCCGCTGCTGCTGGCCGGGACGGTGGCCGGGCTCGTGCTCGTCTACCTCGTCCCCCCGGTCGCCCTCCTCGCAGGTCTGGCCACCGGGCACGCCGCCACCGCGTGGGCCGGCGCCCTCGCCTGGCTGCTGATGGCCGGAACCTACCTGCCGATGCTGCGCTACTACCGCCAGCCGGCCGTGCTGGCTCCGCTGCTTCCGCTCACGGCCCTCCTGTACCTCCTGATGACCGTCGACTCAGCCGTCCAGCACTACCGGGGCCGCGGCGCGGCGTGGAAAGGCCGAACCTATGCCCGTCCGAGTGATGCCTGAAACGGCGAACTGCCGCCCGTACCGATGTCATCCCAGGTCACCGTGTTGTGACGCTGCGTCAGCAGCAAGTCGGTGCAACACCCAACCGGTGAGTACGAGTAGGAACAACCCGGGGCGGAAGTGGCGAAACGTGCACATGAACGAGAAGTGAAGGGTGTGGCTCTGACCTGGGAATATGCAGGTCAGGGCGGTGTTCGTCACACCTCGCTATGGACCCGGTGAAGTCGTGGGCTTAACTTAGGTCCCATGACCTCCCCCCGCTCCACTTATGGCGGCGGTTACTACTCCGCGCCCTCCTTCCCGGACACCCCCATCTACGACTCCCTCGTCGCCGAACGCGGCACCCCGCAGATCGCCCCGATCCGCGTTCCGGCCGCGTACGACTCCCCGAGCGCCGGCTATTCGAGCGGTGGGTACCTCCCGGCCCTCGCCTCGTCCATGCCCGCGCTGCCCCCGGCCATGCCGCAGCAGCAAGCCCCGGCGTACGGGTACCCCCCGTACCAGCAGCAGGCGCCCGCGCCGATGCCGCTGCAGAACGCACCCGCTCCGTACATCCCGCAGCAGCAGCCCGCCGTGGCCCGCGCGGGCTACATGCAGCAGGCGCAGCAGCAGCCGCCGCGACCGATGGCCACGGGCACCGGGTATGAGGCGATGCGTCCGGCCGCACCGCGCCCGATGCAGGTTCCGGTTCCGGCTCCGGTTCCGGCCGCCTCGTACGAGGACCCGTACGGCCGCCCGTACCAGGGGCGTGGCTACTGAGGGCCCGCTGACGCTCGTCGGGGCGTGCGTGGGAGCTCCTGGCAGGATGCTCCCATGGCGAATTTGTATGTCCAGGCGCTCCACGTCCATCCCGTCAAGTCGGTAGCGGGGACAGCTCCCGACGAGGTGGTCGTGGAGCCCTGGGGTCTGTCCGGGGACCGGCGGTGGGCGCTCGTCGACACCGAGGGCACGGTCATCACCCAACGCCAGCAGCCCCGGCTGGCGTTGGCCGCGGCGCGTCCGCTGGGGGGCGGCGCCGTCGCGCTGTCGGCTCCGGGCATGGCCGAGCTGGTCGTGGAGGTGCCGGAGCCGGGTCTGCTGGAGCCGGTCGTGCTGTTCGGCAAGAAGGTCGAGACCGTGGTCGCCGCGAGCGCCGCGGCCGACTGGTTCAGCGCCTACCTGGGGGTTCCGGCGCGGCTGGTGCACATGGACGACCCTGCCGTGCGGCGGCCCGTCGACCCGGAGTACGCGCTGCCGGGCGAGACGGTGAGCCTCGCCGACGGCTATCCGGTGCTGCTCGTGACCCTCGCGTCGCTGGACGCGCTGAACTCGCTGATCGCGCAGGGGGACCATCCCGAGGAGGGTCCGCTGCCGATGAACCGTTTCCGCCCGAGTGTGGTGGTCGCCGGCGCCGAGGCATGGGCGGAGGACGGCTGGCGGCGCATCGCGATCGGCGACGCCGTCTTCCGCGGGGCCCGGGAGTGCGGGCGGTGCATCGTCACGACCACCGACCAGGCGACGGCGGAGCGCGGCAAGGAGCCGCTCAAGACCCTGGCCCGGCACCGGCGGATCGGCAAATCGCTGGCCTTCGGGCGGCAGCTGGTTCCGGTGCGGGTGGGCACGGTGCGGGTGGGTGACGAGGTCCGCGTCCTGGAATGAGCGTGCGGCGGCCCCTTGGAATGACACCTTCGAGGGGCTCTGGGGGAACGTTGGAACCAAGCACCGTGGGCGGGCCGTTGGTGCATTCGACAGGTGTGGCGGGAAGGTGCGGGAGTTCGGCTTCGGCTTCCGTGACTTCGTGCACCGGATCGGGTGACACGACTGCCGCGCGTCCCGGAATGCGCGTTGCCGGGGCATGCGGGAGGCTTGGACCGCAGGCAGACGGAGGCAAAGGGGGTGCCGGACCGTGTGGACAGCCATGGGTGTGTGGCGTTGGCGGCGCAATCCGCTGCGCCGGCCGACAGATCTCTTCGAGGCGTGGGTGGCGTTCGCCGCGCTGGTGTGCGTCCTGCTGGTGGCTCCGGCCGTCGGCACGGTCGCGGGCCTGGAGGTGGACGGCACGCTGCAGCGGGCCGCGCGCGAACAGCGGCAGGAGCGGTACCTCGTCCCTGCCGTGGTGGTGCGGCCGGCCGCCGAGCCGGCCTCGGGCGCGGGGGCGGGCGCCGATCCTTCGGCGCAGCGGCAGAGCCCGCAGCGCACGCAGATCGTGGCGTCGTGGACGGCGCCCGACGGAAGCAGCCACCAGGGCACGGTGCCGGCCGCGGAGGAACCGCCGCAGGCAGGCGACCGGTTCCGGATCTGGACCGATACGCAGGGCAGGCTCGTGGGGCGTCCGCTCGACGGGGCATCGGCGAGTGCCCACGCGGCGGTGGTGGGCCTGGCCGCCGCTCTCGGCGCGGCCGCACTGGTGGAGACGGTCCGCCGGCTCGTCGTACGAAGGCTCATACACCGTCGGTACATACGCCTGGACCGTGCGTGGGCGGCGGCGGGACCGGACTGGGGCCGGGCGGGCGCGGGCAGCTGACCTGGCATCTCACCAGCCCCGCGCGCGCTACGGTGGAGCGGCCGGAGTCGGTCACCGCCACTGCGGCGGGCGGCAGCGGTGGTTTCAGTCGCTTCGACAGCGCGAGTACGAGGGCGGGGGCACGACAGCACCATGGCACAGGGCGCGGTCCAGGTGACGCACGGCGGGGCTTCGCGGTGGCGGCGCCGCTCCGGTGAGTATCCGACGCTGGCCGCCGCGCTCGCCGTCGCGGGCGACGGCGACGTGCTGTCCATCGCCCCCGGCACCTACCGGGAGAACCTGGTGCTGCACCATGCCGTCACCCTGCGCGGACCGGAGGGCTCGGTCGGTTCGGTGCGGATCGCCCCGCTCGACGGGGTCGCGCTGACGGTGCGCGCCTCGGCCGTGGTCCAGGACCTGCACCTGGAGGGGCAGGACCGGGCGGCGCCCGCGCTGCTCGTCGAGGAGGGCTCCCCCGAGCTCACCGATCTGCGCGTGAGCACCCGGTCGGCGGCCGGCATCGAGGTGCGCGGCGGGGCCCGCCCCCTGGTGCGGCGGTGCACGGTGGAGAACCCGACGGGCGTCGGCATCGCCGTACTGGACGGTGGCGGCGGGGTGTTCGAGGAGTGCGAGGTGGTGGCCGCCGGACAGGCCGGGGTCTCCGTCCGGGGCGGCGGGCATCCGCGTCTGGAGCGCTGCCGGATCCACCATGCGTCGGGCGCGGGCATCGCGGTCACCGGTGAGGGTTCGGGGCTGGAGGCGCTGGGCTGCGAGGTGTACGAGATCAAGGGCACCGGTGTGCAGATCGCTGCGCGCGCGGCGGCCCGGCTCACCGACTGCGCGGTGCACCGCACCTCGACGGACGGGGTCACCCTCGACACGGACGCGGTGCTCACGCTTGCCGGCTGCGATATCCACGACATCCCGGAGAACGCGGTGGACCTGCGTTCCCGTTCGGTGCTCACGCTCAGCCGCACCACCGTCCGCCGGTTCGGCCGCAACGGTCTGTCGGTGTGGGATCCGGGTACCCGGGTGGATGCCGAGTCCTGCGAGATCCACGACAGCACGGGCGACTATCCGGCGGTGTGGATCAGCGACGGGGCCACCGCCTCGCTGAACTCGTGCCGGGTGCACGACGTGCCGGACGCGGTGTTCGTGCTGGACCGGGGCTCGCGCGCCGACGTCGTCGACAGCGATCTGTCCCAGGTGCGCAACACCGCCGTCTCGGTGAGCGACGGGGCGACCGCGCAGGTCGACGACTGCCGGATCCGGGAGGCGGCGACGGGGGCCTGGTTCCGCGACCACGGAAGCGGCGGCACCCTCGCCAACTGCACGATCGACGCGGTCCAGACGGGGGTGATCGTCACCAAGGGCGCCGATCCCGCGCTGGAGCGGTGCACGGTGAGCTCCCCGTCCGAGGCCGGGTTCTACGTGTCGGCGGGCGGTCGCGGAAGCTTCCATTCCTGCCGGGTGACGGGCAGCTCCGGCTTCGGCTTCCACATCATCGACGGCTGCCGCACCACGCTGACCGGCTGCCACACCGAGCGCTGCGCGCGCGGGGGTTACGAGTTCTCGGAGGACGGCCCCCTCGCCGAGCAGTGCACGAGCGACGAGTCCGGGTCGCGGCTCGCCGCCCAGTCGACCACGGCCGGGGCTCTCGCCGGTGAGCGCGCGGGCATCCGTACGGCCGGCGCGGTCCAGAGCCCTGCGGCGCACGCGGCGCAGGTGCCCGCTCCGCGCCCGGTGGAGGAGGCGGACCGGGGGTCGTCGGCGGCGCGTGGCTCCGGCGAGGTGCTGGGCCAGCTCGACGCACTGGTGGGCCTGGAGAGCGTCAAGCGCGAGGTGCGGGCGCTCACCGACATGATCGAGGTGGGCCGGCGACGGCAGCAGGCGGGCCTCAAGGCCGCCTCGGTGCGCCGCCATCTGGTGTTCACCGGCTCCCCCGGCACCGGCAAGACGACGGTGGCCCGGCTCTACGGGGAGATCCTGGCCTCCCTCGGGGTCCTGGAGAGCGGGCACCTGGTCGAGGTGTCCCGCGTGGACCTGGTCGGTGAGCACATCGGCTCCACGGCGATCCGTACGCAGGAGGCCTTCGAGCGGGCGCGCGGCGGGGTGCTGTTCATCGACGAGGCGTACGCGCTGGCGCCGGAGGACTCGGGCCGGGACTTCGGGCGCGAGGCGATCGACACCCTCGTGAAGCTGATGGAGGACCACCGGGACGCGGTCGTGGTGATCGTCGCCGGGTACACGGCGGAGATGGACCGCTTCCTGACCGTCAATCCGGGTGTGGCCTCGCGGTTCTCCCGGACCATCACCTTCGGCGACTACGGGCCGCAGGAACTGCTGCGGATCGTGGAGCAGCAGGCGGAGGAGCACGAGTACCGGCTCGGCGAGGGAACGGCCAAGGCGCTGCTCACGTACTTCACCGAGCTGCCGAAGGGCCCGGCGTTCGGCAACGGCCGCACGGCCCGGCAGACGTTCGAGTCGATGGTCGAGCGGCATGCGGGCCGGGTGGCGCAGCTGTCGGATCCGGGCACGGATGAGCTCACCCTGCTGTTCCCGGAGGATCTTCCGGCTCTGCCGGCGCTGCCGGCTCCTTGCTGACCCTGGGGGCCGGCACGGCGGGTGTGGCGGCTGCGGCGGGTGTGGCCGGTGTGTCGCCGCCCGCAGGCGTGGCTGCCGGTGCGGCCGACCGGGCGCGGCGGGCGGGCCCCGCCAACCGGGCCAGGAGGGCGTCGCGTTCGGCGGCGAAGGCGGGGTCGGCCTGGTAGTCGAAGTGGCCGAGGATCGGCGCGGGCAGCGGGTGGCGGGCGCTGCGCCCGTAGGCGAGCGGGTCGGCGAGCGGTCCCCGGTCCACGGAGTCGGCCGGGCCTGCCGGGCCGTCGGGCCTTGCCGGGCCGTGGGGGCTTGCCTCGCCCGCCGGGCCGTCCGCGCGCGTGGTGTCGCCGGCCTCGGCGAGGACCGGGCCGCCGATCGGGTCGGTGGCGCGCCAGAGGTTGCGCCAGCAGTCGACGTCGCCGTGCAGCGCGCCGAGCGGGCCCGGCCCGAAGTACGCCGGGAACCAGCGCCCGTACAGCCGCCGGAGCGGGGAGCCGTACGTGAGCAGGGCGACCCGGCGGCGGACCTGCGGCGGCAGTTGCCAGACGGCGGCCGCCGCGAGGACGCTGCCCTGGGAGTGGCCGGAGATCACCAGGCGGCCTCCGGTACGGCCGGTCCAGCCGGTCATCCGCCAAGTCAGGTCGGGGACGGCGCGCTCGGCGTAGCAGGGCGGCGCGAACGGGTGGGCGGCGCGCGGCCAGAAGGTGCCGACGTCCCACAGCACGCCGATGGTGCGGCGGGCTGCGGGATCCCGGTAGGCGCGGCGGCCCCAGGTGACGAACGCGGCGATGCCGAGGCCGATCAGCCAGGACCCGGCGTCCTGCGCGGCCCGCGCGGCGGACTCCAGCAGCGGGTGGGCGCCGCGGGCGGCCTCGCCCGGGACCCGGCCGCTGATCCAGGCTCCGGCGAGGGCGCCCGCGCCGAGCAGCAGGGTGATCCCGGAGACGGCGGCCACGAACCAGGGCGCGGAATCGGTGAGCGCGGCGGCGGCCCGGGCCCCGGCGATCCGGCGGCTGCGGTCCTCGTCGGGCGGCTCCCCCGGGTACTCGGCGGCCACCCCGGCGGCGAGCCTGCGCCGGGCGCGGATCCCGCGTACGGCGAACCAGGCGGCGAGCAGGGCCAGTACGAGCAGCAGCGGGGGCAGTACGGCGGCCTGCCAGGACAGCAGCACGGGCGGCGCGGGCAGCGGAGCCCCGGCCGGTCCGGGGGCTCCCGCTCCGTCCAGCCAGTCGGCGACCCGCTGCGCGACGCCGCCGGACATCACCCCGCCGAGGGCGCAGCCGAGCATGGCGATGGCGGGGCCGCCCAGGCCGTACAGGGCGGTCGCCGGGTCGGGGGCCAGCCGGTACAGGCGGACGGCGACGGCGGCGAGAAACAGGACGCAGCAGCCCTGGCCGAGCATGAGCGCGCCGAAAGTGAAGTCGCCCGGGAGCCGCCCGGCGGAGGTCCACCCGGGGCGCGACCAGCCGGCGTACAGCAGGGCGGCGGCGAGCAGGGCGAGGGCGGAGCCGGGCAGCAGGGTGACGGCGGCGCGGTCGAGACGATGGTCGGCGCGGGCCTCGGTGCGGCCGCGCCGGCAGACGACCCAGGCGACGGCGACGGCCCCGGCGGCGAGCAGCACCTCCACGCCCCAGCCGAGGGCCTCGAGCGCGGGGGCGCCGGCGCGGCGGTCGTAGCGGGCGGTGGGTACGGCGACGGCGGCCGCGACGGTGAGCAGCCCGGCGGCGGTGTGCGCGGCGCGCAGCCGGGCCACGATGCGCCGCCCGTACCAGAATCCGGGGCGGCCGAGGGCGGGTGCAGTGCCCTCGGCGGCCGCGGGGGCGGCCGTGTCCGCGGGCGGCGGCTGGGACTCGTACGCGCTCCACGTGCGGTTCGACAGGAACCACAGCAGCCCGGTCAGCGCGGCCGGGACCAGCGCGCCGAGGGCGAGCCGCCGCCCGGGCTGGCCCCACCAGCCGCCGGGTTCGAGGAACCCGAGCCAGGAACGGGAGCCGGTGCAGTGCGTGGATCCCGCGCACTGCCAGGCGAGGAGGTCGAGCGAGACCTCGCAGGCGGCCGCGATCAGCAGCAGGGTGAGGCTGAGGGCGAGGACCCGTACGAGGACCCCGTACGTCCGTACCCCGCGGGGCGCCGGACCGGTGGAGGGCGCGGCCGGCCGGGCCCAGTGGGCGAGGTTGACCACCATGAAGGGCAGGAGCAGCAGCCACAGGGCGCGGGCGCCGTTGCCGGAGGTGAGCCGGGACCAGCAGTAGGCCTCGACCACGGGCCGGCCGGCGTACCACTCGGGATGGTCCTCGGCGTCGGCGTCCGCGGCGCGGCGGAACACGGCGGCGGTCGAGTCACCGGTGATCCGGACGGTGCGCGGGTCGCCGAGCAGCTCGTCGGGGGGAGCACCGTGGACTCCGTGCACGCGGAGTTCCAGGGCCAGGGGCCGTGGGGGTGTGAGGAGTTCGAGGGCCAGGGGATGCGGGGGCTTGGGGGTGTCCGGCACGGCGGCCTCCGCTAGCGGGGCGAGATCAGCGCAGCTCCAGCATCCCGCGCAGCACGCGCCCTGCCTAGGCCCCCTCCGGGCGATCCTCCGGCCCGGGCCTTGCCACCGACCGGCCCGGGAGACGGGCCGCACGCGGGGGCCGTAGCGGACATCTGACGGGGCGCCAGCTATGGTACGCGCACCACATGCGCACGCAGGTTCCCCTGCACACCCCCAGGAGGTACCCCCATGGCACGCCGACTCCGCCCGGTGGGGCTGGACTTCATCGAGGACGCCCCGGTCCGCCTGACCTTCGTCGCGCGGACGGCGGCAGCGCCCGAGGCCGTGTACCGGGCCCTGGCCGAGGAGGTCGAGGGCTGGCCGCGCTGGTTCGGGGCGGTGACCCTGGCCCGGCCGACGCACGGGGGTGCGGGCCGGGAGATCCGGCTGGTGGGCGGGGCCCGCCTCCAGGAGACGATCATGGCGGCGGATCCCGAGCGGCGCTACGCGTACCGGGTCGACGAGGCCAACGTCCCCGGGGTCCGAGCCCTGCTGGAGGAGTGGCGGCTCGTCCCCGCCGAGTCGGGATCCGGCACCCTGGTCCGCTGGACCTTCGCCGCCGACGGCCCGGCGCTCTTCCGGCTCGCCCTCACCGGTGCCCGGCCGGGCCTGGGCCACTCGTTCCGCTCGGCGGTCCGGGCCCTGGACGCCCGCCTGTCGGCGCAGCGACCGACGGGCGGCGCATGACACGCCGCCGGCGCGGGCGCCGGGCGGTCCCCGCCGGTCAGGCCGTCGGCTCGCGCCAGACGCCCGTGGCCAGCAGGGTCTCGAGCGTCTCCGTGTACGGGGCGATGTCCAGGCCCTGCGAGGCCAGCCACTCGTCCGAGTAGTACTTGTCCAGGTAGCGGTCGCCCGGATCGCACAGCAGCGTGACCACGCTGCCCTTGCGCCCCTCGGCCACCATCTCCGAGATGATCTTCAGGGCGCTCCACACACCCGTGCCGGTCGACCCGCCCGCCTTGCGCCCGATGGCCTGCTCCAGCACCCGGCACGCGGCGACGCTCGCCGCATCCGGCACCTTCATCATCCGGTCTATGGCGCCCGGCACGAAGCTCGGCTCCATCCGCGGCCGGCCGATGCCCTCGATGCGCGAGCCGCAATCGCTGCTCGCGTGCGGGTCGTTGTTGGTCCAGCCGTCGAAGAAACAGGAGTTCTCCGGGTCCGGTACGCAGACGCGGGTGTCGTGCTGCATGTAGTGCACGTAGCGCGCGATGGTCGCGGAGGTACCGCCCGTGCCGGCGGTCGCCACGATCCACGCGGGCTCGGGGTACCGCTCCAACTGCAGCTGCTGGTACATCGATTCTGCAATGTTGTTGTTGCCGCGCCAGTCCGTCGCCCGCTCCGCATACGTGAACTGGTCCATGTAGTGCCCGCCCGTTCGGGCGGCGAGCTCCGCCGACTCCTCGTACATCTTCATCGAGTCGTCCACGAAGTGGCATTCCCCGCCGTGGAATTCGATGAGGCGGCACTTCTCCGGGCTCGTCGTGCGCGGCATGACGGCGATGAACGGGACGCCGATGAGCTTGGCGAAGTACGCCTCGGAGACGGCGGTCGAGCCGGACGAGGCCTCGATGACCGGGCGGCCGGGCCGGATCCAGCCGTTGCACAGCGCGTAGAGGAACAGCGAGCGCGCGAGGCGGTGCTTGAGGGAGCCCGTCGGGTGGGTGGACTCGTCCTTGAGGTAGAGGTCGATGCCCCATTCCTCGGGGAGCGGGAAGCGCAGCAGGTGGGTGTCGGCGGAACGGTTGGCGTCGGCCTGGACCTTGCGGACGGCTTCCTTCAGCCAGGCGCGGTAGTCCGCGTCGCTACGGTCGACGTCGATTGTCGTAGCCGTCGTACCGGAGGTACGGGTGGTGCTCATGCGCCTTGCTCCTTCGTGCGTTTCTTCGCCCCCTGCTTTCGCAATGTACCTCCCTCACCTGCACAAACAGTCACTTTGGGTATCTATGCGGATCGCTTTCGATCGCGTTCGGTTGCATACACGGGCACCGTGGGTGACCCTGGTGGAGCATTACCGAGGGTGCAGCACCCGTAACACTCATGTCGGGGAGTCGCAGCCGTGATCAGTCATTCCCGCAGGCACTGCGTCGTAGAACTGCAGGCCTTGCCGTCCCGGATCGGGCAGATCCGAAGGATCGTTTCAGCGCAACTGCGCCACTGGCAGCTCGATCCGCTCATAGACCGGGCTGCGCTCGGCGTGACGGAGCTGCTCAGCAACGTCCACCGCCATGCGCAGCCGGACAAGACGTGCACGGTCGAGATCGAGCTGCGGCTGGGGCGGCTCACGGTCTCCGTGTACGACAGCGATCCGCGGCTTCCCGTCCTGCGGGAGGCGGCCGCCGACGCCCTGGAGACCTGCGGGCGCGGGCTGGCACTGGTCGCGGCGGTCAGCGAGGCCTGGGGCGCGCGCAACCAGGCCGACGGCCCCGGCAAGGTGGTGTGGTTCTCGCTGCGCGCCGCCCCGGCGGCATCGGCGCAGCAGCGGCCGGTCGGCAACGGATCCATGCCCGTACGAGAACCCGTGCCGACGGTGGTCGTCGCCGTGGACCCGGGCGCCGTCCCGACCGGCATGTCGGTGGCCGCGTCGGTCGGCGCCAGGCCCGGGTGAGGGTTCCGCCGCCGCATCCCGCGCCCCGGCGGCGCCGGCGCTGCCAGGGCGCCGGCCGGCCGGGCGCCGGCCCGGCGGCGAGCCCGGCCAGGACGCCTTGGGGGTGTGTCTGCTACGCCGCCGCCCCCAGGGCCCCCAGTGGGTCGTCCAGCACCGGCTGCCAGGCCAGTTCCGCCGCGCCGACCAGGCTGTTGTGGTCCAGGGTGCACGGCAGGATCGGTACTCCGCCGCTGCGGCCCCACAGGCTGCGGTCCGCGACCACCGCGCGCAGCCGCTCAGGGTCCGCGTGCAGCAGCTCCCGGTGCAGGCCGCCCAGGATGATCCGGTCCGGGTTGAGGATGTTCACGAGCCCCGCGAGGCCGAGGCCCAGCCGGTCGATGAGCTCCTCGGCGGCCGCCCGGACCGCCGGCTCCGCGTACTCCTCGCGCAGCAGGTCGCGGGCCTGCTGGAGCAGCGACACCTCCGGGCCCGGGGTGCGGCCCGCCGCGGTCAGGAAGGCGAGCGGGTCCGCCTCCACGTCCAGGCAGCCGCGGCCGCCGCAGTGGCAGGGCCGCCCCTCCGGGTTGACGGTGAGGTGGCCGACCTCCAGGGCCAGACCCGAACTCCCGCTGTGCAGGCGGCCGTCCAGCACCAGCGCGCCGCCCACCCCGCGGTGGCCCGTGGCCACACACAGCAGGTGCTGGGCGCTACGGCCCGCGCCGTGCCGGTGCTCGGCGAGCGCAGCCAGGTTGACGTCGTTCCCGGTCAGTGCCGGGCCGTCGATCCCGGCCGCCTTCACGCACTCCGCGAAGACGGCCCGTACGGGAGACCCGGCCGGCCAGGCCAGGTGCAGCGGGTTGAGCGCCGTACCGTCCGGCTCCGCGACCGCCGACGGGACCGCGAGGCCCGCGCCGATGCAGCGGCGGCCGGTGTCGGCGAGGAGCGCTGCGCCCGCGTCGACGACGGCGCCCAGCACCTGCGCCGGGTCCGCGGAGACGGTGACCTTGCCCGGGGCGGTGGCCACGATCCGGCCGCCGAGGCCGACCAGCGCGGCCCGGAAGCCGTCGGGGTGCACCTGCGCGGCCAGCGCCACGGGGCCGTTCTCGTCGATGGAGAGCCGGTGCGAGGGACGGCCCTGGGTCCCGCCCGCGCCGCCGGGGCGGGAGTCCACGCGGATCAGGCCGAGCGCCTCCAGCTCGGCGGCGACGGCCCCGGCGGTGGCGCGGGTGACACCCAGCTCGGCCGTCAGGACGGCGCGGGTCGGGGCCCGGCCCGTGTGGACGAGCTCCAGCGCCGGGCCGAGGGCGCCGCGGCCCCGCTCCAGCTTGGTCCTCTCCCCCACCCGCGGTGGGGCCCCGTTGCCGTTCATGACAGGGATCCTCGCATGATCGGCGGTGTGCGCGGCGCCGCCGGTCAGTCGGGGGGTGTCCCCAGCCCGCCGACCCGCAGGGTGATGTTCAGCCGCCCGGTCAGCCCGAGCCAGGGCGGGGCGGTGCCGGGCAGGACCTTCGGCACCCCGTGATAGGCCAGCCGGGCCGGGCCGCCGAAGACGAACAGATCGCCGCTGCGCAGCGGCACGTCCCGGTACGGGCGGCCGCGTGAGGCGGTGTTGCCGAAGCGGAAGACGCACGTGTCTCCGAGGCTGAGGGAGACGACCGGTGCGCCGGACTTCTCCTCGGCGTCGCGGTGCATGCCCATGCGGGAGTCGCCGTCGTAGAAATTGATCAGCGCGATGTCGTACGCCTCGGCGGTGCCGGTTCCAGGTCCGGTTCCGGTTCCTGGCCGGCCCCCGGCCGCGGTCACCGCCTCGCGCCCCAGCTCCGCGAGCCAGCCGGGCATCGGCTTGACCGGGGCCCCGTCGCCGTCCACCGCGGTGCGGGCGTAACCGTACGGGTACCAGTGCAGTCCGAGGCACACCTGGCGGGCGGTCATCGTCCCGCCGCCGGGTGTCCGTACGGTGCGCAGCCCGGCGGGCGGGCGCGCCCAGGCGCGGCAGGCCTCGAGCAGCTCCCGCTGGCGCTCGGACGCGAGCCAGTCGGGCACGTGCACGGCGCCGGGGGCGATCTCGGTCCGCTCGCGCGGGAAGAGTTCCCCGGGTTCCCCGTCCATGGCCCCATTGTCACCGGTCGGTGGGACACTGCCCACATGAAGATCACAGAGTATGTGGAGACCCTTGCGCGGGAAGGCGAGTTGCTCGCCGACACGGCCGAACGGGCGGGTACGGACGCCCCGGTGCCCACCTGTCCGGGGTGGCGGGTTTCCGATCTGCTGCAGCACACGGGTGCGGTGCACCGGTGGGCCGCCGGGTACGTCAGGGACGCCGTCGTGGAGCCGGGCCCGTTCCCCGACGCCCCCGAGCTGGTCGGCTCCGAGCTGCTGGCCTGGTACCGGGAGGCGCACGAAGCCCTGGTCCGGACGCTGACCGAGGCTCCGGCCGATGTGCAGTGCTGGACCTTCCTGCCGACGGCCGCGCCGTCGCCGCTGGCGTTCTGGGCGCGCCGGCAGGCGCACGAGACGGCCGTGCACCGGATGGACGCGGAGACGGCGCTCGGCGTGGCCTTCGCACCGATGGCATCGGAGTTCGCCGAGGACGGGGTGGACGAACTGCTGACCGGCTTCCATGCGCGGCCGCGCAGCCGGATGCGGACCGAGGAGCCGCGGGTGCTGCGGATCCGCGCCGCCGACACGGGCGCGGTGTGGACCATGCACCTTTCGCCGGAGCCGCCCCGCACGGTGGCGGGCGACACGGGCGACCCGGCGGACTGCGAGATCACCGGCGAGGCGTCGTGGCTGTACGCGGCGCTGTGGAACCGGCTCCCGCTGCTGGGCCCCGGGGTGACCGGGGACGAATCGCTGGCGCGGCAGTGGACCGAGACGGCCGGCATCGGCTGACCGGAGCCCTGCGGCGCTCTTGTGACCGTACGGTACGAGCTGTGACACTGCGCGCATGGGGAGACGGACGCAGGCAGACCGCGACGCGATCACGATAGAGATCGGCTACGCCTTCGTCAGCGCGTGCTTCGCGGCCGCCCTCGTGTTCGGTGCGGTGTACGGCCCTGCCCTGGTCTTCGACGTCTCCCCCACCACCGATGCAGTCCTGACCCTGACGGGCGGGGTGCTGGCCGCGGCGGTGTTCCTGTTCCGGGTCACCCACGTCCTGTGGCGCTTCGCCCGCCGTCCGGAGAACGACGGTCGCTGACCCCCTCGTTCGGCTCGTGCTCGGACCACGGCCGGATCACGGCCGGGCGGGCGGGCGGGCGGGCGGCACAACCCTGACGATCGTCGGGGGTGCGGCCCGCCGTTCGGCGGGGGTGCCCGGCCGGCGGGATTCCTACCGTCGGCGCCATGGACATACTCATGCGATACGGATGGGGCCGGCGGGCCGTGACGGCGGGCGCGGCGGCTGCGGCGGGGGCCGGGGCCCTGCTCTGGCTGGCGCCCGGCGGCGGCCTCGGCACGGCCGAGGCGGTGCGCGTCTCCGGCGGTGCCTCGGCGACGGGGTACCGGGTACTGGCCCGGGGCGCGGCGGACGGGCCGTCATGGGCGGGGCCGGTCCTGGAGGCGGCGAGCGAGGGCACCCTGCTCGTCCTCGGCCTGCTGCTGGTGTGGGTGGGATGGACGGCCCTGCGGGGCCGCGATCCGCGGGCCCTGGCGGGGGCGGTGCTGGTGGCCGCCGGGACGGTCGTCGCGTATGCGCTCAGCGAGGCGTTGAAACTCGTCGTCGACGAGGAGCGGCCGTGCCGGGCCCTGTCGGGGATCCCTGCGCTCGCCGCGTGCCCCGGGGCCGGCGACTGGTCCTTCCCCAGCAACCACGCCACCCTGGCCGGCGCCCTGGCCGTCGGGGTGTCCCTCGTACGGCCCCGGCTCACCGGCTTGGCGCTGCCGGTGGCGGGTGCGGCGGCGCTGCTGCGGGTGCTGGTCGGGGTCCACTACCCGCACGACGTGCTCGCGGGTGCGGTGCTGGGGGCGACGGTGGCCCTGGTGCTGCCGCTCCTCGTCCTCGCCCCTGCCGTGCGGGCCGGGTCAGCGCTGCTCGGGCGGACGGCGGGCCCGGGGCGCGAGCCCGGGGCCGGACGCGGATACGAACGCGGACGTGGACGTGGACGTGGACGCGGACGTGGACGTGGACGCGGACGTGGACGCCGGGACCACGCCGGCCTCGTGGGCGACGACGGCCGCGGCGGCCCGGTTGTCGACGCCGAGGCCGGCCAGGATGGAGCTGACGTGGGCCTTCACCGTTCCCTCGGCCAGGTGCAGGCGGCGCGCGATCTGCCCGTTGGACAGTCCACTGCCCAGGAAGGCCAGTACGTCCCGTTCCCGGGCGGTCAGCGCGTCGACCGCTTCGCGGGCCGCGGTGCGCCGGCCGGCCAGGGTGCCCGCGTCGCCGGCGGCGAGGTGGGCGACGACCCGCGCGGCCACCTTCGGTGACAGGTAGGCGGCGCCGTCGGCGACCGCCCGAACCCCGGCGATCAGTTCCTCCGGTTCCCCCGACTTGATGAGGAAGCCGGTGGCTCCGCCGCCCAGGGCGCGCAGGATGTACTCGTCCTCCCCGAAGGTCGTGAGGATCACGACCGCTGTACCGGGTACGGTCCGGTGGATCTCGGCGGCGGCTTCGATGCCGTCGAGGCGCGGCATGCGGATGTCGAGGACGGCCACCCGGGGACGGTGGAGCCGGGCCAGTTCCACCGCTTCGCGGCCGTCGCCGGCTTCGGCGACGACGGTGATGCCGGGGTCGGTGGCGAGCACGGCCCGCACGCTGGCGCGGATCATCGGCTCGTCGTCGGCGATCAGTATCCGGATCTGTGTCACCGGGCTTCCTCTTCCTGGGAGTGGGTGTCGGGGCCGATGGCGTCGGCGGAGACCAGCAGGCCGGCCCGGAAACAGAGCCGGTAGATGTCCCCGGACCGGTCGTCAAAGGGGTCTGCGGTCTGTACGTAGAACTCGCAGGCGGCATCCGGCGGCCGGGGCACGGGAGCCGCCGGGCGGCGGGCCGTCTGCTGCTGGGGCAGGTGCGGCGCGATCTGCGCACGGGGTTGGCCGGGCCGCAGGCGGGCGTAGTCCTCGGGGGCGAACACCGACCGGCGGTCCGCCACCGTGTCCCACACCCGTACGCCGGTGACCAGCGCGGCCACGGTGAACAGCGGCACCAGGACGGCCGCGGCCGCGCTCCGGCCGAGCCTCCGGCGCGCCTGCCGGTGCTCCGGGGCGGCGGCCGGCAGCCGGTGCGGGAGCGTGGCCCGGATCCCGAAGCCGCCGCCTTCGGGCCCGGCGGCGAAGGTCCCGCCGGCCGCCCGGACCCGCTCCCCCAGCCCGACGAGCCCGAGCCGCCGCTCGTCGCCGGCCGGCGACCCCGCCCCGGCTGCCCGGGCAACCCCCGTTCCGGTCCCTGGGCCCGGCGCCGGATCCGGCGGCGGCGCGTTCGTCACGCGGACCTCCGTCCGGGCCTTCGTACGGCGGACCACGACGGTCGCCCGGTGGTCGGGAGCGTGCTTGGCCACGTTCGTCAGCGCCTCTCGGACCACGCGGTGGACCGCCCGCTCCACGACCGGCGGCACCTGCCCGGGTGCCGCGTCACCCTCCAGCCGGAGCCGTGCGTCCAGCCCGGCCCCGGCCGCACGGGCCACCAGGTCCTCGAGCTCTTCCGGCCCGGGACCCGGTTCGTCGCGCAGGACGCCGATCACCTCGCCGAGCCGGTCCACGGCCGCGCCCGCGCGGGCCCGGATGTCCCGGGCGGCGGCCCGGTGCTCGCCCGGCAGGCCGGGAGCCAGCTGGAGCGCGCCCGCCGACAGGGCGAGCAGGCTCAGCTCGTGGCCGAGGAGGTCGTGCATGTCCTGGGCGATCCGGGTCCGCTCGCGCAGCCGGGCCTGTTCCGCGAGCAGGTCCTGCTCCCGTTCGAGCTGTGCGGCCCGCTCCCACCCGGCCCGTACCAGCTCGCGGTACTGGCGCAGGAAACGGCCCGCACACCACGGCACCATGGCCGCCGCCACCAGACCCGTGAACCGGCTCGCCCATACGAGCCAGGCCGGTACGAGGGCCACGGCAACCACGGCGACCGCGACCACCGCGGCCAGCGCCAGTGCCGTGCTCCGCGCCCGCCCGGGCCGCCCGCCGGCGAGGAACGCGCAGCCCGCCTCGGGTATCACCCACCAGCCGCTGCCCGTGCCCGCGGCGGCGCCGGCCGCGGCCACGGTCCCGACGGCCAGAGCCACCGCCGAGACGGGTGCGGGCCAGGGGCATGTGTCGATCATTGCTCTCACGCCCGCGACCCTACGGAATCGCCCCGGTTCCGCGGCACTGCCGAAAGTCTGCCCCTGCGCCGCGGGCGACGGGGTCAGCCCACGGTGGCGGCGTACGCGGTCTGGCTGCGGAACCTCCAACTCGGCGACTCGTCCCACGGGTTCGGCATGAGCGTGCCCGTCGCGTACGCGTAGCCCGCGCCGCGGTCGAAGGCCGTGCGGAGGGTGATGCGCATGGCGGCGGCGTCCGGGACCGCGTGGACGAGGTGCCAGAACGCGGTGCCGCTCGGGTCGAGTTCCGTGCCGGGGCGGTAGGCGCCCGACGCGCCGAAGACGTTCCCGCCGAGCCAGCCGCCGCCCGTGTACGCGGCGTACGTGTCCTCGTAGGTGACGAAGACGTCCGCGGTGCGGTGGCCCGGTTCCAGGTAGCAGTCGGCGATTGCGGTGCCGGGGTTGTCGACCACGAGGTCCGGCGCGGTGGGGTCGGCGGCGTTCATGGTGTCCTGCACGTACGCGCGCAGCTGTGCGTAGTGGTCGCGGGTGGCGTTGCCGGGGCCGCAGTCGCGGCTGACCACGTCGAAGAAGATGCCGTCCACGTGCAGGCGGCCGTCGCGGGTCTTGAGGTAGTTGTCGACGGAGGCCTTGACGGCGGCGATGTCGCGGTTGCCGTGGTCGGTGTGGACGTAGCCGAGGACCTTGGTCTTCTCGCCGGTGGCGGTGGTCCCTGCCCGCAGCGCGTCGGCGTGGGCCTGCCAGGGCGCGTCGAAGGGGGCGTCCCCGTTACCGGGGTTGAGGACGACCACCGAGGCGGCGGGTGTGGTGGCGACGAGGTCGCCGAGCATGGGGTCGCCGGCCCATGCGTACGCGGGGACGCCGATCTCCAGGCCCCGCACGCCGGCTATCCGGGGTCTGGGGGCCGGGGCGGCATCCTCGGCCGCGGCCACTTCGCCCGTGCCGGCCGAGGCGGTCACGGCGGGCGCCGGGGCGGCCAGTAAGGAGGTGATCAGGACGGCGTACAGGGCCTTCACTGCGCGGGCCATGGCTGTTCCTCCGGCGAGGGGCGGGGGCAGGGGCACGACCCGACGAACACTAGACGGGCGCCCGTTCGGTGAAAGCCGAACCACTCGCATTGGTGTGAGGAACAGACAAGCGATCTGTCACCTCATCATGTGAGCCGCGGTCATACGGCGGGCAGCCCGACCCCGTGGGCCAGTTGGCCCACGGCGTGCGTGAAGAAGGTGGCGCGGTCCTCGACGACCCGGGTGAACTGGCCGAACAACTCGAAGGAGATGAGGCCGATCAGCTGGGCCCAGGCGGCGACGAGTGCGGCGGTGACCTCGGGCGGCAGCCCTTCGGCGAAGTCCGCGGTCATCCGGACGGCTTCGGGGCGCAGGTCGGCGGGCAGCGGCGGGAGGGCGAGGCCGCGGCCGGCGTGAGCGGCGCGGACGATGCCGATGAAGGTGTTGCCGACGCGGGAGGCGGGGCCGACGGTGTCCATGGGGGCGCTGTAGCCGGGGACCGGGGAGCCGTAGATGAGGGAGTACTCGTGCGGGTGATCCAGCGCCCAGGCGCGGACGGCCTCGCCGACGGAGACCCAGCGCTCACGGGGCGGGGCACCGGCGGCGAGGGTGCGCGCGTCGGCCTGCTCGGCGGCGGCGCCGATGCTGTCGTAGGCGTCGATGATGAGGGCGGTGAGGAGCTCGTCACGGCTGGGGAAGTAGCGGTAGAGGGCCGAGGAGACCATGCCCAGCTCTCGGGCCACGGCGCGCAGCGAGAGCTTGGCGGCGCCCTCGGCCGCCAGCATGCGGCGCGCCTCGTCCTTGATGGCGGCGGTGACCTCGATACGGGCCCGCTCCCGGGCCCCGCGCACGGTACTCATACGAGCAGTGTGCCATGGAGTCAGAGCAGTGCCCAAAAATGGGATCGCCGATCCATTTCGAGAGCGGTGCTCTTGCTTTGGCGCAGCGATCCGTGCACACTGATCTCAAGCGAGAGCACCGCTCTCCCACCACCGCCGGAGGCAGTCATGAGCAGCAGGCCCACCCCGTACTACGTCCAGGCCGGCGCGCTCGAAACCCGCTTCAACTCCCTCTTCGGGAAGCTGGCCCGGCTCGGCATCAGCCTGGCCGGCACCGCCGAGCTGTCGGTGCGCGGCCGCAAGTCCGGCGAGATGCAGCGGATCCCGGTCAACCCGCACACGTACGAGGGCGAGCAGTACCTGGTGTCGGCGCGCGGCCACTCCCAGTGGGTCCGCAACATGCGGGTGGCGGGCGGCGGCGAGCTCCGCGTGGGCCGCAAGGTGCGCACGTTCACGGTCACCGAGCTCACCGACCCGGTGCAGAAGGCCGCCGTGCTGCGCGCCTACCTGGAGAAGTGGGGCTGGGAGGTCGGCCGGTTCTTCCAGGGCGTGACCGCGCAGTCCACCGATGCCGAGCTCCAGGCGGCCGCCGGCGACCACCCGGTCTTCCGGATCACGATGTCGAGCTGACGGGCAGGGCGCACCCCGCGCAGCCCGCCACACCTGCACCGAAGCAGCGGCGGCCTTGCCCGCACGCCCGGCAAGACCGCCACCATCGTCCACGTACCGGCCCGGAAGAGGCCCGGCCCCCGGCCCGCTCCCCCGGCCCCGGCCGGGGACCCCTAGGCCTGCTCCATCTCCTGCCCCTGCCCCTGCCCCTGCGCCCGGTTCCGCGCCTGCCTGCCGTCCAGGGCGTGCAGCGCCTTGCGGGCCATCGGGTACGTCCGCACCAGGTCGGGCAGCGTCGTCGCACCCCGGGTGATCCGGGCGAAGGCCCGCCATGCCGGGCGGAAGCCGGTGATCGCCGCGTGCATCAGCCCCGGCCGGGCCTCGAAGGCCGTCAGCATCCGCTTGCCGACGCTCATCTCCACGCCCAGTCCGGCCTTGACCGCGAACGCGTAGTTGAGGGCCTGGCGGCGCGCGTCGACCGCGTCCTGCGCCTCGGAGATCTTCACGGCCCACTCCCCGGCCAGCCGGCCCGAGCGCAGCGCGAAGGAGATGCCCTCCCGGGTCCACGGCTCCAGCAGTCCGGCCGCGTCCCCCGCGACCAGTACCCGGCCGCGCGACAGCGGGGAATCGGGCTTGCGGCAGCGGGTCAGGTGCCCGGAGGAGACGGCGGGTTCGAACCCGGCCAGTCCGAGGCGGGCGATGAAGTCCTCCAGGTACCGCTTGGTCGCGGCGCCGTCGCCCTTCGCCGAGATGACCCCGACGGTCAGGGTGTCGCCCTTGGGGAAGACCCAGCCGTAACTGCCGGGCAGCGGGCCCCAGTCGAGGAGCACCCGCCCCTTCCAGTCCTCGGCGACCGTCTCCGGGACCGGGATCTCGGCCTCCAGGCCGAGATCCACCTGGTCCATCTCGACCCCGACGTGCGCGCCGATCCGGCTCGCGCTGCCGTCGGCGCCGACCACCGCGCGCGCCAGGACGGTCTCCCCGTCGCCGAGCACCACGGCGACCGTGCGCCGGTCGGGCACGGCCGCCCCGTGCTGCTCGACCCGCGCGACGGCCGTACCCGTACGGACGGTGGCGCCGGCCTTCTCGGCCTCGGTGACCAGCGCGGCGTCGAACTCGGGCCGGTTGATGAGCCCGAACAGCATCTGCCGCGAACGGCGGGTCCGGGTCAGCTTCCCGTTCAGCGAGAAGGTGACCGCGTGGATGCGGTCCTTGAACGGCAGGACGAAACCGGGCGGGAGGGCATCGCGCGACGGGCCGATGATTCCGCCGCCACAGGTCTTGTACCGGGGCAGCTCGGCCTTCTCCAGCAGCAGTACGCGCCGCCCGGCCGTCGCCGCCGCGAACGCGGCCGAGGCGCCGGCCGGTCCGGCCCCGACCACGACCACGTCCCACACCTCGCCGGTTCCCCCGGCGCTCCCTGCCGTCCCGTCCCCCGCCCCCTGAGCGGCCTGCCCTGCTGCTGAGTCGGGTCCCCCGACGGTGCTGTCGTCGCTGCTCACGATGTGCTGCTGCTCCTGATCATGCGGTTGCTCCGATGCAGGGAAATCCTACGGCGCGAGTCCGCCCCATCCTGCTGTGCGAGGATCGGGACTGTCTTTCGACGTACCCCGCATACGCCCACGACGCGGATGCGGACGGCGTACACGTACACAACGTCGCACCCAAAAGGAGCGTGCCCATGTCCCAGAATCCGATCGCCGAGACCATCGCCTCGCTGATGCCCCGCGCCAAGCAGGAGCTGACCGAGCTGGTGGCCTTCCAGTCGGTGGCGGACTGGGCGCAGTTCCCCCGGAGCGAGAGCGAGGGCGCGGCGAACTGGGTGGCCGACGCGCTGCGCGCCGAGGGCTTCCAGAACGTGTCCCTCCTGGACACCCCGGACGGCACCCAGTCGGTGTACGGCTTCCTGCCCGGCCCGGAGGGTGCGCCGACCGTTCTCCTGTACGCGCACTATGACGTGCAGCCGCCGCTGGACGACGCCGCGTGGATCTCCCCCGCGTTCGAGCTGACCGAGCGCGACGGGCGCTGGTACGGGCGCGGCGCGGCGGACTGCAAGGGCGGGTTCATCATGCACCTGCTGGCGCTGCGCGCGCTGAAGGCCAACGGCGGTGTGCCGGTGAGCGTGAAGGTGATCGTCGAGGGCTCGGAGGAGCAGGGCACCGGCGGTCTCCAGCAGTACGCAGAGGCGCACCCGGAGCTGCTGACCGCCGACACGGTCGTCATCGGCGACGCGGGCAACTTCCGGCTCGGCCTGCCGACCGTGACGGCCACGCTGCGCGGCATGACCCTGATCAAGGTGAAGATCGACACCCTCGGCGGCAACCTGCACTCCGGCATGTTCGGCGGCGTCGCCCCCGACGCGCTGGCCGCGCTGATCCGGCTGCTGGACTCGCTGCGCGCCGCAGACGGTTCGACCACGGTGGACGGCCTGGCCTCGGACGCCGTCTGGGAGGGCCTGCAGTACCCGGAGGCGGACTTCCGCGCCGACGCGAAGGTGCTGGACGGGGTCGAGCTGATCGGCGAGGGCACGATCGCGGACCGGCTGTGGGCCCGCCCGGCCGTCACCGTGCTCGGCATCGACTGCCCGCCGGTGGTCGGCGCCACCCCCTCGGTGCACGCGAGTGCCGGCGCGCTGATCAGCCTGCGCGTGCCGCCGGGCGTGGACACGGCTGAGGCCATCAAGCTGCTGGAGGCCCACCTCGTGGCGCACACCCCGTGGCAGGCGCACCTCGAACTCGAGGTCGTGGGCCAGGGCCAGCCGTTCCAGGCGGACACGAGCAGCCCGGCGTACGCGTCGATGGCCGCGGCCATGGAGGTGGCGTACCCGGGTCAGGAGATGCAGGTCGCGGGTATGGGCGGATCGATTCCGCTGTGCAACACGCTGACCACGCTCTACCCGGAGGCGGAGATGCTGCTGATCGGGCTGAGCGAGCCGGAGGCCCAGATCCACGCGGTGAACGAGAGCGTCTCCCCGGAGGAGCTGGAGCGCCTCTCGGTCGCGGAGGCGCTGTTCCTCGTCAACTACGCGGAGTCCAAGCGCGGCTGACCTGCGCTACGGGCGAACTCCGCTCCCGGTGAAAGGCGTGCCGGGGGCGGAGTCGCCGCACGTACGTTCGGGGTATGGATCTTGTAGAGGTACTCCCGCAGCGGCTCCACATGCTCCGTTTCCCGATCGGCCAGGCGTACCTGTGGCGCGACGGCGAAGCGCTGACCCTGATCGACTCCGGCCATGCCGGATCGGCGGCGGCGATCGAGCAGGCCGTCCGCTCCCTCGGGCTGAGCCCGGAACGGCTGGAGCGGATCGTCCTGACGCACTGCCACCGCGACCACATCGGCGCCGCGGACGAACTCGCCGCCCGCTGGGGCGCGGAGGTGGTGGCGCACCGGCTGGAGGCCCCGGTGATCCGGGGCGAGCTACCGGTGCCGGAGCCGGTCCTGCTGGACTGGGAGATCCCGCTGTACGAGCACGGCCTGACGGTCCCCGAGGCGCCGCCGACGCGGGTCGGGCGCGAGGTCGAGGACGGCGAGGTGCTCCCGTTCGGCGACGGCGCGGTGGTGGTCCACGCCCCGGGCCACACGCCGGGCAGCATCGGCATCCACCTGCCGCGCCACGGCGTGCTGTTCGCGGGCGACTGCATCGCGGGGGTGGGCCAGGTGATGCTGGGCGTCTTCAACGTGGACCGTGACGAGGCCCGGTCCTCCTTCCGCCGCCTCGCGGCGCTGTCCCCGTCGGTGGCCTGCTTCGGCCACGGCGACCCGCTGACGGAGGACACGGCGGCCACCCTCCTCACGGCAACGGAGTCGGAGCCGGTCCTTCCGTAGCCGTAACCCGACGGGGCCCGGGAGCGAAGCTCCCGGGCCCCGTCGGGTTACGGGGTGGGGCGGCCCGCCTCCAGGTACAGGGGGCGGGCCCGCTCCCGGGCCCGCAGGGCCCAGCGCAGCCGCTCGTAGCGCACCGGGGGCAGCAGCCCGGCCGCCTCCTCCTCCGTCACGAACCGCCAGGCCCGCAGTTCCGGGCCCGGCAGCCGGAGCCCGGCCGCGGCGGCGGCCGAGAGGCGGCCCCCGTCGAACAGCAGCCGCAGCCCCCCGTACGCAGGAGGCATCGGCGGCTCCCAGTCCACGACCAGCAGCCCCGGTACGGCATCCAGCGTCAGGCCCAGCTCCTCCGCGACCTCCCGCACCCCCGCGCACCCCGGCGCCTCACCCGCCTCCACGACCCCGCCCGGGAACTCCCAACCCGGCTTGTACGTCGGATCCACCAGCAGCACCCGGTCCTCGTCGTCGAAGAGCAGCACCCCCGCCGCCACCGTCTCCCGCGTCGGCTCCGGCGTCTGCACGATGTCGCAGACCCGGGCCGCGTCCGTGCGTACGGCTTCGGCGATCCGCTCCGCCGTCTCCCGTACGGTCAGGTCCCCGTTGTCGATGACGTGCGCGTCCGCCGCGAGCCAGCCGCCCAACGCCTGCTGGTACGCGGGGATGTGGTCGTACGCCCACTGCCGGACCCGCACGTCCACGTCGGCCGGGTCGCCCGGCTCCTCCCGCGTCGCGATCCGCTGCCGCAGGATCGTTTCCGCCGGGGCGAGCAGCACATGCCGCACCGGTATCCGGCGCGCAGCGAGCCCGCCGAAGATCTCGTCCCGGTACTCCTGCCGCAGCAGCGTCATCGGTACGACCAGCACCCCGCCCAGCTCCGCGAGCATCGCCGCGGCCGTGTCCACCACCAGGCGCCGCCAGCTCGGCAGGTCCTGGTAGTCGCAGACCTCCGCGAGGCGTTTGCGGGGCAGCAGTTGGCGTAGTGCGTCCCCGACGAGCTCCGGGTCGTACAGGGTGCTGTCCGGCAGGATCCCGGTCAGTTCGCGGGCCGTGCTGGTCTTCCCGGCGCTGAATGTGCCGTTGATCCAGACAATCACGTCTACCCCTCTCCCCATGGCTCGTCCGGAGCCCCCAGTGGCTTGCCCGCATCACCCTGCCACGGAAACCCGCTCATCGGCCCAGTGCTTATCCTCAAGGTCAGAGCCGTACCCCACCACTTCCGGAGGATTCCGTCCCGTGCCGCAGACCCGCCGCCCGTCCGACCCCCGCTACGGCAACCGGCCGACCATGAAGGACGTGGCGGCCCGCGCGGGCGTGGGCCTGAAGACGGTGTCGCGGGTGGTCAACGGCGAGGCGGGGGTCACCCCGGACACGGTGCGGCGGGTCCAGGAGGCCATCGAGGCACTCGGGTTCCGCCGCAACGACAGCGCGCGCGTGCTGCGCAAGGGCCGCACGGCCACCGTGGGACTGGTCCTGGAGGACCTCGCGGATCCCTTCTACGGGCCGCTGAACCGGGCCGTGGAGGAGGTGGCCCGGGCCCACGGGGCGCTGCTCATCAACGGGTCGAGCGCCGAGGACCCGGACCGGGAGCGGGAGTTGGCGCTGGCGCTGTGCGCGCGCCGGGTGGACGGGCTGATCGTGATCCCGGCCGGGGACGACCACCGCTACCTGGAGCCGGAGATCCGGGCAGGTGTGGCGACGGTGTTCGTGGACCGCCCGGCGGGCCGGATCGAAGCGGACGTGGTGCTGTCGGACAGCTTCGGCGGCGCCCGCGAGGGGGTGGCGCACCTGATCGGGGGCGGCCACCGCCGGATCGGCTTCATCGGGGACCAGCCGCACATCCACACGGCGACGGAGCGCCTGCGGGGCTACCGCGCGGCGATGGCGGACGCGGGCCTGCCGGTGGCGGAGTCCTGGGTCTCCCTCGGCCGGACGACCCCGGACCGCGTCGGGGAGGCGGCCCGGGCGATGCTCGCGGGCCCCGACCCCGTCACCGCGGTCTTCGCGGGGAACAACCGGGTGACGGTGACGGTGGTCCGGGTCCTGGCCGAACACCGGCCGCCGGTGGCCCTGGTCGGCTTCGACGACTTCGAGCTGGCCGATCTGCTGCGCCCCGGCGTGACGGTGGTCGCCCAGGACGCGGCGGCCCTGGGCCGGGTGGCCACCGACCGCCTGTTCCAACGCCTCGCGGGCGCCGCCCTCCCCCCGGCCCGCATCGAACTCCCGACCCGCCTGATCCCGCGCGGCTCGGGCGAACTCCCGCCCCCGTCGGGCGCCTGACGGGCACTGCCCCGCGCCGGCTCTGCCGCTGTCAGTGGCAGAGCCACGACCACCGGAAACCCGCTTCGAGTATCGATGTCAGTGGTGTGTGCGAGGCTCGGCCGGTAACGGCACGGACGAACGGCAGGGGCACTCTGATGGAACCACGAACCAAGCGCGCGCTTGCAGCCATCGCCGCGAGCTTATTGGCCGCCGCCGGCGGCGTCGTCACCAACGTGGTGACGGACAGTCCGTCCTGGGCCTGGGGAATCACACTGGCCGTCCTGGTCTTGGCCGGTACGGCCACCCAGGTCTGTCTGAGCAGTGGTCCGTCCGCCCAAGTGCCCTCCGTACGCGCCCAGGGACCGGGATCGATCGCCATCGGAGGATCCGCCCACGGGCCTGTCTCCGCCCGTAGTAGCGGTTCTGCGGCCGACGGCACCCCGTCCCCTCCCGGTCAAGGGATCACCGCGTCGGGGCCCGGGGCGGTGGCCATCGGCGGCAACGCCCTGAGTTCCGTCCGGAGTACGTCCGGCGGGCCCTCGTGAGGCCTCGCGTACCGGAGGTGCGGGCCGAGGGGGCTGCGTCCGTCGCGGTGGGTGGGGACGCACACGGCCCGGTTCTGGTGAACTCCCCGGTGCACGTCAGCATCACGCACGACCCCGGCCCCCTCCGCGTGACGCGTCCGAAGTCACTGCCGCCCGATGTGGCCGACTTCACCGGTCGTGACGAGGAGGTCGAGGGCATCGAAGGCATCTCCGTGCGGCGCCGCGGATCCACGGTCGCCGTCATCTCCGGAAAGCCCGGCGTCGGCAAGACGTCCCTCGCGGTGCGTGTCGCCCACCGCATCGAGTCGCACTTCCCGGACGGCGTGCTCTACACGGATTTACGGGGAGTCCAGCCGGAGCCGCCCGAACCCGCCGAGATCGCGGGCCGGCTCCTTCACGCCCTCGGTGTCCCCGATGACGAGATACCTGCCGACGTCCACCTGCGCCTCGATGTCTACCGCCGTCGTACGTCGGAACTCACGCTGCTGATCGTTCTCGACAACGCGGCCGACGAAAGGCAGGTACGCCCGCTCCTCGTCTCCGGCCCGGACTCCCGTGTCCTCGTCACGAGCCGGAACAAACTGGCCGGGCTGGAGTCCGCTCACCGGTTCGATCTCGAGACGTTTCCCACACGCACATCCCTCGAGTTCCTCCGGAACGTAACCGGCCGGAGGTTCGAGGGCCGTGACGCCCAGGCAGCACTGACCGTGGTGGAGCACTGCGGGCACCTCCCGCTGGCCCTGCGCATCGCCGCACACCGCATGCTCTCCCACCGGGGCCTCAGGATCGCGGACCTTGCCGCTGAACTCCAGAACGAGCACCACAGACTGGAGGCCCTAGCGGCCGGCGACCTGGCCGTGCGCAAGGCGTTCAACCTTTCCTACCGAAAGCTGGGAAAGGGCTGCAAGAACGCCTTCCGGGCGCTGTCCCACGTGCCTGCCTCCGACTTCGGCCCCGGTATCTGCAGGGCGTTGACCGGTGCCGGGGACGCCCAGTCGGCCAGAACGCTCCGGAAACTGGCCGAAGCGAACCTCATCGAGCCGTCGGCAGTCCCGGGGCGGTACAAGTTCCACGACCTTCTGAAGGAGTTCGCCCGCGAGAAGGCGCGGAAAGAACCTGCGGCCGAGTCCTCTGCGGGCACGAGGAGCATGATGCTCTGGCTCCAGCACTCCGCGTTGCGCGCGCAGTTCCGCATCGCCGGTGTCTTCGAGGTCGAGCAGCCCGCCGACAGCGGCGCGGCCATGCCGTCAATGGAGGCTGCCCTCACCTGGGTCGAGCACGAGCTCGAGAACGCGGTCGCCGCGCTCTGCGCGTCGGAATCCCTCGGCCATCCGACCGACCCGGTGCCTTTGGCCCTGTCCCTCTGCGTGGTCTGCGAGACCGTAGGCCGCTGGGACGAGTGGGCCACCGTGTGCGAGGCGGGCCTGAAGGCCTCGGCGGGCGAGGGCGCGGCCGGGCTGCGTGCGGCCTTCCTCGCCGGCAAGGCGAACATCGCCCGCTACCGACGCGAGTTCGCCCCCGCCCTCGCATACGCGAACCAGGCCTACGCCGAGGCCCGCACGGCACAGGAACCCCTGCTCATCGCGGACGCCGGTAATCTGCTGGGCTGCGTGCTGCGGGATACAGGACGTCATGACGAGGGCCTTCCGCTGCTGTTGCAGAGCCTTGAGATCTTCGAACGCCACGAGGTGAAGCACGAGGTCGGAAAGGTTCTCTACAACCTCGGAACGGTTCACCGGGCATCCGGCGAACTGGACCAGGCGATCGCGTACTTCACACGTGATCTGGCCGTCTGTATCGAGACGTCCGACGAGGCGGGCGCCGCGGAGACCCTGAACACGCTGGCCTTGACCTACACGGAGATGGGCAGGGCAGACGAGGCGGAAGAGCTCCAACGGCAGTCCCTGACCCGGTTCTCCAGGATCGGGAACCCGTACAAGGTCAGCATGGTCCTCAACGATCTGGCGCTCACCCTGCGGCGCCAGGGGCGCCATCAGGAGGCGCTGGCCCTGCACACGGAGGACGTGGAGATCTGCCGCTCCGTGCAACATGTGTCCGGTGAGGCTGTGGCCCACGGGAACGCGGCCGAGGTTCTTCTCCTCCTGGGGCGCCATCGCGAGGCGGCCGACCGTGCCGAACTCGCGCAGGCGCGGTTCGCCGAGCTCGGTGACGAGCAGCGGCTCGCCGAGGCGGTGGTGTCCCACGCCCCCATTCTGTTCAAGGACGGCCGGGTCGAGGAGGCCGAAACCAAAGCGGCCTGGGCCATCGAGGTCCTGGCCCGCTTCGGTGACGAAAAGAAGATCGCCGCAACCCATCAGGTGCTGGCATTCGAGTACGGCGAACGAGGGATGTGGCAGAAGTCCCTGGACCACGCCGAGGAGTCGCTGCGGGACGGGGGAAGGGTGCTTTCCGCGTACGCACGCGCCGCAAGCTGTCTCCTGGGCATCCGCGCCGCGGTCCGGCTGGGACGTGACGACCAGGCCCGACGGCACCGCGAACTGCTCCGTGACATCCACGCCGAGGACCCCGCGGTCGACCTGCCCCTGGCCGAGGACCTCGCTCTCTAGACCGTGGACCCGTGCGGGCCACAGCACCAGCGGCTGCGACCCGCACAGGTGCGCCCGGAGGCGCAGCGGACGCTCAGGCGGTCGCCGTCAGGGTTGCCGAGCGGCGGGGGATGGCGAAGGCGTCCAGTTCGGCGCGGGTCAGGCCCGTCAGGGCGGTGACCTCGTCGGTGCCCACCGCGCCGCAGTCCAGGCCGCGGACGAGGTAGCCGGCCAGGGCCTTGGCCGTGGCCGGCTCGTCCATCACGTCGCCCTCGATCTTCGCGACGTACGCCTTCAGGCGCGCGGCAGCCGTCTCGAGGCCCTCGCGGTAGAAGGTGAAGACCGCCGCGTAGCGGGTCGGGAGGTGGCCCGGGTGCATGTCCCAGCCCTGGTAGTAGGCGCGGGCCAGGGCCCGGCGAGTGAGGCCGTAGTGCAGCTTCCAGGCCTTGTGGACGTGCTCGGTGGTGCCGATCGGCAGGACGTTCGTCGAGCCGTCGGAGACGCGTACGCCGGTGCCGGCGGCCGCGACCTGCATGATCGCCTTGGCGTGGTCGGCGGCCGGGTGGTCGCTCGACTGGTACGCGGCGGAGACCCCGACGCAGGCGCTGTAGTCGAAGGTGCCGTAGTGCAGGCCGGTGGCGCGGCCCTTGGAGGCCTCGATCATCCGGGCCACGGTCGCGGTGCCGTCGGAGGCGACGATCGACTGGCTGGTCTCGATCTGGATCTCGAAGCCGATCCGGCCCGGGCGCAGGCCGCGGGCGGCCTCGAAGGCCTCCAGCAGCTTGACGAAGGCGCTGACCTGCTCGGCGTACGTGACCTTGGGGAGGGTGAGGACCAGCCCGTCGGGGAGGCCGCCGTGCTCCAGCAGCCCGGACAGGAAGATGTCCGTGGTGCGGATGCCTCGGTCGCGGACGTTGGACTCCATGCACTTCATGCGGATGCCCATGTACGGGGCGTTCGTGCCGTTGGAGAAGGCTTCGGAGACGAGGCGGGCGGCGCGGGCGGCCGCCTGGTCCTCCTCCTCGTCGGAGCGGACTCCGAAGCCGTCCTCGAAGTCGACGCGGAGGTCCTCGACGGGCTCGGAGGCGAGCTTGGCGCGGACGCGGTCGTAGACGGGTACGGCCAGTTCGTCGCTGATGCCGAGCACCTTGGCGAAGGTCGCGGCGTCCGGGGCGTGCTCGTCGAGGGCCGCGAGGGCCTGGTCGCCCCAGGAGCGGATGGTGTCGGCGGCGAAGACGTCACCGGGGACGTAGACGGTGTGGACGGGCTGGCGGGTGCCGGGGTCGCCCGGGTAGTGGCGCGCGAGCTCCGCGTCCACCGGCGCGAGGGAGGCGCTGATGCCCTCGCTGACCGCGCCTGCGAGGCTCGTCGCCACCTTCTCCTGCTGACCCATCGTGCACTCTCCTCTTTTCCGCTTCACGGAAGCTTAGATCCGCATAGCAGAATTTAGTGTCGGGGTTCCGCCCAGTCAATGGTCCCTCCAGCGACACGGGCAAACGACTCGGGGCCGTGCGGTGAGAAACACCACACGGCCCCGAGAAGGTCAGCCAAAGGTCAGGCTACGAAGAGAAGCGCAGGTCAGCCCTTGCGCGCCTTGATCTCCTCGGTCAGCTGCGGGACGACCGCGAAGAGGTCGCCGACCACGCCGTAGTCGACCAGGTCGAAGATCGGGGCCTCGGAGTCCTTGTTGATGGCCACGATGGTCTTCGAGGTCTGCATGCCGGCCCGGTGCTGGATCGCGCCCGAGATACCGGAGGCGATGTACAGCTGCGGGGAGACCGACTTGCCGGTCTGGCCGACCTGGTTGGAGTGCGGGTACCAGCCGGCGTCGACGGCGGCGCGCGAGGCGCCGACCGCGGCACCGAGGGAGTCCGCGAGCTCCTCGATGATGTGGAAGTTCTCGGCACCGTTGACGCCGCGGCCGCCGGAGACCACGATCGCGGCCTCGGTCAGCTCGGGGCGGCCGGTCGACTCGCGCGGGGTGCGGGCGACGACCTTGGTACCGGTGGCCAGGGCGCCGAAGGTGACGGCGAGGGCCTCGACGGCGCCGGCGGCCGGGGCGGCCTCGACCGGAGCCGAGTTCGGCTTGACGGTGATGACCGGGGTGCCCTTGGAGACACGGGACTTGGTGGTGAAGGACGCGGCGAACGCGGACTGCGTCGCGACCGGACCCTCGTCACCGGCCTCCAGATCGACGGCGTCGGTGATGATGCCGGAGCCGATGCGGACGGCCAGGCGCGCGGCGATCTCCTTGCCCTCGGCGGAGGACGGGACGAGCACGGCTGCCGGGGAGACGGCCTCGTACGCGGCCTGGAGCGCGTCCACCTTCGGTACGACGAGGTAGTCGGCGAACTCGGGGGCGTCGGCGGTGAGGACCTTGACGGCACCGTGCTCGGCGAGCACGGCGGCGGTGTCGGCGGCACCGGCGCCGAGGGCGACGGCGACGGGCTCGCCGATGCGGCGGGCCAGCGTCAGCAGCTCGAGGGTGGGCTTGCGGACGGCGCCGTCCACGTGGTCGACGTAGACGAGAACTTCAGCCATGGGACTGCTCTCCTGCTATTGCGAAGTGTCTGGGGGCTAATGAGGGGGTGGCCGAAGGTCTTGGATGGACTTCTGGCCGGCCAGGCTGCCTCTTAGATGAATTTCTGCTCCGCAAGGAAGGCGGCCAGCTGCTTGCCGCCCTCGCCCTCGTCCTTGACGATCGTGCCGGCGGTGCGGGCCGGGCGCTGCGCCGCGGAGTCGACCGCGGTCCAGGAGCCCTCGAGACCGACCTCGTCGGCCTCGATCTCGAGCTCCTCGAGGTCCCAGGACTCCACCGGCTTCTTCTTGGCGGCCATGATGCCCTTGAAGGAGGGGTAGCGGGCCTCGCCCGACTGGTCCGTCACGGAGACGAGCGCCGGGAGGGAGGCCTCCAGCTGCTCGCTCGCGGAGTCGCCGTCGCGGCGGCCGGTCACGGTGCCGTCCTCGACCTTGACCTCGGAGAGCAGGGTGACCTGCGGGACGCCCAGGCGCTCGGCCAGGATCGCCGGGAGCACGGCCATGGTGCCGTCGGTCGAGGCCATGCCGGTGATGACCAGGTCGTAGCCGGCCTTCTCGATCGCCTTGGCGAGCACCAGCGAGGTGCCCATGACGTCGGTGCCGTGCAGGTCGTCGTCCTCGACGTGGATGGCCTTGTCGGCACCCATGGACAGCGCCTTGCGCAGCGCGTCCTTGGCGTCCTCGGGGCCCACCGTCAGGACGGTGATCTCGGCGTCGTCGGCCTCTTCGGCGATCTGCAGCGCCTGCTCGACGGCGTACTCGTCGAGCTCCGACAGCAGACCGTCGACGTCGTCGCGGTCGACCGTCAGGTCATCGGCGAAGTGCCGGTCGCCGGTGGCGTCGGGCACGTACTTCACACAGACAACGATCCTCAGGCTCACGCCGGCTCTCCTACCGCATCGTCTTTTTTCTGATACCGCCTTGTGCAGGCAGCATAGGCGCCTTGTCGGGCGGATCCCGGTCGGGGCGGCCCGCGCTCCGAAGGGAATGTTACTCGTCAGTACACCGTGGGTCCCGCACGGTTGCAAGGCCGGTGAACTGTGATCTGTCCAACGCCGCCCAGACCCGCCCCAGCAGGGACGATTCAGTCGCGCAACGCGTTGAAGCGACCCTGGTGGTACAGCAGGGGGCGGCCCTCGCCCGCCGGGTCCCCGGCCACCGCCTCCGCGATGATCACCCGGTGCGCCCCGGCCGGCACCCGCGCCACGACGCGGCACACCAGCCACGCCAGAACGCCGTCCAGCAGCGGAACCTCGTGCGGACCCGGGGCCCAGCCCGTGGCCGGCCCGAACCGGTCGGCACCGCTGCGGGCGAACAGACCCGCCAGCTCCGTCTGGTGCTCGCCGAGTATGTGGACGCCGAGGTGCTCGGAGTCGCGTATCGCGGGCCAGCTGGACGCCCCGGTGGCGATCGTGAAGGACAGCAGCGGCGGATCGGCCGAGACCGAGTTGAGCGAGGTCGCGGTGAACCCGACCGGCCGGCCGCCGTCGGCGGCGGTGATCACGGCCACTCCGGCGGCATGCCGGCGGAAGACGGAACGGAGGAGGTCGGGCGAGCCCGGCTGGGCGGTGCCGAATCGTGCGGACTGGGCCGTCGGGATTGCCGGCGGGGCTGTCATCGAGGAGCTTCCTTCTGCCGCACAGGCGGCGGGCACGGGCGCGGTCGGATCGGGTCGGAGGCCGGGGTCGTTCAGTGGCTCCGACAACGCGCGCTCGCGTAGCGGACGAGGTCCACGTGGACCCGCCCGTAAAGCAGGAGTTCATACCGCATGCGGCCAGCCTGGCGATCTCTCGTGTACACAGTCAAGCCGCACGGGGCAGATGCGAGGCGCGTCACGCTGCGTGCGGGCGTGCGTACCGGCGCGCCGGTCATAGCGCGGCACCCAGCGCGGCGATCACATCCGCCTTGCGGGGCATTCCCGCCGCGCGCCGCACGATCCGGCCCGCGGAGTCCAGGACGAGCACGGTCGGCGTCTTCTCGATGCCCAGGGCGCGCACCAGTTCGAGGTGGGCTTCGGCATCGATCTCGATGTGCGCGACGCCCTCGACCAGCTCCGCCACCTCGGCGAGGATCCGCCGCGTGGCCCGGCAGGGCTGACAGAACGCGCTGGAGAACTGCACCAGGCTGGCCCGCTCCCCGGGCTTCGCACCCAGTTCCGCCGCACCCAGACGCCCGACATCCGCCGTCACCGCGGACCTCATTCCTGCATCATTGAATGTGTTCGTACGGTGATCCGAGCGCCCCGGACACGCGCCGCATTCCCGGCGTGACGAGAATCTCCTCGGGCACACACGTCTGGGCTGGCCAGCAGCGCGCGTATGGGGCACGATCCCCAAGGGCCGCGTACCTACGCAGCCGTAACTTCCGGCCGGGAGCACCTCCCCAGGCAGAAAGCGGGGTCTCCCCCTCATGGCTGAGCTCGTCTACCCTCCGGTGATCGGCGCCGCCCACACCCTGTTCAGGGCGCTGGACATCCGCATCGACATGAAGGGCACGGAGAACATCCCGCGCAAGGGCGGAGCGGTTCTCGTGTCGAATCACATCGGCTACCTCGACTTCATCTTCGCCGGCCTGACCGCGCGGCCGCAGAAGCGTCTGGTCCGCTTCATGGCGAAGGAGTCGGTTTTCCGCCACAAGGTGTCCGGCCCGCTGATGCGCGCGATGAAGCACATCCCGGTGGACCGCAAGCAGGGCGAGACGGCCTACCAGCACGCCCTCGACTCGCTGCGCGCCGGCGAGATCATCGGCGTGTTCCCGGAGGCGACGATCTCCCAGTCGTTCACGCTCAAGAGCTTCAAGTCGGGTGCCGCGCGCATGGCCCAGGATGCCGGCGTCCCGCTGATCCCGGTGGCGCTGTGGGGCACCCAGCGGCTGTGGACCAAGGGCCGTCCGAAGAACCTCAAGCGCAGCCACATTCCGGTGACGATGCGCGTGGGCGAGCCCATCGAGGCGCCGAGCGACCAGTACGCCGGGGCGATCACCCGCCGCCTGCGCGAGCGGGTGCAGGAGCTGCTGGATGCGGCGCAGCGCGCCTACCCGGCCGCCCCCAAGGGTCCCGAGGACTCCTGGTGGCTGCCGGCGCACCTGGGCGGTACCGCGCCGACGGCCGCCCAGGTCAAGGAAGCGGGCTGATCCCGCACCACCGGGTCGGGTGATCCTGCGGCCCCGCTGTTCACGGCGGGGCCGCAGTACTGAGCCTGCCGAGTGGCGCGCCTGCCCGTCAGTTGGGGTTCTCGGCGTGGGTCAGGGTCTCCCATGCCTCGAAGTGGTTCTCGGTGCCCGCGGGGCGCCGCCCCTCGGTGAGCTTGCGGGTGTTCTCCATGCCGATGCCCAGCCGCGTGTGCAGGGCGTTGTAGCCGACCTCGGTCGCCGGGCCGATGCCCTTGGTCAGGCTCCCGCCGCACAGCCAGGAGGGCACCGGTGCGCCGAGCTCGTACGCGGCGTGGAAGCCGAGCGCGTGCCGGAAGCGGTCCTTCAACTCCGGGTAGAGGTCGCGGCCCTGGATCCGCGAGGTCTCCGCGACGTGCATGGTCGCGGCGATCGCCATGCCGGTGTGGCCGAAGTCCCGGCAGGTCTCCTGGGCGAGGCCGTCCACGAACGTGTTCTGGCCGTGCCAGTAGTCGATCAGCTCGCTCTTGGTGTCGATGCTAGAGCGCGGCGGGTACTTCGGCTGCGGGCCGTCGGAGGCCAGGTAGAAGTACGCGGGGACCCGGCCGAGGTAGATGGCCATGGCCTTGTCGTAGCTCGTGCGGTCGTCGAGATGGACGGAGATGCCGACTGCGGCGTCCATCATGATCAGTTCCCAGTTGCCGTTGCTGTTCGGCTTGCCGTTGATGACCTCGGGCAGGTAGACGTCGCGCAGCATGGTCGCGAACCGCCCCTGGTTCGGCCAGCCGCCGGTGTACGTGTGCTTGATGATCTCGGCGGCGCGCGGCCAGGTGGATCCCGCCCAGCCGCTCTGCAGCGGGGCGTTGCTGTTGGTGTGGTCCTTGATCTTCGCGGACCAGGCGTCCATCAGCTCGATCGACTTCTTCGCGTACTTCGCGTCGCGGGTGATGTACCAGGCGAGTGCGTCGCTGTACGCCGCGATGGCGTCCTCGCGCTCGTCGGAACAGCCGATGTCCGGGTTCGAGTACGAGCCGCACTCGACGACCGCGCGCGGCTTGGGCGTGCGCGACAGGGAGCCGTACTCACTGGCGAGCATCGCGTCGAACGCGCCCTTCCACGGCTGCTGTCCGGCCTGCACCTTGGTGCGTACGAAATCCAGCTGGGCGCGGCTGTTCAGGACTCCGGGGTGGGCGAACTGCGCGGGGGCGGCCGCGGCGGAGGGGGCCGGCCGTGGAGGGCCGGCGTGGGCGGTGGGGGCGAGGGTCAGGGCCGCGGTTAAGCCGAGTGCGAGGGCGGCCAGCCCCGCGGGGACTCCGTAACGCATGAAGCGCCTTCCGGTCGGAGGTGGGGGAACGGGGGATTCCTGCCGCCGAAAGTACCCATGGGCACGCCAAGTTGACAACGTTGTCCGACAGGAAACTTTCCTATTGCTTCCGCGGACCGGCCCGCCTACGCCCCCACCTGCCCGGACGCCTCGGCGCGCTTGCGTCTGCGGTGCGCGGCGACCCGCGCGCGCGTCGCGCAGGCGGTGGAGCAGTAGCGGCGGGCGCTGCCGGGCCCGGCGCCGAGGAAGAACCGCCCGCAGCCCTCGGCGGCGCAGGCACCCCACGCGATCCGCCCGTACTCGGTGAGCAGTTGGGAGAGCGCCAGGGCCCCGGACGCCAGGAACCACTCGCCCCAGCCGGCCTGCTCGCCCCGGTCCACGTGCAGGTGCCAGGGGTGGCCGTCGTGCCGGGTCAGCCGGGGCCGGGTGCCGTACTGCGCGAAGAGCGCGTTCAGGGCCTCCGCGGCGCGACCCTCGTCGGTCTCGGCGAGCACCGCCCCCATCCGCCGTGCGGCGGCGCGCAATTCGGCCGCGCCCGCCTCCGTGAGGGCCTCCTCGGTGAGGTCTCCGGGGTGCTCCCCGTGCCGCGCGAGGAGCACTGCCAGCTCGGCGCGCGGGAGTTCGGGGTCCACGCGGACCGCCTCGGAGAGATCGATCAGCCGCCGGCCGACCGAGAATCCCTGCGCGGAATCGGTCATCTCCGGATCCTTTCGCACTACACCCGTATGGCGTAACGTCTTGTGCCGCTATCACGTTACACAGCTCGAGGGGGCTCCGGGGATGCACGGGTTCGGACGGTACCTGGCCGCCGCGCTGGCCGCGCGGTTCGCCTCGGAGGGCATGAGCCTCGCGGTGGTCCTGCTGGCCCTCGAGCGCACCGGGAGCGCCGCGCACGGGGCCTTCGTCCTGACCGCCTGGCTGGCTCCGCACATCCTGGCGGCCCCGCTCGCCGGAGTGGCCGCTTCCCGGACCCGCCGGCCGAGGCTGTTCCACGTGGGCGCGCTGGCCGGGTTCACCTGCGCGGTGGCGGCCCTGTCCGTGCTGCTGGGCCGGGCCCCGGCGCCGCTCGTCCTCGCGGTGGCGCTGCTGGGCGGCAGTTGCGGGCCGATGGTGACGGGCGGGATGTCCAGCCTGGTCGCCGGTCTGGTCCCGGCGGGGGCCGGGCGCGACCGGGCGTACGCGTGGGACGCGTCCACCTACAACGCCGCCGCGGTCACCGCCCCGGCAGTGGTGGGCCTGGCCGCCGCACTGGGCTCGGCCGCACCCGCGATGGCGGCGCTCGCGCTGGCCGGCGCACTCGCCGCGGCACTGGCCGCGACCCTCCCGTACGGAACCCCGCAGCCGGCCCCGGTGACCAACCGCGGGGCCGCCGCGGGTACGAGCCCGGGCAAGGCCCGGACGGGTCCTCCCCCGGCCGGTCTGGGCGCCGGGCTGGCGGCCCTGTGGCGGATCCGGGAGCTGCGGGCGATCACCTCGGCCACGACGCTGGCCTTCGTCGGCATCGGCACGCTCACCACCACCTCGGTGCTGCTGGCCTCCCGGCTCGGCAGCCCGGGCGCCGGAGGCGTGCTGATGACGGCCTTCGCGGTGGGCGCGCTGGCGGGGTCCCTGACGCTGGGCCGGATCACGGCGTTGGAGCCGGGGCGGCTGGCGCGCTGGGCGATGGCGGGCACCGGGGCCGCCCTGGCGGTGGCCGCCTTCGCCCCGTCCGTCACCCTCGCGGCGGTGCTCTTCGCCGCCGCCGGGGTGTGCGACGGGCCGCTGCTGACGGCCACCCTCCGGATCCGCTCGGAGTACGCGCCCGACGCCGTACGGACCCAGGTGTTCACCCTCGGGGCGGGGCTCAAGCTGACCGCCGCATCGGTCGGCGCCGCCCTCGTGGGCTTCGCCGCGGCCGCGCCGCCACAGGCGCTGCTGGCCGGGATCTCCGTACTGATCCTGGCGGCGGCCCTGCTGCACGCACTGGTGGCGCGGCAGGCCCCGGCGCCGGCCGGCGGGGCGGCGGCTACAAAGCCGTCGGGAGATTCCGCCACAGCTCCGTCCGGTCGGCGGACTCCCGGAGGGCCTTGAGCGCGGCCGGGTGCGGGGTGGCGTACAGATCGGGGTAGTCGACCTCGCCGAGCTCGGGGCGTACGGGGAAGGCGAGTCGCTCGGCGTCCAGGGTGAACCGGGCGTCCACGCCGGGCTTGTTGCCGCGGGGGTCCTGGCGGGCCCAGTCCGCGGCGCCGGGCAGCCGGAGGGCGATCAGTCCGTGGACGACGGGGTTCGAGCCGTCGTCGTCGGCGAGCCTCTGGTAGCAGAGGCCGGCCGGGACGCCCTGGGCGCGCAACAGGGCGACCAGCGCATGGGACTTGGCGTAGCAGATGCCGTTGCGCGTGCCCAGCACGTCCGAGGCGCGCCAGGAGACGCGCAGGTCCCCGGAGTCGCCGGAGTGCGGGATGGTGTCGCGGACGAACTCGAAGGCGACCTTGGCGTATGAGTATGCGTCGCCGGTGGCGGTCCAGAGGGCGTCGGCGGTTTCCCGGACGAGCGGGTGGTCGTGGTCGATGACCTCGTCCGCCGCCAGATAGGCGTGACTGTCTGGGCTTTGCGGGATCAGCTGCATGGCCCGGAGCATAGGCATACCCCCGACCGAGGATCAATAGATTTACGGTCGGGGGTATATTTATTCAACTATCGAAGGGGGCTGACACCCTTAACGGGCGAGCTCCTCCTTGAGCGCCTGGAGGAAGCCGTCCACGTCCTCCTCCTGGGTGTCGAAGCCGCACATCCAGCGCACGTGCCCGGCAACCTCGTCCCAGAAGTAGAAGCGGTAACGCTTCTGCAGCCGCCGCGACACCTCGTGCGGCAGCTTCGCGAACACCGCGTTGGCCTGCACCGGGTAGAGGATCTCCACCCCGTCGGTCTCGCGCACGCCCGCAGCCAGCCGCTGCGCCATCGCATTGGCGTGCTGGGCGTTGCGCAGCCACAGGTCCTTGGCGAGCAGCGCTTCCAGCTGCACCGACACGAACCGCATCTTCGACGCGAGCTGCATCGACATCTTGCGGATGTGCTTCATCTGCCGGACCGCGTCCGGGTTGACGACCACCACGGCCTCGCCGAACATCATGCCGTTCTTGGTGCCGCCGTACGACAGCACGTCCACGCCCACCGTGTTGGTGAACGTGCGCATCGGCACGTCGAGCGAGGCCGCGGCGTTGGCTATCCGGGCCCCGTCGAGGTGGACCTTCATGCCGTGGCCGTGCGCGTGCTCGCAGATCGCCCGGATCTCGTCCGGCGTGTACACCGTGCCCAGCTCGGTGTTCTGGGTGATCGAGACGACCTGCGGCATCGCCCGGTGCTCGTCCTCCCAGCCCCACGCCTGCCGGTCGATGAGCTCAGGGGTGAGCTTGCCGTCCGGAGTCGGGACGGTGAGCAGCTTGAGCCCGGCCATCCGCTCCGGGGCGCCGCCCTCGTCGACGTTGATGTGCGCCGTCTCGGCGCAGATCACCGCACCCCAGCGGTCCGTCAGGGCCTGGAGGGCCGTGACGTTCGCGCCGGTGCCGTTGAAGACCGGGAAGGCCTCCGCGTACGGGCCGAAGTGGCTGCGGATGATCTTCTGCAGGTTCTCGGTGTACTCGTCCTCGCCGTAGGCGACCTGGTGGCCGCCGTTGGCCAGGGCAAGGGCCTCCAGGATCTCTGGATGGACCCCTGCGTAGTTGTCGCTCGCGAAACCGCGTACCGCCGGATCGTGGTGGCGGCGGGCATCGGTTTTCACGGTTGCGGAGTGAGCCACAGACGCTGTCCGTTCACATCGATGGCGGGCCGCTCCCACACGCCGGCGATGGCCTCGGCCAGCTCCTTGACGTCGGTGAAGCCCGCGAACTTCGCATTGGGGCGCTCGGCGCGCATGGCGTCGTGCACCAGTGCCTTGATCACCAGGATCGCAGCCGCGGCGCCCGGGCCCTCCTCGCCCCCCGCCTTGCGGAAGGAGTCGGCGAGGGAGAGCGTCCAGGCCTCGGCGGCCGCCTTGCCGGCGTTGTACGCGGCGTTGTTGGCGACCGGCTTGTGCGCGCCGGACTGGCTGACGAGGACGAAGCGGCCGCGGTCACTGCGCAGCAGCGCGTCGTGGAAGGCGAGCGACGTGTGCTGGACGGTGCGGATCAGGAGCTTCTCCAGGAAGTCCCAGTCCGCGAGGTCCGTGTCGGTGAAGGTGGTGCTGCCGCGCCAGCCGCCCACGAGGTGGACGAGCCCGTCCACGCGGCCGAACTCCTTCTCGGTCCGCTCGGCCCAGGCCTTGGTGGCCTCCAGGTCGAGCAGGTCCACGGTGTCACCGGTGACGGTGGCGCCGCCGTGCGCGTAGCGGGCCGCGTCAACGGACTCCGCGAGACGCGTCGGGTCGGCGTCGGCCGCCACGACCACTGCACCGGCCTCGGCGAGGCGGAGCAGGGCGGCGTGGCCGGCGGGGCCGCCGGCCCCGGCCACCGCGACGACAGCCCCGTGGAGCTTGCCGTTCCCGGTCTTCCCAGCGCTGTTCATCTGTGCAGCCTCCTGTGGGCGAGTGCTCACGCGGCGACCCGCTCGGCCGAATCGGCATTCACTGCAGTGATGCCCTTCGTGGAGGCGATCACTCCCTTGAGCTTCTTGGCGAGCGCCTCATAGAACATGCTCAGCGGAAACTCGTCGGGAAGCACGTCGTCGACGAGCTTGCGCGGCGGCTGCGTCAGGTCGAGGGCGTCGGGGCCCTTGGCCCACTTGGAGCCCGGGTGCGGGGCGAGGTACGTGGAGACGAGCTCGTACGCCTTGAACCAGTGGACGAGCTTCGGGCGGTCGATGCCGGCCCGGTAGAGGTCCTCGATCTCGGCGCACAGCTGGTTGGTGACCTGCGGGGCACGCATCCAGTCGATCTTCAGCGTGTTGTCCGTCCAGCGCACGACGTCGTGCTTGTGGAGGTACGCGAAGAGCAGCTGGCCGCCGAGGCCGTCGTAGTTGCGGTTGCGGTCGCCCGACACCGGGAAGCGGAACATCCGGTCGAAGAGGACGGCGTACTGCACGTCACGGCCGTGTTCGTTGCCCTCGGACTCCAGCTTCACGGCCTCCTTGAAGGCGGTGAGGTCGCAGCGCAGCTCCTCCAGGCCGTACATCCAGAACGGCTGGCGCTGCTTGATCATGAAGGGGTCGAACGGCAGGTCGCCGTGGCTGTGGGTGCGGTCGTGGACCATGTCCCACAGGACGAAGGCCTTCTCGCAGCGCTCCTGGTCCTCGACCATGCGGGCGATGTCCTCGGGCAGCTCGATGCCGAGGATGTCGACGGCGGCCGCGGTGACCTTGCGGTACCGGGCGGCCTCGCGGTCGCAGAAGATGCCGCCCCAGGTGAAGCGCTCGGGGGCCTCGCGGACGGCGATGGTCTCCGGGAAGAGCACGGCGGAGTGGGTGTCGTAGCCCGGGGTGAAGTCCTCGAAGGTGATGCCGAGGAACAGCGGGTTGTCGTACCGGGTGCGCTCCAGCTCGGAGAGCCACTCGGGCCACACCATCTTCAGGACGACGGCCTCGAAGTTGCGGTCGAGGTTGCCGTTCTGCGTGTACATGGGGAAGACGACCAGGTGCTGGAGCCCGTCGGCGCGCTCGGCGGCCGGGTGGAAGGCCAGCAGGGAGTCCAGGAAGTCCGGCACCTTGAAGCCGTCCGCGACCCACTTGCGGAGGTCGGAGACGAGCGCACGGTGGTACGCCGTGGCGTGCGGCAGCAGCGGCGACAGCGTCTCGACGGCACCGATCGCCCGCTCGACGGCGGCCTCGGCATCGACCGGGACGGGGGCGCCCGCGGCCTCGAAGTCGATGGAGCCGTCCTTGGACTGCCAGGGGCGGATCTCCTCCACGGCGGCCTTGAGCTCGGGCCACGCCGGGTGGTCCACCACCCGCGCACCGGCGGTTATCACCGCACCGCCAGAACCCGGCACAAGAATTTCCGTCATGTCACTTCCTCCACAGGAGAACCTCGCGTCAACACAGCGTATGTGTGCAGACCTCTCCCGCTCAAGAGGTTGCTCGGGAAATTGTCCTGCGAGACCCCTACCGACACCGTAATTCTTCCCGCCGTCCACCCTTCGAGCGACGGCTTCGCCCCTTTCGCGTACCGAGGTTCACGCCTGCCCGGCCCTGCGGGCAGCCCGCGCCCGCCCGGTGCGTGACGTCCGTCACCCACCGGGCGGGCGCATGCTCGGGCGGCGGCTCTCACACGTCGCGGAAGTGCGGGACGACCTTCTCGCCCCACTGCCGCAGGGTCTCCAGGCAGGCCTCCTGCGGCACGGTGCCCATCTGGATCAGGCACATGATCTCGTCCGCCCCCGCCTCCTTCAGCCGCTGGACGTACGCGATGGCGTCGTCGGCGCTCCCGTACGCGTGGTCGGCGCGGAACGTGGCCGTCGACGTGGGCCGCACCGGGATGTCCTGCTCGTTCAGCCGGGCCACCACCTGCTCGGCCGCCCTGTCCATCTCCGCCGCCTCGTCGGCGCCCGCGACCACGGCCTCGTCCGGGATGCCCGTCCCCCCGTACCAGTGGCCGATGGACTGGGCGAAGAACCGCTGGCCCCGGATGCCGATCCGGCGCGCCTCGGCCGGGTCGTCGAGCACGATGGTGGGGCAGAGCACCGAGAAGTGGTCGTTGACGGCGGTGGAGACGAAGCGGGCGCCGTCCCGGCCGGCGACCGCCCCGTCGTACACGGCCCGCATCCCGGCGATGGACTCCGGCCCGGCGAAGCCCATCACCAGGGCCCCGACGCCCAGTTCCGCGGCCTGCACAAGGGTCTCGGCGCGGCTGCACGCCAGGAAGAGCGGCGGATGCGGGGCCTGCTTCGGCCGCGGCAGGATCGGGTGCGGGGCGATGTCGATCAGCTCGCCGTGGTACTCCAGCTCCTCCTCCTGCCAGGCCTTGCCGATGATCCGCAGCGCCTCCTCGACCTCCTGGGTGGTCCGCTCCCTGTCGACCCCGCACAGGGAGGTCTCCTGTTCGGTGCCGCCGCGCCCGGCGCCCAGGTCGAGGCGGCCGCCCGAGAGCAGGTCGAGCATGGCGGCCCGCTCGGCGACCCGGACCGGGTGGTTGAAGTTGAACGGCATGCAGACGACCCCGTGGCCGATGCGTATGGTGTGCGTCCGGGCCGCGACCCAGGTCAGGAAGATTTCCGGGGCGGACATGTGTGCGTACCACTTCAGCGAGTGGTGCTCGACGGCCCAGATCCGGTCGAAACCCATGCGCTCGGCGAGCACGGCCTGCTCCACGCAGTCGTGGATGACCTGGTGCTCCCGCTCCACGGTCGGGTCGGCGAGCTGAGCTTCGAAGATCACGGAGAATTTCACGATGCCTCCAGGGTTGCGTCCCGTGCCCGGCCACACTTCAATTCGGAATATGACTAGTAGTCATACGTCGAAGAAGCAAGACCTTCCGCCGACCGCATGGGCGGTACTCGGGCTGCTGTCCTTCCCCGGGGAGCGCACCGGGTACGAGCTGAAGAAGTGGGCGGACTCCTCCCTGCGCTTCTTCTACTGGTCCCCGGCCATCAGCCAGATCTACGCCGAGCTGCGCCGGCTCGAGGAGCTGGGGTACACGGCCTCCGCGCGTTCGGGCCCCGAGGAGGCCCGGGCCAAGCGCCGCTACGCCATCACCGACGCCGGCCGCGAGGCCCTCGCCGGCTGGGCCTCGGACACCGCGGAGGCCGGTCCCCCGGTGCTCAAGCACGGGCTGCTGCTGCGGGTCTGGCTCGGCCACCTCGCCGAGCCCGAGCGGCTGCGCGCGATGGTCGGCGACCATCTGGAACGCACCCGGGGCGAACTGACCGCCGTACGGGAGGCGATGGAGCAGGCGGGCGAGGTGCCGGAGTGGGCCTTCCCGGCACTCGCGCTGCGCTGGAGCGAGCGGCAGCACCTGGCCGAGCTGGAGCTGGGCGAGGCCCTGCTGGCGGATCTTGCGGAGCTGTCCGGGACCAGGGCGGGGGCCCGGAGCGGAGCCGCGGACCCGGATCGTCAAGGCGGCGGGGACGCGCCCACGCCCGGGTGACACGGCAGGGCCGCCCCGGGGCCCGTGGCGGCGTACAGCCCTGGCGGGAACCGGCCGGCGGCCTCGTTCCGGGCGCTGCACGGGCGGTCTCATCGCATCCCCGGCGCACTAGCATGCGTCCTCACCGCGCGGCCGGTAGGGACACCGCGACCGCGCGGGGAGCCGCCGTCGACGGAAGCGAGAGAACCTTGACTTTCCTCACCATCGGTCACCGCGGGGTCATGGGTGTCGAACCTGAGAACACCCTGCGGTCGTTCGTCCGCGCGGAACGTTCCGGGATGGACGTCATCGCTCTGGACGTGCAGCTGAGCAAGGACGGCGTACTCGTCGTCCTGCACGACGCCGAGGTGGACCGGACCACCGACGGCGCCGGGGCCGTCGCCGATCTGACCCTGTCCGCACTGCGCGAGCTGGACGCCGGCCAGGGCGAGCACGTGCCGGCCTTCGAGGAGGTCCTGGACGCGGTCCGGACCCCGCTCCAGGTGTCGGTCCACGACGGGGCCGCCGCGGCCGCGCTGGCGGAGCTGGTCCTGCGCCGCGACCTGAGCGCACGGGTGGAGGTGGCCTCCCTCCACGACGAGGTGCTCGCGGAGACGGCCCGGCTGGTGCCCGGGGTACGCAGCTGCCTGTACGCGGACCGGCACCTCGCGCACCGCAGGACCATCGTGGACCGGGCGCTGGCCGTCGGCGCGAAGACGGTCGCCCTGAACATCCGCGAACTCACCCTGGACACAGTGGAGTCGGTCCACGCGGCCGGGCTGAAGGTGACCGGCTGGACCGTCAACACCCTGCAGCAGCTGCGGCTGGCCCGGGCTCTCGAACTGGACGGCGCGGCCACCGACTTCCCGGAGATCCGCAGTACGGGCCGGTTCCTGGCCTGACGGCCGCGCGCGGCCCCGGGCTCCCGCGCTACAGCGGCTTGACCAGCAGCTCGAAGGCCAGGTCGTCGCGCAGCGGGACGCCGAAGCGCTCGTCGCCGTACGGGAAGGGGCTCAGCTCGCCGGTGCGCCGGTAGCCGCGGCGCACGTAGTAGGCGATGAGCTCCTCCCGTACGTTCACCACCGTCATGCGCATCTCCTTGGCGCCCCAGGTCTCGCGGGCGCGGCGCTCCGCCTCGGCGAGGATCTCCTTGCCGAGGCCGCCGCCCTGCAGCCCCGGGCGGACCGCGAACATCCCGAAGTAGACGTGGTCGCCCCGGTGTTCGAGCTGGCAGCAGGCGACGAGCTCGCCCGAACGCTCGACGACGAGCAGGACGCCGTCGGTGGAGTCGATGATCGCGCGGACCCCTTCGGGGTCGGTCCGCTGCCCGTCCAGGACGTCCGCCTCGGTGGTCCAGCCGGCGCGGCTGGCGTCCCCGCGGTAGGCCGACTCGACGAGCGCCACCAGATCCGGGACGTCCGCTTCTAGGGCACTGCGGAAGTTCAGAGCGGTGGGGTGGGCGGTCGGCATCGGGGGCTCCGTTCAGCTCGGCGGCATATGACATGCCCGGTGCGGCAAGCAGAGCCTAACCCGGGGCGGCGTGCGGGCGTCCGGGCCGGGGCATCTCTTCCGGTGACGCCGACGAACCGGGGGTTGCGCCGTGCACGGTCCCGCGATGTCCCTTCCCGCCTCCCTCCCCGCCTGGCTGCTCGTGCTGCTGTGCGCGGTGAGCGGTGCGTACTGCCTGCGGCGGGTGCGCAGATCGGGCCGGGAGGCGCGCGGCGGGGCGGCGGGCGAGGCGCTGATGGGATTCGGGATGGCGGCGATGGCCGTGCCGTCGGGCATCGGGCTGTGGGGGCCCGGGATCCTGCTGGCCGTCTTCTGCGGGGCCGCGCTGCACGCCCTGTGGCTGCTGCGGGGCGGGGTGCACCACGCCCACCACCTGGTCGGTTCGCTGGCCATGGCGTACATGGCGCTGACGATGACCGCCGGCCACGGGCACGGCGGGGGCCTGCCGCTGGTCACCGGGGCGCTGCTGCTGTATTTCGCGGGGTACGTGCTGCTCGGCGGGGCGCGGCTGGTGACGGCGGGCGGAGGTGCGCAGCCGGTCCCGGGCGGGCCGCAGGCGCCGCCCACGGAGCTGACACGGGCGTGCCGACTCGCCATGGGGATGGGCATGTTGGCGATGCTGCTGAGCCTGTGACGCTCTCGGACGCGGCGGGCAAACGTGTCCTGCGTCACCAATGCCGAAAGCCCGTACCCGCAGGTAGCCCCGCGCTCATAGGCTGGCGGGCATGATGGTCCCCGCCGCACTCCTGTTGCTCGGCGCTCTGACCGCGGTGCTCGCCCCCCGTCTGCTGGCCCGGGCCGAATGGCCCGACCGTGAGCCCGTCGTCGCGCTGTGGGTGTGGCAGTGCGTGGTGGGCGCGGTGCTCCTGTGCTTCGCCCTGTCGATGGTGCTGAGCGCGGCCGCCGCCTGGCTGGCGGTCCGGGGCCGGCTCTTCGCGGCCGCGCCGCACGGGGTGGTCGACGCGTACGCGCTGGGCCCGACCGGTGGCCCGTGGGCCGTGGGCACCGCGCTGGCGCTGGCGGGCGGCGGGCTGTGGACCGGGGCCCGGCTGACCCGGGAGGTGCTGCGGGCCCGGGCCCGGCGGCGCGCGCGGGGCGCCGAGCTGCTCGTACGCGCGCCGCTGCTGCCCGGGGAGGACCCGGCCGGGGCGCGGCTCGTCGTACTGGAGGGAACGCGGCCCGACGCGTGGTGGCTGCCGGGTGCGGCCCCGCAGCTGGTGGTGACCACGGCCGCGCTCGGGCGGCTCAAGGGGAGCCAGCTGGACGCCGTACTGGCACACGAGCAGGGGCACGCGGAGGCCCGGCACGACTGGCTGCTGCACTGCTCGCGGGCGCTGGCGGGGGGATTCCCGCAGGTGCCGGTGTTCGCGGCGTTCGAGGCGGAGATGCACCGGCTCGTGGAACTGGCCGCCGACGACGTGGCCTCGCGGCGGTACGGGAGGCTGACGATCGCGCTCGCGCTGGTCGGGCTCAACGAGGACCGGGGGGTGTTCGGGCCCTACCCGAGTCCGCAGCCGCACGTCTCGGAGCGGGTGCGGCGGCTGCTGTCGGCGGCGCCCCGGCTGTCGGCGGGCCGCCGGCTGCGGCTGACGGCCCTGGCCGCGCTGGTCCCGGCTGTACCGCTGGTGGTGGCCCTGATGCCGGGCCTGAGCGCGCTCACCTGATCCGGCCGGTCCGGTCCCACCGGCCTGATCCCGCCCTCCCGGGTGCGGACAGGCCGAAACTCGTCGTTCCCTCGAGGTGTGGAAGTCCCTGCTCTGGGCGATCCCCCGCGTCGCCCAGAGCAGGCGACCCCGTGCGCTGAGTATATTGGCTGGGAGCCAGTCAACGCAGGAGTAAGCATGTCCCCGCGCAGCGCATCGGTCAATGAAGAATTGCGCAGACGTTCCCGGGAGCGGCTGCTCCAGGCCACGGTCGATCTCGTCGCCGAGCGCGGCTACGAGGCCACGACGCTCGGCGACATCGCCGATCGGGCGGGCACGGCCCGCGGCCTGGTCTCGTACTACTTCCCGGGCAAGCGGCAGCTGCTGCAGTCGGCGGTGCACCGGCTGATGCACCTCACGCTGGACGCGGCCCTGGAGCGCGAGCCGCGCAGCGACGACGGCCGCGAGCGGCTCGCCCGTGCCGTCGACGCGATCCTCGGGCTCGCCCGGGACCAGCCGCTGCTGATGCGGACCCACATGGCGGGCATCCTCCAGGCCGAGGGGTTCGTGCAGTGCCCGGAGCAGCAGCGGCTGGCGGAGCTGCTCCGGGACACGGTCACGCGCTACGGCTCGGCGGACGTGGACACCGACTACCCGCTGCTGCGGGCGCTGCTGATGGGCGCGGTGGTCGCGGTCCTGCTGCCGGGGGCGCCGATGCCGCTGGCGCGGCTGCGGGCGGAGCTGTTCCAGCGGTACGGGCTGGACTGGGAGCTCGGCGTCCCGCCGGACGGCGGACCGCCCGGCGGAACGTTTCCCTCAAAAGGCTGACACCGCCGGCCGTCAGTGGTAGACGGGCTGGCTCTGCACGTTGAGGCGGTCCATCCGCACCCACTTCGCGCCCTCGGTGCGCCAGTCGTCGATCCGCAGCACGTCGAGGCCCTTGGCGATGTCGTTCGAGTAGATGTGGCCGTTGTAGTAGTACGCCGACCAGGACCCGCCGAGGCCGAGCTGGTCGGTGGTGAGCGGGCCGCGCTCGAAGTAGCCGATCTCCTTGGGCCGGGCGGAGTCGGTGAAGTCCCAGACCGAGACGCCGCCCTGGTACCAGGCCTGGACCATGATGTCGCGGCCGCCGCCGACCGGGATCAGCGAGCCGTTGTGGGCCACGCAGTTCTCGGTGTCGGCCTGCAGGCGCGGGATCTTGAAGTAGCTGCGGAAGACGAGCTTGCGCTGGTCGCCGCGGCCGGTGATGTCGTAGATGCCGTCGGCGCCGCGGTTCGGGCCGGTGGCCTCGTTGCAGGTGGGGCCGCCACCGCCGCCCAGCTCATCGGTGAACACCACCTTGTCGGCTTTTTCGTTGAAGGTCGCCGAGTGCCAGAAAGCGAAGTTCACGTTGTCCTGCACCCGGTCGATGACCCGCGGCTGCTCGGGCTTGCTGATGTCGAAGAGGATGCCGTCGCCCATGCAGGCGCCGGCGGCCAGCTTCTTCGACGGCAGCACGGTGATGTCGTGGCAGCCGGTGGTCTTGGTGACACCGGGGTTGGCGGGCCCGCCCGGGTTGCCGCCGTCCGGGAAGAGGACGGGGAAGGCGACGACGGCGGCCTGCGTCGGGTTCTTCTTCGGGACCTTGATCACGGAGATGCCGTCGTGCGGAGGCTGGCAGTCCGGGAACGCTTCGTTCGGGGAGTAGGAGGCCACGTAGAGGTAGATGTCGCGCTCGCCCGGCACCAGCGTGTGGGTGTGGGAGCCGCAGTTGGTCTCGACGGACTTGATGTACTTCGGGTTCTTCTTGTCCTTGATGTCGAAGATCTTGATGCCCTCCCACGAGGACTTCTCCGTCGCGGGCTGCGAGACGCTGTTGCAGGAGTCGTCGCTGCGCGAGGAGTCGGTGGAGAGGAAGAGCAGGTCCCCCTGGACGGAGACGTCGTTCTGGCCGCCGGGGCACAGCACCTGGCTGACGGCCTTCGGGGCCTTGGGGTTGGCGATGTCGTAGATCGTGAAGCCGTTGTAGTTGCCGGCGTAGGCGTACTTGCCCTGGAATGCCAGGTCGGTGTTGATGACGCCCGGGTAGGTGCTCGGGATGTTGGCCAGGTGCCTGACGTTCGCGCTGTGCACGATCTCGTCCTGGCCGGGGATCTCGCCGGGGGCGAGTTCGCGGCCCGCGGCCGGGTCCGCACCCTGCGCGGACGAGGCGCTGCCTGCACTGCCTGCGCCGCCGGGCGATAAGTCCCCCGGATCGGGGGTGGCGGCCGCGGGACCGGCCGCGAACAGCGTGGCGAGCAGCCCGGCCGCGGCCACGGCCGCCCCCAGACTCCTGTGCCGCACTCTGGTGGTGTGCTTCGAGGTCACTGTGCCCTCCCATGGGAGTCCGATCGATTCCGCTCGTGGTGGGAACGGAACCAGGACCCCGGCAGTATGTTCCTTACCATGGACATGGCAAAGGGCTTACTCGGTCGAACCACCGGGGCGGTCGTGGCCGCGGGCCTCCTGCTCGCCCTGGCCGGCTGCCGGAGCGGCGACGGCCACGACGCGGCGGAGCACGACGGAGCGCAGGTCATCGCCCCCGGCAGACCGGGCGAGAAGGCCCACACCCTCTCCCCCGGGGAAGCTGCCAAGCGGCAGCCCGACGACAAACCCAACGCGGCGGACCGGGCCTACGTGCAGCACATGGTCGAACACCACCGCCAGGCGCTCACCATGAGCGCGCTGGCCCCGGAGCGAGCCTCGGCGGACGGGGTCAAGCGGCTGGCCGAGCGCATCTCGGCCGCCCAGCAGCCCGAGATCCGCGCCATGGAGAGCTGGTCGGCCCGCTACCCGGCCCCCTCCGGAGCTCCGGCCGGCCACGACCACGGCGCGATGCCGGGCATGGCGACCGAGCAGCAGCTGAAACAGCTCACCGAGGCGAAGGGCGCCGACTTCGACCGGCTCTTCCTCACCCTGATGACCGCCCACCACGAGGGCGCGGTGAAGATGGCGGGCGAGTCGCTGGCGGCCGGAAACAACGGGGCGGTGGAGGAAATGGCCAACGAGGTGGTGGCCACGCAGACCGCCGAGATCCACCGGATGCGCGCGATGGGCTGACGGCCGCCGGGCCCGGTGGCATGCTGGGAGCACCTGCGGGAGGAGCTCCGCCGTGCTTCGTGTCGCCGTCGTCGGTTCGGGCCCCAGCGGGGTCTACGCCGCTCAGACACTCGTACAGCAACGTGAGGTGCCGGGCATCCGCGTCGACGTACTGGACCGGCTGCCCGCGCCGTACGGGCTGGTGCGCTACGGGGTGGCCCCCGACCACGAGAAGATCAAATCGCTGCAGGGCAGCCTGCGCACCGTGCTGGAGGGCGAGCGGATCCGCTTCCTCGGCAACGTCGAGGTCGGCGGGCCGCAGCTGACCACCGAACGGCTGCTGGAGCTGTACCACGCGGTGGTGTACTGCGTGGGCGCCGCCCGCGACCGGATGCTCGGGATCCCCGGCGAGGAGCTGGCCGGGGTGCATTCCGCGACGGCCTTCGTCGCCTGGTACAGCGGGCACCCGGACGCCGAGGGCGAGGCCTTCGACCTGCCCGGGGTGGGCTCGGCGGTGGTCGTCGGGGCGGGCAACGTCGCGGTGGACGTGACGCGGATGCTGGCCCGGGGCGAGCCGGAGCTGGCCCCGACCGACATGCCGCAGCCGGCCCTCGGCGCACTCGCGGACAGCGGGGTGAAGTCGGTGTCGATGGTGGCCCGACGCGGGCCCTCGCAGGGCAAGTTCACCACCAAGGAGCTCCGGGAGCTGGGCACACTGCCCGGCGTGGCCGCGGTGGTGGACCCCGCCGAGCTCGCGCTCGACCCTGCGTACACGGACCAGGGCACGGCCGCCGCGCTGCCCGCGGTGGCCCGGCGCAACCTCGAGGCGCTGCGCGGCTGGGCCGAGCAGGACCCGGGCGACGCCCGGCGCCGGATCGCCCTGCGGTTCTACCTGCGCCCGGTGGAGGTGCTGGGCGGCCCCGACGGCCGGGTCGCCGGGATGCGTTTCGAGCGGACCGCCCCGGACGGGCGCGGCGGGGTCGCCGGGACGGGCGTGTACGAGGACATCGAGGCGCAGTTGGTGCTGCGCTCGGTGGGGTACCAGGGCGTTCCGCTGCCCGGCCTGCCGTTCGACCCCGCGAAGGCCACGGTCCCGCACGCCGCGGGCCGGGTGATGCGCGCGGGCCGGGCCTCGGTCGGCGAGTACGTGGCGGGCTGGATCAAGCGCGGCCCGACCGGGGTGATCGGCACCAACCGGCCCTGCGCCAAGGAGACGGCCTCCTCGCTGCTCCAGGACGCGGGGGCGCTGGCCCGGCGGGAGCTGCCGGGCGACCCGCTGGACGCGCTGCGGGCGGCGGGACTGCACCCGGTGCAGTGGCCGGGCTGGCTCGCGATCGAGGCGGCGGAGGCCGACCTCGGGCGCTCGCTGGGCCGCCACTCGGTGAAGATCCCGGACTGGACGGGCCTGCTGGGCGCGGCGGCCGCGGGCGCCTGAGCCGGGGCCGGGGCAGATGCCTAGGGGGTGTCCGCCCGGCGTGCCTCCTCCGCGGCGGCCGCGGTGAGCACGCTGTCGAGCAGCCCCGGGAACAGGCCCTCCAGCTCCGCACGGCGCAGGCCGTTCATCTTCGCCGTCCCGCGGTAGGCCTGGCGGATCACACCCGCCTCCCGCAGGACGCGGAAGTGGTGCGTGGTCGTCGACTTGGTGACCGGGAGGACGAAGTACGAGCACGCCAGCTCGTCCGGGGTGACCGCGAGGTCCCGCACGATCGACAGCCGCATCGGGTCCGACAGCGCGTGCAGCACCGCCTCGAGCCGGATCTCCGCAGGCTCGGGATGGGCGAGCGTACGGGTGGTGGCCGTATCCGTCACGTCTGCTGCTCCGTTCGCCCCCGCTCCGGTGTGTTGTACGAGAAACACCGTAGTACACCGACCGACCGCACCGCCCGGCCGAGTTGCCCTACCAGGCGCGGTGGTACGGCGTGGGCACCCGGACACCGGCGCCGAATTCGGCGGCCGCGCGGCGGGCCCCGTACGGGTCGCGCAGCAGCTCGCGGCCCAGCAGGACCGCGTCCGCCTGCCCGTCGGCCAGGATCTTCCCGGCCTGCTCCGGCTCGGTGATCAGCCCGACGGCGGCCACCGGGAGGCCGGTCCGGGCCCTGACCTCCGCCGCGAACGGCACCTGGTAGCCCGGGCCCACGGGGATGCTCGCCTTCGGGGCCATCCCGCCGGTGGACACGTCCAGCAGGTCCACCCCGTGCACCCGGAGCAGCCCGGCCAGCCGGACCGTGTCCTCGGGGGTCCAGCCGGACTCTTCCAGCCAGTCGGTGGCGGAGACCCGGAAGAACAGCGGCAGCTCCTCGGGCCACACCGCCCGTACGGCGTCGACGACTTCGAGGGCGAAGCGGGCCCGGTTCTCGAAGGAGCCGCCGTACGCGTCGGTGCGCCGGTTGCTCTCGCCGGAGAGGAACTGGCCGATGAGGTAGCCGTGGGCGCCGTGGATCTCGACGACCTCGTAGCCGGCGGCCAGCGCACGGCGCGCGGCGGCCGCGAACTGGCCGGTGATCTCGCGGATCTCGGCGGTCGTCAGCTCGTGCGGCACCGGGTCGCCCTCGGCGAACGGCGCCGGGCTCGGGGCGCTCGGCAGCCAGCCGTCGGCCTCGGGTCCGACGTAGCCGCCGCCCTCCCAGGGGCGGCCGGTCGAAGCCTTGCGTCCGGCATGCGCAAGATGAACCGAGTGTCAGGTGACACATTGGCTGCCTGACCAGGCCCGGAGCGCACGAATGCCCTCACCAGGGGTGGTGAGGGCATCACTCACGCTCGGCGGGACGGGCACGGACGGGAACGTGCAACCGCTCTGTCGCCCGTGCCACCGACTCAAGACGCGCGAGGATTTTGGGGCCGCTAGTGCTCCGGTCGAGTCCTGAAATCGTTGATCGCCTTGTTGACGATCTTGGCGATCCTGCCCTTGAAGTTGTTCACGGTGGACTTGATCAAGGGCTTAGCGATCACCTTGTACTGATCCGGGATCGGGAGTTCGGGCTTCCAGTTGACAGAGCCAATGGGGTCATCTTTCACGTCCGTGACGAACCCACTGCGTTCGGGCTGGTCGGCCGCATGCACTGTTCCGGTCATCGTCAGCGCGGCCCCCGCGAGGGCAACAGCGGCAAGTACACGCTTGGCGTTGTTCACACGCTGCCAACGATCTTGAGCCGTCCGGGTTACGCCCAGCTCACAAACACCGCCCCGGTACAGGCTCTGACACGTCCGTACCGGGGCGTGCGTGGCGTTGCGCAACTAGGGACGCGGCACAGCATCAAACACGACGGTCATGTCTGCGGTGTAGAGACCGTTCTGGGTGTCCAAAACGCGCGACGTCATAACCGGGAGCGGACCTGCCGTGTATGTCGCTACAGGAGTGCCGGACGGGTCCACGATCGTAAGTGCAGCTGGGGCGAACCTGCCGCCGCTGATGACGAGCTGGGGTACGCCGTCCACGTATCGCAGGCTCAGCGTGCCCACGTCTTCAGGCTTGACCTCCGAGGCCGGGACCGGGGTCACATCGATGATCTGGAGCGCTGGGGGTTGCTCGTCAGACATGGTGCTGCCTCCTCCTGGTCGGCCCATTGCCGACCGACCCCGATCCTTCCATGACGAGCCGTCACAACGTCATCACTATCGGTAGATCGGAGGTGCCCCCGTGCCTAGACCTTGCTCGGTAACCGGATGCCCCGAGCCGGCGGACGCTGCGTGAAGCTCTGCCCGTCAACGGGCTACGGAGGCGCCTGGGCGATCTGGATGCCGGGGACTGCGCCCTGGGCCTTGATGAACGAGGTGATCGGGCGCAGCGCCTCGACCTGGGTGTCGTTCCAGATGCCGAGGTCGTACGGGGAGATCCGGCCCTCCGGGGAGACGGCCGTGGCCTCCTGGAGGATCAGGCCTGCGCCGCCCACCGCGCGGGCGGCGTAGTGCGCGAAGTGCCATGCGTGGGCCACGCCCGCTTCCGGGCCGGAGGCCTCGGCGACGTGCTGGCACATCGGCGCCATCCACACCCGGTTCGGGACGGTGACCGAGCGCAGGGTGAGGGGTGCGAAGAGGGCGGCGAAGGCGGCGGGAACGCCGGCGGCAGGGGTCGCGGGGGCGAGCGGGGCAGCACTCATGAAGGACTCTCCGGATGTGGCCGGGCGCGCCGAAGACAGGCGGCTTGTACGAGAGTCACCGTACTACGAAACTTCTCGTACTACGAGATCTCTCGTACAAGCTCGTCGAGCTCGGCGTGCAGCGCCTCGGCGAGGGCGGCCAGGTCCGGCACCGCCGCCGCATCGGCGACCAGGCCGTAGTGGACCGTGCCCTTGTACGTGGAGACCGCGACCGCCAGTGAGTGGCCGCGGGCGAGCGGGGCGAGCGGATAGACCTCCCGGACCCGGCTGCCGCCGAGGGAGAAGGTGAAACTGGGCAGCGGGACGCTGGTGACCAGGATGTCGAAGAGCAGCCGGGCCGCCTGCGCGACCAGCGGGCCGCCGAGCCGGTGGCCGAGCGGGTGGACGTGGTCGGCCAGCAGCGCGACGGCCCCGGCGCCGCGGGCGGGTCCGGCCTCCTTGTTGCGGTCCATGCCGATCCGCACCCGGTGCAGGCGCAGCAGCGGGTCCGGCTCGGCGAGGGGCAGCCGGAGCAGGTAGCCGGAGAGCCGGTTGCCGTACTGCGCGCCGCCCGGCCGGCGACGGGAGACCGGTATCAGGGCGCGCGGCCCGGGACCCTCCGGCTCGGGGTCGCCGCGACCCACCAGCCAGCGCCGCAGCGCACCCGCGACCATGGCGATGAGGACGTCGTTGACGGTGCCTCCGGCGACCTTCCGGATGCGATTGACGTCGTCGAGGTCGAGCGCGAGGCCCGCGACCGCGCGGGTGCCGGTCCGCGCCGGGACGGCGGTCAGGGCGGCCGGGACGCCGAGGGGCAGTCCGGCGCGGGCGACGGACGCGCCGATCTCCAGGGCCTGGCCGACGTCCTGGACCCGGGCGGCCAGGATCCCGGGAAGGCTGCGCAGGGCGGAGCCGCCGGGCTGCGGTACGGGGGCCGGCCGCGCGGGACCCCGTACGGGCGGGCCCTCGTCGAAGAGCATGGCCGCCAGCGCGAGGGCGCCGAGCCCGTCGGCGAGGGCGTGGTGGAACTTGAAGAGCACCGCGAAGGAGCCCGGGTCGGGACCGGCCAGGACGTGCGCCTCCCAGGGCGGCCGGCTCCGGTCCAGCGGCCGCGCCATGAGGGGCCCGGCGGCGGCCTGCGGGTCGCCGGTGCGGACGAGGAACACGTGCCGGGCCGGATCGAAGTCCGCGTCGGGCGACCAGGCGGCCGCGCCGATCGGCAGCAGCACGTCGTGGATGCGGCGGCGCAGCCCGGGGACGGCGGCGCAGCGGTCGGTGAGCAGTGCGGCGGCGCGGACCGCGGCGTCGGGGCCGGCTTTGCCGGGGCCGGGGCCGTGGCCGGAACCAGGGCCGGGGTCCTGCGGGGCGGCTTCGAAGACCGCGAGGGCGCCGAGGTGCATGGGGTGGGCGGCGGATTCGATCCGCCAGAAGGCGAGGTCGAGCGGTGAAAGGTGCTCGGTGACCACGTAGTGCCTCTCGTGCGATGGCAGAGGTGGAAGTCAACCCCTTTCGGCCTCCTACGATCAAGTAGCCACCCTTTGGATACGCCTGTTGATCGATGGCGACCGGCTGGTCAGCGCAGCGGAGCGGCTGCCCGGCCACTGTCGGCGGGCGGGTGCAGACTGGCCGGAAAGAAGTTCAGCACGACGACCGTGACGGTGAAGTCCGGAGGTGTCGACCATGTCCGAGGTGCTCCTGCTCGCGGGAACCCGCAAGGGCCTCTTCATCGGCCGCAGGCGCGGCGGCGGCCCCTGGGAGCTCGACGGGCCCCATTTCAACGCCCAGGCCGTCTACGCCGTCGCGGTCGACCGGCGAGGGCCGGTACCCCGGCTGCTCGTCGGCGGGGACAGCTCGCACTGGGGGCCGTCCGTGTTCAGCTCCGACGACCTGGGGGCGAGCTGGCAGGAGCCCGCGGAGCCCGCCGTGAGGTTCCCGAAGGACACCGGCGCCTCGCTGGAGCGGGTCTGGCAGCTGCATCCGGCCGGCCCCGAGGCGCCGGACGTGGTCTACGCGGGGACGGAGCCGGCCGCCCTGTTCCGCTCGACGGACCGTGGGAGGTCCTTCGAGCTGGTCCGCCCGCTGTGGGAGCACCCGAGCCGCAGGAGCTGGGTGCCGGGCGGCGGCGGAGAGGGCCTGCACACGGTGCTGACGGACCCGGCCGACCCCGACGCGGTGACGGTGGCGGTCTCCACCGCCGGTGTGTTCCGCACCCTGGACGGCGGCGCCGCATGGGCCCCCTCGAACGAAGGGGTCTCGGCGGTGTTCCTGCCGGATCCGCATCCGGAGTTCGGCCAGTGCGTGCACAAGATCGCCCAGGACGCCGGGAACCGGAAGCGGCTGTACCTGCAGAACCACTGGGGCGTCTACCGCAGCGACGACGCCGGGGCCCGGTGGACCGACATCGGCGGCGGCCTGCCCTCCGACTTCGGCTTCGCGGTGGCCGCGCACCCGCACCGGCCGGACACCGCGTACGTCTTCCCGCTCAACGCCGACTCCGACCGGGTCCCGGCGGAGCACCGGTGCCGGGTCTTCCGTACCCAGGACGCGGGCGCCGGATGGGAGCCGCTCACGCACGGGCTGCCGGCCGGGGACCACTACGGGACGGTGCTGCGGGACGCCCTGTGCACGGACGACGCGGATCCGGCGGGAGTCTACTTCGGCAACCGCAACGGCGAGCTCTACGCCAGCCACGACGACGGGGACAGCTGGCAGCTGTTGGCCGGGCACCTGCCCGATGTCCTGTGCGTACGGGCGGCGGTGCTGGCTCACTGAATCGGCCAGTAGAGTGACTCACTGTGGCAGCACGACCGTTGAACGAGATCGTCGAGCCGGGCTGGGCCCGGGCTCTGGAGCCGGTGGCGGCGCAGATCGCCGTGATGGGCGACTTCCTGCGCGCCGAGATCGCGGCGGGGAGGACGTACCTGCCGGCCGGGGCGAACGTGCTGCGCGCCTTCCAGCAGCCCTTCGACGAGGTGAAGGTGCTGATCGTCGGCCAGGACCCGTACCCCACCCCGGGGCACGCGATGGGCCTGTCGTTCTCGGTCGCGCCCGACGTGAGCCCGTGGCCGCCCAGCCTGGACAACATCTTCCGCGAGCTGTACGCGGACCTCGGGGTGCCCCGGCCGGCGAACGGGGACCTGACCCCGTGGACCCGGCAGGGGGTACTGCTGCTGAACCGTGCGCTGACCACCGCCCCGCGCAAGACCGGGGGCCATCGCGGCAAGGGCTGGGAGGCCGTCACCGAGCAGGCCATCCGGGCGCTGGCCGCGCGCGGGAAGCCCCTCGTGTCGGTGCTGTGGGGCCGGGACGCCCGCAATCTGCGGCCGCTGCTGGGCGAGTTGCCGGCCGTGGAGTCCGTCCACCCCTCCCCCATGTCCGCGGCGAACGGGTTCTTCGGCTCCAGGCCGTTCAGCCGGACCAACGACCTGCTGGTCCGTCAGGGAGCGCAGCCGGTGGACTGGCGACTCCCCTCAGCCAGTTGATCATTCGGTTGAACGGTATACGACATTCAACGGATAAATACGGACAGAAGCCGCCCGATAAGGCCCTGCCCGAACACTACGTTCCGATAAGCCAGTAGCATGCGGCGCCATGAGCTCCCCCACTGGGCCCGCAAATGGCCTGCCCGTACGAATGCCGCGACCCCGCCCTGCCGGACGGCACCGCCGACCCGAGCCCGCGGTGGCGCCCGAGGGCGCGCCCGCGCTGGTGCTCGCCGTGCCCGGTGCCCCTTCGGCCGCCTCGCGGGGGCTGGCGGAAGAGATCATCAGCATCGGCCGCTCAGAGCTGCCGGGCCTGGACGCCCGCATCGGCTTCCTCGAGGGCGATGACGCCGAGGGCTCCGAGTTCCCGGCCCTCGCCGCCGTGCTGACCGCTGTCGCGGCCGAGCGCGTCGCGCGCGCGGAGTTCGCCCGCGCCGCCGGCCACGAGGTACCCGCGCCGACCGGCCCGGACGCCGTGGTCGTGCCGCTGCTGGCCGGCCCCGACGCCGACCTGCTGCGCCGGATGCGCCAGGCCGTCATGGACTCCTCGGCCGCCGCCGAGCTGGCCGAGGTGCTCGGCCCGCACCCGCTGCTCGCCGAGGGCCTGCACGTACGGCTCTCCGAGGCGGGCCTGGCCCGCGCCGACCGCGCCCGGCTGTTCACCGTCACCACCGCCGCCGACGGCATCATCGTGGCCACCACCGGCGGCGCGGAGGCCGTCCAGGTCGCCGGGGTCACCGGCATGCTGCTGGCCGCCCGCCTCGCGGTGCCCGTCAAGGCCGCCGCGCTCGACCAGGAGGGCTCGGTGGCCGCGGTCGCCGAGCAGCTGCGCAGCGAGGGCTCCACGCAGCTCGCGCTGGCCCCGTACCTGATCGGCCCGGAGGCTGCCGAGGGGCTGCTGGACACGGCCTGCAAGGAGGCCGACTGCGCGGCCGCCGAGGTGCTCGGCGCCTACTCGGCGCTCGGCAAGCTCGTCGTCACCCAGTACTCCGCGGCGCTCGGCCTCTCCCAGGGTGCCGCCGCCCACTGATCCTTCCCAGGACCGCTCGCACGAGGGCCCGCGCCCCGGGATTCTTCCCCGGGGCGCGGGCCCTCGGCCGTGCGCACACGCGTGGCCGTGTCAGCCGAAGACCACGCAGGTGGCGGCAGGCACCGCCACCGAACCGGCCCGGCGCGGCTGCCCGGTCAGCGGGTCGACGTCGAACCAGGTGACGTCCCCGGAGCGCTCGTTGGCCGCGTACAGCCGGCGCCCCGAGGGATCGGCGGCGATGTCCCGCGGCCAGCTGCCGCCGCAGTCCACGCTGCCCGTGAGCCGCGGTTTCCCGGCCCCGCCGGCGAGCGAGAGCGTGGCGATGGCGTCGGCGCCGCGGACGGCGGCCCATACGAACCGGCCGCCGGGTGACGCCACCACGGCCGAGGGATAGGCCCGTACGCCCCCTGGAGCGCCCGCAGAGGCGACCGGAACCTCGTCGACCGGTTCCAGTTGCCCGGAGCCCGGATTCCAGCGGCAGACGGTCAGCTGCGGCTCCAGCTCGTGCAGGACGTAGACCACCTCGCCGTCCGGGTGGAAGACGAGGTGGCGCGGGCCCGTCCCGGCGCGCAGCGCGGTCTCGCCGTGCAGGCGCAGCGCCCCGGTGGCCGGGTCCGGCGCGCAGACCCGGACCGAATCGGTGCCGAGGTCCACGCTGAGCACCCAGCGGCCGCTCGGATCGGGCAGCACCTGGTGGGCGTGCGGCCGCTCCTGGCGGCTCGCGTCGGGGCCGGAACCCTGGTGGGCGAGGACCGAGGCGGGTCCGGACAGGGCGCCGTCCGTGGTGAGCGGGAGGCTGCTGACACTGCCGGAGGTGTAGTTGGCGGTCAGCAGCCGGCGCCCGGCCACGCTGAGGTGGGTCGGTCCGGAGCCGCCGACGCGGACGGCGGGGCCGTGGGCGGCGAGGCCCTCGGGGGTCGGCCGGAAGGCGGCGGCCGCACCCTGCTCGGTCTCGCTCACGGCGTAGAGCACGCCGGTGGCCCGGTCGACGGCGAGGTACGACGGGTCCGCGACGGCATCGGTGGCGGAGAGCAGGGTCAGTGCACCGGTCGCCGGGTCCACGGCCGCGGTGGTGATCCCGCGGCCGCCTCCCGAGGTGAACGAGCCGATGTGGACCCGGTGTCCGCCGCTCCGGGCGCTTTCGTACGTGCCCTCCGTACCGTCCGCGTCGCCCACGGGATGCCCCTCTCCACCGTTCCGGATCGATCCGTGCGGAGCCGACGGTAACAGAAGGTCTAGACCAGATCGCGCCCTTGGGCGCGTTCCTGTGCGCCGGGGTGGTGGACGTACGCCGTCGAGCTCGGCCGGTCGTCGTACGTGCGGTGGAAGACCGGGGTCGCCGAGCCCGAGATCGGCGGCACGATCCAGGACCAGTCGGCGCCCACCTCGCGCCCCTTGTGCTCCTCCCGCTCTATGTGGCTGAGGAAGCGCCGCGACTCGGTGTGGTGGTCCGCGATGGTGACCCCGGCCCGGTCGAAGGAGTGCAGCACGGCCCGGTTCAGCTCGACGAGCGCACGGTCCTTCCAGAGCGAACGGTCGCTGGAGGTGTCCAGGCCCAGGCGCCGGGCGACGGCGGGGAGGAGGTTGTACCGGTCGGTGTCCGCGAGGTTGCGGGCGCCGATCTCGGTTCCCATGTACCAGCCGTTGAAGGGCGCGGCCGGGTAGTGGATGCCGCCGATCTCCAGGCACATGTTGGAGATGGCGGGTACGGCGTGCCAGCGCAGCCCCCAGTCGGCCCAGCCCGCGTCGTCGGGGTGCCCGATCGGGACCTCCAGCACGGCGTCCGCGGGGGTGTCGAACCAGCGGGGCTTGTCGTCGACGCCCTGGACCACCAGCGGCAGCAGGTCGAAGGGGGTGCCCGCGCCCCCGGCCCAGCCGAGGCCGAGCAGCGCACTGGTGAGGGGCGCGTTGCGGGCATCGCCCACGGTGACGGAGTGGTGGTCGCCGTAGCCGGCGTACCGGACGAGCTGCTCGCTCCAGATCAGCGGGCCGGGGCGGGCAGGGGTGTCCGGGGCGAAGACGGTGATGGTGGGTCTGACCCGGCCCCCGTTGGTCGCGTTGCGCAGGTGCTCGAAGCACTCGGCGGCGATGTCGTCGGCGGCGGTGAGCTCGCGGCGGTCGCGCACGCGCAGCGAGTTCCAGTACAGCCTGCCTATGCAGCGGTTACTGTTGCGCCAGGCGACACGGGCCCCGTGGACGAGCTCCTGCGGGGTGTGCCGGTAGCTGCCGGTGTCCGCGAGCTCGGCCCGCACGGCTGCGAGCCGGGCCCGCGGATCACCCGCCTGCGGGTTCTCCCGGTGGAAGAGTCGGATGAACTCCTCGGCTGCTTCCCACACTTGGGCCGTGGTCGAGCGCTGTTGAAGTATTTCCATCCCGGGCGGTTACCCCCTGTCCGACCAGATCCACCCTGTACGTGCCGGATGAATGTGCAATCAACAATCACCCGTTGTACATGCCGCAGGTCAGCGGCATACGGCACGCGTGTCCGGAACACTCCACCGAGTGATCTTCGGGCCATTGCCCTGCGGGGCAGGGCCGACAGGGCGTAGGATCCGCCGTCATCAGGTCTCTGACCTGGGGAATCATGCGGGCCCGGCCCTACGGCGGCCGGGCCGTCCTGCGGCCGGATCAGGCGCTGATGACGAGGGGCGAGCGCGGGTCGGTGCGCAGCGGGGCGTGGAGGGCCACGAGGGCGTGCTCCAGGCCGTGCAGGTGCGCGAGGGCCGGTTCCGCGGCGGCGGGCCGGGGTTGGCTGGGAACGGCGGGTTCCGCCGTGGTCCGCGGGGTGGTCAGCGCCTCCACGGCCGCCTCCACCCGCCAGCAGGCCGCGGCCAGTCGGGCGTCGTGCGAGGCCTGCGGATCGGCGGCGACGGCCACCAGCCCGCGCACCTCCCGGGCGCAGTCGTCGAGCAGCCCGAGGACCTGCCGGGCCCGGGCCTTGCGGGCGCGCAGCGGGCTGAGCGGGTGGACGAGGGGCGCGAGGGCCATCCGTACGCGGCCCAGCAGCAGTTCGAGTTCGGCCGCGTACGGGGCGGGATCGGCGTCGGGGTTCCCGGCGAGGCGGTCGAGGGAGGCCGCGGTGGAGGCCCGCACGCAGTGCAGGGCGCGCTGGATCCAGGCGTCGTTGGCGCCGTGGGTGGTCACCGGGAGGACGAGCACCACGGCGAGGGCGGCGCCCAGCGCGCCGATCGCGGTCTCCTGGAAGCGCAGGACCAGCAGTCCGGGGTGCAGGACGCCGAGGAGTCCGTAGAGCAGCCCGGCCATGACGGTGACGAAGAACATCATCCAGGAGTACGAGGGGGCCGCCGTGTAGAAGATCCCGAAGACGCATACGGCGACCAGTGCGGCGGTGGGTGCGGGCGCGCCGTGCAGCGGTACGGCGATCAGCAGCCCGGCGGCGATGCCGACGACCGTGCCGAGGACCCGGCGGAATCCGCGGACGAGGGTCTCGCCCCGGGAGGCGGTGTTGACGAAGATCCACCAGGCGGTGCCGACGGCCCAGTACCAGCGGTCGTCGGAGAGCGCCTGGCCGATGCCGAGCGCGAAGGCGCAGGCCGCGGTGGCCTGGAAGGCCTGCCGCGTGGTCGGCCGGGCCAGGCCGGTGCCGGGCAGGCCGGGCGGGGCGGCGGGCGGCGGGGTGCGCCGCTCGATGGGCCACAGCAGGAACCGCACCGCGCCGGCGGAGAGCAGCGCCAGCCCGACGGCGGCGTACAGCTCGGGCAGCTGGCCGGGGACGGCGTGCAGGAACTGGGTGACGAAGAACATCATGAAGCCGAAGATCCCGAGGGCGTGCCCGCGCGGCCCCCAGCGGCGGGCGTAGACCCCGGCGAACACGACGGCGAGGAAGGCGGCATCGCGGGCGAGCGGCACCCCGTGCAGGGTGGTGGCAAGCGCGAGGACGGGGAAACCGGCGACGGGGAGCAGGGCGCTGGTCACGCGCTGGGCCCGCACGGTCGGGTCGAGCACGGTGAACAGGGTGAGCAGGGCCGCGAGTCCCCCGGTGATGGAGGCGGTGAGGGAGAGGCCGCACAGCTCGGCCACCGCGACGGCGAGCCCGACGCCGAGCACGGCCCGCAGCGAGTTCCTCAGTCTCAGGCGCCCCGGATCCGGAGCCACGAACATTCTCTTCACGGCGGTGTGCCGCCCCCCTCGAGATGGTGCGCGCCGAGCCGGCAGCCGCCCGGGGGTGGTGGGCGGCAGGCGGGCACGACGAAGGCACCGCGCTCCGGACCGGCCTCGTTGCCGCCCGGCGCTGCGCGGCGCCGTAAGTACATGGATACAGCACAGATAAGCATCCGAGGGCCCACTGGCTCAACACGGCACCGGATCACTGGGCCATTGGCCCAGTGCCGAGGCCTTCGGTCCGGCCACCCTCGGCCAACGGACCAGCACACGCTCAGGCGGGGCGGCGGGCGTAGCAGAAGAGGTGCTCCTCGGGCTCGACCGCCTCGGCGGCTCCGGCGGCCCCTGCGTGCCCGGCCTCGGGCCGGAACAGCGCGGTGTGGTGCTCCAGCACCTCCAGCCCGGCCGCGCCCAGCAGCCGCAGGTGCTCCGCCGTGGACAGGCTGCTGACGGTGACCTCGTGCCCCATCCACACGATGTCGAGACCGCTGATGTCGCCCGGCACGGTGGCCATCACGAAGTACCCGCCGGGCGCCACCCACGAAGCCATCCGCTCCAGCGCCGCCGCCACATCCTGCTGGGACATCACCAGCAGCGGGAAGAAGGAGCACACCGCGTCGAAGCCGCCGGCCGCGGCCGCGTACGTCCGGACGTCGGCCTGCTCGAACCGGGCCTGCGGCACCCGGGAACGCGCGAGGTCGACCATGTGCCCCGAGACGTCGATGCCGGTCACCGCGCAGCCCGCCCGCGTGAGCGCCTCGGCGGTCGGGCGGCCCGTACCGCTGCCCACGTCCAGTACGCGGGCGCCGGGGGCGAGCCGGCCGGTGAGCCAGTCCAGCGCGGCGAGCTGCCCGGGAACCCGCCCGAACACCTCCTCATACCGTGCGCCGACCTCGTCGAACACCTCCGCCGCGGACTTGCCACCACTCATCGGCGCCCCTCGCCCTCGTCCTCGGTTCGTGCTTCCCGCCGCCCGTTCGGTCCCGGACGCCGTGGGGTTTCTGCCCGGGCGCACGGCCGGGAAACGGCGGACCCGGGGATCACACCGGGCCGGCGGGTGCCGCCGCGGCGCGGCCCGACTCGATGGTCCGGAGGTCCGCCGTCAGCGAGTCGAGCCAGGCCGTCGTGGCGAAGTAGACGGGCCCCGCGTCGGGCGGCGCCGCCTCGGCGGACCCGGGCATGGCCGGCACACCGGACCCCGCGGCCCCCGGACCGCCCGGCGTGCCGGTCCCGCCCGAACGGGTCCTGTCACGCGTCTTGTGCGGGACGTCGGCCACCACCGCCGCCCGGCGCAGTCCGGCCGCCACGCGGGCGGCGTAGTCCCCGAGCTGCGCCGCCTCGCTGCGCGCGAGCGGCGTCCCGTCCGCGCTGCCAAGGACGCGTCCGGCGCCCCAGAGCACGTGGTGCCCGGTCATCACCGTGGCCTGCCAGTCCGGGCCCGGCCCGGCCGGGCGCTGCGTCTCGCTCTGGTACTGGGCGTACGCCGACTCGGCCATGACCAGGGTGATCCGGACCCGGTGCTCCGAGTTGTCCGGGGCCTGCGCGAGCCCCCGCGGCGCCGTGGCGATGGCTGTGGTCGACTCGACGTCGTCGGCGCAGGCGCGCAGCAGCCCGGCCACCGCCCGGCCGAGTTCGTCGTGGGCCCCGCGCGGCCAGGCCAGGATCCCGCACACGATCCCGATCGCGCTGCCGATGGTCACATCGAGGAAGCGGACCTCGGCCAGCTGCCAGGTGACCGCGGACAGCTGGGCGAAGACGACGGCGACGACCAGCGTGAAAAGCGCCTGCGCCCAGCCCACGCCCCGCACGGGCCCGATGGTGAACGTGAACAGCATCAGCGGCGCGAGCACGATCGCGTAGATGGTGGTGTCCTCGCCGGCCAGGGCGAGCACCGTACCGGCGGCGAGCGCGCCCAGGGAGGTGCCGATCAGCGCGGTGCGCACGGTTCCGCGGGTCTGCACGGCGGTGGTCCGGGTGAGGCTGATGACCGCGAGCATCGCCCAGAAACCGTGCGGGAGGGAGTCGAGTCCGGCCACGGTACGGGCCACCGCGAGGGCCAGCGCGATCCGTACGGCGTTCTGGAAGTGCACGGACCGCGGCCCAGTGTGTGCGGCGATCCGGTGCCACCACAGCTGCACGGTGTTCTGCCGGACGTACCAGAACCGGTCCGCCGCGTCCCCTTCCGGGTGCGTGCCGCGCCCCTCCACGGCGATCTCCGCCGCCGTGCGCAGCGCCACCGCGGCGTCCGCGACCTCCAGCAGAGCGGCTTGCCGGCGGCGGGACTCGGGCAGCTCGGCGGGGGTGCGCGAGTTCCGGGCGCGCAGGCGGAGCAGTTCCGTCGAGTCCGCGACGGGCCGCCGTCCGTCGCGCAGCAGTGTGGAACTTGCGGTCGCCGATGCGCGGACCGCGCCCAGCAGGTCGAGTCCGGCCTGTCTCGGCTCCCGTCCGGCCGGCGGTGGAGGCAGGTTGCGGAGCCGGGAGAGCAGGGTGCGTGCGGTCAGCCCGGTGTGGGCCAGCGCCCGCTCGCGCAGGCCCGGCCCGGCGGGGCGTTCCGCCTCCGGGACCCGGGAGGACCGCAGCGCCTCGGCGGCCGCCCGGGCCCGTTCGGAAGCGGAATCGGTCAGGACGTAGGGCGGCCGCTCCAGGGCGGCGGCGCAGCGGGCCGCCTCGGCCGTGGAACCCGCGGCCCGCTCGGCGTACGTCGCCACCCGCGGGTCGGGCAGCACCCACGCCTCGGCCAGGATCAGCAGCAGGAGGCCGGCGAGGGCGCCGCCGAGCCGCTCGTCGAGGGTGTCCGGGGCGTACGGCGGGAAGCTCGGCAGGATGTACAGCAGTTGCAGTCCGGCCGCGGCGCCCGCCGGCCGGGGTCCGGCCGCCGCCGAGAAGGCCACGCAGAAGCCGATGACGGCCATGCCGAGGACGGCGCTCCAGGTCCGGACGGCGAGGAAGGTACCCAGGGTCACCAGGACACAGGCCACCGGAAGCAGCCTGACCATCACCGCGGCCCGCTGCCGTCCCGTGCCCGGGATTCGGGAGAGGCCGGCCAGGGAGACGGCGCCGAAGAGGGCGTAGGTGGCGCTGACGGGCTGGCCGAGTCCGTACAGGAACACGTAGAAGCCGGTGCAGGCGGCGAGCGTGGTCCGGACGGCCCGGCGTGCGGCCGCCGGCAGGGCGCCGGTGCCCGTACGGAGTTCCCCAAGGACTCGCACGGTTTCAGAATCCCACGGGATGCGGCGGGGCGATCGGCGGGGACGTCCGCGGGCCCCCGGACCTCAGGGGTGGGTGTTCCAGCCCGCGATCACCGGGAGGCCGTGTTCGGTGGACAGGACGCTGACCGTGCCGGTGCGCAGCAGGAAGAGCCGGCCGTCCTGCGGGGGCAGGCCCAGGTAGCGGGCGGTCAGAACGCGCAGGAAGTGGCCGTGGGCGACGATCACGGCATCGCCGCCGTCCTCGGCGAGGACCGCGGCGGCCCGGGCCAGGGCGCGGTCCGCGCGGGCGCCGACCTGGGCGGCGTCCTCGCCGGGGTGCGCGGCGTCGCCGGGAGGGACGCCGTCGGTCCACAGGGACCAGTGCGGCCGGGTCCGCTGGATCTCGGCCGTGGTGATGCCCTCGTAGCCGCCGTAGTCCCATTCGTACAGGTCGGGGTCGGTGACACCGCCGCTCAGTCCGGCGAGCTCGGCCGTGGCGACGGCGCGGCGCAGCGGGCTGGTCAGCACCAGGGCGAAGTGCCGGTCGCGGAAGTAGGGGGCCAGCGAGATGGCCTCCTCGACGCCGACGGCGGTCAGGGGTACATCGGTCCGCCCGGTGTGCCGCCCCGTGGCGCTCCATTCCGTCTCGCCGTGCCTCACCAGCAGCAGGTCGCTCATTCTTCGGACCATAAGCCCTGCGGCTTGTCGGCGCCGGGGGATCCGGGCGGAATGTCACCCGCCATCTCGACCGAATCGATGCGCAAACGCTGCGAGTGGCTCGCCCGGGTGCGGGGTGGCGAGGCTCGGGCCATGGACGAAACGGCGGATCGGGCGGCGGGTCTCGCGGCGGGTTTTGCGGCGGGTTTTGCAGCCGGCGACGAGCGCTGCATGGAGGCGGTCTACCGGCGCTGGCGGCCACTGGTCCACTCTCTCGCCCACCGGCGCCTCGCCGACGAGCGGGAGGCCGAGGACGTCACGCAGCAGGTGTTCCTCGCCGCCTGGCACGGCCGGCGCCGTTACCGGCCCGGGCCCGGCGGGTTCGGGGCCTGGATCACCGGCATCACCCGCCACAAGGTGGCCGACGCCTTGGAGGCACGGACCCGGCGGGCCCGGGCGATCGCGGCGGCCGCCCGCGTCGCCCCCGGTGCGGCCGGTGGTTCCGGCAGCCTGCCGCGGCAGGAGTCGGAGCAGGTCCTGGACCGGCTGCTGGTCCTCGGGGAGCTGGCCAGGCTGCCGTCCGAGCAGCAGCGGGTGCTGCGCCTCGCCTTCTACGCGGACCTGACGCAGACGCAGATCGCGGACCGCACCGGGCTGCCGCTGGGCACCGTCAAGAGCCATATGCGAAGGGCTCTGCACCGGCTGCGCCGGTCACTGCCCGCGGCGGCGCGAGCGACTCGATGACCGCGAGGCCCGAGCGCAGCCCGTACAGCCGCTCGGTGCGCGGGGCTTGCGCGTCCGGGCTCCAGCCGGGTCCGGCGAGCAGCAGCGCCGGGCGGCTGCGGGCACCCCGCAGGCCCCACTCGATGCCGGCCACCGACCGGGCCAGGGCCGGGTCGGCGGTCGTACGGGACTGCGCCCACAGGACGACGGCCCGCGGGCCGGTGCGCCGCACGGCGTCGTGCAGGGCCTCGGCGGGCAGGGCGGCTCCGAACATCCGGGCGGGCAGGCCCCGTTGGCCGAGGACCGCGGTCAGGGCCTCGATGGGCAGGCTGTGCTGCTCGCCGGGGACGCAGGCGAGGAGTACGGGCGGGGTCCGGGGCGGCTCGGGCGCGGGCCGGATCCGGTGCAGCGCCGAGGAGATCTGCCAGGACAGGAGGTGTTCGACCTCCACGTAACGCTCCCCGGCGGCGGCCCATTTGCGGCCCACGGCGTGCAGGGTCGGCGCGATGACCTCCTCCCAGGCGGTGACCAGGCCGTGCTCGGCCAGGGCCGCCTCCAGCAGCGCCGCCACGGTCGGCGCGTCCAGGCGTACGGCGGCCCGCGAGAGCCCCCGGCACTCCGGGCGGACCGCCCCGAGCGGGAGGGCGCCCGTCCCGCCGGGGGTCGGCGCCGGCGCCGGCGCCGCTGCCCCGGCACGGCGCTCGCCGGCGGCAATGCCGAGGGCTGCCCGGGCCGCTTCGGCCGGCGGTACCCCGTCGGCGGTGAGCCGGCACATCAGCTCCAGCCGGGCGATGTCCGCCGGGGTCCAGCGGCGGTGCCGGCCGGCCTCGCGGCGGGCCGGGCCGATCGCGTACCGGCGCTCCCAGGAGCGCAGCGTGGTCGGCGAGACCCCGAGGCGGCGGGCGACCGCGCCGGTGCTCAGCGCGGCGGCGGGCCGGGGCCGGGGCTGCGGTGGTGTCTGGGGCACGCGGTCCACCCGCTCACGATAGGGCTCGGGTGCCGGGGCCGGGCGCTCACGCGGCTCCGCGTCCGCGCCGGAACCGGTCGAGCCCGTCGGCGAGTTCCACGATCCGGTCCGGGTAGGCGTAGCGGGCCCGCTCCGGCGCGGGCAGCCGCCAGGGCTCGTGCACCTGCGGGGCGTCCAGCCCGGCGAGCTCCGGCACCCAGCGGTGCACGTAGCGGCCCGCCGGGTCGTAACGCAGGCCCTGGCGGACCGGGTTGAGGACCCGGTTGGGCCGGGTGTCGGTGCCCGTCCCGGCCGCCCACTGCCAGTTGAGCTGGTTGTTGGCGAGGTCCCCGTCCACGAGGAGGTCCAGGAAGTACCGGGCCCCGATCCGCCAGTCCACGTACAGGGTCTTGGTGAGGAAGCTGGCGGTGAGCAGCCGGCCCCGGTTGTGCATCCAGCCCTCGTGGCGCAGTTGGCGCATGGCCGCGTCGACCACCGGGTAGCCGGTGCGGCCCTCCTTCCAGGCCTCGGTCTCCTCCTCGGCGGCGGCCCCGGTGCGCCAGTGGTCCCGGCGGTCGCGGTAGTCCCGTACGGCGGTCTCGGGGCGGGCGGCGAGCACCTGGTGGTGGAAGTCGCGCCAGCAGATCTGCCGGACGAAGGCCTCTGCGCCGGGGCCGACGGCGGCGGCGCGGGCACGGTGGACGGCCTCGGCGGGCGAGAGGGTGCCGAAGTGGAGGTGCGGGGAGAGCCGGGAGGTGGCGTCGCCGGCCAGGTCGTCGTGGGCGTCCTCGTAGCGGGAGAGGCCCGCGCGCAGCCAGCGCCTGAGGAGGTCGCGGGCCGCGCGCTCGCCGCCGCGGGCGAGGCCCGGGGAGACGCCGGTGACGGCCGCGCGCCGGGGCAGCGGGTCGGAGCCGATGCCGTCGGGCAAGCGGACGGAGCGCGGGGCGGGGGCGACGGCGCGGGGCGGCAGTTCGGTCCAGCGGCGGAAGTACGGGGTGAAGACGGCGAAGTGGTCGGAGCCGGCGGGGAGCACGGCCCCGGGGGCGACGGCCGTGATCACCGCCTCGTGCACGTAGAGCCGGACGCCCTCGGCTTCGAGGGCGGCGCGGAGCCGTTCCTCGCGGGCGTGGGCGTAGCCGCTGACCCCGGCCGCCATGTGGACCTCGTCGGCGTCGCACTCGTGGACGAGGGCGCAGACCTCGGCGACGGCGTCGCCGGAGCGCAGCACGAGTCGGCCGCCGCGCTCGCGCAGTCCGGCGTCCAGGTCGGCCAGGCAGTCGGCGAGGAAGGCGAGCCGGTTGGGAGCGGCGAAGCCGGCCGCGTCGACGGCCCGGTCGCGGACGAAGAGCGGCACCACCCGGTCGCAGGAGGAGAGGGCCGCGCGCAGCGGCGGATGGTCGTGCAGGCGCAGGTCGGAGGTGTACAGGACCACCGCGACGTTCATGGGTTCTCTCGCTCCGCGTCGGGGCCGGGGGGACGGCTGTCGTCCGGTGCTTCGGCGGACAGGGGCCGGTCGGATGCGGATGCGGTGTCCCGGGATGCCGTGTCCGTGGATGCCGTGTCCGTGGATGCGGTGTCCCGGGATGCGGTGTCCGCGCGTCCGCGGTCCCGGGTCGCGGCGGCCTCTTCGTCCAGGCGGCGCGCGGCGCGGGCGATGTTGCGGGCCATGCCGCCGAAGACGACGGCATGGAAGGGCGACACGCTCCACCAGTAGAGGTGACCGAGCAGCCCGTGCGGATGGAACAGGGCCCGCTGCCGGTAGCGGGCGCCCCGGACCGCACCGCCCTGGTCCCGGTCCGGCGGTGAGGCGGTCGCGTCCGCGTACATCTCCAGCCAGGCCAGCCCCGGCAGCCGCATCTCCGCGCGCAGCCTCAGCAGCCGTCCCGGTTCGATCTCCTCCACCCGCCAGAAGTCCAGGGAGTCCCCCACTCGCAGCCGGGCCGCGTCGCGCCGGCCGCGCCGGATGCCGACCCCGCCGACGAGCCGGTCCAGCCAGCCCCGTACGGCCCAGGCCAGCGGGAACGAGTACCAGCCGTTCTCGCCGCCGATGCCCTCCACCACCCGCCACAATGCAGCGGGCGAGGCGTCGACCGCGCGTTCGCGCCGGTCGGTGTAGAGGCTGCCGCCCGCCCAGTCGGGGTCGGTGGGAAGCGGGTCGCTGGGCGCACCGGGCAGGGAGGCGGAGGACCAGCGGGTGGTCACGTTCGCCTCGCGCACCCGCTGCAGGGCCAGGGACACGGCCCGGTCGAAGCCGATCGGGGCGCCGGGCGGGTCGGGGACGTACCGCGCGATGTCGTGTTCCGCGCACACGACCTCGTGGCGCAGGGATTCGGCGAGCGGCCGGGCCAGCGCCCGGGGCACGGGCGTGACCAGGCCGATCCAGTGGCTGGACAGCCGCGGGGTCAGCATCGGGACGCGCAGGATGAGCCGGTGGGGCAGGGCGGCGACGGCGGCATAGCGGCGCATCATCTCCTCGTACGTGAGCACGTCGGGGCCGCCGATGTCGAAGGCACGGCTCACCTCGGGCGGCATGGCGGCACTGCCGACGAGGTAGCGCAGGACGTCGCGGACGGCGACGGGCTGGACGCGGGTGCCGACCCAGCTGGGGGTGACCATGACGGGGAGCCGTTCGGTCAGGTAGCGCAGCATTTCGAAGGAGGCCGAGCCGGAGCCGATGATGACGGCGGCGCGCAGGACAGTGCCCGGCACCCCGGAGCGGAGGAGGATCTCACCGACCTCGGCGCGGGAGCGCAGGTGCGGGGACAGGTCGCCGACCGGGATCCCCGCCGGGGTGAGCCCGCCGAGGTAGACGATGCGCCGGACGCCGGCCGCACGGGCCTGTTCGGCGAAGATGCGGGCAGCGGTGCGGTCGCGGTCCTCGAATCCGGATCCGGCGCCGAGGGCGTGGACGAGGTAGTAGGCGACGTCGATGCCGTGCAGGGCCGCTGCGACGGACTCGGGGTCGGCGACATCGCCGCGGACGACCTCGGTGCGCCCGGCCCACGGGTGGTCGCGCAGCTTCTCGGGGGACCGGGCCAGGCACCGGACGCGGTGTCCGGCCTCCAGGAGCTCGGGCACCAGGCGGCCTCCGATGTAACCGGTGGCTCCGGTGACCAGGCAGTGCAGACCGGTGGTGGCCTTCATCGCTCTCTCCTCTCCTCCGACGTGTCCGCCCGGCAGTTCCGTAAGGGATTCGGGCGGACCGGCGCCTGCGGATGCACCGCGACGGGAAGCCGCCGCACTGGGCCATTGGTACAGTCCTGTCATGGCGGTGGACGAGCTCGACACCCGGATCCTGCGCCTGCTGATCGAGCAGCCGCGCACCAGCGTCCGCGAGTACGCCCGGCTCCTCGGAGTCGCGCGCGGCACCCTGCAGGCCCGGCTTGACCGGCTGGAGCGCACCGGGGTGATCACCGGGGCCGGTCCCGTGCTCTCCCCCGCGGCGCTCGGGCATCCCGTACTGGCCTTCGTGCACATCGAGGTCACCCAGGGCCATCTGGACGAGGTCGGCGATGCACTGGCCGCCGTACCCGAGATCATCGAGGCCTTTTCGATCACCGGCGGCGGGGACCTGCTGACCCGGGTGGCGGCCCGGGACAACGCGCACCTGGAGGACGTGATCCAGCAGCTGATCCGGCTCCCGGGTGTGGTCCGCACCCGTACGGAGGTGGCGCTGCGCGAGCGCGTCGCGCACCGGCTGCTGCCGCTGGTGGAATCCGTGGGACGGGCAGCCCGCAAACCCTGACAGGATGGCCGGGACAGGTACATGACCGCCAGGACGGGCAGAGCGGATGATTTCCGTCATATTCGATCTCGACGGCACCCTCGTGGACAGTGAGCCGAACTACTACGAGTCCGGGCGGCGCACCCTGGCCCGGCACGGCGTCCCCGATTTCACCTGGGAGCAGCACTCCCGCTTCATCGGCATCGGCACCCTGGAGACGCTGGAGATCCTCAAGGACCGGTACGGGATCCGGGCCTCGGTGGAACAGCTGCCGGCCGAGCAGAACGCCGCCTACCTGGAGCTGGCCCGGACCGGGACCGAGGTCTTCCCCGAGATGCGGAAGTTCGTGGAGCGGCTGTCCGCGGAGGGTGTCCCGATGGCGGTGGCCTCCGGGTCCTCGCGCGAGGCGATCGACGCCGTGCTGGCCGGGACGGGCCTGGACGCGCTGCTGACCACGGTGGTCTCCGCCGAGGAGGTGGCGCACGGGAAGCCCGCTCCCGACGTGTTCCTCGAGGCGGCCCGCCGCCTCGGCGCCGACCCGGCCGACTGCGTGGTCCTCGAGGACGCGGCGCCGGGCGCGCAGGCCGCCCACGCGGCCGGCATGGACTGCGTGGGCGTCCCGTACGTGACCGCCACCGCCGACGACCCGGCCTTCGCGACGGCCGGCCTCCTCTTCCGCTCCGGCCAGCCGGAGTTCAGCGCGGACGCGGCCCGCAGCTGGCTCTCGTCGCGAAGGGCCGCCTAAGACCCTCCCGGCCCATGCCGCCACCGGGTGGGTGACGGCCCGCGCCCGTCAGCCGATGACCACGTGGAAGCCGCTCCCGTTGCGCGGGCCTAGCCGAGCGGTCACTCGGAGTTCGGGCATCGAGCCGTCCACGGCAAACTCCTCGTGTCCCACACCCAACCGGGCCGATCGCTGACCGCGGTAGCGGAAGTACACCGCCAAGTGGTGGGTCCCGGCCTCAACGGGGATTTCCGTCGTCCCCCACGCCGCTTCCCGCTCGACGCCGTCGATGTCCACCAGCGGTCTGGTGAAGGCGCGATGGAACGGCAGCGCGATCAGCGAAGGTTGGATGTGGATCAGCAGTTTCGTCATCAGTAGGTCCCCAGTAGATCGATTCAGGAGGAGCCGAGCACCGATTCGGGACGGAATCCGCGCGCGGCACCGACCAGGGCGCATGCCGTGATCAGGGCGGTGATGCCGCCTGCGCTGATCAATAGCCGGATCGGTCCGAGTTCGGTCAGACCGAGCGCCAGCGCCAGCAGGGCTCCGAAGCCGGGTGACATGGCGACGATGCTGACCAGTGCACCGCCATTGCCCGCAAGGCCCGTCTGCCCCGGTTGGGCCAGGCGCGGGAAGGACAGGCTGAGCATGAGGGCCAGCGCGGCACCTGCCCAGGCCGCCAGCAGGGGCAGGCCAAGGGCCAGTGCCAGGTAACCACCGTCCGGCGAAAGGCTGTCGTGGTGGAGCCAGTTGGAGACGGCCAGGGCCAGTGCTCCGAGCGCTGTCATCACCGCCCACTGGCTGGTGGTGACGACGAGGGCGTAACCGAGCAGCCCGCCGGCGATGCTGGCCGGGGTGTACGGAGCCGCGAGCATCGCCTCCAGTGCGCCGACTCCGGCTTCGGCGCCGATGGCATTCCGTACGGCCAGCCCGGCACCGAGAGTGCCGTGTACGGCCACCACGCCGGGAATCAGCGTCAGCAGGAGGCCGGCGGCGATCGCATCGCCCGTGGCCCCGTACTGGAGGCCGAGCGCGGCACTGCTGTCAGCGCCGTTCGTGCCGCTGTCATCGGAGGCCAGCGGCAGGGCGACAGCCGAGGCGAGCGACAGCACGAAGGGGAGGAAGACAGTGGCGAGACTCCGTAATCGTTCCCTTCGCACCCGCCAGAGCAGCGCCGTTGCCAGAGTCCGTGACCGCGCCAACCAGAGCACCGCGTCACTTCGTGTCACGAGCCGTACCTTCCGCCTGGAGCTGGAGGTAGACCTCTTCCAGCGGGTTGCGCACGGGCACCACCTCGTACACCCCTATGCCCTCTCCGACCAGCCCCGCCACCAGGACTTCGGCAGCCCTCTCGGAGGCCACCTCGACGACAACCGGACCCTTCCTCTGCCGCTCCCAACGATGACCCAGTCTCTCCAGGGCGGCGGGTACGTCCCCCGAGCCCCGTATCTGCAGACGGTAGGAACTACCCAGCAGGGCTGACCGAAGCGCCGCCGGCTCGCCGCGCCCGACTATCCGTCCGCCGTGCAGGACCGTTACGTCGTCGGCCAGCCGGTGCGCCTCGGTCAGAGCATGTGTGGAGGTGACAATGGTGTGGCCGTGATCGGCCAGCTCCGTCAGATGATCCGACAGCTGCTCTGCCACGGTCGGATCGAGACCGGACATGGGCTCGTCGAGCAGCAGAATCGGGGGGCGGCCGAGGAACGCTTTGGCCAGGCCGACTCGCTGGTTCTGGCCGCGGCTCAGGCTGCCGACCCTCTGATCGGCGAGTCCCTCAAGTCCCAGCAGCGTCAGGACATCGGCGATCCGTGCCTCCGAATCCCCGGATGCCAGGCCCAGGACACGGGCCCAGTAGCGCAGGTTGTCCATCACGCTCAGCCGGGGCGCCAGCGCCGACCGATGACTGGCCAGCCCGATCTCGGACTTCGCGTCCGCACGACGGTACGGGTTCTTGCCGTCGACCAGGACGGTTCCCTGTATCGGGGGCAGGATCCCGGCGAGGACCCGGAAGGCCGTCGTCTTACCGGACATATTGGGTCCGAGCAATATGTGAACTCCCGGACCATATTCAAGGTTTATATCCCGTAAGACGACGCTGCCCCGATACCCGGCGCAGACCCCCTCTGCCGTCAGTGTGGCCATGGGTCCCACCTCGCACCGCAGATGATCAGTCACCCTTCCGTCAGGACGTGCCGAGTTCGGCCGGCGATCGGGCGAGCCCGGGCTTCCCTCCGTGGAGCTCGCCCGGTTCCTCGGTATGCGGGGCAACCGACGCGGGCGTGGCGGCGACGACCGCACAACCGATCATTACCAGGGCGAAGCTCCACAGCCCCATGGTCACAATGATCATCCCATGGAGCAGGACGTCAAACACCAGGGCGACTTTGCGCCATCGGTCCGACCCGAGCAGGCACACAGCGATGATCAGCTCCACGACCAGGGCCCCCCAGGTCATGCCGACCACCACCACAGGGATCTTGGACATTTCCAGGAACAGTCCGTCCAGCGGCTCACTGATGCCGAACATGCTGTCCCGCAGAAAGTAGTACTCCGCCGTGCCGTTGGCCCAGTCGGCCACACCGAACTTGCTGATGGCGGTGTCGAGGTAGAGGTACGCGAGCTGTATGCGAATCGCCCAGAAGGCGGCGAAGGCAATCGCTCGCCCGTTCAGCCGGAGCGGTTTGTCCGGGCTGCGCCAATGCCACTTGCGGTCGTCTGCCAGGCATATCGGCAGCATGAGCAGCGACATGATCAGGGCGACCGACTCGCCGCCGTCCGGCACGGAAATGCTCACAGCGATCGAATAGACGGCCCAGAGTTGCGGAAGCACCGTCCACCGGGGTCGATACCCGCTGGCCGCGACCAACAGCACTGCAACCAGCAACCACCGGGCCCACTCGGCACCGGAGTCGCCGACCACGCAGAAGGCGGAGGCGCTCCGCACCCCGTCGCAACGCGCACCCTCGGTGATGGTCAGGACAGGGATGAGCAGTGCCTTCGCCGGCGTCAGCAATACCACCGTCAACTCCGCGAAGCAGATCAGCGAGCGCCCGACGCTGAACCAACGGGACCGGAAATCGAATCGGCCGAGGTGGCGCTGCAATCCAGCAGCCTGTTTGTCAATTATTGCAACTATGGACATGAGACATCCAGATGGGCGATTTTCGTGATCCGCCTGTCGTACTTCACGAGATCCCGGTACGACCAGGGAACGACGGACTCCTGAGTGATGAACGAATCACCACAGAGAGTCTGGACGGGGCTACGGTTCTCCAACTTGGCGGCCGGCGTTTCGGCTGCCCGCGGAAGGCAGCGTTCCAGCGTTCCAGAACATTCGATCCAGTTGGGCACCGCAGCTTCAAGATAGGCGACTTCCGGACCCTGCGCTCGCTGACTCCGTTCCAGGCCGAAAAGATTGGAATGCGGCGCGAGCGAGAACAGCGAACCGGCCGGACGGAAGCAACGACATCGCACCCAAGCACACAACCAAGAAAGAAGGCATGCAGGAACGCAGGAAATGACTCCTACCGGAACCAGCGCTCCCTCGGCCTGCCCCCGCGCCGATCGCCCCTGATGCAGGCCAGGCCGGCCACCCCGGACGTACCCGGGAAACATATACCGCGGCAATACGCCCGATCAATCAAGAAGCACAGTGAACGAGATCATGGGCGACACGACGCGGAGTACTTTGTTCCGCGGTCGTCCATGCCCATTCAGGAATCACAGCCGCTGCCCCATAGGCCCATCACGAACACGCAATGCAACAGTATCGGCCAGTGTGTCGAAAACCGATCGGCAATATGGGTGCAAGAAAACATCCGCCGCGATCGCCTACGAGTTCACCCCGAAGGCCTTCAGGACCGGTGTGCCGGTGTACCGACTCGCCCGGTACGGGGGTGCAGGGCTCTGGCGGACTGCGCGGAGCGCCGTCACCGTGCGGGCGTGACCGCCACCCTGCTGCCTTCGGGTGCCGAGCGCGGACCGCGCCGGTGGCCGCTCCTCGGGAACCTGCCGGCCTTCGCCCGTGATCCACTGGCCTTCTTCGAGGAACTGGGCTGGTCCTTCCGGCAGTTACTCGGCAACGGGGTCGTCGTCGCCACCGGTGAGGACTGGCGGCGCAAGCGGGCGCTGGTGCAGCGGGCCGTCCGGCCGCGCCAGGTGCGTGCGTACGCCGTGACAAGGGTGGAGTGCGCCGACACGCCGGCCGGCGGATGGGCGGAGGGAACGCAGATCGACGTGCACCGGGAGAGCCTCTACATCGGCGGTCACGAGACCGCCTCGACCACCTTGACCTGGGTCTGGCAGCTGCTGTCGGGCGCCCCCGAGTCGCGGGCCCGGCTGGGCGAGGAGCTGGAGCGGGTGCTCGGCGGACGGCTGCCGACGTACGAGGACTACGAGCGGCTGTAAAGCCGCAGCGACTCCCTGACCACCTGCCGGGTCCGGGTCCGGTGCATCGGCCACCGGCTGGTCCACACGCCCCGTGCCCGCCGGCACCCCTGCCCGCCGATCACGGCGCCCTCCCCGGCCACCGCCGAGATTAGCCAGGCCCCGCATCCGGTCTCGGAACACGCCTGGTTCCCCGTCGGTTGCGGGCCGCGGGCCTGCCTCTGCCTGGGCGTCCGGTTCGCCCTGATGGAGGCTGCCCTGTGGTGGCGGTCCTGGCCCAGCGCTTCCACCTGGACCCCGGACGCTTCCCGGTCCCGGTCTTCCTGGGCCTCACCCTGCAACCCGCCGCCCCGGTCCCGGCCACCCTGCGGCGAGCGGGAACGCCACTCCGACCCGCCGTCGCGCACTGCTCGCGCCCCTGACCGGGCGGGAAGATCCGGCCGGGTCCCCGAGTTGGTAGAACCGTGAACGAAATCATGCGGGGTGCGGACGTCGACGTGGTGGTTGTGGGTGCCGGGCAGGCGGGGCTGTCCAGCGCGTACCACCTGGCGCGGGCCGGGATCGACCACGTGGTGCTCGACCATGCACCGCGACCCGGCGGCGCCTGGCAGTTCCGCTGGCCCTCGCTGACGTACGGCAAGGTGCACGGGATGCACGCCCTGCCCGGCATGGAGCTCACGGACGCCGACCCGCTGCGGCCGTCCTCGGCGGTGATCCGGGAGTACTTCGGCGCGTACGAGGACCGGTTCGGGCTGCGCGTACGGCGGCCCGTGGACGTCACGGCCGTACGAGGCGGGGCCGACGGGCGGCTGCGCGTGGAGTCCTCGGCCGGGACCTGGTCCGCGCGGGCCCTGATCAACGCGACGGGGACCTGGGACCGGCCGTTCTGGCCGCGCTACCCGGGCCAGGAGACCTTCCGGGGCCGCCAGCTGCACACCGCGGACTATCCCGGTCCGCAGGGGTTCGCCGGAGCCCGGGTCGTCGTGGTGGGCGGCGGCACCTCGGCGGTGCAGCACCTGCTGGAGATCGCCGAAGTTGCGGCGGAGACCACCTGGGTGACGCGGCGGCCTCCCGTGTTCCGCGACGGGAGCTTCGGCGAGGCCGAGGGCCGGGCCGCGGTGGCACTGGTCGACGAGCGGGTGCGCCAGGGGCTGCCCCCGCAGAGCGTGGTCAGTGTGACCGGACTCCCGCTGAACGAGGCCGTCCGGGCCGGGCTGGCCTCGGGGGCGCTGGACCGGCGACCCGTGTTCGACCGGATCACGGCGACGGGCGTCGCCTGGGCGGACGGGCGGCAGGTGGAGGCCGATGTGATCCTGTGGGCCACCGGGTTCCGGGCCGCCATCGGCCACCTGGCTCCGCTGCACCTGCGCGAGCCCGGCGGCGGCATCCGGGTCGAGGGCACCCGCGCGGTCCGCGACGAGCGGATCCACCTGGTCGGCTACGGCCCGTCGGCGTCGACGATCGGCGCCAACCGCGCCGGCGGCGCCGCGGTCCGCGAGATCCGCCACCTGCTGGCCCGAGGCGCCGATGGCACCGAAGGCGCCCGCGAACCCGCCGCCGTCGGCTCCCTCTAATCGGCGCGGGAGCCCGCCTGGGCCCGCCCGGCGCCCTCACCGCTCCCCGCGCCGCTGCCGGCGCCGGCAGCGGCCCGGATCCGGTTGAACTCCGCGACGTGCTTCTTGTGCTCCTCGTACGTCGCCGTGAAGCGGGTGTCCCCCGGTTTCACGGTGACGAAGAACAGCCAGTCGCCGGGCGTGGGCGCGACGGCCGCTGCCATGGCCTCCAGGCCCGGGCTGTCGATCGGCGTCGGCGGGAGCCCTTGGCGCTCGTAGGTGTTGAAGGGGCTGTCGATCCGGGTCTCGCTCAGCGTGGTGTCCACCGTGCTGCGGCCCAGCGCGTAGTTGATGGTGGAGTCCATCTGGAGCGGCATCGACCGAGCCAGCCGGTTGTGCACCACCCGGGCGACCTTGCCCCGGTCGGTGCGGGATTCGGCTTCCGCCTCGATGATGCTGGCGAGGGTGGCCGTCTGGTACGGGGTCATCCCGTGCGCCTTGCCACCGTCGGCGACGGCCTTGGTCGCGAGCTTCCGGTTGGCCGTCTGCACCATGTAGGCGAGCAGGGCGGCCGGCGTGGACTTCGAGGTCACCGGTACGTCGCCGGGAACAGGAAACCCTCCGGATTACCCTTCGCCTCTGCGGGCAGGGCCAGTCCGGCCGTGGCGACCGCCGCTTTGGCGGAACCTGCCGGGAGCTTCAGTTCGCGATCGATAGCGGTGTACACCTGGGGTGCGCGCCAGCCCTCAGGAATGGTCAACTGGCGCGGCTTCTCGGGGGCTTCCGCGCTCCGCAGCAGCGGAAAGACAGCTGCGGCCGCACCGATGGCGAGCAGCATGCCGAGGAGGAGCGCCAGACGGCCCCGGCGGGTGAGCCGGGAACGACGCCGTGGCGGCTGGTACTCATGACGCATGCGGGCACGCTAACCCGCGAAGCGTCACATGTCGGGCATCACGCCCGTACATCTGTCATACGATCACACGTTTACCGGCGTAGGCTGCGCGGCTCCCCCGGCCGACTCCGCCGACTCCGCCGACCTGGCGCCCTTGGCCACCGACACCTCCCGGACCACTCGGGCCGCGGCCGCCTCCGGGGTGAGCGCGGCTTCCCGGTCCCGGCGGACCAGGGCCGCGTACCGGCCCTCCGCCTCCAGCAACTCCTCGTGCGTACCCCGCTCGGCGATACGGCCCTTTTCCAGGACGACGATCTGGTCGGCGTCGCGGACGGTGGAGAGCCGGTGCGCGATGGTGATCGTGGTGCGGCCCTGGGACAGGTTGTCGATGGCCCGCTGCACGGCATGCTCGGTGCGGGTGTCGAGAGCACTGGTGGCCTCGTCGAGGATCAACACCGGCGGGTCGCGCAGAATGGTGCGGGCGATGGCGAGGCGCTGCTTCTCGCCTCCGGAGAAGCGGTAGCCGCGCTCGCCGACCAGGGTGTCGTACCCGTCGGGCAGGGACTCGATGTGGTCGTGGATCTGGGCCGCGCGGGCCGCCTCGGCGATCTCCTCGTCGGTGGCGTCCGGCTTCGCGAAGCGGAGGTTGTCGGCGACCGAGGCGTGGAAGAGGTACGTCTCCTGGGAGACCACACCTATGGAGCGGGCCAGCGAGTCGAAGTCGAGGTCGCGTACGTCCACGCCGTCGAGGGCGACCCGGCCGCCGGTCACGTCGTAGAGCCGGGGCACGAGGTAGCTCAGCGTGCTCTTGCCCGAGCCGGTCGGGCCGACCACGGCGAGCGAGCCGCCGGCCGGGACCGTGATGTCGATCCCCGCCAGCGTGGGACCGTGCTTGACGTCGTACGCGAAGTGCACGTCCTCCAGCCGGACCTCGCCCCTGGCCCGGTCCAGGCGCACCGCGTCCGCGCGCTCGGTGATGTCCACCGGCAGGTCGAGGTACTCGAAGATCCGGCCGAACAGGGCGAGCGAGGTCTGGATCTGCACGCCGGTCGACAGCAGGCTCACGGCGGGCCGGAACAGGCCCTGCTGGAGCGTGACGAAGGCGACGAGGGTGCCGACCGAGAGCGAGGGGGCGCCCGACTGCAGGGCCATGCCGGCGGCCCAGTAGATGAGCGCGGGCATGGCGGCCATGACGATGCCGATCGTGGACATCCGCCAGCGCCCGGCCATGCTGGAGCGCACCTCGAGGCCGACGAGCTTCTCGGACTCGTCGGAGAAGGACCGCGTCAGCGAGTCGGCGCGGCCCATCGTGCGGCCGAGGAGGATGCCGCTCACCGACAAGGACTCGGTGACCGTTGCGGCCATGGCGGCCATCTGCTTCTGCCGCTGGAGTGTGATCCTCTTGCGCTCGCGGCCGACCCGCCGGCTGATCCACACGAACACCGGCAGCAGGAGCAGCGAGACGAGGGTGAGCCGCCAGTCGAGCGCGAGCATCGCGACGACGGAGGCGATCACTGCCGTCAGGTTGGAGACGAGCGAGGTCGCGGTGGAGGTGACGGTGGCCTGCATGCCGCCGATGTCGTTGGCTATGCGGGACTGCACCTCGCCGGTCCGGGTGCGGGTGAAGAAGGCCAGCGGCATCCGCTGGAGCTGGGCGTACACGGCGGTGCGCAGGTCGTGCATGACGCGCTGGCCGACGGTGGTGGAGATCAGGGTCTGGAGCACACCGAACACGCTGGTGACGACGGCGGTGAGGATCATGCCGAGCGCGAGCAGGCTGAGCAGCCCGGTCCGCCCTTCGGGGATGGCGACGTCCAGGATCTCCTTCAGCAGGAACGGCGAGGCCACTCCGACCAGCGAGGAGGCGCAGACGAGCAGCCCCACGACGGCGAGGCGGCCGCGGTAGGGGCGGAACAGGCCCACGATCCGGCGCAGCTCACGCGGCTGCTCCTCGGGGGCGGGGCGATCGGGGTCGAGGGCTTCTTTCGATGGGGTCCACTTCGGTTCTTCGGGGCGCATGGGCCTCCTTCTGACGAGACTCACATGAGCATAGCTCATTGTTACCTATGCTCACAATGAATCTGGTCCTGGTACTGTTTCCCAGTATGAGCACCGCTTCCGAAACCGACAGCACAGACGGCGTCCTCGCCGAACAGCTGCTGCGGCTGACCCGTCGGCTGCACCGGATCCAGAAGCGCCACCTGGAACCCCTCGGCATCACCCCCGCCCAGAGCCGGCTGCTGCGCCTCGTCTCGCACTACGACGGCGACGAGCCGCCCCGGATGGCGGACCTCGCCGCCCGTCTGGAAGTCGTGCCCCGCGCCGTGACCACGCTGGTGGACGGCCTGGAGGCCGCCGAATGCGTGCGTCGCGCGCCCGATCCGGCGAACCGGCGCGTCATAAGGATCGAGCTCACCGACACGGGCCGCGCCACGCTGCGCCGGCTGCGCAACGCGCGAACCGACGCGGCAGAGGAGATCCTGGCTCCGTTGACCGCCGGGCAGCGCGAGGTGCTCGGCGGCCTGCTGAACGCTCTGACGGACGCCCCGGTGGAGCGCCGCTGCTGAGAAGGCCGCCCCCGAGGCCGGGAAACGCTCCCCGGGACTAGGCCGAACGAGTAGGCAAGGGGTCGCGCATGCCGCTGCTGGAACCGAGGCCCGGGGCCCTGCGCCCGCGCAGCATCAGCGGCCCCGCCCCCGACCGGGTCCCGGAACACCACGCCGCCGGCACCCCGGAGCCGCTGCGCACCGAGCTGACGGAGCTGCTGGGCGCCGAGAAGGTGCTGTGCAAGGTTTCCGACCTGGTCCGCTACGCCTCCGACGCCTCGCCGTACCGGTTCGTGCCGCAGGTGGTGGTGATCGCCGAGGACATCGACGACGTCTCCGCGGTCCTCTCGTACGCCCACGGCCGCGGGCGCGAGATCGTCTTCCGCGCCGCCGGGACCTCGTTGAACGGCCAGGCCCAGGGCGAGGGCATCCTGGTCGACGTACGCCGCCACTGGGCCGGCATCGAGGTGCTGGAGGACGGCCGCCGGGCCAGGATCCGGCCCGGCACCACCGTGGCCCGGGCCAATGCCGCGCTCGCCCGGCACGGCCGCGCCCTCGGCCCCGACCCGGCGAGCGCCGTCGCCTGCACCCTCGGCGGAGTCGTCGCCAACAACGCGTCCGGCATGACGGCGGGCACCACGAGGAACTCGTACCGCACGCTCTCCTCCCTCACCTTCGTGCTGCCCGGCGGCACCGTCGTGGACACCGCCGATCCGCTGGCCGACGAGGAGCTGGCGCGCGCGGAACCGGCCCTGTGCCGCGGGCTGATGGAGATCAAGCAGGAGATCGAGGCCGATCCCGAACTCGTCGCCCGGATCCGGGCCAAGTACGAGATCAAGAACACCACCGGCTACCGCCTCGACGCGTACCTGGACGGCGCCACGCCCATCGAGATCCTGCGCGGGCTGATGGTCGGCTCGGAGGGCACGCTCGGCTTCATCGCCGAGGTCGTCTTCGACACCGTGGCGCTGGACCGCGAGCTCACCAGCGCCCTGCTCTTCTTCCCCTCGCTGCCCGCAGCGGCCGCCGCCGTACCGCTGTTCAACAAGGCGGGCGCTCTTGCCGTCGAGGTGATGGACGGCAACACGCTGCGCGCCTCGGTCAGCGTCGAGGGCGTCCCCGCCGACTGGGCCGGCCTGCCGAAGGACACCACCGCCCTGCTGGTGGAGTTCCGCGCTCCGGACGAGGCGGGGCGCGTGGAGTACGAGCGGCGCGCCGCCGAGGTCCTCGCCGGGCTGGACCTGGTCGCGCCGGTGCCCTCGGTCACCAACGCCTTCACCCGGGACACGAAGACGATCAACGGCTACTGGAAGGCCCGCAAGGCCTTCGTCACCGCCGTCGGCGGGGCCCGCGCCTCCGGCACCACTCTGATCACCGAGGACTTCGCGGTGCCGCCCTCCCGGCTGGCCGAGGCCTGCGAGTCGCTCCTCGCACTCCAGGCGGAGCACGGCTTCGATGCGGCCGTCGCGGGCCACGCGGCCCACGGCAACCTGCACTTCCTGCTCGCCTTCGACGCCGCGAAGCCCGCCGACGTGGAGCGGTACGGGGCCTTCATGGAGGCGTTCTGCCGGCTGACGGTGGAGCGGTTCGACGGCTCGCTGAAGGCCGAGCACTCCACCGGCCGGAACATGGCCCCCTTCCTGGAGCTGGAGTGGGGGCCCCGGGCCACCGAGCTGATGTGGCGGACGAAGCGGGTCGTCGACCCGGACGGACTGCTCGCGCCGCGCATCCTCCTCGACCGCGACCCGAAAGCCCATCTGCGCGGGCTGAAGACGATTCCGCAGGTGGAGGCGGTGGCCGATCCGTGCATCGAGTGCGGTTTCTGCGAACCGACCTGCCCCAGCGAGGACCTGACGACCACACCCCGGCAACGGATCGTGCTGCGCCGGGAGATGATGCGCCAGCAGCCGGGCTCCCGGGTGCTGGACGGGCTGCTCGAGGCCTACGGCTACGACGCCGTGGACACCTGCGCGGGTGATTCCACCTGCAAGCTGGCCTGCCCCGTCGGCATCGACACGGGCGCCCTGATGCGGGACTTCCGCCACCGCCGGCACAGCCCGCGCGAGGAGCGGGCCGCCGCGCTCGCCGCGACGCGGTTCAAGTCCGTGGAGGGCGCCGCCCGACTGACCGTGGCCGCCGCCGACAAGCTGGCCGACCGGGTCGGGAGCCGGCTGCTGGAGGCGGTCACCGGGGCCGCGCGCAAGGCCGTACGCCCCGACCTGGTTCCCGAGTGGCTGCCGCAGATCCCCGGCGCGGCCGCCCGGAAGCTGCCCGCGACCCGGCGGGTGGGCGCGGCGGCCGTGTACTACCCGGCCTGCGTGAACCGGATCTTCGGCGGCCCCGAGGGCCGGCCCGGCCCCTCGCTGCCCGAGGCCGTGGTGGCGGTGTCGGAGCGGGCCGGGAAGCCGGTGTGGATCCCCGGCGACGTCGCGGGCACCTGCTGCGCGACGATCTGGCACTCCAAGGGCTACGACGCGGGGAACCGGGTGATGGCCAACCGGATCGTGGAGGCCGCCTGGGGCTGGACCGCCGGGGGACGGCTGCCGCTGGTGGTCGACGCCTCCTCGTGCACGCTGGGCATCGCGCACGACGTGGTCCCGTTCCTGACGGACGACAACCGGGCGCTGCACGCGGAGCTGACGGTCGTCGACTCGGTCGTGTGGGCGGCGGACGAGCTGCTCCCGCACCTGGAGATCCGGCGCACGGTGGGCTCGGCCGTGCTCCATCCGACCTGCTCGATGCGGCACTTGGGCGACGAGGCGCAACTGCGGGCGGTGGCCGAGGCGTGTGCGACCGAGGTGGTGGTTCCGGACGATGCGGGCTGCTGTGCGTTCGCGGGCGACCGGGGCATGCTGCATCCGGAGCTGACGGCATCGGCGACGGAGCGCGAGGCGGCGGAGGTGACGTCGCGGGCGTACGACGCGCATCTGTCGGCGAACCGGATGTGCGAGGTGGGCATGGACCGGGCCACCGGCCGCAGCTACTACTCGGCTCTGCTGGAACTGGAGCGGGCCACCCGTCCTTGACGTGGCGATACGCAGCCGGTCGGGCTGCAAGAGCGCCGCACATCCCGCCGCGTAAGGCCTTGGCCAACGCAAAACCGATTGCCCGGGACCGGTCCGGAAGGCGAACCTTGCACGGTTTGAACCACTCGACCAGTCATGAGGCGTCATGCAGATCAGCGATCTTCCGTATCCGGACCCCGGGGTACCCGATGCTCGCTCCGGCCCGCGCTTCCTGGTGTGGCTGGGACGGGGCCAACTCGGCGGGCAGGCCAGGAGTCTGTGCTGGGGACTGGTGCACTTCTGCGGCATCGCCGGGCTGCCGTACGCGGTGGGCATGGGCGTCGACGCGGTCGTACGGCGCGACGGCACCGGGCTGCTGCTGGTCGGCGCGCTGCTGGTGCTGATCGGCATCGCCATCTCGGTCGGCGATGCGATGCTCCACCGGACCGCCGTCACCAACTGGATCACCGCCGCCGCGCGCGTGCAGCAGCTGCTCGCCCGCAAGACCGCCGAGCTGGGCTCCGCCCTGACCCGGCGGGTCGCGGCGGGCGAAGTGGTCGCGGTCTCCACGGGCGACGTGGAGAAGATCGGCTGGTTCGTCGAGGCGGTCTCCCGCTTCCTCGCCGCCGCCTTCTCCGTCGTCGCCATCTGCGTCGGCCTGCTGTTCTACGCGCCGTCGATCGGCGTGGTCGTCGCGATCGGCGTCCCGGTGCTCGCCCTGTCCGTGCTGCCGCTGCTGCCGCGCGCCACCCAACGCGCCGACATCCAGCGCGAGAAGGCCGGCAGGGCCACCGAACTGGCCTCCGACACCGTGGCCGGCCTGCGGGTGCTGCGCGGCATCGGCGGCGAGGAGCTGTTCCTCGGCCGCTACCGCGAGGCCTCGCAGGAGGTCCGCAAGGCGGCCGTGCGCAGCGCCCGGATGTGGGCGCTGATCTCCGCGATCCAGGTGCTTCTGCCCGGCGCGCTGCTGATCACCGTGGTCTGGTACGGCTCCGTGCTCGTGCTGGACGGCCGGCTGGCGGTCGGTGAACTCGTGGCCGCCTTCAGTGCGGTGGCCACGATGCTCTACCCGTTGCGGCACTTCGAGGAGATCGCCATGGCGTACTCCTTCTCCCGGCCCTCCGCCCAGCGGGCCGCCCGGGTGCTGTCGCTGACGCGTACGGACGCCCCGGAGCCGGCGGCGCCGGACGCCGGGATTCCGCAGGCTCCGGCCCCCGGCGGGGACCTGTACGACCCTGCGACCGGGCTGCTGGCCCCGGCCGGCCGGTTCACCGCCGTGGTGTGCGGGGACCCGGACCTGGCGGGCCGGCTCGCCGAGCGCCTCGGCGGCCATCCGGCAGACGACGGGCCGGCAGCCGACCGGGTCTCGGTGCTGCTGGGCGGAGTCGCGCTGGACGAGGTCGCGCTGGACACCGCGCGCACGCTGGTCCTCGTCCAGGACAAGGACCCGGTGCTGCTGTCCGGAACCCTGCGCGAGCTGTTCGCCGTACCGGCGTCCGGAGCGGTCGAGGCCGGGGAAGCGCTGGCCGCCGCCCAGTGCGGGGACGTCCTGGACGCGCTGCTGCAGTCGGCGCCGGACGGGGTGGACGACCCGATGGACGCGCGGATCACCGAGCGCGGCCGGTCCCTGTCCGGCGGGCAGCGCCAGCGGCTCGCGCTGGCGCGGTCCCTGGCCACCGACCCGGAGGTGCTGGTGCTGGACGAGCCGACCTCGGCGGTCGACTCGCACACCGAGGCGCGGATCGCGGACGGGATCACCGCCCTGCGCGCCGGGCGCACGACGGTGGTACTGGCCTCCTCACCGCTGCTCCTGGACCGTGCCGACCGGGTGGTCCTGATCCACGAGGGCGCGGTCGCCGCGACCGGTACGCACCGCGAACTGCTGCACGGCGAACCGCTCTACCGGGCGGTCGTCACCCGCGAGACCGAAGAGGAACGGCGGGTGGCCCGGATCGAACTGACCCGGCTGGAAGAAGCCCAGCTGAAAAAGGCACTGACAGAGATCGAGGAGTCCGCATGATCGGCCTGGCGCCGCCGCAATACGATCCGGCGGCCCCCGAATCGGCCGCCACCCTGCCGGTTGGCACGACGGCGACCGTACGGGGCTACGTGCGCGGCCTGTTCCGGCGGCACCGGCGGGCCTTCGTGGTGCTGGTGACGGTCAACGCGGTCGCGGTGATCGCCTCCATGGTCGGCCCGTACCTGCTGGGCCGGGTCGTGGACCAGTTGGCGGCGGGGGCGCGCGAGCTCCATCTGGGGCGCGTGGCCCTGCTGTTCGCGCTGGCCCTCGTGGTCCAGACGTTCTTCGTCCGGCTGGTCCGGCTGCGCGGCGCGATGCTCGGCGAGGAGATGCTGGCCGATCTGCGCGAGGACTTCCTGGTGCGGTCCGTGGGCCTGCCGCCGGGCGTGCTGGAGCGGGCCGGCACCGGTGATCTGCTGTCGCGGATCACCACCGACATCGACCGGCTGGCCAACGCGATGCGCGAGGCCGTTCCGCAGCTGGCGATCGGCGTGGTCTGGGTCGTGCTGCTCTTCGGGGCGCTCACCGTGACCGCACCGCCGCTGGCCTTGGCCGCGCTGGTGGCGCTGCCGGTGCTGGTGATCGGCTGCCGCTGGTACTTCAAGCGGGCTCCCTCGGCGTACCGCTCGGAGGCGGCCGGGTACGCGGCGGTCGCGGCGGCGCTCACCGAGACGGTGGACGCCGGGCGCACGGTCGAGGCGCACCGCCTCGGGCCGGGCCGGATCGCGTTGTCGGAGCGGCGGATCAAGGAGTGGACGGCGTGGGAGCGTTACACGCTGTTCCTGCGGACGGTCCTCTTCCCCGTCGTCAACGTCACCTTCGTGACGATCCTCGGCTCCGTGCTGATGATCGGCGGCTACTGCGTGCTGCAGGGCTGGATGTCGGTGGGGCAGCTGACCACGGGCGCACTGCTGGCCCAGATGATGGTCGACCCGATCGGCCTAATCCTGCGCTGGTACGACGAGCTGCAGGTCGCCCAGGTGTCCCTCGCCCGCCTGGTGGGCGTACGGGAGATCGAGCCGGACGCGGGCGACGCGGCCCTCTCCCCGGCCGGGCGGGACGTCCGGGCCGACGAGGTGCGCTTCGGCTACCGGGAGGGCGTGGACGTGCTGCACCAGGTGTCCATGTCCGTGCCGCCGGGCACCCGGATGGCGCTGGTCGGTCCCTCGGGGGCGGGCAAGTCCACGCTGGGCCGGCTGCTGGCGGGCATCTACGCGCCGCGGACCGGCGAGGTCACCCTCGGCGGGGCGCAGCTGTCGCGGATGCCCGCGGAGCGGGTGCGCGAGCAGGTGGCACTGGTCAATCAGGAGCACCACGTGTTCGTGGGCTCGCTGCGGGACAACCTCCGGCTGGCGCGCACCGAGGCGGCCGACGCCGAGCTGTGGGCGGCTCTGGACGCGGTGGACGCGGACGGCTGGGCCCGGGCGCTGGAGACCGGTCTGGACACGGAGGTGGGCTCGGGCGGTACGGCGCTGACCCCGGCGCAGGCGCAGCAGATCGCGCTGGCCCGGCTGGTGCTGGCGGACCCGCACACGCTGGTCCTGGACGAGGCCACCTCGCTGCTGGACCCGCGGGCCGCACGGCATCTGGAGCGTTCGCTGGCCCGGGTGCTGGACGGCCGCACGGTCATCGCGATCGCCCACCGGCTGCACACCGCGCACGACGCGGATGTGATCGCGGTGGTCGAGGGCGGCCGGATCAGCGAACTGGGCTCGCACGACGAGCTGGTCGCGGCGGACGGCGCCTACGCGGCCCTGTGGCGTTCCTGGCACGGCTGACCGCCCCGCGCCGGCTGCCGTACGAGGCCCCGCTCCCCCGCTGCGGTACGGGGGAGCAGGGTCTTTGCCGTGCCGGACGGACTAGATGAAGCCGAGGGCGGAGGCTCCGCCTATGCCGCCGAGCAGCATGAACACGGGCATGAGCACCTTGAGCTCCACCCAGCTGCCGGCCCGGAAGCGCATCCCCTTGGGCGGGCCGATGGGGTACCAGCGCTTCCCGGCGATCGGCAGGGGCCACAGGATGGGGCAGCCGGAGACGGTCAGGGCGTCGCCGATGTCGTGGACCAGGGCGCCGAGCAGGATCGGCAGGCCGAGCCAGAGGTACTCCTGGCCGGGGCCGGTGAACAGCCATCCGGCGCCGTTGCCGGGCTGGTCGAGGACGCCGGCCAGGATCCATGCGCTGGTGGCGCCGAGGAGCCAGACGAGGACGTCGCTGGACATCCGGGCGGCCCGCCACAGCAGGCCCTCGACGGCCAGGACCAGGTGGACGAAGAGCAGGACGAGCACGCCCCAGCGGTCGGTGGTGGCCGCCAGCGCGGAGGAGCCGGCGCCGATCAGGACGGCCCACAGCCACGTGTGCGTCAGGGTGCGGTGACCGCCGGTGCGGCGGGCGTCCTTCGGGGCGCGGGTGGCCTTGTAGACGGCGTAGGAGATCTTGTCGACCACCTCGCACAGGCCGCGGGAGAGCGGGCCGAAGGCGCGCGAGATCGTCGCCGACTTGTGGTCCAGGTCGGGAGCGAGGGCGGCACCGGCGCAGATGAGCGCGCCGACGACGAGGACCGGCCAGGGCATCGGGTGCCCGGCGGCCGCGGCCGCCGCTCCCACCCCCAGCCAGGCTGCCGCCCCGGACAGTGAGTGCGCCGGACCCATCATGGTCGTTCCCCGCCCCAGTCGTGTGGTGGTCGGGCCCTGTTGACGGTTTCGTTCGGGCCCGGTCGACGGCACAGCGTACCGTCGGTGATCTTCGCCGTATCCGCCGGTTCCCTCTTCCGGCGGGAAGCCAGGCAAGATGGGGGGTGTGACCCTCATTGATCAGCTCCCGCCGAACGCCGACCCCGACGCCCTCTTCGAGGCTTTCTCCTCGTGGGCGGAGGATCAGGGCATCACCCTGTACCCGGCGCAGGAGGAGGCGCTGATCGAGGTCGTCTCCGGGGCGAATGTGATCTTGTCCACCCCGACCGGCTCCGGCAAGAGCCTCGTCGCGGCGGGCGCGCACTTCACCGCCCTCGCCCAGGACAAGGTGACCTTCTACACCGCCCCGATCAAGGCGCTGGTGTCGGAGAAGTTCTTCGACCTGTGCAAGCTCTTCGGCACCGAGAACGTCGGCATGCTGACCGGCGACGCCTCCGTGAACGCGGACGCCCCGGTGATCTGCTGCACCGCCGAGGTGCTGGCCTCCATCGCCCTGCGTGACGGCAAGTACGCCGACATCGGCCAGGTCGTCATGGACGAGTTCCACTTCTATGCCGAGCCGGACCGCGGATGGGCCTGGCAGATCCCGCTGCTGGAACTCCCGCAGGCGCAGTTCGTCCTGATGTCGGCGACGCTCGGCGACATGAAGCGGTTCGAGGAGGACCTGACCCGGCGCACCGGCCGGCCGACCTCGGTGGTCCGCTCCGCGACCCGGCCCGTGCCGCTGTCGTACGAGTACGTCACGACGCCGATCACCGACACGATCACCGAACTGCTGGAGACCCGGCAGGCCCCCGTCTACATCGTGCACTTCACGCAGGCCCAGGCGGTCGAGCGGGCGCAGTCGCTGATGAGCATCAACATGTGCACCCGCGAGGAGAAGGACAAGATCGCCGACCTGATCGGCAACTTCCGCTTCACCACCAAGTTCGGCCAGAACCTCTCCCGCTACGTCCGGCACGGCATCGGCGTCCACCACGCCGGCATGCTGCCCAAGTACCGGCGCCTGGTCGAGAAGCTGGCCCAGGCTGGCCTGCTGAAGGTCATCTGCGGTACCGACACCCTGGGCGTCGGCGTCAACGTCCCCATCCGCACGGTGCTGTTCACCGCGCTCACCAAGTACGACGGCAACCGGGTCCGCACGCTGCGCGCCCGCGAGTTCCACCAGATCGCCGGCCGCGCGGGCCGGGCCGGCTTCGACACGGCGGGCTATGTGGTCGCCCAGGCGCCCGAGCACGTCATCGAGAACGAGAAGGCGCTCGCGAAGGCCGGCGACGACCCGAAGAAGCGCCGCAAGGTGGTGCGCAAGAAGGCTCCCGAGGGCTTCGTCGCCTGGTCGGACACCACCTTCGAGAAGCTCATCGCCGCCGACCCGGAGCCGCTCACCTCCCGGTTCAAGGTCACCAACATCATGCTGCTGTCGGTCATCGCCCGTCCGGGCGATGCCTTCCAGGCGATGCGCCACCTCCTCGAGGACAACCACGAGCCGCGCAAGGCCCAGCTGCGCCACATCCGCCGGGCCATCGCGATCTACCGCTCGCTGCTGGACGGCGGCGTGGTCGAGAAGCTCGACACCCCCGACGCCGAGGGCCGCACGATCCGGCTCACCGTCGACCTCCAGCAGGACTTCGCGCTCAACCAGCCGCTGTCCACCTTCGCCCTGGCCTCCTTCGACCTGCTGGACCCCGAGTCCCCCTCCTACGCGCTGGACATGGTCTCCGTCGTCGAGTCCACGCTGGACGACCCGCGGCAGATCCTGGCCGCCCAGCAGAACAAGGAGCGCGGCATCGCCGTGGGCGCGATGAAGGCCGACGGGATCGAGTACGAGGAGCGGATGGAGCGTCTCCAGGACGTCACCTATCCCAAGCCGCTCGAAGAGCTCCTCTTCCACGCCTACGACGTGTACCGCAAGAGCCACCCGTGGGTCGGCGACCACCCGGTCTCCCCGAAGTCGATCATCCGCGACATGTACGAGCGCGCGATGACGTTCACCGAGTTCACCTCCTTCTACGAGCTCGCCCGCACCGAGGGCATCGTGCTGCGCTACCTGGCGGGGGCGTACAAGGCGCTGGACCACACCATCCCCGACGACCTCAAGTCCGAGGACCTCCAGGACCTCATCGCCTGGCTGGGCGAGCTCGTCCGCCAGGTCGACTCCAGCCTGCTCGACGAGTGGGAGCAGCTGGCGAACCCGGAGGTGGAGACGGCGGAGCAGGCCCAGGAGAAGGCCGACCAGGTCAAGCCGGTCACCGCGAACGCGCGCGCCTTCCGCGTCCTGGTCCGCAACGCCATGTTCCGCCGCGTGGAGCTCGCCGCGCTGGATCACGTCGACCAGCTGGGTGAGCTGGACGGCGAGGCCGGCTGGGACGCGGACGCCTGGGGCGAGGCCATGGACGCGTACTGGGACGAGTACGACGACCTGGGCACCGGCCCCGACGCGCGCGGCCCGAAGCTGCTCCAGATCGAGGAGGACCCGGCGCACGGCCTGTGGCGCGTCCGCCAGACCTTCGCGGACCCGAACGGGGACCATGGCTGGGGCATCAGCGCCGAGGTCGACCTCGCGGCCTCCGACGAGGAGGGCCGTGCGATCATCCGGCTGACCTCGGTCGGTGAGCTCGGCGCGCTCTGACCTCCCCCTGGACTCCGTCCGGGGGGAACCCCACCCGCAAGCGACCGGCCCCGCCGGCTCCGGTTTCCCGCCGGCGGCGCCCTGACCTGACAGTGGAGAACCTCTGATGACGAACCCGGCCGAGAGACTGGTCGATCTGCTCGACCTGGAGCAGATCGAGGTCAACATCTTCCGCGGCGCCAGCCCGCAGGAGTCCCTCCAGCGGGTCTTCGGCGGGCAGGTCGCCGGCCAGGCGCTGGTGGCCGCCGGCCGCACCACCGAGAGCAACCGCCCGGTCCACTCGCTGCACGCGTACTTCCTGCGCCCCGGCATCCCTGGGGTGCCGATCGTGTACCAGGTGGAGCGGGTGCGCGACGGGCGGTCCTTCACCACGCGCCGCGTCACCGCGGTCCAGCAGGGCAAGACGATCTTCAATCTCACCGCCTCCTTCCATCATCCGGAGGAGGGCAGCATCGAGCACCAGCTGCCTCCCCGACTCGACTTCCCCCACCCGGACGCACTCCCGAAGGTCGCGGACGAGATCCGCGAGCACTTGGGCGCGCTGCCCGAGGCGCTGGAGCGGATGGCCCGCCGCCAGCCGTTCGACATCCGGTACACGGACCGGCTCCGATGGACTCCCGAGGAGCTCAAGGACGCCGATCCGCGCAGCGCGGTGTGGATGCGCGCCGTCGGCCCGCTGGGCGACGACCCGCTGGTGCACACCTGCGCCCTCACCTACGCCAGCGACATGACCCTCCTCGACGCCGTGCGCATCCCCGTGGAACCCCTGTGGGGCATGCGCGGGTTCGACATGGCCTCGCTGGACCACGCCATGTGGTTCCACCGGCCGTTCCGCGCGGACGAGTGGTTCCTGTACGACCAGGAGTCGCCGATCGCGCACGGCGGCCGGGGCCTGGCCCGTGGCCGTATCTACGACCTCGAGGGCAGGCTGCTGGTCTCCGTGGTCCAGGAAGGCCTCTTCCGCCCGTACGCCGAGAACGCGGCCAAGCCGCCCGTGTCCCCCCAGTAGTCCGCCCCTCCCCGAAGAGCTGAGCACCCCCATGCCCACCCCGGCCCTCCCCTGCCCCTGCGGGCTGCCCGCCGCCTACCCGGAGTGCTGCGGCCGCTTCCACTGCGGTGCGCAGCAGGCGCCCACCGCCGAGCTGCTGATGCGCTCCCGCTTCAGTGCGTTCGCCGTCGGCGACACCGCCTATCTGCTGCGCTCCTGGCACTCGAACACCCGGCCCGCCCGTCTCGACCTGGATCCCGACCAGCGCTGGGAGCGTCTCGAGATCCTCGCCGCCGAGCGCGGCGGGATGTTCGAGACGGAGGGCTCGGTGGAGTTCCGGGCGTACTACCGCGAGGGCCGGCACGCCGGTTCCCTGCACGAGCACAGCGCCTTCACGCGCGAGGCCGGGGCCTGGGTCTACATCGGCCCCCTCTCCCCCGTCGACTTCGGCTGACCGCGCGCCCCGGTCAGCGCGAAGTCCAGGCTGGTGCGGTACCAGTGGATCTCGTCCGGTGGCTCCGCCCGTAACAGCCGGAGCGCCACGGCCGCGGCGGCCGGGATCTGCGGGTGCCCGTACGGCGGGGGCGGGGCGAGCGCGGCGAGCACGATCCGCTCCGCCGGATCCGGCACGGCCTCCCGCAGCTCGTCCGCCGGGAGTACGGAGGCCAGGACGGCAGCCCGCTCCCAGGGGTCGGCGGTTCGTCTCAGCAGCAGCCCCACATGCCGCGCGCGCCACTTCCGCGGCCGCAGATCCGCCCCGGCCGCCATCAGCTCCCGGTCCGCCGGGGGTGCGCTCCCGCGCAGCATCCCCGCTTCCCTGGCGGCGAACTCCCGCAGCTCCGCGGCCAGATAGAGCCACACCACCACCCGGTAGCGGTTGATCCGGTAGCCGACCGGGGTGATGTGCCCGCAGCGCGCGAGCCGGGTGAACCGGCCGGGGCTGATCCCCAGCACCCCGCCCGCGGCCTCGGCTCCGGCCACGGTCTCGACCCGCCCGCGCAGCGCGCCCGGGAACCCGTCCGCCGACCGGATCCGGTCCAGCTCCGCCCGCGTGTAGCGCGCGGCCCCGCCCGGCGCCGGCGGCCCTGCGCGCACGATGCCCAGCTGGACGGCCCGGGCGAACTCGGTCCGGGTCAGCCCCAGTTCCCCGGCGGCCCGGGCACCGCCCACCGCCGCATCCGGCAGCGGGTCCGCGTCCGCCCGTACCACCGCCGGCCCGTACGCCCGTACATCCGGCAGGGCCTGCGCCCTTGCATCCGGCAGCACGCGCCCCGACTGCGTCGCGACCTTCATGACGGTCTCCCCACGAGTGATGATTACTCTGTGTGAAGACCGTAACTCAGCGCTACGACACCGGCGAGGCCTGTGGATAACTCCGGGAAGGCCGGAAGACATCAGCCCCCGGTGATCCGCCGCTCCGCCACGCCCAGGTGCTCTCCCACCCGGTTGACCAGCAGCGTCATCTCGTACGCGACCTGACCGATGTCGGCCTCGGCGGCGCTGAGCACGCACAGCGAACTCCCCGCGCCCGCCGCCATGACGAACAGGACGCCGTCGTCGTATTCGACCATCGTCTGCCGTACCTCGCCGGCCCGGAAATGCCGGCCCGACCCCTTCGCCAGGCTCTGCAGCCCCGCCGCCACCGCGGCCAGGTGCTCCGCGTCCTCCCGAGCCAGCCCCGCGCTCGCACCCGTCACCAGGCCGTCGTTGGACAGCACCACCGCATGCCTGACCTGCTGGACCCTGCGCGTCAGGTCGTCGAGCAGCCAGTCCAGCTGCTTGTCCAGTGCCATTTCGAGCCCCTCCCCGTCGACGCCGCCGGCATGGCCGCGCCCCACCCCGCGTAGTAAGTGCACGCCAGCCTTCCCCACCAGCGCCTTTCGGGCAAGGAGGATGTGCGCATGGCGAAGAAGATGACTCAAGAGGAATGGCGGGCATTCGTCTCGTACGGGGCCCGCACCGGCAAGCTGTCCACCGTCCGCGAGGACGGCAGTCCGCACATCGCACCCATCTGGTTCGTTCTCGACGGCGATTCCCTCGTGTTCAACACCGGCAAGGGCACGGTCAAGGGCCGCAACCTGCTCCGCGACGGACGGGTCGCGCTCTGCGTCGACGACGACCGTCCGCCGTTCTCCTACGTCGTCCTCCAGGGGCGCGCCGAAATCAGCGAGGACCTGGAGGAGATGCTCCCCTGGGCGACGCGGATCAGCGCCCGTTACATGGGCGAGGAGCGTGCCGAGGCCTTCGGCCGTCGCAACGCCGTCCCCGGCGAACTCCTCGTCCGCGTCACCATCGACAAGGTGATCTCCGTTGACGGCGTGACCCACTGAGGCGAGCACCGCCGCCACCACCGTAGGCCCACTCACACCGAATCGGCCTGCGGCTCCACCGATTCGAGCAGCCGGGCGGTGTGCACCCGCCCGGCGTACTCGACCAGCCTGATCAGCACCTCCTTCCCCGAATCCTTGTCCCGCGCATCGCACAGCACCACCGGCGTCCCCGACTCCAGGTCCAGTGCCCGCGAGACCTCGTGCGCCCCGTACCTCCGCGCGTCCGTGAAGCAGTTGACGGCCACCACGAACGGGATGCGCCGGTGCTCGAAGTAGTCCACCGCCGGGAAGCAGTCCTCCAGCCGGCGGGTGTCCGCGAGCACCACGGCGCCCAGGGCACCCTGCGACAGCTCGTCCCACAGGAACCAGAACCGGTCCTGCCCCGGGGTCCCGAACAGGTAGAGCGACAGCCCGGACCGGATGGTGATCCGGCCGAAGTCCATGGCCACGGTCGTCGTCGTCTTCTGGGCGACCCCGCCCGTGTCGTCGACCAGTTCGCCCGCCTCGCTGAGCAGTTCCTCCGTCCGCAGCGGCCGGATCTCGCTGACCGCGCCGACCAGCGTGGTCTTGCCGACCCCGAACCCGCCGGCCACGAGTATCTTCAGCGAGAGCGCGGCCAGGTCCCCGTCGGCCTCCGGATCCTGATCCGGGTCGGGCACCGGGGCCGGTCCGCCCCGTCCGTCGTGGTGTTGTCCCATCACAGCGCTCGCAATCCCTCGATGACTTCACGCAGAATCCGCTCGTCCGGCAGCCGGGCGGGCGGCACCGGCCGGCTGACCTTGACGTGCCCGCCCTCCAACAGGTCCCCGAGCAGCACCCGCACCACGCCCACGGGCAGGTCCGCGTCCGCGGCGAGCTCCGCCACCGACTGGGTCTCGGACCGGCAGAGCCCGAGCAGTGCCCGGTGTTCGGGGCCCAGCAGCGACTCGGCTGCCGCATCCGTGCCCGCAGCGCCCTCGTTGTCCATGACGACCAGCGCGATCAGGTCGAACCGGACCCCGTGCGGACCCGGCTTCGTACGCCCGCCGGTCATGGCGTACGGACGGACGAGCGGGCCCGCGTCGGCGTCGTACCACTGGCCGTTCATTGACCGCCGCTCTCAGCCTGCGGCCGGCGGCCGCGCCGCGAACCGGGGCGGGGTGTAAAGGTGCTCCCCGACCCGCTTCACGAGCCGGGCCATCTCGTAGGCGATCAGCCCGATGTCGGCGCTCGCCGCGCTGAGGACGGCAAGGCAGGAGCCGTCCCCGGCGGCCGCGACGAAGAGGAACCCCTCGTCCATCTCCACCATCGTCTGGCGCACGCCCCCGACGTGGAAGTGCCGGCCCGCGCCCTTCGCCAGGCTGTGGAATCCGGAGGCCACGGCGGCCAGGTGCTCCGCGTCCTCCCGGCTGAGGGCGCTGGACGCGCCCACCGCCAGTCCGTCGTTGGACAGGACCACGGCATGCCGGACCTCGCGGACCCGGACCACCAGGTCGTCCAGCAGCCAGTCCAGTTCGCCGGACCTGCGGACGCCGTCGAGGTCGAATCTCTGGTGCTCGATCATCACACTTCTCCTTCACTACCTGCGTGGGCGGAGTTCTCCTGGGCCCCGCGGACCCAGCCGGCCCGGTAGGCCGCCATCCGGTCCCGGGCCTGCTCCGGACTGCGCCCCGGCAGGTCCTCGGACGGACGCGTCCCGGCCGGGGTCTTCGGGGCGGGGGTCTCGCGCAGCTGCGGGACCAGGCTGGCCTGGCGTACGCGGCGCGGCAGTTCGGTGACCGAGGCGCCGGGCACGGAGGCGGAGCCTCCGGCGAGCCGCGGGGCGGGTGCGGGCGAAGGCACCGGAGCGGAATCCTCCGCCGACGCCGGAACCGGTGCGGCCTGAGTACGGGCGGCCGCGCCCCCGGGACCCCGCGGCCGCAGCGAGGCCACCGGGGCCGGGCGCGGCTCCTCCCGTACGGGGCTGCGGTCCGGGAGCGGGATGCCGCGCCCGTCTTCCCGTACCGCCGAGCGGCGGACGTCGTCCCGTACGACGGTCATCGAGGGCGGCTGCGGTGCCGGCTCCCCCCGTCCCGCCGGTGCCTCGGCCAGCGGGTCCCGGTCCGGGGCCGCCGCCGGCGCGGAGCCGGTCTCGATCGCGCCCTGGAGCAGGGAATTCGGCAGGAGGACCACGGCGGTGGTGCCACCGTACGGTGACGTGCGCAGGTGCACCCGCACACCGTGCCGGGCCGAGAGCCGGCTGACCACGAAGAGCCCGAGCCGGTCGCTGTCGAACAGGTCGAGGGCCTCGGACTGTTCGATGCGCCGGTTGGCCTCGTGGAGGGTCTCGCGGCCCATGCCGAGCCCCCGGTCCTCGACCTCCAGGACGTATCCGGCGCCGACGGGCTCGCCGCTGACGCGGACCTTGGTGTGGGGTGGGGAGAACTGGGTGGCGTTCTCGATGAGTTCGGCGAGCAGGTGCGTGAGGTCGGCGACGGCGCCGCCGATCACGGCGGCCTCCGCCAGCTGGCGGACCTCGACGCGCGGGTAGTCCTCGATCTCGGAGACGGCGGCCCGTACGACGTTGGCCAGCGGGACCGGCATCCGCCAGGCGCGCCCGGGGGCGGCACCCGACAGGATGATCAGGCTCTCGGCGTGCCGGCGCATCCGCGTCGTGAGGTGGTCGAGGCGGAAGAGGTCGCCGAGTTCGCCGGGGTCGTCGGCGCGCCGCTCCATCGAGTCGAGCAGGGTGAGCTGCTTGTGCACCAGGACCTGGCTGCGGCGGGCGAGGTTGACGAAGACGCCGCTCACGCCGCTGGCGAGCTCGGCGCGCTCGACGGCTGCGCTGAGGGCCGCCCGGTGGACGGTGGCGAGCGCCTCGCCGACCTGGGTGATCTCGTCGTCGGCGGGCGGTCCGGGCGGGGTCTCGGCGTCGACGTCGATGTCCTGGCCTGCCCGCAGCCGGTCCATGGCGTGCGGGAGCTTGCGGTGGGCGATCTCCAGGGCGGTGTTGCGCAGCGAGACGAGTTCCACGACGAGGGCGCGGCCGATGCGGACGGAGATGACGAGGGAGGCGGCGACCGCGGCGAGGCCCAGCAGTACGGCGGCTCCGGCGGTGCTGAGCCCGGCCTGGGCGAGGGGGTCGGTGCGGTCGGCGGCTGCGGCGTGCGCGGCGGCCTCGATCTCGCGCATGGAGGTGCTGATGCTCGTGTACGCGGCGTCCCAGCCGGCGGGCACGCCGCGGGCCGCGTCCTTGGCCGACGCGGTGGCTGACCCGGCGGCCGTGCCCGTGGCCGTCCCCGCGGCAGCGACCACCCGGTCCTCGGCAGCGGTCAGTTCGGTGTAGGCGGCGCTCTTGGCCACCGACTGCCAGGCGGCCTGCTGGGCGGCGGGCAGGTCGTCGGCGGAACTCGCGGTGAGAGCGCGGCGGGTCTCGACGATGCCGGTGAGCCGTCGAAGCGTTTCGGCGGTGCGCGGGCCGGGCGCGGCGATCAGCGCGTCCTCACGGGAGAGGAGTTCCCCGGCGCGGGCGAATTCGAGCAGGACGCGGGCATCGGGGCCGAGTTCGGCCTTCTGGCCGCCGGAGAGGGATCCGTCGACGGAGAGGGCGCTGTCCACCACGCGGGTGTACGTCTCGTACGCCGCGTCCGTGGTCGCACGCCGGTCCCCGACGTCCTTGCGGGTGGAGCCGAGTCCCTCCGCCGCGGCCACGAAGGCCCCGACCCGGACGACGACCTCGGTGCGGTAGTCGCCGGATTCGGCGACGGTGTGCCGGTCGCCGAGCCGCAGCCGCGCGACCGCGGCGTCGGTGCGCCGCGACTGCTGTTCCAGGGCGGCGCCCTGGTCGGCGGTGGGGTCGGCCAGGTAGCGGACGGCGGCGCGCCGTTCGGCCTGCAGCTCGTTGACGGCGGCCGCGACGGGGGTGCGTATCTGCTCGTCGACCCGCTGGACGCGCGTGAGCCGGGCGATGTCCTGGGCGGTGCTGACGGTCGCGAAGCCCCAGAGGGCGAGTAGCGAGACGACCGGGACCATCAGGAGCGACACGATCTTCGCGCGGACGGTGGCGGGGCGCAGCCGCAGCCGGCGGGACCTGCGATCGGCGTCAGCCGCCGGGGCGGGACGGCCGGACTGCCGGTCCTGCCGCGCCGCCGGCTCCTCGGCGGGCGGTCCGGCGTGCGCCCGGCGGCCGCGCGCCGGGGGCGCGGGCAGCTGCGGCGCCGCTGCTTCCGGTGGTCTGCGGGGTGTGCGCATGGGCTCCTCGTTCGGGGTGCGGTCCAGCGGGGTCGAGTCGGGGAGTCGGGCAGGGTCGGGCCGGCGGGCCGATCAGGCTGAGGTCAGCGGTTCAGCGGGCCGGCGCGGCCGGCGCGGCGGGCGCAGCGGAGGGTGCCTGCTCGCCCAGGTGCCGGGCGGCCGAGGCGGAGGCGGCACGCTCGTCCGCGGTCGGGGACAGCGCGACGAACGCGGAGGTGATGAAGAGGTACGAGCCGAGCCCGACGGCGAGCGGGAAGATGAACTGCATCGCGGTGGCGCCCGGCAGGGCATGGTCCGAGGGGACGACGCGGACGGCGACCGCCATCATCCCGGTGTAGTGCATGCTGCTGACGGCGGCGCCCATGACGAGCGAGGCGACGGCCACGGCGGCCGGCGCCTTGATGTTGAGCGCGGCCCACAGTGCGGCGGTGGCCGCGACGACGGCGATGGCGACCGAGAGCCCGACCGTGAGCGGGTCGTACGAGATGCTGCCGTGCAGGCGCAGGGCGGCCATGCCGAGGTAGTGCATGCTGGCGACGCCGAGGCCGGTGGTGAGCCCGCCGAGGACCAGGGCGCGGCCGCGCTCCCTGCCGTAGCCGACGGCGAAGACGCCGGCGCCGACGACGATCATGGCGACGAGCAGGCTGAGGATGGTCAGCGGCACGTTGTAGTGGATCTCGGTGCCGGTGACGTTGAAGCCGAGCATCGCGACGAAGTGCATCGTCCAAATGCCGGTGCCGATGGCGGAGGCCGCGGTGAGGAGCCAGTTGCGGCGGGAGGATCCGGTCGTCGCGGCGAGTGCGCGGACGGTGCAGCGCAGCCCGAGGGCGGCGCCGATGGATGCCATCACATATGACAGTACGGGTGTCAGCCAGCCATAGGCCGCGTGGTCGAGGTGTCCCATGGCCCCGGGACGCTAGTCCGGGTGAGGGCACGAACAAGGGGCGCATTTCGAAAGCAGCTGGAACTGCTGGAATATGACAGAGCTACGTTCAACTTCGATCACGCCACGTGCCACCTTGCGCACCCACCGCACGCACTGCACGCACTGCACGCACTGCACACGCAGCTCGGACCGCTGACACCCCGGGCACAAGGCCGTGGGGGATCATGTCCACATGAGCGAAGACCACACGCACGTGCAGGAGTTCTTCGGGGCACGCGCCGCCGACTGGGACCGGAAGTTCCCGGATGACGGGCCCGCGTTCACGACCGCCGTGGCCGAGTTCGGCCTGCGTCCCGGGGACCGCGTGCTCGACGCGGGCTGCGGAACCGGCCGGGCGCTGCCGGCGCTGCGCGCCGCCGTCGGCCCGGCCGGCACGGTGCTCGGCGCGGACCTCACCCCGCAGATGCTGGCCGCCGCGCGGCAGGCCGGGCGGGGCGCGCAGGGCACGCTGCTGCTCGCGGACGTGGCCCGGCTGCCGCTGCGCGACGGGGTGCTCGACGCCGTCTTCGCCGCAGGGCTGATCGCGCACCTGCCCGACCCGGAGGCGAACCTGCGGGAGCTCGCCCGCGTCGTGCGCCCCGGCGGCGGGCTCGCCCTGTTCCACCCGATCGGGCGAGCGGCCCTCGCGGCACGGCAGGGACGCGAGCTGACGCCCGACGACCGGCGGGCCGAACACAACCTCGGCCCGCTGCTGGCCGGTTCGGGCTGGGACATGACCTCGTACGCCGACGAGGACGCCCGCTTCCTGGCGCTCGCGGTGCGCCGCGCCTGACCCGCACACCCTTCACGCACTTTTGTACGTCGGCACCTCGCCCGGGGTCCGCGGAGGCGCCCCGGATCACGCCGGAGGCTGGGCCTCGGCCCCGGCCGGCCGGCGGGGATGCGGCACGGGGCATCCCCCCGAGCCGGGCATGGGAAACGTGCCGAGCTCGCCCACGTCGTAGCCGTGGGGGTAGCCCTTGATCTCCGGGTTCTGCCGGGCGTAGTGCGGGGCCTTGCGCGGCGGCAGCAGCCGGACGGCGCGGCCGCGCAGCTTCAGGGCACCCCGGAACAGCGCCTTGACCTGGGGGCGGGGGCTCTCGTAGCGGAAGGCGGACAGCAGCGGCTCGTCGAGGAGGGAGAGGCTCAGTGCGCGCACCGCGGGGGCGAGCGGAGCCGGGTACCAGGAAGCCATCAGGCCGATGGTGGAGTCGGCGACCTTGCGGCCGCCCTCGTCCCAGCCGAAGTGGGCGTCCTCGTAGGCGTTCAGGGTCTCCTCGAACTCCTCGTAGGAGCCCGGGATGTCCGTGATGCCCAGGTGCCGACCGAGTTCGGCGTAGTAGTTCGCGCTGGCCCGGCGCTCGTGGTGGGTCATCGGGCGCCAGCCGTAGGCGTCCAGCCAGCGCACCGGAATCACCACGAAAGTGCACAGGACGTAGCGCATGTCCTCGTTGCCGATGTCGTAGGCGCGGTGCATCTGGTTGACGCGGCGGATCGCGGTGCGCGCGGTCTCGCTCTCGAATCCGTGCTCCACGACGGCGTCGAGGAGCAGCGCGGTGTCGTCGTAGCGTTTCTGCGGGCGGTCGGTGAACTCGGCGGTCTCGGCCAGCAGGCGGCCGATGCCGGGTACCGCGTAGGTGCGGAAGAGGGCGAGCTCCAGCGCACGGGTGAAGTCCCAGGGGAACTCGTAGGTGGCGGTGAGCCGGTAGATGGTGAGGAAGTCCTTGTCGGGGTCGAGACGGAGGATCTCCCTCAGCCGGTCGTAACGCTGCACCGGTGTCCCTTTCTGTGGCGGGGACCCAACTCTACGTGCAGGTAGCGGGCTTGGAAATCGTCGCCCGCAGGCTCTCGACGCGGGGGTTACCCGCTGGTTAGGGTGCGCCGACGAGAGAGCGACCGGGAGGCCACGTGTCCGACGAGGAGGAGGGCGGTTCGCTCTATGTGCTGACCGCCGTGCTGCTGACCCCTGCGCAGTTCCCGAGCATCCTGGGCGACGATTTCCCGGAGGCCTGCGCACTGCTGGGTGTGAAGCCGGTGGCGCGGGGGTACGGGCTGGTGCTCGGCCAGGACGAGGAGGGTGCGCGCTGGACCGTCGTCGTGGACGACGTCTCGCTCGTGGCCATGGCGATCGCCTCCTGGGACTGCGGCATGGAGTACGACCTGTCGCCGGACGAACGGACGATCGTGGTCTCGCTGGCGGGCTGGCCGCTGGACCTGTCGGTGGCGACGCCGGGGGTCCCGGATCCGCACGATCCGGAGCAGGGTGCCGACGGCACCGGGCGGGTGCCGCTGGCGCCGCCCTCCGCCGAGGCGTGGGGGCCGGTGCAGCGGCGCATGGGCGCGGACCAGATCGCCCGGGAGTGGCCCGACTGGCGCGAGCGCGTCGCGACGGACGGCGGGGCGGCGGCCGCGGCGCACCCCGGGCTCGCGCGGGCGCTCGAGGAGGCCGTGGAGTACACGCAGACCCCGCCGCCGCCCGGCCGGGTGCGGTCGTCCTTCGCGGGCGAGGGGGCGCGGACCCTGCGGGTGGACGGCCCCGGGTGGTCGCTGGTGGCCCGCACCGACGAAGCGGCCTTCGTACTGCTGGACGAGGAGGCGGGCGAGGTGCTCGCGGTCCCCCGCGACGGGGATCCCGATCTCGGTCTGCCGAAACTGCCGGAGCTGCTGGCGGAGCTGGACCGCATCGCCGTACGCCCGGTCTGAACCCGAGGGAGACGCTGTGCTGGTGGAGTCGGAGCCGGTGGCCGTGGTGGTGGGCGGCCGCGCGGAGGTCGTCGACGACGACTGGGGGCGGGAGACGGCCGTGATCCGCGTGGACGCCGGACGGTTCGGCCCGGAGGCCCTGTACGGGCTGGCGGAGTTCTCGCACCTCGAGGTCGTCTACCACTTCGACCGCGTCCCGGTGGAGAAGGTCGAGACGGGCGCGCGGCACCCCCGGGGGAACCCGGACTGGCCGCTGGTCGGCATCTTCGCCCAGCGCGGCAAGAACAGGCCGAACCGGCTGGGTGTCTCCCGGTGCCGGATCCTGAAGGTGGACGGTCTGGACGTGCACGTGGAGGGCCTGGACGCGGTGGACGGCACCCCGGTGCTCGACCTGAAGCCGTACCTGGCCGAATTCGGCCCGCGCGGAGAACTGCGCCAGCCGGAGTGGGCCACGACGCTGATGCGGGACTACTACTGACCCCGGCCCGCCGCGACGGGGCGCGGGCCCGGACGCCCCGCCCAGGCCCGGGCCGCTAGGTCGTGTCGTCAAAGTATCGTCTGGCTGGCGGGGTCTGGCACGCACGCTCGCCGCGTTGTCGTCGGTCAACGACGTCCCCCAGCTACCGCTGGGAGGTGCCCCCACCGCGTCGCTTCCCTCCTCCGCCTTGCGATCGCACGCACCAGACCCCGCCAGCCCCGCCCTTCCGGGCGGCCGACGCCACTTTGACGACACTCCCTAGGCCGGCCCCGGGTCCGGGTGGTCATGGGCGGATGCGGCCGCGCCCGCTCAGCGGCCGAGCTGCTTCTTGGATATACCCCGCAGACGACGCCGCTGGGAGGAGTCCAGCAGCAGGTAGGCGGCCGCCGGCACCCCGATCAGGACCAGCAGCCCTGCCCAGAACCCGACCGTCCAGAACAACACGATGGCTGCCGCGACTCCGGCAACCGCGACCTTGCCGCGCTTGGACATCTGCGGACACCTCCAGCTGTCGTCGACCACTATCCCCTCAACGCGCCACCGCGACCAGGCGTTCCCGGAGCCTGCCACGGGCAGGAGCCGTTCCCGCGCCGCATCCGCGTCCGGTGGGCGGTCCCGGGAACGCACCACCGGCTCCGGCTGCGCGGGCACCGGCCGCGAGCAGCTGTACCCGGCGGCGTTTCGGCACCGCGTGGCCGACGCAGTGCTTGCCGGGGCTCGGGCGCGGGACGACGATGGGGGCGCTCCGGACACGACACCGCGGCACCACGGGAGGGTGACATGGACGATCCGTCGGTGGCGCTGCCGGGCGGGGCCGATCCCGCCGAGCGCACGCGCGTGCTTCGCCGGGCGCACACCGCGTTCACGCAGGACGGGCTGGTCGAGGCCCCGGTCCGGGCGGTGATCGCGAACTCCTGGCGGCGGTGCGCCCGGGCCCGGGTCGGCCCGGAGTGCACGCCCCGGGTGGACTTGGCGGAGGCGGAACTGCGGTCGTACCGCGCGCAGCACCCGCTGGCCCGGGTGATGCCGGTGTTCCGGGACCTCGTAGGTGCCTTCGCGGCGCACGGGGCCCATCTGCTGGCGGTGTGCGACGCGCGGGGCAGCCTGCTGTGGGTGGAGGGCGAGACGGCCACGCTGCGCCGGGCAGAGGGGCTCGGCTTCGTACCGGGCGCGCGCTGGGCCGAGGCGGCGATGGGGACCAACGCCCCGGGTACGGCGGTCGCCGTCGGGCAGCCGGTCCAGGTCTTCGGGGCCGAGCACTTCAGCCGCCCGGTCCACCCCTGGACGTGTGCGGCGGCCCCGGTGCGCGACCCCCGTACCGGCCGGCTGCTCGGCGCGGTGGACATCACCGGCGGCGACAGCCTGGCCCATCCGCACTCCCTCGCCTTCGTGCAGGCGGTGGCCCGGGCAGCGGAGGCCCAGCTGGCGCTGCTGGACCCGTTCCCGCAGGGCGCCGGGGACACCCTCGGCTCCCTCGGCCGGGACGAGGCCCTGCTGGTCGGCGGTGACGGCGCGAGGATCCGGCTGGGGCGGCGGCACAGCGAGATCATGGCGCTCCTCGCGCACCACCCCGAGGGGCTGTCGGGCGAGGAGCTGGCGATCGCGCTGTACGAGGACGAGTCGGTGTCACCGGTGACCCTGCGCGCCGAAATGTCACGGCTGCGCGGGCTGCTGGGGTCCCGCGCCCCGCTCTCGCGGCCTTACCGTACGGCGGCGCCGCTGGAGGCGGACTTCACCGTCGTGACCCGCAACCTGGCGGCCGGCGCCGTGTCGGCGGCGCTCCACCACTACGCGGGCCCGCTGCTCCCCGGCTCGACCGCGCCGGGCATCGTCCGGCTGCGGCGCCGGATCGAGGACCAGGCACGGGCCGCCGTGATCGCCCGGGCGGACGTAGGGCTGCTGACGGACTGGGTGTGCGCCCCGTGGGGCGCGGACGATGCGGCGGTGTGGCGGGCGCTGGCCGCCGCGCTGCCGCCGGAGGGACGCCCGGCCGCGCTGGCCCGCATACGGGCACTCGACAGCGAACTCGGCACCGCAGGCCCTCACCCCACCACCGCATCCGTACCCGTACCCGGCGCCGAACCGCCCACCGTCCGGCGGGAGTCGGCGCGGCCGGGCCGTGCAACGTATCCGCAACCTGCCCGCTCCTAGCCTCCTCCCGAGCGCTGTCCGACGGCGGCCGGCGCCCGGCAAGGGGAGGACACCATGGCCCGTTACGCTGCGCCCGGTACCGAAGGCGCGCTCATGTCGTACGCGTCCCGCTACGGCCACTTCATCGGTGGCGAGTACGTCGAGCCCGCCCGCGGCGGATACTTCGCCAATCCCTCTCCCGTCAACGGCCAGCCGTTCACCGAAGTCGCGCGCGGCACTGCCGAGGACGTGGAGCGGGCGCTCGACGCGGCGCACGCGGCCGCGCCCGCCTGGGGGCGCACCTCGGTCGCCGAGCGCTCGACCGTCCTGCTGCGCATCGCGGACCGGATGGAGCAGAACCTGGAGGCCTTGGCGGTCGCGGAGACCTGGGAGAACGGCAAGCCGATCCGGGAGACCCTCGCCGCCGACATGCCGCTGGCCATCGACCAGTTCCGCTACTTCGCGGGCGCGCTGCGCGCCCAGGAGGGCGCGCTCAGCCAGCTCGACGACGACACGGTCGCCTACCACTTCCACGAGCCGCTGGGCGTCGTCGGGCAGATCATCCCGTGGAACTTCCCGATCCTGATGGCGGTGTGGAAGCTGGCTCCGGCGCTCGCGGCGGGGAACACGGTGGTGCTGAAACCGGCCGAGCAGACCCCGGCCTCGGTGCACTACTGGCTGAGCCTGGTGGCGGACCTGCTGCCGCCGGGCGTGGTGAACATCGTCAACGGCTTCGGCGAGGAGGCGGGCAAGCCGCTGGCGTCCAGCCCGCGCGTGGCGAAGATCGCGTTCACCGGGGAGACGTCCACGGGGCGGCTGATCATGCAGTACGCGGCGGAGCACCTCAAGCCGGTCACCCTCGAACTCGGCGGCAAGAGCCCGAACCTCTTCTTCGACGACATCTGGACCACCGACGACGACCTGCGCGACAAGGCCCTTGAGGGCTTCACCATGTTCGCCCTGAACCAGGGCGAGGTGTGCACGAGCCCCTCCCGCGCGCTGATCGAGCGCGGCCGGTACGGCGACTTCCTCGACGCGGCGGTCGCACGCACCGAACTGATCGTGCCCGGACACCCGTTGGACACGGACACGATGATCGGAGCGCAGGCCTCCGAGGAGCAGCTGCGCAAGGTCCTCTCGTACGTGGAGATCGGCCAGCAGGAAGGCGCGAAGATCCTCACCGGCGGGCAGCGGATCGACCACGGCGGCGACCTGGCCGGCGGCTTCTACGTGGAACCGACGATCTTCGAGGGCGACAACCGGATGCGGATCTTCCAGGAGGAGATCTTCGGCCCGGTCGTTTCGGTGACGTCCTTCCAGGACTTCGACGACGCCGTCCGGATCGCCAACGACACGGCGTACGGCCTGGGCGCCGGCGTCTGGACCCGCGACATCAACACCGCCTACCGCGCGGGCCGCGCGATCCAGGCGGGCCGCGTCTGGACGAACTGCTACCACGCCTACCCGGCCCATGCTGCTTTCGGAGGGACGAAGCAGTCCGGCATCGGTCGAGAGACCCACAAGATGATGCTGGAGCACTACCAGTGGACCAAGAACCTTCTCGTCAGCTACTCGCCGAAGAGGCTCGGGTTCTTCTGAGCGTCTTCGGAAGCCACATCGGCTTCCTCTCCCCTCCGCTCCGATCGCCAAGACTCACCGGGCGCCAGGAGGGCTCAGCGGACTCAGCTCAGGCCTCGCCATGGCCATACCGAAGACGTAGCACGCCCAGTCACGCCGCGCCGTGTTCCATGGGGTTTGATGTACTTCAGTCGATCAGCGTTCTCGGTAGCGTGATCATCTACTGCATGGAGTGACCATGCGCCCGGCTGGTCTGTACGAGGGATTCCGGCGGAGAGTAATGAGGCTGCGATGAGTGAACTGACGAAGCCCGAGATCGAACTTCCGGGGGGTGATGCTCCCCAGGAGCTGACAATCCGGGACCTCGTCGTCGGGGACGGGCCTGAGGCGAAGCCGGGCAGGGTTGTCCGGGTTCACTACGTCGGGGTCACCTTCGAGTCCGGAATGGAGTTCGACGCCTCCTGGGACCGGGGCCAGCCGTTCAAGTTCGCCGTAGGTGGCGGCAGGGTCATCAAGGGCTGGGACCGGGGACTCAGGGGGATGAAGGTCGGCGGTCGGCGCGAGATCATCGTTCCCCCGCGCCTCGGCTACGGCAACCAGTCCCCCTCGCCGTTGATCCCGGCGGGTTCCACGCTCGTCTTCGTGGTGGACCTGCTCTCCGTAGTCTGAGGAAGGCCTGCTTCTCCCCGGCCTCTCCGTCGGAACGAAGGCCGGGCAGCCCTTGCCCGGCTGACCGCGACACCACACCCGTGTCGGTGCTCCATGATCCGCTCCAGGGTCGCCTCGGCGAGGGCCGGAGCCCGTTGGAGCCAGTGATCAAGGCACTCTGTGTTCGTCATCACGCCAGGTCAGCCTCCCTCCATGGTTACGGAGTTCTGTCAAAATCTGCCCACGCCGCCTTCGGCGGCTACAAGCAGTCGGGCATCGGCCGCGAGACCCACAAGATGATGCTGGAGCACTACCAGCAGACGAAGAACCTCCTGGTCAGCTACTCCCCCAAGAAGCTCGGGTTCTTCTAGAGCGCTGGAGTCCGCTGCCGGAGACGGGCGAGCGTGCCCTTGATCGGTGGCGCGGCACGCAGCGGTCGCGCTCGGTGCCAGGGGCCGTTCCCGCGCCGAGGTCCGCCGGCTCGCGGAGAGCCGGAGGACCTCGGTGTCACGCTCCTGCCGACACCCGGCCGAGGTCGGTCCAGCCGCCGGCCCGGTCACCGCCGTTCCACAACAGGACGCGGACGGAGTTGTCCGCGGCGGTCAGGATGCAGTCGCTGTAGCCGTCCCCGTCGTAGTCGGCGAACGCGACCATCCGCTGGTCGGTCGTCTCGCCGGCCGATACCGGGCCCGCGGGCACGGACCAGCCGCCGTGGCCGTCGCCGCCGCGGTTGAGGTACGTCTCCACGGCTCCGCTCTCCGCGAGCACGGTGTAGTCCGCGTACCCGTCTCCGTCGAAGTCCGTCCACCTCACGCGAGACGGGTCCTTGGTCGTACCGGTGGCGATCGTGCCGCGGTCCTGCCAGCCGCCGTGCCCGTCGCCCCCCTTGTTGAGGAAGACGGTGACGGGACCGTCGGGGCGCACCAGAGCGTAGTCGGTGCGGCCGTCGCCGTCGAAGTCGACGAAGCGGACCTGGTCAGCGTCCCGGGTCAGTCCGCTCGCCACCGAGTCGGCGAGTTCCCAGCCGCCGTGGCCGTCGCCGCCCCGGTTGAGGTACACCGACACGCTGCCGGTCTCGGAGATCAGGATGTAGTCCGCCCGGCCGTCGCCGTCCCAGTCTGCGAACCGGACCCGCTTGCTGTCCGTGGTGAGGCCGGTGGCGATCTGCCCGAGGTCCGACCAGCCTCCGCGGCCGTCGCCGCCCCGGTTGAGCATGACGCGGACCACGCCGCTGTCCGCGACGACGATGCGGTCGGCCCGGCCGTCGCCGTCCCAGTCCGCCCAGCGCAGCGGGCCGGTCCCACCGGACTCCATGCCCGCCCTGCCCAGGTGCGTTCGGGCGGCGACACCGTCGAGGACGGCCTTGTCCATGCCTTCGAAGAAGGCCGCGCCCATCTTGGCGTAGCCGGCGTCCCGCGGGTGCAGGCTGTCAGCCATTTCACCGGGACTCAGCGCGGGCGCGTCGACGTACCGCACCCTCGCCCCGGCCCCGGCCTTGGCCGAAGCCCAGTTCTTCACCTCACGGTTGAAGGCAGGAACCCCCGGGACGTTCGAGTTCGGTATGAGGCCCATCACCACGACGGTGACACCGGGCCGCGCGGCGAGGATCTCATCGGTGAGCGCCGCGAGCCGTGCGGGGGCATTGGCCTTGTCCGTCCCGCGGTCGAGGTCGTTGACGCCTTCGTGGAGCAGGACCACGTCCGGCTCGGCGGCCCGCACCCACCCCGGGGCGCCGGCTCGGATGTCGTTGATCATGGTGGCGCCGTGCGCCTCGTTGTCGGAGTCACCGTTCGGGCCGGCCTGGCGCGACCCGACGAAGTCGACCCGGAACCGGGTGTGGGTCAAGGCCTTCTGCCAGAGGGGCAGGCGATAGCCGAGGCCGGTCGAACCCTGGTATCCGTCGGTGATCGAGTCGCCCAGTGGCATGACCCGAAGGACGGGCGGAGCCGGATTCGGGGCGGCTGCCGCAGGGGTCGCCGCCGCCCCGATCAGGCCGCTGACGCCGACGGCCGTGGCGGCCGTCAGTGTGATCATCTTGCGCAACATACGTGGTGAGACCTTGTCTTCGTAACTGCCCGCGCTCGGCGGGGTCCGGTCGGTTCGCTGCGCCTGCGGCAGACGCGGCCCGGTCATGAGCCGCTGGGGACGCCGCCGAGCTCGGTCCAGCCTCCGGCCCCCGGATCGCCGCCGTTGAAGGCGTAGACGGTGGTGCCGTCGGGTTGCTGCAAGAGGTAGTCGGCATGGGTGTCGCCGGTGAGGTCGGCGAGCTGAACCCGGGAGTGGTCGGGCGTCACTCCCGACGCGGTCTGACCGAGCGGCTTCCAGCCTCCGTGGCGGTCACCGCCGCGGTTGAGGTAGGTCGTCACGCTGCCGCCGGGGTTGACGGTCCAGTAGTCGGCACGTCCGTCGCCGTCGAAGTCGCCCAGACGTACGCGGGTGCGGTCGGTCGTCGTTCCGGTGGCGATCTGGCCGAGATCGGCCCAACCGCCCGCTCCGGACGGGTCGCCGCCGCGGTTGAGGTGGACGTTGACCGATCCGTTGTCCGCGATGACCCAGTAGTCGGCACGTCCGTCGCCGTCCTGGTCGGCGAAGCGGACCTGCTCGTGTGCGGTGGTCGTGCCCCACGCGATCCGGCCGATGGACTTCCAGCCGTTGGGGCCGCCGACATCGCCTCCCTGATTGAGGTAGGCGGTCACATTGCCGTTCGGGGCGATGTACAGGTAGTCGGCCCGCCCGTCGCCGTCGAAGTCGGCGAAACGTACCCGGGTACGGTCGGTGGTGATGCCCGTGGCGATGCGGCCGATGTCCTGCCACGTCCCCACGCCCTCGCCGCCGCGGTTCAGCGTGGCCCGGACTTCACCGCCCTCGCCGATGGTGAGCTGGTCAGCGCGTCCGTCGCCGTCGAAGTCGGCCCAGCGGATGCTTCCGGTGCCGCCCGATTCGGTTCCTGCCCGCGGTACGGCGGGGCGCCGGGTCCAGCCGTCGGTGACGGCCTGCTCAAGGCCCTCGTGGTACGCGGCCGCCATCTTCCGGTATCCGGCCTCGTTGGGGTGGAGCCCGTCGGGGAGCTCGGATGGCCCGTCCAGGCGCGGGGGCTCGACGTACCGTACGTGCACCCCGTCCGCGGCACGGGCGGAGACGGCGGTCCGCAGGTCCGCGTTGAAGGTGTTGACACGGTCGTACTGGCCGCGGGTGTCCAAAAGCAGCCCCTGCACGATGACCGCGGTACCGGGCTTGTTGGCCTGGATGCGATCGATGAGCGAGGCCAGCTCGGCCGCCGCGGCGTGCGGATCGGCTCTGCGGGTGTTGAGGTCGTTGATGCCGAGGTGGAGCAGTACGGCATCGGGGTTCGCGGCGGCCTGCCAGCGGTCGATTCCGTCCCGGATGTTCCCGATCGTGTAGCCGCTGTGGCCCTCGTTGTCGGGATCGCCGCCTCCGCCGAACGACCCGCACCCGACGAAGTCGGGCGTGTACCGGTTCTGCGTGGAGATCAGGTTCCACAGGGGTGCGCGGTAGCCGGCCTCGCCGTTGCTGCCGGCGCCGGCGGTGATCGAGTCGCCGAGCGGCATGATCCGCAGCAGTGCGGGGGCGGGCTGCGGTGCCGCTGCGGCCTGCGTGCAGCCCAGGCCGAGTGCGGCGGCGGCGCCGACGGCCAGGGCGGAGGCTGCGGATGCGGTGCGTTTCATCGCTGGTGTCGCCTTCGCGAGTGACGGACGGCGGGGCTTCGAACTGCGGGAGGGCCTCGCCGGAGAGGGAAGGGGCGGCACAACGGACGACCGCCTCCGGTCCTTCCCTGCGGGGAAGGACCGGAGGCGGTCGGTCGCGTCGGGCCGTACGGCGGGCTCCCGGCGTACCGGTGACCCGGTCCGGGTCAGGTACCGCTCGCGACCTTGCCGAGGTCGGTCCAGCCGTTGCCCTTGTCGCCGCCGTTCCAGGCGAAGACGGTGGCGCTGTTGCCGGGGCCGGCGAGGACGTAGTCGGCGTGGGTGTCGGCGTTGAAGTCGACGAACTGGACCTTGGTGTGGTCGGTGGTCAGGCCGGTCGCGATCTGACCGACGGTGAGCCAGCCGGTGTTCGGGACGACGTCGCCTCCACGGTTGATGTAGAGGTCGACCTTGCCGTCGGGCTTGACGAAGTAGTAGTCGGCCTTGCCGTCACCGTCGTTGTCGGCGAACCGGATGCGGCTGCGCTCGCTGGTCACACCGGACGCGACCTTGCCCACCGCGGGCCAGCCGTTGCCGGACTGGTCGCCGCCCCGGTTGAGGTAGGCGTACACCTCGCCGGCGTCGGTGAAGACCAGGTAGTCGGAGCGGCCGTCGCCGTCCCAGTCGGCGAAGCGGACCTTGGTGGGGTCGTTGGTGGTGCCGACGGCCACCTTGCCCAGGTGCTTCCAGCCGTTGCCCGGGTCGCCGCCCTGGTTGAGGTAGACCTCGACGGAACCGTCCGTGTTGATCAGGAAGTAGTCGGCCTTGCCGTCGCCGTCGAAATCGGCGAAGCGGACCCGGTTGCGGTCGTTCGTGAGGCCGGTCGCCACCTGCCCCAGGGGCTGCCAGCCGTTGGCACCGGCCGGGTTGCCGCCCCGGTTGAGCCAGACGGAGACCGCGCCGCTGTCGGCGACGTTGATGTAGTCGGGCTTGCCGTCACCGTCGAAGTCCGCCCACCGGATCCGCTCGCCCGCTCCAGCCTCGTTCGCGGCGGCGGAGCGCCGCGGCTTGACGGTCTCGGCGATCCAGGCCGCGACGTCGGCGGTGCGGGTGGAGACTGCGCCGGTGCGGGTCTCGGTGGGGTTGACGCCGAGGCAGCCACCCTGCCAGGACCGGCTGTTGACGCCTACGAGTTCACCCGCGGCATTGAGCAGCGGGCCGCCGGTGTCACCCTTGCAGATGGCGTCGGTGCCCTTGCCCGTGATGGTGAGCGACGTCGCGGCGGCCGCGTTGAGGGTGAACGTACCGGTGTGAAGCTTGCCGGGCACCCACTCGGTCTTCGTCCGGCCGAAACCGACCGCGGTAAGGTCCGCACCGACCGCGGGAGTCGTGGCGGAGATCTTGGCCGTGGCCGCGCCCCTGGCCGGCAGGGCGAGGCGGGCCAGCACCATGTCGCGGTCGGAGCGGGGAGCCAGCTCGGTGACCTCGCGGGTCTCACCACCGGCGAGGACGACGGTGGCCTTCAGCGCGGGCTTTCCGGCCGGAACCTGCTGGCCCGGGGTGGCCGCGAAGCAGCTGGCGGCGGTGGCGATCCACCACTCGTCCACGAGCGTGCCGGTGCAGGAACGGCTGTTCACCTCGTCACCGATGCTGAGCTTCACGACGGCGGGGTGCTGGCCGGCGGCGGCCTCGGGCCCGGTGAGGGCGTGGGCCGGGACGGTGCCGGCGAGGCCGGCGGCGACCGCGGTGGCAGTCGCCAGCAGGCCGGTCATCCGCGCCGAGCGCGTACGGAGAAGAGACATGCGAGGCATCCTCCAGGAGGGGATCCGGATGGGTGAGCGAGCGTGTGGGAAGCGGAGCGGCGTACGGAGGAGTGCGTCCTCCGTACGCCGCTGCGTCACTCCAGGAGTTGAGCGGGGCGGCGCCCGCCTCTACTTGGTGGTGGTGGCGGCGACGTCGGTCGGGCTGGTGAGCGTGCCCGGAATCTCGTGCCAGCCGGTCCAGGAGCCCAACGTGGCGTCGAGCGTGGTGTTCTGGACCTTGCCGCCCGCGCCGGTGGCGTAGACGTGGACGTTCTTGCCGGCGGAGGCGCTCGTGACGTGCGTCAGGCCCGTGCCGCCGGTCTTGGTCCAGGAGGGCTTCCAGATTCCGGCCAGGTAGTCGCCGGTCTGCGCGTAGAGCGCACCATCGGAACCGATGACCTGGACGTGGACGGTGTTGCCGATGCTGGACACCGCGATGTCCTTGGCGCCGGTGATGCCGCCGGGCAGTTCACCCCAGGCGGTCCAGCTGCCGTTGCGGCTGTCGAAGTCGCGACCTTGGACCTTGCCGTTCTTGATGCCGTAGAGGCGTACGAACGGACCCGCCTTGACGCTGGCGATGTCGGTCAGACCGGTCCCGCCGGACACCGGCGTCCAGTAGGTGTTCCAACGCCCGGCGTTGTAGTCGCCGACCTGCGTGTACAGGTCGCCGCTGGAGCCGATGGCCTGCACGTACAGAACGTTGTTGATCATGGCGGCTGCCACGTCCTTGACGCCGCCCGCGCCGCCGGGGACCTCGGTCCAGTTGCCCCACTTGTTGTTGCGGACGTCGTACTCGCGGTCGAAGACCTTGCCGTCGGCCACACCGACGTAGCGGATGGTGCTGCCCGTGTCCACGCCCACGATCCGGCTGACGGTGGCGCCACCGACGCCGGCCCACTGGGCTCCGAAGACACCGGTGTCGAGCTTGCCGCTCTGGCTGAACAGGGTGGTGCCGGCCGGGGCGGCGAGCGTCACGTTCGAGGGGGCGGAAATGACGGAGGCGGAGACGTCCGAAGCTCCGGCGAGACCGCCCTGAAGCTGCTTGAAGGTGCTCCAGGAACCGGTCGTGGTGTTCATGGAGGCATTGTTGATCTTGCCTTCGGCGCCCACGGCGTAGAGCTCGACGGTGCCGCCGTCCGCGATGCTGCTGATGCGCGTCAGGCCGCTGCCGCCCGCCTTCGCCCACTGGTCGTTCCAGCGGCCGGCGTCGTAGTTGCCGAACTGCGTCCAGATCGCGCCGTCGGAACCGATGATCTGGACGTGGACGTTGTTTCCGACAACGCTGGAGGCGATGTCGACGGCACCCTTGGCGCCGCCCGGAACCGCACCCCACTGCGACCAGCTGCCCGTGCGGGTGTCCAGGTCGCGGCCGTAGACCTCGCCGCCGCCGATGGCCTGGACACGCACAGTGGTGCCCGAAGCCGCGCTGGTGACGTGGGTGAGTCCGGTCGCGCCGACCGAGGCCCAGTTGTTGTTCCAGCGCCCGGCCCTGTAATCGGCGGCCTGCGCATACAGATTGCCCTCGGAACCGACGATCAGCACGTGGACGGTGTCGCCGACCAAAGAGGCCGAGATGTCCTTCGCACCGGCGGCACCGCCGGGAATCTCGCCCCAGCCGGACCACTTGCCGGTCGCCAGGTCAAGGTCCTCGCCGTAGACGCGGCCGCCCGCGATGGCGTAGGCACGCACGGCGTCGCCGTGCCGCACGGTGCTCACGCGGGTGACGTCCTGACCATCGACCTTCCCCCACGACGCACCGTACTCGCCGTAGCCGAGGTCACCGGACTGCGACCACATCGTTCCGCCGCCACCGGCGAGCAGGGACACCTGCGCCCCGCCGCGCGGAGAGGTGACCTGGTCGATCCACTGGCCGACGTTGTCGGTGCGGGTGGAGACTGCGCCGGTGCGGGTCTCGGTGGGGTTGACGCCGAGGCAGCCACCCTGCCAGGACCGGCTGTTGACGCCTACGAGTTCACCCGCGGCATTGAGCAGCGGGCCGCCGGTGTCACCCTTGCAGATGGCGTCGGTGCCCTTGCCCGTGATGGTGAGCGACGTCGCGGCGGCCGCGTTGAGGGTGAACGTACCGGTGTGAAGCTTGCCGGGCACCCACTCGGTCTTCGTCCGGCCGAAACCGACCGCGGTAAGGTCCGCACCGACCGCGGAGACGCCACCGGCCCGCTTGACGGGGGCGATGTCGGACACAGGACTGGCAAGACGAGCGAGGACCAGGTCACGGTCGGCGGCGCTCGCGGAGACCTCGACGACCTCGCGGCTCTGACCGTTGCTCAGTGCCGCGGCGGTCTGCAGCGAGGGCTTCCCGGCCGGGACCGACCCACCGGGGGTGGCAGCGAAGCAGCTCGCGGCGGTCAGAACCCAGCGGGGGTCGACCAGCGTGCCGGTGCACGAGCGGCTGTTCGCCTCGTCGCCGATGCTGAGCTTCACCACGGCGGCGTGCTGGCCGGCGGCGGCCTCGGGCCCGGTGAGGGCGGAGGCCGATCCGGCCGTGACGAGGCCTGCGGCCACCGCAGTGGCCGAGACGAGTAGGCCGGTCATCCGCGCAGAGCGCAGATGGGGTACAGACATGCTTCTCCTTCGGAGCAGGGCGCAGGCAGGCGGTCATTTTTGAGCGCGCCGGAGCCCCGGTCGACTGAAAGTCGACCGTCGAGTCGGTGTGTCTGGTGATGGCGCAGAGAAGGATGGCCGGTTGAGGCGACCGTTTTGATTCAGGCCGCAATTCCCACAGGGGCGGCCAATCGTGCAGTCGGACTCGATCCGTCACTTCTCCGCAACTCGCAGGCGCCGAACGACTCCAGGGTGAGGTCGAACGACGATGGGCGGACGGTTCTCTCCGGGCATTCCTGCGCCTCATGGGAGAGTGGGTAATCAGATCCGGATTCAGCGAATCCGTGCGCAAGACATCAAGAATTCAAAGCAGATGATTTTGCACGGGACAGGCGCTGCCATACGAGTATTACTTGGAAGCCCTGATTTCCATGAGCATGAAGTCACGACCCTGCTCGTCCGCGCTCTCACCGACCGGAGTCCAGTCGTTCTTCTTCACCTCGAACGTCTTCTCCACGGCACCCGCAGACATGTCCACCTGGGCGCTGTAGCTGTTTCCCTTGATGAAGTAGACCGCGGGAATCTCCAGGGTCAGGTAGCCGCTGGTTCCCGTGACGCTGAAGCAGATCTTTTCGTTCTTGCGTCCCCAGACCTCGAGCACGTCGGCCGAGCTCGCGCAGTCCGCGAGGAGGATGTGGCCATCGCCACGCTTGAGCGTGATGTGCTGCTCCGCGAGGATCTTGTCGGCGTTCGGGTAGGAGAAGTCCTCGACGGCGTAACCAGGGCCTTCGTCGGCGATCGTCTTCACGGAGGAGGCGTCCACGGCGGATCCGCCCGTCGCGCCGCCCGCTACCGCGAACCACGCCAAGATGCCGGCGCCCGCGGCCGCACCAAAGGTTCGCACAATTGCCTTACGTGCCTTCATCGCTGTCCTAGTCGTCGGTTTCGAGGAAGCCCCGAAACATGCGTCAACGTCGGAGGTGAAGGACACCATCTGACCAACAGGCAACAGCTCTTCGACGAGCCCGTCCCCCGCTGGAAGCCCCCCACTTCCAGTCGCAGCATAACTGTTCGTCAGGAGTCTCGTAAACCTGGCAAGAAGCAGCTCGATGACGAGACGTCAGACAGACGGAACACCCTGCGGCTCGTGTACGTAAGCACACCGGGCCGGCGCCCGTCCAACAACTTTCCCAGAGCCGGACGGGACAACCCGCGGGCGCCACGAGTGACTTTCACCACGGTGGAGATGCCCTGACCGATCCATACGGAACACGAGGATCCGAACTCCCGAACCGGAATGCAGAATTCCCGTTCTTGTCTTGGCTCAAACCGTGTCGCTTACAGCGTGCCGCGGGTGTTCAATACCTTCATCGCCGCATAAAGTCACGAGGCAGATCTGTCGTGTCCCTGCCCGACTTCCTTACGGGCCGGGGGACATGGCCTCGGCCAACGCAATTCCCCGTCTGGCGACAGGCCACCGCCGGTGCGTCGAGCGTCAGGCGCTGATTCCGAAGGACTGTTTTGGACACCATCTATTGGAGCAGGCGGCGTGTGCTCACCGCCGTCGCGGCCGCCACGGCTGTCGTCACCACCTCCAGCCTCGTTCTCAACCCCGTTGCGGCGTGGGCCGATACACCGCCGCCGGAGGGCGACGGAGGCGACCCGTTCAAGCTGCCCGACACTCCCCGGGCCAAGGTCGTCAGGGCCTGGCTGCTGGGCGGCAAGGGCGTTCGCGCGGCCGCGGAAGCGGCGTTGATCGGATCTGACGCCGACGTCCAGACCTTCCTCACCGTCACGCTTCCCGCGGAGACGTCGGTGGACAACCGCGTTGCCATCGGCACCTCTCTCGCGAGGGGCGGCAAGGGCACCCGGCGAGACGCCGAGGCGGCACTCAACGGCGGCGACGCCGCCATCGCCGCCTTCCTCGCGGGCGGCTTCAAGGCCGCCATCGCCGAAGACCTGCGCGTGGCCACCGGAATCGTCATGGCCACCGGCGGCAAGGCCGTGAACCGAGCCGGGAACGATGCCCTGAACGCGGGCAACCAGGCCGCGTTGGAGACGTTCCTCACCGACGGTCAGTACACGGCCCGCCAGGAGGACATGCGCGTCGAGGTCGCCAAGCTCACCTTCCAGGCAGGTCCGGAGGTTAAGAAGTACGCCAACCGTGCCATGTCGGGCACTGCCTCCGACATCGAATGGTTCCTGGAGACCGGCCAGCACATCGCGCGCGCCCGCGACCAGGAGGCGACGAAGATCGAGGAACTCGTCGCGGTCGTCGAACGCGAAGGCAAGAAGGCCGACGCGATGACGAAGCAGGCCGAAGAGGCGTCCGCCCGCGCCGTCAAGGCGGCGGCACAGGCCAAGGAAGCCGCGGAGAAGGCGGCCTACGAAGCCCAGCAGGCCCAGGCCGACGTGGCCAAGTCCGGCAGGGCGGCCCGCAAGGCCGCCGAGGCCGCCAAGGGCGCGGCCGACTCGGCGCGTGTCGCGACCAGCGCTTCGCACGCCGCCGTTCAGGCTTCCCGTCGCGCCGCCTACGCCGCCGCCGCGGCGAGCCAGGCCGCGGCCACCGCCGGCTACGCCGCCGCCCAGGCATACGGCGCCGCCATCGCCGCGTCCAAGGACGCCTCCCAGGCGGCCGCCGCCAAGGACGCCGCCGTCTACGCTCGCAACGCCGCGGCCAGGGCGCGCAGCGCGGCGACCGCCGCCGGCTACGCCGCCGATGCCGCGACCCAGGCGGCGGGTGCCGGCTCCGCCGCCGCGTCGGCCGCACGCAACGCCGCCTCCGCCGCGAACTCTTCGGCCGCCGCGGCCGAAGCGGCCGGCGTCGCCCAGTCCGAGGCCGCGGAGGCCAGGCGCGAGGCGCAGATCGCCAGCACCAACGCCCAGATCGCCACCAATGCCGCCGGCATGGCACAGAGCCTCGCGAACACGGCGGCGACGGCCGCCCGCACAGCGCGCGACGCGGCGAACAGTGCGGCCGACCACGCCGAGAAGGCCGCGGCCGCCGCGGACTGGGCCGTTCAGTACGCGGGCCAGGCACTGGAGTACGCGAACAAGTCGACCGAGTTCGCCAACGAGGCCAGCAAGGCCGCGAAGACCGCCACCGACGCCGTCGCCGAGGCGGTCGCGGTCGAGAAGGCCGCGCGTGAGGCCGAATGGCAGCGCCTCGACCAGGACGCGCAACAGGCGGTCGAGGAGACCCGCCTGCTCAAGCGGATCGAGGACCTGGAGCGCGCGGAGCTCGCCGAGAAGCGCACCCAGGCCGCGCAGGCCGTACAGGCCCACAAGGACCTGATAGCCCAGGCCGAGTCGGCGCTCAAGGCGGGTGACACGAACCTTGCCGCCGCGCTCGGGCGCAAGGCCGCCGTCACCACGATGCGTTCCACGGGCACCTGGTCGCTCGAGGCCGCACGGTTCGCCCTGTCCGGAACGGACTCCGACGTCCACCTCTGGATCGACGCCTCCCGGCAGATCGCCCAGCGGCAGGACGACCGGGAGACCAGCCTCTACCTCGCGCGGACCTGCGCCCCGGACATCGCCGATGCGGCGACCAAGGCGCTGGCCAGCACCGACCCGGACGCCGCCACGAAGTTCCTCGGCACCGGCGCCGTCCAGGCCGCCGCGACGGACAACCGCGTCACGGTCGGCCGTATTCTCGCCGCCAACCCCGGCAAGGCGGTGAAACTGGCGGCGAACGACGCGATGAACGCCGGAACCGCTCAGGCCCTGCACGATTTCATCAACATCAAGCACGAGGTTGCGCAGCGGGAAGACGACGCTGTCGCCGCCGCAGCCCTCATCGCCTCGGGGGGCCGGTACACCAAGGCCCATGCCCAGGCGGCGATGGAGGGCCCGGAGTGGATGCGACGCAACTTCATCGCCTCCGTCCAGTACAAGACCGCGCTACTCGACTACGATTCCGCCACTCACATCGCGGCCATGCAGGGCGCGATCGCGGCAGCCGCGAAGATCGCTTACAAGGCTCAGGAGAACGCCCAGCGCGCCCAGCAGGCCGCCGCGCTCGCCCGTGACGCCGCTGTCGAAGCGCAGGAGTGGGCGAACAAGGCGGACGCGTCGAAGCGGCAGGCCGCCGCCTCCGCGCAGCAAGCGAACACGTACGCCGACGACGCCGAGAAGTCGGCGGTGTCCGCGCAGTCCTCGGCGGACCGGGCCAAGCAGGCGGCCGCCACCGCACGTACCGCCGCGCGCTCGGCGAACTACTCCGCCAACCGCGCCCTGGATTCCGCCCGGAGCGCGGTGGCCTCGGCCAACGCCGCCCAGGCGTCGGCCGCTTCAGCCCACGCCTCGGCGCTTCAGGCCGGTCAGGACGCGAGGACGGCGGCGGTCGCGGCGAGCGATGCGCAGCGGATCGCGACGGACAAGCGGACGGCCGAGATCGCGGCGGCCGCCAAGAAGGCAGCCGACGACGCGCGCGCGGCCAAGGACGCCGGGAAGAACCCGGCGGACACGTCCGACAACGACACCGTCAAGAACGACGTTCCCTGGTGGAAGGACGTCAAGTGGTGGGCGAACGCCACGAACTGGGCGAGCATCGGCACGGGCTTCCTGTCCGCCGGCTTCGGTGTCGCGGGCATCTTCTTCCCGCCCCTGGAGGTCATCGCCGGCGGACTCGCCTGGACCTCCCTCGGGCTGTCCGCCATCAGCACGGTGCTCACCGGAATCGGCTACGGATGGACGAGCGGCGAGTTCAAGACGTCCCTCGGGGGGACCGCCCTGGGCCTCCTCACCTTCGGCCAGTCCAAGTGGATCGGCGCGCTCGGCAAGATCGACGGCAAGGTGGTGGCTCCGATCGCGACGAAGATCTCGCAGTTCGGGCACGACCTCATCTCACCGGTCACCGGCCTCCTCGGAACCCTGGGGCTCTAGAAAGGTAGAAGGACGGGTACGGGTTCAGGGCCGGCCGACGCACCTGCGGTCGGCACTGAACCGGTTCCCGCGAACCCGTACCGGGCGCTACCGGGCTCGACCACTCGGAGAGGACATCCCGCATGTGATCAACTGATCTCATGGGAAATACGAGTGCGGCCCTGGGACCACTGGAACTGGTCGGAGGCATCTGGGTGGTAGGGGATTCCCGGCGCCCCGGCGGAACGTGGCTCGAATTCCGTGCGGAGGGGTTGTACCGGCAGAGATCAGCCGGGGATGGCGAGCTGATCCCGTGGCCCAGGATCATGCTCGGCGTCGGGGTGTACATCGGACGCGGGTATCCGCGTACGGGGCAGTACACGCTCGCGGGAATGCTCGGCAACCTCCCCGGTCCCTTCAGGGGGCACGGTGGCGGTCACCTCGACATGACGCTCCGCCACCCCTATGAAGACCGCAAGCTGACGTTTGACCGGCACACACGCGCGTACCGGCTCCTCGACACCTTCCTCTTGGAAGAACTGCTGTCGCAGATCGTCGCCGCGAACGAAGCGCACCGTCTCGGTGACCCTGATCTGCTCGGACAGGTGGTCGGCCGCCTGACATCGTTGAGCCCCTGGATGACGCGCCGCCGGCTCAGCGAAGCAGTGGCGGAAGCCTGGCGGGGCTCCCATGGCCCTTTGGGCAGTCGGCCCTGAGCCTGAGCCGACTCGGACGCCCGAGCATCGCGAGCCGGCTCGTCGTGCAGTCCAGGTCACGGGTCACGGCCTGGCCTTCGGGAGGGCGGTCAGGGGGTCGACGCCGATGAGGACGAGCCGGATGTCACGGTCGCAGGCGACGTCGACGAGGTTCGCGAACCGCTGCCTTCCGTCCGCGGAGGCCTCGGTCAGCGGGGGGACACCGTCCAGGACCAGCGTGCCGAACCGTTCGGCGAGGGCCAGGTAGTCGGGCACCCCGTCGCGGCCTCGCACAGGGCGTCGAAGGCGAACCAGACCATGTCACCGCACCGCGCGGGCCGGCAGCTCCCGCAGGTGGGCCCGGACGGGGGTGGCGTCCCCAGGCTCCGGGGCGCCGAGGCCGAGCTCCTACAGGCCCGCGTCACGCGGTGGCAGACACAGGCCTGTCGCGAACCGGCGGCCCGCCGCCGAGGGCGCCGCCACGCGGCGGAGGTCCACCGGACCCGAGACGTCCAGGACGTCCATCCGCTCCTCGATGAGCCGGATGGTCGGCTCGAACAGGTGGTGGTGGAGCGGGTCCGGCATCAGCCCGGCGGGCGGGTAGTTCGAGGTGGTGACCAGGGCGATCCGGCGGTCGAGCAGATACGGAAGGGGCGTGCGATCAGCATCGCGTGTCCCGCGTCGTGCGCGTGGAACTCGTCGAAGATCAGGATCCGGCTGTCCCCGATCAGCCAGTCGAGAGCGCTCTGCCCGTCGTTACGGGCGCCCAGCCCGGTCACTCCGTCGTGCAGCCGGCGGAAGAAGTCGTGGAAGTGCAGGCGACGTTTGCGCTCCCTGGGCAGCCCTTCGTAGAAGGGCTGCCCACGAGCCAGGACTTCCCCCGGCCCACCGGGCCCCACACGTACAGGTCGCGCGGCGGTCTCGGGAAAGTCCAGGCGGGCCGGATGAGTTCGGCCGCCAGGTGGGCCAGCCGTTCGACGGCGGCCTCCGCGCGGGGGCGACGCGGAAGCCGCGCTGTGCGGCGGCCTCGTGGAAGTGGCGGCGCATCGCCTGGGCGTGCTGGGGCACCGGTCGGTTCATCCCTTCGTACGATGGTTCTCGGGTCGCGGCATCGACGCGGTGGTCAGGCGAATTCGGGGGAGGAGGCCGCCGGTTCCAGGACGTCGACCGTCCCGCGGCCGCCGTCCACCCGGATCCTGTCCCCCGTCCTTATCCGGGTCGTGGCGTTGCCGCATCCGACCACGGCCGGAATGCCGAGCTCCCGCGCGACGATCGAGGCGTGCGAAAGGCTCGCGCCGACGTCCGTCACGATCGCCGAGACGCGGGTGAACAGCGGTGTCCAGCCGATGTTCGTCACCGTGGTCACCAGGATCTCGCCCGGCCGGACGACCTCGCCCTCCTCGACGGTGGCGACGACCCGGGCGATGCCCTCCACCACACCGGCGGAGGCGGGCGAGCCCGCGACCGTGTCCGTGGCGGGGGTCGTGTCCTGCGCGTCGAACCGGTCGGGCCGCCGGTTGGGGTCGGCGGCCCAGGTCGCCGGGTCGAACTCGCCCCGGATCAGGGTCGGGTAGGTGGGCAGCACGCCTAAGCCCACGTACGCGGCACGGCGGGCCCGGACCACGGCGAGCGGAGCCCGGTCGCCGCCGGGCACGGCGAGGATCTCCTCGCGGGACAGGAAGAACAGGTCCTCCCTCCCCACTGACCTCTCCGGCGCGCAGGACGAACGCGCGCAACAGCCGGAAGGCGCGGGGGACCTCGGTGCGGGCGGCCTCTCGCAGGCGGGCGGAGGCCGCCCACGCGTCCACGGCGGCGCGCATCCCCTTCACCCGTCGCGGATGTTCGGCGGCCAGGCGGTCCCATGCCGCTGCGCGAGCGGTGGTCTGCCGTGCGAGACGCAGTGCCGCGTCCTCGACCGTGCCGAGTGCGGCGAGCTGCCGGTCGATCCACCGCGCGTCCTCGGCGGGCCGCGGGAGGGACACCTCGAACTCGTGCGGGCCGCGGTGGCCGTACGTACGGGTGTAGGTGTCCCGGTCGGTCTCGCCGCGGGCGAGCCGTTCCAGGCCCAGCACTGGTCCTATGCTGCCCAGTTGGCCCTCGTCGCCGAGGCCGGTGGTCATCAGGTCGGCGTCCTCCTCCCCCACCAGGGACTCCAGGGTGCCGCGGACCTTGACGAGCGAGTCGCCGCCCTGTCGGGTCGCGGCCTGGAGCATGTGGCAGCAGCGGCGGAAGTAGGCGCCACCTGCGACTCCCACATGGCCGACAGGTCCCCGGCGGTCGCCGCGGCGGCGACGCGGGCCCGCAGTTCCTCGCAGCGTTCGGGTGCCTCCTCCAGGAACGTTGGCAGCTGCTTTCCGTTCGCTCGGATGCGGATCATCACCGCGAACGCCTCGCCGATCGTCTCCCGCCAGACCCGCGGCCTGAATGCGGGCAGAACCAGGTCGCGGGCGTCGTCACGTCCGGGACGGCCTCGCCGACCGGTGCTGTCGTTCCACACCTCGGGCCGGGGCGGCGCGATCGTGGTGATGGGCCGTGCCTGGAGGATACGGAAGGAGCCCGCCTCGCGGGCCCACTCGACGTCGCGCGGCTCTCCGTACAGTTCCTCGATCGCGAGTCCGAGCCGGCACCATCGTGCCCGCGCACTGTGTGAGTGCCCGGGCGATCAGCACCCGCTGCTTCTCTCCGCCCGAGAGTCTGTCGAAGGGCGCGTGCATCAGGGGGCCACGTTGAGCTCTGCCAACGCGCCCGTGATGATGTCGCGGTCATCAGCGTCGTCGCCGGCGAAGGCCCGCTTGTGGGGGGCGGCCCATGGCTACGACGTCGTAGACGGTGAGTTCGAAGTCCCCGGCCGTCTCCCGCAGGACCGCGGCCAGGCGCCGGGCCAAATGCTTGGCCGGTATGCGCCAGACGTCCTCGCCGTCCAACAGCACCCTGGCCGACGTGGAGCGCAAGGCCCGATAGACCGTCCGCAACAGCGTCGACTTGCCGGCGCCGTTGGGGCCGACCAGTCCCACCACCTCCCCCGGCGCCACGTGCAGGGATACCCGGTCCACCAATGTGCGGCCCCGCACGACGACCCATATCTCTTCGGCTTCGAACGCGCGGGCTTGCCCATGGGTCTGTCTGTCACTGCGCCCGCCTCCGCATCAGCCAGAGGAAGAACGGGCCGCCGACCAGGGCGGTGAGGATCCCCACGGGTATCTCCTCCGGGCTCATGAACGTACGGGCAGCAAGGTCGGCGGCCATGAGGAACGCCGCGCCGAGGAGGGCGGCCGCCGGTAGAGCCCGGCGGTGGTCGGCGCCCACGAGGAGGCGTACCACGTGCGGCAGGATCAGCCCGACGAAGCCGATCTGGCCGCTCACCGCGACGATCGGGCCGATCATCAGAGCCACCAGCACGAACAGCGCGCCGCGGAAGCGGTGAACGTCCAGGCCGAGCGAGGCGGCCGCTTCCTCCCCCGCCAGCAAGAGGTTGAGCGGGCGGCAGACTCCGAGCAGGACCGCCGTCCCGAGCAGGACCGCCCCGACGGGGATCCAGACCGTCGTCCAGGTGGTGCCGGCCAGTCCGCCCAGCATCCACCGCAACGCCGACTGCGCCTTCTGCGGCTCGCTGGAGGTGACGACCAGGAAACTGGCGACCGCGGAGAGCACTTCCGCCATCGGCACGCCCGCGAGCACCAACCGTACGGTGGCCATCCGCCCGCCGGACCGCGCCAGCAACGCCGACTGCGCCTTCTGCGGCTCGCTGGAGGTGACGACCAGGAAACTGGCGACCGCGGAGAGCACTTCCGCCATCGGCACGCCCGCGAGCACCAACCGTACGGTGGCCATCCGCCCGCCGGACCGCGCCAGAGGTAGACCGCCACCAGCGCGGCGAGGGCCCCGCCGAAGGCCGCGACCGGTACGGAGAACATGCCGAAGAGCGTCACGTTGAAGACGAGGCGACCACCGCTCCGACGGAGGCACCCGAGGACACCCCGAGCAGCATCGGGTCGGCCAGCGGGTTGCGGACCAGGGCCTGCAGGGCCATCCCGGACACGGACAGGCCCGCGCCCACCACGGCGGCCAGCAGCACCCGGGGCAACCGGACACCGACCACGATCGTCTCGCGCACCGGTGTCCAGGTCGGGTCGGCCAGCCCCGGATGGATCCGGTGCAGCAGGATCGACCAGACCTGGTCGGCCGGAACGGTGATCGATCCGACCGCGATCCCGACCGTCGCCGCGGCGACCATGAGGAGCCCCAGCAGTACGAGGACCACGCCGTACGGAATCCCGCGCTGCCGGAAGCCCGTCGGCCGGGCCGCCTCCGCAGCGCCGACAACAGCGTTGGTTCCGGCCGCCTCCTGCCGCACATCGGTCACTGGAAGCGGTCCGGGTGGATCTGCCGGGCCAGGGACTCCACGGCCGACGGCACCCGTACGCCGAGCACGGTCGACGACAGCGGCAGCACCGCGAAACGCTGGTTCTTGATCGCCAGCACGTCCTTCAGCGCCGGGTTGGCCGGCAGGAACTTCTTCTTGTCCTCAACCGGCTGGTCGCCGTAGTCGTAGATGGCGATGGCCTCGGGGGCGCGCTCGGCGACCTGCTCGAACGACACGTCACCGAAGGCCTTGTCCACGTCGGCGAACAGGTTCACTCCGCCGGCCCGCTTGATCATCTTGTTTGGGGGACCGCGGGAGCGCCGGGTACCGCCAACCGAGGGCGTTGATACTGGGCCGGGGTTGTTCTACCCGGGTGGCCAGCCCGTTGGGCGGGGCCCTCGCCGACGCCCGCCAGTCCCGGGCGCAACGTGAACCAAGATCCGGACCATTTCCGGACCAGCCCCCTACAGGAGGCTGCAGATGATGCCATTTTCCCTGGTCAACATGCGTGCAACTGCTGTACCGCCAGCAGACGAAGAACGTTTTGGTCAGTTACTCACCCAAGAAGCTCGGGTTCTTCTAGAGAACAGAAATCCGTTGCCTGGAGCGGGCATTGCCTCTCCAGGCAACATTGACTCCAAGCGCAGAAGGTAATCAAACGGCAGCCATACGTGACCTCCGGACCACTTCGGAACCTTCCCCCGGACCAGTCACGGACCAAGAAGTTGGAAATCGCTCAAGGCCGAGTGGGCGAACCGGGTCGGCGGCTGCTGGATGCGCCGGGGAAGCAGCTCACTGAACCACCGGTGCTCGCTGCCGACGTGCCGCGTGAGGTCCCCGAGAGTCCAGCCGGGGCAGGTCGGCAGCGGGGTGGAGGGTCGGCTCCCGTGACCGTGGCGACGAATGCGGCGGTCTCGGCTGCGAAGGCCGCTCCGTGCCGGGCGGGGTTCATGACTGCGCCCTTCCTCTGATGACGCTGCCCCAGGTGGCGATACTCAAGGTCTCTGGCGTCGTACTCGGCGCCGATGGTGGACAAGGGCTCCGTTGACGTCCCAGGACGAGGTGCGGAGCACTGTGCTGCCCTTGGCAGCCGTGACGCGATAGCCGTCGGAGTCACAGGCGAAGCCGTGACGGTTCGGGCAAGTCATCCCGGCCCTCGTTGTCGGCGGGTCGCGTGCGGTGCAGGTCGTCGAGCCTCCAGCCGGCGCCCAGGCCGCCCACAGCGCCCCGCTGCCTTGCTTGGGACACGAGTCGGCGGCATCCGCTGAACTGCAGCCGTACCTCTGGTCACGCGCTATCGGCCGACCCGTGGCCCGGCGGGTGCCGGTTCGGCGAGAGCGAGGCCGGTCCGGTCGAGCGGGCGCACTCGGTGGGAGTCTGACCGTAGTGCTTCTTGAAGGCTCGGGTGAAGTGACTGCCGTCCGCGAACTGCCAGTGTGCGGCGAGTTCCGAAATGCTCAGGCGCCCTGACGGCGAGACGAGGGCGAGCCGGGCCTCATGCAGTCGCCGGTGGCGGATGTAGGTGCTCACCTGCTCTCCCACCGCGGCGAATGCCCGGTGCAGCGTGCGGACGGAGACGTTGAGTTCACGCGCAAGCATCGCCGGAGAAAGTTCGGGATCAGCGAGCCGACGGTCCGCGAGGTCCTTGGCTGCCTGGGTGAGCGCGGGAGCCAACCGGGGCTCTACGTCGTCGAACCGGCCCTTCACCACCGCCTTGGTCAGCTCGATCAGGGTACCTTGGGCAGCTGCCACACCGGCCGGACCGAGGTCGGCCACGGTCATGTGGATCATGTCTGCAAGGGCCGTCAGCAAGCGCACCTCGGCCGAGTCCGCCGGCCCGGTGACGACCCGGTTCCCGAGCAGGGGTTTGAGCTCGCCGGGGGGCAGGACGAGGAACTTCGCCGTGAGGTGCGCCGTCGTCTCGAAGGCCGTCAGGCGCCCGAGGTGCCGGACGAGGAACTGCCCGGCCGACACGGTCTGGTCGCCGTAGCCGGACGGGCCGCCCAGAGTCCATGCGCCGCTCCGCACGACATACATGGCAACCAGATCCTGATCGCCGCCCGGGACGTCCGCGGTCCGGGTTGCCGACGCGGCGTGGAGATCGGCGATCGCCGCGCCATGCACCTTGGCAACCTTGCCCTTGACCCGGAAGTCACCGATCGTGTCCGGGCTGAAGGCCGGCAGTTGGAAGACATCGTCGCCGACCTGCGTCTGCCACCCGCGCCGGAAAACGTCGAGTCCCCGCGGTGCGGAATCCGGGGCGGTCGAGTCCACTGCGAACACCCCGCGCGCGCCGTCGACCTCCGCTCCAGTACCGTGCATCCCTCTGCGATCCTCTCGTCTTCATTGCTTCAACGCCGTCCTGTGGTGGTCGTGTTCCGCAGGACGCCGCCATGACCCATGTGGACACCGTGCCAATCTTCCTATAGACGGCTCGCATTGCAGCGGCCGGGAGGCAGAGCTGATGCTTCTGATTCGGCGAGATGAACGACGCGACCCCTGACGATCAGGTCGCAGCCTGATCGTCAGGGGTCGCACTCGCGCTCGGTCCTCCCTCATGGGCTCGTGCCGGGGACGTCTTCGCCGCCTCGGTCGGAGCTTTCGCCGGAGGTAACGGTTAGTGGCCGGCGCGCAGTTCGCCGTGTGGGCCGACGGCGTCGGCCACGCCCAGGCAGGTGCTGCCCCGGAGGCACCGAGTTCGTAGTGCACAGCCCCGGTGTCGACGGAACGGACCGTGAGCGCGACCTCGTAGTTGCCCGGGTAGGTCACTCACCGAGCCGCAGCCGAATCCGGGCGTCTTCCGGCGGCGGGCCATGCCGATCGGCCGGCCAAGCCGTGTCGGCCAAGATCATCCTGTCGCGGTCGTGTCCCACCGGGAACCCATCCGTGCCGGCGCCGGCTCCGGTCACCTGCAGGTTGCGCGGCTCGACGGTCAGCGGGCGATCGAGATCGCGAAGGGGGTGAATCCGATGGACCGGATGACGTGCGGTACGAACAGTATCGCGGCCTCCGTGGCGCGGGCGGTCTGGATCCCGCCGAGGTCGGTGATCCATTCCTTGCGCCAGCCGAGGTCGATGAGCAGTTCAAGGACGGTCCGCTTGGCCTCCGGTTCCTCGCCGGAGAGGAAGGCGGTTGGCGTCTGGGTGAGCGTGGCCGGGGCGGTCATCACCGGGAAGAGCATGGTGTTGAGCGTCTTGACGACGTGCGTTTCGGGGAGCGCTGCCTGGAGTTGCTCGGCGAGGCTTGAACCGGGGTAGATCAGGGCGGCGGGCAGTCCGTCCGGTCCGTCGACGGTGGCGTTGGAGACGTCCACGAGGATCTTGCCGTGCAGCTCTTCGCGCAGGGCGGCGAGACGTTCCAGGGAGCCGGCGCCCGGGGTGGCGTTGATGACGATCCGGGCCGCCCGGGCGGCATCGGCGGCGGCGCCCGGCGCGCGGTCCGCGACGGTCACCTCGTGCCCTGCCAGGGTGAGGGCTTTCGCCAGGTTGCCGCCGACGCGGCCGTTTCCGAGAACTGCGATCGTGGTCATGATGTTCTGGTCCTTGCGTTGGGTGCGGGTTGTGGTGTGCGGGGTCAGCGGGAAAGCGTGACGACGGCTTCGGCGTGGACGCCGGGCGCGGCGGCCAGGAAGCTCTCGCTCTGCGGGGTCCAGGGGCGGCCCTCGGCGTCGGAGATCTGTCCGCCGGCCTCGGTGACGAGCAGCGCGCCGGGCAGCAGGTCCGCTCGGGCGCCGGCGAACTGCCAGAAGGCGTCCATGCGGCCGGCGGCCACGTTCGTGAGGTGCAGGGTCGCGGGCACGGCGGTGCGGACGACGAGCGCGTCGAAGAGCATCGCGGTGATCGAGGAGCCGACGCGCCGTACGACCCTCTCGTCCTCGTCCGGCCGGGCCTGGCTGGTGGCCACGATGCTCAGGCCGAGGTCCGCGGTCGGGGAGACGCGCAGCGGCCGGCCGTCGAGGTAGGCGCCGGCGCCGGTGAGCGCGGTGTAGGTCTCGCCGGTCAGCGGCAGGTGGACCGCGGTGAGCACCGGCTGGTTCTCACGCACGAGGGTCGCGGTCACCGCCCACTCCGGCAGCGCGTGCAGGTGGTTGACGTTGCCTTCGGCCGGGTCCACGACCCACCACTCGCCGGGCGGCAGCGCCCCGCCGTCCAGTTCGTCCTCCACCCAGCCGGCCTCCGGGCGCAGGCTCGTGAGGCGGGGGCGCAGGATGTCCAGGGCCGTGTCGTCGTTGACGGCGAGCGCACGCATCAGCTCATCACGGGTCTCGTAACGGACCACATCGCCGAAACGCTCGCGCAGCGCCGCACCGGCGGCGCGCACGGCGGTCGCGGTGCGGTCGAGCAGGTCGGCGTCGGAGGTGACGACGTCCGTGGTCTGAAGCGTTTCGGACATGGCGGTGCTCCTGTCTGAGGAGGGGTGATGAGGCCGGTCGGGGTCGCGTTCGACGGACGACGGGGGGATGAAGCGCGTTGTGGAAGCGCCGTGGGCGCGGAAGAAGGCTCAGTCGATCAGTTCGGCGGCCCGTTCGGCGATGGCGTAAACGGTCGCGTTGGTGTTGGCCGAGGGGATGGACGGCATCACCGAGGCATCGGCGACCCGCAGTCCGGCTATTCCGTGCACGCGAAGGTTCGCAGGGTCGACGACGGCATCGGCGTCGGTTCCCATGCGGCAGGTGCCGGTGAAGTGGAAGTAGGGGCCGGTGGCCTTGCGAATGAACTCGTCCACAGATTCGCCGCTCGTCCCGGAGCCCGGCACCGCTTCCTGCTTGCGCCAGTCGGCGAACGCGTCGGCCTCGCCGATGCGGCGTGCCACTGCCAGGCCCTTGCGCATGACCTCCAGGTCACGGTCGTCGCTCAGGTAGCCCGGGTCGACGACGGGAACACTGGCGGGATGGGCGTCCGCCAGGCGCACGGTGCCGCTGCTGTGCGGAGCCATCGCGGAGAAGGCTATGGAGTAGCCGTTGGCCGGCGGCTGGCCCCAAGCCGACGGGAGCGGTGCGGCGACGATGTAGACCTGAAGGTCCGGCCGGGCCGCGGCGGGATCGCTGAACAGCAGGCCCATCATTTCGGCCGGCGGGTTGGCAGGAACGAACGGTACGGGCTGGTCGGCCTCGTACACCACACCCGCCATCGGATGGTCCTGCAGATGGGATCCCACTCCCGGCAGGTCGGCGACGACGTCGATACCGTGTTCCTCAAGGTGTTGGGCCGGGCCGATCCCTGACAGCATCAGGAGGTGCGCGGAACCGATGGCTCCCGCGGTCAATATGACCTCGGCGCTGTCGATGGACAGGTGCTCCCCACCGATGGTGTACTCGACGCCGGTGCAGCGGCCCGCGGTGGTGCGCAGCCGCTGCACGGTCGCGTCCGTGACGACGTCCAGGTTCGGCCGGTCGAGGAACGGACGGATGTAGGCGTCGGCCGCGCTCTGGCGGGCGCCGCCGGGCAGATTCATGTCACTCCACCCGAACCCGGTCTCCAGCCCGCTGCCGATGTCATCGGCGCGTGCGAACCCAGCCTCCACTGCGGCGTCGACGCCCGCCGTGGCCAGGGGATGGGGTTCCGGGACCGGGGCGACCGCGACCGGCCCGTCCGTGCCCCGCACGGAGGCATCACGACTGCGAGTGCTCTCGCTGCGGCGGAAATAAGGCAGCAGATCGTCGAAACCCCAGCCCGGAGCACCGAGGCCGGGCCATTCGTCGTAACCGGACCGGTGCCCCCGCAGGTGGTAGAGGCCGTTGATGCTCGACGATCCGCCGAGCGCCTTACCGCGCAGCACGTCAGCGGCCCTGCCTGTACCGGCCTGCACGGTCGAGGCGCCCAGCCAGAGGGATGACGGGTCGAACCCCAGGAACCCCCAAGGAGATGCCATCGCCTCGGTTGCGTCCCGGGCTCCCGCCTCCAGCAACAACACCCGCACGCCCGGGCGTTCCGAAAGCCGGGAGGCAATCACGCACCCCGCCGTCCCCGCTCCCACCACGACATAGTCATAAGGACTCTTGCCCATCATGTCTCCGCTTCCCACGGCAGCACTGTCCGACCACCGGGTTTCAGGAAAAGGCTCCTCGACGATCAAAGAGCTGATTGCTTGCACGAACTAAAGGGGCCGAGAAGTCCGAGCTCGGCGCGCAGAAGGCGTGGAACCGGCTGATCAGCAGCGAGCGGGCTCCAGTGGAGCGGGGCTGTCCGCAGGCAGGCCGCGCGCGCTGCTGGTGCTGACGGACACCGAGGTGGCCCGGCGGCAAACGATCACCTTGATCCGACGGGCCTGGGAGCGCCCGGTCCGGCCATTGCCGATCACCCCGTTGGGGATGTCCATGCCGGCGCCGGTGCCTGCGATGACGGCCTTCCGGCTGGACTTCTCTTGTTTCACGCGTTTCTTGTCCTTGGTGTGTACCCGTCCTGGAACAGCCCGGGTTTCCCTTCTGCCGTCGAATCTTAGGAATACGGACACGGCGCGTACTTGAACCTCCGCGACGTTCGTTCGGAACCTCAGCGCCATACGTGTGGCGAGACAGTCGGCGTCACACAGCACTGGGTCAGGCTGCTCGTACACGCCGACCGACTTCTTGCCCTGCCACAGGTGGCCGCCCTTTCCCACCGACGGCCGCGTGAACCTGGGTCGGCAGCAAGGACGTTAGGCGGCCGCAGTTCCGGCCACGGCGGGCCCGTGGCATCGGGGATGGGCGCGGATCCTCACGTCCGTCCACCGGGAGATCGACCTCTGGCAGCAGGTCGACGAAAACCTCGGCCCGGAAGCCACCCTCCGTGCTCTCCTGCACGGCTCCCACACCGAGTCGATCGGCGAGTGGTGGGGCTCCGGCTGGTACGAGACGATGGTCCGCCGCGCGGTTGTCCGCGCGGCGGACGACGGAAGCCTCCCAGCAATCATTCCCAGAACTTCCCGGCCCACCCCACGCCAGGAGCGCCCGGGCAAAGATCCGGACCAGCTCCGGACCAGCTCCGGACCAGCCCAGACCAAGGGGGCGCATCAACTGACGTTTCCGCTGGTCAGCATGGGTGTGCCTCCCGTACCACCAGCAGACGAAGAGTCTGCTGGACGTCTGCGGAGCGGATTATTGACGCAAAGGCAAGGGGAAAGCGCAGGTCAGAGGGGGCGCATGGGTCATGGTGGTCGCACGAGACTGGAGGTGTCGACCCTTCCTCCGCCTCCCGGAGGCGATCCCCATGCGTACCACCGGCGACCGCGGCCGCATCTACCGCAGATGTGGCTGCCGGGACACACTGCATCACCAGCTCGGAGAGCACTGCCCCACACCTGCTCGCTGACGGTGACCACGGGACGTGGACCTTCGCGGTCGACGTCCCGTCACCGCGCCGCCGCCGGACGACCGTGCGCAGGGGCGGCTTCGACAACCACGACGCAGCCGAGAACGCACTCCGCAGATTCCTCGAGGGCGAGGCCGGAGGATTCAACGCCGACCCGAACCAGAGCGTCGACGACTACCTGAGCACCTGGCTGGCCGCCAAGGCGCTCGTGCTCAAACCGACCACCATGGCGCGCTACCGGGACTACGTCCACAACGACCTCGCCCCCGCCTGCGGCACCCTCAAGCTGGACGAGCTCGGACACCGTCACATCGCCGCCTTCGTCACCGGCGAACTCGCCGCAGGCCGCGGAACGACCACCCTCTACCGCTGCGTGGCCACCCTCTCCGACCCCTGCGACCCCTGCGACCCCACACCGTCCTCGACCGGCTCCGGCAGCTGTCCCGAGAAGCCGGCGCACCCCGGGTGACTGTTCACGACCTGCGACACCTGGCTGGAACGGCTGCGACCACCACGCGACCGCATCCAGCGCCTCCGCGAAGCCCTCCACCGGCTCCGCTCCCCCGCCCCGCCCGCGTTCAGCACTATGGCGGACAAGCCCCGAACCGGGCGTGCGGCCACACTGCGACCACCAGGACTCCGGGCATGGAAAAGGCCGCCCTCTCATGGATGAGAGAACGGCCTCCGACCTGCATGAAGCATGGTCGGGACGACAGGATTTGAACCTGCGACCCCTTGACCCCCACCGGCTCCAATAGGTCGCCACAGGTGGGCGCTCGGCATGGCGAACGGTGCAACAGCGTGCCGTCCGCGGCGAGGGACGGTCCAGGTGCGCGGCCGGTGAGCCGCGGCGCAGCCCCGCGTCAGGCCCCGGCCGCTCTGGCTCCCGCGATCACCTCGGGCCGCAGCAGGGCGGTGAGCCGCTCGGCCGGCAGCAGACCTCGCTCCAGGACCAGCTCGGCCACGCCCCGGCCACTGGCGAGGGCTTCCTTGGCGATGTCGGTGGCGGCCGTGTACCCGATGTGCGGGTTCAGGGCGGTCACCAGGCCGATGGAGTTCTCTACGGTGGCGCGCAGCACCTCGGTGTTGGCGGTGATGCCGGCCACGCAGCGCTCGGCGAGGGTGAGGCAGGCCGCGCGCAGGTGGGTTATGGACTTCGACAGCGAGTGCAGGATGACCGGCTCGAAGGCGTTGAGCTGGAGCTGTCCGGCTTCGGCGGCCATGGTGATGGTGATGTCGTTGCCGATCACCTCGAAGGCGACCTGGTTGACGACCTCCGGGATCACCGGGTTGACCTTGCCGGGCATGATGCTCGAACCCGCCTGCACCGGCGGCAGGTTGATCTCGCCGAAGCCCGCGCGCGGCCCGGAGGACAGCAGGCGCAGGTCGTTGCAGGTCTTGGACAGTTTGACGGCGATGCGCTTGAGTACACCGGACATCTGGACGAACGCGCCGCAGTCCTGGGTGGCTTCGACCAGGTTGGCCGCGGTGACCAGGGGCAGCCCGGTGATGTCGGCAAGGTGGCGGCGGGCCGACTCGGCGTAGCCGGCAGGGGCGTTGAGGCCGGTGCCGATGGCGGTGGCGCCGAGGTTGATCTCGTGGATGAGTCCGAGGGCCTCCGCGAGCCGGCTGCGGTCCTCGTCGAGCATGACGGCGAAGGCGGAGAACTCCTGCCCGAGGGTCATCGGTACGGCGTCCTGCAGCTGGGTGCGGCCCATCTTCAGCACGTCGTGGAACTCGGCGGCCTTGCGGGCGAAGGCGGCCTGCAGGACGGCCATGGCTTCGAGCAGGCCGCGCACCGCCGAGGCGGTCGCGATCCGAACGGCGGTCGGGTAGACGTCGTTGGTGGACTGGCCGAGGTTGACGTCCTCGTTGGGGTGCAGGTGCCGGTACTCGCCCCTGGCGTGGCCCAGCAGCTCCAGCGCCCGGTTGGCGATGACCTCGTTGGCGTTCATGTTGGTCGAGGTGCCGGCGCCGCCCTGGATGACATCGACGACGAACTGGTCGTGGAGCTTGCCGCCGCGTATCTCCTGGCAGGCGGCGACGATCACGGCTGCCTTCGCGGGCTCCAGCAGGCCGAGTTCCTCGTTGGCGAGGGCCGCGGCCTCCTTGACGGCAGCGAGGGCGTCGATCAGGTGCGGGTAGGCGGAGATGGGCGTCCCGGTGATGGGGAAGTTCTCGGTGGCGCGCAGGGTGTGGACGCCCCAGTAGGCGTCGGCGGGGACTTCGCGGTCTCCGAGCAGGTCGTGTTCGCTGCGGGTGGCGGCGGTCATGGGTGTGCGGCCCTCTTCCTGAGGTGGGTGGGTCAAGGTGGTGAAAGGGGATGGAGTCAGGCGGTGGCGGGGATGCTGGGCGGGTTCAGCGCCGCCACCGGCTGGATGCCGCCGACGGGCCGGCCGCCGCCGGTCATCGGCTCGCCCTCGAACCCGGCGAGCAGCCGCGGCTCGACTCCCGCCCGGGCGAGGGCTGCGGCCGTCACCGGGATGCGCGCCCGGTCCGCCCCGTCGGCGATCTTCACCGCGACGGCCCGGCCGTCGGGCAGCGCGGCCACCTGGACGCCCTCGAAGCCGTCCTTGGCCAGCAGCCCGGGCACCGCGCGCATCAGCCGGGCCGTGTCTCGCCCTGTGCCGGAGGCCATCTCCGGGTGGACGCGCAGCGCGTCCGCCACCCGGCGCCCGGCGGTGTCCGGACCGGCCGTGGCGATGCGGGCGGCGGCGCGGGCCAGGCCGTGCAGGGACACTGCGAACAGCGGGGCTCCGCAGCCGTCGACGGTGACGTTCGCGATGTGCTGGCCGGTGAGTTCCTCGACGACCTCGGCGATCGCCCTCTGAAGCGGGTGGCCCGGGTCGAGGTAGCTCTCCAGGGGCCAGCCGGCCAGCTTGCACAGGTACAGCATCGCCGCGTGCTTGCCGGAGCAGTTCTGGGCGAGCCGGGAAGGCCCGCGGCCCTCGCGCACCCAGGCATCCCGGACCGCCGGGGCGTACGGCACGTCGGGGACGTTGCGCAGGTCGTCGTCGGTGAGGCCGGCCAGTTCGAGGATCAGCCGGGTACCTGCGAGGTGGTGCTCCTCGCCGGAGTGGCTGCCCATCGAGAGGGAGAGCAGGGCGCCGTCGAGCGGCAGCCCGGCCCGCACCATGGCGAGGGCCTGGACCGGCTTGAGGGCTGAGCGCGGGTAGCAGGCGGCCTCGATGTCTCCGATGCTCAACCGGACGTCGCCATTACCGCCGAGGACGACGACGGATCCGTAGTGGACTCCCTCGATCACGCCGCCCCGGGTGACGTGGGCGACGGGTGCATGCTGGGGCTCGCGCATCGCGGGCGCGTCCGCGAGGAGACTGCTGCGCATCACTGCCTCGTTTGGTGGTGGGTTGCTGCTGACCGGGGTGGCCGGCGGCGGGCCCGGGGGGGGCCGCGCCCGCCGCCCGGCTCAGCCCTCGCTCTTCGCGGCGGCGCGCGCCACGCGGCCGCGGACGGCGTACCAGCCGGCGACCAGCGCCGCGGCGATCAGTGGCACGCACAGCACGGTGGTGCGCGCCGCTCCTCCGTCGGCGTACATGAGGACCAGGACGGAGGCGAGGAAGGCCAGCGTCACGAGTTCGGTCCACGGGGAGCCGGGCAGGCGGTAGGAGGGGCGGGTGAGTTCGCCGTCACGGGTCTTCCGCCAGAAGAGGAGGTGGCAGAGCATGATCATGCCCCAGGTAGCGAGGATGCCGATGGCGGCCAGGTTGAGCACGATCTCGAACGCGTCCGCCGGAACGACGAAGTTGAGCCCGACGCCGAGGACGCACATGCCGCTGGTGAGCAGGATGCCGCCGTAGGGCACCTGGGTGCGGCTCAGCCGGGCGGTGAAGCTCGGGGCGGAGCCGTTGACGGCCATCGAGCGCAGGATGCGGCCGGTGGAGTAGAGGCCGGAGTTGAGCGAGGACATGGCCGCGGTGAGAACGACCAGATTCATCACGTCGCCGGCCGCCGGGATGCCGATGTGGGAGAGCACGGTCACGAACGGGCTCTGGCCGGCGCTGTAGCTGTTCCACGGCATCAGCATCGACAGCAGGACGACCGAGCCGACGTAGAAGAGGGCGACGCGCCACATGATCGAGTTGATCGCCTTCGGCATGATCTCCTCGGGATTCTCGGTCTCACCGGCCGCGACTCCGACCAGCTCGACGGAGGCGTAGGCGAAGACGACGCCCTGGATGATCAGCAGCATGGGCAGCAGGCCGTTGGGGAAGATCCCGCCGTTGTCGGTGATCAGGGACGGACCGGGCACGGCGTCGTCGATGGGGTGCCGGGTCACGAGGAAGAAGATCCCGATGGCCATGAAGACGACCAGCGCGCCGACCTTGACGATGGCGAACCAGAACTCCAGTTCGCCGAAGATCCGCACCGAGATGAGGTTCACGGTGAGGACCACGGCCAGGGCTATGAGCGCGATCACCCACTGCGGGACGTCGGAGAACAGGCGCCAGTAATGGGTGTAGGTGGCGACGGCGGTGATGTCGGCGATGCCGGTGGTCGCCCAGTTGAGGAAGTACATCCAGCCCGCGGTGTACGCGCCCTTCTCCCCGAGGAACTCCCGGGCGTACGAGACGAAGGCGCCGGAGGACGGCCGGTACATGACGAGCTCGCCGAGCGCGCGTACGACGAGGAACGCGAAGATCCCGCAGACGGCGTAGGCGACGAACAGTGAGGGGCCGGCATCGGCGAGGCGTCCGCCCGCGCCGAGGAAGAGCCCGGTGCCGATCGCACCCCCGATGGCGATCATGTTGACGTGCCGGGGTGTCAAGGACTTGCTGTAGCCGGTGTCCCCGGCGTCCACGTGACGGGTCGTGGGGCGCTTTGAACCGCCCCGGCGTGTTCGGAGACTCCACTTCGTGAGGAGATGGAGTCCATGTCACGTCCTTCGAGGAATTACCCGGCCGAGTTACGCGAGCGTGCGGTGCGGCTGGTGGCCGAGGTCCGGCCGGAGCATCCGACCGAGTGGGCGGCGATCTGCTCGGTCGCAGGCAAGCTCGGCATCGGCAGCGCGGAGACGCTGCGCAAATGGGTCCGCCAGGCCGAGGTCGATGCCGGCGCCAGGGCGGGGACCAGCACCGCGGAGTCGGCCGAGATGCGCCGGCTGCGGGCCGAGGTGCGGGAACTGAAGCGGGCCAACGAAATCCTGCGGGCGGCCTCGATTTTCTTCGCGGCCGAGCTCGACCGGCCACGCAGGTCCTCGTGAACTTCATCAGCGCCCACAAGGACACCACCAGCGAGACGGGGGTGCGGTGGGGAGTCGAGCCGATCTGCCGCGTGCTGAGTGAGCACGGGGCACCGATCGCGGCGTCCACCTACTACGACGCCACAGCCCGAAAGCAGCGTCCCTCCGGCTCCGGCTCTGAGGGAGCGTCCTCGCGGGACGAGATGCTGAAACGGGAGATCATCCGCGTGTTCGACAAGAACTTCCGGGTCTACGGAGCGCGGAAGGTGTGGCTGCAGCTCAACCGGGAGGGCATACCGGTGGCCCGCTGCACCGTCGAGCGCCTGATGCGCGAGCTGGGCCTGCGAGGTGCGGTCCGGGGCAGGAAGTACCGCACCACGGTGCCCGATCCGACCGCCGCCCGCCCCACCGACCTGGTGAAACGCCGGTTCGACCGGCCCTCGCCGAACCGGCTGTGGGTCACCGACTTCACCTACGTGGCCACCCTGTCCGGCACCGCCTACGTCGCGTTCGTCATCGACGTCTACGCCCGCCGGATCATCGGCTGGTCCGCGGCCGGCCACATGCGCACCGGCCTGGTCCTGGACGCCCTGGAGATGGCCGTCGCCGCCCGCTTCCGCGCCGGCGCCACCGACCTCACCGGCCTGATCCACCACAGCGACGCCGGATCTCAATACCTTGCCATTCGCTACACCGACCATCTTCAGGAGGCCGGGATCGCACCGTCCGTCGGCACGGTCGGCGACGCGCTGGACAACGCCCTCGCCGAGAGCACGATCGGCCTGTTCAAGACCGAGGTCATCAAACCCGGCGGGCCGTGGCAGTCCCTGACCGACGTCGAGATCGCCGCCCTGACCTGGGTCGACTGGTACAACAACCGGCGTCTGCACGGCGCCTGCGACGACCTCACCCCCGCCGAGGCCGAACAAGCCCACTACCATCACCACCGCGACCCCGTCCGGGCCGCTCATCCAACAAACTGAGTCCCCGGACACGCCGGGGCGGTTCACTTCTCGTCTTTGAGGAACTGCTCGCTCACGCCTCGGGTCTGCCTTCCGTGGAGGTGGCCGCGCGCTGGGGGCGCACGATTTCTGTGAGGGTCGTCTCGACCCGCAGGAGGTGGTGGGACATGGCCTCCACCGCGTCGTGCTCGGAACCGTCGGCCAGCGCCTCGAGGATCGCCCGGTGCTCGCAGTTGGACTGCTCGCGCCGGCCGCCCAGTTCGTTGAGGAAGGTCGACTGACGCGCCAGTGCGTCGCGGATCTCCTCGATGACGCGGCGGAAGACGGGGTTGCGGGATGCCTCGGCCACCGCCAGGTGGAAGACGGTGTCCATCGCCACCCACGCGGTGGTGTCGGTCTCCTGCTCCATCCGGTCGAGCAGATGGCCCAGATGGTCCAGGTCCTCCGGGGTGCGGCGCAGCGCGGCGTACCCGGCGACCGGGATCTCGACGTGCCGGCGCACCTCCAGCAGGTCGCTGGCGACGTAGTCGCCGAAGGTGGGGTCCTCGACCGTGTTCGCCAGGACGAACGTGCCCTTGCCGCTCTTGGAGGCGGTCAGGCCGATGGCTTGGAGGGCTCGGAGCGCCTCCCGCAGCACGGGCCGGCTGACCTCCAGGGTCCGGCACAACTCGGCTTCGGAGGGGAGCTTGTCGCCCACGACGTACTCACCGCGCTCGATGGCGCTGCGCAGGTGGCCGAAGACCGCTTCCATCGCGCTGACGCGCCGCGGGGCCTGGCCACCTGTCTGGCTGTCTGACAGGTTCACGGTGTGATCCTGATGGGTGCGCCGGAGGGTGTCAAGACACCTGTGTCGGGAAAGTCCGGCCCGGCGAGTTTCGTACCGTGCGCACTTTCCGTCCTGCCACCGAAGCGGCCCGATCGGTGTCTGCGGCGGAACCGGCGGCATCCACCAGGGCGTGCACCACCGGCGTGTCGACACCCATCTCCGGATGCCACTGGACGCCCACGGCGAAGCGGTGCCGGGTGCTCTCGATCGCCTCGACGGTGCCGTCCGCCGCACGGGCTGACACGATGAACCCGGAGCCAAGGCGATCCACGGCCTGATGATGGTGCGTGGCGACCTCGCGGGTCCCCGGCAGGAGGGCGCCGATCCGGGTCCCCGGCGCGGTGGTGACGGTGTGGGCACAGAAGTGGCCCCGGTAGGGGTTGTGGCCGTGATGGCCCACCCTGTCGGGCAGGTGCTGGATGAGGGTGCCTCCGGCGTGTACGTTCATCAGCTGCATACCCCGGCACACTCCGAGCACGGGTATGTCGCGGGCGAGACCGGCGGCCAGTACAGCTTGCTCCCACCGGTCGCGCTCGCGGACCGGCGGCCCCGTGCGCGGGTGGGGCCGGGCGCCGTACAGGGCGGGATCCACGTCCTCGCCTCCCGTCAGGACGATCGCGTCCAGACGTGCGACCACATCGGCCGCTGCCGACGGGGCGTCCGGCGGCAGCAGGACGGCCCGGCCGCCCGCGGCCTGGAGACAGCCGGCGTAGGCAGCAGGCAGCACTGCGGCGGGCAGGTCCCACTCGCCCCACCGGGCGTCGGCCAGGTAGGTGGTGAGTCCGATGAGTGGTGGCTGGGGCATACCACTTCCTTTCAGGGCGTGAGGGGTGATCGTCGACGGCCGGGTGCACACCCGCCCCGCCGGACGTCCCCGGCCACGGCGGGCTGCGGCAGAAAAGGCGGACGGGGCGGACGGGGCACTGGCGGAGGGCGCCCCGGCGACAAGGTGGAGGGGCGGTCACGATCCGGGAGCGCGGGCTTGCGTTTTTCTTGCCGCGAGCAAGAATCCTGCTGGCGTTCATCCGCAATCACAAGAAAACACATCTTCGCGACAGATAAGTGAGCCTTAACTCCGTGCACGGACTCGACCCCCGCCTGCTCGCCACCCTCGAAGCCGTCGTGCGGCACGGCTCCTTCAACGCCGCCGCACGCGAGCTCGGCTACAGCGCGCCCGCGGTCTCCCAGCAGATCGCCGAACTCGAACGCCGCGCGGGCCTGAGAGTGCTGGAGCGCCGGCCCGTGCGCGCCACACCGGCCGGCGAAGTCCTTCTCGACGCCGAGCAGGGCGTCCGCAACGCGTTGGCGACGGCATCGGTGGAACTCGACGCCATGCGCGCGGGTACGGCCGGACGGATCCGCCTCGGCGCCTTCGCCTCGGCCGCCACCAGCATCGTTCCGCAAGCGCTGGCCCAACTCCACGCGGCCTACCCCCACGTGCAGGTCAGCCTCAGCCAACTGGAACCCGAGGCCTGCTACAACCGGCTCAAGCGGGGGGACATGGACCTGGCCCTCAGCTACGACTACGACTTCATCCCCGTCCCGCCACCCCGGATGCTGCGCCGGACGCTGGTCGCACGGGATCCGGTGGTGGCCGTGGTCCCGGCACACCACCGCCTGGCCGACAGGGAGGTCATCGACCTGGCCAGCCTCGCGTCCGAGACCTGGATCGCGGCTCCGGAGGCCGCACTGCGCCTGGAACTGCTTTCCCAGATGGCCAAGACGCCTGGCTTCCAGGCCCGCCTGCAATACGAGGGGGACGACTTCAACACCGTGCTCGGCTTCGTGGCCGCAGGCCTGTGCGTGGCCGTCATGCCGCAACTCGCCCTGCCCCGCGCCAACACCCAGGTCGTGGCCCGCCCCCTGGCCGAGCCGCAGTTGACGCGCTTCATCTACGCCGTCCGCATCGACACCCGGCACGCCCCGCGCGCCGTCCTGGACCTGGAGCAGATGCTCGCCGCGCAAGCGCTGGCCGCGCTCACATGAGGCTGCGGCGGGCGGCCACCGGAGGTGAACGGAGCGTGAACCCACGCGAAATGCGCCAAGTTGACGGCGGCCGCACGCGCGTAGACCGGGTGATGACGCCAGGTCTCCCGGCTTGTCCGACTACCGGACGCTGTGGCTGAAAGTTAAACTATTGCGTGGCGGGCGCCCTACGTTTGCGGCGGTTGACGTTCCAGCGAGAGGAAACCCCTCATGACCGCCGCCGACAGTGCGCCGCGAACGGCCCGCGTCCTCACCGGCTACCGCCCCGAGGACGGCTTCATGGCCGTGGAGCTGGACCCGCCTCCGGGCGAGTACGTATGGCACGACGAGCACGCCGAGCAGCAGGAGCAGCGCTACGGCCCGGGTGCGGGCTACCACCAGTGGCTGGCAGTGGACGCACGCGACGGCGCCGTATGGTTCGGCGACATCGACTGGCGGGCCCCGTCCGAAGACCTCGGCAGCCAGCTCCCCGGCCTCCCCCGCAGGGCACTCGGCGACGGGGCCGTGCCCGCCTCCGGAAGCATGGTGCAGCTGCTCGGCCACCTGACCCATGACGAACAGCGCGGCTGCTCCTGGCGCTTCTTCACCGCTGAGGAACTGCACGCGCTCGCCCTGCGCATACTCCCCGCCGTGCAGCGGCTCGTGGACTCCATCCACCGCATCGGACCGGACGACGAACTGGAGTGGTCGGCCGAGGCCGCCACCGCCTGGGACGACATCGAGCAGGCCGCGACACACACCTTCGACCCCTCCGGCGATCTCCGCTGGCCCAGGCTGCGCACGACACCGATCCCTGCCTGGCGTGTCGAGGTCGGCGCGTTCCTCGCCATGAACCCCGGTCTGTGCGATCCCTCCTGGGGCCTGGCCACGGACGCGGAACTCGATGCCTACGCCGACTACAGTCCCGAGAGCGGCTATGGCGGTGTACCGGGGCGGATGTGCCGCGCCGCCGACCGGCAGATCGAGGACGGTTTCACTTTCTACGGCCACCGTGCCGCCCTGTACGCCTACCGCGCGCAGGCGTGCGGCGACCGTGTTCCGACAGACGCCCGCGTCTGGCTGGAGACGACAGAGGCGGGTCGGGGCACCTGGGAGGCGGCCAAGCCCCCCGGGGCCACCCTCGCCGACGTCCCCGACTGCGTGCTGGCGGCCTTGGCCGAAGGGTTCCAGAACTCCGCGCACGAGGAGGGTCTGGTCCTGACGGGCCTGGACGCCCATCTGCGCCGGTTGCGCGCCGAGGAACGCTCCGCCGTCGACCAGCAGCTCGTCCGCGAAGCCGGGGAAGTCGAACGCCTCGAGAAGATGCTCAAGGACTTCCGCGCGGCACGGAACCGCACCGTGACACGGATCCTGGCCTGGTCCGATGGGCGCAGCGACGGGGAAATCGCCCGCCTGGCGTCCATGCCCGACGACTACGTCAGCGACTGGCGGGCCCGCCTGACCGACGAACAGACGACGGCCACACCCGCAACCTGAAGCGCCACGGCCGTCCGTAGACCGAGGCGACGGCCCGAGGCCTTGAGCTGGTGCCGCCGGCCCGCTGCGAGTACCGCTGCGCGGGGTAGGCGGAGCCGGACCTGGCCGCTGTACCGGCGAGACGACCGGAGACGGTGCTCGTCGACGGCCTCGGGACCAAACGCACCTGGCCTGCTGCGCCCCGAGCTCCGGACTCCGGCCGCTGCGATCCGAAGCCGCCATCCTCAGCCGATGCCTACGACCGGACATCGTGAACCCTTGCGCAGGGCAGCGACGCGGGTGCAGTGGGCGCACGCTCCCCGGCACCCAGCCCGGCGGTTCCAAGCCGCTCATCGAGCGCTAACAAGGGAAAGGCACTGGTCGCGGCGGCCTCGGGAGCGCGGTGGTCGCCTGTGGTCGCCCCCTGGAAGCGTCCGAGTCGGCAACCGCCGAGGCGGAGCCGAGTTCGTGCCCGGCCTCGCGCTGGGCGGCCGACAGAAACGGCATCACGGCCAGGGACAGAGCGGCGAGCACGATGCCGGGGATGGACCGCTCGGCCTCTCCGGTGCCAGAGAGCGGCAGGACGGCGTCGACGGCGACGTACGTGGCGAGCGCGAAGAACGAGAAGGCGATGATCCGTAGGATGGTCTTCTCCCGTGCCTCGCGGACAGCGTGGTCGCGGCCGGAGAACTGCCAGGCGACCGCGGCGGCCGAGGAGACCTCGATGACCGAGTCCAGGCCGAAACCGATCAGCGCAGTGGAGGGGGCGATAGCCCCAGCGGTGATGGCGACGATCGCCTCGACAACGTTGTAGGTGATGGTAGCCGCGACCAGCAGCCGTATCCGCTTCGCGAGGGCGTCACGGCGGGCCGGAGCCGGGCCGATGGATATCTCCGCAGCCATCTCAACAGCAACCCTTCTCCTCGGCGTCCACTCATGCACGGTCGGCCTCGACGGCGACCACGGCGGTGCGCAAGTCGTCCAGGGCGTGGCCGAGGCGCTCGTCGGCGAGTTCGTAGCGGGTGCGGCGGCCGACCGGGACCGTGACGACAAGACCGCAGTCGCGCAGGCAGGCCAGGTGGTTCGACAGCCGGGTCCGGGAGATGCCCAGCGCGTCGGCCAGCTCGGCGGGATGGGCCGGAACCTGGCACAGGGCGAGCAGGATGCGGCAGCGGATCGGGTCGGCGAGGGCGCGGCCGAACCGCGCCAGCACCTCGATGTCGGAGGCGATTGTCATCACCTACGGAACGGTCCGCTTCGAGATCCCGATTCCCGTCGTGCCCGCCGCCGGCCGATTCGGCAGCCAGCCACTTCTCCTGTGGGGCCGCCCGAGTACGTCGTCACCCATGCGCGGCACGTGCCCATACGGCGTGCTGCTGACCACGCTGGCGCTGCTCGTATCGCCCCCCAAGATCCGGACCATTCGCGGGCCAGGAGGCGGGAACTTGGCCCAGCGTCCGCCATTTTGGCTGGTCAGCCGCGGTGCGGCGTCTGTACCGCCAGCAGACCAAGAACCTTCTCGTCAGTTACTCGCCGAAGAAGCTCGGTTTCTTCTAAGAGGTCGCTTCTCACTCATCAGCTTCGCCGTCGTCGTGCATCCTGCCGGCGACGTCAGGCATGCGCTGCCACTTCGGACGCAGGGTCGCGGCCGGGTCATGGCTGTCACGACCGATGTCATCGGACGCTTGCCGGGCGATCACGTCCTCCGCTCGGCGATGCCTGCGGTGTTCTCGTCGAGCCAGCCCGGTCGCGCGGGCGGCTTCGGCAGATCGGGATCGGGATCGGTCCACTCGTTTCCCCAGGCGGCCAAGGCCGCGAGCACCGGCATCAAGGCCCGTCCCTGTTCAGTGAGGAGGTACTCGAAGCGGGCGGGTTTGAGGCTGTACTGCGTGCGCCTGAGGATGCCTGCGGCAGTCAGCTCCGTCAGTCGTCGGGTGAGCGTGTTCTCGCTCACCCGCAACCGATCGCGGAATTCGTCGAACCGACTGGCTCCGGCGAGGGCTTCACGCACCACCAGGAGCGCCCATCGTTCGCCGACCACGTCCAGTGCTCGGGCGGCGGGACAGTTGTCGAGGGCAAGGGTCGAGCGCATGCCCTCAGCTTAGTGGCTTCCATGTTGGAAGTGAACTGCTAGCCTCGCGTTACTTCCATAGTGGAAGCTACTTGGGAAAGGTGCTTCCAGATGCAGAGACTCCGTCAGGTCGGTATCGAGGTTGCCCGTGGGGTGTTCCGCTTCGGAGACGGTCACGTCAACTGGTACGTCATCGAGCAGGAAGGCGCCCTGACCGTCGTGGACGGCGGTATGCCCAGTCACTGGCCCGCGCTGATGGACTGGCTGAAGAAGCGGGGGCAAGGTCTGGACGCCGTTCGGGCCATCGTGCTCACCCACGGACACGCCGATCACCTGGGCATCGTCCGCCGGCTTTCCGACGCCACCGGCCGGCCGGTACACATACACCCGGACGACGAGGCGCTGGCCAAAGGCGCCCGACTCCACACCCCACCCCGCCGTATTCGGCGAAACCTGTGGAAGCCTCACGTCTTTGCACTCAGCGTGAACTGGGCGCGCGCGGGCCTGTTTACCGTCCCGCCGATCCTGCACGCCGAGTGCTACACCGATGGGCAGCGTCTCGACGTACCGGGATCGCCTCGGGCGATCCACACTCCCGGCCACAGTCCGGGCAGCAGCTGCCTGCTGCTCGCCGACCGGGACGTCCTGATCACGGGAGACGCCCTGGTGACCCTCGACGTCGTCACCGGCCGACGTGGCCTGGGAATCATGCCCGGCACCCTCAACGACGACCCCCAACAGGCATTGGACAGCCTGACCGCTCTGGCCGGAATCACAGCCACCACGCTGCTCCCCGGTCACGGCGAGCCCTACGCGGAAAGCGTGCCCACAGCTCTCGCGGCGGCCCGTCGACATGGCATCGACTGGAGGACTCCGGCCGCGGGCGCACACGGCCACACCCATTGACCGCAGCCTCCCCGTCCTCGCGGGCAACCCACGGCGGCGATCCGCTCCAGCGCCTCCTCAGGGAGAGGTGGAGCCTGCGACAGCCAGTGGTCGAGCCGATCCGCGTCGGTCAGGGCGTGGCCATCCTCGATGACGAGAATGGATCGGCGCACGTCAGGCGGGTTCCTCGGACCGGGCTCCGAGACGGCGGAGGTAGGCACAGGTGAGGAGCGACAGCCAGGCCGTGGCGAAGAGCCAGCCTCCGATCACGTCGGTGAACCAGTGGACGCCGAGGTACACGCGGGTGAGTCCGACCGCGGCGCCCCACAGCCCGATCAGCGCAACGGCGGTCCGGGGCACCTTGGAGCCGCGCAGGAACAGTGCGGCGATCAGGAGCCCCGCGGTCATCGCGGCGGTGGTGGTGTGGCCGGAGGGGAAGGACCGGCCCGTGGCGTGCGCGGCCCAGTCGCCCGCCGCCGGACGGGGACGGGCGATCAGCGTCATGACCGCGTAGCGCAGCGTCTGGCCCGCGCCGAGGCACAAGAGCAGTGCGGCAGCCACGGTGGCACGCTGCCTCGTGGTACGGCCCGCGTACAGGCCCGCCAGGACGAGCAGGAGGTACGGGACGAACCCGGTGCCGGTGTCGGTGAGCGCACGCGCCCATGCTGACGCCGCGGGCGGGCGGTGCTCCACGGACCAGCGATGCAGGCCGACGTCGGCGGGCAGCAGATGCTCTGGGGCGCGTACGACCCACAGCGCCAGCAGTGCGAAGAGCGCGGCGGCGGTGAGTGCCAGCCACCCGGCTCGGCGCGCAGGTCGGGCGCGGTTCACGCGCCGACCAGCAGCGGGCGCAGCGGGCCGTTCTTGAGCCGGTCGGCCAGCGTCTCCTCGTTGCGCTGGACACCCCAGGCAGCGGCGCCGGCCACGAGCGTGCCGACGAGGAATCCGGCCAGGACGTCGTGCGGGTAGTGCACGCCCACCCAGACCCGGGAGGCCGCCATCAACACTGCGGCCACCAGGGCCACGCCGCCGAGCCTGCGCGATACGAAGAGCAGGGCGACGGCGGCCGCGGCGGCGAGGGCGGCGTGGTTGCTGGGGAAGGACCAGTCACCAGGTGCGGGGCACGCCTCCAGCGTGGGCAGCCGGAGGGTCAGGCAGGGCCGGTCCTCGCGGACGGCGAGTTTCAGCAGCATGTCGACGCCGAAGGCGAGGACGGTGATCAGCGGAACGGCGACGGCGGTGACCACGGCCGGGGTTCCGGCACGGCGGGCCTGCCACCACCCGGCGAGCATCAGCAGGGCGAACAGGGCCAGCCCGTAGGTCGACCAAACGGCGATCAGGGTGTCCAGCCAGCCCGGTGTTCGGTGGGCGAGGTCGATGAGGTCGGTGTAGGCAGAGCCGTCGATGCTCGAGCCGTCGTACGCGAGGGTCATCAAGCGGTTCCGTTCTGGTGCTTACGGGCCCGCCGGGAGCGGAGCAGTTCGATTGCCAGGGGCAGCAGGGACACGGCGACGACGAGGGCGACGATCGGTAGCAGGTACCGGTCGACGTTGGGGACGGAGGAGCCGAGGGCGTACCCGGCCAGGACCAGCCCGACCGTCCAGACGATCCCGCCGACGATCTGCCAGAGGGTGAAGACGCGGACTGGGATGTTCAGCGCACCGGCGAGCGGATTGAGGACCGTACGCACCACGGGCACGAACCGTGCGAGGACGATCGCCTTGGCGTGCCCGTACTTCTCCAGCAGCTGCTCGGCGCGCTGGGCGCCCTCGTGCAGCTGCTTGGACCGGCTACGGGCGAGGAGGGCTCCGCCGGCGCGGCGGCCGAGGAGATATCCGCACTGGGCTCCCACCAGCGCACCGACCACCGAGGCGGCCAGGACCGCCGGGAGGGACAGCGTGGCGCTCTTGTCCGCCGTCCCTGCGCACAGGAGGCCCGCGGTGAAGAGCAGTGAGTCCCCGGGCAGGAAGAATCCGACCAGCAGCCCGGTCTCGGCGAACATCACGACCGCGATGCCGATCACGCCGAAGGCCGCCAACAGCGACTGGGCGTCGAGGAGATTCACCGCGAGGGGCATCGCGGCGAGAGCTGACACGGCCATGGTGAGGCGGCCTCTCACTAAAATCGGGCAGCGGGGCATCCCGGCGGAACACCCACACGTCTACAATCAAGTAGACGGTCTACTGCACTGTAGACGATCGTGGGGTAAGGAGGGTGTCATGGCCGAGCCGGCAGCCGAGCGCAGACCTGCGGGCGAGCTGGAGGCCGACATGCTCGCAGCCTTGTGGGCCGTGGACGGGCCGCAGACCGCCGGCCAGGTCCAGCGGAGCCTGACGGTGGAGCCGGCCCGCACAACCGTGACCACGATCCTGTCGCGCCTGTTCGAGAAGGGCACGGTGGAGCGGCAACGGTCCGGCCGTGGTTTCGCCCACTTCCCCGTACGGGACACACACGGCTTCACCGCTCGCCGCATGTACCACGAGCTCGACAAGGACAGCGACCGCGCGACGGTCCTGGCACGGTTCGTCTGTGAGCATCCTCCGGGCGCGAGCTTCGACCGGCCTGCGCCTCAACCCCGTGCGTTCTGAGGGGGATCATGCCGCACAAGGCGAAAGTTCGTTTGGCCGGGCGTCTTCCGCCCGGGCTTTCCAGGCCTGTACGAGGCCGGTACGAAGGACTTCGACTTCCGCGACCCGGATCATCGCAGATGTGGTCGCGCCGCCGGCCCCAAGCCCGTGTGCTTCGGCCAGTGCCGCAGCCGATCGGACAGCGGAGGCGAAGGCAGGTGACGGGTTCTGGCGGACACAGGGGTGCCTCGATTCACGCGGGGGATGCGAACGTCGAGGGGGAACCCGGCCGCCGCGGAGTCCACTCACATGTAGACACTGAGGGAGGGCTGCCCTTAGCCAGCGCTGTCCGGAGGCTGCGAATACAGGGGCCCGAGGGGCCCCTCTTGTCAGTCGGAGGCGTGCTCGCCCTGGGCGATTTCGACCCCGCGGTGCAACCAGATCGCCCCACCCAGAGAGCAAGTGCCGGCCGCGGTGCACACCAGGGCCATGGCCAGCAGTGCGGGGACGATCCGCCGGGCGGGCGCCTGGATGAGCAGGGCCCTCACCCGAGCGGGCACTGGTCCGCTGACAGCACCCGCAGCGAGCACGGGCCCCCCGGGCCGCCCGCCGCCACGAGTGGTGGCGAGTGCCGCGCGTCCCACGGCCTGTGCGGTGAGCCTCCGATTGCCGGTGGCGCGGGCGGCGGACTCGTCCGCCGCGCGTTCGGCGGCGAACGACACCTGAGGGATGACGGCGGCAAGCGCCGGGTGGCACCAACCGGCGACCTGGGCGGCGGCGAGGAAGAGGTGGTGGCGCGCGGCGAGGTGGGCGCGTTCGTGAGCCAGGAGCGCCTCACGCTCCTGCGGGTCGAGGGAGCGCAGCATCCCGCTGGTCACCACGATCCTGCCCGGACCCAGCAGGCCGGGCAGGGCGTAGGCGTCCGGGCGGGGGTCTTCCAGGACGCACAACCCTCCAGCGTGCGGAAGGTGGGCGACTTCACCGTGGGCGGTACGCAGGCGCTTCGCCTCGGAGAGCCCGCGCCGTACGACGGTGACGCCGGTGACCGCGACGATCCCGGCGGACAGCGCGGAGACGCCCAGCGCCAGAGGCACCGGACCGGCCTGGAGCGGCTGGATCAGGTGCACGAGGGCGGCCAGGGGCGGGATCGCCAGAGCGAGCGGCAGCAGCAGGACGCCCAGGCATGCCACGACCCCGACGGCGAGCGCCCCGGCGGCGGTGGTGATCGTCCACAGCGCGACCTCGGGCCTCACCCGCCCGGCCGTGCGCCGGGCGAGCGGCGGCAGGAGCCAGGGCAGGAGGAGCGGGACGAGCAGCAGGGCGATCACCGACCGCCTCCCTCCAGCAGCCGCCTGAGCTCCGCCTCGTCGTCGGGGCTGAGCCCTTCAACGAAACGGGCCAGGACGACACTGCGGTCACCGTCCTGATCGAGCTCGCGGTGCATCCGGCGAGCGGTGAGCCCGTGCGCGTCCTCCACCGGAAAATACAGGAAGCCCCGCCCACCCGGGTTGCGGTCGATGACACCCTTCTCGTGCAGCCTCGCGAGCAGCGTGGCGACCGTGGTCCGGGCCAGCGGCTGCGGTATCGCCGCCCTGATCTGCGCCGCCGACTGCGGTTTCCCCGCCGCCCACAACGCCGCCAGAACGCTGGACTCCAGCTCGCCCGCCGGCCGGCGTTCGCTCGCGCTGTCCGTCATGACACCTTCCTCTCACGGAGATCGTCCACAGCGAGGCAGGCCGACTACTGCTCTGTAGACAAAGAGTAGGTGGCCCGCACCTGATGCCGTCCGGCAGCCTCGTCCCCGCAGCGGTAAGTCCACCCCGCCCACCATTATCGACGGGGCCGCGCCGATGCCCGCAGCACAGCTCGCCGCGACGGCAAGCCCGACCGGCCCCGCGCCGTGACGTACGCTCCTGCGGAGCCGGACCGACTGAGGAAGGAGTGGCGATGCGGATCATCATCGAGGACATTCCAGATGACCTCGGCAGCGAAATCGCCCTGGGCGTCCTCGCGCTCGTCGGCCGCCACGCCCCTCTTGGAAGCGCCGACGGCGCCACCGTGCTCGTGGAGAGCGACTGGACTCCGGAACGCGCCGCCCACCTGCTACGCGACATCCCGGTCCGCGCCGTCAACGTCGTGCGTCACGTCGTCGAGGGCTCCGGCTGGGCCGGGGTCGAAACGCTACGCGGCCCGAACGGCGAGGACGTCTGGAAGGGCCTCAACAGCACGCTCGCGAGCGCCGTTGCCCGAGGCTCCCGGCGCGGACTCTGGCCGCCCGGCATCCGATTCCCGCTGACCCCGACCGCTCACCCTGACGAAGACCGACGCATCCGCGGCTACGCCATGCCCAGCGACGTCGTCGCCGTGTTCGCCGAGGCGCTGAAAACCGTGGCTGGAGAGACCGTCCCGCATCCCTGAACCCGAGGCCGGCTCTCACGCGCCGGGGACGAGCTCAGCGGTGACCCCGCGGGCGGTGAGTCGGCCGGTCTCCAGGAGGTGCACGGTGTCGGTGTAGGCGGCGATCAGGTGGAGCTCGTGGGAGACCATCACCACGGTCAGACCACGTTCGGTGCGCAGACGGGCCAGCAGCTCCATGACGGTGATGGCCGTCTCGGGGTCGAGGGCGGACGTGATCTCGTCGCAGAGCAGGTAGCCGGGATCGGTGGCGAGGGCTCGGGCGATGGAGACGCGCTGGCGCTGGCCGCCGGAGAGTTCGCCGGGGTATCGGGCGGCGAAGTCGGCCGGGAGTTCGACCTGCTCCAGGAGCTCGCCGACCTTGCCCGCGATCTGCGGCCGTGCCAGTCCGCTGTGCAGACGCAGGGGTCTGGCGAGGGCGGCGCCGACGGTACGGGAGGGGTTCAGGGCATCGAGAGGGTTCTGCGGGACGAGTTGGATCCGGCGATGGTGCTCGCGCCGGCGCTTGCGGGCGGTGAAGGCGAGCCGGTGACCATCCAGGGTGAGCCGGCCGGAGTCCGCGGGGTGGAGCCCCGCCAGTACGCGGAGCAGAGTGGTCTTGCCGGAGCCCGAGGGTCCGACGATTCCGGTGGCGGTGCCGGGAGCTGCGGCGAAGTCGACCGAGTCGAGAGCCTGCTGGCGCCCGGCGCGGTGGTTGTAGGCGACGCGGATGCCCTGCGCGCGCAGCCCTTCCCCATCCTCCTTGGAAACCGGTGACATGGGACCCGCGTCGGGTGCGGCAGCCCGCTGGGACGGTAGGTGTACGGGCTGCGGCGCGTCGAGGCGTACGACGTGGTCGGCGCAGGCCTCGACGAGTTCGGGGTCGTGGCAGGCCATGACGACGGCCAGGCCCCGGCTCGTGGCCAGGTCTCGGAGCAGTTCGGCGATCTCGTCGCGCAGGGCGGAGTCGAGTCCGGCGGTGGGCTCGTCGAGGAGCAGGATCTCGGGGGTGCGGGCCAGGGCCCGGGCAAGGGCCACGCGGCGCTGCTGGCCGCCGGATATCGCGGTGGGGCGCCGGTCGGGCAAGCCGTCGTCTACCGGGAGGCGGCACTCGCGCAGGAGCCCGAGTACGGCTTCGTCGCTCGGGTCGGTAGCGGTCTCGGCGACGATGCTGCGGATCTTCATCCGGGGGTTGAGGGCCGATCCGGGATCCTGGCCGACGTAGGCGATGCGGGTGCGGCGCAACAGGCGCAGCTCCTCGGGTCCCAGGTCGGCGGGGCTGTGTCCCAGGACGTCGAGGGTGCCGGCGGTGATGGCCGCCCCGTCGGGGAGGTGGCCGATCAGTGCGCGGAGCAGGGTGGTCTTGCCTGATCCGGAGGGGCCGGTGAGGGCGGTGATCTGTCCGGCGCGGACGGTCAGTGAGGCCGGGTGCAGCAGTACCGGGCCGTCGGGGATTCGGATTTCGAGACCGGTGGCCGAGGCCACGGGGGTGGCCGTGGTCGGGGTGGACCGGTGTTCCGTTGCGGGTGCGGTGTCGCTCACGAGGTGGTCACCGCCTTCAGTGCGGAGCGGGAGGCGAGGGAGGCGGAGGCCAGGTTGAAGCTGATCGCCAGGACGGCGATGGCCAGGCTGGGGGCCAGTACGGCCCAAGGGTTGAGGAGGATGCCCGGGGCATTCTCACGGATCATCAGGGCCCAGTCGGCTGCCGGGGGCTGGGGGCCGATCTGGAGGAATCCGGCCATGGAGATGACGTAGACGGCTTCGACGAAGCGGAGCCCGAACAGGGCGAGGACGGTGGCCCGCAGGTTCGGCAGCAGTTCGCGCAGGGCGATGTAGGCGGTCCGCTCGCCCCGGGCGGTGGCGGCCTCGACGTAGCCGGCCGATGCCAGCGGGGCGGCTGCGGAGGCGACGATGCGGATGGCGTACGGGGTACCGAGGACGATGGCCGCGGCGATGACGGCCCAGCGTCCGCCGCCCGGCCAGGCCAGGGCGATGAGCATGATCCCCAGCACCGGCGGCAGCAGGATGAAGACGTCGGCCGTGCGCTCGATGGCGCGGCCGAGCTTGGGGCGCAGGACGGCCGCGCAGCCGACGACGGTGGCGAGGGCGGTGACGACGACGGCGATGAGCAGGGCGCCCGCGATCAGTGCGGTGCCGCCGTGGAGCAGCCGGCTCAGCACGTCCCGGCCGAGCTGGTCGCCGCCGAGCAGGGCCCCGTCTCCGGCGGCTGCGTAGGGAGCGGTGACGGGGGTGTCGATGGGGTGTGCGGCGAGCCACGGGCCGGTCAGGGCCACGATGACGAGGAGCAGGCCGGGGGCGACGCGGAGCAGGGTCCGGGAACGCGTCCGGGCCCGGGCGGGGTTTGCGTGGGAGGCCGTGTCGGGAAGGGCTGTTTCGGCGGCGCTCACTGGCGTCCTCCCAGGGTACGGGCGCGTATCAGGTCGGCGGCCAGGAGGACGAGGCTGATGGCGGCGCCGGCGCAGACGACCACTCCGGCGATGAGGGGGGTGTCGCGGCTGCTGACGGCGGCGGCCATGACGGAGCCGATGCCCGGGTAGTTGAAGAGGGTTTCCACGACGACGGCGCCGCCGAGCAGCATGCCGGTGGAGGTGGCGATACCGGTGGCGATGGCCGGGATCGCCCCGGGCAGGGCGTGGCGCAGCACGACCCGGTGGACGGGCAGCCCGTCGAGGTGGGCGGCTTCGACGTGTGGGGTGCGGGCCTGGTCGGCGAGGGCGCCGCGGACTATGCGGGTGTTCCATCCGGCCTGCGGGATGACCAGGGCCAGGACCGGCATGATCAGCATGGTCCAGTCGGCGAGGGAGCCGTCGGCGCCGGTGAGGGTGACGGCCGGAAGCCAGCCGGTCCACAGGGACAGCACGAGCAGCAGTCCGACCGAGACGACGAACTCCGGTACGGCGAAAGCCGCGGTGGAGGTGTGGCCGATGATCCGGTCGGCGAGCCGGCCGGGGCGGGTCGCGGCCCAGCATCCCAGGGCGAGGGAGGCGACGACGGTGAGGGCGAAGGCGGTCCCGCCGAGGATGAGGGTGTTGGGGAGGGGGTCGGCGAGGAGGTCGGTGACCTTCTGACCGCGCGCGCTGGTGCCGAGGTCTCCGGTGGGCAGGGCGGTCATCCAGTCGGCGAATCGTTCCCAGACGGGGCGGTCGAGGCCGAGCAGGTGACGGCGTGCGGCGACGTCGGCGGCGCTGTCGCCGCGTTCCGAGCTGGCGCTCGCGGCGTCTCCGGGGAGCAGTTCGACGGCGACGAACACCGCGGCGAGCAGAACGACGAGCATGAGCGCCCGACGGGCCACGGCGGCCGCGAGGCGCAGGAGGAGTATGCGCCGCGGCGCGGTGGCCGCCCCCGTCGTGACGGGGGCGGCCACCGCGTGCTGCTGGGCCGTGCGGCTCAACTCAGCCACGCGTTCTCGAGCTGGACGCGGCCGTAACCGGGCAGGGTCGGCAGGCCCTTGACCTTGGCGGCGGCGAGGTCGATGCCATCGGCCATGCCCCACAGCAGGTAGCCGGAACGCTCGTACTGGATCTGCTGGACCTCCTTGAGGGCCGCGGCCCGCTCCTTCTCGTCCGCGGTGCCGATCGCCTTGCGGTAGGCGGCGTCGAACGCCGGGTCGGCCCAGCCCGCCTCGTTCTGTCCGGCCTCGCCGGCCATCGTCTTGGAGGCGAAGAAGATGACCGAGTCGTTGGTGCCCCAGTAGGTGGTGTAGAAGTCGCCGGTCTTCCAGGTCTTGTCCCAGAAGGCACCGGACTCCTGCTTGACGACCTCGACCTTGATGCCGGCCTCGCGGGCCTGGTTCGCGAACAGGGTCGCGGACTCGGCGATTCCGGAGATGTCCTCGGTGGTCACCAGAGAGTAGGTCTTGGACAGGTCGAAGTTCGCTTCGGCGAGCAGCTTCTTGGCCTTCTCCAGGTCCCGCTTGCGCTGGGGGATGTCCTTGGCGAAGGCGGGGTCGCCGGTGCCCAGGATGTCGTTGGCGACGGTGCCGTAGCCGGAGAGGACCTGCTTGACCATCGCGTCGCGGTCGACGACGAGGCGCATTGCCTCGCGGACGCGCGGGTCGGCAAAGGGGCTGCCGGCGGCGGTGCGCATGACGATGGGCATCGCCATGTCGTTGGGGCGGCGCAGGACCTGGATGTCCTTGCGGGTCTCGGCGGTACGGGCCGCGACGGCGCCGGCGTTGGAGGCGACGTCGATCTGCCCGGCGAGGAGGGCGTTGGCCATGGCCTGCGGGGTCTCGAACATGGTGACCTCGATGGCGTCGAGGTGCACGGTGCCGCCGTACCACTTGTCGTTCTTGACGAGGCGGGCGTTGCCGCCCCGGTACCAGTCGAGCTTGAAGGGGCCGGTGCCGGGGGCCTTGTCGAGCGCGTTGTCGGCGGTGTCCTTCTTCATCACGAAGGTGGCGAGCCGCGTCAGGAGCGGGAAGTCCGCGTTGGCGTAGTCCGAGACGATGACGACGGTGTCGGCGCCTTCGGCGGTGATGCTCTCCGGTCCCTTGACACCCGGGAGGCGGGAGGCGCCCGAAGGAGTGTTGCGCAGGCGGCGCAGCGACCAGACGACGTCCTCGGCGGTGACCGGTGTCCCGTCGTGGAAGGTCGCACCCTTGGCGATCTTGAACTTCCAGGTCTTCAGGTCGGGCGAAGCCTCCCACGAAGTGGCCAGGCGGGGCACGGTGTTGGTCTTGGCACCCGGCATGGCGAGGGTGTCGAAGACGAGGGCGATGACCAGGTAGTCGCTCTCGTTGGCCTGGGTGCCGTGGGGGTCGCGGGTGATGGCTCCCGCGCGGCCGAGCGCGCCGATGCGCAGCGTTCCGCCGTCCTTCGGCTTGCCGTCCCCCTGAGGGGCCTTGTCCGTCTTGGTGTCGTCACTTCCCGAGGAGCAGGCAGCGAGCAGGGCCCCCGCGCCTATCGCTCCGCCGGCCCAAAGCACCTGGCGCCTGTTGAAGTTCACGTACGTCCTCGTTCCACTGAAACTACGGGGGTGGCAGGGACACCGGACATGCACATCTGGATCTCTCCATCGTCCCGATCGAGCCAGGCATGCCATGGTGCTTAGGGTTGCCTATCCTAATGACAACCATTACCGCAAGTCACTGACCGGGATGGACACATGTCCGAATCCCGCCCCTCGGCGACTCGCGAGTAAGGTTTGCCTTACCTCATTTCGGTGTTACGGTTCGAGTCGTTCGCCGGTTCCGCAGATTCATGACAGCCAACAGCCCGTCGCGTCTTGCCAGTTACGTACTCCCGCCGCCCGACCGCCGGAGACCGTACCTCAGAACCGGGATCCCCCATGCCATCCGACGAAACGGATCTCTTCGCCATGAGCACGGCTGCCGCACCCGTCCGCCAGCTCGACGCCCAGACCGTGGGTGAACTCCGCCAGGCGGCCGAGAAAATCCTTGCCGAGTTCGGTACGTCCGCCACAAGTCCCCAGCTCCTGGCCCGCGTTGCCGAGACAGCCGCAACCCTGAGCCGGACGCTGCGCGAGCACTGCCGCCCCGTCGACACCGCGGACGGCCTGTACATCCTGCGCGGCCTGGAGGTGGACGACGAAGCCGTCGGGGCCACGCCGTCCAGCTGGGCCACGGCCGGCGAGAGCGGCGCGGTCTACGACATCGCCCTGCTCCTGCTCTCCACGGTGATGGGCAACCCCATCGCCTGGGAGGGCCAGCAGGACGGGCGTTTCGTACACAACATCGTCCCCTCGCCCGGTCACGAGACCGAGCAGACCGGCGCCAGCAGCACGGTGCTTCTCAGCCCGCACACCGAGGACGCCTTCCACCCCGGCCGCGCCCACCTCCTGATGCTCGGCTGCATGCGCAACCACGACAACATCGCCACCACCGCCGCCAGCATCCGCAAGACCCGTCTGGCCGACGAGGACATCGACCTGCTCACCCGGCCGGTCCTGCCGATCCTCCCCGACGACGCCTACGAAGAGGCCCAGGGCTTCACCGACCAGGCCCCGGCCGCGGTCCCAGCGCTGTTCGCGACCGAGGACGGCATGACGCTGCGCTACGACCCCGCCTACACCCCCCTCGACCAGGCCGACGAGGCCTACCAGGGCGCGTACGGACGCCTCTCGGACGAACTGACCCGCGTCTCCGTCGCCGTCAGCCTCAGCCCGGGCGACGTCCTCATCGTCGACAACGACCTCGTCGTCCACGGCCGCGTCCCCTTCCAGGCCCGGTACGACGGCAGCGACCGCTGGCTCAAGCGCGCATCCATCCGTATCCCGGGCCGCCGCACCCGCCCCGAGGCCGAAGCGAACGAACACGGCTACGGCCAGAGCGCCCTCGAAGCGCACGCGAGCTGACCACCCGCCCCGCACCCGGAGGAAAACCACCATGACCGACACCGCGTCCGCCCACATATCCGGCGACGACAAGCACCTGCGCATCCTGTCCACCACCGATCTGGCCGGGATCGACATCTCCCTGGCCGACGTGGTGGCCACCGTGGAAGGGGCCTACCGCACCCTCCAGGCCGGCCAGTCCGACAACCCCCGGAAACTGACCGTCAAGCCGCAGGACGGACACTCGGTCTCCTACGCGATGCTCGGCCGCGACGGCTCCCGCGAGGTCGTCGCGATCAAGACCTCCTACAAGCACGGCCTCGACAAGGGCCGTGAGGAGCAGCACTACTACACCTCGCTGACGATCTACGACGACGTCACCGGCCTGCCGGTCGCGATGATGGACTGCTCCCGCATCGGCTCCCTGCGCACCCCCGCGGTCTCCGCCCTGCTGGCCCGCGAACTGGCCGCCCCCGGCGCCCGCACGGCCCTCGTCATCGGCACCGGGACCCAGGGCCGACTCGCGCTGCCGTTCCTCCTCACCACTCTCCCGGACCTGGACCGCCTCCTGCTGTCCGGCACGCACCCGGAAGGCATCGCCGCGGTCCGCGAGCAGTTGCGCGCCCACTTCCCCGACCGGGACGTGGAGCTCGTCACCGACCTGCAGGCCGCAGCGGCAGACGCCGATGTCATCGTCGCCACCGCCGGCGGCCACACCCCGGCCGCCGTCGAGGCCTCCTGGCTGGGGCCCGGCGCGCTGTCGATCCTCGTCGGCCACGGGCTGGCGCCCTCCACCCTCCACGAGGCGGACCGCGTCATCGCCACCAGCGAGGCGCAGATGAACGTGACCGGTACGGACATGGCGGACGCCGAGGGCAAACTCCCGGCCGTGGACGCCGAGTTCCCGCCCGTGCTCGCGGGTGTGAGCAGCGGCCGTACGGGCGCCGAGGAGCGGATCTTCGCGTACAACAGCGGCCTGGTCGTCACCGACATCGCGCTCGGCCACCGCTTCGCCCAGCTCGCCCTCGCTCAGGGCCTGGGCACCGAGGTCGCGCTGTGGCAGTGAACAGCCGTCCCCTGCCCACCCTGCCGGTGCTGGACGACCCCGCCGCCGAGCAGGTCCTGGCCAGTGGGCTGCTTCCCGAACTGGCCTACGCCTTCGGCGGCCCGTTCCACTTCCTGCTGCCCGACGCCTTCGACACCAACCTGCGCGCCATGCAGGACACGCTGGCCGCGGCCGAGGTCGACGGCTTCGTGTACTTCGCGAAGAAGGCGAACAAGGCTGCCGTCTTCGTCGAACGCGCGGCCGCCGGCGGTGCGGGAGTGGACGTCGCCTCCGTCGCCGAGTTCCGCGAGGCCCTCGGCCACGGGGTACGGGGCGAGCACCTCGTCGTCACCGGCCCCGCCAAGGACCCTGCTCTGCTGCACTTGGCCGTCCAGCACGGCGCCTTGGTCGCGGTCGACGCCCTCGACGAACTCGACGCCCTGGCCACAGCCGCCCTGACCGGCCGGGTCCGGCCGGCCCGGATCCTGCTGCGGGTCCTGCCGCCCGCCCAGCCCCACAGCCGCTTCGGCCTCTCCCAGACCGAGCTGGCCACAGCCCTGGACCGGTGCGTGCAGGCCGGGGACGCCGTACGCATGGAAGGGTTCTCCTTCCACCTGTCCGGCTACGCCCTCCAGCCGCGCGCCGACCTCGCCGCCCACCTCGTCGACCTCTGCCTCAAGGCTCGCGTCCAGGGCCTGGAAGCGAGCCGGATCAGCATCGGCGGCGGGCTGCCGATCAGCTACAGCGACGCCGACAGCTGGCACACCTTCCTCGCCGAACAGAACAGCGGCCACTACCACGCGGGCAAGACCTTCCACACCGGCGACTTCTACCCCTACCACTCCCCCGTGGCCGGAGCCGCGGCACTCGCCGCCCTCCTCGCCACCCGGCCCGAGGGCCACGAGCAGCCCCTCGCGGCGCTCCTCAAGGAGGCCGGAGTCACCCTCCTCCTGGAGCCCGGCCGGGCCCTGCTCCACCAGGCCGGCGCCTCCGTCTTCCGTATCCGGGGAGTCAAGGACCGGGACGGGTACCAGATCCTCACCGTGGACGGCACGAGCCTGAGCCTGTCCGAGCAGTGGTTCAACAGCGAGTACCTGCCCGACCCCATCCTCCTCCCGCAGGACCCGGCCGGTCCGGCGGGCACGTTCCCGGCCAGCGTCGGCGCGGCCACGTGCCTGGAGTCGGACATGCTCACCTGGCGGAAGATCCCGCTGCACAGCCAGCCCCGTACCGGAGACCTCCTGGTCTACCCGAACACGGCCGGCTACCAGATGGACTCCAACGAGTCCCCGTTCCACGACCTGGCCCTGCCGCCCAAGGTCGTCATCGACCAGACCGACCGGCCCCGCCCCCGCTGGCGCCTGGACCGGCACTTCACCTGACGCACCGGCGCGCCCGCCCGCAGCCTGCCGCCTCCCACGACCTTCTGGAGTTACCGATGCCCGGAGCCCTTCAGCGTCCCGCCGTGGTCTCCCGCGTATCCGATCTCATCGGCTACACCCCCCTCCTCGAACTCGCCTCCACCGAGACCGGCAGCCGCCTGCTGCTGAAGCTGGAGATGTTCAACCCCACCGGCACCGCGAAGATCCGTATGGCCCGGGCCATGATCGATGCGGCCGAGGCCGCCGGCGAGCTGCGCGAAGGCGGCCGGATCATCGAGTCGACCTCCGGAAACACCGGCCTCGGGCTGGCGGTCATCGCCGCCGAACGCGGCTACACCTTCACCGCCGTCGTCGACAACCACGCCTGCGTAGACAAGCTCCGCGGCATGAAGGCGCTCGGCACCGAGCTCGTCTACGTCGTCGACGACGGCACCGAAGAGCTCGCCACCGCCGCTCGGGAGGAACTCGCCGAAAACATGGCCCGCGGCCAGGACAACACCATCTTCAGCGAGCAGCACAACAACCCCGCCAACGGAGTCGGCTACTTCCCCGTCGCCCACGAACTCCACGAGGCCCTCGACGGAAAGATCGACGTCCTCATCGGCGCCGTCGGCACCGGCGGCGCCCTCTGCGGCACCAGCCGGGAGCTGACCAAGCTGATGTCCGGCTTCAGCGTCATAGGTGTCGAGCCCAAGGGCTCCATCGCCTTCGGAGGCCCCGCCCACGACTACTACCAGTCCGGCACCGGCACGCCCGAGGGCGCCGAGATCGGCGCCCTGGTCGACTTCGACCTCATCGACGAGGGCGTCAAGGTCGGCGACGTCGAAGCGTTCGCCACCTGCCGCGCGCTCGCCCGCACCGGGCTGCTGATCGGCGGTTCCGCCGGCGGAGTCGTCTACCAGGCCCTGACCCGGCTGTCCGCCCTGCCGCCGGGCACCACTATGGTCGCCCTCATCAACGACGGCGGCGAAAAGTACATGGACACCGTCTTCAACGACGACTGGATGCAGGACCGCGATCTCCTCGACGTCGAGGCCGAGCGGGAAATCGACGAGCTGCTCACCAAACTCCGCGGGAACCGATAAACCCATGCTGAAAACCCTCCTCCGCGACAGCCGCGCCCTCGGCGTCCTCGCGGTGCCCTTGATCCTCACCCAGCTCGCCCAGGTGGCACTGACCACCACCGACACGGTGATGATGGGGCTCCTCGGCACCACCGAGCTCGCAGCCGGCGGCCTCGCCATCGTCATCTTCAACCAACTCCGCACCATGGGCGTCGGCCTGGTCACCTCCGTCGGCAACCAGATAGCCGCCGCGGCGGCCAGAGCCGAGAAGGACGGGGACCACGCGGAGGAGTCACAGCAGGAGGTCCGCTCCATAGTCCGGGCGAGCATGGCCGTCGCCACGCTCGCCGGCATCGCCGGGGCCTTCCTGATGATCCTCATCGGACAGGCCCTCACCTGGCTCGGCCAGGACGCGGAGGTCGTCGAACTCACCCAGACCATGCTCTACGCGCTCGCTCCCGGACTGCTGCCCTGCCTGTGGTTCCAGGCCGTGCGCCAGTTCACCGTCGGCATGCGCCGCCCGCAGGCCCTTCTCCAGATCACCATCGCCTCCGTCGCCGTCAACGCCGGCCTCAACTGGATCCTCATCCACGGCACCTTCGGACTGCCCCGCCTCGGCCTCACGGGCGTCGGCATCGCGACCTCCACGGTGTACTTCCTGTCCTTCCTCGCCCTCTACCTCTCGGCGAAGAAGGACAAGGAGCTCGCCCCGCTGCTGACCCTGGACATCACCAAGGCCGACGCGGCCACCGTCAAGCGCCTCATCGGCCTCGGCATCCCCATCGCGGCCACCTATGGCTCCGAGGCCGGCTTCTTCTCCATCACCGCCCTGATGGCAGGCTCCTTCGGACCCGACGCGCTCGCCGCGCACACCGCCGTCAACCAGCTGGTCTACATCGTCTTCCAGGTCGCCGTCGGCCTCTCCCACGCGGCCTCGATCAACGTCAGCCGCGAACTCGCCCTCGGCAACCACGAAGACGCCCGGCGCCTGAAGAACACCGCCCTGGCCTGCGCCGCAGCCGTCATGGCCGTCGTCGGGGTTCTCTACCTGGCGATCCCCAAGCTGATCCTGGCGCCCTTCCTCGACTCCGGCTCCGACCAGGCCCTCACCATCGCCACCCACCTCCTGATCGTCACCGCCTTCCTCCAGTTCTTCGACTGCGCCCAGAACATCGGCGTCGGACTCCTGCGCGGCCTCGACGACACCAAGAGCGGCTTCCGCATCACCCTCATCGGCTACTGGGCCGTCGGCCTCCCCGCCTCCTGGCTCCTGGCCTACGCCCTGAACCTCGACACCCTCGGCATCTGGCTCGGCCTCCTCACCGGCCTGGCCACCACCGCCGCCCTCCTCCTGCGCCGCTACTCCCGCTCCCTGACCGAGCACGCCCGCACGCACGCGACACCGGCCGTCGCCTGACCACATTCACCTTCCGCGCGCCGCGCGCATTCAACTTCGGGACCGGCCTGTCCACAGGCCGGTCCCGCCTGCACAATGACCTCGACGACCAAGGACAGTCGGCAGGAGGCACGCGGAAGGTGAAGAACGAAGAACCTGACGCGCCAGGCCGCCCCCATGACTGGGCGGCCCGCCTGCTTTCCCGCCTCGAAAGCCGCGACGACATCGACCGGACACTGCATGTGGTGGTCCATGGCCAGCAAGACCTGAGCGGGGAGGTCAACCTACGCCGCGCCCAAGCCGTGCATGCGGCTGCGATGGGCCTCGGCTCGGCAGGCTGCGCCGCCGCCGCAGGCATCTCGGAAGCGATGCTCGCCAGCTGGCGCTCACAGGACTCGGCTTTCGACGCCGCCATCGCGTCCGCCACGGCCATGGCGGCTACGCACCAGGTTGCCCCGCCAGGCAAACTCAACGGAACGGGTCTGGGCCTCCTGCTCCAATCCCTTGTTCACGGGACCTTCATCGGAACCGCCGCGTCCGCTGTCAACCTCAGGCTCGATCAGCTTCGGCGCCTGAGAATGGGCAACCCGGCAATCGATGACCTGATCACCGAGGCGCTCGCTCGAGGGCACGCCCGCCGAAAGCCCAAGCGCGGTAAGCGCACGTACAACTACCGCCTGGTAAGTACGGACGTATCAGCGATTCGCAGTTCGAGCGAGGCAGACAAGCATCTGCCATAGGCATGCCTTAGACGGGGTCGCCCACGACCAGGGAGCCTCGGCGGCCCGATGACCTCGGTCCCCGCCATTTCGAGGACCGCGTTCACCGTGTCGTGCCGGGTGCGGGGAGGGTGAGCCGGGTGGCTGGGGCCGCGGCCGGGAGGGCGATGGGGCTGGCGGCCGTCGTGGTCGTGCTCGACACGACAACATCGGGCTCGGCAACCGGCTGGTGCCGTTGGCCAAGCCCGTCAGGTGGCGGAGAATCCGGCCGGAGGTGGTGGCGCCACCTCTTCGATGTCGTGGATGCGCTCGACGAGGTGGCGAAGGACACCGGCAGGACGGTTCCACAGGTGGCCGTCGCCTGGCTGCGGGAACGCCCCATGGTGTCCTCCGCCATCATCCGTGCACGTAACGAGGAGCAACTCCGCCAGAACATCTGCGCGGTCGGCTGGACGCTGTCGGCGGAGCAGGCGGCCCGGCTCGACGCCGCGAGTCACAAGCCGGCGCGTACCCGCACTTCCCTACGGGCGGCAGGAAGGCTTCGCGCGCCTCCACCCTCCGATGTTCCCCGCCGCGCTCCGGCGGGTGTCATGACGCTGCGGCGGTCGCTGCCCCGGCCGTGCGTCGCGCGAGCGCGTCGGAGGTCCTGACCGTGATGTACAGCGAAGCCGCGAGGGCGAGGACGAGGACGGCGCCCATGGCGAAGACGCTGCCGCTCGACACGGCCGGGGGGCTGCCCGCCTCGGAGCGGGCCGAGCCGCCGAGGAAGGGGACGATGGCCAGGACGGCGATGCCGAGGGCCACCTCGGCCCAGACCACCTTCGGGAAGTGGCGCAGGGTCAGGTGCAGGAGAGAGGCCGTGGCATCGTCCCGGCGGGCCTGGGCGATCCGGGGCATCAGCCAGAACTGGTTGACGCCGCCGGCCGTGACCATGCCGAGGACCAGCAGGATCTTGATGAGCAGGAAGAGGCCGTAGGTCGTCGTCCAGAGCTGGCTGATCGCGCCGACGTGCTTCCAGCTCATCCACAGTCCGGAGGTGAAGACAGCGCCTACACAGATCAGGGCGACGAAGGCGAAGCGGCGCCAGATGTCGGCCCACAGCGCGCCCGCGCCCTCGCTCAGGCGGCCGCGCGCACCGGCGAGGACGGCGAGCAGGACCAGACCGCCGACCCAGACGACGCCGCTGCCGATGTGGGTCTGGCCGAACACGAGGTCCAGCCACTTGTCCCCGTCCTTCGGCTTGGTGGCCGGAACCGCGGCGACGAGCGTCACCGCGAGCGTCAGGGGCAGGGCGGTCAGGGCGAGGGCGTTCACGTGCCGGCGCACCTGGGGAAGGAACAGCGAGATCAGGACCGCGGACGCGAGGACCAGTACGACGTTCTGGACGAGGTAGATGGTGCCCTGCGCGATCCAGGCCCCCTTCGCGGCCGGCGCCATCAAGAAGTCCCAGATCCGACCCGGCGCGAGGGCGTCGCCGAACGGCATGCCCTTCCCGGCGCGGGCCAGGCGGGCGGCGAGCTGGAAGTAGCCCGCGACCAGCAGCACCACCCCTGCCCAGGCCAGGTACCCGGCCGTTCTTCGTCTCATGACCGCGACGTCGCCGCTGTCGTTCTCCGGTGCGCGCAGTGCGGGGCGGATGGAGGCGGCGTAGGTCACGGTCGCGCCGATGGCTCCGGACAGGCCGATGAAGTAGCCGGACTTGGTGAGGATGCGCCACAGCGGGGGCACGGTGTAGCCGGCTTCGGCGGCCAGAGGTATGGAATACATAAGGACAGGCTAACCTAAGTCTCCCGGGAATCGGCCCGCCCGCAGCGATGGACAACCGGCGCGCAGGATGGCCAGGAGGGACGTGGCCGAGCTACCGCGCCAAGACCCGACGGCACTGCCGTGGGGGCGGTTCAGGACTGACTGTTGAGGAATCCGATGAGGCAGGCGCCCCACCAGCCGGTCTGGCTGATCGTGGCAGCCACTCCTGACTGAACGAGAAGACGAACGGGGACATCTGCGTCCCGGTACCGCTCGAGACGCTGTCCGAGCCAGTGCGCGTAGAGGCCGTTCAGGGTGATGGCCAGAACGAGACCGAGCTTGGTCAGAGTGAGCGGCGATTCCATGTCGGGGCTCAGGAAGAGACCCGTGACGAGCAGGCCCGCGAGGCCGCCCCAGATCGGGATCTGCAGCGTGTTGGCGGTGTTCAGGATGTCGGCGAGGCGCCGGCGCCCGAGAAGCCACAGGGCGGCGAACCAGTCGACAGCCAGCACGGCGCCCAGGCCGACGACCAGGGCGGCGACATGGAAGAACCGGGCGGCGGTCTGGAGCGTCGCATCCGCGTGGACGTGGCCGGCCATCCAGCACGCGCCCGTCAAGGCGGCCGAGCTGAGCACGCCAAGTGCTGCGAGCACCCAGAGCGGGGTCGGCCGCTGCGCGTCCTCGGCGCTGTCCGGCGGGGAAGCAACAGCAGTCATCTGCATGCCAGCGGAGATTGCCACGACTCAGCTCGCGTTCTTCCGCGCAACGGAATACTGGAGTCCGAGCAGGGTGCGCCGTCTGGGCGATCTTCGCATGGCTGATTTCTTTCGCAAGGACGAGATAAAAGTAAGGCAAGGCGAACCTAAGTCATGCCATGGGAGGTCCGTCAAGCCGTCTCGCCATGCGAGCACCGGCCAAAATCGGACACATGAGGGTGGATCCAGGCACGCATCCGTCCGGGATCACACCGTGCGGAAGTCCGAGTGGCGTGAGCGGGAGCCGACACGGGTGACGCGCACAGTTCGAGCGCCCGCAGCGCCATCACTGCTGGTCGAAGTCGATCGTCATGCCGCTGCCTACGGGGTGTGTTCGGCAGGCCAGGACGTATCCCGCTTCGATCTCCGATGCCTCCAGGTCGCAGCCCTCGAGCCGTACGGGGCCTCCGGAGGATTTGGCGCGGCAGGTGCCACATATGCCTTCGCGGCACGAGTAGGGGAGGTCGATGCCGGCACGCAGGCCGGCATCGAGAACGGTTTCGGCCCCGCTGACCATCAGGGTGTTCTTGGCTCCTCGGTCGATCAGCGTGACCTCGTGGGACCGGCTCGCGCTCCTGTCTCCGTCCGATGCTGAGGAGGGCGGTTGTGTACCCCCTGCGGTGAACCGTTCGCTGTGGATGCGTTCCGCGGCAAGACCTGCGTCGGTCAGAGCACTGCGCACTCCGCTGACAAGCTCCGCCGGGTCGCACATGAACGCTTCGTCCACTTCGCCGGTGAGGCCGAGTGTCTCCATGAGTCCACTGAACTTCTTTTGCGTGAGCCGCCCTTGGAACAGCGGGTCGGTGGCCTGGGAACGGCTGAGGACGTGGACCACCCGCAGGCGCTCGGCGTATTCCTCCTCCAGGTGGGCAAGTTCCTCGCGGAAGATCGTCGAGGCATCGTCCCGGTTGCCGTAGACGAGGGTGCACCGGCTGCGCGGCTCCATGACCAGGGTGCTCTTGACGATGGAGAGGATCGGGGTGATGCCGCTGCCGGCCGCGATTCCCAGCACGTGGCGAGAGCGCAGCGGGTTGAGGTCGATCGCGAAACGTCCGCTCGGAGCGCTGACTTCCGGCATGCCGTCGTCCATCGCTTTGCTGATCACCGGTGCGAGTACCGGTCTGCTCGCCGGTGGTGCCTCGTGCGCCGCCGTACAGGGGGGTCTGCTGGCCGGCGCCGTGGCCCGCCGCCGCAGCCCCGACCCGAAACCGTCCCCCAAGTCCTCGCGTACGCCGCGCCCCGCGCGTCAGGCCGACGTCGGCACACCGCTGGCACCCGTCGGGGCGTTCCTCGCCGGAAAGCTGGTGTCCCACACGGCGCTCGGCGCCCTGCTCGGCGTGTTCGGAAGCGCCTTGCAGCCCAGCCCGCGTACGCAGGCGGTGCTGCTGCTCGTGGTCGGGGCCGTCATGGTGCTCTTCGCGCTGGACCTGATCGGAGTCACGGCCGTGGGGCGGCTCGTGCCGCGCCCGCCGGCATCATTCGGCCGCCTGATGCGACGCAGCGCCAAAACCGAGTCGCCCATCACCCCAGCCCTGGTCGGATTCGCCACCGTGCTCGTGCCCTGCGGGGTAACCCTGTCGATGGAGCTGCTCGCCGTCACCTCCGGATCGGCGGTGGCCGGCGCCGCGGTGATGGCCGGGTTCGTGCTGGGCACCGCGCCGCTGTTCGCCGCGCTCGGCTACCTGTTCCGGCGCAGTACCCAGGCCCTGTCGGGCAAGCTCGCCGGGCTCACCGGTGTGGTGGTGCTGACCGTCGCGGCCTGGACGATGATCTCGGCCCTTCAGGCCGGCGGCTGGGTCTCCTTCCACTCCCCGGGCAAGCAGCAGACCACCGCCACCGGCCCGTTCCTCGTCGAAGGCGGCGAAGGCAGTGGCGACGGCAATGGCGGGACGGCGACGGGAGAGGCCACCCCCGTACGCATCGATGCCTCCGGCAAGCAGACCGTCATCCTCACCGTGACGGACTTCTATCTCCCGACACAGTTCGCTGCGAAGGCTGGTGTGCCCACCACACTGGTGCTCCGGGGCAAGGACTCGGGCGGCTGCGCCCGGGCCTTCACCATCCCCGAGCTCGGTGTCCAGGAGATCGTCAAGCGGGACGGCGACACCGAGATCGACCTGGGCACCCGCAAGCCCGGGATGCTGCGCTTCTCCTGCGCCATGGGCATGCAGACGGGCGCGATCGAGTTCAAGAAGGACCTGTGATGAAGTTGTTCAGCCGTAAGAAGCCCGAGGCTGTGACCGGTGAACAGGTGGTTCTCCTGGTCGGCGGCATGCACTGCACCAGCTGTGGCCTGCTCATCGACGATGAACTGGAGGACCTTGCCGGCGTCCGCTCGGCCGCCACCGACGTACGAGCCGGACGCAGCGTCGTCCGCCTGGAGGACGGCGCCGACATCGACACCGCTGCACTCGTCGCGGCCGTGGAGGCGGCCGGGGACTACACGGCGCGCATCGCCGGCTGACACGCCCACGGGTAGGGGCGGGCTCACCCGCCCCTACCCGTGCCTCAGTGAGTGTGGCCGTCGTTGTGCGCCGTCGCTGAAGCGGTGGGCCTTGCGGTGGGTGAGGCACCGGAGGTGGGTGCGGCCGGGCTCGCCGGGCCGGTGGCAGGTGCGTGGTCGTCCGCTGCGGGTTCTTCGGCGGTGCCGTGGCTGTGGCCGCCGCCCGGCGTGCTCTCCATCGAGGCGGCGACTTCCCGCAGGCCGAGGAAGGCGAGGGTCGCCGTGACGAGGACCGCCAGGCCGACGAGGCTGAAGATCCGGCGCGTCGGGGTGTCGGCGTCCTTGATGACGTAGGCGACGAAAGAGACGACCAGCCCGGCGGGGACGAGGACGGCGCCGCGGGCGGGGAAGTCGTCGAAGTGCTGGAGGCCGCCACTGAGCATGCCGATGCCGAAGGACAGGAGCAGTGAGGCGCCTATCACCAGGAGCATCCGGGACAGTCCGGGACGCTCCCGGGTGAGGACGAACTCGTTGAGGATGGTCGCTGCGAGGAAGACGAAGGCGCCGTAGCCGGCGATGCGGGTGTAGCGGTCGGGGTCGAGCGGGTGGTGGACGACGGCGCCGCTGATGAGGCCGGCGCCCACGAAATAGCCGACGTAGCCGGGGTACCGGGCGGCCAGAGACCGCTTCCGGGCCATGCCGGCGTGCTGCTTGCGCCGGGCGGCACGTCCCGTGGCGGGAGAGCCCGGCGATGTGTCCGCGGTCCGGGCGTCGAGGAGCTGGGGCGAAGTCACGTGCGAGTTCCTTTGGTGCTGCGTGCGTGGCTCATCACCCGGTCGGCCACGAGAGGGCGCGCCGGGGTCTGCGATGAGAGTCAGGTCGGATCGGGGCGAAGCACCCGGATCTATACCTGCAACACCACGGAGCCGAGGGAACTACGCAAAGGGGGAAGGCCGGACGGAACGGTCCGCGCCCACAAGGCCGGCCGCATCGCGCCGGCGTCAGGAGTCAGATCCCCGAGGGGAACCAGCGGCGGCGCGGGCAGCTCCGAGCCTTGCTGCGGGTGCCCGGAAGCGCATGTCTCGGCGGGGTGTGAATGCCCGTTGCCCTCGTCGCGGTGATCGGCGCCGTCAGGTTCGGCGTAGTCGGGGTAGGAAACGGCGACGGCGCCGCCGGTGACGTGCGCCGACGCGCTGTCGGCTCCGGCGGCATGCGTGTAGAGGAAGGCGAACAGCAGGGCGGCCAACCACATCAGTCGCAGCGGGCCCGCCGGGCGGCGGGCCCGCGTCGCGCTGGATGCAGTTCGGGCCATGACCATGCCCGGACCCTATCGGGCAGCCGGAGTCCTGTGTCCGGCAGCCCCGTTGTCGACCAAGCGAAGCAGCGATCCTGGTGTGTTCAGGGAACCCGGACTGCCCCTGTCTACGGCGTGCCGGGAAGCCGGACCGTGACGAGGAGCCCGCCGGCGGGGCGGGGGGCGAGGTCGAGGGTCCCGTCGTGGGCGCGGACGATGCTGTGCACGATGGCCAGGCCGAGGCCGACGCCGGCGTGCTCGTCGGTGCGTACGCGTTCCGTTCCGCGCTGGAAGGGTTCGGTGAGGGTCGGTACCAGTTCCGGCGGGAGCCGGCGGCCCGTGTTCTCGACCCGCAGCACGCTCGTGTCGCCGTGCGCCTCGGTGTGGACCGTCACGGTGCCGCCGGCGGGGAGGTTGTGGACGATGGCGTTCTGGACGAGGTTCGTCACCATCCGCAGCAGGAGCTCCGCGGAGCCGCTGGTCCGGGCCGCCCCACCGGTGACGTCGAGCGTGATCCGGCGCTGTTCGGCGAGGGGAAGGAGCGTTTCGGCGGCTTCCTCGGCCACGAGGGAGAGGTCGACGCTCTCGGGGCGGAAGTTTCCGCGGTCGCCGCGGCTGAGCAGCAGGAGGGCCTCGGTGAGGTCGATCGCCCGCGCGTTGACGGCCTGCAGGCGTTCGATGAGTTCGCCCCGGTCCCGCGTGGGGTCCTTGCGGGCGACGTCGAGGAGCGTCCGCGAGATCGCCAGGGGGGTGCGCAGTTCGTGGGAGGCGTTCGCGGCGAACCGCTGCTGCTCGGCGATGTGGGACTCGAGTTGCCCGAGCATCGAGTCGAACGCGTCGGAGAGTTCACGGAATTCGTCCTGGCGGCCCGACATGTGGATCCGGTGGGAGAGCGACCCGTTCCCGGCCGTCCGCGCCGCATCCCTGATCTGGGTGAGCGGTGCCAGCATCCGGCCGGCGAGGAGCCATCCCCCGACGAGGCCGAACACGAGCAGGAAGACCATCGCCACGGCCGCGGCGGGGGCGAAGGTGTGCACCAAGAGGTAGCGGTTGGGCGAGATCCCGAGCAGGCCCTTCGGGTTGTCGGGTACGTAGCGCAGCAGGAACACCCACACCACGGCCAGCAGGAGAGCGCCGGCGACGGCGAGGAACCCGGCGTAGCTGAGGGTGAGCTTCAGTCGGGCGCTGAGCCCTGGGCGTCTAGGCATGCGTACTGCCCGGGGCGGTGGTGTCCGTACCGGTGTCGATCCGGTAGCCGACGCCGGGCACCGTGGCGATGATCCATGGTTCGCCGAGCCGTTTGCGCAGTGCGGAGACGGTGATGCGCACGGCGTTGGTGAGGGGGTCCGCGTTCTCGTCCCAGGCCCGTTCCAGCAGCTCTTCGGCGCTGACGACCCCACCCTCGGCGGCGACGAGGACTTCCAGCACGGCGAACTGTTTGCGGGTGAGCGCGACGTAGCGTGCGTCGCGGAAGACCTCCCGGCGGAAGGGGTCGAGCCGCAGGCCCGCGATCTCGCGGACCGGGGGCCTGGCGTACGCGCGTCTGCGGTCGAGTGCCCTCAGCCGCAGCACGAGCTCCCGCAGCTCGAACGGCTTGGTGAGGTAGTCGTCGGCGCCGAGCCCGAACCCGGAAGCCTTGTCGTCGATCCGGTCGGCAGCGGTGAGCATGAGGATCGGGATGCCGCTGCCGGAGGCGACGATGCGCCGGGCGACCTCGTCGCCGGAGGGGCCTGGGATGTCGCGGTCGAGGACGGCGAGGTCGTAGGAGTGGACGCTGAGCAGTTCCAGCGCGGAGTCACCGTCGCCGGCGATGTCGGCGGCGATCGCCTCCAGCCGCAGACCGTCACGGACGGCCTCGGCCAGGTAGGGCTCGTCCTCGACGATCAGTACGCGCATGTCGGAAGCCTAAGCGGCACAACATATCGCCGACGTATGCAAAATGTGTGCACACCGGACATGCAACTCAGCCCGTCGGTGCCGGAGCGGGGCGAGGCCGGTCCGACGGCGCTTGCGCCGTAGTGCGCCACCAGCGGCGCGACGCCAGCGCGGCAAGCGCTGCGCCGGCGGCGTTGACCAGTACGTCGTCCACGGAGGACACCCGGTCCAGCTGCAGGACGTACTGAGCGGTTTCGACCAGGACCGAGCAGCCCGCCCCGAGCGCCAGGATCCGCGGCACGGACGCCGGCGCCGCGAAGCGCATCGGGGCGAAGAACCCCAGCGCCGCGAAGACCAGCAGGTTGCCGACGATCCCGAGCGACCCCATCGTGACCAGGTCCCGCAGCGGTACCAGGCTCACCCGGGCGGGGACGGTGCCGGCCCCGGCGCCCGGCATCATGGTCAGCCACAGGAACGGCACCGTGCCGTGGACCATGCCCACCTCGGCCAGCGACATCCGCCACGCCGCTGCGACGCCGGCGCCGCGCCGACGGCGCGCCAGAGCCCACACCGCCGCCACGGCCAACGGCAGCGTGACCAGCGTCATGAGCACCACGCCGTTGAACGTGTCGAAGCAACCGTGCCACCGCCCGGCCATGCACCTCGGAGCGGACATCATGAGCGGCCCCCGCACGACGAACAGCGCGCTCGCCGTGCCGAGGACCGCCAGGCCGAGGAGCACGATCCTGCGCGTGCGGCCGGGCGATGCCGACCGGGATGCGTTGTGGTTCATGCCCCCATGGGAGACGGAGGACCGTTGCGGTGGCGTATGCGATTTTCGATACGCCCGCGATACTCAGCGCTTGAGCGTGAAGGTGAAGTCACCGGAGAGCTTGCCGGTCAGGCGGACTGCCGAAACGAGTTTCCCCTCCGTGATCAGTCTCTCCACCCCGGCCCGTGAAAGACCGCAGCCTTCAGCGATCAGTCGCACCGGCCGGACGGGGATCCGCGCCGCAAAGCGGACCGAGACGTCGATCACCTCGCGGTCCAGGTGATCCGATCCGCCGGTGTCCAGGCACCAGGCGTTGTCCCAGTCGAGGGCGAAGCAATTGCGGCGCCGCACGGCCGGGTCCTGGAGCAGCTCGGCTGCCAGGCCAGGGTCGTTGTGATGCAGCCGGTCCAGCAGCTCAGGTCGTACGGAGCGCACGTTCATCCGCTCCAGGACCGTGAGCTTTGCGGTTTCCCCGCAAGCGGTGCAGAGCACGAGGAGCCAGGCGTCGATGAGCTTGTGGTTGGCGTTGACGCGAAACTTGCCGTTCGCCCGGAAGCGCTCGGACGCGCACGCGTGGCAACGGCGGAGAACGAGCGGCAGGCAGGTGGGAGCGACCACCCAGGTATTGAGCACAGAAGTACACCGGTTCCAGTGAGAAGACCGCAGCAAAAAGGAGCGCGGCGCACATGCGCGACGCGCGACACATCAGCTCTCGGGAGGTCTCACAGGGTGTACAACGGAACGTCCTTGCCTAGACGACTCGGTTCGGCAGCACGGTAATGGCGCACGGCGGCGCGGTTCCACTGGTTTTCGAGCGCCTCACCGCACGTGCGGCCGGGTACGAGCCAAGCACTCGGGGCACACGATCGGGTTGCCCGGTCGACCGCGGCGGGGCGCTTCGCGGGCCGTGGGGCGGGCGGGAGGCAGGATGGCGCCATGGATCGCCGACAGATCAGCTCCATCGCCCACACCGACCACCCCATCGCCGCTCCGCTGAGCGACGATTCCGTACGCACGCTCCTCGACCGGGCCCTGCCGGGCGGCGACGCCCGGTTGCTCGACCTCGGGTGCGGATCGGGCACCTGGCTGATGCGCGCACAAGCCGCTCGCCCGGACCTGCGTGCCGACGGCGTCGACAACGACGCAGCGGCCATCGCCGCCGCGGGTCGCGCCGTCGACGAAGCGGGGCTCGGCGGCCGGATCGCCTTCCACGCACAGGACGCTTCGGAGTTCAGCTCCCCGCACCGGTACGGGCTGATTCTCAGCATCGGCGCCACACACGCCTTCGGCGGCCTCCTCCCTACCTTGAAGGCCGCCGACAGCCATCTCGCCCCGGGCGGAAGCGTTCTCCTCGGCGAGTGCTTCTGGGAACGCGAACCCGACCGCAAGACCCTCGACGCCGGTTTCGCCGTCGATGACTACGACGACCTCGCGACGACGGTCGACCGCATCACGGCCGACGGCTGGGTGCCGGTCCACGGGCACGTCAGCACCCGCCAGGAGTGGGACGACTACGAGTGGTCCTGGACCGGGTCGCTCTCCCGCTGGGCCCTCGACAATCCGGAGCACCCGGACCATGGCCAGGCCCTCGAGACCGCGGCCCGACACCGCAAGGCCTGGCTCCACGGCTACCGGGGCACGCTCGGCTTCGTCACCCTGCTCCTGCGTCGCGCGACCCGGCCCTGAGAACTCCTATCGCAATGACTTCAGGCGTCGGTCCGCTGATACAGCGTCCCGTCGCTCCAGATCCGGGCGACCCTGCCCCACTCCGCGGCGGAGGCCACGTCGGGGAAGAAGCCGTGCCCGTTGAGGTTGGCGCTGGTGTTGCACAGCACGGGGACGCCGCTGAGCCGTCGATAGGCGGACAGTACGGCGAAGAGCAGGTCGTCGTCCGCCGGGCCGACCGTCTGGAGCCGCGCGGTGCCGTCGAGGTGGATGACCGCGGGGATCCGGTCCACCCATTCCGGCCGTACTTCGTGGTCGAAGAGCATGTGCGGGTCCGGCGTGCCGGGTGCGAAGATCTCCGGTGCGTCGGCCTCGAGACAGATGGGGGCGACGGGCCGGTAGGGTTCGCGGTCCTTCACCCGGTTCAGCTCGTCCTTCATCGACGCACTGACCGGCGCCGCCAGGATGCTGCGGCCGCCGAGTGCGCGGGGGCCGAGTTCGGCTCGTCCGTGCAGGACCACCACGGGCTCTCCGGACTCGTGGAGAATCGCGGCGAGTTCCTCCGGAGCGCACGCCGACGCCGACCAGCCGGCGGGCAGCTCGGGCGACGGCGTCAGCGCCGGGCCGAGCCGGGGGTTCCACTCGAGCGGGGCCAGGCCGTCGCGCTGCGCCCGGCCCAGAACGGCCGCTCCGATGGCGGACCCCGAGTCGTTGGGGAAGGGCGGGACCCACACGTCACGGAAGTCCGGCGCCTCGCGCAGCGCACTGTTCCACTTGATGTTGAGCGCGCAGCCACCTGCGAAGCAGAGGTTCCACGGGCCTTCGCCCTTGGCGGCGCGGACCTTGGCGGTGATCCGCTCGACGAGGAGGCGCTCGAAGAAGTCGTGCACGCTCGCCAGGACGTCCTCGTCACTGACCCCGTTCTGCGACACCCGGGCGCGCACCGCGGAGAAGAACTCGTGCACGGGAGGCACGGACCGCTCGAAGAGACTGCCGTACCCGCCGACCGTCGCGCGGTACTCCACGGCGGCCGGCTCATCGCTCTCGAAGACCCGGTGGAACTCCTCCCGCAGAACCGTGACGACGCTCTCGTCCGCCCGGCCCAGCGCGATGTACGCCATGAGCTTGCCGGCGACCGAGAGGTCATCGACCGTGGGTGACTGGACGGTCTTGCGGAAGGGCCCGAAGTGGTGTCCCGCGATGGCGTACGCATGGCCGAGGAGGGGGAAGAGTTCACCCAGGTTCTCCACGCCGCCGCGCGGGTCCGCCCAGTAGAGGCGGGGGAAGAGTCCGCCGTCCCAGACCAGGACGAAGGAGCCTTCGTCGCGCTGGGCGAAGGGGCTGGACACGTAAGCGCTCGCCACGTGTCCCGCCGCGTGCGGGAAGCTGGTGTACGGGTAGGTCTGGCCGTCCATCGGGAACGTGCCCGAGACGCTGGGCGAATCGAGTGCCGGGCATGCCGCCGACTCCCGGTAGGGGCCGACCACGATTTCCGTGGGTGCCCCCTGGTCGAGGAGGGCCACTGTTCCGGAGACGTCTCCGTCCCAGCCGTCGACAACCCACTCGTCGACGTCCTCGGGTTTGTAGCCGAAGTCGGCGAGGACTCCGGGGATCAGGCTGAAGTCGGCAACGGTGCTGTAGCGCAGACCGTTCCCGAGTTTCTCCATCTCAACACTGAACACGAGACGGTCGTCGTCGAGCAGGGCGACGGCACCGTCATGCGTGAGTTTCAACCCGCAGATTATCAACTGTGTCACTCCTTGGTCTGCTTGAGTCGGCACATGGGCGTGCTTCGGTCTCCGGACTGCTCCGAGGTGAGTCGCAACTGGTAGAGGCTGGATCTTCGGCCCGGACGGAAGAGACGTCGCCATTCGTCACGGGTCTCGCTCGCCGGGACTTCCGAGAACCCCAGCTTCCCGAACCATTCCCCGCCGTACCGGGTCAGGGCCAGCAGAGAGCTGTAACCCCGTTCTCTGCCGATGGTCTCGGCGATACCGACCAGCTGCCGGCCGATTCCCCTGCCCTGCCAGTCGGCCGCAATGCACAGGTTGTAGACGACCAGGCTGCCCCCGGAGGGCGATACCCCGGCGCAGCCGACCAGTCGGCTGCCTTCACAGGCGACCACGAATTCCTGTGCCATTCCCGCCAGTTCGGCTGGCGGGCGAGCGACGAGCAGGCCCTGCTCGACGAACGGGGCGGAGAGCAGGGCGATCTGCTCCGCGTCCTCGGGGCGCGCGGGTCTTGCAACAAGCACGTCCGGCGCGCTCACGCGCCGGGGGGCCGTCTGCACGGACTCACTCATCCTGCGCACCACCCGGCGGGGCGGGCGGGCTGCCGGCGACGCCCAGCCCGAAGTGCTGCTCGACCGCCATCAGTTCGATCATGTTGACGTTGACGCGCGCGGGCTGCGCGAGACACCAGGCCACCGCCTCGGCCACGTCGTCGTCGGTGAGCGGCTCGATTCCCCGGTAGAGCGCGTCGGCGCGCTCCTCGTCCCCGTCGTATCGGACCTTGGCGAACTCGGTCTTCGCCATGCCCGGTGCCACACAGCTCACCCTGACGCCCGTTCCCTGGAGGTCGACGCGCATGTTCAGGGACAGCTGGTGGACGAATGCCTTGGTGGCGGCGTAGACGTTCCCGCCCATGTACGGGTAATTCGCTGCGATCGAGCCGATGTTCACCACGTGCCCGGACCGGCGGGAGACGAGCCGGGGAAGCACCAGGCCGCTGAGGTTCAACAGACCGGAGATATTCGTGTCGATCATTTCGCGCCAGGAATCGCCGCTGCCCGACTGAAGGGGGTCGAACCCTCGTGAGAGGCCGGCGTTGTTGACGAGCACCGAGATGTCACGGAATTCCGGAGGCAGCTCGTCGAGGGCCCGGGCCAGCCCTTCTCGGTCACGGACATCGGCGACCACCGGCAGAATCGCTCCTGTGGAGTCCTCGTCCGCCAAGAGCTTCAGACGGTCCGCTCTACGGGCCAGAGCCACAACGGAGTAGCCCCGCCGGCACAGCACCTGTGCAATTCTCCTGCCGAATCCCGATGATGCACCCGAGACCACGGCTACGCCATGCTTCTCCTGCGCCATGCACACACCCCCTCGGCTTCGTTGCGCTGTATCGCAGCGAAGCCTTCACGCGTTCATCCCACACCCCCGTCAGGGGCGGGGTTCTGGACACCTGCTTCAGCGGCATCGGGGTCTCCTTGCACGCCGACCGGCCAGAGGTACGCCTCGTTACGCCGAAACACCCTCGCCGACAAGGCTCCAGGTCGACCGACCTCTTACCCGTAGATTCCTCGCCAGTGAATCACGGGCCGATGCGGCGACGGAGGTTCTTCCATTCCGCTTCCAGCCGGTCGAAAGCGGGACTCAAGGCAGACTCGACCGGGTTCACGATATAAATCTTTGGATGGAGAAGGCCGCGGAGCGGATGCAGATGAGGCCGCCGGACGACAGCATCCACTTGTCCGGCCTGAAAGCGACCACAAGGAGGGTGCGCTATTCGCCTGTTGACATTCCAAGTCCACTCCGTGGTAGGAATGTTGGCGAAGAGGTGGGGGCTGTGCATTTCTCATCGAGTCTCACTCGAGGGGCAGTGCATGACGACCTTGCCCCAACCTCTCATACCGCGTCCACCGTTGAAGTCATTTCCGGTCGCCGAGCACGGACCGTTCACGACCGCTGAACTCCACCTTCGACTGACAAGGGAAACAGTGGGCCTCCATTCAGAAGCGTCACCTTCACCCCTCGTGGAGTGGGACCCGCCCCGCGACGCGAAGGCCGTGCTGGTGTGTCTGCCCCACGCGGGTTCCGGCGCCTTCCAGTTCCGCACCTGGCAGGAACTGCTCGGCCCGGACATCGCGCTGCTGGCCGTACAGCTGCCGGGCCGCGAGAACCGGTGGCGCGAGGAGCCCGCGACCGGCATGGCGGAGGTGCTCGACGAGCTGGGGCCGGCACTCGCTGCCCGGCTCGACCTGCCCTACTTCGTGTACGGCCACAGCATGGGAGCGCTGGTGGGGTACGAGCTCGCCCGCGTCCTGGGCCGGGAGCACGGCCGGTGGCCCCACGGATTCGTCGCCTCGGCCTGCCGGGCACCGGACGACCAGGGCGAGCCCTCCGGCTCATCCCGACTGACCGACGGGGAGCTCGTCGCCGAACTGGTCGCGGAGGGCGTCGTGCCCGCGGCCGTGGGGGCCAACCCCCGCCTGGCCGCGGCGGTGGCGCGACCCCTGCGCGGCGACAACGCCATCTGCGACTCCTACACACCACCCGGCGAGGACGCTCTCCTGCCCTGCCCGCTCGCCGCGTGGCGGGGGCAGGACGATGCAGGCGTGACGGACGACCACATCCGCAAGTGGCCGGCCTGGTCCGCCGGCGCCGGCACCGTGCGGACCTTCCCCGGAGACCACTTCTACCCCCTCGCCGATCCACGCCGCGTGACCGCCGAACTGAGGGCGTTCGTCCTGGGTCTGCTGCCACCGCACAGCTGACCGGGGACGCTCCCGGGCGTCCCCGACGGCAGACCGCTTCGTACCCCTCAGTCCCCCTGACCGCCCCGGCCATCCGGGACGGGACAACCCCGAAGGAATTCGCATTGCCAAGCAACAATCCGCTGCCCGAACTGGGAGATCCGGACCTCCGGTCGCCCCGGAGCTATCTTCGATGGCTGATCGGCCGGCAGTCGAGCACGCTGTTCCTCGGGGTCTTGTGGGGCTGCCTGTGGATGGCCAGCATGGGCCTGACCCCCTTCGCCATCGGCCGGGCCATCGACGCCATGTCGGAGAAGGACACCGACCGGCTGCTGGTCTGGACCGGCGTCATCATCGGGCTCGCCCTGGTGACCACCGCCGGCAGCGTCCTGCGCCACCGCTGTGACACGATCGGCCGGCTCAAGGCCAACTACCTGACGTTCCGCCTCGTGGCCGCGCAGGCCGCCCGGCTGGGCGCGACCCTGTCCAAGCGGATCTCCACCGGCGAGGTCGTGGCCATCGGCACGTCGGACATCTCCCGCATCGGCGCCCTGCCCGGGGCCCTCGCCCGCGGCATCGGCAGCGCGGTCACCGTCGTGCTCGTCGCCATGGTGCTGCTCTCCACCTCGGTCACCCTCGGCCTGCTCGTCCTCATCGGCGTCCCCGTCCTGCTCGCGGGCACGGGCCCGCTGCTCAGGCCGCTGCACAAGCGGATCGGCAGCTACCGCGACCTGCAGGGTGACTTGACGAACCGGGCCGGCGACATCGTGTCCGGTCTGCGCGTCCTGCGCGGCATCGGCGGCGAGGCCGCGTTCGGCGAGCGCTACCGCAAGGACTCGCAGCGGCTGCGGGAGGCCGGCGTCCACGTGGCGAAGGTCGAATCCGTGCTGCCCGCCGCCGAGGTGCTGCTCCCCGGGATCTTCGTGGTGGCGGTCGTCTGGATCGGTGCCCGCCTCGCCGTCGGTGGCGGTCTCTCCGCCGGTGAACTCGTCGCAGCCTACGGATACGCCGCGTTCCTCATGCTGCCGATGCGCACCGCGACTTCGGCGGTGCAGTCGTTCGTCGGCGCCGATGTGGCGGCGCAGCGCGTCGTGCGCGTACTGGCCCTCGAGCCCGACGCCGGCGCCGACCTCGCACGGGCCGAGCTCTCCGAGGCGCCCGACCTGTACGACGCGGCATCGGGGCTGCGGGTCCGGCCGGGACTGATGACCGCGATAGCCGCCTCCACTCCGGAGGAGGGCGCCGAGATCGCCGAACGGCTCGGGCGCTACGCCCCGGGTGAGGTGACCGTGGGCGGCGTGCCACTGGACTCGCTGCCGCTGGAGCAGGTGCGTGACCTCGTCCTGGTGGCCCGCAACGACGACACCCTCTTCTCCGGTGTCCTGGCCGACGATCTGGGCGGACGCTCGGACCAGGTGCGGGCCCAGGCCCTGCACAACGCCAACGCGGAGGACATCGTCGAGGCCCTGCCGGACGGTCTGGCCACCGTCGTCACCGCAGGAGGCTCCGCCTTCTCGGGCGGCCAGCAGCAGCGGCTCCGGCTGGCGCGCGCGCTGGCAGCGCAGCCCCGGGTACTCGTCCTGGTCGATCCGACCAGTGCCGTGGACGCGCACACCGAATCGGTGATCGCCGAACGGCTCCACAGGTCCAGGGCGGAGCTCACGACCGTGGTCGTGAGCAACAGCCCGCTGTTGCTCGACCAGGCCGACGAGGTCGCCTACGTGGAGGACGGCAAGGTCGTCGCGACCGGCACACACCGTGAACTCGCCACCGGTGCGTCCCAGTACGCCGCCCTCGTCATGCGGGAGGAGACGTGACCGTCATCGTCCCCCGTCCTTCCGACAGCCGCCCTCAGAGGAGTGCCCAGTGAGTCTTCCGGTAGCCGACGCGAAGACGGTCCGCCGTCACGTACGGGGCCTGGTGCGCAGCCATACCGGCCTGCTGACCCGCACCGTGCTCTGGTTCGTCCTCGCCACGGTCTGCGGTCTGGTCGTACCCGCCCTGCTGGGCGGTCTGGTCGGGCAGGTGGAGAAGGGCATCACCACCGACCAGGTGGACATCACCGTGCTGACGATCGCCGGACTCCTGCTGCTCCAGGGAGTGTTCACCCGCACCGCCCGCCTCCAGGGGGCCCGGCTCGGTGAGCTGATCCTGGCCGACATCCGCGAGGGGTTCGTACGGCGGGTCCTGACCCTGCCCCTGCACACGGTGGAGAAGGCCGGCGCCGGCGATCTGCTGACCCGCAGCACCCGCGACGTGGATTCGCTGTCCAACGCGGTACGCATGGGGGCGCCGTCGATCCTGGTGGCGAGCCTCTCGGTGGTACTGACGCTGGTGGCGCTGGTCGTGACCAGCCCGATCATGGTCCTGCCGTGCCTCGTCGCCGTCCCGCTCATCGTCTGGTCGACCCGCTGGTACCTGGCACGTGCCCGGGACGCCTACCTGGCCGAGGCGGCCACCTACTCCGACCTCGCCCAGGGCCTCTCCGAGACGGTGACCGGCGCCCGCAGCGTGGAGTCGCTGCACCGGTCCGGCTCGCGCATCCGCCGCACGGACGAGGACGTCGAGCGGGCGAACGGCGCGGAGCGGCGCACGCTGTTCCTGCGCAGCGTCTGGTTCCCGCTGATGGACTTCGGCTACGTGCTGCCGGTCGCCGCCACGCTGCTGTTCGGCGGCCTCTTCTACATCGAGGGCTGGGTGAGCCTCGGCGAGGTGACCGCCGCGACCCTCTACACCCGGGCCGTGATCGACCCGCTGGACGAACTCCTCGGCTGGCTCGAAGAGTTGCAGGTCGGCGACGCCTCGCTGGCCCGCCTGATCGGCATCGAGGCCGAGGCCGGACCGGCGAGCGACTCCGGCCGGCGGCCCGAAGGCGACCGGCTGGCCGCGGAAGGCATCGCCTATGCCTACCGAGCTGGTCACGACGTGATCGAGGACGTCAGTCTCAGCGTCGGATCCGGTGAGCGCATCGCCATCGTCGGCCCCTCGGGGGCCGGCAAGTCGACCCTCGGCCGCATCCTCGCGGGGATCCACGAGCCGCGTACCGGATCGGTCACGCTGGGCGGAGTACCGGTCCACGAACTGCCGCTGGAAGAACTGCGCCGCCACGTCGCACTGGTCACACAGGAACACCACGTATTCCTCGGAACCGTGCGCGAGAACGTTTCACTGGCCGCGCCGGACGCCACGGACGAGCAGGTGACGGCGGCCCTCGCGGCCGTGGCCGCCGAGGACTGGGTCCGGGCCCTTCCGGACGGTCTCGACACCGAGCTGGGCACCGACGAGAACCCCGTGTCGCCCGGCCAGGCACAGCAACTGGCCCTGGCCCGGCTCGTCCTCGCCGATCCGCACACCCTGGTACTCGACGAGGCCACCTCGCTGCTCGACCCGCGGGCCGCCCGCGACCTCGAGCGTTCGCTCGCCGGCGTGCTGCGCGGGCGCACCGTCATCGCCATCGCCCACCGGCTGCACACCGCCCACGACGCGGACCGTGTGGTCGTGATGGAGGCCGGCCGCATCACCGAGCAAGGGGCTCATGACGAGCTCGTCTCGGCGGGAGGCGCGTACGCCGGACTGTGGGAGTCCTGGCACGGGCGCAGCCCCTCGGCCCCTTCGAAATCCTCTGTTCCTTCACCTTCTTCGGACCAGCCCGAACACTGAGCGCCAGGAGAGACCGTTGCAAGCTGAGCGCACGCGCATAGTCGACGCCGAAGCCATCGCCACCATCGTCACGAAGGTGGGGCTGGGGCAACTCTACGATCTGACGATCGACCGTTTGGAAACCGTTCTCGCCACCGGCCGCGACGCACCGGTGGAGATGAAGCAGCGGGACGGATTCCTCATCGAGACACCGCATTTGGGCCTGCTGGAGTGGATGCCCGCGCTCCGGCACGGCGCCACGGTGTCGATGAAGATGGTCGGCTACAACCCGCACAATCCGGCCAAGAACCAGCTGCCCACCATTTTGTCCACCCTGTGCGCCTTCGATGCGGACAGCGGCCACCTGCGGACGGTCATCGACGGGACCTTCGCCACCGCCATCCGTACGGGCGCAGCGTCCGCGCTGGCCAGCCGGGTGCTGGCGCGTCCGGACTCCGCGGTCCTCGGTCTCGTGGGCTGCGGCGCGCAGGCCGTGACGCAACTGCACGCCCTGTCCCGGGTCTTCTCCTTCTCCGAGATCCTGGTGTGCGACGAGGACGTGCGGGCGGAGAACTCCTTCGCGGCCAGGTCCCGGCTGCCTGCCGGGGCCGTACGCATCGCGCCGCTGGCTGAGGTGGAGGAGCGGGCCGACGTGCTGTGCACCGCCACCTCGGTCGCGCCGTACGCGGGACCGGTCATCCAGGGAACGAACCTCAAGCCCTGGGTGCACATCAACGCCATCGGCTCCGACATGCCGGGGAAGACCGAGCTGCCGCTGGAGCTGCTGCGCAAGGCGGTCGTCTGCCCCGACCACGTGGCGCAGGCGCGAGCCGAGGGCGACTGCCAGCAGCTCACTCCCGAGGAGATCGGGCCCTCGCTCACCGAGATCCTCCGGGACCCGGAGGCCCACCGGAAGCTGTCCCCGGTCACCACCGTGTACGACTCGACGGGCCTGGCGCTCCAGGACCTCGTCATGGTCGAGGTGTTCGAGGAGCTCGCACGGGACCTCGGCGTCGGTCACCACATCGCCATCGAGGCGACTGCCGACGACCCGCAGGACCCCTACTCGTTCCTGCCTGGGTCGGTCACCCGGTCCTGGGAGGGGCAGCAGGGGGCGCGGCGATGACCGCGGCGTCCCCTCCCCCCGGGCACGCCGGGCCGGTGGTGGACACCGGCGTGGCCACGGTCCTGGAGCTGATCGACCGCGAGGTGGCCGCGCACCCGGGGGCGCCCGCGGTGCGCGAGCCGGGCCGGGAGGTGACGTACGCGGAACTCGACCGTCTCGCGGACACCGTCGCGGGCCGGCTCGGGCGGGAGTTCGGCATCGCTCGCGGTGACACGGTGCTCATCGCCGCGCGGGCGGGAGCCGACTTCACCGCGGCGGTCCTGGGCACGCTGCGAGCGGGGGCCGCCTATCTGCCGGTGGACACGACGTACCCGCCCGAGCGCATCGAGCAGATTCTGCGGGCGAGCAGCGCGGCCCTGCTGGTCCTGGCCGATCCGGGGGCGCTGGACACCGGTGCCCCGGGGATGCGTACGACCGGTCTGGCGGGTCTGGTGGCACCGGATCCGGCGGGCGGCGCGGCGCCGGAGGCGGTCCGCAGGGCGCTGGCGCCGGAGGATCCCGCGTACGTCATCTTCTCCTCCGGATCCACCGGCAACCCCAAGGGCATCGTCCAGACCCACCGCTGCCTGGCCAACTTCATCTCCTGGCAGGTGGACGGCTCCGGGCTCGGGCGCGGACGGCGGGTCCTCCAGGTGGCACCGCTGACCTTCGACGTGTCGGTCCAGGAGATGTTCTACACGCTCGCCTCGGGCGGGTGCCTGCACGTGCCGGAGCCCCATGTGCGGCGCGATCCACGGGATCTGATCGACTTCGTCATCGACGAACGCATCGAAGTCGTGGACTTCCCGCAGTCGCTCATCGACGTGGTCATGACGCTCCCGACGAACCTCGAGCACGCCGCGGACCTGCGCCACATCATCAGCGCGGGCGAGACGGTCAAGGTCACGGAGGCTCTGGAGGGACTGCTGACGCGCCGGCCGGAGATCACCCTGCACAACCACTACGGGCCGGCCGAGAACCACATGGTGGCCAGCCACTCGATGAGCGGCGCGGCCGGCAATCTCGAACCGAGGCCGCCGGTCGGGTCACTGGTGTGGAACACCTACGTCTACGTGCTGGACGAGCACGGCGTGCCGGTGCCCGACGGGGAGGTCGGGGAGGTGTACATCGGTGGTGTGGGGGTGGCCCTGGGGTACACCGATCCCGAGCTGAGCCGCACCGCGTTCGTGCCCGATCCGTTCCGTCCGGGCAAGCGGCTGTACCGCACCCGGGACCGGGGGGTGTGGCGGGCCGACCAGACGCTCCAGTTGCTGGGCCGGATGGACGACCTGATCAAGATCCGGGGCAATGCCGTGGAACCCCGGGAGGTGGAGGCGCGCCTCGCGGACTTCGCCGGGGTCGAGGACGCCGCGGCGTTCGCGGTGGTGCGGGCCGGCGGGGCGGTGGAGCTGCACGCTGCTCTCACCGGTGATCCGCCGCCGGCCCCGGAACTGCGCCGGGCGCTGCTCGCGGTCCTGCCCGACTACATGGTGCCGGTGCGCTGGTGGCTGGTGGACGGCCTGCCCGTCTCACCCAACGGCAAGCTCGACCGCAAGGCGCTGCCCGGCCAGGGGGCGCAGCCCCTGTCCCTGGTGCCTCACCAGGCGAACGCCTCGCGGTAGCCGCGCTTCTCGATGCAGTACGTCCGGAACGCCTTGGCCTTCTCGACCAGTGCGTCGTCCCCGGTTCGCACGGCGGCTTCGACGAACCAGTCGAACGCCGCCGTCGCATCGGCCTGGCGCGTGAAGGGCAGCGCGGCGAACTTCCGGAAGGAGGCGCGCAGGTTGGTGGCGTTCATATCGGCCGCGGAGGACAGCAGCTCCGCCACGTCGGCCTCCGAGACCGGAGGTCGAGAAATGATGCGGACGGGCAGTTCCGACGGGATGGTGTTCTTGATTTCGATGGGCGTTTCGGCATCCGAGAAATCAAGGCAGAGGGACAGCCTGGCGAGCGGTGAGACGCTCCGGGCAGAATGCGGAACCGTGGTGTGGATTTTCCATACCTCGCCACGGCGGAGGTGATAGACGATGTCGTTCTCGGAATGCAGGGAGTCCTCGTCCGTGCGCAGGGGTATCTGAAGCCGAGTACCCGGTTCGGAGAATTCCAGGAAATCGACATGCGGCGCGAGAATTCCGTCACTCAGGCCGAAGATGCGTACCCACTGCAGCCTCTCGAGAGGGAAGTTGTCGGTGACGAGCGACATGATTCCGGGAAGCTTCCTTCCCAGGTCAGTCAGGGTGAGCTGCCCCTCGTAGGGCCGGAACGCCGTGTCTTTGCCGCTCCCCCCGGAGTTCGCGAGGACATGCGCGGACCAGTATCCGAAGGAAAATGCGTCGTACTCACCTCCAGCATCGTTCGAGTCGATGACCGAAAGGTCTTCGGCAAGGTCGTAGGAATCGATCGGAAGCGTTGCGAGCCTTTGCGATTTGAGCATGCGAGATCCCGTCGGTTGGTGAGCGCACGATGGCGCCGGAGGCCGGTGATCGGCAATCATAACGACCGACGGAAGAGAGGGCAATGGCCGACTGTGGGCATCGGATTCATGATTGACAAGGCCCATTTCCCTTGCGCAGGATCTTAAGGTGCCGTCAAGTTCTTCAGAACCATCGAAGGTATTGGGTGAGCGTACAAAATGCTGAGTGACAATGCCCTGAGTGAATCCTGGCTCGCCCGGCTGGCGGGCGGCAGCGGAGTTCCGTTCCTGGATGTCGTGTCCCCGGACGCAGACGCGCCGGAATACGTCCTGGAACCCGCAGTCACCGAGCGGCTGGACACCCTGACGGGCGGCGACGCGACCGGCCTCCTGCTGCTGACCGTCGCGGCCACCCGGTTCGCGCTGGCCGCGCTCGAGGGGGAACCCCGGCATGTGATCCTCGTGCCCGTGCCCACCCGGTCGCCCGGGGCGGGTACGGGGACCGGCACGGACGCGGCGCCACACGAGCTCGCGCTCTGCGCTCCACTCGACCGCGAGGCACCGGCCTCGGCCTTCCTGATGGCGCTGCACGCCGAACTCGAATCCGCCCTGCCCCTCGCCTGGCCCGACCGGGAGGCCATCGCCTCCCGTCTGCAGCTCGCCGGTGCGTCCGTGGGCCGTGCTCTCGGCCGGCTCGGCGTCGTGTGCGAGGAGGCGGGCGGCACACTGCTGGAGCCGGTCGGCCTGTGCCTGACCCTGCGCCGGGCAGACGGCCGGCTGACCCTGACCGCCGAGGCGGACGGCGAGCTGCCGGTGGCCGCGGCAGCCCTTCTTCGTTGCACGGCGGCCGCCCTCGCGGAACTCGGCCGCTCACCTCGGCGGCCGGTCGCGGACCTGGACGTCCTCGGTCCCGCACAGCGCGCCGAACTGGAGCGGTGGTCGGGCCTGCCCGTCGCGGCGGACTTCGCCGACGCGACCCTCACCGGCATCGTCGACCACGCCGCGGACCGCTTCCCGGATCGCGAGGCCGTGTCCGACGACACCGTGGTGTGGAGCCACCGGGAGCTGGCGCTGCGCTCGTCGCGCGCCGCGCGGTCGCTCACGCTCGACCACGGTGTGAAGCCGGGCGACCGGGTCGCACTGCTGCTGCCCAAGAGCCCCGAACTCGTGCTGGCGGTGCTGGCAGTACTGCGGGCGGGCGCCTCGATGGTTCCCCTCGACCCCTCGCACCCGCCGGAGCGGGTCGCCCGTCAGCTGCGCCTGAGCGGAGCCGTCTGCGTCATCTCCGCAGAGGACGAACTGCCCGGAGAAGTGGCCATCCCGGTGGTGTCCCCGCAGGCCCTGGCCACCGCCGACGGCCCCGGGGCGGCGGCCGGACCGGGTCCCGACGACGAGGCCATCCTCTTCTTCACCTCCGGATCGACCGGCCTCCCCCGCCCGGTGGCGCTCACCCACCGTCAGCTCGCCCACAAGACCCTCACCTCGGGGCGGCTCCTCGGTTTCGACGAGGAGAGCCGGTGCGCCCTGCTGTCGGCGGTGACCTCCGACGCCCTGACGTACCAGATCTTCACCACGCTCACCGCGGGCGGCTGCGTGGTGGTCATGGGCTCACCCCAGACGCTCTCGCCCCCGGAGTTCTGGGCGTCGGCGCGACGCCTGCGCGTGAACGTCCTCAACTGTGTTCCCTCCCTGCTCGCCGTGATGGCCGAAGGGCTGCCCGCAGGAGCCGCCGAAGAAGTCCGCATCTGTCTGCTGGGCGGCGACGAGATCCCGGCAGGGCTCCTGCCCCGGCTGGCGGACCGACTGCGCGTGGGCACCTTCGGCAACCTGTACGGGCCCACCGAGGCCACCATCGAGGCGACCACCTTCACCTGCCCCGGATCGGCCTTCCCCGAGCTGACCACCGTCCCGGTCGGCAGGCCCTCCGAGGGCTTCGGCGTGCTGGTGCTCACGCCACACGGGGACCACGCACCGCCCGGCATCCCCGGCGAGATCCACGTGCTCGGCCCCGGCGTGGCCCGTGGCTACGCCGATGACGAACCGACCGGCCCGGGGCGGTTCTGCGAGCTCCCCGCGCACCCCGGCGTCCGGGTGTTCCGCACCGGCGACTTCGGCCGCTGGAACCACCGGGGCGAGCTGGTCTTCCTGGGCCGCCGGGACAACCAGATCCAGATCCACGGCAACCGGGTCGAGCTCGGCGAGGTGGAGGCGTCCCTCAGCTCCGTCGCGGGCATCGTCGCCGCCACGGTCCTTCCCTTCACCGCCCCCTCGGGACCGCCGAGCGTCGTGGCCGTCTACACCTCGGACCGGGACCTCGAACCGGCCGACGTACGACGCCGGCTGGAGGTGCGCCTGCCCGGCTACATGGTCCCGGGCCGCATCCTGCGAGTCGACGAGCTGCCCGTCACCCTGCACGGCAAGATCGACCGCGTGGCCATCCTGGCCCATGTGGCGAGCCTGGACGGCCAGGTCTGGCAGCCCGACGACGAAGCCGACCGCACCGCCACCCGGATCTGGGCCGACGTGCTCGGCGCCGCGCCGCGCACCGGGGACGAGGACCTCTTCGCGGCGGGCGGCCACAGCCTCACCGCCACCGACCTCGCGGGCCGGCTCAGCGCGGCTGCCGGCGGCGGCGTGATCACCGTCCGCGATGTGTTCACCGCCCGCACTCCCGAAGGGTTCGGCGCGCTGCTGCGCCGCGCCGCGGCCGACGGGTGCGCGGACCCCGCCGTCCGGACACCGTGGCCCGAGACCCCGGACCCCGTCCCCGCGAGCAACGCCCAGCGCCGGATGTGGTTCCTCGAGCAGTACGAGGGCGGGGAAGTGCGCCCGTACAACATGGTGGAGGCCTTCCGGCTGCCCGGCGCCCACGAGGCTGCCGACGTGGCGGACGCGCTGGAGCGGACGGTGCGCAGGCACCAGGCCCTGCGCACCGTGTTCCGCGCCGACCCCGACGGCCTGCACCAGATCGTGCTGGCTCCCGAGCGGGCCCGGCCCGGACTGCGCGTCCACCGGGCGGGCGCCGAGGGCGCCGCCGGTCTGCTGCGGCGCATCGCGGATGCGGAGCAGCGCCACGTGTTCGACCCGGCCGAAGGTCCCCTGCTGCGTGCCCACTGGCTCGTCGAGGACGGGCGCCCCGGCGGCACGCTCCTGCTGTCGATTCATCACAGCGTCTGCGACGGCTGGTCGTTCGCGGTGATCCTGCGCGACCTCCAGCGGTTCCTGGGCGGCAGGGAACAGGTACCGGAGCCCACGCAGTACGGCGCGTACGCGCTCGGCCGGTACGACCGCCCGGACCAAGCGCAGAGCGGCGCGTTCTGGCGGCGCACCCTGGACGGCGCGCCCAGCGTCGACCTGCCGCTCGACCGCCACCGGCCGACGGAGCGCAGTTCGGCGGCGGGCACGGTCCGCCTCACGCTCGGCGAAGACACGACCCGGTCCGTGCAGGACCTGTGCCGACAGCTCGGCACCACCTCGTTCACGGCGATGGTGGCCGCCGTCCGCGTCCTTCTGCTGCGCTGGAGCGGGGCCGGGGACATCGTGCTCGGCACGGTCGTCTCGGGCCGCGACCGTCCCGAACTGGCGGACTCGGTGGGGCTGTTCGTCAACACCGTGGCGCTGCGCACCCCGGTCGGGCCGGAGCTCGGTTTCACCGATGTGGTGGCGGCGGTGGCGGCGCACGCGCGGGAGGTCCGCACCCATGAGGAGTACCCCTTCGAGAACCTCGTGGAGGCAATGGGGCGCGAGCGGATCACGGGACGCAATCCGCTCTTCGACGTGCTGGTCGAGGCCGCCGTCTCCGGTACGGACCCGCTGGGCACCGAGGAGGGCCCGGCGGCCGAACACATCCGCCTGGACAGCGGCGCGGAGGGGTTCGACCTCGCCTTCAGCTTCGGCGAACCCGGCCCGGCCCGTCCGATCGAGGTGGCGATCACCTACCGCGAGGACGTACTGGACGCGGCGACGGCGCACCGGCTCGCCGGCCAGCTGGACCACCTCCTGACCGCTCTGGCGGACGCCCCCGAGGCCCCGGTCGGCGCAGCCCCCCTGCTGCCCGGTGCACAGCACACCGCGCTCATCGCGGCCGGTACCGGGGAGAGCGCCTCTGCCGCGCGCACCGCGGACACCCTCCTCGACCTCGTACGCGCGCAGGTGCAGCGCGCGCCCGAGGACCGGGCCGTCGTCTGCGGCGACCGTGTCCTGACCTACCGCGCTCTGGACCGCCGGGCCGATGCCCTGGCCGCCCGGATCGCCGCGGTGGCGCCGACCGGGCCCGACCGTGTGGTCGCGGTGCTGTGCGAGCGCTCCGAGTGGATGCCGGTCGCGTTGCTCGCCGTCCTCAAGACCGGTTCGGCGTTCCTTCCCCTCGATCCGCAGCAGTCGCCGGCCCGGATCGCGCGGGTGCTCCGCGACAGCGGCGCGGTCGCCGCCGTCACCTCGGCGGACTTCACGCAGACCACGGTCGCCGAGGGCCTGCCCACGGTGACCGTCGGCGACGCGTCCGAGGACGCCGGGGTCCTGGACGAGCCACGGCCGCTCCGCGCCGCCGGCCCCGCCGACCTCGCATATGTCGTGTACACCTCCGGCTCCACCGGAACACCCAAGGGCGTCATGGTGGAGCACAGCGGCATAGTCAACTCCGTCCGGTTCCGCATCGATTACTACGGCCTCGACTCCGGCGGGGCGGTCCTCCAGGTCGATCCGATCCATGCCGACGCCGGCATCGCCGACGTGTTCAGCGCGCTCGGTTCGGGCGCGCCCATGGTGATCGTCACCCGGGAGCAGCTGCTCACTCCGGAGGATGTGGCCGCGGTCATGCGGCAGCACCCGATCCGCCATGTGCTGCTCGTGCCGAGTCTCTACCAGATGCTGCTCGACGAGGTCGGCCCGGCGTTCCGCGAGGTGCGCGAGGTCGTGCTCGGCGGGGAGCGCGTCACCCGGGCGCTCGCCGCCCGGCATGCCGAACTCCTGCCCGGCGTCCGGCTGTTCAACGAGTACGGGCCGGCCGAGGACAGTGTGGTGACCACGGTGGAGCCGGTGGACGGGGCAGAGGCCCCCGGCACGCCGGGCACGCGGTCCGGGACGGCTTCCGGCGACGCCTCGATCGGCCGCCCGCTGCCCGGCAAGTGGGTGGATCTGCTCGACGAGCGGGGCGGGCTGGTGCCGCTGGGAGCTCCGGGCGAACTGTGCATCGGCGGAGCAGGCCTGGCCCGCGGCTACCTTGGCGACGCGGAGCTGACCTCCGCCCGCTTCGTGACCAGCCGGGTACGCCCGGGAGAGCGCATGTACCGCACCGGCGACCTGGCCCGCCGACTGCCCGACGGGCGCCTGGAGTACCTGGGCCGGGCCGACGACCAGCTCAAGATCCGGGGCAACCGGGTCGAGCCGAACGAGGTGGCCGCGGTCCTCGCCGAGGCACCCGGCCTGCGCAACGCCGCCGTGCTCCCGACGAACGGCGCCGAACCACGGCTGGTCGCCTACGTGGTCGGTGACGCGGACCCGGCGGCGCTCCGCCGGCACCTCGCGGGGCGGCTGCCCGCCTACATGATGCCCGCCGCCTTCGTGCGCCTGCCGGCCCTCCCGGTGGCCGCGGGCGGCAAACTCGACCGCCGGGCGCTTCCCGCGCCCGACGAGGCCCTGGCCGCCGCGGAATCCTCCGCTGCCGCCCGGCCGTTCACCCCGGCCGAGCAGCGCGTCGCCGACGTGTGGACGCAGATTCTGGAGCGTCCCGTCACGGACCCGGACGGGAACCTGTTCGAGATGGGCGGCCACAGTCTGGCCGCCGCGCGCATCGCGCACGCCCTGCACGTCAAGGTGCACACCGTCTTCACCTTCCCGAGCGTCGCCGCGCTCACCACGGCACTGGAAGGTCAGTCGGCGCAGGCCGCCGCGGAGCGAGGCCCGGTCGCGGAGGCGTCCTCGGAGAGCGGGTTCCTGCCGCTGTCCCGGGCACAGCACCGTGTCTGGCTGACCTCACGGTGGGCGGGCTCGGACACCTTCATCATCTCCGACCTCGTACGGCTGGGCCGCCGGATCGATGCCGGCGCGCTCCGCAGCGCCCTTGGTGCCGTCGTCGAGCGCCAGGACATGCTGCGCGCGCAGGTCCTGCCCCGGGGTACGGATGCGGAGCTGACCGTGCTGGACCAACTGCCGGACGGCGCCCCGCTGGTCGTCGTGGATCTGCCCGGCGCGGACCCCTCGGGGCCGGAGGTCGCGGCCGCGCTGCACGACGCCCGACGGGTCAGCTTCGCCCTCGACAAGGCGCCGCTGTTCGAAGTGCGGCTGCTCGCGGGACCCGTCGGCGGTGACCTGCTCACCGTCACCGCCCACCACCTGATCTACGACGGGGCGAGCGTCGACGTGCTGCTGGACGACCTGTTCACCGCGTACGAGCAGGCCGTCGCGGGCCAACCGCCCCGACTGCCCCGACTCCCCTACACCTACCAGGAGTGGATCCGCGAGGAGCAGGAGTGGCTGGCCGGGCCCGAGGCGGAGCGCGAGGTGGAGTTCTGGCGGGAGCGGCTCCGAGGCGTCGCGGACGGGCCCGATCCCGTGGACCCGGCCCGCCGGCGCAGCCGCCGGGGCCGGACCGCACTGGTTCACCGGTCCCTTCCCGCAGCCGTGCTCGGCGGCGCCCCCGCGACCCCGTTCGCACAGGTGGTCACCGCTTTCGCCCTCACCATGCACCAGCGCACCCGGGCCACCGACCTCGTCGTCGGTTTCGCCGCGGGACTCCGCCACCGGCCCGAGGCCGACGCGCTGATCGGCTACCTGGTCAACGCGGTGCCCCTCCGGGTCACGCTGGACGACGCGGTGACCGGGAGCGCGTTGCTGTCCCGGGTCCAGACCGGGATCTTCGAGGCCTACGAGCACTCCCGGCTGCCGTTCGACGTGCTCGCGCAGCGGCTGGCGCTGCGCGCGGCACCGGGCCGCAGCCTGCTGCTCGACTTGGGCGTGAGCTGGGAGAACGCGGGCCTGCGCCCGGAGAGTTACGTGGTCGAGGACCTGCTGGTGAACGATCTGCCCGCCACCAGTGACCTGTGGCTGTACGCACGCGTCAAGGGCGACGCACTGCACCTCGACCTCACCTACGACGACAACCTGCTCGACGAGGCGGAGGCCGACGGCTACGTCGATCATGTCGCCGCGGTGCTGCGCACCTTGGCCGCGGGCCAGTCCGCACCGCCCACCGGCCCCCCGTCACCGACCCTGCCCCCGACCCCGGAGCCGTCCGCACCCGGCTCTGTTTGGAGCGACACACACTATGACTTCTGACACCGCCCTCAGCCGTACGGGATGGGGCGACGTGACTGAACCCGACCTGACGCAGCGGCTGTGCGAGCTGTTCGCCTCGGCACTTGAACTGGACGAAGTCACCCCGGACACCGACTTCTTCGTCGCCGGCGGACACAGCCTGTCCGCGCTGGAGCTCTCCGTGGCCGTGGAGGAGGCCGTCGGCGTGCGGGTCCGCGTGCGGGACATCTTCGACGCCGCCTCGCCCGAGCTGCTCGCAGCCCGGCTGGCCGGCCTCACCCCCGGAGCCGTGGAACCCGCCGGGCCGGCCGCCTCGCGGCAACGGCCCGCTGCTGCGCTGCCCGGAGCCGAGGTCGCCGAAGCCACGCGCTGGCTGTGGCTCGAACGGCAGCGCGGGAACGACGGCTGCGATGCCTACACGGTGCCCTGTCTGCTGGACGGCGAGGGTGCCGTGGACGTCGACAGGCTGGCGGCTGCGCTGGACGGCCTGGCGCGACGCCACCCGGCGCTGCGGACCGTCTTCGTCGAGGCCCAGGGCGAACCGCGGGCGGTGGTCACCGACGACGTGCCGCCGTTGGAGGTCATCGACCTGCGCGGGCACGACCAGGGCGACACCCGGTTCGACGCCTTGGTGGAGGAGCGCCTGGCAGTGCCGTTCGACCCGTCGACCGGCCCGCTCATACGGACGACCCTGTTCCTGCGCCCCGACGCCCGGTGGTCGCTCCTGCTGCTCGCGGACCACCTCGTGTGTGACGGACGCAGCCTGGAGATCCTCGCCACTCAACTCGTGGCGGCCTACGCGGACCCGGCTGCCGTCGCGCCGCCCGAGGACCGGCCCGCTCACCGCCCGTCCGATCAGGAGGCCGCGCTGGACCACTGGCGTCGCGTGCTCCTCCCCCCTCCGGCGCCGCTCCCCCTCCCGGTGCGCGGTCCGCGGACGCAGCGTGCCGCCGGCAGCGCCACGGGCATCGCCGTGCGGGAGATCGGTCCGGACGTGCTGCGACAACTGACGGACCTGGGCAGGCGCCACCACGCGGGCCCGTTCGTTCCGCTGGCCGCCGCCGTCGCCCGTACCCTGGTCGGGATCACGGGCAGCACGGACATCTGTATGGGCACCCCCGTGGACCGGCGGGCCCGACTCGGTGCGAACGACGCGGTCGGCTTCCACGTCGCGACCGTCCCGCTGCGGCTGCAGGTCCGGGACGAGGCTTCGGCGGACGACCTCGTCGATCAGGTCGCGCAGCGCACGGTGGACGCGGTGGACCACAGCGGGGTGGCCTTCGACACGCTCGTGGCGGCGCTCGCTCCACCGCGGTCCCCCGGACGGATGCCGTTCTTCGACGTGTGGGTGGCCCTGTATCCCCGCATCGACACCGGCCCGTGTCTGCCGGGCGGGATCGCCCTGCGCGGCGGGCCGATACCCCAGCGCGTCGGCATGTTCGAGCTGTCCTTCCAGTTCGTGGAACACGCGGACGGCATGCGGCTGTGGCTCCAGTACGACACCGAGCGCTACGCCGCGGACACCGCCGAGCGGATGGCCCGGCGGCTCGTCGACGAAGTGACGCGCCTCCTGCGGGACCCCGCGGAGCCCGGACCCGAAGCGGCGCTGACGCACCGTGCCTTCAGCGGCTTCCGGTTCGACGCCTGAACCGACCTGTTGCCCCTGCACATGAGGAGACGAACCATGACGACGTCCATCAGGCCCCGGACCGGGACAGAGCTGCGGCTGACCGCGGCCGAGGCCCGGCAGGTGTCCGAACTGACACTGCGCCTGGCCGAGCAGTACCTCGCGGCCGACGACGAACGGCTGCTCCAGGACCTGCCGTTGCTCACCGCCGAACTGCCCGTCCGGGTCCGGCGCTTCCTGCGTGCCTTCTCGCTCGACCAGGCACGCGGTTTCTGCTCGGTCAACGGCCATCTCGTGGACGACGAGCGCATCGGGCCCACGCCCGAGCACTGGAAGGACGAGACCCGGATCCACCGCGAACTGCCCGAGGAGATCCTCGTCCTCCTCTACGGTTCGCTGCTCGGCGAACCGTTCGGCTGGGCCAGCCAGCAGGACGGGCACCTGGTCAACGACGTGTTCCCGATCCGCCAGTACGAGCGCGAGCTGCTCGGCACGGGCAGCAAGACACCGCTGACCCTGCACACCGAGGACGCCTTCCACCCCTACCGCGCCGACTACATCATCCTGTCGGCGCTGCGCAACCCGGACGCCGTGCCGGTGACGGTCGCGGAGGCGGACTTCTCGGTACTGCCGCAGGACGTCCTCGACGTCCTGTTCCAGAGCCGGTTCCGCATCGTTCCCGACAAGTCGCACCTGCCGGAGAACAACACGGTGCGCACCGACGAGGACCGGCTGGTCTTCGAGAACATTGCGCGCCTCATCGACGGGCTCGGCCCGGTGCCCATGCTGACCGGCTCCCGGTCCCACCCTCTGCTGTGCTTCGACGCGACGCACATGTCGGCGCCCGAGGAGGACACCGAGGCCGTACGGGCCTTCACGGCGGCGGCGGAGCTGCTCGACGCCGGCCTGACCGACTGCCCGCTCGAGGCCGGCAGCTGCGTCTTCATGAACAACCACCGGGTGGTGCACAGCCGTAGTGCCTTCGAGGCGCGCTACGACGGCACGGACCGCTGGCTCAAGCGGGTCAACGTCACCCACGACCTGCGCAAGTCCCGTGCCATGCGCCGGTCCGTCGGCTCCCGCCTGATCGGCTAGCCGACGGCCCGCACGCCGATACGACAAACACTGTGCCCGGGGCAGGGATGCCCCGGGCACAGTGTTCGTCGTTGCGGCGCGGCTACGCCTCGTGGTCCGGCTTGGCCTTCCGGATCAGTTGGGAGACCTCGCGGACCGTGGGGGTGTCGAAGAAGTCACCCAGGTCGATGCTCACGCCCAGCTGCTGTTCGATGGCGTCGATCACGGAGATCGCGAGCAGGCTGTGCCCGCCCTCGTCGAAGAAGTCCCCGTCGGGACCGATCGGGCCGGAGGCGAGGACCTCCTCGAAGATGGCCCCGACCTTCGCCTCCAGCTCGTCGCCTCCCGACCCCGTCAGCGACGGGGAGGACGCCGGTGCCGGGGCGGCGCCGGTCTCGGCGAGACGCACCAGGGCACCCCGGTCGATCTTGCCGCTCACCATCCGGGGCAGCTCGTCGATCAGCGTGATGGAGGTCGGCACCATCGCGGGCGGCAGTGCGGCATTGGCCCGCGCCCTGATCTCCTCCACGGTGGTGTCCACGGCTTCCAGCCAGGCCGCCAGCGCCGGAGCGCCGTCGGGGCCGCTCACCACGGCGACCGCCGTCTGGCGAACTCCCGGCAGCAGTCCCAGCACGCTCTCCACTTCACCGGGCTCCACCCGGTGGCCGCGTATCTTCACCTGGTCGTCGGCCCGCCCGGTGAACTCCAGCATTCCGTCCGGACGCCACCAGACGAGGTCACCCGTGCGGTAGCTCCGTCCACCGGGCGCCTCGGCGTCGGCCACGAAGGCCGCCGCCGTCAGCTCCGGCCGGTTGCGGTATCCGTCCGCAAGGCCGTGTCCCGCCAGCCTGAGCTCTCCGACGAACCCGATCGGCAGGGCCCGGCCGTCGCCGCCGGTCACGGTGGCGACGGTGTTGGCGATGGGCCACCCGATCGGGAGGCCGGGGCCGGCGGCCGTGCCGTGGTCGAACGCGGTCGCGCCGACCGAGCTCTCCGTCGGGCCGTACTCGTTGATCAGCCTGACTCCGGGCAGCAGTTCGTGGTGGCGGCGCACCAGATCGGGCGTCGTGGCCTCGCCGGCGACCGTGACGGCGCGCAGTGAGGCCGCGGCACGCGGGAGTTCGCCCAGCAGGACCCGGTAGAGGCTCGGGACGGTCGTGAGGTGGGTGATGCGGTGCTGCTGCGCCAGGTCGGCCAGCTGGCGCGGCAGCAGCTGGTGCGTGTCCGCGAGGACGAGGAGCCCGCCGGAGGCCAGCACCGGGAACAGGTCGGCGACCGAGCTGTCGAAGGCCAGAGACGGCAGTTGCAGCAGCCTGGTGTCGACGTCCAGCCCGTGGTTGCGGCGCTTCCAGTGCACATAGCTCGCGATGGCACGGTGCCGGATCTCCACGCCCTTGGGCCTGCCGGTCGACCCCGAGGTGTACACCACGTACGCGAGGTCGTCCGGGAGCGGCCCGGGCCGGCCGGTCCCGGGCTCGGCGGCGGGGCCGCCGACCGCGGCCTGGATGTCGATCACCGGGGTGGTGAGGCCGACGGGCAGGCCGGTGAGCAGGTCGGGCGCGGCGAGGACGGCTGCGCACTCGGCGTCGTCGAGGATCTCGGCCAGCCGCGCGGCCGGTGACCTGGGGTCGAGCGGCACGTAGGCCGCGCCCGCGAGCAGCGTGCCGGTGATCGCCGGCACGGCGTGGACCGTCTTGCCGGTGAGCACCGCCACCCGGTGTCCCCGTCCGATGCCCGCTGCGTGCAGACGGGCCGCCACGGCCTGCGCGGCCTGCCAGAACTCGCGGTACGTCAGGGACTCGGCGCCGGCGACGACCGCCGTACGGTCCGGGTTCGCGCGGACCGCCTCCTCGATCGGCGCCGTCAGCGTCGTGGTGACGCCCTGCGGTTCGAAGCCGCGTCGGCCGAGCGCAGCGGCCGCCGCCGCATCGTCCGCCGCGGCCGACGCCAGCGCGGCGGCGGGGCCGTGCGGATCGACGAATCCGGCCAGGACACGGGACACCGACCGCAGCAGGACTTCCAGGAACCAGGCCTCGGCGCGATCCGGTCCGGCCTCGGCCACGAGTTCGCGTACGCCTTCCGCACCGGACTCGGTCAGTCTCAGCTCGATGACGTCCTGCCGGGACGCACGGGCGGCGAGGCCGGCACCGACCCGGGCCGAGCGGACCAGCACCGCGCCGGCGAGCACCGCCTCGTCGGTCACCACCGGCGCCGACCGCAGTGCCGAGTCGGCGGCCCGGACCAGATCGCCGACGGTGGACCGGGCCGCGAGCCCGATCCCGGACAGCACCGGCCCGGCCGGACCGGACACGGCCACCACCGGCTCGTCGGTGTGCTCCGCCGCGCCGACCACCACTGCCGTCGCCGCGGTGAGGGCCACCAGTTCTTCCAGGGGGCGCCCGCCGGAGACCTTGGCCAGGCCGTCGACGGCGGCCGCGGTCAGCGCAAGCCTGGCGTGGGCGCGCGCCGACTGCGCGGCGCCCGTGCGTCGGGGGCGGATCGTGGTGGCGGGCACAACAGTGTCGGATGTCATGGGCACATTCCCTTGCTCGGGGACGAATGAAGACAACTGCCCGTTGGCCAAGCGGCGTTCTCCACGGCGCATGAGCCGCCATGGGGTTCGAACACCGCATCGGGCACGTGCGGGCACACCCGTCACTGAGGTGGGACGCGAACGGACCGCGCACCGCACGGCCGTGGCCGAGCCGGTACGCGGGTCACCGCTGACACCACAGGGGGTGCCCATGCACTTGTCGGGTCGCAGTACCGGGCGGCCCGCAACTCGGGCGCCCGGTACTGCGACCAGGCCGTCGCCTCGCGTCAGCCGCGCTTCGCGATCATGTTGGCCATGCCTTCCTTGCCCTGCGTCTTCAGCGCCTTGAGGCGGTCCTGGCGCAGGCGGGCATCGCTCCGCGAGGCGATCCACTGGTTCTCGCGGAGCAGCTTGTGGTAGCTGTCCAGGCGGCGCTGCTGGAGCATGCCGTCATCGATGGCCTCGCGTACCGCACAGCCGGGTTCCGCGACGTGATCGCAGTCCCGGAACCGGCAGTCCTCGGCGAGCTGCTCGATCTCCGAGAACGTCTGCTGCAGGCCGTCGGAGGCGTCGTACATGCCCACGCCGCGAATACCGGGAGTGTCGATCAGCACCCCGCCGCCCGGCAGGGGCATCAGCTCCCGGGTCGTCGTGGTGTGGCGGCCCTTGCCGTCGCTCCTGGTCTGCTGGGTCTCCATCACGGAGCGGCCCAGCAGCACGTTGGCGATGGTGGACTTGCCCGCGCCCGACTGGCCGACCAGGACGGTCGTCCCCGTCAGAACGGCCGCGAGGATGTCCATGCCGTCGTCGGTGGTGGCGCTGACGACCAGGACGTCCACCCCGGGCGAGGCCTGCTCGACCGTCTCACGGACGCTGTCCGCGTCCTGCGCGAGGTCGGACTTGGTGAGGATCATCACCGGCTGCGCTCCGCTCTCCCACGCGAGGGCGAGGAACCGCTCGATCCGGCCGAGGTCCGGCTCCGAGTCCAGGGCCACGACGACGCCGATGGTGTCGATGTTGGCGGCGAGCACCTGGCCCTCGGAGCGCTGGGAGGCGCTGGAGCGGACCATCGCCGTGCTGCGCGGCAGCAGCGCCTGGACGTACGTGCCGGCTGCGCCGACCTGGATCGCCGCCCAGTCGCCCGTGCAGGGCATTTTCGTCGGGTCGGGGCCCGCGACCGGACCGGTGTCGGCGTGGACGACGGTCACCTCGGAGTCGCCGTCGGCGATCACGACGTCGCAACGGCCCCGGTCGACCCGAATGACCCGGCCCGGCACCCACGAGGCGTCGGCAGCGGAGGCGAATTGGTCGTCGAGCTCGGGGGACCATCCATAGGCCTCGAGCGGCCGCGGGTAGATCGAATCGGCCGATGTCGATGAGTGACGCAACGCGATGAGCCCTTCGGGAGGCGTTTCCGGCCGGTGCACGCACATCGGGTTGCACCGGCGCTGGACAGGGGGCGGAGGGGGTGGGCTGCTCTCGGGCGCCGCTGCGGCGGTGGCGACATGAGGGTCGCCGACCTCGGCAGGCTCCGACGCACCGGGCATTCAGTGCACTTGACGCTACGACAGCACCGAATGACCCGCAATACCGCTCAAGTGCAACTGGATTGACACTCCAGATGCAGGATCCTGACGGCGATTGCCACGACCCACTCACCCGGGCGCGCTCGCCCGGGTGAGTGGGGGGTGTTCTACCGTCCGGCGGGCGCCGAGGTGCGGTAGAGGGCCCGCATCTCCTTCTCCAGCGCATTGACCTCGTCCAGCCGCGGCCGGCTCTTGGGTGCGAACAGCCCGTCCTGCTCCCAGCGTTCCGGGTCCAGGCTCAGCGCCGAGACGTTGAGCCAGCCCCGCGAGCGGATCTCTTCGAGGCGCTCGGGAAGGGCGTCCTCGAGGGCGAGGTAGAAGATGACGTGGGCCAGCTCCTCGATGCGCTCCAGACCGTCGCGCACGCTCGTGAGCACCGTGCCGAAGGCGGGTACGTCGTCACCCGGCAGGTTCTGCTCGAAGAGCCGGGCGAGCGTGGGCACGTCGTCGTAGTAGTCGATGTAGTCGAAGGCGAAGACTCCGCGATAGCTGCGCGCCCAGGCCTGGAAGAGCTTCATGATGGTGCCCTGGGTCGCCACCGCGTGAGCGCCGAGCGCGCTGAGCGCCGTGCTCGCCGACTCGTCCAGGAAGGTCTTCCCGTAGAACTGCGGGTCGGAGAAGGACCATCCGACGTAGTAGTCCCAGACCGTCTTCAACGACATGATCACGGCGTTGTCGTGGAAGGCGTAGGAGCCCTGGATGTTCATGGTGAGCCCCTCGGCGAGCGAGAGGAACCAGCGGTTGGCGTACCGCACGAAGCCCTCGTCGAAGGACTCCTTCACATCGCGGCCGACCATCTCGGTCACGAAGCTGTTGGCGTAGCCGATCAGGTTCGACCCCACGGAGTAGTACGGGTCGGCGAAGACCGCGGCGTCGCCGACGCACGCCCAGCGGTCCTGCGAGAAGACCTGCTGCGAGGAGTGGCTGTAGTTCTTCAGCACGCGGAAGTCGAGGACCGGCAGCTCGCGGATGGCGGGGTCGAAGCCCGGAACGCGCTCGACGACGAAGTCGATGGCCTTCTCTATCCGGTTGAACTTCGTGACCGGGTGGAGGTCGTCGGACACGACGATGCCGACGCTGGTGTGGTTGGGGGCCAGCGGGATGGCCCACACCCAGCCGCCCTCGAACATGAAGTGGTTCGTGGAGTTCCAGCGCGGTTCGGTGATGCGATCGTGCCAGCCGGTGTGCTCGGGGCCGACCGCCTCGTCGGTGTCGAGCCGGCCTTCGAGCCGGAACCAGACCGAGTTGTGGGGCTTGGGGTACCGCTTGGTGAGGTCGAGCTTGCGCTGCAGCAGCCGGTGCCGGCCCGTGGCGTCGACGACCCATCGGCAGGTGACGCTGGTCGTCTCCTCGCTGCCTTCCTCAAGAGCCTGGTACGTCACCCGGTGCGGGGCGTCCTGCTCGCCGAGCTCGATGTCGAGCACCTTGACGCCCTGCGTCAGCTCGGCCCCGGCGCCCGTCGCCACCACGCGCAGGTGCTCCTCGAGGGAGCCGCGGTTGAGCTGGTAGGACTTCGCCGGGAGGAAGCGGTTGACGCCGAACTCGGCCTCCTCCTGGAGGCCCGAGCCGCCGCCGTAGAAGTACCGGAGCCCCAGTTTCTCCAGGTGCTCCTCCTCCAGGTAGTCGTACAGGCCGAGGACGTGGTGGAAGTAGTACGCGCCCACCTCGACCGAGGACTCGCCGACCTTGTGCGCGGACAGCGGGATCGGTGAGCGCTCGCGCTCGCAGACGAGGACGGACAGCTCGGGCTGCGCATCCTTGAGTTGCTTGGCCAGGCAGAGCCCGGCCAGGCCGCCGCCCGCGATGACCACGTCGTAGTCGACACCGCCGAACACGGAGTCAGTTCCGCTCTGGCTGCTCACTTTGTACCCACCTTGTCGTTCTGTCGGTTCTCGATGTTGAGGGCCAGGCTCCGGACGGTCCGGTCCGTGTAGGGATCCGAGACGTCGAGCTGGACCCCGATCCGCATCTCCACGCGGGAGAGCAGGTCCATCACGCTGAGGGAGTCGCCGCCGAGGTCCACGAAGTCGTCGTCCAGGCCGATGTGCAGGGGCGCGAACAGCTCCTGCCAGATCTCCAGGAGCACGGCCTCGGCCTCCGTCGCCGGCTCCGGGCCCGCCGCGCCCTGGCCGACGGCAGCCGCGTACAGGGCCACCAGGGCCTTGTCGTCGACCTTGCCGTTGCCGGTGAGCGGCACGGTGTCGAGGGGGATGATCGCCGAAGGGACCATGTACTCCGGCAGGTTCTCCTGCGCCATGGCACGCAGCCGGTCGACGTCCTGGACGGTGGGTCCCTGGACGAAGGCGATCAGGAGCGGCGTATCGGAGTCGGTGGCGTGGCGCAGCAGGTGGACGTGGCCGACCGCGGCGTCCTGGGAGAGGACCTGGGCCACGTGGCCCAACTCGACCCGGCGGCCCCGGATCTTCACCTGGCCGTCGCGGCGCTCGATGAATTCGAGGTCGCCGTTCTCGTGCTGCCGGACGATGTCCCCGGTGCGGTAGACGCGCTTCCCGGCGATCGAGGGCGAGGCCGGCGTGAAGAACCGCTCCGCGGTCAGCTCGGCATCGCCCAGGTAGCCCCGGGCCAGGCCCGCTCCGGCCAGGTGGAGCTCGCCGATTCCGCCCGGTGCCACGGGCGCGCCGTCCTCGTCCAGGACGAACACCTCGGTGTGCTCGATCGGCTTGCCGATGAGCACGCGCTCGTCGGTGGCCGTGAGGCGGTGGACGGTGGAGCAGACGGCATTCTCGGAGGGCCCGTACTCGTTGTACAGATGCACCTCCGGGAGACGCCGGAAGTGCTCCTGGGTCAGACTCGGCGCGAACCCTTCACCGGCGATCGTGACGCACCGCAGGGACTTCACCTGCTGAGCTTCCATGCCGTCCAGGAGGCGTTTGTACAGCATGGGGGTGATCAGAAAATGGGTGACGTCCCGGTGCTCCATCAGGCCGGTCAGATAACGCCGGTCGGTGATGCGGTCCCGGCGCGGCAGGAGCAGACGCACACCGGAGGTGAGGGCGGAGAACGTGTCCACCACGGCGCTGTCGAAGGACGGTCGCGGAATGGCCAGGTTCACATCTTCCGGACCGAACCCGTAATAGGCGTTGCGCCACGTCAGCGTGTTGACGATCGCGCGGTGTTCGACGGCCACGCCCTTGGGGGTCCCGGTCGTTCCCGATGTGTACACCACGTACGCGAGGTCGGACGGCGTGGCCACCGGCTCGGGGTCGGAATCCGGTGTGTCGAGGGCGCCGCCCATGACGTCCAGAAAGAAGAGCTCTCCGTCGAAGAACATCGCGCCGGCGGCCGCTGACGACTCGATCACCATGGCCCTGGGTGCCACGGCCTCGACGATCCGCTGGGTCACCGCCGGCGGGTTGTCGGGGTCCAGGGGCACATAGGCACCGCCGGCCTTGAGGACGGCCAGCATGGCAATGATCACGTCCGGTGGATTCCGGACCAGGATCGCCACCCGGTCGTCGGGGCGGACTCCGCTGGTGTCCCGCAGATGGTGTGCCAGCCTATTTGCCCGGCGATTCAGCTCGCCGTAGCTCAAAAATTCGCCTTCGAATTCCAGGGCAGTATGACCCGGCAATCTTCTGGCGCATTCCTCGAAAAGGGAAGTCAGGGTCTTCGGATCGCCATGGTTCACAAACAAACGCCCCCTGCCGAATTATTGTCAGTTCTCGATACGAATAGCGTAGCCGCAGCCGATCGAAGGGCCCTCTATTAACGCTCGAGCCGCGAACGAGTGCGCCGGTCGCCGCGGCCCGCTCTGCCTGCGGAAAGAAGTGACGGCTCGGTCCTACGGCTTCGCCGTGTCGACGACGGACCAGGTGCGCTCGGCCCGGTCGCGCAGGAGCTCGGCGGTGATGCCCCGTTCGGCACTCAGCCGGGTGAGGACGCCGGCCTGCTGCACTTGTTCGGCTTCGGGGTCGTACTCGGAGCCGGTGAGGTGCTTGAGCCAGGGTTCGAGGCCCATGGCGTAGGCGTAGACGTGCCGGGCGCCCAGCTGCTGGGCGAGCTCGTCGGCCTGGGCGGCGTTGCTGCCCTTGAGCCGGCGCCCGGTGTTGTGCTCACGGGAGAGCTTCCCTTCCAGCATCGGCCCGTACAGCCACTTCAGAGGGGCTCCGACGCACTCGAGGCCGATGAAGAGCGCGTCGAGGGGGGTCTCGGTGAGGCCGGGGATGTTGTCGAAGAGCGCGGGCTCGAGCGGCGTGATGTCGGTGGCGAAGAGGAACCTGCGGCCGCCGGCTCGGACGAGGGGCACCATCTTGGTGCGGATGTCGAGGTCGGCGTGCTCGCCCACGAAGGGGAGGGCGGTGACTTCGACGTGGTCCGCCACGCGGTGGGTCTCGAGTTCGGCCAGCTCCTGGACGTTGGAGAAGCCGAGGGCCTGGAGCATGGTCTTGAGGCTGGGATCGGGCAGCGATCCGCCGGAGGCCCGGGGAACGATGATCGTGCCGATGCGGGTGCGGAGCTGGAGCAGGGTCTCCAGCGAGAAGTGGTCGGAGTGGAAGTGGCTGATGACGACCGCGTCGATGTGCCGGGGGAGGTCCTCGAGGGTGTAGTGCTCGTAGCCGTCGTCGGTGTAGCCGATGAGCGGGTCGAGGAGGACGGACGTGGTGCCGGTCTCGATCAGCACGGATGCGTGATTGAAGTACCGCACCCGGACGTCTCCGGGCGCGGGCGGGGTGTGCTGTGCCGGCGGCGCGTCGTGGAACAGCGCGGTGAACGCCGGCAGGTCGGCATCGGCGATCCCGAGGCGCTGCGCGAGCTGCGGGACGTCGACGGGGTCGAGGCGCGCCGCGAACAGTTCGTCCCACAGCGGGGAGTCGAAGGGCAGGTCGATGTCCAGGCGGTCGGGGCGCGGGAGGACGGGGCTGCTGTACACGAAGGGCTGGGGGCTCGGTGCGGCGGTGAGGGAGACGCACTGACCGTGGCGCTCGTACGCCGGCGAGCTGTACATCAGCGCTTCGAAGAAGCGGAAGGTGGGCCGGTGGGCGGTGTCGTAGACGAGCTCCACGCGCCCGCGGAGGGAGTGGGGGACCAACGGGTAGAGAGCTTCCATCGGCCCGCCGAGCGCCTTCTCCCGCAGCAGGGCACGGAGTTCGGCTATGTCGTCGGCGAGCTGGAGCTTGGCCTGGCCGTCCTTGACCATGGTCTCGCGCGCCGCCTGGACTTCATCGTGGGTGGCGCCTTCGGGGTCCAGGAAGGGCGCGCCGTAGCGGTGCGGGTCCGCGATGACCGCATCGTGGAGGTGCGGCGCCTTCAAGTAGCTGTCCACGATGGGCAGCAGACGGTCCCGCAGATTCAGCGCGCCGGTGTGGGGCGCCAGGAGATAGGGCCACGCGTACCAGCGGTGCAGCAGGGGCTGCGCAACCACGGACGGGCGAAGGTAGAGCTTCTGGTGTGCCGGCACGGTAATTCCCTCACTGTCGATGATGTCGGTGGGTGGGTTCGCGGCTTGCGCATGCGTACACACGTCAACGGGAGGGCTCGGGGGTGTCCGGCCAGGCCCCGGAGGAGATGTGTCTCTTTGCCTCGCATATTCGTTCATGTCTATCACGAACGACAGTTCATTAATCCGACAATTTAGCAAGCCGGTTACCTGGCGATCACGCTGCTCAGGTATCTCTCAATTTGATCCCGAGAGGGGCTCGAGGAGAATTCAAGGCGGCATGGATTAAATGGCCGGCCACACCGAGCGGACGGCCCCGAATGCTTGTGGACGCGCGACCGCCGGTGTCCGATGCCACCCTGAGGTCGTACAGGCCCTCAGAAAGGCAAGAGCCATGATCACCAATGACTTTGCGCCCGGCTCCCCCTGTTGGCTCGACCTCGGCGCCCCCGACGTCCGGACGGCCGCGGCCTTCTACGGCGCCGTCCTCGGGTGGGACTACGAGTCCATGGGCGAGGGGGAGGACATGGAAGGCGGGATGTTCCGGAAGGACGGCAAGGTCGTCGCCGGGCTCGGCAAACTCACCGAGGAGGGCGCACGCCCTGCCTGGATGATCTACTACAGCGTCACCGACGCGGACGCCACCACCCAGGCGGTGGAGCGCGCGGGCGGCACGGTTCGGGTGGCTCCGACGGGTCTCGACGACTGGGGCCGGATGGCGCAGTACAGCGACCCTCTGGGGGGACAGTTCGCCGTGTGGGAGGCGGGAACGAACAAGGGCTCCGAGCTGGTGGACGAGCCGGGCTCGCTGTGCTGGACCGAGCTGTACACGAGCGACGCCGCGGCCGCGAAGGACTTCTACGGCGGCGTCTTCGGCTGGCAGTTCAGTGACATGGGGCTGCCCGGCGGCGGGGGCACGTACACCCTCATCACTCCCGCCGGACTCCCCGAGGAGCGCATGCACGGCGGCCTCATGCAGCTGCCCGGGGAGAACCTCGCCCTCACGAACGGACGGCCGTACTGGCACCCCGTCTTCGCCGTTGCCGACTGCGACGCAGCGGTCGCCAAGGTCACCGGGAACGGCGGCAGCGTGCAGATGGGGCCGCAGGACGCGGAGGGCGTCGGCCGGCTCGCCGTCTGCCTCGACCCGTCGAACGCCGACTTCGTGGTCCTCACCCCGGTCCGGAGCCGAGCCCAGGAGTGAGGTCGGGTGCCCGGAGGGGGGATCCCGTGGATCCCCCTCCGGGCGCCCGCGTCAGGACGGCAGCCAGGCCCGCCAGGTGGCCTCGTTCTCCTTCACCCAGCGGCCCGCCGCTTCCTGTGGCGACAGCTTCTGGTCCGCGATCATCAGGGCGACGTCGTTCTGCATCTCGGTCGTCCACCGGAACTTCTTCAGGAAGGCGGCGGCGTCACCTCCGCCGTCCGCGAAGCGGGCGTTGAGGAACTTCTGCAGCGGCGTGTGCGGGTACGCGCAGGCCACCTTCTCCGGGTCGGCGTCACAGCCCTCCTTGTAGGCGGGCAGCTCCACCTCCGTCATCGGGACCTGCTCGAACAGCCACTGGGGCTTGTACCAGTAGCTCAGGAACGGCTTCTTCTCCTTGGCGAACTGCCTGATCTGCGTGATCTGCGCCGCCTCCGAGCCCGCGAACACGACCTGGTAGTCGAGGCCCAGGCTGTTCACGAGCGCCTTGTCGTTCGTCACGTAGGACGGGGAGCCGTCCAGCAGCTGGCCCTTGCCGCCGCTCTCCGCGGTACGGAACTGGTCGGCGTACTTGTTCAGGTTCTTCCAGTCGGTGACGTCCGGGTGCTCCTCGGCGAAGTACGTCGGCACGAACCAGCCGATGTGGCCGGTCACCCCGAGATCGCCACCCGGCTTGATCGTCCCCTTGTCGTCGACGTACCGCTTCTCCTGCTCCGGGTGGCCCCAGTCCTCCAGGATGGCGTCCACCCGGCCTTGGCTGAGCGCGTCCCAGGCGGGTACCTCGTCGATCTGGACGGTGTCCACCCGGTAGCCGAGCTCGTGCTGCAGCAGGTACTGGGCGACGGCGACGTTGGCCTGCGCGCCCACCCACGACTGCACGGACAGCGTCACCGTGCGGGAGCCCTTCGCGTCGGCGTACGGGGACGCCTGGCGGGTCATGTCGGCGGCGCCGCAGCCCGTGAGGGCCGTCAGGGCGACGGCGACGGCGGCCGCGAGTGCGGCGGAGCGTGTGCGAGCCATGTCAGGCCCCCTTTCCGGCGAGGTCGCGGCGCCCAGTCGGCTGGGTGACGCGGTCGAGCATCAGGCCGAGGCAGACGATCGCCGCACCGGCGACCAGACCGGTCGCCAGATCGCCCTGGGCGAGACCGAAGACCGCGTCGTAGCCGAGCGCCCCGCCGCCCACGAGGCCGCCGATGACGACGACGGCGAGGACGAGCACCACGCCCTGGTTGACGGCCAGCAGCAGCGCGGGCCGTGCCAGCGGCAGCTGGACCTGGAACAGCTGCTGCCGCCCGGTCGCGCCCAGCGAGCGCGAGGACTCCAGAGCGGCCGGGTCCACCGCGCGCACGCCCTGGGCCGTGATCCGTACGACGGCGGGCAGCGCGTAGACCACGGCGGCTGCGACCGCCGGGGCGCGGCCCACGCCGAACAGGGCGACCACGGGGATCAGGTACACGAACTGCGGCATCGTCTGGAAGACGTCGAGGACCGGACGCAGCGCGCGTCCCAAGCGGGTGCTGCGGGCCGCGGCGACCCCGAGGGCGAAGCCGAGCAGCAGCGTCACGGCGACGGCGGCCAGTACCTGGGACAGCGTGTCGAGCGCCGGGTCCCAGACACCCAGCACGCCGATCGCGGCCATCGCCAGGACGGCGGTCGCGGCGGTGCGCCAGGTACCGATGAGCAGGGCGAGGGCGCCGACGGTCAGCAGGACCGCCCACCAGGGCAGCCACTGCAGTCCGTCGCGCAGGGGGTTCAGGATCCACGTGGTGAAGTGCCCCGCCCAGTCGGCGGTGCCGCCGACGAGGGGCACGCCGGAGTAGAGGTGGGCGGTCATCCAGTCGACCGCCCCGTTGACGGGCTCGGCGATGTCCACCGTCCACGCGTCGGGCCAGGAGAGCCGGTCGAGCAGGCGGGCCCCGACGGCGACGGCGACGGTCACCACGCCGGCGACGGCCCAGCCGAGCGCGGACCGGCCGGCCGGAGCCGCGCCGATCCGCTCCCCCGCTGCGGCGGTGACCCGGTCCAGGACGATGGCGAGCAGCACGATCGGCACGCCGGCGGCGAGCGCGGCGCCGACGTCGACGGAGGCCAGCGCCTGGTAGACGCGGTCGCCGAGGCCGCCCGCGCCGATGACGGATGCGATCACGGCCATGCCCAGCGCCATCATGATCGACTGGTTGACGCCGAGCAGCAGCTCCTTGCGGGCCAGCGGCAGCCGGGCCGTCAGCAGCCGCTGCCTGCCGGTGGCGCCGAGGGAGGTGGCGGCCTCCACGACCCCGGCGTCCGCGCCGCGCAGCCCGAGCGCGGTGAGGCGGGCCATGGGCGGGGCCGCGTAGACGACGGTGGCGAGGACGGCCGCGGGCACTCCGATGCCGAAGACCAGGACGACGGGCAGGAGGTACGCGAAGGCCGGCAGCACCTGCATGGTGTCCAGCACCGGCCGCAGGATCCGGTGCATACGGTCCGACAGGCCGGCGGCCAGTCCGAGGAGGCCTCCGAGCAGCACGGACGCGGCGACGGCGACCACCATCAGGGCGAGCGTCTGCATGGTGGGCACCCACATGCCGAGCAGTCCGCACACGGCGAAGGCGGCGGCGGAGGTCAGCGCGAGCCGGACTCCGGCGACGCGCCAGGCCAGCAGCCCGGCGGCGGCGGTGACGCCGGCCCAGCCGAGGGCGAGCAGCACCAGGTACACCGCGCGGACGGAGACGACCACGACGTTGCTGACGTGCCCGAGGAAGTACAGGAAGAGGGGGTGTCCGTCGCGGTTGTCGATGATCCAGTCACTGGTGTGCTTGAGCGGTCCCGACAGGTCGACGGAGAGCGCCGCCGGCCAGTTTCCGGCGCCCAGGAGTACGGAACCGAGGACGAGTGCGAGGGCCGCGCCGGCGCCGATCAGCCGGCCGCGGTGGCGCGCGAGCGCGCGCAGCACACCGGGTCCGGCGCCGGTGGCGGCCACGGAGCTCGCAGAAGCAGGGGTGACGGTGGCGGTCATCGGCCCCACCGCCCGGCGTCGGCGCCGGTCGTGCCGCACGGCGGCGGCCAGGTCGTATGGGAATACATCAGGCCACCGCCTTCCCGGTCGCGGCCGGTACCCCGGCGACGACACCGAGGAGTCCCGCGTGGTCGACCACACCGACGCACCTGCCGTCCTCGACGACCCGCGCGTTCACGCCCGTTCGGACGACGGCCTCGATGGCCTCGTGGACGGTGGCACTCGGGGCGAGCGCGGGGCCGCCCTCGGACTCGTCGGCGCGAGCGGGGCGCATCGCCGAGCGGACGGTCAGCACCTGCTCGCGCGGCACGTCCCGGACGAAGTCCCTGACGTAGTCGTCGGCGGGGGCGCCCACGATCTCCTCCGGCGTGCCGAGCTGCACGATTCGGCCGTCGCGCATCAGCGCGATGCGGTCGCCGAGCTTCAGCGCTTCGCTCAGGTCGTGCGTGATGAAGACCATCGTGCGTCCCTCCTCCCGGTGCAGGCGTACGACCTCCTCCTGCATGTCCCGGCGGATGAGCGGGTCCAGCGCGCTGAACGGCTCGTCGAACAGCAGGACTTCGGGGTCCACGGCGAGTGCGCGGGCAAGGCCCACACGCTGCTGCTGGCCGCCGGACAGCTGGCTCGGCCTGCGGTGCTCCATGCCGTCCAGGCCGACCTTGGTGACGAACTCCGCCGCCCGCTCGCGCCGTTCGGCGCGTCCCACGCCCTGGATCTCCAGTCCGTAGGCGATGTTGTCGAGCACCGTCCGGTGGGGCAGCAGCCCGAAGTGCTGGAAGACCATGGCCGCCCGGTGCCGGCGCAGCTCGCGGAGCCGGCCGGTGTCCATGGACAGCACGTCCTCGCCGTCGATGGAGATCGTGCCCGAGGTGGGTTCGATGAGCCGGGTGAGGCAGCGTACGAGCGTGGACTTGCCCGAGCCGGACAGGCCCATGACGACGAAGACCTCGCCCTTGCGGACGTCGAAGGAGACGTCGCGGACGGCGGCGGTGCAGCCGGTGCGCTCGCGCAGCTCGGCGGCGCCGAGGGCCGCGAGCTCCTTGTCGGCCGGCACGCGGTCGGCCTTGGGACCGAAGACCTTCCACAGGTCGCGTACGGAGAAGACGGATTCCGCGGGGGTCTGCGGCGCGGCCGCGGTGTCCGGCAGAGTCGTGGTGTGCGGCGCGGTGTTCGGAGTGCTCATCGGGGTGTTCCTCCCAGCAGGTCGGCGCATTTCTCGCCGACCATGAGCACGCCGATCATCGGGTTGACGGCGGTCATGGTCGGGAAGACGGACGCGTCGGCGATCCGGATGCCGTCGAGGCCCCGGATCCTCAGATCGGGCGTGACGACGGCGAGTTCGTCGTCGTCGGCCCCCATCCGGCAGGTGCCGGCCGGGTGGTAGACGGTGTGCGCGACCTGGCGTGCGTACGCGCTGAGCTCCTCGTCGGAGGTGACCTCGGGCCCCGGGCACACCTCGCGCTTCAGCCATCCGGCGAGCGGTTCGCTCTCCGCGATCCGCCGGGCGATGCGGATGCCGTCGACGAGGGTGCGGCCGTCGTAGTCGTCCTCGTCGGTGAAGTACCGGAAGTCGAGGGCCGGCTTGTCCTCGGGGTCGGCGCTCGTCAGGTAGAGCCGGCCGCGGCTGCGCGGCTTGGGGATGTTCGGGGTCATCGACACGCCGTGCGCGGGCCGTTCGTAGCCCAGGCGCTCCGGATTGTCGGTGAAGGGGATCTGGTAGAAGTGGAACATCAGGTCCGGGCCCTCGGCCTCCGGGTCCCGGCGGACGAACAGGCCGGCGTCGGAGTCCATCGCGGAGTTCTCCGGGATCGGACCGTGCGTCTCCCACACGATGACCGACTCGGGGTGGTCGAGCAGGTTCTCCCCGACGCCCGGCAGGTCGTGCACGACGGGAATGCCGAGCTTCTCCAGGTCGGCGCGCGGCCCGATGCCCGAGTGCAGCAGCAGGCGCGGGGTGTCCACGGCCCCCGCGCACACCAGGACCTCGCGCCGGGCGCGCACGACGTGCTCCGCGCCCTCCTTGGTGCGGATGTGCACGCCGGTGGCGCGGGCGCCCTTCAGCTCCAGCCGGAACGCCCAGGTCTCCAGGGCGATGTGCAGGTTCGGCCGGTCCAGGAACGGGTGCAGGTACGCGACGGAGGCGGACGACCGCTTGTTGGTCTCCGGGTGGTAGGCGAGGTCGAAGAAGCCGGCGCCCTCGTGGAAGGGGGCCTTGTTGAAGCCCTCGACGCGCGGAACACCGAGCGCGGCCTGCGCCGCGTCGACGAAGTCCCGGGCGATCGCGTTCCGGTCCGCCTCACCGACGGGGACGATGTTGTTGCGCAGCCGGGCGAAGTAGGGGTCCATGGCCGCCGCGTCCCATCCCTCGGCGCCGGCCTCCGCCCACTCGTCCCAGTCGGAGGGGAGGGGTTTGAACGCGATGAGGGTGTTGTGCGAGGAACAGCCGCCCAGCACCCGCGCACGGCTGTGGCGGATGTGCGAGTTGCCCCGGGGCTGCTCGGTGGTGGGGTAGTCGTAGTCCAGTTCGCCGCCGAGCAGGCCCATCCAGCGGCGCAGGGTGAGGACGTCGTCGCGGCCGACGTCACTGGGGCCGCCCTCGATGACGGCGACGCTGACGTCCGGGTCCTCGGTGAGGCGAGAGGCGATCACGGAACCCGCGGTGCCGCCGCCGACGACGACGTAGTCGTACACATGGTGGTCGTTCATGCTCAGCCCTTCGCCGTCGTGCCCGCGAACCAGCGCACGGGGCGCGGAGCGAGGTTCTGGTAGATGTGCTTGGCCTCGCGGTATTCGGCGAAACCGCCGGGGCCCAGTTCGCGGCCGATGCCGGACTTCCCGAAGCCGCCCCATTCCGCCTGAGGCAGGTAGGGGTGGAAGTCGTTGATCCAGACGGTGCCGTGGCGCAGCCGGGCGGCGACCCGCCGGGCACGCTGTTCGTCGGAGGTCCACACCGCTCCGGCGAGGCCGTACTCGGTGTCGTTGGCGAGGGCGACGGCCTCCTCCTCGGTACGGAAGGTCTCCACGGTCAGGACGGGGCCGAAGACCTCTTCGCGCACGACGCGCATGCCGCGGTGGCACCGGTCGAGGACCGTGGGCCGGAAGAAGTAGCCGGGACCGGCCGGCTGCCCGCCTCCTGCGCGCAGGACCGCGCCCTCGGCGAGGGCGGAGGCCACGTACTCCTCGGTCCTCGCCAACTGGGCCGCCGAGACCAGCGGACCGCACTCGACGCCCGCATCGGTGCCGCGTCCCAGCCGGATCAGTTCGGCCCGGCGGGCGAGCTCGGCGACGAAGCGCTCGCGCAGCGGCTCCTCGACGATGAGGCGGGAGCCGGCGGAGCAGACCTGGCCGCTGTGGATGAAGGCGGCGTTGAGCGCCTGGTCGACGGCGGTGTCGAATCCCTCGGGTGTCGTGCATGCGTCGGCGAACACGACGTTGGGGTTCTTGCCGCCCAGTTCGAGGGCGACCTTCTTCACGCTGTCGGCTGCCGCCCTGGCGACCTTCGTACCGCTGACGAGACCGCCCGTGAACGAGATGAGGTCGACATCCGGGTGCTCGGCGAGCCGGGCGCCGACGGTGCCGCCGGGACCGGTGACGATGTTGGCCGCGCCGAGCGGCAGTCCGGCCTCCAGGAGCAGTTCGATCAGCACGACGGTGGTCAGCGGGGTGATCTCACTGGGCTTGATCACGAACGTGTTGCCGGCGGCGAGTGCGGGCGCGATCTTCCAGCTGGCCTGGAGCAGCGGGTAGTTCCACGGCGTGATCAGGGCGCAGACGCCGACCGGCTCGTGGACGACGACACTGCGGATCTCGTCCGAACCGGCGTCGACGACCCGTCCGCCGTCCTCGTTGGTCACGAGGTCGGCGAAGTAGAGGAACGCATCGCGGACGCAGTCGACGTCGACGCGGCCCTCCTCCAGCGTCTTGCCCGCGTCCTGGCTCTCCAGGGCGCCGATCCGCTCGCGGTCGCGCTCCAGCAGGGTGGCGACCCGCCGCAGCAGGGCGGCGCGCTCGGCGACCGGCGTACGCGGCCAGGCGCCGGCGTCGAACGCGGCTCGTGCCGCCGCCACGGCGTCGTCGGTGTCCTGGACGCCGCCCTCCGCGACGACCGCGAAGGGGCTCGCGTCGACGGGGTCGATGATCTCGCGGGTGGCGCCGGACAGGGCTGCGCGCCATTCTCCGCCCACATGGATGGTCTGTTGTGCTCCGGTCACGTTGCGTATGGCCTTTCGCTTCTTCGAATCCCCCTGCCGGTTTGCACCAGCAGTCCGGCCGCCTGCCCGGGCACCCGGGATCCATGCGCAAAACGTTGCGGAGAGTGTTCTGCTTCACTCGCGAAGACCATACAAATAAGGACATATCCGTCAGATCGTTCGAGTGGGAAAACAGGGGCGTGCACGCCGTGGAGTCGGCAGGCCGGTATCCGGCGCCGGGGCGCGGTTCCAGCGCATACGGGACCAGGGAAGGGCCAGCCGGCTCCGGTCGGAGACCTCCTGCGGGACGAGGTCCTCGATCCCCGCGGCCTCGCGGTGACGGGCGTACACGGCGTCGACGTAACGGTGGCCGGTGTCGGCGGCGATGAACAGGACCGTCCGCTCGGGCGAGCGCCCGCGTTCGTGGCGGGCGGCGAGGTAGCCGGCGCCGGTCGACAGGCCCGCGAAGACCGCGTGCCGGCGCAGCAGGTCGACGCTGCCGGCCAGCGCCGCGTCGAAGGAGATCCAGTGAAGGGTGTCGTACATCTCGTGCGAAACGTTCCCGAAGGGGATGGAGCTGCCGATCCCGGCGATGATGATCTCGGGGTCGGCGACGTGTTCCGCGCCGAAGGTGAGGCTGCCGTACGGCTGGACGCCGACGAGTTCGACATCGGCCGGGCGGGCGGCGGCCCCGCGCAGGTAGCGGGCGAGAGCGCCCGTGGACGCCCCCGAGCCGACCCCGCCGACCACGGTGAGCCCGGTCACGTCACCGGTCTCCTGCCGGATCCGGTCGGCGATCGCGCGGTAGCCGAGGTAGTGGATGTCGTCGTGGTACTGCCGCATCCAGTGGTACTCGGGGTGCACGGCGAGGATCTCGTGGATCCGCGCGACGCGCCGCTTCTGGTCGAGCTTGAGGTCGCTGCACGGTGCCATCTGCTCCAGCGTCGCCCCGAGTACGGCGAGCTGGGTGCGCAGCGTGCGGTCCACCGTCGTCGAGCCGACGATGTGGCAGCGCATGCCGTACCGGTGGCAGGCCAGGGCGAGGGCGTACGCGTAGATGCCGCTGGAGCTGTCCAGCAGGGTGTCCCCGCGGCGCACCGCGCCGGTGTCCAGCAGGTGGCGCACCGCCGCGAGGGCGGAGACCACCTTCATCGTTTCAAAGCGCAGGCAGACGAGCCGGTCGTCGAGACGTATCAGGTCCGGACGGCCGATCGCCTCCGCGATGTGCTGGTCCATGCAGGTCCTCCTGGGTGGTGGTGGGGGTCGTGAAGGTCCGGGTAGTGGGGATGCCGTGGGCGTCGAGGGCGCGCACGCAGCTGCGCACGCGGTGCCGCAGGCCCGGTGCGGCCGGGTCGAACAGCACTCCCGCCACCGCGCCGCTGTGGGCGATCTGCACTCCGACCCCTCCGGCCCGCCGGGCGATGCCCGTCAGGGCGTCGAACTCCGGGTGACCGAGGGCCTGTTGGCCGCGCCGGGCGCTGGCGGTGGCGACCTCGCCGAGGAGCCGGGCGTCCGCGGTGGCCACCGCCCGGCGCAGCAGCGTGCGCAGCCGCTCGAAGGCCCGTACGTCGGCCTCGGAGGCGTCCCGGACGGGCAGGCAGAGGGTGTCGACGGGCGCACCCCCGCCGAGGGCGCAGCCCACGACGACCAGCGGCGGCATCGCCGGGCCGATGACCTCCAGCACCCGGCCCTCCCGCTGCGCGAAGAGCACCGGCCGGCCGTCCAGCATCAGCGGATCGCAGGCCAGTTCCGCGTGGACGGCCAGCCGGGCCACGGTGTCCGGGGGCAGCCGCAGTCCGTACGAGTCCGCGACCGCGCGCACGGTGGCGATGACGTCGCTGGTGGAGCTGCCCATGCCCAGGCCCACCGGGATGTCTCCGGTGAGCCGCAACTCCCCTCCGCAGGGCGGCTGTCCGGTCCGCTCGGCGCACTCCGCCACCGCGAGAGCCGCGGCCCGTACGGCTTTCGTACGGTCGGCGGGTACGGCGGTGAGCGCTCCGGGCGCCGTACCGGGCCGGCGGACGAACTCGGCGTGGCTTCCCGGGCCGGCCATGGGGAGGGTGACCAGGCCCGCGCACCTGCGGCCGTCGTCGTCGAGGAAGACGCCCTGGAGGATCTCGCCGTGGTGGCAGGGGGCGTCCCCGGCGCCGGTGGGGATCACGCGCGGCTCCCCGTCCGGTAGCGGTAGAGGACCGTCTCCTCGGCGCTGAACTGGGAGAACGGGAACGGTTCCGCGGACAGCGCGGTCACGCCCGAGCCGAGGAACGCGCGGGCGACGGCGCTGCCGGTCTGCGCGTAGACGACCAGCGGGATGCCGCGGGTACGGCAGCGCTCCAGGATGGTGTCGAACGAGCCGTTGCTCAGGGTCATTCCGGTGGCGACGACGGCCTCGGCGCGCTCCAGCACCTCGTGCATGTCGTCGGTGACGGGGTCGCCCCACTGGGTGGCCTTGAGGTTGAGGTCGCAGGGCAGCGGTTCGCCGCCGCGCTCGCGGATCGCGGCGACCAGCGGGTTGACCACGCCGATGAGGCCGACCCGGGCGCCCTCCTCGATGTCGAGCAGTCCGGCGATGGCCGCGTCGCGGGCCTTCGCGCGGACCTCCGGGGTACCGGCGGGGAGGGTCACGGGCTCGGCGTCTCCCGTCTCGCCGGCCACGCGGTGCGGGCGGGTCCCGGAGAGGTAGGCGTCGAGGGCGGCGATCCTCAGCGGGCGCGGGCCCTCGCGCAGCAGGACGTCGAGCGGGGTGCCGGAGGAGTCGCGGCAGATCGACGGGGCGATCTCGCCGGCCTCGAAGGCACAGGCACCGAAGGAGCCGCCGAGGCGGACCAGTACGTACTGATTGAGGTACGTGGTGTCCCCGCCGGCCAAGCGGGTGCCGTGATGGATCCAGAACACGCTCGTGGCGACGAGTTCGCAGGGGCGCGGGCCGTGTTCACCGGCCAGGACGGCCTCGATGAGCCCGTCGACGGAGGTCACGAGGGCAGGGGTGGGGGTTGAGTTCGTGCGATGCATGGGGTTCCTTTTCACTGGGCGAGTCGGGGCGCGGGGGCGCCGAGCGGCCCGCGGTAGGTGACCGCGGGGTGGCCCAAGGCGTCGGTGGTCAGTTCGGCGTCGACCTCGAAGACCTCGGCGAGCCGCTCGGCTGTGAGAACGGCGGCGGGGCTGCCGGAGGCGATCAGGCGGCCGTGGTGCAGGAGCAGCAGCCGGTCGCAGTAACGGGCGGCGAGCGACAGGTCGTGCAGCGCGACCAGGACCGTCCGGCCCGTGCCGGCCAGCAGCTCCATCAGTTCCAACCGGTGTCTGACGTCGAGGTGGTTCGTCGGCTCGTCGAGCAGGAGCCCGTACGGCTGCTGGGCCAGCGCGCGGGCGATGTGGGCGCGCTGGCGCTCGCCGCCCGACAGGGCCTTCCAGGAGCGGCCGGCGAGCGCGGTGAGTCCGACGCGTTCCAGTGCGGCGGCGACCACCGCCCGGTCGGTGGCGCTCGGCCCGCGCCAGCGGTCCCGGAACGGGGTCCGGCCCAGGCCCACGACGTCGGCGACCGGCAGATCGCTGTCCGCGCCCGAGTCCTGTTCGACGAAGGCCACATGACGGGCGATCCGCCGCGCACTCCAGTGGCGTACGGACTCGCCGTCGTACCGGACCGTGCCCGCGTCGGGGACCCGCAGGCCGGCCAGGCAGCGCAGCAGCGAGGACTTGCCCGAGCCGTTGGGCCCGAGCAGCCCGACCGTCTCGCCGGGGGCGATGTCCGCGCTGACCTCGCGTACGACCGGCGTGCCCGCCACCGACCAGCTGAGCTTCTCGGCGGTGATCCTCACAGTTCACCCCGCTTGCGCAGCACGATGAGGAAGAGCGGCACGCCGAGCAGGGCGGTGATCACACCCACGGGAACCTCTCGCGGTGCAAAGGCGATCCGTGCCAGCGCGTCCGTCCAGACCAGGAACACCGCGCCCGCCAGCGCCGCGTACGGCAGCAGCAGCCGGTGCAGCGGCCCGACGAGGAACCGCACCCCGTGGGGGACGATCAGCCCGACGAAGCCGATGGCTCCGACGGTGGCCACCGCGACCGCGGTCAGCGCGGCCGTGACCACGAGCAGCCGCATCCGCGTGTGCCGTACCCCGGTCCCGAGCGAAGCGGCCGTGTCGGCGCCGAACGCGAGCCCGTCCAGGGCGTTCGAGCAGAGCCAAGCCACCAGCAGTCCCAGCGGCGTGACGATCGCGCAGACCACGACGGTGTCCCAGCGGGCCGGCGCCATCGAGCCCAGCAGCCAGTGGGTGACGGCCCGCGTGGTGTCCGCGTCCGCCGAGGCCATCAGGACCAGCGAGGTCACTGCGGTGAACAGCTGGCCGACCACCACGCCGGTGAGGACGATCCGGACGGAATCCAGCCCGGTGCGGCGTAGCAACAGCAGGAGCAGCCCGAAGGAGAGCAGTGCGCCGGCGAGCGCGCCGCCGGTGGCCCCGAGCGTGCTCGCGCCGATCCCGAGGACGACGACGGTGACGGCTCCGGTCGACGCGCCGGAGGAGACTCCGAGCAGGTAGGGGTCGGCGAGTGCGTTGCGGGTGACCGCCTGGAGCACCGTTCCGCACACGGCGAGCGAGGCGCCGACGAGAGCGGCCAGCAACACGCGCGGCAGCCGCAGGTCCCAGATGAGGGAGTCCACCAGCGGGGGCAACGGCTCCACGTCCAGACCGAGATGGGATCCGAGGACCCGGGCTGTGTCGGTCCAGCTCACGTCGGCGGTGCCGGTGCGCACGGCAGCCGCCACCGAGCCCGCCAGGGCGCCTGCGGTCAGGAGCAGGAGGACCGCGTGCGCCGCCGCGGACCGGCCGGGCCGGGTGGTGGCGCAGCCCCGGGTCACCACCCGTCCGCGGGCCGCCGGAAGCAGGAGATCCGCCGGGGCCCTCCGGGTGTCCGGCTCAGCGGACATACCCGAGGTCCTTCATGCCGTTCGCCAGCAGCCCGAGGGCGTGGACGGAGCGTACGGAGGGGTCCAGCTCGATGCCGGGCACCTCGAGGATCTTGTTCTCGCGGACGGCGGCCAGCTTCGAGATCACCGGGTGCTGAGCCATCGCGGCACGCTTCTCGGCGGCGCTGTCGCCGGGACGGCCGCGCTCGGACAGGTCTCCGATCACGATGAAGTCCGGGTCTCGCCGGGCGACTTCCTCCCAGGTGACCTCCGGCCAGTCCTCGCCGACGTCGTCGAAGGCGTTCTTCGCGCCGACGATCCGGCTCATCTCACTGGGCATCCCGGTCCTGCCCGCCACGTACGGCATGCCGTTGAAGACGGAGTAGAGGTGGACGACCGTCGGCCGGTCCGCGCCTTGGCCAGCCTTGGAGGCGTTCTCCCCGGCCCGGGCGACCGCCGCGCGCTGGTCGGCCGCGAGTTTCCCGGCCCGCTCCTCGGCGCCGAAGAGCTTGCCCAGGTTCTCGTAGTCGGAGAAGAGCAGCTCGAAGGGGGTCCTGCCGGCCGGGTTCTGCTGCGGGCAGTCCACGGCGCTGACGAACGTGGGGACCTTGAGGGCGTCCAGTTCCTCGCGGGTGCCGGCCCGGTCCTTGGTGTAGAGGTCGGTGGAACCGGAGACGACGAAGTCGGGTGTGGCGGCTCTCAGTTGCTCGCCGGTGGCGATCTTCGGGGCGATGACGGGGATCTTGGCGTACGCGTCCTCGTACGGCGCGGGGATCTTCGTCTTGAGGTTGGCGGTCCCCGCCATCCGGTCCTGGAGGCCGAGTTCGAGCAGGGTCTCGGTCGAGGTCTGGTCCAGGGCGACGGTCCGCTGCGGCGGCCGGGCGAAGGACACCTGTCGGCCGCAGCTGGTGACGGAAGCCGCCTTGGCGCCGTCCTGGGCCGCGGGCCCGGCGTCCGCCCGGGAACCGTCACCGGCTGCCGTGGAGCAGCCCGCGGTGGCGAGGGCGATGGTCAGGGCGATGCCGAGGCGGGCGGGATGGCGCATGGGTTCTCCGGTCTGGGAGGGAGGCGTGGGTGTTGTCGTGCACCGGGCAGGAGTGCCACGTTCGAAGAGTACTGTAATGGTATTCATTTTCATTAACGACTCCGGGGGCGGTTCGCCGAGCCGCTCCCCCACCTCCGAGGAGCACCCATACCGTGGCGACCACACCTGCGCCGACAGCGGCCAAGGCCGATGCCCCGCCCCCGCGTTCGGTCCTTCTGGACCCCGCGTTCCTGCGCCTGTGGGCGGGTACCACCGCCTCCGGCCTCGCGACCTGGGCCCTGCCCTTCGTCCTCGGGCTCGCCGTCCTGCACCGCGACCTCGGCGCCGCCGGCCTGGGCCTGGTCCTCGCCGCCCGCACCGCCGGCTTCCTCGCCGCCGTCGCCGTCGGAGGCGTACTTGCCGACCGGCACTCCCGCCGCGCGGTCGTCCTCTGGTCCGGCCTCGCGGCGGCGGTCGCCGCGCCCCTCCTCGCCGCCGGACTCGGGCGCTCGCTCGTGCTGATGACGGCCGCCGCCGCCCTCGCCGGCGCCGGACAGGGCGCCTGCCGCCCCGCGTTCCAGGCGCTCACCGCCGAGACCGTCGAACCCGCGCGCCGTCAGCAGGCCAACGCCGCCATGACCATGGCCGTACGCAGCTCCACCCTCGCCGGACCCGCCCTGACCGCCCTGCTCGCGGCCTTCCTCGACGTCGGGACGCTGCTGCTCGGCATCGGGCTGCTCTGGCTGGTCGCCGCGCTCGTCCCGGGCAAGGGCGCCGGCACCTCCGGGTCGGCCGCGGAGCCCGCCCCGCGCGCCGGTTTCCGCGCCGAATTCCTGGAGGGCATACGCGAGGCGCGGCGCCATCCCTGGTTCCTCGCCGGGCTCGGCGCCCTCGTCGCCGTCATCGCCCTCGGCTACTCCGCCACCAGCGTCGCGCTGCCCCTGATCAGCCGGGACCGCTACGGCACCGAGTGGGTGCTGGCCGCGGCCATGACCGCGTACACCCTGGGCGCGCTCGGCGGCGCCCTGGTCATCGCCCGCCGGCGGCCCCGCTCACAGGGCTGGGCCGCCTTCGCCGGGCTGGCCGTGTACGGCTTCGCGCCGCTGAGTCTGATGCTGCCCGTGCACCCGGTCGTGGTCGTCGCCGCGTACGCCGTCGCCGGGATCGGCATCGAGCTGTTCAACGTGCCCTGGTTCACGGCCACCCAGCGCGAGGTGGCCCCGGACAAGCTGGCCCGCGTCTCCTCACTGGACTTCCTCGTCTCGTACGGCCTGGCGCCCGTCGGGCTCGCGCTGATCGCACCCGCCATCGACGCCTTCGGGGTCACCGCCGTACTCGCCGCGTGCGCCGCCGCCTGCTTCCTCGTCCCGGCCGCGGCGGCGCTGGTACCCACCGCCCGCCACTTCGGGCGTACGGCCACGGCCGCGGCGGACTGACCGCCGGCGCCCACGGCGCGCCCCGCCCCGGCCGGTCCGCCCCCACCCGGCCGGGGCGCCCGTCGATGCCGGGTCTGGCAAGCTGCGCTCCATGACCGTGCAGCAACCACTCGACTTCACGCAGATCACCCGCCCCCGGGAGCTGACTGCCGAACTCCGGGAACAGCTCGTCGACTGCTGGGTACGGGTGATCAACGCCGGAGGCGCCGTCATTCCCCGGGGGCTGCCCATGCCGCCGGTGAGCGCCGGCCAGGCCGACCCGGCCCTGGGCCTGCTCGTCGGTGAGCTCGATCCGCGCCGCGCCCGGATGCTGATCGCCACGGCCGGCGGGAGGCTCGCGGGGTGGCTGATTCTGCGCCGTGACCCGCATCCCCTCGTCGCGCACTGCGGCGCTGTCAACCACGTCATGACCCACCCCGATTTCCGCGGCCGCGGCATCGGTAGCGCGCTGATGCACCGGGTCCGCGATCTCGCCCGGCAGGAGATGGGTCTGGAGCAGCTGCACATCGCCGTCCGGGCCGGGCTGGGGCTCGAGGCGTTCTACGGCCGTCTGGGCTGGCGCGAGATCGGGCGCTGGCCCGGCGGTCTGCGGGTCGCACCCGGCGACGACCGCGACGAGATCCTCATGTACCTCGCCCTCCGAGCCGCCTGAGCCGTCCGAGCCGCCTGAGTCGCCTGGGGCCGCCAAGTGCTCCGGCGCGCCTGTCGCGTTTCGGTCATCTCCCTCCATCACGCGTCCGAGCCCGATCAGCAGGGCAGGAACAGGGCCGCGAGGTAAATCGTCGTACGATCGGAGCCCGGAGGAGCAGCTGCGATGGACACCGGCCCCCTGTACCTGGAACCGCGGTTGGCACCGCGGATCGCTGCGCTGCTCGGCTCGGCCCCGTTCCTGCACATGCTCGTGGACGCCCTCGGCTCGCCCCTGAACGTCCTCGTGCCCGACCAGATGGCGCAGAACACCGAGGGCTTCCGCTCCGTCTACCGCCGCCACCGCCTCGGCGGGCACGTCTTCTTCGCCCACAAGGCCAACCGTTCCCGGTCCCTCGTCCGGCGGCTCACCACCACGGACGCCGCCGTGGACGTGGCTTCCCTCGGCGAGCTCCGCCGCGCCCTCGGCGACGGCTTCACCGCCGACCGCATCATGGCGACCGGCCCCAAGGATCCGGCGTTCCTCTGGCTCGCCGCGCGGTCGGGGGTCACCGTGAACGCCGACGGCCCCGGCGAGCTGGAGGCGCTGGCGGGCCTCGTACGACGCCATGACCTGCCTCGCCCGCGCGTCCTGCTCCGCCTCTGCGAGTTCGAGACCTCGGGACCCAGGATGCTGTCCCGAAGGAGCCGGTTCGGTACGTCCGTGAAGGCCCTCGGCCCGCTGCTGGACCTCCTCGAACGCCACCGGGACTCCCTCGATCCGGTCGGCGTCGCGTACCACCTCGACACCACGAGCCCGGACGAGAAGGCCATCGCCCTCGAAGGCTGCCTGCGCGCCATGGACGACCTGCGATTACGGGGATTCCAGCCGCGCGCCGTGGACATCGGCGGCGGCTTCGGCGTCAGCTACCTCGCGCACGCCGCCCAGTGGGACCGCTACACGAGCGAGCTCGCGGCCGCGGTGATGGGCCGCCGACCGCCCCTGACCTGGGGCGGCCACGGCTACGGCCTGCACTCCGAGGGCGGTACGCTCCGCGGCGCCCTGAGCCTGTACCCCGCCCACCGCCCGGTCGCCGGCGCCGCCTACCTCGACGCACTCCTGTCACAGCCCGCCCCCACCCTGGGCCGGCCGCTGGGCACCTTGCTGCTGGAGAGCCTCTACGACCTGTACACGGAGCCGGGCCGGGCCCTCGCCGACCAGTGCGGGCTGTCGCTGGCCCGGGTGCTGGAGGTACGGCACCGGGACACGGGCCCCGCATTCGTACGCCTCGCCATGAACGCGAACGACGTCAGCCTGGAGGACCACGGCATCCTCATGGACCCCGTGCTCGTGCCCCGCGACGGCGAGCCCGCCGGCCCGCAGGAGCCGGTCGGCGTCCACCTCATGGGCAACCTCTGCCTGGAAGCCGACCTGATCACCCGCAGAACGGTGTTCCTGCCGCGGCTGCCGAGGCCGGGAGACCTGCTCGGCTTCGCCAACACCGGCGGGTACTGCATGGACTTCAGCGGCACCCACGCACAACAGCAGCCGGTGGCCCGCAAGGTGGCCGTCCGGCAGGAAGGAGCCGCCTGGCGCTGGTGTCTGGACGAGGAGTACTGGCCGATCGAGGAGTGCCGGCCGATCACCGATTCGGGGGGACAGGCATGAGGTACGACAGCATCACCGACGCCATCGGCAACACCCCGCTGGTCCGTATCGATCCGGCCGTACACGGCCTGCGCCACATCGACCTCTACGCGAAGCTCGAAATGCTCAACCCGTTCGGCTCCGTCAAGGACCGGGCGGCCTGGAACATGGCCCGGTCCGGCCTGCCCGGCGCCCGGGAGCGCGGCGCGACGATCGTCGAGCTGTCCAGCGGAAACACGGCCAAGGCGCTGGCCGTCATCGCGGGCATGCACGGGCTGTCGTTCAAGAGCGTCACCAACCGGATGCGCATACCCGAGGTCAAGGACCTGCTCCTGCTGCTGGGCGCCGAGATCGAGGAGCTGCCGGGCCGCAGCGAATGCCTGGACCCGACGGACACCGAGGACCCGCTGACCCTCTTCCACCAGAGGCTGAACCAGTCCGGCAGTGCCCACCTGCACACCGACCAGTACTTCAACGCGCTGAACACCGAGGCCCACGAGACGGGTACGGGCCCGGAGATCGTGGCGGATCTGGACGGCCGGGCCCCGGACTGGTTCCTCGCCTGCGTCGGCACGGCGGGTTCCTCCACGGGCGTGGCCCGGGCCTTGCGCGCCCATGATCCGGCCGTACGGGTGATCGGGCTGGTGGGCGAGAAGTCGGACTTCATCCCCGGCATCCGCAACATCGACGAGGTCCACGAGGTCGGCCTCTTCGACCCGGCCACGTACGACACGATCGAGTCGGTCAGCGCCGACGACGCCATCGACGGCATGCTGACCCTGGTCCGGCGCTGCGGGATCCTCGCCGGACCCACCGGCGGCGCCGCCTACCAGGGAACGGTCCGCCATCTGAAGTCGATCGACGCAGAGTTGACGGAGACGGACCGCAGAAGCGCGGTCTTCATCGTCTGCGACCGGGTGGAGAGCTATCTCGGCTACGTCAAACAGCGCCGCCCGGAGCTGCTGGGCCGCCCGCCCGCGCGGAACTCCGTGACCTCGCTGACCGACACCGAGGTACGGGCGGCCCAGGTCATCGAGGTGGCCGACGCACAGAAGTGGCTCGCAGCCGAGCGGCCGCTGGTGATCGACCTGCGCAGCTCCTTCGCCTACGCCGCGCTGCACATCGACGGATCGGTGAACATCGTCGACGAGCTCTTCGACGAACTCGTCCGGGGTGGCATGCCGTTCAGCAAACGGCAGCCCGTCCTCCTGGCGTGCCCGGTCGGCGAGCAGTCGGCGCGCTACGCCGCCCTCCTGACCCGGATGGGCCATCCCGACGTACGCAGCCTCGCGGGAGGGATCATCGCGTGGCGGGACGCGGGCGCGCCGCTGGTGCGTGACTGACATGGCCGACGCCGACACCGACGCTCTCGAGGAGCTGCGTTCCTGGCAGCGGCCGTTGCGCGCCCAGTTCCCGATCATCGTGGCGAACCCGGGGCTGGCCTACCTGGACAGTGCGGCGACCGCGCAGAAGCCACAGGCCGTACTGGACGCCGTGCAGCACTACCTCACCACCTCCAACGCCAACGCGGGCCGCGGCTCGTACCCCTGGGCCAATGCGACGACGGCCGCGGTGGAGCGGGCCCGCGGCCGTGTCAGGGAGTTCCTGGGCGATCCCGAGCCGGACCGGTCGTCGGTGCACTTCACCAGCGGGGCCTCCGAGGGACTGCGGACCGTCGCCCTGGACTGGCTGGCGGGCCGGCTCACCGACGGGGACGAGATCGTCGTCCCGTTCGCCGACCACGAGGCGAATCTGGCGCCATGGCTGGAGGTACGGGAGCTGCTGGCCCGGCAGGGCGTACGGATCCTGGTCCGGGAGCTGCCGTACCAGGACAGCTCCGGCGACTACGACCCGGCGGCACTCGCCGCGTCGGCCGGCCCCCGCACCCGTTTCGTCGCGGCCACGCATGTGCACCACGTCTACGGCGCCGACATGAACGTGCACCGGATCCGCCAGGTGGTCGGGCCGGATGTCCCGATCTGCCTCGACGCCGCGCAGAGCGTCGGCCACCTGCCGTTCTCCGTCGCCGGACTCGACGTGGACTTCGTGGTGTTCTCCGGGCACAAGGCCCTGGCGCTGCCGGGTACCGGCGCGGTCTGGGCCCGTGGCCGGCGGGGGCCGGAGTTCCGGCCGGGCGGCTGGTCCGGCACCCCGAACACGGTCGGCATCGCAAGCCTGACGGCCGCGCTCGACTGGCTCGACGCGGCCGGCACGGACCGGATCGAGGCGTGGACGGTGGCGCTCGCGGCGCGGCTGACGGACGGCCTGAGCCGGCTGGACGCGTACGAGGTGCTCGGCTGCCGCACCAGCCTGGCGGCCGGCTCCGAGGTCCAGCGGCGCCGGAGCATCGTGGCGTTCCGGCATCGCGGGATCGCATCCCGCGATCTCGGGTTCATCCTCTACAGCCACGGGTTCATGGTCCGCTCCGACGGACACTGCCAGGCGGGCGCCGAGGTGAAGGACGGATCGGTGCGGGTGAGTCTGCACGTGTACAACACCGCTGAGGAGATCGAAGCGTTGCTCACCACCCTCGCCAATCTGCAATGATTTTCATGTGGAGTTCAGGGCCGTGAGAACGGCAGAGGCACGAGCGGACAGAAACATGAACCTGCACACGGTGGCGGCCGGCCGGTGGGTGGAACGCTGGGAGCGGCAGCAGCAGCGCTACGCGGTCGACCGCGAGGAGCGGTTCACCGTCATCTCCGACGTGGTCGAGCGCGTGACGGCGGGCTGCGCGGCTCCCCTGCTCGTCGACCTGGGATGCGGGCCGGGGTCGCTGGCCGCGCGTCTTGCGGAGCGGATGCCCGCGGCCGAGGTCGTCGGCGTCGATGCCGATCCGCTGCTGCTGGAACTGGGGCGGGCGCACCACGGAGCGGCCCTGCGCTTCGCCGAGGCCTCGATCGGGGAGCCGGGCTGGCTCGACGGGCTCGCGCTGGACCGCCCGGTGGACGCCGCCGTCTCGACGACGGCCCTGCACTACCTCGGCGAGGACACCCTGCGGCGGACGTACGAGGAGCTGGCCGAGTGCATCCGGCCCGGCGGAGTCCTCGTCAACGGCGACCATCTGGAACCGGACTCCCCCAAGGTCCACGAGCTCGCCGTCGACATCGGCCGGCGGCGCGCCGAGCGCCAGCAGGCCCTGGCGCACGAGGACTGGGAGTCGTGGTGGTCGGGAGTGCGGGCCGACCCCGAGCTGACGCCCCTCCTCGCCACCCGCGACCGGCGCGCCCACCCGCGGTGCGAGGGCAACGACCTGACCCTCACCGACCACCTCGCACTGCTGCGCGAGGCGGGCTTCGAGCACGTCGGCACGGTCTGGCAGTTCGGCAACAGCCACGTGGTGGTCGCGGTCCGCTGACCCCCGCCGGCCCCACGCGGCCGCCCCTCTCCTGCGTACGGCCCCGGGATCAGGCCACCTGACGACTCGGCCGTGGGCCCTTCGGGGCAACCGGAGCGGGGGTGCCGCGCGGCGCCGGAGCGCGCTCTGCGGGATCGGGATATCAGTGGCCGCAGGCGGCGGTCGGCGGTGATCGCCACTGTTCGGAAGGGCGGGAGCCCGGTGGCCGTCAAACCCATTCCCGAGGGATACCCGCGGGTCACGCCGTACCTCTGTATCGGCGGAGCCGCAGCCGCGATCGACTTCTACGTGTCCGTGCTCGGTGCGACCGAGCGGATGAGGATGCCGGCGCCCGACGGCAGGATCGGCCACGCCGAGCTGGGGCTGGGCAACTCGGTCATCATGCTCGCCGACGAGTACCCGGAGATCGGATTCCGCTCGCCGAAGTCGGTGGGCGGCACGCCCATCACCCTGCACGTGTACGTCGAAGACGTCGACGCCGTCTTCGCCAAGGCCCTCGCCCGCGGCGCCACGGAGGTGTCGGCGGTCAAGGACGAGTTCTACGGCGACCGCACCGGGCAGTTCGAGGACCCCTTCGGCCATCGCTGGAACATCGCCACGCACGTGGAGGACATCCCCCCGGCGGAGATGGAGAAGCGGGCCAAGGAGGCCCTGGAATCCATGCAGGACGGTGGCTGAACCGCCGGACGTGCGGACGCCGGAGAGGCTGTGGGCCTCTCCGGCGTCCGTGCGTGGGGCTGTGGGGGCTGTCGGCCCTCAGTGGGCGAGCTTCGCCTTCAGGTTCTGCAGGACCTCCTGCTTGATGTCCTGCGTGGTGACGGTGCCACCGGTGCCGGTGCCGTTCCCGCCCACGGCGGTGGCGTCGCCGGTGTTGACGGCGTCGGCGCTGGCGTTACCGCCGCGGGCGACACCGGTGGTGACCGTGCACCCGCCCTCGCAGTTGCCGACGCCGGCGTAGGCGCCGCCGCCCCGGGCGGTACCGCCGACGGTCGTGTTCTCGGCATTGGCGTTGCCGCCGACGCCGATGCCGTCGGCGCTGTCCTGGGGGAGCGTGACGGCCTGCTGCGGGGCGGCGGTCGGCGCGGCCATGGCGGTCGCCGGCAGCGCGACACCGCCGCCGATCAGCGCCACGGAAGCTCCGGCCAGGACGATACGACGGGTCCAGAAACGCTCAGACATGGGAATTCTCCATTCGGTGTCAAAAGGGTTCGCATTCCGCCCCGCGGAAAAGTCCGGGTATATCCTTCCGGCTTCGTGTTCTCCGGGGCGTTCCCCGGTGAGGGCGCACTTCAAATAAACCCTGCGGGAGCACGTGCGTCACGCCACTCGAACACGTGACTTGACGCCGAGAACCGATCTTGATAGCGGGAAGCGGCGGGAACACGCCGCGCGTCACCAGATCCTGCTCGCGGCATGATCTACACGCTAACGTCGACCTCGCATAAGCCCTGGGATCCCCGGCGTCTGCACAGCACCGGGCGTATCCGACCGGCAGCCTCAGCGCCCGCCTGCTTGGCCACAGGCGAAGACCTCGCACAAGAATCCCGGAGAATTCCGATGAACGAGCGTTCCTGGACCCGTCGTATCGTGCTGGCCGCGGCTTCCGTGGCACTGACCGGCGTCGTGGCCCTGCCGGCGACCGCGATGGCAGCACCGGCATCCCCTCAGTACGGCTACACCGGCATCACCACCGCCGCAACCGACAGTGCACCGGGCGTGTGCAGGGGGCTCTGCCACGACAGCAGCAACACCGCCGCAGGCAACGGCACCTCCGGCGTGTGCGAGGGGATCTGCCACGACAGCACCAACACGGCCGTGGGCGACGGTTCCTCCGGCGTGTGCCGGGGACTGTGCGACGGCAGCACCAATACGACCGTCGGGGCCGGCGCGTTCAACGAGTGCGTGGGCCTCTGCGACACCAGCACCAACACCGCCGTGGGCGACGGCGCCTTCAACGTGTGCAGCGGCCTGTGCCAGGACAGCGTCAACACCGCCGTGAGCGGTGAGGTCCTGAGCGGCACGTTCAACGCCACGAACTCGGTCGGGCAGGGCACGCGGGCCATGGGTGACAGCGACAAGGGCACGGGGGGTGACGCCAGCGCGGTCAGCGGCAATGCCAGTGCCGCGAACACCACGGTCGGCGGTACCGCCACCGGCGGCAACGCCAACTCCGGCGTCGGCACCTGCATCGGCAGGTGCACCATCACCACGGGTGCCGCGACGGGCGGCGCCGCCAGCGCCGACGCCCTCAACACAGGCAACGCAACGGCCGTGACCGGTGACGCGACGGCCACGGGCGGCAACGGCTGACCAGCCGGAGAAGCACGAAACAGACGCCGGAGAGGCTGTGGGCCTCTCCGGCGTCTGTGGTGTGGGGGCGATTTCCTGCCCTCAATTGCCGAGCTTCTGCTTCAGGTTCTCCTTGAGCTGCAGCTTGATGTTCTGCTTGTTCACCTGGCCGCCCGTGCCGGTGCCGTCGCCGCCGACGGCGGTGGCGTCGCCGGTGTTGACGGCGTCGGCGCTGGCGTTGCCGCCGGTGGCGTTGCCGGTCTTGATGTCGCATCCGCCCTCACAGTTGCCGACGCCGGAGTTGGCGTTGCCGCCGGTGGCCTCGCCGCCGACGGTGGTGTTCTCGGCGTTGGCGTCGCCGCCGGTACCGATGCCGTCGGCGCTGTCCTGGGGGAGGGTGATGGCCTGCTGCGGGGCCGCGGTGGGTGCGGCCATGGCGGTCGCCGGCAGTGCGATGCCACCACCGACCAGCGCCAGGGAAGCTCCGGCCAGAACGATACGACGGGTGGTGAAGAGCTCGAACATGGCAATTCTCCATTCGGAATAAGAAAAGGCTGGTAAACCGTCTCCGGGAGATCCCCGGTGAGGGCGTACTTCAAATAAACCCGACGGGAGAACATGCGTCACGCCACTCGAACACGTGGCTTGACGTCCGGAATCGATCTTGATAGAAGGCTGAGCCGCGCCCGGGTGAACTCTTCCGGCCGACTCTGTACGAAGCGGCTCCTGTCAAGTGACGAATAGCCGGGGCTATGGCCCCATCCCCTCCTCCCGGCACGGTGGAAATCGACCGTCCTGCTCAAGAGCAGGAGCGAAACCCACCATCCGGACCGGAGGCATTCATGTCCCGTCGTGCAGGGGTCTTCGTGACCCGCCGTCCACGGCTCGTCCTCTTTGCCGCGCTCGTTTTCCTCCTGCTGTCCGCCGTGTTCGGTGCAGAGGCGACCGGCCGGCTGAAGACGCAGGGGTACGACGACCCGCGATCGGAGTCGAGCCGCGCCGCCCGCGTGGCGGCCGAGCACCTGGGGGCGTCCCCCAACCTGGTCGTCGTCGCGCAGGCCCGCGGCGGTTCCGTCGACGACCCGGCAGCCCGGAGCGCGGGCGAGACCCTGACCGGACGCCTTCGTACGCAACCGCACGTGAGCGCCGTGACCTCGTACTGGACCGGCAACGCGGCGGAGCTGCGCAGCCGGGACGGCAACGCGGCCATGCTCGTCGCGCACGTGGACGGCGAGGGGGAACGGCTCGGAACGCGGGTCGAGCAGCTGAGCAAGGAGCTGACCACCCCGACGGCTGCCACCTCGGCCCTCACGGTGCACGCGGGAGGACCGGCGCTCATCGACGCCGAGCTCCAGGACCTCTCGGAGTCCGACCTGAAGCGCGCCGAGTCCGTCGTGCTGCCGGGAACCCTGATCCTGCTGGTCCTGGTGTTCGGAAGTGTGGTGGCCGCGGCTCTGCCCCTGCTGATCGGGGTGCTGGCCATCGCCGGGACGCTGCTGGTCCTGAGCGTGCTCGGCGCCGTCACCGACGTGTCCGTGTTCGCGCTGAACCTCACCACCGCGCTCGGCCTGGGGCTGGGCATCGACTACGGGCTGCTGATCGTCTCCCGGTTCCGTGAGGAGCTCGCCGACGGACACGGTCCGCGCAGCGCCGCCATACGGACCGTGCGCACCGCGGGCCACACGATCCTCTTCAGTGCCGCCACGGTCTCCGCCGCGCTCGCGACGCTGCTGGTGTTCCCGCCCTACTTCCTGCGCTCCTTCGCCTACGCGGGCATCGCCGTGGTGGCCATCGCGGCGGTGAGCGCCGTCACCGTGTTGCCGGCTCTGCTCGCGCTGCTCGGAAAGCGGGTGAACGCCTGGGCCGTGCCGTGGCGCCGCCGGGCCCACGCCGGCTCGGAGTCACGCTTCTGGCGGGGGCTGGCGCAGATCGTCGTACGCCGCCCGCTGATCGCGGCGCTGCCGGTGATCGGTCTGCTCGTGGTGCTCGCCGGGCCGTTCGCACACGCCGGTTTCGCCACCCCTGACGAGCGGGCGCTGCCCGCGAGCTCGTCCAGCCGGCAGACCGGGGACCTGGTGCGCGGTGCGTTCGACATGAACGGTCCGGGCGCGCTCACGGTCGTCATGACGGGTAAGACGTCCCCGCCCTCCCGTGAGGACTACGCCCGCCGGCTGTCCGTACTCCCCCAGGTCGCCCAGGTCGTGGGGCCCGAGGGCAGCTTCCGGCACGGTGCGAAGGCAGCGCTCTCCCGCTCCGCCGGATCCGCGGCCCGGCCCGTCGGCGACGGCCCGGCCCAGCTCTCCGTGGTACCGCAGGCGGACCCCCAGTCGCGCGCCGCCCAGCAGCTCGTGCACGCCGTCCGCGCGACTCCCGCCCCGGCGGGCACCGACGTCCTCGTCGGCGGACCGAGCGCGGTCCTGGTCGACGCCAAGGCCACCGTGGGTGACCGGCTGCCGCTGGCGCTCTCCCTGATCACCCTCACCACGTTCGTGCTCCTGCTCGGCTTCACGCGCAGCCTGCTGCTGCCGCTCAAGGCCATCGCGCTGAACGCCCTGAGCCTCGCTGCCGTCCTCGGCGCGATGGTGTGGGTCTTCCAGACGGGCCACCTCCGGCACCTGCTCCACTTCACGCCCGGACCACTCAGTACGACCATGCCGGTGCTGCTGTTCTGCATCGTCTTCGGGCTCTCGGTGGACTACGAGGTGTTCGTCCTCGCGCGCATCAAGGAGGCGCACGAGGCCGGGCAGGACAACACCGACTCGATCGTCTCGGGCATAGCCCACACGGGCGGCATCGTCACGACCGCCGGTTCCCTCCTCGCGTTCACGCTCCTGAGCTTCGGCACCTCCCAGGTCTCGCTCCTGCAGTTCTTCGGAATCGGCGCAGGCCTCGGCGTCCTCCTCGACGCCACGCTCGTGCGGGGCGTCCTCGTACCGGCGCTCATGCGCCTGGCCGGCGGCCTGAACTGGTGGGCGCCGTGGCCCATCAGGCGCAAGGTGCCGCATCCGGCGGCCCGGGCTCCCGCGGCCACGGCCGGCAGGGGTGCCCCGCGGTCCTCGCCGCCTCACCTGCCCCCACCCCCTCGCACCGCCGAATCCCACGGTGCAGACCCCGTCCCCACCGCCTTGGTCGCAGCCCGCCCGGGGCACCACGAAATGGAAGAAGACCCGTCATGACCGACATCGCCATCACCGGACTCGGCTGCCGCTTTCCCGGCGCCCCCGACATCCGCGCCTACTGGAAGCTCCTGCTGAACGGGGAACGCCAGTTCTCCGCCGTCCCGGCGGAACGCTGGAACCACGGCACCTTCCACGAGCCCGACAACCCGTCGGCCCCCCATGCCGCGTACACCGACCAGGTCGCCTTCCTGGATGCCGTGGACCGTTTCGCCGCCCCGCACTACGGGGTGCCCCCAGCCCGCGCCCGGGCGATGGACCCGCAGCACCGGCTGATGCTCGACGTCACCCGCGAGGCCCTAGACGACGCGGGGCTGGGCCGTGGCGACTTCGACCGCGAGAACACCGGCGTCTTCCTCGGCATATCGGTGTCCGACTACAAGGACCTCATGGCGGCCCCCCTCCGGGTCCTCGCCCTGGCCGACGAGTCGCCCGCAGCCGACCACCCCGGCGGCCTCGACGCTGCCAGGGAACAGGCGGAACGACTCGGCACCGTCCAGAGCTTCACGCTGCCCGGGAGCCTGCTCAACATGGCGGCGGGCACGGTCAGCCGGCAGTTCGACCTCGGCGGCCCCAGTTTCGCCGTCGACGCCGCCTGCTCCGGCTCACTGGTCGCCCTCGACCAGGCGATCGCCCACCTGGGCCGGGGCACCTGCCGCATCGCCGTCGTCGGCGGCGTGTACCTGAACCTCACCCCCGACAGCCTGGTCGGCTTCTCCAAGCTCCGCGCGCTGTCCGCGACCGGGGTGTGCCGCCCGTTCGACGAGGCGGCCGACGGCTTCGTCCTCGGCGAGGGCTCCGGCGCCGTCGTCATACGGCCGCTCGCGGACGCCCTCGCCGACGGCGACCGCGTCTACGCGGTGATCAAGGGCATAGGCTCGGCCAACGACGGCGCGTCCCCCGGACCGCTGACCCCCACCCCCGAAGGCCAGCTGCGCGCCATGCGCCGGGCCTACGACGACGCCGGGGTCGCCCCCTCGTCCGTGGGCTTCACGGAGGCCCACGGCACCGGCACCACCGTCGGAGACCGTGCCGAGGTGGAGGCGCTGCGCCGACTGCGCACCGAGTTCCCCGACGACGATCCCGCACTGTGCTACCTCGGGGCGGGCAAGGCCCTCATCGGGCACTCGCTGTCCGCGGCGGGCATCGCGGGGCTGATCAAGACGGCCCTGGTCGTCCACCACCGCACGATCGTGCCGCAGCCGGAGACCGCGCCCCATCCGGACCTGGGCATCGCCGCCGCGGGCCTGCGCTTCGCCGACACCGCGCGGCCCTTTCGGGCCACGGGCACCCCGCGGCGCGCCGCCGTCAGCTCGTTCGGTTTCGGCGGCACGAACGTCCACGTGGTTCTGGAGGAGCAGCCCGCCCCTGCCGTCGGCCACCCCGCCGAACGGACCGAAGCCGACGGACCCCAGCTCGTCCTGCTCTCGGCCGGCAACCCTGAGCTGCTGGACGAGCACATCGGCGAGTTTCTCGACGCACTCGACACGGCGGACCGCCCGCCGTTGGCGGCCGTGGCCCACACCCTGGGCGCGCGTGAGCCGCTGACCGCCCGGCTCGCGGTCGTCGCCGCCGACACCGACGCATTCGTCCGGCGGCTGCGCGACGCCCGTCGGCAGCTCGCCGACGGCGCCCGGGGCGACCTCGGCGACGGCGCCTTCGCCGCCGACGCTCCCCTGCCGCCGGCCCAGCGCCGCATCGCGTTCCTCTTCCCCGGGCAGGGCAGTCAGCGCCCGGGCATGATGCAGGACCTCTACGAGAGGTTCACCGGCTTCCGGGCCACCGTCGACGCGCTCAGCGCCGTGGCCCGGCGGAACATCGGCTTCGACCTCACCGATCTGCTGTACGGCGAGGCCTCGGCCGGCGACGGCGACGGCGACGGCGACGACCAGGAGCTCAGGCAGCGGCTCGCCGCCACCGACGTGTGTCAGCCACTGCTCGGCACCGTCCAGATCGCCGCCACCCGCCTCCTCGCCGACTGCGGCCTCGCGCCCGACCTCACCCTGGGCCACAGCGTCGGGGAGTTCGCCGCGGCCGCCGCGGCCGGAGCCCTCACCGACGAGGCCACCGTCCGGCTGCTGGGCCACCGCGGCGCAGCCCTCCGACGGGCCGAGACCGGCTCCCGGGGCGGGATGCTCGCCGTGCAGGGCGACGAGGAGACCTGCCGCCGGCTCATGACCGGCATCGGCGACGTGTGGCTCGCCTGCTTCAACCAGCCGCGGCAGATCGTGGTCAGCGGCTCGCTGCGGGGGCTCGCCATCCTGCGGCGCGCGTGCGCCGAGGCCGGGGTCGTCACGCTGCCTCTCGAGGTGTCGGGCGCCTTCCACTCGCCGCGGTTCGCCGCCGCCGACGAGGCCTTGAGCGCGTACCTCGCCGACCGGCGCCTCGCGAGCCCCGCCCTGCCGTTCGTATCGTCCGTGGACGCGGCGGTCTGCACCGACGCCGACCGGCTGCGTGAGCTGTGGTCCCGGCACGCGTCCGCGCCGGTCCGCTTCGGCGATGCCGTCCGGACCGCCTACGGCCAGGGGGCCCGCGTCTTCCTCCAGGTGACCGGCGGCAGCTCGCTGCTCACCTCGGTACGCCGCAACCTCACCGGCCACGACGACGTCCACGCCGTCGCCGCCGCAGAGGCCGCGCCGGACGGCGCACGCGGGTTCGTCCGGGCCCTCGCCCGGCTCGCGGTCCTGGGCGCCCCGGTCGACCCGCGCGCCCTGGTTCCCGAGGAAGCCCGCCGCCTGCTGGACCTGCCGGTGGCCAGGCTCGACACCCAGTCCTACTGGGTGCGGGGCAACCGCCCCGCGCCGCAGGACTCCCCCGCCGCCGTCCTCCCGCCCCAGCCCGCACCGCCTCAGGAGAGCTCGATGAATGCCCCCGCGAACAACCCGGTGAACGAACTGCTCCAGCTGGTCCGGCAGCAGGTGACGCTGCTCGGCCGCCTCACCGAGACGCTCCCCGTGCAGCACCCCGCCGCGCCGGTCACGGCCCCGGCCGCGGCCGCACCCGTACCCGTACCCACTGCCCCGGCCATCCCCGCCGATGAGGAACCTTCGCCGGCCCGGGGCATCGACGAGGTCAGCGACGCCGTGCTCGCGCACGTGGCCCGGATCAGTGCGTTCCCGGTGGGTCATCTGCGGAGCGACCAGCTGCTGATCGACGATCTCGGCTTCGACTCGCTCATGCTGACCGATCTGTTCACCTCCCTCCATCGGGAGTGGCCGCAGTGGATGTTCGACGAAAGGGCTGCCGACCGGCCGACCGCCGGGAGGATCGCCGCGCTGATCTCGGGCGGCTCCACGGACGCCGCACCGGCGGCCGTCCCCGTACAGCGCGCCGCCCACGGCGACGAAGCCCCGGCGCCGCCGCCCGCCGACCTGCCCGCGGTCGCACCGGCCGCACCGGCTGCCGCCCCGCTGCCCGAGGAGCAGACGCGGATCGAGTGCTTCCCGGAGATCGCCGCCCACGGTGAGCGTTTCGCCGCGCTCGCCCGGATGGGGCTGCCGAATCCGTACTTCCTCGTCCACGAAGGCGGCATCACGGACACGACCGTCATCGACGGCCGAGAACTCGTCTCCTTCTCCAGCTACAACTACCTGGGCATGGCCACGCACCCTCAGGTGACCGAGGCGGCCCAGGAGGCGATCGCACGCTGCGGCACGTCCGTGTCCGCGAGCCGGCTGCTGTCCGGCAGCCGTCCGCTCCACCTGGAGCTCGAGACGGAACTCGCCGACCTGCTCGGATGCGAAGCCGCGATCACCCTGGCCAATGGGCACGCCACCAATGTCACCGTGATCGGGCACCTCGTCGGCGCCGGGGACCTCGTCATCCACGACTCCCTCGCGCACGACAGCATCCTGCAGGGGTGCAAGCTCTCCGGCGCGACCCGGCGGCCGTTCCCCCACAACGACGCCGCCGCCCTCGACGCGATCCTCGGCCAGGTCCGCCACCAGTACCGGCGGGTCCTCGTCGTCATCGAGGGCGTGTACAGCATGGACGGCGACATCGCCGACCTGCCCGCCCTCGTCGAGGTCAAGCGACGGCACGGCGCGCTGCTGATGATCGACGAGGCGCACAGCATCGGGACGATCGGCGCGACCGGGCGCGGCATCGGCGAGCACTGCGGCACCGACCGCCCGGCCGTCGACCTGTGGTCGGGCACGCTGTCCAAGGCGCTGGCGAGCTGCGGCGGCTACGTCGCCGGGAGCCGCTCGGTCGTCGAGTACCTGCGCTACACCGTTCCCGGCTTCGTCTACAGCGCCGGCATGACCCCGGCCGACACCGCCGCGTCGCTGACGGCGCTGCGAATGCTGCGTGCCGAGCCGCAGCGCGTGGCGCGTCTCGCGGAGAACGCCGCGCTGTTCGTCCGCCTCGCGCGCGATGCGGGCATCGACGTCGGGGACAGCAAGGACACCCCGGTGGTCCCGTGCATCGTCGGGGACTCGATGAAGACCCTGCGACTCGCCGAGGCCATGTTCCAGCAGGGCATCAGCGTCAATCCCATCCTCCACCCGGCCGTACCCGAGGAAATGGCCCGGCTGCGCTTCTTCATCACCTGTGACCACACCTGCGACCAGATCCGTCACGCCGTGACCGCGCTGGAGTACGAGCTGCGGCACCTGCACCAGGCCATGGCCGCCTGACCCCCGCTGCCATGGACACCACCTTCCCGCCGATCACGCCGGGCCACGTGCACCGATGGGGCGGAGCCGGCCTCGTCGTGGCCCACCGCCCCGGCCGGGGGCAGGCAGCGCCTGTGTCACCGCTTCTCCCGCCGCACCTCTCACCGGCCGAACGGCGCGTGGTCCGTGCAATGCCGGCATGGCGGCAGGCCGAGTGGGTGGCCGGCCGCGTGCTCGCCAAGCGCCTGGTCCGCGAAGCCGTCGGCGCGCCGGAGGACGACGTGGAGATCCTCCCGCGTGACGACGGCAGTCCGTACGTCGTCGTCGGCGGCAGCCCCGTGCCGGCCGTGAACGTCTCCATCAGCCACACCGCCGGTCACGTCGCCGCGGCCCTCGCGCCGGAACCGGTCGGAGTCGACCTGTGCGAGACGGAATCGGCGGCCGCGGTCCGCCGTGTCGGGGACCACGCCTTCTCCCCCGCAGAACTCGCCCTCATCGGGACGGACCGGCCCGATGTCCTGGCCGGCGCCTGGGCGCTCAAGGAAGCCGCGGTCAAGGCCGACCGCAGCGGGATCTTCGGTGACGCTCCGCGCCGCGTCCGGATCACCGGTCTTGAGCCTCCCCTGCTCGGCGGACGGCGCCGCGCGATGCTGTGGCGGGCGGGAGACGCAGTCCTCGCCCTTGTCCTCGCGCACCGCGCCCCGTCACCGAGCGTCCCGCCGGCCCTCTCCTCGGGGCCGGCCGACTGCGCGCCCCTTGGCAGCACTGCGTTGGTGCTCCCAGCCCCGCCGGATCATGCTTGTCAGTGGAGCGCCTGGCCGTGCAGGGGTTGCCGTGGGACGGCGGCAGAGGAACTAGCGAGGGCGAGATGAGCGGCGATGGAGCAACTTCCCAGCTTTCCTGGTGAGCGGCCGGAGGAAACGAACGCCTCCCGCGAGTCGGCATACACGGCCACGGCCACCATCAGCGAGCAGGGCATCGTGACGGAGTGGAGTGACGAGGCCCGTCGGCTGCTGGGGTACGCGCCGTCCGAGGTCGTGGGGGTGCCCGCCGCCGAGCTGCTCGCCGACGGCCTCGGGAGCGATACGGCCCGGATCCCGGCTGCCGGCCAGGAGCGGTGGAGCGGCACCGTGGCGCTGCGGCACCGGGACGGCCGACGGGTGGAACTGGGACTGCTCGCGCACCGCCGGACGTCCACCGGCGGGACCGCCCAGTGGGTCGTGGTGTCCGCCGTCACGAGCGGGCCCGGCACGCCCTGGGGCGAACCGCTGAAGGAATGGGCGTTCACCCAGTCCCCCTGCTTCCTGGCGGTCTTCGATGCGGACCTGCGGCTGGTCCGGGCGAATGCCGGCATGGAGCGCACGCTGTCCCTCACGGAAGCCGAGATGCGCGGGCTGCGGCTGCCGGAAATCTCGCCCGACCCCGTGAGCGACGAGACCGAGCGGAGGATGCGCCTCGTCCTGGAGACCGGTGAGCCGCAGTACGTGGACTCCTTCGTCCGTTCCACGGGGGTGGGCACGGAGCACGGCTGGGCGACCTCGCTGGCCCCGTTGTGCGACCCGGACGGCCGGGTGCGCGCCGTGTCCTTGGCCGCGCACGAGAGGACCGCGAGCGAGGGGGACCGGCAGCGGATCCTGGTGCCGGACGTCGCGGACGCCCGCATCGGCACCGCCCAGGACATCACCCGCACCGTGCAGGAGGTGGCCGACGTCGCCGTCCCCCGGCTGGCCGATTTCGCGTTCGTCGACCTTCTGGACCCTCCCCCACGCGGTGACGAGCCGGCCGCCGGCCCCGCCTCGGGGCCGGTCACCGTGTGCCGTACCGCTGTACGGTCGGTCCTCGAAGGAAACCCGGAGTCCAAGATCGCGGTCGGCGGGACGACCAGCTATCCGCCGCTGTCACCGCCCGCCGAGTGTCTGGCCACAGGGCGCGGCGCCGTGTACGGGCCGACCGACCCGGCCCTCGCCCAATGGGTGGCCGAGGACGAGAGGGCCGCCGCGTGGATCAGCGAGTACGGGACCCACTCCGTGATGGTGGCCCCGCTGCGGGCCGGCGGTGTCACCCTCGGCGTGGCCGTCTTCGGGCGTCACCGGCGCAGTGACCCCTTCCAGCCGGACGACCTGCGGCTGGCCGAGGAGCTGACGACCAGGGCGGCCGTCAGCATCCACGAGGCGCGAGGATCCTCCCGGGAGCACACCACCACGATGACCCTGCAGCGCAGCCTGCTGCCGCACACGCTGCCCACCCAGGCGGCACTGGAGATCGCCTCCCGCTATCTGCCCGCAGGTACCGCGGCCGGCCTGGGCGGCGACTGGTTCGACGTGATCCAGCTGTCCGGCGCACGGGTGGCGCTGGTCGTGGGCGATGTCGTCGGCCACGGCATCCGCGCCGCCGCCACCATGGGCCGGCTGCGCACCGCGGTCCGCACCCTGGCCGACGTCGACCTGCCGCCCGACGAACTGCTCACCCACCTCGACGACCTGATCATCCACCTGTCCGCCGACGAGGCCGACGGGGGCGCCGTCGGGGAAGCCGCGGGGGGCATCGGCACCACCTGCCTGTACGTGGTCTACGACCCGGTCACCTGCCGCTGCACCGTCGCCCGGGCCGGCCACCCCCCGCCCGCCGTGGTTTCCCCGGACGGCTCCGTGTACCTCCTCGACGTCCCGGCCGGCCCGCCGCTGGGCCTGGGAGGGCTGCCCTTCGAGACCGTCGAGGTGGAGCTTCCCGAGGGCAGCACCCTCGCCCTGTACACCAACGGCCTGTTGCAAGCCCGCGAGCACGACATCGACGAGGCCCTGGACAACATGTTCGCGGCCCTCACCCGTCCCGCCACCACCCTGGAGACGGTGTGCGACCGCGTCCTGACGGCCATGCTGACCCACCGTCCCGATGACGACGTCGCCCTGCTCGTCGCCCGGACCCGGGCCCTGCATGCCGACAAGGTCGTCGTCTGGGACCTGAACTCCGACCCGGCCGTCGTCGCCCACGCCCGTCGGAGCACCACCGACCAGCTCACGGCCTGGGGGCTCGAGGAGGCCTCCTTCGTCACCGAGCTCCTGGTCAGCGAGCTGGTCACCAATGCCATCCGCTACGGCGAGCCGCCCATCCAGCTGCGGCTGATCCACGAGAACAGCACCCTGATCTGCGAGGTCTCCGACACGAGCAGTACGGCCCCGCACATGCGGCGTGCCCGGACCTTCGACGAGGGAGGGCGGGGCCTGCTGCTGGTCGCCCAGCTCGCCCAGCGCTGGGGCACCCGGCACGCCCCGATCGGCAAGACCATCTGGGCCGAGCAGTCCCTCATCGGGTTCTGAGGACGCCGGGCACCCCGTGGTGGTGCGGCATGTTCGCCGGTACGGGAAGGCGGGCCCTGTCACACGCCTGTGACAGTCGGCGGACACCGTCGTGAAGGTACGGGCGCAGGATTTTAAGCAGGACAAACCGGACATTCGATTACATGTCCACCTGCTTCCGAGGGCGCGAGCAGAGATGACCGATCCGATCCGTCGGAGGGAAATCCCATGAGCCTCACCCTCACCACCCCGCAGACCGAGACCACCGCCCTTGCCCTCGCCCCCCGCGAGCAGGAGGCACTGGGACACATCGCCGCCGGCCGCACCTACCTGCAGACGGCCCGCCACATGGGACTCTCCAAGCACACCGTCGACGCCTACCTCCGCCGCATCCGCGCCAAGCTGGGCATCAACAGCACCGCCGAACTGACCCGACTGGCCATCTCCCTCGGACTGTGACCCCCCGCAGCCACCCGCTCGTACAGAGCGCAGTTGCCTACAGCGCGCCGGACGGGCGTGCGAAGACCGGCCGGGCCCAGGCCGGAGGATCCGGTGTCTGCACCGGCTCCTCCGCTCCGGGCCCGGCCGGCCGTACGTCCGCCCCGGTCGGCGGTTCGGCGAGCCGGGGGACGCCGGTCGCGGTGGCGACGCGCAGGGCCGCGACGAACTCCAGGCAGGAGTCGTAGCGGTCCTCGGGGATCTTCGCCAGGGCCTTGGCCAGGACGTCGTCGGCGGCGGGCGGGATTCCCGGCCGCCGCTCGGTCAGGGGAGGCGGGGGGTCGTACTGGTGCGCCCACAGCAGCGCCGCATCCTCGTCGCGCTCGAAGGGCGGCCCGCCCGCGAGGGTCTCGTACACGACGCAGGCGAGGCTGTAGAGATCGCACCTGCCGTCCAGCGACCGGCCGGAGATCTGTTCCGGGGCCATGTAGCCGAGCGTGCCGAGGAACTCTCCCGTGGTGGTGATTCCGGTGGCCGACCGCGCATTCTTCGTCAGTCCGAAGTCCGTGAGGTAGACGTGTTCGGGGTGCTCGCTGTCGGTGCCCGGGGCGATCAGGATGTTGCCGGGCTTGACGTCCCGGTGCACCAGATCGTGCTCATGGGCCGCATCGAGGGCCGACGCCACCTGCGCTGCGATGCGGACGGCGGTCGCCACGGGGAGCGGACCGTCCCGGTCCAGCATGGCCCGCAGGTCCAGGCCGGAGACGTAGCGCATGGCGAGGTACAGGACGCCGTCGGTCTCACCGGCTTCGAAGATCGGCACGATGTGCGGATGGTCGATCGACGCGGCGACACGTGATTCCCGGGTGAAACGGCGCCGGAAGGTTTCGTCGCGGGCGCGCTCCGGGGCGATCAGCTTGAGCGCCACCATGCGGTCCAGGTTCAGGTCCCGCGCGCAGTAGACGACGGCCATGCCGCCGCGGCCGATCATGCGCTCGACCCGGTAACCCGCGATCTGCTTCCCGATCAGGCCGGAGGGTCGGCCTGCGTAGAGGCTCAAGTCCGATGCCGTGCCCATCAGGCACCACCCTCACCCGGCCGACCTGGCGACGGCTCGCCGTGGCGACGGGCCGCTCTCTACCTACCGGGAATTCTATCCAGCGATCCACCCGAGCGCCCGGCCTATCAAGATCGGTTCTATGCGTCAAGCCACGTGTTCGAGTGGCGTGACGCATGTTCTCCCGTCGGGTTTATTTGAAGTACGCCCTCACCGGGGATCTCCCGGAGACGGTTTACCAGCCTTTTCTTATTCCGAATGGAGAATTCTCATGTCTGAGCGCTTTTGGACCCGTCGCATCTTCCTGGCCGGAGCTTCCGTCGCACTGGTCGGTGGTGGCATCGCACTGCCGGCGACCGCCATGGCCGCACCGACCACGGCCCCGCAGCAGGCCGTCAACCTCCTCCAGGACGACAGCGCCGACGGCATCGGTACCGGCGGCGACGCCAACGCCGAGAACACCACGGTCGGCGGCGAGGCCACCGGCGGCAACGCCGACTCCGGCGTCGGCAACTGCAAGGGCAAGTGCGAGATCAAGACCGGCAACGCCACCGGCGGCAACGCCAGCGCCGACGCCGTCAACACCGGAGACGCCACCGCCGTCGGCGGCGACGGCACCGGCACGGGCGGCCAGGTGAACAAGCAGAACATCAAGCTGCAGGTCAAGCAGAACCTGAAGCAGAAGCTCGGCAATTGAGGGCGGGTAATCGCCCCCGCACCGCGGACGCCGGAGAGGCCCACAGCCTCTCCGGCGTCCGCATGTCAGGCGGGGCTCGGATAGACCCGTGACTGTTTCACGCTGCCGAATGCAAAACTCGACTCGATCGACGCTATGCCGGGGATCGCGTGGATCCGGTGGCGCACCAGGGCCTCGTACGCCTCCAGGCTCTCGATGACCACCCGGAGCAGGTAGTCGCTGCTTCCGGCCATCAGGTAGCAGTCCTGGATGTGCTCGATGACCGCGACATGCTCCTCGAAGACCCTGACCGCCTCCTTCGTATGCCGGTCCAGCCGTATCCGGACGAAGACGGTGATCGGCAGGCCGAAGGCCACCTGGTCGACCATGGCCGTGTAGCCGCGGATCAGGCCGGCCTCCTCCAGGCGCCGCACCCGGCGCAGGCAGGGCGACGGGGACAGCCGGACCCGGTCGGCGAGGTCCTGGTTGGACAGCCGTCCGTCGGCCTGCAACTCACGGATGATCTGCAGATCGACTGCGTCCATCACCACTCCTTGGCAGATTCTGCCTCAAACGTATGTCTGGGAGGCAGAACTGGCAATCGGCTGCCCCGGCAAAAGATCTAGCGTTGCTCCATGGCCGGATCTGGCCCCTGAGGCTGGAGGAGCCCCCTTGGTCACCACGAACGCCGGGCCCGCGACGACGCCCCCACCGGCCCGCGCCACAGGCCGCTTCGGGCTCTCCCCGCAGGCGCAGGGCACGGTGGCCCTGGTGGTGACCGTCCTGATCTGGGCCGCCTTCGCGCTCAGCGCCCGGGCCCTGAGCACCTCCTCCCTGCTGCCCGCCGACGCGGCGCTGCTGCGCTTCGGCGTCCCGCTCCTCGTCCTGGCGCCCGCGTTGTGGCGGCGGCGCCGGCGGATCGCCGCCGTGCGTCCGGCCGCCGCGCTCAAGATCGCCTGCGGGGCGGGAGTGCCGTTCTTCCTGGCCGCGATGTACGGCGGCTCCCTGACCTCGGCGGCGTTCGTCGGCTCGATCGTCCCCGGGATGGTCCCGCTGTTCGTCTCCGCGCTCATGGTCGCCGGCGGCCGCGGCGCGCCCCGGGGCACGCAGGCAGCGGGGCTCGGGCTGATCGCGGTCGGCGTGGTCGCGCTGGTCTGGCGGTACGTGGTCCCGCTGAACACGCAGGTGCTGGCAGGCGCCGGCATCCTGCTCGTCGCCAGCGGGCTGTGGGCCCTGTACACCGTCGGGCTGAAGGAGGTCGACCTCGATCCCGTCGGATCGATCGGCCTGCTGTGCCTTCCCTCGTTCGCCGTGATGGCCCTGCTGGTCCTGACCGGGGTGCTGCCCACCGGCCTCGCCTCGGCGGCCGGCAGCGACATCGCCCTGTTCCTGGTGGTGCAGGGGCTGGGCGTCGGCCTGTGCGCCGGCCTGCTGTACGCCTTCGCCATCCGCAGCCTCGGCGCGGAGCGCAGCTCCACCGTGGGCAGCCTCAGCCCGGTCGCCGTGGTGCTGCTCGCCATTCCCCTGCTCGACGAGTCGCCGACCGTGGCCGTGCTCGTCGGCGTCCCCCTCATCGCCGCGGGCGTCGCCCTCGCCAACCGGCGCCCCCGTACCCGTACCCGCCCCCAGCCCGAGGTTCCCGTCCATGCTTGAGCTCCTCCTGCCGCCGCCCGTCGACCCGTTGTGGGACCTGACCGAGGCGTACGGCGCCGACGCGCGGCCCGAGCGCCTGAACCTCGTCCTCGGCGTCTACCGCGACCAGACGGGCGGCACCCCGGTCATGGCGGCCGTCCGCGAGGCCGAGATACGCCTGGCGGAGCGCTCCGCGTCCAAGGAGTACCGGGGGCTCTCCGGCAACGCCGGCTTCAACCGGGCGATGCTGTCGCTGGTCCTGGGCTCCGGCGGGGCGGCCGAGCGGGCCGTGGCCGTCCAGACGGTCGCGGGCAGCGGCGCGCTGCGGCTGCTGGCCGATCTGATCTGCCGTACCCGGCCGGGCACGACGGTCTGGATCAGCGACCCCGCGTACGTCAACCACCGGCCCATCCTGGAGGCCGCCGGGCTGACCGTGCGGACGTACGGCTGGCTCGATGCCGAGGGCCGCTTCGACACGGCCGGCATGCTGCGCGACCTCGGGCAGGCGCGGCGCGACGACGTCGTCCTGCTCCAGGGCTGCTGCCACAACCCCACCGGCGTCGACCCCTCGGCGCAGGACTGGGAGGCGGTGGCCGAGCTGGCCGAGCGGGCCGGCTGGGTGCCGTTCGTGGACCTCGCGTACCACGGGCTCGGCGACGGCCTGGAGTCCGATCTGGCGGCCACACGGCTGCTCGCGGAGCGGGTGCCGGAGATGCTGGTCGCCATCAGCTGTTCGAAGAACTTCGGGCTCTACAGCGACAGGACCGGCTGCGCGGTCGTGCTCGGTGCGTCGCGCCAGTCGCTGCGGCACGTGGAGACGGCCCTGCAGAACGCGGCGCGCACCCTCTACTCGATGCCTCCGGAGCACGGCGCCGCGGTGGTGACGGCGATCCTCGAGGACGACGGGCTGCGGGCCCTGTGGCGTGCGGAGCTGGACGGGATGCGGGCCCGGATCGAGGACAACCGGACGGGCCTGACCTCCGAGCTGACCGCGCTGGGCTGGGAGGCGCAGGCCGATGTACTGGCGCGGCAGAAGGGGATGTTCTCCATGCTGCCGCTCACACCGCGTCAGATGCTGCGGCTGCGCAGCGGGTTCGCGATCTACGGGACGACCGCAGGGCGGATCAACATCGCCGGAATCCCGACGCACCGGATCCCCTGCCTCGCGCAGGGCGTCGCGGCGGTCCTCGGCGAGGGCGCCGAGTAACGGCCGCGAATCCCCAAGGGCTGTCCCGTAATCCCCGGCGATCCACCAGGGATTACGGGACAGCCCTTAGCGGCGCGCCGTGGATCCGGCGGCCGCGGACGGGTGCCACCGCGACCGTCACCCCGGTCGACGGCGGCACCCGGGCCCGGCCCCCGGCCTCCCTCACACACCTCGCACCACACCTGACATTCCATCAGGTCATCTGTCCCGGACTCTTGACTCTGCTCGCGCCAGTCGCGATTCTCATCGCACTGTCTGCGCGGGACATGACAATTCACCGGCTCTCTCCGACGGTCTGCGTCCTCGACCGCGCCATCCGCCTCCCGATGACGTGAGTGATGACCATGACCCGAGCCCCCCGCACCAGGCGCAGGCCCCTCGCGCTGCTCGCCCTGCTCTTCGCCATGGTGGCCATGGCCCTCGGCCCCGCACCCGGCGCCGCCGCCGAAGGCGAGCCCGGCTGGTGGAACCCCACCGCACGGCCCGCGCCCGACTCCCAGATCAACGTGACGGGCGAGCCCTTCAAAGGCACCGACGCCCAGGGGCAGGTACGGGGCTTCGTCGACGCCCACGACCACATCATGTCCAACGAGGGCTTCGGCGGCCGGCTCATCTGCGGCAAGGCGTTCTCCGACCTCGGGGTCGCCGACGCGCTCAAGGACTGCCCGGAGCATTACCCCGACGGCACGCTCGCGATCTTCGACTTCATCACCAAAGGCGGGGACGGCAAGCACGACCCCAACGGCTGGCCGACGTTCAAGGACTGGCCCGCCCACGACTCGCTGACCCACCAGCAGAACTACTACGCCTGGATCGAGCGGGCCTGGCGCGGCGGCCAGCGCGTCCTCGTCAACGACCTCGTCACCAACGGGGTGATCTGCTCGGTCTACTTCTTCAAGGACCGCAGCTGCGACGAGATGACCGCCATCCGCCTCGAGGCGCAGAAGACCTACGACATGCAGGCCTACATCGACAAGATGTACGGCGGCCCGGGCAAGGGCTGGTTCCGGATCGTCACGGACTCCGCGCAGGCCCGCGACGTCATCCGGCAGGGCAAGCTGGCCGTGGTCCTGGGCGTGGAGACCTCGGAGCCGTTCGGCTGCAAGCAGATCCTGGACATCTCCCAGTGCAGCAAGGAGGACATCGACCGCGGCCTCGACGAGCTGCACCGGATCGGCGTCCGCAGCATGTTCCTCTGCCACAAGTTCGACAACGCCCTGTGCGGGGTCCGCTTCGACGAGGGCGCCCTGGGCACGGCGATCAACGTGGGCCAGTTCCTGTCGACCGGCACCTTCTGGAAGACCGAGCAGTGCACCGGCCCGCAGCACGACAACCCGATCGGCCTGGCCGCTGCGCCCTCGGCGCAGAAGGAGCTGCCGGCGGGCGTGTCCGTCCCCTCGTACGCGGCCGGCGCGCAGTGCAACACCCGCGGTCTCACCGACCTCGGCGAGTACGCCGTGCGCGGCATGATGAAACGCAAGATGATGCTCGAAGTCGACCACATGAGCGTCAAGGCCGCGGGCCGGGCCTTCGACATCCTCGAGTCCGAGTCCTACCCGGGCGTGATCTCCTCGCACAGCTGGATGGACCTGGGCTGGACCGAGCGCCTCTACAAGCTCGGCGGGTTCGCCGCCCAGTACATGAACGGCGCCGAGGGGTTCAGCGCGGAGGCCGCGCGCACGGATGCGCTGCGCGACAAGTACCACGTGGGCTACGGGTACGGCACCGACATGAACGGGGTCGGCGGCTGGCCGGGCCCGCGCGGCGCCGACACCCCGAACCCGGTGAAGTACCCGTTCCGCAGCACCGACGGCGGCTCCGTCATCGACAAGCAGACCACCGGGCAGCGCACCTGGGACCTGAACACCGACGGCGCCGCGCACTACGGCCTGGTCCCCGACTGGATCGAGGACATCCGGCTCGTCGGCGGCCAGGGGGTCGTGGACGACCTCTTCAAGGGCGCCGAGTCCTACCTGCGCACCTGGGGGGCCTCCGAGCAGCACAAGGCCGGGGTGAACCTCGCCGCGGGCGCGCCCTCCTCGGCCAGCTCCGCCGAGTGGAACCCGTTCGTCAGCTACGCGCCCGGCCGGGCCGTGGACGGCAACACGAGCACCCGCTGGGCGAGCGACTGGAACGACGACCAGTGGCTCCGGATCGACCTCGGGTCCGCCGGCCTCGTCAAGCGCGTCACCCTCGACTGGGAGCGCGCGTACGGGAAGTCGTACCGGATCGAGGTCTCCACGGACGACGTCAACTGGCAGACGGTGTGGTCCACGACCTCCGGTGACGGCGGCCTGGACACCGCTCAGTTCTCCGGCGTCCCCGCCCGCTACGTCCGCGTCCACGGGACGGGGCGCGGCACGCAGTGGGGGTACTCCCTGCACGAGGTCGGCGTCTACAGCAGCTGACGGCACCGAGGCGACGGCCGGGGCCGGCCGGATCGGATCGTTCGATCCGGCCGGCCCCGGCCGTCCGCCGCAGTACGCGAAAGAAGGGAACCGAATCCGCATGGCACGGATGCCGTTGGCGCAGCGGCGCCGGCAGCTGACCGAGGCCGCGATCCGCGCGATGACCCGCGACGGCGTCCCCCGGACGACGACCCGGTCCATCGCCGCCGAGGCGGGCGTGTCGCTGAGCGTCTTCCACTACTGCTTCGACTCCAAGCAGGCGCTGCTCGAATCCGTCATCGAGACGATCACCGAGCACTACCTGACGGTGGTGAAGGAGGCGATCCGGCCCCGCACCACCCTCCGGGAGACCGTCCGGGCCGGCTTCCAGGCGTACTGGGACCACGTCTGCGCCCATCCCGCCGAGCACATGCTCACGTACGAGCTCACGCAGTACGCCCTGCGCGAGCCGGGGTTCGAGCATCTGGCCCGGCGGCAGTACGAGCTGTACTGCGCGACGTACGGCGAGCTCATCGAGCAGGTCCGGCTCGGCATGGAGTTCGAACTCCGCGTCCCCGTCCCCGTACTGGCCCGCTATCTGGCGGCGATGACGGACGGGCTGACCCTGAACTTCCTCGTGCTGGGCGACGCCGCCGCGGCGGTGGAGATCCTCGGCATGGTCACCGACCACGTCGCGGGCCTGGTCCACGCCGAGCGGCTCCTGCCGCACTCCGCCGGCGCCCCCGCCTGAGGGCCCGTCCGAGGGCCCGGCCCCGGCACGGCACCGGCGAGGGGACCGGCCCTCACCCGAGGACCGGGTGGGACTCCGGGTGGGCGTTCCACCAGGTGCGGTGGAAGGGGTTGTTGTCCACGTTGGCCAGGTACGCGCCGGCCGCCGCGCGGTAGAGGGTGTCCGCCTGTCCGGCGGAGACCGACGAGCGGTTCCAGGCCAGGCGGATGCGGCCCGTGATCGGGGTGCCGAGCAGCGGGCGCATCACCGTGCCCTCCACCGCGGGCGCCGTGGGCTGGGTGAGTGAGATGGCACGGCCCGCCGCCACCAGGTCGTGGCGCATCTTGCGGTCGGTGATCCGGTAGCGCAGGGAGGGGACGAAGCCGGCCTTCGCGCAGGCCTCGACCAGGGCTTCCGGGCCGCCGTCGTCGTCCTCCACCAGGGTCATCCACTGCTCGTCGGCCAGTTCGGCGAGGTCCAGGACCTCCCGCCCCGCCAGGGGGTGCCGGGTGGACATCCGGATGCAGAACGGCTCCTTGGGCACCAGGGTGCGGGCCAGGACTCCCTGGGGCAGTGCGACCTCGTGGTCGTTCACCTCGCCGTAGACGATGACGTCGTACCGGCCGGCGCCGAGCATCCGTACGAGCGCGGTCACCGAATGCTCCACGTCCACGGTGATCTCCCGCCCGGCGACGGTCAGGTCCGTCCGCGTGAGCAGGCCGTCGATCAGGACGAGCAGGATGCAGCCGAGCCGCAGCGGGGCGTCGCTCGCCATGGCGCGGGTCTCGGCGCCGAGGGTCTCCATCTCGGTCAGCACGCGGCGCGCCTTGGCCAGGACGAACTGGCCCAGCGCAGTGGGCTCCACCCCGTGCCGGCCGCGGACGAAGAGCTCGCCGCCCGTGACCCGTTCGATCCTGCGCAGCTGCGCGGAGAGCGCGGGCTGGGAGACCCCCAGCCGGCGGGCCGCGCCGCCGAGACTGCCGGACTCCGCGATCTGGCACACGGCTTGCAGATGCCTCAACTCCAGCTGCATTCCGGCAGCTTACGCAGCGTGACCCCACGGCACCATAACGCGGGTCTTATGCGCGCAGAGATGTCCCAATCTCGCCATGTCCACGCTCATACTCGGCGCCAACACCCAGCCGCACCCCCCACACACGATCGGAGTGGACTCTTGCAGCCCACCAGATGGATGGCTTCCGTGGCGGCCATGGCGCTGACCGCGAGCCTCGCCGGCACGCTGGCCACCGCCGCGTCAGCCTCGGCACAGGCCCAGTCCGCACCCTCCCCGCAGGCCAAGTCCGCCGAGCGCGCGGTCGCCGCCGCCGACGCGGCGGTCCGCAGCGGTCTCGACACCCTGGTCAACTCACCCCAGCAGCAGTACGACCGGCGCCTGGTCACCCCCTGGGTGCAGGACCTGTACTCCGTCTCCTACGAGCGCAGCTACCGCGGCCTGCCGGTCGTCGGCGGCGACGCGGTCGTCCTCGCCGACGGCGAAGGGCACGTCCGCGCCCTCCAGTCGGCCACGTCCACCGTGATCGACGTGGCGACCACCCCCTCCGTCACCGCGAAGGCGGCCGAGGCCGCCTCGCGCGCCGAGCTGGCGAAGGTCGACAAGGTGCAGGGCAGCCGCCTCGTCGTCAAGATCAAGGACGACAAGCCGGTCCTGGCCTGGGAGACCGTCCTCTCCGGCAACACCAGGACGGCGCCCAGCAAACTGCACGTCTTCGTCGACGCCCGCACCGGCAAGGTCGTCGACCGCCACGACGAGGTCGTGGCCGGCAGCGGCACCAGCAAGTGGAACGGCCCGAACCCGCTCACCATCTCCACCACCGCCTCGGGCGGCTCGTTCTCGCTCAGCGACCCGAACCGCCCCGGGCTGAGCTGCGCGGACTACAGCACCGGCAGCGTTTTCACGAAGTCCTCCGACTCCTGGGGCACGGGCAACGCGACGTCCAAGGAAACCGGCTGCACGGACCTCATGTTCGCCGCCCAGAAGCAGTGGGACATGCTGAGCCAGTGGCTGGGCCGCAACGGCGTCAGCGGCAACGGCCGCAGCTTCCCGGGCAAGGTGGGCCTGGGCGACCTCAACGCGTACTGGGACGGCAGCTCGGTCACCATCGGGCACAACAGCGCCAACGAGTGGATCGCCGGGATCGACGTGGTGGGCCACGAGTACGGGCACGCCATCGACTCCAACACCCCCGGCGGTACCAGCGGCCAGGAATCCGGGCTCGGCGAGGCCACCGGCGACATCTTCGGCGCGCTGACCGAGGCGTACGCGGGCGAGCCGGCCCCGTACGACACTCCGGACTACACCGTCGGCGAGATGATCAACCTCCAGGGCAACGGTCCGATCCGGAACATGTACAACCCGCCGGCGGTCAACAACGACCCGGCCTGTTACAGCTCCGCGATACCCGGCACCGAGGTGCACAAGGCCGCGGGTCCGATGAACCACTGGTTCTACCTGCTGGCCGAGGGCAGCAGCCCGGGCGGCGGCAAGCCGAACAGCCCCACCTGCAACCAGTCCGCGGTCACCGGCGTGGGCGTGCAGAACGCCGGCAAGATCTTCTACGGCGGCATGCTCCTCAAGACCAGCAGCATGTCCTACAAGAAGTACCGGACGGCGACCCTCAACTCCGCCAAGTCGCTCGACCCGACGACCTGCAACCTGTTCACCAGGACCAAGGCAGCCTGGGACGCGATCAGCGTGCCCGCCCAGTCCGGCGACCCGACCTGCACCCCGAGCGGCCAGAACGACGACTTCTCGATGGCGCTGAACCCGGCGTCGGGCACCGTCCAGCAGGGCGCGTCGGTCACCACCACCGTGGCCACGAGCACCACCACCGGCCAGGCGCAGCAGGTGACCCTCACGGCCACCGGCCTGCCGTCCGGGGTGACCGCCTCGTTCAACCCGGCCACCGTGCAGTCCGGCCAGTCCTCGACGCTGACCCTCTCCGCCACCTCCAACGCGGCGCCGGGGTCCTCCACCGTCACGGTCAAGGGCCAGGGCCCGAGCCTCGCGCACACCGTCGACTACACCCTGAACGTCGGCGGCACGCCGCCCCAGAACGACCCGCCGAACATCAACGTGGCCAGCGTCCAGGCGCACCTGGCCCAGCTGAACACCATCGCCTCGCAGAACGGCGGCAACCGCCGGGCCGGCAGTGCCGGTTACACCCAGTCCGTGGCGTATATCAAGGGCAAGCTGCAGGCGGCAGGCTTCACCGTCACCGAGCAGAACTGCACCTCCTGCACCTACCCGTCCAGCAACCTGATCGCGGACTGGCCCGGCGGACCGGCCGACCAGACCGTCATGTTCGGCGCCCACCTCGACAGCGTCTCGGCGGGCCCGGGCATCAACGACAACGGCTCGGGCTCCGCGACCCTGCTGGAGAACGCGCTCGTCCTCGCGCAGAAGAACCCCACCCTGACCAAGCACGTGCGGTTCGCCTGGTGGACCGACGAGGAGCAGGGCCTGAACGGCTCGGAGTTCTACGTGGGCCGGCTCAGCAGCGCCGAGAAGGCCGCCATCAAGGGCTACTACAACTTCGACATGGTCGGCTCGCCCAACGGCGGCTACTTCATCAACAACCTCAACTCCACCACCGCCGCGCCGCTGAAGGCGTACTGGGCCTCGCTGAACCTCGCCCCGGAGGAGAACACCGAGGGCCAGGGCCGCAGTGACGACTACTCCTTCCAGCAGGGCGGCATCCCCACCTCCGGCTACGCGGCCGGAGCCAGCGCCCGCAAGACCTCGGCGCAGGCCACGAAGTGGGGCGGCACCGCGAACGCGGCGTACGACTCCTGCTACCACAGCTCCTGCGACACGACCAACAACATCAACGCGACGGTCCTGGACCGCAGCGCCGACGGGGTCGCCTACGCGATCTGGAAGCAGGCCGTCGGCGGCGACACCCCGGCGCAGGACTTCTCGATCAGCACCTCCCCGGCCGCCGGCTCCGCCGACCCGGGCGGCAGCGTTACCTCCACGGTGAACACCACCACCGTGAGCGGCAGCCCCCAGACGCTCGCCCTGTCGCTCTCCGGCGCCCCGTCCGGCGTGACCGCGACGCTCAGCCCGACGTCCGTGCAGTCCGGCAGCTCCTCGACGCTCACCGTCCAGGTCGGCGCGGGCACCGCCCAGGGCACCTACACCCTGACCGTCACCGGCACCGGCACGGTCGGCCACAGCACCACCTACACGCTGACCGTCGGGGGCGGCCAGGGCACGTGCACCCCGCGCCAGGTCGTCGTCAACGGCGGCTTCGAGAGCGGCAGCAGCCCGTGGACCGCCACGTCCGGGGTCATCACCAACCAGTCCGGCCAGGTCTCGCACAGCGGCTCGTACATGGCGTGGCTGACCGGCTACGGGACCTCCCACACGGACAGCGCCTCGCAGTCGCTGACCCTGCCCGCCGGCTGCGCCACGGCGCGGCTCGCGTTCTACCTGCACATCGACACCGACGAGGACGAGAACGTGGTCTACGACCGGTTCACCGTCTCGGTGGGCGGCCAGACCCTGGAGACCCTGTCCAACCTGGACGCGGCCCCGGGCTACGTGCTCAAGAGCTACGACGTGTCCCGGTTCGCCGGCCAGACCGTCACCCTGAAGTTCCAGGGCGTGGAGGACCAGTCCCTCCAGACCTCCTTCGTCGTGGACGACGTCACCCTCCAGGCGAGCTGACGCCCGCCTGATCCCTCCCGAGCGGCACGTACCCCGGCTTCACGGCCGGGGGGCGTGCCGCTCGGCCGCGTCACCGGCGGGCGTCAGTAATGGCGCGGGGACATGACCTGGGGATCGGCGTCCGGGGCCTCGAGGACGCAGCGCGGGAGGCCCGGGCCGGGTGTCGCGCGGACGGACACCGGTGTCGGCGGCTCGGTCGGCAGTTCCACATGCACGGAGACGGGCCGGTCGTGGTGCGTGGTGCCGTGGCCGGTCTCCTTGCCGTCGACCAGGATCTCCACCTCGACGTGGTGGCCGGTCTCGACGGTGGCGCTGACGGAGTGCCCCGCATGATCGATGTGGAAATGATGGCGTCGTCTCATGAGATCGCCTCCGTCGGGGCACTGCGAACCATCCCCCCGTCCAGCGTAACCGCGGGTGGCACCGACGGCAGGTCGGCCAAGGCGGCGCCGGGGCGGGCAGGGTTCCCCGGAGCGTTTTGGTTTGGGGGTGGATCCTCAATACGATCCGGCGATGATCACAAGAAAATGGGTGGCGGCCGGGGCCTGCGGCCTGTTGGCCACTCTGGCGGCCGGGCTCTTCCCGGCGAATGCCGCTGCCGGCGAACCGGTGGCGAAGGAGTCCCCCAAGGTCGAGCTGGTCCTCGACGTCAGCGGCTCGATGCGGGCGACCGACATCGACGGCAAGTCCCGGATGGCCGCGGCGAAGCAGGCCTTCAACGAGGTGCTGGACGCCACGCCGGACGAGGTACAGCTCGGGATACGGACCCTGGGGGCCACCTATCCCGGTGACGACCGGCAGCTCGGCTGCAAGGACACCAAGCAGCTCTACCCGGTCGGCAAGCTCGACCGGACCGAGGCGAAGACGGCGGTGGCCACCCTGGCCCCCACCGGCTGGACGCCCATCGGGCCGGCCCTGCTGGGCGCGGCCGAGGACCTCAAGGGCGGTGACGCCACCCGGCGGATCGTGCTCATCACGGACGGCGAGGACACCTGCGCCCCGCTCGACCCGTGCGAGGTGGCGCGGGACATCGCCGCCCAGGGCATCCACCTGGTCATCGACACGCTCGGGCTCGTCCCGGACGCCAAGACGCGCAACCAGCTGATCTGCATCGCCGAGGCCACGGGCGGCACCTACACCTCGGTGCAGCACACCGCGGAGCTCTCCGGCCGCGTCAAGCAGCTGGTGGACCGCGCGGCCACCCCGGTCGTCACCCCGGTGGCGACCGAGGGCGCCAAGCAGTGCGCGGGCGCCCCGCAGCTCGGCGCGGGCCTGTACACCGACCGTGAGACCTTCGGTGAGCACCGCTGGTACCGGGTGGACGTCAAGCCCGGCCAAGAGCTGCGCGCTTCGGTGAGCATCGCCTCCGACCGGGCCGTCAACAACGACTACGGCGTCATGCTGCGTGCGACGACCGTGCACGGGCGGGAGATCGTCCGCGGCTCGGAGGCGGGCGACGGACGCACCGACATGATCTCGGCCGGTCTGCGCTATCCGAAGGCCGAGCTCGACTCCGACGCCGACGAGGACGGCACGTCGGCAACGGAGACCGTCTGCCTGCAGATCAGCAACTCCTTCTCGGCGCCCGCCTCGGTCAAGACCACGCCGGGCCTGCCCGTCGAGCTCACCATCGACCTGGTCGACGGGCCCGACGACGCCTCCGACGCGGCGGCGTTCGGCCTCGGCCGCGGCTGGTGGCTGCTCGGCGTGCTGGTGCTCGCCGGTCTCGTCGCCGGTCTGCTGTGGGGCTGGATCTCCCGCTGGCGTATCTCGGTCTGGAGGACCAACTGATGCGTACCGTACGCATACTGACCACCGCTGCCCTCGCCGTCGGCGGTGTGCTCGGCATGGCCGGCGCGGCCGCGGCGGACACCCCGTCGGCGAGCGCGAGCCCGAGCCCCGGCGGCAAGGCGTCCGGGCCGACCGAGGCGGGTACGGCGTTCCGTACCGCCACGGCGATCCGGCCCGGCCAGCGGGCCACGGCCGACGCGTCCACCGGTGACTACCTCTACTGGGTGGTCCCGCTGGACTCGGGGCAGCGGGCCACGGTGAAGGCCACGGTGAAACTGCCTCCGGCGGCGAACCGGCACGGCGCCTCGACCTGGCAGCTCGACGTCTACGACGGGCTGCGCCGCCACCAGGCGTGCACGTACGGCACGCAGCAGGCCGCGGCGGCCAAGGAAGCCGCCTCGGTCGAACTCTCCTGCACCCTGCGCACCGTCCGCCCGGGAGCCGAGCCCTGGGCCAACGACCCGCTGCCCGGCAGCTACTACGTCCGCCTGACGGTCGTCGGCGTGGCGGAGGAGGACCTCGGTCTTCCGGTACGGGCCGAGGTCGAGGCCGTCACCCGGGACACGGGAGGCGCCTACGCGGTGGACGGCGCCCTGGCGGCGCCGCTCGTACCCGGCATCGGCAAGACCGCGCAGGCGGCCTCCGGGAGTTCGGCGAAGCCGCAGCCCGCGGCCGTCGGCGAGCCGGCCGACGGCTGGTCCGGCGGCCGCTGGTCCGACCGCTGGGTCTGGACCGCGGCGGGCGGACTGCTCGGCGCCCTCGCCGGCATCTTCGGGTACTCCCTCACCCGCGGCAGGGGCCGCCCCTCCGGGGTCCCGCCCCGCGCCTGACCTCCCCGGCGGCCACGGCATCCCGCCGTGGCCGCGCGCCGGGGCCGGCTTCCGGGCCCGGGGTTCAGTAGCCGGCCTCGGCGCGGCCCGAGTCCGCCGAGATGTCCAGTCGGCCCGGCGCGGCGGGATCGTGCATTCCGGGGGCGACGTCACAGCGGCCCGTCCCCACCCGGTCCGTGACCCGGAACCGGGTGGCCGTGGGCACGGTGAGCCGGATGTGGCCCGCGCCCGCCCGGGCGGTGACCTGTTCCGGCGGGGCGGCGAAGCGGGCGACGGCCGAGCCCGCCCCGGCCCGGAGGTCGGCCTGCGGCGAGGTGAGCCCCGAGGCTTCGAGCGAGCCGGAGCCGACGCTCGCCCGCAGGGGTCCGCGCAGCGCCGTCAGCCGGAGCCGCCCGGCACCCACCTCGGCGTCGACGGCGCCGCCCAGCCCGCTGATGTCCACCGTGCCGGAACCCGCGGTCACCTTCACCGGAATGCCGGCGGGCACGGTGACGCCCAGGTCGACCGAGCAGCCGAGGCCGGATTCCACCACGGCCCCTACCGCCGGGCAGCGCGGCGTCAGCTTCAGGGTGTCGCCGAGCCAGCTCTCCTCGATCTTCGGAGTGGTCAGCGACCAGCGCACCTCGGCCCTGTACACCACCTGCCGGTCGGAGCGGGGGGAGACGCGTACGTCGGCGCCGCCCGCGTCGATCTCCACGGCGGCCACCGGCCGTTCGCCGCTGCCGCCGCCCAGCGTCCCGCTCTCGGTGGACGTGTACGCCCAGACCTGCCGGGCGGCCGGGGCGACGACGAACACGGCGCTCAGGACCGCGGCCACGAGCCACGCCACCCGCTGCGGACGCCACCCGCCTGTGTCTCCGCTCCCGCCACCGCCTCCGCTCACGAGGTCCCGTCCAGGAAGCGCAACACCGCCAGCACCCGCCGGTGGTCGCCGTCGGCCTGCGGCAGATCGAGCTTGGCGAGGATGTTGTTGATGTGCTTGGCGACCGCGCTCTCGCTGATGACGAGCTGGGCCGCGATGCCCGCGTTGGAACGCCCCTCGGCCATCAGCGAGAGCACCTCCCGCTCGCGCGGGGTGAGCCGCTCCAACGGGTCGATGCCCCCGCCGCGGCGCAGCAGCAGCTGCGAGACGACCTGCGGGTCGAGCGCGGTGCCGCCGGCCGCGACCCGCTTGAGGGCGTCGATGAACTCCTCGACGTCGGCGACCCGCTGCTTGAGCAGGTACCCGATGCCCCCGGTCCGGCTGGCCAGCAGATCGGCGGCGTAGCGCTCCTCCACGTACTGGGAGAGCAGCAGCACCGAGGTACCGGGCCACTGCCGGCGGATCATCAGGGCGGCGCGCACGCCCTCGTCGGTGAAGCCGGGCGGCATGCGGACGTCGACCAGGGCGAGGTCGGGCCGGTGTTCGGCGACGGCGGCGAGCAGGGCCTCGGCGTCCGCCGTCTCGGCGGCCACTTCGAATCCGGCCATTTCGAGGACCTTGACGAGCCCTATTCGCAGCAGCACCGAATCCTCGGCGATCACAGCCCGCACGGCAGCTCCACAGTCACGACGGTCGGGCCCCCGAGGGGGCTGTTGATCAAGATGGTTCCGTCGACCGACCCTACGCGTTTGCGCAGGCCCACCAGCCCGGTGCCGCGGGCCGGGTCCGCGCCGCCCACCCCGTCGTCGGTGACGGTGATGCGCAGCAGGTCGGCGTCCCGGCGGGCCTCCACGCGGCAGCGGGAGGCCTTGGCGTGCTTGGCGACGTTGGCGAGGGCCTCGGAGACGACGAAGTACGCGACGGCCTCGACGGTGGGACCGGGCCGCTGCGCCAGCTCCACGGTCAGTTCGACGGGCAGGGGTGCCCGGGCTGCGATCCCGGAAAGGGCCGCGTCGAGTCCCCGGTCCTCCAGGACGGCCGGATGCAGGCCGCGTACCAGGCTGTTGAGCTCCTCGATGGCCTCCTTGGCCTCGCGGTGGGCCTCGTCGATCACGGCCTTCGCCTCGGGCGGCAGGTCGGTGAGCGTGGCGCGGGCGATGCCGAGGTTCATGGCGAGGGCGACCAGCCGCTGCTGGGCACCGTCGTGCAAGTCCCGTTCGATCCGGCGGCGTTCGAGGTCGGCGGCGTCGAGGACACCGGCCCGGCTCTCGGCGAGGTCCTCCACGCGGCGCTCCAACTCCCTGGCCCGGTTGGGTCCGAGGAGGGCGGCCGCGGCGAAGGCGTCGAGCCGGGCCAGGGCGGCGGCCAGCCAGGGGGTGGCCAGCAGCAGCAGAGCGCCGAGCACGGTGACGACGTCGTAGCCCTGGGTCCAGCCCAGGCCGCGGTCCCCGACGGGCAGCAGCCACGACCAGGCGTACACGCTCGCCCCGGCAACCCCGCACGCCCAGGCGAGGACGATCAGGGCCCCGCCGGCCCCGGCGAGCGGGCTGACGAGCAGGTGGTACCCGTACTGCCGCCAGGTCGACTCGGAGCGCAGCCGTTCGAGCAGCCCGCGCGGGCGCAGCGGCCGGTGCGCATATCCGACGGCGGGTATCTCCAGCTCCACCAGCTCCCGGAACCGGCTGCGTTGCAGCAGGGTGAGCAGCGGACTCAGGAGCAGCATCACGAGCAGTGCGGCCGCCGCGCGGCCCGGCGCCACGACCATGCACGTGAACACGGACACGGCCGGCAGGGCCGTCGGGATCCCGGCGACGGTGAAAGCGGTGCTGCGCCAGGCCCACGCCGACCAGGGAGCGTGGGCGGCGATCCAGCTGGTGGTACGCCGCAGCGCCCCGGAAAGTCCCATGCCCCTACGGTAATCGCACTGGTCAGAGCTGTTCCATCACCCTGGTGCCCGCCCGGTGGTGCAGCCAGTGCCACCCCCGGTCCGGACGGTGCCGCTACTGATTTCGATCCTCCGCGCGACCAGAGTGGTCGCCGTACCCCCGGGGGACGGACCGCCGGGGCCGGAAGGAGCTCCACCGCCATGACCCTCGTCGCCCCCCGCTTCCAGGCCCGCCCCGCTCCCCGGCTGGCCACGCTGCTCAGCGGCGCCGGAGTGGCGCTCCTGCCCTGGATGGTGGTGCTGGCGAAGACGCTGCCGCAGACCGCGGAGGTCTCCAACTGGTCCACCGCCTGGATCGGGCTGGACGCCATGATGGCTGCCGGACTGAGCGGTACGGGTCTGCTGCTCAGGCGGCACGATCCCCGCGCGGCGCCCCTGGCCGCGGCGACGGCCGCGCTGCTGGTGATGGACGCCTGGTTCGACGTGACGACCTCGGCTCCGGGCGGCGCCCGGGCGACGGCCCTGGCCCTGGCGGTGTGCGCGGAACTGCCGCTCGCGGCGGCGTGCGCGGCGCTGGCGGCCCGCCGCCCGCACCACGGCTAGCTGGGCCAGGGCCGCGCCTGGACCGGGTGGCCGTCGTCGTCGGTCGGTTCCTTCTGCGTGGAGAACCGGGAGACGAACACGTCGAAGAGGCCGTCCGGGCGCCGGGTCAGTGTGGCCCCGTCCTGCCAGACCCCGTTGTCCGCCCACCACTGACTGCCGTACGGGTCGCCCTGGTTCTGGTGGATGTTGTGCATGCCGAGCCCCTCGTCGAAGGGCTCGCCGAAGATCAGGACCGGCCGGCCGGGGACGAGGATCGGCTCCAGCGCCTCGGAAGCCTCCAGGTGGGAGCCGGAGATCCAGGGCCGGGGCGGGTTCAGCCGGTCCAGGATCCGCTGATACCACTGCGGCGGGTGTCCGCCGAGGAGACAGCCGGGGCGGTCCGCGAGCGCCGGGTGCCGTACGTAGTCGAGCGCGCCCGATCCGGACGTCCGGGCGAGGTCGTGGTAGCCGGGTGCGGGCGAGGCGACCGGATCGAGGACCGAGGCGTGCAGGGTGAAGACCTTCCACTGCACGCCGGTCGTGGACTGCTTGCTGTCCACGTCGACGGCGCACGCATAGCGGCCCGCGGGCGTGTCGACCTCCAGGTGGACGTGGAACCAGCGGCCCTGGTCGTCGGGCCGGTCGCGGAAGTGGCGGTGCAGGGTTCCGGACAGCACTCCGTAGTTTTCGAGCGGCATGCCGCCAGTGAACCACCCGCCCCGCCCGGCGACGGGCGCCCCCGGGCGTGTCCGCGCCGTCCCGGCGCCCATGGGGAACACTTGACGGAACGTTGACCGCCTCCGGAGCGAGCCGTACCGGACCCGGTGGCTACGGTCCCTCCCATGCCCCTACCTCCTCCCCTCCCGGTCCTCCCGTACCGCAAGCCGACCCGCGGGCGCGACTACTGGGTACTGGACGACGTACTGCCGGATCCGGACGCCGTACGGGAGCGCTGCCTGGCCAAGGACGACTGGACCGAGGGCTATCCGCACAAGCCCGAGAGCTGGCCGGGGCTGCGGGCCATGCCGGGTCTCGATCCCGATGAACTGGCCCTGGTGGAACGGCTGGTGCGGAAGTCGACCGGCGCCCCGAGGATCTGGGCCGAACGGCCGGCCGGCGGCGGCACGTTCAACCACAACTGCGTCCAGGTCGTCGGCGAGGGCGAATCCGAGCCGCGCCCGCACACCGATTCGCGGACCCTCTGCCGCTATGCCGCCGTGCTCTACCTCAACCCGAAGGTCCCGAAGGACTGCGGGACGAGCTTCTACCGCCAGAGCCTGCCCGGCGGCGCCCTCGGCGGCAACCAGGTGATCGCACCGCACAACAACCTGGTCGACGCGCTGGGCACCCGCTTCGTGTCCCCCGACTCCTTCACCGAGGACGTACGGGTCCCCCACCGCGCCAACCGGCTGCTGCTCTACTCCGCGAACCTGATCCACAGCGCCACCGGGTACTTCGGGCAGACCCTGGAGGAGAAGCGGATGACGGCCGTCTTCTTCTGGAAGGCCTGAGGGGTCTGCGGCGGCGGGCAAGGTGTGACGGAAGTCTGACGGACTGCCGCCAGGCCTGGTGCGGGGGCGCCGGCGGTGGTCGAATCGGCCCGTGAGCCCAGCACCTGCACCTGCACCCGTACCCGCACCACCCCCACCCGACCCCGACGGTCAGGGCGCGCCGGTCGGCCGCCGCCTGGTCCTCGGCATGGTCGGGCTCGGCGCGGCCGGACTGGTCGGCGCCCCGTACCTCCAGGGCGGTTTCGAGACCCTCCTCGGCGCGGCCGCAGACAAGGACCCCACCGGCCTCACCGGCCTGCTGCCGAACGGCGGCGGGTTCCGCTACTACTCGGTGGCCGCCTCCGTCCCCCGACGCGGCCCCGAGAACTACCGGCTCACCGTCGACGGCCTGGTCGACCGCCCCATGGCGTACACCCTCGACGCACTGCAGCAGCTCCCGCAGACCCGGGTCGTACGGGACGTCCAGTGCGTCACCGGCTGGCGGGTTCCCGGCACCCCCTTCGAGGGGGTGCCGCTGGCGCGACTGCTCGACGCCGCCGGGGTGCGTCCCGAGGCCCGGGCGATCCGCTTCAGCTGCTTCGACGGCACGTACACCGAGAGCCTCACGCTCCCCCAGGCCCGCCGGGACGACGTCATGGTGGCGCTGCGCATGCAGGACAAGCCCCTGGCCCACTCCCACGGCGGTCCGGTCCGGCTGTACGTCGCCCCCATGTACTTCTACAAATCGGCGAAGTGGCTCTCCGGCATCACCCTCACCCGTGACGTCGAACCCGGGTACTGGGAGCGCCTCGGCTACGACGTCGATGCCTGGGTCGGCCGGTCGAACGGACGCGACGATGCCCCGACCGTCTGATCCGGTGCGGCAGCGCACCGAGCGGGTCTTCCGGTTCAGCCGCGCCGAGCGGTGGATCCACCGGGCCACCGCTGCGCTGATGGGCCTGTGCATCGCCTCGGCGGCCTGCCTGTACCTGCCGCCGCTCGCCGAACTCGTCGGCCGCCGCCATCTCATCGTGACCGTGCACGTCTGGTCCGGGCTGCTGCTCGTCGTGCCGTTCCTGCTGGGGCTCGCCTCGCGGGCCTTCCGGGCGGATCTGCGGCGCCTGGGCCGGTTCGGGCCGCACGACCGGGTCTGGCTGCGGGCCGCCCTGCGGCGCGACCGGACGACTGCGCGGCCCGCCGGGAAGTTCAACGCCGGGCAGAAGGTGTACGCGGGCTGGCTGGCCGGGGCGGTGCTGGTGATGGCGGGCACCGGCGTGCTCATGTGGTGGACCGGCCTCGTCCCGGTCGTCCGGCGCACGGCCGCCACCTTCGTCCACGACTGGCTGGCCCTCGCCGTCGGCCTCGTACTCGCCGCGCACATCGGCAAGGCCCTGGCCGATCCCGAGGCCCGGCGCGGGCTGCGTACGGGGTCCGTCGGCCGCGCCTGGGCCGAGCGCGAACACCCGCTGTGGCAGCCCGGACACCCCGACGACTGAGACGACTGAAAGGAGCCGGCCGACACGGATCGCGCGTCGGCCGGCCCGGCCTCAGCCGCCGTCGCGGACCGCGACGATGCCGTTGAAGACGCCGACGTACGCGGTGCCGTCGGGGCCGAGGGTGATCGGCGCCCAGTTGTTGTCGTACAGGGGCCCGGTGCCGGTCAGCTGGCGCCAGCGGCGTTCGCCGGTGCGGAAGTCCACCGCCGTCAGGTACCAGGCGTCGATCCCCCAGGCGTTGGGCTCCTTCTCGTAGAAGTAGAGCAGCCCGTTCGCGGTGGACAGCTTCGGGACGACGGAGGGCGCGCGGATGCCGCTCTGCCACACCGTGTCGCAGCCGCTTCCGTCGGCGCGGACGTCGATCCGGCTGACACCGCCGACGACCGACTTGCCGAGCAGCAGGCTGGTGAGGTTCTCATAGCCGTAGTTGTTCTCGACGACGATGCTGTTGCCCCAGGTGATCAGGGAGTTGTCGGTGGTCGAGGCTCCGCTGCCGAACACCGGGACCTTGCAGACCAGCCGCCGGTCGGCCGGCACGTCCGCGCCCCGCCGGTAGACCAGGACGTTCATCCGGTCGTCGGCGTTGTCGGTGATGGCGACGTAGCCGTTGCCGAAGAGGTCCGGGGTGGTGCCCGAACCCTGGTTCACGGAGCCGGGTTTGGTCCCCGTACCGCGGTCGTAGGTCTGGCGCCACTGCACTTCGGGGGTGCCGTCGGCGGCGGCGCGGAAGCTGTAGAGCGCGTGGTCGGAGACGATCGACACACCGTCCTCGGCGACCGAGAAGGAGTTCTGGATCTCCTCGCCCGGGAGCCGGATCGAGCGGATCTGCGAGGTCTGCTGGTCCACGGTGCCCACGCGACCCTGCCGCGTGACCCACCAGATGCGGCCGTTCCAGTCGGGCATCACGGAGGTGACGGGGTCGCAGGTGCCGCTGGGCCGCAGGTTGGTCCAGGTGACGCAGTCGTGCGGGACCTGGCCGGTGAGGTCCCAGTCGTCGTCGACGGCGAAGGTCCAGCTGCCGTCCGGCTGCTGCGTATGCGAGAGGCGCAGGATGTGCTGGCGGGAGTCGGCCAGGACGGCCCGGTCCTCGTTGTCCAGGTAGAAGTAGGCGCCGCCCGAGGTGTCCTTGAAGATCTTCGAGAAGTCGAGGGAGGTGATCGCCTCGACCGTCGAGGAACGCTGCGGAAGCTGGTGTTCCGCGAGTGTGGCCAGTGTACGGGGATCGAGGAGCTTGACCTTGAAGCCGGAGAAGGTGCCGCACACCGTGACCAGCCTGCCGCCCGCGTCGAAGGTGGCGGTGGCGCACTCGCCGCCCAGGGCCGCGATCTTCTCGCTGCTCACCCGCGGGTTCCGGCCGAGCGGCCCGGACCAGGGGGAGGTTGCGCTGCCCCCGGCGTCGGAGTGCATGCCGCTGCGGCCGTTGGGCGCGAGGAAGGGGTGCTGGGGCGGGGCCTCGCCGGGCAGCGGGACTGCCGCCGCGGGGGCGCCGTCGTAGTGGCTGACCAGGCGGTGGCCGGGGGCCTGGGGTATCGCCTCGGCCTGCGCCGGGGAGATCCCGTACATCGCCGTGAACACGATGAGGGCGGGGACCACGGCGCAGTTCAGCGCTCTTCGGAACATCCGGACTTCCTCCGTTCTCTTCAGTTTTATTGACAGTGCGTATGACATCGCGCCGCCGCCAGACGCTAGATCGCACCGCATGAGGAGTCCATGGAAGAGCCGGATGATTCACGAAGGCGCAACAGTCGATCAAGCCGGACCGGCCGCCGCCGCCCGCCGGCTTACGGGCGCAGGCCGGAGACGACTTGGGCGGTGGCCGACAGGCCGTCGTGGATGGTTGCCGCCATGCTGCTGCTCGCGAGGTAGAAGCCGAGCAGCGCGCAGACGAGGGCATGGGAGAACTTGAGGCCGCCACTGCGCATGAAGATCCACGCGAGGACGAGGAGCAGCACGACCACGGAGAGCGAAATCACCATCGATACCTCCTTAGGCGGCGCCATCGTGGCGCAGGAGGGGGTGCCTTCGGGCGAAACCCGTGTCCGCCGTACGGGTGTTGACCGTCCGTGACGGGCGATCGGTGCTTGACGATCTCTTCCCGGCGGGTCGTACGGTCGCACCGGCGGGGCGACGGGCCGACGCGACGACGCCGGTCGACGGCGAGACACCGCCGAGCGCGGCCCGGGCGCGCGCGGGTATTGCCGCGCCCCCCACGCCCGTGCCATATATGTCTAGACCTTTACGAGGAAGCGGATGCCGAGGAGGGCCCCCCGTGCGACGCACCGCCCCCCTGCTCGCCCTCTGCCTGGCCGCCGCCGGGCTCGCCGCCTGCACGGCGGCCGACACCACGCCCCCGGCGGCCCCTGCCGGGATCACCGCGCAGGCCGGCAGCGCCACCTCCGTGCACGTCATGTGGCAGGCGGCGTCCCCGGCCGACGGGGTGACCAACTACCAGGTGTTCCAGGCGGGCCGGCTGGTGCGCGAACTCCCGGCCGACAAGACGATGGTGGACATCACCGGCCTCACCCCGCAGACCGCCTACGCCTTCACCGTCCGGGCCCGGGACGCCGCCGGCAACGCCTCCGCCCCGAGCGCGTCCGCCGAAGCCGCCACCCCGGCGGCCAAGGCCGAGGACCGCCAGGCCCCCACCGCCCCCGCCCGCACCACGGGCCGGGCCGACGGGCCCCGGGCCGCCACCCTGTCCTGGGCTGCCGCGACCGACGACACCGGCGTGACCGCGTACGACGTCTACCAGGGCGGCATCCGGATCCACACGGCCGGCCCCGCCGAGACCGCGACCACCCTGACCGGCCTCCAGCCGGACACCGTCTACACCTTCACCGTCCGCGCCCGCGACGGCGCGGACAACTCCTCCCCCGACGGCCCGGCGGTGGACGTGACCACCCCGCCGTCCGCCGGCCAGGGCCCGGGCACCGCACCCGCCGGGTTCACCGCGACCGCCTCGCCCGGCTCCGTCACGCTGACCTGGACCGCCCCGGACACCGGCCGCCCGACCGGCGAGTACGAACTCCACGTCAACGGACGGCCCGTCACCGTCATCCAGTTCGGCGCGGGCGCGATTCCCCCCTCCGGGGCCGCCCGGGTGGAGCACCGGCTCACCGTGACCGAGCCCGCCGGCACGCAGTGGACGCTCAAGCTGCGCGCCCGGCTGCCCGACGGCAACTGGGGGGCGTTCTCCGCGGAACGGCGCATCGTACTCGTGGCATGAGGCGGGCGGCCGATGTCCCGGCAACGTGACAGCAATACGGACCGAACGGCACGACCGGACAAAAAGATCGCGCACAATACATCCGTGTTCGGTGAGTACGCGTTCAACAGAAAAGAGCCGGATTCCGCGGAGGCCGACGGCGATCCCGAGCCGGCTCGCGGCGCCCTGCCGGGGAACCTGCCGCCCGACCCGGCGGGCTTCATCGGCCGGGAGGACGAACTCGCCGCACTTCACTGCCTTTTGCGCTCCCGCAGGCTGACCACCCTCACCGGGGTGGGCGGCGTCGGCAAGTCACGGCTCGCCTTGCGGGCCGCCACCGACCCCGAACAGGACCGGCCCGACGGGGTCTGGTGGGTGGACCTCTCGCCGCTGCGTGACCCCGGCCTGCTCACCATGACCGTCGCCCACGCCGTCGGCCTGGCCGACCACTCCGCCCGCCCCCTCGTCGAGGAGCTGTGCGCGTGGGTGGCCGACAAGGAGCTGCTCCTCGTCCTCGACACCTGCGAGCACATGGTGGCCGAGTGCCGCCATCTCGTGGGCGAACTCCTCCAGTCCGCACCCGGACTGACGGTGCTGGTCACCTCCCGGGAGCCGCTCGGCAGCCCCTGCGAGAAGGTCGTCGAGGTCTGCCCGCTGCCCTGCGAGGGACCCGACAGCGACGCCCTCGCCCTGTTCCGCGCCCGCGCCGTGGCCGCGACCCCGCAGGCCGCGGCCGCCTTCGAGGACCCCGGACGGGCCGAGCTCGCGGCCGAGGTCTGCCGGCGCCTCGACGGGATCCCGCTGGCCCTTGAACTCGCCGGCGCCCGGCTGAGGCTGTGGACGCTGGAGCAGATGGCGCAGCGCCTCGGCGCCCGCTTCGCCGTGCTGTCCGACACCCGGCCCGTGCTCCAGCCCCGGCACCGGACGATGCGGACCGCGATCGGCTGGAGCCACGAGCTGTGCGAGCCGCTGGAACGGCTGCTGTGGGCCCGGCTGTCCGTCTTCACCGGGGACTTCGACGTCGCCGCGGCCCGGGCGGTGTGCTCGGGCGGCCCGCTGCCCGCCTCCCGGGTGGAGCGGGTGCTGGCGGGGCTGGTCGCGAAGTCCGTCGTGCGGCGCAGCCAGGAGCGCGGCGCGGGCGCCCGCTACCGGATGCTGGACACGATCCGCGAGTACGGCCACGACTGGCTGACGGAGCTCGGCGAGGTGCAGACGGTCGCCGACCGGCACGCGCACTGGTACGCGGCGCTCTCCCAGGCGGCCGACCGGGGCTGGCTGAGCCCGGACCAGGTGGACTGGTACCGCAGGATGACCGCCGAGCACGCGCAGCTGCGGACGGCGCTGGAGCACCTCCTCGGCGCCGATCCGGCGGCAGCGCTCGAGATGGCCGGGGCCCTGTGGTTCTTCTGGTTCTCGTGCGGGCACGTCCACGAGGGCCGGGGCTTCCTGGAACGGGCGCTGGAAACGGCCCCGGGCACGGGGGCCGCGTACGCCCAGGCCGTGTGGGCCCTCGGGCTGACCGCCCTGCTCCAGGGGGACATGGACGCGGCCCGGCAGCTGGGCGCGGAGTGCACCCGTGCGGCGGCCCGGCTGGCGGATCCCGAGCCGGAGCTGCGCGCGGCCTATCTGCACGCGGTGTCGGTGCTGATGCCCGGGGATCCCGTACGGGCGCTGGAGCTGGCGGGGCCGCGGGCGCGGGCCGGCCACGGCGGCCGGACCAGCGGTCCGGGCTGGCTCCTGTGCCGGCTGGCCACCAGCTACGCCCTGTGCGACCTGGAACGCTTCGACGAGGCCGCCGAGGAGGCGCGGCGGCTGCGCGAGGCGTGCGCGGAGCTGGGCGAGCGCTGGCTGCGGGCGTACGCGGACTACGTGCTGGCGGTCTCGGCGCTCGGGCTCGGCCACCACGGGGAGGCGGCGCGCCACGTACGGGCGATGCTCTCGGGCAAGCGGCTGCTCGGCGACCGGTTCGGGATAGCTCTCGGCCTGGACATGCTCGCGGCGGCGGTGGCGGCCCTGGGCGACGGGGAACTCGCGGCGCGGCTGCTGGGCACCGGGCACGCCTGGTGGCGCACGGTCGGCCGGCCGCAGATGGGCTCACCCTCGCTGACGGCCCTGCGGGACCGGGGCGAGCGGCAGGCCCGCGCGGCGATCGGCGACGAGGCCTACGAGGCCGCGTTCCTGGGTGGAACTACGGCGTCCACCGGCTGAACTCCAGCCGGTGGGGCCGCGTAACGTCGGAGCTCCCGTCAGTACGGGAGGGGTCTGCCCGACGGTGTGCGCAGGTCCAGGTCTCGGGGTGCGGGCTTGGGGACGGGCTTGCGGATCAGCTGCTGGCGCATGCGGCCTCCTCGCTCAGACCAGGGCCGGGCGGCGGGGTTCCACCGCGCGGCCGTCGGGGAGCAGCTCACCGGTATCGTCGAAGATCACCAGGCCGTTGCAGAGCAGACTCCAACCCTGTTCGGGGTGGAAGGCCACGGTGCGGGCGGCGTCGTGATCGGCGCTGTCGGCGGACGGGCAGGGGGGCTGGTGGGAGCACATGGCGCACCTCCTCGCAAAGTGGGGCGGGAGGGCCGGTGGTCACCCGGTCGAATCCGCGATCCACGGTGGCGGTGAGTATTGCTGATCGCCGCCCCCGGACGGAACCCATTTCAAGGGTCCAGTTCAGGGTGTGTATGCCCGCTCACCATGCGCTCATGCCCGGTATCCGGATCGTTCACCCGACGCCCCTTGGCGGGCGCCGCCGACGCGGCCCGCAGGGGTGTTCAGGGCGGGCGCGGGCGTGGCCGGGATCACGTTCGGCGCGGGCCCTCGCCCGGCTGCCGCCGGGCCGCCGCGGGCTAGGGTGCCGGTGATCACCGACCGCCCGGTGATCGCCACGAGACCCCGCGAGACCCGAGGAGAGATCCGTGGCCACTCCGCCACCGCAGCACGGCGCCGGCCCGTACCACCCGTACGGCCCGCAGCAGGGCGTCCCCCACTCCCCGTACGGCGTGCCGCCGCAGGCGGTCCCGTACGGCCACCAGCTGGTGCCGCAGGCCCCGTACGGCTGCCGCGTGTGCGGGGCCCAGCCGGCCGTGCAGGCCACCGTGCGCGGGCACCAGGGCATGCTGGTGCTGATGCGCTTCCTGCGTCAGGAGGGGCCGTTCTGCCGCGACTGCGGGCTCGCCACCTACCGCAGGATGTCCGCGGACACGCTGTGGCAGGGCTGGTGGGGCCCGCTGTCGGTGTTCATCACACCCGTCACCGTGCTGCTGAACCTCGGCGCGCGGGCGCGCTTCGTCAGGCTCGCTCCCCCGGTCGGCGGCATCCTGCCCTCACTGAGCCCCGGCAAGCCGCTGTGGCGCCGCCCGCCGGCGCTGGTCTTCCTCGCGGCGACCGTGCTCATCGCCTTCACACCGCCCCTCCTCGTGCTGCTGGGCCTGATGGCCGGGGACGACGAGCTGCCGACCGGCCCGGCCATCGGGACGTGCGTGCGCGACGCGGACAAGCTGCGCAACGAGAAGCTGGTTCCGGAAGCCTGCGGTTCCCCGCTGGCCAAGTACCTGGTCACCAAGCAGCGGGGCACCGGCGGCGCGGACTGCGCGGACGGCGACCTGATCAGCGTCCCCGACAAGTGGGTCGAGGGCGCCCACTCGCTGTGCCTCACGCCCGTGCACTGACGGACTCATGCGTGAGGCACGGCGGCCGGCTAGCGGATCGGCATCTGCGAGATCGTGCGGGCGATCACCAGCCGCTGGATCTCGCTGGTGCCCTCGAAGATCGTGTAAATCGCGCTGTCGCGGTGCATGCGCTCCACCGGGTACTCGCGGGTGAAGCCGTTGCCGCCGAGGATCTGGACCGCCTGGGCGGTGACCTTCTTGGCGACCTCGCTCGCGAACAGCTTCGACATCGAGCCCTCCGCCGAGGTGAAGGGCTTGCCCGCGACCGCCATCCAGGAGGCCCGCCACACCAGCAGCCGGGCCGCGTCGATGGAGGTCCGCATGTCGGCGAGCTGGAAGGCCACGCCCTGGTTGTCGATGATCGGGCGGCCGAACTGCGTACGGGTCTTGGCGTAGTCGAGGGCGACCTCGTACGCGGCGCGCGCGGTGCCGACGGCCATGGCGCCGACCGCCGGGCGGGAGGCCTCGAAGGTGGCCATGGCCGCGTTCTTCACGCGCTCGCCGCCGCCCGCCTTGGCCCGCTCGCGGGCCCGCGCAAGGCGCTCGTCCAGCTTGTCCTTGCCGCCGAGCAGGCAGGAGCCGGGCACGCGTACGTCCTCCAGGACCACCTCGGCGGTGTGCGAGGCGCGGATGCCGTGCTTCTTGAACTTCTGGCCCTGGGACAGGCCCGGGGTGTTCGGCGGCACGATGAAGGAGGCGTGGCCCTTCGAGCCGAGCTCCGGGTCGACGACCGCGACGACGATGTGGACGTTGGCGATGCCGCCGTTGGTCGCCCACGTCTTGGTGCCGTTGAGCACCCACTCGTCCTTGGCCTGGTCGTAGACCGCCCGGGTCCGCATCGAGCCGACGTCGGATCCGGCGTCCGGCTCGGAGGAGCAGAAGGCGGCGACCTTCACGTCGTCCGGAGTGCCGTACATCTGCGGGATCCAGGTGCCGATCTGCTCCTCGGTGCCGTTCGCGACGACGCCGATGGCGGCGAGCCCGGTGCCCACGATCGACAGGGCGATGCCCGCGTCACCCCAGAACAGTTCTTCCATGGCCATCGGGATGCCGAGGCCGGTAGGGTCGAAGAACTGCTGGGCGTAGAAGTCGAGCGAGTAGATGCCGACCTTCGCGGCCTCCTGGATGACGGGCCACGGAGTCTCTTCGCGCTCGTCCCATTCCGCGGCTGCGGGCCGGATCACGTCGGCTGCGAAGCCGTGGATCCAGTCCTGTACCTGCTTCTGGTCGTCATTGAGCTCCATGGTGAACTCCGCCATGTCCCCTCCAGCTGTGCATCCACCAGTGCGTTACTAGCGGTAACCCTTACGGTGGCCACAGTCTGTTACCGGCGAGTAGCGACTGTCAAGCAGAGTCGTCCGCGGTACAGCCGATTCCTTCGCGAGGGTGTGCGGGGTGTTACGTTGCGTGGGCGTCACGCACCATCGCAAGGGCGGGGAGAGAAACACGTCATGGAGACCACTCAGCAGGCCGGCGAACCGGGAGCGGCCGAGCGCCGCAGGCGGGAGCTGCTCGAAGCGGCCGACCGGGTCGTCCTCCGGGACGGCCCCAAGGCTTCCATGAACGCCATCGCGGCGGAGGCCGGCATCACCAAGCCGATCCTCTACCGGCACTTCGGCGACAAGGCCGGGCTCTACCAGGCCCTCGCCGTACGGCACACCGACGCCCTGCTCGACTCGCTGCGGGCCGCGCTCGACGCCCCGGCCGAGCGCCGCAGCCGGGTGGAGTCCACCCTCGACACCTATCTCACGGCCATCGAGGCCCGCCCGCAGGTGTACCGGTTCCTGATGCACCCGGCCGAGGACTCGCACGCCGCCGAGCGCGGCTTCGACGTGGGCCTGCACTCGGCTCCGCTGCTGCGCCGGCTCGGCGAGGAACTCGCCGACGTGATCGGCGAGCGCGTGGACCTCGGCCCCGGCGGCGAACGCCTGGCCCGGATCTGGGGCCACGGCATCGTCGGCATGATGCACGCCGCCGGCGACTGGTGGCTCGGCGAACGCCCGTGTGACCGCGCGGAGTTGGTCACCGGACTCACCGACCTGCTGTGGGGCCGGCTGGCCACGGCCGGCAACCGCCTGGACGGCCCGGGCTTCTAGGGAGCGAGCGGGGTCCCCGGCCGGGGACCCCGGTTCAGTTCTGCGCGGCCGCCGCAGGTCGCGCGCCCCACGGCGCCTTGCGGATCGCCCGCCGCAGCCGCCGGGCGCGCAGCCCGGTGACACGGTCCGCATAGACCGTGCCGTCGAGGTGGTCGCACTCGTGCTGCAGGCAGCGGGCGAAGAACCCGGTGCCGGTGATCCGTACGGGCGCGCCGTCGGAGGTGACCCCTTCGACGACCGCACGGTCGTACCGGACGGTGCCCGCCTCCAGGCCCGGCAGCGACAGGCAGCCCTCCGGGCCGCGGTACTCGTCCCCGTCGGCCTCCACCAGCCGCGGGTTGACGATGTGCCCGACGTGGCGCACGTCCTCGTCATCGGGGCAGTCGTACACGAACACCCGCTGTCCGAGGCCGATCTGGTTCGCGGCGAGGCCGACGCCCTCGGCGGCGTACATCGTCGCGAACATGTCCTCGATGAGCCGGTCGAGGGCCGGGCCGAATTCGGTGACCTCGGCGCAGGCCGAGTGGAGCACCGGATCGCCCAGGAGGCTCATGGTGCGGACGAGGCCGGTGGTACCGGGAATGGGGCGCTGTCGCATGGCCGTAAGGGTACGACGGGCGAATATATGAGGAGATCTGCGGCGCCCTGGGGGCGCCGCGGTCAAGGCCCCGGCCGGTACTGGATAGGCTGGGGCCGACCGACGCAAGGAGGACAAGGGACGATGGCAGGCAACACAGAGCCGCTTTCGCCGCGGGCCAAGCTGGCCGTGACGGCGGGCAAGGCCGCGGCGGCGGTGTCGCGGGCCGCGGGACGCGGAAGCGGATCGGTGATCGGTGGCAAGGTCGCACTCAAACTCGACCCCGATCTTCTCGGAGCGCTCGCGCAGCATCTCGACGTCGTCCTCGTCTCCGCGACGAACGGCAAGACCACGACGACCCGGCTGATCGCCGAGGCCCTGCGAGCCAGCGGTCCGGTCGTCTCCAACGCCCTCGGCGCCAACATGCCGGCCGGCATCACCTCCGCCCTCGCGGGCGGCTCGGACGCCAAGTACGGCGTCATCGAGGTGGACGAGAAGTACCTCGCCGGGGTGGCCCGGGACGTCACCCCCAAGGTGATCGCCCTGCTGAACCTCTCCCGCGACCAGCTGGACCGCGCCGCCGAGACCCGCATGCTCGCGGAGAAGTGGCGCGAGGGGCTCCAGGGCTCCAAGGCCGTCATCGTCGCGAACTGTGACGACCCGCTCATCGTGTGGTCGGCCTCCTCCTCGCAGAACGTGGTGTGGGTCGCCGCCGGCCAGGAGTGGAAGGACGACGCCTGGTCGTGCCCCTCCTGCGGTGGAGTCATGCAGCGCCCCGGCGACGACTGGTTCTGCGGCGAGTGCGGCTTCCGGCGCCCCACCCCGAGCTGGGTGCTGTCCGGGGACCACGTGCTGGACCCGCACGGCTCCGCCTGGCCGATCCACCTCCAGCTGCCCGGCCGCGCCAACAAGGCGAACGCCGCCACCTCGGCCGCCGTGGCCGCCGTCTTCGGCGTCCCGCCGCAGGTCGCGCTGGAGCGGATGTACCAGGTCCAGGCCGTCGCCGGCCGCTACGACGTGGTCAACTTCCAGGGCCGTGAGCTGCGCCTGCTGCTCGCCAAGAACCCGGCGGGCTGGCTCGAAACGTTTTCGCTGATCGACCCGCCGCCGACCCCGGTGATCCTTTCGGTGAACGCGCGCGGCGCCGACGGCACCGACACCTCCTGGCTGTGGGACGTGGACTACCCGCGCCTGGCCGGCCACCCGATCTTCGTGATCGGCGACCGCAAGCTGGACCTGGCCGTCCGCCTCGAGGTCGCGGGCCTGGACTTCCGGGTGTGCGAGACCCTCGACGAGGCCGTGCAGCTGGCGCCGCCCGGGCAGATCGAGCTGATCGCCAACTACACCGCCTTCCAGGACGTGCGCCGCCGCGTCGGCAACTAGTACTCATACCTCCAGAGGACACAAGAGCATGAGCGACAACAGCCTGCGTCTGGTGTGGGTCTACCCCGACCTGCTGAGCACGTACGGAGACCAGGGCAACGCCCTCGTGGTGGAGCGCCGGGCGCGCCAGCGCGGCCTGGACGTGCAGCGCGTGGACGTGCGCAGCGACCAGCCCATCCCCACCTCGGGCGACATCTACCTGATCGGCGGCGGTGAGGACCGGCCGCAGCGGCTCGCCGCGGAGCGTCTGCTCCGCGACGGCGGTCTGGAGCGGGCCGTCTCGAACGGGGCGATCGTCTTCTCCGTCTGCGCCGGCTACCAGATCCTCGGCAACGAGTTCGTCAACGACATGGGCGAGCGCCAGGAGGGCCTGGGCCTGCTCGACGTGGTCACCGTGCGCGGCGACGGCGAGCGGTGCGTCGGCGACGTCCTCGCCGACATCGACCCGCGCCTGAACCTGCCGCAGCTGACGGGCTTCGAGAACCACCAGGGCGTCACGCACCTCGGCCCGACCGCGAAGCCCTTCGCCCGCACCCGCCTGGGCCGCGGCAACGGCACGGGCGACGGCACCGAGGGCGCGTACAACGACACGGTCTTCGGCACCTACATGCACGGCCCCGTGATGGCCCGCAACCCGCAGATCGCGGACCTGCTGCTGAAGCTGGCCCTCGACGTGAACGCGCTGCCGCCCATCGACGACCGGTGGTACGAGGCGCTGCGCGCCGAGCGCATCGCCTCCGCGACGCAGCCCGCGTAGCGCCGCGCGGGCCGCTCATCGGGGCGGCCCCGCAATCATGTGTTCGGCCCGGTTTTCCCTTGGGGGAACCGGGCCGACGTGGTTTCGTATGACGAGTACGACCAGCATGTGGAGGATGGTTCAGTCCACCTCTCCACCGCTTGTAGGGTGGCCGTAGTTCCAACCGGACGACGTGGTCCGGTCGTCGGCCCACGTTGCAAAGGTCTGTTCCTGCCATGCGCATTGGTGTGCTCACTTCCGGTGGCGACTGCCCCGGTCTCAACGCCGTCATCCGCTCCGTCGTGCACCGCGCCGTCGTCGACCACGGCGATGAAGTCATCGGCTTCCACGACGGCTGGAAGGGCCTGCTGGAGGCGGACTACCGCAAGCTCGACCTCGACGCCGTCGGCGGCATCCTCGCCCGCGGCGGCACCATCCTCGGCTCCTCCCGGGTACAGCCCGCGCACCTGCGCGACGGCGTCGAGCGGGCCCGCGGGCACGTCGCAGACCTCGGCCTGGACGCCATCATCCCGATCGGCGGCGAGGGCACCCTGAAGGCCGCGCACCTGCTCTCGCAGGCCGGTCTGCCGATCGTCGGCGTCCCGAAGACCATCGACAACGACATCGCCTCGACGGACGTCACCTTCGGCTTCGACACCGCCGTCGGAGTCGCCACCGAGGCCCTGGACCGGCTGAAGACAACCGCCGAGTCCCACCAGCGCGTGATGGTCGTGGAGGTCATGGGCCGCCACACCGGCTGGATCGCCCTGCACTCGGGCATGGCGGCCGGCGCGCACGCGATCGTGGTTCCGGAGCGCCCCTTCGACATCGACGAGCTGACGGCGATCGTCGGCGAGCGCTTCTCCGCGGGCAAGCGGTTCGCGATCGTCGTGGTCGCCGAGGGCGCCAAGCCGCGCGCCGGCTCCATGGACTTCCAGGAGGGCGGCACCGACCAGTACGGCCACGAGCGCTTCGCCGGCATCGGCAACCTGCTCGCGGTCGAGCTGGAGCGGCGGCTGGGCAAGGAGGCCCGCCCGGTCATCCTGGGCCACGTCCAGCGCGGCGGTACGCCCACCGCGTACGACCGGGTCCTGGCCACCCGCTTCGGCTGGCACGCGGTCGAGGCGGCGCACCGCGGCGAGTTCGGGATGCTGACCGCCCTGCGCGGCACCGAGATCGAGATGGTCCCGCTCGCCGACGCCGTGCAGACCCTCAAGACGGTCCCGGCGGAGCGGTACGACGAGGCGCAGAACGTTCTGTGATGTTTCCCCCCTTTTACGCCAATACCCCGTAGTGCCCGCCCCCGGACGAGTTCGTGTCCGGGGGCGGCACTACTGTGGTGGGGCACCACAGGTCAAGGGAGTGGACAGATGGATCACAGCGGTCACGGCATGGACATGCACATGGACATGGACCTGCCGCCGTTTACTCTCGGGCGCGGGCTGGAGTTCTCCTTCGACGCCTTCTTCCTGATCGGCTCGCTCGTGGGCCTCGGCCTGTACCTGTGGGGTGTGGTGCGGCTGCGCCGGCGCGGGGACGCCTGGCCGCTGGGCCGGACCATCGCCTTCACCGCCGGCGTGCTGAGCATCGCCCTCATGATGTGCACCAAGCTGAACGACTACGGCATGGTCATGTTCAGCGTGCACATGGTCCAGCACATGGTCATCAGCATGCTCTCGCCGATCCTGCTGCTGCTGGGCGCACCGGTGACGCTGGCGCTGCGCGCGCTGCCGCCCGCCGCCCGCGGCCGCAAGGGACCGCGCGAGCTGCTGCTGATGCTGCTGCACAGCCGCTACATGAAGGTGATCACCCACCCGGTGTTCACCATCCCGATGTTCATCGCGAGCCTCTACGCGCTCTACTTCACGCCGCTCTTCGACTTCCTCATGGGGAGCAGGGCCGGGCACATCGGCATGATGGTGCACTTCCTGGCCGTCGGTCTGATCTTCTTCTGGCCGATCATGGGCGTGGACCCGGGCCCGCACCGCCCCGGATACGTGATGCGGATGCTGGAGCTCTTCGCCGGCATGCCGTTCCACGCCTTCTTCGGCATCGCCGTGATGATGGCGAGCGAGCCGATGATCAAGACGTACGCGAACCCGCCGGCCTCCCTCGGCATCGACCCGCTGCTCGACCAGCAGTGGGGCGGCGGCATCGCCTGGGCCTTCAGCGAGATCCCGTCGGTACTGGTGCTGATCGCGCTGGTCTACCAGTGGTACCACTCCGAGCAGCGGGCGGCGAAGCGCGCGGACCGGGCCGCGGACCGCGACGGCGACCAGGAGCTGGAGGCGTACAACTCCTATCTCGCCTCGCTCCAAGCGCGTGGCCAGTAGCGGAGGAGCACCTTCGCGCGCGACCATGGGGCATGACCGGATCCGTTAAGGCGATGGCCGTCATGACCTTCGCCGCTCTGGTGGCCGTCGCCACGTACTCCGTGGCCCTCGGCAGCAACGGCTGGCTGTGGTTCGCCTGGGTGGTCCTCGGCCTGCTGACCGCCGGCATGGCGGCGTCCAGCAAGACGTGAACCGACGCACCCGCACCACCTGCCCCTGGTCCTCAGCCTGGTCCTGAGCCTGTCGCAGGCCGGGCTGCCGGCCGCCGTGATCCTGTGCCGGCCGGTCGGATTCTGGTTCGCCATGCCCATCTGGCACCGTGTGCGGCACACTGACCTGACGCCCAGGTGAAGGGAAAATGCCCCGGTGTTCTACCACTTGCTCAAGCACGTGCTGCTCGGTCCGCTGCTGCGGCTGCTGTTCCGCCCGCGCATCGAGGGACTGGAGAACATCCCGCCGGAAGGGGCCGCGATCATCGCGGGCAACCATCTGTCCTTCTCCGACCACTTCCTGATGCCTGCCATCCTCAAACGCCGGATCACGTTCCTCGCGAAGGCGGAGTACTTCACCGGTCCCGGGGTGAAGGGGCGGCTGACCGCGTTCTTCTTCCGCAGTGCCGGGCAGATCCCGGTGGACCGGTCGGGCAAGGACGCCGGACAGGCCGCGCTGCGCGAGGGGCTCGGAGTACTGGCCAAGGGTGAGCTGCTGGGCATCTACCCCGAGGGCACGCGCTCCCACGACGGGCGGCTGTACAAGGGCAAGGTGGGCGTGGCCGCGATGGCGCTCGGGGCCGGGGTGCCCGTCGTACCGTGCGCGATGGTCGGCACCTTCGAGATCCAGCCGCCCGGGCAGAGGATCCCGAACATCCGGCGGGTGACGATCCGCTTCGGCAAGCCGCTGGACTTCTCGCGGTACGCCGGGCTGGAGGGCGAGCGGGCCGTGCTGCGGGCCGTCACCGACGAGATCATGTACGCCGTCCTCGAGCTGTCCGGCCAGGAGTACGTCGACCGGTACGCCGCCGAGGTCAAGGCGGAGGAGGAGGAAGCGCGGAAGAAGGCCCGGCGCAAGACGCGCTGAGCCTTCTCCCGTGCTGTGCTGTGCCGTGCTGTGCTGTGCCGTGCCGTGCCGTGTTCTGCCGGCCGTGCTCAGTACTGCTTCATGCCACCGCAGGCCTTAGCGGACGGCGGGCAGTTCCTCGAGCGCCGGCAGGGCGGACGCCGGGGCCGTGGCGAGCGACTTCGCAGTGGCCGGGGCCGGGGCGACCGGAGTGGCGTGCGGACCGCACTTCACGTCCGCGGCGTCGACCTTGCCCTCGAGCAGGTAGGCGTCCACCCGGGTGTTGATGCAGGGGTTCACCAGGCTGGTGACACCGTGCGAGCCGGCGTTCTGCTCGGTGATCAGGCGCGAGCCGGCGAGGCGGCGGTGCAGCTCGACGCCACCCTCGTACGGCGTGGCCGCGTCACGCTCGGACTGGACGATCAGGACCGGGGCCAGGCCGTGCTTGGCACCGACCTCGATCGGCTTGCTCTGCTTGGACTTCCAGGTCGCGCAGGGCAGGTTCATCCACGCGTTGGACCAGGTCAGGAACGGGTACTTCTCGTGCAGCTTGCTGTTGTCCTTGTCCCACTTGGCCCAGCTGGTCGGCCACTTGGCGTCGGCGCACTCGACCGCGGTGTACACCGCGTTGCCGTTCTCCGAGGCGATGTTGCCCTTGATGTCGGACATGTCCGGGGAGATCGCCTCGATCAGCGGCTTCTCGTCACCGGCCACGTACGCGCTGAACGCCTGGGCGACGGGCACCCAGGAGGAGTCGTAGTACGGGGCGCCCTGGAAGAAGCCGATGAGCTCGGCCGGGCCGACGACCCCGCCGAGCGGGTTGGCCTTGGCCTTGGCGCGCAGCTCCTGCCACTTGGCCTCGACCTTGGCGCGGGTGTCGCCGATGTGGAAGACGTTGTCGTTCTTGGCGACCCAGTCCTGCCAGTCGTTCCAGCGCATCTGGAAGGCGACGTCCTGCTCGAGGTTCGCCTCGTACCAGATGTTCTCCTGCGCCGGGTTGACGACGCTGTCGACGATCATGCGGCGCACGTGGGTCGGGAACAGGGTCGCGTAGACGCCGCCGATGTAGGTGCCGTAGGAGACGCCGATGAAGTTCAGCTTCTTCTCGCCGAGGGCGGCACGGATGACGTCCAGGTCACGCGCGATGTTCGGCGTGGTCATGTACGGCAGCATGTCGCCGCTGCGCTCCTTGCAGCCGTCCGCGTACTCCGCGGCGAGCTTGCGCTGGGCGTTCTTGTCGGCCTTGCTGTCCGGGACCGGGTCGGCCTTGGGAGCCTTCACGAACTCCTGCGGGTCGATGCAGGAGATGGGCGCCGAGTGGCCGACACCGCGGGGGTCGAAGCCCACGAAGTCGTAGGCCTTGGAGGTGTTCACCCAGAGGGGCGACTTGGTGGTGACCCGGCGCGGGAAGCGCATGCCGGAACCGCCGGGGCCGCCCGGGTTGTAGAGGAGCGCGCCCTGGCGCTCCTGCTTGGTGCCGGTGCTGACGGCGCGGTCGACCGCGAGGTCGATCGTCTTGCCGAACGGCTTCGAGTAGTCGAGCGGGACCTTGACCCAGCCACACTGGATCGGGGCCTCGAAGCCCCAGTCGGCGGGGCAGTCCTTCCACTCGACACCGGTGGCTGCGGCGCGGGCCGCGGCGAGCTGGACGCCCAGCCCTTCCGGAAGCGGGGTGTTCTGGGTGGACGAAGCCGCGGCGGCCGGCGGGGCCAGCAGCAGGCCCGCGGCCAGCGCTCCGGTGATCAAAGTGGCAGCGCTCCCCAGCGCTGCAGTGCGTATCACGTGGTTGTTCCCCCTGCGTCAGGCCCGGCCGGAGGAGGCCGGGTTGGTCGGGTGCAGTCGGTCTCTGCAGGTGGATCCTTTCGTCTGACCTACACCTGACAACAGACCAAGGTCGCGTTCTTTGCCAACCCGATAACCGGAAAGGCGTGTACCGCTGAGCGGTGTCGCATTCGTCCCAGGTTTGCTCGGCAGTTACCAGCCGTACGTGCGCCACGCCGCGTCGAGTACCTCGCGCAGCCGCAGCCCGTCCGGCGCCAGAGCCGTCACGAGGACGGCGGGACCGGCCAGCGGAGTGACGGCCGCGAACTCCCCGAGCACCGCGGCGGCCGGCGGCGACACGGCGAATGCCGGGTCCACGACCAGGAGCTGACCGAGCGCCCGATGCCCCGCCAGCCCCGCCGGCCCGTCCCAGCCCCCGGGCGCCCCCGGACCGCAGGCCAGCTCCTGGTCCAGCAACGGGGTCCCGCCCCGGGTCACGGCGAGCCTGCTGCGCAGCAGCCCCGGCTCCTCCCCCGTCCGGCCCAGCACCTGCTCCTCGCGCAGCAGCAGCCGGGCCGTGGGGGCGAGTTCGGCCCGGGTGTGCACCCGCAGGTCGCTGCCGCGTACGGAGACCAGCGGCTCCGGCAGCCACCGTACGGCCGCGTCCTCGGCCAGGGTCAGCCGTACGTCGTACCGCGCGGGCTCGCCACCGCGTCCGGGCAGTGCCAGGGTGGCCGCCGCCGAGGCCAGGGCGAGCCGGGCCCCGGGGCCGACGGCGGCCTCCACCGTGAGGTGGTCCCCGCCGAGCGGGGCGCTCATCGCGCCGACCAGCATCACGCCGGCCTCGGCGGCCGTGCCCCTGGTGCGGCGCAGCGCGAGCGGTCCCTCACCGGCCAGCAGCGGCAGGGCGGTACCGCCGCGGCCGTCGGCGACGGCGGAGATCCGGGCGGTGGCCCGTACACCGGCCGGAGCAAGGGCGGGCACAGGAGCAGTGGGCGCAGCGGAAGCAGGCGGGGCAGGGGCCGGGACCGGCGGGGCGGCGGGAGGCGCGGGGGCCGCCGTAGGGCTCACCGCGCGGCCCAGGCGGTGATCCGCTCGCGCACCCATGCGGCCACCGGCGCCACGCCGTCCTCCGCGCGCAGCGACTGGAAGGCGACGGGGAGTTCGCCGCGCTGCTCGGCGGCGTCGCGGGCCATCCGGTCCAGGTCGGAGCCCACGTAGGGGGCGAGGTCGGTCTTGTTGACGACGAGCAGGTCGGCGGTGGTGACGCCGGGGCCGCCCTTGCGCGGGATGTCGTCGCCGCCCGCCACGTCGATGACGAAGATCTGGGCGTCGACGAGGCCGCGGGAGAAGGTGGCGGTGAGGTTGTCGCCGCCGGACTCGACGAGGATCAGGTCGAGCGGGCCGACCGTCTCCTCGAGCTCCTCGACCGCCTCCAGATTGGCGGAGATGTCGTCGCGGATGGCGGTGTGCGGGCAGGCACCGGTCTCCACCGCGCTGATCCTCTCGGGCGGCAGGACGGCCTCGCGGAGCAGGAACTCGGCGTCCTCCCGGGTGTAGATGTCGTTGGTGACGACGGCCATGGAAAGCTCGGTGCGCAGGGCGCGGCAGAGGGCGGCGACGGTGGCCGTCTTGCCGGAGCCGACGGGTCCGCCGAGGCCGATCCGCAGGGCGCGGCGCGAGCCGTCCGCCCGTACCGGCTCGGCGCTGTGGGTGTGACGCTGGGGGTAGGTCACGCCGTGGTCGAGGTGCATGGGGGTCTCCGGAGTCAATCGTGGCGGCGGTCGGGAAGCGGTGAGGAGGCGGTCACGAGGCGAAGAGCCGTACCGGCCAGGCCGCATGGCTCTCCGCCGCGATGTCCAGCAGCGGCGAGGAGGCCGCGGGCAGCGCGTCCGGGCCCTCCGACCGGGACCGGTGCGCGGCCTGCGCGGCCCGGGCGGCGACGGCGTCGAGCTCGGGGGCGAGGCGGGCCAGGACCCCGCTCGCCTCGAACGGGTCCAGGCCGAGCAGCCGCACGGTCGCGGTCGCCGGTCCGCTCACGCTCTCGTACGCCGCCACGTGCGCGGCTTGCAGCGGCCCGAGCCCGGCCGCCCGGGCGGTGAGCCCGAGCACCACCGGCTGGTGCGCCCCGCGCGGGAAGGCCGCGGCGAGCGCGTCGAGTTCGGCCGCCGGCCAGGTGGCCCGGGCCGCCCGCAGCAGCTGCCGGCCCAGCCGCCGCGCCGCGGTGCGCAGCGCGGGCGACGGCGTGCGGGCGTCGGCGGCCGTGTCGAGGACCGCCGGGTCGAGCCCGAGGGCTGCGGCGGCCGCGAGTGCGGCGGCGACGAGTCCGGCCGTGTGCAGCCGGCCGCGGCAGAACTCCTCGAGGGTGGCGGCGTCGTGGATCCGGCCGGCCTTGCAGGCGGCTTCGGCCCCGCCCGAGTGGGCGTGCCCGCCGGCGGGGAAGCGGCCGTCGGCGAGCACGAGCAGTGCGGCGAGGCTCATCGGGCTGCGCCCGTCGCAAGAGGCCCCATGTCAGAACAGGAAGTAGCGCTGGGCCATGGGCAGTTCCGCCGCGGGCGCGGGCTCCACGGCCTCCCCGTCGATGGTGACCGTGAAGGTGTCGGCGTCGACCTCGACCCTCGGCATGGCGTCGTTGTTGCGCATGTCCGCCTTGCTCACCTTGCGGGTGCTCTCTATGGCCACGAACTGCTTGCCGAGTCCGAGCCGTTCGGGCAGCGCGTCGTCGAGCGCGGCCTGCGCGGTGAAGTTGACCGAGTTCAGCCCGGGGGCCCGGCCGTGGCCGCCGAACATCGGGCGGGGCAGCACCGGCTGCGGGGTGGGGATGGAGGCGTTCGCATCGCCCATCTGGGCGTACGCGATCTGGCCACCCTTGATGACCACTTCGGGCTTGACCCCGAAGAAGGCCGGAGTCCACAGCACCAGGTCGGCGAGCTTGCCGGTCTCCACCGAGCCGATCTCTCGCGCGAGGCCCTGGGCCACGGCGGGGTTGATCGTGTACTTCGCGACGTACCGGCGGGCGCGGTGGTTGTCGGCGGGTCCGTCGCCGGGCAGGAAGCCGCGCCGCTTCTTCATCACGTGGGCGGTCTGCCAGGTGCGCAGCACGACCTCGCCGACGCGGCCCATGGCCTGGGCGTCGGAGGAGATGATGGAGATGGCGCCGAGGTCGTGCAGGACGTCCTCGGCGGCGATGGTCGAGGGCCTGATCCGGGACTCGGCGAACGCGAGGTCCTCGGGGACGGCCGGGTTCAGGTGGTGGCAGACCATCAGCATGTCGAGGTGTTCGTCGATGGTGTTGACGGTGTGCGGCCGGGTCGGGTTGGTGGAGCTGGGCAGGATGTTCGGCTCGGAGACCACGGTGATGATGTCGGGTGCGTGCCCGCCGCCCGCGCCCTCGGTGTGGTACGAGTGGATGGTCCGCCCGGCGATGGCGGCGAGGGTGTCGCCGACGAATCCGGCTTCGTTGAGGGTGTCGGTGTGGATGGCGACCTGGGCGCCGGTCTCCTCGCAGACGCTCAGGCAGGCGTCGATGACGGCGGGGGTGGTTCCCCAGTCCTCGTGGAGCTTGAACCCGAGGGCTCCGCCGCGCAGCTGGGAGTGCATGGCCTCGCGGGACATCGTGTTGCCCTTGCCCAGCAGGCCGATGTTGACGGGGTAGGACTCCAGTGCCGCGAACATCCGGGCGAGGTGCCAGGGGCCGGGGGTGACGGTGGTGGCCTTGGTGCCCTCGGCGGGTCCGGTGCCGCCGCCGACGAGGGTGGTGATGCCGGAGGCCAGGGCCTCGTCGACGACGGTCGGGGAGATGAAGTGCACGTGCGCGTCGATGGCGCCCGCGGTGACGATCTTCCCGTTGCCCGCGATGATCTCGGTCTCGGGGCCGATCACGAGTGCGGGATCCACCCCGTCCATCGTGTCGGGGTTGCCGGCCTTGCCGATGCCGCAGATGCGGCCGTCGCGGATGCCGATGTCGGCCTTGACGATGCCCCAGTGGTCGAGGACGACGACTCCGGTGATCACGGTGTCGGGGGCGCCCTCGGCGCGGGTGGTCCGGGCCTGGCCCATGGACTCGCGGATCACCTTGCCGCCGCCGAACACGGCCTCGTCGCCGGAGCGTCCGGGGCCGCCGCTGAGATCCTGCTCGATCTCGACGAAGAGGTCGGTGTCCGCGAGCCGGATCCGGTCGCCGGCGGTCGGTCCGAAGAGGTCGGCGTACGCCCTGCGGTCGAGCTCAGCCATCGAGCGGCCCTCCGGTCTCGCCGCGCAGGCCCGGTACGGTCCGCAGCCCGCCCAGCGGTACGAGTTCCACGGCGACCGGGATGCCCGGCTCGAAGCGCACGGCGGTGCCGGCGGCGATGTTGAGCCGCAGGCCGCGGGCGGCCCGACGGTCGAAGTCGAGACCGGGGTTGGCCTCGGCGAAGTGGTAGTGGGAGCCGACCTGGACGGGCCGGTCGGCGGCGTTGAGCACGGTGAGGCGGGTGACGGGACGGCCCTCGTTGAGGCGCACCGGGCCGTCCCCGTGGACGATTTCGCCGGGGATCATGCGGGTACGCCCCTTCAGACGATCGGGTCGTGGACGGTGACGAGCTTGGTTCCGTCCGGGAAGGTCGCCTCGACCTGGACGTCGTGGATCATCTCGGGGATCCCCTCCATCACCTCGGCGCGGCCGAGCACGGTGCGGCCGGAGGCCATGAGCTCGGCCACGGTCCGCCCGTCGCGGGCCCCTTCGAGGATGTGCGACGTGATCAGGGCGACCGCTTCGGGGTGGTTGAGGAGGACCCCGCGCGCTCTGCGCCTCTCGGCCACGTCGGCGGCCACGTGGATGAGCAGTCGTTCCTGCTCGTGCGGTGTCAGTTGCACTCGTAACTCACCAAGCTTCCAGGACAAGATCGACATCGAGCCGGGCCGACCCTAGCGACCTTCAACACTTCGTTGACCTGCGCATATCCGAGCCAAGCATGTCTTGCCCAACGCAGAGAAAGGCTTTCCGTCCCGAGCACCGCCGTTTTACCCGCGGATGGGTGATCATTGACGGAACACCGTGGCCCGCCACGCTAGGCGCCGCGCTTTTCCGCCGCGTTAACCCACGTTTCGGGCAGGCACCCGGTTCAACTCCCGGGCCGCCCCCATCCGGTTCCGTATACGGACCGGACCGACGGTCCCACGGCCACCGCCGCAGGACCCGCCGCAGAGGAGATGCATGTTCGTCAACCCGGTCCGCCACATCACCTTCGACTCGCTCGAGCCCTACAAGACCGCCGAGTTCTGGTCCGCCGTGACCGGCTTCCCGATCCACCCGGACGACGTGGAGGGCGACGACGAGATCCTGCTGGACCCGGCGCAGCCCGGGGTCCCGGGTCTGCTCTTCATCCGTGTACCGGACGCCAAATCCGTCAAGAACCGGGTCCACCTGGACATCCAGCCGCCCACCGGCACCCGGGACGAGACCGTCGAGCGGCTCATCGGGCTCGGGGCGAAGCTGGTCGACGACCGGCGCCGGGAGGACGGCTCCGGCTGGGCCGTGCTCGCCGACCCGGAGGGCAACGAACTGTGCATCGAGCGCAGCGCCGCGGAGCGCGGGCAGGGCTGAGCTCGGCTCAACAGCCGGTGACGCTCTTCGCGGGAGCCCCGACGGGCCAGGGCAGGGCGATCCAGACGGTCTTGCCGCCGTCCTCGGTGGGGCTGACGGAGAGCCGGCCGCCGGCTTCGGCGGTGAGCCAGCGGATGATCACCATCCCCCGGCCGTTGTCCTGCTGGACGGCGGCCGGGAGGCGCTTGGGCCAGCGCGGGTGGCTGTCGGTCACCCCGACGCGGAGCCACTCCCCGCGCTCGAGGCGGATGTCGACGGTGAAGGTGGGTGACTGGCCGAAGGTGTGCTGCACGGCGTTGGTGGCGAGCTCCGAGACGATCAGCCGGACACTGTCTGCGGTGTCGGCCTCGTCGGGCAGTCCCCATTCGCCGAGCACCTCCGCGACGTAGCGGCGGGCGGTGGCGACCGAGGCGGGATCGCTCGGCAGAGTGACGGATGCTTCCTGGTGGTCTGCCATGGCGACGGTCCCTTTCCCACCGGGGCGAAACCCCGGATCTGTGCTGGACGCCAGAGTGCCACCCATCGTCCGGCCGGTGCTGCCGTTCCCCCAAGATCTGCATATATCTGTCGCTCAATGCAGTGAACTCTGCTACGGAAGAGCTTATTTGGACGGCAGACTGGTGCGAGCTGTGCCGGTGGAAGGAGGCGGGTATGCAGCACGGTCCCGCGGTGCGTCGGCGCAAGCTCGGCGAGGAACTGCGCGCGCTGCGCGACCGGACCGGACTCACCAGTGGTGAGGCGGCCCGGATCGCGGGGTGGCACCAGTCGAAAATCAGCCGCATCGAAACAGGGCGCAGTGGCGTGAAACCGGAGGACATCCGCCGCCTCCTCGATGTCTACGCAGAGGTCGTCAGCCCCGAGCAGCGGGCGCTGCTGGAGGCCCTGTCGGCCTCGGCGGCGGGCCCCGGGCCGGGCGGGGACACCGGGCGCGGCCGCCAGTGGTGGCACGACTACCGGGGGCTGCTGCCGCAGGAGTACCGGGATTTCATCAGCCTGGAGGCGAGCGCCCGCTCGGCCCGTACGGTCGAGCTCTCCGTGGTGCCCGGCCTGCTGCAGACCCCGGAGTACGCGCGGGCGGTGACCCGGGCCGCGCTCGGCGGGCTGCCGGAACCCAAGGTCGACGCGCTGGTCGACGTACGGCTGGCCCGGCAGTCGGTGCTGCGGGCCGATCCCCCGCTGGAGCTGAGCGCCGTACTGGACGAGGCGGTGCTGCGGCGGCAGATCGGCGGCCCCGGGGTGATGGCGGCGCAATTGCGGCATCTGGCGCAGGTGGCCCGACTGCCCCAAGTGCGGTTGCAGGTACTTCCGTTCAGTGTGGGGGGTCATCTCGGCCTGACCGGACCGTTCGTTATTTTCTCATTTCCGAACATCGCCGATCTGGATGTGGTGGTCCTCGACCATTTGACGAGTAGCCTCTATCTGGAGCGGAAGGAAGACCTCGAGGCGTACAGCGCCGCATTCCGCACCATCCAGGCGCACGCCCTCCCGCCCCAGGACTCGTCGGATCTCATCAGCTCACTCGCTGACGACGCGTAAGGAGGCACCCCCGTGTCCGCAACCCCCCTCTCCACCAGCGGACTTCTGATCAGCGCGCGGTGGCGGCGGAGCAGCCGCAGCACCGGAATGAACAACTGCGTGGAAACGGCCGTCCTCAGTGGCAGCGGCCTGCTGGCCGTCCGCGACTCCAAGCGGACGGACGGCCCGGCCGTGCTCTTCACCGGGCCGGCCTGGGACGGCTTCCTCGCATCCGTACGGGCGGACGTGCTCGCATGACGCCCTAGCGGTCCGTGGCTCCGGCCGGGGCGGTCCCCAGGATCGTCTCGACGGCACGGTCGATCTCGTCCCCCGTGAGATCGGCCCGTGCGGTCAGCCGCAGCCGGGAGATGCCGTCCGGCACCGACGGCGGACGGAAGCATCCCACGGACAGACCTGCCTCGCGGCAGTCGGCGGCCCAGCGCAGTGCCGCCGAAGCCGACGGGGCCCGTACCGACACCACGGCCGCGTCCGGCCGGGCCGCGGTCAGGCCGGACGCGGTGAGCCGCCCGTACAGCCGGTCGGCCACCTCGCGGGCCCGGCCGGCGCGCTCCGGTTCCCGCTGGAGCAGGCGCAGGCTCGCCAGCGCCGCACCCGCGGCGGCCGGTGCCAGCCCGGTGTCGAAGATGAAGGTCCGCGCCGTGTTGACGAGGTGCCGGATCACCTTGGCCGGGCCGAGCACCGCTCCGCCCTGGCTGCCCAGGGACTTCGAGAGCGTGAGGGTGGCGACCACTCCCGGCGCGCCCGCGAGTCCGGCCGCGTGCAGGGCTCCGCGGCCGCCCACCCCCAGTACGCCGAGCCCGTGGGCGTCGTCCACGACCAGGGCCGCGCCCTCCTCCCGGCAGGCGGCCGCGTACGCCGCGAGCGGGGCAGCGTCCCCGTCCACGGAGAACACCGAGTCGCTGACCAGCAGCGCCCTGCCCTCGTGCGTGGCGAGCGTCTTGCGCGCGGCCTCCGGGTCGGAGTGCGAGATGACCTCGGTCCCGGCGCGGGAGAGCCGGCAGCCGTCGACGATCGAGGCGTGGTTGCCGGCGTCGGACACGACCAGGGTGCCCCGGTCGCTGAGCGCGGTGACGGCCGCCAGATTGGCGGCGTACCCGGAGGACAGGACGAGCGCGGCCTCGAACCCGCAGAAGGCCGCGAGTTCCCGCTCGAGCTCCGCATGGAGCTCGGTCGTACCGGTCACCAGGCGTGATCCCGTGGCCCCGGCGCCCCACCGCTCGGCCGCCTCGCGCGCGCCGCGCACGGTCTCGGGGTGCCGGGACAGGCCGAGGTAGTCGTTGCTCGCGAGGTCCAGCAGCGGCGAGGAGGCCGGGCGGGGGCGCAGCGTCCGGACCAGCCCGGCCTTCTCACGCGCCCGCTCCGCGTCGTCGATCCAGGCGAACACGTCATCGGGCTCGGGGCTCTGCTGGGGCATCGGCGGGTCCTCGTGTTTTGTCGGCTGTCCACAGGCGTGCCTGACCCTAACGGCCGTCACCCGAGTGCCAGGTGTGGCGATACACACACTCCGTTCCGGCCATGTTGTGCGATCTCTCCTTGGCCGGGAGTGGTCGTGTGGTCCAGGATCGGCGTCATGGACCTGCTGAACACCCTGGTGGACAAGGGGCTGCGGCGCGAGCTGCCGACCCGCGAAGAGGCACTCGCCGTACTGGCGACCTCTGACGACGAACTGCTCGACGTGGTGGCCGCGGCCGGCAAGGTGCGCCGCCAGTGGTTCGGGCGTCGGGTCAAGCTGAACTACCTGGTCAACCTGAAGTCCGGGCTCTGCCCGGAGGACTGCTCCTACTGTTCCCAGCGGCTGGGATCGAAGGCGGAGATCCTCAAGTACACGTGGCTGAAGCCGGAGGAGGCCTCCCAGGCCGCCGCGGCCGGTGTGGCGGGCGGCGCGAAGCGCGTCTGCCTGGTGGCGAGCGGGCGCGGTCCGACGGACCGCGACGTGGAGCGGGTCGGCAAGACGATCGAGGCGATCAAGGAGCAGAACGAGGGCGTCGAGGTGTGCGCATGCCTCGGCCTGCTCTCGGACGGCCAGGCCGAGCGCCTGAAGGACGCGGGCGCCGACGCCTACAACCACAACCTCAACACCTCCGAGGCCACGTACGGTCAGATCACCAAGACCCACACCTACGCGGACCGGGTCGACACGGTACAGAAGGCGCACGCGGCGGGCCTGTCCGCCTGCTCCGGTCTCATCGCGGGCATGGGCGAGAGCGACGAGGACCTGGTCGACGTCGTCTTCTCGCTGCGCGGGCTGGACCCGGACTCGGTGCCGGTCAACTTCCTGATCCCGTTCGAGGGCACCCCGCTGGCCAAGGAGTGGAACCTCACCCCGCAGCGCTGCCTCCGGATCCTCGCGATGGTGCGGTTCGTCTGCCCCGACATCGAGGTCCGGCTCGCGGGCGGGCGCGAGGTGCACCTGCGCACCATGCAGCCGCTGGCGCTCCAGCTGGTGAACTCGATCTTCCTCGGCGACTACCTCACCAGTGAGGGCCAGGCCGGCCAGGCCGACCTCGACATGATCGCGGACGCCGGCTTCGAGGTGGAGGGCGCCGGTACGACGACCCTCCCGGCGCACCGTGCGGACGCGATGGCCGCGGCCGCCGCGTCCCACGGACCGTGCGGCTCCTCGGCGGCCGAGGCGGGCTGCGGCTCGGCGTGCGGCGGCTGCTCGGGCCACGAGCCCGAGGCCGTCCCGGCACAGGCGGCGGCCCAGGCGCCGGCTCAGGCGCCGGCTCAGGCTTCGGCGGGCGAGGTCCGCCCGGGCCTGGTGGCGGTCCGCCGCCGGGGCGCGGGAACGGACCTCGCGCCCAATGCCTGACCAGCACCACGCGATGCCGGCCGCGGAACTGCTCGCGCTGGACCGGCAGCACGTCTGGCACCCGTACGGCCCCATGCCCGGGCGGCAGGAGCCGCTGGTCGTCTCCTCCGCCTCGGGCGTCCGGCTGCGGCTGGCCGAGCCCTCCCAGGGACAGGACGAGCTGGTCGACGGCATGTCCTCCTGGTGGTCGGCGATCCACGGCTACAACCACCCGGTACTGAACGAGGCCGTGACCGACCAGCTCGGCCGCATGTCCCACGTGATGTTCGGCGGGCTCACCCACGAGCCCGCCGTCCGGCTGGCCGCCCGGCTGGTGGAGATCACCCCGCCCGGCCTGGAGCACGTCTTCCTCGCCGACTCGGGCTCGGTCTCGGTCGAGGTCGCGGTGAAGATGTGCCTCCAGTACTGGCGTTCCATCGGCCGGCCCGGCAAGACCAGGCTGCTGACCTGGCGCGGCGGGTACCACGGGGACACATGGACGCCGATGGCGGTCTGCGACCCCGAGGGCGGTATGCACGAGCTCTGGTCGGGGATCCTCCCGCGCCAGGTCTTCGCCGACGTGCCGCCGAGCGGCTTCGACGCGCCCGTGGACCCCGCGTACGTCGACCACCTGCGCTCCCTGCTGTCCGCGCACGCGGACGAGCTGGCCGCGGTGATCGTGGAACCGGTGGTCCAGGGCGCGGGCGGCATGCGCTTCCACAACCCGGGCTACCTGCGGGTGCTGCGCGAACTGTGCGACGAGTACGACGTCCTGCTCATCCTGGACGAGATCGCGACGGGCTTCGGCCGCACCGGCGCCCTGTTCGCGGCGGACCACGCGGGGATGACCCCGGACGTGATGTGCCTGGGCAAGTCCCTGACCGGCGGCTACCTCACGCTGGCGGCCACGCTGTGCACGGAGCGGGTGGCGGACGGGATCTCCCAGGGCGCCGTACCGGTCCTCGCGCACGGGCCGACGTTCATGGGCAACCCGCTCGCCACGGCCGTGGCGCTGGCTTCGATCGACCTGCTGCTCGGCCAGGACTGGCAGCGTGAGGTCAAGCGCATCGAGGCGGGTCTCGTGGCGGGCCTGGCCCCGGCGCAGGACCTGCCCGGCGTCCGGGACGTACGCGTCCTGGGCGCGATCGGCGTGGTCCAGCTGACCCACGAGGTCGACGTGGCCGCGGCGACCCGGGCGGCGGTCCGCGAAGGCGTGTGGGTGCGCCCGTTCAGGGACCTGATCTACGTGATGCCGCCGTTCGTCACGGGCGACGGCGACGTGGCCCGCATCTGCCGCGCGGTGTGCGCGGCGGCGGCGGAGGGCTGACATGACGGTACTCATGGTCTCGGGCACGGGCACGGAGATCGGCAAGACGGTGGTCACGTCGGCGATCGCGGCGGCCGCCGTGGCGGCGGGCCGCTCGGTGGCGGTCCTCAAGCCCGCGCAGACCGGCGTGGACGCGACCGAGCCGGGCGACGCGGCGGAAGCCGTCCGCCTGGCCGGCCCCACGGTCACGGCGGTGGAACTGGCCCGCTACCCGGAGCCGTTGGCCCCCGACACGGCGGCCCGCCGCGCGGGCCTGCCCACGGTCTCGCCGAGCGCCGTCGCGGAGGCGGCGAACCGGCTCGCCCGCTCCCACGACCTGGTCCTGGTGGAGGGTGCGGGCGGCCTCCTGGTCCGCTTCGACGAGGCGGGCCACACGCTGGCCGATGCGGCCCGCCTCCTCGGCGCCCCGGTGCTGGTGGTCGCCCCGGCGGCCCTCGGCACCCTCAACTCCACGACCCTGACGGCCGAGGCCCTCCGGGCACGGGAGCTGGAGGCCCTGGGCGTGGTCATCGGCAGCTGGCCGGCCGAGCCGGACCTGGCCTGCCGCTGCAACCTGGCGGACCTCCCGTCGTCCTCCGGGCTCCCGCTGCTGGGCGCCGTCCCGGAGGCTTCGGGGTCCCTGTCCCCGGAGTCCTTCCGTACGGCGGCCCCCACCTGGCTGTCCCCCGCCCTCGCGGGCACCTGGTCCCCGGAGTCGTTCCTGACGGCCTGGCAGCCCTGATCCCGGACCCGGACCTCATCGGCCCGGCGGCGCCACCCGGCCCGCCGGGCCGTTCCGGCAGCGGCGCGTTCAGTGGCCGCCGCGGGGCTCGTTGCAGCCGCCCTCCATGTAGACCCCGTGAGCCTTCACGCTCATCGGCGGGGTCAAATGGCCCGTCACACACGGCCCGCTCTCCGGAATCGACAGGACGAACGAGAGGTTGCCCGTGCTCGATGCGTACACGCTTCCGGTCTCCGGCTCGTAGCCCATCCCGGTCAGGAGCCCGCTGAGCTCCTCCTTCGACTTCGGTCCGCCCTTCCCGTCCTCGCCGCCCAGCGCCTTCTTGATCCGCGCGGCGTGCGCGTCGCCCCGGCACTTGGTCGCAGGCGTGAGCGTGGCCTCGTTCTTGTACGCGTGGTTCTCCGCGTACTTGCCCGCTGCGGGGTCCGTGGGGAGTTCACCGGGCGTGGCCGACCCGGTCGGGGCCGCACGCTCCTCGCCCTCGCACAACTGCGCCACCTCGGGGAAGAGCTTGTCGTGGCGGGCCACCGCGGCTGCCGCCTCGGCGGCGTAGTCCGGGGTCCGGCCGGGCGACAGCACCGGGGACGGGTCCGCTGCCGCGCCGCTCCCGGACACCGTGGTGCCGCAGGCGGTCAGCGCGAGCAGTCCTGCAGCGAGCAGCACGGCGCCGGCGGGGCTGGTACGGGATGTCACTGGGTCTCCACTTTTCCCTGGGCGGGCCCCGGCGGGCGGGGCGGATCCCCCGATTGTCCCCACCGCAGGTCCCGGGCTCCTGAGTACGCGTACTCAATCGACACGCGGACGGCCGTCCCCGACGAGCGCCCCGGCGGGGCCGCGGGAGGCGGTCCCGCCCGCCGGCGCCGGTTTTGCGGGCCGCCGGGACGGGGAACAGCCCGGAAGGGCAACCGCACCCGCCCCCTCCCCGCCCCGGAGACCCGCCATGGCCACACCGCACCAAGACCCGGACTCCGTCAGCCACCCCCTCTTCGCCCGGTTCTACGCCCGGTTCAGCACCACCGCCGATGCCCGCGGAGGCATCGCCGCCCTCCGCAGCGAACTCCTGCACGGGGTGTCCGGCCGGGTCATCGAGATCGGCGCCGGCAACGGCCTCAACTTCGCCCACTACCCGCGCGCCGTCTCCGAGGTCGTCGCCGTCGAACCGGAACGGAGACTGCGCCGGCTCGCGGCCGACGCCGCCCTGCGCGCCGAGGTACCCGTCGACGTCGTACCGGGTGTCGCCGAGGCCCTCCCGGTCAAGAGCGAGGCCTTCGACGCCGCCGTCGCCTCCCTCGTGCTGTGCACCGTGCGGGACCTGCCCCGCTCGCTCGCGGAGCTCCACCGGGTGCTGCGCCCCGACGCCGAGCTCCGCTTCTTCGAGCACGGCCGGGCGCCCACCCGCGGCATGGCCGCCGCCCAGCGCACGCTGGACCGGACCGTGTGGCCCCACCTCTTCGGCGGGTGCCACACCTCCCGGGACCCAGCCGCCGCGATCGAGGCGGCCGGCTTCCGGGTCGTCTCGTACCGCAGTTTCCGGCTGCCCGAGCGCGGACCGGCCCTCCCCACCTCGTACTGCGTGATCGGTTCCGCCCGCCGCGGTCCCGCATAGGGGGTGTCCGGCGCCCGGCGGGCCGGGCCCGGCCCGCCGGGCCTCAGCCGCCCAGCGGCTTGACCCAGCGTGTCCAGGTGTCCTGGCGGTGGTACCCGGCCGCGTCCCACGCCCCGTGCGCCTGCTCGTTGCGGTCCAGCACCATGGCGTCCGCACGCCGTCCGCCGAGCGCCTCGAAGCGCTCCTCCGCGGCGGCCAGCAGCGCCGATGCGATGCCCTGGCGGCGGTGTGCCGGGTGAACCGCGAGCCGGTAGAGGTGGCAGCGCCAGCCGTCGAAGCCGGCGATCACGGTGCCCACCAGTTCGCCTTCGCGCCGGGCGAGCAGCAGGGCGTGCGGATCGCGGGCGTGGAGCTGCTCGACCCCGGCGAGGTCGTCGCTGATACTCGTTCCCTCGGCAGCGGTCTTCCAGAAGTCGAGCGCGGCGGTGAGATCGGCGGCCGACGCGGGACCGATGTGAAGATCGCTCATGTCCGGATCCCATCATCCGGGTGCATTCCCCCAAACGAATGATCCGATCTCTTTGCCCGTCCTTTACCCTTGTGGAGCAAGCCGACCGACTCGATCGAAAGGTGTGAGCGTCCGCCCATGGGCGAGCCCCCCAGTACCCGACATCGCGCGATACCCCTCCTCCTGACTGATCATGGAACGGAGGTGACCGACCGATGACCGAAGTGCTCCTGCTCCTCGTGGCGCTGCTGCTCTGCCTTGCCTGCGGAGTCTTCGTCGCGGCCGAGTTCTCGCTGACCACCGTCGAGCGCAGCGAGCTCGACCAAGCCGTCGAGCGCGGTGAGCGCGGGGCCGAGAGCGCCCTGGCGGCCGTGCGCAGCCTGACGTTCCAGCTCTCCGGCGCCCAGCTCGGCATCACCGTGACCGGCCTGGTCATCGGCATGATCTCCAAGCCGTCGATCGCCGCCCTGCTCCAGGGCCCCTTCGAGGCCATGGGGCTGTCGGCCGGCGCCGCTTCCTCCACCGCCCTGATCCTGGGCACGGTGGTGTCGACCGTCGTCCTGATGGTCGTCGGCGAGCTGGTGCCCAAGAACTGGGCGATCTCGTCCCCGCTGGCCATCGCCAAACGGGTGGCCACCATGCAACGGGTCTTCAGCCGCGCCTTCCGGCCGTTCATCAGCCATCTGAACAGCACGGCGAACCACATGGTCCGCCGGTTCGGCATGGAGCCGGCCGAGGAGCTGGCCTCCGCGCGCACCCCGCAGGAGCTGGTGGCGCTGGCCCGGCACTCCGCCAAGGCGGGCGCGCTGGAGAAGGACACCGCCGAGCTGTTCGTACGGACCCTGAACCTGGCCGACCTGACCGCGGAGAACGTCATGACCCCGCGCGTCCAGGTCACCGCCCTCGACGTGCACACCACCGCCGAGGACGTGGCGAACGCGACGCTGGCGACCGGTCTGTCGCGCTTCCCGGTCTACCGGGGCAGCCTCGACACCGTCGTCGGCACCGTCCATATCAAGGACGTGCTCGCGCTGCACGCCGAGGAACGGCGCCGCCGGCCCGTCTCCCAGCTGCTGCGCCAACCGCTGCTGGTGCCGGAGTCGCTGACCGTGGACCGACTGCTGGACCTGCTGTCCGGCCGCCAGACGATGGCCGTGGTGATCGACGAGTACGGCGGCACCGCCGGCGTGGTCACCCTGGAGGACATCGTCGAGGAGGTCGTCGGCGAGGTGCGCGACGAGCACGACCCGCACGAGACCGCGGACTTGGCCCCGGCCGGTACGGACGCCTCCGGGCGCCGCCTCTACTCCGCCGACGGCGCCGCGCGCACCGACCAGCTGGAGCGGATCGGACTGCGCGTGCCGGACGGCCCGTACGAGACGCTGGCCGGGCTGATAGCGACCGAGCTGGGCCGGATCCCGGCCGTCGGCGACAGCATGGAGCTGGGCGGCTGGCGGATCGACGTGGTGGACGCCAGCGGGCGGCGGGCGGCGCGGGTGCTGCTGCACGCGCCCGTCGAGCCGTCGCAGGACATGGGTGGGGAGGAAGCCCGATGACGGTGCTCCAACTGCTGATCGGCCTGGCGACCCTGGTCGTCAACGCCTTCTTCGTCGGCGCCGAGTTCGCGCTGATCTCGGTGCGGCGCAGCCAGATCGAGCCGTACGCCGAGCAGGGCGACCGGCGGGCCCGCGCCGTGCTGTGGGGCCTGGAGCACCTGTCGGCGCTGATGGCGGCGGCGCAGCTCGGCATCACGCTGTGCACCCTGGTCCTCGGTGTGGTGGCCGAGCCTGCCATCGCCCACCTGCTGACCCCGCTGTTCGACCTGTTCGGGGTGCCGTCCGGGCTGACACACGCGATCTCGTTCGTGGTGGCCCTGGCGCTGGCGACGTACCTGCACATGCTCTTCGGCGAGATGCTGCCGAAGAACGTGGCCCTGTCCGAGCCGGTGCGCACCGCGCTGCTGCTCGGCCCGCCGCTGGTGACCCTGGCCCGGGCGCTGAAGCCGGTGATCTTCGCGATCAACGCCTTCGCCAACCTCCTGCTGCGGCTGCTGCGGGTGGAGGTGAAGGACGAGGTCGCGGCGACCTTCACGGACGACGAGCTGGCCCGGATCGTGAAGGACTCCAGCAACGCCGGGCTGATCGACGACCGGGCGAGCGAGCGGCTGCACGACGCCCTGGAGCTGGGCCGGCGGCCGGTCACCGATGTGGTGCTGCCGCTGGACGGGGTCGTGGTGGCCCGCGAGGGCATCACGCCGGCGGAACTGGAGCGGCTGTCGGCCGAGTCCGGGTACTCCCGCTTCCCGGTGATCGGCGCCCAGGCCAGGATCCTCGGATACCTGCACGTCAAGGACGCCCTGGACGCGGACGGACCGGAGCGGGACCAGCCGTTCCCGGTGTCCGTGCTGCGCCCGATCGCCCAGGTGCGGGCCGAGACGCCGCTGGACGACGTGCTGACCGCGATGCGGCGCAGCCGGACGCACCTGGCGGCGGTCATGGGTTCGGGCGGGGCGATGACGGGCCTGGTCACGATGGAGGACGTGCTGCGCGAGCTGTTCGGCAGGCCGGCCTCCGCCTGACGCGGCTGCTACCGCGCGGTACCCCGGCCCTGCGGGGCCGAACTACCGCGCGGTAGCATCGCTCCGCCATGGAGATGAATGCGCCTTACACCAGTTTCGTCGCGGTCGGCGACTCCTTCACCGAGGGCATGTCCGACCTGCTGCCCAACGGCTCCTACCGCGGCTGGGCCGATCTGCTGGCCGCCCGCCTCGCGGCGCGCGAGCCCGGCTTCCGGTACGCGAACCTCGCGGTCCGCGGGAAGCTGATCGGGCAGATCGCCGAGGATCAGGCCCCGGTCGCGGCGGCGATGCGCGCCGATGTGGTGACCCTGGTGGGAGGCCTGAACGACGCCCTGCGTCCGAAGGTCGACATGGGCCGGGTGCGCGGGCACCTGGAGGAGGCCGTGGGGTTGCTGGCCCCCACGTGCCGGACGCTGGTGCTGATGCGCTCCCCGGGGCGCAACGGGCCGGTGATGGACCGCTTCCGGCCGCGCATGGAGGAGCTCTTCGGCATCATCGAGGAGCTGGCCGCCCGGAACGGGGCCTTGGTGGTGGACCTGTACGGGGCCGGTGTGCTGGCCGACCCCCGCATGTGGGACGTGGACCGGCTGCACCTGACGGCCGAAGGCCACCGCCGGGTGGCGGAGGCGGTCTGGCAGACGCTGGGACTGCCGCCCGAGCAGGACTGGCGCGCCGAGCTCGCGCCCGCGGTGCCCCCGGGCTGGGCCGTACGCCGCTCCCAGGACCTGAGCTTCGCGCGGCAGCACCTGCTGCCCTGGGTCGGCCGCCGGCTGACGGGCCGCTCCTCGGGGGACGGCCGCCCGGCCAAGCGCCCGGAGCTGCTGCCGTACGAGGCCACCGCGGGCGAGCGGCTCTCGTAGCAAGGCACAATCCGGGGCGGGGTCGCCACCTGCGTAAACGCACAGCTGCGGCCCAAGTAGAATCCCTACACGTGACAGCCAAGCCCCGCATCCCCAATGTCCTGGCCGGCCGCTACGCCTCCGCGGAGCTCGCCGTCCTGTGGTCCCCCGAGTACAAGGTGACGCTGGAGCGGCGGCTGTGGCTCGCCGTGCTCCGTGCCCAGAAGGACCTCGGCATCGACGTCCCGGACGCCGCCCTCGCCGACTACGAGCGCGTCCTGGAGACGGTCGACCTCGCCTCCATCGCCGAGCGCGAGAAGGTCACCCGGCACGACGTGAAGGCCCGCATCGAGGAGTTCAACGCCCTCGCCGGCCACGAGCACGTCCACAAGGGCATGACCTCCCGCGACCTCACCGAGAACGTCGAGCAGCTGCAGATCCGGCTCTCGCTGGAGCTGGCCCGCGACCGCACGGTCGCCGTCCTCGCCCGCCTCGGCAAGCTGGCCGGCGAGCACGCCGAGCTGGTCATGGCCGGACGCTCCCACAACGTCGCCGCGCAGGCGACGACCCTGGGCAAGCGCTTCGCCACCGCGGCCGACGAGCTGCTGGTCGCCTACGACCGCCTGGAGGACCTGCTCGGCCGCTACCCGCTGCGCGGGATCAAGGGCCCGGTCGGCACCGCCCAGGACATGCTCGACCTGCTCGGCGGCGACGCCGCCAAGCTGGCCGACCTGGAGCAGCGGATCGCCACCCACCTCGGCTTCGCCCAGGCCTTCACCTCGGTCGGCCAGGTATACCCGCGCTCGCTCGACTACGACGTGGTCACCGCCCTGGTGCAGCTGGCCGCCGCCCCCTCGTCGATCGCGAAGACGATCCGCCTGATGGCCGGCCACGAGCTGGTCACCGAGGGCTTCAAGCCCGGCCAGGTCGGCTCCTCCGCGATGCCGCACAAGATGAACACCCGCTCCTGCGAGCGCGTCAACGGCCTGATGGTCATCCTGCGCGGCTACGCCTCGATGACCGGTGAGCTGGCCGGCGACCAGTGGAACGAGGGCGACGTCTCCTGCTCCGTGGTCCGCCGGGTGGCGCTGCCCGACGCGTTCTTCGCCTTCGACGGCCTGCTGGAGACCTTCCTGACGGTCCTCGACGAGTTCGGCGCCTTCCCGGCGGTCGTGGCCCGCGAGCTGGACCGCTACCTGCCGTTCCTCGCGACCACCAAGGTCCTGATGGGCGCGGTGAGGGCGGGTGTCGGCCGCGAGGCCGCCCACGAGGTCATCAAGGAGCACGCGGTGGCCTCCGCGCTCGCCATGCGCGAGCAGGGCGCCGAGCGCAACGAGCTGCTGGACAAGCTGGCCGCCGACGAGCGGATGCCGCTGGACCGGGCCCAGCTCGACGCCCTGATGGCCGACAAGCTGTCCTTCACGGGTGCCGCCGGTGACCAGGTCGCCGCGGTGGTCTCCCGTATCGAGGCGATCGCCAAGCAGCACCCGGAGGCCGCCGGGTACACGCCGGGGTCGATCCTCTGACCCCCGAAGAGCTGAGCGCCGCCCGTGACCGCGTCATCCCGGACGTGGTCGCGGGCGGTCTGCGCGTGCTGTTCTGCGGGATCAACCCGGGTCTCCTCTCCGCCGCGACGGGCCATCACTTCGCCCGCCCCGGCAACCGTTTCTGGCCCGTCCTGCACCTGTCCGGCTTCACCCCGCGCCGCTTCGCTCCAGCGGAGCAGGAGGAGCTGCTGACCCACCGGCTCGGCATCACCAACGTCGCCGCCCGCGCCACGGCCCGGGCCGACGAGCTGAGCGCCGAGGAGTTCCGCGAGGGCGGCCGCATCCTGACCGCCAAGGTGGAACAGCTGCGCCCGCAGTGGCTCGCGGTCGTCGGGGTCACGGCCTACCGCACGGCCTTCGGCGAGCGAAAAGCCCAGATCGGCCCCCAGGACCGGACCATCGGCTCCACCCGCATCTGGGCGCTCCCCAACCCCAGCGGCCTCAACGCCCACTGGACGGCAGAGTCCATGGCCCAGGAGTACGCCCGCCTCCGCGTGGCCGCCGAGGCAACCCCCTAGGGCGGGTCGATCACGGTCACCGCGGCCATGAGCTGCGGTGAGTGGTCGGCCCCCCAGCGGGCCTCGTAGACGGCGACCCAGCGGTCCCCTGCCCGCCACAGGTGCAGGTGCTCGCTCGTGTCGCCGATCTCCTGCCACGGCTGCTCCACCTCCCCGGACTCCGCCCGCAGCTTCAGGCTGTCGAGCGTGAACCGGTCGGGCTTCCCCCACCGCTCCTCCAGCCGCTGGGTCAGGGCCTCGTACTCGGCGGACACCTGGTCCTCGTGCGCCAGGCGGTCGGCCGCGTCCTCGTCCCCGTACCACCGGCTCCCGCCCAGCTCGGCGAGGTGATAGCCGGGCCCGCTGGTGCCCACTTCGGACCTGCCCCGGGCTTCGGGGAAGTCACGCGTCCGGAGCCGGTCGATCGTGTCGAGATGCTCTGCCGTGGTCATGCCGTCAGTATCCCGGGACCCACTGACAACTGGCTCGGCGTCACGCATCCCGCCGGTGGACCGCCGTCCAGCCGCCGGCCACCGCGGCCAGCGCCCACAGCGCCAGCACTCCGAGGCCGCTCCACGGACCCAGCCGACCGGCGGAGTCCAGGTGCATGACGAGCTGCCCCGCCTGGTCCGGCAGGAACTCGGCCGCACCACCGGCGGCCTGGCCGATGATGAACGGAGCCATGACGACGAAGGGTATGAGCACACTCAGCACGACCGCCGCACTGCGCAGCACCGCCGTCAGCCCGGCCGCGAACAGGGCCATGAGCATCAGGTACACACCGCTGCCGAACACGGCGCGGAGGGTGCCCGGATCCCCCAGCGAGAGCGCGTACCGACCCATCGGCACCCGGCCCAGGACGAAGGTGAGAAGGCCGGTGACCTGGCCGACCACGAAGGCGAGTACGCCCACCACGGCGATCTTCGACAGGTAGAAGCGGGTACGGTTCGGCACCGCGGTCAGCGAGGTGCGCAGGGCGCCGTTGTGGAACTCGGCGGACAGCGCGCTCGCCCCGAAGGCGAAGGCCGCTATCTGGCCGAAGTTGACGCCGTAGAAGGCCCCGATGAGCGGATCGTCCCCCATGCCGCCGGCTTCGGCCTGGCCTGTCGCCGCGGCCGCCAGCACCTGGATCCCCACGGTCGCGGCGAAGACGGCGATCAGCGCCCCGAAGGTGCCGCGGAGGGACCGTATCTTGATCCATTCCGAGCGCAGGACGGGGACGGTGGGCAGAGCGGTGCTCATGGCGAAGCCTCCTGAATCAGGTGAAGTCAGTGGGTGGCGGCGAACTGGGCGTGGTCGGCGGTGAGGTCGAGGTAGGCCTGCTCCAGCGAGGCACGTTCGTCGGAGAGTTCCAGCACGGGGATGCCCTCGCGCGCTGCCATGCCGCCGAGCTGCTCGGCGCGTATGCCATCCACGGTCCAGCGCCCGTCGTCGGCTCTCGCCATCTCGAAGCCGTCCCGGGCCAGGGCCGCCCGTAGCCGGTCCGGGTCGGAGGTACGCAGGCGCACCTTCGGGGTGCTGCGGGCTTCGATGAACTCCTCCATGGAGGAGTCGGCCAGCAGCCTGCCCTGACCGAGCACGACCAGGTGGTCGGCGAGCGCCGCGGTCTCGGACATCAGATGGCTGGAGACGAGCACCGTGCGGCCTTCGGCCGCGAGGCTCCGCATCAGCTCGCGGATCCAGATGATGCCTTCGGGGTCGAGGCCGTTGGTCGGCTCGTCCAGCAGCAGCACTGCGGGATCGCCCAGCAGCGCGGCGGCGATGCCGAGGCGTTGGCGCATGCCGAGCGAGAAGGTCTTGATCCGCCGCCCGGCCGCCGACGCGATGCCTGCCTGCTCCAGCACCTCTTCGACCCGGCCCACCGGGATGCGGTCGGCGGCGGCGAGGATGCGGAGGTGGTCCCTGGCGGTGCGCCCGCCGTGGGCCGCCTGTGCGTCCAGGAGCGCGCCGACCCGGTGGAGCGGGTCGGGGAAGTCGGTGAACCGCGCGCCGCCGATGGTGGCCGTCCCCGAGGTGATCCGGTCCAGGCCCAGCAGCAGGCGCATCGTGGTGGACTTCCCGGCTCCGTTGGGGCCGAGGAATCCGGTGACCCGCCCGGGCAGTACGTCGAAGGTGAGGTGGTCCACGGCCCGGGTGCGGCCGTATTCCTTGGTCAGTTCTCGGATCTCGATGCTGTTCATGGCTCAAGACTCGCCGTCCGACCCACCCCCTTCCCTCCCCCGTGCGAGGGTGCCGTCTCCCCCACGTGGGGGAGACGCGGCCGAGCCGCGCACTGCCACGATGGAGGCATGTACCGACTGCTCCGTGCACCGCTCCAACCGGTGACCTACTCACGCTGGTTGCATCTGTGCGTGCCCATGCTGCTGCTGGCCCTGTGGATGTTCATAAAGCCGGCGTGGCCGTGGATGCCGTTGGTCATCGTCATACCGTTCGGCCTGGTGCCGTGGGTGCGCCTCGCGGAGGGGCTGCAGGCCCAGTTTCTGCTCACGCCGCACGACCGCGGCACCCCCGACAGCGGCATCAGTGCCGCGCCGTCGGCGCGGTGGGGCGACCGGTGGCGGACGCTGCTGTGGCTCGAGGCACGCCTCGTCATCGCGCTCGCCGCCATGGCCGCGACCGTATTGCTCCCGGCGACGACGGTCGAACTGATCACGACGGCGCTCGGACACCCGCTCAACTCGGACCTCATGATCCCCTTCGCCCTGCCGCGTTGGGCCGCTGCGCTCCTCGTTCCGGTGCCGCTGGTCCTTCTCATCGTCATAGTGGTGCTGCTGGGCGAGCTGGTCACCTCCGTCGCGCACCGGCTGCTGGGGCCTTCCGCCGCCGAGCGGCTCACCGCCCTGGAGGCCCGCACCGAGCAGCTGTTGGAGCGGACCCGCATCGCGCGGGAGCTGCACGATTCGATCGGACACGCCCTGACGGTTGCCGTGTTGCAGGCGGGCGCGGCCCGGGCCGCCGGCGACCCGGAGTTCACCGACCGGGCTCTGGGCGCGATCGAGGAGACGGGCCGGGTCGCTCTGGAGGACCTGGAACGGGTCCTGCTGGTCCTGAGAGAGTCGCCGCAGCCCGCCTCGCAGCGGCCGACGCTGGCTGAGGCCGACCGGCTGCTGGAGTCGGCCCGTGCCTCGGGGGCGGAGGTGGACGCGCAACTGACGGGACGGCTCGAGCAGTTGCCGGGCCCGGTCACCCGGGAGGGTTACCGGATCCTGCAGGAGGCGCTCACGAACGTGCTGCGGCACTGCGGTCCGGTGCCTGTGCGGGTCCGGGTGGAAATGGCCGTCGGCAGGCTGGACATGGAGGTGACGAACCCGCTGCCGGAGGGACCCGCCTTCGTCCCGGGCAGGGGGAGCGGGCTGCGCGGGATGCGGGAGCGGGCCGCACTGCTCGGCGGAGAGGCCGAGACCGGGCCGTTCGAGGGCGGTTGGAGAGTGCGCGCTCGGCTTCCGCTGGAGCGAATACGCTGACCGGATGCCGGTTACCGTTCTGCTCGTCGATGACGAACCTCTGGTGCGTGCGGGTCTGCGTGCCGTCCTGGATGCCCAGCCCGACATCGAAGTGGTGGGTGAGGCGGCCGACGGGGCCTCCGTCGTCCCGCTCGTCCGGCAGTTGAGGCCGGACGTGGTGGCGATGGACGTGCGGATGCCGCTGCTCGACGGGATCGAGGCGACCCGGGCGGTGCTGCGGACCGTGGACTCCCCGCCGAAGATCCTCGTGGTGACCACCTTCGAGAACGACGAGTACGTGTACCAGGCCCTGCGGGCCGGAGCGGACGGGTTCCTGCTGAAGCGGGCCCGCCCCTCCGAGATCGTGCACGCGGTACGGCTCGTGGCGGAGGGCGAGACGCTGCTCTTCCCCGCGGCCGTACGGGCCCTCGCCGCGGAGTACGGGAACCGGCAGGCGCGGGCGGTGCTGGAGCGGGCCGCGCTGACCGAGCGGGAGGAGGCGGTGCTGCGGCTGATGGCACGAGGGCTGACGAACGTCGAGATCGCCCGCGAGCTGATCGTCGGCACGGAGACGGTGAAGTCCCATGTGAGCGCAATTCTGGGCAAGCTGGGGGCACGAGACCGGACCCAGGCCGTGATCGCGGCGTACGAGTCGGGATTCGTCGCCCCGGCGTGAGTCGCCCCGGCCGGAAGGGAACAGCCGGTTCCGGCCGATGGGGGGGCTGGATCTCGCCCCAGCCCCGGGGGCGCAGTACCATCCGGCAGACAAGCTCGCTAGCTGGGAGGACACACGTTGGGGCAGCTGACCGGCGGGGATCCCTCTCTGCTCCGGCGGATCAATTCGGCCGTGGTGCTGCGTGCGCTGCGGGCGGCGGAATCCCCGACACTCACCGACCTCACCCGGGTGACCGGTCTGTCCCGGCCGACCGTCGAAGGCGTGGTCGAGGGGCTGATCGGGACCGGGCTCGTCGTCGAGGCGGGCGCGGAGGAGGGTGCGCGGCGCCAGGGGCGGCCGGCCAGGCGCTACCGGTTCCGGGCCGAGGCGGGGCACCTCCTCGGCATCGAGATCGGCTCGCACCGGATCGCGGTGCTGCTGTCCGGGCTGGACGGGCGGGTGATCGGCGCCGGCACCAAGGAGGTCGCCGAGACGGCGTCAGCCGACGAGCGGCTCGAGCGGGTGCGGGCGGCGGTCGCCGATCTGCTGCGGCGGGCCGGCGTGCCGCGCGACTCCCTGCGGGCGGTCGGCGTCGGCAGCCCCGGCATCGTGGAGGCGGACGGCACCGTGCGCCTCGGCACGGCCCTGCCCGGCTGGACCGGTCTGCCGCTCGGCGAGCGGCTGCGGCGCTCGTTCCGCTGCCCGGTACAGGTGGAGAACGATGCCAATGCGGCCGCGGTCGCCGAGCACTGGAAGGGCGCCGCGCAGGACACCGACGACATGGTGTTCGTGATGGCGGGGCTCAGCCCCGGGGCGGGTTCCCTGATCGGGGGCCGGCTGCACCGCGGGTTCGGCGGGGCGGCCGGCGAGATCGGTGCCCTGCACCTGCTGGGTCGCGACGTCACGCCTGAGAAGCTGCTGTCCATGACCGGCGAACCACTGCATCCGCTGGACGAGCAGGCGGTGGCCGAGGTGTTCGCCATGGCCAAGCGGGGCGACGAGCAGGCCGTGGCTGCGGTGGAGCGCTTCATCCAGCGGCTGGTGCACGATGTGGCGGCGCTGGTGCTGGCCATGGATCCGGAGTTGGTCGTGGTCGGCGGCTGGGCGGCCGGCCTGAACGGGGTGCTGGATCCCCTGCGCCGGGAACTGGAGCGCTACTGCCTGCGCCCGCCGCGCGTGGCGCAGTCCCTGCTCGGCGAGGCCGCGGTGGCGACCGGAGCCCTGCGCCTGGCGCTGGACCATGTGGAGGAAGAGCTCTTCGCGGTGGAGAAAACGGTCACAACCCGCCGCCGCTGACCGCGCCCCGGCCGGCTCCCGGGGTCACCGCCGGGGAGATGCCCGGGCTCTGGGCCTCCGGTCCGGCGCCGACTACCGCCCGGCGGCGCCCGAGCGAGCAGCCGCAGCCACCGCCGAGCGGCCCTGGGCGCCGGTCCACCGCCGGCTCCCCGGCCCGCCGCTGACTCCGTCCCTGTCAGGTCCCGCAGTCACGGCCGGAAGAGCCCGGCCCCTCGCCACCCGGGCCCTCGGGTGTCGGCCCGCCGGGGGCCGGTAGCCCCGAAGCCCGGTAGCCCCGGTAGCCCGGGTAGCCGGAAACGCTGAACGGCCCTGTTCCCGTTGGTGCGGGGGCAGGGCCGTTCCGGGGCGCGGGAGTCAGGAGGCGACGCGGGCTTCGTGGGTGATCTCCACGTCTCCCGTGTCGCCGAAGGTCAGGCGGCAGGTGTCCGCGCGGTACGTGGCGACCGAGACGGCGGCCGTTCCCGCGGCGGTGAAGTAGCGGGTGGTGACGACCAGCACCGGGGCGCCCGGCAGCCGGTCCAGTTCCTTGGCGTCGTCGGCACGCGCCGAGCCGAGTTCCACCGAGCGGTCCTGGCCGTCCAGGGCGAGCCGCTGGAGCTCGCGAAGCACGGCGCGGGCCCGGGCGGGTCCGGCCGGGCCGTCGATGGCGGAGAGGCCGGGCACGGAGGCGGCCGGCACGTACAGCAGCTCGGCGGCGACGGCCTGGCCGTGGGAGACCCGGCTCCGGCGCACGGTGTGCACGGGCTGGTCGGCGGCGCCGCCGAGAAGCTTCAGGACGGCGGCGGACGGCAGGACGGCCCCGGCCACGTCCACGATCTCCCAGCCGTCGGCGCTTTCGCCGGGCCAGCTGTGCCCCGTGCTGCCGACGGCCACGCCGACCCGCGGCGGGGCGACGGTGGTGCCGACGCCGCGGCGGCGCTGCAGGCGGCCTTCGAGTTCGAGCTGTTCCAGGGCCTGCCGCAGGGTCGCGCGGGCGACTCCGAAGCGGGCTGCGAGCTCACGCTCGTTCGGCAGGACCTCGCCCACGGAGAAGTCGCGGTCGAGCGCCTCGCTGAGGACGGTCTTGAGGTGCCAGTACTTCGGCTCCGGCACCGTTTCGAGCTGCGTGGTCCCCACCCTGACTCCTCCTGCCATCGCTGCAATCGCCGTGTTCCAGCGGCAGTTCCGCGCCTTTGTTTATTAAAGGTTCCTGCACTATCCCTGCGACGATAGGACGGCACACCCCCTTGGTCAAGACCAATCCTCACCCCTTTACCGGGCAGATCGGGCATACGTATCAAGCCGTTCATGCGATGTTCTCGCTCACTCCGACGGGCACTCCGTCAGGCACGCCGACACGCACTCCGACACGCACTCCGACATCCGCCGGAGGCTTGTCGTAGCGGGCTACCGGGCGGTAATCATGACCTCAGGCATTACTGACAGCCTGTCTCACACGCGTCCACCCGACGAGGAGCAGCATGACCGCCACGGTCTCCTTCCCGATCGAATCGCCGCTGGGCCCCCGCACCGCCACCGTCGCCTACGAGCGCAAGGGCGCCGGCGCACCGCTTCTCCTGCTGCACGGCATCGGCCACCACCTCCAGGCCTGGCACCCGGTGATCGACATCCTGGCCGCCGAGCACGACGTGATCGCCGTCGACCTCCCCGGCTTCGGCGTCTCGGAGCCCCTGCCCAAGGGGGTGCCGTACGACCTCGGAACCTTCGTCCCCGCACTCGGTGCGCTCTGCTCGGCCCTCGGCGTCGAGCGCCCGCACGTCGTCGGCAACTCCCTCGGCGGCCTCCTCGCGCTCGAGATGGGCCGCAACAACCTGGTCCGCTCGGTCACCGCGCTCTCCCCCGCCGGCTTCTGGACCGAGGCCGAGCGCAAATACGCCTTCGCCACCCTCCGCGCGATGCGCGTCGGCGCGCTCACGCTGCCCCACTCCACCCTGGAGCGGCTCTCGCGCAGCGCCGCCGGCCGGGCCGCGCTGACCGGCACCATCTACGCCCACCCGGCCCGCCGTTCACCGGAGGCGGTGGTCGCCGAGACGCTCGCCCTGCGCGAGGCGACCGGCTTCGACGAGACCCTGGCCGCGGGCCGCTCCGTACGGTTCACCTCGGACGTGCCCGGCCTGCCGGTCACCATCGCCTGGGGCTCCCGCGACCGGCTGCTCCTGCCGCGCCAGGGCGTACGCGCCAAGCGCGCGGTGCCCGACGCCCGGCTGATCCGGCTCCGCGGATGCGGTCACGTCCCGATGAACGACGACCCGGCGCTGGTCTCCCGTGTGGTTCTGGACACGGTGCGCGCCACAACCAGCCAGGTGGGCTGAGCGGCTGACGGCTGTTCATCCACGGTTCGGTTGCGCGACGCGGGCGGGCCGGTGTGCGGCGGCACACTGGTCCGACCCGTCCCCGCCGGCCCCTGGAGACGCTCCGATGGCACCGATTCCGCACTCCCGACGGTCCCTGCTCGGCGGTTCACTCGCCGTGCCGATGGGCCTCGCCCTGTCCGGCGCGCTGGCCGCGCCCGCGCTCGCCGCGCCCGTCAGCGCCCCGGCGTTCACCCGCTCCGGGCGCCCGAGCGCACCGTGGGGCACCCAGTCCGGTGAGATCACCGCGCACTCGGCCACCGTCTGGACGCGCTCCGACCGGCCGGCGCGGATGTACGTCGAGACCTCCCCGAGCGAGTCGTTCCGCTACGGCGTCCGGCGCCACGGCGGTCCGTTCCTCGGCCCCGCCACCGACTTCACCGGCACCACCACCCTGCGCGACCTCCCGCCCGGGCAGCAGATCCACTACCGGGTGATCCTGGCCGACCCCGACGACCCGCGCCGTTCGGGCGAGCCGGTGCGCGGCACCTTCCGGACCACCCCCGTCTCCCGCCGCCACGACGTGCGCTTCCTGTGGTCGGGGGACCTCGCGGGCCAGGGCTGGGGCATCAACCCGGACCTCGGCGGGTACCGCGTCTTCGACGAGATGCGGCAGCGCGACCCCGACTTCTTCCTCTTCAGCGGGGACACGATCTACGCCGACGGGCCGATCCAGGCCTCCGTCCCCCTGCGCGACGGCAGCATCTGGCGCAACATCACCACCGAGGAGAAGGCGAAGGTCGCCGAGACCCTCGACGAGTTCCGCGGGAACTTCCGCTACAACCTGCTCGATCGCAACCTGCGCGACTTCAACGCCCAGGTGCCGGTCCTCGCCCAGTGGGACGACCACGAGGTGCGCAACAACTGGTACCCCGGTCAGGTGATCGACGACCCCCGCTACACCGTGCGTGACATCGATACGCTCGCCGGCCGCGCCCGCCAGGCCTTCGGTGAGTACTTCCCCGTCACCGACCTCCGCGGCGGCCGCGCCGAGGGCCGGATGTACCGGGTGATGCGGTACGGGCCGCTGCTCGACGTCTTCGTCCTCGACATGCGCACCTACCGCGACGCCAACTCCCCCGGCCGCCAGACCGTGGACCCGATCGGCATCCTCGGCCAGGAGCAGCTGGCCTGGATCAAGCGCGAGCTGTCGCGCTCCCGCGCCACATGGAAGGTCATCGCGGCGGACATGCCGCTGGGCATCGTCGTAGCCGACGGGACCGCGAACTTCGAGGCCGTCGCCCAGGGCGACCCTGGCGCCCCGCTCGGCCGCGAGCTGCAGATCGCCGAACTCCTGCGCCACATCAAGCACCAGCGCATCACGGGCACCCTCTGGCTCACCGCCGATGTCCACTACACGGCCGCGAACCACTACGCCCCCGAGCGGGCCGCCTTCACCGACTTCGCGCCGTTCTGGGAGTTCGTATCCGGTCCCGTCGGCGCGGGCGGGTTCCCCGCCGGGAAGCTGGACGCCACGTTCGGGCCCGAGACCGCGTACGTCCAGTCGGCCCCGCTCGCCAACATGTCACCGTCCGAGAACCCCCCGTACTACGGGGAGGTCGACATCGACGGCGAGTGCGGGGAGCTCACCGTCCGGTTGCGCCGCCAGGGCGGCGGCGTTCTCTTCACCACGACGCTCCGGCCCGGGCGCGTGGGCCAGTAGGACTGCACGTCCGGCGGCCGGCGGGATTCCGGATCCCGGAATCCCGCCGGAAAACAGGGCGAAATCGGCCAGACGGATACTTAACCAGTCGGTCACAGATCGTTCGTGATCACGCAACACCCCTGCGCCACAGTGGCATGCATGACTGAACGCATCCACACCCCCGCACACCGCCACCACCGCCACCACTGGCGCCGCGACATCGTCGAACTGGCCGCGCTGTTCTGCGCAGTCGCGGTCGCCGACGGCATCGCCAATCTCGTCGCACACGGCCCGCGGGGCCCGATCCTGCTCGTCGCCTCGGCCGTCGCACTCCTGGTCACGGCGGCGTTCCACACCTGGTGGGCACGCCGCCACAGCCATGCGCCGCCGCCGCTCAGTACAGCGCCCTCCGATACCGCCCCCGGCGCGGTCCGGGCCGGGGCGCAGTCCGGCTCCACGTCGGAGTCCGCATCGGAGACCGCGACCGGTGCCACCACCACCCTGTGGCGGATGCGGACGACCGTACGGGACGAGCCCGGCAGCCTCGCCGCCGTGTGCACCGCGCTCGCCCACCGCGGCGTCGACATCCTGACCCTGCAGACCCACCCGCTCCCCGAGGGCGGCACCGTCGACGAGTTCCTGCTGCGCTCCCCGCAGCAGCTGGCCTCCGCCGACCTCACCCGTGCCATCGCCGGCGCCGGCGGCCACAGCACCTGGATCGAGCGCGCCGACGCGCACGACCTGGTCGACACCCCGACCCGCGTCCTGGGCCTGGCCACCCGCACCGCCCTGGACGCCGCCGAGCTGCCCCTCGCGCTGCGCCAGCTGCTCGGCCGCTGCACCATCCACTCGATCCCGGCCACCACCCTCTCCGGCCGCCCCAACGCGGCCGCCGACGCCCCGGTCGAGGGCGTCCTGGAGGCGACGGTGATGCGGCTGCGCGACCCCTCGGGCGGTGCCATCACCGTGGAGCGCCCCCACCTGCCCTTCACCCCGACCGAGTTCGCCCGCGCCCGCGCCCTCGTCGAGCTCGACACCCGGCTCGGCCCGCGCGTCCCGCGCCGCCAGGACGTGCTGACCCTGCCCGAGGGCAACGAGATCACCGTGCGCCGCGCCGACGGCTCCGACCTCGCCGCCGCCCGCGCGATGCACGACCGCTGCTCCGAGCGCACCCTGGGCCTGCGCTACCACGGGCCCGTCGCCGACGCCGACCGCTACCTCGGCCACCTGCTGAGCCCCCGCTTCGGCCGTACCCTCGCCGCCACCACGGCCTCCGGCAAGCTCGTCGCCCTCGGCCACCTGCTGTGGGACGGGGACGAGACCGAGGTCGCGCTCCTGATCGAGGACGACTGGCAGCGCCGCGGCATCGGCTCCGAGCTGCTGCGGCGCCTGATCGCGATGGCCGTCGAGACCGGCTGCGACAGCGTGTACGCCGTCACCCGGGCCGCCAACACCGGCATGGTCGCGGCCATGCGCGGCCTCGGCCTCCCGCTCGACTACCAGATCGAGGAGGGCACCCTGGTGATCACGGCCCGGCTGGACGCCACGCCGATCGTCTCCCGCGTCCCGTATGAACTGCCCCGCGCGCAGCACCCGTACGGGCAGCAGAACCACCCGCGCTGACCCCGCCCCAGCGGGATCCGGCCGGGTGGCGTGAAGTCGCCCCCGGACGGACCCGCTCGACGGTGCGGGAGCAGGGGCCGGGTCCGCCGCCCCCGCGCACGTCAGGAGGCTGACAGCGAACGGTGATGACGCGGGGCGGTCCGCCGTACGAAGATGGCCGCATGTCAGAGACCCTTCGCAGCGACAGCGCCTCCCGGCTGCCCCGCCAGGTCGCCGACGCCTATGTCGACGACCTCATCGCCATCGATCCGATCACGGGCACCTATCTCGGTGTCGCCGCGAGCTCCAGCCGGCTCCCGGACTTCTCCCCGGCCGGCCGTGCGGCCGCCGCCGACCTGTCCCGCTCCACCCTCGCCCGCCTCGACGCCGCCGAGCGGCTCCCCGGCGCGGACAGCGACGCCGAGCGCCGCTGCGCCCGCCTGCTGCGCGAGCGCCTCACCGCCGAACTCGCCGTGTACGAGGCGGACGAGGACCTGCGGGCCGTCAGCAACATCCACTCGCCCGCGCACTCCGTCCGCGACGTCTTCGCCCTCACCCCGGCCGACACGGACGAGGACTGGGCGGCGATCACCGAGCGGCTGCGGGCGGTCCCTGCCGCCCTCGCCGGCTACCGCGAGAGCCTCGGACTCGGCCTGGACCGCGGGCTGTACGGAGGCCCGCGCGCCACCGAGACCTTCATCGGCCAGCTCACCACCTGGGTGGGCGAGGGCGGCGACGGCGAGAGCTTCTTCGGCGAATTCGCGTCCCGCGGCCCGGAGTCGCTGCGCTCCGGGCTGGAGGAGGCGGCCGCCGGGGCGACCGCGGCCCTCGCCGGGCTCCGCGACTGGGTGCGCGACGTGTACGCACCCGCCGTCGCCGGCGCCCCGGACCCGGTGGGCCGCGAGCGCTACGCCCGCTGGTCGCGGTACTTCAACGGCACGGACCTGGACCTGGACGAGGCGTACGCCTACGGCTGGTCGGAATACCACCGCCTCCTCGCCGAGATGAAGGCCGAGGCGGCCAAGATCCTGCCGGGCGCCGGTCCTTGGGAGGCGCTGAAGCACCTCGACGAGCACGGCACCCACATCGAGGGCGTCGAGGAGGTCCAGGCCTGGCTGCAGGGCATCATGGACGAGGCCATCGAGAACCTCGACGGCACGCACTTCGAGCTCGCCGAGCGCGTGAAGCGCGTGGAGTCCATGATCGCCCCGCCGGGCGGCGCGGCGGCCCCGTACTACACCAACCCGTCGGAGGACTTCTCCCGTCCGGGGCGCACCTGGCTGCCGACGATGGGCCAGACCCGCTTCCCGGTGTACGACCTGGTCTCCACCTGGTACCACGAGGGCGTTCCGGGCCACCACCTCCAGCTCGCGCAGTGGACGCACGTCGCGGACCAGCTCTCCCGCTACCAGGCCAGCGTCGGCCTCGTCAGCGCCAACGTCGAGGGCTGGGCGCTGTACGCGGAGCGCCTGATGGACGAGCTGGGGTACCTCAAGGACGCCGAGCAGCGCCTGGGCTACCTGGACTGCCAGATGATGCGCGCCGCGCGGGTCATCGTGGACATCGGCATGCACCTGGGCCTGGAGATCCCGGCGGATTCGCCGTTCCACCCGGGCGAGCGCTGGACGGTGGACCTTGCGCAGGAGTTCTTCGGCCTGCACAACGGCCGGCCGGCGGACTTCATCGAGAGCGAGCTGACCCGCTACCTGTCGATGCCGGGACAGGCGATCGGCTACAAGCTGGGCGAGCGTGCCTGGCTGCTCGGGCGGGACAACGCCCGCGCCGCGCACGGCGACTCCTTCGACCTGAAGGCGTGGCACATGGCGGCGCTGTCGCAGGGCTCGCTGGGCCTGGACGACCTGGTGGACGAGCTGTCGAAGCTCTGACCGACGGCAGACGGCAGACGGCAGACGGCAGACGGCAGTCATGCGTACGGGCCGCCCGCTCCCCGAAGGAGCAGGCGGCCCGTACGGCGTTCCGGCGCGGGCGGAATCGGAGCGTCAGCAGCCGCAGTCGTCGGAATCGGTCGGCGCGGTCAGCGGGTCCGCCTCGGCGCGCTGCTCGCTGCCCTGCCAGGTCTCGACCTCGAAGCCCTCCCGGATCCAGTACTCGATGCCGCCGAGCATCTCCTTCACCTGGAAGCCGAGCCGGGCCAGGGCGAGGGCGGATCGGGCGCCTCCGTTGCAGCCGGGGCCCCAGCAGTACGTGACCACGGGAAGGCTCTTGTCGAGGAGCTGCCCGGCCTGCTCGGGGATGAGGGCGGTCGGCAGGTGGATCGCGCCGGGCACGTGGGCCTGGTCCCAGGCCGGGGTGGAGCGGGAGTCGATCAGCTGGAAGCCGAGCTCGGCGCCCTGCTCGCGGTGGGCCTTGAAGGCGGCGGCGACATCGGACACGTCCGCGTGGAAGGCGAGGCTCGCGGCGAAGTAGGCGGCGGCCGCGGCCGGGGTGGCCGGGGGCACCCGGAGCACGGGGTTGGCGGCGGGAGCGGGGGCGGCGGCCGGGGCGTCGGTGTTCTGCGTCGTCGTCATGGCTCAGAATCTACGAGCCGCTGATCACCTCGGGAAGTGTCTTTCCCCGGCCTTCCCCTTGTTCAGCCGGGGATTCCCCTGCTACATCTGCTCCATGACCGACTATTCCCCTGACGCCACCGACTGGCGCATCCTGACGGCCCTCCAGGAGGACGGCCGGGCCAGCTTCGCCGAGCTCGCGCGCGCCGTCTCCATGTCCGCGAGTGCGGTCACCGAGCGGGTGCGCCGCCTGGAGGAGTCGGGCGTGATCACCGGGTACACCGCCGTGGTGGACCCGGAGAAGCTGGGCAAGTCCATCCTGGCGCTGGTCCGGCTGCGCTATCCGCACGGCAACTACAAGCCGTTCCACGACCTGTTGGAGGCCACTGGGGAGATCCTGGAGGCCCATCACGTCACGGGCGACGACTGCTTCGTACTCAAGGTCGCCGCCCGCTCGATGGGGCACCTGGAGGAGGTCGCGGGCCGGATCGCGGGCCTCGGCGCCGTCACCACCAGCATCGTGTACTCCTCGCCGCTGTCCCGCCGCCCGCTCAGTCCGTGAGGGCCGCGGTGCGGTGGCGCACCACGGAGCCGCCGCGCTGTTTGACGATCTCCAGCTGCGCCTGCACCCGGGTCCGCAGGTCGGCGACGTGGCTCACGATGCCGACGCTGCGGTCCCGTTCGCGCAGCGAGTCCAGGACGTCGAGCACCTCGTCCAGCGCCTGGTCGTCGAGGCTGCCGAAACCCTCGTCGATGAAGAGGGTGTCCAGGCGCATGCCGCCCGCCTCGTCGGTGACCACGTCGGCCAGGCCGAGGGCCAGGGCGAGCGAGGCGAAGAAGGTCTCGCCCCCCGACAGCGTGGCGGTGTCCCGCTCGCTGCCGGTCCAGGCGTCCACCACGTGCAGCCCGAGGCCGGAACGCCCCCGTCCGCTCGCCTTGGCGTCGGAGTGGACGAGCGTGTAGCGGCCGCCGGACATCCGCAGCAGCCTTACCGTCGCGGCGGCCGCGACCTGCTCCAGCCGGGCGGCCAGGACGTACGCCTCCAGCCGCATCTTGCGCTCGTTGTCGGCGGATGTGCCGGCGGTGAGCCCGGCCAGCCGGGCCACCCGGTCGTACGCCTCGCGCAGCGGGCCGAGCGCCCGCAGCTCCTGCTCCGCCTGCCGGGAGAGCCGGTCCAGCTCCGTGCAGCGAACCCGGGCCGCGTCCACGGCGGACCCTGCCGTACGAAGCTTCGCCGCGGCCCGGGCTTCGTACGCCTCGGCGGCATCCGGCGCGGCCGGGGGCAGCGTCGCGGCGGCGACGGTGTCGGTCTCGCCGAGGCGGTCCGCCAGCATGGCCTCCTCCGCCTGCCAGGTGTCCAGCCTCCGCTGGAGCGCGGTGCGTTCGTAGTCCGGGAGAACCGCGTCGGCAGCGGCCTCGATGGTGTCGAACCCGGCCTTGAAGGCGGCGCCGGCGAGCTGGGCGTCGGCCTCCTTCAGCCGGGCCGCGGTGTCCTCGGCCCGGCGCAGTGTGGCGGCCGCCCTGGTGACCATCCGTACCCGCTCCTCCAGGAGCCTGGCGCGCGCGGCGACCGTGGGCGCGTCCCCCCGGACGAGGGCCAGTTCGGCCTCCAGCTTGGCCTGTTCCTGGTCCAGGGAGTCGCGCAGGGTGGCCCGGGCTGCGGAGCGGCGCTCGGCGTCGAGCCGGTCGGAGCTGCGCACGGCGTGCTCGCGCTCGGCGCGGGCCAGCCGCTCCCGGGCGGCGTGCAGTCCGGCGGCCGCGGCATGGGCGGCGGCGTGCCGGGAGCTCAGGTCCGAGGTCAGCGCGAGGAGCTCCCCGGTGGTGGCCTCCCCGGCGGCCGCAGCGGCCTCGGCCCGGGCCTCGCGGACGGCGGCGAGTTTCCGCTCGACGGCGGCCCTGCGCTCCTCGGCCTGCTCGTAGCGGGCATGGGCGGTGTCCTCGGCGGCCCGGTCCACGTGCCCGGGGGCCGGGCGCGCCGGAGCGGGATGCTCCGCCGATCCGCACACCGTGCACGCCTCCCCCGCCACCAGCGCCTCGGCGAGCTCGGCGGCGATCCCGCGCAGCCGGGTCTCCTTGAGCTCCAGCCAGCGCTCCCGGGCGGCGGTCGACTCCTCGCGTACGGAGAGCAGTTCGCCCTCGGTGCGCTGCGCATCGCCGTCCAGCGCATCCCGGCGCTGCGATGCGGTCAGGTGCATCCGGGCCGGCTCCAGCCGCCCCGCGAGCTGCTCGGCCAGCGTCGCGGCCTGCTGCGCGGCGTCCGCCCGCTCCGCCAGCGCGGTCCGGGTGGCCTCCCAGCGGGCGAGCCAGTCGGCGGACTCCCTCAGCTGCTCCTCGGCGTCGCGGGCCTCCCGTTCCAGGGTGGCCCGCTCTCGGCCGATCTCGGCGCTGCGCTGCTCGGACCGCTGGGCGGCGCCGAGCGCGCCGAGGTCCTCGCGCAGCCGCTGCTCCACGGTGGACAGCTGCTCTGTGCCCGCCTCGGCGAGGGCCGGCGGGAGTTGCGCGCGGGCGGCCGCCTCCGCGTGGGCGGCGGACAGGTGGGCCGCCGACGCGGCTCCGCGCAGTTCCAGGGCGGGGGCCACCAGGGCGCCCCGGCGGGCCCGGTCCAGCAGGGCGCGGACCCGGTCCCGCTCGGGCTCCGCCTCGGCGAGCACGGCGGCCCGGCGGGCCGTCTCGGCGTGCCGGCGCTGGAGGCGGTCAAGCTCTCGTGCCTCCTCGGCGGCCCGCCGGGCGGCGGCGTGCCGGCCCTCGACGGCGGCCAGTGCGTACTCGGCGACGGTCAGCCGCTCCCGGGCCGCACAGCGTGCGACGGCCGCCCAGGCCCGGATCGCACCGGCCAGCCCGGGATCGCCCGGCTGGTGCCCGGGCAGCGGCCAGGCCCGCAGGTCGGCGTTGTCCCCGGCGGCCTGGGCGAGCCGCTGCGCGGTGCCGAGCACCTTCTCGTCGCCGGCGCGCACCTTGGCCTCGGCGGCGCGGCGGCGCTCGGCGAGCAGGGTCTCGACGGCGGCGAAGCGGCGGGTGTCGAAGAGCCGGCCCAGCAGCCGGCCCCGCGCCACCTCGTCGGCCCGCAGGAACTTGGCGAACTCGCCCTGCGGCAACAGCACGACCTGGCAGAACTGCTCGCGGCTCATGCCGAGCAGCTGCTCGGTCTCCTCGCCGATCTCCTGGTGGGAACGGCTGAGCGCCTGCCACCGTTCCCCGTCGTACTCGCGCAGCCAGCTCTGCGCCTTGTCCTTGGTGGTGCCGGTGCCGCGCTTCTTCGGCCGGTCCTGCTCGGGACGCCGGGTGATCTCCAGGCGCCGCCCGCCCGCGGTGAGTTCGAGGGTGACCTCGGTGGGCGTACCGGCGTCGGCGTGGTCGCTGCGCAGGCTGGTGCCGGGGGCCTGGCGGGGGCCGGGCACCGAGCCGTACAAGGCGTAGCAGACGGCGTCGAGGACGGAGGTCTTGCCCGCGCCGGTCGGACCGTGGAGCAGGAAGATCCCGGCTCCGGAGAGCGCGTCGAAGTCGATCTCCTGGGGTTCGGCGAAGGGCCCGAAGGCGGTGATCCTGAGCCGGTGCAGCCTCATCGGTGGGTCTCCTGCCGGCCGTCGCCTGCCCGTACGTCCTCGAAGGCGGCCTGCAGCACGGCCCGTTCGGCCTCGTCGGCGACGCCGCCGCCGCGCACGTGGGCGACGAAGTCCTCGGCGATCTCCTGGTCGCTGCGCCCCTTGAGGCGCTGGGCGTACGAGGCCCCGCCGTCGTCCTCGCGGCCCTCGGGGTCGAAGGCGAGGCTGAGGGTGTGCGGGAAGCGGGCGGCGAGCTTGGCCATGGGGTCCTCGGGCCGGACCGGGTCGGTGAGGGTGGCCTCGATCCAGGAGTCCTCGTACGCGGCGTACGAAGCCTCCTCCAGCAGCTCCTCGAGCCGGCCCCGGATCCGGGCGAGCGGCCGCGGCACGGGGGTGTCGATGCGCTCGGCGGTGATCTCCCCGGCCGCGCCGAGTTCGACCAGCCACATGGTCTTGCGGTGGTCGGCCTCGGAGAAGGAGTAGGCGAGCGGGGAACCGGAGTAGCGGACCCGTTCGTTGATCGTCTGGCAGCCGTGGAGGTGGCCGAGGGCGGCGTAGTCCACCCCGTCGAAGACGCCGGCGGGCACGGCCTCGACCCCGCCGACGGCGATGTCGCGCTCGCTGTCACTGGCCTGCCCGCCGGTGACGAAGGCGTGGGCGAGGACGACGGAGCGGGTGCCCGGGGCGCGGGCGGCGAGATCGGCCCGGACCAGGTCCATGGCCGCGCCCAGCACGGCCTCGTGGCTCACCTTCTCCGCGCCGAACCGGTCCTTCACCAGGGCGGGCTCCAGGTACGGCAGCCCGTACAGCGCCACCTCCCCGTGTACGTCGGCCAGCACCACCGGGTCGGCGCAGCCCTCGGGGTCGGTCCGCAGGTGGATCCCGGCCCGGCCGATGAGCCCGGCGCCGACACCGAGCCGGCGTGCGGAGTCGTGGTTCCCGGAGATCATCACGGTGGGCACGCCGAGGTCGGCGAGCCGGTGCAGGGCCCGGTCGTACAGCTCGACGGCGGGCAGCGGCGGCACGGCCCGGTCGTAGACGTCGCCGGCGACGAGGACGGCGTCGACCTCGTGCTCGCGGACGGTCTCGACCAGGTGGTCGATGAAGTCGGCCTGGGCCCCGAGCAGGTTCACGCGGTGGAAGGACCGGCCGAGATGCCAGTCGGAGGTGTGCAGGAGCCTCACTCGCCGGCCCCGCCGGACGTCTCGCCGCACATGTTTCTTCCGTCCCCCTGGTCGTCCCGGTCGTCTCCCGCTCGCTGAGCCCCTCTACGCTAACGCGTCACCCGGGCCCCCAGAACTCGACAGCGAAGGCTCGTCCTCAGGACGCGTACGTCTCCCCACCGAGGGTGAGGGTGGCGCTGCCCGCCGTACTGTCGGCGAGCCAGGCCTCGAAGGCGGGCAGGTCGGCCTCCGGCAGCGCGACCTCGATCTCGACCGCGGCCCCGTAGCGCAGGTCCACCACGGTGCGGCCGGTGGAGCGCAGGTCGTTCTGGGTCTTGCCGGCCCGCTGGTGGTCCACGGTCACGGTGGCCAGCCGGTAGCGGCGGCGGGTGAGGGTGCCGAGCTCGTCGAGGGCCTCGCCGACGACTCCGCCGTAGGCCCGGATCAGGCCGCCGGCGCCGAGCTTGACGCCGCCGTAGTAGCGCGTGACCACGGCCACCGCGTACCGGATGTCGCGCCGCATCAGCATCTGCAGCATGGGCACCCCGGCGGTGCCGCCGGGCTCGCCGTCGTCGCTGGCCTTCTGGACGGAGGCGTCGGCCCCGATGACGTACGCGAAGCAGTTGTGCGTGGCGGTCGGGTGCTCCTTGCGGATGCGCGCGATGAACTCCTGCGCCTCCTGCTCGGTCGCGGCGGGCGCGAGCGAGCACAGGAAGCGCGAGCGGTTGATCTCGGACTCGTGCACGCCCTCCCGGGCCACCGTCTCGTACTGGTCTGACTTCACCGCTCCACCCTACGGGGAATCGGACATGCGTCTTTTCGGTTGATCACGGGTGCGGACCGGAGCACCGGACCGCGCCCGGAAGGCAACAGGAGGCGGCACCCGTGTACGGCGACCCGGCAACCATCCGCAAGATCCTCACCGAGCTCGGCGACACCTGGGCCGTGGTGGGCCTGTCCAACAATCAGGACCGGGCGGCCTACGGAGTGGCCCGCACGCTCCAGCGGTTCGGCAAGCGGGTGGTCCCCGTGCACCCGAAGGCGGAGACGGTCCACGGCGAGCAGGGCTACGCCTCGCTCAAGGAGATCCCGTTCAAGGTGGACGTGGTGGACGTCTTCGTGAACGGCTCGCTCGCCGGGGCGGTCGCCGACGAGGCCGTGGCCGTCGGCGCGCAGGCCGTCTGGTTCCAGCTGGGCGTGATCGACGAGGAGGCCTTCGCCCGCACCCGCGAGGCCGGCCTGGACATGGTGATGGACCGCTGCCCCGCTATCGAGATCCCGGCGCTGTAGCCGGCCGCTGCACGCCGTCGACGGGCGGGATCGAGACGGCCAGGGTCATCTCCATCGGGACGGGGCCGTCGTTGCGGTAGGCGTGCGGGAGGTTCGCCTCGAAGGAGACGGCCCCACCCGCCGGCACCGTGTACCGCTCGTCGGCGACGACGAGCGTCAGCTCCCCGGCTGTGACGTGCAGCATCTCGAAGGTGCCGGCCAGGTGCGGGTCGGCAGCGTGGTGATGCTCACGCCCAGGGCGTCGGCCAGTTTGACCGTGGTGCCGACGCTGGGGTTCGTCCGGGCCTGCTCGATCTGAACTACCGTGCGCGGTGCTCCACGCTGCGCTCAACCGTTCACTGCACTGTACTGCGAGGCCCTGCCATGACCGCCCTCTTCGCCCTCGCCAGCGCCGTGCTCTGGGGCCTCGCCGACTTCGGCGGCGGGCTGCTGACCCGCCGGCTGCCGGCGCTCACAGTGGTCGTGGTCTCGCAGATCCTCGCCGCCGTCACGCTCGGCGCGGTCGTCCTGGGCACCGGGGCCTGGCGGGAGGCCGGGCCGCAGCTGTGGTTCGCGGTCGCCGCGGGCCTGGTCGGCCCGGTCGCCATGCTCAGCTTCTACAAGGCCCTGGCCCTCGGGCCGATGGGCGTGGTCTCGCCGCTCGGCTCGCTCGGGGTGGTCGTGCCCGTCGCCGCGGGGCTGGCCCTGGGCGAACGGCCCGGGCCCGGCCAGTTCGCCGGGATCGCGGTGGCCGTCGTGGGCATCGTCCTCGCGGGTGGCCCGGAGCTGCGCGGTGCGCCCGTACAGCGGCAGGCGGTGGTGCTCACCCTGGTCGCCGCCTTCGGGTTCGGCTCGGTGATGGCGCTGATCGCGCATGCCTCCAGCAGCATCGCCGGGCTGCTCCTCGCCCTGTTCGTCCAGCGGGTCACCAACGTGGCCGTGGGCGGCACCGCCCTGTGGGTCCGGACCCGGCGCGGCGAGCCGGCCCTCCCGGCCGGCGCGAGCCCGCGGATCCTGTGGGGGATGCTCCCGGCGCTGGCCTTCGTCGGCCTCGCGGACGTCGCGGCGAACGGCACGTACTCCATCGCCGCCCGGCACGGCCCGGTCACCGTGGCCGCCGTGCTCTCCGCGCTCTACCCGGTGATCACCGCGCTCGCCGCCTTCGTCGTGCTGAAGGAACGGCTGCGGACCGTCCAGGCGGCCGGCGCCGGCCTGGCCCTCGCCGGTACGGTCCTGCTGGCGGCCGGCTAGGCCGCGCCTTCCGGACCAGGACCAGGAACAGGAACAGGAACAGGATCAGGCGGGTTCCGCAGCCGCGTCGGCCGAGCGCTGATCGGCCTCCGCCAGCTGCGCCACCGCACGCAGCTGCTCCGGCGTCACCCCGTCCGGGATCGGTACGGGCGCCGGGGTCCGCAGCGGCGGCTGCCAGCCCGTGTCCGGCTGCCACCGGCGGACGATCCGCGCGGGCGCCCCGGCCACCACGGCGTGGTCCGGCACCTCGCCGCGTACGACGGCCCCCGCGGCCACCACCACGTTGCGGCCCAGCCGTGCCCCCGGCAGGATCACCGCGCCCGTGCCGAGCCAGCAGCCGGGGCCTATCTCCACCGGTGCGCTGCGCGGCCACTGCTTGCCGACGGGCTCGTGCGGATCGTCGTAGCTGTGGTTGGTGGAGGTGATGTAGACCCCGGGCCCGCAGAACGTGTCGTCCCCGATGGTGATCCGGGTGTCGGCGATGACGTGGGTGTCCCGGCCGAGCACCACGCCGTTGCCGAGGACCAGCACCGGCTCGGCGCCGAGGTCGAGGCCGGGCATCATCCCGGCGGTCAGCGTGACCTGCTCGGCGATGATGCAGTGCTCGCCGAGACGGATCCACGGCTCGCCGAAGACCGTGCCCTGGGGGAAGGCGAGGCGGGTGCCGTGCCCGATCGCGCCGAACCGCAGCCGCCCGGGGGTCTGCGCGGTGACCGCACCGGCCTGCTGCATCCAGCGCCAGCCGGCGTGGACCGCGCGGTTGGCGAGTCTGCGGCGCAGGGCCGTCAGGGATGAGAACGTGTTCTGGTTCTTCGGCACCGGGCCACCGTAACGCGCAGAGCGCCCCGAGCGCGCCGTGATCTTCACCCCATCGCCGGTCGCGGGGGCGCGTGCCCTACCGTGCCGGTAGGGCGACACGGCAGGGCACGGCAGACACGGCCCGACAGGGCCGGCACAGGACTGAGGAAGAGAACATGACGTATCAGGCGGACCAGGGCCGGGCACTCGTCGCGGGCCTGGGCGGCAAGAACCCGCAGATCGACCCCACGGCCTTCACCGCGCCCACTTCGGTCGTGATCGGCGAGGTCACGATGGCCCCGGGCGCGAGCATCTGGTACTCGGCGGTGCTGCGCGCCGACTGCGGCCCGATCTCGCTCGGCGCGGACAGCAATGTGCAGGACAACTGCACGCTCCACGTCGACCCCGGGTTCCCGGTCTCGATCGGCGAGCGCGTGTCCATCGGCCACAACGCCGTGGTGCACGGCTGCACCGTCGAGCACGACTGCCTCATCGGCATGGGCGCCACGGTCCTGAACGGTGCCGTGATCGGTGCCGGTTCGCTGGTGGCCGCGCAGGCGCTGGTCCCGCAGGGCATGGTGGTCCCGCCCGGTTCGCTGGTCGCGGGCGTGCCGGCCAAGGTGCGGCGCGAGCTGACGGACGAGGAGCGCGAGGGCATCAAGGTCAACGCCCTGATGTACGCGGACCTGGCCAAGCAGCACCGGGCCGCCGTCCAGCCCGCGCAGTAGTCGTACGTACGCCCGCGGCCGGAGGGCATCCGGCCGCGCGGCGGTCCGCTACTCGGCTGCGGCCGTCTCCGCCGCGGCCGGCCCCGCCGCGGCAGCCGCCTTCTTCATGCGGCTGCGGAGCACCAGCGTCACGGTGAGGCCGATCAGCAGCGCCAACACCAGCGCCACCCAGGAGAAGCCCTTCAGCCACGGCTCCGCGACGATGCCGATCGAGTAGATGACGGCGGTGGTGCCGCCTGCCCAGAGGATGCCGCCGAGGATGTTCGCGACCAGGAACCGCCAGTACGGCATGTGCAGCACGCCGGCCAGCGGACCGGCGAAGATCCGCAGCAGCGCCACGAACCGCCCGAAGAAGACGGCCCACATGCCCCACCTGTCGAAGGCGCGCTCCGCCTGGGCCACGTGCTCCGGCCCGAAGTGCTTGGGGAAGCGCCGGCCGAGCCGGTCCAGCAGCGGCTTGCCGCCCCTGCGTCCGATCGCGTAGCCGATCGAGTCGCCGACGATCGCCCCGGTGGACGCGCAGATCCCCAGGACCACGGGGTCGATGTCGCCGTGCTGCGAGGCCAGCAGCGCCGAGCTGACCAGGATGATCTCCCCGGGCAGCGGGATGCCGAGGCTCTCCAGCCCGATGACCAGACCCACCAGGAGATAGATGCTGACCGCCGGAATCGTCTCCAGCCATTCCTGGATGTGCACCGGTACGTCCTCCCGTATCGCGGCGGCGCGTCCCCTGTGACACGCCGAACGGGCAGCCTATCTGCTGTTGACCACAGCCTTTGCCGTCAGGTGGAGTTCGCGGGAGGAACGGCCCGCGAACACTTCACGACGGCCTGAACCCAGCACCCAGGCGTGCCGTTCGGGGTCCCAGGAGGACAGCGCGCGGGCGTCGACGTCGAGGACCACCTGCTGCGCCTCGCCCGGCTCCAGGGTGAGCCGCCGGTATCCGGCCAGCGCGCGCACGGGCTGGTCGAGCTTCAGCTCCGCGGAGGGGCCGACGTACACCTGGGCCACCTCGGTGCCCTTGCGGCGCCCGGTGTTGCGGACCGTGAATTCCACGCGCAGCCCGCCGCGCTCCGGCCGGACCCTCAGCTTCTCGTACTCCCACGTCGTGTACGAGAGCCCGTGCCCGAACGGGAACAGCGGGGCCACCTGCTGCGCGTCGTACCAGCGGTGCCCGACGTGGATGCCCTCGGTGTACTCCTGCCGGCCGCCCACCCCCGGGTAGCGCAGCGGGTCGCCGGCGACCGGGGTCGCGTGTTCCTCGGCCGGGAAGGTCTGGGTGAGCCGGCCGCCCGGGTCCACGTCGCCGAAGAGGATGTCGGCGGTGGCTGCGGCCCCCTCCTGGCCCGGGTAGTACATCTGGAGGACCGCTCCGGTACGGGAGAGCCACGGCATGGTCGTACCGGAGGAGGTGTTGAGCACGACCGTGGTGCGGGGGTTCGCGGCGGCGACCGCCTCGATCAGCCGTGCCTGCCCGCCCGGCAGGCCCAGCGAGGTCCGGTCGCTGCCCTCGGTGGCGTCCTCGTAGGCGAACAGCACGACGCTGCGCGCCTCCGCGGCGGTCTTCACGGCCTCGGCGAGATCGGCGGCCCGGGTCGCCTTCGTGGTGTGCCGCAGCCGGAACCGCTGGCCCTTGTCCCCGCCCTCGGCGAAGACGGCGAGCCGGTGGGTGCCCGCCGTCAGGGCGAGGGTGCGGCGGCGGACGGCGAGCCCGTCGGGCGCCGTGCCGAGGAGTCCGCCGGCGAAGTGCTCGGCCGCGCCCTGCCGGACGGGGAACATTTCCTCGCCGTCGAGGCGCACGCTCGGCCGCTTCCCGCTGTAGTGGACGAGCAGCGTCCACTCGTCGTCGGCGGCGAGCGTGAACTCGCCCTCGTGGCTCCAGCTCCGCCCGGCCTCCACCCCCCGGTCGGCGAGGCCGGCGGCCGGGGTGAGCAGTTTCGCCGGGAGCGGGCGGCCGTACAGGTCCTCGCCGAGGGCGTGGCGCACCGTACTGCCGTTCCCGGCGCGCTGCCGGATCGCGTCGAGCGGGGAGAGCGCCTTGTCGGGGACCACGTGCGCGCTGCCCCCGCCGCCGACGAAGGGCACCTGGCCGGTGGGTCCGATCACGGCGATCGAGCGGGCGGCGGCGCCGGTCAGCGGCAGGGTGGCGTGCTCGTTGTGCAGCAGCACCGCACCCGCGGTGGCGACCCGGCGGGCGACCCGGGCCCCGGCGGCGGCGTCACGGGCGGGCCGGGCCGGCGGGTGCGCCGCCAGCAGGCCGAACCGGTCCATGGTGGCCAGGATCCGGCGTACCGCGAGGTCCACGGCGTCCTCACGGACGGAGCCGCCGCGCACGGCCTGCTGGAGCGGGCCGCCGAAGTGGGTGCCGCCGGGCATCTCCATGTCGAGGCCGGCGCCGATGGCGGCGACGGTGCTGTGGGCCGCGTCCCAGTCGGACATCACCCAGCCGCCGAACCCCCAGCGCCCGCGCAGCAGTTCGTCGAGCAGCGGCTTGTTCTCGCAGGCGTACGTGCCGTTGACCTTGTTGTACGCGCCCATCACCGCGCCCGCGCCGGCGGCGACGGCGGCCTCGAAGCCGCGCAGCTCCGTCTCGTACAGGGTCTGTTCGGCGGCCACCACGTCGACGGTGTCGCGGCCCTGTTCCTGGTTGCCCAGGGCGAAGTGCTTGACGGTGGCGATGAGCCCTTCGTCCTGGATGCCGCGGACCATCTCCGCGACGAGGTCCGCCGTGAGCCGCGGGTCCTCGGCGAACGTCTCGAAGTTCCGCCCGGCGTAGGGGGTGCGGATCAGGTTGGCCATCGGGGACAGCAGCACGTCCTGGCCGAGCGCCCGGCCCTCGCGGCCGACGACCCGGCCGTACTCGCGGGCCAGCGCCGGGTCGAAGGCGGAGGCCAGCATCACGGGCGCCGGCAGCGCGGTGGCCGGTTTGGCGACCCGCACCCCGGCGGGCCCGTCGGCGAGCCGCAGCGCCGGGATGCCGAGGCGCGGTACGCCGGGCAGGTACCCGGCCTGGCCGAGCGGGGCGGGGTCCCGGCCGCCGTGCAGCAGGCCGGTCTTCTCCTCGAGGGTGAGCCGCTCGAGGAGGGCGTCGATCCGGGCGGTGCTGCCGGGCCGGGCCTCGGCCGGGGTGGCGGCTGCGGCCGCCGGGGCCGTACGGGGGACGGCGCCGGGCGGCACCGCGGCCGCGCAGCCGCCCGTTCCCAGGGCGACCCCCACCGCCCCGAGCAGCCGCATCGCGCAGCGTCTGGACACGGCCTCGCTCATGGCGCTCCCTGCGGCTCCGGTCGGCGGGAGCGGCCCGCGCCGGACCGCTCCCGCGCCCACTGTGCGCCGCCGGACCGTCCGGGTCCGCTCAGACGCGCCACCGCTGCGCCGAGGTTCAGCCCTGCGGCGGCGGCTCCAGCGCGTCGGCATCGCGGCGCGGCCCGTCCTGTGCCTGGACTCGTGCCTCGGTGCGGTGCCCGCGCGCGATGTAGTCCCGTACGACGGCCTCCACGGCGTCCTGGGGCGAGCCGATCCCGGCGAGGACCATCACCTCCACCACGAGCTCGGCGTCGAGTCTGATGTCGACCTTGGCCACGGCCACCTCCTGATCGTCGCCCGGGGGACTCCGGCCCTCCCCGCAAGCCCTCCCCGCGCGCTTGTGCCCGAAAACACGGAACCCGCCCGGGACGCGGGGTTTCGCGTCCTCGGGCGGGTCCTCGACCGGCGGCGGCGTCGGCTACGCGTTCGGGCGCAGCGTCCAGACGACCGTCATCTCGCCCGTCACGGCCTCGTCCTCGCGCTGGATGGCGATGGTGACGGGGAACTCCGGGCGGCCGCCCGCGTCGAGTTCGGCGACGACCTCGGCGGCCGGGCGGCCGAGGGTGGCGGTGGCCGTCACGACGCCCTTGGCGAGCTTCTTGTAGCCGATCTCGGCCTTGACGGCGAGGGGCACGGCGCGCGAGAGCTGGTCGCCGAAGGCGGCCAGGACGATCGCGCCGCTCGCGGACTCGGCGAGGGTGAACATGGCTCCGGCGTGCGGGCCGCCCACGTGGTTGTGGTAGTCGGGCTGGTCCGGCAGCCGGACGACCGCGCGCTCGGGGGTGGTCTCCAGGAACTGGAGGTTCAGGGTCCGGGCCATCGGCACCGTCGCGGCGAGCAGTTCGCCCACGTTCATCTGATCTGCGCTCATGAAACGCGATGTTACCCGTGAGTAGATGCGCTTGGCCAGACCTCTCCGGGGGGCGGCCGTGGCTCCTTGCAGCCACTCCCACTATCGTTACCGGCCATGTGGCCAGGACAGCAGCAGCCGCCCGGGGGAGAACAGAACCCCCAGGACGCGCATCAGAACCCGTATCAGCAGCAGCCGGGGCAGCAGCCGAACCCGTACCAGCAGCAGCCCGGCTACGGATACCCGCAGGCGGGCTACCAGACGCCCCCGCCGGTGCAGCCGTGGGGCCAGCCCCAGCAGGCCGCGGCGCCGCAGGGCGGCGGCGGGAGCCCGTACGCGACCAAGACCGTGGCCATCGTCGCGGCGGCCGCCGTCGTCGTGGCGGCGGCGGCCACCGGCGCGTTCGTCCTGACCCGGGACGACAAGAAGAACGACGAGGCCGACAACAAGCCCGCCGCCGCCTCCTCGGCGCCGGCCACCTCCGAGGCCCCGGCCTCGCCCGGCGCCAACCCGCGCACCGGCGGCGACGTCAAGCCGGTGATCGCGGGCTGGAAGGTCGTCGTCAACCCGAAGTACGGCACCGCCTTCGACGTCCCGCCGGAGTGGAACGTCTCGAGCGCGGGCGTCATCGCCGGCTTCGAGGACGCGACCAAGAACGACGGCAAGCCGGTCGTCAGCTTCTCCGCGCCGGCCTTCCTCAAGGAGGACTGGTGCAAGGTCGACTCCAACAAGGACGGCCGTGAGGAGTCGACGGAGCTCGCCGGCACCGGCACCAAGGGCGGCCAGGGCGCCAAGGACACCGCCGAGGCCGTGAAGAACGAGGCCGGCAACTGGGCGTTCGCGGCGTTCGCACAGAAGGCGCCGAAGGGCACCGTCAAGGTCTCGGAGCCCAAGGAGTACACCACCTCCTCCGGCCTCAAGGGCCATATGGCGACCGCCACGGCCACCGGCGTGCCCAAGGAGAACAAGTGCTCCTCGGACGGCAAGTCGATCGCGTTCAGCTTCAAGACCGCGAACGGTGACTTCTCCAGCTGGGTCCTCTTTGCCGCCTCGGGCGTCCAGGGCGAGGTCCCCCAGGAGACGATGGACAAGATCCTCAGCTCGGTGCGCCTGAACGGCACCGTCAGCAACAGCTGACGCACAGGTCGCGTCACACGTCCGCCTTTTCGCACCATCCGTTCGACCCCGCGCCCCGGGCCGTAATCCGTTTGGATTCTCGGCCCGGGGCGTGGATAGTCCGGGGGTGAGCTCTCCCCCCACCGCCCCTCCCCGTACGACCGCACAGCGCCGCCGGCCCGCCTGGGCCGGCCGCAACTACACCCTGCTGACGGGTGCCGCGGTCGTGACGAACCTCGGCAGCCACGGAGCGCTCATCGCGTCGGCCTTCGCCGTCCTGGAAGCGGGCGGGTCCGGCGGGGACGTCGGCCTCGTGGCGGCGGCCCGTACGCTCCCCCTCGTCCTCTTCCTGCTCATCGGCGGCGCCCTCGCCGACCGGCTGCCGCGCCACCGGGTGATGGTCGCGGCCAACGCCCTCAACTGCGTCTCGCAGGCGGCCTTCGCCGTGCTCGTCCTGACCGGGCATCCGCAGCTGTGGCAGATGATGCTGCTCACCGCGCTCTGCGGTACCGGTACCGCCTTCTTCAACCCGGCCGCCGAGGGCATGCTCCTCTCCAGCGTCTCCGGCGAGCACGCCAACCGCGCCTTCGCACTCTTCCGGATGGCCATGAACGGCGCCGGCATCGGCGGGGCGGCCCTCGGCGGGGCCATGATCGCCGCGATCGGTCCCGGCTGGGTCCTGGCCGTGGACGCCGCCGCGTTCGCCCTGGCCGGAGCCCTCCGCGCCTTCCTGGACGTCGGCAACGTCCCCGACCGGGGTGCCGGGGGCGGCCTGCTGGCGGACCTGCGCGAGGGCTGGGTGGAGTTCCGGACCCGGCCCTGGCTGTGGAGCATCGTGCTCCAGTTCTCCGTGGTCGTCGCCGTCGTCGGCGCGGCCGAGGCGGTCTACGGTCCGCTCGTCGCCCGCGACCAGCTGGGCGGGGCCGCCCCCTGGGGCCTGGCACTGGGCTTCTTCGGCATCGGCACCATCGCCGGGGCCGTCCTGATGATGGTGTGGAAACCGCGCCGGCTGCTGCTGGTCGGCACCGTGTGCGTGTTCCCGCTGGCGCTGCCGTCGGCGGGTCTGGCGGTCCCGCTGCCGGTGTGGGGCCTGTGTGCGGTGATGTTCGTCAGCGGCACGGCCATCGAGGTGTTCGGCGTGAACTGGATGACGACCATGCACCAGGAGATCCCGGAGGAGAAGTTCTCCCGGGTCTCCGCGTACGACTGGTTCGGCTCGGTGTCGATGCTCCCACTGGCCACCGCCGTGGCCGGCCCGGTCGAGTCGGCCTTCGGCCGCACCTCCGCCCTGTGGGGCTGCGCCACGCTGGTCGTGCTGGGCACCGCGGCGGTCCTCTTCGTCCCGGACGTGCGCCGGCTGACCCGCAAGGCCTCGCCCCCGAAGGCCTCCTCGATCCCGGCCGCCGCCGCTCCCGACGCGGCGCCCGCGTCCACCGGGGTCAGCCCAGGCTGAACGCGCCCTCCGGCGGCTCCGGCGAGGCAACGGCATCCGCATCCCCGACCGGCACCGCCCCCTTCATGAACCGGGCGAGGGCCTCCCCCTCCTCGACCCGTGCGGGAAACGCGTCCGCCGCGCACAGCCGTGACAGCGCTGCCACCGGCAGCTCCGCGTCCGAGGCGAGCAGCACCGCGTTCCCGAACCGCCGCCCGCGCAGCACACCCGGCTCCGCGACGAGCGCGAGCTCCCCGAACACGGCCCCGAAATTGGCGAGCTGGGCCCGCAGGAAGCCGAACGGCGCCCCGTCGGCCAGATTCGCCGCGTAGACCCCGCCCGGCCTCAGCACCCGGGCCGCCTCCCGCGCGTACTCCACGGAGGTCAGCTGCGCCGGCACCCGCGAGCCGCCGAACACGTCGGCGACGAGTACGTCCGCGCTGTCGGCGGCCGCGCCCTCCAGCCAGGCCCGCGCATCGGCGGCGTGCACCGTGACTCCCGACCCGGCCGGCAGCGGCAGGTGCTCCGCGACCAGCTCCACCAGAGCGGCGTCGAACTCCACCACCGCCTGCCGGGAGCCCGGCCGGGTCGCCGCCGCGTACCGGGGCAGCGTCAGCGCGCCGCCGCCGAGGTGCAGCACGTCCAGCGCGGTCCCCGGCTGCGCCACGCAGTCCAGGACGTGCCCGAGCCGGCGTACGTACTCGAACTCCAGGTACTCCGGATCGTCGAGGTCCACGTACGACTGCGGTGCGCCGTCGACGGTCAGCAGCCAGGCCCGCTCCCGGTCCACGTCCGGCATCAGCTTGGCGGTGCCCTGGCCCACGTCCCGGACGACCGGGATCTGTTCGTCGCTCACCGCACCATTGTCCGGTGTCCGGCAAGCAGTACGTCAGGCCGCCCAGACGGCGGTCGCCTCGGCCGCGTGCTCCGCCGCCTGCGCGAGCCCGGCGCGCGCCGCCGGGTCCCGCCGCGCCGGGTCCAGGACATTGCGCCCGAAGGCCTTGCGGGCCTGCGCGGACGGGGTGATCAGCAGCACCTGCGCCCCCGCCGCCCGCAGCCGCGCCGCCTGGGCGGCCGGTGAGGGGACGAGCCCGGATCCGAGCGCCAGCGGCGCGAGGATCACCACCCGCGCACAGCCGGAGGCGAGGTCGGCGTTGGTGGCCGACCGGATCCCGCCGTCGATGAACCGGCGTCCGCCGACGGTGACCGGCGGCCACACCCCGGGCACCGCGCAGCTCGCCGAGACCGCGTCGACCAGCCCGGCCCCGCTCTCCCGGTCGAAGGCCGCGAGCTCGCCGGTGAGCGCGTCGACGGCGGTGACGACGAGCCTGCGCTCGGGCCACTCGTGCGAGACGAGCCGGGCCTCCAGCACCTTGCGCCGCTCCGCCTCCCCGCCGGTGTCGGCGGCCAGCGCGAGGGCGCCGACCCGCCTGCGGTAGCTCTCCGGGTCCCGCGAGCGCACCATCGCGACGGTGTAGCGGGCGACGAGCCCCGCCCCGAGCCGGGCGACGGCCTCGCCGGCGGGGTCGCCGAGCTGGCGTTCGTACAGCTCCTGCGGGGTGAGCAGCCCGGAGGTGAGCTGGGCGCCCACCACCGAGCCCGCCGAGGTGCCGACGACGAGGTCGGCGGCGGTCAGGTCCACGCCCGCCTGCGCGAGCCCGTACAGGATCCCGGACTCCCAGCCGATGCCGGTGAGTCCTCCGCCGCCCAGCACCAGTGCCGTACCGCCGCCGCCCATCCCGGCCCACCCCTTCTTCGAACGCCCGTGGTGACGGCAGTCTGGCGCACCCGGACCGCCGCCACCACGGCAGGGCGTCAGAACATCGACGCGGATACGGGCGGCGATTCAGTCGAGCACGGCCGTGACCGTCCCCGCGCCGACGGTCCGCCCGCCCTCACGGATCGCGAAGCCGAGCCCCGCCTCCAGCGGCACGTCCCGTCCCAGCTCGACGGTCATCGCGACCGTCTCGCCCGGCCGGGCCACCCCCGCCTCGCCCAGGTCCACGTCCCCCACCACGTCGGCGGTGCGGATGTAGAACTGCGGCCGGTACCCGGACGCCACCGCTGTCGTACGCCCGCCCTCCCTCGCGGACAGCACGTACACCTGCGCGGTGAAGCGGCGCCTGGGCACGACGCTCCCGGGCGCGGCGACCACCTGACCGCGGCGCACTCCGTCCCGCGGCACCCCGCGCAGCAGCAGCGCGACGTTGTCCCCGGCCTCGGCGGACTCCATCGGCTTGCCGAAGGTCTCCAGGCCGGTCACCACGGTCAGGGCGGGCTCGCCGTCGCCGCCGAGGACGCTCACGTGGTCGCCCATGCGGACGCTGCCGCGCTCGACGGCGCCGGTCACGACCGTCCCGCGTCCGGTGATGGTCAGGACGTTCTCCACCGGCAGCAGGAACGGCGCGTCCGTGTAGCGCACCGGCATCGGCACGTACGTGTCCACGGCGTCGAGCAGCGCCTCGATCGCCCCGGTCCAGCGCGGGTCGCCCTCCAGCGCGCCGAGTCCGGAGACCCGTACGACCGGCGCGCCGTCCCCGCCGTATCCGTTGGCGGTGAGCAGCTCGCGGACCTCGAGCTCTACCAGGTCGGTGAGCTCGGGGTCCCCGGCGTCGGCCTTGTTGAGCGCGACGACGATGTGGTCGACGCCGACCTGCCGGGCGAGGAGCACGTGCTCGGCGGTCTGTGGCATGACCCCGTCGAGCGCGGAGACGACGAGGATCGCCCCGTCGAGCTGCGCGGCGCCGGTGACCATGTTCTTGACGTAGTCGGCGTGCCCGGGCATGTCCACGTGGGCGTAGTGCCGGGTGTCGGTCTCGTACTCGACGTGCGTGAGGTTGATGGTGATGCCGCGCCGCGCCTCCTCCGGGGCCCGGTCGATCCGGTCGAACGGCACGAAGGAGGCGCCGCCGCGCTCGGCCAGGACCTTGGTGATGGCGGCGGTGAGGGTGGTCTTGCCGTGGTCGACGTGACCCATGGTGCCGATGTTGAGGTGCGGCTTGGTGCGCACGAAGGCCGTCTTGGCCATGATGACTTTTCCCGTTGATTCGATGATCCGAAACTGCGACGGGACCCCGGAAGCCGAGCCGACCCTCCCCCTGCGGGGTCCGCCGGACTGTCCGGGAAGGGTCAGCTTCGTGCGCCGTCGAATGCGTCGAAGGCAGTTGCCTCGAAAGTTTCGAATGCCTCGAAGAGGAAAGCGGCAGCCTTCGGCGCGTCCGCGACTGCGGACGGCGCTGCGGGGAAGGCGTACCGGGACATGCCGCCGATACTGCCGGACCGGCCCCGCCGCGTCGAATGAATTACCGCGCGGCTAGATCTTCTTGAGCGCTTCGCGCACGGACAGCGGGGAGAGCGAGTCCCGTTCCGTCTCGACGAAGGCGCGGACGGCCTCCGGGTCGGTCTTCGCGTACTCGCGCAGCGCCCAGCCGATCGCCTTGCGGATGAAGAAGTCCGGGTGGCCGCACTGGCGGCGGCAGTAGCCGAAGAGGCGCTCGGTGTCCGTCGCGGACTGGTAGCGCAGCTGGTGGAGGAGGGAGGTGCGGGCGAGCCAGAGGTCCTCGTCCCCGATCCACTCGTCCGTCACGGCCGTGAGCGCCCGGTCGGCGGCCACGAGCGGGCCGACCGCATGGGCCGCGAGGTGGTCGACGGTGTCCCACCACGGGACGGTGACGATCAGCTGCCGGACCACCGGCAGGAAGCCGGAGGAGCACACCCCGACGTGCCGGCGCAGATAGTCCACCGCGAAGTAGTGGTACTCGCGCTCCGGGAGCTCCCAGCACCGCAGCACGAGCGCCGCCACGTCCGCCTCCACCGGCTTCGGGGTCTGCGCGGTCACGGCTTTCGACAGCTCGCGCCGCAGTGGGGTGCGGATGCCGAGGAAGGGCGCGACGTCCTTCATGTACGCGGCCATGGACCGGGCCTGCGCCGGGTCGGCGGCCGCCCCGTACGTCGTGGCGAGGCGGTCGAGGAGGGTGTCCGCGAGGGCGCTGCGCGGGACCTTCAGGGGTCGCTGGTCGTTCGGCCGCATGAGGCCCAGATTACGGCGCGACGCCGCATTGGTCGGCTAGTCTCCCGGGATGTCCCTCCTCCTCGCGCCGTGGACCCGGCTGTCGCTGCTCGTCGTGCTGCTGCTGGCGGCCGGCGTGTGCGTCGTGCTGTACGAGCCCCAGCGCATCCTGTCGGAGGGCTGGCCCCCGGGTCTGCCGGTGGGGGCGGCGGTCCTGCTGTTCGCGGCCGCGTACGGGGTGGCCACGGCGGCCCTGGTGCCGCGCCCGCTGCTCAACCTGGCGGCGGGGGCCGTCTTCGGCATCCCGTTCGGCCTGGTCGCGGCGGTCGGCGGCTCCGTCATCGGCGCCGGGATCTCCTTCGGGCTGGGCCGGATGATGGGCCGGGACGCCGTACGGCCGCTGCTGCGCGGCCGTTGGCTCCAGGCGGCCGACGACCAGCTGGCCCGGCACGGCTTCCGCTCGATGCTGGCGGTCCGCATCTTCCCGGGCCTGCCGTTCGCGGTCGCCAACTACTGCGCCGCCGTGTCCCGCTGCGGCTGGCTGCCCTTCCTCTTCGCGACGGCGATCGGCGTTGTCCCGAACACCGCCGCGTACGTGGTCGCGGGCGCGAGCGCCTCCTCGCCGGACTCCCCCGCCTTCCTCGCCGCCTTCGGCTTCATCGCCGTCTCCGCGGTGGCGGCGGCGGTCGTCGGGTGGCGCAAGCGGCACCGGCTGGCGCCCGTACCGGTGTGTGAAACGTACGATCATGCCCCCCAGCACCCCCCTGTGGTCGGCGCCGCTCCGCACGGGCCCTAGCATCGGACCCGAACTGCCCGACGATCACAAGGACGAGCGCACCCCGACATGAGCTGGTTCGAATCCCTAATCCTCGGTCTCGTCCAGGGGCTTACGGAGTTCCTCCCGATCTCCTCCAGCGCCCACCTCCGGCTGACCGCGGCATTCGCCGGCTGGCAGGACCCGGGCGCGGCCTTCACCGCGATCACGCAGATCGGCACCGAGGCCGCCGTACTGATCTACTTCCGCAAGGACATCGCGCGGATCATCTCCACCTGGTTCCGCTCGCTGTTCACGAAGGCGCTGCGCAGGGAGCAGGACGCCAAGATGGGGTGGCTGGTGATCGTCGGGTCGATCCCGATCGGTGTCCTCGGCGTCGCGTTCAAGGACCAGATCACGGGCCCGGCCCGTGATCTTCGGCTGACCGCCACCACCCTGATCGTGATGGGCGTCGTACTCGGCATCGCGGACCGGCTGGCCGCCCGCGACGAGGAAGGGGGCCGGCACCGCGCCATCCGCGAGCGCAAGACGCTCAGGGAACTGGGCGTCAAGGACGGCCTGATCTTCGGTCTCTGCCAGGCGATGGCCCTGATCCCGGGCGTCTCCCGCTCCGGTGCGACGATCTCCGGCGGTCTGCTGCTGGGCTTCACGCGTGAGGCGGCCGCCCGCTACTCGTTCCTGCTCGCCATTCCGGCCGTACTGGCCTCGGGCGCGTTCGAGATCAAGGATGTGGTCGAGAGCCCGGGTCACATCACCTGGGGACCGACGATCTTCGCCACGGTCATCGCGTTCTTCGTGGGATACGTCGTCATCGCATGGTTCATGAAGTTCATCTCCAGCAAGAGCTTCATGCCCTTCGTGGTCTACCGGATCGCCCTGGGCATCGCACTGTTCGTCCTGATCGGCATGGGCGTGCTCAGCCCCTTCGCCGCCGAGTCGGCCGGCTGACACCGCTGCCGCTCACCGCTTCGCGTGAACCGGAGGCCGCTCGGGAACGTTCCCGGGCGGCCTCCGCGTCGTTGTGCCTGAAGAGACCTGAACAGACCGGAAGGCAAGCAGCAGGGGGTGTCCCATGGGTCGAGTGGTGCTGGAGCGGTTTCCGGCCGGAAGTCCGAGGGGAAGCTGGCCCGCCGAGGAGTACGCCGCCGAGCGCATGCGCGAGGGCGTGCCGGCCGAAGTGGTGATGGACCTGGCCACCGACGCGTTCCTCGTCGTGGTCCGGCAGCGGGAGGCGCATTCCGGTCACTGATCGCCCGCGCGGAGATCCGGTGCGCGCACGCCCCTTGGCCTCGCCGCCCCGCGCCCCCACACTGACCCGATGACGCAGCGTGTGGACCTCGCCACGGTCATGGACCGGCTGGCGATCGACGAGGTGGTCACGGGGTACGCGGTGGCCGTGGACGACGGCGACTGGGCGGCGTACCGCGCGCTGTTCGCTCCCGCCGGACGGGCCGACTACAGCTCGGCGGGCGGGATCGAGGGCCCGGCCGCCGAGGTCTCGGACTGGCTCGCGGAGACCATGAAGCTGTTCCCGGTGCGCCAGCACCTCATCGTCAACCGGCTGATCCGGCTGGAGGACCTCGGCGGCTCCCCCGGCGACCGTGCCGAGGTGCGCGCCGACTTCCTGAACCCGATGCGACTGGCCGGCGAGGAGTTCGACGGGTCGGTGACCGCGCCGAACTTCGTCGCCGCCGGCCGCTACGCCTTCGATCTCACCCGCACCGCCCGCGACGGCTGGCGCCTCACCCGCGTCACCGTGCACGAGAAATGGCGGCACATGTCCGCATAGACCGTCTCCGGACCCTGCTCGAACGGCCGCCCGGGCGGCCCTGTTCCACACTGGAAGCGGAGGCGCGTCATGCTCTCGAAGCGGACCCGGTGCTGGCGTGCGGCGGCCGCGGCCGCCGCCGGGGCGCTGGCCTGCCTCGCGTTCCCCGCTCCCGCGCTCTGGTGGTTCGCGTACGTCGCCCTCGTGCCCTGGATGCTGCTGCTGAGGTCGGCGCCGACCGGGCGGCGCGCCGCCCTGGAGGGGTGGCTCGGCGGCGCCGGGTTCATCGTGGCCGTCCACCACTGGCTGCTGCCCAGCCTGCACGTGTTCCTGCTGCCGCTGGCGGCCCTGCTGGGGCTGCTCTGGATCCCCTGGGCCCTGCTGGTGCGGGAATTCCTCGGCGGGGTCCCGGATCCGGGCCGGGCGACGGCCGCGCTGTTCCTCGTACCGGCGGGCTGGCTGCTGTCGGAGCTGGCCCGGTCCTGGCAGGGGCTGGGCGGGCCGTGGGGGCTGCTGGGGGCGAGCCAGTGGCAGGTGGCGCCCGCACTGCGGCTCGCCTCGGTGGGCGGGGTGTGGCTGGTGAGCCTGCTGGTGGTGGCGGTGAACTGCGGGCTGGTGCTGCTGATCGCGGTGCCGGGCGCCCGGGTCCCGGCGGTGGCCGGGATGACGGGGTGCGCGGTGCTGACCGGGGTGGTGTGGCTGTGGGTGCCGCGGCCCGAGGTGTCGGGCACGCTCCGCGTGGCCGTCGTACAGCCGGGCCTGGTGGCGGACGGCCCGGACAGCACCGGCCTCCGGTTCGCCGCCGGGGAGCGGCTCACGCGGACGCTGGCCGGGCAGCCGGTGGACCTGGTGGTGTGGGGCGAGAGCAGCGTCGGGGCGGACCTGGCGGCGCGCCCGGACCTGGCCCGGCGCCTCGCTTCGCTCTCCGCCGAGGTCGGCGCCCCGCTGCTGGTCAACGTCGACGCCCGGCGCCCGCCGGGCCCGGCTTCGGCGCCGGTCGCCACGGCGGCTGCGCTGCCCGACGGCGGCATCTACAAGAGCTCCGTCCTCGTCGGCCCCCGCGGGCCGACCGGCGACCGGTACGACAAGATGCGCCTGGTCCCCTTCGGCGAGTACATACCGGCCCGGTCCCTGCTCGGCTGGGCCACCTCGGTCGGCAAGGCCGCAGGCGAGGACCGCCGGCGGGGCGAGACCCCGGTGCTGATGAGCCTGCCGGAGCGGCCCGGTGTGCGGTTCGGCCCGCTGGTCTGCTTCGAGTCGGCCTTCCCCGACATGAGCCGCCGCCTGACCCGCGACGGGGCCGCCCTGCTGATCGCCCAGTCGGCCACCTCGAGCTTCCAGCACAGCTGGGCGCCGGCGCAGCACGCCTCGCTCGCCGCCGTGCGCGCCGCCGAGAACGGCCGCCCCGTGGTGCACGCCACCCTCACCGGGATCAGCGAGGTGCACGGCCCCTCGGGCGAGCGGATCGGCCCGGCGCTGGCGACCTCCGCGCGTGCAGCGCAGGTGTACGAGGTCCCGCTCGCCGGCGGCACGACGTTCTACGTCCGCTTCGGGGACTGGCCCGTGGGGGCCGCCCTCGCGCTGCTGGCGGCGTACTGCACGCTCGAGGGCGCCCGGTCGCTCGGGCTCAGGAAGCCTGCTCCAGAGCCGACGACACCACCTGCTCGCACAGCTCGTGGGTGAGCAGCGCGTCGCGGGCGCCGACCGTCCTGCCCGCCGCGACGGACTCCAGGAACGCGTCCACGGTCTGCTCGATGCCGCGCTGGCGGGCGACCGGCACCCAGTCCCCGCGGCGCCGCACGGTCGGCTGGCCCCGGTGGTCGATGATCTCGGCGAGGTTGACGACCTGCCGCTTGGTCTCCTGCCCGGACACCTCGAGGATCTCCTCGGTGGAGCCGGACAGCCGGTTCATGATGCCGAGCGCGGTGAAGCCGGCGCCCGACAGCTGGAGGACGACCTGGTGCATCAGCCCGTCGCGCACCTGGGCCCGGACGTCGATGTGGTCGGTCTCGCCGGGCAGCAGGAAGCGCAGGGTGTCGACGACGTGGATGAAGTCGTCGAGCACGAAGGTCCGGGGGTCCTCGGGCAGCCCGATCCGGTTCTTCTGCATGACGATGAGGTCGCGCGGGTGGTCGGCGCACTGCACGTAGCCGGGCGCGTGGCGGCGGTTGAAGCCGACGGCGAGCGACACCCCGCGCTCCTCGGCCAGTTCCACCAGCCGCCGCGATTCCGCGAGCTCGTAGGCGAGCGGCTTGTCCACGTACGTCGGCACGTCCGCTTCGAGCAGCCGTGTCACGATCTCGGGGTGAACGGCCGTCGGGGCGTGCACGAATGCCGCGTCGAGGCCTTCGGCCAGCAGTCCGTCGAGGTCGGTGTGCCGGCGTCCGGCAGGGATGTGGTGCATCTCCCCGATCCGCTCCAGCGTGGCCGGAGTACGGGTCTGCAGGTGCAGCTCGACACCCGGGCGGGCGGTGAGGACGGGCAGGTACGCCTTCTGCGCGATGTCGCCGAGTCCGATGACGCCGACCTTCACCGGGAACCTCCAGGTTGATCCATGCTGGACTTCCGCAGCTTAATCCCTGGTGGCGGGGCCCGCGTTCACCGAGGATGTCGACCATGACCACCACCACCGGATCCCACCGAACCGAGCCCTCCACCACCGCGAACGAGCGGGAGATGCTGGACGGCTGGCTCGACTACCACCGCTCCACCCTCGCCTGGAAGTGCGAGGGGCTCGGGGACGAGCAGCTGCGCCGTGCCGCGCTCGCTCCCTCCGAACTGAGCCTGCTGGGCCTCGTACGGCACATGGCGGAGGTGGAGCGGTACTGGTTCCGGGAGATCATGCTGGGCGAGGACCTCCCGGAGCTGTACTGCACGCGCGAGGACCCGGACGGGGACTTCCACTTCGGCCCGAACGACACCTGGTCCGAGGCCGAGCAGACCTGGCAGACCGAGGTCGAGCTGGCGCGGCAGGCCGCGGCGGGCCGTTCGCTGGACCTGCTGTCGGATCCCGCGAGCCACCACCGCGGCGAGGCGTTCAGCCTGCGCTGGGTCTACACCCACATGATCGAGGAGTACGCGCGCCACAACGGGCACGCGGACCTGCTGCGCGAGCAGATCGACGGCGCCACGGGCGACTGAGGCCCCCGGGTCCGAGCGGCTGCCGGCCGGTGTCCGGCGGAAGTCCGTCACCCGTGCGGGGTCAATATCGGCTCCGGGTTTTCGCAACGGGGTCCTCGCACAGCAGAGTTGCGCGAGTGCATCCAACGCGAACCACGACAAAGCTGCTGCTCGGAGTCGCCTGTGCCGTCTCGGCCGTCTCCGGCTGCGTGACTGTGACCCCCGCCCCGATGCAGCCGGCGGGCGCCCCCGGCACCACGGGGGCGCCGCCGCAGTACGAGCCGCGCGGCGGACCGGGGGCTGCGCCGGTGGCGGTCCAGGCACCCGCCCTGGAGGCGCTGAAGACCGTACCGGGGCAGTCCGCGCAGCCGGCGGCCTCCGCCGCGAGTCGGCAGGCCGCGCCCCGCAGCGCGGCGGTTCCGGCAGGCACGGCGGGCGCGGGGCACGAGGGGCCCGAGGCGCCCTCACAGGCCGTCCCGCCGGTGCCGGACATCCCGGAGCCGCACCGGCCCGCCGCACGCCGCTCAGCGGGCAAAGAGGGCCGTACGGAGCCGTCGGGGCCGGACGCGCACGTGCCGCGCGAGCTGGTGAAGGAGCTGCCGGTCCAGCCCGCCGACGTGTGCGCGCTGGGCCGCCGGCACGGCCGCTGGCACCCGGACAGCCCGGAGGCCCGCATCTGCGCGGGCGTCCACGGCGGCTGAGCGGCCGGCCCTACGGCTCGCTACGGGTGCTGCTCCGGGAACGGCCGGGGGCCCCTGCCCGGTTCCGCGGCCAGGCGCCGTTCCAGCCGGGCGATGGCGGCCCGTACGCCGTTCCCGTACGCGTCGTCGGCCAGGGCCCCGGTGGCGGCCCGGGCCCGGGCCAGGTGCACCCGCGCCGCCTCCGGCCGCCGGAGCTTGACGTAGTCGGCGGCCAGGCTGAGGTGCAGCGACGGGTAGAACACGCGCACGGCGGGATGCGGCTCGTGGTGCGCGGACAGCCCGTCCCGCAGCCCCCGCCCCAGCCCGTCAGCGGCGGTCAGGGCCCGCAGGTCCCAGGCCAGTTCGTCGGCGGGGTCGTCCTGGGCGTCGGCCATGTAGTGCGCGAGCGTGCACCGGTGGAGGCAGTCGCCGTCCTCGCCGATCTCGTTCCAGATCTCGCCGAGCCGGTTACGGGCCTCCTCGCGGTCACCGGCGTGCAGCAGGATCACGGCCTGGCCGATCCTGGTCATGACGGCGTCCTCCGACGCCTCCTGCTGCTCCGTCACGGCGGCCTCCGTCTTGCTCTGCCAGACCTGCTCCGGCCTGGTTCGTCACGACGCTAACGGCAGGCACCGGCAATGGCGCCGAGGCGCGGTGGGGCGTCAGCCCAGGTCCGGGATCCGCCAGTCGATCGGCTCATGGCCCTGCGCGGCGACGGCCTCGTTGATCTGCGTGAAGGGCCGGGAGCCGAAGAACTTCTTGGCCGACAGCGGGGAGGGGTGGGCGCCCTTGACGACCGCGTGCCGCTCCTCGTCGATGAGCGGGAGCTTCTTCTGGGCGTAGGCGCCCCACAGCACGAAGACGGCCGGGTCGGGGCGGTCGGCCACCGCGCGGATCACCGCGTCGGTGAACTTCTCCCAGCCCTTGCCCTTGTGGGAGTTGGGCTCGGCCTCGCGGACGGTGAGCACCGCGTTGAGCAGCAGGACGCCCTGCTCGGCCCACGGCATCAGGTACCCGTTGTCCGGGACGGGCGTGCCCAGCTCCGCGTGCATCTCCTTGTAGATGTTGCGCAGCGAGGGCGGGGTCTTGACCCCGGGCTGCACGGAGAAGCACAGGCCGTGGCCCTGGCCGGCGCCGTGGTAGGGGTCCTGGCCGAGGACGAGGACCTTCACCTTGTCGAAGGGAGTGGCCTCCAGGGCCGCGAAGACCTGCTCCCGGGGCGGGTAGACCGGCCCGTTCGCCCGCTCCTTCTCGACGAACTCGGTGAGCTCTTTGAAGTAGGGCTGGTCCAGCTCGTCGCCGAGGACGGGGAGCCAGGACTCGGGCAGCATCTGGGTCACGTCTACAACCTCCGGTACAAGTTCGAGCAACTGCGTGGTGCAACAGCTCAGAACCTACCGGGGGCCACTGACAACGCCTCATCCGCGGGCGCCCGAGGGCGCCCGCGGCAGGGGCTACCAGCTGGTCTTGCGGTACAGCTCCCACATCTGGAAGACGGTCTGCGGGTCGAGCGCCCGCTCGGCGCCGGCGATGTCCTCACGGGCGGCGACGTACAGCTTGCCCTGCCACAGCGGCAGCAGCCGGACGTCCTCGGCGAAGATCTGCTGGGCCTGCTCGAACTCGCGGACGCCGGCCGCGCGGTCGCTCTCGCGGCGGGACTTGGGCAGCAGGTCGGTGAGGATCTCGGCGGGCTCGTACGGGGTGCCGACCGCGTTCTCCTTGCCGACGAACGGCGCGATGAAGTTGTCCGGGTCCGGGAAGTCGGGGAACCAGCCGCGGCCGAAGACCGGGTACTCGCCGTTCTTGTAGCCGACCTGGAACACCTTCCAGGGCTGGCCCCGCAGTGTGACCTTGAAGAGGTTGCTCTCGTCCAGCTGGCGCTTGAGCTCGGTGAACTCGTCGGCCGTGGAGGCACCGTAGCGGTCGGTGGTGTACCAGAAGGTCAGCTCCACCGGCTGGGTGATCCCGGCGTCCTTGAGGATCTTCTGGGCCTTCTTGACGTCCCCTTGGCCGTACTTGTCGTAGAAGGGCGTCTTGTGGCCCACGACCCCCTTGGGGACCATCGAGTACAGCGGCTCGGCGGTGCCCTGGTAGACCTTGGAGACGATCGCGCCGCGGTCGATGACCTGGGCGATGGCCTGGCGCACCGCCGGCTTGGCGACCTGCGGGTCCTTGGGGTTGAAGACCAGGTAGCGGATCTCGGCGCCGACGTTCTCGACGACCTGGACGCCCAGCCCGTGTGATGCGGGGGTCTGCAGGTCCTTGATCTCCGGGGCCGACAGACCGCGGTAGGTGGCGTCGATCTCCTTGCCCTTGAGCGCGGCGACCATCTTGGTGGAGTCCGCGAAGTAGCGGATGGTCACGCCGTCGTTACGCCGGTTCGCGAAGCCGTTGTAGGTCCCGTTCTTGTTGAGGACCGCCTCGCTGCCTTCCTTGTACGAGTCGAGCACGAACGGGCCGGAGCCGGTGACCTTGCCGTCGTCCCGCACCTTGTCGGCCGGGTAGTCCTTGGGGGCGACCAGCGAGGCGGCAGGCGAGCCGAGGACGAAGGGGAAGGTGGCGTCCGGGGTCTTCAGGTGGAAGACGACCGTCAGCGCGTCCGGGGTCTCGATCTTGTCCAGGCTGCCGAACAGGCCCTGCGGACCGGTCTGGGAGTTGATCGTCCGGATCCGGTCGAGCGAGTGCTTGACGGCCTTGGCGTCGAGCGCCTCGCCGTCGGAGAACTTCAGGCCCTTCTTCAGGGTGCACCGGTACGACTCGTTCGCCGCGTCGGTGAACTCGCAGTTCTGGGCGGCGTCGGGCTGGGGCTTGGTGGAGCCCGTGGGGAACGCCAGCAGGGTCTGGTAGACGTTCCGGTACAGCTCCCAGGAGCCGTCCCAGGCGGCGGCGGGATCGAGGGTGCTCGGGGAGCTCGTCGTGCCGACGACGATTCTCTTCGCGGCGTCACTGCTGTCGTCCGAAAGCAGACCGCATCCGGCGAGCAGGGATATGGACGCAAGGGCCGCAGTGATCTGCAGGCATCTGGTCCGGATGAACACGTGCACGCTCCTCGATCAGCCAGGGGTGCGGCAGACCCTACCGCAGTGCCTCACAAATCCAATGGGCAGGTTTCATGTGACACTTGACCGATTTCGTGCATATTAGGTACGCATTTGCCTCCCCCGGGGAGGCAAATGCGTCCGATTATCGATCAGTGGACTCCGGCATTGAGGAACATTCCTCCGTCGACGACCAGAGTTTGGCCCGTGATCCATTCCGCTTGTGCAGATGTAAGAAAAGCCGCAGCCCCGCCGATGTCCTCGGGGAGCCCGAGCCGGCCGAGCGGGTACGCCGCCGCGGCCTCCTGCTCCCGGCCCTCGTACAGCGCCTGGGCGAACTTCGTCTTGACCACCGCGGGGGCGATCGCGTTCACGCGGACCCCGGGCGCCATCTCGTGGGCGAGCTGGAGGGTGAGGTTGACCATGGCGGCCTTGCTCATCCCGTACGCGCCGATGAAGGGCGAGGCGGAGACGCCGGCGATGGAGGCGATGTTCACGATCGCACCGCCGTTGTCCTTCTGCCAGGCGTGCCAGGTCCGCTGGGCGAAGCCGAGCGCCGAGATCACATTGGTCTCGAAGACCTTGCGCGCGACGCCGAGGTCCAGGTCCGCGATCGGACCGAAGACCGGGTTGGTGCCCGCGTTGTTGATCAGGAAGTCGACCCGCCCGAAGGCCTCCATCGTCCGCTCGACCGCGACGGCCTGGTGGGCCTCGTCGTGCGCCTTGCCGGCGACCCCGATCACCCGGTCCGCACCGAGCGCCTCGACGGCCTCCTTGAGGGCGTCCTCGTTGCGCCCGGTGATGCACACCCGGTCGCCTCGGGCGACGAGTGCCTCGGCGATGCCGTAGCCGATGCCCCGGCTCGCACCGGTGATCAGTGCGACCTTGCCGCTGTCCGCTGCGTTCGTGCTGCTGTTCGTCATGAGCCTGCGCCCTGCCTCTCGTCAGTTGAGCGGGCCGCCGGCCACGTACATGACCTGGCCGGAGACGAAGCCGGCGGCCTCGCTCGTGAAGAAGGCGATCGCGTTGGCGATGTCGTCCGGGCGGCCGACGCGCTGGACCGGGATCTGCGAGGCCGCGCCGGCCTGGAAGTCCTCGAAGCCCACGCCCATGCGCGCGGCCGTCTGGGCGGTCATCTCCGTGACGATGAAACCGGGGGCGACGGCGTTGGCGGTGACGCCGAACTTGCCGAGCTCGATGGCCAGGGTCTTGGTGAAGCCCTGCAGGCCGGCCTTGGCCGCCGAGTAGTTGACCTGACCCCGGTTGCCCAGCGCGGAGCTGCTGGAGAGGTTGACGATGCGGCCGAACTTGGCCTCCACCATGTGCTTCTGACAGGCCTTCGACATCAGGAACGCACCGCGCAGGTGGACGTTCATGACGGTGTCCCAGTCGTTCTCGCTCATCTTGAAGAGCAGGTTGTCGCGCAGCACACCCGCGTTGTTGACCAGGATGGTCGGGGCGCCCAGGGCGCTCGCGACGCGCGCGACGGCCGCCTCCACCTGGGCCGCGTCGGAGACGTCGCAGCCGACCGCCAGGGCCTTGCCGCCGGCCGCGGTGATCGCCTCGACGGTGTCCTTGCAGGCCGCCTCGTCGAGATCGAGCACGGCGACCGCCCGGCCTTCGGCGGCCAGACGCACGGCGGTGGCCGCGCCGATGCCCCGGGCCGCCCCGGTCACGATCGCGACGCGCTGCTCGGTGGTGGACATGGTGGATCTCCTCGCGCTCGGAATCCTCAGCGGCGGCTCATCGTTGGTGAGCAACCGCTTAGTAGCTTCAGTTGAGGAGACGCTAGGAGCCCTGGCACCCGGTGTCAACGGCACCCGGCCCCAGGGCTCCTCACGTCACGAAGACCGCCGTACGGATCGCCGTACGGCCGCCTTGCGGATCAGCGCACCAACAGATCCAGAAGCCGTTCCACCTCGGCCTCCGGGTCGGCCGTCAGACCGGTGTGCACCGGCCCGGGCTGCACCACCGTGCTGCGCGGGGCGATCAGCCAGCGGAACCGGCGGCCCGCGTCGTCGCCCGCCGCCTGGCCGGCCCACTCGCCGCCGGTGCACACGCCCTCGACCCCGTGCAGCGCGGCGCGTACGCCGGCCACGTCGGCCTCCGGGTCCAGGACGAGGAGCTTGGCCTCGTCCAGGTGGGTGCGCGCGGCCACGTACGAGCGCGCCCGGCAGTAGACGATCACGCCGGCGTTGAAGCACTCGCCGCGCTCCATCCGGGGCACCACGCGCACCAGCGCGTACTCGAACACGTCCCGCTTGGTCACTCGCTGTCGCTCTTCTTCTTGGTCTTGTGGGGCCATTCGGTCAGATGGTCGGTCAGCCACCCGGGCGGCTTGGAGGGGGCCTTCACCTCGGCCTCCATCGAGATCCTCTCGTGGATCGTGGCCGCGCGCGGCAGCAGCACCTCCACGTAGGCGCGGCGCACCGCGTCGGTGGAGTCGAAGCCCGGCTCGTCGACCAGCCACTCGTCGGGCACGTCGGCGACGACCTCCTCGAGCAGGTCCCGGGTCACCAGGGGCACGAGCGCGGCGGCGGCTGCCGCGATGTCCGGGCCGACGGGGGCCAGGACGTGGTCGGAGGCGTTGTACGGCTTGGCCGCGGCGCTCTCGGCGGTGGGCCAGTTGTGGTGCCAGATCATGGTGGCGCCGTGGTCGATGAGCCACAGGTCCCCGTGCCAGACCAGCATGTTCGGGTTGCGCCAGGACCGGTCGACGTTGTTGATCAGCGCGTCGAACCAGACCACGCGCCCCGCCTCGGCGGGGTCCACCTGGTACGCGAGCGGGTCGAAGCCGATCGACCCGGGCAGGTAGTCCATCCCGAGGTTGAGTCCGCCGCTGGCCTTCAGCAGCTCCTGGACCTCCTGGTCGGGTTCGCCGAGCCCGATCACGGGGTCGAGCTGCATCTGCACCAGCCGCGGGACGCGCAGGCCCAGCCGCTGCGCCAGGCGCCCGCAGACGACTTCGGCGACCAGGGTCTTGCGGCCCTGGCCGGCTCCGGTGAATTTCATGACGTAGGTACCGAGGTCGTCGGCCTCGACGATCCCCGGGAGCGAGCCGCCCTCACGCAGAGGCGTGACGTAACGGGTCGCGATCACTTCGGACAGCATCCGCCCAGGTTACGGGGGTCAGTGCGCGGGAGCCCACTGCGCCAGAAGGGCTTCGGCCGTGGTGACGGTCGCGACGAGCGCCAGGCAGTTGCGGATCACCTCGGCGGTGTACGCGGCGGGCACCCCCGCGATGGCGTCGGACGGCACCACCACCCGGTAGCCGAGGTTGACGGCGTCGAAGACGGTGTTCGGGATCGCAATGTTCGAGGAGACCCCCGCGACGACGAGGGTGCGGATGCCGAGGTTGCGCAGGAGGGCGTCCACGTCGGTGCCGGCGATCGGCGAGAGCCCGTGCAGCCGGCGGACCACCAGGTCGTTCTCGGCCACCTCGATGGGGGCCGCCACCTCCACCGCCCGGCTCCCCGACAGCTGCCGGACGGGCAGCTTCCCGGCGGCCCGGAACAGCCGCGCATTGGCGTTGGCCGCCAGCCCGTCCGGCCGCCGCTCGGCGATCGCGTGCAGCACCTGTACGCCGGCCCCGTGCGCGGCGTCGACCAGCGCGGCCACCCGCCCCAGCATCCCGGAGTCCCGGGCCTCCTTCGCCAGCTCGGGCAGGGCGCTCTCTTCGCCGACGACGCCGTTCTGGCACTCGACGGTGAGCAGCGCGGTGGTGGCGGGATCGAGTTCCGGCATGGCTCCCCCTGGCGTGACGACCATCGATCCCGCATGATTCCTGACACTCAGTCAGATGTGAAGGGGTGTGGGACGGATGGACGGATCACAGCGGCGGGGCCGCCGCATCATGATGACCGACGCGGAAGTGGACGCCTTCCTGCGCGAGCAGCGCACCTGCCGGGTGGCGACCGTCTCCCCGGACGGCCGCCCGCACGTGGGCGCCCTGTGGTTCGCGTGGGACGGCAGCTCCCTGTGGCTGTACTCGATCACGCGCAGCCGCCGCTGGTCCGACCTGCGCAAGGACCCGCGGATCTCCGTGGTCGTGGACGCGGGCGAGACGTACGACGAACTGCACGGGGTCGAACTCTCCGGCAGCGCCGTCTTCGTGGGCGAGGCCCCGCGTACGGGCGAGCCCTGCCCGGAGCTGGCCGAGGCGGAACGGCTGTTTCCGGCCAAGAACTTCGGCATCGAGGAGATGCCGCACGACGGCCGCCACGCGTGGATCCGCCTCACCCCGGAGTCGATCGTCTCCTGGGACTTCCGCAAGCTCTGATGCCCCTTGGCGCCCTGATGCCCTAGAGCACAGTGGCGCCGCCCTGATGCCCTAGATCACCGCGGCGCCGGCCTGCCGCAGGGCCTCGACGGCGGCCCGGATCGAGGGCCGCCGGTCGGCGTCCGCCCGCCAGACGACGTACACGTGGCGGCGGACGGCGTCGCTCACGGGCAGCAGCCGGACCCCGGGCGGCACCGGGCCGCGCCCGAGCCGGGGCGCCACGCACACCCCGAGGCCGGCCTCCACGAACGCCAGCTGGGTGTGGTGCTCCTCGGCGATGTGCGCGATGCGCGGCTCGATGCCGGTGCCCCGCAGGGTGTACACGAGCCACTCGTGGCAGAACTGGCCCTCGTTCCAGGAGATCCAGTCGTCGTCGGCGAACTCGGAGAGGGAGATCCGGTCGCGGTCGGCCAGCCGGTGCCCGGCCGGCACGGCGATGTCGCAGGAGTCGTCGAGCAGGTGCGCCCGGGTGAGCTCGGCGGGCACCGGCATCCGCTTGTTGTGCCAGTCGATGGCCAGCGCCAGGTCGAGGTCGCCGCGTACGACGGCCGCCATGCTGTCCTCGGGCTCCTGCTCCCGCACCAGGGGCCGCAGTTCGGGGTGCCCGGCACGCAGAGCGGTCAGCGCCTGGGGCAGCAGCCCGCGCATGGCGGTCGGGAAGGCGCCGATCCGCAGCTCGCCGACGGCGCAGCCCCGCTGGGCCTCCACATCGGCCTGGGCGAGCTCCACCTGGGAGATGATCCGGGCCGCGTGATCGGCGAGCAGCCGGCCCGCGTCCGTGAGCCGCACCCCGCGGCCGTTCTTGGCCAACAGCGGCTGGCCGACCTCCCGCTCCAGCTTGGCCATCTGCTGAGAGACGGCGGAGGTGGTGACGTGGAGCCCGTCGGCCGCGCCGCTGACCGAGCCGTGGCGGGCGAGGGCGTCGAGGGTACGCAGGCGCTCCAGGTTCAACATGTAAGCGATGCTACGCCGTCACCGCGAAGAAGTCTCGCTTGTCCTACGCAGTTGAGCGGAGCAGAGTACTCCGCATGAGCGCACCCGCCACCCCTCGCCCCACTCTCTCCCCGCCGGTCGCCCCCACCCGGGCCAGGCGGGTGGACTGGCGGCTCCGCTTCGCGGTCCTCTCGGTGGTCTGGGGCTTCAGCTTCCTGCTGATCAAGGTGGGCACGGAGGCGTACGCGCCGTTCCAGGTCGCGCTCGGCCGGGTGCTGTTCGGGGCACTCGCGCTGCTGGCCGTGCTCGTGGTCCGCCGCGAGCCGCTCCCCCGTGGCCGCCGCACCTGGGCGCACCTGGCCGTGGCGGCGCTCCTGCTGAACACCGCACCGTTCTCGCTCTTCTCGTACTCCGAGCTGAGCATCCCGTCGAGCCTGGCCGGGATCTGCAACGCCACCTCGCCGCTGTGGGGCATGGCGCTGTCGATGGTGGCCCTGTCGGAGGACCGCCCGACGCGCCGCCGCTTCGCCGGCCTGGGCCTGGGCTTCCTCGGCGTCCTGACGGTCCTCGGCGCCTGGCAGGGCTTCTCGGGCATCGACGCCAAGGGCACCGCGCTCGCCCTGCTCGCCTCGCTCTGCTACCCGATCGGCTGGATCTACGTCCGGCGCACGCTGGCCTCGGTCCCGGGCTCGCCGGTGGCGCTGACCGGCGCCCAGCTGATGCTCTCCACGATCCAACTGCTGGTGGTCAGCGCCGCGTTCACCTCGGCCCCCGCCTCGTTCCCGCTCTGGCCGACCCTGTCGGTGATCGCGCTGGGCGCCCTGGGCACGGGGATGGCCCTGCAGATGCAGTACGGCCTGGTGGCGGAGGTCGGCCCGACCACGGCCCAGATGGTCACGTACTTCATCCCGGTCATCGCCACCACAGCGGGCGTCCTGCTCCTCGGCGAACAGCTCCACTGGAACACCCCGGTGGGCGCGGCGATCGTCCTGGCCGGAGCAGCGCTGACCCAGACGCGGCGCCGCTAGGTGTGTTGCCCCGTTCCTCGGCGCCTACCCGCAGTCGCCGAGGATCGACCCCGAACCGTCGGGCGTGTCGGTGGTCCACAGCATGAACAGCTCCAGCAGGATCGCCACAACGTTGAGCAGGGCGACGACGAAGGCCAGGAGCCCCGGCCAGGTGTCCCAGATCCGGACTCCACTGCGCCGCCGGATCCACCGGGCGAGCAGCAGGCAGACGGCCATGGCCGACAGGCCGAGGATCGGTCCCGCCCACGCGAAGACGTACTCCACCTTCGGGAAGGGCATGTGCCGGCAGGCCGCCTGCTGCCGGTGCACCCAGGCCATGTCGATGTCATCGACGTGCAACGAGGAGAGCACGCCGAGCACGGCCACGACGGGAACGAGCAGTGCCGTGATCAGCGTGCCGGGCGTGACCGTGCGGCCTTGCGAGGCGGCGGAAGAAATGTCCATCAGTACCAATTCGGGTGCGGTCGGACGATGTGGTGCGTTTTCGCAGGCAACACGGCGAGCCTTCGGGTTCTGCGTGCAAGACGGCGGCCCGGAACGGCCCTTGCCGGCCGGCCGGCCGGGGGCCGTCAGTCGAAGCGGCCGCCCGTCGCAGGCCGGACCGATGCGGCCACCGCGGCCGCGAGCCCGGGCACTTCGCCGATCTGCACGCCCGACACCGTGATCCGTACGCCCGGCCCCGACTCCACCCGGAACCGGCTGCCCGGGGCCACCGCCCAGCCCGCGGCCAGCAGCCGCGTCACCGCCCCCGTCTCGTCGGCGACGGGCACCCACACGTTCATCCCGCTGCGCCCGTGGGCCCGTACGCCCCGCTCCCGCAGGGCCGCGACCAGCCCGTCCCGCCGCTCCCCGTAGGAGCGCGCGACCGCCGCCCGGTCCACCGCGCCCGAGGTCCACAGCTCGACCACCGCGTACTGGAGCAGCCGGCTCACCCACCCCGGGCCGAGCCGCTGCCGCCCGCGTACCCGGTCCAGGGTCACGGCGTCGCCGGTCAGCACCGCCAGCCGCAGGTCGGGCCCGTACGCCTTCGCCGTGGACCGCACCAGCGCCCAGTGCCGGGTCACCCCGCCCAGCGAGTGCAGCGGCAGGTCCACGATGGCGTGCCCGTGGTCGTCGTCGACCACCAGCACCTCCGGGTACCGCGCCAGCACGCCGCGCAGCTCCGCCGCCCGGTCCGCGCCGACCGCCGCCCCGGTCGGGTTCTGCGCCCGCGCCGTCACCAGCAGCGCCCGCGCGCCCTCCGCGAGCACCCGTTCCACTGCCGGGACGACCGGCCCGTCGTCGTCCACCGCCACCGGCACCACGCGCAGACCCAGCGCCGCCGCCAGGTCCAGCACGCTCCCCCACCCCGGGTCCTCGACGGCCACCGCGTCCCCCGGCCGCAGGTGCGCGGCCAGGACCCGCTCGATCCCGTCCAGCGCGCCCGAGGTCACCCCCACCGGCCCGGCGGGCACCCCGTCCGCGTCGAGGTCGGCCCGAGCCAGCCGCTGCAGCTCGGGTACCACCGGGTCGTCCCCGTACAGCGTCGGCGCCTGTGCGTACCGGCGCGCGGCCTCGGCCAGGGCCCCGTCCAACGAGGGCAGCAGCCGTACGTCCGGATTCCCCGAGGCCACGTCCCGCGCCCCGGGCGGCACCGCCATCCGCAGTTCGTCGCGCGGCGCACTCGCCGGCCGCCCCCGTACCCGGCTGCCGCGCCGCCCGTCGGTCTCGATGACCCCGCGCTCGCGCAGCGTCCGGTACGCGGCGGCCACGGTGTTCGGGTTGACCCCGAGCACCCCCGCGAGCTCCCGCATCGGCGGCAGCAGCGTCCCCGGCGCGAGCGCGCCCGATCCGACGCCCGCTTCGACACTGGCCGCGATATCCGATGCGCGCCGCCCTGCAATGCGATAATCTCCTAGCACAAAGTCCAGTATGCACTAGTACAACGGAGCGCGTATCATGACCGCCACGACCGACACGCAAGAGATGCCCGAGACGAACGGGACGACCGGCGGCTACGAGCCCACCGACCGCACCGTCCCGAGCCGCTCCCGCGAGCGGGCGCGCTACGACCGCGAGACGGTCCACTCGATACTCGACCAGGCCTACGTCTGCCACCTCGGCTTCGTCCGCGACGGCGCGCCGGTGGTCCTGCCGACGCTCTACGGCCGGGTCGGCGAGACCCTGTACGTCCACGGCTCGACCGGTTCGCGCCCGCTGCTCGCCGCCGGCCAGGCCGACCCGGGCCTGCCCGTCTGCCTGACCGTGACGCACGTGGACGGCCTGGTGCTGGCCCGGTCGGCCTTCCACCACTCGATCAACTACCGCTCTGTGATCGTGCACGGCACCGCGTACCAGGTGACCGACGAGGACGAGCGCCGGATGGCCCTGGACGCCCTCGTCGACCACGTGGTGCCGGGCCGCTCGGCCGACTCCCGGCCCGCCAACGCAAAGGAGCTCGCCGCCACCGCGGTGATCCGCCTGGACCTGAACGAGGTGTCGGCGAAGCTCCGCACCGGCGGCCCCAACGACGAGCCCGAGGACATGGACCTGCCCTACTGGTCGGGCGTGGTCCCGGTCGCGCCGGTGCACGGGACCCCGATCCCGGCCGACGACCTGGCCCCCGGGATCGCCACCCCGGACTACCTCGCCGCGCTCTGAGCCTCGCGGGGCTCCTCTGGCTCGCGGGTCCCACGGGTCCCACGGGCGGGCCGGACCGCCGGCCCGCCCGCCGGCCTGCGCGCCTCGGCCGCGATCAGCGCACCCACCGCGGTCAGCAGCAGTACGGTGCCCAGCACCACGGCGCCGGTCAGCCGCTCACCGAGCACCAGCACGGCGATCACCGCTGCGCTGACCGGCTCGATCAGCATGATCACGGACACCGTCGCGGCCCGCACCGCAGCGGCCCCGGTGAAGTACAGCGCGTACGCCAGGGCCGTCGGCACGGTGGCCACGTACACCAGCAGCCAGAGCACCCGCCCGAGTTCGGCGGTGTGCGGCACCAGCCCCTCCGCCGCGGCGAGCGGCAGCAGGCACGCCGTGCCCACCGCGACCGACCAGGCGGTGGTGACCAGCGGGTCGCCGCCCGCCCCGCGCCGCCCCAGCGAGCGGGCCCGCAGGGTCATCGCGGCATACCCGGCGGCCGACAGCAGGGCCCAGCCCACGCCGGCCGGCCGCACCTCGCCGCCCCCGCCGCCCAGGACCAGCACGGCGAGCCCGGCGAGCGCCCCGACGACGGCGGCCACCCCGCCCCGGCCGAGCCGCTCGCCCATCCAGTGCCGCGCCCCGAGCGCGATCAGCACCGGTCCGGCGCCCAGGGTCACCACCGTCCCGACCGCGAGGCCGGTCTCGCGTACGGCGGCGAAGTACGCGGCCTGGAACAGGGTGAACATCAGCCCCGTCCCGATCAGCGAGGCCACCGAGGGCCGCGCTGCCCGCCGCGGGCCCCGGGGCCGGCGTACGGCGAGCACCCCCAGCAGCACCACCAGCCCGCCGGCGCACCGCCAGAACGACAGGGCGAGCGGGCCGAGGTCACTGGCCAGGAAGAGGAGGGAGGCGGCCGCCCCGGCGGTGCCCCAGGCAGCTCCGGCGACGACGAGGTACAGCAGACTGCGCCCGGGGGTGCCCCCAGCGGTAGCCGGGGGAGAAGCGGGCGAAGGATTCGACACGAGTGTGCTCCGCGCATGCGTGAAGGATGAAAGAGGAAGGTCATCGCTTCGCGGGCAGCGCGGACCCGCCCGGGAACTCCCCGGGCCGGGTCTTCGTCACAAGGGGCAGCTGCCCGCGGCTACGCGGCGGGAGGCGGAAGCACGGTCGAATGCATGATCGCCACCTTAGGCCGTCGTCGTCTCGCGGTCCAGAACAGGCGATTCCGGATCCGCCGCTCCCGGCGGAGTGGGCCTCGAGGACTGTGCGATGAAGGCCCCGCCGAGCACCAGCGCACCGCCGACGATCTGCGGGGTCGAGAGGTGCTCGCCCAGCAGGATCCAGGCGAGGACGGTGGCCACGACCGCCTCCAGGCAGGCCACGACGCCGGCCACCTGCGGCGAGAGCTTGCGCACCGAGACCACGCCGGTCAGGTACGCGAAGACCGTCGCGATCAGCACCACCCAGCCGAGCAGCATCCACGCGGGCACCGTCTGGTCCCCCATCGGGGCCTGCCCGCCCAGCAGCTGCCAGTCGATCTCCCACGGCCGGGCGATCACCGTCATCACCAGCGCGCCGACGAGCATGCCGTACGCGATCACCCCGAGGGGGTCGGGCACGTCGTCCCCGGCGCCGTCGGCACCGTGGTCCGCGAACACGAAGTAGAAGGCCTGGCAGCAGGCGGCGGCGAGGCCGAGCAGCACCCCGAGCAGGTCCAGGTTCAGCCCGGACCAGATCTCGACGACACAGGCCAGCCCCACGACGGCCACGGCGGCGCCGGCCGCGGCGGCCCGGGTCACCGGCTTGCGCTGCACGAAGCGGATCCACCCGAGCAGCAGCGCCGGGCCGAGGTACTCCAGGAGCAGGGCTACGCCGACCGGGATCCGGGACAGGGAGGCGAAGTAGAAGGCCTGCACGCCCGCGACGCCGACGAGGCCGAAGCCCGCGAGCAGCAGGGGTTTGCGCAGCAGGAGGCCGCGGTGCCGCCAGGCCAGCGGGGACAGCACCAGCGCCGCACCGGCCACCCTGAGCCAGACCATGTGCAGCGGGTCCAGACCCGCCTCGATCAGCGGCTTCGCCGCCACACCCGAACCACCGAACGCGAACGCCGAGACGAGCGCGAGGCCCAGTCCGGCGTTTCTCCCTGACGCTTGCATCCGGCCATCATGGCAGGGCCGGTCAGCACCGTCACAGGTGTGACACCTGTTGAGACGCATCCGAGACCCACCGTGACCGGGCCGGTCATTTCTGACAGGTCGTCAGTATTGAATGTTCCGCCCGCCGGGGCTACGTTCCGCCGCACGTACCCGACGAGAAGGGGTGGTCGCATGGCCGAAGTCACCGCGGAATCACGCATCGAGGCGCCCGCCGCGAAGCTCTGGGCCCAGCTGACGGACTGGGCGGCGTACGGCCAGTGGAGCATGACCCACACGAATTTCCCGAAGGGCGGCCCCGAGACCCTCGCGGTCGGCGCCACCTTCGAGGAGAACATGAAGATGATGGGCTTCCCGGCCGAGGTCGCATGGACGGTCTCGGAGCTGGAGACCGAGCGCGTCTTCGCCATCACGGGCAAGGGCCCGATGGGCGTGGCCATCCTCACCCGGTACACCCTGATCCCGGACGGCGGGGCCACCACGGTCCGCATCGACGGGGAGTTCAACGGGGCCGCCGTCTCCCTGATGGCGGGCAAGCTCAAGGACTCGGCCACCGCCGCCCTGAACGAGTCGCTCCGCAAGCTCGCCGGCCTGGTCGCCTGACCCCGTCTCCCCCGGCCGGTACACAGGTACGACGGCGCGCCCCGCGAGAGGACTCGCGGGGCGCGCCGTTTTGCCGGCCGGCCGGCTCAGTGCTCGTCGGCCAGGATCAGGTAGAGCTTCTTGCGGGCGTCGTTGATGACCGCGAGGGCCTTCTCGCGCTGCTCGGCCGAGCCGGTCTTGAAGACCTGACCGAAGGCCTCGAACAGGCCGATTCCGGCCGTCCGGACCTCGTGCATCGCCTCGAAGTCGAACCCGCGCCCGGCCTCGGCCCAGGGGGCCTCCGGGGCCGACTCGGCCTCGGTGCGGCCGGCGTCGGTGAGCGTGAACAGCTTCTTGCCGCCCTCGCTCTCGCTGGCGATGAGCCCCTCGTCCTCGAGCAGCTGGAGGGTCGGGTAGACCGAGCCCGGGCTGGGCTTCCAGGCCCCGCCGCTGCGCTCGCCGATCTCCTGGATCATCTCGTAGCCGTGCATCGGCCGGTCCTTGAGCAGCGCCAGGATCGAGACGCGCACATCTCCCCGCCGGGCCCGGCCGCGCGGTCCGCCACGTCCGCCGCGCCCGCCGAAGGGGCCGCCGCCGAAGGGCGGTCCGAACGGGCCGAAGGCTCCGCGCCGTCCCTGGAACTCCTCCCGACGATCGGGCCCGCAGTGGCCGTGGCCCCGTCCGTGCTCGTGTTCGTGCTGTCCGTGTGAACGCATGACTGCGCTCCTTTCGTCTTCCGGTTTCTCGCTATCGCTCTTGCGATACGTCAACTATCGCCGACCCATCGCGATGCGTCAACGATATATCGGAAACTCATAACGAACACGCCTCCGACCAGGCCGGTGTCCTGTCTCACTCAATCGAGGCGTTTTCCCAACGAACCGAGTCGTTTGGACTTCCGTCTCAGCGAACCTAGGCGCGCGACATGAGTGCGCTGGGGGTGCTGAGTGGCTGTACCGGTTGGGGTGGATCAGGCGGGGCCGTGTTTCGAGTTGTCGTACATGGACGCAGCGCGTGGACGCTGTCGGCGTCCGCTGCGGGACTGCGTGACGGGCCGGTTCGAGGATGTCGCTCCGGTGCGTACGTTTGGCTGGTCGCGCGGTGGACGTCACTTCCCAGGCTGGTACTGGGCGGCGACGACCGGACGACACGTCGGCTTCGAGTCGTGGCTGGAGCGGGACCGGCTGCTGCTGATGGACTTCGACCCAAGCGTGGTGGGCATCGGCTCGCAGCCGTTCTGGCTGCACTGGCATGACGGCAAGCGGGAGCGTCGGCACGCCCCGGACTATTTCGTCCGCCGCGCGGACGGCTCGGCAGTGGTCGTCGACGTTCGTGCGGAGGAGCGGATCGCGCCGAAGGACGCCGAAGCATTCGAGGTGACGCGCCTCGTCTGTGCCCAGGCCGGGTGGGGGTTCGAGAGACTCGGAGCTCCGGATCCGGCCCTGCTCGCAAATGTCCGGTGGTTGTCCCGCTACCGGCACCCGCGCTGTCTGCGCAGTGCGGCCGCGGCCCAACTCCGGGAGGTCTTCACCACCCCGGGACCGCTCATGTCCGGGGCGGATGCGGCGGGAGACCGGCTGTCGACGCTGCCTGTGCTGTTCCACCTCCTCTGGCTCCAGGAGCTGACTGCCGAGGGCATCAGGGTCGAGTTGCTGGGGCCGCGCACAATCGTGCAGTTGGCCAGCGGAGATGACCGGTGACCGGGAAGAGGCGGGTGCCGCCGACCTCCCGGATCGCGGAGTTCCCCGAGGCCGCCGCTGAGCAGGCCCGCTGGTGGGAGAGGCACATCCTGGAGGTTCTGCACGGCCTACCGCCGGATACTCCGGAAGGGATCAAGCCTCGGCCGGAGTTCGATCCGAAACGGTGCTCGTTGGCCCAGCGTGAGCGGGCCAAGGCGACCGAACTCACGGCAGCTGGCCGCCAGGTATCAGCCAGCGGCATCAAGCAGCGGCGCCAGCGCTACCAGCGGGATGGGCTGGTCGGGCTGGCGGACGGCCGGTCGGCCAAGCAGATGCATGCCTTCGGTCAGGTCGAGCCGGCCGTGGTGGAAGCGATGCGACAGGCGATCGCCGAGACCGCCAATGCGTCGTCGAGGACCATCGGCTTCACCATCTGGCGGACCAAGCAGATCCTCTCAGATCAGGCGGAGACCGCCGAGGTTGAGCTGCCGTCTCGGGCCTCGCTCTACCGGCTGTTCGACAGACTCGCCACCGGCACCCACGCCACCGGGTCGGCTCGCACCCGCCGCTCCATCGGTGCACGGCCGTCCGGGCCATTCGGCGAAGTGCCGGCCAGCGCGCCCGGCGAGCTGATGCAGATCGACTCCACGCCGATGGACGTGCTGGTGCGGCTGGATGACGGCGTCGCCGAGAAGGTCGAGCTGACGGCCATGGTCGACATTGCCACCAGGTCGATCACCGCAGCGGTGCTGCGGCCCTCCACGAAGGCCGCGGATGCCTCGGCGCTGCTGGCTCGCAGTATTACCCCTGAGGTGATGCGTCCAGGCTGGGTGGAGGCCCTGCGGATGTCCCGGTCGGTGTTGCCGCACCGGCGGCTGCTGAGTATCGACGAGCGCCTTGAGCATGCGGCAGCCCGCCCGGTGATCGTTCCGGAGACGATCGTCTGCGACCACGGCAGTGTCTTCATTTCGCACGCCTTCCGAGCGTCGTGCCGTTACCTGGGCATCAACCTGCAGCCGGCACACAAGGCGACGCCGACCGACAAGGGCACGATCGAGAAGACCCTTGGCTCGGTGGCCACGCTCTTCGCCCAGTTCGTCGCGGGATACACCGGCTCGACGACGGACCGCCGCGGCCGCGGCCTGGAAGACGGGCCACTGTGGTCGCTGCCCGAACTCCAGAACCTTCTCGACGAGTGGATCATCGCCGTCTGGCAGACCAGGCCCCACGACTCTCTGCGCGACCCTGACGCTCCGACGCGGGCGTTCACACCGAACGAGAAGTACGCGACGTTGCTTGAATCCTGCGGATACGTCCCAGTGCCGCTCGGCGGCGAGGACTACGTCGAACTGTTGCCCGAGCGCTGGCAGGCGATCAATGCCTACGGCATCCGCATCAAACACCGCACCTACGACAGCCCGGAGTTGAACCCGCTGCGTCGCAAGCGCTCGGGAGTAACGACGAAGAAGGGCCTGTGGGAGGTCCACCACGACCCCTACGACGTGTCCCGGATCTGGGTACGCGACACGCGCGCCGATCGCTGGATCACCGTGTTCTGGAAGCATCTCCACCGCGTCGGCGTCCCCTTCGGTGAGCTGGCCTGGGACCACGCTCGCGCCCAGGTCCCCGGCGGCACCGAGGAGCAGATCGCGGATGCGGCTGCGGCTCTGCTGCGGCGGGCCCATGACGGTCCTGCTGCGGAGAAGGGCAGGCCGGCCAAGCGTTCACGCCGCGACCGCCGCGTCGCCGCTCGGACTCGGGCCACCTCGACAGACCGTCCAGTCCCCGATCCGCCGACCATCGAGTCCGAATGCAACGGCGACTCGGACACCGAGCTCGCCGAGATCATCCCGCTGGGTCTGTTTGACCCGCTCGCCAACCCCTGGAGGCGCATGTGACCCCCTCCTGCCCAGCGGCCGGGCCCACGACGGTGCAGGAGGCCGACGCCGAGGCGAACCGACAGCTGACCACTCTGGCTGGCTGGCGGAAGTTCACGGACGGGCCGCCCCCGCCCCCGATTCGGCTGTCTCCGGGACAGTTGGAGCAACTGTCACCGATCGAGCGGGACCTTTGCGACGAGGACCGCCTCGACCACCACGCCCGGATGCTCACTGTGTCAACGTCGTTCGTCGAGAAGACGCGGATCTGCGGCCGTCGCCTGGTCCTGCTGAATCGGCACGCGATCAGTGCCCGCCGCGGGCTGATGGTCTCGGGGCTTCCCGGCACCGGCAAGACCAGCGCCATCGCCCAGCTCGGCCGCGCGCACGAACTTCTTGACCGGGCCCGTCACCCGAAGATCGCCGACCGCATCCCCGTTCTCTACATCACCGTTCTGCCAGCTGCGACCGCTCGCATGATCGCGGCGGAGTTCGCCCGATTCCTGGGGCTTCCGGTCCGTCCCCGGTCGAACATGACCGACATCATCGAGTGGGTGTGTGCACCGACACCCGCACGAGTCTCGTGCTCGTCGACGAGATTCACAACATCTCTCAGAGGACCCAGGCAGGCGCCGAGGTCTCTGACACCTTGAAGTACTTCTCCGAGCGCATCCCCGCCACCTTTGTATATGCAGGGATCGGCTTGGAGACCAGCGACCTGCTGGTCGGCACGCGAGGCGCTCAGATTGCGGGTCGCTTCACTCTCGTCCCCACCAGCCCGTTCCCCTACGGAGAGGAGTGGATGGGCCTCATCGCGACGATGGAGGAGACCCTGATCCTGCACGACCATCCACCGCACAGCTTGATCTTCGCCACCGCCTCTGGATCGGCGACGGCATCACCAACACCGACGAGCAGGTCGACGTCAGCAGAATGCCCGACACGCTCCGGGCCCAAAGGCACCACCGGAACCTCATAGTCCGACATGGCCGCCGCTGGGTCCGCAGCGCCTATCCCGAAGCCCGCAAGATCTACTTCACCTGGCTGGAGAGCATCGCCGACCCGTTCGGCGTGTTCGACACCGCGCGCCGCCTCCTCGCCGACGGGACTGGGAAGGCCCCTTCCCACGACCTGACACGGACGATGGTCGTTCACCCCCAGGTCGTGGCCCTCACTGGACTCCTCGCTGGCCAGGAGTGGGAACACCGCACCGTCGTCACCGGCGACATCACCTGGCTCGTCCAGCAGATCACCGACCGCGGAATCCTCCTCGGCTACATCCCCAAGGACCGCGAAGACCCGCTGATCCAGTGGGTTGAGCAACGCTTCTCACTCCACAAGTTCGCTGCCTTCCATCGCAGCCGGAGGATTTACGACGCCTTCTTCCCACTCGAAACCATCCGTCCACCGCGACAGCCTGGCGATTCCGACGCCGAGACACGGTGGAGCCCTCTCCCTCCCTACTACCGCTGTTGAGCCTGCTATCTGTTCGCAGTGAACTCGGACGGAGCCCATAAGGTCACTCGGAGTTGTCCCGGCCAGCAGGCGGCAGTGGTTCCGGATGACGTTGGTTCGCAGGGCCTGACGGGTGGCCCCGAGGAAGTCTCCTGGTGTGCGCCGTGGTGTGCCGGCAACAGAGCCCCCAGCAGTCCGTGCTCTCATCTGCCAGGGCTGTATCCCACTCGCGCTTCTGGCTAGTCTGCGGACATGACGGAGCACCCTGGGTTCGGCACGATGCTGGCGTGGTTGCTGGACCACAGAGAGCTCGGCGCGCAGGAATTGGCCGACCACGCTGAGCTGAACACAGACGAGGTCCGCGCAGTACTCGCAGGAGATAGCCGCGGCGAGGAACTGCTCCGGCGGCTCGCTCCCGCACTGGGATTTCACGCCGTCGATCTGTTCATCCTCGCAGGGCTGGCGGTCCCGGATGACATGGCGCCGTTGGACGCAGCGGCTGCGATGTGGGTGAAGAACGCAGCGACGGCTGCTGTGAGGCTCCCCGCAGCGGGACGCCGTGCGCTCCTGCAGGTGATCCGCTCAATGCCGCAGGAGGAACGGCGTTCCAGCTTCGACCCGAAACCGATCGTGCCCCTCGCTGGCGGCCCGGGCGCTCGGGTGATCCGGATGCTCCAGTACCGCAACCTGAACTGGTCGGGAATGGCGCAGACGCTTGCGTCCGTGACGCCCACATACCTGTCGGCAGCCACTTACGGTGTGATCAGCTCTGATCGCAAGGAGCTGACCCCACGCTTGGTGGTGGACATCTCTGTCCTGTTGGGCATCGATGCGCGCGACCTGGCCGCGCTGACGGGGGTCATTCTGCGTGAGGTACCACCGCCCCCGACTCCGGAGGCCATGGACATAGCAGACCTGCTGTGGGAGGCGCGACGTCTGTCCGCCGAGCAGGCACGACACGTCTCCGAGCTTGCACGCTCCACGCGTGGAGACTCCCGCGACGCGCAACACATGGAACTACCCGGATTCTGAAACCTTCTGGTAGTCCTGACGGACCAGACCATTTGAGACAGGGCTGTCCTGTGTCATCCAATCGAGTCGATTGACATCGAACCCAGCCGTTTCAACTTCTCTGACAGTGAATCTAGTCGTGAGGGGTGAGCAGGCTGGGGGTGCCGTATGTCGGTATCGGCTGAGGCCAACGGAGTCGTGCCGTACGTCGAGGTGTCGTGTGTGGAGGGCAGGCGCGAAGGTCGCGTAAGCCCACGATCTGCCGACTCTGGCGTGGTTGGGCGATTGCTGCTGAAGGAGCAGCGTTCCGAGTCTGCGCTATCGGGGGATGGTGACCAGGATGCGGCCATGGCCACCGCCGGCGTCGACGTGATCGTGGGCCTTGGCGATGTCGTCCAGCGGGTAGCGGTCGCCGACGGCGACGGTGAGGGCGCCGACGGCGGCTGCGGAGGTGAGGTCGCGGGCGGCCTGGCGCTTGGCCTCGGCGGGGAAGTCGTCGCTGCCGAGCAGTCGCAGGGTGACGTTGTTGAACAGCAGGGGCCAGAAGGGGATTTCGGTGCGGTCCGTTCGGGTGGCGTAGGCGGCGATGACGGCGTTGTTGGCGGCGACGGCGTTGTCGAGGTCGGCGTTGTCGGACAGTGCGACCTCGATGATCCGGTCGACGCCCCGCGGCGCGTACGCGCGGATGGCAGCGGCGGGATCATCGGTGTCCAGGGCGATGGCGTGGGCGACGGCCGGGTCGACGTGGTCGAGGTCCTTGGTGCGGCGGACAGTGGCGATCACGGTGGCGCCGGCCCAGTGGGCGAGCTGGGCGGCCAGGGAGCCGACGCCGCCGAGGACTCCGTGGACCAAGACCAGTTGGCCGTCGACGGGGCCGTCGGCGAAGACGGTGCGGTGGGCGGTGATGCCGGGGATGCCGAGGCTCGCGCCCAGCTCGTCGCTGAGGTGGTCGGGCAGGGGTACGGCTTGGTGGTCAGGTACGACGGTGTACTGGGCGGCCGTGCCGAAGGGGCGGTAGGACTGGGCCCCGTGAACCCAGACTCGTTGCCCGATGCGGCGGGCGTCGACTCCGGCGCCCACGGCGTCGATGGCTCCGGCGGCGTCGCTGTGCGGGATCACTCGCGGGTAGGGCATGGACGAGCCGAGCCAGCCGCGCCGCTTCTTGGTGTCGCCGGGGTTGACGCCCGAGACGGTGACGCGGACGCGGACTTCGCCCGGGGCGGGGATGGGATCAGGGAGTTCGCCGACGTGCAGGACATCGGCGGCGGGTCCCTGGTCGTCGTACCAGGAAGCAAGCATGGAGATACCTCCGTGGGCGGTCAGCTGGCGGGAGCGGCGGGTGCATGCGGATCGTTGTCAGTGACCGTGGTGTCGAAGTCGAAGGCGGGCGGCTTCTCGCCGAGGGTCTCTCGCAGCCAGGTCCGTTCGGCGCGGCTGGTGGCGCGGGCGGTGAGCAGCATGCCGCGCCGGTAGGGGTCGGCGATTTCTTCGGCACGCAGGGGCCGGTCGTTGTCGTAGAAGAAGCTCGCCGGTTCTTCCAGGAACTCCAGCCGCCTGCGCAGCACTGCGTGCTGTTCGGCTGCGTCTGGCAGGTGGGAGAGGAATGCCAGGACGATGTAGAACCGTGTGAAGTCGGTGATCTCGTGGTCGGCGGGCTGGCGCAGGCGCTGCAGCATGTCGGCCCGCCCAGCCGGGGTCAGGCTGAGCACGTACCGGGCCGCCCCCGCGGCCGGGTCGGCGCGCCGCTCGATCAAGCCCGCCTTGGTCAGGCGATTGATCGCCGGATACAGGCTGCCGTCGCTGACCGGCCGCGTGTAGCCCGTCAGCTGCGAGACGCGGCGGCGCAGCTCGTGTCCGGGCAAGGGTCCCTCGGCCAGGAAACCGAGTATCGCAAGTTCGAGCATGGGTCCATCCTCGCACACCGACATCGAATCGATGTAAACATCGATTCGATGTTAAGCTCTCAGGTATCCACCCATCGTCTTTGGAAAGGCACAGCAAGATGCCGGCGCAGTCCAGCGAGTCAGTAATGAACCGCTTCGTCGAGTTCATCAACACGGGCGACGAGGGTCTCGCTCGCGAGGTCATTTCTCCGGACGCGGTGTTCCACGCACCCAGCCACCCGGAACCACTGCGGGGGCCCGATGGGTACATGGAAGTCCTCGGGATGATGCGCAGCGCCTTCCCGGACGTCCAGTGGACACTGGAGGAGACGGTCACCGAAGGCGACACGGTCGCCGCGCGGTTCACCATGCGGGGAACCCACGACGGTGAATTCTTCGGGATCCCGGCGAGCGGCAACAAGATCTCGGTGCAGGCCATGAACTTCTACTATCTGGCCGACGGCCGGATCGTCGGCGAACGGGGGCAGCCCGACCTCCTCGGGGTGATGCAGCAGATCGGTGCCGTACCGGCGCCGTGAGCCCAGTCGTGCTGGGTACCTTTTTTCGCGCGGAGTACAGCTCCCAGGAGGCCCATACGTCGCCGTGGCGGAGGGCGAAGGCACACACGGGCGCGGGCGGCCGGCGGGGTCAACCGCAAGAGGTCGGCCTTCGAGCGGCTAGCGGCGGTACCCATAGAGACAGCGTTGGCGGTGACAATCACTGTGATGGCCAGCCACGATGCCGCACCAAGGTGCTGGTCCAGGACGAGCGTGCCGATCAGAGCGGCGAACACCGGGTTGACGCTCATGAAGATCCCGAAGAAACGCGCGGGGCCCCGGCGCAGCGCAAGCAGGTCGGCGAGAAACGGCACCGCCGAGGACATCACACCGGCGGCCAGCGCGCACAGCAGGGCGCCGACGGTGGGCTGGTGGAGCCACAGGGCACCGTCACCCAGTACCGCCGCGACGGCATCACCTATCGCCCCCTGCGCGACACCGCCCCCGTCCCCGTCCACCCCATCTGGCGCCGCCAGGACCCCCACCCAGCCACCCAGCCACCCACGCCGCCGTCGCCCTGCTCACCGACCTCTACCGCGAAGACGCCTGAGCCCGAGCCCCTGGACCGCGAGCACCAGCCAGCTCAAAGAGGCCCGGGCTGACACGAACCCAGCCCATGACGTTCCTTGCAATCCAACCCAGTTGCCGCAAGCCAGACGGTTCGGGCCGAAGGCAGCGTCACGCGACCGCGTTGACAGCGAAGTTAGTCCGCGCAGGTCAGCGGCTTCGGCCGGACTAACTTCGCTGTCAAAGGACAAGGGCCTACGCGATCCGGCAGACACGAGACTTGCAGTCCGTCTCAACGAACAAAGTCCACGCGTCTCACCCAATCCAGTCCACGCAGGTCAGTGGCATGCAGACGACTAACTTCGTTGAGACAGGACAGGTCGCCGTCCTGTCTCAGCGAGGATTCACCGGTCTCACGGAAGGTTGACGACGGGCCCGTTCGTCTCAATGAAGTTGACCGGCGCCGGTTGGCGGTCGCGTCGGATGCAGCCGATCGGTACCGCGCTCGAGTTCGACAGGCAGTGGACGCGCTCGGGTCTGCTGACGCACTTGGAGTCGCTCACGTGGCTCCGCCCCGAGCGGGTACAGGTGCTGATCCATGACGAGGAGGACGACTGCTTCGGCCTGTGGATGATGTACGACGGCGCTCTGGTCGAGGTGCCGCTCCCCCGTGCCCAGCGGTTCCAAGCCCCGGCACCGCTGACAGATGAGTTCTCGCCGAGCCCGGGATGTCTCTGGCGGACGGACGGACCAGCCGAGGCACCCGCAGACTTCTCGACCGAACGTCAAGATCCGCGACCGGCTTGGTAGCGACGGGACCGAACTTTGACCGGCACCGGAATGCACCGCAGGTGAAGGCCCGACCCGCAGCGGAAGCCGGTCAAAGTTCGGTGGGATTGGCCAAGGTTCAGTGGGACAGGACAGTTCCTTGCGAGCGGCGGGCACCTCTGCACGTCGTGCATCCGCAGTTGCGCCGCCCGACGGGGCGCCGGCCGGACGGTCGGGTCAGCGCAGGCCGGTGAAGAGATCGTTCTCGGGCAGGGCCGCGCCGGTGGCGTCCTGGACACGTACGAAGGTCTCCACGCCCATCAACGCGCCAAACCTCTCCTTGCCCATCCTGAGGAAGAAGATGTTCTCGCCCTGACTGGCGTGTGCGGCCAGCGCGTCGAACTTCTGACCGCTGAATGCGGTGGTGTCCACCCACGTGGTGATCTCATCGTCGGGGAGGCCGATCTCGGCCAGCGCGGCGGCCTCGGCAGGATCCGGCTCCGGCATGTCCTCATGGAACTCGCGCATGATCTTGCCGAACCGCTCCATCGCCGAGCGCGGCATCGTCGTCCAGTACACCTTCGGTGTCAGCGCGGTCATCTCGAGCGCCGCCATCGTGATGCGGTGGGCCTGGATGTGGTCGGGGTGGCCGTAGAAGCCGTTCTCGTCATAGGTGACGACCACATCGGGCCGGTAGTGCCGCATGAGGGCCGCGAGTCGGGCAGCGCCTTCCTCCACGGGGGCCTTCCAGAAAGATCCGGGGGCGTCGTTGCTCGGCCAGCCCATCATCCCGGAGTCGGCATAGTCCAGCATCTCCAGATCACTGATCTTCAGGACGTCACAGCTCGCCTCAAGTTCTTGCCGGCGCATCAAGGCGACGGCCGCCGGATCGTGCCCGGGATCACCCGGCTTGACACCCCCCGGCCCGTCACCGCAACCGCCGTCGGTACACGTCACGAGAACCGTGCGGATGCCCTCTGCCGCGTACCGCGCGAGGACTCCTCCGGTTCCGGTGGCCTCGTCGTCGGGGTGGGCATGCACTGCCATGAGCGTCAAGGGCCGGTCAGTCATGAAGGAGTCCTCCTGCAGAGACATGTGTTGGTCCGAGTGCGCGGCGGGCGTTCCGCGCTCCCGGGAGGCCGGATCCTGCCGGGGCGGATGACATCGTTCCCACCCCTGCAGCGCCAGACCCCCGGTCGGTGCAACGATGCCGGCCGGACCGGCTGTTCCCGGCGCGCTGCTTGGGCTTTCCTGGGCATCGGCATGCCCCGCCCACTACGGCGTCGGCGTCGAAGCACGCGGGCCCGACAGATCAGGCTTCACGTTCCTCCGCTGTGGCCCGTGCACCCATGCCTGGCTCGCCTCCCGCGACGGTCAGCCTTCAGTGAGGCGGGACAGCCGCGGATAGCGTGCGGGCATGGCAATGACAAGGAAGCGGCGGGTCCTGTACCGGCAGGGCACCGGGTTCTGGCGGATGACGGCGAAGTGGGTTCTGGTCTTCGGGGCCCTGTACCTGCTGGATGGCGGGCTGCTCCGAACGTGGGGCGACGCTCTGGTCTGGCCGATGATCGGGATCCTGCTGTGGGTGCCGTTCGGGATCGGCGTCGTCTGGTACCCGAAGAAGGACCAGCGGGTCGCGCTCACGACGCGTGAACTGCGTGTGCGGCGCAAGCGGCTGCCTATGGAGAAGGTGAACCTGCTGCACGTGGCACGGCTGTGGCTGGAGGGCCGGTCGACCGCGGACGACCAGCCGGTGCTGGAGTGGCCACGGTTCGACCGGATGGTGTGGGTGCCGCTTCGGGACGGCCGGGCGTTCGGCGTGGAGTTCCGCGACCCGGCCGCGTTCGGCAAGGTTTTCGGCGCCTTCGCGGTAGCGGCGTGCGGCGGGCCGGAAATCGTCCGCGCGAGGGCCTCAGCGGAGACCTACCCAGATCCGCGCCCGATGCGAGCCCGCCCCGCCAACGACGACGGATCCTGGCTGGACCTCCTGGACATCTTCAACTGAGAGCCGGAAACGTCCGTCGGAGGCCATTCAGTTCCCCGGTGCCTAGGCGTGGGTGGGCCGGCCGATGGCGTCGAGAGCGCCTCGAACTCCGGCCGGCCGGTCACGAGTGCACCGCCGGGAGGGCCCAGGCACGTGCGTTCCGGCGGGCGAAGTCCGCAAAACCGGCCGGCGGAGCCCCGGTGACCTCGAGGACGTCGTCGTTGGGCTGCGAGCCGCGCCCGGAGGCGATCGTCCCGGTCAGCCACTCGAGCATGACGCCGTAGTCGGCGGGCACGAGGCCGGCCGCGACGGCGCCCTCGATCCAGGCGCCCCTGTCGATGTCCTGGCGCCTGACCGGCCGGCCGGCGACGCCCGCGATGATGTCGGCGACCTCGGCCACCGTGAGGGCTTCCGGACCGGTGGGCGCGTAGGTCGCGCCCGCATGGGCATCGGGGTCGGCCAGCGTCTCGGCGGCGACCGCCGCGATGTCGGCGGCGTCGACGAACGCCTCCGCGCCGCCTGCCGTCGGCACCGTGATCACGCCGTCGACGACGGGCAGGTGGTCGTCGCAGAAGTTCTGCATGACCCACGCCGGGCGGATGACCGAGGACGTGAAGGCGTCCCGGCCCATGACGTCGAGTTCGACGGCCCGGAGGTCGACCTGCGGCGGGGCCTGGTCGCTGCCGTAGGCGCTGAGGTAGGTGACGTGCCGTACCCCGGAGGCTTCGGCGAGATCCAGGAAGTCGGACACCTGGCGGGCGTACGCGACGCGCATGACGGGGGTGACGAGGTAGATGCGGTCGACGTCGGCGAGGGCGGGGCCGTGCGTGGCCGCCTCGTCCCAGTCGAACAGCACATCGCCGCCGCGCCGCGCGGCCGTCCGCGCGGTCAGGCCCCGTTCGGCCAGTTTCCTCGCGACGAGTGACCCCGTCCTTCCCGTGCCGCCGAGTACGAGCGCGGTCTGCTGTGCTTTGTCCATGGCTCCATGGTCCGAGCATGCGTGGAGCGATGGCTGCGGCTGGCGGGCAGCATCCAGCTCTCACTGCACGCCGTCGTTCAGGGGCGCGCTTGGCTCTGGCTCGACGATCCGCAGGCGGCCCTCGAACTGGCGCCCGGCGAGCTGGCCCTCGTACGGGGCGGACTCGATCACCACATCGCCCACGAGTCCGGGGCCCCCTGTCTGGACCCGGCAGAGTTCAAGGCACGGCACGCTCACGACGACCGCGCGGACGACCGGCGGGCCACGGTGTTCCTGTGCGGCGCCTACCGGTTCTCCGGTGATGTCGGAGAAGGACTGCTGGGCGCGCTGCCCCAGGTCCTGCCGCTCTCCGCGGCCGTCGGCGACCCCCTGCACGACGTCGTCGCCGTGCTGTCGCGGGAACTGGCCGCCTCGGAACCCGGCCAGCAGACCGTCCTCGACCGTCTCCTCGACGTTCTCCTCGTACTCGCGATCCGTACGAGCTTCAAGCGGAGCGACAGTGCGCCCCGCTGGTTCCGGGCAGCGGCCGACCCCCGGCTGAGCGCGGCCCTGCAAGCCATGCACGACGATGCCGCCCGCGCATGGACGGTGCCCGAACTGGCATCCCTCAGCGGGCTGTCCCGGGCGGCCTTCGCCCGGAGCTTCCGGCGAGCACTCGGCCAGGCCCCGATGCAGTACCTGACCGACTGGCGCATGACGCTGGCGCGGGACTACCTGCGCACCGGTGAGCCGACGCTCGCGCAGGTCGCCGCACGCACGGGCTACGCATCGCCCTACGCGTTCGCCGCGGCTTTCCGCCGCCACCACGGCCGGCCGCCCGGCCTGTGGCGCGAACAGCAGGCAGAGCGAGCTGCGCTGTCGGGGGACGGCACGGGAACCTCCGGCGACGGCGTCCACTTCGGCTGAGAGGGGGCCAGTCATCCCGGATTGGCCTTTGCCGACGATCAAGAACCGGCCCTACGGTCGCTGCATGCGCCTGCGAATCGTCGATGCCTTCACCGACCGCCCCTTCCGCGGCAACCCCGCCGGGATCCTGCTCCTCGACGGGGAGTTCCCCCCTGACGCCTGGCTCCAGCAGGTCGCCACCGAGGTCAACCTCTCCGAGACGGCGTTCGCCCGCCCGCTGCCGCCCGGCGGGGACGCCGACTGGGCCCTGCGCTGGTTCACCCCGTCCGCGGAAGTCGACATGTGCGGCCACGCCACGCTGGCCACGGCGCACGTGATCGCGACGAGCGGCCTGGCCACGGGGCTGATCCGGTTCACCGCCCGGTGCGGCATCCTCACGGCCGAGACCGCCGAGGACGGCACGATCACGATGGACTTCCCGACGTCCTCGCTGACACCGGCGGACGCGGACCCCGCCGTACGCAGCGCCCTGGGCGCCGAGATCATGTCCGTCCACGACACGTCCGAGCACATCGGCGACCTGGTCGTCGAGCTGGCGGACGAGCGGGCCGTACGCGAGCTCACCCCCGACATCGCCGCCCTGCGCGGCTACTCCCGCCGCGGCGTGATCGTCACCGCGGCCGCCGAGGACCCGTCCCACGGGTACGACTTCGTCTCCCGCGGCTTCTTCCCGGCGTTCGGGATCGACGAGGACCCGGTCACCGGCAGCGCCCACACCGCGCTCGCCCCGTTCTGGGCCGCCCGCCTGGGCCGCACCTCGCTCGTCGGGCTCCAGGGCGGCGCGCGCACCGGCCTCGTCCGGGTCCGCTTGGCGGGCGACCGTACGCTCCTCACCGGCAACGCGGTCACGGTCGTCGACGGCGAACTGCTCGCCCGGCCCTGACGCGCGCCGTCGTGGCCTACGGCGTCGGCAGCCAGCCCACCTTGCCCGCGAGCAGTGCGTACCCGCCGAAGGCCACGATGTCGAGCAGTGCGTGGGCGACGACGAGCGGACCCACCCGGCCCCATCGCCGGTAGGCCAGGACGAAGACAACGCCCATGACCATGTTGCCGAGGAAGCCGCCGATGCCCTGGTAGAGGTGGTACGAGCCGCGCAGCACCGCGCTGGCCAGCAGCGCGGCCGTCGGCGACCAGCCCAGCTGATCGAGCCGGCGCAGCAGGTAGGCCAGCACGATGACCTCCTCCACCACGGAGTTCTGCACCGCGGAGAGGATCAGCACAGGGAACTTCCACCACACGTCCGGCAGCGCCTCCGGCACCACCGTGAGGTTGAATCCGCTCGCCCGCGCCGCCAGGTAGAAGGCCAGCCCTGCGCTCCCGATCCCGGCTGCGACCAGGGCTCCGCGCCCCAGGTCCCAGCCGGGCCGGGTGCGGTCGAAGCCCAGCACGCGCAGCCCCGGTGCGCCCTCCCGGGTCAGCAGGTGGGCGACCAGCAGCACCGGCACCAGCGCGGTGCCGATGCCGAACAGCTGCCAGGCCAGGTCCAGCCAGGGCCGGCCGGGGGCGTACGAGCCGTTGAGCGTGGCGGCCTGGTCCTTGAGGCCGCCCGGCTTGGTCAGCGAGCCGATGAAGCTGATCAGCGAGGAGAAGGCGCTCGCCCCCAGCGACAGCGCCAGCACGAGCAGCGTCTCGGTGCGCAGGACCCCCCGCCGCCCGTCCTCGTGCAACGCCTTGACCACCGGCTCCGGCTCCGCCCGCACGTCCGACTCCGTCCCGCCGTTCCGCTTCCGTCCACCCCATACTGCCTCGTCGGCAGGGCAACGGGATCACCGGACCCGGAACGTGCGCCAGGGCGGCCGGTTCAGCGCCGGACCGGCACCGGGGCGCTCACCTCCTCGTCCGCCAGGCCGACGGGCCAGGTGTGCACGGGATCGCCCTTGTGCATCAGCTCGCTGTAGCGCCGGGTGATCGCGGCCAGCGCCGCGTCCCTTTCCATCCCTGATGCGAGCGCCCGGTGGTAGGTGTCCACCTGCCAGGTCGCCCCGTTGGCCCGCCGCTGGCAGCGCTCCTCGATGATGCCGAGGTAGTGGTCGCGGTCGGCGGGCTCGATGCCCCAGGCGTCCAGCCCGGCCGCCGCCATCGGCAGCAGCTCGTCCAGGACCAGCCGTACGGCGGACACACTGGCCAGCCCGCCGCCCCGGCCCCGGCGCGGCCAGCGCAGCCGCGCGTCGATCCCGTACCGGCAGGCCGCGTCGAAGTTGGCCTCCGCCTCGGCGAACGGCAGCCGGGTCCACACCGGCCGCTGCTCGTCGGCGAGCGTGCGGACGAGCCCGTAGTAGAAGGCGGCGTTCGCCACGACGTCGGCGACCGTCGGCCCGGCCGGCAGCACCCGGTTCTCCACCCGCAGGTGCGGCATCCCGTCGGCGACCCCGTACACCGGCCGGTTCCACCGGTAGACCGTGCCGTTGTGCAGGACCAGTTCCTGCAGGCCCGGCACCCCGCCCTCGGCGAGCACGCGCAGCGGCTCCTCCTCGTCGCAGATGGGCAGCAGGGCCGGGAAGTAGCGGACGTTCTCCGCGAAGAGCTCGTACGCCGACTCCACCCAGCGCTCCCCGAACCAGGTCCGCGGCCGCACCCCCTGGGCCTGGAGCTCGGGCGGCCGGGTGTCGGTGGCCTGGGTGAACAGCGGCGGCCGCGACTCCCGCCACAGCTCACGCCCGAACAGGAACGGGGAGTTGGCGCCGACGGCTATCTGCACGGCGGTCACCGCCTGCGCCGCGTTCCACACGTCGGCGAACCGGGCCGGCGTCACCTGCAGGTGCAGCTGTACGGAAGTGCAGGCGGCCTCCGGGACGATCGACCCGGTGCTCCACGTGAGCCGCTCGACCCCGTCGATGTCGAGCATGAAGTCCTCGCCGCGCATCATCAGGATCTGCTCGTTCAGCAGCGAGTAGCGGTCCACCGCCGAGAGGTTCGCGGTGACCAGGTCGGAGCGGGTGATCGTCGGCAGGATGCCGATCATCACCACCCCGGCGTCGATCTCCGCGGCCTGCCGGTGGGCATAGCCGAGCCCCGCACTCAGTTCCTCGGCGAGCTGGTCGAATACCCGGCCGCCGAGCCGGTGCGGAAGGACGTTCACCTCCAGGTTGAACATTCCGAGTTCGGTCTGGAAATCAGGGCTCGCAATCCGCTCCAGAACCTGGGCATTCACCATTCTCGGCAACCCGTCGGAACCCGCGAGATTCAGCTCGATCTCCAGCCCCATCATGTTCTTGGGCCGATCGAACCTCTTCTCCGCCAGAAGCCGCTCCAGCCCCTCCAGACACTCGTGAAGCTTCCTCCGATACTTCTGCCGATCGGACAGGTCGAATCCGCCCGCCACGACCTTCTCCCCCATCGAAGCGTCCCTCCTCGAGTGGGCCTGGCATGTGCCACCCAGGCGCGCGTGTACGGTCGATGATGCCCCGGCGGCGTGATCGATAACGCCGAGGGGGCGTGCGTGGCGAGGAGCGTGCGCCGGTTTGGCCGAAGGGCGCTATGGCACATTCACTTGGCAAGACACCGTATGCAAATTCCGCATGCGTTTTGCCGGTTCCGCATAATGGGCGCTTTCCAGCCGAGCCCCCGTCCGGTAACCTCCGAGGTCAGCGCGACATGTTCGCGCGCAACCGGCATGAATGCCATGTCAGCGGGACCGGTAAGCGCCTTGTCGGCAATAGGCGGGACAGCTAGCCGAAACACTGCGTGAACACATGTCGTATAAACTCCGCAAACGAGGCAGAGAGTTGGCGCGCGGCCATTGCCCCTCAGCCCCCCTCTGGCCCCAGAATGCGACAGCGCCGTCCGCACCTGCCCCGATCCACAGGTCTCCCAAGTGAGAGGCGACCCACCATGCCGCTGCATGTCCCTCCGGCTCCCGCGCCCGCCCTGCGCAGCGTCCTCGCGGCACTCGGTTCCCCCACCGCCGTCCACGAGGCGCACACTCCGGCCCTGCGCGCGCTGCAGGGTCCGATGACCGCCGAACTGCCGCTTCCGGTCCACGTCCTCGACCGGTTGAACATCTCGGAGCTGGCTGCGGGAGGCCGTCCGCCGCGTACCCGGCTGACCGCCTGGCGGTTCCTGATCCGCAGCGGCGACCGCTACGTCGCCGCCGCGGACACCCGGCTGACGCCGGACGGCTGGGCCTTCTCCCATTTCTTCGAGGGCCCCTATGTCGCGGCCACCGAACGCGCCCTGCGCCAGGCGGAATCCCTCGGCAAGAACTACCAGCCGCGGCTGCTCTCCGTACCGGAGCTGTACATGCTGACGCTGTGGCTCCACGGGGCGGTCGGCGCCGACGCCTCCGCCGGGCTGCCGGCCGCGGCGGATCTGCTGGTGCCGCTGGCGCCGGCCCCGCCCGGCATCGCCGCGTACCGGCCGCATCCGGTGTCCGAGCTGCTGCCCGTGATGACCCACCGGCTCGCTCCGCCGAGTCCGCCGCTCCCGCCGTCGCTGGCCGCGCCGGCCGCCTGACCCGGGGCCCGAGCAGGCCCCGACCAGAGCCCGAGCGGAGCCCGAGCCGGTTCCGGGCATGGTCCGAGCGGCGTCCGGGCATGGTCTGAGCTGGCCCGATGCAGGGCCGGTGACCCGTACGACCCATTCGGTCTAGCCCACTCGGGTCACCTGCGAACCACCCGAAATGACAGGGGAGTTGAGCTGAACCGCCCGCACGAGTGATGCGTCATCAATCTATGAGGACAGCTGCCGGGAAATCCCTGCGGACTCAAGTCCGGGGGGCAACACTGGGACTCTGACCAAACCAAGACGTTGATACGGGGGGCGGCCATGAACAACGCATCGAGCCGCAGCACACAGACCACATCGCAGCGAAAGAACGCATCCATGTGCCAGCACCAGCCAGCGTGCCCGTCAGCCGACTCCGCCGACCGGGAGGCCGCCAAGCCCGTGGCCAACCACCCGGAACAGGGCTGGAGCCTGCTGTGCAACGGCGTCCTGCTCTTCGAGGACACCGGTGAGCTGCTGCCGGACGGTCAGATCATCGCCCCGCACCGCCCGCTCGCGGCGGCGCAGGTGATGAAAGCTGCCTAGTCCGACGACAGCACGGAGTGAACGCAACGGAACAGAACGCAGAGGGGCCGGCCCGGGAATCATTCTCCCGGACCGGCCCCTTCGTCATGCCGTCATGTCATACGACTATGTCATGTCACCGAACGGACACGGTGTCGTAGTGCCGTACGGCTCAGTTGTCGTACTCGTCCAGCGGCGGGCAGGAGCACACCAGGTTGCGGTCGCCGAAGGCACCGTCGATACGGCGTACCGGCGGCCAGTACTTCTCGGCCGCCGTGACCCCGCCGGGGAAGACGGCCTCGTCGCGGCTGTACGGGTGGTTCCATTCGCCGCCCAGCGCCGCCGCCGTGTGCGGGGAGTTGGCCAGCGGGTTGTCCTCCACCGGCCACTCGCCGCCCGCGACCCGCTCGATCTCGGCGCGGATGGCGATCATCGCGTCGCAGAAGCGGTCGATCTCGGCGAGGTCCTCGGACTCCGTCGGCTCGATCATCAGCGTGCCGGCGACAGGGAAGGACATGGTCGGCGCGTGGAAGCCGTAGTCGATGAGGCGCTTGGCGATGTCGTCCACGCTGACGCCCGTCGCCTTCGACAGCGGGCGCAGGTCGATGATGCACTCGTGCGCGACCAGGTTGCCCGGGCCGGTGTAGAGCACCGGGTAGTGCGGCTCCAGGCGCTTGGCGATGTAGTTCGCGCCGAGCACCGCCACCTGGGTGGCGCGCTTGAGGCCCTCGCCGCCCATGAGGCGCACGTACGACCACGAGATCGGCAGGATGCCGGCCGAGCCCCAGGGCGCCGCCGAGATCGGACCGACGCCGGTCTCCGGGCCCGCGGTCGGCTGGAGCGGGTGGTTCGGCAGGTACGGGGCCAGGTGCGCCCGGACACCGACCGGGCCGACGCCCGGACCGCCGCCGCCGTGCGGGATGCAGAAGGTCTTGTGCAGGTTCAGGTGCGAGACGTCGCCGCCGAAGTGACCCGGCTTGGCAAGGCCCACCAGGGCGTTCAGGTTGGCGCCGTCCACGTAGACCTGGCCGCCGGCCTCGTGCACCTGGGCGCAGATGTCGGCGACGTGCTCCTCGAACACACCGTGCGTGGAGGGGTACGTGATCATCAGCACGGCGAGCTCGTCGCGGTACTGCTCGATCTTGGCGCGCAGGTCGGCCGCGTCCACCTCGCCGTCGTCGGCGGTCTTGACGACGACGACCTTCATGCCGGCCATCACGGCGCTGGCGGCGTTGGTGCCGTGCGCGGAGGACGGGATGAGACAGACGGTGCGCTGCTCGTCGCCGTTCGCCCGGTGGTAGGCCCGGACGGCCAGCAGGCCGGCGAGCTCACCCTGGGAGCCGGCGTTCGGCTGGATGGAGACCTTGTCGTAGCCGGTGACCTCGCAGAGACGTTCCTCCAGCTCGGAGATGAGCGTGAGGTACCCCTCGGCCTGCTCGACCGGGGCGAACGGGTGCAGCTGGCCGAATTCCGGCCAGGTGACCGACTCCATCTCGGTGGTCGCATTGAGCTTCATGGTGCAGGAGCCCAGCGGGATCATGCCGCGGTCCAGCGCGTAGTCCTTGTCCGCCAGCTTGCGCAGGTAGCGCAGCATCGCGGTCTCACTGCGGTGCTGGTGGAAGACCGGGTGCGCCAGGTAGTCGTCGGAGCGCAGCAGGCCCTCGGGCAGGGCGTCGGCGGTGGTCTCGTCGAGGGCCTCGATGTCGGCGCTCACGCCGAAGGCGGCCCAGACGGCCTCGACGCCGGCGCGCAGGGTGGTCTCGTCGCAGGAGACGGAGACGTGGTCGGCGTCGACCTGGAACAGGTTGACCCCGCCCGCACGGGCGGCGGCGGCGACCTCGGCGGCCTTGCCGGGCACCCGGGCGGTGAGCGTGTCGAAGTACGAGCCGTGCACGAGCTCGACCCCGCCGGCCGTCAGACCGGCCGCGAGCAGGGCCGCGTAGCGGTGCGTACGGCGGGCGATGGTCCGCAGCCCGTCCGGACCGTGGTAGACGGCGTACATGCCGGCCATGACGGCGAGCAGCACCTGCGCGGTGCAGATGTTGCTGGTGGCCTTCTCGCGGCGGATGTGCTGCTCACGGGTCTGCAGTGCCAGGCGGTACGCCTTGTTGCCGTCCGCGTCCACGGAGACGCCGACGAGGCGGCCCGGCAGCGAGCGGGCGTGCTTGTCCTGGACGGCCATGTAGCCGGCGTGCGGGCCGCCGAAGCCCATCGGGACGCCGAAGCGCTGGGTGGTGCCGACGGCGATGTCCGCGCCGAGCGCGCCCGGGGAGGTCAGCAGGGTCAGGGCGAGCAGGTCGGCGGCGACGGCGACGATCGCGCCGAGGCCGTGCGCCTGGTCGATGACCGGCTTGATGTCCCGCACGGCACCGGAGGCGCCCGGGTACTGGAGGAGCACACCGTAGACACCGCGCTCCGCGACCTCGGCCGGGATCCCCTCGGACAGGTCGGCGACGACGATCTCGATGCCGATCGGCTCGGCGCGGGTCTCGATCACGGCGATGGTCTGCGGCAGCGCGTCGGCGTCGACGAGGAAGATGTTCCCCTTGGACTTGCCCACGCGGCGGGCCAGGGTCATGGCCTCGGCGGCCGCGGTGCCCTCGTCGAGCAGGGAGGCGCCGGAGGTCGGCAGGCCGGTGAGGTCCGCGACGACGGTCTGGAAGTTGAGGAGCGCCTCGAGGCGGCCCTGCGAGATCTCGGGCTGATAGGGCGTGTACGCCGTGTACCAGGCCGGGTTCTCCATGACGTTGCGCAGGATCACCGGCGGCGTGAAGGTCCCGTAGTAGCCGAGGCCGATCATCGGCGTCAGGACCTGGTTGCGGTCGGCGAGCGAACGCAGCTCGGCCAGCACCTCGGCCTCGGTCAGCGCCTCGGGCAGGTTCAGCGCCTCGGCGCTCTTGATCACATCCGGTACCGCGGCGGCGGTCAGTTCGTCCAGCGAGCCGTAGCCCACGTGGGCGAGCATCTTCGCCTGCGCCTCGGCATCCGGGCCGATGTGGCGCTGCTCGAAGGGGATCCCTCGCTCCAGCTGGGAGAGCGGAATGCGGTTGGCGGTCATGTACGGAGGCCTCCTGGGTCGTACGACCTGCGAGGGGTACCACGGCGCGGGCACCCGGACGGCCTCCCCCTCTGTCATCTCAACCTGAGAGCTTCACCGGAGTCGCGAGGATGGCCCGCGGATTCCGGCTTTCACCGTCGGTGAGGAGAGGAACCGGCACTGCTCACCCGGTACCTGCCCCTGCTTTCCAGAGTGGCCTCGTCACGTGCGGTACGTATGCCTGAGAGATTCCGGGGAGGATTTGCTCCTTCGGCGCCTCCGTCATGCTCACTCGGAGGACTCTCCCGCACAGGGTCAACAGCCGTCACCCAGCCTACCAGCGAGGTTCTCGGCTCTCCCTCGAGTGGCCCCCACTCCGGAAATGCACTTTTGTAGTCGTTACGGAGGAGTTGCGACCATATGGAGGGACCGTGCAGACCGACATCGATCCGCGCAGCCTGATCGGCCGCAAGGCGTTCGACCGCAACGGAACCAAGATCGGCACCGTCGACGAGGTCTACCTCGACGATGCCACAGGCGTGCCCGAGTGGGCCGCCGTCCGGACGGGCCTGTTCAGCCGGGACGCGTTCGTCCCGCTGGAACCGAGCGAGGTGATCGACGACACCCTGCGGGTCCCCTTCGAACGCTCCCTCATCAAGGACGCCCCGGACTTCGGCGTCGGCCGCCACCTCTCCCCCGAACAGGAGCTGCAGCTCTACCACCACTACGGACTGGACGTCTCCCTCCCGTCGGACATCCAGCGCGACTTCGGCCGCTTGGCGAACGGCGACGACACCCCCTAGCCCTCTTCCGGTACGGGTTCCCCTACCGCGGGTTCCCCTACCGCGGGTTCCCCTACGAGGGGCAGCGGATCGGACGGCTCCAGCTCGGGGTCGTCCACCCGGAAGGTACGCACCCGGCCCGGTGGCGATCCGGGCCGCTCGAACCGCACGGTCACCCTCCCGACCCCGCTGCCCTGCACCCACCCGGGCCCGTACACGGCATGCCGTACGTCGCTCCCGGCCGCCCAGCGGCGCTCCCGGGCGGGCTCCGGCTCCCCGGCCGGCTCCACGCCCTCGGGGGCCTCTGCGGGCCCACCGGACCCTGCCGGCCCAGCGGGGGCACCGGAATCGCCCGGCCCTCCCGTCCCGGCGGCCTCCGCAGCCCCGTCCGGCTCGGCGGCCCCTGCGTCGCCCGCCGAGGCCGCCTCCGCAGCCATGGACTGCGCGAACAGGTCCTCCTGCGTGTAGTCCGCCAGCCCGGTCACGCCCACCCCCAGCAGCCGCACCCCGCCCGTGGTGTCCACTGCCTCCAGCAGCCGCGCCGCGGCCTCCCGCACCACCGCAGGGTCGTCGGTGGGCCCCCGAAGCGTCTCCGAGCGCGTCAGGGTCGAGAAGTCGTACCGCCGCACCTTCAGCACGATCGTGCGCCCGGAGTGCCCCGAGTCCCGCAGCCGGTGCACACACCGGTCGGCGAGCCGCTGCACCTCGTTCCGGATCCGCACCCGGTCGTGCAGGTCCACGTCGAAGGTGTCCTCGACCGACACGGACTTCGCGTCGCGCTCGGCGACCACCGGCCGGTCGTCCAGCCCCAGCGCCATCCGGTACAGCCCGACCCCGTGCGAGCGCCCGACCATCCGGACCAGCTCGTCCTCGCCGGCCTCGGCCAGCTCCCCCACGATGGTGATCCCGGCCCGCCGCAGGTGCTCCCCGGTGGCCGGCCCCACCCCCGGCAGGGTCCGCACGGACATCGGCGCGAGCAGGGCCCGCTCCGTCCCCGGCTCGATCAGCAGCAGCCCGTCCGGCTTGGCCTCCTCCGAGGCCACCTTCGCCAGCATCTTCGACCCCGCCAGCCCCACCGACGCACTGAGCCCGGTCGCCGCCACGATGTCCGCCCGCAGCCGCTGTCCCGTCTCCAGGGCGGATTCCGCGTCGAAGGCGGTTCCGCCCGCCTCCAGGTCCACGAACGCCTCGTCCAGGCTGAGCGGCTCCACGAGCGGCGACAGCTCCCGCAACAGCGCCATGACCACGTCGCTGACCGCCCGGTACAGGCTGAAGCGCGGGATCAGGCAGGCGCCGTTCGGGCAGAGCCGCCGCGCCTGGGCCATCGGCATCGCCGAGTGCACCCCGAAGCGGCGGGCCTCGTAGGAGGCGGTGGCGACCACCCCGCGCGGGCCCAGCCCGCCGACGATCACGGCCTTGCCACGCAGGCTCGGCTTCGATGCCTGCTCCACGGATGCGTAGAAGGCGTCCATGTCCAGATGCAGGATGGTCGGCGCGGCTCTCACAGCCCCGATGCTGCCCTACGCCACTGACAATCGGCCGGGGCCGGGCCCGGCCGATGCGCGGCCGGGCCGGGGACCGGTCTCAACCGGCCCGGTTGCGCCGTGCGGCCAGCTCGTCCGTCGGGTTGTGGCCGACCACCGTCTCGCCGGTGTCGACCCGCTCGCCGTGCAGCTGCGACAACGCGTTCTCCACATCCCGCCAGACCACGCCCACGGCGATACCGAAGATGCCCTGCCCGCCCTGGAGCAGGCTCACGACCTGGTCCGGCGAGGTGCACTCGTACACGGTGGCGCCGTCGCTCATCAGCGTCATGCGCTCGAGGTCCGCGAAACCGCGGTCCCGCAGGTGCTGGACCGCGGTCCGGATGTTCTGCAGCGCCACACCGGTGTCCAGGAAGCGCTTGACGATCTTGAGGACGACGACGTCCCGGAAGCTGTACAGGCGTTGCGTGCCCGAGCCGTACGCGGGGCGCACCGTGGGCTCCACCAGCCCGGTACGCGCCCAGTAGTCGAGCTGCCGGTACGTGATGCCCGCCGCGGCGCACGCCGTCGGACCCCGGTAGCCGACTTGTTCGGGTGCCGGGTCCGCGCCGGCCGCTGCGATCGTCGCCGCCTCCGGCTGACGGCGCGCGGAACCTGCCGCGCTGCCGTGGAGCGGGTACGGCCCACCGTCACTCCGCACGGGGATGCCCCCGGTCGTACCGTCGCCCGTGACTCTCACGCCGACCCTCCGTCCTTGACCTGCCCCCTCGAAGGTAGGCAGTCACCAGGGGTGCGTCAACGATCGCCACACTCGGCACGCCGAGTGATAATCACCCTGAGAGTGGTTTCCCGTGCCCCATATCGGGGAAAGGCTAACCGAATGGGCTGACACTCCCTGTGGACGGCGCGGCCGGCGGCTCACTGCGGGCCGGTGCCGAAGTCCTCCGGAGAGATCTGGTCGAGGAACTCGCGGAACTTCTCCACCTCGTCCTCCTGCTCGTCCGGAATGGCGATTCCGGCGTCGTCCAGCACGCCGTCGCTGCCGTAGATCGGCGTTCCCGTCCGCAGGGCCAGCGCTATGGCGTCGGAGGGCCTCGCGCTCACCTCGACCCCGCTGGCGAAGACAAGCTCCGCGTAGAAGACGCCCTCCCGCAGATCCGTGATCCGGACCTCGGTGAGCTCCTCGCCGATCGCCTCCAGCACGTCCTTGAACAGGTCGTGCGTCAGCGGCCGCGCAGGGGCCATGCCCTGCTGCGCGAAGGCAATGGCGGTCGCCTCCCCTGGTCCGATCCAGATGGGGAGGTACCGGTCGCCTCCCACTTCACGCAGGAGCACGATCGGTTGGTTGGAGGGCATTTCCACCCGGACACCCACAACGTCGAGCTCGTTCACACAGCAACCCTAGGACCTGCCCGGCAGGTTTGGGTAGTCGGGCCCCCCTCGAAGATCCCCGGGGTCAGTGCAGACGGACCCCGAGAGCCGTCTGCACCAAGGCCTCATGGAGCCGTACGGAGAGCCCCGCGAGTTCTTTCATGGTGGCCTCGGCATGCGCCCTGGTCTGCGGGTTGCGGTGCCGCCGCTGCGGTGCCACGACCTGCTCGATCAGGCCCGCCTCCCGGTCGGCGGCTGCCTTCATGGCCCGCAGGTGCCGGGGCTCCAGCCCGAACCGGCCCAGATCCGCCACCAGGCGGGCCACCGTGACCGCCTCGGCGTCGAATCCGCCGCCGGGAGTCTCGCCGACCAGCCCGTACGACTCCCATTCGGCGAGCTGCGCCTCGTCCACCTCGGCGGCGGCCATCAGCTCGGCACGGCCCACGCGGGCCGCCGTCGGCCGTTCCCGGCCCACCTCGCCGTAGACGGCGCAAGGGCTGGTCGGATCGACGGAATCCCCGTGCGCCGTGGGCGAGGGGATACGGATCTGCTCGCCGCGGGCGAGCGCGTCCAGCTGATCGCGGATGACCTTCAACGGCAGGTAGTGGTCCCGCTGCAGACGCAGGATGCGGGCCAGTCGCTCGACGTCCTCCGTGCTGAACTTGCGGTATCCGGAAGGTGTGCGCCGGGGCTCGACGAGCCCCTCCGCCTCCAGGAAGCGAATCTTCGAGATCGTGACTTCGGGGAACTCGTCGCGCAGCATGGTGAGCACCGTGCCGATGCTCACCAGCCGCCCGGACGAGCCGGCGGTGCCGCTCTTCGGGACACCGCCGGTCGGGGTACGCAGCATGGGACCTTCCCTCTGGGGATCCCCCCGGACGGAATCCGGGGTGGGGGTCCCCCCGGGCGGAGCCCAGGGGGCCGTCAGACGCCCCGCAGGCTCGCGTAGAAGACCATCCGGTACTTGCCGATCTGCACCTCGTCGCCGTTGTGCAGGGCGACCGAGTCGATCGGCTCACGGTTGACGTACGTGCCGTTGAGGCTGCCCACGTCGGCGACGGTGAAGCCGCCGTCCTGGCTCCTGCGGAACTCGACATGCAGACGGGAGACCGTGACGTCGTCCAGGAAGATGTCGCTCTGCGGGTGCCGGCCCGCCGTGGTCAGCTCACCGTCCAGCAGGAAGCGGCTGCCGGAGTTGGGGCCGCGCCGCACGATCAGCAGGGCGGAACCCGGAGGCAGAGCTTCCACCGCGGCCTGGGCCTCGGGGGACAGCGAGGACGACACGTGCTGTTGTCCGGACACCTCGGCCTCGTAGGCCTCGAGGCCCGAGATCGAGATGGTGGACGTGGTCTCCGAGGCACGCTCCGGCGTCAGGCCCGCCCGCAGCGGCGCGCCACAGTTGGAGCAGAACCGGCTGGCCGCATCGCTGCGGTGTCCGCACCTGCTGCAAACCTGCTCGGCCGACATGGACGGCTCCTCGCGCCGCGGCTGCCCCGCGGAGGCATTGGTGGCATACGGGTCGGGGGCAAACCCTCCACCCGAACTTGAGGTTGATGGTTCACCGAAACCTATGCGTCCGGAACCGGCAGGGTCAACAGACGACGCGCCCGGCGCGCCCGAAACATCACCCGCGCCGGCGACCTCGTCACGGAAGAGCGGCCGGTTGCCCTGCCCTTCCACCTCTCCCTGCCCCGCGCGGTGCTTCGCTGCACCCTCCTCGCGGTTCTTCTTTCCGAACAGCTTCTCAAACAACTTCACGGGCGATTCCCCTTGAACGAAACAGACCCGCCCGTGGGGCAGGACGAACTCCGAATGCACACACCTGCCGACCCGGACATTCTCACAACGTCCGTAACCACCAGACAGTTTCCACCACGCACCACGACTTCACCGCGCCGACCCCCCGCAGGCATCAGCCCGCGTGAGCCCGTCCGCTCCCCGTCCCGCATCACGACGATGACGACCGAGCGTAGTCAGGCTGCTTCGCAGCCCGCAAGGCATCCACAACGATCTTCGCCGACCGTGTGACGGCGACGTTGGCCTGTTCCTTCTCCAGCGTCTGCACGACACCGCCGGGAATGTTCAGAGCAGGCTCCAGATCCTGTGCCTTGCCGATCACCTTGAACTCATAAGGCTGTGTGATCTTCTTACCGTCGATCCCGATCCCGCCGCCCTCGTCCGAGAAGAACGAGCCCGCCACGATGCGCACACCGTTGATCTGGATCGCCTCGGCCCCGGCCGCCCGCAGCTCCTGGAGGGTGTCCAGCAGCTGGTCCGACTGCACCTGGCCCTTGGGATCGGTGATCTTCAGCGTGATGCCCGGCCCCTGCGCTGCCACCGTACCGGCCAGGATCCCGAGTTGGCGTTCCTTCTCGATCGTCTGCCGACGAGCCTCTTCGGCCTGGTTGGAGCTGCTCTCCAACTCCTTGCGCTGGTCTTCCAGCTGCTGCTTCTCGTCCTCCAGGCGCTTGGTCCGCCCGTCGAGCTCGTCGAGGATCCGTACGAGGTCCTCCTGGCGGGCCCCGCGCAGCGCGCTGGAGTCGCTGTTCGACCGCACCTGGATGGCCAGGCCCAGCCCGAGGACGAACAGGAGCAGCGCCACGATCAGTTGGGCCCGGCTCACCCGCGGCGGCCACAGCCCCTCCGCCAGCCGCTGCCGGCCGGTCTGCGTCGGCTCGGCGTCCTTGGCGGCTGCGGCCACCTCGGCTGGGGCCGCCTCGGCTGGGGCGGTTTCGGTGGGTTCGGCGGGCCGAGCCGGCTGGGCCGGCGGGGCGGGCTGTGCCTCCGGCTGCGCGCCCTGCTCGGGCTGGTCCTGCGGCGGCAGCTCCGAGCCCATCGGCTCCTCGGGCGGGTTGTCGTTCGTACTCATCGGCCTCACGCCCGGAACACGTGCCGGCGGATGGCCGCGGCGTTGGAGAAGATGCGGATGCCGAGGACCACGACCACACCCGTCGACAGCTGTGAGCCGACGCCCAGCTTGTCACCGAGGAAGACGATCAGAGCCGCCACGACCACGTTCGACAGGAACGACACCACGAAGACCTTGTCCACGAAGATGCCGTCCAGCATCGCGCGCAAGCCCCCGAACACCGCGTCCAGCGCCGCCACCACGGCGATCGGCAGATATGGCTCCACGACGGCCGGCACTTCGGGCCGGACCAGAAGTCCGAGCACCACTCCGGCCACCAGGCCCAGTACCGCGATCACGATGCACCCTTCTTCGGCTCTTCTGCTGTAGCTGTACGTACGGTCAGGCTCGACGCGGCCGGCAGCCGCAGCTCGTCCGCGGGGGACAGGGTGTAGCGGATCCCGTAGTTCTCCTGCAGCGCGTGCAGGTACTGGCCGTCCGCGGAGTCCTGGAACGCGGTCCCGAGCCGCTTCTTGTCCCCCACCGCCAGCACCTCGTACGGCGGTACCAGCGGCCTGTTGTCGACCAGTATCGCGTCACCCGCGGCCCTGATCGCCGACAGCGCCGTCAGCCGCTGCCCGTTGATCGAGACGGCCTCCGCGCCGGACTGCCAGAGCCCGTTGACGATCTTCTGCATGTCCCGGTCCCGGAGCCGGCCGGTGTCCGAGAACCCGGCGTTCTCGCGCGGCTTGCCGCCACCGCCCGACGAGGAGCCCTTCGCGTCGTCCACGACCAGCTTGACCCCCGGACCGCGGACCTCCGAGGCACCGGCCAGCAGTGCCACGAGCTGCCCCTGGTCGCCGCCGTGCTGCTTGAGCGCCTCACGCTGGCGGCCCGCGACGTTCGTCCGCAACCGCTCGATGTCCCGCTCCAGGCCGTCCGCGCGCTCGTCGGCCCGCTGCACCCGGTCGATCAGCTCCTGCCGCTCCTTGGCCAGCACCGGCGCGGCTATCCGCGCCTGGGCAGCACCCAGCGTGACGACCATGGCGGCGAGCACGAGCCCGGCGGCGAGCGCCAGCTTGGCCTTGAGAGTGCGCGGCAGGCCCGCCGTACCCTCCGCCTCGCGCCGGGCCGACGCTTCCGCATAGCCCTCGTCGAGACTGTGGTCCATCACGTGCGTCAGCAGCGACATGGATGCGTCCGGGCGCGCGGGAGGCGCCGGCGCCGAACTCCGGTTGTGGGGCGGCTGCGACATGCCGCTCATCGTCGCATGTCGGCGCCGCCCGCACCGAATGCGCCCGTCCGGTGGACAGGGAGCAAGGGGCTCCTCACCCGGTCCACCGGACTGCGCTGGTCCGCAACGTCTCCTGTGCTCAGTGCCCGGCGCCGTCCACCACGCCGGCCCACTCGTCCAGCAGGGCCTGCGCGGACGCGTCGTCGGGACCTTCGGCCCACAGGTGCGTGACCGCCTCCGCCGGATCCGGCAGGACCAGCGCCCACCGCCCGTCGGCCTCGACCACCCGCACACCGTCGGTGGTGTCCACCTGCCGGTCCCCGGCCGCCTCCACGACCCGCCGCATCACGAGCCCCTTCACCGCCCACGGGGTCGGTACGTCCCGCTTGAGTACATGGGCTCGCGGTATCCGCGCATCGATCTGACTCAGGGTGAGCTGCGTCCGTGCCACCAGACCGAGCAGCTGGACGAAGGCCGCCGACCCGTCGAAGACGCTGCTGAACTCCGGGACGATGTATCCGCCCCGGCCGTCCCCGCCGAAGATCGTGTTCTCCGCCCGGCCCACCCGCGTCAGGTCGTCGGGCGAGGTCGTCGTCCACTCGACCTGCGTCCCGTGGTACGCCGCCACCTGCTCGGCGATACGGGTCGTGGTCACCGGCAGCGCCACCTTGCCGCTGCGCTTCTCCGCGGCCACGAGGTCCAGCAGCACCAGCAGCGCCCGGTCGTCCTCGATGATCCGCCCGCGCTCGTCCACCAGGGAGATCCGCTCCCCCACCGGGTCGAACCGCACCCCGAACGCGGCCCGCGCCGAGGCCACGATCTCCCCGAGCCGCACCAGCCCGGCCCGCCGGGACTCCGCGGTCTCCGTCGGCCTGGTCTCGTCGAGCCCCGGATTGATCGTCAGCGCGTCCACGCCGAGCCGGCCCAGCAGGCTGGGCAGAACCAGCCCGGCACTGCCGTTGGAGGCGTCCACGACCACCTTCAGCCCGGAATCGGCGATCCCGGTCGTGTCCACCCGCCGCAGCAGCGAACCCGTGTAGGCGTCGAAGACGCTGCCCGGGAACTGGAGGTCACCGATCTCGCCCGGGAACGCCCGCCGGTACTCCTGCCGCGCGTACACCCGGTCCAGCTTGCGCTGCTGCTGGAGCGAGAGGTCCGCTCCCCGCTCGTCCAGGAACACGATGTCGACCGAGTCCGGCACTCCCGGCGAGGTCCGCAGCACGATCCCGCCCGCGCTGCCGCGCGCGGTCTGCTGCCGCGCGACGGGCAGCGGTACGTTCTCCAGGTCGCGCACGTTGATCGCGCTGGCCTGCAGCGCCGAGATCACGGCCCGCTTGAGCGCTCTCGCGCCACGGGAGTGGTCTCGGGCCGTGGTGACCGTCGACCCCTTCTTCAGGGTCGTCGCATACGCGCCGGCGAGCCGGACCACCAGCTCGGGGGTGATCTCCACGTTGAGGATCCCGGAGACTCCGCGGGTGCCGAAGAGGTGCGCCTGCCCGCGGGACTCCCAGATCACCGACGTGTTGACGAAGGCGCCGGCCTCGATCGTCTTGAAGGGGTAGACCCGCACGTTCCCCTGAATGATCGATTCCTCACCGACCAGACACTCGTCACCGATGACGGCGCCGTCCTCGATCCGGGCGGCCCGCATGATGTCGGTGTTCTTGCCGATGACGCAGCCGCGCAGATTGCTGTGCTGCCCGATGTAGACGTTGTCGTGGATGACGGCCCGGTGCAGGAAGGCCCCGCTCTTCACCACGACGTTGGACCCGACGACCGTGTGCTCGCGGATCTCCGCGCCCGCCTCGACCTTGGCGTAGTCACCGATGTACAGCGGCCCGCGGAGCACGGCGTCGGGACTCACCTCGGCGCCTTCGGCGATCCACACGCCGGGCGAGATCTCGAAGCCGTCCATCTCGACCTGGACCTTGCCCTCGAGTACGTCGGCCTGCGCCTTGACGTAGCTCTCGTGCGTGCCGACGTCCTCCCAGTAGCCCTCGGCCACATAGCCGTAGATCGGCCGGCCTTCCTTCATCAGCTGCGGGAAGACATCGCCGGACCAGTCGACCGGAACATCCGGGTCCACGTAATTGAAGACCTCGGGCTCCATGACGTAGATACCGGTGTTGACGGTGTCCGAGAACACCTGGCCCCACGTCGGCTTTTCGAGGAAGCGCTCGACCTTTCCTTCCTCGTCCACGATGGTGATGCCGAATTCCAGCGGGTTCGGCACCCGGGTCAGGCACACCGTGACGAGTGCGCCCTTCTCTTTGTGGAAGCGGATGAGGTCGGTGAGGTCGAAGTCGGTGAGTGCATCGCCGGAAATGACGAGGAAAGCGTCGTCCTTCAAGGCCTCCTCGGCATTCTTCACACTGCCGGCAGTGCCGAGTGGCTTCTCCTCGTTGGCATAGGTGAGCTCCATTCCGAGCTCCTCGCCGTCACCGAAGTAGTTCTTGACGAGTGACGCCAAGAACTGGACGGTAACAACGGTCTCACTGAGCCCATGCCGCTTGAGCAGCCTGAGCACGTGCTCCATGATCGGCCGGTTGGCCACCGGCAGGAGCGGCTTGGGCATGCTCGAGGTCATGGGGCGAAGGCGAGTGCCTTCGCCACCGGCCATCACGACGGCCTTCATGTCGGAAGAGTCCTCCTTGAGAGACGACGTTCTCGCCGACCTCACCCGTCCCGGACGGTGACTCCGCAACTTTTCCGCGTCAGCCGGGCGCCGAGCGAGCTCAATCGGCCGCGGCGTCCGCCTTCACGAGCCGGCGGACTTGCACCACGTAAAGGATTCCTGCCCACCAGTAGAGGGTTGTACCCCATCCGGCGAACGCCCATCCGAAAACTGCCCCCATCCAGGCCAACCAACCCGTACCGTCACTGAGCAACAGCAGCGGGAAGGCGTACATCAGGTTGAAGGTCGCGGCCTTGCCGAGGAAGTTGACCTGCGGCGGCGGATAGCCGTGGCGGCGCAGGATCCAGACCATGACCAGCAGCATCAGCTCACGGGCGATCAGCGCCCCGGTGAGCCACAGCGGGAGAATGTCTCGATAGGTCAGGCCGAAGAGCGTGGAGAGGATGTACAGCCGGTCCGCGGCCGGATCCAGCAGCCGGCCGAGGCTGCTGATCTGATTCCAGCGCCGGGCAAGCTTCCCGTCGAGGTAGTCGCTGACCCCGCTGAGCATGAGGACCGCCAAGGCCCAACCGTCGTGCTCCTCCAGAATCAGCCAGAGGAACACGGGCACGCCGACGAGGCGAGCCATGCTCAGGATGTTCGGAATGGTGAAAATTCGGTCCGTCTGAACCCGAGTCTCCTGGACCTCCACCCGGGGGCCTCCACTGTTGAACGTACGAACGATGCCTCATGACCCTACAGGAAGCTGCACCGGCCCTGAACGCAGAAAAGCCCCGCACCATAAGGTGCGGGGCTTTCTACAATGATTGTTCGGCGGCGTCCTACTCTCCCACAGGGTCCCCCCTGCAGTACCATCGGCGCTGAAAGGCTTAGCTTCCGGGTTCGGAATGTAACCGGGCGTTTCCCTAACGCTATGACCACCGAAACACTATGAAAATTTGAACGCTGGCATGAACACAGCTGTTCGTTATTTCAGAACTAACACAGTGGACGCGAGCAACTGAGGACAAGCCCTCGGCCTATTAGTACCAGTCAGCTCCACCCGTTACCGGGCTTCCACATCTGGCCTATCAACCCAGTCGTCTACTGGGAGCCTTACCCTCTCAAGGAGGTGGGAATACTCATCTTGAAGCAGGCTTCCCGCTTAGATGCTTTCAGCGGTTATCCCTCCCGAACGTAGCCAACCAGCCATGCCCTTGGCAGGACAACTGGCACACCAGAGGTTCGTCCGTCCCGGTCCTCTCGTACTAGGGACAGCCCTTCTCAATATTCCTACGCGCACAGCGGATAGGGACCGAACTGTCTCACGACGTTCTAAACCCAGCTCGCGTACCGCTTTAATGGGCGAACAGCCCAACCCTTGGGACCGACTCCAGCCCCAGGATGCGACGAGCCGACATCGAGGTGCCAAACCATCCCGTCGATATGGACTCTTGGGGAAGATCAGCCTGTTATCCCCGGGGTACCTTTTATCCGTTGAGCGACGGCGCTTCCACAAGCCACCGCCGGATCACTAGTCCCGACTTTCGTCCCTGCTCGACCCGTCGGTCTCACAGTCAAGCTCCCTTGTGCACTTACACTCAACACCTGATTGCCAACCAGGCTGAGGGAACCTTTGGGCGCCTCCGTTACTCTTTGGGAGGCAACCGCCCCAGTTAAACTACCCATCAGACACTGTCCCTGATCCGGATCACGGACCGAGGTTAGACATCCAGCACGACCAGAGTGGTATTTCAACGGCGACTCCACCCCAACTGGCGTTGGGGTTTCAAAGTCTCCCACCTATCCTACACAAGCCGAACCGAACACCAATATCAAACTATAGTAAAGGTCCCGGGGTCTTTCCGTCCTGCTGCGCGAAACGAGCATCTTTACTCGTAGTGCAATTTCACCGGGCCTATGGTTGAGACAGTCGAGAAGTCGTTACGCCATTCGTGCAGGTCGGAACTTA
>NZ_CP107983.1:5192500-6870000 GCF_036106915.1 Streptomyces sp. NBC_00354 | reverse complement strand
TCAGGCCGTCATCCGCTGGAACCCGCGGGCCGTCGAGGAAGCCGGCAAGTCCCCGATCTGCCCGGTCGTGGCGCTCGAGGCCACCGCCGACTCCCTCGGCGGCGTGAACGAGGACGGCGACGTCAAGGCCGGGGACGTTCTCTTCAGCTGGCAGTGAGCGTCCGCCCCATACGGGCGGGTCGGACATCCACCGCGGCGGCTGGGCCCGCCGCTCAATCGGAGACGGGTGAAATGGAGACAACGCTGCGAGGCGTCGGCGTGAGCCACGGGGTGGCGATCGGCGAGGTGCGGCACATGGGCACGGCGGTTCTCGAGCCGCCGGCCAAGCAGATCACCGCGGACGAGGCGGAGCGCGAACAGGGGCGCGCCCGCAAAGCCGTGGAGGCTGTATCCGCCGACCTGATCGCGCGCGGCCAGCTGGCCGGTGGCGAGGCTCAGCACGTGCTCGAGGCCCAGGCGATGATCGCCACGGACCCCGAGCTGATGGCGGACGTGGACCGGCGCATCGCTGTCGGCAGCACGGCGGAGCGCGGGGTGTACGACGCGTTCGCCTCGTACCGCGACCTGCTCGCGGGGGCCGGGGAGTACATGGCAGGCCGGGTGGCCGACCTGGACGACGTGCGGAACCGGATCGTGGCGCGGCTGCTCGGCGTGCCGATGCCGGGTGTGCCGGACAGTGACGAGCCGTACGTGCTGATCGCGCGGGACCTGGCTCCCGCCGACACCGCACTGCTCGACCCGGCGCTCGTCCTCGGCTTCGTGACCGAGGAAGGCGGCCCGACCAGCCACAGCGCGATCCTCGCGCGGGCGCTGGGCGTGCCGGCGATCGTGGCGCTGCCGGGTGCCGGTGAGATCGCCGAGGGCACGGTCATCGCCGTCGACGGCAGCACCGGTGACCTGTTCGTCGAGCCGACCGCCGAGAAGCGGGCCGAACTGGAGGCCGCGGCCGCCGAGCGCAAGGCCGCTCTCGCGGCCTCGTCCGGTCCGGGTGCGACCTCCGACGGTCACAAGGTGCCGCTGCTGGCCAACGTCGGCGGTCCGGCGGACGTGCCGGCGGCCGTGGAGGCCGGGGCCGAGGGTGTGGGCCTGTTCCGTACCGAGTTCCTGTTCCTGGACGACAGCAAGAGGGCGCCGTCCGAGGAGAAGCAGATCGAGTCGTACCGCAAGGTGCTCGAGGCCTTCCCCGAGGGTCGTGTCGTCGTACGCGTCCTGGACGCCGGTGCCGACAAGCCGCTGGAGTTCCTGACGCCGGCCGACGAGCCGAACCCGGCGCTGGGCGTGCGCGGTCTGCGGTCGCTGCTGGACCACCCGGACGTGCTGCGCACGCAGCTCACCGCGCTGGCCAAGGCGGCCGAGGGGCTGCCGGTCTACCTCGAGGTCATGGCCCCGATGGTGGCGGACCGGACCGACGCGAAGGCGTTCGCGGACGCGTGCCGCGAGGCCGGGCTGAAGGCGAAGTTCGGCGCGATGGTGGAGATCCCCTCCGCCGCGCTGCGGGCGCGCTCGATCCTTCAGGAGGTCGAGTTCCTGTCGCTGGGCACCAACGACCTGGCCCAGTACGCGTTCGCCGCCGACCGTCAGGTCGGTGCGGTGTCGCGGCTGCAGGACCCGTGGCAGCCGGCGCTGCTCGACCTGATCGCCATGTCGGCCGAGGCCGCCAGGGCGGAGGGCAAGAGCTGCGGCGTCTGTGGTGAGGCTGCTTCCGATCCGCTGCTGGCCTGTGTGCTGACCGGTCTGGGTGTCACCTCTCTGTCGATGGGTGCCGCTTCGATTCCCTACGTGCGGGCGACGCTCGCCAAGTACACGATGGCCCAGTGCGAGCGTGCCGCTGCCGCGGCGCGTGCGGCGGACAGCGCCGAGGAGGCCCGCGTGGCCGCTCAGGCGGTGCTGTCCGGCGAGTAGCCGGGCAGGGTGTTGTCGATCGAGGGGCCTTCGCCGGTGGCGGGGGCCCCTCGGTCGTCTGCGGATCGGCCTAGTGGTGCGGGGTGGGGCCGTCCACCTCGTAGCCCGGGCAGTATTCGACGCCGGACTCGGGGGCCACGGGGTCCCCGGTGTCGGCGTCGGTGCAGTAGGCGTTGAACACTGCCGCCGCGGAGAGCGGGACCAGGCGCCCGCGGTCGAGGCGCCAGCCGTGGACCCGGTCGCGGAAGCCCTCGGTGGTGCTGCGCAGCACCAGTCCCCCGGGGCCGCCGAGGGCGAGGCCGGCGGCGAGGACCGTCACGAAGTCGAGGCCTTCCCGGCCCTCGATGCGCGCAGGGCCGTCCGGGTTCTCGGTGACTTCGGCGTGCAGGACGGCGAGGAGCTGTTCGTCCTGGGTCGGGACGCTGCACACGAGGTGGTGCTGGCCGGGTCCGGCGCCGTCGACGAGGCGGGTGAGCGTCTCTGCGGCCCGGGTGAAGGAGGCCTGGCCGATGTCCTCGCCGCAGTCGGCGCAGTTTCCGACGCCGGCGAGCAGGGAGGTGGCGTACTCCCAGGTGGCCTGCCGGACGGCCTCGTCTACGAGGAGTGGGACGAGTTCGTCGATGGGCTGGCCGGTGTAGGGCAGTAAGGCGCCGGCGCCGGCCAGTTCCGCGGTGAAGCGGGTGCGGGCTGCGGCGGTGTCCGGGTCGATGCCGTGTTGCGTGCAGAACTCGGCGTACTCGTCGGGGTCGAAGAGGGCGACGGTGGTGTGGATGCCTTGGGCCGCGAGGGACCGGAGCAGGCTCTCGACGTGGCGGAGGTAGTCGCTGTAGTCGTCGTGGTGGTCGAAGGTGAAGCTGCGGTAGCCGCGCATGGCCGCGAAGTCCCCTGCGTCGGCCAGGAGGCCGACGGTGCTGGGGACTTCGCGGCGCAGCATGCGGCGCCGGGCGGTGCGGCCGGCCGTACGACCGGTGGTGGGACCGGTCGGGTCGCTGGTCGGGTCGCTGGTGGTGCGGCCGTTGTGGTGGCGCGTCCGTGGCATGGCTTCCCCCTGAGTGGCGCATTCAATTGCTCACTCACAGTAACTAGAGCCACTGACAGTGACCTCAGCTGCGGGTGCGGGTGCGGCCCAGCTCCTCGTAGAAGGGCAGGAGGTCGATCTGGTCGACCGAGCCGGGGTTGACCGCCTTCGCCATGGGCGTGCCCTGGAGGAGGCGCTTGACCGGGACCTCGATGCGCTTGCCCGTGAGGGTGTGCGGGATGCCCGGGACCTCGATGATCTCGTCGGGGACGTGGCGCGGGGAGAGCTCCGCGCGGATCGTCGCCTTGATGCGGCCGCGGAGGTCGTCGTCGAGAGTGGCGCCGGGTGCGAGATGGACGAACAGCGGCATCCAGTAGCCCCCGTCCGGCTCCTCCAGGCCGATCACGAGGGACTCCTTGATCTCAGGGAGCCGTTCGACGGCCTCGTAGATGTCGGCGGAGCCCATCCGGACGCCCTGCCGGTTGAGGGTGGAGTCGGAGCGGCCGTGGATGATCACCGAGCCGTGGTCGGTGATCGTGATCCAGTCCCCGTGGCGCCAGATGCCCGGGAACATCTCGAAGTAGCTGTCGCGGTAGCGGCCGCCGTCCGGGTCGTTCCAGAAGTGGATCGGCATGGAGGGCATGGGGTTGGTGACGACCAGCTCGCCGACCTCCCCGGTCAGCGGCTTGCCGGACGGGTCCCAGGACTGCAGGTCGGTGCCGAGGCAGGCGGCCTGGAGCTCGCCGATGTGGACGGGGAGGGTGGGGACGGCGCCGGCGAAGCAGCTGCAGACGTCGGTGCCGCCGCTGACGGAGGCGATCCAGAGGTCTTCCGCCACCTCGTCGTGGAGCCAGCGGAAGCCGTCGGGCGGCAGCGGCGAACCCGTGGTCGCCACGCACTTCACGGCGGAGAGGTCGAAGTCGCGCGCGGGGTGCACGTCCGCCTTGCGGCAGGCCATGACGTACGCGGCGGAGGTCCCGTACAGGGTGGCCTTGGTCCGCTCCGCGATCCGCCACTGGGCCCCGGTGTCGGGGTAGCCCGGGCTGCCGTCGTACAGGACGACCGTCGTACCGGTCAGCAGGCCGGAGACGAGGAAGTTCCACATCATCCAGCCGGTGGAGGTGTACCAGAAGAACCGGTCCTCGGGGCCGAGGTCGCAGTGCAGGCCGAGCTGCTTCAGGTGCTCCAGGAGGATGCCGCCCTGGGACTGCACGATCGCCTTGGGCAGGCCCGTCGTACCGGAGGAGTACAGCACCCAGAGCGGGTGGTCGAAGGGGACGGCCTCGAAGACCGGCTCGACGGCGGCGGAGGTCAGGTCCGACCAGGCGAGGGCGCCCTCGGGGGCCGCCGTACCGAGCAGCGGGATGTGGACGACCGCGCGCAGCGAGGGGAGCTCGGCGCGCAGTTCGGCGACGGTGTCGCGGCGGTCGTGCTCCTTGCCGCCGTAGCGGTAGCCGTCGACGGTGAACAGGACCACGGGCTCGACCTGCTGGAAGCGGTCGAGGACGCTGCGGGCGCCGAAGTCGGGGGCGCAGGAGGTCCACACGGCGCCGACGGCGGCGGTGGCCAGGAGCGCGGTGACGGCCTCGGGGATGTTGGGGAGGTAGCCGCTCACCCGGTCGCCGGGGCGTACGCCGAGGGCGCGCAGCTCTGCGGCGAGTGCGCCGACCTGGCGGCGGAGCTCGGCCCAGGTCACGGGGGTGGCTTCGTGGGTCTCGTCGACGTACAGCAGGGCGGCGTCGTCCGCGCGCGCCGGGTCCTCGGCGGCGCGCAGGGCGTGCTCGGCGTAGTTGAGCTCGGCACCGGTGAACCAGCGCGCGCCCGGCATGGAGCGGTCCGCGAGGACGGATTCGTACGGGGTGGTGAACCTGACCTCGAACCACTCGGCGACGGCCTGCCAGAAGGTGTCGAGCTCATCGACGGACCAGCTGTGCAGCGCGGGGTAGCCGCCGTCCGCGGGGGCGCCGAACCGCTCCGCGGCCCAGGCCTGGAACGCGGTGATGCGGGCCGCGGCGATGCGGTCCGGGCCCGGGGACCAGAGGGGTTCCGGCGGGGTGGCTGAGGTCATGGGTCGGCTCCCGGTCAAGTCTGCGGCTCGCGCGTGGTGTGCGTACGGTGCCATCGCGCGGTGGGTGTGCGCGCGGCGGCTCACAGGGACCATGCCATGCGATCTAGATCCGCACCAGAGGGGTCATGGACGAGTGAACGGAAGTTGAACGCAGCCCGCTCGCCCGGCGGCCGGTGGCAGGGTGAGCAGCATGAACGGTCGCGATCTGGTGCGTGCGGTGAAAGAGATCGGTACGGAGCGCGGACGGCGCGCGTGGCGCTCGGCCTGGCGCCACCGGCGCGCGGACGCGGTGGGGCTCCCGCGCCGGGGCGCGGAGCGGGCCCGCGTGCCGGGTCTGCTGACCGGTACGCAGCCGCGGCCGGGCGGCGGGGTGCTGAGGTTCGCCCGGTCGGAGCTGCTCGTACGGGTCACGGCGGGCGGCGCGGTGTTCTGGGGCTGGGACGGGGCCGGGCCGACGCCCTCGTACGCGCTGGTCGGCGGCGGCCCAGAGCCCGATCCGCGGGCCGTGCTGGAACCGGACACCGGTGGCGGCTGGCGGGTGGTGTCGGAGCGGGTGACGGTGGCGGTGTCACGACACGGGGCGGTCGAGGTGCGCACGCCGGGCGGGACGGTGCTGCGCCGGGAGCTGCCGCCGCGCTGGTGGGAGCCGGCGGAGCCGGTCGCCGGGGAGCCGGTCGAGTCGCGGTGGCTGCAGCGGGCCGAGGTGCCGGCGGACGCCCGGTTCTTCGGGCTGGGCGGACGGGCCGGCGGGCCGCGGCTGCGGGACGGGGTGTACCGGCTGTGGAACACGGACCCCAAGGGCGGCTTCGGGCCGGGAGACGATCCGCTGTACATCACGATGCCGGTGCAGATGGTGGTCGCGGACGCGGGGACCCACCTGGTGTTCCACGACAACTCCTGGGACGGCCGGGTGGCGCTGCGCGAGGGCGAGGAGGGTGCCGGCTCGGGGGCGGACCGGCCGGGGTCGAGCGAGCTGCGCATGGAGGGCGGGCCGCTCAGGTGCTGGGTGCTGGTGGGGACGCCGGCGCGGGTGCTGCAGGGCTGGTCGGGGCTGACGGGCGGGGCCGCCGTACCGCCCGAATGGGCGCTCGGGTACCAGCACGCGCGGTGGGGGTTCGGGAGCGCGCAGGAGGTGCGGCGGGTGGTGTCGGGCTACACCGCGCGCGGGCTCCCGCTGTCGGCCGTGCACCTGGACATCGACCACTACGACGAGCACCGTGTGTTCACGGTCGACAAGGAACGGTTCCCCGATCTGCCGGGGCTGGCGCGGGAGCTGGCGGAGCAGGGCGTACGGCTCGTCTCGATCGTCGACCCGGCGGTGAAGGCGGGCGACGCCGTCCACGCGTCGGGCCGCGCGGTGGGGGCGGGCGGGGCCTTCGTACGGGATGCGCAGGGGCGGGAGGTGCGGGGCGAGGTCTGGCCCGGTGAGTGCGCGTACCCGGACTTCACGGATCCGGCGGTGCGCTCGTGGTGGGGCGGGCTGTACGCGGAGCGGCTGGCGCAGGGCTTCTCCGGGGTGTGGCACGACATGAACGAACCGGTGTCCTTCGCGCCGTTCGGGGACATGACGCTGCCCCGTTCGGCGCGGCACGCGATGGACGGCGCGGGCGGGGACCACCGGGCCGCGCACAACGTGTACGCGCTCGGGATGGCGCGGGCGGGCTGGGAGGGGCTGGTGCGGCTGCGGCCCGACGAGCGGCCGTTCCTGTTCTCCCGGTCGGGGTGGGCGGGGATGCAGAGGTACGGGGGCACCTGGTCCGGGGACGTGGAGACCGGCTGGGAGGGGCTGCGGGCCTCGCTCGCGCTGGTGCTGGGGCTCGGCCTGTGCGGGGTGCCGTACTCGGGCCCGGACGTCGGCGGTTTCGGGGGCTCGCCCTCGCCGGAGCTGTATCTGCGGTGGCTCCAGCTGGGGTCGTACCTGCCGCTGTTCCGGACCCACTCGGCGATCTGGGCCGGGCGGCGCGAGCCGTGGGAGTTCGGGGCGGAGGTGGAGGAGCAGGCGCGGGCCGTACTGGCGGAGCGGGAGCGGCTGAGGCCGTACTTCCTGACGCTGGCCCAGCTGGCGCGGCGGACGGGGGCCCCGTACGTACGGCCGCTGTGGTGGGGGGCGCCGGAGGACCGGGCGCTGCGGGACTGCGAGGACGCCTTCCTGCTCGGCGACGCGCTGCTGGTGGCGCCGGTGCTGGAGTGCGGGGCGGACCGGCGGGCGGTCCGGCTGCCCCGGGGGCGGTGGTACGACACCGCGACCGGTGCGGCGTACGAGGGCCCCGGGCAGATCCTGCTGGACGCCCCGCCGGGCCGGATCCCGGTGCTGGCCCGGGCGGGGGCGGTACTGCCGGTCCGCCGGCCCGGTGAGGGCGGGGCGGCCCTGGAGGTCTGGGCTCCGGCGCGGGGGCGCACGGGTGGCGGGGTGGTGATCCGGGACCCGGGGCCGGGCTTCGGGCCGGGCGAGGTCGAGCGGTACACGGTGCGGTGGCTGGCGGACGCGGTGGTGGTGGAGAACGAGGCCGGGGAGCCCGTGGAGGGGGTGGAGGTACGGGGACTCGACCGCGAGGGGGCGACCGGGGCGGGATCCGGGACGGCTTCCGGGGCGGGTCCCGGCTCGGCATCCGGCTCGGCATCCGGCTCGGCTGCCGCATCAGGTTCCGGGGCCGCTTCCGGGGCGCATTCCAGCGCGGATGCAGGTCCCCTCTAGGCCGCCGGGGGATCCTGCCCTGTGCGGCGGCGGCCGACCTTGCTGCCGTCGGAGCCGTTCGTTCAGGGGGTTTGTGATGGTCTTGGCGAGCCCGGCCGACCCGACGAGGTCTGCGCGGGCCTACGCGCCCGAGCTGCCGGCGCTGCGCAGACCGCGCCGGTGGGACATCGCGCCGGGAGCAGAGGTCGTGGGCGCATGCCAGCTGCTCCTGGCGTGGGGGCTGGTCGTCGCCACGCAGGAGGCGTCCCCGGTCGGATCCCTGGTGATGCTCGGGGTCGGATCGGTCGCTGCGGTGGCGGTGGGATTCCTGCACGGGCTGCTGCTCGTCAAGCCGCTGGCGCTCCTCGGGCGCCTGACCGCCCGTCTGACGGCATGGCCTGAGCCGGTCGCGGTCCTGGTCCTGCTGGTACCGGTCTCGGGGCCGCCGGCGCTGCTGGCGCACGGGTGGCTGCGCGACCACGTCGCGTCGGCTCCCGGGTCCGGAGCGGTCTGGGCGTGCACGGTGGCGAGCGCGGTGCTCCCGATGGTCGCGGGGGCGTGCTTCCGGGCCCGGCCGGTGCCGTTGAAGGCGCTGTGGGGGCGGGGTCTGACGGTGACGGCGGCGGCCGTCTCGGTGGTGACGATGGCGGGCTTCGTGATGGACCTGGGGGTATGAGCGGCGGCCGCCCGGCCGGCATCCCGCCGGGCCCGGCCTGTACCCCCTGTACCCCTCGCCCGCCGTCAATCGCCGTAGCGTCCCGCGAACCACGCCGCCGCAGCCTGGGTGTGCAGCGGGAACGCCAGCTGCGTCGGGGTGCGCAGGACGTGCCAGCCCGTGGTCTCGTCCGTCGGGGCCGACGGTGGCAGGGATGCCGTCGGGCGCAGCGGCAGCAGGCCGAAGAGCAGCAGGTGGCCCGCGGGGGAGCTCATCGCGTCGGCCAGGACGACCTCCGAGGCCGGAGCGCGGATGCCCGTCTCCTCGCGCAGCTCGCGGACGACCGCGTCGCGCCAGTCCTCGCCGAAGTCCATGAAGCCGCCCGGCAGGGCGACGCCGCCGAGGGCCGGCTCGATGGTGCGGGTGATCACCACGAGACCGGTGCCCGCCTCGTCCTCGACCGGGAGCAGCGTGACGGCCACCGGGAGCGGGTTGCGGTACGTGACGGCGCCGCACGAGGCGCACGTACGGGGCCAGGCGGTCGTGTCGAACAGCGAACCGCAGGTGGAGCAGTGCGAGTCCCTCGGCTGTACCTGCATGCCGTGATGATATGCCAAGGGGTATGAGGATGACTGCAGTTGCGGGAGTCATGGGCTGTGCGGCGATGCTCGCCGGCGGCGGCACCGGGCACTGGGCGCCGCCCGGGTTCGTGGCGCTGGCCGAGGTCGATCCCACCATCGGCCAGGACATCAGGTACGCCACCGCGGACAATTTCACCGGCGCGGTCGTGGACGGGTACGAGGAGCCCGTCTGCCTGCTCGCCCGCCCCGCCGCCGAGGCGTTGCGCCGGGCCCAGCGGGAGCTGTTGCCGCGCGGGTACTCGCTGACGGTCTACGACTGCTACCGGCCGCAGCGCGCGGTGGACCGCTTCGTACGGTGGGCGGCGGATCCGCTGGACCAGTCCACGAAGGCGGAGTTCTATCCTGACGTCGACAAGGAGCGGCTGATTCCCGACGGGTACATCGCCGAGAAGTCCGGGCACAGCCGCGGGAGTACCGTCGATGTGACGCTGGTGCGGCTGCCGCTGCGGCGGCCCGTCGACATGGGGACCCCGTTCGACCGCTTCGATCCGCTCTCGCACACCGACAACCCCAGGATCACGGGCGCCGCCCGCGCCAACCGGAAGCTGCTGGGGCAGACGCTCGCCGCGCAGGGCTTCGTGAACCTGCCCGAGGAATGGTGGCATTTCACGTTCAAGCCCGAGGCCTTTCCCGATTCCTCCTTCGACTTCCCGGTCTCTGTCGCCTCGGTCCGGCCGTGAGTACCGTGCCCGCATGACTTTCCCTTCTCCCCCGGCTACCGCTGGGAGGTGCCCCCAGAGGAGTTCTGGCCCTACTACGTCGCCATGCACTCCCGCGCCGCCACCCGCTGGGTCCACCTCACCGGCACCCTGACCGGGCTCGCCCCCACCGCGTACGGCCTGGCGCGCGGCCGCAAGCGCCATCTCGCCGCGCTCCCCCTCATCGGGTACGGGACCGCCTGGCCCGCGCACTTCCTGATCGAGAAGAACAACCCGGCCACGTTCGGACATCCGGCGTGGTCGCTGCGCGGGGACGCGCAGATGATCCGGATGATGCTGGCCGGGCGGGACGCGGAGCCGGCCGAGATCGCGCAGAAGTGGCTTGCCGAGAACCCGTGCCAGGGCTGCCCGCCCGTGACAGACTCCTGACGATCCGTCAGATTGCTGTGACTGGCTAGGGAGGGGTTCCCTTGGGACGCGCACGCACCCCCGTCGTGAGCGGGTGGTTCACCGAGGACGGACCGGACGGCGGCGGCTTCCGGCTGCTCGGCACCCGGTGTTCCGCCTGTACCGCGGTGTTCTTCCCGCGCGAGGACGCGTACTGCCGCAATCCGCACTGCCCCGGCGGCGGCGAGCTCGCCGAGGTGCCGCTCTCCCCCCGCGGGCGGGTGTGGTCCTTCACCGACGGGCGGTACCGGCCGCCCGCGCCGTACGTCTCCGACCCGGACGCGCCCTGGGTGCCGTACACCCTGGTCGCGGTGGAGCTGGAGGCCGAGGGGATGGTCGTGCTCGGGCAGGCGGTTCCCGGGGTCACCGTCGCCGATCTGGCGGTCGGGATGGAGGTCGAGGTGGTCGGCGGCGTGCTGAACGAGGACGCGGACACCGGGACCGTGTGGACCACCTGGCAGTTCAGGCCGACGGGAGGCACCGCGTGAGCGCCGACATCGCCGTACTCGGGGCCGGGATGCACCCCTGGGGCAAGTGGGGCCGCAGCTTCGTCGAGTACGGGCGGGCCGCGGCCCGGACCGCGCTCGCCGACGCCGGGCTGGAGTGGGCCGACGTCCGGTCGATCGTCGGCGCCGACACCGTGCGCTCCGGCTATCCCGGCTATGTGGCCGGCGCTACCTTCGCGCAGGCCCTGGGCTGGCAGGGCGCGCGGGTGACCAGCGTGTACGCGGCCTGCGCCTCCGGGGCGCAGGCCATCGGGGCGGCGCGGGCGCAGATCCTGGCCGGGCTGGCCGACGTCGTCCTGGTGGTCGGCGCGGACGCGGCGCCCAAGGGGTTCTTCGCCCCGGCGGGCGGGGACCGGCCGGACGATCCGGACTGGCTGCGGTTCCGCGTGCTGGGCGCCACGAACCCGGCGTACTTCGCCCTGTACGCGCGCCGCCGGATGGCCGTGTACGGGGACACGCTCGAGGACTTCGCGCAGGTGAAGGTCAAGAACGCCGCGGCCGGCACCCTCAACCCGCACGCCCGCTACCGCAAGCCGGTCACGGCCGACGAGGTCGCGCAGTCGGCGGTCGTCGCCGATCCGCTGCGGCTGCTCGACATCTGCGCCACCTCGGACGGGGGCGCGGCGCTGGTCCTGAGCAGCATGGACTTCGCGCGCTCGCGCGGGGTCGCCGATCCGGTGCGGATCCGGGCGGTGTCGACGGTGACGCCTACGTATCCCCGTACCGTCCTCGACCTCCCGGACATCGCCACCGACTCGGTGACCGCCGTACGGCCGGCACCGGGCTCGTTCCGGGCATCGATCGCCCGTGCCGCGTACGAGGAGGCCGGGCTCGGGCCCGGGGACCTCTCGCTCGCCGAGGTGTACGACCTCTCCACCGCCCTGGAGCTGGAGTGGTACGAGGACATCGGCCTGTGCGCCGAGGGCGAGGGGGCCAAGCTCGTACGGGAGGGCGCGACGGCGCTCGGCGGGCGGGTGCCGGTGAACGCCAGCGGCGGGCTGGCCTCCTTCGGGGAGGCGGTGCCGGCGCAGGCGATCGCCCAGGTGTGCGAGCTCACCTGGCAGTTGCGCGGTACGGCCGGGGACCGGCAGGTGCCGGGGGCCCGGGCGGGGATCACCGCGAACCAGGGGCTGTTCGGGCACGGATCGGCCGTCGTCGCGGTGCGGTGAGGATGCCGGCGGAGGTGGCGCCGACGGCTACGCCGGGGTGACGGCGGCGGCCGGGCGCGGACCCTGAACAGGGGCTGTTGTCCGAACGCTTGACGGCCCCCGGCGGCAGGTTCACACTCGCTCCACAGTCCCGCGCCGCGTACGACGCCGCGACCGGGGCCCTCCGTCCCCCCATGAGAGCTGCGGCCCGTACCCCAGTCGGCGGGGGTGCGGGCCGCCTCCTGTGCGCCCGGCCCCCGGGGCCCGCAGACCGCTGCTCAGCTCCCGGCGGTCAGGCTCCGGCGCCGGGCCCGCGCCAGCGACATCGCGTGTTCCACGACCCCGACCAGCACGTCCTTCACGGACTCCCGGTCCCGGGCGTCGCACAGCAGCACCGGCACCTCGTGATCGAGGTCGAGCGCCTCCCGTACGGTCACCACCGGATGGCGATCGGCCCCGTCGAAGCAGTTGACGGCCACGACGAACGGGATCCCCCGCCGCTCGAAGTAGTCGACGGCGGCGAAGCAGTCGGCGAGGCGGCGGGTGTCGGCGAGGACCACGGCGCCGAGCGAGCCCTGGGCCAGTTCGTCCCACAGGAACCAGAAGCGGTCCTGTCCGGGCGTGCCGAACAGGTACAGGACGAGGTCCTCGCGCAGGGTGATGCGCCCGAAGTCCATCGCCACGGTGGTGGTGGACTTGCCCTCGACTCCCCCGGTGTCGTCGATGCCGACGCCCGGCTCGGACAGCAGTTCCTCCGTCCGCAGCGGTCTGATCTCGCTCACCGCACTGACCAGGGTGGTCTTGCCCACCCCGAAGCCGCCCGCGACCAGGATCTTCAGGGTCAGCGGCTCGACCGGCGACACGGCATGCATGGCACCGGTGCGGCTAGAGCGCCCGAAGGCCATCGATCACCTCACGCAGAATGGATTCATCGGGCAGTTCGGCCGGCGGTACCGGCCGGGTCACATGGACCAGTTCGTCGTCGACCAGGTCCCCGATCAGGACCCGTACGACCCCGACCGCGAGGTCGAGTTCGGCCGCGAGCTCGGCGACCGACTGCGGGCGCTCCCGGCACAGCCCGAGGATGTGGGCGTGTTCCGGGGACAGGGTCATGTCCCAGACCGGATCGTCGGCCGCCGGTTCGGCGACGACGAGCGCGATCAGGTCGAGCCGGTGCTGGCCGGCGTGGCTGGTCCGGCCGCGGGTCATGGCGTACGGGCGGACGACGGGGCCCGCTTCGTCGTCGAACCAGTGCGGGTGGGCGGGTTCCTGCGGTGCCCCGTTCGTGCCGGGGGCGCCCGCGGGGTGGTCCGGGCGGTGGTCCGGGCGGTGCCGGCCTGGATCGCTCATACGGTCCGCCTCACCCTCCGGATGGCTGCCCGGAGCGGGGAGCGGTCGCCAGGTGGTCGCCTACCCGCTTGACCATGAGGGTCATCTCGTACGCGACCTGCCCGACGTCGGAGTCGGCGTCGGAGAGCACGGCCAGGCAGCTGCCGTCACCGGCGGCCATGACGAAGAGGAAGGCCTCGTCCAGCTCGACGACGGTCTGGCGGACGCTGCCGGACTCGAAGTGCCGGCCGACGCCCTTGGCCAGGCTGTGGAAGCCGGAGGCCACGGCGGCCAGGTGCTCGCTGTCCTCGCGGGTCAGGTCCTTGGAGCTGCCGGTGGGCAGGCCGTCGCCGGAGAGGACCACCGCCTTGCGGATGCTGCCGACCCGGTCGACGAGCTCGTCGAGGAGCCAGTTGAGCGGACCGGAGCCGCGGCCCCGGGTGTCGTTGCCGGTCTGCGGTGCGGTCATCGGCCGTCCCCCTCGTTCTCGGATCCGGGACCGGTGGTGGCGGAAGTGCCTGTCCCGGTCCCGGACTGCTGCTGTGCCTGCTGCTTGCGGCCCGCCGTCCAGCCGCGCTGGAGTGCGGTCATGCGCGTACGTACGTCTTCCGCGTCGCGGTGGACCACGGGGTCCGCGGCGGCTTCGGCGGGTGCGGGGGCCGGGGTGTTCCTCAGCTGGGGCGCCAGGCTGGCCTGGCGGACGCGCTTGGGCAGCCCGCCGGGGCCCTTGGCGGGGGCGCCGCCGGGCTGGGCCGCACCGGGCGCAGCCGGGCCGGGGCGGGCGCCCGGATCCGGGTCCGGCGCGGGCTGCGGGACCGCGGACACCGGGCGGGGCTCGACGCGGCGGCCGTGCTCGGCGACCAGCGTCGGGGTGGGCCTGCGGCGCGGGAGCGGTACGGCGCCCGGGGACCGGGGCCCGTCCGGGCGGGCGCTGCGGATCGCCTCGGGGCGGTGGCTGTCGAGGCGGACCGGGCCGGTGGGGGCCTGCGGCTCCCGGTCGCGGTCCCGGCCGCCCTTCCGGTCGGTGTGCGGCCGGTCCGCCGGGCGGAGCCCCAGCAGGGCGCTGCGCGGGGTGCCGTTCGGCGGGGTCTCGTCGTCGAGCGTGGCCATGGCGGGGCGGCCGCCGACGCCGGTGAGCCCGGTGAGCCCGGTGGTGACCTCGTCCAAGGCGGCCGGGTCGTCGAGGCCGTCCAGCCCGAGCACGCCGAGCGGGGCCTCCAGTTCGACGGGGCCGCGCAGTTCGGGGGCCGGCAGCTGCCGGCCGGCCGGGGCGCGCTCCACGGCGACCGGGGCGGGCCGGGCGGGGCCCTGGCCGTTCGGCCGGCCTCCCTTGCCGTCGCCGAGGCGCAGGCCGGTGCCGTTGGTCTCGGGGGCTTCGGTGAGCAGGGCCGCCGGGAGGAACACCACGGCGGTGGTGCCGCCGTACGGGCTGGGCTGGAGGACGACCTTGACGCCGTGGCGCTGCGCGAGGCGGCTGACGACGAACAGGCCGAGGCGGTCGGTGTCGGAGAGCTCGAACTCGGGGGTCTCGGCGAGCCGGAGGTTCGCGTCGAGCAGTGCCTCGGGGTTCATGCCGAGGCCGCGGTCGTGGATCTCGAGGGTGAAGCCGTTGGCGACGCGCTCGCCGTGCACCTGGACGGCGGTGTGCGGCGGGGAGAACACGGTGGCGTTCTCGAGGAGTTCGGCGACGAGGTGGGTGACGTCGGCCACGGCGGGGCCTGCGATGCCGAGCCGCGGCAGCCTGCGTACCTCGATGCGCTCGTAGTCCTCGACCTCGGCGACGGCGGCCCGTACGACGTCCATGAGCTGGACGGGCTTGCGCCACTGGCGGGAGGGGGCGGCGCCGGAGAGGATCACGAGGCCCTCGGCGTGGCGGCGCATGCGGGTGGTCATGTGGTCGAGGCGGAAGAGGTCGGCGAGCTCCTCGGCGTCCTCGGTGCGCCGCTCCATGGTGTCGAGCAGGGTCAGCTGGCGGTGCAGCAGGACCTGGTTGCGGCGGGCCAGGTTGACGAATACTTCGGAAACACCGCGACGCAGCTCCGCCTGTTTGACGGCGGCCTCGACGGCGGCGCGCTGGAGGGTGTTGAGGGCCTGGCCGACCTGGCCGACCTCGTCCTTCTCGTACTCCAGGCGCGGGGCCTCGGTCTCGACGTCCACGTGTTCGCCGGCGGCGAGGCGGCGCATCACGGCGGGCAGCCGGACGCCGGAGACCTCGTGGGCCTCCTTGCGGAGCCGGGACAGGTCGCGGACGAGGTCGCGGCCGATGCGCACGGAGAGGACGACGGAGACGACGAGGGCGATGAAGCCGAGGACGCCGGCGATGGCCGCCTGGACCAGGACGTCCATGGCGACGGGTTCGACGCGCTTCTGGTAGCGGTCGCCGGCTGCCGTGCCCATGGTGGCGAGGTCGTCGAGGACCTTGTTCGCGGCCTCGTCCCACTGGGCGGCGGTGATGCGCGGGTTCTTGCCGGCGCCGCCGGAGAGGAACCGCTCCTCGGCGTCGCGCAGCGGCTTGGTCTCGGGGTTGCTCCAGTACTGCTCGAACAGCTCGCGGTCGTCGGCCGGGAGGATCGCGAGGTTGAACTCGTAGAGCAGGGTGCGGTTGGCGGCGAAGTCGGAGACGTGCCGGATGTCCGCGGCGCTGACGTTGCGGGCGGCGAGGGCGGCGGCGATGACGGCGTCCTCGCGGGAGAGCGTCTCGCGGGCGCGGGTGATGCCGACGAGGGCGCGGCCCTGCTTGTCCATCTCCACGTTCTCGAGAGCGTGGAGGTTCATGAGGAACTCGTAGCAGGGGTCGACGAGCCGGCTGTAGAGCTCCAGCGCCTGGCTGGGGTCGAGGGTGTTCTGGTCGACGGAGCGGCGCAGTGCGCCGATGCCGTGGAAAGCGTCGAGGATGGAGTCGAGGCGCTGGGCGGCCGCCGGGGCCAGCTCGTCGGCGACCTCGGGGTCCTTGGCGTTCCGGCCGATCCGGTCGACGATCTCGTCGGTGGCGGCGCGGCGCTTGGCGAGTTCGGCGGTCGCGGTGGAGGCGCGGGGGTCGCCGAGGACGACGAGGGTCTGGCGGCGTTCCTTCTGGATGACGCGGACGACGTCCTCGACGGGGTAGCCGACCTTGTCGATGACGTAGGCGACGTCGAGGAGCTGGACGGCCTGGCGGCCGGTGATCACGGTCGCGAAGCCCCAGAGGGCGGTGAGGGAGATGAGCGGCACAAGGAGCAACGCCACGATCTTCCGGCGGATGGACTTCCCGCGAAAGCGCATGGCCTCCCCAGCCTCCCCCAGCTCAACCCCGTTGTCGGGGGTCGGTGTTCCGTCATTTAAACGGCGTGAGCCTACTACTGCCGGGGAGCGGGTTCGAAGGCGTGTCCGGACATTTTCGGCCGGACGCCCGGGCGTAGATCACGAGTTGTCCGACACATCCGGTCAAGAGCGGCCCGTTATGTGGCAGATGACACTTGGTGGGGTGTGAGTTCCCGCAACCCGATGGATGGCTGGAATTCTTCGTTCCGGGATGGGCAGGTGCTGGGGAGGAGTCCGGGATACGGGAATCTCTCGGCGACGTCGAACGTCTACCTGTTCGAGGGGATTCGTCGGGGCGGGAGCGTGCGATGGGGATCTACGAGGACACCGGCGCGGCGGTGGGCGCGCCGGGGCGGTCGCTGTGGGAGGAAGAGCCGGCCCGGCGGCGCAGGATGCCGGACCCGGTGCGGGACTCGGCGGTGCGGGCGGTGCTGATCGTGGCCGTCACGCTGACCGAGGCGACGGTCACCTTCTTCCTCATGCTCACCGGCTCATGGCTGGCCCTGCCGATGGGGATCGGCGCGATAGCCGGGACGGTCGTGGCCACCTGGGGCGTGCTGGACGTGCTGATCACCCGGCAGATGTGGAACCAGCGGTACGGGGTGGTGTCGGAGCCGAGCAGCACGGCGCGGGACCGCCGGCGCGAGCGGCGCCGGGCCCGCCGGGAGGCGCGCGCCGAGGCGGCCGGCGGGACGGATCGAATACGTCTGCGGGGCGGCGCGGGCGCGGGCACCCGGCCGGCTGTGTGGCCGCCTCCGGGCGCGGACAGGCGCTACCAGGCGAGCTCGGGCCGGGGCTGACCCGTACGGGGGCTGCGGTCAGGAACCGACCGTGGAGCGGCGGAACATGCGGGTCGCCGTGATCTCGCCGTGAATGGTCTCCTCCTCCGCGAACTGCTGGGGCAGGCCCGGGCGCAGGTGCTCCTCGACGCTGATGTACTTCAGGCCCGCCCGCAGGTCCGCGTCGTTGCGAAGCCGGATGACCAGCGGGAACTCGGCGAGGGCCGTGGTGTCGAACAGGCCCGTCGTGTAGAGCAGCTGGACGCCGAGCGCGTCGGACACGGCCCGCTGGAGTTCCAGCAGGTACGTGGCGTTCGCGCGCCCGATCGGGTTGTCGAGGAACAGCGTGCCCGCGTGGCGGTGCTTGTCGCGGCCGCGGTCGTTGCTGCGCAGCGCCGCCATCGTGCAGTACAGGGCGATCGCGGCGGTCAGCAGCTGGCCGCCGGAGAAGACATCGCCCATCTGGCCGACCGGTACGCGCTCGGCGCGCAGCACCGCGTCCGGCTTGAGGATCTCGACCGAGATGCCCTTGGGCTCCAGGGCCGCCTGGACTCCGCGCAGCAGCAGCGACATGCCGTCGCGGCGGCCCTCGCCGAAGGACGCGCTGCTGTTCTTCTTCACGGCCGCGCGGGTCGCCTCGTCGATGACCTCGCCGAGGCGCTCCGTGAGGGTGGCCTGGTCCGGCTCCTCGAAGCGGATGCGCACGAACTCCTGGCCCGACCACTCCCCCAGCCCCTCGGGGAGCTGGGAGAGCCGCTGGGCGGAGCGCAGGGTGGCCAGGGCGGACTCCACCAGTCCGCGCAGCCGGTCGACGATGCTGTCGCGGTTGCGCTCGAGCTGGGCCAGCTCGTCGGTGAGGACGCGCAGCCGGGGTGCGAATGCCGCGGCCCAGGCCGCGGCGTGCTCGGGCAGGGCGGAGGCGGGCAGTTCGCGGATCTGCTGGCGCGCGGGGGTGCGTACCTGCTCGTAGCGGTTGGCGTTGGCGTGGCGGACCAGGATGTCGCTCGCCTCGCGGACCGCCGACTCGGCGGCCGAGAGATCGGCCGCGCAGCCGCGCAGGGAGCGGCGGGCCTCGGCGGCGGACTGCCGGGCCTCCTCCAGCGTGCCCGGGTGGGCCGCCGGCTCCTGCTCGTCGTCCTGGTGGGCGTGGTCGCGCAGCAGGTCCCGCAGCATCGCCGCGGTCTCGTCGAAGCCTCCGGCGCCGTCCTCGGCGGCGCGGTGGGCGCGCAGCAGGTCGGCGTGGGCGGCCCGGGCGGTCTCCACGGCCGCGGTGAGCGCGGCGAGCTGGGCGGTGGCGGTGCGCAGGAAGGCCTGGGCCTGTTCGACGTCGCCGGGGATCAGCTCCTCGGGCAGGTCGGTGTGCGCCTCGCCCTCGGTGGGGGCGTGCCGTTCGGCCTCGCCGCGCAGCCGGCCGAGCTGCTCGCTGGCGACCTGCGCGCGGGTCTCCAGCATCTGCACGAGGGACTCGGCGCGGGCTGCGGCCGCCTGGCGGGAGGGCCCGTCGGCGCCGTCGGTGCCCTCGAGGAGCTGGGCGGCGCGGGTGCGGACCTTGTTGGTGAGCCGGTCGAGCTCGGCGAGGGCGGCGCTCTCGGCGCTCTCGGCGCGGGCCTGCTCGGCGCGCAGGTCAGCGCCGACGCCGACCTTCTCGTACAGCTGGGAGGCGGCCCGGTAGGCCTCGCGGAGGTCGGGCAGCGGCGCCTTGGCCGCGCCGTCGTCCTCGGGCAGCGCCTCGGGGGCGCCGGCGATCTCGGCACGCTCGGCGCGCAGCGCGCGGGCGGTACGGCGGGCGTCGTCGGCGGCGCGCTGGGCTGCGCGGCGGTCCTCGTCGGCGGCGCGGGCCCGGTCCAGGCAGACCTCGGCGCGGGCCTCGGACTCGGCCGCCTCGTCGGCGAGTTCGCGGACCTTGGCCTGCCAGCCGGCGCGCTCGCGCAGGCGGAAGGCGAGCCCGGCGAGGGCGTCGGCGGCGCGGCGCGCCCGCTGGGCGGTCTCCTGGCGCTCGTCGCGGACGCGGGCGGCGTCGGCGGCGGCCTCGTCGGCTTCGGCGCGTACGGTACGGGCCTCCGCCAGCTCGGCGTCGGCCTCCTCGGCGAACGCACGGGCGGCCTCGGCCTGGTGCGCCAGCTCGGCGAGGCGGCCGGGCGGGCAGCCGGTACGCCAGGAGGCGAGGCGGGCCGCGAGCTCGCGGTCCCCGGCGAGGCGGGTGGCCAGGTCGCGGATCTCGGTGTCGCGGGCGGTGGCGCGGGTGCGCAGCGCCTGGCGCTCCTCGTCGGCGGCGTGCTCGTCGTGCATGGCCGGGTTCGGCGGTACGAGGAAGACCCCGGTGTCGCTCTCCGCCGCGGGCGGTACGGGCGCCAGCAGGGCGGCTGCCGTACCGACGGCGACGGTGGAGCGGGGCAGCAGGGCGGCGCCGGAGAGGACCTCGCGGGCCCGGGAGTGGGTGTCGGGGTCGGTGATGACGACGCCGTCGACGAGCTCGGGGCGGGCGGCGAGGACTGCGGCGTGGTCGGCGGGGTCCACGGACTGGGCAAGGTAGCGCCAGCCGGGCAGGGCCGGGATGCCGTGTTCGCCGAGGTACTCGACGGTGGCGAGGACGTCGGGGCCGGGCGGCAGCAGTCCGCCGTCGCCGAGCGCGCCGAGGATGCGGGCGTCGTCGGCGGCGGCGGTGCGCAGCTCGAACAACTGGCGCTCGGCCGAGGCGACTCCGCGGGTGAGCAGTTCGCGCAGGTCGTCGGCGTTCCGGTCGAGGTCGTCCACGGTCAGCCCGCCGGGGGCGTCGGTGCCCGCGCCTGCGGTCGGGGCCGGTTCGTCTCCGCCGGAGCCGTGCGCGGCGCCGGGGGTGCCCGTACGGGGGTGGGGGAGGAAGGTTTCGGGGACCGGCGGGAGGCCCAGGAGCTCCGCCAGGCGGGGGGAGGCGGCGAGGGAGGAGGCCGCCCGGTACTCGGCGTCGTGCGCGGCCTCGGCCGCGTCGGCGGCGTCCGCGGCCCGGGCCGCGGTGAGTTCGGCGCGGGACTCCGCGGCGGCCGCCTCGCGGGCGGCGTCGGCGGTGGTGCGGGCGGCGTCGCGGGACGCGTCCCAGGCGGCCACGGCGGTCTTCTCCGCGTCGGACGCGGCCAGGGCCGCCCGCGCCGGGTCCGCGTCGGGCGCCGAGTCGTCGAGCCAGCCGGCCCGGACGGCCTCGGCGGTCTCCTGCTGGACCTCGGCGAGCCGGGCCCGCAGGTGTTCGGCCTCGCTGCGGGCGCGCTGGGCTGCCGTGGCTGCGGCGGTGGCATCGCGGTGGGCGGCCTCGCCCGCCTCCTGGAGGCCGGCGGACCGCTCCTCCTCCTCGTTGGCGACCCGCTCCCCGTTCTCGGCGGCGGTGTGCAGGGCCCGTACGAGCGCGGCGGCGGCCGTGGCGCGCGCGGCCAGCGCCGGGGCGGCGTCGCGCTCGGCCTCCAGGATCGCGGCGGCGACCCGGGCGGAGCGGTCGGCGGCGGCGCGGTGGCGCAGCACGATCTCGGCGGCCTGCCACGCGGAGTGCAGGGTGCGGGCTTCGAGGAGCTCGCGGCGCTGGGCCGCGGCGGCCTTGTCCGCGACGGTCAGCGCCAGCGAGGCGTGCCGGTAGGCGAGTTCGGCGGAGACGGCGGCGCTGCGGGAGCGCGCGGACTCGGCGGAGGTGACCCCGTGGGCGGCGCCGGTGACCCGCTGGGCCAGGTCGGCCGCGCGGCCGCGCTCCTCGGCGGCGCGGGCGGACAGCCGCCGGGCGAGGGTCCGCGTACGGCGTTCCGCGCCCGCGTGGACGTCGCGGAGCCGGGAGCGGGTCTCGGCGGCCTCGACGATCTTGGTGAGCAGGTCCACCGAGCCGGCGGTGAAGTCCCGTTCGGCCATCAGCTCGGCGCGGCGGCCGAGCTTGTTGCCGAAGCCGTGGACGAGGTCGGCGAGGCCGTCGGTGTCGCGGGTGTCGGTGACGGCGCGCAGCAGGAGGTCGGTGAAGTCGGAGTCCTTCTTGACCGCGAAGAGGCCGGCGGCCTCGCCCTCGTCGGCGTTCATCTCGCGCTGGTAGCGGAAGAGTTCGGGGTCGAGGCCGAGTTCGGTGAGGTGCTCGTTCCAGCGGTCGTGGATCTCCTCGAAGTACACCTCGAGGTGCGGGTACGCCTTGCCGGCCTCGGTGAGGGCGTCGCGGAAGCCCTTCATCGTGCGCCGCCGGCCCTGGGCGCCGGAGGCGCCTTCGACGGGCGGCCGGACGGCGGTGGCCTCGGCGACGGGGAGGTTGTCCAGGCTCAGGCCGGGGCCCGGACGGAAGGAGTACCAGGCCTCGGCGAACTTGCGCGGGTCGTTGGAGACCTGGCGCCCGCGCCACTCGCTGACCTTGCCGACGACCACGCACTCGCCGGTCTGGGTGTGCTGCCACTCCAGGGCCACGTGCCCGCAGTCGTCGGCGAGCAGGAACTTGCGCAGGACGCCGGAGCTGGCGCCGCCGAGGGTGTTGCGGTGGCCGGGCAGCATCACCGAGAAGATCAGCTTGAGCAGGACGGACTTGCCGCCGCCGTTCTCCAGGAAGAGCACGCCGGCGGGCGTGGGGCGACGCGGCGGGCCGGTGGGCTCGTCCTCGAAGAACTCCGCCTGGGCGGGCGCCGGGTGGGGCACCGGCTCGCCGACTCCGCGCAGGTCGAGCACGGTGTCGGCGTAGCGCGCACCGGCGGGCCCGATGGAGTAGAGGCGGATCCGGGACAGCTCGTACATGGCGGCGGACTCTCGTTGTTTCTCGGTGTGTCTCGGTACGTAGGGCAGGTCGGGCGGCGGTGCTCGGCGGCGGGACTCAGGCGTGGAAGGGCAGGCCTGCGTCGGCGGCGAGCTCCAGGTCGTCGCCCTCGGGCGGCGGGAGGAGGCTGGCGGAGCCGTCGCTGACGGGGACCACGCCGAGTTCCAGGAGCTCGGCCATGGCCGCGCTGCCCGCCATGTCGCGGACCTGGAGCTGGTAGCGGGGGGTGGTGCGGTAGGTACCGCCGGCGTCGTCGCCGGTGCGCTGGAGGAACCCGGAGTCGGTGAGGAAGGCGGCGGCCTTGCCGACGATGCCGGTGGTGGAGCCGGCGAGGCGGCGCGCGTCCTTGGTGGCGCCGGTCGCACTGCGGCGGGCGTAGACGCGCCAGGCGGCTTCGAGGCCGGGGGCGTCGGTGGCCGGGTCGGTGTTCTCGCCGAGCTCCGCGGCGCGCTCCTCGAGGCAGCGGCAGGTCTGCCGGACGAACGCGTCGACGCCGTTGACGGTGACGCGGCCGATGTAGCCGTCGTCGGCGAGGTCCTCGGGGCGGGGGAAGGCGAGGGCGGCGACGGCGAGATGGGCGAGGCCGTGCAGGAAGCGGTCGGCGGAGTCGGCGGTGGTGCGGCGGGCGTAGTCGCCCATCCGGACGGCGAAGACGGAGTCCTCGCCGGCGGCGACGGCCATGCCGGCGCGCGGGGACACCTCCAGGACGACGAGGCCGAGGCCGGTGGCGACGGCGTCGGCGAGGCGGCCGAAGGCCGGCTCCTCGCGGTAGCGGCGCAGCAGTTCGGCGTACTCGGCGTCCCGGGCGGGAAGCAGCTTTGGCTGCAGCCCGAAGGCGACCAGCCGGGCCGCGTCCGCGGCGTCGGCGGGGGTGACGGACCCTGCGGGGGCGGGCGCGACGGGAGCCGACGGCGCGTCGGGCTCGCTCCACGCGGGGTTCTCGGCGTGGTGGTCGCTCACGGGTACTGCCTCTCGTGGTGTGCGGTGGTTTCGGCGGCGTGCGGGTTCTCTCCCCGGCCCCGCCCCTTCCCGCTGTGCTGGATCATGCGGCCCTGCCGCACGGCGGCGGGGGCGGGCCCCCGTGCCCCCGGGCGGTGGCCTGGCCGGGTGGTGGTCATGCCGCCTCCGTGCGGTCCGCCGTCATCGCGGCCGCGTCCAGGAGGGCCGTGCCGACGATCAGGTCGGCGCCGCCGAACTCGGGGTCGTCGAGCTCCGTGCCGTCGTCCACCGCGAAGAGCAGCCGCTCCTCGCCCTGGCGGTAGGCCGTGCCGACCGCCGGGCTCGCCGCGTGGACGGCCAGCAGGGCCACCAGGTACGGCAGGTCCGGGTCGCTGCGCCGGGCCTCGGCGAGCAGGCCCGACAGGCGGCGCGGGGCGTCGTGCGGCAGGTCCAGGAGCTCCATCGCGGCGGCGAGCTGCTCCTCGCTGAAGCGGCTGTCGTCCGGGGTCGCGATGAGGTCCGGCTCCGGCATCTCGGCGCCGAGGTGCTCGCGCTCCACCGGCGGCGTCAGCAGTATCTCGACGAGGTCGGCGACGCGCACGGAGACGGGCGTGCGCAGGCCCGCCCCCGCGGCGAAGAAGGCGTCGGTGACGCGCCCGGCCTGCGCGACCGGCAGCGGCAGGATCGGGGCGACGAGCTGCCCGTACAGGTCGATACCGGAACGCGGCGCCGGGGCCGCGAAGGCCTGCCGGTCCTGCTCGGCACGGAACAGCGGGCCCGCGTCCAGCAGCCGCGACTGGAGCTGGGTGTGGCGGCGGATGCAGTCCTTGACGATGTCGACGAGCTCGGCGGCGCGCCGCTTGTTCTCCGGCTCTTCTGCCTCGTCCCGCGCCCGGCGGATGTTCGTCAGGATCGCGTTCTCGTGCCGGTAGCGGTCGGCGACGTGGTCGAGGGCCTCCTCGATCATGTCGGGCACGGACTGGAGCCAGTCCACCGCCCGGACGTTGCGCCGGGTCGCGTCCAGCGTGCGGCGCAGGGTCTCGGCGTACTGGACCGTGCGGTACCGGGCCTGCTCGGCGGCGAGCTGGGCGTCGGCCAGCCTGCCCCGGCTGATCAGGACCTCGAGCTTCACCTCGGCGGCGATCTGCGCGCTGGTGACGTCCGTGTCGAGGGCGCCGACCAGCACGTTGACGGCCTCGTCCGTCGTACGGAGGTAGACCGCGCCGCCGTAGCCGGGTACCTCCTCGATCAGCTTGAAGTCGTAGTCCCGCCGGACGTACACCCCGTCCGGGCCGAACGTGCCGTAGATCGCACGGAAGCCCCGGTCGACGCTGCCCACGTTGATCAGGTTCTCGAGCACCCAGCGGGCCACCCGCTCGTGCTCGGCGGCCGGGCGGTGCGGTGCCTGCGCGGCGATGCGCGGCAGCAGCCGGGCCACTATCTGCTCGTGGTCGGCGCCGGTGTCGAAGTCCATGTTGAGCGTGACCAGGTCGATCGCGGCGAGCGCGACCTCCGCCATCGCGTAGATCCCGTACTCGCCGGCGAGATTGGCCTTGCGTACGTCGAGATCGTGCAGCGGGGCGGTGCAGGCGAGCGCGCGCAGCCGCCGGGCCAGGCCCTCGTCGGCAGCCGGGCCCGGCGCCGGGGACGGAAGGGTCTTCGCCGGGGCAGGGAGAGTCACGGACAAAGACTAGGCGCTGATACTGACAACATCCCAAACGGCATGGTTCGGCCGGATCGGTCCCGGGCGCCTGCAGGCCGCCGCCGGACGTGCCGCCGAACGCGCGGCCCAACCCGTCACCGCCGTGCGGGCGCTGTTCTACGCTCACCGCATGGCTGCCATGATCACACCTCTGATCGATCTCAACGCCGACCTCGGCGAGGGCTTCGGGCGCTGGACGCTGACCGACGACGAGGCGCTGCTGTCCGTCGTCACCAGTGCCAACGTGGCCTGCGGTTTCCACGCCGGGGACCCGTCCATCATGCGCCGGGTCTGCGAGCTGGCCGCGGAGCGGGGCGTACGGATCGGCGCGCAGGTCGCGTACCGCGATCTTGCGGGCTTCGGGCGGCGCTCCATGGACGTGCCCGCGGGCGAGCTGGCCGACGAGGTGGCGTACCAGATCGGGGCGCTGGAGGTCTTCGCGCGGGCAGCGGGCTCCCGGGTGTCGTATGTGAAACCGCACGGTGCGCTGTACAACCGCACGGTCCACGACGCCGACCAGGCGGGCGCCGTCGTCGCCGGGGTGCGGACGGCGGCCGGGGCCGACGACCTGCCGGTGCTCGGCCTGCCGGGCTCGCTGCTGCTGACCGCCGCCGAAGCGGCGGGCCTCACGGCCGTACCGGAGGCGTTCGCCGACCGGGCGTACACGCCGGCCGGGACGCTGGTGCCGCGCAGCGAGCCGGGGGCGGTGCTGCACGACCCGGACGCCGTGGTCGCCCGTGCGGTCGGGATGGCGACCGAGGGCGCGGTGACGGCCGCCGACGGCTCCTGGGTGGTGCTGGAGGCGCGCTCGCTGTGCCTGCACGGGGACACCCCGGGGGCGGCGCAGCTCGCCCTGCGCGTGCGCGAGGCGCTGGGCGCGGCGGGCGTCCGGGTGGAGGCCTTCGCGTGAGGCCGCTGGTGGTGGGCGGTGAGGCGCTGCTGATCGAGCTGGACTCGGCGGCGGAGGTGGCCGCGCTCCACGCGGAGCTGCTGCGGCAGCGGGACGCGGGCGAGCTGGGAGCCGTACGGGACGTCGTGCCGGCCGCGCGGACCGTGCTGCTGGACGGCGTGCGCGAGCCGCGCGCGCTGGCGGAGCGGATCGCGCGCTGGGAGGTGCCGCCGCTCGCGGAGACCGAGGGGCCGCTGGTCACCGTCCCGGTGCGGTACGACGGGCCGGACCTGGCGGAGGCGGCCCGGCTGTGGGGGGTCGGGGAGCGGGAGGTGGCGGGCATCGTCGGGGGGACGCTGTTCCGGGTGGCCTTCTGCGGGTTCGCCCCGGGCTTCGGGTACCTGACGGGGCTGCCGGAGCGCTACCACCTGCCGCGGCGGGCCACGCCCCGCACGGCCGTCCCGGCGGGCTCGCTGGCGCTGGCCGGCGAGTACGCGGGGGTGTACCCGCGCTCCTCCCCCGGCGGCTGGCAGCTGATCGGGACGACGGACGCGGTGCTGTGGGATCCGGAGCGGCAGCCGGCGGCGCTGTTCGCGCCGGGGGTACGGGTGCGGTTCGAGGAGGTGGCGGGGTGAGGGGTGCTGCGCTGGAGGTGCTCCGGGCGGGGGCGCTGACCACGGTCCAGGACCTGGGCCGGCCCGGACACGCGCACCTGGGCGTGCCCAGGTCGGGCGCGCTGGACACGGGGGCGCACGCGCTGGCCAACCGGCTGCTGGGCAACCCGCCGGAGGCGGCCGCGCTGGAGACCACCCTGGACGGGGTCGGCCTGCGGGCGCTGGCTCCCGTGACCGTGGCGGTCACGGGAGCTCCTTGTGCGGTACGGGTGTCCGGCCGGGCGGTGGCCTGGGGAGCGCCGGTGCGGCTCCGGGCCGGGGCGGAGCTCGAGGTGGGCCGGGCGGAGTCGGGGGTGCGCAGCTACGTCGCGGTGCGGGGAGGGTTCGCCGTACCGCCGGTCCTGGGCAGTCGCTCGACGGACCTGCTGTCGGGGCTGGGGCCGCCCGTCCTGTCGGCCGGGACATCGCTGCCGGTGGGCCCGGCCGGGCCGGATCCGGTCTGCGGGGCGGATGCGCTGGGGGCACCGGGGGCGCCGACCGAGCTGGTACTGCCGTTGCGGCTGGGGCCGCGGGCGGACTGGTTCGAGCCGGCTTCGATCGCGGCCCTGTGGCGCGCGGAGTTCCGGGTCTCGCCGGAGTCGAACCGCATCGGACTCCGCACCGAGGCCGGGGCCCGGCTGATCCGCAGCCGCGGCGGCGAACTCCCGAGCGAGGGCATGGTGCTGGGTGCCGTCCAGGTCCCCCCGGACGGCCTGCCGGTGGTGTTCCTGGCCGACCATCCGGTGACGGGCGGCTACCCGGTCGTAGGCGTGGTCCCCCCGGGCCCACCCCTGAACGCAGCGGCCCAGGCCAGACCGGGGGTCCCGGTGCGGTTCGTGCGGGGGTAGGGGGCGGGGGGGTGGGGGGTGGGGCGGGCCGGGGGCTTCGGGGGCGGGGTCTGCGCACCCGGCGCCGGGAGTGCCGGTCGGGACGTCGGCGGCGGGGCCCACGCACTCGGCGCCGGGAGTGCCGATCGGGACGTGCGGGCGGGGTCTGTGTGTCGGGGACGGAAGAGGTCGGTCGGGATGCCGGGGGCGGGGTCTGTCGACTCGGTGTCGGTGTGTGTCCGGGGGCGTCCCGTCAGTCCACTGTCCTTCCGTGTCGTGCCGGTCCCTCAAGGGCGCTCCTCCTTCGTCGTCGCGTCGCTACGCGATGGCCTACGGCCACCCTTGACCGACCGACCCGCCCCGGAAAGACAACAGACTGCCGGGAAGCCCCCGAAGGATGGCCGGGGGGTTCAGGGTTCCGATCAGCCCAGATCAGAGATGCCGCCCGGCGGCCCCTGTCCATCCGGACCCAGCCCACCAGGAGCACCGATCCGGGCCGGTGATGGGGCCGCGGGGAGGGGGAGGCCCCCTGAAGGGCCCAGATGAAGCCTTTCCGGTTCCGGGAAGGGTCAACCTGCACCAGACAGCGGCCAGATGCCCATGCCGGTAGGGGCGGGCCCGCGGACGCCCCAGATCGCTACGCGCTTCTCTCTGTTTGGCGTCCGACGGCCGTCTGGGGCCGGACATAGGCCGCCCAGACGCCCCCCATGGGCGGCCTTTCGGGCGTCTGCACGCCGTTTGGGGCGAAAAGAGGGCGAGAAGGAGCCTGATGCCGGATTTCTCAACCCCTCACTACGGCAGGCACCCATTCAGCTCCCAACTGGGCGCCAAAACGGGACAAACGACCCACAGTCGCATGCTTAGGCCAGCCTGCGCCGGTCGTGGGCGGCCTATGTCCAGCCACAGGCGGGCCGAGGACGCCAAGCAGGGAGGAGCGCGTAGCGATTCGATGCGTCCACCGCGCAACCGGCACCGCACCGTCATCTCATCGCTGTCGGGTGCCGGTTGACCCTGCCCGGGTCCGGAAAGGGCGCCCATGGGCCCTCGAGGGAGCCGTCCCCTCCCCGCGCGCCCATCACCGCCCCGGCTCGGTGGTCCTGGTGAACGGACTCCGGATGGACAGGGGCCGCCGGGCGGGATCTCTGATGGGCCCTCATCGGAACATGAACCCCCCGGCCATCCTTCGGGGGCTTCCCGGCAGTCTGTTGTCTTTCCGGGGCGGGCCGGTCGGTCAAGGGTGGCCGAAGGCCATCGCGAAGCGACGCGACGAAAGAGCGCCCTTGAGGGACCGGCACGACACGGAAGGACAGTGGACTGACGGGACGCCCCCGGACACACACCGACACCGAGTCCACAGACCCCGCCCCCCGGCCTCCCGATCCACTCTCCGACGCCGCGCACACGGAGCCCGGCCCGGAGGCTCCGGCTGGCCTCTCCGACGCCGCGCACACGGACCCGGAGCCTCCGGCTGACCTCTCGACGCCGCGCACACGGACCCCGCCCGGGAGCCTCCGGCCGACCTCTCCGTCCCCGAGCACACGGACCCCGCCCCCGAAGTTCCGATCCGCCCACCTCACGCCGAATGCCCGGACCCCGCCCCCCGAAGTCCCGACCGGCTCCCCCGGCGCCGCCTGCGCGGAGCCCCGGCGTCCCGAGTCCCGGCCGGCCTCCTGCACCGGATCGACGGACCCCAGCGGCCGCCGACCCACCCGACGCGGGGCGGCCGGGCCCGGGCCCCGCCGCCCCCGCCGACCCACCCGACGCGGGGGGCGGGAGCCGGGCCCGCCGACCCGCCCGCCGGCATCCTGGATCGGCCCTTCCGGCGCGGAGTGCGTGTCCCCCGCCCTACACCGCCGACTCCGGCGCGATCCTGCTGCGGACCGCCGACTGGACGTCCTCTTCCTCCGCCGGGTCCGATGCCAGTCTGCGGAGCCTCGGCGCCACGCGGGCGTCCGCCGTTTCCGCGTGGTGGGCCGCCACCTCGCGGGTGGTCTCCTCGCAGTCCCAGAGGCATTCCACGGCGAAGCCGGCCGCGAAGGACGGGTCCGTGCTGGCCAGGGCGCGCGCCGCGCGACCGCGCAGGTGGGACGAGGCCGTCTCGCGGTAGACGTGGCGCAGCACCGGTGCCGCGCAGCCGATGGAGAGCCGGCCTGCCCCGTCGACCAGGGCGAACAGAGGCTGGGCGTCCGGGCCGGAGCCGCGGACCGTGGAGCGGAGGGCGCCCAGGACGAGTCCGGTGTCCTCGGCTCCGCCCCGGGCGGCCAGGAGGGCGGCTGCGGCCGCGCCCAGCGCGTCGGGGCGGTGGACCCACTGCCGGGCCCGGTCTACGGCCGCGGGGCCGCACATGCGCTCGTAGGCGGCCACGGCGGGCTCGTCCCCGGCGGCTTCGATGAGGTCCAGTACGGCCGGGTTCTCCGGCTCGGCGAGGACCAGGTGGTGCAGGGCGGTGGCCCGGGCGGCCTCGCCTGCGGCGCCGGCGGCGGCAGCGAGGATCGTGGAGCGGTCCTCGGGTGCGGCGACGGCGGCGAGACAGCGGGCGGCAGGCACGTGCAGCGGGGTGCCGCGGTTCAGCCCGTCGGCGGCCCAGTCGAAGACGGCCTGCACGCCCCATCCGGGACGGGGCCCGTTCGGGGTGAGCTGGCGCTGCCAGCGGTCGAAGGAGCCCTGCCGGCGGGCTGCTCGCAGGCGGTCGCCGTACTCGGGTGACTCTTCCCACAGGCACCAGGGCCGGGGCTCGTACGCGTCGCGGACGGCGGCGGCCAGCCGCGCCTCGCCCTCGGCCGAGGCCGGGAATCTGGCGAGGACGGGCGTGGCGAGGCTGCGCAGCCCCTCGTCGTCGTCGCGCAGGGCGAGCTCGTCGAGGGCCCAGGCCCAGTTGGCGCCGGAGGCGGCGTAGCGGCGCAGCAGCATGAGCGCGTCGTCGCGGCCGTACGAGGCCAGGTGGCCCAGGACGGACAGGGCGAGGCCGGTCCGGTGGTCCGTGTCGTCGACGAGGTCGTCGGCGCTGAAGAGGTGGCTCTCGATCTCGCCGAGGGGGCCGTCGAGATCCAGGTACAGGCGGGCGTAGTACAGCGAGCGGTTCTCGACCTGCCAGTCCTGGCGCGGATCGCTGACCACGCACCGGTTGAGGGCTGCGAGGGCCTCGGTGCGCGGCGCCGCGAGGGCGTGCAGCGTGCCGTCGCCGCGGCCCCGCTGGAGGAGCCCGAGCAGGGTGCCGCTTGGCGCTATGACTGGTTCGAACATGGGAATGGCCTCAAATCAAGCTGGGGACGCAACCGGGAATCGGGATTCACAGGGCCGCGTAACAGCATGTGAGGACGTTCGCCGTCATGTTCCGCTCGATGTAGACCATTGCCTTCTCACTCTCGTCGGTGCTTCGCGACCGGGGCGGCCGGTCTGCGCAGGGGGTGGGCCCGGACACCCGTCGTGTCCTGCCCGCTCCTGCCCGTCCGCCGTGTTCGCAAATCGAATCCGACGCCATGATGACCCAGCCGGTTTGTGCGCCGCGACCACATTTACGGCCGCCGTGATCAACCCGTGAGGTAGCGGACCGGTCGGACCGTGCCAGGTCACGGGCAAAAACGGACTACTTGGCTCCGAAGAGTTCCAGCAGGTCCGTCTTGGCGAACATGCGGGCGGTGTCCACGGCGGAGGGGGTTCCGGCCGTCGGGTCGGCGCCTCCGGCGAGCAGGGCGCGGATGACGGCCTCCTCCCCCTTGAAGACGGCGCCGGCGAGCGGGGTCTGGCCGCGGTCGTTGGCGCGGTCGGCCTCGGCTCCGCGGGCCAGCAGGGCCGTGACGGTGGCGGCGTGCCCGTGGTACGCGGCCAGCATGACGAGGGTGTCGCCGCGGTCGTTGGTGAGGTTGGCCGGGACTCCGGCGTCGAGGTACGCGGTGAGCGTCTCGGTCTCGCCCTGGCGGGCGAGGTCGAAGATCTTGGTGGCCAGCTCGATGACGTCCTCGTCGGGAGCGCCCTGGGAGCCGCCCTCAGTGGGCTTGTGCTCGCTCATCTGTCGTACCGCCTTTCACTCGCTGTCGGCATGAGGTTCCCCAGGCCGGCGGGCAGGGGGGCGTACGGCGCTGCGGCCGTACGGGTGAATCGCCAGAGTAGCGCCCGGACCTGCACATACGGGGGTCGGACCGAGGCAAGGATCCCCGTTGGCGCTGGTTGGCGCCGGGCTGGTCCGGTTGGCCCTGCTTCGCGCCGGACGCGCCAGCCGGGCTGCGCCGGTCAAGTGAAAAAAGCCTGCATTCACCCGTATGCACCTTTTATCGCACTGATACTTCCTGTGAGCCTGGAACAACTGATGGTGACTGTCCCCACCCACCAGGAGAACCTCTCATGATCCTGTCCATCTCAGGCGTCGTCCTGCTCGGCATCATCGCCTTCCTCTTCTTCAAGAAGGACGGGATGAAGCTGTCCCACGCTTTCGTCTGTGCCCTGTTCGGCTTCTTCCTCGCCGGCTCCGCCATCGCGCCGAGCATCACGGCGAGCACCGCGAGCCTCGCCAGCCTGCTCGGCGGGATCAAGTTGTAGCGCCCCGACCGCACGCACCGTCCCGCACCACGACAACTCCAGGAGACGCCCGTGGCCCGGCGCCCACTCCCCCGCATCCTCAGCAGCGGCTCCACGTCGCTGTCCCGGGGCCGCGACCTTGCTCGCACGGCCGCCGACAGCGCCACGGACGTCCTCCATCCGCTCCTCGTCATCGGGCGCGGCCTGCGCATCCTGGCTTCGGCCGGGCGGCGCAAGTGGATGCAGACCCCCAAGGACAAGCGTGGTCCCGCGCTGTTCCTGGGAGCCGCCTGCGTCCTCGTGGTCGCGCTCGCACCGTACGGACCCCTCCTCGCCCTGATCACCCTGATGGGGGCGGCGGCCTGGCGGGGACGCGACCGGATCCCGGTGAAGACCGGGCCCAGCGAGGGCGAGACCGAACGGCTCGGGTCCCTCTACGAGGCCCTCGTGCCGTACTTCTCCACCCCCGAGGACCCGAGCCCGCTCTTCGCCCACGGCGGGGAGTGGGACAAGGCGTTCAGCGACTACGCCTTCGACGAAGCGGGCCGCATCACCCGGCTCCGGATCCGCTACCCCGCCTACTTCACCGACGGCGAGGCCGCCTCGCGGGCCAGGATCGAGGCCCTGCTGCACGCCAAGTCCGGGCGCGGCCGGGAGTACCTCTTCGACTGGGACGAGGAGGGCAACCAGCTCGACCTGACGGTGCTCACGGCGCTGCCGACGGGAATCGCCGCCCAGCCGTTCGTCACCTCGCCCGGCGAGACCGTGCTCGGCTTCACCGACGCCGGCAGTGTGCAGCGCACCCTTCCGGTCCTGGAGGACGACGAGTCGCGCGACGTGCCGCCGGTGATCTGGCGCACCGGCCCCCGCTCCACCGAGCCGCACCTGCTCGCCGTCGGCCAGCCCGGCAGCGGCACCTCGACCCTGCTGCGCTCGATCGCCCTGCAGGCCCTGCAGCACGGGGGCGAGGTACTGATCGTCGAGGGCGGCGGCAGCGGGGAGTTCTCCTGCCTGTCCGGGCGTACGGGCGTGCTGGCCGTGGAGTGCGGTCCGGCCGGGGCACTGGCCACCCTGGAGTGGGCGGCGCGCGAGACCGAGCGGCGGCTGATCGCCACGCACCGGGCCCGCGAGGCCGGCCGGCCCGCGCCCGAGGACACCCGGCGGCCGCTGTGGATCCTGCTGGACCGGCCCAGCGTGCTCGCGCACCTCGCGGTCGCCGACGGGGGCCCCGACCCCCTCGCCCAGCTCCAGGTGCCGCTGCGGCACGGGCGCACCGCGCACATCACGGTCGTGGTGGCCGAGCAGTTCGACCATCTGGAGCTGCTGAACGACGCGGTCTGGCAGCACACCCGGGCCCGGGTCGTACTCGGGCCCGCCGCGATCCAGCAGATCACCGACGTACTGGGGGTGCCGCCGCACACCACCCCGACGGCCCAGGTGCCGCCGGGGCGCGGGTACGCCCGGCTCGGTGCGGGTCCCGTGCACCGGTTGCAGGTGCCCGCCACGCCGGACCCGTACGACGACGCCGCGCATCCGGCGCAGCGGCAGGCGGTGCAGGAGCTGCTGCCCGGGCGGCAGCTGCCGGCCCCGGGCGGGCCGGGCCGCGTGACGCTGTCGAAGCCCCTGCACATCGTCCAGCCGCCGGCCCGGTCGCAGGACCCGTCGATCGACGCCGAGGAGATCGAGGAGGTTCCGGCGGAGACCCCACCGGCCCGCGGCCCCTGGCCGGTCGGCCCCTGAGCTGCTGAACCGCCGCCCCCGCGGTCCCCTGTGCCCTACGCCCTACGCGACGAACGTGCGCGGGGGTTCCGCGCCGCTGCCGCCTGCGCCCGTGCCGACCAGGCGGGCGGCCGCCGCGAGGCGGACCGCGGCCTCCTCGGCCACCGGGCCGCCGACGGTGAACGGCAGCCGGACATAGCCCTCGAAGGCCCCGTCGACGCCGAACCGCGGCCCCGAGGGGACCCGTACGCCGACCCGCTCCCCCACTTCGGCCAGCCGGGAGCCGGACAGCCCGCCCGCGCGGGCCCACAGGGTCAGCCCGCCCCGCGGCACCTCGAACTCCCAGTCGGGCAGCTCCCGGCGCACCGCGGCGACCAGCGCGTCCCGGTTCTCGCGGGCCTGGTCGCGGCGGATCTCCACGGCCTCCGCCCAGCCGCCGGTCCGCATCAGCCAGTTGACCGCGAGCTGCTCCAGCACCGGCGTGCCGAGGTCGGCGTACGCGCGCGCGGCGACCAGGCTCCGGATCACGTCGGGCGCCGCGCGGACCCAGCCGATCCGCATGCCGGCCCAGAAGGCCTTGCTGGCGGAGCCGACGGTGATCACGGTGGAGCCGGCCGGGTCGAAGGAGCAGACGGCGCGGGGCATCTCCAGCGCCGGGTCCAGCTGGAGCTCGGCCATGGTCTCGTCGACGACGAGCACGGTGCCGGCCGAGCGGGCCGCCTCCACCATGGCGCGGCGCTGCTCGTCCGAGGCCAGGGCGCCGGTGGGGTTGTGGAAGTCGGCGACGACGTAGGCGAGGCGGGGCGCGGCGTCGCGCAGTACCTGCCGCCACACGGTCATGTCCCAGCCGCCCAGGCCGTCGGCCATCGCGACGGGCACGAGCCGGACGCCGGCGGCGCGCATGAGCTGGAGGATGTTGGCGTAGGACGGGGATTCGACGGCGATCCGCTCCCCGCGGCCGGCGAAGAGGCTGCAGATGGCGTCGATGGCGCCCATCGCGCCGGTGGTGACCATGATCTGCTCGGGCATCGTGGGGATGCCCCGCTCGGTGTAGCGGTCGGCGAGCATCCGCCGCAGGGCGGGGAGCCCGGCGGGGTAGTCCCCGTGGGTGTGCGCGTACGGCGGGAGCTCTTCGAGGGCGCCCTGTACGGCCTTGGTGAGCCAGGGCTCGGGTGCCGGGAGCGCGGCGCAGCCGAGGTCGATCATCGAGCCGAGCGATTCGGGCGGCAGCGGTTCCAGCCCCCGGGCGGGCAGCGGGTTCCCGGCCGGGACGGAGGTCCAGCTGCCGGCGCCGCGCCGGGACTCCAGGAAGCCCTCCCCGCGCAGCGCCTCGTACGCGGCGGCGACAGTGGTGCGGGAGAGGGAGAGGGAGACGGCGAGCTCCCGTTCGGCGGGCAGCCGGGCGGCGACGGGGACGCGGCCTTCGAGGACGAGCAGCCGGATGCCGTCGGCGAGGGTCCGATACGCGGGCAGCTTCCGCGCCCCGGGGAGGCCGGGCCGCTCCTGCTGGGAGGTGATGAGACGGGCGAGCTGTGCGGCACCCACCGCCGAGGTCCACTCTGCCATGCTGTCCGGTCCACCTTCATCGAATTGGCCCCGCCCGCACTCGGGCGCGGCCCGTATTGGATTGCTTCCGCCCCCACAGCCTGTCACGCCGCGGTCCACCCGGACCAGGGGGCGGCGCGGCGTTCACCACGCAGCCATCCGGCCGCTCCCTCCCCACCGGTGACACCGTGCATACTGCGGCGGGTGACGCACGTACGCCTTCGCCATCCGTATCTGGACCACCCGGCTCCGATCCCCTTCGCGCACCGGGGAGGTGCCGCGGACGGATTGGAGAACACCGCTGCGGCCTTCCGGCGGGCCGCCGATGCGGGCTACCGGTACTTCGAGACCGATGTGCACGCCACGGCCGACGGGAAGCTCGTCGCCTTCCACGACTCCACGCTCGACCGGGTCACCGACGGGCAGGGCCGGATCGCCGAGCTGACCTGGAGCAAGGTCCGCGAGGCCCGGGTGGCGGGCTCCGAGCCGCTGCCGTTGTTCGAGGAGCTCCTCGAGGAGTTCCCCGACGCCCGCTGGAACATCGACATCAAGGCCGAGTCGGCCCTGCACCCGCTGGTCAATCTGATCGCCCGGGCGGGCGTGTGGGACCGGGTGTGCGTGGGCTCGTTCTCGGAGAGCCGGGTGGCCCGCGCCCAGAAGATCGCCGGGCCCCGGCTGGCGACCTCGTACGGGGTGCGCGGCGTACTCGGGCTGCGGCTGCGCTCGTTCGCGATCCCGGCGGCGCTGCGGGTCGGGGCGATTGCGGCTCAGGTTCCGGAGACGCAGGCGGGCATCCGCGTGGTCGACCGGCGGTTCGTGCGCACGGCGCACGAGCGGGGCCTCCAGGTGCACGTCTGGACCGTGAACGAACCGGAACGTATGGAGGCTCTCCTGGACCTGGGAGTCGATGGCATCATGACCGACCGGATCGACATCTTGCGCACGGTGCTGGACCGGCGCGGGGCCTGGGCCTGACAAGCCCGTACGGCCGCCGCTCGGCTCCGGTGGCCCGTGCGGTACGGGGACCAGCGAGGGGGCACCCATGAGTGCGCAGACCATGGACGAAACGGAACCGGGGGCCGAGGACGGCAGAGCCGGCGCGGCCGCGCGCAAGCGCGAGCAGCGGGGCTGGTACTTCTACGACTTCGCCGTCTCGGTGTACTCGGCGAGCGTTCTGACCGTGTTCCTCGGGCCCTACCTGACCTCGGTGGCCGAGGCCGCCGCGAAGGCCCAGGGGACCCCCGGGTTCGTGCACCCGTTGGGCATCCCGGTGCGGGTCGGGTCCTTCTTCGCCTACTCGGTCTCGGCGTCGGTGATCCTCGCCCTGCTGCTCATGCCGCTGGTGGGGGCCGTCGCCGACCGGACCGGCCGGAAGAAGCCACTGCTCGCCGTGGCGGCGTACACGGGCGCGGCGGCCACCGCCGGGATGTTCTTCCTGGGCGGCGAGCGCTACCTGCTGGGCGGGCTGCTGCTGATCGTGGCGAATGCCGCGCTCTCGGTCTCGATGGTGCTCTACAACGCCTACCTGCCACAGATCTCCACGCCGGACGAGCGGGACGCGGTGTCCTCGCGGGGCTGGGCCTTCGGCTACACGGCAGGCTCCGTGATGCTGGTGGTCAACCTGGTGCTCTACCTGGGCCACGACTCCTTCGGGCTCAGCGAGGGCGAAGCGGTACGGATCTGCCTGGCCTCGGCGGGCCTGTGGTGGGGGGCCTTCGCGATCGTCCCGCTGCGCCGGCTGCGGGACCGCGCCGTGGTGCGGGAGCCCGGCGCGGCGCCTGCCGTCAGTGGCTGGAAGCAGCTCGTCGCGACACTGAAGGACATGCGGCGCTATCCGCTGACGCTGTCGTTCCTGCTGGCGTACCTGATCTACAACGACGGCGTGCAGACGGTGATCTCGCAGGCCTCGATCTACGGCAAGCAGGAGCTGGAGCTCGAGCAGTCCACTCTGATCGTGGCGGTACTGCTGGTGCAGGTCCTGGCCGTGGCGGGCGCCCTGGGCATGGGCCGGCTGGCCGTGATGTACGGCGCGAAGCGGACGATCCTCGGTTCGCTGGCGGCGTGGGCGCTGACGCTGGCGGCGGGATACTTCCTGCCGGCCCGCACGCCGGTGTGGTTCTTCGCCCTCGCCTCGATGATCGGACTGGTGCTGGGCGGCAGCCAGGCACTGTCGCGCTCGCTGTTCTCGCACCTGGTGCCGGCGGGGAAGGAGGCCGAGTACTTCTCCGCGTACGAGATGAGCGACCGCGGGCTGAGCTGGATCGGACCGCTGGTGTTCGGCCTGACGTACCAGGTCACGGGCAGCTACCGGGACGCGATCATCTCGTTGGTGGTGTTCTTCGCACTGGGTTTCGTGCTGCTGGCACGGGTGCCGGTGCGGCGCGCGGTGGAGGCGGCGGGGAATCCTGTTCCCGAGCGGATCTGAGCGGATCCGCCCGGCGCTCCGGCAGCGGATCCGACCCGGATCTTCATACGAATTCCGAACGGATTTCGACGTTGAAGCGAAGGGCCGGTAGTGTACGCCTTTGGCCTGCCAGGCGGACCGTTACTGCGCGCTAAAGAAGTGAAGACGTTGGGTGACATCTGCTGCCAGATGTGACAAAACGGGCATTGGTGGGTACAACAAGGGGCGGCACGACGGGCGACGCATCACCCGGAGCGGGAATCTATACCGCCGACCGGACGTTGACCGGATGACGACGACAGCGACACCTGTCCTGTGGGCGACAAGCCCGGGAGGCACGATTCATGAGTGAGCGAGCTCTCCGCGGTACGCGGCTCGTGGTTACCAGCTACGAGACGGACCGCGGCATCGATCTGGCCCCGCGCCAGGCGGTGGAGTACGCATGCCAGAACGGACATCGATTTGAGATGCCGTTCTCGGTTGAGGCAGAGATTCCGCCGGAGTGGGAGTGCAAGGCGTGCGGCGCCATGGCACTCCTGGTTGACGGGGACGGGCCCGAAGAGAAGAAGGGCAAGCCTGCGCGAACGCACTGGGACATGCTCATGGAGCGGCGCACCCGCGAGGAACTGGAGGAAGTGCTGGCCGAGAGGCTGGCGGTCCTGCGTTCCGGCGCCATGAACATTGCCGTGCATCCGCGGGACAGCCGCAAGTCCGCCTGACAGCCGGACGCGGAATAACGAAACCGAGGGCCCCTGCCACGAACTGTGGCAGGGGCCCTCGGCTTGTCTGCTTGCCCCGTACGGGCCTCAGGGCGCCAGCGGCGGCCGGTACCCGGCGTCCGGGCCCGGCTTCTGCGGCTCGTCCTCGCGGATGACCTCGCCCTGGACGACCTTGCCGTCGGGGTAGTGGATGCGGGCCTGCTGGAAGGCGTCGCCGAAGCTCCCGGCCGGAGCCGTGGCCATCTTGCGCTCCAGGGAGCCGGCGACCCGGCGGCCGATCCACGCCCGGACGGGCGGGAGCAGGCAGAGCAGGCCGGCCACGTCTGAGATCAGGCCCGGCAGGATCAGGAGCAGGCCGGCCAGCATGGTGAGGCCGTTGCCGCTGCCCGGCTGCTGTTTCGTCGCCTGGGGCGGGGGCTGCTGCCCCTGCTGAGCCTGCTGGAAGGTGTTCGTCAGGTTCTTGAAGGCACGGCGCCCGGCCCGCTTGATGACCACGACGCCGAGCACGACTCCGCCCGCGAGCAGCGCGGCGACGGTCAGCCCGCCGGCCGCGCCGGCGACCAGGCTGAGCAGCCAGATCTCCAGGATCAGCCAGGCGGCGACCGCCAGAGGGAGGAACGTGCGGGCACGCGAGCGCCGCCGGGGGGCCGTCGGAAGGGGAACGCCGGTCGTCATGACATCCAGTGTGCCTGGGGCGGCGTAAAAGCGACCTCAGCCGGAGGTACCGGACATCCCCTAGGGGGGCGGGGACCCGTCAGGCGCGGTTCCCGCCCTTGTCCGAGCCACTGTCCGAGCCCTTGTCCGAGCCCTTGTCCGCACCCTTGGGCTTGTCCTGGCCGGTCAGCTTCGCCGCGTGGGCCTTGAGCCCCCACTGGGTGACCCGCCAGAGGGCCTCCACCACGATGTCCCTGCTCATCTTGCTGTCGCCGAACTCGCGCTCGACGAAGGTGATGGGCACCTCGACGACGCGGAAGCCCTGGCGCACGGCCCGGCGGGCGAGGTCGACCTGGAAGCAGTAGCCCGCGGAGGCCACCTCCTCCAGGCCCAGCCCCTCCAGGGTCTCGCGGCGGAAGGCGCGGTAGCCGCCCGTCACGTCGCGGATCGGGACGTCCAGCATCAGCCGGGAGTACGTCGAACCGCCGCGGGAGAGGAACTCACGGCTCTTGGGCCAGTTGACCACCCGGCCCCCCGGCACCCAGCGTGAGCCCAGGACCAGGTCGGCCCCGGCCAGCGCGGTGAGCAGCCGCGGCAGCTCCTCCGGCTGGTGGGAGCCGTCGGCGTCCATCTCGACGAGCACGCCGTAGTCGCGCTCCAGGCCCCAGGCGAAGCCCGCGAGGTAGGCGGCGCCGAGGCCCTCCTTGCCCCTGCGGTGCAGGACGTGCACGTGGTCGTCGCCGGCTGCCAGCTCGTCGGCGAGCTTGCCGGTGCCGTCGGGGCTGTTGTCGTCCGCGACGAGGATGTGCGCCTCGGGCACCGCCGCGCGCACGCGGGCGACGATCGGCCCGATGTTCTCCGCCTCGTTGAAGGTCGGAATGATCACCAAGGCCGTGCCGAGCGGTCCGTGGCCTCGCTGTCCGCCGTCGCTCACTGAGTCCGCCTTCGTGTTCTTGTACGTCCTGTCACAGAGGATGACTTTAGAACAGTGGTCGGGGCCCGCGGTCCTTCGGGCCGGTCAGGCTCCCGCTGGCTGCGGGTCGCCGTGACCGTTGTCTACTGGACCGCAGGGCCCCGACACGGGGCCACCCTCCCCCGAGCTCCTTCGGAGCAGGGGGGACCCCCATCCCGGCGAAACCTTCCCTCGCCCCCGAGGCGCGGGCGCGCTGAGCAGACGGATCCGCCCGGTACGGACGTCCGGTGGTGGACCCGGCCGAACTTATCCGGGTCCGAGCGCCCGTACCGAACCGAGGCCGACCGGATCACCCCTGTGGCCGTACGAATACCTCCCGCCCGCCGACGACCGTGGCGAGGCACACCGGCAGTTCGCCGCCGGGGGTCAGGTCGGGCAGTCCGGGGGTCCCTGAACGGGGGTCCGTGGACCAGCGGGCGACCCGGTCGTCGGGGGCCTGGACGACCAGTTCGGCGGTCTCCCAGAGCGCGTAGTCGGCGGGGGCGCCGGGCACCAGCACGCCCGCGCCGTCGCGGCCCAGGGCCCGCCAGCCGCCCCGGGTGTGGGCCGTGAAGGCGGCCCGTACGGAGATCCGGTGCTCGGGGGTGCGGTGGAAGGCGGCCGCCCGGACGGTGCCCCAGGGGTCGAACGGCGTGACGGGGGCGTCGGAGCCGAAGGCGAGGGGCACGCCGGCCTTGAGCAGGGCGGCGAAGGGGTTCAGGGTACGGGCGCGCTCGGCGCCGAGCCGGTCGGCGTACATGCCCTCCTCGCCGCCCCAGGCCGCGTCGAAGGCGGGCTGCACGGAAGCGGTGAGGCCGAGGTCCGCGAAGGCGGCGATGGTGGCGGGGGTCATCATCTCGGCGTGCTCGACGCGGTGCCGGGCGGCGCGGATGCGGGCGAGGCCGACCTTCTCGGCGGCGGCGCGCACGCCCTCGACGACGGCGGTCAGGGCGGCGTCGCCGATGGCGTGGAAACCGGCCTGGAGGCCCGCCTCGGTGCAGGCGGCGACGTGCTCGGCCACCTCGGCGGCGTCGAGGTAGCCGGTGCCGGTGTGGCCCGCATCGGTGTACGGCGCGTGCAGGCAGGCGGTGTGGGAGCCGAGGGCGCCGTCCACGAAGAGGTCGCCGGCGGCGCCGATGGCGCCGAGCGCCTTGGCCTGTTCGAGGTCCCGGTCCGCCCAGTACCCGAAGACGCGCGGTCCGGGCCGTTCGCGGGCGAGGTTGAGGAGGTCCGCGAAGTCCTCGGCGGAGGAGATGTCGGGGCCGCCGCACTCGTGGACGGAGCCGATGCCGAGGGAGGCGGCCCGGTCGAGGGCGGCCCGCTGGGCCTCGGCGCGCTGGGCGGGGGTGACGGCGGCGAGCGCGGCCCTGCGGACGACGTGGTGGTCGTCGCGGGTCAGCGGCTCGTCGCCGCGGACGGAGACGGCCGGTACGAGGTCCAGCAGGGCGGTGGTGACCACGGCGGAGTGCACGTCGATGCGGCTGAGGTAGAGCGGTCGGCCGGCGGCGGCCTCGTCGAGCTCCTCGCGGCGGGGCGCGCGGCGCTCGGGCCAGCGGGAGGCGTCCCAGCCGTGGCCGAGGAGCACCCGGTCGGCGGGGCGGCGTTCGGCGTACGCGCGGACGAGGCCGAGGGCGTCGGCGAGGGAGGCGGCGCCGGTGAGGTCGAGTCCGGTGAGGGCGAGGCCGGCGGAGGTGGTGTGGACGTGTGCGTCGGTGAAGGCGGGTGTGACGAGCGCCCCGCCGAGGTCGACGACCTCGTCGACGCCCTGTGCGAAGGCGTCGGCGGCGCCTTCGGAGCCGACCCAGGCGATGTGTCCCCGCTCGACGACCATCGCGGTGGCGAAGGGGTCGGCGGGGCTGTGTACTTCGCCCCCGCGGAGGAGGACGGTCCGTTCGGATGCGGGGGCGCCGGCGGCGTCGACGGAGCTGGCGGTGCGGTCAGTCATGCGCCTAGTTTCGCGGGTCCCCGGCCCCTCCTCGACCGCGCCCCGGCCGCGCGGAGGAGGCGGACCCGGGCAAAGGCATCACACGCGGGGCGGGCGGGCCTCGTACGGGGTGGAGAGGACCACCGTGGTGCGGGTCGAGACGTGGGCCAGGGCACGCAGGCGGCCGAGGAGGTCCTCCAGCTCCAGCGGGGTCGCGACCCGGACCTTCAGGATGTAGTTCTCGTCGCCCGCCACGCTGTGGCACGCCTCGATCTCCGGTACGCCGGCCAGCCGGTCCGCGATGTCGTCCGGCGCGCTCGGGTCGAAGGGCTTCACCGAGATGAAGGCCGTCAGGGGCAGGCCGACGGCCTCGGGATCGACGACGGCCGCGTATCCGCGGATCACCCCGCGCTGTTCCAGACGGCGTACTCGCTGATGGACCGCCGACGTGGACAGTCCCGTGGCCTTGCCCAGATCCGTGTAGCTCATCCGCCCGTCCCGCACGAGCAGATCCACGATCTGGCGGTCCAGCTCCTCCATTGCGCTCATAGCCGCTCAACCTAAGGCCCAAGGGCGCTCCAGGCACAGTGCTGTCCGCCTGCAAGTGGCACCTGCGGCGGGCATGTGACCAAGGCCACAAGGGTATGCAGGCGTACGCCGGGATGTTGTGGTTACTCGTGCCGCGCGGCGGGAAGTGCTTCGTGTGGCCGAGGCCGCAGAACCTGCCCGCCCGGCCCACCCAAGGGGGAGTACAACCATGCTGAACACCAAGCGCGCCGGTCGCACCGAACCGGAGCCCGTGGAATTGAACGAAACCGAGTACGCGGACGACGGGGAGTACCTCGGAGACGTCGACGGGTTCGAGATCCACCACGCGATCTGCCCCGACTGCGGCCAGCCGATCGCCCTCGTCGCTGACGAGGAGTACCTGCCGGAGCACGCGCTCTGCCTGACCCCGTGGAACCCCTTCGGGCTCACGGTCTGCGCGGGCACGGGCCGCCCGGCGTCCGAGGCGCTGCCGACCGTGGGCATGGGCCTCGAGGAGCCCCAGGAGCTCGAGGTCGTGCTGCTGGACCTGCCGCAGGGTCTGGACTGGCGGACGCAGCCCTTCTCGCACGTCGGCGGCCCCGGTTCGCGTCCCGTGCGGATGCCGGCGCCGACGCTGCTGCCGCAGATGCGGCAGCACGCGCAGGCGGCCTGAGGACTTTCCCGGCCGGATCCACCGGATCGGGATCTGCCGGGCATCCCGGGTGTGCCGGATCGGCCGGGTGTGCCGGATCGGCCGGACCTACCAGTACGTGCCCTGCACCATCGCCGCGAGGCTGGCGTGGTGCAGGATCAGGCCGTCCGGATCCGCCGGGACCTCGACCTCCCCGAAGTGCGCCTGCCGGTAGGCGATCCGCAGCATCACGATCCCGTGCCGCAGGGCGGCGTACAGCGTGTGGAACTCCATGTCCCGCGGGGTGTGCCCGGTGAGTTCGGCGTACCGGCGCTCCAGGTCGGCGCGGCGCAGGAAGTCCGGCAGGCCGCTCTGGCCGAAGCCGACGGTCAGGTCCTGGAAGAAGCGGTGCAGGTAGACGGTCCAGCCGAGGTCGACCTCGCGCGGGGCGTACGCGGCCATCTCCCAGTCCAGGACGGCCACCGGCCGGAACCCGTCGGCCTCGTAGACGACGTTGCCGATGCGGGCGTCGCCCCAGTTGAGGACGGCGGGGCCCTCGTCCGCGGGCCAGAGCTCCTCCAGCCGGCCGAAGGCCCGCTCCAGCAGCGGGGACGGCGCGAGTCCGTCGACCACCCAGGCGTAGTAGGCGCGTTGGGCGTCGACGTGGCGGCGCAGCGGGCTGCCCGTGCCCTCGGGGAGGAGGAACTCGGCCTCCTTGGCGGGGAACTGGTCGTGCAGCCGGGCCAGCAGCGAGATGCTCGCCTCCTGGAGTACGGCGCGTTCGGAATCGCTCGCGGCGTGCAGCCAGTTTCCCTCGTACGTGTAGGGCATGACGTCGGGCGGGACCCGGCCCTCGGCGCGGGCCATGACGAAGAAGGGCGCTCCGAGCGGCCCGGGGTCCTGCTCCAGCCACAGCACGCGGGGGACGGGCAGGTCGGTGTGGGCGGCGACCAGGCTCATCACGCGGTGCTGGCGGGGCATGTCGTACGTGGGGAACACGGTGTAGGCGGCCGGGTCGGCGGCGAGGCGCAGGGCGCAGGCGCGGACCGGGGTGTCGGGGTGCTCTATGTCGAAGAGCAGGGTCTCGCTGGACATGCCGTTGGATCCGGGGACGGATACGCCTGTGATCTTCGCGCCGGGGAGCTCGGCGTCGAGCCAGGCGGCGAGGCGCCGGCCGAGTTCCTCGGGTTCGCGGGTGGAGGTGCGCGGGCGTGGTGCCGGTGCTGCCATGACTTCCCCTCTCTTCTGCTGGCTCTGGTACGGGCGCTGCTACGGGGCCACTGAGCTGTAGTCGGTGAAGCCGCTCGGGTCGTGACGGCCGAAGCTGCCGTGCTCGAAGATGCCGAAGCCGGTCCGGCCGTCGAGGGTGAAGCGGGCGGAGTGGTCGGTGACGCCGAAGGCGGCCATGGGGTGGGCGGCGGGGTCGGAGAGGTCGTAGACGCGGCGGTCGGTCCAGCCGCGGCCCTGCCAGGTGCCGTGCTGCCAGTCGGCGGCGGGCGGGTAGCCGGCGCCGACGGCGAGCGGGGAGGAGCCCAGGATCTCGACGCCGAGTTCGAGGGGTTTGCGGGCCGGGTCGGCGAGGTGGACGACGGCGCTCTCGGGGTGGCGGGTGCCGGGGCGGTAGCGGATCTCGGTCTGGGGCCAGCCGAGCTGCACGTCGTGGCGGCCGCTGCCCTCGGGGAAGACCTGGACGGCCTCGTTCAGCGTGCGGTGCCCGTCGGCGTCCTCCTGGGCGATGACCATGACGAAGCGGTCCTCGAAGCGGACCGGGATCCAGAGCCAGTGGAAGCCCTCGGGCCGGTACTCCTCGGCAGCCCGGCCGCCGTCCTCGCCGGGTATCGGGCGCACGCCCCAGCTGCGGTCGCGGGTGCCGGTCCACTCGGCGGCGGTGAGGGTGTGCTCCTCGCCCTTGGCGCGGATGGTGCCGGTGACGTGCCCGGCCTGGACGAAGCGGCGGCCTTCGAGCATGAGGCGGTCGCCGCGCCGCTGGACATGGTGGGGTTCCCAGACGGCGGGGAATTCGGCGGTCCAGGTGATGTCGTAGGAGAGCCCTGCGGGGTCGGCGGGGTCGGCGTCGCACTGGAGGGTGATCCGCTTCAGGGGTTCGTCGACGATGATCCGCAGCGGGCCGACGGAGAGGTTCATGCGGTCGTCGGTGAGGGCGTCGGAGGCGCGGACGGCGAGGAGTTCGTCGCCGGTGCGCAGGGTGGCGTAGGCGTCGATGACCCCGGCGTTGGGGTACACGCCGAGGCCGAGGATGAGGACGGCCCGGCCGGCGTGGTCGAAGACGTGGAAGATGCAGCGGTCGTAGGCGTTCCGGTCACCGCTGACGAGGTGCTTCATCGACAACGGGGCCTGGTGGACGGGGTATTCGTCGAGGGGTACGGGTCGGTCCGCGGGCATGGCAAACCTCCTGGGCGGGGCGGTGGCGCGGGGCGCGGGGCCGCGGGGAGCGGCATCGGCTCGAGCAGATATGACGGTACGTCAGAAACTGGGCCCGGGGCCAGACTTCTGTCACTCCCTGACATCCCGGCACGTCTGGCCACTTCGGGGAGGGTGCGGCGGGGACACCTCGAACGGATACCCGCAGGGCAGGGGCGGTTACCCGTGGCTCGGGTGGCGCGTTGGCGCTGTATGACCACGCTCGAAGCCCCTGGGGCAAGAACGGGACGGCGGCGGCGGCCGACGCCGTCCGGCTACGAAGAATCGGTTCCGCAGCGGCAGCCCGATCCGCCGATCTACGGTGCGCTGCTGGCCCGTTGGGCCGACGACGGCCGCACCCTGCCGGGCCGGCGCGATCCGGAATGGTCCCGCGTCGTCTCCTCCCCGATCTGGCCGAGCGGCCAGCTCTTCGGCGACGGCGGCTGAACCGGCGCGCCGTGCAGCCGGTTCGTCGACTTTCGTGTCGCGGTGGGCGATTACGTCACGGGGTGTCCGGGGCCTGGCGGGACTTGAGCCGGGCCCGATAGGCGCGGGAGCGGCAGGGCGCCGAGCAGTAGCGGGGCGGTCGGCCCTGCCGCTGGGCGGCGACGACCGGGAGCGGGCGGTCGCAGCCGGGGCAGCGCGGCGGGCTCCCGGCCCCGGCTCGGGTCCCGGCTGCGGTTCCGGCCCCGGCTCCGACTTCGGTCCCGGCACCGGTCCCCGCACCGGTTCCGGTCCCGGCACCGGTTCCGCTCTTGGCCCCGGGCTCCTGAAGGTTCGGCCCTGGGGCCGGTGCGGCGGCAGCCGGGGCTTCCCGGACGGGGGCTTCCTGCGCGGGCACCGCCGGGGCGGCGACCGGGTGGCCGGTCAGGCCGTTTCGTTCCGCGATCACGCCCGCCTGGAAGCGGCTGTGCGCCCCGAGGCCGTCCAGGAGCTCGGAGACGTGGCGGCGGCAGGTCCGCAGGGAGACTCCCAGCCGCCGGGCGATGGACTCGTCCTTGAGCCCCTTGGCGAGCAGTACCAGGATGCTCCGTTTCATGGCCTCCGATACGCCGTGGGCCGCCTGCGGGCCGGTCGCGAAGGGCGTGGCATTCGCCCAGTCCCGCTGGAAGACGTCCAGCAGATAACCGATCAGGTCGGGCTCGCGGATGACCAGCGCGCCACCGGACCGGGCGGGCAGCAGGGCGAGCTGGCCGTCGACCAGGATCATCTGCGGGAGCACCTCGGGCAGCGTGCGGATCTCCGCACCGGCACCGATGAGCTGTTCGGCGTGCACCCGGGTCGCCTGGTCGAAGCGGGTGGCGTGCTGGTAGAGGCTGTGCATCCGGACCCCGCGGGCGAGCAGGGCCAGGTCCCGGGGCAGCGCCTCGCGCAGCGCGGCCGGCGGGAAGGAGCCGCCGTGCTTGGAGACCAGGACCTCACTGCGGCAGGTGTCGATGACCTCGGTGAGCAGCGCGCGGACCGCGAACTGGTCCGGGAGGTGGTCGATGGTCCCCTCGGGGAAGGTGTCCCGGCGGGCCTGGAGGTAGACGGGAACGAGGGCGCTGAAGCCGTCGCGCTGGCGCTGGAGTTGTTCCCGCTGCTCCCGTAAGGCCGCCTCGTGGACCCGTAATTCGGTCTCCTTCTCGGCGAGGACCTGCGCGCCGGCCGACTGTGGGCTCACAGCCCGCCAGCCCGCGCCGGCGTCCCCTTCTCCCCCGTTGTCTCCGGGCAACGGCTGGAACAGGTACACCTCGGCGAGTTGCTCGATCGCCCCTCTGCAGGCCTGCTCGCTCAGGCCGGTCTCCGCCGCGGCGCGTGGCAGCGTCTCGGGTGTGAGCCGGCCGTGGACGAGGGCCCACCGGTACAGCAGCGTCGCCGGTTCATCGAGTCGGGGTACGCCTGTTCCTGCATCCGCGCCCATTTCCACCGCTTGCCTCCTAAACGTGCATGGCACCCACATGATCCCTTCCAGGCCTGCCGGGTGCCAGCGGGCCCTGGCAGAGTCGTCCTCGTAACCGGCGTAACCGGCGGAACCAGCGAAACCGGCGAAACCGGCGTCTGATTCCGTGTCCCCATGCCCTTGCCTGACAGAGGAGTTGCCGTGATCGTCAAAACCCTGCGACTGACCGCGGGACTGGCCGTCGTGGCCTGCCTGTGGGGCGGCGCCGCCGTCTCCGGCCACGGCACCGACACGGCCGGCGGCCCGGCCGGCTCCGGCACCCGGGTCACCGCGGGCTCCGCACTCACCGGCGCAGCCGACGACGGACGCGGCAACGGACACGGAGGCGGCGGACACCACGGCGACAAGCCCTGCCCCGTGACCACGGCGTGGGGCAGCTCCGTGTGCCCCGGCAAGCCGCTGAACTGAACCATCCGGGAGACCGGGTGCGGGGGCGGCGGACACCATCCGCCGCCGGTTGGGCGGATGTGGGCCCGACCCAGTCTCCTTCTCTTCTTCTCCCCCTGCTTCCTCCTCGATGAGCCCGGCGCCGCCGCGGCGTGATGAGGCATGCCCGAAAGGAATCCCCATGAGATCAGGCACCGCAGCCACGACCCGGCGCCGCTCGCTCGCCGTCGCCCTCTGCGCGGGCACGGCCTTGCTGCTCGGCGTCGGCGGCGCCGCGACCGCCCAGGCGGCCACGGCCGGTTACCGGGAGCCGGGCGGGACGTACCCGTCCTTCTCGCAGTGCATCCAGGCCGGCTCGCTGAGCGTCGCGCTCGGCCTGTACAGCCGCTACGAGTGCAACCCCACCTGGAACAACCAGTACCAGCTGTTCTACGTCGACTGATCCGCCCCTCCGCCCCCCACTCACGACTCGAAGGGATACACACCCATGCAGCTGACCCGTTCCCGGGCCCGGTGGGCCACCGCGCTCTCCGCCGTCGCCGCGCTGGCGGCGGGTGCCACCGCGCTCGCCCCCGCAGCCCAGGCCGCGCCGGTCGCCGGCCCGTCGCCCGTCGCAGCGTCCTCGGCCCGCAGTACGGACGTCGTTTTCAGCAACAGCACCAGCCAGCAGCTGACCCGGGTCAGCTCCTCCCTGCCGCACGGGTGCTGGAACAACGACGCCTTGCCGCCGGACTACATCGCCAAGGGCATCACCACCTCCTGGGGCAGCCGCTCGTGCGGCATGCTCACCGGGACGGAGGGCTACACCACCTACCGGGTCACGGCGACCGGGCAGGAGATCAAGATCCACTGGAACAACCCGTACGCCGGCTCGAACAGTTACAGCTGTGAGGCGCCGACCGGCTACGCCTGTTCCCGGACCGGTGGGGGCGGCGACAACGCCACCGTCAACTTCACGCTGACCGGCGGACCCGCGGCGTTCTCGGCCCGGGCCGCCTCGACGGAGATGACGGCCCAGGCCGCCCGCAGCACCGTCGTCCGCGTGATCAACAACAGCGGCACGCTGCTCGCCAGGACCGGGGCCGGGCTGTCCCACGGCATCTGGACCGGCAACAACCTTCCGCCGTCGCTGATCAACCCCGGCGCCAACGCCTCCTGGGAGAGCGAGTCGGAGGGCGTCATGACCGGAACCGAGGGCTACGCGAACTACACGATGGCGGGCGGCGGCACGGTCGCCATCCGCTGGGACAACCCCTTCTCCGGCAGCAACAAGTACCAGTGCCAGGTCCCCGCGCCGCACCGCTGCACCACCTCGGGCGGAGGCGGCGACAACGCGTCTGTCACCTTCTCGGTGAACTGATGCCGGCATCCGTTCCGGCCGCAACCGACGCCCGCCCTCTCGTACGAAGGAATCCGATGCGCAAGACCCTTCCCGCGGCTCTCCTCGGCCTCGCCCTGCTCGGCGCGGCAGCTCCCGCCTCCCAGGCCGCCACCGAAGCACCGTCCGCCCTGCCCGCCGCCCAGCCCGCGTCGATCCGGCAGTTTCAGCTCGGCTGGGACCTGAGCGGCAACCAGCGCGACGCGGCTGCCGAGTACACCCGCTTCATCCGCTCGCTCCACGAGAGGGCCGGCACCATCCTGCGGGGCCACGGCGACAACACCGTGTGGCAGACCAACGCCGGCAACGAGGTCATCGAGGTCATCGTCGCGCTGCCCGAGGGCCGCCGGCTCAGCCTCTACCTGACCACGCAGAACCTGTACCTGCGCGGTTTCGCGACCGCCGGCGGCGGCGGTCCCGTCTTCCAGTTCACCGACCCGGAATACAACCTCGGTCAAATACTCGGCCGCAACGCGGTCAATCTCGGCTACAGCGGAAGCTACGGCAGCAGCAACGGCAATCGGGGCCTGGAGGTGGGCGACGCCAACAACAGGCAGTTGCAGATCAGCCTGGTCGGCCTCCAGGGCCACTTCCAGACGCTGTGGCGGCACGCGGCCAACGGCGACCAGGACCGGGACGCCGTGCGGCGCGCCCTGGTCCACGCGATCGCCGCGGTCGGCGAGGGGACCCGATTCCGCAATATCGAGAGGACCGTGCGCAGCGGGATCGCCTCGTCCTCGTCCATCACCTCTCAGGAGGCCCAGGAAGAGAACCAGTGGGGACCCGGCTCCACGTACATGCTCAATGAAACGGCCCATCCGGGCGCGGGCGGCTCGTTCAACCTCGGCGGTGCCACCCGCCGCGGTTTCAGCGAGATGTCCGATTACATCTCGATGGTCAAGCGACCCGGGTGACGACGTGACGCGGGGCTGCGCCGGCCCGGAGCCGGCGCAGCCGTCGCCGTCAGCGCGACTCGGGTCCTGCCAGGTGGCGGGCGATGACCATGCGCTGGATCTGGTTCGTGCCCTCGACGATCTGGAGGACCTTCGCCTCGCGCATCAGCCGCTCCACCGGGAAGTCCGCGGTGTAGCCGTAGCCGCCGAGGACCTGGACCGCGTCCGTGGTAACGGCCATGGCTGCGTCCGTGCAGAACAGCTTGGCCATCGCCGCCTGGCGGGAGAACGGCTTGCCCGCGTCGCGCAGTCGCGCCGCCGCCAGGTACAGCGCCCGACCGGCCTCGATCTTGGTCGCCATGTCGGCGAGCATGAAGCGCAGGCCCTGGAAGTCCGCGATGGGGTGCCCGAACTGCTTGCGGTCCAGGGCGTACGCCAGGGCCTCGTCCAGGGCGGCCTGCGCGACGCCGATGGCGCAGGCGGCGATGCCCAGACGGCCCGCGTCCAGCGCGGCCAGCGCGATGGTGAAGCCCTGGCCCTCCTCGCCGATGCGGCGCGTGTCCGGGACGCGGACCCCGTCGAAGTGCAGCTGGGCGGTGGGCGAGCCCTTCATGCCCATCTTCTTCTCGGGGACCGCGGCCGTCAGGCCCTCCGCGTCGCCCGGCACCAGGAAGGCGGTGATGCCCTTGGGGCCCTCGCCGCCGGTGCGCGCGAGGACGGTGTAGAAGTCGGCGACCCCGCCGTGGGTGATCCAGGCCTTGGTGCCGGTGATGATCCAGTCTTCGCCGTCGCGTACGGCCTTGGTGGTCAGCGAGGCGGCATCGGAGCCCGAGGCGGGCTCGGACAGGCAGTACGCGCCGAGCAGGCCGCCGCCGAGCATGGCCGGCAGGTGGGCCTTCTGCTGCTCCTCGGAGCCGTATCCGGCCAGGCCGTGGCAGGACAGCGAGTGCACGCTGACGCCGAGCCCGACGGTCAGGCGGGCCGCTGCGAGTTCCTCCAGGACCTGGAGGTAGACCTCGTACGGCTGCTCGCCGCCGCCGTACTCGCCTGCGTACGGGAGACCGAGCAGGCCGGCTTCCGACAGCAGGGTGAAGATCGCACGCGGGAACTGCCCGGCGTCCTCCTCGTCGGCGGCCACGGGACGGATCTCCCGCTGGGCGATCTCTCGCACGAGCGCGAGGAGGTCCCGGGACTCCTCGGTGGGCAGCTGTCGGTCCACCGGCTGCGGGGCGCGGTCAGTCATGGCGGCGCTCTCCTCCCTCGTCGGGCACGGCGGCGACGCGTGAGGTGTGGGACGCGCCGCCGGGTCTCGGTGCTCTCACAGCCGATACTGCCCTCCCGGATCACGGAAGGGGCAGTTCAGTGGCTGCGGCGGCTTGAGTATGCCCGATCAGGAGCGTCCCGTCACCGGGGCAAGATCATCGGCTTTCTCGAACGCCTCTTCGGGAAGGGGTGGCGGGGGACACTCCGGGACGAACTCCCCGATCACCGTCAGCGTCGCGCGCAGCTGGCGCACGAGCAGGGCGCCGAGCCGGGCCCGGTCGGGCTGCCGCGACGCGGCCTCGGCGTCGGCGTCGGGTTCCGCGTCCGGTTCCGCGTCGGCCTCGGCGCCGGGGTCCACCTCGGCATTCGCACCCGCACCCGCATCGGAGGTGACAGCGTTGTCGGAGGCTTCCGCAGGGGCGGCCAGGCCGCCGATCCACTCCAGGGTGGTCCCCTCGACCGCGGACAGCCAGCCCACGAGCGCGAGCCGGGCGATCGGCGGGATGGTGCGGCGCCCGTACGCGCCTTCGGCGATGGTGGCCACCAGCTCCTCGCGGACCGTGTCGCGGATCGCGAGCACCTCGGCGTCGGAGCCGACTCCCCCGGTGACGATGGTCCGGTAGGCCGCCTGGTGGTGTTCGGCGTAGTACAGATAGCCGTCGATGGTGCGGCGCACCCGCTCGGCGTTGGGCAGGTCCGGCTCCCCGGCGGCGCGGGCGACGAGTTCGGCGACCGAGTCCTCGACGATGGCGAGGTAGTAGCCGCGCTTGCTCTTGAAGTAGTAGTAGATCAACCCCTTGGCGACGCCCGCCTGTTTGGCGATGTCGTCCATGGAGAGCACGTCGTACGAGGTATCGGCGAACAACTTGCGTCCGGTTGCTATGAGTTCGGCCCTGCGGACCTGCGAACGCCCGGTCGCACCACGCTGTTGACTATTATTCAAATTCGGCCCTAGCCTCGAACTGCCACAGGATGCCCGCAGTATGGCAGACCTGCCTCATGCACTTCCCTGCGCACCGGACGACGTGCGGGAGGCACTTCCATGAGCACGAACAGGGGCACGAGCAGGGGCAAGATCAGGGGCACGGACCCGGCCACGGACAAGGCCACGGACCACGGCACGACCGGCAGACGCGAAGGCCGGGTCGACTGGGGGAAGCCGGCCGCCGTCGCGCTTCCCGCGGTGGTCGCGGTCGGGGCGATGGCCGTGGTCGTGGCGCAGGGCGCGCTCGCCGCGTCGTTCGCCGTCTCGGGGACCGGCTTCCAGGTCTCCTCCTCCAAGTTGAGCAGCAAGGGCCTGGCCTCGTACGTACAGACGGACCGCTCCGTCGACGGCAAGGGCCATCCGGTCGCGCTGCTGGGCATCGGGGAGGCCACCCTCACCGACATCTGCCAGTCCGCCGAGGTGGACACCCCGGTGGGCAAGGTGGTCTTCAAGCTCACCGCCGGCGGCCCGGCCGGGGAGGTCACGGCCGGCAACCTGGTCATCGACGGCGAGGACCTCGACGGCGACGCCACCTTCGCCACCGCGCAGATCGGCCGGGACGCCTCGACCCTCGACCGGGTGGACGGGGTCAAGGGGGAGCCCGGGAAGTTCGGCCTGCAGGCCGGGAACATCGAGGTCGTCGGCGTGAAATCGCACGCCTGGTCCGCGACCGGCGGGAACTTCCGTCTCAAGGGCATGCGGGTGAGCGTCGGCCTGGACGGCAAGAAGTGCTTCTGAGCCCTCGGCCGCGGCTGCCACTGGCCCGGCAGCGGCGCCGGCTTCGCGCCTGGCGCCGGACCCGGCCGTTCTGGGGCGGGCTGCTGGTGCTCCTGGGCGGGGCCGAGCTGGTGCTGGTCCCGCTCTCCCCGCTGACCGTGCTGGTGAGCCTGGGTCTCGGCGGGATCGCGGCGGTCGGGATCGGCGTCGCGCTGATCGTGGCGGGCCTGTTCCTGTGGTTCCTGCCGCAGGCCCGGGCGTATGTCTCGGTGCACGCCCTGCTGCTGTCGGCGCTGTCCTTCGTGGCGACCAACCTGGGCGGGTTCCTCGTCGGCATGCTGCTCGGGATCGCCGGGAGCGCGCTGGCCTTCGGGTGGACGCCGCTGCCCGACAAGGCGGCGGGCGAGGAGGGTTCGTACGAGGAGCCCCCGTACGCACAGAGGCCGCGCGGCACCGGTCCGCGCACCCTGGCCGCCGTACTGCCGGTGCTGCTGGCGGCCGCGTTGGTGACGGGAGCCCCGCCGGCCAGGGCGGCGGCCTCGCCCCAGGGGCCGCCGACGGTCACCCGGACTCCCCCGACGGTCACCACCTCGCTCTTCGCCCCGCAGGGCTTCGCCTTCGCGGGCGTCACCGAGGTCGCGACCGCCGACGGGCCGCTGAAGGTGCTCGTGCTGAGGATGCACGTCGCATCACTCACCGACTACCGGCTGCGCACCCGCGACGGCCGCGAGGAGTACGGGCTGGCCGCCACGTCCCTGGACCTGCGGGGCAATGTGACCTTGTACCTGACGAAGTTCAGCGGCTGCACGAAGGGCTGCTGTGCGTCACGTTCAGCCCGGACGGGCTGCCCGCTCCCCCGGTGATCCCGCCGTTCGTCTTCATGACCCGGGTCAGCGCGGAGCAGGCGCTGGTCACCTCGGACGTGATCGTCACCGACGGGCTGCGGCTGGACGCCTCGCGACCAGAGGGCCTCGGGTCACTACGGAGCCTCGGGTCACCAGGGAGCCTCGGGTCGGAGCCAGCCGACCTGGGTGACGAACATGGCGACGACGACCACCAGCGTCCAGCCGAGCACGTGCTCCAGCCACTTGGAGTGATCCTTGGGGCCGCCGGTGCGGACGAGGTTCCGGGCGCGGGAGGCGAGGGCGGAGCTGTATGCGGTCATGCCGTCCAATGTGACAGCGTTTGCGGCTTTCGCGGTAGAGACGCTCGCCATTCGTGGCGCGCATCACGTCCCCGCACGCCACCGGGCCCCGGCCGGCTTGCGGTCGGGGCCCGGCGCGTACGGAGGTCAGCCGGAGGCGGTGCGGTTGCGGCCCGCCATGCCCGCCATGGCAAGGGCGAGGCACAGGGCGACGCCGCCGGTGATCACGTTGCTGACCACGCTGCGGGTCGTGCTGACATCGCCGGCGATGACCCACGGGGCCACGATCGTCCAGGCTCCGATGGCGACTGCCGTCCACGCCATCGCGTGGGTGCGTTCATAAGCGGAGCCGAGTCCGCTCATGCACAGGCAGTACGCCAGGCCGGCGATCACGTTGTTGATCGCCAGCGAGCTGAGGCCGCTGAAGCCGGCGATCCACGGCGAGGCCGCCAGGTAGAGGCCCGTGACGAGGGCGAGTGCCTCCACGGCCTGCGCGGTGGGGGTACTGGTGACCCGCTCGAACCTCGAGCGCATCTCGGCGAGGTCGGGGTGGTGTTCGATGCTGTGGGTGGTCATGGCGGGCCGCCTCCTGTAGAAGCCTTTATGTGCCCTTTACGACCTTATGTTGCGCTTATCTGCGCCCCGGGTCAACGGGCAGTTCCGACACTCGGATCACAGCACTCCCACCGCCCGCAGGGCCGCGATCTGGGCGAGGCTCGGGCGGGCCGGGGCGTACAGGTAGCAGATGCCTCCGGAGCCGGTGACGGTCTTGCCGGCGGCGTTGTGGCGCTTGGTCCGCAGCCACGCGTTCTCCCACTCGCGCCGCTGGTAGACCCGCCGGACGGCCGTGTTGTCGCGAGAGTTCGGGTCGTTGGCGATCACGTCCCCGGCCGCGGTGAAGCCGATGACGGTCATCAGGTGGCCGGCGGTGCCGTAGCCCGCGCCCGTGAGCTCCTCGGTGCGGAAGGACTGCGAGGTGATCGCCGGGATGCCCGAGCGGACCAGGGCCTCCAGGTCCGCGAGGGAGCGCAGCCGGGTGACGACCCCCGCGAGCCCGCTGTAGGTGGCGGCGTACGCGGCGTTGAAGGACCAGTTGCCGCACCCCTTGTAGGCGCTGTCGTAGGTGGAGCGGGCCGCGTGGCAGACCTGCGGGTCGGCGTAGCGGGAATCGACCCAGGCCAGGTCCTCGGCCGCGGGCTTGCGGCCCCAGTACTCGACGACCATCTGGGAGGAGGTGGGGCTGCACCAGGCCTCACCACCGTTGTCGTACTGGGGGTACTGGCCGGTATGGGTCTCCTGCGAGTAGCGCGGGACCTTCAGCTCGTGGGCCGTGCCCGAGGGGGCGGAGGCGGGGACGGTGAACCGGTCCGGGACGTCGGAGACCATGGCCCCGGCCAGCCACACCGTCGGGCCCTGGGCGGTGCCCGGCTTGCGATGGAGGGTCAGGCGCAGCTGCCAGTCCGTGATCCGTACGCCGTTCGCCCGCGCGGGGGCGTCGACGGCCAGGGTGTCGGTCCACACGGTGGAGGTGCCGTCGGTCTGGCCGTCCACGGAGGTGCGCCGGATGTCGCCGTCGCCGGAGGCCCAGCGGCCCAGTACGTACCAGGGGGTGGTGGCGCCGGTGCCGTAGGTGGCGCGCAGTTCGACCTGGATCCAGGTGCCGGCCGGGGTGTGGGCGTTCCAGGACGCGATGGTCTCGGTGCCGGGCACGGCGGAGCGGTGCACGGGGGAGGTCCAGGCTGCGTACTCCCAGGTGCTCTTCTTCCCGGTGTGCGGGTCGGTGTACTCGGTGCGGCCGGCCGGGGCCGCGATCACCAGGCCGGGGCGGTCGCCGGCGAGGGCGGCGGTGCCCAGGTGCGTGCCGGCCAGCCAGTGCGCGTACGCGTACCAGAACCGGTTGTCGACCGTCCCGCCGGCGGCTTCAGCGGGCGCCGCTTCGGCCGGCCCACCGTCGGCGGCTCCCGTCCCGGCCTGCGGGCCGCCGCCTCCGTGCGCTCCGGCCGCCGAAGCCCTGCCGACGGGGACGGCCGCTGCGGTGGCCGCGGCGAGGGCTAGGGCCAGCAGGGCCCTGCGTGGTGTGGGTGCGGTCATCGGCGTGGCCCCCAGGGGTCGGTGCGGTGGATCGGCTCCTCCACCCTTCCAGTTCCCGCCCACCCGGCGGCGAAGCCGGGCCCCGTGTCGGGGGTGACGCGGGGCGCCGGGCCGGGGCCCGGGCCGGGGGGCTGCCGGGCCCGGCGGGGGTTGCCCGCTCCCCGGGGCCATACGCTGGCCGGGTGGAGCCTCAGCAGTCACTTCAGTCACTCGCGCGCGAACTCGCCGCCCTGCCGCCCTCCCTCGGCCCGGTCCGGCTGATCGGGATCGACGGGCACGCCGGGTCCGGGAAGAGCACGTTCGCCGGGCGGCTCGCCGAGGCGCTGGGCGGGGTTCCGGTGCTGCACCTGGACGACGTGGCCACCCACGAGGAGCTGTTCGGCTGGCCGGAGCGGCTGCGCGCGCAGGTGCTGGAGCCGCTGGCCGCCGGGCGGGCGGCCCGCTGGGCCCCGTACGACTGGGTGGAGCGCCGGTTCGGCCCGGAGCAGGTGCTGGAGCCGGTGCCGGTGCTGCTCATCGAGGGCGTCGGCGCGGGGCGGCGGGCGCTGCGCCCGCATCTGGCGCGGCTGCTGTGGATGGAGACACCGCGCGCGCAGTCCTGGGGGCGCGGGCGAAATCGGGACGGGCGTGAACTTTCCGACTTCTGGGACGGATGGGAGCGCGCGGAGCGCGCGCACTTCTCGGACGATCCTTCGCGCCCCTTCGCCGACACTTTGGTACGCCAGAGCGGTACGGGATACGAGTGGACTTCCGGGACGGATGCGACGGCCGGAAGGGCCGCTTCCGTCACCGAAGGTGACGGACTCCCCCGGGCCTGAGCCGCTCCGGAAAACCGCTTGCGCGGGCCTGGACCGACTTGCTTGACCTGGGCCCCGCACCGGCCTTACGTTCTGAATGCGCGGTCTTTCCAGGCCGCAGCGGACGCGAAGCCCCCGATTGTTCCCCCGTGATCGGGGGCTTCGTTCCGCCCCCGCCCGGCTCGGAGCCGGCGCCGCAGGGGCCCGACCTCCCCGAAACCTTCACCCTGAGTCACCTTGCGCGCCCCCGGAGCCCGGCCGACCGGTGCCCGCCGCACCCTACGTATGGTGCGTAGCCGCAGGTACGATGCATCCCTGATTTCATCGGCGCAGTGGACAACTCGCGGGCGCGACGCGGGGGTTGCTGTGCACCACGGGGGCAGGCTTGTGGGGGATGTGATGGATTTCGGCACGCCGGGCACGCACGCCCCGGCCGAACTCGCCTGGCTGCGCGGGGTGGACGCCTGCACGATGGGCGCCTATCCGCAGGCCGAGGAGGAGTTCCGGGCGGCCGTACGACTGGATCCCTCGATGGCCGACGCATGGCTGGGCCTGCACGCGCTCCGGGTGGACACCACGAACGCCTTATTGCGCATGTACGCCCACCGCGACCGCTTCGGCGAACAGCGGGCCCGCCACCGGCGGACGCTGAACTCCTGGTACTGGCTCGGCTGGTGGGTGCAGCCCGTCCTGGAGAGCCGGCGCGACCTCCTGCTGGCCCACGCCTCGCACTGGCTGGACGGCCGGCACGTCCCCGAACTGGACCAGGCACTGGCCGCGCTGCCGCCGGTGGACACCGATGCGCAGGTGCGTTTCCTGCACGCCTGCCGGTCCTACCTGGTCAAGGACTGGGAGCAGCTGGTGCGGCACACCGAGCCGCTGGTGGACGATCCGCTGCTGGGGATCGAGGCCGGCCTGTTCGGCGGGATGGCCCGGGTCCGCCTCGAGATGTACGGGCAGGCCGAGCCGATGCTGTCGGCGGCGCTGATGCGCTGCCGCAGCGAGCAGCCGCAGCGCAAGGAGCTGCGGTACTGGCTGGCGCGGGCGCACGAGGGGACCGGGCGCAGCGCGGCGGCGCTGCCGCTGTACCGGGCGGTCCACCGGGTGGACCCGGCGTTCATGGACACGGCGGCCCGGCTGACGGCGATCGAGGACAGCGACTACGTCGACGGGGCCGACGGATACGCCGGGTACGCCGCGTCCGGCTACGAGGGGTACGCCGGGCACGATCTCTCGCCGGTCGGCGGGGATTTCGCGGCGGTGGCCCTCGGCGGCGGCCCCGTCCAGGACATCGCGGCGGACGGGCAGGTGGAGCCGGACCCGCTGATCGCGCCGGAGCCGGATCCGCGGTTCGGGGCTCCGGGTACGGGCACGGGCCGGGCCGAGGGCGCACGCCGCAAGGTGGCGGTTCCGCCGCAGACCGCGCCCGGGGGGCTGCCGGCCGGGCCGGCCGATCCGGCGCTGCTCGCCCAAGCGCTCGCGGAGCTGGAGCGGATGGTGGGCCTGGAGCCGGTGAAGCGGCAGGTGAAGGCGCTCTCCGCGCAGCTGCACATGGCCCGGCTGCGGGCCGGGCAGGGCCTGCCGGTGCAGCCCCCGAAGCGGCACTTCGTGTTCTCCGGACCCTCGGGCACGGGCAAGACGACCGTGGCGAGGATCCTGGGCCGGGTCTTCTACGCGCTGGGGCTGCTGGGCGGGGACCATCTGGTGGAGGCCCAACGGGCGGACCTGGTCGGCGAGTTCCTCGGGCAGACCGCCGTGAAGGCGAACGAGCTGATCGACTCCGCCATCGGCGGGGTGCTGTTCGTGGACGAGGCGTACAGCCTCTCCAACACCGGCTACAGCAAGGGCGACGCGTACGGGGACGAGGCGCTGCAGGTGCTGTTGAAGCGGGCCGAGGACAACCGGGACCACCTGGTGGTGATCCTGGCCGGCTATCCGGCGGGGATGGACCGGCTGCTGGCCGCCAATCCGGGGCTGTCCTCGCGGTTCACCACCCGGGTGGACTTCCCCAGCTACCGGCCGCTGGAACTGACCGCGATCGGCGGGGTGCTGGCGGACGCGAACGGGGACTGCTGGGACGAGGAGGCCCTCGAGGAGCTGCGCAGCATCAGCGGGCACGTGGTGGAGCAGGGCTGGATCGACGAGCTGGGCAACGGCCGGTTCCTGCGCACCCTGTACGAAAAGAGCTGCGCGTACCGGGATCTACGGCTGGCGGGGTTCCCGGGCGAGCCCTCCCGGGACGACCTGTCGACGCTGCGGCTGCCCGATCTGATGCAGGCGTACGGGGAGGTCCTGTCGGGCCGGGGCCCGCAGGACCGCGACCGCCCGGAGCCGCCGCCGCTCTAGGCCCCGTCGGGGGTGCCGGGGCCGGAGCCCCGGCACCCCCACGGCTCAGACGCCGGCGGGGCTGGTGGCGATGGGGCCGGGCCGGCGGGCCGGGATGCGGTGCGCGGGGTCGCGTACCTCGCCCACGAGCATCTCCAGTACGTCCTCCAGGGCGACCAGGCCGAGCACCCGCCCGGCCGGATCGGCGACCTGGGCCAGATGGGTGGCGTCCCGGCGCATGACGCTGAGCGCGTCGTCCAGCGGGAGGGTGGCGGACAGCGTGGGCATACGGCGCCAGACCCGCTGGGGCACGGCCCGCTCCCGGTCCTCGAGGTCCAGCACGTCCTTGACGTGCAGGTAGCCCATGAAGGCGCCGTTCTCGGAGCGGACGGGGAAGCGGGAGTACCCGGTGCGGACCGTCAGCTGCTCGATCTGCCGCGGGGTCGCCGAGGGGCCGACCGTGACGAGCCGCTCCCGGGAGAGCAGGACGTCGGTGACCGGGCGGCTGCCCAGTTCCAGGGCGTCCTCCAGGCGCTCCTGCTCGCCCGGCTCCAGGAGCCCGGCCTGCCGGGAGTCCTCGACGAGCCGGCCGAGCTGGGCGCTGGTGTAGACGGCCTCGACCTCGTCCTTGGGCTCCACCTTGAAGAGGCGGAGCACCAGGTGCGCGCAGGAGCCCAGCGCGCTGGTGACGGGGCCGCACAGCCGGGCGAAGGCCACCAGGCCCGGGCTGAACCAGAGGGCGGTCTTCTCGGGCGCGGCCATGGCGAGGTTCTTGGGCACCATCTCGCCGATCACCAGGTGCAGGAAGACGACGGCGGCGAGCGCCACCGCGTAGCCGAGCGGGTGGATCATGCCCTGCGGGATGTGCGCCGCGTGGAAGAGCGGCTCCAGCAGGCGGGCCATCGTCGGCTCGGCGACCGCACCGAGGGTCAGGGAGCAGACGGTGATGCCGAACTGGGCCGCCGCCATCATCCGCGGCAGGTTCTCCAGGCCGTACAGCACCTGGCGGGCCCGCTTGGACTCCTTGGCCAGCGGCTCGATCTGGCTGCGCCGTACGGAGACGAGCGCGAACTCGGCGCCGACGAAGAAACCATTGGCCAGGACCAGGAGCAGGGCGAAGAGCAGTTGGAGGGCGTTCATCGGCCGGCGCCTTCCAGCTGGGCCGGCTGCGGCGACCGCGCGTCCGGGGAGGCCTGCCGGCCGGGCCCGGTGCGTACGGAGTCGTCCGCGTCGATCCGGACGGTGGCGCGGGCAGCCTCGGGTCCGGTCCCGTGGGCGGCGGGGACGGTACCCAGCCGGACCAGCCGGACGCGTTCGGCGCGGTTGCGGCCGACCTGGCGGACGGACAGCCTCCAGCCGGGCAGTTCGGCGCGGTCCCCGGGGGCGGGGATCCGGCCGAGCAGGTCGGCGACGAGACCGGCGACGGTCTCATACGGGCCTTCGGGGACCTCCAGGCCTATCCGGCGCAGGGTCTGCACGCGGCAGCTGCCGTCGGCCTCCCAGGAGGGGCGGCCGTCCTCGGCGGGAACGGCGGCCAGTTCGGGGCCTTCGTCCTCGGCGAGGTCGTGCTCGTCGCGGACCTCGCCGACGAGCTCCTCCACGATGTCCTCCAGGGTGACGACCCCGGCGGTGCCGCCGTACTCGTCGACGACCACGGCCATCGGCTGCTCGCTGCGCAGCCGCTCCAGCAGCGGCTGCACCGGCAGCGAGCCGGGCACCAGCAGCGGGGCGACGCAGATCCGGCTCACGGTGGTGCGGGCGCGCTCGGACTCGGGCACGGCGAGGGCGTCCTTGAGGTGGACGACACCGGTGACCTCGTCGATGCGCTCCCGGTAGACCGGGAACCGGGACAGCCCGGTGGCGCGGGTCAGGTTGAGCACGTCGGCCGCGGTGGCCGTGTGCTGGAGGGCGCTGACCTTCACCCGGGGGGTCATGACGTGCTGGGCCGTGAGCTCGCCCAGCGAGAGGGTCCGTACGAAGAGGTCGGCGGTGTCCTGTTCCAGGGCGCCGGCCTGGGCCGAATGGCGGACCAGGGAGACCAGCTCGCCGGGGGTGCGGGCGGAGGCCATCTCCTCGGCCGGTTCCACGCCGAGCGCCCGCACGAGGCGGTTGGCGACGGCGTTGAGGCCGGCGATGACCGGCCGGAAGGCGCGCGAGAAGACCTGCTGCGGGCCGGCGACGAACCGGGCCACCTGCAGCGGCCGGGAGACCGCCCAGTTCTTCGGGACGAGCTCGCCGACGACCATCTGGACGGCGGAGGCGAGCAGCATGCCTATGAAGACGGCGACGCCGGAGACGGCTCCCGCGGGCAGGCCGGTGGCCGCGAGCGGCCCGGTCAGCAGTCCGGCGAGGGCCGGTTCGGCGAGCATGCCGACCACGAGGGAGGTGATGGTGATGCCGAGCTGGGTGCCGGAGAGCTGGAAGGACAGCTCCCGCAGGGCCTCGACCACCGTGCGGGCACGGCGGTCGCCGTCGGCTGCGGCGCGTTCGGCCTCGGGCCGTTCCACGGTGACGAGGCCGAACTCGGCCGCCACGAAGAAGCCGTTGGCGAGGATCAGGGCGAATGCCGCCACGAGCAGGAGTAGCGGGATGGTCATGCCGCCGCCTCCGTGGGGAGGGCGGCGCGGGTACTACCGGACGATCCGTCCATTGCTGGAGGGAGTCACTCCTCAAGTCGCAGGTGCCCCCGGACCTCGGGGTCCCGGGGCCGGTGGGAGGGCGCACAGGTGCGCCCCGCCACCAGGGTAGTCACTGAGATCGCCGCCGCAATGGGACGCAGCGGTCGGCTGCGGCTCCGGTGCTTCGTACGGGAGGCGCTCAAGGCCCGTTCAGGGGCCGTTCGATGGATGTTCGACATCCGTTCCAGGTCCGCGCGACGGCGGCTCAGTGTTCGTGCGGCCCGGTTCCCCGGGCCTCGGCGAGCGCGCGCAGGGCGCGGGCGTCGCCGATCGCCTGCTGCTTGGCCACTCCTGGCTGGATGCCGAGGGCGGGCAGGCTCGTGCCGTCGCTGAGGTCCAGGAACACCCACGGGTCGCCCGGGCGGAGGTTCACGCGCAGGATCTGCGCCCACTCCAGGCGGCGGGTGCTGGTCAGGTTGACGACGGTGACGCCCGCCTCGTCCGCGACCACCTTGGGGCGGCTGAGCAGGACGAGCACGGAGGTCAGCAGGACGGCGGTGAAGATGAAGCTCATCCGCTCCCCCGGCCCGAGGTTCTCGAGCAGGAGGGCGATCGCCGTGATGGTGGCGAACATGGCGAGCCCGACGCCCAGCAGGACGGCCCGGGTGCGGGTCGGCCGGAAGGTGACCGGCAGGGCGGGCAGTGCGGGCTGGGCGGCGGACTCGGCCATGATGCTGGTGATGCCTTCTGCAGGGGGCGTACGGATCGGAAGGACGTACGGGTCAGAGGCGGCAGGCGTGGATCGAGGTGGTGAGGATCGCACGCGCACCGAGCTCGTACAGGTCGTCCATGATCCGCTGCGCCTCCTTGGCCGGGACCATCGCACGGACGGCGACCCATCCCTCGTTGTGCAGCGGGGAGATGGTCGGCGACTCCAGGCCCGGGGTGAGGGCGACGGCGCGCTCGAGGTGCTCGGCGCGGCAGTCGTAGTCCATCATCACGTAGCTGCGGGCCACCAGGACGCCCTGGAGGCGGCGCAGGAACTGCTGGGCCTGCGCGTTGTCGGCGTCGGCGCCGTTGCCGCGGATGACCACGGCCTCGGAGGTGAGGATCGGCTCGCCGATGACCTCGAGGCCGGCGTTGCGCAGGCTGGTGCCGGTCTCGACGACGTCCGCGATGACCTGGGCGACGCCGAGCTGGATGGCGGTCTCGACCGCGCCGTCGAGATGCACGACGGAGGCGTCGATGCCCTGCTCGGCGAGGTGCTTGGCGACGATTCCCTCGTACGAGGTCGCGATCGTCATCCCGGTGAAGTCCTCGGGGCCCTTCGCGGTGCCGGGCTTGGTGGCGTAGCGGAAGGTGGAGCGGCCGAAGTTCAGCGGGAGGATCTCCTCGGCGCTGGCGCCGGAGTCGAGCAGCAGGTCACGGCCGGTGATGCCGATGTCGAGCTTGCCCGAGGCGACGTAGATCGCGATGTCCTTGGGGCGCAGGTAGAAGAACTCCACACCGTTCTCGGGGTCGAGGACCACGAGCTCCTTGGACTCCTTGCGCTGGCGGTAGCCGGCCTCATGGAGCATCGCCGACGCCGCTCCGGAGAGTGAACCCTTGTTGGGGACGGCGATGCGCAGCATGGGGCTTCCTTCAGTGCGTGGAGTGCGAACGGTGTGGGTGAGCGGCGGGCGGGGGACCCGCGGGACGGGCTCCGGCCTAGAGGTGCGCGTAGACGTCGTCGAGGGAGATCCCGCGCGCGACCATCATCACCTGGACGTGGTACAGCAGCTGGGAGATCTCCTCGGCGGCGGCTTCCTTGCCCTCGTGCTCGGCGGCCATCCAGACCTCGGCGGCCTCCTCGACGATCTTCTTGCCGATGGCATGGACGCCCTTGCCGACGAGCTCGGCGGTCCGGGAGGTGCTGGGGTCGCCGTTGGCGGCCTTGAGCTGAAGCTCGGTGAAGAGCTCTTCGAAACTCTTGGAGGGTGTGTTCGCCATGATGGTCCTCAGAATACGGGGTCCCCCGCCGCCACTCAGCGCCAGGGTTCGCTGACGGACCGCAGGGTCGCAGCAGTCGAGACGGCGGCGATGACCGCTTCGTGTCCCTTGTCCTCGTTCGACCCCTCGAGCCCGGCGCGGTCCAGCGCCTGCTCGTCGTTGTCGCACGTCAGAACGCCGAAGCCGATGGGGACTCCGGTGTCGATCGACACCTGTACCAGGCCTTGGGTGACGCCCTGGCAGACGTAGTCGAAGTGCGGGGTGCCGCCGCGGATGACGACTCCGAGGGCGACGATGGCATCGTAACCGCGACCGGCGAGTACCTTCGCCACGACCGGGAGCTCGAAGCTGCCGGGGACGCGGAGCACGGTGGGCTCGTCGATGCCCAGCTCGTGCAGGGCGCGCAGGGCGCCGTCGACGAGGCCGTCCATGACCTTCTCGTGCCACTGGGCCGCGATGACGGCGACCCGGAGGTCTCCGCAGTTCCTGACACTCAGTTCGGGTGCGCCCTTGCCGCTCACAGCTGTGCTCCTCGGTTCTTCGTGGTTCGTGGTTCGTGGTGTGTGCTGGTGGTGGTTCGTACGTGCTTACTGGTTGCCGCAGGTGGAGGTGGTCACGGCCCGGTCCAGCCAGGGCAGGTCGTGGCCCATGCGGTCCCGCTTCGTGCGCAGGTACCGCAGATTGTGCTCCCCGGTCTCCGTGGGCATGGCCACCCGGTCGTTGACCGCGATGCCGTGCCGTACGAGGGCGGCGGACTTGTCGGGGTTGTTGGTCAGCAGCCGGACGCTCTGGACGCCGAGGTCGGCGAGGATCTGCGCGCCGGCGGCGTAGTCGCGGGCGTCGGCGGGCAGGCCGAGTTCCAGGTTGGCGTCCAGGGTGTCGCGGCCGCGCTCCTGGAGCTCGTACGCGCGCAGCTTGGACACCAGTCCGATGCCGCGGCCCTCGTGGCCGCGCAGGTAGACGACCACGCCGCGGCCCGCCTCCTTGATGCGGGCCATGGAGGCGTGCAGCTGGGGGCCGCAGTCGCAGCGCAGCGAGTGGAAGATGTCGCCGGTCAGGCACTCGGAGTGGACCCGGACCACGACGTCCTCGCCGTCGCCGATCTCGCCGTGGACGAGGGCGACGTGCTCGACGCCGTCGACGGTGGAGCGGTAGCCGTACGCCGTGAAGTCGCCGTGGGCGGTCGGCAGGGTGACCTCGGCCTCGCGGCGCACGGTCGGCTCGGCGGAGCGGCGGTAGGCGATCAGGTCCTCGATGGAGATGATCGTCAGGCCGTGCTTGCGGGCGAACGGGATCAGCTCGGGCAGGCGCAGCATGACGCCGTCCTCGCCGGCGATCTCCACGATCGCGCCGACGGGGCGCAGGCCCGCGAGGCGGGCGAGGTCGACGGCGGCCTCGGTGTGGCCGTTGCGGACCAGGACGCCGCCGGGCTTGGCGCGCAGCGGGAAGACGTGGCCGGGGCGCACGAAGTCGGAGGGCCCGGACACGCCGTCGGCGAGCATCCGCAGGGTGGTGGAGCGGTCGGCGGCCGAGATGCCGGTGGTGACGCCGTGGGCGGCACTGGCGTCGACCGAGACGGTGAAGGCGGTCTTCATCGACTCGGTGTTGTTCTGGACCATCTGGGGCAGCTCGAGCCGCTCCAGCTCGGGGCCTTCCATGGGGGCGCAGATCAGGCCGCGGCACTCGCTCATCATGAAGGCGACGATCTCGGGGGTGGCCTTCTCGGCGGCGATGACGAGGTCGCCCTCGTTCTCGCGGTCCTCGTCGTCGACGACGACGACCGGGCGGCCGGCCGCGATGTCGCGGATGGCCTGCTCGACGGGGTCGAGCCGGAAGACGGCTTCGAGGACGGCGTCGATGTCGGGCACGGGCTTGAGGGAGGTCATGCCGTTGCTCCTTCCAGGGCCGGGGCGGGGGTGGTGCGCGAACGCTGGTACCAGTCGTGGGCGCCCCAGAGGACGAGCGCGAAGTAGACGACGTAGACGAGGCCGGAGAAGGCCAGTCCGTTGGTGAAGGCGAGCGGGACGCCGACCAGGTCGACGAGGAGCCAGGCGAACCAGAACTCGACCAGGCCGCGGGCCTGGGCGACCATCGCGACGATTGTGCCGACGAAGATGTAGGCGTCGGCCCACGGGCTCCAGGAGAGGTCCGGGAAGAGCGTGAACAGGCCGCCGACGGCGAGGGTGCCGAGGGCCGCCCCGGCGAGGAGCAGTCCGCGCTCGGTCCAGGTCGCGGTGCGCACGGCGAGGGTGCCGTCCTGGGCCTGCTTCCTGCCGAGCTGCCAGGCGCGCCAGCCCCATGCGGCCACGCCGATGACGAGGAGCTGCTTGCCGACGCCGCCGGCGAGGTGGGCGGAGGCATAGGCGGCGATGAGGATCAGGCCGGACAGGAGCTGGGCGGGCCAGGTCCATAGGGAGCGGCGCCAGCCGAGGGCGAGGGCCGCCAGGCCCATCAGGTTGCCGATCATGTCGGACCAGATGACCTTCTGGCCGAAGACCGTGAAGGCCTCCGCGTTGAGCCAGGTCAGGGCGCTCACCGGTCGGCCTCCTCGTCTTCGCCGGAGGTCGCGGTCAGGGGGTTCACACCGGCGGCCAGCAGGCGTTCGACGTACTTCGCCAGGACGTCGACCTCGAGGTTGACCGGGTCGCCGGGCTGCTTGATGCCGAGCGTGGTCAGCGCGAGGGTGGTGGGGATGAGGCTGATGGTGAAGTAGTCGGCGGCGGCTTCGACCACGGTGAGGCTGACGCCGTCGACCGTGATGGAGCCCTTCTCGACGACGTACCGGGACAGGTGCGCGGGGAGCGCGACCTTGACGATCTCCCAGTGCTCGGAGGGCGTCCGGGAGAGGATCTCGCCGGTGCCGTCCACGTGCCCCTGGACCAGGTGTCCGCCGAGCCGTCCGCCGAGGGCCATCGGGCGCTCCAGGTTGACCCGGGAGCCCTTCTGGAGGGCGCCGAGGCTGGAGCGGTTCAGGGTCTCCTGCATGACGTCGGCGGTGAACTCGCCGTCGGCGGTCTCCACGACGGTCAGGCAGACGCCGTTGACGGCGATGGAGTCGCCGTGCTTGGCGCCGTCGGTGACGACGGGGCCGCGCAGGCGGAAGCGGGACGCCTCGGCGAGCTGCTCGACGGCGGTGACCTCGCCCAGTTCTTCGACGATTCCGGTGAACACTCAGTGCTCCTTGGGGGCGGTGGTGGGGGCGGCTTCGGGTACTGCGGTGATGCGGAGATCGGTGCCGACGCGGACGGCCTCGGTGATGTCGAGGCGTACCGCGTGGGCGATGTTCGTGATGCCGGCGTCGGCGAGGGCGGCGGGGCCGGAGCCGAGGAGGGCCGGGGCGAGGTAGCCGATGACGCGGTCGACGGCTCCGGCCTCCAGGAAGGCTCCGGCCAGGGTGGGGCCGCCTTCGAGGAGGACGGAGCGCACGCCGCGGGTGTACAGCCGGGCGAGCAGGTCGTGGACGGCGATGCGGCCGCCGTGCAGGGGCAGCCGGAGCAGCTCGACGCCCGGCAGGTGCCGGGTGTCGGCGTTCTCGCCGGTGACGAGCAGCGTGGGTGCGGCGTCGTCGAGGATGCGGGCGGTCGCCGGCAGGCCGGCGCGGGTGTCGAGGGCGACGCGCAGCGGCTGGGTGGCTCCCGCGATGCCGCGTACGGCCAGGTGCGGGTCGTCCTCGCGCAGGGTGCCGCCGCCCACGAGCACGGCGTCGGCCTCGGCGCGCAACCGGTGGACGTCGGCGCGGGACTCCGGGCCGGTGATCCAGCGGCTGCTTCCGTCCGCGGCGGCGCTGCGGCCGTCGAGGGTGGCCGCGTACTTCCAGGTCACGTGCGGGCGGCCGAAGCGTACGGACGTGAGCCAGGCGGCGTTGCCGGCCGCGGCCTCGGCCTCCAGGAGTCCGCCCTCGGCCTTGATCCCGGCGGCGCGCAGGGTGTCGGAACCGCCGCTGGCCTGCGGGTTCGGGTCTGCGACGGCGTAGAGCACGCGGGTGACGCCGGCCTCGACGAGCGCCTGGGCGCAGGGCCCCGTACGACCGGTGTGGTTGCAGGGTTCGAGGGTGACGTAGGCGGTACCGCCGCGGGCTGCTGCGCCTGCCGCGTGCAGGGCGTGGACCTCGGCGTGCGGGCCGCCGGCCCGCTCGTGCCAGCCCTCGCCGACGACGGTGCCCGCGGCGTCCGTGATGACGCAGCCGACGACCGGGTTGGGGCTGGTGGAGCCGAGGCCGCGGGCGGCGAGCTCGATGGCGCGGCGCATGGCCTGCGCGTCGGCATCGGCAGCGCCGACGACGTCGTGCGGTGCGTTCTCGGCGTGGTTCGCCACCGGGTCCTCCTGCCTCGATCGGGCACGGACTCCGGGGCCTGTCGGGATACGACAGATGAAGCGGTTCAGCACACACGGGGACGCCGAGGCCGAAAAAACGGTCCGCCCGGAGTATCCGCAGGGGATACGCCGATGAACCGCCGACGGCGGCGTACCGGTGACTGGCCCGCCGCGCACTGCCTCCCATCCGGACTTTCACCGTCGGTCCAGGAATTTCACCTGATCAACCGGCCGCTGGCTGCGGACGGGTCGCGGACTATACCGCCGGTTCGGAATTACACCGACCCCGGAGTGCGCTGCTTACTGGTACTGCTGCCAGTTTGCCACGGGTGATCCGAGGCCATGCGAGCGAGGGGCTGTGGCCTGGGTCACAGAGAGGGTGTTCCGCGGGAGTCTGTCAAGTACGCCTGCGATTGGTACAGACCTATTGACGAGGTGGTCTAGTCCTCTTAACGTTCCCTTCACCCTCCCCGGGAGACAGCCCGTCAGATGTGCGCACGTCACGGGCCAACACGCACCACTTTTCCGCCTGTTGTGCCCTTTCGTGTCCTGCCGTCCCTCCCCTCCCCAGGAGGCACCATGCCGTCCCCCACACGTACGAGAGCGATGCTCCTGGCATCCGGCGCCGCAATCGCCGGACTGCTGCTACCGGCACTGTCGACGACCTTCTCGCACGCCGCCTGGGGGTCCCCCCAGACGGAGTCCGGGGGAGAGGGCTGTCGCCCGGACGGGCTATACAAGACGGCCGGTGCCGACGTCCCGTACTGCTCGGTCTACGACTCCGAAGGCCGCGAGAAGATGGGCGCCGACCACCAGCGTCGCGTCATCGGCTATTTCACGGGGTGGCGTACCGGCAAGGACGGCACCCCCGCCTACCTCGCCAACAACGTCCCGTGGTCCAAGGTCACCCATCTGAATTACGCCTTCGCCCATGTGGGCGCCGACAACAAGATCTCGGTCGGCGCGGACAACGCGAACAACGCCGCCACCGGGATGACCTGGCCGGGTGTCGCGGGTGCCGAGATGGACCCGGCCCTGCCGTACAAGGGCCACTTCAACCTGCTGAACAAATTCAAGAAGCAGTACCCGAACGTGAAGACGCTGATCTCGGTCGGCGGCTGGGCCGAGACCGGCGGCTACTTCGGCGACGACGGCAACCGCGTCGCCTCCGGCGGCTTCTACTCGATGGCCACCAACGCCGACGGCTCGGTCAACCAGGCCGGCATCGACACGTTCGCGGACTCCTCGGTCGAGTTCGTCCGGAAGTACGGGTTCAACGGCGTCGACATCGACTACGAGTACCCGACCACCATGAAGGACGCGGGCAACCCGCTGGACTGGCAGCTCTCCAACGCCCGCCGGGCCGGGCTCGTCCAGGGCTACGCCGCGCTGATGAAGTCGCTGCGCGAGAAGCTCGACCGCGCGGGCGCCGCCGACGGCAAGCACTACCTGCTCTCCGTCGCCGCCCCCTCCTCCGGCTACCTGCTGCGGGGCATGGAGACGTTCCAGATGCAGAAGTACCTGGACTACGTCAACATCATGTCCTACGACCTGCACGGCGCCTGGAACGAGTACGTCGGCCCGAACGCCTCGCTCTTCGACGACGGCAAGGACGGCGAACTGGCCGCCGCCGGCGTCTACTCCACGTCCCAGTACGGCGGCATCGGCTACCTGAACTCCGACTGGGCCTACCACTACTTCCGCGGCTCGATGCCGGCGGGCCGCATCAACATGGGCCTGCCGTACTACACCCGCGGCTTCAAGAACGTGCAGGGCGGCACGGACGGCCTGTGGGGCAAGGCTCCGGCGACCACCTGCCCGGCCGGCGCGGGTCTGACCAAGTGCGGTGACGGCGCGGTCGGCATCGACAACCTGTGGCACGACCTGGACACCAACGGGGCCGAGTCCCCGGCGGGCTCCAACCCGATGTGGCACGCCAAGAACCTGGAGAAGGGGGTCGTCGGCGACTACGCCACCAAGTACGGCTTCCCGGCGAACACCACGCTGACCGGCACCTACGCCCGCAAGTACGACTCCACCCTGGTGGCGCCGTGGCTGTGGAACGCCCAGAAGAAGGTCTTCCTGTCGACGGAGGACGAGCAGTCCGTCGCGGCCAAGGCCGACTACGTGGTGAACAAGGGCATCGGCGGCACGATGGTCTGGGAGCTGGCGGGCGACTACGGCTACAACTCCGCCAAGGGCCAGTACGAGATGGGCGACACGCTCACCTCCCTGATGTACGACAAGTTCAAGGCGGCCGCGCCGTACGGCGCGAAGACGGCGGGCAGCGCGCTGCCGGCCCAGGCCGTGGACATCAAGACGGAGTTCACCGAGTTCAAGCTGGGCGACTCCAACTACCCGATCACCCCCAAGCTGAAGATCACCAACAACACGAAGACCACGCTGCCCGGCGGCACCGAGTTCCAGTTCGACTACGGGACCTCGGCCCCGGCCAACGCCTCGGACCAGTCCGGCTTCGGCACCAAGGTGATCAGCACCGGCCACAGCGGCAGCAACGTCGGCGGCCTGAAAGGCGACTTCCAGCGGGTCTCGCTGAAGCTCCCGGCGTGGCAGACGCTGGCTCCCGGCGCCTCGGTGGACCTCGCGTTCAACTACTACCTGCCGGTGTCCACGCCCTCCAACTGGACGGTGAACATCTCCGGCACCACCTACTCCCTCGCCGGCGACCTGGCACGCGGCACGACGGTGACGGAGCCGGGCACCACCCAGCCGCCGACCACCCCGCCCACCACCCCGCCGACCACTCCCCCGACGACGCCGCCGACCACGCCCCCGACCACGCCGCCGGGCGGGACCTGCACGAACCCGGCGTACGTCGCGGGCACGGTCTACAACGGCGGGACCGTCGTCTCACACAAGGGCCACAACTGGAAGGCGCAGTGGTGGACCCAGAACGAGGAGCCCGGCACCACCGGTGAGTGGGGCGTCTGGAAGGACCAGGGCGCCTGCTGACCCCGCGTCGGTGCCCGTAGGTGAACGAACGTGAGGACCCGGTGGCCCGGCGGCCACCGGGTCCTCGCACGTGCCGCCGCGGCCTCCTCGTAGGCTGCTGCGGTGATCACACAGGACGCCGCGCCCGGCGCGGACTTCGAGGACCACCGGCCCCGGATGTTCGCCGTCGCCTACCGCATGCTCGGCTCCGCCGCCGAGGCCGAGGACACCGTCCAGGACGCCTGGCTGCGCTGGAGCTCCGCCGACCGCGGGGACATCGAGCACCCCGGGGCCTGGCTCGCCAAGGTCGTCACCCGCCTGTGCCTGACCCGCCTCACCTCGGCGCGGGTCCGGCGCGAGGAGTACGTCGGCCCCTGGCTCCCGGAGCCGGTCCTCACCGGGGGCGGGGTGCTCGGCCCGCTGGAGTCGGCGGAGCAGCGGGACAGCGTCTCCATGGCCCTGCTGTTGCTGCTGGAGCAGCTGACGCCGGTGGAGCGGGCGGTGTACGTGCTGCGCGAGGCGTTCGCGTACGGCCACCGGGAGATCGCGGGGCTCCTGGACCTGACCGAGGCCAACTGCCGGCAGCTCTACCGGCGGGCCGCGGGCCGGGTGGCCGCGGGCCGGGTGGCCGCGGGCCGTGCGGCCGGGCCGCGCCCCCGTTTCCGGCCGGATCCGGCGCAGTGGCAGAGCCTGGTGGAGGCCTTCCTGACCGCGGCGCACGACGGCGACCTGGCCCGGCTCGAGGGCATGCTGACCGCCGACGTGCAGTACGTGGCGGACGGCGGCGGGATCGTGGGCGCCGCCCGGCGGCCGATCCTGGGTCCGGACAAGGTGGCGCGCTTCCTGGTGGGCGCGCTGCGCAAGTACGCGGCCGGCCTGCCGGTCTCGTTCGCGGAGGTCAACGGGGAGCCCGCGCTGATCGTGGGCGGGACGGTCCTGCAGGTGGAGATCGAGGACGGGCTGGTCCGCGGGCTGCGGAGCGTGGTGAATCCGGAGAAGCTGGAATTTCTTCAGCGGCAGCTGTCACATTCCTGAGGGCTGTCCGGTCTCGGCTGGTGAACGCACCCTTCAGGGAAGGAAACGGACACCATGAGCACGATCCTCGTCACCGGAGGCACCGGAAACCTCGGCGCGCTGGTCGTCACCCGGCTGCGGGCGGCGGGCCACGACGTACGGGGCCTGAGCCGGCGCGCGAAGGACTACCCGGTCGATCTGCGGGACGGCAGCGGGCTGGACGCGGCGATGGCGGGCGCGGAGGTGGTCGTGCACTGCGCGAGCACCCCGCGGGGCGGCGACGACGTGGCCGCCGGGCACCTGATCGAGGCGGCCCGGCGGGCCGGGACGGTCACGAACATCGTCTACATCTCGATCGTCGGGGTGGATGTGGTCCCGTTCGGCTACTACAAGGTGAAGTACAAGGTCGAGCGGATGCTGGAGGCGTCAGGGCTGGGCGTGACGATCCTGCGGACCACGCAGTTCCACGACCTGGTGGCGATGGCGGTGGACGCGCTGGCGAAGGTGCCCCTGGTGCCGCTGCCGCTGCCGAAGGGGGTCAGGGTGCAGCCGGTCGCCGTGGAGGAGGTCGCCGACCGGATGGCGGAACTCGCCGTCCCCGGCCCGGCGGGCCGGGTCACGGACATGGGCGGTCCGGAGATCCACACGCTGCTGGAGCTGGGCCGGTCGTACCTGGCGGCGACGGGGCGGCGGCGCAAGATGTTCCCGCTGCCCCTGGCGGGGAAGGCGTACGCGGCCTTCTGCCGCGGCGGCAACCTGACCCCGTCCCACGCAGTCGGCAAGGGCACCTTCGCCGAGTTCCTGGCGGCCCGGGCCGCCAGGGCCGCGGAGGCCAGGGGCTGAGCCGGGGCCGGGGCCGGCGGCAGGGCGGGGATCGCGGCCGCCATGTGGAGTCATCGGTGCGCTTGTCCGGACCCCGTGGGGAACAATGCGATAGATATCGTCACAAATGACCCACGGCATGATCCACGGTGAGGGGCGATGATCGTTTCGGTGGTGTCCATGCCGGAGGGCGTCGCGCGGCGCACCCCGGTGTCGGAGGCCCGTGAGCGTCTCGCGGCAGCCCGTTTCCTGTTCGTGGACGCGGAGCTGCCCGAGGAGGACACCCCCGGCGAACAGCCGGTCGCCCACCTGCTCGGCCTGGAGGCCCAGGACCTGGAGTGGCTCGGCCGGGAGAGGGAGTCCACCCGCGCCGAGTTCCTCGGCGACAGGGCCGCGTTCGTCGTCCCCGCGGTCGAGGCGGGTCAGGTCATCCACCTGCACGTCGTGGCCACCGAGCGGTATCTGGTCACGGTGCACCGGGGACCCGCGGGGGTGGTGGAGAGCCTCATTTCCCGCTTCCCCCACGAACGGCCCCCCGACTCCGTGGCCACGCTGTTCCTGCTGCTGGGCGAGGCCCTGGAGACGTATCGGCACGCTGCCGTCCAGGCCCTCCTGGAGGTGGAGGACCTGGAGGACGAGATGTTCCGGCAGCGGGAGCCCGAGCAGCTCTACCGCCTGGCGCGGCTGCGCCGGACCGCGGCCCTCCTGCACCACACGCTCCTCCCCTACCACCAGGCGGCGGACGAGACCATCACGCGCAGGGTGCTGAACCCCAATTTCCCGCAGGAGCGCCAGCGGCTCGCCCGTGAGTACCAGCGCACCTCGAGGCTGGTGCTCACGGAGATCGAGGCGCTCCAGGAAGCCGCCCGGCGGGGCTTCGCCACCTACTCCTCGCTGGTGTCCGGCGAGCAGAACGGCGTGATCAACCGTCTGGCGATCGTGTCGACGATCTTTCTGCCGCTGAGCTTCCTCACGGGGTTCTTCGGCATGAACTTCGCTTACCTGACGGACGAGTTGGAGAGCGGGGCCGTCTTCTGGCTGCTCGCCGTGGGCCTGCAGGTGGCCTTCCTGGTCGTCGCGCTCTACGTGCTGCACCGCACCCGCATCTGGCGGAGGCTGCACGACGACGAAAAGATCGACGACGAGTAGGCCGTCGGTCCGGTGCGGCTCAGGGGGCGAAGAGTTCGGACTGTGCGGCTTCGCGGGCCGCCAAACGGGCGCCCGCGAGGACGGCCGGGTCGCCGAGGGCGGTGGCACGGACCTCCATCGGCACCGGCGTCAGCGTGGCCAGCCGGCGGCCGACCGCGGCCGCCAGGCCGGCGCCGCCCGCGTGGCCGAGTTCGCCCGCCAGGACCAGGCACCCCGGGTCCAGGACCGCCGCGACGGCCGCCGCGCCCAGGGCGAGCCGCTGCGCCAGGGCCTCGAGGAAGGCCTCGCCCGCGGCGCCCGCCACCGCCTCCTGCACCGGCCCGGCCCAGCCGTGCTCCGCCGCGAGCGTGGCCACAGCCCCCCGGCCGACCAGCGCGTGGAACCCGCCCTCGCAGTCCGTGGCGGAGGGCAGCGGGCCCGGGCCCGGCACAGGCAGGAAGCCGATCTCCCCCGCCCCGCCCGACGCGCCCCGCCGCAGCCGGCCGTCCAGGACCACCGCCGCGCCGACGCCCGCACCGAGCCACAGCAGCACGAAGGAGTCCAGGTCCTGCGCGGCGCCGACCCGCTGTTCGGCGAGGGCCGCGAGGTTGGTCTCGTTCTCCACGACCACCGTGGCCGGCAGCCGCCGCCGGAGGGCCGCCACCAGGTCCTGGTGCCAGGACGGCAGGCCCACGGTGCTGCGCAGCACCCCGTCCGACGGGGCCACCAGGCCCGGGGCTCCGACCACCACGGTGTGCAGCCGGTCCGCGCCGGCCTCCCGCGCGAGCGCCTCGAGCAGGTCCACGGCCTCGTCGACCGCGTCCACCGGGAGCGCGGCCTGGGCGAGCGGGCGGCCGAGCAGGTCCGCCACCACCGCGGTCGCGCTGTCCGTCCGTACGTCCAGGGCCGCCAGGTACGCGCGGCGGGCGACGATCCCGTACACCCGGGCATTGGGGCCGCGGCGCTGTTCGCCCGACTCCCCGACGACCTCGATCAGCCCGGCCCCGGTCAGCCGCTCGACGAGATCGGCGACCGAGGGGCGGGAGAGGCCGGTCATCGTCTTGAGCTGAGTGGCGGTCAGCGGCCCTTCCTCCTGGAGGAGTCGCAGGGCGAGACGGTCGTTGATGGCCCGGGCCGTGCTCGGCGACGCGGGCGACGGAGCGGCGGGGGCCAGGGCTTCGGCAGGAGTCACGGCGCCCATCCTAGGTAGCTCCACCCAACTAACTATCAGGCAGGTTCCCTGATAGTTTAATGCCATGACAGGGGAACCAGACCTCGGCCCGGCGCGCCTGCGCCGTGCCCGCTTCGCCATCGCCGCCGTCTTCTGCGCCCACGGGGCCGTCACCGGCTCCTTCGCCACCCGCATCCCCTGGATCCAGGACCATGCACAGCTCAGCGCGGGCACCCTGGGCCTCGCCCTGGCCTTCCCCGCCCTGGGCGCGGCGCTCGCGATGCCGCTGGCCGGCCGGATCAACCACCACTTCGGGGCCCGCGCCGCGCTGCGCGGGTTGCTGGCGCTGTGGACCCTGTCCCTGATCCTGCCGAGCCTCGCGCCGAACCTGCCCACGCTGTGCTGCGCCCTCTTCGTCTACGGCGCCACCTCCGGGATGTCGGACGTGGCGATGAACGCGCTGGGCGTGGAGACCGAGAACCGGCTCGGCCGCTCGATCATGTCCTCGCTGCACGGCATGTGGAGCGTGGGCGCGCTGCTCGGCTCGGCGGCGGGCACGGTCGCCGCCCACGCCGGGGCGGACGCCCGGCTGCACCACCTCGTCGCCGCACTCGCCCTGACCGCGGCCGGGCTGGTCGCCGCAGGAGGGGTGCTGGATCTGCGCAGCGCCGCGGATGCCCAGGCGCCGCCGCACTTCGCGCTGCCCCCGCGGTCGGCGCTGCTGATCGGCGCGATCGGGTTCTGCGCGGTCTTCGCGGAGGGCGCGAGCCTGGACTGGTCCGCGGTCTACCTGCGGGACGTCCTGGACACGGACGCCGGTCTCGCGGCCGCCTCCACCACCGCGTTCGCGCTCACCATGGCCGTCGCCCGGCTCGCCGGGGACCGGGTGGTGGACCGGTTCGGGCCGGTGCGCACGGTCCGGGCGGGCGGGGTACTGGCCACCGCGGGCGGGCTGCTCGTGGTGACGGTCCGCCACTCGGGCGCGGCCCTGGCGGGCTTCGCCCTGATCGGACTCGGCATCGCAGTGGTGGTCCCGCTGGCGTTCGCGGCGGCCGCGCGCAGCGGGCCGGCTCCGGCGCAGGCCATCGCGGGCGTCGCGACGATCACGTACACCTCGGGGCTGATCGCGCCGTCGGCGATCGGCGCGGTGGCGGACGCGACCTCGCTCGTGGTGTCCTTCGGGCTGGTCACCCTGCTCGCGTTCGCGCTGGTCGTGGGGGCCGCCGTACTGCGGCGGAAGCCGTTGGCCGCGGACTCCGCATCCGCAGACCGGGACGAACCAGCAGGTATCCGGCCGTAATATTGCGCAGGCGCTGCTCTGCGGCCCGGATGCTTGATCGATCGGTTCGACGGAAGTGGTGGAACATGGGCCTCGGCGTGCGCTGGACCCTGCACGGAGACGGGCGGACCCCCGCCCCCGGCGCGGTGGTGCGGCCGGACGAGCGGCTGTCGTGGCCGCGTACCGCCGGGCTCGGGGCCCAGCACGTCGTGGCGATGTTCGGGGCGAGCTTCGTCGCTCCGGTCCTGATGGGCCTGGATCCGAACCTGGCCATCATGATGTCGGGTGTCGCGACGGCGATCTTCCTGCTCGCCACGCGCGGGCGGGTCCCCTCGTACCTGGGCTGCTCGCTCTCCTTCGTCGGTGTCGCGGCGGCGATCCGGGCGGGCGGCGGGGACAGTGCGGTCGTCACGGGCTCCGTGTTCGTGGTCGGCGCGGCGCTGTTCCTGGCCGGGCTCGCCGTGCGGCACTTCGGGGCGCGGATCATCCACGCGGCGATGCCGCCGGTGGTGACGGGCGCGGTGGTGATGCTGATCGGCTTCAACCTGGCGCCGGTGACGGCCTCGACGTACTGGCCGCAGGACCAGTGGACGGCGCTGCTGACCATGCTGTTCACGGGGCTGGCCGTGGTCTGCCTGCGCGGTTTCTGGTCCCGGATCGCGATCTTCCTCGGGCTGCTCTTCGGCTACGGCATCTCCTGGGTCTTCGACCTGCTCTTCGGCAAGATCCACTCGACGGTGGGCGGGGCCGAGGCCGTCGACCACTGGCGGCTCGACCTCTCCGGGGTCGGCAAGGCCGACTGGATCGGGCTGCCGTCCTTCCACGCGCCGCAGTTCGAGTGGTGGGCGATCCTGATCGCGCTGCCGGTGGTGATCGCCCTGATCGCGGAGAACACCGGGCACATCAAGGCGGTCGGCGAGATGACCGGCGATCCGCTCGACGACGAGCTCGGCACCGCGATCGCCGCCGACGGCGCCGCGTCCATGCTGTCCACCGGGGTCGGCGGCCCGCCGAACACCACGTACTCCGAGAACATCGGCGTCATGGCGGCCACCCGCGTCTACTCGACGGCGGCCTACTGGGCGGCGGCGGGCTTCGCGCTGCTCTTCGGCCTGTGCCCGAAGTTCGGGGCGGTCGTGGCCGCCATCCCCGGCGGGGTGCTGGGCGGCATCACCGTGATCCTGTACGGGATGATCGGCCTGCTCGGCGCCCAGATCTGGATCAACGGCGGGGTGGACCTGCGCAATCCGCTGAACCTGGTGCCGGCCGCGGCGGGCATCATCATCGGCATCGGCGGGGTGAAGCTGCAGCTGACGGACAGCTTCGAGCTGGGCGGCATCGCGCTCGGCACGATCGTGGTGATCACCGGGTACCACACGCTGCGGTACTTCGCGCCCGCGCACCTGAAGACGCAGGAGCCGCTGCTCGACTCGGGCACCTCGGCGTACGACGCGGGCGATGCGGGCGACGCGGGCGAGGGCGGTGCGGGCGGGGATCCGGCCGCGCGGGACACGCGTTCCTGAGCCGGGTTCGCCCGAACCGGGGAAGCACACGGCCAAGTTCCCCGGATCCGCGCCGCCGGCTGGGAACCTGCCTCCCATGGAAGCGGTGCTCGCGCGGATGCGCGCCCTGGACGAGCGGCTCCCCGCGCAGGACGGTGTCGCCGTCTTCAACCGGGTGTACCTGACGGTGACGGAGACGCTGCACGCGCGCATCTCCCACGGCGAGTTCCCGGCGCCGCGGCGGGCGGAGGCGCTCAGCGTGCGGTTCGCGGAGCGGTACCTGACGGCGGTGGAGGCCGACCGGGCCCCGGCGTGCTGGCGGCCGCTGCTACAGTACCGCCGCCACCCCGGGATCCGCCCGCTGCAGCACGCGCTGGCCGGGATCAACGCGCACATCGGGCACGACCTCGCGCTGGCGGTGGTGGCCACCTGCCGGGCGCTGGACTGCGAACCGCGGGCCCTGGAGGCGGACTTCGACCGCGTCGGCGACACCCTGGTCTCCCTGGAGGAGCACATCCGGGAGGACCTGATGCCGGGCCCGGACGTGCTGGAGGTCGCCGACCCGCTGACGCACCTGCTCGGTTCGTGGAGCCTGGACCGGGCCCGGGGCGCTGCCTGGTCGGCGGCCCGCCTGTTGTGGACCCTGCGCCGCTCCCCCGATCTGGCGGAGGAGTTCACGGACTCGCTGGACGCAGGCGTCGGCCTGGTCGGCCGCTGCCTCCTCACCCCGACGTCCTGAAGCCCCGACGTCCTGAAGCCCCGGCGCCCTGAGCACGCGTACGCCGCACTGCGCTGCGCAGTGCGGCGGGCATGAAAACGGGCCGCCGCCGCGCTGTGTGCGCGGGGGCGGCCCGTGGTCACGGGGCCGGAGGGGCCGGGTGGGTCAGTCCTCCGGGAGTTCGACCGGGGCGATCTCGTCGTAGACGTCGCCCGGGCCGGGGTTGGTGGTGTCCGTGGAGCCGCCGAGGTGGTGCATGACGCCCCAGACCGCGTTCAGCGCCGTCTGGACCGCGCCCTCGGCCCAGCCCGCCGTCCAGGAGATGTCGTCGCCCGCGAGGAAGATGCCGCGCTTGTCCTCGGGGAGGCGGTCCTGCATGAAGTGGGTGAACAGGCGCCGCTGGTAGCGGTAGTGGCCCGGCAGGTTGGCCTTGAACGCGCCCATGAAGTAGGGCTCGTTCTCCCACGACACGGTCACCGGGTTGCCGATGATGTGGCGGCGGATGTCGACCTTGGGGTAGATCTCGCCGAGGGACTTCAGCATGACCTCCATCCGCTCGTTCGCGGACAGCGGCAGCCACTTCAGGCTGTCGTCGCACCAGGTGTACGAGAGGCAGATGACGGCCGGCTGGTCCGGGCCGTTGTCCAAGAGGTACGTACCGCGGGTCATGCGGTCCGTGAGGGTCATCGACATGACGTCGCGGCCGGTCGGGTTCCCTGCGTCGTCGACGGCCTTGTCCAGCCAGAACGGCCGGTCCACCGGGATGAAGAGCTTCGAGCTCTCCATGTAGTGGGTGCGCTCGATCGCCGTCCAGTGGTCGATCGGGAAGAGCGTGTCGTCGCACGCGATCTTCGACAGCAGCATCCAGGACTGGGCCGTGAAGATCGCGGCGCGGTACGTACGGATGTCGCCGTCGGCGTCGGTCACCGTGATGCGGTTGCCGGCCGTGCGGTGCAGGCGGGTCACCGCCGGGCGCGGGGTGCCCTCGTGCAGGGAGGACAGCGAGGTGCCCTGGGCCCAGTGGACGATCTTCTCGGGCTCGCGCTCCCACAGGCGCACCGGCAGCTGCTGCGAGCCGCCAACGATGCCGCGGTGGTGGTCGTCCGCCTCGGTGTAGACGACGCGGAGGATCTCCAGGATGGAGTTCGGGAAGTCGGTGTCCCAGCCGCCCGTGCCGAAGCCGACCTGGCCGAAGATCTCGCGCTTGCGGAAGGACTTGAAGGCCTCGGACTTGCAGAGGAAGCCGTAGAAGGTCTCGTCGTCGAGCTTCTCGACGAGCTTGGCCCAGATCTCGCGGATGCGCGGGACGTCCCGCTCGCGCATCGCGGTGTTCATGTCGGAGAAGTCGGCGCCCTCGTCGAGGCAGGCGTTCCACGCGGCGGACACGTCGCGGTAGATCTGCGGGAGGTCGGCGATCGTCTCGGCGTAGTGGGTCTCGCCCTTGAGGTCCACGACCGTCGAGGGGGTGGCCTCGGCGAGCGGGTTCGGGAAGGGCTCGGTGACCAGGCCGACGAGGTCGATGTAGTGCTGGAGCGCGGTGGAGGACGGCGGGAAGCGCATGGCGCCCATCTCCGCGGTCAGACCCTCCGTGCCGGCGCCCTCGAAGCCGACGGTGCGCAGCCGGCCGCCGATCTGGTCGGCCTCGTAGACGACGGGCTTGAGGCCCATCTTCATCAGCTCGTACGCGGAGATGATGCCGGACAGGCCGCCGCCGATGACCGCGACCTCGGTGCCGTGCTCCGTCGCCGGTATCTGGCCCAGGCCCGCCGGGTGGGCCAGGAAGTCGTCGTACGCGTACGGGAAGTCCGGGCCGAACATGGTGATCGGCGGCTGTCCGTCGCTGTGCGGGACGGCGGTGGTGGGCACCGTGGACGTCATGGGGTACGGCTCCTTGCGGGGGTGGGGCAGGGGGGAGGGCGCTGGGGGGACTCAGACGAGGGAGGCGTAGAGCCCGGGGCGGCGGTCGCGCAGGTACGGGTTGTTCTCGCGCGAGGCGGCCAGCAGCTCGGGGTCGGCCTCGCCGATCACCAGCTCCTCGCCGCGGCCGGCCCGGGTCCGGGTGACCCCGTCGGGGCTCGCCAGGCAGCTGAGTCCGACGAACTCGAACTCGCCTTCCGGACCGGTCCGGTTGACGTACGCGATGTACATCTGGTTCTCGAAGGCCCTTACGGGCACCAGCTGTTCGGCGACGAACTGGAACGGGTGCATCTGCGCGGTCGGCACCAGGAGGAGGTCGGTGCCGGCCAGTGCGTGGGACCGGACGTTCTCCGGGAACTCCACGTCGTAGCAGATCATGATGCCGATGCGGAGGCCGTTCAGCTCCGCCTGGACGACGGGGGTGTCGCCGGGCGTGAAGGCGTCCTGCTCGAAGCAGCCGAACAGGTGGGTCTTGCGGTAGTTCGCCAGCCGGACCCCGTCCGGGCCGACGAGCTGGGCCGCGTTGTACACGGTGTCGCCCTCGCGCTCCGGGTAGCCGTACAGGACGGCGACCCCGTGGCGGCGGGCGATCTCGCCGATGGCGCGGGCCGACATGCCGTCGGCGGCCTCGGCGAGGGCGGCGACCTCCTGGACCTCCAGCGCGTAGCCGGTCAGGAACATCTCCGAGGTCACGAGGAGTCCGGCACCCGCCTGTGCGGCGCGCTCCACGGCCTCGTCGAGCGCCTTGAGGTTCTCGGCGGTGTCGCCGAGCCGTCCGGAGCTCTGGAGGAGGGCGGTGCGCAGCGGGGGCATGGGCGTACCTCTGTGGCAGGAGGGGTGGGGGTCCTATTGAAGGTACGTTCACCCGTTCGACGCCGACAAGCCATGACCGTTGCGCTCCGCGCATCGATTCGTTGCGTGTTTTGCGGCGGGGGCGGAGATTCGTTGCGCGGGCCCGTGCAGGGCCGCCGGTGGCCGCTGCCAGGCAGCCGGGGCATAAACCCGCCCACGGTGGACGCTGACCCTCATGACCGTCGTCACCAGGAGTCTCGTGGTGGTGCGCGGGGCCGTCAAGCACGTGGTGGACGGGCCCTGCGGCCGCTGCCGAGGGAAGGAGTCCGCCACCCCATGTCGCCCGACACCGACACGGCCACACCCGTCCATGTACTCGACAATCCGGTCTGGGCCGCGCTGACCGGCCCGAGCCGTGCCTTCGCCGAGACCGGGCCCGCCGGCCTCGCGGCCCGGTACGTCGCGGAGGCCTCGCCGTTCGCCGCGCTCGCGGACCCGGACGACCCGCGGGCCTGGGCCGATCTGGCCGCGCTGGCCGGGCCAGGGGCCCCGGTCTGGGTCACCGGGCTGCCGATCCCGCCCGCGGGATGGACGACGGCGGCCTCGATACCGGGCGTGCAGCTGGACGGCGGGGCGGTACGGGCCGAGGCCGCGCCCGAAGCGGTCCTGCTGGGGCCTGCCGACGTACCGGAGATGCGGGAGCTGGTCGACCTCACGAAGCCGGGGCCGTTCCTGTCGCGCACCGTCGAGCTGGGCACGTACCTCGGGATCCGGCACGAGGGCCGGCTCGTCGCGATGGCGGGGGAACGGATGCGGCCGCCGGGCTGGTCGGAGATCAGCGCGGTGTGTACGCACCCGGACCACCGGGGCAAGGGGCTCGCGGGCCGGCTGATCCGGGCGGTGGCCGCCGGGATCCGGGAGCGCGGCGAGCGTCCGTTCCTGCACGCGGCGGCGGACAACACCGGGGCGATCGCGCTCTACGAGTCGATGGGGTTCACGCTGCGGCGGCGGCCGCTCTTCATCGGGCTGCGGACCCCGGACGCCGGGGTCTGACGGAGGGCGGCGCCGTACGGCCGGGACGAAGCGGCAGGTTTCACGGGGCGCGGAGCGGTCACACGCGAGGACATGCCGAGGACAGCGAAAGGAACTGCCATGACCGACGTCTCCCGCCTTCCCGGCGCCGCGCACCATCACTGGCAGTGGCAGCTACGGGCCGCCTGCCGGGATCTGGGCACCGGCCGGTTCTTCCACCCGGCGGGTGAGCGGGGCGAGGAGCGGGAGGACCGCGACGAGGCCGCGAAGCGGGTCTGTGCGGTCTGCCCGGTCCGCGCCGCGTGCCTGGAGCACGCGCTGACGACCCGCGAGCCGTTCGGGGTGTGGGGCGGGCTGACCGAAGAGGAACGCCGGGCCCTGTGGGGCCCGGCGCACACCGCCGAGGCCGGCACGACGGTGTAGGCCGTGCGCCCCGGTCGGGCCTTAGGCCGGGGCTCCCGAGGTGAAGCGGCGCAGCAGCGGGGAGAGGACGAGCACCGACTTGGTGCGCTCCACGAAGGGCTCGCCCGCGATGCGCTCGAGCACCCGCTCGAAGTGCCTCATGTCTGAGGCGAAGATCTGGACGAGGGCGTCCGCGTCGCCGGTGACGGTCGACGCGGACACCACCTCGGGGTACCGCTCCAACCCCCGCCGGATGTCGTCCGGCGAGGTGTTGTGGCGACAGTAGATCTCGATGAAGCCCTCGGTCTCCCAGCCCATCGCGGCGGGGTCGACGCGGACGGTGAAGCCGGTGATGGCTCCCTCGGCCCGCAGCCGGTCCACGCGTCGCTTCACGGCGGGGGCCGAGAGCCCGACCTCGGAGCCGATGTCCGCGTAGGAGCGGCGGGCATCCTCGGCGAGGGCGTGCACGATGCGTTCGTCGAGATCGTTCAGTCGCACTGCGGGTGGATCACTTTTCTGGTGTGGCCACTTCTGCCGTGGCCAGTCGGGAGCGGCGGATGCCGTACAGGAAGTAGACCACGAGGCCGACGGCCATCCAGCCACCGAAAGCGACCCACGTGGCGACCGGCAGGCTGTACATCATCCAGCCGCAGGCGAGGAAGCCGAGGATCGGCGTGACCGGGAAGAGCGCCACCTTGAAGGTGCGCGGCATGTCGGGCTTGGTGCGGCGCAGGATCACGACCGCGACGTTGACGAGGGCGAAGGCGAAGAGGGTGCCGATGCTGGTCGCGTCGGCCAGGTCGCCCAGGGGGACGAACGCCGCGAGCGCGCCGCAGAAGAGGGACACGATCACCACGTTGGCGCGGGGGGCGCCGGTCTTCTCGTCGACTTTGGCGAAGATCTTGGGAACGAGGCCGTCGCGGGACATCGCGAAGAGGATGCGGGTCTGGCCGTAGAGGACGGCGAAGACGACGGAGGCGATGGCGACCACGGCGCCGGCGGCAAGGACGACACCCCAGAAGCTGTGGCCGGTGACGTCGGTCATGATCTGGGCGAGCGCGGCCTCGGTGCCCTCGAAGTCCTGCCACGGCATGGCGCCGACGGCGACGAAGGCGACGAGGACGTAGAGGACGGTGACGATGCCGAGCGACAGCATGATCGCGCGGGGCAGGTCCTTCTTCGGGTTCTTGGCTTCCTCACCGGCGGTGGAGGCGGCGTCGAAGCCGATGTACGAGAAGAACAGCGTGGAGGCGGCAGCGCTGATGCCGGTGATGCCGAGCGGGGCCAGCGGGGCGTAGTTGCCGGACTTGATGCCCATGACGCCGATGCCGATGAACAGCACCAGCGTGACGATCTTCACGCCGACCATGATCGTGTTGATCCGGGCGCTCTCCTTGGCGCCGCGGAGCAGGAAGACCATGGCGAGCAGGACGACGACCAGGGACGGCAGGTTGATGAAGCCGCCGTCGCCCAGCGGGGCGGCGGAGAGCTTCTCGGGGAGGGTGACGCCTATGGTCCCGTCGAGGAGCTCGTTGAGGTACTGGCCCCAGCCGACGGCGACGGCCGAGACGGAGACGGCGTACTCCAGGACCAGGCACCAGCCGCAGATCCAGGCGATGAACTCGCCCATGGTGGCGTAGGAGTACGAGTACGAGGAGCCGGAGACCGGCACCGATCCGGCCAGCTCCGCGTAGGAGAGGGCCGAGAAGAGCGCGGTCAGGCCCGCGAGGATGAAGGAGATCGTCACGGCCGGGCCGGCCTTGGGCGCTGCCGCGCCGAGAACGACGAAGATGCCGGTGCCCAGGGTGGCGCCGATGCTGATCATGGTCAGCTGCCACATGGTGAGCGAGCGGCGCAGGTTGCCGCCCTCGCCCTGGCCGCCCTCGGCGACCATCTGCTCGACCGGCTTGCGGCGCAGCAGAGGGTTCACAGGCTTGCGGGGCTCGGTGGCGAGCGGTGGCGCCTGGCCGGTTTCGAGCACGAGGGGACTCCTTAGACACTGCGGATGGGGACTGAGGCATCGACCGCAGCGGTCCGGAGCAGGACACAGACATGAGCCTGGGCATGGGGAGGACCGCCGAGCAGGCGGTCCACGCCACTCCACGTACAGCGAGTGAGCCTACGAGCTGATTGATACCGCCCGTAATGCACCATCCTTGCACATTGCCGCACGATCGTTGCGCGGATCTGTCCTGGATGGTCCTTTGTTGCGCACGGATGATCGATCGGTGCGCGCGGCACCCTCACCTCCATTATTGACACCTCGTCAGATCTACCGGAGCATGCCGCCGGGTCAGGCCTGATCACGCGGGTGCGCTCCGTCGCGGTGAACCGGGCCCGTGCGGGGTACGGGTGAACGCGGTGGCACCGGGGCTGCGGACCCCTCCGACCCCGGCACCCACCGACGAGCGGAGGCGCGCAGTGAACGCCGAGAGCACCGCCACGCACTGGCTGGACCCGGGGCCGTTCCTGCGCGGAGTCGCCTGGCTGGACAAGGGGCGCCCGGTACGGGCCGACCCGGCGGACAGCATGCGGCTGCCCTGGGACACCGGCGAGCGGGCCACCCTGCCGATAGGGGTGCGTCTGGAGTTCACGGCGCAGGCGGCGCACGCGGTGGAGATCCGCTACCGGGCGACCGTCCCCGGCCCCACCGACGCGCTGCGCGACCTCGCGCACGGCTTCGCCCTGTGGGACCGCCACGGGGTGGTCCGGGAGGTGTGGACCGAACCGGCCGTGGAGGCCGTCGTACGCGTCGAACTCCCGGGCGGGCCCGGCCCGTTCACCCTGCACCCGCCCGAGGGACAGTCCCCGCTGATCCTCGGGCTGCGCGGGGTCGGCGGCTCCGTGGCCCCGGCGCCGCCCGCACCGCGCTGGGTGGTGCACGGCGACTCGATCACCGAGGGCTGGTGGTCCACCCGGCCCGCCCACGGCTGGCCCGCGGTCGCCGGCCGGGCGCTGGGCTGGGACACCGTCAACCTCGGGTACGCGGGCGCCGCCCGCGGGGAACTCGCCACCGCCGAGCAGCTCGCCGGCCTCCCCGCCGATGTCCTCACCCTCGCCTTCGGCACCAACTGCTGGTCCCGCGTGCCCTTTTCGGCTCCACTGCTGTACGAGACCACCCGCGCGTTCCTCGAGCTGGTCCGCCAGGGGCACCCGCGGACCCCGCTGCTGCTGGTCTCCCCCGTGCTGCGGCCCGACGCCGAACGCACCCCGAACCGGCTCGGCGCCACCCTGGGCGCCCTGCGCGATGCGATGGAGCGGGCCGCCCTCGAACGGATCGCCGCCGGGGACGACCGCCTCGCCCTGCTGCCGGGTCGTGACCTGCTCGGTCCGGAGCACCTGGCGGACGGGCTGCACCCCAATGACACCGGACACCAGGTTCTTGGCCTCGCTGTGGTCACGGCTCTGCGGCGGGCCGGGTTCGATGCCGGGTGAGTGAAACAGCCCACAGGAATCCGTTTGAACAGATCGACCCCGACAGGGCGTGTCCTTCGCAGAGTTGCCGACGCACCGGAGACGGGCGGCGGACACGGAGACACCAGGGAGAGATCAAGATGGGCATCAAGCGCGGAACCACCCTCGCCGCCGTGGCAGTTGTCGTCGCCCTCACGGCGACCGCCTGCGGCGGAGACGACACCAAGGCCGGCGACGCGAAGCCGGCCGGGGCCGCGTCCCAGGCTCCCGCCTCCGGAGCCGGCGACTACGGCTCCGACTACGGCGCGGGATCCGCCGCGGGCGCGGCAGACGCCGCCGGCGCCGGTACCAAGGCCGCAGGCCAGCTGGCGATCGCGCAGAACGAGCAGCTCGGCGCGGTCCTCAACGACAGCGCCGGCTTCACCCTGTACCGCTTCGACAAGGACACCGCCAAGCCGCCGAAGTCCAACTGCGAGGGGGACTGCGCGAAGACCTGGCCGGTGGTCGCGGCCGGCGACGCCACCGCCGCCGCGGGCATGGACCCGTCGGTGCTCGGTGAGGTCGTCCGCGCCGACGGCAGCAAGCAGCTGACCGTGGGCGGCTGGCCGGTGTACCGCTACAGCAAGGACACCAAGGCGGGCGAGACCAACGGGCAGGGCGTCGGCGGGACCTGGTTCGCGCTCGCCCCCGACGGCAAGAAGGCCGCGAAGGCGGCCGCCGCCCCGGCCGCCCCGGCCGCCCCGGCCGCCCCGGCCGCCCCGGCCGGCGCGGGCCAGGCCTCCGGCGCGCTGACCGTGGCCAAGGACCCCAAGCTCGGCGAGCACATCGTCGACGGCAACGGCATGACGGTCTACCGCTTCAAGAAGGACACCGCCTGGCCGATGGCCTCCAACTGCACCGGCGACTGCGTGGCCAAGTGGCCGGTGGTGCCCCCGGTGGACAAGGCCAACGCCAAGGGCATCGTGGAGAAGGGCTACTCCATCCTGGACCGCCCCGACGGCATGAAGCAGCAGGCGATCGACTGCTGGCCCGTCTACACCTTCACGGGTGACAAGAAGGCCGGAGACATCAACGGCCAGGGCGTCGGCGGCACCTGGTACGCGGTCTCCCCCGACGGCAAGCTGATCACCACCTCCTGATCCCCTCCTGATCCCCTCCTCCTCCCCCTCTCGAACCGCGCGGCCCCCTGCCCCCTCCCCCCGGCAGGCGGGCCGCGCACCGTTCCGCCCCGGCGCACTCGTCCATAGACTCCACCGCATGCTGCGCGTACTGGCCGTCGACGACGAGAAACCGCTCCTCGAGGAACTGCTCTACCTGCTGCGCTCCGACCCCCGGGTGCTGAGCGCCGAAGGCGCCTCGGACGCCACCGAGGCCCTGCGGCGGATCACCCGGGCCCTGGAGACCGGCCCCGACGGGCCCGACGGCATCGACGTGGTCTTCCTCGACATCCACATGGCGGGGCTGACCGGCCTCGACATCGCCCGGCTGCTGGCCGGGTTCGCACAGCCGCCGCTGATCGTGTTCGTCACCGCCCACGAGGGGTTCGCCGTACAGGCCTTCGACCTCAAGGCCGTGGACTACGTGCTCAAGCCCGTCCGCCCGGAGCGGCTCGCCGAGGCCGTCCGGCGGGCCTGCGCCCAGCTCGGCCGGGCCGCCGCGCAACCGCCCGAACCCGCGGAACCGGCCGGTCCGGTCGTCCCGGTGCAGCGCCGCCCCGCCCCCGAGGTCACCGTCGCCGACCGCACCGCGGACCAGATCGCCGTGGAACTGGGCGGCGTCACCCGGTTCGTGGCGATCGCCGACATCGCGTACGTCGAGGCCCAGGGCGACTACGCCCGGCTGCACACCGACGAGGGCAGCCACCTGGTCCGCATCCCGCTCTCCACGCTGGAGGAGCGCTGGGCGGCCCGCGGGTTCGTCCGCATCCACCGCCGCCACCTGGTGGCGCTCGGCCGGATCGACGAGCTCCGCCTCGACGCCGGCACCACCAGCGTCCGCGTCGGATCGGCCGAGCTCCAGGTCAGCCGCCGCCACGCCCGGCAGCTGCGGGACCTGCTGATGCGCCAGGCGACCGGATAGCCGCACAGCCACTCGGCCGACCGCCCGGCGCGCCGACCGTCCGGCGTGCCGGGGCGCCGTTCGTCGCACCGCAAGGGGCGTACGGCGCCCCGCGGCTGCCGTCGGTCGCAGGGCGGGCTCCGGCGCCCGCAGCCGACCCGGCCCGCACCTATCGTGGAGCCGCCGGTCCGGAAGGAACAGGCCGGAACGAGCAGGGGGTGCGGATGGCCGAGATCCAGGCGCTGCTCGACGCGCTGGCCGTACTGCCCCGCACCCCGCCCGCCGGCCCCGCCGAGGCCGAGGTGCTGCTCGCCCGGCTGCGCAGCGCCGCCGCGCGCTGGGCCGACGTACTGTACGAGGCCAACGAGGGGGTCCGGCAGCAGCTGCCGCCCCGCGCGGAGGCGGCCCTGACCCTCGCCTTCCGGCGCGCCGAGGACTCGTACGTGGAGCTGGAGATCGCCCTGCGCGACTGCGCGGAGCATCGCGACCCCGCACACTGAACGCCCCTTTTCGGCCGGTGGGAACGGTCCCGATCGGCCGGGATCACGCCTGTTGCCCGGTCCGCGGGCGTGCGTAGACTCCGGTACCCCCTGCTCCCCGTGCCGAAGGACCGACCGGTGAACCAGACGTACGCGCTGACCGCGGTCACCGTCGTCGTCCTGGTCACGGTGCTGGTCGGCGCGCTGGGCCTGCGAATATCACGGACCACCTCCGACTTCTACGTCGCCTCGCGGACGGTGGGGCCCCGGCTCAACGCGGCCGCGATCAGCGGGGAGTACCTCTCCGCGGCCTCCTTCCTCGGGGTGGCCGGGCTGGTGCTGCTCCAAGGGCCCGAGATGCTCTGGTACCCGGTCGGCTACACCGCCGGATACCTGGTGCTGCTCGCGCTGGTGGCGGCCCCACTGCGGCGCTCGGGGGCGTACACGCTGCCCGACTTCGCCGAGGCCCGGCTGGAGTCGCAGGCGGTGCGCCGCGTCGCGGTGCTGTTCGTGGTCGGGGTGGGCTGGCTGTACCTGCTGCCGCAGCTGCAGGGCGCCGGGCTGACCCTGGAGATCCTGACCGGGGCCCCGCACTGGGTGGGCGGGGTGGTCGTCGCCTTCGTGGTGACCGCGGCCGTCGGGGCCGGCGGGATGCGGAGCATCACCTTCGTGCAGGCCTTCCAATACTGGCTCAAGCTCACCGCGCTGCTGGTGCCCGCCTTCTTCCTGCTCGCCGCCTGGGCCGGGGACGGCGCGCCCCGGGCCTCGTTCGACGCCCCGGCGGTCTTCCGCGAGCACACCGCCGTCACGCTCGCCGAGGACGTCCGGCTGTCCCTGGACGCGCCGCTGGCGCTGAAGGTCACCGGGCAGGTGGACGGGCGGACGTACGCGGCGGCCCCGCTGACACTGGAGCCCGGGGAGCATTCCGTACGGGCCCGCGCGCGGCTGGAGTTCGCCCCGGACACCCGGGTCCCGCAGACCCGGGCGACGTCCGGGCCGGACGCCTCCCGCTGGTCCGAGCCGCTGGACGGGGACCGGCCGGCGCTGGGCCTGTACGCGACGTACGGGCTGGTGCTGGCCACCTTTCTCGGCACCATGGGCCTGCCCCACGTCGCCGTGCGCTTCTACACGAGCCCCAACGGCCGCGACGCGCGGCGCACCACCCTGGTGGTGCTCGGGCTGCTCGGCTGCTTCTACCTGCTGCCGCCGGTGTACGGGGTGCTCGGCCGCACGTACGCCCCGGAGCTCGCCCTCACCGGGGACGCGGACGCGGCGGTGCTGGTGCTGCCGGAGCGGATGCTGGGCGGGGTGCTCGGCGACCTGCTGGGGGCGCTGCTGGCCGGAGGCGCGTTCGCCGCGTTCCTGTCGACGGCTTCGGGGCTGACCATGGCGGTGGCCGGGGTGCTGCACCAGGACGTGCTGCCGACGCGCGGGGTGCGGACGTTCCGGATCGCGGTGCTGGTGGCAATGCTGGTGCCGCTGGCCGGGAGCATGGCGCTGACCGACGTGCCGGTGGCGGACGCGGTGGGGCTGGCCTTCGCGGTGTCGGCCTCGTCGTTCTGCCCGCTGCTGGTGCTGGGCATCTGGTGGCGCGGGCTGACCCCGCCGGGTGCGGTGGCGGGGCTGGTCACGGGCGGCGGGGCGGCGCTGGGCGCGGTGCTGGCGACGCGGGCGGGGCTGCCCCCGGCGGGCTGGGTGCACACGCTGCTGGCGTGGCCGGCGGCGTGGTCGGTACCGCTGGGGTTCCTCACGATGGTGCTCGTGTCGCTGGCCACCCGGTCACGCGTCCCGGCGGGGACGGCGGCGACCCTGGCCCGGCTGCACCTGCCGGAGAGCGTGACCGGGGCCGGGGCGGGATCCGCGAACGGCGCCCGCGCGGGCGGTGCTCCATGACCGGAGCGGTGCTCGCGGTCATGGCCGCGGCGGGCGCGGCCCTGCTGCTGGGCCTGGGGTGGGCCGCCGGCCGGTGGCACGCCCGGCGCGGCGAACGGGCGACCGGCCTGGACCTCGGGACCCCGGTGGAGCGGGCCACCTTCCACACCCTGCACACCGCCTCGCTCGCCGCTCCCCCGCTGCGCGCCGGGCTCACCGAGGACGCCGCCCGCAAGGCCGCCAAACGGCTGCGCTCCCTGCTGGGCACCGAAGCCCTGTGCCTGACCGACCGGGATTCGGTACTGGCCTGGGACGGCCCGGGCGCCGACCACCACCAGCGGCGGGCGATGGCCCGGGTCACCGTGATGCTGAACTCGGGGCGCAGCCAGAGCGTGCGGACCGAGTGCACCCGCCCCGACTGCCCGCTGAAGTGGGCGGTGGTGGCCCCGCTCACCGGCGAGGACGGGATGCTCGGCGCGCTCGTCGCCTACGGTTCGCGCGAGTCGGCGGTGCTGGTGCGGGCCGCGACGGAGGTCGCGCGCTGGGTCTCCGTCCAGCTGGAGCTCTCCGAGCTGGACCGCTCGCGGACCCGGCTGATGGAGGCGGAGATCAAGGCGCTGCGGGCGCAGATCTCCCCGCACTTCATCTTCAACTCCCTCGCCGCGATCGCCTCGTTCGTGCGCACCGATCCGGAGCGCGCCCGGGACCTGCTGCTGGAGTTCGCCGACTTCACGCGCTACTCCTTCCGGCGGCACGGCGAGTTCACCACCCTCGCCGAGGAGCTGCGCTCCATCGAGCAGTACCTGGCCCTGGCCGGGGCCCGGTTCGGGGACCGGCTGAAGGTGACCCTCCAGGTGGCGCCCGAGGTGCTGCCGGTGGCGCTGCCGTTCCTGTGCCTGCAGCCGCTGGTGGAGAACGCCGTCAAGCACGGGCTGGAGGACTCCACCGAGGAGTGCCTGATCACGATCGCCGCCCGGGACGCGGGCGCGGAGGCCGTGATCACCATCGAGGACAACGGGGTCGGGATGGATCCGGCCCTGCTGCGCCGGATCCTGGCCGGGGAGCGGAGCGGTTCCTCGTCGGGCATCGGGCTGACGAACGTGGACGAGCGGATCCGGCAGGTGTACGGGGACGCGTACGGCCCGGTGATCGAGACGGGGGTCGGCGCGGGCATGAAGATCACCCTGCGGATCCCCAAGTACCGTGCAGGCGTGCATAGTTCAGCGCCGGGTGAGCAGCTCCCCCGCTACTGATCGCCCCGTCGGCATGCCATCCTGGCAGAGGCGCGGACCGGCCGGCGGGGGTACCCCGGCGGCAGCCGGGAGACGTCCGGGGAGGATCGCCGACGTGCGGGTCGGGCGTGAACGACAGCGTGAAGAGTTACGGGACTGGGTGCGCGGCGGTGCCCGGGGCAGCGGGGGGCACCTGATCGTGGAGGGCGAGCCCGGCTCGGGCCGGACCGCCCTGGTGCGCGAGGCGCTGGCCGAGGCGGCCGCACTGGGCGGCCGGGTGCGCTACGGGGCCGCCGACGCCTTCACGGCGGAGCTGCCGCTGCGGGCCGCGCTGGACTGCCTGCACCCCGAGGGGCCCGGCCGGGCGGCCGTGGTCGCGCTGCTCCGGGAGGCCCGGGAGGCGGCGCAGCCCGGCGGGGCGCTGCTGGCGGCCATGGACCTGCTGGTGTGCGGGGTCGAGGAGTGGTGCGCGCCCGGGCGCCCGCTGCTGCTGGTGCTGGACGACCTGCACTGGGCGGACCCGGCCAGCCTGCTGCTGTGGCAGCGCCTGGCCCGCGCGGTGGACCGGCTGCCGCTGCTGCTGGCGGCGACCCGAAGACCGCTGCCCCGGCGGCCCGAGGTGGAGCAGCTCTGCGCCGAGCTGGGCGCCGCCCCGCGCGGGCGCACCGTCCGGCTGGAGCCGCTGACCGGGGCGGAATCGGCCGAGCTGCTCCGCGGAATGCTGGGGGCGGCGCCCGGGCCGCGGCTGCGGGAGGCCGCCGGACAGGCGGGCGGCAATCCCCGGCTGCTGCGGGACCTGACCACGCAGTGGTCCCGGTTCATCGAGATCACCGGCGTGGCCGGGGACGACGGCGGGGCCGACGCCGCGGAGGCCGCCGCGCTCGCCGAACTGACCGTGCCCGAGCAGGAGTTGCCGGAGCCGCCCGCCTCCCTCCCGCGGGGGATCGGCTATCTCTCCCGCCCCGCGTACACCGCCCTGCGGCATGCAGCGCTGCTCGGCCCGGCCTTCACCCCGCGCGAGCTGGCCCTCGTCCAGGCCAGACCCGCCCGGGAGGTGCTGGCCGAGCTGGAGGAGCCGCTCCTGGCCGGGCTGCTGGAGGACACCGGCGAGCGGCTGCGCTTCCGGCAGCCGGCGCTGCGCCGGGCCCTGTACGCCGAGCTCCCCCGGGCCGCCCGGGCCGCCCTGCACCAGGACGCGGCCCGGGCCCTGGCCGAGGCCGGGCACGATCCGGAGCGGACCGCCGAACAGCTGCTGGCCGGCGGGGCGTTGGACCGCTGGGCGGTGCACTGGCTGGCCGACTCGGCGCAGTCCTTGATCGCGGCGGCGCCCGGAGCGGCCGCCGAACTGCTGGAGCGGGCCGTCGCGCAGGCCGACTGCGGGGACCGGGACGCCCTGGAGGGGAGCCTCGCGGACGCCGCCCTGATGCTGCGCCGACCCGAGTCGGTGGAGCTCCTGACCACCCTGCACGGGCGGGCCACGGATCCCGGGCACCGGGCGGCGCTGGCCTTCAAGCTGGTGTCGGCGCTGATGATCCAGGGGGACATGGCCCGTTCGCTGGCCGTCACCGAGGACGCGCTGGCGGAGCAGGTCCCCTCCTCCACGCTCCGGCTGCGGCTGGAGGCCTGCCGGGTACTGGCCCTGGCCGATCTGCACTGCCCGGCCAAGGCCCACACGCTGGCCGCGGCGGTGGTGGCGGAGGCGGCCCGGCTGGGCGATCCGCTGTGCGGGGCGGAGGCCCACCATGCGATGGCCTTCGCGCTGTTCCACCTGGGCCGCGGCCGGGAGTCGCTGCGGCACGTCGCCGAGGGGATCGCCTGCGCCCGGCGCAGCCCCGAGGCCAACGACATGCGGCTGCTGCTCCTCGCCAACCAGGCCGAGGCCCACCTGCGGTTCGACGAGCCGGAGACCGTCGCGGCGGCGCTGCAGGAGGCACGGGAGCTGGCGCTCTCCACCCGCTCGACGGGGCGCCTCGTGGTCACCGAGGCCCGGCTCGCCGAGTTCCACTACCGGCTCGGCGACTGGGACACGGCGCTCGCCGGGGTGGCCCGCGCGGACGGGCTGCCGGTCTCGGACGGCTGGCTGCCGGTGGTGGTGCACGGGCTGCGGGCCCTCGTACTCGGCCACCGGGACGAGCGCGAGGCGGCGCAGGCCGAGCTCGCGCTGCTCCCGCCGGACGCGTTCGCGGTCCCGGCGGCCCGCCGCTACAGCGGGCACGTGCTCCTGGCCCGCGCCCTGCTGGCGGAGCGCGCGGGCCGCCCGGCCGACGCGGTGCGCGAGCTGCTGCCGGCGCTGGCGGACAGCCCGGACGAGGCGGGGGCGTACGAGCGCCCCTGGGTGCTGTCGGAGATCGTCCGCGTGGCCCTGGACAGCGGGGACACGGCCACGGCCCGGGCGGCGGTGGCGGCCTGCGGGCGGGCGGCGGCGGCCCTGCCCGAGTATCCCGGCCCGGCGCTGGCGCTGCTGCGCTGCCAAGGGCTGTTCGCGCAGGACCCGCAGCTGCTGGCGCAGGCGCTTGAGCGGGCGGAGCGCGGCGGCTGGCCGCTGGTGCTGGGCCATGCGTGGGAGGACCTCGCGGTGGCCCGGGCCTGGCACGGCGACCTGGCGGCGGCGCGGGCGGCGCTGACGCGCGCGGTGGCCGCGTACGAGGACCTGGGCGCCCGGTGGGACACCGCCCGGGCCGACGCCCGGCTGCGGAGCCTGGGCGTCCGGCGCGGCAGCCGCTCGGCGCGGCGGCGGCCGGCCAGCGGCTGGGAGGCGCTGACTCCCGCGGAGCTGAAGGTGGCCCTGCTCGTCGCGCAGGGCCGGTCGAACCCGGAGATCGCGGGCGCCCTCTTCCTGTCCACGCGGACGGTGCAGACGCACGTGTCGCACATCCTGGCGAAGCTGCAGGTCCGCTCGCGGGCGGCGGTGGCCGCTCAGGCGGCGGCGCGGCGGTCGGCCGCGGAGCCGGTACGGGGGCCGGGAGCGGAGCCGGTACGGGGGCCGGGAGCGGAGCCGGTACGGGGGCCGGGAGCGGAGCCGGTACGGGGGCCCGGGCCGTAGCCGGGCATGGCCTCCCGGAGGGCGCGCAGGGCGTAGTAGGTACGCGACTTGACGGTCCCGGCGGGCACCCCGAGCGCCTCGGCGGCCTCGCACACCGACGCCCCGCGGAAGTAGATCTGTACGAGCACGGCGCGGTGCTCGGGGCTGAGTAATCTCAGCGCGTCGCGGACGTCGAGGACGGCGACGGCCTGCTCGGTGCGGTCGTCGGCGACGGGCATGTGGGCGTCCAGGGCGTCCGGCCCGACCTCGGCGGGCCGGACCTGGCGGGCCCGCCGGGCGTCGATGGCGAGGCGCCGGCCGACGGTGTAGAGCCAGGGCCGCATGGACGCGTGGCCGCTCTCCAGCGCCTCGGGGTGTTTCCAGGCACGGAACAGGGTCTCCTGGAGGAGGTCCTCGGCGCGGTGCCGGTCGCCGAAGGTGAGGCCGAGGAGGAACCCGTAGAGGGCTTTGCCGTGTTCGCTGTGCAGTCGCGCGAGGGCGTGCGCGTCGGTGCGGCGGCGGAGGGTACTGGCCACGGGGTGCCCCTTCCAGGTCGGATGACCCGAGCGTGACGGACCCGGCGCCCGGAGTTATCCGCCGCTTGGCGTATCCGCCCGCCACCTGCGCCGACCGGTCGAACGGCACGGCGAACGGTCCCCGGCTGCCAGGGGCCCCGGCGCCGCGAACGCCGGTGGCCCCGGGCCCGTCCGTGGGGACGGGCCCGGGGCCACCGGAAAAACGGGAACTAGCTCCAGCTGGCGTGCAGCGGCTTGCCCTCGGCGTAGCCCGCCGCCGACTGGACGCCGACCACGGCCTTCTCCTCGAACTCGGCGAGGGAGCCCGCACCGGCGTAGGTGCACGAGGACCGCACACCCGCGATGATCGAGTCGATCAGGTCCTCGACGCCCGGACGGGCCGGGTCCAGGAACATCCGCGAGGTGGAGATGCCCTCCTCGAACAGGCCCTTGCGCGCCCGGTCGTACGCCGACTCCTCCGACGTGCGGTTCTGCACGGCACGCGCCGACGCCATGCCGAACGACTCCTTGTAGAGACGGCCGTCGGCGCTCTGCTGGAGGTCGCCCGGGGACTCGTACGTCCCGGCGAACCAGGAGCCGATCATCACGTTCGCGGCGCCGGCGGCCAGCGCCATCGCCACGTCGCGCGGGTGGCGGACACCGCCGTCGGCCCACACGTGCTTGCCGTACTTCTTCGCCTCGGCCGCGCACTCCAGCACCGCGGAGAACTGCGGGCGGCCCACGCCGGTCATCATGCGGGTGGTGCACATGGCGCCGGGGCCCACACCGACCTTGATGATGTCGGCGCCGGCGTCGATGAGGTCCTTGACGCCCTCGGCGGCCACGATGTTGCCGGCCACGATCGGGACCTGCGGGTCCAGCGCGCGCACGGCCTTGATCGCGTTGATCATCGACTCCTGGTGGCCGTGGGCCGTGTCGATGACGAGCGTGTCCACGCCCGCGTCGAGCAGCTGCTTGGCCTTCTGCACGAAGTCGCCGTTGATGCCGACGGCCGCCGCGATGCGCAGCTTGCCGTTGGCGTCCGTGGCCGGGCTGTACAGGGTCGCGCGCAGCGCGCCCTTGCGGGTCAGGAGGCCGACGAGCTTGCCGTCCTTGTCGACGGCCGGGGCCAGCTTGCGGTGGCCGGCGTCGAGCTTGTTGAACGCCTCGCGGGGGTCGATGTCGGCGTCGATGAGCAGGAGCTCCTTCGACATGACCTCGGAGAGCTGGGTGAAGCGGTCCACGCCGGTCAGGTCGTGGTCGGTGACGACGCCGACCGGGCGGCCGTCGGCGTCGACGACGACACCGGCGCCGTGGGCCCGCTTGGGCAGCAGCGACAGCGCGTCGGCGACGGTCTGGGTGGGCGCCAGCGTGATCGGGGTGTCGAGCACGAGGTGGCGGGTCTTCACCCAGGCGATGACGTCGGTGACGACCTCGATCGGAATGTCCTGCGGGATGACCACGATGCCGCCGCGGCGGGCGACCGTCTCGGCCATGCGGCGGCCCGCGATGGCGGTCATGTTCGCGACGACGAGCGGAATGGTGGTGCCGGTGCCGTCGGGCGAGGAAAGGTCCACGCCCTGGCGGGAACCGACCGCGGAGCGGCTCGGCACCATGAATACGTCGTCGTACGTCAGGTCGTACGGCGGCTTCTGGTCATTGAGGAAACGCACGTGCTGAACATCCCAGTCGATCGAAGGATCCGTCTACGGCCTCGACAGGCAGGGCAGCCGAGGAAACGCACGTACTTCATTCTCCCATGACCCGGCATTAATGCCGCCCGGGCTGATCGTCCAGGACATACCGGGCCCTGTGGTCTGTTCCTACGGGACCCTGGTCCCGTAGGCGGGCGGGACGCGCCGGACGAGCGGAGAGTGGAGGAGGAGAAAGAGAGGACGGACGCCATGGCTGGAGTGACGCGCAACGAGACTCCCGTGGTCATCGAAGGCGGTGGTCTGGAGGTCCGCGCCGAGGAGATCGGCGGCGACCTCACCGTCGGCTTCTTCCGCCTGCCCGCGGGCACGGACATGACTGCGGCGGTAAAGGGGCTGCCGGACGACATGTGCCCGTGCCCGCACTGGGGCTATCTCCTCAAGGGCCGGCTGATGATGCGCTCCGAGGACGGGGACACGGTGTACGAGGAGGGGCAGGCCTTCTACTGGGCGCCGGGGCACGTCCCCGTGGCGCTCACGGACACCGAGTACGTCGACTTCTCCCCGACCGACGAGTTCCGCAAGGTCCTCGAGCACGTGAAGGCCCAGGCCGACTAGCAGCTCCCCCGCTCATCCCGAGACGAGGCGTCCGACATGCGACGCAATCCCGCCCGGGCGTTCGCCGCAGCATTGCTCCTCGTCTCGGCGCTGGCCCCGATCGCTTCTCCGGCCGCGGCCGCCCGGGCTGCGCTGCCCGTGGCGGTCTCCGACCGGTACGGGGACGACTGCCCGCCCGGCGCTCTCGCCCCCGAGCTGAGTGCCCGGCTGGACCGGGCCGTCGAGCGCACCCGGCAGGAGGCCGGCGTGCCCGGAGTGATCGTCGGGCTCTGGATGCCGGGCCGGGGCTGCTACGTCCGCGCCACGGGCGTCGCCGACACCGCCACCGGCGAGCCGATGCAGACCGGCCTCCGCATGCGGATCGCCAGCGAGACCAAGACGTTCACGGTCACCGCCGTGCTCGAACTGGTCGACGACGGCCTCGTCGGACTCGACGACCCGGTCTCCAAGTACGTCGCCGGCGTGCCCGACGGCGGCCGGATCACACTGCGGCAGCTGGCCGGGATGCGCAGCGGCCTGTTCCCGTACACCGCCGATCCCGACTTCGTGCAGGCGCTGGTCGCCGATCCGCGGCGGCAGTTCACGCCGAAGGAGCTGCTCGCCTACGGTTTCCGGCACCCCAACACCTTCGGGCCCGGAGAGAAGTTCCAGTACGCCAACACCAACACCGTCCTGCTCGGCCTGGTGGTGGAGAAGGTGAGCGGGCTCAGCCTCGCCGACTTCATCCACCAGCGGGTTGACCGTCCCTCGCAGCTGGGCCGCACGCTCTTCCCGCCGGCCGCCGAGTTCCCGTCCCCGCACGCGCACGGCTACAGCGACCTGACCCCGACCGGCAGGACCGCCGACGCCACGGACTGGAATCCGAGCTGGGGGTGGGCGGCCGCCGCGATGATCTCCGACCTGCACGACCTGCGGCGCTGGGCCCGGATCCTCGCCACCGGCACCCTCCTGTCCCCCGCCACCCAGGCCGAGCGGCTGAAGATGCTCCCCACCGGCCTCGCCGGCAACGAGTACGGGCTCGGCATCTTCGACAACCACGGATGGATCGGGCACAACGGCTCGCTGCCCGGATACGAGTGCGTGGCCGTCCACCTGCCCTCCCGGCGGGCGACCCTGGTCGTCCTCATCAACACCGACATCCATCACCGGGGCAGCGAGCCGAGCACGCTCCTCGCCAAGACGATCACCGGCATCGCGACCCCGGACCACGTGTACGACATCCCGCCCCAGGGGTAGCACCGGCGGTGGGCCGCAGCGGCCCTCTTCCGCGGGCAGGCCGGGCGCCGGGCTTGCTCATCCCCTGCCGGCCGCCCGGGCGACCAGTCCCGCTCGCGCGTGCACCGGACCCCGGCGCTGCGCCAGGGGGGTGACGGACCCGCCGTACCGGACCGCCGTGAACTCGGCGGCGATGGACAGGGCCGTCTCCTCGGGGGTGGCGCCGCCCAGGTCCAGCCCGATGGGTGAGCGCAGCCGGGCGAGCGCGGCCTGCGGCACCCCCTCCTCGCGTAGCCGCTGCTCGCGTTCGGCGTGGGTGCGCCGCGATCCCATGGCTCCCACGTAGCCCAGCGGCAGCCGGAGTGCGAGGGCCAGCAGGGGTACGTCGAACTTGGTGTCGTGGGTGAGGACGCAGACCGCCGTACGGGAGTCCAGCCGGCCCGCCTCCCATTCGGCGGCCAGGTGCCGGTGCGGCCAGTCCACGACCACCTCGTCGGCGTCGGGGAAGCGGGCCGGCGTCGCGAAGACGGGCCGGGCGTCGCAGACGGTGACCCGGTGCCCCAGGAAGGCCCCGATCCGGGCCAGGGCGGAGGCGAAGTCGATGGCCCCGTAGACGATCAGCCGGGGCGGTTCGGCGGCGGATTCGACCAGCAGGGTGAGGGGCTGCCCGCACAGCCCGCCCGCCGTGCCGAGCTCGGCGGTCCCGGTGCGCCCGGCCAGCAGCAGGTCCCGTATGTGCCCGGCGGCGGCCCGGTCCAGGGCCGGCTCGCCGCCCAGGCAGCCCTCGTAGGATCCGTCGGGGTGGACGGCGAGGGCCCGGCCGAGCTGCGGCGCCGGGCCGGAGACCACCCGGGCCAGCGCGGCCCGGGCGCCTGCGGCGGCGGCCTCGAGCACGGAGCCGAGGACGGGCCGCACCGGGTCGTGCCCGCGCACCGGGGTGACGAGCACGTCCAGGACTCCCCCGCAGGTCAGGCCGACGGCGAAGGCGTCGTCGTCGCTGTACCCGAAGCGGTGCACGCCGCCTTCGCCGGAGGCGATCGCGTCGAGGCACAGCTCGTGCACGGCGGATTCCACGCAGCCCCCGGAGAGGGAGCCGAGCGCGGTGCCGCCGGCGTCGACGGCCAGGGAGGCGCCCGGGCCGCGCGGCGCGCTCCCGCTGACGGCGACCACGGTGGCCAGGGCGAATTCGCGGTGCGCGGAGCACCACGCGCGGAGTTCCTCGGCGATGTCGAGCATCAGCGGATGTACTCGCGTCTCGCGCTCTGGCCGGGGATCAGCGGCCGCGGCGGCAGCACCGGCGGCGGGCCGGTGCGCGCCACGGAGCCGGGTGCTCCGGTACGGGACACGGGCCCGGGCGCCCCGCCGAGCGGGGGCCGAACGTGCCCGGGGAAGCCGTCGGGGATCCTGTCGCGCGCACCGAGCAGCATCGACGCGTGGGCGACACTCGCGAGCGTGGCGTGGTGGTGCCAGCCACGGAAGGAGCGGCCCTCGAAATCACGGATGCCTACGGGTTCGCAGGTCTCGGTGAAATCGAGGGATACCCGGTCGGTGAGTTTGGCGAGGAGGAAGAGCTGGGCCAGCGGCCGGTCGCCGATGTTCGTGATCCAGAACTCGGAGGGCAGCAGGGCGGCTTCGGTCCAGGCGCCGACGAGCAGCAGCGGGGTGGGCGGCAGGGGTACGGACCTGTCCTCGCCGGGGGTCGCGAGGATGGCGGCCGAGGTCAGCAGGGTCACTGCCCCTTCGGCGCGGCCGTGGCGGGTCCATTCGACAACGCGCCGCTGGGAGCGCAGGGAGTCGATGAGTTCGCGGGCGGGCGCGGTGTGCGGCCCGGGCTTGTGCCGGCCGGCGCCGCCGAAGGAGACGGGCAGCGAGCCGTCGACCTTGAAGACGAAAGGGATGTCCTGCAGGGCGAAGGACTCGATGCTCTGCGGGATGTCGGTGTTGGCGACCTCCATCACCACGGGCCGGCGCTGGAGTTGCCAGCTGGCGGCCATCCGCTGGACGGCGTGTACGGCGTCCTGGGCGGGGGTGAGCGAGCGTGCCGTGTCGGGGATGCCGGCCCGCCGGCGCCGCAGCAGCTCGCTCGTCCAGGGCCCGGGGAGGGTGAGGGTCCATTCGACGGGGAAGCTGGCCTCGCTGGAGGCGAGCCAGATGCCACTGGCCTGCTGGCAGTTGGCGGTACGGCCGAGCTGGGGGACGAACTGCCGGCCCACGCCGACCGAGCGGTCGCCGGCCTTTTCTATCACCATGGGCTGGACCACCCAAGCCAGCGGGCGCTGGGCGGTGCGTTCGAGGTACTGGGCGAGGGAGCGGCGTACGGGGGTCCAGTCCCAGGGGGACTTGCTGATGAACTGCTGGAGGCTCTGCTCGACGGAACTGGCCCCGGTTCCGGCGATGTTACGGATTGTTTTCTTCCCGCTGGTCCGCACCAGGCCGTTGAGATAAACGCGGGCCCAGTTTCGCTGGTCCCGCCGGGGTAAGGACTCGAAAAAAAGAGAGATCAGGACGTCGATCAATTCGGAGATTTCCTTCGTGGAATCCTCCGGAAGGACTACGCGAGCCATCTGGGCCTCCCCCGCGACCACTAGATCCAATACCCTACTTGACCGTGCAGAACGGCCGTAGGCCACGGCGGCTACTTCCTGAGGTCGCTGGCAGATTCGAGCCGCTCTTCCTCTACCACGAGGGGGATGGGGATCTGGTTCGCCGCATAGTAGATCGCGATGAGGAAGTGTGCGACGAGAGTGAGCGGTGCGGAGTAGAAGGACAGGAGAACGGTCAAGGGGTAGGCCACGGCGCCGAGGCCGAAGCGTACGCGGGTGGCCCGGGCGCCGTCTTTGTCCACCCGTTCGTGGAACAGGTGGCCGACGCGGGTGACGTACCACCAGAAGGCCAGGAACGCCAGCGCGTAGACGACGGTGACCGAACTGTAGAGGATCGCTGCGGCGTTGGCGGAGCCGCCCTCCTCCACGAGGTGCTCGGCGAGCACGGTGGTGGTGTACGGAATCACCGACACCACCATCAGCACCATGAGATTCAGGAACAACAGCGGCCGGTCGACCCGCTTGAGGTGACTGAAGATGGTGTGGTGGTTCACCCACATCACGCCGATGATGAGGAAACTCACCACGTATGCGGCATAGTGCGGCCACTGTTCCCAGACGCCGTGCCAGAAGTCGGATCCCGTTTCCTCCGGAACCTTTAGTTCCAGAACGAGAATCGTGATGACGATGGCGAATACCCCGTCACTGAATGCCTCGACACGCCCGGTTTCGCGTTCCATGACCTCCCCTTTGCCATTTCACCAGCCAGGCCCTCGCCGCGGTCTCCGGCGGGGCCTGCGTGTGCGGGAAGGGCGCTGCCTTCGCCCTTCCCGCACACGCTACCCAGATATCGGTGGTCAGCTGCCGAAACCGGCGGTCTGGCGCCAGATCCGGCCATCGCGGACCACAAGTGTCCCGAACGCGTGCTCCGGTTCGCCGTTCAGATTCATGATCGCGCGGTAGAAGATCGTGTCCTCGGTCTCGATGTACTCCTGGAGTTCCACCAGCGTGGGCTTCACCGTCAGGTAGCCCGTGAACGTCTCGCGCACGGCTTCGATCCCGACCGAGACCCCCTCGAAGCGCAGCAGGACGGCGTCGTCGGTGTAGTTCTTCATCACCGCCTCGATGTCCAGGGCTGCCAGCGCCTCCATCTGGCGGACGAACACCGGGTGCAGCTTGGAGATGTCGTACTTGGCCATGTCGACTCCGTTTCAGTGGGTGGAGGTGGGTTCATCAGGTGTTTCGGCGCAGGCGGCGGCCGCGGTGAGTGGCAGCCGTACGACCATCCGGGTCTCGCCGGGACGCGAGCGGGCGGTGATCGAGCCGTGGTGGCGCTGGGTCACGATGCGGTAGCTGAGGTGCAGTCCGAGGCCCGTGCCCTTCCCCACGTCCTTGGTCGTGTAGAAGGGTTCGAAGATCCGCGGCAGGGAGTCCTCGGGGATGCCCCGGCCGGTGTCGGCGATCTCCACGACGAGGCAGACGCCCTCGGCGCGGACCCGCAGCGTGAGCGTGCCGGCGCCCTCCATGGCCTCGGCCGAGTTGTCGACCAGGTTGGTCCACACCTGGTTCAACTCGCTCGGGTAGCCCGTCAGTTCGGGCAGGCCGGGTTCGTACTCACGCACGATGGTGATCCCGGAGAGCTTGGATCGCAGCACGACCAGCGTGTTCTCGATCCCGTCGGCCACTGCGAAACGCTGTTCGGGCGCCCGGTCGAGATTGGCGTAATCCCGGGTGGCGGCGACCAGTTGGGAGATCCTCGGACCGGCCGCGCGCAGTTCCGCGGCGAGCGAGCGGATCTCCAGCAGGGCCGCCAGGTGGTCCAGGGCCGCGGGCAGGGCCGGCTCCCCGACCCCTTCCAGCCGCTCCAGCAGCCAGCCCAGTTCCAGCCCGAGGTCCGAGATCCCCGAGCCGAGCAGCCCGGGCCGTTCGGTGCCCGCCTCCTCGGCCCAGTCGGCGATCTCCTCCTCGGCATCGGCCTGGGCGAGCGGATCGGTGGTGACCGGCGGCGGCAGCTTGTCGAGCTCCTCGGCCAGCCGGTCGAGTACGGAGCGCTCCGCGCCCGTCGCGGCGGCGCCCCAGGCCTGGGCGGTCCGGGTGAGCCCCTCCAGAGCCGGTGCCAGCTCCTGGGCGGCCCGGGCCACGGCGGCCGCCGGGTTGTTCAGCTCGTGCGCGAGGCCGGCGGCCAGGGTGCCGAGCGCCTCGACGGTGGCCCGCTTGCGGGCCTGCACCTCGGAGGACTTGATCCGCCAGGCCAGCACCGGGATGAGCACGGCCGCCACCCCGTGGCAGCGGGTCAGCATCTCGAAGAACACCGGCTTCGGGTACGCGACGACGGTGGTCGCCGGCCCGCTCGCGGCGGCGGTGGCCACGTACGCGCCGTCCGTCAGCAGCGGCAGCTCGCCGGTGAAGCGGTGCGCGGCGGAGGGCTTTCCGTCGTGCTCCTCGGCGGCGGCGCTCTCCTCCTCGGTGGAGTGCCGGGTGAGCACCTCCTCCCGGCCGTCCACGACCTTGGTGACGACCAGCCCGCCGGCGAGCAGGACGTGGAAGCCGGTGGCCTCCTCGCCGTCCCGGAAGAGGACCTCCCCGTCGGCGAGCACCCGGGGCTCGGAGACGGAGGCCAGCCAGTCCAGCTGGTCCTCGGTGAGACCGGCGAAGACCTCCAGCCCGAGCAGGGCCGACCGCAGCTCTGCGGCGCTCATGTCGGCAGCCTTCATGTGGTGCTCCCTTCGGCCCGGGTGCGGGCGGCGAGCCGCAGCGTGACGAACAGGGCCAGCGCGCACACCCCGGCGACGGCGGCCATGAAGCCGACGGAGGTGCGGTGCAGTCCGTGGATGTTGGTGAGCATTCCGGCGAGCACCGCCGGCACGCTCATCGCGAGGTACGCGAAGACGTAGACGGCGGCGGTCAGTTCGCCGCGGTGCGCCGGCTCGGCCAGCGCGCTCAGCGCCCGGAAGGAGCCGAGGAACGCCGCGCCCCAGCCGCTGCCGAGGACGGCCGTGGCCACGAGGAACACCGGCGCCGAGCCGAGGCCCAGCGCGAGCAGGACGAGGCCGAGCCCGGCCAGCAGGCCGCACAGGCCCAGGACTGCGGTGCGCAGCGCCTCGGTGCGGCCCAGCAGCAGCTGCGCCGCGGTGGCGGCGCCCGCGAGCAGGGCCACGGTGGCCCCGCCGACCAGGTAGTTGGTGCTGTGGAGGAGCGAGAGGGCCAGGTGCGGCCCGAGGGAGAGGTAGAAGCCGCCGACCGACCAGACGGCGACGATGGTCAGGACGAGGATCGCGAACCGGCCCCGTACGGCGGCCGGGACGTGGATCCGGCGTGCACTGATCCGCATCCGGCCGCCGGAGCGGGCCTCGGGAGCGCTCTCACGCATCCTGAACACCCCCACCAACATCACCGCGAAGGCGGCGACCAGCAGCAGGTAGCTGAGCACGGTCGGGGCGGGCGCGTACTGGACGAGCAGCCCGGCCCCGATCCCGCCGAGCCCGATCCCCACCGTCGGCCCCGCGCTGTTGACCTGGGCGCCGAGCGCCGGCCGCGAGCGGGGGGTGAGTTCGAGCAGGGCGGCGCCCATCGCCCCGGTGGCCAGGCCCACCGCGAGCCCCTGCACGGCACGGGCGGCCAGCAGCAGCCCGAGCCCCTGGGCCCCGGCGAACAGCCCCATGGAGACGATCGCCAGGACCAGGCCGACGCCCAGCACGGGGCGCCGGCCCAGGGTGTCCGAGAGGGACCCGAACAGCAGGAGCCCGATCAGCACGGTGACCGCGTACAGCGCGAACACCACCGTGATCATGCCGGAGGACAGGCCCCACCTCTCCTGGTAGAGCACGTAGAGGGCGGAGGGTACGGACGAGGAGAGCATCAGCAGGACGAGGACCGCCCCGACCACCCAGAAGCCGGAGCCTCTGGGTGCCGCGGCCGCCGCCTGGGCGGCCGGTGGTGACGGAACCCCCGTGGTCGTCCTGGACAATTCGGCCACTGCGTCAACTCCCCGTTGTGGGCGGTCAGGCGAGGGCCTGGTCTGCCCTCTGCAGCGCGCGGGCGGTGAGCACCCCCGCGAGGTGGCCGAGGTACTCGGCCGAGGTGCCGCGCCCGGGGACGAACAGCTCCCTGGGCTCGGCGCGGAAGGCCGCGAGCACGGCCTCCGTCGTGTACGGGCCCCCGCGCAGCCGGTCTTCGACCCCGCGCAGCCGCAGCGGGCGGGCGGTGGCCCCGGTGACCGCGATGCGCGGCCCGTCGGGGGTGATCCGTACGGCGGTGGCACAGACCGGGTAGCGGGTCGCCCGGTCGGCGGTCTTCTCGAAGGCGGCGGCCCGCCCGGCGGCGGGCACCAGCAGTGCGGTGACCACGGCCCCGGCGGGCACCCCGGAGGCGGTGAACTCCTCGGCGCTCACGCTCGACCGCCCGCCGGGTCCGGCCAGCTCGACCCGGGCGTCGGCCGCGATGGCCGCGACCGGCAGGTCGGTGGCGCGCCCGCCGGCGGCGAGGTTCCCGCCGGCGGTGCCGAGGTTGCGGACCTGGGGGTCCCCGTTGGCCCGGGCGGCGGCCGCCACCTCCGGGGCCTCGGCGAGGACGGCCGGATGGGCGGCGAGCTGCGCGAGCGTGGTGAGCGCACCGATCCGGATCCCGTCGGCGGTCCTCTCGATGCCGCGGAGCTCCTCGAGGTGGCGTACGTCGACGAGGAGCCGGGCGGTGTCCTCCCCGGTGCGCAGCCCGGGCAGCAGGCTCTGGCCGCCGGCCAGCACCCGGGCGCCCCGGGCGGCGGACAGCAGGGTCAGCGCTTCGGCGAGGCCGGCGGGCCGTACGTAGTCGAACTCGGTGAGGATCACTCGGCTTCTCCTCGCAGGCGGCGCCAGACCTTCTCGGGGGTGAGCGGCATGTCGATGTGCTGCACGCCCAGGTCGGACAGGGCGTCGACGACCGCGTTGACGACGGCCGCGGCGGGCGGCACGGTGGCGATCTCGCCGGCGCCCTTGGCGCCCAGCGGGTTGTGCGGGCTGGGCGTGGTGGTCTTGCCGAGGGTGAAGAACGGCACGTCCGCGGCGCGCGGCAGGGCGTACTTGGTCAGGTCGGAGCTGACGAGCAGGCCCTGTTCGTCGTAGACGGCGGCCTCCATCAGCGCCTGCCCGAGGCCGTGCGTGATGCTGCCCTCGATCTGGCCGAGGACGATCTTCGGGTTGCCGATGTTGCCGGCGTCGTCGACGGCGGTGTACGCCACCACCTCGGTCTCGCCGGTGAGTTCGTCGACCTCGACGACCGCGACGTGCGTGCCGAAGGGGTAGTTGAAGTCCGGCGGGTCGAAATGGCTGGTCTCGTCCAGGGCGGGCTCGATCTCCGGGGGCAGCCCCCAGCCGTACCACATGGACATCGCCAGCTCGGCGAACGTCTTGGTGTTCTCCTCGTTGCCCTCTTCGTAGACCTTGCCGCCCCCGTAGACGACCTTCTCCTCGGGGACGCCCAGGAACACGGCCCCGGCCTTGACCAGCTTGGCCTTGATCTTCCGGGCGGTGATGGCGACGGCGGGCGCGGCCATGCTGTAGGAGCGCGAGCCGTACGTGCCCTGCCCGTAGGGGGCCTTGAGCGTGTCCCCCTCGTACACCTGGACCAGGGCCGGGTCGATGCCGAGCTCGTCGGCGGCGACCTGCGCGAAGACCGTGTGATGGCTCTGGCCGGTGGAGGCGGAGCCGACGGTGACGGTGACCTCGCCGGTCGGGTGGACGCGGATGTTCGCGCTCTCCCAGGTGCCGCCGAGCATGCCCTCCTTGGACATCCGGGTGGAGGGGCCGACGCCGCAGATGGCCACGTAGGTGGCGAGGCCGACGCCGAGCCGCTTGCCGCGGGTGCGGGCCTCGGCCTTGCGGGCGGGCATGTCGGCGTAACCGGACAGCTCCATCGCCTTGTCGAAGTTCAGCTGGTAGTCCCCGGAGTCGTACGTCCAGCCGAGGCCGTTGTCGTACGGGAACTTCTCCTTCGGCACCAGGTTCATGCGCCGGACGGCCGCGGGGTCCATGCCGATCTCGGAGGCGTACCGGTCGACGAGCCGCTCCATCAGGAAGGCGGCCTCGGCGCGCCCGCTGCCGCGCTGGGCGCCGAGCGAGACGGTGTTGGTGAAGGCGGCGTAGACCTCGCAGAACGCGGCGGGGATGTCGTACATGCCGCTGATGGAGCGGCCCATCAGGGCGGTGGCGACACCGGGGCCGATGGTGGAGGGGTACGCGCCGAGGTTGGCGTAGCTGGTGGCGCGCAGGCCGGTGATGCGGCCGTCGCGGGTGCCGGCGAGCACCACGTGCTGGCGGTGGTCGCGGCCCTGGACGGTGGAGTTCATCAGACCGGTGCGGGTGTCCACCCATTTCACGGGCCGGCCGAGCGCCTTGGAGAGCAGCAGGACCAGCGCCATGTCGGGGTAGAGGTAGCCCTTGGTGCCGAAGCTGCCGCCGACGGTCGGGGCGATCACCCGGAGCTTGTTGAACGGGATCCCCAGGACCAGCGCGGCGAGCAGGAAGCGGTGGTTGTGCGGGCCCTGCGTGGAGGCGTAGAGCGTGTACTCGTCGGTGGCGGCGTTGTAGTCGCCGACCGCGCCGCGGGGCTCGATGGGGCTGTTGATGGTGCGCTGGTTCACCAGGTCGAGCTCGACGGTGACCTCGGCCTCGGCGATGGCCGCGTCGGTGCGGTCCTTGTCGCCGCAGGTCCAGTACGCGTTGAGGTTGCCCGGTACCGCCTCGTGCAGCTGGGGCGCGCCCTCGGCGAGTGCGTCGTCGGCCCGGGTGACCACGGGCAGCGGTTCGTACTCGACGGCGATGGCGGCCAGCGCCGCGGTGGCCTGGCGCGGGGTCTCGGCGACGACCACGGCGATCGGGTCGCCGACGTGCCGGACGGTGTCGCCGGTCAGGACCGGGCGGGCGCCGGGAAGTCCGTACGGGTGGGGCGGGAAGTGGCTCTCGACGCCGCCGGGGATCCAGATGCAGGGCAGCGGCATGACGCCGGTGTAGTCGGCGGCGGTGGCCACCTTCAGCACGCCGGGCATCTGCTCGGCGGCCTTGGTCTCGATGGAGAGGATCTTCGCGTGGGCCACCGGGCTGCCGAGGATCGCCATGTGGGCGGTGCCCGGCAGGTTGATGTCGGCCACGTACGTCGCCTCGCCGCGCAGCAGCTGCGGATCCTCGCGGCTGTCCAGCGGCTGTCCGAGCACGCCCGATCCCTGGAGGGGAACCTCCCCCGTCACTGCGGTCATCTCCCTCACACCTCCTTGCCGGACGCGGAGGCCGAGCCGGACGCGGCCGACGCGGAGACGGCGGCGCCCTCGCTGATCTCATCGGGGATCTCGGCCCGGGCGGCGGAGCAGGCGCGCTGCACGCCCCGTACGACGCTGTGGTAGCCGGTGCAGCGGCACAGGTTGCCGGTGAGCCACTCGCGGATCTCGGGCTCGGTGGGTGCCTCGCGGTCGGCGGTGTTCTCGACGAGCTCGCCGAGGGCCATCACCATGCCGGGGGTGCAGAACCCGCACTGGGTGCCGTGCTCCTGGCGCAGGGCCTCCTGGAGGCCGGTGAGTTCGCCGCCCCGCTCGGTGACGCCCTCGATGGTCGTCACCCGGGAGCCGGCCGCCGATGCGGTGAGGATCAGGCAGCTCTTGACGGACCGGCCGTCGAGCTGGACGACGCAGGTACCGCACTGGCCGGTGTCGCAGCCGACCTTGGTGCCGGTCAGCCCGAGGCCGTCACGGAGCCGTTCCACCAGCAGTTCGTTCGGCTCGGCCGAGAACTGCTCGGGTCTTCCGTTCACGTTCAGTGAGATATCCATGCCAGCGCCTGCGCTTCCGTGAGCGGCCGGTTGAAAAGGGGCCCGCCGGGCTGCTGGAGAATTCCTCCGGAGTGCAGCGGGCCGGTGTCGACGGGGGCGAATCCCAGATCCGTGATGATTCCCGCGACGATTTCCTTTGCCTTCTCGTCGTCGCCCGCCGTGAAATGGGCCAGGCGTTCGCCCCCCGCGCTGCCGGCGACGGCGAGAGTCTCGAAATGCATGGTGTTCAGGGATTTCACGACGCGGGCGCCGGGATACCACTCGGCGACCAGTTCGCTGGAACTGCGGTCGCCCAGATCGGCGGGTGCGCCCGCGCCGCCGAACGCGTTCGTGGCGTCGACCAGCACCTTGTCCTGTACGGCCGCGGGCGGAAGGAGCCCGCGGATGGTCGCGTACGGCACCATCAGCACCAGCAGTTCGGCCTGGTCGGCGACCTCGGCGGGGTGCGCCGCCGAGGCCGCCGGGCCCAGTTCGGCCAGTAACGGGCCGATGGACCGGGGGCCGCGGGCGTTGGCCAATAAGACCTCGTGCCCGGCCGCCACCAGGATCCGCGCGAGGGTGGAACCGATCCGCCCGGTGCCGATGATGCCTGTGCGCATTGCCGCTCCTACTCGGTCAGTCGGTCGCGAGTCAGTCGGTCGGTCGTCGGTCGGTCAGTCCATGCCGATCCAGACCGACTTGGTCTGGGTGTAGCTCTCGAGGGATTCCGGTCCGCACTCGCGCCCGTATCCGGAGGCCTTGTAGCCGCCGTACGGGACGGAGGGGTCGTACTGGTTGTAGCAATTCACCCAGACCGTGCCGGCCTTGATCTGCGAGGCCACCCGGTGGGCGCGCCGCAGGTCCTTGGTGTGGACGCCGGCGGCGAGGCCGTACGCACTGTCGTTCGCGATCCGGATCGCGTCGTCCTCGGTGTCGAAGGGGATGATCGACAGAACCGGCCCGAAGATCTCCTCCTGGGCGATCCGCATGCCGTTGTCGACGCCGGTGAAGATGGTCGGCAGGAAGTACAGGCCCTGGCTGGAGGCCCCCTCGGGGGTCCAGCCGGTGCCGCCGGTGCGCAGCAGGGCGCCTTCCTTCTCACCGACCTCGATGTACGAGCTGACCTTGTCGAACTGGCCGCGGTGGGCCAGCGGCCCGAACAGGGTTTCCGGGTCGCGCGGGTCGCCGGGCTTGAGGGCGGCGGCGCGCCGGACCAGGCGTTCGACCAGCTCGTCGTGGATGGGGCGCTGGAGCAGCAGCCGGGAGCCGGCGGTGCAGATCTCGCCCTTGTTGTAGTAGATGCCGAAGAAGGCGAGCTCCTCGGCGGCGTCCAGGTCGGCGTCGGCGAAGACGATGTTGGCGGACTTGCCGCCGAGCTCCATCGTCACCTTCTTCAGGGTGCCTGCCGCCTTGCGGATGATCGTCTGGCCGACCGAGGTGGAGCCGGTGAAGGCGATCTTGTCGATGTCGGGGTGGCCGGTGAGGGTCTCACCCAGTTCCACGCCCGGACCGGTGATGACGTTCAGCACGCCGTCCGGGATCTCCGCCTCCTGGAAGAGCTCGGCGATCTTCAGGGCGGTGAGCGGGGTGGCCGGGGAGGGCTTGTGGACGACCGTGTTGCCCGCCGCGAGCGCCGGTGCGATCTTCGTCATCGACAGCAGCAGCGGGAAGTTGAACGGGGTGATCGCGCAGACCACGCCCAGCGGCTCGCGCAGGGTGTACGCGAGCTGTCCGCCGGCCGGGGCCCGCGAGGAGCCGTCGACGCGGGTCACGGCGCCGGCGTAGTAGTGCATGAGCTGGGCGGCCATGGGGGCGTCGACCGTGCTGGAGAAGGCGAACGGCTTGCCCATGTCCACCGTCTCCAGCAGGGCGATCTCCTCCAGGTCGCGCTCGATGAGCTCACCGACCCGGTTCAGCCGCAGCGCGCGCTCCTGGGCGGACAGTCTGCTCCAGGGACCCTCCTCGTACGCCTGGCGGGCGGCCGCCACGGCTGCGTCCGCGTCGGCGGCGGTGGCCTGGGCCACCGGTACGATCTCCTGTCCGTCCACGGGGCTGATGTCCGGCTCGGTACGGCCGTCCTGGGCCGAGACCCATGTGCCGCCGATGAACAGCTTCCCGGGGTTGGCCAAGGGCTGGTCGCTGAGCGCGCGCTTGGTCATGGCTGCCTTCCGTGTCGGATGCGGGGGCGTTCTATCCCTTTGCGAGCTGTGTCAGGAACGTCTCGGCAAGGGCCTTGGAGGAGTACGGGTTCTGGCCGGTGGTGAGCTTGCGGTCCACGACCACGTGCGAGTCCCAGATCGCCTCGGCCTTCTCGTAGCGCGCGCCGAGCCGGGTGAGCTCGGCCTCGAGGATCAGCGGGAGCCGGCCGGCCATGTTGGTGACCATCTCCTCGCTGTGCGAGAAGGCCGTCATCCGGTAGCCCTCGAACGGCCAGTGGCCTTCGCCGTCGCGCAGGGCGAGCAGTGAGGTGTGGCCGTGGCAGACGGTGGCGAGCGGTTTGTCCGCGGCGATGGCCCACCGCAGGATCTGGGCGAGCTCGTCGGACTTGGGCAGGTCCCCGATCGCGCCGTGGCCGCCGCTCACGTAGACGCCGTCGTAGTCGGCGATGTCCTTCTCGGTGAGGGATTCCAGTGCGAGGGGGTTCTTGAGCTGGGGGGTGTTCTCGATGACTCTGACGTACTCGGCGGCGTTGGCCGCGTCCTCGTCCGGTGAGCCCTGGGGGCGGACCCACTGGAGGAACTGGGGGTCGATGCTGGTCTGGTCGACGGTGGGGGCCTGGCCGCCGATCGTCGCCACGTCCACGGTGTGGCCTGCGGCCTTGAAGAGGGTGTAGGGAACGACGAATTCCTCGGCCCAGAATCCCGAGGGGTGCTGTTCCCCGTCCAACAGATGGAGCGTTGCCTTGGCCGTCATGACGACGAGAATCTTCATGACTTCTCTCCTTGTTCTGGAATCGCTGCCGATTCAACACGCCCCCCGCAGGGGGCGTAAGGGGGGGAGCGTCAGGCGCGCGATACTTCGTGAGGTGCGTCCAACGCGGAGATGATGGTGCGGAATTCACCGACCAGGGGGTGGTCGGGATGAGCTTCGGCGAATATGCGTTCACCGCACAGGGCGGCCATTTCCGGCACATACGGAAGGATTCCGGCCAGGGGGGCGCCGTACACCTCCTCGCAACGCCGGCGGACCGTTTCTCCGTCGATGCCCTCGGGGGCCATGCTCATGACCAGGGTCCGCCGGCAGGGCAGCCGCCCGGCCAGGGCGATGGTCTCCTCGACACCGGAGAGGTCGATGCGGTCGGCCCGGGCCATGATCATCAGTACGTCGGCGCTCGCCATGGCGGTCACCGACTCGTTGTTGAGCCCGGCGTGGGTGTCGAGCAGCAGCACGTCGAGCTCGTAGTGCTCGGCCAGCCGGTCGAAGCCCTCCGGCAGCAGCCCCACGTCGTAGCCGCTCGTCATGAGCTCGCGCAGCGCCGCCGTCCCGGTCCGGGCCGGTACGACGTACAGTCCGGGCACGCCGGCCTGCTGGGCCGTGGCCTCGATCTCGCAGCGCCCGAGCAGGTAGTCGGCCAGGGAGGGGCCCGGGCCGAGCCGGAAGAGCAGGTCCAGGGTGGGCGACTGGATGTCCGTGTCGACCACCCCCACCCGGCGCCCCTCGCCCGCGATGAGCAGGGCCAGGTTCGCCAGTACCGAGGACTTCCCGGTACCGCCGCGGTGCGAGTGCACCACGATGGTCCGGGCCATCAGGCCACCGCCGTACGGGCCGTCGCAGGCCGGTCCGCATGCGGCCCCCGCGCCGCACGTGGCCGGTGCAGGGCCAGCATGGTGACATCGTCGTGCTGTTCGGCCGTGCCCGTGTGCTCCCGTACGGCGGTGTCCATCCGGTCGACCACCTCCCTGCCGCTCACCCGGGGGCCGGCGAGCAGCTCCAGCATCCGCTCGTCACCGAGGAAGCTGCCGGCCGGGCAGCGGGCCTCGGGCACCCCGTCGGTGAACGCGAAGAGCGTGTCGCCGGGGTTCAGCTGGGCGTAGCCGAGGGTGTACACGCAGTCCGGCAGCACTCCGACGGCCGGCCCGGTGACCTCCAGGGCGAGCGGGTCGCCGCCTTCGGCGCGCAGCAGCAGTGGCGCGTTGTGGCCCCCGTTGATGTACACGAGGCTCCCGGTCAGCGGGTCGAGCACACCGAAGAACAGGGTGGCGAAGTAGCCCTGTCTCAGGTGGTTGCGGGTCAGGTAGCCGTTGGTGGCGGTGACCGCGTTGAGCAGCGGTGTCGCGCCGACCACGGGGACCCGCCGGCTTCCGCCGGGCCGCCCGGCGGCCACCAGGTGCTGCAGTCCGCTGTTCTCCGCGGTGTGCCGCAGCAGCGAGCGGATGAGCGCCATGAACAGCGCGGCGCCGACCCCCTTGTCGCAGACGTCGGCGACGACGAAGGCGAGGCGGCGGCCGCGGGAGATCTCGAAGACGTCGTAGAAGTCCCCCGCGACCTGCCGGGCGGGCCGGAACCGGACGTCGATCTCCCAGCCTTCGGGGACCGGCAGCGATTCGGGCAGGAAGCCGGCCTGGATCTCCCGGCCGATCTCCAACTCCTTCTCGTATCCCATGAGTTCGGCGCGGGCGTCGGCTTCGCGCAGGGTGCGGCCGAGTCCGGCGCGCTCCGAGCAGCTGTGCAGCCGGGCCCCGACGAGGGCGGGCAGGAAGGGCGGTACGAGGTAGTCGTGGCCGAGCCGGACGTGTTCCTCCAGGGCGGCGAACTCCGTCACCGTCCAGACGACCACGATGGGGGCTCCGCCCCAGCGGCGCAGCCGCCGTACCGCGAGGCGCACCGACTCTCCGTCGGCCTCGGCCGGGGCGAGCAGCACGTCGGCGGCGGGCAGCCCCTCCAGCGGGCCGGTGCGCAGCTCCTTCAGGGTGCGGGCGACGAGTTCCGCGTCCATCGACCGCAGCGCGTCGAGCAGCTCGGGCGGAGGCGGCGGGTACTCGTCGAGGATGATCACGGTCGTGGAGGGCATCGGTCCGTCCCCTCAGCCTTCACAGTCAGCGTGCTGATGTTGCGGCCGTCCCTGCGTACGTAGCTGAATTCGTCCACGCTGGTCAGCGCCAGGTGGATGCCGAGTCCGCCGACCCGCCGCCGCTCGGGGGGAACCCCGGGGGCGGGGGGCAGGCAGCCCTCGACGGGGTCGAAAGCCGGCGCGGAGTCCGCTATGGAGATCTGCACCCGGCCGGGACCGGAGCGGCCGCGGACGGTGATCCGCCCGTCGCCGCCCCGGTACCCGTGCATCACGATGTTCGTGGCCAGCTCGTCCACGGCCAGCCGGATCCGGTACGCGGCGCCCTTGTCCAGGGCCGCCCGGCCGGCCAGCCGCAGGACGAACGAGGCGATGTCGCCCAGTGCCCCCACGGTGGCGGGCACCTCCAGTTCGGCGGGCGTCCTCGCCAGTTCGACCATGTCACTCATGCGATTCACTCATCGGAGAGCACGATGCTGCGGTCCAGCCCGGCCGTCCGGATGGTCCGGGACACGGGCTCGATCGCGCCGACCACCTTGATGGTCACGTGGTCCGCCACCTTCTGCTGGGCGAAGACCAGGGACCGCAGTCCGGCACTGGCCATGTAGCCGACGCCGGCCATCCTGATCTCGACCGTGCCGGTGCCGTGCCCGGCGGCCTTCTCGATGGTCTGGTGGAAGTCCGGCGCGGTCTTGGCGTCCAGCTCGCCCGCCAGCTCGATCACGGTGGTGTCGCCCTCGATGCTCAGGGACACGGAAAGCGGCATGTGAGGTCTCCTTCGGCCGTACGGTGGGAGCGTTCGGTCAGGGCAGGTGCGGCTAGAGCTCGGGATCGGGCGTCCGGCCGACGAGGATCACGACCGAGCGCGGACCGATCAGGTACTTCCCGGCGTTCTCCAGCTCGGGCTCACCGCCCGGGGTGCGGATGTCGTGCGGGGCCTCGGCCCCGGTGTCCGCGAACAGGTGCCAGCTGCGCCCGTGCGGCAGCGCGGGCAGCTCCAGGTCGTGCGGCTCCCAGTGCGAGTTCATGGCCACGTACACCACGTCGTCGTCCCCGGTGCCGCAGCGGGCCACCGCCAGCAGCCGGCTCTCCGCCGACCAGTCGGGCTGCCAGGCCCGCTCGCCGTGCCAGCTGATGTCCGGCAGTCCGAGGCTTTCGCGGACCTGGCCGGTGGGGTGGGAGGTGGAGCGCAGTTCGCGGTGGTGCCCGCGGAACGCGATCATCTCCCGGGTGAACCGGAGCAGTTCGGCGTTGTCGTCGACCTGGCTCCAGTCGAACCAGGACAGCTCGTTGTCCTGGCAGTACGTGTTGTTGTTGCCCTGCTGGGTGCGCGCGACCTCGTCCCCGGCCAGCAGCATCGGGATGCCCTGGCTGGTGAAGAGGATGGCCAGGGCGTTCTTCATCTGGCGCGTCCGCAGCCGGTTGATCTCGGGGTCGTCGGTCGGCCCCTCGGCCCCGCAGTTCCAGCTGGCGTTGTCGTTGCCGCCGTCGTTGTTGCCCTCGCCGTTCGCCTCGTTGTGCTTGTCGTTGTACGAGACGAGGTCGGCCAGGGTGAAACCGTCGTGGGCGGTGAGGAAGTTGACCGAGGCGGAGGTGCCGCGGCTGGAGTACAGGTCGGGCGAGCCGGCGATCCGGGTGGCGAGCTCCCCGGTCACCCCGGGGTCGCCCTTGAGGAAGCTGCGCACGGTGTCGCGGTACTTCCCGTTCCACTCCGCCCAGCGGCCGTACGCCGGGAAGTTGCCGACCTCGTAGAGGCCGCCGGCGTCCCAGGCCTCGGCGATGAGCTTGGTGTGCCGCAGGACCGGGTCGTAGGCGAGCAGCTCCAGCAGCGGCGGGTTGGGCAGCGGAGTGCCGTCCAGGGCCCGGCCGAGGATGGCCGCGAGGTCGAAGCGGAAGCCGTCGATGTGGTAGTCGGCGACCCAGTGGCGCAGGCAGTCGAGCACGAAGTTGCGCACGACGGGGTGGTTGCAGTTGACCGTGTTGCCCGTGCCGCTGAAGTTGAAGTAGTACCCCTCGGGCGTGAGCATGTAGTACGTGGCGTTGTCGAGCCCCTTGAAGGAGATCGTCGGGCCCTGCTCGTTGCCCTCGGCGGTGTGGTTGAAGACGACGTCGAGGATGACCTCGATGCCGGCCGCGTGCAGGTCCTTGATCAGGGTGCGGAACTCGTCGCCCTGCATCCCGTAGCGTCCGGTGGCCGCGTAGCCGGCCTTGGGCGCGAAGAACGAGACGGTGTTGTAGCCCCAGTAGTCGAAGAGGTGCTCGCCCGTCTCCGGGTTGGAGCGCATGTTGTCGCTCTCGTCGAACTCGAACACCGGGAGCAGCTCGATGCAGTTGATCCCGAGCTCCTTCAGGTACGGGATCTTCTCCCGCAGCCCCGCGAACGTGCCGGGGGCGGTGACCTGCGAGGACGGGTGCCGGGTGAAGCCGCGCACGTGGGTCTCGTACACGACGAGGTCCTCGGCGGGGAGCCGCAGCGGCGTGTCGTCGCCCCAGTCGAAGTCCTGGAGGCAGACGCGCGAGCGGTACTGGTAGCCGCGGCTGCGGTCCGGCTCCACGCCCCACACGTCGCGGCCGGCGATCAGCCGGGCGTACGGGTCGGAGAGGATCTGCCGGGCGTCGAAGCGGTGGCCGGTGACCGGGTCGTAGGGGCCGTCGGCCCGGTACCCGTACTCGATGTTCTCGTGGTCGAGGCCGAAGACCGTCATGGCGAAGACGCTGCCGGTGCGGAACTCCTCGGGGAATTCCAGCTCGGCCATCGGCTCGGGCTCTCCGCGCTTGAAGATGACCAGGGTCATGGAGGTCGCCTGGTCGGAGAAGACGGAGAAACTGACCCCGCCGGGGACCACGTTGGCCCCGAACGGGAACGGCTTGCCCGCGCGGACGCGGTACCCGCCCACTTCGTGGGTCGGGTACGCGTCGACGCGCAGGACCTGCTCGGACTGGGCCTCGGTCATCGCGCGACCACGTCTTGCACGGGAGCGGCCTTCAGCGCTGCCTTGGACTTGGACTCCGCGGCCGCTGCCTCGCCGGTCTCGAAGAAGTCGAGGAAGCCGGTGGCCGACATGACGAACCGGACTTCCTCGCTCACGCCGTACAGGGTGACCGCGACCCCGGCGTGCTGGGCCTCGCGGTAGACGACGAGCAGGGTGCGCAGGCCCGCGCTGGACACGTAGGTGACGGCCGTGAGGTCGATGCGCAGCGGCCGGCCCTCGCGGACCAGCGGCAGCAGGGCCTGCAGCAGCTGTCCGGAGGTCTCACTGTTGATCTCGCCGGTGGCGACGAGGACGGTACCGCCCTTGTTGCGGCGTTCCTTGACGTTCAGAGACATTGCTTTCCCCTCTAGTCGGGGCGCCCCCCGTTGAGCGCTATGAAGTCACCGGGCGCAGCCGGACCTTGACCTTGACCCGCCCCTGGACGTCGGGCAGCCGGACGGTGAGACCGTCGGCGTCGAAGTCCCGGTACGGCTTCTCGTCGATCTCGACGGACGCGATCTGCACCGAGCCCGCGGGCAGCAGGTCGGGCGAGACGCGCAGCACGCGGTCGGGCAGGTTGGTCGGGTCCGGCTTGAAGTGGAAGTCCATTTCCCGCCCGTTGATGAGCAGGTTGTTGTAGACGGCGGACAGGTAGCAGAGCTCCGCCGAGTGGTACATGGACATCGAGTGGCTGCCCTTGAGCCGCTCCGTGCCGAGCAGGTACGGCGTACCGCTGGCGAGCACGTTGAAGTAGACGGCTCCCTCGTCGTGGTCGAGGAAGAACGTGTTGTAGAAGGCCTCCGCCTGCCGGGCCTCGCGCAGGAAGGCGTCGCCGCCGACGGTGCCGTTCAGGATGAGGTAGGCGAGGATCGCCTGCTCCTGCTGCCACCAGGCCTTGCGGTCGTGCCAGGCAAAACGATACGCCTCCTGGTTCCCGTCCTTCACACGCTCCACGACGTCGTACCAGCCGCCGCGCTGGACGTCGCTGCCGACGGCCGGCATGATCTCGCCGATCTTCTTGGCGAGCTCCTCGTACGCCGGCTTGGCCTTCAGCGAGTTCATCCGCATCAGGTTCCAGGCGATCTTCAGGTTGTGCCCGACGACCGCGCGGTTCTGCTGCCAGCTGTGCGCGGTGTCGTGCGACCAGTCGCGGAAGAAGCGCTCCTGGACGAACGGGCTGTTCTTGTAGTCCGGGAACTTGTCCGCGATGGTGTCGAAGGTGTACTCGAGGAAATCGGCGTACTTCTGGTCGCCGGTCGCCAGGTACAGGTTGATGAGGTACGCGGGCGCGTGGTCGCCGACCGAGTTCCAGTTCTTGCGCTCGGCGTTCTCGCCGAGGGACTCGTGGTCCGCGCTGAACAGGATCGGGTCGATGTGCGAGTAGTAGCCGCCCTGCTCCGGGTCCTTGAAGAACTTGTCGAACAGCCGGATCGTGGCGTCCGCGTCGTTCTTGATCCGGATGTCACCGGTGACGCGGTAGGTCTGGATCGGGCCGGCCAGCGCGTAGATCTGCTCGTACATCGGGATCGCGTCGTAGTCGTCGGAGAACTCCGAGGTGAACAGCTTGCGTTCGGAGTCCCCGTCCACGCTGATGCCGTGGTACCAGAAGACCACGTCCTCCTCGCTGTCCACGACCCGCATGTGCTTGCGCAGGTACTCGGTGCCGCGCTCGGCGACCTCCAGGTACTCGTCCTTGCCGGTCAGCAGGTAGGCCGAGGCCATGCCGTAGACCAGGCGGGAGATGGTGTCGGTCTCCTGGACGTGGCTGGCGGTCTTGTCGCCGCCGAGCCGGATCTCGGTGCGGTACTCGGTGAAGTCCACCGGCCCGTCACCGAACTGCGCCCGGATGTAGAAGTCGGCCAGCGACTCGATCTGCTTGACCCACCAGCTGGCCTCCTCGAACCGGTAGTCCTCGGCGCCGCGGCCCAGGAACACCAGGCGCTTCGCCTCGAAGCGGCCCCCGTGCTCCGGATAGTGGACGCCGTAGACGAAGAGGAACCGGCCCGGCGAGAGCATCTCGTCGATGTGCCCGGAGGCGTCGATGTACGGCTCGTCCAGGTTGCGCACCAGCTCGGCACTCGGGTCCCCGGCGAGGGAGACGTCGAACTCGCGGCCGTCCGAGGTCTTCAGCCGCAGCAGGCGGGACTCGGAGTCGAAGCGGCCGACATAGCCCGCGATGGTGTCGGAGAAGGAGAAGCTCACGGCGTCCGCCATGTCATGCACCGTCCTTGTCGTGTGAGCGGTCGTCCTCGAATCCCTGGCTGACCTCGACGATCACCCCGTCGGGATCGCGGACCCACACGGTCCGCCAGCCGCAGATGAAGTCGTCGAAGTCCAGCGGGCCCAGGGTCACTTCGGCAGCGTCGCCCAGCTCGGCCAGGAACGCGTCCACGCTGTCGGTCTGAAATGCCAGGTGGCGCATCCGGCCCGGGGCCTGCGGACCGTCTTCGTTGGCCTGGCGGGCCGGTTCGGTGCCAGCCGCGAAGAGCTCCAGGTACGCGTCCCCCTTGCGCAGGAACACGATCCGGGCCTCCCCGAGATCGACCACCCTGGCCCGGGTGAAGCCGAAGTACCGGGTGTAGAACTCCTCGGTGGTCTTCTGGTCCGTGCAGTTCAGGCCCACGTGCGACCAGACCATCACGCGCTCCCCGGCGCCGGGCATCAGGCGGTCCCCCGGCCCCGCCCCGCCGCGATCAGCTCGATGATCCGGCGGGCGAAGAGGTGGTGGTGGCCGCCGGTGCGGCCGGTGACCAGGTCACCGTCGACCACCACGTCCTCGTTGACGTACTCGGCGCCCATGTTCCGGACGTCGCCGATGAGGTTGTTGTGGCAGACCACCTTGCGGCCCTGGATCTTGCCCGGGATCGAGGCGGCCAGCCACATGCCGTGGCAGATGATCCCCTTGAGGACCGTCGGCTCCTCGAAGGCCCGGCGCAGCAGCTCGGTCGCCGGCGCGAGGACGTCGACGTCCTCGGTGTAGCGCAGCCGGTCGGCCACCATGCCCGAGGGCACGATGATCGCCGCGTACCGGCGCAGGTCCTCGTCGCTCAGCCCCTCCAGGGACTTGTCGGCGGTGAACGGCGCCCGGTACTCGTGCCCGGAGAAGGTGATGGAGTCGTTGCCCCACAGCCGGGTCAGGAAGTCGACCTCGGCGCCCTCCTCGGCGAACCGGTGCTGGTAGTAGAAGATCTCCGGCTCGTAGAAGTCGCTCTCGACCAGGACCGCGATCCGGGTCCCGCTCAGCGCACCCTCGCGCAGTACGGCGTCAGGCACGGGACACCCCCTTCAGGAAGTCCGCCGCGCGCTCGGCGATCATCGCGATGGCGGTGTGGCAGTTGCCCGACGGCACCGCGGGCATCACGCTCGCGTCGACGACGCGCAGGTTGCGTACGCCGTGGACCCGCAGCTCGGGGTCGACGACCGAGAGGTCGTCGATGCCCATGCGGCAGGAGCCGGCCTGGTGGTGGTAGCTCTCCGACTTCTGCTTCGCGAAGGTCCGCAGGTCCTCGTCGGTGCCGTAGCCCGGACCGGGCTGGAGCTCCTGCTTGTACCAGGGCGAGAAGGCCGAGGTCGCGAAGATCTCCCGGGCCAGCTTGATGCCCTGCACCATCCGCTCGAGGTCCCACCGGTCGCCCAGGTAGTTCGGGTTGATCAGCGGGTGGGCCAGCGGATCGGCGCTCGCGAGCCTGATCCAGCCGCGCGAGACGGGCCGTACGACACCGGGCAGGATGCTCACCGTATTGGGGTGGTCCTTGCCGACGATCACGTCGAACGGCACGTGGACGAAGGCGATCTGCAGGTCGGGCGCGGGCAGACCGGGCTGGGACGAGAGGAACAGAGCGCTCTCCGACAGGTTCTGCGCCGGCGGCGGGAGTTCCTGGGTGACCTCGGCCATCAGCCCGGTCAGGACGTGGTTGTGGAAGTTCTCGCCGACCCCGGGCAGGGCCGCCGTCACCGCGATGCCGTGCTCGCCCAGCTGCTCGGGGTTTCCGATGCCGGAGAGCAGCAGCAGCTTCGGGGACTCGATCGCCCCGGCCGCCACGATCACCTCCCGGCGGGCCCGTACGGAGTGCAGCCCGGGCTCCGCGGTGGCGCTGTGGCCGTCGCGGACGGTCCGGCCGGGGAACCCGGCGGGCGGTGCGAGCTGCATGTACTCGACGCCCGTGCAGGTGTCGCCGTCGAAGAGCAGCCGCGTGCTCTGGGCGCTGGTGCGCAGCGTCAGGTTGGCCCGCTCCAGTGCCGGCTCCAGATAGGCGGCGAGGGTGCCCTGGCGGCGCCCGTCGGCCACGTCGATGTGGTGCCAGCCGGTGCCGAAGAGGCCGCGGCGGGGTCCGTCGGTGTTGAAGTCGGCGATCTCCTGGTGGCCGAGTTCGACGGCCGCGTCGATGAACGCGCGGGAGACCGGGTTGGGGCCGTGCTGCCCGGCGTTGGTGATGCGCTGCGGGCCGCGGGTGCCGGTGGTGGGCGCGGTGGCGTCCTCCTGGCCCTCCAGGAGGGCGAAGTACGGCAGGACGTCCTCGTAACCCCAGCCGGCGGCGCCCTGGTAGGCCCAGTTGTCGAAGTCCGAGGCGTGGCCCCGGATGTGCATCATGATGTACAGGTTGCTGCTGCCGCCGGGGGCCTTGCCGCGCGGTTCGTACGTACGGCGGCCGTCGAGCCCGGGCTGCGGGACGCTGGTGTAGCCCCAGTCGACGGGCCCGCCGAGCAGTTTGTACCAGGAGGACGGGTCGTCCACCTCGGGCGGGATGCGGTTGCCGCCCGCCTCCAGGACCAGGACGGAGACGTCCGGGTCTTCGGAGAGCCGGTTTGCGAGGACGCTGCCCGCGGTACCGGATCCCACGATGACGTAGTCGTACTCTTCTCTCTCGGCGATCGCCACGAGTCGGCCTCCCTCAGCCCTGGCTCAGCACCTGGAAGGGGACGGTGTCGTGGTAGTTCGCCATGTAGGCGATCTTTCCGTCCACGATCCGGAAGAAGTTCATGACCTCGGCCTCGATCGCCTCGCCGGAGGCGCTGACGGCGCTGAGGTGGGAGACGGCCGCGGCCTTCTCCCCGTCGACGAGGAAGTGCACGGGCTTGTTCTGGAAGACGCGGTACATCGTCCCCATGCCCTTCATCATCGAGCGCAGGACCTCCAGGCCCTCGATGTGTCCGGCGAGCTGCTCGTCCATGACCTGGTCGTCGGCGAACAGGTCGCACCAGCGGTCCCAGTCCCCGGCGTTGGCGTACTCGTAGTACTTCTCAAGGATCTGTCGTGCGTCCACAGCGCTCATCGCGCTCCTCCCCCTATCGGTCCCGGCGGGTTCCGTCGGGCGCGAACGGCGCCCAGAACTGGCTGAAGGCGGTCGCCGAGTCCCCGAAGAGCCCGTCGCGGCCCTCGACGATCCGGCCGTCCTGCCACCGCATGAAGTGGAAGACCGGGTAGTCCATGCGCTCGTACGGGGACCGGCTCCCCTGGTCCGCGCCGTCGCGCAGGGCGACGTTGCGGCAGACGTCGGCGCTGCAGTCCTCGCCGACGAGGACGGACTGGATGTCCATGCGGAAGGTGCCGCCCGTGAGCTTGTGGGTCTGCCCCATCAGCTCCAGGAAGGCGTCCAGGCTCTCGTACCAGCCGGCCAGCGGGTGGTTGCCCGGCACCAGCCAGCGCAGGTCCTCGGAGTAGTACTCGAGGATGCGGGCGCGGTCGCCGGAACCGAGGGCGGCGTACGCCGCCTCGACCCGCTCCCGTGTCACTTCGGTCATCGTCGCTTCTCCTTCGCCGGCGCCCGTGCTCAGAGCGAGCCGGAACCGGGCATCGGGGCCAGGTCGTTGACGGTGTACTGCTTGATCAGCGGTCCGTCGGGACCGGCCACGACCGTCCAGGTCTGGTCGGCGTCGAAGCCGAGCCACTGGCTGCGGGCGCCCGGCGGATCCCAGATCTTGGCCTGCCAGTTGACGAGGACCCGGACGATCGCCCGGTCGCCCTCGATGACGGGCTCCACCTTGGTGACGGTGTGGACCTCGTCGAAGAAGCGGTTCGTGACCGCCGCGTACCAGCGGCCGAAGCCCTGGTGTCCGAGGAAGGTGTCCTCGGGGACCTTGAACTCCAGGTCCTCGGTGATGAGGGGGAGCACCTGGTCCAACGGAAGGTGCTGGTCCAGGGCCACGTACCAGTTCTCCGCGAAGGTGCGGATCGCTTCCTCGGTCAGCCGCTCGGCGGGCATGCGGTCTCCTCCTGTCCGTGGTGGTGTGCTGTGCGGTCGGTCGCAGCGGTGCGTCAGATCTGTACGTCGACGAGGAACGGACCGGGGTGGTCGAGCATCCGGGCCACGGCGGCGACCGCCTCGTCCGGCTTCTCCACCCGCATCCCCTCTGCGCCGAGCGCCCGTGCCAGCCCGGCGAAGTCGATCTCGGGGTGGGAGAGGTCGAAGGAGCCCGGGAAGCCGTGCTCCGGGATGTCCCGCTCCCGCCAGTACTGGGCGATGTTGTCGTCGAGCAGCCGGTACTTGCGGTTGTTGCAGACCACGAACTTGGCGTCGATGCCGTGCCGGACCGCGGTCCACAGCGCCTGGTACGTGTACATCGACCCGCCGTCGCCCGCGAATCCGACGACGAGGCGGTCCGGACGGGCCAGCTTGGCCCCGACCGCGCCCGGGAAGCCCACGCCGAGCGAACCGCCCCGGGTGAGGTGGTAGTCGCCCGGCCGCTCCGGAGGCAGGTACCGGGTGACCAGCGGGGAGGTGGTCAGCGCCTCGTCGAAGACGATCAGGTCCCCGCCGGTGCGCTCGGCCAGGGTCCGCAGGAAGACGGCCATCGGCGTGCCGTCCTGCTCGTTCTCCCCTCCCCCGGCCGACAGCGCCCGCTCGCGGGTACGGGCGTCGAGCCGGGCGGCCGCGGCCGCCCGCCGCTGCGGGGTCAGCAGGTGTTCGAGTACGCCGGCCAGCGCGCGCAGCGCCTGCTTGGGATCGGCGGCGAGGCCCAGGTCCACCGGGTGGTTCTTGGCGATCTCGTACGCGTTCAGGTCGATGTGGACGACCTTCGCGCCGGCCCGGAAGGGGCTCTCCAGCTCGGGGAACACCTCCGGGAAGACGTAGGTGCCGACGATCAGCACACCGTCCGCGCCGGCGACGAGCTCCTTGCTGTGCGGGCCGAACATGTGGCCCGTCTGGCCGCGGCGCAGCGGGTGCGAGGCCGCGATGTTCACCTCGGACGAGTCCACCTCGTACACGTCGGCGCCCAGCAGCTCGGCGACGGCGACCAGTTCGCGCTGGGCCCCCGAGAGCGAGACCCCGTCGCCGACGAGGACCACGGGCCGCTCCGCGGAGGCGAGCAGCTCGGCCGCCCGCCCCACCGAGGCGGGCGAGGGAGCCACGTCCGTGAGGGGCACCGCGGCGGGCAGGACGGGCTCGGAGTTCAGCTCGTCCAGCACGTCCATCGGCAGCGCCACGAACACCGGGCCGCGCGGCGGGGTCAGGGCGATCTTGACCGCCCGGCGGATGGTGCGCAGTACGGAGTGCCGGTCGGTGACCCGGGTCGCGTACTTCGTCACCGGCTTCGCCATCGCCACCAGGTCGGACGCCATCTGCGCGTCCATGGCGTCGTAGCGGACCCCGGCGTCGCCGGCGACCACGACGAGCGGGGTGTGGCCGCGCAGCGACTGGTAGAGCATCCCGATGCCGTTGCCCAGCCCCACTCCGGAGTGCAGCTGGAGCAGGGCCGCGCCGCCGGTGGCCCGGGCGTAGCCGTCCGCGATGCTGGCGGCCACGGTCTCCTGGAGGGCGAGGACGTAGTGGAAGTCCTCCGCCGCGTCCACCGCGTCGAGGAATCCCTGTTCCACCGTCCCCGGATTTCCGAACATCACATTCAGGCCGTCTGCCTTGAACTGCTCGATCAGCCTTTCCCGTCCGGGAGTGGCTTCCATGAATTCCCCCTCATTCTCACGGTTTCCGGATCATGGGTTTCCGGTGGCGGATTTCCGGATCACCACCCGTAGCGGGTGAGACCCTCCTCCAGGACTTCCACGATCTTCTGCCCCGTGAGATACGAGTCGGGGGTGGAGCGGCCGGTCACGAACGGGTAGTCGACAATCACCGAGAGCGGGTGGCCGAAGTTCCCGTGGTAGGCCCCGCGCGGGCCGGTCGCGTCGCGCAGGATGTACTCCAGCGGGTACGGCGGCGGGCCCATGTTGAAGTCGGTACCGAGGAATCCGGTGCCGTCCTTGTAGTCGTACTCCTTGCAGTGGCCGGTGACGTGCTTGCCCCAGATGATGCTCTTGCGGTCGCCCCAGTCCCGGGCGAAGGCCAGGCAGGCCACGCCGTAGCACTCGGCCGCCACGACCTTGCCGGCCTTCTTGAAGGCCAGGATCAGGGCGTGCACGCGCTCGTTGTTGGCGAGGTCGACGATGGGCCCGCTGCCGCCGACGATGAGGACCGCGTCGTAGCCGGCGATGTCGGCCTCGAGCTTGTCCAGATCGCGGTGGTACTGCTCGAGCTTGGGCAGGTAGCCCTCGGCACTCGTGTACGGCCGCTCGGGGACCCACGCCTCGATGTCGAGCGGCGAGTCCAGCCGGCTCGACTGCTCGAACTCCCGGCCCAGCCGGGCGTTCTCCTCGGTGGTGACCGAGCGTCCCAGCGGAGGATCGATGAAGTTCGCATCGAGGCTCGGCGGAAGAGCGTGCGCACGCTTTCCGGTCGGCGTGGCGAATACGACTTCGTAGCCTCGCTCATCGAACTTCGATACGGGGCCTATCAGTTCTTCGGCCCAGTAACCGTGTTCGGAGACAATGACCAGAATCTTTCTGCTCACGGATTCCTCCAGGCGCCGCCTGTTGTCGTTGGCGTGACCCACACTGCTTGCGCCCGGGGCTTGCGTCAAAGCGCCCGTATGCGACTTCGTGAGGTAGGAAGGCAGGTCGCACGGGCACCTCAGGTAGTCGCTTCCGGAGGTCATGAAGTAGCCGCGGGACTTCCTGACTTCGGCCGAAACGGTGAACCATTACGGGGGCACCGCCCTATGGTCTGGACGCGCCGTGAATCAAGGGTGCGCGAAGGACCGAGGAGAGGGACGGGGACGATGACGACGGACCTGTTGTGCACACACATCGATCAGATACGTCCGGTGAAGCCGGGCACCGAGGGCTGCGAGGAGTGCCTCGCCCTCGGCGACACCTGGGTGCACCTGAGGATGTGCCTCAGCTGCGGGCACGTCGGATGCTGCGACTCCTCCAAGAACCGCCACGCCACCAAGCACTACCGCACCAGCGAGCACCCCATCGCCGCGTCGCACGAGCCCGGTGAGACCTGGGCCTGGTGCTACGCCGACAAGCTGATGCTGGACGCGGCGTGAGCGCGGCCCCGGAGAGCGCCACCGCCCCCGCCACGGCGGCCGCGGCCGAGCGCGCCGAGAGCAAGAAGCCCGTCATCCTGGCCGTGGACGACGATCCGCAGGTGCTGCGGGCCGTACGCCGCGACCTGCGCAGCGCCTACGGCGACCGCTACCGGGTGCTCGGCGCCTCCTCGGCCGCCGACGCCCTCAAGATCCTGGACTCCCTCGACGAGCGCGGCCACGACCCGGCGCTGTTCCTCGTGGACCAGCGGATGCCCGACGTGACCGGCGTCGAGTTCCTCCTCGAGGCCGTCAGCCGCTTCCCGGACGCCCGCCGGGTGCTGCTCACGGCGTACGCGGAGACGGACGCGGCGATCACCGCCATCAACCGGGTCCGGCTGGACTACTACCTGCTCAAGCCGTGGGACCCGCCGCACGAACGGCTCTTCCCGGTCCTGGACGACCTGCTCTCCGACTGGCTGGCCACCTACCGCCCCGCGTACGACGGGATCATCGTCGCCGGCCACCTCGTCTCCCCCGGCACCCACGCCGTCCGGGACTTCTTCACCCGCAACGGCCAGCCGTTCCGCTTCCTCAACGTCGAGCGCGACCCCGAGGCCCTGACCCTGATCGCCGCCCAGCCCGACGCGGCGCTGCCTCTGGTCCGCTTCCCGGACGGGGCGGTGCTCTCCGCGCCGTCCGACACCGAGCTCGCCCGGCGGCTGGGGCTGGCCACCACCGCCTCGCGCCCGCACTACGAGTGCGTCATCGTCGGCGCGGGGCCCGCGGGTCTCGCGGCCGGTGTGTACGCGGCCTCGGAGGGCCTCTCGACGCTGATGCTGGACTCCCGCGCCCCCGGCGGCCAGGCCGGCACCTCCAGCCTGATCGAGAACTACCTCGGCTTCCCCTCGGGCCTCTCCGGCGGCGACCTGACCCGCCGCGCCACCATCCAGGCCTCCCGCTTCGGCGCCGAGATCCTGCACCCGGTGGAGGTGGTCTCGCTGACCCGGGACGACCCGGCGAAGATCCTGACCCTGGCCGACGGCACGGAGATCAGCGCCGAGACGGTGCTGCTGGCCACCGGGGTCTCGTACAACCGCCTCGAGGCCCCCGGCGCGGACCGCTTCGAGGGCGCCGGGCTCTACTACGGCGCGGCCACCACCGAGAGCTCGGCGTGCATCTCCCAGCACGTGTTCATCGTGGGCGGCGCGAACTCGGCAGGCCAGGCGGCGGTGCACTTCGCCAAGTACGCGGCCAGGGTGACCATCCTGGTCCGCGCCGAGTCCCTGGACGCGAGCATGTCCCGCTACCTGATCGACGAGATCGACCGCACGCCGAACATCGAGGTCAAGGTCCGTACGACGGTGGTCCGGCTGGACGGGGACGAGCATCTGGAGATGCTGACCCTCCACGACTCGACGACGGGTGAGGACACGGCCGTCCCGGCCCGCTTCATGTTCACGTTCATCGGCGCCCGCCCGCACACCGACTGGCTGTCGGGCGTGGTCGAACGCGACGAGTACGGCTTCGTGCTCACCGGGTCCGACCTGATCGCGAACGGCGGGGAACTCCCGGCGGAGTGGAGCCTGGAGCGCGCCCCGTACCCGCTCGAGACCAGCGTCCCGGGCGTCTTCGCGGCCGGCGACGTCCGGGCCCACTCGGTCAAGCGCGTGGCGTCGGGCGTGGGCGAGGGCGCGATGGCGGTCTCGCTGATCCACCGCTACCGGTCGATGGGCTGAGAGCGCTGGGCTGAGAGCGAACGCGAATCACTTGCGATCAAGCGACCGCCGGATGCAACGTTGATTACATGATTACATCCGAGCAGAGCGAGCAGCTTCGCAAGTGGTTCGCGGACCGCCTTCCGGTGGACGTGTACGAGTCCCTGGTCGACGTGGCGGTCGACCGCGAGGAGATCACGGTCGTCGGAGCCATCCCGGCGACCGAGTCGGTCAAGGAGTTCCGCGAGCGCACCCGCGAGCAGCGCATCGAGGTCGCACGGGAAGCGGAGGAGCTCTACCGCCGCAAGGTCGCCTGGGCCGTCCAGGCCGGCGACGACCGTGTCCTGTTCACGCACCTGGCGGTCCCGGTGATGACGCGCCTGCGCCAGCCGGAGCGCCAGGTCCTCGACACCCTGGTCGCGGGCGGCGTCGCCCGCAGCCGGGCCGACGCCCTCGCCTGGTGCGTCCGCCTCGTCGGCCGCAACACGGACGAGTGGCTGACCGAGCTCCGCGACTCGCTGGCCAAGGTCCAGCAGGTCCGCGCGGCCGGCCCCGACGTCTCGGACGCGTCCGAGGCCTCCGACACCACGGACTCCCAGAAGTCTGAGTCGGAATGACGAAAGTCCTCCCCACCCGGGCATGATCACGCAAGTCTGACAGCGAGCTGACCGGCACCCGATCACAGGGAGAGGCACGCCCCATGACCACCACCGTCGAATACATCCGCTACCGGATCGCATTGGACGACCAGCAGGCCTTCGAGGACTCGTACCGCCAGGCCGCTGAGGCCCTGGCCGCGTCACCCGAGTGCATCGACTACGAGCTGGCCCGCTGCGAGGAGGAGAACGACCGGGAGCGCTACATCCTCCGCATCCGCTGGACGTCGGTCGACGCCCACCTCAACGGATTCCGCAAGGGCGAGCACTTCCCGGCGTTCTTCAGCGCGATCCGCCCGTACGTCAAGGCCATCGAGGAGATGCAGCACTACCGCGTCACCGAGGTGGCCGGCCCCGGAAAGGCCGCACCCCAGTCATGAGCAGCACACCCGGCACCACTCCCACCATCTACGAGTGGATGGGCGGAGCGGAGGCGATGAACCGCCTCACGGACGCCTTCTACGCGCACGCCCTGCAGGACGAGATCCTGGCCCCGGTCTTCGCGGGCATGGACTCGGAGCACCCCCAGCACGTCGCCGTCTGGCTGTCGGAGGTCTTCGGCGGCCCGGCGCAGTACACGGCCCACCACGGCGGCCACCAGCACATGGCCACCAAGCACCTGGGCCGCGGCATCACCGAACAGCAGCGGCGCCGCTGGGTGGACCTGCTGATGGACACGGCCGACGAGGTCGGCCTCCCGACGGACCCCGAGTTCCGAGCGGTGTTCGCCTACTACATCGAATGGGGCACCCGCATGGCCCTGATCTACTCGGGCCCCAACCCCCCACCGGTGGACGCGGCGAAAATCCCGGTCTGGTCCTGGGGCCAGACACCCCCGTGGATCCCGAAGAGCTAGTCCCTGTGGGGGCGGAGGCAGAGCCTCCGCCCCCACAGCCATGTCCGGGTCCTCACCCGGCGGGCGGCGGCTCGGCCAGAAGTACGGCCAAGGCCCCTTCCCCGGTGTCCCGCCAGTACTCCACCGCCCCCTCCAGAACCTCCTGCAGCGTCTCCCAGTCTCCCGGCCGCGCCCCCGCGTACGAGGACCACGACGTCACCGCCACCAACCGCCCCGGCGCCTCCGGCAACCACGACAAGTCGATCAGCGCATCGGCCAGCGCATCCCAGTTCCCCCCGAACCACGCCGGCACGGCCAACGCCGCCCCCCACCGCCGCATCAGCTCGGCCTTGCCGCGTACGCCGGCCAGGTCCACCCGTAGGGTCGTCCAGCCCGCCTTCTCGGCGGCGGCGACCGCCGGGGCGAGCGGCTGCGGGTGCAAGGTCATCGCAGAACCGCCTTGAAGGTGTCGTAGTGGTCGTCCGTGTAGAAGAACTCCCCACCCTCACCGGTCACGATCCGCCGGGCCCCGCGGTCGCGCTCACCCGGTGTCTTCACCGTGAACTCGTGGTAGTAGCCGCGCTTCTGCTTCGGAAGGACCTTCTCGAAGTTCCCGAAGACGGTCCCGTCCTGCCGGTACGGATACGGCCCGCCCTTGTCGACCAGTACGAGCACGTCCCGCGCCTGCGAAGGCAGCGCATCGGCCCGTACGGTGGCCATCCCCCTGGCCCAAACGGGTGCGGAGGCATCAGCCTCTGAACTCACCCCGGCCGCGGCGGACGGCGCGGCCTTCTCCCCACCGCACCCCGCCGCGCCGACCAGCGCAACGCAAAGGAACACCGCACCCACGACACAACGCAGCAACGACCGGGGCACGTCCCTGAAGATCATGCACCGATCGTGCCAAATATCCGATTCGCTCGCGAATCTCGCGGTAACGGCATCCGCGACGGCGGCACCCTCAGAGCGCGGCCATCTTGGTGTAAGGACTCAGAATTCTCTTCTGGACCGACCCGAAGTCGACCAGGACAGCGATCCCCTCCTCGATACCGACGACACGGCCGAGGCCGTGCTCATCGTGAGAAACCCGGTCGCCGACGCTGAACTGCCGGAGCGGCGGTTCCACGGGGGCCTTGAACGGGCTGGACGGCAAATGGCGGCGAGGTACTGCTGACTTTGTCATTGAGACCAGTATGCGCCCCACAGGCCGCCGCACGGCCCGCTGTTCGGATCTCAATTGCGGCACCATCCGCCTCACGGCGTCCCAGGGCGCCCGCCGCGGGACCCGCCGCCCCGGATCAGTCGTCCGGGTCGGCCCGCTCCAGCGCCGGCCGCAGCCCCGGGGCCGACTCGGTGAGCAGGTAGTCCGCGACCGCCGTGTCCGTGACCAGGCTGGTCACCAGGCCGGAACGGAGCACCGCCCCGATCGCGGAGGCCTTGCGCAGCCCGCCCGCGATCGCCACGACCTCGGGGATCCGGCGCAGCCGGTCCGCCTCGACGGTGATGCACCGTTCGCCGAGGTCCCGGCCGACGCGCCGACCCTCGGAGTCGAACAGGTGGGCGGACATTTCGGCGGCGACACCCAGCGAGGCGTAGTGCGCCCGCTCCTCGTCCGTGAGCATGTCGTGGACCGTCGAGATCCCCGGCTCCCACGACCCGATCGACACCGCCGCCACGGTCACCTTGTCGAAGTACTCGAAGGCCCGGGCGATCCCCGTCTGGTTCCGCAGCGCGGCCGCGGTCGCCGGGTCCGGGAGCAGCATCGGCGCGTAGATCGGGTGCGCGTCGCCGCCCGAGACCTGGGCGGCCCTCCGTACGGCCTCCACGGACCCGCGCTCGGCCGTACCGGCGTCGTACACGCCCGTCAGCTGCACCACGGTGCACGGCGGGAGCCGGTGCAGGGAGGCGGCCATGTGGATGGTCGACCGCCCCCAGGCCAGGCCCAGCACGTCGCCCTCGTTGACCAGCTCGCCGAGCAGGTCGGCGGCGACCGCGCCCAGGTTCTCCGGATCCGGCGCATCCTCGGTCGCATCGGCCGGGGACTCGACCACCACCGCGTGGCGGAGCCCGTACCGGGACCGCAGCGCGTCGGACCGCTCCGCATCGAGCTCGGCGGGCACCCGGATCTCGATCCGTACGAGGTCGCGCTCGAGGGCGGTCTCCAGGACCCGGGCCACCTTGAAGCGGCTCACGCCGAACTCCTCGGCGATCTGGATCTTGGACTTGCCCTCCAGGTAGAAGCGGCGGGCCATGGCCGCCGCCTGCACCAGCTCCGCGGGTCCCATCCGCAGGGCTGACCGTCCCGCCGACATTGCAGACACCGCGTTCTCCTCACTGCTGTTCACACTCTCGACTCGCCGTTCATCCTGTCAGATCCGGCGGCCGTTGATCAGCCTGGACAGCTTCCGTTCACCGAGCTGTTCACCAACCCTTGTTTCAGTGGTCGCAGGCCCAGGGCGCCGCGGCGATCGCGACGTCCGCCTGCTCCCGCAGGGTACGTACGGCGGAGGCGGGGTCGACGGCCCCGTAGACCGCGCTTCCCGCGACGAACACGTCGGCGCCGGCCTCGGCACACCGTTCGATCGTCGAGGCCGAGACCCCGCCGTCGACCTGGAGCCACAGCTCCAGGCCGTGCTTGGCGATCAGCTCCCGGGTACGGCGGATCTTGGGGAGCATGATGTCGAGAAAGGGCTGGCCGCCGAAGCCCGGCTCGACCGTCATGATCAGCAGCATGTCGAGCTCGGGGAGGATGTCCTCGTACTGCTCGATCGGCGTGGCGGGCTTGAGCGCCATCGACGCCCGCGCCCCCTTGGCCCGGATCTCCCGCGCGAGCCGCACGGGAGCGGCGGCGGCCTCGGCATGGAAGGTGACCGATCCGGCTCCCGCCTCGACGTACTGCGGGGCCCAGCGGTCCGGGTCCGCGATCATGAGGTGCAGATCCAGCGGAATGTCCGTGGCGCGGCTCAGGGACTCCACGACGGGCATACCGAGGGTGAGGTTCGGGACGAAATGGTTGTCCATGACGTCGACATGCAGCCAGTCGGCCCCTTCGACGGCCTTCACCTCCTCGGCGAGGCGCGCGAAGTCGGCGGACAGGATGCTGGGATAAATCTGAGCGGCCATGCCCCAAGCCTGCCATGCCTGCGCGCACTTCCGGCCACGACCCCGGAACTCAAGACCGTCGTAGCGATGCTTAATGAATATCGGAGAACAATTAATTTGTCCTTAGAGATCGTCTTCCGGCACGGTTCTCCGCATGACACACGCCACCGAGACCGGGACCGGGTCCGGGACCACGGACCCTTCGCCTTGGCGCACCAAGGACTTCCGCACCCTCTTTTCCGCCACCACCCTCAGCCAGCTCGGCACCAACACCGGCCACGTGGCCGTCCCGCTGCTCGCCCTCACCGCCCTCGACGCGACCGCCGGCCAGGTCGGCGCCCTCGCCGCACTGTCCACCACCGCGTTCCTCCTCATCGGGCTGCCGGCCGGCGCCTGGGTGGACCGCCTGCGCACCCGCCGGGTCCTGATCGCCGCGGACCTCGCCCGTGCGGCCCTGTTCGCCTCGCTCCCCCTCGCCTGGTGGCTGGACGTACTCACGCTCGGGCAGCTGTACGCGGTCGTGCTGTTCGGCGGCTGCGCCACCGTCTTCTCGGAGGTCGGCGCGCAGAGCGTGCTGCCCCGGCTGATCGGCCGCGCGGGGCTGGTCCGGGCCAACGCGGCCATCGTCACCCTGATGGCCGTCGCCAACATCGCCGGCCGCGGCGCGGGCGGAGCCCTGGTCGCCGCCCTCTCGGCACCCCTCGCGCTGGCCTTCGCCTCGGCCGCGTACCTCGCCTCCGCGCTCCGCCTGACCCGCATAGACGCCGCCCCGGCCCCGCCGGCCGCGGACCGGACACCGCTGCGGGCCCAGATCCGGGAGGGGCTGCGGCACGTACTGGGCCACCCCGAGCTGCGCGCCCTGGCACTCAACGCCTCCCTCAGCAACCTGGGCGGCGCGGTCATCAACACCATGCTGCCGGTGCTCTTCGTACGGGAGCTCGGGCTGTCCCCGGCCGCCCTCGGCCTCTTCTGGGCCGCGGGCGGCATGGGCCTGCTCCTGGGCGCCCGGCTGGCCCGGCCCTTCGCGGCCCGCGTGGGCTACGGCCGCGCCCTGGTCCTGAGCCTGACCCCGGCGACCCTGCTGGTACCTCTGCTCGACCGCGGAGTCTGGCTCTGGGTGGCGGGGGCCGGGTGGCTGCTGGCCATGATTAAGATCGGCTCGAACAACGTCCTGGGCGTCAGCCTCCGCCAGCACCTGACCCCGCACGCCCTGCTGGGCCGCATGAACGCCACTTTCCGCTTCATGCTGACCGGCGCCCTGGCCCTGGGCGCAGCCCTGTCGGGCCTCCTGACGGACCTCACGACCCTCCACACCACCCTCTGGACGGGAGCCACGATCATGTCCCTGGCCTGGCTCCCGCTGTCCCTGTCGCCGGTCAGGGGGCGGGTGGAGGGGGTGTGAGGCGGGGGGTGTGAGGCAGGGGGGCGAGGGGGTGGCGGTGACCGGAGGTTCGGGGACGGACGGACGGGCGGGGCCGGACGGGCGGACGGGGCCGGACGGGCGGGAGCCACCGGGCCGGGGCCGGGTGGCCGGACGGGGCACGGACGGACGGGAGACACCGGGCCGGGCCCGGATGCCCGGACGGGGAACGGACGGACGGGAGACACCGGGCCGGGCCCGGATGCCCGGACGGGGAACGGACGGACGGGAGACACCGGGCCGGCGCCGGCCCACGCATCAGGAGCGGGGTTCGGCGGGGTCTGTCGACTCGGCGTCGGGAGGTCGGTCGGGGCATCGGGGGGGCCGCGCAGTCGGCGTCGGAGGGTGGATCGGGAGGGCGGGGGCGGGGTCCGTGTACTCGGGGGCGGGAGAGGTCGGTCCGGAGGCCGGGGGCGGGGTCCGTGTACTCCGCGTCGGTGGAGTGTCCGGGGGCGTCCCGTCAGTCCACTATCCTTCCGTGTCGTGCCGGTCCCTCAAGGGCGCTCCTCCTTCGTCGTCGCGTCGCTTCGCGATGGCCTACGGCCACCCTTGACCGACCGACCCGCCGCGGAAAGACAACAGACTGCCGGGAAGCCCCCGAAGGATGGCCGGGGGGTTCGGATTCCGATGAGGGCCCATCAGAGATGCCGAGCAGGGGCTCCTGCCCATCCGCACCCAGCCCACCAGGAGCACCGATCCGGGACGGTGATAGGCGCGCGGGGAGGCCACAGCCCCCTCAAGGGCCCAGATGAAGCCTTTCCGGGTCAGGGCGGGGTCAACCCGCACCAGACAGCGGCCAGATGCCCTTCCCGGTAGGCATGGGCCCGCGGACGCCCCAGATCGCTACGCGCTTCTCTCCGCTTGGCGGCCGACGGCCGTCTGGGGCCGGACATAGGCCGCCCAGACGCCCCCCATGGGCGGCCTTTCGGGCGTCTGCACGCCGTTTGGGGCGAAAAGAGGGCGAGAAGGAGCCTGATGCCGGATTTCTCAACCCCTCACTACGGCAGGCACCCATTCAGCTCCCAACTGGGCGCCAAAACGGGACAAACGACCCACAGTCGCATGCTTAGGCCAGCCTGCGCCGGTCGTGGGCGGCCTATGCCCAGCCAAAGACCGGCTGCGGACGCCAAGCAGGGAGGAGCGCGTAGCGATTCGATGCGTCCACCGCCCAACCGGCACCGCAGCGTCATCTCATCGCTGCCGGGTGCGGCTTGACCCTGCCCGGAACCGGAAAGGGCTTCCTATGGGCCCTTCAGGGGGCCCTCCCCTCCCCGCGGCCCAATCACCGCCCCGGCTCGGTGGTCCTGGAGGACGGACCCCGGATGGACAGGGGCCGCCGGGCGGCATCTCTGATGGGCCCTCATCGGAACATGAACCCCCCGGCCATCCTTCGGGGGCTTCCCGGCAGTCTTATGGCATTCCGGGGCGGGCCGGTCGGTCAAGGGTGGCCGAAGGCCATCGCGAAGCGACGCGACGAAAGAGCGCCCTTGAGGGACCGGCACGACACGGAAGGACAGTGGACTGACGGGACGCCCCCGGACACACACCGACACCGAGTCCACAGACCCCGCCCCCCGGCCTCCCGATCCACTCTCCGACGCCGCGCACACGGACCCCGCCAAACCCCGCCCCCGGTGCGTGAGCCGACACCGAGAAGGTGGCTCCCGCCCGTCGTCCCCCGCCCAGCTACCCCGTACGCCGGATCAGTGCCAGGTACATCGCGTCCGTCCCGTGCAGGTGCGGCCACAGCTGGACGTCCGGGCCGTCGCCGAGGGCCGGGACGCCCGCCATGTACGGCCTGGCGTCGATCAGTTCGGCATCCACCGGTGAGGCGCCCGCGCCGCGGCCGCGCAGGACGTCGTCCACGACCACCCGGGTCTCGGCCAGGTGCGGGGAGCAGGTCGCGTAGCCCACGATGCCGCCCACCCGGACGGCAGACAGTGCCTCCCGCAGCAGCGCGCGCTGCAGCGGGGCGAAGCCCTCCAGGTCCTCGGGGCGGCGGCGCCACCGCGCCTCCGGGCGGCGGCGCAGCGCGCCCAGACCGGAGCACGGCACGTCCATCAGGACCCGGTCGAAGGAGCCCGGCCGCCACGGCGGCCGGGTGCCGTCCGCCGCGATGACCTGGTACGGGCCGGGGTTGCCGGCCAGGGCGCGCTCCACGAGCCGGGCCCGGTGCGGCTGCTTCTCGGAGGCCAGCAGGAACGCCCCGCGCTGGGCCGCCAGGGCCGCCAGCAGGGCCGCCTTGCCGCCGGGGCCCGCGCAGCCGTCCAGCCAGCGCTCGTCGCTGCCCTCGAGCGGCGCGGCCGCGAGGGCCATCGCCACCAGCTGGCTGCCCTCGTCCTGGACGCCGGCGCGGCCCTCGCGGACCGCCTCCAGCGCTCCGGGCTCGCCGCCCTCGGCCATCCGGACGGCGTACGGCGACCAGCGCCCCGGCAGCGCCGAGTCCTCGCCGACTGCCTCCAGCAGCTCCTCGGGCGTGGACCGCCCGGGCCGCGCCACTAGCGTGACCTCGGGCCGCTCGTTGTCGGCCTCGAGCAGGTCCTCGATGCCGGCGCGGCCGCCGCCGAGCGCGTCCCACAGGGCGCTGACGACCCACCTCGGGTGCGAGTGGTACACCGCGAGGTGCTCCTCGGCGTCCTCCTCGTACGGCGGGGCCACCCGCTCGAGCCAGCCGTCCAGGTCGTGTGCGGCGATCTTGCGCAGCACGGCGTTCACGAACTTGGCGCGCCCGTCGCCGAGCACCACCCGGGCCAGCTCCACGCTGGCCGACACCGCCGCGTGCGTGGGGATCCGGGTCCCCAGCAGCTGGTGGGCGCCGAGCGAGAGCACGTCCAGCACCGGCGGGTCCACCTCCCGCAGCGGCCGGTCGATGCAGGCCTTGATGACCGCGTCGTAGGTGCCCTGCCGGCGCAGCGTCCCGTACACGAGCTCGGTGGCCAGCGCCGCGTCCCGGGCCTCGAAGCCCTCCGTCTGGCGGGCCTTGCGCAGCAGCGGGGGCAGGACGAGGTTCGCGTACGCGTCCCGCTCGTCCACCGCCCGGAGCGCCTCGAAGGCCAGCAGCCGGACGGGGTCCTTCTTGGGGCGGCGGTACGGCTTGGCCTGCCGCTTGCCTGCGTCGCTGCGCGGGGGACGGGACTGTTCGCTCACGTGAAAGGTGCTCCGGATTTACGGGGTGTACGAGGTGTACGGGGTGTACGGGGTGCTGCTGACGGCGGGCCGCTGCCCGCATGGGTAGCCGGTCCCGGACGGAGTGTCCGTCCCGAAGGGCGTGCCGGTACGGATCAGCCTACGTCCGCGGCGCCGACGCGCTCGCCGGGAGCGATCCGCACCCCGCGCGCCCAGTCGGCGCCGCGCATCGGCTTCTTGCCCTGGGGCTGTACCCAGAGCAGCTCCACGGCGTGCGAGCCGGTGCCGACGTACACGTTGTTCTTGGCCGGGGCGAGCTCGCCGGGCGCCAGATCCGTGCGGTCGGCGACCAGGCCGACGGAGATCAGCTTGAGCCGCTCCCCGCGGAAGACGGTCCAGGCACCGGGCGCGGGCGTGCAGCCGCGCACCATGCGGTCGGCGCGCATCGCCGGGGCCTTCCAGTCGATCCGGGCGTCCTCGACGGTGATCTTGGGAGCGAGCGAGACCCCGTCGGCGGGCTGCCCGACGGCGCGCAGGGTGCCGTCCTCGATGCCGTCCATGGTGGCGGCCAGCAGGCCGGAGCCGGCGAAGGCGAGGCGGGTCAGCAGGTCGCCGCTGGTGTCGGTGGGCCGGATCTCCTCGGTCAGGTGCCCGTAGACGGGTCCGGTGTCCAGGCCCTCCTCGATGAGGAAGGTGGAGGCGCCGGTGACCTGGTCCCCCGCCATGATCGAGTGCTGGACGGGGGCGGCCCCGCGCCAGGCCGGCAGCAGCGAGAAGTGCAGGTTGACCCAGCCGTGGCGGGGGATCTCAAGGGCGCTCTTGGGGATCAGCGCGCCGTACGCGACGACCGGGCAGCAGTCGGGGTCGATCTCGCGCAGCCGGGCCTGGAATTCCGGGTCCCGGGGCCGGACCGGCTTGAGGACCTCGATGCCGGCCTCCTCGGCGCGCTCGGCGACCGGGCTGGCGATGAGCCGGCGGCCGCGGCCGGCCGGTGCGTCGGGCCGGGTGACGACGGCGGCGACCTCGTGGCGCCCGGAGGCGATCAGGGCGTCCAGGGCGGGCACGGCGACCTCGGGGGTGCCTGCGAAGACGAGCTTCACTGGGGTCCTACCTCGCTATCTCGGCTGTCAGCAGCGCACCAGTCTATGTTCCCGGCGCTGTTGGGGATGCCCGGCCCGATCGGCAGGCGCCCCCGGGGCGACGTTCGGGGTCCTGGACGCCTCGTCAGGGGGCGTGGGCACACACGCGCGCCTCTCGCATATGCCGACACGCCCCCGGTGCGTGACTTCCGTGCCGTATGACGCGTTGGTCAAGAGAGATTGACCGAAACCGGGCCGCGATGAGAACGGTGTCTGCGGCCCGATCCGCTCTTCAGCACCGGTTCGAGAGGCTTCTTCATGGCCGACCACGCCACCCACGACGCCCAAGCACGGGCCAGCCTGCATCTCCTGGTGCGGGACATCGAGCGGGTTCGCCGGCAGGTGGATGCTCTGCGTACGCTCACCGCCCAGCTCGGCAATGTGTACCGCCCGCGCCGCTCCGGTCCCTCCACGGGCTTCGTCGTCTATGGCCGGGCCCCCGCGCCCACCGTCCGTCTCGCGCAGGAGCTGCGGGACAGCGTCGAGACGCTGGTGACCGCAGCGGTGGACTTCGACCGCTCGCTCGGCTTCTCGTGGGACGCGGTGGGTTCCGCGCTCGGCGTCACCAAGCAGGCCGTGCACCGGCGGTACGGGGCCCGGCGGGCCCAGGCCGCGGAGTCCGCGGAGCCGCTGGCCGAGAGCACGGCCACCCGGACCCTGGGGCCGCTGCCCACCGTCCCGGCGGCCCGCTCGGTCCCGCCGCAGCCGGTGCGCGAGGAGACCCAGCCCGCGGCCGCCGCCCGCTCCGCGGCCTTCCCGGGACCCCGCAGCGGCTGAGCCGGCAGGGCTGCACCGCCACGGCTGCACCCCGCCGGCCGCCGGGACGCCGACCTCCGACGGCCGGCCTGACGCCGTACCCGCATCCCGCCCCCGGCGGGACGACCCCCAGGGTCGCTCCCGCCGGGGGCGTTCGGCTGCCCCCGACCAGGGCGCCCAGGGAGTGTCGGCACCGCGGGCCAGGCAGGACTTTGCCGACACCCCCTAGCCGATGTCCGGCGGGTCGATGCGGACCCGGACCGCCTCCGACGCCGGGACTCCGCGCGCCAGCCGGGCCGCCTGGGCCGACTTCAGGGCGGCAGCCAGCGCCGCCCCGCTGCCGGGCGGGACGCGGACCAGGGCCCGCTCCCCCGGCGACGGCTCCCCGCGCCGGCCCGGCACCGGGACCGGGCCCAGCACCTCCGCGTCCGGCGGCAGTCCGGCGCCGGCCAGGAAGGCCTCCACCGCCTCGCCCCGCCCGGCCACGGCCGCCATCCGGGACACCGGCGGGAAGCCGAGCTGGGCCCGCTCCGCGAGCTCCCGTACGGCATGGCCCACCGGATCCCACCGCACGAGGGCCTGGACGGGCCGCAGCGTCGGCTCGGCGACCACGACGACCTGCCCTTCCCCCCGGACCAGCGAGGCGGCCGCGATCCACCGGCGCAGCGCGTCCTCCCCGGCCCGCAGGTCGGGCCGGGTCAGCATCGCCCAGCCGTCCAGCAGCAGCGCCGCCGCGTACCCGGCGCCCGCCGCGACCGGCTCGGCTCCGGGGGTGCACACCACCAGTGCGGGCCGGTCGGGCACCTCGTCCAGGATGTGGTCGCGGCCCGACGTGCGTACGGGCACGGCCGGGAAGGACCGCCCGAGCTCCTCGGCGGTCCGCCGGGCGCCCACCACCTGGGCGCGCAGCCGGAACGATCCGCACTCCTCGCAGTGCCAGGCGGTCTCCTGCCGTCCGCACCAGCCGCAGTGCAGGTCCCGCGCGTCGGGGGCCTCCAGCGGCCCCGCGCACACCGTGCAGCGGGCGGGGGTGCGGCACCGCTCACACGCCAGCCTCGGCGCATAGCCGCGCCGGGGCACCTGGACGAGCACGGGCCCGGACTTCAGCCCCTCCCGTACGGTCTCCCAGGCCAGGCTCGGCAGCCGGGCGGCGCGGGCCGCCTCGTCGCGGGCCAGCAGTTCGTCGCCCACGGTCCGGATCCGGGGCGCGCAGGCCCGTACCGTCTCCCGGTCGGCGACGAGCGGCCGCGCCCAGCCCGTCTCGACCAGCTGGGCGGCCTCCACGGTGCAGCTCGTGCTCCCGGCGAGGAATCCGCAGCCGTCGCCGACGGCGCGCAGCTCCAGCACCTCCCGTACGTGCGGGAACGGCGCGTGGTCGTCGCTGTGGCTGGAGTCGCCGTCGTCCCAGACGGCGACCAGCCCGAGGTCCCGTACGGGCGCGAACATCGCGGCCCGGGTGCCGATGACGGCCCGCACCGCGCCGCGGTGCACGGCGAGCCATTGGCGGTAGCGCTTCTCGGGGCCCGATTCGGCGGTCAGCAGCGCATGCCGCCCCTCGCCGAGCAGCGCGGTCAGTGCGGCGTCGACCCGGGCAGCGGTGCGCCCGTCGGGCAGGACGGCGAGGGCGCCGCGGCCGGAGGCGAGGGTGGCGGCCATGGCCCGGGCCAGCTCGTCGGCCCAGCCGGGGCCGGGCAGGGCGGTCCAGACGGCGCGCGGGGCGCCGCCGGTGGCGAGGGCCCGCAGGAACGCGGGGCCGGAGCCGTACCGGGCCCAGCCGCCCGGTTCGGGCGCGGCGGGCGGGGGCAGTGGCTCGGGTGAGGGCTTGGCCTCGGCGCGCGCGTTGCGCGGGGGCAGGGCGAGCTGGAGCACGTCGGCCAGGCTGCCGGCGTACCGGTCGGCGACGGCCCGGGCCAGGGCCAGCATGCCCGGGGTGAGCACGATCTCGGGCGAGACGACGTGGGCGAGGGCGGCCAGTGCACCGTTGTAGTCGGATTCGGCGCGGCGCTCGACGATGAACCCGTCGATGAGGCCGCCGCCCTCGCGGCGGCCGCCGTGGACCTGGTGGGAGCCGGCCCCGAAGCGGACCCGGACGCGGACTCCGGGCTGCGCCGCCTCGGAGAGCTCTTCGGGGACGGCGTAGTCCCAGAGCTGGTCGAGGTGGAGGACACCCTTGTTGACGAGGATCCGGGCGACCGGCAGCTCCTTGGCGAGGGCGGCGCCCCGCCAGGTGCGCGGCTTGGCCTTGGGGGCCTTGGCCTTCGCCTCGGCGACCATCTCCCGCATCAGCGCGAGCTGCTCCGGCGGGCCGCCGGGATCCTGCTCCCCGCCCCGCTGCCCGGATTCGTTCGTGCTGCTCACACCCGCATTCTTACCAAACCCCACCGACAACGGACGGCCCCGGACCACAGGGGTCCGGGGCCGTCCGTACAGCAGGCGGGTTCTGCCTCGGTCCTACAGGCCGGCAGCCGTGCGCAGCGCGTCGACGCGGTCGGTGCGCTCCCAGGTGAAGTCCGGCAGCTCGCGGCCGAAGTGGCCGTACGCGGCGGTCTGGGCGTAGATCGGGCGCAGCAGGTCCAGGTCGCGGATGATCGCGGCCGGGCGGAGGTCGAAGACCTGGCCGATCGCGTCCTCGATCTTCTGGACCTCGACCTTGGCGGTGCCGAAGGTCTCGACGAAGAGACCCACCGGCTCGGCCTTGCCGATGGCGTACGCGACCTGGACCTCGCAGCGCGAGGCGAGGCCGGCGGCGACCACGTTCTTGGCGACCCAGCGCATCGCGTACGCGGCGGAGCGGTCGACCTTGGACGGGTCCTTGCCGGAGAAGGCGCCGCCGCCGTGGCGGGCCATGCCGCCGTACGTGTCGATGATGATCTTGCGGCCGGTCAGGCCGGCGTCGCCCATCGGGCCGCCGATCTCGAAGCGGCCGGTCGGGTTGACCAGCAGGCGGTAGCCGTCGGTGTCGAGCTTGATGCCGTCCTCGACGAGCTCCTTGAGCACGTGCTCGACGACGAACTCGCGGATGTCCGGGGCGAGCAGCGAGTCGAGGTCGATGTCCGAGGCGTGCTGCGAGGACACGACGACCGTGTCGAGGCGGACGGCCTTGTCGCCGTCGTACTCGATGGTGACCTGGGTCTTGCCGTCGGGGCGCAGGTACGGGATGGTCCCGTTCTTGCGGACCTCGGACAGGCGGCGCGAGAGCCGGTGCGCGATGTGGATCGGGAGCGGCATGAGCTCGGGGGTCTCGTCGCACGCGTAGCCGAACATCAGGCCCTGGTCGCCGGCGCCCTGCTTGTCGAGCTCGTCCTCGTCGCCCTCGACACGCTTCTCGTACGCGGTGTCGACGCCCTGCGCGATGTCCGGGGACTGCGCGCCGATGGAGACCGAGACGCCGCAGGAGGCGCCGTCGAATCCCTTCTTCGACGAGTCGTAGCCGATCTCGAGGATCTTGTCGCGGACGAGCTGCGCGATCGGCGCGTAGGCCTTCGTCGTCACCTCACCGGCGATGTGGACGAGACCGGTGGTGATGAGGGTCTCCACGGCCACACGCGAGGTCGGGTCCTCGGTGAGAAGTGCGTCGAGGATCGTGTCGCTGATCTGGTCAGCGATCTTGTCGGGGTGACCCTCGGTGACGGACTCCGAGGTGAACAGGCGACGGGACACAACGCTCCCTGGGGTTGCAGCGGCTGCTGGCTGATCATTTGGCGGAACCACACCGGGGGCTGCGCCCGATCACGTTCCGAATGCAGTTTATCGGTCGCCACCGTTTGCCGGACCACCTGTCTCGCCCTATGGGAGCCATGTGACCTGCGGCACTCCATTCTGGCTCATGGAATCGGCTACGAGAAGAGCCGTCGCTCAGGCGCGTCGTGGAGCGAGCCGCGGAGCGACCTGGTCCCAAATCACCTCGGCCAGCGCTTCCTTCGGACCATAGGGAACGGGGGCCTCGGCCCCATCGGAGGCAAGGATCACAGCCTCGTTCTCCTCGGAACCGAAGGTCTTGGATGCGCCCACCTCGTTCACGACGAGAAGATCACACCCCTTGCGGATCAGTTTGCTCCGGCCGTTCTCGAGCACATCGTGAGTTTCGGCGGCGAAACCGACCACGACCTGGCCTTCCCGGGCCCGGTCGGCCGAGATCTCCGCGAGGACGTCGGGGTTGCGGACGAGGGCCACGGGGGCCGGATCCTGCCCGTCCTTCTTCTTGATCTTGCCGTCCGCGTACTCGGCCGGCCGGAAGTCGGCCACGGCCGCGGCCATCACCACGGCGTCGGCGTCCGCCGCCGCCTTGAGGACCGCCTCGCGCAGCTGTACGGCCGTCCCGACCCGTACGACGTCCACCCCGGCCGGGTCGGCCAGCGCGGTGTTGGCCGCCACGAGGGTGACCCGGGCCCCGCGGGCGACGGCGGTGCGGGCCAGCGCGTAGCCCTGCTTGCCGGAGGAGCGGTTGCCGAGGAAGCGGACCGGGTCGAGCGGTTCCCTCGTGCCGCCTGCGCTGATCACCACGTGCCGGCCGGCCAGGTCGGGCTCGGCCACGCCGCGCGCCAGGACCCTTCGGCACACCTCGTAGATCTCCTCGGGGTCGGGCAGCCGCCCCTTGCCGGTGTCCTTGCCGGTGAGCCGGCCGACCGCGGGCTCGATGACGAGGGCCCCGCGGCGGCGCAGCGTGGCCACGTTCTCCTGGGTGGCGGGGTGCTCCCACATCTCGGTGTGCATGGCGGGGGCGAAGACCACCGGGCAGCGCGCGGTGAGCAGCGTGTTCGTGAGGAGGTCGTCGGCGATGCCGTGGGCGGCCTTGGCGAGGATGTCCGCGGTGGCCGGGGCGACGACGACGAGGTCGGCACTCTGCCCGATCCGGACGTGCGGGACCTCGTGGACGGTCTCCCAGACCTCGGTCCCGGCCGGGTTGCCGGACAGCGCGGCCCAGGTGGCCTCGCCCACGAAGTTCAGGGATGCCGCCGTGGGCACCACCCGCACGTCGTGTCCGGACTCGGTCAGCCGGCGCAGCAGCTCGCACGCCTTGTACGCGGCGATCCCGCCGCTGACTCCGAGCACGACCTTCGGCTTACCCACCACACACGCCCCTATCGCTGATCGTCGTACGTGTCTATGACACACCACAGGCCCGGCAGATGTTCTGCCGGGCCTGTGGTGAAAGGAATGCTCGGTGCCTTACTGAGCCGGGGCCTCGATGGCCTCGGAGGTCAGCAGACCCGCGTTGATCTCGCGCAGCGCGATCGAAAGCGGCTTCTCGTGGACGTGGGTGTCCACCAGCGGGCCGACGTACTCGAGCAGGCCCTCACCGAGCTGCGAGTAGTACGCGTTGATCTGACGCGCGCGCTTGGCCGCGTAGATCACGAGGCTGTACTTCGAGTCCGTGGCCTCGAGCAGCTCGTCGATCGGCGGGTTGATGATGCCCTCGGGCGCAGTGATGGAAGAGGACACGCTCTACCTTCCGAAGATGGGTGAATGATCAAGCATCAATCGACGGAACATCGATCAACGATCAAACAACTTCCATCAAGGCTAGCAGCTCACGCGCTACGTCCTCGACGGAGGTGTTCACCAGGGTGGTGTCGAACTCGGACTCGGCAGCGAGCTCGACCTTGGCGGTCTCCAGCCTGCGCTGGATGACCTCGGGCGATTCGGTGCCGCGGCCGGTGAGCCGGCGGACCAGCTCGTCCCAGCTCGGCGGCGCCAGGAAGACGAGTTGAGCTTCGGGCATCGACTCGCGGACGAGTCGCGCGCCCTGGAGGTCGATCTCCAGGAGAACGGGCTCGCCGTTCTCGAGTCGCTCCGCCACCGCGCCGCGCGGTGTGCCGTAGCGGTTGCCCGCGAACTCGGCCCACTCCAGCAGCTCGCCGTTGGCGATCAGCTTGTCGAACTCGTCGTCGTTGACGAAAAAGTAATGGACTCCGTGTCGCTCACCGGGCCGCGGCTTGCGGGTGGTGGCCGACACCGAGAGCCATACCTCGGGGTGGACCTTGCGCATATGCGCGACGACCGTGCTCTTGCCGACCCCCGAAGGGCCGGAGAGCACGGTCAGCCGCGGACGAACCTCTGCTGCCATAAAGCGATTATCCAGGTTCTCGGGACTGCCTGAGAACGCCGGGAGAACTTCAGGCAACGCGTCAGCCGGCAGGAGTGCCGAACTCACGCTCCAGAGACGCGATCTGGTTGGAACCGAGACCTCGGACACGCCGGGACTCGGAGATGCCGAGGCGCTCCATGATCTGCTTGGCGCGGACCTTGCCCACGCCAGGCAGGGACTCCAGCAGGGCGGAGACCTTCATCTTGCCGATGACGTCGTTCTCCTGGCCCGTCTTGATGACCTCTTGGAGCGAGGCGCCGGAGTGCTTGAGTCGATTCTTCACCTCGGCCCGCTCCCGGCGAGCCGCGGCGGCCTTTTCGAGCGCGGCTGCGCGCTGTTCAGGGGTAAGGGGCGGAAGAGCCACGCCTACGTCACCTCGGATGTCGAACTGTCGGATACGGACCGGTGGGGAACCCTAGGGCGCCACACCAGGCGAATGCCCGAACAGCGGTGGAACTCGTTCGCTGCTCGTTCACTCTGATCGGAGACTAGCGGCCAAGGCCGCTCCAGTCAGCGAGAACGGACGAAAAGTCCTGGTCAGCCTCCACTGAACCGTACATCACGGACAAAACACCCCGGTTTTGTCCGATGAAAGACGTTCGAATTTCGTCAGACCGTACGACCTGCGGTGCGGCCGGACCGCCCGACGGCACTCCCGAACGGGTTCCGAACGGCCTCAGACGGAGACCGCCTCGCGGATTTCGTCCGCGAACCGGGTGGCCGCGGCGCGCAGGGCCGCGGCGTCCGGACCGTGCTTCAGCACGCCCCGCGACACGTTCGGGACCACGTTGCGGACCGCCGCACCGAAGACCGCCGGCAGATCGGCCGCCGTCGCACCCTGCGCACCGATGCCGGGCGCCAGCAGCGGCCCGTTGATGTCCAGGTCGAAGGACGACAGGTCGCCCAGCGTGGCGCCGACCACGGCTCCGAAGGAGCCCATCGGCACCGCGCCCGCGTTCTCCGCCGCGAGGTGGCCCAGCATCGTCGCGCCGATCGTGCGGCCGTCCTCGCGCACCGCGCGCTGGACCTCCGCTCCCTCCGGGTTCGAGGTGAGCGCGAGGACGAAGAGACCCGCGCCCGAGCGGCGGGCGAGTTCCACCGCGGGCTGCAGCGAGCCGTAGCCCAGGTACGGGGACACCGTCAGGGCGTCGGAGAACAGCGGCGAGGACGGCGACAGGAACGTCTGCGCGTACGCGGCCATCGTCGAGCCGATGTCACCGCGCTTCGCGTCCATCACGACCAGCGTGCCCGCGGCCCGCGCATCGGCCACGGTCTGCTCCAGCACCGCGATGCCCTTCGAGCCGAAGCGCTCGAAGAAGGCCGCCTGCGGCTTGAAGACGGCCACCGAGTCGGCCAGCGCCTCGACGACCGTGCGGGAGAACTTCTCGAGGCCCGCGATGTCGTCGTTCAGGCCCCACGACGACAGGAGGGCCGCGTGCGGGTCGATGCCCACGCACAGCGGGCCGCGGGAGTCCATCGCCGCGCGCAGGCGGGTGCCGAACGGGGTCACGGCGCTCTCGGTCACGGGGGTCTCGGTCACTGGGCGGCCTTTCGGGTTTCGGCGCCGACGGCCTCGGCGAGGGTCGCGTACGGGCTGACGGCCAGGCGCGCGGCCAGGCCCTTGTGGATGGCGCGGGCGTAGAACGGGCCCTCGTAGATGAACGCGCTGTACCCCTGGATCAGGGTCGCGCCGGCCAGGATCCGCTGCCAGGCGTCCTCGGCGTTCTCGATGCCCCCGACGCCCACCAGCACCAGGCGGTCGCCCACACGGGCGTACAGGCGGCGCAGGACCTCCAGGGAGCGCTCCTTGACCGGGGCGCCGGACAGGCCTCCGGTCTCCTTCACGAGGGACGGGGCGGACTTCAGGCCCAGCCCCTCCCGCGCGATGGTGGTGTTCGTCGCGATGATGCCGTCCAGGCCCAGATCCAGGGCCAGGTCCGCGACCGCGTCCACGTCCTCGTCCGCGAGGTCCGGCGCGATCTTCACCAGGAGCGGGACCCGGCGGTCGGTCACCGTGCGGTCCGCGGCCTCCCGTACGGCCGTCAGGAGCGGCCGGAGGGACTCTGTGGCCTGGAGGTTGCGCAGGCCCGGCGTGTTCGGCGAGGAGACGTTCACGACCAGGTAGTCCGCGTGGCGGGCCAGGCGCTCGGTGGAGGCGACGTAGTCCGCCACCGCCTCCTCCTCCGGCACGGCCTTGGTCTTGCCGATGTTGACGCCCACGACCGTGTTGAAAACGGGCACGCGGGCCGCCAGGCGGGCCGCCACGGCCGCGGAGCCCTCGTTGTTGAAGCCCATCCGGTTGATCAGCGCGCGGTCCGGCACGAGCCGGAACAGCCGCTTCTTGGGGTTGCCCGGCTGCCCCTGCGCCGTGACCGTGCCGATCTCGATGTGGTCGAAGCCGAGCATGGACATGCCGTCGATGGCGACGGCGTTCTTGTCGAAGCCCGCCGCGAGGCCGAAGGGGCCGTGCATGCGCAGCCCGAGCGCCTCGGTGCGCAGCTCCTTGTGGCGCGGGGCCAGGGCCGCCGCCACGAAGGTGCGCAGCACCGGGGTGCGGGCCGCGAGCCGGATCCAGCGGAAGGCCAGGTAGTGGGCCTGCTCCGGGTCCATCCGCTTGAAGACGAGGTCGAAGAAGAGTTTGTACATGTCGAGAAGATCCCTTGTGCGCTCATGACGAGGGGGACACCGATGCGCATCGCGCATCCGTGTCCCCCTCCTCGTACGGCTTGCTAGTCGCGGGCCGCGGTCAGGTGCTCCGCGTGCTCCTGGAGCGAGCGGACACCCACGCCGCCGTGGTTGAGCGCGTCGATGCCCTGGACGGCCGCGGCGAGCGCCTGGACCGTGGTCAGGCACGGGACGCTGCGCGCCACGGCCGCCGTGCGGATCTCGTAGCCGTCGAGGCGGCCGCCGGTGCCGTACGGCGTGTTGACGATCAGGTCGACCTGGCCGTCGTGGATCAGCTGGACGATGGTCTTCTCGCCGTTCGGGCCCTCGCCCTCGCTGAGCTTGCGCACCACGGTGGCGTTGATGCCGTTGCGGCGCAGCACCTCGGCGGTACCGGAGGTGGCCATGAGCTCGAAGCCGTGGGCGACCAGCTCGCGGGCCGGGAAGATCATCGAGCGCTTGTCGCGGTTGGCGACGGAGATGAACGCGCGGCCCTTGGTGGGCAGCGGGCCGTAGGCGCCGGCCTGCGACTTGGCGTACGCCGTGCCGAAGACGGAGTCGATGCCCATGACCTCGCCGGTGGAGCGCATCTCCGGGCCGAGGACGGTGTCGACGCCGCGGCCGTGGATGTCGCGGAAGCGCGACCACGGCATGACGGCCTCCTTGACGGAGATCGGCGCGTCGAGCGGCAGGGTGCCGCCGTCGCCGGTCTTCGGCAGCATGCCCTCTTCGCGGAGCTCGGCGATGGTGGTGCCGAGCGAGATGCGGGCGGCGGCCTTCGCGAGCGGGACCGCGGTCGCCTTCGAGGTGAAGGGGACGGTCCGGGAGGCGCGCGGGTTGGCCTCCAGGACGTAGAGGATGTCACCCGCCATCGCGAACTGGATGTTGATCAGACCGCGGACGCCGACGCCCTTGGCGATGGCCTCGGTGGAGGCGCGCAGCCGCTTGATGTCGAAGCCGCCGAGGGTGATCGGGGGCAGGGCGCAGGCGGAGTCGCCGGAGTGGATGCCGGCTTCCTCGATGTGCTCCATGACGCCGCCGAGGTAGAGCTCGGTGCCGTCGTAGAGGGCGTCGACGTCGATCTCGATGGCGTCGTCGAGGAACCGGTCGACCAGCACCGGGCGGGTCGGCGAGATCTCGGTGGACTCCGCGATGTACGACTCGAGGCGGGTCTCGTCGTAGACGATCTCCATGCCGCGGCCGCCGAGCACGTACGAGGGGCGTACGAGGACCGGGTAGCCGATCTCGTCGGCGATGGCCTTCGCACCTGCGAAGGTGGTGGCGGTGCCGTGCTTGGGGGCGGGCAGGCCGGCCTCGGCGAGGACCTGGCCGAAGGCGCCGCGGTCCTCGGCGGCGTGGATGGCCTCGGGCGAGGTGCCGACGACGGGGACGCCGTTGTCCTTGAGCGCCTGGGCGAGACCGAGGGGGGTCTGGCCGCCGAGCTGGACGATGACACCGGCGATGGGGCCGGCGAGCGACTCGGCGTGGACGATCTCCAGCACGTCCTCGAGCGTCAGCGGCTCGAAGTACAGGCGGTCGGAGGTGTCGTAGTCCGTCGAGACGGTCTCCGGGTTGCAGTTGACCATCACGGTCTCGTAGCCGGCGTCGCTGAGCGCGAAGGAGGCGTGGACGCAGGAGTAGTCGAACTCGATGCCCTGGCCGATGCGGTTCGGGCCGGAGCCCAGGATGATCACCGCGGGCTTGGTGCGGGGCGCGACCTCGGACTCCTCGTCGTACGAGGAGTAGAAGTACGGGGTCTTCGCGGCGAACTCGGCGGCGCAGGTGTCGACCGTCTTGTAGACCGGGCGGACGCCGAGGGCGTGGCGGACCTCGCGGACGACGTCCTCGCGCAGGCCGCGGATCTCGGCGATCTGGGCGTCGGAGAAGCCGTGCCGCTTGGCCTCGGCGAGGAGCTCGGGCTCGAGCTTCTCGGCGCCGGCGAGCTCGTCGGCGATCTCCTTGATCAGGAAGAGCTGGTCGACGAACCAGGGGTCGATCTTCGTGGACTCGAAGACCTCTTCCTGGGTGGCGCCGGCGCGGATGGCCTGCATGACGGTGTTGATGCGGCCGTCGGTCGGGCGGACCGCGGTGGCCAGCAGCTCGGCCTTGTCGCCGGGGTCTCCGACGAAGGTGAACTGCGAGCCCTTCTTCTCCAGGGAGCGCAGGGCCTTCTGGAGGGCCTCGGTGAAGTTGCGGCCGATGGCCATGGCCTCGCCCACCGACTTCATGGTGGTGGTGAGGGTGGCGTCGGCCAGCGGGAACTTCTCGAAGGCGAAGCGCGGGGCCTTGACCACGACGTAGTCGAGGGAAGGCTCGAAGGAGGCCGGCGTCTTCTCGGTGATGTCGTTGGGGACCTCGTCGAGCGTGTAGCCGATGGCCAGCTTGGCGGCGATCTTGGCGATCGGGAAGCCGGTGGCCTTCGACGCGAGCGCCGAGGAGCGAGAGACGCGCGGGTTCATCTCGATGACGATGACGCGGCCGTCGGCCGGGTCGATCGCGAACTGGATGTTGCAGCCGCCGGTGTCGACGCCGACCTCGCGGATGATCGCGATGCCGATGTCGCGCAGCCGCTGGTACTCGCGGTCGGTGAGGGTCATCGCCGGGGCGACGGTGATGGAGTCGCCGGTGTGGACGCCCATCGGGTCGAAGTTCTCGATGGAGCAGACGACGACCACGTTGTCCTTGGTGTCGCGCATCAGCTCCAGCTCGTACTCCTTCCAGCCGAGGATGGACTCCTCCAGGAGCACCTCGGTGGTCGGGGAGAGCGTCAGGCCCTGGCCGGCGATGCGGCGCAGCTCGTCCTCGTCGTGGGCGAAGCCGGAGCCGGCGCCGCCCATGGTGAAGGAGGGGCGGACGACGACGGGGTAGCCGCCCAGGGTGTCGACGCCCTTGATGACGTCGTCCATGGAGTGGCAGATGACCGAGCGGGCGGACTCGCCGTAGCCGATCTTGGCCTTGACGGCCTCGACGACGCCCTTGAAGAGGTCGCGGTCCTCGCCCTTGTTGATGGCCTCGACGTTGGCGCCGATGAGCTCGACGCCGTACTTCTCCAGCACACCCTGCTCGTGCATGGAGATCGCGGTGTTCAGCGCGGTCTGGCCGCCGAGGGTCGGGAGCAGCGCGTCGGGGCGCTCCTTCGCGATGATCTTCTCGACGAACTCGGGGGTGATCGGCTCGACGTACGTGGCGTCGGCGATCTCCGGGTCGGTCATGATCGTCGCCGGGTTGGAGTTCACCAGGATGACCCGCAGGCCCTCGGCCTTGAGGATGCGGCAGGCCTGGGTGCCGGAGTAGTCGAACTCGGCGGCCTGTCCGATGACGATCGGGCCGGAGCCGATGACCAGGACGGACTGGATATCGGTGCGCTTAGGCACGCTCGGCCTCCATCAGGGCGGTTTCCATCAAAGACGTGAAGCGGTCGAAGAGGTACGCGGCGTCGTGCGGGCCGGCAGCCGCTTCGGGGTGGTACTGGACGGAGAAGGCCGGCTGGTCGAGCAGCTGGAGGCCTTCGACGACCTGGTCGTTCAGGCAGACGTGGGAGACCTCGGCGCGGCCGTAGGGGGTCTCGGAGACCTTGTCGAGCGGCGCGTCCACGGCGAAGCCGTGGTTGTGCGCGGTGATCTCGACCTTGCCGGTGGTGCGGTCCTGCACCGGCTGGTTGATGCCGCGGTGGCCGTACTTCAGCTTGTACGTGCCGAAGCCGAGCGCGCGGCCCAGGATCTGGTTTCCGAAGCAGATGCCGAAGAGCGGGGTCTTGCGCTCCAGGACGCCCTGCATGACGGCGACGGGGCCGTCGGCGGTGGCCGGGTCGCCCGGGCCGTTGGAGAAGAACACGCCGTCCGGCCGGACCGCGTAGACGTCCTCGACGGTGGCGGTGGCGGGCAGCACGTGGACCTCGATGCCGCGTTCGGCCATCCGGTGCGGGGTCATGCCCTTGATGCCGAGGTCGATGGCGGCGACGGTGAACTTCTTCTCGCCGATGGCGGGGACGACGTACGTCTCCTTGGTGGCGACCTCGGCGGAGAGGTTCGCGCCCTTCATCTGCGGGGCGGCCTGGACCTTCGCCAGCAGGGCCTCGTCGCGGACGTGCGCCCAGGCCTCGCCCGAGAAGATGCCGACGCGCATGGCGCCGCGCTCGCGCAGGTGGCGGGTCAGCGCGCGGGTGTCGATGCCGGAGATACCGACGACGCCCTGCTTGACCAGCTCCTCGTCCAGCGAGCGCTGCGAGCGCCAGTTGGACGGGACGCGGGCGGGGTCGCGTACGACGTACCCGGCGACCCAGATGCGGGAGGACTCGGGGTCCTCGTCGTTGACGCCGGTGTTGCCCACGTGCGGGGCGGTCATCACGACGACCTGCCGGTGGTACGACGGGTCGGTGAGGGTCTCCTGGTAGCCGGTCATGCCGGTGGAGAACACGGCCTCGCCGAAGGTCTCCCCCACAGCGCCGTAGGCGCGGCCGCGGAAAATCCGACCGTCCTCCAGGACGAGTACGGCGGGAGCTTTGGCTGCTCCCCTGGTGGAGGTCGTCATCGTTCGGCGCCTTCCGTCGTGATGGATTGGTTCATGAGATTGAGTGCTTCGACCCAGGCGGCGTGTTCGGCCGCGCGGTCGGAGCGGAATCCGGAGTCGATCAGCTTGTCGCCGTGCGCCCAGGTGACGACGAGGAGACCGCCCTCGGTGAGTACCTTGCCCGCGATTCCCTTGTCGAGGCGGGCGCCGCGCAGCTGCGCGGCCGGTACGAAGAAGTCGGTGGCACCCGGACGGACCACGTCGAGGCCCGCGTCGGTGAGCGTGAGCTCGACCCGGCTGCGGACGCCCAGACCGTGGGCGACGATCCGGTCGAGCCACTGCCCGGCGGTGGTGGACCCGTGGTACCGGCCGGTCAGGGCCAGCCGGTGCTCGGGGAGACCGCCGGGGGCGGCGGGCAGCTCCGGCAGATCGCTCTGCAGGGCGCCGCGCCATTTCCAGCCCTGCCGCATCAGCCAGTACACGAACGCGATGAAGACGAGCAGACCGATCACCCACGCGAAGCGGGCGCCCCAGTCCGTCACCTCCGCCGACCGTCGTTCGGCGGCCTCGGCGGCCAGTTGGATTACTGCAGGTGTCACGCCAGATTCCCGTCCACGACCGTTGCCCGGCCCCGCAGGAAGGTGTGAGTGACGCGACCCGGCAGCTCACGGCCCTCGTAAGGCGTGTTGCGGCTGCGGGAGGCGAAGTGTGCGGGGTCCACGACACCACGGTACGAGGTATCGACCAGCGTCAGGTTCGCGGGTTCACCTGCCGAGACGGGGCGGCCGTGGTTGTCCAGGCCGCCGATCCGCGCCGGGGCGAAGGACATGCGCTCGGCGACGCCCGCCCAGTCGAGCAGTCCGGTCTCCACCATCGTCTGCTGGACGACGGAGAGCGCGGTCTCCAGGCCCACCATGCCCATGGCGGCGGCGGCCCACTCGCAGTCCTTGTCCTCGTGGGGGTGCGGGGCGTGGTCGGTGGCGACGATGTCGATCGTGCCGTCGGCGAGCGCCTCGCGCAGGGCCATCACGTCGCGCTCGGTGCGCAGCGGCGGGTTGACCTTGTAGACCGCGTTGTACGAACGGACCAGCTCGTCGGTGAGGAGGAGGTGGTGCGGGGTGACCTCGGCGGTGACGTCGATGCCGCGGGACTTGGCCCAGCGGACGATCTCGACGGAGCCCGCCGTGGAGAGGTGGCAGATGTGCACGCGGGAGCCGACGTGCTCGGCGAGGAGGACGTCGCGGGCGATGATCGACTCCTCGGCGACGGCCGGCCAGCCGCCCAGACCCAGCTCGGCGGAGACGACGCCCTCGTTCATCTGGGCGCCCTCGGTGAGGCGGGGCTCCTGGGCGTGCTGGGCGACGACGCCGCCGAAGGCCTTCACGTACTCCAGGGCGCGGCGCATGATCACGGCGTCGTCGACGCACTTGCCGTCGTCGGAGAAGACGGTGACGCGGGCCGCGGACTCGTGCATGGCGCCCAGCTCGGAGAGCTGCTTGCCCTCGAGGCCGACGGTGACGGCGCCGATGGGCTGCACGTCGCAGTAGCCGGACTCCTTGCCGAGCCGCCAGACCTGCTCGACGACGCCGGCCGTGTCGGCGACGGGGAAGGTGTTCGCCATGGCGAAGACGGCGGTGAAGCCGCCGGAGGCGGCGGCACGGGTGCCGGTCAGGACGGTCTCGGAGTCCTCGCGGCCGGGCTCGCGCAGGTGGGTGTGCAGGTCGACGAGGCCGGGGAGGAGGACCTGGCCCTCGGCCTCGATGACGGTGGCGCCCTCGGCGGACAGGTTCTGACCGACCGCTGCGATGGTCTCGCCGTCGATCAGGACGTCCTGCGCCTCGCCGCCGAGTACCTTCGCCCCACGAATCAGGATCTTGCTCATGATTACTTGCTCTCCTCGATACGGGGGGTGCTGGTGGTGGTGACGGCGGGCTCGGAGCCTCCGAGCAGCAGGTACAGGACGGCCATCCGGGTGGACACGCCGTTGGCGACCTGCTCGACGGCGGTGCAGCGGTCGGAGTCGGCGACCTCGGCGGTGATCTCCATGCCGCGGTTCATCGGGCCGGGGTGCATGACGATGGCGTGCTCGGGCATCTTGGCCATGCGGTCGCCGTCGAGCCCGTACCGGCGGGAGTACTCGCGCTCGGTCGGGAAGAAGGCGGCGTTCATGCGTTCGCGCTGCACACGCAGCATCATGACCGCGTCGGACTTCGGCAGCACCTCGTCGAGGTTGTACGAGACCTCGCAGGGCCAGCTCTCGACGCCGATCGGGACCAGGGTCGGCGGGGCCACCACGGTGACCTCGGCGCCGAGCGTGTGGAGCAGCTGGACGTTGGAGCGGGCGACCCGGCTGTGCAGGACGTCGCCGACGATGGTGATGCGGCGGCCGTTCAGGTCCTTGCCGAGCCCGGCGTCGCGGCCGACCAGGCGGCGGCGCATGGTGAAGGCGTCCAGCAGGGCCTGGGTGGGGTGCTCGTGGGTGCCGTCGCCGGCGTTGACGACGGCGGAGTCGATCCAGCCGGAGGTCGCGAGCCGGTAGGGGGCGCCGGAGGCGTGGTGGCGGATGACGACCGCGTCCGCGCCCATGGCCTCGAGGGTCAGCGCGGTGTCCTTCAGGGACTCGCCCTTGGAGACCGAGGAGCCCTTGGCGGAGAAGTTGATGACGTCGGCGGAGAGCCGCTTGGCGGCCGCCTCGAAGGAGATCCGGGTGCGGGTCGAGTCCTCGAAGAAGAGGTTGACGACCGTGAGGCCGCGCAGGGTGGGCAGCTTCTTGATCGGCCGGTCCGCGACGCGTGCCATCTCCTCGGCGGTGTCGAGGATGAGGACGGCGTCGTCGCGCGTGAGATCGGCGGCCGAGATGAGGTGGCGCTTCATCAGGGTGCTCCGTAAGTCGGTGAGGTCAGAGCGGCGGACTGGCTGGAGTGCAGGCAGGGCAGGCTCGCGCGCGGGCCCCGGCTTCGGGGCCCCGTCACGCGTACGGGCTACTGCCCGGCTGCCGTGTCGGTCCGCTGGCCGAGCAGCACGGCGTCTCGGCCGTCCTCCTCCTGGAGCTGGACCTTGACGGTCTCCCGCAGCGACGTGGGGAGGTTCTTGCCGACGTAGTCGGCGCGGATCGGCAGCTCGCGGTGGCCGCGGTCGACGAGGACCGCGAGCTGTACGGCGCGGGGGCGGCCGAGGTCGCCCAGTGCGTCGAGGGCGGCTCTGATGGTCCGGCCGGAGAAGAGCACGTCGTCGACGAGGACGACGAGGCGTCCGTCGATGTCGTCGCCGGGGATCTCGGTGCGGCCGATCGCGCGGGCGGGCTTCATCCGCAGGTCGTCGCGGTACATGGTGATGTCGAGGGATCCGACCGGGATCTTCGTGCCGGTGATCTCTTCGAGCTTGGCGGCCAGCCGGCGGGCGAGGTACACACCGCGGGTGGGAATGCCGAGGAGCACCACGTCGTCGGCGCCCTTGGCGCGTTCGACGATCTCGTGGGCGATGCGGGTCAGTACCCGCGCGATGTCCTGTGCCTCGAGCACGGGGCGCATCGCCTCGATGCCCTGGGCATCGACGTTCTGAGCAGTCTGAGCGTCCATGAAAAGGACCTCCTTCTCCGCCTCACGGGACGGACCTTAAAGGACGTCTGATGTACGTCCTCCACGGTACCAGGACCCTGGCGGGGAACCGGCACCGGGCCTGTGTGCGCCCCTCGTACGTGGGCGTCGGAGAGCATTCGGCTTGACGCATGCAAGTAACGCTGCGTAACCTCACAGTGAGTTACCAGCCGCGCGGCGGAGCCGCACGTGGTCCATGTCGTCAGTGTCCATGTCGTCAAAGCGTCACAGCGTCCGGGAGCGTTATGTCCAGCGAATACGCCAAACAGCTCGGGGCCAAGCTCCGCGCCATCCGCACCCAGCAGGGCCTCTCCCTCCATGGTGTCGAGGAGAAGTCCCAGGGCCGGTGGAAGGCCGTGGTGGTCGGATCGTACGAGCGCGGGGACCGCGCCGTGACCGTCCAGCGCCTCGCCGAGCTGGCGGACTTCTACGGGGTGCCGGTGCAGGAGCTCCTGCCGGGCACGACTCCCGGAGGGGCGGCCGAGCCGCCGCCGAAGCTGCGCCTCGACCTGGAGCGCCTCGCGGGCGTGCCCGCCGAGAAGGCCGGGCCGCTGCAGCGGTACGCGGCGACCATCCAGAGCCAGCGCGGGGACTACAACGGCAAGGTGCTGTCGATCCGTCAGGACGACCTGCGCACCCTCGCCGTCATCTACGACCAGTCCCCCTCGGTCCTGACCGAGCAGCTGATCAGCTGGGGCGTGCTCGACGCGGATGCGCGTCGCGCCGTGGCGCACGAGGACATCTAGTCCTCGCGCCCAGGACCAGCAGAAACGTTACCGGCGTGGGCCGGGAGCCGGCCGTGGCTCCCGGCCCACGCCGGTTTCGCGTCTCCGGGCACAGCAGCGGAAGCGGAACCGCAGCAGGAGCACGAACAGAAGCAGAAACGGAGGGCCCGCGGCGCATGTACGCTGCGGGCCCTCCGTTCTCGCCTGACCGCCGGGAGCTACTCGCCCCGGCGCAGGCTCGGCTTCAGGTCCTTGAAGCGGGCCAGCAGCCCGTTCACGAACGAGGGGGACTCGTCCGTCGAGAATTCCTTGGCCAGCTGGACGGCCTCGTCGATGGCCACGGCGTCCGGGGTGTCGTCCACCCAGATCAGCTCGTAGGCACCGAGCCGCAGGATGTTCCGGTCCGCGACCGGCATGCGGTCGAGCTCCCAGTCCACGGCGTAGGTGATGATCAGGTCGTCGATGCGATTCACCTTGTCGGCGTAACCCTCGACGAGATCCATCGTGAAGGCGCTGACGGGCGGTTGCCGGTCGTCCGACCGCGCGTGGCGGATCCAGTCCGCGAGGACCTCGCGCACGGGCACCCCGCGCTGGTCGGCCTCGAACAGGATCTGGAAGGCGCGCTTGCGCGCGTTGCTGCGGGCAGCCACGGTTAGCTGCTCACCCGGCCGAGGTAGTCGCTGGTGCGGGTGTCGACCTTGACCTTCTCGCCCGTGGTGACGAAGAGCGGGACCTGGATCTCGTAGCCGGTCTCCAGGCGCGCCGGCTTGGTGCCACCGGTGGAGCGGTCGCCCTGGACGCCCGGGTCGGTGTGCTCGATGACGAGCTCGACGGCGGCCGGGAGCTCGACGTAGAGCACCTCGCCCTCGTGCTGGGCGACCGAGGCGGTGAAGCCCTCGATGAGGAAGTTGGCGGCGTCGCCGACGGCCTTGCGGTCGACCATCAGCTGGTCGTAGGTCTGCATGTCCATGAAGACGAAGTAGTCGCCGTCCATGTACGAGAACTGCATGTCGCGGCGGTCGATGGTGGCCGTCTCGACCTTCGTGCCGGCGTTGAACGTCTTGTCGACGACCTTGCCGGAGAGCACGTGCTTGAGCTTGGTGCGCACGAAGGCCGGGCCCTTGCCGGGCTTGACGTGCTGGAACTCGACGACGGACCAGAGCTGGCCGCCGTCGAGCTTGAGCACCATGCCGTTCTTGAGGTCGTTCGTGGAAGCCACGGTTGCGGAATCTCCTGCACTGGAAGACCACGGGTGCGCGCACAGCCCGCCGCAGCGGGCTAGAGCGCGAGCAGCTCCTTGGTCGTAATGGTGAGTAGCTCGGGACCGCCGTCCGCCTCGGGGCGTACGACGAGCGTGTCATCGATCCGGACACCTCCCCGGCCCGGGAGGTGAACCCCCGGTTCGACGGTGACCGGCACGCAAGCGTCCAGTTTACCCATTGCCGTAGGTGCAAGCTGCGGGTCCTCGTCGATTTCGAGGCCGACGCCGTGTCCGGTCCACGGAGCGATCGATTCACCATGTCCTGCGGAGTCCAGTACGGACCGCGCGGCACGGTCGACCTCGCGGTACGCGGCGCCGGGCACGAGGGCCTCGCGTCCGGCCCGCTGGGCCGCGAAAACAAGATCGTAGAGCTCGATCTGCCAGTCGGCAGGGCTGGTGCCGATCACGAACGTCCGGCCGATCTCGCAGCGGTAGCCGCGGTAGTTGGCCCCGAGGCAGACGGAGAGGAAGTCGCCCTCCTCGACGCGGCGGTCGGACGGCCGGTGCCGGGAACTGCCCGAGTTCGGCCCGGTGCCGACGGAGGTCGGGAAGGCCGGTCCGTCGGCTCCGTGGTCGACGAGGCGGCGCTCCAGCTCCAGGGCGAGGTGGCGTTCGGTGCGGCCCACCAGGATCGACTCCAGCAGTTCGCCGAGCGCCTGGTCGGCGATCTCGGCGGCGATCCGCAGGCAGGCGATCTCCTCCTCGTCCTTGACGAGGCGCTGCTGCTCCACGGAGGTCCCGAGGTCGGCGAGCCGCAGCTTGGGCGCGACGGAGCGCAGGGCGCGGTGCCGGGCGACGGTGAGGTGGTGCTCCTCGACGGCCAGCGATTCGGCGCGCAGGGAGCCGGCCATGTCGCCGGCGGCGACGGCGGCGTCGCTGCCGGGGGCGGACAGCACGGAGAGTCTGAGCTGATCGTCGAGGCGGCCCTCGTCGGCTTCGCCGCTGGGCGGACCGACGGTGAACAGCATGTCCTCACCGCCCGGCCCGACGAGCAGGACGGCGCCCGGCGGGGACGCCCCGGCGAGGTAGCGGACGTTCGCCGGACGCGTGATCAGCGCGGCGGCGTTCCCCGCGGCGGCGCAGCGGTCGCGAAGCAGGCCCCGGCGGGCCGCGTACACGTCTGACATGTCTTCGAGCGTACGAGCGCCCCGCGCATCCGGCCTGGTGAGCACGCCCGTACGGGGCCCGGCCGCGCGGGGACGGTCAGAAGGCGGGTGCCGCGATGGCCCGGGCCAGGGCTTCGTCCAGGGCCCGGGACGTGCCTTCCACGTCGAGGTCCGAGTTGTCGATGATCGGCAGACCGGAGCCGTACCAGCCGGCCATCCGGCCGTGGATGCGGGCGACTTCCTCGTCGGAGAGGCGCCGGTTCCCCGAGCGGGCGGCATTGCGCTCGAGGACGATCTCCAGGCCGGGGAGGAGGACGACGGGCAGCAGGGCGGGGCCGACGTGACGCTTCCAGCCGCCCAGGCCGACCACGGGCCGGTCCGGGAAGACGGCGTCGTCGAGGATGCAGGAGATCCCGTTGGCCAGGAAGTTGCGGGCGGCGAAGCCGCAGGTGCGGCGGGCCAGCCGGTACTGGGCCTCGGAGTGGTCGTTCCAGCCGGCCTGCGGGTCCGCGAAGCCCGCGCACACCCATTCCCGGACGTCGTCCAGGCTCACGTGCGCGGTCGGCACCGGCCGGGTGCTGGCCCAGTGCCGGGCCACCGTGGTCTTCCCCGCGCCCGCCGGGCCGATCAGCAGCACGGCCAGCGTGGCGCCGCCGGTGCGGGGCACCGCGGGCGGCAGCGGAATGTGCCCCGTCGTGGCCTCGGGGCCGGACGGCGGTGGCGGCGGCACGTGCGGCGGCGGTGCCTGCGGCGGCGCAGGCACCGGCCAGCCCTGCGCAGGGGGTATCGGCGGCTGCGGGGGCGCCGTCGGCTGATGTCCCGGCTGCCCCCAGCCCGCCCCGCCGCCCCCCACTCCTTGCTGCATCCGCTGCCACTCCGTCTCGTTTCCACCGACTGATGCGAGAACGTTATATGACCGCAGGGGCGAAGCCGCCCACCAGCACCGTCAGACTTCGTCCGCCAGTGCGCGCAGCGCCAGCCGGTACGAGCCGATGCCGAAGCCCGCCACCGTTCCGGTCGCCACCGAGGCGATGACCGACGTGTGCCGGAACTCCTCGCGGGCGTACGGGTTCGAGATGTGCACCTCGATCAGCGGCGCGGTGCGCTGCGCGGCCGCGTCCCGCATGGCGTACGAGTAGTGCGTGAACGCACCCGGGTTGATCACGACCGGGATCTTGCCGTCCGCCGCCTCGTGCAGCCAGCGTACGATCGCGCCCTCGTCGTTGGTCTCGCGGACCTCGACGTCGAAGCCGAGCTCCTCGCCCAGCACGCGGCAGCTCTCCACGAGCCCGGCGTACGAGGTGGCCCCGTACACGTCGGGCTCGCGCGACCCGAGCCGGCCCAGGTTGGGGCCGTTCAGCACGAGCACCTTGCGGCTCACGCCGACACCTCGCCGTACGCGGCGATCAGGTGCGCCGGGTCGGGGCCCTCGAGAACGGTGGGCTTGGCCAGTCCGTCGAGGACGATGAAGCGCAGCAGGTTGCCGCGGGACTTCTTGTCGACCTGCATGGTCTGGAGCAGCTGGGGCCACTGGTCGCCCCGGTAGGTCAGCGGCAGGCCGACGGCGGCGAGGATCTCCCGGTGCCGGTCGGCCGTCGCGTCGTCGAGCCGGCCGGCGAGCCGCCCGAGTTCGGCGGCGAAGACCATGCCGACCGACACGGCAGCGCCGTGCCGCCACTTGTAGCGCTCGTTCTTCTCGATGGCGTGCGCGAGCGTGTGCCCGTAATTGAGCATCTCGCGCAGCCCGGCCTCCTTGAGGTCGCTGGAGACCACGTCCGCCTTGACCTGGATGGAGCGCGTGATCAGCTCCGCGGTGTGCGGGCCGTCGGGCGTGCGGGCCGCCGCCGGGTCCGCCTCGATCAGGTCGAGGATCACCGGGTCGGAGATGAAACCGGCCTTGATGATCTCTGCGAGGCCGCTGACGTAGTCGTTGACCGCCAGCGAGTCCAGTGCCGCCAGGTCGCACAGCACCCCGGCCGGCGGGTGGAACGAGCCCACCAGGTTCTTGCCCTCGGCGGTGTTGATGCCGGTCTTGCCGCCGACGGCCGCGTCCACCATCGCGAGGACGGTGGTCGGTACGGCGATCCAGCGCACCCCGCGCAGCCAGGTGGCCGCGACGAAGCCCGCGAGGTCCGTGGTGGCTCCGCCGCCGACGCCGACGATCACGTCGGTGCGGGTGAACCCGGACTGGCCGAGCGCCTTCCAGCAGTACGCGGCGACCTCGGCCGTCTTGGCCTCCTCGGCGTTCGGCACCTGGATGGCGACCGCCTCGTAGCCCTGCCCGGCCAGGTCGTCGCGCAGTGCCTCACCGGTCGAGGCCAGCGCCTCGGGGTGGATCACGGCGACCCGCTGGGCCTTCGTACCGATCAGTGCGCCGAGCTCGCCGAGCAGCTGCCGGCCGACCAGCACGTCGTACGCGTCGTGTCCGGCTACTGCGCCGACCTGGATGCGCGTCACCTGGTCTGTCATACGTCCTTCAACTCCAGAGCGTCGAGGACCGCCTGGGCGACCTCTTCGGGGGTGCGGTCGTCGGTGGCCACCACGACGCGCGCGACTTCGGTGTACAGGGGGCGACGGGCCTCCATCTGCTCGCGCCACTGGCGGCGCGGGTTGACGGCGAGCAGCGGGCGCGCGGCGCCCAGGCCGACGCGCCGGACGGCTTCCTCGACGTCCATGGAGAGGTAGGCGACGGGCAGCCCGGCCAGCAGCTCCCGGGTGCCCGCGTCGAGGACGGCGCCGCCGCCGAGGGCGAGGATTCCGGTGTGCTGGGCGAGGCCGGCGGCGACCGCCTGCCGCTCCAGCTCACGGAAGTACGGCTCGCCCTCGTCGACGAAGATGTCCGAGATCTCGCGGCCCTGGGCCGCGACGATGTCGGCGTCGGTGTCCCGGTAGGGGACGCCGAGCCGTTCGGCGAGCAGCGCCCCCACCGTGGACTTGCCGGACCCCATGGGGCCGACGAGGACGACCAGTGGTCCGCCCGTCACCGGATCTGCAGGTTGTCGAGGTACGACTGAACGTTGCGGCGGGTCTCGGGGACGGAGTCCCCACCGAACTTCTCCACGACGGCGTCGGCCAGCACCAGGGCGACCATGGCCTCCGCGACGATGCCCGCGGCGGGCACGGCACACACGTCGGAGCGCTGGTGGTGGGCCACCGCTGCTTCGCCGGTCGCCACGTCCACGGTCGCGAGGGCCTTCGGCACGGTCGCGATCGGCTTCATCGCGGCCCGTACGCGCAGCAGCTCGCCGGTGGTCAGTCCGCCCTCGGTGCCGCCGGAGCGGCCGGAGGTGCGCCTGAGGCCCTCGGGGGTGGAGACGATCTCGTCGTGGGCCTGCGAGCCCGGTACGCGGGCCAGGTCGAAGCCGTCGCCGACCTCGACGCCCTTGATGGCCTGGATGCCCATCAGCGCGGCCGCGAGGCGGGCGTCCAGGCGGCGGTCCCAGTGCACGTGCGAGCCGAGGCCGACGGGCACCCCGTACGCGAGGACCTCGACGACGCCGCCGAGGGTGTCGCCGTCCTTGTGGGCCTGGTCGATCTCCGCGACCATCGCCTTCGACGCGTCGGCGTCGAGGCAGCGCACCGGGTCGGCGTCGAGCTTGTCGACGTCGGCGGGGGTCGGGTAGACGCCGTAGGGGGCCTTGGCCGCGGCCAGCTCCACCACGTGCGAGATGATCTCGATGCCCGCGGTCTCCTTGATGAAGGACCGGGCGATGGCACCGAGGGCGACACGGGCGGCGGTCTCGCGGGCGCTGGCGCGCTCCAGGATCGGGCGGGCCTCTGCGAAGCCGTACTTCTGCATGCCCGCGAGGTCGGCGTGACCGGGGCGGGGGCGGGTCAGCGCCGCATTGCGGCCGGTCTCCTTGAGCAGCGAGGGGTCGACCGGGTCGGCCGACATCACGGTCTCCCACTTCGGCCACTCGGTGTTGCCGATCATGACGGCGATCGGGGACCCCTGCGACAGCCCGTGGCGGACGCCGCCGAGGAAGGTGATCTCGTCCTGCTCGAACTTCATCCGGGCGCCGCGGCCGTAGCCGAGCCGGCGCCGGGCCAGGTGTTCGGCCACCAGCTCGGTGGTGACCGGGACGCCGGCGGGAAGCCCCTCCAGCGTCGCCACCAGCGCCGGACCGTGCGACTCCCCGGCGGTCAGCCAACGCAACCTGCTCAACGATGCTCCTCATGCTCGCGCCTGGTACTGCGGCGGCGCGGCCGGGTGCGCGGCCCGGACCCGCCATACCCGATCCTCCCACGTCCGGGCCGGTGCACCGCCCTCCGGTCCAGCTGGCGGACGCCGGTGCACCCTCCCCACCCTGGCGGGTCGGGTTTCACGCGAGCAAGATCAGTGTGCGCAGTGCATCAGGTGTGCCGGCCGGGCCTGGCCATGATCCGCCGGACACCCCCTAGTGGCGGGCGCGCAGGGCGGCCTCGCCGGCGGCCCGTATGGCGGCCAGCGGCGCGGTGTGGCGGCCGGTCATCTGCTCGACCTGGAGCACCGCCTGATGGACGAGGAGGTCCAAGCCGCCGAGGAGGCGGCCGCCGCGCTGCGACCAGGCCGCCGCGAGGGCGGTCGGCCACGGGTCGTACAGGACGTCGAACAGGGTGCCCGGGCCGGCCGGTACGGCGGCTGCCAGCCAGTCCGTGGCGCTGGCCGGGGTGGTCGCGATGACCAGCGGCGCGCCGAGCCCGTCGGCGGCGTCCGCCCAGTCGGCCGTGCGGACGGCCACGCCGAGGCGCTCGCCCCACTCCTGCATCTCGTCGGCGCGGGCCCGGGAGCGCACGTACACCGTGACCTCGCCGGAGCAGATCCGGGCGAGGGCGGCCAGTGCCGAGGAAGCGGTGGCGCCGGCGCCGAGGATGGTGGCGTTCTCCACCTTGTCCACGCCGCGCTCGTGGAGCGCGGAGACGATGCCGGGGATGTCGGTGTTGTCGCCGAGGCGCCGCCCGTCCTTGGTCAGGACGACCGTGTTGACCGCCTCGACCGAGGCGGCGGTGTCGCTGATGCCGTCGAGCAGCGGGATGACGGCGCGCTTGAGCGGCATCGTCAGGGACAGCCCGGCCCACTCGGGGCCGAGGCCGGCGACGAACTGCGGGAGCGCGGCCTCGTCTATCTCGAAGCGGTCGTAGGACCAGTCGTCGAGGCCGAGCTCCTGGTACGCGGCGCGGTGCAGCACCGGTGAGAGGGAGTGCTCGATCGGTGAACCGAGCACGGCTGCGCGTATCACTGCCCTGCCTTCTTCCGTTCCTCTTCGTACTTCTGGCGGTTCTGGTTGTGCTCCGCGTTCGTCACGGCGAAGAGCGTCTCGTTCTCGTTCACCGACACGAAGTAGTACCAGGGTCCGGTGGCCGGGTTGATCGCCGACTTGAGCGCGTCCGGGCCCGGGTTGCCGATCGGGCCGGCGGGCAGGCCCTTGATCTTGTAGGTGTTGTACGGGTCGTCGAGCTTGCGCAGGTCGCTGACGGCACCGACGTCCAGGGTGCTCTGGCCCTTGATGTAGTTGACCGTGGAGTCGAAGTCGAGCAGACCGTACGTCTCGGTGTTGCCCGGCTTGAGACGGTTGTAGACCACCCGGGAGATCTTGTCGAAGTCGTGCTGGTACTTGCCCTCGGCCTGGACGAGGCTCGCGACGGTGACGAGCTGCAGCGGGTTCGCGAGGCCCAGCTTGGAGGCCTGCCCCTGGAGGTCCGCGCTCGCGTAGGCCTCGTTGGACTTGGCCACCATCTGCTTGAGCAGCGACTGGGGGCTCGCGTCCTTGCTGAGGTCGTAGCGGGCCGGGTAGAGGAAGCCCTCCAGCGGGTCCTTGATGTCCTTGCTGTTGTTGGCCCACTCGGGCAGACCGAGGTTCTTCGCCTCCTTGAAGGCAACGTCCTTGGTCGTGCCCTCCTTGAGCTTGAGCTTCTCGTCGATGGCCTTGTAGACCTGGATGTTCTTCCAGCCCGGGATGACGTCCAGGGCGTTGACCCCGGCGCCGTTCACCATGAGGTCCACGGCGGCCTTGCCCGACATGTGCTCCTTCATCACGTAGGAGCCTGCCTGGATCGCACCGCCCTTGGGGTTGGCCTTGGCGGCGGCGACGAAGGCGTCCGCGCTCTTCACGACGCCGTGCGACTTGAGGATGCGGCCCATCTCACCGACGCCGGTGCCCTTGGGGATGTCGATGGCGACGGAGCCCTCGCCCTCACCGGTGTAGTCCTCGCCGGTGCTGAACTTGGACTTGATGTAGTCGTAGCCGTAGTAGCCGCCACCGCCGATGACGCCCACGATCACGACGGCTGCGATCAGGCAGGCCGCGCCGTTGCGGCGCTTGGGCTTGCCCTTCGGGCGGCCGCGGCGTCCGCCGGCGTCCGGCTCGTCGGAATCGTCGTCGCCTCCGCCGCCGCCGGGCAGGATCGAGGCCTCCTCGGCCTCTTCGTCGGCGTACTCCGCCTCCGGCTCTTGCTCCTGCTCCGTGACCAGGTGGCGCCGGCCCGGGGGCTGCGGCGGCGGGTAGGCCTCGGGGGTGCCGTAGAGGTCGGGGGCCTCGCCCGGGTAGCCGCCGACGGGCTGCTGGACGTACGGGTCCGCGCCGAGGTACGGGTCGGCCTGCGGGACAGCGGTGTACTGGCCCTGGCCGGTGTCCCAGCCCTGGCCGTCGTAGACCGGCTGCTGCTGCGGCTGCGGGTGCAGCAGCTGTTGCTGCTGCTGGTGAGCCTGGTGGGGCTGCTGTGGGGCATAGCCCTGCTGCTGCTCCGGGTACTGCCCCTGCTGCCCGTACTGCTGCTGGTACTGGAGGTCCTGCTGGTACTGGAGGTCCTGCTGGTACTGGTCCTGCGGGTACTGCTGATACTGCGGGTTCTGCTGGTACTGCTGCGGGTCCTGCTGGTACTGCGGCTCCTGCGGATGCTGCTGCGGGCCACCGGCATAGGGCATCCGAGCCTGCTGGGCCTCGTGCCCGGTCCACCCCTGGTCCCCGTACAGGGGGTCCTCCGGGTGCCACGGTTCGGGGCCACGGCCCCGGCCATACTCAGTCATCGATCCCCTAGAGCCGCGAGACGGAGGCAACGGCTACATCCGCCGCGGCACCCGGTTCCGCCTCTGAAGTGGTGGGCGACGACTTGTTCGAATGCCGCCGCATCGCGCGGAACGTTACCGTATCGCGATCAGACAACCACTTCGACGCACTCACCGGGCGGATTACCTGATACCCGTTCGGTCTCAAGAGCGTTCTGAAGGATCACCACTGCGGCCGCCTGGTCGATCACCGAACGGCCCTTTTTCGCGTTCTTCCCCGAGGCCCGCAGCCCCTGGGCGGCGGTGACCGTGGTCATCCGCTCGTCCACGAGACGGACCGTCACCGGCTTGATTCCCTTGGCGAGTTCCGTGGCGAAGACGCGCACCTTGGCCGCGGCCGGCCCCTCCCGCCCGCTGAGCGAGCGGGGCAGACCGACCACGACCTCCAGGGGTTCGTACTCCTCGACGAGCTGCCGCAGCCGCCGGTGGGCGAAGGGGATGTCCCGGCCCGGAACGGTTTCCACCGGTGTGGCCAACACCCCATCGGGATCGCACGAGGCGACCCCGATACGGGCGTCCCCGACATCGATGGCGAGACGGCGGCCGCGGCGCAGAGTCATCGTCAGACCGTCTCGACGACGAGGCGCTCGACCGCGGCGATGGCCTCGGGGATGGCGGCCGGGTTCTGGCCGCCGCCCTGGGCGACGTCCGGCTTGCCGCCACCGCCGCCGCCGAGGGTCTTGGCAGCGGTGCGGACCAGGTCGCCGGCCTTGAGACCGCGCTCGCGGGCGGCCTCGTTGGTGGCGATGACGGTCAGCGGGCGGTCGTTGGCCGTGGTGAACAGGGCCACGACGGCCGGGCGGTCGCCCTGGATGCGGCCGCGGACGTCGAGGACCAGCTTGCGCAGGTCGTCGGCGCCGGTGCCGTCCGGGACGGTGCCCACGACGAGGGCGACGCCGCGGATGTCCTGGGCGTTCTCGGCGAGACCGGCGGCGGCCTGGAGGACCTTCTCCGCGCGGAACTTCTCGATCTCCTTCTCGGCGTCCTTCAGCTTGCCGAGCATGGAGGCGATCTTCTCCGGCAGCTCCTCCGGACGGCCCTTGACCAGCTCCTGGAGCTGGGCGACGACCGTGTGCTCCTTGGCGAGGAAGTTGTACGCGTCCACGCCGACGAGGGCCTCGACACGGCGCACGCCGGAGCCGATGGAGGACTCGCCGAGCAGCTTCACCAGACCCAGCTGGGCGGTGTTGCCGACGTGCGTACCGCCGCACAGCTCCTTGGAGAAGTCGCCGATGGTCACGACGCGCACGCGCTCGCCGTACTTCTCACCGAACTCGGCGATGGCGCCCTGCTTCTTCGCCTCGTCGATGCTCATGATCTCGGCGGTGACGTCGAGCTCGCGCGACAGCACGTCGTTGATCTTCTGCTCGACGTCGGTGAGGACCGTGCCGGGGACGGCGTTCGGCGAGCCGAAGTCGAAGCGGAACCGGCCGGGGCTGTTCTCGGAACCGGCCTGGGCGGCCGTCGGACCGAGGGCGTCGCGCAGCGCCTGGTGGGTCAGGTGCGTGGCCGAGTGGGCGCGGGCGATGGCCCGGCGGCGGTTGATGTCGATGGCGGCGTACGCGGAGGCACCCACCGTCACCTCGCCGACCTGGACCGAGCCCTTGTGCACGGAGACACCGGGGACCGGCTGCTGGACGTCGCGGACGTTGATGATGGCGCCCGAGTCGAGCTTGATCCGGCCCTGGTCGGCGAGCTGGCCGCCGCCCTCGGCGTAGAAGGGGGTGCGGTCGAGGACGACCTCGACCTCGTCGCCCTCGGAGGCGGCGGGCGCGGAGACGCCGTTGACCAGGAGGCCGACGATGGTGGACTCGCCCTGGGTGGTGGCGTAGCCGGTGAACTCGGTGGCGCCGGAGCCGTCGGCGATCTCCCGGTAGGCGGACATGTCCGCGTGGCCGGTCTTCTTGGCCTTGGCGTCGGCCTTGGCGCGGTCGCGCTGCTCCTGCATCAGGCGGCGGAAGCCGGGCTCGTCCACGGAGAGGCCCTGCTCGGCGGCCATCTCCAGGGTGAGGTCGATCGGGAAGCCCCAGGTGTCGTGGAGCAGGAACGCCTTGTCGCCGGAGAGGACCGTGCCGCCGGCGGCCTTGGTCTCGGTCACGGCGGTGTCGAGGATGTTCGTGCCACCCTTGACGGCCTTGAGGAAGGCGGCCTCTTCGGCGAGCGCGACGGTCTCGATGCGCTTGCGGTCGGTGACGAGCTCCGGGTACTGCTGGCCCATCGTGTTGATCACGACGTCGACCAGTTCCTGGACGACCGGGCCGGTGGCGCCCATGAGGCGCATGTTGCGGATGGCGCGGCGCATGATGCGGCGCAGCACGTAGCCGCGGCCCTCGTTGCCGGGGGTGACTCCGTCGCCGATGAGCATGACGGAGGTGCGGATGTGGTCGGCGACCACGCGCATCGAGACGTCGGTGCCCCGCGCGGCGCCGTACTGCACGCCGGTCAGCTCGGTGGCCTTGTCCATGACCACGCGCAGGGTGTCGGTCTCGTACATGTTCTGCACGCCCTGCAGGATCATCGCGAGGCGCTCGAGACCCAGACCGGTGTCGATGTTCTTCGACGGCAGGTCGCCGAGGATCGGGAAGTCTTCCTTCCCGTCGCCGGCGCCGCGCTCGTACTGCATGAAGACCAGGTTCCAGATCTCCACGTAGCGCTCGTCGTTGACGGCCGGGCCGCCCTCGACGCCGAACTCGGGGCCGCGGTCGTAGTTGATCTCCGAGCACGGGCCGCACGGACCCGGGACGCCCATGGACCAGAAGTTGTCCTTCTTGCCCAGGCGCTGGATGCGCTCGGCGGGGACGCCGACGACGTCACGCCAGATCGTCTCGGCCTCGTCGTCGTCGAGGTAGACGGTGATCCAGAGCTTCTCGGGCTCCAGGCCGTAGCCGCCGTCCGCCACGGAGCTGGTGAGCAGCTCCCAGGCGTACTTGATGGCGCCTTCCTTGAAGTAGTCGCCGAAGGAGAAGTTGCCGCACATCTGGAAGAACGTGCCGTGGCGGGTGGTCTTGCCGACCTCTTCGATGTCCGGCGTACGGACGCACTTCTGCACGCTGGTGGCCCGCGAGGCCGGGGGCTTGGTCTCGCCGAGGAAGTACGGCTTGAACGGGACCATGCCCGCGTTGACCAGCAGCAGAGTCGGGTCGTCCGCGATGAGCGACGCCGAAGGGACAACGGCGTGACCGCGCTCCTCGAAGAAGCTCAGCCAGCGGCGGCGGATTTCAGCCGACTCCATCAGTGGTCCTCATTCCGGTTGTACGAACCCGTCGAGCGGTTCTCGTGGCTCGAGCGGTGGGTGGTCTTGTCGTTCTGGATGGCCCGCAGCCGCCGCTGCCCCGGGAGGGCGGTGACGTTGTCGGGCCGGGCTGGGTCCATGGCGTCCCGCCTGAGCCCCAGTGCGTCGTTCAGCTCGTCCTCGCGCTGCGACATTCCCGCCTTGACGTCGAGGGCGAAGTCCTTGAGGCGGTGGCCCGCCTCCACGGCCTTGTCGGCGGCCTGGGCGGCGAGGCTCTCCGGCGTCAGCTTCTTGAGCTGGCGGTTGACCTTGGTGGTGGCCCACACGCCGGCGGCTGCGCCGGCGGTGAACCAGAAGGCTCGGCGGAACATCGGAGGTTTCAGCCCTTCTGCTTCCGGCGCCGGGTCGTCGGCACCGTACGGCCAACGATCACGGTGCGTCGGGGCGCCTTCTGCGGCGCGTCTTCCGTGGATTTGCCCAGTGCCTTGCGGACGCCGTAGCCGAAGGCCGCGACCTTGACCAGCGGCCCGCCGAAGGTGGAGGCCACGGTGGAGGACAGCGCGGAGGCGTTCGAGGTGACTTCCTGGACGTCGCTCGCGATGGCGTCGACCCGGTCGAGCTGGGTGCGTGCGGAGCGGACGGTGGTGGAGGCGTCCGCCAGCAGCGGGACGGCCTGGTCGGTCACGTCGGCCACCAGCTTGGTCGTCGCCTTGAGCACCTGGGCCAGCCTCACCAGCACCACGGCGAGGAAGGAGACCAGAATGGCCCAGAAGACGGCCACGAGGATCCCGGCCACCTCTCCACCGGACACGTTGCACCGCTCTCTGCCTGTTGATCACTACGTAGAAAAGTCGTTCTCCGACCCTATCGCGCCGGAGATCCACCGCCGTACCGGAATTCGAAGTCCGGCGGAACCGCCTTGTACGCAGCGCATCCGGACCAGTACCCTCCGTGTCCCATGCGACAGAGGCCCGTGCGACAGAGGACCTGCGGCAATCTTCCCTCGGAGCTGAGCCGCTTCGTCGGGCGGGGTGCGGAACTCGCCGAGGTCGGGAGGCTGCTGGAAGCCTCCCGGCTGGTCACCGTGACCGGCGTCGGCGGGGTGGGCAAGTCCCGGCTGGCGCTGGCGGCGGCCCGGGAGGCGGCCGAGGCGGCGGGTGCTGCACAGGAACGCTACTGCGACGGTGTGTGGCTGGCCGAGCTGTCCTGCGTACGCGATCCGGCGCTGCTCGAACTCACGCTGGCGGAGTCGCTCGGGCTCACCGACCACACCACGCGGCCGCCCCGGACGGTCCTCGCCGAGCACCTCGCCGAGCAGCGGCTGCTGCTGGTCCTGGACGGGTTCGAGCAGCTGGTCGACGAGACCGCCGAGCTGGTGCGGGAGCTGCTGCGCCGCTCCCCCGGCCTGCGGGTGCTGGCCGCCGGGCGGCGGCCGCTGGACCTCGACGGGGAGCAGGCCTTCCCGCTGGCGCCGCCGGGCCCCGAGGAGGCGCTGGAACTGCTGGCCGAGCGGGCGGCGGCCGCCGATCCCGGCTTTGCTGTGACCGCGGCCAACCGGGCCGCACTGGTGGAGCTGTGCACCCGGCTCGACGGGATCCCGCTGGCGCTGGAGCTGGCGGCGGGGCGGCTGCGGGCGCTGTCGCCGGAGCAAGTGCTGACCCGGCTGGAGGACCGGTTCGCGCTGCTGACGGGCGGGGCGCGCGGGGCCCTCCCGCGGCACCGGGCGCTGCGTACGGCGATCGGCTGGAGCCACGAGCTGTGCACCGCGCAGGAGCGGCTGCTGTGGGCGCGGCTGTCGGTGTTCGCCGGGCACTTCGACCTCGATGCCGTCGAGTACGTGTGCGCGGGAGCGGACCTGCCGGTGGAGTCGGTGCTGGACGTGCTCGGGGAGCTCCTCGCCCAGTCGCTGCTCGCCCGGGAGGAGACTGCGGCCGGGGTGCGCTACCGGATGCTGGAGACCGTACGGGTGTACGGGGCGGGGTGGCTGGAGTCGCTGGGCGACGCCGGGCGGCTGCGGCGGCGCCACCGGGACTGGTACGTGGGGCTGGCGACCTGGTGCGAGCTGGACTGGTTCAGCCCGCGCCAGCAGGAGGTGGCCGCGCTGGTGGAGGCGGAGCTGCCGAATCTGCGGCTGGCGCTGGAGTGCTGTCTGGGGGATCCGGACGAGGCCCATCTGGGCCGGTACCTGGCGGGGACGCTGTGGTTCTACTGGGCCGGCTGCGGCCGGCTCACCGAGGGCCGGTACTGGCTGGACCGGACGCTGGAGCCCGGCCCGGCGGAGTCGGAGCACACGGGGTCGCGGCTGAAGGCGCTGTGGGTACTGGGCTACGTGGCGGCCCTGCAGGGCGATGCGGTGGCCTCGATGAGCGCCCTGTACGAGTGCCGGGACGGGGCGGCGCGGACCGGGAACCCGGTGGCGGAGGCGTACGCGGTGCACCGGCTGGGCTGCCTGGCGCTGGTCTCCGACGACATGGCGCGGGCCGGGGAACTGCTGGGCTCGGCGCTGGAGCGGTACCGGGACGCCGGGGAGCTGAACAGCAATGTGCTGATGTGCCAGGTGGAGCTGGCGATGGCGATGGCCTTCCAGGGGGATCTCGCGGGCGCGCTCTCGCTGTGCCGGGAGGTCCGGGACATCTGCGAGGAGCGCGGGGAACGCTGGACGAAGGCGTACGCCCTGTACGTCATCGCGTACGCGGCCCTGGACGCGGGGGGCACGGCCGAGGCCCGGCTGCTGCTGACCGAGTGCGTGACGATCAACCACACCTTCCGCGACCTGGTCGGGCTGGTGCTGGCGGTGGAGCTGCTGGCCCTGGTCACGGCGGTCGAGGGCCGTCCGGCCGAGGCGGCGGTGCTCCAGGGCGCGGCGGAGCCGATGTGGGACGGGGTGGGCCTTCAGCTGTTCGGCTCGGGCTACTTCAACGCCCCGCGGCTGATGTGCCGGGAGCGGGCGGGCGAGCTGCTGGGGGCGGAGCGGTACGAGGCGTGTGCGCAGCACGGCCGGAGCCTGTCGCCGGAGGAGGCGGTCGAGCGGGCGCTGCGGGCGCCGGAGCCCGTGCCGGCGGCGCCGGAACCGCTGCCGAGGCCGAGGGCCGGGGAAGCGCCGGGCACGGCGGGCGGTCCGGGGGGTCCGGGCGGTCCGGGGGGTGCGAAAAACAGGAAGCCCGTCGGCTCCCCCAAGGGGGAACCGACGGGCTGACCAGCCTGTGAGGCTACGGCCGCTGGATCAGCGGGCGTAGTACTCGACGACGAGCTGCTCGTCGCAGATGACCGGGATTTCCTTGCGGTTCGGGTCGCGGTCCAGGCGGAAGGCCAGGGCCTTCAGGTTGACCTGCAGGTAGCGCGGGGTCTCGCCCTCGCCTGCGTAGCCACCCTCACGGGCAACCTGGAACGGAACCTTCTCGCGGCTGCGCTCGCGCACGGTGATGACGTCGTCCGGACGGACACGGAACGACGGCTTGTCGACCTTGCCACCGTTGACCTCGATGTGGCCGTGAACGACCATCTGGCGGGCCTGGTAGATGGTGCGGGCGATGCCCGAACGCAGGACCAGGGCGTCGAGGCGACGCTCGAGCTCGACGACCAGCGCCTCGCCCGTCTTGCCTTCGGCCTTCTTGGCGCGGTCGTACGCGCGGGCCATCTGACGCTCAGAGATGTCGTACTGAGCGCGCAGACGCTGCTTCTCGAGCAGGCGAACCTTGTAGTCCGAGTTCTGCTTGCGGCCACGGCCGTGCTCGCCCGGCGGGTAGGGACGAGCCTCGAAGTACTTGACGGCCTTCGGGGTCAGCGCAATGCCGAGGGCACGCGACTTCTTGACCTTGGGTCGCTTCTGGTTCACGGGGAACCTACCTCCATGTAAGTTAGGTGAGGCTTACCTTAGCGAGGAGGACGTAATGTCTCGACCACATGGGATCCCCCTGCCCAGTGCGCAGCGCAGTTCGAATTCAGACGAAACAGAATCCGCTTGCGCCGACGATAAGCAAGGTCAGCCGCGTCCCAGGGAAGGCGTTCGGCAGCTCACCGGAGCCGAACGCGTACGAACCCTCGTAGAGTCCAACGCCTCAGTATCCCTCACGCTGCCGGGTGCTGTTGACCAGCTGCGATCTCTTGACCTGGCAGAGTTCGGGACAGGGATGCCGGCCGCTCGGACCGTCACCCCGGACGGGGACGTGATTCTCCTGGTGTCAGGGGAATCCGCGGCTGCCAGGGCAGCCGCTTACGCCCAGGACGACGACCTCACCGCCGTGATCGAGATCACGGATGTGGCGCCGGTGTCCGTGCCCCATCGTATCCGAGGCCGTGCGCGGCTGGCCGGGTGGCTGACGCAGGTGCGCGGGGACGACCGCGCGGCCTGCGCGGCGCTGCTGGCGGAGCGCCGGCCGGTGGGCGAACTCCTCGGGCTGCACGGCCGGCCGTCCTTCGTGATGCTGCGCCTGGAGGTCGGCGAGATCTCGGTGGACGACCTGTGGGGCGCGGAGCACGTGGAACCGGAGGACCTGGCCACGGTGGAACCGGACCCGATGGTGAACCACGAGACCGAGCTCCTCCAGCACCTGGCCGCCGCGCACCACGACCGGATCGCGGACCTGTGCGCGCTGCTGGGTCCACGGGAGAACGCCGGCATGACCGCGGTCCCCCTGGCCCTGGACCGGCTGGGCCTGCGGGTCCGCTTCACGGGCGACGGATCCTCCTTCGACGCCCGCTTCGACTTCCCGGCGCCGGTACGCGACGTCTGCGACCTGCGCCGGGCGATGCACCACCTGTTCGCGGCGGCGGGTCACCAGTAGCGAGGAAACCGTGATCGCCGGACACGCATGATCTTCCTGTGCCACCGTGATGTCGCTGGGTGACGTCACGGCTACACGGAGGAGCACAATGGCTGTCCCGACCCCTGAGCAGAGCGCGGCTGTCGACTCCTTCAGGCGCGGGGACCACCTGGTCCTCCAAGCGGGCGCCGGGACGGGCAAGACCACGACCCTGGCCATGCTGGCGAAGGGCACGGCGGCACGCGGCCGGTACATCGCCTTCAACAAGTCCATCGCCGTGGACGCGGCCGGCAGGTTTCCCGGCACGGTGGAGTGCAGGACCGCCCACTCCCTTGCCTTCGGCGCGGTGGGCCGGGGCTATGCCTCGCGGCTGAACGCCCCGCGGGTCCCCGGCTGGAAGACCGGGGCCCGGCTCGGCATCGCGGTCGGCATGCGCGTGCGGATCGGCGAGCGCAACGTCAGCAACAAGGCGCTGTCGTACACCGCGCTGCGGACCGTCACCCGCTTCTGCCAGTCCGCGGACAGCACCATCCGGCGCCACCACGTCCCGCGGCTGCGCGGCATCGAGGCCGAACATCTCCACGCCCAGCTCGTCGACGTGGTGCTGCCTTACGCGCTCAAGGCCTGGGAGGACCTGCAGAACCCGCACGAAGGCGTGGTCCGGTTCGACCACGACCACTATCTGAAGATCTGGGCCCTCACCGATCCCGTGATCCCGGCCGACTTCCTGCTGCTGGACGAGGCCCAGGACACCAATCCTGTGGTCGAGAAGATCTTCACCGCGCAACGCGACCACGCCCAGCTGGTGATGGTCGGCGACTCGGCCCAGGCCATCTACGGATGGCGCGGCGCCAGGGACGTGATGAGCGACTTCGACGGGACCCAGCTGGCCCTGTCCCAATCCTTCCGCTTCGGCTCCGCGCTCGCCGAGGAGGCCAATCGGTGGCTGCACCTCGCCGAATCCCCGATCCGGCTGACCGGCACCCCGGCCATCGAGACCCGTCTGGAGCGGGTGGAGAAGCCGGAGGCCATCCTGTGCCGGTCCAACGTCGGCGCCATGCTCGAAGTCATGCGACTGCTGGAGGACGGCCGCAGGGTCGCCCTCGTCGGCGGCGGCGAGGCACTGAGCGCCCTCGCCCGGGCCGCGCGCGACCTCAAGGCCGGCAAGCGCAGTACGCACCCCGAACTGATCCTCTTCGACTCCTGGGGGGAGCTCCAGGAGTACGCCGAGTACGACCCCTCGGGCCGGGACCTGCTGCCGCTCGTCGATCTGGTGGACGAGCACGGTGTCGACGTCATCCTGAGCGCCGTGGAACGGCTCTCCGCCGAACAGGGCGCCGAGATCGTGGTCTCCACAGCGCACAAGGCCAAGGGCCGCGAATGGGCCTCGGTCCGCATCGGCGAGGACTTCACCGAACCGGTGGATGCCGAGGAGACGGACGAGAACGGGGATCCGCTTCCCGGTGAGATCGACGACGCGGAGGCACGCCTCGCCTACGTCGCCGTCACCCGCGCGCGTCTCCGGCTCGACATCGGCGGCCTCGGCTGGATCAACCGGCGTCCCGACGGCCGTCCGGGCGCCGGCCCCGCCGGCCCCTGGGACACTCTGGGACCCGCCCCGGAGTGACGGACCCGGGCGCCGGCGGCGCGGTCAGGCACCTCCGCGGAGGCGTTCTCGGACTTTCTCCACCACATCCGCGTACCGCGCCTCCGCGCCGTACCGCGTCGGCTCGTAGTACCGCTTCCCGTGCACCGCATCAGGGGCGTACTGCTGTGCAGCGATCGCGCCCGGCACGTCGTGCGGGTACACGTACCCCACCGCGTGGCCCAGCTTCGCCGCGCCCTTGTAGTGCCCGTCCCGCAGGTGCGTCGGCACCGGGCCCGCCAGCCCCGCCCGGACATCCGCCAGCGCCGCACCGATCGCGGTCGTCGCGGTGTTCGACTTCGGGGCCAGGGCCAGCGCGATCGTCGCGTGTGACAGGGTCAGCGCGGCCTCCGGGAATCCGATCATCGCCACCGCCTGCGCCGCGGCCACCGCGAGCGGCAGGGCCGTCGGGTCCGCCAGCCCGATGTCCTCGCTCGCCGAGATCATCAGGCGGCGCGCGATGAACCGCGGGTCTTCCCCGGCCTCGATCATCCGCGCCAGATAGTGCAGCGCCGCGTCCACGTCCGAGCCGCGGATCGACTTGATCAGCGCACTCGCCACGTCGTAGTGCTGGTCCCCGTCCCGGTCGTACTTCACCGCCGCCCGGTCGACCGCTTCCTCCACCGTCCGGAGGCTGATCTCGGACTCCCCCTTGGCGATCGCCGAACCGGCACCGGCCTCCAGCGCCGTCAGCGCCCGCCGGGCATCGCCGCCGGCGATCCGCAGCAGGTGCGCCTCCGCGTCCGCCGGCAGGGTCACCGCCCCGCCCAGGCCCCGCTCCTCCGTCAGCGCCCGCCGCATCAGCGCGCTCAGGTCCTCGTCCGTCAGCGGCTCCAGCGTGAGCAGCAGCGACCGCGACAGGAGCGGGGAGATGATCGAGAAGTACGGGTTCTCCGTGGTCGCGGCGATCAGCGTCACCCAGCGGTTCTCGACGGCCGGGAGCAGCGAGTCCTGCTGGGCCTTGCTGAACCGGTGGATCTCGTCGAGGAAGAGGACCGTGTCCTTGCCGTACCCGCCGGCCGCCCGCTTGGCGCCCTCGATGACGGCGCGTACCTCTTTCACGCCCGCCGTGATCGCCGACAGCTCCACGAACCGCTTCTGCGTCGCCTGGCTCACCACGTACGCCAGGGTGGTCTTGCCGATGCCGGGCGGGCCCCACAGGATCACCGACGAGGCGCCGGCCGGACCGCCCGCCCCGTCCCCGACCAGCCGCCGCAGCGGTGATCCGGGCTTCAGCAGGTGCTGCTGGCCGACGACCTCGTCCAGGGTGCGGGGGCGCATGCGGACGGCGAGCGGGGAGCTCGCCGGATCCTTCTCCCGGCGGTCTTCGGCAGCGGCGGTGAACAGGTCTGGTTCCACACAGGAAGCCTATGCGAGCCCACTGACAGCCCACCGACAGCGGGCCGCGGGCTCAGGGAGGCCTCAGGAGGTCCAGAAGTCCCACCAGCGCGTCAGGATCAGCATGCCGATGATCCCGACGTGCAGGACCGGCAGCACCCAGGTGAACTCGTCGAGGAAGGAACGCAGCCAGCCCGGGGCGGGCAGCAGGCCCTCCCGCACGTTGTGCGCGGTGACGTACCAGAACATGAAGATCGTGGCGACCCATGCCAGCGAGCACCACAGGCACAGCGAGTTGATGTTGTACAGCGACTGGTACATCAGCCAGGCGCAGAAGACGACGCCGAACAGCATGCCCGCGTTGAGGGTCAGCCAGTACCAGGGGCGGAAGCGGGCCCCGGCCAGCACGCTCATGCCGACGCAGACCACGATCCCGTATGCGACCAGCCCCAGCATCGGGTTCGGGAAGCCGAAGGCGGACGCCTGGTCGCTCTTCATGATGTTGCCGCAGGAGACGATCGGGTTCAGGCTGCAGCCCGGCGTGAAGTTCGGGTCCTCGAGCAGCTTGAACTTGTCGATCGTGATCACCCAGGCCGCGAGCAGTCCCGCGGCGCCCGTGATCACCAGCAGCAGGGCGAGTGCCCGGCTGGCGCCGACCGTCCGCGGGGCGGTGTCTGCGTCCGTACCTCGTGTCGTCATACCGCCCGCTCCACATCTGCAAGGTCAACAAGCACCGGCCATTGTGCCGTACTGAGCCGGTGTCCACCGTTCGGTGGACATAAGGACGTACGCACGGGGGGACCGGTGGAGCGGGTTCCGCCACACCATTTGAGACATGACACGGAACGCGGTGGAAGTACGGGGGCTTCGCAAGCAGTACGGCGAAGTCACCGCAGTGGACGGACTCGATCTGACGATCCGGCAGGGCGAGGTCTTCGGCCTCCTCGGGCCGAACGGCGCCGGCAAGAGCACGACGGTGGAGATCCTGCAGGGCCACCGGGAACGGGACGGCGGCGAGGTCACCGTGCTCGGCGCGGACCCGGCCGCCGCCGGGCGGGCATGGCGCTCGCGCGTCGGGATCGTCTGGCAGGACGAGTCGGCGCCCGCGGAACTGACGGTACGGGAGACGGTCGAGCACTTCGCCCGCTACTACCCGGCCCCGCGCGACCCGGCCGAGGTCATCGCCCTGGTCGGCCTGGAGCAGAAGCGGGACCAGCGGGTGAAGGGCCTCTCGGGCGGCCAGCGGCGCCGGCTCGACGTGGCGCTCGGCGTCATCGGCGATCCCGAGCTGCTGCTCCTCGACGAGCCGACCACCGGCTTCGACCCGGCGGCGCGGCGCCAGTTCTGGGACCTGATCCGGCTGCTCGCCGCCGAGGGCACCACCATCGTGCTCACCACGCACTACCTGGAGGAGGCCGAGGCCCTCGCCGACCGCCTCGCGGTCATCGCGAGCGGCAGGGTCGTCGCCGACGGCGAACCGGCCGAGCTGCGCTCCCGGTTCGGCACCGGCGCCACCGTCGAGTGGACCGAGGCCGACGGCAGCCCCCGCAGCATCGCCACCGAGACCCCCACCCGTACGGTCGCCGAGCTCATGGCCCGCTTCGAGGGCGAGATCCCGGGGCTGAAGATCGGCCGGCCCACCCTGGAGGACGTGTACCTGCGCCTCACGGGCCAGCTCGTACCCACGACCGCGCAACAGCCGGAGGACGCACGATGAGCACGACCGCCACGACCGCGACGACCGGCGGCAGGGCCGCCGCGGCTGCGAAGGCGCTGCCCGGCGCCTGGACCCTGGGCCTGAGCCACGGGGCCCTGGAGATCAGGCAGTTCGTCCGCCAGCGCGACGCGATGATCTTCACCTTCGCCTTCCCCATCGTCTTCCTGGCCCTCTTCGCCTCGATCTTCCGCGACAGCGTGGAGAACACCGGGATCACCGCCTCCCAGCTGTACGCGGCCGGCATGGTCGCCGCGGGCATCATGTCCACCAGCTTCCAGTCGCTCGGGATCTCGATCGCCGTCGAACGGGACGAGAAGGTGCTGCGCCGGCTGCGCGGGACGCCGATGCCCCCGGCCGCGTACTTCCTCGGCAAGGTCTGGATGGTGCTGGCCACCGGACTCGCCGAGACCGCGATCCTGCTGCTCGTCGGCTCCACCCTGTTCGGCCTCGACCTGCCGGCCTCCGCGGCCAAGTGGCTCACGTTCGGCTGGATCTTCGTCCTCGGCCTGACCGGGTGCGCCCTGCTCGGCATCGCCATCAGCAGCCTGCCCAAGTCCGGCAAGAGCGCCAGCTCGGTGGTCGTCCTGCCGTTCCTGATCCTGCAGTTCATCTCCGGCGTCTTCATCCCGGTCAACGCGATCCCGGACTGGCTGCTGAACATCGGCGCACTGTTCCCGCTCAAGTGGATGTGCCAGGGGCTGCGCGGGGTGTTCCTGCCGGAGTCCGCGGCCGTCCTGGAGCAGGCGGGCAGCTGGGAGTACGGAAAGGTCGCCCTGGTCCTGGGGGCCTGGGTCGTCGGAGGATTGGTCCTGTGTCTGCTGACCTTCAAGTGGAAGAACCGCCGCGACGGCTGAACGGGTTCACGGGGACGGCCGGAGCGCGCGAACCCCACGTCTGGGACCGCGCGTTCGGGCCGTGGGACCTCTACTTCGGCGTCGTGTGGGTCGCGACCGCGGCCTTCGTGCTGGGCGCGGACTTCCCTTCGCTCTCGTACCGGATCCCCGCCGTCGCCCTGCTCGCGCTGCTGATCCCCTGGTACGCGTGGGCCGGCCGGCCCCTGCTCCTGATGGATCCCGGCGCCGAACCGGGGCTGTCCCTGCGCTACCTGGGGGTGATGCTGGCCCTGTTCCTGCCCGCCGCCTGCCTGGTCGGCGAGACCCGGCTGATCACCTTCGCGCTCGCCCCGCACTTCTTCATGCTGCTGCCGCTGCGCCGGGCGATCGGCGCGATGGGGGTGGTGGCCCTGCTGCCGGTGGCCGGGTGGGCGCTGCTGTGGCGGCCGACGGGCCACATCGTCTTCGTCAACGCGGTCAGCTCGTTCGTCACGTTCGCCTTCTCCGCCTTCTTCGGCGCCTGGATCCTCCGGATCATCGAGCAGAGCCAGGGGCGGGCCTCGCTGATCGCCGAACTCGACGCCAGCCGGGAGGAGGTGGCCCGGCTGTCCGCCGCTCAGGGCGCCCATGCCGAAAGGGAACGCATGTCCCGCGAGATCCACGACACCCTCGCCCAGGGCTTCACGAGTCTGCTGATGCTGGTCCAGGCCGTGCAGTCGGAGATGGACACGGATCCGGAGCAGGCCCACCGGCATCTGGAGCTGATGGCCGCCACCGCCCGGCAGAACCTGGCCGAGGCCCGGGCACTGGTCTCGGGCGGCGCCCCCGCGGACCTGGACGCCGGCTCGCTGCCGGACGCGGTACGCCGCCTCGCGGCCCGGCAGGACCCGCCGGCGGCGGTGTCGGTGACCGGGGAGGTCCGGCCGCTGGCCGCGGTACTGGAGGTGGTGGCCCTGCGGTCCTGCCAGGAATCGCTGTCGAACGCGTCGAAGCACGCGGGGGCGGCGGCGCGCTGCGCGGTGTCCCTGGCTTACGGTGACTGCGAACTCACCGTCACCGTCAAGGACACCGGGCGGGGCTTCGACCCGGCGGCCCCCGCCCCGGGCCACGGCCTGCGGGGGCTGCGCGCCCGTGCGGCGGAGGTCGGCGGGACGGCGGTGATCGACAGCGCGCCGGGGACCGGCACGACGGTCACGGTGGCTCTCCCGACGACTCGCTGAGGAGCCGTACGACATGATCCGCATCCTGCTGGCCGACGACCACCCGGTGGTACGGGAAGGCCTGCGCGGCATGCTCAGCGCCGAGCCGGACCTGGAGGTCGTCGCGGAGGCCGCGAACGGCCCGCAGGCGGAGGCGCTGGCCGCGCAGCTGGTCCCCGGCCTGGACCTGATCCTGATGGACCTGCGGATGCCGGGCGGCGACGGCGTCGAGTCCATCGCCCGGATCAGTGCGGCAGGGCTGCCGGTGCGGGTGGTGGTCCTGACGACGTACGAGAACGACCGGGACATCCTGCGGGCGGTGGAGGCGGGGGCGGCCGGCTACCTGCTGAAGGACATGGCGCGGGCCGAACTGGCCGACGCGATCCGCGCGGCCGTGCGGGGCGAGACGGTCCTGGCCCCGTCGGTGGCGGGCCGCCTGGTCGACCGCCTCCGCACCCGCCCCGAGCGCCCCCGCCTCTCCGACCGCGAGGTCGCGGTCCTGCGCCTGGTCGCGGAGGGGGCGACGAACGCGGAGATCGGCCGGCGCCTGTTCGTCGCGGAATCCACCGTCAAAACGCACCTGCTGCGCATCTTCGCCAAGCTGGAGGTCACGGACCGCACGGCTGCGGTGACCACAGCCATGCGGCACGACCTCCTCTGAGGGCCTGCGTCAGGCCAGCTTGGTCCGGAGGACCTCTACGACGTCCGTCACGGCGACCGGGGACTGTTCCCCGGACTCCATGTCCTTCAGCTGGACGACACCCTCCGCCAGGTCGCGGTCACCCGCGACGATCGCGAAGCGCGCACCGCTGCGGTTCGCGTCCTTCATGGAGCCCTTGAGGCCCTTGCCGCCGTACGACATGTCCGCCGCGACGCCCGCCTTGCGCAGCTGCGTCACCAGCCCGAACACGGTCGGCTTCGCCTCGCCCAGCGCCACCGCGAACACCGACGTCGACGCCGGGATGTCCAGCTCGACGCCCTCGGCCTGGAGCGCGAGCACCGTACGGTCCACGCCCAGCGCCCAGCCCACCGACGGCAGGGCCGGTCCGCCGATCATCTCGGACAGGCCGTCGTAGCGGCCGCCGCCGCCGACCGCGGACTGCGAGCCCAGGCCGTCGTGGACGAACTCGAACGTGGTCCGCGTGTAGTAGTCCAGCCCGCGCACCAGCTTCTCGTCGTCCTCGAAGGCGACGCCGGCCGCCGTGATCAGCGCCCGGACCTCCTCGTGGTACGCCTTGCACGCGTCGCACAGGTAGTCGCGCAGCACCGGAGCTCCGACGAGCTGCTTCTGCACGTCGGCACGCTTGTCGTCGAGGACGCGCAGCGGGTTGATCTCGGCCCGGCGCACGGTCTCCTCGTCGAGGTCGAGACCGCTCAGGAAGGACTGCAGTGCCTCCCGGTACACCGGGCGGCACTCCTTGTCGCCCAGCGAGTTCAGCAGGATGCGGAAGTTGCGCAGGCCCAGGGTGCGGTACGCCTGGTCGGCCAGGATGATCAGCTCGGCGTCCAGCGCCGGGTCCTCGGCGCCGATGGCCTCGGCACCGACCTGCGAGAAGTGGCGGTAGCGGCCCGCCTGCGGCTTCTCGTAGCGGTAGTACGAGCCCGAGTACCAGAGCTTGACCGGCAGGTTGCCCTTCTTGTGCAGGCTCGCCTCCAGCGCCGCGCGCAGCACCGAGGCGGTGCCCTCCGGGCGGAGGGCCAGCTGGTCGCCGCCCTTGGTCTCGAAGGCGTACATCTCCTTGGAGACGATGTCGGTGGACTCGCCGACGCCTCGGGCGAAGAGGCCCACGTCCTCGAAGCCGGGCGTCTCGATGTAGCCGTATCCGGAGTTGCGGAGCGGGGCCGCGATGGCCTCGCGCACCGCCAGATACGTCACGGAGACCGGCGGGATCAGGTCGTACGTGCCCTTGGGGGCCTGGAAAGTAGCCACGAAACTCTCGTCACATTCCTCGTCGTGGAGCGGCCGTCGGGTCCGCTCCGAGGCCGGCGGCGACCTCCCGCAGGTACGGGTTCGTCGCGCGCTCACGGCCGATGGTGGTCTGGGGACCGTGGCCGGACAGCACCACGGTCGAGTCGTCGAGCGGCAGGCACACGCGGGCCAGCGACTCGAGCATCTCGGCGTGGGAGCCGCCGGGCAGGTCGGTGCGTCCGATGGAGCCGGCGAACAGCAGGTCGCCCGAGAAGAAGACCGGCGGGATGTCCGCCAGCTCGGGCATCCGGAAGGTCACCGACCCCCTGGTATGCCCGGGCGCGTGCGCCACCGAGAAGTCCATGCCGGCCAGCTTCAGCCCGGCGCCGTCCGTCAGCTCGCGGACGTCGTCCGGCTCGCCCACGGTGAGCTCGCCCATCAGCGGCATCCCGATGGAACGCCCCAGCGCCTTCTCGGGGTCGCTCATCATGAAGCGGTCCTCAGGGTGGATCCAGGCCGGTACGTCGTGCGCTCCGCACACCGGGACCACCGAGGCCACGTGGTCGATGTGGCCGTGGGTGAGGACGACCGCGACGGGCTTGAGCCGATGCTTCTTCAGCGTCTCCTCGACACCCTGGGTGGCCTGGTGGCCCGGGTCGATGATGACGCACTCCTCACCTGCGGCGGGGGCGACCACGTAACAGTTGGTCCCCCAGGCCCCGGCGGGGAACCCGGCAATCAGCACGTTCGTCCTCAATCGTCGTCCGGCGGGAGCTTCAGCAGCGGCCGAGATCGGAATGCTGCTGCTCAGAGCCTACCGGCGCCGCTCGTTACACAGCGAACCCATATACGGTACGGCCTAACCGAGCCCGGACAGCGGTGCCAGACACGTACAAGGAGACGACCCGGTGGTCACGAGCGATCAGCGGCGGCGACAGCTCGCCAAGGAGAAGTACGAGCGCCAGCAGAAGCGCCGGGCCGAGGCCCGGCGGAAGTCGCGCCGGCGTGCGGCCGTGATCGGGGCGGCGGTGGCCGTGGTGGTCGCGACGCTGGTCGGCCTCGTGGTGGGCGGCGTCTTCGACAAGGACAAGAAGGACCAGGCGGCGGATCCGGCGGCGAACCCGTCGGCCTCGCCCTCGCCGAAGCAGTCGCCCTCGCCGGCGATGGCGATCGACAAGAACGCGAAGTACACGTTCGGCCTGAAGACCAGCGCGGGCGAGATCAAGTTCGAGATGGACGCGGCGAAGACGCCGGAGACCGTCAACTCGTTCAAGTCGCTCGCCGACAAGGGCTTCTTCGACAACACCAAGTGCCACCGCCTCACCACGTCCGGGATCTTCGTACTCCAGTGCGGCGACCCGGAGGGCACGGGCATGGGCGGCCCCGGCTACACCATCGCGGACGAGAACCTCGACTCGCTGGGCAAGCCGAACGAGCAGGGCCAGGTGATCTACCCGGCGGGCACGGTGGCGATGGCCAATACCGGCCAGCCGCACAGCGGCGGCAGCCAGTTCTTCCTGGTCTACAAGGACAGCCCGCTGGCTCCGTCGTACACGCCGTTCGGCAAGATCGACGCGGCGGGCCTGAAGGCGCTCGAGGCGGTGGCCAAGGCCGGTACCGCCGACGGCGGCCAGGACGGGGCCCCCAAGACCCCGGTGACCATCGAGAAGGGCGCCGTCACCCAGAACTGACGGGCCGCGGCGGCCTCGGGACCGGCCGCTGTCCGCCCCCTACGGCGATATTCCGTCGTGCGGGATGCGGACAGCCGGCCCGGCGGTCGCCTATGTTTGCGTTGTGCAGGGCGGGCGCTGCCCGCCCCCGGAAACTGTGGACGATGCCCAGGGGGTGAACCCCTCGCAGGCATCAGGTGGAGGAGGCGCTGTGAGCAGCGACCCGTGGGGCCGCGTCGACGAGACGGGCACCGTGTACGTGCGTACTGCCGAGGGCGAGAAGGTCGTCGGCTCTTGGCAGGCGGGCACCCCTGAGGAGGCCCTGGCCTACTTCGAGCGCAAGTACGAGGGCCTGGTGGTCGAGATCGGCCTCCTCGAACGGCGGGTGCGGACCACCGATCTGTCCGCCAAGGACGCGCAGACGGCCATCGACCACCTGCGCACGCAGGTGGAGGAGCACCACGCCGTGGGCGACCTCGACGCCCTGCGCGTCCGGCTGGACAAGCTGGTCGCGACCGTGGACTCGCGGCGCGAGGAGCGCAAGGTCCAGAAGGCCAAGCAGACGGACGAGGCCCGTGCGGCCAAGGACGCGCTGGTGGCCGAGGCCGAGCAGCTGGCGCAGAGCGACCAGTGGCGCAGTGCGGGCGAGCGGCTGCGGGCCCTGGTGGACACCTGGAAGGGTCTGCCGCGCCTCGACCGCAAGTCGGACGACGAGCTGTGGCACCGCTTCTCGCACGCCCGTTCCGCCTTCTCCAAGCGCCGCAAGGCGCACTTCGCCTCGCTCGACGCGCAGCGCGAGGACGCCCGCAAGGTCAAGGAGAAGCTGGTCGCGGAGGCCGAGTCGCTGTCGAAGTCGACCGACTGGGGTCCGACGGCCGCCCGCTACCGCGAGCTGATGGCGGACTGGAAGGCGGCGGGCCGGGCGCAGCGCGAGTCCGAGGACGACCTGTGGAACCGCTTCCGCGGTGCGCAGGACGTGTTCTTCGCGGCGCGCGGCGAGGTGTTCGCGGAGCGCGACGCCGAGCAGGTGGAGAACCTGAAGCTGAAGGAGGAGCTGGCCGACGAGGCCGAGAAGCTCGTCCCGATCACGGACCTGAAGGCGGCCCGGGCTGCGTTCCGCTCCCTCAACGAGCGCTGGGAGGGCATCGGCCACGTGCCGCGGGACGCCCGTCCGAAGGTCGAGGGCCGGATGCACGCGGTGGAGCGTGCAATCCAGGAGGCCGAGGAGGGCGAGTGGCGTCGTACGAACCCGGAGGCGCGGGCCCGTGCGGCCGGTCTGACGGGTCAGCTGCAGGCGGCGGTCGACAAGCTGCGTGAGCAGATCGACGCGGCCCGTGCCGCGGGCAACAACGCGAAGGCCGACAAGCTGGCCCGCGAGCTCGAGGGCCGCCAGGCCCTGCTGGACCAGGCGCTGAAGGGCCTGGAGGAGTTCGGCGGCTAGTCACGGCGCTTGTACGTGCAAAAGGGCCCCGGTACGGAATGTCGTACCGGGGCCCTCGTACGTGCGCTGCGCGCGCCCGGCTACGGCCTGCGGGCCGAGGTGACGCGGTAGACGTCGTAGACGCCCTCCACGCCCCGTACGGCCTTCAGGACGTGTCCCAGGTGCTTCGGGTCGCCCATCTCGAAGGTGAACCGCGAGGTGGCCACCCGGTCGCGGGAGGTCTGGACGGCCGCGGAGAGGATGTTCACGTGCTGGTCCGACAGCACCCGGGTGACGTCCGACAGCAGCCGGGACCGGTCCAGCGCCTCCACCTGGATGGCGACCAGGAAGACCGAGGACTGGGTCGGCGCCCATTCGACTTCCAGCATCCGCTCGGGCTCCTGCGAGAGGGAGTCCACGTTGACGCAGTCCGCCCGGTGAACCGATACGCCACTGCCGCGCGTGACGAAGCCGACGATCGGGTCGCCCGGGACCGGGGTGCAGCAGCGGGCCAGCTTGACCCACACGTCGTCGACGCCCTTGACGACCACGCCCGGGTCGGCGTTCTTGCGGCGCGTGCCCCTGGTCCGGGACGGCGGGACGCTCTCCTCGATGTCCTCGTTCGCGGCTTCCTCGCCGCCGAGGGCCTGCACCAGCTTCTGTACGACACCCTGCGCGGCCACGTGGCCCTCGCCGATCGCCGCGTACAGGGAGGAGATGTCGGGGTAGCGCATCTCGTGCGCGAGGGTGACGAGCGAGTCGCCGGTGAGGATGCGCTGGATCGGCAGGTTCTGCTTGCGCATGGCCCGCGCGATGGCGTCCTTGCCGTGCTCGATGGCCTCGTCGCGGCGCTCCTTGGAGAACCAGCCGCGGATCTTGTTGCGGGCCCGCGGGGACTTGACGAAGCCGAGCCAGTCGCGGGACGGGCCCGCGCCCTCGGCCTTGGAGGTGAAGACCTCGACGAGGTCGCCGTTGTCGAGGGTCGACTCGAGCGGGACGAGGCGGCCGTTGACGCGTGCGCCTATGGTCCGGTGGCCGACCTCGGTGTGGACGGCGTACGCGAAGTCCACCGGGGTCGCCCCGGCCGGCAGCGCGATGACGTCGCCCTTGGGCGTGAAGACGAAGACCTCGTTGCGGGAGAGGTCGAAGCGCAGCGAGTCGAGGAACTCGCCCGGGTCCTCGGTCTCCTTCTGCCAGTCCAGCAGCTGGCGCAGCCAGGCCATGTCGTTGACGGTGTCCTGCCCGGCGCTGCCCTTCGCTGCCTGCGGGACGTCGGTGCGGACCTTGGAGGTGCCGGCGACGGTCTGCTGCTTGTACTTCCAGTGCGCGGCGATGCCGTACTCGGCGCGGCGGTGCATGTCGAACGTGCGGATCTGGAGCTCGACGGGCTTGCCGCTGGGTCCGATGACCGTCGTGTGGAGCGACTGGTACATGTTGAACTTGGGCATCGCGATGTAGTCCTTGAACCGGCCGGGGACCGGATTCCATCGCGCGTGCACGGTGCCGAGGGCCGCGTAGCAGTCCCGTACGGTGTCGACGAGGACGCGGATGCCGACCAGGTCGTAGATCTCCGCGAAGTCGCGGCCGCGGACGATCATCTTCTGGTAGACGCTGTAGTAGTGCTTGGGCCGGCCGGTGACGGTGGCCTTGATGCGGGCGGCCCGGAGGTCGGTCTGCACCTCGTCGGTGACGACGGTGAGGTACTCGTCGCGCTTGGGCGCCCGCTCGGCGACGAGGCGGACGATCTCGTCGTACATCTTGGGGTAGAGGATCGCGAAGGCGAGGTCCTCGAGCTCCCACTTGATCGTGTTCATGCCCAGCCGGTGCGCCAGCGGGGCGTAGATCTCGAGGGTCTCGCGGGCCTTCTTCTCCTGCTTCTCCCGCTTGAGGTAGCGCATGGTGCGCATGTTGTGCAGGCGGTCGGCGAGCTTGATGACCAGGACGCGCGGGTCCTTGGCCATGGCGACGACCATCTTGCGGACGGTCTCGGCCTGGGCGGCCTCGCCGAACTTGACCCGGTCGAGCTTGGTGACGCCGTCGACGAGCAGGGCCACGGCGTCGCCGAAGTCGCGGCGCAGGTCCTCCAGCCCGTACTCGGTGTCCTCGACGGTGTCGTGCAGCAGTCCGGCCATCAGGGTGGCCGGGTCCATGCCCAGCTCGGCGAGGATGGTGGTCACCGCGAGCGGGTGGGTGATGTACGGGTCGCCGCTCTTGCGCTTCTGACCGCGGTGCCAGCGCTCGGCGACCTGGTACGCCTGCTCGATCTGGCGCAGCGTCGCCGTCTCGATCTTCGGATCGTTGCTGCGGACTATGCGGAGCAGCGGTTCCAGTACCGGGTTGTACGGGTTGGAACGCTGGACGCCGAGGCGGGCGAGCCGGGCGCGCACGCGGTTGGAGGACCCGGCCGACTTCGCGGGCGCGGGCTTCACGGGCGGGGCCGGCGGGGGCGTGGCGGGGGGCGCCGCGGCCTGCTCGGCCTGCGGGTCGGGCTGCGCGGCGGAGAGTGGCTGGACCTCGTCTGGCAAGAGCGCTCCTCTGGGGGTCCCCCCGGACGAAGTGTGGGGGAGGATCCGGTGCCCGTGTCCGGTCCGGATAACCCATGGTAGCGATGGTTCCGGCCCCCCGTTCGCCGAGCCCCGGGCTCCGGCCCCGGCCCCGCCTGCGTGCGGGGCGCGGGGGACCGGGGGCAGAGCCCCCGGCAACGGCACCGCACACGCGAACGGCGGGTACCCGGGATGGCCCGGATACCCGCCGTTCGGCAGATGAAGAAGGTCAGACGACGATCAGTGCGTCCATCGGGGCCCCCGCAAGGGCGCCGGCCAGCCGCTCACGGCCCGGCAGGAACGACAGCTCCATCAGGACCGCCACACCGGCGACCTCCGCCCCGGCCCGCCGGATCAGCGAGAGCGAGGCCTCGGCGGTACCGCCCGTGGCCAGGACGTCGTCGATGACCATGACCCGGTCGCCGGCCGACAGGTCCTCGGCGTGGACCTCGATCTCCGCCGTGCCGTACTCCAGCTCGTACGACTGCGCGAGCGTGGCGCCCGGCAGCTTCCCGGCCTTGCGCACCGGCACGAAGCCGATGCCCGCCTGGACCGCCACCGGAGCCGCGAGGATGAACCCGCGCGCCTCCAGCCCGACGATCTTCGTCGCCCCGTACTGCCCGGCCAGCTCCACCAGCGCGTCCGTCAGGGCCGCGAAGGCCTTCGGGTCCGCCAGCAGCGGGGTGATGTCCTTGAACATCACGCCCGGCTTCGGGTAGTCCGGGACGTCCTTGATCCGGCTGAGCAGCAGCTCGCGCGCCTCGGGGGACAGCGTGCTCACCGGCGCCGTCCCGGCCGGCCCTGGGCCACGACCTGCGGGGCGTCGCCCGCCTCGTTGCCCTCGTCGTCCGCGGACTCGCCCTTCGCCGCCGCGGCCGCCCGCTTGGCGAGCACCCGCTTCTTCAGGGCCTTCATCGCCGGCTCGCGCTCCTTGAGGTCCACGACCAGCGGGGTCGCGATGAAGATCGAGGAGTACGCACCGGCCGCGAGGCCGACGAACAGCGACAGCGAGATGTCGTTCAGCATGCCGGCGCCCAGGAAGCCGCCGCCGATGAAGAGCAGCGCCCCGACGGGGAGCAGCGCGACGACCGTGGTGTTGATCGAGCGGACCAGGGTGCCGTTGATGCTGCGGTTGGCGATCTCGCTGAACGTGTAGCGGGTCTGCTTGGTGATGTCCTTCGAGCCCTCCTTCAGACCGTCGAAGACGACGACGGTGTCGTAGAGGGAGTAACCGAGAATCGTCAGCAGACCGATCACGGTGCCCGGCGTGACCTCGAAACCGACCAGCGCGTACACGCCGACGGTGATGGTGAGGTCGTGGATCAGGGCGATCAGCGCGGCGACCGCCATCCGCCACTCGAAGGCGATGGCGAGGTAGATCACCACGAGGACCATGAAGACGCCGAGGCCGGTCCAGGCCTTGTTCGCGATCTGGTCGCCCCAGCTGGGGCCGACCAGGTCCGCGTTGATGTCGGCCTCGGTGACCTTGAGGTCGGTGGCGAGCTGCTTCTTGACGCCCGCCGCGTCGTTCGTGTCCAGACCCGAGATCTGGATGCGCATGCCGCCCGTGCCGAGCTCCTGGACGATCGCGTCGTGGCCCGAGGCCTTCTCCGCGACCTCGGTCGCCTTGGCGACGGAGACGGCCGTCTTCGGGGTGGTGAAGACGGCACCGCCCTTGAACTCGATGCCCATGTTGAGGCCCTGAACGGCCAGGGCCACGATCGCCGTGATGGTGATCAGGATGGAAACGCCGTACCAGATGAAACGCTTGCCGACGAAGTCGTAGCCGACCTCACCGCGGTACAGCTTGGCGCCGAGATCTCCCAGCTTCGACATCTCTCACGCCTCCTTTACGTCGACGGGAGCGGTGACGGAACCGGAGCCGGTACGGCGGGACCGGCGCAGCGGCGGCTTGGCGCCAAGCCGCTTCGGGTCCAGTCCGGACCAGGGGTGACCGCTGGAGAAGAACTTCGTACGGGCCATCAGCGTCATGATCGGCTTGGTGAAGAGGAACACCACGACCACGTCGAGCACGGTGGTCAGACCCAGCGTGAAGGCGAAGCCCTGCACCTTGCCGACCGTCACGATGAACAGCACGGCGGCGGCCAGGAACGACACGAAGTCGGACACCAGGATGGTGCGCCGGGCTCGCGGCCAGGCCCGCTCCACGGCCGGACGCAGGGTGCGGCCCTCGCGGATCTCGTCGCGGATGCGCTCGAAGTACACGATGAACGAGTCCGCGGTGATGCCGATCGCGACGATCGCACCGCAGACGGCGGGCAGGTTCAGCGCGAAGCCGATGCCCTTTCCGAGCAGCGCCATGATCGAGTACGTGAGGATCGCGGACACCAGGAGGCTGACGATGGCGATGAAGGCCAGGCCCCGGTAGTACACGAGCAGGTAGATCACGACGAGGGCGAGGCCGATGGCACCGGCGATCAGGCCGGCCTTCAGCTGCTCGCCGCCGAGCGCGGCGGTGACGGTGGTGACGCTGTCCTCGCTGAAGGAGAGCGGCAGGGCGCCGTACGAGAGCATGTTGCCCAGGTCCTGCGCGGACTGCTGGTTGAAGCCGCCGGAGATCTCGGCGTTGCCGCCGGTCAGCGCCTGGCTCACGGACGGGTCGGAGACGACCTCGCCGTCGAGCACGATCGCGAACTGGTTCTGCGGCATCTGCTTGGTGGCCAGCTCACCGGTGATCTTGGCGAACTTGTCGGCGCCCTTGTCGGTGAACTGCATGGTGACGATCCACTGGCCGCGCTGCGGGTCGATGACGCCCTTGGCGTCCTTGACGTCCGTACCGGCGACACCGGCGGGGCCGAGGATCCACTTGCCCCAGGCGTCGCCGCGCTTGCCACAGGCCAGCGTCGCGTCCTCGGGCTTGGCGCCCTTGCCGACGGCGGCGCGCTGCGCCTCGTTGGTGCAGTCCAGCGCGGCGAACTTCGCCTGCAGGTCGGCGGCGGCCGCCTCGATGCCCGACGGGGTCGGGGTCGGGGACGGAGCCTTGTTGTCGTCTGCCTTCTTCGACTCGCTCGCCGAGGGCGAGGGAGTGGCGGTGGCGCCCGGGGCCTTGAGGGCCTCGCTGAGCGCACGGCCCTGGGAAGTGGCGCTGGACGACGGGGTGGCCGGGGTGCCGGGCTTGCCGCTGCCCTCGGCCTTCGGGGCGCCGGAGCTGCTCGCGGAGGGGCTCGGCGTGGCCTCGGGGGCTGCCGGGGCACCGTCTGCGAAGGCCAGGACCGGGCGGAAGTACAGCTGGGCGGTGGTACCGACCTGCTCGCGAGCCTGCTTCTCGTTCGTCCCCTTGGGGATGTTCACGATGATGTGGTCGCGGCCCTGCGTCTGGACCTCGGACTCCGACACGCCGAGACCGTTGACACGGCGCTCGATGATGCCGACCGCCGTCTCCATGTTGGTCTTGTTGATCGCGTCCGGCTTGCCGGGCTCGCTCTTGGCCTTGAGCGTGATGCTCGTACCGCCCGCGAGGTCGATGCCGAGCCGGGGGGTCGTCTGCTTCGTGAGGAACATCCCCGCGGTGAGCGCCACCATCGCGATCAGGATGATGGCCAGGGCGCGCCCCGGCCTCCCCTGAGCCCCCGTGGGCCGCCGGCCCTTCTTCGGTGCTGCCACCTTGTCGTATCTCCCTGTCCAACCGCCCTGCGCCGGGTCAGCGCGCGGACGGCCACGAAAAATGTGTGGTGGGGACCCCTGCCCCCCGCAGAAGTGTGACTGACGGGGACCGCGCCGGCCGCCGGTCAGGCGCCTTCACGGTCCCCGGCCGCGCGCTACTTCGTGCCGGCCTCGCCGTCGGCCTTGCCGTTCTTGGGCTCGTCCTTGGGCTCGTCGGCCTTGGGCTCGTCGGCCTCGGGCTCGTCCTTCTTGCCCAGGTCGAGCTTCGGGGCCTCGCCCTCGGGCTTGTCCGCGTCCTTGTCCGCGTCCTTGTCCAGGGTCAGCGAGGAGGCGTCGTCCGGAACTACCGGCGTGTCGATCGTCAGATCATCGCCGGCTCCGTGGACGATGCGGTTGTATTCCGCGTCCTCCAGGACGGCGCCGATGGAGTTCTTCGCGTAGATCGCGTGGACACCGGGGGCCACCTCGAGGGTGACGGTGTCGTCGCCGATCTCCTTCACCGTGGCGTACATGCCGCCGATGGTGCGGACGCCGGTGCCCGGCGCCATGTGGTCACGCATCTGCGCGGCCGCCTGCTGCTTCTTCTTCGCGGAGCGGGTCATCAGGAACATCGCCCCGATGAGCACGATGAACGGGAGGAGTGTCACGAGATTCACGGGACGGAGATCCTTCGCACGACCGCACGGGAGACGGCCTTCTTCTACGGGGGTGGGCATGCCGGCCTGAAGGGTCGGCATCGGCGGAGTCTAGGCGAGTCCGCACCGATGGAACAACGCCCAGCATGGCACCGCAGTTCCTGAGCGGGCGAACCTCCGCGCCGTCAGGCCCCGAACAAGCCCTGTTGTCCGCTTGATCCACTCCCGTGCTGCTGGGGCGGGACAAGGCCCAGGTGAGCCCATGCGGCGGGGGTCGCGACCCGGCCCCTGGGCGTACGGGCGAGCAGCCCCTCGCGTACCAGGAACGGCTCGGCGACCTCCTCCACGGTCTCGCGCTCCTCGCCGACGGCGACGGCGAGGGTGGACAGCCCGACGGGACCCCCGCCGAACAGCTTGAGCAGGGCTTCGAGCACGGCCCGGTCGAGCCGGTCGAGCCCGCGCCCGTCCACCTCGTACACCTGCAGGGCGGTGCCGGCCACCTCGCGGTTGATCACGCCGTCGGCCCGGACCTGCGCATAGTCCCGGACCCGGCGCAGCAGGCGGTTGGCGATGCGCGGGGTGCCGCGGGAGCGGCCGGCGATCTCGGCGGCGCCGGCGGTGTCGATCTCCACGTCGAGGAGGCGGGCGGAGCGGTGAATGACGCGTTCCAGCTCCTCGGGGGCGTAGAACTCCATGTGCCCGGTGAAGCCGAAGCGGTCGCGCAGCGGCGGCGGGAGCAGGCCGGCGCGGGTCGTCGCCCCGACGAGGGTGAAGGGCGGCAGCTCGAGGGGGATGGCGGTGGCCCCGGGCCCCTTGCCGACGATCACGTCGACGCGGAAGTCCTCCATGGCCATGTACAGCATCTCCTCGGCGGGCCGGGACATGCGGTGGATCTCGTCGAGGAAGAGGACCTCGCCCTCTTGGAGGGAGGACAGGATCGCGGCGAGGTCGCCGGCGTGCTGGATGGCGGGGCCGGAGGTGATCCGGATGGGCGCTCCCATCTCGGCGGCGATGATCATGGAGAGGGTGGTCTTGCCGAGGCCGGGCGCGCCGGAGAGCAGGACGTGATCGGCAGTGGCGCCGCGCTGGCGGGCCGCCTTCAGCACCAGATCGAGCTGCTGGCGGACCTTCTCCTGGCCGACGAACTCGCCGAGGTCCTTGGGGCGCAGGGCCGCCTCGACGGCGGTGTCCTCGCCGTCCGCTGCCGCCGCCACGATCCGGTCGTCGCTCTCGTCATCCCAGTTCACGCTGTCAGTCTGCCTTTTTCGGTTCGTACGGTGGTCTCGGGGACTGCCCCGCGCAGCGGTACCCGTCCCGGCGCCGGCGAGGTCAGCGGGCTCGGTTCAAGGTCTGGAGGGCCGCTCGGAGGAGCTGGGGGACGGGGGCCGAGCCGCCGGCGGCGATGGCGGCCTCCGCCTGCGGGGTCACTGCGGACACCGCCTCCTCCGCCTCCCTGGAGGCGTACCCCAGGCCGATCAGGGCCGCCGAGAGCTGCTCCGTCCAGGGGGCCGGCCCGGAGGCGGCAGGGGCGCGCTGTGCGCCGACCAGCGGTACGCCGAGCTTGTCCTTCAGCTCCAGCAGCAGCTTCTGGGCCCCCTTCTTGCCGATCCCGGGGACGGCCATCAGGGCCTTCTCGTCCCCCGTCGAGACGGCCACCCGCAGCGCATCCGGACTGTGCACCCCCAGCATCGCCTGCGCGAGCCTCGGCCCCACCCCGCTCGCCGTCTGCAGCAGTTCGAAGACCTGCCGCTCGTCGTCGTCGGCGAAGCCGTACAACGTCAGCGAGTCCTCCCGTACGACCAGCGACGTGGCCAGCCGCGCCGTCTCCCCCATCCGCAGGCCGGCGATGGTGTTCGGCGTGCACTGCACGGCCATGCCCACTCCCCCGACCTCGATCACGGCCAGGGTGGGGGCGAGCGCGGCGACCGGGCCGCTGACGAAGGCGATCATGAGGGGCGGCCTTTCGAGGCGTGCAGGGCGACCGCCTGCTGAAGGCGGTTCTGGGCGGGGGCCCGCCAGATGTGGCAGATGGCAAGCGCGAGGGCGTCCGCGGCGTCGGCCGGCTTGGGCGGGGCGGACAGCCGCAGCAGCCGGGTCACCATCGCCCCGACCTGCGCTTTGTCGGCCCGGCCTGATCCGGTGACGGCGGCCTTGACCTCGCTGGGGGTGTGCAGGGCGACCGGTATCCCGCGGCGCGCGGCGCAGAGCATGGCGACGGCGCTCGCCTGGGCGGTTCCCATCACCGTCCTGACGTTGTGCTGGCTGAACACCCGCTCCACGGCGACGACTTCGGGCCGGTGTTCATCGAGCCACTGCTCGATGCCCGCTTCGATCGCGACGAGCCGGTCCCCCAACTCCGCGTCCGCGGGCGTCCGTACGACCCCCACGCCGATCATGGTCAGCGGACGGCCGGCGACGCCCTCGACCACGCCGACACCGCACCGGGTCAGCCCCGGGTCCACGCCGAGTACGCGCACTCCGCCCCCACCCCCTTCGATTGCCAGTGCGTGCAGGCTAGCCGGTGGCACTGACAAAGCGGCGGGCCGACGGGGTGTGTCCCCGTCGGCCCGCCGCTGATGCCCGATCAGGCGTCGACCTTCTCCATGACCTCGTCCGAGACGTCGAAGTTGGCGAAGACGTTCTGCACGTCGTCGCTGTCCTCGAGTGCGTCGATCAGCTTGAAGATCTTGCGCGCGCCCTCCTCGTCCAGCTCGACCTGCATGGTCGGCAGGAAGTTGGAGTCGGCCGAGTCGTAGTCGATGCCCGCCTGCTGGAGCGCGGTCCGGACCGCGACCATGTCGGTGGCCTCGCTGATGATTTCGAAGCTGTCGCCGAGGTCGTTGACCTCTTCGGCACCCGCCTCGAGCACCGTCTCCAGGACGTCGTCCTCGGAGAGCTCACCCTTGGGCAGCAGGACGACACCCTTGCGGTTGAACAGGTACGAGACCGAGCCCGGGTCGGCCATCGAGCCGCCGTTGCGGGTCATGGCGACACGCACGTCGGACGCGGCACGGTTGCGGTTGTCGGTGAGGCACTCGATGAGCACCGCGACACCGTTCGGACCGTAGCCCTCGTACATGATCGTCTCGTAGTCGGCGCCGCCGGCCTCAAGACCACCGCCGCGCTTGACCGCGGAGTCGATGTTCTTGTTCGGGACCGAGCTCTTCTTGGCCTTCTGGATGGCGTCGAAGAGGGTCGGGTTGCCGTCGATGTCGGCGCCGCCCATACGGGCCGCGACCTCGATGTTCTTGATCAGCTTCGCGAAGAGCTTGCCGCGCTTGGCGTCAACCACGGCCTTCTTGTGCTTCGTCGTAGCCCATTTAGAGTGGCCGGACATCTGCCTGTCTCCTTCGCGTCACCAACAATGTTCGCCTCAGATCCTACCGGGACGCCGTTACAGCCCCGCGCGCACCATGTCGACGAAGTACGCGTGGACCCGGTCGTCACCCGTGAGCTCCGGGTGGAACGAGGTGGCGAGGACATTGCCCTGGCGCACGGCGACGGTGTGACCGTCGTACGTGGCGAGCACCTCGGCGGCGCCGCCGACGGACTCGACCCAGGGTGCCCGGATGAAGACGCCCTCGACGGGGCCGCCCTCGATGCCCGCGAAGTCGACCTGCGCCTCGAAGGACTCGTTCTGCCGGCCGAAGGCGTTGCGGCGCACGATCATGTCGATGCCGCCCAGGGTCTCCTGGTCCTCACGGCCGTCCAGCAGCTTGTCGGCGAGCATGATCATGCCGGCGCAGGTGCCGTAGACCGGCATCCCGGCGCGTACCCGCTCGCGCAGCGGCTCCAGCATGCCGAACAGCACGGCGAGCTTCGACATGGTCGTGGACTCGCCGCCGGGGATCACCAGGGCGTCGACCTCGGCGAGCTCCTCGGGACGCCGGACCGGCCTGGCCACGGCGTCAGCCGAGGCCAGGGCGATCAGGTGTTCCCGTACGTCGCCCTGGAGGGCAAGTACCCCGACGACGGGGTCAACGGGGGTGTTCGTCATGGTGATGACTACCAGCCGCGGTTGGCGTAGCGCTCGGACTCGGGGAGGGTGTCGCAGTTGATGCCGACCATGGCCTCGCCCAGGTTGCGGGAGGCGTCCGCGATGATCTTCGGGTCGTCGTAGAAGGTGGTGGCCTTCACGATGGCGGCGGCACGCTTGGCCGGGTCGCCCGACTTGAAGATGCCGGAGCCGACGAAGACGCCCTCGGCGCCGAGCTGGCGCATCAGGGCGGCGTCGGCCGGGGTGGCGACGCCACCGGCGGAGAACAGCACGACCGGGAGCTTGCCGAGCTCGGCAACTTCCTTGACGAGCTCGTACGGGGCGCGCAGCTCCTTGGCGGCGGCGAACAGCTCGTTGTTGTCGTAGCCGCGCAGGCGGGCGATCTCGTTCTTGATCTGGCGCAGGTGGCGGACGGCCTCGACGACGTTGCCGGTGCCGGCCTCGCCCTTGGAGCGGATCATGGCCGCGCCCTCGGCGATGCGGCGCAGGGCCTCGCCCAGGTTGGTGGCACCGCAGACGAAGGGGGTGGTGAACGCCCACTTGTCGGAGTGGTTGACCTCGTCGGCCGGGGTCAGGACCTCGGACTCGTCGATGTAGTCGACGCCGAGGGACTGCAGGACCTGGGCCTCGACGAAGTGGCCGATGCGGGACTTGGCCATGACCGGGATGGAGACGGCCTCGATGATCTCTTCGATCATGTTCGGGTCCGACATGCGCGCGACGCCGCCGTCCTTGCGGATGTCGGCGGGGACCCGCTCGAGGGCCATGACGGCCACGGCGCCGGCGTCCTCGGCGATCTTCGCCTGCTCGGCGTTGACCACGTCCATGATCACGCCGCCCTTGAGCTGCTCGGCCATGCCGCGCTTGACGCGGGACGTGCCGATCGCGGACTCAGCGGACTGCGGGGTGGAGGGAAGCGTGCTCACGGATTGACCTCACTCGAAGGGAAGACGGGTGCTGCGGTGGTACTGCGCGCAAGTGCTGCGGTGGTACTCCGCCGAGCAAACCGCCCCCGACCAGTCCACCGCAAGGGCCAATGAGGAGCCGGTGGCCTCTTTCAAATTGGCCTTTGGGTACAACTAGGGCCGGCCGGGGCCACTACGGCCGGTCGGCAAGATCCACCGGGGGCTCATCGTCCATTTCGAACGCGAGCGGGAACGGGGCGTGGCCGGCCAGCCGGAACCAGCGGACCTTGCGGTGGCGGCGCAGCGCCCGGGCGGCCCGCACGGCGTCGTTGTGGAACCGCCGTGCCATGGGCACCCGGCGGACCGCCGCGGCCAGCTCCTCGGCGGCCGCCTCGCCGCCGGGGGCGGCCTTGAGCACCTCGACCTGGGCGGCATCGGAGAACACCGCGCGCAGCGCCTGGCTGAGCTCGCTCTCGGCGACCTCGCGGTGTTCCTCCTCGGCCTGGCGGGCGGCGTGTGCGGCCTCGTACAGGACGATGGAGGAGGCGGGGTCGAGCGCCCCGGAGGCGGCCACCTCGATCACCACCGAGGCGCGCCGCACGAGCTGCGCGTCGAGGGCGGCGCGGGCGGCGTCCATGCGCGAGTGCAGCCGGTCCAGCCGTCCGGCGGTCCAGCTGAGGTAGACCCCGATGACGCCGAGCGCCAGGGCAGTCCAGACAAGGGTTTCGATCACGGCCCGCGACAATACCCTCCCCGTCGACGCGCCCCGTGCACGGCTGCCCCGGCGGGCCCGCCCGCGGCCCGCCGGGCCCCGGGAGGGGGCCCTCAGGCCGACGGGTCCCGGGTGAGGCCGAGGCGGGTGCGCAGGCTGACGCGCTCGTCCGTGGCCACCGCAGCCGCGCCGTCCGTCACCGTTTCGTAGACCGCGAGGATGTCCGCTCCGACCGTCGACCAGTCGAAGCGGCGTACATGCGCCGAGCCGCGGGCGCTGAGCTCCGCCCGGCGGGCCGGGTCGCGCAGCAGGGCCACCGCGCCTGCGGCCAGCGCGTCCGCGTCCTCGTTGGTGAACAGCTCCCCCGCCGCGCCCTGGTCCAGGACCTGCGCGAACGCGTCCAGGTCGGAGGCGAGCACCGCGGCCCCCGCCGACAGCGCCTCGACCAGGATGATGCCGAAGCTCTCACCGCCGGTGTTCGGGGCCACGTACACGTCGACGCTGCGCAGCAGCCGCGCCTTGTCCTCGTCGGAGACCATGCCGAGGAACTCGACCCGCGCCCGCAGGTCGGCGGGCAGGGAGGCGACCGCCTCCTCCTCGTCGCCGCGGCCGGCCACGAGGAGCCGTACGTCCGGGCACTGCGCCACGATGCGCGGGAAGGCCGCCATCAGCACCGGCAGGCCCTTGCGGGGCTCGTCGATCCGGCCGATGAAGCCGAGGGTCTGCCCGGACCAGGCGGGATTCGGCTCGGCTCCGGCGAAGAAGTCCACGTCGACGCCGTTGGGGATCACGACCGCGTCCCCGCCCAGGTGCTCGACCAGCGTGCGCCGCGCGTACTCGCTCACCGCGATCCGCGCGCTGATCTTCTCCAGCGCCGGCTGGAGGATCGGGTACGCCGCGATCATGGCGCGCGAGCGCGGGTTCGAGGTGTGGAACGTGGCCACGATCGGGCCCTGCGCCGCCCAGCAGGACAGCAGTCCGAGCGAGGGCGAGGCCGGCTCGTGGATGTGGATCACGTCGAAGACGCCGTCGTGCAGCCAGCGCCGCACCCGGGCCGCCGACAGGAAGCCGAAGTTCAGCCGGGCCACCGACCCGTTGTACGGCACGGGCACCGCCCGCCCCGCCGAGACCACGTACGGCGGCAGCGGCGTCTCGTCGTCCGCCGGGGCCAGCACCGACACCTCGTGGCCGAGGCGGATCAGGTGCTCGGCGAGGTCCCGGATGTGGAACTGGACGCCGCCGGGCACGTCCCACGAGTACGGGCAGACAATGCCGATCTTCACGCGGAGCGCTCCTCCAGGTCGTCCAGCCACAGCCGCTGCAGCATGTGCCAGTCCTCCGGGTGCTCGGCGATCCCCTGGGCGAAGGCGTCGGCCACCGCTTGGGTCATGACGGCCGTCTGCTCGGCCCGGGTCCCTGTCTTCGGCACCGCCACCTCGGGATGGATCCGGCCGTACATCTTCGGCGACTCTCCGTAGTGCAGGGTCGCCGGGAGCAGCACCGCCCCCGTCTGTTGCGCCAGCAGCGCCGGCCCGGCCGGCATGCGTGCCGCCGAACCGAAGAAGTCCACCTCGACCCCGGAGGCCGACAGGTCGCGATCCGCGACCAGGCACACCAGACCTCCGGAGCGGAGCCGGCGGGCCAGGGTCCCGAAGGCCGTGCCGCCGCTGTGGGGCAGCACCTCCATGCCGAGGCTCTCCCGGTAGGCCACGAAGCGGTCGTAGAGGCTCTCCGGCTTGAGCCGCTCGGCGACCGTGGTGAACGGGACGCCGATGTGGCCGATGGCCCACGCTCCGGCGAGATCCCAGTTGGCCAGGTGCGGCAGGGCGACGACGACCCCGCGCCCGGAGGCGAGTGCCTCGCGCAGGAGGTGCTCGTCCTTGAACTCGACGTCCGTGCTGAAGCGCTTCGGGTCCATCGTCGGCAGCCGGAAGGATTCCATCCAGTACCGCATGTACGAGCGCATGCCGGCCTGCGAGAGCTCCCGCAGCCGCTCCGGACCGGCGTCCGGCACGACTCGAGCCAGGTTCGACTCCAGCCGCAGCACGCTCTTGCCGCGCTTCTTCCACGCGAAGTCGGCGATCCGGCGGCCGAGGGCCACCGCGGCCGGCTCCGGCAGCTTCTTCACCGCGGCCCAGCCGAGCCCGTACACGCCGTCGACCAGCTTGTCCTGCACCGTGCCCATCAGGCCGCGCCGCCCTCGGCCACGGCGGCCGCCGCGTCGGCCTCCGCCGCCTCACGGCGTACGGTGACCACCCGCTGGATCAGCGTGACCAGCGAGCCCACGGCCACGACCCACAGGGCGACCGGCAGCAGCACCCCGATCCAGGAGGGCGCCCCGAAGGTCTCCAGCCCGGACAGGCCGGCCGCGACCAGCGAGATCACCAGCCGCTCGGCGCGCTCGATGAGCCCGTTGACGGCGACCGGCAGCCCGATCGACTCGCCGCGGGCCTTCGTGTACGAGACCACCTGGCCGCTGGCCAGGCAGAAGATCGCCACCGCGCACAGCACGTTGTCGTTCCCGTTGCCCGCGTACCAGAGCGCGAGGCCGCCGAAGATCGCCGCGTCGGCCACCCGGTCGAGCGTCGAGTCGAGGAACGCGCCCCAGCGGCTGGAGACGCCCGCCTGGCGGGCCATGTTCCCGTCCACCAGGTCGGAGAACACGAACAGGGTGATGGTGATCGTGCCCCAGAAGAACTCCCCCCGGGGGAAGAAGACCAGCGCTCCCGCCACCACTCCGGCCGTGCCGATCAGGGTGACCGCGTCCGGGCTCACCCCCCGCCGGAGGAGAAATGCGGCGAATGGCGTGAGAACACGCGTGAAGAATGCACGCGCGTACTTGTTCAGCATGGCCTTCCCGGAGGGTCGCTGGGCCGCACGGCCACATCGGCCACCGGCTGGCCCATCGTAGCCAGCGCCCCGGGCGCCCACTGCCGCGCACCCACCGGTTCGCGCCAGACAATCAGCGCTCCATGCCCGCGACACGCTCCGGACAGCGCCGGGTACTACGTATGGACGCAGTGTGACGCCAGTGCAAAGCTCGAAGGACCCCGATCAACCTCCTCACCGTCACACCGGGAGGCACGAGCACCATGGGAGCCACATCACACCAAGCCGGAGCCGCCGGCAGGGCACCGACGGCCGACCGGCCGTCGTCCGTACGGAACGTCGTGCTGGTCGGCCACAGCGGAGCCGGCAAGACCACGCTGGTCGAGGCCCTCGCCCTGACGGCAGGCGCCGTCAACCGGGCCGGCCGGGTCGAGGACGGCGGCACCGTCTCCGACTACGACGAGATCGAACACCGGCAGCAGCGGTCCGTACAGCTGTCCCTCGTCCCCGTCGAATGGGACGGAATCAAGATCAACATCCTGGACACCCCCGGATACGCCGACTTCGTCGGCGAGCTCAGGGCCGGTCTGCGCGCCGCGGACGCGGCCCTTTTCGTCGTCTCCTCCTCCGACGGCATCGACGGCGCCACCCGCATGGTCTGGGACGAGTGCGAGGCCGTCGGCATGCCCCGCGCCATCGTCGTCACCCATCTGGAGGCCGCCCGGGCCGACTATGCGCAGATGGCCACCGTCTGCGGCGAGATCTTCGGAGCCGAGGACCCCGACGCCGTCATCCCGCTCTACCTGCCCCTGTACGGGCCTCCCGGCCCCGACGGGCACACCCCGGTCGCCGGCCTGCTCGGCCTGCTCTCCCAGCGCGTGTACGACTACACCTCCGGGGAGCGCGTGGAACGCGACCCCGCGCCCGACGAGCTCGCCCTCATCGCCGATGCCCGCTCCCGCCTCATCGAGGGGATCATCGCGGAGAGCGAGGACGAGAGCCTCATGGACCGCTACCTCGGCGGCGAGGACATCGACATCAAGACACTCGTCGACGACCTCGAGCGCGCCGTGGCCCGCGGCACCTTCCACCCCGTCCTGATGGCCGCCCCCGCCACCGACGGCGCCCGCCAGGGCCTCGGCACCGTCGAGCTCCTGGAACTGGTCACCGGCGGCTTCCCCACCCCCCTGGAGCGCGCCGCCGTCGCCGTCACCGCCCCGGACGGCGCCGACCGCCCGGCCGTCACCTGCGACCCCGACGGGCCGCTCGTCGCCGAGGTCGTCAAAACCTCCTCCGACCCCTACGTCGGCCGCGTCTCCCTCGTCCGCGTCTTCTCCGGCACCCTGCGCCCCGAGGAGACCGTGCACGTCAGCGGCCACGGCCTGGCCGACCGCGGGCACGAGGACCACGACGTCGACGAGCGGATCGGCACCCTCACGTCCCCCTTCGGCAAACAGCAGCGCAGCCTCACCCAGGTCATCGCCGGCGACCTCGCCTGCGTGGCCAAACTCACCCGCGCCGAGACCGGCGACACCCTCTCGGCCAAGGACCGGCCCCTGCTCATGGAGCCCTGGTCGATGCCCGACCCGCTGCTCCCCCTCGCCATCGCGGCCCACAGCAAGGCCGACGAGGACAAGCTCTCCCAGGGCCTGGCCCGGCTCGTCGCCGAGGACCCCACGATGCGGCTGGAACAGAACCCGCACACCCACCAGGTCGTCCTGTGGTGCCTCGGCGAGGCCCACCAGGACGTCGCCCTCGAACGGCTGCGCACCCGCTACGGGGTCCAGGTCGACCCCGTCCCGCACAAGGTCAGCCTGCGCGAGACGTTCGGAGCCAAGGCCGCCGGCCGCGGCCGCCACGTCAAACAGTCCGGCGGACACGGCCAGTTCGCCATCTGCGAGATCGAGGTCGAACCCCTCCCGCCCGGCAGCGGCATCGAGTTCGTCGACAAGGTCGTCGGCGGCGCCGTGCCCCGCCAGTTCATCCCGTCCGTCGAGAAGGGCGTACGCACCCAGGCCGCCCGCGGGGTCGCGGCCGGCTACCCGCTGGTCGACGTACGCATCACCCTCCTCGACGGCAAGGCGCACTCGGTGGACTCCTCCGACGCCGCCTTCCAGACCGCGGGCGCCCTCGCCCTGCGCGAAGCCGCCGCCGAGGCCCGCATCCACCTCCTCGAACCGGTCGCCGAGCTCGCCGTCCTCGTCCCCGACGAGTACGTCGGCCCCGTCATGAGCGACCTCGCCGGCCGCCGCGGCCGCGTCGTCGGCACCGAACAGGCAGACCCCGGCCGCACCTGCGTCCGCGCCGAGATCCCCGAGATCGAGATCGGCCGGTACGCCGTCGAACTGCGCTCGGTCTCGCACGGCACGGGCCGGTTCACCCGCGCCTACGCCCGGCACGAGCCCATGCCGCCCCAGATCGCCGACAAGGTGCGTGAACAGGCCGAGAAGGGAACCTGATTGACATAGCGCCAAAGACGCCTTGGAAGCCGCCCACCCAACCCGCTTGCGGTGGGCGGCATTTCCCTGTCCCATGACCATGGGAAGAGATACGCCGATAGGCTCATCTGCGCGGCAAAAGAGCACAACGCACAGCGATGGGGGCAACGGTGGCGGACGACGGATTCGACTTCAGGCCCGGGGCACAGGTCCCCCTCCAGGGGGGTGGGGGCCAGACCGCGGCGACCAACGCCCTCGCCTCGGCCGCGTACCGGGACGGCGGCAAGGACTCCAAGCTGTCCGACCTACTCAAAGCCGACAACGAGTACCACAAGTCGACGATCAAACCCCCCAAGGTCTCGCTCTTCGAACCCAACCTGGGCGAGGCCTTCTGCCGCGCCGTCGAGGCCCGCACCCTCGCCTCCGGCCGCAAACCGCTCATCCAGTCCTTCGGCCTCGACCCGCAGACCGTCGTCGAGCACTGCCTGGCCGCCTCCCGCCTCCGCAAGGAGCGCGACCGCAAGCTGCGCCTGATCATGCTGGTCGCCGGGGTGCTGTTCCTGCCCGGCCTGCTGCTCTGGCTGGGCCTGTTCCAGCTCCGCAAGTCGCTGGCCAAGGGTGACGGCAAACGCTCGTCCTGGATGGGCACCCTGCTGCTCGTCGGCGTCGCCGTCGTGGCGGCCGTGCTCATGTTCCGGCTGCCGTTCACCGGCTTCCTGGGCCTCTACCTGCGCGGCATGATCATCGTCCCCGCCGTGGGATGGCTCCTCGCCCGCCGGATCTGCGAGGCCACCGCCGCCGACATGCGCTCCCGCTGGGACGGTCTGCTCGCGGGCGACGGCATCGGCGCCAAGATTCCCGAGGCGGTCCCCGGCAACCCGGACGAGAAGGCCCGCGAGGACCTACGGCACTCGCTCGCCAAGCTCACGGCCGAGGACCGCAGCAACTCCGTCTTCTACGCCGGCCCCAAGGGCATCCTCGGCATGGGCACCCGCTGGGGCAGCTGGCAGATGGCCGAGGAGCTCGCCCCCAAGACCGAAGGCATGGAGATCCACCCGTTCCGCAGCTGGGACGTCATACGCGCGATCGACACCGAACTGCGCAAGCTGGAGCGCGGCCCGCTGCACACCGGCGGCCTGCCGCCCGCCTCGATCCAGCACTGGATCGTCACCCCGGTCGGCGAAGGCGCCGCGGAGGTGGCCCGCCCCACCGGCGCCGACGTGGACACCTTCCTCGTCAAGCCGCACGAGATCACCCGGATCTGCAACGAGCAGCAGTTCAGCGGCGGCAACCGGCACTACCTCGGCATCCAGTACCCGCTCTGGGACGGCCAGCTGGTGATCACCATGCTGGTGACGGTCACCGTGCTGTACAAGACCCTGCGCGTCGAGGTGACCGGCCACGCACTCGGACCGGTGCACGGCCTGTTCACCACCAAGTCCGCGGCCCCCAAGGTCGAGGTACCGAAGTCCGTCCGGTTCTGGGAGACCGTGGAGCGCACGCTGCCGCTGGTGGACGCCCAGGAGGTGGTCCGTCTCGCCGTCCGCGCCCCGCTGACCTGGTTCCCGCCGATCCTCGATTTCTTCGGCGGCAAGCTGGTCCTGCCCGAGCCCTTCGGTCTGCGCCACGTCTGGGCGGGCCAGCCCTGGCGCCACCGCTTCATGGCCGACGACGCACTCCGCGCCGCCACCCCCGTCCTGCGGGCGGTGCACGCGGCCGCGATGCGGGTCCTCGAGGAGAACGGCGCCGACATCGACCGCTTCAGCAACCGTTCGATGATCGTCAGCGGACTCGTCCAGGACGCCGCCCCGCGCAAGGCGGACGTGTACGACGCCTAGACGGGGCGCCCCGGGGCCGGCCCGCGGCCCCGGGGGGCGCCCGGCCGTCTCAGTCGGTGGGCCAGGCGTCGGCGAGCATCTGGCGGGTGTCCGCCAGAAGTTGGGGCAGCACCTTGGTGTGGCCGACGACCGGCATGAAGTTCGTGTCCCCGCCCCAGCGGGGCACGATGTGCTGGTGCAGGTGCGCCGCGATGCCGGCCCCCGCGGCGGCGCCCTGGTTCATGCCGATGTTGAACCCGTGCGCCCCGGACGCCTTGCGCAGCGCGATCATGGCCCGCTTGGTGAGATCGGCCAGCTCGGCCGTCTCCGCCGCGTCGAGCTCCGTGTAATCGGCGACGTGCCGGTACGGGACGACCATCAGGTGGCCGCCGTTGTACGGGTACAGGTTCAGCACGGCGTAGACGTGTTTGCCCCGGGCCACGACCAGGCCGTCCTGGTCGGACATCTCCGGAATCCCGCAGAAGGGACAGCCGTCCCCGGCCTCCGGACCGGTCGGCTTGTTCTCCCCCTGGATGTACGCCATCCGGTGGGGCGTCCACAGACGCTGGAACGCGTCCTGCGTGCCCACACCGATCTGCTGCTCCGGCTCAGTCGTCATGGGATGCAGCATATGACCTTGCCCCCGAAGGGCGTGTCGCCGGGGCGAAGACCGGCGGTACGGCCGCGATGCTGGGCCCATGCGCGAACAATCCGAGACCCGGGACGCAGCCTGGGAGCGCCGTACCGAGCTGCCCCTCTTCTATGCCTCGCTGGTCTTCCTCGCCGGGTACGCGGTCCGCGTCCTGGCCAACGACGCCCACAGCGTCTGGCGGGACATCGCGAGCATCGTGGTCTTGGTGACCTGGCTCTGCTTCATCGTGGACTTCCTGGTGCGGCTGATCCTCAGCCGCCAGCGGCCGCGGCGTTTCATCCGGACACACTGGCTGGACGCCCTGGTCGTCCTGCTGCCGACGCTGCGGCCGCTGCGCATGGTCAAGGTCCACGACGCCATCCAGGCCAAGCACCACGACCGCCCGCGCCGCAGCCTCTACCCGCGCGTGATCACGTACGCCGGTCTCTCGTCGGTGCTGCTCGGCTTCTCCGGCTCGCTCGGCATGTACCACGTCGAACACACAGACCCGCAGTCCCCGATCCGGACGTTCTGGGACGCGGTGTGGTGCGTGTGCCAGACGCTGACGACGGTCGGCTACGGCGACGTGGTCCCGGTGACCCCGGAGGGACGGCTGATCGCGGTCGCGCTGATGACCTTCGGCCTGGGCCTGCTGGGCGCCGTGACGGGTTCCTTCTCGTCCTGGCTGATCCAGGTCTTCCGCCGGGAAGGCGAAGACGAGGGGCCCTCGGGAGACGGAAGTTCCCCGGGGGCCCCTCAGAAATGAGCTGCGCCGGTCAGACCTGGACGCGGTCCTCGACGACCTTGGCCAGCTTGGCCAGGGCCTCGTCCTTGGCGATGCCGTTCTCCTGCGACCCGTCGCGGTAACGGAAGGAGACGGTGCCCGCGGCCATGTCCTCGTCACCGACGATGATCATGAAGGGGACCTTGAGCTTCTGGTGGTTGCGGATCTTCTTCTGCATCCGGTCGGAGGAGGCGTCCACCTCGACCCGCAGGCCCTTCTTCTTCGCCTCGGCGGCGAACTCCTGCAGGTACTCGACGTGCCCGTCGCCGATCGGGATGCCGACTGCCTGGACCGGGGCCAGCCACGGCGGCATGGCGCCCGCGTAGTGCTCCAGCAGCACGGCGAAGAACCGCTCGATGGAGCCGAACAGCGCGCGGTGGATCATGACCGGCCGCTGGCGCGAGCCGTCGGGCGCGGTGTACTCGAGGTTGAACCGCTCCGGCAGGTTGAAGTCCAGCTGCACCGTCGACATCTGCCAGGTGCGGCCGATGGCGTCGCGCGCCTGCACGGAGATCTTCGGGCCGTAGAAGGCCGCGCCGCCCGGGTCGGGGGTCAGCGGGAGGCCCTGCTTCTCGGCCACCTGCTGGAGGACCGCGGTCGCCTCCTCCCAGACCTCGTCCGAGCCGACGAACTTCTCCGGGTCCTTGGTGGACAGCTCCAGGTAGAAGTCGGTCAGACCGTAGTCGCGCAGCAGGTTCAGCACGAAGGTGAGGGTCCGGTCGAGCTCCTCGGCCATCTGCTCACGGGTGCAGTAGATGTGCGCGTCGTCCTGGGTGAAGCCGCGGGCGCGGGTCAGGCCGTGGACCACGCCCGACTTCTCGTACCGGTACACGGTGCCGAACTCGAACAGACGCAGCGGCAGTTCGCGGTAGGAGCGGCCGCGCGCGTCGAAGATCAGGTTGTGCATCGGGCAGTTCATGGGCTTGAGGTAGTAGTCGGTACCACCGTCGAGCTGCATGGGGGGGTACATGCCCTCCGCGTACCAGTCCAGGTGGCCGCTCTTCTCGAAGAGCGCGCCCTTGGTGGCGTGCGGGGAGTAGACGAACTCGTAGCCCTCTTCCTCGTGCCGGCGGCGCGAGTAGTCCTCCATGGTCCGGCGGATGATGCCGCCGCGCGGGTGGAAGACGGCCAGGCCGGAGCCGATCTCGTCCGGGATGGAGAAGAGGTCCAGCTCGTTGCCGAGCTTGCGGTGGTCGCGCTTCTCGGCCTCGGCGAGGAAGTCGAGGTGGGCCTTCAGCTCCTCCTTCGACGGCCACGCGGTGCCGTAGATGCGCTGGAGCATCGGGTTCTTCTCGCTGCCGCGCCAGTAGGCGGCCGCGTTGCGCATCAGCTTGAACGCCGGGATGTTGCGGGTGGTGGGCAGGTGGGGACCGCGGCAGAGGTCCTTCCAGCACAGCTCGCCGGTCTTGGCGTCCAGGTTGTCGTAGATGGTCAGCTCGCCGCCGCCCACCTCGACGTTCGCACCGTCGTCGGTCGAAGCGGAGCCCTTGATGCCGATGAGCTCGAGCTTGTACGGCTCGTCGGCGAGCTCCTCGCGGGCCGCCTCGTCGGTGACCACGCGGCGGGAGAACTTCTGCCCGCGCTTCTGGATCTCCTGCATCTTCTTCTCGACGGCCTTGAGGTCCTCCGGGGTGAAGGGCCGGGCCACGTCGAAGTCGTAGTAGAAGCCGTTCTGGACCGGCGGGCCGATGCCCAGCTTGGCCTCGGGGAACAGCTCCTGCACGGCCTGAGCCATGACGTGCGCGGTCGAGTGGCGCAGGATGTTCAGGCCGTCCTCGGAGGAGATCTCGACGGGCTCGACGATCTCGCCGTCCTCGACGACATACGCAAGATCCTTGAGCTCGCCCGCCACACGCGCGGCGACGACGGTGCGCTCGCCGGCGAACAGCTCGGCCGCCGTAGTGCCCGTGGCCACCACGCGCTCGTCCCGCTCGGAATCGCGTTGGATGATCACACGGACGTCTGACACCGGTCTCTCCTGACTCAGGGGATGCGCCAGCGAACGCTGCGCGCCTGAATCGTACCGAGCCGAGAGGCTCCGCCGCGAAACGGTTGTGCCTTCCCGGGTTGGTTACGGTGGACCCGCTGCCCCCGCGCCACCCTGCTCCGGAGGAATCGTGCCCGTGCCGAACCCGCTCGACGTCCGGCCGCTGGACCTGGCCGAGGACTCCGCGGCGACGGCGGTCCACCGGATCGGCCGGGCCGCGTACGCCGTGGAGGCGGAGCTGATCGGCTTCGACGGCATCCCGGCGCTGCGCGAGAGCCTCGCGCAGATGCGGGAGCAGCCGCTGCACTGGCTCGGCGCGGTCGCGCAGGACGGTGGGATCGCCGGTTTCCTGGCGTGGCAGGAGGAGCCGGACGGCAGCGCCTGCATCGACCGCCTCTGCGTGTCCCCGGCCTGGTTCCGCCGAGGCGTCGCCTCGCTCCTGCTCCGTCACGTCCTGTCCGAGCTCCTCCCCGCCGTCACGGTCACGGTCACCACGGGCGCGGCGAACACCCCCGCACTGACCCTGTACACCCGCCTGGGCTTCACCCGCGGCCCGGACTTCTCCCCCGCTCCGGGCCTCACGATGGCCTCCTTCACCCGCAGACCCGGCCCCGCCGGCGTTTGAGGCGCGGAGTCCGGGGCGGAGCTCCGGGCCCCTGTCAGTCGTCCGTCGGAAGGACGTCCCCCGGATCGAGCGCCTCGTCCAGCGACTTCATCAGCCGGTCCCGCTCGACCTCGTCCAGCGGGACCGGCGTCACATCCGTGGCATCGGTCAGCCGCCGGAACCCGCCCCGGCGCTGCAGCCGCCCGCTCACCCGGATCGGCACGCCCACCAGATGCGCATGCCCCGCCACCCGGTACGCCTCCTCGTCGAGGACGGCCCGTACGTACGGGATCTCCGCCCCGGCGAGGACCCGCAGCCGGATCGTGCCCCCGCCGCCCGGGGCCGAGCGCCGCATCCGGACCACCGCGCCCGCCACCCGCACGGGAACCGCCGGTTCGTCGCGGGTGTAGCGCGCCGCCGCATCCCGGAGCACCGGCAGGTCCCCCGGCGAGAACTCCACCGGCTCCGGCCGGGCCGCGCACCCCGCCGGGACCCCGGCCGCCGGCGCCCAGGCCAGGGCGATGCGGGCCCCCTCCGAACCCCGCACGAGCGCGATCAGCGCATCGGCCAGCTCCCGGCTGACCCCGGCCTCGACCGCCGCGTCGAAGGCCTCCATGCCGCCGGTGGCCCGCCGGTAGTCCACGGCCTCGCGCGCCGCGTGCAGGGCGTGGTGCAGCCGGGTCATGGTGCCCCGCCCGCCGTCCACCGGGACGTACGCGGTGAGCCTGCGCCCGCCGGGGGCCGGCCCCACCAGGACCCCGTCCAGGGCGCGTTCGGCCTGTCCGCGGTGCCGGGCCCCGTAGTACCCGGCCCTGGCCCGGTCCGCGAGGGCCCCGGCGAGCAGGAGCTGCCTGGCGGCCGAGCGGAGCTGTTCCTGCACGGTCCACGCCGCCGCGCCCCGGGGCCCGTACGGCCCCTCGGGACCCTCGGGGATCCGCCGGTCCCAGCGGATCTCGTCGCTGGGCACGCTCAGTCCGTACAGCACCTCCCGTGCGGACGGCAGCGCGCTGCGCGCGAGCGCGGTCAGGGCCTCCTCCAGCAGGTCGACGCAGTCGGGGAAGGCCCGGCTCTCCGGAACGAGCAGGCTGTTCCCCCCACCGGCCGGCCCGGGAAGGGCAGGCGGCGTCCAGCGCCCGTACCGCCCGGCGGCCCCGCCCCGGCGCTGCCAGCCGTGCCGGTGCAGCAGGGCTCCCAGCACGGCCGGGTCGACGTGGGCGGGATCGGGCGTCCCCGAGTCGGAGAAGTCCCCGTACTCGGACGGGGACGTCACCGGTTCGAGGTTCGGTGAGTGCCAGTGCATCAAGGTGTCCCTCCCGACCCGACCCGGGTCATGATCTCGCACAGCGCCCGGTCGTCGAAGATCCGCGTGGTGGGGATCCGCACGGTGGTCCGGCGCCGGCCGGTCACGGGGTGCCCGGCGAGGTTGGTCCAGTAGCAGCAGTGCCGCAGGTCGAGCCGGTCGTGGCCGGCGGCCAGCCACTGGTCGCGTTCTCGCGGGACGAGCATCACGACGAGGATCTTGTGGACGGCGACCGGCGTGCGGGCCAGCTTCACCAGGTGCTCGTTGTCGAGGGTGAACGCGAAGGTGGGCCCGGCCGGTCTGGGCGGTATCTGGTAGGTCGCCTTCAGCTGCACCTTGATGGTGACCTCGTCGTCGACGAGGTGCTCGGGCGCGCCGTGGTTGACCTGCCAGTCGATGCCGTTGTCCGGAAAGGGCTGGGAGAGCGAGCAGCCGGCCGCGGCGGCGACTGCGTGCAGGTATCCCACCTGGAGGGTCTCCATGCAGGCGGTGGTGGCGAGTGTGCCGCGCAGCGGTCCGGTCCGCGCCTCACTCCGCGGATCGGTCCGCCCCTGCAGCATCCCGCCCGGTTCGGGCTGCGCGAGCGCCATGGCCGGCTCCCCATGCCTTCCGGGCCCTGCCGAATGTGGGTGGACGGGGTGATGACCGGTCATGCGTGCGGTCCCCCAGGGAAGTTGTCTCCGTACCAGAGGGCCCGCAAACGGCGTACGGCGCAAACAGGCCGGGTATCACCGATGCGGGCAAGGGTGGCACGTTCCGAGGCGGCGGCGCCCGGTTGCACCCAACTGCCGATCGGGAACGAGGAGTTCGCCATGACGCGCTGGTACGAGGGCCCGCTGGCCGCATTCGACACGGAGACGACCGGGGTGGACGTGGAGCAGGACCGGATCGTGTCCGCCGCTCTCGTCGTACAGGAGTGTGCGGGCGGCCGGGTCCGCTCCACCCGCTGGCTGGTCAATCCCGGGATTCCGGTGCCCCCGGGCGCCACGGAAGTGCACGGTCTGACCGATGACCACCTCCAGCGCAACGGGCGGTGGCCCGCGCCGGTCGTGGAGGAGATAGCCCGTGCGCTCGGGGAGCAGCAGGTGGCGGGCCGGCCGGTGGTGGTGATGAACGCGCCGTTCGATCTGACGCTGCTGGACCGGGAGTTGCGCCGGCACCGGGCGTCGACGCTGGCGCGCTATCTGGACAACCGGCCGCTGACGGTGCTGGATCCGCGGGTGCTGGACAAGCATCTGGACCGGTACCGCAAGGGCCGCCGGACGCTGACGGACCTGTGCGCGCACTACGGGATAGAGCTGGAGGGGGCGCATGACGCGGGTGCGGACGCGTTGGCCTCGCTGGAGGTCGTACGGGCGGTGGGCCGCCGGTTCGCGGCGCGGCTGGAGCGGCTGACGCCGGCGGAGCTGCACACGCTGCAGGCGGTATGGCATGCGGCGCAGGCGCGCGGGCTGCAGGCGTGGTTCACGCGTCAGGGGACGCCGGAGTCGGTGGATCCGCACTGGCCGCTGCGGCCGGAGCTGCCGGCGGCTGCGTAGGCAACGACCCCCGGAGATGCGGAAGGCCGGTCCGTCGTGTGACGGACCGGCCTGACCCGGTGGGCGATACTGGGATCGAACCAGTGACCCCTTCGGTGTGAACGAAGTGCTCTCCCGCTGAGCTAATCGCCCGGGAACGAGTTGAACCATACAAGAGGCACGGGGTCTGGTTCAAACCGCTTCCGGTGAGGCCGCCAGACGGGCGGCGAGGGCGCGCCGGCCGGCCCGCATCATCAGGGCGTGGTTGAGCCGGAACGCGGGCCGCGCGGGGACCGCGAGGCGGCGCAGCAGGGGGCTGCGCACCTCGACCTCCTGCTCGTACAGGGCCCGTGTCGCGCGCCCGCCGGCGCCTCGGCGGGCTCGTACGGTCCACCGCGCCCAGCCCTCGATGTCGCCGTGCAGGGCGGCCTCCAGGAGGCCCCGGCCGGGGTCGCGGAGGAGTTCGGTGGCGGTCATGCGGATCTCGTACGGGAGGACGGAGCGGATGTGCAGGGTGCCGCTGTGTCCGTCGATCTGCTCGACCGCACGGACCTGGGGCCACCAGCGCGGGTAGTCCCCGGTCCGTTCGAGCACGGCGTAGACCCGGGCGGGCGGGGCGTCGAGGTCCCACACGCTGCGGAAACGGTAGCGGTTCCAGCGGTCCCGGTGGCGGCGGTCCGTGTTCCCTGCGCGGCTGCGGTCCGTGTTCCCTGCGCGGCTGCGGTCCATGCCTCCAGTCTGGACCGGCGGACCTTCGCGCGGGCGCCGCTCTCGTACATCCACTCCTTCCGTGCGTACTCAGGGCGGATCTGAGTACGCACGCCCATGTCCTGACGGCGTGACGGGCACCACACTCCGGAACATGGCGACTCCACCACCCGACATCCCCCTCCCGCCCGGCCGGGAGCTCGTGCTCATCGACCGTGAGCTGGCCCAACTCGACGCCCGGCGCGGATATCTGCTGGCCCGCCGGGAGTGGCTGCTGCGGCTTCCGGCGCCGGGCGGGTGGGTGACGCCGGGCGTCCCCGCCCGTCCGCAGGAGGCCTCGGCCCCGAGTGCGCAGAACGTGCTGCTGACCTTGGGCGCGGTGCTGCTGGCGGTGGCTGCGCTGGCGTTCACGCTGGTCAGTTGGGGGTCCATGGGGATCGCCGGGCGCAGTGCGGTGCTGGCCGTGGTGACGGCGGCCGCGCTGGGCGCGCCGGCGCTGCTGCTGCGCCGGGGTCTGCGTTCGACGGCCGAGTCGGTGGCGGCGGTGGGGCTGCTGCTGACGGTGCTGGACGCGTACGCGGTGTTCGCGGTCGCCGCGCCGGACACCGACGCCGCGGCGTACGCGGCGGGGGCGGCGGCCGTACTGGCGGCACTGTGGGCGGGGTACGCCCGGGTGCTGCCGGGGCTGCTGATCCCGCTGCCGGCGGCGGTGCTGACGGCGCAGCTCCCGCTGCCGCTGGCGGCGGTGGCCTCGGCGGCGGACCCGGTGGGGGTCGGCTGGGCGCTGCTGGCGACGGCGGCGCTGGACGCGGCGCTCGTGCTGTCGGCGCCGGGGGTCCGCGCGCGGGCGTCGGTGTTCGGTCCGACGGCGGTGAGCGGGGCCGTCCTCGCGGCGGGGGCCCTGCTCGCCGGGCTGTCGGAGTCGTTGCAGGCCGGCTCGGCGACTGCGGCGGCCGGTCCGGCGCTGCTGCTGGCGGCCTGCGCGGTGCTGGGCGTGGCGGTGGCCTGGCGGGAGCCTTCGGCGATGGCCGCCGCGGTCGCCGGCGCTCTGGCGGCGGTGGCGGCGCTCGGCGGCCTGGCCCGTCCCGTGCTGTCGCGGGAGTGGACCGTGGTGGTGTTCCTGCTGCTCGCCCTGCCGCTGCTGGCGGCGGTACGGGCCGGCGCGCTCCCGGTGGCGGTCCGCCGCGGCCTGGCCCGGGCCGGTGCGGGGGTGGCGGCCCTGACCGCGGTGTCGGCGCTGCTGCCCGCGATGGGCTCGCTGGTGTTCCGGGCCGGGGTGCTGGGCGAGGTGTGGGCGGCGACGACCCCGCCCCGCGACGCGTACGGGCCGGGCCCGGCGGCCGCGGTGACCCTGCTGGTCGCGGCGGGGGCCGCCGGGTGGCTGGCGCGGGTGCTGCCCCGCCCGGAGCCGGGCGTGATCGCGGTGGTCCTGGCCTGGGCGGGGCTGTTCACGGCGCCGCTGGCGTACGGGCTGCCGGTCGCGGCGGTGCTCGCGGCCCAGCTGGTGGTGACGGCGGCGGCCGGGGTGTGCGCGCTGCGGATCGCGCGCGGCCCGGGGTACGCGGCTGCGGTGTGCGCCGCGGTGGGGGCGCTGGACCTGTCGGTGGCCGCGCTGGACGGCCGTACGGCCACCTTCGCGGTGTTCGGGCTGCTGGGTGCGGGCTGCGCGGCAGGGGCGGCGTACAGGCCCGCCGCGCTGCCCACACGGGCCGGCGGGGCGGTGCTGGCCGTCGGGTACGCGGCGGGCACGGTGGCGGCGCTGGGGGTGGTGTGGGGGCTCGCGGTGTCCTGGTGGGCGCTGCCCCTGCTGGCGGTCCCGGCCGCGGTGGCGGCGCTCGGCCCGCGCCTGGGCCGGGTGCGGATCCCGGCGGAGATCGCGGCGGCCGTGGTCGGCGCGGTGGCGCTGCTCCTCCCCGTCCGGGAGCCGGCTCTGTCGGCACTGGTGTGCGCGCTGGCCGGGGTGGTCTGCGCGGGCGCGGCGGTACGGGCGGACCGGCGCGGGCTCGGCTGGGCGGCCGGGGCCCTGTTCGTGGCGGCGACCTGGATCCGGCTCGCGGCGTCCGGGGTGGCGGCGCCGGAGGCGTACACGCTGCCGGTGACGGTGCTCGCCCTCGCGGTGGGTTTCGTGCGCCGCCGGAGGGATGCGCAGGCCTCGTCGTGGACGGCTTACGGGCCGGGGCTGGGGGCGACGCTGCTGCCGAGCCTGGTCGCGGTCTGGGGCGACCCGTACTGGCTGCGGCCGCTGCTGCTGGGCCTCGCGGCGCTCGCGGTGACGCTGCTCGGAGCGCACCGGCGGCTCCAGGCCCCGCTGCTGCTCGGCGGCGGCGCCCTTGCGGCGGTGGCCCTGCACGAGCTGGCCCCGTACGTGGTCCAGGTGGTCGACGCGCTGCCGCGCTGGCTGCCGCCGGCGCTGGCGGGGCTGCTGCTCCTGGTGGTGGGGGCGACGTACGAGAAGCGGCTGCGGGACGCGCGCCGGCTGCGGGCGGCCCTCGGCCGGCTGAGGTAGCGGCGGGAACGGGGAAACGCCAAGGGCCCGGAGACGATGAAAGTCTCCGGGCCCTTGGTCCGGGTGGGCGATACTGGGTTCGAACCAGTGACCCCTTCGGTGTGAACGAAGTGCTCTCCCACTGAGCTAATCGCCCGGACGCACCGCAAACATTACCCCATGTCAGCGGTGGTTCCCGACCATCACTGGTCCTTGAGGTCCCAAGGCAGCGTGAGGCCGTACTTCCAGAGATAGAAGCCGATCAGCGCGCCCGCGATCAAGAGTCCGACGCTGGTCAGGATGATGTTGCGGCGGCGGACCTTGGGGTCCAGCGCCTTCTGCGCGGCCTCGGTCACCTTGCGCTTGGTCCAGCGGAGCACCAGGTGGGCCCAGGCGAACTCGGTGGCCCAGATCGCCAGGCCCGCGAAGATCGCGACCCAGCCGGGCCCGGGCAGCACGAGCATGGCGACACCGGCACCGATGACGGCGAGGCCGACGATGAAGACGCCGACCTGCCAGCTGAGGTGCAGGGTGCGGCGCGACTTGATGAAGGCGGGAGCCTTCGATACGTGCGGCGCTTCTTCCGTGGTCTGCTGAGTGCTGGTGTCGTCGGCTGCGGACGCTTCGGTCCCGCGGTCACTCCCCGTATTCATAGGCCCGAATCTACCGGAGCCGGAAGCACACGTGAATGGTGGTTTGGATCCGCCGTCCGAGGGACCCAGAGGTCCGCAAAACGGTCAGAGGGGTTTACAACGGCACCGTAGGTGGCATGTCGATTTCGCCGACGTGCGAATCCCCGAGCGCACACTGAGCGAAAGGCCCTGGCGCTTATGAACACCACGGTCAGCTGCGAGCTGCACCTGCGCCTCGTTGTGTCGAGCGAGTCCTCACTGCCTGTCCCGGCGGGCCTGCGGTATGACACGGCCGATCCCTACGCCGTGCACGCCACCTTCCACACCGGCGCCGAGGAGACGGTCGAGTGGGTATTCGCCCGAGACCTCCTCGCTGAGGGCCTCCACCGGCCCACCGGAACCGGAGACGTCCGCGTCTGGCCGTCCCGCAGCCACGGTCAGGGCGTCGTCTGCATCGCCCTGAGCTCACCGGAGGGAGAAGCACTGCTCGAAGCACCCGCCCGCGCACTCGAGTCGTTCCTCAAGCGGACGGACGCCGCGGTTCCACCCGGGACCGAACACCGGCACTTCGACCTCGACAAAGAGCTCTCCCACATCCTGGCCGAAAGCTGAACCAGGCTCGCAGGGAGCACCTCCCGGCCTGCGCCGGGGGCCACTCCGCACCGTCCGACTCGGGGCGACGGTGCGGGCTGGACAAAAACCACATACGACAGTGCCGGCGCTGTTCTTGCGGAAGCCACCCGCGAGGACGGCGCCGGTGTGCGTGACGCAGTCGCAGCTGAGGCACCTCCCGGTGCCGCCCAGGGACGACTAGAGTCGGCCCCCAGCGGCGGCACTGGTCCGTCGCCGCAGGCCCGGCCCCCAGGGAGCGACCACCGTGCAGATTCCCCACGACACCCGTCGCGCGCTCGACGTCGTCGTCGCGCTGGTGAACACCACGGCCGAGACGGACCACCCCGACGGGCTGGCGGACGTCGGCTCGCTGCGCGAGTTCGTACGCGAGTACGAGATCAGCGACGTCGGCGATCTCGGTGTCCGCGACCTCGCCGGAGTGCGTACCGTCCGCGGCAAATTCGCCCAGGTGTTCGGGGCGGCCAATCCGCGGACCGCGGCAGGACTGATCAACGAGCTGGTGGCGACCGCCGGCACCACCCCGCAGCTGACCGACCACGACGGCTACGACTGGCACGTCCACTACTTCGCGCCGGGCGCCTCGCTCGGCGACCACCTCGCGGCCGACGGCGGCATGGCGCTGGCCTTCATCGTGGTCTCCGGGGAGCAGGAGCGACTGCGCCGCTGCGAGGCCCCCGACTGCCGACGGGCCTTCGTGGACCTCTCACGGAACCGTTCGCGCCGCTACTGCGACAGCCGGACCTGCGGGAACCGGCTGCACGTGGCGGCGTACCGGGCCCGGCGCAAGGAGGCCGACGCGGGACCCTCAGAGCAGGAAGAGGTCGTGCACGGCGGCCAGCAGCAACAGGGTGCCGATCACCCCTAGGAAGATCATCAGGGGCGGCTGGGAAAGCGCGAAGAGGCAGCCTCGCGGCTCCTCGGCAACGGGGGCGGGGACCGGGGCCGGCGCGGGAATCGTCGGCTCACCCTGCGATGTCTCGAGCATGTCGGGGCGATGATGACCCAAGGTGCCCCGATCGGGCCTTCAACACGCCATCGTTTACGCGGGAGTTCACCCCTTCTCGTCAAGCCCGCGGGAATTTCGTGCGCGGACCTCAGATGCCGTGCTTCTTCAGAATCGCTTCGATGTCGGAGAAGTCATCCGCAGGAGTGGCGGGGGCGGCGCCGCTGCGGGGCTCCGGCTGCGGACGGGCGCCCGGGCCGAGCGAGGGGGCGGACGCGGCCGGAGCCACGGCCTCCCGCGCGGGGCGCCCCTTCGCGCCCTTCGCCGGCTTGACCGCCTTGGCCGGCTTCTCCCCGGCACCGAGGCTGCGGCGCTCGACGGCCCGCGTGGTCATGAACAGCACCCAGGACAGCCCGAGCAGCCCGAAGCCCGCCCAGACGGCCGGGTTGAAGACCATCCCGGACACCCACTCCACGAAGCCCGTCATCACCAGGGCGACCGGCACCAGCGCGTACGCCGCGATGCGCGCGGCGGCGAGGAAGCGCTTGCGGTACGCGGTCACCGCGGCGACGCCCAAGCCCGCCGCGGACACCGCGGAACATATGGTCTCGGCAAGCATGCGGTCCTCCAGGGGTGGGCGAACTGTCCCTTCCATCCTGCACCGGGCACCGCCGCAGCGGCCATGTCCCGAGCGGATCCCGGACCGATCTCCGGGAGATCTCGGGGTCGCGCCTCCTCCTCAGGGGCGTCGGGAGGTCCGTTTCGGTGGCCGCGCCCGGCGGCTGGGAGACTGTCCGCATGACCGATTCCGTGATCCTCGACGTCTGGTGCGAACTCCAGTGCCCGGACTGCCACCACGCCCTGGGCGACGTAGACGCCCTGCGGGCCCGCTACGGCGACCGGCTGGACATCCGGCTGCGCCACTTCCCGCTGGAGAAGCACAAGCACGCCTTCGCCGCGGCGCAGGCCGCCGAGGAGGCCGCGGAGCAGGGCCGGGCCTGGCCGTACGTGGAGGCCGTACTGGCCCGCACCGCGGAGCTCGGCGAGCGCGGCGAGGCCGTACTGCTGGACGTGGCGCGTGAACTCGGCCTCGATGCCGAGGAGTTCGACACCGCCCTGATCGACGGCCGGCACATCCTGATCGTCGACGCCGACCAGGCCGAGGGCAAGGCGATCGGCGTGACCGGCACCCCGACGTACGTGATCGGCGGCGAGCGCCTCGACGGCGGCAAGAGCCAGCAGGGCCTGCGCGCCCGCATCGAGGAGATCGCGGACCGCCTGCTGGCCGCCGGCAACGGCTAGCCGGCGTCGGCTAGAGGAGGTCCTTGGCGTAGTTGACGTCGGTCGTCCGGTAGCCGAGGGACTCGTAGAGCCGCAGGGCCGGGGTGTTGCCGGCGAAGACCTGGAGGCCGAGGGTGCGGTGGCCCGCGGCGAGGGCCTCGCGCTCGGCGAGCAGCATCAGGTCGCGGCCGTACCCACGGCCCCGGTGCTCCTCGGCGACCGCGACGTCGAAGACGTACGCGCCCCCACCGGCCGGCGCCACCCACACGTGGCCGACCGGGGCGCCCGCCGCCTCCAGGACGCAGAGGGTGGTGCCCTCCGTGGCCAGTCCGTGGGGGAGCTGGCGCTCGTGGTCGGCCACCGACTTCGCCCGCGCGGCCTCCTCCGGCATGCCCCGGCTGGTCCAGTCGGCGGTGTAGCCGTCGATCGCGTCGACGAGCCAGACCTCGTACTCGGCCTCCGTCATGGGGCGGCCGAGGACCCCCTCCCGGAACCCGGGCGGCTCCGCGGGGAGCTCCTTGGCCATGATGCGGCTGTACTCGGCGTACCCGAGCGCCTGCGCCATCCGCAGGCCGCCCGCCGAGGCGGCGGGTACGCAGACCCGGACGCGGCGGCAGCCCCAGCCGCGCAGCACCTCCTCGGCGGCGAGCGCCCCGACCGTGGCCCGGCCGCGCCGCCGGTCGGGCTCGTCGACGGCGAGGTCCCGGATCTCCCCGACCGTCGGCCCGAAGGGCGTGTCGCAGGCGACCAGCAGCGCGCCGACGCGCCTGCTGTTGACCCGGATCTCGTACGGGCGCGACCGCGCGCCCCCGGTGCTCTGCTGAAGCGGCCCGCTCGGCCGCAGGGTGGTGGTCATCAGTCGAGTTCTACCCCGCCCTGCGGCCCGTGCGACAGCCTTTAACGGGGCAGTCCGGGTGCCACGGGCCTCACGGCGTCACGGACGGCACGGGGCTCACGGGTCCAGGTCCTCGCCGGAGCGCGCGTCGAAGATCCGCATCGCCTCGGCCGTGACGGGTCCCGGCACGGCCGCGCCCGTCGCACGGTCGTCGACCCGGTGGACGGCCTGCACATCGCGCAGCGTGGAGGTCAGGAAGATCTCCTCGGCCTGCTCGAGCGCCTCGAAGGGCAGGTCCGTCTCCTTGGCCCCGGCCCACTCCACGACGAGGGCGCGGGTGATGCCGGCCAGGCAGCCGGAGGCGACGGGCGGCGTGTGCAGCTCCCCGTCGAGTACGACGAACACGTTGGAGCCGGTGCCCTCGCAGAGCCGCCCGACGGTGTTCGCGAACAGGGCCTCGGAGGCCCCGGCCCGGTGGGCGGCGGCCAGTGCGACGACGTTCTCCGCGTACGAGGTGGTCTTCAGGCCGGTCACGGCGGAGCGCTCGTTCCGCACCCAGGGCACGGTGATCACGGCCGTGGTGTCCGGGCGGCGGGCGGTCTCGCCGAGGGCCACGACCAGGGTGGGGCCGGACTCCCCGCGGTCGGAGCCGAGCGGGGAGACGCCGCCCGTGTACGTGATGCGCAGCCGGCCGAGCGGCATCGGGTTGGCCTCCAGGACGGCCGCGCAGGCCCGGCGCACCTCGTCCAGGTCGGGGTCGGGCAGCCCGAGACCGCGGGCCGAGCGGGTCAGCCGCTCCAGATGCCGGGTGAGCGCGAAGGCCGTGCCGTGTTCCGCCTTCAGCGTCTCGAACACACCGTCGCCCACGGTCAGCCCGTGGTCGAACACGGACACCTGTGCGCTGTCGGCGTCCCGCAGCGCGCCGTCGAGCCAGATCCTCACCGTACGATCCCTCCGCTCACCCAGGGGTACCAGTCACCTCATGGGCTCCTGACGCTACCCGGAGCAGCCGGGCGGCCTTCAGTTCGGTCTCGGCCCATTCCCGCTCGGGGTCGGAGCCCCAGGTGATGCCGGCTCCGGTGCCGAAGAGCAGGCGCGGGCCTCCCGGCCCCTGGCGGTCGATCCAGAAGGTGCGGATGCCGACGGCGAGCTCGGCGGTGCCGCGGTCGGCGTCGACCCAGCCGATGCCCCCGCAGTAGGGGCCGCGGGGGGCGGTCTCGAGGGCTTCGATGATCCGCAGCGCGGAGGACTTGGGGGCGCCGGTGACGGAGCCGGGCGGGAAGGTGGCGGCGAGCAGCTCGGGCCAGCCGGCGCCGTCGGCGAGTTCGCCGCTGACGGTGGAGACGAGGTGGACCAGGCCCGGGTGCTCCTCGACGGCGCACAGTTCGGGGACGGCGACGGAGCCGGTGGCGCAGACCCGGCCGAGGTCGTTGCGCACGAGGTCCACGATCATCACGTTCTCGGCGTGGTCCTTGGGCAGGAGGTCGGCGACGGTCCGGCCGGTGCCCTTGATGGGGCCGGACTCCACGTGGCGGCCGGCCCGGCGCAGGTACAGCTCGGGGGACGCGGTGGCGATCTCGACGCCGTGAGCCGGTAGGCGAATCGTTCCTGCATACGGGGCCGGGTTGCCGCGCGCGAGCAGCGCCGTGAGGGCGTCGACGTCGGCGCGGTCCGGGTCGGGCAGCGGCGCGGACATCACGCGGCAGAGGTTGGCCTGGTAGACCTCGCCGGCGGCGATGTACTCGCGGATGCGGCGTACGCCGGCCGTGTAGTCGGCGCGGTCCAGGGAGGAGGACCACCGGTCGGCGGCGGGGCCGCGCCAGGCTCCCGCGACGGGCGCCGGGACGGGGTCGGGGCGTATGTCGCCGAAGCGGGCGCAGACCAGACGCCCCTCGAAGTCTGCGGACACCGCCCAGAAGCCGGTGGAGTCGAGGGCGGAGGGGTCGCTGGTGACGTCTCGGAGGTCGGTCGCGAGGAGGCCGCCGAAGCGGGCCAGGGGGAGCAGGTCGTGCACGGCTGCGAGTCTATGACCGGTGACGCCGCGGCGCCGGTGAGGTGACCGGCGGTGATCGAGCGGCAGCACGCTGCGGAAACGCGTTTTTGAGCTGGCCCGGGAATCCGCTAGAGTTCAACACGTCGCCAGGGAGCGAAGGGGGAAAACCCCGGAGCGAACACGGTGACCTGCGGACGTAGCTCAGTTGGTAGAGCACCACCTTGCCAAGGTGGATGTCGCGAGTTCGAGTCTCGTCGTCCGCTCGAAGTGGGGGATCTTCCCGAGAACCCCTGCAGCTCCAGGTGGAGTGGCCGAGAGGCGAGGCAACGGCCTGCAAAGCCGTCTACACGGGTTCAAATCCCGTCTCCACCTCCAAGGACGATTAGCTCAGCGGGAGAGCGCTTCCCTGACACGGAAGAGGTCACTGGTTCAATCCCAGTATCGTCCACTGGTCCGCAAGGATCCCCGCGCGATTAGCTCAGCGGGAGAGCGCTTCCCTGACACGGAAGAGGTCACTGGTTCAATCCCAGTATCGCGCACGCAGTACACGCACCACCTGCGGTTTCTTACCGCGGTCCCGCGCGATTAGCTCAGCGGGAGAGCGCTTCCCTGACACGGAAGAGGTCACTGGTTCAATCCCAGTATCGCGCACCACCTCCGGAAGCCCCGGCCGTTTCGACGGCCGGGGCTTCCGCGTTGTCGAGGCGGCTCAGGAGGAGAAGAGCATCCGGCCGAAGCCGCCCTTGTGGTGGCCGTGGTGACCGTGGCCGTGGCCGCCGTGGTGCGGGGCGCCCCAGGCGGGGGCGGGCGCCGCGTGAGCGGCCGGGTACGGGGCCGGCGGCGCGGCGGGCGGCGGGACCTGGCCGTACTGGCCGCCGGTGTACTGGGACTCCAGGCGGGTCAGCGCCTCCAGCTCACCGTAGTCGAGGAAGATGCCGCGGCAGTTGCTGCACTGCTCGATCTGGACACCGTTGCGGTTGTAGGTGTGCATCATCGCGTGACACTTCGGACACTGCATGACCGGATCAACTCCTCGCCGTCTGCTTCGACACCGGATGCATGCCCGGTGGCGTGAGCCTCACCCTACGACGGAGCCTGCGGCTCCAAGTCGGGCGGGAGGGTGGCGATTCGGGCACAGGAGTCCACCATCAGCCGTTCCAGGTCGTCGAGTCGGCGGTGGTTTTCTACCGATTTGGCCAGGGCCAGGGCCGCGGTCTGCACGGTCAGGGCCCGGGCGGCGAGGTCCAGTTCCGGCCAGGGGTCGGAGCCGGCCGGCCCGGCCGCCGGGCCTCCGGCGGCGCGGTAGGAGTCGAGGAAGCGGACCCAGGTCCCGGTGTCGAGCAGCCCGGCGGCGTACCAGGCGGCGGGCCGGGCCAGATCCCAGGCGGGGGTCCCGATCCCGAGGTCGTCGACGTCGATGAGCCGCCAGCCCCCGTCGGGTCCGGGGCCCCGGACCAACTGCCCGAGGTGCAGGTCCCCGTGGCACAGCGCCCCGCCCCGGGGCGCCGGCGCCTCCCCCCGCACCCAGGCGGGCAGGGTCCGCGCGGCGGCCCGTACGAGGTCGCCGGCGGGGCGGCCCTCGGCCGGGCTGGGCACGAGGGCGGAACCGGTACGGGACCCGGCCGCGCCTCCGGAACCGGCCGCACCGGTGGCAGCGGGGACGCCCACGGGCCCGGCCGCCCCTGCGAAACCGGCGGCAGCGGCACCGGCAGACCGGCCGGGAGCCGTCGCCCGCGCCAGGCGGCGCAGGGCACGGGCCAGTTTGGCCGGACCGCGCATCGGCGGGACCGGGCCCGGCAGCCGGTGCACGGGTACCTGGTGCAGGGCCGCCAGCAGCCGGCCGGCCGCCTCCCAGGGGGCGTCCTCGGGGCGCTCCGGGTCGACCGGGGCCCCGTACGGCCACAGGGACACGGGCCGGCCCCCGAGGTAGCCGACCTCGGGGCGCAGCGGGGCCAGCAGCACCCCGGCCAGCGCCTCGTCCGCGGCGATCCGCATCCGCACGGCGAGGCCTTCGCGGTCGCTGTCCCCGGCGTGCGCCTTGGCCACGATCTCGCCGCAGCGCACGACGGTCCCGTCCTCCCGCTCGGCGAGGAGTTCGTACGGGGCGTCCTGCTCCCCCGCGCCGGCGTACGCCGCGAGGGCGGCGGGCAGTGGCTCCTGGTTCATCGCGGCTCCACGGCTCCCGTCGCTGGCGTCTCGGGAGCAGGTTACGGAACTGCGGGACGGCATGAAAAAGGGTGCTGCCCGTCCGACTCCCCAGTCGGACGGGCAGCACCCTTCTCCTGCCGTCCGTCGCGCCCCCGTCCCCACGGGGTGCAACAGGCCGATGTCCCGGTCCGGGCCGCTCTCCCGGACCCGGGGCGCCGCTCAGCGCCCCAGCATCACGCCCACGGACGACGCCTGTACCGCCACCTGGTCGAACCCTCCGAAGAGGAAGAGCAGGAGGGCGGCCAGGGGGAGCACCATGGCCGCGGCCACCAGTGGATGGCGCGTGCCGGACTCATGGCCGTTGAACGCGAATGCCTTGCGTCCTTGCCGTGCGATGTCCGCCATGGTCCTCTCCCTGTCGGTTGCAGCGGCGGGTCCGTGACCTCGGGGGACGAGTGCGCCACCCGCCGCTTGTCTTCAACACTAGGCGGGCGCACGGCCCCTGGCCTCCTGCCCTCGTACCCATTGGCAGGCCTCCAGGAGGATGACGGGGCCACCTCTCGTGTACTCCCCTGGGTGGAGACCGCTCCCCCGTACTGGGGGTCTTCCCGGAGGGGATGACCGGAGGGTAGTGAGTTCGCTCACTTCCGTCACCCCCCGCGCATGCATGTCCGCCGACGGGGTACGCACAAGATCCCTCTGCCCGCCGGCCCCGCGCACGCGCTCCCCGTCCGCCGTGCGCCCGGCGCACCACCCTTCCGAGTGCCTCAATCCCCTTGGCGCCAGGGCCGTTTGGCCGTACCGGCAAGTGCCGTACGGACATGGGTCCGTGTGGGTGAGGAACCCTCAAGTGGGCCGTGCCGCACTGACAATCGAATCCTCGGGCGAGGGCGCGGCCTCTGAGCGCGCGTGGCGGATGGTCCGTAAGCTGTGGCACGTCAACAGGACGACCGGTCAGCGGGGTGGACATGGCGATGATGCGGCTCCGGCGCGAGGACCCGCGTGTCGTCGGCTCATTCAGGCTGCACCGACGGCTCGGTGCCGGCGGTATGGGCGTGGTCTACCTGGGATCCGACCGGCGTGGCCAGCGTGTCGCGCTCAAGGTGATCCGGCCGGATCTGGCCGAGGACCAGGAGTTCCGCTCGCGTTTCGCGCGCGAGGTGTCCGCCGCCCGGCGGATCCGCGGCGGGTGCACCGCGCGCCTGGTGGCCGCGGACCTGGACGCGGAGCGGCCGTGGTTCGCCACCCAGTACGTGCCCGGCCCGTCCCTGCACGACAAGGTGGCCGAGGAGGGTCCCCTCACGGCCGCGCAGATCGCCGCGATCGGCGCCGCGCTCTCCGAGGGACTGGTCGCCGTGCACGAGGCGGGGGTCGTCCACCGCGATCTCAAGCCCTCGAACATTCTTCTGTCTCCCAAGGGCCCCCGGATCATCGACTTCGGGATCGCCTGGGCCACCGGTGCGAGCACTCTCACCCATGTGGGCACGGCCGTCGGCTCCCCCGGCTTCCTCGCGCCCGAGCAGGTGCGCGGGGCGGCCGTCACCCCGGCCACCGACGTCTTCGCGCTGGGCGCCACCCTCGCCTACGCGGCGACCGCCGACTCGCCCTTCGGGCACGGCAGTTCCGAGGTCATGCTGTACCGCGTGGTGCACGAGGAGCCTCATCTGGTCGGGGTCCCGGACGCGCTCGCGCCCCTCGTCCAGGCCTGCCTGGCCAAGGATCCCGAGGAGCGGCCCAGCACGCTGCAGCTGTCGATGCGGCTGAAGGAGATCGCGGCCCGCGAGGCGCAGGGGCTGTCCGACGGGCGCCCGCCGGTGCAGCGCGCGCGGACCGAGCGGCCCACCGGGCTGCTGGCGGAGCGGGGCGATGCGTACGCCGACCAGCGCACGGAGCGCCGTACGGGGGGCACGCCCGTGCCCCAGGCGCCGAACCAGGGACAGGGCCAGGGACAGGGCCGCGGCCAAGGCCCGGACAGCGGACCGCACGCCCGGTCCTCCGGCGCACGGCCTCCGTCCTCGCGGCCCTCGTCCTCGCGGAACCCGGGCGGCCCGTCCTCCCGGCCGACGGCGGGGCGTACGGGCGGCCGCCCGGCCCCGCGTACGACGGGCACGGGGCGGCGGCCGTCGCGGCCGGACCCCAGACTGATGCGGCAGCGGCTGATCGTGTTCGTCGTGGTGACGCTGATCGTCGCGCTGGGCATCGCCGCGGCCCAGAAGTTCTGACGTCCTGGAGTTCTGACGTCCTGACGTCCTGGCGTCCTGGCGTCCTGGCGTCCTGGCGTCCTGGCGTCCTGGCGTCCTGAGGTTCTAGAGCTCCGGCGGGGTGGGCGCCGGGGACTGGGGCGGGCGGGTCGCATAGAAGGCGACCGCCGAGGCCGCGGCCACGTTCAGCGAGTCGATCCCCTCCGCCATGGGGATGCGGACCCACTCGTCGGCGGCCCGCAGCGCGTACGTGGACAGGCCGTGCCCCTCGGACCCGAGCATGATCGCGGAGCGCTCGAAGCGCTCCGGCGGGACCTGGTCCAGCGGCGTGGCCTTCGGGCTCGGCGTCATGGCCAGGATCCGGTAGCCGGCCTCGCGGACCTTCTCGAGGTCGGCGGGCCACTTGTCGAGGCGCCCGTACGGTACCGAGAACACGGACCCCATCGAGACCTTGATGGCGCGCCGGTAGAGCGGGTCCGCGCAGTCCGGGGAGAGCAGTATCGCGCTGATGCCGAGGGCGGCGGCGCTGCGGAACGCCGCCCCCAGGTTGGCGTGGTCGACGAAGCCCTCGAAGACGGCGATCCGGCTGCCCGCCCCCTCCGCCGCGAGCAGCTCGTCGGCGGTCGGGAGCGGCTTGCGCTGCATCGAGGCGAGGGCGCCGCGGTGCACGTGGTAGCCGGTGACACGTTCGGCGAGCTCCGGGGTGACGGCGTAGACCGGCGCCGGGAGCTCGTCGATGACGTCGCGCATGACGTCGACCCACTTCGCGGAGAGCAGCATCGAGCGCATCTCGTACCCGGCGTCCTTGGCGCGTCTGATGACCTTCTCGCCCTCGGCGATGAACAGGCCTTCTTCGGGCTCGCGCCGGCGCCGCAGTTCGACGTCGGTCAGGCCCGTGTAGTCGCGCAGGCGCGGGTCGTCGGGGTCTTCGACGGTGATGAGATCAGCCACAGGGTGATACTGCCTTGTCCGGGGTGTGGTGCCAACGGCCCGGCCGGGCGTTGGGGGTGTCTTGTCGGTCGGGCCGGATCAGGGAGCGGCGTCCGGTGCGTGCGATCGCAAGGCCGAGGAGGGAGACGACGCGGTGGGGCACCTCCCAGCGATGGCCGGGGGGACGTCGGCGAGTGACGGGAACGCGGCGAGCGTGCGTACCGGACGCCGCGAGCCCGGCCTGACCGACAAGCCACACCCGCACGCTTCAGGCGGTCGGGGTACCGACGTTGACGACCTCGCCGATCACGATGACCGCGGGCGGACGGATCTCCTCCGCCCGTACGGTCTCGCCGACGGTGGCGAGGGTGGCGTCGACGCGGCGCTGGGTGGCGGTGGTGCCCTCCTGGACGACCGCGACCGGGGTGTCGGCGGAGCGGCCGTGGCGGACCAGGGCCTCGGCGATCAGGCCGATCTTGTCGACGCCCATCAGGATCACCAGGGTGCCGGTGAGCTTGGCGAGGGAGGCCCAGTCCACGAGGGAACGCGGGTCGTCGGGGCCGACGTGGCCGCTGACCACGGTGAACTCGTGCGCCACGCCGCGGTGGGTGACCGGGATGCCGACGGCGCCCGGCACCGAGATGGAGCTGGAGATGCCGGGGACGACGGTGCAGGGGATGCCGGCCCCGGCGAGGGCCTGGAGCTCCTCCATGCCGCGGCCGAAGACGTACGGGTCCCCGCCCTTGAGCCGGACCACGGCCTTGCCGGCCTTGGCGTGCTCGATCAGGGCGTTGTTGATGGCCTCCTGGGCCATGAAGCGGCCGTACGGGATCTTCGCGGCGTCGATGACCTCGACGTGCGGCGGGAGTTCGTCGAGCAGGTCGCGGGGGCCGAGCCGGTCGGCGATGACCACGTCGGCCTCGGCGAGGAGGCGGCGCCCGCGGACGGTGATCAGGTCGGGGTCGCCGGGGCCGCCGCCGACGAGGGAGACGCCGGGGGTGCGGGTGCGGGCCGTGGCGAGGGAGCCGTCGCGCAGCCCCTCGACGACGGCGTCACGGACGGCGGCGGAGCGGCGGGGGTCGTTGCCGCTCAGGACGGCGACGGTCACGCCCTCGACCCGGCCGGTGGCCGGGGTCCAGGCGGTGGCCGCCTCGGCGTCGTCGGCCCGCACGCACCAGACCCGGCGGCGCTCGGCCTCGGCGGAGGCCGCGTCGTTGGCGGCCCGGTCGCGGGTCGCGATCAGCGCGTACCAGGCGCCGTCGAGGTCGCCGTCCTGGTAGCGGCGGCGCTCCCAGCGGATCTCGCCGGTCTCCGCCATGGCGTCCACGGAGGGCGTGGCGGAGGGGGAGATCAGCAGGACGTCGGCGCCGGCCGCGACGAGCGCGGGCAGCCGGCGCTGGGCGACCTGGCCGCCGCCGATGACGACGACGCGGCGGCCGGCGAGGCGGAGTCCTACGGGGTACGCGGGGTGTTCGGCCATGGCGGTGCGGCTCCTGATGCGGCGGTGTCTGCAGGCCGCTGCTGCGCTGGAGCGGCTGGGTCGGGTGGGGTGACGTGCGCTTTCCCTGTCCGGGTCCACGATACGACCCGTGCCCCCACCCCTGGGGCTCCACCCCCGGACTCCCCCGGCCCCGGAGGGTGGGACCGCTGCGCGGGGCTTGTCCCCTACCCGCCCTTCGCCCGTTCCCCGGGCTCCGCCCGGACCCGCGCGGCGCTCGAGCGAACGGGCGCGGAGCGCCTGTCAGGGGGGCCGGGGGCTTGCCCCCGGTGCCGGGAAGGGGCGGGGTGAGGGCAAAGCCCCGCGCGGCGGACCGTGGCTACTTCTCGGTGACGCCCGCCGAGTCGAACGTGGCCACCTCGTGCATCGCGCGGGCCGCGCTCTGGACCAAGGGGAGAGCCAGCAGGGCGCCCGTGCCCTCGCCGAGGCGGAGGTCCAGGTCGACCAGCGGGCGCAGGCCGAGCTTGTTCAGGGCCACCACGTGCCCCGGCTCCGCGCTGCGGTGGCCCGCGATGCAGGCCGAGAGCGACTCGGGGGCGATGGCCCGGGCCACCAGGGCTGCCGCGCCCGCGCTCACGCCGTCCAGGATGACGGGAGTGCGCAGGGAGGCTCCGCCGAGGAGCAGGCCGACGATGGCCGCGTGTTCCAGGCCGCCGATGGCCGCAAGGACGCCGACCGGGTCCGCCGGGTCCGGCTGGTGGAGTTCCAGTGCGCGGCGTACGACCTCGACCTTGCGGGCGTGCGTCTCGTCGTTGATGCCCGTGCCGCGGCCGGTGACCTCCGCCGGGTCGACCCCGGTGAAGACCGAGATCAGGGCTGCGGAGACCGTCGTGTTCGCGATGCCCATCTCGCCGGTCAGGAGGGCCTTGTTGCCTGCTGCGACGAGGTCGCGGGCCGTCTCGATGCCCACCTCGATGGCCGCGATCGCTTCCTCGCGGGTCATCGCCGGGCCCGTGGAGAGGTCGGCCGTACCCGGGCGGACCTTGCGCGGGAGCAGGCCCGGAGTGGCGGGGAGGTCGCCGGCGACACCGACGTCGATGACACAGACCTCGGCGCCCACCTGGTTCGCGAACGCGTTGCAGACCGCGCCGCCGCCCAGGAAGTTGGCGACCATCTGCGTGGTGACCTCCTGGGGCCACGGGGTGACGCCCTGGGCGTGGACCCCGTGGTCGCCCGCGAAGATCGCGACCGCGGCCGGCTCCGGGATCGGCGGCGGGCAGACCCGGGAGAGGCCGCTGAGCTGGGCGGAGATGATTTCGAGCATGCCCAGGGCCCCGGCGGGCTTGGTCATGCGCTTCTGGCGCTCCCAGGCCTCGCCCAGCGCCTTCGCGTCGAGCGGGCGGATGCTGGCGACCGTCTCCGAGAGCAGGTCGTGCGGCTCCTCGCCGGGCAGCGCGCGGCGGCCGTACGTCTCCTCGTGCACGACCCAGGCCAGCGGCCGGCGCTGCGACCAGCCGGCCTGCGCCAGCTCCGGCTCCTCCGGGAACTCGTCGACGTAGCCGACGCACAGGTACGCGACGACCTCGAGGTGCTCCGGCAGGCCGAGCTCGCGGACCATCTCGCGCTCGTCGAAGAAGCTGACCCAGCCGACGCCGAGGCCCTCGGCGCGCGCGGCGAGCCAGAGGTTCTCGACGGCGAGGGCCGAGGAGTACGGGGCCATCTGCGGCTGGGTGTGCCGGCCGAGGGTGTGACGGCCGCCGCGGGTGGGGTCGGCGGTGACGACGATGTTCACCGGGGTGTCGAGGATGGCCTCGATCTTGAGCTGCTTGAACTGCTTCGCCCGGCCCTTGGGCAGCGACTTCGCGTAGGCCTCGCGCTGGCGCTGGGCGAGCTCGTGCATCGACCGGCGGGTCTCGGCCGAGCGGATGACGACGAAGTCCCAGGGCTGGGAGTGGCCCACGCTGGGCGCGTGGTGCGCGGCCTCCAGGACGCGGAGCAGCACCTCGTGCGGGATCGGGTCGGTGCGGAAGCCGTTGCGGATGTCGCGGCGTTCGCGCATGACACGCAGGACGGCCTCGCGCTCTGCGTCGGTGTACGCGGGGGCCGCTTCGCCGGCGGAGGGCTCCACGACGGGCTCGGACGCGGCCTCGGCGACCGGCTCGGCCGCTGCTTCGGCCTCCGGCTCGGCAACCGGCGCGGGGGTGGTCTCGGGAGCGGCTTCGGGCTGCACCCCTGCGGCCTCCGGAGCGGGCTCCGGTACGGCTTCCGGCGCGACGGGAGCCGCCGGGGCCTCGGGAGCGACCGGCTCGGCTGCGAGGGGCGCCTCGGCGACGGGCTCGACGGCCTCGGGGGCTTCGGGGGCCTCAACCACCGCTTCTGCAGGCAGGGCCTCCGGCTCCGGCGCGGCGGCCGGCATCTCCACCACGGCTGCGGGCGCCACCGGTACGGCCTCGGCCACGACCGGCTCCGGCTCCGCCTCCGGCTCGACGGCGGGCGCCACCGGGGCCTCGGCGGGCTCCGCGGCGACCGGCGCAGGCGCCTCGGCGACGGGCTCCGGCGCGGCCTCCACGACCGGGGCGGGCTCCGGCGCGGCGACCGGCTCCGGCTGAAGGGCTTCCGGGGCTTCGGGGACTTCGGCGGCCACGGGTGCCATGACGGGCTCGGGGGCAACGACCGGCTCGGCTGCCATCACGGGCTCCGGAGCCACCACGGGCTCGGCTGCCATCACGGGCTCCGGAGCCACCACGGGCGCCGGCTCCGCCGTCCACGGCTCGCCGGCCTGCGGCGGGGTCTCGCCCGGCTGCGGGGCGGCCGGTACGGCGGCGGCCTCGGGGCGCGGGACGTCCAGGTACTCGGGACCGGCGGTCGCCGGCCCGGCCACCTGCACCGGAACCGGAGCCACCGGGGCGCTCACGGCAGCGGCGACGACGGGCATGACCTGTGCGACGGGCGCCGCGGCAGCCATGGGAGCGGCCGCCGGACCCCGGTCGGCGAGCGAGCGTACGACTCCGCCGGTGGCCTCGGGCACGGGCGGACCCATGTGCAGCGGCCGACGGGCGGGCACCGCCTGCGCGACGGGCGCGGCCGGGGTCATCGGGGCGGCGGCCTGCGGCGGGACCACGAGGCCGCCGAGGTCGAGCGCGCCGGTGTCGCGGCCGCCGGCCTCGTGCGCACCCGCGCTGTACGAGGCGTCGCCGTAGGAGGGATCGGGGAACGCGGGCTGTGCGGGGAACGCGGGCTCCGCGTACGCGGCGGGCGCCTCGGGGTACTCGGCGTAGGGCGCGTCGCCGTACGAGGTCTCGACGGGGAAGACGGGCGCCGGCAGGACGACCTGCGGGTCGCTCCACGCACCCTGGCCGCTCGGCATCAGCAGCAGTTCCTCGTCCTCCGGCTCGGCCGGGTTGTCCACGAGGTCCTGGAAGGCGTAGCCCTGGACGGGAGCGGGGACGGGGCCCGGGTTCTGGACCGGAGCGGGAATGCCCTGCTGATCCACCATGCCCGCGTTGTCCGGGAGACCCTCGCCCGGTACCTGGCCGGTGTCAGTCATGCGTACCCCTCGCCCATCGGTTGTGCCTCTTCGATCGCCCGGTCGCCCACGGGGCCGCCAGGCGGCGTTGCCGTGCGGGGTTGCCGTGCGATGCGTTTCGTCTCTCGCACGCCCTGCGCGACAACCAGTAAGCATTGTCGCGCCCGTTAGCCACCACGGCAGCCATAACTGCCATGGTCCGCTGTGGACTGCGCCACGTCGCGCATCGGGCGGTGCCGTCACCCCCGGACACAGCAGGGCGGTACGACGATCGGCCAGCCTACCGCGGCGTCCGGCCCAGGGGGTGTCCGGGGCGTTCGGCTGCCAGGAGGAACACGACGGAACGGTCTTGTTCACCCCACGTACGGGTGTCCAGTCCCACGGACTGGAGGAGCGCGCACTCGACGGTGTAGCCGCCCTCGGTGAGCGCGCGGCCGATCGCCTCCGCCTCGTCGCGGGTGGAGGCGTGGCTGACGATCCGTTCGGGGCGGCGGTCGGCGACGGCCCGGGCGGCCTCGGCTCCCCCGCCGCCGATGCGGACGACGTCGGGTTCGGGGAGGTCTTCCAGTACGTGCGGTGCGCGGCCGGCGACGACCTGGAGCTGTACGCCCCGCTTGCGGGCGGCGGCAGTTGCGCGTTCGCAGGCGCGCGGGTCGGCGTCCACCGCGATGACGGCGGCGCCGAACGCGGCGGCCTCCACGGCGAAGGCGCCGGAGCCGGTACCGATGTCCCAGACGAGGTCTCCGGTGCGCGGGCCGAGGCGGGCGAGCTGGGCGGCGCGCAGCTGGGCCGACTCGCCTTCCCCGGCGTCGGCCAGGGGGCGGGCCCAGCCGCGGGCGCCGGTCTGGGCGGGGCTCTGGCCGAGCAGCCATGCCGGTTCGGCGGTGGCGGCGGAGGAGAGGGCGGAGGCCTGTCCTCCGATGACGATGACGACGTTGGGGTCGCGCCAGTTGTGGTCGGCGGCCCGGTCGGAGGTCAGGACGGTCACCTGTTCCTGGGCGGTGCCGAGCTCCTCGCAGATGACGAAGGTGCGGTGGACATCGCCGAGCAGGAGGGCGAGTTCGGCGGGGCCGGCGCCGGGCGAGGTGAGGACGGCGACCTTGGCGTGGGCCCGGCAGACGTTGACGGCGCGGCGCAGGGTGCGGGGGTGGGCGACGACGACCTGGGCGTCGTCCCAGGGCATGCCGGCGCGGGCGAAGGCGGCGGCGACGGAGGACACGGCGGGGACGACCTCGACCTCGAGGCCGTGCTCCGGGGCGCGCAGGGTGCGTACGGCGCCGAAGAAGCCGGGGTCCCCGTCGGCGAAGACGACGGCGGTGCCGCGGTGGCCGGCGATGCGGCGGGCGGCGAGGCCGAGGCTGCCCAGGCGGATGCGTTCGGCGGTGGGCGGGACCTCGGGGAGTGCGAGGTGGTGTGCGGCGCCGGCCACGAGGGTGGCTGCGGAGAGCGCGGACCGGGCGGCCGCGGTCAGGGGCGAGCCGTCCCAGCCGATCACCGTGACCCGGTCGGCCATCGTCGTCAGTCTCCTGGGGTGGGGGCGGGCGAGGTTTCGCCGGCAGGGGCGGGCACGGTGAGACTACCCGGTCATCGGGTCAGCTCCAGTCGGCGCCGATGGCGTAGCCGCTCGCGCCCGCCTGTGCGCCGCGGCCGTATCCGTAGTCGTCGTGGCTGTTGTAGCCGTCGTAACCGTCCGGGTCCGCGGTGTAGTCGATGTCCTCGGGGAGCAGGCTCCAGACGATGAGGTCGGTGCGGGTGTCCGCCCAGGAGCCGTCGGGGTTCTGGGTGCGCACTATCCCTGCGTTGCGCAGGACGCCTTCGCTGATGCAGCCGATCTTCTGGGCCACCTGCTGCGAGGCGGTGTTGTCGGCGGCGGTGCGCAGTTCGAGGCGTTCGAAGCCCTGGTCGCGGAAGAGCCATTGGACGACGGCGAGTACGGACTCGCTGGCGTAGCCCTCGCCGCGGGCCCAGGGGGCGGTGACGTAGCCGACCTCGGTACTGCGGGTGCGCCAGTTGGTGTTCTGCAGGTGCACGATGCCGACGAGGCGCTGGGTGAGGAACTCGGTGACGGCGAAGACGATGCCTCTGCCCTCGGTGCGCTCCGCATGGGAGACCCGGGTGGCCCAGGCCTGGGCGTCGGCCTGGGCGTAGGGGTGCGGTACGGAGGTCCAGGCGGTGACGTGCTCGTCGTTCATCATCTCGGCGAGCGCCGTGACGTCCTCCCCGTCGAAGGGGCGCAGCACCAGCCGGTCCGTGCTGATGGTGACGTCCGGGAAGGTGGTAGTCATGCGCAGCTCCATGCCGTTGCTGGACCGTTTGTGCGGGTCGTAGGCACAGCATGCAGCATCGACAGCGGGATGTGGCGGCCGGGTTGCCCGGAAGCGGGCAGAGCTCGGCCCCGCACACCCACCCGGGGCGTACGGGGCCGGACGGCTGGGACGATCAGGCCTTCGGGGCGCCGAAGGCGGGGACGACCGAGCCCTGGTACTTGTCCTCGATGAACTTCTTGACCTCGTCGGAGTTGAGGAGCTTGGCGAGCTTCTCGATCCGCGGGTCCTTCTCGTTGCCGGCCTTCACCGCGAGGAAGTTGGCGTACGGGTTGCCCTCGGCCTTCTCCAGGACCAGCGCGTCCTTGGCGGGCGAGAGCTTGGACTCGAGGGCGTAGTTGCCGTTGATGACCGCGGCGTCCACGTCGTTCAGGGCGCGCGGGACCGTGGCGGCCTCCAGCTCCTTGAACTCCAGGCCCTTCTTGTCGGTGATGTCGGACAGCTTGGCGGCGGTGCCGACACCTTCCTTGAGGGTGATCAGGTTGTTCGCGGCGAGCAGCTGGAGCGCGCGGCCCTCGTTGGTGGTGTCGTTGGGGACGGCGATGGTCTGGCCGGCCTTGATGTCGGTGAGGGCCTTGACCTTCTTGGAGTAGAGGCCGAGGGGCTCCAGGTGCACGTTCACGACGGGCACGATGTGGGTGCCGTTCTTCTTGTTGAAGTCGTCGAGGTACGGCTTGTGCTGGAAGTAGTTGCCGTCGACCTGGCCCTGCTCGGTGGCGGTGTTGGGGAGCACGTAGTCCGTGAACTCCTTCACCTCCAGCTTGAGGCCCTCCTTGGCCGCGAGCTTGTCCTTGACGAAGTTCAGGATGTCGGCGTGCGGGCTCGGGGAGGCGGCGATGACGAGCGGCTTGCTCTCGTCGGCCTTGCCGCCGTCGGCCTTGGTGGAGGACGGGTCCGAGGAGCTGCCGCAGGCGGTGAGGCCGAGGGCGAGCGCGGCGGAGGCGGCGGTGAGGGCGGTGACCTTGATGTTCTTACGCACGAAGAGTGCCTTTCATTGCGGTGCAAGTGCGCAGGTCGTGCGCGGTTCTTGCGGGTGGTGGCGGCCCAAGCACGACAAGTGCGGGCTTTCTGGGGTGGAGAGGTCTGAGGGTGTCGGCCTGCGCCGGTCAGGCGGTCCGGCCGCGGCGGGCGAGGAGGCGGACCACGCCGTCGCCGATCAGCTGGATCACCGTCACGATGGCGACCAGGACCACGACGGTGGCGAGCATGAAGCCGGTCTCGAAGCGCTGGAAGCCGTAGGTGATGGCCTTGGAGCCGAGCCCTTCGCCGCCGACCGCGCCCGCCATGGCGGAGTAGCCGATCAGCGTGATCAGGGTGGTGGTGACGCCGGCGACCAGCGAGGGCAGGGCCTGCGGGAGGAACACCTTGCCGACGAGGGTGGGGACGCCGCCGCCCATGGACTCAACGGCTTCGATCAGGCCGTGGTCCACCTCGCGGACGGCCGTCTCGACGAGGCGGGCGAAGAAGGGGATGGCGCCGATGGCGAGCGGGACGATCATGGCGGTGGGGCCGATGAAGGTGCCGACGACGGCGGTGGTGACGGGGATCAGGGCGATCAGCAGGATGATGAACGGCAGCGAGCGGCCTATGTTCACGATCACGCCGAGGACCTTGTTGAGCGGCCGGTTCTGCAGGAGGCCGCCCTTGTCGGTGAGGACGAGCAGGATGCCGATGGGCAGTCCGCCGAGGACGGTCACCAGGGTGGACCAGAGCACCATGTAGAGGGTGTCGTACGTGCCCTGGGTGAGCAGGGGCTGCATCTCGGACCAGGTCACTGGGCACCATCCTTGACGAGCTGGGCGAGCTCGGCGTCGGCGTCTTCTGTGTTTTCGGGGTCGTCGACGTGGTCGACCTGCAGGCCCTGCTCGCGCAGGAAGCCCACCGGAACGACGTTGTCCTCGTAGCGGCCGGGCAGTTCGATCCGCATGCGGCCGATCTGGCGGCCGGCGACGGTGTCCATCGCGGCACCGAGGATCGAGATGTCGATGTTGTACGTCCGCGCCAGCTGGGAGATGACCGGCTGGGTGGCGGCGTCCCCGTGGAAGGTGACGTCGACGACCGTGCGGTCGGGGCCGGTGGCGGCGCCGCTGACGGGGAAGAGTTCGCCGGCGAGCTCGGAGCCGGGGGTGGCGAGCAGTTCGGCGACGGTGCCGGACTCGATGATCCGGCCCTGCTTCATCAGGGCTGCCGAGTCGCAGACCGTCTTGACGACGTCCATCTCGTGGGTGATGAGCAGGACGGTCAGGCCGAGCTGCCGGTTGAGGTCGCGCAGCAGCTGGAGGATCGAGCGGGTCGTCTCGGGGTCCAGGGCGCTCGTGGCCTCGTCGGAGAGCAGCACCTTGGGGTCGCCGGCCAGGGCGCGGGCGATGCCGACGCGCTGCTTCTGGCCGCCGGAGAGCTGGCCGGGGTAGGCCTTGGCCTTGTCGGAGAGGCCGACGAGGTCGAGGAGTTCGAGGGCCTTGCGGGAGCGCTCGCGGCCGGAGACGCCGAGGATTTCCAGGGGCAGTTCGATGTTGCTCTGCACGGTGCGCGAGGACAGCAGGTTGAAGTGCTGGAAGACCATGCCGATGCGGCTGCGGGCCTCGCGGAGCTCCTTGCCGGCGCGCCGGCCGCGGCCGGCCAGGGCCGTGAGGTCGACGCCGTCGACGGTCACGGTGCCGGTGGTGGGGCGCTCGAGCAGGTTCACGCAGCGGATCAGGGAGGACTTGCCGGCGCCGCTCTGGCCGATGACTCCGTAGACCTCGCCCTCGCGGACGTGCAGATCGACGCCGTCCAGGGCGGTGACCTCGCGGCCACGGGACTGGTAGACCTTCGTGAGGCCCGATGTGGTGATCACAGGAATTCCGTCGCTGTCGAGTGCGCGGCGCAAGCGGGTGCCGGGCACGGGGCAAACATCTGGGGACGCGATACGGGTCAGATCATCAGAAAACGACGCTGACGACGCGTGCGCGGGGCAGGGAGCGATCCAGTGCCGCTTCGGGGCGGCGTACGGACGGGCTCGGCCGGTCTCGCTTCGGGGCGCGAGACTGCAAGGAGAGGGGCCCTCAGAAGGCGCACATTCGACACATACAACGAGCACCGGGCGTCATCGTCGCCTCGGTCGCAAGGGTGCGGCTGCTCGTCGTGGTCATGGGCCCCAGTAAAGCAGACCTATCCCTTCACCGATCAACGATGTCCGCATAGCGGACGGAATCCGGCCGCATTCCGGACAGCGCCGGTCAGGGCCGGTCAGGGCCGTTCATCCGCGACGAAGGCCCAACCGGCCACGCTGACCTGCGCGGACACGGCCCGGGAAGCCCGTACGCGGTGGTACCCGCGGGGCCGGGCGGGAGCCTCCGCTGTGGCCAAGGCCACGACATACGCGTACCGCAGGGCCGCCCGCCCGCAGGGGTGCGCGCGGCCGGTGCGGCGGCCCGTAATACCCTCGCTGCATGCTCGACGCCCTGACCGTCGCCCTCGGCGCGGCCGCACTCGCCCTCGCCGCCTGGTGCGGATACGCCGCTCTGCGGGACCAGCCGACCAAGGACTGGCACTTCATCGGCATGGGCGTGGTGACCCTGCTGGCCCTGGCCCAGCTGGTGGTGGGCGTGGTGAAGCTGGCGCAGGGCGGCAAGCCCGACGAGGGCACGGTGATCTTCGTGGCCTACCTGGTGGGCGCCTTCGCGGCGGTCCCGGCCGCCGGGCTGCTGTCGCTGAGCGAGCGGACCAAGTGGGGCTCGGTGACGGTGGCCGCGGGCGCGCTCGTCCTCGCCGTGCTCGAAGTACGCCTCTATGACATTTGGGGAACCCCCGGTGCCTGACACGCAGATGGACGACACGGCCGCCACCCCCGCCGAGCGGGGGCGGCTGGTCTCCGGGCCCGGGCTGCTGCTGGTCTGGCTGTACGGGGTGATCACGGTCGGCGCGGTCTCGCGCTCGGTCTACCAGATCTCCACCGAGTTCGACCGGGCCCCGCTGCCCTACACGCTGACCGGCCTGGCCGCACTCGTCTACTGCTTCATCACGTACTCACTGGTGCGCGGCGGGGAGACGGCCCGCAGGGCGGCGCGCGCGTGCTGCGCCGCCGAGCTGGCCGGGGTCCTCGTCGTCGGCACCTGGACCTTGGCGCGGCCCGAGTCCTTCCCCGACTCGACGGTGTGGTCGCAGTTCGGGATGGGCTACCTGTTCATCCCGGTGATCCTGCCGATCACCGGGATGCTCTGGCTGCGCGCCAAGCGCTGAGCGTCCGACGCCGGGCGTCCGACGCCGGGCGTCAGGCGCCGGGCGTGAGGCGCCGGGCGTCAGGCACTGACCGCGAAGTCGGCCGCGTCGGTGGCCTCCTTCTCCAGGATCACCAGGCGTACGCCGTCGGAAGCCGTACGGCCGCCGACCTGTACGTAGCCGGCCTTGCGGTAGAGGCGCAGGTTGGACTCGCTCTTGTGGCCGGTGTGCAGGCGGAAGCGGGTGGTGTCGCCGTGGCCCGCGAGGGCCTCCTCGACGGCGCGCAGCAGCCGGGCGCCGAGCCCGTGGCCCTGCAGGCGCGGGTGGACGCACAGCTTGGCGATCTTGCCGGTGCCGTCCTCGTCGACCTTGCCGCGCACGGTGCCGACCACTTCGTCGCCGAGCCGGGCCACCAGTACCGTGTCCGACTCCAGCTCCGCCTTGAGGGAGTCCAGGGTCTGGGTGAGCGGCTGGATGCGGTAGTTGCCGTACAGCTCGGCCTCGCGCTGGAACGCCAGGTACTGCAGTTTGAGGATCTGCTCAGTGTCCTCGGCAGCTGCCGCCGAAATGGTCACGCTCATGCCCATGTGCGCATGCCTCCCGCTCACCTGGTAGCCCATTGGTCTACCGCTCCCTTCCCCGAAGGCGAGGGGCCGCAACCTCTGACGCCAGCATTCTGCGCAGACATCCCAGGCATCGGGAACGGACGGGTCCCAAACTTCCTTGTGAGATACCCAACTCTCCTGCGATTTCACGGTAGGTGAGGTCTCTGGGCGAAAGAAGTGCCCTCATGAGCTCCGGACACCGTCCGGGCAGTCGGGCGACGGCCGACCGGAGGGCGCGGTTCTCCTCCCCGTGCAGCAGGGCGTCTTCCGGTTCGGCGCCCGCGCTCCCGGGCCGGCCGCCGTACGGGATCTCGCGGCGGGCTCGGCGCCGGGCGAGGCGGGCTTCGGCTCGCACCGCCCGGCGCAGCCAGCGCGCCGGTTCGGCGGGGGCGGGGCCGTGTTCCAGCAGCCTGACCCAGACGGCTTGTTCCAGGTCGGCCGCTTCCACGCCGGCGCCCGGGGCCTCCGCGGCCGCCTCGGCGGAGAGCAGCGGGCCCAGTTCCTTCAGGAGGTCGGAGTCCTTCAGCAGGTCCATGCCGGGCGGGACGCACGGGCCGTGCCCGGCGGTTTCCCCGCCCGGCACAGCCCACCCGTACGTGATGTTCCGCTTATCGGTTGACGCGCGGCGGCCCGGCGTTGTCCGAAAGGCGCCCCGAGGCGCCCATTACGGGACAGCCCTCAGCGGCCGCGGCCCGGGCGGAAGGCCTCCGCCGCGAGCAGTCCGGTGTCCGCGTTGTCCGTGAAGATGCCGTCGATGCCCTGCTCGAAGTACGTCTTGAAGGCGCCGAAGGCGTCCCCGTAGGCGGCCGGGTCGGTGCCCTTGCGGTACTCGGCCGGCAGGAAGCTGTTCTCGTTGCGCGCGGTGTAGGGGTGCAGCACCAGCCCGTGGGCGTGGGCGTCCTTGACCAGCGTCGTCGGGGTGCCGAGCTTCCCGGCCGCGTCGCGCGGGATGATCAGGTCCATGGTCGGGCCGATGCCCTGGGCGAATCCGGCGATCCACTTCAGGCCCTCGGGCTTGACCAGGTCCGTCACCGTCCGCGGGTCCTTGGCCTGCTCGAAGTCCCAGGGCCGGGTACCCGCCGCGGACAGCAGGACCACGCGCGGCGCGGAGACCAGCTTGGAGAGCCGCTGGATGCTGGAGGGCTCGAAGGACTGGAGGAAGAGCGGTGCGTTCCGGCCGTCGCGGCCGTAGCGGCGCAGCAGCTTGGCGAGGGGCTCCTCGAGGCCCAGGCCCAGGGACCGGAAGTACGTGGGGTGCTTGGTCTCGACGTGCAGCCAGACGCGCTTGCCGCGCCGCTTGCCCTCACGGTCGGCCCAGCGCAGCACCTCTTCGAAGGTGGGCACGTCCCACCGGCCGTCGTAGAGCGTGTTGCGCTGGCGGACGGCGGGGATACGTTCCTTCGCCCGCAGGGTCTTCAGCTCGGCGAGGGTGAAGTCCTCGGTGAACCAGCCCGTGACCGCGACCCCGTCGATCGACTTGGTCGTACGGCGGGAAGCGAACTCGGGGTGGTCGGCGACATCGGTGGTGCCGCCGATCTCGTTCTCGTGGCGGCACACCAGGTGGCCGTCCTTCGTGGGCACCAGGTCCTGCTCGACGACGTCCGCGCCCAGGTCGAGGGCGAGCTGGTACGACCCGAGGGTGTGCTCGGGCCGGTAGCCCGAGGCTCCGCGGTGGCCGATGACCAGCGGGACGGGGAGGTCCCGGTAGCCGCCGCCGTGGCGCGCGTCGGCCGCGAAGGCCGCCTCCGCCGATTCCGCGGTCTGCGCCGTCTGCGCCGCCGAGGCGGATCCCGCCGAGAGCCCGGCCATGCCGCCGCCCGCCGCCAGGACGGCCGCCCCCAGGACCGTGCGCCGTGCTGCCCCACCCTGTGTCATGAGTGCCACTCCTGTCGTATGGAAGGGCCGGCGGCACCCGGGGTCTCCGGGTTCCTGCGGCCCCATTCGGCCTGGCGATCGTAGGCAGCAGCCGGTGGCGCGGGGGTGGGCCCGCGGGGAACGTGGCGGAAACGTGTGTCAACACTGCGTATCCACCTCGTGAACCCGATGTGCACTCGGAGCTGACCCACGAGTATCGTCCTCACCTGCACTACCGCCGTGTGGTGCGAAAACCGCTTTTCGATGCCGGAGGGCTCACGTTGTTCCGTACATCGCTCATCAAAGCCACCGTCGGACCGGTCATGCGCATGATGTTCCGCACCCGTGTGGAGGGCATCGAGAACATTCCGGGCACCGGGCCGGTGATCCTGGCGGGCAACCACCTCACCTTCATCGACTCCATGATCCTTCCGCTGCTGTGCGACCGTACGGTCCACTTCATCGGCAAGGACGAGTACGTGACGGGCAAGGGCATCAAGGGCCGCGCCATGGCCTGGTTCTTCACCGGGTCCGGCATGATCCCGGTCGACCGTGACGGCGCCAACGGCGGCGTCGCCGCCCTGATGACCGGCCGCCGGATCCTCGAGGAGGGCAAGATCTTCGGGATCTACCCCGAGGGCACCCGCTCCCCCGACGGCCGCCTCTACCGCGGCCGCACCGGCATCGCCCGCCTGACCCTGATGACCGGCGCCCCCGTCATCCCCTTCGCGATGATCGGCACCGACAAGCTCCAGCCCGGCGGCGCGGGCATGCCGCGCCCGGGCCGGGTCACCGTCCGCTTCGGCGAGCCGATGGAGTTCTCCCGCTACGAGGGCATGGACCGCGACCGCTACGTGCTGCGCGCCGTCACCGACTCGGTGATGGCGGAGGTCATGCGGCTCTCGGGCCAGGAGTACGTGGACATGTACGCCACCAAGGCGAAGGCGGCCTGACCCTCCCCGCTACTGCCGCTGAAGTGACCGGCTGACGCCCGCCGCGGTCGTCGTGGCGAGGACCCAGCCGGTCACGATCAGCACGTACGACAGCCACTGGTACCAGCCGCTCGGCGCGTACGCGGACTCCTGGCCGAAGCCGATGATCGGCAGCATCAGGTCGATCGTGTAGAAAACGGCGTTGAAGTCGGGTGCCTCCCCCGCCTTCAGCGGCCGGGGCGCGTGCAGGCTGTATGCAATCGAGCCCACGAGCAGCAGCGCCAGCAGCCAGCCCGCGGCGCGCAGCGGCCGGAAGCCGTAGCCGACGGTGCCGTCCTGGAGCAGCCCCCAGAGCCTGGCGTGCCGGGGCAGGGTGCGGCGGTGCCGGCGCAGCTTGGCGAGCTGCACGGTCCGGGTGCCCGCCTCGTCCCCGGCCGTACGGTAGGCGGCGGCGAGCTGCTCGTACGCGTACGGGAGGTACCCGGACTCCTCACGCTCCAGCGCGGGCAGCCGCTGCTCGGGCGGCAGGTGCGGGGCGAGGGTGCGGTAGGTGAGCCCGTCGATGGCGATCCGCTCGGGCCACGTGTCCGGATCGATGTGCAGCAGTTCGAAGGTGGAGCGGCGCAGGTTCACCCCGCCCTGGATCGGGGGGCACCGGCGCAGCCACATCTCGCCTATGGCGCAGCTGGAGGCGCGCAGGGCGGTCCCGCCGGCGTTGCCGAGGTCGGCACGGGTGAGGTTGGCCTGGCCGGGTATGCGGGAGCCGGTGAGGTTGACCATGCCCCGGGCGTGCAGCCGGTGCGCGCGCAGGTCGGTGCCGACGCTCAGTGTCTCGGCGTGCAGGGCGATGCCGCCGGGGGCGAGCAGGCGGGCGCCGTCGAGCTGGACCTGTCCGCCCACGATGGCGCCGTTGAGCCGCAGTTGGCCGTGCACCGTCAGGTCGTTGGCGATGATGTCGGTGCCGATCTCGGCGTGGTTGAGCTGGAGCGCGGCCTCGCCCGCCTCCTCGTCGGAGACCGGCCCGATCACGGCTCCCTGGAGGAAGAGCCCGCCGGAGATCCTGGCGCCCTGGAGGCGTACGGGGCCGGTGATCCGGCAGCAGGAGAGCCGCAGGACCAGATCCACGCGCAAGTTGGCGGCGGTCATTCCGGGCAGCGTCGAGTAGCCGAGGACGAGTGCCTTCAGCTGGGCGCCGTACAGGAGGGGTTTGCGCTCGAACCAGCAGTCCCTCAGTCGGATGGCGTGGTCGACGACGGCGTACCTGAGGTCGAGTTTGCCAACGATCCTGGCCCCTTTGAGCTTGATCCCGGCGACCTGCCCCTCCTCGTCACGGCCGGCGCCGAGCAGGAGGGCACGGAGCACCTCGGCGCGGATGGTGCGCTCCGGTCCCCAGCCGGCCCCGTCGACGGAGCTGTCGCCGGGCTCTTCCCGGAAGTCGACGCCCTCGCCGCGCGGGAAGGCGTGCCATACGCGGCGTTCCGCCGGGGTCAGCTCGTTGATCTCCATCGCGGGGATGGTGTCCTGCGCGTCAACGGACTGTCAACTCTGTCCAGGACACCACCCCTTGGGGGTGCAGCGCTCGAGGCCGTCAGTGTGCGACGCCGTCCTGGAGCTTCTGCCCCTTGAGCAGGAACCAGGCCGCCACCGCGGTGGCCAGCAGCACGGCCGCGCCCACGCCGGAGGCGAACCGCAGGCCGTCCACGAAGGCCTCCTGGGCCGCGGCGACCATGGTCTGCGCGGTGGCGGGGTCCACGGCCTTGGCGGCCTCGACGGCGCCGCCCAGCGATTCGTGCGCGGCGTCGGCGACCGGTCCGGAGACCGCCGCCGGGGCGGTGAAGCCCTGGTAGACACCCGTGACGATGGAGCCGAGCAGGGCGATGCCGAGGGCCGCGCCGAGTTCGTACGCGGTCTCGGAGACGGCCGAGGCCGAACCCGCCTGCTCCTTGGGGACGCTGGAGAGGATCACGTCGGCGGTGACGGTGAAGGAGAAGCCGGCGCCGAGGCCGACGACCAGCAGGGCAGCGCCGAGCAGCGGGTAGCCGCTCTCCTTGTGGACCAGGGTCAGCGCGCCGAGCGCGAGTCCGATGGCCGCGAGGCCGCCGGTCACGATCGACCGTACCGAGTACCGGCGGGCGTACCGGCCGGCGACCAGGCCGGTGACCACCGCGCCGATGGCGGCGGGCAGTTCGGCCAGGCCCGCCTCCAGGGGGTCGCGGCCCTGGACGAGCTGGAGGAACTGGGAGAGGAAGAAGACGAGGCCGGAGAGGCCGAAGACGGTCAGCAGGTCGGCCAGGACCGCGCCGGAGAAGCCGCGGTGCCTGAAGAGCCGCATGTCGAGGAGCGGCGACGGCAGGCTGAACTGACGGCGGACGAAGGCGTACAGGCATGCGGCGCCGACGACGGCAGCGGCCCCGACGCCCCAAGTGACGCCGTGGGTGGCGACTTCCTTGACGGCGTAGACGACACCGATGACGCCGACGAGCGAGAGGGCGACGCTGACCAGGTCCCAGGGGCCGGCGACCGGGTTCTTGGACTCGGGAAGCAGCTTGATGCCGACGAGGACCAGGGCGATCATCACGGGCAGGTTGATGAGGAAGACCGAGCCCCACCAGAAGTGCTGGAGCAGGGCTCCGCCGACGACGGGCCCGATGGCCGCACCGGCCGAGGCGGTGGCCCCCCAGATGCCGATGGCGAGGCTGCGCTCCTTGGGGTCGTGGAAGATGTTCCGGATCAGCGCGAGGGTGGACGGCATCAGCGTCGCGCCGGCCACGCCGAGCAGGGCCCGGGCCACGATCATCATCTCGGGGCTGGTGGCGTAGGCGTTGAGGACGGAGACGGCGCCGAAGGCGGTCGCGCCGAGCAGGAGCAGCTTCTTGCGGCCCATGCGGTCGCCGAGGGAGCCCATGGAGACGAGCAGGCCGGCGATCACGAACGAGTAGATGTCGCCGATCCACAGCAGCTGGGTGCCGGACGGCTTGAGGTCCTCGCTGAGCGAGGGTGTGGCGAGACCGAGTACGGTGGCGTCCACCGCGACCAGCAGAACGGCCAGGACGAGCACGCAGAGCGCCGGCCAGCGCCCCCTGCTCTCCCTGCCCGTGATCGCCTCCGTCCCCTTCTCCTGGGTCAGCTGTTCGATGCGGCTCATTTCTCCACACTCCGTCGGGCGCCACCGAGCAGCAGCTCGGTGATCATGTACTGGAAGTCCTTCGCGGCGACCCGGCCGTCCATGACGGCCCAGGCGCAGGTGCCGATGAGGCCGTAGAGGGCCTCGGTGAGCCAGGCGGGGCTCAGGTCGATCCGGATGTCTCCCTCTTCCTGGCCGCGCCGGAAGAGCGCGCTGACGCGGGCGTCGAGCCGGGCCCATCCCTCGTTGACCTGGTCACCCTCGAAAAGCTGGTTCTCGGTGACGAGGAAGGCCAGCAGCTGGGCATCGCGCTCGGCCTCGGCGACGAGCCGGCGCAGCCCTTCGACCGCCGTGCCCTCGTCCAGGCGGGCGTTGTCGAAGGCCGTCTCGAACTGGCGGATGCCGAGTTCCTCGAGGGCCCGTACGAGGGCGTCGCGCCCGGCGAAGTGCCGGTGGAGGGTCGCGCGCCCGATGCCTGCGGCGCGGGCGACCTCGTCCATCGTGGCGGTCGATTTGCGGGAGAGCAGGGCTGCGGCGTCGCGGAGCACCTGGTCACGATCCATGGCCATGAGACAAGCATACCCCGAATGAGACGTTCATGTCTCACCCAGTAAATGGGGTGCCCCCGGGCACCCGGAACGGAAGGCTGTCGGGATGACGCCCAAGCCCTTGCTGCTGCCTGCCGCGGCTCCCGTACATCGACTGGCCGCAGATGCACGGGCGGGCCCCGCGCGGCACCTTCTGGAAGACGCAGTACATCCTGGAGTACGCGGGCGCACGGGAGTTCGCGTGGATCGACGACGACATCACGGCGATGGACCGGGAGTACGTGGACCAGCGCCACCCGGCTCGGACGCTGTTGATGCGCATCGACGAGCGGACCGGGCTGGTCCGGGGGGACTTCGAGCGGCTCGCCGGCTGGGTGGCGTGACGGGGCGGGGCCGGACCGCGGTTTTGATCACGCTCACCGGCCCGATCTAGCATGCGCATGCCACCCCCCGTGATCTTGCCGTCCGACGAAAGCGACCCATGCGCATCAAGCGGATCCTCGCCACGACCGCCGCTCTCACCTGTCTCGCCGTCCTCCCCGCATGCAAGGGAGGCGGCCAGGCGGCCCCACCGGGCGCGCCCGCCTCGTCCGCGGCCCCGGCCGGCGCCGCGAGCTCGCTCGCCGAGGCCCAGCAGTACATGCGCGAGTTCACCGGGTGCGAGGACCTGGGCTCGAAGCCCGACGACCCGAGGCTGCCGAGCGGCGACTTCCCCAAGGTCGGGCAGTGGTCGGTCACCGAGGTCGGCGTCTGCCGCGACGGGCGCCAACAGGGCAACATCGCCATCGCCGTCCCCAAGGACATGAAGGCGTTCCAGGCGGGCTACAAGCAGTACGTCATGGACAAGATGTCCGGGGGTGACGGGGCCTACGGGCTCTTCAGCAACGTCCTGGTCGGCAAGGGCTTCGTCGCCTTCCCCACCAACTCGAAGAGCGCCATGGCCCTGGTCCAGGGGAACATGCGCGTCCTGGTCTGCAACCCGGGCGGCCGGGTGCCCGAGGGATACAAGCGGGAGAAGCCACTGGTGGAGGGCTGCGGCCTCACCGACTTCTTCGCCGCCGAAGACGGCTCCGGCAGTCCGAACTTCGAGACCCCGCAGGATCCGGCGGGCGGCGGCGAGAAGCCCGGCCAGCCGAAGACCGGCAGCCTGGGGCTCCCCCGCGCGGGCAGCATCGCCGAACTGCGCAAGCTCGTCGGCAACAGCATGGACTGCGAGAAGCACTTCTCCACGGACCCCGACGCGGTGGCCATCGAGTCCATCGACTACCAGCCCGCGGTGAAGGGGAACGCGCTGGACTGGGGGATCACGGGCCGCGCGCTGTGCGGTCAGCCCGCGGGGGCGCAGCGCGCCGTCAACCTGAGCTGGCTCGACACCGTCGGGGACATGAAGAAGCTCCAGACCAAGGCAAAGGCCGCCCAGCAGGCCGACCTGAAGGACGACGGCAAGCTGAAGGCGACCGTGAGCATGCTGCTCGTCGGGGAGAACATCGCGGTCGAGACCAACAACCCGTCGTCCCGGTTCGACCTGTACCAGCGGCAGTTCCTCTACCTGAACTGCGTCCCCGGCTTCTCCGCCCCTTCCGGGTACCGGCTGGAGAAGTCCCAGGTCGAGGGCTGCGTCCTGACCAACTACGAGCCGGAGCACCCGGTGGGCTAGCCCGTACGGACATGCCCGCGGGGGCGGTGGGAGCCTGTGCTCCCACCGCCCCCGCGGGCATGACGGCTGCTAGTGCTTGTGGGTCGCCCAGGCGTGCTGGATGACCAGGTCGGCCTTCAGCTCCGCGAGCTGCTTGGCGACCGCCGAGGGGGCGGTGCCGCCCCGGCCGTTGCGCGAAGCGAGGGCGCCGGGCACGTTCAGGACCGTACGGACCTCCGGCGTCAGGTGCTCCGAGATCTTCGCGAACTGCTCGTCCGTGAGCTCGTCCAGCTCGATCCCGAGCCCCTCGCACTCCTTCACGCACTCGCCGGCCACCTCGTGCGCCACCCGGAACGGCACGCCCTGCTTGACCAGCCACTCCGCAATGTCCGTGGCGAGCGAGAACCCCGCCGGAGCGAGCTCCTCCATCCGCTTCCGGTTGACCGTGAGAGTGGCCATCATCCCGGTGAAGGCCGGGAGCAGGACCTCGAGGGTGTCGCAGGAGTCGAAGACCGGCTCCTTGTCCTCCTGGAGGTCGCGGTTGTACGCGAGCGGGAGGGCCTTGAGGGTGGCCAGCAGGCCCGTCAGGTTGCCGATGAGCCGGCCCGACTTGCCGCGCGCCAGCTCCGCGATGTCCGGGTTCTTCTTCTGCGGCATGATCGACGACCCGGTCGAGAAGGCGTCGTGCAAGGTCACGAAGGAGAACTCCTTCGTGTTCCAGATGATGATCTCCTCCGCGATCCGGGACAGGTTGATCCCGATCATCGCGGTGATGAAGGCGAACTCGGCGACGAAGTCGCGGGAGGCCGTGCCGTCGATCGAGTTGCCGACCGAGCCGCGCTCGAAGCCCAGGTCGGCGGCGACCTGCTCCGGGTCCAGCCCCAGCGAGGAGCCGGCCAGCGCGCCCGAGCCGTACGGGGAGACCGCCGTCCGGGTGTCCCACTGCCGCAGCCGCTCCGCGTCCCGGGACAGCGACTGCACGTGGGCCAGTACGTGGTGCGCGAAGAGCACCGGCTGCGCGTGCTGGAGGTGGGTCCGGCCGGGCATGGCCACGTCGTGGTGTGTCTCGGCGAGGCCGACCAGTGCGTCCTGGAGGTCCGCGATCAGGCTGCCGACGATCCGGGCGTGGTCGCGCAGGTACATCCGGAAGAGGGTGGCCACCTGGTCGTTGCGGGACCGGCCTGCGCGCAGCTTGCCGCCGAGGTCGGCGCCGAGCCGCTCCAGCAGGCCCCGCTCCAGGGCGGTGTGCACGTCCTCGTCGGCGATGGTGCCGGTGAAGGAGCCGTCGGCGACGTCGGCTTCGAGCTGGTCGAGGCCGGCGATCATGCGGTCGAGCTCGTCCGCCGTGAGCAGGCCCGCCTTGGCGAGGACCCGGGCGTGGGCACGGGATCCGGCGATGTCGTACGGCGCGAGGCGCCAGTCGAAGTGGACCGACGCGGACAGCTTGGCGAGGGCCTCGGCCGGGCCGTCGGCGAACCGGCCGCCCCAGAGCCGGACGTCACCACCGTTGTTGCTGCTCACAGCTACTGCTCCTCAAGACTGCATGTGCATGGGCTTCGGATGTGAAACTGCCTCCCCGCCGCGGAGGAAACGGGGAGGCAGTCGGGTACTGCTCGTACTGCTGGTCCGTCAGGTGAGGCCGCGGCGCGCCGCGATCTTCGACGAGAGGCCGAAGATCTCGATGAACCCCTGTGCCTTGGACTGGTCGAAGGTGTCGCCCGAGTCGTAGGTCGCGAGGTTGAAGTCGTACAGCGACTCGTCCGACTTACGGCCGGTGACGACGGCTCGGCCGCCGTGCAGGGTCATCCGGATGTCACCGGTGACGTGCTGGTTGGCCTCGTTGATGAAGCCGTCCAGGGCCCGCTTGAGCGGGGAGAACCACAGGCCGTCGTAGACCAGCTCGCCCCAGCGCTGCTCGACCTGCCGCTTGTAGCGGGCGAGTTCGCGCTCGACGGTGACGTTCTCCAGCTCCTGGTGCGCCGTGATCAGCGCGATCGCGCCGGGAGCCTCGTACACCTCACGGGACTTGATGCCCACGAGGCGGTCCTCGACGATGTCGATCCGGCCGACGCCCTGGGCGCCGGCCCGCTCGTTGAGCTGCCGGATCGCCTGGAGCACCGTGACGGGCCTGCCGTCGATGGCGACCGGGACGCCCGCCTTGAAGGAGATGACGACCTCGTCGGCCTCGCGCGGCGCGGCCGGGTCGGCGGTGTACTCGTAGATGTCCTCGATCGGCGCGTTCCAGATGTCCTCGAGGAAGCCCGTCTCGACGGCGCGCCCGAAGACGTTCTGGTCGATGGAGTACGGGGACTTCTTGGTGGTCGCGATCGGGAGGTCCTTGGCCTCGCAGAAGGCGATGGCCTTGTCCCGGGTCATGGCGTAGTCGCGGACCGGGGCTATGCACGTGAGGTCGGGGCCGAGGGCGGCGATGCCGGCCTCGAAGCGGACCTGGTCGTTGCCCTTGCCGGTGCAGCCGTGGGCGACGGTCGAGGCTCCGTGCTTGCGGGCGGCGGCTACCAGGTGCTTGACGATGGCCGGCCGGGAGAGGGCCGAGACCAGCGGGTAGCGGTCCATGTAGAGGGCGTTCGCCTTGATCGCCGGGAGGCAGTACTCGTCGGCGAATTCGTCCTTGGCGTCCGCGACCTCGGCCTCGACGGCACCGCAGGCGAGCGCGCGCTTGCGGATGACGTCCAGGTCCTCGCCGCCCTGGCCGACGTCCACGGCAACGGCGATGACCTCGGCGCCCGTCTCCTCGGCGATCCAGCCGATGGCGACGGAGGTGTCCAGACCGCCTGAGTAGGCGAGTACGACGCGCTCGGTCACGGGTTCCTCCTCACACAGTGCATCCTCGTAGGCATAACTATGCAGTACTCCGTATGTTTCGTCAATCAAGTCCGTCGTCGCGCCGCTGACCAGCCCGGATATCAGGCGCGGGACCCGTGTTCGGCCACCTACCATCAGCGGGCAAGTTGATTCGGGGGAGGGCACATGCGGCTCATACGGCAGGACATCGGGCAGGGGCACGACGCAGCGCTCGCGCTGATGCAGCGGCCGGACACCAACATGTCCGACGCGGCGCGGGTGCTGCTGCTGCGCCCGGACACCGAGGTGTTCACCGGCAGGCTCCTCTGGCACCGGCCGGACGCCTGGATCGCCTTCGACGAGGAGGTGCGGCGGCTGGCCTCCCGCCCGTACGAGCCCCTGCGCAGCAACCGGCTGGAGGCCCGGCTCTGCGACCCCGACGGGCGGGTCCGCGCGTCCGCGCTCGCCTTGTGGCGGAACCCGCCGGTCCTGCTCGTCCTGATCCGGTGTGCCGACCGGGTCCCGGCGGTACGGGAGCGCGCCCGGCGGGTGCTCGGCAGGATCGTGGCCAAAGACCCCGAGCCCATGCTGATCGCCCTCACCCCGCTCGCCCTGCGACTGGGCCGGCGCGAGCACGGCGCCTGGGCGGTGGGACAGCTGGAGGCCGCGCTGAGCGGCAGGTACTCCCTCCTCACCGCGTGGTGGCGCCCCGGGCGGCCCTCGACGACGTGGAGCTGGAGCTCCCTGACCAGGGAGCAGCGCGCCGGCGTCCTGGACCAACTGCGCAGGACGCCGGCCCTGCCGACCCGGCAGTTCGCCGCCCGCCTCACCCTCGCCGACGGGCGGCTCGGCGTACGGGAGCTCGCCCGGCAGGCCGCCACGGAGCACGACCCGTCGACGTGCCGGATGTTCACCGATGCCGCCCTGGCGGCGATGGCCGCCGACGCGCCGGACGACGAGGCGGTCGACACCCTGCTCGGCGGACGCATCCCGATGGTCCGGGCCGCCGGGGTCACCGCCCTGCGCCGGGCCGGCCGGGCGGCGGAGGCCTCCCGGCACCTCACCGACCCGTCCGGTCTCGTACGGGCCTGCGCCCGCTGGCTGCTGCGCCAGGACGGCGGCGACCCGTACATGCACTACCTCGGGCTCCTCGTGGACGCGGAGCACGTGAGCCGGTATGCGGTGACCGGCTTCTCCGAGTGCGCCCCGCGCACCGACGCCCCGCTGCTGAGCGAGCTGCTGGACCATCCCGCCGGGGCGGTACGGGCCGCGGCCCTGACCGGGCTGCGCCGGCTGGACGCCACCCCCGACGACGCAGCCCTGCTCCCGCTGCTGGACGACTCGTCGGCGTCGGTGGCCCGCGAGGCCGCGCTGTGCCTGCGTCCCGTGGCCGGGCGGCTGGACCCCGAGGGGCTGGCCGCCCGTACCGCCCCCGACCGGCGCGTGCACACCCGGCGCGCCGCGTTCCGCCTGCTGCGCGCCCGGGGCGGAATCGCCGCGCTGCGTGCCGCGGTGGCCCTGTCGGCGGACCCCGACCCGTGCCTGCGCCGGGTCGCGGCGGACACGGTGACCACGTGGGACTGGCTCCACACCCTGCAGGAGGGACAGGCGGAGCGGGCGGAGCTCGGCGCGCTGCTGGCGAGGTCGGCGCACCTGCTCCCCGTCCACACGCTGCGGTGGTGGCGCGCCCGCCTGGGTCTGCAGGAGAACGACTGCGCGGAACTGGACGCGCTGCTCACACGGTCGCCGCACAACGAGGACCGGCGGCTGTGGCGCTCGCGCCGAGGTCTGTGGGCCTGAAATTCCCCGGCCCGAACCGGCCGTTCTGGCCGATAATCGGATCATGGGAAAGCTTCACGAACGTATCGACGGCCGGCTGCGCAAGTTCATCGAGGAGCAGCCGGTCTTCTTCACGGCCACCGCCCCGCTCGCGGGTGACGGCCATGTCAACCTGTCCCCCAAGGGCCGCGCGGGAACGCTCGTCGTCATCGACGAGCAGACCCTCGCCTACCTGGACTTCGGCGGCAGCGGCGCCGAGACCATCGCCCACGTCCGCGAGAACGGCCGGATCACGCTGATGTGGTGCGCGTTCAGCGGGCCGCCCAACATCGTGCGCATCCACGGCGAGGGCGAGGCCGTCTTCCGCGACGACCCCCGCTGGGGTGAACTGATCGGCCTGTTCGGCGATGCCGACGGGCCGTCCGCCCGGGCGGTCATCCTGGTCCACGCCCGCCGGATCGCCGATGTGTGCGGGTACGCCGTCCCCTTCATGGAGTACCAGGGCGAGCGCACCCTCCACGCGGAGTACTTCGGCCGCAAGACGGACGAGGAGTTCGGGGAGTACTGCGAGAAGAAAGTCGCAGTGAGCCTCGACGGCCTGCCTGCACTGCCTCTGCCCCTTCCGCCCCGTACCGTCTGACATGTGCTGCGTACCGCTCTTGTCACCGGCTCACTGATCGTCACCAGCCTGCTGTCGCAGGGCCCCTACGGGCCTGCGCCGCTGCCGGCCCGTCTCGCCGACACGGGCGGCGGCAGCCAGCTGATCACCGCCGTCGCGCCCGCGCCGGGATCCACCACGGGGAAGCTGACCTGGTGGGACCGGCGGGCGGGGCGCTGGTTCGAGGCCGGCAGCGCGCCCGCCCGGTTCGGGGCCAACGGACTCACCGAGGGCGCGACCCGCACGCAGGGCACCAGCACCACCCCGACGGGCCTGTACGAGCTGCCGTACGCCTTCGGGATCAGACGGGCGCCGGCCGGCACGGAGTACGGCTACCGGCGGGTGACCGCGGACTCCTGGTGGTGCCAGGACAACGCGTCGGCCGCGTACAACCGCTGGGTGGAGCCGCTGCCCGCGGACTGCGCGCCCGGCGAGGCCGAGCACCTGGTCACCTACGAGAAGCAGTACGCGCACGCGCTGCTGATCGCCTTCAACTACGACCGGCCCGTGCGCGGCCGCGGCGCCGGGATCTTCTTGCACGTCAACGGCAAGGGAGCGACGGCCGGTTGCGTGTCGGTGGACGAGCGGGACATGCGGTCGATCCTGCGCTGGGCGGACCCGGACCGACGCCCGCACATCGCGATCGGCACGCAGGAGGGGCCGCTGGCCGTCACCCGCTACTAGGCCCTGTCCCAGGGGGTGCGGCATTGCCGCCGGGCTCGGCCGCGTCCTCGTCGGCGGCCCGGTACTCGTACGCGTCCTCCCACCAGACCTTGTCGTCCAGCCACTCGTCGTCCTCGTCCTCCTCGTCGTCCTCGTCGTCCTCTTCGACGACCGCGTCGGCGCCGCGCCACCTGCTGCGGTCACCGATGCTCCGCAGGACGTGGCAGCGCTGCTGTTCGTCCAGCGCCGCGAAGGCCGGATGCGGCGGCTCGGCGCGGACCAGGTCCCCCAGCGGGTCGCCGCACTCCGTCCGGGTCCGGACCTCCCTGCCGGCTCTTTCGGCGAACGCCAGCGCCACCAGGCCGAGCGCGGCCACCGCGGCGCAGGCCCATTCCCGTACCCCGTGCGGCCGCTCGGCCAGCAGCAGCACGCCCGCCAGGCCCCAGAAGAACATCACCAGGACGATGCCGACGCAGCCGCAGCACGCCGGCAGCCGGTTCCCCTCGCCGTCCGGCATACGGGGGAGATCGGGCAGCCGGGCCTCCCTTTCCTTCCCGTACGCGCTGCGCCGCTCCACGTACCCCTCGTCGCACCGGTCGATCCAGCCGATCGAAACGGGCTCGGGATCGTGCCGGCGTACGGCCTCCAGCAGGGCGGCGGGCAGCGGGTGGGCGGGCGTCCGGGCGGGGTCGCGGCCCTCCTCGGTCAAGAACGCCGCGCCTTCCCCGTCGATGCGGAGATACCCGTCGAGGACGAGTTCGGCGGCCGCCGCCTCGGTCGCCTCGTTCCGCAGCAGGGCGGCGTGGTACGGCTCGAGTTCGAGGGCGGCGACGAGCCGGAGGATCTCGCACCGGATCCGGGCCAGGCGCCGCCACCGCAGGCCGATGGGCCCGTACACGGCGGCGGTCACGACGGACACCGATAGGGCGAGGACGAGTCGGAGCACGCCCCGAGGCTACGTCTGCGGCGCCGGGTCCGGCACCGGAATTCCGGCGCCCCGGACGTCCCCGCTCAGCTCTCCTTCTGGGCCAGCCTCAGCAGGTGGTCCGCGAGGGCCTGGCCGCCTGACGGGTCGCGGCTGATCAGCATCAGCGTGTCGTCACCCGCGATCGTGCCCAGGATCTCGCGGAGTTCGGCCTGGTCGATCGCGGAGGCGAGGAACTGGGCAGCCCCCGGCGGGGTGCGCAGGACGACGAGGTTCGCGGAGGCCTCCGCCGAGATCAGCAGTTCCCCGGAGAGGCGCCGCATGCGCTCCTCCTTCGCCGACTCGCCGAGCGGGGCCTGCGGGGTGCGGAAACCGCCCTCGCTGGGCACCGCGTAGATCAGCTCGCCGCCGGTGTTGCGGATCTTCACCGCGCCCAGCTCGTCGAGGTCCCGGGAGAGCGTCGCCTGGGTGACGCTCAGCCCGTCGTCGGCGAGCAGTTTGGCCAGCTGGCTCTGGGAGCGGACCGGCTGCCGGTTGAGGATGTCCACGATCCGGCGGTGGCGGGCGGTGCGGGTCTGCGGGACGGACGGGCCGTTCTGCTCGTGTTCCTGCGCCTGGCTCATCGTCGTCTCATTCCCCGGTGTGTCCGTCCCCGTTGGCTGCGTCGAGGATGCCGGGCAGGGCCCGGACGAACGCGTCCGCCTCGGCCTCGGAGAGTACGTACGGCGGCATGAGCCGTACGACGTCGGGGGCGGGCGCGTTGACCAGGAAGCCGGCATCTTGGGCCGCCTGCTGCACCTGCGGTGCGAGCGGTCCGGTCAGCACGATACCCAGGAGAAGGCCCTCACCACGGACATGGGAGACCAGCGGGTGCCCGGCAGCCTCGATTCCGGAGCGCAGCCGCTCCCCCCGCGCCTTGACCCGGTCGAGCAGGCCGTCGGCGGCGATGGTGTCGATGACGGCGAGGCCGGCGGCGCACGCGACGGGGTTCCCGCCGAAGGTGGTGCCGTGCTGGCCGGGCCGGAGCAGGTCCGCGGCGGACCCGAAGGCGGCGACGGCGCCGATCGGCAGACCGCCGCCGAGCCCCTTCGCGAGCGTGACGAGATCGGGCTCCACGCCCTCGTGGGCCTGGTGCTCGAACCAGTGGCCGCAGCGCCCGATGCCGGTCTGCACCTCGTCGAGGACGAGCAGGGTGCCGGTGGCCCGGGTGATCTCCCGGGCGGCCGTCAGGTAGCCGGCCGGGGGCACGACGACCCCGTTCTCGCCCTGGATCGGCTCGATGACCAGGAGCGCGGTCTCTTCGGTGACGGCAGCTCGCAGGGCCTCCACGTCCCCGTACGGGACGTGCGTGACATCCCCGGGCAGCGGAAGGAACGGGTCCTGCTTCTTGGGCTGGCCGGTGAGCGCGAGGGCGCCCATGGTCCGGCCGTGGAAGCCGCCGTCGGTGGCGACCATGTGGGTCCGCCCGGTCAGCCGGCCGATCTTGAAGGCGGCCTCGACGGCCTCGGCTCCGGAGTTGCAGAAGAAAATCCGGCCGGGGCGCCCGAAGAGCTGGAGCAGCCGCTCGCCGAGCGCGAGTACCGGCTCGGAGGCGTAGAGGTTGGAGACGTGGCCGAGGGTGGAGATCTGCCGGGTCACGGCTTCGACGATCGCCGGGTGGGCGTGGCCGAGGGCGTTGACCGCGATTCCGCCGACGAAGTCGGTGTACTGCTTGCCGTCCGCGTCCCAGACCTGGGCGCCTTCGCCGCGTACGAGGGCCAGCGCGGGGGTGCCGTAGTTGTTGGTCAGCGTCTCCTGCCAGCGGGCGCCGTACCGCTGATTACCGGTCCCCTGGGCGTCGGCCCCCTGGTCGCCGGTCTCCTGATGGCCCGTCATGTGCGCACCCCTCCCTGTGCGTCGGGCACGACCATCGTGCCGATTCCCTCGTCGGTGAAGATCTCCAGCAGGATCGAGTGCGGGACCCGCCCGTCGATCACCCGGGCCGTGCTCACGCCGCCGCGGACGGCGTGCAGGCAGCCCTCCATCTTGGGCACCATGCCGCTGGACAGCTCGGGCAGCAGCTTCTCCAGCTCGCTGACGGTGAGCCGGCTGATGACCTCGTCGCTGCTCGGCCAGTCCGCGTAGAGGCCCTCGACGTCGGTGAGCACCATCAGCGTCTCGGCGCCCAGCGCGGCGGCGAGCGCCGCAGCCGCCGTATCGGCGTTCACGTTGTACACGTGGTGGTCGTCGGCGCTGCGCGCAATGGAGGAGATGACCGGGATCCGGCCGTCCGCCAGCAGCGCCTCGATCGCGCCCGTGTCGATGGCGGTGATCTCACCGACCCGGCCGATGTCGACGAGCTCGCCGTCGATCTCCGGGGTGTGCCGGGTCGCGGTGATGGTGTGGGCGTCCTCGCCGGTCATGCCGACGGCGAGCGGCCCGTGCTCGTTGAGCAGCCCGACCAGCTCGCGCTGGACCTGCCCCGCCAGGACCATCCGTACGACGTCCATGGCCTCGGGGGTCGTCACGCGCAGGCCGGCCTTGAACTCGCTGACCAGGCCCTGCTTGTCGAGCTGGGCGTTGATCTGGGGACCGCCGCCGTGCACCACGACCGGCTTGAGGCCGGCCTGGCGCAGGAAGACCACGTCCTGGGCGAAGGCGGCCTTGAGGTCCTCGTCGATCATGGCGTTGCCGCCGAACTTGATGACGACGACCTTGCCGTTGTGGCGGGTGAGCCAGGGCAGGGCCTCGATGAGGATCTGCGCCTTGGGCAGCGCGGTGTGCTTGCGCGCGGTTCCGGTGCCGGGCTGGCCGGCCTTGTCGTCGCTCATGAGCTGTATGCGCTGTTCTCGTGGACGTACTCGGCGGTCAGGTCGTTGGCCCAGATCACGGCGGACTCCGAGCCGGTCGCGAGGTCCGCGGTGATGCGGACCTCGCGGTCCTTCATGGAGACCAGGTCGCGGTCCTCGCCGACCGAGCCGTTCTTGCAGACCCAGACGCCGTTGATGGCCACGTTCAGCCGGTCCGGGTCGAAGGCGGCCCGGGTGGTGCCGATGGCGGAGAGCACCCGGCCCCAGTTGGGGTCCTCGCCGTGGATGGCGCACTTGAGCAGGTTGTTGCGGGCGATCGACCGGCCGACCTCGACCGCGTCGCCCTCGGTGAGCGCGCCGACGACCTCGATGCGGATGTCCTTGCTGGCGCCCTCGGCGTCGCCGATCAGCTGGCGGGCGAGGTCGTCGCAGACGGTCCGTACGGCCTCCGCGAAGACCTCGTACGCCGGCACCTGGCCACAGGCCCCGGAGGCGAGCAGCAGCACCGTGTCGTTGGTGGACATGCAGCCGTCGGAGTCGACCCGGTCGAAGGTGGTGCGGGTGGCGGAGCGCAGCGCCTTGTCGAGGGTGGCGCTGTCCAGGTCGGCGTCGGTGGTGAGGACGACGAGCATGGTGGCCAGGCCCGGCGCGAGCATGCCCGCGCCCTTGGCCATGCCGCCGACGCTCCAGCCGTCCTGGTGGGTGACGGTGGCCGTCTTGTGCACGGTGTCGGTGGTCTTGATGGCGATGGCGGCGGCCTCGCCGCCGTCCTCGGAGAGCGCCGCGACGGCGGTGTCGATGCCGGGGAGCAGCTTGTCCATGGGGAGCAGGACGCCGATCAGGCCGGTGGACGCGACGGCGACCTCGCCGGCGTTGTGCTCGCCGCCCAGCGCCTCGGCCACCTTCTCGGCAGTGGCGTGGGTGTCCTGGAAGCCCTTGGGGCCGGTGCAGGCGTTGGCGCCGCCGGAGTTGAGGACGACCGCGCTGACGGAGGCGCCGCGCAGGACCTGCTCGGACCAGAGCACGGGCGCGGCCTTGACGCGGTTGGAGGTGAAGACGCCCGCTGCGGCCAGCCGGGGCCCGTGGTTGACCACGAGGGCCAGGTCCGGGTTGCCGTTCTCCTTGATCCCGGCCGCGATGCCCGCGGCCGTGAACCCCTGTGCTGCCGTGACGCTCACGGTGCGACTCCGATCGTGGAAAGCCCGAGCTCCTCGTGGAGGCCGAGGGCGATGTTCATGCTCTGCACCGCGCCGCCGGCGGTGCCCTTGGTGAGGTTGTCGATGGCGCTGATCGCGATGATCCGCTGTGCGGACTCGTCGTACGCGACCTGGATCTGAACGGCGTTGGAACCGTGGACGCAGGAGGTCGCCGGCCACTGCCCCGCGGGCAGCAGGTGGACGAAGGGCTCGTCCGCGTACGCCTTCTCGTACGCGGCGCGCACCGCGTCGGCGGTGGTGCCCGGGAGGGCCTTTGCGGAGCAGGTGGCCAGGATGCCGCGCGGCATCGGCACGAGGGTCGGAGTGAAGGAGACGGAGACCTTCTGCCCGGCGATCGGGCTGAGGTTCTGCACCATCTCGGGGGTGTGCCGGTGCCCGCCGCCCACCCCGTACGGGCTCACGGAGCCCATGACCTCGGAGCCGAGCAGGTGAGGCTTGAGCGCCTTGCCGGCGCCCGAGGTGCCGGTGGCGGCGACGATCACGGCCTCCGGCTCGGCCAGCTGCGCGGCGTAGGCCGGGAACAGGGCGAGGGAGACGGCGGTCGGGAAGCACCCGGGAACCGCGATGCGCTTGGACCCCTCCAGCGCGGCGCGGCCACCGGGCAGCTCGGGGAGCCCGTAGGGCCAGGTGCCGGCGTGCGGGGCGCCGTAGAACGCGTCCCAGTCGGCGGAGTCCTTGAGCCGGTGGTCGGCGCCCATGTCGACGACGAGGACGTCCTCGCCGAGCTGGGCGGCGACGGCGGCGGACTGCCCGTGGGGCAGCGCCAGGAAGACGACATCGTGGCCGGCGAGGACCTCGGGCGTGGTCGCCTCGAGGGTCCGGCCCGCGAGCGGCACGAGGTGCGGCTGGAGGGTGCCGAAGAGCTGCCCGGCGTTGGAGTTGCCGGTCAGCGCGCCGATCTCCACCTCGGGGTGGGAGAGCAGTAGGCGCAGGACCTCTCCGCCCGCGTACCCGCTCGCTCCGGCCACCGCTACACGTACCACCATCGGACCCTCCTCCTTGATGGCATGACTATACGTACCGCCGCACTTTTATGCAAAGCCCGCCGGGATCTGAATGGAGCAGGCTCGGTGGTGCCCCGGGCCGCAGGAACCGAGGGTGGGTGAGGACCCACCGGTACCGGCGTCCGCCGGCCCCCCGGCCCGCCGAGAGGGAGGACTGAACCGTGAACGCTTCGTCCGGGGATGCCGAGGCCGTCGTCGCGGAGGCCAACGATGCCGCGCTGCGGCACCTCGCGTTCGGCGACACCCGCGATCCGGAGAACGAGCGCCGCGGATTCATGGGAACGGCCGAACAGGGCGAGATCCGGGACGCGGACGGCCGTGTGGTGTGGGTGGTCATCGACCGCTCATCTCCACGGAGACCGCGGCCGCCGCGCTCGCGCTGTACCGCCGCCACCGCGGGGAGCGCCCCGTCACCGGCGTCCTGTACACGCACAGCCACGCCGACCACTTCGGCGGCGTCAAGGGCGTGATCAGCGTCGAGGAGGTCGCGGCCGGCGTCCCGGTGCTCGCTCCGGAGGGGTTCCTGGAGCACGCCGTCAGCGAGAACGTCTACGCCGGCACAGCCATGAGCCGCCGCGCCACGTACATGTACGGCGCCGCCCTGCCCAAGGGCCCGCGCGGGCAGATCGGCTCGGGGCTGGGCCCCACGACGTCGACGGGCACGGTCACCCTGATCCCGCCGACCGTACGCATCACGCGCACCGGGCAGAGCGAAACCGTCGACGGCATCCGCATGGTGTTCCACATGACCCCGGGCACCGAAGCCCCGGCCGAGCTCAACATCCACTTCCCCGAGCACGCCGCCCTGTGCACCGCCGAGAACGCCACACACACCCTGCACAACCTGCTCACGCTGCGCGGCGCCCAGGTCCGCGACCCGCACGACTGGGCCCACTACCTGACCGAGGCCGTCCAGCTCTTCGGCGCCGCCACCGACGTCGTCTTCGCCTCGCACCACTGGCCGGTCTGGGGCCGCGAGGACGCCCTCGCCTTCCTTTCCGAGCAGCGCGACCTGTACGCCTACCTCCACGACCAGACGCTGCGCATGATCAACCAGGGGCTCACCGGGCCGGAGATCGCCGAGCGGATGCAGCTGCCCCCGGCGCTGGAGCGCGCCTGGCACACCCACGGCTACTACGCTCCGTCAGCCACAACACCAAGGCCGTCTACCAGCGGTACATGGGCTGGTTCGACGGCAACCCGGCCCACCTGTGGGCCCACCCGCCCGCCGAGGCCGCCACCCGGTACGTCGACTTCATGGGCGGCGCCGGGGAGGTGCTGCGCCGCGCCCGCCAGTCCTACGCGCAGGGCGACTTCCGCTGGGTCGCCGAGGTCGTCCACCACGTCCTGTTCGCCGACCCGGGCAACACCGAGGCACGCGCCCTCCAGGCCGATGCCCTGGAGCAGCTCGGATACGGCAGCGAGAACGGCACCTGGCGCAACTTCTACCTCACCGGTGCGCTCGAGCTGCGCCACGGCTCCGTCGGCACGCCCACCACCACCGCCTCCGAGGATCTGATCAACACCCTGACGCTCGACCAGCTCTTCGACTCCCTCGCGATCCGTGTCGACGGGCCGCGCAGCTGGGACGCCGACGTCACCGTCCGCTGGCATCTCGGCGACGGCCGGGGTCCCAGCACCCTGCGCCTGAAGAACGGCGTGCTCACCCACGTACGGGGCCTCGGGCCGGCCGCCGGTGAACCGGACGTCGAGATCACCCTGGACGAACCGGCGCTGCGCGGCCTCCTGCTCGGCCGGGCCGCGCTCGCGGACCTGGTCGCCCAGGGCCGGGCCCGGGTCTGCGGCGACCCGGCCCGGCTCGCCGAGCTGACCGGCCACCTCACCGAACCCGACCCGGACTTCGCGATCGTCACGCCCTGACCGGACGGACCCGGGCTACGCCGGCCGGTCCAGCGCGTGGCGGACCCACACGTTCGGCTCCACGTACACCGCGTAGCCCTGTTCGAGCTCGCAGCGGACCGGGGCCAGGGCTCCGGGCACCCGGACCGGGCCCGTCGCGTCGAAGTGCAGCCCGGTCCACTCCCTCCACTGCGCGAGCGAGCCGGTGATCGTCATCGACAGCGGGGCCACCGAGTCGACCACCGCGCCCGCGCGGGCGTGGACCCTCAGCCACGGGTCGTACGGGAGACCGTCCTCGCGCGTGCGGTACGCGTACTCCTGGATCGGGGTGTCCGGCTCGGCCGGCTTGCCGCTGGGCCGGACGGGGGCCACCACCTCGGCGAACCCTCGGGCGCGGGCGTTGTCCCGCATCGCGGCCAGCATCCGCGCGGACAGGCCCTCGCCCTGCCGGTCCGTGGCGATGGTGATCTCGATGGCGCTCACCGTGTCGGGGGCGATCCCGCGCCGCAGGTCGGAGAAGGCCCACATCAGGACCTGGTCCCAGCCCCGCGCGGGCAGCACCCCGTCCCGGCCCGGCGCGTGCAGCGCGAACGGCACGCTGTACCCGCGGGCGACGACCGCATCGCCGTCGGTGGCGACCAGGACGTAGTCCGCCAGCTCCTGCGTCATCCGCGGATAGAGGAGCCAGGCGACGGAGTCGTGCTGGGCGAACTGCGGCCAGGGATCCTTCATGTCCCAGAGCCGTTCGGCCAGTTCGGGGCGCTCCGCGAGGGTGGTGATCTGTATACCGGTCATGGCCGCAGGCTAGGCCCTGTCGTCAAAGTGGCGCCTGGAGCGAGAGGTGCCAGTGGCCCGAGCGGCCCGTCAGGGTGATCGTCGAGAGCGGGCGGACGTCCACGTTCCAGTACGTCAGCGGGGCCGCCTTCAGTGCGTACACCAGGGCCGCCCGGACCACCGAGGGCTCCGCCACGGCCACGATCGCGCCCCCGTCGTCGGCGGGCCGGGTGTCCAGCCAGCCGCCGATGCGGGAGATGAACGCGAGCAGGGATTCGCCGCCGTGCGGGGCGGCAAGGGGGTCGGTGAGCCAGAGGTCCACCGCTCCGGGGTCGCGCTCCGCCACCTCGGCCAGGGTCAGCCCGCGCCAGCGGCCCATGTCGCAGTCGCGCAGCGCCGGCTGCGCGAGCGGCGCGTACCCGAGGGCCTGCCCGGTGGCCCGGCTGCGCGGGCTGGGCGAGCAGTAGCGGAGTTCGGCGGCGCCCAGGGGCACGAGCCCGCGCGCTGCGGATTCGACCGCGTGCCAGCCCGCCCCGTCCAGCGGGCGGTCGTCGTCGAAGCGCTCGGCGAGCAGCGAGGAACCACGGGCTGCGGCGACGAGCGAGACCCGAACATTCATGCCGAGATGGTGAGCCGCATGCCGCACGGGGTCAAGCGCCTGGACCGACGGCGTCGCCGGCCCCGCTGCGCAGTCGGCGTACGGCCTCGTTCAGCTCCCCCGCGCCGGACACCCCGGCGAAGCTGAGCCGTACGTACGGACCCGGCGGCTCGGCACAGAAGTACGGGCGGCCCGCGGCGACCGCGACCCCGGCGCGCAGGGCCGCCGCCGCGAAGGCCGTGTCGTCGCCGCCCTCGGCCATCCTCGCCCACAACTGGTATCCGCCCGAGGGCAGATGGGGCAGGGTCAGCCCCGGCAGCTCCCGGCGCAGCGCGCCCGCGAGCACGTCCCGCCGGTGGCGCAGCTCGGCGGCGACGGCCCGCAGGTGGCGGGGCCAGGCGGGCGCCCCGACCAGCTCCAGGGCGGCCTCCTGCAGCGGCCGGGACACGAAGAAGCTGTCCACGATCTGGATGGCCCGCAGCCGGTCCAGCACCGGGCCGCGGGCGGCGAGCGCGCCCACCCGCAGGCTGGGCGAGGTGGCCTTGGTCAGGGACCGGACGTGTACGACCACCCCGTCGTGGTCCTCGGCGGCCAGCGTCGGGGGCAGCGGACCGGCGTCGTCGTGGCCCAGGGCCCGGGCGTAGTCGTCCTCCACGACGAAGGCCCCGGCGGCCCGCGCGATCCGCAGCACCTCGGCCCGCCGCGCGGGAGCCAGCACCGCACCGGTCGGGTTCTGGAACAGCGGCTGGCATACGAACACCCGCGCCCCGGTCGCTTCGAAGGCGGCGGCCAGCAGCTCCGGCCGGACCCCCTCGGCGTCCACCGGGACGGGCACCGGCCGGCATCCGGAGGCGCGGGCGATGGCCAGCAGCCCGGGGTAGGTCGGGGACTCCACCAGGACCGGCGCCCCGGGCGGGGCCAGCGCCCGCAGGGCGGTGGTCAGCGCACTCTGCCCGGCCGCGGTGACCAGTACGTCGGCAGCCGCGACGGCTCCGCCGATCTCCCGGGCGAACCAGTCGCGCAGCTCGGGCAGCCCCTCCATGGGCGGCCGTTCCCAGGCCCCGGGGCGCCGCCCGGCTCGGGCGAGCGCGGCGGCCATGGCCCGCTCGGGCTGGATGGAGGGGTGCAGGTAGCCGCTGTTGAGCCCGATCACCCCGGACGGCGGCGCAGCCAGACAGGCCAGCACCCCCGAGGCGTCCACCGAGCGCGGCACGATCTCGCCGTCGCCCTCCGCGCTGAGGGCGACCTCCTGCCAGGAGGTGTCCCCGGGCGCGGGCTCCGCCGTCCGGGGCCGGGCCCGGAACACCCCGGCGCCGGGCCGGGTGACGACCAGCCCCTCGGCGGCCAGCTGCGCGAGGGCGCGGGAGACGGTGACGGGGCTGACCCGGAAGCGCTCCACCAGTGCTCGGCTCGACGGGAGCTTTCCACCGACCGAGTAGCGGTTGAGCTCCGACCGCAGGGATTCTGCCAGTTCGGCCACACTGCTACGCTCGTACATGACAGCAAAGAATAGCGCTACTCTCCCGACGTCGATAGCGGTTGAGCGCTCGGCCCGCCGGTTCGGCCGGGGCGGGCGGAGTCACGACGGCAGCCGCGGCCCCGGCCGGGGCGCTCCCGCCGGCCGGGCCACCGGAGGCACCGCGCTCGCCGCGCTCGGCGTCATCGCCTTCTCGCTGACCTTCCCCGCCACCGCCTGGGGCCTGGAGAGCTTCGGCCCCTGGTCCTTCGTCGCCGTGCGCAGCGTGCTCGCGGCCCTGATCGCGGGCGCCTTCCTGCTGGCCGGCCGCGTGCCGCTGCCCGCCCGCGAGCACCGGGCGGGCCTCGCCGTCGTCGCCGCCGGGGTCGTCGTCGGCTTCCCGCTGCTCACCACCCTGGCGCTGACCACCTCCACCACCTCGCACGCCGCCGTCGTGGTCGGCCTGCTCCCGCTCACCACGGCCGCCCTGTCCGCGCTGCGCACCGGCGCCCGCCCCTCACGCCGGTTCTGGGCGGCGGCCGTCGCCGGAGCCGCCGTCGTGCTCGGCTTCACCCTGGCCCAGAGCGGCGGCGCCCTCTCGGCCGGCGACGGCTACCTCTTCGGGTCGCTGCTGGTCTGCGCGGCCGGGTACACCGAGGGCGGGCGCCTCGCCCGCGTCATGCCCGGCTGGCAGGTCATCGGGTGGGCGCTGGTGCTGTGTCTGCCGCTCGGCCTGGCCGGTTCCGCGCTGGGGCTCGCGTACGAGCCGGTGCACCTGACCGGCCACGGGCTGGCCGGTCTGCTGTGGGCGGCCGCCGGCTCCACCTTCCTCGGCCTGTACGTCTGGTACCGCGGCATGGCGGAGATCGGCGCGCCGCGGGCCAGCCAGCTCCAGCTCGCCCAGCCGCTGCTGACCCTGGTCTGGTCGGTGGCGCTGCTGGGCGAGCACCTCTCCCCCGCCGCCCCGGCCGCCGCCTGCGCGGTTCTGGTCTGCATCGCCGTGACCCAACGGGCTTAAACCGCACAATCCGCCGTAAACTGCTGTCACCGGATCCAGACCGCCTCCGAGGAGGTCAGCAATGCGCGCGACCGAGGGCGACCAGTTGGTGCAGCACGGCAGGATCGTGGGACAGCACGACAAGGTCGGTGAAATCACTCAGGTACTCGGCGAGAACGGCACCCCGCCCTACCGGGTCCGTTTCCAGGACGGTCATGAGGCAGTCATGTCCCCGGGGCCCGACTGCGTCGTGAAGCACCCGACGGAGCCCACGCACTGATTCGGCGCGGCCGACGCGGCCGACGCAGTCTCAGCGCGGCGGCACGGCCGTCGGGTAATGGTCGGCAACGACCCTGGCCATCGCTCCATTGGGGTCCGCGACCACCTGCTTCGCCGAGAAGTAGACGTGGCCGCGGACCTCGGGGTACTGGCGGGCGAACGTCAGGTGCTTCGACAGCTCCGCCGGATCGCGCCACGCCGCGGTGGAGCTGTTGCGGTCGCAGCGGTACAGCGCCTCGCCCACGTACAAGGCCACGTCGGTGCCGGCGACGGTGTCCGCCCACCAGGGCACGATCTTCGCGTAGTCGGCCGCCGGGTGGCCGATCTGCCAGTACGCCTGCGGCACGATGTAGTCGATCCAGCCCTCCCGGACCCACTTGCGGGTGTCCGCGTACAGGTCGTCGTACGTTTCGACGCCGGCCTGCGTGGCCGAACCCAGCGGGTCCCGGCTGCTGTTGCGCCAGACCGCGAAGGGGCTGATGCCGAAGCGCGCCTCCGGGCGGATCGAGCGCAGCCGCTCCGACATCTCGCGGACCAGCGTGTCGGTGTTGTTGCGGCGCCAGTCCGCGCGGGACGCGAAGGCGCCGCCGTGGCGCGCGTACGCGTCGTCGTCGTCGAAGGACTGCCCCTCGGCGGGGTACGGATAGAAGTAGTCGTCCCAGTGCACCCCGTCCACCGCGTAGCGGGAGACGGCATCGAGCATGGCCTCCTGCACGAACGCGCGCACCTCGGGCAGACCTGGGTTGTAGTACAGCTTCCCGTTGTACGGGACCGTCCAGCCGGGGTTGCGCCGGGCCGGATGATCCGCGGCCAGGCGCGCGGGTTCGGTGTGGTTGGCCACCCGGTACGGGTTGAACCAGGCGTGCAGCTCCAGCCCACGGGCATGGGCTTCGGCGACCGCGGTACCCAGCGGGTCCCAGCCGGGGTCCTCGCCCTGCTCCCCGGTCAGCCACTGCGACCAGGGCTCCCGGGCGGCGGGCCACATGGCGTCGGCGGCCGGCCGGACCTGGAGGATCACCGCATTCAGGCGGCGGGCGACGGCGGTGTCGAGGAGGCCGGTCAGCTCGTCCCGCTGGTCGTCGGCGTCCAGCCCGCTCTCGGAGGGCCAGTCGACGTTCTCCACAGAGGCGATCCACATCGCGCGGAACTCAGCGGCCGCCTCCCTCCGCCCGCCGCGCCCCCGCGCCGCCCGGGCCGCGTGCGCCGGGCCCGCCCCGCCCGTCGCACCCGCCGCGGCCAGCAGCCCGGCGGCCCCCGCCAGCAGCCCCCGCCGTCCGATGTACGCCATGTGACGACTCCGTTCCGTTGCGTGACATTGCTCTGCGTCTGACAGCATGCCCGCCCCGGCGCCCCGGCATGGTCAAGGTCGGGGGTAACGTCGTGGGGCGTGGCGGGCGCCGGAATGCAGTTACCACTGCGAAGCACGGGGGACCCGCCGACGGATGAGCAGCGAAAGGCACGAAGTGACTGACCTCCCTTCCGACATCACTCGAGTCGGCGTAGTGGGCTGTGGCCAGATGGGCGCGGGCATCGCCGAGGTGTGCGCGCGCAGCGGCCTCGAGGTGAAGGTCGCCGAGACCACCGGCGAGGCCCTGGAGATCGGGCGCACCCGGCTGCACAACTCCCTGACCAAGGCCGCCGAACGCGGCAAGATCAGCGAGGAGGAGCGGGACGCCACCCTGGCCCGCCTCACCTTCACCACCGATCTCGGCGAGTTCGCCGACCGCGACCTCGTCATCGAGGCCGTCGTCGAGAACGAGCAGGTCAAGACGGAGATCTTCCAGGTCCTCGACCAGGTGATGACCCGCCCGGACGCGATCCTCGCCTCCAACACCTCCTCGATCCCGCTGGTCAAGCTGGCCGTCGCGACCTCCCGGCCCGACCAGGTCATCGGCATCCACTTCTTCAACCCGGCCCCGGTGCAGCAGCTCGTCGAGCTGATCCCGGCGCTGACCACGAGCGAGGAGACCATCAAGCGGGCCGAGGCCCTGGTGGGGAAGGTCCTGGGCAAGCACGCGATCCGCGCCCAGGACCGGTCCGGCTTCGTCGTCAACGCCCTCCTGGTCCCCTACCTGCTGTCGGCCATCCGGATGTTCGAGTCCGGCATCGCGAGCCGCGAGGACATCGACAACGGCATGGAGCTGGGCTGCGCCCACCCGATGGGCCCGCTCAAGCTCTCCGACCTGATCGGCTTGGACACGATCGCCTCGATCGCCGACTCGATGTACGCGGAGTACAAGGAGCCGCTGTACGCCGCTCCCCCGCTGCTCCAGCGGATGGTCGACGCGGGCCGCCTCGGCCGCAAGACCGGCTCGGGCTTCTACCCGTACGGCTGACCCCCGCGACCCGCGGCCCGGCGCTAGCCGAGCCGCAGATGGTGCAGGAGCAGCAGCCCGGCCGCCATGTTGGCGGCCGGGATCTCGCCGCGCGCGATCATGTCCGGAACCAGTTTGAGCGGCACCCACTCGCGGCGCGAGGACTCGAAATCGTCCTCGGGATGCCCGATGTACGTCGCGCCGTCCGCCCAGTAGAGGTGGTGGCGGGCGTCGGTCAGCCCGTTGGCCGGCTCGACGGTCATCAGGTGGTGGAGGGGCCCCGGCCGCCAGCCCGACTCCTCCTCCATCTCCCGGGCCGCGGCGTCTGCGATGTCCTCGCCGTCCTCGACCACGCCCGCGGGCAGCTCCCAGCCCCAGCTGTCGGTGATGAACCGGTGCCGCCACAGCAGCAGCACCTCATTGGCCTCGTTGACGGCCGTGGCGACGGCGACCGGCCGCAGCCGGATCACGAAGTGGTCCAGGTGCCGGCCGTCGGGAAGTTCCACATCGGCGAGATTCACGTCGAACCAGCGGTTCTTGTACACGGTCTGCTCACTCAGGTTCGTCCACTGCACGGTTGTGCCACCTTCCGTTCGAGTAGGTGGCAACATGGCAGCAGTTCACGCGCTCACAGGGGAACGCGCAGCGCCCCGTCGATGAGCTGTGCGGTCTCCTCCGCGCCGGAACATCCGCTGGTCAGCAGCTGTTCGCGGACCGCCCGCAGCCGGTCCCGCAGCCGCAGCGACTCCATCCCCTTGGCCCGCTCGGCCATCTCGGCGGCGGCCGCCACCGCCCGGTCCGCCTCGCCCTGGCGCAGCTGGATCTCGCACAGCATCGCCAGCCGGTGGACCCGCCCCCGGTCGTGCGCGGGCGTCCCGACGGCCGCGGTCGCCTGCTCGTGGGCGGCATCCAGATCGCCGAGGCTGAGCAGCGCCTCGGCCACCTGTACGTTGACCAGCCCGGGCTGTACGTACCCCGTCTCGTCGGGCTCCGTACCGGGCCGGATCCGCTCGGCGGCCGCCTCGGCATGCCGGATGCAGCCCAGTGCGGCGGCGGTGTCGCCGAGTTGGGCGTACGCCTTGGCCTGCATGGCGTACAGGTCGGCGGTCAGGGCCGGGGTGGTGTGCCGGCCTGCGGCGCGCAGCGCGGCCTCGGCGAAGGCGACGGCCTGGCGGTACTCCCGCAGGTGCAGTGACTGGTTGACGATCAGCGCGATGACGTAGGCGCCGAGGCCCCGGTCCCCGCTCGCCTTCGCGAGCCGCAGCGCCTGGTGGAAGTACCGCTGGGCGAGCCCGTGGGCGTCCGAGTCGTACGCGCAGATCCCGGCCACCGCCACGAGGGACCCGGTGGCCCGGTGCAGCTGGCGGCCGAGGCCGTCGGGGTAGCTCCCGCGCAGCATGGGCGCGGTCTCGCTGCCGAGGAAGCGGACGATCCGGGCCCGGGTGGCCACACCGCCGGCCCGGCGGTACATCAGCTCGTAGTGCGCGCGGGCGGCCCGCAGGATCTCGATGTGCTCCGGCCCGATCCGGTTCGGCCCGTCGCGGGAGACGTCGGCGTCCTCGGGCGGGTTCTCCCACTCCCAGACCGGGATCACGGCGGGCGTTCCGGTGACGGCCTCGGCGGTGAGCAGCTGGAACCGGCCTTGCTCGTCGGAACGCCACAGGGCAGCGGCCCGGTCGACGAAACCGCTGAGCGGGGAGCCCTGCGCGGACACGGGCTGGCCGGGCACGCCGAGCCCGACGTCGTCCAGCGACACCGGGCGCCGGAGCCGGCCGCCGAGCACCTCGCAGATCAGGTCGGGCACCTGGCCGCGCGGCCGCTGCCCCTTCAACCACCGGGTGACGGCGGTGTGTTCGTAGCGCAGGGCCAGTCCGCGGGACCGGCCTGCCTGGTTGACGTGTGCTGCGAGTCCGGCGTGGGACATGCCCGCCTCGGCGAGGAGGGCGTCGAGCAGGGCATTGGGCTGCATGGGCCCCTCCAAGGGCTCTTCGGTCTCAGGCTAGTGGGTGTGCGGTTCACACGGGGTGTACTTCCTTTTGATTCACACGGGGTGTGAACCGAGTACGCGCATAAATGCGATACGCACCCTGCCGCAAGGAGCCCTGGGAGCGGTTCACTTAAGAGCCTCGCCAAAGAGGCAGCCCGGGTCGTCGGCTCCCCCTCGTACAGTGCGACGACCCGCACCGCGCCGCCCGCTCTGCTGTCTGCCCGACACTCCATGGCAGGCGGGCGGCGCGCTCCGGCTCCGCCGGCGCCCGGTTGGTCGCCGGGCCCCGGCAGGGGCCGCGGAACGCGCGCCGGGCCCTCCCACCGGGCCCGGTGTGCGGTTCCCTCCGGCTCAGCAGCTGCGGTCGCTGCGCAGCACCAGCAGGGCGACGTCGTCGGCGAGTTGCCCGCCGGTGTGGTGCAGCAGTGCGGCGTGCACGCCCGCGACCAGCCGCGCGGGCGTGTCCGCCTCATGGGAGGGATGCTCTGCGAGCACGCTGCGCAGGGGGAAGAAGCGACCGTCGCGGTCGCGGGCGTCTTCGGCGCCGTCGGTGTGCAGGAACAGGACGTCGCCGGGCCACAGTTGTCCGCAGTCGTCTCCGACCAGCCCGTCGGGCACGGGCACCACACCGAGTGGCGGCAGCACCTCACCCCCGTCGAGCGATTGCACGGCCATGCGCCGCTGCGCGAGGCCTTCCCCCACCCCGCCCCTTCTCCGTTTCCCGGGCTCTGCCCGGACCCGCGCCTCGAACGCCGGCGGGGCTGAACGTGCCCGGCGCGGGCTGTACGGCCCGCAAGGCTCAAGCGGCTGCGGCTCGCGCAGGAGGTACGGCCACGGGTGGCCGCAGTTCAGGGCCAGGACGGAACCGTCCTCCGCGATCTGGAGCAGCAGCACCGTCACGAACTCCTCCGACAGCCCGTCCGCGTCCCGGACGTGTCGGGACAGGGCCCGTTCCATGCGGATCAGCACCCCGCCCAGCGCGGGTTCGTCGTACGCCGCCTCCCGAAAGGCACCGAGCACCGCCGCCGCCGCGCCCAGCGCCGGCAGCCCGTGCCCCCGTACGTCCCCGATGACCACCCGGACCCCGTACGCCGTCGGCACGGCCTCGTACAGGTCGCCGCCCACCGCCGCGCCCCGGCTCGCCGACAGCTGCGCCGCCGACAGCATCAGGCCGTCGATCCGCCCCGGCAACGGCCGCAGCAGGGCCCGCTGCGCCGCGCCCGCGATCTCCTGCGAGCGGCGCAGCTCGGCCATCAGCCCGCGCCGGATGTGCAGTGCACACCCGGTGGCCAGTAACAGGAACGCCGCGCAGCTGGCCAGGCTCGCCCCCAGCCGCCCAGAGGTGGACAGCTCCCAGGACACCGCGGCGCCTCCCCATGCCAGGACGCACACCCGGCGCACCTGGGGCATCTCCCCGCACGTGATCATCGTTCCGGCCTCCCCTCGGCCGCCAACGATTCTGTCGACAGCCCGGAGCACCGGACACGGCTCAACGGCGTTCTCACCCGAATGAGTGAGGGGCGCATCCGGTGGTCCGGACACGCCCCTCAGCCCTCAGCAGTAACAGCCGCGGCAGCGTTACGCTCCGCGCAGCACCGCGCCCGTGCGCTCGGCGGCCAGCGCCACCGCCGCGTCGCGCGCGGCCGTGGACTCCTCGGCCGTCAGCGTGCGGTCGGCCGCGCGGAAGCGCAGCGCGTACGCCAGGGACTTCTTGCCCTCGCCGACCTGCTCACCGGTGAACACGTCGAACAGCCGCAGGGACTCCAGCAGTTCGCCGGCGCCCTTGCGCAGCGCGGCCTCGACCGAGGCGGCCGGGACCGACGCGTCCACGATCAGCGCGACGTCCTGGGTCGCCACCGGGAAGGTGGAGATCCGGGGCGCCTGCACGGCGCCGCCGCCGGCCGCCGCGAGGCGGTCCAGGTCGAGCTCCATGGCGCTGGTGCGGGCCGGCAGGCCCATCGCCTTCACGACGCGCGGGTGCAGCTCGCCGGCGTGGCCGATGACCGTCTCCACCCCGTCCAGGGTGACGAGCAGTTCGGCGCACCGGCCCGGGTGCCACGGCCCGTACTGGCCCTGGCGCACGACGAGCTCCACGCCGGCCTCGACGGCCAGCGAGCGCGCGGCCTGAACCGCGTCCGCCCAGTCGGCCGGGCGGCCCTTGCCCCACCAGCCGGCCTGCTCGCGCGCACCGGCCAGCACGACCGCGGCGTACCGCGGCTGGGCCGGCAGGGCGGCGTTCAGCGTGGCGATCTCCTCGGCCGTGGGACGCCGGTCGACGGGCAGTCGTACGGCGACACCGGGCTGCGGGCCGGCCCGGAAGACCGAGCCCGTCTCGAAGAGGGCGAGGTCGTGGCTGCCCCGGCTGTCGTTGCGGCGCAGTGCGCCCAGCAGGCCCGGCAGCAGCGTGGTGCGCAGCGCCGGCTCCTCGTCGGAGATCGGGTTGACCAGCTTGACGACCTGGCGGGCCGCGTCGTGCGCGGGCAGCTGGAGCTGGTCGAAGACGCCCTCGCCCACGAACGGGTAGCTGAGCGCCTCGACGTAGCCCGCGCCGGCCAGCGCGCGGCCGACCCGGCGGTGCAGCTGCTGCCGGGCGGTCAGACCGCGGCCGGAGGGCAGCTTGGGCAGGGTCGACGGAAGGTTCCCGTAGCCCTCGAGCCGGATGACCTCTTCGGCGAGGTCGTTGGGCTCGGCGAGGTCGGGGCGCCACGACGGGACGGTCACGACGAGCTCGTCCTGGCCGTAGACGTCGCAGCCGACCTCCTGGAGGCGGCGGACGACGGTCTCGCGGCCGTAGTCCATGCCCGCGACCCGGTCCGGGTGGTCCGCGCGCATCGCGATGGTGCGCGGGGCGCCCGGGGCGGTGAGCTCGGTGACGCCGGCCTCGGCGGTGCCGCCCGCGAGCAGCACGAGCAGGTCGACGGTCCGCTGCGCGGCCGCGGAGGCCGCCTGCGGGTCGACGCCGCGCTCGAAGCGCTTGGAGGCCTCGGAGGCGAGCTTGTGGCGGCGGGCGCTGCGCGAGATCGTCAGGGCGTCGAAGTGCGCCGCCTCGATGACGACGTCCGTGGTGCCCGAGACCGCGCCGGTCTCGGGGTCGGTCACGGAGTCGGCGATCTCGGTGTCGGCGCCGCCCATGACGCCGGCGAGGCCGATCGGCCCGCTGTTGTCGGTGATCACCAGGTCCTCGGCGTCGAGCGTGCGCTTGACGCCGTCGAGGGTGGTGAACTTCTCGCCCTGCTCGGCCCGGCGCACGCCGATGGCGCCGTCCAGGCGGGAGCGGTCGTAGGCGTGCAGCGGCTGGCCGAGTTCGAGCATCACGTAGTTGGTGACGTCGACGGCGAGCGAGATCGGGCGCATGCCGGCCTTCTGCAGGCGCCGCGTCAGCCAGATCGGGGACTTCGCCTCGGGGTCGAGGCCGGTCACCGTACGGGCGGTGAAGCGGTCGCAGCCGGCCGGGTCGTCGATCTTGACCAGGTAGCCGTACGAGTTCGGCGCGGGCACGTCGAGCAGCGCCGGGTCGCGCAGCGGCAGGCCGTACGCGGTGGCCGTCTCACGGGCCACGCCGCGCATCGACAGGCAGTAGCCGCGGTCCGGGGTGACGGCGATGTCGAGGACCTCGTCGATGAGCTGGAGCAGCTCGATCGCGTCGGTACCGACCTCGTGCTCCGGGGGGAGCACGATGATGCCGTGGGTGCCGTCGTCGCCCATGCCCAGCTCGTCGCCCGAGCAGATCATGCCGTGCGAGGTGCGGCCGTACGTCTTGCGCGAGGCGATCGCGAAGTCGCCGGGCAGGACGGCGCCGGGCAGGACCACGACGACCTTGTCGCCGACGGAGAAGTTCCGGGCGCCGCAGACGATCTCCTGCGGCTCGCCGGTGCCGTTGGCCTGGCCGACGTCGACCGTGCAGAAACGGATCGGCTTGCGGAAGCCCTCGAGCTCCTCGATGGTCAGCACCTGGCCGACGACGAGGGGGCCCTTGAGGCCGGCGCCGAGCTGCTCGACCCTCTCGACCTCGAGGCCGGCGTCTACGAGCTTGGCCTGTACGTCACGACCGGTCGTGCCCGCAGGCAGGTCGACGTATTCCCGCAGCCAAGAAAGCGGGACCCGCATCAGATCTCCATCCCGAACGGCCGGGTGAACCGGACGTCACCCTCGACCATGTCTCGCATGTCTTCGACGTTGTGGCGGAACATCAGCATCCGCTCGATGCCGAACCCGAAGGCGAACCCGCTGTACTTCTCGGGGTCCACACCGCAGGCGATGAGCACCTTGGGGTTGACCATTCCGCAGCCGCCGAGCTCGATCCAGCCCTCGCTGGAGCAGGTGCGGCACGGGCGGTCGGGGTTGCCCACCGACTCGCCGCGGCACACGTAGCACTGCATGTCCATCTCGGCGGACGGCTCGGTGAACGGGAAGAAGTTCGGGCGCAGCCGGGTGGTCATGTCCTTGCCGAAGAGCGCCTGGACCATGTGGTCCAGGGTGCCCTTGAGGTCGGCCATGGTCAGGCCCTCGTCGACGGCGAGCAGCTCGACCTGGTGGAAGACCGGGGTGTGCGTCGCGTCGAGCTCGTCGGTGCGGAACACCCGGCCCGGGCACACCACGTACACGGGCGGTTCCCGGTCGAGCAGCGAGCGCGCCTGCACCGGGGAGGTGTGGGTGCGCAGCACGACGCCGGACTCGTCGCCCTCGGTACCCTCGGGCCCCTGGACGAAGAACGTGTCCTGCATCTGGCGCGCCGGGTGGTCGGGCGTGAAGTTGAGGGCGTCGAAGTTGAACCACTCCGCCTCGACCTCGGGGCCCTCGGCCACCTCGTAGCCCATGGCCGTGAAGACGTCCGCGATGCGGTCCATCAGCGTGGTCAGGGGGTGCCGGGCGCCGGCCGGGACGCGGTCGTACGGCAGCGTGACGTCCACCGCCTCCTCGACCAGCACCCGCTCGTCGCGCTCCGCTTCGAGCTCGACCGTGCGGGACCCGAAGGCCTTGTTCACGGCGCCGCGGGCCTGGCCCACGCGCTTGCCCGCCTCGGCCTTGGCCTGCGGCGGCAGGGCGCCGATCTCGCGGTTGGCGAGCGCCAGGGGCGAGCGGTCGCCCATGTGCGCGGTCTTCGCCTCACGCAGCGCGTCGAGGTCGCCGGCGGTCGCGAAGGCGGCGAGCGCCTCGTCCCGCATGCGCTCGATCTCTTCCGGTTTCAGTGCCTCGACCTCGACAGGGTCGTACGACTTGTTCGGTGCCGACATCTCTTCCCGTACTTCCGATGGCTGGCTGGTGGGTCCCCCGCGCGACACGCAGGGCGCGCTCGGCACAAGGACACAAAGGTGCCAAAGGACGAGTCTAAAGGTCGCTGGGGGTGAAGGAGCCCGTGGGCCGCCTGGCGAGACGCTCCGCAGGGTTACTGCGTGAGGTAGGCAGGCGCCCCCACGGGCAGGATAAATCGGAACTCGGCGCCGCCGCCGGGGCCGCGGCCGACCGTGATGGTGCCGCCGTGGGCCTCCACGATGCCCTTGACGATGTACAGGCCCAGGCCGGTGCCGCCGCGCTTGCTGCCCCGCCAGAAGCGGGTGAAGACACGGCCCATCGACTCCTCGGGGATCCCGGGGCCCTCGTCGGTCACGGTGACGGCGGTTCCCTTCTCGGTCTTGCCCGCAGCGTTCGTCATGCTGGTCGGCGATACGTCGATGGTGACCGTTCCCTCGCCGTGCCGCACCGCATTTTCGAGGAGGTTGCCGAGGATCTGGTCGATCTTGTCCGGATCGGCCCACAGATCGGGGAGCGAGCTGCTGACCCGTACGAGGAACCGCTCGGGTGCCTGGCCGTTCGCGGTGAGCGCCTGCACGTGGCGGCCCACGGCGGTGGCGATGTCCACCGGCTGGCGGCGCACCTCGAGGCGGCCCGAGTCGATGCGGGAGATGTCGAGGAGCTCGGCGATCAGCCGGGTGACGCGGTTGGCGTCGGCGTCGACGGTCTCCAGCATCAGCCGCTTCTGGTCGTCGGTGAACCGCTCCCACTTGGCGAGCAGGGTCGCGGTGAACCCCTTGACGGAGGTCAGCGGCGAGCGCAGCTCGTGCGCGACGGTGGCGATCAGCTCGGCGTGGCTGCGCTCGGTGCGGCGGCGGGCCTCGGTGCCGCGCAGGGTGACGACGAGGCGGCGCAGCGGGCCGGTGGGGTGGGTGCGCACGTACCGGGCGGAGACCAGCACCTCGCGGCCGCCGGGGAGCAGGAGGTTGCGCTCGGGCTGGCCGCGCCGGGTGGCGAGGCCCCCGTACGGGTCGGTCAGCGGCCACCAACGGCGGCCTTCGAGGTCCTCCAGCGGCAGCGCCCGGTCGATGCGTGCGCCGAGCGCCTCGTCGGGGGCCAGGGCGGTGATCCGGGCGGCGGCGGAGTTGAAGCAGATCACCCGGCCGGTGTGGTCGGCGACGACGAGCCCGTCGGGCAGGTCGTCGGGATCGATCCCGAGCTGGGCGAAATCGCAGGGATCGCAGGATTCGGGTGCGGCCGGTCCGGCGCGGCCCGCGGCCTGCGGGGGCACGGCCGCCAGGGACGGCGTCCCGGACGCCTTCACGGCCCCGGGCGAGCTGTTCGTACCGACGGTCATGTCCCCGTACCCCACATCTCCGAGTAGCGCAGTGGGCCCCCCGGGCCGCCACATTACTAGCTGGGGGTCACGGAGCGGCACCCTCCGGGAGCCCGCTGTGCACGAGCGGACGCGTAGAGGCACACCGCGGCGGCCGTGGCGAGGTTCAGGCTCTCGGCTTTTCCGTGGATCGGGACGCGTACGACGGCGTCCGCGAGCGCCCGGGTCTCCTCCGGCAGGCCCCACGCCTCGTTGCCGAAGACCCAGGCCGAGGGGCCGCCCATGGTGCCCGCGTCGAGCTCGGCGTCCAGGTCGTCCTCGCCGGCCCCGTCGGCGGCGAGGATCCGCACGCCGGCCGCCCGGAGCCCCTCGACGGCCTGCTCCACGGGAACGCCGACCGCCACCGGCAGGTGGAAGAGGGAGCCCACGGAGGCCCGTACGGACTTCGGGTTGTACAGGTCCACGGAGGCGTCGGTCAGGACGACCGCGTCCGCTCCGGCGGCGTCGGCGCAGCGCAGCACCGTGCCGGCATTCCCGGGGTCGCGGACGTGGGCGAGGACGGCGACCAGCTTCGGCTCGGCCTTGAGGATGTCCTCGAACGGCGAGTCGAGGAAGTGGCAGACGCCGACGAGCCCCTGCGGGGTGACGGTCTGCGAGACCTCGGCGAGCACCTCGTCGGAGGCGTAGTGGACGCGCGCGCCTGCGGCCAGCGCGGCATCGATGATCTCGGCGTAGCGCTCGGCGGCCTCGACGGTCGCGAACAGCTCGATCAGCGTCGACGCGCCGCCCGCGCCCCGGTGCTCGACGGCCTCACGGACGGCCTGCGGGCCCTCGGCGATGAACCGGCGCTCCTTGGTGCGGAAGTTGCGGCGCGCCAGTCGCCTGGCGGCGGCCACCCGCGGGGATCGGGGGGAGATCAGCTCGGCGGGGGTGCCCATGGCGGTCGGCTCGCTTCCGTACGTACAACAGGTGGAACTCAGTCGAACTCGGTGATCAACGCACCGGACCCGCAGGCGCGAGGCCTGCGGGTCCGGGCAATTACTGCAGCCTTGAAGGGCGTACTGCTTAGGCAGCGGCCTTCGGGGCGTTCACGTCGGCCGGAAGCGCCTTCTGCGCGACCTCGACCAGCGCGGCGAACGCGTTGGCGTCGTTGACGGCCAGCTCCGCGAGGATCTTGCGGTCCACCTCGACGTTGGCGGCCTTCAGACCCTGGATGAGGCGGTTGTACGTCATGCCGTTCTGGCGGGCAGCGGCGTTGATGCGCTGGATCCACAGCTGACGGAAGTCGCCCTTGCGCTTCTTGCGGTCGTTGAAGTTGTAGACCAGCGAGTGGGTGACCTGCTCCTTGGCCTTGCGGTACAGGCGCGAACGCTGACCGCGGTAGCCGGAGGCCGCCTCGAGGATTGCCCGGCGCTTCTTGTGGGCGTTTACTGCCCGCTTGACGCGTGCCACTTTTTAACTCCTTGTAGCGGGGCCGTGGGTGTCTTCACACGGCCCGAATTCGATGGGGTCCCGGTCTTGACGCTCATCCGCTCCCTGCGCGGGAGCGGAGAACATCACTTGCCGAGAAGCTTCTTGATCTTCGCGGCGTCGCCGGGGGCCATCTCCGCGGTGCCGGTCAGGCGGCGGGTGACACGGGACGACTTGTGCTCGAGCAGGTGGCGCTTACCGGCGCGCTCACGGAGCACCTTGCCGGAGCCGGTGATCTTGAAGCGCTTCTTGGTACCGCTGTGCGTCTTGTTCTTCGGCATAGCGCCGTTATCTCCTCGTCGGTGGCGCCCCCGCCGGTCCGGTTCGGGGACCGGCGCCCGGGAGCGTCATGTTGTGTCGGTGATCCGAGACAGGCTGCCTCGGAATCAGGCCTCGGCCGGTGCCTCGGGAGAGGCATCCTCGGTGGCCTCGGCAGAGGCGACCTCGGTGTTCTCCTCGACGTCGACGGGGGCTTCCTCGGAAGGAGCCTCGTCGGCGGCGACACCCTGGCGCTCGGCCTTGCGGGCGGCCTGCGCCTCGCGGGCTTCGGCCATCGCCTCGGTCTTCTTCTTGTGCGGACCGAGGACCATGATCATGTTTCGGCCGTCCTGCTTCGGGTTCGACTCGATGAACCCGAGGTCCTCGACGTCCGAAGCGAGGCGCTGCAGCAGTCGGTAGCCGAGTTCCGGCCGGGACTGCTCGCGACCACGGAACATGATCGTGATCTTGACCTTGTCGCCCTGCTTGAGGAACCGAACGACGTGACCCTTCTTGGTGTCATAGTCGTGCGGGTCGATCTTCGGCCGGAGCTTCATTTCCTTGATGACCGTGTGCGCCTGGTTCTTGCGCGCCTCACGGGCCTTCATGGCCGACTCGTACTTGAACTTGCCGTAGTCCATGAGCTTGCAGACCGGCGGGCGTGCGGACGCCGCGACCTCGACCAGGTCGAGGTCGTACTCCTGCGCGAGCTCAAGCGCCTTGGCAAGCGGCACGATGCCGACCTGCTCGCCGCTGGGACCGACAAGCCGTACCTCGGGAACGCGAATCCGGTCGTTGATGCGGGGCTCGGTGCTGATGGATCCTCCTCGGTAGCACCACACGGCTGCCTGGCAGACAGCCGCTGACGTCTAATGTCGTCAGACCAACCGCGGCGGAGAATGAAAAATGCCCCGCCGGGCACAGGCAGGGGCTCCAAAACAACCGGAGCACCGCCGCATGCGATCGCGGGGCGCAGACTCGGGCAGCTTTCCATCGTCCGTACGGAACGATGGATGCCGCCTGACCGGTGACCCGCCGCCCCGGAGGGTGGTCGGGTGGGAGAGCGGAGCCTCCACTTGTGGGCCGGGGACATAAGTCTCCGGCCGGTCGTCAGCCCAATATAGCATTCCGCGCCGGGTCCGCTCACCCGGAGGCCGCCCGTCCGGTGTCCCCCGGGTGTCCGCCCGGGGCCCGGTCGGCGGACCGTGCGTCCCGGCTTATCGTGTGAGGCATGACTGACGCGACCCCCGCCCCCGCCACCGAGGCCGGCAGCACGCCGGACGCTCCCGACTACGACGCCATGACCCGCGACATCGCGGACGTGCCCGCCGTCGAGGTGATCACCACGGTGGCCGTGCACCTGCTGAGCGCCGCGGCGGTCAACCTGGGCCTGGACAAGCCGGACTCCGAGCACAAGGACCTCGACGAGGCCCGCAAGCTGATCACGGCGCTGGCCGGCCTGGTCACGGCGAGCGCCACCGAGATCAGCTCCTTCCACGCGGCTCCGCTGCGCGACGGCCTGAAGTCGCTGCAGCTCGCCTTCCGCGAGGCCTCGATCGTGCCGGACGAGCCGGGCCAGGGTCCGGGCGAGAAGTTCACCGGTCCGGTCTTCGGCTGAGCCGTCCGAACGTACGGGGAAGGGCCGGGGCGATGCCCCGGCCCTTCTTGCATGCGGCCCTTCCCGCGCTCGCTGCTCAGCGGGTGAAGAGCGGCTCGCCGGCCGGGGCCGGGGCCTCCTCCGGGAGCAGGGCCAGGTCCAGCCCGCGCACCAGGCGGGCCCGCAGGGTCTCGTCGGCGGCCAGGGCCTCGGCGACCCGGCGGGCCGCGGCGTGCGGCTGCGTACCGGGGGCCAGGACGATCGCCAGGGTGCCGTCGGCGTCCGCCCCGCCCGGGCCCAGGTGGGCGCGGAGTACGGCCTGTTCGGCGGCCACGGCGGCCCGTACGGCCTCCCGTACCGCGGGGTCGGCCAGCGGGCCCGCGTCGGTGCGGCCCTCGGCCAGCGCGAGCAGCGCGGGTCCGGTGAGCTGGTAGGTGACGGGGCCGGCCAGGTCCAGGACCACGGTGTCGGCCTTCTCGTGCGCGGCGGCCGCCAGCGCCTGGTGCAGCGGGACGGCAACCGGCCGGGCCGCCGGGTCCCAGAGCGCCAGCGAGGCGATCGAGGTGAACGCGGGCAGCGCCCGCCGGTCCCCCGCCCGCAGGGTCGGGACGGCCATGTCGCTGGTCTTCTCCCGCTTGAGCCCGGTCTCCGGGTCGGTCTCCACCTCGCCGAGCACGGCGACGACCGGGACCAGCAGACGGGCCCCCTTGAGGGCGGCCAGCACCTCCGGCTCGTTCGCCCGGTCCGCGGACCAGGCGGCCAGAGCCGCACTCAGCCGGGGGTCGGCCGAGCCGTCGTCGTCTGAGAAGCCGGGGTCGGGAATGTTTTTGTTCGCCACAGTTACCCGACCCTATCCCGATCCCGCCGTGCGCCCCGCGGGCGCCGGGCCAGTACGGCGGCCAGTACGAGCAGCGCCAGCCCGGCGGCCGCGGCCGCCGGGGCGCCGAGGCGGGCACCGCGCCCGGCCGCACGGACCGGCTCGGGGCCGGGGCCGAAGTACGGCTGCCCGGCCGCGACGGGCGCGGGGACCGGCGGCTCGGCGCGCACCGTGTCGGCGACCTGGAGGGCGGCGACCGGATCCACCAGTCCGTGGCCGCGGGAGTCGTCCCGGCCGCCGGGCGGGGCGTCGGAGGCGGTGTCCTCGAGGAGCTTCTTGATCTGGGCCGGGGAAAGGTCCGGGTGCGCGGCCTTGACGAGGGCCGCGACACCGGAGACGAAGGCCGCGGCGGCGCTGGTGCCCCAGCCCTCGTAGTAGGAGCGGTCGGGGTCGGCGATGACGACGTCGACCCCGGGCGCGCTGACGGTGGCGTACCAGTTGCGGGTGGAGAAGGAGGCCTTCTTCCCGCCGCGGTCGACGGCGGTGACGGCGATGACCCCGGGGTAGGCGGCCGGGTAGGAGGCGTGGTCGCCCTGCCGGCCGCCGTTGCCCGCCGAGGCGACGACGACCACGCCCTTGGCGAGGGCGTACTGGACGGCCTCGTCCTCGGCGGCCTCGTGGTGCGCGGAGTCGCTGTCGTCGCCGAGGGAGAGGTTGATCACGTTCGCGCCGTGGTCGGCGGCCCAGCGGATGCCCTCGGCGAGGGCGCCGCCCTTGTTCTCACGGGCCTTGGCCCGGCCGGGGTCGCCCTCTTCGAGGATCACGCGGACCGGGAGGATCTTCGCCTGCGGGGCGATGCCGAGGACGCCCTGGCGGCGGTTGGCGCCGTGGCCGTGCCCGGCGATGATCCCGGCCATGGCGGTGCCGTGCCGGGCCCAGGCGCGGTCGCCGCGGCCGGCGCCCATGCCGATCAGGTCGGTGCCGTCGAGGACCTGGCCGGCCAGGTCGGGATGGGTGGCGTCGACCCCGGTGTCGAGGACGGCGACGGTGACCCCGTTGCCCCGGGTGGTGCCCCAGGCCTCCTCGGCGCGCAGGGCGGTGAGGCCCCACTGGCGGTCCCGGATGGCGTCGGCGGTGGCCGGGGGCGCGGTGGCGCCGACGAGGAGGGCGCCGAGTACGAGGGCGGCGGCGGCCCCCGGCCGGCTCATCGGCCCGCCCCGGAAGGGGCGGGAGGCCCGGCGAGGGTGCGTACGGCTCGCTCCATCCGGTCGGCGACGGCCTTGGCCTCGTGGCCGAGGCCGGCCTGGGCGACGGCTCCGGGGGCGTCCGTGCGCATCACGTCCTCGGCGGGGCGGGGGGCGTCCAGCGTGCGGCCGTCGGTGAAGGCGGAGACGGTGTAGACGACGACGGGTGCCTCGGACGGCACGGACGCGGTCCACGCGGCGCGCTGGCCGTCGGCGAAGCCGTAGCCGGGCGGGGCGGGAAGTCGTCCCCGCAGGGCCGCCATGGCCGGGGCGTCGGCGGGGGTGAAGACCATGCCGACGGTGACGAGGGAGCTGCGGGTGGCATCGCTGTAGGTGGCGCGCAGGACCCGGGTGCAGCCGGTGGCGGCGAGGACCGCCTGCCAGTCGGGGGCGAGCGCGGGCCCGCAGTCGGCGTCGGGGGCGAGCGCGACCCGGGTCCACGTACGGTCGGCCCCGCCGGGGCCGCTCTCCGCCCCGTCCAGGACGGGCGGGAACAGGGTGTCCACGGGGGTCGCGCGCCAGAGCGAGCCGGCCTTGCGGTAGGCGGCGTCGGCGGCCAAGGGGCGGTGGGCGGCGCGCTGTTCGACCCAGCCGCTGATGCCGGCCCCGCCGACCAGGCCCACACCCACCAGGGCGCACAGCGCGGCGGCGACGCCCCGCCCGGACCCGCGGCGGCCCGGACCGGATTCGGCCGCGGGCTCGGCGAGGACCGCGGTCTGCGGTGTAGACGCACTCATCCGGCGGCTCCGCCCCCCGTTCCGTACGGCTGCCTCCCCGTACTCTACGCGGCCTCATCCCCCCATCCGCGGGCCCGGGCCGGGGGCGCCCGCACCGAGCCGACCGCGAGGCCGGGCCTGGGCATGGCGCCCCTACCGCCACGACCGCGGGTCCGCGCCCAGGGGGCGCAGCCCCGGCTCCGGCCTCCGACCCCGCCGGGCCGATCAGCCCCGCCGGCGATTGAGGCGCGGGGTCTGGGGCGGAGCCCCAGGATCTTCGAGCCCCGCCGGCGATTGAGGCGCGGGTCCGGGCGGAGTCCGGTGAACGGGAGAAGGGCGGGTAGGGGACACGCCCCGCGCAGCGGCGACCCGCACGCCGGACCACGGGAACCGGAAACCGGGAACGGGGAGTGCGCGTGCGTCGCCGCTGCGGGGGCCGGCGGTACGGCAGGGGCGAAACGGGGCTAGGCCAAAACCGCCGAGGGGAGGGCGGCGGCTTCGATCAGGGCGGACATCACACGGGTGTCCTTGTCCCGTTCCGGGTGCCACTGGACGCCCAGGACCCAGTGCGCGGGGTCGGGGAGTTCGATGGCCTCCACCGTGCCGTCGACCGCATGCGCCGAGGCGATCAGGCCGCGGCCCAGGCGGTCGACGGCCTGGTGGTGGTAGGTCGGGACCTCCGCCTCCTCCGGCACCAGCGCCGCGTACCGCGTGTCCGGGACCGGCCGGACCGGGTGCCAGGCCATGACGCCCGGAGCCACCGCGTGGCCGTCGATGTGCTGGACCAGCGTGCCGCCCAGGGCCACGTTCAGCGCCTGCATGCCCCGGCAGATGCCCAGCACCGGCATGCCCGCCGCCAAGGCCGCCTCGATCAGGGCGAGTTCCCACTCGTCCCGCTGCGTCGCGGGGGCACCCGTACGCGGGTCGCGTTCGGCCCCGTAGCGGACCGGGTCCACATCGGGGCCGCCCGCGACGACCAGGCCGTCCAGCCGGCTCAGTACCTCCGCCGCCGTTCCGGGTTCGTCCGGCGGGAGCAGCACGGCCGCGCCGCCCGCCGCCTGGACGAGTTCGTAGTACCCGGTGGGTACGAGGGACGTCGGGACGTCCCACACCCCGTAGCGGGTGGATTCCTCCACGTAGGTGGTGATGCCGATGAGCGGCCTGGGCACTGTTGCTACCTCCAAGGGACGAAGAACGACGGTCAGTCTCGGGTCAGTTCGGCCTCGGCCTCCGCCAGAGCCGCGAACTCCTCCTCCGGCGCGGAGGCCACCAGGTGGTGCCGACTGTAGAGCGCGAAATAGGCGAGGGCGACGGCGTACACACCCAGTGCGATGAACGCCGCGTCCTTGTCCACCAGGAAGGTCGCGACCAGCGCCGACAGCGCGAGGACGAAGGCCACCGAGGAGGTGGCGATGCCGCCCGGCGTGCGGTACGGGCGCTCCAGGCCCGGCTCCCGCTTGCGGAGCACGATGTGGGAGAGGGCCATCAGCGCGTACGAAATGGTCGCGCCGAACACCGCGATGTTGAGCATGCGCGGGCCGTTCCCGGTGGCCGCGGCGAGCGCGAAGCCGATCGCGCCGGGGATGAGCAGGCCGAGGTACGGGGCCTTGCGCTTCGAGGTGAGGGACAGGAAGCGCGGGAGGTAGCCGGCGCGGGAGAGGGCGAACAGCTGGCGCGAGCCGGCGTAGATGAGGGAGAAGAACGAGGCGACGAGCCCGGCCAGGCCCGCATAGTTGACGAAGGTCTTCAGCCAGGACAGGTCCGGGTTGCCTTCGAGGGCGACGACCAGCGGGTTCCCGGCGTCCTTGATGGCGTCGGCGCCGCGCGCTCCGGTCGAGGCGAGGAAGGTGACCAGCGCGAGCAGGACGAGGATGCCCATGGAGATCGACAGGGCCCGCGGCATGGAGCGCACCGGGTCCTTGGCCTCCTCGGCGGCCAGCGGTACGCCCTCGACGCCGAGGAAGAACCACATGCCGAAGGGGAACGCGGCCCAGATGCCGAGGACGCCCAGCGGCAGCCAGGAACTGGAGCCGGCGGCGGTGGTGTCCACGGCGATGTTGTCGAGGTTCGAAGGGTCGAACTCGGTGAAGGCGCCCAGTGCGAAGACGATCAGCGCCATCACGGCGATCGCGGTGACGACGAGGGAGAAGCGCAGCGCCTCGCCGACGCCCCACAGGTGGATGCCTATGAAGATCGCGAAGCAGGCGAGGTAGACGGGCCAGCCCGACGTGAGGCCGAAGAGGTTGAGGGATTCGACGTAGTCGCCGATGAAGATGGCGATGGCGGCCGGGGCCAGGATGTACTCGATGAGGATCGCGGTGCCGGTGAGGAAGCCGCCCCAGGTGCCGAGCGCCCGGCGGGCGAAGCCGTAGCCGCCGCCGGCCGTCGGCAGGATCGCGGACAGTTCCGCGAGGGAGAAGACGAGGCAGGCGTACATCGCGCCCATCAGGGCGGTGGCGATGGCGAGCCCGCCGAAGCCGCCCTGGGCGAGGCCGACGTTCCAGCCGGAGAAGTCGCCGGAGACGACGTACGCGACGCCGAGGCCGGTCAGCAGCAGCCAGCCGGCGCTGCCGCGGCGGAGCGTACGGCGTTCCAGGTAGCTGTCGCCACCTTCGGGGGACGTGGTGGGTTCGGGGACGGCTGCGAGCCGTGCCTCGGTGTCGTCGGCCATGTGCGCTCCTGCCTAGGGCAATGGTTGTGGGGCGTACCTTTGCCGTAGCGGAGTGGAGAGCGCAAGACCCCTGCGTTAAACAAGGGTTACGAAAAGCTCTCGGGCCACCCCCGCACCAGTTCCCCCTAGGCCAGAAACCCCCGCAGCAGCGCCGCCGTTCCGCAGCAGTGCTCGCGCATCACCTCGCGCGCCGCGTCCGCGTTCCGCTCCAGCACCGCCTCGACGAGCGCGGAGTGCTGCTGCTGCGAGTGCTCCAGGTTGCGCACCAGCAGCGGGATGCAGTCCAGCAGGTCGTTCACGGTGGCCCGGACGGCCGCGTACTGGGCCGTGAGGGTGGCGGATCCGGCGAGCTCGCACAGGGTCAGGTGGAAGAGGGTGTCCTGGCGGCGGTAGTCGGGCAGCGGTGCGTCATGGGTGGCGGTCAGCGCGCCGAGCAGCCGCTCGGCGCCCTCCTCGGTCAGCCCCTGGGAGGCGCACAGCCCGGCCGCGCCCACTTCCAGGACCTCGCGGAACCGCAGGACGTCCTCGATGTCCACGCCCACCACGCGCCGGCGCAGCTCGTCCTCGGTGCCGCCGACGGGGGTGTCGGGGCGGGGGAGCACGAACGTTCCGCCGTACCGCCCGCGCCGGGCCTCCACCAGGCCCTGGTCCTGGAGCACCTTCAGCACCTCGCGCAGGGTGACCCGGCTGATCCCCATGCGCTCCGCCAGCTCCCGCTCGGGCGGCAGCCGCTCCCCGCCCGGCACCAGCCCCAGCCGGACCACCTGGAGGATCTGCTCCAGCGCCTCCTCGAAACCGTTGCCCGCCCGCACCTGTCGCAGCACCGGATTCAGCCGCGCGATCGCGCCGCCTTCGCTCGCCGTGTCGGTCATCTCGGCTCCTCCCCTTCCCAAGCAATGGTTCTATTCAATACCTTAGGCCTCCTCGGCTCACCGAAGGAGAGATTCCAGTGGTAGACCGCAAGCCGCCGCTCGCGCCCGAGGAGCTCCGCGCTCTCGTGGCCAGCGGCGAGATCGACACCGTGGTCCTGGCCTTCCCCGACATGCAGGGGCGGCTCCAGGGCAAGCGGTTCGCCGCACAGTTCTTCCTCGACGAGGTCCTCGCGCACGGCACCGAGGGCTGCAACTACCTCCTCGCCGTCGACACGGACATGAACACCGTCGACGGATACGAGATGTCCTCCTGGGACCGGGGCTACGGCGACTTCGCCATGCACCCCGACCTCGCGACCCTGCGCCGGATCCCCTGGAACCCGGGCAGCGCCTTCCTCCTCGCCGACCTCGCCTGGAACGACGGCTCGCCCGTGGTCGCCGCGCCCCGGCAGATCCTGCGCCGCCAGCTCGAGCGCCTCGCCGAGCACGGGTACACGGCCATGGTCGGAACCGAGCTGGAGTTCATGGTCTTCCAGGACACCTACGAGCAGGCCTGGAACGCCAATTACCGCGGCCTGACCCCCGCCAACCAGTACAACATCGACTACTCCGTCCTCGGGACCGGGCGCATCGAGCCCCTGCTGCGCCGGATCCGCAACGAGATGCAGGCCGCGGGCCTGATCGTCGAGTCCGCGAAGGGCGAGTGCAACCTCGGCCAGCACGAGATCGCCTTCCGCTACGACGAGGCGCTGACCACCTGCGACCAGCACGCCGTCTACAAGACCGGGGCGAAGGAGATCGCCTCCCAGGAAGGCGTCTCGCTCACCTTCATGGCCAAGTTCGACGAGCGCGAGGGCAACTCCTGTCATATCCACCTCTCGCTGGGCGACGCCGACGGGCACAACGCGATGGCCGGTGACGGCCCGGGCGGAATGTCACCGGTGATGCGGCACTTCCTGGCCGGACAGCTGGCCGCGCTGCGCGACTTCTCCCTTCTCTACGCCCCGAACATCAATTCGTACAAGCGTTTCCGGCCGGGATCCTTCGCGCCGACCGCCGTCGCCTGGGGCGTGGACAACCGGACCTGTGCGCTCCGAGTCGTCGGCCACGGCCGCTCCATGCGCTTCGAGAACCGCCTCCCCGGCGGGGACGTCAACCCGTACCTCGCCGTCGCCGGCCTGGTCGCGGCCGGGCTCTACGGCGTCGAGAACCGCCTCGAGCTGCCGGAGGCCTGCGCGGGCAACGCGTACACCGCGGAGTTCGCACACGTTCCCACCACCCTGCGCGAGGCCGCGGAGCTCTGGGAGAACAGCGAAATCGCCAAGGCCGCCTTCGGGCCCGAGGTGGTCGCCCACTACCGCAACATGGCGCGCGTCGAACTGGACGCGTACGACTCCGCGGTCACCGACTGGGAACTGCGCCGCTCCTTCGAGCGCCTGTAGCCACCCCGCCCCGCACGCCGCGCGCCCCGCATGCCACCGCGCGCCCGCATGCCACCGCGCGCCGCGCACGCCACCGAACCGAGAGTCTGTGAGGCACCACGTGTCCGATGTGCTGGTCCCCGACCATTTGAAGGTGTTGAATCCGGCCACCGAGGAAATCGTCGCCATCGTCCCGGCCGCCACACGGGACGATGTCGACACCGCCGTCGCGCGGGCCGCCGCGGCCCAGCGCGGCTGGGCGGCGGCCGCCCCCGCCGACCGGGCCCGGCTGCTTCGCCGCTTCGCCGCGGTCGTCGACGGGCACATCGAGGAACTGGCCCAGCTGGAGGTCCGCGAGGCCGGGCACACCATCGGCAACGCCCGCTGGGAAGCCGGCAACGTCCGTGACCTGCTCGAATTCGCCGCCGGCGGAGTGGAGCGGCTCTCCGGCCGCCAGATCCCCGTCGCCGGCGGCATCGACGTCACGTTCCTCGAACCCCTCGGCGTCATCGGCGTGATCGCCCCGTGGAACTTCCCCATGCCGATCGCCGCCTGGGGCCTGGCCCCGGCCCTGGCCGCCGGCAACGCCGTCCTCCTCAAGCCCGCCGAGACCACCCCGCTCACCGCGCTGCGCCTTGCCGAACTCGCCCTCGAAGCCGGGATCCCCGAACACCTCTTCCAGGTGCTCCCCGGCCACGGGACGGTCACCGGAGACGCGCTCGTCGAGCACCCGGGCATTGCGAAGATCGTCTTCACGGGATCCACGCCGGTCGGCAAGCAGATCATGGCCAAGTGCGCCGGGCGGGTGAAGCGGGTCACCCTCGAACTCGGCGGCAAGAGCCCCAACATCGTCTTCGCCGACGCGGACCTGGAGGCGGCCGCCGCCGCGGCGCCGATGGCCTTCCTCGACAACACCGGCCAGGACTGCTGCGCCCGCACCCGGATCCTCGTCCAGCGTTCCGCCTACGACCGGTTCCTGGAGCTGGTCGCCCCCGGCATCGAGGGCGTTCGCGTCGGCGACCCCGCCGACGAGAAGACCCAGATGGGGCCGCTGATCTCCCACGTGCAGCTGGACCGCGTACGGTCGTACGTCACCGACGACCTCACCGCGATCCGCGGCACCGCCCCCGAGGGCCCCGGCTTCTGGTACCCGCCGACCCTCGTCACGGACGTCGCCCCCACCGCGCCCGTGGCGGCCGAGGAGGTCTTCGGCCCGGTCGCCGTCGTCCTCCCCTTCGAGGACGAGGAGGACGCCGTACGGCTCGCCAACGCGACCGAGTACGGCCTCTCCGGCTCCCTCTGGACCCGTGACATCGGCCGCGCGCTGCGCGTCTCGCGCGCCGTCTCCGCGGGCAACCTGTCCGTCAACTCCCACAGCAGCGTCCGCTACTGGACCCCCTTCGGCGGCTACAAGCAGTCCGGACTCGGCCGCGAGCTCGGACCCGACGCCCTCACCGCATTCACCGAGACCAAGAACGTCTTCATCAGCACGGAGGCCTGAGCACACCATGACCACTTCTGACACCGAGATCGTCTGCCGCCGCCTGGTCGGCCGTACCGCCGTCATCACCGGAGCCGGCAGCGGCATCGGCCTCGCCACCGCCCGCCGTCTGGTCTCCGAAGGCGCCCACGTGGTCTGCGCCGACATCGACGAGACGGCCGGCAAGGCGGCCGCCGAGGAGGTGGGCGGCCTGTTCGTGAAGGTCGACGTCACCAGCCCCGAGGAGGTCGAGGCCCTCTTCAAGACCGCCTTCGACACCTACGGCTCCGTCGACATCGCCTTCAACAACGCGGGCATCTCGCCCCCGGACGACGACTCGATCCTCACCACCGGCCTCGAGGCCTGGAAGCGCGTCCAGGACGTCAACCTCACCTCCGTGTACCTGTGCTGCAAGGCCGCCCTGCCCTACATGCAGCGCCAGGGCCGCGGCTCGATCATCAACACCGCGTCCTTCGTGGCCATCATGGGCGCCGCCACCTCGCAGATCTCGTACACCGCCTCCAAGGGCGGCGTGCTCGCCATGTCCCGCGAGCTCGGCGTGCAGTTCGCCCGCGAGGGCATCCGCGTCAACGCGCTGTGCCCGGGGCCGGTCAACACCCCGCTGCTGCAGGAGCTGTTCGCCAAGGACCCGGAGCGGGCGGCCCGCCGTCTCGTGCACATCCCGCTGGGCCGGTTCGCCGAGCCCACCGAGATCGCCGCCGCCGTGGCCTTCCTGGCCAGCGACGACTCCTCGTTCATCAACGCCACCGACTTCCTGGTCGACGGCGGCATCTCCGGCGCGTACGTCACCCCCCTGTAAGCCGGCTCCGCCGACGGGCCTTGCAGGCCCCGAGCGTTCACCCGTACTCCATCCCCCCGACAGCCGGGCGTCGCACGACGCCCGGCTGTCGTGTTCTACCGTCCCAGATGATCTTCGTAGGAGAGTAGGGAGTGTTCACCTCAGTGACCCCACGTAGCACGGCACGACGGCTCCAGGCCGTCGGCGCCGCCGTCGCGATCGCCGCCGGCACCCTCGTCGCCGCCGCGCCCGCCGCCCAGGCGGCCCGACCCGGCGCCCACTGCACCACCCCGCAGCTCGCGGCCGGCTGGTACGGGGACAACCAGGCCCGGCTCCAGCAGCTGATCGACCAGTACGGAAAGTGCAACCCGTACCGGCCGAGCCGCAACAAGCCGGTCGCCGTCTTCGACTGGGACAACACCGTCGTCAAGAACGACGTCGGTGACGCCACCATGTACTGGCTGCTGCGGAACGGCAAGATCCGCCGGCCGGCCGCCGGGGACTGGACCGCCACCAGCCGCTACCTCACCCCGGCCGCCGCCCAGGCCCTCGCCGATGCCTGCGGCGCCCTCGCCCGCCCCGGCGCCCCGCTGCCCACCGGCACCCCCGAGGGCGCGGGCTGCGCCGACGAGCTCGCCGCCGTCTACGGCACCGCCGCGACCCGCTCCGGCGCCGCCGCCTTCGCCGGCTGGGACCACCGCACCATCGAGCCCGCGTACGCCTGGCTGCCCCAGCTGATGCAGGGCTGGACCGCACGCGAGGTCCGCGGCTTCGCGGCCGCCGCGCAGGCCGAGAACCTGGCCGCGCCGGTCGGCGCCAAGCAGCAGGTCGGCACCGGTACCGCCACCGGCTGGGTCCGCTACTACGACCCGCAGAAGGACCTCATAGCCGGCCTGCAGAAGGCCGGCTTCGACGTCTGGATCAGCTCGGCCTCGCCGCAGCCGGTCGTCGAGGTGTGGGCCAAGGGCGTCGGCGTCGACGCGGACCACGTCATCGGCATCCGCAACACGACCACGTCCGGCGGGAAGCTCACCGCGCACCTGCAGGGCTGCGGGTCGGTGAAGGACGGCGCCGACACGATGATCACGTACATCGACGGCAAGCGCTGCTGGATCAACAAGGAGGTCTTCGGCGTGCGCGGCGCGGCCGCCGAGAAGGTCCAGCCGGCCGCCCGCCGCCAGGTGTTCGCCGCGGGCGACTCCGACACCGACATCTCGTTCCTGCGGGACGCGACCGCGCTGCGGCTGGTCGTGAACCGGAACAAGAACGAGCTGATGTGCCGTGCGTACGACAACAGCGACGGCAAGTGGATCGTGAACCCGATGTTCATCGAGCCGAAGAAGCAGAAGAGCGCGCCGTACCCGTGCTCGACCACGGGCTACGTCGACCACGACGGCACGGCGGGCCCCGTCCGCCGGGGCGACACGAGCGTCATCCCCGACCAGACGGACTCGGTGTTCGGGGGCTAGAGGAAGGTGCGGCCCTCGCCCCGATAGGTCGGGACGGTGGCCGTCACCCGGTCGCCCTCGATCAGGTGCAACGCGTCGAAGCGCTCGCACAGTTCCCCGGCCTTCGCGTGCCGGAACCAGACCCGGTCGCCGATCAGCAGATCGTCGGCCGGGCCGCCGAGCAGCGGGGTCTGCACCTCGCCGGCCCCCTCCTGCGGGTCGTAGCGCAGGCCCTGGGGGAGGTACGGGACCGGAAGCCGGTCCGCCCCGGCCGCGCCGGAGGCGGGGTAGCCGCCGCCGAGCACGGTGACCACGCCGACGCCGGGCCTGCGGACCACCGGCAGGGCGAAGAGCGCGGCGGGGCGGCCGCGGAAGGACGTGTAGTTGTCGAACAGCCGCGGTACGTAGAGCCCCGAGCCGGCGGCGATCTCCGTGACCGCGTCCTCGGCGGCGGTCTGCTGGACGCTGCCGGTGCCGCCGCCGTTGACGAACTCCAGGTCCGGGACGACCGCGCGGACGGCCCGTACGGCTTCGGCGCGGCGGGCCGCGAGCTCCTTGCGGGCGGTGGCCTGCATGAGCCGGATGGCGCGGGAGCGCAGCGGGCGCCCCGCGAGGGCGTCGCCGACGCCGGCGACGTGGCCCTCGTAGCCCATGATCCCGACGACGCGGAAGCCGGGCCGGGCGGAGACCGTACGGGCGAGGTCCGCGAGCGCGGCGGGATCGCGCAGCGGCGAACGCCGGGCGCCGACGCGGACCCTGCCGCCGAACAGGTGGAGCGCGGTGTCGAGTTCGAGGCAGACGCGGATCTCGTGCGTGCCGGCGCCGTCCCGGGAGTTGTCGATCAGCTCCAGCTGGGCGGGGTCGTCGACCATGACGGTGACGGCGGCGGCCAGCTTGGGGTCGCCCGCGAGCTCGGCGAACCCGGCTCGGTCGGCGGACGGATAGGCCAGCAGCACGTCCTCGAACCCCGACCGGGCCAGCCAGATCGATTCGGCGAGGGTGTACGACATGATCCCGCCGAACCCGGGCCGGGCGAGGACCCGTTCGAGGAGCGCGCGGCAGCGGACGGACTTGCTGGCGACGCGGATCGGCTTGCCGCCGGCCCGGCGGACGAGATCGTCCGCGTTGGCGTCGAACGCTGCGAGATCGACGATGGCCAGGGGCGCGTCGAGATGCGCGGTGGCCCGGTCGTAGCGGGCCCTGTCTCCACCGGCGGGAAGATTCATGGCGGCAGCCTGCCAGATGGTTTTACCGGTGGGTAGGGGTGTGCGGCCGAGGCCTGCGGCGCACTTCCGGGCCCGGGCGCCCGGGCCCCGGGCCCCCGCGGGCAGGGCCACAGCTGTCAGCGGCCGGAGGCCGTGGGGGTGGCTCGGGTCAGGGACAGGAGGTCGCGGGCCGGGCCCGCCGGCCTGGCGCCCACGGGCCAGACCGCCCGCAGTGCACGCCCCAGCGCCGCCCCCGACACCGGGACCTCGACCAGCCGCCGCGCCGCAAGCTCGTCCCCCAGCGCCAGCTCCGACAGCACGCACGGCCCCGCCCCGCTCACCGCCGCCGCCTTCACCGCCGTCGTCGACGCCAGCTCCAGCAGTGGCTCCGCCAGCCCCCCGCTCCCGGCCAGCGCAGCGTCCAGCACCTGCCGGGTCCCCGACCCCCACTCCCGAAGGATCAGCGGCGTCGCCGCCAGCTCCGCCGCCTCGACCCCCCGCGTCCGCCGCGCCCACGCATGCCCCGGGGCCACCGCCACCACCAGCCGGTCCTCCGCGATCACCGCCGAGTCCAGCCCCTCCGGCACCGACAGCCCCTCCACGAAGCCCAGGTCCGCCTCGTGCGCGAGCACCCGCTCCGCGACCACCGCCGAGTTCCCGGCGTGCAGCGACACCGCCGTCCCCGGCCGCTGCCCCCGCAGCGCGATCAGCCACCCCGGCAGCAGGTACTCCGCGATGGTCATGCTGGCGGCCACCCGCAGCCGCGAGTCGCGCCGCCCGCGCAGCGCCTGCGCCCCGGCGTCGAACGCCTCCGCCGCCTCCACCACCCGCCGCGCCCAGTCCGTGACGAGCGCCCCCTCCGCCGTCAGGGTCGACCCCCGCGGCGAACGGTCCACCAGCGCCACGCCCAGCCGGGTCTCCATCGCCCGGATCCGGCTGCTCGCGGCGGGCTGGGTGATGCCCATGCGCTTGGCCGCGCCGCTCAGGCTGCCGACCCGCGCCACCGCGAGCAGCAGCTCCAGCGCTCCCAGGTCCGGTACCCGGTGTGCCAGCGGAACCCACTCCTCGTTACCCATAAAGTCAGTTTATGACCTCATAGAGAGATGGCCTCTGCCGTCCGCCGGGCCCCGCGACGACGCTGGGTCCATGGCCACCACCCTCGTGCGACCCCACGAACACACTTCCCGGAACCCCCAGGCCCACAAGGCCTTCCCGGCGCTCCGTCACCTCGGCCCCAACTGGTACGCGTCTGTCATGGGCACGGCGATCGTCGCCAACGCCGGCGCGACCCTCCCGTACCAGGTGCCCGGCCAGCGCGTGGCCTGCCAGATCGTCTGGGCGCTCTCCGCCGCGGCCCTCGCCCTCGTGCTCACCGCCCGCGCCGGCCACTGGCTCCACCACCGCGACCAGGCCCGCGCCCATCTCCTGGACCCCGCCGTGGCCCCGTTCTACGGGTGCCTCGCCATGGCCCTGCTGGCCGTCGGCGGCGGCACCCTCATCGTCGGCAAGGACCTGATCGGTGAGCCCGCAGCCGTCGCCGTCGACGCCGTGCTGTTCACCGCCGGCACCGCGATCGGCCTGGTCATGGCGGTGGTGGTGCCGTACCTGATGGTGGTCCGCCACAAGGTCGAGGCCGCGCAGGCCACCCCCGTGTGGCTGCTGCCCCTGGTCGCCCCCATGGTCTCCGCCGCCCTGGGCCCCCTGCTGATACCCCACCTGCCCGCCGGACAGCCCCGCGAGGCGCTGCTGCTGGCCTGCTACGCCATGTTCGGCATCAGCCTGCTCGCCACGCTGCTGATGCTGCCCCTGGTGTTCGGCCGGCTGATCATGAGCGGCCCGCTGCCCCTGCTGCTGACCCCCACGCTGTTCCTGGTCCTCGGCCCCCTCGGCCAGTCCACCACCGCGGTGAACCAGCTCGCCGACATGGCCCCCCAGGCGATCGGCGCCCCTTACGCCGGTGCGCTCGGCGCCTTCGCGGTCGTCTACGGCGTGCCCGTGATGGGGTTCGCCCTGCTGTGGCTGGCCCTCGCCGCCGCGATGCTGGTCCGGGCGGCCCGTAACGGCATGGGCTTCGCGATGACCTGGTGGGCGCTGACCTTCCCCGTCGGCACCTGCGTCACCGGCGCCGCCGGACTGGCCCGCCACACCGGCCTGACCGCGTTCGCCTGGCTCGCCGCCGCCCTGTTCCTGGCCCTGCTGACCGCCTGGCTCCTGGCCGCCGCCCACACCCTGCGCGGCCTGTTCACGGGCACCCTGCTGCCCCGCTAGCGGGCCGCGCGCAGGGCCGCCGCCAGGGTCGTCGGGGCCTCGGCCAGCGAGGGGCCGTACCAGGTGAGGTGGCGGCCGCTGATCAGGGCGGACGGGCGGTCCGGGAAGGCTTCCGGGCCGTCCTCGCGCGTGAAGCGGTACGGCTCGTCGGGGAGCACCACCAGATCGCAGTCGGCGGCGGCCAGCTCCTCCACCGGCACCCGCGGGTACCGCTCGCCGTGGCCGGCGTAGATGTTGCGCACGCCCAGCCGCGCCAGCAGATCGCCCGCGAAGGTGTCCCGGCCGAGCACCATCCAGGGCCGCCGCCACACCGGTACGAAGGCCCGGAGCGGGCCGGCCGGTTCCACCCGCGCCCATGCGGCCTCGGCCTCGTCCAGCCACTGCGGCCTCGCCAGCCCCAGGGCCCCCACCAGCACCCGGTCCAGCTCGGTCAGCGCCTGCGGCAGGTCCCGTACCTCGGTGACCAGCACCTCCACCCCGGCCGCCCGCAGCGCCGCCACGTCCGGGGCCCGGTTCTCCTCCTCGTTGGCGATCACCAGGTCCGGGCGCAGCGCCGTGATCCGCTCCACGTCGGGGTTCTTCGTACCCCCGATGCGCACCGCACCCCGCTCCCCGAGGTCCGCGGGGTGGGTGCACCAGTCGGTCACCCCGACGAGCAGCCCGGGAGCGCTCACCTCGACCGCCTCGGTCAGCGACGGCACCAGCGAGACGACCCGCATCCGGCTCAGCGCCCGGGCGAGGGCGGCTCGGAGGTCGCGTGGATGTGCTCCCCGACCGCCACGACCAGGAGCCGGGTGTCCTCGGAAACGGCCCGCCAGCGGTGCCGTACGCCGCCGGACAGGAACAGCGCGTCCCCGCTCTCCAGCCGGTACGCCCGCCCCTCGGCCTCCACCTGGCAGGCGCCCGAGACCACGTACATCAGCTCGTCGTTGCGGTGCTGGTACTCGCGGCCGGCGTCCTGGTCCCCGGTGAACTCCAGTGCGTGCAGCTGGTGGTGTCCGCGTACCAGGGGGCGCACGCCCGGGACCGGTGTGAGCCCGGATTCGTCGCCGGCCCGTACGAGGTCGACCGTGCGCGCGGTGTCGGACGCGGCCAGCAGTTCCACGGCCGTGGTCTCCAGCGCGTCCGCGACCCGCTCGAGGGACCGCATGCTGGGCCGGGCCCGTTCGTTCTCTATCTGGCTCAGGAAGGGCACCGACAGCCCGCTGCGCGCCGATACGGCGGCGAGGGTGAGGTGCAGCGCCCGGCGCCGCTTGCGCACGGCCACACCCACCCGGAGCGGTTCCTTGGCGTCCTTGTCCCGTTCCTTGTCGTCCGAGCCGTCCCTGTCGTCCATGGCGGGGCTGCCCTCCCCTTGTCTGGTCCGTCGGCGTACGTCGGCGTCCGTCTCACATCGGTGTGCTGTAAGCACCTTACGCAGCAACCGCCTCCGGTTTCGCGTGCAAGAGCCGACCAGGGTACGCCCCGGGTGAAACTCCCGTGCCATGTCCGATCGCTCTTGCGGCCACTTTCCGTGCCCCCGGCCGTAACCGTCCGCCGCGGGCGCACGTGAGGGTTGCGGCATCATCGTCACCGTGACGACGACTCGACGCCTGATGCTGCTGGACACCGCCTCCCTCTACTACCGCGCGTACTTTGGCGTGCCGGACTCCGTGAAGGCCCCGGACGGCACCCCCGTCAACGCGGTGCGCGGGCTGCTCGACTTCATCGGGCGCCTGGTCCAGGACCACCGCCCCGACGACCTCGTGGCGTGCATGGACGCCGACTGGCGCCCGCACTGGCGGGTGGAGCTGATCCCCTCCTACAAGGCCCACCGGGTCGCGGAGGAGACCGAGTCCGGACCGGACGTGGAGGAGACCCCCGACACCCTGGCCCCGCAGGTGCCGATCATCGAGGCGGCGCTGGACGCGTTCGGGATCGCCCGGGTGGGGGTCGCCGGGTACGAGGCCGACGACGTGATCGGCACGCTGACGGCGCGCGCCACCGGCCCGGTGGACATCGTCACCGGCGACCGGGACCTCTACCAGCTGGTGGACGACGCCCGGCAGCGCCGCGTGCTGTACCCGCTCAAGGGGGTCGGCACGCTGCAGGTGACAGACGAGGCCTGGCTGCGCGAGAAGTACGGGGTGGACGGCCCCGGCTACGCGGACCTCGCCCTGCTGCGCGGGGACCCGAGCGACGGGCTGCCCGGGGTCCCGGGGATCGGCGAGAAGACGGCGGCGAAGCTGCTGGACGCGTACGGCACGCTGGCCGGGATCATCGCGGCGATCGACGACCCGAAGTCGAAGCTGACCCCCACCCAGCGCAAGCGGCTGGACGAGTCCCGGCCCTATCTGGCGGTCGCTCCGAAGGTGGTCCAGGTGGCCTCGGACGTCCCCCTTCCTGCGTTCGACCCCGCCCTGCCGGCGGTGCCCGCGCAGCCGGAACTCGTCGATGCGCTGGCGCGCCGGTGGGGTCTCGGCGGGGCGGTGTCGCGTCTCAGGAGCGCGCTCCGCCCTTGAGGTGCTAACTTAGGTAATCCTAAGTTTCAGGGGAGCAAGGGGATAACGCCGTGGCAGAAGGACGCGCCCGCAAGATCGGCACTGCAGTCGTCGTGCGCACAGAGCGGCTGACGCCGCACATGGTGCGCGTGGTGCTGGGTGGCGCCGGACTGGTCCGATTCAGTGCGGGCGAGTTCACCGACCATTACATCAAGCTGCTGTTCGCGCCCGAGGGTGTCACCTACCCCTCGCCGTGGGACCTGGACCGGATCCGCGCGGAGTACGCGCGTGAGGCGTGGCCCCGCCAGCGCGCGTACACGGTCCGGTCGTGGGACCCGGCGCACCTGGAGCTGACGCTCGACTTCGTCGTCCACGGCGACGAGGGCCTGGCCGGCCCCTGGGCCGCGCGCGCCCAGCCGGGCGAACTGGTGCGCTTCCTCGGCCCCGGCGGCGCCTACGCGCCGGACCCGACGGCCGACTGGCACCTGCTGGTGGGCGACGAGAGCGCACTGCCGGCGATCGGGGCCGCCATGGACCGGATGCCGGTGGGTGCGCGGGTGCACGCGTTGGTGGAGGTCGAGAGCCCCGAGGACGAGCAGAAGATCGCCACCCCCGACGGCATCGTCCCGATCTGGCTGCACCGCGGCACCCGCCCGGTCGGCGAGACCCTGGTCGAGGCGGTCCGGGCCCTCGAGTTCCCCTCCCGCGACGTCCACGCCTTCGTCCACGGCGAGGCGGGCTTCGTGAAGGACCTGCGCCGCCACCTCCGCCTGGAGCGGGGCATCCCCAAGGAACGACTGTCGATCTCCGGCTACTGGCGGCTCGGCGAGACGGACGAGGGCTGGCGCGCGATCAAGGGCGACTGGAACGCCCGGGTCCTGGCCGAACAGGAATCCGCGGCGTAACCGCACCGCGGGCCCGGCCCGGGCACCGCCCCCGCCCCGTCTCCGGGGCACACCCCGCGGGTACCCGGCCCCGCCGACACGGCCGGGGCCCGTCCCCCCGCGGTTCCCGACCCGCCGGGCGGCTCTCCCGCCGCTCCGAGCAGCGGGGTCACCCTTTCGGCGTGACAATGTGGGCATGCGTACGCTCCGCATGTTCGGCGCAGCCGGAGCCGCCACCGTCCTCACGGCAACGGCGGTAGCCGGCGCGCACGCCGCGCCCAGCCCGCCGCCCGCGCCCAAGCCGCAGATCACCGACGCGGAAGTGGACAAGGCGCTCGCGCGCCTGCCCGGGTTCGTCACCGGTGTCATGCACAGCACCGGGGTCCCCGGGGCCGCCGTCGCCGTCGTCCACGACGACAAGGTCGTCTACCTCAAGGGCTTCGGCGTCCGCCGCACCGACGCCCCCGGCGCCATCGGCCCCGACACCGTCTTCCAGGTCGCGTCCGTCTCCAAACCGATTTCCTCCACGGTGGTGGCCGGCGCCCTCAAGGACCCCGCCGACTGGAACGGCCGCACCGAACTCCCCGGCTTCGCGCTGAAGGACCCCTGGGTCACCGGCCACGTCACCACCGCCGACCTCTTCTCGCACCGCAGCGGCCTCCCCGACCACGCCGGGGACCTCCTCGAAGACCTCGGCTACGACCAGGCGTACATCCTCGACCACCTCCGCCTGGAGCCTCTCACCCCCTTCCGCGCGAGCTACAACTACACCAACTTCGGCCTCACCGCCGCCGCCGAGGCCGTCGCCCGGCAGAAGGGCACGACCTGGGAGAAGCTCAGCCAGGACACCCTGTTCAAGCCCGCCGGGATGACGCACACCAGCACCGAGTTCTCGGCCTTCATCAACGCCCCCGACCACGCGGCCACCCACGTCAAGAACCCGGACGGGACCTGGTCGCCCCGCTTCGTGCGCGACCCCGACGCCCAGGCACCGGCCGGCGGCGTGAGCTCCACCGCCACCGACATGGCCCGCTGGCTGCGCCTCCAGCTCGCCGGCGGCACCCTCGACGGGAGGCGGATCATTCCCGCCGATACCCTGGCGGCCACGCGCCTGCCGCACATCGTGTCGCAGGCGCCGACCCCGCCCCTGGACCACACCGGCTTTTACGGGCTCGGCTGGAACGTCTCGTACGACGATGCGGGCCGGCTGCGCCTGAGCCACTCCGGCGGCTTCGAACTCGGCGCCAACACCAACGTCACGCTGCTCCCGCTGGAGAAGCTCGGCATCGTCGTCCTCACCAACGGCGCCCCGGTCGGCATGGCCGACGCCATCGCGATGGACTTTTTCGACACCGCCGAGCACGGCGCGCCGACCACCGACTGGCTGCCCCTCTTCGCCGAGCTGTACGCCCAGCAACTCGGCCCCGGCCCCTCCGCCACCGACTACGCGCACCCGCCCGCGGGCGCGAAGCCGGCCCGCGCCGACAGCGCGTACACCGGCACCTACGTCAGCCCGTACTACGGGAAGCTGACCGTGACGGCGAACGAGGGAGGCGGCCTCACCCTGTCGCTGGGGCCCAAGCCGATGCGCTTCCCGCTCACCCACTACGACGGCGACACCTTCAGCTACATGACCGCCGGCGAGAACGCGGTCGGCCGCACCGGGGTGATCTTCAAGGACGGCACGGTCCGCATCGAGTACCTGGACGCCACCCACCTGGGCACCTTCACCAGGCAGTAGCCACCTAGCCTGTTACCCGATGAGACGCAGAGCCCAGGCACCCCCCTCGCCCCTCCCCCAGATCGCCGGCATCGACCCGGTCCGGCTGCGGCTGCCCGCCGACCCCGACGGGCAGTGGCCCGACCTCGGCGGTTACCTCGCCGCGCGCTACGCCGGCACCCGCGGCGCCGAGTCCATCGCTCACCTGCTGCGCACCGGGCGGGTGTTCGGCCCCGGCGGGCGGGTCCTGCGTCCGCAGGACCCGTACGAGGCGGGCGCCTACGTCTGGTTCCACCGGGACCTGGAGCCGGAGCCGCTCGTGCCGTTCCCGATCCGGGTCGTCCACCGGGACGCGCACCTGCTGGTGGTGGACAAGCCGCACTTCCTGGCGACCACCCCGCGCGGCAGCCACATCACGCAGACCGCACTGGCCCGGCTCCGCGCCGAGCTCGACCTGCCCGAGCTCAGCCCGGCGCACCGGCTGGACCGGATGACCGCGGGACTGGTGATGTTCAGCATCCGCCCCGAGGACCGCGGCGCGTACCAGCTGCTGTTCCAGGAGCGTCAGGTCCACAAGGAGTACGAGGCCCTCGCCCGCCACGACCCGGCCGTCGCCCTCCCCCGCACGGTCCGCAGCCACATCGAGAAGATCCGCGGGGTCATGGCCGCAGCCGAGATCCCGGGCGCCGAACCGAACGCCGAGAGCCTGGTCGAACTCCTCGGCGCCAAGGGGGAACTGGGCCGCTACCGGCTGATCCCGCACACCGGCCGCACCCACCAGCTGCGGGTGCACATGAACGGCCTGGGCCTGCCGATCCTCGGCGACCCGGTGTACCCGCAGGTCACCGACCCGGCCCCGGACGACTACCGCAGGCCCCTGCAACTCCTGGCCCGCTCGGTGTCGTTCACCGACCCGGTGACCGGCACCCCGCGCCGCTTCGAGAGCGGCCTGTCCCTCCAGGCCTGGGAAGACTTCGCGGGCTGGGAAACCGGAACCTAGGTCGTCACGCCCCCGGCGGCTCCCGCAACCCCCGAAACCCCCGCGACCCGCAGCGCCGCGTCGGCGGTGGCCTCCGCGAAGGCCGCCACCGGCCGGGTGGCCTGACGCATTCCGGCTCGTTCGGCCACCGTCCGCGTGGTGGTGGCCGCGTACCCCCGGACGGTGAACAGCTCGGCCGCCGCGCAGAGGAGTTCCTCGCGCGGCGGCCGGCCGCTCGCCGGCCGCAGCCGATCGGCACGCGGCCGGCCGACCCGTCTCGGCCTTTCGGCCGCTCCCCCGGTCATGGGGCGATCGTCGCACGGGACACCCCCGACGTGATCATGGCAAGAGATGAGATCCGGCCATGCCCCCTTCGGAGGAAGCCCCAAAAGCGCCTAGCCGACCGAGCTGTAAGCCACTACACCCCGAAGCAGTGCGTCCACGGCCTTGCGGGCATTGCGTGCGACCGTGCTGCCGCCCTGCGAGGAGGGCGGGGCAGAGGACGCCGGAGCCGCGGCCGCGATCTGGCCCAGCACGTCGATGACCTGCTTGCACCAGCGCACGAAGTCGCCGGCCGGCATCTCCGCCTCGCGCAGCACCTCGTCCAGGCTCTTGTCGGAGGCCCACTGGTACGCCGCCCACGCGAAGCCCAGATCCGGCTCGCGCTGGCCCACGCCCTCCGCCTGGTTGATGCGGTGCTCCTCCTCCAGCGCGTCGAGCCGGCCCCAGATCCGGACCATCTCACCCAGCGCCGCCTTCGCTGCGCCGCCCGGCACCTTCGGCGCCACCGCGTCGTCGGACTGCCGCGCCTCGAACACCAACGCCGAGACACAGGCGGCCAGTTCGGCCGGGGTCAGGCCTTCCCAGACCCCGGCGCGCAGGCACTCCGACGCCAGCAGGTCGAGCTCCCCGTACAGCCGGGCGAGCCGCTTGCCGTGCACGGTGACCTCGTCCTCGCGCAGGTAGTCCAGCTCGGTGAGCAGCGCGTGGATCCGGTCGAAGGTGCGGGCGATCGTGTTCGTCCGGCCCTCGATACGGCGTTCCAGCTGCTGGGTGTCCCGCTTGAGCCGGTGGTAGCGCTCCGCCCAGCGGGCGTGGTCCTCGCGCTCGTCGCAGCCGTGGCAGGGGTGCGCCCGCAGCTCGGCGCGCAGCCGGGTGATCTCGCGGTCGTCGGCTGCGGCGGCCCGGCCGCGGCCCCGGCGCTCCGGCGTGATGTGCCCGGCCTTGGCCCGCAGCTGGGACGCCAGGTCCCGACGGGACTGCGGCGAGCGCGCGTTGAAGGTCTTGGGGATCCGCATCCGCTCGACGGCCTCGACCGGGACCGGGAAGTCGATCGCGGCGAGCCGCTTGACCTGCCGCTCCGCGGTGAGCACGAGCGGGCGCGGGCCCTCGGCGTACTCGTACCCGCGGTGCCCGTTGACCCGCCCGGCCGGCACGCCCGGGTCCAGGACCAGGGCGAGCCCGGCGAACTTGCCGGTCGGCACGTGGATGATGTCGCCCGGCTTGAGCTTCTCCAGCGAACTCGCCGCCTGCACCCGGCGCTGGGCCGCGCCCTGCTTGGCCAGGTCCGTCTCACGGTCCTTGAGGTCGCGGCGCAGCTGCGCGTACTCCTCGAAGTTCCCGAGGTGGCAGGTCATGCCCTCCCGGTAGCCGTCCAGGCCCTCCTCGTTGCGCTGCACCTGCCGGGAGATCCCGACGACCGAGCGGTCGGCCTGGAACTGCGCGAAGGAGGTCTCCAGCAGCTCGCGCGAGCGGTGCCGCCCGAACTGCTGGACCAGGTTCACGGCCATGTTGTACGAGGGCCTGAAGCTGGAGCGCAGCGGATACGTACGGGTACCGGCGAGCCCGGCGAGCGCCGCCGGGTCCATCCCCCGCTGCCACAGCACCACGGCGTGGCCCTCGACGTCGATGCCGCGGCGCCCGGCCCGGCCGGTGAGCTGCGTGTACTCGCCGGGGGTGATGTCGGCGTGCTGCTCGCCGTTCCACTTGACCAGCTTCTCCAGGATCACCGTGCGCGCGGGCATGTTGATGCCCAGCGCCAGGGTCTCGGTGGCGAAGACGGCCTTGACCAGGCCCCGGACGAACAGCTCCTCCACCACCTCCTTGAAGGTGGGCAGCATGCCGGCGTGGTGCGCGGCGATGCCCCGCTCCAGGCCCTCCAGCCACTCGTAGTACCCCAGGACGTGCAGGTCCTCGGCGGGGATGGAGGCGGTCCGCGCCTCGACGATCTCGCGCACCTTCAGCCGGGCGGAGTCGTCGTTGAGCCGCAGGCCCGCGAACAGGCACTGCTGGACGGCGGCCTCACAGCCGGCCCGGCTGAAGATGAAGTTGATCGCGGGCAGCAGCCCGTCGCCGTCGAGGCGGGCGATGACCTCGGGGCGGGCGGGGGTCCAGATCCGGCCGCGGGAGCGCCGCTCGCGCTCGCGGTCCGCCTCGCGGACCATCTTGCCGCGCCGCCGGTCCTTCGGGCTGTACGTGCGGGTGTTCTCCTCGCGCGCCATGCGCAGCAGGTCGGGGTTGACCTCGCGGCGCGCGGAGCCGCGGCCTCCGTGGTCGGACTCCTCCTCGAAGAGGTCGTAGATCCGGCGGCCGGCCATGACGTGCTGCCACAGCGGGACGGGCCGCTCCTCGGAGACGATCACCTCGGTGTCGCCGCGCACGGTGTCGAGCCAGTCGCCGAACTCCTCGGCGTTGGACACGGTGGCCGACAGGGACACCAGCGTCACCGACTCGGGGAGGTGGATGATCACTTCCTCCCAGACGGCTCCGCGGAACCGGTCGGAAAGGTAGTGCACCTCGTCCATCACGACGTACCCGAGGCCGAGCAGCGACTGCGAGCCCGCGTAGAGCATGTTGCGGAGCACCTCGGTGGTCATCACGACCACGGGCGCCTCGGAGTTGACGCTGTTGTCGCCGGTCAGCAGGCCCACCTTGTCGGCGCCGTAGCGCTTGACGAGGTCGGCGTACTTCTGGTTCGACAGGGCCTTGATCGGCGTCGTGTAGAAGCACTTGCGGCCCTGCTGCAGGGCAAGGTGCACGGCGAACTCGCCGACGATGGTCTTGCCGGAGCCGGTGGGGGCGGCGACCAGCACGCCCTTGCCGGCCTCCAGTGCCTTGCAGGCGTCGACCTGGTACGGATCCAGGTCGAATTCGTACATCTCGCGGAAGGGGGCCAGGGAGGAGGCCTCTTCGGCGGCGCGGATCCGGGCAGCGGCGTACCGCTCGGCGGGTGAGAGTTCTTCGGTCATCTTGTTCTCGAGCCTACCCGCCGCCCCTGACAACAGTCGCGATCATTTATATGGACCGCGCAGCCTTCGCTACGACAGCAGCCGCAGGGCCCCCGGGACGCAATCGGCGCTCACCGGCAGCGGTCCCAGCGGTTCGCCGTCCGCGTACGCGGTGATCCCGGCGGCCTCCAGCGTGATCTTCGCGGCCCGGTGGACGGTGACCTTCGGGTGGCTCAGGTGCGTCCCCTTGTAGACCTGCGGGAACACCTTCAGCAGAGTGGCCCGGCTGCAGTCGCCCACGACCACGATGTCGAAGAGCCCGTCGTCCGGGACGGCGTCCGCGCAGATGCGCATGCCGCCGCCGTACGAGGATCCGTTGCCGACGGCCACCAGCGTGGCCTCGGTCTCGATCACCGGACCGTCGTCGAGGGTGATCCGGTACGGGAACGGCCGGAACGCGGCCAGCTCGGCGAGCATCGCCAGGTCGTACTTGAACCGGCCCGCCGGCAGCCGCATCCGGTTGCCGCGGTCGTTGACCCGCGAGTCGAAGCCGGAGCACAGCACGGTCCCGTACCAGGTCCCGCCGCCGGCCCCGGCGCCCGCCCGGTACACCCGCCCGAGGTCGATCTCGCGGATCCGGCCCTCCTTGAGGGCCTCGGCGGCCAGCCGCCCCGCCTGCGCGGGCTCCCCCACGGGCAGCCCCATGGCCCGGGCGAAGTCGTTCCCCGTGCCCACCGCGACCACCCCGAGCGGCACCAGCGTCCCGGCCAGGGCCTGCAGGGCCAGCGACACCACGCCGTCGCCGCCGACGGCGATCACCGCCCCGGTGCCCTCGCGCACGGCGGTGCGCAGCCGGGCCAGGGCGTCCTGGGCATCGGCGCCGAGGACCGTCCGTACGGAGAATCCGGCGGCCCGGAGCGCGGAAGCGGCCGGCTGCGCGGCGTGCGCGCCCCGGCCGCGTCCCGCGGTGGGATTGACGAGGAGGGTGATCTCAGCGCTCACGCACCGGAATGTACCTGTCAGGTCGCGTCGTCGTAACCGTTGATCTGCCTGCGGCCGCCGTCGGCCTGCTCGGGCAGGGCGGTCGGGGCCTGGACGGACTCCAGCTCACCGATCGGCGCGGGCGTGAGGTCGAGCTCCGCCGCCTCGTCGTCGTCGAGCAGCGCGTCGGGGTTCCCGCGGCGCCGCCTGCGGTCGTTGACCAGGCAGATCCCGAGTGCGACGAAGTAGAGGGCGATGATCGGCGCGGCCAGCGACAGCATGGTCAGCGGGTCGCCGGTGGGCGTGGCGAACGCAGCGAAGATCGTGATGCCCAGCACCATGGCCCGCCACCAGCTCGCCAGCCGCTTCGCGGTGAGGACCCCGGTGAAGTTCAGCAGGATCAGCAGCAGCGGCAGCTCGAAGGCGAGGCCGAAGACGACGACCATGCGCGTGACCAGGTCGAGGTAGTCGTCGACCGGGAGCAGGTTGCGCGCGTTGTCGGGGGTGAATTCGAGGAGGATCTGCGCGGTCTTCGGCAGAAGCTTGTACGCGAGTACCGCACCGGCGCCGAACAGCGGAGCGCCTACGGCGACGAAGGCCGTCGCGTAGCGCTTCTCGTGCTTGTGCAGGCCGGGGGCGACGAAGGCCCAGAGCTGGTAGAGCCACACCGGCGCCGAGAGCACCACGCCGGCGGTGAGCGAGACCTTGAGGGCGATCGAGAACGGGGCGATGAGGCCGTTCACGGTCATGTCGGCGCAGGGCCGGCCGTTGCGCTGCGAAACCACGCCGTCGGTGCAGCCGACGGAGTCCAGCATCGGCTTCAGCATGAAGTCGATGAGGTTCTTGTAGTAGAAAGCCGCCACGACGGTGATCACGAGGATCGCCAGGACCGACTTCAGCAGGCGGTTTCTCAGCTCACGCAGGTGCTCGACAAGAGGCATCCGCCCTTCGGCGTCCTTCTCCTGCTTGCTTTGCTTCTCCTGCTTGCGGGCAGACTTGAGCAACCCACGTCCCTTGTCTCGTTGCAGATGACCGGCGTGATCGCGACCGCGGACCGGCAGCCCGGCGGCCGGGCGATCAGCCCTGGGTGGTGTGGTTCGGCTCGTTGACGGGGCGCGAGCCGGTCACGTCGCCGGGAGCGGCCTTGATGGTGCGCGGGGCGGTCGCCTGCTGCGGGGTCTGGTCGGCGACCGTCGCGGCGGTGCCGGCGTCGTCGGCCGCACCGTCGTTCTTCATGGCCTTGGCCTCGCTCTTGAGGATGCGGGCCGACTTGCCGAGGGAGCGGGCCATCTCGGGGAGCTTCTTCGCACCGAACAGCAGCACGATGACAGCGATGATCAGAAGGATCTCGAGGGGCTTCATATTGCCGATCATGTGTGTCTTCCTTCTCACCGAAACGGCTGGTTGTGGTGTCGGCGGCCGCGGACCGTGGTCCGTGACCGCTCAAGAAAGGATCGTAACCCCCGGGGGTTAACGCCCGGCAATCCCCCGGGGTATCGCGCCTTGCGTGCGTGTCCGACCGACGGTACGGGTCCCGTGCCGCACTTTCCATACGCGTGCGGGCCGCAGACCTGCGGGTCAGACCCCGGCTGCGCCGCCCGCGCGCGCCAGATCCGCGGCCGCGCGCTCCAGGTCCGCCGAGGCGTCCGCGATCCGGCGGCTGGCCCGCGCGACCTGGCCGGACAGCCGCCGCACCTCCACGTGGACCCGCACGGCGAGGACGGCGAGGACGGCGAGCCCGAGGAAACCCAGGGCGATTGCGAGCATCGGCCACAGCATGGGGTCGAGCCTAGGCCACCGGCCGCCTCAGATGCTGCGCAGGGTGCTCACGCCGCCACCGGTCAGCAGTTCCACGATGCGCTCGCCGGCCGGTTTTCTCACGGAGGCCCCGCACTCGGGACAGGTGAACGAGTAGAACGTGGTCCGCCGGCTGCCGCCGATCACCAGCCGCAGGGACCCCGCGTCCAGCTCGAAGCGGGCGCGGCAGTCGGAACAGGCCGCCTTGAAGGAGACCGGTCCGACCGTGGCCGACCGCCCCGGCGATCCTGCGGCAGCTTGCACACCCCGTGGCCCAGACATTGGCGACATCGCTCGGCGCTCCCCTCAGCCCACTCGTTCCGTACGGCACGGCTTCCGTACGGCACAGCCTCCGTGCGGTACGGGTTGCGTGCGGCACGGCTTCCCACGGCACGGCCCCGCACCCGCGCGGCCCCGCCGCTTTCCCTCGGTCAGCCCTGTTCCCCGTACCCGGCGAGGGCCTGACGGGCCGCCTGCCGCGCGCTGTCCGCCAGCTCCACGGGCGCCACGATCCGGCCCTCGCGGCCCAGCCGCAGCGCGAGGCGGCGCAGCGAGGCCGGGTCCGGGCTGCGCAGCGTGATCCGCAGGCCGCCCTCGGACAGCTCCTCGGCGCTGTCGTGCGGGTAGTACTCGGCGACCCAGCGGCCGCCCGGCCCGACCTCGACCACGACCTCCGGGTCCTCGGCGGCCGGCTGGACGAGCCCTTCGGACAGGTCGCGCGGCTCGATGGCGGGCGGCTCGGCCCGCTCGTCCAGCAGCCGGATCTCGGCGACCCGGTCGAGGCGGAAGGTGCGCCGGGCCTCCGAGAGGTGACACCAGCCCTCCATGTACGTGTGGCCCACCGCGAAGAGCCGGATCGGGTCGACCTTGCGCTCGGTCAGCTCGTCCCGGGCCGGCGAGTAGTAGCGCAGCCACAGCCGGCGGCGCTCCGCGATGGCCCGGTCGACGTCCGCGAAGACCCCGCCCTCCGCCTCGAAGGTCACCGACAGCCGGGAGCTGGCCCCGGCCGCCTCGCCCGCGGCCGCCTCCAGCTTCGCGGTGGCCCGCAGCAGCGCGTCCCTGTCGCTCTCGCGCAGCCCCGGCAGCGTGGCCACGGCGCGGGCGGCGACCAGCAGCGCGGTCGCCTCGTCGGCGGCGAGGCGCAGCGGCTCGGCGGTGGACTCCCCCGACGCGTCGGGGTTGCGCCACCAGATGCGCTCCCCGTCGGTGTCGATGTCGAGCAGGTCCCCGCCGCGGAAGCTGGTCCCGCACATGGGCAGCACGTCGAGGTCCGAGATCAGCTCGTCCTCGGTGATCCCGAAGGCGCGGGCGACGTCGGCGACGTGCGCCCCGGGGCGCTCGCGCAGGTACGTCACCAGGGACAGCATCCGGCGGGTCTGGTCGATGGCGTTGGCAGCCATGCTGGTACGTCTCCCCCTCAGGGCACGTCTTGCGAACGGTGCGGTGGTGCGGTCTGTGCGATGGGTGCGGATCGTGCGGCGGCCGCGACGGCTCCGGCCTGTCGGATCCGGCCCGCCCGGTCCGGTGTGCCCGGTCCGGGTGTGCCGGGTCGGTCTCAGCCCTTGGCCACGGCGCGCAGCCGGTCCACGACGTCCGCCCGCAGGTCGGCGGGCTCCACGACCACCACGTCCGGCCCGAACTCGACCAGCCAGGCGTCCAGCCCGTGCCCGTACGGGATCTCCAGCTCGTCCCAGCCGTCCCCGCGCTCGCGCACGGCGGTGGCCTTGGCCCGCAGCGGGTACCCGGCGCCGGCCCGCAGCCGGATCAGCGCGGAGCGGTCCGCGCTCTCCCCGGCCCAGCTGGCCACGGTCTCCCGTACGGTGACCACGTCCGGGACCTCGGCGGTGTACTTGGCCGCCCGGGACTTGACCTTGCCGGTGATCCGGGAGAGCCGGAACACCCGCTCCGCCCCGCGGTCGCGGTCGTAGCCGGCCAGGTACCAGTGGCCGCGCCAGCACTCCAGCGCCCACGGCTCGACCTGGCGGGTCTCGGGGCGCGCGGCGGTGGACTTGCGGTAGTCGAAGACCACCGGCCGGCGGTCGCGGCAGGCCAGCATCAGCGGTTCGAACGCCGCCTCGTGGACCGGGATGCGCGGCTCGATGGCGCTGTGCTGGCCCTCGTACGGGTCCCCCGCCTCCGGCATCCCGCCCGCGCGCAGCTTCTGCAGGGCGCCGCTGGCCGCTCCGGCGAGGCGCGCCTGCTGCCAGACCTTGGCCGCGAGCCCGAGGGCGGCGGCCTCCTCGGCGTCCAGCGAGACGGGCGGCAGCCGGTTGCTGTCGCGGCGGGCGAGGTAGCCGGTCTCGCCCTCCAGGTTCTCCACCGTCTCGATGACCAGGCCGAGTTCACGCAGATCGTCCTTGTCCCGCTCGAACATGCGGTTGAAGGACTCGTCGTTGCCGGCCTCCATGTACGCCTCGATGGAACCGCGCAGCTCTCGCTTGCTCAGCGGCCGACGGGTCCCCAGCAGACACAGCGCCAGATTCATCAGCCGCTCGGCCTTGGCAATCGCCATCGACGCCCTTCCGCCCTTCTCCGCTTACAAGTTGCCCGACGTGCACGGCACGCCGGACACGTACGACGCACACGTCCGTGACCGTTGACCGTACCGCCCCGGCGGGCCCCGGCAAAAGCGAGGGCCCCCGCCTCACGGCGGGGGCCCTTCACCGATCACGGCTTGCCGGATCAGACACCCATCAGGTCGCAGACGAAGATCAGCGTCTCGCCCGGCTTGATGGCCGGGGTCGGGCTCTGGTCGCCGTACGCGAGGTGGGCGGGGATCGTCAGCTTGCGACGGCCGCCGACCTTCATGCCCTGGACACCCTTGTCCCAGCCGGCGATGACCTGGCCGATGCCCAGGATGAACTGCAGCGGGGCGCCGCGGTTCCAGGACGCGTCGAACTCCTCACCGGTGGAGAAGGCCACGCCCACGTAGTGGACGGAGACCTTGTTGCCGGCCGTGGCCTCGGCGCCGTCGCCCTCCCAGATGTCCTCGATGACGAGGTCGGCCGGGACCGGGCCCTCGGGGAAGTCGATCTCGGGCTTCTCGAGCTGGTTGCTCACGGAACTGCTCCTCAAAAACGAATCAGGTCAACTGGGACAGTCTTACATCACGGCGAGGATGTCGAGGCTGAAGACCAGCGTCGAGTTCGCCGGGATGGTGCCCTGCTCCTTGTCGCCGAACCCCTGGTCCGGCGGGATGACCAGCAGGATGCGGCTGCCGACCTTCTTGCCGAGCAGGCCGTCCTTGAGGCCCTTCACCGAGAGCTGGTCCATCGGCCACGTCACCGTCTGGTCGGTGGCGTACGTGCTTTCGAAGGTCTTGTCGTCCTTCCACGTCTTGCCGTTGAACTTGACGACGACGCTGTCGGTGTCCTTGACGGCCGGGCCGTCACCCTCCAGCACGTAGTTCGAGACGAGCTTGGCCGGCGGCGTGGTGTCCTTCGGAACGGTCACGGAGACTTCCTTGCCGTCCGTGTTCGTACCGATCTTCGGCAGGTCCTTGTTGTCCTGCGCGACCTCCTTGCCCGTGGCCGAGGCCGGGACCGAGGTGCCCTTGACGATGTCCACGACGAAGACCAGCGTGGCATTCGGCTTGATCTTGTCGCCGGAGCCCTTCTCGCCGTAGCCGAGGTCCGGCGGGATCACCAGCTCGACGCGGCTGCCGACCTTCTTGCCCTCGAGGCCCTGGTCCCAGCCCTTGATGACCATCCCTGCACCGACGGTCACCTCGAACGGCTTGCCCTTGCCGAAGCTCTGGTCGAACGGCTCCTTGCCGTCCCACACCTGGCCGTAGTAGTTGACCTGGGCGACATCGCCCTTCTTCAGCGCCGGGCCGTTGCCCTCGCTGATGGTCACCACCTTCAGCTCCTTCGGCGGGTCGCCCTTGCCCTTGGACAGGGTCGGGGTCTCACCGAACTTGGCACCCTTGGTGATCGCGGGCGCCCCGTTCTTCATCTCGGCGGAGTCGGAGCCGCTGTCGCCACATGCTGCTGTCGACAGCAGCAGAAGGGGTACGACAAGCAGGCCGGCAAGTCGGCGCACAGGTTCCTCAGATCTCAGACGGCTGGCGGTCGTCGCCACTCTAAGGCGTGCAGAGGGCCCCGTACGAGATCCGTACGGGGCCCCGGCTGAGATCAGCGCGATGTCACATCCCGGCGATCAGCTTCTCCACCCGGTCGTCCACCGACCGGAACGGGTCCTTGCACAGCACGGTCCGCTGCGCCTGGTCGTTGAGCTTGAGGTGCACCCAGTCCACCGTGAAGTCCCGCCGCTGCTCCTGCGCCCGGCGGATGAAATCGCCGCGCAGCCGCGCCCGCGTGGTCTGCGGAGGCACCGACTTGCCCTCGAAGATCTTCAGGTCGTTGCAGATCCGCGCCGCCTGCCCCTTGCGCTCCAGCAGGTAGTACAGCCCGCGCCGGCGGTGGATGTCGTGGTACGCGAGGTCTATCTGAGCCACCCGCGGGTTCGACATGGTCATGCCGTGCTTGGCCCGGTACCGCTCGATCAGCTGGTACTTCATGACCCAGTCGATCTCGGTCCCGATCCGGTCCAGGTCCTCGGCATCGATCGCGTCGAGGGTGCGGCCCCACAGCTCCAGCACCTGGTCCACCGTGCCGGTACGGATCCCCCGGCGCTCGGCGAAGTCCACGGCCTTGTCGTAGTACTCGCGCTGGATCTCCAGCGCCGAGGCCTCGCGACCGCTCGCGAGGCGCACCTTGCGCTGGCCCGTGATGTCGTGGCTGACCTCGCGGATCGCCCGGATGGGGTTCTCCAGGGTCAGGTCCCGCATCACCGTGCCCGCCTCGATCATGCGCAGCACCAGATCGGTGGCCCCGACCTTGAGCAGCATGGTCGTCTCGGACATGTTCGAGTCCCCGACGATCACGTGCAGGCGGCGGTACCGCTCGGCGTCCGCGTGCGGCTCGTCCCGCGTGTTGATGATCGGCCGGGACCGGGTCGTCGCGGAGCTGACGCCCTCCCAGATGTGCTCGGCCCGCTGGCTCACGCAGTACACAGCACCCCGAGGGGTCTGCAGCACCTTGCCCGCGCCGCAGATCAGCTGCCGCGTGACAAGGAACGGAATGAGGATGTCCGCCAGGCGGGAGAATTCTCCGTGCCGGGCCACGAGATAGTTCTCGTGACAGCCGTACGAGTTGCCGGCCGAGTCGGTGTTGTTCTTGAAGAGATAGACGTCGCCCGCGATTCCCTCCTCGTGCAGGCGGCGTTCGGCATCGACGAGCAGGCCTTCGAGAATGCGCTCGCCCGCCTTGTCGTGCGTGACCAGTTCCGTCACGTTGTCGCATTCGGGAGTTGCATATTCCGGATGCGAACCCACGTCGAGGTACAGACGGGCGCCGTTCCGCAGGAAGACATTGCTGCTGCGGCCCCATGACACAACACGGCGGAAGAGGTAGCGCGCCACTTCGTCAGGAGACAGTCGGCGCTGTCCCCTGAACGTGCACGTGACGCCGTACTCGTTCTCCAGCCCGAAAATGCGGCGGTCCATGACTGAACATTACGCCTTCTGCACTGTTCTGAAACCGGGTTCGTGAACGCCGTTTCGATCAGTTGTCGACAAGCCGCCCGACCGGACCCCCCGCCGGGCCCTCGACCACGGCCCCGCCCGCACCCTCGGCCACCGCCGACACCGAGCCCGTCACCGTACAGGTCCGGCCCGGAGCAGCCAGGATGCGCTGAGTCACCGTCAGAACCAGCAGCGCCGCCGCACCCGCGACACTCGCCACGCCGAACCCCGTCGCCGTACCGCCCAGTTCCACCGCCGGCCCGGCCGCAGCCGTACCGATCGCCGCACCCACCCCGAAGAACGTCACCAGCCACGAGAACGCCTCCGTCACCGTCCCCGCCGGAGCATGCCGGTCCACCACGATGAACGCACACGCCAGCGCAGGCGCCAGGAACACACCCGCCAGCGCCGCCAGCGCCGTCATCGCCACCGGGCCCGGAACCAGCATCAGCGGCAGATAGCACACCGCCAGCAGCGCAACCAGCAGCCGCAGCCGCCGCTCCGGCGCACCCGACCACTGCCGCGCCCCGTACGCCACCCCGCCGAACAGCGCACCCAGCCCCAGCGCCGCCATCAGCCAGCCGTACACCGCCTGGTTCCCGTGGTCGTCCGCGTACGCCACACCCGCCACCGTGATCGAACCCAGCGCCATACCCACGAAGAAGAACGAACCCAGCAGCGCCAGCAGCCCCCGCGAACGCAGCGCACCCAGCCAGTGGGCCTCACGCGGCGCCGAACGCCACGTACGCGAAGGCTCCGACACCACGACGGACAGCGCCCCCAGCACACCGATCGCATTGATCACCAGCAGCGCGCCCGCCGGATCCCACAACGCCACGCACAGCGTCACCAACAGCGGCCCCACCGTGAACATGACCTCCTGGGCCACCGCGTCCATCGCGTACGCGGCGTGCACCCGCTCCTCCTTGCCACCGAGCACACCCGGCCACAGCGCCCGCAGCCCGCCCTCCAGCGGCGGCGTGAACAGCCCCGCCACGACCACGGCCCCGTACGCGGCCCCCGCCGACCCGGTACCCGCCACCGCCAGCCACACCATGCCCAGCGCCGAGACCACGGCCGCCGGCAGCTGCACCCGCGGCTGCCCGAACACGTCCACAGCTCGGCCCAGCAGCGGCTGACCCACCGCGTTCGCCAGCCCGTACACGGCCGCCAGAGCACCCGCCAGGCTGTAGCTGCCGCCCTCGGCACGCGTGAACAGCACGATCGCGATCGGCCCCGTGCCGTTCGGCAGCCGGCCTATGAGCGTGCCCACCAGCAGCCTCGCGGCGTGCCGGGTCCTGAGCAGCTCCGCGTATCCCGCGGCCATGTCCGCCCCCTTCCGCCCGGAACCAGCGCCGGGGTAATACGTATAACGTGACCCGTCATACGTACCATGGCCACACCACGGGGGTCCACCCGAACAACCGCCGCACCCCCGCCGACCTCGCACTACAGGAGCGCCGTGTGACGAGACCCACCAGCCGGGACGTGGCCACCGCCGCCGGGGTCTCCCAGGCCACCGTCTCCCTCGTCCTCGGCGACAAATGGCGCGGCCGCGTCTCCGAACGCACCGCCGGCCTGGTCCGCGAAGCCGCCACGACCCTCGGCTACCGCCCCAACCTCGCCGCCCGCAACCTCCGCCTCGGCTCCACCCGCACCGCCCTCCTCGTCGTCCCCGCCCTCACCAACGAGTTCTTCGCCCGCGTCTACACCGGCGCCGCCCGCATCGCCGCCGAACACGGCTTCGGCGTCGTCCTCTACCCCTCCCCCGACGGCACCGGCCCCGCCCGCGACCCCTTCGCCTCCGCCCGCGCCGCCCTCGACGGAGTCATCGCCTCCTCCATGGCCGCCCACACCCTCGACGCCATCGCCGACGCCACACTCCCCCTCGTCATGCTCGACAGCGACCCCACCGCCGGCCGCGCCGCCGCCCACGTCAACCTCGCCATGGCCGACGGCATGCGCCAGACCACCGAACACCTCCTCACCCTCGGCCACCGCCGCTTCCTCCACCTCGCCTCCGCCGTCGACTCCTGGACCTTCGACATCCGCGCCGAAGCCCTCGCCGCCCTCCTGAAGCCCCACGCCGAGCTGCGCACCGTACGGGCCCCGCTCACCGTCACCGACGCCCGTACAGCCATGGAGGCCGCCCTGGCAGCCCCCGAGGGCCGGCCCACCGCCATCGTCTGCGACGACGACATCCTGGCCGCCGGCACCTGCAAGGCCGCCCGCCGCCTCGGCCTGCGCATCCCCGAAGACCTCTCCGTCACCGGCTTCGACGACCTCGCCCTCGCCACCGCCGTCGAACCCGAGCTCACCACCGTCCACCTCCCCGCCGAACGCGTCGGCGAACAGGGCATGGCCGCCCTCCTCGCCGTCCTCGAAGGCACCCCCTGGACCGCCCCCGACATCCCGGTCGACCTCATCGTCCGCGCCTCCACCGGCCCCGCCCCCGCCTGAAAACACGAAAACGCCCCCGGCCACAAGGCCGGGGGCGTCAAACGCGCGCGGATCTACTCCTCGGACTCATCCTCGGGAGCCTCATCGTTCGACACGGCATCCGCCTGCACGGCCGCCGTGACATCCGCCTCCAGCAACCGCGAAAGCTGCCGGCCCCGGATCCGCTTGAACTTCCGCTGCTGAGCCCGCGTCCGGTCCAGCACCGCAACCTCCAGCCGCTCCGCCGGAATCGCCTTGTCCGCACCGTTCGCCTGGCTCGACAGCGCCTGCACCGCCAGCTTCAGCGCCTCGGACAACGTCATCCCGTCCCGGTGACGCTGATCCAGATACGTACTGATCTGCTCGGCATTGCCACCGACGGCGACCGAACCGTGCTCGTCCACGATCGAACCGTCGTGCGGCAGCCGGTAGATCTGGTCACCCGCGGCCGTCGCACCCACCTCGGCCACCACCAACTCCACCTCGTACGGCTTCTCACCGGCAGAGGAGAAGATCGTGCCCAGCGTCTGCGCGTACACGTTGGCCAGCCCACGGGCCGTCACATCGTCACGGTCGTACGTGTATCCACGCAGATCCGCGTAACGCACACCACCGATCCGCAGGTTCTCGTACTCGTTGTACTTGCCGGCGGCCGCGAAGCCGATCCGGTCGTAGATCTCGCTGAACTTGTGCAGCGCACGGGACGGGTTCTCGCCGACGAACACGATGCCGTCGGCGTACTGAATCACGACAAGGCTGCGACCGCGGGCGATGCCCTTCCGGGCGTATTCCGCCCGGTCGGCCATGGCCTGCTGGGGTGAGACGTAGAACGGAGTCGACACCGGCTGTCCGTCCCTTTCTTCTGGGTCCTACAGGACGACGGATGGTCAGAGCAGGGCGGCGCGCGGGCCGTCGGGCTGCTCCAGACGACGGTTGGTGACCGTACGGGCGAGCTCCTGCGACTCCTCGTCGCTGAGCCTGCGGAATCCCTCGTCCGTGATGACGGTGACGATCGGGTAGATGTGGCGGTACAGGTCCGGCCCACCGGTCGCCGAGTCGTCGTCGGCCGCGTCGTACAGCGCCTGCACGACGAGGGTGGTGGCCTGCTCCTCCGTCAGGTCGGGGCGGTACAGCTTCTTCATGGAGCCGCGCGCGAAGATCGAGCCGGAACCGGTGGCGGCGAAGCCGTGCTCCTCGGAGCGGCCGCCGGTCACGTCGTACGAGAAGATCCGGCCCTTCTCCTTGCCCTCGTCCCAGCCGGCGAACAGCGGCACGACCGCCAGCCCCTGCATGGCCATGCCCAGATTGCTCCGGATCATGGTGGAGAGCCGGTTCGCCTTGCCCTCGAGGGAGAGGGTCGCCCCCTCCACCTTCTCGAAGTGCTCCAGCTCCAGCTGGAACAGCTTCACCATCTCCACGGCCAGGCCGGCCGTACCGGCGATGCCCACCGCGGAGTACTCGTCGGCCGGGAACACCTTCTCGATGTCCCGCTGCGCGATCATGTTCCCCATGGTCGCCCGCCGGTCACCGGCGAGCACGACCCCGCCGGGGAAGGTGGTCGCCACGATGGTCGTCCCGTGCGGCGCCTCGACGACACCCTCGGGCAGCTTCCGGTTCCCCGGCAGCATCTCGGGCGAGTGCGCGCCCAGGAAGTCCATGAAGGACGACGACCCCGGCGTCAGGAAGGCTGCCGGTAGACGCCCTGTGCTACGAGTGTTGGGTTCCACAGGTTTCCTTCCACGTATGCGGCTGCACGCCGTATGACGTCCGGCCGATCCTTGAACTGCCCCAGTGCTGCGTTACAGCTGAAGCACAGTACGCCCCGGACCTTACCCGTCTGATGATCGTGATCAACGTGCTCTGCCGGAGCATCCCGGCAGAGCAGACAGACCCCGCCTTGAGCGGCGATCATCTCGTCACGCTCGGCCTCAGTGATGCCGTACTTTCGCATGAAGTAACTCGCCCTGTTGCGCTGCGCCCGACACGACCGGCAATAGCTGGACCATCCATCGGACGTGGTCTTGTTCGCTTCCCATTCCGAGTACGGCTTGATTTCCTCGCACTGAGGACACCGCTTGTGGCCGGACGGCACGACCACCTTCACCCGCACCGTCCGTCCCTTCGCCTCTTGGCGCGCCTTGTAGTACTCCGCCGAGCACGTGCGGCAATAGGCCTGTAAGCCGTCTGACGTCGAGCGGTTGCTCGCATAATCCGCCCGCGGCCTGTCCTGCTTACATCGGGAACACCGCTTCGCGCCCTCGGACAACTACCCGCCCCCCACCTTCGATTCGAAGGTCAAATGGCCTTACTGGCCACCTTTCTGAACGAACGACCTCACGAAATCCTCAGCATTCTCTTCGAGTACATCGTCAATCTCGTCAAGTACCGAGTCGACGTCGTCGGAGAGTTTTTCCTGGCGCTCCTTGAGGTCGGTCGATTCCTCGACCGCCGCCTCCTCGACCTCCTCGGTCGAGCGCTGCGCCTTCTGCTGTCCGCCGCCGGTGTCCTTGGTCGCCATGTCTACCTCACCCCGCTCGGTTCGCACGCTCGTGTCGAGAGACCCCGGGATTCGGGATCTCTCAAGATCAGACCCTACGTCGGACCCTACAAGGAGGGTCCGGCATTCGTCCCCGCACTTTCATTAACGTGCGGGCTTTCTCATGATTCCCGGACCGGAGGACTTTCAGCCCCGCTCACTGCCCCGAAAGCACCCGCACCAGGTCCTCCGCCGTACGGCAGCGGTCCAGGAGCTCCTTCACGTGCTTGCGGGTACCCCGCAGGGGTTCCAGCGTCGGGACCCGCTGGAGGGAGTCGCGGCCCGGGAGGTCGAAGATCACCGAGTCCCACGAGGCCGCGGCGACGTCGTCCGCGTACTGCTCCAGGCACCGGCCCCGGAAATACGCCCGGGTGTCCTCCGGCGGCTTGCCCTGGGCGCGCTCCACCGCCGGCTCCTCCACCAGCCGCTTCATCTTGCCGCGGGCCACCAGACGGTTGTACAGGCCCTTCTCGGGCCGTACGTCCGCGTACTGGAGGTCCACCAGGTGGAGCCGGGCGGCGTCCCAGCCGAGGCCGTCGCGCCTCCGGTAGCCCTCGAGGATCTCGCGCTTCGCGATCCAGTCGAGCTCTCCCGACAGGCTCATCGGGTCGCTCTCGAGCCGGCCGAGCACGTCCTCCCAGCGGACCAGCACATCCTTGGTCTGCTCGTCGGCGTCGGAGCCGAAACGCTCGTCCACGTACTTCCTGGCCAGCTCGAAGTACTCCATCTGGAGTTGCACGGCGGTCAGGGTGCGGCCGCTGCGCAGCGTGATCAGGTGTTGCAGGTCGGGGTCGTGGGAGACTTGGTGCAGGGTGCGTACCGGCTGGTCCACGGCCAGGTCGACGTTGATGAAGGAGTCCTCGATCATCGAGAGGACGAGGGCGGTGGTGCCGAGCTTGAGGTACGTCGAGATCTCGGAGAGGTTGGCGTCGCCGATGATCACGTGCAGCCGGCGGTACTTCTCGGCGTCCGAGTGGGGCTCGTCGCGGGTGTTGATGATGGGGCGCTTGAGTGTGGTCTCGAGGCCGACCTCGACTTCGAAGTAGTCCGCGCGCTGGCTGATCTGGAAGCCGTGCTCGCGGCCGTCCTGGCCGATGCCCACGCGTCCCGCGCCGGTCACGACCTGGCGGGAGACGAAGAAGGGGGTGAGGTGGCGCACGATCTCCGAGAAGGGGGTTTCCCGCTTCATCAGGTAGTTCTCGTGCGTGCCGTAGGAGGCGCCCTTGTTGTCGGTGTTGTTCTTGTAGAGGTGGATGGGCTGGGCTCCGGGGAGCTGGGCGGCCCGTACGGCTGCCTCGGCCATGATCCGCTCGCCGGCCTTGTCCCAGAGGACGGCGTCGAGCGGGTTGGTGATCTCCGGGGAGCTGTATTCGGGGTGCGCGTGGTCGACGTAGAGCCGTGCGCCGTTGGTGAGGATGACGTTGGCGAGGCCGATGTCCTCGTCGGTGAGCTGGCTGTTGTCGGCGGCCTCGCGGGCGAGGTCGAAGCCTCGGGCGTCCCGCAGCGGATTCTCCTCCTCGAAGTCCCAGCGGGCGCGTCGCGCCCGGTGCATCGCCGCCGCGTAGGCGTTGACGATCTGGGACGAGGTGAGCATGGCATTGGCGTTCGGGTGGCCCGGGACGGAGATCCCGTACTCCGTCTCGATTCCCATTACTCGCCGTACGGTCATGCGGCCCTCCTTGCCCGGCGGCGCTCCCGTTCGGGAGCGGCGCTCAAGTACCGCTGGTGCTCCGGTGCGTGTGCGGTGCCCGTCCCCGCACTGCGCGAGCGGCGGTACGGAAGAGCCTAGAACCACTCCGCGCTGGTGGGGAGATCATTTCAGTCATTGACTTTGCCCCGTCACCGGCTGAAAAGAGCAGTCGGTAAAGCAGTCGGCTGCGGGTGCCCGGTGAGGGCATCCGCAGCCGCCCTGTTCGATCAGAGGTACTGACCGGTGTTTGCCACCGTGTCGATGGAGCGTCCGGTGTCTGCGCCCTGCTTTCCGGTGACGAGGGTGCGGATGAAGACGATCCGCTCGCCCTTCTTTCCGGAGATCCGGGCCCAGTCGTCGGGGTTGGTGGTGTTGGGCAGGTCTTCGTTCTCCTTGAACTCGTCCACGCAAGCCTGGAGGAGGTGGGCGACGCGAAGGCCCTTCTGGTTGTGCTCGAGGAAGGCCTTGATGGCCATCTTCTTCGCACGGTCCACGATGTTCTGGATCATGGCGCCGGAGTTGAAGTCCTTGAAGTAGAGGACTTCCTTGTCGCCGTTGGCGTACGTGACCTCGAGGAAGCGGTTTTCCTCGGTTTCGGCGTACATCTGCTCGACGACGGTCTGGATCATGCTGTGGACGGCGACCTCGGGCGAGCCGGAGTGCTCGGAGAGGTCGTCGCTGTGGAGCGGCAGCGAGGCCTTGAGGTACTTGGCGAAGATGTCCCGGGCCGCTTCGGCGTCGGGGCGCTCGATCTTGATCTTCACGTCGAGCCGGCCGGGGCGCAGGATGGCCGGGTCGATCATGTCCTCGCGGTTGGAGGCGCCGATGACGATGACGTTCTCCAGGCCTTCCACGCCGTCGATCTCGGCGAGCAGCTGGGGGACGATGGTGTTCTCCACGTCCGAGCTGACTCCGGATCCGCGGGTGCGGAAGAGGGATTCCATCTCGTCGAAGAAGACGATGACGGGGGTGCCCTCGCTGGCCTTTTCGCGGGCACGCTGGAAGACGAGGCGGATGTGCCGCTCGGTCTCGCCGACGTACTTGTTGAGGAGTTCGGGGCCCTTGATGTTCAGGAAGTAGGACTTCCCGGCGGGCTGGCCGGTCACCTCGGCGACCTTCTTGGCAAGGGAGTTGGCCACGGCCTTGGCGATGAGTGTCTTGCCGCAGCCGGGGGGGCCGTAGAGCAGGATGCCCTTGGGGGGCCGCAGTTCGTGCTCTTTGAACAGGTCGGGGTAGAGGTACGGGAGCTCGACCGCGTCGCGGATCAGCTCGATCTGGTCGCCCAGGCCGCCGATCTTGCTGTAGTCGATGTCGGGGACCTCTTCGAGGACGAGTTCTTCGACCTCGCTCTTGGGGACGACCTCGTAGACGTAGCCGGAGCGGGGTTCGAGCAGGAGGGCGTCGCCGGGGCGGATGGTGATGTCCAGGAGCGGCTCGGCGAGCCTCACCACCCTTTCCTCGTCGGTGTGCCCGACCACCAGGGCTCGCTCGCCGTCCTCGAGGATTTCCTTGAGGGTGACGATGTCCCCGGCCCGTTCGAACTCCATGGCCTCGACCACGTTGAGGGCCTCGTTGAGCATGACCTCCTGGCCGCGCCGGAGGTCTTCCGGTTCGACGCTGGGGCTGACGTTCACGCGGAGCTTTCGGCCGCCGGTGAAGATGTCGACGGTGCCGTCTTCGTTCGCCTGAAGGAAGACACCGAAGCCGGCCGGCGGCTGTGCGAGCCGGTCGACTTCCTCCTTGAGTGCGATGATCTGGTCGCGGGCCTCACGGAGCGTATTTGCCAGTCGCTCGTTTTGTGCGGAGACGCCGGCCAGGTTTGTCTGGAGCTCGACGATCCGCTCTTCGAGAATCCTCGTGTGTCGCGGAGAGTCGGCGAGCTTACGTCGCAGGACGGCGATTTCCTGCTCGAGATAGGCAACCTGGCCGGCGGGGTCCTCAGACCCTCGCCCCGGCCGGATGCCGCGGTTGTTGTCGTCGTCGTGGGCTGCCACGGTCCTCACCTCCTCCAAGGGGAGCTGGACGCTTCCTGACCCTACCTGGGCTGGTGGTGATTGAAACCCCTAGATCACAAAGACGGTAGGGGTGTGTCCGATCTTCACCCTTGCGTACTCCCTCACGCCAAGGAAATACCCACCCATCAACATCGGAAAGCGGCCGGTTGTAAGGTCGAACCGTTCAACACCCGTCAGGGCTCGCGCGACTTGCCGCGGGCTTGTGGCGGAAACGGATCACTGAGCGCAGGGAACGGCAGGAGATATGACCGTGCAGCAGGAGGCTTCCGCGGGCGGCGGCGGGCAGGCCGGCGAGCCGCTGGAGGTCTGGATCGACCAGGACCTCTGCACCGGTGACGGGATCTGCGTCCAGTACGCGCCGGAGGTGTTCGAGCTGGACATCGATGGTCTGGCGTACGTGAAGGGCCCGGAGGACGAGCTGCTGGTGGACGCGGGGGCGACCACTCCGGTTCCGTTGACGCTGTTGCAGGACGTGGTGGACTCGGCGAAGGAGTGCCCGGGTGACTGCATCCACGTGAGGCGGGTTTCGGACAGGGTCGAGGTGTACGGCCCCGACGCGGAGTGACGGTTCAAACACTCCTGGCGTCTGAGTTCGTCAGCTCCTGGCGGAATTTTCCGCCGCTCCAGCGCCACTTGGCGAGCTGTTTCACGTCGGGGCTGTAGCGCGGTACCTCGGGTGAGGAGTAGCCGAGGAGAGTGGCGGTGACGACTCCGTCGCGGATGGTGAGGTCGGTGGCGGTCTGTCGTTTTCCGGCCTCGAGGAGGGTGGCGACGACCCTGGGTGCGGCGCCGGGGGTCTTGTCCTGCGTGAGTACGTAGATCGCGTGGGGCGGGGTGCCGGAGCCGGCATCGCAGCGGACGGCGGCGACGGTTTCGGGGTGGCCGTCGCCGTCGAGGTCGCCCTGGGCGGTGGCCGTGACGGCCACGGGGAGGCCCTTGCAGTCCAGGGGGTAGCCGACCCCGGCCGGGTCGGGGGCGGCGGCCTGGGGGGCCTGGGGGCCGTTTGCGGGGGCCGTGGAGTGGCCGGTGGCGGCCGCGTCCGGCTGGACGAGTCCCGCGGCGGCGATGACGGCGGCCATGGCGGTGGCCGTGGCGAGCCAGTGGAGGGGCCCGGCGCTGCTGTGCGCGAGGGTTTCCAGTGTCGGCGTCAGCTCGGAGGGGCGGTGCGGCACGCGGGGTGTCTCCTGTGCGAACGGTGACGGGGAGCCAGCATCGTGCCACACCTCACACGGGGGTGGAACGGCCGGGTCCGCGTCGGCTGGGGCCGGTGTGGAGGACAACGAAAAGGCGCTGTGGCGCAGTTCCCGGTTCGTTCGGGGAACTGCGCCACAGCGCCTTGGTGTTGGGTGGGGCCGGGTGGCCTCGGTCGCCGGTGTCTAGTGCTGTGACCGGAAAGGTTCACCGGCCCGCGGCGCCCGGCACGGCACCTCGCCGCGTTGTCGGACCACGCAAGTACGTCCAGTACGAGTCGTGGCCCTCCGCCTTGCGATGCACCGCACCGGACGCCGCGGGCCACCGGCAAACCTTTCCGGTCACAGCACTAGGCGGACCGGTCGCTGCCGGGTCCGTCGTAGTCCTCGCCGTAGGCGCCCTTGGCGGGGCGGCGGCGGCGCATCGGGGGCTCGACGCCGTCCGCGAGGCGGCGGGCGGTGACGAGGAAGCCGGTGTGGCCGATCATCCGGTGGTCCGGGCGGACGGCGAGGCCTTCCACGTGCCAGTTGCGGATCATCGATTCCCAGGGCTGCGGTTCGGCGAAGCAGCCGATCTCGCGGATGGACTCGACGGTCTTGGACAGCTGGGTGGTGGTGGCCACGTAGCAGCAGAGGATGCCGCCGGGGACGAGGGCCTTGGAGACGGCCTCCAGGCATTCCCAGGGGGCGAGCATGTCGAGGATCACGCGGTCGACGTCGGTGTCGGACAGGTTGTCCTGGAGGTCGCCGACGGTCAGCTGCCACGCGGGGTGGGGGCCGCCGAAGTAGCGCTCGACGTTGGCGGTGGCGATCTCGGCGAAGTCCGCGCGGCGCTCGTAGCTGTGGAGCATGCCCTGGTCGCCGATGGCGCGCAGCAGGAAGCTGCTCAGGGAGCCGGAGCCGACGCCTGCTTCCACGACGCGGGCGCCGGGGAAGATGTCGGCGAAGGCCAGGATCTGGCCTGCGTCCTTGGGGTAGACCACGGCGGCACCGCGGGGCATGGACAGGACATAGTCGGGGAGCAGGGGGCGCAGCGCGAGGTACGCGACGTTCCCCGTGGTACGGACAACACTGCCCTCGGGAGCACCGATCAGCTCGTCGTGCGGGAAGGAACCCTTGTGGGTGTGGAAATTCTTCCCTGCTTCGAGCGTGAACGTGTAGTGGCGGCCCTTGGGGTCGGTGAGCTGAACCTGGTCCCCGACCTCGAAGGGCCCGCGTCGGCGGGCGGCACCGGTCGGTTCGGACATGTGACCAGTGTATTGGCTTCAGGACTGGGGCCGCGCCATGGCCTTCACGAAGGCCCTTTCGACGTCGAGGGTGGAGAGGACGCCGTAGATCGCGCCGCCGGGTTCGACGACGAGGTATTCGGTGGCGGGGGTGGCGCGGAGGTGGTCGAGGAGTTCTTCGCCGGAGAGTTCCGCGGAAACCTTCATTCCGTCGGTGAGTTCTTGCGCGAGGGTGCTGACGTCGACCCAGGGGCGGCGGTGTTCGGGGACGGAGGCGATGGCGGTCTCGCGGACGATGGAGAGGGGGTCTCCGTGGCCGTCGACGATGACGATGGCGCGGGCGCCTGCTTCGACGGCGCGGCGCAGGGCTTCGGAGAGGGGGGTGGTGTTCTCGACGGGGACGGCGCGGCGGGTGAGGGTGCGGGCGCGGAGTTCGGGGAGGTGTTCGCGCAGGCGGGCCATGCGCAGGCTGTTTCCGGCGCCGGTCCAGATGATGGCGGCGAGGATCGCGGCGAGCAGGGCGTCCATGACGGTGTTCATTCCGCCGATGTCGTCTGTGCCCGGGCCGAGGACGCCGGTGTGGGTGAGCATCGGCAGGCCGAGGAGGACGGCGACGGCGAGGACGCGGCCGACCCAGGCGGCGGCGATGGTGCCGGTCATGGGTTTGCCGGTGATGCCCCAGATGACGGCGCGGAGCATGCGGCCGCCGTCGAGGGGGAGGCCGGGGAGCAGGTTGAAGGCGGCGACGAGCAGGTTGGAGATCATCAGGCCGGCGAGGAGGACGCCGGGGACGCTGGCGGGGTCGACGAGTTCCATGCCGAGGTAGAAGGCGCCGGCGAGGAGGAGGGAGAGGAGGGGGCCGACGAAGGCGAGGACGAATTCGCGGCCGGGGGTCTCGGATTCCTTCTCGATCTCGGAGACTCCGCCGAAGAACTGGAGCTGGATGCGTCGCACGGGGAGTTTGTAGCGGAGGGCGGCGACGGTGTGGGCGAGTTCGTGGACGAGGACGGAGGCGTAGAAGGCGACGGCGAAGAAGAGGGAGACGAGGTAGCGGGCGGGGCCGAGGTCGGGCAGGACGCGGTCGAGCTGGTCGCCGAAGACCCAGGTGATGAGGGCGGCGACGAGGAACCAGCTGGGCGAGACGTAGACGGGGACGCCGAAGGGGCGGCCCATGAGGATGCCGCCGCCCGGTCCGGGGCGCTTGGCTGCGCGCTCGCCGGTTTCGTCGGTGTCTGCCACGGGTGTCCTTCGTTCGGTGCTGTCCGGCGGGGTGCGGCCGGCGGTGCTTTCAGTGTGGTTCAGGCGCACGGTCGGTGCGGGGCGGGGTGCGTGGTGGCGCGGTGTGATGCTCCGATCATGCAGTGCGAGGGGGCTCGGCGTCGATGGTATGCGCGCGCTGTCGGTGGCGGGTCGTAGGGTTTTGTCCATGACGACGAGCCCCGGTCCGGTTCCTGGCGCAGCCGATGCCGATGCAGCGCCGAGCGCTGTGGCGCCTACTTCGCTGTCCCCTTCGCGGGCGAGCGATTTCATGCAGTGCCCGCTGCTGTACCGGTTCCGGGTGATCGACAAGCTGCCGGAGAAGCCGAGTGCTGCGGCGACGCGGGGCACGCTGGTGCATGCGGTGCTGGAGCGGTTGTTCGATCATCCGGCGCAGGAGCGGACGGCGCCGCGGGCGAAGGCGCTGGTTCCGGGGCAATGGGACCGGTTGCTGGAGTCGAAGCCGGAGCTGGTGGAGCTGTTCCCGGAGGGGGACGAGGGGGCGGGGCTGGCGCGCTGGCTGACGGAGGCCGAGGCGCTGGTCGAGCGGTGGTTCACGCTGGAGGACCCGACGCGGCTGGAGCCGGTGGAGCGGGAGTTCTTCGTGGAGACGGAGCTGGAGTCGGGGCTGCGGCTGCGCGGGATCATCGACCGGGTGGATGTGGCTCCGTCGGGTGAGGTGCGGATCGTCGACTACAAGACGGGCAAGGCGCCGCGGCCGGAGTACGCGGAGGGTGCGCTGTTCCAGATGAAGTTCTATGCGCTGGTGGTGTGGCGGCTGAAGCAGGTGGTGCCGCGGCGGCTCCAGCTGGTGTATCTGGGCAGTGGGGACGTGCTGACGTACGACCCGGTGATCGCGGATCTGGAGCGGGTGGAGCGCAAGCTGCTGGCGCTGTGGGAGGCGATCAAGGAGGCGACGGAGACGGGCGAGTGGCGGCCGCGGCCGACGAAGCTGTGCGGCTGGTGCGATCACCGGGCGGTGTGTCCGGAGTTCGGGGGAACTCCCCCGGCCTATCCTCTGATGATCATCCCGAGGCCGGGGGCGGAGGCGGGGGCGGGCCGCCCCGAGGAATCCTGACGGGCCGGTCGGGGCAGAATGGGCGGCGTCCGTCGTTGCCGCCGTACGAATACGAGGTACCCCCTGTGGCGATCCGCGTCCTACTGGTCGACGACCAGCCGCTGCTGCGCACCGGCTTCCGGATGATCCTGGAGGCCGAACAGGACCTGGCGGTCGTCGGGGAGGCCGGGGACGGTCTGCAGGCGCTGGACCAGGTGCGGGCGCTGCAGCCCGATGTGGTGCTGATGGACATCCGGATGCCCCGGATGGACGGGGTGGAGGCGACGCGGCAGATCACCGGTCCGGGCCGGGACGGGCCGGCGAAGGTGCTCGTGCTGACCACGTTCGATCTGGACGAGTACGTGGTGGAGGCCCTGCGGGCGGGGGCGAGCGGGTTCCTGCTGAAGGATGCGCCGGCCGTCGAGCTGGTGCAGGCGATCCGGGTGGTTGCGGGCGGCGAGGCGATGCTGGCGCCGAGCATCACGCGGCGGCTGCTGGACAAGTACGCGGGCCACTTGCCGTCGGGCGACGACAGCGTGCCGGACACCTTGGGGACGCTGACCGAGCGGGAGGTCGAGGTGCTGAAGCTGGTGGCGCGGGGCCTGTCGAACGCGGAGATCGCGGCGGACCTGTTCGTGAGCGAGACGACGGTGAAGACGCATGTGGGGCACGTGCTGACGAAGCTGGGCCTGCGCGACCGGGTCCAGGCGGCGGTGTACGCGTACGAGAGCGGTCTGGTGCGGCCGGGCGCGGGGCAGTAGCGCGCCGGGCAGGACCGGGCCGGGAGCGGCCGAAGGGGCCGGCAGCCGCACGATGCGGCTGCCGGCCCCTTCGCCGTACCGGGTACGGGTCAGCCCTTGCTGATCTCCCAGAAGCGGAAGACGGTGGAGGCGTCGAGCGACCACTGCAGGCCCGTCACGTTCTGGCGGGTGACGGCGTACTGCTTGCCCTGCCAGAGCGGGAGGATCGGGACCTCGTCGGCGACGATGTCCTGGAGGCGGTTGTAGTCGACGGTGGCCGCGGTGCGGTCGGACTTCGTGGAGGTCGACGGGATGATGGTCCCGGTGATCTCCTTGTTGTCGTAGTTGTTGCGCAGGACGTTGTCCGGGCCGAAGAACGGCTGCGTGAAGTTGTCGGCGTCCGGGTAGTCGGGGACCCAGCCCTTCACGTACACGCCGTACTTGCCGTCCTGGATGTCCTTCTCGTACTGCCCGAACTCGACGGACTTGACGTCGGCCTCGAAGAGCCCGCTGTCGTTGAGCTGCTTGGCGATGAGCTGGAATTCCTGGTCCGTGGACGGGCCGTAGCGGGTGGGCGTCGAGTACAGGGTGATCTTCACCTTGTCCTTGATGCCGGCGGCGCGCAGGACGGCTTCGGCCTTCTTCGGCTGCGGGCTGCCGCCGTAGCGGTCGAAGAAGGCGGTGTTGTGGGAGCCGATGCCGGCCGGGACGATCGAGTACAGCGCGGTCGCGGTGCCGTCGTAGACGTCCTTGACGAGCGCTTCGCGGTCTACGAGGTAGGCGATGGCCTTGCGGATGGGGAGCTTTCCGGCGACCGGGTCGTTCATGTTGAAGACGAGGTGCTCGACTTCGGCGCCGGTGCCCTGGACGACCTCGACCTTGTGGTCCCCGGTCTTGGTGGAGGACAGGCTCGCGATGTCCTTGGCGGCGAGGCCGCGGAAGGCGAAGTCGACCTCGCCGCTTTCCAGGACCCTCTTGAGGGCGGCCTGGTCCTCGTTGAAGAACTTGAGGGTGACGCCGGTGTTCTTGGCCTTGGCCTTGCCGCTGTAGGAGTCGTTGACGGAGAAGCTTGCGCTCTTCTCGTTCATCGAGTCCAGCTTGTAGACGCCGGAGCCGACGGCCTTGCCGTCGGCGCGGAGCTTGTCGGCCGGGTACTCGCTGTGGTCGACGATGGAGCCCGCGCCCGATGCGATCTTGCTGGGGAAGGTCGCGTCGGACGTCTTGAGGCGGAAGACGACGGTCTTGTCGTCGGGGGTGTCGATGCCGGCGATCGACGACAGCATCACGGAGGGGCCGTTGGCGTCATTGATCTTCAGCGTGCGCTCGAAGGAGAACTTGACGTCCTTGGAGGTGAGGGCGTGGCCGTTGCTGAACTTCAGGCCGGTGCGCAGGGTGCACTTGTAGAGCTTGCTGTCGCCGCCTTCGAAGTTGCAGGCCTGGGCGGCGTCGGGCTCGGGGGTGGTGCCGCCCTTGGGGAAGCTCAGCAGGGACTGGAAGACGTTGTTGAAGAGCAGCCAGGACCCCGGGTCGTAACCCGATGCGGGGTCGGTGGACTTCACCTTGTCGGATATGCCCATGACCACACCCTTGCCGCCGCCGGCGGTGGGGCTGCCGGTCGAACCGCAACCGCTGAGCAGCGCGGCGGCGGTGGCTGCGCCGAGCGGGGCCGCCAACCACTGGTTACGTCGATTCACGCGAACGTCCTTCACAGTCTCACTGTTTCGTTCCGCCGGCCTGCGACACCCGCCGCCGGTTGCTGCCGGTTGCTGCCGGTCTCAGCCGCTGACACCGCGGCCGAGTTCCCACAGCTGGAGGTCGGAGATGGCGTTGACCGACCACTCCACTCCGGTGATCCCGTCGCGTGCGGCGACGTACTGCTTGCCCTGCCACAGCGGCAGGACGGGCACGTCCTCGGCGACGATGTCCTGCATCTCCGTGATCGCGGGGACGGCGACGTTGCGGTCGACGGCGCGCCGGGAGTCGGGGATGAGCTTGGTGCGCACCGCGGCGTTGGCGTACGGCGTGCCCAGGAAGTTGTCCTGCTCGAGGAAGGGAGCGAGGAAGTTGTCGGCGTCGGGGTAGTCGGGGAACCAGCCGAGCCCGTAGGCGGCGTAGTCGCCCTTCTTCTGCGCGGGCCGGAAGTCGGACCAGTCGGAGCCCTGGACGGTGACGTCGAACAGCTGGGTGGAGTTCAGCTGGTTCTTCAGGGTCTCGAACTCGGTGGCCGTGCCGTCGCCGTAGTGGTCCTTGGTGTAGTTCAGCGTCAGCTTGACCGGGGTCTTGATCCCGGCGCTCTTCAGCAGGTCGGCGGCCTTCGCGGTGTTGGCTTCGCCGTACTTGTTGAAGAAGGAGTTGACGTGGCCCGTCAGGGTGGTGGGGACCAGCGAGTACAGGGGCTGCGCGGACTTGCCGTAGACCTTGTCGATGATCGCGTTGCGGTCGACGGCGGCGGCGAGGGCCTGGCGTACGGCCTTGTCCTTGACGGCCGGGGCCTCGGTGTTGAAGCCGATGTAGCGGATCTCCAGGCCGGGCATCGGGACCAGCTTGACGCCCTTGGGCGGCTTGGCGGCGAACTCGGTGATCTGGGCGGGCGACAGGGTGCGGGAGACCATCTGGATGGATCCGGCGGTGAGTGCCTTGCCCATGGCCGCGGAGTCGTTGAAGGTGCGCAGTTCGACCTTGTCGTTCTGCAGCTTGAGGTCGCCCTTGTAGTGCGGGTTCTTGCTGAAGACGGCGCGGACGAGGTGGTCGTCCTTGACCTCGGCCTTCATCGTGTACGGGCCGGAGCCGTCGACGGAGAAGCCCTCGCGGAGCTTCTTGGCGTCGTAGTTCTTCTCGCTGACGATGCCGGCGGCGGGGGTGGAGAGCTTCTGCGGGAAGGTCGCGTCGGGGGTCTTCAGGTGGAAGACGACGGTGTCGGCGGCCTTCACCTCGACGGTGTCGACGGTGGAGAGCAGCGAGGAGGGGCCGTTCTCGTCCTTGATGGCGAGGACGCGCTCGATGGAGAACTTGACGTCCTTGGCGGTGAGCGGCTGGCCGTCGGCGAACGTGAGGTCGGGCCGCAGGGTGCAGCGGTAGCTCTCGTTGCCGGTGTCGGTGAAGCGGCAGTCGGAGGCTGCTTCGGGGACGGGCTGGCCGCCGCCGCGGGGGGTGTGCATCAGCGTCTGGACGGTCTGCCGCAGGACGTTCCAGGCGCCGGCGTCGTAGGCGTAGGCCGGGTCGAACGGTGCGGGAGCGTAGTCGGCTGCCTCGAACCGGTCGGTGGTGCCGACGACGATCGCTCCGGATCCTGCTCCGCCTCCGCTCGTGCTGCCGCATGCGGCGAGCGCGGGGGTGAGCAGTCCGGCCGCAGCCGTCAGCACCAGGGTCTTGCGGTTCATGCTGGAAGTACTCCCTTGACCGGCACTTGCTCAAAGCGGCGTAAAGGGCACTTCGCGGCGGTCGCCCGTTCAGGGCGGAACGATCGGGCCGGTGTTGTGACGATCGGTCCACGCGGTCCGGGCACATGGGTGTGCGTCCGGGTCAGCAGAGGTGCGGCGTAGTGCCCGCGTCGACATTAGTGGCCTGGGACGGGATGGCTTGAACTGGCAGGACTTGGGGCGTAATCGCACGGTGATGGGTGCGGACTGCCTGTCCATGTGGGAGTCACCGCAGATTCGGTCAGGAGCTGATCAATCCGGACACAAGGGAAGCTTTCCATGCCCCTGGACAGGTCCGTAGGGGGCTTGGCGCGTGACAAAGGTCACCCAGGACAACCGCCAGGGAAAGGATGGAATTTCAGCCTCCGGGCCATGGAACGGAAAATCCTTCCGCGGGACCTCGGTCGGGCGGGCGTTCCGTTCGGCACTGAGCGTGTGCGATCAGTTCATCGGAGTGATGAGGGAGCGCAGGAACGGAAGGTCGACGTCCTCCAGCGAGCGCACGACGGTGCGGCCCGGGGCGGGCGCGATGACGCCGACCGAGGGGACGGCCACGACCCGGCAGCCGGCCGCCTCGGCGGAGGCGACGCCGGTCGCGGTGTCCTCGATGACCGCGCAGCGCGAGGGGTGCGCGCCGAGGGTGCGGGCGGCCAGCAGGTACGGGTCGGGGTGCGGCTTGGTACGGGCCACCTCGTCGCCGGCCACGCTCAGCGCGAACCGCTCGGGGCCCAGCGAGCGCAGCACCCGGTCGATGACGCGGCGGTGCGAGGCGGAGACGAGGGCGGTGGGCACGTTGTGCCGGGCCAGCTCGGCCAGCAGCCGCTCGGCGCCCGGCATCAGCGGGACCTGGTCGGCGATCCGCGCCTCGAAGCGCTCGTTGAGCAGGACGCTCAGCTCCGAAAGGGTGATGGCGGCGCCGGTGGACTCGATGAGGAAGGCGGCGCTGCGGGTCATGGGCCCGCCGACGACGATGTCGCGCCAGGCCTCGTCGAGCCGGTGACCGAGCTCGCCGAAGACGTCCACCTCGATCTCCCACCAGAAACCCTCGGTGTCGACGAGGGTGCCGTCCATGTCGAGCAGCACCGCCTGCAGGGCATGCCCGTCGGCCGTACGGGCGACGGGCGCGGGAACGGTGCTGGTCATCCGGCACACCTCTTTCAGGGGACGAGAAGGCCGGTCACCTCTTCCCCATGGGGCATCCCCCGGGGGAACAGGCGACCGGCCTGTATGGGACCGACAAGTGTACGTCGGTCCGCGTCAGCGTGCGTTGAAATACTTCGCTTCGGGGTGGTGGATGACGATCGCGTCGGTGGACTGCTCCGGGTGGAGCTGGAACTCCTCGGAGAGGTGGACGCCGATCCGCTCCGGCTGGAGGAGGTCGGCGATCTTGGCGCGGTCCTCCAGGTCGGGGCAGGCGCCGTAGCCGAGCGAGAAACGGGCGCCGCGGTACTTCAGGTCGAACATGTCCTCGACCGCGGCCGGGTCCTCGCCGCCGAAGCCCAGCTCGGCGCGGACGCGGGCGTGCCAGTACTCGGCCATGGCCTCGGCGAGCTGCACCGACAGGCCGTGCAGCTCCAGGTACTCGCGGTAGGAGTCGGACTCGAACAGCTTGGCCGTGGCCTCACCGATCTTCGACCCGACGGTGACGACCTGGAGGCCGACGACGTCCGTCTCGCCGGACTCCTCCGGGCGGAAGAAGTCGGCGAGGCACAGGCGGCGGCCGCGGCGCTGGCGCGGGAAGGTGAAGCGGGTCCGCTCGTTGCCGTCGTCGTCGAGGATGATCAGGTCCTCGCCCTTGGACACGCAGGGGAAGTACCCGTAGACCACCGCGGCCTCGAGCAGGTTCTCGGTGTGCAGCTTGTCGAGGAGGCCGCGCAGCCGCGGCCGGCCCTCGCTCTCGACGAGCTCCTCGTACGTGGCCCCGCCTGCGCGGGCCTGCTTGAGGCCCCACTGGCCCTTGAAGAGGGCGCCCTCGTCCAGCCAGGAGGCGTAGTCCTTGAGCGGGATGCCCTTGACCACGCGGGTGCCCCAGAACGGCGGCGTCGGGACCGGGTTGTCGATCGCGACGTCGGAGCGGCCGCCGGGCTCCTCGGGCTCCTCCGCCTGGAGGACCGGAGTGTCCCGCTTGGCCACCCGGCGCTGCTTCAGCTCGGGCAGGGAGGCGCCAGGCACGCCGCGCTTGACGGCGATCAGGGCGTCCATCAGGCGCAGGCCCTCGAAGGCGTCGCGGGCGTAGCGGACCTCGCCCTCGTAGATCTCGTGGAGGTCCTGTTCGACGTAGGCGCGGGTCAGGGCGGCGCCGCCGAGGATGACCGGGTAGTCGGCCGCCAGCTTGCGCTGGTTGAGCTCCTCCAGGTTCTCCTTCATGATCACGGTCGACTTCACGAGCAGCCCGGACATGCCGATCACGTCGGCCCTGTGCTCCTGCGCGGCCTCCAGGATCGCGGAGACGGGCTGCTTGATGCCGATGTTGACGACGTTGTAGCCATTGTTGGTGAGGATGATGTCGACGAGGTTCTTGCCGATGTCGTGGACGTCTCCGCGGACGGTGGCGAGGACGATGGTGCCCTTGCCCTCGTCGTCGGTCTTCTCCATGTGCGGCTCGAGGTACGCGACGGCCGTCTTCATGACCTCGGCGGACTGCAGGACGAACGGCAGCTGCATCTGGCCGGAGCCGAACAGCTCACCGACGACCTTCATGCCCTCCAGCAGGGTGTCGTTGACGATGTCCAGGGCCGGACGGGTCTGCAGGGCCTCGTCGAGGTCGGCCTCCAGGCCGTTCTTCTCCCCGTCGATGATGCGGCGCTGGAGCCGCTCGTCCAGGGGCAGCGCCATGAGCTCCTCGGCGCGGCCGGCCTTCAGCGACTTGGTGTTGACGCCCTCGAAGAGGGCCATCAGCTTCTGCAGCGGGTCGTAGCCCTCGGCGCGGCGGTCGTAGATCAGGTCGAGGGCGGTGCCGACCTGCTCGTCGTCGAACCGGGCGATGGGCAGGATCTTCGACGCGTGGACGATCGCCGAGTCCAGGCCCGCCTTGACGCACTCGTCGAGGAAGACCGAGTTCAGCAGCACACGGGCGGCCGGGTTCAGGCCGAAGGAGATGTTCGACAGGCCGAGCGTGGTCTGGACGTCCGGGTGGCGGCGCTTGAGCTCGCGGATCGCCTCGATCGTGGCGATGCCGTCGCCCCGGGACTCCTCCTGACCGGTGCAGATCGTGAAGGTCAGGGTGTCGATGAGGATGTCCGACTCGTCGATGCCCCAATTGCCGGTCAGGTCGTCGATCAGCCGTTCGGCGATGGCGACCTTGTGCTCGGCGGTGCGGGCCTGGCCCTCCTCGTCGATGGTCAGCGCGATCAGCGCGGCGCCGTGCTCCTGCGCCAGCCGGGTGACCTTGGCGAAACGCGACTCCGGGCCGTCACCGTCCTCGTAGTTGACGGAGTTGATGACGGCGCGCCCGCCGAGCTTCTCCAGGCCGGCCCGGATGACGGGAACCTCGGTGGAGTCCAGGACGATCGGCAGCGTCGAGGCCGTCGCGAACCGGCCGGCGAGCTCCTTCATGTCGGCGACGCCGTCGCGGCCCACGTAGTCCACGCACAGGTCGAGCATGTGCGCGCCCTCGCGGATCTGGTCGCGGGCCATCTCGACGCAGTCGTCCCAGCGGGCCTCCAGCATCGCCTCGCGGAACTTCTTCGACCCGTTCGCGTTCGTCCGCTCGCCGATCGCCATGTACGAGGTGTCCTGGCGGAACGGGACAGTCTGGTAGAGCGAGGACGCGCCGGGCTCCGGCCGGGGCTCGCGGGCGGCCGGGCTCAGGGCGCGGACCCGCTCGACGACCTGGCGCAGGTGTTCCGGGGTCGTACCGCAGCAGCCGCCGACGAGGGAGAGCCCGTACTCGCGGACGAAGGTCTCCTGGGCGTCGGCGAGCTCGGGGGCGGACAGCGGGTAGTGCGCGCCGTTCTTGCCGAGGACGGGCAGGCCGGCGTTCGGCATGCAGGAGAGCGGGATGCGCGAATGCCGCGCCAGGTAGCGCAGGTGTTCGCTCATCTCGGCGGGGCCGGTGGCGCAGTTCAGGCCGATCATGTCGATGCCGAGCGGCTCCAGCGCGGTGAGCGCGGCGCCGATCTCGGAGCCCAGCAGCATGGTGCCGGTGGTCTCGACGGTCACGGAGCAGATCAGCGGGACGGAGACGCCGAGCGCCTCCATCGCGCGCCGGGCGCCGATGACGGAGGACTTGGTCTGGAGGAGGTCCTGGGTGGTCTCGACGAGCAGGGCGTCAGCCCCGCCGGAGATCAGGCCCTCGGCGTTGACCTGGTAGGCGTCGCGGATCGTCGCGTAGTCGATGTGGCCGAGGGTGGGCAGCTTGGTGCCGGGGCCCATGGATCCGAGGACCCAGCGCTGCTGTCCGCTCTTCGCGGTGTACTCGTCGGCGACCTCGCGGGCGATCCGGGCGCCGGACTCCGACAGCTCGAAGTTGCGTTCGGGGATGTCGTACTCGGCGAGTGCCGCGAAGTTCGCACCGAAGGTGTTGGTCTCGACGCAGTCCACGCCCACCGCGAAGTACGCGTCGTGCACCGTGCGCACGATGTCGGGGCGGGTGGCGTTCAGGACCTCGTTGCAGCCCTCCAGCTGCTGGAAGTCCTCCATCGAAGGGTCCTGCGCCTGGAGCATCGTTCCCATGGCTCCGTCGGCGACGACCACGCGGGTCGCGAGTGCCTCTCGGAGGGCGTCGGCCCTGGTCTGGGTGTCAGCGGGCGGGTTCGGCAACGAGGCCATGGTTGAGCTCCCTGGGATGCGACGGCTGTCGGCTTTGCACCCTTGCTGTGTCAAGGGTGCACGCGGTCAGGGTAACCGCGCGGCACCAACCCCGGTGGGGGTGTCCCACGTGGCGGACTGCATTCTGTGCGCGGGGGTCTGCCAGGGGTGTCCTGGTCGACGGGCGCCTGAACAGTTGCCCAATATGCACAAGGTCGACATCGACCGATACTGTTCAGCATTGTCGAACTACGTCAGCAGGAGGCTGCGCGATGGCACGGAACATCCAGTCGCTCGAACGAGCCGCTGCGATGCTGCGACTCCTGGCAGGCGGCGAGCGCCGGCTGGGCCTTTCGGACGTGGCCAGCTCCCTGGGCCTGGCCAAGGGCACGGCGCACGGGATCCTGCGCACGCTGCAGGCCGAGGGCTTCGTGGAGCAGGACCCCGCCTCGGGCCGGTACCAGCTGGGCGCGGAGCTGCTGCGCCTGGGCAACAGCTATCTGGACGTGCACGAGCTGCGGGCCCGTGCGCTGGTCTGGACGGATGATCTGGCCCGGGCGAGCGGCGAGAGCGTCTACGTGGGCGTGCTCCACAAGAGTGGGGTGCTGATCATGCACCACGTGTTCCGTCCGGACGACAGCCGTCAGGTGCTGGAGGTGGGCGCCATGCAGCCGCTGCACTCGACGGCCCTCGGCAAGGTCCTGTCGGCGTACGACCCGGTCGCCCATACGGAGGCACTGGAGGCGGAGCGCGAGGCGTTCACGCCCCGGACGGTCACGGACGGCGCGGGTTTCGAGGAGGTCCTCGACCTGACCCGGGCGCGCGGCTGGGCCGCAGACGTCGAGGAGACCTGGGACGGTATCGCCTCGGTGGCGGCGCCGATCCACGACCGGCGCCGGATGCCGGTGGGTGCGGTGGCGGTCGCGGGGGCCGTGGAGCGGGTGTGCGCTGAGTCGGGGGAGCCCCGGGCGAGCCTCGTGGCGTCCGTACGGGACTGTGCGCGCGCTGTTTCACGCGACCTCGGCGCGGGCCGGTTCTAGGCCCCTTCCAGCGACTTTCAGCCACAGCCTGGCCGCTTTCTGTCCTCTTTTCGTCATATCCCGGCCATCTGATGGCCGGGTTTGGCTGATCGCACCTAGTGGTAACGATCCGACACTTTGGCCTGGCCGACCCTTGACGCGTTCTTCACTTGAGCGGAAAACTGCCGTTCATCGGTCGGCATTGTCGAACACCTACCGGCAATACGCGTTAGGGTGTGGCAAGGCCAAGGACCGGTGAACCACTCACCGAGTGCGCGGACCACCGGACGGGACCCGGTGTCCGCCCACCCCTGCAAGGCAAAGGAGTCGCGGGTGTCCACCTCCGACATCTTCATCGGCGAGACCATCGGTACCGCCCTGCTCACACTGCTCGGCGGTGGCGTCTGCGCCGCCGTGACACTCAAGAGCTCCAAGGCCCGGAACGCAGGCTGGCTCTCCATCACGTTCGGCTGGGGTTTCGCCGTTCTGATCGCCGCCTACGTGTCCGCCCCGCTCTCCGGTGCACACCTCAACCCGGCGGTCACCGTCGGCCTGGCCATCAAGAACAGCGACTGGAGCGACGTTCCGGTCTACTTCGCCGGACAGCTCCTCGGCGCCATGCTCGGCGCGGTCCTGATGTGGGTCACGTACTACGGACAGTTCCGGGTGCACCTCTCGGACCCGGAGCACATCCGTGACGCCACGCTCGGCCCGGAGGACCCGCACCCGCACGACCAGGCCGGCCCGGTCCTCGGTGTCTTCTCCACCGGCCCCGAGATCCGCAACATCGTCCAGAACCTGACGACCGAGATCATCGGTACGTTCGTCCTGGTCATCGCGATCCTGACCCAGGGCCTGCAGGACGACGGCAAGGGCCTCGGCGTCATCGGCGTCCTGATCACCTCCTTCGTCGTCGTCGGCATCGGCCTCTCGCTCGGCGGCCCGACCGGCTACGCCATCAACCCGGTCCGCGACCTCGGTCCGCGCATCGTCCACGCCCTGCTGCCGCTTCCCAACAAGGGCGGCTCCGACTGGGGATACTCCTGGATCCCGGTGGTCGGCCCGCTCGTCGGTGCCGCCCTCGCCGGTGGTCTGTACAACATCGCGTTCGCCTGATCAGCATCGGCACGTATCGCAAGATCCGCACTGCCCACCTGATTCCGCCTACATAGACCTGCCAGGAGCAGCCACATGACCAGCAGCACCGGCCCCTTCATCGCCGCGATCGACCAGGGCACCACCTCTTCCCGCTGCATCGTCTTCGACCGCGACGGCCGCATCGTCGCCGTCGACCAGAAGGAGCACGAGCAGATCTTCCCGAAGCCGGGCTGGGTCGAGCACGACGCCACCGAGATCTGGACCAACGTCCAGGAGGTCGTCGCCGGGGCCATCTCCAAGGCCGCCCAGGACATTCCGGGCTTCACCGTCGCGGACGTCAAGGCCGTCGGCATCACCAACCAGCGTGAGACCACCGTCCTGTGGGACAAGAACACCGGCGAGCCGGTGCACAACGCGCTGGTCTGGCAGGACACCCGCACCGACGCCCTCTGCAAGGAGCTCGGCCGCAACGTCGGCCAGGACCGCTTCCGCCGTGAGACCGGCCTCCCGCTGGCGAGCTACTTCGCCGGTCCGAAGGCCCGCTGGCTGCTCGACAACGTCGCCGGCCTGCGCGAGCGCGCCCAGGCCGGCGACATCCTCTTCGGCACCATGGACTCGTGGGTCATCTGGAACCTCACCGGTGGCGCCCAGGGCGGTGTGCACGTCACGGACGTCACCAACGCCTCGCGCACCATGCTGATGAACCTGCACACCCTCGCCTGGGACGAGAAGATCGCGGAGTCGATGGAGGTGCCGCTCGACATCCTCCCCGAGATCAAGTCCTCCGCCGAGGTCTACGGCCACGTCAAGGACGGCGTCCTCGCCGGTGTCCCGGTCGCCTCGGCGCTCGGTGACCAGCAGGCCGCGCTCTTCGGCCAGACCTGTTTCTCCGAGGGCGAGGCCAAGTCCACGTACGGCACCGGCACGTTCATGCTGATGAACACCGGCGACAAGGTCATCAACTCCTACAGCGGCCTGCTGACCACGGTCGGCTACAAGATCGGCGACCAGAAGCCGGTCTACGCCCTGGAGGGCTCCATCGCCGTCACCGGCTCGCTCGTCCAGTGGATGCGCGACCAGATGGGCATGATCAAGACCGCGGCCGAGATCGAGACCCTCGCGCTCTCGGTCGACGACAACGGCGGTGCGTACTTCGTGCCGGCCTTCTCCGGCCTGTTCGCCCCGTACTGGCGCTCCGACGCCCGCGGTGTGATCGCCGGCCTCACCCGATACGTCACCAAGGCGCACATCGCCCGTGCCGTCCTGGAGGCCACCGCCTGGCAGACCCGCGAGATCACCGACGCCATGACCAAGGACTCGGGCGTCGAGCTCGCGGCCCTCAAGGTCGACGGCGGCATGACCTCCAACAACCTGCTGATGCAGACCCTCTCCGACTTCGTGGACGCCCCCGTGGTCCGTCCCATGGTCGCGGAGACCACCTGCCTCGGCGCCGCCTACGCCGCCGGCCTGGCCGTCGGCTTCTGGCCCGACACCGACGCCCTGCGCGCCAACTGGCGCCGCGCGGCGGAGTGGACCCCGCGGATGCCCGCCGAGCAGCGGGACCGCGAGTACAAGAGCTGGCTCAAGGCCGTGGAGCGGTCCATGGGCTGGGTCGACGACGAAGACGCCAGCTGACCGCACTCAGCTGAGTCAATCGACGAGGAGCTAAGAGAGATATGAGCATCCCGCAGAGCGTGACCGCACTGGGCACGCACCCGACCGCCGGCTCGAACCCGAGCCGCGCCGAAACCCGTGAGCAGCTGGCGAAGGCCACGTACGACCTGCTCGTCATCGGCGGTGGCATCCTGGGCACCTCCGTGGCCTGGCACGCCGCGCAGTCGGGTCTGCGGGTCGCCATGGTGGACGCCGGCGACTTCGCCGGCGCCACCTCCTCGGCCTCCTCCAAGCTCGTCCACGGCGGTCTGCGCTACCTGCAGACCGGCGCGGTCAAGCTGGTCGCCGAGAACCACCACGAGCGCCGGGTGCTGGCCAAGGACGTGGCCCCGCACCTGGTCAACCCGCTCACCTTCTACCTGCCGGTCTACAAGGGCGGACCGGTGGGTGCGGCCAAGCTGGGCGCGGGCGTCTTCGCCTACTCCGCCCTCTCGGCCTTCGGCGACGGCATGGGCAAGGTCATATCCCCCGCCCGTGCCGCCGCCGACAACCCCGGCCTGAAGACGGACAACCTCAAGGCCGTCGCGGTCTACTACGACCACCAGATGAACGACTCCCGCGTCGCCGTCATGACGGTCCGCGCGGCCGTCGAGTCGGGCGCCGTCGTCCTCAACCACGCCGAGGTCACCGGCCTGCGCATGACGCGCGGCCGGGTCACCGGTGCCGAGCTCAAGGACCGCCTCGACGGCACCGAGTTCGGCGTCGACGCACGCGTCGTGCTCAACGCCACCGGCCCGTGGGTGGACCACCTGCGGCGCATGGAAGACAAGCACTCGATGCCGTCGATCCGCCTCTCCAAGGGCGCGCACATCGTCATGAAGCGCAAGTCGCCGTGGAAGGCCGCCATGGCCACCCCGATCGACAAGTACCGCATCACCTTCGCCCTCCCGTGGGAGGACCAGCTGCTGCTCGGCACCACCGACGAGGTGTACGAGGGCGACCCGGCGGACGTGCGCGCCACCGAGTCCGACATCCAGCAGATCCTGGACGAGGCCGCATTCTCGGTGAAGGACGCGGACCTCGACCGCTCGCTGATGACGTACGCCTTCGCCGGCCTGCGGGTGCTGCCCGGCGGCCCCGGCGGCGTCGAGAAGGCCAAGCGCGAGACGGTCGTCTCCGAGGGCGCGGGCGGCATGCTGTCGGTGGCCGGCGGCAAGTGGACGACGTACCGGCACATCGGCCGCGTGGTCATGGACAAGCTGGCCAAGCTGCCCGGCAGCCCGCTCACCGACGACATGGAGCCGGTGAAGTCGCTCGTACGCCGGATCGCGCTGCCCGGTGTCGCCAACCCGAACGCCGTCGCGCACCGCCTGCTGGTGGACCGCGAGCCCGGCACGCGGATGGACCCGCTGACCGCCCGCCACCTGGCCTCCCACTACGGCTCGCTGGCCTTCGACATCGCGCGCATCGCGAACGAGGACCCGGCGCTGGCCGAGCGGATCCACCCGGACGGCCCGGAGATCTGGGCGCAGGTCGCCTACGCCCGGGACAACGAGTGGGCCGAGACGGTCGACGACGTGCTGCGCCGCCGCACCACGGTGACGGTCCGCGGCCTGGACGACGACTCCGTGCGCGCGCGGGTCGAGGAGATGCTGAGCCGCAAGGCATAGCTCGTACGCAGGTGGGGAAGAGGGGCGGTTCCGAGGGGAACCGCCCCTCTGTCGTGGGCTGTGGCTGGTGTCGTCCCAAGGCTTAGGCTGACCCACGTACGCAAGGGAACTTCGGAAGGAGACCTGGGTGATCGAGCTTGAGCGCGTGCCCGAGCTGATCGACCCGGTCATGGTGGCCGCGTTCGAGGGCTGGAACGACGCGGGTGACGCGGCCTCCGGTGCGGTCGCGCACCTGGACCGGGAGTGGAAGGGCGAGGTCTTCGCGGCGCTGGACGCCGAGGACTACTACGACTTCCAGGTCAACCGGCCGACGGTGTGGCTGGACAACGGGGTACGGAAGATCACGTGGCCGACGACGAGGCTGTCGGTGGTCCGGATCGGCGGCGCGAAGCCGCGTGACCTCGTGCTCGTACGGGGTATCGAACCGTCCATGCGGTGGCGGTCGTTCTGCAACGAGATCCTGGGCTTCGCCCACGAACTGGGCGTGGAGATGGTGGTGATCCTGGGGGCGCTCCTCGGGGACACCCCGCACACGCGGCCGGTGCCGGTCAGCGGGGTCACCTCTGACCCGGACCTGGCGCGCACGATGGACCTGGAGGAGACCAAGTACGAGGGCCCGACGGGGATCGTGGGCATCCTCCAGGAGGCCTGCACCCACGCCGGGGTGCCCACGGTGTCCCTGTGGGCGGCGGTCCCGCACTACGTCTCCCAGCCGCCGAACCCGAAGGCGACGCTGGCCCTGCTGAACCGGCTGGAGGATCTGATCGACATCCGGATCCCGCTGGGCGAACTCCCGGAGGACGCGCGGGCGTGGCAGCTCGGCGTGGACCAACTGGCGGCGGAGGACAGCGAGGTGGCGGAGTACGTCCAGACGCTGGAGGAGGCGCGGGACACGGCGGATCTGCCGGAGGCGTCGGGCGACGCCATCGCCCGGGAGTTCGAGCGGTACCTGCGGCGCCGCGACCCGGCGGCGCCCTCGGCCGAACCGGGCGACGGCTCGTACCTCCGCGACACGAGCAGCGGCCTGACCCGCCCCCCGAAGCGCAAGCCGGACCCCGAGCCGGGTACGGACCCGGAACCCCCGTCCCCCGACGAGGGCGACACCCCGGACGCGTAGCCGGTCCTCGAACGCCGGACGGGCTGTCCGTGGCCCCGCCGGCGTTCGGGGCGCGGGGTCCGGGGCGGAGCCCCCGGGGGCGCCTCCCAGCGGTGGCCGGGGCAGGAACGGCCCCGCGGGCCGGACATGGCGATGCCCCCGCCCGGGAGGGCAGGGGCATCGGCAGTGCGTTTGCGGGGCTAGAGGGCCACGCCCAGGAGGGCGTCGACCGTCCGGGAGACCAGACCCGGCGCCGACTCGTCATCCCCGTCGGAGGCGTTCTGCGCGTCGACCCAGCGGTCCACGGCCGCAAGCGCAGCCGGCGCGTCCAGGTCGTTCGCCAGCGCCTCGCGGACCTCCTCGACGAGCGCGTCCGCCGGCAGGCCGTCCGGCCGGGACACGGCCGCGCGCCAGCGCTCCAGGCGGGCCACCGCCTGCTCGAGGACCTCGTCCGTCCACTCCCAGTCGGCCCGGTAGTGGTGCGAGAGCAGGGCGAGGCGGATCGCCGCCGGGTCCACCCCGGCGCGCCGCAGCGCGGAGACGAAGACCAGGTTGCCCTTCGACTTCGACATCTTCTCGCCGTGCAGCGCGACCATGCCCGCGTGCACGTACGCCTTGGCCATCGGGAACTCGCCCGTCAGCACCTGTGCGTGCGAGGCGCCCATCTCGTGGTGCGGGAACGCCAGGTCGGAGCCGCCGCCCTGGATGTCGAAGCCCATGCCCAGGTGGTCCAGGGCGATGGCGACGCACTCGATGTGCCAGCCGGGCCGGCCGCGGCCCAGGGAGGCGCCTTCCCAGCTCGGCTCGCCCGGACGCGCCGCCATCCACAGCATCGGGTCCAGCGGGTTCTTCTTCCCCGGGCGCTCCGGGTCGCCGCCGCGCTCCGCGGACAGCAGCCGCATCGCCTCGGCGTCCAGGTTGGAGACCTTGCCGAAGTTCGCGTCGGACTCGACCGAGAAGTAGATGTCGCCGTCCAGCTCGTACGCCGCGCCGGCGTCCCGCAGCCGCTCCACCAGCGGCACGATGCCCGGTATGGCCTCGACGGCGCCGATGTACTGCTGCGGGGGCAGCATCCGCAGAGCGGTCATGTCCTCGCGGAAGAGGGCCGTCTCGCGCTCCGCGAGCTCGGTCCAGTCCAGGTTGTCGCGCAGCGCCCGCTCCAGCAGCGGATCGTCCACGTCCGTCACGTTCTGGACGTAGTGAACCTGCCGCTTGGTGTCGAGCCACACGCGTTGCACGAGGTCGAACGCGTTGTAGGTCGCCGCGTGACCGATGTGGGTCGCGTCGTACGGAGTGATGCCGCAGACGTAGATACGGGCGACGGGACCGGGGGCGGGGGTGATCGTCCCCTGGGTCGCGGTGTCGTGGATCTGGAGGTCGCGGCCCTTGCCAGGCAGGGCGGGGACCTCAGAAGCGGGCCAGGCATGCATGTCTCGAGCCTAACCGGACGCGTGTTCCGAAAACGAACCGGACCTGCACTGTTGGCTTGATCAGCACTCTTGCGATCTGGCCGATTCTGTGCGTGCCCGGGCCGGCCGGTTCAGACCGGCGGCCAGGGGATCGCGGGCCACTGCCCGGACGGCTGCGGATGCACCCCGGTACGCAGCAGATGGGCCACCCGGGCCCGTACGGCGGCCAGCTCGACCGGTGTGATCAGTTCGGCCAGCCGGGTGGCGAGCGGCTCCCCGTCGGCCAGCCGGGCGGCCAGGGAGGCCAGCGCCTCGCGCGCCTCGCCGGTCAGCGGTTCGCCCGCCCAGCCCCACAGCAGGGTCCGCAGCTTGTCCTCGCGGTGGAAGGTCACTCCGTGGTCGATGCCGTAGAGCCGCCCGTCGGGCGCGGGCAGCAGGTGGCCGCCCTTGCGGTCGCCGTTGTTGATCACGGCGTCGAGGACGGCGAGCCGGCGCAGCCGCGGGTCGTCGGCGTGCACGAGCAGCGCGGTGCGGCCCTCCCCGACATCGGCGAGGGCGACCGGCTTCCAGCCCTCCCCCGCCTCCTCGCCCTCGACGAGGGCCAGCAGGCCGCTCCCGTCCGACTCCGCGGCGTCTTCCGGCCCGTCCTCGGTGGGCGCGGACTCGATCCACTGCTGGACCATGCCCTCGCCGTACGGACCGTCGCGCAGCACGGTCGGCGGCACCAGGCCCCATCCCATGGCCTCGGAGACCAGGTAGGCGGCGACCTCCCGCTGCGCGAGGTTCCCGTCCGGGAAGTCCCACAGCGGGCGCTCCCCCTTGACCGGCTTGTACACGCAGTCGGCGCTGGCGTCCCCGTACGTCACCGTGCACACCAGCACGGCGTTGGACGCCTCGCGGATCCGCCCGACGACGGTGAGCTCGCCCTTGGCGAGCAGCTCCTCAAGTTCCCCCGTGGCGGTCACGCCTGGCGCCGGTAGCCGTTCTGGCGCGGGCACACGTGGCCCTCGGGATCCAGCGGCAGGCTGCACAGCGGGCACGGCGGCCGGCCGGCGTTGACCACGTCCAGGGCCCGCTTGGCGAAGGCCCGGGCCTGGGCGCCGGTGAGGCGGACCCGCAGCATCGGCGGGCCGTTCTCCTCGTCCTGGAGCAGCCGCTCCTCCGCCTCGGCGAGATCCTCCTCCGAGTCGGCGTCGAGTTCCACCAGAGCCTGCGCCTCGACGATCATCCGCTGTTCCTCGCCGTCCCAGGCCAGGGCCATGGTGCCGACGCGGAACTCCTCGTCGACCGGAACGTCCAGCGGCGCGGTGTCGGTGGCCTCGGCGGGGGCGACGGCCGGTACCGGGGCATTGCCGCCGGTGCGCCGTACGACCTCGTCCAGCAGCTCGTCCATCCGCTCGGCCAGCGCCGCGACCTGGGTCTTCTCCAGGGAGACGCTGGTGACGCGGGGGCCGGACGACGCCTGCAGGAAGAACGTACGGCGTCCCGGAAGGCCGACCGTGCCGGCCACGAAGCGGTCCGGCGGATCGTAGAGGAACACCTGACGGGGCACGTCCAGTCTCCAAGTCTCGGCGGCAGGGGCAGGGCTGCGTTTATTTGGGCCAGTCCACCCTACTGCGCCGTTCGATCACGCCGCGCCCGCGCCGCCCCCCACGACGGCGTTCCCGCCGTCTTCGGTCGCGCTTTCGAAGGTCTCCGTTTCCGCCGCGGCCGCGTCCGGTGCACGGGCCGGGCGCGGGGCGAGCGAGCCGAAGTCCCCGGTGTCGCCGAGCCGGAGCAGGAACGGGCGTGTCGGCGTGTAGCGGACGGCCGTGACCGAGCAGGGGTCCACGTGGACGCGCTGGAAGAGGTCCAGGTGCATGCCCAGGGCGTCCGCGACAAGGGACTTGATGATGTCGCCGTGCGAGCACATGAGGAAGACGGCGTCGCTCCCGTGCTCCTCCTCGATCCGTGCGTTCCACTCCTGTACGGCGTCCACGGCACGCGCCTGCATGGCGCGCAGGGACTCCCCGCCCGGGAAGGCGGCGGCCGAGGGGTGCTGTTGGACGATCTTCATCAGCGGTTCATCGTTGAGCTCCGAGAGTTTGCGGTTCGACCAGTCGCCGTAGTGGCATTCGCCGATCCGTTCGTCGGTGTGCAGCGCCAGCTCCGGGCGCGCGGCGAGCAGCGGGGCGAGGGTCTCCCGGCAGCGCTGCAGCGGGCTGCTGACGGCTGCGGCGAGCGGCACCGCGGCGAGCCGCCCGGGCAGCGCCGCCGCCTGCTCGGCGCCGCGCTCGTCGAGGGCCACTCCCGGGGTCCATCCGGCGAGCAGCCCTGCGGTGTTGGCGGTGGACCGCCCGTGTCGTACGAGGATCAGCGTGGCCATACCGCAAAGCCTAAGGGCTGCCGGAAACAGGGGGGCGCGGTGCCCGTCGGGTGCGGGCCGGGCGCGGGCAGGGGAGAATGCCCCTCGTGATTGTCGACTGCGCCATGTACCGGGACGGCCGCCGCTCCCCTGCGCCCGAGGACCTCTCGGACGCCCTCGACGAGGCGCGGGCGAGCGGCGACGCCTTCCTCTGGATCGGGATGTACGAGCCGACGGAGGAGGAATTCGAGCACGTCAGCCACGAGTTCCGGCTCCACAAGCTGGCGGTGGAGGACGCGCTGACCGCCCACCAGCGCCCCAAGCTCGAGGTGTACGACGACTCGCTGTTCGTCGTCCTCAAGCCGGTGACGTACGACGACGACGCCGACACGGTGACCGCGGGCGAGCTGATGCTCTTCATCGGCGACTCCTTCGTGGTCACGGTCCGGCACGGCGAGGGGGCCGCGCTGGCCGCCGTACGCCGGCGGCTGGAGCAGGAGCCTGAGGTCCTGCGGCACGGTCCGACGGCAGTGCTGTACGCGGTGTCCGACGCGGTGGTCGACCACTACATCGAGGTCGCGGCCGAGCTCCAGGCCGACCTGGAGGAGGTGGAGGCCGATGTCTTCTCGCCGCAGGCCACGGACACGAAGAACACCGCCGCCCGGATCTACGGCTTCAAGCGGCAGGTGCTGGAGTTCCGCCGGGCGACGAGCCCGCTGCTCCAGCCGATGGACCGCCTCGCCTTCGGGAACGTGCCCTTCGTGCACGAGCACGCGCAGCCGTTCTTCCGCGACGTCGCCGACCACCTGACCAAGGCGAGCGAGTACATCGAGGGCCTGGACCGGCTGCTGTCGGACGCGCTGGCCGCGCACCTGGCACAGATGGGCGTCCGGCAGAACGACGACATGCGCAAGATCTCGGCCTGGGCCGCGATGGCGGCCGTCCCGACGATGGTGGCGGGGATCTACGGGATGAACTTCGACCACATGTGGGAGCTGCGGCAGCCCTGGGGCTATCCGGTGGTCGTCCTGGTGATGGTGGGCGTCTGTCTGGGCCTGCACCGCATGTTCAAGACCCGCGGCTGGCTGTAGCGCAAGCGCCTCCTACGCGTATTCGGGCGCGGTCACCGGTACGCCGCCCAGCGCGTTGCGCCGCTCCGGCAGGGTCAGGCTGATCATCCGGTGCCAGCCGGCGAACCGCTCGTACGCGTACATGCCGCGGATCCCGGCGGCCAGCGCGGCGGCCTTGGGCGCGGGCCAGTGCAGCAGCCGGCCCATGTGGCCCATGACGGCGAGGCTCACGTCCCGGTAGACGGAGATCTCGACGAGGGCGCTCTCGCGCAGCACCTGCTGGATGGTCCGGCCGTGCCCCTCGCGGACGAGGCGGAGCAGCTCCTCGTGGCAGTAGGCGAGGTGGTTGTCCTCGTCGTGGCTGATCATGCGGATCGCCTTGCCGACCTCGGGGTGGTCCCCGAACTGACGCAGGAGCATGACCATCTGGTCGGCGGCGCGCTGTTCGGTGACGCGGCTGTGCGAGAGGTAGACGACGATGTCCCGCTCGGTCAGCGGTTCGGCCCGGCGCAGCTTCTCGTGCGCGAGGCCGATGCCGCGCCGCTCCAGCAGCATCGTGTAGTCGGTCTCGGGCGGCACGGGGACGGGCGGCAGGCCGCGCTTGCGGAGCAGGGCCTGGAAGATCCGGCCGTGCTTGTCCTCGTCGGCGCCGTGCCGGATGATCTTGGGCGCCAGCTCGCGCATGCCGTCGGGCACCAGGGCCGCGATCCGTGCGTTCTCCCAGCCGCCCTGGGACTCCCCGCTGGCGGCGATGGAGCAGAACAGCTGGAACGAGTCGTCGTTGTCGACGATCTCCTGGAACAGGCTGCGCGCAGAGAGCATGCATCGAGTCAACGGCCGATCCGGGGGCCGGGCAACCGAGGGGTCGCACGGATCGGCCGAATGAACGATGTGAAGGGGTGAATGCGCGGGCGTAACCCGGAGGGTGCCGCCCGCGTTGTTGACTGTGACGGCCGTGGCGGGGAAGACCCCCGAGCCCCCACCACGGCCGCAGGGCCTGTGCTCGATGCCTTATGCCAGGCCGGCGCGCTCCATGGCCTCCGTACCCGCCCGCAGGGCGGTGATCCGCTCGTCCAGGGTGAACCCGGCCGGGGCGAGTGTGAGGGTGCTGACCCCGGCCTCGGCGTAGGCCCGCATCCCGTCCGCGATCCGCTCGACGGAGCCGAGCAGGGTCGTGGAGTCGATCAGCGAGTGCGGGACGGCCGCCGCGGCGCCCGTCTTGTCGCCCGCCAGGTACTTGTCCTGGATCTCGGCGGCTTCCTTCTCGTAGCCCATGCGCTGGGCGAGCTGGTTGTAGAAGTTCTGCTTCCGGCTGCCCATGCCGCCGACGTACAGGGCCGTGTACGGGCGGAACATGTCGGCGAGGGCGGTCACGTCGTCACCGACGGCCAGCGGCACGGTCGGGCAGACGTCGAAGCCCTCCATGGTCAGCCCGGCCTTCTCGCGGCCCGCCCGGATGTGGGTGAGCGCGGTGGCCTCGAGGTGCTCGGCGGCGGGGAAGATGAGCAGGGCGCCGTCGGCGATCTCGCCGGTCTGCTCCAGGTTCTTCGGCCCGATGGCGGCGATGTAGAGCGGGATGTGCTCGCGCTCCGGGTGCACGGTGAGCTTGATCGGCTTGCCGGGGCCGCCGGGCAGCGGCAGCGTCCAGTGCTCGCCCTCGTAGCTGAGGCGCTCGCGGGTCATCGCCTTGCGGACGATCTCCACGTACTCCCGGGTGCGGGCGAGCGGCTTGTCGAACTTGACGCCGTACCAGCCCTCGGAGACCTGGGGGCCGGAGACGCCGAGGCCGAGCCGGAAGCGGCCCTTGGTGAGGGAGTCGAGGGTGGCGGCCGTCATGGCGGTCATCGCGGGCTGGCGGGCCGGGATCTGCATGATCGCGGAGCCGACGTCGATGCGCTCGGTCTGGGCGGCGACCCAGGCGAGCACGGTCGGGGCGTCGGAGCCGTAGGCCTCCGCGGCCCAGCAGACGTCGTAGCCGAGGCGGTCCGCCTCCTGGGCCACGGCGAGGTTGTCGGCGTCCATGCCAGCGCCCCAGTAGCCGAGATTGATGCCGAGCCGCATGTGTCGTCCCCTTACCGGTTTACCGATCAGTAACGTAGGTCTGCGGGGGACTGTAGCGCGCCAGGGCTCCCCGCGTCAGTGCCCCAGTAGTCTCAGCGCTCATGGAGCAGAGGCATCTCGGCCGCACGGGACTGCGCGTGTCCCGGATCGGCCTCGGCACCCTGACCTGGGGCCGTTCCGCGGAGGGACCGGACGAGTCGGGCGCTGCCGAGCAGTTGAAGACGTTCTGGGAGGCGGGCGGCACGCTCGTCGACACCGCCGACGTGTACGGGGGTGGTGAGGCGGAGTACCTCCTGGGGCAGCTGGTGGGCGGGCTGGTCCCCCGCCAGGACCTGGTGATCGCCACCAAGTCGGGCTCCGTACGGGACCCGGACCGCCGGTTCAACGGCTCGCGCGGCCATCTCCTGTCGGCGCTGGACGACTCGCTGGCCCGCCTGGGCACCGACTACGTGGACCTCTGGCAGGTCCACGCCTTCGACCCGGGGACCCCGCTGGAGGAGACCCTCCAGGCGCTGGACCTGGCGGTGAGCAGCGGCCGGGTCCGGTATGCGGGGGTGTCGGGCTTCAGCGGCTGGCAGCTGGCGAAGGCGGCGACCTGGCAGCTCGCCGCCCCGGGGGTGCGCACGCGACTGGCGTCGACGCAGATGGAGTACTCCCTCCTCCAGCGGGGCGTGGAGCGCGAGGTCCTCCCGGCGGCGCTGGACCTGGGCGTCGGGCTGCTCCCGTCCTCCCCGCTGGGCCGCGGCGTCCTGACGGGCAAGTACCGGGACGGCACGCCGGCGGACTCGCGGGGGGCCTCGCCGACCATGGCCGGCTTCGTGGACCCGTACCTGGACGACGCGGCGAGCGGCATCGTGGACGCGGTGGCGACGGCGGCCCAGGGCCTGGCCGTGACCCCGCTCCAGGTCGCCCTGGCATGGATCCGGGACCGGCCGGGGGTGGTCGCGCCGATCGTCGGCGCGCGGACGTCCGCGCAGCTCGGCGAGGCGTTGTCGGTGGAGCCCCTTACCCTTCCCGAGGAGATCTGCCGGGCGCTGGACGATGTGTCGGCGCCCGTGCACCGCTACCCCGACCACGACTGGAGCACGCTGTGAGTACGGACCGCCGACCCGCATCCGCGGAGGACCCGGCCACCCCCGGCCCCCGGGCCGAGGCGGCCACCCCCACCGAGCCGCCGCCCCAGCCCGCCGACGAGGCGACCGGCTCCGGCGAAGCAGGGAGCGAGGAAGCGGCCGACGGGGCAGCCGGCTCCGGCGAGGCCGGGAGCGAGGCCGGGGGTCCGGGGGCGGAGCCCACGGTTTCGGGAAGGCGCGGGGTGGGGGAAAGCCCCGCAGGGACCACCTCCGGCGAAGTCCACAGCGACCAGCCCCCCGCAGCCGAGCCCGAGCCCGATGCCGATCAGCCGGACCAGCCGGACCAGGACGACTCGGCGGAGCCGGGGGGCGGCGCCGCCGAGAAGGGCGAGGCCGCGCCCGCGCTCAGCGAGGCCGAGGCCGAGTTGGCCGCGCAGAAGATCGAGCGGGAGCGCATCGCCCGCCGCAAGGCGGAACGGCAGGGCCCGGTCGACGCCGGAGCCAAGCTCAGCGGGAAGGCCGCCGATCTGCTGGCCGCCGTACGGGCCGTGGAGAGCGGGGACAAGCCCTCCCCGGTGTACTTCGACGAGGCCCCGACCGCGCCCCGCAAGCCCGCGGCCCCCGCCGCGCAACCGGCCCCCCGCCCCACGCCCCCGGCCCCCACCGCCGCCGGCATCGAGGGCGTGCGCTCCGTACTGGCTCGCGGCGGCGCCCCCGAGGCGCTGGCCGGACCCGCCGCCACCGCCCTCGGCGAAGACGCCGCGGAGCAGCTCGCCCACGACCCCTGGCGGCTCCTCGCCGTGGCCGGCGTCCGTCCCACCCAGGCCGACGGCTTCGCCCGGGCCCTGCTCGGCCCCGAGGCCGGTCCCGGCGACGAGCGGCGTGCCGCCGCCCTCGTGGGCTGGCTGCTGGAGCAGGCCGCGCTGAAGGGGCACACCGCCCTGGAGGCCCCCACCCTGGAATCCGCCCTCGCCCAGTACGGCGTCCCGGATCCCGCCGCGTCCCTGGAGCAGGCCATCGGCGAGGGCACCGTCCTCGTCTTCCACGAACCGCTCGGCCCGCCCGTCGCCGAAGGCGAGGAGCAGCCCGTGCGCGTCCTCGTCGGCCTCGACGGGTACGCGCTCGCCGAGGAGAGCCTGGCCGACGGCCTGGCCCGGCTGGCCAACACGTTCAACGACCCGGCGGACTGGGAGAAGGCCGCCACCGGCCCCGGCGCCGACCTGATCCGCGCCGTCTCCGGCCACGGCCTGGTCACCCACACCGGCGGCGAGGCTGCCCGCGCCGAGCCGATGGCCCTGCTGGCGGCCGCCCGCGACCTGGGCCTGCGCGTCTGCCTGGCCGCGCACACCCCCGCGCAGGACGCCGTCACCGTGGCCGGGCTGCTCGCCGGCACGGAGGGGTCCGGGCGGGACGCGGACGGGCAGTTCGCGCTGGACCTGCTCGTGGTCCTCGACGCCCCGCAGCTGGACGTGGAGACCGCCGCCGCGCTCGTCGAGTCCGTCCCCGACGGGGCCCGGCTGGTCCTCTCCGGGGACCCCGGGGTGCTCGGATCCGCCGGGCCCGGGAGGGTGTTCGGCGATGTGCTGGCGGCCCGCGCCTGCCCGCAGCTGGTCTCCCGCACCCCCGACCCGGGCCCGATCGGCGAGCTGGTCTCCGGGGTCGGGATCGGCGAGCTGAACCAGGTCGACGCCCCCGGCCGGGAGGTCGTCATCGTCCCGGTGCGCGACGCCGGGGAGGCCGTGCACCGCGCCGTGCAGCTGGTGGCCGAGTCGGTACCGCGCGCCTTCGGGATCCCGGCGGACGCCGTCCAGGTGATCACCCCGGGCCACGGCGGCCCGGCGGGCACGCGGGCGCTGAACGCGGCCCTCAAGGAGCGGCTGAACCCGGGCCCCGGCCGGTTCGGCGGCTTCGACCCCGGCGACCGCATCGTGCACGTGCCCTCGCCCGGACGGGCCGTGCCGGCCAGGGTGGTGTCGGCCGATGCGCAGGGGCTGCACCTGGACGCCGCGGGCGCGCGGATCGTCGTACCGAAGGAACACGTGGAGTCGCAGGTGCGGCACGGCTGGGCGGTGACGGCGCACCAGGCCGTCGGCGCCCGCTGGCCGGCCGTGGTCGTCGTCCTGCCCGGTGACGCGGCCCAGGCCCTCTCCCGGGACTGGGTGTACACGGCGTTCGGGCGGGCGGAGCGGCATCTGTCCGTGGTGCACGGCGTGGACCAGGCGCTGCCGCGCGCGGTCGCGGAGGTACTGCCGAAGCCGCGTACGACCCGGCTGACCGGCCTCCTGCGTGCCCTCGCGGCCGCGGCTCAGGACCAGCCGGAGTAACCCGCATACGACACCGCGGCCCCCGCCCTGTTCGGGACGGGGGCCGCGGTGTCGTGTGCGCGGGGCCCGGATCAGGCGGGCGTCAGGCCGGGCTGCGCCGCCTGGCCGCCCGCTTCCTCCGCTTCGTCCGCGTCTTCCTCGTCCTCGTCCTCGTCGAAATCGTCGGCTTCCTCGTCGAAGACGGAGCTGACGTCGAACCGGTGCAGTACGTCCTGGGGATCGGTGTGCCCGAAGGGCGAGCCCAGCCACTCCCCCGGTTCCGCGACCTCCTCCGAAGCCGCGATCCAGAGCGTGGAGTCCCCCTCCTCCAGGCCGAACTCCTTGTAGCGGGAGGCGATCTCGTCGGGCTCGTACTCCCCGAAGAGCACACCCAGTGCACCTGCCGTGCCGCCGTCGAAGGCGAGCTCGGCTTCCCGGTCGTGCGCGGCGACCCGCTCGGCCTGGGCGATCAGCCTCGGCGGTTCGACGACGGCGTAGTCGCGGCGGATGAGCACGCTGAAGGCGGCGGGCTCGGCGGGCCCGGTGTACGGGACACCGTCCTCGGGCGTGGGGATCTCGAAGGGGGTGACCTCGTCGTACCGGTCGTAGAGGAGTTCGTCGTACTCCTCCGCAGCGGCGGCGAGTTCGTTGAAAGCGGCGTAGACGGCCGGGTCCTCGTCCCCGATCCTGCTCTCGACCGCGGCGAGGTGACGGTCGAGCGCGGCCTTGACCGCCTCGGCGGCGGCGCGTACCTCGGCAACACTGGGCAGAGCGGCATCAGACATAGTGCAGACGCTATCCGTAGCAGGGCTCTGCCCGCACAATAGATGCGATGCCGGAATACGAATTTGTCGACGTGTACGTGCCCCGCGGTGTGCCCCGCAAGGAGGCGACCCGCCTGCTCACCGACCATGCCGAGTACGGGAACTGGGAACTCGACCGGCTCACCCTGCATCGGGACGGCAGCCGTCGTGTGCGGCTGCGCCGCCGGATCATCCGTCAGGTCCGCGCGACCTGGTGACGCGGGCCCCGGGTCGGGGCCCGCGTCGTGAGGGCGCCTGTCAGGCCGCGCTGCGGGCGCGCCGGTAGAGCACGGCACCGGCCAGCAGCGTGCCGGCGGCGAGCGGCAGGCCCACGCCGAGGACGTCTCCTGCGCCGGTGGCTGCCAGACCCGCTTGCTGAGCGGGCGCGATCCCGGTCCCGGTCCCCTGGCCGGGGTGCGTCACGGGAGTGACACTGCCCGCACCGGGGCCGGTGGAGCCACCGGGCGTGCCAGGCGTACCCGGAGTGCCGGGCTGACCGTGGTTGCCGGGCGTGCCCGGGTTACCGGGCTGGCCAGGAGTTCCGGGGTTGCCGGGCTGGCCGGGATTGCCGGGCGTACCCGGGTTGCCGGGCTGGCCGGGATTGCCGGGCGTACCCGGGTGGTTACCGGGCTGGCCGGGGGTCCCGGGGTTGCCAGGGTGACCCGGCGTGCCGGGGTTACCCGGGTGGCCCGGGTGACCCGGCTCGTCCTCGTCGCACGGCTCGTCCGGCTCCTCGGGCTCGCCCGGGTGGCCGGGATTGCCCGGGTGTCCCGGATGACCGGGGTGGTGGTCCGGCGTGGCCGAGTGGTTCGAACAGCGGTTCCCGAAGGCCGGGTTCAGCAGCCCCACGACCGAGACGGTGTTGCCGCAGACGTTCACCGGAGCATCCACGGGTGCCTGGACGGTGTTCCCGGACAGCAAGCCCGGAGAGTTCGCGGCATGGCCGGACGCGCCGGAGTCCGCGTGTGCGTAACCCCCACCCAGCGCGAGCACACCCCCTGCGGCCGCCATGGTGATCAGGACTTTGCGTCGCATGTGTTGTCATCCCCCTGCTGTGTACGAACAGCCGGGCCCTGAAGCCCGGCGGCCCCGGAGCGCTGGAATGCGCTCCGGGGCCCAAGACTTCAGACGCGTCAGGCGTTGACGCAGGCGTTGCCGAAAGCCGGGTTCAGCAGGCCCACGATGTTGACCGTGTTACCGCAGACGTTCACGGGCACGTGGACCGGGACCTGGACGACGTTGCCGGACAGGACACCGGGGGACCCGATGGCCGCACCCTGGGCCTCCGCGTCGGCGTGGGCCAGGCCCGCACCCGCGAGAACCAGACCACCGGTGGCAGCCGCAGCGGCGACAACCTTCTTGAACATTGTTCCTCCTAGTTGGCAATGCGGTCCCAGCCGCGGACCGCACCACCTGTAACGAGGAGGCATCACCAGGGCTACGAGCGTATGAGCGCATTCACTCTTCTCAGTGGAAAACGCACACCTTCCCGATTCTCAGCAGTTGTCAATGAATCGGTCGAGCACGCGCACCCCGAACTTGAGCCCGTCCACCGGCACGCGCTCGTCGACCCCGTGGAACATCCCGGCGAAGTCCAGCTCCGGCGGCAGCTGCAGCGGGGCGAAGCCGAAGCAGCGGATGCCGAGGTCGTCGAAGGACTTGGCGTCCGTGCCGCCCGACAGCATGTACGGGACCGCCCGCGCGATCGGGTCCTCGGCCTTGAGGGCGCCCTGCATGGCGTCGACGAGCTTCCCGTCGAAGTCCGTCTCGAGGGCCTTGTCCCCGTGCACGTCCTCGCGCTTCACGCGCGGGCCGAGGATCCGGTCGAGGTCGGCGAAGAACTCGTCCTCGTAGCCGGGCAGGAAGCGGCCGTCGACGTGCGCGGTGGCCTGGCCGGGGATGACGTTCACCTTGTAGCCGGCGCCGAGCATGGTCGGGGCGGCCGAGTTCCGCAGCGTCGCACCGACCATCTTGGCGATGCCGCCGAGCTTGGCCAGGGTCGCGTCCATGTCGTCCGGGTCGAGCGGGGTTCCGAGCGCGTCCGAGAGCTCGTCCAGGAAGTGTCGAACGGTCTTGGTGACGCGCACCGGCCACTGGTGGCGGCCGAGCCGGCCCACCGCCTCGCAGAGCTCCGTGATGGCGTTGTCGTTGTTGGTCATGGAGCCGTGGCCCGCGGTGCCGTCCACCGTGAGCCGCATCCAGTGCATGCCCTTCTGGGCGGTCTCCACCAGGTACAGCCGCAGGTTCTCGTTGACGGTGAAGGAGAAGCCGCCGACCTCGCCGATGGCCTCCGTGACGCCCTCGAACAGCGCCGGGTGCTTGTCGACGAGGTGCCGGGCGCCGTAGGTACCGCCCGCCTCCTCGTCGGCGAGGAAGGCCAGCACGATGTCCCGCGGGGGCTTGCGGCCGCTGCGCAGCCGGTCGCGTACGACGGCCAGCGTCATCGCGTCCATGTCCTTCATGTCGACGGCGCCGCGGCCCCACACGCAGCCGTCGGCGATCTCGCCCGCGAAGGGGTCGTACGTCCAGTCGGCGGCGTTCGCCGGCACGACGTCGGTGTGCCCGTGGATCAGCAGCGCCGGCCTCGACGGGTCCTCCCCCTCGATGCGCGCGACGGTCGAGGCGCGCCCCTTGTGGGATTCGAAGATCTGCGGCTCCAGCCCGACCTCGGCGAGCTTCTCCGCGACCCACTCGGCCGCCTTGCGCTCGCCGGGGCCGGAGTGGTCTCCGTAGTTGCTGGTGTCGATCCGGATGAGGTCCCGGCAGAGGTCGACGACCTCGTCCTCGCCGGAAACGGTCCTGCTCGCGCTCGACTCGCTCACGCTGCTTCCTCCCACTGATCGGTGCCGACTGCCTCCCCATCCTCGCGCGTGGGACGGCTCTCCCCAAGGGCGATCCCCGGCCGTCGGGGGGTGTGATCGAGGGCCCCGGAATGTTTGGTAATGTTTTCCACGTCGGAACGGCCCGCGAGGGACGCGAGACAGACACCTTGTCCGGGTGGCGGAATGGCAGACGCGCTAGCTTGAGGTGCTAGTGCCCTTTATCGGGCGTGGGGGTTCAAGTCCCCCCTCGGACACACAGAGCGAGAACCCCACTTCGGTGGGGTTCTTCGCGTTTGCGGCGTTTCTCTGCGTTTGTTCGGCCCGTTCCGGGTCGGGCTACCCTGAAGGCGTGATCGAGAACCTTCCCCCTTGCCCGAAATGCTCCTGTGAGTACACCTATGAGATGAATGCCCTCGTGGTGTGCCCCGAGTGCGGCCACGAATGGGTTCCCGCCGAGGGCGGTGCGCAGGACGGGGCCGGTTCCGGGGAGCGGGTCGTCAAGGACGCCGTCGGAAATGTGCTGAGCGACGGCGACAGCGTGACCGTCGTGAAGGCGCTCAAGGTCAAGGGCAGCCCGTCCGGGATCAAGGCGGGCACGAAGGTGCGCAACATCCGGCTCATCGACGGCGTGGACGGCCACGACATCGACTGCCGGATCGAGGGCTTCGGTGCCATGCAGCTGAAGTCCAGTGTGGTCAAGAAGGCCTGATCGGCAGCCCTCGTCACGACGGGCCTCGCAACGACAAGAAGGACCCCGCCTCGGGCGGGGTCCTTCTTCGTTCACGGCTGGGCCGTCAGCGGTTCGCGGCGAGCTCCGCCACGCGGCGGCGGACCAGGAACCAGCCGCCGACGAGGGCGGCCCCGATGACGGGGACGCACAGGACCGTGGTGCGGCCGACGCCGCCGTCGCACCACATCAGGACCAGCACGGTGGCGAGGAACACCAGCGTGACGATCTGCGTGTACGGGGCCCAGGGCAGGCGGTAGGACGGGCGCTCGAGGGTGCCCTCCTGCGTGCGCCGCCAGAAGAACAGCGAGCAGAGCATGACCATGGCCCAGGTGCCGAGGATGCCCAGCGAGGCGAAGTTCAGGACCAGCTCGAAGGCGTCCTTCGGCATCAGGTAGTTCAGGCCGACGCCGGCGAGGCCGAAGGCGGCGGTGAAGAGCACGCCGCCGTAGGGGACCTTGCCCTTGTTCATGCGGGCGGTGAACTTCGGCGCGGAGCCGGACATGGCCATCGAGCGCAGGATGCGGCCGGTGGAGTAGAGGCCGGAGTTCAGGCTGGAGAGCGCCGCGGTCAGGACGACCAGGTTCATGATGCCGGCGGTGCCGGGGATGCCGAGCTTGTCGAAGACGGTGACGAAGGGGCTCTGGTCGCCGGAGTACGCGGTGTACGGCAGGAGCATCGCGAGCAGGACGACGGAGCCGACGTAGAAGAGGCCGACGCGCCACATGATCGAGTTGATCGCCTTCGGCATGATCTTCTCGGGGTTCTCGGTCTCGCCCGCGGCGACGCCGCACAGCTCGACGGAGGCGTACGCGAAGACGACGCCCTGGACCACCAGGAGCATCGGCAGGACGCCGGAGGGGAAGATGCCGCCGTTGTCGGTGATGGTGGACAGGCCCGGGGTGTAGCCGCCGATGTCGTGGCTGGTGGCGACGAGGTAGATCGCGACGACCAGGAAGATCGCCAGGGCGGCGACCTTGACGAGGGAGAACCAGAACTCCATCTCGCCGAAGTACTTCACCGAGATCAGGTTCGCGGTGAGGACCACGGCGAGGGCGATCAGGGCGAGGACCCACTGCGGGACGCTGGTGAACATGGACCAGAAGTGCGCGTAGGTCGCGGCGGCGGTGATGTCGGCCACGGTGGTCGTGGACCAGTTGAGGAAGTACAGCCAGCCGGCCGTGTAGGCGCCCTTCTCCCCCATGAACTCGCGCGCGTACGAGACGAACGCGCCGGAGGAGGGCCGGTAGAGCACGAGCTCGCCCAGGGCGCGGACGACGAAGAAGGCGAAGATGCCGCACACCGCGTAGGCGATCGCGAGGGAGGGGCCCGCGTTGGCGAGCCGGCCGCCGGCGCCGAGGAACAGGCCGGTGCCTATCGCCCCGCCGATCGCGATCATGTTGATGTGGCGGGACTTGAGGTCCTTGCTGTAGCCCTCGTCACCGGCGTCGACGTGGCGGGAGGACGCCGGGGCCGGGGCCTCGGTCAAGGTGCGGTCACTCATGTAGGACTTCGCCTTCGTGGGTAGGACAGGCAGGTCCGGGCCGCCGCGCAGGGGAGCTGGGTGGTGGTCACCTGTGCGAGGTCGGATGGTTTTGTCGACACAGGAGACCATGAGCCCGGGCCATGACCAAAACCCGCCCTCCTCGCGCAGAAGCCCCCGGCGACCATGGAAACGGGTGCCGGGGGCTTCGTACGAGCTCGAAAGCGAGGCGGTGGGGTCAGTCGCGGGGGTCGGCTTCCGCGGCCTGGTCGAGGCGGAAGGCCTCGTTCCCGAGGCCGATGCGGGCGTGCACCTCGGGGCGGCTGCGCCGCAGGACGACCCCGTACAGCAGTCCGCCCACGACGGCGGCGCCGATGATCCCGGGCAGGAGCCAGCTGAGCGCGGAGCCCTCCTCGGCGCCGACCAGGACGCCGAAGTCCTTCACCGTGTACCCGGCGATGCCGAGCAGGGCGACTCCGGCGGCGCCGGCCGCGACGAGCCGCCAGACCTGGGCGCCGGCGGTGCCGCGGCGGACGAAGAAGGCGATGACGGCGAAGGAGGCGGCGGCCATGAGAAGGGTCACGCCGAGGGCGCCGACGCTGCCCATCCAGGTGAACAGGTGCAGGACGGGCGCGGTGGGGTCGCCGGCGGGCTTGTCGTCGGTGAAGGCGAAGGCGAGGACCACGAGGGTGGAGATGACGGTCTGCAGGAGGGAGCCGGTGGCGGGGGCACCGGTGCCCGCGCTGGTCCGGCCGAAGGCGGCCGGGAGCAGTCCCTCGCGGCCCATGGCGAAGGCATAGCGGGCGACCACGTTGTGGAAGCTGAGCATGGCCGCGAACATGCCGGTCACGAAGAGGACGTGCAGGACGTCGGTGAAGGTGGTGCCGAGGCGGCCCTCGGTGAGCTGGAAGAGCAGGCCGGGGCCGGCTTCGGCGGAGGTCTTGACGACCTCGGAGGGGCCGGTGGCGACGGTGAGGGCCCAGGCGCTGAAGGCGAAGAAGAGGGCGACGAAGCCGACGGCGAGGAACATCACGCGGGAGACGACGATGTGGGGCTTGCTGGTCTCCTCGGCGTAGACCGGGGACTGCTCGAAGCCGACGAAGGCCGCGATGCAGAAGCAGAGGGCCGTGCCGAGTCCGGCGCCGCCGAGGGTCCCGGGGTCGAAAGCGTGCAGCGAGAGGCCTTCGGGGCCGGGGTCGCCGAGGGCGGCGATGTCGAAGACGACGACGAGGGCGCACTCGATGAGGAGGAGGACGCCGAGGACGCGGGCGTTGAGGTCGATCTTGAGCCAGCCGAGCGCGCCGGTGAGGGCGACGGCGGCCAGGGCCGGTATCCACCAGGCGACGTCGATGTGGAGGTAGGTGGCGAAGAGGCCGGAGATCTCGAAGCCGAGGATGCCGTAGACGCCGACCTGCATGGCGCTGTACGCGACGAGGGCGACGAGCGAGGCGCCGGCGCCCGCGGTGGGGCCGAGGCCGCGGGCGATGTACGCGTAGAAGGCGCCGGCGTTGTGGACGTGCCGGCTCATCTCGGCGTAGCCGATGCTGAAGAGCGCGAGGACGATGCCGAGGATCACGAACAGCAGCGGCTGGCCGACGACGCCCATGACGCCGAAGGTGGTGGGCATGACGCCCGCGACCACCATCAGGGGTGCACTGGCGGCCAGTACGGAGAGCAGCAGGCCGGCGGTGCCGAGGCGGTCGGCGCGCAGGGCTCGGTCCTGGCCCTTGTAGGTGCGGATCTCGGGCGCGGTGCTGAGCGTGGTGGATCTGCCCGTCGCCATGGCGGGGTGTCCTTTCGGGGGAGGGTAGAGCGGAGCGGGGTGCTGTGGAGCGGGGGTGCAGTGGAGCAGCGTTCGGTCGAGCGGGGGTGCGGTCGAGCGGCTGGCTGTGGAGCGGGGGGTGCGCGTCAGGCCGTGCCGAGTGCGGCGCTGCGGGCGGCGAGGAAGGCCTTGTGCGGGTCGAGGTCCGGATAGGACCAGGGGGCGGGCGTGGCGTGGCTGCCGATGCGGTGGAAGAGGGCCGCGGCCTCGGCCGGGCGGCCCTCGCAGAGCTTGGCGTGGGCCAGGAAGTTGAGGTCGACCCGGTTGCGGGGGTGGTCCTCGCGTTCCCATTCGAGCCACCAGTCGAAGGCGGAGCGCAGCACCTGGCGGGCGCGGCGGTTCGACCAGTGGGCGGCGGCCCCGTCGGGGGTGCGGCCCTCGGTGGCGGCGAGCACGCGGTAGCGCTCGGCGTGGGCGATGACCGGGAGGACGGCGAGCGGGGAGTCGGCCGGGGACTCCTCGGCGGCCCAGGCGGCGAAGTCGTAGACCTCGTGGAGCGGGTCGGGGCCGGCTCCGGGGGTGTGCTCGGCCAGCCTGGCGACCATCAGGTGGTGGGCGTGGTGGTGCTCGCGGTGGCGGGCCCGGACCTGGTCGAAGTGGCGGCTGAACTCCTCCTCGGTGCCGAAGGCACGGGAGAGCATGAGCAGCCCCAGCCAGGGGGTGGGGTCGGCGGGGAGCAGGGCGGCGGCCCGGCGGCAGGCCTGCTCGGCGGCCTCGGGCGTGCCCTTGCGGCGCAGGGCGGAGAAGACGGCGGCGCAGGCGAGCAGGGTGGCGGCGTCGGGGCTGTCGGGTTCGGCGAGCAGCCATTCGCGGGCCCAGGCGGTGGCCGCCGGGGTCTCGGCGAGTACGACGACGCGGTGGCCGCGGCGGTCCCAGTCGTCGCCGGTGCCGACGAGGAGCGAGCGGGCCTTGGCCCACCGGCCCTGGGTGAACTGGGTGCGTACGTCGACCAGTTCGGTGTCGCAGAGGGCCGGGTCGAAGAGCTGGGCGTCCCGCTTGCGGGCGCGGCCGAGGGGCGGCGGAGGCGGGGACATCCGCGGGATTCCCTCCAGGGCACGGGCGCGGGCGGACGGTTGGCTGGATGATCACGCACAGCAAAGCGGTAGGCACAGCTCCGCGTCAAGGTCCAGTCCACTGCGTGGCGCGTTTCAACTGGTATGTACATGACGCCAGTTGGGGCCTGTCAACCTGATCGCGGCCGCCGTGGGCCCGGCCGTAGGGTGGCCTCATGACGACGTACGACGATCTCCCGCCCGCCCTGTTCGCCTTCCCCGGGCCGCTGCGCGAGCGCCTGGTGGCAGCGGTGCTGAGCGGCGCGAAGACCACGACGACCGGGTTGCTGGCCGATTACGCGGCCACGGGCGACCCCTTGCCGGTGGTGGGCGGGCGGATGGCGGTCATGGACTCCGCGGAGCGTCCGGTGGCCGTCCTGGAAGTGACGGACGTACGCGTTCTACCGCTCGCGGAGGTGGACCTCCGGCATGCCTTGGACGAGGGCGAGGGGTACACGTCCGTGGCCGAATGGCGCGTTTCCCATGAGCGGTTCTGGCACGGGCCGGAGATCCGGGAGGTGCTCGGCGACCCGGAGTTCACGGTGGCCGACGACACGCTGGTCGTCACGGAACGCTTCCAGGTCGTCGAACGCCTGCGGACGACCTAGTGCCGCACTAGTGGGCCGCGCGGCAGGCCCCGCTCGCAACGTTCGCGGGGATGCCGGCCTCCTGCAGGCTCGCGGCGCAGCTGGTCTGATTGCCGATCGTGCCCTCGTAACAGGCCTGCCCGACGGCGTCCGTGACCTGCTTGCCGTGCTGCACGATGTAGTTCTCGCAGTCCTGGATGCTGGTGGGGGCGGCGGTGGCGGCCGGGGCGGCGATGAGGGCGCCGCCGGTGGCGAGGACCAGGCCGGCCAGGATGCCGGGGATACGGGCCGACGGACGCATACGGATGCACCTGCTCTCTCGGTCGGTCACGCGATCCGCGAGTGCGCCGGACCACGGGCGGGGGCGGCGCGGAGCGGGCACTCCGGGGGGCGACCGGCTCGCGCAACGGTCACCCTCGCCCTTCCGACGCTAGAGCACGCCACCGGCACCCGCACCTGCGCCCGCACCCCGACCGACGGGAGCCGCGGACCGGGCCGGGGCCCGGGCCGGTGTCCGCTTCAGCCCACCGCCCGGGCCGCGGCGCGACCCGCCGCGCGGCCCGAGAAGATGCAGCCGCCGAGGAAGGTGCCCTCCAGGGCGCGGTAGCCGTGGACCCCGCCGCCGCCGAACCCGGCCGCCTCGCCGGCCGCGTACAGGCCCGGCAGCGGGTCGCCGGATGCGGTGAGGACCCGGGAGGACAGGTCGGTCTCCAGGCCGCCCAGGGACTTGCGGGTCAGGATGGAGAGCCGTACGGCGATCAGCGGGCCCGCCTTGGGGTCCAGGATCCGGTGCGGGGCGGCGGTCCGGATCAGCTTGTCGCCGAGGTACCTGCGGGCGCCGTGGATGGCCGTCACCTGGAGGTCCTTGGTGAACGGGTTGGCGATCTCCCGGTCCCGGGCCACGACCTCCCGGCGGACGGTCTCCTCGTCGAGCAGGTCCTCCCTGGTGACCGCGTTCATGCCGCGCACCAGCGAGCCGAGGTCGCGTTCGACGACGAAGTCCGCGCCGTTGTCCATGAAGGCCTGCACCGGTCCCGGTACGGCCTGCCGTGCCCGGTCGATGACGTCGCGGACGGACTTGCCCGTCAGGTCCGGGTTCTGCTCGGAGCCCGAGAGGCCGAACTCCTTGCCGATGATGCGCTGGTTGAGCACGAACCAGGTGTGGTCGTGGCCGGTCTTCATGATGTGGTCGAGGGTGCCGAGGGTGTCGAACCCGGGGAAGAGCGGTACGGGCAGCCGCTTGCCGGTGCCGTCCAGCCAGAGCGAGGACGGGCCGGGCAGGATGCGGATGCCGTGCTTGGCCCAGATCGGGTTCCAGTTCTCGATGCCCTCGGTGTAGTGCCACATGCGGTCCTTGTTGATGTGGCTGGCGCCGGCCTCCTCGGCGATGCCCAGCATCAGGCCGTCCACGTGCGCCGGGACCCCGGAGAGCATCCGCTGCGGCGGGGTGCCGAGCCGGTCCGGCCACTGCTTGCGTACGAGGTCGTGGTTGCCGCCGATCCCGCCGCTGGTCACGATCACCGCCTGGGCCCGGAGGGAGAAGGCCCCGGTGCTCTCGCGGCCGCTCGCGGTGCCCCGTACGGCGCCGGAGGGCTCCAGGATCTCGCCCGTGACGGTGTCGAGGACGCCGGCCGTCCGGGCGAGCCCGGTGACGCGGTGGCGGAACCGGAGCCGGACCAGGCCGCGGGCCGCCCCGGCGCGGACCCGCCGCTCGAAGGGTTCGACCAGGCCGGGCCCGGTGCCCCAGGTGATGTGGAAGCGGGGGACGGAGTTGCCGTGCCCGTTCGCGTCGTAGCCGCCGCGTTCGGCCCAGCCGACCACCGGGAAGAAGCGGACGCCCTGGGCGTGCAGCCAGGGCCGCTTCTCTCCGGCCGCGAAGTCGACGTAGGCCTCGGCCCAGCGGCGCGGCCAGGCGTCCTCCTCGCGGTCGAAGCCCGCAGTGCCCTGCCAGTCCTGCAGGGCGAGCTCGCGGCTGTCCTTGATCCGCATCCGCCGCTGTTCGGGCGAGTCGACGAAGAACAGCCCGCCGAAGGACCAGTGCGCCTGGCCGCCGATCGACTGCTCGGGCTCCTGGTCGAGCAGGATGACCTTGCGGCCCGCGTCGACGAGCTCGGCGGTGGCCGCCAGGCCCGCGAGCCCGGCCCCGATCACGATCACGTCTGCGTCGTACGTCATTGCGAACCCGTCCTCCGGTCGGTGGTGGGCCAGATCCTTGGCTACGGAGCGGTAACCAGTCAACAGCGGTGGTTGGATGAGCCGTGTGAGTGCTGCTGATGAAGTACTGGACGTGGTGGACCGGGAAGACCGGGTGACGGGCCAGGCGCCGCGGGGCGAGGTGTACGCGGGCGGGCTGCTCCACCGGTGTGTGTTCGTGCAGGCCAGGGATGCGCAGGGGCGGATCTTCGTGCACCGGCGGACGGCCTCGAAGCTGGTCTTCCCGTCCGCCTACGACATGTTCGTGGGCGGGGTGCTGGGCGCCGGCGAGAGCTACGCGCAGGCCGCCCTGCGGGAGGCCGAGGAGGAGCTGGGCGTGCAGGGGCTGGCGCAGCCCGTGCCGCTGTTCAAGTTCCTGTACGAGGGGCCGGGCGGGGCCTGGTGGTCGTACGTGCACGAGGTGCGCTGCGATCTGCCGGTGCGGCCGCAGGAGTCGGAGGTGGCCTGGCACGCATGGCTGCCCGAGGAGGAGCTGGCCGAGCGGGTCGCGGACGGCGAGTGGGAGTGGGTGCCCGACGGGCTGGAGGCGTACCGGCGACTGCGCGCGCACCGGAAGTCCGCCCAGTAGATTGATCAGGTGATCGACTTCGTCAAGGACGTGCGCCTCTGGTTCGCGCCGCAGCGGCTGAGGGACGAGGGCGAGACCCCCGACTACCGCTTCTCGCTGGCCAACGAGCGGACCTTCCTGGCCTGGATCCGGACCGCCCTCGCCCTGGTGGGCGGCGGTTTCGCGGTGGACCAGTTCCTGCCCGACCTGCGCTGGGGGGTGCGGGTCGGGATGTCCCTCGCGCTGCTCGCAGTGGGTGCGGCCTGCGCGCTGCGGGCGGTGAACCACTGGGTGCGCTGCGAGCGGGCGATGCGGCTCGGCGAGGACCTGCCGCTGTCCCGGTTCCCGGTGGTGCTGAGCCTGGGGGTGGGGCTGGTCGCGGTGTCGATGGTGCTGGTGGTGCTGCTGGGCTGGACGAGCGGGCAGTGACGTCCTCCGGTACGGCGGGGCGCGACGCGGGGCTGCAGCCCGAGCGGACCCGTCTCGCGTGGCGGCGTACGACGCTGGCGTGCTCGGTGACGGCGGTGCTGGCGCTGCGGCAGGCGCTGCGCGGGTCGGGTTCGCCGGTGGAGGTGCTCGGGGCGGCGGTGATCGTACTGATCTGGCTGGCGTTCCTGGGGGTCGCGCACGTGCGGATGCGGCAGCTGGCGGCGACCCGGCCGCCGGGGCTCGCACCGCGGTCGGCGCTGGCGGCGGTGGCGTGCACGGTGGCGCTGTCGGTCTTCGCGGTGGCGGTCATCTTCTGAGCGGCTGGTCGGATGATCCGGCTTGTCCGCGCCACTTGGGACACAACAGGCGATAAGGGGCGTTCCGCATTAGCCTCGGCGCCATGACGACCATGCACCAGGAACACCCCACCCACGAGCACACCCACGGCCCCGGCTGCGGCCACACCGAGGTGTCCCACGGCGACCACGTCGACTACGCGCACGACGGCCATCTGCACCGCGAGCACTCCGGGCACTGGGACGAGTGCGAGGCCGCGGGGCACAACGCCCACGAGGCCCACGACCACGCCCACGGACCGGCCTGCGGGCACGAGGCCGTGCAGCACGGCGACCACGTGGACTACGTGCACGACGGGCACCGGCACGCCGAGCACGACGGCCACTACGACGACCACTGACGGGCTGCTGACGGGCCGCTGAAGCCGCTGAAAACCGGCCGGACCGGCAGGCCCCCGCTCTCCCCCGGCGCCGCCGCGACTGGCAGGATGCTGACCGCTTGTCAGAGCGACCCAGGGGAGAGCAGATGACCGCCGAAGAGCCGTACCTCGTCCAGCCCGCGAGCGGGGTCTACGCCTACGTCCAGCCGGACGGCGGCTGGTGCCTCAACAACGCCGGCTTCGTGAGCGACGGCGGCCGGACCCTGCTCATCGACACCGCGGCCACCGAGCGGCGGGCGCTGGCCCTGCGCGAGGCGGTCGTGGCGGCCGGGGTGCCGTTGCCGCGCACGGTGGTCAACACCCACCACCACGGCGACCACACGTACGGCAACGGCGTCTTCGCCCCCGAGGCCCTGATCCTCGGGCACGACAACGCGCGCACCGAGCAGCTCGCCGCCGGGCACCAGCTGGAGATGATCTGGCCGACGACCGACTTCGGCGCGATCGAGATCACCCCGCCCGACCTCACGTACAACGACCGGACGACCCTCCACCTCGGCGGGACGGAGGTCCAGGTCATCCACCCGGGCGTCGCGCACACCACCGGGGACTCGATCGTGTGGCTGCCCCGGCAGCGGACCGTGTTCACCGGCGACCTGGTCTTCGCCGAGGGCACGCCGTTCCTGGCGATGGGCTCGCTGGCCGGTTCGCTGCGGGCGCTGGAGCTGCTGCGCTCGCTGGGCGCGGAGACCGTCGTACCGGGCCACGGGCCGCTGACGGACCCGTCCGCCTACGAGGCCACCGAGCGCTACCTGCAGTACGTGGCCGAACTCGCCCGGGAGGGCAGGGCGAAGGAGCTGAGCCCGCTGGAGGTGGCGCGCGAGGCCGATCTCGGCGAGTTCGGGACGTGGCGGGAGAGCGAGCGGCTGGTGGCGAACCTGCACCGGGCGTACGCGGAGCTGGCCGGCGAGCCGGAAGGGGCGCCGCTGAACATACTGGCGGTGCTCCAGGACATGACCGTGATGAACGGCGGCACGCCGATCCTCTGCCACGCGTGACACGCGCGGCGCCGGCGTTCTGACCCGCTGTTCCGACCCGCTGTTCCGAGCCGTGGACGGGCCGGAGGATCCCCTCCGGCCCGTACTCGTGGGCCCTGCGCACTGGACGACATACCGACTGGTCGGCATGATGTCTCTCGTTCGCTCGTCCTCGTCCACTCCGCACGGAGGTGCGCACCATGACCTCAGCGTCTGCGTCCGCTTCAGCCGGCCCCCGGGGCCTCGATCTGGAGCGGCTGCGCGGTCATCTCGACCGGGCGCGGCCGGGGCTCGCGGCCGGGGCGCTGCGCGGCCGGCTGATCGAAGGCGGCCGCTCGAACCTCACGTACGAGATCACCGACGGGACCGCCCGCTGGGTGGTGCGCCGCCCGCCGCTCGGTCACGTCCTGGCCACGGCGCACGACATGCGGCGCGAGCACCGGGTGATCCGGGCGCTGCACGGTACGGCCGTGCCGGTGCCCGAGCCGCTGCTGCTGTGCGAGGACGAGTCGGTCCTCGGGGCGCCGTTCTACGTCATGGAGTACGTGGACGGGGTGCCGTACCGGACGGCCGGACAGCTGGCCGCGATCGGCCCCGAGCGCACCCGGCGGGCGGTCCTGGGCCTGGTCGACACGCTGGTCGACCTGCACGCGGTGGACCCGGAGGCGGTGGGCCTGGGCGACTTCGGCCGGCCCGAGGGCTTCCTCGACCGGCAGCTGCGCCGCTGGGGCAAGCAGCTCGCGGCCTCCCGGGGGCGCGAGCTCGCGGGCATCGACGAGCTGCACGGCGCGCTCGGCCGCGCCCTGCCCGACTCCCCCGCCCCGACCGTCGTGCACGGCGACTTCCGGCTGGACAACGTACTGATCGGCGGTCCGGACGACACGATCCGGGCGGTGCTGGACTGGGAGATGTCCACGCTCGGCGATCCGCTGACCGACCTCGGACTGCTGGTGATGTACAGCTCGGACCTGGGGCTGACCGACTCCCCGGTCAGTACGACGAGCGGCGCGCCCGGACATCCGGCGCCGGCCGAGCTGATCGAGCGGTACGCCGCCCGCTCCGGCCGGGACACCGGCGCGATCGCCTGGTACACGGCCTTCGCCTGGTTCAAGCTCGCGGTGATCCTCGAGGGCATCCACTACCGGTACACGCTCGGGCAGACGGTGGGCGCGGGCTTCGACCGGATCGGCGAGCTGGTCCCGGTCTTCATCGAGCACGGTCTGACCACCCTCCAAGGCCTCCATCCATTCGAAAACGGCCAGAAAGGCTGAGGCACACCCATGGACTTCGCATTCGACGCCCGGACCGAGGAACTCCGCGAGCGGCTGCTCGCGTTCATGGACGAGTACGTGTACCCGGCGGAGCCCGTCGCCGCCGAGCAGCGCGCGCGGCTGGCCTCGCCCTGGGACACCCCGGCCGTCTTCGGTGAGCTGAAGGCCGAAGCGCGCCGTCAGGGCCTGTGGAATCTCTTCCTTCCCGATGCCGAGCACGGCGCCGGGCTGACCAACCTCCAATACGCCCCGCTCGCCGAGATCACCGGCCGCAGCCCGCACCTGGCGCCGATGGCGACCAACTGCGCGGCCCCGGACACCGGGAACATGGAGCTGCTCGCGCAGTTCGGCAACGAGGAGCAGAAGAAGCAGTGGCTCGAGCCGCTGCTGGCCGGCGAGATCCGGTCCGCCTTCGCGATGACCGAGCCCGAGGTGGCCTCCTCGGACGCGACGAACATCGAGACGCGGATCGAGCGCTCGGCGAGCGGTGACGAGTATGTGGTCACGGGACGCAAGTGGTTCATCTCCGGGGCCATGAACCCGGACTGCAAGATCTTCATCGTCATGGGCAAGACGGACCCGGAAGGCGCCGATCCGCGCCGCCAGCAGTCGATGATCCTGGTCCCGCGCGACACCCCTGGGGTCGAGGTGCGCCGGGCGATGACCGTGTACGGGTACGAGGACCACGACCACGGCGGCCACGCCGAGGTGGTCTTCGACGGGGCCCGGGTCCCGGCCGCGAACCTGATCGGTGAGGAGGGCACCGGCTTTGCGATCGCCCAGGCCCGGCTCGGCCCGGGCCGGATCCACCACTGCATGCGCCTGATCGGCATGGCGGAGCGGGCCATCGAGCTGATGTGCCGGCGCGCGGTGGGCCGTACGGCCTTCGGCAAGGAGCTGGCCGCGCAGGGCGTCGTACAGAACTGGATCGCGGACGCCCGGGTCACGGTGGAGCAGCTGCGTCTGCTGGTCCTGAAGACGGCCTGGCTGATGGACACGGTCGGCAACCGGGGTGCGCACACCGAGATCCAGGCCATCAAGATCGCGACCCCGCGGGCGGTGGTGCGGATCCTGGACGACGCGGTGCAGCTGCACGGCGCGGGCGGGGTGAGCCAGGACTTCCCGCTGGCCGAACTGTGGGCGGCGGCACGGACGTTGCGGCTGGCGGACGGTCCGGACGAGGTGCACCAGCGTTCACTGGCGCACCGGGAGCTGAAGAAGTACGCGGGCCGTTCGTGAACGTGTGGGAATCGTGCGGGAGTTCGTGTGAACTCATGTGCGAAGTGAAGGCGATGCGGGAGGTCTTTTAAGAAACCTTGTTGAACAACCCCGCCACGCCGAGGCGTTCTTGATTTGCGCCTGTCAATCGGATCAGGGTTCTCCAGAAGGTTTGACGCCCCACACGTCAACATGAGGAGAACCCTCCAGATGGCAACTCACAAGCGTTCGCGCGGTTTCCGGTACGCAGCAGTCGGCGCGGGAGCCGCCACAGCGGCCGCCGTGACCCTGCTCGCCACCCCCTTCGCAGGGGCGGCGTCACCGGCCGAGGGCACGGTCTACGGACTGGGCGCGCCCGGCGCGATCAGCGGAAGCTACGTCGTCATACTTGACGCATCCGCGAACAAGGAACAGCTGGCCAAGAAGTACGGAGGCGAGCTCAAGCGTTCCTACAGCTCCGGGGTCAACGGCTTCTCGGCCGCGGGCCTGAGCGAGACCGAGGCCAAGCGGCTCGCCGCGGACCCGGCCGTCGGCAAGGTCGTGCAGAACAAGAAGTTCACCATCAACGCCACTCAGGACAACCCGCCTTCATGGGGTCTGGACCGGATCGACCAGACGGCCAAGGCGGGCGACAAGAAGTACAGCTACCCCGACAGCGCCGGTGAGGGCGTGACGGCGTACGTCATCGACACCGGCATACGCACGACGCACAAGGACTTCGGCGGCCGCGCGACGTCCGGCTTCGACGCGGTGGACAACGACGACAGCGCCGACGACGGCAACGGCCACGGCACGCACGTGGCGGGCACCATCGCGGGGACCGCGCACGGCGTCGCCAAGAAGGCGAAGCTGGTCGCGGTGCGGGTGCTGGACGACAACGGCTCCGGCACCACCGAGCAGGTCGTCGCCGGCATCGACTGGGTCACCCAGCACCACTCGGGGCCCTCGGTGGCCAACATGAGCCTGGGCGGCGGCGCGGACGAGGCGCTGGACGAGGCCGTGCGCCGGGCCATCGCCTCGGGTGTCACCTTCGCCGTGGCGGCGGGCAACGAATCGGCCGACGCCGCAAAGGGCTCCCCCGCGCGGGTTCCGGAGGCGATCACCGTGGCGTCGAGCACCATCGACGACGAACAGTCCTCGTTCTCGAACTTCGGTTCCGTGGTGGACCTGTACGCGCCGGGTTCGGACATCACCTCCGACTGGAAGGACAGCGACACCGGCACCAAGACCATCTCGGGCACCTCCATGGCCACCCCGCACGTTGCGGGCGCCGCGGCGGTCTACCTGGCCGGGCACCCGTCCGCGACCCCGGCGCAGACGGCCGCGGCACTGACGGCCGCGGCCACGGCGGGCGCGGTGAGCAACCCGTCGCCGGGCACGGCGAACAAGCTGCTGAAGGTGGCCCCGTAACGGGTGACCTGACGCCCTGACCGCTCTCCTACGGTCGCAGCGCGCGCAGCAGCAGGTCGGCGAGGTGATCGGCGACCTGCTGCGGCGTGAGCGGGCCGTCCGTGCGGTACCAGGTGGACAGGTGGTGGACGGAGCCGAAGTGGTAGTCCACCACCAGGTCCGCGGGCGTGGCGGTGGAGAACACTCCGGTCCGCTGGCCTTCCTCGACCAGCGCCCGGAAGCGCTCGTGGTAGCGCCGGCGCTCCGCCCGCACCTGCTTGAACTTCTCCGGGCTGAGCTGGTGCATCGACCGGAAGAAGATCGCCGCGTCGTCGAGGTTCTCGATGGTGGTGACCACCACGTCGGCGGCCGCGGCGCGCAGCCGCTCCTCGACCGGGGCATCGGAATCGGCCACCGCGTCCAGGCGCTGCTGCTGGAGGCGCAGCATCCGCGAGTACACCTCGTGCAGCAGGTCGTCCTTGGATCCGAAGTAGTGGTAGAGCGCACCCTTGGTGACCCCGGCCGCCTCGACGATCTCCTGTACGGAGGTGCGGTCGTAGCCGCGCTCGGCGAACAACCGGGTGGCGACGGCCAGCAGCCGCTGCGGCACCGGGGCTTCGTTCGTGCCTTCGGGCTCCGTGGTCCTGGCAGCCATGGCGCTGACCTTCCCTTCCCTGTTCTCTGGTCGTACGACCAGCCGTACGGACCGGCCGTACGCACCAGCCGTACGACCGGCTGTACGACCGTACGACTGTTTTCAGCCGCGGTCGCGCAGTTCCCGTCGCAGGATCTTGCCACTCGTCGTCTTCGGCAGGACAGGCAGGATCTCCACTTGCCGCGGGTATTTGTACGCGGCGATGCGCGCGGCGCAGTACGCGGACAGCTCCTCCGGCAGCGCCGAGGTGCCGGGACGCAGGCTCACGTACGCCTTCACGCTCTCCCCGCGGTACGGGTCCGGGACGCCGACCACGGCCGCCTCGCGCACGGCGGGGTGGGTGTAGAGCACGTCCTCGACCTCGCGCGGCCAGACCTTGAACCCGGAGGCGTTGATCATGTCCTTCTTGCGGTCGACGACGTAGAGCCAGCCGTCCGCGTCCATGAACCCGACGTCGCCGGTACGCAGTTCGCCGTTTGGGAAGGCCTTGGCGGTGTCCGCCGGCAGCCCCCAGTAGCCGGGGACGACCTGGGGCCCCCGGACGGCTATCTCGCCGGCCTCGCCGAAGGGCACCTCGCCGCCCTGCTCGTCCAGGATCCGTACGAGCGTGTCCGCGCCGGGCAGGCCCACGGAGAGGGTGCCGGAGGCGGGGTCCACCGGGGCTTCGAGGTGCACGGGCACGGAGGCGCAGGGCGCGGTGCACTCGGTGAGACCGTAGCCGTTGCGGAGGTAGAAGCCGAAGGCGGCGCGGAGGCGTTCGACGAGGGCGGGCGGGAGCGGGGCGCCGCCGGAGGAGATCACCTGGAACGAGGCGAAGTGGTCCGGGGCGGCCTCGGGGTGGGCGGCGAGGGCCATGAAGGCGGTGGCCGGACCGACGGTGTAGGCGGGGCGGTGCTCGAGGAAGGCGTCGAGGACGACGCCGGCGTCGAAGCGGTGGGCGAGGACGAGGGTGCCGGCGTTGGCGAAGCAGGCGCCGAGCTCGCAGACCATGCCGGTGATGTGGAACAGGGGCGCGAGGGCGAAGTACACGGCGCCCTCGGGGAGCGGGTGCCCGGTGACCTGCCGGACGGCGTTGTGGGTGAGCGCGCCGTGCGGGTTCATGGCGCCCTTGGGGGTGCCGCTGGTGCCGGAGGTGTAGCTGATGAGCGCGGTGTCGGCGGCGGTGAGGCCGGGGTCCGGCGGGGCGGGGTGGCCCTGGCGGGCCACGGCGGTGAGGTCGGCCGGGGCCACCCCGCGGGCCGGTGCCGGGATGCCGGGGCGTTCGGCGTCGGGGCGGGCGGGTCCGGGCTGCACGGGTCCTGCCTTGGAGGGTCCTGCCTTGGAGGGTCCGGCCTGCGGGTGTCGCTGCTGCGGGACCAGTCCGGCGGCGCCTGCCGACGGCGGGGCAGAGCCCGGCGCGGTCGGGTCCGGCGCGGCGGCGGAGCCCGGCTCGGCGGAGCCCGGCTCGGCGGAGCCCGGCTCGGCGGAGCCCGGTTCCGCCGGGGCGAAGACGCGCGGGTCGTTCCGGGTCTGGAAGTCCCGGTCCGAGGCGGTCAGGGCGACCCGTACGGCCGTGCCGCGGACGGCCTCGGCCACGTACGCCGACCACGCGCGGCCGTCGCACACCAGCGCGGAAGCCCCCGAGTCCCGCAGGATGTGCCCGATCTCGCCCGCTTTGTACATGGGGTTGAGCGGGACGACCACCGCCCCGGCCTTCCATGCGCCCAGGACGGCGAGCACGAAGTGCGGGGTGTTCTGCAGCATGACGGCGACCCGGTCCCCGCGGCGGATGCCGTGCACGGCGAGGTGGCCGGCGACGGAGTCGGAGAGCGCGTCGGTCTCCGCGTAGCCGATGCGGCCGTCGAAGTAGGCCAGCGCGGTGCGCTCCGGGGCCCGGGCGACGGCGTCACGGAAGGCGTGCAGCAGGCTGGGCGGCGGGGAGAGGGGGGCGCGCTGGGCCGGGCTGAGCAGCCCGAGCCACGGCTTGGCGGCATAGCCCGAGGGCCGGGTCACCTGGTCTCCCACTTCTGCTGGAGGTGGTTCATGCTGCCGAGCCAGCGGTCCGGTTCGGTGGCGCGGGCGGCGTAGTAGTCCGCGACCTCGGGGTGCGGGAGGATCAAGAACCGGCCCTTCTCCATGCCGTCGAACAGTGCGTCCGCAACCGCTTCCGGCTCGATCGCGGTCGGCGCGAGGACGAGTTCGCCCGCCGAGCCCGCGGCCGTCAGCATGTCGGTGCGCACCCCCTGCGGGCAGATGGCATGGACCTGCACGCCGCGGTGGCGGTAGGTCAGCGAGAGCCACTCCGCGAAGGCGAGCGCACCGTGCTTGGTGACACTGTACGGCGCCGCCCCGATCATGGTCAGCAGCCCTGCGGCCGAGACGGTGGACACGAAGCGCCCGCTTCCGCGCTCCAGCCAGTCGGGCAGCAGCAGCCGGGCAGCGCGGACGTGCGCCATGACGTTGGTGTCCCAGGCCGCCTCCCACACGGCCTCGTCGGCGAACGCGTCGCCGCCCGAGGCGAGTCCGGCGTTCGCGCAGTAGACGTCCACCCGTCCGCCGAGCGTCTCGCGGGCCTGCGCCACGACGGCCGACGCGTCGCCCGGGACCGCGATCGCCCGGGCACCGATCTCGCCCGCCACGGCGGCGGCCTTGGCGGCGTCGAGGTCGTTGACCACGACCGTGGCCCCCTCGGCGGCGAAGCGGTGGGCGAGGGCGGCGCCGATGCCGCCGCCCGCGCCGGTGACGACGACTCGCTGGTCCTGGTACGCGCTCACGGGGATCACCTTTCATGGCCGGATGCCGGGCAGACTAACCGGTCGGTATGTCGGGGTGGAAGAGGGCAGGCGCATAGCGTGGCCGGATGACGCTGTCACGACGGGGGCTGTTGGGGCTGGCGGGGACGACGGGGGCCTTGGGGACTCTCGGGGCGGTGGGCGCGGGGCCCGGCCGGGCCCCGGACCAGCCGGCGGAAGCCGCCGGCCGGGTGCGCACGGGCTTCGATCAGCTCGTCGCCGACGGCTACGCGGTGCTCGCCGGGCAGCGGGTCGGGGTGGTCACCAACCCCACCGGGATCACCGCCGACGCCCGCCACCTGGTCGACGTACTGCATGCGGACGCAAGGGTGAACCTGGTGGCGGTGTTCGGGCCGGAGCACGGGTTCCGCGGGACGGCGCAGGCGGGCGATTCGGAGGCGGCCGGGCGCGATCCGGCGACCGGGCTGCCGGTGTACGACACGTACGGCAAGAGCGGGCAGAAGCTCGCGGACGTGTTCACGGCGGCCGGGATCGACACCGTCGTCTTCGACATCCAGGACGTCGGGGCGCGCTTCTACACCTACATCTGGACCCTGTACGACTGCATGCGCGCGGCCGCACTGGCCGGCAAGGCGGTGGTCGTACTGGACCGGCCGAACCCGGTGGGCGGCCGGTCGGCCGCCGGGCCCGTACTGGAGCGCGCGTACGCGAGCGGCGTGGGCCGGGAGCCGATCGCGCTCGCGCACGGGATGACGGTGGCCGAGCTGGCCCTGCTGTTCAACGGGGAGTTCCTGGCCGCGCAGCCGGTCAGGCTGAGCACGGTACGGATGACCGGGTGGCGGCGGGACTCCTTCTTCGGGGCGACCGGACTGCCCTGGGTGCCGCCGAGCCCGAACGTGCCGACGCCGGACACGGCCCTCGCGTACGCCGGCACCTGCCTGTTCGAGGGCACCAACCTGTCGGAGGGGCGCGGTACGACCACGCCCTTCGAGGTGGTCGGCGCGGAGGGCCTGGACCGGCGGTGGGCGGAGGCGGCCCAGGCGCTGGAACTGCCCGGGGTGTGGTTCCGGGAGGCCTACTTCACGCCGACGTTCTCCAAGTTCGCCGGGAAGGTGTGCGGCGGGGTCCGGCTGATCGTGCACGACCGGGCGGCCTTCGATCCGGTACGGGCCGGGGTCGGGCTGCTGGTGACCGCGAAGCGGACGTGGTCCGGTTTCGCGTGGCGCACGGACCACTGGATCGACCAGCTGACCGGCTCGGACCGGGTCCGGAAGATGGTGGACGCGGGGGCAGGGGTCGAGGAGATCGCGGCCGACTGGGCGACGGGGCTGGAGCGGTTCGCGGCCGTGCGGGGGCGGTACCTGCTGTACCCGTGAACCCGCGTGAATCCGCGTGAATCCGTGGGTGGCAGGGGTCTGGCCGGGTAGGGGCGGCAGCAGGATGCTGGACGGCACCGGAGAGACGGCGCGGAGGGGGACCTCATGTCGGATGCAACGGCGTCGAGTGGCGGGATCGGGGTCGGTCCGTACGCGGAGCTGACCTTCGACTCCGACGGGGACGTGGACCGGAGCACGCAGGATGCGGTGGCTGCGCTGGAGGCCACCGATCTACTGGTCTTCGCGCACGGCTGGAACAGCGACCGGTCGACGTCGACCCGGCTCTTCGACCGCTTCTACGCCCCCTTCCCGGGACTGGTGGGGCCGGGCGTGCGGCTGGGGTACGTGGGCGTCGTCTGGCCCTCGATCCGGTTCTCGGACGAGCCGATTCCGGACTTCGACCCCCACGCCACGCTCGCCGAGCCGAGCCACGGGACGGCGCTGGACCCCGCCACGCTGCGGGCGCTCGCGGAGTTCTGGCCGGGGCGGGTGGCGGAGCTGGACCGGGTCGCCGAACTGCTGGAGGACCGGCCGGAGTCGGCGGCCGCGTTCACCGAATTCGGCGCGCTGGTACGGGAGCTGGCGGGGGTGGATGCGGTGGACGTGGCCGATCCGGCGGAGGCGTCCGACGCGACCGCCTCGGGTGTCGCGGGTGTCGCAGCCGTCACGGCCGTCGCGGTCCCCGCCGTGCGGGACGTGCCCGCCATCTTCACGCACGACGTGCTGGAGGTGTGCCGTGCCTTCACCGAAGGGCTGATCGCGTCGGGCGCCCTGCCCGGAGGCGCCGCCGAGCCCGGATTCTCCGTCGGCGGCGGCCTGCGCGCGCTGTGGAACGGCGCCAAGGAGCTGCTGCGACAGGCCACGTACTACCAGATGAAGAAGCGGGCCGGGGTCGTCGGCGAGCGCGGCCTCGGCCCGGTACTGGCCGAACTGGCGGGCCACCGCCCGGCCCTGCGGATCCATCTGATCGGCCACAGCTTCGGGGCCCGGGTGGTGTCCTTCGCGCTGCGCGCGGTGCCGGACGGGACCCGGTACGTGAAATCGGCGACCCTGCTCCAAGGGGCCTTCTCCCACTACGCCTTCGCCGACCGGCTCCCCCACGACAAGGGCAGCGGCGGGGCGCTGCGCGGGATGCAGCGCCGGGTCGACGGCCCGGTGCTCGCCTGCCACTCCTCGTACGATTCGGCCCTCAAGGTCTTCTATCCGCTGGCCTCCCGGATGGCAGGGGATTCGGCCGGTCTGCTCGGTTTCGACGAGCGGTGGGGCGCGATCGGTCACGACGGGGTGCAGGCGGTGCCGGGCGCGCCGCGGATCAGCCTCGACACGGCCTTGCGTGAGGGGGTCCCGGAGGCCGGTTGCGTCAGTGTGGACACCGGGTCCGTGGTGCGGCGCGGCGGTCCGCCCTCGGGGGCGCACAGCGACATCTGCCACGAGGAGCTGGCCCGGCTCGTGGTTGCTGCGGGGCGCATGGGGCGCTGAGTTCCGGCCATGTGCCACCCGCACGCCTCGACCGCCCCCGCATGCGCCCGCAGCTGACCGGGCATGTTGGGCACATCTCACGGTGCGTCGTCGTTCGACGTAATACGACGCCCCCCGGTGCGGGCGTGGGCGCGACGGAGGTGAAGGTGTCATGGCGGGATTCCGAAGTCTGGCGTACCAGGTGCGGGACGCACGCAATGACCGTGCCCTGCGGCGCCATTCGCTGCGCCGCTGCCTGGAGCGGTTCGCTCCGTACGGGCACCGGGCGACGTGGTGGCATCTGTGCGACCGGCACGGGATCGCCCCCGAGGACCGGGGGGCCGATCCGCTGCGGCTGGTCGCGGCCTTGGAGGAGCTGGAGGAGGCGCGGGCGGTCTGGCTGGAGTACGAGCGCCAGTTCGCGGAGCGGCGCCGGCGGGAGAAGTACCACGGGCTGCGCCGCCCGGAGTGGGCGTGGGGCGGCAGTGGGGACGCGGTGGTGCGGTGCGCCGATCCGGGGGTGCGGCCCGACGGGACGCTGGGCGAGGTGCTGCGGCGGCTGGTCACGGCGCTGGAGTCGGAGCCGGGGACGGGGTGCCCGGTCTGCGGGGAGCAGGAGCTGCGCTGGCCCGCGCACATGCCGGGGCAGAGACGGGGGCCCCGCGCGGGGCATGGCAACTGGGAGGGGGCGTGGGCCTGGGACGGACCGGTGTGCGCGGGCTGCGGGATCGTCGTGCCGCGGCCGGCGCTGGCGGACTCGGCCACGGATCCGGCTTCGGCGGGGGCGGCATGAGCCTGCGGGGGCTTCGGGTGTCGGCGCCGGTGGCGGTGTCGCTATCGGTGTCGGTGTCGCTGAACGGCGGGCGCGCTGCCGCCGACGGCGGGGCCGTGCCCCTGTCCCCGCCGGACGTGGTGGAGTCGGCCCTGGGGGCGGTCGCCGCCGGGGCCGGGGAGGTGCTGGTCCATCCGCGGACCCCGTGCGGCCGGGAGAGCCTGTCGCCCCGGGTCGTCGGGCCGCTGCTGGAGGCGGTGCGGGGCGCGGGGGTCTCCGTACCGCTTTCGGTGTCCGCGGGCATCGGGGCCGAGCCGGATCCGGCGGGGCGGCTGGAGCGGGTCCGGTCGTGGACGGTGCTGCCGGACCGGGCGGTGGTGCATTTCGCGGAGCCGGGGGCCGAGGAGCTGGCCGAGGCCCTGCTGGCGCGGGGCGTGGCGGTGGACGCGATGGTTCCGCTGGGCGGGGAGGGCGCCGGGCCGGGGGCTGAGGCAGGGGCGGTGGAGCCGGCGCCGGGTGCGCTCGCGCGGTTCCTGGCCTGGCCGGTGCGGGACCCTGGACGGATCCGGCTGGCGGTGGAGCTGGCGGTGGCCGATCCGGCGCTGGTGGCGGGGCTGCGGTGGCTGCCGCCGGTGCCGCTGCTGCTGTTCGGGCGGGAGGCCGCCGCCTGGCCGGTGCTGCGGCTGGCCGCGCGGTGCGGTGCGGGCGCACGGATCGGCGTGGGCGACGTACTGCACCTGCCGGACGGGCGGCCGGCGCGCTCGAATGCCGAGCTGGTGTCGGCGGCCCTCGAGGCGGCCGGTACGGAGACCGCCGCTACAACCTCGAGCCGGTGAGCTGGTCGCCGAACTTGTCGTCCGGGTTGGACAGGGCGCAGTTCTTCAGCGAGAGGCAGCCGCAGCCGATGCAGTCGGACAAGTGGTCGCGCAGGCGCATCAGCCGGGTGATCCGCTGGTCGAGCTCGGCGCTCCAGGCCTCCGAAAGCCGTGCCCAGTCCTCGCGGTTGGGGGTGCGCTCCTCGGGGAGCTGGGCGAGTGCGTCGCGGATGGCGGCGAGCGGGATGCCGACGCGCTGGGCGGCGCGTACGAAGGCCACCCGGCGCAGTGCGTCGCGGCTGTAGCGTCGCTGGTTGCCGGCGGTGCGACGGCTGCTGATCAGGCCCTTGGTCTCGTAGAAGTGCAGCGCGGAGACGGCCGCCCCGCTGCGGGCGGACAGCTGGCCGACGGTGAGCTCGTGGATTTTCTCGGGAATCTTCGGCACGACGCCGAGGGTAGTCGGCCGGGCCGACATTCGTTGACAGACGTGTCGTTGACAGATACATGCGGCCCCAGCATGCTGAGCAGCGCTGAGCAAGCGCTTGTTCGCCAGGGAGAGGGAGACGCATGGCCGAGCCGAGGATCTTCACGTCCGCCGAGGAGCTGCACGCAGGGATCGGGGAAACGCTCGGTCCGAGCGGGTGGCTGGAGGTGGACCAGAAGCGGATCGACCTGTTCGCCGATGCCACCGGTGACCACCAGTGGATCCACGTGGACCCGGAGCGGGCCGCGGGCGGACCCTTCGGCTCCACCATCGCCCACGGCTATCTCACCCTGTCGCTGCTGCCGAGCCTGGTGCCGCAGGTCATGCGGGTCGAGGGCATGAAGATGGGCATCAACTACGGCACGAACAAGGTGCGTTTCCCGGCGCCGGTGCCGGTCGGCTCGCGGCTGCGCGCCACCGTCGTGATCACGGAGGTCACGCAGGCGGGCGGCGGCGTCCAGGTCGCGGCGACGGTCACGGTCGAGCGCGAGGACGGCGACAAGCCGGTGTGCGTGGCGGAGTCGGTGTCCCGCTACTACTTCTGAGGCGCTGCGAAGGCGGGTGCGTCAGGGGTCGCGCCCACCATGCGCAGGACGAGGTCGGCGTAGAGCGCGCCGACCTCGTCGGGCGTACGGTGGCCGGCCGTGCTGAACCAGCGGGCCACGTCGATGCACAGGGACAGGACGGCGAGGGTGGTGCCGGGGACGTCCGGCACGTCGAACTCCCCGGCCGCGACCCCGTCGGCGAGGATGCGGCGCACGGCGGCATCGCTCTGCCGGCGCAGTGCCACGATCTCGGAGCGGTGCTCCGGAGCGAGGGCGTCGAGCTCGTACTGGACCACGCGCGCGGTGGTGTGGTGCGCGGCGTGCCACAGCACGAAGGACCGTACGGCGGCGTCGAGCCGTTCGGCGGCCGAGCCCGGGCCGCAAGCGGCGGTCTCCAGGATCTCGAGCGCCTTGTCGTGGCCGATCCGGCTGATCCGGTGGAGCAGCTCTTCCTTGGTCTTGTAGTGGATGTAGAGCGCGGCCGGGCTCATCCCGGCCCGCCCTGCGATGTCACGCGTGGTGGTGGCGTGGTACCCGCGCTCCGCGAACGCTTCGACGGCGGCGACGAGCAGCCGCCGCGCGGCGTCGGGGGTGACCTCCGACCACGGCCGGTAGCCGCCGGTCGTCTCCTCCGCGCTGTCCATCGCTCGCTCACCCTCTTCGTCCTGTGAAAGGAACACCCTACCGGAGGGTGAGCAAGCGCTTAGCGGACTTCGGCGACAGAGCGGCCCGCGATCAGACCTTCGGCTGGAAGGGGTCGTAGTCGGCCATGATCTTCTCCATCCGGGCCTGGTCGACCCGGCTGACGATCTGGGTGAGCTCCTGGCGGTCGCGGATCACCTTGGCGAGGGTGAAGGCCGAGGTGGTGAGGTAGAGGACGGCGATGCCGAGGAAGGCGCGGACCCAGCCGTCCACCTGGAGGTTGTAGATCCCCAGGGCCACGGCGCAGATCGCGACGCCGAAGGACGCGACGGCCTGGCCGTAGTACGCCGTCGAGTTGCGCTGCTTGACCGGTGTCTCGTTCATGGACCCAGCATCGGGCGGCGTGACCGGAGCCACATCCGCACACGTACTCAGATGCGTACTCAGAACGCATGACGCAGGAGTCAGAAGGCGGAGACGCCGGTGCGGGCGCGGCCGATGAGCAGCTTCTGGATCTGGCTCGTGCCCTCGTACAGGGTCATCACCCGGGCGTCGCGCAGCAGCTTGCCGGCCGGGTACTCGTCGATGTAGCCGTAACCGCCGTGCACCTGGAGGGCGTTGCTCGCGGCGCGCACGGCGGCCTCGGAGGCGAAGAGCTTGGCGGTGGAGGACTCGGTGGCGAAGGGCTGCCCGCGGTCGACGAGGTCGGCCACCCGCCAGGTCAGCAGCCGGGCCGCGTCCACGTCGACCGAGATGTCGGCGATCAGCTCCTGGACCAGCTGGTGGTGGGCGATCGGCTTGCCGAACTGCTCGCGCTGGGCGGCGTACGAGACGGCGGCGTCCAGCGCCGCCTGCGCGATGCCGACACACCCGGCGGCGACCGACATACGGCCCTTGGCGAGGGCCGACATGGCCACGGAGAAGCCCTTGCCCTCGGGGCCGACCATCGCGGAGGCGGGGACGCGGACGCCGTCGAGGGCGAGTTCCGCGGTGGCCTGGCCGCGCAGGCCGAGCTTGCCGTGTATCTCGCGCCGGGTCAGGCCGGGGGTGTCGGTGGGGACGAGGAACGCGGAGATCCCGCGGTGGCCGGGCTCGTCGCCGGTGCGGGCGAAGAGGAGGACCACGTCCGCCCAGGTGCCGTTGGTGATGAACATCTTGCTGCCGCTGATGACGTACGCGTCCCCCTCGCGCACGGCGCGGGTGGTGAGGCTGCCGGCGTCGGAGCCGGTGCCGGGCTCGGTCAGCCCGAAGCAGCCGAGCGCGTCGCCCGAGCAGAGGCGGGGCAGCCAGGAACGTTTCTGCTCCTCGGTCCCCCAGGCGGCGAGGGTCTTGGCGACCAGGCCGAGGGAGACGGAGACGATGCCGCGCACGGCCGAGTCGCCGCGGCCGAGCTCCTCGGTGACGAGGACGTAGGCGAGGTGGTCGCCGCCGGAGCCGCCGTACTCCTCGGGGACGGTCAGCCCGAGGAAGCCGAGGCCGCCGAGCTTCTTCACGATGGCCCGGTCCACGCTCTCGGCGCGGTCCCACTCGGCGGCGTACGGGACGATCTCGCGCTCGGTGAACTCGCGGGCGAGCCGGCGTACGGCCTCCTGCTCCTCGCTCAGCTCCAGGTTCACCGGGCACCTCCGGGTGTGGCGGCGTGGACCGGCACGCTTAACTAGCACCGGTAGTTTATGGCGGGCAGGCCCTACTATGTGGCGCATGGCCAGACCGCGCAAGCCCCTCCTCAGCCGAGACCGCATCGTGGAGGCGGCGGGCGCGCTGGTGGACGCGGAGGGGCTGGAGGCGGTGTCGACGCGGCGGCTGGCGGCCGCGCTGGGGGTCAGCGGACCCTCCCTCTACAACCACTTCCGCACGAAGGACGAGATCCTGGACGCGGTAGCGGACGCAGTGAGCGCGCGGGTCGACTTGTCGATGTTCGAGCCGGGGGCGGGCCGGGACTGGCAGACCGCCCTGCGCGACTGGGCGCACTCGTACCGGGACGCGCTGTCCGACCATCCGAACATCGTGCCGGTGCTGGCGCGCGGCCCGGGCCGGCGCCCGGCCGGACTGCGGCTGGCGGACGCCGTGTTCGGCGCGATGACGGCCGCAGGATGGCCCCCGGCGCAGGCGACCCGGATCGGCGCGCTGATGCGGTACTTCATCCTGGGCTCGGCGGTGGGCTCCTTCGCCCGGGGTTTCGTGGACGACGAGGCGGCGTACGACCCCTTGGACTACCCCCACCTGGGCCAGGCCCACCTGCTGGCCGAGCGTCAGCGCGAGGTGGACGAGGGCGCGTTCGAGACGGGCCTGGCCGCGCTGTTGGACGGGTTGGCCCTCCAGTACGAGGCGCTGCCCGAGACCTGAACGGCCCACCGCCGGGCGCACCGGCGGTGGGCCGGTGAGCCGGCGGTGAGCGTGCGGTGAGCCGCCACCGCGACTGTTGCCCCATCGCCGGATCCACCGAGGACCGGCCGCCGAGCGAGGGACAGGGCCATGGGGACGGACACGGGCATGGGCACGGGCGCACTGAACGGCAAGACGGCGCTGGTGACGGGCGGTTCGCGCGGGATCGGCCGGGCGGTCGCGCTGCGGCTCGCTGCCGAGGGCGCGCTGGTCGCCGTCCACTACGGCGGCAACGAGGCAGCGGCCGAGGAGACCGTGGCACAGATCGAGGCGGCGGGCGGCCGGGCGTTCGCCATCCGGGCCCGGTTCGGCGAGGACGGCGCCGTGGACCGGCTGTTCGAGGGCCTGACCGCGGGGCTGGCGGGGCGCGGGCTGGACATCCTGGTCAACAACGCGGGCATCATCTCCGGCAATCCGATCGCGCACGTCACCCCCGAGGAGCTCGACCGGCTGCTCGCCGTCAACGTCAGCACGCCGTTCTTCGTGGTCCAGCGGGCGCTGCCGCTGCTGAACGACGGCGGCCGCATCGTCAACATGGGTTCGACGGCCAGCCGGTTCGCCGTCTCCACACAGATCGGCTACACCATCAGCAAGGCGGCGCTGGAGTCGATGACGCCGTCGCTGGCCAACGAGCTCGGCAGCCGGGGCATCACGGTGAACACCGTCGCACCCGGCGCGGTGCGGACCGACATGACCGCCGGCTACACCGCCGTCCCCGAGGCGGTCGCCGCACTGGAATCCATCACCGCGCTCGGCCGGCTCGGCGAGCCCGAGGACGTCGCCGATGTCGTCGGTTTCCTGGCGGGCCCGCAGGGCCGGTGGGTGACCGGCCAGACGATCGACGTCTCGGGCGGGACCTATCTCGGCCCGATCGCCCACGTCTGATCGACCGATCAGCGGATCAACTGATCGACTCCGGTGGATAATCACCGGCATGCTGTTCGGAATCCTCGGTGAGACCCGGGCGTGGCACGACGACGGGGCCGAGGTTCCGCTGGGCGGACCGGCCCGCCGCGCCCTGCTGGCCCTGCTGCTGACCCACCCGGGAGAGGCCGTGTCGGCGGACCGGCTGGCCGATGGCGTCGACCCGGACGGGACGCTCTCTGCGCACGCCCTCCAGTCCCAGGTGTCCCGACTGCGCAAGGCCCTCGGCCCGGGGGCCGCGATCGAGCAGGCCGGGGCCGGGTACCGGATCGTGGTTCCTCAGGAGGACGTGGACGCCTGCCGGTTCGAGCGGCTGGCCCAGGAGGGACGGGCCGCGCTGCGCGCCGGCGACGCCGAGCGGGCCGTCACGCTGCTGCGCGAGGCGCTGGGGCTGTGGCGGGGCCCGGCGCTGGCCGGCCTCGCCGAGAGCGAGAGCGCCCGGCCTGCCGCCGTACGTCTGGAAGAGCGCCGGCTCGGGGCGCTCGAAGACCGGATCGAGGCCGAGTGCCTGCTCGGCGGGCAGGCCGGCGCCGTACCCGAGCTGCGCGAGCTGGTCGGCCGCCATCCGCTGCGGGAACGGCTCGCGGGGCTGCTGATCCGGGCACTGTTCGCCGAGGGAGGCCCGGCCGCCGCGCTGGTGGCGTACGAGGAGACCCGGCGGCATCTGGCCGATGAGCTGGGCACCGACCCCTCCCCCGAACTCACTGCGCTGTACCGGGAGTTGCTGAGCGCCGATGCGGGACCGGCACCCACGGCGCCGCCCGCGCAGCTGACGGCGTTCGTCGGGCGCGCCGGCGAGGTGGCCGAGGTCGCGGGTCTGCTGCGGGTGGCCCGGCTGGTCACGCTGACCGGGCCCGGCGGCGTCGGCAAGACGCGGCTGTCCGTGGAGGTCGCGGGGGCCGCCGGCACCGGGGCCGGGGCGGACGAGGTGTGCTTCGTGGAGCTGGCCCCACTGCGCGACGGCGCCGGTCTGCCGCAGGCGCTGCTGAGCGCGCTCGGCCTGCGCGCCACCGGGCTGAGCGTGGGCGACAGCGGGCAGACGCCGGTCGACCGCCTGATCGCAGCGCTCTCGGACCGGATGCTCCTGCTCGTCCTGGACAACTGCGAGCACGTCGTGGACGAGATCGCGGCGCTGGCGGCGCGGCTGCTGGCGGCCTGCCCGCGGCTGCGGGTCCTGGCGACGAGCCGGGAGCCGCTCGGCATCATCGGCGAGAGCCTCTGGCCCGTGCGGCCGCTCGACGGTGACGCGGCGGTACGGCTCTTCAGCGAGCGGGCGGGCGCCGTACGGCCCGGTTTCACCGCCGACCCCGAGGTCGTCCGGCGGATCTGCGCGGCCCTCGACGATCTGCCCCTGGCCATCGAGCTCGCGGCGGCGCGCATCCGGACGCTGGACGCCGACGAACTCGCGGGACGGCTGGACGACCGGCTCGGGGTCGCGGCCCGCGGCAGCCGAGGCTCCGACGAGCGCCACCGGACGCTGCGCTCGGTCGTCGCGTGGAGCTGGGAGCTGCTCTCCGCGCCGGAGCAGCGGGCCGCACGGCGGTTCACGGTCTTCGCGGGCGGCGCTACGGCCGAGTCCGCGATACGGGTGTGCGACACCGACGGCGAGACGCTCGAAGCTCTGGTCGACAAATCGCTTCTGGAGTTCGCGGGCGGCCGCTACCGGATGCTGGAGACGATCGGCGCCTACGGCGGAGAACGGCTCGACGCGGCGGGCGAACGCGATGCGGTACGGCGCGCCCACGCCCGGCGGTTCCTGGAGCTGGCGCGGACCGCCGACCCGCATCTGCGGCGGGCCGAGCAACTGGAGTGGCTGCCCCGCCTCACCGTCGAGCACGGGAACCTCCTGGCGGCGCTGCACTGGGCGGTCCGGTCGCCGGATGTGCGCACGGGCCTCGAACTGCTCGCCGCTGCCTCGCACTACCTGTGGATCCGGGGCATCTCGGCCTCGGTGGCACCGCAGGCGATCACGCTCCTCGACGCGATGGGCGCGACGGGCTCGGTGCCGGGCGAGGCGGAAGGCGAAGCGATCGGCGGCGGGACGGGTGAGGCGGCGCCGTGGGCCGGGCTCGGCGAGGAGTACGTCCTGTGCGTGCTGCTGGCGGCTTCGGGCGCGGCCGGGCGGCCGGTGTGGCAACGGCACCGGGCGGCGGCCGAGCAGGCGCTGGCCGCCGCGTGGTCGGGTGCCCGCACGGGCCGCTACCCCGTCGGCCTGTTTCTGTGGATGATGCGGAACGCGGGCGAGGCCGACGCGCGGAGCGCCTTCGCACTCGTCTCGGCCCAGCGCGACTGCCCCGAACCGTGGGCGCGGGCCACAGCCCGGTACGTGTCGGGCTTCGGGCCCCTCGGTGAGGGGGACACCGCCCTGGCCGAGGAGACCTTCGGCGCCGCCGCCCAAGGGTTCCGCGAGCTCGGTGACCGCTGGGGCACCGCCCTGGCCCTGGACACCCTCGCCGGCATGGCGGGCGGGCGCGGTGACCACGTACGGGCCGTCGCGCTCACCGACGAGGCCCTCGCGCTCACCGAGCAGCTCGGCGCCCTGGAGGACAGCGCCGACCTGCTCGTCAACCGGGCCGACCAGCGCGTCGGCGAGAACCCGGCGTCGGCCCGCGCCGACTATAAGGAGGCCGCCGCGCTCGCCCGCCGCGCCGGCAGCCCCACCGGGCTGGCGGCGGCGCTGCGCGGACTGGCCGACATGGCCCTGCTGGACGGGGACCCGGCCGACGCGGAGCGGCTGTACGAGGAGGCTCTGGAGCGTGCCGACCCGCACTGGGTCAAGAGCGTCGGCACCCGGGTCCGTACGCTCGTCGGCCTCGGCCGCATCGCCGAGGCGCGCGGCGACCGTGCAGCGGCCCGGACCCGCTACCGGGAGGCCGCCGAGGCAGCGCTGAGGACGGGGGCCGACACCCCGGAAGCGCTCCGCCTGCTGGGCCTGCCCGCGGACGTCGCGGAACGCGTCGTCGAGGCGGTGAGCACGCGGTGAGCCCGCGGTGAGCCCTGCCGTGGAAGCTCACCGGCATGGACACCACAGAGACGAAGAAGCTCGGCGTACTGATCTCCGGCGCCTCCGTCGCCGGCCCCGCGCTCGCCCACTGGCTCCACCGGTACGGCTTCACCACCACGATCGTGGAACGCGCGCCCGCCCTCCGCGACGGGGGCTACGCCGTCGACTTCCGCGGCGAGGCCCATCTGTCGGTCCTCCGTGGCATGGGCATCCTGGACGCCGTCGAACGGGCCCGGACCGGCATGGGCTCCATGGCGTACGTCAACAGCGCGGGCAGGCCGCAAGCGCAGCTGCCCGCCGACCTGTTCGCCGGAGACGTCGAGATCCTGCGCGGCGACCTGGCGCGGATCCTCTATGAAGCGACCGCGGCGCACACCGAGTACGTCTTCGGGGACTCCGTCACCTCGCTCACCGAGGACGCCGAGGGCGTGACCGTCACCTTCGGGCGCGGCGCGCCGCGCCGGTTCGACCTGGTGATCGGCGCGGACGGGCTGCACTCCACCACCCGCCGCCTGGCGTTCGGCCCGGAGGAGCAGTTCGTACGGCACCTCGGTGTCCACTGCGCGATCTTCACCACGGCCAACCGGCTCGGGCTCGACCACACCGGACACGCCTACCGCACGGCGGGCAGGCTCGTCGCGATGTACAGCGCCCGGCACAACACCGAGGCCAAGGCCGTCTTCTACTTCGCCTCCCCGCTCCTGGACCTCGACCGGCGCGAGGTCGCCCGGCAGCAGGCCGTCCTCGCCGAGCAGTTCGCGGGCAACGGGTGGGAGAGCGACCGGCTGCTGGAGGACATGCGGTACGCGCCCGACTTCTACTTCGACTCGGTCGGGCAGGTCCGCATGGACTCCTGGAGCCGCGGCCGGATCGCCCTGCTCGGCGACGCCGCCCACTGCCCCTCGTCCCTGTCCGGCATGGGTACGGGACTCGCCCTGGTCGGCGCGTACGTGCTGGCCGGCGAGCTGGCCGCGGCACGCGGAGACCACCGTGTCGCGTTCGCCCGCTACGAGGACGAACTGCGGAAGTACGCGGCGGGCTGCCAGAAGATGGGCGACGGCGTCGCCAGGCTCATGGTTCCCGGGAGCCGTCTGACGGCCACGCTCCTCAACCGTTACTACAAGGTCATGCCGTATCTGCCGGGGAAGGACATGGCGGCAAGGATCGCCCGCAGGACCGCAGAGGACATCACGCTGCGGGACTACAGCGAGTGGGACCGGCTCGGGCCGCGGAACCCCGCCCTCCCGAAGGCGGGCGGGTGAGAGTTCCGCGGCGACGCTGCGCGGTGTCCTACGGCTGGAAGCGGTGTCCTACGGCTGGAAGACGACCAGCGAGCGGCCGCCCTTGCCGGCGAGCATCGCGTCGAAGGCTGCCGGTATGCCGTCGAGGGTGATGCGGTCGGTGACCAGAGAGGCGAGGTCGAAGCGGCCCGCGCGGACGTGGTCCGCGATCACCGGGAGATCGCGGGCGGGGTCGCTGTTCCCGTAGACACAGCCGGTGAGGGTGCGGGCGAAGTGGAAGATCTCCAGGGCGTGGAAGGAGACCTGCTGCTCCTTGCCGCCGATGCCGACGACCGTGGTGCGGCCGCCGCGGCGGGTGGAGTCCCAGGCTCCGCGGATGGACTCCGCCCGGCCGACGCACTCGACGGCGACGTCGGCGCCCTGGCCGCCGGTGAGGGCCCGGATCTGCTTGGCGGTGGTGTCGGAGGCGAGGACGAAGTGGGTGGCCCCGGCCGCGCGGGCCAGCTCCTCCTTGGCCGGAGAGACGTCGACGGCCACGATCGGGCCCGCTTCGGCGATCCGCGCGGCCTGGAGGGCCGCCAGGCCGACGCCGCCGACGCCGAAGACGGCGACGGACTCACCGGGGCGGACCCGGGCGCTGTTGCGGACGGCGCCGTAGCCGGTGAGCACCGCGCAGCCGAGCAGGGCGGCCTCGGCGAGCGGGATCCCGGCGGGCGCGGGCAGCACGCAGTTGGCCGCGACGACCGTCTCCTCGGCGAACGCGGCCACGTTCAGCCCCGGGTGCAGCGGCGTGCCCGCGGCGTCGTGGGCGTAGACCGCGCCGACCCCGGTGAGCGCGTTGGCGCAGAGCCAGACCTCGCCGATCGAGCAGTGGTGGCACTCCCCGCAGGACGGGGACCAGTTGAGCACCACGCCGTCGCCGGGGGCGACGTGCGAGACGCCCTCACCGACGGCGAGGACCGTGCCCGAGCCCTCGTGGCCGAGGACGGCGGGGACGGGCACCCTCATGGTGCCGTCGGTGAGGGAGAGATCGGAGTGGCAGACACCGGCTGCGGCGAGCCGCACCCGGACCTGACCGGGGCCGGGATCGGGCAGGACTATCTCCCGTATCTCCAGCGGGGCTCCGACGGCGGGCAGGATGGCGGCACGGACCATGGTCGATTCCGTCTCTCGGGGCTCAGAACTGCAAGGACTTGGTCTGGAGGTACTCGGCCAGGCCGTGCGGGCCGAGCTCGCGGCCGACGCCCGACTGCTTGTAGCCGCCGAAGGGCGCGACCGGGTTGAAGCGGCCGCCGTTGATGTCCACCTGACCCGTGTCCATGCGCCGGGCGAAGGCGACGGCGGTCTCCTCGTCCGCCGCCCAGACCGCGCCGCCCAGCCCGTACACGGTGCCGTTGGCGATGCGCAGGGCCTCGTCCTGGTCCTCGTACGGGAGGATCGACAGCACCGGGCCGAAGATCTCCTCCTGCGCGATCGTCATCTCGGGCGTGACGTCGGCGAACACGGTCGGGGCGATGAAGTACCCGTGCTCGTGCGGCGCGTCGGGGCCGCCGGCGACGAGGCGCGCACCCTCCTCGACACCCTTGGCGATGTATCCGCGCACGCGGTCGCGCTGCTTGGCGTTGACGACCGGGCCGAGGCGGGTGCCCGGGTCGCGGGGGTCGCCGGAGGGGTACGAGGCGACGGCGGTGGCCGCGAGCGAGACGGCCTCCTCGTACTGGTCGCGGTGGACGAGCATCCGCGTGAGCGCGTTACAGCTCTGGCCGGAGTTGTTCATGACGTGGCCCACGCCCGTCGCGACGGCCTTGGCGAGGTCGGCCCCGGGCAGGATGACATTGGCCGATTTTCCGCCGAGCTCGAGGGCGACGCGCTTGACGGCGGCGCCGGCCGTGGCGCCGATCTGCTTGCCGACCGCGGTGGAGCCGGTGAAGGAGACGAGGTCGACCCCTTCGTGCGCGGCCAGCGCCTGGCCGGCGACCGGGCCGGTCCCGGTCACCAGGTTGAACACCCCGGCCGGGATGCCCGCCTCGTGCACGGCCTCGGCGAAGAGCTGTGCGGTCAGCGGGGTGTCCTCGGCCGGCTTGAGGACGATGGTGCAGCCGGCGGCGAGAGCGGGCGCCACCTTGGCAACGATCTGGTGCAGCGGGTAGTTCCAGGGCGTGATGGCGCCGACGACACCGACCGGCTCCAGCAGCACGGTGGAGTTGCCGATCCGCTCCTCGAAGGCGTACGAGGCCCCCAGCTCGGCGAACGACGAGGACACCGCGATCGGCGCCCCCACCTGGACCATCTCCGAGAAGCCCCGCGGAGAGCCGAGTTCGGCGGTGATGGTCTCGGCGAACTCGCTCTTGCGGGCGATCAGCACGTCACGCAGCGCCGCGATCAGTGCGGCCCGCTCGGCGGGAGCCGTGGCCGCCCAGCCGGGGAACGCGGCACGTGCCGCCTGTACGGCCGCGTCCACGTCTTCGGCGTTGCCGGCCGGAACCCGGCCGATGATCTGCTCATCGGCCGGGTTGACCACCTCGATCCGGTCGCGTCCGGCGGCGGGCCGCCACTCGCCGCCGATGTACATCCCGTCGTGGGTCTTCATGGCTTTCCTCCCGAGCACGCACGAGCGCGCAGAGACCTGACCTCGTTCGACCACCCTACAAACTAGCAGCGGTAGTTTTCGGCGCGCCGGGGGTGTCGGGGTCAGATGATGCCGAAAAGCATCCCTGCCCCGAGGACGACGAGGGAGGTGAGGACCGCCCACTTCACGGTGAACCGGGTGTGGTCGCCGAACTCGACCTTGGCCATGCCGACGAGGACGTAGACGGCGGGAACCAGCGGGCTGGACATGTGCAGGGCCTGGCCGACCAGCGAGGCGCGGGCGATCTCGAGCGGGGAGACCCCGTGCGCGGCGCCGGCCTCGGCCAGGACCGGCAGGACGCCGAAGTAGAAGCCGTCGTTGGACATGAAGTAGGTGAGCGGCAGGCTGAGCAGGCCGGTGACCAGGGCCATGTGCGGACCCATGCCCTCCGGGATGGCGCCGACGAGCCAGTCGGCCATGTGCTTGACCATGCCGGTGCCGCTGAGGACTCCGGTGAAGACGGCGGCGGCGAAGACCATGCCGGCGACGTTGAGGACGTTGTCGGCGTGGGCGGCGATCCGGGCCTTCTGGTCGGGCATGTGCGGGAAGTTGACGGTGAGGGCGAGGGCCGCGCCGAGGAGGAAGAGCACGGGGATGGGCAGCAGCTCCATGATCATCGCGGTGAGGAGGGCCACGGTGAGGCCTGCGTTGAACCAGTAGAGCCGTTGGCGGAGGGTCGCACGGCGGGGATCGAGGCCCTGGAAACCGTCCTCCGGCGCGGCGGAGCCGGAAGGCGAGGCGGGGACGGGATCCGATCCGGAGTCGGAATCGGACCCGGACCCGGTGCCCGTGCCAGCGGAGGCGGAGGCGGAGATGGAGGCGGCGGACGGCTTGGCCGGGGCCGTGGTCCCGCTCTCGGCGGACCCGGCGGCGGCGACGAGCAGCCGCTCCCCGGCGGGCTCGGCAGGCTGCCCGGACACCTGCCCGGACACCTGCTCCACGTCGCCGGGGAGGACCAGCGTGCCGATCCGGCGGCGTTCCTTGAGCCCGAGGACGTACGCGAGGATGAACACGAACACCAGGCCGACCGCGAGAGCGGGGATCATCGGGACGAAGATGTCGGAGGCGTCGAGCTTGAGGGCGGTGGCGGCACGGGCCGTGGGGCCGCCCCAGGGCAGCGTGTTCATGACGCCGTTGGCGGTCGCGGCGACGCCCGTCATGACCACCAGACTGAGGCCGAGCCGCTTGTAGAGCGGGTACATGGCCGAGACGGTGATCATGAAGGTGGTCGAGCCGTCGCCGTCGAGGGAGACGATCGCGGCGAGGACCGCGGTGCCGACCACGACCCGCACCGGGTCCGCCTTGCAGAAGCGCAGGATGCCACGCACGATCGGGTCGAACAGGCCGACGTCGATCATCACGCCGAAGTAGACGATGGCGAACATCAGCATCGCGGCGGTCGGCGCGAGTTTGCCGACTCCGTCGATGACGTAGTCGCCGAGGTGGGCGCCCTTTCCTGCGAACACGCAGAACAGCGCGGGGATGAGGACGAGCGCCGCGATGGGCGACATTTTCTTCATCATGATCAGGACCAGGAAGGTGGCGATCATGGCGAAGCCGAGGAAGGTCAGCATGCAGGGAACGTAGGTGCCTCCTCCTTATGCCAACAAGACGTCGACGCGTGAGCAATACGAGCAAAACCCCAGCTCAGGGCAGGGGTGTCAGTTCGACGGGGAAGCCGTTGAGCACCGCCGTGCCGGACAGCGGGTCGAGCCGGGAGCCGTCGAGGAGCTGGTTGACGTTGACGCCGGGCGCGGCGGAGGCGACGGAGAGCCGGGCCCCGTCGCGGTCGTGGCCCCAGCCGTGCGGGAGGCTCACCACGCCGGTGCGGACGGCGTCTGTGACCTCGACGGGGACCTCCAGGCTGCCGCCGTCGGCGGTGATCCGGGCCATGCCGCCCGTGGTGAGCCCGAGCCGGCCGGCGTCCTCCGGATGCACCTGGAGGGTGCAGCGGTTGGAACCTCCGGTGAGGGCCGGGACGTTGTGCAACCAGCTGTTGTTGGACCGCAGATGGCGGCGGCCCACGAGCACCAGGGCGGCAGGGCGGTCGGCGAGCGCCGCGTGCAGCCTGGGGAGCTCGGCCGTGATCGGGTCCGGGAGCAGCTCGATCCTGCCGCTGCGCGTCCTCAGCACGCCCGGGAGCCGGGGCCGCAGCGGGCCCAGGTCGATGCCGTGCGGGTGCGCGAGCAGCCGCTCGAGGCTGAGCCCCTCGCTCGCGCCTGCGCCCGCTCCCGCTCCCGCGTCGGGGGCGGAGTCGGCGCCGAACTGGTCTCCGTACGGCCCGAGTCGGAGCATCAGGTCGAGCCGCCGCTCGGGACCGCTCTCCCCGGTGAGCAGGCCGGCCAGGCGCGCCGGGTCCTGCCCGTGCAGCGGGGAGCGCGGGTCGGCGGTCTCCTTGGCGAGGGCGCCCTGGATGACCATGTCGTCTACGGCGCTCGGGGCGGCGGACCCGTGCATGCCGGAGACGGCCAGGACGAGGCGGGCATGGATCTCGCACTCGTCGAGCCGGCCTGCTTCGAGCGGGACGGCAGGCCGGGTGTAGCGCGCCTGGTTGCGGATGGCGAACCCGTTGAAGGCGAAGTCGTGGTGCGCGCTCTGCGAGGGCGGCGGCGGAGGCAGCACGACGTGGGCGTGGCGGGAGGTCTCGTTGAGGTAGGGATCGATGCTCACCATGAAGTCGAGCCCGGCCAGGGCCGCGTCGAGGCGCCGCCCGTCGGGGGCGGACAGCACCGGGTTGGCGGCGATGGCGACCAGGGCGCGGATCCGCCCCTCCCCCGGCGTCTCGATCTCCTCGGCCAGGGCGGCGATGGGCAGTTCGGCCTTGGCCTCGGGGTGGCCGCTGACCCGGCTGTGCCAGCGGCCGAGGGTGAAGCCCTTGCCGGGCCCGGCAGGGCGCGGCCGCGGGCCGGCGGCCGCGAGCGGGAAGAGGACTCCCCCGGGCCGGTCGAGGTTGCCGGTGAGGATGTTCAGTACGTCGACCAGCCAGCTGGCGAGCGTGCCGTACTCGACGGTGCAGCTGCCGATCCGCCCGTAGACGGCGGCGGTGGGCGCGGCCGCGAGGTCGCGGGCGAGGTCGCGGATCTCGGCGGCCGTGAGGTCGCAGGCGGGGGCCACGGCCTCAGGAGTGAAACTACCGAGCGCCTCGGCGAGTTCCCCGAGGCCGTCGGTCCATTCCTCCAGCGTGCCGGGGGCGGCGAGTTTCTCCGCGAGGAGGGTGTGCGCGAGGGCGGCCAGCAGCAGGGCGTCGCTGCCGGGGCGCGGCGCGAGGTGCCGGTCGGCGAGCTTGGCCGTGCGGGTGCGGCGCGGGTCGACGACGACCAGGGTGCCGCCGCGGGCGCGCAGCGCCTTGAGCCGGCCCGGGAAGTCGGGGGCGGTGCACAGGGAGCCGTTGGACTCGACGGGGTTGGCACCGAGGAGGAGCAGGAAGTCGGTGCGGTCGAGGTCGGGGACCGGGATGGCGAAGGGGTCGCCGAAGAGGAGCCCGCTGGAGACGTGCTTGGGCATCTGGTCGAGGGTGCTGGCGGTGAAGAGGTTGCGGGTGCCGAGGGCCTTGAGCAGCAGCGGCGGGTAGAGGGCGCCCGCCATGGTGTGCACGTTCGGGTTGCCGAGGACCACGCCTACGGACTGGGCTCCGTACCTCTGCACGAGGGCCGGGATCGCGGCGGCAATGACGTCGTACGCCTCCTCCCAGGTGGCCTCCTGGAGCCGTCCGTCGCGGCGGACGAGCGGGGTGTGCAGCCGGTCGGGGTCGGCGTCGAGCGCGCCGAAAGCCGCGCCCTTCGGGCAGATGAAGCCACGGCTGAAGACGTCTTCGCGGTCGCCGCGGGCTCCGGTGACGGTGGTGCCCTCGATGGTGAGGGTGAGGCCGCAGGTGGCTTCGCAGAGGGGGCAGATGCGCAGGGCGGTGCGGGGCATGGTCCCTCCAGGGACGGCAGGCTGCGGCACGAACACGCGGGCACCCCGAGCATACCGACCGGTAGGCATGGTGGGGAGGGGTGCGGCGGACGGAGCGGGGCTTCGCGGTCACGGACGTCGAACGGGTGAGGAAGGGGCGGCAGGGGTGCGGTCCCGCGAGGGCAGGGCCGCCGGGGACCGCTGCGCCGGCTCATGGGAGCGCGTCACGTCCGGTGCCCGGGCGGCGCACCGACGGGTGCAGGGCCGCGGGCGCCGATGGGGGCGGGGCGGGCGGCGGGGCGGGTCAGTCCAGGGCGTGGGCGAGGTAGGCGTGCATCATCGTCCGGGTCTCGGCCACGATGCCGGGGTCGCCGGCCGGGTCGGCACGGAAGGCCAGCTTCGTCAGCGCGTCCGTGGCCTCGACGGCGACCAGGACCGCGCGCTCCAGGGTGGCGTCCGGGGTCAGGCCGAGGTGCGCGCCGAGCAGTTCGGTCAGACGTACGGCGACCAGCCGGTTGGGGTCGGCGGCCGGACCTTCGGCGGGCGGGGCGGGCACGCCGAAGTCGACGAGCGCGAAACCGGGGACGGTGCGCTTCATGGCCAGGTACTCGTCGAGGACGGCGTCCACGACGGGCCGCCAGTCGCCGGCCGGGAGGGCGGCGAGGCGGTCCGCGATGCCTTCGGTGTACCGGTCCAGGTTCCGGTGCGCGAGGGCGATGGCCATGGCGCGCTTGTTGCCGAAGAAGCGGTAGACCGAACCGATGGGCACGCCGGCGCGCAGGGCGACGGCCCGGGTGCTGAGGTTCTCGTACCCGGTCTCGTCCAGGAGTTCGGCGCAGGCGTCGAGGATCCGGGCGAGCCGGTCGGCGCTGCGCTGCTGGATCGGCGTACGGCGCAAGGGGTGGGCGGGGGGCACGGGGTCCATCATGCCGCTCCTGGCTTCTCGGTACACCGGCGGTCTCAGTTCAGCAGGAGGCCGATCCCCCCGATCGTGTAAGTGATCATGAGCGCGAGCAGCGGCAGCTGGCCGGCGACGGCCCTGGCGGGCGGGAAGAGGCGCACGGAGCGGTCGTGGGCCGCGATCACACCGAGCACGTGGCCGGTGACGACCGCGAGGACCTGGAGGGCGGCGAGACCCCCGGGGCCCAGTGGTGGCAAGGGTTCCGGGGCGTTGTCAGTGCCGAGTGCCATGCTTACTGTGCGTGGTCCTTCGGTTACGAGGAGGGAGAAGTAGTGGGCGACGAGATAGCCGAGTGCGATCGGTACGAGTGAGTGCGCGAAGGCGGTCAGCGGGCCCGGGTGCGGGCCGCAGACGAGGCGGGTGGCCGCTGCGCAGAGGCAGTACAGGGTGGCGACGAGGGCGATGGAAGCGAGCAGTCCGAGCGTGGCCGTAGGGGTGCGGCCGAGGGGGGAGGTCTGGAGGGTGTTGATCCAGGACGGGTTGTCGGAGTAGCCGTCGTAGGCGGTGGAGCCGAGCAGGACGCAGACGGTGGCGACGAGTCCGGGCCGCTCGGGTGTCGCGTCGAGTCCGTGGAAGGGGTTGCGGAGCACCAGGCGGCCGTCGCTGCGGCGGCCGAGGGGAGAGAGCCGGGCCAGGAGGGCGGAGTACGCCTCGAAGGCGTCCGCGTCGGCGAACCAGCGTTCTCCGAAGCGGGCGGCGAGCGCGAGGTGGGCGGCGGTGTAGCCGGCGAGGGCGGTCAGGAGGGTGGTGGTGGATGCAGGATCCGGAGCGGCGAGTTCGAGCCAGGTGAAGGCGAACAGCCCGGCGGCGGCGGGCCATTGGCCGAGCCGGGCGGGGAGGGGGGCATGTGCCTGACGCCGGGCGCGGGGCAGCAGGCGGTACAGGGTGCGGAGCGGGTTGAGCAGGCGCCAGACGGGGCCGAGGAGGAGGGAGGCGGGGACGAGTCCGACCCAGAGGAGGACGTAGACGGCGCCGGGGGCGGGGTTGTGCGCGGGGTCGTCGGGACCGAGGAGGAGGGAGAGGAGGACGGCGAGCGCGGCGGCGAGGCCGAGTCCGCGCAGTGCGGTACGGGTGGCCGGCGCGTCGGCCACCCGCTCGAGGACGGCGGGCAGGGCGAGGCCCGAGCGGTCGCCACGGAAACGGGAGGAGGACCAGAGCAGACCGAGCGCGAGGAAGGAGACGAACAGCGCGGTGAAGGCACCGGCGAATGCGTAGAAGGGAGAGATCGGCAGATCGTGCTGGGACCCGATCCCGTGCGCGAGCACGGTGAGCGGATCGGCCGGGTGAAGGACCACGCCCTGGCCCCCGCCACCGCCGCCCGCGGCGGGTACGGCACCCGGCCCGACCGGGGTCACCGCGGGCCGCCCGCGCGGCCTTGTTCCCCGCCGCGGAAGGGGAACCTGGCCGGGTGTGTTCCGCTCGGGGTGGGCGCGGGCGAGGTGCGCGCCGGCCGGGTGCGCGCGGGCGGGGTGGGCGCGGGCCGGGTCACCGGACGAGGAGCTGGGTCAGGACGAGGCGGGACTCGTGGGTCTCGACCTCGAAGAGGCCCGTACGGTCGGCCGTCAGGACCAGGGTGGCCTCCTGGCCTGCCGGCAGGGCGAGTTCCTTGTCGTAGCCGTGGACGTGCAGGGTGTCCGCGCGGTCGCTGGTGACGCGCAGGGCGATGCGTTCGCCGCGCCGCAGTTCGGTGCGGCCGGGGGCGGGGGTGACCTTGCCGTCCCGGACGGTGAGGGTGACCGTGCGGTCGGCCTGCGCTTCCGGCGACGGCGACGACGGCGGCGATGGCGACGGCTGCGCAGACGGCGGGGTGTGGCTGTGGCCTGCCTGGCCGGGGGCCGCGGCGGTGAGCTGGGCGGTGCCCTCGATCGGCTTGCCGGTGACGGCCCAGGCGGTGTGGTCGTCCGCGTAGAGGCGGACGGTCAGGGTGTGCGCGCCCTCGGGGACCTGCGCGGCGGGCAGGTGGAACCAGGGGCCGTATAGCCGGGCCAGCTTCTGCCCGTCGAGCTCCAGGTGCGCGTGACCGGCGCCCGGGAGGGCGGCGCCGCCGGTGCTGTCGGGGGTGAAGCGGAAGTTCTTCACCGTCAGCTGGAGGTTCCAGCCGTCCTCGGAGTCGGGGCGGGCGGCGAGCTGCACCTCCGGCGCGCCCTCGGCCGGGACCTCGCGGAGCCGGTGGCCGGTGGGGTCCTGGGCGTCGAGCAGGGTGCCGACGCTGCCGGTGGCCTGCTCGTGGCTGGTGCCGGGCTTGTGGTGGGTGGTGGCCCGCCCGCCGCAGCCCGTCGCCGCGCCGCCGACGAGCAGGAGTACCAGCGTCAGCAGGGCTGCGGTTCGGGCACGCCGCCGGGTCCGCGCCCCGACGGGCGGCACCCCGCAGCCATCGCACCTGATGGCACCGCCGGTCCGGTCGTCGCTCACTGCACTCCTCCTTCGGTCATGCCATGCCCGCCGACCCGCCCGCACCGCCCACTCCGCCCCACCGCCCGGGCCTGCCGGGCCGCCCGGGCCGGCCGGGGCCCTGCTCCGGCGCGCCAGCCGGCCGGGCACGGCCCGCTGCGGCGCCCGGCTGCGCCTTGGCGCACGGGGCCAGGGGTTGAGCGGGTGGCGTCTGGGGTCACGCTGCGTCCGGGGTGGGTTCGGTGTGAAGGGCTGGGCCTGACGGGGCCGGGGGGCGGTCGGTTGTGGGGGTGGGGGCTGGGCGGGATGCGGCGATCGTGGCCCAGAGGGCCCAGGGGATCGTGAGGAGGGCGCGGAGCCAGGAGGGGCCGAGGGGGATCCAGGGGATCATCAGGACGGCCTTGTCGAAGGCGTCGAGCAGGGTGAGGGCCGCCAGCAGCAGGGTCAGCCGCGCCAGCCAGGGGCGGCCGGGGCGCAGCGCCATGCCCGCGCCCGTCCACCACAGGCCCAGCAGGAGCAGGGCCAGGGCCGGTACGAAGGTGCCCACGAGGGGCATCGTGGAGCCGGCCACGTCCAGGGCCAGCCCGGCCAGGCCGAGCAGCGAGGCCGCCGTGCCCAGGCGGGATCCGCGCAGGCGACGCCACCACAGCACCCCGCCCACGAGCAGCAGGACCGCGGCCACGGCCAGCGCGATCTGGGTCTCCACCCGCTCCAGGCCGCGCGCCCCGTACCAGTCGCAGCCGGCCGGCAGCTTGCGCGCCTGCACGCTGTAGTCGGCGCAGACGAGGAGTTGGGCGAGTTTTACCGGTTCGCCGACCAGGCGGGAGGACGCGCCCGACACCGCGCCGCGGCGGTCGCCGCAGTGCGGGAGCGTGCCCGGGGTGGAGCCGTCCGGTCCGGACTGCCAGCAGTTCCCGCTGCCCTGGCCGTCCCACCACACGTCCATGCCGTTGGGGCGGGACGTCCCCGCCTTGTCCTTGCCGAGGATGTTGGCGGCGTAGCGGTTGTGGTGGGAGGTGTCGGCCTGCTTCGACCATTCCTCCTCGCCGCGGATGAATGCGGGGACGGCCGAGAGGAAGAAGCCCGCGCGCCGGTGCCCGTACACCCAGTTGTTCTCGTAGACGTTCCAGTTGCCGCCCGCGGTGATGATGCCGGTGCCCGGCGGCATGGAGATCTGCGGGCAGACCACCCCCTGCTCGTAGCCGCGCTCGATCGGCGGCTTGGCGCAGGTGCCGTCGGCGACGTACCCGTAGTAGTCGGCGTTGTTGTCGTGGATCAGGTTCCGTTCGAACTTGGCGTGGTTCTGCGGGAGTCCGGGGTGCCCGGGGAAGGCGCTGTCCATCGAGGCGCCGCCCATGTTCTGGTCGAACTCGTTGTCATGGACCCAGACGGAATCGCCCGCCGTGCCGGAGTATCCGACCATGTTGTGATGGCTGTGGCAGCCGGTGATCTCGATGGAGTAGCGCGGGACGTCGTAGCCGCGCCCGTCGTTGATGTTCGAGGCGCTGCCCGGGTAGATGCCGGAGTCGCCGTTCCCGTACGACTCGCAGTTCTTGTAGAGCCCGTGGTCGCTGGCGAAGGTCAGGAAGCCGTACTCGTCGTTCCACCGGGTCAGCACGTCGTCGATGACGAACCCGTCGCCCGCGAGGACGTACAGCGAATTGAAGGTGGTGCGCTGCGCGGTGAAGTTGCGGAAGTAGATGCCGTTCGACTTGTCGGCGCGGATGGCGTTCAGCTTCTGGTACTTGGCGTCGATGACGACATCCAGGCGTGAAGCGCCCGTGCCTTCGATCTGCAGGTCCGTCTTGCCGAGGATCGCGACGAGGTTCTGGTTGTGGCGGCACTGCGCCTGCTGCTCGTACGTCAGGATCTGGTAGCCGAGCGAGGAATTCGGGGCCTTGAGCGCGGCGCACTCCTCCGTGGGTTTCGGCAGCGAGGGCTCCTCCTCGTACAGGCCGGGGAGGATCGCGATGTTCATGCCGGGCCGGTCCACGGCGTCGACGGCTTCCTGGAGGTGCCGGTAGCCGCTCTTCTCGCACCGCTCGTACAGGGCGAGGTTGCGCTGCTTCAGCTCCTCGGGGAAGGCGGATGTCCGGCGTTCGAAGGCGGCCCGGTCGGTCTTGCAGACCAGCAGGTCGGGCTCGGCCTTGCGGTACTCCGGCACGGACCCGGAGCCGTCCGGGAGGGCCACAGGGCGCTCCTCGTGCGCGCTGGCGGCGGGCGCGGCGGCGAGGAGGGACAGGAAGGCGAGGAGGGCGGCGAGGAGCGCCGCCGGCACGGCAGGGAACCTGCGGGTCCACGACATGCGCGTGAGAGTAGAGCAATGTTCATCTTTTTGGATCCCCCGCGGCATCGCGAATCGACACGCCGAGTCGACATCTCGTGTCAGACATCGCGAATCGGCGTCCCGCATCACCCGCCGCCGCCATCCCACCCGCCCGATCCGGCCATGCACCCGGGAAGCCATTGACGCGCGGGCCACGGAATCCTACTGTCGACCATAGGATTCCTTCGACAGTGACAGCGACAGAGCGGGAGCACCCATGAGCGAGCAGGCCGAGCAGGCCGAGCAGGCCAGGAAGACGGCGGAGGCACTGGAGTACCTCACCGGCTTCGGCAACGAGCACAGCTCGGAGGCCGTCCCCGGCGCCCTGCCGCCCGGCCGCAACTCGCCCCAGCGCGCCCCCCTCGGCCTGTACGCGGAGCAGCTCAGCGGCAGCGCCTTCACCGAGCCCCGCAACCACAACCGCCGCTCCTGGCTCTACCGGATCCGCCCCTCGGCGGCCCACCCGCCCTTCGCCCGGATCGACAACGGCGCCCTGCGCTCCGCACCGTTCACCGAGGCCCCGGCGGACCCCAACCGGCTCCGCTGGAACCCGCTCCCCGACCCGGCGCCCGGCACCGACTTCCTGGCGGGCCTGTGGACCCTCGGCGGCAACGGCGACGCCACCCAGCGCGCCGGTATGGCCATCCACCTCTACTCCGCCAACGCCTCCATGACCGACCGGGTCTTCAGCGACTCCGACGGCGAGCTGCTGATCGTCCCCGAGCGCGGCGGCCTGCTGCTGCGCACCGAGCTCGGCCTGCTCAGCGCCGGCCCCGGCGAGGTCGCCCTGATCCCGCGCGGCGTGCGCTTCCGCGTCGAGCTCCTGGACGACGATGCCCGCGGGTACGTCTGCGAGAACTACGGCCGCCCCTTCGAGCTGCCGGACCTGGGCCCGATCGGGGCCAACGGCCTCGCCGCCGCACGCGACTTCCGGGCCCCGGTGGCCGCGTACGAGGACAGCGAGCGCCCGACCGAGGTGGTCAACAAGTTCTGCGGCAACCTCTGGGCCGCCACCTACGACCACTCCCCGCTCGACGTGGTCGCCTGGTACGGGACGCACACCCCGTACGTGTACGACCTGCGCCGCTTCAACGTCCTGGGCTCCATCAGCTACGACCACCCCGACCCGTCGATCTTCACCGTGCTGACCTCGCCGTCCGACACCCCGGGGCTCGCGGGCGTGGACTTCGTCGTCTTCGCCCCGCGCTGGCTGGTCGGCGAGGACACCTTCCGCCCGCCGTACTTCCACCGGAACGTCATGAGCGAGTACATGGGCCTGATCGAGGGCGCCTACGACGCCAAGGCGGAAGGCTTCGTCCCCGGCGGCGGCTCGCTGCACAACATGATGTCCGCGCACGGACCGGACCGGGAGACCTTCGACAAGGCGAGCGCCGCCGAGCTGAAGCCGCAGAAGATCGACGACGGTCTGGCCTTCATGTTCGAGACCCGCTGGCCGATCACCGCCACCACCCAGGCGGCCGGCGCCGACCACCTCCAGCGCGGATACGACGACGTCTGGCAGGGGCTCCAGCGCCACTTCCGCGCCTAGTATCACCAGGGAGTGTCCGGCGGATCAGGGTCGGGGAGACCCGGGCCCGGCCATGATCCGCCGGACACCCCCCAAGCGCCCCACGCCCCGTCCTAACGGAGAACCACCCGTGACCGCCTTCGCCCCCGACTCGCTGGTACTCAACCGGAAGCTGCCGCTCTGGTACCAGGTGTCACAGTCGCTGCGCGCCTCGATACTGGGGCGCACCCCGGACGCCTCGCTGCGCCTGCCCACCGAGGAGCAGCTGGCCGAGCACTACGGGGTGAGCGTGCTGACCATGCGCCAGGCGCTCAAGGAGCTGGAGGGCGAGGGGCTGATCAGCCGGCACCGGCGGCGTGGCACGTTCATCGAGCCGGGTGCGCGGCGCGGGGCTCCGGTGCGGCTGCTGGGTTCGGTCGACGCGATCGTGGCGCAGCAGTCGGGCGACCGTACGACGATTCTCGGCCTCGAGCGGACGCCGGTGTCCGGGGAGCTGCTGGAGCACTTCCCGGACACGGCCGAGGTGGTCACGTACCGCCGGCTGCGCCACGACGGCGAGAGCGGCGAACCGACCAACTGGGTGGAGAACGCGGTCCGCCCCGAGGTCGCCGAGGCGGTGGACCTGGCCGATCTGGCGCGCTGGCCGATGACCAAGGTGCTGCGTGACGTGGTGGGCGTGCGGATCAGCCGGATCACGGACACGGTCGAGGCGCGGCTGGCCGACCCGGAGACGGCCGAGCTGCTCCAGGTGCCGCTGCTCAGCCCGATCCTGCACTACACGGGCGTGACGTACGACGAGGACGGCCGGGTCGTGGACGTGGCGCGGATCCGGTACCGGGGCGACCGGTTCTCGTTCACGGTGACCGTCGACGCCACCTGACCCGCGCCCGACCTCTGCCCGGCCCCTGCCTGACCGCTGCGCCCTACCCGCAGGGGGCTACTTCTCCTCGTCGTCCTTGTTGCGCTCGCCCTCCGCCTGCGACGGCGTGGTCCGCATCGTCTGCGGGTGGTGCCGCTGCATCTTCTCCTTCTCGTCCATGTCCTCGTCGAGCCGCTCACCCTCGGCCTGCGACGGAGTCGAGTATTCGTCGTACTGACTCATGACCGCCTCCTCGACATCGGAACATATCCGTACATAGGGAGCGTAGCTCTTCGGCCTGGACACAGCCCGGCCGCGCCCCTGCCCGCACCCCTGCCCACCCCTGCCCGCACCCCGGCCGCACCCCCGGCCGCCGCCTGCCGTCGCTACCATCTGCCGGGTGAGCGAAGACGTACCGCTGCTGGACGATCTGATGCCCTGGGCCGTGGGCGGCCTGCGCCTGGGCCGGGCCTGGGTGGCGGCCCCCGACCCTGCGGCCCTGCGCGCCCGCTGGGCGGCCCTGACCGGCGCCGAAGGGGCCGAGCGGGACCGGCTGTTCCGCCCGACCCGGACCCGTACGCCCACCACCGGCGCGGCTGCACTGCCCGGCCGACGCTCACCGTCGACCGCCCGCTTCGCCGATGCGCCGGGCCCCTGCCCCGATCCCGTACGCGTGCTGCGCGACCCCTTCGACGAGCAGTGGCTGCTGCCCGACCAGCGGCTCATCGACGTGGCCCGCCCGGAGCTCTGGCGGGTCCTGGACGAGCACCAGCTCTTCGCCGTCGAGACCCCGGAGCTGCTGGTCACCGCACACCTCCCGGCCGGCCGCCTGGGCCGGATCCGCCCGCTGCACCGGCGCCCCGGCGGCGCCGAGCCCAATCTCACGCCGGGCCTGCTCGCGCTGCTCGGCGAGCACTACGGCGGCCGGGTCACCCCGCAGGACGTGCTGTGCTGGATCCTCGCGGCGGGCCGCCCCGGGCCCCGGGGGTACGAGGTCCCGCTGACCGGCGACCCCGGACGCTGGCGGGCCGGGCTGGAGCTGGGGCGCCGGCTGCTCAGCGTCCAGCTGCGCGGCGGGCCCGGCGCCGAGCCGCCCCGGCTGCCCGGCGGGCGGCGCCCGTACGTCCGCTCGGCGGTCCAGGCCTGGCCGGACGGGCTCGCCTACGACCCGGAGACCGAGACGCTGAGCCTCGGGGCCGGGACGGTCTCCCCCGTGCCGCCGAGCGCCTGGGAGTACGAGCAGGGCGGTACGCGGGTGCTGGAGGCCTGGTTCGCCGCCCGGACCGCCCACCGGGATCCACAGGCCGACGGACTGGAGGCGCTCGGGCCGGCCGAGTGGCCGCAGGCCTGGACCTCGGAGCTGCTGGCGCTGGTGACCACCCTGGCACTGCTGGCCGATCTGGCCCCGGAGCGGGCGGCGTTCACCCCCGGGCCGCTGCTGCCGGCCGCCGGGCCGGCGGCTGCGGGCGTGCTGCCGCCGCCGCGCTGGGCCCGGCGCCCGGCCTCCGTACTGGACCACCACGAGGAGGGCCCGGGCGGGCAGTTCGCCCTGCTCTGACGGAGCCGACCGGCCGCGTCAGCCCTCGGCCGCCCCCCAGGCCCCCAGCAGCCGGGACACCGAGCGGTCGAAGACCGCGCCCAGGTCGGAGGCCGCCTCCGTCACCGGGTGCCCGCCGGACAGCGCGCCCGCCAGCAGCGGATACTGCCCGGTCGCCAGCCTCGAGCCCAGCCAGGCCGTCCGTACGCCCTCCTCGGCGGCCTCGCTCCACGGCAGCGACCGGGCCCGCTCGGCCAGGGCCAGCTCGCTCGCCACGAACGTGGCCACCGTGCCGTTGACCGCGGCGACGAGCTCCAGCTTCTCCGCGCCGGAGACCTCCAGCGGGACCAGGCAGTCCAGGCTGTGCTCCAGGTAGCGCAGGGCGTTCGGGCTGAAGCCGTAGACCGGGGACAGCAGCCGGGGCAGCCACGGGTGGCGGTGCATCAGCTCCCGCGCCTGGCGGGCGAGCCCGAGCAGGTCGGCCCGCCAGTCCCCGGTCGGCGGGGTCAGCGCGTACTCCCCGCTCACCGCGTCGACCATCAGCTCGTACAGGTCCTCCTTGCGCGGCACGTAGTTGTACAGGGACATCGTCCCGGCGCCGATCCCGGCGGCCACGCGCCGCATGGAGACGGCCTCGATCCCCTCCTCGTCCGCGATCCGCACGGCCTCGGCCGCGATCGACTCGCGGGTGTGCGCGGGCCGGGGTCCGCGGCCGGCGCGCCCCGGGCGGGCCCAGATCACTTCGGGTTGGGCGGGTCGCCCGCTGGCTGCCATTACTCATCACCTCGCCCTCATCCTAGTTACGTACAGCGTACGTAGTGAGGTAGGGTCCACCACATGACAACTACGTACGCTGTACTTAGTGAAGCTTTGGAGAAGCGATTCGGCGAGGTCCATGCCCTGCGCGGCCTCGACCTGGCCGTGCCGGAGGGCACGGTCTGCGGCCTCCTCGGCCCCAACGGCGCGGGCAAGACCACCGCCGTACGGATCCTCACCACGCTGACCCGGCCCACCGGCGGCCGCGCCCTCGTCGCCGGCCACGACGTCACCCGCGATCCGGCCGCCGTCCGCCGCGCCATCGGGGTCACCGGCCAGTACGCCTCGGTCGACGGGGATCTGACGGGCCGCGAGAACCTGCGGCTCTTCGCCCGCCTCGCCGGACTGCGCGGGGCGGCCGGTCGGGCCCGCGCCGACGAGCTGCTGGAGCGCTTCGGCCTGGGCGAGGCCTCGGACCGGGTGTCCGCCACCTGGTCCGGCGGGATGCGCAGGCGCCTCGACCTGGCCGCCGGGCTCATCACCCGCCCCCGGGTGCTCTTCCTCGACGAGCCCACCACGGGCCTCGATCCGGCGGCCCGCGAGCAGATCTGGACCTCGGTTCGAGAACTCGTCGACAAAAGCGCGGAGGGCACGACGGTCCTGCTCACCACCCAGTACCTCGAGGAGGCCGACCGCCTCGCCGACGACGTCGTGGTCGTCGACCGCGGCCGGGCGCTCGCCACGGGCACCCCGGCCGAACTCAAGTCCCGGATCGGCGCGTACGCCGAGGTGACCGTCACCGAGGCCGAGGCGCTCCCCGGCGCGGCCGTCGTACTCGACCAGCTGACCGGCGGCCGGCCCGTACTCGACCGCGAGCGCCTCACCGCCGGGGCGACCGTCCTGGACCGGGGGCTCACCCTGCCCCGGATCATCCGCGCGCTCGACCACGCCGGGGTCCCGGTCACCGACGCGAGCCTGCGCCCGCCCACCCTCGACGAGGTGTTCCTGCGCATCACCCGTGGCCCGCTGACAGAGCCGGCGGAGACGGCAGAGACGGAGCACGCGGCATGAACACCCTGCTGTCGGACGGCGGCGCCGTCCTCACCCGCCAGCTGCAGAAGGCCCGGCACGCGCCCGCGCTGCTGATCCTCACCCAGACCATGCCGATCACGATGCTGCTCTTCTTCGGCTACGTCTTCGGCAGCGCGCTCGCCATGCCGGGTGCGGAGTACCGCGAGTTCCTGGTGCCCGGGCTGCTCGCCGCCACCGCCGCGAACGGCCTGATGACCGGCATGTTCACGGCCGCGCAGGACGCCCACCGCGGCGTGACGGACCGTTTCCGCACCCTGCCGATGAGCCGCGCGGCCGTACCGCTCGGGCAGACCGCCGCCGACCTGCTGACCACGGCGGCGTCCATGGTGCCGGTGATGCTGGTGGGGCTCGCGATGGGCTGGCGGATCGAGAACGGGCTCCCGGGCGCGCTGGGGGCGCTCGGCGTGCTGCTGCTGTTCCGCTTCGCCACGGCGTGGGTGGGGACGTACCTCGGCCTGCTGAGCCGGAGCGAGGAGGCGGCGGGCCAGCTCGGCAGCGCCACCTTCGTGCTGCCGATGCTGTCCAGCGCGTACCTGCCGACCGCCGGACTGCCCGGGTGGCTGCGCGCGGTCGCCGAGTGGAACCCGATCAGCGCCGTCGCCACGGCGGTGCGCGCCCTCTGCGGCAACGCGGGTGGCGAGGCCGCGGCGGGCGCAGCCTGGCCGGCGGCGCACCCGGTCGCGGGGGCCGTCGCCTGGTCGCTGCTCCTGCTGGTCCTCTTCGCGCCGTCGGCCACCCGCAGGTTCGCGGGCGGCCGGGACTGAGACGGGCGCCACAGGCGGACGAACCGCACACAGCGTGCGATGTCGACCGCCTGTGTGGTGACAGGCCGGGGTCCCAACCGGTAGGCAGGCTGTCATGACAGCCGACTCGCCCGCGCCCGAGCGCCCTGCGGAACCCCGCCTCGTTAAACCCCGCCCCGCGGAACCCCTGCCCCTCGACGGCGTCACCGTCGTCGCCGTCGAACAGGCCGTCTCGGCCCCCTTCGCCACCCGCCAGCTCGCCGACCTCGGAGCGCGGGTGATCAAGGTCGAGCGGCCCGACGGCGGCGACTTCGCGCGCGCCTACGACACCGCCGCGCAAGGGCTGGCCTCGCATTTCGTCTGGGCCAACCGCGGCAAGGAGTCGATCGCGCTCGACCTGAAGGACCCGCGCGGCCGGGAGGTCCTGCACGGGCTGCTGGACGGGGCGGACGTCTTCGTCCAGAACCTCGCCCAGGGCGCCGCCGCCCGGCTCGGGCTCGACTCGGCCTCGCTGTGCGCGCGGTACCCGCGGCTGGTCGCCGTCGACATCTCCGGGTACGGGGCCGAGGGCCCGTACGCCCACAAGCGCGCCTACGACATGCTCGTGCAGTGCGAGGCGGGGCTGGTCTCGGTGACCGGCACCCCGGAGCAGCCCGTCAAGGCGGGCATCCCGGCCGCGGACATCGCGGCGGCCATGTACGCCTTCTCCGGGGTCCTCGCGGCCCTGCTGCGCCGCGGGACCACCGGGCGCGGGGGCCGGGTGGAGGTCTCGATGCTCGACGCGCTGGCCGAGTGGATGGGCCATCCGCTGCACCACACGATGCACGGCGGGGAGCAGCCCGTGCGCACGGGCCTCGCGCACGCCGTCATCGCCCCGTACGACGCCTACCCGACCGCGGACGGGGACCGGGTCCTGCTGTCGGTGCAGAACGACCGCGAATGGCGGCGGCTCGCCGAACAGGTGCTGGAGCGGCCCGAGTTGGCCGAGGATCCGGCGTACGCGACGAATGCGGCGCGCACCCAGGGCCGGGAGAAGACCGACGCCGTGGTCGCCGAGGCGCTGGGCCGGCTGGGCGCGGACGAGGCGGTCGGGCGGCTGGAGGCGGCGGGCATCGCCTGCGCGCGGCTGAACTCGGTGGCCCAGCTCGCGGGACACCCGCAGCTGGCGGCACGGGACCGCTGGCGAGAGGTGGAGTCACCGGCCGGTCCGCTGCGGGCACTGCTGCCGCCGATCGGACTGCCGGGAGGCGCGGCACCGCACATGGGTGCGGTGCCTGCGCTCGGCGAACACACCGAGGCCCTGCTGCGCGCCCTGGGGATGACGGGCGCACAGATCGCGACACTGCGCCGGGATGGTGTGGTTGCGTAGGGCCGGGGGCGAAACCAGAAGGGGTCGGGGACGGTTGTTACGAGCGGCGGCTGCCGAAGAGCGTGCGACGCAGACGACGCAGCGGCGCGAAGAGCGAGACGCGCGCGCTCCGGCTCCGCAGGCGGTGCGTGTGGTCGCGCGAAGTGAGTTCGCGCATCAGCAGGGTCGCCTCGGCCGCCTCGCGGTGCGGGACGGCGGGTCCGCCCAGCACGGCGAGGTGGCGGTCGAGGCGCGAGCTGGTCGCGCTGCTGCCGCAGGTGATGGCAGGCACGCGTGGCGGCCTGCTGCGCATTGCTATCTGTTCCATGTTCTCTCCCCACCCGTACGAGGGCACCCGGCCCGGGCAGGTTAACCCTATCGCCCCCGCGTCGTGCTCGGGTATCCCGGTGGTGTGAATTACCCCTATGGCGACGGGGAGTTGACGGTTACTCAGTGGAGTCGGCCGTCACTCTCCGCAGGGGAGGCGGCCGTTTCAAGGGTCCCTGCGCGAGTCCCGCGCGGACCGGGGCCACATCGCGCGCACTGCGCTAACTTGGAGTGATCGCCCGCCGACACACGGACACACCTGGGGGCTCGCGTGAGTGACAACATCGGTGGGGCGGGCGGGGAATCCGCCGCCGGCCGTGTCATCTCGGGCCGTTACCGGCTGCTCGACCTGCTGGGCCGGGGCGGCATGGGCATCGTGTGGCGGGCCCGCGACGAGGTCCTGGGCCGCGAGGTGGCCGTCAAGGAGGTACGCCCCCCGGCCGGGCTGGACGGCGCCGAGATCGGGCGGATGTACCGGCGACTCGAGCGCGAGGCCTGGGCGGCGGCCCGGGTCTCGCACCGCGGGGTCGTCACCGTCTACGACGTGGCCACCGAGGACGGCCGGCCGTGGATCGTGATGGAGCTGGTGCGCGGGCTCTCGCTGGCCGACGTACTCGAGGCCGAGGGGCCGCTCACCCCGCAGCGGGCCGCGCACCTCGGGGAGCAGGTGCTGGCAGCGCTGCGCGCCGCCCACGAGGCGGGGGTGCTGCACCGGGACGTCAAGCCCTCCAACGTGCTGATCGCCAACGACGGCCGGATGGTGCTGAGCGACTTCGGGATCGCCAGCCTGGAGGGCTCGTCGGCGATCACCATGACGGGCGAGGTGGTGGGCTCCCCCGAGTTCCTCGCGCCGGAGCGGGCGCTGGGGCGCGATCCGGGGCCCGCTTCGGACCTGTGGTCGCTCGGGGTGATGCTGTACTCCGCCGTCGAGGGGGTCTCGCCGTTCCGGCAGGACACCCCGCTGTCCACGCTGCGGGCGGTGGTGGACGAGGAGCTGCCGCCGCCGCGCCGGGCCGGTCCGCTGACGCCGGTGCTGGAGGGGCTGCTGCGCAAGGACCCGGCGGAGCGGCTGCCCTCGGCGGAGGCGACCCGGATGCTGCGGATCATCGGGGCGGGCGGGATCGTACGGGACTCCGGCGGGGCGGTGTCGGGCCCGGACTCGCCGACGGCCACGGCGCACCACCGGCACGGCCCCCCGGACACGCAGGGCCGCCCCGACGGGCCCACCCCGCCGATGCCGGTGCCGATGCCCGCGCCGGTGCCGGGTCCCGCCCCGGCGGGGGCTGCGGGCCACGGGGCGCCGCCGCACGAGGGACGGGCCGGGCTGGTGCTGACCGCCGGGATCGTGGTGCTGCTGCTGGCGGTGGTCGCTCTGGCGTGGCTGCTGATCAAGGAACGCGAGGAGCCGGGCGGAAACGGCACCGGGCCGACGGGCCCGGCGACCTCGGCCGCGGCGTCCGCGAGTTCGTCCGGGTCGGGGTCGCCTTCCGCGTCCCCTTCGGCGTCGCCGTCGCCGTCCGCTTCACCGTCGGCCACGCCCGCACCGCACTTCGCCGTGTCGGTGCGCGCCGTACGGACGGACTACCGCGGGGCCTGCCCGCCGCCTGCCGAGCAGGCGCCCGCCTTCACGGCGACGGTCGATGCGGACCGTACGCCCGCCGTACTGGAGTACCGCTGGGCGACGCGCAGCGGGGTCACCTCCGGCCCCGGCTGGCAGTCCGTCACGTACCCGGCGGACGGCCCCCGGAGCCGGCAGCTGGACCACACCGAGCTCACGTACTACCCGAGCGCGACCTTCGACGACGCGGTCCGGCTGGAGGTGCGGGGGCCGGACCCGACGGCCTCGGAGTGGGTGGAGATCTCCGTGACGTGCGAGGAGGGGGAGACCCCGACGGGCGGGACCTCCCCCTCCCCCGGTCCGAGCGGTACGCCGGCCCCGGTGACGGCGGGGCCCGTACCGGCGGGACCGGCGACGCCGGACGCCGTCGAGCCCGAAGCCACGGACCCGGAGCCTGCTCCGGAGCCCGAAGCCGCCGCTACGTAGCTGCCTTGGGGGCGTCAGGCGGCGTTGGTGAGGACGGGCAGGTAGCCGCCGGACTGTCCGGCGGCGGTGGGGTGGTACGACTCGCCGATGTTGAGCCAGTTGACGCTGTGGAGCCACGCGTCGCCGGAGCAGATCTCGTGGCCGGTGAAGGCGCTGGCGACCGAGGCGAAGGTGAACCCATGGTTGGCGGCGCGTTTGGCGATGGCGGCGTTCAGGTACTCGGCCGCTCCGTTGATGGCGGAGCGCTCGCCCTCCGTCAGCCCGGCGGCGCAGGTGCCGTTGAGCTTGTAGAAGCGGGGATAGCCGAGGACGACGACGTGGGCGGCGGGCGCCCGGCCGTGGATGGCGGTGTAGACCTGGTCGAGCTGGCCGGGAAGGGTGGAGTCGACGTACGCCTTGGCCTGGTTGACGCGGTTGATGCAGGTGGACTCGGACTGCAGCACACAGGTCGTCATGACGTCGGAGAATCCGGCGTCGTTGCCGCCGATGGTGATGCTGACCAGGTCGGTGCCGGAGTTCAGCGGGCCGAGCTGGCCGGAGAGCACATCACCCGTACGGGCGCCCGAGCAGGCGGTGAAGGAGAAGGTCTGCGGGGAATGGGCGGCGGCCCACAGGGCCGGGTAGGCGCGGGAGGTGCGCTTGCAGTTGCCGCTCCCGCTGTCGTAGTTGCCGGCGCCGACGCCGGAGGAGTACGAGTCGCCGAGGGCGACGTAGCCGAAATCGGCCGTGGCGGCGGCCGCCTGTCCCGCGCCGAACAGGGCGGCGCCTGCGGCGAGTAACAGGGAGGAGGTCAGGGCGGCGAAGCGCGACATCTTCATGCTCATGTGTGCGGCTCCTTGTGGGGGTTACTCCTGAGTCCGTGGTACTGGGAGCCGGGGCTGGCTGGAAGTGTCCATGCCAAGAATTTTTGGCGCGGAGTTGCGGCCCGAATCTTCACCACCGGTGCGTTTGAAGAGGGAACTTGGGCACCCGATCCGGCGAAACACGGGTGCACGGGGACACTTCGTGCCGGATCATGGGCGCCATGCCAGCCAACCCGCATGACGCGCTGCCGATCCGGCTCAACGTCGACGACAGCGATTCACCGTCGGATGTCGTGGACGCGCTGTTCCTCGGCCGGTTCGCGTCCGGCGAGCAGCCGTACTCGCACAGCGTGACCATCGAGCGGGTGAAGGCGGAGGCGACCCTGCTGCCGCCCGAGGCCACCGTGCTGCGCTCGGCCCGCGACTCCGACCGCAGCGCCACCCTCGCGGAGGGCGAGGGCTGGACGATGCTCGTCTCGCGCTGGAGCCGGGGCGCGGACGTGACGGTGACGGCAGTCAGCGACGAACTCGCCTCCAGCGTGCTCGGCGAGGCCACGGAGGGGGTGCAGGACGAGCCCGAACCGCAGCCGGAGAACGTCACGATGGGCTTCTGGTACGTCTCCCCGCGCCGCGGCCCGTACCGGACGACCCGCCAGATCGCGGCCGGGACCTGGGCGGAGGTGCGGCCCAACTACACGGCGCCGGTGGCCGGGGCGATGGACCGGCTGATGAAGGTGACCCCGGACGACATCGCAGGGCGGCTGCTCCTGCTGCACGGCCCGCCCGGTACGGGCAAGACCTCGGCGCTGCGGACGCTGGCCCGGTCGTGGCGGGACTGGTGCCAGGTGGACTGCGTCCTGGACCCGGAGCGGCTGTTCAACGACGTGGGTTACCTGATGGACATCGCGATCGGCGAGGACGAGGGCACGGCGAAGGGCCGGTGGCGGCTGCTGCTGCTGGAGGACTGCGACGAGCTGATCCGCGGCGAGGCCCGGCACACGGCGGGCCAGGCGCTGTCACGGCTGCTGAACCTGACGGACGGTCTGCTGGGGCAGGGCCGCAACGTGCTGGTCGGCGTGACCACGAACGAGGACCTGGAACGGCTCCACCCGGCGGTGGTCCGGCCGGGCCGCTGCCTGGCGCGGATCGAGGTGGACCGTCTGACGTACGGCGAGGCGGTGGACTGGCTGGGCACGGACGAGGGGGTTCCGCGCGAGGGCGCCACGCTGGCCGAACTGTTCGCGCTGCGCCGGGGCACGGGCCCCTCGGCGCTGCTGCCGCCGCAGGGCGGGCACGGTTCGGAAGCGGGCCTGTACCTGTAACCGGTCCCGCACGCCCACAACTGGACGACTCGTAAAGGTCTAGGCGCCGTACCGGGCGCGCAGGGCGTCGAGGGCGGCCGACGTCGCCTCGTCGAAGGTCAGGCCCAGCCGCTTCGCGCGCTCCGCATAGGCCTGCGCGGCGGTGGCCGCCTCCCGGGCGGCGCCGTCGCCGGCCGCCGCGATGAACGTCCCGTTCCGGCCGCGGGTCTCGATCACCCCGTCGCCCTCGAGCGCCCGGTAGGCCTTCGCGACCGTGTTCGCCGCCAGACCCAGCTCCTCCGCGAGCCCGCGCACCGTCGGCAGCTTGTACCCGACCGGCAGGTCTCCCGCCCGCGCCGCCTCCGCGATCTGGGCGCGCAGCTGCTCGTACGGGGCGGCCGAGCCGGCCGAGCCGTCGATCCGGATCTTCAGGTTCGTCGAGGTCACGCGGCGATTCTCCCCCATCCCCGGGGAAATTCGGAGGCATCCGCCCCCGCCCTGCGCCTACGGTCGACGGCATGACCGTTTCGATCCGCGACCTCCGCCCGGGTGATCCCTCGGACGCGGAGTCCGTCGTACAGGTGCGCCGCGCCGCGCTGCCCTTCCTGATCGCCACCGCCGACGGCGTTGCCTTCGAGCTGTCCTGCGCCGCTCCGGCCAAGCGCCATCGCCTCCTCGTCGCCGAGACCGCGGACGGCCTCGTCGTCGGCACCGCCGAGGCCGGCCTCGCGTACGACAGCCCGGAGCCCGGCCGGTCGTTCGTCAACGTGTACGTCGACCCCGCGCACCGCGGCGGCGGCGCGGGCACGGCCCTGCTGCGGACGGCCGAGGAGCACCTGGCCGCGGAGGGCGCCGCGAGCACGTACTCCTGGGTGCTGGACGAGCCCGCCCACCGCGCTTTCGCCGAGCGGCGCGGATACCGCCCGAGCCGTTCCGCGCACTTCCAGCGCCTCGACCTGGCCTCCGCCGCCCTGCCTCCGTACCCGGACGCGCTGCCCGCCGGCGTCGAGCTGCGCCCCGGCAGCGCTTTCGCCGCCGACCCGCGACCGCTGTACGAGGCCGACGCGGAGGCCTCCGGCGACGAACCGGGCGACGTACCGACGGAGCCGGCCGGCTACGAGGACTGGCTCGCCACGGTCTGGCACCACCCCGACCTCGACAAGGAGCTGACCACGGTCGTCCTGGTCGACGGGGTCGTGGCCGCGTTCTGCGCCGCCCGGACGGACGGCGCCACCCGCTACGGCTCGGCGATGACCGGCACCCTGCGCGCCTTCCGCGGCCGCGGCCTGGCCAAGCTCGCCAAGACGGACTCCCTGCACCGGGCCCGCGCCGCCGGCTGCACGGAGGCCTTCACCGGAAACGACACCGGGAACGAGCCGATGCTCGCCATCAACAAGTGGTTCGGATACGAGATCTGCGCGACCGAGACGCGCTACGCGAAGCAACTGAAGGGACCCCAGCAGTCATGAGCAGCACCGGGTTGACCGTCGCCCTCACCAAGGCGGGCCGCACCAAGATCCGCTACCCCGCCGCCCTGGTCGCGGACACGGGCGACCGGATCTCCGTACGCGCCCCCTGGGCGGCCGACGGCGTGCGGGACTTCGGCTTCGTGCGCTTCGAACCGGGCGACGTGTTCACCGAGTACTTCTGGCGGACGCGCTGGTACGCGGTCAAGGAGGTGCGGACGGGCGACGGCGTCCTCAAGGGCTGGTACTGCGACGTCACGCGCCCGGCGGTGGTGCAGGACGGTGAGATCCTCGTCGAGGACCTGGACCTGGACCTGTGGGTGTCGGCGGACGGCTCCGAGGTCCTGCGGCTGGACGAGGACGAGTTCGCCGCGAGCGGGCTCACGGAGACCGACCCGCAAGCGGCGGCCGAGGCCGTCCGCGCCCTCGACACCTTGGCCGCCCAGGCCCTCGAGCCGGCCGGTCTGACCGCCCTCCTCACCTGAGCGCGGCTGCTCCCGGCCCTCTGTCTGTAGGCCCGCTTAGCGGTTCCTTGAGCCTTGAGTACGTCACCCAGGTTCGAGCCGTCCGGAGGGGCGCTCTGCTCCGCATTGCCGCTGAGCCAGTGCGGCGAGGTCTCGGCCGCTGCGGTCTTCGATGGGTTACCGGGGGCGCCGGGGCCGATCGCGCAGTGGCAAGGGCTGCACACGAGATGGTCTAGGCCCGTCGGTACGAGTTCGCTACTGCATCAAAACGCCCGCCACGCACAGTGCGGCGCGCGGCCCGTCGCTCGGGCCTGCGCTCCTGTCTCCGGCCTGCTCCAGCCCGGCCGCCGGACAATGCGTGTTCGGTGAGGCAACGCCACCAGGCCAGCTGCCCCCCCAACTCCGCGGTTCACCGCGCTCCGCCTGGGGGTCCGAGCTGAGTAAATCCCAGCAACCCGCAGCCGCCTTCTTGCGACGTGGGGGCACTCTTTGGTGGTCAGTGAGCCGTGAATGCTGGGGAAAGCTTCTTTCCTGACCAGGAGCGATCAGTGGCGCACCCTGAAGTCCTGCGGAAAGGGTTGCTGTGGAGGCGGGGGGCATGAGCTGCGACCGTACTCGACCATCAATGGCCACCGATAACCGCACACCCAGCGCCCCTGACCGCGATGAACTTACGGCCGACAGTTGGCATTCAGAGGCCAAATTCCGGGCGTCCCCTGGCGGGCCCGGAACGCTACTGACCGGCAAGAGCCCTTAATCCGTTTCCCTCCGGTAGTAGCCTGGAGATTTACTGGAGGAGTGAAACTTGGGCAGATCGTCGCGAAAAAAGAAGATTTGCCGTTGCCCTGCACCGTGAATTTCATCGACGGCTTTCTTTGAAAGAACCAGGCAGAATTTCTTGATCAAAGGAATGCGATTCCCTGACCGGCTCAACTGAAGCGTTCCTTCGTACTGGCCAGGCTGGAAGGTCCAGTTGTCGACCCAGAAATTTAGCGTGGGCTGCTGGGGTTTGTCCTGGCTGACGATGAACGGGGCGGGATCGCTGCTCCAGTGATAGTTGACCTGGTCTGAAGTGAAATCGTATACGTAGGCTCCGGTTTCATGCCAGTAGAAAATCGGCAGCTTTGATGACGAGATCGAGCCGACGGGAGTAAGTTGCAGATGTGCATCACGAATAACCTCGACATCCTGGGCCTTGAACCTGGTGGAAACCGTGGGCTGAATCTGGAAAGCGGTTCCGTTGTCTACCGGTCCAGTGCGCAACAAGTGAGGAAGGGCCACATCGATTCTGGGCTTTTGTTGAATTTCAGCGAAGTTGTAAGTCGAGAAAGCAAGCGCAACAACAGCGGCTAGTGTGGCCGCCCACTTGTGCACACTGTCCAATCGTGCTCGTCGAGACTCTGTCGCCCTCTCATCTGTGCCGTTCACGCCTCCACTCTCTCTGAGATCAGAGTCGTCGGCCCGATGTGTTGCTCCATTTGGCGAGCACAAATAGCACCTGGACCCGGCGAACCGCTCAACTCTCGCACTCGCCGATTCCTGAAACGATCCGATTGTGCGGCGAACCTCGGAAGGTCCTAACACGATCACGCTCGGGTCCTTTTGTGGCGTCTCCGGCAGATGAGGCCGCAGGCGCCAACGGAGCCACGTGCCCGCCCTGGGCCGTCCCTGAGCCGTCCGAGGGTGGCCCAGGGGGCCGGCAATGACCAATGACAACCACCCCCCATGCTGGTCAGGGCGGTGCTGGATGGGTCGCCTCAGGTCGCGGGGCTGCGCTGTAAGTTCCAACGACGATGAGGGCCGTTGGACGCGTCGGGGCAGGGGTGGAGGGTGATCTGCCTGATGGGCTGAGGGGGGCATGACTTGCTGCGCAACACGGAGCAGGTGGCCGGCACGGGGAGCCAGATGGGGAGCCACCGGGGCGACACGGGGCGGATTCGTCTGGACTGACATGGACGGTGGGGAGCCAAGGCCCTTGGGGTGGAAGGGCCCCGCGGGCCCGCTTCCTGAGGTCCTTCTTACCTCGACCTTAAGCGGAGCCTAAGGATCTTCGGGAGGGCCTCCAAAGGGGTGGAACTGCTGGTGCGGAGGGCTAGCTTGGCGGGGCCAGGGAGGCCTGAGGCGGCGCCGGACCCGACGGGGGGCGGCGCCGCCCAGCCCGGTTCCCGGCGCTCCCGGCGCATCCACGACCGTGGTGCCCGCATCGCCGCTCCGAAGGAGATCCACCCATGCCCGCACGCCGCCGCACCGTGACCCGTATCGCCGCAGTCGGTCTCGCCCCGCTCGCGGTGGCCGCGTACGCCGTCGCGCCGGCTGCCGCCCACGGCTCGATGACGGACCCGGTCAGCCGGGTGGCGGCCTGCTACGCGGAGGGACCGGAGTCGCCGAAGTCGGCGGCCTGCAAGGCCGCGGTGGCGGCGAGCGGCGCGCAGGCCTTCTACGACTGGAACGCGGTCAACATCGCCAACGCGGCCGGCAACCACCGGGCGTTGATCCCGAACGGCCAGCTCTGCTCCGCCGGCAACGACAAGTACCGGGGCCTGGACCTGGCCCGCGCCGACTGGCCGGCCGGCCCGATGTCCGCGGGCGAGCACACCTTCCGGTACAAGGGGACCGCCCCGCACAAGGGCTCCTTCGAGCTGTACATCACGAAGGACGGCTACGACCCGACGAAGCCGCTGAAGTGGTCCGACCTGGAGCCGGCGCCGTTCGCGAAGGCCACCGACCCGGGGATGCAGAACGGGGACTACGTCTTCTCCGGCAGCGTGCCGAACAAGTCCGGGCGGCACCTGATCTACAGCATCTGGCAGCGCTCGGACAGCCCGGAGGCCTTCTACACCTGCTCGGACGTGGTGTTCGGCAAGGACAACGGAGGGAACGGCGGGAACGGCGGGGGGAGCGGCGCGAGCGGAGGCACCGGCGGCAGCACCGGCACCACCCCGAGCGCGAAGCCCAGTACGAAGCCGAGCGCCAAGCCTTCCGCCGACCGCCCCTCGGACGCGCCCAAGGCCCCGACGGACCAGCAGATCGCCGACGGCGAGAGCAAGTCCACGGTGGAGCACAACGGCCACGGCGACAACGACCCGAGGACGAACGGCAGCACCGACCTCGCCCCCGTCCCGTCGGAGTCCCCCGCGGGCACCACCAACCTGGCCGAGACGGGTGGCAGCGGCGCCACCCCGGCGATCGCGATCGCCGGGGCCGGCGTGCTGGCCGTCGGTGCGGCCGTGCTGTTCGGCGTGGCCCGACGCCGTGCGACGGCGCCGGGCCGGCACGGCCGCTAGGGGGCGTCGTCCGACCGGTTCACCGGGACTGCCTGTGCGTCGGTGTCTTCACTCGAAGACCGACGCGCAGGTGGTCCGGGAGGCGTGTGCCGGGTCGAGGGCGTTGACCGCCTCGTGCCAGGCGATCCGGTCGGTGAGCCCGATGGCGACGTGCTCGGAGAGGTCCAGGGGGCACAGGTCCTGGAGCACGACGTTCCGTACGTTGGAGCCCGTCCCCTGGAGGAAGGCGCTCCGGTAGGGCGTGACGACCTCGTCGTACTTGGTCGCGATGACCGTGTACTGGACCCCGGGGACGGTGTCCCCGCCCGCGTTCAGCTTGGTGACGAAGGGGGATCCGGCGATCTGGTCGGCCAGCCCCGGGGTCGCGGAACTGATCAGGTCCTCGGCGCCGGGGAAGTACGGGAGCAGCTGGGTGAGCCCGCTCAGGGTGGTTCCGTGGTTGTCGGGGGCGAGCCCGACCAGGGCGCCCACCTTGGGGGCGCCGCCGAGGAACTTGAGGTAGTAGTTCGGCATCATGCCGCCCTGCGAGTGGCCGACGATGTCGGTCTTCGCGGCTCCGGTGGAGGCCAGCACCTTGTCGACGAAGACGTCGAGCTGTCCGGCCGACTTGTCGATGGGGCCGAGCCCGTTGAAGAACGGCACGCCGGGCAGTTGCCCGTAGTCGAGCGAGTAGACGCAGTAGCCGCGGTGGACGAGGTAGGGGGCGAATCCGAGCCAGTTGTCGACGGAGTTCCCGAACGTGCCGTGGACGAGGACGACGGGGCGGGGATGGGCGGCGGAGGGTTTGCAGGACCAGTTGTTCCAGCCGCTGCTGGGTGCGGACGCGGCCTGCGCGGCGCCGGTGGGGGCGACGAGGGCGGCAGCGGCGAGGGTGAGGACGGCCAGCGGGCGGAGCAGGCGTCGCCAGGGCAGCATCGAGTGATCTCCTTGCTGGGTCAGGGAAAGACGTGGGGGTTCGTCCCGTGATCCGGATCACAAGGGGGTGCTGCTTCGGCCAAATTACGGGCGAGTAGCAAAACTTGGAAGTTACGCGTCAGTAAAAAATGCGTGTCGGCCCCCGCCTCCGCACGCCCTCGGGACAATGGAGTCCCCTACTCCGCGTGAGGTGAGTGATCGGATGCAGTGGGCTCCCGGTGCGGGCACGGCCTTGGCCACCCCGCCCGACCTGGCCGCCGACCCGCTCGTTTCCGCGGTCACCGAGGTCGCCGTGGGCACGCTGGGGCCCGTCGCGGAGGAGACCGCGCAGGAGGGCGTGCCGCGTTCGCACCTCGACGCCCTCGCCCGCTGCGGTGCGTACGGGGCCCTCGGCCACACGCCCCGCCCCGGGAGCGGGCTGACCACGCGCCAAGTGGTCCGCGAGGTGAACGAGTTGCTGTCGGCGGCGGATCCGTCCACCTGGTTCGTGCACACCCAGCACTTCGCCCTCGTGAAGGCGCTGCAGGCGGCCACCGGGTCGGAGGCGGCCGCGCTGCGCGAGCAGTGGGCGCCCGCCCTCGCCTCCGGAGCCAGGCGCGGCACGGCCGGTTTCGCCTTCTTGCGGCACGCCCGGCCGCCCGTCACCGCCGAACCGGTCGCCGACGGGTGGCGGCTGCGCGGCCGGGTGCCCTGGATGACCGGCTGGGGCCTCACCGACGTGGTGTACCTGGGCGCCCTTGCCCCGGACGACCGGGTGCTGTCCGCCGCGGTGGCCTGCGGGCCGGACGGCGACCCCGGGCTGGTCGCGGCCGGATCCGCGCCGCTGTGGGCGATGAACGGCACCCGCACGGTGGCGGTGGAGGTACGCGATGTCCTCGTCCCGCGGAGCGCGGTGATCTCCGTACAGCCCCGGGCGGAGTGGACCCGTGCATACGACCTCGAGAACGCGAACGCCCACCCCGCCGTGTTCGGCCATGTGCGCGCCGCGGCCGATTTCCTTCTGCGGTCGGCCCCCGCCGCCGGCAGCGCGTACGAGGAGCTCGGCCACCGGGTGGCGCAGGAGGCGGCCCGGCTGCGTGCGGAGGCCTACGCCCTGCGCGACGAACTCCCGCCGGAGGAGCGGGTCGAGGACCGGCTGGCGCTCCGGGCGGCCGTCCTGGAGCTCGGCGTACGGGCGGCCACCGCCTGTGTCGCCGCGACGGGCGGCCGGGCGATGTCGTACGGGAACACCGCCGGCCGTCTCGCCCGCGAGGCCCAGTTCCACCTGATCCAGGCCCAGACCTCCCGGCTCCGCACCGAAATGGCCCGGCGGCTGCTGGCCGGGCTACCGGGGGCGGACGCTTAAGGGCTGTCCCGTAGTCCCTGGTGGATCAGCGCGCGGCGTCGGATGCGGTGCATCGCAAGGCGGAGGAGCGTCCTCATACTGGGCGTATGCGGGCGTTCCGACAACGCGGCGAGGCGCCGTAGCCGACGTCGTGCGCCCGCCAGGGATTACGGGACAGCCCTTAGGCGGCCTTGTGGAAGGTCGCGGCCGGGCGGACCGTGCCCGGGCCGAAGCGGGCGTTCGCACGGTCGACGGCCGCCTCCACCGTCAGGCGGGCCTCGCGGACCGGGTCCAGCGAGATCTGCCGGGACACCCGCTCGGCGCCCGTGAGGTCCTCGGCGCGCAGCACCATGCCGGTCAGCCGGGCCCGTTGCAGCCCGGCCGCGTCCAGCAGGCGGTACGCCGCCGCCCGCAGGTCCTCGTCGTGCGCGGACGCCTCCGTGAGCCGCCGGGTCCGCTCCCAGCGGGTGCCGCCGGCGAACTGCAGGGTCAGCGACAGGGACCGGGCGGCCTGGCGGCGGCCCCGCAGCACCGCGCCCAGCCGGACCACCAGGCCGAGGAGCACGGCCCGGGTGTGCGGGCCGTCGAGCTCGTGCCGGGTGAAGCCGCTGCGGACGGCGGCCGATGCGGGCAGGTCCTTCGGGGTGACGGGGCGCGGGTCGATCCCGCGGGCGCGCTCCGCGGCCAGCCGGCCCGCCCGCTGCCCCAGGATCCGTTCGACGGTGCCCGGGGAGACGGCCGCGACCGCGCCGACCGTGTGCAGTCCGTACCCGCGCAGCGCCTCCGCCTGCTTGGGGCCGATGCCGTGCAGGGCCTCCACCGGCAGCGGCCCGAGGAAGCCGTCCACCGCGCCCTCGGGCACGGCCAGGACGCCGCCGGGCCCGGGCACCCGGGCGGAGGCCGTCGCCGCCACCGCCCAGGTCCCGGCGACCCCGATCCGTACGTCCGTGCCCAGCCGGGCGACCGCGCGCAGCCGTACCAGCTCGGCGATCCGGCAGGCGTCCGCGCCGAAGTACCGCCGGGCGCCGCGTACGTGCACCAGCGCCGCCCGGGGCGGCAGGGCCTGCACCGTCGGGGAGAACTCCCGCAGGAGTTCCAGGACTTCGCGGTACCCCTCCTCGGACACCGCCGGAGCGCACCGTACGTGCAGGACGCCGTTCGCCGGGGTCATCCCGCGCTCCCCGGGCTGGAGTGCCACAGCTTGCGGCCGGTCGCGGCGCGGTCGCCGGCCGGCTGGAGGTCGGCCCACGGGTTCATCTCGTACCCGGTGGGCAGGTGGATGCGGCGCCCGGAGTCGGCGGAGCCGGCCGGGTCCGCGGCACCGGGCAGCGGCTCGGCCAGGCGGGCCGCGACCGCGTCCAGGCCGCCCGTCGCCCGCAGTTCCACCAGTTCGGCCAGGTCCCAGGCCGCCGCGCCGACCACGCTCAGGCTCTGCGGTCCGCGCCGCTGTACGACACCCCGTACCAGCAGCAGGAACGAGTGGAAGACGGTGTGCGCGCACGCCTCGTGGCTGTCGTCGAAGAAGGCCAGGTCGACCAGGCCCGTCCCGTCGTCCAGCGTGGTGAAGACGACCCGCTTCCCGGACCGGATCGGCGGGGTCTGGGTGGCCGCCTTGGCCCCCGCGACCAGTACCGTGCGGCCGTGCTCGACCTCGCGGAGCCTGCCGGCCGGGACCGCCCCCAGCTCCGCCAGGAAGGCGTGGTGGTCCTCCATCAGGTGCCGGGAGGCGTCCATCCCGAGCACGCCCAGCTCCGCGCTGAGCCGCTCCGCCTCGTTCAGGTCGGGCAGGCCGGCCGGGGCCGTCGACCGCCCGCCGCCCAGCGGGAGCTGGACGCTGCCCGGCCGGGCCCCCGCCGAGCGCTGTGCGCCGTGCAGCTCGGCCACGTGCAGCAGCAGGTCGCGCCGGTTGGCGCCGAAGGCGTCCAACGCCCCGACCTGGGCGAGCCTTTGGGCGACCGGCCGGCCCGGGTGCGCCCGGTCCCAGAAGTCGCGCAGCGATCCGTACGGCTGCCCGTCCTCGATCCGGAGCGCCTCCGCCTCGCTGATGCCGTGGACGTCGGCCAGGGCCAGCCGGAGCCCCCACACCGGGGGCGCCCCGGCATCGGACACCAGTTCGATGTGATGGGCGACCGCCGACCGGTTCACGTCCAGCGGCAGCACCAGCACGCCCCGGCGCCGCGCATCCGCCAGCAGCAGCCGCTTCGGGTACATCCCCGGGTCGTGCGTGAGCAGTCCGGCGTAGAACGCGGCCGGGTGGTGCGCCTTCAGCCATGCCGACTGGTACGTCGGCACGGCGAAGGCCACCGCGTGCGCCTTGCAGAAGCCGTAACTGCCGAACGCCTCGACGATCTCCCAGGTCCGGCCGATCACCTCGGCCGAGTAGCCCCGTTCGCCCGCCTTCGCCGCGAACCACACCTTGATCCGCGCCTGCGACTCCGGGTCGGAGAGCCCGCGCCGCACCCGGTCCGCCTCGTCGCGCCCGCAGCCGGTCATGACGTGGACGATCTCGATGATCTGCTCGTGGAAGACCACCACCCCGTACGTCTCGCGCAGCGCCTCCGCCAGGTGCTCGTGCGGGAAGCGGACCGGGGCCCGCCCGTGCCGCGCCTCGATGAACGGCCGCACCATGTCGGCGGCGACCGGGCCGGGCCGGAACAGCGAGATGTCGACGACCAGGTCGTGGAAGGTGGACGGCTGGAGCCGCCCCACCAGGTCGCGCTGGCCCGGCGACTCGATCTGGAAGCAGCCCAGCGTCTCGGCCGAGCGGATGAGCTCGTACGTCGCCTCGTCGCCCGGCGGGACCTGCGCCGGGTCGTCCAGGTCGAGCTCCTCCCCCGTACCGCGCCGGATCTCCGCGACGGCGTGCGCCATCGCGGACTGCATCCGCACGCCCAGCACGTCGAGCTTGAGCAGCCCGAGGTCCTCCACGTCCTCCTTGTCGAACTGGGACATCGGGAACCCCTCGCCGCTGGTCGGCACCACGGGGGTGCGGGCGAGCAGCGAGGCGTCGGAGAGCAGCACCCCGCACGGGTGCATGGCGATCCCGCGCGGCAGCGCGTCCAGCGCCTCGACGAGCTCCCACAGCCGGCCGTGCTCCTCGCCGCGTACGTCGCGCAGTTCCGGCAGTTCGGCCAGGGCCGTGCGGGCGTCGCGGGCCCGGATGTGCGGGAAGGCCTTTGCGAGCCGGTCGACGGTGGCCGGGTCCATGGACAGGGCGGCGCCGACGTCGCGGATCGCATGCCGGACCCGGTAGGTCTCGGGCATGGAGACGGTGGCCACGCGCTCGGTGCCGAAGCGGTCGATGATCCGCCGGTAGACCTCCAGCCGGCGGGCGGACTCCACGTCGATGTCGATGTCGGGCAGGACGCGGCGGCGCTTGGACAGGAAGCGCTCCATCAGCAGGCCGTGGGCGACGGGGTCGGCGTGGGCGATGCCGAGGAGGTGGTTGACGAGGGAGCCGGCGCCGGAGCCGCGGGCGGCCACCCGGATGCCCATCGCGCGTACGTCGTCCACGACTTGAGCGACCGTCAGGAAGTACGAGGCGTACCCGTGGTAGGCGATGATGTCCAGCTCGTGGTGCATCCGCTCCCAGTACTCGCGGTCGTCGGCGTAGCCGCGCAGCACCATGCCGGCGGAGGCCCGGGAGGCCAGGACCCGCTGGGCGGTGCGGTGGGCCGCGCCGACGAGGTGGGCCTCGGGGAAGTGCACGGAGCCCATGCCGAGGTCGTCCTCGGGGTCCACCGAGCAGGCCTCGGCGGTACGCCGGGTCTCCGCGAGCAGCCGTCGCGCGTCGGCGGGGCGCAGGCCCGCGGCCCGGGCGATCCGGTCGGCGGCCTCGGCCATGGCGACGGGGTCCTTGAGCCAGCGTTCGCCGCTGTCGAGGGGGCCGCGGGGGTCGACGGGGACGAGACGGCGGGCCGAGTCGAGGATGTCGGCGACCGGGCCCTGGCCGGGGTCGGCGTACCGGACGGCGTTGGTGAGCACGGCCGGGACGCCCTGCTCGGCGGCGAAGCCGACCGTACGGGCGGCCAGGCGCAGCGAGCCGGGGCCGGTGCCGGTGCGGCCGTGGTGGACGGCCTCCAGGCGCAGGGAGTCCCCGTAGACCTCCCGCCAGGGTGCGAGGAGCCGGGCGGCCCGGTCCGGCCGCCCGGCGGCCAGCGCCCGCCCCACCTCGGACCCGGGCCCGAGCAGGACGTACACCCCGATGCCGCGCAGTTCCGCCCAGGGGACGACGGGCCGGTCGGCGCCGCCGGCGCCCGCATGGGCCGCCGTGACCATCCGGCACAGTTCGGCCCAGCCGGTGGCGCCGTCGCGGGCCAGGAAGGTGACCCGGGGTGCGGACTCGTCGACGAAGGCGCCGCCCGCGACGGGGGTCCGCCGCCGGGAGGACGCCTCTCCGGAGCCGCCGTGCCCGGATCCGCCCGGTCCGCCCGGTCCGCTCGAGCCAGCCGATCCGCTCGAGCCGGCCGGGCCCGCCGCAGGCGCAGGGGCGTGCGACACGGCCAGGTCGGCCCCGAACAGGGGCCGGATCCCGGCCTTCGCGCAGGCCTTCGCGAACCGCACCGCACCCGCGAGGGTGTCGCGGTCGGTCAGGGCGAGGGCGTCCATGCCCCGCTCGACGGCACGCTCCGCCAGCCGATCGGGGTGGGAGCCTCCGTAGCGCATGGAGAACCCCGAAACGGTGTGCAGATGCGTAAAACCAGGCACCCGCGGCCTCCTGCTTCGCTCGAACGTGAACACCACCCCCGTCTCCACCATAGAGCAATTCGAATATTCGTGCGAAACATTCGTTCGATAGTCCGGCCGCCGCCTGCCCGCGCTGGACACGACCTAGGGGGTGCCGAGCCGGCCCACCCGGTGGACGACCTCGCCCGCGACCACCACCGTCTCCGCCACCGTGCCGGGGATCCGTTCCGGGGCCACGGCGAGGATGTCCCGGGACAGCACCACGAAGTCCGCCGCCTTGCCCACCGTCAGCGAACCCCGGTCCGCCTCCAGGAAGTTGGCGTACGCCGAGCCCATCGTGTAGCCGTACACCGCCGTCGCCACGTCCACCGTCTCGGCCGGCTGCCACGGGGCGCCGCCGTCCAGCGGGCGGCGGGTGACCGCCGTGTAGATCCCGATCATCGGGTCCATCTCGGCCACGTTCCAGTCGCTGGAGAAGGCCAGCACCGCGTCCGCCTCGGCCAGACTCCGCATCGGCCACGCCTTGTGCCAGCGGTCCTCGCCCACGTTCTCCGCCCAGTCCTGGCCCGGCCCGGCGATCTCCGGCGCGCAGTGCCTCGGCTGCATGCATGCCACCACGCCGAGCGCGGCGAAACGCGGCACGTCCGCCGGGTCCAGGCATTCCACGTGCACCACCTGGTGGCGGGCGTCCCGCGGCCCGTTGACCGTACGGGCGTGCTCGACGGCGTCCAGGACCGTACGGATCCCCCGGTCGCCGGTGGCGTGCACGAAGCACTGGAAGCCGCGGGCGTCCAGCCGCGCCAGCAGCTCCGCGAACTCCTCGGCCGGGTAGAAGGTCTCACCCCGGTGCGCCCCGCACCCGGTGTACGGCTCCAGCAGCGCGGCCGTGCGCGGCTCCACCACGTCGTCGATGTACAGCTTGAGCGGCCCGACCCGCAGCCGGTCCCCCGCGTACGTCCGCGCCGCCGCCGCGAAGGCGTCGAGTTCCTCCTCGGTCGTACCGCGCGGGTGGAACAGCGCCGCCACGATCCGCGAGCGCAGCCGGCCCTCGGCGCGGGCCCGCTCGTACAGCTCCAGGTCGTCCAGGGAGTTCTGCGGTTCCACGACCGTGGTGATGCCGAAGCCGATCGCGTCGTCCAGGCTCTTGGCGAGGCGGCCGTACTGGCGGTCCGGCGAGGCCCACGGCACGCCGAGCTCGCGCAGTGCCCGGTGGCCGTCCCGGGAGAGCCCCTTGATCGCGAAGTCCTTGACGAAGCCGGTGGGCTCGCCGGTCTCCGGGTCGACGGCCGCGGTGCCGAACGGCAGGTCGGTACGGTCCTTCGCGACCCCGAGCCGGCGCATCGCCGCCGTGTTCAGCCAGGCCGTGTGCACGTCGTACGAGAGCACGATCGCGGGGGTGTCCCCGGTGACCGGGTCCAGGTCGGCGGCGGCGGGCATCCGGCCGCCCGGGATCGCGGAGTAGTCGAAGGCCTCGGCCTCGATCCACTCGGCGTCGGGGTGGGCCTCCCGCCAGGCCCCGATCCGGTCGAGGATCGCCTCCGGGGTGCGCACCCCGGCGAGCTGGACGCAGGCGTCGTCGGAGCCGAGCCGGACGTGGTTGTGGGCGTCGACGAAGCCGGGCAGCACCAGCCGGCCGCCCGCGTCGATCCGCTCGGTGTCCGGGCCCGCCCAGGCGGCGGCCTCCGCGTCCGGGCCGAGCCAGACGATCCGGCCGTCGGACACGGCCAGGGCCTCGGCCTCGGGCAGCTCCGGGTCGACGGTGTGGATCCGGGCTCCGGTGAGCAGCAGGTCGGCGGGGACGGGGTGCGGCATGGGTGGTGCTCCTGTGCAGAGGGGGCAGAGGTGGCGGATATGGCGGATATGGCGGTGCGGGAGGGGACCGGGGGGGTCAGGCGGCCGGGGCGTACGCGGGCACCCGGCGGGCGGCGAGGGCCCAGTACGTGAGCGCGGAGACGACCGAACCGAGCAGGGTCAGGTCGGCGCCTCCGAGAGGGGCCACGAGCGGGCCGGTCCACAGCTCGGAATCACAGGTCAGCGCGGCGAAGGCCATGCCGGCGAGGAGTGCGGCCATGCCGGCGGGGTGGTAGCCGGCCCGGTACCAGTAGGCGCCCGCGCTGCCGGCGTGCAGTGCGTCGGAGTCGTAGCGGCAGCGGCGCAGCAGCATGTCGGCGAGGAAGACCCCGCCCCAGGGCGCGAACACGATGATCAGCAGGGAGAGGAAGGAGAGCAGCGAGGTGGTGAAGTCGGTCAGGAAGAGCGCGGCGAGCGATCCGGCGGCGGTGACCGCGGCGCTGATCACGATGGCGCGGGCGCGGCTCCACGGGATGCCGAGGACCTGGAGGTTCAGGCTGGAGGAGTAGAGGGTGATGATCGAGTTGGTGACGGAGCCGCCGAGGACGAGGGCCAGGAACACCGGCTTGAACCAGCCCGGGAGCAGGCTCTCGGCCCCCGCGACGGCGTCGGTCATGTCGGTCCGGGTGGCGGCGGCGACCCCGGCGACGCCGAGGGCGACGGAGGAGACGAACCCGCCGAGCGCGCCCATCCAGGTGATCGACTTCAGCGAGGTGGTCCGGGGCAGGTAGCGGGTGTAGTCGGCGGGCATCGGCAGGTACGAGAAGGGCCCGGCCAGCATCACGACGAAGGCCAGGCTCCAGCCGGACAGGCCCGGGGCGGCGGCGCCGGCCGGGGCGGCGGTCTCGGCGCCGGGCAGGAGGAAGACGAGCAGCGCGCCGAAGCCGAGGGCGAGGACGTAGGCCATCCAGCGCTCGGCGAACTGCACGGTGGCGTGGCCCCACATCGCGACGGCGAAGGTGAGCGCGAGGGTGGTCCCGAGGGCGAGGGCCCGTACCGCCACGCCTTCGCCGAGGCCGACCTCGGCGAAGAACACCTCCAGGGCGAGCGTGCCGACCACGGTGTTGACGATGGTGTAGCCGATGCTCACCACCCAGTTCAGGACGCCGGCCGGGAAGTTCCCGCGGACCCCGAAGGCGGCCCGGGAGATGACGAGGGTGGCGGTGCCGGTGCGGATGCCGCTGAGCCCGGCGGCGCTGACCGCGAAGAAGGACAGTCCGCTGATCACGACGACGGCGGTGGCCTGCCAGAAGGAGAGGCCGAAGGCCACGGCGAGGGCGCCGTTGATCACGTAGGTGAAGGTGAGGTTGGAGCCGAACCAGAGCCAGAACAGGTCCCGGGCGCCGCCGTGCCGCTCGGCGTCGGGGATGGGGTCGATGCCGTGGGTCTCGACCCGGAACACCTCGTCGACGTCGGCCGTCGTCTCCTGCTGCGTCATGCGCCGTACCCCTGACTGTGGACCCGCTGAACCTTGAATGACGTTCTAAGTTCTTGAATGGCATTCAAGATGCGCCGCCGATCGGGACCTCGTCAAGACCTGTCCGGGATAAGGTCGGGCCACGAAGATCGGGAAGGCGGCACGGGTGGCGGGAGCGGCAGGAGCAGCGGGGTCGGCGCGGCGGCGCGACGGGCGGATCGCCCAGGAGCGGATGCTGGAAGAGGCCATGGCCGCGATCGCCGAGGGCGGGCTGGCGGAGCTCACCATGTCCGCGCTCGCCGAGCGGCTCGGCACCAGCGGCGGCCACATCCTCTACTACTTCGGCAGCAAGGACCGGCTGCTGCTGACCGCACTGCGCTGGAGCGAGGACCGACTCGCCGCCGAGCGGGCGCAGTTGCTGGCCCGCCGGGTCACCGCGCACCGCAAGCTCGCGCTGTTCCTCGAGCTCTACCTGCCGCGCGGCCCCCGCGATCCGCGCTGGACCCTGTGGATCGAGCTGTGGGCCCGCACCCCCGCCAACGAGGACCTGCGCGCCGCCCAGCAGGAGATCGACGACGGCTGGCAGCGGGACCTGGAGACCCTGCTCGCCAAGGGCGTGGACCAGGGCCGCTTCGCCGCCGCCCTGGACGTGCCCGCCCGCGCCTCGGAGCTGCTCGCACTACTGGACGGGCTGAGCACCCGTGTGGTGCTCGGGCAGCGCGGCGCCGACCGGGCCGCTTCCCTGGACCGGGCCCGCTCGGCGGCAGCCCTGCTGATCCCCCACCTCTAGCGGGCCCCACGCCCGCATTCCCTCGTTTCCAGCTCTCCTCCGAGCGGGCCGTGCTTCCATCGCAGGAGCCGGGCGGGGGCATCGGAGCGGGAGGGGAGCGGGATGCGCATCGAGGTGAGCCGGGGCGACGGGCGGAAGTTGATCGTGCAGGAGTGGGGGGCTCCCGACGGCTCACCGGTCCTGCTGCACCACGGCATGCCGGGCAGCCGCCTCGGCGTGGCACTCGACGACGCCCCAGAGCGCCATCCGCACGTCCGCTTCTTCGCCTACGACCGGCCCGGCTACGGGGAGTCCGACCGGGCACCGGGGCGGCGCGTGGCCGACGCGGCCGCCGACTCCGCAGCCGTCGCGGACGCCCTGGGCATCGGCCGCTTCGCGGTCGTCGGCCGCTCCGGGGGTGGTCCGCACGCACTCGCCTGCGCGGCCCTGCTCCCCGACCGGGTGACGGCGGCGGCCTGCCTGGTCGGCCTCGCGCCCCGCGACGGCGCCGGACTCGACTGGTACGCCGGGATGACCCCGTACAACGTGGAGCACTACACCCTCGCGGACCGCGACCCGGCGGCTCTGGAGCTGCGCCTCATCCCCCAGGCCGAGGTGATCCGCCGCGATCCGGGCCGGCTGATCGAGGACCTGCGCGCGGACCTCCCCGACGTGGACCTCGCGGTCCTGGCCGACGACCGGGTACGCCGGTCCGTCCTGGACAACTTCCGCGAGGCGCTGCGGACTTCCGCGTACGGCTGGCTGGACGACTCCCTCGCGTTCTGCGGGCCCTGGGGGTTCGAGCCGGGTGGGATCACCGGCCGGGTCATGCTCTGGCACGGCGCCGAGGACGTGTTCTCGCCGGTGGGCCATTTCCACTGGCTGGCGCAGCGCATCGGGCACAGCACGGCGGTGCTCGCGCCCGGAGCCGGCCATCTCGCGGCCCAGTACGCCCTCTCGGAGGCACTGGACTGGCTCCGCTGAGGTCAGGCCGGGGTCATTCGGCGGGCGTCCCGGTCCGCGGTACGGGCACGGGCGGGGTCACGCGGGGCCGCTCCACGGGCGCGGCCACCGACTCCCGGGCTCCCTTGAGGCAGTCGATGATCCGCTCGTGCATGTCCCCGACGCTGTCCACGACCTGGATGCGCAGGTGGAACGCCCGCACCTCGTCGATGAACCGCTTCGAGAACACCCCCACCCGTATGGTTTCGTACGTACCGGTCGCCACCAGCGGGAATCCCGCCCCGAGCGTGATGAGGCCGAAGTCCGCCGCAGGCCGCAGCCCCACCGCGCCCAGCCGCTCACCGGCCTCGCGCAGGCTCATCCACGCCTCCTCGGGAATCGGCCCGTCGTGCGGATCGCCGTCCATCACCAGGAAGTAGTCGGCGCGGTGCAGCCCCGCGTTGTGCTGGCCGCCGTTGAGGATGCCCGTGACCCATGCCTTCGACTCGCCCGGCAGCTCCCCCGCCACGTACTCGGAGCGCCACCCCAGCACCGGCCGTACCGTACGGGCGTACTGGGCGCGGGCGAGCACGGCGCCGGCTGCCACGGCCAGCAGGCTGGCCAGGGGTTCCTCGGGCATCAGCTGGAGCCGCCAGGGCCAGTGGGTGCGGGCCGCCTCGGACAGGTTGCCGCGGACGACCTCCCAGACGAGGACGGCGACGAGCAGGCACAGCAGCACCAGAGGCGCGGTGAACAGCCAGGGATTGCGCCGGATGCGTCGCTGCGCGTCGGAAACGGGACCGCCCCGGCCGGATGGTGCACTGCTCATGAGCGCCGCCTCACTCCCTCAATCACGGACCCCCGCCCGGCAGTTCGGGCGGGGGCTCATGATTGTGCCGGGTCCGGGCGGGCTGCACCCGCCCACCGTCAGTACACGCTCACGCCATAGGCGTTGAGGGCCTCGACGACGGGCTGGAAGAAGGTGGTTCCGCCCGAGGAGCAGTCGCCGCTGCCGCCCGAGGTGAGGCCGATCGCGCGGGTGCCGGAGTAGAGCGGGCCGCCGCTGTCGCCGGGTTCGGCGCAGACGTTGGTGCGGATCATGCCGTAGACGATGTCGCCGCCGCCGTAGTTGACGGTGGCGTTGAGGCCGGTCACCGAGCCGCCGTGGGTGCCGGTGGTGGAGCCGCGCCGGGTCACGGACATCCCGACGGTGGCGTTGGCGGCGCTGGTGATGTCCTGGCTGCCGACGGTGCCCGAGTGGGCCAGGGCGGTGTTGTCGTAGCGGACGAGGCCGTAGTCGTTGTTCGGGAAGCTCGAGCCCACGGTCGCGCCGATCGTGGTGGTGTGCGAGGAGTTGGTCCACCAGGTGCCGGCGCCGTCGGTGCAGTGCCCGGCGGTCAGCACGTAGTACGTGTTCCCGCTGCGCACGTTGAAGCCGAGCGAGCAGCGCCAACCGGAGGTGTAGATGGCGTCGCCGCCGGAGGTCAGCTTGCGCAGCTTGCCGGGGGTCCGCTCGATGCGCAGGGCCGCGGCGTCGGCTCCGGCCTCGGTACGGATCCTGGCGAGGTCCGCGGCGGTGACGGTGGAGTCGGCGGTGACCACGAGGGTCCCGCTGGCGGGGTCGGTGTACCAGGCGGTGCCGGCGACGTCGGCGCGCTGGACGGAGGCGCCGGCCGCAGCGAGCCGTGCTGCGCTGAAGCCGCTGTCCGCGCTCGCCGCGGTGGGGGCGGCGAGCCCGGCGACGGCTGCCAGGCCTGCGGCCACGGCGAGCAGCCGGGTACGGGTGATGCTCTTGATCCTCACTTCTCGTCCTCCCGGGAGGGATCGGGGGCCCGGCGGACAGTGGGGGGCGCCGGAGCCCGTGAGGCGCAGCCGGGGGTACGGCGGGCGCACAGGATTTCGTCGTGCCCCTGACAAGCCCCCGGAAGGCGCTGTCGGGAGTGTCTCGGCGTCAGATTCGGGCGGCAAGGGCATCTTTCAGCCTCCGCTCGCCGGCCGCGACCTCGAAGGGCAGGGTGTTCCCAGGTGGCGGGAACGGGCAGATGAAGTGGTCCGCGAAGGCGCAGGGCGGCAGCACGGTCCGGTTGAAGTCGACGGTGATCGAGCCGTCCACCGGGTCCGGAACTCCCGGCCTGAGGAAGCGGAAGCGGTAGCTGGAGCTCCCCCTGGTGGCATCGCCGATCACGGCCCAGAGGCTGCCGTCGTCCTCGTCGACGGCGACCTGGAGGGTGCGTTCGGCGCCCCGGTACGCGAAGCTCAGCTCACCGCCGAGGCCGAACCCGCGCGCCCGCCCGTCGGCGTTCGCCACCTGGACGATCCGGTCCTCGCCGTACGGCCGGAAGCGCCCCGGCAGCACGAAGTCCGGGTCGTACGCGGTGGCCTCGATACCGGCGAAGGCCCGGCGTGCCGCGGAGGCGGGGTCGAAGACCCGTACCGCCCACTCCCCCTCGCGCCGGATCACCGTGATCCGGACGTCCCGGGCAGCGGCGATCCGGGAGTGCGCGGGCGGGGCCTCGTCGGCGGCCAGGACCGCGTCACCGTTGAAGGGCTCGCCGTCGAGGCTGAGACCGTCCTCGGCGGAGGCGGTCAGCGCCACCCCGCCCTCGGTGGCGCGCCAGCGCCCCGGAACGGCCGGAATTCGACCTTCCGGGTGATCGGAGAGCCAGTGGGTGCCGATGAGGGAGAGGGGGCCGTAGGGGGCGGACACGGAAGCCACCCGATGCTCGTGCCATTTCCGCCAGGCTGTCTTCGGATCATCTGCGTCATCGCTCATGCCGCTCACCCCTTCCACACGGGCCCGGACGGGAACCTCCCTGTACGCCGTCCGGCCCCGTGCGCGGCTGACGGGGGCTCAGCAGTCGCAGCCGCAGTCACAGCTGCAGCAGTCGCAGCACCCGCTGCAGTCGGGGCAGCCGTCACAGCCGTCACAGCCGTCGCACCACGCGTCCCGCTTCTTGCGGGACCACGGACCCTCGTGGTCGGTGCAGCACAGCTGGCAGGTGCAGAACAGCCCGAGGGCCACCGCGCAGCCGGCGAGCAGCCCGCGGCGCGGCTTCTGCGGGGGCAGGCCGCCGCCGGGACCCATGGGCGGTCCGGGCATCCAGGGGCCGCCGGGGCCGCCCGCGCCGCCGCCGTACGGATTCCCGCCGTACGGATTCCCGCCCTGTCCGCCCTGGCCGCCCTGGCCGCCGTACGGGGTGCCGCCGTACGGGGCGCCCTGGCCCGGGCCGTGGCCCTGCGGCGGCGCCCCGTACCCGCCCTGCCCCGCGGCGTTCATCCCCACGTGTCCGCAGCCCGTGACCCCGAAGGCCCGGTCCACCGAGGTCTTCAGCTCGTGCACGAGCAGCCGGTGGGCCAGCCCGGCGTCCGCGAACTCGACCTCGCGCAGCGCCAGCCTGATGCCGTGCAGCGCGTCGTCGGCCAGCCGCCGGGCCTCTGTGAGGGAGGTCCCGGTGGCCGTCAGCGGGTTCCAGGCGCCCGCCGCGGCGTCCGCGGCCTGGTCCTCGACGGCGTCCAACAGGTGCGCGAGGCGCCCGAAGTAGCGGCCCGCCTCGGCGAGCGCGGGCGCGTTGCCCGGCCGTCCGGCGAGCTGCGCGGTATGGGCGAAGGCGGCGGCCGTCGCGGTCTCCGTGGGCTCGGTCACCACGAGCACCGGCGTGCCGGGGCCGGCCAGCGTCTCGATGCCGGCCTGCCGGTCCACGGCGTCGACGAGGACCGCAGTGTCGAAGCCGAGCGAGGCCCCGGTGCGGGCGCCGGCCCGGTCCCAGCCGCGGGCCACCCTGCGCGCCGCGGCGGCAATGGGCGCGCGGGCCAACAGCCCGTCCCGGTCCGCCACGTGGTCCCGTACCTTCGCCGAGGCGAGCACGAGCGAGACGGCGGCCGCGAGCCGCGCACCCTCACCGTTGGCCACCGCGGCGGTGCGCATCCCGCGCAGCGGACAGGGGCCGGCGGTGCGCCGCGAGCCGGGCGCCGGTCCGGACTGAGCCTCCGTCAGAACGGAGACGAGCAGCCCGTCGTAGTTGGTCACGATCCGGGCGAACTGTCCGTGGTCCCCGCGAAGTGCCAGGCACAGCCCGCAGAGATGGGCCATCCACTCGGTCTTGAAGCGCTCCCCCAGCCGGTGCGTGCAGGGTCTGACTATGCCGAACAAACCGGTCCCCCGTGTGTCATACGCGTGCGTGATGCGCATCGTATCGAGCCGGATCGTTCACTCGTACGCCCCCATCGATCACCCACACGGCGGCAGCAGTCGTATTTTCACTCAGTCAGCAGTGGTACCCGCCAGGAACCTTGACGGTGCAACGGATGTTCTGCACCAGTACCGTCACGAAACCCCTGCGCGGCGGCTATCCACTTGGCGCGTTGTCAGCATCATGGACGACCATAGGGGCAGCGGAGAGAAGACAACCGACTGCGGTGAAAGGAGGCGTCCATGGGTTCGGTACGCAAGGCGAGTGCCTGGTTGGGTCTCGTGGAGGACAGCGACGACGAGCGTTACTACGACGACGACTACGCGGAGGCCGCGCAGGGTTCCGTCTCGGGCCCCGGCGACCAGTGGGTCACCGACCCCCGGGTCAAGGTCGCGTCGGAGTCGGCCGTCGAGCACGGCCGGCGCATCGCGACGGTCACCCCGGACGGCTTCCGTGACGCGCGCGGCATCGGCGAACTGTTCCGCGAGGGCGTCCCGGTGATCGTGAACCTGTCGTCCATGGACCCGGCCGACGCCAAGCGCGTGGTCGACTTCGCGGCCGGCCTGACCTTCGGCCTGCGCGGTTCGATCGAGCGGGTGGCGACCAGGGTCTTCCTGCTGACCCCGGCCGACACCCAGGTCGTGAGCGGCGAGAGCGCCGGCCGCTCGCGCGACTTCTTCAACCAGAGCTGAGCAGGGCCCTCACCGGAAGGCGTCGAGCCCGGTGAGCGCCTTGCCCAGCACCAACTGGTGCATCTCGACGGTGCCCTCGTAGGTGAGCACCGACTCGAGGTTCGTGGCGTGCCGCATGACGGGGTATTCGAGCGAGATCCCGTTGGCACCGAGGATGGTCCGCGCGGTGCGGCAGATCTCGATGGCCTCGCGGACGTTGTTGAGCTTCCCGAAACTGATCTGCTCCGGCCGCAGGGTGCCCGCGTCCATACGCCGTCCCAGGTGGTGGGCGAGCAGGATGCCCTTGTGGAGTTCCAGCGCCATGTCGGCGAGCTTCGCCTGGGTGAGCTGGAAGCCGCCGATGGGCTTGCCGAACTGCTCCCGCGTCCGCGCGTAGTCGAGCGCGGCCTCGAAGCTGGCGCGCGCCGCGCCCATGGCCCCCCAGATGATCCCGTACCGCGCGTGGCTGAGGCAGCCCAGCGGCCCCTTGAGCCCGGTGACCCCCGGAAGCACCGCATCGGCAGGCAGCCGCACGTCGTCCATCACGAGTTCGCTCGTCACGGATGCCCGGAGCGACCACTTGTGCTTGATCTCGGGCGCGGAGAAGCCGGCCGAGTCGGTGGGGACGGCGAACCCGCGGATCCCCCCATCGGTCTGCGCCCACACGACGGCCACGGCCGCGACGCTGCCGTTGGTGATCCACATCTTGCGCCCGTTGAGCACCCAGTCGGTGCCGTCGCGCTTGGCGTACGTCCGCATGGCGGCCGGATCGGAGCCGACGTCGGGCTCGGTCAGCCCGAAGCAGCCGATCAGCTCGCCCGCGGCCATGCCGGGGAGCCAGCGCTGCTTCTGCTCCTCGGAGCCGTACTTCCAGATCGCATACATGGCGAGCGAACCCTGCACCGAGACGAGGGACCGGATCCCGGAGTCGGCGGCCTCCAGCTCGAGGCAGGCGAGCCCGTACTGCACGGCGGAGGCCCCGGCGCAGCCGTACCCCTCGAGCGACATCCCGAGCGCCCCGAGCGCGCCGAGCTCTTTCGCCAGCTCCCGGATCCCGGGCAGCTCGCCGCTCTCGTACCAGTCGGCGATGTGCGGGAGCACGCGGTCGGCGGCCCAGCCGCGGACGGTGTCGCGGATGGCGAGGTCCTCGGGCGCGAGGAGCTCGTCGAGCCCGAGCGGATCGGTGGGTACGAAGGGCACGGCGCCTCCTGGTGCGGACCTGCGGTTCGAAACCTAGCGGTGCAAGTTTGTCCGCACGGCCGCCCGCGGTCCACCCCCGACCGGTCCTGCAGGCCGCAGGGCTGCCGCTGCGCGGGAGTCAGGCGGGGCGGACGGCCGGGTCGCGGTCCGTCGCCGGGGCGGCGATGCGCTGGGCATCGGGGCCCGCCTGGGCGGGGAGGCGCACGGGCTCGGCGTCGCACTCGGCAGAGTCCGCGCACTCCATGGCCCGCGGCAGCTTCAGCGCCATCACGGCCCCGGCCAGCAGCAGCCCCGCGCTGACGACGAGCGTGACGTGCAACCCGTGCACGAACGAGTGCCGCGCCGCCGCGTACAGCGACTCACCCGCGACGCCCCCGAGGGCCCCCGCGATCTGATAGGCCTCGCCCAGAGAATTCGCCGCCCCCGCCGCATCCGAGGCCGACACCCCCGGCACGTGCAGCAGCCTCGGCGCATAGGCCGCGTTCATGACACTGCCGAGCAGCGCGATGCCCATCCCCGCGCCCAGCTGGTACGAGGTCTCGCCTATGGAGGCCGCCCCGCCGGCCGTGGCCGCGGGCGCCTCGCTCAGCATCGACTCGTACGCCGCGAACAGCGTGGTCTGCAGCCCGAAGCCGAGCAGGATGAACCCGATCGTGAGGAGCACCGGCCGGTCGTGCTGCCCCATGAACGTCAGCAGCAGCACGGCGAACGCCGTCAGCACGAAGCCGAGCGACACCATCGTGCGCGGCCCGATCCGGGCCAGCGTGTACGACCCGGTGGCGCCTGCGGCCATCGCGGCGAAGGTGAGCGGCAGCAGCCGCAGCCCCGTCTGCAGCGGGCTGAGCTCCAGCACCAGCTGGAGGTACTGGACCGCGATCAGCTCCAGCCCGACCAGCGCCAGCATGGCGAGCACGATGCACCCGACGGACGTCGAGAAGGCGGCGCGCGAGAACATCCGCATGTCGATGAGCGGGTGCGTACGCCGCTTCTGCCGCCGTACGAACAGGATCAGCAGGACCGCACCCAGCAGCAGCGGCACCATCGCCTCGGCGTCCAGGAGCCGGCGCTCCGCGCCGATCCGCTTGACCCCGAGGACCACGCCGAGCACACCGCCGGCGGCCATCAGCGCACCGAGCACGTCCCAGGGCCCGTCGCAGGACCCCTTGGACTCGGGCAGCAGCCAGCGGCCGAGCGGCAGGATGAGGGCCATCAGCGGGATGTTGATCAGGAAGACCGAGCCCCACCAGAAGTGCTGGACCAGGAAGCCGCCGAGCACCGGCCCGCTGGCCGCGCCGATGGCGGCGACGGCGGTCCAGATGCCGATGGCGAGGGCCCGCTCGCGCCGGTCGGGGAAGACCTGCCGCAGGATCGACAGGGTGGCGGGCATGATCATCGCGCCGCCGACGCCGAGCAGGGCGCGGGCGGCGATCAGGACCTGGGCGTTGTCGGCGAGGGCCGCCAGGGCGGAGGCCGCACCGAAGAGCCCGTAGCCGAGCAGGAGTATCCGGCGGCGGCCGACCCGGTCGCCGAGGGTGCCGAAGAGGATCAGCAGGGCGGCGCAGACCAGCGGGTAGGCATCGACGATCCACAGGAGCTCGACCGCGCCGGGGCGCAGGTCCTCGGTGACGGAGGGGACGGCGACGTGCAGGATCGTCGCGTCGAGCGCGACGAGGACCAGGCTGACGCAGAGGACCGCGAGAACGAGCCAGCGGTTGGTCCCGCCGGAGGCGGCGTGCAGCCGCAGCCGGAAGGCGGCCGCGTTCGTCCCCGACATGCATGTACCTCCCAGATGATCGCTCGCACTCGGCGGACCAGCGCTTTGCGGAGCCACGGTGGTGGTGGGCACTGTGCGGCGTCCTACGGGGTCCGGCATCGACACGCGAGTGAAGCGTCAGCGTACGCGAGTTCGCTTGCCCGACACGTGGTCAAGCTCTCATAGCGGAGGAGCCCGCGGTGTGGTGTGCGCCACTCGGATCACCCCGCCCTCCCCCTCCTCCCCCGGTCCATCGCCGGGAGGTGCCCTCACCGCGTACACGCGCGGTCACGACCTGTGGTTCTGCGCCGACGGCATGCACCGGCGCCACCGATAATCATGCCCGTGGAAGATCTTGGATTTCGCCGGGCCGCGCCCGCCCTGGCCGTCTTCGCGGCGGTCCGGCTCCTCGGGCTGGCCGTGCTCGCGGCCTGGGGCGCGGCCGTCGGCAGCAGTCCGCACACGCTGCTGTCGGCGCGCTGGGACTCGCTCTGGTACGCCCGTATCGCCGCCGAGGGGTACGGGTACGAGGTGATGCTCCCGAACGGGGACGTGCACTCGAACCTGGCCTTCTTCCCGCTGCTTCCCTGGCTGGAGCGGCTGGTCGCGGCGCCGACCGGGCTGTCGTACGGCTCCGCGGGCCTGGTGGTCTCGGTGGTGGCCGGGCTCGCGGCGGCCTGGGGGGTCTTCGCGGTCGCGGACCTCCTCCACGGCCGCCGGGCCGGGGTGTACGCCGCCGGGGTCTGGGCCGCGCTGCCCGTGGGCGTCGTCCAGTCGATGGCGTACAGCGAGTCGCTGTTCACGGCACTGGCCGCCTGGGCGCTGTACGGCGCCCTGCGCGGCCGGTGGCTGACCGCCGGCCTCCTCGCGGCCGGGGCGGGGCTGACCCGCCCGGTCGGCGCCGCGGTGGTGGCGGCGGTGTGGGTGGCGGCCGTACTGGCCCATCGGCGCGGGGAGCGGTCCTGGCGGATGGCGGCCGGGATGCTGCTGGCCCCGATGGGGGCGGCCGCGTACGTGCTGTGGGTCGGGGCGCGCACCGGCGACGGGCTGCTCGGCTACCTGGACGTGCAGGGCGGCTGGGGCAACGGCTTCGACGGCGGCTGGGCCTTCGCCCGGTTCGTCGGGGCGAAGCTGGCCTCGTCCGCGTTCCTCGCCGGGGTCGGGCTGATCGCGGGCGTCGTGCTGGTGCTGTGGCTGTATGCCCTGTGCGTGCGGCAGCGCCAGCCGGCCGCGCTCCTCGTCTACTGCGGGATCGTCGTCGCGCTGGCGCTGTGCGCGTCGGGGTACTTCGGCTCCAAGCCCCGGCTGCTGCTGCCCGCGTTCCCGCTGCTGTTGCCGGCGGCGGTGGCACTGGCCCGGTGGCGGACCGGGCGGGCGGTCGCGGTGCTCGGCGCGGTGGCGCTGGCCTCGGCCGTGTACGGGGCCTTCTGGCTGAACGGCTCGGGACCCCCGTAGGGGCTCGGGCCGTTCCGGCCCCGTAGGGCCCGCGCGGTGCTCGCGGAGGGCCCGCATCACGGAATGGATCATTCCGATCCATCTTTGAGCAAAGTAATTGAGCGGCACCGATAAACCCCGGCTAAGTGTGCGAAACAATGGCCAGGCCAATGGATCGACGCGGCTCCAACTAATGCCTAAATCCGAGGAATTAAGCCGCGCGTGAGACCAACTCCACATCACATGGTCATCACAAAGCCTGCGATTCGACCGGGCCGCCCATCGGCGCGCGGTAACGTCGATTGAGTGCGTACCGACCAAATCCTGACCCGTCTGGAGCGGGTGTTCGCCCGGCTGGACCGGGAACCAGAGCGACCGGCTCATCTGCAAACACCGCAGATGAGCCGGCACCGCGTCGTGCTCCTCGGATCGACCCTCGCGTTCTACCTCGCGATCGTGGTGGCCGTCCTGACCACGTCCTGGCTCGTCCGCCTGGACTGGCAGGTCATGTTCTTCCGGCCCTACGAGCAGTGGCCGCAGCTGCACGCCTTCCTCGACTACCTCGTGGTCCTGGGCCAGCGCGGACCCACCGCGGTCATGGTCGCCGCATGGCTCGGCTGGCGCTCCTGGCGGCAGCACACCCTGCGCCCGCTGATCACCCTCGGCGTGGCGCTGCTCCTGCTCAACATCACCGTCGGCGCCGTCAAGCTCGGCCTCGGCCGGCTCGGGCCGCACTACGCCACGCAGATCGGGTCCGCCGAGCTCTTCGCCGGCGGCGATATATTTCCTTCCGGCCACACCGCCAATGCCGTCGTGACCTGGGGAATCCTGGCCTACCTGGCCTCGACGACGGTCACCCGGCGGGTGCTGTCCGTGGTGTCCGCGGTCGTCTCGCTGAGCGTCGGCGCCACCACCGTGTACCTCGGCACCCACTGGGTCAGCGACGTGCTGCTCGGCTGGTCCGCAGGTCTGCTGATCATGCTGGCGCTGCCCTGGTTCGAGCCGCTGATCGCCGGGGCCGAGGCCCGCGTCTTCGCGCTGCGGGAACGGCTGCGCCGCCGGCTGGAGACCGGCAGCGTGCCCGTACCGGTCGCCACCGTGCTCACCCCGATGCTCTCCGCGGGCGGCAAGTGGCAGCTCCGGCTCGCCACCGATGCCGTCGGCCCGCAGGAGCCCGCCACCGCGTCCGCCCCCGCGACCGTGCAGGCGGCGGCCGGCCAGGCGCACGCCCCGGCGCCCCGGCCCGCCGCGCACGTCTCCGGCCGGCCGCACCTGATCCGGTCCGAGCGGACCCCGGTCACGCCGGCCGGCAGCCGCCGCCCGGCGCACACCGAGCGGCCCGCCGCGGGACGCGCCGCGGCCCGTCCGGCCACCGGCGGCTGAGCCACCCCCGTACGGGACTTCGCGGGACGGTACGCACCACCTCACCCCGCACCACTTCACCCCGCACCACCGAGGCGGGCCGGGTCATCACCCGGCCCGCCTCGGCCATTCCGGTGGTCCGCGCCGTACGGATGACCGGAACGTCAGCTCCGCGCCCGGACGTTCGTCCGTACCGGGTCACGCTTGTGTCACGGAATGTCGACAGTCCTTTGACGGGGGCGGCTTCATCCGGAGAGCGGCGGAAGAGAGCGCGCGCCATTCTTTTTCCGGTGCGCGAGATGCCCTCCGCACATCCTGTTTCGCATTCCGCCCGAGAGCCCCGGAATTCCCCCGGAGATTGCCGCGGTGCACCCTGCGCGGCCATGTGAACACCCCTCAGTTTCCTTACATCTTCTCCACGGCTCGCCCGAGAAGGTCCCGGGCCGCTCTGATGCGGTCCGTCAGCTCCGGCGGCTCGAGCACCTCGAACTCACAGCCGAGCAGCATGACGTGAATGACGAGTACGTCGAGGCTCACGGCCCCGGTGCGCAGCAGGCAGCTCTCGGCGTCGACCGGCTCCAGGACCCCGTCGCTCGGCCCGACGATCCGGGCCGCCGCCTCCGCCGGCATCTTCAGCCGCAGCACCGCCCTGGCCGCGTACGCAGCCTGCGCCACGCCGCGCGACACGTACGCGGCGAGATCCTCGGCGGGGGCCGGGCGCGGGGTGAAACGCGGTCCGTGCGGCGGTCTGGGCTCGATCCGGTCGGCGCGGAAGGTCCGCCAGGCCTCCCGGTCCACGTCCCAGGCGACCAGGTACCAGCGCCGCTCGGTGCACACCAGCCGGTGCGGCTCCACCACGCGGCGGCTGACGTTGCCCTCGTGGTCGCGGTACCCGAAGCGCAGCCGCTCGCTGTCCCGGCACGCGGCGGCGAGATCGGTCAGCACGGAGGGGTCGACGGTGGCCCGGGCCGGCCCGCGCAGCATCGGCACGGTGAACTCGTTGAGCGCCGACACCCGCCGCCGCAGCCGCCCCGGCAGCACCTGCTCGAGCTTGGCGAGCGCCCGTACGGAGGCCTCCCCGATCCCCTCGACGCCGTTCCCCGCGGCCGTCCGCAGGCCCACCGCGACGGCGACGGCCTCGTCGTCGTCGAGCAGCAGCGGCGGCAGCTCGGCCCCGGCGCCCAGCTGGTAGCCGCCGCCGGTGCCGGGGCTGGCGTTCACCGGATAGCCGAGCTCCCGGAGCCGGTCCACATCGCGCCGCACCGTCCTCGGGGTCACGCCGAGGCGCTGCGCGAGATCGGCGCCGGTCCATTCGCGGTGGGCCTGCAACAGGGACAGCAGGCGCAGCAGTCGTGCGGAGGTCTCCAGCATGCCGAGCAGTCTGCCGGTAGCCCGGCCGGCTTCCGAATCGCCCCCGCGGGCCGCCGGGCCGAAACCCCGTCAGGGAGCGGGTACGGCCGCCGGAGCCGGCGTACGCGTCGGGCCGGGGGTCGGTGTCGGCGCGGGGGCGGCCGGCTTGGCCACCGGAACAGCCGGTGGCTTCGGTACCACTGACGGCGCCGGGGTCGGGACCGGCACCGGGGTCGGGGTCGGGACCGGCGCCGGGACCGGGGCTGCCGGCGTCGTCGGGACCGGGACCGGGGCTGCCGGGGGCGAAGGCGGCAGCGCCAGCAGCGTGCCGGCCAACAGCGCCCGCGGCTTCGGCCCGATCACCGCCCGGTTCGCCTCGTACAGCGCCTTCCAGCCGCCCTTCACCCGGTACCGCCGGGCGATCCCGTCCAGCGTGTCCCCGGTCCGGACCGCGTGCATACGCCCCGCCAGCCCGTACCGCTTCGAGCACACCGGCCACGCGTCCCACCCCTGGGAGCCCAGCACGTCCTCCGCCACCCGGATCTGCTGCTCCCGGCTCGCCAGATCGGCCCGCGCCGCGAACGCGAGCCCCCCGTGGTCCTCCCACGTCGGCTGCCAGAACTGCAGGCCCCCGTAGAAGCCGTTGCCGGTGTTGACCGCCCAGCGCCCGCTGCTCTCGCAGTCGGCCACGCAGTCCCAGGGCCATTGCCCACCCGGCCCGCAGTCCCCCGGCCCGTTCCCGATGATCCCGGGCGAGCCGGGGTAGGCCGCCCCCGCGGGCCCGGGCGCAGGGGGCGGCGGGGCCGCGCCGGCCTCCGTCGGGAGTACAAGGACGAGAGCCAGCGCGGCGGCGGCAGCGGCCGATGCGGCCCGCCGGATCCGGAGGTCGGGCATCGCGTCACGCTACGCAGCGCCGCGCCGCCCGCCCGGGCCCGCCACGCGGCCCGTCCCGCGCCCCACCCGGTCGGCCGATCCGCCACCCCCTCCCGAAACGGCCAGGACCGGCCATCAACTGCGCACACCCAGACAACAGTTGGCAGGAAAACAAAGCCCCGGTCCGACCGTTCACCCCTCCGGGGGCCAGGTTCGATTCCGTTCCCTCCAACGGCGTGACCCCGGCAGCCGCTCGGCCGTTGAGCCCGGCGAGCCGGGAACCGCCCGGCCCCCGCTCGCCTAGTCCGAGGAGCCAGCCGTGCCCCGCATGCTCGACGTCAGTGATGAGGTACGTGCCGAGATCGGTGACGAAGAAGCCGAGAGGCTGCTCACCGGCGACGACGCACCGCGCAGCTACGACTGCACCTCCTGCCGCACTCCCGGGGACCCCGAGACCGACCGCACCAGCACGGTGCTGTTCGTCGGCGAGGAGACGGCCGTCCTCGCGTTCGCCCACGCGGGCTGCATCCCCTCGCAGGTGGTCACCGTCTCCGAGGAGCAGCTGCAGGGCGCGGTCCGCAGCATCACCGGCGACAGCCCCGCCTCCGGTGGATCCGCCGACGCAGGACCGCAGAACGTGCCCGGCGGCCAGGCCGTCCTCGGCATCACCAGCGGCCTGGTGCTGATCGGCGGCGAGCTGCACCCCGCCCTCGTGGTCGAGCCGACCGCCCCGATCGCCCGCCCCGGCACCACCGGCCCCGGCGACGACTTCCTGCCGCTCCTCATCGAGCAGGGGTTCATCCCGGTCACCGACACCGCCGAGGTGCCCTCCCCGCTCGCCGGCTGGTCGGTGCTGCTCGCCGCGGGCCTGCTGCACGCCGTGCTCCAGCCCGGCGCCGAGGGCGGCGGCCAGGTCGCCTGGTGGCAGGCGCACCAGCCGCTGTCGGTCACCGACGGCTGGCGGGCCGCCGTCAACAAGACCCAGCGCGTCCTCATCTACGCCGCCCCGGTCGGCTCCATCGGCCAGCAGCCCCGCGAGGACCTGCTCCGCGACGCGCTGGACAAGGCCGCCGCCGGCGGCAAGCTCGTGGCGGCCTCGATGCCGCTGGCAGGCACCCCCGGCGCCTGACGCCGGAAGGGATCCCGGAACGGCTGCGCCGCCCCTCCCACCAGGGGCGGCGCAGCCGCGTGCCGGTGGGGACACCCCCACCGGCCATCTGCGTTTTCTGCCCCCTCGCCCGCATCCGCAGGGCCCCGGGTTCGTTGGCTGATACGTGCATTCATACGACCCCTCCCGCGCCCCTGCCCACGCGAGCACCGTCTCCCCGATGCGCCACGCAAGGGACCGGGACAGCGCTCCGGCCGCCCTCTCGCACACCCCGATCTACGACACGCTGTACTCGGAGTACCTGCGTGCCTTCCGGGCCCTGCCGGGCGACCGCACGGGCGAGGAGGACCTCGGGTTCACGGCGTTCTCGTACGGCGGCTCGTACATGGGCGGTGGCAGCGCGTACAGCACCGCCGTCAGCGTCACCGCCGGCGGCAGTGGCTCCGCGTACGGGGGCGGCTCGTACGCAAGCGGCTGGAACGGTTCCGCATGGCAGACGGACCCGTGGCCGGCCGCGTACGCCCAGGCGCCGCAGCCCTCGTACGCGTACGCCGGGTCCTCCGCGGCCGACGGCAGCGACCACGGCGGCTCCTCCGGCACCGGCTCCGCATACAGCGGCGGGCGGCAGCACCAGACCGGAATGCACCACATCCCGGCGGCCCTGCCGCCCGCTCCGCGCCGGGGCTACTGACCCCGGACCGCCGCTGCTACTTCTTCTTGTACTGCGCGCCGCGCTTCTCGCGCACGCGCACGGAGATGTGGATCGGCGTCCCCTCGAAGCCGAACTCCTCGCGCAGGCGGCGCTCGATGAAGCGCCGGTAGCCGTGCTCCAGGAAGCCGGAGGCGAAGAGGACGAACCGCGGCGGCTTGCTCCCCGCCTGGGTGCCGAACAGGATGCGGGGCTGCTTGCCGCCGCGGATCGGGTGCGGGTGGGCCGCGACGACCTCGCCGAGGAAGGCGTTCAGCCGGCCGGTCGGGACGCGCGTCTCCCAGCCCGCGAGGGCCGTCTCGATCGCGGGGACCAGCTTCTCCATGTGGCGGCCGGTGAGCGCCGAGACGTTGACGCGGGGCGCCCAGGCGACCTGCTGCATCTCGGTCTCGATCTCGCGCTCGAGGTAGTAGCGGCGCTCCTCGTCGAGCTCGTCCCACTTGTTGTACGCGATCACGATGGCGCGCCCGGAGTCGACGGCCATGGTGATGATGCGCTGGTCCTGGACGCTGATCGTCTCGGTGGTGTCGATCAGGATGACCGCGACCTCCGCCTTCTCGACGGCGGCGGCCGTGCGCAGCGAGGCGTAGTAGTCGGCGCCCTGCTGGAGGTGCACCTTCTTGCGGATGCCCGCGGTGTCCACGAACTTCCAGGTGACGCCGCCGAGCTGGATCAGCTCGTCGACCGGGTCGCGGGTGGTGCCGGCCAGCTCGTTGACGACGACCCGGTCCTCCTTCGCGACCTTGTTGAGCAGCGAGGACTTGCCGACGTTCGGGCGCCCGATGAGCGCGATGCGCCGGGGCCCGCCCACCGGGGCGCCGCCGAAGGTCTGCTCGGGCGCCTCGGGCAGGGCCTCGAGGACGGCGTCGAGCATGTCGCCCGTACCGCGGCCGTGCAGCGAGGAGACGGGGTGCGGCTGGCCGAGGCCCAGGGACCACAGGGAGGCCGCGTCGGACTCGCCGCTCTGGCCGTCGACCTTGTTCGCGCACAGGACGACGGGCTTGCCGGCCCGGCGCAGCAGCTTGACGACGGCCTCGTCGCTGTCGGTGGCGCCGACCTTGGCGTCGACGACGAAGACGACCGCGTCGGCGGTCTCGATGGCGTACTCGGCCTGGGCGGCGACGGCGGCGTCGATGCCGAGGACGTCCTGCTCCCAGCCGCCGGTGTCGACGACCTTGAACCGGCGGCCGGCCCACTCGGCCTCGTACGTGACGCGGTCGCGGGTGACGCCCGGCTTGTCCTCGACGACCGCCTCGCGGCGGCCGATGATGCGGTTCACCAGGGTCGACTTGCCGACATTGGGGCGGCCGACGACGGCGAGCACGGGCAGCGGCCCGTGGCCGGCCTCCGCGATCGCGCCCTCGACGTCCTCTACGTCGAAGCCTTCCTCCGCGGCGAGCTCCATGAACTCCGCGTACTCGGCATCGCCGAGCGCTCCGTGGTCGTGCTGGTCGTTCATGAAGTCCGTTCCTCGTCGTTCGTGGTGGTCGGTGGTGCCCGCGCAGCGCGGTTCCACTACTAGGTCAAGTCTCGCTCAGCGCCCGGTGAGGCGCTTGGCATCGGCCAGGTGGGCGCTCAGCCTGCTCTGGATGCGTACGGTGGCCTCGTCCAGGGCCGTACGGGTACGGCGGCCGGTGCCGTCGCCCGCGTCGAAGGCGGAGCCGAAGACGACGTCGACCCGGCTCTTGAACGGCGGCAGTCCGCGGACCAGCCGCCCTTGGCGCTCGGTGCTCCCCAGCACGGCCACGGGCACGACGGGCGCGCCGCTGCGGACGGCGAAGTACGCGAGCCCGGCGCGCAGCGAGGCGAAGTCGCCCTCGCCGCGGGTGCCCTCGGGGAAGATCCCCAGGGCGCCGCCGTTCTCGAGCACCGCGAGCGCTTTGGTGATCGCGCCCCGGTCCGCGCCCGTACGGTCGACCTTGACCTGGCCGATCCCGTCCAGGAACGGGCCGAGCGGGCCGATGTACGCCTCCTTCTTGATGAGGAAGTGCAGCGGCCGCGGGGCGGTGCCCATGACCATGGGCCCGTCGAGGTTGTGCGCGTGATTCACGGCAAGGATGACAGGGCCCGAGGCGGGCACGCGCCAGGCGCCCAGTACGCGCGGCTTCCACAGCCCGTACATGAGGCCGATGCCGATCCGCCGACCGAGCGCCGCACCCTTGAGGGAGGGCGTTCCGCTCACGTGCGCGCCGCCCGCTTCTCCTCCACCAGCGTCACGACGCACTCGATCACCTGGTCGAGCGTGAGCTCGGTGGTGTCGACCTCGACGGCGTCGCCGGCCTTGGCCAGCGGGGAGGTCTTGCGACCCGAGTCGGCGGCGTCGCGCTTGATCAGTGCTTCCTTGGTGGCCGCGAGGTCCGAGGCCTCCTTGCCGCGCAGCTCACCGCTGCGGCGCGCGGCGCGGGCCTCGGGGGACGCGGTCAGGAAGATCTTGAGGTCGGCGTCGGGCAGGACGGTGGTGCCGATGTCCCGCCCCTCGACGACGATCCCGCCCTCGGCCGAGGCCGCGATGCTGCGCTGGAGCTCGGTGATCAGGGTGCGCACCTCGGGGACGGCGCTGACGGCGCTGACCTTGGAGGTGACTTCCTTCGTGCGGATCGGTCCGGAGGCGTCCAGGCCGTCGACCGTGATGGTCGGCGCGGCCGGGTCCGTACCGGAGACGATGCCGGGCTTGCCGGCGGCCACGGCGATGGCGTGCGGATCGTCGGTGTCGATCCCGTTGGTGATCATCCACCAGGTGATGGCCCGGTACTGGGCACCGGTGTCCAGGTAGCGCAGCCCGAGCTTGGCGGCCACGGCCTTGGAGGTGCTGGACTTGCCCGTGCCGGAGGGACCGTCGATGGCGACGATCACGGCGGACGGAGCTGCGGTTTCCACGGTGCGGGCACCTTCCTGGTTGCGCGTACGTGTCCGGGCGCGCCAAAGCGCCCCTCACCAAGGTTACCGGCCCCCGGCACCGGCGCCGCCCAGTACCGGGGAGGCGGCCCGCGGGACTACTGCTGGCGCAGGGCCCAGCCCCGTTCCCGCAGCTCCGCGGTGAGGGCGGCGGCGGCCCTCGGGTCGACCATCAGCTGTACGAGACCGGCCTGCTGGCCCGTGGCGTGCTCGATCCGCACGTCCTCGATGTTGACCCCGGCCCGCCCGGCGTCGGCGAAGATCCGCGCGAGCTCGCCCGGCTGGTCGCTGATCAGTACGGCGACCGTCTCGTACGCGATGGGCGCCGCGCCGTGCTTGCCCGGCACCCGCACCCGGCCCGCGTTGCCCCGCTTCAGGACGTCCTCGATGCCGGCGGCGCCGCCGCGGCGCTTCTCGACGTCCGCCGACTGGAGCCCGCGCAGCGCGTCGACCGTCGCCTCCAGGTCGGACGCGATCCCGGCGAGGACGTCGGCCACCGGGCCCGGGTTCGCCGAGAGGATCTCCACCCACATCCGCGGATCGGAGGCGGCGATCCGCGTCACGTCCCGGATCCCCTGCCCGCACAGCCGTACCGCCGTCTCGTCGGCCTCCTCGAGGCGCGCCGCGACCATGCTGGACACCAGCTGCGGGGTGTGCGAGACGAGCGCCACCGCCCGGTCGTGCGCGTCGGCGTCCATGACCACCGGTACGGCCTTGCACAGGGCCACCAGCTCGAGTGCCAGGTTGAGCACCTCGTGGTCGGTGTCCCGGGTCGGGGTCAGCACCCAGGGCCGGCCCTCGAAGAGGTCGGCCGTCGCGGCCAGCGGCCCCGACTGCTCCTTGCCCGCCATCGGGTGGGTCCCGATGTACGCGGTGACGTCCACGCCCAGGGCAGCCAGCTCCCGGCGCGGCCCGCCCTTGACGCTGGCCACGTCCACGTAGGCGCGGGCCACACCGCGGCCGATCGCCTCGGCCAGGGTCGCGGCCACGTGGGCCGGCGGTACGGCGACGATCGCGAGGTCGACCTGGCCGTCGGGGGCCTCGTCGGTGCCGGCGCCGAGCGCGGCGGCCGTACGGGCCTGGGCCGGATCGTGGTCGGCGAGGTGGACGGTGATGCCGCGGGCGGCCAGGGCGAGCGCCGCGGAGGTGCCGATCAGTCCGGTTCCGATGACGACGGCGGTTCTCACGGGGCGCTCCAGGGATGCGGGTGCGGGTGCGTAGCGGGTAACGGGTAACGGGTAACGGCAAGTCAGGGCCAGCGTAGCCAGCGCACACGGCACGAGGGCCCGGCAGCCCGTCATGTGGGACGGCGGCCGGGCCTCGGCGCTGATGTCACCCGATCCGTCCCAATACGCCACTCGGTGCAAGCAGCCGGCCAGCGCTGCGGTAGAACCGTCGGCATGATCTTCCACATCGTTCCGCTCGCCGACTGGACCGCCGCGCCCGAGCTTCCGTACGCCCCCTCCTCGCTCGACTCGGAGGGCTTCGTGCACTGCTCGGCGGACCGCCCCACGGTGCTCGAGATCGCGGACGCGCACTACCGCGAGGTACCGGGTCCACTGCTTGCCGTCGAGCTCGACGAGCGGGCCCTGACCTCGGAGGTCCGCCGCGAGGGTGAATCCGGTGGCCGCTACCCGCACGTCCACGGCCCGCTGGACCGGGCGGCCGTGGTCCGCGTCTGGGAGGTCGTCCGTACGCCGGGCGGCCCGGCGGAACTGACCCCGTGGGGGCAGGGCTCCTAGGCGGTCTCTTCCGGATCAGGCCCGACCCGGCGGCGCGGGGGCTTCTCCTGCGGCGCGGGACGCGCCAGGATGCTGCTCGCCATCCCCCCATCCCGGACCGGATCGAGGAGCAACCCCATGAGCGACCCCACGCCGACAGCCCGCCGCACGGTACTGGCGGCAGGAGCCGCCGCGCTGGCCGGCGGCACGCTCACCGCGTGCGGCGGCGAGGAGAAGAACCCGAAGAGCGAGCCGGGCAGCGCCTCCACCCCTCAGGCGGCGCAGTCCCCCTCGTCCGGGACGGGTGCGGGCAAGGCCCTGCTGAAGTCCTCTGCCGTGCCGGTGGGCGGCGGCACGATCCTCAAGGAGGAGAAGCTGGTCGTCACCCAGCCCACGGCCGGGTCCTTCCGCTGCTTCACGGCGGTGTGCACGCACCAGGGCTGCATCGTGAACAAGGTGGAGGCCGGAACCATCGACTGCCCCTGCCACGGCAGCAAGTTCGAGATCGCGGACGGCGCCGTGGCCCACGGCCCGGCCACCCGCCCCCTGGCGGAGAAGAAGATCACGGTGGCCCCGGACGGCAATATCTCGCTCGCGTAGCGCGGCCGCGCCCGCCTACGCTCCCCGGATGAACGAGCCGACGACGCCCGCGGAAGCCCTGAACCTCACCCTGGTACGCGACCACACGGTCTACGCGTGCGTCATGGGCTCCAGGGCGTTCGGCCTGGCGACGGAGGCGAGCGACACCGACCGGCGCGGCGTCTACCTGGCGCCGACCCCCCTCTTCTGGCGCTTCGAGAAGCCACCGACGCATGTGGAGGGCCCGCGGGAGGAGGAGTTCTCCTGGGAGCTGGAACGCTTCTGCGAACTCGCCCTGCGCGCCAACCCGAACATCCTGGAGTGCCTGCACTCCCCGCTGGTGGAACGGCTGACCCCGGTGGGCGAGGAACTCCTCTCCCTCCGGGAGGCGTTCCTCTCCCGCCGGGCCCACACCACGTTCACCCGGTACGCGGCGTCCCAGCACGCCAAACTCGTCGCGGACGTCCGCATCCATGGCGCCCCGCGCTGGAAGCACGCCATGCACCTGCTGCGCCTGCTCCTGTCCTGCCGCGACCTCCTGCGCACGGGCCGCCTGACGATCGACGCCACCGAGCACCGCGACCGCCTCCTGGCGGTCAAACGCGGCGAACTCACCTGGCCCGAGGTCGACACGTGGATGACCCGCCTGACGACGGAGTCGGAAACGGCCCTTCGCACGACCCCCCTCCCCGAAGCCCCGGACCTGGCCCGAGTGGAGGATTTCCTGGTCCGCACCCGCCGGATGTCAGCCGTCTAGCCTCCGGCGCCGGATGACGAGGTCGCCGAGCGCGTCGTACGCCGACACCTGCGTCGGCAGTGCGGACGCGCCCTGCGCCGCCTCCAGGACAGCGTGCAACGCCTCGAAGTCCTGCCGGACGCGGGATCCGTCCGTGCCGGCGGCCGGGCCGTGCTCGGCCGCGACCTTGGCCTCGATCAGGTCGGTCAGGTACGCCGGGGACTCTCGTACGTCGCCCAGCAGGGTCGGCAGATGAGCCTGGATCTCGCCGGCGCGCATCAGGTGGATGCCGGTCAGCAGCGCGCGGAAGGCATAGAGCAGCGGCTTGAGTTCACCGGTCTTCCCGAAGAGGCTCCACTGGGTGTTCGCGAAGCCCCGGTAGTGGTGGGCGTGGTGGGAGGTCAGCACGCCCGGGGCCAGTGCGATCAGTTCCTCGTGCGCCGGTGTCGTGTGGACCACCAGCGGGGACAGCAGCTGCTCCAGGACGTAGCCGTTGCGGTTCAGCATCAGCCGGACGAACTTGCGCAGGTCGTGTGTGACGAGGTCCATCTCCACGTCGTCCCGGTCCCACATCCGGGTCCGGGTCTCCTCCGGCTCGCGCAGGCCGAGCAGGGCCGGCGCCGGCAGGAGGTGGGCACCGCGCAGGTCGATGTCCGAGTCCCGGGAGGGGAAGCCGTACAGGTGGGCGCCCGAGACCGTGGCGAAGAGCAGCGGGTCGGGCTGCTCCGCCACCACGGGGGTCAGGTCGATACTCAGTGCATCCAGCATGGATCAAGCATCCCAGAGGGCGCCGAAGGCCAGGAGTTCGTCCCGGTATTCGATGCGGGACTCCCAGTCCGACGGCCAGACGTCCGGGCCCAGGTGGGCGCCGGCGAAGGCGCCGGCCAGGCAGGCGATCGAGTCCGAGTCGCCCCTCGTGCAGGCTGCGCGGCGCAGGGCCGTCAGGGGGGCCTCCGGGAAGAGGAGGAAGCACTGGAGGGCCGTGGCCAGGGCTTCTTCCGCGATCCAGCCGTCGCCCGTCGTCAGGCACGGGTCCGTTTCCGGGGACGGGGTGCGCAGGGCCGCCGTCAGGCGGTCCAGGACCGACATGCACTCGTCCCAGCCGCGGGCGATGAAGGATTCCGGCGTCGCGTCCGAGGCCGTGCGCATCCACAAGTCGCCCAGCCAGCGCTCGTGGTAGTGCGTGCGCTGGTCCAGGGCGTACGAGCGGAGTTGGCCGACCAGGCCCGTCACCTCGGCGCCCTGCGCGAGGAGGTACACCGCCCGGGCCGTGAGGTCCGAGGCAGCCAGGGCCGTGGGGTGGCCGTGGGTCAGGGCCGACTGGAGCTGGGCGGCGCCGGCCCGCTCCTCCTCCGTCCAGCCGGGGACCAGGCCCACCGGGACCACCCGCATGTTCGCCCCGCAGCCCTTCGAGCCGGTCTGGCTCGCGTCCCGCCAGTCCCGGGAAGGGTCGTTCAGCAGATTGCACGCCCGCAGGCAGGTGTTGCCGGGCGCCCTGTTGTTCTCCGGGGAGAGGTACCAGTCGACGAACTCCTCCCGGACCGGGCGGGCCAGGCGGAGCGGGCCCACCCGGCCGCGCTCCCCCGCCGTCCGTATGCCGCGCGCCAGGGCCAGCGTCATCTGGGTGTCGTCCGTGACGATCGCCGGGCTCGGCAGCCGCATCTCGCGCCACGGACCGGTCTTCGCCAGGATCGACGGGACGTCGTTGAACTCCGTCGGGAAGCCCAGCGCATCGCCGAGGGCGAGGCCGATCAGAGCCCCCGTCGCCGGCCGCTTCTTCGAAGTCGGAGTCGGAGTCAGACTCATTTCTGGTGTCCTTCCGTGGGGCGGAGCAGCGGCGGATGCAAGGCGGTCGCCCGGCCCGCCCGGTACAGCGCGGCCGGTTTGCCGCGGCCTCCGGTCAGCCGGGCGGCTCCCGGCACGGCCTCGACGAAGCCGGGCGTCGCCAGGACCTTGCGGCGGAAATTGGGGCGGTCCAGGGTGGTGCCCCAGACGGTTTCGTAGACGGACTGGAGCTCCCCGAGGGTGAATTCGGGCGGGCAGAACCCCGTGGCCAGGCAGGTGTACTCGAGCTTCGCGCCGACCCGGGACCGGGCGTCCGCCAGGATCAGCGCGTGGTCGAAGGCCAGGTGCTCCCCAGCCTCCCCAGCCTCCCCGGCCTCCCCCACCGGCACCCAGCGAGCCTGCGCCGCATCCCCGCCGCCCTCCGCCGCCGGCTCCGGCATGTCCGGGACCAGGGCGGTGAAGGCCACCGAGACCACCCGCATCCGGGGATCGCGGTCCGGATCGCTGTACGTGCGCAGCTGCTCCAGGTGCAGCGCGCCGACGACCGCCTCAGGCAGGCCGGTCTCCTCGGCCAGTTCCCGGCGGGCCGCCGTCTCCGCGGACTCCCTCGGCAGGACAAAGCCGCCGGGGAGCGCCCAGGCCCCCTCGTACGGCTCCTGCCCGCGCCGGATCAGCAGGACGTGCAGCGCCCCGCCCCGTACCGTGAACACCGCCAGGTCCACCGTCACCGCGAACGGCTCGAATGCGTGCGGGTCGTAGGCCGCCGTCGTCATCGGTGCTCCGGCAGGGGGTCCGCGAACTGCCATCCCCCGGCCAGCAGTGCGTCGACCGCCGCCACGGCCGTCGCCAGTCGCGCCTCGCGGTCCCCGCTCACGGTCAGGAAACGCCTGCCCGTGCGCGTGAGTTCCTCGCGGAAGCGGTCCGTCATCCACGGCCTCAGGTGCTCGCCGTCGCGCAGCCCGTCGTCCTCGAACGGCACGTCCGCGTGGTCCGTGAGGAGGTACAGGTCCCGGTGCGTCAGCGCGGCGATCTGCTCGACCTCCTCGTTCCGGCCGCCCATGTACCGCTCGTGCCAGATGCCGGTCGCGAAGGAGTCGGTGTCGCAGATCAGCACCGGCGAGCCCGTCCGGGCCGCCCGCTCCTCCTCCGCGTCCTGCCGCCGCGCGATCACCGGGAACTCCGCGGCGGTGAACGACACGTCCTCCCAGGTCGCCGCCGGGTCCGCCGTACGCGCCGCCGCCAGCTTCTCCTCGCTGTACGTGCGCCCGTACTCCGCGACCCAGCCCGTCCAGGCCCAGACCCCGCCGCGCGCCCGGTAGTGGGCCGCGAGCGCCCGCGACAGGGTCGTCGTACCGGTCGACTCGGCGCCGAGTACGACGATCCGCCGGGTCAGGGCGGCCCGTACGCCCGGCCCCAGGAACTCCCAGTTCCCGACCGGGTCCGCCCGTACCGCCGTGCCGGAGACGGGGAAGCGGGTGCGCCCCGGGTCCACGCAGACCTCCTCGGCGCCGAACCGCCGGGCGAGCTCGCTCCCGTACTCCTCCGAGGTGAAGACGGCGTCGACCGGCCGGGGCACCGCGCCACGGAAGACCGCCATGTGCGCCTCCCAGACCGCCGGGTCGTGCAGGTCGACCGGGATGTCGTCGACCGCGCCGACGACCTCCGCCCCCGGGTGCGCCTCGCGCATCCAGGCCACCCGGTCGGCGAGCGGGACCGACTCCACCGAGGCGGCGCACACCAGCACGGTCAGCCGCTCGCACTGCTCCTGGGCGGTGCGCACGAGGTGGTGGTGACCGGCGTGCGGCGGGTAGAACTTGCCCAGCACCAGCCCGTGCCCGAAGCGCTTCGTCCCGTTCGCGCCGCTCATGCCGCCGCCTCCGCCGCCGTACGGGCGCCCCGCGCCGGCAGCGTGCGGCGCCAGCCGAGCAGGCCGACCACGCAGAGCGCGAGGAAGCCGACGTACAGGGCCGAGGTCAGGTACAGCCCCTTGTAGGCGTAGAGCGGGATGTACACGAGGTCGGCGGCGATCCACAGCCACCACGACTCGACGAGCTTGCGGCACTGGCCGTACGTGGCCATGAGCGAGAGCCCGGTGGTCAGCGCGTCCCAGAACGGGACGGTGGAGTCGGTGACCCGGCTGAGCAGGAGCGTGAGCCCGAGCACCCCCACCGCCCCCGCCGCGGCCAGTACGGCCCATTCGGTGCGCGTGGTGCGGCGCACCGGCAGGGCCTCTGCGGATCCTGGTCCACCCCCGTGGGTCCAGGACCACCAGCCGTACGCGGCGAGGGCGATGAAGACGATCTGGAGCCCGGCGTCGGCGTACAGGCCGGACCGGGCGAAGAGCACGATGAAGAAGACGTTGTTGGCGATGCCGATGGGCCAGTTCGCGACGTGCTGCCGGGCGACGAGCCAGACGCACAGGGCCCCGGTGGCGAACCCCAGGATTTCGGTCCAGCTCATGACGGCCGACCCCCTCGTTCTTTAATAGTCATATTGACTATAAACACGGGGGGTGGTTCCTGACAAGCGAAAAGCCCGCAGTGCCACGGGGCACTGCGGGCTTTCGTGTCTCAGGCGCGGAGGGCTACAGACCGACCTCGCGCATGAGCATGCCGACCTCGGTGTTCGTCAGGCGGCGCAGCCAGCCGGACTTCTGGTCGCCCAGTTCGATCGGGCCGAAGGAGGTCCGTACGAGCTTCTCGACCGGGAAACCGGCTTCCGCCATCATGCGGCGGACGATGTGCTTGCGGCCCTCGTGGAGGGTCACCTCGACCAGGTAGTTCTTGCCGAGCTGGTCGACGACGCGGAAGTGGTCGGCGCGGGCGTACCCGTCCTCCAGCTCGATGCCGTCCTTGAGCCGTTTGCCGATCTCACGCGGCAGCGGCCCGGTGATGGCGGCGACGTAGGTCTTCTTCACGCCGTACTTCGGGTGCGTGAGGCGGTGGGCCAGCTCACCGTGGTTGGTGAGGAGGATGATGCCCTCGGTCTCGGTGTCGAGCCGGCCGACGTGGAAGAGCCGGGTCTCGCGGTTGGTGACGTAGTCGCCCAGGCACTGGCGGCCGTCCGGGTCCTCCATGGTGGAGACGACACCGGCGGGCTTGTTCAGCGCGAAGAACAGGTACGACTGGGTGGCGACGGTCAGGCCGTCCACCTTGATCTCGTCCGAGGGCTTCACGCGCTTGCCCTGCTCCAGCACGATCTCGCCGTTGACCTCGACGCGCGCCTGCTCGATGAGCTCCTCGCACGCACGGCGCGAACCCATGCCGGCGCGGGCGAGCACCTTCTGCAGACGCTCACCCTCCTCCTCGGCACCCGGGAAGGTCTTCGGGGTCTTGATCACGGGCTTGTCGGCGTACCGGTCGCGCACGCGCTCCTCGATCCGCGCCTCCAGCTCGCGCGGCTTGGACTGGCCGCTGCGGCTGCCGGGGCCGATGCGCGGGCCGCCCGCGCCGCCGATGCCGGGGGTCCTGGAGGTCTTGGGGCCGCCCTTGGCGCCGCCACGGGCCGCCGCGCCGCGCGCACCGCCACCGCGGTTGCCGTCGGCCGCGCCGCGGGCACCGCCGCCGCCGGCCTTGGCGCCGCCGCGGCCGTTGCGCTCGCCCTCGGGGCCTACGTCGTAGCGACGCTCCTCGGGGCGGGGGTTGCGGATGCGGGGGGCCTGCTCGCGGTCGCGGTCACGCGAGTCGGAGCCGCCGCCCTGGTAACCGCCACCGGAGCTGCCGCCGCTGCGGTAGCCGCCGCCGGAGCTGCCGCCGCGAGAGCCGCCGCCCTGGTAGCCACCACCGGAGCTGCCGCCACGCGAGCCGCCACCCTGGTAACCGCCACCGGAGCTGCCGCCACGCGAGCCGCCGCCCTGGTAACCGCCACCGGAGCTGCCGCCACGCGAGCCACCGCCCGAGCTGCCGCCGCGGGAGCCACCGCCCGAGCCGCTGCCGCCGCCGGAGCCGCTACCGCGGTAGCCACCACCGCCGCCGCTGGAGCTGCCGCCGCGGGAGCCACCGCGCGCGCCGCCACCACCGCCGCCGCTGTTCCTGTTGCCGCCACCGTTGCCGTTGCCGCTGCTTCGCATCAAAGTTCCGTCGTCTTGTCGTCTTCATCGGTATCCGGTGCATCCGGATCGAACGACGGAACACCCTCTTGCGTCTCAGCTTCGATCGCGTCCGCCTCGGGGAGGAAGGGCGCGAGCTCCGGGAGCTCGTCCAGGCCTCGCAGGCCCATCCGCTCCAGAAAGTAGTTCGTCGTCCTGTACAGGATCGCACCTGTTTCGGGTTCCGTGCCCGCCTCGGCCACCAGACCGCGCTGGAGCAGGGTCCGCATGACCCCGTCGCAGTTCACTCCGCGGACCGCCGAGACCCGCGAGCGGCTCACCGGCTGGCGGTACGCGACGACCGCCAGGGTCTCCAGTGCGGCCTGTGTCAGCCGGGCCTGCTGGCCGTCCAGCACGAAGCGCTCGACGGCGTCGGAGTACTCCGCCCGGGTGTAGAAACGCCAGCCGCCGGCGACGAGCCGCAGCTCGAAGCCGCGCCCCTGGACGGTGTACTCGTCCGCCAGCTCGCGCAGGGCGTCCGCGACCTCGCGCGGGGTGCGGTCCAGCACCTTGGCGAGGTGGGCCTCGGTCGCGGGCTCGTCCACGACCATGAGGACGGCCTCCAGGGCCGGCTTCAGCGCGAGCGCCTGCAGAGGTGTCTGCGGCGGAGTGGTTCCGGTCCCGGTCATTCCTTGGCCTCCACGATCCGGTCGAACTCGTCGGTGACGGTCGGCATGCCGTCGCCGTCCCCGCCGCTCCAGCGGACGGTGAGCGTCCGCAGGGCCTCTTCCTGGTCGAGGACCACCGCCTTCTCGCGGTAGAGCTCCAGGAGGGCCAGGAAGCGCGCGACGACGGTGAGTGTGTCGTCCGCGTCCTCGGTGAGCTCCTGGAAGGTGGCCTCGCCGCGCGCCTTGAGCAGCGCGACCACCACGGCGGCCTGCTCGCGCACGCTGACGAGCGGTGCGTGGATGTGGTCGACGTAGACCTGGGGCTTGGCCCTGGGCTGCATGGCCTTGACCGCGAGCCGGGCGAACCCCTCGGCGCCGATGCTGATGACGACCTCGGGGAGGAGCTCGGCGTGGTGGTCCTCGAGGCCGACGGTACGGGGGTAGCGGCGGCCCTCGGCCTCGGACCGCTGCTCGAAGATCTCGGCGATCCGTTTGTACGCGCGGTACTGGAGCAGGCGGGCGAAGAGCAGGTCGCGGGCCTCGAGCAGGGCGAGGTCGGCCTCGTCCTCGACCTCGGCGGCGGGCAGCAGGCGGGCGGCCTTCAGGTCGAGCAGGGTGGCGGCGACCACGAGGAACTCGGTGGTCTGGTCGAGGTCCCAGTCGGGGCCCATGGCGCGGATGTGCGCCATGAACTCGTCGGTGACCTTGGAGAGGGCGACCTCGGTGACGTCGAGCTTGTGCCGGGAGATCAGCTGGAGCAGCAGATCGAAGGGCCCCTCGAAGTTGGCGAGCCGCAAGGTGAACCGCCCGTCGATGCCTGCGGACGCTCCCGCTCCACCCTCCGCGGGCTCCTGCGGGGCCCCTGCGGGGGCGTCAGCGGTCGCGGGGGGCCGCACGGGATCCTCGCCCGGCCCGGACGCCACGGGCCCCTCAGGGGGCACGTGAGCGTCTCGCGGCTCGGACACGGCCGGGGCACCCGGCCCTCGACCCAGACTGCGGCGGGCGGGGCGGCCGGGATCGGCGGGAAGGGGCATCACGGTCCAAGGCGGTACGGAGGGGGTCTGCGGCCACCCCCAAGGCTGCCACGCTCCCCCCGCCCCCCTCCCCCGAACCCGCCCGGGGACCGGAAGCCGCGGCGGCGGGACGCGCAGCGCATCCGGAGGACGGGGCGGCAGCCGGGCGGCCGGGAGCGCGAAATCCCCACCGGGGGTGCAGTCAGGGCAGGCCCGGCGGCCCGCCCTCCCCGCCTTCCGAACGCCCGTCACGGGCCCTCCTGCCGACCGGGGCACCGGTCACCACGGATGGGGGGACCCACCGGCATCGCACCGTCACCAGACCGGCATCAGCCACGGTCACGACGAGCCGGACGACTCACCGGCCCCCGCACGGAGCGATCACCGCGGGTGGGAGGAGAGAAGAAGACCGCCAGGTCGACGTCGGCCACGGTCACGACCTGCGGACAGCACCCGGTGGTCGGATGGTGCGGGTACGTGGGGCGGGACAACGGTGGGGGCGTCTTGAGGTGCAGGAAAAGACGAGCCGCAGGCCGCAGACGGCAGCAGGCCCGGCGGGCAGGGGCGGCTGCGGGCCTGCCCGCGGGGCCGTGCCCCGCACTCCACCGACACCGCCCCGCCAAAACCACCGCCACCGCCACCACCGGGCAACATCGCGGGCCACCGGCCGGGCAACGCCCGCCGCCCAGCCACCCGCGCACCGTGTGCAGGCCCCGCCGGGGACAGCGCCCGCCGGTCAGGCGGTCAGCGGCCGCGGAGTCTGCGGACCAGGATGCTCGCGTCGCCGCGGGACTCCAGGTCCGCCAGGACGACCGCCACCGCCTCGCGGACGATGCGGCCGCGGTCGACCGCCAGGCCGTGCTCCCCGCGCAGCACCAGCCGCGCGTGCTCCAGGTCCATGAGCTCCTCGGCGGAGACGTAGACCGTGATCTTCTCGTCGTGCCGCTCACGCCCGCTGGGCCGGCGGTTCGCCCCGCGGCCCTGGCCCTTGCCCCGCCGGGGTTCCGGACTGACAGAACCTTCCTGCGGGCGCCGGGGTGCAGCCACCACCGGCTCCGTACCGGCCGCGGCCTCCCGGCTGCGGCCCTCCCCCGCCGTGCCCTCCGCCGAAGCCGCCGCGTGCTCCCCGGCGGATGTCTCCTCCGGGCCCCGCCTCGGAGAGGAGGACTGCAGCGCCATCCCCCCGGTCGTACGGAACAGTTCGTCGGCTCCGGGCAGACTCACTCGGCGTGACACCGGGCGAGCACCTCCCTGGCCAGCTGGCGATAGGCGGCGGCCCCGACGGAGTTGGAGGCGTACGTGGTGATCGGCTCGCCGGCGACCGTGGTCTCCGGGAAGCGCACCGTCCGGCCGATGACCGTGTGGTAGACGTGGTCGTCGAAGGCCTCGACGACGCGCGCCAGCACCTCGCGGCTGTGCACCGTACGGGAGTCGTACATCGTGGCGAGGATGCCGTCGAGCTCCAGGTCCGGGTTGAGCCGCTCCTGCACCTTCTCGATGGTCTCGGTCAGCAGCGCCACGCCGCGCAGCGCGAAGAACTCGCACTCCAGCGGGACGATGACCTTGTGAGCCGCCGTCAGGGCGTTCACGGTCAGCAGACCGAGCGAGGGCTGACAGTCGATCACGATGTAGTCGTAGTCGGCCAGCAGGGGCTTCAGCGCCCGCTGCAGCGTCGACTCTCTCGCGACCTCGCTGACCAACTGCACCTCTGCAGCGGACAGGTCGATGTTGCTCGGCAGCAGGTCCATGTTGGGGACCGCCGTCTTGAGCAGCACCTCGTCGGCCGACATGCCCCGCTCCATGAGCAGGTTGTAGACCGTCAGGTCGAGTTCCATCGGGTTCACGCCGAGACCCACGGACAGTGCGCCCTGCGGGTCGAAGTCGACGAGCAGCACGCGGCGCCCGTACTCGGCGAGCGCGGCACCCAGGTTGATGGTCGACGTGGTCTTGCCCACGCCGCCCTTCTGGTTGCACATCGCGATGATCGTCGCCGGACCGTGGTCGGTCAGCGGACCCGGGATCGGGAAGTACGGCAGCGGCCGTCCGGTCGGGCCGATCCGCTCACGGCGCTGGCGGGCAGCGTCGGGGGCGAGGGTGGCCGCGTACTCGGGGTCGGGCTCGTACTCCGCGTCCGGGTCGTAGAAGTGCCCCTCGGGCACATTTTCATAGTCGGCGAAACCCACGGGCTTTTCGCCGCTCAGGTCGCCGGCCCTGGAGTTCACGTCTAGGCCGTCCATGCTCTTTTGGGGCGTCGTCATGTGCTGGTGGGTTGCGAAGGTGCGGACCGCGACGGAGCCGACCGCTTCGAGTCCGGCAGGTCCTTGGCCCCGGTCCGGGGGTACCTCCGCGCCTGCAGGGCGCTGAGGGCGCGTCCCTGCTCGACCACCTCCGGGAGCAAATGTCGACTCATTCACAAGTCGTCTTACCTCCTCGGACGTGACCAGGACACTTATCGATAGGTCAGCGTGGCACCATGCCGACGGTTGGCGACTCTATGGCGTGTCACCACTCAGCGGCAACACAATCCGTCGGACCGGCAACGATGTGTCGGCAACCGAACACCACTCTGTCAAGGGCGTCCGGGCTGTCGCTGCGAAGTTTCGCGGGTGTGCGAAAGGGTTAAAGGGTTACGTTCGAGGCGAGTTGAACCGCACCCGTTCACCCCTCGCAAACGCGTCCGGCCGAACCTTGCGGGCAAGGTCCGGCCGGATACGTGAGATTGACGTCAGTCGTTGACGGGGTCTGACCGATCAGCCGAGCAGCGTGCTCAGCTCAAGGGTCTCGAGGCCGTGGGCCTCGGCGACCGGGCCGTAAACGACCTGGCCGTCATGGGTGTTGAGGCCCAGCGCGAGCGCGGGGTCACGACGCAGCGCCTCGACCCAGCCGAGGTTCGCGAGCTGCACGATGTAGGGCAGCGTGGCGTTGGTCAGCGCGTAGGTGGAGGTGTTCGGCACCGCGCCCGGCATGTTGGCGACGCAGTAGAAGACCGAGTTGTGGACCTGGAAGGTCGGCTCGGCGTGGGTGGTCGGACGGGAGTCCTCGAAGCAGCCGCCCTGGTCGATCGCAATGTCGACAAGGACACTTCCGGGCTTCATCTTGGCGACGAGCTCATTGGTGACCAGCTTGGGGGCCTTCGCACCCGGGATCAGGACGGCACCGATGACGAGGTCGGCCTCGACGACGGCCTTCTCCAGCTCGTAGGCGTTGGAGACGATCGTCTTGATCTTCGTGCCGAAGATCTTGTCGGCCTCGCGGAGCTTGTTGATGTCGCGGTCGAGCAGGGTCACGTGGAAGCCCATGCCGATGGCGATCTGCGCGGCGTTCCAGCCGGAGACGCCGCCGCCGATGACCACGCACTCGCCGGCGTGGGTGCCGGGGACACCGCCGGGGAGCACGCCGCGGCCGCCGGCCGAGCGCATCAGGTGGTAGGCGCCGACCTGCGGGGCCAGGCGGCCCGCGACCTCGGACATCGGGGCGAGCAGCGGGAGCGCGCGGTTGGCGAGCTCGACCGTCTCGTACGCGATGGCGGTGGTGCCGGACTCCAGGAGGGCGTCCGTGCACTCGCGGGAGGCCGCGAGGTGCAGGTAGGTGAAGAGGGTCTGGTCCTTGCGGAGGCGGTGGTACTCCTCGGCGATGGGCTCCTTGACCTTCAGCAGCAGGTCGGCGCTGGCCCAGACCTCGTCGGCGGTGCCGAGGATCTCGGCGCCGGCGGCGACGTACTCCGCGTCCGTGATCGAGGAGCCGACACCGGCGTTCTGCTCGATGACGACCTGGTGGCCGTTACGGACCAGCTCATGCACGCCGGCGGGCGTGATGGCGACCCGGAACTCGTTGTTCTTGACCTCGCGGGGGATGCCGACCTTCATCGTCGATCACGGTCCTTGGCTCAGGGGATTTTTCGGGGTACTTCCATACATACCCGCCCACAAGAACGCGCAACGGGATGCACCACGGGATGTCGTGGTGAAGCCAGTCTAATGAAGGACGACGCGCTGTCTAGCCTTGCAAACCAATAATCTCAGTCGGAACCACTACGGATTTCGCAGGCTGCGGGGTCGTCTCCCAGCAATCTGTCGGCCGCCGAGCGGTGCAGCCTTGCGGCGGCCGGGTCGCCCAGCCGGTCGAGGGTGTCGGCGAGGCGCACCTGGAGCGCGGCCTGAAGCCGCAGGTCTCCGGCCCGGCGCGCGAGCTCCACCGCCTCGCGGCAGGTGTGCAGCGATTCCTCGGGCCGTCCCGCGTACTCCTGGATTCGCGCCATCTCGCTCAACGCCTTTGCCTGGCCCGGCACATCGGCCAGTTTTCGGTACCCCGCGGCGGCGGTCCGCCAGCTGCGCAGCGCATCCCCGTAGCGGCCCGCGTACGTGTGTACGTTGCCGAGCCGTCCGTACAGCCGGGCCTCGTCCGCCCGCTCCCCGCGCGCGAGGGCCTGGGACAGGGCCCGGCCGAACCAGTCGGCGGCCCGGTGCCAGTCCGCGAGTTCCTGGTAGGCGCCGCCTACGGATTCCATCGCGCGGCCGGTCGCGTACGGGTCGCTCGCCGCCCGTCCTGCGTCCAGCGCGGCCCGGTATCGCTCCAGCGCCTCCTGGGTGCGGCCCGTCTCGGCGTCCAGGTCGGCCAGGTTCAGCAGGGCCGCGGCCTGCTCCCGGTGCAGGTTGCGGCGCTCGGCCACGTCCAGGACCAGGCGGTGCAGCCCGTACAGCTCGGGGGCGGCCGCGGCGGTGCCGCGGTGCTCCGCGAGGGCCCGTACGAGGGCTGCGACCAGCCGGCGGGCCAGGGTGTCCAGCCCGCCGTCGGCCACGGCCACGGCGGCGGCCGCGGACAGCGCGGGCAGCCGGGTGTCGAGCCAGGTGGCGGCGGCCCGCCGGTCGGGGAACCGCAGGGCGCGCGGCAGCCCGTCCAGCTTCTCCGGTCCATGGAAGTGGGGACCCTCGGCGGTCTCGGCCATGATCCGGCAGGAGTGCAGCAGGCGTACGGTGCGCTCCAGCATCCGGGCCCGGGCCAGCTCGACCTCGGCGGCGCGCTCCTTGGTCTTCAGCAGGGCCTGGAGCAGCGGTGCGAGGCAGCCGGGCAGCAGGAAGAGCCCGTTGGCGGAATGGCGGACGAGGCCCAGCCCGGCGAAGTCCTCCAGGGTGGACTGGGCGGCGGCCACGGAGCAGCCGGCGAGCGCGGAGGCGATGTGCGAGTCGACGATGCCGGCGGGGGCGAGCGGCAACAACCGGAGGGTCCGCTGGGCGGGCTGCGGCAGGGACTCGTAGACGAGCCGGAAGCCGCGGCCGAGCGGGCCGCTGGTGCCGGGGGGCATGTCGTGCAGCTGCTTGGCCACGTCGGAGACGGCGGCCTTGGGGTGCGCGGCGAGCCAGCCGCCGACCAGCGCCAGCGCGGCGGGCTGGCCCCCGCACTCCTCGGCGAGGGCCTCGGCGGCGCGGGGGTCGACGGCGATCCGGGTGTCCCCGATGCGCTGGGCGAGCATCTGGACCCCGGAGGGGGTGTCCAGCCCGCCGAGGGTGCAGGGGCGGACATCCGGAATGCCGGTGAGGGGCCCTTCGGCGGTGATGACGACGAGGCATTCGGGGGTGTCCGGCAGCAGGGCGTCGACCTGGTACGGGTCGGCGGCGTCGTCGACGAGGAGGATCATCCGCCGCCCGGCGAGTGCGGTGCGCAGGGTGGAGCTGAGCTCGTCCTCGGCGGCGCCGGGGGGTGTGGCCTCCCCCAGCCCCTCCAGCAGGGTCCGGATCGCCCGCTCGGTGGCCACGGTCTCCCCGCCGGGGGCGGTGAGGCGTACCTTGATCACCCCGTCGGGGTAGTCGTCGGCGACCTCGCGGACGAACGCCTCGGCAAGGGCGGTGCGGCCCGACCCCGGGCGGCCGGCGACGAGCAGCACGCGCGCCCGGGGCGACTTGGCCTTGCGGCCCGAGAGGGTGTCGAGCCCGGTCCGTGCGATGTCCTCGCGCAGCTCCTTGAGCTCACGCCGCCGCCCGACGAAATCCGTCACGGATCCGCTCCTCTCCCTGCCTTCGGGTTGCGAGCGTAGTTCACGCAGAGCGACGACCCGTGTGGAGCGCGGCGGACACATCGCCCAATCGGATCAACAGATGGTCACACCACGCCCGAGAGGCGGCGGCCCGTTACGGCTACGCCTCGTAGGGGCGGGACGGCCAGGGGGTCTGGGGCGGGCGGAGGGCGTCGAGGCCGCCCGGTGCGGCGAGCGCAGCGGACAGCGCCAGGGCACCGGTCACCAGGCCCGGGTTGCCCAGCCGGCCTTCCAGGATCCCGCGGACCAGGTCGGCGAGCGGGACGCGGGCGATCTCCATGTCCGCCTCCTCCTCCGAGACCTCGTACCGCTCCCCCTCCGCCTCGGAGAGCCCACGGGCCAGGAAGATCCGGATCGCCTCGTCCGACCCGCCGGGGGACGCGAAGAAGTCCGCGAGCACCCGCCAGTCCTCCGCCTTGACGTGCGCCTCCTCGTACAGCTCCCGCTGTGCCGCGTGGAGCGGGTTCTCACCGGGTACGTCGAGCAGCCCGGCGGGGAGCTCCCACAGCTTGTGCCGTACGGGGTGCCGGTACTGGCGCAGGACCAGTACGCCGCCCTCGTCGTCCAGTGCCAGGACGCACACCGATCCCGGATGCACCTGGTAGTCCCGGCGCACCACCGACCCGTCCGGCATGCTCACCTGCTCCGAGCGGACCGCCGTCTTCGCGCCTTCGAACGGGGTCCGCGAGGCGATGACCTCCCACGACTCCCCCGCGTCTGCGATGCCCATGGCCATGATCCGTACCCCGTACCCTTCCGAAAACGCGACAGCCGGGGCACGTTCCGTGCCCCGGCTGTCTACGTTATGCGGTCAGGCTGCTCTGAGCCGTCACTTGGCCTTTGCGGCCTGCTGGCGCTCCACCGCCGCCTTGACCAGGCCCGCGAACAGCGGGTGCGGCCGCGTCGGGCGCGAGCGCAGCTCCGGGTGGGCCTGGGTGGCCACCAGGTAGGGGTGCACCTCGCGCGGGTACTCGACGTACTCGACGAGCTTGTTGTCCGGGGAGGTGCCGGAGAAGACGATGCCCGCCTTCTTCTCCAGCTCACCGCGGTACGCGTTGTTGACCTCGTAGCGGTGGCGGTGGCGCTCGTCCACGTACGCCTGGTCGCCGTAGACCTCGCGCACGATCGAACCCTCGGCGAGCTTCGCCGGGTACATGCCCAGGCGCATCGTTCCGCCCAGGTCGCCCGCGCCCTCGACGAAGGCCAGCTGCTCCTCCATCGTGGAGATCACCGGGTGCGGCGTGGAGGCGTCGAACTCGGTGGAGTTGGCATCCGCGATGCCGGCCAGGTTCCGCGCGGCCTCGATGACCACGCACTGCAGACCCAGGCACAGGCCGAGCAGCGGGATCTTGTTCTCGCGGGCGTAGGTGATGGCGCCGACCTTGCCGTTGACACCGCGGTCGCCGAAGCCGCCGGGCACGCAGATCGCGTCCACGTCGCCGAGCACCTCGGCGGCGCCGGCCGGGGTCTTGCAGTCGTCGGAGGTGACCCACTTGATCTGGACGCGGGCCTTGTTGGCGAACCCGCCGGCGCGCAGCGCCTCGGTCACCGACAGGTAGGCGTCGGGCAGGTCGATGTACTTGCCGACGAGCGCGACCTTGACCTCGTGGTCGGGGTTGTGGACCCGGTCCAGCAGGTCCTCCCACACCGTCCAGTCGACGTCGCGGAAGGGCAGGTCGAGCTTGCGCACGACGTACGCGTCGAGGCCCTCGGTGTGCAGCACCTTCGGGATGTCGTAGATCGACTTGGCGTCGATGGCGGCGACCACGGCCGCCTCGTCGACGTCGCACATCAGCGAGATCTTGCGCTTGATCGAGGTCGGGACCTCACGGTCGGCGCGCAGCACGATCGCGTCGGGCTGGATGCCGATGTTGCGCAGGGCCGCGACGGAGTGCTGGGTCGGCTTGGTCTTCAGCTCACCGGAGGGGCCGATGTAGGGCAGCAGCGAGATGTGCACGACGAAGACGTTGTCGCGGCCGACCTCGTGGCGGACCTGACGGACGGTCTCCAGGAAGGGCAGCGACTCGATGTCGCCGACGGTGCCGCCGACTTCGGTGATGACGACGTCGACGTCCTCGGTCGCCATGCGCCGGATGCGGTGCTTGATCTCGTTGGTGATGTGCGGGATGACCTGCACGGTGTCACCGAGGTACTCGCCGCGCCGCTCCTTGGCGATGACCTGCGAGTAGACCTGGCCGGTGGTGACGTTGGCCGAGCCGTCGAGGTCGACGTCGAGGAAGCGCTCGTAGTGGCCGATGTCCAGGTCGGTCTCGGCGCCGTCGTTGGTGACGAACACCTCGCCGTGCTGGAACGGGTTCATCGTGCCCGGGTCGACGTTCAGGTACGGGTCGAGCTTCTGCATCGTGACCCGCAGGCCGCGCGCCTTGAGCAGCGCACCCAGGCTGGAGGCCGTCAGACCCTTGCCGAGGGACGAAGCGACACCCCCGGTGACGAAGATGTGCTTGGTCGTCATTGATTTGGGCGGCATCGCCAAGAGGGGGCTCCCGTGGTCGCGAAGTGAGGTGCGTCCGGCGCCGGCCACCATCGAACCGGAGGCTCTCAGGGGGCGCCGAAGCTGCGGTTTCGGGGCTCCTGATTCGCACAGGCAGACCACCGGTCCACGGGGTACCAGCCTATCAGCGCCCGGGGCCGTCCGCCTCCGGCCACGCGCCGCTACGGGTGCTCGACCGAGCGCCACCGCCCGGCCCCGGCCGGTCCCGCGGCCGGTCACGCCGCCGTTCGCGCTGGTCACCCGCCGGGTCACCCATTTGGTCGAGTCACATTGTCCCCCGGCTTCAGGAGATCACTAGGGTGCCGTCATATCCTGCTCGGATATCGCTTCACATCGCCGCCGAGCAGTCCGGCAAACGGCGTCACCCGGCCGCATCCGGAATCATGAGCTCAGTGCGGGGATCCACACCCACGGGATCGCGCAACCGCGCAATGCAAGCGCCCTTCGGGGCGGACGTGGCCGTTCGACTGGAGATCTACGTGTCCGGGCGCATCGAGGATTACGCACTGATCGGGGACATGCAGACCGCCGCGCTGGTCTGCCGGGACGGCTCGGTGGACTGGCTGTGTCTGCCACGTTTCGACTCCCATGCCGTCTTCGCGGGCCTTCTCGGCACCGAGGACCACGGCTTCTGGCGGATCGGCCCGGCGTTCCCGGGGGGCGCCGCGGCCCCTGCCGCGACGCGCCGCCGCTACCAGGGCGATTCGCTGATCCTGGAATCGGAGTGGGACACGCCGCGCGGCACGGTCCGCGTGACCGACTTCATGCCGCCCCGCGAGGACCACGCGCCGCAGCTGGTGCGCATCGTGGAGGGCGTCAGCGGGCGCGTCCCGATGCGCTCGGCGCTGCGCATGCGGTTCAGCTACGGGCGCGTCGTGCCCTGGGTGCACAAGGTCGACGGGCGCACCGTCGCCGTCGCCGGCCCCGACTCGGTCTGGCTGGACACCGACGCGCAGACGTACGGCAAGGACCTGACGACGTACTCCGACTTCACCGTCGGCCCCGGCGACCGGAAGGCCTTCTGCATCAGCTGGCAGCCCTCCCACAAGGGCGCCCCGGAGACCCCCGACGCGCAGGAGGCCCTGGCGACGACCGCCGCGTTCTGGCGCGAGTGGGTCGACCACTGCACGTACCACGGCCCCTACCGCGAGGCCGTGATCCGCTCCCTGATCACCCTCAAGGCGCTCACGTACGGCCCCACCGGCGGCATCGTCGCCGCGCCCACCACCTCCCTCCCGGAGGAGATCGGCGGCGTCCGCAACTGGGACTACCGCTACACGTGGCTGCGCGACGCCGCCATCACCCTCTCCTCGCTGCTGCGCACCGGCTACCGCGAGGAGGCCCAGGCCTGGCGCGAGTGGCTGCTCCGCGCAGTCGCCGGCGACCCGGAGAACCTGCAGATCATGTACGGGATCGCGGGCGAGCGGGAACTCGGCGAGACCGAGCTGGACTGGCTGCCCGGGTACGAGAACTCCCGCCCGGTCCGGGTCGGCAACGGCGCCGCGCACCAGCTCCAGCTGGACGTGTACGGCGAGGTCACCGAGGCCCTGCACCTGGGCCACATGACGGGCCTGGCGCGCAACGACTACGCCTCGGTGCTCCAGTTGAAGCTGATCCGCTACCTGGAGGCCCACTGGGACCAGCCGGACGAGGGCATCTGGGAGGTGCGCGGCCCGCGCCGCCACTTCGTGCACTCGAAGGTGATGGCCTGGGTGGCCGTGGACCGCACGATCAAGCTGATCGAGAGCGGGGACGCGGACGGCCCGCTGGACCGGTGGCGCGAACTGCGCGACGAGATCCACGAGGACGTGTGCGAGAAGGGCTACGACAAGGAGCGCAACACCTTCACCCAGTCGTACGGGTCGAAGGAGCTGGACGCCTCCCTGCTGCTGATCCCGCAGATGGGCTTCCTGCCGCCGGACGACAAGCGGGTCATCGGCACCATCGAAGCGATCCAGCGCGAACTGTCCACGCCCGACGGGTTCATCCTGCGCTACCCGACGACCGGCGAGGAGGCCGGCGTGGACGGGCTCGAGGGCGACGAGGGGGCCTTCCTGGCGTGCTCGTTCTGGATGGCGGACGACCTGGCGATGATCGGCCGCGTCGACGAGGCCCGCCACCTCTTCGAACGGCTGCTGGCGCTCCGCAACGACCTGGGGCTGCTGGCGGAGGAGTGGGACCCGCGTCTCCAGCGCCAAGTCGGCAACTTCCCGCAGGCGTTCAGCCACGTCCCCCTGATCGACACGGCCCTCCGCCTGACGGCGAGCGGGGCGTACGGGGGCTGACGCCCGATCCGGCGCCGCAGCAGCCAGCCGGCGTGGCGTCGGCCGATCCGGCGCCGCCCGGCAGAGTCCGGCCCCGCCGGCGTTCGAGGCGCTGGGGGCCCGGGGGCAGTGCCCCCGGGCACCGGCGCCACACGGCCGCGCCCGGCTCCGCCGCGCCCGGCAGCGGGCCCCCGCCTACGCTGGATGGGTCCTATGCCTCCTCCGGAAGGAGGGCCGCAGCCATGGCTCCCCAGTCAAAGGCCGGCCAGGCCCTGGCCGCGCTCCGCGAGGATCTGGCCGGTGAGGTCTTCGCCCCCGGCGATCCCGGGTACGACGAGGCCCGGACGATCTTCAACGCGATGATCGACCGCAGGCCGGCCGTGATCGCCCGCTGCGAGGGCGAGGCGGACGTGGTCACCACCGTCCGTTTCGCCCGCGAGCTGGACCTGCCCGTGGCAGTGCGCGGCGGCGGCCACAGCGTCGCCGGGATGTCCCTCAACGATGGCGGCGTGGTCGTCGACATGCGCCGGATGCAGGAGGTCACCGTCCATCCCGCGGCGAAGGCCGTACGCGTCGGGGGCGGTGCGGTGATGAGCGTGCTGGACCGTGCCTGCCAGCCGTACGGGCTCGCCACGACCGGCGGCCGGGTCTCCACCACCGGAGCCACCGGTTTCGTGCTCGGCGGCGGCTCGGGCTGGCTGGACCGGAAGTTCGGGCTGGCCGTCGACAACCTGCTCGGCGTGGACCTGGTCACCGCCGACGGCAGCACTCTGACGGCGACCGCCGAGGACAATCCCGAGCTGTTCTGGGCCCTGCACGGCGGCGGCGGGAACTTCGGGGTCGCCACCTCGATCACGCTGCGCCTGCACGAGCTGCCGGAGTTCGCGATCTGCATGCTGCTGTACCCGCCCGAGGCCGGGCCCGAGGTGCTGCGCACCTACCGCGATGTCGTCGAGAACGGCCCCGACGAGGTGGGCGGCGGCATGATCTACCTGACCGCCCCGCCGGAGCCCTTCGTACCGGACCACCTCGTCGGAACCGTGATGGCGGGCGCGCTGCTCACGTACGCGGGCGGCGAGGAGGCGCTGCGCAAGCTCGCCGGTCCGCTGCTCGCGCTGCCGCACGAGGTGGAGGTGCTCACCGCTCTCCCGTACGCGGACTTCCAGTGCATGCTGGACGACCCGCCGGGCCTGCGGAACTACTGGTCCGCGGAGTACCTGACCGGCCTGCCGGACGAGCTCGTCAGCGTCTTCTGCGCCCTCGGCGACGTGATGCCGATCGGCGGGACCCAGCACGCGGTGTTCCCGCTGGGCGGGGCCATCGCGGACGGACCTTCGGAGTTCCCCGTTCCGTACCGGGACTCGCCGTGGGCCGTGCACCCCTTCGGCATCTGGGAGGACCCGGCCGAGGACGAGCGCGCCGTCTCGTGGGTCAAGGACGTCCGGGCCCACGTGCAGCCGTGGAGCACCGGCGCGGTCTACCTCAACTTCACCGGCGACGAGGGTTCCGAGCGCGTGGTGGCGGGTCTCGGCGCGGAGAATCTGGCCAGGCTGGGCGCGGTGAAGCGGGCGTACGACCCGGACAACGTGTTCCGCTTCAACCACAACATCAAGCCGGCCTGACCCCCTGATAGCGTCCCGCGACATGGACAACCAGGGCGGGATCACCGTTCAGCGGGCACTGGAGCTGCCCGGGCTGCGCAGCGGGCTGCCGGAGGTGGTGGCCTGCGCCGACCGCCTCGGCCGGACCGTCCGCTGGGTGCACGCGGGCGAGGTGCCGAACATCGCGTCCCTGCTCAAGGGCGGGGAGCTGCTGCTGACCACGGGGCTGGGCCTCGGCACCCGGCCCGCCGAGCAGCGTGCCTTCGTACGCCGCCTCGCGGACCGGGGGATCGCCGCGCTGGTCGTCGAACTGGGCCCGCGCTTCACCCGGCTCCCGGCGACGCTGGTCGAGACGGCGCGGACGGCCGGGCTCCCGCTCGTGCAGCTCCACCGTGAGGTCCCCTTCGTGGCGGTGACCGAAGAGATCCACACCGAGATCGTCAACCACCACTACGCCCTGCTCCAGCGGGCCGAGGAGGTCCACCGGCGCTGCACGGAGGCCCTGCTCAGCGGTGGTGGTATCCCCCAAGTCCTGCACATCCTGGCCGACTTCACGGGTAACCCGGTGTTCCTGGAGACCACCGACGGCCAACTCCTGTACGCGGCGGGCCCGGTCTCCGGGGAGGCCGCGGCGGACCCGCTCCAGGTCTGGGAGGGCCTGCGGGGCCAGCGCGAGGCGGAGCCGTCGGCCAACGCGGTGCTGATCGACGTCCCCGGCGGCGGCCACGGCACGGGCTCGGTCCGCGCACGGGTGGTCCTGCTCGGCGTCTCGGCGCCGCTGCTGCCCGTCCACCGGATGGCGGCGGAACGGACGGCGGGCGTACTGGCCGTCGTCCTGATGCAGGCCCGCCAGGAGGACGAACTGGCCGCGCGCGGCCGCGGCGACTTCCTGACGGACCTGGCGGAGGGCCGCATCTCGGCGGAGGACGCCCCGGCGCAGGCCCGCGTACTGGGCTTCAAACCAGGGGCCGGTCCGCTCCTCCCCGTGGTGATGCGCCTGTCCTCGGACCTGGGCCCGTCGGGCAACTGGGCCGTCCTGGCCAGGGCGGTCCTGGAGGAACTGTCGTCAGTCGGTGTCCCGGTGCTCCTGGGCGTCCGCCCGGTGGAAGGCCGAGTGCCCCTGCTGGTCTCTCTCCGGTCCGAGTCGGAACGCACGACGGTGGCGGACCGGGTCGCGGCGGCGCTGCGGGCCGGCGTGGAACGGGCCGGCCTGGACCGCGCGGCGGCCCCGCCGGCGGTGGTCGTGGGCGTGGCGGGCGGCTGGGCGGCGGCCTCCTCGGGCCTGCGCCATGCGGCGGAAACGGCAACGGCGGCCCACGGCCTGCCCGCGCGCCCCTGGTACGACGCACGCCGCCTGGACATCGACCTGCTCCTCTGGCGGCTCCGTGAACACCCCGACCTGGCGGCGTTCGTGGACCGCGCGATCGGAGCACTCCGCACCCACGACACGGCGTCCCGCCCCCCGCTCCTCCCCACCCTGGAGACGTACCTGGCCCACGCGGGCCGCAAGGCGGAGACGGCGCGCGAGCTGCACCTCAACCGCCAGACGCTGTACAACCGCCTGGCCCGCATCTCGGAGCTCCTGGGCACCGACCTGGACGACCCGGAGACGGTCCTCTCCCTGAGCCTGGCCCTCCGCGCCCGCCGCCACGTTCCCACTCCTACGCCTTCCTGAGGCCCGGGCGGAGCCCGGGGGCGCTTGCGCGGCGGCGCCACAGCCGAACAGCCGGGCCCCGTGGGTCAGGCGCGGCGGCGGTCCATCAGTTCGTCGTAGACCGACAGGATCTGGGCCACCGTGTCATCCTCCGACGGCCATGTCGCCGCCTGGGCTCGGCCCGCCGCCGCCAGTGCCGCGCGTCGGGGCGGGTCCGACAGGAGGTCCGTCACCGTCGAGGCCAGTGCGGCCGCATCCCCGTACGGCACCAACACCCCCGCGTCCCCGACCAGCTCCGGCACGCCGCCGACCGCCGTCGCGACCAGCGGTACGCCCGCCCGCAGGGCCTCCTGCGCCAGCAGGGACCGCGCCTCCCACCGGCTCGGCAGCACCGCCAGGTCCGCCGCCGCCAGCAGCTGCGCCGCGTCCCGGCGCCGCCCCAGCAGCCGTACCGGCAGTCCCTCGGCCTCGATCCGCCGGGCCAGCTCGGCCCGCTGCGGGCCCTCCCCGGCGATCACCACCAGCGGCAGCGGCTCCAGCACCCGCCATGCCCGTGCCGCGTCCAGCAGTACGGAGTACCCCCGGCGCTCCACCAGGCTGCCGACGGCGATCAGCAACGGCCGCTCCACCGCCCCCAGTTCCGCCCGCACCTTGCCCGGGTCCGCCCCGGCGTCCGGGCCCGCCGGGCCCATCGGAACGGCCACCGGCGCCAGCCGCGCGTCCCGCGCGCCCCGCGCCCGGGCCAGGTCCACCTGGTCCGAGGAGGCGCCCAGCACCACCGCCGCGGCCCGCGCCACATGCCGCTCCAGCACCCGGCCCAGCCGCCCGAAGGGCCCCTCGGCCGCAGGCCCGCCGCTGTGCCAGGTCACCACCAGCGGAACCCGGTGCCCGCGCAGTGCCAGCGCGGCCCGCATCCCGGCCCGCACTCCGTGCGCGTGCACCACGTCCGCCCCGGCGCACACGGCCCGCAGCGCACTCACCGCGTCCGGGGTGAACTGCGCCCCGGCGCCGGTGAAGTCGTACTCCCCCTCCGCCTCCACGGGCGCGCACACCGTGACCCGGACCCCGCGCGCGGCGAGTCCGGTCGTGAGCGACCGTACGTGCGCGCTGCTGCCCGCGCCCGCGCCGCCGAGCACTTGGACGGTGCGGAGCGGTGGCCGCCCGTACGGCTGTGCGGGGACCGGGATCGAGACCGGGGAGCTGCTCACGGGCCGAAGCTCCAAGGTGAGGGAGGCAGAGACGTCGCCAAGGATGCCAGTCCGCACGCGCGTTCCGGGACCATACGGGTACGGATCCCGCAGGAGATACCGCGACACACCCCCGAGGCTCACCCACACGGCGTAGCGCCCGTCACCCCCGAGCACGTGCACAGGGCCCGGGACGCATCCGTCCCGGGCCCTCACGAGCAACAGCAACAGCAGAAGCGCCGCAACCGCTACGCGTCCGCGCGCGCCGCCGCCAGCAGTTCCTCGGCGTGCGCCCGCGCGGACACCGAGTCCTCGTGCCCCGCCAGCATGCGCGAGAGCTCGCGGACGCGGTCCTCGCCCTCCAGGACCTTGACCCCGCTCCGCGTCACCGACCCGTCGTTGGTCTTCTCGACCAGCAGCTGCCGGTCCGCAAAGGCCGCCACCTGCGGCAGGTGCGTGACGACCACGACCTGCGCCGACTTGGCCAGCTTCGCGAGCCGCCGCCCGACCTCGACGGCCGCCTTGCCGCCGACGCCCGCGTCGACCTCATCGAAGAGATACGTCGGCACCGGGTCGGAGCCCGCGAACACGACCTCCACCGCGAGCATCACGCGCGACAGCTCACCGCCCGAGGCACCCTTGGCGATCGGCCGCGGCTGGGCACCCGGGTGCGGGGCCAGCAGCAGCTCGACCTCGTCCGTGCCCGAGGGCCCGTACGCGACGGGGCGGCCGTCGACCTCCACCCCCTCGGGGTCCTCCACCTGCCGGATGTCGATCGTCACCCGCGCGTGCGGCATCGCCAGCGACGCCAGCTCCTCCGTGACGGCCGACGCGAACCGCATCGCCGCCTCCACCCGCGCATCCGTCAGCGCCTGCGCCAGCAGCGACAGTTCGGCCCGCAGCCCGTCCCGCTCGGCAGTCAGCTCCGTGATCCGCTCGTCGTCGCCGTCCAGCTCCAGGAGCCGCGCAGAACCCCGCTCGGCCCACTCCAGTACGGAGTCGATCGAGTCGCCGTACTTGCGCGTCAGCTGGGTCAGGGCCGCCCGCCGTTCCTCCACCGCGGCCAGCCGCAGCGGATCGGCGTCCAGGTCGTCGGCGTAGCCCGCCAGCTCCCCGGCCACGTCGGCCAGCAGGATCCCGAGCTCCCCGATCCGCTCCGCGAGCGCGCCGAGCGCCGCGTCGTGCGACCGTACGGCGTCCAGGGCCCGGTGGGCGCCCGCGACGAGCGTGTTCGCGTCGACGCCCTCCGGGTCCTCGACATTGCCGGCCAGCGCCGCGTGCGCGATCTGCGCCGCCGAGGCCAGCGATTCGGCGTGGCCGAGCCGTTCGGCCTCCGCCGCCAGCTCGACGTCCTCGCCGGCCAGCGGCTCCACGGCCGCGATCTCCTCCAGGCCGAAGCGCAGCAGGTCGGCCTCCTGGGCCCGTTCCCGGGCCCGGGTGGTGATCTCGTCGAGTTCGACGGCCACCGCGCGCAGCCGCCGGTAGGCGGCCCCGTACTTCTCGAGCGGGACGGCGACGGCGTCGCCCGCGTACCGGTCGAGGGCCTGGCGCTGCCGGGCCGGCCGCAGCAGGCCCTGCTGGTCGGTCTGCCCGTGTACGGCGACCAGGTCGTCCGCGAGCTCGCCGAGCAGGCCGACGGGCACGGAGCGGCCGCCGACGTGGGCGCGCGAACGCCCCTCGGCGGACACGGTCCGGCTGATCAGCAGGGTGCCGTCCTCGAGCTCGGCCCCGGCCTCCTCCGCGCGTACGGCGGCGGGCGCGCCGGGGCGCAGGACGATGCGGCCCTCCACGACCGCCGCCTTGGCCCCGATCCGTACCAGGGCCGGGTCGGCGCGGCCGCCGAGCAGCAGGCCGAGGCTGGTGACGACCATCGTCTTGCCCGCGCCGGTCTCACCGGTCACCGCGGTGAAACCGGGCGACAGCTCGACCACCGCGTCGTCGATGACCCCGAGCGACCGTATCCGCATCTCCTCAAGCACGGGACGACGATACCGAGGTTTCACCCGTGCCATGTGACGTCACCCGTCGAGAATTTCCCGAACGCATGTGCTATTGGGCAGCTCCTAGTGGGGCGCCCCACGCCAGCCCGACACCGGCAGCGCGAACTTCGCGACCAGCCGGTCCGTGAACGAAGCGTGGTGCAGCCGGGCGAGCCGCACCGGCACCGCCCCCCGCCGGACCTCCACCCGGGCCCCGGCCGGCAGCTCCAGCATCCGGCGGCCGTCGCACCACAGCACCCCGTGCGGAACCCCCTGCTGCACCTCCACCGCCAGCACCGAGTCCGGCGAGGTCACCAGCGGCTTCGCGAACAGCGCGTGGGCGCTGATCGGCACCATCAGCAGCGCCTCCACCTCCGGCCAGACCACCGGCCCGCCCGCGGAGAAGGCGTACGCCGTCGAACCCGTCGGCGTCGCGCAGACGATCCCGTCACAGCCGAAGCCGGACACCGGGCGCCCGTCGATCTCCAGGACCACCTCCAGCATCCGCTCGGGGGACACCTTCTGGACCGCAGCCTCGTTCAGCGCCCAGTCCCGGTGGACGACGTCGCCGTTCGTCCGTACGAGCACGTCGAGCGTCATCCGCTCCTCGACCTCGTACGCACGCGTCACGACCCGGTCCACGACCTTGTCCAGGTCGTCCCGCTCGGCCTCCGCGAGGAAGCCCACCCGGCCCAGGTTCACGCCCAGCATCGGCACCCCGGAGCCGCGCGCGAACTCCGCGCCGCGCAGCAGCGTCCCGTCGCCGCCCAGCACGATCAGCAGCTCACAGCCCTCGAGCACCGCGGGGGTGCATTCGGAGACCAGCTCCACTTCGGGCGGCAGCGGCAGGTCTCTCGCCTCGTACTCCACGACCCGTACGCCCAGCCCGCTCTTCAGCAGGCCCTGCACGACCAGCTCGGCGCTGCGGATGGCCGCCGGCCGCCCCGTGTGCGCGAGCAGGAAGACGGTCCGTCCCGCCGTCGAACCAACCGTCTCCGATGTACCCGGTGTATCCGCTGAATCAGTCACTGCGGCCCCTCCGCCACTGCACGGTCAACATCCGCCGGGTCGAGTGCCGGTGCCCCCGCCCGCAGCCACAGAAAGTACTCGACGTTCCCCGACGGACCCGGCAGCGGACTCGCGGTCACCCCGAGAACGCCGAGCCCCAGCTTCGCCGCCTGGGCCGCCACCTCGCGCACGGCCTCCGCCCGCAGCTCCGGGCTGCGCACGACGCCGCCGCTGCCGAGCCGGTCCTTGCCGACCTCGAACTGCGGTTTGACCATCAGCACCAGGTCCGCGTCCGGGGCGCAGCAGCGCACCAGCGCCGGAAGCACCAGGCCGATGGAGATGAAGGACAGGTCGCCGACGACGAGGTCGACGGGGAGCCCGTCGAGCTGCTCGACCGTCAGCTCGCGGACGTTCGTACGGTCCTTGACGGTGACGCGGTCGTCGCTCTGCAGCGACCAGGCGAGCTGCCCGTAGCCGACGTCGACGGCCATGACGTGGGCCACGCCCGAGCGCAGGAGCACGTCGGTGAAGCCACCGGTGGAGGCGCCGGCGTCCAGCGCCCGGCGGCCCTCGACGGCCAGCCCCTGCGGCTGGAAGGCCGCCAGGGCGCCGGCCAGCTTGTGGCCGCCCCGGGAGACGTAGTCGGGGTCGCTGTCGTCCTTGAGGACCACCAGGGCCGCGCTGGTCTCGACCTGGGTGGCCGCCTTGGTCGCGGTGGCGCCGCCGACGGTCACCCGGCCCGCGGCGATCAGCTGGGCGGCGTGCTCGCGCGAGCGGGCCATGCTGCGGCGTACCAGTTCGGCGTCCAGGCGGCGGCGTGCCACTCCTGCCACGTTCGGTTCAGCTCCTGTTTTCGTACGGTCCGGGGACGGGCGGTGCGTCCAGCGCGGTCAGCGCGTCGCGCAACGCCCTGTGCACATCCTCGTACACCGCGACGTGTCCGTCCGCCGTGAGGTGATCGGCGTCGGCCAGCCGCTCCAGGTGCGCGTCCACCCCGGCGTGGCCGGTGGGCGTGCGGACGAGGCCGAGGGGCTCGGGCCCGGCGGGCCCGAGCGCAGGCTCGGGAGCCGTTTCCCCGGATACGCCGGGCGCATCGGATGCACCCGTTCCATCCGGAACATCCGATACGTCCCGTACGCTCGCCACCGCGTCGGCCAAGTCGTCGGTCATGCCCCGACGCTACCCCGAAGCACCCGGGCGGCCGCGCACGGCTCTGCGGTACGGTCGAGATCACGATGGCTACGATCGATGAGTGCCGAGTCGCACTCGACCAACTCTCCGGCAACCTCGCACAGGCCGACGGCAACGTGCGCGGCGCTGCCGCGCTGGACCGCTCCCTGAGCTGCCACATCACCGACCTGGACCAGACCTTCACCGGCCGCCTCGACGGCGGCCGGATCCGGGTGGACGCGGTCTCCCCCGGCCCGCCCGCCGCCAAGGCCGAGATCCGGCTTGCGATGACCGGCGACGACCTGGTCGCGATGGTCGCGGGCGAACTGAAGTTCGCCAAGGCCTGGGCCTCCGGACGAGTCCGCCTGGAAGCCGGCTTCCGCGACCTGCTCCGCCTCAAGAACCTGCTGTAGTACCCGTCAACCGCGTGGCCAGTGGCTTCGGCTTGCGTGCAGCCGGGATCACCAGCGGCGTGCCCGTCTCCGGGTCGTCGATGATCTGGCAGCGCAGCCCGAAGACCTCCTCCACCAGCTCCGCCGTGACCACCTCGGCCGGCGGCCCCTCCGCGACGACCTTGCCGCCCCGCATCGCGATCAGGTGCGTGGCGTACCGGGCCGCATGGTTCAGATCGTGCAGCACCGCCACCAGCGTCCGCCCCTGCGTCTCGTGCAGCTCCGCGCACAGGTCCAGCACGTCGATCTGGTGCTGGATGTCCAGGTACGTGGTCGGCTCGTCGAGCAGCAGCAGCGGCGTCTGCTGCGCCAGCGCCATCGCGATCCACACGCGCTGCCGCTGCCCGCCCGACAGCTCGTCCACCGACCGGTCCGCGAGCTCGGCGACCCCGGTCGAGGCCATCGACTCCAGGACGATCCGCTCGTCCTGCGGCGACCACTGCCGCAGCAGCCCCTGGTGCGGGTACCGGCCCCGCGAGACCAGGTCGGCGACGGTGATCCCGTCCGGTGCGATCGAGGACTGCGGCAGCAGGCCCAGCGTCTTGGCGACCTTCTTGGCCGGCATCGACCCGATGGCCTGCCCGTCCAGCAGCACCTGCCCGGCGGACGGCTTGAGCATCCGCGACAGGGCCCGCAGCAGCGTGGACTTGCCGCAGGCGTTGGGGCCGACGATCACCGTGAAGGAGTGGTCGGGGATCTCCACCGACAGGTTCTCGGCGATGACCCGCTGCTCGTAGCCGAGGGTCACGTTCTGCGCGGTCAGCCGCTGCACTTGGTCACTCCTGAGGTTCATATACGTCCTGCCTTGCGCTCGGTGACGAGCAGCCAGAGCAGATAGACACCGCCGACCAGCCCGGTCACCACACCCACCGGCAGCTGGTCGGCGCCGAAGGCGCGCTGCGAGGCCCAGTCGGACACGAGCAGCAGGACGGAGCCCATCAGCGCGCCGGTGAGCAGGTTCGACCCGGGCGAGCGGGTCAGGCGCCGGGCCAGCTGAGGCGCGGCCAGGGCGACGAACGAGATGGGCCCGGCGGCCGCGGCGGCCGCGGTGGTCAGCAGGACCGCCGCCAGCATCAGCAGCATCCGCGTACGTTCCACCCGTACCCCGAGCGCGTACGCGGCGTCGTCGCCCATCTCCATCATCCGCAGGGCCCGGCCCTGCCCGAGGACCAGCGGGAACAGCACCGCGCAGGTCCCCAGCAGGGGCCAGACCTGGCTCCAGTCCCGGCCTGCGAGCGAGCCGGTCAGCCAGACCATCGCGCGGGTGGCCTCGACGAGCTGGGCCTTGGTCAGCAGGTAGTTGATGACGGCTACGAGCATCGCGGAGGTGCCGATGCCGACCAGCACCAGCCGGTAGCCGTGGATGCCGCGCTTGTACGACAGCAGGTAGACGAGGACGCCGGTGAGCAGCCCGCCCACCAGCGCGCCCGCCGCCACGGCAGTCGCGTCGCCCTTGAACAGGACGATCACGGTGAGCGCGCCGACCGCCGAGCCGTAGCTGAAGCCGAGCAGGTCCGGGGAGCCGAGCGGGTTGCGGGAGACGGACTGGAAGACCGAGCCGGCCATGCCGAGGGCGGCACCGACCAGCAGGGCGACCAGCACCCGCGGCAGCCGCAGGTCGTTGACGATGAAGTCGTGCGCCGGCGTGCCGTTGCCCAGCAGGGTCTGTACGACGTCCCACGGCGCGATCTCGAAGTCGCCGGTGCCGATGAGCACGACGCCCATCGCCAGCGCGGCCACGGTGAGCAGCAGCCCGACCGCCAGCGCACGCGGCTCCATCCGCAGGGACAGCCCTCCGGGGCCGCGCAGGGGACGGGATCCGGGCTTGTCCGCCCGAAGGTCGACGGTCACAGCTGGGCCATCCTCTTGCGCCGGACGAGGTAGATGAAGACGGGTCCGCCGATCAGCGCGGTGACGATGCCGACCTGGAGCTCGGCGGGCCGGGTGACGACCCGGCCGACGACGTCCGCGCCCAGCAGCAGTACCGGCGAGAGGACCGCCGAGTAGGCGAGCACCCACCGCATGTCGGGCCCGGTGATGATCCGCACCAGGTGCGGGACCATCAGCCCGATGAAGACGATCGGCCCGCAGGCGGCGGTCGCCGCCCCGCACAGCAGCGTGATGGCCACCATGGCGCCGATCCGGGTCCGCGTCAGGTGGGCACCGAGGGCCCGCGCGGTGTCGTCGCCCATGGCCATCGCGTTCAGCGGCCGCCCCAGCGACAGCGCGATCACCGCGCCCACCAGCAGGAAGGGGGCGACCTGGCGGACGGTGTCCATGTTCGCGGAGGCCAGCGAGCCCACGGTCCAGAAGCGCAGCTTGTCCAGCGCCTTGCTGTCCATCAGCTGCACGGCGTTGATGTAGCCGACCAGGGCCGCGCTGGCCGCCGTACCGGCGAGCGCGAGGCGCACCGGCGTCGCGCTGCGGCTGCCGCCGAGCACGTAGACCACGACGGAGACGACGGCGGCGCCGAGGAAGGCCCACCACACGAACTCGCTGAGCGATGAGGCCCCGAGGAAGGTGATCGCCGAGACCACGGCGGCCGCGGCGCCCGCGTTGACGCCGAGGATGCCCGGCTCGGCCAGCGGATTGCGGGTCAGCGCCTGCATCACCGCACCGGACAGGCCGAGCCCGAGCCCGACCATCAGCCCGAGGAGGGTCCGCGGGACCCGCAGATCGCGCACCACCACGTCGGAGGGCGTCCCCGCGTAGTGGAACAGGCCGTGCCAGACCTGGTCGAGGGGCATCTGCTTGGCGCCCACGGCGATGCTCGCCACCGCGATCAACGCCAGCACCGCAAGGGCGCCGAGCAGACCGGCGGCGCGAGCCGCATGCCGCGGGCGGATGGCGGCGACCGGCGCCGCGCTCTGTTCAGGGGGACTCTCGACCAACACGGAGGTTAGGTTAGCCTACCCTGCACCCGATCTCCGATCTGCCTACAGCCCGATCCGGGCCAGCGCCTTCCCCGCGTCCAGCGCGCACGAGCCGTCCCCCGCCTGCGTCCAGGCCGCCGCGCACAGCGCCCGCAACCCGTCGACGGAACCGTCCGGATCGCCCTCGCCCCGCAGCTCCAGTACGCCCGCCGCCGCCACCGCGGTCCAGCCCCCGCAGCGGAAGCCCGCCCCGGCCGCCACGACCTCCGGCTGGCCCGCCAGCAGCCCGCGCAGATCCCGGTCCACGTACGTCGGCCGGTGCCGCGGCTCGGCCCGCAGCAGCTGCGCCGCGTCCGTCACCCCGGTCAGCACCAGCAGCGAGTCCACCTCCCCGTTGAAGGCCCCCTCGATGTCCGTGTCCAGCCGGTCCCCGACCACCAGCGGCTGCTCCGCCCCGGTCCGCAGCACCGTCTCCCGGTGCATCGGGGGCAGCGGCTTCCCCGCCACCTGCGGCTCCGCGCCCGTGGCGATCCGCACGACCTCCACCGCGGCCCCGTTCCCGGGCCCGATCCCGCGCGCCCCCGGAATCGTCAGATCGGTGTTCGACGCGTACCACGGCACCCCGCGGTGGATCGCGTACGAGGCCTCCGCGAACCGCGACCACGGCAGATCCGGGCCCCCGTACCCCTGGACGACCGCCGCGAGGCCCTCCTCGTCGGCGGACTCCACCGGCACCAGCCCCCGCTCGCGCAGCGCAACCCGCAGCCCCTCGCCACCGATCACCAGCACCTTCGACCCCGGCTCCACCTGCTCCGAGATCAGCCGGGCCACGGCCTGCGCCGAGGTGATCACCTCGCCGGCCTCGGTCGGGATCCCCAGCTCGCCCAGGTGCTCGGCCACCGCATCGGGAGTGCGCAGCGCGTTGTTCGTGACGTACGCGAGGTGCATCCCGCCGGCCCGGGCCGCGGCGAGGGACTCCGCCGCGTACGCGATGGCCTCGCCGCCCGCGTACACGACGCCGTCCAGGTCCAGCAGGGCCGTGTCGTACGCCTGGTGCAGGCTGCGTTCGCTGCCCGCCGGACTCGTCCTGCTCTGCCGGGTCATCCTGTCGGCTCCCTGTGGGTTCGGTCCTCGATCGACCTCGTTGCATTTGCGCCGAGGTCTTCCTCACCCGATCATCCCGCATCGCGAGACGCGTCTTACCATGCACCAATGACCACATCTGGTACCGCGGACGACGGGCTGCGCCTGATCCCCTTCCATGGACTGCGCTACGTCCCGGAGCGTGTCGGCAGCCTGGCCGCCGTCACCTCACCGCCGTACGACGTGGTCGTACGCCCCGACGGCGTCGACCACCTCGAGTCCGCCGACCCGCACAACATCGTCCGCCTGATCCTTCCGCAGGCCGACACCCCTGCCGCGCGCAACGAACAGGCCGCGCGCACCCTGCACGACTGGCTCGCCAAGGGCATCCTCAGCACCGACCCCGAGCCGGCGCTCTACGTCTACGAGCAGCGCAAGGGCGGCCTGCTCCAGCGCGGCGTCATCGGCGCCCTCGCGCTCACGCAGCCCGACGCGGGCATCGTGCTCCCGCACGAGGACGTCATGCCGGACGTGGTCACCGACCGGGCCGGCCTGATGCGTGCTGCGTCGGCCAATCTCGAGCCCCTCCTCCTCACCTACCGCGGCGACGATCCCGCGGCCGGGGCGGCGGAGGTCGTCGAGCGGACCGCCGGGGGCCCGCCCCTGCTGGCCACCACCACCGAGGACGGCTTCCGCCACCGGCTCTGGGCCATCACCGACCCCGCCGACCTGGCCACCGTCACCGCCGACCTGGGCCACCGCCAGGCCCTCATCGCCGACGGACACCACCGCTGGGCGACGTACCTGCGCCTCCAGGAGGAGCACCAGTCCCCCACCGCATGGGACTTCGGCCTGGTCCTCCTCGTCGACACGGCCCGCTACCCCCTCCAGGTCCGCGCCATCCACCGGATGCTGCGCCGTCTCCCGCTCGCGGACGCCCTGGCCGCCGTCGAGGGCCGCTTCCGGGTCCGCCCGGTCGAGGGCCCGCTGCCGCTCGCGCTGGAGGCCCTCGCCGACGCCGCGGAGCGGGGCAACGCCTTCCTCCTGACCGGCGACGGGACCTTCCACCTGGTCACCGACCCGGACCTGGACCTCCTCGAGCGCACCGTACGCCGCGACCGCCCCGAGGCCTGGCGCCGGCTGGACGCGACCGTCCTGCACGCGACGCTGCTCGACGCCCTGTGGCAGATCCCCGACACCCCGGACCAGATCACGTACATCCACGACGCGGCGGCCACCGTCGCCATGGCCGAGCGCCACGGCGGCACCGCGGTCCTGCTGCACCCCGTACGGGAGGAAGTCGTCCGGGACCTGGCCCGCCAGGGCGTGACGATGCCCCGCAAGTCCACCTCCTTCGGCCCGAAGCCGGCCACCGGCCTGGTGCTGCGCAGCCTGGACTGACCGCGGACGCGAAAAAGGGCGGTACCCCCGGAGGGGTACCGCCCTTTCTCAATCGAGCCGATTCAGCGCTCAGCCCTTGTCGCGGGCCTGGTCCTGCTCGTCGTCCCGGTCCTCGTCCTCGACGACGACGATCTCGTCGGTGACGTCGACGTCGGCGTCGGCCTCGGGCCGCTCGAGGGGCTCGTACTCCTCGTCGTCCTCGTCGTAGTACTCGGCCTGGTCGGACGCGCGCTCGGCAGCAGCCACCTCGGCGTCGTCCTGCTCGTCGTCCTCGTCGTCCTCGTCGACGATCTCGTCCGGCTCATCGCCGACGAGCGCGTCGACGAACTCGACCCCGTCCAGCTCGGCGAGCCGGTCGGAGGCGTCCATCGAGCCGTCCTTGTCCGCCTCGACCGTCTTGGCGAACCACTCGCGCGCCTCGTCCTCACGGCCGGCCGCCAGCAGGGCGTCGGCGTAGGCGTAGCGCAGACGCGCGGTCCACGGCTGGATGGAGTGGGAGGCCAGCTCCGGGCTCTGCAGGGTCACGATGGCGGCTTCGAGCTGCCCCATGTCCCGCCGCGCACCGGCGGCGACCAGGCGCATCTCGACCTGGCCGGCCTTGTCCAGCTTCTGCACCTCGGGCTCGCCGGCCATGGCCAGCGCGCGCTCGGGGCGGCCGAGACCGCGCTCGCAGTCGGCCATGACGGGCCACAGCTCGACGGATCCGGTCATGCGCTTGGCGGCGCGGAACTCCGCGAGCGCCTCGCTGTACTTCTGCGTGGCGTACGCGGCGAAACCGGCGGCCTCGCGCACGGCGGCGACACGGGAGGCCAGGCGCAGGGCGATGCGCGAGTACGCGTACGCCTGCTCCGGGTCCTCGTCGATCAGCCGGGCGACCATGACGAGGTTCTTGGAAACCTCTTCGGCCAGGCCCTTGGGCAGGCTCAGGAGCTCCTGGCGGACATCGGCGTCGATCTCGAGACCGGTGACGTCCTCGTCGATCGGAAGCCGCTTGACCGGGTCCCGGTCGCGGTCCGCACGGTAGTCGCGGTCGCCGCCGCGGTCGTCACGGCCGCCACGGTAGCCACCGCGGTCGCCACCACGGTCATCGCGGCCGCGGAACCCGCCACGGTCGCCACCGCGGTCGTCACGGCGCGGGTACGACGGACGGTCGCCGCCACGGTCGTCACGACCACCGCGGAAACCACCGCGGTCGTCATCGCGACGCGGGTACGAGGGACGCCCACCGCGGTCGTCATCACGACGCGGGTAGGACGGACGATCGCCACCGCGGTCGTCACGGCGGAAGCCGCCGCCACCACCGGCGGGACGCTCGCCACGGTCGTCACGACGGGGGTACGACGGACGGTCGCCACCGCGGTCATCACGGCGCGGGTACGACGGACGGTCGCCGCCACGGTCGTCACGACCACCGCGGAAACCACCACGGTCGTCATCACGACGCGGGTACGAGGGACGCTCGCCGCGGTCGTCACGGCGGAAGCCGCCGCCACCACCGGCGGGACGCTCGCCACGGTCGTCACGGCGCGGGTACGACGGACGGTCGCCACCGCGGTCGTCACGGCGCGGGTAGGACGGACGGTCGCCGCCACGGTCGTCACGACCGCCACGGAACCCACCACGGTCGTCATCACGACGCGGGTAGGACGGGCGGTCGCCACCGCGGTCGTCGCGACGGAAGCCGCCGCCACCACCGGCGGGACGCTCGCCACGGTCGTCACGGCGCGGGTACGACGGGCGGTCGCCGCCACGGTCGTCGCGACGCGGGTAGGACGGACGGTCCTCGCGGGCGCGGAAACCGCCGCCGGTCGGACGGTCGCCCCGGTCGTCACGGCGGAAGCCGCCGCCACCACCGGCGGGACGCTCGCCACGGTCATCGCGGCGCGGGTACGACGGACGGTCGCCGCCACGGTCGTCACGGCGGAAACCGCCGCCACCACCGGCGCCACCGGTCGGCCGGCCGCCGCGGTCGTCATCGCGACGCGGGTACGAGGGACGCCCACCGCGGTCGTCATCACGACGCGGGAAGCTCGGACGATCGCCACCGCGGTCGTCACGGCGGAAGCCGCCGCCGCCACCGGCGGGACGCTCGCCACGGTCGTCACGGCGCGGGTACGACGGGCGGTCGCCGCCACGGTCGTCACGGCGGAAACCGCCGCCACCACCGGCGCCACCGGTCGGCCGGCCACCGCGGTCGTCATCGCGACGCGGGTACGAGGGACGCCCACCACGGTCGTCATCACGACGCGGGTAGGACGGGCGGTCGCCACCGCGGTCGTCGCGACGGAAACCGCCGCCACCACCGCCACCGGCGGGACGTCCACCGCGGTCGTCACGGCGGAAGCCGCCGCCACCGCCGCCACCGCTGGCGCCACCGGTCGGCCGGCCACCGCGGTCGTCGCGGCGGAAGCCACCACGGTCACCGCCACGGTCGTCACGGCCCCCGCGGTAGCCGCCCCTGTCACCGCCGTCGTTGCGACGAGGCTCGCGCTCCGGACGATCGTCGGGAGAGTTGGACATGGGTGTGACTCCTGTCTTCGGGGTACCGCTAGTCATTCTCGCGCAACCAACCCATGGCCGCGCTTCGGCGTAAAGAGGTGAAAAACAAAAAAGGACCCTTGGTCCAGCGTTGAACGCTGGACCAAGGGTCCTTTGAAAGATTGTTCGGCGGCGTCCTACTCTCCCACAGGGTCCCCCCTGCAGTACCATCGGCGCTGAAAGGCTTAGCTTCCGGGTTCGGAATGTAACCGGGCGTTTCCCTAACGCTATGACCACCGAAACCCTATCGGTTTCGAGCGAACAAGCACACTTTGTAGTTGTGTTCCAGCTCTAGAAACCAGCAACTGTTCGTTGCTTCAGAACTAACACAGTGGACGCGAGCAACTGAGGACAAGCCCTCGGCCTATTAGTACCAGTCAGCTCCACCCGTTACCGGGCTTCCACATCTGGCCTATCAACCCAGTCGTCTACTGGGAGCCTTACCCTCTCAAGGAGGTGGGAATACTCATCTTGAAGCAGGCTTCCCGCTTAGATGCTTTCAGCGGTTATCCCTCCCGAACGTAGCCAACCAGCCATGCCCTTGGCAGGACAACTGGCACACCAGAGGTTCGTCCGTCCCGGTCCTCTCGTACTAGGGACAGCCCTTCTCAATATTCCTACGCGCACAGCGGATAGGGACCGAACTGTCTCACGACGTTCTAAACCCAGCTCGCGTACCGCTTTAATGGGCGAACAGCCCAACCCTTGGGACCGACTCCAGCCCCAGGATGCGACGAGCCGACATCGAGGTGCCAAACCATCCCGTCGATATGGACTCTTGGGGAAGATCAGCCTGTTATCCCCGGGGTACCTTTTATCCGTTGAGCGACGGCGCTTCCACAAGCCACCGCCGGATCACTAGTCCCGACTTTCGTCCCTGCTCGACCCGTCGGTCTCACAGTCAAGCTCCCTTGTGCACTTACACTCAACACCTGATTGCCAACCAGGCTGAGGGAACCTTTGGGCGCCTCCGTTACTCTTTGGGAGGCAACCGCCCCAGTTAAACTACCCATCAGACACTGTCCCTGATCCGGATCACGGACCGAGGTTAGACATCCAGCACGACCAGAGTGGTATTTCAACGGCGACTCCACCCCAACTGGCGTTGGGGTTTCAAAGTCTCCCACCTATCCTACACAAGCCGAACCGAACACCAATATCAAACTATAGTAAAGGTCCCGGGGTCTTTCCGTCCTGCTGCGCGAAACGAGCATCTTTACTCGTAGTGCAATTTCACCGGGCCTATGGTTGAGACAGTCGAGAAGTCGTTACGCCATTCGTGCAGGTCGGAACTTACCCGACAAGGAATTTCGCTACCTTAGGATGGTTATAGTTACCACCGCCGTTTACTGGCGCTTAAGTTCTCAGCTTCGCACGCCCGAAAGCGCACTAACCGGTCCCCTTAACGTTCCAGCACCGGGCAGGCGTCAGTCCGTATACATCGCCTTACGGCTTCGCACGGACCTGTGTTTTTAGTAAACAGTCGCTTCTCGCTGGTCTCTGCGGCCACCCCCAGCTCACGGAGTAAATCCGATCACCAGTGATGGCCCCCCTTCTCCCGAAGTTACGGGGGCATTTTGCCGAGTTCCTTAACCATAGTTCACCCGAACGCCTCGGTATTCTCTACCTGACCACCTGAGTCGGTTTAGGGTACGGGCCGCCATGAAACTCGCTAGAGGCTTTTCTCGACAGCATAGGATCATCCACTTCACCACAATCGGCTCGGCATCAGGTCTCAGCCTTATATGAGGGACGGATTTGCCTACCCCTCGGCCTACACCCTTACCCCGGGACTACCACCGCCCGGGCTGGACTACCTTCCTGCGTCACCCCATCGCTTACCTACTACAAGTCTGGTTCGTCGGCTCCACCACTTTCCTTTCCCCGAAGGGTCCGGAACGGCTTCACGGACTTAGCATCGCCTGATTCGATATTGGGCGTTTCAAAGCGGGTACCGGAATATCAACCGGTTGTCCATCGACTACGCCTGTCGGCCTCGCCTTAGGTCCCGACTTACCCTGGGCAGATCAGCTTGACCCAGGAACCCTTAGTCAATCGGCGCACACGTTTCTCACGTGTGTATCGCTACTCATGCCTGCATTCTCACTCGTGAACCGTCCACAACTAGCTTCCGCTGCTGCTTCACCCGGCACACGACGCTCCCCTACCCATCACAGCGGGCGTTGGCCCTATTGCTGCAATGACACGACTTCGGCGGTACGCTTGAGCCCCGCTACATTGTCGGCGCGGAATCACTTGACCAGTGAGCTATTACGCACTCTTTCAAGGGTGGCTGCTTCTAAGCCAACCTCCTGGTTGTCTCTGCGACTCCACATCCTTTCCCACTTAGCGTACGCTTAGGGGCCTTAGTCGATGCTCTGGGCTGTTTCCCTCTCGACCATGGAGCTTATCCCCCACAGTCTCACTGCCGTGCTCTCACTTACCGGCATTCGGAGTTTGGCTAAGGTCAGTAACCCGGTAGGGCCCATCGCCTATCCAGTGCTCTACCTCCGGCAAGAAACACACGACGCTGCACCTAAATGCATTTCGGGGAGAACCAGCTATCACGGAGTTTGATTGGCCTTTCACCCCTAACCACAGGTCATCCCCCAGGTTTTCAACCCTGGTGGGTTCGGTCCTCCACGAAGTCTTACCTCCGCTTCAACCTGCCCATGGCTAGATCACTCCGCTTCGGGTCTAGAGCGTGCAACTCAATCGCCCTATTCGGACTCGCTTTCGCTACGGCTTCCCCACACGGGTTAACCTCGCTACACACCGCTAACTCGCAGGCTCATTCTTCAAAAGGCACGCAGTCACGACCGTCATTCCGAAGAATAACGGCGACGCTCCCACGGCTTGTAGGCACACGGTTTCAGGTACTATTTCACTCCGCTCCCGCGGTACTTTTCACCATTCCCTCACGGTACTATCCGCTATCGGTCACCAGGGAATATTTAGGCTTAGCGGGTGGTCCCGCCAGATTCACACGGGATTTCTCGGGCCCCGTGCTACTTGGGAGATGAGCAAGCAAGCCGCTGATGTTTCGTCTACGGGGGTCTTACCCTCTACGCCGGACCTTTCGCATGTCCTTCGACTACATCAACGGTTTCTGACTCGCCGACCGGCCGGCAGACCGATCAAGCTCATTCCCACAACCCCGCATGCGCAACCCCTGCCGGGTATCACACGCATACGGTTTGGCCTCATCCGGTTTCGCTCGCCACTACTCCCGGAATCACGGTTGTTTTCTCTTCCTGAGGGTACTGAGATGTTTCACTTCCCCTCGTTCCCTCCACACTGCCTATGTGTTCAGCAGTGGGTGACAGCCCATGACGACTGCCGGGTTTCCCCATTCGGACACCCCCGGATCAAAGCTCAGTTGGCAGCTCCCCGGGGCCTATCGCGGCCTCTCACGTCCTTCATCGGTTCCTGGTGCCAAGGCATCCACCGTGCGCCCTTAAAAACTTGGCCACAGATGCTCGCGTCCACTGTGTAGTTCTCAAACAACGACCAGCCACCCATCACCCTGCCCTCACAAGGAGAACAAGTTCACTGGGGCCGGCACTGAAGACATGACCTCACGGCCGTACCTTCAGGACCCAACAACGTGCCAGGCACGATCCCCTCCACTTCACTGTGTTCCACGCCGAAGCAGTACTTACAGAGAGTTTTGGAAACCGTGCCAACTAATCAACGTTCCACCCATGAGCTGACCGTGCAGAACGTTTGTCTGCAATCGGTACTGTGCTCCTTAGAAAGGAGGTGATCCAGCCGCACCTTCCGGTACGGCTACCTTGTTACGACTTCGTCCCAATCGCCAGTCCCACCTTCGACAGCTCCCTCCCTTACGGGTTGGGCCACCGGCTTCGGGTGTTACCGACTTTCGTGACGTGACGGGCGGTGTGTACAAGGCCCGGGAACGTATTCACCGCAGCAATGCTGATCTGCGATTACTAGCGACTCCGACTTCATGGGGTCGAGTTGCAGACCCCAATCCGAACTGAGACCGGCTTTTTGAGATTCGCTCCACCTCACGGTATCGCAGCTCATTGTACCGGCCATTGTAGCACGTGTGCAGCCCAAGACATAAGGGGCATGATGACTTGACGTCGTCCCCACCTTCCTCCGAGTTGACCCCGGCGGTCTCCTGTGAGTCCCCATCACCCCGAAGGGCATGCTGGCAACACAGGACAAGGGTTGCGCTCGTTGCGGGACTTAACCCAACATCTCACGACACGAGCTGACGACAGCCATGCACCACCTGTATACCGACCACAAGGGGGGCACTATCTCTAATGCTTTCCGGTATATGTCAAGCCTTGGTAAGGTTCTTCGCGTTGCGTCGAATTAAGCCACATGCTCCGCCGCTTGTGCGGGCCCCCGTCAATTCCTTTGAGTTTTAGCCTTGCGGCCGTACTCCCCAGGCGGGGAACTTAATGCGTTAGCTGCGGCACCGACGACGTGGAATGTCGCCAACACCTAGTTCCCAACGTTTACGGCGTGGACTACCAGGGTATCTAATCCTGTTCGCTCCCCACGCTTTCGCTCCTCAGCGTCAGTAATGGCCCAGAGATCCGCCTTCGCCACCGGTGTTCCTCCTGATATCTGCGCATTTCACCGCTACACCAGGAATTCCGATCTCCCCTACCACACTCTAGCTAGCCCGTATCGAATGCAGACCCGAGGTTAAGCCTCGGGCTTTCACATCCGACGTGACAAGCCGCCTACGAGCTCTTTACGCCCAATAATTCCGGACAACGCTTGCGCCCTACGTATTACCGCGGCTGCTGGCACGTAGTTAGCCGGCGCTTCTTCTGCAGGTACCGTCACTTTCGCTTCTTCCCTGCTGAAAGAGGTTTACAACCCGAAGGCCGTCATCCCTCACGCGGCGTCGCTGCATCAGGCTTTCGCCCATTGTGCAATATTCCCCACTGCTGCCTCCCGTAGGAGTCTGGGCCGTGTCTCAGTCCCAGTGTGGCCGGTCGCCCTCTCAGGCCGGCTACCCGTCGTCGCCTTGGTGGGCCATTACCCCACCAACAAGCTGATAGGCCGCGGGCTCATCCTTCACCGCCGGAGCTTTCAACCCCTGCCCATGCAGGCAGGAGTATTATCCGGTATTAGACCCCGTTTCCAGGGCTTGTCCCAGAGTGAAGGGCAGATTGCCCACGTGTTACTCACCCGTTCGCCACTAATCCACCCCGAAGGGCTTCATCGTTCGACTTGCATGTGTTAAGCACGCCGCCAGCGTTCGTCCTGAGCCAGGATCAAACTCTCCATGAATGTTTACCGGTAATCCGGTGCACACACACGTTGAGCGGGCCAGTCATGGTCGGAATATGACCGACTGACCACTGCGTCCTCGCTGTGTAATTGCCTGCAAGCATCACGGCGAACCGCGACCTCACAGGTCTTTTTCAAAGGAACCTCATCCACCGAAGTGGACGGGGTATCAACTTCTGGCGTTGATTTTTGGCACGCTGTTGAGTTCTCAAGGAACGGACGCTTCCTTTGTACTCACCCTCAGTAACACTTACTGGGGCTTTCCTCCGGGCTTCGTTCTTCGTTTCCAACTCTACCAGATCATTTCCGTTGTCGTTTCCGACTTGGATTTGAATTCCGGTGGCCGTTGGGGGCCTTTGCCTTTCGGCGTTCCACCACTTTAGCGCTTATCCCTTGCGACTCATAATCGAGCCACCGGATTCGAATTCGGGCATGCCGAAATCGACCCCGCCAGGGGTACGTCGTAGGTAGTGGGTTGGCCGCTCCGGGGGTCTGCTGACAGCAGTGCCCCGTTCAAGCGGCTCGGGCTACGTTAGGCGTCCGCCAAGGGCGAGTCAAGTTGAGCGGCGGCGTGGCGCGTGGGCGCGATACGGGCTCACCGTCGGGTCGTGGGTGATCCAGTAGCGGTACGGGTGGCCCGCGCCGGCGCCCCCGACCCCCGTGCGGGGACCGTTGCTCACCAGGTCGGGTGAGGTGGCGGTACCCGTCAGGAGTGCCAGGGGGGATTCCGGACCGGCACAGAGGTCGGCGCCGTCCAGGGACCGGTCCACCGCCAGGGCCGTGGCCAGGCGGGCCGGGCCTTTGGCCAGTTCCTTGTCGCTTCTGGCTGAAATGCGACGTTTGCGGGCCAGGTCCGCGCCCACGGTGATCTCGCCCGCGCGCAGCAGGACCCCGCTCGCGTGGTCGGGTGGGCCGCACACCAGGTTGAGGCTGAACCACATGCCGTAGATGAAGTAGACGTACGCGTGTCCGGGCGGACCGAACATCGATGCGTTCCGCCGGGTGCGGCCCCGGTAGGCGTGGGAGCCCGGGTCGGCCTCGCCCTCGTACGCCTCCACCTCCGTGATACGGAGCTCGAGGGGGCCTTCGGGTGTACGTCGGACCAGGATGCGGCCGAGGAGATCCGGGGCCACCGAGAGGACCGGCCGGTCGAAGAAGGACCGGGCCAGGGGCGTACGGTCGGGGCGCGCGCTCATCCGGTCGAGCGTAGTGGAACGCGCGCACCTGCAACCGGGGCCTAAGGTTCCGCGTTTGTCAGTGTGTACTCGTAAGCGGTAGTCGCACGAGCCTTCAAGGGGAGTCAGAGCATGGGGTTCAAGAAGCTGTTCGCGGCGCTGGGTGCCGGCGGTGCTTCGGTGGACACGATCATCACCGAGCCGAACGTGGTGCCGGGCGGGATCGTCCAGGGCGAGGTCCGCATCCAGGGCGGTTCCGTGGAGCAGCAGATCGAGGGCCTGTCCGTCGGTCTCCAGGCGCGGGTCGAGGTGGAGGGGAACGACCAGGAGTACAAGCAGGACATCGTCTTCACCAAGCAGCGCCTCGGCGGTGCCTTCCAGGTACAGGCGGGCGCCCTGCACGTGGTGCCGTTCGGGCTGGAGATCCCGTGGGAGACGCCGATCACCCACTTCGGGGGTCAGCACCTGCACGGGATGAACATCGGGGTCAGCACCGAGCTGGAGATCGCGCGTGCGGTGGACGCCGGCGACCTCGACCCGATCAACGTGCACCCGGTGCCGGCGCAGCAGGCGATCCTGGATGCCTTCCGTCAGCTCGGCTTCGGCTTCCGCAGTGCGGACATGGAGCGCGGGCACATCCGCGGGACGCGCCAGACGCTGCCGTTCTACCAGGAGATCGAGTTCCTGCCGCCGTCGCAGTACCGCGGGCTGAACCAGGTCGAGCTGACCTTCATCTCGGACGGCCGTGAGATGGACGTCGTCCTGGAGATGGACAAGAAGTCCGGGCTGTTCTCCGAGGGCAGTGACACGTACCGCTGCTTCCAGGTGGGTCTGCAGTCGTACCAGGAGACCGACTGGGCGGCTTACCTCAACCAGTGGATCGCGTCCGTGGGTTCGCAGCGCAACTGGTTCTAGGCTCGGGCCCGGTACTGGTTCGGTACTGGTTCGCGATCAGGAGGTTCAGCAGTGGCCGAGCAGAACAGGGCACCTCTTCCGCACGACTTCCACCCTCAGGTGCACGCGTTCTCCGTGGAGAGTGTGGATCTGGAGCCCGGTGCGGACCTGGGTGACGCCCAGGTCCTGCGGGGCGGGAACGTCTCGCCGCAGCTGCGGTGGGAGGGGTTCCCGGAGGGGACGAAGAGTTTCGCGGTGACGTGCTTCGACCCGGACGCCCCGACAGGCAGCGGGTTCTGGCACTGGGTGCTCTTCGATCTGCCTGCGTCGGTCACCGAGCTGCCGGCCGGGGCGGGGAGCGGGAAGTTCGAAGGGCTGCCCGCCGGGGCCGTGCACGTGCGGAACGACTACGGCACGAAGGACTTCGGCGGGGCTGCTCCGCCGGCCGGGGAGCGGCACCGGTACGTGTTCACCGTGTACGCGGTGGACCAGGAGAAGCTGGGCCCCGGTGCGGACGTCTCGCCGGCGGTCGTCGGATTCAACCTGCGGTTCCACTCGTTGGGTCGGGCGCAGCTGATCGGTGAGTACGAGGGCCCCAAGGGCTGATCGTTCGCCGTGCGTTTGCCCGGTCCTGGTCTAAAGGCGGCCAGGACCGGGCATTTTTATTGCGTTGTCCCGCGTGGCGCGCGCGGCCAGAGTGGTTGCGGGCTCTGCCGCCGGTGTGGTTGCGGGCCTGCACACGGGAGGTGGGCGAGATGCGGGACACGCTGGTGCTGAATGCGAGCTTCGAGCCGCTGTCGACGGTGACGCTGAACCGGGCTGTGGTCCTGGTGCTCCAGGACAAGGCCGTCGTCGAGCAGTCGCATCCGGAACTGCGTGTGCGCGGTGCCTCCATGGATCTTCCGCTGCCCCGGGTGATCAGGTTGTGCCGGTACGTTCGGGTGCCGTTCCGAAGACATGCCCCCTGGTCACGGAGGGGGGTGCTGGTCCGGGACCAGCACCGGTGCGCGTACTGCGGGAAGCGCGCGACGACCGTGGACCACGTACTGCCCCGGGCCCAGGGCGGTGGCGACACGTGGTTGAACACGGTGGCCTCCTGCGCCGAGGACAATCACCGCAAGGCGGCCCGGACTCCGGAGGAGGCGGGGATGCCGCTCCTCCGGAAGCCCTTCGTACCGTCTCCGGCGGACGCCATGCTGCTGGCCCTGGGGGTGGGGGGCCGCGATGTGCTGCCTGACTGGCTGGAGCGTTCCGCCTAGTCCGGCTGGTCCGGCTCGTCCGGCCGCATGATCGCCGGTGCGCTGGGCGACGTAGTTCCGCTACGTCGCTCAGTGCAGCAGCAGCTGCACGATCGCGATGACGCCGACCGTCACGATGACCGCGCGGAGCACGGTCGGCGACAGGCGGCGGCCGACCTTGGCGCCGATCTGGCCGCCGAGGGTGGAGCCGACGGCGATCAGGAGCACGGCCGTCCAGTCGAACTCTGCGACGAACAGGAAGAAGACGGCCGCGATGCCGTTCACGAGGGCGGCGATGACGTTCTTGACGGCGTTGATGCGCTGCAGCTCCTCGTGGAGGAGCAGGCCCATCAGGCCGAGGTAGAGCACGCCCTGGGCGGCGCCGAAGTAGCCCCCGTATGCGCTGGAGAGCAGCATTCCGGTGAGCAGGGCGGGACCGCCGTCGGGGTGTCCGGTGTCTCCTCCGGCGGCTTCCTGGCGTTTGCGCAGGGCCGCGGCGAGCCGGGGCTGGAGGATGACGAGCACGAGGGCGAGTCCGATGAGGACGGGCACGATCGTGTCGAAGGAGTCCGACGGCAGGGTGAGGAGCAGGACGGCGCCCGCGAGTCCCCCGACGAGGGAGACGGCGCCGAGCCGGATGATGCGTCGGCGCTGGCCCTGGAGCTCCTTGCGGTAGCCGATGGCCCCGCTGATGGAACCGGGCACCAGGCCGAGGGTGTTGGACACGTTGGCGGTGACCGGCGGGAGTCCGGTGGCGAGCAGCACCGGGAAGGTGATGAGCGTGCCGGAGCCGACGATGGTGTTGATGGTGCCGGCGCCGACGCCGGCGGCGAACACCGCTACTGATTCCCAGATGGACATGGACTGGGCCATCCCCTTTGCATGAGTGAGTCGCCTCCCCGCCATGAAGGTCGAGGGGCCTCACTGATCATGCAGGAGGGGATGCCGGTCCGGGGCGTGCGGGGGGTCAGTCGATCGGGGGCTGCTCGCGCCGGTCCGTGCCGTTCGCGCCGTTGCCGGCGCCGTTCCCGTCGGCTCCTGCGGACTTGCCGGAGTTCTGCGGGTTGAAGCCCGAACCGCCGCCCATGGGGCCGAAGTTGCCCATGGCTCCCGAGAGGCCCTTGAGCGCGTCCCCGATCTCGCTGGGCACGATCCAGAGCTTGTTGGCGTCGCCTTCGGCGATCTTCGGGAGCATCTGGAGGTACTGGTAGGCGAGGAGCTTCTGGTCGGCGTCGCCGGCGTGGATGGACTCGAAGACCGTACGGATGGCCTGCGCCTCGCCCTCGGCGCGCAGGGCCGCGGCCTTGGCCTCACCCTCGGCGCGCAGGATGGAGGACTGCTTCTCGCCCTCGGCGCGCAGGATCTCGGACTGCCGGACGCCTTCGGCCTGGAGGATCGCGGCGCGCTTGTCGCGGTCGGCGCGCATCTGCTTCTCCATCGAGTCCTGGATGGAGGTCGGCGGCTCGATCGCCTTGAGCTCGACGCGGTTGACGCGGATGCCCCACTTGCCGGTGGCCTCGTCGAGGACTCCGCGCAGGGCCGCGTTGATCTCCTCGCGGGAGGTCAGGGTCCGCTCGAGGTCCATGCCGCCGATGATGTTGCGCAGGGTGGTGACGGTGAGCTGCTCGATGGCCTGGATGTAGCTGGCGACCTCGTACGTCGCGGCCCGGGCGTCGGTCACCTGGTAGTAGATGACCGTGTCGATGTTGACGACCAGGTTGTCCTGGGTGATGACCGGCTGCGGGGGGAACGGCACGACCTGCTCGCGCAGGTCGATGCGGTTGCGGATCGAGTCGATGAACGGGACGACGATGTTGAGGCCTGCGTTGAGGGTGCGCGTGTAGCGGCCGAAGCGTTCGACGATGGCGGCGCTGGCCTGCGGGATCACCTGGATCGTCTTGACCAGTGCGATGAAGACCAGAACCACCAGAATGATCAGGACGATGATGATCGATGACATGTGGTTCCCCGTGCCCTTCCGGCTGTCTGTGCTGCCCCGTTGGGCGAGTCTCGCAGACCTCGCCGCCGCGGGTCGGCTCCTTGGCTCACAAGCTCACATCACGACCGCGGTGGCTCCGTCGATCTCCACGACGTCCACCTGCTGGCCCGGTTCGAAGCTGCTGTCCGCGTCGAGGGTGCGCGCGGACCAGATCTCGCCGGCGAGTTTGATCCGGCCTCCGCTGCCGTCGACGCGTTCGAGGACGAGCGCGCTTCTGCCCTTCAACGCGTCGATTCCGGTGCGGTGTTGGGGCCGCTGCTCGCGGTGGTGGTTGGCGATCGAGCGCACGACGGCGACGAGCGCCACCGACACGATGACGAAGACCAGGACCTGGGCGACGATTCCCCCGCCGAACGCCGCCGTGACGGCGGCCGCGACCGCGCCGACGGCGAACATGCCGAACTCCGGCATCGCCGTCAGGACGAGCGGGATGCCCAGTCCGACCGCGCCGATGAGCCACCACAGCCACGCGTCGATGTTCACATGGTCATGGTAGGTCCGGCGGGCGCGGTCGGGACAGGGTGCGACGGCGCCCGTACCGGCGGTGTCTGCCCGGTACCGGGCGCACTAGCGCAGCGGGAGGCCCTGGGCGGTCCAGCGGTCGTGGTCGTTGCGCTCGACGACGAGCGGGAGGCCGAAGCAGAGCGAGAGGTTGCGGGAGGTCAGCTCGAGCTCGATGGGGCCCGCGGTGACGACCTTGCCCTGGCGGATCATCAGGACGTGGGTGAAGCCGGGGGCGATCTCCTCGACGTGGTGCGTGACCATCGCCATGGACGGCGCGAGCGGGTCGCGGGCGAGACGGCCGAGGCGGCGTACGAGGTCCTCGCGGCCGCCGAGGTCGAGGCCGGCGGCGGGCTCGTCGAGGAGGAGCAGCTCGGGGTCGGTCATCAGGGCGCGGGCGATCAGGGTGCGCTTGCGCTCGCCCTCGGAGAGGGTGCCGAACTTCCGGTCGAGGTAGTCCGTCATGCCGAGGCGGTCGAGGAAGGCGCGGGCGCGCTGCTCGTCGATCTCCTCGTACTCCTCCTGCCAGGTCGCCGTCATGCCGTACGCGGCGGTGAGGACGGTCTGCAGGACGGTCTGGCGCTTGGGGAGCTTGTCGGCGAGCGCGATGCCGGCGACGCCGATGCGCGGGCGCAGCTCGAAGACGTCGCTGCCGGGCTTGCCGAGGGTGCTGCCGAGGATGGTGGCGGAGCCCTTGGTGGGGAAGAGGTAGCTGGAGGCGAGGTTCAGCAGCGTGGTCTTGCCGGCGCCGTTGGGGCCGAGGATCACCCAGCGCTCGCCCTCCTTCACCGACCAGGAGACCTGGTCCACCAGAGCCCGGCCCTCGCGGACCACGGATACGTCCACCAGCTCCAGAACATCGCTCATGAGCGTGTTGTCTCCCCTTGCAGTCTCGGTTTCGTCTGTGCACCGGTAGGCGCAGCCCCAGGGGAAAACCTACGCCACTCGGCGAGGGGTCCGGGCGCCAGGTGGGCCGGGGGACCGGATCCGGGGTGATCCGTAAAGTGGGGGAATGCTTTTCGAACCACGTTCAGGGCGGTTGGCCGCCTGGGGGAACGCACTGCTGGCCGGACTGGTCTCGCCCGACGAGGCCGTGTTGTCGATCGTGGGCGAGGACGCCGTGCACCGGGTGGAGGGGCTGCCGGGCGAGCCCGGTCCGGTGGGCCTCACGCTCGCGCTCGGGCGGATGCGGGCGCTGGGGGTGACCGGGCTGCGGGTGGCGCTGCCGGCGCCGGGGCATCCGCTGGGGCTGAGCGGGCCGGCGGAGTTCAATGCGCGGGCGCTGGATGCCGAGGAGGCGGTGGTCGCGGTGGGCGCGGCGATGGGTCTGGTGCCGGAGGTGGCCGAGGCCGGGCCGGAGGGGGACGTGCACGTCTCGGTGACCTGGCGCTGCCTGCCGGTACGGGAGGCCCCGCCGGCGGACGTGCCGTCGCTCGGTGAGGCGGAGCGGGAGCTGGCGGAGGCGCTGCGCGAGGCGACGGTGATGCTGACCCGGCTGGACGTGGCGGGGTCGGGGCCGGTGGCGGAGGCCGCGCTGTCGGCGTACCGGGCGCGGGCGGAGGCCGGGCGGGAGGTGCTGGCGCCGGGGTATCCGGCGCGGGCGGTGCGGGTGCTGTCGCTGGCGCAGCGGGTGGATCTGCTGGTGTCGCTGGCGTACGAGCACGGGCCGGGCGGTGCGGTGGCCGCCTCGGAGATGGCGGCGAGGGCGGAGGCGCTGCGGCCGGTGGAACGGGTGGCCCGTCGGGCGCTGGTAGCGGCGTACAACTCGGCGGTGGAGGAGCGCGAGCGGGGCCGCTAGCCTCCGGTTCGGTTGGCGGGTACGGTGCGGGGCCGCCGGGCTGAATCGGGGCGGAGTCCCAGCCCCTGGGGCTCCGCCCCGGACCCCGCCGCAGTCGCCGACGGGGCTGATCCGTGCCCGGGTGGCGCCGGAAGGCGGGCGCCGTTCGTGCCGGCGCGGGAATGACGGCGGCCCCGCTTCCAGGGGAGAGGGTGGAAGCGGGGCCGCGGGTCAGGCCGGGGTCAGGCGTTCACACCCGTGTTGCCGAAGGCCGGGTTGAGCAGGCCGATCACGGTGACCGAGTTGCCGACCACGTTCACGGGGACGTCCACCGGGACCTGGAGCAGGTTCCCGGAGGCCACGCCGGGCGAGTTCAGGGCCTCGCCCTCCGCCGACGCACCGCCGTGCGCCGAGGAGACACCGGCGCCGGCGGCGATGAGGCCGCCCGCGATCATGGTGACGGCTGCGGCCTTCTTGAAGTTCTTCACGTTCTCGTCCTCCAGTACGTCTGCCGCGACCAGCCGTCGCGACACGCCATGGAGAACGGTCACCCGGCGATCGGGATACGCCATGTGGGCTACATACACCCGACCGTATGAATCTCAGTCCGGAAGGGTACGGTCCGGTTCACGCCGTTCATTCGGCCAGTCCGTGCCTGACCGCCCACAACGCGGCCTGCGTCCGGTCGGACAGGTCCAGCTTCATGAGGATGTTCGAGACGTGCGTCTTGACCGTCTTCTCCGACAGCACCAGCGCGCGGGCGATCTCCCGGTTCGAGCGGCCGTCCGCGATGAGGGACAGGACCTCCCGCTCCCGCTCGGTCAGGGAGCCGCCCCGGCTCGACGAGGGCTGTTCTTCCTGGGAGAGCAGGGCCTCCGCCACCTCCGGCTGGAGCAGCACGTGCCCGGCGTGGACGGAGCGGATCGCTCCGGCCAGGGCGTCGGGGTCGATGTCCTTGTAGACGTATCCCGCGGCGCCGCCCCGCAGGGCCGGCACGACCGTCCGCTGCTCGGTGAAGCTGGTGACGATCAGCACCCGCGCCGGGTTCGCCAGCGCGCGCAGCCGGCGCAGCGCCTCGATGCCGTCGGTGCCCGGCATCTTGATGTCCATGAGGATCACGTCGGGCCGCAGCTCCTCGGCGCGGGCCACGCCCTCCTCGCCGTCGGCGGCCTCCCCGACCACCTCGATGTCGTCCTGGACCTCCAGGAACGTGCGCAGGCCGCGGCGGACCACCTGGTGGTCGTCCACGAGCAGAACGCGGATGGGCGTGTCAGCCACCGGGGACCTCCATCTCGATCGTGGTGCCCGTACCGGGCTCCGAGTGCACGGTGAGGCGGCCGCCGGCGCCGCTCGCCCGGTCCCGCATGGAGACCAGGCCGAGGTGGCGCCCGGCCGCGCGGATCGAGGAGGGGGAGAAGCCGCTTCCGTTGTCCGTGACGGTCAGGACGGCTCCCGCGTCCCGGCGGGCGAGGGTGACCTCGACGCGGTCGCCGCCCGAGTGCCGCAGGGCGTTGTGGAGGGCCTCCTGGGCCACCCGGAGCAGCGCCTCCTCCTGGGTCGCCGGGAGGGCCCGTACGCCGTCACAGGTGAAGGTGACGTGCGCGGTGTGGGCGCGGTCGAGTACGTGGACCTGGTCGCGGAGGGTGGCGACGAGGCCGTCCTCGTCGAGGGCGGCCGGGCGCAGCTCGGTCACGGCGGCGCGCAGCTCGTCGGCGGCCTCCGCGGCGAGGGCGGCGACCTGCTGGAGCTCGCCCTTGGCGCGGGCCGGGTCGCGGTCCACGAGGGCGGCGGCGGCCTGGGCGGTCAGGCGGAGCGAGAAGAGTTTCTGCGCCACGGCGTCGTGCAGCTCGTGGGCGAGGCGGGAGCGCTCCTCGGCGATGGTGAGCTCGCGGCTGCGCTCGTAGAGCCGGGCGTTGGTGAGGGCGATCGCCGCGTGCTGGGCGAGGAGGGCGAGGAGCTCCTCGTCCTCCTCGGTGAAGCCGCCGGGTCTGCGTTTGTTCGCGAGGAAGAGGGCGGCGAGGGTCTCCTCGCCGTCGCGGACGGGCTGTCCGAGGAAGTCGGACATCTCGGGGTGGGCGGCGGGCCAGCCTTCGAAGCGGGGGTCCTTGCGTACGTCGGCCAGCCGCTCGGGGCCGTCCTGGTGGAGCATCGCGGCGAGGATGCCGTGCTGGCGGGGCAGCGGGCCGATCCGGCGCCACTGCTCCTCGGTGATGCCGTCCACGACGAACTGGGCGAAGCCGCCGTGGTCGTCCGGGACGCCCAGGGCCGCGTACTCGGCGTCCAGCAGCTCGCGGGCCGAGACGACGATCGTGCGCAGGACGTCGCGGACCTCCAGCCGGCGGCTCATGGCGAGCAGCGCGGTACTCACGGCGGCGAGGCCGCCGCGGGGTCCTCCGAAGACGGGACTACCGGTCATGGGCTCACCGTACTAGCGGCTCTGACCTGCGGGATCGGGCTCGAGGCCTAGGGCTGGGGGCGGTGTCTCCTCCTCCTTGGGGAGGGGGCCGCGGGGGTCTTCTCTGCCTTGGGGATGACGGCCTGCGCGGGTTTGTGGTCCTCAGGGTGGAGAATTCCGTTACAGATTGCATTGCTCCAGCAACGGATGGTGAGACCGTTACGTGGCCGATGTGAGCCCGCACATAGGACCCACGTCACTTACGAAGGCGCCTAGTGGACGTGTAAAGACGGTGTCAGCACTGCTGCGCCTAGCGGCTGGCCCGGAATTCCGGGATCGTCGGCGCCCCCTGATCCACTAAGCGGCATCGTACGTCACACCTTTGCCACAAGATTTTGCCGCCGCTAAGAATTGCTCCCGTCGCACAGCACCGCGGATCCCGGATCCAACGGCGCTTTCCTGCGGCTCCCGCTATTCGAAGAGGTTGCTACGCATGTCCAAGACCAGCACCCCCGGCCAGATTCGTCGTCTGACGAAGGCGCACAAGATGTCCTTCGCCGCCGTTGCCACCATCGGCGCCGCCGCCCTGGCCGCCACCCTCGTCCCCGCCGGCACCGCCGACGCCGGTACGACCGTGGCCGCCGCCCCCGTGGCGTGGACCCAGGCTGTCGAGGGTGTCCAGGCCAAGACCGTGCAGCACCTCTCCGCGCAGACCAAGCTGGCCACGGACGCCGCGAAGCTCGAGGCCGCGGTGAAGGCCAAGGCCGCCGCCGCGAAGGCGAAGGCTGACGCCGCGAAGGCGAAGGCCGACGCCGCAGCCAAGGCGAAGAAGGACCGCGAGGCGAAGGCGGCCGCCAGCCGCTCCACCGTCCGCAAGCCGATCTACGCGAACAACCTTGACGGCTGGATCAAGGAGTCGCTGGCGATCATGAAGGCGCACAAGATCCCGGGCACGTACAACGGCCTGTACAAGAACATCATGCGCGAGTCGAGCGGCAACCCGCGGGCGATCAACAACTGGGACATCAACGCCCAGAACGGCATCCCCTCGAAGGGCCTGCTCCAGGTCATCAAGCCGACCTTCCTCGCGTACCACGTCCCCGGCACCCCGCTGGACCAGTACCACCCGGTCGCCAACATCGTCGCCGCGGCCAACTACGCCGCCGACCGTTACGGCTCGATCGACAACGTCAACAGCGCCTACTAAGGGCCACTGGCGTAGCAGCCCCCCATGCGCCTCAGGGCGGCACCCGGTATCCGGGTGCCGCCCTGAGGCGTTTGTGCGGGGGGGTGCTCGGCGGCGCCGGGCTAGTTGCGCATGACCTCGGGCTCGTGGCGGCGCAGCAGCTTCTGCACCGCGAAGCCGCAGGCCACACCGATGAGCAGCAGGATCGTGATGTTCACGCCCCACTGCGCGACGGAGTGCTCCCACAGCGGGTCGGTGTTGGTCGGGTTCTGCTGGTCCCACGGCGGCATGAGCTTGCCGAGGTCGAGCGTGGTGCCCGCGGCGGCGACCGCCCAGCGCGAGGGCATCAGCCAGGCGAACTGCTCCAGGCCGGGCGAGTCGTACACCTGGAAGAGGATGCCGGTGAACACGACCTGGACGATCGCGAACATGACCAGCAGCGGCATGGTCTTCTCGGCGGTCTTCACCAGCGCGGAGATCACGAGGCCGAACATCATCGACGTGAAGCCGAGCGCGGTGACCGACAGGCACAGCTCGACGGCCGGCGGCATGAGCAGGCCCTCGGTGGGCAGGTCGCGCGGGGCGAAGCCGATGGCGCAGATGACCGCGCCCTGGATGGCCGTGATGAAGCCGAGGACGATCACCTTCGACATGAGGTACGCCGACCGGGACAGGCCGGTGGCGCGCTCGCGCTCGTAGATGACCCGTTCCTTGATCAGCTCACGGACCGAGTTCGCTGCGCCCGAGAAGCACATGCCGACGCAGAGGATCAGCATGATCGTGCCGGCGTCGCCGTTGAAGCGGGACGGCGGCTTCGGCGGCGCGAGGCCGAAGGTCGCGGGGATGACCGTCGAGACCACACCCAGGACCGCGGGCAGGATCAGCATCAGGGCCATGAAGCCCTTGTCGGAGGCGATCACCGAGACGTAGCGGCGGATCAGGGTCCACAGCTGGTCGCCCCAGCCCTGCGCCTTCGGCGGCATCAGCTGCTGGATCGGCGCCATGGCGACCTGCTGCGGGGCGACCGAGTCGAGGTCGGCGGCGTACAGCTGGTAGTGCTGCGAGCCCTTCCAGCGGCCGGCCCAGTCGTAGTCGCGGTAGTTCTCGAAGGCCGAGAAGACGTCCGCCCACGTGGTGTAGCCGAAGAAGTTCAGCGCCTCGTCCGGCGGGCCGAAGTACGCGACCGAACCGCCCGGGGCCATGACCAGCAGCTTGTCGCACAGGGCCAGCTCGGCGACGGAGTGGGTGACGACGAGGACCGTGCGGCCGTCGTCGGCGAGGCCGCGCAGCAGCTGCATGACGTCGCGGTCCATGCCCGGGTCGAGGCCGGAGGTCGGCTCGTCCAGGAAGATCAGCGACGGCTTGGTGAGCAGCTCCAGGGCCACGGACACGCGCTTGCGCTGACCACCCGAGAGCGAGGTGATCTTCTTGTCCTTGTGGATGTCGAGCTTGAGCTCGCGCAGGACCTCGTCGATGCGGGCGGCGCGCTCGGACTCGGCGGTGTCGCCGGGGAAGCGGAGCTTGGCCGCGTACTTGAGGGCCGTGCTGACCTTCAGCTCCTTGTGCAGGATGTCGTCCTGCGGGACCAGGCCGATGCGCTGGCGGAGCTCCGCGAACTGCTTGTACAGGTTGCGGTTGTCGTAGAGGACGTCGCCCTCGTTGGCGGGCCGGTAGCCGGTCAGCGCCTTGAGCAGCGTCGACTTTCCGGAGCCGGAGGGGCCGATGACACCGATGAGCGACTTCTCCGGGACGCCGAAGGTGACGTCCTTGAGGATCTGCTTGCCGCCGTCGACCGTCACCGTGAGGTGGCGGGCCGAGAAGGAGACGTCACCGGTGTCGACGAACTCCTCGAGCCGGTCGCCGACGATCCGGAACGTCGAGTGGCCGACGCCGACGATGTCGTTCGGGCCGAGCAGCGCGGTGCCGGACTTGGGCAGCGGCTGACCGTTGACGTAGGTGCCGTTGTGGCTGCCGAGGTCGTGGATCTCGAAGCGGCCGTTCGCCGAGCGGAACTCGGCGTGGAGGCGCGAGACCTGGAGGTCCGAGACGACCAGCTCGTTCTCCAGTGCACGGCCGATCCGCATGACGCGGCCGACGGCGATCTGGTGGAACGTCGTCGGGCTGCGGTCACCGCCGTAGACGGGAGCGGCACCCTGTGCCGGCACGCCGGCGCCGCCGCCCTGCTGCTGCTGCTGCGGGAAGTGCGGCTGCTGCGGCTGCTGGTGGGCGGCGGCCTGCTGCGGCTGCTGCTGCCAGGCCTGCTGCTGCGGCTGCTGCGCCTGGGCAGGGGCCTGGTACGCAGGGGCGGCCTGCTGGGCCGGGGCCTGGTAGGCGGGCGCCGGGGCCTGATAGGCCGGCGCGGCCTGCTGCGGTACGGCCTGCTGCGGCGCGGCGGCGGCGCTCAGATTGAGCCGCGGGCCGTCGGTGGCGTTGCCCAGGTGGACCGGCGTGCCGGGCACGAGCTCGGTCTGCTGGACCCGCGCGCCGTGCACGTAGGTGCCGTTGGTGCTGCCGTGGTCCTCGATGCCCCAACCCCGGCCGTTCCAGGCGATGGTGGCGTGCCGCCACGACACCCGGGCGTCGTCGATCACTACGTCTCCCTGGGGGTCGCGCCCCAGCGAGTACGACCTGGACGGATCGAGCGTCCAGGTCCTTCCATTCAATTCCAGTACGAGTTCCGGCACTCCAGCCCCACTTAGGTCCCCCGAGAATCCCCCTGACGTCAGGGAGTCCGACGTCAGGGAGTCTAGGGATGGCGAACATCCGGGGGAACTATTTCAGGCCTGGGGCCACATGTGGAATCGGGGCCTTCCCAGGGCGTCTACGCCTGCCCGTTGACGGGGTCGAAAGTCACCCGGAGAGTGAGATACGGGACTTCTCGCCCTGGCCGGACCCGTCCCGCCCGGCACGCACACCCGTCACACCCACCGCACACGCTCGGCACGCATCGGGGGCACGCATGCGCCGCATTCGCTGGGGAGACGTGGTCCTGTCGGCCATCGCCGCCACCGGCTGGGCCCTCGTCGTGATGGCCGGGGTCGCCGCGCTGGGGCTCCACCTGCTGGGCGCCGACGCCGCGGGGGGCTCGCTCGGGGCGATGACGGCCGCCGTGGTGGTCCTCGCGATCGGCGGCACGGTCACCCCGTCGGGGGACGTGTCGGTCCTCGGGGTCACCGGGCCGGGTGCGCAGACCTCACTGGACGTCATGCCGCTCGGGGTGGGGCTGGCCGGGGCGCTGGTCCTGGCCCGGATCTTCCTGCGGTCGGTGCGGACCGGGGCCGGGCCGGGGGAACTTGCCGCCCGGGCGGTCTCGGTGGCGGTGCTGCTCGTCGCCGCGGCGGGCGGGCTGGCCCGGGCCGGGCACGACGTGGTCACCCTGGACGGGCCGCGGCTGCCGAGCACCCCGCCGAAGGTGGTGGTCCCCGGGATCGGGGACATCGGCGGGCTGCTCCCGGACCGCATCGGCGACCTGATCGACACCGAGGCCCGGGTGGGGTTCTCGGTGGAGTTCGGGCCGACGCTGCTGGGCGCGGCGCTGTGGGTGCTGGCCGTGCTGGCGGTGGCACTGCTGGCTTCGCGGCGCGGCCCGGCGGCGTTCGCGCGGCTGCGGCCCGCGGTGTCGGCGCTGGTGGTGGCGCTGCTGGTGGCGGTGGCGGCCGGGCTGGCGGCGGCGGTGTGGGCGGCGCTGGGGGACGACCATCCGCGGCGGGTGCTGGGCGCCGCGCTGCTGGGGGCGCCGAACGGGGCCTGGACGGGGATGCTGCTGGGGTTGTTCGTACCGTTCGACGGGCAGGCCACGGGCACACTGGGCCGGCTGCTGCCGGATCCGCTGGACGATCTGCTGGGGATGCCGGCCCGCGAGCCGGTGACGGTGGCCCGGCTCGCGGGGTACGACGGGCGGGTCTGGCTGCTGGTCGCGGGGGTGGGGATGCTGCTGCTCTGTGCCGGTGTGCTGGCCGCCGTACGGACCCCGGGGCGCGGGATCCTCGGGTGCGCGGTGCGCCTGTCGGCCGTGACCGGGATGGTGCTGGCGGGACTGGTGTGGCTGACGGGGGTGTCCGTCGACGGCTCGCTGTCGGTACTCGGCGTCGACGCGGTGGACGCCGGGGTGGAGCTGCGGGGCGACGCGCCGTACGCGCTGCTGCTCGGGGCGGCCTGGGGTGCGGCGGCGGGCGGTGCGGGGGCGCTGCTGGCCCGGCGCCGCCGCCCGCCGCGGCCGGTCCCGGCGCCGCCGGGGGCTGCGCCCGATGCGCCGACGGCCCCGTACCGGCCCCCGCCTGGACGGCCGTACCCGTACCCGAACCCCGGGCCGAACCCGTACCCCGACCCGTACCCCGACCCGTACGCCGAGCCCGACGGCTCCTGGGACGTCACGATCACGCGGCTGCCCCGGAGGCCCTCCGGGCGCCCGGCTCCGCCCCACCGCCCGCCGTTCACCCCGCCCCCGCCGCCTCCCCCGCCGCCGCCGCTCGGGCCCCCGGGCTGAGCCGTCAGGAAAGGGGCGGGGCGTATCAAATCGAACACGGTCGGCCGCCCGCCCGCCCCGAGGGCCCCTGACACCTTCCCGTCGGCCCCTGTTCACCCCGCCGCCGTCCCCCGGGTGCCTGCACCGGGCAGCGGTGGGGAGCACTCAGCCGGAGAATGGTTCCGGCAGGTGGGACGGGGGTCCAAGCACGGAGGGCGGGAAGATACGGTGAGGGCACCATGAGCGCTTCGCAGACCTCCGACGTCCCCACCCTCCTCGTCAAGATCTTCGGCAAGGACCGTCCCGGGATCACCGCCGGGCTGTTCGACACCCTCGCCGCCTACTCCGTCGACGTCGTCGACATCGAGCAGGTCGTCACCCGTGGCCGCATCGTCCTGTGCGCCCTCGTCACCAAGCCCGCCGGCGGCGCCGAGGGCGAGCTGCGGGCCACCGTCCACAGCTGGGCCGAGTCGCTCAGGATGCAGGCCGAGATCCTCTCCGGTACCGGCGACAACCGGCCGCGCGGCAGCGGCCGTTCCCACGTCACCGTGCTCGGGCACCCGCTGACCGCCGAGTCCACGGCCGCCATAGCCTCCCGGATCACCGCGACCGGCGGCAATATCGACCGTATCTTCCGGCTCGCCAAGTACCCCGTGACGGCTGTCGAGTTCGCCGTGTCCGGCTGCGAGACCGAGCCGCTGCGCACGGCTCTGGCCACCGCCGCCGCGCACATCGGCGTCGACGTGGCCGTGGTCTCGGCCGGCCTGCACCGCCGGGCCCAGCGCCTGGTCGTCATGGACGTGGACTCGACCCTCATCCAGGACGAGGTCATCGAGCTGTTCGCCGCGCACGCCGGCTGCGAGACCGAGGTCGCCGAGGTGACCGAGCGGGCCATGCGCGGTGAGCTGGACTTCGAGCAGTCGCTGCACGCCCGCGTGAAGCTGCTGGCCGGGCTGGACGCCTCCGTCGTGGACAAGGTCCGCTCCGAAGTGCGGCTCACGCCGGGCGCCCGGACCCTGATCCGCACCCTCAAGCAGCTCGGCTACCAGGTCGGCGTGGTCTCGGGCGGATTCACCCAGGTGACGGACGATCTGCAGGAGCGGCTGGGGCTGGACTTCGCCTCGGCCAACACCCTCGAGATCGTGGACGGGAAGCTGACCGGCCGGGTCACCGGCGAGATCGTGGACCGGGCGGGCAAGGCCCGGCTGCTGCGCCGCTTCGCCGCGGAGGCCGGCGTACCGCTGGCCCAGACGGTGGCCATCGGCGACGGCGCCAACGACCTGGACATGCTGAACGCGGCCGGGCTGGGCGTGGCCTTCAACGCCAAGCCGGTGGTCCGCGAGGCCGCGCACACGGCGGTGAACGTGCCGTTCCTGGACGCGGTGCTGTACCTGCTCGGGATCACCCGTGAAGAGGTCGAGGCCGCCGGCCTGACCTGACCCGCCCGCCTACGAGGACGGGCCCCGGCGCGGATCGATCCGCGCCGGGGCCCGTCCTCGTATCCGTGCTCAGTGGTCCTTGGGGGTCCAGTAGTCCAGCAGCGTGCCCACGCCGTGTTCCACGGACTTCCAGGAGCCGGTGAAGGAGACGACGGCGAACGCGGCGGTCGGGAACCCGGTACGGGTCATCCGGGCCAGGGTGTCGCCCTCCGCGCGCCCGGCGAGGGCGTCGGCGAGGGCGTGCATGCCCGGGTTGTGGCCGATGACGAGGAGGTCCTTGACCTCGTCGGACGTCTCGTTCAGCAGGGCGATGAGCTCGCCCGGCGAGGCGTCGTACAGCCGTTCCTCGTACGAGGTCCGCGGCCGGTGCGGCATCTCCTGGACGGCGAGCTTCCAGGTCTCACGGGTGCGGGCGGCGGTGGAGCAGAGGGCCAGGTCGAAGGCGATGCCGGTCTCGGCCAGCTTCAGCCCGGCGGCCGGTGCGTCCTTGCGGCCTCGCTCCGCCAGCGGGCGCTCGTGGTCGGACACCTCGGGCCAGTCGGCCTTGGCGTGCCGGAGGAGGACGATCCTGCGGGGTGTGTCGGCGCTCATGGCTCCCAGCTTCGCACGGATCGGGCCGTGGGGCGCAGGGTGTTGGGGGGCTGCGCCGCGGGTGGGGGCGGCTCCCGGCGCACGCCGACGCGGGCGGTCGGGGCGTACCCCGGTCAGCCGACGAAGCGCAGGAGCTGTTCGGTGAAGTGGAGGAGCGCGGAGGCCTCGCCGGAGGCGGCATGGGCCTCGGCGGAGCCGGCGAGGAGCAGCAGCAGGAGGCTGAAGGCGAGCGCCGGCAGGGCCAGCGCCCACCAGTGCAGCCGGGCGCTCGCGCCGTGGACTCGGGAACCGGGGCCGGGGATGTGCGGGGAAGTCGTGGGGGCCGACATGGGCCGCCTCCGTGGGTGCGCGGGGTGGGACTGGCTCGCTCTCCTCGAATCTATGGATCCGAAGGCGCGGGGCCCATCCGGGGCACACCCCACTCGACCCTGAACCTGTCCCCCTAAGGGTTGGTGGGGTTACCCCCACCAACGGCCCCTGTCAGGGGGAGACGACGGTCGCGAGGACGGAGATGATCACGGTCACGACGAGCATGGCGCCGAGCACCATGCCGAGTTTCTTGTGGCTGTTCTGCGGGTTCGGTTCGAGTACGGGCGACATGCCGCTCAGTCTCGCATGCCGCATTCGTCCTCGATCGTGCGGTCCCGGCCGGCCAGGACGCCCAGTGCGATCTGCGGGATCAGCAGGCCCGCCATGAGGGTGAGGGGCAGGTCCCAGCCACCGCTGTGCTGGTAGAGGGCGCCGATGAGGAGCGGTCCGGGGATGGAGATGAGGTAGCCGACGCTCTGGGCGAAGGCGGACAGCTTGACGACGCCGGCCGGGGACTTGGCGCGCAGCCCGATCAGCGTGATGACGAGGGGGAAGGCGCAGTTGGAGACGCCGAGCAGGAGCGCCCAGGCCCAGGCGCCGGCGGCCGGGGCGAAGTGGAGGCCGGTGTATCCGACGAGGCCGAAGACGCCGAGGGTGACGGCGATGGCCCCCTGGTTCTTCATCCGGCCGGCCAGGTTGGGGATGACGAAGGCGAGCGGGACGCCCATGACCATGGTGACGGCGAGCAGGACACCGGCGGTGGACGCGGAGACCCCGGCGTCGCGGAAGATCTGCGGGAGCCAGCCCATGGTGATGTACGCGCCGGTGGCCTGGAGGCCGAAGTAGCAGGCCAGGGCCCAGGCGGTGCGGCTGCGGACGATCTTCGGGCCCGTGTCCGCCCGTACGGTCGAGGCGGCCTTGGAGGCGGCGGCCCGCTTCTCCCGCCGGGCGGCCGCCGCGACGGGCAGCCAGGGCAGCACGGCGACCACCGCGAGCACGGCCCAGACCAGCAGGCCCGTACGCCAGCTGCCGCCGAGGGCGGAGGTCATGGGGACGGTCGCGGCGGCGGCGAGCGAGGTGCCGAGGGCCAGGGCCATGGAGTACAGGCCGGTCATGGTGCCGACGCGGTCCGGGAACCAGCGCTTGACGATGACGGGGAGCAGCACGTTGGTCAGGGCTATGCCCGCAAGGGACAGGGCGCTGGCGGCGAGGAAGCCGGCGGCGTTGTGGGTGAAGGGCCGGATCAGCAGGCCCGCCGCGACGGCGGCCATGCCGGCACAGACGACGGCGGCCGGGCCGAAACGGCGGGAGAGCCGGGGCGCGGTGACGCCGAAGACGGCGAAGCAGAGGGCGGGGACGGAGGTGATCAGTCCGGCGACGGTACCGCTCATGCCGAGGCCCGTGCGGACCTCCTCGAAGAGGGCGCCGAGGCTGGTGATGGCGGGCCGCAGGTTGAGGGCGGCCAGCACGATGCCGACGATGAGGACCGGGCCGAGCCAGGTTGGCCGGGGGCGCGCGGGAGCGGCGGGACGGGCCTGTGGGGGTACCGTGCGCGCGGCCTGGGGCCGGTCGATGGTCTGGATTTCTTCGTCGGGCATTACACCATCATAGAATCATGGGATGATTGGTTGTCCACCTCCAGACTGGACCTCCGAGAGGACCCCGCCCGCATGCCGCTGACCTCGCCCCGGCGATCCGCACTGGTCGACCAGGTGATCGCCCAGCTCAGGAACCAGATCACGTCCGGCGAATGGCCCGTCGGATCCCGCATCCCCACCGAGCCGGAGCTGGTGGAGCTGCTGGGCGTCGCCCGCAACACCGTGCGGGAGGCCGTCCGCGCCCTCGCGCACAACGGGCTCCTGGACATCCGGCAGGGCTCGGGTACGTACGTCATCGCCACCAGCGAGCTCGCCGGGGTGATGCACCGCCGCTTCGCGGGCGCCGACCCGCGGCACATCGCAGAGCTCCGCTCGACGCTCGAGTCCTCCGCGGCCCGGCTGGCGGCGGAGCGGCGGACCGAGCGGGATCTCGTACAGCTGGACGCGCTGCTGGCGCGGCGCGAGGAGGCCTGGGCGAGCGGGGAGGCGGAGCGGTTCGTGGCGGCGGACGTGGCGCTGCACATGGCGGTGGTGGCGGCCTCGCACAACGAGGTGCTCATCGAGCTGTACGCGGACCTCGGCGACCTGGTGGCGGACTGGCTGCGCACGGACGTCGGCACGGAGCTGGATCCCGCGTCGCACCTGGACCACGCCCGGCTGATCGAGGCGATCCGGCTCGGCGACGGGGACGCGGCGGCCTCGGAGGCGGCGGGCTATCCGTTCGTGTGCCTCGGCAGGAAGTAGCGCGGGGTTCGCGAGCGAGCCGGCCGGGTCACGGCCGCTGGTGGGTGACCCAGGCCGAGCGGACTTCCTTCCAGCAGCGGCCGGTGAGCTCGACCCGGCCGGCCGGTCCGACGGCCACGGCGGCGCTGTCCGCGTCCAGGTCCCACCAGCGGTCGCATTCCACGTGCAGGCGGACCAGATCGGTCTCCGGATAGCCGTTGTGGCAGGTCGCCGTCACGTGCGAGCCCTCGATCAGGGTGTCGCAGTCGGCGCCGAACAGCTCCCGGGCGGCGGGCGGCTCGGGCCGCAGGGGCGGCTCCGCGGGGATCTGGTCGAGGTCCACGACGGCGGGGGCCGCCGCCTCGGGCCCGAGGGCCGGGTCTCCCCCCTCGGGCTGCGCGACGGCGCCCGGGACCACGAGGCCCGTCAGGACCATTGAGGTGACCAGCAGCGATACCGCTCGGCTCCGCCTCCCGCGCACGGCCGCACCTCCTCCCCGCCGGAGCCGGGAAGATCCCGGCCCGGTCAGTTTGCAGGCATCTGTCCCGGTTTACGACTCGGGAAGATCCGGTCGCAGGGCGAAAATCTGATCGAGCGCCCGGCCGGAATCCCGCCCCCACCGGCACGTACGGCGGCGGCCGCGCCTCCCGGAAGGGAGACGCGGCCGCCGCCGTACGGACGTACAAGTGCCTCGCTCAGGCACCCATCGCGTGCAGGCCGCCGTCCACGTGGACGATCTCGCCGGTGGTCTTCGGGAACCAGTCCGACAGCAGGGCCACGACGCCCTTGCCCGCCGGCTCCGGGTCGCTCATGTCCCACTCCAGCATGGAGCGGGAGTTCCAGACGTCGGCCAGCTCCGAGAAGCCCGGGATGGACTTCGCGGCCATCGAGCCGATCGGACCGGCCGAGACCAGGTTGCAGCGGATCTTCTCCTTGCCCAGGTCCCGGGCGAGGTAGCGGCTGGTGGCCTCCAGCGCGGCCTTGGCCGGGCCCATCCAGTCGTACTGCGGCCACGCGTACTGCGCGTCGAAGGTGAGGCCGACGACGGCCGCGCCCTCCGCCGGGAACAGCGGCTTGCACGCCATGGTCAGCGACTTCAGCGAGAACGCCGAGACGTGCATGGCGGTCGCGACCGACTCGAACGGGGTGTTGAGGAAGTTGCCGCCCAGGGCGTCCTGCGGCGCGAAGCCGATGGAGTGCACGACCCCGTCGAGGCCGCCGAGCTCGTCGCGGACGAGGCCCTCCAGGCGGGCCAGGTGCTCGTCGTTGGTGACGTCGAGCTCGATCACCTTGACCGGCTTGGGCAGCTTCTTGGCGATGCGCTCGGTCAGCGTCGGGCGCGGCCACGCGGTGAGGATGACCTCGGCGCCCTGCTCCTGGGCCAGCCGGGCGGCGTGGAAGGCGATGGACGACTCCATCAGCACCCCGGTGATGAGGATGCGCTTGCCGTCGAGAATTCCGCTCATGGTGATCAGTGACCCATGCCCAATCCGCCGTCAACGGGAATGACGGCTCCTGTGATGTACGCGGCGTCGTCGGACGCCAGGAAGCTCACGGCTGCCGCGATCTCCTCGGGCTGCGCGTAGCGGCCCAGGGGCACCTGCCCCACGATGCCCGCGCGCTGCTCGTCGGTGAGCACCTTGGTCATGTCGGTGTCCACGAAACCGGGGGCCACGACGTTGAAGGTGATGTTGCGGGAGCCGAGCTCACGGGCGAGCGAGCGGGCGAAGCCGACCAGCGCGGCCTTGGAGGCTGCGTAGTTGGCCTGTCCGGCCGAGCCCAGCAGCCCGACGACCGAGGAGATCAGGACGACGCGGCCCTTCTTGGCACGCAGCATGCCACGGTTCGCGCGCTTGACCACCCGGAAGGTGCCGGTGAGGTTGGTGTCGACGACGGACGCGAAGTCCTCCTCGGACATGCGCATGAGCAGCGTGTCCTTGGTGATGCCGGCGTTGGCCACCAGCACCTCGACCGCGCCGTGCGCGTCCTCGATCTGCTTGTAGGCCTGCTCCACCTGCTCGGAGTCGGTGATGTCGCAGCGGACCGCCAGGACGCCGAGCGCGGTGAGCTCCTGCGGCGGCTCACCCGACCGGTACGTGATCGCGACCTTGTCGCCGGCCTGCGCGAAGGCTCGGGCGATGGCGAGGCCGATGCCCCGGTTTCCTCCGGTGACGAGAACCGAGCGGCTCAACGGATCACCCTTTCGACTAGCGGTCTGATTACCAAAAACCTATAGGCCGGGCCCCCCGAGCGGAGAATCGATCTCCCACAGGGCCTCGGTACGGGCTCTGTCGAGTCCCTACAGAAAGATGTAGGCACAAGCGCCCCGAGCGCGACATGATCGAGGCGACCGGCCCCGACCCCGGGAGGACTTCCGTGCCCCATTCCATCGACGCGGCCTTCACCGCGCTGCCCCTGCGGGCGCTCGCCGACGCGGCGCTCGCCCGGGCCCGCGCGCTGGGCTGCGACCATGCCGACTTCCGGCTCGAGCGGATCCGCAGCGCCTCCTGGCGGCTGCGGGACGCCAAGCCCGCCGGCGGCTCCGACACCACTGACCTCGGGTACGCGGTCCGCGTGGTGCACGGCGGCAGCTGGGGGTTCGCCTCCGGTGTGGACCTGACCATGGACGGCGCCGCCAAGGTGGCCTCGCAGGCCGTGGCCATGGCGAAGCTGTCCGCCCAGGTCATCAAGGCCGCCGGTTCCGAGGAGCGGGTCGAGCTCGCCGACGAGCCGGTGCACGCCGACAAGACGTGGATCTCCGCGTACGACGTGAACCCGTTCGAGGTGCCGGACGCCGAGAAGGCGGCCCTGCTCGCCGACTGGAGCGCCCGGCTGCTGGCCGCCGACGGGGTGGCGCACGTGGACGCCTCGCTGCTCGCCGTGCACGAGAACAAGTTCTACGCCGACACCGCCGGCACCATGACCACGCAGCAGCGCGTGCGCATCCACCCGCAGCTCACCGCGGTCGCCGTGGACTCCGGCACCGGAGAGTTCGACTCGATGCGCACCATCGCCCCGCCGGCCGGGCGCGGCTGGGAGTACCTGACCGGCACCGGCTGGGACTGGGACGCCGAACTCGAGCAGATCCCCGTACTGCTCGCCGAGAAGATGCGGGCGCCGAGCGTCGAGGCCGGGCGCTACGACCTGGTCGTGGACCCGTCCAACCTGTGGCTCACCATCCACGAGTCCATCGGCCACGCCACCGAGCTCGACCGGGCGCTGGGCTACGAGGCGGCGTACGCGGGGACGTCCTTCGCCACCTTCGACCAGCTCGGCAAGCTCAAGTACGGCTCCTCGATCATGAACGTGACCGGTGACCGCACCGCCGAGCACGGGCTCGCCACCGTCGGTTTCGACGACGAGGGCGTCCAGGCGCAGAGCTGGGACCTGGTCAAGGACGGCACGCTGGTCGGCTACCAGCTGGACCGGCGGATCGCGAAGCTCACCGACCTGGGCCGCTCCAACGGCTGCGCCTTCGCCGACTCCCCCGGGCACGTGCCCGTCCAGCGGATGGCGAACGTCTCGCTCCGGCCGGATCCGGGCGGGCTGTCCACCGAGGACCTGATCGGCGGGGTGGAGCGCGGCATCTACGTCGTCGGCGACCGCTCCTGGTCGATCGACATGCAGCGCTACAACTTCCAGTTCACCGGGCAGCGGTTCTTCCGGATCGAGAACGGCAAGCTGGCCGGGCAGCTGCGCGACGTCGCCTACCAGGCCACGACCACCGATTTCTGGGGCTCGATGGAGAAGGTCGGCGGGCCGCAGACCTACGTGCTGGGCGGCGCGTTCAACTGCGGCAAGGCCCAGCCGGGCCAGGTCGCGGCGGTCTCGCACGGCTGCCCGTCCGCGCTGTTCCGCGACGTGAACATCTTGAACACCACGCAGGAGGCGGGACGCTGATGTCGACGAATCGCACGAATCCACACGAGATCGTCGAGCGCGCGCTGGAGCTGTCCACCGCCGACGGCTGTGTCGTCATCGCCGACGAGGAGTCGACGGCCAATCTGCGCTGGGCGGGCAACACGCTCACCACCAACGGCGTCACCCGCGGCCGGACCCTGACGGTCATCGCCACGGTCGACGGCAAGGAGGGCACGGCCTCGGGGGTCGTGTCGCGCTCCGCCGTGACCACCGCGGACCTGGAGCCGCTGGTCCGGGCCGCCGAGGCCGCCGCACGCGGCGCAAGCCCGGCGGAGGACGCCCAGCCGCTGGTCACCGGCACCCCGTCCTCGCCGGACTTCACCGACGCCCCCGCCGAGACCTCATCGGCGGTCTTCGCGGACTTCGCGCCGGCCCTCGGCGAGGCCTTCGCCCGGGCCCGCGCCGGCGGCCGGGAGCTGTACGGCTTCGCCAACCACGAGCTGGTCTCCACGTACGTCGGCACCTCGACCGGGCTGCGGCTGCGCCACGACCAGCCGAACGGCACCCTGGAACTCAACGCGAAGTCCCCCGACCGGCAGCGCTCGGCCTGGGCCGGCCGCTCCACCCGGGACTTCAAGGACGTGGACCCGACCGTGCTGGACGCGGAGCTGGCCGTGCGGCTGGGCTGGGCCGAGCGGAAGATCGACCTGCCCGCCGGCCGGTACGAGACCCTGCTGCCGCCGACGGCCGTGGCCGACCTGCTCATCTACCAGATGTGGTCCGCGGCGGCCCGGGACGCGGTGGAGGGCCGGACGGTCTTCTCCAAGCCCGGCGGCGGCACCCGGCTCGGCGAGAAGCTGTCCGGGCTGCCGCTGACCCTGCGCAGCGACCCGAACGCGCCGGGCCTGGAGTCCGCGCCGTTCGTGATCGCGCACAGCTCGGGCGACGACGCCTCGGTCTTCGACAACGGCCTGCCGGTCCCGGCGACCGAGTGGATCCGGGACGGCCGGCTGGCCCGGCTGACCACGACCCGGCACAGCGCGGCGATGACCGGGATGCCGGTCTCGCCCGGCTTCGGGAACCTGCTCCTGGACGGCGGCGGCGACAAGTCGCTGGAGGAGATGGTGGCCGCCACCGAGCGGGGCCTGCTGCTGACCTGCCTCTGGTACATCCGCGAGGTCGACCCGGCGACGCTGCTGCTCACGGGCCTGACCCGGGACGGCGTGTACCTGGTGGAGAACGGCCAGGTCGTGGGCGAGGTGAACAACTTCCGGTTCAACGAATCGCCGGTGGACCTGCTGTCGCGGGCCTCGGAGGCGGGCCGGACCGAGAAGACCCTGCCGCGCGAGTGGAGCGACTGGTTCACCCGGGCCGCGATGCCCGCACTGCGGATCCCGGACTTCAACATGAGCTCGGTCAGCAAGGGCGTCTGATCCACCTAGACTGAATCCTTGGCGCGACGCACACCATCCGAAGGAGTCGAGAAACCGTGACGGACATCGTCGACGAGTTGAAGTGGCGCGGGCTCTTCGCCCAGTCCACCGACGAAGAAGCGCTCCGCAAGGCGTTCGCGGACGGTCCGGTCACCTTCTATTGCGGCTTCGACCCGACGGCCGCGTCGCTGCACGTGGGACACCTCGTACAGGTGCTGACCGTACGCCGGCTCCAGCAGGCCGGGCACCGGCCGCTGGCGCTGGTCGGCGGGGCCACCGGGCAGATCGGTGACCCGCGGCCGACCGCCGAGCGGACCCTGAACGACCCGGAGACCATCGCGAACTGGGTGACCCGGCTGCGCACCCAGATCGAACCGTTCCTGTCCTTCGAGGGCGAGAACGCGGCGCTCATGGTGAACAACCTGGACTGGACGGCGGGCATGTCGGCCATCGAGTTCCTGCGGGACATCGGCAAGCACTTCCGGGTCAACAAGATGCTGACGAAGGACTCGGTCGCCAAGCGGCTCGACTCCGACCAGGGCATCAGCTACACCGAGTTCAGCTACCAGCTGCTCCAGGGAATGGACTTCCTGGAGCTGTACCGGCGCTACGGCTGCGTGCTCCAGCAGGGCGGCTCCGACCAGTGGGGCAACCTGACGGCCGGGCTCGACCTGATCCACCGGGTCGAGCCGGGCGCGGTCGTGCACGCGCTGGCGACCCCGCTGATGGTCAAGGCGGACGGCACCAAGTTCGGCAAGTCCGAGAGCGGGGCCGTGTGGCTCGACCCGGAGATGACCACGCCGTACGCGTTCTACCAGTTCTGGCTGAACGTGGACGACCGGGACATCTCCACCTACATGCGGATCCTCTCCTTCAAGTCCCGCGAGGAGCTGGAGGAGCTGGAGGCGCAGACCGCCGAGCGGCCGCAGGCGCGCGCCGCCCAGCGGGCGCTGGCGGAGGAGCTGACCACGCTGGTGCACGGCGCCGATCAGTGCGCGGCCGTGATCGCCGCGTCGAAGGCGCTGTTCGGCCAGGGCGAGCTGGCGGACCTGGACGAGGCCACGCTGGCCGCCGCCCTGTCCGAGCTGCCGCACGCCCGGGTCGGCGAGCTCGGCCTGGTGGTGGACCTGCTCGCGGAGACCGGGCTGGTGGCGAGCAAGTCGGCCGGCCGCCGGACCGTGAAGGAGGGCGGCGCCTACGTGAACAACGCGAAGGTGACCGCCGAGGACGCGGTCCCCGCCAAGGAGGACCTGCTGCACGGGCGCTGGCTGGTGCTGCGCCGCGGCAAGAAGAACCTGGCGGCGGTCGAGGTCACGGGCTGACGCCCGGAGCCTGACACCTGAGCGCGGCGGAGGGGCCGGTCCGGACACCACGTCCGGCCGGCCCCTCCGTCGTGCCGCCCTCAGGTCATCTGCTTGCTGCCGCCCCTGAGCGACTTGTAGGCCATCTCACCGAGAGCCACGATCAGCACTGCTCCGGCAAGTTGCAGCAAGTGCCTGGTCCAGTCGATGCCCCTGGTTTCCCCGACGCCGATCCATACCGCGACGGCGTTGCCGAGGATGCCGCCGGCGATGCCGAACAGGGTGGTCAGCCAGAGGGGCTGATGCTGCTTGCCCGGCAGGACGGCCCGGGCTATGAGGCCCAGCACGAAACCGACGATGATCGCCCACAACCATGACATGTCGAGCCTCCTCGTGGCGCGTTGTGCGCATGTGGGCCCAGTTTCGACCCGTCCGGCGTACTGCGCATTTCGGACAGCCCCGTTCGGGGGACACCCCCTCTCCTCGCCACGGGTGCGGCGGCGTACGGTGGGAGGATCCGGACCGGGGAGTGTCCGGCAGGCGGATCGGGCGGTGGAGCGTGGAGCGGAAGAAGCGGAACGGGGCCGAGGTCTTCCGGATCACCGGAGCCCGGATGGGCCTCGACGAGGACGTGCGGGGAAGGCAGCGCCGGTACGTCATCTCGATGTCGATCAGGACGCTGTCGGTCCTGGCGACGGTGATCCTGTGGAACGTGGAACGTCATGTGGCGATCGTGACGCTCATCGCGGGCGCGCTGCTGCCGTACGTGGCCGTGGTCATCGCCAACGCGGGACGCGAGTCGACCCCCTCGCTGCCCTCTCACTTCATCCCGTCACCTGTGCGTCCGGCACTGAACACGGGAAACCTCAATAAAAGCTCAGATCAATCATGAAGTTCCGGTGCACTGCACCGGGTCCTGCGTGACATACTGCCTACGCGCTCCGCATCCCCCGTCGGAGCGACGGACCGACGCCGGGCAGCTCCCCCCGTGGCTGCTCGGCGTCGCCCTTCCGTGACAGGGGTTTGTAGGGTTGAGGCGTGAACTCCCCTGACTCCCCCGACTCCGCTCGCTCCACCGCTTCCGTGGACGCGCCCACCTGCTCGGCCAAGGGCTGCCGCGACGCGGCCGTCTGGGTCCTGGCGTGGAACAACCCGAAGCTGCACACCCCGGAGCGCCGCAAGACCTGGCTGGCGTGCGGGGAACACCGCGAACACCTCTCCCAGTTCCTGGGGGTCCGCGGTTTCCTCAAGGACGTCGTGAAGCTCGACGAATGGGTCCAGCCGGAGGGCTCGGAACGCCTCTAGGCCCTGTCGTCAAAGTGGCGCCTGGCCCGCGACGCTCCCCCAGCTACCGCTGGGAGGTACCCCCAGGCACCGCACCTCGCCGCGTTGTCGGAGCGCCCGAGTACGTCCAGTACGCGGGCGCCCCTCCGCCTTGCGATGCACGGCGCCGGACGCCACGGGCCTGACCGGCGCCACTTTGACGACAGGACCTAGCCGCCCCGGCCCGCGCCGGACGCCACGGGCCTGACCGGCGCCACTTTGACGACAGGACCTAGCCGCCCCGGCCGGTGCCCTCAGCCGCCGATCGCGGACATCGGGCGGTCGGGCTGCAGGAAGGACGGGTCGTCGAGACCGGACCCGGCCTTCTTGCCCCACATCGCCACCTTCCACAGGCGGGCGATCTCCTCGTCCGGGGCGCCGGAGCGCAGGGCTCCGCGCAGGTCCGACTCCTCCGTGGCGAACAGGCACGTACGGACCTGCCCGTCGGCGGTGAGCCGGGTGCGGTCGCAGGCGCTGCAGAAGGGCCTGGTCACCGAGGCGATCACGCCGACCGTGGCCGGGCCGTCGTCGACCGTCCAGCGCTCGGCCGGGGCGGATCCGCGCTCCGTGGCGCCTTCCTCGGTGAGCGTGAAGCGGGTGCGCAGCGACGCGAGGATGTCCCCGGCGGTGATCATGCCGTCGCGCTTCCAGCCGTGCTGGGCATCGAGGGGCATCTGCTCGATGAAGCGGAGCTCGTACTCGTTCTCCACGGCCCAGGCGAGCAGGTCGGGGGCCTCGTCGTCGTTCAGGCCCGGCATCAGGACGGCGTTGACCTTGACGGGGGTCAGGCCGGCCTCGCGGGCGGCGGCCATGCCGTCGATGACGTCGCGGTGCCGGTCACGCCGGGTGAGGGTCTTGAAGACCTCGGGCCGCAGGGTGTCCAGCGAAACGTTTACTCGGTCCAGTCCGGCGGCCTTGAGCGCCTGTGCGGTGCGCTTGAGGCCGATGCCGTTGGTGGTGAGGGACATCTTGGGGCGGGGCTCCAGCGCCGCGCACTGCTCGACGATCCCGACCAGGCCGGGGCGGAGCAGCGGCTCGCCGCCGGTGAAGCGGACCTCGGTGATCCCGAGCTGCGTGACGGCGATCCGGATCAGCCGGACGATCTCCTCGTCACTCAGCAGATCTGATTTCCCGAGCCACTGCAGACCCTCCTCGGGCATGCAGTACGTACAGCGCAGGTTGCACCGGTCGGTGAGCGAGACACGCAGGTCAGTGGCCACGCGGCCATAGGTGTCGAGAAGCATTTCAGGCCCCCTCCCCTGTCCGGTTCGTAGAGGTTCGCGCCACCTCGGAGAAACGCCTGGCGCCGTAATCGAGCCTACGCGACGCATATGAGGCGTAGGGATGCCGGAATGAACGAGACGCGACGTGGCCGCGTCGTAGGGAAGTACGACGCGGCCACGCTGTGTGTTCGGCCCATGTCACATGAGCACAGTCTCAGTGCGCGCCGGTTCCCGTAAGGGAGCGGACCTCGAGTTCCGCGAACTTCCGGGGGTCGGCCTTCTCCTTCGACAGGACGGTTCCCAGCCAGCCCAGCAGGAAGCCGAGCGGGATCGAGACGATGCCCGGGTTCTCCAGGGGGAACCAGTAGAAGTCGGCGTCCTTGAACATCGAGGTGGGCTTCCCGGAGACGACCGGCGAGAAGAGCACCAGGACGACCGCGGAGACGAGGCCGCCGTAGGTCGACCACAGCGCACCCTGGGTGCTGAACCGCTTCCAGAAGAGGCTGTAGAGGATGGTCGGCAGGTTGGCGGAGGCGGCGACGGCGAAGGCGAGGGCGACGAGGCCGGCGACGTTGAGGTCGCGGGCGAGGGCCCCGAGGCCGATGGCGACGGCGCCGATCACGACCGTGGACCAGCGGGCCGCCCGGACCTCCTCCTGCTCGGTGGCGTTGCCCTTGCGGATCACGTTCACGTACAGGTCGTGGGCGAACGACGAGGAGGAGGCGAGGGTGAGTCCGGCCACCACCGCGAGGATGGTGGCGAAGGCGACCGCGGAGATCACGGCGAGCAGGACGGCGCCGCCCGTAGAGCCCGCGCCGCCGCCGAGTTCCTGGGCGACCAGCGGGGCCGCGGTGTTGCCGGCCTTGTTGGAGGCGATGATGTCGGTGCGCTTGAGCAGGGCCGCGGCGCCGAATCCGAGGGCGATGGTCATCAGGTAGAAGGCGCCGATGATGCCGATGGCCCAGTTCACGGACTTGCGGGCGGCCTTGGCCGTGGGAACCGTGTAGAAGCGGATCAGGATGTGCGGCAGGCCGGCGGTGCCGAGGACCAGGGCGATGCCGAGCGAGATGAAGTCCAGCTTCGTCGTCGCGTCCTTGCCGTACTTGAGACCGGGCTCCAGGAACTTGGTGCCCTGGCCGCTGTTCTCGGCCGCCTTGCCCAGCAGGTCGGAGATGTTGAAGTTGAACTTCAGCAGCACCAGGAAGGTGATGAGCAGAGCGCCCGCGATGAGCAGGACGGCCTTGATCATCTGGACCCAGGTGGTGCCCTTCATACCGCCGATGGTGACGTAGAGGATCATCAGCAGGCCGACCAGCGCGACGACCGCGACCTTGCCGCCGTCGCTGGTGATGCCGAGGAGCAGCGAGACGAGCACGCCGGCGCCGGCCATCTGGGCGAGCAGGTAGAAGATCGAGACGACGATGGTCGAGGTGCCGGCGGCGGTACGGACGGGCCGCTGGCGCATCCGGAACGCGAGGACGTCGCCCATCGTGTAGCGGCCGGAGTTGCGCAGCGGCTCGGCGACGAGCAGCAGGGCGACCAGCCAGGCCACGAGGAAGCCGATGGAGTAGAGGAAGCCGTCGTAGCCGAAGAGCGCGATGGCGCCGGCGATGCCGAGGAACGACGCGGCGGACATGTAGTCGCCGGAGATGGCGAGGCCGTTCTGGAAGCCGGTGAACTGGCGGCCGCCCGCGTAGAAGTCGGCGGCGTCCTTGGTCTGGCGGCCGGCCCAGATCGTGATGATGAGGGTGGCGACGACGAACAGCCCGAACAGCGTGATGATCAGCGGCCGGTGCTCGGTGGCGCCCGCGGCCACGTTCGTCGCGAGGTGGAGGGTGCCGCTCATTCGCCGGCCTCCATCCGCGCCTTGATCGCCGCGCCCTTGGGGTCGAGCTTCGCGGCGGCGTGCCGGGAGTACAGCCAGGCGATGAGGAAGGTCGTCGCGAACTGGGCGAGGCCGAACACGAGGGCGACGTTGATGTTGCCGAAGAGCTTGGTCCCCATGAAGCCGCCGGCGTAATTGGACAGCAGGACGTAGAGCAGGTACCAGGCGATGAAGGCCACGGTGAGCGGGAAGGCGAAGGAGCGGTAGGAACTGCGCAGTTCGGCGAATTCGGCGCTCTGCTGAACGGCTGTGAACTCTTCGGCCGTGGGGCTCGCCGTGGATGTTCCCGCGCTGCCGTGCGGCGGCGCTGCTTCGGTGGTCACGGGGGGTTCTCCTTGTGACGCGGGTGCGGTGGGGACGACGGACAAAACAACCTCCGTGTGGGGGGACGGTGGCGCTGAGTCCCCCTGCCCAACGGCACGGCCGGCGCGGCGGGACGGTTCAACACCTGTGGATTCTTCGGAAACTGATTTCTCGAACTCATGGCGGAAAGGCGAACGGCGGCACTAGGTTCACCTGTCATGAACCCGTCGTCCTGCGCGACCACGCGCGGGCGGCTTCTTTCACGGATGATGTGGAGAACCCATGGCTCAGCTGGGGTCACGATCCCCTAAGAGGCACGGTCGTCTTGCCGTACCGGTCGGCCTGGCGCTCACCGCCTCGCTCGCCTTCCTGCCCTCGGTCGCGGCCTCCGCCGCCCCGCTGGGCAACACGGCGGGTACGGCGGCCGCGGCGAAGCCCGACACCACCGGCCCCAAGCTCTCGTACGTCGCGAACCTGAACACGTACGCCACGGTGAAGGCCGCGAAGAAGGCCATCGAGCGGGCCGGCGGAACGGTGGTGACGTCCTATGAGCAGATCGGGGTCGTCGTCGCACACTCCCAGAACCCGGACTTCGCCAAGCAGCTGCGCGCACAGCGCGGCCTGTTCGTGTCGGTCGGCGCCACCCGGACGGCCCCCCTCCAGCCGGTGCAGACCACCGAGGAGGGCACGACGCAGAAGCTGAGCGCGGCGGACGCCGCCAAGGCGGCATCGGCCGCCGCGGACGGCCAGGAGCCGCTGGAGCCGAACCAGTGGGACCTGCGGGCGATCAAGGCCGATCAGGCGCACAAGATCAACGATGGCAGCCGGGACGTCACGGTGGGCGTCATCGACACGGGTGTCGACGACACCCACCCGGATCTCGCGGCGAACTTCTCCAAGGGCCAGTCGGCCAACTGCGTCGGCGGCGTCGCGGACACCACCGAGGGCGCGTGGCGCCCGTACGCCGACGGCAGCGACCACGGCACGCACGTGGCCGGCACCATCGCGGCCGCGCGCAACGGCATCGGCATCTCGGGCGTCGCGCCCGGCGTGCAGGTCGCCGCGATCAAGGTGAGCGAGCCGGGCACCAGCCTGTTCTTCACCGAGGCGGTCGTCTGCGGCTTCATGTTCGCCGCCGAGAAGGGGATCGAGGTGACCAACAACAGCTACTACGTCGACCCCTGGCTCTACAACTGCAAGGCGGACGACGACCAGAAGGCGCTGGTGGAGGCTCTCGGCCGGGCGACCAAGTACGCCGAGCGCAAGGGTGTGCTCAGCGTGGCCTCGGCCGGCAACTCGAACCACGACCTGGCGTCGAACGCGATCGTCGACGACACGAGCCCGGACGACGGCACCCCGGTCCCGCGCACGATCGACCCGCACGTCTGCCTGGACCTGCCCACCCAGCTGCCGGGTGTGGTCACGGTGAGCGCGACCGGCGACCAGGGCTTCAAGTCGTACTACTCCAGCTTCGGCCTGGGCGTCGTCGACGTCGCCGCCCCCGGCGGCGACAAGTGGCAGGTCCCGGCCACGCCGGACGCCAACGGCCGCGTGCTGTCGACCCTGCCGGGCGGCGGCTACGGCTACAAGCAGGGCACCTCGATGGCCGGACCGCACGTCGCGGGCGTGGCGGCGCTCCTCAAGAGCGCGCACCCGTCGGCCACGCCGTCGCAGCTCCAGGCCATGCTGAAGGCCCAGGCCACCAAGGCGGCCTGCCCCGAGAAGGTCTACGACGGCACGGGCGCGCTGGTCGACGCCACCACCTGCCAGAGCAAGTGGGGCCAGACCGGCTACTACGGCTACGGCGTGGTGGACGCGCTGAAGGCCGTGAAGTAGGCGCTTCGCTTGAACACCTGAACGCTTGAACAGGCGGAGGGGCCGGGCTTCGGGGGAATTCCCCCGAAGCCCGGCCCCTCCTGTCGTCACTCAGGCCGTCAGGGCTTGATGAGCACCTTCAGCGCGCTGCGGTCGTCCATCGCGCGGTAGCCGTCCGGGACCTCGTCCAGGGACACGGCCCGGTCGAAGACGGGCGCCGGGTCGATCGCGCCGCTCAGCACGTCCTCCAGCAGCTCCGGTATGTACGCGCGCACCGGGGCGACGCCGCCGCGCAGGGTGATGTTGCGGTCGAACATCACGCCGAGGTCGAGGCCGGTGCCGCTGCCGTGCGGGACGCCGACGTAGCCGATGGCCCCGCCGTCGCGGGTGATGTTCACGGCGGTGCGCATGGACTGCTCGGTGCCGACCGCCTCGATGACCGCGTGCGCGCCCTGGCCGCGGGTGAGCTCGCGGACGGCCGCCTCGGCGGCCTCCCCGCGCTCGGCGACGACGTCGGTGGCCCCGAAGAGCTTGGCGATGTCCGTACGGACGGTGTGGCGGCCCAGAGCGATGATCCGCTCGGCGCCCAGGCGCTTGGCGGCGAGGACCCCGCACAGGCCGACCGCGCCGTCACCGACGACGGCCACGGTGGAGCCCTTGCGCACGCCCGCGCCCAGCGCGGCGTGGTGCCCGGTGCCCATGACGTCGGAGAGCGCGAGCAGCCCGGTCAGCAGGTGGTCGTCGGAGACGGCCTCGCCGGGCAGCTTCACGAGGGTGCCGTCGGCGTGCGGCACACGGACGGCCTCGCCCTGGCCTCCGTCGTGGCCGACCGAGCCCCAGAAGCCGCCGTACACGCAGGAGGTGTACAGGCTCTCGGAGCAGTAGTGGCAGGTGCCGTCGGACCACATGAAGGGGGAGACGACGAGGTCCCCGGCCTTCAGACCGGACACGGCGGAGCCGGTCTCCTCGACGACGCCGAGGAACTCGTGGCCGATGCGCTGGCCGGGCTGGCGCGCGGCCTCTCCGCGGTAGGCCCACAGGTCGCTGCCGCAGATACAGGCACGCAGGACGCGGACGACGGCGTCCTCGGGGCGCTGGATCGCAGCGTCGGGCACCTCCTCCACGCGGATGTCGTGCGGGGCGTGGATGACGGTGGCGCGCATGGTGGTGCAGTCCTCCGGTTCAGGATCGTTCAGTCTTGTACGACTGTGGAACCGTCCTACCGTACGCCTGCTTCCCGGGAGGTCGCGCCAGTGGCCAGCAGGTACTGGGCGGCGACGTAGGTGGCCATGATCCAGAAGTCGGGGCGCGGCAGCTGTGGCCAGTCGGCGACCCCGGTGGCGATCAGGGTGTCGGAGAGCAGGAACAGGGCGCCGCCGAGGCCGGCGCGCAGGCCGAGGGCGCTGGAGCGGTAGGCCATGGCGGTGAGCAGCAGGCTGTACCCGGCGACCGGGATGCGCAGGTCGGCCGGCAGGTCGCCCCAGAGCAGGCCGACGGTCCCGAGGAGGGCGACGGCGTACGCGCCCCCGAGCGCGGGATGCATCCTGCCCCGGCCGAAGAGCACGAGGTAGCAGACGTGCCCGGCGGCGAAGGAGCCCATGCCGACGAGGAACGCGGGGTCGGCGTCGAAGAGGAGGGCCAGGTCCCCGCCCCACCCGAAGAGCAGGGCGGCGATCAGCAGGCGGGGCGCCCGCCTGCTGATCACGTACGCGACGAGCAGCGGCATCAGCAGCGGCTTGGCGAGGACGTGCCCGAGGTGCCAGCCGGCCAGCAGCGAGCCGAGGTCGGCTGCGGTGGCGGCGGCGAAGGCGCCGAGCAGGATCCGGCCGCGCGCCCCGTCGGCGGCGGCCGCTGCGGGCCGGGCCCAGGAGGGCGTACGGGACTCGGTGTCGCTCACGCGGCGTGCTCCGAGGCCTTCGCGGGGGCGGCGGACTCGGTGGTGGGCTCGGCGGCGGACGCGGCGGCGGCGCTCTCGGCCGCCACCGGGGCGGCGGGCTGCCAGCCGGGGCCGCGGAAGACGCGTCCGGCGCGCTCGCGCCAGCTGCCGGCGGCGCGGACGTCGCGGGCGATGGCGGCGTACTCGTGGGTGGCGACCCGCAGCGGGTTGTAGGTGCTGATGTTCTTGGTGAGCCCGTAGACGGGCTTGTCGGTCTCGCCCACCCAGGAGCCGAACATCCGGTCCCAGACGATCAGGATCCCGCCGAAGTTGCGGTCCAGGTAGCCGCCCTGGGAGGCGTGGTGGACGCGGTGGTGGGAGGGGGTGTTGAAGACGTACTCGTAGGCCCGCGGCAGCTTGCCGATGCGCTCGGTGTGGACCCAGAACTGGTAGAGGAGGTTGATCCCGTAGCAGAACGGGATCGCGGCCGGGTGCACGCCGAGGGCGACCATCGGCAGGTAGAACCACCAGGTGGTCGCGCTGGTCCACGGCTGGCGCAGGGCCGTGGTGAGGTTGAAGTTCCGGCTGCTGTGGTGGACGACGTGGCAGGCCCACAGGATCCGGATGACGTGGTGCCCGCGGTGCTGCCAGTAGTAGAGGAAGTCCTGGGCGAGCAGCATCAGCAGGGCGGTCCACCACAGGAACGGCACGCGCAGCGGGGTCAGTTCGTAGACCGCGGTGAAGACGGCGACGACCGGGAGCTTCCACAGCAGGTCGAAGCCGATGCTGCCGAGCCCCATGGCGACGCTCGTGGCCGCGTCCTTGGTGTCGTAGCCGGCGGCATCCTCGTCGGGATGGAGCCGGTAGCTCACCACCTCGATGACGGTGAGCAGTACAAAGGCGGGTATGGACCACAGCACGACATCGGGCAGGTTCGGCATGCCCGCACCATAGAGCGGGTTCGGGGGCTTCGCTAGGGGTTGTTACCGATCGGTATCCATCGGGGTTACCGGCGGTTCACGCGATGATGTCCGAGCCAAGGGGAGGGCAGGGGATGACGGGCTTCGAGACGGTTCTCTTACGGGTGGCGGGTACGGCGGCGGGGGCACTGGTGAAGTCCCTGCTGAGCCGGTCCCCGGGGGCCGGGCTGGCGGTGGATCCGGCCGCCCCGGTCCCGCGGTGGCGCCGGCCGGCGGAGCTGGGGGCGGCGGAGGTGCGCCGCCTCGCCGAGACCCTGGCGGCCAGACTGGGCGAGGCCACGCGCGGCCTCCCGGAGCACGAGCGCCTGGCGGCCCTCGACGCGGTGGGCGACGCCTTCGCGGCGCTGGGCCCGCTGAATGCGGAGTCCCTCTTCGCCGCGGACCTGGACCCGCATGCACTGGCAGCGGCGCTGCCACCACCATCCGGTGCGGGCCTGAGCCGGCCGGCCGAGGCCGTCTACCGCGACCTGGTCCGGCTGTGCTGCGTCCACGCGGTGGAGTACCTGACGACCCTGCCGGGCTTCGGGGCCCGGGCGGATGTGGAACTGGTCCGCCGGACGGGCGAGCTGGCGCGCGCGGTGGACCGGCTGGGCGACCGCTCGAGCGGTACCGCCCACGCCTTCGAGGAGCAGTACGCGCGCTACGTCGCCGAAACCCACAGCCGCCTCCAGCTGTTCGGCCTGACCCTCAGCCACGCCCGCCAGGAGTGGCCGCTGGACCTGGCGTACATCAGCCTGGCGGTGACGGGCGAGCAGCTGCTGGAGGAGCCGGGCCGCCACTCGGCGATGAAGACCGAGCTGGCGCTGAGCACGTCCGAGCGTGTACTGCTGCGCGGCCCGGCGGGTTCGGGCAAGAGCACCCTGGTGCAGTGGCTGGCCCTGAATGCGGCGAGACGGAGCTTCAAGCTCGGCCTGCGCCACTGGAACACGCTCGTCCCCTTCGTCCTGCGGCTGCGCTCGTTCAACTCGCCCGAGGGCCTGCCGATGCCGGAGAACTGGCTGCGCGCCTCGGGCGTGCCGCTGCGGGCCCCGGAGGGATGGGTCGAGAACCTGCTGTCCGAAGGGCGGGCACTCGTCCTGGTCGACGGCGTCGACGAGGTGCCGTCCAAGCTCCGCAGCCGCACGGAGGAGTGGCTCAGATCCCTGCTCGCGGCCTATCCCCGGGCCCGCTACGTGGTGACCACCCGCCCGTCGGCGGTCCCGGAGGACTGGCTGACCGGGCAGGCCTTCTCCCTCCTCTCCCTGCTGCCGATGGAGCGCGCCGACGTGAGCGCGTTCATCACGCACTGGCACGACTCCGCCCGCGCCGAGTGCGGCTCCGAGGAGGAGCGGGACAGCCTGGACCGGTACGAGAAATCGCTGATCCAGTCCGTCGGTTCCCGCCGGGACCTGGGATGGCTGGCCTCGAACCCCCTCATGTGCGCCCTGCTGTGCGCCCTGAACCGGGACCGCCACATGCACCTGCCGAGGGCGCGCAAGGAGCTGTACGACGCCGCCCTGGACATGCTCCTCGTACGCCGGGACACCGAGCGGGACATCTCCGGTGTCGAGGGCGTGTACCTCAGCAGGGACGAGCAGACCCTGCTGCTCCAGCGGCTCGCGTACTGGCTCATCCGCAACGGCCAGGTGGAGGCCTCCTGCACGGAGGCCGAGGAGATGGTGGGCGAGTGGCTCGGCGCCATGCCCCAGGTACGGGCGCAGGCCGGCGCCGAGCAGGTGTTCCGGCACCTGCTGATCCGCAGCGGGCTGCTGCGGGAGCCGGTACCCGGATCGGTCCACTTCGTGCACCGCACCTTCCAGGACTACCTGGGGGCCAAGGCGGCCGTGGAGGCACGGGACTTCGGCGTGCTGGTGGGCAACGCCCACGAGGACGCGTGGGAGGACGTGGTCCGCATGGCGGTGGGGCACGCCCGCCCCGACGAGCGCGCACGCCTGCTCCGGCAGCTGCTGCGGCGGGCCGACAAGGTCAAGCGGGACCACAGCCGGCTGGTGCTGCTGGCTGCGGCCTGCCTGGAGCACGCCCCGGAACTGGACCCCGAGGTCTGGCACGAGGTGGAGGCGCGTACGGCGCACCTGCTGCCGCCGCACTCGGTGGGGCAGGCCGAGGAGCTGGCCAAGGCGGGCGAGCTGGTCCTGGAGCTCCTGCCGGGCCCGAAGGGCCTGGACGAGCAGCAGGCCGCCGCCGTCATCCGTACGGCCGCACTGGTCGGCGGGGAGCGGGCGCTCCAGGTCATCGCCGGCTTCCGGAGGGACGACCGCTACGACGTGGTCCATGAACTGTCCGACTCCTGGGGGCGGTTCCCCACCGATACGTACGCGGACGCGGTCCTGGCCGACGCCCCCGTGCGCGTCGGACACCTGCACGTCCGCACGCCGGAGCAGCTGGCCGTGCTCGGCCGGATGCCCCACATACGGCGGGTCCACCTCACCTGGAACGGCGCCGTCCCGACGGACATATCCGGGCGGCGGGACCTGGAGTGGCTGGTCATCCACCGCAATCCGAGCCTGACCGATCTCGCACCGCTGGCCGGGCATCCGACGCTGCGGCACCTCGGCGTGCTGGACTGCCCGGAGGTCACGGGCATCGAGGCGGTCGCCGAGCTGTCGGCGGACAGCCTCGCCTTCGGCTACCTCCGGGAGGGTCTCTCGCTGGCCCCGCTGGCGGCAGTCGACGGGCTCAAGTCCCTGGTCATCGGTTTCGAGCCGGCGCAGCGGTGGATCGGGGACGTCCCTGCGGCCGAGGGGCTGACCTCCCTGGCCCTGTGGCAGGGCGTCCGCAGGATGACCCTCGACGGGATCGAGCGGTGGCCGGGGGTGAAGGACCTGACGATCGCGGGCAGCCTGCAGTACCGGCAGCTGATCCGCTCGCTCCCGCTCCCGGGGCTCGGCTCCCTGCAGATCCGGCACGCCGCACCCGTGTCGGTCGCGGCTCTCCTGCCGTATCAGCGCCTGACCGAACTCGTGCTGATCAGGTGCGTGTTCGAGGGGACGCTGGAGCCGCTGACCGAGCTGCCCGGGCTGCGGCTGCTCGTCCTGCGCGAATGCCTCGGAACGGTGGACCTCTCGCCCTTCGCGGAGGTGGACGGGCTGGTCATCGAGGTGGACCGGCGCACCAGCGTGATCGGCACCGAGAGCATCCCGCCGGAGCGGCTCGTGTACAAGAACTGAGCCGCCCGGCGGGAGCCGGTCACCGGTTCACCAGACGCGGACCGAGCCTCCCCGGGCGAAGGCCGGGCTCGTGGCCTCGGGGGGGATCTCGGTCAGCGGCTCGGCGATCTCCGAGACCAAGGGGCCGTGCTTCGCGGCCACCGCGTCCAGCAGGGGCAGGTCGAAGCCGTACACGCGGGCCGCGTTGCCGCCGACCATCGCGGCGACCTCCTCCCTCGGGAGGCCTGCGTACGCGATGCGCAGGCCCTCGCGGGAGAACGGGGTGGTGCCCTCGTCGTGGGGGTAGTCGCTGCCCCACATGATCTTGTCGAGGCCGATCCGCTCCCGCAGCGGGACCTCGTGGGGGCGCATGAAGCTCGCCCCCACGAAGCAGTTGTCCCGCCAGACCTCGCTCGGGCCCTTGCCCATGGACTCCGCCAGGCCCGCCCCGAACTTGGCCTCCGCCGTGGCCGACGCCGCGACCAGGCGGCCGTGGTAGTAGTCCAGCATCTCCACGACCCCAGGGATCCAGCCGGAACCCTGCTCCGTCAGGACCAGCTTCAGGCCGGGGTGGCGGCGGAAGGCGCCGCCGAAGATGAGGTGCCACAGGGCGCGGTGCGAGAACCAGGTCGTCTCGACCATGAAGACGGCCCGGGCGGCCGGTTCGTCGCCGAGCGGCGGGGACGCCGAGCCGCCGTGGTGGTTGACCGGGACGTCCAGCTCGTCGCACACCGCCCAGATCGGGTCGTACGCGGCCGAGTACAGCTCGGGGACCGACGAGCCGGGCGGGACGCCGGGCAGCAGGATGCCACCCGTCAGGCCCGCCTCCCTCGTGCGGCGGATCTCCTTCACCGCCGCGTCCACGTCGTTGAGGAGGATCTGCACCACCCCGGCCCTCCGGCCCGGTGCGTCCGCGCAGAAGTCCGCCAGCCAGCGGTTGTGGGCCTGGAGCCCCGCCCAGCGCAGCGTGTACTCCCCGGCCGTCGGAGGCTGGGCCATCAGCGAGGCCTTGGGAAAGAACGGCGGGATGGTGTTGGGGAAGAGGACCTCGGCCACGATGCCGTCCGCCTCGAGCTCGGACAGCCGGCGCGCGGAGTTCCAGTTGCGGTCCGCGGTGTCCGCGAGGAGGTCCTCGTACGGATTCACGTACGTGGCGGCCCAGGCGTCGAACTCGTCGTGGTGCCGCTTCTCCAGGTACGGCTTGTAGTCCAGCAGGTCCGCGCCCGCGTGGCAGTCCGCCGAGACGACCGTGTAACGGTCCGCCATCAGGACACCCCCAGGACCGGGAAGTCGTGGCCCGTCAGCCAGTGGCGGCCCGTCTCCCGCGAGCGGGCCCACGAGGACTCCACGGAATCCTGGTCGGCCGGCTGGCCCAGCTCCGCCGGGGTCGGGCCGATCCGGCGGGCGACCGGGGCCAGCTTCTGCGTGTCGAAGCCGAAGACGTCCGCCGCGGCCAGGCCCAGCATCCGGCGGGTCTCGCCGACCGGGATGTCGTGGAAGGTGTTCTTCAGCCAGGTCCGGGTGTCCGGCCAGGTGCCTTCGGGGTGCGGGAAGTCCGAGCCCCACAGGATGTTGTCCACTCCGATCTCGTAGCGCTGCGCGAGTTCGCGCCGCTTGGTGTTCGTCGCGCAGATGAACACCTGGCGGTCCAGGTACTCGCTCGGCGGGCGCTTGAGCTCCTCGAACGGCGACAGCTTCTTGCCGCCGTGCGCACCCAGGTACAGCCGGTCCATGAACCACAGCTGGTTCGGCAGCCACCAGCAGCCCGATTCGGCGACGCCGAACTTCAGGCCCGGGTGCCGCTCGAAGACCCCGGACCAGAGCAGGAACCACAGTGGGCGGGCCGGCCACCAGGTGACCTCGGAGACGAAGATGCCCAGGTGGTCGCCGTACTCGTGGCGGGGCGAGGAGCCCGAGTGGGTGACGATCGGCATCTGCGTCTCGGCCGCGGCGGCCCAGACGGGGTCGTAGCGGCGGTCGTGGTACGGCGCCTTGTCCACCCACATCGCGGGGATCATCAACGCGCCGAGCCCCGACTCCTTGGCCCGGTGGACCTCGGCGACGACCTTCGAGGGCTCGCCCGTGATGGGCAGCAGGGCGACCCCGCAGTGCCGCTCGGGGGTCCCGGAGACGAACTCCGCCAGCCAGCGGTTGTGCGCCTGCGCGCCCGCCATGCCGAGCTCGGGGTCCTGGTCTCCGGAGAGCCCGAGGCCCACGCCGAAGGGGGCGGCGGTCTGGCTGTCCACGGCGTCGGCGTCCGGGAAGACGACCTCGGCGGCCACCCCGTCGCCGTCGAGTTCCTTCAGGCGCTGCGCCGTGTCCCAGCCGCCCTTGAGGCCTTCCTCGTGGTCGTGGAACCACTTCTCGGCGAAGGCCTCGTTGCGGACGCCGAGGCGGGTGGCCTCGGCGCGGCGGGCGCCCTGCTGGCCGAGGAACTCGTCGAACCGGCGGTGGAATCGGGAGTCGAGGTACGGGCGGTACTGCTCGGTGGGCAGGCCCGCGTGGCAGTCGGAGGAGATGATCAGGTACGGGTCTTCGTACGTGCTGTCGCTCACGGTCTCACTCACTGCAAACGCTCCTCAGTCGAGGATGAAGCTCTCCAGGTAGGCGGGGTCGGCGCGGTCGAGCATCGACTGCGACCGGGCGCGGATCTGCCGGTCGCTGTGCTCGCTCGCCGGGAGCATCCAGAAGCGGTCGGCGCGGATGCCGTCGACGACGTGCTCGGCGACCTCCTCGACCGGGGTGAAGTCCACCTCGTGGCCGGCCTTCTTCATCGCGGCCTCGTACTGGTCGAGGCTGCGGTAAGGGGACTTGCGCGGCCGCTCCTTCGCGTACCGCTCGGGCCGGTTGCGGTGCGACTCCCACAGTCCGGTGCGCAGCATGTGCGGGCCGGGGAAGAGGACGGAGGCGCCGACGGCCGCGCCCTCCGCCTTGAGGTGGGCGTACAGCGACTCGGTCATGGTGACCACGGCCGCCTTGGTGACGGCGTAGACGGAGGCGGTGGGCAGCGGGGCGATGCCGCCGTCGCCGGAGGAGGTGTTGACGACGTGGCCGGGGCCGCCGGCCGCGATCATGCGGGGGACGAAGGCCTGGATGCCGTGGAAGACGCCCCAGACGTTGACGGAGAAGGCCCACTTCCAGTCGTTGGGCTCGTGCTCCCACATCCGGCCCTCGGCGCCGGAGCCGACGCCCGCGTTGTTGCAGAGCACGTGCACGGCGCCGAAGGTGTCGTACGCGGCGTCGGCCAGCGCGATCACGGACTCGCGGTCGCTGACGTCGACGAGCCGGGCCAGTACCTGGGCTCCGTCGGCGGCCAGCTCGTCGGCGGCCTTGCGCAGGGCGCCCTCCTCCACGTCGGCGAGGACGACCTTCAGCCCCTCGGTGGCGAAGCGGCGGGCCATGGCCAGGCCGATACCGCCGGCGGCGCCGGTGACGACGGCCACCTGTCCCGGCTCGAGCCGCATCAGACGCTCCCCTCGGGCGGGCCGTCGAGGATCTGCATCGGGTCGTCGTAGCGCTGGTGGATGTACGGGAGGAGGGCCTGGGCGCTGACCCGCTCGACGACGCGGCCCTTCTGGTCGGTGGTCTTCTCGCCGATGGTGATCTCCACGATCCGGCGTACGGGGAGGTCGGCGACGGGGTCGAACATCGACTCGCGCAGCACCACGTCACCGGTGATGTGCTCCAGCTTGCGGACCTTCTCGTTGCGGGTGACGTGGACGAGCACCGGGTCGGCGTCGAAGCCCGAACCGTCCACCGCCGGAAGGAACTTGAAGTAGAAGTCGGTCTTGGCGGCGGGCTCGGGCAGCGGCAGCGCGCGGTCCACCGCCCCGCGCACCTCCACGAAGGCGATCCCGTGCCGGGCCAGGGAGGCCCGTACGACGAGGCCGTCGCGCTCGACGCCGACCTCGCCCAGCTTCTTCGGCTCGCCGAAGACCTCCCGGCCGCCGATCAGGGCCCGCTCGTGGGTCATCGGCATGACCAGCGGGTACCAGCCCTCGACCCCGGCGTGCTGGGCGGCGACGGCCACCGAGCCGGCGCCGAGGGGGTAGCCGGGCAGGTCGACCTTGCTGATGTTGGCCCGTACGAGGGGCCGCTCGGCGGGCTTGAGCGGCGGCGGCAGGACCGCCGCCACCACGTCCGGGTCGCTCTCCCAGACCGCCACCACACCGGTGGACCAGATGTCGGGGAGCTTGGCGCTCTTCTCGCGCGACGCCGTGATCTCGGCCTCGGTGCGCGCTCCGTACCGTACGCGTGCCATGTCTCGCACCATCCCTCGTCTTGAGCGGATCGGTTCTGTAACACAGTTACACCGCCACCGATGAAGGGTAAAGACCCCTGCACGGACCAGAACTGACGATCCGACAGATTGGCGGGACGGCCATGGCCAGAACCACGCTCACCCGCGACGAGGTACTGGAGGCGGCCGCCCGCCTGGTCAAGCAGCACGGCCCGGCCGCCCTCACCATGCGCAAACTCGCCGCCGAGCTGGGCACCGCGGTCACGTCCATCTACTGGCACGTCGGCAACCGCGAATCACTGCTCGACGCCCTCGTGGAGCGGACCGTCCAGGACATGGGCGCGATCCGGCCGGCCGGCCGCACCCCCACCGAGCGGATCCTCTCCGTGGCGCGGATCCTGCGCCGCGAACTGCGCGAGCGGCCGCACCTGATCGCGATGGTCCACGAACGCGGGCTCACCGAGCGGATGTTCCTGCCCGCCCAGCAGGCCCTGGTCCACGAGGTGCACGCGGCCGGGCTGCGCGGGGCCCGGGCCGCCGACGCGGTGCGCGCGGTCCAGTTCCAGATCGTCGGCTTCCTGCTCGTGGAGCGCAACCGCGAGCGCTCCCCCGCCCAGTCCCCCGCCGAGAGCGACCTCTGGGACCCCACCGCCGCCCCCGACGACCCGGAACTCGCCCGCGCCCTGGCCCGCCCGGCGGATCCGGAAAGGCTGTTCCTGCTGTCCGTACGGGCCCTTGTCCACACCCTCCTGGCCCGGGGCGCGGCTTGTTGACGCCTGCGGGCTCGAACAGCTCGCGGCGGGCGGCCTCGGCACGGCGCCGGGGGGAGGGGCGGACGGCGACCGCTGACAGCCCATCGGGCCACGGGTGTCAGTCCGTGCCGATATCCTCTGTGACCATGCTCGACGACCGTACGACCGCAGAGACGACGTGGCCGACCGCGTACCCCGAGGGGTACGCGGTCGTCGACGTGGAGACGACCGGGCTCGCTCGCGACGACCGGATAATCTCCGCCGCCGTCTACCGGCTCGACGCGCAGGGCAATGTGGAGGACCACTGGTACACCCTGGTCAACCCCCTGCGGGACCCGGGGCCGGTCTGGATCCACGGGCTCACCAGCGACATGCTCCAGGACGCGCCGCTCTTCAAGGACATCGCCGAGGAGTTCGCGGGCCGGCTCGCGGACCGGGTGCTGGTCGCGCACAACGCCATCTTCGACTGGCAGATGATCGCCCGCGAGTACGCGCGGGCCGCCGGGACCGCACCGGTCCGTCAGCGGCTGTGCACCATCGCCCTGTCGAAAGAGCTGAACCTCCCGCTGCCCAACCACAAGCTGGAGTCGCTCGCCGCGCACTTCGGCGTGGTCCAGCAGCGCGCCCACCACGCGCTCGACGACGCCCGCGTGCTCGCGGAGGCGTTCCGCCCGTCGCTGCACGCCGCCGCGCGGGACGGCGTACGGCTGCCCCTGCTGGAATGCCGGCCGCTGACGGAATGGTCGGACTCCCCCGTCACCCCGCGGATCGGGCAGCAGGCCTCGTACGGGAGCGGCAGCTGGCGGCCCTCGCGCAAGCGGCCGCCGTGCCCGCACCCGAACCCGGGGCGCTTCGAGGACGGCAAACCGCTGAAGCAGGGCATGCGGATCGCCTTCTCGGGTGACACCTCGGTGGACCGGGAGCTGCTGGAGGACCGGGCGATCGAGGCGGGTCTGCACGTCGCGACGAGTGTGTCGCGGCTCACGAGCCTGCTCGTGACGAACGACCCCGACTCGGCCACCTCCAAGACGGTCAAGGCGAAGTCCTTCGGTACGCCGGTGGTCGACGAGGCGGCCTTCACCCAACTGCTGCGGGACGTGGCTGCGGCAGACGGGTGAGCGTCGGGCGACTCGCCCGGCACCCGCTTCCGCGTTCGCCCGTCCGGTCCCACCCTGTGGCGCATGGCACGTTGTGAGGTCTGCGGAAACGATTACGGCATGTCCTTCGAAGTGCACGCGCAGGGCAGCGTGCACGTCTTCGACTGCTTCTCCTGCGCCATCCACCGCATGGCGCCCATCTGCGAACACTGCCGTGTGCAGATCATCGGGCAGGGCGTCGAGGTCGAGGGCCAGTGGTTCTGCGGGGCGCACTGCGCCCGCGCGGAAGGGAAGGTGGGCATCGTCGACCGCGTGTGACCCTCCGGCCGTCCGGTCATCCGACCCTCCGTGTGACGCTCCCCCGGTTTCCCTCCCCCGTTCCCCTTCCCGACCCCGGACGGCCACCCGGCCACCGGGGTCTTCCCGGCTGGGGGTACCGTCGTGGGCGTGTACCGCTTTGTGCTGACCCGGCAATGGGTGTGCCTCACCCTCGTCGCCCTCGCCCTCATCCCCGCGATGATCAAGCTGGGGTTCTGGCAGTACCACCGCCACGAGCACCGGGTCGCCCAGAACGAGCTGATCGCGTCGAACCTGTCCGCGAAGCCGGTTGCGATGACCGAGGTGACCTCCCCCGGCCACCGGGTCCCGCGGGCCGACTTCTGGCGTGCCGTCACCGCCACCGGGACGTACGACACCGCGCACGAGGTCGTCGTACGGATGCGCACCGACAACGACGACAAGGTCGGCTTCCACGTCCTGACCCCGCTGGTGCTGGCCGACGGCCGGGTGGTGCTGGTCAACCGCGGCTGGGTGGCCGGCGGCGACGACCCGCGCGCGTACCCGCCGGTGCCGGCCGCGCCCGCGGGCGAGGTCACGCTCACCGGGCGGCTGAAGGCCGACGAGACGAGCGGCGGCAGCGGCATCAAGGACCGCAAGGGCCTGCCGGACCGCCAGGTGATGCTGATCAACAGCGCCCAGCAGGCGGAGTACCTGGGCAAGCCCGTCCTCGGCGGCTACCTGGAGCTCACCGCCCCGGCCCCGGCGGGCGGCAGCCCGGAGATGGTCGCCGATCCCGACCACGACTCGATCGGCCCGCACATGGCGTACGCCGTGCAGTGGTGGCTGTTCGCCGCGTCGGTGCCGGTGGGCTGGCTGGTCCTCGTACGGCGCGAGAAGCGCGACCGCGCGGCGGCTGCGGCGGCCGGCGCCACCCCCGAGCGGGAGCCGGCGCCGACGGCGTAGCGTGTCGGGCATGGATCTTGGACTGAAAGACCGCGTCTACGTCGTCACCGGAGCCACCCGTGGCCTGGGCTTCGCCTCCGCGCGCGAACTGGCGGCGGACGGCGCGAAGGTGATCGTGACGGGCCGCGACGCGGCGCGCGCCGCCGAAGCGGCGGCCTCGCTGGGTCCGAACGCGGTGGGGGTCGCCGCGGACAACGCCGACCCGGAGGCGGCGGCCGCGCTCGTCGCCACCGCGAAGGAACGCTTCGGCCGCTTCGACGGCATCCTCATCAGCGTCGGCGGCCCCGCCCCCGGTTCGGCGGCGAGCAACACCGACGAGCAGTGGGCCGCGGCGTTCGAAGCGGTCTTCCTGGGCGCCGTGCGCCTGGCCCGCGCGGCGGCGGCCGAGCTGGGCGAGGGCGGGGTCATCGGCTTCGTCCTGTCGGGCTCGGTCCACGAGCCGATCCCGGGCCTGACCATCTCCAACGGCCTGCGGCCGGGGCTGGCGGGCTTCGCCAAGTCCCTGTCGGTGGAGCTCGGGCCGCGCGGCATCCGCGTGGTCGGGCTGCTGCCGGCCCGGATCGACACCGACCGCGTCCGCGAGCTCGACGCACTGTCGGGCGACGCCGAGGCGGCCCGCGCGGCCAATGAATCCGGCATTCCGCTGCGGCGCTACGGCACCCCGGAGGAGTTCGGCCGCTCGGCGGCGTTCCTGCTGTCGCCCGCGGCCTCGTACCTGACGGGCATCATGCTCCCGGTCGACGGCGGCTTCCGGCGCGGCTTCTGAGTCCCCCGGGCCCGCCGTCAGGTGACGCGGCGGGCCCGGTGCGAGGTGATCCGGAAGCGGGCCTCCGCGAGGAGTCCGGGGAGACCCGCCGACCCGCGGGCGTGGTTCAGCACCGGCCCGGCCAGCGCGGCCAGTGCATCGGCCGGGACGGCATGCGGCTCCAGCTCCAGTTCCACCTGCAGCCTGGGCGCACCGCGCCGGCCGCGTCTCCCCTGCCGCCCGCCCAGTGCGACGCTGCACCGGGCAACCCCGTCCAGCGCCCCCGCCTCGGCGGCCACCGCCTCCTCCAGCGCCCGCCCCCGCAGCACCGCGAACGCCCCGTCCCCGGTGTCCACCACCAGCGCGCCCAGCCGCGGACGCCGCAGCTGGGCCAGCAGCCACCACAGCGCGAGCACCACGCAGACCCCGAGCCCGGCGAGCACCGCCCACCACCACCAGCCCTCGGCATGCCAGTACTGCTGCCGGGTCTCCGATGTCAGCAGCGGCTCGTGGCGGCCGCCGAGCGGCCGGAACGCCGTCAGCAGCGCCGCCCCGGCCGCCAGCAGCACGAGGCCGATGATCCCGAGCAGGATCCGGTTCACCGTCCCGAGCATCCCCTCACCTCTTCCCGACGGCGGCCCGGGTGACCCGTACCCGCGGCTGCGGCGGGTGTGCGAGGCCCAGTTCCCGGATGCCGACCGCGAGCACCGCCTCCAGGTCGGCCCTTACCTCGTCCAGCTCGCGGAAGTGCGACGCGGCCCGGACCGCGACGTGGGACCGGCGCACAGCGACCCGCGCCGACTGCACCCCGGACACCTCCATGGCCCGGTCCCGCAGCACCTGCGCGGCGGCCTTCCGCCCGAGCCCGGCCCGTACCCCGGCGTCCGGGTCCGCCGGCCGCATCGGCAGGATCCCGCGGAGCCCGGGAGCCAGCGCGAGGAACAGGAGCACCGCCCCGGCCAGGGCGAGGGCCCCGGCGCACACGAGCACCCACGGGTCCGCGGGGGTGTGCCGCTCCAGCTGGCGGGCGAGTTCGCGGCGCCACTCCATCCCGGGACGGCCGGCCCGTACGGCGGCGAGGTCGTAGAGGAACAGGCCCGCCACCCCGAGCACGGCCAGTGCGGTCAGCGCGGCCGGAACCCGCCGGGCCGACCGGAACCGGGCGACGTGGGCCCGTCCGGAATCCGGGTCCGGGACCGGGGCCCGGCCGGGAGCGGGCGCCGTCACCGCAGCTTCCGGTCCCGTACGGCGGAGCCGGGGGTGTGCGCGGTGTGCAGGTGCTCGATGTCGATGTCCACCTCGGGTACGGACATGGCGGTGCACTCCTCGATACGGAGGACGACCTGGCGGCGCACGGCCGCGCACTGGGCGGCGAGGTCGGAGGGGTAGTCGAGCTCGAGGCTCACCCGCACCCGGGCGATGTCGTGGTGCACGGTGACGGTGGCGTGCGGGGCGGCCGGCCCGGCGGACCCGGCGGTGCGCGTCGCCGGGCCCGCGGCCGTCGGCGGCCCGCCCGGCGGCGCGGCGAGCGCCTCCCGGGCGGCCTGGGCCGCGATCTTGGCGACGACCCGGTCGGCGATCCGGGTGGCCCCCCGGTCGGCAGGCGGCACCCGCGGCGGGGTCGCCCGTGGCGTGCTCATCAGGACCTCCTCACCTGTCGCGATCGCGGGGGCGGAAGAAGTCGCCGGGGTCCAGGTCACCCTCCAGGAACCGGCCCACGACGAAGCCGATGGCACCGAGCGCCGCCACCAGCAGGAAGGCCCCGAAACCGCCGAAGTATCCGGCGAAGGCCAGCGCCATGCCGGCGAAGAGGCCGACGACTGCCATCCTCATGCGGGCTCCCTCACTGGAGTCGGGACTCCGGCTCTTCGTCGGGCTCGTCGGGGAGCTTGACGTCGCTGACCGCGATGTTGACCTCGACGACTTCCAGGCTCGTCATCCGCTCGACCGCCGAGATGACGTTCTCACGGACGGCCCGGGCCACGTCGCGGATCGACACGCCGTAGTCGACGACGATCTCCAGGTCGAGGGCCGTCTGCACCTCGCCGACCTCGGCCTTGACCCCGCGGGTGACGGACGACTTCGCCCCGCCGGGGACGCGGTCGCGGACGGCGCCGAAGGTGCGGGCGAGGCCGCTGCCGCTGCCCATGGCATGGACACCGACCACCTCGCGGGCGGCGAGTCCGGCGATCTTCTCGACCACCCCGTCGGAGATGGTGGTGCGGCCGCGGTCGGCCGGGTTGCGGGAGGCGCCCCCGGATGCGGATTCGGTCATCGCGTGTCCCTTCGCGCGGATTGGACTCACTCCTCACCACGGTAAGCGGGCGGCCGCGGCGGCGCGCCGGGACTACGCCGGTCGGCCGGGACCGGATTCCTGCCGCCGCTTGACCTCAACCACGGTCGAGGTCCGAGAGTGGGGTGAGTGATCAAGGCCGAAAGGCCATGGCGCGTTCCGAATGTCGAATGCCGAATGCGAATGTCGAACGAGGGGGATGTCATGCGGGCGATACGGGTGGACGGGTACGGCGGTCCGGAGGTCCTGGTGCCGGTCGAGCTGGCGGACCCGGTCCCGGGGGCGGGCGAGGTGGTGGTCAGGGCCGAGGCCGTGGACACGATCTACGTGGAGACCCAGATCCGCGGGGGCTGGGGCGAGTCCTTCGGCATCCACCCGCCGTACGTGCCGGGCGGCGCGGCTGCCGGGACGGTCGTCGCGGTGGGCGAGGGGGTGGACCCGGACTGGCAGGGCCGCCGGGTGGTGGCCGCACCGGGTACGAAGGGGACGTACGCGGAACTGGTCCGGGTCCCGGTGGAACTGCTGGTCCCGGTCCCGGAAGAGCTGGAATCGGCGGAGGCTGCGGCGCTGGCGCACGATGGGGTGACCGGCTCGGGCATCGTCCTGGGCGTCGGGATCAAGCCGGGCGACCGGGTGCTGATCCTGGGCGCGGCCGGCGGGATGGGGACGCTGCTGGTGCAGATGGCGGTGGCGGCGGGGGCGTACGTGGTGGGGGCGGCGCGGGGCGAACAGAAGCTGGCGCTGGTCCGGGAGCTGGGCGCCGACCGGGCGGTGGACTACACGGAACCGGGCTGGACCGAGGCGGTCGGCGGTCCGGTGGACGTCCTGCTCGACGGGGTCGGCGGTGAGCTGGGCCTGGCCGGCTTCGGGCTGGTCCGGGACGGCGGGAGGGTCTCGGCGCACGGCGCCCCCAGTGGCGGCTTCACGGAGCTGGACCCGGCGGAGGTGGAGCGGCGCGGGATCGCCCTGCGGGGGATCGCGGAGGTCCAGTTCCCGCCGGCGGAGATCACCCGCCTGGCGGGCCATGCCCTGGCCGAGGCGGCGGCGGGGCGGCTCCGCCCGGTGATCGCGCGGAGGTTCCCCCTGGCGGAGGCTGCGGAGGCGCACCGCGCCATCGAAGCCCGCCGGATCCCGGGCAAGGCTCTCCTGATCCCCTGACGCATCAGCCCCGCCTGCGTGTGCGGCGCGGCTCCGGGGGCGGAGCCCCGGCAACCGCGCCGCGCACGCAGGTCAGTCCGAGAGGCCGGCCAGGTCGCGGAGGCGGCGGGCCTGGGCGGCGCGTTCCGCCGAGCGCTGGTCGTCGTACGGGCGGGACACCGCCTCGCGGAGCAGCGCTTTCGTCTCGATCACGGCATCCCGCGGCGGAGCCAGCAGCGCCGTCGTGAGGTCCTGCACCGCCGCGTCGAGCTCATCGGCGGGCACGACCAGGTTGGCCAGCCCGACCCGCTCCGCCTCCTCGGCATGCACGAAGCGGCCCGTCGCGCAGATCTCCAGCGCGCGGGCGTAGCCCACCAGGGAGGTCAGCGGCTGCGTGCCCGCCAGGTCCGGCACGAGGCCGAGGCTGGTCTCGCGCATGGCGAACTGCACGTCGTCCGCGACCACCCGAAGGTCACAGGCCAGCGCGAGCTGGAAGCCGGCGCCGATCGCATGCCCTTGCACGGCGGCGATGGAGACGATGTCGTTGCGCCGCCACCAGGTGAAAGCCTCCTGGTACTCGGCGATGGTCGAGTCGAGCAGTTCGTCCGAACCGCGCGCCAGATCGAGGAAGGACGGCTCACCCTCGAAACCTTCGGGGGTGAACGCCTGCCGGTCGAGTCCGGCGGAGAAGGACGTGCCCTCACCGCGCAGCACCACGACCCGGACGGTGCCCGGCAGCGACCTTCCGGCCTCCGTCAACGCCCGCCAGAGCGCGGGGGACTGAGCGTTTCGCTTGGCCGGATTGGTCAGTGTCACCGTGGCGACCGAGTCGTCCACGGTGAGCCGTACGCCGTCCTTGTCGAGCAGAGCCATCTGGTGCCTCCGGTGTGCAGTCGGCCGCAATCCCGGCCTAAGTGACTGCACAGTAACCACCCGATCGACCACACGGCCGACCGGGGGTCACCGAAGGAACCGCGGTGTGGACAGGCAAGCGTCTTCCACCCCGGCCCCGGGCCTGACGGCCAGGGTTCCGGGTCAGGCCGAAGCCGCCTTCTTGCCACGCGTCGCGCCACCGCGTCCACGCAGCACGACTCCGGACTCGCTGAGCATCCGGTGGACGAATCCGTAGGACCGGCCGGTTTCCTCGGCCAGCGCCCGGATACTCGCACCGGAGTCGTACTTCTTCTTCAGGTCTGCCGCGAGCTTGTCGCGCGCGGCGCCGGTTACCCGGCTGCCCTTCTTCAGAGTCTCGGCCACCCGTGCCTCCTCATGGGAAGTGCGCTCTGGACTTCTCATGATCACCCCTCCCCGGCTTCCTGGCCACCCATTCAGCAAGGTCGGTACGACGGCATTTCCCGACCGGTGGACACATCAGCAGAACGGAATCTTCTCTTCCGCTGCATGACGTCCGTCACACTTCTCCACCCTCACCGGGAATCGCCAGGTCAGGGGCCGGACGCCGAAAAAAGACGACCCCGGCCGCGCGCCCGGACGGGCACGGCCGGGGCCGTCGTACAGAGCGCAGAGGTACGAGACCGTCTCACTCAGATGATGGATCACGCCTGAGCCGAATGATCCATAAGGAACTGGATCAACCCGCCGGGCAGCCGCCGGGCACCCCCGGTGAACCTCAGGCGAGGGAGACGAGGTCCCGGTAGTCCGGGCCCCACAGGTCCTCGACGCCGTCCGGGAGCAGGATGATCCGCTCCGGCTCCAGCGCCTCGACCGCCCCCTCGTCGTGCGTGACGAGGATGACCGCACCCTTGTACGTGCGCAGCGCGCCCAGGATCTCCTCGCGGCTGGCCGGGTCGAGGTTGTTGGTGGGCTCGTCGAGCAGCAGCACGTTCGCCGAGGAAACGACCAGCGTGGCCAGGGCGAGACGGGTCTTCTCGCCACCGGAGAGGACCCCGGCCGGCTTGTCCACGTCGTCCCCGGAGAAGAGGAAGGAGCCGAGCGTCTTGCGTACGGCGACCAGGTCCAGGTCGGGCGCGGCGGAGCGCATGTTCTCGAGGACCGTGCGCTCCGGGTCCAGGGTCTCGTGCTCCTGGGCGTAGTAGCCGAGCTTGAGGCCGTGGCCCGGGGTGACCTCGCCGGTGTCCGGCTTCTCGGTGCCCGAGAGCAGGCGCAGCAGGGTGGTCTTGCCGGCGCCGTTGAGGCCGAGGATGACGACGCGGGAGCCCTTGTCGATGGCCAGGTCGACGTCGGTGAAGATCTCCAGGGAGCCGTACGACTTCGACAGGCCCTCGGCGGTCAGCGGGGTCTTGCCGCAGGGCGCCGGGTCCGGGAAGCGGAGCTTGGCGACCTTGTCGGAGGCGCGGACGGCCTCCAGGCCTGCGAGCAGCCGGTCGGCGCGCTTGGCCATGTTCTGCGCGGCGACGGTCTTGGTGGCCTTGGCGCGCATCTTGTCGGCCTGCGAGTTCAGGGCCGCGGCCTTCTTCTCGGCGTTCTGGCGCTCGCGCTTGCGGCGCTTCTCGTCGGCCTCGCGCTGCTGCTGGTAGAGCTTCCAGCCCATGTTGTAGACGTCGATCTGGGAGCGGTTGGCATCCAGGTAGAAGACCTTGTTGACGACGGTCTCGACCAGGTCGACGTCGTGGGAGATCACGACGAAGCCGCCGCGGTAGTTCTTCAGGTAGTCGCGCAGCCAGACGATGGAGTCGGCGTCCAGGTGGTTCGTCGGCTCGTCGAGCAGCAGGGTGTCGGCGTCCGAGAAGAGGATCCGGGCGAGCTCGACGCGGCGGCGCTGGCCGCCGGAGAGGGTGTGCAGCGGCTGGCCGAGGACCCGGTCGGGGAGGCTGAGGGCGGCCGAGATGGTCGCGGCCTCGGACTCGGCGGCGTACCCGCCCTTGGTGAGGAACTCGGTCTCCTGGCGCTCGTACTGCTTGAGCGCCTTCTCACGGGTGGCGCCGGCGCCGGTTGCGATGCGCTCCTCGTTCATCCGCATCTTCTTGATGAGGACGTCGAGGCCGCGGGCGGACAGGATCCGGTCGCGGGCGAGCACGTCCAGGTCGCCGGTGCGCGGGTCCTGCGGGAGGTAGCCGACCTCGCCCGAGCGGGTGATGGACCCGGCGGCGGGCTGACCCTCGCCGGCGAGGCACTTGGTGAGGGTGGTCTTGCCCGCTCCGTTGCGGCCGACCAGGCCGATACGGTCGCCCTTGGCGATACGGAACGAGGCGGACTCGATGAGGACGCGGGCGCCGGCGCGCAGCTCGACGCCGGTGGCGGTGATCACGGAAATACTCCAGGGCGGGGGGACGGCGGAAGGGGGGCAGGACGCGATGCTTCGACGCCGCTAATCCGCGAGGAGATTTGCCATGGGATTCATTCTACCGGGGGTGTGCAACTGGTTATGGGGGCGTCCGGCCCTTGACGCACGCCCCGTCCCTCCCCCTTCCGCTCCCCCGCCCGCCCCTCTTCCGGTCCCCCGTTCGGTCCACGGATCGCCCCGGTGGGCCGGGGCGCGTATCAGGATGGACCGGGTGATATTCGCCGCAGTGCGGCCACGTGGAATCGAGGGCGGTGCGGGATGCAGTTCGACGACGACGCCGATCTGGACACTTCCGAGGTCAAGGACGTGCGTGGCAACCGCATCCCGGGCGGGCGGGCGACGATCGGCGGCGGTATCGCGGGCCTCATCGCGCTGGTACTCGGGCTGCTCTTCGGCGTGGGCCCGGACGAACTGGGGCTGTCCTCGGGGAACCGGGAGCCGGCGGTGACCTCGTCGTCCGTCAGTCAGGTGGAGCAGTCCTGCAAGAAGGGGCGGGACGCGAACGCGCGGGAGGACTGCCGGCTGGTCGCGGTCGTCAACAGCACCCAGGACTTCTGGAGGGAAGAGTTCACCCGGCGCGGCGGCCGGTACACCCCGGCGTCGACGGTCTTCTTCACCGGCCGGGTGAACACCGCCTGCGGGGCCGCCACCTCGGCGGTCGGCCCCTTCTACTGCCCGGCCGACCGGCGGGTCTACCTGGACCTCGGCTTCTTCGACGACCTGAGGACGAAGTTCGGCGCGAGCGGCGGCCCGTTCGGCCAGGCCTATGTCGTCGCCCACGAGTACGGGCACCACGTCCAGAACCTGACCGGAACGCTGCAGAAGGCCCAGGGCGGACAGCCGGGCGCGAACAGCAACGCGGTCAAGGTCGAACTGCAGGCCGACTGCTACGCCGGGGTGTGGGCGCACAACGCGACGAGGACCCCGGACGAGTCCACGGGCCGACCGCTGATCACGAGCCTCACCGACCAGGACATCAAGGACGGCCTGGACGCGGCGGCCGCGGTCGGCGACGACCGGATCCAGGAGAAGTTCCAGGGCCGCGTGACCCCGGAGTCCTGGACGCACGGCTCGGCCCAGCAGCGCCAGCAGTGGTTCTACCAGGGGTACCACACGGGCGACATGGCCCGGTGCAACACGTTCCGCTGACCGTCGGTGGCGCCTGCCATGCTGTGACGTAGGTCACCGTCACGAGAGGGAGTGGTCGTCATGTCAGGCGTTCCGTCCATCTGTCCCACGCTGCGTTTTCGCGACGCGAAGGCGGCCATCAAGCTGCTGACCGAGGCCTTCGGCTTCAGCCAGGTCGCGGTGTACGAGGGCGAGGACGGCTCGGTGATGCATGCGGAACTGGCCTACGGCAGCGGCCTGGTGATGCTGGGCAGCAAGGGCACCGGCAGCGTCTTCGACAAGGCCATGGAGGGCGGCGGTCCCGTGGGGGTCTATGTGGTGGTCGACGATGTGGACGCCCACCACCGGCGGGCCGCGGAGCACGGCGTGGAGATCCTGATGGAGCCCACCGACCAGGACTACGGGTCCCGCGACTACATGGCCAGGGACGCCGAGGGCAACATCTGGAGCTTCGGGACGTACGCGCCGCAGGTCTGAGACCCGCGGCGCGTTCCTGCGTACCTTCCCCTACGGGCGCTACGCGCCGCCGGTGTGGACCTGGAACGCGGCCCGGCGGACCGCTTTGGCCAGGGCCGGGTCCGGGTGGGCGGCGGCCAGGGCGACCAGGACCTGGACGGTGCGCGGATGGCCGACCGCGCGGACCTCGTCCAGCAGCCGCGGGACGGTGGTGCGGACGGCCGAGTCGAGGTGGCGTGCCAGCAGGTCGGCCTCGCCGTGGTCGGCGATGGCGGCCGCGGTGTCCACCCAGAGCCAGGTCGACTCCTCGGCGGTGAGCACGTCCTGGGCCTCGTCCGGATCCACCCCGTCGTGCTCGGCGAGCCAGAGCAGGGCGTAGGGCCGCAGGGCGGCGTCGCGGACGGCGGCGCGCACCTCGGGTTCGGCCGGGGCTCCGACCACGCGCAGGGCCTCGAAGGCCAGGCCGCGCAGCAGGGCATCCTCGCCGCGGGCGGCGTGCAGCAGCTCGCTGACGGCGTGGCCGACGGGCCGGGCGGCGAGCCAGGCCTGGTACTCGGCGCGGGCCGGTCCCGGGGTGAGCCGGGCGCAGCCGTGCAGCATCGCGGCGGCGGACTGCTCGATGTTCCCGGCGGGGCTCTGCGCAGCGACGCAGATCTGTTCGAGCTTGACCCAGACGGCCCAGCTGCCGAGCGGGGTGAGCGCGGCCTGCGCGGGACCGAGGGTGACGGCGTCGACGGCGGCGAGTCCGCCGAGCGCCCAGCGCAGCAGCCGGGCGAGCGGGACGGGCGCCGCGTGGGAGGTGGCGGCCTCCGCGACCGCGACGGCCGCCACGGGGCCGGCCGCCTCGGCGTCGGCGGTGGCTGCCGTCCCGTCAGACGGCGAAGTCTCGCGCGCCGGGGTGTCGTAGGGGACCTCGCACCGCTCGTCGCGCAGTTCGGTGACCCGCTGGCCGAGCAGGTCCAGCAGATCCGGCACGGTCACGGGACCGGCGGACAGCTGGAGCAGGGACAGCAGTTGGGGCATGGCCTCGACCACCTCGGCGACGACCGCGGGCGCGATGTCGGCGGGGGCCGGGTGAACCAGCGACCAGGCGTCGAACAGGGCGACCCAGCCGCGCAGTACGGCGGTGTCGTCGCGGTCCCAGGCGCGCAGCCGCCAGCCGGGCCGGGCATGGCCGCCGTGCACTTCCACGAGGCCGGCGAGCCGGGCGCGGTCCCAGCCGACCCGGATCTGCCCGTGTGTCAGGTTCAGTTCAGCGGCGGCCCGTTCCACATCGGAGGCGGGCAGCGCTCCCGCCGGGGCGGGTCGGCCTCCGCCGCCGGCCCCGAGGTTGAGCTCGGCCCAGCGGGCGAGCCGTACGGCATCGGCGAGCGAGGCCCGGGCCCGGTTCGCGAGTTCGGCCGTGGCCGGGGTACCCGCCGGGGGCCGGGAGGCGGTACGGGCGCGTCGGTCGGTCACCGCCTTGCGGGCCGCGGCGACGGAACGCGGGGAGACGAGTCGGAGTCTGGAGTCGCGAGCCAACTGCTCATCAGGCTTTCGGGACGTCACGGAAGCAGTCTCGCCCGTCACCGGCCGAAAGCCCAAACGGAACCAGCCATTATCGGCGGCGGCCAGGGGGACATACAGGGAGAATGCACCCTCCCTGTCCCGTCCGGCACACGGCCTTCACATAAGAGGGGTGAGAAAGCGCCTCAGGGCTTCCTCGTATCCGGCCGGGTCGGCGTTCCACATCGCCCCGTGCGGGGCTTCGCGGACGGTCTTCAGGGTGACCAGGTCGGGGCGGGCGGCGGCGAGCCTGCGGGAGGGCTCCCAGGGGGCGAGCGAATCGTCCGGGCCGTGGAAGATCAGGACGGGGACGCGCAGCGCCGCGGGGTCCGCACCGGGTCCCGGGCGGTCGGCGCGCAGCCCGGCGCTCCCCTCGGCGGCCCGCACCGCGAGCGGCACCAGCGGGGCCGGGGTGCGGCGGGCGGCGACGAGCGCGCGCAGGGTGGTGTGCCAGTCGAGCACCGGCGAGTCCAGCACGAGCCCGGAGATCCGGTCGGCGAGGGCCGAGCGCTCCGCGGCGTACAGGGCCATGGCGGCGCCGGTGGACCAGCCGTGCAGGACGACCCGGCGGGCGCCGTAGCGCAGGGCGTAGCGGATCGCGGCGTCCACGTCCCGCCATTCCGACTCGCCGAGGTGGCCGAGACCGTCCGGTGAGGCGGGGGCGCCGAGGTCGCCGCGGTAGGCGAGGTCGAGGACGGGCATCCGCTGGCGGTGCAGGAAGGGCATGATCACCATCGGGTGCTCGCGGCCGGCGCCGAGCCCGTGCACGGTGATCACCCAGGTGTCGCGGGCGGCGGGCACGAACCAGGCGGGCAGCCCGCCGAGCTCGCCGGGGATGTCCACGTCGGCATGGTCGAGCCCGAGGGCGGTGCCGGGGTTGCCCGCGTGGACCTGGGGGGTGAGGGTGACCCGGATGCCGGGCTCGAGGCTGCCGTGGGTGACGGCGAGGAGCCGGCGTACGACGGTGTCCGGGCCGGGCGCGGCTCCCTCGAGGACGGGCCCGACCACGGCGTGCACCCCGGGGGCGGTGAGTCCGTACGTACCGGGGCGCAGGGAGGCCAGCGAGCGGGTCAGAACGACCCGCCCGGAGCCGGCGGAGTGGACGCTGAGCCGCGCCTCGCCGGGCAGGGGGCGGCCGGGCTCGTGCCGCAGGGCGGCGTCGGCGGCGTACCGGCCGGCCGCGACCGCGGCTGCACCGGCACCGACGAGGGAGGTGGCGACGACCGCGGCCGTCGCTGTGGCGGTACGCACGGCTCCAGTGTCAAGGCGCGAGCCCGGGCGGGCCACCTGAGCGGAATGTTCCGCATACCGCCGGGCGGGGCCGGGAAGGGATCACGCAGCGGCGCAGCGGGTCGGCCGGAGGAGTGATCTAGATCTCTTCCAGGACCCCTCGAGGGCGGGTCCAGGGGCCTCTGATCGCCTGCGGATCCTTTCGTTCACCCGGCTTTGACGTGCATTAATCGCGGTATCAGCGGGAAAATCAGGACGAAGGTCCCGATGACACGACGGGCCAGTACACCGCTCCGCCCGCGCCAGTTCATCTTCCGTTCACTCAGGTTGCCTACGGTCGCCGAGCCACTGACGTCAAACAGAAGCCTGGGTAAATGGAGCACATAACGCTTCTCCTCGGGATCGTGATCATCACCGCTCTCGTGTTCGACTTCACGAACGGTTTCCACGACACAGCCAACGCGATGGCCACCACCATCTCGACCGGCGCCCTCAAACCCAAGACGGCGGTGGCCATGTCCGCCGTGCTCAACCTCGTCGGCGCGTTCATGTCCGTGGAGGTCGCCAAGACGATCTCCAAGGGCCTGGTCAACGAGGAGGGCATCCAGCCAGAAGTGATCTTCGCCGCCCTGGTCGGCGCGATCCTCTGGAATCTCGTCACCTGGCTGGTCGGACTCCCCTCCAGCTCCTCCCACGCCCTGATGGGCGGCCTGGTCGGCGCGGCCGTCGCCTCCGCCGGCCTCGGCGCCGTCAACGGCGGCACGCTCGTCAGCAAGGTGCTGCTCCCCGCGGTCGCCGCGCCGATCGTGGCCGGTGTGGCCTCGATGCTGGCCGCCAAGGTCACGTACAAGCTCGGCGGCAAGGTCGGCGGCAAGACCGCCACCAAGGGCTACCGCGCCGGGCAGATCGCCTCGGCCGGTCTCGTCTCCCTCGCGCACGGCACCAACGACGCGCAGAAGACGATGGGCATCATCACCCTGGCGCTCATCGCCGGCGGCGCCCTGGACTCCGGCGCCAACCCGCCGGTCTGGGTCATCGTCTCCGCCGGCATGGCCATCGCCCTGGGCACCTCCCTGGGCGGCTGGCGCATCATCCGCACCATGGGCAGCGGCCTGACCGACCTCCAGCCGCAGCAGGGCTTCGCCGCCCAGACCTCGGCCGCGAGCGTCATCCTGGCCTCCTCCACCCTCGGCTTCTCCCTCTCCACCACCCACGCGTGCTCCGGCGCCGTCATGGGTGCGGGCCTGGGCCGCAAGGGCGGTGTGGTCCGCTGGTCCACCGCCACCCGCATGTTCATCGCGTGGGGCCTGACCCTGCCGGCCGCGGCCGTCGTCGCCTCCGGTGCCGAGCTGGTCATGCGTACCGGTGACCTCGGCGTCGCCGCCGTCGCGCTCTTCCTGATCGCCTCCTGCGTCGCCATCTGGGTCATCTCCCGCCGCCAGGTCGTCGACCACAGCAACGTCAACGACGTGCAGCCGGCCGCGGCCGAGGAGCCGGGTGTCGTCACCACGGCCATGGCCGCCGTCACCGTCCCGCCGACCGTGGCCGCCGCCGGTACGACCGCCGCGGTCACCGACGAGGACCTGAAGGCCACCATCCCGGCGGCTGCCCCGACCCCTGCGGCCCCGGCCGCCGCGGTCTGACCCCGAGAACGACAGAGGAATCCGCAGTATGAAGATCGACTGGGCAGCACTCGGCTCCGTCTTCGGGGTCAGCCTCTCCGCCACCGTCGCGCTCGTGGCCCTGTTCACCCTGGGCCTGGTGGGCCTCTCCAAGCACGAGACCGCCACCGAGCAGGGCGGCACCGCCACCCTGGCCCGCAGCGGCGCGTACGCCTGCTTCGCGCTCGTCACGGCGGCCGTCGCGTACGGCATCTACCTGATCGTCAGCTGACCGATTCGGGCACGGTGCACGAAAGCTCCCTCCGGGCTTCCCGGGGGGAGCTTTCCCGTACCCGAGGCCCGGCGTGGTGACCTGCCCCGCCGCAGGTCAACGGCGAGTTGACGGGCCTTCGCGGTGCGTGGTGGACTGCCCGAGCCAATACGGCGGCATGGAGAGGAAGTCCGGTGCGAATCCGGCGCGGTCCCGCCACTGTCACCGGGGAGCACGCGACGCGTGCGCCCCGGGAGCCAGGAACTCCCACCGCCGGACACGTCGAACCAGGGCGCGGACCCTGAGTGAGGACATACCTGCCACCATGCGTGCCGATCGCGTCTTCGCGTACGGCGCCACGGCGGGCCTGATCGGCGACCGGATCCTCGGTGATCCGCGCCGAGGGCACCCCGTGGCCGCCTTCGGACGAGCAGCCGCCGCTGTCGAAGGCGCCCTGTGGCGCGACGACCGCGCCCGGGGCCTCCTCCACACCCTCGTGTGCGCCGGGGGCGCGGCCGCCGTCGGCGCGCTGGGCGCCCGCGCCGTGCGCTCCCGGCCCGCAGCCGCCCGTATCGCCCTGACCGCAGCGGCCACCTGGGCCGTAGTCGGCGGCACCTCCCTGGGCCGTGAGGCCCGCGCCATCGGCGGCGCGCTCGCCGCCGGGGACGCCGAGGTCGCCCGGGAGCGGCTGCCGCACCTGTGCGGGCGGGACCCGCAGGCCCTGGACGAGCAGCAGATGGCCCGCGCCGTCGTGGAGTCGGTCGCCGAGAACACCTCCGACGCGGTGGTCGGGGCCCTCGTGTGGGGCGCCGCCGCCGGTATCCCCGGGCTGCTGGCCTTCCGCGCCGTGAACACCCTGGACGCGATGGTGGGCCACAGGTCGCCGCGCTACCTGCGCTACGGCTGGGCCTCGGCCCGGCTCGACGACCTCGCGGGCTGGCCGGGCGCCCGGCTGACCGCGCTGGCCGCCGTACTGGCCGGACCCGACCGGCGGGGAGCCGTACGGGCCTGGCGTGCCGACGCCGCGAAGCACCCGAGCCCGAACGCCGGCCCGGTGGAGGCCTCGTTCGCCGGGGCGCTCGGCGTACGGCTGGGAGGAACCCTGGCGTACGCGGGGCGGGTCGAGCACCGGGCCGTGCTGAACGGCGGGGCGGGGCGGCCGGTGCAGGTCGCGGACATCGAACGGGCTGTGCGGCTGTCACGGCAGGTGACGTGGCTGGCGCTGGGGGCGTGTGTGGCACTGCGCTGTGCGGTGTCACGTGTGGCTGGGAGGGGACGCCCGTGAGCGGCGGAAAGCTGGGCGGGGGACTCCTCGTCGCCGGTACGACATCGGACGCGGGCAAGAGCGTGGTCACGGCGGGCATCTGCCGCTGGCTGGCCCGGCAGGGCGTGAAGGTGGCGCCGTTCAAGGCGCAGAACATGTCGCTGAACTCGTTCGTGACGCGCGAGGGCGCCGAGATCGGGCGGGCGCAGGCGATGCAGGCGCAGGCGGCGTGCGTGGAGCCGACGGCGCTGATGAACCCGGTGCTGCTCAAGCCCGGCAGCGACCGCAGCAGCCAGGTGGTGCTGCTGGGCAAGCCGGTGGGCGAGATGAGTGCCCGGGGCTACCACGGGGGCAGGCAGGAGCAGCTTCTCGGGGTCGTCACGGACTGCCTGGAGCAGCTGCGGGGCACGTATGACGCCGTGATCTGCGAGGGGGCGGGCAGTCCGGCCGAGATCAACCTGCGCCGGACCGACATCGTGAACATGGGCATCGCGCGGGCCGCGCGGTTCCCGGTGGTCGTGGTCGGGGACATCGACCGGGGCGGGGTCTTCGCCTCGTTCTTCGGGACGACGGCGCTGCTGTCGCCGCAGGACCAGTCGTTGATCGCCGGATACATGGTGAACAAGTTCCGCGGCGACGTGTCGCTGCTGGAACCGGGCATGGAGATGCTGCGTTCCCTGACCGGCCGGGCGACGTACGGCGTGCTGCCGTTCCAGCACGGGCTGGGCATCGACGAGGAGGACGGGCTCCGGGTCTCGCTGCGGGGCGCGGTACGCGAGTCGGTCGTGGCGCCGCCGGTCGGCGAGGACGTCCTGCGGGTCGCGGTGTGCGCGGTGCCGCTGATGTCGAACTTCACGGACGTCGACGCGCTCGCGGCGGAACCGGGGGTCGTGGTGCGGTTCGTGGACCGGGCCGAGGAGCTGGTCGACGCGGACCTGGTGGTGGTTCCGGGTACCCGCGGCACGGTGAAGGCCCTGGAGTGGCTGCGCGAGCGCGGCCTCGCCGATGCGCTGGCGCGGCGGGCCGCGGAGGGCCGGCCGGTACTGGGCATCTGCGGCGGCTTCCAGGTGCTCGGCGAGCACATCGAGGACGACGTCGAGTCCAGGGCCGGCTCGGTGGACGGGCTGGGGCTGCTGCCGGTGCGGATCCGCTTCGAGCGCGAGAAGACCCTGGAGCGGCCTTCCGGGACCGCGCTCGGCGAGCCGGTCGACGGGTACGAGATCCACCACGGGGTGGCCGAGGTCCTGGGCGGGGAGGCGTTCCTCGACGGCTGCCGCGTCGGTTCGGTGTGGGGCACCCACTGGCACGGCTCGCTGGAGTCGGACGGCTTCCGGCGGGCGTTCCTGCGGGAGGTGGCGCTGGCGTCGGGCCGCCGCTTCGTTCCGGCGCCCGACACCTCCTTCGGCGCCCTGCGGGAGGAGCAGCTGGACCTGCTGGGCGACCTGATCGCCGAGCACGCGGACACGGATGCCCTGCTCCGCCTGATCGAGACGGGGGCCCCGGCCGGCCTCCCGTTCCTCCCCCCGGGGGCCCCGTGATGGCGGCAGCCCCCGGCAGACCCGCACATCGCACCCGGCCCGCGGCCACCACCCCGCACGACCACACCGGCCCGCGCACGCGTACTCGTACCCGCACAAGGAGAGGCACCGCATGAGCACGCCCTACCCGTTCACCGCAGTGGTCGGCCAGACCGACCTGCGGCTGGCGCTCCTGCTCAACGCCGTGAGCCCAGCGGTCGGCGGTGTGCTGGTCCGCGGCGAGAAGGGGACCGCCAAGTCCACCGCCGTCCGCGCGCTGTCCGCGCTGCTGCCGCAGGTGGACGTCATTCCCGGCTGCCGGTTCTCCTGCGCTCCCGCCGCCCCCGACCCGGCCTGCCCCGACGGCCCGCACAAGCCCGGCCCGGGCCACGACCGGCCCGCGCGCATGGTCGAGCTGCCCGTCGGCGCCTCCGAGGACCGCCTCGTCGGCGCCCTCGACATCGAGCGGGCCCTCGCCGAAGGCGTGAAGGCCTTCGAGCCCGGCCTGCTGGCCGACGCGCACCGCGGCATCCTGTACGTCGACGAGGTCAACCTCCTTCACGACCACCTGATCGACCTGCTCCTCGACGCCGCCGCGATGGGCGCCTCGTACGTGGAGCGCGAGGGCGTCTCCGTACGCCACGCCGCCCGCTTCCTGCTCGTCGGCACCATGAACCCCGAGGAGGGCGAGCTCCGCCCGCAGCTCCTCGACCGGTTCGGGCTGACCGTCCAGGTGGCGGCCTCCCGCGAGCCCGCCCAGCGCGTCGAGGTGGTGCGCCGCCGGCTCGCGTACGAGGACGACCCCGCCGGGTTCGCCACCCGCTGGTCCGGCGACGAGCAGGACATCCGCGCCCGCGTCGTGGCCGCCCGGGCCCTGCTCCCGAAGGTCCGCCTCGGCGACGCCTCGCTGCTGCAGATCGCGGCGACCTGCGCCGGCTTCGAGGTCGACGGCATGCGCGCCGACATCGTGATGGCCCGTACGGCGACCGCGCTGGCCGCCTGGGCCGGGCGGACCGACGTACGCAAGGAGGACGTACGGCAGGCCGCGCTGCTGGCGCTCCCCCACCGGCGGCGCCGCAACCCCTTCGACGCGCCCGGCCTCGACGAGGACAAGCTCGACGAGATCCTGGACCGGTTCCCCGACGAGGAGCCGGAGAACGAGACCGACCCGGACCCGGAGCCCGAGCCCGAGCCCGAGGGCCCGGACGACGGCGGTCCGGAAGACGGCGGCCCCGACGGCGGAGGCGGCGGGGTCCCCCCGCAGAGCGGGCCGGACGCACCCGAGCCCGAAGCCCCCGAAGTCCCCGAGGCGCAGGACGACACGGCCCCGCCGCCCCCGGACGCCCCGGAGTCCCCCGAGCCGCAGCCCACCTCCCGGGACGGCGCCGCACCGGAGCAGGCCGCCGTACGGGCCGCCGAGCCGTTCCGGACCAAGATGCTCAGCGTGCCGGGCCTCGGCGAGGGCGCGTCCGGGCGGCGTTCGCGCGCCCGTACCGCGCACGGCCGGACCACCGGCGCCCAGCGCCCCCGGGGCCACCTGACGAAGCTGCACCTCGCGGCGACCATCCAGGCCGCCGCCCCGCACCAGAAGGCGCGCGGGCGCAGCGGGCGCGGGCTCGTCGTCCGCAAGGACGATCTGCGCCAGGCCACCCGGGAGGGCCGCGAGGGCAACCTGGTCCTCTTCGTCGTCGACGCCTCCGGCTCGATGGCCGCCCGGCAGCGCATGGGCGCGGTCAAGGGGGCGGTGCTCTCGCTGCTGCTGGACGCCTACCAGCGCCGGGACAAGGTCGGCCTGATCACCTTCCGCGGCGCCGCCGCCGAGCTGGCGCTGCCGCCCACCTCCTCGGTGGACGCGGCCGCGGCCCGGCTCGAGCAGCTGCCGACGGGCGGGCGGACCCCGCTCGCCGCGGGCCTGCTCAAGGCCCACGAGGTGCTGCGCATCGAGCGGTTGCGGGATCCGAGCCGCCGTCCGCTGCTCGTGGTCGTCACCGACGGGCGGGCCACCTCGGCCGGTTCCGTCGGCGGGGACCCGCGCGAGCTCTCGGGCCGCAGCGCCCGGCTGCTCCAGGCGGAGGGCGTCGCGTCGGTGGTCGTGGACTGCGAGTCGGGGCCGGTCCGGCTGGGGCTGGCCGGTGTACTGGCCGCCGACCTCGGCGGGCCCGCCGTCACGCTCGACGGGCTGCGGGCCGACTCGCTGGCCGGGCTCGTGAAGAACGTACGCACCGCAGTGACTTCACCGTCTCACCACACCACCAGGAGGGCCGCGTAATGCCGCAGGGACAGCCGACCGTCGTTCCGGACGACGGACTCACGACGCGCCAGCGCCGCAACCGCCCGCTCGTCTTCGTCCACACCGGCCCGGGCAAGGGCAAGTCGACGGCGGCCTTCGGGCTGGCGCTGCGCGCCTGGAACCAGGGCTGGTCGATCGGGGTGTTCCAGTTCGTCAAGTCGGCGAAGTGGAAGGTCGGCGAGGAGAACGCGCTCAAGGTGCTCGGTGCCTCCGGCGAGGGCGGCCCGGTCGTCTGGCACAAGATGGGCGAGGGCTGGTCCTGGGTCCAGCGCGACGCGCAGCTCGACAACGAGCAGGCGGCCAAGGAAGGCTGGGAGCAGGTCAAGCGCGACCTGGCCGCCGAGACGCACAAGCTGTACGTGCTGGACGAGTTCGCGTACCCGATGCACTGGGGCTGGATCGACGTCGACGAGGTCATCGAGGTGCTGCGCAACCGGCCCGGTACGCAGCACGTGGTGATCACGGGGCGCAACGCGCCGGAGAAGCTGCTGGAGTTCGCGGACCTGGTCACGGAGATGACCAAGGTCAAGCACCCGATGGACGCCGGCCAGAAGGGCCAGAAGGGCATCGAGTGGTGACATCTCTGCACGTTCCGCGCCTGGTCATTGCCGCGCCGTCGTCCGGCAGCGGCAAGACCACGGTCGCGACGGGCCTGATGGCGGCCTTCTCGGAGCGCGGCCTCGCCGTGTCCCCGCACAAGGCCGGGCCCGACTACATCGACCCCGGCTACCACGCGCTGGCCACGGGCCGGCCGGGGCGCAACCTGGACGCGTTCATGTGCGGGCCGGAGCTGGTCGCTCCGCTGTTCGCGCACGGGGCTGCGGGGTGCGATCTCGCCATCGTCGAGGGCGTGATGGGGCTGTACGACGGAGCCGCGGGGCGGGGTGAGCTGGCGTCGACGGCGCAGGTCGCGAAGCTGCTGCGGGCGCCGGTGGTGCTGGTGGTCGACGCGTCGTCGCAGTCGCGGTCGGTGGCGGCGCTGGTGCACGGCTTCGCGTCGTTCGACCCGCAGGTGCGGCTGGGGGGCGTGATCCTGAACAAGGTCGGGTCCGACCGGCACGAGGTGATGCTGCGGGAGGCGCTGGAGGAGGCCGGCATGCCGGTGCTCGGCGTGCTGCGGCGGGCTCCGCAGGTGGCGGCGCCGTCGCGGCACCTGGGTCTGGTGCCGGTCGCCGAGCGGCGGTCGGACGCGCTGTCCTCGGTCGCGGCCCTGGCCGGCCAGGTCCGGGCGGGCTGCGACCTGGAGGCCCTCATGGCCCTGGCCCGCACGGCCCCGCCGCTGGCCTGCGAGCCGTGGTCGCCTGCCGCTGCGCCGGAGGGTGTCCGGGGCGCTGCCCCCGACAACGGCGCCGCGCCGAACGGACGGCCCGTCATCGCCGTCGCAGGCGGCCCCGCGTTCACGTTCTCCTACGCCGAGCACGCCGAGCTGCTCACCGCCGCCGGGGCGGAGGTCGTCACCTTCGACCCGCTCCGGGACGAGGCCCTGCCCGGCGGAACCACCGGCCTGGTGATCGGCGGCGGGTTCCCCGAGGTGTACGCCCCCGAGCTCGCCGCCAACGAGCCGCTGCGCAAGGCCGTCGCGGCCTTCGCCGCGGACGGCGGGCCCGTCGCCGCCGAGTGCGCCGGGCTGCTGTACCTCGCCCGCTCCCTGGACGGCAAGTCCATGTGCGGGGTCCTGGACGCCGACGCGCGGATGTCGGAGCGGCTGACCCTCGGCTACCGCGAGGCCGTCGCGGTGTCGGACAGCGCCCTCGCAGCCACCGGAACCCGGCTGCGCGGTCACGAGTTCCACCGCACGGTGATCGAGCCCGGCGCCGGCGCCGCCCCCGCCTGGGGGTTCACGCACCCCGAACGCCGGGTCGAGGGCTTCGTACAGCAGGGTGTGCACGCCAGCTACCTGCACACGCACTGGGCGGCGGAGCCCTCCGTGGCCCTTCGGTTCGCGGAAGCCGCGGCGCGGGCCAGGTGAGTTCAGTCCGCGAGGCCCACCACCAGCCAGATCCCGGCCACCCCGCCCACCGTGCACATCAGCGTGGACAGGGCGGGGTGCTTGTGGTGCGCCTCGGGCAGGATCTCGGCGGCCGCCAGGTACAGCAGGGCTCCGCCGAAGAAGCCGAGGTACGCCCCGAGCGGTTCCTCCGGAAGGGTGAACAGCAAAGTGGACGCCGCGCCCAGTACCGGGGCCACCGCGTCCGCGAAGAGCATCATCACGGCCTTGCGGCGGGCGTTCCCGTACAGCCGGGTGAGCGTGTACGTGTTGAACCCGTCGGCGAAGTCGTGCGTGACGACGGCCAGCGACACGGCCACGCCCATCCCGCCGCCGACCTGGAAGGCCGCGCCCAGGGCCACTCCGTCGGCGAAGCTGTGGCCGACCATCGCCGCGGCCGCCGTCAGCCCGACCTCGGGGACGCGGCCCCCGTTCTCGGCCCCGTGCGCGGCCTGCCGTACCGCCAGCAGGCGTTCCACGACGTGCGCGATCAGGAACCCGGCCACGAAGAGCAGCAGCGCGAGCGGGACGCCGAACACCTCGCGGCCCGCCGCGCGCAGCGATTCCGGCAGCAGGTCGAGGCCCACGACGCCGAGCATCAGCCCGCCGGCGAGGCCCAGCACGAGGTGGCGGCGGTCGGTGACGCGCTGCGCCGTCCATCCGCCCGCCAGGGTCATCAGGAACGCGCCCAACGCCACGATCACGGCCATGTGCCCCTGAATACCGACTCCTCGCCCCGTGCGCACGTGTGCGCGCGGGCGGCGGGTCACGAACCATTGACGACTACGGAGGGGGCATGATCCCGGTGGGCGAGTACGCGACGCAGCTGGTGGTCGGGGTCGGCGGACGGGCGGGGGTGTCCGTGGCGGAGGTCTGCGCCCTGGTCGAGGAGACGCTGCGGGGGGCGGGGCTGGCCGCCGGGGCGGTGAAGGCGCTGGCCACAGTGGAGTCGAAGGCGGGCGAGGCGGGGATCACGGGCGCGGCGGAACGTTTCGGCGTGCCGCTGCTCAGCTATCCCGCCGAGAAGCTCGCGGGTATCTGCGTACCGCACCCCTCCGACGCGGTGCGCGACGCCGCCGGGACCTCCTCGGTGGCGGAGGCAGCAGCGCTCGCGGGCGGCGGCGAGCTGCTCGTGCCGAAGCGCCGCTCGGTCGCGGCGACCTGCGCCGTGGCCACCGCGCAGGCCCATGACCTGCGCCATCACGGGGACGCGGAGGTGCGCGGCGACGGCGGCGCGCTGGTGGACCTCGCAGTGAACGTACGGGCGCACACCCCGCCGGAGTGGCTCAAGCAGCGCATCGCGGCTTCGCTCGACGTTCTCTCCGCATACCCCGACGGGCGGTCGGCCCGCGCGGCGGTGGCGGCTCGGCACGGGCTGCCGGCCGATCGGGTGCTGTTGACGGCGGGGGCCGCGGAGGCGTTCGTGCTGATCGCGCGGGCCCTGGGCGCGCAGCGACCGGTCGTCGTGCACCCGCAGTTCACGGAGCCGGAGGCGGCCCTGCGCGACGCGGGGCACACGGTGGAGCGGGTGGTGCTGCGGGCGGCGGACGGGTTCCGGCTGGACCCGGCGGCGGTGCCCGAGGACGCGGACCTGGTGGTGGTGGGCAACCCGACGAACCCGACGTCCGTCCTGCACCCGGCGGCGGTGCTGATCGCGCTGGCCCGGCCGGGCCGGATCCTGGTCGTGGACGAGGCGTTCCTGGACGCGGTCCCGGGTGAGCGGGAGGCGCTGGCCGGGCGGACGGACGTGCCGGGTCTGGTGGTGCTGCGGAGCCTGACCAAGACGTGGGGGCTGGCGGGGCTGCGGATCGGCTACGTGCTGGCCGAGCCGCACGTGATCGCGAAGCTGGCGGCGGCGCAGCCGCTGTGGCCGGTGTCCTCGCCGGCGCTGGTGGCGGCGGAGGCCTGTATGGCTCCGGCGGCGCTGGCGGAGGCGGAGGCCGCGGCCCGGCAGATCGCGGTGGACCGGGCGCATCTGCTGGCGGGGCTCGCGGAGTTCGAGGAGATCACGGTCTCGGGGGTGGCGGAGGGGCCGTTCGTCCTGATCCAGGTGGCGGGCGCCATGGAGGTCCGCACCCGGCTGCGCGCCCTGGGCTTCGCGGTCCGCCGCGGGGACACCTTCCCGGGCCTGGACCACTCCTGGCTCCGGCTGGCGGTCCGGGACCGCGCCACGACGGGCCGCCTCCTCCAGGCCCTCGACCACGCCTTGGCCCTGACCGCCCGCTGACCTGCACCTCCGGGCGCAGGGCCGGTCACCCGAGCGGCCCGCGCCGCGTAGCCGATGCCTCTGACCTGCGGCGCCTCGGATATCCGGACGGTCCGGCTCCGTTGGCGGGGCGGGCGGAGGTAGGCGATGATCTCGGCATCAGCAGGGAACCCCGGGGGGCCGGAATGAAGACAAATGCAAAAACAGGCTTGGCACTGACCGCGGTGGCGGCCGTCGCCGGCGGGATCCTCGCCCTGCCGACCCTGCTCGACCGCCTCGACGCCGACGGGGGACGGGGCAACGCCGGCGAGCAGCGGCTCGGGGCCAAGCCCGGCCAGGGCAAGTCGAGCCCGGGCAAGGCGAGTCCCACGACGCCCGCCGGCGCCAAGCCCTTCACGCTCGTCGCGACGGGCGACATCATCCCGTACCCGTCGATCATCCAGCGGGCCGCGGACGATGCGCAGGGCAGCGGCCAGAGCCACGACTTCCGGAAGATACTCGCGGGGGTCAAGCCCCTGGTGGCCGCCGCCGACCTGGCGATATGCCACCACGAGATACCGTACGGCCGGCCCGGCGGCCCCTACACCGGATATCCCGCGTTCAAGGCCCCGCACCAGCTGGCCGACGCTCTGAAGGACGCCGGGTACGACAGCTGCTCGACCGGCTCGAACCACACCCTGGACGACGGCTACGACGGACTCGTCCGCACCCTGGAGCACCTGGACCGGGTCGGCATCAAGCACGTCGGCTCGGCCCGCAGCGCCGACGAGGCCAAGGCCCCGGCGGTCCTCTCCGCCGGCGGCGCCAAGGTCGCCCAGCTGGACTACACGTACGGGACGAACGGCATCCCCGTCCCGGCCGGCAAGCCCTGGTCCGTCAACCTGCTCGACCAGAACCGGGTCGTCGCCGACGCCCGCGCCGCCCGGGCGGCCGGCGCGAACGTCGTCGTCCTCAGCGTCCACTGGGGCACCGAGTGGCAGACGGCCCCCGACCAGCAGCAGCGCGATCTGGCGCAGGCGCTGACCGCCTCGCGCGGCCCGGACGGGCTCCCCGACATCGATCTGATCATCGGCACGCACAACCACGTGCCGCAGCCGTACGAGAAGATCAACGGCACCTGGGTCGTCTTCGGCATGGGCGACCAGGTCGCCAGCTTCTACGAGGCAGACAAGGCCCGCGGCAACATGTCCTCGATCCCGCGCTTCACCTTCGCCCCGGCGGCCGCCCACCCCGGCCGCTGGGAGGTGACCAAGGCCGAGTACCTCACGCAGTACTCGGACATGAACCCGCCGTTCCGCGTCGTCTGCACCTCCTGCGCCCCCGCCGACTCCGGGCTCGGCGCGGCCAGGCAGTCCGCGTACGCCGCCGTCGACAAGCAGGTCAGCGAGGCCGTGCTGTCGCGCGGAGCCGACAAGCAGGGCCTGGTGCACGCCACCCGCTGAACTGCGGACTCCGTTGCGAGGTCATGTGGTCACGAGATCACGTCGTCACGAGATCACGTCGTCACGAGCTGCGGCCGCGCCGGGTCACGACCAGCGCGGTCACGCCGATGCCGAGCAGGGCCAGTGCACCGCCCGCGACGTACGGGGTCACCGAACCGCCGCCGGTCTCGGCCAGGTTGGCGTCGGTGGTGAGGGCGGATCCGGTCCCGGAGGCAGCTGCCTGCGCCTTGACGTCGGGCTTCGCGGACGGCTCCGGGGCCGGCCCGGCCGGGGTTTCGCAGTGCGCCTCGGCGAGCACGACCTCGCCCTCGACCTGCGCCACGTTGAGGTCCAGCGGGTTCACGGACACCTTCAGCCGAAGGGCGGCCGCGGCGGCCGTGGTGGAGGTGGTCTCGGTACCGGAGAGCTCCATGCTGACCAGGCCCACCTTGGGGACCTCGACCTTGGTCGGGCCGCCCGCCGAGAGCGTGACCTTCTTGCCGAGCGCGGTCACCGTGCCCAGTACGTTCGAGCTGGCCACGGGCTTCTTGCCGGCCTCGCACACGGCCTTGGAGGTGACCTTCTCCACCTGGATGAGGGAGAGCACCGGCAGCCCCGGCACGTGCACCTTGGCGTTGGCCAGGTTGGCCTCCGCCTCGGCGCGGTTCTTGTCCGCGGTCGCCTTGGAGGTGGCCACGTCGGCACGCAGCACGCTCACCGGCTGCCCTCCCTCGACCCCGTCCAGGGTCACGGAGAGGGCGGTCTTCTGTGCCGTCGCGGGGGCGCTGACCTCGTTGAGGGTGGTCTTCAGCGGCACGTGGACGGCCTTGTTGAGCAGGCCCACGTCCAGTCCGGCGCGCAGGACGACCGCGCCGGCCTTGCCCTCGCCGCCGCCCGTGGAGCCGCCGCCTCCGGTGGCGAAGGCGGGCGGGGCGGTGAGCAGGGCGACGGCTCCCGTGGCGAGCAGGACGGCTGCGGGCATGCGGAAGGTGTTGCTGTTCAAGGTGGTGGAACCCCCGGGGAGATGGGAGCCGTCGCGCCGCCAATGGGGGACATCGCGCGCCGACGGCCTCTAACCCTCGGAATCTTTACGCACGGAGAGTGAACGGGCGGCAACCCGAGGTGAGTTCACCCCAAAGGGTGGTTTCCATGCATGTATTCGATTAACTACGCATCCCAAGGAACGGGAGTTCTTTTCCGCCACAGGGCGGAAGGGAATGCGCCGACGCCGGTGCCCCGGGCGGTCGTTCACAACGACCGCCGGGGCACCGGCGTCACGCACGCGTCAACTCTGCCCTCAGGCCCGGACCTTGCCGCTCGCAACCACGCGCCGCGGCTGCGCCAGCGCCCGCACGTCGGCCCGCGGGTCGGCGTCGTAGACCACGAGGTCCGCCGGCGCCCCCTCGGTCAGGCCTGGCCTGCCGAGCCACTCGCGTGCCGCCCAGGTCGTCGCCGAGAGGGCTTCCAGCGCCGGGATCCCGGCCCGCACCAGCTCCGAGACCTCCGCCGCGACCAGGCCGTGCGGCAGGGAACCCCCCGCGTCGGTGCCGACGTACACGCCGATGCCCGCGTCGTAAGCGGCTCGTACGGTGTCATACCGGCGCTCGTGCAACCGCCTCATGTGCGCCGACCAGCGCGGGAACTTGGCCTCGCCGCCCGCCGCCATCTTCGGGAACGTCGCGATGTTCACGAGCGTGGGGACGATCGCCACGCCGCGCTCCGCGAACAGCGGGATGGTGTCCTCGGTGAGCCCGGTGGCGTGCTCGATGCAGTCGATGCCCGCCTCGACCAGGTCGCGCAGCGAGTCCTCCGCGAAGCAGTGCGCGGTGACGCGGGCGCCCAGCCGGTGCGCCTCGGCGATGGCCGCCTCGACCTCGGCCCGCGGCCAGCAGGGCGCCAGGTCCCCGACCTCGCGGTCGATCCAGTCCCCCACCAGCTTCACCCAGCCGTCGCCGCGCTGCGCCTCGCGGCCCACGTACGCGACGAGATCGGCCGGCTCGATCTCGTGGGCGAAGTTGCGGATGTAGCGGCGCGGGCGGGCGATGTGCCGACCGGCGCGGATGATCTTCGGAAGGTCCTCGCGGTCGTCGATCCATCGGGTGTCGGAGGGGGATCCGGCGTCGCGAATGAGCAGGGTGCCGGCGTCGCGGTCGGTCAGGGCCTGCCGTTCGGCGGTCTCCGCGTCGACCGGGCCGTGGGCGTCCAGCCCCACGTGGCAGTGTGCGTCGACCAGGCCGGGCAGGGCCCAGCCGGACACCGTGGTGATCTCGCGGGCCCCGTGCGGGCGTTCGTACGAGATCCGGCCGCCGACCACCCAGAGCTCGTCGCGAGCATCGTCGGGCCCGACGAGCACACGCCCCTTCACATGCAGCACGTCATCGGTCATGTTCCGCACTGTACGTGCGTGCTGGGTACGCTCTTGCGGTAGCCCCGGACGAAGAGAGCAGCCGTGAACCACCCCCTCCTGGACCTCCCGCCGCTCACGGCGGAGCGCTTCGCGTCGATCGAGCAGGGAGTCGCGGACCTCCTCTCCACCGGGCAGGACGTGGTGATCACGCAGGGCGAGGCGCTGCTGCCGCTGGAGGGGTGCATCCGCTCGGGGGCGCGGCCCGGCTCGACGGCGCTGAACGTCGTGACCGGCCCGTACGGGACCACCTTCGGCAACTGGCTGCGCGGCTGCGGGGCGAACGTGGTGGACCTGGCGGTCCCCTTCGACACGGCGGTGACGGCCGACCAGGTGGCGCGCGCCCTGGCCGGCCACCCGGAGATCGACTTCGTGTCCCTGGTCCACGCGGAGGCGGCGACAGGCAACACGAACCCGGTCGCGGAGATCGGCGAGGCCGTACGGGCCCACGGCGCGCTGTTCATGCTGGACGCGGTGGCATCGGTGGGCGCGGAGGCGCTGCTTCCGGACGTGTGGGGCGTGGACCTGTGCGTGATCGGCGCCCAGAAGGCGATGGGCGGCCCGGCGGGTGTCTCGGCGGTGTCGGTCTCGGAGCGGGCCTGGGCTCGCTTCGCGGACAACCCGGCCGCTCCGAGGCGCTCGTACCTCTCCCTCCTGGACTGGAAGGAGCGCTGGATCGACGCGGGCCGAACGGCGCTCCCCCACGCCCCGGCGCAGCTGGAGATGCTGGCGCTGGAGGCCTGCCTGGACCGGATCGCGGCCGAGGGCCTGCCGGCGGTGACGGCCCGCCACGCGGCCGCCGCGACGGCGACCCGGGCGGGCGCGATGGCGCTGGGCCTCGCCCCGTACGTCGGCCGGGACTCGGAGGCGGCTCCGGTGGCCACCACGCTGCGGGTGCCGGACGCCTCGCTGGTGGTGGCCAAGGCCCTCGCCGCCGACCCGGCGGCCCCGCTCGCGGCGGGCGGCGGCGCGCTGGCCCGGGAGATGGTCCGGGTGAACCACTACGGCCGGGCCGCATCGCTGCCGACGGTCCTGGCCTCCCTGACGGCTCTGTCCACCGCCCTCTCGACGGACCCGTCCGAGGCGGTGGCGGCCGCCGAAGCAGCCTGGGCAGAAACCCTGCACTGACCCGTCCGGCCTCCCGGCGCCGGCCGGGGCTCGGGGGCCGCCGGTCAGGTCCGGCCCCGGTCACCTGGGCCAAGCCGGCCGGCGGCCGGCACGCGGGCACGACCGCGTCAGGCCGGGGCCGGGACGGCAGGGCCGGGGACCGGTCAGGTCTGCGGGACGGCGCAGGCGCCTTCCGGGTCGCAGGCGTCGGCCGTGGCGGCCGGCTCGGTGAGCTCGCGGCCCGCCCACGCCTGCTCCAGCGCCTGCGTGAACACCTCTGCGGGCTGCCCGCCGGAGATCCCGTAGCGGCGGTCGAGGACGAAGAACGGCACGGCGTTGGCGCCGAGTTCCGCTGCCTCGCGCTCGTCCGCCCGTACCTCCGCCGCATACGCGGAGCCGTCCGCGAGGACAGCGCGGGCCTCCGCCTCGTCCAGCCCCGCCTCGACCGCGAGAGCGACGAGCACCTCGGAGTCGAACACCGACCGCTCCTCCGCGAAGTTCGCCCGGTAGGCGAGGTCGAGCAGCTCTTCCTGGCGGCCGCGGGCGGCAGCCAGGTGCAGCAGGCGGTGGATGTCGAACGTGTTGCCGTGGTCGCGGCCGTCGGTGCGGTACGTCAGCCCCTCGGCGCGGGCGCTGGCGGCGACGTGCTCCTCCATGCCGCGCGCCTCGTCGAGGGTGCGGCCGTACTTCTTGGCGAGCATCTCCAGGACCGGCGCCGTGCTGCCCTTCGGGCTGTTCGGGTCGAGCTCGAAGGACCGGAAGACGACCTCCACCTCGTCGCGGTGCGCGAACTCGGCCAGCCCCTTGGTGAAACGGGCCTTGCCGATGTAGCACCAGGGGCAGGCGATGTCGCTCCAGATCTCGACGCGCATGATCCTTCTTCTCTCCGGGTTCATTGGGGCGCCACGGCTGCGAGCCGCGGCGGTTTCCTGTTCAACCAACTGGCGGAGCGTCTCATTCCCCGGACGCGGCCTGCGGGCCGACGCTGAGCCAGAGCGTGAGGTGGGAGCCGGACCGCGCGGCCCCGGCCGGATCCGGGCGCCAGCCGTGGCGGGCGTAGAAGGCCTGGGCCCGGAGGTTGTGCCCGTAGACCTCCAGCCGGGCCCGCTCGACACCGGCCCGCCGCCAGGCGTCGAGGCAGGCGGCGTGCAGGGCGGCGCCGGTGCCCCGGCGCCAGTGGACCGGGTCGACGTGCAGCTGGGTGAGGGTGGTCTCGCCGTCCGCGGTACGGAAGGCGGCGACCCCGGTGACCTCGCCGTCCTGCTCTGCGCAGAGCACCCCGCCGTCGGCGGCGGCCCGTGCGACGGCCCGGGACCAGCCCTCGCGGGTCCGCGCGAGTTCGGCTGCGCCTGCGTAGGCCTGCTCGGGGACGCGGCCGCGGTAATAGGTGGCCCGGGCCCGGCTGTGGAGGGCGGCTATGGCGTCGAGGTCTGCGGGTTGCGCGGTCCTGATCATGGGAAAGGAAACGCGCCGGGAACCGTGTCGGTTCCCGGCGCGCCCTGCGGCGACCGGCGCTGCTACTTCTTCAGCCACGCCGCCATCATCTTCTGGGCGATGGGGGCGGCGAGCTTGCCCCCGCCGATCTCGGAGCGGTCGGTGTCCGAGTTCTCGATCACCACGGCAACCGCGATCTGCTTGCCGCCCTGCTTGCCGTACGAGGTGAACCAGGCCAGCGGCGGCAGGCTGTTGTTCACGCCGCGCTGCGCGGTGCCGGTCTTGCCGCCCACCTCGGCTCCCGCCACCTGGGCGGGCTTGCCGCCGCCCTCGGTCGCGACCGTCCGCATGGCGTCCTGCAGCATCGACGCGGTCCTGGCGCTCATGACCTGCTCGGACTTCGGGTTCTTGAAGCTCTCGAGCACGTTGCCGTTCGCGTCGGTGACCTCGGAGACCGAGTGCGGGGCGACGAGCTTGCCGCCGTTCTCGATCGCGGCGGTCACCATCGCCATCTGGAGCGGGGTGGCCTGCACGTCGAACTGGCCGATACCCGTCTGCGCGACCTGGTCGACCGACATCTTCTTCGTCGGGTACTTGCTCCCCGGCCGGGCGGTGACGGGCGTCGCGGTCTCCGTGTTGAAACCGAGCTTCTCGGCCATCGCCCGCATCTTGTCCTGGCCTAGCTTGTGCGCCAGCTCCGCGAACACGTTGTTGCAGGACAGCCGCAGCGCGGTGCGCGCGGAGACGTTGTTGCAGGCCGCGGAGCCCGCCTCGCTGGGCAGCAGGGTCCGGGTCCCGGGGATCGTGTACGGGTCCGGGGTGCCGGTCGGCGTGTCGAGATTGGTGACCAGCCCGTTCTCGATGGCCGCCGCCAGGGTGACCAGCTTGAAGGTGGAGCCGGGCGCCTGCGGCTTGCGCAGGGCCACGTTCTCCATGGCCTTGCCCTTGTCCTCGATCAGCTTTTCCCAGGCCGCCTTGTCGTTGGCGCCCGTGATGCTGCCCGGATCGAAGGAGGGGTTGTTCACGATGGCGAGGATCTCGCCGGTCGCCGGGTCGATGGCGACGGCGGCGCCCTGCTTGCCCTGGAGCGCGTCGTACGCGGCCTTCTGCACGTCCTTGTCGACCGTGGTCAGCACGTTGCCCGGCGCGGCCCGCTTGTTGGTGAGCATGTCCATCACGGTCCTGAGCCGGTCGTCGGAACCGTTGAGGATCTTCTTGTAGACGCCTTCCAGCATGCTCGTGCCGAAGGCCTGGGAGCTGTAGCCGGTGAGCGGCGCGTAGAGCGGACCGTCGACGTACGTGCGCTTGTACCCGAAGTCCTTTCCGTCCGTCTTCACCGAGCCGGTGATCGCCTCCCCGCCCACGATGATGTTGCCCAGCGGGTTCTCGTACTGCCCGATGAGGTTCCGCCGGTTGTTCTCGTTGTCTGCGAGGGCCTGGCCTTGGTAGGCCTGCACCCAGGTGACCCGCACCAAAAGGGCCAGCACCAGGAGCAGACAGAAGACCGACGCACGCCTGATCGTCTTGTTCATCCCCCAGAAGGACGCACCAAGGCCCCCGGTCGTTCCGCTCTGCCCCGATTGTGTCCGGGTTCTCAGCTTTTCTTCATGAAGCCGCCCTCGTAGGCCGCGATGACCGCCTGGGTGCGGTCGCGGGAGCCGGTTTTGGAGAGGACCGCAGCGACGTGGGTCTTGACCGTCTGGGGGCCGACGCCGAGGCGTTCGCTCATCTCGTGGTTGGACAGTCCGGTGGCCATCAGGCGCAGTACGTCGGCCTCCCGCTCGGTGAGCCGGGCCACCCAGGGGGCGGCGGGGCCCGGGACCCCGGGGGCGTACGACGCGGCGAGCGAGCGGACAGCCGCGGGGAAGAGCAGGCAGTCGCCGCGGGCGACGAGGCGGACCGCGCCGATCAGCTCGTCGGGGTCGGCCCGCTTGAGGAGGAACCCGGAGGCGCCCGCGCGCAGCGCTTCGTAGACGTACGCATCGTTCTCGAAGGTGGTGACGACCACGATCCGGGGCGGTTCGGCCATGCCGGCGACGATCTGCTCGGTGGCCCGGATGCCGTCGATCTCGGGCATCCGGACATCCATCAGCACCACGTCGGGGGCCAGCGAGCGGACCAGCGGGACGGCTTCCGCACCCGAGGCCGCCTCGCCGACCACCTCCAGGTCCGGTTCGGCCTCGAGGATCACCCGCAGAGCGGTGCGGACCATGCGCTCGTCGTCGGCGAGCACGATGCGCAGCGGCGGCCGCCGTGCCGCGGGCACCGCGTTCATGAGCGTCCCCCGCCGAGAGGAAGGACGGCCCGCAGCCGCCACAGCCCCTGGTGCGGGCCCGCTTCGACGCGGCCGCCCAGCAGGGTGGCCCGCTCGGCGGCGCCGCGCAGCCCGCGGCCCCCGCCGGTGCGGGGCTGCTGCCCGTCGGAGGTACCCGGCGGATTGGTCATGGTGATCTCCAGTTCACGGTGGGTGCTGCCGGTGCCGTCTTCCCGGCCCTGCACGGCGATCCGCAGCTCGACGGAGCCCGCGCCGTGGCGCAGGGCGTTGCTCAGGCCCTCCTGGACGATCCGGTACGCCTCGCGGGAGGCGATCGCCGGGAGCTGTGCCCAGTCCCCCGCCGGTCCGGGGTCCTGCTGGGCGGTGACGGTGGTGCCGGCGCCCCGGGTGCGGGCCAGCAGCCCGTCGAGGTCGGCGGCGAGGGTCGGCGCGGGTGCGGCGTCGGGCCGGGCCGGGTCGCCGTCCCGCAGCAGGCCCAGCACGGCGTCCAGCTCGCCCACCGTCCGCCGGGTGGTGTCCTCGATCGCTGCCAGTGCCTCCCGTACGAACCCGGGGTCGCTGTCGAGCACCCGCCGGGCGGCGACCGCCTGGAGGGTGACGGCGCTCAGGGCGTGCCCGACCGCGTCGTGCAGCTCCCGGGCCAGCCGGTTGCGCACGGCCAGGTCGGCGGCCCGCTCCTCGGCCGCGGCCAGCCGGTCCGCCGCCGTCGGCCCGAGCAGTACGGGGGCCAGCCGGGCCAGCAGCGCCCCCGCCCCGGAGGCGCACAGGACGAGCCCGCACAGCAGCCCGATGCCGAGCAGCGGGGCGGTGTACGGCGCGGCGTCGTTGCTGAACCAGCCCAGGCCCGTCGGGGCCTCCCGCAGCGCCCTCACGAACGGCAGCGCGATCAGCACCACCGCCATGGGCGGCACCGCGAGGCTCATCCCGCTGATCGCCGCGCCGACCCCCACGTGCAGGGTCCACCAGGCCGAGGTCCGGCCCCGGGCCGCCCAGGACCGGGCCGGCCCCTCCGCCAGCCGCTCGCCCGGCACCCCGCACAGGGCCCGTACGGCGCCCACCGACATCGGCCTGACGAGCCCGAAGACGGCGGTCACCGCGGCCATGGGCAGGGAGAGCCCGTAGGAGGCGAAGGTCAGCGGGGTGGAGCCGAAGATGTTGCCCTCACCTGCCACGACACTGACCACCACCTGGGCGAGGAGGAAGTACGGCATCAGCAGGGCCCCGCCCAGGATCAGGTGCACCCAGCGCAGCCGGGCCCGGGCCCCCAGCACCCGCCCCACACCGGCCCGTGTCCCCGCCCACATCCCACTGCCCCCCGGCATTCCGCTGACCCAGCCCTGCCTGCCCACCTGCCTGCCCCAGCCCCCAGCCCCGGCCCGTCCTCTGCCGCTCGCGCCGCTGCGTGTCACGCAGTGCTGCGGCGTGAGGCGAGGAACCGCGCCAGGACGGCCGCGGCGAGCAGACCGGTGATCATCTGGCCAGCGTAGGTCAGCACCATCGCGGTGGTGACGTCCTTCGTGGCATCGGTGCTGCCCGTCGTGGCGATCAGCAGCCACAGGCCCCAACTCGCCGCGGCCGCCGACCCGGTCCAGGCGACGGCCAGTGCCCACCGGGCCCGTCGGGCTCCGCCCCGGGCCAGGTTCACTGCGCCCGCCCCCGCGACCAGCGCGCATATCCCGTGGGTGGCGAACACCACGCCCGTCTCCGGATTGAACTGCGCGATCTGTGCGGCGCTGAGCCCGGCCGTACCGCCGAAGGCCCAGGTGAGCTGCACCGCCGCCACGGCCACGGCCAACGCCGCCGCGGCTCCCGCCACCACCCCCGTGGGTGACGGGAGCCGCTTCCCCTGGACGCCCTGCCACCGGCTGCCCCAACGCTTGCGCGCATAGGGGACGAACAGCCCGGCCAGGGCCACGGCCTGCACGATGAAGCCGCTGTAGACGGCGTTGAACACCCATGGATCGAGGAAGGGCTCCCTGGCCGCCTCCGCGGCCGCGTCCGGCCCCAGCCCCACGGCCCTCATGAGGAGTTGCGCGGGGAAGGCCACGACGATCGGGACGAGCAGTCCGGTGGCGACGAAGACCGGGAGGGTCAGCAGCCAGGACGGCACCCGCCTGCCCCAGGGCCGGGTGAACACCAGCACCAGCACGATGACGGCCGCGTCCATGACCAGAGTGACGGCGTTCGCCACTTTGAAGAACATCCCGGGCTCCAGCAGCACGCTGCCGTCCGGTATCCCGATGTGGCTCCCCGCCAGCCAGGCGCCCTTGAGGCACAGGTACGGCGCGGTGGCGGCCAGGGCCACCGCCCGCAGGACCCTGCGCCCGGTCCCCGGGCCGGGGGCGGACGGCTGCGCCGCGTACGTCGTCTCGCTCGTGTGCACCGCTCGTGTGGTCATGACTCAACGGTCGCGTGCGCGCTGCCCCGCCACCTCCCCCATGAAGGTGAACCGCCTCCCCCACCCGGGGGAGGCGGTCCGCATGCGGCGGGCCCGCCTCCACGGCCTCTCATGCGGCGGGCCCAGCTCCACCGGCTCACATGCGGCGGGTAGCCACCGACAGCCGGTCCCGCGCCTCGAACAGCGCCGCCTTGATCTTCTGCTCGTGGCCCGCCGTCAGCCGGGCCACGGGCACCGAGCAGCTCACCGCGTCCCGGGCCGGCGTCCGGTACGGCACCGCCACCCCGAAACAGCGCAGTCCGAGCGTGTTCTCCTCGCGGTCCACCGCGTAGCCCTGCTCCCGTACCAGCGCCAACTCGTCGACGAGCCGCTCCCGGTCGGTGATCGTGTGCTCGGTGACCGCCTCCAGCCGCCGCGGCAGGAGCGCCCGTACCTCCGCGTCGGAGTGGGTCGCCAGCAGGGCCTTGCCCAGCGCCGTCGAGTGCACGGGCAGCCGCCGCCCGACGCGGGTGAACGGCCGCAGGTAGTGCTGGGACTGGCGGGTGGCCAGGTAGACGACGCTCGTGCCGTCCCTCCGAGCCAGGTGGATGGTCTCGGTGGTGTCGTCGGAGAGCCGGTCCAGGGTGGGCCGGGCCGCGGCGACGACCTCGTCCCCGTCGATGTACGAGCTGCCGACGAGCAGGGCCCGTACGCCGATGCCGTACCGGGTGCCCGTCGCGTCCGTCTCCACCCACCCCAGGTTCACCAGCGTGCGCAGCAGCATGTAGAGGCTCGACTTGGGCAGCGAGAGGTCGTGCTGGATGTCGGCCAGGCTGTGCAGTCCGGGCCGCGCCGCGAAGTGCTCCAGCAACAGGACCGTGCGGACGGCCGATTTGACGGCCGCCGGCGCCCCCGGCGCCCCCAGTGCCCCCGGGCCCCCCGGCCCCTCCGGTTCCGCGGCGGACCGGTCCGGCTCAGATGTGGTCATTCGCCTTCTTGCCCCTCTTGTCTCTTGTCAACGCGGAAGACCCGGAAATAGAGTCCGGAGCGGATGTGATCATTCATCCATCGGAACGGCGTTCAGGATACTGAACGCCACCGCGCGGGTCAGCGTAGATCCAGGAGGCAGTGCGCCATGGCAGCAACACCAGTCTGGAGTGTGGACCCCCGCACCGGGAAGCAGCGCGAACAGGTTGCGGTGGAAGCCACATCCGGCGAGGTGGACGAGGCCGTACGCGCCGCCCACGCGGCCCGCGGCGCGCTCGCCGACCGCACCACCCGCGCGGCCTTCCTGCGCGCCGCCGCCGAGCTGCTCGACGAGGCCGCGGACCACGTGATCGAGGCCGCCGACGCCGAGACCGCCCTCGGGCCGGGCCGGCTCACCGGCGAGCTCGCCCGCACGACCGGCCAGCTGCGGGCCTTCGCCGACGCCGTGGACGAGGGCTCCTACCTCGACATCCGCATCGACCGCGCCGACACCGGCACCGTCCCGCCGCGCCCCGAACTGCGGCGCTACAAGGTGCCGCTGGGCGTGGTCGCGGTCTATGCCGCCTCCAACTTCCCGCTCGCGTTCTCCGTCCCCGGCGGGGACACCGCGAGCGCGCTGGCCGCCGGCTGTCCGGTGGTCGTCAAGGCGCACCCCGACCACCCGGCCACCTCCGAGCTGTGCGCCTCGCTGCTGCGCCGGGCGGCCGTGGCGGCCGGGCTGCCGGCCGACGTGGTCGCCGTCGTCCACGGGTTCGGCGCGGGCCTGGAGCTGATCCGCCACCCCCTCGTCTCCGCCGCCGGATTCACCGGTTCCATCCGGGGTGGGCGGGCGCTGTTCGACGCTGCCGCCGCCCGTCCCGTCCCCATCCCGTTCCACGGCGAACTCGGCTCCCTCAACCCCGTCGTGGTCACCCCCGCGGCCGCCGCCGAGCGTGCCGAGGAGATCGCCGCCGGGCTCGCGGGCTCGGTCACCCTCGGGGTCGGCCAGTTCTGCGTCAAGCCGGGCCTGGTCCTGGTCCCCGAGGGCGCGGACGGCGACCGGTTCACCGGCGCGCTGACGAAGGCCCTCGGCGAGACCGAGCCGGGGGTCCTGCTCGACCACCGGATGCGGGAGAACTTCGTCTCCGGCGTGCGCGAGCGGGCCGCGCTGCCCGGCGTCACCGCGCCCGTCACCCCGGGTTCCGGCGGCGAGCACACCGTCGGCGCGGGCTATCTGACCGTGCCGGCCGGGACCCTCCTCGAGGGCGGCGCGTACGAGGTGCTGCTCGAGGAGTGCTTCGGACCGGTGACCGTGGTCGTCCGGTACGCCGACCAGCGCGAGGCGGGGTCGGTGCTCGGCCTGCTCCCCGGGAACCTGAGCGCCACGCTCCAGCTGTCCGCGGCCGAGGCCGGCGGCGGCCTCGGCCCGGCGGCGGAGCTGATCGCGCAGGTCACGGCGCTGGCCGGGCGGATCGTGGTCAACGGCTGGCCGACCGGTGTCGCGGTGGCCCCCGCCCAGCACCACGGCGGCCCGTACCCGGCGGCGACCTCGCACTCCACCTCGGTCGGCGGAACCGCCATCGAGCGCTGGCTGCGGCCGGTGGCCTTCCAGTCGGTGCCGGACCCGCTGCTTCCGGCGGAACTGCGCGAGGCGAACCCGCTGGGGCTGCCGCGCCGCGTCACCGGCGACTGAGGCGGGCCGCGGGTCAGGCCCTGCCCGGGCCCGGGCCCCGGCCTGCCCGGGCCCCGGCCTCTGCCCGGGCCCGGGCCCGCCCTGCCCCGCCGGGCCGTAAACCCGTTGCCTGCCCCGCCCGCGCGGGGGCAGGCTGCCGGTCATGCCGAGACCTCACGGATTCACGTACGAACAGCGCAGCGACAACAGCGTGGTCATCACGCACCAGGGCCGGGCCGCGAGCACCCTGCGGGGCGGGCGGGCCGAGAAGTTCCTGGCCGAGGTCGAGTCGGGCGACGCGCAGCTCGTGATGGCCCGCTGGACCGGCGCGTACAAGTTCGGCAACGAGCGGACGGCGAAGAACCACCCCCGCAACCGGCGCTGAAATCCGCGGCGAGGGTAAGGGAACGGCAAAGGGCCTCCGGTCGTTGTCCCGGCATGACCGCTATGACCCCAGGTTCCAACCTGCCGCTCAATACCGTCCGTGTGACGGTGGACGTGGCTGCCCCGGTGCGGCTCGACGTGTCGGGACTCCTTCTCGCGGCGGACGGCAAGGTGCGTTCCGATGCCGACTTCATCTTCTACAACCAGCCGTCCGGTCCCGGTGTCAGCCACCGGTCGGGCGGCGGGGCGGCGCCGGACTCGATCACGGTGGACACGGGCGCGCTGCCGCCGGGCATCGAGCGGATCGTGGTCACGGCCAGTCCCGACGCCGCAGGTCAGACCTTCCAGGGCATCGAGCCCACGGCCACCGTGCGGAATGCGGACAGCGGTGCGGTGATCGCCACCTTCACCCCTCCGCAGCTGGGCACCGAGACCGCGCTCGTGGTCGTCGAGGTCTACCAGCGCGGCGGCGTGTGGAAGGTGCGTGCGGTCGGCCAGGGGTACGCCAACGGCCTCGCCGGGATCGCGACCGACTTCGGGGTCTCCGTGGACGAGGAACCCACCCCGCCGCCCGCGGCCGCCCCGCAGGCTCCTGCCGCCCCGGTCACCCCTTCGGCCCCGGTCACCCCCTCGGCTCCGGTCTGGGGTCAGACCCCCTCGGCGCCGTCCGCCCCGTCCCCCTCCTCCTGGCCGAGCGCCCCCACGACGCCGGCGGCCCCTGCCGCTCCGCCCGCGCCGCCGACCGCCGCCCCTGCCGCCGCCGGCGCCGGGAAGATCAACCTCGACAAGGGCCGGGTCAACCTCCAGAAGAACCAGACGGTCTCCCTGGTCAAGAACGGCCGCCCACTGCTCTCCCAGGTGAAGATGGGCCTGGGCTGGGAGCCTGCGTTCGGCGGCCGGGACATCGACCTCGATGCCTCCGTCATCGCGTACGGCCCGCAGCGCAACCACATCGACAGCTGCTACTTCGGCAAGCTGTCGATCCTGGGCGGCGCCATCAAGCACTCGGGCGACAACCTCACCGGTGAGGGCGCCGGGGACGACGAGGTGATCGTGGTGGACCTCGGGCGGCTGCCCGCCGAGGCCACGGGCCTGGTCTTCACGGTCAACTCCTTCTCCGGCCAGAAGTTCACCGAGGTCGCCAAGGCCTACTGCCGCCTGATCGACGCCGCGAGCGGGGAGGAGCTGGTGCGCTTCGACCTCACCGGCACCCAGCCGCAGACCGGGGTCATGATGGCCAAGCTGGTTCGCCAGTTCTCGGGCGAATGGGAGATGACGGCGATCGGAGACTTTGTGAAGTCGCGCACAGTACGCGGCATGGTCCAGCCCGCCTCAAAGGCACTCTGAGCAGGTGGGCGGGCACACGGAGCTACCGTGACCGATCGGCCCGAGGGCCGAGGTGATGGATTCCACCCTTAATCCGGAGGTGACTGTCAGTGCCCGCCCGTAGCCTTGAAAGCATGTACAGCACACTCCGGCCCGCGGGTCCCGCCCGTCCGTCCGCCGCTGAGGCGAACGAGGCGATACGGCACCTCGTCGAGACGCGGGTGGACGAGGAGTGGCCCTCCGAGGCGTACGAGTTCCTGCTCGAGGAATGGGCCGCAGCCAGCCACGCCGAGACCGCCGCCGCTCAGTGAACGACCGAAGGCTCGCCGCCGCCCGGTGAACGGGCGGCGGCGCAGCCGCCGATCGTGAGTACCGGCCGCCGGAATGCCGGCCTCCGGTCCGCCGGCGGCCGGGGCGTCAGTGCGCGCGCCGCCACGGTCCGGTGATCGCGAGCATGATGCCGGGGTCCTGGATGTTGGCGTACAGCGTGCGCCCGTCAGGGGAGAAGCAGACCCCCGTGAACTCCGAGTACTCCGGCTCCTCCGCCGTCCCCACGTTCAGCTCGTTGCGCGCCAGCGGGTAGGTGCGTCCCGACTCGGTTGCGCCGAACAGGTGCTGCAGGCCGCTGCCGTCCTCCGCGATGACCAGGCCGCCGTACGGGGAGACCGTGATGTTGTCGGGGCCGTCGAAGGAGCCGTCCTCGGCCGGGTCGGCGTTCACCCCGAGCACCACCATCAGCCGGACCGTGCGCCGCTTCGGGTCGTAGAACCACACCTGGCCGTCGTGCGCCGCGCCCGGGCTCTCCTCACGGGCGTACGAGGAGACGAAGTAGGCGCCGCCGTCGGCCCACCACATGCCCTCCAGCTTGCGCGCGCGGGTCACCGCGCCGTCCGCGAACTGCTTGCGCACCGGCACCGTCCGCGCGTCGCGGTCCGCCACGTTCACCCAGTCGACCCCGTAGACGGTGCCGGTCTTCGTCGCGCGCGAGAGGTCGTCGACGAACCGGCCCGCACTGTCGAAGCACTTGGCGGCGGCCAGCACGCCGGCGTCGGCGGCGAGGGTACGGAGCTTGCCGCGCCCGTGGCGGAAGCCGCTCGGCGGGGTCCAGCGGTAGAGCAGCCCGTTGGGGCCGGAGGCGTCCTCGGTCAGGTAGGCGTGGCCCTGGCGCGGGTCGATGACCACGGCCTCGTGGGCGTACCGGCCGAAGGCCTTGATCGGCTGGGGGTCGCGGTTGGCGCGGCGGTCGTGCGGGTCGACCTCGAACGCGTAGCCGTGGTCCTTGGTCATCCCGTTCTTGCCGGCGAGGTCCTCGGTCTCCTCGCAGGTCAGCCAGGTGCCCCAGGGGGTGGCACCGCCCGCGCAGTTGGTCGACGTACCGGCGACGCCCACCCATTCGGCGACCTCGCCGCCGCGCCGGACCTCGACGACCGTGCAGCCGCCGGCCGCGGCCGGGTCGTAGACGAGGCCCTCGGTGAGGGGGACGGGGTGGGCCCAGTTCGCCCGCTTGCCCTTGAGCTCGTGGTTGTTGACGAGGAGGGTGACCCCGCGGTGGCCCTCGAAGGCGGCCGTTCCGTCGTGGTTGGACGGCGTGGACTCGCCGGACTCGAGTGTGGTGACACCGCTGTGGGTGATCACGCGGTAGGCGAATCCGGCGGGGAGGGCGAGCAGTCCTGCCGGGTCCGGCAGGAGCGGGCCGTAGCCGGGCTCGCAGGGCCGGCCGTGCTCGTCGCGCCGGGTGCTGTCGTCGGCCGCCAGCGCTCCCGGGGCGGTGGCGAGTGCGCCGACCGTTCCTGTGAGCGCGACTCCCGCGCCGGCGATGACGGTGCGGGCGGTGAAGTCTCTACGGCTGAGCGGCATCGGATCTCCAGGGGTGGGGAGGTGGTGCGCCTGTCGTGCGGTCGTCGGCGCACACGCTCCCGCCCGCACGTGAACGGCGGCTGAACTACCCACGAAGGGAAACCGACCCCTTCCCGGTGGCCGGAATGGCCAACTCCGGCCGAGGAACGGCGCGTTCCGGGGCCCCGGCTCCCGGCGTGTCAGGACGGCCGCGAGCGGGCCTTGAAGGCGGCCTTGCGGGCCTCCTTGGCGGCCTTCTTGTCCGGGTGCACCCGGCCCATCGCCTCCAGCACGTACGCCGTCGCCGGGTGCTCCACCCGCCAGACCTGGTCGAAGAACCCGGCGTGGTGCGCGGTCAGCGACTCCATCAGCAGGGGCAGTTCCGCGGTCTCCCCGTCCGCCGCGAGCTGCGCCGCGATCGTGTCGACGGTCAGCCAGAACACCATCGCCCCGTCCGGCGCCGGTACGTCGGCCACCCCGCGCTCGGACAGCCAGACCCGGGCGAGCCCGCCCAGCTCCGGGTCGTCGAGCACCGCCCGGATCGCAGGCTCGGCCTCCGGGCCGGCCGGGGCGAGGGCCTGCTGGCAGCGCAGCCGGCGCAGCGGGCCGCCCTCGTCGGCGCCGCGGGCGGCGGCCAGCAGTTCGGCGACCGCGGCGGGCAGTTCGCGGCCGGTGAGCCACTGCTCGATCTCGGCCTGGGCCGCGCCCTCGGAGTAGCCGGAGACGGCGTCGAGCAGGGCGTCCGCGCCCTTGTCGGCCAGCTCTCCGACGGCCGGGGCGACGACCCCGGCCTCCAGCATGCGGGCGCGGATCCCGTACAGGCCGAGCGGGGTCAGCCGCACCATCCCGTACCGGGAGACGTCCTCGTCGTCGGCAGCGCCGCCCGCCACCGAACCGGCGGCGGGCTCCTCGTCGTCCACCTCCGCCATCAGCGCCTCGTCGACGGGCCGGAACTCCACGAGCCCGATCGGCTCCAGCTGCCGGAACTGGTCGTCGAGGCGCATCATCGCGTCCGAGACCTGCTCCAGCACGGCGTCGGTCGGCTCGCTCATGTCCTGCGGGATGACCATCGAAGCGGCGAGCACGGGCAGCGGAACCGGGCCGTCCGAGGCGCCGCGCTCGGCGACGGTGAGCAGGTAGAGGTTGGCGAGGACCCCGTCGAGGAAGTCCGCCTCGCGGCGCGGGTTCCAGTCCAGCTGGTCGAAGTCGATCTCGTCGCCCGCGTCCAACGCGTCGACGAGGCCGTCCAGATCGGGCACGGACGCGTCCGCGAGCACGGTGTCCAGGGCGGCCAGCCACAGGTCGAGCACCTCGCCGGGCGCGCCGCCGGTCACCAGGGCGAGGTCCTCGCCGGGCACGGCGGTGCCGGACTCCTCGTCGCCGTCGCCGTCATCGGGTTCGGTCACGTCGACCAGGCCGGTGTCCACGGCCACGCGCCATGCCTGGCTCGCGAGGACCGGGCCTTCCTCGTCAGCGGCGTCGAAGCCGAGCGCGGCGGCGGCCCCGGGCAGCTGTGCGGCGACGAGTTCGCCGCCGATGTCGACGCGGGTGTCCGGTCCGGCCCAGCGGGCCAGCCGTACGGCGCGGACGAACAGCGGGGCGACGAGGGCGTCGCGGGCCAGTTCCGCATCGGAGGGCAGCCGTACGGGCGGCAGCGTGGCGTGCGGCTCTGCGGACATGGGGCGGTCTCCTCGCGGACGCGGTGGGGCGGTGGGCACGGCCGCCGTGGGGAGGCGGTCGGGCCGCCCCCGGGGCGGTGGTCCGGCCGCCGCGGGCGGTCGTACGGCGCACAAGCGTAGACGCATATCGGGCGCGCCCGGCGGGTCATCTCCTTTGGTTCATCCCACAGTCAGCTTCCGTATCCCCTGGAGGCCTTGACAACTTCCCTGGTCACACAGGAAATTGACGCGCGTAGACATATGGGGAACCACCGGGATTCCAGCGGATCTCCAGCGGCCCGGCCGCGGACCCACCGCTTGTATCCCGCCAAAACCACGCATCACCGCCTTCGCTTCTCTCTTCCACACACCGGAGTTCCTGACCATGCGCTCCTCGCATCCCCGTTCCGCCGCCGTCTCGGCACTCGTCGCCACCGCCCTGGCCACCGGCCTGCTGGCGGGCACCGCCGACGCCGCCGAAGGCGCCGCGTCCGCCGATCCGATACGCATCCACGACATCCAGGGCACCACCCGGATATCGCCGCTCAACGGCAAGCAGGTCGCCGATGTCGCGGGCATCGTGACCGGCGTGCGCACGTACGGCTCGCGCGGTTTCTGGATGCAGGACCCGGACGCCGACGACAACGACGCGACGAGTGAGGGCGTCTTCGTCTTCACCAGCTCCGTCCCGACCGTCGCCGTCGGCGACGCGGTCAAGGTCTCCGGCCTGGTCGGCGAGTACATCCCCGGCGGCGTCTCCTCCGGCAACCAGTCGGTCACCCAGATCTCCAAGCCGGCCGTGACCGTCGTCTCCTCGGGCAACGCGCTGCCCGAGGCCGCCGCGATCAACGAGTACAACGTGCCCGCCGAGTACGCCCCGGCGGGCGACCCCGCCGCCGCCGGCAGCATCAACGGCCTGACCCTGGACCCCTCGCGCTACGCCCTGGACTTCTACGAGTCCCTCGAGGGCATGAACGTGAAGATCGGCACCTCGCGCGTGGTCGGCGCCACCGACCCGCACGCGGAGCTGTGGGTCACGGTGAAGGGCTGGGAGAACACCGCCAAGCGCGGCGGCACGATCTACGGCTCGTACGAGTCCCAGAACACCGGCCGGCTCCAGATCCAGCAGCTCGCGCCGCTGGCGCAGCAGCCCTTCCCGGTGGCCAACGTCGGCGACAAGCTGACCGGCACCACCGAAGGCCCGCTGGACTTCAACCAGTTCGGCGGCTACACCCTGGTGGCCCGCACCCTCGGCACGGTCAAGGCGGGCACCCTCGCCCCCGAGAAGACCAAGGCGCAGGCCGCGAACGAGCTCGCGGTGGCCACGTACAACGTGGAGAACCTCGACCCGAGCGACCCGCAGGAGAAGTTCGACAACCTGGCGAAGGCCGTCGTCGCGAACCTCGCCTCGCCCGACATCCTGGCCCTGGAGGAGATCCAGGACGACAACGGCGCCAAGAACGACGGCACCGTGTCGGCGGAGCAGACGCTGACGAAGTTCACGGCGGCGATCGTGGCGGCCGGCGGCCCGGCGTACCAGTGGCGCACCATCAACCCGGAGGACAAGAAGGACGGCGGCGAGCCCGGCGGCAACATCCGCCAGGTGTTCCTGTTCAACCCGGCCCGCGTCTCCTTCACCGACCGCGCGGCGGGCGACGCGGTGACCGCGACCGGTGTCGTCAAGGAGCAGGGCAAGGCCGCCCTGACCCACTCCCCCGGCCGGATCGACCCGGCGAACCCGGCGTGGGCCGACAGCCGCAAGCCGCTCGCGGGCGAGTTCGTCTTCAAGGGCAAGACGGTCTTCGTGATCGCGAACCACTTCGGCTCCAAGGGCGGCGACGAGGGCCTGACCTCGTCCCACCAGCCGCCGGTACGCTCCTCGGAGGCCAAGCGGCTGCTGCAGGCGCAGGCCGTGAACGGCTTCGTCAAGGAGCTCCTGGCGGCGGACAAGAACGCGAACGTCCTCGCCGTCGGCGACATCAACGACTTCGAGTTCTCGGGGACCACGCAGGCGCTGGAGGACGGCGGGGCGCTGTACGCGGCGGTCAAGTCGCTGCCGAAGGCGGAGCGCTACTCGTACGTCTACCAGGGCAACGCCCAGGTGCTGGACCAGATCCTGACCAGCCCGGCGATCAAGTCGTTCACGTACGACAGCGTGCACATCAACGCGGAGTTCTCGGCGCAGAACAGCGACCACGACCCGCAGGTGCTCCGCTTCCGCCCGTAACCGCGGTGCGGACCTGAGCCGCAGGGGGCCCGGACGCCGTCCCGTCCGGGCCCCCTGCCACACTTCCGGTCATGATCTTCCGTACTGCCACCCGTGAGGACCTGCCCGCCGTACTGGCCCTGTTGGCGGACGCCGGCGAGGAGGAGCGGGCCGAGGTCACCGAGGCGCACGAGCAGGCTTTCGCCGCGATCGAGGCGGACGCCCGCAACGAGATGCTGGTCCTCTGCGAGGGCGGGACGGGGACGGTGCTCGGCTGCCTCCAGCTGACGTACGTCCCGGGCCTCGGCCAGGGCGGGCGGGAGCGGGCGCTGGTCGAGGCGGTACGGATCCGCGAGGACCGCCGGGGCGGCGGGCTGGGCGCGGAGCTGATGCGGCTGGCGGTGGCGCGGGCGCGCGAGCGCGGCTGCGGCCTGGTCCAGCTGACCAGCAACAAGCAGCGGGCGGACGCCCACCGCTTCTACGAGCGGCTGGGCTTTGCGCGCAGCCACGAGGGCTTCAAGCTGCGCCTGGCGGAGTGAGCGGGGAGGACTCCGAGCCGGTTCGGGGGACAAGTGGGGACTTTCGACCCTGGCGTGACGCTCGCCACATCACTCCCCATTCGACCCGGGTTGTGGTGTTGAGTGTCCCCACGCTCGACAGTGTCCCCACGCTCGGCCATGTCCGCCCGTATCCCCGGAGGACCGCGTGTTCCCCTCCATCTCCCTCGCCCAGGAAATCGGCCTTGCCGTCCTGCTCGTGGCCGCCCTCGTCTGGGTGCTCGGCCTCGGCCACATGCTGCGGGACGCCCGCTTCCACCACCCGGAGCCCGGCGCGTTCGAGGGCATCGCGGTGATCCCGGCGCAGCGCACTGCTGCCGCGCACCCGATGGAGTCGGTCGAACTGACCGAGGCGGAGGAAGAGGCCTTCGCCGGCCTCATCCGCACCCTCCCCCGCTCCTGACCGACTCGTCCTCCCGCGCTCGGGGCGGGGGGACGTTCCGCGGCCGGAAGAAACACGACGCCCTCACCACCCCCTGCCGGGGAGATGAGGGCGTCGCGGCTGTTCCAGGGGGGCCTTCAGGCCCGGGGATCAGTTGTGGCTGTGGAGGACCTCGTTCAGGCCGCCCCAGACCGCGTTGTTCGGGCGGGCCTCGACCGTGCCGGTGACCGAGTTGCGGCGGAAGAGGATGTTGCCGGCGCCCGAGAGCTCCAGCGCCTTGACGATCTGGCCGTCCGGGAGGGTGACGCGGGTGCCCGCGGTCACGTACAGGCCGGCCTCGACGATGCACTCGTCGCCCAGCGCGATGCCGACGCCCGCCTCGGCGCCGATCAGGCAGCGCTCGCCGATCGAGATGATCTGCTTGCCGCCGCCCGAGAGAGTGCCCATCGTGGACGCGCCGCCGCCGATGTCGGAGCCGTCGCCGACCACGACGCCCGCCGAGATGCGGCCCTCGATCATGGAGGTGCCGAGGGTGCCGGCGTTGAAGTTGACGAAGCCCTCGTGCATGACGGTGGTGCCCTCGGCGAGGTGCGCGCCGAGGCGGACCCGGTCCGCGTCGGCGATGCGCACGCCCTTGGGGGCGACGTAGTCCGTCATCCGCGGGAACTTGTCGATCGAGGTGACCTGGAGGTACAGGCCCTCGGCGCGCGCGTTCAGGCGTACGGCCTCCACCTGGTCCACGGCGACCGGGCCCAGCGAGGTCCAGGCGACGTTGGCCAGCAGTCCGAAGACGCCGTCCAGGCTCTGGCCGTGCGGCTTGACCAGGCGGTGGCTGAGCAGGTGCAGGCGCAGGTACGCGTCGTGCGCGTCCAGCGGCTTGTCCTCGAGGGAGGAGATCACGGTGCGGACGGCTACGACCTCGACGTCGCGGACCGCGTCCAGGCGGATCGCCTTCGCCGCGGCGGCGCCCAGCAGGTCCACGGCCTGGTCGGCGGTGAGGCGCTCGGTGCCGGCCGGGCCGGGCTCGGCGACCAGCTCGGGGGCGGGGAACCAGGTGTCGAGGACGGTGCCGTCGGAGGCGATGGTGGCAAGTCCGGCGGCGACGGCGCCGGTGGTACGCGTAGCAGTCATGTCCGAAACCTAACCGGCGACGGCCTGCGGTTGCGAACCGGTCTCATGTGCCGGTCGGCCCGCGTGTCGCCGCTGCCGCGCCGACACCCACAGCACCGCCCCGCCCGCGCCCGCCGCCAGCGCCGCGCACAGCGGCCACAGCAGCCCGGGCGCGGCCGCGTACAGCGCGCCGCCCAGGAGCGGCCCGAGGACGACACCGCTGACCGAGACCCCCGCGTACAGGCTCTGGAACCGCCCGATGGCGTGCTCGGGCGCCTGGTCGGCGACGTACGCGGTGGCGGTGGTCTTGTACAGGATCTCGCCGAGGCTCAGCAGCACCATCATCACCACGGCGCTCGTCACCCCCACCCCGGGCAGCAGCGCCGCGTACCCGGCCCCGACCAGCACCAGGCCGGTCCCGATGACCGGGAGCGGCGGCCGGGCGCGCAGCGCGACGGCGGCCGGGAGCTCGAGCAGCAGGATGACCGCGCCGTTGAGGGCGATCACGAGGCCGAAAGCCCGGGTGCCCTGTCCGTGGTCGGCCAGGAAGACGGGGAAGGTGCCGTACTGCTGGCGGTAGACGAGGTCGGTCACCAGGATCGCGCCGAGGAGGACGAGTACGGCGGGCCGGGCGCGCAGCTCCGCCCACAGGCCGCGGCCCCGACCCCCGTCCGGGGCCGCGGCGGCATTGCGGGAGGCGCCGCGGGCGGGGACGACCCGCGCGGTCCAGAGGGCGAAGAACAGGGTCCCGAGGCCGTCGCAGACGAAGAGCCAGTCGTACGAGAGCCCGGTCGCGATCAGGGCTCCGAGGGGCGGGCCGAGGGTGAAGCCGCCGTTGGAGACGCAGCGGACGACGGCGAAGGCCTGCCGGCGGGCCCCCTCGGGGACGGTGACGGCGACCAGCGCGGAGTTCGCGGCCCGGACCACGCCTGAGGCGTACTGGGCCAGCGGCAGGGCGGCGTAGAGCGCGGCGGTGGGCAGGAGCGGGAAGGACATCAGGGCGAGGCCGCCGGCGGTGGAGGCGGCGAGCAGCACCCGGCGGTGGCCAAAGCGGTCCCCGTACCAGCCGCCGGTGAAGTTCCCGGCGACGAGGCCGACGCCGCCGATGCCGGTGACCAGGCCCGCCTGGGCGGCGCCGAGGCCGCGCGGGCCGGTCAGGTACAGGAAGACGAAGACGAAGGTGAAGCTGACGACGGCGTTGACGAACACGCCCGCCGCCAGCAGCCACACCGCTCTCGGCACGTCCTTGAAGCCTTGCACCACGCCCCCCGCGCCACTGGTTAGTTCCTTTTGGGAACGGACTATGTCAGCATGACAGCCTTGGGTCAACGGACAAAGGAGTGCCCATGGCCCAGCGCACACACCTCGACGACGCGGACTGCGCCATCGCCCAGGCCCTCGACGTGGTGGGCGACTGGTGGACGCTGCTGATCGTGCGCGATGCCGCGCGCGGCGTGCACCGCTTCGACGCGTTCCAGCGCGAGCTGGGGATGTCCCGCAAGGTGCTGGCCGAGCGGCTGAAGCTGCTGGTCGAAGCCGGGGTGCTGACGCGCGAGCCGTACCAGGAACGTCCGGTGCGGCACGAGTACCGGCTGACCCCGCGCGGGCGGGGGCTGCTGCCGGTCCTGGTGGCCCTCCAGGACTGGGGAGACGCGTGGGTCCTGGGAGAGGGAGAGATGACGGCGACGACGGAGGAGCCCTCGCGGGAGGCGGAACGGGTGCACGCGCTGCGCGGCACGCGGCTGCCGGAGCTGGCGCTGCCGGACCGGTTCGGGGAGGTCCGGGATCCGGTGGCGGACACGCCGTTCACGGTCCTGTACTGCTTCCCCGGCGCGTACGCCCGGGCCGAGTCCTACCCGCCGGGGTGGGCGGGGATCCCGGGGGCGAAGGGCTGCACGTTCGAGTCGTGCACGTACCGGGACCAGCTGGCGGAGTTCACCGCGGCGGGGGCGACGGTGCACGGGGTGTCCACCCAGCGGCCCGATGAGCAGCGGGAGTTCGCGGAGGCGGAGGGGCTGCGGTTTCCGCTGCTCTCGGATGCGGAGCTTTCGCTGACGGTGGCGTTGCGGTTGCCGACGTTCCGGGCGGCGGGGGTGAGCCGGCTGAAGCGGTTGACGCTGGTGGTGGATCGGGGGCGGGTGGTGCGGGAGGTGATCTATCCGATCCGGGACATCGAGGGCAGTGTCGCTGCGGCGTTGGCCGCGGTGCGGGCTGCCGAATAGCGTCGCCGCCGGGTGCGGGTTCCGCTGCGCGGGACTTCCTCCCCGCCCCGCCCTTTCACCGTCTCCCCGGGGGCTCCACCCCCGGAACCCCCGGCCTCACACGCCGGCGGGGCCGGAGTTCAGGATTCGGCTGAGCATTTCGCGGGTGTACGGCTCGTCGTACTCCGTCGCCGTCAGCAGTACCTGGAGGCCGATGCCGTCCATCACCGCCACCAGGGCCCGGGCCGTCCGCGGGTCCACTCGGTGGGTCAGGGCCGCCGAGACCGTCTCCGCCCACTCCGCCGCCACCGGGCGAAGTGCCGGGCGGCGCAGTGCCTCCAGGTACAGCTCGTACTCCAGCTCCGCCCGCGCCCGGTCGGCCGTCAGGAACTCCCCCAGCAGCCGCGCCAGTGCCCCCGCCAGATCCGGGTCGTCGACGGCCGGCACCGGCACGAAGCCTGCGTTCGCCTGTCGCAGCGCCGCGACCAGCAGATCGTCCAGCGTCTTGAAGTGGTACGTGGTCGAACCCAGCGGAACGTCCGCCTCCGCCGCCACGCTGCGGTGGCTCAGCCCCGCGATGCCCTTGGCGCCCACCACCCGGATCGCCGCGTCGACGATCCGCTGCCGCCGGTCCGGGTCGTACCTGCGCCCGCCCGTGCCCGCGGGGGCCATCAGTGCGCCCCGCCCAGGTTCAGCAGCACCACGCCACCGATGATCAGTGCGATCCCGGCGATCTTCGCGGCGGTGGCCGCCTCCCCCATGAACACCATCCCGATCGCGGCGATGGCGGCCGTGCCGACCCCGGCCCAGATCGCGTACGCCGTGCCCACCGACATCGACTTCAGCGTCTGCGCGAGCAGCGTGAAGGCGACGGCATAGCCGACCAGTGTGCCCAGCGACGGCCACAGCTTCGTGAAGCCGTCGCTGAACTTCATGGCGGTGGTCCCGGCCACCTCGGCGGCGATGGCCGCGGCGAGCAGTACGTACGGCATGTGTACGAGAGTACACATGCCCTGCACACCTACCTCAGGCTCAGTTCAGCGTGAACCAGGCCGCACGGGCCTTCTTCCACTCCGGGTGCGTCAGGTCCTTCGCCTCGACCCCGCCCCCGTACAGGTCCGCGGAACCGCTGTCCGTGATCAGCTGCACGCGCGCCCCCGCCACCGACAGGTCCGGAACGTCCACGACGGCCTCCCAGCCGCCCGGGTCGGTCGTCGGCAGGTCGGCCCGCTTGACCGGGGCGTGGCCCGCCACGCCGTCCCACTGGTAGAGCGCGTACGGGTCCGCGTTGTCGTCCGCGGCCCAGGAGCCGGCCAGGATCAGATACTGGTTCGCCGCGTTCTTGCGGATGTCGCGGATCGCCAGCCCGCCGAGGTCGAGCTCGATGCCCGCCCCGAAGGTGGCCGTGGCCCCGCTGGAGAGCACCTTGTCGAAGTTGGTCACCGGCACGATCAGCGCCTTGCCGCCCGGCACCGCCGGGGCCAGCGGGGCGCGGAAGCCCAGGTAGGCGGTCGTGGTCGAGCCCGGCGCGAACTCCAGCCCCTCCACGTTGAAGCCGTCGATCTGCTTGGGCGCCTCGCCCGCCGCCGTGCCGGCCGCGAAGCCGTAGCGGTTGCCGTTCGCCGTGTCCCAGGCCACCAGGTCGTCGCGGAGCTTCTTGTACGAGCGCCCGTACGCGAGCTGCGTACCCGACCCGGAGCCGGTCACCGTGGTGGTGAACACCGTGTTCCGGGGCGCCTTGTACTCGCCGTCCTTGTTGTTGCCGAGCGAGCCCGTCCAGTAGATGGTGTTGCCGATCAGGGTCGCCCCCTCGATGTCCACCTCCTTGGTGACGCCGAGCTGCGAGCTGAAGTCCCAGGTCCGGACCGGAGCGGCCGAGCGGGAACGGTCGTACAGGCGCAGCACGTTGCTCTCGTCGTCGGCGACCACGGTGTAGCCGCCGCCCACGTCCACGGCGGCCGAGGAGTCCGAGGCCCCGGTGAAGTACCGGGCGTCGGCCGGGTTCTGCACGGCGGCCGAGGCGGCGTAGGACAGGGTCTTGGTGGCGCTCTTGCCGCCCAGCCCCGCCACCTTGACGGTGAGGTTGGTGTAGCCGCGGCCGCGCGCGGTGACGGCCAGCTGCCGCACCGCCCCCGCCCCGGTGACGGTCACGTCGCCCGTACCGGCGACCGAGGCCTTGCTCGACGCGGAGGCGCTGACCGTCAGCGCGGACACGTCGGCGCCGCTCTGCCCCACGGTCACGTTCACCACGGGGTCCCCGACCGCGCCGACGGCGCCGGACAGGTACGGCGCGGACAGGCTGATGGTCGGCGTCCCGTACGTCACCGCCTGCGCGGGCACGACCGTGACCGTCCCGGCGACGACCAGCGCCGCGATCCCTGCGATACCAAGCTGCTTCTTCATCGGTGTCCCCACGAGTCGAGCCGAGCGCGAACCACACGTCACGCCGTGACGGCCGTCGAGCAGGTTCGGCCACCGTGGCCAACTCCCGGTGCACTTCAATCGTCCGCCGGACGAACACGCAGGGCCTCCCGGGAGCTCCCGGAAAACGCGAAGGGTCCCCGGCACGGAGTGCCGGGGACCCTTCGCGGAGCGAGGTCGCTCAGACGTTGAAGCCGAGCGCGCGCAGCTGCTCGCGGCCGTCGTCCGTGATCTTGTCCGGGCCCCACGGGGGCATCCAGACCCAGTTGATGCGGAGCTCGTTGACGATGCCGTCCGTCGCCGATTTCGCCTGGTCCTCGATGACGTCCGTCAGCGGGCAGGCCGCCGAGGTCAGCGTCATGTCGAGGGTCGCGATGTTCGCGTCGTCGATGTGGATGCCGTAGATCAGGCCCAGGTTAACGACGTCGATCCCCAGCTCGGGGTCGACCACGTCGTAGAGGGCCTCGCGGACCTCCTCCTCGGTGGCCGGCTTGATCGACGCCTCGGCGGGCGTCGCGTTCTCGGTCATGCCGTCTTCCTCTCCGCGCCGTCGCCCAGTGCCTGGGCGGTCGCGTCCTTCCAGGCCATCCAGCTCAGCAGAGCACACTTCACGCGAGCCGGGTACTTGGAGACGCCGACGAACGCGACTGCGTCCTCCAGCACCTCCTCCATGGCCTCGTCGGGCTCGATCTTGCCCTTCGACTGCATCATCTCCAGGAACACGCCCTGGATCTTCTGCGCCTCGGCCAGCTCCTTGCCGACGAGCAGCTCGTTCAGCACGGACGCGCTGGCCTGGCTGATGGAGCAGCCCTGGCCCTCGTACGAGACGTCGGTGAGCGTCTCGCCGTCGTACTTCACGCGCAGCGTGATCTCGTCGCCGCACGTCGGGTTGACGTGGTGCACCTCGGCGTCGCCGTCGCGCAGGCCACGCCCGTGCGGGTGCTTGTAGTGGTCCAGGATCAGTTCCTGGTACATCGAATCCAGCTTCACTGCGTCGTCCTCGTCGCCCTCGTCAGCCGAAGAAGTTCCGTACGTGCTCCAGCCCGTCGATCAGTGCATCGACGTCGGCCGGAGAGGAGTACAGGTAGAAAGACGCTCGCGTGGTCGCAGGAATTCCGTAGCGCAGGCAGACGGGGCGCGCGCAGTGGTGTCCCACGCGGACCGCGATGCCCTGCTCGTCCAGGACCTGACCGACATCGTGGGGGTGGATGTCACCGAGCGTGAAGGAGATCGCGGCGCCGCGGTCCTCGGCCGTGGTGGGGCCGATGATCCGCAGGTCGGGGACCTCCAAGAGGCGCTTCACCGCGTACTCGGTGATCGCGTGCTCGTGCGCGGCGATCTTGTCCATGCCGATCGCGGTCAGGTAGTCCACGGCCGCGCCGAGGCCGACGGCCTGGGCGATCGGGGGCGTACCGGCCTCGAACTTGTGGGGCGCCGGGGCGTACGTCGAGGCGTGCATCGACACGGTCTCGATCATCTCGCCGCCGCCGAGGAACGGAGGCAGGTCCTCCAGGAGCTCCTGGCGGCCCCAGAGCACGCCGATGCCGGTCGGGCCGCACATCTTGTGGCCGGTGAAGGCCACGAAGTCGGCACCGAGCGCCTGCACGTCCAGCGGCATGTGCGGAGCAGCCTGCGAGGCGTCGATCAGCACCAGCGCGCCGACCTCCTGCGCGCGCCGGACGATCGCGTCGACCGGGTTGATCGTGCCCATGATGTTGGAGACCAGCGTGAAGGAGACGATCTTCGTCTTCTCCGTGATGACCTCTTCGATGTTGGACAGGTCGAGCCGGCCGTCGTCGGTCAGGCCGAACCACTTCAGCTTCGCGCCGGTGCGCTGCGAGAGCAGCTGCCACGGGACGATGTTGGAGTGGTGCTCCATCTCCGTGATGGCGATCTCGGTCTCGCGGTCGACCCGGTAGGGCTCGTCCGCCCAGCCGAGCATGTTCGCGACCAGGTTGAGCGACTCCGAGGCGTTCTTGGTGAAGATCACCTCGTCGCGGCTCGGCGCGTTGATGAAGGCGGCGACCTTGTCGCGGGCGCCCTCGTACAGCGCCGTGGCCTCCTCGGCGAGCACGTGCACGCCACGGTGGACGTTGGCGTTGTGCTGCTCGTAGTACTCGTTCAGCGCGTCGAGCACCTGGCGCGGCTTCTGCGAGGTCGCAGCGTTGTCCAGGTAAACGATCTTCTTCCCGTCGTGGACCACACGATCCAGCAGGGGGAAGTCCTTGCGGATCGCCTCGATGTCGAGGAGGCCAGGCAGCTGTGTCACGCGGTCGCGCCACCCTTCGTGCTGTACGACTCGTAGCCTTCCGCCTCCAGCTTGTCGGCGAGCTCGGCGCCGCCGGACTCGACGATGCGGCCTTCGGAGAAGACGTGGACGAAGTCGGGCTTGATGTAGCGCAGGATGCGCGTGTAGTGGGTGATCAGCAGGGTGCCGACCTCACCGGTCTCGCGGACGCGGTTGACGCCCTCGGAGACCTGGCGCAGCGCGTCGACGTCGAGGCCGGAGTCGGTCTCGTCGAGGATCGCGATCTTCGGCTTGAGGAGCTCCAGCTGGAGGATCTCGTGGCGCTTCTTCTCACCGCCGGAGAAGCCCTCGTTGACGTTGCGCTCGGCGAAGGCCGGGTCCATCTGGAGCTGCTCCATCGCGGACTTGACCTCCTTCACCCAGGTACGCAGCTTCGGGGCCTCGCCGCGGATGGCGGTGGCCGAGGTGCGCAGGAAGTTGGAGACCGAGACGCCGGGGACCTCGACCGGGTACTGCATGGCGAGGAAGACGCCGGCGCGGGCGCGCTCGTCGACCGTCATCTCCAGGACGTCCTCGCCGTCGAGGGTCACGGTGCCACCGGTGATGGTGTACTTCGGGTGACCGGCGAGCGAGTACGCCAGGGTGGACTTGCCGGAGCCGTTCGGACCCATGATGGCGTGCGTCTCACCCTGCTTGACGGTGAGGTCGACGCCCTTGAGGATCTCGCGGGCGCCGTTCTCGGCCTCGACGGAGACGTGCAGGTCGTGGATTTCAAGCGTTGCCATGGATACCTCAGGACTCCTGGGTGAGGGAGACGAGCACGTCGTCCCCTTCGATCTTTACGGGGTAAACGGATACGGGGCGGGTCGCCGGCAGACCGGAGGGCTTGCCGGTGCGCAGGTCGAAGGAGGACCCGTGCAGCCAGCACTCGATCATGCAGTCCTCGACCTCGCCCTCCGAGAGCGAGACGTTCGCGTGCGAGCAGATGTCGTTGATCGCGAACACCTCCCCCTCGGTGGAGACGATGGACACCGGCGTGCCGTCGAGTTCCACCCGCTTCGGGGTGTTCTCCTCCAGCTCGCTCAGCGCACATGCCTTGACGTAGGTCATCAGACGGACGCCCCGAGCTCGGTCTCGATCTTGGCGAGGAGGCGCTCCTCGATGTCCGGGACACCGATCTGCTGGACGAGCTCGGCGAAGAAGCCGCGCACGACCAGGCGGCGGGCATCGTCGGCCGGGATGCCGCGGGCCTGCAGGTAGAAGAGCTGCTCGTCGTCGAAGCGGCCGGTCGCGGAGGCGTGGCCGGCGCCGACGATCTCGCCGGTCTCGATCTCCAGGTTCGGCACCGAGTCGACCCGCGCGCCGTCCGTGAGGACGAGGTTGCGGTTCATCTCGTAGGTGTCGGTGCCCTCGGCGCTCTTCTCGATGAGGACGTCACCGATCCAGACGGCGTGGGCGCCTTCGCCCTGCAGCGCACCCTTGTAGACCACGTGGGACTTGCAGTGCGGGGCGTCGTGCGTGACCAGGAGGCGGTGCTCCTGGTGCTGGTCGGCGTCCGTGAAGTACAGGCCCAGGAGCTCGGCCTCGCCGCCGGGGCCCGCGTAGCTGACCCGCGGGTGCAGGCGTACGACGTCGCCGCCGAAGGTGACCACGATCGACTTGAAGGTCGCATCGCGGCCGATCAGCGCGTTGTGCTGGGAGCAGTGGACGGCGGTGTCGTCCCAGTCCTGCACGGAGACGACGGTGAGCTTGGCGCCGTCGCCGACGAGGAAGTCGACGTTGGCGGCGCGCACGCCGTCACCGGTGTGGTCGATGACGATGACGGCCTCGGCGAAGGCCTGTACGTCGAAGACGGTGTGCCCGAAGGTCGTGCCGCCCTCGCCGTGCAGCGAGACGCGCACCGGCTCGGTCAGGACGGCCTCCTTGGGCACGGTGACGACCGTGGCCTTGGCGAAGGACGAGAACGCCTGGGCGGCGATCCGGTCCACCGGGGTGCCGGCCTTGCCGATGCGCGCGTCGCCGCGCTCCACCGACTCGACGGTGACGCCCTCGGGCGCGTCGATCTGGGCCTTCATGGTGCCGTTGGCGACCGCGGTGCCGTCGTGCAGACCGCGCAGACGCGCCAGCGGGGTGAACCGCCACTCCTCCTCGCGGCCGTGGGGGACGGGGAAGTCCGCCACGTCGAAGGACGGGGGTGCGCTCATCCGGGTGGCGACGGTGGACTCGGCGGCCACCGCGATCGCGCCGGCGGTGGTCGAACCCGCCGGAATGTTCTGAGCCTCAGCCATGGCTGTCGTGTTGCTCTCTCTCGTAAAGACTGGTGCGGGACGTAGGGGGCGGTCGGTGTTAACCGACCGAGCCCTCCATCTGCAGCTCGATCAGCCGGTTCAGCTCCAGTGCGTACTCCATGGGCAGCTCGCGCGCGATGGGCTCGACGAAGCCGCGCACGATCATGGCCATGGCCTCGAACTCCGTCAGACCGCGGCTCATCAGGTAGAAGAGCTGGTCGTCGGAGACCTTGGAGACGGTGGCCTCGTGGCCCATGGAGACGTCGTCCTCGCGGACGTCCACGTACGGGTACGTGTCCGAGCGGGAGATGGTGTCGACCAGGAGCGCGTCGCAGAGCACGTTCGACTTGGAGCCGTGGGCGCCCTCGCCGATCTCGACCAGGCCGCGGTACGAGGTGCGGCCGCCGCCTCGCGCCACCGACTTGGAGACGATGTTGGAGGAGGTGTTCGGCGCCATGTGGACCATCTTGGAGCCGGCGTCCTGGTGCTGGCCCTCGCCCGCGAAGGCGATGGACAGGGTCTCGCCCTTGGCGTGCTCGCCCATCAGGTAGACGGCCGGGTACTTCATGGTGACCTTGGAACCGATGTTGCCGTCGATCCACTCCATGGTCGCGCCCTCGTACGCCACGGCGCGCTTGGTGACCAGGTTGTAGACGTTGTTCGACCAGTTCTGGATGGTCGTGTAGCGGCAGCGGCCGCCCTTCTTCACGATGATCTCGACCACGGCGCTGTGCAGCGAGTCCGAGGAGTAGATCGGGGCGGTGCAGCCCTCGACGTAGTGGACGTACGCGTCCTCGTCGACGATGATCAGCGTCCGCTCGAACTGGCCCATGTTCTCCGTGTTGATACGGAAGTAGGCCTGGAGCGGGATGTCGACCTTGACGCCCTTGGGCACGTAGATGAACGAGCCGCCCGACCACACGGCGGTGTTCAGCGACGCGAACTTGTTGTCGCCGACCGGGATGACCGTGCCGAAGTACTCCTGGAAGAGCTCCGGGTGCTCCTTGAGCGCGGTGTCCGTGTCGAGGAAAATGACGCCCTGCTCCTCCAGGTCCTCGCGGATCTGGTGGTAGACGACCTCGGACTCGTACTGGGCCGCGACACCGGCGACGAGGCGCTGCTTCTCCGCCTCCGGGATGCCGAGCTTGTCGTACGTGTTCTTGATGTCCTCCGGCAGGTCCTCCCACGAAGCGGCCTGCTTCTCGGTCGAACGCACGAAGTACTTGATGTTGTTGAAGTCGATGCCGGAGAGGTCGGAGCCCCAGGTCGGCATGGGCTTCTTGCCGAAGAGCTTGAGGCCCTTGAGGCGGAGCTTCAGCATCCACTCCGGCTCGTTCTTCTTGGCCGAGATGTCGCGCACGACGTCCTCGGACAGACCCCGCTTGGCAGCGGCGCCGGCCGCGTCGGAGTCGGCCCAGCCATATTCGTAGGTGCCCAGGCCATCGAGCTCAGGGTGAGCAGTCTCCGTGGTCATGCGGGGTTCCTCCCGGCCGTACTTGCAGATGCTGATGTGTCGGTCTGTGCGGTGCCCGCGCCTCGTGGGATGAACGTGGTGCACACCCCGTCGCCGTGGGCGATCGTGGCGAGGCGCTGCACATGCGTCCCGAGCAGGCGGGAGAAGACCTCGGTCTCCGCCTCGCAGAGCTGCGGGAACTGCTCGGCGACATGGGCGACCGGGCAGTGGTGCTGGCAGAGCTGTTCACCGCTGTGCGGACCGGGAGCGCTCTTCGCCGTAGCAGCGTACCCGTCGGCGGTCAACGCCTTGGCAAGGGCCTCGGTGCGCTCCGCGGGGGCCGCGGCGTCCAGGCTTTCCCGGTAGGTCTCGGCCTGTGCTTCCATCCGCGCCCTGGCGAAGGCGGCGACGGCCGCCTCGCCCTGCTCGCCTCCGCCGGCGGCCTGCGCGATCCAGCGCATTGCGTCCGCGGCGAGCGAGTCGTAGGACTGGTCGAACGCATCGCGGCCGCAGTCGGTCAGCGCGAAGACCTTGGCGGGCCGGCCCCGGGTACGCGTGCCGTAGACGCGCTGCTCACGGGGCTCGACCACGTCGTCGGCGACGAGCGTGTCGAGGTGGCGGCGGACGGCGGCCTGGGTGAGGCCGAGACGCGCGGCGAGGTCGGCGACGGTGGACGGACCGTGGTCCAGGATGGAGCGCGCGACCCGGTTGCGGGTTGACCGCTCCCCGGTAGCGAGTTCCCCCTGGGGGGTCTCGATCATCCGTTCGCCGTATTTCACAACGCCATTGTTGCGTAATTAGTCGAGCTCCGACAAGCCGTGACCGACGCCACTCCTGGTGGCCTCCATCACTAAGGGTTACCTAATCTATCCACGGAGAGTGAGGCTGCACCCCCTGCCACCTGCACGGAACCGGCCTGCGGCCGCCCCGCGGCAGGCGGCCTCCCCCGCCGCCCGGGCCCCCTTCTCCGGCTCCGTAGACTCACCCGCATGAGCAATGACCCCGCCGTGGAGATCCGCGGACTGGTGAAGCGGTACGGACCCAGAACCGCGGTGGACGGCCTGGACCTCACCGTCCGCAAGGCCTCGGTCACCGCCGTCCTCGGTCCCAACGGCGCGGGCAAGACGACCACCGTGGAGACCTGCGAGGGCTACCGCCGCCCCGACGCCGGCACCGTCCGCGTCCTCGGCCTCGACCCGGTCGCCCAGGCCGAGGCGCTGCGCCCGCGGATCGGCGTGATGCTCCAGTCCGGCGGGGTCTACTCCGGCGCCCGCGCCGTCGAGATGCTGCGCCACATGGCCAAGCTGTACGCCGACCCGCTCGACGTGGACGTCCTGGTGGAGCGGCTCGGGCTGGGCGGCTGCGGCCGCACCGCCTACCGCCGCCTCTCCGGCGGCCAGCAGCAACGCCTGGCCCTCGCCATGGCCGTGGTCGGCCGGCCCGAGCTGGTCTTCCTGGACGAGCCGACCGCGGGTCTGGACCCGCAGGCCCGCCGCGCGACCTGGGAGCTCGTACGGGAACTGCGCGCCGACGGGGTCTGCGTCGTCCTCACCACCCACCACATGGACGAGGCCGAGCAGCTCGCGGACGAGGTCGCCATCGTCGACGCTGGCCGGGTCATCGCCCACGGCAGCCCCGAGCAGCTGTGCCGCGGCGGCGCCGAGAACACCCTGCGCTTCACCGGCCGGCCCGCCCTCGACCTCGGCTCGCTGCTGAAGGCGCTGCCCGACGGCACCGAGGCCGCCGAGCTCAGCGCGGGCGTCTACCGGGTCACCGGCGACGTGGACCCGCAGCTGCTGGCCACCGTCGCCTCCTGGTGCGCGCAGCACGGGGTGATGCCGAACAGCCTCTCGGTGGAGCGGCACACCCTCGAGGACGTCTTCCTGGAACTGACCGGTAAGGAGCTGCGCGCATGAGCGCCGGTACGTTCGCCCCCAATCCGGGGGCCGCGCCCGTGTCCCGCATGATCCTGGCGCAGACGGCGCTGGAGACGCGGATGCTGCTGCGCAACGGGGAGCAGCTGCTGCTGACCGTGATCATCCCGGCGCTGCTGCTGGTGCTGTTCTCCGCTGTCGACATCGTGACCGTGCCCGTTCAAGAGGGGGGCGCAGAGAAGTCGGTGGACTTCCTCGCGCCCGGCATCCTGGCGCTGGCCGTGATGTCCACCGCCTTCACCGGCCAGGCCATCGCCACCGGCTTCGACCGCCGCTACGGGGTGCTCAAGCGGCTCGGCGCCTCGCCGCTGCCGCGGTGGGCTCTGATGGCCTCGAAGACCCTGTCCGTGCTGGTCACCGAGGTGCTGCAGATCGCGCTGCTGACGGTGATCGCCTTCGCGCTGGGCTGGTCCCCGCACGGCAACCCCCTCGCGGTCGCCGCACTGGTCCTGCTCGGCACGGCCGCCTTCTCCGGGCTCGGGCTGCTGATGGCGGGCACCCTGAAGGCCGAGGCCACGCTGGCCGCCGCCAACCTGGTGTTCCTGCTGCTGCTGGTCGGCGGCGGGGTGATCGTGCCGATGGAGAAGTTCCCCGGCGCCGTGCAGTCCGTACTCGGCCTGCTGCCGATCTCGGCGCTGTCCGACGGGCTGCGTGAGGTGCTCCAGCACGGGGCCGCGCTGCCCTGGGGGGACGCGGCCGTGCTCGCCGCCTGGGCCGTGCTCGGGCTCGGCGCCGCCGCGAAGCTGTTCCGCTGGGAGTGAATCCCTGCCCCCGTACGTTGGCCTGGCAGGAGGATGGGCGCCGCCCCGCGGGGGCGGTGCACACCAGGACGCCGGGGGGCGGGCATGGCGCAGCGGGAAGACGTTCTACGGCTGGACGCTCAATGGGCACGGATCCGGTCGGGGGCCGCACGGGCGGCGCCCGCGGAGGCCGAGGCCCTGCTGACGGAGCTGATCGGCGCACTGCGCGGACCGGCGCGGACCGATCCGGAGTGCGCGGCGCGGCTCGGCCTTCGCCTCGGTGACCTGGCGGCCCGCCGGTTCGCCGGCGGCGACCGGGCCGGGGCCCTGGCGGCCGTCGAGGAGGGGCTGCGGTCCGCGCAGCAGGCCGCCGGGCACGCCCCGGAGTACGCCCGCTGGTACGCCCGGGGCCTGATCAACCAGGGGGTCTGGCTGTCCTGGCCGCTGAGCGACGGGGAGCGGCTGCCCCGCTACCCGCTCGGCCCGGCGGCCGAGACCGGCCCGAGCGCCATGGAGCGGGCGGCGGGCGAGCGGGCCCGGGACCTGACCCGGGCGGCGATCGAGGTCTGGGCGGGCCTGGACCAGCACGATCCGGTCAACCGGCGCGGCCTCGCGCAGGCCAAGGTGTTCCTCGGGGACCGTCTCGCGGAGCTGGGCTCCGCCGAGGAGGCGGTGGCGTGGGCGGTGGACGCGGAGGGCGGTTTCCGCCAACTGCTGCTCGCGGACCCCGGTTCGGAGGAGGCCCAGGAGGCGGAGGAGGCCCTCGACCACATCGGCCGCCAGCTGGAACTGCGCCTGCGCTTCCTGTCCTTCGACTCCGTGGTGAACCTGCGCGCGCGGGGCCTGCTGCCCGAACCCCTGCTGCCGCGGGCCGTGGTGGCGGCCAGGATCCACGGGGTGGCCGAACCCGAGATCGCGGCCCGGCTGCACCTCGGCGCCGAACAGGTGCGCACGATGCTGGAGGTCACGCCCTGGCGCGCGGTGTGGCGCTTCGAGGTGCGCGGTCCTGACGGGCTGTGGAACGTACAGGGACATCCTTGGCGCAGCGGGGCAGAAGTAAGAAACAGGACAGCCGACGACGTAGGCACCGAATTGGTGCACGGGTTCACGGGTTCCGCGGACTACCCCGGCGACGGCGCCCATTGGCGCGTACACGTCTGGTGGCACGAGGAAGGCGACCCCGCCGGGGCCCGGTTCCGGCTGGTCGTCGGGCCCGATGCAGCCACGGGCAGGCCGGCCGGGACCCCCTCGTGAAAGTTTGCACAAGGCTCCGCGTACGATAAGGCCCGTGTTGACCCCTCTCGCTTACATCGCAGGCCGCTGGACTCCGTCACCCCGGATCGTCCGGCAGGCCGCGTTCGCCGCGCTCGTCATGAGCGTGCTCATCGTCGTCACCGGCGGTGCGGTGCGGCTGACCGGATCCGGTCTCGGCTGCGACACCTGGCCCAAGTGCACCGACGACAGCCTGATCGTGACCCAGGCGCAGGGCTTCCACGGGGCCATCGAGTTCGGCAACCGCATGCTGACGTATGTGCTCAGCGCGGCCGTCGGCTGGTTCATCATCGCGGCCCGCTCGGCCAAGCCGTGGCGCCGTTCGCTGACGAGGCTCGGCTGGCTCCAGTTCTACATCGTGATGGGCAACGCGGTCCTCGGCGGCATCACCGTCCTGACGGGGCTCAACCCGTACAGCGTGGCCGGGCACTTCCTGCTCGCCACCTCGCTGATCACCGTCACGACGGTCACCTGGCAGCGCACCCGGGAGGGCGACGGCGCTCCCCGGCCGCGCGTGCCCGGTCCCGTGCGCAAGCTCTCGTGGGCGCTGATCGCGACCACGCTGGTGCTGATCGCCGCGGGCACGGTGGTCACCGGTTCCGGTCCGCACGCGGGCGACCGCAGCGAGATCAAGCGGATGCCGTTCGACTGGGCGGCCACCGCCCACGTCCACGCGATCTCCGCCTGGGTGGTGTGCGCGCTCGCCGTGGCCATGTGGCTGGTGCTGCGCGTGGTCGACGCTCCGGCCGACACCCGGGCGCGCGCCCGTGACCTGCTGATCGTGCTGCTCGCCCAGGGCGGCATCGGCTACGTCCAGTACTTCACCCACGTGCCCGAGGCCCTGGTCGCCGCCCACATGCTCGGCTCCTGCCTGGTGTGGATCGCCGTGGTCCGCATGGCGCTGAGCCTGCGGGAGCGGCCCGCGGCGCAGGCGGAGATCCCGGCTCAGGCCGACACGCAGCTCTCCTCCGTCTGAGCCACGGGGGCCGCCCGGGCGCCGGCCCGGGCGGACTCCCGGGCTCCCGGACGGACTCCCGGGCTCCCCCTTCACCCGCGCTCGTCCAGCCGGTAGACGCGCCGGGCATTGCCCGCCGCGATCATGGCCGCCACCCGCTCGGCGTCCCGCCAGGACCAGGCGCCCTCCACGACCCAGCCGCCCAGCACCCGGCCCAGCGCCTCCCGGAACACCAGGGCGCCCACCGCGTGCAGTTCGGGCAGCCGGCGCCCGCCGCTGGAGAACAGCAGCTTGCCGAAGGGGGCGAGCTCGAGCACCTCGGCCAGCACCCCCGCCGCCCGCGGCCCGCTCTGCCCGAGCGCCGCGCCGAGATCGGCGTGGACGTGCGGGAAGGCCGCCGCCAGCTGGGCGGCGTGCCGGTGGTACGGGTATCCGCCGAGCAGCACCAGCCGGGTCCCCAGCCCCGCGGTGGCCCGTACGAACTCCGTCAGCAGCGCCGGATCGGCCTGCTCCGGCCGCTGCCCCGGCTCCCCCGCGCCCGCCCCGGTGTGCAACTGGAGCGGCAGCCCGGTCGCCACCGCGCTCCACAGCAGGTGCCGCAGCAGAACGGGGTCCCGGACGGCCCCGCCCTTGGAGCGCCGGGCCAGCCACCGTCCGGCCGCCCCGCGCACCTCGCCCGGACCGGGCGGCTCGGGGGCGCGGCCGAGGACGGCGGGATACCCCGCGTCCGCACCGCAGGTGAAGGCCACGGCCCCCGCGGCGGCGTGGTGGACGGCCTCGGCGAGGTTGGCGAGGAAGGCGGGGACCGTGCCGGAGGTGTCGGCGACCTGCTCGGCCAGCAGCTCCAGCCGTACGACCTCGAAGGCGTCGGCGTCCCCCGCGAGCGCCAGCTCCTTGGGGCCGGTGAGGTCCCCGGGCACTCCGGTGTCGACCAGATAGGCGGCGACGCCGGAGCCGCGCAGCAGCCTGCGCCCGGATTCGACCACGCCGAGCTCGCGCCGCCGGGCCAGGTACCGGGCGGGGGCGCAGTGCGGCTCCAGCCCGAGCAGCGGCGGGCACCAGCGGCGCACCGCGAAACCGGTCTGGGTGTCGAAGAAGGTGGTCCCGGCGGCGGGCGGGCCGGCCGAGCGGATCAGCTGGGCCTCGAAGGTACCGAGGCCCAGTTCCGTGCGGAGCACTCCGTGGCAGTACTGGTCCACCAGGGGCGGCGTTTCGATCATCCGGGCATCCCGTTGCGGACGTGAGGAAGGGGCTTCCACACGTCCTAACGGGTGAGCGGGGTGTGAGGTGTTGCTCGCGCTGTTGACCGAGCGGCCACCGAAGGGGCGAAACCCCCGCCGGAGCACGACACCGTCAGGGCGTCAGGGCGTCAGGCCGCCGGGTTCGCCGCCCCGCCGAGCTGGATGCCGGCCATCCGCGACCACTCGTACGGGCCGGTCTTCACACGCGCGGCGAACTCGCCGTCGAACTCCTCGTGGACGGTCAGGCCGGCCTTCTCGGCGGCCAGCTGCGCCACCGCGTAGGTCGGGGCCACCAGGTCGCCCCAGCCGCCGTCCGTGCCGACGAGGACGATCCGGGTACCGGCCTGGCCCATGTGCGCGATCTGGCCCTCGGCGCCGCCGTGCTCCTTGGCGAACGCGCCGATCTGCTTGGCCAGCTTCGCGGCCTTCCGGTCCTGCTTCTTGTCTGCGGTGTCCGCGGTGGTGTCTGCCATGGACAGCATGCTACCGGCGGGTAATGATCGGAGGAAGCGTCAGCGGAGGAAGGGATCCACGGCCACGGCGACGAAGAGCAGCGACACGTACGTGATGGACCAGTGGAACAGGCGCATCTCCTTGAGCTTCGCGCCCGTCATGCCGGCCTTGGCCCGTGCGTGCAGCGCGTGCGCCTCCCACAGCCACCAGCCGCCCGCCGCCAGTGCGACCGCGGTGTAGAACCAGCCGGTGTACCCCAGCGGGGTCAGCAGCAGCGAGACCGCCACCATCACCCAGCTGTAGAGGACGATCTGACGCGCCACGGCCTGGTTGCCCGCCACGACCGGCAGCATCGGCACGCCGACGCGCGCGTAGTCCTCCTTCACCTTCATGGACAGCGGCCAGTAGTGCGGCGGCGTCCAGAAGAAGATGACGAGGAAGAGGATGACGGCGGCCCAGGAGACCTCGTTCTTGACGGCGGACCAGCCGATGAGCACCGGCATGCAGCCCGCGATGCCGCCCCAGACGATGTTCTGCGCGGTGCGCCGCTTCAGCAGCATCGTGTAGACGACGACGTAGAAGAGGAGCGCGCCGAGCGCGAGCGCCGCCGACAGCCAGTTGACGAGCAGCCCGAAGAACAGCGTGGAGACCACGCCGAGGGTGATGCCGAAGGCCAGGCACTCGCGCGGGCTGACCATGCCGGTCACCAGCGGCCGCTGCGAGGTCCGGTCCATCAGCGCGTCGATGTCGCGGTCGATGTACATGTTCAGCGCGTTGGCGCCGCCCGCGGACAAGTAGCCGCCGAAGCAGGTCGCGAGGACCAGCCACAGCGACGGCACGCCCTGCTCGGCAAGGAACATCACCGGCACTGTGGTGATCAGCAGAAGTTCGATGATCCGCGGCTTGGTCAAAGCCACGAAAGCCATGACGCGGGCCCCGAACGGCCGGTGACCGGGGCTCGTCCCGAGCACCCCCGCTGGACGGGATTCGACGGCCGTCACGCACACCCCTGACAGAGAAAACCAGGCAAGCTCCGGACATAAAGGTCCGCTGAAGGCTCGCACGTACCACGCCACTCTAGACGTTGCACTTACGTCGCCCTGCGCGGGGGTCGACTCGTGTTGGTCCGATCGGCCCGCTGACGTTGTGACGGACTGCGGGCACTCGAATAGCTGCATGCCGTCACGGGGGTAGGCTCGGAATCGCGCCGGTGCACCGTTCGTCACCGGGTAACAGACATGTGGAGAGGAGCCCTGACCCACGGTGAGCACCAAGCCGACGACCACAGAGCTCGACTGGACCGATCTCGACCAGCGGGCCGTCGACACCGCCCGCATCCTGGCCGCCGACGCGGTCCAGAAGGTCGGTAACGGCCACCCCGGTACGGCGATGAGCCTGGCCCCCGCCGCATACACCCTCTTCCAGAAGGTGATGCGGCACGACCCGGCCGATCCCGAGTGGGTCGGCCGCGACCGTTTCGTGCTTTCCGCAGGGCACTCGTCCCTCACTCTGTACACCCAGCTCTACCTGGGCGGCTTCGGCCTGGAGCTGACCGACCTCGAGGCCTTCCGCACCTGGGGTTCCAAGACCCCCGGCCACCCGGAGTACGGCCACACGGCCGGCGTCGAGACCACCACCGGCCCGCTCGGCCAGGGCATTGCCAACGCGGTGGGCATGGCCATGGCCGCCCGCTACGAGCGCGGCCTGTTCGACCCGGAGGCCCCCCAGGGCACCTCCCCGTTCGACCACATGGTCTACGCGATCGCGGGCGACGGCTGCCTCCAGGAGGGCATCTCCCACGAGGCGTCCGCCCTGGCCGGCCACCAGAAGCTCGGCAACCTGGTGCTGCTGTGGGACGACAACCACATCTCCATCGAGGGTGACACCGAGACGGCCGTCTCCGAGGACACCCTGGCGCGCTACGAGGCGTACGGCTGGCACGTCCAGCGCGTCGCGCAGCAGCCGAACGGCGACCTCGACCCGAAGGCGTTGTTCGAGGCCCTGGCCGCGGCCAAGGCCGAGACCGGGCGCCCCTCCTTCATCGCGATGCGCTCGATCATCGCCTGGCCGGCCCCGCACGCCCAGGGCACCGAGGCCTCGCACGGCTCGGCCCTCGGCAACGACGAGGTGGCCGCCACCAAGCGCGTCCTCGGCTTCGACCCGGAGAAGTCCTTCGACGTCTCCGACGAGGTCCTCGCGCACACCCGCAAGGTGCTGGACCGCGGCCGCGAGGCCAAGGCCGCCTGGGAGAAGGACTTCTCCGCCTGGCGCACCGCCAACGCGGAGCGCGCCGCCGAGTTCGACCGCATCAACGCCAACGAGCTGCCCGCGGGCTGGGAGGACAAGCTCCCCGTCTTCGAGACCGGCAAGGGCATCGCCACCCGCGCGGCCTCCGGCAAGGTGCTCGAGGCGCTCGGCGCGGTCATCCCGGAGCTGTGGGGCGGCTCGGCCGACCTGGCCGGCTCCAACAACACCACGATCGACAAGCACTCGTCCTTCCTCCCGAAGGGCAACCCGCTGCCGGAGGCCGACCCGTACGGCCGCACCGTCCACTTCGGCATCCGCGAGCACGCCATGGCCGCGACCATGAACGGCATCGCGCTGCACGGCCACACCCGTATCTACGGCGGCACCTTCCTGGTGTTCTCCGACTACATGCGCAACGCCGTGCGCCTGTCCGCGCTGATGCACGTGCCGGTGACGTACGTGTGGACGCACGACTCCATCGGCCTGGGCGAGGACGGCCCGACCCACCAGCCGGTCGAGCACCTCGCCTCGCTGCGCGCCATCCCGGGCCTGAACGTGGTCCGCCCGGCCGACGCGAACGAGACCGTCATCGCCTGGCGCGAGATCCTGCGCCGCCACACCAAGGTGTTCGGCAAGGGCGCCCCGCACGGTCTGGCGCTGACCCGTCAGGGCGTGCCGACGTACGAGCGCAACGAGGACGCCGCCAAGGGCGGGTACGTGCTCTTCGAGGCCGAGGGCGGGCAGGCGCAGGTCGTCCTCATCGGCACCGGCTCCGAGGTCCAGCTCGCCGTCGCCGCGCGCGAGGCGCTGCAGGCCGAGGGCATCCCGGCCCGCGTGGTCTCGATGCCGTCCGTCGAGTGGTTCGAGGAGCAGGACCAGGCGTACAAGGACAGCGTCCTGCCGGCTTCCGTCAAGGCGCGCGTCGCGGTCGAGGCCGGGATCGGCCTGACCTGGCACCGCTACGTCGGCGACGCAGGCCGGATCGTCTCGCTGGAGCACTTCGGTGCCTCCGCCGACGCCAAGGTGCTCTTCCGCGAGTTCGGCTTCACCCCCGAGGCCGTGGCCGCCGCCGCCAAGGACTCCATCGCCGCCGCCGCGCGCTGACGCCCGTACAAGACCAGTAGGAGATGCAATTCCCATGACAGACGCACTCAAGCGCCTCTCCGACGAGGGCGTGGCGATCTGGCTGGACGACCTGTCCCGCAAGCGGATCACGTCCGGCAACCTGGCCGAGCTCATCGACCAGTCGCACGTGGTCGGTGTGACCACCAACCCGTCGATCTTCCAGAAGGCGATCAGCAGCGGCGACGGCTACGAGCAGCAGCTCGCCGACCTCGCCGCCCGCAAGGTCACCGTCGACGAGGCCATCCGCATGATCACGACGGCGGACGTCCGCGACGCCGCCGACATCCTGCGCCCGGTCTTCGACCGCACCGACGGCCAGGACGGCCGGGTCTCCATCGAGGTCGACCCCCGGCTGGCCCACAACACCACGGCGACGATCGCCGAGGCCAAGCAGCTCGCCTGGCTGGTGGACCGCCCGAACACGCTGATCAAGATCCCGGCGACCAAGGCCGGCCTGCCGGCGATCACCGAGGTCATCGGCAAGGGCATCAGCGTCAACGTCACGCTGATCTTCTCGCTGGAGCGCTACCGCGAGGTCATGGACGCGTACCTGGCGGGTCTGGAGAAGGCCAAGGCCTCGGGCCTGGACCTCTCCCTGATCCACTCGGTCGCCTCCTTCTTCGTGTCCCGCGTGGACAGCGAGATCGACAAGCGCCTGGACGCCGTCGGCTCCGACGAGGCGAAGGCCCTGAAGGGCAAGGCGGCCCTCGCCAATGCCCGTCTGGCCTACGAGGCCTACGAGGAAGTGTTCTCCTCCGACCGCTGGAACGCCCTGGAGCGTGTCGGCGCCAACAAGCAGCGTCCGCTGTGGGCCTCGACGGGCGTCAAGGACCCGGCGTACAAGGACACCCTGTACGTGGACGACCTGGTCGCCCCGAACACGGTCAACACCATGCCGGAGGCCACCCTGGAGGCCACCGCCGACCACGGTCAGATCACGGGTGACACCGTGCGCGCCACGTACGACCAGGCCCGCGCCGAGCTCGATGCGGTCGCGAAGCTGGGCATCTCGTACGACGATGTGGTGCAGCTGCTCGAGGACGAGGGCGTCGAGAAGTTCGAGGCGTCCTGGAACGACCTGCTGAAGTCCACCGAGGCGGAGCTCGAGCGCCTCGCCCCCACGGAGGCCTGAGCACTTTGACTGTGAACGGAGCGAACCCGCTTCGTGACGCACAGGACCGGCGGCTCCCGCGCATCGCGGGGCCGTCCGGCCTGGTCATTTTCGGCGTTACGGGTGACCTGTCGCGCAAGAAGCTGATGCCGGCCATCTACGACCTGGCGAACCGGGGGCTGCTGCCGCCGGGCTTCTCGCTGATCGGTTTCGCCCGGCGCGAATGGGAGCACGAGGACTTCGCCCAGGAGGTGTACGAGGCCGTCAAGGAGCACTCGCGCACGCCCTTCCGGGAGGAGGTCTGGCAGCAGCTGGTGCAGGGCTGCCGGTTCGTGCAGGGCGACTTCGACGACGACGCGGCGTTCGAGACGCTGAAGTCGACGATCGACGAGCTCGACAAGGCGCAGGGTACGGGCGGCAACTTCGCCTTCTACCTGTCCGTGCCGCCGAAGTTCTTCCCGAAGGTCGTCCAGCAGCTCAAGAACCACGGGCTGGCGCAGAAGGAGGGCTCCTGGCGGCGTGCCGTCATCGAGAAGCCCTTCGGGCACGACCTGAAGAGCGCCGAGGAGCTCAACAAGGTCGTCCACGAGGTCTTCCCGCGGGACGAGGTCTTCCGGATCGACCACTACCTCGGCAAGGAGACCGTCCAGAACATCCTGGCGCTCCGCTTCGCCAACACGATGTTCGAGCCGATCTGGAACCGGTCGTACGTCGACCACGTGCAGATCACCATGGCCGAGGACATCGGCATCGGCGGCCGGGCCGGTTACTACGACGGTATCGGCGCGGCCCGTGACGTCATCCAGAACCACCTGCTCCAGCTGCTCGCGCTGACCGCGATGGAGGAGCCCGGCTCCTTCCACCCCAAGGCGCTGGTGGCGGAGAAGCTCAAGGTCCTCACGGCCGTCGAGCTCCCCGAGGACCTGGGCAAGCACACCGTGCGCGGCCAGTACTCGGCGGCGTGGCAGGGTGGCGAGAAGGTCGTCGGGTACCTCGAAGAGGACGGCATCGACCCCAAGTCGAAGACCGACACCTACGCGGCCATCCGCCTGGAGATCAACAACCGCCGCTGGGCGGGCGTCCCGTTCTACCTGCGGACCGGCAAGCGCCTGGGCCGCCGGGTGACCGAGATCGCGGTGGTCTTCAAGCGAGCTCCGTACCTGCCGTTCGAGTCGGGCGCGACCGAGGAGCTGGGGCAGAACGCCCTGGTCATCCGGGTCCAGCCGGACGAGGGCGTGACGGTGCGCTTCGGCTCCAAGGTTCCGGGCACCTCCATGGAGGTCCGGGACGTCACGATGGACTTCGCGTACGGCGAGTCCTTCACGGAGTCGAGCCCCGAGGCGTACGAGCGGCTGATCCTCGACGTCCTGCTGGGTGACGCGAACCTCTTCCCGCGCCACCAGGAGGTCGAGCTGTCCTGGAACATCCTCGACCCGATCGAGGAGTACTGGGACAAGCACGGCAAGCCCGCGCAGTACCCGGCGGGGACCTGGGGGCCGGTCGAGGCGGACGAGATGCTCGCACGAGACGGACGGAGCTGGCGCCGGCCATGAAGATCGACCTCACGGAGACCACCTCCAGCAAGATCAACGCCGCGTTGGTGCAGGCGCGCCGGGACATCGGCACGCCGGCCATCGGCATGGTCCTCACGCTGGTGATCGTGACCGACGAAGAGAACGCGTACGACGCGCTCAAGTCGGCGAACGACGCGTCCCACGAACACCCTTCGCGGATCGTCGTCGTCATCAAGCGGGTCAGCCGCTCGCCGCGCAGCCGCCGCGACGCCCGTCTCGACGCGGAAGTCCGCGTCGGGGCGGACTCGGGCACCGGCGAGACCGTGGTGCTCCGCCTTCACGGTGAACTGGTCCACCACGCCCAGTCGGTGGTTCTCCCGCTCCTGCTGCCGGACGCGCCCGTCGTGGTCTGGTGGCCGGACGGTGCCCCGTCGGACCTGGCGGGCGACCCGCTGGGTGCGCTCGGGCAGCGCCGGATCACGGACACGTACGCCTGCGAGAACCCGCTGCAGGCGCTCGGGGAGCGGGCTGCGGCCTATGCCCCGGGTGACACGGACCTGTCCTGGACCCGGATCACGCCGTGGCGGTCGATGCTGGCCGCCGCGCTGGACCAGCAGGCTCTGAAGGTCACCTCGGCGGCCGTCGAGGGCGAGGACGAGAACCCGAGCTGCGAGCTGCTGGCCATGTGGCTGGCGGACCGCCTCCAGGTGCCCGTCAAGCGGACCCGCTCGCAGGGCCCCGGCCTGACCTCGGTCCGGCTGGAGACCAAGGACGGCGACATCGTCCTGGACCGGGCCGACGGCTCGCTGGCCACGCTGTGCATGCCGGGGCAGCCCGACCGCGCGGTGGCGCTCAAGCGCCGCGACACGGCCGAGCTGCTGGCGGAGGAGCTGCGCCGGCTCGACCCGGACAACACCTACGAGGCCTCGCTGAAGTTCGGCGTGGCCAAACTGGCCGCCGAGGCCCCGGCATCGGCCCCGGCTCCGGCCAAGGCCAAGGCCGCGGCCTCGGACTCCCCCGAGACCGTGACCGGCCCGAAGGCCGACGCCGCGAAGCCGGCGGCCAAGCCCGCGAAGAAGGCCTCGGCCAAGTAGCCGTACCCACTGCGCGGGGCTCTCTCCCCGCCTCGCCCCCCGGTTTCGGGAAGGGGCGGGGTGGGGGAAGGCCCCGCGCAGCGGCATCGGCACCCACCCGCACAACCGACAAGGCGGCAGCACATGGGTATGACGACTCCCCAGGTCGTCGTCCACCGGGACAAGGAGCTGATGGCCCAGGCCGCAGCGGCCCGGCTCATCACGAAGATCGTCGACGCCCAGGCGGCCCGCGGCAGCGCCTCCGTCGTCCTGACCGGCGGCCGCAACGGCAACGGCCTGCTCGCCGCACTGGCGGCCGCGCCGGCCCGCGACGCCGTCGACTGGGCCCGCCTCGACCTCTGGTGGGGCGACGAGCGGTACGTCCCCGCCGACGACCCCGAGCGCAACCACGTACAGGCCCGTGAGGCCCTCCTGGACGCCGTCCCGGTGGACCCGGCACGCGTGCACGTCATGCCGGCCTCGGACGGCCCTTACGGGGACGACGTCGATGCGGCGGCGGACGCGTACGCGGAGGAGCTGCGGCGGGCCGCGGGTCCGGAGGACCACGGTCCGGTGCCGCGTTTCGACGTGCTGATGCTGGGCGTGGGCCCGGACACGCACGTGGCCTCGCTGTTCCCGGAGCACCCGGCGGCGCGCGAGACCGAGCGCACGGTGGTCGGCGTCCACGGCGCGCCGAAGCCTCCGCCGACGCGGGTCTCGCTGACCCTCCCGGCGATCCGGGCGGCCCGGGAGGTCTGGCTGCTGGCGGCCGGCGAGGACAAGGCGGGCGCGGTGGCGATCGCACTCGGCGGCGCCGGGGGGATCCAGGCCCCGGCGGCGGCCGCGTACGGGCGTTCCCGCACGCTGTGGCTCCTGGACCGCGCGGCGGCCGCGAAGCTCCCGTCGTCGATGTACCCTCCGGCCTCGGCCTGACCCGTACGGCCACCGTACGTACGAAGGGCCCGCCCCCCTGCCGGGGAGCGGGCCCTTCGTACGTCGCGACGCCTACCGGATCAGCCGCGGCCTCGCAGCCCGCGGTACGCGGCCACCAGGGCCTTCGTCGAGGCGTCCAGCCCCGGCACGTCCGCGCCCTCGGTCAGCGCCGGCTCGACCCGCTTCGCCAGGACCTTGCCGAGCTCCACGCCCCACTGGTCGAAGGAGTCGATGTTCCACACCGCGCCCTGGACGAACACCTTGTGCTCGTACAGCGCGATCAGCTGGCCCAGGACCGCCGGGGTGAGGTCCTGCGCCAGGATCGTCGTGGTGGGGTGGTTCCCCTTGAAGGTCTTGTGCGGGACCAGGGGCTCCGGTACGCCCTCCGCGCGGACCTCGTCCGCGGTCTTGCCGAACGCCAGCGCCTGCGTCTGCGCGAAGAAGTTCGCCATCAGCAGGTCGTGCTGGGCCGCGAGCTTCGGCGGCAGTTCACCGATCGGCCGGACGAAGCCGATGAAGTCCGCCGGGATCACCTTCGTGCCCTGGTGGATCAACTGGTAGTACGCGTGCTGCCCGTTGGTGCCGGGCGTGCCCCAGACGACCGGACCGGTCTGCCAGTCCACCGGCTTGCCGTCCCGGTCCACGGACTTGCCGTTGGACTCCATGTCCAGCTGCTGCAGGTACGCCGTGAAGCGGGAGAGGTAGTGGCTGTACGGCAGGACCGCGTGCGACTGGGCGTCGAAGAACGCGCCGTACCAGATCCCCAACAGGCCCATCAGGAGCGGTGCGTTCTGCTCCGGGGGCGCCGTGCGGAAGTGCTCGTCCACCGTCCGGAAGCCGCCCAGCATCTCCCGGAAGGAGTCCGGCCCGATCGCGATCATCAGCGAGAGCCCGATCGCGGAGTCGAAGGAGTAACGCCCGCCGACCCAGTCCCAGAACCCGAACATGTTGGCCGGATCGATGCCGAACGCGGTGACCTTCTCGGCGTTCGTCGACAGCGCCACGAAGTGCCGTGCCACGGCCGCGGCGTCACCGCCGAGACCCGCCAGCAGCCACTCCCGCGCCGACTCGGCGTTGGTGATGGTCTCGATGGTCGTGAACGTCTTGGAGGCGATGATGAACAGCGTCTCGGCCGGGTCCAGGTCCCGTACGGCCTCGTGCAGGTCGGCGCCGTCCACGTTGGACACGAACCGTACGGTCAGGGCGCGGTCGGTGAACGCGCGCAGCGCCTCGTACGCCATCGCCGGGCCCAGGTCGGAGCCGCCGATGCCGATGTTGACCACGTTCTTGATGCGCTTGCCGGTGAAGCCGGTCCACGCCCCCGACCGGACCTGGTCGGCGAAGGCCGCCATGTTGTCGAGGACGGCGTGCACCGCGGGGACGACGTTCTCGCCGTCCACCTCGACCACCGCGTCCTTCGGCGCGCGCAGGGCGGTGTGCAGGACCGCCCGGTCCTCGGTCGTGTTGATCTTCTCGCCGCGGAACATCGCCTCGCGCAGCTCGGCCACGCCCGTCGCCGCCGCGAGCTCCCGCAGCAACTCCAGCGTCTCGTCGGTCACCAGGTGCTTCGAGTAGTCGATGTGCAGGTCCCCGACCCGCAGCGTGTAGCCCGTGCCCCGGTTCGGATCCGCCGCGAACAGCTCTCGCAGATGCGTCTGCCCCAGCTCTTCGCGGTGCTTGCCGAGTGCCAGCCACTCAGGCGTCCGGTTGAGCCTCGTCCTGTTCTCTGCGTTCATCTCGGACATCAACCCGTTTCTTCCGTCCTGTCGTGCCCCGCCGATCACCAACCTAAGGGATCGGAAGGGACGCAACGCACGCAAAGGGGCCCGGCCCGCTGGAGAACAACTCCTGCGGGCCGGGCCCGATGTCACACCGTCACTCTTGCGTTTCAGATCTCGCCGCGGAGCTTGGCGAGCGCCTCGGCGAGGATCGCCTCGCCGTCGGCGTCCGTGCGGCGTTCCCGTACGTACGCCAGGTGCGTCTTGTAGGGCTCGGTGCGCGGCGGCGCCGGCGGGCTGTCCCGGTCCTGGCCGGCCGGGAACCCGCAGCGCGGGCAGTCCCAGGTGTCCGGCACCTGCGCGTCGCTGGCGAAGCTCGGCTGCGTCTCGTGCCCGTTCGAGCACCAGAAGGAGATGCGCAGGCGGGGCGCGGACTCGCCGCGCTCGGCCTCACCCATCGGCCCCGCTCCGACCCGACTACCACGGATCGCGTTGCCACTTGCCACGGTCGTAACTCCCTGCGTGATGGTGCCGCGAAGCGTGAGTGGATTCCGCTGCGGGCGCCCCAGTCTACGTAAGGCCCAACGCACGTCCAGCAAATGGAGTTACTCACTCCAGGCCGCGGACGCCGTCCTCATGATAGGCGGGGCGGAGCCGACCGGACCGGCTGAATGGCCAGAACCGTCGGCTTGCCTACTTCAGCAGAATGCCGAGCGTCATGATGCAGGCGAACCAGAGCAGACCCACCACGACGGTGATGCGGTCCAGGTTGCGCTCCGCGACCGAGGAGCCGCCGACCGACGACTGCATGCCGCCGCCGAACATGTCGGAAAGGCCACCGCCCTTGCCCTTGTGCATCAGCACGAGGAGCATCAGCAGGCCGCTGAAGACGATCAGGGCGATCGAGAACCCCATAATCACGGCTGATTCCTACTTTCTGGCTTTTCTGGCTTTCCGGCTCTGCTGGATGTGCGCGGGGGCCAGTGGCTGGTGGTTCAGCCTCCTGGCCCCCGCAAGGGTACGACGGATCCGTCCTACCGCCTACTCGCTGCGACGATCACGCAGCTCACTGGTCGCGGAACCGGACGATCTTCACGAACTCGTCCGCGTCCAGCGCAGCGCCGCCGATCAGAGCGCCGTCGACGTCGGGCTGGGCCATGATCGCCGCGATGTTGCCGGACTTCACCGAGCCGCCGTACTGGATGCGGACCTTGTCGGCCAGCTCCTGGGAGTACAGCTCGGCGAGGCGGCCGCGGATCGCCCCGCAGACCTCCTGCGCGTCGTCGGGGGTGGCGACCTCGCCGGTCCCGATCGCCCAGACGGGCTCGTACGCGATCACGATGGACTCGACCTGCTCGGCCGGGACGTCCTTGAGTCCGCCGTCGACCTGGGCCAGCGTGTACGGGACCTGCTGTCCGGCCTTGCGGATGTCCAGGCCCTCGCCGACGCACAGGATCGGGGTGAGCCCGTGCCGGTAGGCGGCCTTGACCTTGGCGTTGCAGAGCTCGTCGCTCTCGCCGTGGTACTGGCGGCGCTCGCTGTGGCCGACGGCCACGTACGTGCACTTCAGCTTCGCGAGCATCGAGCCGGAGATCTCGCCGGTGTAGGCGCCGGAGTCGTGCGCCGAGATGTCCTGGGCGCCGTACTTGATCTTCAGCTTGTCGCCGTCGACCAGGGTCTGGACCGAGCGCAGGTCGACGAAGGGCGGCAGGACCGCGACCTCGACGGCGTCGTAGTCCTTGTCGGCGAGCGCGAAGGAGAGCTTCTGGACGTGTGCGATGGCCTCGAGGTGGTTGAGGTTCATCTTCCAGTTGCCCGCCATGAGCGGGGTACGCGTGGTCATACGGGTTCAGACCTCCAGTGCGGCGAGCCCGGGGAGCGTCTTGCCCTCGAGGTATTCGAGGGAGGCGCCGCCACCGGTAGAGATGTGGCCGAAAGCGTTCTCGTCGAAGCCGAGCGTGCGCACGGCCGCGGCGGAGTCGCCACCACCGACGACGGTGAAGGCGTCGCTGTTGACGAGGGCCTGCGCGATGGCGCTGGTGCCTCCGGCGTAGTCGGGGTGCTCGAAGACTCCCACGGGACCGTTCCAGAAGACGGTCTCCGCGTCGGTGATCTTCGATGCGTACAGCTCACGGGTCTTGGGACCGATGTCCAGACCCTCCTTGTCGGCGGGGATCTTGTCCGCGTCGACGGTCTCGAAGACGGCCGGGGCCTTGGTCTTCAGGTCCGGGAAGTCCGCCGAGGCCAGGATGTCGACCGGGAGGACCAGCTCGACGCCCAGCTTCTCGGCGCGCGCCATGTACTCCTTGACCTTCTCCACCTGGTCCTTCTGGAGCAGGGAGATACCGACCTCGTAGCCCTTGGCGTAGAGGAAGGTGTACGCCATGCCGCCGCCGATGAGGATGCGGTCGGCCTTGCCGAGCAGCTGGTCGATGACGGCCAGCTTGTCGGAGACCTTGGCGCCGCCGAGGACGACCACGTACGGGCGCTTGACGTCGGCGGTCAGCTTCTTCAGGACGCCGACCTCGGTGGCGATCAGGTACCCGGCCACGTGCGGGAGGCGCGCGGGCAGGTCGAAGACCGAGGCGTGCTTGCGGTGGACAGCGCCGAAGCCGTCGCCGACGTAGATGTCGGCGAGCTCGGCGAGCTGGTCCGCGAAGGCGCCGCGCTCGGCGTCGTCCTTCGAGGTCTCACCGGCGTTGAAGCGCAGGTTCTCGATGACGGCGACCTGGCCGTCGGCGAGGGCGGCGACGGTCGACCTGGCGGAGGCACCGACGGTGTCGGTGGCGAACGCGACGTCCGCACCGAGCAGTTCACCGAGCCGCTTGGCGGCCGGGGCCAGGGAGAAGGCCGGGTCCGGGGCGCCCTTGGGGCGGCCCAGGTGCGAGGCGACGACCACGCGGGCGCCGGCTTCGGCGAGCTTCGCGATGGTCGGCTGCACGGCACGGATGCGGCCGTCGTCGGTGATCGTGTCGCCCGAGAGCGGCACGTTCAGGTCGGCGCGGACGAAGACCCGCTTGCCGGCGACGCCTTCGGCGAGCAGTTCGTCGATCGTCTTCATGTGTTTCTACTCCTTATCCCCATACACGGGTTCTGCCGGTGCGGGGCCGATCGGTCGAGGCAGACAACAGGGCCCGTGCAGCGCTCCATCGCGCTGACCGGACCCTGTTCTCACATCTTGGTGCCTAGCCCTGCTACCTGAGACTTAGAGCTGGCCGCCGACGAAGACGGTCAGGTCGACGAGGCGGTTGGAGTAGCCCCACTCGTTGTCGTACCAGCCGACGACCTTGACCTGCGTACCGTCCTGAACCATGGTCAGGGAGGAGTCGAAGGTGCAGGAAGCCGGCCAGTTCACGATGTCGGAGGAGACGATCGCGTCCTCGGTGTAGTCGAGGATGCCCTTGAGCTGACCCTCGGCGGCCTTCTGGAAGGCTGCGTTGATCTCTTCCTTGGTGGTCTCGCGGGAGAGCTCCAGGACGAGGTCGGTGACCGAGCCGGTCGGGACCGGGACGCGCATCGCGATGCCGTCCAGCTTGCCCTTGAGCTGCGGGAGGACCAGCGCGGTGGCCTTGGCGGCACCCGTCGAGGTCGGAATGATGTTCTCGGCGGCGGCGCGGGCGCGGCGCAGGTCCGAGTGCGGGAAGTCCAGGATGCGCTGGTCGTTCGTGTACGCGTGGACCGTGGTCATCATGCCCTTGACGATGCCGAAGTTCTCGTCGAGAACCTTGGCCATCGGCGCCACGCAGTTGGTGGTGCAGGAGGCGTTGGAGATGACGTGGTGGTTGGCCGCGTCGTACTTGTCCTGGTTGACGCCCATCACGATGGTGATGTCCTCGTCCTTGGCCGGAGCCGAGATGAGGACCTTCTTCGCGCCCGCGGCAATGTGCTTGGCGGCGTCGGCCTTCTTGGTGAAGATGCCGGTCGACTCGATGACGATGTCGGCGCGGAGCTCGCCCCAGGGCAGGTTCGCGGGGTCGCGCTCGGCGAACGTCTTGAAGGTGTTGCCGCCGACGGTGATGGTGTCGTCGGTGTGGGAGACCTCGGCCTTGAGGCGGCCCAGGATGGTGTCGTACTTGAGCAGGTGCACCAGGGTCGCGTTGTCAGTCAGGTCGTTGACACCGACGATCTCGATGTCCGCTCCCTGCTCAAGGAGCGCCCGGAAGTAGTTGCGGCCAATTCGACCAAAACCATTGATGCCTACGCGGATCGTCACGAACCGATCTCCTCGTTGGTGCGCCGGTAAGTCCGCCGGCGAGCTGTATGGGATGTCCCCGACCGCTTACGACCCTACCTCTCCGTGAGCTCTTGAGTGACATCGGCCGGGACCTGACACTCCCTCTGCCACATGGGGGGACCGTGGCCGGAGCCCCGTACCGTGCACTCGGTACGGGACCCCGGACCTCGGGCCGTCGTCACGCAGCGTGAGCGACGGGGGCTCGTATGATCAGTGGTGTAGCGACCTGAGCGCCTTACCGACGAGTACGGCTCGGTCCGCCGCCGCCGGCAGGTGTTCGAGGCCGAAGCCGAGGAGCACCGTGTTACGCGTAGTGACCGACGCGTACGACTTGAACAGCTCCCCGGACCGGGACCAATCGCCCGCAACCGCGGGGCTTCCGGCAGGTGCACTCTGAGCGGTCCAGGCCCCCAGCGAGGTCTCGAATCCCTCCACGGCCTGGTCGGCCCCGCCGGCCGAGACGCGCGCCTCGTCCGCGAACACGCCCCGGCCGCCGGCGCCGCCGTCCGAGACGTACGAGAGGGAGACCTCGACGGTCTTGCCCGCGTACGCGCTCAGGTCGAAGGAGACCTGCTTCCAGCCGTCGGACGAGCCGGTGAAGCTGTTCCAGGAGCCGCTCGTGCCCTGGGCGGCGCAGCCGGCGCTGTCGAGGGTGAGGTAGTGGCGCAGGAACGGGTGGCCGTTGACGAAGAAGCCGGCCTCGCACTCCGTCGGGACGGCGGTGCCGCTCAGGCCGCCCGCCTCGGGCAGCGTGGTCCAGTCCTCCGCGCCGGCCGTGTGGGCCTCGAGCACCGCGTGGTCGTAGCCCTGTTCGGTGTTCCAGTTGAGGGCCATCTTGAGCTGCGGCTTGTCGGCGGCCGTGACCTTGGTCAGATCGACCGTGCGGGTCAGCCGCTTCCACTCGTCGTCCTCGTGGGTGGCCGCGGCCATCCCGGCGCCGGAGTAGGGGGCGTACGGGTTCACGACCCCGGCGTACTGGCCCGCCTGCGCGCTCTTGAACTGCGGGAACTGCGCCGCCGGCAGGGAGTCGGAGGTGACCGCGTAGGAGCCGGGGGCATTGAACGGGTTGCCCGCCGCGTCGCCCAGGCCGCCCTTGGCGCCGACGAGGGCACCCGTACCGGTGAAGCCGGTGGCTCCGCTCGCACTCGTACGGCTGTAGGCGCCGAGGTAGTACTGGCTGAAGTCGTCGGTCACGGCGCGGCCGACCTGGGCGTTGCCGCCCGCGAGCTCGCCGGCCTCGATCAGCTTGCCGCCCTCGTTGAGGAAGTCGCGCACGGCGAGCTGGGTGTCGCCGCCGGGCGTCTTGGCGCCCGTGTAGTGCACGGCCGTACGGAAGTGGGACAGCACGCCGAGGTGGTGCGGGACGCCCTGCACCGCCACGTCCCAGACCGCCGCGGACTTCCCGTTGGCGCGCAGGGCGTCGACGTACTCCTGCGCATGCTGGGCCTTGGCGCCCTCCTCCGCGATCACCAGCACGTCGGCCCGCGGCCGCGCGGCCACCGTGTACGTGAAGTGCTCGCTGGAGACCTGTTTGCCGGAGCGGTCGCGGCCGGTGAACCAGACCTCGACCTTGTCGCCGGGCCTGGCGCCGTCGACCTTGGCCCGGTACTCGTCGAACCAGTTGTTGTCCTCGCCGCCGTAGACGTCGCCGCCCTTCCAGGCCTTGAGCCCGTCGTCGTGCGTGCGGCCGCCGTTGATGCGGAACTTGAGCTGCTTGTCCTTCAGCGCCTTGCGGGCGGTGACGGCGACCGTCTGGTCCTCGCCCTTGGCCACGTAGGAGGTGGTGAAGGGGTCCGGGGTGAAGTCCGCGGCGCTCAGGCCCACGGGGGACTTCGGCTGGTCCGGGTGGGCGGCGCTCTCGCCGACGGCGAGCGCGAAGGAGATGTTCTTCGCGAACTCCGCCTGGATGAGCTTCTCGTCGTCCGGGAAATTGAAGCCGGACCGGCAGTCCTCGGGCTTCCACCGGTCGTTCGGGTCGCTCGCGGAGGCCGTCTGGCAGGTGGTCATCTCCGGCGTGAACATCATGACGCCGTTGACGTTGGCGGCGTGGCCGTCGGCCTCGCCGTTGGTGGTGTAGAGCTCCGAGGAGACCTGCGGGTAGTAGCCCGGGATCGCGGAGTTCTCCGGGGTGCCGGCGAGGGCCTTGTAGGCGACGTCGTCCGGGGTCGGGGTGGCCACCTGCCAGCCCACGCCGTAGAGCAGCAGCTCGGCGGCGGAGTGGTAGTTGATCGCGTACTTGAAGCCGATGCGCTTCTCGAACTTGTCGAGGGCGACGGTCTCCGGCTCGGAGGACGCCTTGGTGCCCCGGTAGGTCTCGCTCGACTGGTTCGGTGAGGAACCCTCGTTGTCGTAGCCCCACTTGTAGGCGAAGTTCCGGTTGAGGTCGACGCCGTCACCGGTGGTGATCTTGCCGTCGCCGTTGTTGTCGTGCAGGTTCTTGCGCCACAGCCGGTTGCCGTCGGGGGAGTGCGTGTAGTCGTACCCGTCCGGGTTGGCGGACAGCAGGAACCACAGCTCGGTGGAGTCCACCAGCTTGGTGATCCGCTGGTCCTTGCCGTAGTTGTCGAGGGTGTGGTGCATCAGCCGCCGGGTCATCTCCGGAGTGATCCACTCCCGGGCGTGCTGGTTGGACATGTAGAGCACGGACGGCTTGTCGCCATCCTTGGCCGTGCGGGCGTTCTTGGTGACCTTCAGGGCGAGGATGTCCTTGCCCTGGACGGTCTTGCCGATGGAGACCACCTTGGCGAGGCCCGGGTTGGCCTGGGCGGTCTTGAGGATCTCCTCCTGGAGGCCGCCCTTGCCGCTGTACGGGCGGAAGACCCCGTCGCCGGCGGCCTGGGATCGGGCCGCGCCCGCGGGGACCTTGTGCTCGGCCAGCTTGACGCCACGGCCGGCGAGCTCCTTGGCCTGGCCGCCGGTGAGGAACAGCTCGACCTTGGCGGTCCCGGTCTCCGGGGCGCGTTCGGTGAGCTCGTGGGCGTCCTGGCCCGCGGCGAGGAGGAGCGGGATCTGCTCCTTGGTGACGTCCGCGTCGTAGACCCGTACCTCGTCGGCGCCGGGTGCGGCGTCCGCTGCGGGCAGGGCGTGGGCCGCCGGGAGGACGGCCAGTGTGGTTCCGAAGACGAGTGCGCTTGCGGCGAGGATCGATCTCGCGCGGTGCCTCATGTGCCCCCCTGGGCGTCGTCTGCCACGAAAGCGTTCGGACGACAGGCTCACGATCAGGCGATGCTCATGTCAATGGGGCGTGTCTCAAAGGGGCCCGCACGTGTGACGTGCGGGCCCCCTTGCGGCGTACGGGACGAGGCGCGGCTAGCCGGCCATGTTGTCGGCCAGGTCCTCGCTGAGGTTGCACTCGGTGCCCGGGATGCCGAGGTCCTGGGCCCGCTTGTCGGCCATCGCCAGCAGGCGGCGGATCCGGCCCGCGACCGCGTCCTTGGTCAGCGGCGGGTCGGCGAGCGCGCCCAGCTCCTCGAGGGAGGCCTGCTTGTGCTCCATGCGCAGCCGGCCGGCCGCGGCGAGGTGCTCGGGCACCTCTTCCCCGAGGATCTCCAGGGCACGCTGGACCCGGGCTCCGGCGGCCACCGCGGCCCGCGCCGAGCGGCGCAGGTTGGCGTCGTCGAAGTTGGCGAGGCGGTTGGCGGTGGCGCGCACCTCGCGCCGCATCCGCCTCTCCTCCCAGGCCAGCACCGACTCGTGCGCACCGAGCCGGGTCAGCAGGGCGCCGATGGCGTCGCCGTCGCGGACCACGACCCGGTCCACCCCGCGCACCTCGCGCGCCTTGGCGGCGATGGAGAGCCGGCGGGCGGCACCCACCAGGGCCAGGGCGGCCTCCGGACCGGGGCAGGTCACCTCCAGGGAGGAGGACCGGCCCGGCTCGGTGAGCGAGCCGTGGGCCAGGAAGGCACCGCGCCAGGCCGCCTCGGCGTCGCAGGTGGCCCCGGAGACGACCTGCGGGGGGAGACCGCGGATGGGACGGCCGCGGCCGTCCACGAGGCCCGTCTGGCGCGCCAGCTGGTCGCCGCCGGCCACGACCCGGACGACGTACCGGCTGCCGCGGCGCAGGCCGCCGGGAGCCATGACCACCAGGTCCGACGAATGGCCGAAGATCTCCAGGATGTCCTTGCGCAGGCGTCTGGCCGCGATCCCCGTGTCCAGCTCCGCCTCGATGACGATGCGGCCGCTCACCAGGTGCAGCCCGCCCGCGAACCGAAGGATCGCCGAGACCTCCGCCTTCCTGCAGCAGGTCCGGGTGACGGGCAGGCGGGAGATCTCATCCTTCACCGCAGGCGTCATCGCCATGGGCCGATCCTTCCATGCATCCGAAAAATACGGTCGTACGCGGCGGCGAGCAGCTCCGGATCATGCTTCGGAGAGCCGTCTTCCCTGGCAACCGGCGCCAGCTCGACCGCGGCACCGAACCGTTTTGCGGCATCGGCGAGGGACTCGCGGTCGGGCACGGCGGCCTCGTCGGCCAGCACCACGTCCAGGGCGAGTTTAGGGGCGTGTCGGGCCAAAACCTCCAAATGACGCTGCGGAGAGAAGCCCTCTGTTTCACCGGGCTGCGGCGCGAGGTTCAGCGAGAGGACCCGCCGGGCCTTGGTCTCGATCAGCGCGTCGAGCAATTCCGGCACCAGCAGGTGCGGGATCACGGAGGAGAACCAGGATCCCGGACCGAGCACCACCCAGTCCGCGTCCAGGACCGCCGCGACGGCCTCCGGCACGGCCGGCGGATCGCCGGGCACGACCTGTACGGAGAGCACCTCGCCGGGGGTGGTGGCCACCGTGGCCTGCCCCCGGACGGTGTCGACCTCGCCCGGGCGGGTCTGATCGTGGCCGCGGACCAGCGCCTGGAGCTCCAGCGGCACCGCCGACATCGGCAGGACGCGGCCCTGGGCGCCGAGCAGTTTCCCGACCAGGTCGAGGGCCTGGACGGGGTCGCCGAGCTGTTCCCACAGGGCGACGATCAGCAGGTTGCCGACCGCGTGCCCGTGCAGATCGCCCTCGGACTGGAAGCGGTGCTGGATGACCCGGGCCCAGGTCTGGCCCCAGTCGTCGTCCCCGCACAGCGCGGCCAGCGCCTTGCGCAGGTCGCCGGGCGGCAGTACGCCGAGCTCCTCCCGGAGCCGGCCGCTGGAACCGCCGTCGTCGGCGACGGTGACCACCGCGGTGAGGTCACCGGTGATGCGGCGCAGGGCGGCGAGGGAGGCCGACAGGCCCTGGCCGCCGCCGAGCGCCACCACCTTCGGGGTGGCTCCGCGCCGGCGGCCGGAGCGGCCGGAGCGGCCCGCGCCGTCCTCGCCCCGTCCCGGGGTGAGGCGGCGCAGGCGGCTCAGCCGCGGGGTCCGTGCGGTCACTCGCGCCCCATGTCCCGGTGGACTACGACGGTCTCGACTCCCTCGGAGGCGAGGCGGGCGGCGAGCTTCTCGGACATGGCCACGCTGCGGTGCTTGCCGCCAGTGCAGCCGACCGCGATGGTCACGTACCTCTTGCCCTCGCGGCGGTAGCCGGTGGCGATGAGCTGGAGCAGCTCGGTGTAGCGGTCGAGGAACTCCTTGGCGCCGGGCTGGCTGAAGACGTAGCCCGACACCTCCGGGTTGAGGCCGGTGAAGGGGCGCAGCTCGGGGACCCAGTGCGGGTTCGGGATGAAGCGGCAGTCGACGACGAGGTCGGCGTCGACGGGGAGGCCGTACTTGTAGCCGAAGGACATGACGGTCGCCCGCAGCTCGGGCTCCTCGTCGCCCGCGAACTGGGCGTCCATCTTCGCGCGCAGCTCGTGCACGTTCAGGCTGGAGGTGTCGATGACCAGGTCGGCGTCGCCGCGCAGCTCGCGCAGCAGGTCGCGCTCGGCGGCGATGCCGTCGGTGATGCGGCCGTCGCCCTGGAGGGGGTGCGGGCGGCGGACCGACTCGAAGCGGCGGACCAGCGCGTCGTCGGAGGACTCCAGGAAGACGATGCGCCGGGTGACGCCCTTGCTGTCGAGGTCGGAGAGGGACTCGCGCAGGGCGTCGAAGAACTGGCGGCCGCGGACGTCGACGACGACGGCGATGCGCGCCACGTTGCCCTGCGAGCGGGCACCGAGCTCCACCATGGTGGGGATCAGCGCCGGCGGGAGGTTGTCGACGACGAACCAGCCGAGGTCCTCCAGACACTTGGCCGCCGTACTGCGGCCGGCCCCGGACATCCCGGAGATGATCACCAGCTCGGGGATGGCCGCCTCGGCGGTGTCTCCGGGCTCCGCTGTCGTGCCGGTACTCACCTGTGCTCCGTCTCGGTCGTGCTCGGTCGTGTGGTCGGTCATCTCGCCGGTCGTCTGCTCGGTCTCGCGCTCGGTCATTGCTCGGTCCCCCGTTCGGACGATGTCCCCCAGCTGCCGCTGGGAGGTGCCCCCACCCGCGGGGGCGGGGTCTCATCCTCAATGATCTCTCCTGTCGCCGTGTTGACGGCAGGACCGGCGGGAACCGACCGGGCGAGCGCCGCGGCCACGGTCTCGGCCGTCTTACGGCCTATGCCCGGGACCTCGCAGATCTGGTCGATTGTCGCCTGTCTCAGCTTTTTCACCGAACCGAAGTGCTTGACCAGGGCCTGCCTGCGGCTTTCCCCGAGACCGGGCACCTCGTCGAGCGGGCCCGCCTTGAGCCGTTTTCCGCGCTTGTTCCGCTGGTACTGGATGGCGAACCGGTGGGCTTCGTCACGTACCCGCTGGAGCAGGTAGAGGCCCTCGCTGGTGCGGGGCAGCACGACCGGGTCGTCCTCGCCGGGCAGCCAGACCTCCTCCAGCCGCTTGGCCAGCCCGCACACGGCCACGTCGTCGATGCCGAGCTCCTCCAGGGCCCGCTTCGCGGCGGCCACCTGCGGCTGCCCGCCGTCGACCACGACGAGCTGGGGCGGGTACGCGAAGCGCTTGGGCCGCCCGTCGTCCTCGGCGAGCGGGTCCTCCCCGTCCTCCGGGGACCACTCCCCCGTCTTCAGCTTCTCCTGGAGGTACCGGCGGAAGCGCCGGGACACCACCTCGTGCATGGACCGGACATCGTCCTGCCCCTCGAACGACTTGATCTGGAAGCGCCGGTACTCGCCCTTGCGCGCCAGCCCGTCCTCGAAGACGACCATCGAGGCCACCACGTCGTCGCCCTGGAGGTGCGAGATGTCGAAGCACTCGATGCGCAGCGGCGCGCTGTCCAGCTCGAGCGCCTCGGCGATCTCCTCCAGGGCCCGGGAGCGGGTGGTGAGGTCGCTCGCGCGCTTGGTCTTGTGCAGGGCCAGGGACTGCTGCGCGTTGCGGTGGACGGTCTCCATCAGCGCCTTCTTGTCCCCGCGCTGCGGAATGCGCAGGCTGACCAGGGAACCACGCCGCTCCGCGAGCCACTCGCCCAGCGCGGGCGCGTCCTCGGGCAGCGCCGGAACGAGCACCTCCTTGGGCACGCTCTCCCCGCTCTCCTCCCCGTAGAGCTGCTGGAGGGCGTGCTCGACCAGCCCGGCGGTGTCCACGGCCTCCACCTTGTCGGTGACCCAGCCGCGCTGCCCGCGCACGCGCCCGCCGCGGACGTGGAAGATCTGCACGGCCGCTTCGAGCTCGTCCTCGGCGACGGCGATGAGATCGGCATCCGTGGCATCGGCGAGGACGACGGCGTTCTTCTCCATGGCCCGGCGCAGCGCCCCTATGTCGTCGCGCAGCCGGGCGGCCTTCTCGTACTCCATCTCCTCGGCGGCCTCGTGCATCTGCCGCTCGAGCCGGGAGAGGTACGTCCCGGTCCGCCCTGCCATGAAGTCGCAGAAATCCTCGGCGAGTTCGCGGTGCTCCTCGGGGGTGACCCGGCCGACACAGGGCGCGGAGCACTTGCCGATGTAGCCGAGCAGGCAGGGCCGGCCGATCTGCGCGGAGCGCTTGAACACCCCGGCGGAGCAGGTCCGCACGGGGAACACCCGCAGCATGAGGTCGACGGTCTCGCGAATCGCCCAGGCATGCCCATAGGGCCCGAAGTACCGCACACCCTTCTTCTTGGGCCCCCGCATGACCTGAACCCTCGGGTACTCCTCGTTCATCGTCACGGCGAGGGAGGGGTAGCTCTTGTCGTCCCGGTACTTGACGTTGAACCGGGGGTCGTACTCCTTGATCCAGGAGTACTCGAGCTGCAGCGCCTCGACCTCGGTGGAGACGACGGTCCACTCGACGGAGGCGGCCGTGGTCACCATGGTGGCGGTACGGGGATGCAGCCCGGCGAGGTCCTGGAAGTAGTTGGCCAGCCGCTGCCGCAGGCTCTTGGCCTTCCCGACGTAGATCACCCGGCGGTGCTCGTCGCGGAATCGGTAGACACCCGGGGAGTCGGGAATCTGCCCCGGCGCGGGACGGTAGCTGGAAGGGTCGGCCATGCCAACCACCCTACTTCCGCCCACCGACAACCCCCGTACACCGTGCCCACCCCAGCCCACCCCACCCCGCCGGCGTTCGAGGCGCGGGGGCGTGGGGGCCGGCCCCCGCCAACGGCGCCGCACCCGCACGGGGGTCCGGGGCGCAGCCCCGGTTGGGGGCACCTCCCAGCGGTAGCCGGGGGAGGGAGAAGGGCGGGGCGGGGAGCACGCACCCGCAGGGCCCGGACGGCCGGCGGGCCGCCCGGGTCCTGCCGGCCGCGCCCCGGCGGGCGCGAACCCGACGGGTCAGGCCATCGCGCGGCCCCGCCGCGACCGCCGCACGGCGACCACCCCGAGCGCCCCGAGCGCAAGACCGCCCGCGACGGCCCCGGCCGCTACCGGCGTGCCCCCGTCGTCGGCGGACGCCGAGTAGCCACCCGCCTTACCCCCCTCCGCATACGCCGACCCCGGCAACTTGTCCCCGTACGCCCGCGTCACCCGCGACCGGTACGCGGCAAGGCTGGTACCCCCCGCCCCGACGGCACGCTCGGCATCCTCGTCCAGCGGCAGCACCCGGCTCCCCCCGGCCACGTACCAGGCGTCGATCTGCGGTTCCCGGAACACCGTCCCGCCCGGCAGCTTCGCGGAGCCCATCTGCGCGTAGCGGAATTCGTCGTCGCCGGTGGCGATGTTCACGACCTGCCACCCCGCATCGGTCCGGGCGGTCCACAGCGCGGCCTGCTGCCCGTCCGAGGAGACCGCCTTGGCGGCGAGGAACTCCAGCCGGGCCACGCTTGCCCCGGCCTTGCCCGCCACGAAGTCCGGGGACAGGTAGCTGACCGGTATCACCTCGCCCTCGACCCGCGGCCGGGCCGCATCCGGCGCGACCTTGCCCTCGCGGGCGAAGAAGCGGGAGAGCGTGGCCAGGGTGTCGGGGGCGGCGGCCGCCTGCGCGGCTGCGGCCCTGGTCTCGGCGGTGACGGACTGCGGCTGCGGTACGGGGGCCGCCGAGGCCGGCGGGGCCGCTACGCCGACGAGGGCGACGGCGGTCGCGGCGAGAACCGCGGCAGCGGCGCGCTTGGTCATGACGGTCACGGCGGTCATGGCGGTCACGCCCCGATCCGGTAGAGCGAGTGGGTCCAGGAGAAGGTGCTGTTGTCCACGTACCAGGCGTGCGAGGCCCAGTTGTAGCGGTCGCTGGACGGCCACGGATCGCCCCAGTAGACCCAGCTGTTGGCCGTGTCGTAGCCGTAGATGACGTGCATGTGGCCGCCGCCGTCGGACCACTGGATCCGGGTCTCGACCGGCCGGTTCGCGTCGATCTCGCTCTGCACGGTGGTGTAGCGGAGCCAGCCGTTCACATACGAGCCGGAGTTGATGCCGGCCCAGTTCAGGGCGGTCTGGACGTTGCCGAGGGTGGCTTGGCTGTTCGGGCAGTCGTAGCCCTGCTGACGGTTGAAGGCGGCGTTGCAGAACTGGTTCTGGGTGTAGTTGCGGCCGAACCAGGTGGCGATGGTGTTGCCGCTCGCGGCCCAGCACCAGTTGGTCTTCTGCTGGGCCTGCATGGTGATGTTCAGGCGCTTGTACGCCAGGGCGGAGTCGGTGCCGGCATCGCTCGTGGGGGCAGCGGTGGCGGCAGCGGTGGGCAGGGCGAAGAGCACGGCGGTGAGGACGGCGGCCAGGGAAAGCCGCCGCCGGTTTCGGTTGCGCATCGCGTTCCTCCCGTGTGGGGATCTCCCCGGGTGGGGCCGGGGAGGTTGGGGATGGAGGAGCGCGTCCGGACGCTGCGCCGAGCATCAGGGTGTTGTCGCGATCAGGTCAACAGGCTTCAATACGCGGTGACATTGCAGTGTGAACGGCGGGACCGCAGTGTGAACGACTGCCGTCCTTTCACCTGGACCCCGGCTGCCACCGCCGAGCTCTCCCGCCCCACCGCGCGTGAATGTTCACAGGAGGAGCCGTGACCGGGGAGAGCACGCGGGAAAGCGCACAAGGGGCCGCCCAGGAGCTGGGCCACCTGCTCCGCGCCGGCCCCTTCCATCTCGCGCTGCGCGCCGCCCTCACCGCCCGCGGCCTGCCCCTGCACCGCGTCCAGCACCACCTCGCGGCCCGCGGCATCAAGCTCGGTGTGACCAGCCTCAGTTACTGGCAGCAGGGCGCCCGCCGGCCGCGCCGCCCCGAGTCACTGAAGGCTGTACGGGCCCTGGAGCAGATCCTGGAACTGCCCGAGGGCACCCTGCTGCGGCTGCTCGCCGCCCCGGAGGGCGCCGGGCCCGAGACGGTCCGCCCGCCGGCCCGCTCGTACCGGGCCCTGGTCAGCGTCGGCGCGGCCGTGGAGGGGCTGCTGGCCGGCATGGAACTGCCCGCCGACGGCGGCCTGCACACCGTCGGCCACCACGAGCGGGTCCGGATCGGGGCGGGCGGCGAGCTGCTGGGCCGCGAGTCGCAGCACGTCGTACGGGCCCACCGCGACGGGGTCGACCGGTACCTCGCCGTCCACCACGGCGACCCCGGCTGCGACCCGGCCCGGGTCCGCGTCCGGGCGGACGAGAACTGCCGGACCGGACGCGTCCGCTGGCACCGTGAGGCCGAGGTGCTGGTCGCCGAGCTGCTCTTCGACGCCCGGCTGCGCGCCGGGGACACGTACGTCTTCGGGTACGGCTTCGAGGACGGGAGCGGCGGCCGCTGCACCGAGTACGTCCGCGGGTTCAGCTACAGCGGCGGGCAGTACGTGCTCCAGGTCCGCTTCGACGAGGCGGCGCTGCCGGTGCGCTGCCGGCGGTTCAGCCGGTCCGGACCCGGGGCGCCGCGCAGCGGGCTGGCGGACCTGACGCCGAGCGGACGCCACCGGGCCGTGCACCTGGTGGAGCCGGGGGTCCGGCGCGGACTGCTGGGGATCGCCTGGGACTGGGCCTAGGGAGTGTCGTCAAAGTAGCGTCGGCCGCCCGGAAGGGCGGGGCTGGCGGGGTCTGGCGCGTGCGCTCGCAAGGCGGAGGAGGGAAGCGACGCGGTGGGGGCACCTCCCAGCGGTAGCTGGGGGACGTCGTTGACCGACGACAACGCGGCGAGCGTGCGTGCCAGACCCCGCCAGCCAGACGGGACTTTGACGACACGACCTAAGGGCGGTCCCGGCCCTTGGCTCAGCCCGCGATGAGCTTGCCGCCCTCGGCCCTGACCGGGACGGCGGGCAGCGGGTGGGCGGCCGGGCCGCGCAGCACCTTGCCGGTCGTCACGTCGAAGCGGCTGCCGTGGCAGGGGCAGTTGCCCTCGCCGTCGTCGATCTTGTCCAGGACGCAGCCGGCGTGCGTGCACTGGGCGCTGAACGCCTTGTACTGGCCCTCCGCCGGGCAGCTGACGACCACCTTCTCCTCCCGGAACAGCTTCGACCCGCCGACCGGGACCTCGGACGCGGCGCCGAGCTCCACCGGGGCGGCCGGGACCGCAGGGGAGCCGGAGCCGCTGTTGCTCTCGGTGGAGCAGGCCGCGAGCGCCGCCCCGCCACCGACGGCTCCGACGATCGCGGCGGCGCCCTTGAGCACGGTACGGCGGGCGGCGGGCTGCGACGCGGACATGCGGTTCTCCTGGCACGAGAGGTTCTGCTGGGCCCCCCGACGATACCGCCGCCCGGTTCCGCCGCCCGATGGGATACCTTCCCCCGCGTGATCGTCGTCGGTGGAGAAGCCCTGATCGACCTCGTGCCCGTGGCGCAGCCGCCGGGCGCGCTCGTGCCGCGGCCGGGCGGGGGGCCGTACAACACCGCCCTCGCGCTGGGCCGGCTCGGTGCGGAGGTCGCCTTCTGCTCCCGGGTCTCGACGGACGGCTTCGGCGAGAGCCTCCTGTCCGGGCTGCACGCTGCCGGGGTGGACCTCTCGCTGGTCCAGCGCGGGCCGGAGCCCACCACCCTCGCCGTGCCCTCGCTGGCACCGGACGGCTCGGCGGCGTACGGCTTCTACGTGGAGGGCACGGCCGACCGGCTGTTCACCCTGCCCGAGGCGCTCCCCGCGGGCACCCGGGCTCTGGCGCTCGGGACCTGCTCCCTCGCCCTGGAGCCGGGAGCGAGCGCGTACGAGGCCCTGCTGCGCCGGGAGTCCGGGCGCGGGGTGCTGACGCTGCTGGACCCCAACATCCGCCCGGCGCTGATCGCGGATCCGGTGGCGTACCGGGCCCGGTTCCTGGGCTGGCTGCCGTACGTGTCCGTCCTCAAGCTGTCGGAGGAGGACGCCCGGTGGCTGGGCGGGCGGGTCTCGGACTGGCTGGCGGCGGGGCCCTCGGCGGTGGTGCTGACCCGGGGTGCGCAGGGGCTGACGGTCCGGACCCGGGAGGGCGCGGAGTACACGGCGGCGGCCCGCCGGGTCGCCGTGGCGGACACGATCGGCGCGGGCGACACGGTCAACGCGGCCCTGCTGCACCGCCTGTCGGGTCCGGCGAATCCGGCCGGCGGCCCGGTGGACTGGCCCGGCGTGCTGGCCTACGCGGCCCACACGGCGGCGCTGACGTGCACCCGGGCGGGCGCGGAGCCGCCGTACGCGGCGGAGCTCAGCGGATAGCCGCCCACAGGGTCCGGGCCACGGCGGGGGCGAACTCCTCGACGGGCCGGACCACCTCCGGGCCCGAGAAGTGCAGGAAGAAGGCCCGCTGGAAGCAGGCGCCGAGCAGCAGCTCGGCCGCCGCCTCCGGATCGGCGTCGGGGCGCAGCCGCCCCCGCTCGAGCTCGCGGCGCAGCCGGCCGGTCAGGGCGTCGCGGACGACGTGGGGGCCGGTGCCGATCTCCTGGACGCCCTCGCGGTGCCGGGTCAGCAGGGCGGGCTCGGCGAAGAGCGAGGCGGCCATGGGCATGGCGTCGGCGTAGAAGAGCGAGGCGTGGCGGGCGATCGCGGTGAGCGCCTCCTCGACGGAGCGCTCGTCGTGATCGCCGGCGAGCTCGGCCATGAGCGGCCCGGCGTTGGGGGTGCGCTCCATGAGGACGCGCACGAAGAGCTCCTCCTTGTTCGCGTAGTGCTTGTAGAGCGCGGCCTCCGAGCAGCCGGCCTCACGGGCGATGGCCTTGGTGGTGGTGTTGGCGAGGCCGATGGTGCGCATGAGCGTCTCGGCGGCGTCGAGGAGCCGCTCGGGCGTGGGCCGGCTTGACTTCGGGGTGAGCATTCACTCACCCTAGCGGAAGAAGGGGTGAGTGAATGCTCACCCACCTTTGGACGGGAGCCGGCGATGAAACTGACGGTGTTCGGAGCCACGGGCGGTGTCGGACGCGAGGTCGTCCGACAGGCACTCGACGCGGGCCACGAGGTGACGGCAGTGGTCCGCGACCCCGCCCGGCTGGGCGTGCCGGCGCACGACCGCCTCCAAGTGGCCGTGGTGCGCGATCTGACGGACGAGGACGCGCTGCTCCCGGTCCTTGCGGGCCGGTCGGCAGTGATCTCCGCGCTGGGCTCGGCGAGCAACAAGCAGGCCCGGCTCGCGCCGGTCACCGGGCCGGCGCTGCGGGCCGTCGTATCGGCGATGGACCGGGCGGGGGTGAGCCGCCTCGCGGCGGTGAGCGCGGCCCCGGTCGGGCCGGACGTGGAGACCGACGGGTTCATGGCCCGAAGGGTCTTCCTCCCCCTGCTCCGCCGGGCCCTGCGCGATCTGTACGCGGACCTGGCGGTCATGGAGGCGGCGATCCGCGCGAGCGGCACCGACTGGACGGTGATCCGCCCACCCCGCCTCCTGAACAAGCCGCGCACCGGCTACCGCCGGGTCATCGGCGCCAATGTCCCGAACGCCCGGACCATCTCCCGCGCGGATGTCGCGGACGCCCTGCTGGCGTCGCTGACGGACCCGGCGACCGCGGGCCGGGCGGTGGGCGTGGCGGCCTGACCCCGGCGGGCCCTTGCGCGGGCGGCCCCCACGGGGGTGGAGCCGCCCGGGCGAGGGCGCAAGGGCGGGCAGGGGCCGAACCCTGCACGGAGGAGGGGACCCGGCCGGCGGCCGGGTCCCCTCCGTCGAAGCACGGCGCGGCGGTCAGGCCTTGCGAGCCCGGGTCGTCGCCTTCTTGGCCGGGGCCGCGGCCTTCTTCGCCGGAGCTGCCGCCTTCTTGGCGGCAGTCCGCTTCGCGGCGGTCTTCTTCGGCGGGGCCACGAGCGACGCGGCGTCAGAGACCCGCTCCGCCCCCAGGATGTCCCGCAGGAACTTGCCCGTGTGGCTCGCGCCCACCGACGCAACCTGCTCCGGCGTGCCCTCGGCGACCACCAGACCGCCCCCGTAACCGCCCTCCGGGCCCATGTCGATGACCCAGTCCGCGGTCTTGATGACGTCCAGGTTGTGCTCGATGACGATCACCGAGTTGCCCTTGTCCACCAGCCCCGACAGCACCTTGATCAGCTTCGAGATGTCCTCGAAGTGCAGACCCGTCGTCGGCTCGTCCAGCACGTACACCGTCCGCCCCGTCGACCGCTTCTGCAGCTCGGACGCCAGCTTCACGCGCTGCGCCTCACCGCCCGACAGCGTCGGCGCCGACTGGCCGAGCCGGACGTACCCCAGCCCGACCTCGTTCAGCGTCCGCAGGTGCCGTGCGATCGTCGGCACCGCCTCGAAGAAGTCCAGCGCCTCCTCGATCGGCATGTTCAGGACCTCGGCGATGGACTTGCCCTTGTAGTGGACCTCCAGCGTCTCCCGGTTGTACCGGTCGCCGTGGCAGACCTCGCACGGGACGTACACGTCCGGCAGGAAGTTCATCTCGATCTTGATGGTGCCGTCGCCGGAGCAGTTCTCGCACCGGCCGCCCTTCACGTTGAAGGAGAAGCGGCCCGGCAGGTAGCCGCGCACCTTCGCCTCCATCGTCTCCGCGAAGAGCTTGCGCACGTGGTCGAAGACGCCCGTGTACGTCGCCGGGTTCGACCGCGGGGTCCGGCCGATCGGCGACTGGTCGACATGCACGACCTTGTCGACGAGGTCGTCCCCGTCCACCCGCGTGTGCCGTCCCGGCACCGAGCGGGCGCCGTTCAGCTCACGTGCCAGGTGCGTGTACAGGATGTCGTTGACCAGCGTCGACTTGCCCGACCCCGACACGCCCGTCACCGCCGTGAGCACGCCCAGCGGGAAGGACACGTCGATGTCCCGCAGGTTGTTCTCCTTGGCGCCGTGGACGGTCAGCCTCCGGTCCCCGTTGACGGGCCGGCGGATGTCCGGCACCGCGATGGACCGCTTCCCGGACAGGTACTGCCCGGTCATCGAGTCGCCGTTCTTCAGCAGCTCCTTCAGCGAGCCGCTGTGCACGACCTTGCCGCCGTGCTCGCCGGCGCCCGGGCCGATGTCCACGACCCAGTCGGCCACCTTGATCGTGTCCTCGTCGTGCTCGACGACGATCAGGGTGTTGCCCATGTCCCGCAGCCGCACCAGCGTCTCGATCAGCCGGTGGTTGTCCCGCTGGTGCAGGCCGATGGAGGGCTCGTCCAGTACGTACAGCACGCCGACCAGGCCGGAGCCGATCTGGGTGGCGAGGCGGATGCGCTGGGCCTCGCCGCCCGACAGGGTGCCGGCGGCGCGGTTCAGCGAGAGGTAGTCCAGGCCGACGTCGACGAGGAAGCGGAGCCGCTCGTTGACCTCCTTCAGGACCCGCTCGGCGATCTTCTTGTCGCGGGAGTCGAGCTTCATCCGCCCGAGGAAGTCCGCGCACTCGCTGATCGACATCGCGGCGACCTCGGCGATGGACTTCTCCATCACCGTCACCGCGAGCACGATCGGCTTGAGCCGGGTGCCCTCACAGGTCGGGCAGGGCACCTCGCGCATGTAGCCCTCGAAGCGCTCGCGGCTGGCGTCGCTCTCGGACTCGGAGTGCCGGCGCTTGACGAACGGCACGGCGCCCTCGAAGGCCGTCGTGTACGCCCGCTCCCTCCCGTACCGGTTGCGGTAGCGGACCTCGATCTGCGTCTTGTGCCCGTACAGCAGGGCCTTCTTCGCCCGCAGCGGCAGCCCGGCCCACGGGATGTCCGTACGGAAGCCCAGCTCGCCGGCGAGCGCGCCGATCAGCCGCTGGAAGTAGTCCTTGGTGTGGCCGAGGGACCACGGGGAGACCGCGCCCTCGTCCAGGGACTTGTCCTCGTCGGGGACGATCAGCTCCGGGTCCACCTCCATGCGCGTACCGATACCGGTGCACTCGGGGCAGGCGCCGAAGGGCGAGTTGAACGAGAAGGAGCGCGGCTCCAGCTCCTCGAAGGACAGGTCGTCGTACGGGCAGTAGAGGTGCTCGGAGTACATCCGCTCACGCTCGGGGTCGTCCTCGGCGAGGTCGACGAAGTCCAGGATCACCATGCCGCCGGAGAGGCCGAGGGCGGTCTCCACGGAGTCGGTGAGCCGACGCTTGGCGCTGTCCTTGACGGTGAGACGGTCGATGACCACCTCGATCGTGTGCTTCTCCTGCTTCTTCAGCGTGGGCGGCTCGGAGAGCTGGATGGTCTCCCCGTCCACCCGCGCCCGGCTGTAGCCCTTGGTCTGGAGGTCGGAGAAGAGGTCGACGAACTCGCCCTTGCGCTCGCGCACCAGTGGCGAGAGCACCTGGAAGCGGCTGCCCTCGGGGAGCGCGAGCACCTTGTCGACGATCGCCTGCGGCGACTGGCGCGAGATCGGGCGGCGGCACTCGGGGCAGTGGGGCTTGCCGATGCGCGCGAAGAGCAGGCGGAGGTAGTCGTAGACCTCGGTGATGGTGCCGACCGTCGAGCGCGGGTTGCGCGAGGTCGACTTCTGGTCGATCGAGACGGCCGGCGAGAGCCCCTCGATGAAGTCCACGTCGGGCTTGTCCATCTGCCCCAGGAACTGGCGGGCGTACGACGAGAGCGACTCGACGTAGCGGCGCTGGCCCTCGGCGAAGATCGTGTCGAAGGCCAGGGAGGACTTGCCCGAACCGGAGAGTCCGGTGAAGACGATGAGTGAGTCGCGGGGCAGGTCGAGCGAGACGTTCTTGAGGTTGTGCTCGCGAGCGCCACGAACGATGAGACGGTCGGTCACGCCGGTCCGCACCTTTCTTGAGAGAGCGGGGGCACGGGCCCCCGTCCCAGGGTATGGGGGGCGCCTCTGCAACGGGGAAGAGAGCTTGGACTTCGAGCGTATAGCACGCGCATTCGATTTACGGCACTCCCCGGACGGCTTCACCCGTTCGTGTGGTCGGGGCACCTCGGCACTAGGCTCGGATCCATGACTGATCATGTGCACGACCTGCAATCTGTACGTGAAGCCACGGACCGACTGCTGACCGCGGTCGCGAAACTGGACAACGCCGCCCTGGCCGAGGAGTCACACCTCCCGGGTTGGACCCGCGGCCACGTACTGGCCCACCTCGCGCGCAACGCGGACGCCCTCGTCAACGTCTTCGCGGGCCGCCCGATGTACGCGAGCGCCGAGGCCCGCGACTCCGACATCGAGCGCGACGCCCCGCGCCCGCTGGACGTCCAGCTCGCCGACGTGCGCGAGACCCACGCCGGCTTCCTGGCGCAGACCGGGCTGGACCAGGACTGGTCGCGCACCGTCGAGCTGCGGAACGGGGTCACCGACCTGGCCTCGAACGTGCCCTTCCGCCGCCTCGTCGAGGTCGAGCTGCACCACGTCGACCTGAACATCGGCTACGAGCTCTCCGACCTCCCGGAGGAGTTCACCGGGCGCGAGATCGCCTTCCTCGCCGACCGCTGGTCCGGGCGCCCCGAGGTGCCCCCGGTGACCCTGCAGGTCGAGGGTGACGGCAGCGGTTCCACGTGGCACACCGGCGGCGCCGAGGGCGGCCCGGTCACCCTGGTCGGCACCGGGGCCGAGCTCCTCGGCTGGCTGGCCGGGCGCGGGGACAAGGGCGCACACCTCACTGTCGTCGGCGGCCTCCTCCCGGCCCTCCCCCCGCTCTAGGATCAGGACATGACGTACAGCGGAGCGGTCAAGGTCGGCGGTCCGGCCGACGTGCACGAACTCCCGGACCTGATGATTTCCAAGGTCGCGGTGGGCCCCATGAACAACAACGCGTACCTGCTGCGCTGCCGGGCCACCGACGAGCAGCTGCTGATCGACGCGGCCGCGGAGCCGGCGACCCTGCTGCACCTGATCGGCGACGACGGCATCGCGTCCGTCGTCACGACGCACCGGCACGGCGACCACTGGGGCGCGCTCCAGGCCGTGGTCGAGGCGACCGGCGCCCGCACCTATGCGGGCGCCGACGACGTCGAGGGCATCCCGGTGGCCACCGCCGTGCCCGTGGCGGACGGGGACACGATCCAGGTGGGGCGGGTCACGCTGACCGCCCGCCACCTGGTCGGACACACCCCCGGCTCGATCGCCCTGATCTACGACGACCCGCACGGGCACGCGCACGTGTTCACCGGGGACTGCCTCTTCCCGGGCGGCGTCGGCAACACCAACAACGACCCGAAGGCCTTTGCCAGCCTCATCGACGACGTGGAGACGAAGCTCTTCGGGCAGCTGTCGGACGAGACCTGGGTCTACCCGGGGCACGGCAACGACACCACGCTCGGCGCGGAGCGGCCGCACCTGGCCGAATGGCGCGAGCGCGGCTGGTAACACCCGTCCGGTCCCGGTCAACACCGTGACAGGAAGCACTCCTTCCGGTCGAAGATGACCGAACGCACGTCCTGGGGGTGTGGGGCGGGGTAATTGCTGCATCATGCAACAAGACCCCTCCCCCGCCCTCCCTCTCCCCGTCGTTCCCCGCTCCCCCTCGATGCTGCGACTGGCCTCGGCCTCGCTCGCCGGAACGGCCATCGAGTTCTACGACTTCTTCGTCTACGGCACGGCCGCCGCCCTCGTGCTCGGCCCGCTCTTCTTCCCGTCCTTCTCCCCGCTCGCCGGGACCCTCGCCGCCTTCGGCACGTTCGGCGTCGGCTTCCTCGCCCGCCCGCTGGGCTCGGTGGTCTTCGGCCACATCGGCGACCGCTACGGGCGGCGCCCGGTCCTGCTCGCCTCCCTGCTGCTCACGGGCCTCGCCACGGTGGCGGTCGGCTGCGTGCCGACGTACGCGACGATCGGCATGGCAGCGCCCCTCCTGCTGCTGGTGCTGCGCTTCCTGCAGGGGCTCGGCCTCGGCGGTGAGTGGGGCGGCGCGGTCCTGCTGACCGCCGAGCACGCCCCCGAGCAGCGGCGCGGGCTGTGGGCGAGCTTCCCGCAGGCCGGCCCGGCGGTGGGCTTCCTGCTGGCCAACGGCATGACCCTCACCCTGTCCGCGACGCTGACCGACGGGCAGTTCGCCTCCTGGGGCTGGCGCGTCCCGTTCTGGGCGGCGGGCGTACTGGCCCTCGCCGGGCTGTGGCTGCGCCGCTCGGTGGAGGAGACCCCCCAGTTCCGCGCCCTCGCCGAGACCGGCCGGCGCTCCGACGCCCCGCTGTCCGAGGTGGTGCGCGGGCACTGGCGGCTGCTCCTGCTGACCGGCGGGGCCCTGTCCATCGGGTACGCGGTCTTCTACGCGGTCACCACCTGGTCCCTCGCGTACGCGACCGAGCACCTCCGCGTGGACCGGACGGTGATGCTGGCCTGCATCATGGCGGCCGTCGCACTCAAGGGCCTGATGACCCCGGTGATGGCCGTGCTCGGCGACCGCCACGGCCGGCGGCCGCTCTGCCTGGCCGGCTGCGCGCTCTGCCTGGTCTGGATGTTCCCGTTCATCGCGTTGCTGCGCACCGGGGACCCGCTGCTGATGACACTGGGCTGCCTCGGCGGGCTGCTGGGCATGGTGACGATGTTCGCGGTGGTGGGCGCGTACCTGCCGGAGCTGTACGCCCCGCGGATCCGCTGCACGGGCGCGGCCGTGGGCTACAACCTGGGCGGGGTGCTGGGCGGCGCGCTGACCCCGATCGTGGCGACGGCGCTGGCGGACGGTTCCGGTCCGCCGTGGGGCGTCGCCGTGTACCTGAGCGCGATCGCGCTGCTCAGCCTGGTCTGCTTCGCGCTGCTCCCGGAGACGAACCCGGCGGTCGTCGGGGCCCGGACCGGCCCCGGTACCGAGTCGGGCACGAGCGCGGGTACGGGAACGGGGGCGGCCGAAGCGGCCGCCCCCGCGTAGCCCCTCAGGGCTGCAACACCCTTCAGGCGTCGATGCTCTCGGAGCGGGCGGCGGCCTCGGCGGCCGCCTGCTTCTTCGAGGCCATCAGGCTGGTGATCGTGGTGATCACCAGGACGCCGCAGATGACGCCCAGGGAGACCGGGATGGAGATCTGCGGGACGTGCACGCCGGACTCGTGGAGGGCGTGCAGCACCAGCTTGATGCCGATGAAGCCGAGGATGACGGACAGGCCGTAGCTGAGGTGGACCAGCTTCTCGAGCAGGCCGCCGATGAGGAAGTACAGCTGGCGCAGACCCATCAAGGCGAAGGCGTTGGCGGTGAAGACGATGTACGGGTCCTGGGTGAGGCCGAAGATCGCGGGGATCGAGTCCAGGGCGAACAGCACGTCGGTGGTGCCGATGGCCAGCATCACGATCATCAGCGGGGTGAGGACCCGCTTGCCGTTGTTCCGGATGAACAGCTTGGTGCCGTGGTACCGGTCGGCGACGCCGAACTTCTTCTCGATCGACTTGAGGAGGCGGTTCTCCTCGAACTCCTCCTCGTCCTCGTCCTTGCGGGCCTCCTGGATCAGCTTCCACGCGGTGTAGATCAGGAACGCACCGAAGATGTAGAAGACCCACGAGAAGTTGGTGATGATCGCGGCGCCGGCCGCGATGAAGATCGCGCGGAGCACCAGGGCGATCAGTACGCCCACCAGCAGCACGCGCTGCTGGAGCTGGGAGGGCACCGCGAACTTCGCCATGATCAGGACGAAGACGAACAGGTTGTCCACGCTCAGGGACTTCTCGGTGATGAAGCCGGCGAAGAACTCCTGGGAGGCCTGGCTGCTGCCGAAGAACATCAGGCCGAGGCCGAAGAGCACGGCGAGGGCGATCCAGACGACCGTCCAGATGCCGGCTTCCTTCACCGACACGTCATGGGGCTTGCGGCCGATGAAGAAATCGGCGCCGATCAGGATGCTCAGACCAAGAATGGTCAGCACCCAGAGAGTCAACGAAACATCCACTGCTTATTCGCCTCCGGCAGATGGCTCAGCACACATGTCAGCGTCATCGCTGCCGGAGGTCTCTTCCACCCGGGCGGCCTGGAGGCCGTGGGCCGGCGCCCCGGGACCGACTGCGGTGCACATGACCCATGTGGTTCACATGCCGAAGTGGTCCGTATTGACGGGTACGCCGTAGCAGGAAAGCAGGAATACTCCCCTCCGCGCGCCCAGGTTACCCGTCAGAGGCCGGAAAGGTAAAGAGAACCCCAAGGATCGGTCATGGGCGGGCATTGCGCCGGGTCGCGGCGATCCGGTCGAGGGTCTGTTCCAGGACCCGGCTGCCCTGCGGCGGCAGGTCCGGCTCGAAGGTCCAGGCGTGGCCGACCCACGGGTCGGCGAGATGGTTGTCCGGCACCGGCGACAGCCGCATCAGCGAGCGCCACAGCGGGTCGAGCAGCGGCCCGTACGCCGAGGCCTCGTCGCGGTCCGCCACCATCAGCAGGTGCACGCCGACCGCCGGACCCTCGTCGGCCAGGTAGCGCAGCCGCGTGACGGCCCGGTCGTCGAAGCCGTGCGGGAAGTCGTGCACGATCAGCAGCTGGTCGGCGGTGTCCACATCGGGCGGCAGCTCCTCGGGCGCCCCGGCCCGCACGGCCATCTGCACGAGGTCCACCCGCCGGGTCAGCGCCTCCAGGGTCCGGGTGACCCCGTCGGCCCCGGCGGCGGGCGGGCCGGCCAGCGCCCCGGCCGCGACCAGCGGTGCCAGGGAGGCGGCCCCCGCCCCGGCCGCGTCGATGACGTGCACGGAGAACCGGTCCCCCGGGTGGACCGCGAGCAGCCGGACCGCGTGGGCGACGGCCATGTCCATGGCGGCCCGGCGCAGCCGGTCGGTGTCCATCGTCATGGCGGCCTCGGAGCCGGTGCGGCCGTTGTCGATCCACAGCCCGCGCTCGAGCGGGAGCCGCACGAGCATGGGGATCCGCAGGTCGGGCCGCTCGGGAAGGTGCAGGTCGCCGAGGCGCAGGGCCATCGGGGCCTCCTCGGGGACCCCGTGCCCGTGCCAGACGGGGTTGGCCCAGCGGGCGTACGGGGCCGGCAGCGCGGGCTCGACCACCTCGGACTCGGCGATCAGCTGGGCGAGGTCCCGGTCGAGTACGGCCTTGGCCTGGTCGACGAGCTCGTCGTGGCGGGCCCTGGCCTCGTCGCGGGCGGTGTTGCCGGACCCTCCCCCGGCCCCCGACATGGGGGACCCCAGGCGGTGGCGGGGGTCGGACAGCGCCTCGTCGAGCTCGCGGTCCATCCGGGTCTCGGCGAAGTCGCAGGCGCTGCGGTAGGCGGCCACCGAGCGGGCCAGGTCCTCGAACATGCCCCAGACCTGGTTGTAGAGCCGCTCGTCCATGGACCAGCCGCCGGCGTCGCCGGCGACGGGCACGGGCGGCCGGCCGGGCTGCGCGGGTGCGGCGGCCTGCGGCGCCGGTTCGGGCGGCTCGGTGGTGCTGCGGCGTCGGCGCGGGTGCACGTAGCTGAGCGTCGGCGCGCTCAGCGTCGGCGGGCCATCGCCGGAGCCGCCGGGCGGGGTGCCCGGCGTACCGGCGTACGGGACTCCGGAGACCGGCACCGGCTCCGGTTGCTCGGGGGCCACCGGGGCGGGCACGGCCGAAGCCGCGTCCTGCGGTTCCGGGCGGCCCGGCGGAGCCCCGGGGACGACCCCGGGGCGCAGGGGCGCGGTGGGCAGGGACACGGTGGGCGCGGGCGCCCGCGTGGCCTCGTCCCGCGCGGCCGCTCCCCCGACCGCGGCGGCCAGGGCGATGGCGGCCGGGGCGGCCAGTCCGGCGTCGGCGAGCAGCGCGCCGAGCCCGTCGGCGTACCCCTGGCCCACGGCGCGGACCTTCCAGGCGCCCTGGCGACGGTAGAGCTCGAGGGCCACGACGGCCGTCTCGGACTCCAGCCCGGTCACGGTGTACCCGGCGATCTCGGCGCCCTCCGGGTCGGCCACGGCCACGTACGAGGCGGGGGCCGCGCCGAAGCGCGCCGGACCGCCGGGCGGCAGGACGAGCACCACCCCGAGCCGGTGCACGGACGGTGCGACGGCGTCGAGGTCGACGGCGAAGCGGTGCTCGCCCGCCACGGCCCCCGGCACCTCCAGTCCTGGCAGGTTCCGGGCGCCGGGGTGGGCCACCGACTCGGGGCCGGCCAGCCGGCCCGCGTCATCGCAGGCCGAGGCCAGGGCCAGCACGGGCGTGCCCGCCGAGACCCTGATCTCCACCTGCGTCTGGGACAGGGGGTGGTTCTGCCCCCGGACCAGTTCGGCCGTCATCGTGCAGCCCTCCCCCGTGCCCTTGCTCTTCTGTTCTGGCGCTCTGCGTACTGCGGTGGTGCCGTACTGCTTACAGGTGCGGCAGGATCGCCGGCATCAGGTCCTGGAAGGTGCGGCCGTTGGCGGGGTTGCCGAGGGCCGTCATCTGCCAGCCGCTGCCGACGCGCGACACCTTCGCCATGATCTGCGCGGTGTACTGCCCGCCGCCGTCCAGGGTGTAGCGGGCCAGCTCCTGGCCGTTGGTCTCGTCGACGATGCGGCAGAACGCGTTCTGCACCTCCTGGAACGTCTGGCCGGTGAACGAGTTCACCGTGAAGACGATCTGGTCGATGTGCACCGGCACGCGCTGGAGGTCGACGAGGATCGACTCGTCGTCCCCGCCCTGACCGACGCCGCCGACGAGGTTGTCACCGGTGTGCCGGACCGAGCCGTCGTCGCTCTGCAGGTGCCGGAAGAACACCACGTCCACCGGCTGCTTGTCGGCGAAGAGCACCGCCGACGCGTCCAGGTCGATCTCCCGGGTCCGCGAGCCGAACAGCCCGCGGCGCTTGGCCGCCTGCCAGCCGAGGCCCATCCGGACCGCGGTCAGCGTGCCCCCGTCCTGCTTCTGCAGACTGATGGCCTGACCCTTGGTCATGTTGACCGTCACGCGCTGTCCCCTCTCCTAGCCCGCCCCCGATGTGGGTGCGCACATGTACCTGCGGCTGCTGCCAACCCTACTGACCGGCCCCGGGTCAGGCGAGGCCCGCTTCCTTCATCTGCCGCAGCTCCTTCTTCAGCTCGCCCACCTCGTCCCGGATCCGGGCCGCGACCTCGAACTGAAGCTCGGCCGCCGCGCCGCGCATCCGCTCCGTCATCTGCTCGATGAGCGCGGCCAGTTCCTCGGCCGGACGGTCCGTCAGTGCCGCGGCCTCCTTGGCCGCCTTGGCGGCCTTGGCTCCCTTGACCCCCTTGCCGCCCACGGTGACCTGGCCCGCCTTGACCACACCGAGAGAAGGCACGGGAGCCTTGGCGCCCTTGCCGTCCTTCCCCTGGCGGTACCCGGTGCCGAGGAGCTCCTCGGTGTCCAGTTCCTCGCGGGCGATGGTGGCGACGATGTCGTTGATCTTCTTGCGCAGCGGCTGCGGGTCGATCCCGTTGGCCGTGTTGTAGGCGACCTGCTTCTCACGGCGGCGGTTGGTCTCGTCGATCGCCTGTGCCATCGCCGGGGTGATGCTGTCCGCGTACATGTGGACCTGGCCCGACACGTTGCGCGCCGCGCGGCCGATGGTCTGGATCAGGGAGGTCCCCGAGCGCAGGAAGCCCTGCTTGTCGGCATCGAGGATCGCGACCAGGGACACCTCGGGCAGGTCGAGGCCCTCGCGCAGCAGGTTGATGCCGACCAGGACGTCGTACTCGCCGGCGCGCAGCTCGCGCAGCAGCTCGATCCGGCGCAGGGTGTCGACGTCGCTGTGCAGGTAGCGGACCTGGATGCCGAGCTCCAGGAAGTAGTCCGTGAGGTCCTCGGCCATCTTCTTGGTGAGGGTGGTGACCAGGACGCGCTCGTCCTTCTCCACCCGCTGCCGGATCTCGTGGACCAGGTCGTCGATCTGCCCCTCGGTGGGCTTGACCACGACCTCGGGGTCGATGAGGCCGGTGGGGCGGATGATCTGCTCGACGAAGCCGTCGCCGCGGGAGAGCTCGTACTTGCCGGGGGTGGCGGACAGGTAGACCGTCTGGCCGATCCGCTCCTGGAACTCCTCCCACTTCAGCGGCCGGTTGTCGAGGGCGGACGGCAGCCGGAAGCCGTGGTCGACCAGGGTCCGCTTGCGCGAGGCGTCACCCTCGTACATCGCGCCGATCTGCGGCACGGTGACGTGCGACTCGTCGATGACGAGGAGGAAGTCCTCGGGGAAGTAGTCGATGAGGGTGTTCGGCGCGGAGCCGCGCTCGCGGTCGTCCATGTGCAGCGAGTAGTTCTCGATGCCGGAGCAGGACCCGATCTGGCGCATCATCTCGAGGTCGTACGTGGTGCGCATGCGCAGCCGCTGGGCCTCCAGCATCTTGCCCTGCTTCTCCAGCTCGGCGAGCCGCTCGGTCAGCTCCGCCTCGATGCCGCGGACCGCCTTCTCCATGCGCTCGGGGCCGGCGACATAGTGGCTGGCGGGGAAGACGTACAGCTCGCGGTCCTCGCTGATGACCTCGCCGGTCAGCGGGTGCAGCGTGGAGAGGGCCTCGATCTCGTCGCCGAACATCTCGATGCGGACGGCCAGTTCCTCGTAGACCGGGAAGATCTCGATCGTGTCCCCGCGCACGCGGAAGGTGCCGCGGGTGAAGGCCACGTCGTTGCGCGTGTACTGGATGTCGACGAAGCGGCGCAGCAGCTGGTCCCGGTCCATCTCCTCGCCGACCTTGAGGGGGACCATCCGGTCGACGTACTCCTGCGGCGTGCCGAGGCCGTAGATGCAGGACACCGACGCCACGACGATCACGTCGCGCCGGGTGAGCAGCGAGTTGGTCGCGGAGTGGCGCAGCCGCTCCACCTCCTCGTTGATCGAGGAGTCCTTCTCGATGTAGGTGTCCGACTGCGGAACGTACGCCTCGGGCTGGTAGTAGTCGTAGTACGAGACGAAGTACTCGACCGCGTTGTTCGGCAGGAGCTCGCGGAACTCGTTCGCCAGCTGGGCGGCGAGGGTCTTGTTCGGCGCCATCACGAGGGTCGGGCGCTGGAGCTTCTCGATCATCCAGGCGGTGGTCGCCGACTTGCCGGTGCCGGTCGCACCCAGCAGGACGACATCCTTCTCACCTGCACGGATGCGCTTTTCCAGGTCGGCGATGGCCGCCGGCTGGTCGCCGCTGGGCTGGTAGGAGCTGACGACCTCGAAAGGCGCCACCGTGCGTTCGATCTTCGATACGGGCCGCATGAGTCCACCGTACGACCCCCTACTGACACTCACGCAGCCGCTCGCGGTCCGCGGCGCCGCGCCAGGTGCGGCGGGCGGGACGGAAGTCCTCCTTTCTGGTCCGTTTGTCGTAGTTCGGTGGCGGCCCCGTGATCATCAACCGCATGATCGCCGTAGAGGTCCCCCGTGTGGTGCATCGCCGCAACGTCTGCCATTCCGCACGCGTCTGACGCAGGAACAGGGCTCCGAACCGAGGAGAACGCACATGTACGTCCGACCCGCCGCCGCGGCCGCCGCCGCATTCCTGGGCTTCACCCTGACCGTCCTGGGCGGGACGACCTCGTCCGCCGCCACCGGCCCCTCCTCCCCCTCTTCCCCGGCCTCCCCCGCCGGCGCCACCGGCGCATCGGGACTGATGGGCCCCGTCGTGTACGCCCACCGGGGGGCTTCGGCGTACGCGCCGGAGAACACCCTCGACGCGATCGACCTCGCGATGCGGCTGGGCTTCGACTGGGTCGAGAACGACGTCCAGCGCACCAAGGACGGGGAGCTGGTCGTGGTCCACGACGACACCCTGGCCCGCACCACCGACGTCGAGCAGGTGTTCCCGGACCGGGCGCCCTGGCGGGTCAAGGACTTCACGGCGGCGGAGATCGCCACGCTCGACGCGGGCAGCTGGTTCGGCGAGGAGTTCGCGGGCGCCCGGGTGCCGACCCTGCGGGAGTACCTCGACCGGGTGCAGCGCAACCGGCAGCGGCTGCTGCTGGAGATCAAGAAGCCCGAGCTGTACCCCGGGATCGAGCAGGAGACCCTGCAGGTGCTGGACGAGGCCGGCTGGCTCGACGCGGACCACGTGCAGCGCCGCCTGGTCGTGCAGAGCTTCAGCGCGGACTCCGTACGCATCGTGCACGGCCTGCGCCCGGACCTCGTGACGGCCTTCCTGGGCACCCCGACCGTCGCCGACCTGCCGAAGTACGCCGAGTTCACGGACCGGATCAACCCGTGGCACACCACCATCTCGGCCGACTGGGTGGCGGCGGTGCACGGACTGCTGGGCGCCCACGGCAAGACGATGGAGGTGGACACCTGGATCGTGGACGACGCGGCCACGGCCCGGAAGGTGCAGGGGATGGGCGTGGACGGGATCATCACCAACGCCCCGGACGTCGTACAGGAGGCGGTGCTCGGGGCCTTCGCGTACGACAGGGCCTAGGAAGCACCGGAGGTGTCCCCGGGCTGTCGGACCCTCCCCGTACGGTGGAGGGGTGGACAGCACCGAGCGGCCCCGCGGGCCGCACCTCGAATGGACCGTCGTCCCCGGCGAAAGCGCCCTCGGCGGGCCTCTGCTCCTGGCCGCGACCCCGGAGGGTCTGGTCCGGGTCGAATTCCATGCCGGTCCGGACCGGGTCGAGAAGATGATCGGCTCCCTCGTCTCCCGGCTCGGCGCCGACGCCTGGCGACCGGCACCGGGCGAGGAGGTGCTGCTGGCCGAGCCGATACGCCAGCTGACCGCCTACTTCGCGGGCTCGCTCAAGCGCTTCGACCTGCCGCTGGACTGGCGGCTCAGCTCCGGCTTCAACCGGCAGGTGCTCCAGGAGCTGGACCGCTCGGTGCCGTACGGGGCGGTCGTGGGGTACGGGGAGCTCGCGGCCCGCGTCGGACAGCCGGGCGCGGCCCAGGCCGTGGGCAACGCCATGGGGTCGAACCCGCTGCCGCTGGTGGTGGCCTGCCACCGGGTCGTGGAGAACGACGGGGGCATCGGCGGTTTCGGCGGTGGGGTGGAGACCAAGCGGTCCCTGCTGGCACTGGAGGGCGTCCTGCCGCAGCCGCTGTTCTGACGGGGAGCGGCGGGCGCGCGGGCCGGGGTGCGGGCGCGGGCGGCAGGCGCGGGGGTGCATCCCCCGTTCCGTCCGGCCGTAAGGGGTGCGAAACTGCCGCGGTGACTACTGCCACCGTCTCCGGCCGTACTGCGCCCGCGCCCGTATACCGCCCTGCGCCGCCGCGACGGCGGTGGGCGGCATGACCGCCGTCCCCGGCACCGACCGGCCCGCTCCGCCGACCGATCTGACGGACCTGCCCAGGCTGCAGCGCCGCACCTCCGGGGTGCTGATCGCGAGCCAGATGCTGGGCGGCCTCGGCGTGCCCATCAGCATCGCCCTGGCCCCGGTCCTCGCGACGCAGGTCAGCGGCACCGAGTCGCTGTCCGGCTTCGCCTCCACCGCCGCGGTGATCGGCACCGCGGCCGTCTCCCTGCCGCTCGCCGCCCTGATGACCGCGCGCGGCCGCCGCCCGGGGCTGGTCCTCGGGTACGGGATCGGCGCCGCCGGTGCGGCCCTGGTGGTCCTCGCCACCGCGATCAAGAGCTTCCCGCTGCTGATGCTCGGCATGGCCGCCTTCGGAGCAGCCTCCTCCGCCAACCTCCAGGCCCGGTTCGCAGCTGCCGACCTCGCCGCCCCGGACCGGCGGGCCCGGGCCGTGGCCGTCGTCGTCTGGGCGTCGACCCTCGGCGCGGTGCTCGGCCCCAACCTCTCCGCCCCGGCCAGCCGCAGCTTCGCCGGGACCTCCATACCCGAGACGGCGGGCCCCTTCGTCTGGGCCGGCGCCGTCTTCGTCCTCACCGGCACCCTGATCGGCGTACTCCTGCGGCCGGACCCGCTGCTGACGGCCCGGGCGCTGGCCGGGCCCGAGGAGCAGACCCGCGCGGGCCGCTCGCTGCGCGCCGGGCTCGCGGCGGTCAAGGCCTCCCCACGGGCGCGGCTGGCCCTGGTCACCGTCGCGGTGTCCCACACCACCATGGTCTCGATCATGGTGATGACCCCGGTCGACCTGGGCCACCACGGCGCCGGACTGGAGCTCGTCGGCCTGGTGATCAGCGGCCACATCGCCGGCATGTTCGCCTTCTCGCCCGTCATGGGCTGGCTCGCGGACCGGGTCGGCCGGCTGTCGGTGATCGGTCTGGCGGCCGGGCTGCTGTCGCTGGCGGCCCTGCTCGCCGGCACCGCCGGACCCGACCACGCGCAGAGCGCCGCCGGCCTGTTCCTCCTCGGCCTCGGCTGGTCGGCAGGCATGGTCTCCGGCTCGGCGCTGCTCACCGACTCGGTGCCGCAGGCCGCGCGGGCCGCCGTACAGGGTCTGAGCGACCTCACGATGAACACCTGCGCGGGCGTGGGCGGCGCGGCCGCAGGCCTGGTCATGTCCCACGCGGGCTACGGCTGGCTGAACGTGATCGGCGCGGGCCTGCTGCTGCCGATGGCGGCGCTCGCCCTGTTCACCGGGCGCCGCCACCCCGCTGCCGCTAGTAGCTGATGTGGTAGGCCTTGCGCAGCGTCTCGTGGACGGTCCAGGTGGTCTTGTCGCCCTCCCGGAGCACGCAGGCGGAGCCGGGGCCCACTTCCAGGGTCCCGCCGCCCTCGACCTCGATGGTGGCCCGGCCGCTGACCACGACGAACAGCTCGTTCGCCTCGGTGTCGGTCACCACGCCCGGGGTGATCTGCCAGATACCGCGCAGCTGCTTTCCGTCGGGCGACTCCCACAGCACCTTGCCCGTCACGACGGGCTCGCCGGAGAGGATCTGGCCGGGATCGAGGTCCTCGACCTCCAGCTCGGCATCCGGTACGGATACGGCGAACGAAGCGGGGCCGTGCCCACTGGTCTCACTGGTGCTCATGCCGAGTCACCCTAATCCGGCCGTCCGGCGCGCCGCGGTGACCAGAGCGTCCAGGTTCCACCCGCCGGACAGGTCAACCTGTCCAGCCGGTCCTCGGCCCTGACCCGGCCGCCGGCTTGCGGGCGGCCAGCAGTGGCTGGTGGAATCCGGTGGCCTGCGCCGGGTGCCACACCGTCTCGGCGAAGCCGGCCCGCCGTGCGTAGCCCGCCGTCTCCTCCTCGGGCAGCGCCCAGTACGTGGCCCTGGTCGTCCGGGTGGTCCACGTCTCGCGGCCCCCGGGCGCGTCGGACGGCAGCAGCTGGAACATCTCCAGGTCGTACCGCTCCCCGTCCTCGTGCCACTCCCACAGCTGGAAGCTGATGGTCCGCCCGTCCGGGCCCGTCCGTACGTGCGGGGCGTCGCTCTGCGGCCGGGTGCGGCGCAGTTCGCCGTACGGGCGGGTCGAGAGCAGCAGCAGGCCGCCCGGGCGCAGTACCCGCAGGGTTTCGGCCAGGGCGGTGCACACGTCCTCGGCCGTCAGGAGGTGCGGCAGGGCGTTGTCCGCGCACACGACCGCGTCGAAGGAGCCGTCCCGGAAGGGCAGGGCCCGCATGTCCGCGGCCGCTGTCGGCAGGGCGAGCCCGCGCGCGGCCGCCTCACGGGAGGCCCGGGCCGCCGAGGGCGGGCTCAGGTCGGTCCCCGTGACACGGTGGCCCGAAGCGGCCAGTCCGAGCGCCTGGGTGCCGATCCCGCAGGCGTTGTCGAGGACGCGGTGCGGACCGGGGCCCAGGGACGCGGTGAGCAGGCCGTTCAGGGCCCGGCCCTGGCGGGCGATGCCCGCGTCCCAATCCGCGTACAGGAGGTGGTACCGGTCGGCGAGTTCGTCGTAGAAGACGCGCGTGTCCGGGGAGTTCACGGGGGAACGCTACTCGGACAGGTTCACCAACGGCGGGCGGAGTGGCGTTTGGGGGCCGGGATCCCGTGCCATGGATGGGACATGCACACATCACCCGAGGTCCCCGTCCTGTCCGAAGAGGTCCGCGAGGCGCTCGACCGGGGCCGTCCCGTCGTGGCTCTGGAGTCGACGATCATCGCGCACGGCCTGCCCCGCCCCCGCAATCTCGCCGTGGGCGCCGAACTGGAGGCGCTGGTGCGCGCCGAAGGGGCGGTTCCGGCCACGATCGCGGTCGTCGACGGGGTCGCGTACGCGGGCCTCGACAAGGCGCAGTTGGAGCGGATCGCCGGCGGTGAGGGCGTACGCAAGCTCGGCCACCGGGATCTGGCCCCCGCGCTCGCGGCCGGCGCGACGGGCGCGACGACGGTGTCCGCGACGGCGTTCCTGGCCGCGCGGGCCGGGCTGCGGGTCTTCGCCACGGGCGGGCTGGGCGGCGTACACCGGGAGTACGCGCAGACCCAGGACGAGTCGGCGGATCTGCAGTTGCTGGCGCGGACGCGGATCACGGTGGTGTGCGCGGGGGTGAAGTCGATCCTGGACGTGCCGGCCACGCTGCAGCGGTTGGAGACGCTCGGGGTGGGGGTACTGGGGTACGGGACGGAACGTTTCCCCGGCTTCTACCTGGCCAGTTCCGGCGAGCCGGTGGACTGGACCGTCCACCGGCCGGAGGAGGTGGCGGCGGTGATGGCCGCTCAGGACGCCCTCGGCGGACCGGAGTCGGCACTGCTGGTGGCGAATCCGGTGGGGGAGGCGGACCAGTTGGATCCGGATCTGCACGACCGGGTGCTGGCCGAGGCCCTCGAGGAGTGCCACGAGCGGGGGATCACGGGGCAGGCGGTGACCCCGTTCCTGCTGGGGTTCCTGGTACGGGCCACGGGCGGGGCCTCGCTGGAGGCCAACCTGGCGGCGGTACGGGGCAACGTGGCGCTCGGGGCCAGGATCGCGGGGGCCTGGGCGGCGCGCGCGTGACCGCGCCCGGGGCGCTGCTGGTCATCGGAGACGTGGTGACGGACGTCGTGGCCGTACATCCGGAGCCACTGACTCCGGCCACGGACACGGCCGCGCGGATCCGGACCCTGCCGGGCGGCGCCGGGGCCAATGCGGCCTGCTGGGCGGCCCGCGCGGGGGTGGCGGAGGTACGCCTGCTCGCGCGGGTCGGCACCGAATCCGCCCGGTGGCACGAGCAGTCTCTGCGGGACTGCGGGGTGCGGCCGCGGCTGGTGATCGATCCGGCCGAGCCGACCGGGACGGTGGTGGCGCTGGTCGGCAAGGACGCGGAGCGGACCTTCCTCACCGACAGCGGCGCGGCGCTTCGGCTGTCCCCCGAGGACTGGGCGCCGGCCCTGCTGGACGGGGCGGCCCATCTGCACCTGTCCGGCTACCTCTTCTTCGCCGACAGCAGCCGCGAACTGGCCCTCGTCGCGCTGCGGGCGGCCCGGGCCCGCGGCGTGCCGGTGAGCGTGGACCCGGCCTCGGCGGGATTCCTGGTCGCGCTGGGTCCGGAGCGCTTCCTCGATGCCGTGGCGGGGATCGGCGTACTGCTGCCCAACGAGGACGAGGCGCGGCTGCTGGCCGGGCTGCCCGGGGCGGCGGGGGCGGCAGGGGCCGCCCGAGCGGCGGCGGAGCTGAGCCGGCGGGTGCCACTGGTGGTGGTCACCCGGGGCGCAGCGGGGGCGCTGGTGGCGGAGGCGGGCCGGGTGACCGCGGAGGTGTCGGCGGAGTCGGCCGAGGCGGTGGACTCGACGGGGGCCGGGGACGCGTTCACCGGCGGGTTCCTGGCGGCCCGGCTCGCGGGCGCGGAGCCGGCGGACGCGGCCCGGGCCGGGTGCCGCGCGGCCGCGCAGGCGGTGACCCGGCTGGGCGGGCGTCCGTAACGGCGGGAGCCGCACGGCGCACGCCGGCCCCGGGCGGTCACGCCGGTCCGGGCGGCTAGGAGGTGTACTCCTCCTGGCCGAGGGTGTCGATCACGCCGGCCTTGTTCACGTTGTAGTGGAACACCAGGCCCTTGTTCGGGTGGGTCTCCAGCCACGAGGTGAGCTCGTGCGTGCTGATCGGCGTGCTCACGGTGGTGGGGAGGATCGGGGTGAAGGCGCTGATCTTCGCGTCCTCGGCGATCGGGATGAAGGTTTCCTCGCCGACCGTCACGAACGGGGTGGCACCGCCCGCGACGGCGCAGCCCCAGTTGCCGTGCTTGACGATCAGGCTGGTGGAGCCGCCCTCGGGGGTATAACGGTAGACGGCGATCTCGTCGGGCGAGATGGGCGCCTTGGGGACGCAGGTGGGCCCGGGAGCGGGCGGCTTCGGCTTGGCCGGAGTGGTGGCGGTCGGGGCCGGCTTCTTCGACGACGCCGCTGCGGACGGCGTCGCTCCGCCTGCCGGGGCGGCGGAGGTGGCCGGGATGGCCGACGGGCTCACCGGGCTCGCGCCGGGGGTCGTACCGGCGGCTCCCGCTCCCGCGTCACTGCCGTCGTCGCCGTTGCAGGCCGTGAGGGCCAGGGCTCCGCACAGCACCAGCGCGGCGCAGGCGGCCTGCCGCCGCAGCCGTCTCGGACCCCGAATCGCCGTACCACGTCCGCCCATTGCCGTCTCCCTCTGCCAAGGCGCCACCAGGTGGCCGCCGTCGAAGCGTGGCGTCAACGTAGCGCCGTGGTTCCGGCCGCGGCGATGGCCGGAACCCGTTCGTCGCAGGGCCGCGATGGCGCTGTTGCGGATCCCGGACGTCCGTGACGGTACGGGCGGGCGCGGAGGTCAGCCGGTGGGGCCCGTGAGGCCGGTCCAGGCGGGGTGGCGGGGGTCGTCGGCCCGGACCACGGCGTCGGCCTGCGCCGCGGGGTCGGTCTCCGCCTCGTAGCGGGCGAAGGCGGGCAGGGTCCAGCGCGCGGACTCCTCGGTCCGGCGGGCCAGCGCCCCCGGGGAGAGCCGGATGTGCACGCCGAGGTCGAAGGGGAACCAGTGGCCCAGCAGCAGGGGGCCGTGCACGATCACCACGCCGCCCGGCGGGAGCTCGGTGTACGGGCTGCGGGTCGCCCGGTCGGTCGCCGGGTCCCAGAGGTCGGGCAGCACTCGGCCGGTGCCGCCCGGGTCGGTCGGGCCGAACACCTCGCGCCAGAGGGCGGCGGTGTCGTACCAGCCGCCGAGGTAGGAGTCCACGTCCTCGCGGCCGAACTCGAAGCGGAGCGAGGCCGGCCGCAGGAAGCCCTCGGCCGGGACCACCAGGACCGGGCGGCTGCGCAGGCGCAGCGCGTCGGCGAGATGGCCGGCGAGCACGCCGGTACCGGCGGCGGGCGCACCGTCGATGCCCACCCGCTGCCAAGTCGCCTGCCCGGGGGACGCCTTGTGTTCGTCGAGATGACCGGCGAGCCGCTCGGCCATCCGCTGCCATGTGATCGCTTCCAGCTGCACGGGCCCATTGTCAGTGGTGGACCGTAGCGTTTTCACGAGGGAGGTTCACGCGAAGTCCCCCGAGCAGGAGCACGGTGTTGCGCCGCGCGGGGCGGCAGCAGGTATGGAGAAGGCCTCGCCCTCGGCCAGCGTGGACGTCACGTACAGCACGACGGGTGCGGTGCCGAGGTTGCGGCCGAGGTGGAGGTGCTCGACGCCGGGCGGCTCGACGAAGCTGGCCCCCGGCAGGTGTACGACGACCGAGTTGTCGTGCAGGATCCGGGTCAGCGTCCCGGACTTGACCAGCGCGATCAGCGGAACGCGGTGGAAGTGCCAGCCGGTGCAGCCGCCGGGCTCTATGACGACCTCCCGGCCCGCGAGGTCCTCCGCCCCGGCCGTGTCCCGCGTACGCCGCGCCGTTGCCTGCCAGCCAGCCATGTGTGTGCCCCTCCCCCATGGGCATCACGGCTCTACCGCAGCCCCAACGCCCCACGGTAGAGGGACATCCGGACATCCGGGAAAGTCGGCGAAAGCTCAGCCATCATTTTTGGCAAGGTGATAAGCGGACCGGACAGCGGTATCACTTCGTCATGAGCCTCGTGGTGTTCGAGTCGCTGAAGCAGATCAACTGTGCGCAGTGCCGCCAGGGGCCGCTCCGCCACCTCGTCCGCGAGGCCGGTGTGCCCCGCTGCCTGGACTGCGCCGACCTCGGACACCTCGTCTACCTGCCGCGCGGGGATGCCGCACTCACCCGGCGGGCCCGTGAGGCCAGTTCACTCTCCGCCGTCGTCGTCCGCTTCAACAAGCGGCGCCGCCGCTACGAGCGCCAGGGGCTCCTGGTCGAGGACCCCGCCCTGGCCCGCGCGGAGCCCGCCTGCCTCGCGGACGCCGAGGCGCGGGCCCGCCGCCGGGAGCGCGACCGGCTGCGCCGCGCGGTCGGGGACATCCGGTTCACGGCTGCCTTCGCCGCGGAGATCCGGCGGCTGTTCCCGGGCTGCCCCGCCGAGCGGGCGGCGGCGATCGCCGCCCATGCCTCGCTGCGCGGCAGCGGCCGGGTGGGCCGTACGGCGGCCGGCCGGGCCCTCGACGCACAGGCGGTGTCGGTGGCGGTCCGGGCGGCGGTGCGGCACACCGACACCGAGTACGACGCCCTGCTGATGGCGGGCGTCCCGCGGTTCGCGGCCCGGGCCCGGCTGGCGGCGCGGATCGACGCGATCCTGGACGGCTGGCGCACACCCGCGCCATCCCCTCCCCCGCTCCCGCCCCCGCCCCCGCCGCACGCTTCGGGCCCCGAGCCGTAAGCCCTGCGGCCTACTGGAGGCGGAAGCGGCGGTAGAGCAGGACCCCGCCCAGCAGCAGCGCCCCGCCGCCGGGCAGCAGGTAGCCGGCGCCGTCGGCCCCGGTGTGGGCGAGCGCCGGGCCGTGCTGCGGCGGCGCGGGCGGGGTGACGGGCCGCTCGACGACGGGCCGCTCGACGACGGGCGGCTGCTGCGGCGGCTTCCCGCCGCTGGGCTCCTCGCCGTTGACGGAGGTGTTGCCGGTGGAACTGTTGCCGACCCCGACGACGCTGACCGCGTTCCCGCTGATGTTGAGCGGGACGTCGACGGGAAGCTGGATCCCGTTGCCGGACAGCAGCCCCGGCGAATCCTTTCCGCTCCCTTCGGCGCTGGCTCCCCCGCCCTTTCCGGTCCCGCTCCCGTTCCCGGTCCCGGGTTTCGAGGGATGCGAGGACACGGACCCTGGGTGGCCGTCGCCACCGCCCCCGGCCTCGTTGGCACAGCGGTTGCCCGCGGCCGAGTTGAGCACGCCGACCACGCTCACGGTGTTCCCGCACACGTTCACCGGGGTGTGCACCGGCAGCTGCACAAGATTCCCGGACAGCAGCCCCGGCGAACGCTCGGCCTTCCCGGCCGCGTCCGCATCGGCGTAGGCGAACCCGCTGACACCCGCGACCGCCAGTCCACCTCCCGCAACCACCGCCGCGATCAAGCCATTCCGACGACTGTGACGCATGAGTTCCCTGCCTTCCGGAGGAGTTCACGGGCGCTGCACCCGCACCGGAAACAACGCGGTAAACCCGTTCGGGTTATAGAACCGATAGGCATTTCACCCCATCGTGTACTGGGTAATGCCTACTTCATGACTGAACCCCCGCTCCTGCTCCTCGACGTGGACGGCCCCCTCAACCCCTTCCGGTCCCGCCTCGCCGCACTGCGCGGATACACCAGTCACCGGATGCGTCCGACCGGCTGGATGTCCCACCGGGACCCGGAATCGCGCAGCGCCCGGCGCGGGCTGCGGGTCCGCCTGCACCCGTCGCACGGCGGCCGTCTGCTGGCCCTGCCCTACGAACTCACCTGGGCCACCGCCTGGATGCACGAGGCCAACACGATGATCGCCCCGCACATCGGACTACCCGGTGATCTTCCTGTCATCGAGTGGCCGGAACTCTTCGCCGACGACCCCGACGGTCTCTTCTGGAAGACCCGCCCGCTCCTCGACTGGGCCGCAGGCCGCCCCTTCGCCTGGGTCGACGACATGATCACCCCCCAGGACCGCGCCTGGATCGCCGCCCACCACCCGTCCCCGGCCCTCCTCCTCACCATCCACGCCCGACACGGCCTGCGCGACCGCGACTTCACCACGTTGACGCGCTGGGCGGCCGAGGTCAGCGGCGCAGGGCGGTGAGGGGGTCCGGGGAGGGGGTGCCCGTGGGCCACCAGTCCTCGGTGTGCGGGCGGGACTCGTAGGCGTACCAGAGGCCGTCGCGGCCCAGGCGGAGCTGGCAGGTGGGCGCGGTGAGGCGGTTGCGGTCGGGGCGGAAGGCGCCCTGGGAGGCGGCCAGGAGGGCCGGGCGGGCGCGGTCGAAGGGGCCCGCCGGGGGGTCCCAGGGCTCCTCGAGGGCGGCGAGCGCGGGCAGGCCGCCCTGGCGCCAGGCCGCGGCGGCACGGGCCAGGTCGGTAGTGGTGCGGCCGGTGGCGCGGGCCAGGTCCCGGTAGAGGGTGCGGGCGGCGCCGGTGAGGCCGGCCGTGTGGTGCGCGGAGGCCAGACGGACGGCGTCCTGCCAGAGGGTGAGGCCGGCGATCGGGTCCTCGGCGGTGGTGAGCAGCGCGAGGGCGCGGGTGGCGGCGTCCGTGGCGAGCTGGTCCAGGGCCAGCGGGTCGGGGGCCGCCGGGTCGGCCGGGTAGGCGGGCGGGAGGCCCACGGCGGCGGGCGCGGCCATCGGGGCCGGCAGCGGCGGCAGGCTGGTGCGGGCCAGCGCGGCGCGGGCCGGGACACCGGGGAAGTCCGGGGCGGCGTCGGGCTGTTCGCGGGCGGCGTGGGCGGCATTGCGGCGGGTCAGCTCGTCGAGGAGCTCCCGCTCGCCCCGGCCGCGCAGGAGCAGCAGGACGAACGGGTCCTCGTCGAGGAGGCGGGCCGCCCGGTAGCAGAGGGCCGCGGCGTGCTTGCACGGCGGGCGGGCGGTGTCCGGGCAGGAGCAGCGCGGGACGAGCTCGCCCGCGCCGGGCAGGACCGCGCCCGCCAGCGACTGCGGAACCTCCCGCTCCAGCAGGCTCGCCAGGGCCGTGGGGTCCGCGGCCACCGCCTCCAGGAGTTCGCTCCACTCGGCGTCCGGGAAGGGGCTCAGGGCCAGTTCCGTACGGTACGGGCGGGCCCGGCTGCCCCGTACGTACGCCACGATCCGGCCCGGGGTGACCGTGACCGCGTCGACGTGGCCCTCGGCGGCGTACGTGCGGCCCCGGGCCAGGCGGGCCGGGTCGCGGGACACCTCCTCGAGCGCCGACACCCAGGCCCGGCCCCACCAGCTGGCGGCCTCCACCCCGGCGGGCACGGTCTCGAAGGTGCGGCGGCGGTCGTCCCGCGCGGTGATCATGCGGGCCTCCGCAGGGAGACGAGGTCGGCCAGCTCGCGGTCGGTCAGCTCGGTCAGCGCCGACTCCCCCGAGCCGAGCACGGCATCGGCCAGGGCCCGCTTCGCCTCCAGCATCTCGGCGATCCGGTCCTCCACGGTGCCCTCGGCGATGATCCGGTGGACCTGGACGGGCTGCGTCTGGCCGATCCGGTAGGCGCGGTCGGTGGCCTGCTCCTCCACCGCCGGGTTCCACCAGCGGTCGAAGTGGATGACATGACCGGCCCGCGTGAGGTTGAGCCCCGTGCCCGCCGCCTTCAAGGAGAGCAGGAAGACCGGGACTTCACCGGACTGGAAGCGGTCCACGAGCTCCTCGCGGCGCGCCACCGGGGTCCCGCCGTGCAGGAGCTGGTGGGAGATCCCGCGGGCGGCCAGGTGCCGCTCGATGATCCGGGCCATCGTCACGTACTGGGTGAAGACCAGCACCGAGCCGTCCTCCGCGAGGATCGTGTCCAGCAGCTCGTCCAGCAGGGCCAGCTTGCCCGAGCGGTGCGGGATCCGGGGCTGCTCCTCCTTCAGGTACTGCGCGGGGTGGTTGCAGATCTGCTTGAGCGAGGCCAGCAGCTTCATGATCATGCCGCGCCGTTCCATGCCCTCGCTCGCCTCGATCACGGCCATCGCCTCGTCCACTGCGGCCTGGTAGAGCGAGGCCTGCTCACGGGTGAGGGAGACCGGATGGTCTGTTTCCGTCTTCGGCGGCAGCTCGGGGGCGATCCCCGGGTCGGACTTCTTGCGCCGCAGCAGGAACGGCCGTACGAGCGCGGCCAGCCGGGCCACCGCCGCCTCGTTGCCCCCGTCCTCCTCCTGCTGGTGCTCCACCGGGCGGGCATGCCGGGCCCGGAACGCCGTCAGCGGGCCCAGCAGCCCCGGCGTGGTCCAGTCGAGCAGCGCCCACAGCTCGGAGAGGTTGTTCTCCACCGGGGTGCCGGTCAGCGCCACCCGGGCCGGCGCCGGAATCGTGCGCAGCGCCTTCGCCGTCGCCGAATGCGGGTTCTTCACGTGCTGCGCCTCGTCGGCGACGACCATGCCCCAGGGCTGCCCGGCCAGCCGGGCCGCGCTCGCGCGCATCGTCCCGTACGTGGTCAGCACGAATCCCCCGGCCAGCCCGTCGAGGCTGCGGCTGCCGCCGTGGAAGCGGCGCACCGCGACACCGGGCGCGAACTTCTCGATCTCCCGCTGCCAGTTGCCCAGCAGCGACGCGGGGCAGATGACGAGCGTCGGCTCGGGGCGGTCCCGGTGCAGGTGCAGCGCGATCAGGGTGACGGTCTTGCCCAGGCCCATGTCGTCGGCGAGGCAGCCGCCGAGGCCGAGCGAGGTCATCAGGTCCAGCCAGGCCAGGCCGCGGGCCTGGTAGTCGCGCAGGGTGGCCTTCAGCCCGACGGGCTGCGGCAGCGGGGCGAGCTCGCCGGTCAGCCGCTCCCGCAGGGCGGCCAGCGCACCCACCGGAACCGCCGTCACCGGCTCCCCGTCCACCTCGGCCGTCCCGGTCAGTACGGTGGCCAGCGCATCCACCGGGTCCAGCAGCCCCAGCTCCCGCTTGCGCGCCTTGCGCACCAGCTCGGGATCGACCCGTACCCACTGGTCGCGCAGCCGGACCACGGGCCGGTGGGCCTGCGCCAGCGCGTCCATCTCCCCCGGGGTGAGCCGGTCGCCGCCCAGCGCGAGCTCCCAGGAGAAGGCGAACAGGTGCTGGGCGTCGAAGAACGCCGTGCCCTCGGTGGCGGAGCCGGGCGCGGTCGACCGTACGACCGCGGTCGCGGACAGCGTACGAGCCAGCTCCCGCGGCCAGTGGACCAGGACCCCGGCGGCCGCGAGCCGGTTCGCGGCCCGGCCCAGCAGGTCTTCGAGCTCCGGGTCGGAGAGGGCCAGGACATCGGGCACCGGCTGGTCCAGCAGCCGCAGCAGCGGCGGCCAGACCCGGGCGGCCCGGCGCAGCGCCAGTACGGCGTCGATCCGGGCGCGCGGCCCGAACCCGGCGGCGGCCGCACCGGCCCACAGCAGCCCGGCGTCGGTGACGAGGGTGGGGTCGGCGAGGCTGTGGACCTGGACGACGGCGGCGCCCGCGCGGCGGATGTCCGCCGCGTCCGCCCCGTCCGCCTCGTCCGCTCCGTCGAAGAGGCGGAAGGAGGACAGGTCCAGGCGCAGCGAGATCCCCACCCCGGCATCGGCGCCGGCCGCGACCTGCGCGGCCCACTCCTGTATCCCGGGCACCCGCTGCGGCTCCTGCGCGGCGAAGGGCCGCCCGGCGGCCACCGGCGCCGCCGGGGTACGGGGCAGGCCGTCGGCGACGGCATCCAGGAACGCCCGGACCAGGGCCTCCGGTTCGGGCAGCTGGAGCGGGCGGCGGCCGGGCAGGGGGGTGGCGTACCCCTCATACGGAAGGGCGGCGGCCACCGCTCGGAGGTGACTCACGTCCTCGGCATCGAGCGGGCCGGCCCGCCAGGCGTCGACCCCGTCGGGGGTGACCCCGGGGAGCAGCCGGCCGCGGGCGACGAGCGCGAGGGCGTGCAGCGCGGCGGTGCCCCAGGCGCGGGTGGCGGGGTGCGTGACGGCGCTGCGCGGGGCGCGGGCGAGCAGGGGCAGGGCGTCGGTGACGGAGAGGCTGAGGGAGGGGACGGTACGGGTACGGATCCCCTGGCCGTGGGGGCGTACGACCGTGAGCGGGGCCGGTGTCCCGGCGCTGTCCGGGAGCGCGTCCCCGTCGGGGGACCAGAAGGCGATGCGGGCCTCGCGGGGGACGGGGGCGGGGAGGAAGACGGCGGGGTGGCGGAGGAGGGGGGTGAGGGGGTGCGGCTGCTGCCGTTGCGGCTGCGGTGTCACGGTGTTGCCTCCCCTCACCCTCGATGCCATCAGGCCAGACGGATCCCGTCTGCCTCGAGTCTAGGCGCGGCCACTGACAATGCCGCTGAGCTGGGCAGATGCCGGCTCCGAGGCCGCTGCGCGGGCCTTCTCCCCGCCCCGCCCTCCTCCCTCCCCCAGACTCCGTCCGGGGGGACCCCCCAGTGGCCGGCGGGGCCGGGGTGGGCCGTGTGGGCTGATGGGGGTGATCCGGGGAAGAGATGGCACACGGCCTTGCACACGAAACTGGGGAGAACCGGCCATGCTCCAAGGCTTCGCCGCTGCCATCGCGCTCGTGCTCACCGCGCCCGGGTTCCTCGGCGCCGCCGATCTGCCGCCGGATGCCGGCTCGCCCTGGCATGCCGGCAAGGTCACCAAGGGGCTGCCCGAGGCGGCGCCCTTCTGCCTGGACGGGGTGCTTCCGGCCACCGGCACCTGGCATCGGCGCTTCGGGAACGACCTCGACGCCGGAGCCGTGCAGATCTCCGTACGGGCCTCCTCCGACTCCGCGGCCGCCCGGCTGACCCGCAGCCTGGAGCGGCAGGTCGCCGCCTGCGCCGCCGACTGGCTGCGGGAGCACCCGGACGGGAAGGCGGCCTCGAAGGACTACGGAACGCTCCCCGTCGAGGAGGGCGCCCACGTCTACGGGGTGCACACCTCGATCCCGGAGTCCGAGCCCGGCGTGCACCTCTTCGGGATCGGACGTGACGGCTCCACCGTGACCGTCGTCCAGTGGGGTCGGATGGGCGACCTGAGCGACGCCCCCGTCGCCGCCTTCAAGACGACGACCACGACAGCCGTGAACCGCCTCGACCCCTGACCGCCCCGCTGGTGGGACCATGGACCTGAGGCGATGGTCATGCGTTCCGGAAACGAGCCGATGACCGCCCGCAGTCCGCTGCGGCTGCGGTTCTGGCTCAGCCTGTGGGGGCTGATCTGGGCCGTCGCCGGGACGGCCGCGTTCTCGCTGGTCGGCCGTCCCGGGTGGGCGGCCGCCTGTGGTGTGCTCGCGGTGCTCGCCGCCGTGGACCTGGCCGTGGTCCTCCACCACATCCATCAGGGCCCGCACTACCAGCCCGGCCCGGAGATCCCCCCGTACGAGCCTCCCCGCAGCCGGTGATACCGGGCCAAGCGCTTCCCCGAGGCCGCTCAGTCCTCGAAGTGGGCCGCTGCCAGGTAGTCCGGCCGGGGGTCCAGGGCGGCCGCCAGGCGGAAGTGCTTGCGGGCCTGTTCGGGCCGCCCGGAGCGCTCGTGCGTGCGGGCCAGCGCGAAGTGCGCGAAGGCGTTGTCCGGCTCCCGTTCCAGCACCAGCTCGAACTCCAGCGTCGCCGGACGCAGTTGGGCGGCGGCGAAGAAGGCGCGGGCGCGCAGCAGCCGGGCCGCCGTGTTCTCCGGGTGGGCGGCGATGACCGAGTCGAGCAGCTTCACCGCGCCGCGCGGGTCCCGCGCGGCCAGCAGGTGCTCGGCGGCCCGGTAGTCGATGACATGCGTCTCGGGGGACGAGCCGGACGGCGGAGGCGGCTGCGACGGTATGGGCTGCGGCGTGGTGTCGGACACGATCTGTTCCTTCCCTCTGCAGGCGCGTTCAACGCGCCGCGCCCGCTATTCCATGTGCACGTCAGGCACCAGCCGTACCTGCCGCCGCCCGCTCCTTGAGTTCCGCCCACACCTTGCGCACCTGCGGCTCCAGTGCCTCCAGCGGCCCGTCGTTGTCGATCACGAGCGTGGCCACCGCCAGCCGCTGCTCCCGCGTGGCCTGCGCGGCCATCCGGGCCCGCGCCTCCTCCTCGGCCATCCCGCGCAGCGCGGTCAGCCGGGCCAGCTGCGTCCCGGCAGCGGCGTCCACCACGACCACCAGGTCGTACAGCGGCGCCAGGCCGTTCTCCGCGAGCAGCGGTACGTCGTGCACGACGATCGCGTCGGACCCTGCGGCGGCCTCCAGCTCGGCCGACCGGGCCCCGACCAGCGGGTGCACGATCGCGTTGAGGGTCTGCAGCTTCGCCGGGTCGGCGAACACGATCGACCCCAGCTTCGGCCGGTCCAGTGCCCCCCCGGGGGTCAGCACGGACTCCCCGAAGGCCGCCACGACCGCCGCCAGCCCGGGGGTACCGGGCTCCACGACCTCCCGCGCGATGCGGTCGGCGTCCACGACGACCGCCCCGTACCCCGCCAGCAGCCGCGAGACCTCGCTCTTGCCGGCACCGATTCCGCCTGTCAGGCCAACCTTCAACATGCCCAGCAGACTAGACCCCGCACCCCGGCCCCCGTACAGCCCCCCGGCCCGGCCGAAGCGCGCCGGCCGAAGCGCCCCGGCCGAAGCAGCCCCGGCCCAAGCCCGCCGGCCGAAGCGGACCCGGCCGGCGCGCCCCGCCGAACCGAACCCCTCAGCCCTCGCCCTCGCGCTCCGCCAGGAACCGCTCGAACTCGCGGCCGATCTCGTCCGCCGACGGGATCTCCTGCGGCTCGGCGATCATGTTGCCCCGCGTCTCGGCGCCGGCCGCCGCGTCGTACTGGTGCTCCAGCCCCTGGACCAGGGCGACCAGCTCCTCGTCGCCCTCGCGGATCTGCCGGTCGATCTCCGTCTGCGTGCGGTGCGCCTCGGTGCGCAGCGCGTGCGCCACGGCCGGCAGGACCAGCCCGGTCGCGGCCGTGATCGCCTCCAGCACCGTCAGCGCGGCGTCCGGGTACGGGGAGCGCGCGATGTAGTGCGGTACGTGCGCGGCGACGCCCAGCACGTCGTGCCCGGCCTGGCCGAGCCGGAACTCCACCAGGGACTCCGCACTGCCCGGCACCTGAGCCTCGTCGAACGGGCTGCGGTGTCCCGGCATGAGGTCGGTCCGGTTGCCGTGCGGGGTGATCCCGACGGGCCGGGTGTGCGGGACGCCCATCGGGATGCCGTGGAAGTTGACCGAGAGCCGGACCCCGAGGCGTTCGACGATCTGCCGGACGGCGACGGCGAAGCGCTCCCACTCCACGTCCGGCTCGGGGCCGGAGAGCAGCAGGAACGGCGCGCCGGTGGCGTCCTGGACGAGGCGCACCTCGAGCCGGGGCTCCTCGAACTCGGTCCAGTGGTCGCGCTGGAACGTCAGCAGCGGGCGCCGGGCGCGGTAGTCGACCAGGCGGTCCGCGTCGAACCGGGCCACCACCTGGTGGGGCAGGGTGTCGAGCAGCCGCTCGACGATCTGCTCCCCCGCCTCGCCCGCATCGATGTACCCCTCGAAGTGGTACAGCATGACCAGCCCGGCCGAGTCCTGGGCAAGCGCCAGGTCCGCCACTGCCAGGCCCTTGGCATCCCATTCGTACAAACCCTGTGGATCAAGCACCGCCACCACTCCTCCTCGCCGCCTTCTCAGCGAAGAACGTCCAAGGCGGCTGCTCCATTCCCCAGTTGGCCCCTTTCACAGGAACGCAACAAGGCCCGCCCCCCGGAGGGGACGGGCCTTGCTCTTCAGCTCTGCTCAGCTCGGCTCACACCGGAGTGTGATCCATTGCTGCGCTGCTGCGCTGCGATCAGCTCTGGCCGCCGGCCAGCTTCTCGCGGAGCGCGGCCAGGGCCTCGTCGGAGGCCAGGGCGCCCGAGGTCTCGTCCGACTCCGAGGAGTACGAACCACCCGAGATGCCCGCACCGGCGTTGCCACTGGCGGCCGGGGCGGCAGCACCCTCGGCGGCAGCGGCCTCGTCGGCCTCGCGGCTCTTGATGACCTGAGCCTGGTGCTGCTCGAAGCGGACCTGCGCCTCGGCGTACTGGCGCTCCCACGTCTCGCGCTGGGTGTCGAAGCCCTCGAGCCAGTCGTTGGTCTCGGGGTCGAAGCCCTCGGGGTAGATGTAGTTGCCCTGGTCGTCGTAGGACGCGGCCATGCCGTACAGGGTCGGGTCGAACTCGACCGACGCCGGGTCGGCACCGAAGGACTCGTTGGCCTGCTTCAGCGACAGCGAGATCCGGCGACGCTCGAGGTCGATGTCGATGACCTTGACGAAGATCTCGTCGTTGACCTGGACGACCTGCTCCGGGATCTCCACGTGGCGCTCGGCCAGCTCGGAGATGTGGACCAGACCCTCGATGCCCTCGTCCACGCGGACGAACGCACCGAACGGAACCAGCTTGGTGACCTTACCCGGGACGACCTGACCGATCTGGTGGGTCCGGGCGAACTGCTGCCACGGGTCCTCCTGCGTCGCCTTCAGCGACAGGGAGACACGCTCGCGGTCCATGTCGACGTCGAGGACCTCGACGGTGACTTCCTGGCCGACCTCGACAACCTCGGACGGGTGGTCGATGTGCTTCCAGGACAGCTCGGAGACGTGGACTAGACCGTCGACGCCACCCAGGTCCACGAAGGCACCGAAGTTGACGATCGAGGAAACGACGCCGGAGCGGACCTGACCCTTCTGCAGGGTGGTGAGGAACGTCTGGCGGACCTCGGACTGGGTCTGCTCCAGCCAGGCGCGGCGGGACAGGACCACGTTGTTGCGGTTCTTGTCCAGCTCGATGATCTTCGCCTCGAGCTCCTTGCCCACGTAGGGCTGGAGGTCGCGGACACGACGCATCTCGACGAGAGAGGCCGGCAGGAAGCCGCGGAGGCCGATGTCGAGGATGAGACCACCCTTGACGACCTCGATGACGGTACCGGTGACGATGCCGTCTTCTTCCTTGATCTTCTCGATCGTGCCCCAGGCGCGCTCGTACTGGGCGCGCTTCTTGGACAGGATCAGACGGCCTTCCTTGTCCTCCTTCTGGAGAACCAGGGCCTCGATCTCGTCGCCAACCTTGACGACCTCGTTCGGGTCGACATCGTGCTTGATCGAGAGCTCACGGCTCGGGATCACGCCTTCGGTCTTGTAACCGATGTCGAGCAGGACCTCGTCCCGGTCGACCTTCACGATGACGCCGTCGACGATGTCGCCGTCGTTGAAGTACTTGATCGTCTCGTCGATCGCGGCGAGGAATGCTTCCTCGTCACCGATGTCGTTGACCGCAACCTGCGGGGTGGTGGCGGTGGTCTCGGTGCTGCTCGTCATGTGGGTAAGGGCTCCGGTTACGGACAGAAAGTCGTAGGTACTGCTACGCCGGGAGCCCTTATCGGCATCTGCCGAAGAAGCCGGACAGCCAAGGAAGCCCATGCTCCGCCGTGAAGCGGACCGGGCCTCGAGAACCGAGGGGTCATCAACAGATACAAGCGCAGCCTGCTAGGTCTGAGGAGCACAGGCTCGCAGCGCAACTTGTAGCATACGGGGGCAGCCGGACAGGGTCAATGCGCGAAGGCGCACACTCCGGGCGGATCACCGCATAACCGGCACAATTCGTGGGCGGGCGAGCGCCGATGGCGCTTCCCCACCTCGTTTCGAACTCTTTCCGCAGACTACGACGACAGGCCCCATGAACCAAGAGGACTACGCCCCCGAAGAAGCGTACGAAGCCGATGGCGGCGCCGACGACGACGCCGAGGCCACGCGGCGTGACGCCGGCGATGCGGAGAGCAGCCGGGCGAGCCGCGGCTGGTGGGACCGCAACGCCGACGAGTACCAGAACGAGCACGGAGCGTTCCTCGGCGACGACCGCTTCGTCTGGGGGCCGGAGGGCCTGGACGAGGCGGAGGCCGCGCTGCTCGGCCCGGCGGAGTCCCTCAAGGACAAGGACGTCCTGGAGATCGGCGCCGGCGCCGCCCAGTGCTCGCGCTGGCTGGCTTCCCGGGGCGCCCGCCCGGTGGCCCTGGACCTCTCCCACCGCCAGCTCCAGCACGCCCTGCGCATCGGCGATGACGTACCCCTCGTGGAGGCGGACGCCGGCCGGCTGCCCTTCCGCGATGGCTCCTTCGACCTGGCCTGCTCCGCGTACGGAGCCGTCCCCTTCGTCGCCGACCCCGTCAACGTCATGCGCGAGGTGCACCGCGTCCTGCGCCCCGGCGGCCGCTGGGTCTTCTCCGTCACCCACCCGATCCGCTGGGCGTTCCCCGACGAGCCCGGCCCGGAGGGGCTCTCCGTCGCCGCCTCCTACTTCGACCGGACCCCGTACGTGGAGCAGGACGAGGAGGGCCGCGCCGTATATGTGGAGCACCACCGCACCCTCGGCGACCGGGTCCGCGACGTGGTGGCGGGCGGGTTCCGCCTGGTGGACCTGGTGGAGCCGGAGTGGCCCGCCTGGAACACGCAGGAGTGGGGCGGCTGGTCCCCGCTGCGCGGCAACCTGATCCCCGGCACCGCGATCTTCGTCTGCGAACGAAGCGAGATGGGCGCCCCGGGCCGAAGGCTCGGGGAGCGACTGACGTGATCCGTACCGCCGACCTCGACGCCCTTCCCGTACGGGAGGCCGTGCCCGCACTGGTCTCCGCGCTGGACGCCCACGGCACGGCGGTGCTCTGCGCCCCGCCCGGCACCGGCAAGACCACGCTGGTGCCGCTGGTCCTGGCCGGGCTGGTCGGCGGCGGGCCCCGGCGCCGGGTCGTCGTGGCCGAGCCCCGGCGGATCGCCGCCCGGGCGGCGGCGCGCCGGATGGCCTGGCTGCTGGGCGAGGCGGTCGGCGGCCCGGTGGGCTTCACGGTGCGCGGCGAGCGGGTCGCGGGGCCGGGGACGGTGGTCGAGGTCGTGACCACCGGGGTGCTGCTCCAGCGGCTGCAGCGCGACCAGGAGCTGTCCGGCGTGGACCTGGTGATGCTGGACGAGTGCCACGAGCGGCACCTCGACGCCGACACGGTCGCCGCGTTCCTCCTGGACGTACGGGAAAACCTGCGCCCGGAGCTGCGGCTCGTGGCGGCTTCGGCGACGACCGACGCGGCCGGCTGGGCCCGCGTACTCGGTCGTGGCCGTCCCGGCGGCGCGCCGGTGGTGGAGGCCGCGGGGGTCTCGTACCCGGTGGAGACGGTCTGGGCGCCGCCGCCGCGGCCGGTGCGGCCCCCGCACGGGATGCGGGTGGACCCGGCGCAGCTGACGCACGTGGCCTCGGTGGTGCGGCGGGCGCTCGCGGAGCGCAGCGGCGACGTGCTGTGCTTCCTGCCCGGCGTCGGCGAGATCGCCCGGGTCGCGGGGCAGCTGGGCGGGGTCGACGCGGAGGTCCTCCAGATACACGGCCGCGCCCCGGCGGCGGTCCAGGACGCGGCGCTCTGCGTCGCACAGCACCGCAGGGTGATCCTTTCCACCGCCGTCGCGGAGTCGAGCCTGACCGTGCCGGGCGTACGGGTGGTCGTGGACTCGGGGCTGGCCCGCGAGCCCCGGGTGGACCATGCCCGGGGTCTGGGCGCGCTGGCGACCGTACGGGCGTCCCGCGCGGCCGGACGCCAGCGGGCGGGCCGGGCGGGGCGCGAGGCGCCGGGGGCGGTGTACCGCTGCTGGACGGAGGCGGAGGACGGCCGCCTGCCGGGGTTCCCCTCTCCCGAGATCCGGATGGCGGACCTGGCGCAGTTCGCGCTGCAGGCCGCGTGCTGGGGCGACGCGGACGCGACGGGCCTGGCGCTGCTGGACCCGCCGCCGACCGGGGCGATGGCCGCGGCGCGGGAGGTGCTGGTGGCGGTGGGCGCGGTGTCCCCGGCGGGCCTGGTCACCCCGCGCGGGCAGCGGATGGCCCGCCTCGGCCTGCACCCGCGCCTGGCCCGGGCCCTGCTGGACGGCTCCGCCGCGCTGGGGGCCCGCCGGGCGGCGGAGCTGGTCGCCCTGCTGAGCGAGGAGCCGCCGCGGGAGTACGGGGACGACCTGGCCGCCGCCTGGCGCCGGGCCCGCGCGGGCGGCGACGCGTACGCCGCGCGCTGGCGGGCGGAGGCCCGCCGCCTGGAGCGCGCCGCCGCCTCCGGGAACCCTGCGGGGCCCTCCCCCACCGACGACGCCGCCGCCGGGCTCGTCGCGGCCCTGGCATTCCCCGAACGCGTCGCGAAGGCCAAGGGCCGGGCGGCCTTCCTCATGGCCAACGGCACCGGAGCCGAACTCCCCGACGGATCACCGCTGCGCAGCGCGCCCTGGCTGGCCGTCGCAGTCGCCGACAGGCCCCCGCACTCCGCCTCCGCCCGCATCCGCCTCGCCGCGGCCCTCGACGAGGACACCGCCCGGGCCGCGGCCGACCACCTGCTGCAAGCGGGCGAGGAGGTGCACTGGGAGGACGGCGACCTCGTCGCCCGCTCCGTGGAACGGCTCGGCGCCATCGAGCTGGCCGCACGGCCGCTGCGGAACCCCGACCCGGACCTCGTGCGCGAGGCCCTCCTCGACGGCCTGCGCAGCGAAGGGCTCGGCCTGCTGCGCTGGTCCGCGGACGCGCACGCCCTCCGGGCCCGGCTCGGCTTCCTGCACCGCACCCTCGGCGGCGGCTGGCCCGACGTCCAGGACGACGGCGCCCTGCTGGACCGCGCCGACGACTGGCTCGAGCCCGAGCTGTCCCGGGCCCGGCGCCGCGCCGACCTCGGGCGGATCGACGCCGGGCAGGCCCTGAACCGGCTGCTGCCCTGGGCCACCGGCGAGGCCGCCCGCCTCGACGAGCTGGCCCCGGAGCGGATCGAGGTGCCCAGCGGCTCCCGGATCCGGGTGGACTACTCCGCCGACCAGGAACAGGGGCACGGCCGGCCCGTCCTCGCCGTGAAGCTGCAGGAGCTGTTCGGGCTGGCCGAGACCCCGAAGGTGGCCGGGGTGCCCGTGCTGGTCCACCTGCTGTCCCCGGCCGGGCGGCCCGCCGCCGTGACCGCCGACCTGGCCTCGTTCTGGCAGGGCGGCTACCGCGCCGTACGCGCCGAGCTCCGCGGCCGCTACCCCAAGCACCCCTGGCCGGAGGACCCGGCCACCGCCCAGCCGACCCGGCACACCAACGCCCGGCTCAAGCGACAGCAGTGAGCCTCGTGGTGAGCCCCTCCCCGTCCCCGTCCTCCGGCTCGGCGCGGCGGCCGCGGGCCTCCAGCCACAGCGCCAGCCCGAGCAGTACGAGGGCGCCGGCCGCCAGGCCGATCGGAGCGTACGTGTGCAGCGCGAGGACCTTCGTACGGTTGGACTTGACCAGGTCGACGGTGTAGTCGGCGTAGTCCTCGCGCATCTTGACGTCTCCGGCGAAGACGGTGAGCCTGCCGTCGGGCGCGCCGGCCGCGATGCCGCCGCGCATCTCCTGCTCGATGATCTGCTCGGCGTTGACGGGAGCCCCGGTGACCGGGTCGACCCAGAACATGGCCTTGACCTTGTACCAGAGGCTGGTGCCGGTGCTCTGCTCGAACGTCGCCGGGTCGATGCCCTCGATCGGCATCTTCTTCGGGAGCGAGACCTTCGTCCACGGGACGGTCTGCTCGTAGTAGTAGACGTCCATCCCGCGGTACGTGCGCGGGCCGACGTAGTGGATGGGCGAGGCGGTACGGGTCTGCGCGTCGAAGTAGAGGTAGTCGCGCGGCTCGGTGAAGAACGGCCACTTGAACTCGATGCCCTCGCGCTTGACCGGGTCCCCGTCCACCGCCTCGCCGGTGGCGTGCACCGGGTCCTGGGTGTGGGCGTCGAAGATGTAGCGCTCGGGGATCTGGGAGACCATCTTCCCGTCCGGGCCCATGATGTACGACAGCGTGTCCCAGACGACGACGTCCTTGCCGGCGCTCGCCTCGATCTCCTTCGACGCCTCGACGTTGCCCTTGAGGGTCTGGACGATGGTGACCTTGTCGACCTTCTTCGGCTGCATGCCGGCGGTGTAGTCGAGGAGGGTCGCGTCCTTCGCCTCCAGGACCATCTCCTGGTACTGGTTCGGCGGGATCTTTGCGAGCCGGGGGTACGCGTACCAGCGCAGCAGCGGTGCGAGGGCTGCGCAGAACACCGCCAGGGCAAGCAGGACGAGGCTCGCTCTGCGTCGCATGGCCGGGCCTCCTCTTACTTTCCGGGCGCGGCGGGCGCGGTGGTGAGCAGCGGCTTGGGCGAGGTCTTGCCTTCCGGCACCCCGAACGCCGTGATGGCGAACACGAGGGCCAGCGCGGCGGCCAGCCCGATGGCGGCGGCGACGAATGCGCGCATGCCGGGCCTCCGGAATCTGATAGGGCGTCAGGAATGAGGCACCGTAGCAATGCGGAGGCGAGATGAGAACCGTCAGAGCCGGGGATCACCGGGAGCACCCTGTGACCTGCGCTCGGCCCCGCGCCGGGCCTTCCGGCCGGCAGCCCCCGCCGGTCACCCGGCCTGGCTGGTGTTGAGGAGGGCGAGGCCGGTGTGGGTGGGCGTGTGGAGGACGGCCTTGCGGTCGCGGATGAGGGTGGTGAGTCCGGCTCGGCGCAGGATGCCGGCGTGTTCGCTGGCGCTGGCGCTGCCCGCCTTCGTTTCGGACCAGCCCGAAACGAGCCGTCCCCCCGGCCGGCCACAGTCCGAGAACGCGGGCTACGCCTACTGCGACGCGCTCGGCGGGGGCCGGTACGCGCTCTGGGTCGAGAGCTGACCCTGAGCACCCGGTAGGGAACCGGACGCCGAGGTCGGCTTCGTGCTCGGAGCCGGCGTCGGCGTGCGCGTGGCCGTCGGGGCCGGCGTGCGCGTGGCGGTCGGACTCGGCGTCGGCGTGGGGGTCGGACTCGGCGTCGATGTCGGGCTCGGCGTCGGAGTCGGCTTCGGGGTGGGCGTCGGAGTCGGCTTCGGAGTGGGCGTGGGGGAGGGTGTCGGCGTCGGGCTCGGGGTGGGGGTCGGGCTCGGGGTCGGCGTGGGGGTCGGGCTCGGCGTCGGCGTGGGGGGCGGCGTCGGGCTCGGGGTGGGGGTCGGGCTCGGCGTCGGCGTGGGGGGCGGCGTCGGGCTCGGCGTCGGGGTCGGCTTCGGCGTCGGGGTGGGGGGCTGGGGGCTGGTGCCGTCCGGGATTTCGTGCGTTCCCTTGAGGTAGTACGTGAACCACGACTTCACCGTGCGGAGGTACTCCGCGGACTGGTTGTACGAGAGCACCGCGCGGTCCAGGTCGGCGGGGAGCCGGAGGTCCCGGGTGCCTGCACAGAGGTAGCGGGCGGCCGCGAGGGACGCGTCGTAGACGTTGTTCGGGTTGCGGCGGCCGTCGCTGTCCGCGTCCTGGCCCCACGCCGCCCACGTGGACGGGATGAACTGCATCGGGCCGACGGCCCGGTCGTACGTGGCGTCCCCGTCGTAGGCCCCGCCGTCCGTGTCGCGGATGTTCGCGAAGCCGTTGCCGTCGAGTACCGGGCCCAGGATCGGCCGCAGTGTGGTGCCGGCGGCGTCCACGCGGCCCCCGCCCGCCTGCCCGGACTCGACCTTGCCGATCGCCGCGAGCAGCTGCCAGCGCAGCCCGCATCCGGGGTCGGTCTCTCCCACCTTCTTCTCCGCCAGCCGGTACGCCGCCAGGACGGTTGCCGGTATCCCCTGCGCGCCCTCCCCGCCGCCCATCGCCACCGGCTCGTTGTGCGCCGGCCCCTCGGCCGCCGCGCCCGGCTCCGCGGCCGGGGCGTCCTGCGGCAGCGGGGCCGCCGACGGCTCGGAGCCGGCCAGGGGCGGGAGTTCGGTGAAGTAGGCGGAGTCCCCGCCAGATCCGGCCGACTGCGACGGCTGCGCGGTCTGCGCACCGTCCTCGCCGGCCGCGGATATCCGCTCGCCGGGCGGGGCTTGGGAGGCCGTCACCGCGGCGACCACGGCCGCACAGGCCAGGGCGGCGGCCCCGCCCCTGCGCAGCCCGCGTCCGAACCCGGCCGTGAACCATTGCGTCAACCGAGTCGTCTTCCGAACCGACATGATCCGGGTCCCCTCCCCCTCGAAGTCGGCGTGACCATACGTCAACTCCCTTCACACTGCACGGATCGCTGCCCGGATTTCACGACTTCCCCACGTCCCGTGCAGCTCACGCATACTGTCCCGACCGTTCGGGACGCATTGGCCCGAAGTAAGGAAGAGATGCAATGCCGTTCACCCTCAGCCACGCGGCCGCCGTGCTGCCGGCCGTCCGCCGGGCCGGGCGCGCCCGTGGGCCGCTGGTCGCTTCAGCGCTCGTCCTGGGATCGTTCGCGCCGGACACGTTCTACTTCGCGGACGCGGTCGTCGGGGGCGTCATGCAGTACGGCGGATTCACCCACTCGCTGCCCGGTGTGTTCACCGCGGACGCGGTGCTGACCGCCGCACTCGCCGCGTTCTGGGTGCTGCTGCGCGAGCCGCTGGTGTCACTCCTGCCGCGGGCCCGGCAGGGCCGGATGCACGCCCTGCTGCGGGGCGAGCCGTGGCGGGGCGGTCGCCGGCCGGGGCGGCTGGCGCTGTGGTTCTACCTGTCGGCGGTCGCCGGATCCCTGACCCACGTGGTGTGGGACAGCTTCACGCACCTGGACCGGTGGGGGACGAACCTTGTGCCCCGGCTCGGTGAGCCGCTCGCGTTCGGGTACCCCCTGTACACGTTCCTCCAGTACGGGACCTCGGCGCTCGCCGCCGTCGCCCTGCTCTGGTTCACGGTGACGGCCGTGCGCCGGCTGCCCGACCGGCCCGCACCCGCGTGCGTCCCGGCCCTCGGCAGGGCCGCGCTGGCCGGCTCGTACGCCCTGATCGCGGCGTGCGTCGCGGCCGGGGTGACGCTGCGGGTGATCCGCTTCTTCACCTTCTACGACCGGATCAAGAGCCCGCTCGACATCATCCCGACCGTCTGCTTCGGCGCGGGTGGCGGCCTCGCCCTGGGCCTGCTGCTGTTCGCGGCGCTGGTCCGGCTGCGCCACCGCGGCCCCGGCCGCCCGCAGCCGCGGTTCGAGCCCGGGCCGGCCGACGCAGAAACGCGGACGCCCGTCCCCGCTGGGTAGCGGGGACGGGCGTCACGGGGCGCTGCCGCCGTGGCCGGAGCCGGACCGGGCCGGCTCCGGCATCAGTGCGCCGCGGACTCCCAGTCGGCGCCGACGCCGACGGACACGTCCAGCGGGGCGCGGAGCTCGACGGCGGCGGCCATTTCGCGGCGCACCAGCTCCTCGACTGATCTCCGCTCGCCGGGGGCGATCTCCAGCACGATTTCGTCGTGGACCTGGAGCAGCATCCGCGACTTCAGGCCCGCCTCGGTGATCGCCCGGTCCACACGCAGCATGGCGACCTTGACGATGTCGGCGGCGGTGCCCTGGATCGGGGCGTTCAGCGCCATCCGCTCGGCGGCCTCACGGCGCATCCGGTTGTCGCTGTTGAGGTCGGGCAGATACCGGCGGCGTCCGAAGACCGTCGCCGTGTACCCGGTGGCCCGGGCCTCCTCGACCACGCGGCCCAGGTAGTCCCGGACCCCGCCGAACCGCTCGAAGAAGGTCTCCATCAGGCCGCGCGCCTCGGCGGGCTCGATGTTCAGCTGCTGCGAGAGCCCGAAGGCGGACAGCCCGTACGCGAGCCCGTACGACATGGCCTTGATCTTGCGGCGCATCTCGGCGTCGACCTCGGAGCGCTCCACGCCGAACACCTGGGAGGCGACGGTGGTGTGCAGGTCCTCACCGGACAGGAACGCCTCGATCAGGCCCTCGTCCTCGGAGAGGTGGGCCATGACGCGCAGCTCGATCTGGCTGTAGTCGGCCGTCATGAGGGATTCGAAGCCCTCGCCGACCACGAAGCCGCGGCGGATGGCGCGGCCCTCGTCGGTGCGCACCGGCACGTTCTGCAGGTTGGGGTCGGTCGAGGACAGGCGTCCGGTCGCGGCGACGGTCTGGCTGAAGCTGGTGTGCACCCGGCCGTCGGCGGCGATCGTCTTGACGAGGCCCTCGACGGTGACGCGCAGCTTGGCCTGCTCCCGGTGGCGGAGCATGATCACCGGCAGTTCGTGGTCGGTCTGCGTGGCCAGCCAGGCCAGCGCGTCCGCGTCCGTGGTGTAGCCGGTCTTGGTCTTCTTCGTCTTGGGCAGGTCCAGCTCGCCGAAGAAGACCTCCTGGAGCTGCTTGGGCGAGCCGAGGTTGAACTCGTGCCCGACCGCCGCGTGCGCCTCCTTCACCGCCTGCTGCACGGCTCCGGCGAACTGCAGCTCCATGGCCTCCAGGTGGTCGCGGTCGGCGGCGATGCCGGACCGTTCCATCCGGGCCAGCAGCTCGGAGGTGGGCAGCTCCATGTCGTGGAGCAGCTCGGCCGCGCCGACCTCGGCGAGCTTGCCGGTGAACGCGTCGCCGAGGTCGAGGACGGCGCGGGCCTGCGCCATCAGGGCCTCCGCCTCGGCGGTTTCGTCGGCGCCGAAGGCCAGCTGGCCGTCGGCCGCGGCGGGCTGGAGCTCGCGGTGCAGGTATTCGTTGGACAGCACGTCCAGGGCGAAGGAGCGGCGGCCCGGCTTGACCAGGTACGCGGCGAGCGCGGTGTCCATGGTGACGCCGGCCAGGCTCCAGCCGTGCTCGGGGAAGACCCGCATCAGGCCCTTCGCGTTGTGCACCACCTTGGGGCGCGCCGGGTCGGCGGCCCAGGCCGCGAAGGCCCGGTCGTCGGCCTCGTCCAGCGAGGACGGCTCGAACCAGGCGGCGGCCCCGCCGGCCGCGGCCAGCGCGATCTCGCTCACATTGCCCTGGCCCAGCGCCCAGCTGTCCACGGTGGAGACACCGAGCGGCCCGCCCGCGTGGCTCGCCAGCCACGGCGCCAGCTCGCCCGCGCCCAGCACGCTCGCATCCAGCTCCACGCCGGCGGCCGGAGCCGGGGCCTCCTCCTCGGCCGCGCCCGGGTCCACCGCGAGCAGCCGCTCGCGCAGCGAGGCATTGCGGATCTCCAGCACGTCCAGCACGCCGGTGACGGCGGAGCGGTCGTACGGGAGGCGCGCCAGGTCGCCCGCGGCCTTGGGCAGCTCGACGTCCTTGACCATCTCGGTCAGGACCCGGTTCAGCTTCACGGCCTCCAGGTGGTCCCGGAAGTTCTGCCCGGCCTTGCCCTTGACCTCCTCGGCGCGCTCCACGAGCTCCGCGAACGACCCGAACTGGGTGATCCACTTCGCGGCGGTCTTCTCGCCGACGCCCGGGATGCCGGGCAGGTTGTCGGACGGGTCGCCGCGCAGCGCCGCGAAGTCCGGGTACTGCTGCGGGGTGAGCCCGTACTTCTCCTCGACCTTCTCCGGGGTGAACCGGGTCAGCTCGGAGACGCCCTTGGTCGGGTACAGCACGGTGGTGTGCTCGGAGACGAGCTGGAAGGAGTCCCGGTCGCCGGTGACGATCAGCACCTCGAAGCCCAGGGCCTCCGCCTGCGTCGCCAGCGTGGCGATCACGTCGTCGGCCTCGAAGCCGTCGACCGCGAAGCGCGGCACCTTCATCGCGTCCAGGAGCTCGCCGATCAGCTCGACCTGCCCCTTGAACTCGTCGGGGGTCTTGGAGCGGTTCGCCTTGTACTCGGGGAACTCCGTCGAGCGCCACGTCTTGCGCGAGACGTCGAACGCCACCGCGAAGTGCGTGGGAGCCTCGTCGCGCAGCGTGTTGGCCAGCATCGACGCGAAGCCGTAGATGGCGTTCGTCGGCTGGCCGGTCGCGGTCGTGAAGTTCTCCGCGGGCAGCGCGAAGAACGCCCGGTACGCCAGGGAGTGCCCGTCCATGAGCATCAGGCGGGGGCGGTCCGCTGCGGTCGTCTGGTCGGTCTTCTTCGATGCGTTCTCTGCCACACCCCCGATCCTAGGCGGCCCCGCTGACAATTCCGGCGTCGGCGATGTCCGCAGGGCGTGACAGGATCGGACGCCTACGCGAATACGAACAGCGGCCCACGCCGCGATGCTCGACTGCTCAAAGGGGAGCGACATGGCCACCAAGCCGCCCGCAGGTGATCCCGCACAGGACGCGCCGCAGGTCGCGCCCCCCAAGCAGGCCGCCGCCGGTCTGCCCGCGATCGGGCACACCTTGCGGATCGCCCAGCGGCAGATGGGCGTCGCCCGCACCGCGCGCACCCTGCTCAAGGTCAACCAGAAGAACGGCTTCGACTGCCCGGGCTGCGCCTGGCCCGAGGGAGACAAGCGGCACACCGCCGAGTTCTGCGAGAACGGCGCCAAGGCCGTCGCCGAGGAGGCCACGCTGCGCCGGGTCACCCCGGACTTCTTCGCCGAGCACCCCCTGGCCGACCTCGCCGGCCGCTCCGGCTACTGGCTGGGCCAGCAGGGCCGGATCACCGAGCCCATGCTCCTGGAAAGAGGGGCCCTCCCCGAGGGCGGCGACCGGTACGAGGCGGTCTCCTGGGAGCGGGCCTTCGAGATCATCGCCGAGGAGCTGACGGCCCTCGACTCCCCGGACGAGGCCCTCTTCTACACCTCGGGCCGCACCAGCAACGAGGCCGCGTTCCTCTTCCAGCTGTTCGCCCGCGAGTTCGGTACCAACAACCTGCCCGACTGCTCCAACATGTGCCACGAGTCCTCGGGCTCCGCGCTGACCGAGACCATCGGCATCGGCAAGGGCAGCGTCTCCCTCGAGGACCTCCACCAGGCCGACCTGATCATCGTCGCCGGGCAGAACCCGGGCACCAACCACCCGCGCATGCTCTCCGCCCTGGAGAAGGCCAAGTCCGCAGGCGCGAAGATCATCTCGGTCAACCCGCTGCCCGAGGCCGGGATGGAGCGGTTCAAGAACCCGCAGACCCCGATCGGCATGCTCAAGGGAACCGCCCTGAACGATCTGTTCCTGCAGATCCGCATCGGCGGCGACCAGGCCCTCTTCCGCCTCCTCAACAAGCTCGTCATCGAGACGGAGGGCGCCACCGACGAGGCCTTCATCCGCGAGCACACCCACGGCTACGAGGAGCTCGCGGCCGCCGCCGAGAAGGCCGACTGGGCCGAGACCCTCACCGCCACCGGCCTGACCCGGCCCGAGATCGAGCAGGCGCTGGCCATGGTCCTGGCCTCGAAGCGCACCATCGTCTGCTGGGCCATGGGCCTCACCCAGCACAAGCACGCCGTCGCCACCATCCGCGAGGTCGTCAACCTCCTCCTGCTGCGCGGCAACATCGGCCGCCCCGGCGCCGGCGTCTGCCCCGTGCGCGGCCACTCCAACGTCCAGGGCGACCGCACCATGGGGATCTTCGAGCGCCCCGCGCCCGCCTTCCTCGACGCCCTCGACAAGGAATTCAAGATCACCTCGCCGCGCGGGCACGGCTTCGACGTGGTCCGCTCCATCCAGGCCCTGCGCGACGGCGAGGCCAAGGTCCTCTTCGCCATGGGCGGCAACTTCGTCGGCGCCACCCCCGACACCGAGGTCACCGAGGCCGCGATCCGCCGCGCCTCCCTGACCGTCCACGTCTCCACCAAGCTCAACCGCTCCCACGCGGTCACCGGCCGGCGCGCCCTGATCCTGCCCACCCTCGGCCGCACCGACAAGGACATCCAGGCCTCCGGCAAGCAGTTCGTCACCGTCGAGGACTCCATGGGCATGGTCCACTCCTCGCGCGGCAACCTCGCCCCGGCCTCGCCGCACCTGCTCTCCGAGCCCGCGATCGTGGCCCGCATGGCCCGCGCCGTCCTCGGCCAGGCCTCAAAGACCCCGTGGGAGGAGTTCGAGCGGGACTACGCGACGATCCGCGACCGGATCGCCCGCGTGATCCCCGGCTTCGAGGACTTCAACGCCCGCGTGGCCCGCCCCGGAGGCTTCCAGCTCCCGCACGCCCCGCGCGACGAGCGCCGCTTCCCTACGAAGACCGGCAAGGCCAACTTCACCGCCGCGCCCGTCGAGTACCCGAAGATCCCCGAGGGCCGGCTGCTCCTGCAGACCCTGCGCAGCCACGACCAGTACAACACCACCATCTACGGCCTCGACGACCGCTACCGCGGGATCACCGGCGGCCGCCGCGTCGTCCTGGTCCACCCCGAGGACGCCGCGGAGCTCGGGCTCGCGGACGGCTCGTACACCGACCTGGTGAGCGAGTGGAACGACGCCGTGGAGCGGCGCGCCCCCGGCTTCCGCGTGGTGCACTACCCGACGGCCCGGGGCTGCGCGGCCGCGTACTACCCCGAGACCAACGTGCTGGTCCCGCTCGACTCCACCGCCGACACCAGCAACACCCCCGCGAGCAAGTCCGTCGTCGTGCGCTTCGAACCAGCCTGATAGAACGACCTCAGGACAAGATGGTTAACGATCGTTGACGAACGGAGCCCGCCCATGGGTGAGCAGCACGCTGTGAAGTTCCCGCAGGAGGTCCTCGACGAGTACTCGGCCCTGGGCATCGACCTGCCCGCGCTGTTCTCGGCGGGCGACCTCGGCGAGCGGATGGACATCCGCATCCTCGAGGCCTCGGCCGAGCGCGTCGTCGGCACCATGCCGGTCAAGGGCAACACCCAGCCGTACGGGCTGCTGCACGGCGGGGCCTCCGCCGTCCTCGCCGAGACCCTCGGCTCGGTCGGCGCGATGATGCACGGTGGCATCACCAAGGTCGCCGTCGGTGTCGACCTGAACTGCACCCACCACCGCGGCGTACGGTCGGGCGTGGTCACCGGCGTCGCCACCCCCGTCCACCGCGGCCGCTCCACCGCCACGTACGAGGTCGTGATCAGCGACGAGCAGGACCGGCGCGTGTGCACCGCCCGCCTGACCTGCCTGCTGCGCGACGCGGACCCCGCCGCCGAGGCCTGAGCCGTACGCCACGAGCCCCGCAGGCCCGGATCCCGCCCCTCCCGGGGGCCGGATCCGGGCCTGCGGCGTATACGCCCGGCCCCGAAACCGCCCGGAATCCGCCAGTCCGCACCCGGCGCCGCGACGACTGTTGTGTCACCGAAGGTGACGTCCTACCTTCCCTTCATGGGGACCCAGCCACGCATCGCGGCCCGGTACGGCATCACCGCACTGCTCACGGCGCTCACCATGTCCGGATGCTCCACTTCCGCACCAACCGCCCCGCAGGCCCCGTCAACGCCCGTATCCAGCCCCTCCTCGCCCGCCCAGATCTGCACAAGTCTGGTGTCCTACTGGGTGAAGGAGACCCTCAAGGGCAGCAAATGGTCCGGCCTGGACTGGGAACAGAAGGGCCTCTCCAACGATCAGTACAAGATCCACGAGGAAGCCGTCGCCGCAGGCCGCGCCGAGGAGCGAACTGCCGGTCTGGACAAGGCACTTGAACTGGTCGACCGATTCGTGGCGCAGCGCTGCGCCGAGCAGAACGGGGCCACGTGGAGTTCTGAGAACTGGCGGCCCCCGAGCCCGGCCGGGTGACCGGAATCCCGCGTGCGCTGTCCGGCTTCCGGGCACCCTGCGGTGGACGGTCGATCCGCAGGTCGGAAGCCCGCAGGACCCCGGAACAAGATCGATTCACCCGAAGTGGATCAAGAAGAAAAATTACCCACAGTAATGCCGACGCCCCACAGAATCCCCTTTTTCCCCGGCGGAATGCCACCCACCGGATTCCTTCGGGCACAGTCAGCGACAATTGGCCACTTTTGATCAATGACAGGAGCATGAACCCCTCAAGCCCCTTAGGGGAACGGTGAATTCTCACCATGCGGACATTCCCCGAAGTCACAATACGTCCGTTTTGTCCGCACTCCCGCCGCACATTCTTGGCCTCGGCATAACAAGACAGTCACATCATCCTTTCCCTGCTCCCCGCACTCGCCACCTCGGCCTAGAGTCACGGCCAGTCACCGCGCCACTTGAGCGCAACCCAGCACGGCCGTGGACCTCCCAGTGCGGCCCGGCGACCAAACGGCACCTCAAATGAGGGGGCCGCGCCAGGGAAAGGAAGAATCGTGCGACACCGTTCTTTGCTCGTCCTCACCACCGTGATCACCACGGGAGCACTGACCCTCACCGCCTGCGGATCGCGCGATGAGGCCAAGACCGGCGGGGACAAGTCCGGCGGCTCCAAGACCGTCGTCGTCATCGGCGTGGACGCCCCCCTCACCGGCTCGCTCTCTGCCCTCGGCCAGGGCATCAAGAACTCCGTCGACCTCGCGGCCAAGACGGCCAACAAGAACAACGAGGTCCCGGGCATCGAGTTCAAGGTCGAGGCCCTCGACGACCAGGCCGTCCCGGCCTCCGGCCAGGCCAACGCCACCAAGCTCGTCGGCAACAAGGACGTCGTCGGCGTCGTCGGCCCGCTGAACTCCGGCGTCGCACAGCAGATGCAGGGAGTCTTCGCCTCCGCCAACCTGGCGCAGGTCTCCCCCGCCAACACCAACCCCGCGCTCAGCCAGGGCGACAACTGGGGCAAGGGCGAGTTCAAGCGCCCCTTCAAGACCTACTTCCGCACCGCCGCCACCGACGTGGTCCAGGGCAAGTTCGCCGCCCAGTACCTCTTCAAGGACGCCGGCAAGAAGAAGGTCTTCGTCGTCGACGACAAGCAGACCTACGGCGCCGGCCTCGCCGCGATCTTCGCCGACGAGTTCAAGAAGCTCGGCGGCGAGGTCGTCGGCACCGACCACGTCACCGTGAAGGAGACCGACTTCTCCTCCACCGCCGACAAGGTCAAGTCCTCCGGCGCCGACTCCGTCTACTTCGGCGGCCAGTACCCCGAGGGCGGCCTCCTCGCCGACCAGATCAAGAAGGCCGGAGCCAACATCCCGCTCATGGGCGGCGACGGCATCCAGGACCCCGCCTTCATCACCGCCTCCGGCGAGGCCAACGAGGGCGACCTCTCCACCTCCATCGGCTACCCGGTCGAGAAGCTGCCCACCGCCAAGACCTTCATCGCCGACTACCAGGCCGGCGGCTACAAGGACCCCTACGCGGCTTACGGCGGCTACTCCTACGACGCCGGCTGGTCCGTCGTCCAGGCCGTCAAGGCCGTCGTCGCCGCCAACGGCGGCAAGCTCCCCACCGACGCCCGCGCCAAGGTCGTCGAGGCCCTCGGCAAGGTGTCCTTCGAGGGCGTGACCGGCAAGGTCGCCTTCGACGAGTACGGCGACACCACCAACAAGCAGCTCACGGTCTACAAGGTCGAGGGCGGCAAGTGGATCGACGTCAAGAGCGACACGTTCAACCAGTAATCCCGTAGCACCCCGCACCACCAGCACCACCTGAACCAAACCACCGCGCGAGGGCGCAACAGCGCCCTCGCGCGGAGTCTTATCCGACACGCTCATCGGAGGCCCTGCGGTGCACGAACTGCCGCAACAGCTGGCCAACGGCCTTGCCCTCGGTGCCCTTTATGGCCTCATCGCCATCGGGTACACCATGGTCTACGGCATCGTCCAGCTCATCAACTTCGCCCACGGCGAGATCTTCATGATCGGCGGCTTCGGCGCACTCACCGCCTACGCCATCCTCCCGACCGGCACCTCCCTGCTGATCGCGATACCCGTCATGATCATCGGAGGCTCCCTCGTCTCCGTCCTCGTCGCCATGGGAGCCGAACGCTTCGCGTACCGTCCCCTGCGCAGCGCTCCCCGGCTCGCACCCCTCATCACCGCAATCGGCCTCTCGATCGCGCTCCAGCAGCTCGTCTGGCAGTTCTACCCGGACGCCAAGAAGGCCGTCAGCTTCCCCGAGTTCAAGGGCGAAGCCTTCAAGATCACCGACAGCCTGGCCATCCAGCGCGCGGACGCCTTCGTCCTCATCCTCGCCCCGCTCTGCATGCTCGCCCTCGGCGTCTTCGTCCAGAAGAGCCGCAGCGGCCGCGCCATGCAGGCCACCGCGCAGGACCCCGACACCGCGAAGCTGATGGGCATCAACACCGACCGCATCATCGTCATGGCCTTCGCCATCGGTGCCGCGTTCGCCGCCGTCGCCGCCGTCGCCTACGGCCTCGACAAGGGCCAGATCAACTTCGAGATGGGCTTCATACTCGGCCTCAAGGCCTTCACCGCAGCCGTCCTCGGCGGCATCGGCAACATCTACGGAGCCATGGTCGGCGGCGTCGTCCTCGGCCTCGCCGAAGCCCTGTCGATCGCCTACATCGAAGACATCCCCGGCATGTCGCAGCTCGGCGGTGGAGCCTGGTCCAACGTCTGGGCGTTCGTACTCCTCATCGTCGTCCTCCTCGTGCGGCCACAAGGCCTGCTCGGTGAGCGCGTCGCGGATCGGGCGTGAGAACCATGACCAACGAAGCAACCCTCCCGCTCGAAGCCGAGGCCGAGGCCACCGGCGACGTCTCCCGCACCGCACTGCTCTACGCAGTCATCGGCGGAAGCCTGCTGACCATCATCAGCACCTTCCTCGCCTGGACCTGGACCTCCGAGTTCCCCGGTGACCTCACCTACTACGGCAGCCCGGCCCCCATCCAGTTCCTGAGCCTCGTCGGCGCCCTCCTCACCGCCGCCCACGCGCTCTCCGCGCTCGGCGTCAAGGGCCTGCGCTGGCTCACCCCCACCGGCGCCCGCAAGCCCGTGTGGATCCTCTCGCTCGGCACCCTCGCCGGCACCTGGTTCACCGTCATCGCCATCGCATGGGTCCTCGGCGGCTTCGTCCACCTGGAGCCCGGCGCCTACCTCGCCCTCATCGGCTCGCTCGTCCCGGCCCTCGCCGCGTACAAGCTCCCCGACGACAGCCACAAGGCGGCCGCCGCCAAGAAGCTGCCCTCCTGGGGCGAGATCCTCATCATCATCGGCGCCTTCGCCGTCGGCCTCTACGTCGTCACCTTCGGCATCGACACCGACGACAAGGAGCCGCAGCTCTTCGTCACGTACCTGATCATCGTCGGCTTCGCGGCCTTCGCCCTGCTCAAGTCCGGTCTCTTCGACCGACTCGGCCTCCTCACCGCGAAGAACCGCCAGGTCACCCTCATCGGTACCGCGGCCGCCGCGATCACCTTCCCGTTCATCCAGCAGAGCGGCGACACCTACACGCTCATCGCGGTCAACATCCTGATCTTCGCCACCGTCGCCCTCGGCCTCAACGTCGTCGTCGGCCTCGCAGGACTCCTCGACCTCGGATACGTCGCCTTCCTCGGCGTCGGCGCCTACGCCGCCGCCCTGGTCTCCGGCAGCACCGCCTCCGCCTTCGGCTTCCAACTGCCCTTCTGGGCAGCGGTCATCGTCGGCGCCCTCGCCTCGCTCATCTTCGGCGTGATCATCGGAGCCCCGACCCTCCGCCTGCGCGGCGACTACCTCGCCATCGTCACCCTCGGCTTCGGAGAAATCTTCCGCATCGCCATGGGCAACCTCGACGGCACCTCCGGCCCCGACATCACCAACGGCCCCAACGGCATCCCCAACATCCCCCACCTCGAACTCTTCGGGTGGAACTTCGGGGAGTCGCACACGGTCGGCGGCATCGTCCTCGGCGCCTACGCCAACTACTACTTCCTGATGCTGCTCGTGATGGCACTCGTCATCCTGGTCTTCGCCCGTGCCGGCAACAGCCGCATCGGCCGCGCCTGGGTCGCCATCCGCGAAGACGAGACCGCCGCCGAAGCCATGGGCATCAACGGCTTCAAGGTCAAGCTCATCGCCTTCGCCCTCGGCGCCACCCTCGCCGGCCTCGCCGGCACCGTCCAGGCACACGTCAACAGCACGGTCGTCCCCGAGAACTACGTCTTCGCCGGGCCCGTCCCGCCGAACTCCGCGTTCCTCCTCGCCGCCGTCATCCTCGGCGGCATGGGCACCATCCGCGGCCCCATCCTCGGCGCCGCACTGCTCTTCCTGATCCCGGCGAAGCTGGCCTTCCTCCAGGACTACCAGCTCCTCGCCTTCGGCATCGCCCTCATCCTGCTCATGCGCTTCCGCCCCGAAGGCCTCATCGCCAACAAGCGCGCGCAGCTCGAGTTCCACGACGACACCGCTGACCAGGCCCCCACGGACCTGGCCACCGCCAAGGCGGGGGCGTGAACACCATGACCACCACAGACACCACCACGACGACCACCGTCCTCGATGCCAGCGGCGTCACCATGCGCTTCGGCGGCCTCACCGCCGTCAAGGGCGTCGACCTCAAGGTCAACGCGGGCGAGATCGTCGGACTCATCGGCCCCAACGGCGCCGGCAAGACCACCTTCTTCAACTGCCTCACCGGGCTGTACGTCCCCACCGAGGGAACCGTCAGCTACAAGGGCACGGTCCTGCCGCCCAAGCCCCACCTGGTCACCAGCGCCGGCATCGCCCGCACCTTCCAGAACATCCGGCTCTTCCACAACATGACGGTGCTGGAGAACGTCCTCGTCGGACGCCACACCCGCACCAAGGAAGGCCTCTGGTCCGCCCTCCTGCGCGGCCCCGGCTTCAAGAAGGCCGAAGCCGCCAGCGAGGCACGGGCCATGGAACTCCTCGAGTTCATCGGCCTGGAGAAGAAGGCACAGCACCTCGCCAAGAACCTCCCCTACGGCGAACAGCGCAAGCTCGAAATCGCCCGCGCGCTCGCCAGCGACCCCGGTCTCATCCTCCTGGACGAGCCGACCGCCGGCATGAACCCGCAGGAAACCCGCGCCGCCGAAGAACTCATCTTCGCGATCCGGGACATGGGCATCGCCGTACTCGTCATCGAGCACGACATGCGCTTCATCTTCAACCTCTGCGACCGCGTCGCCTGCCTCGTCCAGGGCGAAAAGCTCATCGAAGGCACCGCAGCCGAGGTCCAGGGCGACGAGCGCGTCATCGCCGCCTACCTCGGCGAGCCCTTCGAAGGCGACCCGGGCGCGGCGGAGGTCGCCGTGATCGAAGCCGCCGAAGCCGACGCGTCGGCCGAGGCGGAGGCAGAGGCCGAGGCACCGGCAGAGGCAGAGGCCGAGGCAGAGGCCGAGGCAGAGGCCGAGGCAGAGGCCGAGGCCGAAGCTGAGCCGGACGCCGACGCGGAGCCGGAAGCGGAAGCGGACGCCGACGCCGACGCCGACAGCACCACCAGCACCACCAGCACGGACGGAGACGCCAAGTGACCGCACTGCTCGAGGTCAAAGACCTCAAGGTCGCCTACGGCAAGATCGAAGCCGTCAAGGGAATCTCCTTCGAGGTCAACGAAGGCGAAATCGTCTGCCTCGTCGGCACCAACGGCGCCGGCAAGACGACCACCCTCCGCACCCTCTCCGGACTCCTCAAGCCCGCCAGCGGCACCGTCACCTTCGACGGCAAGCCGCTCACGCAGGTCCCCGCCCACAAGATCGTCTCCCTGGGCCTCGCCCACTCCCCCGAGGGACGCCACATCTTCCCCCGGCTGACGATCGCCGAAAACCTCCAACTCGGCGCCTTCCTGCGCACCGACAAGGACGGCATCGAGAAGGACATCCAGCGCGCCTACGAGATGTTCCCCATCCTGGGCGAACGCCGCAAGCAGGCCGCCGGCACCCTCTCGGGCGGCGAACAGCAGATGCTCGCCATGGGCCGCGCCCTCATGTCCCAGCCCAAGCTGCTCATGCTGGACGAGCCCTCCATGGGCCTCTCCCCGCTCATGATGCAGAAGATCATGGCGACCATCGCCGAACTCAAGGCCGCGGGCACCACCATCCTGCTCGTCGAGCAGAACGCCCAGGCCGCCCTCTCGCTGGCCGACCAGGCCCACGTGATGGAGATCGGCAAGATCGTGCTCTCCGGCTCCGGCCAGGAGCTCCTCCACAACGAGGACGTCCGCAAGGCGTACCTCGGCGAGGACTAAAGATCCGCTCAAGCCTGAGGCCCGCCACCGTCCCCCGGTGGCGGGCCTCACGCGTACCCGCTACTGCGCGGCGTTCTTCTTCTCCTCGGCGTCCTCGATGACCGCCTCGGCAACCTGCTGCATGGACATACGACGATCCATGGAGGTCTTCTGGATCCACCGGAACGCAGCGGGCTCGGAAAGCCCGTACTGCGTCTGCAGAATGCTCTTCGCACGGTCCACCAGCTTGCGGGTCTCCAGCCGCAGCGAGAGGTCCGCAACCTCCTTCTCGAGCGCCTTCAGCTCCGCGAAACGCGACACGGCCATCTCGATGGCCGGCACCACGTCACTCTTGCTGAACGGCTTCACCAGGTACGCCATGGCCCCGGCGTCCCGCGCCCGCTCGACCAGGTCACGCTGCGAGAACGCGGTCAGCATGAGTACCGGGGCGATGGACTCCTCCGCGATCTTCTCCGCCGCGGAGATCCCGTCCAGGACCGGCATCTTCACGTCGAGGATCACCAGGTCGGGGCGGTGCTCCCGGGCCAGCTCGACGGCGGTCTGCCCGTCCCCGGCCTCGCCGACCACGGCGTAGCCCTCCTCCTCGAGCATCTCTTTCAGATCGAGACGGATGAGCGCCTCGTCCTCGGCGATGACGACGCGGGTCGTCAGCGGCGGAACGTGCGACTGGTCGGCGTCGGGCGTGGGCGTCGACTCGTGCTCGGCGGTCACTGGAGGCTCCTCTTTGCGGGGCATAGCAAACTGCCACGAGCCTACCTAGCTACGGTATGGTGGACTCGCAGCGGGTCGGAGGGAACCTTCGATTCGCTGGGCCCCGGTAGCCCAATTGGCAGCAGGCGATGGATTCAAAACCCATTCAGTGTCGGTTCGAGTCCGACCCGGGGCACTTTTCCTCACTTTCCAAGGTCACGCGATAATCGCGTGACCTTCACTCGTATCAGCGAACCGCACCGAAATGCGTAGCCTGAGCGAATTCTGCACGGCAGCGTCGACAGCATGTACGACATGGCTACCCGCCGACGGGCCTTGGGCTTGCTCGCCGACGGGCGCAGCATGAACTCCGTCAGCAGGGAAACCGGGATATCCCGGTCCGCCATCCGTGCGTGGCAGGTACGCATCGAACCGCTACCCCGCATCAACGCGGCACCTTGTTCCGGCCCAGACCACGCGGCGTCCTACGCCTATCTCCTCGGCCTCTATCTCGGCGACGGCTGCATCAGCCCGCACCCGCGCGGCGGGCACCACCTGAGGATCGCCTGTGCCGACGCGTGGCCGGGGCTCATCGAGCTGTGCCGCGCAGCGATCACAGCCGTGCGACCCGACCACAAGGTCTACGTGTTGCAGCGCCAAGGCTGCGTCGCCGTCACCAGCTACGGTCGGCACTGGACGTGCATGTTCCCCCAGCACGGGCCCGGCAAGAAGCACGAGCGGCGGATCGTCCTCGAAGGATGGCAGCAGGAGATCGTCGATGCCCATCCGTGGGAGTTCGTCCGGGGGCTCATCCACTCCGACGGGTGTCGGATCACGAACTGGACCGTCCGGAACGGCAAGCGCTACGAGTACCCGCGGTATTTCTTCACCAACAAGTCGGCCGACATCACCGGGCTCCTGACCAGCACGCTGGACCGCCTCGGCGTCGAGTGGAAGCAGGCGAATGCCTGCAACGTCTCCATCGCCCGCAAGGCGTCCGTGGCTCTCATGGACGCCCACATCGGGCCGAAGTACTAGCTAGGACGGCAGGTCGCCGTCGCCGCCCAGGTTGGCGACCATGCGGCGCAGGGTGTCGATCGTGGCCGCGTAGGTGGCGTCGTCTATGCCCTGGCGGTAGCGGGTGTGGACCTCGGCGTTGCGGGTGTGGGCGCGGAGGCGGCCTTCTTCGCCTGCCCGGGTCAGGGTGAGGGTGCCGTCCTCTGATTCGGTCAGCCAGCCGCGTGCGGTGAGGTCGTCGTAGACGGCACGGAAGTCGGTGTTCTGGTCGTCGTAGGGGGTCAGTTTCTCGGTGAGGGCGGGGCGGGTCCAGGTTCCGGGGGCGCCGGCGATGTGGTTCAGGGTCCACCAGTGGGGCTGGGTGAGGTGTTCCTCGGCGAGGGAGGTGCGGAGGGCGCTGATGACCAGGGTGGCGGCTTCGCGGCTCCAGTAGCCGATGGGCTGGGCGGCGAGGCGGTCCTGGGGGTAGGTCTTGATCGTCGTCATGCGCGTCACCGTAGGACCTCGAGTTTGGTTGAGGTCAAGGTGTCGTGGAGGGGCCTGGCGTAGTCGATTTCGCTTGGACCTTCGGCGAGTTGGGGTGCGGCGTGGCCGGCGTGGCCGCGTCGGGCAGATGAGGCGCCCGACGCGGTGGGTGGTGCGGGCGGGGTCAGCGTACGGGGTCGCCGATGTGGTGGACGCGGACCAGGTTGGTGGATCCGGTGACTCCGGGGGGCGAGCCGGCGGTGATGACGACTACGTCGCCGGGTACGCAGCGGCCGATGCGCAGGAGTTCTTCTTCGACTTGGGCGACCATGGCGTCGGTGGAGTCGACGTGGGGGCCGAGGAAGGTTTCGACGCCCCAGGTGAGGTTGAGCTGGGAGCGGGTGGCGGGGTCGGGGGTGAAGGCGAGGAGGGGGATGGGTGAGCGGTAGCGGGAGAGTCGGCGGACGGTGTCGCCGCTCTGGGTGAAGGCGATGAGGAATTTGGCGCCGAGGAAGTCGCCCATTTCGGCGGCTGCGCGGGCGACGGCTCCGCCTTGGGTGCGGGGCTTGCTGCGTTCGGTGAGTGGGGGGAGGCCCTTGGCGAGGATGTCTTCTTCGGCGGCTTCGACGATGCGGGACATCGTCTTGACCGTTTCGACGGGGTATTTGCCGACGCTGGTTTCGCCGCTGAGCATGACGGCGTCGGTGCCGTCGATGACGGCGTTGGCGACGTCGGAGGCTTCGGCGCGGGTGGGTCGGGAGTTGTCGATCATCGAGTCGAGCATCTGGGTGGCGACGATGACGGGTTTGGCGTTGCGCTTGGCCAGTTTGACGGCGCGCTTTTGGACGATGGGGACTTGTTCGAGGGGCATTTCGACGCCGAGGTCGCCGCGGGCGACCATGATGCCGTCGAATGCGGCGACGATGTCGTCGATGTTCTCGACTGCTTGGGGCTTTTCGATTTTGGCGATGACGGGGAGGCGGCGGCCTTCTTCGTCCATGATGCGGTGGACGTCTTGGATGTCGTGGCCGCTGCGGACGAAGGAGAGGGCGATGACGTCGGCGCCGGTGCGCAGGGCCCAGCGGAGGTCGTCGATGTCCTTGTCGGAGAGGGCGGGGACGGAGACGGCGACTCCGGGGAGGTTGAGTCCTTTATGGTCGGAGACCATGCCGCCTTCGATGACGAGGGTGTGGACGCGGGGGCCGTCGATGCCGGTGACTTCGAGGGTGACACGGCCGTCGTCGACGAGGATGCGTTCGCCGGTGGTGACGTCGGCGGCGAGGCCTTTGTAGGTGGTGCCGCAGGTGTGGCGGTCGCCTTCGAGGTCTTCGACGGTGATGGTGAATTCGTCGCCGCGTTCAAGGAGTACGGGGCCTTCGGTGAATCGGCCGAGGCGGATCTTCGGGCCTTGAAGGTCTGCGAGGATGCCGACGCTGCGGCCGGTTTCGTCGGAGGCTTTGCGTACGCGCTGGTAGCGGTCCTCGTGTTCGGCGTAGGTGCCGTGGCTGAGGTTGAGGCGGGCGATGTCCATTCCGGCTTCGACCAGGGCTTTGATCTGGTCGTATGAGTCGGTGGCGGGGCCCAGGGTACATACGATTTTTGCTCGGCGCATGGGGCGAGCGTATGCCCCTACCAGGCGGTAGGAAATTGGTTCCGGGTGTCCACTCAACAACCGTTGGGCAAAAGGTTGTTGACAATTGTTGAATGTGCGTGGGGGTGCTCTGATGAGCACCCCCGGGGGCATCGTGCGTGCACGTTTTTGATCAGTTCTCGGGGGTGAGCGTGCGCTCGTGGCGGATGCCTGGGCGGCCGTCGACGGTGGTGGTGCCGACCTGGGTGAATCCGTTGCGCCGGAGGACGGTCAGGGACGCCGGGTTGTCGAGGGTGGTGACGGCGGTGAGGCGGGAGAGCCGGTACGTGCTGCGCGCGAGGCGGCAGATTTCGGCGACGGCGGCGGTGGCCGTGCCGCGGCCGGCGGCGTGTTCGGCGAGCAGGGCGCGGTGGCGGTCGGCGAATTCGGTGAAGTAGGCGTCGCCGCGGTCGGGGACGGTCCGTGCGAAGTAGGCGCGGTTGTCCCGTTCGAATGCGAGGAGGGTGGGGGCGTGGTCGGCGCGGAGGGGTTCCAGTGTCCATGCGCCGGCCGGGGTGGTGGTGTTCACAGTTGGGGTGGGGTCATGGTGAAGCGGGCGTTGACCTGGGCGTAGACGGTCTGGCGCTGGGGTTCGAGGTCGAGGGGCGGGGCGGTTTCTTCGGTGGTGCTGAAGGCCATGGTGCGCATGCCGGCGCCGGGGGCGGCTGCTTGGAAGGGGAGGGCGTTTTCGGCGCCGAGGTCGGCGAGTTCGACGAGGGCGGCGAGGTCGGCGCCGAGGGCGGCGGCGTATTCGCGGGCGCGTTGGACGGCTTCGAGTACGGCTTGGCGGCGGGCTTCGCCGTGGGCGGGTGAGGTGGGGCGCAGGGCCCACCAGGGGCCGTCGACGCTGGTGAGTTCGAGGTCGGCGAGGCGGGTGGTGAGTTCGCCGAGGGCGGTGAAGTCGGCGAGTTCGGTGGTGATGTGGACGCGGCCGTGGTAGGCGCGGATGCGTTCGGCGCGGCCGTGTCGGGTGAGTTCGGGGTTGATGGAGAAGGCGCCGGTTTCGAGTTTTTCGACGGCGTCGCCGTAGCTTTTGACGAGTTCGAGGACGGTGTTGTTGCGGCGGGTGAGGTCTTCGAGTGCGGTGCGTCGGTCGGTGCCGCGGGCGGTGACGGTGATGCCGAGGCGGGCGATTTCGGGGTCGACTTCGAGGCGGGCTTCGCCGCGGACGGCGACGCGGGGGACTTCGGGGGTTCCGTAGGGCTGGGGTGCGGAGTCCTGGGTCATGGTTTCAGGGTCGCATTGTCGTGCGGGGTGTGGCGTGTGGCGTGTGGGTTCTGGCAGCGCGTCGTGGAGGGCGGCCCGGGGGCGGGCGCCGGGGCGTTGGGGGGTGTCGGGTGTGTCGGTGAGGTGGGTGCGGGCTTCGGTGGCGGCTCGTGCGCGGCGGAGGTGTTCTCCGTGCCTCCGCTGCCAGGCCCACGCTGATCTGCGTGGGTCCGGCAACAGGGGCTCGGGCGGTGCCCGCTAGTTGGGGAGGTTCCATTTCTGGTGGGGGGCGCCGCCGCAGGTCCAGATCTGGAGGCGGGTTGCGTTGGCGGTGTTGTTGCCGGTGACGTCGAGGCATTTGTCGGCTTGTGGGTTGACGATGTCGCGGGCCGCGGGCAGGGCCCAGCGTTGTGCGGGGGTGCCGTTGCAGTCGTAGAGCTGGACGGGGGTGCCGTCGGTGGTGGCGCCGCCGGTCACGTCGAGGCATTTGCCGAGGGCGCGCAGGGTGCCGTCGGCGGCGATGGTCCACTGCTGGGCGGGGGTGTTGTTGCAGTCGTAGAGCTGGACGGGGGTGCCGTTGGCGGGGTTGGCGCCGGCGACGTCGACGCATTTGCCCGCGAGGCCGGTGATCGGGCCGGTGCGGGCGGTGCCGGTGTCGGAGGTGGTGACCCGTACGTGGTCGACGACGAGTTGCTGGGGGAAGGCGGTGCCGGCGTCGGGGTCGCCGGGCCAGTAGCCGCCGACGGCGAGGTTGAGGATCAGGAAGAACGGCTTGTTGAAGGCCCAGGTGCGGCCGCCGAGGTCGGCGGGGGTGCGGTGCTGGTAGAGGGTGCCGTCGACGGACCAGCTGATGGAGTCGGGGGCCCAGTCGACGGCGAAGGTGTGGAATGCGTCGGCGAAGGCCTGGCCGCCGGGGAGGGTGTGGGCGGCGCCGATGCCGCCGGAGCCGGAGTATCCGGGTCCGTGGATCGTTCCGTGGATGGTGGAGGGTTCGAATCCGACGTTCTCCATGACGTCGATCTCGCCGGAGTTCGGCCAGCCGACCTGGCCGATGTCGTTGCCGAGCATCCAGAACGCGGGCCACATCCCCTGGCCGCGCGGGACTTTGAGTCTGGCTTCGACGTGTCCGTAGGCCTGGGTGAAGCGGCCGGCGGTGTTGAGCCGTGCGGAGGTGTATTCGCAGCGTCCGTACCAGCAGTTGTAGTTGCCGGGGTTCTCGCGGCGGGCGGTGATCACGAGGTGGCCCTGGCCGTCGAGGGCGGCGTTCTGATGGGCCGCCGTGTAGTACTGCCGTTCGTGGTTGTTGACGTTGTCGCCGGTCTCGGTCTGCCATTTTCCGGGGTCGGCGGCGGCTCCGGCCGGCCCGTCGAATTCATCGGAGAACGTGGCTGTGGTGGCTGCGGCGGCTGTGGCTGTGGGGGTTTCCGTGGCGCCGGTGGGCGGGGCGGCGAGGCCGCTCCAGCAGAGCAGGGCGAGGGCGCCGAGTGCGGTGCGGCGGCGCCAGGTGGTGCGGATGGTCATGACATCACATCACTTCAGGTGGGGGGACTCACCTCAACTGCCTTAGTTCAAGACTTGATTGAAGGCTCATGACCGTGCCACGTCAAGACGTCACACCCGGCAGGGGTGTTGCTCCTGTTACCCATCGGTCAGAATCTACGCGCGTTGTTCACGCCTACTAGGGAGATGGCATGGCGTTCGACCGCAGGACGTTTCTGGGTACTTCGGCCGCCACGGGTGCGGCCGTCGCGCTGACGGGGGCCGCGGGCTCTCCGGCCGCCGCAGCGGCGGGCTCTCCGGCCGCCGCAGCCGAAGCGACCGCGCGGCAGCGGACGTACTCGTTCACGGTGATGGGTACGACCGACCTGCACGGAAACGTTTTCAACTGGGACTACTTCACCGACAAGGAGTTCGACGACAAGGCGCACAACGACGTCGGCCTGGCGAAGATCTCGACGCTCGTGAACCAGGTGCGGGCGGAGAAGGGGCGCCGCAACACGCTGCTGATCGATGCGGGTGACACGATCCAGGGCACGCAGCTGTCGTACTACTACGCGAAGGTGGATCCGATCACCGCGCGGCGTGGTCCGGTGCACCCGATGGCGCAGGCGATGAATGCGATCGGCTACGACGCGGCGGCACTGGGGAACCACGAGTTCAACTACGGCATACCGGTGCTGCGCAAGTTCGAGGAGCAGTGCGATTTCCCGCTGCTGGGGGCGAACGCGCTGGATGCGAAGACGCTGCGGCCGGCGTTCGCGCCGTACAGCATGCACTGCCTGCGGACTCCGTACGGGCGGGATGTGAAGGTGGCGGTGCTGGGGCTGACGAACCCGGGGATCGCGATCTGGGACAAGGCGAACGTGCAGGGGAAGATGACGTTCCCGGGTCTGGAGGAGCAGGCGGCGAAGTACGTGCCGAAGCTCCGCTCGATGGGCGCGGACGTGGTGATCGTGTCCGCGCACTCCGGTTCGAGCGGTACGTCCTCGTACGGTGACCAGCTGCCGTACATCGAGAACGCGGCGGGCCTGGTGGCGGAGCAGGTGCCGGGGATCGACGCGATCCTGGTGGGGCACGCGCACACGGAGATCCCGGAGTACCGGGTGAAGAACAAGGCGACCGGCAAGGACGTGGTGCTGTCGGAGCCGCTGAAGTGGGGGCAGCGCCTGACGCTGTTCGACTTCGAGCTGACGTGGTCGAAGGGCTGCTGGTCGGTGGCGAAGGTGTCGGCGAAGGTGCTGAACTCGAACACGGCGGTCGAGGACCCGAAGATCGTGGGGCTGCTGTCGGACGAGCACCGCAAGGTCGTGGCGTACGTGAACCAGGTGATCGGTACGTCCACGCAGGCGATGTCTTCGGCGGAGGGGCCCGTCAAGGACGTCGCGATCATCGACCTGATCAACCATGTGCAGGCGGACACGGTGAAGGGGGCGCTGGCGGGTACGCAGTGGGCGGCGCTGCCGGTGCTGTCGCAGGCGTCGTGCTTCTCGCGTACGGCGTCGATTCCGGCCGGGCAGGTGACGATCAAGGATGCGGCGGGTCTGTACCCGTTCGAGAACACGATGGAGGCGCGGCTGCTGACGGGCGCGCAGCTGAAGGACTATCTGGAGTACTCGGCGCGGTACTACGTGCAGACGGCGCCGGGTGCTCCGGTGGACCCGGCGAAGCTGACGAACTCCGAGAGCATCCCGGACTACAACTACGACGCGGTGTACGGGCTGGCGTACGACATCGACGTCGCGCAGCCGGTGGGTTCGCGGATCTCGGGGCTGTCGTTCCAGGGGAAGGCGGTGGATCCGGCTGCGGAGTTCGTGCTGGCGGTGAACAACTACCGGGCGTCGGGTGGCGGGAACTTCCCGCACGTGCCGCAGGCCAAGCAGCTGTGGGCGAACTCGGAGGAGATCCGTAACACGATCATCCAGTGGGTGAAGGCGAAGGGGACGATCGACCCGGCGCAGTTCGCGTCGGTGGACTGGCGGCTGACCCGGGCCGGGGTTCCGGTGTTCTAGCCGGGTCTCGGTACGCCTGCGCCTGCGCCTGCGCAGGCGTCTGCACCTGCGCCTACGCCCGTGCCTAGGGGTGTTCGACCAGCGGGAGCAGCTCGACCGTCGGGGCGGGTCGGGTGTGCTCCCGCTGTTCGAGGCCGAAGGTGGTGAAGGCGGTGCGGGTGGGCTGGGGGTAGGGCTCCTTGCCCGTGAGGGTGTTCAGGATGGCGGCGCTGCGCCAGGCGGCGAGGCCGAGGTCGGGGGTTCCGACGCCGTGGGTGTGGCGTTCGCCGTTCTGGACGAAGATGCTGCCGGTGACGGAGGGGTCGAGGGTCATGCGGTGGCGTTCGTCGATGCGGGGGCGGCCGGAGGAGTCCTTGCGCAGGTAGGGGTCGAGGCCTGCGAGGAGGCCGGTGAGGGGGCGCTCCTTGTAGCCGGTGGCGAGGACGACGGCGTCCGTGGTGAGGCGGGAGCGGGTGCCTTGCTGGGCGTGTTCGAGGTGGAGTTCGACCTTGGTGTTGGCGACGCGGCCGGCGGTGCGGACGCTGACTCCGGGGGTGAGGACGGCGTCGGGCCAGCCGCCGTGGAGGGTGCGGCGGTAGAGCTCGTCGTGGATGGCGGTGATGGTGGTGGCGTCGATGCCTTTGTGGAGTTGCCATTGGGCGGGGACGAGCTGGTCGCGTACGGGCTCGGGCAGGGCGTGGAAGTAGCGGGTGTAGTCGGGCGTGAAGTGTTCGAGGCCGAGCTTCGAGTACTCCATGGGGGCGAAGGACGGCGTACGGGCGAGCCAGGTGAGGCGTTCGCGGCCGGCGGGGCGGGAGCGGAGCAGGTCGAGGAAGACCTCGGCTCCGGACTGGCCTGATCCGATGACGGTGACGTGGTCGGCGCCGAGGATGCGCAGGCGGTTGTCGAGGTAGTCGGCGGAGTGGATGACGGGGACGGTGGGGGCTGCGGCGAGGGGGCGCAGGGGTTCGGGGATGTAGGGGGCGGTGCCGATGCCGAGGGCGAGGTTGCGGGTGTAGGTGCGGCCGAGGGCTTCGGCTTCGCCGTCGGTGTCGAGTTGGGTGTAGTCGACTTCGAAGAGGTCGCGTTCGGGGTTCCAGCGGACGGCGTCGACCTGGTGGCCGAAGTGGAGTCCGGGGAGGCGGCCGGCGACCCAGCGGCAGTAGGCGTCGTATTCGGCGCGCTGGATGTGGAACTGCTCGGCGAAGTAGAAGGGGAAGAGCCGTTCCCTGTGCTTGAGGTAGTTGAGGAACGTCCAGGGGCTGGTGGGGTCGGCGAGGGTGACGAGGTCGGCGAGGAAGGGGACCTGGAGGGTCGTGCCGTCGATGAGGAGTCCCGGGTGCCAGCGGAAGTCGTGGCACTGGTCGTAGAAGGCGGTGGCGAGTTCGCCTGCGCCTTGGTGGGGGAGGCCGTGGGCGAGGGCGGCGAGGGACAGGTTGAAGGGGCCGATGCCGATTCCGACGAGGTCGTGGGGTGCATCGAGCTGGGCGGTCATCGGTGGGTGCTGCCTTCCAGGAGGGTGACGAGGGTGTCCAGGTCCCGCGCGGTGGTGTGGGGGTTGAGCAGGGTGGCTTTGAGCCAGAGGCGGTCGTCGGCGGTGGCGCGGCCGAGTACGGCGTGACCGCCGAGGAGGAGGGTGCGGCGCAGGGCGGCGAGGTGGGTGTCGTCGGTGTCGGTGGGGCGGAAGAGGACGGTGCTGATGGTGGGGGGTGCGTGGAGTTCGAAGCGGGGGTGTGCGTCGAGGAGGCGGGCGAGGTGGTGGGCGAGTTCGCAGGTGCGGTCGATGAGGTGGGCGAGGCCGTCGCGGCCGAGTGAGCGCAGGGTGGCGGCGATCTTGAGGGCGTCGGGGCGGCGGGTGGTGCGCAGGGACCGGCCGAGCAGGTCGGGGAGGCCGGCTTCGGTGTCGTCGGTGGCGTTGAGGTAGTCGGCCTGGTGGGCGAGGGGGGCCAGCAGGGTGGTGTCGGGGACGGCGAGGAGGCCTGCGGCGACGGGTTGCCAGCCGAGTTTGTGCAGGTCGATGGTGAGGGAGTGGGCGCGGCCGAGGCCTGCGACGCGGGTGCGGTGGCGGGGACTGAGGGCGAGGAGGCCCCCGTACGCGGCGTCGATGTGGAGGTCGGCGCCGTACTGCTGGCACAGGTCGGCGATGGGTCGGAGCGGGTCGATGAGGCCGGCGTCGGTGGTGCCGGCGGTGGCGGTGACGAGGACGGGCCCGGGGGTGGCGGCGAGGGCTTCGGCGAGGCGGGCGGGGTCGAGGGTGCCGGCGGGGGTGGGGAGGGTGGTGGCGGGGGGCAGGCCGAGGAGCCAGGCGGCGCGGGGGATCGAGTGGTGGGCGTTGGCTCCGTGGAGGACGGTCAGGGCGGGTCCGTGGCGTTCGCGGGCGAGGAGCAGGGCGAGTTGGTTGGCTTCGGTGCCGCCGGTGGTGACGAGGGCGTCGGGGGCCGGGGTGTCGTAGAACTCGGCGGCGAGGGTGCGGGTGAGGAGGGCTTCGATCGCGGAGGCGGCGGGGGCCTGGTCCCAGGAGTCGAGGGAGGGGTTGAGGGCGGAGGCGGCGAGGTCGGCGGCGGCTGCGACGGCGAGGGGCGGGCCGTGGAGGTGGGCCGCGCAGAGCGGGTCGGCGGGGTCGGCGGCGCCGGCGGCGAGGGTGTGGACGAGGGTCCGGAGCGCCTCGTGATCGCCGTGGCCCGTTTCGGGCAGTACGTCGCCCAGCGCGGCTTGGACGCGGGCCGCGAGGGCGTCGGGGCCGCCTGCCGGAATCGGCCCGCCGCGCTCCTGGGCTCCGGTGTGGAGGGCTTCGAGGACGGTGTCGAGGAGGGGCCGCAGGGCTTCGGCGCCGAGGCGGCCGCCGGCGAGCGGGTGCGAGGCGGATGCGGGCTGCGGAGGCGGGGTGCCGGGCGGCGCGGTCATGCGGTGTCCTCACGGGAACGGGTCTGCGGCAGGGGGCCGGCCCTGTCGTGGGGTGCCGAGGCCGCTTGGCGGCGGGCGCTGCTGCGGTGACAGCCCGGTGGCCCGACGTGTACAACGACCGGACCCGAATGGGGTAACCGCCGGGGTTTTCCGGATGTTGTTTTCCGCTCGGTGGTGGGGACCCGGACCGGGAACGGGACCGGCCGCCGCCCCCGGCCGGTTTCGGCGGGGGCGGCGGCCGGGGTGGCGGCTCGGGCGTGGTGTCAGGAGGCGCGGACGCGGAGGGCTCGGGCCAGGTCGTCGAGCTGGTCGACGAGCTTGCGGCGCAGGGCGGGGACGATGGACGGGTCGGCGAGGGCGGTGTGGCCGGCCTCGAGGTTGTCCTCGTCCACGGCGTGGCCGGGGAAGGCGTGGCGGCCCGCGGCTTCGGCGATGGCGGGGCCGCGGCGGGCGCCGAGGGAGATGGCGTCGGTGTAGAAGCGCGGTACGTAGTCCCGTACGAGGTCGGCCTGTTCGGGCTGCCAGAAGCCTTGGGCGGTGGCGCTGAAGAGGTAGTTGGAGAGGGAGTCGTCGTGGAAGAGGCGCTCCCAGGCGGCGGCCTTGGCCTCGGCGGTCGGGAGTGCGGCGCGGCAGCGGGCGGCGCCTTCCTCGCCGGTGGCGCTGGGGTCGGCGGTGAGGGCGGCATCGATCTGGCGCTCCCCCACCGCGCCGAGGACGGACAGCCGGGCGAGGATGCGCCAGCGCAGTTCGGGGTCGAGTTCGGGGCCGCCGGGCACGGTGTCGTCCTCGAGCCAGGCGGCGAGGGTGTCGGGCTGGGTGGCGGCGTCGATGTGGGCGCGTACGGCGGCGAGCCGCAGCCCGGGGTCGGAGCCGTCCTCGGTGCGCCGCAGCAGGCCGCGGGCGATGAGGGTGAGGGTGGCGAGGGCCTCGGTGCGGTCTTCGGGGGCGAGGTAGCGGTCGGCGATGTGGTGGCGGGCGAAGGCGAGGACGCCCTGGACGATGGCCAGGTCGGCTTCCTCGGGCAGGTGTGCGCCGGCGGTGGCGAGGTAGGCGGCGGGTTCGAGTTCGCCGTCGCGGACCATGTCGCGCAGGGCGTTCCAGACGACGGCCCGGGTGAGGGGGCCGGGGATGGCGGACAGCTTGCGCAGGGCGGTCTCGAGGGAGGTGTCGTCGAGGCGGACCTTGGCGTAGCCGAGGTCGCCGTCGTTGAGGAGGAGGAGGGCGGGGCGGGGGCCGCTGACGGAGACGATCTCGTCGGAGGGGACGTCGACGGTGAGGAGTTCGCGCGGCTCGAGGGTGTTGTCGGGGTCGCGGTCGTAGAGGCCGACGGCGATGTGGTGGGGGCGGGTGCCGCGGTGGTCGACGGTGAGGGTCCAGCCGCCGTGGTTCTCCTCGATGCGGGGGCTGAGGGTGTCGATGCCGGTGGTGCGCAGCCAGATGTCGGCCCAGGCGTGGACGTCGCGGTCGGTGTGGGCGGCGAGGGATTCGACGAAGTCGGCGAGTGAGGCGTTGGCGAACTTGTGGCGGGTGAAGTGGGTGTTGATGCCGGCGAGGAAGTCCTTCTCGCCGAGCCAGGCGACGAGTTGGCGCAGGGCGGAGGCGCCCTTGGCGTAGGAGATGCCGTCGAAGTTGAGGAGGGCGCTGGCGGTGTCGGGTACGGCGTCGGGGTCGGGGGCGACGGGGTGGGTGGTGGGCCGCTGGTCGGCGTCGTAGCCCCAGGACTTGCGGTTGACGCCGAATTCGGTCCAGGTGCCGGTGAAGCGGGTGGCTTCGGTGAGGGTCTGGTAGCCCATGTACTCGGCGAAGGACTCGTTCAGCCAGATGTCGTCCCACCAGCGCAGGGTGACGAGGTCGCCGAACCACATGTGGGCCATCTCGTGGGCGATGACCATGGCGCGGGTCTGGCGTTCGGTGTCGGTGACGGCGGAGCGGAAGACGAATTCGTCGCGGAAGGTGACGAGGCCCGGGTTCTCCATGGCGCCTGCGTTGAACTCGGGGACGAAGGCCTGGTCGTAGGAGTCGAAGGGGTAGGGCTCGGAGAACTTCTCGTGGTAGCGGTCGTAGCAGTCGGTGGTGACGGAGAGGATTTCCTCGGCGTCGGCGTCGAGGTGGGGGGCGAGGGACTGGCGGCAGTGGATGCCGAAGGGGAGTCCGGCGTGTTCGGTGCGGATGCTGTGCCAGGGGCCGGCGGCGACGGCGGCGAGGTAGGTGGAGATGACGGGGGTGGGGGCGGACTTCCAGATGCCGGCGCCGTCAGTGTCGCGGTTGCCGACGCGCTCGGTGATGCCGTTGGCGAGGACGGTCCAGTGGGCGGGGGCGGTGACGGTGAACTCGAAGACGGCCTTGAGGTCGGGCTGGTCGAAGGCCGGGAAGACGCGCTGGATGTCGTCCATGAACATCTGGGTGTAGACGTACGCCTCGCCGTCCGCGGGGTCGGTGAAGCGGTGGAGGCCTTCGCCGGTGCGGGAGTAGCGCATGCGGGTGGCGATGCGCAGCTCGTGGGGGCCTTCGCCGAGGCCGGTGAGGGGGAGGCGGTTGTCGGCGAGGGCGTCCGGGTCGAGGGGGCTGCCGTCGAGTTCGGCGGAGTGCAGTTCGTCCGGTTTCAGCTCCACGAAGGTGTCCGCGGCGGTGCGGGCGGTGAACCGGATGACGGTCGTGGATTCGAAGGTGTCTTCGCCGCCGGTGAGGTCGAGGGTGACGGCGTAGTGGTGGACGTCGAGGTGCTGTGCTCGGAGCTGCGCTTCGTTGCGCGTCAGTGCGGACATGGGCCCATGCTGCCCGAAGGGTGGGCCCCGGTCGTCTGCCCTCGCCTACTCTTCGCCCGCAGCGATCGTCTCGTGGTGGCGGATGACCTCGGCGATGATGAAGTTGAGGAGCTTCTCGGCGAATGCCGGGTCGAGTTTGGCGTTCTCGGCGAGCTCGCGGAGCCGGGCGATCTGGCTGGCTTCGCGGGTCGGGTCGGCCGGGGGCAGCTGGTGCTTGGCCTTGAGGTGGCCGACCTGCTGGGTGCACTTGAAACGCTCGGCAAGCATGTGGACGACGGCCGCGTCGATGTTGTCGATGCTGTCGCGCAGGCGGGCCAGCTCGGCGGTGACGTTCTCGTCGATGGCGCCGGTCGCGGCGGCTTCGTCGGGGGCGCTGTTGTTCATGGTTCCCGAGAATACGTGGCGTTCGTGTGTGGTTCGCGGGCGAGCCGGTCCGTGAGACGGATGGGTGTCCGGAGTTGGCCGTTCAGAGCGGGAGGACGGCTGTGACCGGCCGGCCTCCTTGGGGGGCGGGGCCGGCGGTGGGGGAGCCGCCCAGGGTTTCGGCGCGTTCGGCCATGCCGGCGAGGCCGTAGCCGCCACCGCGGGCGTTGCCGGGGAGGCGCGGGCGGGGCGGCCTCCGTCGTCGGCGATACGGATCTCCGGTCCTGCGGGGACGGTGCGCACGAGGGAGTCTGCGACGGCCGCCGCGCGGACCGCCTCAACCAGCATCGCGGGGCTGGCGTCTTTCAGGAGGAAGCCGGATGCTCCTGCGTGGAGCGCGGCGTGGACGTACTCGTCGAGGTCGAAGGTGGTGACGATCACGATGCGCGGACCGTCCCGGACGGCGGGTCGCCGGGTGACCTCGAGGCCGTCGGGCTTCGGCATGCGGATGTCGGGGAGGAGGGCGTGCGGCCGGTGTGCGGCGACGGCCGCGAGCGCGGCTTCGCCGTCGACGACGTGGGCGACGACCTCGATGTCCGGCCGGCTTTCGGGGATCATCCGGAATCCGGTCCTCACCGTCTCCTGGCCGTCGGCGATGACCACCCTGATCGCCATGCGCTGCGTGCCCCGCCGTCGCCCGCTGCCTGTGCTTTCCCATGGGAGCGGCGGGTGCGCGGGCCTGCAACCGGGCGCGCCTCGTCCTTCCGGCCCGGGTGTGCCCGGCCGGAAGGACGAGGCATGGGGCTCAGAGGGTCGCGGCCGCGTTCTTGATGGCCGTGGCGAAGGTGGAGACCTCGGTGTAGACGCCGGGGAAGTTGGGCCGGGCGCAGCCCTCGCCCCAGCTGACTATGCCGACCTGGATCCAGGCGTTGTTGCTGTCGCGGCGGAACATCGGGCCGCCGGAGTCGCCCTGGCAGGTGTCGACGCCGCCCTGGGGCAGCCCGGCGCAGATCTCCTCGCCGGGGACGAGGTCGCTGCCGTACGAGCTCTGGCAGCTGGCGTCGGAGACGAACGGCACGGTGGCCTTCATCAGGTACCGCTGCTGGCCGCCGCCCTCGCGGGTGGCGCCCCATCCGGCGACGGTGAAGGTGCCGTTGTCGAAGGCCTTGGTGTCGGCGATCTTGAGGGTGGGCAGGTTGATGGGCTTGGCGAGTTTGATGAGGGCCCAGTCCTTGCCCTTGCCGTTGTAGCCGGGGGCCTGGAGGACCTTGGTGGATTTGACCTTGATGGCGCCGGAGCTGTTGAGGTCGACGACTCCGGCGGTGGCGGTGATGGAGGTGTTGTTGCCGGAGCCGCTGACGCAGTGGGCTGCGGTGAGGACGATCTGCTGGGTGTAGAGGGCGCCGCCGCAGCCCATGGAGAGGCGGACCATGAAGGGGAACTCGCCCTGGGCGGCGCGGGTGCCGCCGACCACGGGGGCCTGGGAGGCGCTGGCGGCGCCGGGCTGGAGGCTGACGGCGGCGAGGGCCACTGCGCCGACGGCGAGGGTGCGCTTGATGAGTGCGGCAAGGGTGGACACGGTCAACACACTGCCTTTCGTGGGGGGTTGGGCCGTGCGCGTCATCGGGTGAATGACACGTACATGTCACACCCACCTCTCACCGGACAACAAGAACGCGTTTTCGGACAATGTGCGGGACGATGCGCGGCGCGGGGGGCGGCATGACGCAGAACGGCAGGCGCGGCAGCCCGATCGAGCACGGATTTCCCCATCTCGACACCGTCCGCGCCGCGATCACCGCGCTGTTCCGGCGGCTCTCGTACGAGGGGATCCGGGCGTACGACACGAGCTTCGCGCCCGCCGACGCCGCCTTCGCCGCCGACGACGACCTCCACCTCGGCGCGCACCGCGTGGCCTCCGCGATCGTGCGCGCGCTGCGGCTGCCCGATGCCCGGATGGTGGTCTGCTTCCGGGCGATGGAGCAGGCGGCCACCGTGGAACTGGCCGCGGGGCCCGAGTACTTCATCGAGGTCAACGACCGCTTCCGCACCCACCGCCGCGATCTGGCCGCCGCCCTGGCCCACGAGGTCACGCACGTCCTGCTGCACCGGCTGGACCTGCGCTTCCCCGCCACCGCCGACAACGAGATCCTCACCGACACCGCCGCCGCCTACCTCGGGGCCGGCTGGCTGCTCCTCGACGCCTACCGCGAGGACGAGCTCACCCACCAGAAGCTCGGCTACCTCACCCCCGAGGAGTTCGGCTACGTCCTCGCCCGGCGCGCCCTCCTGCCCGGCGGGGGCGAGGACCTCTCCACCTGGTTCACCAGCCCCCAGGCGTACGAGGCGTACGTGCGCGGCCGTGCGCTCGCCGGGCGGGAGCTGCGCCGGGCCCCCCTGGCCGCGGCGGACCGGGCGCAGCGGCGCCGCTACGCCCGGGACCGGCGGGCCGGCGCCGCCGCGCCGGGGGCCTCGTACGGCTTCGAGGAGCACCCGGCGGGGACCCGGGTGAGCTTCCCGTGCCCGGTGTGCGGGCAGCGGCTGCGGCTGCCGGTCCGCGGGCCGGTGCGCGCCCGCTGCGGGCTGTGCCGCACGGTGCTGGACTGCGACACCTGACCGGAGCCGGGGCCCGGCGAACGCGGTGCGGACGAGGGACAAGATGTCGGCTGAGAGCGGTTCAAGGCGTGGCCTGCGTGGGTAGTGATATCCCATCGCACGAGTGAAGGATCCGGCCCCGACCCCCCCGCCAGGGGGCCGGGGCCGTTTCCTGTGCCGGGCCCGTCGGGGCGTCGGGCCGCCGCTCCCCCGGCAGGGGTTACGCCGGCAGCGGCTCGGCGTCCGAGGGTGCCGGTTCGGGGGACACCGCCGTGCGCGGCAGGGCCAGGCAGAGCACTGCGCAGAGCAGGAATCCGGCGGTCACCCAGGGCATGGCGGCGGTCAGTGCGTGCGTGGGGCCGCCGTCGGCGAGGGCGCCGAAGAAGACGCTGCCGATGACGGCCGCGCCCAGGGCGCCGCCGAACTGCTGGGCGGTGGAGAAGATTCCGGAGGCCCCGCCCGCGATGTCGGCGGGGACGGCGGACAGGACGACGTTGACCAGCGGCACGACCAGGAAGCCGAGTCCGGCGCCCGCGACGAGCAGGCCGGGGACGAGCGGCCAGGCGCCGGTGTGCGCGGCGGTGGAGGCGGAGACGGCGTACCAGACCCCGGCGAAGCCGCCCGCCATCAGCAGCGCGCCGGCGGCGAGCACGAGGCGGCCGAAGCGGACGGCGAGGGTGTCGGCGACGGGGGCGGTCAGGAAGCCGCCGACGGAGAAGGCGACGGTGACCACGCCGGCCTGCATCGGGGTGTAGCCCTCGCCGCCCTGCAGCCAGATCGCGAAGACCAGGAAGAAGCCCTGCATGCCGACGGCGAAGAGCAGTTGGACGGCGAGGCCGACGGAGAAGGCGGGGAGCCGGAAGGCGCGGGCGGGCAGCAGCGGTACGGTCGCCCCGTGCCTGCGGGCTTCGAGGACGCCGAGGCCGATGACGGCGAGGACCCCGGTGGCCAGGCACAGCCAGCCCCACAGCGGCCAGCCCCCCGCCTCGCCCTGGACCAGCGGCAGCACGACGGCGATCAGGGCGCCGGCGAGGACGAGGCTGCCGGCCAGGTCGGGGCGGCCGGCGCCGCGCTCGCGGGTGGCGGGGACCAGGACGGCTCCGGCCACGCAGGCGGCCAGGGCGACCGGCACGTTGACGAGGAAGATGGAACGCCAGCCCCAGCCGAACAGGTCGGCGCCGGTGAGCAGGCCGCCGAGCAGCAGTCCGACGGCGGAGGCGAAGCCGGCGACGGCCCCGTACATCCCGAAGACGGCGCCGCGCTCCTTGCCCTGGAACAGGGTGCGGAACGAGCCGAGCACCTGGGGCATCAACAGCGCGGCCATGACGCCCTGCACGGCGCGGGCGGCGATCAGCTGGCCGGGGCTCTGGGCGAGGCCGCAGCCGAGGCTGGCGAGGCCGAAGCCGGCGGTCCCGGCGAGGAAGAGGGCCTTGCGCCCGTACCGGTCGCCGAGGTGCCCGGAGACGATCAGGGTGGCGGCGAAGCCGAGGAGGTAGGCGGAGACGAGCCACTGCAGGGCGCTCTGGGATGCGTGCAGGTCGCGGCCGATGGAGGGGATGGCGACGTTGACGATGGTCACGTCGAGCAGGTCCATGAGCGCGGCGACCATCATGACGACGGCGGCGGCCCAGCGGCGTGGGTGGGGGGCCGGGGGCACGGAGACGGGCACAAGTGCGGGCGCGGGCGTGGGCGCGGGCGTGGGCATGGCGGGCTCCAAAGTTTTTCGTTCGGACGAACGAAAGACTGGCACGAAGGCGCGCGTGATCGCAACTCTTTCGTTCGTCCGAACTAAATACTTGGTACGGTGGATGCCATGAGCGACGAGACGGACCCCCGCCGGGAAGCGGTACTGGCCGAGCTGAACCGCACGGGCCGCGAGACGAGCGCGGCGACCGTGATGTTCCACGAGGCGGCCGCCGCCAAGCAGGGGCTCAGCGCCACCGAGACGAAGACCCTGGACCTGCTCATGCGGCGCGGCCCGCTGACGGCGAAGGAGGTCTCCCAGCACTCGGGGCTGGCCCCGGCCTCGGTGACGGGCCTGGTCGACCGGCTGGAGCGCAAGGGCTGTGTCCGCCGGGTCAAGCACCCGACGGACAAGCGGCGGGTCCTGGTGGAGGCACTGCCGGAGCGGCTGTCGGAGATCCGGCCGGTGTTCGACGACTGGGCCCGTGAGGTCGCGGAGCTGTGCGACGAGTTCACGACGGCGGAACTGGAAACCGTGATCCGTTTCCTCCAGGGCTCCAACGCCCGCCAACTGCGTGCGGCGGCCCGCCTGTCGGAGTCCTGACCCAGCGCCGGGACCACTGCGCCCCGGACTACTCGGCTCCGTAGACCGGGTGCGGGGGTTCGGATTCCGCGAGGAGTTTCGTCGCCGTCTCGCCCGCCTCGGCCGGGGTCCAGCGGGCTCCGCGGTCCGCCGTCGGGCCGGGGCGCCAGCCCTCCATGACCGTGATCCGGCCGCCCTCCGCCTCGAAGACCCGGCCCGTGACCCCCGCCGAGGCGTCCGAGCCCAGCCACACCACCAGCGGCGACACGTTCTCCGGGGCCATCGCGTCGAAGGCGCCCTCCCCCGGGTCCGCCATGGTCCCGGCGAACGTCTGCTCCGTCATCCGCGTCCGCGCCGCCGGGGCGATCGCGTTGACCTGGACCCCGTACCGGCCCATCTCCGCCGCCGCGACCAGCGTCATGCCGAGGATGCCGGCCTTGGCCGCGCTGTAGTTGCCCTGCCCGACCGAGCCCAGCAGGCCCGCCCCCGAGGAGGTGTTGACCACCCGCGCCGCCACCGCCCGGCCCGCCTTCGCCTCGGCCCGCCAGTGCGCCGCCGCGTACTTCAGGGGCAGGAAGTGCCCCTTCAGGTGCACCCGCATCACAGCGTCCCAGTCCGCCTCCTCCAGGTTGACCAGCATCCGGTCCCGCAGGAACCCGGCGTTGTTGACCAGCGTGTCCAGCCGGCCGAACGCCGACAGGGCCGCCCCGACCAGCGAGGACGCGCCCTCGGGCGATGCGATGTCCTTGCCGTGCGCCACCGCCTCGCCGCCCAGCGCCCGGATCTCCGCGACCACCTGCCCGGCCGGACTGTCCTCCCCCGGCTGCCCGTCCAGGCCCACGCCCAGGTCGTTGACGACGACCTTGGCCCCCTCCGCCGCGAAGGCCAGCGCATGGGCCCGGCCCAGCCCCCGCCCCGCGCCCGTCACGATGACCACACGACCCTCGGCAAGTCCCATCTCAGTTCTCCTTGTTGACCGTTGCCGCATCCAGAAATGCCGGGCGCTCCCCGCCCCCGTGCACGAGCAGGCTCGCCCCGCTGACATACCCCGCCCGGCCGGAGGCCAGAAACACCGCCGCCGCCCCGACGTCCCCGGGCTCCGCCAGCCTCCCCAGCGGAACCGTCGCGCCCACGGCCGCGATCCCCGCCTCGTCCCCGTAGTGCAGGTGCGCGAGCTCGGTCCGCACCATGCCCAGCACGAGCGAGTTCACCCGTATCTCGGGCGCCCATTCCACGGCCATGGACCGGGCCAGGTTCTCCAGCCCCGCCTTCGCCGCCCCGTACGCGGCCGTCCCGGGCGAGGGCCGGGTCCCGCTGACGCTGCCGATCATCACCACCGAGCCGTGCGCCTCGCGCAGCAGCGGGTACGCGGCCAGCGAAGCCGTCATCGGCGCCACCAGGTTCAGCTCGACGACCCGCGCGTGCCGCTGCGCCTCGCCCTCCCCCAGCAGCCGGTACGGAGTCCCGCCCGCGTTGTTCACCAGGCAGTCGAGCCGCCCGTACCGGCGCCCGGCCGCGTCGAAGAACTCCTGCACGGCGGCCGGATCGCGCAGGTCCAGCGCGGCGAACGCGGCCGTGCGCCCGTCCGCGCACACCGGTTCGCGCGGTGGGCGGCGGGCGCAGACGACGACTTCGGCGCCCGCCTCGAGGAACGACCGGGCGATTCCGGCGCCGACGCCGCGGGTTCCGCCGGTGACGACGACAACCCTCCCGTCGAGCTCCATAGGCTGCTACCTTCCTCACCTAACAAATGTTTGGTGGAAAGGTAGCTGATCCTGTCATGGGTGTCTCCACCTCAAGCCCCGGCAAGGGCATCGCACTTGTCACGGTCGACTTCCCGCCCGTCAACGCACTTCCCGTGCAGGGCTGGTACGACCTCGCCGACGCCCTGCGCGCAGCCGGCCGCGATCCCGGGACCCGGTGTGTCGTGCTGGCCGCCGAGGGGCGCGGCTTCAACGCCGGCGTCGACATCAAGGAGATGCAGCGCGACACCGGCCACGCCGCCCTCATCGGCGCCAACCGCGGCTGCTACGAGGCCTTCGCCGCCGTGTACGAGTGCGAGGTGCCCGTCGTCGCGGCCGTGCACGGGTTCTGCCTGGGCGGCGGCATCGGCCTCGTCGGCAATGCCGACGCGATCGTGGCGAGCGAGGACGCGACCTTCGGGCTGCCGGAGCTCGACCGGGGCGCGCTCGGCGCCGCCACCCACCTGGCCCGCCTGGTCCCGCAGCACCTGATGCGCGCCCTCTACTACACCTCGCGCACCGCCACCGCCGCCGAACTGCACGCGCACGGCTCGGTGTGGCGGGTGGTCCCGCGTACGGAGCTGCGCGCGGCGGCCCTCGAACTGGCCGCCGAGATCGCGCAGAAGGACGGCTACCTGATCCGGCTGGCCAAGGCGGCCATCAACGGCATCGACCCCGTCGACGTGCGGCGCAGCTACCGCTTCGAGCAGGGGTTCACCTTCGAGGCCAACCTCAGCGGGGTGGCCGACCGGGTCCGCGACACCTTCGCAGAGCCCGCAGAGGGAGAGCTTGCAGGGAAGGAGCGCTCATGACCGACAAGACGATGACCCCCGAAGAGGTGGTCGGGCAGCTGCGCAGCGGGATGACCCTGGGCATCGGCGGCTGGGGGTCGCGGCGCAAGCCCATGGCCCTGGTGCGGGCACTGCTCCGTTCCGAGATCACCGATCTCACCGTGATCTCGTACGGCGGCCCCGACGTCGGCCTGCTCGCGGCCGCCGGCCGGATCCGCAAGCTCGTCGCACCCTTCGCCACGCTCGACTCCATCCCGCTGGAGCCGCATTTCCGGGCGGCCCGCGAGAGCGGCGCCTTCACCCTCACCGAGCTGGACGAGGCCATGTTCATGTGGGGCCTGCACGCCGCCGCGAACCGGCTCCCCTTCCTTCCCGTCCGCGCCGGCCTCGGCTCCGACGTCATGCGGGTCAACCCGGAGCTGCGGACCGTCACCTCCCCCTACGCCGACGGCGAGGAGCTCGTCGCCGTCCCCGCCCTGCGCATGGACGCCGCGCTGGTCCACCTCAACCGTGCCGACCGCCTCGGCAACGGCCAGTACCTGGGCCCGGACCCGTACTTCGACGACCTGTTCTGCGAGGCCGCCGACGCCGCGTACCTCTCCTGCGAGCAGCTCGTGGAGACCGCCGAGCTCTCCAAGGCCGGCCCCCCGCAGTCCCTGCTGGTCAGCCGGCATTCCGTGACCGGTGTCGTCGAGACCCCGAACGGGGCGCACTTCACCTCCTGCGTCCCCGACCACGGGCGCGACGAGGCCTTCCAGAAGCTGTACGCGACCACCCCCTGGCCGGAGTTCTGCGCGCGGTTCCTCTCCGGCGGCAGCGAGCACGCCTACCAGTCGGCCGTCCAGGCCTGGCACGAGGAGCAGAATTGAGCACAGCGACGGCCGCCTCCCGTGCGGAGTACTGCGTGATCGCCTGCGCCGAGGCCTGGCGCGGCAACGGCGAGGTGCTCGCCAGCCCGATGGGCCTGATCCCGTCGTTCGGAGCCCGGCTGGCGAAGCGGACCTTCTCGCCCGACCTCCTCCTGACCGACGGTGAGGCCCTGCTGGTCGGCCTCGGGGGCGAGGCCGAGGGCTGGCTCCCGTACCGCCGCCACCTCACGATGGTCACCGGCGGGCGGCGGCACGTGATGATGGGCGCCAGTCAGATCGACCGGTTCGGCAACCAGAACATCTCCTGCATCGGCGACTGGGCCCGGCCGGCCCGCCAGCTTCTCGGGGTGCGTGGTGCGCCTGTCAACACCCTGAACAATCCGGTGAGTTACTGGGTGCCGAAGCATTCCCGGCGGGTGTTCGTCGAGCGCGTCGACATGGTGAGCGGGGTGGGCTACGACCGGGCGGAGGCGGCCGGGGTGACCCGCTTCCACCGGCTCCCGCGGGTGGTCAGCGATCTCGGCGTCTTCGACTTCACCGGCCCGGACCACTCGATGCGTCTGGCCTCCCTCCATCCGGGCGTCACCGTCGAACAGGTCCGGGCGGCCACCGGGTTCGACCTCGGGGTCGCCGGCGACGAGGTCCCGTACACGCGGGAGCCGACAGCCGGGGAACTGCGGCTGATCCGCGAGGTGATCGACCCGAAGGGGCTGCGCGACCGGGAAGTGCGGGTCTGAGGCGATGTCGATGTCGATACAGACGCCGTTCACAAAACTGGTCGGTGTCGAGCACCCGATCGTGCAGACCGGCATGGGCTGGGTGGCCGGGCCGCGGCTGGTCTCCGGCGCCGCCAACGCGGGCGCCCTGGGCATCCTGGCCTCGGCGACGATGACCGTGGACGAGCTCCGTGCGGCGGTCCGCGAGGTCAGGTCCCGTACGGACGCCCCGTTCGGGGTCAATCTCCGCGCGGACGCGGGGGACGCCGCCGAACGCGTCCGGCTGATCATCGACGAGGGTGTACGGGTCGCCTCGTTCGCGCTCGCCCCGTCGAAGGAGCTGATCGGCCGGCTCAAAGACGCGGGTGTGGTGGTGATCCCGTCGATCGGGGCCCGGCGGCACGCCGAGAAGGTCGCGGCGTGGGGGGCCGACGCGGTGATCGTGCAGGGCGGCGAGGGCGGCGGGCACACCGGGGACGTGGCGACGACGGTGCTGCTGCCCCAGGTGGTCGACGCGGTGGACATCCCGGTGGTCGCGGCGGGCGGCTTCCACGACGGCCGCGGGCTGGTCGCCGCGCTGTCGTACGGGGCTGCGGGCATCGCCATGGGCACGCGCTTCCTGCTGACCTCGGACTCCACCGTCCCGGACGCGGTCAAGGCGCGGTACCTGGCGGCCGGCGTCAAGGACGTCACCGTGACGACCGCCGTGGACGGGCTGCCGCACCGGATGCTGCGCACCGAGCTGGTCGCGTCCCTCGAGCGGGCGGGCCGTACCCGCGCCCTGGCCCGGGCGGTCCGGCACGCGGCCGCCTTCCGCAAGCTCTCCGGGCTGTCCTGGCCGCAGATGGTGCGCGACGGCCTCGCGATGAAGCACGGCAAGGACCTGTCCTGGAGCCAGGTCCTGCTCGCCGCGAACACCCCCATGCTCCTCAGGGCGTCCATGGTCGAGGGCCGTACGGACCTCGGCGTCATGGCATCAGGCCAGGTCGCGGGGGTGATCGAGGATCTGCCGTCCTGTGCGGAGCTCGTCGCCCGCGTCATGGCCGAGGCACACACCGTGCTGGCACGGCTGGAACGCCTGCACGGGGAACATCCGCACCCGGAACACCCGCACCCGCTCGACGCCCTGCCACCACCAGGGTGATCCCCCTTCTCCTCCTCAGGAGTCGCCACCGATGAGCCGTGCCCGAATCCGCCTGGTGACCGCGGTGCTCACTTCCGCTCTCGCCATCGGCACCCTGCCCGCCGCCTCCGCCGCGTACGCCGCGCCGGCGGCGGGCGCCACCACCGCCGGCCGGTACCACCAGCAGGCGGAAACGATTCGCCAGATCCCCCTCCAGGGCGCGGTCAACGTCCGCGACCTCGGCGGCTACCGCACCTGGACCGGCGGCCGGGTCCGCCAGGGTCTGGTCTACCGCTCCGACGCGCTCAGCAAGCTGACGCAAGGAGACATCACCACCGTCTCCGGTCTCGGCCTGGGGAAGGTCGTCGATTTCCGCATCCCCATGGAGCTCCAGTACGACGGCGCCGACCGGCTGCCCGCGGGGCTCACCGCCACCTCCCGCCCCGTCAGCGACCTCGGCCTGTACGGGACGCTCGTCGGCGCGATCTCCAGCGGCGATCCCGCCACGCAGGAGCAGATGCTCGGAGGCGGCCGCGCCGAGGCCTACATGCGCGACATCTACCGCACCTTCGTGACCAGCCCCGAGAACCGGGCGCAGTTCGCGGCGACGCTGCGGGAGATCGCGGACGGCAGCCAGGGCCCGCTCCTGTACCACTGCACCTCGGGCAAGGACCGGACGGGCTGGATGAGTTACGTGCTGCTGCGCGCCCTGGCCGTCCCCGAGGAGACGGCCGAGCGCGACTACCTCGCGTCGAACACGTTCCGCGCCGCGTACGACGCGCAGGTGCGGGCGGGCCTGAAGCAGTCCGGGCGGATGCAGAACCCGGACCTGCTGATCCCGCTCCAGGAGGTCCGCCAGGACTATCTGGACGCGGCGACCGCACAACTGGCCGCGGACTACGGCGGTTTCTACGGCTACCTCACGGACGGCCTCGGCCTGGACCTGCGGACGCTCTCGAAGCTCCGGACCAGGCTGGTGCGGTAGTACGGCAGCCCGGACAGCGGAACGCCGGGCAGCGCACCTCGCGCTGCCCGGCGTACCGGAATGCCTGTCAGAACCTCAGGGTGTCGCAACCCCAGGGCGTCAGCTCGTACGCCCCGCCGCGGGACGCCCGCCGCCCGAGCGGCGACGCGCACCGGCCGGAGCACCGCCGGAGCGGGAACCGCCCTGGCCGCCGCCACCCTGACCGCGGGTGCCGCCCTGGCCGCCACCCTGGCCGCGGGCGCCGGTCTGGCCGCCGACCTGGCCTGCGCCGGAGCGAGCCCGGCGCGGACGGCCCTCGCCGCCGCCGGCCGGCGCAGCGCCGCCCTGTGCGGCGGAGGAGCCGCCGGAGCGACGGCGCGGGCCCGCGGAACGGCCGCTGCCGCCGCCCTGGCCGCCGGAGCGCCGGCCCGCCGGGGCCTGCTGCTGCGGCACCTCGAGCACCACGGGGACGCCCGAGGGCTCCTTGGCGCCGGTGAGCCGGGAGAGCTCCTCGTCGGAGGACTTGATCTGCGCGGTGCGCGGGGAGATCCCGGCGTCCGACATCAGGCGGGTCATGTCCCGCTTCTGGTCGGGCAGCACCAGGGTGACCACGCTGCCGGACTCGCCGGCGCGGGCGGTACGGCCGCCGCGGTGCAGGTAGTCCTTGTGGTCGGTCGGCGGGTCGATGTTGACGACCAGGTCGAGGTCGTCGATGTGGATGCCGCGCGCGGCCACGTTGGTGGCGATCAGCGCGGTGACCTCGCCCGTCTTGAACCAGTCCAGGGTCCGGTTGCGCTGCGGCTGCGAGCGGCCGCCGTGCAGGCCGGAGGCGCGGACGCCGTCCGCCAGGAGCTTCTTGACCATGCGGTCGACACCGCGCTTGGTGTCCACGAACATGATCACCCGGCCGTCGCGTGCAGCTATGCGCGTCGCCACGGCCTTCTTGTCGGTCTCGTCCATGACGTACAGGACGTGGTGCTCCATCGTGCTGACCGCACCGGCCGACGGGTCGACGGAGAAGGCGACCGGGTCGTGCAGGAACATCTTGACGAGTTTGTCGATGTTCTTGTCGAGGGTCGCCGAGAACAGCATGGTCTGGCCCTCGGGCTGGACCTGCTTGAGCAGCGCGGTGACCTGCGGCATGAAGCCCATGTCGGTCATCTGGTCGGCCTCGTCGAGGACGGTGATCGCGACCTGCGAAAGGTCGGCGTCACCGCGGTCGATGAGGTCCTTCAGGCGGCCGGGGGTGGCGACGAGCACCTCGGCGCCGCGGCGCAGGGCCCCGGACTGCCGGTTGATCGACATGCCGCCGACGACGGTCGTGATCCGCAGGTTGACGGCCGTGGCGTACGGGGCCATCGCGTCGGTCACCTGCTGCGCGAGCTCACGGGTCGGTACGAGGACCAGCGCGAGCGGCTGCTTCGGCTGGGCGCGGCGGCCGGCGGTGCGGGCCAGCAGCGCCAGGCCGAAGGCCAGCGTCTTGCCGGAGCCGGTACGGCCGCGGCCGAGCAGGTCACGGCCGGCGAGCGAGTTCGGCAGCGTCGCGGCCTGGATCGGGAACGGCTCGGTGACGCCCTGGGCGGCGAGGGTCTTCAGCAGCGCCTCGGGCATGCCCATGTCCTCGAACGCGGCCACCGGCGGCAGCGCCGGGGTCAGCGGTTCGGGCATGGTGAATTCCTGGGGCCGGGCGACGGGGGCGGACTTCTGCCGTCCCGCGCCAGCCTTCGGACGTCCCTGAGCCGCACCTCGACCCCGGGTGGGGCGGCGGCTGGGTCGTGCGGAGCTGGAGCTGGTCATGCGAGAAAGCCCTCCTGAAACCGGCAGGTAAAACAAAGGTGCGAGACAGCAGACAAGCCGGGGCCCGCACCTCGCGGTGCGGACCCCGGCATGCTGAAGTACTTAGTTGGCGGGGAGGATGTTCTCCGCCTGGGGGCCCTTCTGGCCCTGGGTCACGTCGAAGGACACGCGCTGGCCCTCCTGGAGCTCACGGAAGCCCTGGGTGGCGATGTTCGAGTAGTGGGCGAACACGTCCGGACCGCCACCGTCCTGCTCGATGAAGCCGAAGCCCTTTTCCGAGTTGAACCACTTCACGGTGCCAAGTGCCATTTTAAATCTCCTGAATAGGCGGCAAAGGGCCCCATCCGGAGATTCCGGCAAAACAATAAAAGCGCCTGAGGAACATTCCCGTCAGGCGCACATAAAGTTCATGGGTACCACAACTGCAACGCTCTAAAGCTAGCACACCTCGGCGCGGGCATCCCAGCCCCTTCGCCATACGACCTGCGCTGCGACCGGGGGCGGAGCCCCCGGTCACGGCGCCGGGGCCGGGCGGCTACAGCCGCTCGATGATGGTGACGTTGGCCTGGCCGCCGCCCTCGCACATGGTCTGCAGCCCGTAGCGGCCCCCCGTCCGCTCCAGCTCGTGGAGCAGCGTGGTCATCAGCTTCACTCCCGTGGCACCCAACGGATGGCCCAATGCGATGGCCCCGCCGTTGACGTTCACCCGTTCGGGATCGGCGCCGGTCTCCTTCAGCCAGGCCAGGACGACCGGGGCGAACGCCTCGTTGATCTCCACCAGGTCGATGTCGGCCAACGACATGCCGGTCTTCTTCAGCGCGTACGCCGTCGCCGGGATCGGCGCCGACAGCATGCGGATGGGGTCCTCGCCGCGTACGGACAGGTGATGGATGCGGGCGCGCGGCCGCAGGCCGTGTTCGGCGACCGCCCGCTCGGAGGCGATCAGCATCGCCGCCGCACCGTCCGAGACCTGCGAGGAGACGGCCGCCGTGATCGTGCCGCCCTCGGCCACCGGCCGCAGGCCCGCCATCTTCTCCAGGGTGGTGTCCCGGCGGGGGCCCTCGTCGACCCGCACGTCCCCGTACGCGACGGTCTCGCGCTCGAAACGGCCCTCGTCGATCGCGCGCAGGGCCCGCCGGTGGGACCGCAGCGCGAACTCCTCCATGTCGCGGCGCGTGATGCCCCACTTCTGCGCGATCAGCTCCGCGCCGTGGAACTGGTTCACCGGAGCGTCCCCGTACCGGGCCCGCCAGCCCTCGCTGCCCGCGTACGGGCCCTCCGTGAGGCCGAGGGGTTCCGCCGCCTGCCGGGACGCGAAGGCGATCGGGATCATCGACATGTTCTGGGTCCCGCCGGCGACGACCAGGTCCTGGGTCCCGGAGAGCACGCCCTGGGCCGCGAAGTGGACGGCCTGCTGCGAGGAGCCGCACTGGCGGTCCACCGTGACGCCCGGCACCTCCTCCGGCAGCCCCGCCGCCAGCCATGCCGTGCGCGCGATGTCCCCGGCCTGCGGGCCCACCGTGTCCAGGCAGCCGAAGACCACGTCCTCGACGGCGGCCGGGTCCACCCCGGACCGCTCGACCAGCGCCTTCAGGATGTGCGCGCCCAGGTCGGCCGGGTGGACCGCGGACAGGCCGCCCTTGCGCCGCCCCACCGGGGTGCGTACCGCTTCGACTATGTAGGCCTCGGGCATCGGGACTCCTCGGATCGGGTTACGTACGCACGGCGATCCCGTCCAGCACCATCGAGAGGTACTGGCGGGCGATCTCCTCGGGACTGTGCTGTCCTCCCGGCCGGTACCAGGACGCCGCCACCCACACCGTGTCGCGGACGAAGCGGTAGGTGAGGCGGATGTCGAGGTCGGCCCGGAAGACCTTGGCGGCGACCCCGCGCTCCAGCGTCCCCAGCCAGGCCTTCTCGAACTTCTGCTGCGAGTCGGACAGGTAGTGGAAGCGGGGCTGCGTGGACAGGGCGCGGGATTCCTTCTGGTAGATCGCGACGGCGGCGCGGTGCCGGTCGATCTCCCGGAAGGACTCGGTGACGAGGGCCTCGATGGTCTCCCTGGGGCCGAGGCCGGCGGCAAGGACGGTGTCGTAGCCCTGCCAGAGCTCGTTCAGGAAGGCCGAGAGGATCTCGTCGAGCATCGATTCCTTGGAATCGAAGTGGTAGTAGAGGCTGCCGGCGAGCATGCCGGCGGCGTCGGCGATCTTGCGGACGGTGGTGGCGTTGTAGCCCTGCGCGGCGAAGACCTCGGCGGCGGTGTCGAGGAGCTCGCGTCGGCGCTCGGGCGTGGCTGTCACCTGGGGCTTCTTCTTGGCTGTCGGCCGGGTCGGCTGGTTCGCCGAATGGTTCGTCGGCCGGTTCGTCGGCTGGTTCGTTGGCACGCGCCCATTCTCGGCCTACGCGCGCTGGCTGCTGACCGAGACGGTCTCGCCGGTCATGTACGACGAGTAGCCGCTGGCCAGGAACACGATGACGTTGGCGACCTCCCACGGCTCGGCGTAGCGGCCGAAGGCCTCGCGGGCCGTCAGCTCGCGCAGCAGTTCCTCGCTGGTGACCTTCGCCAGGTGCGGGTGCATGGCCAGGCTCGGGGCGACCGCGTTGATCCGTACGCCGAACTCGGCCGCCTCCAGTGCCGCGCAGCGGGTCAGCGCCATCACACCGGCCTTGGCGGCGGCGTAGTGGGCCTGGCCGGTCTGGGCGCGCCAGCCGACGACGGAGGCGTTGTTGACGATGACCCCGCCCCGCCGGGAGGTCTTCAGCAAGCGCAGGGCGGCGCGGGTGCAGCGGAAGGTGCCGTTCAGGGTGACGTCGAGGACCTTGCCCCACTGTTCGTCGGTCATGTCGACGAGGGCGGCGGTGCCGCCGAGGCCGGCGTTGTTGACGACGACGTCCAGGCGGCCGTGGGTCTGCTCGGCGAGCGCGAACAGGGCCCGGACCTGGTCCTCGTCGGTCACGTCGCACGGGAGCGAGGCGACGCGGTCGGCGCCGAACTCGGCCGCGAGGGCGTCCTCGGTCTCCTTCAGGCGGCGGGCGTGCGCGTCGCCGATGACGATGCGGGCGCCCTCCTCCAGGAAGCGGCGGGCGGTGGCCCCGCCGATCCCGGCCCCGGCGGCGGCGGTGATGACGGCGGTGCGGCCCTGGAGCAGCCCGTGACCCGGCACGTAGTCGGGGGTGTTGGGGGTGTTCAGGCTCATGGCCGTACGTTAACCTACCAAACACTTGTTAGGGAAGTATGTGCGAAGGCCCCTGCGACGGAGGCGAACAGCTGATGGACCTGACCCACGCACCGCAGGTGGAGGCCTTCCGGGCCGAGGCGCGCGCCTGGCTCGCCGGCCACGTCCCGGACTCCCCCCTCGCCTCCCTGGAGACGGCGGAGGGCTTCGCGGCGCACCGGGAGTGGGAGGCGCAGCTGCACGCGGACCGCTGGTCGGCGGTGTCCTGGCCCGAGGAGTACGGGGGCCGGGGCGTGGACATCGAGCGGTGGCTGGTCTTCGAGGAGGAGTACTGGGCGGCGGGCGCGCCCGGCCGGGTCTCCCAGAACGGCATCAGCCTCCTCGCGCCGACCCTGTTCGACCACGGGACGCCCGAGCAGCGGGCTCGGGTGCTGCCGCCGATGGCGCGCGGCGAGGTGATCTGGGCGCAGGCGTGGTCGGAGCCGGAGTCGGGCTCCGACCTGGCCTCGCTGACCTCGCGGGCCGTGCGCACCGGCGGCGGCTGGCTGCTGTCCGGGCAGAAGACCTGGTCCTCGCGGGCGGCGTTCGCGGACCGGGCGTTCGGGATCTTCCGTACGGACCCGGGGGCCGCGAAACCGCACCAGGGGCTGACGTACCTGATGTTCGACCTGCGGGCGCCGGGGGTGACGGTGCGGCCCATCGGACGGCTGGACGGCAAGCCCGCCTTCGCGGAGCTCTTCCTCGACGAGGTCTTCGTACCGGACGCGGACGTGATCGGGGAGCCGGGGCAGGGCTGGCGGATCGCGATGTCGACGACGGGCAACGAGCGCGGGCTGACGCTGCGTTCGCCGGGGCGCTTCCTCGCGGCGGCGGACCGGCTGGTCGGGCTGTGGCGGGCGGCCGGGGATCCGGGCGACACCGCGCTGCGGGACCGGGTGGCGGACGCGGTGGTCGGGGCGAGGGCGTACGAGCTGTTCACCTGGGCCGGGGCCTCGCGGTTCGCGGCGGGGATGCGGATCGGCGCCGAGTCCAGCCTGAACAAGGTGTTCTGGTCCGAGTACGACATCGCCCTGCACGAGACGGCGCTGGACCTGCTGGGCGCGGACGCGGAGCTGGCGGAGGGCGCGTGGGCGGAGCCCTGGATCTTCTCGCTGGCCGGGCCGATCTACGCGGGCACGAACGAGATCCAGCGCGACATCATCGCCGAGCGCCTGCTCGGCCTCCCGAAGGGCCGCCGCTGATGCGCTTCCTGCCGACCGCGGAACAGTCGGACTTCGCCCGTACGCTGCACGGCCTGCTCGGCGCCTCGGACGTGCCGGCGGCCGTACGGGCCTGGGGCGCCGGGGACCACGGGCCGGGGCGGGCGCTGTGGTCCCGGCTCGCGGGGACGGGCCTGTTCGCGCCGGCGGCGGACGAGGCGTACGACGGAGCAGGGCTGCTGCCGGTGGAGCTGGCCCTCGGCTTCGTGGAGCTGGGCCGGGCGGGGATGCCGGGCCCGGTGGTGGAGACGGCTGCGGCGGCCGTGCTGCTGTCGGAGCTCGCACGGCTCGGGAAGGTTGGGGAGGAGGGGCCGGCGAAACGCTTCCTGCCGGGGCTGGTGGCGGGCGAGGCCCTGGCCACGCTGACGCTGCCGGGCGGGGGTCCGTACGTACTGGACGCGGACGCGGCGGCGTACTGCTTCACGGTGTCGGCGGCGGGCGAGCTCCGGCTGGCCCATGGCGCGGGCGGGCTGCTCAGGTCCACGGACCCGGCGCGACGGCTGTCCCGGCCGGCGGCGGGGGGCGAGCTGCTGGCCGCCGGCCCCCGGGTGCTGGCGGCGGCGGGGACGGCCCTGGGCTGGGCGCGGCTGCTGACGGCGGCGCAGTGCCTGGGGGTGGGCGAGGCCCTGCTGGCGAGCACGGTGCAGTACGTGAAGCAGCGCACGCAGTTCGCCGCGCCGATCGGCGGCTTCCAGGCGGTGAAGCACCGGCTGGCGGACACGCTGCTGGACCTCGAGTTCGCGCGGCCGCTGGTGTGGGCGGCGGCGCTGGGCCTGGCGCCGTGGGAGGTCGCGGCGGCGAAGCTGGCCGCGGGCGAGGCGGCGTACGCGGCGGCCATGACGGCGCTCCAGCTGCACGGGGCCGTCGGCTACACGGAGGAGCTCGATCTCTCCCTGTGGCTGCGCAAGGCGCGGCCGCTGCGCGATGCGTGGGGCTCACCGCCGGCGTGCCGGGCGGCGGTGCTTCAGGAACGCGAACGGCAGCGAGAGCGGTAGTACGTCGCGAGAACGGTGCTCACGCGGACGACCGCGTCTCATACGAGGGCCACACTGAGGGTGACGACGTAGCGCTCCTCGACCGTCCCGTCGGGGAACAGGGGGGTCAGCCGGGCCCGCTCCGCGTCGAGGAACTCCCGGGTGCCGTCGGGGCCGAGCATCAGGAACGCGGAGTGGCTGGCGTGGTTGGCGAGGTGGACCTCGAGCGGGATCCGGCGCGACCAGCGCACTGCGCGGGTGGTGAACGCCAGCTCTGCCGGGAGGCCGCGGAAGGTGACCCCGTCGGCGTCGAACAGGGCCCGGATCCGCTCGTCCTGCGCGGCGATCCAGGGGACGGCGGTGTCCATGTCGTTCCACCAGAGCGCGAGCGCGCCGCCGGGGCGCAGCACGCGGCGGGCCTCGGGGACGGAGCGGGCGGGGTCGGTCCAGTGCCAGGCCTGGGCGTACGTGAGGAGGTCGAACCCGGCGGTGACGAGCGGCAGCCGGTCGCCGTCCCCGCGCACGAGCGGGATCCCGGGGTTCGCGCGCCGGAACTCGGCGGCCATGCCGTCACCCGGCTCGACGGCGACGACGTCCGCCCCGCGGGCGTGCAGCAGCCCGGTGGCGATCCCGGTCCCGGCCCCCACGTCGGCCACCCTGGCCCCCCGCAGCCCCCGTCCGGCCAGCTCCTCGACGGCGTCGAGCAGCGCCTCGGGATACCCGGGCCGGTTCGCCGAGTACAGCGGGGCGGCGGTATCGAAGGACCGGGCGCGGGTGCGGGGCGGCGTGGATGTCATACCGCCATTGTTTTCGATCTCCGACCGCCGGGCCAGGCGTTTCTCCCGGCTCGGCAGCCGCGGGGCCGCCGCCTCAGCGGAACTCGCGGACGACCTCGATCCGGCCCACGATGTGCGCGTTGAACTCGTCCAGCTCCTCCGCCGGCACCCACAGCTCCAGGATCGTCTCCCCGCCCGCCTGCCGGACCGGATACCGGGCCAGGAACTCGGTGTCGACCTCGAAGCGCGTCACGAAGCCCGCGCCGTCGTGCTTGACGTTCCAGTCGCGGGCGATGCGGATCGCGTAGTCCTCGTTCAGGACGGGGTAGAAGATCGGCTGCTCGGGCAGTCGCGGCGGCCAGGCCTGCCAGCCGAGTGCGCGGACGAGATCCAGCTCCACCGGGCCCGTCGGGCGCCAGAGCGTGGTCGTGTTCGGGTTCGCGTTCGGGTTCGCGTTCGCGTTCGTGGTCGCGTTCGCGTTCGTGGTCGTCGGGGACATGGGGGTTGACCCTAGACGCAGCGGAGCCCGTCCGACCAGCAGGTTTCGGTTCAGGCGCGACGGCGGCGGAGGGAGTAGCGGATCAGGATCAGCGTCTGGACGGCCAGGAGGATCGCGGCCCCCGTTCCGGCCGTGGGGAGGGCGTCCGGCGAGGCCCAGGCCCGGCTGCCCAGCTCGGCGATGCCGACCGCGGCCAGCGCGACCAGGAAGCGGGGCACAAACTCGGCCTCGGTGCCGTGCAGTACGCCCGAGCCGACGACGAACACGGCCAGCAGCACCGGGATCCAGGGTGCGTCCGGCTCGCGCAGCAGCAGCGCGGCGCCGAACTCCACGGCCAGGACGAGCACGTTGCGGAGCAACATCGACATGAGCACATCATGCCGTGGGATATCCCCGTGCACCCCCGCCGGGTCCTGGCCTAAGATCCACCGCAAGGGCGGGGTCGTAGCACAGAGGTAGTGCGCCTACACAGCATGGAGGAGGACGCCGGTTCGAATCCGGCCGCCCCGCCCCCCTGACTCATTGCCCCAACCAGGCCGCGGCGGACGCCAGTGCCGCGCCGCCGGCCGGCAGCGGCAGGCCCAGGAATCCGTGGAAGACCCCCGGGTACAGGTGGACCGCACAGTCCACCCCCGCCGCGCCCAGCCGGCGCGCGTACGCCAGGCCCTCGTCCCGCAGCAGGTCGCAGTCGGCCAGTACCAGCAGCGTGCGCGGGAGTCCCGACAGGTCGCGGGCCCGCAGCGGCGAGACGTGCGGATGCGCGGGGTCGCCGCCGTACTGCTCCCAGTACCAGGCCATGTGGGCCGCGGTGTGGAAGTGCCCTTCCCCGTACGGCGACACCGACGCCGATGCCATCTCCGCATCCAGCGGCGGATAGACCAGCAGCTGGCCCGCCACCAGCTCGGGCGCCCGCAGTGCGGTCACCGCCGCCAGGTTGCCCCCGCTGGAGTCCCCCGCCACCACCACCCGGCCCGGATCGCAGCCCAGCGCGACCGCCTGCGCCCTCGCCCACAGCAGAACCGTCAGCGCATCGTCCGGCGCCGCCGGCCAGGGGTGTTCCGGGGCGAGGCGGTAGTCGGCCGAGACCACCACCGCGCCCGAGCCCGCGGCCAGCGACCGGCACACCGCGTCGTGCGTGTCGAGCCCGCACATCACCCAGCCGCCGCCGTGGAACCAGACCACCAGAGGGCGGCCCGCCGAGCCCGGCGCGGGGTCGTAGATCCGGACAGGGACACCCGAGGCGTCGCCGTCCCGGACCGAGGCCACCTCCGGGCCCGCCGACCGGCCGCCCACGGCCGCCGCCCGCAGGGCCGTAACGTCCCCCGGCCCCGGGAACGCCCCCGCCATCGCCCCGCACAGCGCCCTGGCCGCGGGGGAAAGGGAGTCGCCCGCCGTACCGCCGCCCGTCGCGCCGCTGCCCACCACGCCTGCGCTCATCGTGCCGTCATCCCCCCGTCCACCGCGAACTCCGTGCCCGTCACGTACGAGGACGCGTCCGAGCAGAGGAACAGCACCAGCTCCCCCACCTCCTCCGGCCGCCCCATCCGCCCCAGCGGCACGTGCGACCAGTCCTGCCCGGAGACCGCGGAGATCATCGGCGTGTCGATCGCCCCCGGATGCACCGAGTTGACCCGGATCCGGTCCCCCGCCAGGTCCAGCGCCGCCGACCGGGTCAGCCCGCGCAGCCCGAACTTGCTCGCCCCGTAAGCCGCGTGGCCCGGGATCCCGACCAGCCCGGCCGTCGAGGAGATGTTCACGATCGAGCCGCCCCCGGCCGCCCGCAGCACCGGCGCCACCGCCTGGATCCCCAGGAACGGCCCCAGCAGGTTCACCCGCAGCAGCGCCTCGAACTCCTCGGGCCGCTGCCGCTCCACGTGGGCCGTGCGCCACACCGCCGCGTTGTTGACCAGCGCCGAGAGCGTGCCGAAGGCGCGCACGGCCTCCCGCACGACCTCTGCCCAGCTGTCCGCCTCGGCCACGTCGTGCCGTACGTACAGCCCCTGGTCCCCCAGCGACGACGCGACCGCCCGGCCCTCCTGCTCCCGTACGTCCGTGACGACCACCCGCGCGCCGGCCTCCGCGCACAGCCGGGCCTCCGCCGCACCCTGCCCGCGTCCGGCGCCCGTGACGACGACGACCTTCCCGTCCAGCGAGATCACCCGTCAGCCCTCCCGTATCCCTAAGAGGAATACTTCTAGCAGTCATACCCGAAGGGAGGAAGGGGTGCCGCGGAGACCGGTCGTACACTGCGGTGCGTGGCAGACGAGACGAACAAGCACCCGCTCCCGGCGACCAGTTGGGCGGTGCTCGGGCTGCTCTCCTTCGGACGGGAGCTCTCCGGCTACGACCTGAAGAAGTGGTCGGACCGCTCGCTGCGCTTCTTCTACTGGAGCCCCTCCTTCAGCCAGATCTACGGCGAGCTCAAGCGCCTGGAGAAGACCGGCTACGCCTCCTCCCGACTGGTCGCCCAGGAGACCGGAACCCGCGACAAGCGGGTGTACCGGATCACCGCCGAGGGCATGGCGGCCGTGCGGGCATGGGCCCGCGAGACTCCGGTCGACCCGCCCGTCCTCAAGCACGGGCCGATGCTGCGGCTGTGGCTGGGCCACCTGCTGGAGCCCGGACAGATGCGCGAGGTCCTGCTCCATCACCAGGAGTTCGCGGAGCAGATGCGGCTGCGCGCGGTGGCCGACGGGGAGAGCGCGAAGGACGAGCCCGCCTGGGCCTACCCGGCGCTCACCCTCAAGTGGGCCGAGCGCTACCACGCCTCCGAGCGGGACCTCGCGACCGCCATGCTCGACGACCTCACGGCGCTGTCCGCCGGGCGGCCCGAACGGGGCACCGACGGCAAGCGCTGCCCGAGTCAGTCGATCGGCTTGCCGTTGTAACTGCCGTCGACGCAGATCCACGAACCTTGGGTGGATTCGTACTCAACAGTTCCGCCGCCGTCCATACACGTCTGCCCGTCGATTGCGGGCAGGGCAGCTTGCGCAACAGGGGCCACAGCGCCAAGAGCGGCCAATATCACGGCGGCGATGAGCCCGAGAAGTCGTGTACGCATCAGGGCCTCCAACAAGGAAGAGCGACACGGTCGTCACCAGCCTCACCCCGCACCGTGTCGAGGCGCGCACCCTGTTGCTCCATTCGGGTGACGACTACACCCCCGCCCTTGCACGGGAGGCGCTCCTGGGACACGCGCTCCAGGGGCGTTCACCAAAGTGCGGGCGCAGGCTGGCGCTATGGAGATCAAGCCCTCTGTAGTCGTAGAGCCACCGGATGACGACGGCCTGCGGAAAGTCGTGATCGACGGCAAGAGCAAAGGCAAGTTGTGGAGCCACCACGAACTGCAGAAAGTCCTGCATCGCGCCGGCATGGCACCCGAGTACGAAATCGAATGGCGCGGCGGAGACGGCACCGTCTGGCCGGCTCACACCTGGGGACGGCGCATTACCGGCGCCGTCATGGCAGTCGGATTCCTGGCGACTACAGGCATGTGCACCTGGATAGGAATGAAGGACTCCTTTGATGCCCTCACCTTTGCCGGTCGGGTAACAGGATTCCTTTTCCTGTTCATGGCCGTCGTGGAAGTGATCGCCTTCGCGGCCAGTTTCGACTATTGGCGAAAGCGGAAACTGACGTACTCGGGACCGGCCCTTCTGCTCGGAGCGCTGGTCGAATTTTTCGTCGGTTCTGTGCTGCTCTTGATGTTTATCACCAACGGGGACAGGCCGTCATACGGGTTGTGCCTACTGCTCTGGATAGGCCTCGTAGTCTGCGCTTCATGGTCTCTGTGGGTACTCTGCCGCCGCCGGGTTTGGAAGGTGCTCCGCTATCCTGGCCGAATTGCGATCGGGGCGATCGTTTCCACCGTCCTCGTCATCACCAACCTGGCGTACACGCAGATCTACCTTCCCTCCATGTCCCGTCCGCTGGTGCAGGGTACAGCTGAAATTGGAATGCCAAGCCTGAACAAGGAAGGGACGAAGATGTACCTGCGGGTCCGTCTGCACCTCAAGAACTCCGGCCAGGTCTCGGTCCACATCCTCGGTAGCATCTACTGGATCCACGTCAGGCTCGCGAGCGATCCGAAAGACAAGTACAAACTGCTCAAACCTGGCGAGCTGGTCAAGCCGCCGGGGCGGGAGTTGAGCCCGGGGGAGGAAATTTCGGAGGATGTGGTCGCCGAGATCAAAGACCCCGGAAACCTTAACTATGAAGCGGTCACGGCCCAGGTGGAGGCTTACGCGTTCAGGCAGGACAGGATGACAATGGCTGCCGATTACGAGAGGTCCGGCGAGTGGCGGGGGAAGCTCAAGAAGGAAGGAAAGGATGACGACCCTCCGAGTCCCGTGAAGGACGGCAAGGAATACTTCAGATATCAGTCCGACGTCTCCCAGAGCAGTGAGCTCCTGAATTTGACTCGCGGTCGGGAGCGTGTGACGGTCTGGTGGCTGTACCGTCGCCGGCCGGTCGTCTATGTCGATGTCGCGAGTCCGGGTGACAAGAAGGTCTTCAACCTCAACGATCCCAAGGAGCAGAGGCAGGCTGTTGATCGATACGGTATGGCGTTCGTACGTGGCTCAATGGTCCAGACGCCGTATACGGAACTCCTGCAGAAGGCCCAGGCTCAGCGCCCGCGTTGACCCTGATCACGGCCCACGCCCCCGGCGTCTTCAACGTACCCTCGCCCCATGACGGGCAGCGCGATCGACCTCCGCAAGATGGAAGCGACCGCTCCGGCGCTCGTGAGCCTCTACAAGAGCGCGGGGGTCTCGCTCCGCAAGCACGGACTGGAGGGCGGGCGCGCCTCGGTCTACCTGGTCCTGGACCACTCGGGGTCGATGCGCCCGTACTACCAGGACGGCACCGTGCAGGCGCTCGCCGACCGCGTGCTGGGCCTGTCCGCGCACCTCGACGACGACGGCCGCGTGCCGGTGGTGTTCTTCTCCACGGAGGTCGACGCGGTGGAGGAGATCCCGCTCGCAGGGCACCAGGGCCGGATCGCGGAGATCGCCTCCCGCCTGGGCCACATGGGCAGGACGGCGTACCACGCGGCGATGGACGCGGTGATCGACCACTATCTGGATTCGGGGTCGGCGAAACCCGCCCTGGTCGTCTTCCAGACGGACGGCGGCCCGATCGACAAGCCGGCGGCGGAGAGGTACCTGTGCAAGGCGGCCCGGCTCCCGCTGTTCTGGCAGTTCGTCGGCTTCGGCAACACGCGCAGCACGCAGTTCGACTTCCTGCGCCGGCTGGACGAACTGCCCGTGCCGGAGCGGCGGGTGGTGGACAACGCGGGCTATTTCCACGCGGGGCCGGACCCGCGCGAGGTGCCGGACTCCGTGCTGTTCGACCGGCTGGTCATGGAGTTCCCGTCCTGGCTGGCGTCGGCCCGCGCGGCGGGCATCGTGCGCGCCTGAGCGGCGACTGTCGGTGCCAGGCGCTTTGATGGACGTATGACGACGAACAACTGGGCAGCGTTCGAGAAACAGGAACCGGAATTCGCGGCGGCCGTCCAGGCACGCTTCGCGCAGTACCCGCACCACGTTCTCGGCACGCTCCGCAGGGACGGCTCCCCGCGGCTGGCCGGGCTGAATGTCGACATCCGCGGCGGCGAGCTGTGGCTCGGCATGATGCCGGGCTCGATGAAGGCCAAGGACCTGCAGCGCGACCCGCGCTTCGCGCTGCACACCAATCCCGGCGAGGGCGAGACGATGCCGGACGGGGACGTACGGATCTCCGGGCGCGCGATCGAGCTCGTGGACCCGCCCGAGCTGCACCGGTACGCGGAGGAGACGGACACCCCGCACCCGTTCCACCTCTTCCACGCGGACCTGAGCGAGGTGGTGCACATCGGCGTCGAGGGCGACGACCTGGTGGTGCGCTCGTGGACCCCGGGGCACGGTCTGCGCACCATCCGCCGGGGCAACGACGACGAGCCGCCGCGCGAGGAGCCGGCTAGCTGAGCAGCAGCGGTTTGGCCTGCGCAGGGCTGCTGAGCACGCCGGGGTCGATGTCGATCCAGCTGCGGTCGATGTTGATCGTCACCCCGTCGTACGTGTCGTCGTGGTCGCCGCGGTACTGGTGGGCGCGGCGGCGGCCGGCCCACTGGTGCGTACCGGCGGGCAGGCCCACGTCGGCGTCGGAGACCGAGGCCCTGGCGTTCCAGGAGGCGATCCACAGCACGTCGGGCATGGCCCACGGGGCCTGGTCGTGGCGGGCGCTGAGCGCCTTGCCCCCGGAGCTCGCCGCGACGTAGGCGCCCGCGCGGTAGCCGAGCTCGTGCAGCCGGACCGTCCAGGCGGTGAGGTAGGCGACGACCGGGGGGTCCCAGGTGGTGCGGTCCGTGTAGTTCTCGAGGTCGTTGTAGAGCACCGTGCCGTCGGCCAGACCCAGCGCCCGGGCCGCCTGGGTGGCGCCCTCGGCGGCCTCGATGCCCTCCTGGTTCGCCTCGGAGGGGTCGGTGGACAGGCCGGTGCCGGAGCTGTGCCAGGGCTGCGGGCCGACCCAGAGCGGCATCAGGTGCCAGCCCGCCTCGGCCTGCTTGCGCACCCACCCGGCGGTGAGCTGCGGCTGCGCGCAGGCCCGGGCCCGGCCGCCGATGTAGATGCCGATCGCCCCGAAGGGGGATGCGGACCGCCAGCCGTCCATGGCGCGCTGGGTCGGGGCGGTGCAGGCGTCGAAGCCGGCTCCGGTGAAGGGCGCCTGGGCGGTGACGGCCTTCGGGCCGACGACGGCCGACGCCGGTTCGGCCGGGGCGCCTTGGGCCCCGGGGGCGGCGCCGTCCTCGGTACGGGCCCGCGCGAGCAGCTCTCGTACGGCGTCGGGTGCTTCCCCGTACGAGAGGGTGGCCATCACCCCGGACCCGCGCAGGGCGTACCGCACCTCGTGGCTGTCCCCCGCCGCCTCGGGGATCCCGCCGGACCCCGCGACCCGCAGGGTCGGGATGTCGGCCCGCGCCGGGGCCCCGTCGAGCGGCTCCAGATGCAGGGTGTCGGCCCGCCGCCGCACGGCCCGCCCGCTGCATTCGGCCTGGGTACCGGCGTGCCCGAGGTACAAGGTCGGCAGATCCAGCCGCAGACAGGCACCGGGATTCCGCTCGAGGTCGACGACGCGCCATTCCTCGGGGACCGTGAGCCGCATCCCCCGGTACTCAACGGTCCGGCCGTCCTCGGCGGCGGAGGGATGGACGGGAATCAGCAGGGCGGCGCCGAGCACACCGCTCAGCAGGGTTCGGATGGGGACCATGATCCAGATGGGTACCAGACTCCGCGCCCGTGAACTGCACGTGCCCCGAGCAGAGTTGGCCCGTCCGGCCCAGTCCGTCCCCGCCCGGCCGGTCGAAGCGGGTCACCTGCACGAGTGAAGCGGGCTCGGGCCCGTCAGGCCGTCCGACGGCGCAGCCACCAGGAGCAGAACCCGGCCGGCAGCCCGGAGAGCGCGAGGAAGATCCCGGTCTCGATCTGCTGCCGGATCCGGTCCGCGGCCGTGCGTCAGGCGCGCGGTCGACCCGTACGGCCAGAGCCCGAGGGAGACCGTGCGGGTGAGTACGCGTACTCAGGCGGATGTCAGTAGCACTGGGTAGCGTCGCGGCTGTCCGGCGGACGGACGACACGACAACCTGGGGGACGACATGAAGAAGCGCACGACCGCCCTGGCGGCCCTGGCCCCGGCACTCGCCCTGACCCTGGCGGCGACCCCGGCCCAAGCCGCGCCGACGAACGAGATCATCGGCTACCCGGGCCCCGACGGCCTGATCTGGATCGCCGACCAGGCCGGCTCCAGCGGCTTCGTCTCGGGTGGCCTCTCCCCGCACCTGGACACGTTCATCACGTTCGGCTGCGCCGACGGCGGGAGCATCGAGGTGTCGTTCCGGCTCCAGGAGCACCCGGACCGCGACCCGGCCCCCTTCACCGTCGACTGCCCCGGCACGGACCCGACGGTCGTCACGCTCCCCCTCGGCACCGGCCTCCACGGCGGATTCACCGCGTGGGTGACCGCCTCGACCCCGACCACCCACTGGGGCGCCACGGTCACCCAGCCCGAGTAGCCCCGAAAACACCGCGGCGCCCGCCACCCCTCGTCGGGGACGTGGCGGGCGCCGTGACACTGCCGGCCGGACTCCAGTGGTTGCGGCATGAGGTCAGGCTTGAGCCTTCACGCCCAGGATGAACGAGGACCACACGACGGCCGGGAACACCAGGACCGGGCCGGTGCCCGCGAGCTTGGTGTCGCGGACGGGGACGGCGCCGGGCAGGCCGTCGGACACCTCGACGCACTCGCCACCCTCCCCATTGCTGTACGAGGACTTACGCCAGGACAGGCCGTTCACGTCTGCGCGCATTTCGCATGCTCCTCCGCCACCGACTCGATCAAGGCCAGGGATGCCTCCGGCGACAGCGCGGCAGCCCTGGTCAGATCGTATGACCTCCAGTGACGCCCGACCAGGGCCGGATAGTCGAGCAACTGGCCTGCGTGGGGCCCCTCCGTGTAGGCCACGTCGGGTGCATCAGCGAACTGCATGATGCGCACGTACGCTCCCAGAGCACCATGGGCACCCGCCGAGAACGGCACCACCTGGACGGTGATCCGATGCGCGCGGATATACGAGGAGATATGCCGCAGCTGAGCGACCATCACCGCGCCCCCGCCGACTGCCGTCCGCAGTACAGCCTCGTGTAGAACGACCCACAATTCGGGGGTAACCGGGTCATCAAGGAGTCGTGCACGCTCTATGCGAGCCGCAACCAGGGAATCGACACGTTCCGCCGGGCCGGTGGGGCTGGTGGCCCGAATACGGCGCGGGCATAGTCCGCTGTCTGGAGCAGTCCGGGGACCAGCGTCGGGGCGTAGTCGTAGACGGCCGTCGCAAGCGCTTCCAACTCGGCCGCGACCGCGAAGTACTCGACGTGCTTGGACTTGAACGCCCGGGCCAGGCGGGTGAAGCAGTCCCCGGTCTTCAGCTCCCTGTCGATCAGCTCCGCGATCTCCGGACGCAGTCGTCGCGTGCCGCACTCCATCTGCCCGACGTACGCGCCACTCGTGAAGATCCGCTCGCCCAGCCCCTCCTGGGTCAGCCCGGCCGCCTCGCGGTGCCGCCGCAGCTCCTCACAGGCGAACTCATCCGGCGTCTGCGCGCCATCCTGGCTCTTCGGCTTGGCCATGAGTCAACCCCCCGCTTCCGCAGTGCCCTTGCTCCGCAAAAAAGGCGTAGTCCCCGCCGCGCCGACGGTTCAGCGGAACGCATTGATACGACTACAGAACGCCACAGCGCCCGCCATCCCTGGTCGGGGACATGGCGGGCGCAGTGTCAGAGTTCCGCACTCCGTTGTACGGACCGTATGAGGGGTCTCCCCGAGGGGAGGGGTGACGGGGTTACACCATCAGCGAGCGGTCCGTCGGCTTGACCGGGTACGGGAGGGCGCTGGTGCCGGTCAGGAAGCGGTCCACGCCTCGGGCCGCAGAGCGGCCCTCCGCGATCGCCCAGACGATCAGGGACTGGCCGCGGCCGGCGTCGCCGGCCACGAAGACGCCGTCGACGTTGGTCGCGTACGACGCGTCGCGCGCGACGTTGCCGCGCTCGTCCAGCTCCAGGCCGAACTGGGCCACCAGGCCGTTGGCCTGGTCCGTGCCCGTGAAGCCCATCGCCAGGGTGACCAGTTGGGCCGGGAGGACCCGCTCGGTGCCCGGCTTCTGCTCCAGACGGCCGTCCTTGAACTCCACCTCGACCAGGTGCAGGGCCTGGACGTTGCCGTCCTCGTCGCCCTCGAAGTGGGTGGTGGAGACGGAGTAGATCCGCTCGCCGCCCTCCTCGTGCGCCGAGGTGACCTTGTACAGCATCGGGAACGTCGGCCAGGGCTGCCCCGTGGGCCGGTCCTCCGACGGGCGGGGCATGATCTCCAGCTGCGTGACCGAGGCCGCGCCCTGGCGGTGGGCGGTGCCCACGCAGTCCGCGCCCGTGTCGCCGCCGCCGATGACGACCACGTGCTTGCCCTCGGCCGTGATGGGGGGCGCCATGAAGTCGCCCTCCTGGACCTTGTTGGCCAGGGGCAGGTACTCCATCGCGAAGTGGATCCCGCGCAGGTCGCGCCCGGGAACCGGCAGGTCGCGGGAGACCGTGGCGCCGGCCGCGATGACGACCGCGTCGAACCGCTTGCGCAGGTCGGTCGCGGACAGGTCGCGGCCGATCTCGATGCCGGTGCGGAACTTGGTGCCCTCCGCACGCATCTGCTCGATGCGGCGGTTGATGTGCACCTTCTCCATCTTGAACTCGGGGATGCCGTAGCGCAGCAGACCGCCGATGCGGTCCGCGCGCTCGTACACCACCACGGTGTGGCCGGCCCGGGTGAGCTGCTGGGCCGCGGCCAGGCCCGCGGGGCCCGAGCCGATGACGGCCGCCGTCTTGCCGGACAGCCGCTCCGGCGGCTGCGGGGTCACGTTGCCGTTGTCCCACGCCTTGTCGATGATCGAGACTTCGACGTTCTTGATCGTGACGGCCGGCTGGTTGATGCCGAGCACGCACGCCGACTCGCACGGAGCGGGGCACAGGCGGCCCGTGAACTCCGGGAAGTTGTTCGTGGCGTGCAGGCGCTCGGAGGCCGCCGACCAGTCCTCGCGGTACGCGAAGTCGTTCCACTCCGGGATCAGGTTCCCGAGCGGGCACCCGTTGTGGCAGAACGGGATGCCGCAGTCCATGCAGCGGCCGGCCTGCTTGCTGATGATCGGGAGCAGCGAGCCCGGGACGTAGACCTCGTTCCAGTCCTTCAGCCGGTCGGCGACCGGACGGGAACAGGCGGTCTCGCGCCCGGTGGTGAGGAAGCCCTTCGGGTCAGCCATTGGTCGCCGCCTCCATCATCTTCTCCGTGGTCTCGGACTCCGAGAGTCCGGCCAGCTCAGCGGCGTCCTTGGCGGCGAGCACTGCCTTGTACGTGGTCGGGATGATCTTGCTGAAGCGGTCCGCGGAGACGGACCAGTCAGCCAGGAGCTTCGCGGCCACGGTCGAGCCGGTCTCCTCCTCGTGGCGGCGCACCACATCGTGCAGCCACTGCTTGTCGGCGTCGGAGAGGGCTTCCACAGCGCCCGTGTTGCCGACGTTGACGTTGTTGATGTCGAGGTCGACGACGTACGCGACGCCGCCCGACATGCCGGCCGCGAAGTTGCGGCCCGTCTCGCCGAGGACGACGGCGCTGCCGCCGGTCATGTACTCGCAGCCGTGGTCGCCCACGCCCTCCGAGACGACCAGGGCACCGGAGTTGCGGACGCAGAAGCGCTCGCCGGTGCGGCCGCGCAGGAACATCTCGCCGCCGGTGGCGCCGTAGCCGATGGTGTTGCCGGCGATGGTCGAGTACTCGGCGAGGTGGTCGGCGCCGCGGTCCGGGCGGACCACGACCCGGCCGCCCGAGAGGCCCTTGCCGACGTAGTCGTTGGCGTCGCCCTCCAGGCGGAGGGTGACGCCCTTCGGCAGGAAGGCGCCGAAGGACTGGCCGGCCGAGCCGGTGAAGGTCAGGTCGATGGTGTTGTCGGGCAGGCCCGCACCGCCGAACTTCTTGGTGACCTGGTGGCCGAGCATGGTGCCGACGGTCCGGTTGATGTTCCGTATGGCGATCTGGGCGCGGACCGGCTGGGCCGTCTCGGCGGAGTCGGCGTTCAGCGCGTCGGCCGCGAGCTCGATCAGCTCGTTGTCGAGGGCCTTCTCCAGGCCGTGGTCCTGCTCGATCAGGGCGTGGCGGACCGCGCCCTCGGGCAGCGCCGGCACGTGGAAGAGGGGCTCGAGGTCCAGGCCCTGCGCCTTCCAGTGCGTGACGGCATTGCTGGTGTCGAGGAGCTCGGCGTGGCCGACGGCCTCCTCGATCGTACGGAAGCCCAGCTCGGCGAGGATCTCGCGGACCTCCTCCGCAATGAACTCGAAGAAGTTCACGACGAATTCGGGCTTGCCGGAGAAGCGGTCGCGCAGGACCGGGTTCTGCGTGGCGATGCCGACCGGGCAGGTGTCCAGGTGGCAGACGCGCATCATGACGCAGCCGGAGACGACGAGCGGCGCGGTCGCGAAACCGAACTCCTCGGCGCCGAGCAGCGCGGCGATGACGACGTCACGGCCGGTCTTGAGCTGGCCGTCCGTCTGGACCACGATGCGGTCGCGCAGGCCGTTGAGCAGCAGGGTCTGCTGGGTCTCGGCGAGGCCGAGCTCCCAGGGGCCGCCCGCGTGCTTGAGCGAGGTCAGCGGGGAGGCGCCCGTACCGCCGTCGTGGCCGGAGATGAGGACGACGTCCGCGTGGGCCTTGGAGACACCCGCGGCGACGGTGCCGACACCGACCTCCGACACCAGCTTCACGTGGATGCGTGCTGCCGGGTTGGCGTTCTTGAGGTCGTGGATCAGCTGAGCCAGGTCCTCGATGGAGTAGATGTCGTGGTGCGGCGGCGGGGAGATCAGGCCGACACCCGGGGTCGAGTGCCGGGTCTTGGCGACCCACGGGTAGACCTTGTGGCCGGGCAGCTGGCCGCCCTCGCCGGGCTTGGCGCCCTGCGCCATCTTGATCTGGATGTCGTCCGCGTTGACCAGGTACTCGGAGGTCACACCGAAGCGGCCGGAGGCGACCTGCTTGATGGAGGAGCGGCGCGCCGGGTCGTACAGGCGGTCCGGGTCCTCGCCGCCCTCACCGGTGTTGGACTTGCCGCCGATCTGGTTCATGGCGATGGCGAGGGTCTCGTGCGCCTCGCGCGAGATGGAGCCGTACGACATGGCGCCGGTGGAGAAGCGCTTGACGATGTCGGCGACCGACTCGACCTCGTCGATGGAGATCGACGGGCGGTCCTCCGTCTTGAAGCCGAAGAGGCCGCGGAGCGTCATGAGGCGCTCGGACTGCTCGTTCACCCGGTCCGTGTACTTCTTGAAGATGTCGTACCGGCGGTTGCGGGTGGCGTGCTGGAGGCGGAAGACCGTCTCCGGGTCGAACAGGTGCGGCTCGCCCTCGCGGCGCCACTGGTACTCGCCGCCGATCTCCAGCGCGCGGTGCGTGGCCGCGATGCCGGAGGCCGGGTACGCCTTGGCGTGGCGGGCGGCCACCTCCTTGGCGATGACGTCCAGGCCGGCGCCGCCGATCTTGGTGGCGGTGCCCTGGAAGTACGCGGCGACGAACTCGTCGTTCAGGCCGACGGCCTCGAAGACCTGGGCGCCGCGGTAGGAGGCGACGGTGGAGATGCCCATCTTGGACATGACCTTCAGGACGCCCTTGCCGAGCGCGTAGATCAGGTTCTTGATGGCCTGCTCCGGCTCCAGGCCGGACAGGAACGTACCGGCGCGCAGCAGGTCCTCGACGGATTCCATGGCGAGGTACGGGTTCACGGCGGCGGCGCCGTAGCCGATGAGCAGCGCGACGTGGTGGACCTCGCGGACGTCACCGGCCTCGACCAGCAGGCCCACCTGGGTGCGCTGCTTGGTGGCGATGAGGTGGTGGTGCACGGCGGAGGTGAGCAGCAGCGACGGGATCGGTGCGTGCTCGGCGTCCGAGTGGCGGTCCGAGAGGACGATCAGGTGGGCGCCGTTCGCGATGGCCGCGTCGACCTCGCCGCGGATCTCCTCGAGGCGGGCGGCCAGTGCCTCGCCGCCGCCGGAGACCCGGTAGAGGCCGGAGAGGGTGGCGGCCTTCATGCCCGGCATGTCGCCGTCGGCGTTGACGTGGATGAGCTTGGCCAGCTCGTCGTTGTCGATCACCGGGAAGGGCAGGGTGACGCTGCGGCAGGACGCGGCGTTCGGCTCCAGCAGGTTGCCCTGCGGGCCCAGCGAGGACAGCAACGAGGTGACGAGCTCCTCGCGGATGGCGTCCAGCGGCGGGTTGGTGACCTGCGCGAAGAGCTGCGTGAAGTAGTCGAAGAGCAGCCGGGGGCGCTCGGACAGGGCCGCGATCGGGGAGTCCGTGCCCATGGAGCCGAGCGGCTCGCCGCCACTGCGGGCCATCGGCGCGAGGATGACGCGCAGCTCTTCCTCGGTGTAGCCGAAGGTCTGCTGGCGGCGGGTGACCGAGGCGTGGGTGTGCACGATGTGCTCACGCTCGGGCAGGTCCGTCAGCTCGATCTCGCCGGTCTCGAGCCATTCGGCGTACGGGGCGGCGCCGGCCAGCTCGGCCTTGATCTCGTCGTCCTCGATGATCCGCTTCTGGGCGGTGTCGACGAGGAACATCTTGCCGGGCTGCAGGCGGCCCTTGCGGACGACCTTGGCCGGGTCGATGTCGAGCACGCCGACCTCGGAGCCGAGGACGACGAGGCCGTCGTCGGTGACCCAGTAGCGGCCGGGGCGCAGACCGTTGCGGTCGAGGACCGCGCCGACCTGGGTGCCGTCGGTGAAGGTGACGCAGGCGGGGCCGTCCCAGGGCTCCATCAGCGTGGAGTGGTACTGGTAGAAGGCGCGGCGGGCCGGGTCCATGGAGGTGTGGTTCTCCCACGCCTCCGGGATCATCATCAGCACGCTGTGCGGCAGCGAGCGGCCGCCGAGGTGCAGGAGCTCCAGGACCTCGTCGAAGGAGGCCGAGTCGGAGGCGTCCGGGGTGCAGATCGGGAAGATCCGCTCCAGCGCGCCGTCTCCGAAGACGTCCGAGGCCAGCTGGGACTCGCGGGCCTTCATCCAGTTCCGGTTGCCCTTGACCGTGTTGATCTCGCCGTTGTGCGCGACGAAGCGGTACGGGTGGGCCAGCGGCCAGGACGGGAAGGTGTTGGTCGAGAACCGCGAGTGGACCAGGGCCAGCGTGGAGGCGAAGCGGCGGTCGGAGAGGTCCGGGAAGAAGGGCTCCAGCTGGCCGGTGGTCAGCATGCCCTTGTAGACGATGGTGCGGGCGGAGAGCGACGGGAAGTAGACCCCGGCCTCGCGCTCGGCGCGCTTGCGCAGCACGAAGGCCTTGCGGTCCAGCTCGATGCCGCTGGTCCCGTTGGACACGAAGAGCTGGGAGAAGGCCGGCATGGTGGCGCGGGCGCCGTTGCCGAGCAGGTCCGGGGTGACCGGGACCTCGCGCCAGCCGAGAACCGTCAGGTTCTCCTCGGCGGCGATGGCCTCGATCTGCTCCACGGCGACGGCCTGTGCGGTGCCGTCGGCGGGGAGGAAGGCGATGCCGACGGCGTACGCGCCGGCCTCGGGGAGCTCGAATCCGGCCACCTCGCGCAGGAACGCGTCCGGGACCTGGGACAGGATTCCGGCGCCGTCGCCCGAGTCCGGCTCGGATCCGGTGGCACCACGGTGCTCGAGGTTCCGCAATACGGTCAGGGCCTGCTCAACGAGCGTGTGGCTGGCCTCGCCGGTGAGGTTGGCCACGAAGCCGACGCCGCAGGCGTCGTGCTCGTTGCGCGGGTCGTACATGCCCTGCTGGGCGGGGCGACCGTCCATGGGCGACCAGGCGGTGGTGCTGAGGCCGGTCGCGGAGTGCGTGGATGCGGAACGCATCGGCTCTCCCGTCGTCGTCGTGGCATATGTGCGTGCCGAGGGACGACGTTGGCCCTCTGCGAAATTTCGTGCAGGTTACATGATGACGGCAATCCCGAGAAGCGGATACGGCGTTTCACCATGCGGACACCGAACGCAGCAGAAAGTGCAGATCTGGAGACGTTCAGACACTCAGACGCTCGCAGCGGGCGGGCATCATTGCCCTGCGCGCGGCGCCCTGGTCTGATGCCCGGCGGACACGGAACCGAAACCGCCGGGTAATGGAGTACTTATGTCACGGGCTGCATAGTGTCTCACTACTTGCGCGGTCAGCCTACGGCTCCGCCGATCCAGGTTCCCAGGACGTACGTCACACCCGCGGCCGCGCCGCCCAGCAGCAGCTGCCGCAGACCGCTGTACCACCAGGTCCGCGCGGTGACCCGGGAGACCACCGCGCCGCAGGCGAAGAGCCCGGCCAGCGCGAGCAGCACCGCGGGCCAGAGCGAGGTGGCACCGAGCAGGTACGGCAGTACGGGCAGCAGCGCGCCCAGCGCGAAGGAGCCGAAGGACGAGACCGCGGCGACCGTCGGCGACGGCAGGTCGTCCGGGTCGATACCGAGCTCCTCGCGGGCGTGGATCTCCAGCGCCTGGTCGGGGTCGCGGGACAGCTGCATCGCGACCTCGCGGGCGAGCGCCGGCTCGACGCCGCGCGATACGTACAACTCGGCCAGCTCCTCCATCTCGTCGATGGGGTGCCCCAGCAACTGCTGACGCTCTATGTCGAGTTCGGCGAGGACCAGCTCGCGCTGCGAGGCGACGGAGGTGTACTCGCCCGCCGCCATCGAGAAGGCTCCGGCCGCAAGGCCCGCCAGCCCGGTGATCACGACGGTCTGCGGGGCGACGGCGCCGCCGGCCACGCCGGTCATCAGCGCGAGGTTGGAGACGAGCCCGTCCATGGCACCGAACACGGCCGGCCGCAACCATCCGCCGTTGACGTCACGGTGGGTGTGGTTGTCGCGGTGCGCGGTGTGCAGCGGTGCTTCGATGTCGATGATGGACATGCCCGGCGTCTCCCCTTTTGTACGAGCGGGTACGCGGAACCACGCCCTGCGCGACGCGCAGGCGCCCACTCCCCTGAACACCTCGAAACTACGCACGATTTCTGCCGCCCGCCAGCAAGGAAGGCCGTACTTACCTGGGGTTTCGCGGGTCGGCGACCGGGTGACGGGGGCCTGGGCGGGGTGTTTCGCGGCGAGCGACAAACCATATGTCATGGCACAAATCCCCCAAGGGCTCATGATGAGCCCCATCCAAGTGGGAGAGGCGCCGCCATGGAGCTGATGAAGCAGATTGCATGCAATCCGCAGGTCCTCCTCGAACGGGCCAGGGGCGCTCTTCTGGGCCTCGCGGCGGGTGACGCGCTCGGCGCCCCCGCCGAGAACATGAAGCCCTCCGAGATCCGGGCGAAATGGGGCCGCATCGAGGGCTTCGTGTCGGAGGACCCGGCGGGCACGGACGACACCGAGTACGCGATCTTCTCGGGGCTGCTGCTGGCCCGCCACGGGTCGGCGCTGACCGTCTCCCACGTCGAGCGGGCCTGGCACCACTGGATCGCCGACCTCGACGAGGGGCCGTTCCGCGGGGCGGGCTTCAGCGAGCGCGGCACTCTGGAGAACCTCCGCAGGGGGCTCGCGGCCCCCATCTCCGCACAGCACCGCCACGCCTGGTCGGACGGCCTGGCGATGCGGGCGGCGCCCTTCGGGGTGTTCGCGGCGGGCCGCCCGGCGGAGGCCGCCCGGCTGGTCGCGATCGACGGCTCGGTCAGCCACGACGGCGAGGGCATCTACGGCGGCCAGGCGGTGGCGGCCGGCGTCGCCGCGGCGATGGCGGGCGGCTCGCCCGCCTCCGTCATCTCGGCGGCCCTCTCGGTCATCCCCTCCGACTCCTGGACGGCCCGCTCGCTGCGCCGGGCCGTCACGGCGGCCCCGCGCGGGGAACGGGCGGTGCGCTCCGCGGTGGTGATCGGCGGCTACCCGTGGACGGACCTGGCCCCGGAGGCGGTGGGCCTGGCGTTCGGCGCCTTCGCGGCATGCGGCGGTGACTTCCCGTCGTCGGTCCTGACGGCGGTGAACATGGGCCGCGACGCGGACACCACGGCCGCGGTGGCGGGCGCCCTCGCCGGCGCCCTGTCGGGCGTCGCCGCCATCCCGGCCGCCTGGGCGGCCGCGATCGGCCCGGTCCGGGGCAGCTGCCTCCCCTCGATGCGGGGCTACCACGTCCTGGACATCGCGGACCTCCTCACCCCGGAATCCGAGACCCCCCGATGACGCCGGAGTCGCCCCGACCGGAACGGGGCTCACCGACACCGGACACGGCCCCGGCGGCCGAGGGCCCCGCGTACTCCGCCCCGGCCCCCCGGCCCGGCCCGGACGCAGCCTCGGCGCCGGGCCGGGGGGCGGGGGCCTGCCCCCGCTTCCGGGAACGGGCGGGGTGGGGGAGCTCACCGACCCCGCGCCGCCCCCGCCCGGCCCGGGCTGCGGCCCGCGCGCCGAAGTCCGTACCGCCCCGGCCGCGGTGGCAGGGGCCGTAGCCGCCCCGGCGGCGGGACCGACCGCGAGCGCGGGCGGGCGCGCCGCAGCGGGCGGACCCGCGGGCGGATCCGCCCGGAGCGGCGGCAGGCCGCACACGCAGGTGCGTACCGGCCCCGCAGGAGCCGCGCAGGTCCGCACCCCCCAGCCCCCCGCCGGGGCCCGCCGGATCGAGGGGTTGCTGCTCGGGCTCGCCGCAGGCGATGCCGCCGGGTGGCCCGCCGCCCGGCACCGGGCCAGCCGCATGCCCGAGTGGACCCGCCGCCTCACCCGCGAGCTCGACACCTTCGCCGAGCAGAACCAGACCACGACCCTCCCCGTGCCCATCGCCCTGAACCAGCCCCCGGAACCCCTGCGCCTCGGCCCCTCCGACGACGCCGAATGGGCTGCCTTCGCCGCCGAATCCGTGCTCACCGCGGCCGGCGTGCTGCTCAGCGACCTCAGCCGGTCCCGCCGGATGCGGGCCGCCATCGACCTCGCCTGGAACGCCCTGGCCAGCGAGATCGCCGCTGCGGCCGAGCGCGCCCCCGAGGTGGAGTCGGCCGTGCTCCCGCTGCGCGCCCGCATCTCCGTGCGCGCCGGCCTCGGCAACCTCGCCGCCGGCCTGCGCCCGCCCGCCACCGGCCACGACAACCCGCACTACTTCGACGACGCCGCCTGCATCCGCGCCTGCGTCCTCGCCGTCGTCCACCCCGGGGACCCTGCCGCGGCCGCGGACCTCGCCGAGTTCGACGCCCGCTACACCCAGGACGGCGACGGGGTCCACGGCGCCCGCGCCATGGCCGCCGCCATCGCGGCCGCCCTCGCCGGCGCCGGCACCGACACCGCCGTCGACGCCGCCCTCGGCCAGCTCCCCGAGGCCACCGAGATCGGCCGCAACGCCCGGCACGCCGTCAAGCTCGCCCGTACCCACAGCGACGGGGGCGGCGCCTTCGCCATCGTCCCCACCCTCGAGCACGAGATCGTGGACCACGTCTACAGCTACGGCATCGCCGCCGCCGAGACCGTCCCCGTGGCCCTCGCCCTCGCCACCGCCGCCCGCGGCCGCGCCTCCGAGGCCGTCCCGGCCGCGGCCTGCCTGTCCCGCGTCGCGGACTCCGCCCCCGCCCTCGCCGGCGCGCTCACCGGCGCCCTCGGCGGCGGCGACTCGATCCCCACCGCCTGGCGCGAGGCCTGCCGCACCCTCTCCGGCTGCGCCCTCCCCCGCCTCGCCGGCACCGATCTGGTCGAACTCGCCGCGCTGCTCGCTCGTACGGAACTCACCTCACCCAAGGGATGATTCGGACATGACGCTCACTCTCGAAGACCGGGCGGCGGGCTGCCTCGTCGGAGCCGCCGTCGGTGATGCGCTCGGCGGTCCGGTGGAGGGCTGGTCCCCGGACCGGATCGTGGAACGGCACGGCGGCCGCGTGCACGGCATCGTCGGCCCGTGGCACGAGGACTGGCGCACGGCCCGCCCCATCGCGCCGTACCACAAGGGCGACGGCCACGTCACCGACGACACCCTCATGACGCATGCGCTGGTACGGGTCTACGAAGCCGTACGGGACCACCTCGACGCGTACGCGATCGCCGACCACCTGGTCCCGGACCTGATGACCAACCCGCGCTGGATCCCCGAACTCGAGGCCGAGGCCCTGCCGCTCCAGCGGATCTTCCTGGCCGAGAAGTGGATCGTGACCCGGCTGCACTACGCCCACGCGGACCCGCGCGAGGCGGGCAACGGCAACATCGTCAACTGCGGTGCGGCGATGTACATGGCGCCGGTCGGCATCGTCAACGCCGGGAACCCGGCGGGCGCGTACGCGGAGGCGCTGGACGCCGCCGGCGCGCACCAGTCCTCGTACGGGCGCGAGGCGGCGGGCGTCTTCGCGGCGGCGGTCGCGGCGGCGTGCGTGCCGGGGGCGACGGCGTCCTCGGTGGTGGACACGGCCCTGGCGCTGGCCAAGGACGGCACGCGGGCCGCCATCTCGGCGGTGTGCGAAGTCGCTTCGCACCACCGGGACTTCGAGTCGGCCCTGGCCCCCCTCCGGGCGGCCGTCGCCCCGTACGACTCGGTCGGCCCGGACTACCGCTCCCCCTCGCTCGGCGCCCGGCGCCCGTCCCGCCTCCACTCGATCGAGGAGCTCCCGATCGCGCTCGGCATGCTGATCGTCGCCGACGGTTCGTACGAGGGCTCGGTGCTCGGAGCCGTCAACTACGGCCGGGACTGCGACTCCATCGCCACGATGGCGGGAGCGATCGCCGGAGCCCTGTCCGGCGCCTCGGCGGTCCCGGCGGCCTGGGCCAAACAGGTCGCCGAGGCCAGCCGCCTCGACCTGCACGCCCCGGCGTCGGCACTGGCCGCGGTGACCCGCGAGGTCTTCGCCCTGGACCACGCCCGCCGCCGCGCCCACGAGTCGGCCTTCACCTCGATCGCCGCCCCGCAGTGACCGGCACCCCGCCCTGCGATTCCGTCACGGACGCGGCCGCGACCCCCGGCGGCGGTTCGGCCGCGGCGCTGCGGCTCAGCTGGGTGCAGCCCGAGGACCTGGTCGGGCACGAGCTGCGGCAGGCCGCCGAGGACGGGCGGGACGCGGAGCCCCTGCTCCGTGCCTGGCTCGCGGCCGGCGGCCACCCGGCCCCCGGCCGGGCCGGCGCCTCCACCGCCCCGGCCCCGCCGGAGCTCCGCGCCCTGGCGTCCCGGCTCCTGACCGAACTCGAAGGCCTCCCCTCCCCGTCGGCCCGGGACGAGCCGACCTCCTGGCCGGCCATCACCGCCACGTGGACCGCGACGCCGGTCCCCGCCGGCCACCGGGTCGGCCCCGGGCTGCGGGAGCGGCTCGAGCGGGCCTGGGTGGGGCGGGCCGTGGGGTGCGTGCTCGGGAAGCCCGTGGAGAAGCTCCCGCTCGAGGGGATCCGGGCCCTGGCCCGGGCCGCCGGGAACTGGCCCCTGGACGACTGGTTCACCGAACACGGCGTCCCCGCGGAGCTGCTGGCCGCCCACCCCTGGAACCGGCGCTCCGCCGCCACCTCCCTCGCCGAGAACATCGACGGCGCCCCCGAGGACGACGACCTCAACTACCCGCTCCTGAACCTGATCCTGCTGCGCCGCCACGGCAAGGGCTTCACCACCGCCGACGTCGCCCGGCTCTGGCTCGACGAGCTCCCCGCCGGCCGGACCTTCACCGCCGAGCGCCTCGCGTACCGGAACCTGCTGCTCGGGCTCGGGCCCCCGGCCACCGCCACCCACCACAACCCCTTCCGCGAATGGATCGGCGCCCTCATCCGGGCCGACGTCCACGGCTGGACCAACCCCGGCGACCCGGCCGCCGCCGCGGCCCAGGCGTACCGGGACGCCGCCCTCACCCACACCGGCAACGGCATCTACGCCGCCCTCTTCACCGCCGCCGCCATCGCCGAGGCCGCCGGCGGCCGGGCCGACGTCCACACCGCGCTCCGGGCCGGACTGGCCGTCGTACCGCCCCGCTCACGCCTCGCCGAGGCCGTCCGGCACGCCGTCGACACGGCCGCCCGGCACGCCGACGCCGGCTTCGACCGCGTCGTGGACCACCTGCACGCCCGGTACGGGCACTACCACTGGGTCCACGCCATCCCCAACACCGCCCTGATCGCCGCCGCCCTCACCCACGCCGACGGGGACTTCACCCGCTCCGTCTGCCGTGCCGTGTCCGGCGGCTGGGACACCGACTCCAACGGGGCGACCGCCGGCTCCCTCGCCGCACTCGTCGACCCGAACGGCGTCCCGCACCGCTGGTCCGCCCCCCTCAAGAACCGCCTCGCCACCACCGTCCCCGGCTTCGACGGCATCGGCTTCGACGCCCTCGCCCACCTCACCGCACAGGAGGCAGCCCGCCCATGACGGCCATCGCCGTGCTCGGCAGTACCAACATGGACCTCGTCGCCTACGTCCCCAAGGCCCCCCGCCTCGGGGAGACCGTCACCGGCCGCGAGTTCCGCACCCTTCCCGGCGGCAAGGGCGCCAACCAGGCCGTCGCCGCCGCCCGCTGCGGCGGGGAGGCGGTGATGATCGGCGCGGTCGGGGCCGACGAGTTCGGTGTACGGCTGCGCTCCGCGCTCACCGCGGCCGGGGTCGAGACGGCGGCCCTGCGCACCGTCGAGGGCGCCAGCGGCACCGCCCACATCACCGTGGACGACGAGGGCGGGAACAGCATCATCGTCATCCCCGGCGCCAACGCCCACGTCACCGGCCTGGAGGCGGGCGACGACTCCCGTATCGGCGCCGCCGACTCGCTCCTCCTCCAGCTCGAACTCCCGCTGTCCGCCGTCCTCGCCGGCGCGCTCGCCGCCCGCGCCCACGGCGTCCGTACGGTCCTCACCCCGGCCCCCGCCCAGCCGCTGCCCGCGGAACTGCTCGCCGCCACCGACCTGCTGGTCCCCAACGAGCACGAGGCCGCCGCCCTGACCGGCCTCACCGACCCGTACCAGGCCGCCGAGGCCCTGCTCCACGAGGTCCCGGAGGTCGTCATCACCCTCGGCGCGGCCGGGTCCCTGTACGCCGCCCGCGGGCGCGAGCCGCTGACCGTGCCCGCGCCCCGGGTCCGGGCGGTGGACACCACCGCCGCCGGGGACACCTTCGTCGGCGCGCTCGCCGTGGCCCTCGGGGAGCACCGGCCCATGCCGGAGGCGCTGCGCTGGGCGTCGGCGGCGGCCGCGCTCTCGGTCCAGCGCCCGGGAGCCCAGGACTCGATGCCGACCCGCGCCGAGACGGACGCCTTCGCCGCGACGGCGGCCCGTCCCGAGGCCGGGACCGGCCGCTCCTCGGGAGCCGCCTCATGACCCCCGACGGGCCGCCCGGGGCCGGGGCCGACGGCGGATCCACGGCCGGGCCGCTGGCCGGGATGCGGGTGCTGGACCTCGCCACGCTCTTCGCCGGGCCGCTCGCCGCCACCCTGCTCGGGGACTTCGGCGCCGACGTCGTCAAGGTCGAGCACCCGCAGCGCCCGGACCCCTCGCGCGGCCACGGCCCCGCCAAGGACGGCGTCGGCCTGTGGTGGAAGCTGCTCGGCCGGAACAAGCGGACGATGACCCTCGACCTGTCCACCCCCGGCGGGCGCGACACCCTGCTGCGGATGGCCGCCACCGCCGACGTGGTCATCGAGAACTTCCGTCCCGGAACCCTCGAGAAATGGGGCCTTGGCTGGCCCGAGCTGTCCGCCGCCAACCCGCGGCTGATCCTGACCCGCGTCACGGCCTTCGGCCAGCAGGGCCCGTACGCCCACCGCCCCGGCTTCGGCACCCTCGCCGAGGCGATGAGCGGCTTCGCCGCGATCACCGGGGAGCCGGACGGCCCGCCGACCCTGCCGCCCTTCGGCCTCGCCGATTCGATCGCCGCGCTGACCACCGCGTACGCGGTGATGACCGCGCTCGCCGGCCGCGACCTCAGTGGCCACGGGCAGGTGGTGGACCTGGCCATCATCGAGCCGATCCTCACCGTGCTCGGCCCGCACCCGCTCTGGTACGACCAGCTCGGCTACGTCCAGCCGCGCACCGGCAACCGCTCCACCAACAACGCCCCCCGGAACACCTACCGCAGTGCGGACGGGCGCTGGCTGGCGGTCTCCACCTCCGCCCAGTCCATCGCGGAGCGCGTCATGCGGCTCGTCGGCCGGCCCGAACTGATCGCCGAGCCCTGGTTCGCGACCGGCTCCGGCCGGGCCGCCCACGCTCCCGTCCTCGACGAGGCCGTCGGCGGCTGGATCGGGCGCCACAAGGCCGACGACGTGCTCGCCGCGTTCGAGGAGGCCGAGGCCGCCGTTGCCCGGGTCTACGACGTACGGGACGTCATGGCCGATCCGCAGTTCGCGGCCCTGGACACCGTCACCGAGGTCGAGGACCCCGAACTCGGCCCGCTCCGGATGCAGAACGTCCTGTTCCGGCTGTCCGAGACTCCCGGCGGGATCCGCTGGGCGGGCCGCCCGCACGGCGCGGACACCGACGCCGTACTCACCGAACTCGGCCTGTCCGAGGCCGAGATCAGCGCACTCCGGATGGAGGGGGCCCTGTGATCCTGACCTGGCTCTACGTACCCGGCGACCGCCCGGAGGTGGTCGCCAAGGCCCTGCACTCCGGGGCCGACGCCGTCATCGTCGACCTCGAGGACGCGGTGTCGGCCTCCCGCAAGGAGTACGCCCGCGCCGCCACCGCGGAACGGCTGGCCGAGCGGCCCCCGGTCCCGGTCTTCGTCCGCGTCAACGCCCTGGACTCCCCCTGGGCCGGCGCCGACCTCACCGCCCTGACCGGCCTGCACGGCCTCGCGGGGCTGCGGCTGCCGAAGGTCTCGGCCCCGCAGCAGATCTCCGCGGTCGCCGACCGCACCGGCGGGGTGGCCCTGCACGCCATGCTGGAGTCGGCGCTGGCCGTGGAGCGCGCGTACGAGATCGCCCGCGCGCACCCCGCCCTGCGCGGGCTCTCCCTCGGCGAGGCCGACCTCCGCGCCGATCTGGGCATCAGCGCGGAGGCGGGCCTGGACTGGCCCCGCTCGCGGGTGGTGGTCGCAGCCCGGGCGGCGGGGCTGGCCCCGCCCGCCCAGTCGGTCTTCCCCGACATCCGGGACCTCGAGGCGCTGGCCGTCTCCTGTGCCCGCGGCCGGGCTCTGGGCTTCCTGGGCCGGGCGGCGATCCACCCGCGCCAGCTGCCGGTGATCGAGCGGGCGTACCTGCCCGCCCCGGAGGAGGTCACCGCCGCCCAGGAGATCGTCGCGGCGGCCCGCCGCACCCCGGGCGCGGTGGCCCTGCCGGACGGCCGCTTCGTCGACCCTGCGGTCCTGGCGGGCGCGGAACGGGTCGTCGCGCTCGCCCGACGGGAATGACGGCCGCGCCCCCGGCCGGCTGGACGGCCGGGGCGTCGTCGGTGGAACCGAAGACGGGAGGGGCGCCGCGCGGTGGCGCGGCGCCCCTCCCGTGTGATCCGGACGACCCGGTCAGAGCTTCTTGGCGGCCTTCGGAGCCTCGGCGTCGGGTTTCGGCTCGGAGTCCTCGGCCTCGGCGGTGGCCGGGGTGTCCGCGCCGGCGTCCGCCGTCTTGTCCGCGTCCTCGACGGCCTTGCCTTCGCCTGCCTTGCCCTCGTCGGTCTTGGTCGCCGGGTCGGATGCCGCGGGTCCGCGGTCCGGCTCCACGACCTCCTCGCGGCCCGGCCGCAGCTTCGCCGACAGCACGAGATAGACCACGGCCAGGACGAAGACCACGATCGAGGTCCACACGTTCAGCCGGAGGCCCAGGATGTGGTGGGCCTCGTCGACCCGCATGTACTCGATCCAGCCGCGGCCCACGCAGTACGCGGCGACGTACAGGGCGAACGCCCGGCCGTGGCCCAGCTTGAAGCGGCGGTCGGCCCAGATCACGAGCGCGGCGACGCCGAGGCACCACAGCGACTCGTACAGGAAGGTCGGGTGGTAGGTACCGGCGACCCGGTTGGGGCCGTCGCTGATCTCGACCGCCCAGGGCAGGTCGGTGGCCCGCCCGTACAGCTCCTGGTTGAACCAGTTGCCCCAGCGGCCGCAGGCCTGGGCCAGCGCGATACCAGGGGCCAACGCGTCGGCCCAGGCCGGCAGCGGGATGCCGCGCAGGCGGCAGCCGATCCAGGCGCCCACCGCGCCCAGCGCGATGGCGCCCCAGATGCCGAGGCCGCCCTCCCAGATCTTGAAGGCGTCGACCCAGTTGCGGCCCTCGCCGAAGTACAGCTGGTAGTCGGTGATCACGTGGTACAGGCGACCGCCGATCAGGCCGAACGGCACGGCCCACACCGCGATGTCCGCGACCGTGCCCGGCTTTCCGCCGCGCGCGATCCACCGCTTGTTGCCGAGCCAGACGGCGACGAAGACGCCGATGATGATGCAGAACGCGTAGCCGCGCAGCGGGATCGGTCCGAGATGGATCACGCCGGTCGACGGGCTGGGGATATAGGCAAGGTTCATGGCAGTGCCGACGCTACCCTGCCGGGCGGTACGGACCGCAACCCGCCCGGCAACCTGGCGCCAAATCGAGACGGGACTCAGGGGGTGTCCGCGGCCCCCTTCGCGACCCCGGCCGATCCGGCCCGCGACCCCGTCGAGGACGACCCGGACATGCCCGAGGAAGTGGACGAGGACTTCACCGAGCCCGACGAAGAGCCCGACGAAGAGGCCGACGGCGACGCGGACGCCGCACCCTTCGCGCCCTTCCCGGAGGGGCTGGGCGAGGCGGACGGCGAGGAGCTCGCGCCCCCGGTGCCCTTCGCGGTGCCCTCCACCTGCTCCTTGAGCTTCTGCGGGGTGATGGGGTTGGCCTGGTCGGCGAAGAGGTCCTTGCCGTTCAGCAGCACGGTCGGGGTGCCCTTGAACTTCCCGGCGCGGAAGGCCTCGAACGACTTGTCGACCCAGCTGTTGTGCGTCCCGTCCTCGACGCACTTGCGGAACTCCGGGGTGTCCAGCCCGTCCACCTTGGCGGCCAGCTCCAGCAGCTTGGCGTTCTTCCCGTAGGCGTCGTCGACCTCCTGCGGCTGGTTCTCGAACAGGACGTCGTGGTACGCCGCGAACTTTCCGGCGTCCTGCGCGCAGGCGGCGGCGTTCGCGCCCTTCAGCGAGCCGCTGCCGCCCATGTTCCCGTCGATCAGGGTGACGATGTGGTAGTCGACCTTGAGCAGCCCCTTGGCCTCCAGGTCGTGGATCGTGTCCCGGTAGTTGGTCTCGAAGGACTTGCACGCCGGGCAGCGGAAGTCCTCCCACACCGTCAGCGTGGACTTGGCCTCGGGCTTGCCCGTCTGGATGGCGAGCGCGTCCTTGCCGGTGGCCCCGGAGGGAGCGGTCACCGGGCCTCCGCCGGCGGACTTGTCGCTGCCGGTGTTGGCCGCGATCAGGCCGACGACGGCCGCCAGGCCGAGGACGCCCACCACGGCCGACGCCACGATGAGGGTACGCCGCCGCTTTTCCCTCTTCTTCTCGCGCTCACGCTCCACCTGGAGCCGCTCGCGGGCCGATCGTTTCGCTTCGCGGTTCGCACCGTCGTTCATCTCGCTCACGTTCGGCCAAACGAAGCGGGGAGGCACTCGCGTGCCTCCCCGCCCCCACTTCCACCCGATCGGACTACAGAACCCGGTCAAGGGTTCGCGCCGTCAATCGAACGCGTGGGTCAGCTCCTGCGTACGTCAGCTCCTGCGTACGCCTTCCGCGAGCTCGCCCGCCAGCGCCCGTACGGCGGCCAGCCCGGCCGGCAGGTCCGGCGCGTCCAGCAGCAGCTTCACGAACGCCGAGCCGACGATCACCCCGTCGGCGAAGCCGGCGACCTCCTTGGCCTGTACGGCGTTGGAGACGCCGAGGCCTACGCAGACCGGGATGTCGGTGGTGGCGCGGGTACGGCGGACCAGCTCCTGGGCCTCGTGGCCGACCGACTCGCGGGTGCCGGTGACGCCCATCAGCGAGGCGGCGTAGACGAAGCCGGAACCGGCGGCCGTGATGGTCGCCAGGCGCTCGTCCTTGCTGCTCGGAGCGACGACGAAGACGGTCGCCAGACCGTGCTTGTCGGCGTGCTCACGCCACAGCGCGGACTCCTGGACCGGCAGGTCGGGCAGGATGCAGCCCGCACCGCCCGCCGCGGCCAGCTCGGTGGCGAACCGCTCGACGCCGTAGCGGTCGATCGGGTTCCAGTACGTCATCACCAGCACCGGGGCCCCGGTCGCCGCGTGGGCCTCGCGCACGGTGCGCAGCACGTCGGCGATCTTGACGCCGCCGCGCAGGGCGATGTCGTCGGCGGTCTGGATGATCGCGCCGTCCAGGACCGGGTCGCTGTGCGGGAGGCCGACCTCGACCACGTCCGCGCCGCCCGCGATGACGGCCTTGACGGCCTCGATGCCGCCGTCGACGGTCGGGAAGCCGGCCGGGAGGTAGGCGACGAGGGCCGCGCGGTCCTCGGACTTCGCCTTCGCGAGGGTGGCCGAGAGGAGTTCGATGTTGCCGCTCACTTGGTCTCCCCCTCGGAGGCGTCGGTGTCGTAGAGGTTGAAGTAGCGGGCCGCCGTGTCCATGTCCTTGTCGCCGCGGCCGGACAGGTTGACCACGATCAGCCCCTCCTTGCCCAGCTCCTTGCCCAGGTCGAGGGCGCCCGCGAGGGCATGTGCCGATTCGATCGCCGGGATGATGCCCTCGGTGCGGGAGAGCAGGCGCAGGGCCTGCATCGCGGCGTCGTCGGTGACCGCGCGGTACTCGCCGCGGCCCGAGTCCTTGAGGAAGGAGTGCTCCGGGCCGATGCCCGGGTAGTCCAGACCGGCCGAGATCGAGTACGGCTCGGTGATCTGGCCCTCCTCGTCCTGGAGGACGTACGAGCGGGAGCCGTGCAGGATGCCCGGCTCGCCGGCGGTCAGCGTGGCCGCGTGCTCGCCGGTCTCGACGCCGTGCCCGGCGGGCTCGAAGCCGACCAGGCGGACGCCGGCGTCCGGGATGAAGGCGTGGAAGAGGCCGATGGCGTTGGAGCCGCCGCCGACGCAGGCCGCGACGGCGTCGGGCAGCCGGCCGGCGCGCTCCAGGATCTGGCGGCGGGCCTCGACGCCGATGACCCGGTGGAAGTCGCGGACCATGGCCGGGAAGGGGTGGGGGCCTGCGACCGTGCCGAAGAGGTAGTGGGTGCGGTCCACATTGGCGACCCAGTCGCGGAACGCCTCGTTGATGGCGTCCTTGAGGGTCCGGGAGCCGGACTTCACCGCGATGACCTCGGCGCCCAGCATCCGCATCCGGGCCACGTTCAGGGCCTGGCGCTGGGTGTCGATCTCGCCCATGTAGACGGTGCACTCGAGGCCGAAGAGCGCGCAGGCGGTGGCGGTGGCCACGCCGTGCTGACCGGCTCCGGTCTCGGCGATGACGCGGGTCTTGCCCATGCGCTTGGTGAGCAGCGCCTGGCCCAGCACGTTGTTGATCTTGTGCGAGCCGGTGTGGTTGAGGTCCTCGCGCTTGAGGAAGATCCGGGCGCCGCCGGCGTGCTCGGCGAACCGCGGCACCTCGGTGAGGGCACTGGGCCGGCCGGTGTAGTTGACCATCAGGTCGTTGAGCTCGGCCGCGAAGGCCGGGTCGACCTTGGCCTTCTCGTACTCGACGGCGACCTCGTCCACGGCGGCGACGAGCGCTTCCGGGATGAACTTGCCGCCGAAGTCGCCGAAGTAGCCCTCGGCGTTGGGGACGTGACCCTCCGGGTCCGGAATGAAGAACGAGCTGCTGGACATGCCCAGTACTCCTACGGGTGCGATGGGATGGATGCACCGTATTGCGCTGCAGGCCCGCCGCACGCGCACCCCGCTGCGGGGGTGGGGATGCGTACGGAGGCTGCGGCCCGCGCCCGGAGCCGGCGGCTCGGGGCGACAGGCCGTGAGCGAGCACCGCGCGGGGCGGTACGCCGGGCGGCGTCGGGTGACGACGTCAGGCGTACCGGACCGGGACGGCCCTCGTTACAGCGCGCCTGCGGTGCGCCATCGCATGCCGTTGACCTGTCCGGGCTCGGAGCCGATCACGTACCTGACCCGCCGCCCGTGCACCCGCCGGGCCGGGGCGCGGCAGCCGCGGGGGCGGCAGCCGCGCGCCAGGGGCGCGTGCGCCGTCGGCACGCCGGCCGGGCCACGGCCCGGTCGGGTGCGGACGGAGGGGCGGTTGGGGGCCATGGGACGGGTCAGCTCCGTCCGTGGCGCAGGGCGGGGTGGGCGCCGGCGGCGACGAGGTCGGCCACGGCCGACTTCGGGTCGCGTCCGGTGACCAGGGACTCCCCGACGAGGACGGCGTCGGCGCCCTCGTTGGCGTAGGCGATCAGGTCGTGCGGCCCGCGGATGCCGGACTCGGCAACCTTGACGATGTGGGCCGGGATCTCGCCGACGACGCGCTCGAAGGTGGAGCGGTCGACCTTGAGGTCCTTGAGGTTGCGGGCATTGACGCCGATGATCTTGGCGCCGGCTGCAACCGCGCGCTCGACCTCGTCCTCGTCGTGGACCTCGACGAGCGGGGTGAGCCCGATGGACTCGGCCCGCTCGATGAGGGAGACGAGGGCCTCCTGTTCCAGGGCCGCGACGATCAGCAGCACGAGGTCGGCGCCGTAGGCGCGGGCCTCCCACAGCTGGTACGCCGTGACGATGAAGTCCTTGCGCAGGATCGGGATGTCCACGCGCGCGCGGACGGCCTCCAGGTCGGCCAGCGAGCCGCCGAAACGGCGCTGCTCGGTGAGGACGGAGATGACCGCCGCACCGCCCGCCTCGTAGTCGGCGGCGAGTCCGGCGGGATCCGCGATCGCGGCCAGCGCGCCCTTGGAGGGGCTGGAGCGCTTGACCTCGCAGATCACCTTGACGCCGTCGCCCCGCAGGGCCGCGACGCCGTCCTTGGCCTGGGGCGCCTTGGCGGCACGCTCCTTGAGCTCGTCGAGGCTCACGCGGGCCTGCCGTTCGGCAAGGTCTTCGCGGACCCCTTCGATGATCTCGTCGAGCACACTCACGCGAGCGGCCCCCTTCCGGGTCGATGACGGTCGGCCGCCTTGCAGACACGTACAACTGCAAGGTCAGCAATCAAATGGTATCCGCAGGAGGCCTTGCGCTCCGCACGCGGTTGACGGCGTCCCAATCACTGGACATTCGGAATCCGGGATTCATATGGCCCCGGGCAGGCCGAATGCGTGCCTCAGGGGGCCAGGGCGGATCCGAACGGCACGTTTCGGACCACCACGAAAACCAGCGTCAGCACCCCGATGGCCCACCAGTACGGCCGCCGCAGGGCGAAGCGCGGGGCCGGGCCGCCGCGGTAGGCGCGAACCAGCCACAGGACCATGAAGCCGGCGAAGACGAAGTAGCCGACGACGGCCAGGGCATTTGCCCCGAAAGCGGTGATGAGATCGCCGTGGGCGAACGCATGCGCACTGCGCAGCCCGCCGCATCCGGGGCACAGAATTCCGGTCAGTCGAAAGAGCGGGCAGACCGGATAGTGGCCGGGTTCATTGGGATCCACGGCCCCCACGTACGCAAAGGCCAGGGCCGCCGAGGCCAGCGTGAGCGCCGGCACGGCCAGCCGCCGGGCGCGGCTCTGCGGCGGCGCGGGCGGCACGGGCGCGGGCCCAGGCACCGCGAAGGGGCTGCGTGAGGCGTCGTCCACCCGCTGATTCTCTCCGCTCATGACGAAAGGCGCAGCCCCACGGGGCCGCGCCTTTCGAAGGTGTACACCGGGACTCGCACCGTGGCGGTACTCAGACCTTGGCGGCGGCCTTGTTGGCGGCGATGACCACGGCCAGGTCCTCGTGGGCGGCCTTCGGCGCGCCCATGCCCGCGGCCTTCATCGCCAGGCCCACCACACCGCCGAGCGCGACGACGACGAGACCGGCCCAGAACCCGAGCGGGTTCGCGATCACCATGAACGCGCCGGAAATGCAGAAACCGATGAAGGCGATGGTGACACCGGTCCAGGCGGCCGGGGTGTGTCCGTGGTCAGTGCCCGCCATGAGTTGCTCCTCGTTTGCTCTGTCGCAGGGTGTTCAAAAACGCGGTCTGTGTCGAATGCTCGGTGCCCATTGTCCCGCACCGCGCGCGGTGCCTGGTCAGCGGGTCGGGTCCTCGCCGCGGTCGAGGGCCTTCCACAGGTCCTCGGGCCGGTCGGGGTCCACCGGTGCCGCCTTGCGGGCCCGGGGACTGCCGTCCCGCTCGTAGCGGCCGCCCATCGCCGGCCAGCTGCGGCCGAAGCGCAGGGCCAGCAGTCCGGCGACCAGGATCAGGGCCGCGCCGGCGGCCGTGATGTACGGCCAGGCGGTGTGCGTCAGCGCCCCCACCTGCGCCGCGGTGTCCGCGGTCGTACGGGCGGCCTGCGCGTCCAGCGCCTGCCGGTCGTCGGCGGCCAGCACCGCGGAGACGGCCGCGCCCAGACCGCTCAGCGCGAGCAGCCCGGAGACCAGCAGCCGGCTCCTGCCGCGTACGGCGAACACGGCCACCAGGGCCGCGAGGCCCACGATGGCCAGGGCCGCCGGGAGCCCGGTCACGGCCCGCCCGTCCGCGGTCAGCGGCAGCGAGCCGCCCCCCACGGCGGCGGTGCCGCGGGCCCAGACACGGCCGGAGGCGAGCAGGACGACGGTGGCACCGAGCGCGCCGAGCAGCAGGGCGACGGCCACGCTGCGACGGCCGCCGCGGCCGGCGCCACCGTCCGCAGTGTCCGGGGCTCCGGCGGAGGGGGCGTCGGTGTCGTTTCGGGGTGGGGGTACGGCACTCACGTACCCCACTATCCCTTACGCCGTCACGAGCCGTTCAGCCGGTTCGCCGCTCCCACCGCGCGCAGGACGGCGGCCGCCTTGTTGCGGCACTCGTTGTCCTCCAGCTCGGGCACCGAGTCCGCGACGACTCCCGCGCCGGCCTGGACGTACGCCGTGCCGTCGCGCAGCAGCGCGGTGCGGATGGCGATGGCCGTGTCGGAGTCCCCGGCGAAGTCGAGGTAGCCGACGCAGCCGCCGTACAGGCCGCGGCGGGAGGGTTCGAGCTCCTCGATGATCTGCATGGCGCGCGGCTTGGGCGCGCCGGAGAGGGTGCCGGCCGGGAAGCAGGCGGTGAGCACGTCGAAGGCGGTCCTGCCCTCGGCGACCCGGCCGGTGACGGTGGAGACGATGTGCATGACGTGCGAGTACCGCTCGATCGACATGAAGTCGACGACCTCGACCGATCCCGGCTCGCAGACCCGGCCCAGGTCGTTGCGGCCCAGGTCGACGAGCATCAGGTGCTCGGCGCGCTCCTTGGGGTCGGCCAGCAGCTCCTCGGCGAGCTCGTGGTCCTCCTGCGGGGTGGCCCCGCGGTGGCGGGTGCCGGCGATCGGGTGGACCATGGCCCGCCCGTCCTCGACCTTGACCAGGGCCTCGGGGCTGGACCCGACGACGTCGAAGCCGTTCTCGAAGCGGAACAGGTACATGTACGGGGACGGGTTGGTGGCCCGCAGCACCCGGTAGACGTCCAGCGCGGAGGCCTCGCACGGGGTCTCGAACCGCTGCGAGGGCACCACCTGGAAGGCCTCGCCGGCCCGGATCCGCTCCTTGATGTCCTCGACGGCGTCCCGGTACTTCTCGCCGCCCCACAGCGCCGAGACCGTGCCGTCCTCGAAACTGGGCATCTCGGAGGCGGGCAGCGGCGTGGGGGTGTACGGGGCGGGCCGCGCGAGGTCGGCCTCCATCACGTCGAGCCGGGCCACCGCGTCCGCGTACGCCTCGTCCACGCCGGTGTCGAGGTCGTTGTGGTTGATGGCGTTGGCGATGAGCTGGACGGTGCCGTCCCAGTGGTCCATGACCGCCAGGTCGGAGGTGAGCAGCATGGTCAGCTCGGGCAGCTGCAGGTCGTCGGCGGTGTGCTCGCCGATGCGCTCCAGGCGGCGCACGATGTCGTAGCCGAGGTAGCCGACCATGCCGCCGGTGAAGGGCGGCATCCCGCCCGCGAGGTCGCGGGGCGTGTGCAGGGTCTGGACGGTGGCGCGCAGGGCCTCGAGCGGGTCGCCGTCGGTGGGGACGCCGACGGGCGGGGTGCCGATCCAGTGCGCCTGGCCGTCGCGGACGGTCAGCGTGGAGTCGCTGCGTACGCCGACGAAGGAGTAGCGGGACCAGGAGCGGCCGTTCTCGGCGGACTCCAGGAGGAAGGTGCCCGGGCGTTCGGCGGCCAGCTTGCGGTAGAGCCCGACGGGGGTGTCGCCGTCGGCCAGCAGCTTGCGGCTCACGGGGATGACGCGGCGGTCCGCCGCGAGCTTGCGGAACGTCTCAAGATCCATGGCTTGGGACCCTACCTACCTATTCGGCCAGCGGAAGGACATCGGCGTCGAAGCACGTACGGGCGCCCGTGTGGCAGGCGGCGCCGACCTGGTCGACCTTGACGAGGAGGGTGTCGGCGTCGCAGTCGAGGGCGACGGACTTCACGTGCTGGAAGTGGCCGGAAGTGTCCCCCTTCACCCAGTACTCCTGGCGGCTGCGGGACCAGTACGTGCAGCGGCCGGTGGTCAGGGTGCGGTGCAAGGCCTCGTCGTCCATCCAGCCGAGCATGAGCACCTCACCGGTGTCGTACTGCTGGGCGATGGCGGGAACCAGGCCGTCGGCGGAGCGCTTGAGCCGGGCGGCGATGGCGGGATCGAGGGAGGACGTACTCATGGGGGCCATTGTGCCGCGCCCGGGCGGCGGTGACGGATCACCGTCCGCCTGATGAGCGGGCACGGGCCGGGTTCCGGCCGTAGGGTGGCCCCCATGTCTACCCATGCGAAGCGTGAACGCCTGCTGCTGGCGGACCTGTTGGAGGCGGCCGGGCCGGAGGCGCCGACGCTGTGCGAAGGCTGGCGGGCCCGGGAGCTGGCGGCGCACGTGGTGGTCCGGGAGCGTCGCCCGGACGCGGCGGGCGGCCTGCTGCTGAACGTCCTGAAGGACCGGCTGGACAAGGCGATGGCCGAGTACGCGGCCAAGCCGTACGAGGAACTGATCCAGCTGATCCGGACCGGCCCGCCGAAGATGTCCCTCTACGCGCTGAAGCAGATCGACGAGGCGGCGAACGCGGTGGAGTTCTTCGTCCACGCGGAGGACGTACGCCGCGCCCAGCCGGACTGGTCGCCGCGCCAGCTGGACCCCGTGTTCTCGGACGCCCTCTGGTCCCGCCTGGAGAAGCTGGCCCGGCTGACGGGCCGCCGCTCCCCGGTGGGCCTGGTGCTGCGCCGCCCGAACGGCCAGACGACGGTCGCCCACAAGGGCACCCCGGTGGTGACGGTCACCGGCGAACCGGGCGAACTGACCCTCTTCTGCTTCGGCCGCCAGGACGCTGCCGCTGTGGAACTGGACGGCCCGAAGGAAGCCGTCGCAAAGCTGACGGTGGCGAAGCTGGGCATTTAGCGCCTGCCCCGCCCCTTCCCGGAACCGGGGGCAGAGCCCCCGGTTCCGGGAAGGGGCGGGGCAGGGAAACGGCTCCGCGCAGCGGTCAGCGGACCGGGTGGCCGGCCTCGCGGAGGGTCTGCTTGACCTCACTGATCCGCAGGTCACCGAAGTGGAACACCGAGGCCGCGAGCACCGCATCGGCGCCCGCATCGATCGCCGGGGCGAAGTGCTCCAGCCTGCCGGCACCGCCCGAGGCGATCACCGGCACCGTGACGTGCTTGCGCACGGCCGCGATCATCTCGGTGTCGTACCCGTCCTTCGTACCGTCCGCGTCCATCGAGTTCAGCAGGATCTCCCCGGCGCCCAGTTCGGCCGCCCGGTGCGCCCACTCGACGGCGTCGATGCCGGTGCCCTGGCGGCCGCCGTGCGTGGTGACCTCGAAGGAACCGGTCGGCGTGCGACGGGCGTCGACGGACAGGACCAGGACCTGCCGCCCGAAGCGCTCCGCGATCTCCTGGATCAGCTCCGGCCGCGCGATGGCAGCGGTGTTCACGCCCACCTTGTCCGCACCGGCCCGCAGCAGCTTGTCCACGTCCTCCGCGGTGCGGACGCCGCCGCCCACGGTCAGCGGGATGAAGACCTGCTCGGCGGTCCGCCGCACCACGTCGTACGTGGTCTCGCGGTTGCCGGACGACGCGGTGATGTCGAGGAAGGTCAGCTCGTCGGCGCCCTCGGCGTCGTACAGCTTGGCCATCTCCACCGGGTCACCCGCATCGCGCAGATTCCGGAAGTTGACACCCTTGACGACGCGGCCGTTGTCCACGTCCAGGCAGGGGATCACGCGTACGGCGAGCGACATCAGGACTCCCCTCGGAAGGCTTCGACCTCGACCTCGACGACGAGGCTGGGGTCGATGAAGCCGGAGACGATGATCATGGAGGCGGCGGGGCGGACTGAGTCGAAGAGCTCCTTGTGGGCGCGGCCCACCTCGTCCACATCCCTCGCATGGGTGATGTACATCCGGGTCCGGACCACGTGCTCCGCACCCAGGCCGACCTGCTTCAGCGCGTCGATCGCGACGCGGAAGGAGTTGACGGTCTGCTCGTACGGGCCGCCGGCCACGATCTTGCCGTCGACGACGGAGGTGCAGCCGGAGACGAGCACGAGCCCGTTCGGCAGCTCCACGGCGCGGGAGTACCCCACGGCCTCCTCCCACGGGCCGCCCGACGAGATGCGGCGGACCTCACCAGCGCTGCTCATGAGCCGGACACCACCCGGAGGGCCTCTTCCAGGGTGAAGGCCTTGGCGTACAGGGCCTTGCCCACGATCGCGCCCTCGACGCCCACCGGCACCAGCTCGGACAGCGCCCGCAGATCGTCCAGCGAGGAGATCCCGCCGGAGGCCACGACCGGCCGGTCGGTGGCGGCGCAGACGTTCTTCAGCAGCTCCAGGTTGGGGCCGGTCAGCGTGCCGTCCTTGCCGATGTCGGTGACGACGTACCGGGCGCAGCCCTCGGAGTCCAGGCGCGCGAGGGTCTCGTAGAGGTCCCCGCCCTCGCTGGTCCAGCCGCGGCCCTTGAGGGTGGTGCCGCGTACGTCGAGGCCGATGGCGATCTTGTCGCCGTGCTCGGCGATGGCCTTGGCGGCCCACTCGGGGGTCTCCAGGGCGGCGGTGCCGAGGTTGACGCGGGTGCAGCCGGTGGCGAGGGCCGCGGCGAGCGAGGCGTCGTCGCGGATGCCGCCGGACAGCTCGACCTTGATGTCCATGGCGCCGGTGATCTCGGCGACCAGGGCGCGGTTGTCGCCGGTGCCGAAGGCGGCGTCCAGGTCGACGAGGTGCAGCCATTCGGCGCCGGAGGCCTGCCAGGCAAGGGCCGCGTCCAGCGGGGAGCCGTAGGAGGTCTCGCTGCCGGACACGCCGTGCACGAGGCGGACGGCCTGGCCGTCACGGACATCGACGGCAGGCAGCAGTTCGAGCTTGCTGGCGGTCATCAGAGGGTCTCGATCCAGTTGGTGAGGAGCTGGGCGCCGGCGTCGCCGGACTTCTCGGGGTGGAACTGGGTGGCCCACAGGGCCCCGTTCTCCACCGCCGCGACGAACGGCTCGCCGTGGGTGGCCCAGGTGACCTTGGGGGCGCGGATCACCGGGTTGGTGACCTCCAGGCTCCAGTCGCGCACCGCGTACGAGTGCACGAAGTAGAAGCGGGCGTCGTCGTCCAGGCCCTTGAAGGCCTGGCTGTCGGCCGGGGCGTCCACGGTGTTCCAGCCCATGTGGGGCACGATCGGGGCGCGCAGCGGCTCGACGGTGCCGGGCCACTCGTCGAGGCCCTCCGTCTCCACGCCGTGCTCGATGCCGCGTTCGAAGAGGATCTGCATGCCGACGCAGATGCCCATGACGGGGCGCCCGCCGGAGAGCCTGCGGCCGATGATCCAGTCGCCGCGGGCGTCCTTGAGGCCCTGCATGCAGGCGGAGAAGGCACCGACGCCGGGGACGAGGAGTCCGTCGGCGTCCATCGCCTTGTCGTAGTCGCGGGTGATCTCGACGTCCACGCCCACGCGGGCGAGGGCCCGCTCGGCGGAACGGACGTTGCCGAAGCCGTAGTCGAAGACGACGACGTTCTTGGTGGGGCGGGCAGCGCTCATTCCCAGATTCCTTGGATTCGCAGGACTCCGGCGGCGAGGCACATCGCGGAGCCGATGGCGAGCAGGATGATGACCGACTTGGGCATCTGCTGCTTCTGGAAGGAGTAGACGCCTCCGGCCAGGAAGAGACCGACGACGATCAGGATGGTGTTGAGGCCGTTCACGGCTAGAGGGCGCCCTTCGTGGAGGGCAGGATTCCGGCGGCGCGCGGGTCGAACTCGGCCGCGTAGCGCAGGGCGCGCGCGAGGGCCTTGAACTGGCATTCCACGATGTGGTGGGCGTTGCGGCCGTACGGGACGTGGATGTGCAGGGCGATCTGGGCCTGCGCGACGAACGACTCGAAGATGTGCCGGGTCATCGTCGTGTCGTACTCGCCGATCATCGGCGCCATGTTCTCGGGCTCGGTGTGCACGAGGTACGGGCGGCCGGACAGGTCGACGGTCACCTGGGCGAGGGACTCGTCGAGCGGCACGGTGCAGTTGCCGAAGCGGTAGATGCCGACCTTGTCGCCGAGGGCCTGCTTGAAGGCGGCGCCGAGCGCGAGGGCGGTGTCCTCGATGGTGTGGTGGCTGTCGATGTGCAGGTCGCCGTCCGTCTTGACCGTGAGGTCGAAGAGGCCGTGGCGGCCGAGCTGGTCGAGCATGTGGTCGTAGAAGCCCACGCCCGTCGAGACGTCGACCTTGCCGGTGCCGTCGAGGTTTATCTCGACGAGGACCGAGGTCTCCTTCGTGGTCCGTTCGACCCGTCCGATGCGGCTCATGCGTGCTGCTCCTTCTTCAGTGCGCGAACCGCTTCCAGGAACGCGTCGTTCTCGGCCGGGGTGCCGGCGGTGACCCGCAGCCAGCCCGGTACGCCGTTGTCCCTGACCAGGACACCCTGGTCGAGGATCTTCTGCCAGGCGGTGTGCGAGTCCTCGAACTTCCCGAACTGGATGAAGTTCGCGTCGGACTCGGTGACCTCGCAGCCGATCGCCCGCAGCTCGGTGACGAGGCGGTCCCGTTCGGCCTTGAGCTGCTCGACGTAGCCGAGCAGGGTGTCGGTGTGCTCCAGGGCGGCCAGCGCGGTCGCCTGGGTGACGGCCGACAGGTGGTACGGCAGGCGTACGAGCTGGACGGCGTCGACCACGGCCGGGTGCGCGGCCAGGTAGCCCAGGCGCAGCCCGGCGGCGCCGAAGGCCTTGGACATGGTCCGGGAGACCACCATGTTCGGGCGGCCCTCGATCAGCGGCAGGAGCGAGTCCCGGTGGCTGAACTCGACGTACGCCTCGTCCACGATGACCAGGGAGGCCGAACTCTGATCGACACGCGCCGCCTGCGCGGCCTCGTAGAGGGCGAGGACCGTCTCCGCCTCGACCGCGGTACCCGTGGGGTTGTTGGGCGAGGTGATGAAGACGACGTGCGGCTTGTTCTCGGCGATGGCCTGCTCGGCCGCCTCCACGTCGATCGTGAAGTCCTCGCGGCGCGGGCCGGAGATCCAGCCCGTCCCGGTGCCCCGGGCGATCAGCGCGTGCATCGAGTACGAGGGCTCGAAGCCGATCGCGGTGCGGCCGGGCCCGCCGAAGGTCTGCAGCAGCTGCTGGATGACCTCGTTGGAGCCGTTGGCGGCCCACACGTTCTCCCGCGCGACCGGGTGCTTGCCCGTACGGGTGAGGTAGGCGGCCAGCGCGGTCCGCAGCTCGATCGCGTCCCGGTCGGGGTATCGGTTGAGGGTGCGGGCGGCCTCGGATACGCGCTCGGCGATGCGCCGGACCAGCTCCTCGGGGAGCGGGTACGGGTTCTCGTTGGTGTTCAGCTGGACGGGCACGTCGAGCTGCGGGGCGCCGTACGGGGTCTTGCCGCGCAGCTCGTCCCGGATGGGGAGGTCGTCGATGCCGGTCACTTGCCAGGAACCTTCCACCCGAAGCGGGCCTTGAGGGCCGCGCCGTGCGCGGGCAGGTCCTCGGCCTCGGCCAGCGTCACCACGTGGTGGGTGACCTCGGCGAGGGCGTCCCGCGTGTAGTCGACGATGTGGATGCCGCGCAGGAAGGACTGCACGGACAGGCCGGAGGAGTGGCAGGCGCAGCCGCCGGTGGGCAGCACGTGGTTCGACCCGGCGCAGTAGTCGCCGAGCGAGACCGGGGCCCACGGGCCGACGAAGATCGCACCGGCGTTGCGGACGCGGGCGGCCCAGGCCGCGGCGTCGGCGGTCTGGATCTCCAGGTGCTCGGCGCCGTACGCGTCGACGACCTTGAGGCCGTCCTCCAGGGAGTCGACCAGCACGATCGCGGACTGCTTGCCCGCGAGCGCCGGCTTGATCCGGTCCTCGACGTGCTTGGTGGCCGCGACCTGCGGCTCCAGCTCCCGCTCGACGGCGGCCGCGAGCTCCTCGGAGTCCGTGACGAGCACGGCGGCGGCCAGCGGGTCGTGCTCGGCCTGGCTGATCAGGTCGGCGGCGACGTGCACCGGGTCGGCCGTGGAGTCCGCGAGAACCGCGATCTCGGTCGGGCCGGCCTCGGTGTCGATGCCGATCCGGCCGGTGAAGTAGCGCTTGGCGGCGGCGACCCAGATGTTGCCGGGGCCGGTCACCATGTTCGTGGCGGCGCACTCCTCGGTGCCGTACGCGAACATCGCGACGGCCTGCGCTCCGCCGGCCGCGTACACCTCGTCGACGCCGAGCAGCGCGCACGCGGCGAGGATCGTCGGGTGCGGGAGGCCCCCGAACTCTTTCTGCGGCGGGGACGCGAGCGCGATCGACTCGACGCCCGCCTCCTGCGCCGGTACGACGTTCATGACGACGGACGACGGGTACACGGAGCGGCCGCCCGGGGCGTACAGGCCCACGCGCTCGACCGGAACCCACTTCTCGGTCACGGTGCCGCCGGGGACCACCTGGGTGGTGTGCTCGCTGCGGCGCTGCTCGCGGTGCACGATCCGGGCGCGCCGGATGGACTCCTCGAGGGCGGCACGGACGGCCGGGTCGAGCTCTTCGAGCGCGGTCTTGAGCGCCTCGGAAGCCACCCTGACCTGCGAGAGCTCCACACCGTCGAACTTCTGCGCGTACTCGATCAGCGCCGCCGTGCCGCGATGATGGACGTCCTCGCAGATGGGCCGCACCTTCTCCAGGGCAGCTTCTACGTCGAACTCGGCACGGGGCAGCAGATCGCGCAGGGCGCCGCCCTCGGGGAGGGCGTCACCGCGCAGGTCGATACGAGAGATCACCTCCCAATTCTCTCAGACCGTCTCCCGCCACCGTCCGCCTGTATCACTGGCTGATACACGCCCCGGATGTCACTGCCGCCCACTAGCGTTCCCCGTACACGTATGCACAGCGGAGGGGGGCCGCCATGGCGGAGGCACGGCCGGGCGAGGAGCCCGCGGATCTCACCGATCCCGAACGCCGGATGTGGCAGGCGTACCGGACCGGCAGCGTGTGCGATCTCAGTGCCCGGGCAGCCGACGAGGACAACCCGCACAGCGACCGGGCCTGGGGCAGCGGGCGCAGCGTCCGTGCCCAGGTGGTGGCGCTGCTGCTGCTCCACGGGCCGCCGCCGGTGCCGGGCCGGGTGGCCTCGCTGAAACTGCGCGGCGTACGGATCACCGGGCGCCTCGATCTGTCCGGCGGCATCGTGCAGCCCTACGTCGAACTCCAGTCCTGCCGCTTCGACAGCGAGATCCAGCTGTCCGAGACCCGGTTCGTCACCCTGCGCCTGGTCAACTGCGCGATACCCCGGCTGGACGCCTCCCGGCTGCACACGGAGGGCGATCTGCACCTGCCGCGCTGCCGGGTGGCCCGCGGGATCCGGCTGACCGACGCGCAGATCGGCACCGACCTGCTGATCAGCCAGGCCGTGGTGCAGCGGGACAACAAGGGCCGGGCCATCGCCGCGGACGGGATGTCGGTCGCGCAGGACTTCCAGGGCGAGCTGCTGGAGACGTACGGGGAGGTGAGCCTGCGCGGCGCGAAGGTCGGCGTGTCGATGAACCTGCGCGGGGCGCGGCTGCGCAACCCGTACGGGCGGCGCGCTCTGAACGCCCCGCAGCTGACCGTCGAGCGGACCCTGTACCTGACGTCGATCGCCCTGGACTACGTCCTCGGCGACTCCGGCTCCTCCACTCCCCCGTACGGGCTCGGCCAGACCCCCACGCGCGGGCAGCGGGCCCAGCGGTTCGAGTGCCGGGGCGGGCTGCGCCTGGACGACGGCCGCTTCGGCGACGCGGTCGACTTCTACGGCGCCCGGTTCACGCTGACCGAGGAGCAGGAGGTCTCCTTGCGCCGGATCCAGACGCCGGAGCTGCGGTTCGTCGGCGAGCGGCCGGAGCGGGGGCGGGTGGTGCTGTCGGGGGCGAAGGTGGTCAAGCTGGTCGACACCTCCACCAGCTGGCCCGGCCAGGGCGGCGTGTCGATGGAGGGGTTCGCGTACGAGAACCTCGCGCCCCGCGGCCATTTCCCGCTGGCGCGCCGGCTGGCGTGGGTGGAGGCGGCCACTGCGGAGTACTCGCCGGAGCCGTACGAGCGGCTGGCTGCCGTACTGCGCGCCAGCGGCGAGGACGCGGACGCCCGCGAGGTGCTGCTCGCCAAGCAGCGGCGGCGCCGGGCCACCCTGCCGCCGGCGCTCAAGGCGTGGGGGTACCTGCAGGACTGGACGGTGGCGTACGGGTACCGCCCGGGCCGGGCCGCGCTGTGGATGGCGGTGCTGTGGGCGGCGGGCGCGCTGCTCTTCTCCCGGCACGAGCCGCCGCCGATCAAGGCGGACGAACACCCGAACTGGGAGGCGGCGCTGTACGCGCTGGACCTGCTGCTCCCGGTCATCGATCTCGGCCAGGAGGGCCAGTGGAAGGTGGAGGGCGGCTGGCAGTGGGGCTCGGCGGCCCTCGTCCTGCTGGGCTGGATCCTTGCGACGACGGTGGCGGCGGGAGCCTCGCGTCTGCTGAGACGGGGATGACGGGAAGGCGGGGAACAACTGAGGTGACAGGCCCTGGCCCGCGGCCACTACCCTGTGCCTCGTGACCACCGTTCGCCTGCCCCTCTTCCCCTTGAACTCGGTGCTGTTCCCGGGACTCGTCCTCCCGCTGAACGTCTTCGAGGAGCGTTATCGCGCCATGATGCGGGAGCTGCTGAAGACGGGCGACGACGAACCGCGCCGCTTCGCGGTCGTCGCGATCCGCGACGGCCGGGAGGTCGCACCGACCGCGCCCGGCCTGCCGGACCAGACGGCCCTGCCCGAGCGCGGCCCGACGGCCGGCTTCGGCCCGGACCCGGTCCAGGCCTTCCACCGGGTGGGCTGCATCGCGGACGCGGCGACGATCCGGGAGCGGGAGGACGGCAGCTTCGAGGTCCTCGCGACCGGCACGGCGCGGGTCCGCCTGCTGTCGGTGGACACCTCGGGCCCGTACCTGGTCGCGGAGCTGGAGGAGCTCCCGGAGGACGGGGGCGAGGGCGCGGGCGCGCTGGCGGAGGGGGTCCTGCGGGCCTTCCGGAACTACCAGAAGCGGCTGGCCGGAGCCCGGGAGCGGTCCCTGTCCTCACCCGCGGACCTGCCGGACGAGCCGTCGGTGGTCTCGTACCTGGTGGCGGCGGCGGCCGTGCTGGACATCCCGGCGAAGCAGCGGCTGCTGCAGGCGCCGGACACGGCGACGCGGCTCGCGGAGGAACTGAAGCTGCTGCGCGCGGAGACGGCGGTCATCCGCCACCTCCCGTCGCTCCCGGCGGTGGACCTCACGCGCGCGCCGACGAGCCCGAACTGACGGCAGCGAACTGACGGCGAAGGACTGATGGCGAAGAAGAAAGCCCCGGCTCCGGCCGGCACACCGGCGATCGTGGCGCTCACGTCGGCGCAGGCCGAGTTCACGGTGCACGCGTACGAGCACGACCCGGCGCACCCCTCGTACGGCGAGGAGGCGGCGCAGGCGATGGGGGTGTCCCCGGACCGGGTCTTCAAGACGCTGGTCGCGGACGTGGACGGCGTTCTGACGGTGGCCGTGGTCCCGGTGTCGGGCAGCCTGGACCTGAAGGCGCTGGCGACCGCGGTCGCCGGGAAGCGGGCGTCGATGGCCGACCCGGCGCTGGCGGAACGCACGACGGGGTACGTGCTGGGCGGCATCTCCCCGCTGGGGCAGCGCAAGCGGCTGCGCACGGTGGTGGACGAGTCGGCGCAGGCCCATGCCACGATCTGCATCTCGGCGGGCCGCCGCGGCCTGGAGGTCGAGCTCCCGCCCGCCACCCTGACCACCCTGACGGGCGCCACCCTGGCCCCCATCGCCCGCCACTAGCCCCCGCTGCGGCCCGGCCCCCGCCCGGCCCGGCGGTCAGGCTCGCGGAGGCTCAGGCGCGGACGGGTCCGACCGGGCCGGGTCGTCCGACGGGGCCGGGGCGGTCGCCCCGTGGACGTGGGGCGGGGGGTAGACGGCCCACGCCGGGTCGTCGGTGTCGGACGGGTCCGGGTCGTACGGGGACCACAGGGCCGTCAGGCCGAGGTGGACGGCCACGGCGGCCATCGGCCAGACCAGCAGCACCCCATGCGCCAGCAGCTGCAGCGGCGCATCGAACGGCACCCCCTTGCCCGCCTTCAGCGCAGCCACGGCCACGTCCGCCGACGGCCCCAGCCACAGCCCCAGCTGCCACCCCACCAACGCGGCGAAGCCGGACCCGATCACCAGGCCCACGACCAGCGGGACACCGCCCCGGCGCCGCCACAGGAACACGAGCACCGCGCTCAGCACGCCGAACCCCAGCGACAGCAGGAAGAACGTCCCGTCGGCCCCTATCCGGGCCTCGCTCTCGCTGCTCCGCAGGAAGACGGCCTCGCCGTTCGACACGTACTGCGCCCTCGGCGCCAGCCACGCCCACAACAGTCCGAGCAGCACGCCGGCCACCCCGGTCACCAGGGCCACGGCGGCCCCGTCGCGGATGTCCCCCGCGGTGATGCCCGCGGCGGAGCCGCCCGGCTTCCCGGGCGTCAGCGGCGGTTCGAACGGGGAGGGCGTGGTCACGGCTTCGGTCACCCCCACATCGTGCCAGGTGCCCGGCGCGTCGGCGTCAGCGGCTTCGGATCGGAGCCGGCGGCGGCGTCGTCGCGGTCAGCGGACCGACGCCCGCCGGTACGCCCACGTCGCCGCGGCCAGCGAGAGGACCCCCACCGCCCCGCACACCCCGAGGTCCAGCGCGACCGCCGCCCAGTCGGGATGCGGCGCGAAGGTCCGCGCGAACGCCTCCACCCCGTACGTCGACGGCAGCAGGTCCCGCGCCCACACGATCACGTCCGGCATCCGCTCCGGCGGCAGCACCCCCAGCAGCAGCGCCGCCGACATGCCGAGCTGCCCGGCCAGCGTGGCCAGCTCCTGCCGCGGCGCCAGCAGCCCCAGCGCCGCACCCAGCCCGGCCAGCGCGGCCCCGGCCAGCGGCACCACCGCGGCCAGGATCCACAGCCCGCCCATCGGCAGCCCGAACAGCAGGCATCCGAACACCGCCGTCACCAGCGTGCCCGGCAGCGTGAAGGAGGCGTACGCGGCGGCCGCGCCCAGCACCACCGAGGCGGGCGGCACGGGCAGCGTGGCGTAGTGGTCCAGCCCGCCGCTGGCCCGCAGCTGCCCGAAGTACTGCGCGAGCAGGTTCAGCGCGACGAAGGCGACGACCAGCACGGACGAGCCCGCGACCACGGCCCGGGCCTCCGAGCCACCGTCCACCACGCCCCGCATCAGGATCATGATCCCGACGGACTGGAAGGTGGCGACGAACAGCAGCGGGATCCGGGACACGCGGGCCCGGGACAGCTGCGCCCGGTACACGGCGGCCAGCGACGGGAAGAGCCGCGCCCGCGGTGCGAGCACCCCGACGGCAGTCCCGACAGCAGTGGTGCTCACGGAAGCAGTGGTGCTCACGACTTCACCAGGCCCTTCGTCGTACGCCCGCCCAGCGCGAGGTAGACGTCCTCCAGGCTCGGGGTCGCCAGCGTGAAGTCGTCGAGGGCGGCGAAGGCCGGCCCGCCGGTCACCGCGGCCACCGCGGCGCGCGCCTCGTCGGGCTCCAGCCGCAGCACCCACCGGCGCCCGGCTTCGGCGGCTGCCGGCGCGAGCGCCGCGACCTCGGGCACGTCCAGCGGCGGCGCGGTGCGCCACACCAGCTCCAGGCGGACCTCGCCGGAGACGCGGGCCTTCAGCCCGGCCGGGGTGTCGCAGGCGATGACCCGGCCCTGGTCGATGACGGCGACCCGGTCCAGGACGGTCTCGGCCTCGATGACGTTGTGGGTGACGAGCAGGACGGTGGCCCCGTGCTGTGCGCGCCGCCGGTCCACGGCCGCCCACACGGCCCGCCGGGCCACGGGGTCCATGCCGGTGGTGGGCTCGTCGAGGACCAGTACGGGCCGCTCCCCCACCAGTGCGGCGGCGAAGCAGGCGAGGCGCCGCTGCCCGCCTGAGAGCTTCTTCAGGGGCCGCCCGGCGATCGGGGTCAGTCCGAGTTCCTCGAGTACGGCGTCCCGCTCGGCCCGCGCCGTCCGTGCGTCGAGCCCGCGCAGCCGTCCCGTGGTCTCGGCGGCCAGCGCCACCGTGAGCTCGTCGAGGGCGGTGGACTCCTGCCCCAGGTACGCGAGCAGCCGGGCCGCCCGCTCGGGATGGCGTACGAGGTCGTGGCCGAGCAGGGTCACGGCGCCCGAGTCGGGCCGCAGGAGCCCGGTGAGCTGCCGGACCAGGGTGGACTTGCCGGCGCCGTTGGGGCCGAGCAGGCCGAAGATCTCGCCGCGCCGGACGTCCAGGCAGACGCCGTCGGTGGCCCGGGTCTCGGGCAGGGCGGGGACCCCGCGCCGGCCCCGTACCGCGGGATACGTCTTGACCAGGTCACGCACCACGCAGACCACATCGGAGGCCGCGTCCGCGGCCACTGCCGTGCTCGGTCGTGCTGATGCTGTGCCCGTACTCACGAGGGAGCAGCCTACGCGGCTTCGGCCCCTACTCCGCTGCCGGGGTCGGCGGCCCCGCGGGCGCGGCGGAGGGTGTGACGGCCACGTGCTCGGCGGCCGCGCGGACGTCGATCTCCCGCCAGAACCCGGCGCGGATGGCGTAGCGGTCGTGCTCGTCGATCTGGTCGTCCTTGTGGGCGAGCAGCCCGAACCGGGCGGCGTAGCGCAGCAGCTCCCCGTCGATGCGGTGCGGGATCCGCGGGTACATCGTGGCGAGTTTCTGCAGGTGGACGGTCTCCGGGAGGCGTTCCATCCAGCGCCGGGCGAAGACCTGGCCGACCTCGAAGGGGTCGCCGCCGACGGTGGTGATGTCCTCCTCGCGGTCGGCCCAGCGCTGCTCGGCGCTGGTGAGCTGGGCGAGGGTGGGCAGCGAGGCGGTCTCGGCGGGTTCGCCCAGCGGTCCGGCCCGGTCGATCCAGCCCTTGTCGGAGGACCAGCGCAGGGCGCTGCCGGCGGGGGCCTGCTGGGCGGCGGCGCCGTGGGTTCCGGAGGGGCCGGGCTGCTGGCCGGGGGCGCGCAGCGAGCCGGCGAGGTCCTTGGGCGTGGGGACGGTCTTGCCCCCGGCGGTGGGTGCGGGCACGGGGGCGCCGTTGCCCTCGGGCGCGGCGGGGGCGGGGGCTCCGGTGCCGTTGCCGCCGGCGCTGCGGGCGGCCTCGGCGAGCGCCGCCTCGGGCAGCGGCGCGGAGAGGATCGCGGCGATCTCGGGGCGCGGCGCGGGCGGCGGGGCGCACAGTCCGGCGAGGTCCTTGGCGCGGACGGCCCGGGTGATCCAGGCCCGGTCCAGGACGCGGCGCTCGTCGGCCTCGGCGACGAGGTCCTCGGACTGGTTGTAGTCGCCGTCCGCGGCCTGGACGGCCCACAGGTGGACGGCGACCCCGTGCTCCTTCGCGGACATCAGGCCGGGCAGCAGGTCCCCGTCGCCGGTGACGAGTACGACGTCGGAGCAGGCGCGGTTGCGGGCCAGCTCGGTGAGCTCGGCGTGCATGGCGGCGTCCACGCCCTTCTGCGCCCAGCGGCCGTCGCTGCGGGTCAGGGCGCCGAGGCGGACGGTGACGCGCGGCATGACGCGCAGCCGCCGGTGCTCGGGCTGGGGCACCCGGTCGGGTGCTCCGTCGAACCAGTAGATGCGCAGCAGGGGCTGCTCGGTGTCGGCCTCGGCCCGTTCGCGCAGGCCCTGGATGAGGGCGGCATGGTCCACGGTGATGCGGGAGCGGGAGGGCTCTCCGGCGAGAAGACTGGCGGCGGCGCCCAGCAGATAGCCGGCGTCCACCAGGACGACGCAGCGGTCCACGCGTACCACCCTCTTCCCTGGGGATCCTCTGTGTTTGTCGCGGGTTCCCCGAGTCTGCCCGACCGCAAGGGGGTTGACGGCCGGAACTCGATCATCGGCGTGGCGGATCCTCCGGGCGGTTCCGAATCCGGGGTTCCCGGCTACGCGCAGTAAAGATCCAAAATGCGCGGTTTGTGGTGGCATGTGAGGGTGAAGGCGGTCCTGGCCCCTAGACCCTCACGGAGGCTCCACCATGGCCAAGAACAAGAACCGCCAGCACGAACAGAAGCAGCAGCCCCGCTCGTCGTCGCAGGATCCGTCGAAGAGCTCGACGGAATCCGTGTCCGAGCCGTCCGGCAGCAGCCCGAGTCCGATGGACATGGCCCGCAAGGGCAAGCAGAAGAAGTTCGGCCACAACTGACGCCTCCGCGAGCACCGCGCACGAGGGCGCGCCCAGAGCTCTGGGCGCGCCCTTCTTCACGTTCGGCTACGTGCGCAGGCCTCCTGCGAGCGGCATCATCCGGCCAGGCAGGACGGCCCGAGGAGCACCTTGAGGTCGCCGAAGAGCGCCGGGTCGGGCTGGACCCGGTGCTTGTCGAGGCGCAGCACGGTGGTGGACCGCGGCCCCTGGAGCTTGATCCGGACCTCGGTGTTGCCCTTGTGGTGGCGAAGGATCTCGCCCAACCGGGTGACCATCGGAGGAGTGACCTTGACGGTCGGGATGGTGAGGACGACGGGTGCGTTCGTCCCGGCCGAGGAGAGGTCGGGGACCATCATCTCCATGGCGACCAGCCGGGGGACGTCCTCGCGCTTGTCGAGGCGGCCCTTGACGAAGACGACGGTGTCCTCGACCAGCTGGGTGGAGACGAGCTGGTAGGTCGCGGGGAAGAACATGCACTCGATGGATCCGGCGAGGTCCTCGACGGTGGCGATGGCCCAGGCGTTGCCCTGCTTGGTCATCTTGCGCTGGAGACCCGAGATGATGCCGCCGATGGTGACGACGGCGCCGTCCGAGTGCTCGCCGCCGGTCAGCTGGGAGATTCCGGCGTCCGTCTTGTCGGAGAGCACGTGCTCCAGGCCGAAGAGCGGGTGGTCGGAGACGTACAGGCCGAGCATCTCGCGCTCCTGGGCGAGCAGGTAGGACTTCTCCCACTCCACGTCCGAGAACTCGACGTCGAGCCCGAAGCCGGGCTCGTCGCTCGCGCTCTCGTCACCCATTCCGCCGAAGAGGTCGAACTGTCCCTCGGCCTCCTTGCGCTTGACCGCGACCACGTTGTCGATCATCGGCTCGTGGTGGGCGACCAGGCCCTTGCGGGTGTGGCCCATCTCGTCGAAGGCGCCGGCCTTGATCAGGGACTCGACGGTGCGCTTGTTGCAGACGACGGCCTCGACCTTGTCCAGGAAGTCGGGGAAGGTGGAGTACTTCCCCTTGGCCTTCCTGGTCTTGATGATCGACTCGACGACGTTCTGGCCGACGTTGCGCACCGCGGTGAGGCCGAAGAGGATCACGTCGTCGCCCTGGGCGGCGAAGTTCGGCTCGGACTCGTTCACGTTCGGCGGGAGCACCTTGATGCCCATGCGCCGGCACTCGTTCAGGTAGATCGCGGACTTGTCCTTGTCGTCCTTGACCGAGGTGAGCAGGCCGGCCATGTACTCGGCCGGGAAGTTCGCCTTGAGATAGGCGGTCCAGTAGGACACCAGGCCGTACGCGGCCGAGTGGGCCTTGTTGAAGGCGTAGCCGGCGAAGGGGACCAGGACGTCCCAGAGGGCCTTGATCGCCTGGTCGCTGAAGCCCTTCTTCTTGGCGCCCTCCTCGAAGATGACGAAGTTCTTCGCCAGCTCCTCGGGCTTCTTCTTGCCCATCACGCGGCGCAGGATGTCGGCCTCGCCGAGCGAGTACCCGGCGATGATCTGGGCGGCCTTCTGGACCTGCTCCTGGTAGACGATCAGGCCGTAGGTGACCGCGAGCACCTCTTCGAGCGGCCCCTCCAGCTCCGGGTGGATCGGGGTGATCTCCTGCTGCTTGTTCTTGCGCAGGGCGTAGTTCGTGTGCGAGTTCATGCCCATCGGGCCCGGCCGGTACAGGGCCGAGACGGCGGAGATGTCCTCGAAGTTGTCGGGCTTCATCAGGCGCAGCAGGGAGCGCATGGGCCCGCCGTCGAACTGGAAGACGCCGAGGGTGTCGCCGCGGCCGAGCAGTTCGAAGGTCTTGGGGTCGTCGAGGGGGAGGGCCAGGAGATCGATGTCGATCCCCTTGTTGGCCTTCACCATCTTGACGGCGTCGTCCATGATCGTGAGGTTGCGCAGGCCGAGGAAGTCCATCTTCAGCAGGCCGAGCGACTCGCAGCTCGGGTAGTCCCACTGGGTGATGGTGACGCCGTCGGTGTGCCGCACCCAGACGGGCACGTGGTCGGTGATCGTCTCGCTGGACATGATCACGCCGGCCGCGTGCACGCCCATCTGGCGGACCAGGCCCTCCACACCGCGGGCGGTGTCGATGACCTTCTTCACGTCCGGCTCGTTCTCGTACATCCCGCGGATCTCGCCGGCCTCGCTGTAGCGGGGGTGGCTGGAGTCGAGGATGCCGGAGAGCGGGATGCCCTTGCCGAGGACGTCGGCGGGCATGGCCTTGGTGAGCCGGTCGCCCATGGCGTACGGGTAGCCCAGGACGCGCGCGGAGTCCTTGATCGCGTTCTTGGCCTTGATGGTGCCGTACGTGCCGATCATGGCGACCTTGTCGGCGCCGTACTTCTCGGTCACGTACCGGATCACCTCGACGCGCCGACGCTCGTCGAAGTCGATGTCGACATCGGGCATGGAGACGCGCTCGGGGTTCAGGAACCGCTCGAAGATCAGACCGTGCGTGAGCGGGTCGAGGTCGGTGATGCCCATGGCGTACGCGACGATCGAACCGGCCGCGGAGCCTCGGCCCGGGCCGACCGCGATGCCCTGGTTCTTGGCCCACATGATGAAGTCGGCGACCACGAGGAAGTAGCCCGGGAAGCCCATCGAGATGATCGTGTCCATCTCGTACTCGGCCTGCTTCATCCGGTCGTCCGGGATGCCCCCGGGGTAGCGGCGGTGCATGCCGCGCATGGTCTCCTCGCGGAACCAGCTGACCTCGGTGTGGCCGTCCGGGATGTCGAACTTCGGCATCAGGTTCCGGAACTTGAACATGCCCTCGGTGTCGACCTGGTCCGCGACCAGCTTCGTGTTGGCGCAGCCCTCCTGCCAGGCGTCCGAGGAGTCGATCGCGTACATCTCGTCGGTCGACTTCAGGTAGTAGCCGGTGCCGTCGAAGCGGAAGCGGTCCGGGTCCGAGAGGTTCTTGCCGGTCTGGATGCAGAGCAGGGCGTCGTGCGCGCCGGCCTCGCTCGCGTACGTGTAGTGCGAGTCGTTCGTCACCAGCGGCGGGATGCCGAGCTTCTTGCCGATCTCCAGCAGCCCGTCGCGGACCCGGCGCTCGATCTCGATGCCGTGGTCCATCAGCTCCAGGAAGTACCGCTCCTTGCCGAAGATGTCCTGGTACTCGGCGGCCGACTTCAGGGCCTCGTCGAACTGGCCGAGGCGAAGGCGCGTCTGCAGCTCGCCGGAGGGGCAGCCGGTGGACGCGATGAGCCCCTCGGACCACTTGGAGATGGTCTCCTTGTCCATGCGCGGCCACTTCGTGAGCCAGCCCTCGGCGTAGGCGTCGGAGGACAGCCGGAAGAGGTTGTTCAGCCCGGTGGCGTTCGCCGCCCAGATCGTCTTGTGGGTGTAGCCGCCGGAACCGGACACGTCGTCGCGCTTCTGGTGGGGCTGGCCCCACTGGATGCGCCGCTTGTTGCGCCGCGACTCGGGGGCCACGTACGCCTCGATGCCGATGATCGGCGTGACCCCGGCCTTCTGGGCGGTGTGGAAGAAGTCGTACGCCCCGTGCAGGTTGCCGTGGTCGGACATGGCGATGTGCGTCATGCCCATCTCGTTGCACGCGTTGAACATGTCCTTCAGCCGCGCGGCACCGTCCAGCAGCGAGTACTGGGTGTGGACGTGCAGGTGCGTGAACGGCTGCTTGGTCACGGCGGGAGGCTCCTGACGGTGGGGGCGGCGGCAGCTATGAATCCTACGTCCCGGGAGTGACAGATCACGGGCACTGGAGGGTACGGTCGGGCGTTGCAGAACCAGGACGACCAACCCGACGTCCAGTCGGTCAGAACCTGTACCAGCCCGTGCACCAGGAGGCACCCGCCATGGCGGTCCCCGAGACGACGAACGAGCAGCGCGCCGAGCAGATACTCGATGTGTTCGACACCGCATTCGGTGAGCTGCTCGCCGCCGACCCCGCGGCCTTCCAGGTCAAATTCCGCAAGATGGCGGCCTCGGCCTTCGCCTTCTACCGCGGTACGGCCTGCCTCTTCTACGCCGACCTGGAGCGCGACCGCCACGGCGGCCCGTTCCTGGACGAGCGGACCGGCCGGGTCTGGATCCACGGCGATCTGCACGCCGAGAACTTCGGCACGTACATGGACTCCAACGGCCGCCTGGTCTTCAACGTCAACGACTTCGACGAGGCGTACGTCGGCCCCTTCACCTGGGACCTCAAGCGGTTCGCGGCCTCCGTCGCCCTGATCGGCTACACCAAGGCCCTCAGCGACGAGCAGATCGGCGAGCTGGTGCGGACGTACGCGGGCGCCTACCGGGAGCGGATCCACCGCCTCGCGACGGGCGCCAAGTACGAGGAGGTGCCCTCCTTCACCCTGGACACCGCCGACGGCCCGCTGCTGACGGCCCTGCGCTCGGCCCGCTCCCGCACCCGCTTCTCCCTGCTGGACTCGATGACCGAGATCCGCGACTACGAGCGCCGCTTCACCTCCGGCGGGGGCTCGATCGAGCTGGACGCGGCCACCCGGTACAAGGTGCTCGCCGCCTTCGACGGGTACCTGGAGACCCTGCCCGACGAGTCCCTGGTCCGGCCGGACTCCTACCGGGTCAAGGACGTGGTGGGCCGCCGCGGCGTCGGGATCGGCTCGGCCGGCCTGCCCTCGTACAACATCCTGCTCGAAGGGCACAGCGACGCCCTGGAGAACGACGTCGTGATCTACCTCAAGCAGGCGCAGACCCCCGCGGTGTCCCGGCACATCACCGACCGGGCGGTACGGGACTACTTCCAGCACGAGGGGCACCGCACGGTGATCTCCCAGCGCGCCCTCCAGGCGCACGCCGATCCGTGGCTGGGCTGGACCGAGCTGGACGGCTCCGGGCAGCTGGTGGCCGAGGTCTCCCCGTACGCGGTGGACCTGGACTGGTCGGACCTGGACGACCCGGAGGAGATCGCGGCCGTGGTCGCGGACCTGGGCCGGGCGACGGCGACCATGCACGCGGCGGCCGACGAGGCCGAGAGCGGGCACTCGCTGGTCCCGTTCTCCACCGAGCGGGCCATCGACGCGGCGATCGCCGCGGACGAGAAGGGCTTCGCGGAGCTGCTGGTCGACTTCGCGCACGCGTACGGCGCCCGGGCGCGCGCCGACCACCAGATCTTCGTGGACCTGTTCCGCAACGGCCGCATCATGCATTGAGCACTGTCGTGCATTGAGCACTTTCGGCCGCGGGCCCCGGTCCGCACGGGACCGGGGACCCGTTTTCACGGGGACTCGTGGCAGACTCGCGGCGATGGACATATCGAGGGCAGGACTCCGGGGGCTGCGGGCCGCGCTGTTCAGCGCACTCGTCGTGCTGCTCTCGGCCGGCTCGCACGTCCTGATGTCCCGGGTCCCGCTGCCGCCCGCACTGGTGGCCGGGGCCTTCACGGGCGTGTTCCTGCTCACGTACGCGCTGGCGGGCCGCGAGCGGGGCTTCGGCCCCATCGCCGGACTGCTGGTTCCGCTGGAGCTGGCCGCCGACACGGTCTTCACCGCCGGGCAGCACGTCTGCTACGGCCCGGCCGGCGGGCCCGTCGCCGGGCCTCTGCGGGCGCTGGGCCTGGACGAGCTGTGCGGCGGCCCGCCGCTGGGCGGACCGCTGGCCGAGGTGCCCGGAGCCGTTCCCGACGCGGTGGCCCTGCTGGCCTCGCCCGGACCCTGGACCCCGTGGCTGCTGCTCGGCGCGCACGTCTCGGTCGGGCTGGTTGCCGCGGCCTGGCTGCGGTACGGGGAACGCGCACTGGGCCAGCTGCTGCGTGCCGTGGCCGCCGTCGCGTTCCGGCCGCTGCTGCTGGCGGCGGCCTCGGCGGCAGCCGCCGTCGGCCCGGTGCGGCGGGCGCTGCGCCCGGCCCTTCCGGGCGCGGGGGCCCGTACCCGCTTCCCCGCCCACTCCGTGGGACGCCGGGGACCTCCCGTACGCGGCGCGCTCGTCTGCGCCTGACCACCCCACGTACGGCAGTTCCCCCCTTTCCTTGCGTCACATCCCACGGAGATCACCATGAGTTCACGCAACAGCCAGGCGAACAAGGCGGCGGCCCGCGAGCGGCTGCGTGCCGAGCGCGAGAAGCAGGCCAAGAAGGACAAGGTGCGCCGCCAGGTGCTGGTGGCCGGCGCCGTCGTCGCCGTCCTCGCGCTGGCCGGCGGCATCGGCTACGCGGTCGTGCAGGCCAACCAGCCGGGCGAGTGGGACAAGGCCGCCGACGCCACGCTGGTCGCCCCGAAGAACACCACGGGCGACAACGGCACCACCGTCGTCATAGGCAAGGCCGACGCCAAGAAGACCCTCGAGCTCTACGAGGACGCGCGCTGCCCGATCTGCTCCCAGTTCGAGCAGAGCGTGGGCCCGCAGATCAAGAAGGACCTGGACGCCGGCAAGTACAAGATCCAGTACGTCGGCGCCACCTTCCTCGACAAGGGCTTCGGCGGCAGCGGTTCGAAGAACGCTCTGAGTGCGCTGGGCGCGGCGCTGAACGTCAGCCCCGAGGCGTTCCTGGAGTACAAGGGCGCCCTGTACTCCAAGGAGAACCACCCGGAGGAGCGCGACGACAAGTTCGGCAAGGACGACTACCTGCTGAAGATCGCGGACCAGGTGCCGGCGCTCAAGGGCAACGCCGAGTTCAAGAAGGCCGTCGAGGACGGTACGTACAACCGCTGGGCGCTCGAGATGTCGAAGCTCTTCGAGAAGAGCGGCCTCGAGGGCACCCCGTCGCTGAAGATGGACGGCAAGAAGATCGAGATCAAGATGGCGCCGGAGGAGTTCACGGCCGCGGTCGACAAGGCCATCGCGGGCTGACCGGACATACCGGGCCGGACAGGCAGGCGAACTCCCAGAGTTCGCCTGCCTGTTGCTTTGTAAGGGGTGTACCGGCGGTTATACCCATCAGTAATATGATCGCCCGTGACCAGTCATCTCCCCTCCCCCACCGCGGCAACTCCGCGCCGCCGTACGGTCGTCAAGGCCGCTGCGGCCACCGCCGCCCTCGCGCCCTTCGCGACGGCCGCACTGGGCATCTCCCCCGCGTCGGCGGCCTCGAACGGGCCCGCCTTCCTGCACGGCGTCGCCTCCGGCGACCCGCTGCCCGACGGGATCCTGCTGTGGACCCGCGTGACCCCCACCCCCGAGGCCGTGCCCGGCTCCGGCGCCGGTCCGGCCACCGAGGTGACCTGGGAGGTCGCCGAGGACAAGGCCTTCTCCCGGATCGTCGCGAGCGGCTCGGTCACGGCGACCGCCGCCTGCGACCACACCGTCAAGGCGGACGTACGCGGACTGCGGCCGCAGACCCCGTACTTCTACCGGTTCACCGCCGGCGGCGCCGTCTCCCCTGTCGGGCGCACCCTGACCGCCCCGGGCCACGACGCGACGACGCCCGGGGTCCGCTTCGGCGTGGTCTCCTGCGCCAACTGGGAGTCCGGCTACTTCTCGGCGTACCGCCACCTGGCCGCCCGCACCGACCTGCACGCGATCCTGCACCTCGGCGACTACATCTACGAGTACGCGAACGGGGCCTACCCCGAGGCGAAGTACGTCGTACGCCCGCACGAGCCGCGGCACGAGATCCTCACCCTCGCCGACTACCGGACCCGGCACGGCAAGTACAAGACCGACGCCGACCTCCAGGCCCTGCACGCCGCGCACGCGATCGTCGCGATCTGGGACGACCACGAGTTCGCCAACGACGCCTGGTCGGGCGGCGCGGAGAACCACACGCCGGGCGCCGAAGGCGACTGGGCGGCCCGTGCGGCCGCCGCCAAGCAGGCGTACTTCGAATGGATGCCGGTGCGCACCTCCACGGCCGGCACCGTCTACCGGCGGCTGCGCTTCGGCACCCTCGCCGACCTGCACCTGCTGGACCTGCGCACCTTCCGCTCCCAGCAGGCCAAGACAGGCAGCGGCTCGGTGGACGACCCGGAACGCACCATCACCGGGCGCGCCCAGCTGGACTGGCTCAAGTCCGGCCTCGCGAGCTCGAACGCGACCTGGAAGCTGGTCGGAACCTCGGTGATGATCTCGCCGGTGGCCTTCGCCTCGCTGCCCGCGCACCTGCTGGCCCCGCTGGCGAAGCTGCTGGGCCTGCCCGAGGGCGGCCTCGCGATCAACGTGGACCAGTGGGACGGCTACACGGACGACCGCAAGGAGCTGCTGGCCCACCTCAAGGACCGGAAGATCAAGAACACGGTGTTCCTGACCGGCGACATCCACATGGCGTGGGCGAACGAGGTCCCCATGAACATGGCGACGTACCCGGGGTCCGGTACGGCCGCCACCGAGTTCGTGGTGACGTCGGTGACCTCCGACAACATCGACGACCTCCTGCACGTGCCGGCGGACACCGCGTCGCTGGTAGCGGAGGCGGCGATCAAGGCGGCCAACTGGCACGTGAAGTGGCTGGACATGGACTCCCACGGCTACGGGGTTCTGGACGTGACGGCCGAGCGTTCGCAGATGGACTACTTCGTCGTCTCCGACAAGCGGAATCCGGCCGCGACGGCCGCGTGGTCCCGTTCGTACCGCACGCCGAACGGCACGCAGAAGGTGGAGCGGGTGTACCAGCCGGTCGGCTGACGATCTTCTGACAGTCTGTCAAATCTGCTGTTCAGAGGGGCTCCTGGTGCAGACCAGGAGCCCCTTCGGCCTCAGAAGCAACAAATCTTTTACTTAAAGGGCTTGCTCAGTGCATGACATGGACACATAAGCTTCGCGCCAGCGTGAGGAAATCCCTCACCCCCCACCACGCTTCGCGAGGAGTCCACGTGCGCGCTTCCGCCCGCATATCCCCCATGCTCCGACGCCGCCTCATGGGCACGGCCGTTCTGGCCGGAACCCTGGCGTTCGCCCCGCTCACGGCCCCCACGACCGTGGCCGCGGCCCCCAAGACCGGCTCCGAGGCCTGTGCCGACGCCGACGCCTCCGCGGGCGCCCGGGTCGCCCGCCCGAAGGACGACCACGCGGCCGAGCCCAACGAGGTGACGGACGCCCAGGCCAAGGCCATGGACGCCGACCTGGCCAAGAAGAGCGCCGAGCTCGGCCCGCAGCGCCAGATGCGCGCCGCCGAGGTGACCGCCGCGACGACCATCCCGGTCTACGTCCACGTCATCACCTCCGGCACCGCCGGCAAGCTGACCGCCACGGACATCAACAACCAGATCGCGGTCCTCAACTCCGCCTACAGCGGCCAGGGCACCGGCAACGTCGACTCGGGCTACCAGTTCTCGCTGGTCTCCACCGACTACACCGACAACGCCGCCTGGTACAACGTCTCGGACGGCACCCAGGCCGAGAAGGACATGAAGAACGCCCTGCGCAAGGGCGGCGCGAACGCGCTGAACCTGTACACCGCCAACCTCGGCGGCGGCCTGCTCGGCTGGGCGACCTTCCCGAGCTCCTACGCCTCGCAGCCGAAGATGGACGGCGTGGTCGTCCTCAACACCTCGCTGCCGGGCGGCTCCGCCGCCAACTACAACGAGGGCGACACCGGCACCCACGAGGTCGGCCACTGGATGGGCCTGTACCACACCTTCCAGGGCGGCTGCTCGGGCAGCGGCGACTCCGTCTCCGACACCCCGGCCGAGAAGAGCGCGGCGTTCGAGTGCCCGACCGGCCGTGACAGCTGCACCAACAAGACGGGCGTCGACCCGATCCACAACTTCATGGACTACACGTACGACTCCTGCATGTACCAGTTCACTGCGGGTCAGGTGTCCCGCATGAAGAGCATGTGGAGCGCGTACCGCGGCTAGTCACGACCTGAAGCGAAAGAGGGGCAGGGCACGCATCGGTGCCCTGCCCCTCATTCATTTCCCCTGCTCCTACAGACTGTCGAGGAAGGCGAGCGCGACCCGCCAGGTCTGCTCCGCGGCCTCCGCGTCGTAGTCGTCGAGCCCCGGGTCCGTGAACAGGTGCCCGGCACCCGGGTAGCGGTGCACCTCCACGTCCGCACCCGCGCGCTGCATCCGCAGGTACCAGGCAGTCAGCCAGTCGTGCGTCTCGAACGGGTCCGGATCCGCGATGTGCAGCTGCACCGGCAGCTCGTCGACCGCGGTGTCCTCCTCCAGGTCCGCCGTCCCGTGCAGGAGCAGCAGCCCGCGCGCCTTCTCGTCGGCCAGCGCCAAGTGCTGGGCGACGGAACCTCCGAAGGAGAAGCCGGCGTAGACCAGGCCCTGGTCGGAGTAGGGGGCGGAGGCCAGGACCGCGCGCTTGAGCAGCTCGTCACGGCCGATCTCGTCCCGGTGTGCCATGCCCTCTTCGACGGTCTCGAAGGTGCGCCCCTCGAAGAGATCCGGCACCTGGACCTGGTGACCGGCCGCGCGCAGCCGGTCGGCCGCCTCGTGCACCGCGGGCCGCAGCCCGTACGTCGAATGGAAAAGCATGATGTTCATGCCCCCATCGTGCCAGTTTGCGCGGACCGCTTCCGGTTACGTTCCTACCCATGGAAATGGAGACCGTCCTGCGCCCCCTCACGGTCCTCGGCGGCACGCTGGTCATCACCCTGATCGCCGGATGGGTGCTGGACCTGCTGCTGCGCCGGGCCGACGCCCTGCACTCTGAGACCCCCCTGTGGGGTCTGCTGCGCCGCTGCCGACTGCCGTTCCAGGTGGTGCTCTGCACCTCTCTGCTCAGAGCGGCCTACCGCAGCGCCGGGATCCTGCCCGATCACGCCTTCGCCGTCGGCCGGACCCTCACCCTGGTACTGATCGCCTCCGTGTCCTGGCTGGCGGTGCGCGTCGCGACCGCCGCCGTCGACTCCACGTACGCGCGCTACGCCGCGGTGACCCAGGACGACGCCCGGGTCCGCCGGGTCCGCACCCAGGTCACTCTGATCCACCGGGCGGTCACCGCGATCGTCGTCTTGGTCGCGGTGGCGGCCATGCTCCTGACCTTCCCGCCGATGCGTACGCTCGGCGCCTCGATGATGGCGTCCGCGGGTGTGCTCGGCATCGTCGTGGGCATCGGGGCCCAGTCCTCGCTGAGCAACCTCTTCGCCGGCCTCCAGATCGCCTTCGGCGACACCGTCCGCATCGGCGACACGGTGGTGGTCGACAAGGAGTGGGGCAAGGTCGAGGAGATCACGCTGACGTCCCTGACCGTCCGCACCTGGGACGAGCGCCGGATCACCATGCCTGTGTCGTATTTCACAGGCAGGCCGTACGAAAACTGGTCGCGCGGCGGCGCGCAGATGACCGGCACGGTCTTCTGGCACCTGGACCACAGCGCCCCCGTCGACCTGATGCGGGAGCAGCTCCAGCACATCCTCAAGGACATCCCGCAGTGGGACGCCCGCGGCTCCGGCCTGGCCGTGACGGACACCACACCGCACACGGTCCAGGTCCGCGCGGTGGTCACGGCCAAGGACGCGGACGATCTGTGGACGGTCCGCTGCGCGGTCCGCGAACGCCTGATCGCCTGGCTGGTGACCCACCACCCGTACGCCCTGCCCCGCATCGCGGCCTCCGAGGCCACCCCCCGCCCGGCGACCTGAGGCGCGGTCGGGTGCGGAGCCCCGGGAGAAGTCGGGTCGGCCGGTCACGCACCGAAGGTCAGCCGGAACAGGGCACCGCCCCCGGGAGCGGCCTCCGCCGTCAGCTCCGCCCCGTGCGCCCGCGCGATCTGCCGCGCCATGGCCAGCCCCAGCCCGGACCCGGGCAGCGCGCGGGCCGCCCCGGCCCGGTAGAACCGGTCGAAGACGTGCGGCAGGTCCTGCTCCGAGATCCCCGGACCGTGGTCCCGGACCGTCACTTCCGGCCCGTAGGCCCCGCCCGCCCCGGCCGGAGCCGTCAGCTCCACCTCCACCCCCCGCCCGGCCGGGCTGAACTTGGCCGCGTTGTCCAGCAGGTTGGACAGCAGCCGGCTCAGCCGCGCCGGCACCGCCGGCACCACCGCCGGCGCCGCCGCCCCCTCCGGAACCCGTACCCGGAACGGAACCGCCGGCCAGTGCGCCCGCGCCACCTGGGCGCAGTGCTCCACCAGCGGAGCCAGCCGGACCTGTTCCACCAGCGGCTGCGGCTCCTCGTCCCGGGCCAGCTCGATCAGGTCGTTCACCAGCCCCGTCACCTCCCGCAGCTGCCGCCCCAGCGCGAGCGAGGCCCGCTCGCGCTGCTCCGCCGTCAGCCGCTCCCCCCGCGCCAGCAGCTCCGCGTTCGTCCGCAGCGCGGTCAGCGGGGTCCGCAGCTCGTGCGAGGCGTCCGCGACCAGCCGCCGCTGCGCCGTCACCGACTGCTCGAGCTCGCCCAGCATGGTGTTGAAACTCCCGGCGAGCCGGGTGATCTCGTCCTCCCTGCCCGGCGGCCCCGGCGGCGGCAGTTCGATCCGGTGCCGCGGATCCCGCGTCGCCGCGATGCGCTCGGCGGTGGCCGTGAGCCGGGTCACCGGGGCCAGCCCGGTCCGCGACACCCAGTACCCGAGCCCGGCCGCCACCAGCACTCCGGCCCCGCCGATCAGCGCCAGCCACCACGCCGCCTCCTCGATCCCCTTCTCTACGGTGTCGGCCCGCAGCGCCACCTGCAGCGCCCGCCCCTTCGCGTAGTCGGTGGTGAGCATCCGCGTCGGGTGCCCCGCGTGCACGATGTCCGTGTAGTACGGCGCGTGCCGCCCGGCGGCCACCGCCCGCGACGCCGCGTCCACGGGCAGCAGGTACGGCGCGGCCGGGTCGTCCGCCGGGTCCGCCGGCACCACCTCCGCGCAGGCCGGCGCCGCCAGGAACCGGCACTCCCCGGCCAGGGTCCCCGGCCCGGAGTCCGGGTTGCGCTGGGCCGCGAGCCGCGCGGACTGGGTGAGGCTCAGGTTGAGCTGCTCGTACAGGGCGCTGCGTACGACGAAGAACGCCGCCGTGCACACCCCGACCGCGACCAGCGCCACCGCCGCGGTGACCGCCAGCGCCAGCCGGGTCCGCAGCGGCCGCCGTCTGCGCCAGCGCGCCCCGAGCCTGCGCCGCCCTTTCCCGCCTGCGCCGCCGCTCACGCCGTGCCCAGCCGGTACCCGACCCCGTGGACGGTGTGCACCAGCCGCGGCTCGCCGCAGGCCTCCAGCTTCCGCCGCAGGTAGCCCACGTACACGGCCAGCGAGTTGGAGTCCGGCCCGAAGTCCCGCCCCCACACCAGCTCCAGGATCAGCTCCCTGGGCAGCACCTGCCCGGGGTGGCGCAGCAGCAGCTCCAGCAGTGCCGCCTCGGTGCGGCTGAACTCCAGCGGCCGCCCGCCGCGCCTTCCGGTGCGCGTCTCGGGATCGAGCAGCAAGTCCGCGAACCCGAGTACGGCCGCACCGGCCGGATCGGGCGCGGCCCGCCGCAGCAGGGCCCGGACCCGGGCCACCAGCTCGTCCAGCGCGAACGGCTTGACCAGGTAGTCGTCGGCGCCCGCCTCCAGGCCGTCGACCCGCTCGCTCACCGAGTCCAGCGCGGTCAGGACGAGTACGGGCGTACGGTCGCCCAGCGCGCGCAGCTGCCGGCAGACCCCGAGCCCGTCCAGCACGGGCATCATCACGTCGAGCACCACCGCGTCGGGCTGCCAGCCGGCCACCTCCGACAGCGCGGCGAGCCCGTCGGCGGCTCCCCGTACCTCGTACCCCTCGACGGCCAGCCCGTCCTGGACGGCGGCCCGGACCTCGGGCTCGTCGTCCACGACCAGGATCCGCTGCCCATTCGTGTCCGCACTCGTGCTGCTCATGGGGCAAAGCCTGCCAAACAGTTCTGAGAGAACCTCTTAGAACGTTCTTAGGGCGCACCGGAAGCCTGCGCCCATGACCACTCAAGGCACAAGAGGCACACGAGACACGCAAGGAATGCCGCCCCTGTCGGTCGTGATCGGCGCGGGCGGCACCGGCGGCCACATCTACCCCGGGCTCGCCCTCGCCGAGGCGCTGCGCGCGGCCGTCCCCGATGCCGTGGTCTCGTTCATCGGGACCGAGCGGGGTCTGGAGACCGAGCTGGTCCCGGCCGCCGGCCACCGCCTGCACACGGTCGACATGATCCCGTTCGACCCGTCGCTCGGCGCGAAGCGCTATCTGCTGCCCGCCGCGCTGCTGCGCTCGGCCGGGCAGGCCCGGTCGGTGATCCGGGCCCAGGGTGCGCACGCCGTCGTCGGCATGGGCGGCTACCCGAGTGCGCCGGCCGTGCTGGGAGCCAGGATGGCGGGGCTGCCGGCCGTCATCCACGAGTCCAACGCGGTGCCGGGCCGCGCCAACCAGTTCGCGGCCCGGCTCACCCCGCACATCGCGGTGGCCTTCGACCGCAGCCGGGCCCATCTGGCGGGCGGGGCGCACGCCCTGACCACCGGAATGCCGATCTCCGCGGCCCTCGCACGGCTGGCGGAGCTGTCGCGCCCGGAGCGCGCGGCCCTGCGCGCGGAGGCCCGGCGGGCCCTGCACGTCCCCGACGGACGCCGCCTGATCGTCTTCAACGGCGGCAGCCTGGGCGCGGCCCGGCTCACCGCGGCCGCGGTCGGGCTGGCCGGGCTCTGGCAGGGGCGGGACGACGTACAGCTGCTGATCAAGACGGGTCCGCAGGCGCTGCCGGACACCGCCGCCGATCTCGCGGCCTGCGGCGGGCAGCGGATCGCCCGGGCCGTGCCGTACCTGGACCGGATGGACCTCGTGTACGCGGCCGCCGACCTGGTGGTGTGCCGGGCCGGGTCCGCGACGGTGGCCGAGCTGGCGGCGACCGGCGTCCCGGCCGTGCTCGTCCCGTACCCGCACGCCCCCGGCGACCACCAGACCCACAACGCCCGGGTCCTCACCGACGCGGGAGCGGGCCTGCTGCTGCCGGACGGCGAGACCACGGCCGACCGGCTGGCGGTCCTGCTCGGCCCCTTGCTGGCCGACCCGGCCCGGCTGTCCGCGATGGCCGGCGCCGCCGACCCCGGCCCGCACGCCCGGGCCGCCGAACTGCTGGCGGCGGAGGTCCTCCGCGTGGCCGGCGTCCCCCTTCCCACCCTGGAGCGCATATGAACACGCACACGACCACGACCACGACCACGACCACGGCGAACCCCTGGACCGACCGGACGGTCCTGGTCACCGGAGCGGAGGGGTTCATCGGGTCCACCCTGGTCGACCTGCTGGTGGCCCGGGGCGCCCGGGTCCGCGCGTTCGTCCACTACAAGCCGTACGCGGAGAAGGGCAACCTGGCGCGGTACCTCGCGGACCCCGACGGCCCGGTGGAGATGTGGGCGGGCGACATCCGCGACGCGGGCCGGGTCAGCGACGCGGTGGAGGGCTGCGACACGGTGTTCCACCTGGCGGCGCTGATCGGGATCCCGTACAGCTACGCCTCGCCGGGCGCGTACGTCCAGACCAACGTGACCGGCACGGAGAACATGGCGGAGGCCTGCCGCCGCCACGGGGTGCGTCGCCTCGTGCACACCTCCACGAGCGAGGTCTACGGGACGGCCCTGACGGCCCCGATCGCCGAGACCCACCCGCTCCAGCCGCAGTCCCCGTACTCGGCGTCGAAGATCGGCGCGGACATGATGGCGCTGTCGTTCCACCACGCGTTCGAGCTGCCGGTGACCGTGGTGCGGCCGTTCAACACGTACGGCCCCCGCCAGTCGGCGCGCGCCGTGATCCCGACGATCCTGGCGCAGCTGCACGCGGGCGCGCGGGAGATCCGCCTCGGCTCCCTCTCCCCGACCCGGGACTTCACGTACGTGACGGACACGGCGGAGGGCTTTCTCGCGGTGGCGGAATGCGATCGGGCACTGGGCGAGGTGGTCAACCTCGGAACGGGCCAGGAGATCTCCATCGGGGACTTGGCGCAGGCCCTGATCCGGGCATCGGGCCGCGACGCCCGCGTCGTGGTGGACGATACCCGCCTCCGCCCTGCGGGCAGCGAGGTCCAGCGCCTCCTGTCGGACAACTCCCGGGCCCGCGAGTGGGCGGGCTGGCAGCCGAAGGTCTCCCTGACGCAGGGCCTGTCCCACACGTCGGCGTGGATAGCCTCGAACCTCTCCCTCTTCGCCCCGTCCCACTACCAGGTCTGACCGCACCCCGGGCCCGGCACCGCCGGCCCCCGCCCCCCGGCGGGGCCGGGGCGGCGGGCCGGTCAGGTGCTGCGGAGACTGCGGACGTCCAGGTGGCGCAGGACCCGGTCCACGATCTCCGGATCCGCGCCGGGCTCGCTGCGCGCCGAAAGCACCTCGTGCCGCGCCGCCGACATCATCTCCCGCTGGATCCGCTGGACGTCCCGGATCCGCTCCACCCGCTTCGCGTACGCCTCCCGCCGCTCCTCGTCGACCATGTCGGGGCTGATCCTGGCCCCCACGTCGTACGCCCGCCGGTACAGCACCTCGACCAGGTCCTCCGGGAGGTCCTCCACCTCCTCGATCTCCTTCAGCCGCCGCTTCGCGGCCTTCGCCGCGCGGATCGCCAGCTGCCGCTCCGTCTCCCGCTCGGCATCCTCATCGGCTTCCACACCCAGAAGCCGCACCAGCCACGGCAGCGTCAGCCCCTGGCACACCAGCGTCACCATGATCACGGCGAAGGCGATGAAGATGATCTGGTCCCGCCCCGGAAACGGCGCCCCGCCCTCCACCTTCAGCGGAATGGCCAGGGCCAGCGCCACCGAGGCCACCCCGCGCATCCCGGCCCACCACATCACCACGCTCTCCCGCCAGCTCAGCGGGATCTCCTCGTCGTAGTCGCGCCGCGTGTGCAGCCGCTTGGCCAGCCACCCGGCCGGCAGCAGCCACATCAGCCGTACGCCGACCACCACCGCGATCACGGCGGCCGCCCACCCCGCCATCTCCCACTCGCGGCCGCTCGCGACGCCGAACACGTTGTGCAGCTCCAGCCCGATCAGCCCGAACGCCACGCCCGTGACCAGCATGTCCACGACCTCCCAGAAGGTGTGCCCGGCGAGGCGCCCCAGCACGTCGTCCGCGTCGGTCGCGTACTCGGCGAGGAACAGGGCCGTCGTCAGTACGGCCAGCACCCCCGACCCCTTGAGCTCCTCGGCCACTACGTACGCCACGAACGGCACCAGCAGCGTCAGCCCGATCTGCAGCGTGGCGTCGCCGAGCCGCCCCATGAGCGCGTTGGCGGCCCAGCCCAGCAGGAGCCCGACACCGACCGCGACCACGGCGGAGAGTACGAACTCCCCCAAAGCCTCCGGCCAGGAGAAGCTGCCGCTGACGGCGGCGGCGATGGCCACGTGGTACAGCACGATCGCGGTGACGTCGTTGAACAGGCCCTCGCCCTCCAGGATCGACACCATGCGGCGCGGCAGCCCGAGCGATCCGGCGACGGCGGTCGCGGCGACGGGGTCGGGCGGGGCCACGAGCGCGCCGAGCGCAAGGGCCGCGGCCGGCGGCAGCCCGGGGACGACCGCGTACGCGACGGCGCCGACGGCGGCGGTCGTGACGAACACGAGGGCCACGGCGAGCAGGAGGATCGGCCGGACATTGGCGGCGAACTGCCGCCACGAGGTGCGCTGCACCGAGGCGTAGAGCAGCGGGGGCAGCACGAGCGGCAGGATGAACTCGGGCGGGATGTCGACATTCGGCACGACCGGCACCAGCGCGAGCGCGACCCCGCCGATGGTCATCAGGACGGGCGCGGGCAGCCCGAGCCGATCCCCGAGCGGCACGGTGACCACGGCCCCGAGCAGCAGCACGAACAGCAGAGCAAGCTGATCCACTCCCCCACCCTGCCGTACCGCCGGCCGCGGATGACCCTGCCCCGGCGAAGCCTCGCCCACCTGGCGGCTCCGCTGCCCGGCTACGGCAAGGTGCGCCGCATGGCCCGGTGCGGGATGCCCGCGTCCTCGAATTCCGGCCCGTAGGCCACGTACCCCAGCCCGGCGTAGAAACCGAGGGCATGCGTCTGCGCGCCCAGGTCGACGGCCGAGAGCCCCAACCGCCCGGCCTCCGCCTCGATGGCCCGCACCAGCGCCACCCCCACACCCAGCCCGCGCGCGGCCTTGCGTACGGCCAGCCGCCCGAGCGAGCCGACCGTCAGGTCGCCGCCCGTCTTGCCCAGCGCCGCCGGCCCGTACAGCAGCCGCCCGGTGCCCAGCGGTTCCCCGTCCGGCCCCACGGCCAGCACGTGCACCGCGACCGCGTCGTACGCGTCGTACTCGATCGACTCCGGCACGGACTGCTCGACCACGAACACCTCGGTCCGCACCGCGAAGCACGCCGCCAGGTCCGCCTCGGAGGCGGCCACCCGGACGGCGAAGTCCGCGCCGGACGTCACTCGCTCTCGGCTCGGATCACGTCCAGCGCGTGCTGGAGGTCCGCCGGGTAGGTGCTCTCGAACTCCACCCACTGGCCGTCCGACGGGTGCTCGAAACCGAGCCGCACCGCGTGCAGCCACTGCCGGGTCAGGCCCAGCCGCTTCGCGACGGTCGGGTCGGCGCCGTACGTGAGGTCGCCGACGCAGGGGTGCCGGTGCGCGGACATGTGCACGCGGATCTGGTGCGTACGCCCGGTCTCGAGCTTGATGTCGAGCAGCGAGGCCGCGCGGAAGGCCTCGATCAGGTCGTAGTGGGTGACGGAGGGCTTGCCCTCCTGGGTCACGGCCCACTTGTAGTCCGCGCTGGGGTGGCGGCCGATCGGGGCGTCGATGGTGCCGCTCATCGGGTCCGGATGGCCCTGTACGAGCGCGTGGTAGCGCTTGTCCACGACCCGCTCGCGGAACTGGTTCTTCAGCGAGGTGTACGCGCGCTCGGACTTGGCGACGGCCATCAGGCCGGACGTACCGACGTCGAGGCGGTGCACGACGCCCTGGCGCTCGGACGCACCGGAGGTGGAGATCCGGTAGCCGGCGGCGGCGAGGCCGCCGATGACGGTGGTGCCGGTCCAGCCGGGGCTCGGGTGGGCGGCGACGCCCACCGGCTTCATGATGACGACGATGTCGTCGTCGTCATGGACGATCTCCATGCCCGGGACGGGCTCGGCGACGAGCTCGACCGGCCGGGGCGGCGCGGGCATCTCGACTTCGAGCCAGGCGCCGCCGTGCACGCGCTCGGACTTCCCGACGACGCTGCCGTCGACCGACACCTTCCCCGCGGCGGCGAGCTCGGCCGCCTTCGTCCGGGAAAAACCGAACATACGGGCGATGGCGGCGTCGACGCGCTCGCCCTCGAGGCCATCGGGAACGGGCAGGGTGCGGATCTCGGGAATCGTACTCACCTGTCGAGTATGCAGGACTCGGCAGCGCAGCTTTCCCGCGAACGGTGGCCGACCGGTGCGCGATCAGTCCTTGTGGACCGTGCCGTCCGGGTCCAGACCCTTGAACGACAGCAGCACGATCAGGATGCCGCCGCACACGATCGCCGAGTCCGCGAGGTTGAAGACCGCGAAGTGGGCGGGCGCGATGAAGTCGACGACGGCCCCCCGGAACACCCCCGGCGAACGGAAGATGCGGTCGGTGAGATTGCCCAGCGCACCGCCCAGCAGCAGGCCCAGCGCGATCGCCCACGGCAGGCTGTAGAGCTTCCGGGCCAGCCGCACGATCACGATGATCACGGTGGCCGCGATGCAGGTGAAGATGATGGTGAAGGCCTCGCCGAAGCCGAACGCGGCGCCCGGGTTGCGGATCGCCTCGAACTTCAGCAGGTCGCCGATGATCCGGATCGGCGGCTGGTGCTCCAGCTTCGCGACGACCAGCATCTTGCTGCCGAAGTCGAGCAGGTAGGCGAGCAGCGCGACGACGAGCAGCGCGACGATCCGCCGACGCCCTTTGGGCTCGACGGACTCCGGCTGGGCGTCGTCCCCGACCTCCGGCGTACCGATGATGCTCTCCGCCTCTGCCACGTGAGTCCCTCGACTAGCTCGAACCAGGTTGCCGACGACACAGCCCTGCCAGGTCCCTGGACCCTGACGAGACACGAGAGTACGTCAGGGTCCGCCTGCGGCGGCAGCCCGGTCCGCGCCGTCTCAGCGCCCGCTCAGTGCCGCCGCTCCTGCTTCTGCTTGCAGTCCACGCACAGCGTCGCCCGCGGGAAGGCCTGCATCCTGGCCTTGCCGATGGGCTGGCCGCAGTTCTCGCAGAGCCCGTACGTGCCCGCGTCCAGCCGTTCCAGGGCCCGCTCGGTCTGTTCGAGCATCTCGCGGGCGTTCGCGGCGAGGGCCAGCTCGGACTCCCGGGTGATGTTCTTGGTGCCCGTGTCGGCCTGGTCGTCGCCCGCGCCGTCGCCGGAGTCCCGCATCAGCCCCGAGATGGCCTCGTCGGAGGCCTGCAGCTCGTGCCGCAGCCGCAGGACCTCGCTCTGCAGCTCGCTGCGCGCCTCGGCGACCTCCGCCGGGGTCCAGGGGTCCTCGCCGGGCCGTACGGCCAGCTCGCCCGGCGCCAGGCCCGCCGTGGCCCTGGCTTTCGGCAGGCCGCTGGTGGCGGCCGCAGCCGTCTTCCTGGCCGTGCCGGTGCTCTTCTTGGCAACCACTTTCCGGGCTCCCGTCTGTTGCGCGGCGTGCGCCGCCCCCTCGGCCCCGGCCGCCTTGGCCGTGGCCTTCCTCGCGGTCGTCTTCCCGACGCCGGTCGCCTTCTTCGCGGCCGTCTTGTCGACGGCCGCCGTGTTCACGGCCGAGGTCTTCTTGGCCGGGGTATTCCCGGCGGCCGCCTTCACGGCCACCGTCTTCTTGGCCGCCGTCTTCTTGGCGGGCGCCTTCTCGGCCGCCTTGGCCGCCGCCGTGGTCGCCTTGGTCGCCGGCTTCACCGGCTTCACCGACTTCACCGAATTCACCGCCGTCCCGGCCGCCGGCTTCGCGGCCTTCTTCCCGACAGCGGTCGGTTTCCGGGCCGGAGCCGCATTCTCGGCCGACGTCGCCTTCCCGGCGGCCTTTCCGACAGCCTCGTCGGCAGTTCTGTCGGCGGTCTTCTTCGCCACCATGGCCGCGGCCCCTTCACATACTGTGATCTTGCGCGCGAATCGTGCCGGAACGATAAATCGACTCCGGCCTCGCGGCAACGGGGCACGCGTCCATCGATGCCAACCTGCATCCGTTGTGCCCATCAGGGAGCCCGGTAATCCGCCCCACGCGTCACACCGGAGCCCGGACCGGCCCATCGGCCCGTTCGGGTCATGCCGCGCCCCCGCCCGGCCGCCGGCCCGCACCCCGCCCCGAGGCCCGCCGGAACCCCCGCCCCGACCCCCCGTAAACCGGTCTGCCGAGCGCGCCCCCGCCCCGTACACTGGGCCCAGCGAGAGGCATGGACGGGGACGAGTAGCGTCGGACGCAGCCATGAGCGACCCGGGGACGGTGAGAGCCCGGGGGCGAGCGCGATGCGAAGGATCACCCCTGAGCCGCCGGAAGAAAACCCGCACGGATTCCCGTGGGGCGAGTAGAACCGGCTTCGCACCCCAATGAGGGGGCCACCGGATCCGTCCGGCGGCCAAGGAGGGTGGTACCGCGGGAGCAGACGTCCTGGATTCTCAGGGGCGGCTCTCGTCCCTCCGGACGGAAGTGACATCCCGCCGGAGGAAGAGTTCAGCCTCATGACCACACCGCCGCAGTACCGCCCGGTACCCGCCCAGGTCGACCTGCCCGCCCTCGAGCACGCCGTTCTCGATTTCTGGCGCGAGAGCAAGACCTTCGCCAAGACCCTGGAGCAGTCCGAGGGACGCCCCGAGTGGGTCTTCTACGAGGGCCCGCCCACCGCGAACGGCATGCCCGGCGCGCACCACATCGAGGCCCGCGTCTTCAAGGACGTCTTCCCCCGGTTCCGCACCATGCGCGGCTATCACGTGGCCCGCAAGGCCGGCTGGGACTGCCACGGCCTGCCCGTCGAGCTCGCCGTCGAGAAGGAGCTGGGCTTCAACGGCAAGCAGGACATCGAGGCGTACGGCATCGCCGAGTTCAACGCCAAGTGCCGCGAGTCCGTGACCCGCCACACCGACGCGTTCACCGAGCTCACGACCCGGATGGGCTACTGGGTCGACCTGGACGACGCCTACCGGACCATGGACCCCGAGTACGTCGAGTCCGTGTGGTGGTCGCTGAAGGAGATCTTCAACAAGGGCCTGCTCACCCAGGACCACCGCGTCGCCCCCTGGTGCCCCCGCTGCGGCACCGGCCTCTCGGACCACGAGCTGGCCCAGGGCTACGAGACGGTCGTCGACCCGTCCGTCTACGTCCGCTTCCCGCTGACCTCCGGCCCGCTGGCCGGCGAGGCGGCGCTGCTGGTCTGGACGACGACCCCGTGGACCCTGGTGTCCAACACGGCCGTGGCCGCCCACCCCGAGGTCACCTACGTGGTGGCCACGCGCACCGGCGCCGAGGGCTCGGAGAAGCTGGTCGTCGCCCAGCCGCTGCTGGAGAAGTCCCTCGGCGAGGGCTGGGAGGCCACCGGCGAGACCTTCACGGGCAAGGAGATGGAGCGCTGGACGTACGAGCGCCCCTTCGGCCTGGTGGAGTTCCCCGCGCCCGCCCACTACGTCGTGAACGCCGAGTACGTCACGACCGAGGACGGCACCGGTCTGGTCCACCAGTCCCCCGCCTTCGGCGCCGACGACCTCGCGGTCTGCCGCGCGTACGGCCTGCCGGTCGTGAACCCGGTCCGCCCCGACGGCACCTTCGAGGAGGAGGTCCCGCTGGTCGGCGGCGTCTTCTTCAAGAAGGCCGACGAGAAGCTGACCGCCGACCTCGACGCGCGCGGCCTGCTCTTCAAGCACATCGCCTACGAGCACAGCTACCCGCACTGCTGGCGCTGCCACACCGCGCTGCTGTACTACGCGCAGCCGTCCTGGTACATCCGCACCACCGCCGTCAAGGACGCGATGCTGCGGGAGAACGAGAAGACGAACTGGTTCCCCGACTCGGTCAAGCAGGGCCGCTTCGGCGACTGGCTGAACAACAACATCGACTGGGCGCTGTCGCGCAACCGGTACTGGGGCACCCCGCTGCCGATCTGGCGCTGCGAGGAGAACCACCTCACCTGCATCGGCTCCCGCGCCGAGCTGAGCGAGCTGTCCGGCCAGGACCACAGCGCGCTGGACCCGCACCGCCCGTACATCGACGACGTCACCTTCACCTGCACGGCCGAGGGCTGCTCGCTCGAGGCCGTCCGCGTCCCGGAGGTCATCGACGCCTGGTACGACTCGGGCTCGATGCCGTTCGCGCAGTGGGGCTACCCGTACAAGAACAAGGAGATCTTCGAGAAGCGCTACCCGGCGCAGTTCATCTCGGAGGCCATCGACCAGACGCGCGGCTGGTTCTACACACTGATGGCGGTCGGCACCCTCGTCTTCGACAAGTCCTCGTACGAGAACGTGGTCTGCCTGGGCCACATCCTCGCCGAGGACGGCCGCAAGATGTCCAAGCACCTGGGCAACATCCTGCAGCCGATCCCGCTCATGGACCAGCACGGCGCGGACGCGGTGCGCTGGTTCATGGCGGCCGGCGGCTCCCCGTGGGCAGCCCGCCGGGTCGGCCACGGCACGATCCAGGAGGTCGTCCGCAAGACGCTCCTCACGTACTGGAACACCGTCGCCTTCCAGGCCCTGTACGCCCGCACCTCCGGCTGGGCCCCCTCGGCGGCCGACCCGGCCCCGGCGGAGCGCACGGTCCTGGACCGCTGGCTGATCTCCGAGCTGAACACCCTGGTGGCCGACGTCACCGAGGCGATGGAGTCCTACGACACCCAGCGCGCCGGCAAGCTGCTGTCCGCCTTCGTGGACGACCTCTCGAACTGGTACGTGCGCCGCTCCCGCCGCCGCTTCTGGCAGGGCGACAAGGCCGCGCTGCGCACCCTCCACGAGGTCGTGGAGACGGTCACCCGCCTGATGGCCCCCCTGACCCCCTTCATCACGGAGCGGGTCTGGCAGGACATGATCGTCCCGGTCACCCCCGACGCCCCGGATTCGGTGCACCTCTCCACCTGGCCGGTCGCGGACACCACGGCGATCGACCCGACCCTGTCCCAGCACATGCAGCTGGTACGGCGCCTGGTGGAGCTGGGCCGCGCCACGCGCGCCGAGTCGGGCGTCAAGACGCGCCAGCCGCTGTCGCGGGCTCTGGTGGGCGCGGTGGGCTTCGACGGCCTGTCGCCGGAGCTGCGGTCGCAGATCACGGAGGAGCTGAACGTCTCCTCCCTGGCCTCGCTCTCCGAGGTCGGCGGCTCGCTGGTGGACACGACCGCCAAGGCGAACTTCCGGGCGCTGGGCAAGCGCTTCGGCAAGGGCGTCCAGGACGTGGCGAAGGCGGTGGCCGCGGCCGACGCCGCGGCGCTGTCCCTGGCCCTGCGGTCCGGCTCGGCGGTCATCTCGCTGAACGGCGAGGAGATCTCCCTCTCCCCGGAGGAGGTCATCATCACCGAGACCCCCCGCGAGGGCTGGTCGGTGGCCTCCGACTCCGGCGCGACGGTGGCCCTGGATCTGGAGATCACCCCGGAGCTGCGGCTGGCGGGCCTGGCCCGTGACGCGATCCGCCTGATCCAGGAGGCCCGCAAGAACTCCGGCCTGGACGTCGCGGACCGGATCGCCCTGCGGTGGTCCTCGTCGGACCCGGAGGTCGTCACGGCCCTGACGGACCACGCGACCCTGATCGCGGACGAGGTCCTGTCGACGGACTTCGCGTCCGGCGACGCGGACGCCGCGTACGGCGAGCCGTTCACGGACGAGTCCCTCGCACTGACGTTCCGCCTCCGCAAGGCGTAAGCGCCGGCGGCCCCTGAGGCCGCCCTGTGGCCCGATCCCCGCCAGGGGGTCGGGCCACAGCCATTTCTCCCCGCCCGGCGAATCCAGCCCCGCCGGCGTTCGAGGCGCGGGGTCCGGGGTGGAGCCCCGGGGAACGGCGAAAGGGCGGGGCGGGGAGAAGACTCCGCGCAGCGGGACCTCGCCACCGCTCCGCGTACCTGTACCTGTACCGGTACGGCCCGCGCCCCGCAACGGTGGCGGGACGCAAAACGGGCCGGGCCCGGTGCCCCCGTGGGGGAACCGGGCCCGGCCCGTGAAGCGACTGCCGCCGACTGGCGAGCGGCGCCTAGTTGTCGTCCTCGTCGATCAGGAAGCCCCGCATCGGCGACGGCGCCTGCTGCATCGGCTGCGGACCGGCCGGCCGCACCGGAGCCATCGGCTGCGTCATCGCGGGAGACATCTGCTGCTGACCACCGTACGAGGGGCCGCCCATCGGGGACGGGCCACCCATCGGCGAGGGACCGCCCATGGGCGACGGAGCGCCCATCGACGGGTTGCTCATCGAGTGGCCCATCGCTCCGGCCGGAGCCATCGACGGCGTCGGCGACGGCGGCAGCGCCGGACCGGCCGGGTTGCGCGGCGGGGCCAGGGAGTCGTCCGCCTGGGTCTCGAGCTGGCGCAGCTGCGACTCCAGGTAGGACTTCAGACGCGTACGGTACTCACGCTCGAAGCCCCGCAGGTCCTCGACCTTGCGCTCCAGCGTGGCGCGGGCGGACTCCAGGGAGCCCATCGCGACGCGGTGCTTCTCCTGCGCGTCCCGCTCCAGCGCGTCGGCCTTGGCGCGGGCGTCCCGCTCCAGGCCTTCGGCACGGCTGCGAGCCTCGCCGACGATCTTGTTGGCCTCGGAGCGGGCCTCCGCGATCGCCTGGTCGGCGGTCTGCTGCGCCAGCGACAGGACGCGGGCGGCGCTGTCGCCACCGGCACCCTGCTGCGGGAGCTGCGGCTGCTGCATCTGCTGCATCTGCTGACCCATGGGCTGCATCTGCTGGCCCATCTGCTGCATCTGCTGGCCCATGGGCTGCATCTGCTGGCCGAGCGGGTTCTGGCCGCCCATGGACTGCTGGCCCATGCCCTGCTGGCCCATGCCCTGCTGGCCGCCCATGGTGTGCATGGGGCCGCCCATCGGGCCCGGACCGCCCGGACCCTGCGGTCCGTGTCCGCCGGGGCCGGCCGGAAGCTGCGGCGGGCCACCCGGAAGCTGCGGCGGGCCCATCTGCGGCGGGCCCTGCTGCGCCGGCGGGCCGGATATGGCCGCGGGCACAGGGGCACCGGGGCCGCCGGGGCCGCGCTGGTCCTGGGGTTCCGGCTTGCGCATCCCCTGCTGCTGCTGGTTCTGCGCGGCGGCGCGCGTGGCGGCAGCCAGCTTGGCGCGCAGGTCCTCGTTCTCGCGCAGCAGGCGAGTCAGTTCGGACTCGACCTCGTCGAGGAAGGCATCGACCTCGTCCTCGTCATAGCCTTCTCGGAGGCGGACGGTCGTGAACTGCTTGTTCCGCACGTCCTCGGGAGTCAGCGGCATGTCTTCTTCACCTCTACGTAGTCGTCGGCAGTCGGCAGGACCGTATCGGGACTGTCCCCGCGCCTGCGGGGAAGCTCATCGTTCACACGCTTCTCGCAGCGGTGCTCACGAAACTGATGAGGATGTAAACGATGATCATCAGAACGAAGAAGGACAGGTCGAGTGCCACGCCCCCGAGACGCAACGGCGGAATGAATCGCCGGAGAAGCTTGAGCGGTGGATCGGTGACAGTGTAGGTGGCCTCAAGGACGACCACCATCGCCTTGCCGGGTGTCCATGAACGTGCGAACTGGAAGACGTAGTCCATCACCAGTCGGAAGATCAGCACGATAAGGAAGCACATCAGCGCGATGTAGACCACCTGCAGTGCGACGCCCATCCCGCGCTTCCCTCTCCCCTGCTCTCGCTCTGTCCCCGGCCCCGTGTCTGACGGATCGGTCTAGCTTTGGTTGAAGAACCCGCCCTCCGCGATGCGGGCCTTGTCCTCCGCCGTGACATCGACGTTAGCAGGCGACAGCAGGAACACCTTCTGTGTCACGCGTTCAATGCTGCCGTGCAGGCCGAAGACGAGGCCGGCGGCGAAGTCGACAAGTCGCTTCGCGTCCGTGTCGTCCATCTCCGTGAGGTTCATGATCACCGGAGTGCCCTCACGGAAGTGTTCCCCGATGGTACGGGCCTCGTTGTAGGTCCGGGGGTGCAGCGTCGTGATGCGGTACGGCTCCCGCTCGGAGACGACCTTGGGCATGATCACGGGGGCGTTCTTCTCCAGGTTCGAGCGTTCAGGTGTGATGGATGCCACGGGGGCGATTCGCGCAGGACGTCCGTTTTCCAGCGGCAATGGGATGGGTTCCCGTTGCGCCGGAGGCTGGGTAACTCGTACCGGTTCGTCCGTTACGGGCGGTTGGTGCACGGGCTGCTGGCGCCGGCGATCCCGCTCCGGTTCCGGCTCGGGCTCGAACTCGTCGTCGGGGTCGTACCCCGGGTTGTCGTACCGGTCGTCCTCCACGAGGCCGAGGTAGACCGCCATCTTGCGCATCGCGCCGGCCATTCTCTGAGTCCTCCGCTCTGTGGTGGATCGCCCTGTCGCAGGTGTGTCGCTGTGTCACCAAAGTCACCAACTGCCCGCGATCCACGTGGTCCGTCCGCCCATCAGCGGTAATGACCATATTTTCTGCTGTGGTCCGACTTTCTTCGCGACGTTACCCGAGCCGGGGTCTCGCGCCGAGTACCGCAGTGCCGACGCGTACATGTGTCGCACCGGCCGCAACGGCCTGTTCCAGGTCTGCACTCATCCCGGCCGACACCATCGTGGCAGTCGGATGGTCCGCGCGCAGGCGGGATGACAATTCCACCAGCCGCTCGAAAGCGGCCTGTTCGCGTCCCGCGTAGGGCCCGGCCAGCGGAGCCACGGTCATCAGACCGCCGATCCGCAGTCCGGGCGCCCCGGCCACGAGGTCCGCGAGTTCGGCGAGCTGCTCCGGAGCGGCTCCGCCACGGGTGCCGCGCTCCCCCGACTCGGCATCGAGGGCGATCTGTACGAGGCAGCCGAGTTCGCGCCCGGCCGCCTCCGCGGCCGCCGAGAGCGCCGTGACGAGCTTCGGCCGGTCGACCGACTGCACCACATGCGCGTATCCCGCCACGGAACGGACTTTGTTCGTCTGCAACTGGCCCACGAAATGCCAGCTGAGCGGCAGATCCGCGCAGGCCGCAGCCTTGGGGGCGGCATCCTGGTCGCGATTCTCCGCCACATGACGGACTCCCAGGTCCGCCAGCAGTCGTACGTCGCTCGCGGGGTAGGTCTTGGTGACGACGATGAGCGTCACCTCGTCCCGTCCGCGCCCCGCGGCCGCGCAGGCGGACGAGATACGTTCCTCCACCCGCGCGAGGTTCTCCGCGAGCTCCGACTTACGATCCGTCATTCTTCTTTTCCCCCGGGGGTCCGGGGGTTTCCCCCCGGGAAAGCTCTGTCAACCAGACATATCCGGCAAGTCGTCCGGTCACCCGGTCGCGGCGGTACGAGAAGTGGTCCCGCGACTCCAGTGTGCAGACCGGCGAACGGTGCAGGTTCACCACCCCCGCCTCCGCGAGCTGGGCATGCACCCCGGCGACCACGTCGACGGACGGCGTCCCCCAACTCGTCTCGCCGTAGGCGGCCGGTACCGCCTCGGCGACCGCGTCCCGCATCTCGGCCGGCACCTCGTAGCAGCGGCCGCAGATCGCGGGGCCGGTCCGGGCGATGATCCGCCCCGGCTCGGCCCCGAGGGAGACCATCGCCTCCACCGCGGCGGGCACGACCCCGGCGACCAGTCCGGGCCGGCCCGCGTGGGCCGCTCCCGCGACCCCGGCGACGGGGTCGGCCAGCAGGACCGGGGTGCAGTCCGCGGTGAGCACTGCGAGGGCGAGCCCCCGACGGGCGGTCACCACCGCGTCCACCGCCGGTACGTCGGCGGCGGCGCCCCAGGGTCCGGGGACCACCGCCACGTCCTTGCCGTGCACCTGGTTCATCCAGACCACGTGGTCCGGCCCGATACCCAGGGCTCCGGCCGCCACCGCCCGGTTCGCGAGAACGGCGGTCGGGTCGTCTCCGACCGCGCCGCCGAGATTGAGCTCCTCGTACGGAACGGCGCTCACCCCGCCCCACCGGTCGGTGAAGGAGAAGTGGGCGCCGTTCTCGATGTGCTGGTCCAGCGTCACTTCAAGAAGTCCGGAACGTCCAGTTCCTCGGCCGGGCTGTCCTGGTACGGCCGGGCCGTCGGGACCTGCGGCGACGGGGCCGCGGCCTCGGCCGGAACCGCCTCGACCGGGGCCGGGGGCTCTTCGCGCGGGGTGACCGTGCCCAGTCCGCCGAAGGCCGGGCGCACCGGCTCGGCAGCGCGGGCCGGCGCCGGGGCCGGCTCCTCGCGCTTGGTGGACGCGGCGCCGATGACGTTGTCCCGGCGGGCCGGGGGCTGTCCGCCGTCGAAGCCGGCGGCGATGACGGTGACCCGTACCTCGTCGCCGAGCGCGTCGTCGATGACGGCGCCGAAGATGATGTTCGCCTCGGGGTGAGCGGCCTCGCTGACCAGCTGCGCGGCCTCGTTGATCTCGAAGAGGCCGAGGTCCGAGCCGCCGGAGATGGAGAGCAGCACGCCACGGGCGCCGTCGATGGACGCCTCCAGCAGCGGCGAGGAGATGGCCATCTCGGCGGCGGCCACGGCGCGGTCGTCGCCGCGGGCGGAGCCGATACCCATGAGGGCCGAGCCGGCCTCGGACATCACGGACTTGACGTCGGCGAAGTCGAGGTTGATCAGACCCGGGGTGGTGATGAGGTCGGTGATGCCCTGGACACCCGAGAGCAGGACCTGGTCGGCCGACTTGAAGGCGTCCAGGACCGAGACCTGGCGGTCCGAGATGGACAGCAGCCGGTCGTTGGGGATGACGATGAGGGTGTCGACCTCTTCGCGGAGCTCGGCGATGCCGTCCTCCGCCTGGTTCGCGCGGCGCCGACCCTCGAAGGTGAACGGCCGGGTGACCACACCGATCGTCAGGGCGCCGAGCGAGCGCGCGATGTTGGCGACGACGGGTGCGCCGCCGGTGCCGGTGCCGCCGCCCTCGCCGGCGGTGACGAAGACCATGTCGGCCCCCTTGAGGACCTCCTCGATCTCCTCGCGGTGGTCCTCTGCCGCCTTGCGACCGACTGCCGGGTTGGCGCCGGCGCCGAGGCCCCGGGTGAGTTCACGGCCGACGTCGAGCTTGACGTCGGCGTCGCTCATCAACAGCGCCTGGGCGTCCGTGTTGATGGCGATGAACTCGACGCCCTTGAGACCGACCTCGATCATTCGGTTGATGGCATTGACACCACCGCCGCCGACACCGATGACCTTGATGACTGCGAGGTAGTTCTGCGGTGCTGCCACGTCGAAGGCCTCTCGCCTCGAGTTACGTGTCGCCGCCTCGCGGGCCTGCGTTGCGACGACTGATGCCGAAATGTGGGACGGTCCGAACGCGCCGACCCGAACCCTAACCCTGAAGTTTAGGGTTAGGAGAGTGTCTGTTCCCTGGACTCTTCCGAACAGGACACTAAGTCGACAAGTAGCGCGTGTTCAACGAACACGCCGAACCTCCCGTTTTTCTTTTCACCCTATGTGATCACCCGTATCGGTGGCCAACCAGGGTGCGTCGCTGTTCGACCCGGCGTCAACTCCCGGACACCGCAGGGGCGGTGGGGACGCTCACGTCAAAGTGGTCAGCCTTGGGCGCCGCTTTCAGCAGGGCAGTCAGCGCACGGCCCTTCGCCTCGCCCTGCTCGCCGCTCCCCCACACCACGGTCCGGCCCCGGCTCAACTCCAGTACGACCGAGTCGTACGACCCCACCTTGACCTGCACGGTCTCCTTGGCGACCGCCTCGGGGAGGTCTCCGGCGACGCCCACGGCCTCGTGCAGCAGCCGCTCCTCGTCGAAGCGGCGGCCGCTCGGCGACTGCGCCGCGGACAATTCGAGGACCGGAACGCCCGCGGGTGCTTTCGGAACCGTGTCGAATCGCACACCCGAAGCGTCCACTTCCACGAACTTGGCGTCCTTTCTGATGAGCAGGACCGGTTTGCGCTCCGTCACTTTCAGCCCGATTCCGTGCGGCCAGGCGCGCACCACGTCGACCGAATCCACGCGGGGCAGCCGGCTGCGGACCCGGCCCGCGATCTCGTCGGTGTCCACGGTCACCAGCGGCGCCCCGACCGGTGCGGCCGCGGCGGCCAGCACCTGCTCGGGGGTCAGCACCCGGGTTCCGCTTACGGTCACCTTCTCGACCCGGAGCCAGGAGGAGCCGTAGAGCACCCAGCTGCCGCCGCCGACGAGGAACACTGCGGCCAGGAGGCAGAGCAGCACGGGGCCCCGGTGCCGCATGCGCCGGACAAGGCGCTGCAGACCGGGGCCTCGCGGGCCGGAACCTTTCGACGACCTGGGCGGCTTGGGCGGTTTGGGAGAGCCGGAGCCCTTGCCCTTCCGGGCGGACCCGGGATTGCCGCGCTGTGCGGTGGTCGCTCCGGCCACTCCTGTGCCTCCTGCGCTAGCGGTTCCTGTGGGCGGCGATCGCCTCGTACACCATCGCGACCAGCAGCTCGTCGGCGTCCCGGCGGCCGAACTCGGCGGCGGCGCGGGACATCTCGTACAGGCGGTGCGGGTCGGCGAGCACCGGGAGGACCTGGCTGAGCACCCACTCGGGCGTCAGCTCCGCGTCGTCGACGAGCAGGCCGCCGCCGGCCTTGACCACCGGCTGGGCGTTGAGCCGCTGTTCGCCGTTGCCGATCGGCAGCGGGACGTACGCGGCGGGCAGCCCGACGGCGGAGAGTTCGGCGACGGTCATCGCGCCCGCGCGGCACAGCATCATGTCGGCGGCGGCGTACGCGAGATCCATCCGGTCCACGTACGGTACCGGCACATACGGCGGCATCCCGGGCATGTTGTCGACACGCGGCAGTTCGTTCTTCGGCCCGACGGCGTGCAGGATCTGGATCCCGGAGCGCTGGAGGGTCGGAGCGACCTGCTGGATGACCTCGTTGAGGCGGCGGGCGCCCTGCGAGCCGCCGGAGACCAGCAAGGTCGGCAGGTTGGGGTCCAGGCCGAAGGCGGCGCGCGCCTCCGGGCGGACCGCGGCCCGGTCCAGGGTCGAGATGCTGCGGCGCAGCGGGATGCCCACGTAGCGGGCGCCGCGCAGCTTGCTGTCGGGGGTGGAGACCGCGACGGCGTGCGCGTAGCGGGAGCCGATCTTGTTGGCCAGTCCCGGCCGGGCGTTGGCCTCGTGGACGATGATCGGCACCCCGAGCCGCTTGGCGGCGAGGTAGCCGGGCAGGGCCACGTAGCCGCCGAAGCCGACGACGCAGTCGGCCTTGGTGCGCTCCAGGATCTCCTCTGCGGCCTTGATCGTGCCGCGCAGCCGTCCGGGGACGGTGATCAGCTCGGGGGTGGGCTTGCGGGGCAGCGGGACGGCGGGGATCAGCCCCAGCTCATAGCCGCGCTCGGGCACGAGGCGGGTTTCGAGCCCGCGCTCCGTGCCGAGGGCGGTGATGCCCACGGAAGGGTCCTGCCTGCGCAGGGCGTCCGCGAGGGCCAGCGCCGGCTCGATGTGGCCGGCGGTCCCCCCACCGGCGAGTACGACATGCACCGAAATTCACCGCTCTCCGGACGGACGCCTCTTGACGCTCCGTCTCATCGACTTCCATCTCTGCCCGGTCCGCTTCCAGCCGGTCTTCGGCTGGCGCATCGCGAGCGCCGCGCGCGCCGCCGGCTCCTCCCGCGCGAAGGCGATGAGCAGTCCGACCGCGAACATCGTCGGCAGCAGCGCGGACCCTCCGTACGAGAACAGCGGGAGCGGGACTCCGGCGATCGGCAGCAGACCGAGCACCGCACCGATGTTGATCACAGCCTGGGCCGTGATCCAGGTGGTCACGCCTCCCGCGGCATACCGTACGAAGGAGTCCTCCGTGCGTCCGGCCACGCGGATACCCGCATAGCCTAGAGCCGCGAACAGGGCGAGTACCGACAGCGTCCCTGCCAGACCCAGTTCCTCGCCGGTGATGGCGAAGATGAAGTCGGTATGGGCTTCGGGCAGTTGCCCCCATTTTTCCACACTGGCACCCAAACCGGAACCGAACCATCCGCCGGATGCGAGGGCGTAGATCCCGTGCACGGCCTGCCAGCACAGGTCGTTCCGGCCGGGATCCGTCGCGCCGATGCAGGCGAGCCGGTCCATCCGGTGCGGGCTGGTCTTGATCAGCAGTGCGACGATCACACCCGCGAACGCCAGTACCGAGACGAACATCCGCGTCGGCGCTCCCGCCAGCCACAGCAGGCCGAACAGGATGGCTCCGAGGATCATCGCGGTGCCCATGTCCCCGCCCAGCATGATCAGCCCGAGCAGCAGGAAGGCCACCGGGACCAGCGGCACCAGCAGGTGCTTCCACTGGCTCAGCAGCTCCTTGTCGCCCTTGCGGGCCAGCAGGTCGGCGCCCCAGAGGATCAGTGCCAGCTTGCCGAACTCACTGGGCTGGAGCATGAACGGACCACCAAGGGAGATCCAATTCTGGTTGCCGTTGATCGCCACCCCTATCCCGGGGACCTGGACCAGGACCATCAGGAACAAGGTTCCTGCGAGCACGGGATAGGACAGCGCCCGGTGCAGTTTGACCGGCATCCGGGAGGCGACCAGCATCAGCCCGGTGCCGATCAGGGCGGCCAGGAACTGCTTCTTGAAGAAGTAGGCGTCTCCCAGGCCCAGCTGGAGCGCTTTGATCATCGAGGCCGAGTAGACCATCACCAGGCCGAGCACGGTGATGAGCAGCGAGCTGCCGAAAATCAGGTAATACGCGGTGAGGGGTCGGTCCCAGGCCTTGCGCAACTGCCGCTGCGTACGCCGGATGCCCTCCAGCGGCCCGCGCCCGGCGGGCCGCCGCACACCCACCGCCGGACGCCTGCGGCCCTGCGCCTTGACCGTCCTGGCGGACTTGGCGGGCTTCGCGTTCTTGATGGACTTGACGGCCTTCACGGCGGACGGCCGCCGCCCGGGCAGCACTTGCTTGGCCGGCATGTGTGACCTTCCCCTCCACTCGTACGAGGCGAGCAGCCGGTCGGGGAGGACTCGCCGACCTGAGAACGGACCGGCCGGACCTACGCGCTCTCGGCGGCCAGTTCGCGCACCGCGTCCGCGAATGCGTCCCCGCGCTTGTTGTAGTTCGCGAACATGTCCATCGAGGCACAGGCCGGGGCCAGCAGAACCGTGTCGCCGGGCTCTGCGAGCCGGGCCGCCTCCCGGACCGCTGCGAGCATCGCCCCAGTGTCGGTCCGCTCGAGGTCGACGACCGGGACCTCGGGGGCGTGTCGCGCCAGCGCCTCGGCGATCAGCGCCCGGTCGGCGCCGATCAGCACCACGCCGCGCAGCCGCTTCGCCGACTTCTGGACGAGCTCGTCGAAGGTCGCGCCCTTGGCGAGGCCGCCGGCGATCCACACGACGGGCTCGAAGGCGGCCAGGGAGGCCTCGGCGGCGTGCGTGTTGGTGGCCTTGGAGTCGTCGATGTACGTGACCCCCGCGACCTCGTCCACGTACGCGACGCGGTGCGCGTCGGGGCGGAAGTTGCGCAGCCCGTCGCGGACCGCGCGCGGCGCGACGCCGAAGGCGCGGGCCAGGGCCGCCGCGGCGAGCGCGTTGGCGATGTTGTGCGGGGCCGGCGGATTGACGTCCTTGACCTCGGCGAGCTCCTGGGCGTTCTTCTGCCGGTTCTCGACGAAGGCGCGGTCGACGAGGATGCCGTCGACGACGCCGAGCATGGAGGGGCCGGGGGCGCCGAGGGTGAAGCCGATCGCCCGGCAGCCCTCCTCGACGTCCGCCTCGACGACCAGGGCCTCGGTCGCCGGGTCGGCGACGTTGTAGACGCAGGCCACCGTGTTGCCCTCGTAGATGCGGCCCTTGTCGGCGGCGTACGCCTCCATCGAGCCGTGCCAGTCGAGGTGGTCGGGTGCCAGGTTGAGCACGGCCGCCGAGTGGGCGCGCAGCGAGGGCGCCCAGTGCAGCTGGTAGCTGGAGAGTTCGACGGCGAGTACGTCGTACTTCTCCTCGCCGAGCACCACGTCGATGATCGGGGTGCCGATGTTGCCGACGGCCGCGGTCTTCAGGCCCGCGGCCCTCAGGATCGACGCGAGCATCTGGGTGGTGGTGGTCTTGCCGTTGGTGCCGGTGATCGCCAGCCACGGGGCGGAGTCCGGCCCGCGCAGCTGCCAGGCGATCTCGACGTCCCCGACGACCTCGACGCCGGCCTCGGCGGCCGCGGCGAACAGCGGGCTGTCGGGCTTCCAGCCGGGCGAGGTGACGACCAGATCGGTGCCCTGGGGCAGCGTCTCGGCATCCGCGAGCCGTACGGAGATGCCCAGCTCGCCGAGTTCGGCGGCCCGGGCGCGGTGGCCCTCGCTGTCGCCGCCGTCCACCACGGTCACCGATGCGCCGAGGCCGGCCAGGGCGCGGGCGGCACTGATGCCGCTCACGCCGAGACCGGCGACGGTGATGTTCTTGCCCTGCCAGGACGTCACTTGTCCGCTGCCCATCCCGCGTAGAAGAGTCCGAGACCCACGATCACGCACATGCCCTGGATGATCCAGAACCGGACCACCACCAGGACCTCGGACCACCCCTTCAGTTCGAAGTGGTGCTGCAGCGGGGCCATCCGGAAGACGCGCTTCCCGGTGAGCTTGAAGGAGCCGACCTGGATGACGACCGACATCGTGATGAGGACGAAGAGGCCGCCGAGGAGGGCGATCAGGAACTCCGTGCGGGAGCAGATCGCGAGACCGGCGAGGGCGCCGCCGAGGGCCAGCGAGCCGGTGTCACCCATGAAGATCTTGGCGGGCGAGGTGTTCCACCACAGGAAGCCGAAGCAGGCGCCCATCAGCGCGGAGGCGACGATCGCGAGGTCCAGCGGATCTCGTACCTCGAAGCACGCGTTGGGGTTCGTCAGGGTCTGCGCGTTGGCGCACGACTCCTGGAACTGCCAGACGCCGATGAAGGTGTAGGCGCCGAAGACCATCACCGCGGCGCCGGTGGCCAGGCCGTCCAGACCGTCCGTCAGGTTCACGCCGTTGGACATGGCCAGGATCATGAACAGCGCCCAGACCACGAACAGCACCGGGCCGATCGACCAGCCGAAGTCCGTGACGAACGACAGCTTGGTGGAGGCCGGGGCGTTGCCGCGGGCGTCCTTGAACTGCAGCGCGAGCACCGCGAAGGCGATGCCGACGATCAGCTGGCCGGCCATCTTGGCCTTGGCCCGCAGACCGAGCGAGCGGCGCTTGACGATCTTGATGTAGTCGTCGAGGTAGCCGACGAGGCCCATGCCGGACATCAGGAAGAGCACCAGCACGCCGGAGAACGTGGCCGGGCTGCCCGTGATCACCTTCGTCAGGGCGTACGCGATGATCGTCGCCAGGATGAAGGAGATACCGCCCATGGTGGGCGTGCCCTTCTTCCCGGCGTGGCCGCGCGGGCCGTCGTCGCGGATGAACTGGCCGTAGCCCTTCCGGGCCAGCAGCTTGATCAGCAGCGGCGTGCCGATCACGGTCAGGAACATGCCGATGACACCGGCGAACAGGATCTGCCTCATCGGTCGGCGACCTCGCCCCCGCCGGCCAGCAGCGCCAGAGCGACCCGCTCCAGGCCGACCGACCTGGAAGCCTTCACCAGCACGACGTCACCCGGGCGCAGTTCACTGCGCAACAGGTCGATCGCCGCCTGCGCGTCGGACACGACCACCGACTCCTCACCCCACGAACCCTCGTTATATGCGCCCAATTGCAGCCAGGACGCTTCCCTGCCCCCGACTGCGACGAGCTTGCTCACGTTGAGCCGGACGGCAAGCCGTCCCACCGCATCGTGCTCGGCCAACGATGCGTCCCCGAGCTCGGCCATGGGACCGAGCACCGCCCACGTACGTCCCCCGTCGGCCCTGGCGGCGCCGCCCATCGCGGCAAGCGCGCGCAGAGCAGCCCGCATGGACTCGGGATTCGCGTTGTAGGCGTCGTTGACGATCGTCACGCCGTCCGCCCGCTCGGTGACCTCCATCCGCCACCGGGACAAGGTGCCCGCCTCGGAGAGCGCGGTGGCGATCTCGTCCACGGACATGCCCAGTACATGGGCGACGGCGGCCGCGGCGAGCGCGTTCGACACGTGGTGCTCACCGTACAGGCGCAAGGTCACTTCGCCGCACCCGGTGGGTGTGTGGAGTGTGAAGGAGGGTTGTCCTGCCGGTGTCATACGGACTTCGGTGGCCCGTACCTCGGCGTCGTCGGCCTCGCCGAAGAGCACCGTACGGGCCTTCGTCCGCGCGGACATCGCACGCACCAGCGGGTCGTCGGCGTTGAGGACGGCGACTCCGCCCTCGGCCTCGGCCGGCAGGGCCTCGACCAGCTCGCCCTTGGCCTGGGCGATCTGCTCACGGCCGCCGAACTCGCCGATGTGGGCGGTCCCGACGTTGAGGACGAGTCCGATGCGCGGCGGGGTCAGGCCGGTGAGGTAGTCGATGTGACCGATGCCGCGGGCGCCCATCTCCAGCACCAGGTGCCGGGTTTCCTCCGTGGCGCGCAGCGCGGTGAGCGGCAGGCCGATCTCGTTGTTGAGGGAGCCCGGGGTCCACACCGTGGGCGCGTGGGCCTGGAGCACCTGGGCGATGAGGTCCTTGGTGGAGGTCTTGCCGGCGGAGCCGGTCAGGGCCACCACGTCGGTGCCGAGCCGCTCGACGACCGCTCGGGCGAGGGCGCCGAGGGCCTTCTCGACATCGGCGACGACGATCGCGGGGACGCCGACGGGCCGGGCGGCGAGGACGGCCGCGGCTCCGGAGGCGACCGCGCGCTCGGCGTAGTCGTGGCCGTCGACGTGCTCGCCGGCGAACGCGGCGAACAGGCTTCCGGCCTCCACCTGGCGGGAGTCGATGACGACGGGCCCGGTGATCCGCACGGACGGATCCGGTATGTCGTGGGGCCGCCCGCCGGTGATGTCGGCGATCTCGGCGAGGGAAAGGGCGATCACTGGTTCACCTCGGCCTGTCGGACGTTGCTGCCTTGCTGGCGTTCGATCGCGGCGCGGAGCACCGCACGGTCGTCGAAGGGCCGTACGACGCCCGCGGTTTCCTGGCCCTGCTCGTGGCCCTTGCCGGCCACCAGCACCGTGTCGCCGGGCTCGGCGCGGGCGACCGCGGCTGCGACGGCCGCGGCCCGGTCGGCGTCGACGAGGACCGTGCCGCGCTCTTCGGCGGGTACGGACACGGCGCCCTCGAACATCGCGGCGAGGATCGCGAGGGGGTCCTCGGAGCGCGGGTTGTCGGAGGTCAGCACGGCGGTGTCGGCGAACCGGGCGGCCGCGGCGCCCATCGGGGCGCGCTTGGTGGTGTCGCGGTCGCCGCCGCAGCCGAGCACGATGTGCAGCTTGCCGGTGGTGACCTCGCGCAGTGCACGCAGCACCGATTCGACGGCGTCCGTCTTGTGCGCGTAGTCGACGACGGCGAGGTACGGCTGGCCCGCGTCCACCCGCTCCAGCCGGCCGGGGACCCCGGGGACCGCGGCGACGCCGTCGGCGGCGGTCTGCGGGTCGAGGCCGGCGGCGGCGAGCGTGACGATCGCGGCGACGGTGTTGGCGACGTTGAACGGGCCGGGCAGCGGGGCCGTGGCCCGTACGCGCTGCCCCTGGGGGCCGACCAGGGTCAGCGTGGAGTCCATGTGCCCGAACACCACGTCCTCGGCGCGCCAGTCGGCGGCCGCATCGCCCTCGGCGGAGAACGTGACCACCGGGATCGCGGACTCCTTGGCGAGGCGGCGGCCGTACTCGTCGTCGACGTTGACCACCCCGAGGCGGGCGCGGCGCCGGGTGAAGAGCTGCGCCTTGGCCTGGAAGTAGTCCTCCATGTCGGAGTGGAACTCCATGTGCTCCGGGCTCAGGTTGTTGAAGACGGCGACGTCGAAGACGCATCCGTCGACCCGGCCGAGCACCAGGGCGTGGCTGGAGACCTCCATGGCGACGGCCTCGACCCCGCGTTCGCGCATGACCGCGAACAGGGCCTGGAGGTCGGTCGCCTCGGGGGTGGTGCGCTCCGACTTGATGCGCTCGTCGCCGATGCGCATCTCGACGGTGCCGACCAGCCCGGTGCTGCGTCCGGCCCCGCGCAGGCCGCCCTCGACGAGGTACGCCGTGGTGGTCTTGCCGGAGGTGCCGGTGATGCCGATCTGGAGCAGGCCCTCGCCGGGACGGCCGTAGATCGCGGCGGCGAGCTCGCCCATCCGGCCGCGCGGGCCGTCGACGGCCAGGACCGGCAGGCCGGTCGCGGCCGCGCGCTCGGCGCCCGCCGGGTCGGTCAGCACGGCCGCGGCGCCGAGTGCGGCCGCCTGGGCCGCGAAGTCGGCGCCGTGCAGCTTCGCGCCGGGCAGGGCCGCGTACAGGTCGCCGGGGCGCACGGCACGGGAGTCGTGCGTGATCCCGGTGATCTGCGGCTGCTGCTGCGGCGGCTGAGCGGCGGCTGCGCCGGGGGCTTCGATGCCCAGCAGGGTGGCCAGCTCGCCCAGGGGTGTCGGGCGGGCGGCCTCGGGCCGGGGCGCTCCCGGCGGCGTTGCCGGGGCGTCTTTCTGGGCAGTTCTGGGCTGATCAGCGTGGGGCACGGCGGTGAGCGTACCGGGCTCGGCGGGCCGCTCGCGAAGTGAGGGCCCGCCCGTGCCACCGGCGGCCGTCGGGTTCCCGGGTTTCGGGGTGATCGTTGTCACTGATGGTGCCTCACGGATTTCTGGCGGGCCAGCGGGGCGGCCCGGGTCACTGGCCGGGCTGCGGGGTGGGCTGGGGGGCGGGCTGTGCGGCGGGCTGGGGGCCGGCTTCGAAGGTGACCGGGAGCCCGGCGGGGGCGCCTCCGGTCGGGGCGACCTGGAGGGTCTTGAGGGCGAACTCCATGACCTTCTTGTAGATCGGGCCGCAGATCTGACCGCCGAAGTAGCTGCCCTTGGTGGGGTTCTGGATGGCGCAGTAGACGGTGATCCGCGGGCTGTCGGCCGGCGCGAAGCCGGCGAAGGAGGCGGTGTATCCCTTGTAGCGGCCTGTGTCCGGATCCACCCGGTTGGACGTGCCGGTCTTGCCGCCGACCCGGTAGCCGGGGATGCGGGCCTTGGTGCCGGTTCCCTCCTGGTCGTCGACGACCGACTCCAGCATCTCGGACAGCGTCTTGGCGGTCTCCGGGCTGATCACGCGGGTCTGCTCGGGGGCCGGGGCCGGCGTGAAGCGGCCGTCGGGGCCCTTGGTGCCGCGGACCAGGGTGGGCACGATCCGGACTCCGCCGTTGGCGATCGTCGAGTACACGGAGGCCGCCTGCATGGCGTTGAGGGAGAGGCCCTGGCCGAAAGGGATCGTGTACTGCTGGGAGGTGGACCAGGCCTCGGGCCGGGCGAGGATGCCGCGGGACTCGCCCGGATAGTTCAGGCCGGTGGGCTGCCCGATGCCGAACCTGTTCAGGTAGGAGTAGAGGACCCGGTTGGACTCGGGCTGGGTGGCGCCGAGCTGGCCGGTGGCCAGGATGGTGCCGATGTTGGAGGATTTGGCGAGGACCCCGTTGAGGGTCAGGTACCAGGTCGGGTGGTCGATGTCGTCCTTGAACAGCCGGTCGCCGCGGTGCAGCCGGTTGGGCACCTCGACGTGGGTCTCGGGGGTGGCCTTCTTCTCCTCCAGCACGGCGGCCATCGACATCACCTTGGCGGTGGAGCCGGGCTCGTACACGTCCTGGAGGGCCGCGTTGCCCATGGCGGCGGAGCTGGCCTTCGACAGGTCGTTGGGGTCGAAGCCGGGGGCGTTGGCCATGGCCAGCACCTCTCCGGTGCGGGTGTCCTGGACGATGACGTAGCCGCGATCGGCCTCGGACTTGGCGACCTGCTCGGTGATGGCGCTCTGCGCCGCCCACTGGATGTCGCGGTCGATGGTCAGCTCGATGTCCTCGCCGGGCACGGCGGGCTTCTCGCTGGACCCGGCCGTGGGCACGCGCCGGCCGCCGGACTGGGCGTACGTGATGGCGCCGTCCTTGCCGGCCAGCTTCTTGTCGAGGGAGGACTCGAGGCCGCCGGCGCCCTTGCCCTCGGCGTTGACGTAGCCCAGTATCCCGGCGGCCAGGTCCCCGCCCGGGTACACGCGCTTGCTGCTGTCCTCGTTGAACACACCGGCGAGGACGTTCGCGCCGGGGCCGTTGCTCTTCTTGTCGGCGGCGGCCTTGTCGGCGAAGACCCGCTTGAGGTCCTTGATCTGGTTCCAGACCTGGGGGGTCTGGCGGCGGGCCAGGACGACGTAGCGGGTGTTCTTGGTCTTCAGGCGGGCGGCGAGCTCCTTGGCGTCCTTTCCGAGGATCGGCGCGAGGAGGGCGGCGGCCTGCTCGGGGGCGTCCGGGGCCTTGCTGTCCTGCGGGGTGAACATCTTCGGGTCGGCGGTGATGTCGTACGCGTCGACGCTGGTCGCGAGCGCGACGCCCTTGCGGTCGGTGATCTCGCCGCGCTCGGCGGCCAGGGTGTAGCTCGCGAAGCGGTTCTCGGAGGCCTTGGCGGAGTACGCGGAGGCATCGACGGCCTGCACCTGGAGCAGCCGCACGACGAAGGCGAGCATGACGAGGGTCAGCCCGACGCTGACGAGGCGCAGGCGGGGCTTGGGGCTGCCGAGGCGGATGGTGTGCGATTGCCTCGTGGGGGCGGGCCGCCGGGTCGCGGGGCGCGAATTGGCCCGCGCCCGCTCGCCGCCCCCGGGCCGCGCCCGCCCGGGCCCGGGCACCCGCCGCCGCCCGTCCTGCCCCCTCACGCCACCACCCCGCGGGGCAGTACCGCCGCCGGACCCGAACGGCCCCGCGGGGGCCGGCCGGGCCTGGCGGGGGCCGGCAATCCGGTGCAGGGGGGAGGTCCCGCCGGAGGTACCCCCGGCGGGAGCTGAGGGAGGGTCCGCGTCACGACGTCACCTTCCGGGGGTCGGGTTGGACTGAGGGGCTCCGCCCGGCACGGACTGGCCGCTCTGCGGCGCACCCGCCGGGCCGCCGGCCGGGGCGGAGCCAGGGGCGCCGGCCGGGGCACCTGCCGGGCCGCCCGTCTGGGCGGAGCCCTGGGTGCCGCCCTGGGCAGAGCCTGCGGCGCCGGCCGGGGCACCGCCCGGAGCCGGGCCGGGGGCACCACCCGGGCCGGAGCCCGGGGCGCCCGGCTGGGACGAGCCGGGGGCGGAACCCGGGGCGGCGGACTGGGCCGGGGGCGGGGGCTCCGCCACTGCCGCCGTCCCCGTGACCTTGCCGTCCGGGCCGATGAAGACCGGGCTGCCCCCCGGGACCAGGCCCAGCTCGTGCGCCCGCCGCTGCAACGCGTCGGGCGCCGAGTACCCGTCCACGTCCCGCTGCAGCGCCTGTTCCTCGTCGGTGAGCGCGGTCGTCTCCTTCTTCAGCTTGCTCAGCTGGAAGGAGCCCTGGTTGAGCGCCGAGTTCAAGAGCAGCAGGCTGATCAGCCCGCCTGCGAGCAGCGCCACCACCAGCAGGACGAACGGCGTCCGCGCCGCCTGCCCCGGAGAGCCGCCGCGCAGCCGCCCCAGTCCCCCGGCTTTGCTCACAGCCGCGCCTCCCGGATGCGCTCGACTCCGCGGAAGCGGGCCGGAGCGGCCCGCCGGTTCTCGGCGATCTCCTCCTCCGTGGGCAGCTCCGCGCCACGGGTGAGCAGCTTCAGCTTGGGCTGGTACTTCTCCGGGACCACCGGCAGCCCGGGCGGGGCCGTCGAGGTCGCGCCCGCCGCGAAGACCTGCTTGACGAGCCGGTCCTCCAGCGAGTGGTACGACAGCACCGCGATCCGGCCGCCCACCGCGATCCGGTCCACCGCGGCCGGGATCGCCCGCTCCAGACCCGACAGCTCGCCGTTGACCTCGATCCGCAGCGCCTGGAAGGTCCGCTTGGCCGGGTTGCCGCCCGTCCGCTTCGCCGCCTGCGGCAGCGCGTCCCGGATCAGCTCGACCAGCCGCGCGCTGTTGCTGAAGGGCTCCTTCTCGCGCTCGCGCACGATCGCCGACACGATCCGCTTGGCCTGCTTCTCCTCGCCGTACTGGCGCAGGATCCGCACCAGCTCGCCGGGCGCGTACGTGTTGAGGACCTCCGCCGCGCTGATGCCGGTCGTCTGGTCCATCCGCATGTCCAGCGGCGCGTCCTGCGCGTACGCGAACCCGCGGTCGGCCTCGTCCAGCTGCATGGAGGAGACGCCCAGGTCGAAGAGGATGCCCTGGACGGCCGGGATGCCCAGGCCGTCGAGCACCTCCGCGAGGTCGGCGTAGATCGCGTGGACGAGGGTGGCCCGGTCGCCGAAGGGGGCGAGCCGCTCGCCGGAGAGCCGCAGGGCCTCCTTGTCGCGGTCGAGGCCGATCAGGTGCGCCTCGGGGAACCGGGTCAGCAGGGCCTCGCTGTGGCCGCCGAGGCCGAGGGTGCAGTCGACGACGACGGCCCCGGGCCTCTCCAGCGCCGGGGCCAACAGGTCCAGGCACCGCTGGAGCATCACCGGGACATGTCGGGACTCGCTAGTCAAAGCGCCCTCTCAGATAACGGCGCGGCAGGCATACGCCGCGCCGCGCACGCGGAGTGTTACTAACGACCTGGAGAGCAATGGCGCCCGGCGTCCGGGCGCTATTGCTCTCCAGGTCGTAAGGGCCGGGCGGCCGGTCTGGGCCGGGCTCCGGCCGGTTCGCGTCACTTTAGTGCAACGGTCGCCGCGGTCAACGAACCGCCCCGCGCGCCGTGCGCCCCTCTCGCACGGAACCCGCAAAAGCCGCGAATCACCCGAATGGCCGCCCTCGCCTCACTCCTGTGGGTTAGCTCACAACAAGGCCGGTTGACCTTCTTTGTCCACCCTCACTCCATGCCTTTACCCGCGGTGACCACTACCGTCGTATGCATGACGACTTCCGCATCCCTGCCCGCAGAGTCCACCCCACAGGCATCCAGCGGCGGCTCCGTCACGGACCGGCTGGTGGCGGCGAACCGGCAGTACGCCGCGGAATTCGCGGACCCCGGTATGGACGCCCGCCCCGTCCTGCAGGTGGCCGTCGTGGCCTGTATGGACGCCCGCCTCGACCTGCACGCCGCCCTCGGCCTCGAGCTCGGCGACTGCCACACGATCCGCAACGCGGGCGGCGTGGTCACCGACGACACCATCCGCTCGCTCACCATCAGCCAGCGCGCCCTCGGCACCCGCACGGTCATACTCATCCACCACACCGGCTGCGGTCTCGAAAGCCTGACCGAGGACTTCCGCCACGAACTCGAGGACGAGGTCGGCCAGCGCCCCGCCTGGGCCGTCGAGGCCTTCCGGGACGTGGACCAGGACGTCCGCCAGTCCATGCAGCGGGTCCGGACGAACCCCTTCCTGCCGCACCGCGACGATGTGCGAGGCTTCGTCTTCGACGTGCACACCGGACTCCTGAGGGAGATCGATCCCGCCTCGTGAGTGACACAAGGCCACAACGCCGTCAAGAATGCGGGAAGACGCCACCCGGAAAACCGTCCGGGCCGGCGTCCGTGTAGGGGTGGGCCGGAGTGCGCCGAAAGCGTCGGCCCTGCAGAAAGGGCCGAGGAGAACCAGGTGACGACGTATGACGACCGAGCGAGCCTCGCGGATCTGACGAGCACCGCGGAGCGGGTGCGCCGCTCGGTCGAGAGCGTGATCGAGGGCAAGCCCGAGGTCGTACGCATCGCGCTGACCGTGCTGCTCGCCGAGGGGCACCTGCTGATCGAGGACGTCCCGGGCGTGGGCAAGACCATGCTCGCCAAGACGCTCGCGAAGTCCATCGACTGCTCGGTGCAGCGCATCCAGTTCACGCCGGACCTGCTGCCGTCCGACATCACCGGTGTGAGCATCTACGACCAGCAGCGCCGCGAGTTCGAGTTCAAGCCGGGCGCGATCTTCGCGCAGATCGTCATCGGCGACGAGATCAACCGCGCCTCGCCGAAGACCCAGTCCGCGCTGCTGGAGTCGATGGAGGAGCGCCAGGTCACCATCGACGGCACGACGTACACGCTGCCGAGCCCGTTCATGGTGGTCGCCACCCAGAACCCGGTGGAGATGGAGGGCACCTACCCCCTCCCCGAGGCCCAGCGCGACCGCTTCATGGCCCGCGTCTCCGTCGGCTACCCGAGCGCCGAGGCCGAGCTCCAGATGCTCGACGTGCACGGCGGGGTCTCCCCGCTCGACGACCTCCAGTCCGTCGCGCACGCCCACGACATCGTCAAGCTGATAGAGGCCGTGCGCGAGGTGTACGTCGCCGAGCCCGTCCGGCGCTACGTCGTCGACCTGGTCTCCGCCACGCGCAGCCACCCGGACCTGCGCCTGGGCGCCTCGCCCCGTGCCACGCTCCACCTGCTGCGCGCCGTGAAGGCCTCGGCCGCCCTGTCCGGCCGGGAGTACGTGCTGCCCGACGACGTGCAGGCGCTGGCCGCCCCCGTCCTCGCGCACCGGCTGCTGCCCACCGCGCAGGCCCAGCTCAACCGGCGCACCGCCGAGCAGGTCGTCCACGACATCCTCCAGCGCACCCCCGTCCCCGCCGCGCACGTCCGCGGCGAGATGCCGCCCGGCGCGGGCATCCGGAGCTTCTGATGAGCGCCGGTGCCCCGCGCGGCGCCGGCGGCGAGGGCCGGGGCACCGGCGGGCTGCGCGCCTCGCTGGCGGGGCTGACCACCCGCGGCCGGTCCTTCCTGGCCGCCGGGGTCGCCGCCGCCCTGTGCGCGTACGTACTCGGCCAGGGCGAACTGCTCCGGGTCGGGCTGCTGCTCGCCGTGCTGCCGCTGGTCTGCGTCCTCGCCCTGCACCGCACCCGCCACCGGGTCTCCGGCAGCCGCCGGCTGACCCCGATGCGGGTGCCCGCGGGTTCCGAGGCCCGGGTCCAGCTGCGCATGGAGAACGTCTCCCGGCTGCCCACCGGGCTGCTCATGCTCCAGGACCGGGTGCCGTACGTACTCGGGCCCCGGCCCCGCTTCGTCCTGGACCGGGTCGAGCCCGGCGGGCGCCGCGAGGTGTCCTACCGGGTCCGCTCCGACCTGCGCGGCCGCTATCCGCTGGGCCCGCTCCAGCTGCGGCTGACCGACCCGTTCGGGCTGGTCGAGCTGACCCGCTCGTTCAGCACGTACGACACGCTCACCGTCATCCCCCGCACCGAGGTGCTGCCCCCGGTCCGGCTGACCGGCGAGACCTCCGGCTACGGCGACGGCAGCCGCCGCTCCCTGGCCCTGGCCGGCGACGACGACGTGATCCCGCGCAGCTACCGGCGCGGCGACGACCTGCGCCGGGTGCACTGGCGCTCCACCGCCCGCTACGGCGAGCTGATGGTGCGCCGCGAGGAGCAGCCGCAGCGCAGCAGGGCCACGGTCCTGCTGGACACCCGCGGCGTCGCCTTCGAGGGCGCCGGACCGGACTCCGCGTTCGAGTGGGCGGTGTCCGGGGCGGCCTCGTCCCTGGTGCACCTGCTCGAGCAGGGGTTCTCGGTACGGCTGCTGACGGACACCGGGACCTCCGTGCCCGGCGACGGCGGCAGCTTTGACAAATACGGGGCGTCCTCCGGCGGCCAGGAGTCCGCGGAGGCCGTCGGGCTGATGATGGACACCCTCGCGGTCGTCGGGCACTCCGACGGCGCCGGCCTCTCGCGCGCGTACGACGCGGTGCGCAGCGGCGGTGGCGGCGGTGGCTTCGGCGGAGCCGGCGGTGACGGGCTCCTCATCGCCTTCTTCGGGGACCTGGACGACGTACAGGTGGAACTGGCGGCCAGGATGCGCGTGCGCTGCGGCGGGGCGGTGGCCTTCGTACTGGACTCCGCGCTCTGGTCCGGGCGGCCCTCGCGCGTGGAGGCGCGGGTGCGCAGGCTGCGCGACGCGGGCTGGACGGCGCTGGCCGCACCGCCCGGGGTGGCGTTCGGGGAGCTGTGGCGGCAGGCCGGGAACGCTCCGCTCGGCACGGGTACTTCCGGAGGTTGGGGATGAGCGGGCGAGCGCGCGTGACGCTCTTCGCGATGCTGGCGACCCTGCTCACCTCGTGGTCGCTGGCCTCGCTGGTGGACTCGGCGGGCTGGCTGCTGCAGGCTGCGCTGCTGCTGGCCGTGCAGAGCGGGGTGGGGGCCGGGGCCCGGCGGGTGCCGCTGGGGCGCACGCTGACCGTGGCCTCGCAGGTCCTGGTGTCGCTGCTGGTGCTCATGTTCCTGTTCGCGGGCAAGGGCGAATCCACCGGGACCGGGCCGATGGCCTACCTGGTGACGGACTTCGGCGCCCTGTTCCGGCGGGGCGTGCAGGACGTCGGCGAGTTCGCGATCCCGGCACCGCTGACGGACGGCATCCGGCTGCTCCTGCTGGCCGGGGTGCTGCTGATCGGGCTGCTGGTGGACCTGCTGGCGGTGACCTTGCGGACCGCTGCCGCGGCCGGGCTGCCGCTGCTCGCGCTGTACTCGGTCGCCGCGGGTCTCTCCGGCGGCGCCGGGGCCTCCGCGGTCTCCTTCCTGCTGGCCGGCTGCGGCTACCTGTTGCTGCTGCTGGCCGAGGGCCGCGACCGGCTCGCCCAGTGGGGCCGGGTCTTCGGCGCGGCCCCGAGCGGGCGGGTGTCGGCGGCCTCGGGGTACGGGGGCGGCGGCGCGGGCACGGGCCAGGCGCTGGCCCCCGTACGCACCGGGCGGCGGATCGGCGCGGTGGCGCTGGGGATCGCGCTGGCGGTGCCGGCGGCGCTGCCGGCGCTCGGCGGCGGACTGCTGGGCGCCCAGGGCGAGGCCGAAGGCGGCGGCACGGGCGTCGGCGGGACGATCTCGGCGGTCAACCCGCTGGTCTCCCTGCAGGGCAGCCTGAACGCGCAGGACAACCGGGTCGTGCTGAAGTACCGCACGGACAGCCCGCAGCTCGGCGAGCAGTACCTGCGGATCCTGGCGCTGGACGAGTTCAACGGCGTCAAGTGGGAGGCCTCCGGGCGCGCCCTGACCGACGTGCCGGAGCGGCTGCCGGCCCCGCCGGGGCTGAGCGAGCAGGTCCGGGCGACCGGGACCGAGGTACGGACGAGCATCTCGGCGGCGGACACGTACGCGCAGCGCTACCTGCCGATGCCGTACCCGGCGACGGGCGTGGACATCCCCGGCAAGTGGCGGTTCGAGCCGGCCGGCCGGACCCTGGTCGGGGACCAGCTGGGCAAGGACAAGTTCCAGAACGTGCAGGGCGCCATGTACACGGTGCGCAGTCTGCTGCTGCGGCCGACGGCGGTGGAGCTGCAGGCGGCGCCGGAGGCGAATCCGGCGGTCAAGGCCGAGTACACGAAGCTTCCGGACAATCTGCCTGCCGTGGTCGCCGATACGGCCCGCCAGGTCACGAAGGGTTCGAAGGACGACTACACGCGGGCGGTGAAGCTGCAGGACTACTTCGCCGTGAACGGTGGATTCCGCTACGACACGAAGGTGGCCTCCGGTACGGGGCCGCAGGCCATCGCCCGGTTCCTCTCGGACAAGGAGGGGTTCTGCATCCACTTCGCGTTCTCGATGGCGGCGATGTCGCGCTCGCTCGGGATCCCGGCGCGGGTCGCGGTGGGGTTCACGCCCGGCGAGAAGCAGTCGGACGGCAGCGTGAACGTGTCGATGCGGGACGCGCACGCCTGGCCCGAGCTGTACTTCGAGGGCGTGGGCTGGACCCGGTTCGAGCCGACGCCGCGGCAGGGCATCACGATCCCGGACTACTCCCGGGCCGACACCCCGGCGGCCCAGCCGTCCGCGCCGACGGCGCTGCCCTCGCAGGGCGCGACGCAGCCGTCGGCGGCGCCGTCCAAGGCCGAGGACTGCCCGCCGGAGCTGAAGAAGCTGGGCGAGTGCGGGGCTGCGGCGGCGCAGCAGAACGCGGGTTCGGGCGGCAGCGGCCCGTCGCTGACCACGGTCCTGACGTGGACCCTGTCCCTGCTGGCCGTGCTGGCCCTCCCCCTGCTCCCCCTGCTGTGGCGCAGGCGGGTCCGTGCACGCCGCCTGTCGGGCGGGGCTGTTCTGGCGGCCTGGGAGGAGCTCGGCGACGCGGCGTGGGACGTGGGCATCGCGCCCGACGAGGCCCTGTCGCCGCGCCGGGCCGCGGGCCGTGTGGTGGTACTGGGCCGGCTGGAGCAGGACGCGGCGGATGCGGTGCACCGGGTTGCGGGGGCGGTGGAGCAGGCGCTGTACGCCCCGCCCGGCGCGGAGGTCTCGTACGAGAGCCTGACGGCGGACGTCCTGCTGGCCCGGGCGGCCCTCCTCGGCGCGGTGAGCCGCGGGTCGCGCCTGCGCGCGCTGCTGCTCCCCCGCTCGGCGGTCCGCCTCCGCTGGGCGGCATCGGCCCACTGGTCGTCGTTGAAGGCCCGTGCCACACCCGGACTGACCCGGGCCTCGGCCCTCCTCTCCCGCCTGCCCCTGCGCGGCCGAAGCTGAGGCGGAGGGGGAGGCCCTGCGGGCGGCTTCTCCCCGCAACGGCGACAGCGCGGCGAGGCTCGATCCCCCCGAGCCCCGCCGCGCTGCGTTACGCCCCCGCTCACGGCGAAGGTACCCGGCCCGCACCGGCCGCCCCGTGTCGGCGGTCCGGACCGGGTCCCTGTCCGTTGTCCCCAGTCTGACGTCCGCGCAGGTGGGGGCCCATCCGCCCGCGTACTCATTTCCGCACCTAGGTACACGTACTCAGGCGGCGGTGGCGCCACCAGTTCTACGCCGTCCCGCCCCACCACGGCACCGCCGATCGGGGGTCATGACGCAGCCTCTCAGCGGTTCCCGCTGACCCGGCCCCGCAGCAGCAGCGACAGCGCCGAGTGCACGTCGTCCAGCGACCGCTCGCTCTGGAACGACTGCCAGTCCAGCGCAGCCACCAGCACCATGCCCACCATCGCGGCAGCCGTCAGCGGCACGTCGATCTCCGCGCTGAGCTCGCCCCGCTCCACACCCTCCCGCAGCACCGTCTCGACGACGGCCACCGCCTCCTGCCGGACCACCATCAGCGTGGACTGCCACGCCCGGTTCGTCCGCCACAGTTCGGCGACGTACAGCTGGGTGAAGGCCGGGTACCGGTCGATGAAGACGAGGCCGGCCCGGATCATCGCGTCGAGTGCCTCGACCCGGCTGCCGCCCCGCTGCTCCGTCTCCTCGGCCGCGGTGCGCAGCGAGGCCGTCAGCAGGCCGACGCCGTGGCGCAGCAGCTCCTCGAAGAGTTCGTTCTTGCTCGCGAAGTTGTAGTAGACGGTGCCCTTCGCGACCCCCGCCCGCTCGGCGATCTCGTCGACCGTGGTCGCGGAGAATCCCTGTTCGGCGATGAGCGTGACGGCCGCTTCGTAGAGCTTCTGGCGCGTCGCCTGCCGGCGGCCGCCGCCGCCGGTACCGGTGCTGCTGGTGTCCATGGCGCTGATTCTCACAGGTCAACCGATCTCTACAGGCTCAGTTCCGGGTGCAGGCGGTCCATCGTCCACACCTGCTTGCCGCGGGCGGCGAGCGAGGTGAGGAGCAGGGAGCCCGCCGTGAAGGCAACCAGGACCGCGCAGCCCACCCAGACCCGGGTGAGGTCGCCGCCGGAGATGAGGCGGCGCAGCCCCTCGACGATGTACGTCATCGGCAGGTACGGGTGGATCCAGTTGAAGAAGGCGGGACTGGTCTCAACGGGGTACGTGCCGCCCGCCGAGGTCAGCTGGAGCATCAGCACGACGAGGACCAGGATCCGCCCGGCCGCCCCGAACTTCGCGTTGAGCCACTGGACCATCGCCGCGAAGCAGCCGGTGGCCAGCGCGAGGAAGCCGATGGTCAACGCGGGGTGTGCCATTTCCAGGCCGAGGGCCCAGTGGAGTACGGACATCAGTGCGAGCACCTGCAGGACGCCGATGCCCACCACGGGCAGCCAGCCGGCGAACGCGATCCGCCAGGGCGAGGCGCCTGCGGCCAGGGCGCGCCGGTTCAGCGGTGCGATGAGCATGTAGGCGACCATCGCGCCGACCCAGAGGGAGAGCGGGATGAAGTACGGCGCGAAGCCGGTGCCGTAGTTGGGCGCCTTGTGCAGGGACTGGTTGGCGAGCTTCACCGGGTCGGCCATGACCTGGGTGCGGGCGTCGCGCTGCTGCTGGTCGTAGTCCGGGATCTTGCCGACTCCGTCGTGCAGGCCGCCGGCGAGTTCGCCGGTGCCGTCGACGAGCTTGTACATGCCGCCGTCGAGGCGGTGGGCCCCGTCGCCGAGCTTGCCGACGCCGTCGCCGAGGGCTTCGGAGCCGTCGGCGGCCTTGCCCAGTCCGGTGTGCAGCTGGGCCATGCCGGTGGCGACCTTGTGGGCGCCGGTGTTGAGGGCGGTGGCGTCGGCGACGGCCTGGTCGAGCTTGCCGGAGAGGGAGGGCGCACCCTCGGCGAGCTTGCGGGCCTGCTTCTCCAGGTCGGTGAGCTGCCCCCGCAGGTCGGCCAGATCGCCGCCCGAGTCCTTGACCAGGGTGTCGACGTCGCCGGTGAGCTGGGCGGCCTCGGCGGTGGCGTCCTTCAGCTTCTTCAGGTCGGCGCAGGTGGCCGGCAGGGGCTTGGCGGCAGCGCCCGTGCAGGTGCGGGTGTACGTGTCGGCGGCCAGGGCGGCGGCCTGCTTGCTGACCTTGGCTGCGGCGGGGGCCTTCTTGCTGAAGGTTTCGAGGTGGTTGTTGACGACCCGGGCGGTGTCCGCGACGAGCAGCGCGGTGTCGGCGAGCTGCTTGGGGTTGTCCAGGTAGGGGCGGACCTGGGAGGCGGTGCCGTTGATCTTGTCCGCGACCTGCTGGGTGCCGGCGGCGACGTCCTTCGCACCGGTCTCCAGCTTGCCCGCGGCCGTGTTGAGCTTCGTCAGCCCGCCGGTCAGCTCGCCGTTCTTCTCCTTCGCCGTGTCGAGCCCGTCGGCGAGGTCCTTGGCCCCCTGCTGGGCCTTGCCGGCTCCGTCCTTGAGCTGGTCGGCTCCGTCGGCGGCCTCGGCGGTCTTGTCGTGGAGGTCGGAGAAGGAGACGAAGATCTTGTCGAGGAAGCCGCGGGAGGCGTTGGTGGACGCCGCGGAGCGGACCTCGGAGAAGACGGTGCGCGAGATCGACCCGACGATGTAGTTGTTCGCGTCGTTCGTACGGACCTGCAGGGCGCCGGCGGTGGGGTCGTCACCCGCACTGGAGGCGATCTTCATGCTGAAGTCGGCGGGCATGGTGAGGGAGAGGTAGTACGTCCCCTTCTCCACTCCCTCGGCCGCCTCTTCGGCGCTGACCTCGCGCCAGTCGAAGGTCTTGCTGTCGTGGAGCTTCCTGGCGATCTCGCCGCCGGCGTCGACGTGCTTGCCGTCGACGGTGGCGCCCTTGTCGGAGTTGACCAGGGCGACGGGCACCTTGTTCAGGTTCTTGTACGGGTCCCAGAAGGAGCACAGGTACAGCGCGCCGTACAGCAGCGGCAGCAGGAGCAGCGCGACGAGAGCGGCCACGGGCAGCTTTCCCCGCCCGAACCGCTTCAGCTCAAGCGCGGCGAGCTTCGGCGAGCGCATCGTCCGTTCCCTTCGTGTCGTCGTCGGTGTCGTCGGTGTCGTCGGTGTCGTCGGTTTTGCCGGTGTCTGCGGGGTTCTCGTCGGTGCCGGACGCTGCGGCGTCGGTATCGGCCTTGCCCTCGGCCTCCGCGGCTCCCGTGCGCAGGACCGTCACGTCGTCCGGTGCGTCGCTGCACACCGCGAGGACGGTGGTCCCGCGGGCGGCGATCGAGCGGAGCAGGGTCCAGGCCTCGGCGCGTTCGGCGTCCGAGAGCTTGAGGTCCAGGTCGTCGAGGGCCAGCAGCCGCGGCGAGCCCAGCAGGGCGATGGCCACGGACAGCCGGACCGCCTCCAGGCGCTCCAGGTCCCGTACGGAGGTGCGCGGGCCCTTGGGCAGCATGGCGAGGTCCAGCCCGGCGGCGGCGAGCGCGGCGTCGATCCGGGCCTGTGTGCCGGCGCGGCGCTCGCCGCGCGGGCGGAGCAGGGCGCGCACGGGGCCCTCGTAGCGGCGCTGGAGCAGTGCGCCCTCGCGCAGCTGCTCGGCGACGGTGAGGGACTGGTCGAGCTCGTTGACCCCGACGACCGGGCCGAGGGCGGCGATCCGGCGGACCGCGGTCATGTGCTTCGGCAGTCGGTGGCCGGCGATCCCGGCGTGGCCCTCGGTGGCCTTCATGCGTCCGGTGAGGGCGAGGAGCAGGCAGGTCCGGCCGCTGCCGGAGGGGCCTTCCACCGCAATGAGCGAGCCGGGCTCCACGTCGAGGGCCACCCCCCGGAACACCCAGCCGCGCGGGCCCTTGAGTCCGAAGTTCTCGGCTTTCACGGCCGCACCGTGCGGGCTGTCCACGCCGTCCCCCTTCTTTTGAACTGACCGGTCAGTTCAAAAACTAGCACCTTTGCGTGCACCACATGGGCACAGGGGGGCAGTTGACCGGACAGAGCGGGCAAAACAGCAGGTCAGGGCGATTGTCAGTGGTGGTCGTCACGATGGATGCAGGCACAAACACAGACACAGCAGTACGCAACGACAGGAGGTTCGTCATGGCCACACCGTCCCCGTCCCCTGTCCACCCCGTCCCGCGCAGGTCGGCAGCTCCCCCGGCCGCGCTCGATCTGCTCGCCAAGGCCCGCACCGGCCTGGCCGAGGCCGCCCGGCTGACCCGGCCCAACGAGCGGTACGCCACCGCCCACCTCGCCGCGCTGCGCACCGCCGCGGCCGTGCTCGCCGCGCGCGGGCGGCCGGAGCCGGTCGGCGCGCGGCGCCGGCCCCGGATCCGCAGCGCGTGGGAGGTACTGCCGGAGATAGCACCGGAGCTGACGGAGTGGAGCGCACTGTTCGCCTCCGGTGCCGACCGCCGGGCGCGGGCCGAGGCGGGGATACGGGATGCGGCGTCGGTCCGGGACGCGGACGATCTGGTGCGTGCCGTGGCGATGTTCCTGCGGCTGGTGGAGCGGATGCTCGCCCTCCAGCCGGTGGCCCCGACGCTGCCGCAGCCTCGTCCCGAGCGTCCGGAGCCTCCGGACGCGGGCTAGGGAGTGTCGTGCCAGGCCCCGCCGGCCAGACGGGACTTTGACGACACGACCTAGGGCCTGCCTTTCGGGTCAGGCCGGGGTGAGCGGTGGGGGATGCTCCAGGCAATAGGGTGGGGTTCGCATCTCTCACCCCTGTCGCGCCGAGGAGCCATCAGCCGTGTCGGACACTTCCCGCCCCCGTGCCTCCCTTCGCACCGCCGTGGTGTGGGAGGTCCTCAAGGAGGCGCTCGACCGCCGGGTGAAGGCGACCGGGCGGGACGTGCTGGACGTGCTGGACACCGGCGGCGGCACCGGCAAGTTCGCCGTGCCGGTGGCCCGGCTGGGCCACCGAGTGACCGTGGTGGACCCCAGCCCGAACGCGCTGTTCGGGCTGGAGCGCCGCGTCGCCGAGGCCGGTGTCGCCGACCTGGTGCGCGGCGTGCAGGGCGATGCCCAGGGCCTGCTGGACGTCGTCGAGCGCGACGCGTACGACGTGGTGCTCTGCCACGGCGTGCTCGAGTACGTGGACGACCCGGCCGAGGGAGTGGCCAACGCGGTCGCCGCCCTGCGCCCCGGCGGCACGCTCAGCCTGCTGGGCGCCGGCCTCGGCGGGGCCGTGCTGGCCCGCGCCCTCGCCGGCCACTTCACCGAGGCCCGTACGGCGCTCACCGACCCGGCCGGACGCTGGGGCGCGGGCGACCCGGTACCGCGCCGCTTCACCGCCGAGCAGCTCACCGAGCTGGTCGGCGGGGCCGGCCTGGAGGTCGGCCCGGTCCACGGAGTCCGCGTCTTCGCCGACCTCGTCCCGGGCGTCCTCGTGGACACCGAGCCGGGCGCGGCCGAGGCACTGCTGCGCCTGGAGGAGGCGGCCGCCGAGCTGCCGGCCTTCCACGCGGTCGCGACCCAACTGCACGTTCTGGGCGAGAAGCGCGCCTGATCTGCGGAGCTTCCGCTCACGGAGTACGCCGGACACCCTCCGATCCGGCGATCGGCCCCGTATGATCGTGGACAGTGACCGGCATGGTGGACCGGCCGTTGGGGAATAAGCGCCTCAGTGACCGTCCACCCGGCGGTACGGTTTCGCGCAGGGTTTCGCTCAGGCAGCGCCTTTTTCGGGCGGTGCCTTCTCCGGGCAGTGTTTTGGAACCTCGCGTAGAGGGCGGGTATCACGGGGGCGATTCCCCGCCTATCCTGAAGGGGACCCCTGGTCGCTACCCCCCGCGACCGACGGATGAGGAGGACTCCCGTGCCGCTCTCGGAGCACGAGCAGCGAATGCTCGAGCAGATGGAGCGAGCGCTGTACGCCGAAGATCCCAAGTTCGCGACAGCGCTTGAGGGAAGCGGACTGCGTACGTACACCCGGCGACGGGTCTACCAGGCAGTCGCAGGCATTGTGGTGGGTATCGCGCTCCTCATGACCGGTGTGATCATTCCGAACGTACTCTGGGTCAGCGTGGTGGGATTCCTCGTCATGCTCGGCTGTACGGTCCTCGTGGTCACCGGTTGGCGCAAGGCACCCAAGCCTGGCGAGCAGCCCGTCTCCGGCAGTGCAGACGGTTCGGCCCACGGCCGCAACCGACAGCGTCGGTCGATGATGACCCGCATCGAGGAGCGGTGGCAGCGCCGCCGCGACGAGCAGGGGCAGTAGGCCCCCCGCAGACACGGGTGAGGGGACGGCCGCCGCACGGCGACCGTCCCCTCACCGCTCTGCCCCGCCGGTCCGCCCCGTCGGCCTGACTCCCGGATCGCCCCTCCCGCGGCGCGATCCTGCGGCATGATGACCCGGTGAGTGTGCTCCCCCTGGTCTTCACCAGCGGCTGGGCCAGTGGGATCAACGCCTACGCCGTGGTCCTCCTGCTCGGCATCTTCGGCGCGACCGGACTGACCGACGAGGTCCCCGCGTCCCTCCAGCGCACCGACGTGCTCATCGTCGCCGGTGTGCTGTTCCTCTGTGAGGCCGGCGCCGACAAGATCCCGTACGTGGACTCGCTCTGGGACATGGTGCACACCGTGATCCGCCCGGTGGCCGGTGCGGTGGTCGGGGCCCTGCTGGCCGGCCAGAGCGGCTCGCTGTCCGACATCGCCGCCGGCGCGATCGGCGGTTCCACCGCGCTGGCCAGCCATTTCGTCAAGGCCGGCACCCGCATGGCCGTCAACACCTCGCCGGAGCCGTTCAGCAACATCGCGCTGAGCACCGCCGAGGACCTGGGCGTGGCCGGCATCGTCACCTTCGCCATGTTCAATCCCCAGGCCGCCGCGATCATCGCGGCCGTCCTGCTGGCCGCAGGTCTGGCCATACTCGTGTTCCTGTGGAGCCGGATCCGCCGCTTCCTGCGCCGCCGGGCCCAGCGCCGCGAGGAGAAAAGGCTCGCCGCCGAGGGGCGCGAGGCGGCCCCGCGGGCCGCGGTGCCACCCCGCTGACCTCCCGCGATCCCGCTCGGTAGGGTCATCCGCATGGCACGAATTGCGGTGATCGGCGCCGGCATGGGCGCGATGGCTACGGCGGCCCGGCTGGCCGTGGCAGGGCACCAGGTGACGGTGTACGAACGCGGGTCCACGTACGGCGGCTCCGTCGGCCGGTACGAGCGCGACGGTTTCGTCTTCGACACCGGGCCCGGGCTGCTGCACCTGCCCGCCGTCTACCGCGACCTGTTCGTCAAGACCGGCAAGCGGCCCCTGGAGGACTGCGTCGAGCTCGTCCAGGTCGACCCCGCCGTCCGGCACGTCCTGGCCGACGGGACAGCGGTCACCCTCCCGGGCGGCTCGCGCGGCGGCGCCGCCGCCGTCCTCGACCAGGCCTTCGGCACGGGCGCCGGGGACCGCTGGAACGGGGTCCTGGGCCGCGCCCGGGACGCCTGGAACGCGACCCGCCGCCCCCTGCTGGAGGAGCCGCTGCGCCCCGACTGGCAGGTGCTGGGCGGCGATCCGTACCCCGCGCTCCGCAAGAGCGGCCTGCTGCGCCGCCGCCCGCCGACCCTCGCCGAGGTGGCCGGGCGCGAGCTGGGCGGCGAGCTCGGCGAGCTGCTGGCCGCCCGGGTGCGGGCGTACGGGATCGACCCCGCCACCGCGCCCGCCGCGGCGGCCGTGCTCCCGTACATGGAGCAGACCTTCGGCAGCTGGTACGTGCGCGGCGGGATGCGGGAGCTGGCCACCGCCGTGTACGAGCGCTGCCGCGAGCGGAAGGTCGCCTTCGTCTTCGATGCGCCGGTCCGGGAGGTCCTGGAGCGGGACGGCCGGGCGGCCGGACTGCTGCTGGCCGACGGCTCCGAGGCCGCCGCCGACCTCGTGGTCTGCGGGGTCGACCCGCGGCAGCTGGGGACCCCGCTGCCGGCCGGCGGCGCCCCCGCCCGCGGACCGGGGGTGGCCGGCCGGCTGACCGTGCTGCTCGCGCTGCGCGGCGCCCGCCCCGCGGACACCGTCCACCGCACCCTGGTCCACTCCCCCACCGCCCAGCTGACGGTGCTGCGCCCCGACGACCCGGCCGTCCGGCCCGACGCGGACCACGAGGCGGTCACCGTGAGCGCCGTCTGCGGCCCTGAGGGCGTCTCTGCGCCGCGCGTGGAGGGGCTGCTGGACCTGGCCGCCCGGGCCGTGCCCGGGCTGCGCGAGCGGCTGCTGTGGACGCAGACGCGTACGCCCGCGGACGTCGAGGCGGCCACCGGCGCACAGGGCGGCGCGGTGCCGCCGCCCGCCCTCGCCGGAGCCGGCGGCCGGATGCTCTACCCCGCCAACACCACTGCCCTGCCGGGGCTGTTCCTCGCGGGCGGCTGGGCGCACCCCGGCGGCGGGCTGGCGCACGCCGGGATGACGGGGGCCCTGGTGGCCGGACTCATCGTGGAGGGCGCGGAGTTCCGCGGCTCCCAGTGACACGGACGCCCCCGGGGAACGGACCCCGGGGGCGTTCGCCCTGGTTCACGGCCTGCGCGGCCTCTTCGGCCTCATGGCCTCATGGCCTCATGGCCTCATGGCCTCATGGCCTCATGGCCTCATGGCCTCATGGCCTCATGGCCTCATGGCCTCAGTAGCGGTACTGCTCGTACTCGCCGGAGCCCTGGTACGGGTACTCCTGCGGCTGTTGCTGCGGGTACGGCTGCTGCTCGTCCCCCGGGTAGGGATGGGCGGCCCCGTCGGTGGACCGCTGCTGCGGCACCCACACCCCGCCCGGCGGGGTGTCCATGGAGTACTGCTGCTGCCCGCCCGCGCTCGCGTACGGGTCGGCGGAGTAGCCGGCGTACGGGGTGTAGTCGTACGGCTGTTGCGGGATGACGGCCCCGCCGGTGCCGATGTACGGGTCCGAGTAGGCGGCGTAGACCTGCTGTTCGCCGCCGGTCGGGTAGCCCGCGGAGTAGTCGTAGCCACCCTGGGTCTGCGGCTCGTAGGCCTGCCCGTCGTAGTACGCCGCGTACTGGTGGGCGTCCTGCTCGGCCGTGGAGAACGGCGAGGCGAACGCCGCCGTCTGCCCCGCGTCGGCGGTGGGCGCGAAGCTCTGTATCCCGTACGACCCGGTGTCCTCGGGCAGCGGCTCCGGGCTGTAGAACTCCTCGGTCGCGGCCTGGAACTGCGGCTCCGGCCGCTCCTTGCCGGACGCGTCGGGCGTGTCGGCGCCGTCGGCGTCCACGGCCGTCCCGTCGGACCCGTACTCCAGCCCGGTCACCTGCAGCGCGGGCTCGGGGCGCGGACCGCCCGCCCGGCGGCGCCGGTTCTGCCGTACGGGCTCGCCGCCCCGGCGCAGCGCCCAGCCGGCCTCGAAGCCCTTGCGGAAGGAGAGCGTCACCAGGGTCTGGCCCAGGGCGAACGCGGCCGCGCCGACGCCGATGACGAGCACCGACGGCAGCACGACTCCGGCGACCACCCCGAGGAACCCGGCGAACGCGAGCAGGCGCCAGCGCAGCCGGGCCTTGTACTGCATCAGGACCTCGGCAAGCAGCCACAGCGCGACGAAACCGAACGCGATGTAGAGGACCGTCATTCCCATGCGTGGCACCTCTCGGTACGGCCGCCCCGCCCGGGAAACGGGAGCCGGCCGATCAGGCCCGCTGGTGCAGGCCCAGGTTCTCGTAGATCTCGAGAGTCGCCGTGGAATTGTTCAGCGTGATGAAGTGCAGCCCCGGTACACCCTCGGACAGCAGCCGCGCGCAGAACTCCGTGGCGAACTCGATCCCAATGGAGCGTACAGCGGCCGGATCGTCCTTGACGGCGAGCATGCGCTCTTTCACGGCTGCGGGGAAGACTGCGTTGCTGAGTTGTGGCAACCGGTCGAGCTGCTTGATGCCCACAACAGGCATGACCTCGGGGATGATCGGGGTCTCGCAGCCGGCCTTCTCGGCGCTGTCGCGCAGCCGCAGATAATTCTCCGGATCGAAGAACATCTGGGTGATCGCATAGTCGGCGCCGGCGCGGCACTTGTCCACGAAGTGACGGATGTCCGTGTCCCAGTCCGCCGAGCGCGGGTGCATCTCGGGGAAGGCCGCGACGCCCACGCAGAAGTCGCCGGACTCCTTGAGCAGCCGGACCAGGTCGGCGGCATAGTGCACGCCCTCGGGGTGCGCCACCCACGGGCCCATGGGGTCGCCCGGCGGGTCGCCGCGCACGGCGAGCATGTTGCGGATGCCGGCGTCGGCGAACTGGCCGATCACATTGCGCAGCTCGGCGATGGAGTGGTCGACCGCGGTGAGGTGCGCGACGGGGGTCAGGGTGGTGTCGGCGGCGATCTGCTGGGTGGCCTTGACGGTGCCGCCGCGGGTGGAGCCGCCGGCCCCGTAGGTCACGGAGACGAAGCTCGGGCCCACCGCCTCGATCCGGCGCAGCGCGTTCCAGAGGTTGCGCTCGCCCTTCTCCGTCTTGGGGGCCCAGAACTCGAAGGAGTACGACGGGCTCCCGGACGCCAGCAGGTCACGGACCGTGCGTGCACGGTCCGTACGGGTGGAAGCGGTACCAAGAGCCATACGGGCAGGTTAGACGCGCCTTCGCGGTCGCCGAAGCCGTGTCCGCCTTTTGGACACGTTTTTGGACACCTCTACGGACGCGCATGTCGACACGTATGGCTACCGCCTACGCGCGGACGGCTACACGGAGACGCGCTCCCGGACCCGCTTGGCCATGTCGGTGGCGGCCGCACCCGGGTCGGAGGCCTCGGTGAGGGCGCGGACGACCACGACGCGGGTGGCTCCGGCGTCGAGGACCTCGTCGAGGTTGCCTGCGTCGATGCCGCCGATGGCGAACCAGGGGCGGGCCTGCGCCAGCGAGGCCGCGTAGCGGACCAGCCCGAGGCCGGGGGCGTACCGGCCGGGCTTGGTGGGGGTGGGCCAGCAGGGGCCGGTGCAGAAGTAGTCCACGCCCGGCTCGGCGACGGCGGCGTCGACCTCGGACTCGGCGTGGCAGGACCGGCCGATGAGCACCTCGTCGCCGAGGATCGCGCGGGCGGCGGGCACGGGGATGTCGCCCTGGCCCAGGTGCAGGACGTCGGAGCCGATGGCGTGGGCGACGTCGGCGCGGTCGTTCACCGCGAGGAGCCTGCCGTGCCGGCGGGCGGCGTCGGCGAACACCTGGAGGTGCTCGAGCTCCTCGCCCGCCTCCATGCCCTTGTCCCGGAGCTGGACGATGTCCACTCCCCCGGCCAGGACCGCGTCGAGGAACTCGGGGAGGTCCCCCTGCCGCTTGCGGGCGTCCGTGCACAGGTAGAGCCGGGCATCGGACAGCTGGGCGTTCGCGGACATGGGTACCCCCGGGGTGGAAGCGGTGCACGGGCCGTCCAGGGCCCGTGCACCGCGGATGGATCAGGCGGCTCGGATCACCGGGCCGCTCGGGTCGCTCGGGTCAGAGGGCGAGCGCCTGAGCGCGGCGCTTCACCTCCGTGCCGCGATTCTCGCTCAGCGCCTGGACGGGGGTGCCGGGCAGGGTCGGGTCGGCGGTGAAGAGCCACTCCAGCATCTCCTCGTCGGAGAAGCCGTCGTCGCGGAGCACGGTCAGCAGGCCCGGGAGGCCCTTGACGGTCTTGTCGCCGTCGATGAAGGCGGCGGGCACCTGCAGCGCGCGGTTCTCACCGCGGCGTACGGCGATCAGCTGACCTTCCTTGACCAGCTGGCGGACCCGGGTCACTTCGATGTCGAGCATCTCCGCGATGTCGGGGAGGTACAGCCAGGCGGGGACAAGGGCATCGATCTTTGCGTCAATCTCGGTCACGAGCACAAGCCTGCCACCTCGGACCGACACCCGGTACCCGAGCCGACCCGTCCGGGTCTGCGGGCCGGCTAGACGAGGGCCGATTTCAGCGGGGTCGCGGGGTCGGAGACCTTGGCGGGGTCCACCGGGGCGCCCGACTCGATCAGCTTCCGGCCCTGCGCCAGATCCCGCGGCCGGCCCACCGCCAGGACCGCGACCAGCGCCCCGGCCCGGAGCCAGCACACCGACCACGCCGCTTCGGCGGGGTCCCCGCGCCACATCAGCTCGTCCGCCCCCGCGTGGTGCCCCGCGTACTGCACGAAGCGCCCGAACTGCTCCGACCAGAAGTACGGCACCGGGTCGTAGACCTGCACCGCAGCCCCCGCCACGATGTTCGCCGCGACCACGCGCGGCCCCTGCAGGGCGTTGTCCCAGTGGTGCACCAGCAGCCGCGCCCCGTAGCGCCCCGACGGGAACGACGCGCAGTCGCCGACCGCGTACACCCCGGGCAGGGAGGTCCGCAGGTACGCGTCCGCCGTGACCGAGCCGTCCGGCCCGAGCCCGACCTCCGAGTCCGCCAGCCACCGGGTGGCGGGCCGGGCCCCGATGCCCACGACCACCGCGCCGGCCGGCAGCTCCCGGCCGTCCGCGAGCAGGACCCGCCCGGACTCCACCGAGGCCACCTTGGCGCCGGTCAGCAGGGCGGCCCCGGCCTCCTCGTACCAGCGGGCCATCGGGGCCGCGACCTCCGCCGGCAGCGCCCCGGCCAGCACCCGGTCCGCCGCCTCGACCACGGTCACCGCGCAGCCCGCCTCGCGCGCCGCGGTGGCGAACTCGGCGCCGATCCAGCCCGCCCCGACGACCACGGTCGCCGGCGCCTGGGCCAGCACCGGGCGCAGCCGGGCCGCGTCGTCCAGGGTGCGCAGCAGGTGCACGCCCTGGACGCCCTCGGACCCGGGCAGGGTCAGCGGTTCGGCGCCGGTCGCCAGGACGAGCACCTCGTACGGGACCGGTCCCGCCTCGGTGTCCAGCTCGCGCTCGGCGGCCCGCAGCCCCGTGACCTCCACCCCGAGCCGGAGCTCGATGCCCAGCCCCTCGAAGTCCACGTCGAAGGCGGAGTCCTCGGCCTTGCCGAGCAGCACCGCCTTGGACAGCGGGGGCCGGTCGTACGGCTGGTGGGGCTCGGCGCCCAGCAGGGTCACGGGGCCGCTCCAGCCCTGCTCCCGCAGCGCGACCGCGGTCTGCACCCCGGCCATTCCGGCGCCGACGATGACGACGCCGCCGCTCTGTGTCTGTTCCGTCTGCTCGCTCACACCGCCCAGCCTAGCGATCTGACGCTCCGTCAGGAACAGCGACCCGGGGAGCGGCCGGGGAGGCAGCCTTACCCGGCCCCGGCGCCGGGGTTAGTCTGGCCGTCGTACCTATCGCGGGAGTCCGGGCGCACCGGGCTGAGAGGGAGGCTGGACGGCCTCCGACCGTACGAACCTGATCCGGGTCATGCCGGCGAAGGGAGGGGCTGGACGCCCATGCACTCATCTCTGAAGGGATCCGCCAGGGGATCCGACGTCCTCGTCATCGGGGGCGGGATCATCGGCCTGGTCACCGCCTGGCGGGCGGCCCGGCGCGGGTTGCGGACCGTGCTCGCCGACCCGGCGCCCGGCGGCGGCGCCGCGCAGGTCGCGGCCGGCATGCTCGCCGCCGTCACCGAGCTGCACTACGGCGAGGAGACCCTGCTGGGCCTCAATCTCGCCTCCGCCGCCCGCTACCCGGAGTTCGCCGCCGAGCTGGCCGACGCCAGCGGCGGGACGGACATCGGCTACCGCGCCTGCGGCACGCTCGCCGTGGCCCTCGACGCCGACGACCGGCTCCACCTGCGCGAGCTGCACGCCCTGCAGCGGCGCTGCGGTCTGGAGTCCGAGTGGCTCACCGGCCGCGAGTGCCGCCGCCTGGAGCCGATGCTGGCCCCGGGCGTACGCGGCGGCCTGCGCGTGGACGGCGACCACCAGGTCGACCCGCGCCGGCTGGCGGCCGCACTGCTGGCCGCCTGCGAGGGCGCCGGCGTGGAGATCCGCCGGGCGAACGCGGAGCGGCTGCTCACCACCGCCGACCGGGCCACCGGCGCACTGCTGGACGACGGTACGGAGCTGCGCGCCGACCAGGTGGTGCTGGCCGCGGGCTCGCTCAGCGGCCGGCTGGCCGGCGTACCGGCGGACGTGCTGCCTCCCGTACGGCCGGTCAAGGGCCAGGTGCTGCGGCTCGCGGTGCCTGCGGCGTACGCGCCGTTCCTGTCGCGGACGGTCCGGGCGGTGGTCCGCGGCAGCCACGTGTACCTGGTGCCGCGCGAGAACGGCGAGCTCGTCATCGGCGCCACCAGCGAGGAACTCGGCTGGGACACCACGGTCACCGCGGGCGGTGTGTACGAACTCCTGCGCGACGCCCATGAGTTGGTGCCCGGCATCACCGAACTGCCGCTGACCGAGACCTGCGCGGGGCTGCGGCCCGGCTCTCCGGACAACGCCCCGCTGCTCGGCCCGACCGAACTGCCCGGCCTGCACCTGGCCACCGGGCACTACCGCAACGGGGTGCTGCTGACCCCGCTCACCGGCGACGTGATGGCGGAGCTGCTGACCACCGGCGCGCTCCCGGAGATCGCCCGCCCGTTCACCCCGCGCCGCTTCAGCGCCGCACGTCAGGAGTCTTACGCATGACCATCTCCGTCAACGGCGAGCCGCGCGAGGTCGCGGCCGGCACCACCCTCGACGCGGTGGTCGCCATCCTGACCGCGGCCCCGTCCGGCGTCGCGGCCGCACTCAACGAGACCGTGGTCCCGCGCGGGCAGTGGCCGCTCACGCCGGTGGGCGAGGGCGACCGGGTCGAGATCCTCACCGCCGTGCAGGGAGGCTGAGCGCGATGGCAGACGACGCTTTCGTGCTGGGCGGCCGGACCTTCTCGTCCCGCCTGATCATGGGGACGGGCGGGGCACCGAGCCTGGACATCCTGGAACGGGCGCTGATCGCGTCCGGTACGGAGCTCACGACGGTGGCGATGCGGCGACTGGACCCGACGGTCCAGGGTTCCGTCCTGTCGGTGCTGACCCGGCTGGGCATCTCCGTACTCCCCAACACCGCGGGGTGCTTCACGGCGGGCGAGGCGGTGCTGACGGCGCGCCTCGCGCGGGAGGCGCTGGGCACGGACTGGATCAAGCTCGAGGTCGTGGCCGACGAGCGGACCCTGCTGCCGGACGGGGTGGAGCTGCTGGATGCGGCGGAGACCCTGGTCGACGAGGGCTTCACGGTGCTTCCGTACACGAACGACGACCCGGTGCTCGCCCGGAAGCTGGAGGACGTGGGCTGTGCGGCGATCATGCCGCTGGGGTCTCCGATCGGCTCGGGGATGGGCATCCGGAACCCGCACAACTTCGAGCTGATCGCGGAGCGGGCGGGGGTTCCGGTGATCCTGGACGCCGGAGCCGGCACGGCGTCGGACGTGGCGCTGGCGATGGAGCTGGGCTGCTCGGCGGTGATGCTGGCCTCGGCGGTGACCCGGGCGCAGGCACCCGTCCTGATGGCGGCGGCCATGCGCGATGCCGTCTCGGCGGGGCGGCTGGCGTATCGCGCGGGCCGCATCCCGCAGCGCCGCTTCGCGGAAGCCTCGTCCCCGGCCGAGGGCCGCGCCACCTTGGACCCGGAACGCCCGGCGTTCTGAGGCGCCGCACCTGCGCGGGGCCTTCCCCCCGCCCTACCGGGGAGAAAAGCCCCGCGCAGCGGGCCACCGCACCCCGCCTGACCAGCGAGGCCGAGCCCACACGTCACAGCTGCGCTGCAACAGACCACCACCCGGGACAGGACTCCGACGCACGCTCGTAGAATCGCCGGGTGGATACGACCCTGGATGACCCCCTCGTCGGGCAGACACTCGACGGCCGCTACCGCGTCGACGCCCGCATCGCGGCCGGCGGCATGGCAACGGTCTACCGGGCCGTCGACACCCGCCTCGACCGTGTGCTCGCGCTGAAGGTGATGCACCCGGCGCTCGCCGCCGACGGCGGCTTCGTCGACCGGTTCATCCGCGAGGCCAAGTCCGTGGCCCGCCTCGCGCACCCCAACGTCGTCGCCGTTTTCGACCAGGGCACCGACGGGCCGTACACGTACCTCGCCATGGAGTACGTCTCCGGCTGCACCCTGCGCGACGTGCTCCGCGAGCGCGGCGCGCTCCAGCCCCGCGCGGCACTCGACATCCTCGAGCCCGTCCTGGCCGCGCTCGGCGCCGCCCACCGGGCCGGGTTCGTACACCGCGACATGAAGCCCGAGAACGTCCTGATCGGCGACGACGGCCGGGTCAAGGTGGCGGACTTCGGGCTGGTCCGGTCCGTCGACTCGGTGACCAGCACCACGGGCTCCGTCCTCGGCACCGTCTCCTACCTCGCCCCCGAGCAGATCGAGACCGGCAGCGGCGACACCCGCGTGGACGTCTACGCCTGCGGTGTCGTCCTGTACGAGATGCTCACCGGCTCCAAGCCGCACTCCGGCGCCACCCCCGCCCAGGTGCTCTACCAGCACCTCCACGAGGACGTGCCGCCGCCGTCGGCCGCCGTCCCGGGGCTGCCGGGCGTCCTGGACCAGCTCGTCGCGTACGCCACCGCCCGCGATCCGGAGCTGCGCCCCTCCGACGCCGCCGCCCTGCTCGGCCTGGCCCTCGACGCCCGCGCGCTGCTCGGTGACGCCGAGCTGGACGCCGTGCCGCCGCAGGCGCGTGCCGAGACGCGGAGCGCCACCGAGGACCGCACCGGCGTGATCCCGCGGCCCGTCGCGGCGCAGCCGCCCGTGAACCTCACCTCCCGGCTGGAGCTCCCGGACCGCCCGGAGCCCGCGCCGGTCCGGGCGGCGCCGCCGGCTCCGCGCAGGCGCCGGCGCGGCACGCTGCTCGTGATCGCCGGGGTGCTGCTCGCGCTCGGTCTGGGCACCGGGGTCTGGTACATCAACGCCGGCCAGTTCACGAAGGTCCCCAACCTGCTCGGGAAGACCGAGGCGCAGGCCAAGTCCGAGCTGTCCGCGGCCGGCCTCGGCGTGAAGCGGATCGACCGGAAGTTCAGCGACGCCTTCGACCGCGGGACCGTGATGAACTCCGACCCCGCGAGCGGCAAGCGCATCCGCGGCAACGGCGCGGTGGTGCTCACGGTCTCGCGCGGCCCGGAGATCGTCGTCGTACCCGATCTGAAGGGCAGGCCGCTGGACGATGCGAAGGCCGAGCTGACCAAGAGCGGTCTGGCTCCCGGCCTGGTCACGCAGGCGTTCAGCCAGGACGTCGCCCAGGGCTCGGTGATCTCCACCGATCCGACGGGCGGGCAGAAGCGGTCGCCCGACACTGCGGTCGCGATCGTGGTCAGCAAGGGCCGGCCGGTCCAGGTGCCGAACGTGGCCGGACGGCCCCTCGACCAGGCGCGGGCCGCCCTCCAGGACGCCGGACTCAAGGTCGAGACGGCCGCCGACCAGGTCAACTCGCCGTTCCCGGCCGGTACGGTCGCCAACCAGTCGATCGGCGCCGGAGCGCAGGCCGCGACGGGTGACACGGTGACGCTCACCGTGTCCAAGGGCCCCCGGCAGATCCCGGTGCCGAACGTGACCGGCCAGGAGGCGGACGTGGCCCGCAGGACGCTGGAGGCCGCCGGTTTCAAGGTGAAGGTGGAGCGGCCGTTCCTGTCCTTCAGCAACACGGTGGACGCCCAGTCGGTGCCGGGCGGCCAGAACGCCCCCGAGGGCAGCATCATCGTCGTGCGGACCAAGGGGCTGTAGCAGTAGTGGACCGGAGGGTCATGGACGGGGCCGTGCGCAATCCCGTGGGCGGGCACGTCCCCGTCGCCGGCGGGCTCGCCTCGGTGGGGCTGGCGTACGCGCGGGAGATGGGTGCGGAGGCCGTCCAGGTCTTCGTGGCCAATCCCCGCGGCTGGGCCACCCCGGTCGGGAACCCGGCGCAGGACGAGCTGTTCCGGGCCGGGTGCGCGGCCGGGTCGATCCCGGCGTACGTGCACGCGCCGTACCTGATCAACTTCGGCTCGCACACCGAGGCGACCGTGGAGAAGTCGGTGGAGTCGCTGCGGCACTCGCTGCGCCGCGGCCGGGAGATCGGTGCGCTCGGGGTGGTCGTCCACACCGGCTCGGCGACCGGAGGGCGCCCGCGCGAGGCGGCGTACGAGCAGGTCAGGGAGTACATGCTGCCGCTGCTGGACGAGCTGGTGCACGACGACGACCCGTTCCTGCTGCTGGAGTCCACGGCCGGGCAGGGTTCCTCGCTGTGCTCGCGGACCTGGGACTTCGGTCCGTACTTCGAGGCGCTGGAGCACCATCCGAAGCTCGGGATCTGCCTGGACACCTGCCACATCTTCGCCGCGGGGCACGATCTGGCGGAGCCGGGCGGTGCCAAGCAGACGCTGGACCTGCTGGTGGACACGGTGGGCGAGGGACGGCTGAAACTGATCCACGCGAACGACTCGAAGGAGGGCGTGGGCGCCCACAAGGACCGCCACGCCAACATCGGGCAGGGCCACATCGGCCGGGACGCCTTCGCCGAGCTGTTCACGCACCCCGCGACGGAGGGCGTCCCGCTGATCATCGAGACGCCGGGCGGCAAGGAAGGGCACGCGACGGACGTGGCGCTGCTGAAGGAGCTGCGCGAGCTCCACTGATCCACCGATCCGTTGAGGAATACCCCTGGGGGGTATACGGTTCTGCTATCCGCAGGACCGTTATCCGGCGTTCCCAGGGGGTTCCGATGGAACACGCGCACGCACACCACGAGCACGACGCGCACCACCAGCACCACGACAGCGACCACGGCGACGGCACCGGCCACGGCACCGGCCACGGCAAGGCGAGCTGGGCCATGGCGGCCAAGGCCACCCTCCACTGCCTCACCGGCTGCGCCATCGGCGAAGTACTCGGCATGGTCATCGGCACGGCACTGGGATGGGGAAACGTTCCGACGATGATCCTGGCGATCGTCCTGGCGTTCTTCTTCGGTTACGCCCTCACCCTGCGCGGGATCCTCGCCGCCGGCGTGGACCTGCGTACGGCCATCCGGGTGGCGTTGGCCGCGGACACTCTTTCGATCGCCGTCATGGAACTGATCGACAACGGCGTGATCGCGCTGTGGCCGGGAGCGATGGACGCGCACCTCGCGGACGCGCTGTTCTGGATCGTGCTGGCGATCTCGCTCGCGCTCGCCTTCGTCGTCACGACCCCGGTCAACAAGTGGCTGATCGGCCGCGGCAAGGGCCACGCGGTCGTGCACCGGTACCACCGCTGAGGGCGGACACCCCCTACAGCTCGGGGCCGTCCCCCGGCTCCTCCTGGTACGAGTAGCGCTGTTCGCGCCAGGCGTCGCCGATGTTGTGGTAGCCGCGCTCCTCCCAGAAGCCACGGCGGTCGGCGGTCATGTACTCGACGCCGCGGACCCACTTCGGGCCCTTCCAGGCATACAGGTGCGGGACCACGAGCCGCACCGGGAAACCGTGCTCTGCGGTGAGCAGTTCACCACCCTCGTGGGTGGCGAAGACGGTGCGGTCGGAGGCGAAGTCGGCCAGCCGCAGATTGGAGCTGAAGCCGTACTCGGCCCACACCATCACATGCGTGACCTGCGGCGACGGCGGCGCCAGGGCAAGGATGTCGCGGGCGAGGACCCCGCCCCATTCGGCGCCCTGCATGCTGAACTTCGTCACGCAGTGCAGGTCCGCCACGACCGACTCGAACGGCAGGGCCGTGAATTCCTCGTGGTTCCAGCAGTGCTTGTCACCGTCGGCGGTGGCCCCGAAGACGCGGAACTCCCAGCGGTCCGGCTTGAACTTGGGGACCGGGCCGTAATGGGTGACCGGCCAGCCGCGCTGCAACCGCTGCCCCGGGGGAAGCTCCAGCTGCTCTACTCCCGGAGATTCCCGGCTTTCCGGCTGACCCATGCCTCCATGGTGACAGACGTGGCGGGGTGGTCACGACCAGGTATGCCCCTATACGGGCAAGTCATGGCAACTCACACTAAGGAGGCACTTACTGGACGGCCTCCTGCGGCGGTGCAAGGATGCGCGCACTCCCCCGGCCACGGCTGGGAGGTACCCCCAGACCCGTCACACAGCTGACATTGCCTGGAAGGAGCCTCTGCGATGCAGGGCGACCCCGAGGTCCTCGAGTTTCTGAACGAGCAGTTGACCGGCGAGCTCACGGCGATCAACCAGTACTGGCTCCACTACCGGATCCAGGACAACAAGGGTTGGACCAAGCTCGCGAACTACACCCGTGCCGAGTCCATCGACGAGATGAAGCACGCGGACAAGATCACCGAGCGCATCCTCATGCTGGACGGGCTGCCGAACTACCAGCGGCTCTTCCACGTACGGGTCGGCCAGACACTGACGGAGATGTTCCAGGCGGACCGGCAGGTCGAGGTCGAGGCCATCGACCGTCTCAAGCGCGGGATCGAGGTGATGCGCGGCAAGGGTGACGTGACCTCGGCGCGCCTCTTCGAGGAGATCCTGGGGGACGAGGAGCACCACATCGACTACCTCGACACCCAGCTGGAGCTCATCGAGAGCATCGGGGAGCCGCTCTACATCGCGCAGCTGATCGAGCAGCCGGAGAGCTGAGCCCCAGCGAGACCCTGCGGGCTCACGCCTTAGGCGGCTTCCGCGAGCTCCGGCTCGACGGCGAGCACGGCTGCCGCGTTGCCCTTCTCCAGCAGCTCCCGGCGCGGGCAGGCCCCGCGGCCCAGGATGCCCTGGATGGTGCGTACGCAGGATCCGCAGTCGGTGCCGGCCTTGGTGACCGAGGCGATCTGGCGGGGGGTGCAGGCCCCGGCGGCCGCGTGATCCTTGACCTGCTTGTCGGTGATCCCGAAGCAAGAGCAGACGTACACGCGGTTCACCTCCCTGGCAGGAATGGTCTCTGCAGCCATCCCCTATTCGGTGAGGCTTACCTAACCGTACCCAAAGTGAGGCTTACCTAAAAGCCCTGGCAACGACTGTGGGGCACGGATCACATCGATCCGTGCCCCACAGTCGTACGTTTCTACGTATTCAAACGGTGCTTACTGATCGCGGTACATCTCGGCGACCAGGAACGCCAGGTCCAGGGACTGGCTGCGGTTGAGCCGCGGGTCGCAGGCCGTCTCGTAGCGCTGGTGCAGGTCGTCGACGAAGATCTCGTCGCCGCCGCCCACGCACTCGGTGACGTCGTCACCGGTGAGCTCGACGTGGATGCCGCCCGGGTGCGTGCCGAGGCCCTTGTGGACCTCGAAGAAGCCCTTGACCTCGTCGAGCACGTCGTCGAAGCGGCGCGTCTTGTGGCCGGAGGCCGCCTCGAAGGTGTTGCCGTGCATCGGGTCGGTGACCCAGGCGACGGTCGCGCCCGAGGCCGTGACCTTCTCGACCAGCTCGGGGAGCTTGTCGCGGACCTTGTCGGCGCCCATGCGGACGACGAAGGTCAGCCGGCCCGGCTCGCGCTCGGGGTCCAGGCGGTCGATGTACGTCAGCGCCTCGTCCACGGTGGTGGTCGGGCCGAGCTTGATGCCGAGCGGGTTGGCGATCTGCGAGCAGAACTCGATGTGCGCGTGGTCCAGCTGGCGCGTGCGCTCACCGATCCAGACCATGTGGCCGGAGGTGTCGTACAGCTTGCCGGTGCGCGAGTCGGTGCGGGTCAGCGCGCCCTCGTAGTCGAGCAGCAGCGCCTCGTGGGAGGCGTAGAACTCGACGGCCTTGAACTCGGCCGGGTCGGTGCCGCACGCCTTCATGAAGTTCAGCGCGTTGTCGATCTCCCGCGCGAGCTGCTCGTAGCGCTGCCCGGACGGGGAGGACTTCACGAAGTCCTGGTTCCAGGCGTGCACCTGGCGCAGGTCGGCGTAGCCACCGGTGGTGAAGGCGCGCACCAGGTTCAGCGTCGACGCGGACGCGTGGTACATGCGCTTCAGCCGCTCGGGGTCCGGGATCCGGGCCTCTTCGGTGAAGGCGAAGCCGTTGACGGAGTCGCCGCGGTAGGTCGGCAGGGTGACGCCGTCGCGGGTCTCGGTGTCCTTGGAGCGCGGCTTGGAGTACTGGCCCGCGATGCGGCCGACCTTGACGACGGGCACGGAGGCCGCGTACGTCAGGACGGCGCTCATCTGGAGCAGCGTCTTCAGCTTGGCTCGGATGTGCTCGGCGGACACGGCGTCGAAGGCCTCGGCACAGTCGCCGCCCTGCAGCAGGAACGCCTCGCCCTTGGCGACGGCTCCCAGACGGGCGCGCAGCTGGTCGCACTCGCCCGCGAAAACGAGCGGAGGATACGACTCGAGGTCCGCGACGACAGCGCGCAGTGCCTCGGCATCGGGGTACGAAGGCTGCTGCGCCGCGGGAAGGTCTCGCCAGGTCGCCTTGGCGGCGGGGGCTTGGGTTTCAGCGTTCACGGTCACCTCGTACACATTACGGCGTCTTGCGCCACGTCCAGCCCGGCGCCCACTCCGTGAGACGGGTGTCTCTGCCGGGGCGGGTGGGCTATCGTCGGCGGCATGTACGCGCTCTCGAACCAGAACTGGTGGTGGCCCGCTCCCGGCGGCCCACTTCTCGCGCGTACCCACTGACACGCACGACGCGAAGGCCGCCCGAGGGGCGGCCTTCGGTGCTTTCCGGGCCCGGCCGCTCCTCTTCACCCCGCCGATGGAGAAGGACGCCCGCCCCATGGATACCAGCCGCCTGGAACCCAGCCGCCTGCTCGGCCTGCTCGACGACTCCTGCCCGCCGTTCGCCCTGCTGCGCCGCCGGACCCCCGGCCGCGACCACGACGCCGTCGAGGTGCTGATCGGCCCGGTCCACGAGGCCGGGCGCCTCGCCGAGCTGCCCGTACGGGAGCTGCCCACCCTCGCCCTCGTCCCGTTCCGGCAGATCCGCGAGCGCGGGTTCGACGTACGCGACGACGGCACGCCGCTGAGCGTGCTGGCCGCCGAGGAGGCGTACGAGGTCCCCCTCGCGGAGGCGCTGGCCGCGCTGCCGGACCATCCGGTGCGGGTCGAGGGCGGCGGCTTCGACGTCCCCGACGAGAAGTACGCGGCGACCGTCGAGCGGGTGATCCGGGACGAGATCGGCCGCGGCGAGGGCGCGAACTTCGTCATCCGGCGCACGTACGAGGGCCGGATCGACGGCTTCGGGCGGGCCGACGCGCTCGCGCTGTTCCGGCGGCTGCTGCTGGGCGAGCGGGGTGCGTACTGGACGTACGTCGTGCACACCGGGGACCGGACGCTGGTCGGGGCCAGCCCCGAGGTGCACGTGCGGATGTCCGGAGGCACCGTCGTGATGAATCCGATCAGCGGCACCTACCGCTATCCGGCCGGGGGCCCGACGGCCGAGTCCCTCCTCGCCTTCCTCGGCGACCGCAAGGAGACCGAGGAGCTCTCCATGGTCGTGGACGAGGAGCTGAAGATGATGTGCACGGTCGGCGACCGGGGCGGGGTCGTCGTCGGGCCGCGGCTGAAGGAGATGGCGCACCTCGCGCACACCGAGTACGAGCTGCGCGGCCGGTCCTCGCTGGACGTACGGGAGGTGCTGCGCGAGACGATGTTCGCGGCGACGGTGACCGGGTCGCCGGTGCAGAACGCCTGCCGGGTGATCGAGCGGTACGAGGCCGGCGGGCGCGGCTACTACGCGGGGGCGCTGGCCCTGCTGGGCGTGGACGCCTCGGGGTCCCAGACGCTGGACTCCCCGATCCTGATCAGGACCGCGGACATCGCGGCGGACGGCACGCTGCGGGTGCCGGTGGGCGCCACGCTGGTCCGGCACTCGGACCCGGCGGGCGAGGTGGCGGAGACGCACGCGAAGGCGGCCGGGGTGCTGGCGGCGCTCGGGGTCCGCCCGGCGGCCCCGCGGCCGGCGTTCGGGGCGACCGGCCTCGCGGCCGACCCCCGGGTCCAGGCGGCCCTCGCGGCGCGCCGCCAGGACCTGGCGCCGTTCTGGCTCCGGATGCAGGACCAGCCCCCGGCCCGGGTCGGCCACGTGCTGGTGGTGGACGGGGAGGACACCTTCACGGCGATGCTGGCCCATGTGCTGCGGGTGACGGGGCTGGAGGTGACGGTACGCCGCTACGACGAACCCGGGCTGCGGGAAACGGCCCTGCCCTGGACCGGCCCGATCGTCCTGGGCCCGGGGCCGGGGAACCCGGCGGACGCGGCCGACCCGAAGATGCGGATGCTGCGCGGGCTGGCCGGCGAACTGCTGGCCGGGCACCGGCACGGGCTGCTGGGCGTCTGCCTGGGCCACGAGCTCCTGGCGGCGGAACTGGGCCTGCCGCTGATCCGCAAGGCGGAGGCGGCGCAGGGGGCGCAGACGCGGATCGACCTGTTCGGGGTCGAGGAGGTGGTCGGCTTCTACAACACGTACACCGCGCACTGCGACGACGCGCTGGCCGGCCGGCTGGCCGCCGAGGGCGTGGAGGTCTCCCGCGATGCCGCGACGGGCGAGGTCCACGCCCTGCGCGCGCCCGGCGCCGCCGTCGCGGGCCTCCAGTTCCATCCCGAGTCGGTCCTGACCCTGCGCGGAGCCGAGCTGCTGCGCGAGCTCCTGTCCGGGGTGACGGCCCCCGTCCGGCCGAGGTCTTAGCCGGGCAGGCCGGCGGGTCCGGCGGGGCCCGCCTTCGCCTCCCGGCGGGCCCGCACGTCGCGCACGCCCTTCCACGCGATCACCACGCCCAGCAGGGCGAGCGCGCCGACCGCGATCTCCCAGTGCTCCCCGGCCAGGGCGAAGGAGGTGACGAGCACCGCCCCCAGGCCGTGGTCGGCGGCGTCGAGCAGCGACCCGGTCCGCCTGCCGGGTCCGGCCCGGCGGGCGCTGCGCAGCGACCGTACTGCGAGCAGGAGGCTCACCAGCGCGAGGGCGAGCAGGGCCCAGCGGGCCACCACGGGTATGTCCATGCGGCCGAATCTAGGCCCCTGCGCCCGCTGCGCTCATGGCCGGGGGCTGAACTCCGGCCGAACTCCCGTCAGCCGGGGACCAGGGTGTTCTCGGAGCGGCGGCCGGCCAGGTAGTCGGCGACGTTGCCGACCGTCGTCTCGATGATCTGGCCCACCGCGTCGTGCGTGTAGTACGCCTGGTGGGAGGTGACCACCACGTTCGGGAACGTGATCAGGCGTGCCAGGGTGTCGTCCTCGACGGCTTCCAGGGACTTGTCCAGGAAGAACAGCCCGGCCTCCGCCTCGTACACGTCGAGCCCGACCCCCTCGAAGCGCCCGGACCGCAGCTCGGACACCAGCGCCTGCGAGTCGATCAGCCCGCCGCGGCTGGAGTTCACCAGGATCGCGTCGTCCTTCATCATCCGCAGCGCGGCCGCGTCGATGATGTGGTGCGTCGCCTCCAGCAGCGGCAGGTGCAGGCTGACCAGGTCCGCGGACGTGAGCAGCTCCTCCTTGTCCACGTACTTCATGCCCAGCTCCACGCATGCCGGGTTCTGCACGACGTCCCAGCCCAGCAGGTTCATGCCGAAGCCGTGCGCGATCCGGGTGAACGCCTCGCCGATCTTGCCGGTGCCGAGCACGCCCACGGTGCGGCCCCGCATGTCGCGGCCCATCAGCCCGTTCAGCCGGAAGTCGAAGTCCCGTGTCCGGTTCGACGCCCGGACGATCCGCCGGTTCACGGCCATCGCCAGGGTCCAGGCGAACTCGGCGACGGAGTAGGGGGAGTAGTACGAGACCCGGCTCACGGTCATGCCGAGCTGCCGGGCCACGTCCAGGTCGATGTTGTTGAAGCCGGTGGACCGCTGGGCGATCATCTTCGTCCCGCCCCCGGCCAGGGTCCGCAGCACGCGCCCGTTCAGATCCGAGTTCACGCTCGACGAGACGATCTCGTACCCGGCAGCGATCGGGGCGGTGTCCTCGGTGAGGAACACGTTCAGGCAGCGCACCTCGTGGTGCCCCGCGGCCGCGAACGCCTTCTCGATCAGCGGCTGCTCGTCCCCCTGCACCCCGAATGCCAGGATTTCCACGTTCGCTCCCGTGCTGCGCGATGGGTCGGACCGGAAGAGTCGGACCATGGGTCGTTTCGTCACCTTACGGCCGTTACGACCCACAGCCCGCCCGCCCGCTCCGGCTCAGCCGAAGAACACCCCGACCTCCTTGTACAGCGCCGGGTCCACGGTCTTCAGCTTCGCCGTCGCGTCCGCGATCGGCACCCGCACGATGTCCGTCCCCTTCAGCGCGACCATCTTCCCGAAGTCACGGTCGTGCACGGCGTCGATCGCGTGCAGCCCGAACCTCGTCGCCAGCCACCGGTCGAACGCGCTCGGCGTGCCCCCGCGCTGGATGTGACCGAGCACCGTGGTCCGGGCCTCCTTGCCCGTCCGCGCCTCGATCTCCTTGGCCAGCCACTCCCCCACGCCCGACAGCCGGACGTGCCCGAACGAGTCGGTGGTGGCGTCCTTCAGCACCATCTCCCCGTCCTGGGGCATGGCCCCCTCGGCGACCACCACGATCGGCGCGTAGCTCGCCTTGAACCGGGAGGTCACCCACGCGCACACCTGGTCCACGTCGAAGCGCTGCTCCGGGATGAGGATGACGTTGGCGCCGCCCGCCAGCCCCGAGTGCAGGGCGATCCAGCCGGCGTGCCGGCCCATCACCTCGACGACGAGCACCCGCATGTGCGACTCGGCCGTGGTGTGCAGCCGGTCGATGGCCTCCGTGGCGATGCCCACCGCCGTGTCGAAGCCGAAGGTGTAGTCCGTGGCCGACAGGTCGTTGTCGATGGTCTTCGGGACGCCGACGCACGGGATGCCGTACTCCCCGTACAGCTTGGCGGCCACGCCCAGGGTGTCCTCGCCGCCGATCGCGACGAGGGCCTCGACCTCGTACTTCGCGAGGTTCTCCTTGATCTGCCGGACCCCGTTCTCCTGCTTGAACGGGTTGGTCCGCGAGGAGCCGAGGATGGTGCCGCCGCGCGGCAGGATGCCGCGGACGGCGGGGATGCCGAGGGGGACGGTGTCGCCCTCGACCGCGCCGCGCCAGCCGTCCTTGAACCCGACGAACTCGCACGCGTACTCCTGGACGCCCTTGCGGACGACGGCCCGGATGACCGCGTTGAGCCCCGGGCAGTCGCCGCCGCCCGTCAGCACTCCGACCTTCATGGAATCTCCCTTCGCCACAGGGCCCACCGAGCCCGCATGACGGTCACGCTAGTGGTGACTCAGGTCACAGCAAGGGCCTGGGAAGGGTCAATTCCGGTGGAATTACGGGGCGTTGCGTCCCCCCGTTCACTCGTACGAGGACGTAGGTACGACGTACGACACCGCGCGCGCCCCCGTTACGCGTCGTCGAGGCCGCGCTCTATCGCGTACCGGACGAGCTCCACCCGGTTGTGCAGCTGGAGCTTGCCCAGGGTGTTCTGCACATGGTTCTGCACCGTGCGGTGGGAGATGACGAGTCGCTCCGCGATCTGCTTGTACGAGAGCCCCTTGGCCACCAGCCGCAGCACCTCGGTCTCCCGGTCGGTCAGTTGCGGGGCCTTCGGCTCGTCGGGGGCGGCGGGCGCCGGGTCGGTGGCCAGGCGCCGGTACTCGCCGAGCACCAGACCGGCCAGGCCCGGGGTGAACACCGGGTCGCCGGCCGCGGTGCGGCGGACCGCGTCGATCAGCTCCTGGGCGCCCGCGGACTTGAGCAGGTAGCCGGTCGCGCCGGACTTCACGGCCTCCAGGACGTCGGCGTGCTCACCGCTGGCGGACAGGACCAGGACGCGCAGCGCGGGGTTGGCGCCGACGAGCTCCTTGCAGACCTGCACCCCGGGCATGCCCGGCAGGTTGAGGTCGAGGACCAGGACGTGGGGGGCGGCGGGCACGGCCCTGCGGACCGCCTCGGGGCCGTCGCCTGCGGTGGCGACCACGTCGAAGCCCGCGGCGGCCAGGTCGCGGGCGACCGCGTCCCGCCACATCGGATGGTCGTCGACGACCATCACCTTGATCGCGCCGAGCTCGTTCCGCTCGTTGGCCGCGTCGGTCTGGCTCACTGGGTTCTCCCCCTAGGTACTTTCAGTTCCACTTCGGTGCCCTGTCCGGGGACGGACACCAGCTCGGCGCTGCCGCCGAGGTCCCGCAGCCGGCCGCGGATGGACAGGGCCACGCCCATCCGGCCCTCGCCCTCCGCCTGGTCGAGCCGGCCCGCCGGGATGCCGGGGCCGTCGTCGCGAACGGTCACGATCACCTCGTCGCCCCAGTCCTCGACCAGGATCCAGGCCCTGGCCCCGTCCCCGGCGTGCTTGCGCACGTTGTCGAGGGCGGCGCCGACCGCGGCGGCCAGCTCCTTCGCCGCGGGCACCGGCAGCAGCACCGGCGTGCCCGGCTCGGCGAAGCTGACCCGCGATCCGGCGTACGGGGCGAGGAGGGCCCGCAGATCCAGCTCGCCCTCGTCGGCGCCGGGCTCCTCCACCTCGTACGCGTCCACCAGCGCGCCGAGCGACTCGTCGCGGGAGATCCGGGAGGCGGGCAGCAGCCCGCTGGAGACCAGGGTGCGCAGCGCCACCTCCTGCTCCCCGGCCATCCGGCCGAGCTCGGCGGCCTCGCCGCCCAGCTCGGTGCCGCGCCGCTGGACCATGGCGAGGACCTGGAGGACCCCGTCGTGGATGTCGCGGGCGAGGCGCTCGCGTTCGCGGGTGGCGGCTTCGATCTCCAGGGCGCGGGCGAGGGTGGCCTCACTGGCCCGGGCGACCTCGACGACGTACCCGATGGCGATGGAGGCGACCCAGACCAGCAGCACGTTGTGCAGGGTGTCGCGGGTGGGATTGCCGCCGTGGACCAGGACGTTGGCCGCGGCCACGAAGGTCGAGGCGAATCCCGCCCAGCGCCAGCCGCCCTTGATCGCGAAGGCGAGGACGGAGCCCGCCGTCCAGATGCTGGGGAGGGTGGGGCCGCCCCCGGCGATCCGCTCGTACGTGTCCGCGACCGGGGTGAGCAGGATCCCGACGAGGGCGACGGTGAGGTCGGCCCCGAGGAACCGCTTGGTGCAGCTGACGGCGTTCGCCACCTTGCGGTGGGTGGCCACGGTCCAGACGGCGAGGCCGGCGAGGTAGCCGGCCGCGACCCAGGGGCGGTCGAAGTCCTTGTACGCCGAGGCGAACAGCAGGGCGGCGTAGACCATGGTGATCAGCCGGTAGGCGGTCAGGGCCCGCCACAGCGGCTGCTCGACCGACATGCGCACGACGCGCTCGCGTTTCGCCATCTCCCCCACCCCGTGCGGGCGGTGCCGCCCGTTCTTCCCGCCCTTCCCGCCCTGCTCCGCTACTCCGCGCTCTTGCCGGCGCTCTTCTCGGCGGCGGCCCTGGCGGCCTTCTCGGCCTTCTCCGCGTCCGCGATCTGGCGCTTGGCGGCCGTCGCGTAGATGTCGACGTACTCCTGGCCGGACAGCTTCATGATCTCGTACATGACCTCGTCGGTCACCGAGCGCAGGATGAAACGGTCACTGTCCATGCCCTGGTAGCGGCTGAAGTCCAGCGGCTTGCCGATCCGGATGCCCGGGCGCATCAGCTTCGGGACGACCTTGCCGGGCGGCTGGATCTTCTCGGTGTCGATCATCGCCACGGGGATCACCGGCGCACCGGTGGCCAGGGCCACCCGGGCCAGACCGCCGGGCTTGCCGCGGTAGAGGCGGCCGTCGGGTGAACGCGTCCCCTCGGGGTAGATACCGAACAGCTCCCCGCGCTCGATGACCTCGATGCCGCTCTTGATCGCGGCCTCGCCCGCACCGCGCGCGCCGGAGCGGTCCACCGGGAGCTGGCCGACGCCCTTGAAGAAGGCGGCCGTCAGCTTGCCCTTGACGCCCGGGGAGGTGAAGTACTCCGCCTTCGCGATGAAGGTGACCTTCCGGTCCAGCACGGCCGGCAGGAAGAAGGAGTCGGAGAACGACAGGTGGTTGCTCGCGAGGATCGCCGGCCCCTCGGCGGGAATGTTCTCGAGGCCCTCCACCCACGGCCTGAAGGCGAGCTTCAGGGAACCCCCGATGGAGAACTTCATTGCGCCGTAGATCAACTCGAAAGCCTTCCTGTGTCTGTCGAACAGACCATATCCCCTGGCTCGGGCGTGAGCGGTCGACGACCCTGGTCGGTGTCATCCCCGTCGCGTACGGTGAAGTCACACAGCGCTACGCACCCCCCACCCGTCGAAGGAGACCCTGGTGCCCGTCCTCCCTGGAGCTGAGCCCTTCCGCCACGAGGGCGGAGAGGTCGGCGTCCTCCTCTGCCACGGCTTCACCGGTTCCCCGCAGTCGCTGCGCCCGTGGGCCGAGTATCTCGCCGGGCAGGGCCTGACGGTGTCGCTGCCGCTGCTGCCCGGGCACGGGACGCGGTGGCAGGACATGCAGCTCACGGGCTGGCAGGACTGGTACGCGGAGGTCGACCGCGCGCTGCGGGAGCTGCTGGACCGGTGCACGCAGGTGTTCGTGTTCGGCCTGTCCATGGGCGGGGCGCTGAGCCTGCGGCTGGCGGCGAAGCACGGGGACGCGATCAGCGGGCTCGTGCTCGTCAACCCGGCCAACAAGGTGCACGACCCGCTGGCCGTCGCCCTCCCGGTGGCCAAGCACTTCGTCCGCTCGACCCCGGGCATCGCGAGCGACATCGCGAAGCCGGGCTCGGACGAGGTCGGGTACGACCGGGTCCCGACCCGGGCCGCGCACTCGCTGCGGAAGTTCCTGCAGATGCTGGACACCGAGCTGCCGCAGGTGACGCAGCCGGTGCTGCTGCTGCACAGCCCGCAGGACCATGTCGTACCGCCGGTCGACTCGGCGCGGATCCTCGCGCGGATCTCGTCGACGGACGTCACCGAGACGCTGCTGGAACAGAGCTACCACGTTGCGACGTTGGACTACGACGCGGAGCAGATCTTCGCGGACAGTTATGCGTTCGTCGGGCGGCTCGCGGAGAGCGTCGGCAGGGAGGGGGCGGCCAGCGGTGGCTGAGCACGAGGAGTCCTCGGGGGGTGTCCCCCCGCTGGACGAGGAGGCGGCCTGGGCGGCGATCGTCGCCGGGTACGGGCAGGAGCCGCCGGACCCGCCGGGGTCGAGGCCGTTCCGGCCGATCGAGAACCTGATGCTGCCGGAGGAGGACGTGGAGCCGGCTCCGGAGCCTCCTGCGGACAAGGAACCCCCGGCTCCGGCGCTGGGCAGCTCGGTGGTGTTCGCCCCGGGCGTGGGTGTGGGCGTGAGCGGTACCGGTCCCGGGACCGGGCCCCGGGACCACACGCCGGCGGAGCCGGATGGGAAGGACGAGGGCCACTTCGTCCCGCCGGAGCCGGAGCTCCCGCCTGCGGACACGACGGCGAAGTTCGCGTGGCTCGCGGTGGTCGGCGGGCCGGTGCTGCTGCTGGTGGCCGTGCTGCTGCAGTGGGACATGACCTGGTGGCTCACGACCCTGGGCATCGGCGGCTTCCTCGGCGGCTTCGCCACGCTGGTGGCCCGGATGTCGCAGGGCGACGACGAGGACGACGACCCGGGCCGCGGCGCGGTGGTGTAGGCCGCGGCCGCGGACCCTCCCCCAGACTCCGTCCGGGGGTACCCCCACGCCTCAGGCGTCGGCGGGGCCGGATTTCCCGGCCGGTAGGCGGAGGGTGGCCAGGACCGGGAGGTGGTCCGTGGCTGCCCGGAGGTCGTCCTGCGTGATGCCTGGTAGAGGGGTTGGGACGCCGCAGGTCAGGATCTGCACGCCCGGCGTCGCGAAGATCGCGTCGATCCGCCTCGGCGGGCCGGAGCGGACGAAGGTGTGCTCGCCGCCCCAGGGGGACACCGTCCAGCCGTCCTGGAGGGCGGCGGAGAGGCGGCGGAACGCCGGGCCCGACGGCGTCTCGTTGATGTCGCCCGCCGCGATGGCGTACGGGGCGTCCGCGGACGCGAGGCGGTCCAGGAGGATGTCGGCCTGCGCCCGGCGTTCCGCCCCGTCCAGCGACAGGTGCGCGCTCAGCACCGCCACCCGCGCGGCCCCGAACCGGACCACCGCCGTGGCGAAGCCCCGCCGGTGCAGGCCCGGGGTGAGTGGGAGCAGGACGTCCTCCGTCCGCTCCACGAAGGCCCGCAGGGAACAGAGCAGGAGCGGGCCCGCAGCCGTGGCGCCGCCGCTCAGCACCACCAGGTCCGTCTTCGCGGCCAGCCGCGCCGCATGCTTGCGCCAGCGGAAGAACCGCGGCGCCTCCTGGATGAACACCAGGTCGGGTGCGCACGCGCGGATCACCCTGGCCAGCGCCTCCTCGTCGTCCCGCATCGAGCGGATGTTGTAGCTGAGGGCTCGGATCACCGCGGAACCGTCGGGTTCCGTCACAGAGTTCGGCAGCATGGACGGCAACATAGCCAGACTGCCCGCCGTGCCACAGAGGGCGCGGCGGGCAGTTCCGACAACGGACGGCGTCAGCCCTGGCGGGCCAGGTCCGCCGCGCCGACGAGGCCGGCCTTGCCGCCCAGCTGCGCGGCCAGCACCTGCGCGTGCGGGCGCCACGCGCCGCCGACCAGCCAGCGCTTGAAGGACTTGCGGATCGGGTCGAGGACGAGGTCGCCCTCGTCCGAGACCCCGCCGCCGACGATGAACGCCGACGGGTCGAACAGCGACGCCAGGTCCGCGAGACCGGCGCCCGCCCAGCGGGCCAGCTCGCGGAAGGCCTCGACGGCCACCAGGTCACCGGCCCGCGCGGCCTCGCTGACGTGCTTGCCCTCGATGCCCTCGACGGTGCCGTCGCCGAGCGCGAGGAGGACCGCCGCGTTCTCGGGGGTGGCGTTGGCACGCTGCTTCGCGTACCGGACGAGCGCGCGGCCGGAGGCGTACTGCTCCCAGCAGCCCTGGCTCCCGCACCCGCACAGCAGGCCGTCCGGGACCACCCGGATGTGCCCGAATTCGGCGGCGACGCCGAAGCGTCCGCGGCGCAGCTTGTTGCCGATGATGATGCCGCCGCCCAGGCCCGTGCCGAGCGTGATGCAGATGACGTCCTCGTGGCCCTGGCCGGCGCCGAAGCGGTACTCGCCCCAGGCGGCGCAGTTCGCGTCGTTCTCCACGACGACCGGCAGGCCGATGCGCTGCTCGACCTTGTCCTTGAGCGGCTCGTGCCGCCAGTTGATGTTCGGCGCGAAGAGTACGGTCGCGCGCTTGTCGTCCACGTAGCCGGCGGCGCCGATGCCGACGGCTTCGATGGTGTGGCTGCTGCTGACTTCGGACACTGCGGCGCAGATCGCGTCCGTCACCCCGTCCGCGGTCGGCGGGGTGGGCACCTTGTACGTCTCAAGGATGGTGCCCTCTTCGTCGACCACGCCGGCCGCGATCTTCGTGCCGCCGATGTCGACGCCGATGGTGAGTCCCATTAGTCCCTCGGTTTCCGGTCAAACCCCGCCACGGCCAACGGTACCCGAGGGCGGCAGTGTCTCAGTCGAGATCGATCCGCTGCGTCGGACCGCTCCCGCCCTCGTCACGGGGGTCGGAATGGTCCCCGGAGGGACGGTCGCCGGAGGCGCCGTCCGGGCCCGCGCCCGACGCGGGCTCGTCGCGGGTCCAGCGGCGCTCGTGGCCCTCGACGGCCGAGCGGTACGCGGCGAGCAGCTCGGAGCCGGCGGCCGCGAGGTGGTCGAAGACGTCGGGATTGCGCTCGACGACGGGCTTGGCGGCGGCCTTCGCCTGGTTGACGAACTGGCGTACCGCGCCCTGGGCGGCGGCGCCGAGCAGCGGGTTGTTCAGCCCGGAGACCTTGTCGGCGACGGCCTCGAACAGCTTGAAGAGCTCCTCTGCGGCGGTCCCGGTGCCGGCGTCGGTGCCGCCCTGCCGGGCCCGGCGGCGCTCCTGCTCCGCGGCGAGATCCTCGGCGCAGGCCTTGGCCCAGGCGTCGTCGTCGGTGGGACGGTCGGTGGCCTCGCTCATGGCGGACTCTCCTGCGGCAGCTGCTGGGCGTGCGGTACGTACTACCTTCGACGTTACCCGAACGGGGGTACGCGGTTCAGGGCCTGCGGGGCCAGAGCCCCGGGTCCGGCGTGAAGCGGATGCGGAGCTCCCCGTCGGCGAGGGCGGCGCCGGAGACCGTGCAGCGGCGCAGCGCCGAGGGCAGCGGAACGATCCTGCGGTACGGGCCGGCCGCGAGCAGCAGCTCGTCGCCGCGCCGGACCAGGTCGAGGTCGCGCTTGTTCGCGCCGGGCAGCGGCACCACCCAGACGAGTACACCGTCCTCGGCGAGACGGTCCTCCACCACCCAGGCCCGGCGGTCCCGGGCAGCGTCCCGGGCCCTGTCCCCGGCCTCCCCGCAGGCCGCCGGAACGAGCCCCTCCGCCCCGGCGAGCCGTGCCAGGTCCTCCGGCCCCCGGGGGTCCCGCCCGAGGTGCCCCAGCGGCAGCACGGGCGCGTCCCCGGCCGGCTCGGCCCCGGCCCACTGGGCGGCGTACTTCTCCTGCTGGGCGGCGAGCCCGGCCAGCCAGGGGTCGGGCGAGCCCTGCGGCACCATCCGGTTGGCGACGATCCCGGCGACCGGCAGCTGTTCGAGGGCGAGGCCGAGCAGCCCGGTCCGCAGCGCGGCGTCGGCGCCCGGTCCCGGCTCGGCGACCACCCGCAGCGAGGTGGCGGGGGCCTCCACGACGGCCTGGACGGCCGCGAGCTCCTCGTCCCAGCGCGCGGCGGCCTCGTACAGCCACTGCGCGGGCATGGGTACGCCGGCCAGCTGGGCCAGTACGGGCCGCAGGGCGCGGGCCGCCTGCCGCTCGGCCGGGAGCAGCCGGGCCAGGTAGCGGCGCAGCTGGGCGGGGAGGGCGAGGGTGGCCACGGCCTGGTGGAGCGGGGGCATGTCGACGACGACGAGGTCGATGCCGGGTGCGGCGGCGGCCCGGCGCAGGGCGCGCAGCAGGGCGAACTGCTCGGCGCCGGGCAGCTCGGTGAGCTCCTCGGCCCCGAGGGGACGGGCCCCGACCATGCCGAGCAGGGCGGATCCGCGCTCCTGGAGGGCGACGAGCTCCGCGCGGAACTCCTCGCCGGAGTCCACGCGGGCCGCGAGGACCCCGCCGGCGGGTACGGCCGTCAGCCCGGGCGCGGCTTCGACCGGCCGGCCCGTGGGCTCCCCGAGCAGTGCGGACAGGGGGTTCCCGGGGTCACCGGAGAGCAGCAGCACCCGCTGCCCGGTCCGCGCGGCGGCGACGGCGGTGGCCGCGGCCACGGTGGTGCGGCCGGCCCCGCCGGGGCCGGTGATCAGCAGGATGTGCATGGATCAGGCCGATTCGACGCGCTTCTTCAGGCCGGCCAAGGCACGGTCGATGATGACCTTCTCGGCCTTGCGCTTGATCATGCCGAGCATCGGGATCTTGACGTCCACGGTCAGCTGGTACGTGACCTCGGTGCGCTTGCCGCCTTCCAGCGGGGCGAGCCGGTACGAGCCGTCGAGCTGGCGCAGCATCTGCGACTTGTCCAGGGTCCAGCTGACCTCGTCCGTACCCTTCCAGGTGTAAGCGAGGGTGTGGTCGTCCTTGATCGCGCCCGCGTCCAGCAGCAGCCGGACCTTTTCGGCGCGGCCGTCGGCGTCGGTGGCCAGTACCTCGGCCTCCTTCACCTCGCCGGTCCACTCGGGGTAGCGGGCGAAGTCGGCGATCACGGCCATGACGTCGGCCGGCGCCGCCTCGATCGTGATGCTCGAGCTGGTGTGTTCGGCCATGGCGGTCGCCCCTCCAGGGATTGTTCGAGGAAGTGTGCGGCCTGCGGCCGCCGCGTGCAGGCTACCGTGCGTGCGGACGTCGCCACTCCAGGGCCCGGGGCTCACCGCTCAGGGCCCGGGGCTCACCGCTCCAGGGCCCCGAGGTCACCACTCCAGCGCCCAGGGCCTTCCGGTGGCGGCGAAATGCCCGACGTTCACGCATTCCGTGCCGCCGATCCGCATGCGCCGGGCCATCGGCTGGTGCACGTGTCCGAACAGCGCGTACCGCGGGCGGGTCCGCCGGATCGCCGCGAGCAGGGCCTCGCTGCCGCGTTCGAACCGGCGCGCGACCGTGTCGTAGCAGAGCTCGGGAACCTCCGGCGGAATGTGCGAGCAGAGCACGTCCACCTCGCCGAGCGCCTCGACCTTGGCGGCGTACTCCTCCTCGTCCACCTCGTACGGGGTGCGCATCGGGGAGGGCAGTCCGCCGCCGACGAAGCCGAAGACGCGGCCGCCGATCTCCACCCGCTGCCCGTCGAGGACGGTGATGCCGGGGCCGGCGTACTCGGGCCACAGACCCGGGATGTCGACATTGCCGTACGTGGCGTACGTGGGCTGCGGGAACGCGGCGAACATCTCGGCGTACTGGCGGCGCACCGCGCCCTCGATCAGCTGTTCCCGGTCCAGCCCGGCCCACAGCCGCCGCCCGAGGTCACGGGCCTCGTCGAAGCGGCGCGCGGTGCGCAGCTCCACGATCCGGTCGGCGTTCTCCACGCCGAACAGGTCGGGGAAGATGCCGCGCGAGTGGTCGGCGTAGTCGAGGAAGAGCACGAGGTCGCCGAGGCAGATCAGCGCGTCGGCGCCGTCCCCGGCGCGGGCGAGCGCGTCGGCGTTGCCGTGGACGTCGCTGACGACGTGGACTCGCGTACTGCTTTTCCTGCCACCCATGCGCCCCACCCTAGGGGGACCCGGGTGCCGCGGGTAGAGGAACCTTCACAGGCTCCCTACCTGCGGTTACTTCCGAGTTGCAAACGGGGTCGACTACTGTCGGCATGGCACGGCCGTGGCGTGTGACGCACGGAACATCTGGCCGGTTCCCTCTATCCGGAACCCACTACCGGTGGGTAACGTCCGGTCGGTCCACATGGTGGCGATGGCGCCCAGAGGAGCAGCAGTCTTGCGCGAGTTCAGCCTTCCGGCCCTGTACGAGGTCCCGTCGGACGGGAACCTGACGGATCTCATCCGCCGCAATGCCTCGCAGCATCCCGACACAGCCGTCATGGCCCGCAAGGTCGGCGGCGAGTGGCAGGACGTGACCGCGACCGAGTTCCTCGCCGAGGTGCGGGCCGCCGCCAAGGGCCTGATCGCGGCCGGCATCCAGCCCGGCGACCGCGTCGCCCTGATCTCCCGCACCCGCTACGAGTGGGTGCTCTTCGACTTCGCGATCTGGAGCGCGGGCGCCGTCACCGTCCCCGTGTACGAGACCAGCTCGCCCGAGCAGATCCAGTGGATCCTCGGCGACTCCGGCGCGGTCGCCGTGGTCGTGGAGAGCCCGGGGCACAGCGCGGCCGTGGCCTCGCTGCGCGACCGGCTGCCGGAGCTGCGCGAGGTCTGGGAGATCGAGCAGGGCGCGCTGGCGGCGCTGCAGGCCGCCGGCGCGGACGTGACGGAGGACGAGGTCGACCGGCGCAGCTCGCTGGCGAACGCCGACGACCCGGCCACCATCGTCTACACCTCGGGCACCACCGGCCGCCCCAAGGGCTGTGTGCTGAGCCACCGCAACTTCTTCGCCGAGTGCGGCAACGTGGTGGAGCGCCTGAGCCCGCTGTTCCGCACCGGCGAGTGCTCCGTGCTGCTCTTCCTGCCGGCCGCGCACGTCTTCGGGCGCCTGGTGGAGGTGGCGGCCGTCCTGGCGCCGATCCGCCTGGGCTGCGTACCGGACATCAAGAACCTCACCGACGAGCTGCAGTCCTTCCGGCCCACGCTGATCCTCGGCGTGCCGCGCGTCTTCGAGAAGGTCTACAACTCGGCGCGCGCCAAGGCGCAGGCCGACGGCAAGGGCAAGATCTTCGACGCGGCCGCCGAGACGGCGATCGCGTACAGCCGGGCGCTGGACGCCCCGGGCGGCCCGTCCTTCGGCCTGAAGCTGAAGCACAAGCTGTTCTCCAAGCTGGTCTACAGCAAGCTCCACACGGTCCTCGGCGGGCGCGGCGAGTACGCGATCTCCGGCGGGGCCCCGCTGGGCGAGCGGCTCGGCCACTTCTTCCGCGGCATCGGGTTCACGGTCCTGGAGGGCTACGGACTGACGGAGTCGTGTGCCGCCACGGCCTTCAACCCGTGGGACCGTACGAAGATCGGTACGGTCGGCCAGCCGCTGCCGGGCTCCGTGGTGCGGATCGCCGACGACGGCGAGGTGCTGCTGCACGGCGAGCACGTGTTCAACGGGTACTGGAAGAACGAGGCGGCGACCGCCGAGGCGCTGACCGACGGCTGGTTCCACACCGGCGACGTCGGCACCCTCGACGAGGACGGCTACCTCGCGATCACCGGGCGCAAGAAGGAGCTCATCGTCACGGCGGGCGGCAAGAACGTCGCGCCCGCGGTGATCGAGGACCGGATCCGGGCGCACGCGCTGGTCGCGGAGTGCATGGTGGTCGGCGACGCGAGGCCGTTCGTGGCCGCGCTGGTCACGATCGACGAGGAGTTCCTCGGCCGCTGGGCCGCGGAGCACGGCAAGCCGGCCGGGGTCACGGCGGCGGAGCTGCGCGAGGACGCGGACCTCATCGCCGCCGTCCAGAAGGCCGTGGACGACGGCAACGCGGCGGTTTCCAAGGCGGAATCGGTGCGGAAATTCCGCATTCTGCCCTCCCAGTTCACGGAGGAGTCGGGTCACATCACGCCTTCGCTGAAGCTGAAGCGGAATGTGGTGGCGAAGGACTTCGCGGACGAGATCGAGGCCCTGTACCGCGGCTGAGCCCCTCGTGCGCTACCGGGGGTCCTCGGCGAGGATCCGCGCCATGTTCCGCTCCGCGAGCGCGGTGATGGTGACGAACGGGTTCACCCCGAGCGAGCCCGGGATCAGGGAGCTGTCGACCACGTACAGCCCCTGGTAGCCCTTGGCGCGGCCGTAGTTGTCGGTCGCGTCGCCCAGGACGCAGCCGCCGAGCGGGTGGTACGTGAAGTTGTCGGCGAAGTTCCTGTTGTCGCCGAACAGGTCGTACCGGTAGATCGTGAAATTGGCCCGGTTGATCCGGTCGAAGAGGTTCTTGGCGGCCTGGACCGACGGGGTGTTCTGGTCGCGGCGCCAGTTGAGCCGCGCCGAGTCGGTGGCCGCGTCGTACGTGAAGTGCCCGCGCTCGGGGTTCTTGGTGATGGCCAGGTACATCGAGATCCAGTGCTCGAAGCCCATGGGCAGCGGGGCGATCTCCGCGAACACCGGGTTGGCGGCGTTGTCCCAGTCGTCGATCCCCAGGGCGGGCATGGTGGCCTGGTTGCAGCCGACCGTGTCCCACAGGTGGTTGGCGCGGGCGGTCATGATGTTGCCGTTGTGGCCCCAGCCGAGCCCGACCTTCTCGCTGAGCGCGGGCAGGGTGCCCCGCTCCCGGGCGCGCAGCAGGATCTCGGTGGTGCCGAGGCTGCCGGCGCCGAGGAAGAGCTGTTTGCAGCCGAGTTCCCTGACCTGGGTGACCCTTCCCGTCAGATCGCTGGTCCGGACGGTGAGTACGTAGCCCCCGGCCGGGTCCTGGCGTACGCCGACGACGCGCTGCATGGTCTCGATGGTGACGTTGCCGGTGCCGATCGCGGCCGCGAGGTAGGTCTTGTCGACGCTCTTCTTGCCGAAGTTGTTGCCGTAGATCACCTCGCCGGCCAGCGCCGAGCGGGTGGCGGTGCCGGCGGCCTCGCGCTGCATGTACTGGAAGTCGTACACGTTGGGCACGAAGGTGGTCCGCAGACCGGTGTTCTGGGCGTGCTTGCGGGAGATCCGGGCGAACCGGTACCACTCCGTGGACTCGAACCAGCCGGGGTCGATGTCGTTGACGCCGAGCATGGCGCGGGCGCGGGGGTAGTACGTGCCGTACATCTCGTCGGCGTCGACCTGGGGCAGCACCTCGGAGAAGTACGAGCGCCGGGGCGTCGGGGCCATGCCGCCGTTGACGAGGGATCCGCCGCCGACGCCGCGGCCGACGTACACGGACATGTCGCCGTGGTTCACGCGGTCGAGGACGCCCGGGTACGGGCTGATGTCGCGGTTGACGACGTCGAGCCAGAGGAACTGGGCGAGCGGGGCCTCGGTGCGGGTGCGGAACCACATGGACCGCTGGTCGGGGGCGGACGTGGAGGGGAAGACCTTGCCGTCCGGGCCGGGGGTGTTCCAGAGCCGGCCCATCTCGAGGACGACGGTCCGTACGCCGGCCTGCCCGAGCCGGAGGGCGGCGACCGCCGAGCCGTAGCCGGAGCCCACGACGATGGCGGGGGCGTACTGCGCGGCGGCGGGCTCTGCGGCCGCGGCCGATTGCAGGCCTATGCGGGTGAAGCCGAGGGCGGCGGCGGTCTGGAGGGCGCCGATGCCCAGGAAGTGACGGCGCGTCAGCTGAGGTGTCATGGCCGCATCATGGGCGGAATCCGGCCGTCCACCCAGAGGCGGTGTTGACAGACTTCTGAGGAACAGTCAGATGTGGCGGAGGATCACCGCGCCGGTCCGGGGCGAGCCGGAACCGGCCTCAGACCTGCTCGGTCGGCCGGACGAGCATCTCCGCCACCGCGACCCGCCGCGGCCGCGTGACGATGTACACGATCGCGTCCGCGATGTCCTGCGCCTGCAGCCGCTCGATCTTCCCGAGCATCTGCGCCAGCGCCTGCTGCACCTCAGGGGCATTGTGCTCGCGCAACTCGGTGTCCACGCTGCCGGGCTCGACGAGGGAGACCCGTACGTGCTGCCGCGCCAGCTCCTGGCGCAGCGCCTCGCTGAACGCGACCACGCCGAACTTCGTGGCGCAGTACGCGGCGCCCATGGCCGCGGCCTGGCGGCCCGCCACGGAGGACACGTTGACGATGTCGGAGACCTGCCGGGGCCCGTCCCCGGCGGCGTTCGCCAGATGCGGCACGGCCGCGTGCGTGGTGTGCATCAGGCCGGTCAGGTTGATGTCCACCATGCGCTTCCAGTCGGCAAGAGCCGACTGCGCGGCGCGGCCCAGGATCATCAGGCCCGCGTTGTTCACCAGGGTGTCCAGCCGCCCGAGCTCGTTGACCGTGCGCTCCACCACGCGCGCGGCCTCGGCCTCGTCGGTGATGTCGGCGGGCAGGACGAGTGCCGCGCCGCCGCCGGCCTCGATCTGGGCCGCCAGTTCCGTGAGCCGGTCCCCGCGCCGCGCGGTGAGCGCGACGGTGGCTCCCCGCCCGGCGAGCGCCAGGGCGGCCGCCCGGCCGATCCCGCTCGAAGCGCCGGTCACCAGGGCCACGGTGCCGCGCAGCACGTCGTCCATCGGTCCTCACCACTCCTCACCGGCGCGCAGCCGTCGTGCACGTCCGCAGACATGCCTTCCGTGTCCGGCGGGCCATGCACGGCCGGGGCCCCGACGCGCCCTGGTCGGCGTAATCGCCGAGGAGTACGAGGGGTACGAGGAGTACGAGGGGTACGGGACCGGGCTCAGAGCAGCTCGCGCAGGCGGTCGGCCAGGAGGTCCCAGCGCCACTTCTCCTCGACCCAGGCGCGGCCCCGCTCGCCCATGCGGCGGCGCAGCTCCGGGTCCTGCAGCAGCGCGATCACGCGGTCCGCCGCGTCCTCGGGGACTCCTCCCCGGACCACCCAGCCCGTCTCGCCCTCCAGCACCGCGTCCGGCGCCCCGCCCGAGTCGCCTGCGACCACCGGCAGGCCCGTCGCCGAGGCCTCGAGGTAGACGATGCCGAGGCCCTCCACGTCCAGTCCGCCCCGCCGGGTCCGGCACGGCATCGCGAAGACGTCCCCGGCGCCGTAGTGGGCGGGCAGCTCGGCCCACGGAACCGCGCCCGTGAAGACCACCGAGTCCGCGACCCCGGCCGAGACGGCCAGCGCGCGCAGGTCCGCCTCGTACGGGCCGCCGCCGACCACCAGCAGTACGGCGTCCGCCGCCGCGGCCAGGATCCGCGGCATCGCCTCGATCAGCGTGTCCTGTCCCTTGCGGGGGACGAGCCGCGAGACGCAGACCACCACGGGCCGGTCCGACAGCCCCAGCCGGGCCCGGATCTCGTCGCCGCCCGACCCGGGGTGGAAGGTCTTCTCGTCCACCCCCGGCGGGAGCTGCACCATCCGCGCCGCCGCCCGGTCCGTCAGCGCCGAGGCGATCCGCGAGCGCGTGTACTCGCCCAGGTACGTCAGCGTGTCCGTGCCCTCGCCGATCCGGCGCAGCAGCTGCCGTGCCGCCGGCAGCTGTGCCCAGCCCGCCTCGTGCCCGTGGGTGGTCGCCACGATCCGCTTCGCCCCGGCGCGGCGGAGCGCCGGGCCCATCAGCCCCAGCGGGGCCGCCGCCCCGAACCACACCGACTCGCAGCCGTGTTCGCGCAGCAGCCCGACCGCCCGCCGGGTCACCCGCGGGGTCGGCAGCAGCATCGTCGTACGGTCGCGTACGACCTGGAACGGCTGCTCGGCGTCGAAGGCGGCGGTGGCCTCGCGGCCCTCCGCGCCGTGCTTCCAGGTGGAGGCGTAGACGACGATCCGGTCGGGATCCAGCCGCAGCGCCATGTTGTGCAGGAAGGCCTGGATGCCGCCGGGCCGCGGCGGGAAGTCATTGGTCACGATCAGCGTCTTGTGCATCGCCAGCCAAAGTACCGGACGCCCCCACGCGGCCCCTGCCCAGCCGCCGGACACCCCTACGGCGCGCCCAGCTCCTGGCGGAGGCTCGCCTGCCAGGCCAGCGTCAGGCCGGGCAGATCGCCGCCGATCGTTTCCTCCAGGGCCGTCGCCAGGGGCCCCCGGCCTGCCAGCTCGTAGAGGCGGACCAGTGTGGCGTCGCCCCACTTGGCCGCGATCAGGCGGCAGGCCAGCCATGCGCCCTCGTACCCGCGGGCCAGTGCCTCCGGGTCGCCGCCGAAGGCGAACGCCTCGTCGGCGGGGAGCGCGCCCGGCAGCTCGCCTCGGCGGACCGCGCGGGCCAGTGCCGGCGCGGCCTGCTGCGGGGTGGTCGCGCCGCCGCGGTACGCCGCCCAGTCCGCGAAGCCCTCCGAGAGCCACAGCGGGGTCCGGGCGGAGGTCGCGGCGCGGGTGGCCACGTGGGTGACCTCGTGGGTCAGGACGACGCCGCGGCCCGCCGCGCTGAGCTCCGCCCAGCCCTCCGGGTTGACGACGACCCGGTCGGCGGGGGCCGCGGCGGCGCCCACCCGGCCCGTCGTGACGGCTCCCATGCCCCGGTACTCGGCAGCCGGCCGCCCCAGCAGCTCCGCCATCCGCTCCAGCGAGTCCGGCACCAGCACGACCACCCGGCCCGCCCACGGCCCCGGCCAGGCGGCGCTCGCCGCGGGCACCGCCCGGTCCGCCTCCGCCCCGATCTCGGACAGGGTCTGCGGGGACCGGCCGACGCCGAGCACCAGCGCGTGCGCGCCCCGGACCACCGCCACCGGCCCCTGGTCCCACAGCTGCGGCGGGGCGCCCGGCGCGGGCCGGTCCCCGGTGACCCGCCACCCTCCGCCGTCCCCGCCGTCCCGGCTCAGCCGCACCTCGCGCGCCGACCCGGCCGGGGCCGTGTCGTAGCCGGTGAGCCGGTAGTGCAGTTCCGCCCGGGCCGTGGCCTCGGCACCGTCCCGCCGGACCGCGGAGACCTCGTACGCCCATCCCTCCAGCGGGATCCCGGCGAGTTGCGCGGGCGGTGTCCGTGACCAGGCGGCCACGGCCTCCCGGATGTCCCCTTCGGCTGCGTCCCGCGCCGCAGGCGCCCCGCACCCCGCGAGCAGCACGCTCAGCAGGAGCGGCAGCGCGCGTACGAGGAGCCGACGGACCGGGGACATCCGACGATCGTACGCACGGCCTGCATCAAGGGCGCGTCACCGAGGACACCGGCATCATCCCGACCGGGTCGTACCGCACCCGCGCCCCCGGGTACGGGGCGTGCACCACCTGCCCGTTCCCGACGTACATGCCGACGTGGCTGGCGTCCGAGCGGTACGTGACCAGGTCGCCGGGCTGCGCCTGCGAGAGCGGGACCTGGCGGCCGGCGTACCGCTGGGCCTGCGAGGTACGCGGCAGGGAGACGCCGGCCTGCCGGTACGACCACACCATCAGCCCGGAGCAGTCGAACCCGGAGGGCCCGGTGGAGCCCCAGATGTACGGGCGGCCGACCGCGGCCCGGGCCGCCATCACGGCGGTCGCGGCGCGCCCCGAGGAGGGGCCGAACGAGTTCGGCTCGGGCAGGCCCTCCGGGCGGTCGCCGGAGCGCGAGGCCCGCTCGAAGTCGGCCCGCTCCTGCGAGGGCATGGCGTTCAGGAGCCGGCGGGCCGCGGCGAGCTTGGCGGTGACGGCACGCTTCTGGCGGGCCACGTCGGCGCGTACGGCGTCGAGTTCGGCGAGCTTCTGCGAGGCCTCGTGGCGCTGCTGGCCCAGCCGGCGCTGCTCCTTGCGCAGTTCGTCGAGCCGGCGGGCCTGCCGGTCGGTCAGCCGGTCGAGTTGGGAGGCCTTGTCGAGGTACTCGTCCGGGTCCTCGGAGAGCATCAGCTCGACGGCGGGGTCGATGCCGCCGGAGCGGTACTGGGCTCCGGCGAAGGTGCCGAGGACGCCTCGCATGGTGTTGATGCGGTCCTGGCCGCGGGCCAGTGCGTCCTGGGCCCGGTCGATCTCGGTGCGCAGCCGGTCGGCGCGCTCGCCCGCCTTGTTGTAGCGCTCGGTGGCCTGTTCGGCCTCCTCGAAGAGCCGGTCGACCTGGGCGCGGGCGCCGGCCGGGGGCTCCTGCGGCTGGGCCGGGGCCGCGCTCGCCGCCCCGCCCACCATGACTGCCGCGGCGGTGGCCGCGGCGGCGGTGAGGACGGTGACCTTGGTGTTCCGGTCGAGACTGCCGAGCCCGGGCCGGCGATGGGACGCCACGAGGAACCGCTCCCTTCCGCTGCGCGGGACCGGGTCCGCCCCCCGTGGACGGCCGTGTGCCGGGTTCCGCGCTGGCAGACAGTAGCCGCGCGGCCACACACCGGCCAACGACCGCGGAAGGGCACACACAGTGACGCCCCGCCGGAGACGCAGGTCACCGGCGGGGCGTGTGGTCACAGCGGGGCCGCGGAATTCGCCCGGATGGGCGGTGTACGGCGCGTCCCGCGAGGGAGACCCGGGAGGGTCAGCCGATGCGGACGCCGAACTGGAACGGCATGTTGTTGATGGACTCGTACTTGACGCCGCCGCGCGGGTTGGAGGCGTGCAGGACCATGCCGTTGCCCGCGTACAGGGCGACGTGGTGCAGGTCCGAGTAGAAGAGCACCAGGTCGCCGGGCTGCAGCTGGCTCTTGCCGATGCGCGTGCCGTCGTTGGCCTGGGTGTAGGTGGTGCGCGTGATGCTGACGCCGGCCTGCTTGTAGGCCCACTGGGTCAGCCCCGAGCAGTCGTAGGCGCTCGGGCCGGTCGCGCCGGAGACGTACGCGCTGCCCAGCTTGGTCTTGGCGGCCGCCAGGGCGGCGCCGGCGCGGCCCGAGGCCTTGACGTTGCCGAGGTCGGCGCGGTCGCTGTCGCTGCGGCTGGCGCGGGTGTCCTCGTCCTTGAGGGCCGCGCGGTCCTGCGCGGTCAGGGTGTTGAGGAGGGCCTGGGCCTCGGCGAGCTTGTCCTGCGAGGCCTTCTTCTTCTCGCCGAGCTCCTTGCGGGTGGCGTCGAGGTCCGCGAGCTTGCCGGAGGCCTCCTGGCGCTGCTGCGCGAGCGAGCGCTGCTTGGCCTGGATCTTCTGGACCGCTTCGACCTGCTTGCCGCTCAACTGCTCCAGGGTGGAGGCCTTGTCGAGGTAGGTCTCGGGGTCGCCGGAGAGGAAGAGGGCGACGGACTGGTCCATGCCGCCGGTGCGGTACTGGGCGCTGGCCATCGAACCCAGCGTGGTGCGCAGCTGGTTGAGCTCGTCCTGGCCGCGGGCGACCTGGTCCTGGAGCTGGCCTATCTCCTTCTCGAGCTTCTCCTGGCGCTCCTTGGCCCCGTTGAACTTCTCGGTGGCCTGCTCCGCCTCTTCGTAGAGCGAGTCGACCTTGGCCTTGACCTCGTCCTTGCTCGGCTGGGCCGGAGCGGCGGAGGCGCCGTGTGCGGAGAGGGCGACGGCCGCGGCTGCCGTGACGGTGAGCACGGTCACACGAGTGCGGGTCGGCTGCTTGGGTCGACGGTGGGACGCCACGAAGGCGAGCTCCTTCTTCCTGGAGCCGCCGAAGGAACACAACTCGGCGACACCTTCGCCGCCACCCCGAATGAGTGATCTACCGCACGAAGGTTTGACCAGACCCTAGTGACCCGGCTGTGATCAGTTCAAATCCTGTCGAGAAAAAAATCGCTTGCCGACCAGGTTCTTTACCTACAGCCCACGCTCTGTGCAGGGCACTTGACGGTACGTTCCCTGTCGGCCATGCCAAATCGGGCATTCCGTCGACGAGTTACGAAACGCGCGAAAGCCGCTTCAGCAACAAAGCGGACGCCACCGGCCGGGCACCGGCCTTCGCCACCCCGTCGGCCACCTCGCGGTCCGTGGAGACCACGACCACGGGCCGGCCGGGGGGCTCCGCGCGCACCAGCTGGCGGATCAGCTCGTCCGCCGTCACACCGGCCTTCGAGAACAGCACGCGCACCCCGCGCGGCGGCGCGAGCAGCACCGGGGCCGCCAGTTCCGCGCCGTCGAAGACACAGGTCATCTCCGCGCCGGTCTGCGCGGCCAGCATCGACAGCCCGCCCAGCAGCCGCAGCCGCTGCTTCTCCAGCGGCATCGTCGGATAGCCGGTCTTGGTCACGTTGTAGCCGTCGACCACCAGATGGGCCTGGGGCAGCGCCAGCAACTGGTCCAGCAGCGCCGGATCGGTCTCCGACAGGGCCCGCGCCGCGATGTCCTTCGGGGTCATCCGGCCCGGCTCCACCGCGTCCACCGTGTCGGCCGGCCGCGTCGACACCGGCGGCAGCGCCAGCTCGCGGCGCAGCCCCTGGGCCGCGTCCAGCACGGTGTCCAGCAGCAGCCGCAGCCGCATGTCCTCGACGCTGCGGCCCTCGCGGGTGACCCGGCGGGAGCTCTCCAGCGCCGCCTCGACCTCCGCGAGGCGGGACTTGAGCCGCCGGGTCTCGCTCTCGGCGGCGGCCACGTGTGCGGCCGCCTCGCCCCGGATCCCGTCGATCTCGGCGGTGACCTTGCGCAGGGCCGCCTCGCCGCGCTTCACATCACTCTGGGCGCTGCGCAGCTTGCGCTGAAGCGATTCCGCTTCCTTGCGCGCCGCGTCCAGCTCGGCCCGCACCTGCTCGCCGCCGAGGCGCTGCAGGTCCCGTGCGTGGGCCAGTTCCTCGCGGAGCCGGTCCATTTCGCGCCGGGTCTCCTCGCCGAACCGCTCGGCGTCGGCGCGCTGCGCCTCCTCGCCGGCGGCGGCCACCAGCTTGACCCAGCCGACCGGCCGCAGCACGTACGCGGCGGCCGCCACGTCCAGCGGGTCCGCGGCGGCGGGCGGCGCACCGGACTCCAGCGCACCGGCCAGCTCGGCCTGCGCCTCGCGCAGCTTCTCGGCGACGCGGCCCCGGAAGACGGCATCCGCCTCCACGGCCGCGGCCATGGCGTTGCCCGCGAACTTGGCGCGCCGGGTCGGGGTGAACCGGGCGTACTGGCGCAGCTGCGCCGGGAGGTCCGCGACCGTCAGTCCGCCGAAGGCGTCCGAGACGAGCGCGACGACCCGGCGCCGCACGCCTTCCGGCAGCGGGCGGTCGAGCACCTCTGCGGCGTCGCCGGCCGCGTCGGCCGGCTCAGCGCCGCTTGCTGGCTCCACAATCCGTCACCCCTACCGTGATCTACCTGTGGGCCCGGCTCCGTCAGGAGTCCGTGCCCGGCCTGTCCACGAGCTCGATCTGGTCCACCGCGTTGCACCACCGGCAGCGGACCGACTCGATGGTCTCATTGACCACCTCGCGTTCCTCGACCTTGGGCTCCCCGGCAAGATCCAGGTGGACGTACTCCACGACCTTCGACGAACGAGTGACGTCGAAACGCGTGAGGTTGCCGCACAGCGTGCAGCGCCACCGGGTGGTGTCGGTCGGCAGGGGAACCGTCATCAGGCCGCTCTCTCCTTCGTAACTGTTTCAATTAAAGCCGCCGTCTGCGTCAATCGGCGGACCGCAGCACGTAACCCTACGGCCTGCCGGTGCTCCGGGTGGGTCCGCTTGGGTCATGCTCAACCGCATGATCGTAAGGTGGCAGGCCCTCCGGGAGGCCGTCCGGGGCCCGGTGGTCGTCCACGTGCTGATCGCCGGCTGCTGCGTGGTGTTCCTGCTCGGCCCGGCCTCGGGGCTGAACCCCTCGTACGGCACGGGCGAGCGGTTACTGGAGACGGGGACCGCCTACTTCCGGCGCTGGGGGGTGGTCCCGGACGAGCTGTTCACCGGGTCGGCGCGGGCGCTGCTGACCCCGCTCACCGCGTTGTTCGTGCACGGCAGCTGGCTGCACCTGCTCGGCAACATGCTCTTCCTCCACGTCTTCGGCGTGATGACGCAGGAGCGGATGGGCCGACCGGAATTCCTGTCCTTCTACGTCTGTACGGGTTACCTGGCCCTGGCGGCGTACGCGGCGGCCAACACCTCCTCGGCCCAGACCCTGGTCGGTGCGTCGGGCGCGATCTCGGCGGTGCTGGGGGCCTTCTTGTGCCTGTTCCCCCGGGCGAGGGTCACGAGCCTGTTCCCGTTCCTCCTCTTCCTGCCGCTGCGCTTCCCGGCTTGGATCGTCCTGCTGTTCTGGTTCGGCCTCCAGTGGCTGGCGGCGCACCGCGCGGGCAGCGGCCCGGGGGTGGCGTACCTGGCCCATGTGGTGGGCTTCTCGCTCGGCTTCGTCTACGCGTGGGTGCGGTATCGGCGTACGACTAGAGTGAGGAGACCAGCGACGGCCACCGAGGGAGACAGCCAGCCGTGATCACCGCGATCGTGCTCATCAAGACCAGCGTGGACCGCATCCCCGAGATCGCCGAGTCGATCGCCGCGCTGGACAACGTCAGCGAGGTCTACTCCGTCACGGGGACGTACGACCTGATCGCGCTGGTCCGCGTGGCCCGCCACGAGAACCTGGCGGACATCATCCCGGGCCGCATCAGCAAGATCCCGGGCGTGGAGGCGACGGACACGCACGTGGCGTTCCGCACCTACTCCCAGCACGACCTGGAAGCCGCGTTCGCCATCGGCCTCGACGCGTAGCGCTGCCCGGTTCGTCCCGGCTCGCGGATCCCGGCCGCATCAGAGCCGCACCCGGCGGCGGTGACCTCTCGTCCTCGACTCACCACCGCAGTGCCCCCACCCCACCTGCCGGTGTCCGGCCGCGCCCCGCCTCCGCTCTCCCTGTGAGGCCCGGGTGGGCCCCATCGAGCCCCGCCGGCGCTTGAGGCGCCGGGGTTGCCTCACCCGGTCGCCCCGCCACGGCGGATGCGTGTCACACGGCCGGCACGCAGCGGCCTTCCTCCGTGCGGTACTGCCACTTGGCGCCGTCGGCGACGAGTTCCCCGACCGCGCGGACGAAGCGGTCGACGTGCTCGTCGGGGGTGCCCGCGCCGAAGCTGACGCGGATCGCGTTCAGCGAGCGCTCCCCCGGGGCCGCCTCGGGGGCTCCGCACTCGCCCTGGGCCTGCGGCTCGCTGCCCAGCAGGGTGCGGACCAGCGGGTGGGCGCAGAACAGGCCGTCGCGGACGCCGATCCCGTACTCCGCCGACAGCGCGGCCGCGAAGTGCGAGCTGTTCCAGCCGTCCACGACGAAGGAGATGACGCCGACCCGCGGGGCCTCGTCCCCGAAGAGGGAGAGGATCCGGACCGCCGGAACCTCCGCCAGGCCGCTGCGGACCTTGGCGATCAGGTGGCGCTCCCGGGCGACGAGGCTGTCGAAGCCCGCCTCGGTCAGGGCCTTGCAGGCGGAGGCGATCGAGTACACGCCGATGACGTTCGGGGAGCCGGCCTCGTGGCGGGCGGCCGTGGTGTGCCACTCGACGTCGACGCCGCCGTCCGCGCGGCGGGCGACCTTCCGGGAGGCGCCGCCGCCGGCCAGGTACGGCTCCGCCTGCTGCAGCCAGTCCGCGCGGCCGGCCAGCACGCCCGAGCCGAACGGCGCGTACAGCTTGTGCCCGGAGAAGGCCACCCAGTCCACGTCCAGCTCCTGCACGGAGACGGGGTGGTGCGGGGCCAACTGGGCGGCGTCCAGGACGATCCGCGCGCCGTGGGCGTGCGCGGCAGCGGCGAGCTCCTTCACCGGCCACAGCTCGCCGGTGACGTTGGACGCGCCGGTGACGCAGACCAGCGCCGGGCCGTAGCCCTCTTCAATTGATGCAGTACGGTCGGCCAGCGCCCGCTCGAGGGTCTCGACGGCCTGGGCCGGGGTCCGCGGGGCGTTGAGGTAGGTGACCTGCGCGTCGGCCCACGGCAGCAGCGAGGCGTGGTGCTCGGTCTCGAAGACGAAGACCTGGCAGCCGGCCGGGAGTACGGCGGCGAGCAGGTTCAGCGAGTCGGTGGTGGACCGGGTGAAGACGACCTGGTCGGCGGGGCGGCAGTCGAGGAACTCGGCGACCGTGGCGCGGCTCTGCTCGAACAGGTCGGTGGACAGCTGGGAGAGGTACCCGGCGCCGCGGTGCACGCTGCCGTAATAGGGGGCGTACGCGGCGACGTCGTCCCAGACCCGCTGGAGCGCGGGGGCACTGGCCGCGTAGTCGAGGGCCGCGTACGTGACCTCGCCGCCGGTGACGAGGGGGACGGTGACGTCCCGGCCGAGGACCGGCAGCGGCTCGGCACAGGCGGGGTCGGCAGGGGCGGCAACGGGGGCGGTCACGGCGGCGGTGGCGACGGCGTTCGGGTACGTGGACATGGCGGTATCTCCCGGCGGGACAGGCTGAATGGCTTCGGACGGCCCGTACGCGGGTGCACGGATGCACGGATGCGCATGCGGCGGTGGGGTACGGGAGTTGCCTCGACGCACGGACGGCTGAGGGCCGTGCGGAGGGTGAAGAGGGGGCGGAGTCGCCCTATCGCATTCGCTTGCTCACGGAAAACGCTCCTCGAGAGACCAGGACCCCTGGTGTCGAGGGATCCGCGCTTGCCGTAGGCCTTTCTGCCTACGACCTGGTCATCACCCGGGGCACCCCGCCACGGAAGGAGGGTTGCCGGACAGCAAGCCGGGGCCTAAACGCTGTCACTCGTGACCTGGTCTGCATCCTGCCACAAGATCCCTCACGCGCAAGACCCCGGTCCGCATGCTGGACCGGGGCCACCTGTTTCACGCCTTTCTCGTACCGCTACGCGTTGCTGGCCGCCACCCAGCGGTCCAGGGCCGCCCGGGCGGCGCCCGAGTCGACGGCTTCCGCCGCCCGGGCGATGCCCGCGCGGATCTGGTCCTCCAGGGAGCCCGTGCCGGGGTCCAGGGCCACCAGGGCCGCCGCCGAGTTCAGCAGCACCGCGTCGCGGACCGGGCCCGTCTCGCCGGCCAGCAGGCGGCGGGCGACGTCCGCGTTGTACGAGGCGTCCGCGCCCCGCAGCGCGGAGACGTCGACCAGCGGGATGCCCACGTCGCGCGGGTCGAAGGACTGCTCGTCCACCCGGCCGTCGCGGACCCACCACACCCGGGAGGTGGCGGTGGTCGTCAGCTCGTCCAGGCCGTCGTCACCGCGGAACACCAGTGCCGAGGAGCCGCGCTCCGCCAGCACGCCCGCCACGATGGGGGCCACCCGGGCGTCCGCGACGCCCGTGGCCTGCGCCCGTACCCGCGCCGGATTGGTCAGCGGGCCGAGGAAGTTGAAGGTGGTCCGGATGCCCAGCTCCCTGCGGGCCGCGGCCACGTGACGCAGCGCCGGGTGGAACTTGACCGCGAAGCAGAAGGTGATCCCGGCCTCCTCCGCGACCTCGACGACCCGCGCCGGGCTGAGGTCCAGGTTGACCCCGAGCTTCTCCAGCACGTCCGACGAACCGCTCGCGCTCGACGCGGCCCGGTTGCCGTGCTTGACCACCTTGGCACCCGTACCGGCCACCACGATCGACGACATCGTCGAGATGTTCACGGTCTTGGCCCCGTCGCCACCGGTGCCGACGATGTCCACCGTCCGGCCCGGCACCTCGATCAGGTTGGCGTGCCCGTACATGGACCGTACGAGGCCGTTGATCTCCGCGACGGTCTCCCCCTTGGCCCGCAGCGCCACCACGAAGCCGGCGATCTGGGCGTCGGTGGCCTCCCCGCGCATGATCCGGTCCATGGCCCAGGCGGTTTCCTCGGCGCGCAGGTCCTGGCCGGTCAGCAGGGCGTCGAGGACGCCCGGCCAGCCACGGGCCGCCACGCTGTCGCCGCCTGCCGGGGTCACAACGTTCATGGTCCGCTCCTGCTGTTGGTCGGCCACCCGATGTCGGGGTCCAGGTCGAATGGGCAGGGCTCCAGCCTATCCAGCCCCGGGGACGGCAAAGAGCCCCGTCCGGACACTGGACGGGGCTCTCGCCGTGGCGACACCAGGACTGACCGAAATCAGTCCCTCAAGCGGGATCAGTGGTGGCCGTGGCCGCTCTGGATCTCCTTGTACTCCTCCACCGTGGGCTTCGGAATCTGGCTGTCCTCCGCGTAGTAGCCCTTGCTGAGCTTCGCGCGGAGCTTCTCCATACGGCCGACCTTGCGCTCGACGCCGTTCTCGTCGACCGTCGGGCCGATCTCGACCGGCTTGTACTGCTCGTGCGCGGTCAGCGTGTGCAGCTTGCCCTGATTCAGCGGCTCGTGGATCTCGACGAACTCACCGTGCGGCAGGCGCTTGATGATGCCGGTCTCGCGACCGTGCAGCACCTTGTCCCGGTCCCGGCGCTGGAGGCCGAGGCAGATCCGCTTGGTGATGACGAACGCGATGACCGGGCCGACGAAGAAGCCGATACGGGCGAACCAGGTGATGTTGTTGATCGACAGGTGGAAGTACTGCGCGAACATGTCGTTTCCACCGGCGATCAGCAGGATGACGTACCACGTCAGCCATGCCACACCGAAGGCCGTGCGGGTCGGGACGTTGCGCGGGCGGTCCAGGATGTGGTGCTCGCGCTTGTCCCCGGTGACCCAGGACTCGACGAACGGGTACACCGCGATCGTGGCCAGTACCAGCGGGAAGATCACCAGCGGGATGAACACGCCCAGGACGAGCGTGTGGCCCCAGAGGTTGATCTCCCAGCCGGGCATCGCACGGATGAGGCCCTCGGAGAAGCCCATGTACCAGTCGGGCTGCGCGCCGGTGGACACGTGGTCCGGGCGGTACGGGCCGAGCGCCCAGATCGGGTTGATCGAGGCGATCGCCGCGATGGCCGCGATGACACCGAAGACCAGGAAGAAGAAGCCTCCGGCCTTGGCCATGTAGACCGGCAGCAGCGGCATGCCGACGACGTTGTTGTTCGTCTTGCCGGGACCCGCGAACTGGGTGTGCTTGTGGTAGAAGACCAGGATCAGGTGGGCCACCAGCAGGCCCATCATGATGCCGGGCAGCAGCAGGATGTGGATCGAGTAGAACCGCGCGACGAAGTCGCCGCCGGGGAACTCGCCGCCGAAGAGGAAGAACGACAGGTACGTGCCGACGATCGGCACGGAGAGGATCGCGCCCTCCATGAAGCGGACACCGGTGCCCGAGAGCAGGTCGTCCGGCAGGGAGTAACCGGTGAAACCGGTGAACATGCCGAGGACCAGCAGCAGGAAGCCGAAGATCCAGTTGACCTCGCGCGGCTTGCGGAACGCGCCCGTGAAGAAGACGCGCATCATGTGCACGAGCATGCCCGCGACGAAGATCAGGGCCGCCCAGTGGTGGATCTGCCGGATGAGCAGACCACCGCGGACGTCGAAGCTGATGTCCAGCGTCGAGGCGAAGGCCTCGGACATCTGGACGCCCTGCATCGGCACGTACGAGCCGTGGTACACGACCTCGTTCATGCTCGGGTGGAAGAACAGCGTCAGGTACACACCCGTGAGGATGATGATGATGAAGCTGTAGAGGCAGATCTCACCCAGCATGAAGGACCAGTGGTCCGGGAAGATCTTGCGCATGTTGGACTTGGCCAGGCTGTAGATGCCCAGGCGTCCGTCGGCCCAGTCGGCTACCCGCTCGCCGGCCGGCGCTTTGCGCTTCGAATCGGTGGCAGTGCTCATCCGCGCTCCCAGAATGCAGGACCGACGGGCTCTTCGAAGTCGCCGAGCGCCTCGAGGAAGCCTTCGCCGTTCACGCCGATCCGCAGCTGCGGAAGCGCGTGGCCGGCCGGGCCGAAGATGACACGGGCGCCGTCGGAGAGGTCGAAAGTGGACTGGTGGCACGGGCAGAGCACGTGGTGCGTCTGCTGCTCGTACAGGCTGATCGGGCAGCCGACGTGGGTGCAGATCTTCGAGTAGGCCACGATGCCCTCGTGGGACCACTCGAGTTCCTGCTTGTCCTTGATGTCCTCCGGCTTGATGCGGACGATCATCAGGGCGGCCTTGGCGATCTGCGTCTGGAAGTCGTGCTGCTCCTCCTCCAGGCCCTCGGGCCTGGCGAAGGTCAGCGAACCGACCTGCACGTCCTCGGGACGCAGCGGCTCCAGCGTGTTGTCGTTGATGAGCAGCTTGCCCTTGGCCCACACCGTGTGGCGCAGCTTGTCCTCGGGCAGCGGGCCCAGGTCGCGCATGATCATGACGGCGGACAGCGGCAGCATGGCCAGCGCGCCCAGCATCGTGTTGCGGATCAGCGGACGGCGGCCGATGGCGGACTCGTTCGCACCGTCGGCGAAGTCCGACAGGACCTTCGCCTTGACCTCCGGCGGCGCCGCGATCTCGTGGCGCTCGTCGGCGACCTCCACGTCGGACATCAGGGTGCGGGCCCAGTGGACCGCGCCCGCGCCGATGCAGAAGAGGGCGACGCCCAAGGTCATGCCGAGGGCGAAGTTGAGCCCGCTCACCTTCCCGATCGGGAAGATGTAGACGATCTTGTCGACCGGGATGGTCACGTACGAGGCGATGAAGCCGATCGTGGCCAGCATCGACAGCGTGAACAGCATGGCCACGGTGCGCTCGGAGCGCTTCGCGGCCCGCTCGTCGATGTCCTGGATACGGGGCTTGTGGACCGGCAGGCCCGGGTCGGCGAACGGGTCGTCCGCGACTGCTACGCCACCGTGGTGCGCGTCGCCCTGCTCGCTCGGCAGGTGCTTCTCTTCGGGAATGTCTTGGCTACTCATGACTTCTTGGCCTTAGCGGTGTGGGCCGCGACCCAGACGGCGACAGCGATCAGCGCACCCAGACCGAAGATCCAGCCGAACAGACCCTCGGAGACGGGGCCGAGGCCGCCGAGATCGAGGCCACCGGGGCTGGTCGACTTATCGCCGTTGACGTGCTGGAGGTACGCGATGATGTCCTTCTTCTCCTTCGTCGGCATGGTGCTGTCCGGGAAGGAGGGCATGTTCTGCGGGCCGGTGAGCATGGCCTCGTAGATGTGCTTCGGCTCGACGCCCTCGAGGTTGGGGGCGTACTTGCCGTTCGTCAGTGCGCCGCCCTCGCCGGTGAAGTTGTGGCACTGCGCGCAGTTGTTGCGGAAGAGCTCACCACCCCTGGCGATGTCGGCGCCCGCCGGGTCGTACTGCTTCTCGGTCGGCACGATCGGGCCGGCGCCGAGGGAGGCGATGTAGGCGGCGAGCTGGTCGGTCTGCGCTTGGTCGAAGACGACCGGCTTCTTCGGCACCTGCACGCCGGGCTGCTGGGCGGGCATGCGGCCCGTGCTCACCTGGAAGTCGACGGCCGCGGAGCCGACGCCTACCAGGCTGGGGCCGTCAGTGGAACCCTGACCGCCGGTTCCGTGGCAGCTTGCGCAGCTCACGGCGTAGAGCTTCTTGCCCTCCTCGATGGCGAGGGACTGGGCGGTTTCATCGGCCTGCGCCTTGCCCGCGGGGGCGAAGGCGGCGTACAGCCCCCCGGTGGCCGCCAGCGCGAGGAGTAGAACGACGACCGCCGCCAGCGGATGGCGTCGTCGTGCGGAGAGCTTTTTCACGGATTACCCCGGTGTCAGGATCTTCTGCGTCGGTGTTTCTGGATGGAGTGCCGGGTCTCGCCCGGTGACGTGTTCGCTACTTGATCAGGTAGATCGTCGCGAAGAGGCCGATCCAGACGACATCGACGAAGTGCCAGTAGTAGGACACGACGATGGCCGACGTGGCCTGTTCGTGGGTGAACCTCTTGGCCGCGTACGTCCGGCCGAGGACCAGCAGGAAGGCGATGAGACCGCCCGTCACGTGCAGACCGTGGAACCCGGTGGTCAGGTAGAACACGGAGCCGTACGGACCGGACGAGAGGCTCATGCCCTCGTGCTTGACCAGCTCGGTGTACTCGAACACCTGGCCGCCAATGAAGATCGCACCCATGACGAACGTGATCATGAACCACGACCGGAGCTTCTTCACGTCACCGCGCTCTGCGGCGAATACGCCGAGCTGGCAGGTGAGGGAGGAAAGCACCAGGATCGTCGTGTTCGTCGCCGAGAAGGGCAGATTCAAGGCCGAAGCCTGCTCTGCCCAGTACTCGGCACCTGTCACGGATCGCAGGGTGAAGTACATCGCGAAGAGGGCCGCGAAGAACATCAGCTCGGAACTCAACCAGATGATGGTTCCGACGCTGACGAGGTTCGGCCGGTTGACCGTCGGGTGCGCGTGCCCGGTATCTACTGTCGTTGCTGTCGCCACGACCGACATTATGTCGGTCGCTTATCCCGCCCTCACCCCGGGGGGTGCCGTTCGGAGTGTCAGGGGCGTGTGCAAGGCCCGAACGGCCCATCAGATCGGCCCGGCGCGTTCATCGGCGGGGCTGTCCGAACCGATGTTGACACCGGGTCGGACGGAGTAGCATCCCGCGCAACATCAACGTTATTCACGGCACCGTGGAGGAACGAAATGCGGTCGACTGCACGGGTTCTGGTCTACAGCGACGATGCGAGCACCCGGGAGCAGGTGCGGCTGGCGGCCGGGCGCAGGCCGGCCGCGGACCTGCCGCCGGTCGAGTTCGTGGAATGCGCCACGCTCCCGGCCGTCCTGAGCGAGCTGGACGCGGGCGGGATCGACGTGTGCGTGCTGGACGGCGAGGCGGTTCCGGCCGGGGGCATGGGTGTGTGCCGGCAGATCAAGGACGAGATCTTCCGATGCCCGCCTGTGCTGCTGCTGATGGGGCGTCCGCAGGACGCCTGGCTGGCCACCTGGAGCCGTGCGGACGCGGCGGTGACCCTGCCGGTCGACCCGGTGGAGTTCGCGGACGCCCTGGCGGGCCTGCTGCGCCCCCGCCTCGCCGCCAACTCCTCCTGACCGCACCCTTTCGGCTCCCGTCAGGGGGACACCACCGCTCGTGCCCGGCCGAAGCCTGCACGGGTCGGCTGAGCCGAAGGGGCCGCGTCGGCGAAGGCGGGCGAGCGCCCGGAGGAAACCGCGAGGAACGAGCGGTTTTCGAGGACGCACGCCCGCCTGGAGCCGACACCAGCGGCCCCGGAGGCGAAGCCGACCCCATTTAGACCGTCGGCCGCAGGCGGGCCTTGTCGATCGGACTGCGGCCTTCCTGGGTGCCCTTGAGGAGGGCGCTGCCCTCGCGCCACTCCTTCCAGTCCAGGTTCCAGTCGCCGAAGCCGTTGCCGAAGGGCTCCATGTCGTCGCCGATACTGTTGATCACCCGGACGATGTCGCCCTCGGTGATGTTCTCGTAGAACCAGGCGGCGTTGCCCGTGCTCATGCCGGTGCAGCCGTGGCTGACGTTCTCGTAGCCCTGCGAGCCCACGGACCACGGCGCGGCGTGCACGTATTCACCACTCCAGGTGACGCGGGTCGCGTAGTAGACGGGCAGGTTGTAGTACTCGCTACCGCCGATGCCGACGGTGTCGCCGCGCATCTGGACGAAGTACTGCTTGCCGAGGACCACCTTGACCCCGTTGCGGGTGGAGAAGCCGGGCTTTCCGGTGGTCACCGGAATGGTGTTGATCACTTCTCCGTTGCGCTCGAACGTGAGGTAGTGCGAGGACGCGTCGGTGGTGACCTCGACCCGGTCCCCGATCTCCAGCGCCAGCGGCTTGCTGGCGGCCCCGTGGAACTCGTCGGAGATCTTGATGCCCTCCAGATTGCTCCGTACGGAGACGGCGGAGTGGGCGGGCCAGTAATCCTTCGGGCGGAAGTGCAGGTGCTTGTCGTCCACCCAGTGCCAGGCGCCCTCGACGCCCGGCGGGGTGTCGACGACCAGGCCCCGCTCCACGATCGCGCGGGCGGCCTTGTCCGTGAGGGGCTCGTTCAGTTCGGCCGTGATGGGCTGCCCGACGCCGTACTTGCCCTCGTCCGGCCCGAATTCGACCTTCAGGACCTGCTTGGCCGGAGTGGTCTTGAACGTCAGCCTGCGCTGCCCTGGAGCCCCGCGCTCGTCCTCGGTGTTCACCAGGACCGTGTAATGGGCGCCGGCGGCCATCGGGGCGGTGCTGTGCCATCGGTCGCCCTTGGCGCTCAGCTCGCCGGCGAGCCTGCGGCCCTGGGCGTCGACGGCGGACACGTCGGTGATCCGGTTGCGGCCGGTCCCCTTGGCGGTGATCTCCAAGGGCTTCTCGGGGTCGAGGGGCCGGCCGCCGGGGGGCTGGTTGAAGACGACCTGGTCGCCCGCGTCGTACGGGCGGGCTGACAGCGGGTTGTCTCCGGGCCCGCAGGCGGTGGCGCCGGCCCCCAGGGACGCGACCAGCACGGAGCAGCTGAGTACCGTCCTAAGACGCGGTGAGTGCTTCATGGAGCCAACGCTATGAAGGTATGACCATTACTGCGCGCGGGGTGACTGCAAACGAGGGGCCCGGACTCCTCCGTTGGAGATGTCCGGGCCCCTGGTCTTCGTTCTGCTTGCGGTGCTACTGGTTCTGGTTCTCACCGCGGTAGTACTCGTACACCCAGCCCCACAGGCCGATCACGATGATCGGGGCCGAGAAGTACATGAGCCACCAGCCGAAGATGACGCCCATGAACGCGAGCGCACCGCCGATGCCCAGCGAGAGCGGCTGCCAGCTGTGCGGGGCGAAGAACCCCAGCTCGCCCGCCTCGTCGGCGACGTCGGCCTCCAGGTTGTCCTGGGCCATCTCGTCGACGCGCTTGGCCGTGAAGGCCAGGTAGTAGCCGATCATGACGCTCAGGCCGAAGGCCAGGAAGAGCGCGGTGGTTCCGACGGGCTCCTTCGACCACACGCCGTACACGACGGCCATGATCAGGATGAAGAAGGAGAGCCAGAGGAACATCTTGCCCTGGATCTTCACTTGTCGGCCTCCTTGCCGCCGGTGACGGCCTTGGCGGCGACGCTGTGGTCCTCGAGGTGGTCGAGGGCCGCGATCTCAGGGTGGTGCAGGTCGAACGCCGGGGATTCGGAACGGATCCGCGGCAGGGTGAGGAAGTTGTGCCGCGGCGGCGGGCAGGACGTCGCCCACTCGAGCGAACGGCCGTAGCCCCACGGGTCGTCGACCTCGATCTTCTTGCCGTACTTCGCCGTCTTCCAGACGTTGTACATGAACGGCAGCATCGACATGCCCAGCAGGAACGAGCTGATCGTCGAGATCGTGTTCAGGGCGGTGAAGCCGTCGGCCGCGAGGTAGTCCGCGTAACGACGCGGCATGCCCTCGGCGCCCAGCCAGTGCTGCACCAGGAACGTGCCGTGGAAGCCGATGAACAGCGTCCAGAAGGTGATCTTGCCGAGGCGCTCGTCCAGCATCTTGCCCGTGAACTTCGGCCACCAGAAGTGGAAGCCGGCGAACATCGCGAACACCACGGTGCCGAAGACGACGTAGTGGAAGTGCGCGACGACGAAGTACGAGTCGGAGACGTGGAAGTCCATCGGGGGCGAGGCCAGGATGACGCCGGTCAGACCACCGAAGGTGAAGGTGACCAGGAAGCCGATCGTCCAGAGCATCGGAGTCTCGAAGGACAGCGAGCCCTTCCACATGGTGCCGATCCAGTTGAAGAACTTCACACCGGTCGGTACCGCGATCAGGAAGGTCATGAAGGAGAAGAACGGCAGCAGCACACCGCCGGTGACGTACATGTGGTGGGCCCACACGGTCACGGAGAGGCCGGCGATCGCGATCGTCGCACCGATCAGACCGATGTAACCGAACATCGGCTTGCGGGAGAAGACCGGGATGATCTCGGAGACGATTCCGAAGAACGGTAGCGCGATGATGTACACCTCTGGGTGCCCGAAGAACCAGAAGAGGTGTTGCCAGAGCAATGCTCCGCCGTTCGAGGCGTCGAATACATGCGCACCGAACTTGCGGTCGGCCTCCAGCGCGAACAGCGCGGCGGCCAGCACCGGGAAGGCGAGCAGGACCAGGACACCGGTCAGCAGCACGTTCCAGGTGAAGATCGGCATGCGGAACATCGTCATGCCGGGGGCGCGCATGCAGATGATCGTGGTGATGAAGTTGACCGAGCCGAGGATCGTGCCGAAGCCCGAGAAGGCCAGACCCATGATCCACATGTCGGCGCCGATGCCCGGCGAGCGGACCGCGTCGGACAGCGGGGAGTAGGCGAACCAGCCGAAGTCGGCGGCGCCGTTCGGCGTGACGAAGCCGGCCACCGCGATGGTCGAGCCGAAGAGGTACAGCCAGTACGCGAACATGTTCAGCCGCGGGAACGCCACGTCGGGCGCGCCGATCTGCAGCGGCATGATCCAGTTCGCGAAGCCCGCGAAGAGCGGGGTGGCGAACATCAGCAGCATGATCGTGCCATGCATGGTGAACGCCTGGTTGAACTGCTCGTTCGACATGATCTGCGTGCCCGGACGGGCCAGCTCGGCACGCATGGCGAGCGCCAGCAGACCGCCGATGATGAAGAACACGAACGACGTGACCAGGTACATCGTGCCGATGGTCTTGTGGTCGGTAGTGGTCATCCACTTCACGACGACATTGCCCGGCTGCTTGCGCCGCACCGGCAGCTCGTTTTCATACGAGTCGGCGGCGGCACCCTGAGATTCGTTGAGGATGCTCACAGTTTGTTCGTCTCCGCATTCCGGGCCGGGTCAGTCTGCTTGATGCCGGCCGGGAGGAAGCCGGTCTGCCCCTTCTCGGCCAGTTCCTTGAGGTGCGCCCGGTAGGCCTCGGGCGAGACGACCTTGACGTTGAAGAGCATCCGGGAGTGGTCGACGCCGCAGAGCTCGGCACACTTGCCCATGAAGGTGCCCTCCTGGGAGGGGATGACCTCAAAGACGTTGGTGTGGCCCGGGATGACGTCCTGCTTGAACAGGAAGGGGACCACCCAGAAGGAGTGGATGACGTCGTTCGACGACAGGATGAAGCGGACCTTCTCACCCTTGGGCAGCCACAGCGTGGGGCCGGGGTTGCCGGTCTCCAGGTTGCGGTCGCCGGGAACGCCCTTCTCGTAGACGCCTTCGGCGCCCGCGGGGAATTCCTTGGTGAAGCGGTCCGGGATGTTGGCGAGCTCCTTGGGAACCTCGCCCGCCTTCGGGGTCACCGCATCGCCGTCGACGTTCTCGACGTAGTTGAAGCCCCAGCTCCACTGGAAGCCGACCACGTTGATCGTGTGCGCCGGCTTCGGGGTGAGCGCGAGCAGCTTCGACTCGTCACGTGCGGTGAAGTAGAAGAGCACCGAAACGATGATCAGCGGTACCACGGTGTACAGCGCCTCGATGGGCATGTTGTACCGGGTCTGCGGGGGGACCTCCACCTTCGTCCGGCTGCGCCGGTGGAAGATGACGCTCCAGATGATCAGGCCCCAGACCAGGATGCCCGTGATGAGAGCAGCTGCCCACGACCCCTGCCACAGGGACAGGATGCGAGGCGCCTCCTCCGTGACCGGATAGGGCATTCCGAGCCGGGGGAAGTCTTGCCAGTTGTACGAGCAACCAGTGGCGGTCGCCAGGACCGCGCCCGCAGTCAGCGCCTGCAGCAGCTTCCGCCGCATCGGGCGCCGCGGCGAGCGGTCGGAGCCGTAGGGACTCACGTAGCGCCTTCCCGAGAGTCTCGGCCCGCGCGGCCGGCCGCGGCCGTATTCGGGTCGGTCGCCGGCCCTGACGCAGGCAGGGGTTTGGATGTTTATGCGGACCAAACCCTACTGGACGCTATTTGGGGTCGCGCGGGGAGGGTGCCCAACGCGCCGCTACTGCCCCCGAAGGGATGGATCCGCCGTACGGGGGACGGCCCAACACCCCCTGAATGGCGGCCTCCGGGGGGCATCTGACGGCCCCTGACCTCGAACGGTCCCGGCCGCCGGTTAGCGTGGCCGGATGCCCTACTTCGACACCGCGTCCGCCGCTCCCCTGCACCCCGTGGCCCGGCAGGCGTTGCAGGCCGCCCTGGACGAGGGGTGGGCCGACCCCGCCCGGCTCTACCGGGAGGGCCGGCGCGCGAGGCTCCTGCTGGACGCGGCGCGCGAGGCGGCGGCGGAGGCCGTGGGCTGTCGCCCCGACGAGCTCGTGTTCACTCCTTCGGGGACGCACGCGGTTCACACCGGGGTCGCGGGAGCCCTCGCCGGGCGCCGGCGCGTCGGCGGTCATCTGGTCGTATCAGCGGTAGAACACAGTTCTGTCCTCCATGCGGCGGAGGCGCACGAGGCCGCCGGCGGGACGGTGACGCAGGTCCCGGTGGACCGCGCGGGGGCGGTGTCCCCGGCCGGGTACGCCTCCGTACTGGACGCGACGACGGCCCTGGCCTGCCTCCAGTCGGCCAACCACGAGGTGGGCACGGTCCAGCCGGTGGCGGAAGTGGCCGAGGTCTGCGCGGCGGCGGGGGTGCCGCTGTTGGTGGACGCGGCGCAGTCGCTGGGCTGGGGCCCGGTCGAGGACGGCTGGTCGGTGCTCACCGCGAGCGCGCACAAATGGGGCGGCCCGGCGGGAGTCGGGCTGCTGGCGGTCCGCAAGGGCGTCCGCTTCTCGCCCCAATTCCCCGCGGACGAACGGGAGTCGGGCCGATCCCCCGGCTTCACCAACCTCCCGGCGATCGTGGCGGCGGCGGCCTCGCTGCGGGCGGTGCGGGCCGAGGCCGACGCGGAGGCGGCCCGGCTGCGGATCCTGGTGGACCGCATCCGGCGGCGCGTGGCGCGGCTGGTGCCGGACGTGGAGGTGGTCGGTGACCCGGAGCGGCGGCTGCCGCACCTGGTCACGTTCTCCTGCCTGTACGTCGACGGCGAGACGCTGCTGCACGAGTTGGACCGGGCGGGCTACTCCGTCTCGTCGGGCTCCTCCTGCACCAGCTCCACGCTGACCCCGAGTCATGTGCTTCAGGCGATGGGCGTGCTGTCGGAGGGGAACGTACGGGTCTCCCTGCCGTCGGGGACGACGGCGCAGGAGGTGAACGGCTTCCTGGAGGTCCTGCCCGGGGTGGTGGCGGGGGTCCGCGCCACGCTCGGCGTGGGTGAACCGGTGGCCGTGGCGCCGGTGTCGGACGCGCGGGAGATCGACGCGCTGGGCCTGCGCTGCCCGCAGCCGGTGATCGAGCTGGCCCGGGTCATCGGCACGGTCCCGGTCGGCGGGACCGTGACCGTCCTGTCGGACGACGAGGTGGCCCGCCTGGACATCCCGGCCTGGTGCACGATGCGCGGCCACACGTACGTGGGCGAAGCCCCCCGCCCGGTGGGGGTGGCGTACACGGTCCGCCGGGAGGTGTGACGCCGGCGGGTGGGACGCCGGCGGGGCTGATTTCAGCCCCGCCAGCCCATCCCGGCCCCAGCGGCTACACCGCCAGGTGGGCGCGGACCTCCGAAGCGGCGGGCTCGCCGTAGGCCTTCGTGAAGCGCTCCATGAAGTGCGCACGCGCCAGCGTGTACTCCTGGGTGCCCAGCGTCTCGATCACGAGCGTGGCCAGCATGCAGCCGACCTGCGCGGCCCGCTCCAGCCCCACACCCCAGCCCAGACCGGTCAGGAACCCGGCGCGGAACGCGTCGCCGACGCCCGTCGGGTCGACCTTCGCCGTCTCCTCGGGGCAGCCGACCACGATCGGCTCCTCGCCGACCCGCTCGATCCGCACGCCCCGCGAGCCCAGCGTCGTCACCCGGGTGCCGACCTTGGCGAGGATCTCCTCGTCCGACCAGCCGGACTTCGACTCGATGAGGCCCTTCTCGTACTCGTTCGAGAACAGGTACGTCGCGCCCTCCATGAGGGTGCGGATGTTGTCGCCGTCCATCCGGGCGATCTGCTGCGAGAAGTCCGCCGCGAACGGGATCCCCCGCGTCCGGCACTCCTCCGTGTGGCGCAGCATCGCCTCGGGGTCGTCGGCGCCGATGAGGACCAGGTCGAGCCCGCCCACCCGGTCCGCGACCGCCTTCAGCTCGATCAGGCGGGCCTCGCTCATCGCGCCCGTGTAGAAGGAGCCGATCTGGTTGTGGTCGGCGTCCGTGGTGCACACGAAACGCGCGGTGTGCAGGACCTCGGAGATCCGCACGGAGTCGGTGTCGACGCCGTGCCGGTCCAGCCACGCGCGGTACTCGTCGAAGTCGTACCCGGCCGCGCCGACCAGGACCGGGCGGATGCCGAGCTGGCCCATGCCGAAGCAGATGTTCGGGCCGACACCGCCCCGCCGTACGTCGAGGTTGTCGACGAGGAAGGAGAGGGAGACCGTGTGCAGCTGGTCCGCGACGAGCTGGTCGGCGAAGCGGCCGGGGAAGGTCATGAGGTGGTCGGTGGCGATGGAGCCGGTGATGGCGATACGCACGGCGTGGACGCTCCTGCGAGGGACGGCGAGGGGGACATTCAAAACTACCCGGTCGCCGCCCCGCGGCCGACCGCACGAAACTACCCCGTAGTAGGTCTTTCTTCGCCCGCTGCGCCGTGCCTACCGTGCCCCATGACCTATTCCGATGGTTTCGGGTACGCCGCGAACGGCGGAAAAGCCGAGAAGACGGCCGACACGCAGCCCGGCTTCGCCCGGCTGCTGGGTGACTGCGCCAGGATGGCCCCGCACTGGACGGTCCCGGCGGACCCCCGGCCGGACCGGGTGGCGCCCTCCCAGATCCACGGGATCAGCGTCCCGCCGGCCTCGGCCCGCCTGATCGCCTCCACGGCCGAGTACGGCGAGTAGGGCCGGTCCTCCGGAAGCTCCTTCCGGAAGCTCCTCCCGGAGCTGCGGAACCGGTTCGCCGTCTGTTCCGTCACAGCCGCATCAGCCACTGCGGTACGGGCGAAGGAGCAAGCGGTGACCAGCGAACAACCCGACACATCACGCGGCACACGGCGGCGGCCGGCCTGGGCCATCGGCTCGATCGCGGCCGCCGTCCTGCTCACCGGCGGCGGTACGGCGTACTGGGCGTCGACGGCCTACGGCGACGGTACGCCGGGCGGCCGTACGGGTGACAGCGCGGCCTCGGCGCCCCGCGTCGCACCGAGCCCCCCGGGGCCGGGCATCGCCCCCGGAGAGCCGGATCCGCACGGCAGCGGGGTGACGTACCGGGCGGACATCGCCCTTCCCGAGGCTCCGGCGACCGCGCCGGCCTTCGCCGTGACCGGCGAGGTCACCTCGGAGGAGGTGGCCCGGCTCGCGACGGCCCTCGGCATCCCGGGCACCCCGCGGCTGACCGGCGACGTCTGGCAGGCCGGGGAGAGCGCGGACGGCGCCGGACCCCGGCTCACGGTGAACCGCAAGGCGCCCGGCATCTGGAACTTCTCCCGCTTCCAGGGGACGGGCGGCGCCGGTGACGACTGCAAGCGCGGCAAGGACACCTGCGGCCCGGCCACGCTCCCCCAGGGCGCCCAGGAGGCCGACGGCGCGGGCGGCAAGGGCGGTGCACCGGTGAGCGAGGAGGCAGCCAAGGCCGCCGCCGCCCCGGTGCTCGCGGCCGCCGGCCAGGGTGGGGCCAAGCTGGACGCCCGGCTCGTCCAGGGCGCCGTCCGCGTGGTCAACGCCGACCCGGTGATCGACGGGCTGCCCACGCAGGGCTGGTCCACGAAGGTCAGCGTGGGCGCGGACTCCCAGGTGGTGGCGGGCAGCGGCGAGCTGAAGGCGCCCGTGCGCGCCGCCGAGCAGCCGGTGGTCGGGGCCGTCGAGGCGCTGGCCCGGCTGAACCGGTCCTCGGCCGGGACGGGCGGTACGGACCCGGGGCCGAGCGGCTGCGCGACCTCGGTTCCGCTGACCCCGGACACCCCGGTCGGGCCCTCGGACACGCCGCCCTGCAACCCGGAGCCGCGCCCGATGAAGCCGCCGCGGACGGAGACCGTGAAGGGGGCCGTGCTCGGGCTGGCCCCGGGGACCGTGGACGGCGCGCGCGGGCTCGTGCCGGCCTGGCTGTTCGAGGTGGCGGGCAGCAACGGCGGGCCCGGGCGCACGGTGGTCCAGCCGGCCGGTGAGAACGGCTCGACTGCGCCTTCGGCCCCCAAGGGCGGCAAGACCGTGCCCGGGTTCTCCTACAAGGAGGCCGACAAGAAGCTGACCGTGAACTTCTGGGGCGGGGTGTGCAGCACCTATGCCCTGGAGGCGCGGGAGGAGGCCGGGTCGGTCATGGTGAAGATCACGGACACCCCGAACGAGCCGGGCCGGGCCTGCATCATGCTCGCCCAGGACATGACGGTGTCGACGACCCTCCAGCAGCCGCTCGGCGAGCGCAAGGTGGTCGACGTGACCTCGGGCAAGCCGCTCCCCCGGCAGTAGCCCCGTACGACGAAAGGCCCCCGGCACCGAGAGGTGCCGGGGGCCTTTCGTCGTACAGGCTCGCTCCGGGCTCAGCCGGACGGCGGGCTTAGCTGAACGAGTCGCCGCAGGCGCAGGAGCCGGTGGCGTTGGGGTTGTCGATGGTGAAGCCCTGCTTCTCGATGGTGTCGACGAAGTCGATCGAGGCACCGTGCAGGTACGGGGAGCTCATCCGGTCCGTGACGACCTTCACGCCGTCGAAGTCCTTGACGACGTCACCGTCGAGGGAGCGCTCGTCGAAGAAGAGCTGGTAGCGCAGGCCGGAGCAGCCGCCGGGCTGGACGGCGACGCGAAGCGCCAGGTCCTCGCGGCCTTCCTGCTCCAGCAGGGTCCTGACCTTCTCGGCGGCGGCGTCGGACAGGAGGATGCCGTCGCTCACAGTGGTCTTGTCGTCCTGTACGGACATCTGCATTCACTCCCGGGGTGGGCGGCTCCCCGCCGGAAGCAGGGAAACGTCGGACTCTTGCCGTCGATGGCAACGAGCGGGGCCGCGGATTCATTCCGGACCCGACGTATGTCTTAGATATTCATGCTCGCACACCGTCGTGGGCAGCTGGGCCCGACGGACCGAGTGCTTCGTCTCAGGGGAATTCGTCACATCGACACTATCGGCATCGTCAAAGTGACATGAAGCAGCTATGATAGATAGCGTCAAATAGACGAGAAGTCGAAGCCCTGCTTCAGAAGTTCCCCTTGTCGCAGAACAGAAAGGGTGCGTGTCGTGACCACCGCCCAGCCTTTGGACGTCCAGCCGACGCCCCTTGCCCTGCTGCTGCTCGGCCGTGAGGCCGACCCCAAGAGCGAGCGCGGGGTGGAGTGCCCCGGCGACCTGCCCTCGCCGTCGGACCCGGACCTGGTCGCGCGCGCCCGCGCGGCCAAGGAGAAGCTCGGGGACAAGGTCTTCATCCTCGGCCACCACTACCAGCGTGACGAGGTGATCGAGTTCGCGGACGTCACCGGCGACTCCTTCAAGCTGGCCAAGGACGCGGCCGCCAAGCCGGAGGCCGAGTACATCGTCTTCTGCGGCGTGCACTTCATGGCCGAGTCCGCGGACATCCTGACCTCGGACGACCAGAAGGTCGTCCTGCCCGACCTCGCGGCCGGCTGCTCGATGGCCGACATGGCCACCGCCGAGCAGGTCGCCGAGTGCTGGGACGTGCTCACCGAGGCGGGCATAGCCGACGTGACGGTCCCCGTCTCGTACATGAACTCCTCCGCCGACATCAAGGCGTTCACCGGCAAGCACGGCGGCACGATCTGCACGTCGTCCAATGCGAAGAAGGCCCTCGACTGGGCCTTCGAACAGGGCGAGAAGATCCTCTTCCTCCCGGACCAGCACCTGGGCCGCAACACCGCCGTCCGCGACATGGGCATGTCCCTGGACGACTGCGTGCTCTACAACCCGCACAAGCCGAACGGCGGCCTGACCGCCGAGCAGCTGCGCAACGCCAAGATGATCCTGTGGCGCGGCCACTGCTCGGTGCACGGCCGCTTCTCGGTCGACTCGGTCAACGACGTGCGCGCCCGCATCCCCGGCGTGAACGTCCTCGTCCACCCCGAGTGCAAGCACGAGGTCGTGGCGGCCGCGGACTACGTCGGCTCGACGGAGTACATCATCAAGGCGCTGGAGGCGGCCCCGGCCGGCTCCAAGTGGGCCATCGGCACCGAGCTGAACCTCGTCCGCCGCCTGGCGAATCGATTTGCCGCGCAGGACAAGGAGGTCGTCTTCCTCGACAAGACGGTCTGCTTCTGCTCGACGATGAACCGCATCGACCTCCCCCACCTGGTGTGGACCCTGGAGTCCCTGGCCGAGGGCACCCTGGTGAACCAGATCCAGGTCGACAAGGAGACGGAGAGCTTCGCGAAGCTCGCCCTGGAGCGCATGCTCGCGCTGCCGTAGCGGTCCCCTCCCGCACGCCCGAAGGCCGCCTCTCCCTCGATCGAGGAGGAGGCGGCCTTCGGGCGTCCGTCGGACCGTGCGTCAGACCGTGGCCGGGGACTCCTCGTCCGCGGACTCCGGCGTCGGGACCACCGTCAGACGGGCCGTGCGCCTGGCCTCGCGCTTCGCGCGGCGGCGCTCCTTGCGGAGCTCGATCATCGTGTACAGCGTCGGCACCAGGAGCAGCGTCAGCAGGGTCGAGCTGACGAGGCCGCCGATCACCACCACCGCGAGCGGCTGCGAGATGAACCCGCCCTCGCCGGTGACGCCGAGCGCCATCGGGAGCAGCGCGAAGATCGTCGCGAGGGCCGTCATGAGGATCGGGCGCAGGCGGTGCCGGCCGCCCTCGATGACGGCTTCGACGACGCCGAGGCCCTGGGCACGGTACTGGTTGACCAGGTCGATCAGGACGATCGCGTTGGTCACGACGATGCCGATGAGCATCAGCATGCCGATCATCGCCGGGACGCCCAGCGGGGTGCCGGTCACCAGCAGCAGGCCGAGCGCGCCGGTCGCCGCGAACGGGATCGACACCAGCAGGATCAGCGGCTGGATCAGCGAGCGGAACGTGGCCACGAGCAGCATGAACACGATCGCGATGGCCGCGAGCATGGCCAGGCCCAGGGAGGCGAAGGCCTCGCCCTGGTCCTCGGAGACGCCGCCGATGGTGGCCGTGGCCCCCTCGGGCAGGTCCAGTGCGCTGATCTTCGTCTGGAGCGCGGCGCCGATCGCGCCGGTGTTGTCGCCCACCGGCTTCGCGGTGACGGTGGCGGCGCGGGCGCCGTCGATCCGGGTCATCGAGACCGGGCCGGGGACCTCCTTGACCTCGGCGACGTCGCCGAGCTTGACCGGGCCGACGGGGAGCGCCTGCAGTTCGGCCAGGGTGGTGGCCGGCTGCGCGGACTTGATGACGATGTCCCGCTCGGTGTTGTCCAGTACGGCCTTGCCCACCGGGTTGCCGCGTACGGCCTGGGCCACGATCGCGCCGAGCGCGGCCTGGTTCAGGCCCGCCTCGGCGGCCTTCGGGGTGGCGGTCACCGAGATCCGGGGCACGGACTGGGACAGGTCGCTCTGTACGTCGGTGACGTCGTCGAGCGTGGCCACCTCGGCCCGGACCTGCTCGGCGGCCTGGGCGAGGACGGCCGCGTCGCCCGCCTTGACGACCACGCTCAGGTTCTGGCTGCCGAAGCCGCCGCCCGCCGAGATGCTGGTGTCGCCGATGCCGTCGAGTTTGCCGAGGGCGTCCTCGATGCGCTTCTTGACGCCCTCGGAGTCGCCGGAGTCCTCGAGGGTGACCTGGTACGAGGCCTGGTTGGAGCCCGTACCGCCGCCGAAGGCGGCCAGGAAGCCGGAGGAGCCGACGGTGACCTGGTAGTCCTTGACGCCCTTGACCTCGGTCAGGGCCTTCTCGACCCGCCGGCTCGCCGCGTCGGAGGCGGCCAGCGAGGTGCCCGGGGGCAGCTGCTGCTTGACCGTCAGGACGCTCTGCTCACCCTGGTCGAAGAAGTTGGTCTTCAGCAGCGGGGCCATCCCGAAGGTGGCGATGAGGACGACGACCGCGACGGCCAGGGTGGCGATCCGGCGGCGTGTGACCAGGCCCAGGGCCCGTACGTAGAAGCGCTGGAGGCGGCTCTTCGCCTCCTTCTCCTCGGCTTCGCGCCGCGCCTTCGCTGCGCTCTCGGGGTCCCCCGCCGTCACGCCCTTCGGCGCGCGCAGGAACCAGTACGAGAGCACCGGCACGACCGTCAGGGACACGATCAGCGAGGCCAGCAGGGCCGCGGCGACGGTGAGGGAGAACGGGCCGAAGAACTCGCCGACCATGCCGCCGACGAACGCGATCGGCAGGAAGACGGCGACGGTGGTCAGCGTGGAGGAGGTGACCGCGCCGGCGACCTCCTTGACCGCGGCGATGATGGCGGCCTCGCGTTCCTCGCCGTAGCCGAGGTGGCGCTTGATGTTCTCCAGGACCACGATCGAGTCGTCGACGACGCGGCCGATGGCGATGGTGAGCGCGCCCAGGGTCAGCATGTTCAGCGACAGGTCGCGGGTCCACAGCACGATCAGCGCGAGGACCACGGACAGCGGGATGGAGACCGCGGTGACCAGCGTCGAGCGCAGCGAGGCCAGGAGGACCAGGATCACGATCACCGCGAAGAGCAGGCCGAGCAGGCCCTCGGTGGTGAGGCTGGAGATGGACTTGGCGACGGGCGGGCCCTGGTCGCTGACGACGGTCAGCTCGGCGCCGGCGCCGAGCGCGGTGCGCAGCTCGGGCAGCTTGTCCTGGACGGCGTCGGAGATCGCGACGGCGCTGCCGTCCTTGTCCATGGTGACGACGAGGGCGAGGCTGGGCTTGCCGTTGGTGCGGGTGATGGAGACGGCCTTGGCGGGCTCCTGCTTGACGGTGGCGACGTCGGCCAGGCGCACGGCCGGCTTGCCGGGGCCGGCGCTCAGGCGCAGGTCCTCGAGCTGGGCGAGGGAGGTGTAGCCGCCACCGACGCGGACGGTCCGGTTCTTGCCCGCCTCGTCGAAGGAGCCGGCGGGGACCGTCGCGCCGCCCGCCTGGAGGCCCTGCGCGAGGGCGGCGCCGTCGAGGCCCGCCGCCGCGAGCTTGGCGTTGTCGGGGGTGACGGCGACCCGGAGGTCCTGGACCCCGTCGACGCTGACCTGGCCGACGCCCTCGATGTCCTCGAGGACGGGGACGACGGAACGGTTCAGCTGGTCGGCGAGTGCCTGCTGGTCCTTGTCCGAGGTGACGGCGAGGACGACGGTCGGGATGTCGTCGGTGGAGCCGGCCACGACCTGCGGGTCCACCTCGGCGGGCAGCCGTACGCGGGCCCGGTTCACGGCCTGTTGGACGTCGGCGACGAGCTGCTTGGTGCCGCTGTCGCCGTAGTCGAACTTGGCCATGATGAGGGCGTTGCCCTCGCTGGCGGTGGAGGTGATGCCGGTGATGCCGTCGACGCCCTTGAGCGTGGCCTCGATCGGCTCGATGACCTGCTTCTCCACCACGTCGGGCGAGGCGCCCTGGTACGGCGCGAGCACGGACACCATCGGCAGTTCGATGGACGGCAGCAGCTGCTGCTTGAGCTGCGGGATGGCTATGGCGCCGAAGAGCAGCGCGGTGATCGACACGAGGCCGATCAGCGCTCTTTGGGCCAGGCTGAAGCGGGACAGCCAGGACATGGGTGGGATCTCTCTGCTGTGGCGTGCGCGGGGCTGGGCCTGAAGGCCGCGGGCCTTCAGCCTTCCGCACGCCGGGGCGGTACTGCGTCGCCCCCAGGTGCCGCGTCTTTATGTGCCGCATACCGCGTCCGCAGTACGCGGCCGTACTCCACAGCGCTGCGCGCCGGCCGTACGCGTCGGCCCTCGGGCGGCCGCGCCGCTACTCGGCCCGGGGCCGGACCAGTCCCGATTCGTAGGCGATGACCACCAATTGGGCCCGGTCGCGGGCACCGAGCTTGGCCATGGCCCGGTTCACATGGGTCTTGACGGTGAGCGGGCTGACCTCGAGCCGGCCTGCGATCCCGTCGTTGGACAGGCCCGCGGCGACGTGGACGAGGACCTCGCGCTCCCGGACGGTCAGCGCGGCGAGCCGTTCGGCGTGCACGGCGGCGGGGCCGCCGGGGTCGGCGCCGCCGCCCTGGGCGAGGAAGGTGGCGATGAGCCCTTTGGTGGCGGCCGGGGACAGCAGGGCCTCCCCGGCGGCGGCGACGCGGATGGCGTTGAGCAGCTCCTCGGGCTCGGCGCCCTTGCCGAGGAACCCGGAGGCGCCGGCCCGCAGGGACTGGACGACGTACTCGTCGACCTCGAAGGTCGTCAGCATGACCACGCGGACGGCGGCGAGTTCGGGGTCCGCGCTGATCATGCGGGTGGCTGCGAGGCCGTCGGTGCCGGGCATCCGGATGTCCATGAGCACCACGTCGGGCCGGGTCTGCCGGGCCAGCTCGCAGGCCTGGGCGCCGTCGGAGGCCTCGCCGACGACCTCCATGTCGGGCTCGGAGTCGACCAGCACCTTGAAGGCGCTGCGGAGCAGGGCCTGGTCGTCGGCGAGCAGCACCCTGATGGTCGTCGGCGTCTCTTCCACGCCCCGAACCCTACGTGTTCCCCTCCGGGAGCTGGGGGGTCAGCCCAGGGCCAGGATGACGAGGGCCGTGGTCGCCGCCATCTCGGCGAGGGCGCCGAAGACGTCGCCGGTGACCCCGTCGAAGCGGCGTACGCAGCGGCGGAGCAGGTGTTCCGCCGCCGCCAGGGCGATCAGGACCGCGCCCGCGCTCTGCACGGCGGCCCCCGGGCCCACCGGCAGCGCGGCGGCCCCGGCCAGGACGGCCACCAGTGCGGCGATGGCGGCGGCCGAGCCCTTGGGGAGCACCCCGGCGACCGCCGCCCCCAGCCCTTCGTGGCGGGCCGGTGGTACGCCGTCACGGGCGGCCAGCGTCATGGCCAGCCGGGCGGTGACGGCCGCGATGACCGTCGCCAGGGCCCCGTGGACCCAGCTCTCGGCGTAGAGGTCGGCCAGCGCCCCGACCTGGACGAGCAGCACGAGCAGCAGCGCCACCACCCCGAAGGGGCCGATGTCGGACTGCTTCATGATGCGCAGCGCCGCCTCGGCCGGCTTGGCGCTGCCCAGCCCGTCGGCGGTGTCGGCGAGGCCGTCGAGGTGCAGCCCCCGGGTCAGGGCGGCCGGTACGGCGACGGTGACGGCCGCCGCGAGCAGCGGGCCGCCGCCCAGGATCAGCAGCAGCGCCCCCGGCACGGCCGCGAGCAGGCCCACGACGAGCCCGGCGAGCGGCGCGCAGGCCATGCCGGTGCGGGCCGCGGGCCGGTCCCAGCGGGTGATGCGGGCGGGCAGCACGGTGAGCGTGCCGAAGGCGAAGCGCAGGCCGTCGCGCAGCGAGGCGCGCTCCGCGGGCGGCGTCAGGGGCGACGCGGGGGGTGGGTCGTCGAACGAATCTTTCATCGGCGCGAACGCTACCCGTTCGCCGAGGGCGGTAAATTGCCGCATACGGGAAAATTGGGGAGCTGCCCACAACAGGGAGCCGGCGATATGGGTCACTGGTGGTACCGGAACATCGTCGAACCGGGGAAGCTCCCGCTGCTCCTCGCCCTGCTTTCGTTCGTCATGTCGTTCCTCGTCACCCGCGTGATCACCCGGCTGATCCGGGCCGGGCGGGGACCGTTCAAGAACATCACCCCGGGCGGCGTGCACATCCACCACGTGGTGCCGGGCGTCGTCCTCGTGATCATCGGCGGGTTCGGGGCGGTCGGCAGCGGCCGGTACGGCTTCGGCGCGCTGCTCTCCGCCGTCATCTTCGGGCTGGGCGCCGGCCTGGTGCTGGACGAGTTCGCGCTGATCCTGCACCTCGACGACGTCTACTGGAGCGAGCAGGGCCGCAAGAGCGTCGAGATCGTGGTCCTGACGGCCGCGCTGGTGGCGCTGGTGCTGGGCGGGTTCCTGCCGTTCGGCGTCAACGACCTGACCGCCGATGAACGGCAGAGCCGCGGGCTCATCATCATGAACACCGCCACCAACTTCTTCCTGGCGCTGATCGCCCTGTGGAAGGGCAAGGCGCGGACCGCGTTCTTCGGCACGGTCGTCCCGTTCGTGGCGCTGATCGGGGCGATCCGGCTGGCCCGGCCCGGCTCCCCGTACGCGAAGAGGTTCTACGCGAAACGCCCGCGGGCCCGCGCCAAGGCCAAGCTGCGCGCGTTCCACCACGACCGGCGCTGGGCGGCCCCGCGCCGCAAGTTCGAGAACTTCATCGGCGGGACCCCGGATCCGGAGCGGGCGGCGGTCACGAAACCGACGAAACACTAGGCGGCGCCCGGCCCGCCCCCGCGCAGGGGGACGGCCGGGCGCCATCACATCCGTGTCCTGCTGCCGGGCGGCTCAGCCCGGGATCAGGCCGTCGTCGCTGAGCATCTCCCTGACCTCGTCGAGCGAGGCGTCCTGCGCGGGCAGGATCAGCTCGGACGGCTCCAGCGCATCGTCCGGCAGCGGCTCGCCGAGCCGCCGTACGGCCTCGAGCAGCGCGCCCAGCGTGCGCCGGAAGCCCTCCTCGTCGCCGCTCTCCATCTCCCCGAGCAGGTCGTCGTCCAGCGTGTTGAGCTCGGTGAAGTGGCTGTCGGCCACCCGCACCTGGCCTTCCCCCATGATGCGGACAATCATGACGGGCCCCGTCCTACTGCTTGTCGAACCGGTGCTGGGTCTGCGGCTGCTGGGCGCTGCCCGGGGCACCGCCCTCGATGGCCTGCTGCTGCGCCGACGGGCCGCCCGCCAGCTCGGCCTTCATCCGCTGGAGCTCCAGCTCCACGTCCGTACCGCCGGAGAGGCGGTCAAGTTCGGCCTGGATGTCGTCCTTGGAGCCGAGGCCGCTCTGGTCGTCGAGGGCGCCGGAGGCCAGCAGCTCGTCGATCGCGCCGGCGCGGGCCTGCAGCTGGGCGGTCTTGTCCTCGGCCCGCTGGATGGCCAGGCCGACGTCGCTCATCTCCTCGGAGATGCCGGAGAAGGACTCCGCGATCCGGGTCTGCGCCTGCGCAGCCGTGTACGTGGCCTTGATGGTCTCCTTCTTCGTACGGAAGGCGTCCACCTTGGCCTGCAGGCGCTGCGCGGCGAGGGTCAGCTTCTCCTCCTCGCCCTGCAAGGTCTGGTGCTGCACCTCCAGGTCGCTGACCTGCTGCTGCAGCGAGGCACGCCGGGACAGCGCCTCGCGGGCCAAGTCCTCGCGGCCCAGGGCGAGGGCCTTGCGGCCCTGGTCCTCGAGCTTGGCGGACTGGCCCTGGAGCTGGTTCAGCTGCAGCTCCAGGCGCTTGCGGGAGGTCGCCACGTCGGCGACGCCGCGGCGCACCTTCTGAAGCAGCTCCAGCTGCTTCTGGTACGAGTAGTCGAGGGTCTCGCGCGGGTCCTCGGCCCGGTCCAGGGCCTTGTTCGCCTTCGCGCGGAAGATCATCCCCATACGCTTCATGACACCGCTCATGGGCTTCGCGCGCCCCCTTCTGACGGACTTCGCTCCAGGTCACCAGCCATGGCGATCACCCCGGCCTGCCGGGCCGACCACCATCAGAACCCACAGTACGGGCCCTGTCTCCATTACCGCACTGTTCGTGTACGGATGCGCTCCTCCTCCAGGACGACTCCGCCCCCGCCCTTGTCAGGCGTAGGGAGTAGGTGCTCCCCCGACGCGCGCCGGAGAGTCCGGGAAGGCCCGACCCGCTGTACGAACCCTGCACAGGGAAGACGCCCGCCGTTGCCGGATCGTTCCCCGGCGGAGTGGGGTACCCGCCCGCAACCACGTAGGCTTGGGTTTTGTGTTTGGTAGCCGTTCCTCCAAGGAAGAGAAGGCCGCAGCCACCGACAAGGTGACCGCCGACCTCTCGCAGCCCCGTGACCCGCAGGCCCCGAAGGGCCGCCCGACCCCGAAGCGTGCTGTGGCCCAGTCGCAGCGCAAGGCCGTCGTGGCATCGACCGGCAATCGCAAGGAGGATGCAAAGCGCGCTCGCGAGCGCCGTCGCGAAGAGATGGCGAAGCAGCGCGAGGCCCTCGCCAACGGCGACCAGCGCTATCTGCCGGCCCGCGACAAGGGCCCCGTGCGCAAGTTCGTCCGCGACTTCGTGGACTCCCGCTTCTCCGTCGCCGAAATGTTCCTGCCGCTGGCAGTGATCATCCTGGTGCTGAGCATGGTGCGGGTGCCGTCCATCCAGAACATCGCCCTGCTGCTGTGGCTGGCCGTGATCGCCCTGATCATCGTCGACTCCGTCGCCATGGGCTTCCGCATGCGCAAGGCCCTCGCCGAGCGCTTCCCCGACGAGCCGCGCCGCGGCGCCATCGCGTACGGCCTGATGCGCACCCTCCAGATGCGCCGGCTGCGCCTGCCGAAGCCGCAGGTCAAGCGCGGGGAACGGCCCTGAGCGGAGGCAAGCCCGGAGCGTCGGGAGACGGCTTCGCGGGGGGCGCCAGGCTGTGGCTCGAGGGCTTGGGCGGACTGCGCAACGCCGTCCGCCAGGAACTCGTGGGCCGGCAGGTCGACGAACAGATCGCGCACCGCTTCCCGGTCGGGCAGCGGCTGCGCGTCCTGGACGTCGGCATGGGCCAGGGCACCCAGGCGCTGCGTCTCGCCCGCGCCGGGCACAAGGTCACCGGACTGGAGCAGGACCCCGCGATGCTCGCCGTCGCCCAGGAGGCGCTGGCGGCCGAGCCCGCCGGGATCCAGGACCGGGTCCGGCTCATGGAGGGCGACGGCCGCGAGACCGGCGCGCACTTCCTGCCGGGCAGCTTCGACGTGGTGCTGTGCCACGGCGTTCTGATGTACGTGCCCGAGCCGGACGCGATGCTCGCCGGGCTGGCCCGGATGCTGGCGCCCGGCGGACTGCTGTCCCTGCTGGTGCGCAACGGCGACGCCCTCGCGATGCGGCCCGGACTGGACGCCGACTGGCCGGCCGCCCTGGCCGCCTTCGACACCATCGACTACACGAACCGGCTGGGCCTGGACGTACGGGCCGACCGGCTGGCCGGGCTCACGGCCACGCTGTCCGGGATCGGCGCACCGCTGCAGGCCTGGTACGGCGTACGCGTCTTCACCGACGGGACCGAGGCCGGCGAGAAACTTCCCCCGGACGAGGAGCTGGAGCGGCTGCTGGCCGCCGAGGACCGTGCCGGGCGGACCGACCCGTACCGCGGGGTCGCGGCGCTGCTGCACCTGTGCGGCGTACGGGGCTGACCCGCCCCCGGCACGACTTGCCGGAGAAGCCCGGACCCCGACGGGTCCGGGCTTCCTGCATCGGCAGCCGCCGCTCAGGCGTTCAGAGCCTCACGCAGGCTCATCGTGTACAGCTCGGTGCCGTTGTCGTCGGACAGCTTCACCTGCTCGGTGCCGCCTTCCAGCAGCTCCTTCCAGACCTCGCCGATCCACGACTCCGCGTCGCCCTGCGTGGTGAACTCCTCCGGCACGACCGCCGGGCTCGTCTCGGTGCCGTCGGCCTTCTCGAAACGCCACGTCCACGCCATGTCCGCCTCCGTTGCTCGTCCGCTGCTCGCACGTTCCCGCACGCTCTTCGTCTTGAGTCTGCCCGCAGAGTAGCCGGGCGCGCAGCAGTCCCGGCGACGCGGGAGGATCTTCTCGTGGAACTCACTCTGCTCGGCACCGGCACACCCGAAGGACTGCCCCGCCCCGGCTGTCCCTGCGCGGCCTGCGCGGTCTCCGTCGGCCCCCGGTCGCGCGCCGCGACCTCCCTCCTCGTCGACGGGGCGCTGCTGCTCGACCTGACCCCCGGGGCGGTGCTGGCCGGCGCCCGCGCGGGGCATTCGCTCGCCGGCGTACGGCAGGTCCTGCTCACCCATCCGCACGACGGGCCGCCGGTCGAACTGCCGCCGGGGCTGCCGGCCGCCGGGCGGGTACCGGACGGGCGGGAGCTCGCGGTGATCAGCGGGCACCGGGTGCGGGCGGTGCCGATGGACGCGCCGGGCACCGGGTACGAGGTGACCGGGCCGGACGGGAGCCGGCTGCTGTACCTGCCGCCCGGCGGGGCGCCGGCCGGCTGGGGGTCCCCCCGGACGGAGTCTGGGGGAGGCGCCGTCGGGCAGCGGCCGTACGACTTGGTCCTCGCGGACGTGCTGGGCCGGCCGGAAGCGCTGGCGCGGCTGCGGGCGAGCGGCGCCGCCGGGCCGACCACCGACGTGATCGCCGTCCACCTGGACCACGACACCCCGCCGGGCCGGGAACTGGCGCGCCGGTGCGCGGCGGCCGGGGCGCGGGCGGTGCCGGACGGGACGACGGTGACGGTCGGCGAGTACCACGCGGCGGCGGACCTGCCGCGCCGGACGCTGGTGCTCGGCGGCGCCCGCTCGGGGAAGTCCTTCGAGGCGGAGCGGCGGCTGGGGAGCTTCCCGGAGGTGGTCTACGTGGCCACCGGCGGCTCCCGGGACGGCGACGCGGAATGGGCGGCGCGGATCGGCCTGCACCGGGAGCGGCGGCCGGGGAGCTGGCGCACGGTGGAGACGTGCGAGCTGGCGCCGCTGCTGGTGGAGGGAGGGCCGCCGCTGCTGATCGACTGTCTGGCACTGTGGCTGACCGACGCGATGGACCGGGCGGGGGCCTGGGACGACGCCGTCTGGGCGGCGCAGGGTCAGAAGGAGCTCCGGGAGCGGGTGGCGGAGCTGGTGGCGGCCGTGCGGGCGACCCGCCGCACGGTGGTGGCCGTCAGCAACGAGGTGGGCTCGGGCATCGTTCCCGCGACCGCGTCCGGCCGGCGTTTCCGCGACGAACTGGGGCGCCTGAACAGCCTGGTGGCCGCCGAGTGCGAGCACGTCCTGATGGTGGTCGCGGGGCAGGCGGTGGTCCTGAAGGACTGACTCCGCACCCCGCCCGGCGAGCAGCGCGGACGGGGCTTGGGGAGGGCCTTACCCGCTGTACGCTCTGGCAGATGACCACGCTGAATCTCGACGACTTCTCCGATCTGATCGAGCGCCCCGACGGGGGCGTCCGGCGTGACGCCGAGGAACGCCGTGAGCGGCTGGCCGTGCCGGCCGGAGCGCTGGGGCGGCTCGACGAGCTCGCCGAGTGGCTCGCCGCCGCGCAGGGGCGGGTGCCCGTCCGTCCGATCGAGCGGCCCCGCGTCGTGCTGTTCGCCGCCGACCACGGGATCGCCGCCGAGGGGGTGTCCGCCCGCGCCGCCGGCAGTGCGCACGAGCTGGTGCGCTCCGTGCTCGACGGGAACAGCCCCGTCTCGATCCTCGCCGGGCGCCTCGGCGCCACCGTACGGATCGTGGACGCCGGCCTGGACTGCGAGCCCGGGCTGCTGCCGCAGGACGTGGTCCGCCATCGCGTACGCCGTGGCAGCGGGCGGATCGACATCGAGGACGCGCTCACCCTCGAGGAGGCCGACGCGGCCCTGCGGCTCGGGATGCGGATCGCCGACGAGGAGGCCGACTCCGGCACCGACCTCGTGGTCCTGGGGGACGTGAGCGTCGGGGGGACCACGGTCGCGGCGGTGCTCGTCGCCGCCCTGTGCGGAACCGATGCTTCTGTGGTCACCGGGCGCGGCGGGCTGCCCATCGACGACCTGACGTGGATGCGCAAGTGCGCGGCGATCCGCGACGCGCTGCGCCGGGCCCGCCCGGTCCTCGGCGACCAGGTGGCCCTGCTCGCGGCGGTCGGCGGCGCCGACGTGGCCGCGATCACCGGGTTCCTGCTCCAGTGCGCGGTCCGCCGTACGCCGGTCATCCTCGACGGCATCGTCTCGGCGGCCTGCGGGCTGGTGGCCCAGCGCGCCGCGTTCCGGGCCCCCGACTGGTGGCTGGCCGGGCAGGCAAGCGGCGAGCCGGGCCAGACGAAGGCCCTGGACCGGATGGCACTCAACCCGGTGCTCGACCACGGCGTCACTGTGGGAGAAGGAACCGGGGCATTGCTGGCTCTCCCCATGGTCCAGGCGGCCGCCGCACTCTCGGCGGAACTCCCGGAGCAGGCGGTCCGGCAGCCGGAGGAGCCGAAGGACTGAGCAACCGGTCGGCGGCGCCCCATATGATCGCGTTTCATGGGAGAGGCCCGCTTGACCAGCGCAGACATCGACCGGCCCGCACAGGCTGCCAAGGCAGCACAGGGATCCGGCAAGGACACGAACAGCAGGAAGGACGAAGGGGGCGGCCGCGAGACCGGCCGGGGGTCCGCCCGGGGGTCCGCCCGGTCACGGCGCAGCGCTGCGTTCGCGGTCTGGTACCTGCGCGCCGTCACCTTCGTCAATTTCCTCAGCGCGGTGTGGCTTTCGCTCGGGCAGGACCTGCGCCGGCACAACACCGCCGATTTCTACACCCCGTACCTGCTCACGGCGGGCTTCGCGTCCGGCCTGTTCTCACTGCTGCTCGCGGTCACCATGGGCCGCCGCAAGCGGGCCGCGTGGATCCTGAACCTGGTGCTCAGCGGCATGCTGCTGCTGGCCTTCGCCACCGCGGCCTTCGCCCCGTGCACCAGCGGCGATTTCAACCTCTGCTACCCGGAGTTCCGGGACCACACCCAGAACTGGGTCTCCCTCGCGCTGACCGCGGCCTTCGTCGGCGCCCTGCTGCTCGGCCGCCGGGAGTTCTACGCCAAGGGCGACCGCTCCAACCCCAAGCTGGCCACCATCGTCGGCGCCGTCGGCCTGCTGGTCACCTCGCTGCTCGCCGCGCTGATCGTCGGCTCCGCCAACACCGACCCGGACGCCGCCGACGCCACGTTCCTGGCCCGCTGGCGGTACGGCGTGATGCGGCTCATCACCCTGGAGCCCAACGCCCGCGACTACGCGGCGATCACCACGCCCGGCTGGGTGGACATCGTCATCAACGTCATGTCGACGCTGCTGCTGATCGCCGTGCTGCTCGCCGCCTTCCGCTCGCGCCGCGCCGTCGACCCGCTGACCGAGGAGGACGAGGAGAAGCTGCGCGCGCTGCTCGCCAAGCAGGGCGACCGCGACTCGCTCGGCTACTTCGCGCTGCGCCGCGAGAAGTCCGTCATCTGGTCCCCCACCGGCAAGGCCGCCGTCACGTACCGCGTCGTCGGCGGGGTCTCGCTGGCCTCCGGCGACCCGATCGGCGACCCCGAGGCATGGCCCGGCGCCATCGAGCCCTGGCTGGCCGAGGCCCGCGAGCACGGCTGGGTGCCGGCCGTGATGGGCGCGAGCGAGGAAGCCGGGCAGATCTACGCGCGGCACGGTCTGGACGCGCTGGAGCTGGGCGACGAGGCCATCGTCGAGACCGACGAGTTCACCCTGGAGGGCCGCGCCATGCGGACCGTCCGGCAGGCTTACAACCGCGTCAAGCGCGCCGGGTACACGGTCCGGATCCGCCGCCACGCCGACATCCCGGCCGAGGAGATGGACGTACTCCTCACCCGGGCCGACGACTGGCGCGACGGTGCGACCGAGCGCGGGTTCTCCATGGCGCTGGGCCGACTGGGCGATCCCGGCGACGGCCAGTGCGTGATGCTGGAGTGCACCGACGGCAACGGCGATCTGCGCGCCGTGCTGTCCTTCGTGCCGTGGGGCCCCAAGGGTCTGTCGCTGGACCTGATGCGCCGCGACCGCGATTCCGAGAACGGTCTGATGGAGTTCATGGTCATCGAACTCCTGGAACGCTCCAAGGAGATCGGCGTCACACAGGTCTCGCTCAACTTCGCGATGTTCCGTTCCGTCTTCGAGCGGGGGTCCAAGCTCGGCGCGGGTCCGGTGCTGCGCATGTGGCGCTCGCTGCTGAGCTTCTTCTCCCGCTGGTGGCAGATCGAGTCCCTCTACCGGGCCAACGCCAAATACCGGCCGATCTGGGAACCGCGGTTCATGCTCTTCGAGAAGAGCTCCGACCTGCTGCGGATCGGTATTGCGGCGGGCCGGGCCGAGGGCTTCCTGGAGGCTCCCGGGCTGCCGAAGTGGCTGAACCGCAGACATCTGGAGACCAATCGTTGACGGCGTGGACGACCACCCCCCTCCGGCGGTTCGCCCGCCGCGAGTGGGGGCCCTTGTTCTGGACCGTCCGGGACGCCCTCGTCCGCGACAAGTGGCGGGCCGCCCCGATGACGCTGGGGGCCGTCTGCCTGACGTCGGTCTTCCAGATCGTCCAGAACACGTCCTGGGGGTTCCAGCCGGTCCAGAACCTCGGGTCGGTCAAGGCCGTCGACCCGCTGTGGCTGGCCGTGCTGCGCACCCCGCTGTCCCTGTTCGTCCCCGCCCTCGACCTGCCCGTGTGGGGGGCCCTCGCCCAGATCCTGCTGGTCTTCGGGATCTCGGAGATCTGCATCGGCTGGTGGCGCACGCTGCTGATCGGCTACGTCGCCACCCTCGCCGGGACCACGTACGCGCGGATCGGGCTCTCGCTGGGCCCCGACCACCCCTTCGGCCTGCCGGTGTCCGACCGCGTCGTCAACGACACCGGCCCGTCGGCGGCGGTGGTCGGCCTCGCGATCTACGTGTGCTGGCGCTACCGGGCGTACCTGACCGGCGCCGCAGTGATCGTGGTGATGATCGGCGAGGTGCTGGTCAAGGACAACCTGGCGGGCAAGGAGCATCTCGCGGCCATCGCCGCCGTCATGGCGGTGTGCGTGGTCCGCGCGAAATGGGGCCCGGCACGCTCCCGCGCCCCCCTCGGCCGGCGCCCGCCCCCGGCCACCCCGCTGCCCCCGCAGCGTCCCGGCTTCTGACGCCGCCCGCCCGGCCGGAGGCAGGCCGTACCGTATCGGGGTGACGACAGACCTCGGGCCGTTCGCCCCCACCCGGCACTGGATGCGGACCCATCCGCTCGCCACCGATGCCGTTCTCGCGCTCGGGGCGCTCGTCTCCATGGTCGTCGGCTCGTTCGCCGATCCGCACGGCCCGCACGGGCCCACCTTCGGGACCCGGACCCCCGAGCCGTTCTCCCTGCTGCTGATCGTGCTGGGCGCGGCCGCGCTGGTGTTCCGGCGGCGGCACACCCGCACCGTGCTCGCCGTGACCATCGGGCTCTGCCTGCTGGAGCTGACCACCGGCGAGCCCCGGGCCCCCGTCGCCATGTCCACGGTGATCGCCCTGTACACGCTGGCCTCCCGCACCGACCGGCCCACCACCTGGCGGATCGCCCTGCTCACGATGGCCGGGCTGACGGGCGTGGCCATGCTGGCCGGCCCGCTGCCCTGGTACGCGCAGGAGAACATCGGCATCTTCGCCTGGACCGGGATGGCCGCGGCCGCCGGCGACGCGGTGCGCAGCCGGCGGGCGTTCGTCGACGCGATACGGGAGCGGGCCGAACGGGCCGAACGGACCCGCGAGGAGGAGGCCCGGCGGCGGGTCGCCGAGGAGCGGCTGCGGATCGCCCGCGACCTGCACGACGTGGTGGCCCATCACATCGCCCTGGTCAACGTGCAGGCGGGGGTGGCCGCGCACGTCATGGACAAGCGTCCCGACCAGGCCAAGGAGGCCCTGGCCCACGTACGGGACGCGAGCCGCTCGGCGCTGAACGAGCTGCGGGCCACGGTCGGCCTGCTGCGCCAGTCCGGCGACCCGGAGGCGCCGACCGAACCGGCGCCCGGGCTGGCCGTACTGGGCGAGCTGGTGGACACCTTCCGGCACGCCGGACTGCCGGTGAAGGTGATGGTCGAGCTGGGCCGGGAGCGGGACCCGCTGCCGGCCGCCGTGGACCTGGCGGCGTACCGGGTGATCCAGGAGGCCCTGACCAACGTGCGCAAGCACGCGGGCCCGGAGGTCCGGGCCGAGGTCAGCGTGGTCCGGGTCGGCCCCTCGGTGGAGGTGACCGTGCTGGACGACGGCGGCACCGCCGAGCTCCCCGCGGACGACGACGCGGGCGGCGGCCACGGGCTGCTCGGCATGCGCGAGCGGGCCACGGCACTGGGCGGCTCCTGCTTCGCCGGGCCCCGGTACGGGGGCGGCTACCGGGTGCACGCGGTCCTCCCGGTGGCCTAGGTGTATTGCCCCGGGAGTGTCGTCAGTCCTTGTCCTTGGGCGGACAGAACTGCCGCCAGACGCCCAGTTCGTACTTCTTCTGCAGCGAGCTGAGCTCCAGCTCCTGCGAGCGCCCGCACCACTGGCCGATCCGGCTCTCGTACTCCACGTGGAAGACGGCCTTGCCCGCCGCGATGAAGGGGGTGAGCCGCTCGCACTCGTCGTACTCGGCGCACTGCTCGTTGACCGCGAAGTCGAAGTCCCCCACCAGCTGCGGGATCTGGTCGAGGTCGTTCTTCAGCCCGACCGCGAGTCCCCGGTCGTGCGCCAGCTTCGCGATCAGCCGGTTGTACTTCAGCTGGTCGTCGGCGGTGAGCGGGAAGCCCGACTTGTTGCGGTAGCCGTCCATGTTGTCCGGCTCCACCGCGTCGAAGCCCTTGGCCCGGCACATGTCGAACCGCTTCGCGATCAGCGGCTCCAGCTCGGCCAGCCGCCGGATGTCCAGCCAGCGCTCGCCCTCCCAGCCGTTGCCCTCGCCGAGCATCGTCTTCGGGAAGGCCCCGGCGTCGGGGCGGAAGTCCTCCCAGGCGCCGGTGGACAGGTAGCAGACGGTCCGCCGGCCGGCCTTGTTCAGCTCGGCGACCTGCTCCCTGGTGGTGGTGAACCCGTCGACGTCGTACACCGCGGCCTTCACCGAGGTGTCCAGTTTCCCGGTCAGCTGCCACTGCCAGCTGACCCCGGGCTTCGGCTGCCAGCGCTCCCCCGGAGCCGGAGCGGGAGACAGGTCGTCCGGCTCGTCCGGCCGCTCGGTGGTGCAGGCGGCCAGCACGAGCAGCAGGAGCAGCGGCAGTGCGCGGCCGCGCCGGAGCGAGCGCGTCATCCGGTGGCCTCCAGGGCGTACGGGAGGGTCCCCCACGGGTGCGCACCGGTCCCGGGGACCGCGCAGTGCACTGCGGCCCCCCGCTGCCGGGCGAGCTCGGCGGCGGGCGCGCCGGGCGGGACCGCGTACACGAGGTGGCAGAACCGCTGGGCGGGGTGGTCGGCCGTCCAGGGCGGCACCGACGCGTCCCGGTAGGCGTCCCAGGGGCCCTCGAAGGTGACCAGCAGATCGGCGAGTCCGGCGTAGCCGGGGTGCGGGTGGACCCCGTGGTTGAGGACGACGGTACGGGCGCCGGCGGCCCGGGCGGCGACGGCGAGCCGCCCGTAGTGCGGCAGCAGTGCAGGATCGGCGGAGGCCTGGTCGAGGAAGGCCCCGTCGGCGCCGTACCAGTCGCGGTGGCGCAGCAGGTCCGCCACGACGGCGGCGTGCGGACGCCGCCCGTAGTCGGTGTCGGTGTAGCCGAGGACGGGCACCCCGGCGTCGCGCAGCCGCTCCGCGACGGCGGCGAACCGCTCGTCGGGGGCCTCGCCCGGCCCGCTGGCCGGGTTGAGGACCACCGAGTGCAGCCGGCCGGCGGAGCGGATCAGCAGCTCCCAGTCCTCGGGCCGGTCGGCGGGGTGCTCGTAGAGGGGCACCAGCAGCATGAGGTCCTTCTTCTTGTACGGGGTCACGTTGTACGGGTCCTGGAATCAGCGGTGGGCCGTCGCGCGGCCGAGGAGCAGGCAGACCAGCGTGCCCAGCGCTGCCGCGGCCGCACCGGCCACGACGAGCTGGACCAGCCGTGGCTGCCCCAGCCCCAGCAGCAGCGCCAGGCTCTGGGCGACGGCCGCCGAGGCGCAGACCACGGCCGCGGGCCGGACCGCCCCGAAGGACTGGAGCAGCAGCCCGGTCCACATGACGGCGCCGAGCAGCAGCAGGGTCGCGACCCGGACCACGGTCAGGCCCGGGGCTCCCGGCCAGAGCAGGGTGCCGACCAGTCCGAGGAGGAGCAGCACCGCCAGGTACGCGGCGAGGCAGCGGCCCAGCGTGCCGAGCATCCGCAGCCAGAACTGCCGGGGCGAGCGGGCCGCCCGCAGCCCGGCGAGGCTCCCGCTGCGAAACCGGTGGAGCAGCCATTCGGCGGGACCCATGCTGAGGGTGAGCGCCACCGCCGAGGGGGCGGCGACGGCCTCGGCGGGACCCCCGGCGAGCACCTCCCCCAGGGCGGCGTACAGCACCAGCAGGCCGGTCCCGAGGCCGAACACCCCGTACGGCACGGAGTCCCCGATGCGGGGTCCGCGCGGGCCGTACTCCTCCTCGGCGCCCCGCAGCATCCGCCAGCGCACCGGGCCCTCGCCGGGCCGGTGTCCGGCCCAGCCCCGGATCCGGCGCACGCCGGCCCGTACGCCCTCGGCCAGTGGCAGCTCCCGTACGGCGAGGGTGCAGGCGGCCAGCAGGGACACCAGCAGCAGGCCCACCCGTACGGGCAGGGGCGGGTCGGTGAACAGCGCGAGCAGCGACCCCGCGGCCATCGGAGCGAGCGCGGCGAGCAGCACCCGCTCCCGGCCGAGGACCAGCAGCACGGTGGCGGCCCCGACGTACAGGGCCTGCCCGGCGGCGAACGCGTACGAGAACGGCGGCCCGCCGGGCACGGTCAGAGCGGCTGCCATGCCGAGCAGGGCGCCGGCGGGGGCCCCGACGAGCAGGGTCCGCCCGGCGGCGGCCCGGTCGCCCAGGCCCATCCAGGAGTAGGCGCGGTGGGACAGGGTCTGGTCCCACACCCAGCCGATGAGCGCCCCGGCGAGCAGGGTCAGCGTGCCGGCGGGCAGCCCGAGCCGGTCCTGCGGGCCCTCCAGCAGCGGGGCGCCCAGCACGTACGCCAGACCGGGCAGCGCGAAGATCACCCCGCGGAGCAGGCAGGCGGTGAGGGAGACCTTCCAGGGGTCGGGGACGTGCTCCGGCTCCGGGAAGGCGCGGGGCACCCGGGCGTAGAGCTCCTCGGCGAGGCCGAAGGAGTCGTGGCGCCCGTAGGTGAGCCGGATGTGCTCGTCGGTCATCCCGTCGGATTCGAGGATGGCGGCGATCTCGTCGGGGTGGACGGCCGCCGCGATGAAGGGGCCGAGGCGGTCGGCGAGTTCCTCCATCGGGTCGCCTGCGGGGCCGGGGTCCCCCGGCCCGGTGTGCCGGGGCCGGGGGAGGGTGGGCAGGGTGTCGCCGCCGGGGACGCGCAGCCAGAGGGATCCGCTCACCACAGGCTCCCGTCGGCGGCGAGTTCGCGGTACCAGGGGTCGGCGACCCGCTGCGTCCAGTCGTCGCCCGCGCGAACGGGCGTGACGGGCTGCCCGGCTTGGGCGAGGCCGCGGTAGATGTGCCGGAAGCCGTCCACGGACTGGTGGAGCGTGAACTTCTCGATCACCCGCCGGCGGGAGCGCCGACCGAGTTCGGCGCGGCGTTCGTCGTCGCGGAGCAGCGCGAGGGTGGCGCGGGCCATGGTCTCCGGTTCGCGCGGCGGGACCACGAGCCCGGTGTCGCCGACGGCCTCCCGCACGCCGCCGACGTCGGTGGAGACGGTGGTGCGCCCGCAGGACATGGCCTCGATGATGCTGAAGGGGAAGCCCTCGCTGATGCTGGAGAGCATCACGACGCTGCCCGCCGCGTAGGCCCGGGCCACCTCCGCGATGCGGCCCTCGTACGAGATGCCGTCGCTCACCCCGAGTTCGGCGGCGAGCTTCTCCAGGCGGAGCTTGTACTCCTCGCAGCCGGCCGGGACCGGGCCGAACAGGCGCAGCCGCAGGGCGGGCATTTCCTCGCGCATGAACGCGTAGGCCCGGATGAGGGTTTCGAGGTCCTTGATCGGGTCGATGCGCCCGCACCAGCTGAGGGTGGGCACCTCGGGTTCGGGTCCGGCGTCGGGGAAGGCGTAGGGGTCGACGCCGTTGTAGACCGTGCGGATGCGGTCGGGGGCGGCGCCGCCGCGCTCCTCCCAGCGGCGGTTGTACTGGTTGCACGGGGTGATGAGGTCGGCCTGCCGGTAGCCCTCGGTGTTGAGCTCCCGGTAGAAGCCGAGCATCAGCGCCTTGACCGGCCAGCGCTGTTCGGCGGTGCGGTAGCCGAGGTAGCGCTCGCGCAGGTAGATGCCGTGCTCGGTGAGCAGGAAGGGCACCTGGTCGAGGTACTTGGCGGCGAGGGCCGGGAGCGTGGCGAGCCCGCTGCTGACGGCGTGCGCGACGCTGTCGGGCGGGATCCGTACGGAGAGCGGCCGCAGCGCGTGCTCGAGCAGGTCGGTGGCGGTGAGCGCGTCGTGGACGGTGGGCTCGGCGGCGGCGGTGACGAGGCCGGGGCGGGTCCACACGGTCATCAGCAGCCGCAGGACCGTTTCGGAGCGCAGGGCCGGGGCGAGGCGGCCGGCCCGGGCCAGGACGGCGAGTTCGTGCAGGGCCTCGGAGAATCCGCCGCGGTCGGGATCGAGGAGCGAGAGCAGGAAGGTTTCGTAGGTCTCTGTGAAGCGGCGGTGCGCCTTGCCCCGCAGGGCGGAGCGGCGGCTGCGGCCCGGCGGCGGTCCCCAGAGCGGGACGGCGGTGTGCCGGTAGACGTTGCGCGGCAGCTCCCAGGTGACCGGCTCGCGCCCGGAGCCGGTCAGGGCTATGACGTTGAAGTCGACCTCCGGCATCCCGCGTACCAGCTGGTCGCACCAGGTGCTGACTCCCCCGTGGACGTGCGGATAGGTGCCTTCGGTGAGCATGGTGACATGACGCCCATGGCTCATGCGCGTGTCCCCCCAGGACGGAAAAGGGGCCGGCGCCCGTGGTGTGCGGAGCGCCGGCGCTGGTGGTACTGGCGTCGGAGTGACGCGGTGGTCAGCTGGGCAGCTTGAGCGTGACCGCGCTCTGCAGCAGCTCGGGCGCGGTCCACGCCGAGCGGTTGCCCGCGTAGGCGGTGCCGAAGTCGGCGGTGCCCAGCAGGAGCTGCTTCTTGGTGCCGGTGGGTGCGGTCATCGGGGCGACGATCCCGGAGGGCGCCTTGACGGTGACGGCGGTCCCGATGCGGTAGGCGGTGACCTGGTTGTTGGCGACGGCCTTGTCCCAGGCGGCCCGGCGGCTCAGCTCGACCCCGGTGTCCTTCATGCTCTGGTTCACGATCGGGGCGCTGGGCGCGTAGAGCGCGCGGTAGCTGTCGAGGACCTGGTCGAGCACCGGGTAGAGGGTGCGGTCCTCGGCGAGGTTGGACTGGTGGACGTAGTGCGGACGCGGGTCGTTGGCCAGGACGTGGCGCAGGGCGGTCCGCGCCTCGGCCGGGACGATGTAGTCCAGGTAGCCGGTGGTGGTGTTGAGCGGGGCCGGGAGGCAGGTGGAGGTCGCGGGGTTGTCCTCGCAGACTCCGCTGCCGCCGGCGGCGCGGCTGGTGTAGATCCAGTTGTACTCGTCGGCCATCTCCGCGTTGGTGCCCGTGTTGTAGTACACGTTCATCGGGTAGCGGGGGACGGTCAGGGCGGCGCCGACCGCGCGCTGTGCGGGCTCGCGCGAGTTGTCGCTGCCCGCCCACTTGACCCCGTTGTCGGCGAGCGCGCCCGCCAGGTTGGGGTTGTCCTGGGCCTGCTGCGGCAGGGTCTTGAGGCCGGAGTGCTCGCCGGTGACGAGCTCGGTGCGGTCGGTGGTGATGCCCTTGGCGGCGGCCCAGTTGTTGTTGTCGCGGATCTGGGCGGAGATGTCGGCCCGGCTCATCCAGTTGATCGCGCCCGCGCTGTTCTTCGTACAGGTCCACGGGATGGTGGCGGTGTTCTGGACGCAGCCGAGGAAGGGGTGCGTGTACGTGTGGTTCATCCAGCGGTACTTGGCCCGGTCGGCGACGAGCTGTGCGGTGAGGGCGTCGGTGCCGCCGTTCTCGGCCTTCCATTCCTCGCCGGCGCCGGCGTTGAAGAGGAGGTCGAGTTTGAAGTTCTTGCCCGTCTGCCACTGCGCCGCGTACTGGGCGTCGGCGGCGGTCATGCGGATGGTGCTCTCCTTGCCCTCGCCGCCCGCACAGGCGTAGTCGCCGGGCGTGCAGTTGAGGTCCTTGCTCCAGCGGGCGTCCGGGGCGAAGACGTCGTCGACGTGGACCGCGAAGTAGCTGCGGCTCTGGCCGAGGTGGACCCCCTGGGTGAGCCAGTCGACGATGCCGCGGGCCAGCAGCCGGAACTGCTGCTGGTACTGGTTGTAGCCGAAGGTGACGACCAGTTCGCTGCGTCCGTCGTGCGTGTACTCGCCGACGAGCGAGGCCCGGCCGCCGGCGACGGGTGCGTCGAGGTAGCTGGTGTAGCCGGCCCGCGGCTTGCCCATGAACCCGTAGCTCTCCGGAATCAGGGTGGAGTTGTCCTCGAAGGCGACTTGACCGGTGAGGTAGTTGAAGGGGCCCGCCTTGCCGGCGGCGGTGACGGCGGCCTGGGTGCCGTCGAGCTGCCCGCTGAAGCCGCCGTTGTCCGTGTACTCGAGGCCCACGCCGGGGTGGGCCCAGGTGTACGCGTCGACCTGGCGGATGTTGTACGCCGTCTCGTACGCGGTGAGCGCGGCCATCTCGGCCGAGCCCTCGCCGAACGGGTTCTCGTTCGGCAGCACGACGCCCTGGTACTTGGCGCGCGGCCGGCCGTCGACCGTATCGCTGAGGAATGCGGCGTTGATCACCGGGCGGCCGGAGCCGCCCAGCAGGACACGCGTGTAGGGGACTCCGGTGTCCCGGAGTTCCGCGGTGATCGCCTCGACCGAGCTGCCGCCGTCGTCGACGACGAGCACCTTCAGGTCGATGCGCGGTGTCACGGCCGCCTGTGCGGTCGCAGCGGGCATTGCCACGGACATCAGCGCTGCCACCGCCATTGCGGCGGCAGCCCTGTTCATCCGGTTCTTGTTGACCATTTCGGCCTTTCCCCCCGCAGGCATCACTCGACAGCGGCCCTATGGCGGTCGGCCGGGCCGAGGAGGCTCTGTGGAAATCATGCAAAGGGACCCCGCGTCCCCTTGCGAGAGTGGCTCGAGTCTCTCGGACCTCGTCAGGTCTAAAGGGCAAACCTGGTCCGGAAGCCACGGATGGGTGAACCGGGCACCGGCTTGATCGAACAACTTGCCAAACCTTCGAGTGGCGTACGGACCAGCCGGTACGCGTAGGCTCATTTCTGGCGGCCGTCGGGCCGGAATACGATCGCTACGGATGGCCGTCCACCCACTCGGCCCACTACACAAACGGAAGCGAGACTTCACCACCGTGACTGCTCTGACTCTCAGCACTGCCGGCGCGGCGACGCTGCGCGCCGACGCCCTCGTGGTCGGCGTGGCGAAGGGCCCCAAGGGCCCGGTCGTCGCCGCAGGCGCCGAGGCCGTGGACAAGGCGTACGACGGAAAGCTCGCCGCTGTGCTCGACGCACTCGGCGCCTCCGGCGCCGAAGGCGAGACCACCAAGCTGCCTGCGCCGGACGGCCTGAAGGTCCCGGTCGTGCTGGCGGTCGGACTCGGCCCCGTCCCCGAGAAGGACGAGTCGTTCGACGAGGAGGCCCTGCGCCGCGCCGCCGGCGCCGCCGCCCGTGCGCTGCACGGCACGAAGAAGGCCGCCTTCGCCCTCCCCCTGGACGACGCCTCCGCCGTCACGGCCGTCGCCGAGGGCGCGCTGCTGGGCGCGTACGCGTTCACCGCCTACCAGGGCGGCGAGAAGAAGGGCTCCGGCAAGAACGGCGGCCCGAAGCAGCCGCTCGCCGAGGTCGCCCTGCTGGGTGCCAAGCCGCGCGACAAGGAGCACAAGGCCGCCGCCGAACGCGCCACGGTCGTCGCGACCGAGGTCAACATCGCCCGCGACCTGATCAACACCCCGCCGAACGACCTCACCCCCGAGGCCTTCGCCGCCGTCGCGTCCGCGACCGCCAAGGAGCACGGGATCAAGGTCCAGGTCCTGGACGAGAAGGCGCTGACCAAGGGCGGCTTCGGCGGCATCATGGGCGTCGGCAAGGGCTCCGAGAACCCGCCGCGCCTGGTGAAGATCGCCTACACCCACCCCAAGGCGGAGAAGCACCTGGCCTTCGTCGGCAAGGGCATCACCTACGACTCGGGCGGCATCTCCCTGAAGCCGGCCGGCCACAACGAGACGATGAAGTGCGACATGTCCGGCGCCGCCGCCGTGTTCGCCTCCGTCGTGGCCGTGGCCAAGCTCGGCCTCGAGGTCAACGTCACCGGCTGGCTCGCGCTCGCCGAGAACATGCCCTCCGGCTCCGCCACCCGCCCCGGCGACGTGCTGCGCATGTACAGCGGCAAGACCGTCGAGGTCCTGAACACCGACGCCGAGGGCCGCCTCGTCCTCGGCGACGCGCTGACCAAGGCCTCCGAGGACAACCCGGACGCGATCGTCGACGTCGCCACCCTGACCGGCGCGATGGTGATGGCCCTGGGTAACCGGACCTTCGCGATCATGGCCAACGACGACGCCTTCCGCACCGCGATCCACGAGATCGCCGAGGAGGTCGGCGAGGCCTCCTGGCCGATGCCGCTCCCCGCGGACCTGCGCAAGGGCATGGACTCCCCCACCGCCGACATCGCCAACATGGGCGAGCGCATGGGCGGCGGCCTGGTGGCCGGCCTCTTCCTGCAGGAGTTCGTCGGCGAGGGCATCGCCTGGGCGCACCTCGACATCGCGGGCCCGGCCTTCCACGAGGGCGCCCCGTACGGCTACACCCCCAAGGGCGGCACCGGCTCGGCCGTGCGCACCCTGGTGCGGCTGGCCGAGCGTACGGCCACGGGCGACCTGGGCTGACGTACCTCACATACGGCGCGTACCACGCGTAAGGCGTGCCGTTTGACGCGTGATGTGTGACGCGTGACGCACCCCGGGGCCTCGAAGATCAGCCGATCGAGGCCCCGGGGTCGTTCACCCCCAACGAAATCCGTAGGTTTCTACGCCTCGGTAACCCCTGCTTCGGGCAGAAGGACCTGCCACAGTCCGGGCCCGGCGTCCCGCGTTCCCCCGACAAATGCGAAGATGGGTTCTCGGCAGGACAGGGCCCCCACCACAGGGCCGAAGAAACAAGCGGCCGTATACCAGCCGCCGCCCGGTCACAGAGGACCGGTGCTCGGCGCACATGCATGGAGGACGTGACGTGGCGAACGACGCCAGCACCGTTTTCGACCTAGTGATCCTCGGCGGCGGCAGTGGCGGTTACGCCGCGGCTCTGCGCGCATCCCAGCTGGGTCTGGACGTTGCCCTGATCGAGAAGAACAAGCTCGGCGGCACCTGCCTGCACAACGGCTGCATCCCCACGAAGGCGCTGCTCCACGCGGGCGAGATCGCGGACCAGGCGCGCGAAGCCGCCCAGTTCGGTGTGAAGGCCACCTTCGAGGGCATCGACATCGCGGGTGTGCAGAAGTACAAGGACGAGGTCATCTCGGGCCTGTACAAGGGCCTGCAGGGCCTGGTCGCCTCCCGCAAGGTGACGTACATCGAGGGTGAGGGCCGCCTTTCCTCGCCGACCTCCGTCGACGTGAACGGCCGGCGCATCCAGGGCCGCCACATCCTGCTGGCGACCGGCTCCGTGCCGAAGTCGCTGCCGGGCCTGAACATCGACGGCAACCGCATCATCTCCTCGGACCACGCGCTGGTCCTGGACCGCGTCCCCGAGTCGGCCATCGTCCTGGGCGGCGGCGTCATCGGCGTCGAGTTCGCCTCGGCGTGGAAGTCCTTCGGCTCCGACATCACCGTGATCGAGGGCCTCAAGCACCTCGTCCCGGTCGAGGACGAGAACAGCTCGAAGCTCCTCGAGCGCGCGTTCCGCAAGCGCGGCATCAAGTTCAACCTCGGCACCTTCTTCGACAAGGCCGAGTACACCGAGACCGGCGTGCGCGTCACGCTGGCCGACGGCAAGACCTTCGAGGCCGAGGTGCTGCTGGTCGCCGTCGGCCGCGGCCCGGTCTCGCAGGGCCTCGGCTACGAGGAGCAGGGCGTCGCGATGGACCGCGGCTACGTCCTGGTCGACGAGTACATGCAGACCAACGTGCCGACGATCTCGGCCGTCGGTGACCTCGTCCCGACCCTGCAGCTCGCGCACGTCGGCTTCGCCGAGGGCATCCTGGTCGCGGAGCGTCTGGCCGGTCTGAAGACCGTCCCGATCGACTACGACGGCGTTCCGCGCGTCACGTACTGCCACCCCGAGGTCGCTTCCGTCGGCATCACCGAGGCCAAGGCCAAGGAGATCTACGGTGCGGACAAGGTCGTGGCCCTGAAGTACAACCTTGCGGGCAACGGCAAGAGCAAGATCCTGAAGACCGCGGGCGAGATCAAGCTCGTCCAGGTCAAGGACGGTGCCGTGGTCGGCGTCCACATGGTCGGTGACCGGATGGGCGAGCAGGTCGGCGAGGCCCAGCTGATCTACAACTGGGAGGCCCTGCCGGCCGAGGTCGCGCAGCTCATCCACGCGCACCCGACCCAGAACGAGGCGCTCGGCGAGGCCCACCTGGCCCTGGCCGGCAAGCCGCTTCACTCCCACGACTAATCGTCCCGGGCGCGACGACCACTTCCGCACTTTCGTAAGGAGCAACAGAAACCATGTCGGTTTCCGTAACCCTTCCGGCGCTCGGCGAGAGCGTCACTGAGGGCACTGTCACCCGCTGGCTGAAGGCCGAGGGCGAGCGCGTCGAGGCCGACGAGCCGCTGCTCGAGGTCTCGACCGACAAGGTCGACACCGAGATCCCGTCGCCCGTCTCCGGCATCCTGGCGTCCATCAAGGTCGCCGAGGACGAGACCGTCGAGGTCGGCGCCGAGCTGGCCGTCATCGACGACGGCTCCGGCGCGCCGGCTGCCGCCGAGGCCCAGACCGTCGTCGCCGAGGTTCCGGCGCCGGCTCCGGTCGCCGAGGCTCCCGCGGCCCCGGCCCCGGTCGCCGAGGCTCCGGCCGCCGCCGCTGCGCCCGCCGCGTCCGGCACGGACGTCGTTCTCCCCGCCCTGGGCGAGAGCGTCACCGAGGGCACCGTCACCCGCTGGCTGAAGCAGGTCGGCGAGTCCGTCGAGGCCGACGAGCCGCTGCTCGAGGTCTCCACGGACAAGGTCGACACCGAGATCCCCGCGCCGGTCTCCGGCACGCTGCTGGAGATCCGGATCAACGAGGACGAGACCGCCGAGGTCGGCACCGTCCTGGCCGTCATCGGCGCCGCCGGTGCCGCCCCGGCCGCCGCCCCGGCCCCGGTCGCGGCTGCCCCGGTTGCCGCCCCGGCCCCGGTTGCCGCTGCTCCCGTTGCCGCTCCGGCTCCGGTCGCGGCTGCTCCGGTCGCCGCTCCGGCTCCGGTTGCCGCCGCTCCGGTCGCCGCTCCGGCCCCGGTCGCGGCTGCTCCGGTCGCCGCTCCGGCCCCGGTCGCCGCTGCTCCGGTCGCCGCTCCCGCCGCCGCGGTCCCCGCCGGTGACGAGGGCGCGTACGTGACCCCGCTGGTGCGCAAGCTCGCATCGGAGTCCGGCGTCAACCTGGCCGCGGTCTCGGGCACCGGCGTCGGTGGCCGTATCCGCAAGCAGGACGTCCTGGCCGCCGCCGAGGCCGCCAAGGCCGCCGCTGCCGCCCCGGCTCCGGCTGCTGCCGCCCCCGCCGCCAAGGCTCCGGCCGCCGCGGTGTCGGAGCTGCGTGGCCAGACCGTCAAGATGACCCGCATGCGCAAGGTCATCGGCGACAACATGATGAAGGCGCTGCACTCGCAGGCTCAGCTCAGCTCCGTGGTCGAGGTGGACATCACCAAGATCATGAAGCTCCGCGAGCAGGCCAAGGCGTCCTTCCTGGCCCGCGAGGGCGTCAAGCTCTCGCCGATGCCGTTCTTCGTCAAGGCCGCCGCCCAGGCGCTGAAGGCCCACGCGGTCGTCAACGCCCGGATCAACGACGACGAGGGCACCATCACCTACTTCGACTCGGAGAACATCGGCATCGCCGTGGACTCCGAGAAGGGCCTGATGACCCCGGTCATCAAGGGTGCCGGTGACCTCAACCTGGCGGGCATCTCCAAGGCGACCGCCGACCTGGCCTCCAAGGTCCGCGGCAACAAGATCACGCCGGACGAGCTGTCGGGCGCGACCTTCACCATCAGCAACACCGGCTCGCGCGGTGCGCTGTTCGACACGGTCATCGTGCCCCCGAACCAGGTCGCCATCCTGGGCATCGGTGCCACGGTCAAGCGCCCGATGGTCATCGAGACCCCCGAGGGCACCGTCATCGGCGTCCGCGACATGACGTACCTGACCCTGTCCTACGACCACCGCCTGGTGGACGGCGCGGACGCGGCCCGGTACCTCTCGGCCGTCAAGGCGATCCTCGAGGCCGGCGAGTTCGAGGTCGAGCTCGGCCTCTGAGGCTGACGCCTCATCGGCAGAACGCCACGCACGGCGCCGCCGCCCGGAACCACTTCGGGCGGGGGCGCCGTCGTCATACCCTGGTGGGTCCATGTGTGACATCTCGGGGGGCGTCGTATGGCACGGGCACGGGCACAGGTGACGGATCTTGTCGTGGTACTGCCGGGCATCACGGGCAGCCGCCTGGCGGACGCCGACGGCACGGCGGTCTGGGACCTGTCCGGCGCCGCCCTGTTACGCGGCCTGCAGACCTTCGGCCGCTCCGTGACGGCCCTGCGCCTCCCGAAGGACATCGGCGACGGGGACCCGGGCGACGGGGTCGTCCCCGTGGGCCTGATGCCCGATCTGCACGCCCTCCCCGGCATCTGGCACCCGGTGGACGGCTACACGGACCTGCTGCGCTGGCTGGAGCGGCACTTCACCCTGTCCGTGGCGGACAACCTCCTCACCTTCCCGTACGACTGGCGTCTGTCCTGCCGGTACAACGCGGAGCGGCTGAAGGGCCGCATCGACCTGGAGCTGGAGCGCTGGCGGGCCTCGGCCCCCGAACGCCGCGAGGCCCGGGTGGTCTTCCTCTGCCACTCGCTGGGCGGGCTGGTGGCCCGGCACTACGTGGAGCGCCTCGGCGGCCACGAGATCACCCGCCGCCTGATCACCATGGGCACCCCGCACCAAGGCTCCGTGGAAGCCCTGGCCAACCTGGTCAACGGCAGCTGCCCGGCGGGCCCGGACCTCGGCGCGTTCGCCCGCAGCCTGCCGTCCCTGCACCAGCTGGCCCCCGACTACGCGTGCGTGACGGGGCCTCAGGGTCTCGCGTACGCCCGCGACCTGCCGGGCCTGCCGGGCGTGGACGCGGCGCTGCTGGCGGACGCGGCCCGCTTCCACGCGGACCTGCGCAGCGCCCCGCCGCGGGCCGAACTGCACGCGGTCGCCGGCGTCGGCCAGCCCACGGCGGCGAGCGCCTCGTACGCGGACGACCGCCTGACGCTCCTGCCGGAGCTCGGCGGCGCCGCCGGGGGCGGCGACGGCACGGTCCCGCACCTCGCGGCCCTCCCGGCGGACGCGCACGGCGGGGGCTGCGCGGTGACCGAGTCCTTCACGCCGTACGAGCAGCACGGCTCCCTGCACCACAACCGGGGTGTCCGGGACGCCCTGTGGGGCCTCCTGGGCCACACGCCCCCGCCCCGCCGGCGCGAGCACCCCGCCGCGGCCCGCCTGGGTGTGCAGGCACCCGCCGTGCTGGCGGCCGGAGCACCGTACGAGGTCACGGTCACGGCCCCCGACGCGGATCTGCGGCTCACGGCGGAACTGCGCCCGGCGGACGGCAGCCGGCCGACGGCCCGCACCCTGCGCAGTCTGGGCGGCGGCCGCTACGCCGCCGCGTTCCCGCCGCCCCAGCCGGGCGCGTACCGCCTGTCGGTGGGCCGGGTCACGGCTCTGGGCGTCGTGCTTGTTACCAGCCTCACCCAACGGCCCTGACCAGGAACGCATCCCAGCGGGCCACTGCGCCGTATTGTCTACGCATCAGAGCTCTGCATGCCCCCACAGGAGATGAAGCCCGGATGATCACCCCACCCGTCGTGCACTCGCTGCGCGAGCAGATCCGCGAGCACATCGTGGAGGGGATCGTCAGCGGGCGCTGGAAGCCCGGCGAGCGCATCGTCGAACGGCGGATCGCCGTCGAGCTCGAGGTCAGCCAGACTCCGGTGCGCGAGGCACTGCGCGAGCTGGAGACGCTGCGGCTGATCGAGTCGGCGCCGAACAAGGGCGTACGCGTACGGAACCTGTCGGCAGCCGACCTGGAGGAGATCTACCCGGTCCGGGCCGGCCTGGAGCAGATCGCGGCCGAGCTGGCCGCGCCCCGGCTGGCGGCCGACTGCTCGGCGCTGGAGCCGCACGTGGCGGCCCTGTGGGAGGCCGACCGGACCGAGGACGGGACCGCGCAGGTGCGGCACACCGTCGGGTTCCACCGGGAGCTGGTGCGGGCTGCCGGGAACAGCGTGCTGCTGCACACCTGGGAGAGCCTGGGCATCGAGGTCTTCACGGCCCTGTCCATCCGCTGGCTCGGAACCGTCCAGAAGTCGTACGCCGAGGAGCACGCGGCCCTCGTGGAGGCGTTCCGCAATCAGGATCCGGACATCGGCGTGCTGGTGAAGCGGCATGTCCTGGGGTGCGCACCCCGCGCCTGACGGATCACTCTGTCCCGGTTTGCCCGGCACCGGGTGCCTGATTCCATGGCACCGGGTGCCGACTTTTGGCCGGATGGCCATTTCAATGTCACATTCATTTGATCGATCATCGATCAGCGATTTACAGTCGTCGACGGACCCCACCCGGGCCCATCGACCCTGTCCTGCCCGTCAGGGATTTCTTCACCACCTCTCCTTTGTCCGGAAGGCGGCGCACACCGATGTCCGACCCCGTAGGAAAGCTTCCGAGCGAGCTCGACCAGCTCCCGGACCGCGACACCGAGGAGACCGCCGAATGGGCGGCCTCCCTCGACGCCGTCGCCAAGGCCGCCGGTACGCGCCGCGCCGAATACCTGCTCCGCCGCACCCTCCAGCACGCCGAGGCCGCCGGCCTCGCCCTGCCGAAGCTGCTGGAGACGGACTACGTCAACACCATCCCCACCTCCGCCGAGCCCGAGTTCCCGGGCGACGAGGAGATGGAAGCCAAGATCACCGCATGGAACCGCTGGAACGCGGCCGCCATGGTGACCCGCGGCTCCAAGTACGGCGTCGGCGGCCACATCGCCACCTTCGCCTCGGCGGCCTGGCTCTACGAGACCGGCTTCCAGCACTTCTTCCGCGGGAAGGAGGCCGACGGATCGGGCGACCAGCTCTACATCCAGGGCCACGCCTCCCCCGGCATCTACGCCCGCGCCTTCCTCGACGGGCGGATCTCCGAGCAGCAGCTCGACAACTTCCGCCAGGAGTCCGGCGGCAACGGCCTGCCGTCCTACCCGCACCCGCGGCGCCTGCCGTGGCTGTGGGAGTTCCCCACGGTCTCCATGGGCCTCGGCCCGCTCTCCGCGATCTACCAGGCGCGCTTCAACCGCTACCTGCAGAACCGGAGCATCAAGGACACCGCGGGCTCGCACGTCTGGGCCTTCCTCGGCGACGGCGAGATGGACGAGCCCGAGTCGACCGCCGCCCTGGCCCTGGCCTCCCGCGAGCAGCTCGACAACCTGACCTTCGTCATCAACTGCAACCTGCAGCGCCTCGACGGTCCGGTCCGCGCCAACTTCCGCGTGGTCCAGGAGCTGGAGGCCCAGTTCCGCGGCGCCGGCTGGAACGTCATCAAGTCGCTCTGGGGCTCCGCCTGGGACGAGCTCTTCCAGCTCGACACCACGGGCGCCCTGGTACGCCGCCTGCGCGAGGTACCCGACGCGCAGTTCCAGACGTACGCGACCCGCGACGTGGCCTACATCCGCCAGCACTTCTTCGGCGCCAACGCCGAGCTCGTGCAGCTGGCCGGCGTACTGTCCGACGCGAAGATCGCCGAGTGCTTCCACAGCTCCCGCGGCGGCCACGAGCCCCGCAAGGTGTACGCCGCGTACAAGGCCGCCCTGGAGCACAAGGGCGCGCCGACGGTCATCCTCGCGCAGACCGTCAAGGGCTACACGCTGGGTGCCGGGTTCGAGTCGAAGAACGCGAACCACCAGATGAAGAAGCTGACGACCGACGAGTTCAAGAGCATGCGCGACCTGCTCGGACTCCCGATCCCGGACAGCGCCTTCGCCGACGGCCAGGTCCCGTACGGCCACCCGGGCGCCAACAGCCCGGAGGTCCAGTACCTCAACGAGCGCCGCGCGGCCCTCGGCGGCCCCGCCCCGGCCCGCAAGGTCAAGCACGTGGCCCTGCCGGCCCCGGCCGAGCGCTCCTTCGCCCCGCTGCTCAAGGGCTCCGGCAAGCAGGAGATGGCCACCACCATGGCCTTCGTCCGGCTCGTCAAGGACCTGATGCGGGACAAGGAGACCGGCAAGCGCTGGGTGCCGATCGTCCCCGACGAGGCCCGCACCTTCGGTATGGAGTCCCTCTTCCCGTCGGCCGGCATCTACTCGCCGCTGGGCCAGACGTACGAGCCGGTCGACCGCGACCAGCTCATGTACTACAAGGAAGCCAAGGACGGCCAGATCCTCAACGAGGGGATCACCGAGGCCGGCGCCATGGCCGACTTCATCGCCGCCTGCACGTCGTACGCGACGCACGGCGAGCCGATGATCCCGTTCTACATCTTCTACTCGATGTTCGGCTGGCAGCGCACCGCCGACCAGATGTGGCAGCTCGCCGACCAGCTCGGCAAGGGCTTCATCGTCGGCGCCACGGCCGGTCGTACGACCCTGACCGGTGAGGGCCTGCAGCACGCGGACGGCCACTCGCACCTGATCGCGTCCACGAACCCGGCGTCGCTCAACTACGACCCGGCGTTCGCGTACGAGATCGCGGTGATCGTCAAGGACGGTCTGCGCCGCATGTACGGCGAGAAGCCCGAGGACGTCTTCTACTACCTCACGGTCTACAACGAGCCGAAGGTCCAGCCGGCCATGCCGGAGGGCGTGGAGGAAGGCATCCTGCGCGGCCTCTACCGCTTCAACGAGGCCTCCTCGCTGGAGGCCGCCCCGGCCGCCGACGCCCCGAAGATCCAGCTGATGGCCTCGGGTACGGCGATCCACTGGGCGCTGGAGGCGCAGCGGCTGCTCGCCGCCGACTGGAACGTGGCCGCCGACGTCTGGTCCGCCACCTCCTGGGGCGAGCTGCGGCGCGACGCGCTGGAGTGCGACGAGGCGCTGCTGCGCGGCGAGATGCGCACCCCGTACGTCACCCGCGCGCTCGAGGGTGTCACCAGCCCGGTCCTCGCGGTGTCCGACTGGATGCGCCAGGTCCCGGACCAGATCAGCCAGTGGGTGGAGCAGGACTGGACCTCGCTCGGTACGGACGGCTTCGGCCTGTCCGACACCCGTGAGGGCGCCCGCCGCCACTTCGGTGTCGACGCGCAGTCGATCGTGGTGGCCGCGCTGGCCCAGCTCGCCCGCCGCGGCGAGGTGCCGGCGTCCGCCATCAAGGAGGCGCGCGAGCGCTACGGCCTCTGAGGCTCGAGCGCTGCACGGCGAAGGCCGGTATCCGTCCCTTTGGGGGATGGATACCGGCCTTCGCCGTACGCGCGGTGGCGTCGATGCGGTCCAGCCGTGATGCTGGAGCGGTGGTGACTCCTCCGTGACTCCTCCCCCGGACGAATCCGGGCGGATTCTCACCCGGGACCGTGGTCCTCATGAAGGTCAAGCCCTGACCTCTGCCCGAAGGCAGGCGGCACATGTACTACGGCACGTCATCAGCGCGGGCAGTTTCCGAGAGGATCGCATGGACGAGACGGAGTTCTGGGAGATCGTCGACCGTACCCGCGAGGCCGCCGAGGGCGACCCCGAGGAACACGCCGAGCTGCTCGTGGAGCGGCTGGCGCAGCTCGACCCGGACTCCGTCCTGGACTTCGCCCGGCACTTCGAGTCCCGGTACAACCGGGCGTACACGTGGGACCTGTGGGGCGCGGCCTGGGTGCTGCTCGACGGGGCGAGCGACGACGCGTTCGACTACTTCCGGTGCTGGCTGATCGGCCAGGGCCGGGAGGTCTTCGAGGGCGGGGTGCACGACCCCGACGCGCTCGCGGAGCTCTTGGACGAGTTCGACGAGGACATCGACGGGGACGGCGAGGAGCTCGGGTACGCGGCCGACGAGGCGTACGAGCAGCTGACCGGGGCGGTGGCGCCGGACTTGGGGATCCCGCTCCAGGCGGCCGAGCCGGAGGGCACCCCGCTGGACTTCGAGAACGAAGCCGTGCTCGCGGAGCGCTTCCCCCGGCTGTGGGATCGTTTTCGCTCTTAGTAGTGGGTACCGCCGTCGATGCGGATCTCGGTACCGGTGATGAAGGCTCCGTCCTCGGAGCCCAGCATGGCGACGACGCCGGCGACGGTCTGCGGGCCGGCGAAGCCCTGGCCGATGGCCGGGGCCAGCTTCGTGAACAGGCTCCAGTCGGTGTCCTCGGGCAGGCCGGGGCCGTTGCCCGTGGTCATGCCGCTCTCGATGGAGCCGGGCGCGACGGCGACGAAGCGCAGGCCCTGCTTGCTGTACTCGGCGGCCAGCGCGTGGGTCATGGACTGGATGCCGCCCTTGCTGGCCGCGTACGCGGACATGTAGGGGTGGGCGAAGGACGCCGAGGTGGAGCTGAAGTTCACGACGACCGGCTGGTCGCCCTCCAGCAGCGCCGGGAGCGCCTCGCGGATCACCAGGAAGGTGCCGGTGAGGTTGACCGCGATGACCTTGTTCCAGAACTCGAGCGTGGTCTGGTGGGTGTGCGCGGAGCGCAGGATGCCCGCGGCGTTGACCAGTACGTCGAGCCCGCCGAGCGCCTGGACGGCGGCGGCGATGCCGGCCTGCACGGCGGCCTCGTCGGATATGTCGAGGACGGCGGTGGTGAGCCGGTCGGCGCGCCCGTCGGCGGTGGCCTGCTCCGCGGTGCGCTTGAGCCCTTCCTCGTTGACGTCCACGGTGTGGACGCGGCCGCCCTCGGCGAGGATGCGGTGGACGGTGGCCCGGCCGATGCCGGAGCCGCCGCCGGTGATGAGGACGCGACGTCCTTCGTAACGGTTCATGGGGGCGAGCGTACCGAGTCGATGACACGTTTTGCCAGAGTGTCAAAGCATGCAATCTGTCTCGTTCCCGGGAGGTAGGCTTCACCCGTGAGATCCCCTCGTCCGTACTCTCCCCAGGCCGGCCCCGGAGCCCAGTCGCTCACCGAGCGCCGCAAGGCGGCCACCCAGCTCGACATCGCCCGCGCAGCCTGCGAACTCTTCGCCGAGCACGGTCCCGACGGCACCACCGCCGAGGACATCGCGCACCGCGCCGGCGTGGCACTGCGCACGTTCTACCGGTACTTCCGCAACAAGCAGGAGGCCGTGGCCCCGCTGCTCGCCGGCGGCGGCGACGCCTGGCGCGCACTGCTCGCCGAGGAGGACCCCGGCACCCCGCTCGACGAGGCCCTGGAACGCGCGGTGACCCGCTCGCTCAGCGATTCCCAGGCGGTCGAGGAGGGCCTCCAGGTGACCCGCGGCCTGCTCCGCGCCGCCTCGACCGACGAAGCGCTGCGCGCGGTCTGGTACCGGGTGAACCAGGACTCCGAGGAGCGACTGGTCCCGGTGATCGCCCGGCTGGCCGGCGAGGACGCCGACCCCCTGGGCGTCCGCCTCCTCGCGGCGGCCGCCACGGACGCCATCCGCATCTCCCTGGAGCTCTGGTCGACCACGGAAGCCCCGGTGGCAGGCCCCGGCTCCCCACCGGAACTGGCGGTCCGCTGCCTGCGCGAACTGACGGGCTCGATGCCGCTGCTGCGCAGGGCCGGGGGAACCGGCCCGGCTTCAGCCTGAGCTGCCCGGCGGCACTCTGCGCGGCGAATCAACTTTCCACCGCTGGTGGGAAGTTGACCCGTGGTCCCGTCCAGATGTCTCACACAGCGCGTTCACAGAATGCCCATGCCCGTGGTGTTCACTTACACGGCGCGACAGGAGGAAACGTCAACTGGAGAGGTAGAGCGTGTTAATACGCAGTGCCCGCAGGACGACAGCAGCCGTCCTCATGGCCATGGCTCTGATCCCGGCCACCCTCACGACCGCCTCGGCGGGCGAGACCCCCACAGCACCGGCAGTCCCGGCGGTGACGGTCGGCAAACAGGCCGCCGACCCGCAGAAGGTCCGGGACTTCTGGACCCCGGAGCGCGTCAGGAAGGCCCTCGCCAACGAGAAGGGCGACCAGACCGTCATCGCCCGTGATGCGAAGGCCGCCGCCGAGAAGGCGGCGTCCGAAGCGGCTGACACCACCCGGAAGGCGGCAGGTGCAGGCTTGACGGCCGAGGCTCCGCAGGCTCGCCCGGCCAGGAAGACCGCCGCGGCCTCCACCATGACGGCCGCGGCCGACGTGCCCGAGATGCCCGTCGCCCGCAAGGTGCCGTTCCCGCAGAACTCCCCGGCCACCGTCGTCGGGAAGATCGTGTTCATCGACGACGCCGGTAAGGAACACGGCTGCACCGGGGCGTCGATCGCCGCCGACGGCAACAACACCGTCTGGACCGCGGGACACTGTGTCCACCCCGGCGACGGACGCGGCGCGGACGGCTTCTACGACCTCGTGCTCTTCATCCCCGGCTACAAGGAAGACCCCACCAGCCCCGGCGACTACCAGGCCCCCTGGGGCGAGTGGGTCGCCCGGTCGTTCGTCGCCCCGCAGGCATGGACCCGCGACAAGAACTACGAAGAGGGCGACCTCGCCGCCTTCACCGTCTCCGCCCCGACCGGCTACACGAACCTGACCGACACCGTCGGCGCGCTCGGCTACAAGTTCGGGTACGGCTCCGACTGGTCCGACATCATCGACTCCGGGTTCCCCGGCGAGGGCTTCAACCGCACCGACATGGACGGCTACATCCAGTTCTACTGCACGGGTGACGTCGTGGACGCGGTGGACTGGTATCCGTGGGACAACCGCCTGGAGATGGACTGCGACATGGGCGCGGGCGCGTCCGGCGGCCCCATGGCGACCCCCGAGGGTCAGATCGTCGGCGCGAACTCTCACGTCGAGACCGACGACAACGACAACCGCATCAACGACAACCTGTACTCCTCGGACCACGGGGACCAGGCCGTCGCGGTGATCAACGCGATCAACGCCGGCAACTAGCCCTGCACCGCAGAGGGGCCCGCAGCCGGACGATCGGCTGCGGGCCCCTCCGCTGTGCCCGATCAGTCGGCCCGGCGGGCCATGCCCGGGTCGATGTCCTCGGCCTTCGGGGCGTTGACCACCTTCTGGTGCAGATACCGGCCCCGGATCTCCTCCGTGGTCAGCACCTCCCACCCTTCCGGCAGGCCCTTGCCCGCCTTCTCCAGCTCAGCCGTCCACGCCGCCACGAGCGCCTCGCGAGACTGTGGCACCGCCGCCCCGGACGCAGCCTGCGGGCTGATCGTCACCTCGGGAGTCCGGTCCCACAGCACCCCGGAGAGGAACCCGCCGGCCGCCCCGACGAGCAGCAACCCGGCCCCCGCACCCCACAACAACCTACGCGTCATCGTGCTCCTCCATCCGCAGCCGCACCCCAACCACCGTGCCACACCGGCCCGCGGACCGATACGGCGATGCCCGACAGCCGGGCGGGAGCACGAAGGGCCGCCGACGGCGTCTTCCGCAAGGGCGGAGACACCGGCGACGGCCCAGAGACGGCCCGGGAGGACGGAAAAGCGTCCCGACCTGCGGCTGACTTAAATGTCGAAGTAGAGCTCGAACTCGTGCGGGTGCGGGCGCAGGGCGATCGGGGCGATCTCGTGCGTGCGCTTGTAGTCGATCCAGGTCTCGATCAGGTCCGGGGTGAAGACACCGCCGGCCAGGAGGTACTCGTGGTCGTCCTCGAGGGCCTTGAGGACGTCCTCGAGGCTGGTCGGGACCTGCGGGACGCTCGCGTGCTCGTCGGGGGAGAGCTCGTAGAGGTCCTTGTCGATCGGCTCCATCGGCTCGATCTTGTTCTTGATTCCGTCGAGGCCCGCGAGCAGCAGCGCCGAGAAGGCGAGGTACGGGTTGGACGACGGGTCCGGGGCGCGGAACTCGACGCGCTTGGCCTTCGGGTTCGAACCCGTGATCGGGATGCGCATCGCGGCGGAGCGGTTGCGCTGCGAGTACACCATGTTGACCGGTGCCTCGAAGCCCGGCACCAGGCGGTGGTACGAGTTCACGGTCGGGTTGGTGAACGCCAGCAGCGACGGGGCGTGCTTGAGGATGCCGCCGATGTAGTAGCGGGCGGTGTCCGACAGGCCCGCGTAGCCGGCCTCGTCGTAGAACAGCGGGTCGCCGTTCGCCCACAGCGACTGGTGGACGTGCATGCCCGAGCCGTTGTCACCGAAGATCGGCTTCGGCATGAAGGTCGCGGTCTTGCCGTTGCGCCAGGCGACGTTCTTCACGACGTACTTGAAGAGCATCAGGTCGTCGGCCGCGGCCAGCAGCGTGTTGAACTTGTAGTTGATCTCGGCCTGGCCGCCGGTGCCGACCTCGTGGTGCTGACGCTCGACCTGGAGGCCCTGGGCGTCCAGCTCGAGGGAGATCTCGGCGCGCAGGTCGGCGAAGTGGTCGACCGGGGCTACGGGGAAGTAACCACCCTTGTAGCGGACCTTGTAACCACGGTTGTTCTCCTCGGAGCCGGTGTTCCAGGCGCCGGCCTCGGAGTCGATGTGGTAGAAGCCCTCGTTCGCGGTGGTCGCGAAGCGCACGCTGTCGAACACGTAGAACTCGGCCTCGGGGCCGAAGTACGCGGTGTCGGCGATGCCGGTGGAGGCGAGGTACGCCTCGGCCTTCTTCGCGATGTTGCGCGGGTCGCGGCTGTAGGCCTCACCCGTGATCGGGTCGTGGATGAAGAAGTTGATGTTGAGCGTCTTGTCCTTGCGGAACGGGTCCAGGCGCGCGGTGGTGATGTCGGCACGCAGCGCCATGTCGGACTCGTGGATCGCCTGGAAGCCGCGGATCGAGGATCCGTCGAAGGCGAGCTCCTCCGCCGGGTCGAATGCCCGAGCCGGGATCGTGAAGTGCTGCATCACACCAGGCAGGTCGCAGAAGCGGACGTCGACGAACTTGACGTCGTTCTCCTCGATGTACTGCTTCACTTCGTCGGCGTTCTGGAACATCCAACTCCTCCTACTCCCGACCCCGGGGCAGGGCGGGCTTTATAGCTCGTGGTGCGTCAGTGCGGTGCCGCACGCTGACCCGACCATAAGCAGACGGGATTTCTCAAGCATGACCCATTTGTTTCGCACAAGTTAACCAGGGTCCCGCCGGAACGCCGTGGAGCCGCACAGGTACCGTGTTCGGGTGGACAACAGGCAAGCACTCGGATCCTGGCTCTCCGGCCCCCGCGCGGCCGCCGAGGACATGGGCGTCGACTTCGGCTACCCGGGCCAGCGGCTCGGCCTGCCCCAGCAGGGCTCCGGCTCGGCGGCCCGGTTCGGCCGCCGCCTCGGCGGGGTCGCCATCGACTGGGTCGGCTGCCAGGTGATCGCATACGGGCTGATCACGGGCGGCAACGCGGCTGCCACGGGCAACTGGACGCTGGCGCTCTTCGTGGTGCTGAGCATCCTCACCGTCGGCACCGTGGGATTCACCCCCGGGAAGCGGCTCGTGGGCCTGCGTGTCGTCGCGGAGGGCGGCGGCCGCCTCGGTCTCGGCCGGGTCGTGCTGCGCACCGTGCTGCTCGCCCTCGTCATCCCGGCGCTGGTCTGGGACCGGGACGGGCGCGGCCTGCACGACCGCCTCGCCCGCGCCGTCCAGGTCCGCATCTAGCCGGAAGCGGTACGACAGACAGGCGCGGTACGGCAGACAAAGGGGCGCCCCCGGACCGATCGGTCCGGGGGCGCCCCTTCTTCGTATACGAAAATCAGCTGAGCCGGTCAGCGCATCTTTCCGCCGCGCGGCATCCGCATGCCCTTCGGCATCGGACCCTTCGGCAGCGGCATGTTGCTCATGAGATCGCCCATGGCCCGCAGCTTGTCGTTGACCTGGGTGATCTGCGGGCCGGCCAGTACGCGCGGCAGCTTGAGCAGCGTCGTACGCAGCTTCTTCAGCGGGACCTCGCCCTCGCCGGTGCCCACGATGAAGTCGTGCACCGGGATGTCCGGCATGATCCGGGCCAGCTTCTTCTTCTCGGCCGCGAGCATCGGCTTCAGCCTGTTCGCGTTGCCCTCGGCGATCAGAACGACGCCCGCCTTGCCGACGGCCCGGTGGATGATGTCCTGGCTCCGGTTCATCGCGACGGCGGGGGTGGTCGTCCAGCCCCGTCCCACGTTGTCCAGTACGGCCGCTGCCGCGCCCGGCTGTCCCTCCATCTGCCCGAAGGCAGCCCGCTCGGCCCGCCGTCCGAAGACGATCGCCATCGCGAGGAACGCCACCAGGAAGCCCAGGATGCCCAGGTAGACCGGGTGGTCGATCAGGAAGCCGATCGCAAGAAAGACACCGAAGGTGACGATTCCCACGCCCGCGACGATCAGACCGACCTGCGGGTCGGCCTTGCGCGTCATCTTGTACGTCAGGGCGATCTGCTTCAGTCGCCCGGGGTTCGCAGCAGTCTCTGCGTTTGACTTCCTCGCCATACAGCGAAGTTTACGTGGCCTGCGAGGTCCGGGTCGCCGCGGCCTCGAGTACGTGCTCGGTTTCGACCCGGTCCTTGGCTCTGCGGCGGTCCTCGAGGACGGCGGTCCATGCGTTGCGGCGGGCGCCGCTCATGAGCAGCGACTCGAAACCCCGGAAGGCGTCGGTGAACGACGGAATGGCAATGGCGCGTACGGGCGCGGCCTGCATGATGTCGATCCCTTTCACGGTGCTCAAGTCGGTCCGGGTGGGCAGCGGGCGTGCGTCAGCGGTGTGCGACGGTGTGCGCGGTGCGTGGACCTATCGTCACTGACTGGTGTTACCAGGGCATGACCGGCCGGTCAAACGGTGATGAAACATTTACGCGGCCCGCCGGGCTCTTCGTTACAAAAGAGCCTAGGGGCCGCGTCGATGCGGTGTTACCCGTTGGTAAGACTTTGTGCGTGAGTTCACACAGTCCGTGCGGTAGTGCGCGTCACACGGTCGCGCGCTCAGACTCGGCTGCGCTTCTCTGCGCCTACCGTCGAGCTCCGCCTCGCCACCGCTCCGGCCGAGTGCCCGCCCTCGTACCTCGGGCGGACCCTCAACCTGCGCTCAGACTCGGCTGCGCTTCTCCATCGCCTGCTGGTAGAGGCGTCCGGCCCGGTACGAAGAACGGACGAGCGGGCCCGACATCACACCGGAGAAGCCGATCTCCTCGGCCTCCTTCGCCAGCTCCACGAACTCGGCCGGCTTCACCCAGCGCTCCACGGGGTGGTGCCGCGGCGAGGGCCGCAGGTACTGCGTGATGGTGATGAGCTCGCAGCCGGCCTCGTGGAGGTCCTTCAGCGCCTGCGAGACCTCCTCGCGCTCCTCGCCCATGCCGAGGATCAGGTTCGACTTGGTGACCAGGCCGTACGCGCGGGCCTTGGTGATCACCTCGAGCGAGCGCTCGTAGCGGAAGCCGGGGCGGATCCGCTTGAAGATCCGCGGCACCGTCTCGACGTTGTGCGCGAACACCTCGGGGCGGGAGGCGAAGACCTCCTCCAGCAGCTCCGGGACCGCGTTGAAGTCGGGAGCCAGGAGCTCGACCTTGGTGTGGCCGGCCTCGCGGCCCGCCGTCTGCTCGTGGATCTGGCGCACGGTCTCCGCGTACAGCCAGGCACCGCCGTCGGCCAGGTCGTCGCGCGCGACGCCGGTGATGGTGGCGTAGTTCAGGTCCATCGTGACGACCGACTCGCCGACACGGCGCGGCTCGTCCCGGTCCAGGGCCTCGGGCTTGCCCGTGTCGATCTGGCAGAAGTCACAGCGCCGGGTGCACTGGTCGCCACCGATGAGGAAGGTGGCCTCGCGGTCCTCCCAGCATTCGTAGATGTTGGGGCAACCGGCCTCCTGGCACACGGTGTGCAGTCCTTCGCCCTTCACCAGGGCCTGCATCTTCGTGTACTCGGGGCCCATCTTCGCCCGGGTCTTGATCCACTCGGGCTTGCGCTCGATGGGGGTCTGGGCGTTACGGACCTCGAGGCGCAGCATCTTGCGTCCGTCGGGTGCGACTGCGGACACGACCGGCTCCCTGTGACTTCGATTCTTCGGCGTCCACCAGGGTACGCCCGTAATTTCATACGCTCTTACGTCCGCCAACCTGGGGGCGGGCGGACACATTCCCCCCGGCTGTCAGCCGGCGGCCGGCTCCGTCTCCCGGGGCCGCAGCTCGGCCTGCTCCAGTACGTCCTTCAGGTGGCGTTCGACGACCGGCAGCACCTCGGCGATGGTGATCTCCCGGCCCAGTTCGTACGAGAGCGAGGTCACACCGGCGTCCCGGATCCCGCACGGGATGATCCGGTCGAACCAGGTGCTGTCCGGGTTCACGTTGATCGCGAAACCGTGCATCGTGACGCCCTTGGCGACGCGGATGCCGATCGCGGCGAGCTTGCGGTCCTCGCGGCGCTGGCCGGCGTTGGAGGGGGCGTACTCGGGACCGTTCAGGCGGGGGTCGAACTCGTCGTCCGTCAGCCGCGGGTCGAAGTCGAGCGAGAGGCCCCCGATCTTCGGACGCTCCTGGATCGGGTCGCCGAGCACCCACACTCCGGAGCGGCCCTCGACCCGGGTGGTCTCCAGGCCGAACTCGGCGGCGGTGCGGATCAGCGCCTCCTCCAGACGGCGCACGTGCGCGACGACGTCGACCGGGCGGGGCAGCTTCATGATCGGGTAGCCGACCAGCTGGCCCGGGCCGTGCCAGGTGATCTTGCCGCCGCGGTCCACGTCCACGACGGGGGTGCCGTCCAGCGGCCGCTCGTTGTCGGCGGTGCGCCGCCCGGCGGTGTAGACGGGCTCGTGCTCCAGCAGGAGGCAGGTGTCGCCGATCTCGTCCGCGAAGCGCGCGGCGTGAACCCGCCGCTGCTCCTCCCAGGCCCGGGTGTACTCGACGTAATCGGGTCCGAAGCCCAGATGGACAAACCCAAGCTCAGCCACCGCAGCGCCTCCTCGTTGAACCTGCCGTGTGCACGTATCGCACCCAGCCAAGAGTACGGCGGCCGGTTTCCGCCCCCTCAGTCGCCCGTCGGCGGCCCGTCCTGCGGGCCCGGAGGCAGCGGCCTGGGCCGCCTGCGGCCCCGGGGCGGCCGGTCCGGGTCCTCGTCCGCCCGCGGCAGCCGCCGGTGGCCCTCCGAGTGGTCGTTGACCCAGCCGCAGACCCCGCACGCGTACCGGCCGTCCAGACCCGCGATGTACGTGCCGCACCGGCGGCACTCGGCCTCGGTCAGCTCGGGCGCCGTCAGCGGCGCGGGCAGCTCGGGCGCGGTCGGTGGCGCGGTGGCGTCGGCGGAGGGCTCCGCCGCGGTGGGCCTGCGGGTCATGTCGCGCAGCGTACGCGGACGGAAGGGGTCGGTCCGTAAAGAGCCCTACCGATTCTGCACACAAACGAGTGAGTGTCGGTTTGACCTGTACGTATGGGCTGCTCCATGTGCTAACGCCAGCACATCTCAGCACGGGGTCATCACCCGTGCCGAGTCGCCGTTACGCGGCCAGCCCCATGATCCCGTCGAGCACGTTCACGGCCCGGTCCATGGAGTCCGGCGTCATGTGGCCGTACGTGTCGGCAGTGATCGTGATGGAGGCATGTCCGAGCCAGCGGGACACAGCGAGGATGGGCAGGCCGTTCAGGAGGCACGTCGAAGCGAAGTAGTGCCGGAGGTCGTGGGCGCTCCACTCGTGCCGCACGGTGGCGGGCACCTGCCGCCAGACGTACCCGAAGTCATCCCGGGCCGCGAGGCTCCCCCGCTGGTTCTTGAAGAGTCCGCCATCGGGGCGAGTGTCGTGGGCGCGGATGTGGAACTTCACGCGGTGCCACACAGAGGTAGGGACGGGCACGTCTCGCCAGTCGCCCGGCTACCGGTGCTTGAGGGCCGTGTATGTGGCGTGCTGCCTGCCGTCCGCCCCCTTTAAGTGCCGGCGGAGGAAAATGACCTGGAGGTTTTCGGGAGAGCGCCACTCGACACCAGGGGTCAGGGGGCCGACCACGGCCACTTCCCCAATGCCTCGGCCGTCGAGGGAGTGTGTGGCGTAGCCGAAGACTGTGCCGAACATCCGGAACACGGTTACTCGACTCTGCCCTGAAACAGTCTCATCAACTGCCATGCGGTCTAACCTCTGTTCATGGGCGAGCCCCGGGTGCATTGACCGCACCCGGGGCTCACCTCTCAGGTGGATCAGCAGCCGTCGCCGTCACCGCAGCACGCGGGCGGGTTGCACTCCTTTGCAGCACCCCACAGCCGGTCGTCCACGTGGAACCCGGCGGCCCTGACGCGGTCCACGACGGAGCCGATCAGCGGGCGCGTGCGGACGGTGGCCTTGGGCTCGTGCCCGAGGAAGAACCCGAACTGTTCGTCACACCACGTGGCGTATGCCTGGGTGTGGAGGACGAACGAGTGCCACCCGGGGTCAACCGCGTCCGACGGGGTCATGTCGATCGGATCAGCTGACGGGCGGGGGCGGGAACTGGTCCCCGCCGGAACCTCCGGACTTGTCTCCGGGTTCGGTCATACGCTCACCCCCCTGATCTGCTTGACGGCCCATGAGGCCGTCCCCCGCCCTCAGCGGGCGGAAGTCTCGGTGACCCTCATGGCCTCGGCCATCTGCTCCACCACGTCAGCCGGAAGCATCCCCAGGTGGACGTACGGAAGGCCGTTGAAGGTGACCGTGGGCCGTATGCCGCTCCACGCGGCCTCAGAGATGCCGAGCGCCGCCAAGGCTGCCCGGAAGCACTCGGCTGCGTCCGTGGCACGCGTACGGCCGTCCCGCCATACCTGCATCTCCATCAGGCGGCCACGGTCTGCGTCGTCGGGCACTCGTTGTGCCGGTAGACGACGGCGGGCGCACCCGACGTGCGGTCAACGGCTCCCCGGCGGACAGGTTCGAGCGGCTTGACCGTACGGGAGCAGGCCGAGCACTTGTGGCCGGGCGCGTAGGTCAGGTACTCCCACTCATCCCGGTCAAGCGTCGGGGCCTCTGCCTTTTTCGCCCTTGCCATGTCGCACCCCTCGCGGTCGCCTTCGCTGCGGGGCAATCCTTCACCGCTCAGCGGCGGCTCAGCGCGATCATGCACGTCATGGACTAAAGATCATCTGAGGGCGGCTGCGCACGCCCCGAGAAAGGCCCGTGCGTCATCCGCGAACAGGGCCCGATCCTCAAGGTGGGAGAACTCCTCAACATGGCTCGCCACGTCCCTGGGGTCCCTGAAGACCATGACCCCTGTGGACAGCTCGACCGTGGCAATGCGGTCGTCGTAGACCGTGAAGGTGTTCAGCGGCGCCGGTCCGGTCGGCACGGTCAGCGGGATCACTCCGAGCCGCACGTTCGGGAGGTGCGTGAGCGAGGCCAGGTGGTCAATCTGGACGGCCAACGCGTCCGGGCCGACGAGGGGCCACCGAACGGCCTGCTCGGTGAGTATGAACGTGAACCGCTTTGAGCGGTCGTAGAGAACCTGTTGCCGTTCCAGCTTCCTGGCGATCGTCTTGGAGTGGTCGCCGGGGATGTGGGCGAGGCTCGCCCGGATGTACTCAGGGGTCGAGAGCAGGCCCGTGATCATCGAGAGCAGGAAGAACCGGAATTCGGCTGACGATGCTTCGAGGCCGGCCAGCTCAAGCTGCTTCTTGTCCAGGCCCTTGCGCCGCATGCCCCGGGCGCCCTGCCACTCCGTGTTGGCCAGGCGCGCCAGGGTCATGACCTGTGTGACCAGAGGGGGAGCCGCATCGCAGGCTCTGAGTAGTTGCTCTACGTCCACGAGGGACGGGCGTACCTTGCCGTTCTCGATCCGGCTGACCTTCGACTGAGACATGTTGCAGCGGGCGGCGGCCCGAGCCCCTGAGAGCCCGGACCGCTTGCGTACCGCCTTCAGCAGGGCCGCCAGTTCCTCGCCTGACTGGCCGAGCTCCTCTGGTTCGACACTCACGTACGGATGTACTCCAGGAACGGCACAGAAGCCTCTACGGCGATGCGCTGGTACTCGATGAACGGGGCAGGGTCACCCTCGTACAGTTCGCGGCTGATCTGCCTGCCGTCCGGTTCGTAGTGCATGAGCACCACAGTGGAGCGGTCGAACATCCAAAAGTCTTCGACCTCGGGCAACGGGTTCGCCCGGTCGGTCACGTCGAGGATGCGGACGTCTTCTCCGGCCGGAGCCTGGTGCTGGTAGTACCGCTCGAACTCGAACCGCAGGTAGTCACTCAGCGGCTGAGTCAGGACGTGTACGCGTCCGACGTTCCGGGTGCGCACCCTCTCCGTCCACGAGTCCTCGTACGGGCCAAGGAACCGGGCGCCTGCCTTGAAGGCTGCGAACTCTTCCGCTTCCTGCGGTACGAGGTACTGCGGCAACGTCTCAAGCCGCCAGGCTTCCGTCTGGAACGTCTTGAACTTCGACGCCCAGTCCTCACCATCCAAGAGCACGGAACGCCTCCCTGAGCACTGCCTCGGGGATCTCTACGAGTCCCTCGCCGGTCGGCGGGGTGAAGGCGTCGGATGCATCGCCCTGGACGATGAACGAGCCGGACTTGGTCCGGTAGACGTTCGGGCAGTCGCCCTGCCCGCACTCGCCGTTTCCGTTGCCTGTGAGCCGGGTCAGTTCCTCACATGCCATGTGAAGCCCCCTCGGTGCCAGGCCCCCGCTGGGTCTGATGACCATGACCGTACGGAGCGACGGGCGAAGCCGTCTATGCGCGAACGCGACTATGCACGTCTTCGCATAAAGAGACCCCCGGCCCTTGGCGGCCGGGGGTCTGCGTGCGCTGGATTCCAGCACGGTGCCGGCACCGCTACACCTATCCAGCATTGACCTGTCTAGATGTGCCGGTTATCAGCCAACGGTCCTTCCTGGCCACGGGTGGCTGTCCACCCCGGGCTCTGTTCTGCACACGATCGGATGAATGTGGGACAGAGGGGGCGGCATGAGCGGAGTTCGCCGCTACATTCACGCCGTTCACAGGGCCGGGACTCCGGTCCGTCACGTCAGGAAACCGTGGAGCCGATGACGGAACGACCTGCCCAGCGCGTCCCCAACCGGCAGCTCGCGGCGCTGATCGCGGAAGCCGGGTTCTCCAACGCCGGTCTGGCCCGCCGCGTCGACCAGCTCGGCCTGGAGCACGGTCTCGATCTGCGGTACGACAAGACCTCCGTGACCCGGTGGCTGCGCGGGCAGCAGCCGCGAGGGACCACCCCGGCGCTGATCGCCGAGGTCTTCACCCGGCGCCTGGGCCGGCGGCTCTCCGCACAGGACCTGGGCCTGGACGCCTGCGCGCCCGTCTACGCCGGTCTGGAGTTCGCGGCCACCCCGGAGGAGGCCGTGGACATCGCCAGCGGGCTCTGGCGCAAGGACTCCGGCTCCCACGCCGAGCTGCGGAAGATCGCCTTCACCCCGGCCGGGCTGGTCGTGCCCAGCCGGGACTGGCTCATCGGGCGGGCCGACGAGCGCGTGGGCCGCGGCGCGGACCCGGCGGCCGCGGCCGCGGCAGCTGCGGCGGCGGGCCGCGTCCCGGTGCAGGGGCGCAGCTCGGTGCCCCGGCAGCGGCAGATCGACCGGGGCCCCGGCCAGCGGGTGACCAGCGGGGACATCGCGGCGCTGCGGTCGGTGGGCGAGCTGTTCCGGACCCTGGACCAGACCTACGGCGGCGGGCACGCCCGGCAGGCCCTGGTGCGCTATCTCGAGCACGAGGCCGAGCCCATGCTCCGCGGCACCTACGGGGAGAGCACCGGGCGGCGGCTGTTCTCGGCCGCCGCCGACCTGACCCGGCTCGCGGGCTGGACCTCGTACGACATCGCCGCGCACGGGCTCGCCCAGCGGTACTTCGTGCAGGCGCTGCGCCTCGCGCAGGCCGCCGGGGACCGGCCGTACGGCTCGTACGTGCTGGTGACCATGAGCCGGCAGGCGGTGTACCTCGGCCACGGCAGGGAGGCCGTGCAGCTGGCCCGCGTCGCGCAGCAGGGCGTCGGCTCCGGCCCGCCGCCGGTGGTGCAGGCGCTCCTGCACTCGGCCGAGGCGCGCGGGCACGCGGTGCTCGGCGAGGTCCGGGCGGCGACGGCCTCGCTGGTGCGGGCCGAGCGCGCGCTGGGCGCGGCCCGGCCCGGGGACGACGTACCGCACTGGGCACGGCTGTTCGACGAGGCGCAGCTGGCGGACGAGTTCGGGCACTGCCACCGGGACCTCCAGCAGTACCGGGCCTCGGCGCAGCACGCGGAGCGGTCCCTGCAGTTGCGGGCGCCCGGGTTCGCGCGCTCGCGGCTGTTCTGCCGGGTGGTGCTGGCCACGGCGCGGCTGGGGCTGGGCGAGCTGGACCAGGCGTGCGCGCTGGGTGCGGAGGCGGCGCAGCAGGCGATGGAGATGCGGTCGGTGCGCGCGGTGGAGTACGTACGGGACTTCGAGCGCCGGCTGGAGCCGTACCGGGACGCCTCGGCGGTGCGGACGTACCGGGACCGGGTGGCGGCACTGTCGTGAGCTGCCGATACGGGGTCAGGGGTCAGGCGTGGGCCCGGTTCCCTGGGGGGAACCGGGCCCTGGAGCCGTGGTGGTTCTCAGGCCACCGCCGGAAGGGCGGGCTCCGCGCTCGCCGGGAGCCGGATGCCGAAGTCGCGCAGGGCGGCCGTGGCGGCGCGGCGGGCCGAGTGCAGCGCCCCCTGGACGGTGTTGGAGTCGCGGTGGTCGCCGCACACGTACAGCCCGGCCAGGACCCGGACCGGACGGCGCAGGTCGTACGGCGGCGGCATCGCGGGGACGGCCTCCGGGGCGTGGTGGACGGCCAGCAGCTCCCAGTCCCGGGTGCCGGTCTCGTACAGCCGGGCGAGGCGCGAGGCGACCGTACGGGCGGGCGGCGGCGGGCCGAGCACGGTGGTGGTGACCAGGCTCCGGCCGGCCGGGGCCCGCGTCGGGTCGACCGCGCTCATCACGGCGGTGTGGGCGACGGGCCACCTGGGATCGCCGTCGAGCAGGAGCGAGCCGTCCCACGGGAGCGGGGCGGTGGTGGCGTGGTGGATGACGGTGACCTCGTGGAACTCCGGCACCCGCAGCCCCGGCAGCAGTTCGGCGGCGGCCCGCGCGCCGGTGGCCAGGACGGCGGAGCGGCAGCTGAAGTCGCCGTGCTCCTCGGTGGTGACCAGGTTGGTCGCCACCGAGCGGACCCGGACCCCGGTGCGCACCGTGCCGGGCGGCAGGGTGGCTGCGAGCAGCTCGGGCAGGGTGGCGGCGCCGCCCTCGGGCACGGCGAGCCGGCCGCGGGCGAAGGTGCGCAGGGCGAGGTCGGCGACCCGGCTGGAGGTGGTGAGCTCCGGATCGCGCAGCAGGGCGGCGAGCAGGGGCCGCAGGGTCGTGCCGTGGGCCCGGGAGCGCAGGGCGGCGAGTGCCGTGCGCTCGGGGCGGGCCAGTACGCGTTCCACGGGCACGGCGGCGAGCCGGCCGAGGTAGGCGCTGAGCCGGGCCTGGTCGAAGGAGCCGCTGGCCAGCGCGCGGGCCGGGGTCAGCGCCCCGGCTCGGAGCTGCCTGCCGTCCGTGTGGACGAGCACCCCCGGAGCGAAGGGCCGCAGGACCAGGCCGGCCAGGCCGGGGGTCCGGTCGAGCTCCGTGTACGAGGTGTTGAGCAACTGCCCGATCCGGTCCAGCCGGAATCCGTCGGCGTGCTCGGTGGCCATCCGGCCGCCGGGATCGTCGGCCGCCTCCAGAACGGTGACCGTGACCCCTGCCGCGATCAGGTGGTGTGCCGCCGCGAGTCCTGAGACCCCGGCTCCTACGATGACGACGTCCGCATGCTGTGCGGCGCGGTGTGAGCTGCTGAGCACGTGCCCCTCCCCGAGGTCGGCGCGGCTGTGTGGGAATCCTCCTTCCCCCAACGAGCTCCAGGGGAACCCGAGTTCGGTGGCGTATTACGCCCAACTCCGGTCGCACACCGGTCGCATCCGGGTCACAAGCGGTCGCACACCGCCGAACCGCGCGCCGCGGTGGGGTCTCGGGGCGGGTCGGGGGCCGCGGCGCGGCGGGGCGGGGTCGGGGGCTATCGGGCGAGCGCGGCGCGGATCGCTTCGTCGATGCCCGGGTACCGGAACGTGAACCCCGTCTCCAACAGCCGGGCGGGCCGCACCCGCTGACTGCCGAGCACGTCCCCCGCGAACTCCCCCAGCACCACGCGCAGGGCGGGCGCCGGTACGGGGAACAGCGTCGGCCGGTGCAGTACGCGGCCCATCGCGGCGGTGACCTCACGGTTGGTCAGCGGCTCGGGGGCGGTCAGGTTGACGGGGCCGGACAGCTCCGGGGTGTCGATGGCATGCCGCAGGGCGGCGATCTCGTCGTACATGGAGATGAAGGACCAGTACTGCCGGCCGTTGCCGAGCCGGCCGCCGATCCCGGCGCGGAAGATCGGGAACAGCTTGCCCCAGGCCCCGCCCTCGGCGGCGACGACCAGTCCGGTCCGGGCGAAGACCGTCCGTACGCCGGCCTCCTGGGCGCGGGCTGCGGCCGCCTCCCACTCGATGCAGACCTCGGGCAGGAAGCCCTGCCCCGCCGGGGCGTGCTCGTCGACGGCGCGGTCGCCGGTGTCGCCGTAGTAGCCGATGGCGGAGCCGCAGACGAAGACGGCGGGCGGCGCGTCGAGCGCGGCGATCGCACGGGCCATCGCCTCGGTCCCCGCCACCCGGCTGTCCCGGATCTCCTTCTTGTACGCGGCGGTCCACCGGTGTTCGCCGACCCCGGCCCCGGCGAGGTGGACGACGGCCCCGCAGCCGGCGAGTCCGGCGGGGTCGACGTAGCTGCGCCGCGGGTCCCAGGCCGCCTCGTCGGGCGCGGCGGGCGTGCGGCGCACGAAGCGGACGACGTCGTGGCCGTCTGCGCGCAGGGACCGTACGAGGGCCTGGCCGATGAGGCCGGTGGAGCCGGTGATGGCGATACGCATGGGCCCATGATGCAGGTCCGCTGCGCGGTGCGTCCGGCGGCGCTGCGCGGGCTTCCTCCCCTCCCCGCCCCGCCCTTCCCCCGTTCCCCGGGCCACCCGGACCCGGCCCGACCCGCCTCGGGGCTCCGCCCCCATGCCCGCCCGAGGGACCTCCGCCGGCTGCGCCCGTACGGGTGGGGTCAGGTGGTGCCGAGCCAGGTGCCCACCGCGTACGTGACCGTCATCGCCAGGGCGCCGCCGGCGACGTTGCGCAGGACCGCCCGGAGGGGAGGTGCGCCGCCGAGGCGGGCGCTGATCACCCCGCACAGCGTCAGCGTCGCCAGCACCGCCGCCACCGTCACCGGCACCCGCTCCGACGGCCCCGGCAGCACGATCGCCAGCAGCGGAAGCACCGCACCCACCGTGAACGCGACCAGGCTCGCGAACGCCGCGTGCCAGGGGTTGACCAGCTCGTCGGGATCGATCCCGAGCTCCACCCTCGCGTGCGCCTTCAGCGCGTCCCGCTCCGTCAGCTGCTCCGCCGCCTCCCTCGCCAGCTCCCGGCTCAGCCCCCTGGCCTCCAGCATCTCGGTCAGTTCCGCCAGCTCCGCCTCCGGATCCTGCGCCAGCTCCTGCCGCTCCGTCTCCAGCGCGGCCCGCTCCGAGTCCCGCTGGGAGCTCACCGAGACGTACTCCCCCGCCGCCATCGACAGCGACCCCGCCAGCAGCCCGGCCACCCCCGCCGCCAGGATCGACGCCCGCGAGGTGGTGGCCCCGGCCACGCCCACCACCAGGCCGGCCGTGGAGATGATCCCGTCGTTCGCGCCGAGCACCCCCGCCCGCAGCCAGTTCAGCCGCGTGCTGATCGCCGCGCTCTGCCCCACCCCGTCCGTGTCCGTCACGGGACCACTGTCGGCGCCCGGACCCCGCAGGTCCACCCGGCAGGCCGGTCCGGCGTGCGCGGCCCGGGCCCCGGTACCAGGGTGGAGGGGTGAGACGCCGACGCGAGGAGCCTGGCTGGCTGCACGGGAAGCCGCCACCACGCTGGGCGCGGCTCGCGCCCCCCGTGGCGCTGGTGGCGCTGGTGCTCGCACAGACCGCCACCCCGGGCGACATCGAGCTGGGCTACTTCCTGGCCGGCCTGCCCCCGGTCGCGGCCTTCGCGTACGGGGCGGCCGGCACCGCCGTCTTCGCCGGGATCGTCCTGCTGCTGCTCGGCGTGTCGTCGCTCGGGGTCGGGCACGCCCAGGGCGCGGACCTGGCCACCGTGGCCGTGGTCGCGCTGCTCAGCGTGGTGATCGCCTGGGTCCGGCGGCGCCGCGACGCGCAGCTGGTCAGCGTACGGACCGTCGCAGAGGCGGCGCAGCTGGCGGTGCTGCCGCCGGTTCCGGAACGGGTCGGTCCGGTGCGCTGCGCCGGGCTGTACCGGGCCGCCCAGCGCGGCACGCTGGTCGGCGGCGACCTGTACGACGTACGGGTCGGGCCGTACGGGGTGCGGGCGCTGGTCGGGGACGTGCAGGGGCACGGCCTGGCGGCGGTCGGCACGGTGGCGGCGCTGCTCGGCGCCTTCCGTGAGGGGGTGCTGGACGATCCGGAGCTCGCGGGCGTGGCCGCCCGGCTGGACCGCAGACTGCTGGCGGACACCGCGGGGGCGGCGGGCTCCGCACACTCGGCGCGCCCGGCCGGCTCGGCCGGCCCGCCGGGCCCGGCCGACCCGGCTGACGCCGCCGTCGAGCATCCGGAGCTGTTCGCGACGGCGCTGCTGCTGGAGTTCCCACCCGGGCTGGACCTCGTTCGGATCGTCTCGTGCGGGCATCCGCCGGCGCTGCTGCTGCGGGCATCCACGGTGTCGGAGGTGGCCGTGGAACCTGGGCCTCCGCTGGGGCTCGGGCTCGCCGGCGCAGACCTCGCGGTGGTGGCCGACGTACCGCTGCTGCCGGGCGACAGGCTGCTCGCGCACACGGACGGGGTGACGGAGGCCCGGGATCGGGCGGGCGACTTCTACCCCCTGGCCACCCGGATCCCGGCCCTGGCCAAGGACCCGGCCGAGCTGGTGGAGGCGGTGTGGCAGGACCTGGTGGCGTTCACCGACGGCGGCCCGCGCGACGACGTGGCCCTGCTGGTGCTGTCCCTCCCGGACGCGGCGGGAGTCCCTGGATGACCGAGCAGTCCTGATCATGTGGGCTGACGCGCATCACGGCGCTCGCGAGAGCGACGGCCGTGGCCCCCACCCCGTTCACTGCGCCGCCCCCTCACGGCGTTCTGCATCGTCGGGCAGAGCGTTCGGGAACGCTCTGCCCGACGCGGTCGACCGTCGACCCTGTCGGTTGCTCAGGCTCCGTTGCTGATGATGAAGGCGCGGACCAGCTTGCACGTGACGTTCGACGGGCGGTGGATCCCCGTGCGGACGGCCATGGTGCGGATCTTCCGGTTGGTGGCGCGACGGGCGTCGTACGTCCCCGAGTCGAGCAGGGATATCGCCAGCCGCATCGCCTTCAGACGGCGGTTGTGGCTCTCGTACCACTCGCGGGGCAGCCCCGCCGGCAGCGGCTTCTTCTTGACGGGCTCAATGGTCGTGGCAGTGGCCATCTACAGCCTCCCAAACGGTAGTTGGCTTCCTGTCGTTCTCCTTCGATTTTACCGGGGACCACTGACAGAAGCCCCTGGCCAGACAGGCTCTGGCTAGGCTGGGGGCCATGGAGATCTGGATCAATCCCGCCTGTTCGAAGTGCCGCAGCGCGCTGACCCTGCTGGACGCGGAGGGCGCCGAGTACACCGTGCGCCGCTATCTGGAGGACGTGCCGTCCGAGGGCGAGATCCGCGAGGTCCTGGGCCGGCTCGGCCTGGAGCCGTGGGACATCACGCGCACCTCGGACCCGCTCGCGAAGGAGACCGGCGTACGGGACCTGCCGCGCGAGGAGACGGACGAGGCCCGGGGCCGCTGGATCGCCCACCTGGCGGCGCACCCGAAGCTCATCCAGCGCCCGATCATCACGGCGCAGGACGGCACGGCGGTCATCGCCCGCTCGGAGGAAGCGGTCCGCGAGGCCATGTCCCGCTGAGGCCTGCCTTTCGCGGCGGCGGCGGAACCCGGGCCGACCTGCGCGGGCGACCCCGTCGGCGGTTCGGCGCGCCCGCCTACGCTCCCGGTATGACGTCCGACCACACGGCCCCCGCAGCCACCGCATCCGGCACGGACACCGGCACCACCACCGCCGGACCCGGCGACGGCACGGGCCCGGGCCCGTGCCCGGGCCCAGGCACCGGTGACGGCTCAGGCACCGGCACCGGCACCGGCACCGACCTGCATCTCGAGCTGCCCCCGCACGGCGCCCGGCGTACCGCCCTCGCCCAGGCCCTCCGCGAAGCCGTGCGCAGCGGGCGGCTCGCCGGCGGGACCCGGCTGCCGCCCTACCGGGCGCTGGCCGCCGACCTCGGGCTGGCCCGCAATGCCGTTGCCGACGCCTACGCCGAGCTCGTCGCCGAGGGCTGGTTCACCGCCCGGCAGGGCTCCGGCACCCGGGTCGCCGAGGGGGCGGCCACCGCCGCCGCGCCGGCCGCCCCGGCGACCCCGGCCGTCCCCGAGGGTCCGCGCCACGACCTGCTCCAGGGCAAGCCCGACCCCGCCTCCTTCCCGCGGGGCGCCTGGTCCGCGAGTGCCCGGCGGGCCCTCGCGGAGGCCCCCACCGAGGCCTTCGGGCCCGGCGATCCCCGGGGCCGCCCGGAGCTGCGGCGGGCGCTGGCCGCGTACCTGTCCCGGGCGCGTGGCGTGCGTACCGGCCCGGAGAACGTCGTCGTCTGCTCCGGCTTCGCGAACGGCCTGCGGCTCCTCGCGTCGCTGCGGCCCCGCGACTGGGCCGTGGAGGAGTACGGACTCCCCTTCCACCGCGGCATCCTCGAAGCCTCCGGGGTCCGCCCGCACCCCGTCCCCGTCGACGAGGACGGCGCCCGCCCGGACGGGATCCCGGCCCGGGCGCGCACCCTGCTGCTGACCCCGGCGCACCAGTTCCCGACGGGCGCCGCGCTGCTTCCGGCGCGGCGGGCCGCCGCCGTGGAGTGGGCCCGTACGACGGGCGGGCTGATCGTGGAGGACGACTACGACGGAGAGTTCCGCTACGACCGCAAGGCGGTCGGCGCCGTACAGGGCCTGGACCCCGAGCACGTCGTCTATGCGGGCTCGCTGAGCAAGTCCCTCTCCCCCGCCGTCCGCCTGGGCTGGCTGGTGCTGCCGGACCACCTGGTCGACCGGGTCCTGGCGGCGAAGGGCCTGCGGGAGTCCTGGGCGAGCGCCCTGGACCAGCTGGCACTGGCCGACTTCATCGCATGCGGTGCGTACGACCGCCACATCCGCCGCATGCGACACCGCTACCGCGGCCGTCGCGACCAGCTCGTCTCCGTACTGGCGTCCCGCGCCCCGGAGTTGCGGGTGACGGGCATCTCGGCGGGACTGCACGCGGTCCTGGAGCTCCCGCCGGGGAGGGAGGCGGCGGCGCTGGAGGCGGCCCGCGCGGCGGGCCTGGCGCTGGACGGCCTGTCGGAATACCGGCACCCGGCCGCGGCCGGGGCGGGCAGGGAGGGACTGGTGGTGGGGTACGCGGCGCCACCGGAAGCCGCATTCGGCCGAGCGGTGGAAGCACTGGCGGAAGCGATGAGCCCGCACACACGGGCCGCTCGCACTCGTACTCATCCCGCCCTCACCTCCTCACCCCATAGGGTGTGAAACCAAGCAAATGGGATGTATTGGATCGAGGGGCCGGGATGAACCACGGACAGAACGACCCGACCGAAGAGAACGAGCCGAACCGGCATCAGGCACAGCCCTTCCCCGCCGATCCCCGGCCCGACGCCCCGTCCCGGCAACCCGCCGCCGCGCCCCGCCTCCCCCCGCCGCGCCGAGGGGCCGACTGGATGTTCGGCGGGGTCTACGGGACGGTGCTCGCGTCCGCGCTGCTGGCCGCGCTCGATCAGGCGGGCGACGCGTTCACCCCGTTCTACGACGCCAGCTGGGTGCTGGTCACCGCCTGCGCGGCCGCCCTCGCGCACGGCTACTCGCACCACATGACCACCCATCAGCCCGGCTCCGCCGCCCACCGCTGGCGGGTGCTCTCGCGGGCGCTGTGGAACGAGTGGCCGATGATCGTGGCCGCTCTTCCCACGGTCCTGCTGCTGGTCGTCGCCGGGCTCACCGACTGGGACTCGTACGGGGTGACCGCCGTCGGGCTCGGCCTGAACACCGCGCTGCTGTTCGCCTGGGGCTCCTTCGTGGCGCTCCGCGTCGGCTACCGGTTCGGTTCGGCCCTGCTGATGGGCCTCGCGGACGCCACCATCGGGCTGGCCATCATCGTGGCCAACGCCGTCATCAAGTAGGCCCGGCCGGCTCGCCCGCGAGCCCCGGACCCGCCCCGGCCCGCCCCCTCAGTCCGGCAGCTGCGCCTCCGCCTCCGCCAGGATCTCCGTCAGCCGGGCCGCGAACTCCGCGTCGCGCGGGTCCGCGACCCCCGTCCGGGCCGCGGTGAGCAGCGCGTCCAGGGCGCGCCCGTACGCACCGGGTACGTCGGTCCAGTTGGGCAGCGAGAACACGCCTTCGGCCCCGCGCACCTCCAGCCCCACCCCGGCCGCCGCGGTCGGCGCGCCGAGGCTGAGCACGGCGGTGCTGGCGGCGCCCGAGGCGTGGCGCAGGGCGAGCTGGACCACGTCGGAGGGCCCGCGGGTGGCGGTGACGGACGTGACGTCGCCCAGGACCGGGATCAGGACGGACAGGGCGTGCGGGCCGACGTCCCAGAGCCCGCCCTTGGCCTTTCGCCAGGGCGAGGCGGCGTACGCGCTGGGCATGCCGTCGGGCGGGAAGACGGCGCCGAGCCAGTGGGCGCTCGCCGTGAACCAGCCGGAGCGGCCCGCCTGCTCGGCGACCCAGCCGGCCGCGGGCTCGGCGAAGCGCAGGGTGAGGAAGACGACGGAGGCGACGCCGTGCCGGGCGACGGCGTCGGCCACGGCCCGGGCGTCCCGGGCGGTCGTGGCGACGGGCTTGTCGAGCAGCAGTTGGCAGCCCGCCGCGGCGGCGCGCACCGCGAGCGGGGCCTGTACGTCGGGCGGCAGGGCGAAGGCCGCGACGTCACAGTCGGCGAACAGTTCGTCGGGGTCTTCGTACACCTTCACGCCGTACGCGTCGGCCAGCTCGGCGGCGGCTTCGGGGCGGCGGCCCCACACTCCGGCGAACTCGGAGGCGGCGTGCGCGGCAAGGGCGGGGGCATGGGTGCGGTGGGCCCAGGGGCCGGTACCCAGCAGGCCGACCCGGGGGCGGGCCGGCAGGCGGGGGGAGTCCGTGGGGGCGGCGGCAGAGGTCAAATCGTACGAAATGCTCACCTGCTCAGTCTGCCCCACTCGGACGGGTGTGCTGCCACCAACCCGCACAACCCACCCGACCTGCAGCGTAAACCTCGGTAACACGGGGTTCACACCCGGGCAACGGAAGAGAAATCGCGAGCGGGCACGCTGCGGTCAACACCGCAGCGACATCGCAACACCACGAACGCAGCACCCGCAGAGTCTGCGCCGGAGCGACGCACCGAAGGATGGGGCCCGTGAGCTACAAGGCTGAGTACATCTGGATCGACGGCACCGAGCCGACGGCGAAGCTGCGCTCCAAGACGAAGATCCTGGCTGCCGGCGACGCGCTGCCGATCTGGGGCTTCGACGGATCGAGCACCAACCAGGCCGAGGGTCACGCCTCCGACCGCGTGCTGCAGCCGGTGTTCTCCTGCCCGGACCCGATCCGCGGCGGGGACAACCTCCTCGTGCTGTGCGAGGTCATGAACATCGACATGACCCCGCACGAGTCGAACACCCGCGCTCTGCTGCGTCCGATCGCCGAGCAGTTCGCGGACCAGGAGCCGATCTTCGGCATCGAGCAGGAGTACACCTTCTTCGACGGCATCCGGCCGCTCGGCTTCCCGGTGGGCGGCTTCCCGGCCGCGCAGGGCGGCTACTACTGCGGTGTCGGCTCGGACGAGATCTTCGGCCGCGAGATCGTCGAGAAGCACCTGGACCACTGCCTCGCGGCGGGCCTGAGCATCTCCGGCATCAACGCCGAGGTCATGCCCGGCCAGTGGGAGTTCCAGGTCGGCCCCGTGGGCCCGCTGGAGGTCTCCGACCAGCTGTGGATCGCGCGCTGGCTGCTCTACCGCACCGCCGAGGACTTCAACGTCTCCGCGACGCTGAACCCGAAGCCGGTGAAGGGCGACTGGAACGGCGCGGGCGCGCACACCAACTTCTCCACGAAGGCGATGCGCGAGGACTACCGCGCCATCATCACCGCGTGCGAGTCGCTGGGCGAGGGCTCGAAGCCGCTGGACCACGTCAAGAACTACGGCGCCGGCATCGACGAGCGCCTGACGGGCCTGCACGAGACCGCCCCGTGGAACGAGTTCAGCTACGGCGTCTCCGACCGCGGTGCCTCGGTCCGCATCCCGTGGCAGGTGGAGAAGGACGGCAAGGGCTACATCGAGGACCGCCGCCCGAACGCGAACGTGGACCCGTACGTGGTGACCCGCCTGATCACGGACACCTGCTGCACGAGCCTGCAGAAGGAGGGCCTGGTCTAGGACCCGGCCTCCCCTCCCCCTCCCGCAGCCGACACTGCGACACGACGCGCGACGCCCGCCGAGCCCCCGTGGCCCGGCGGGCGTCTTGCGTCGTGCGTCCACGCAACCGACCAGCATGCGATACGGGGCGCCGGTACGGATGCCCGGACCGGCGCCACTCGGTGACGTTTTATCCGGCATTGTCCATCACAAGTCGAGGAATGATCGCGGAATTTGAGATTCCGCTCCACGACCTGAGACGGGGCCTGCCCCGCACCCGTTACGTCTGCTTCAATGAGCTCATGGCCAGCCACTCGCACACCTCGAACGGTCGCAGCGACCTCGAGCCGTTCTGGCCCTCCCGTCAGGACCACGATTTCGACCGGGTGTGTCGCCGCGTGAAGAACGCGCCGACCCTCTAAAGCCTTCCGGGAACTCCCACCGGACCTTCCCCGAGGCCTTCGGTCTGCGCGGAACGCGATGACGTACGTACGTCTCCTGCCGACCACTCCGCGTGAAAGAGCTGACCACTCATGTCTCACACCCGTTCCCTGACGTCCGCCGCCTCCGCCGCGACCGCTGCGACCACGCCCTTCGCCTATCCGCCCAGTCCGCGCCACCGGCTGCGTGCCGTGGACCGCGACGAGGTCGCCCGCGTGGCCGACCTCCTGCCGCCCGGCGCCACCTGGCTGCCCGCGCCGCAGCACACCCTGCCGACGCTGCCGGGCCAGCCGCCGATGGTCGGCTACCTGGTCCTCGTACCGGCGGACCAGCAGCCGCCGATCGCCTTCGCCCCCCAGTCCGTTCCCGCCCCGGCCGCTCCCCGGCCGGCCCCGGCCACCACCGGGGACGAGCTCGTCCGCATCGACGCGGCGCAGCGCACCGCCGAGGTCGACGGCCGCGTACTCGACCTGACGTACCTGGAGTTCGAGCTGCTGGCCCACCTGGTGGCGCACCCGCACCGGGTGCACAGCCGGGACCAGCTGGTGACCACGGTCTGGGGCTACGGCCACGTCGGCGACGGCCGGACCGTGGACGTCCACGTCGCCCGCCTGCGCCGCAAGCTGGGCGCGGCGCACCGCGGTGCGATCCAGACCGTGCGCCGGGTGGGCTACAAGTACGCGCCCTGAGTGCCGGTTCGGCGCGCCACGGCAGGGCACCGCGCACGACGGTGGGCCCGTACTCCGTGACGGAGTACGGGCCCACCGTGCGCGTCGGGACGGACCGTCCGGGCTCTACGGCGCGGTGGCCGCCTTCGTGCGGCGCGCCGCGAACAGCCCCAGCAGCACGTCGACCGCCAGGAAGGCCACGAGGCTGATGCCGAGCAGCGGTACGAACCACCCGACCACGGCGATCACGGCCGCCAGCGGGAGCAGCATCGTCAGCGGCACCTTGCGCCAGGCTCCGCGCGGCTGGGCGCGGCCGACCGAGAGGGTGCGGTCCTTGGTGGGCCGGCGCAGCCACCACATCCGGTAGCCCCAGAAGACCAGGAACATCACCGCGACCGCGAGCGCGGCGAGCGCGATCTGGTTGGCGAGGCCGAAGGTCTTCCCCATGTGCAGGTCGATGCCGAAGCGCGTCAGCTGTGCGAGGACCGGGTAGTCGGCGAAGCGGAGTTCGTCCATGATCCGGCCGTCGGCGGGGTCCACGGCGACGGAGTCCAGGTGGACCGGCAGCTGCTTGTCCTGCTCCTTGACCACGTAGCCCTTGCCCTTCGCGGGCAGGGTGATGCGGAGTTCCTCGGTGACCCCGGCGGCGCGGGCGGCGGCCACGGCCTTGTCGATGCCTATGTCCGCGGCGGACGGCGTCCCGGGCATCTCCATGCCGCCGGTCCCGCCGTGCCCGGCGTGCTCGCCGGAGCCGGAGCCCGAGCCGGAACCCGAACCGGAGCCGGAGCCGGCAGCGGAATCCGAACCGGGCGCGAGGGCCGCGGACACGGACGGGGTGGCGCCGCCGAGGCTGTCCTGGAGCTGCCCGATGTTCTCGCCCGCGTACTTCGACCAGGTCAGGCCGGTGGCGGACAGCGCGACGAGTCCGGCGACGGCCCAGAGGCCGACGGCCCCGTGCCAGGAGAGGGTCTTGCGGCGGCCGGCGGCGGCGCGGTCGGGCAGGACGAGCAGGGCCTTGCGGGACCGGCGGCGGCCGATCCACAGGGCGAGTCCGCCGAGTGCGACGACCCACAGCCAGCTCGCGGCGAGCTCGCTGTAGTTCCGGCCGAACTCGCCCAGCTGGAGGCTGGAGTGGAACTCGCTGAGCCAGGCGCGCAGCGGCAGCGCGTCGCCCTCGGTGGTCAGCTGCCCGTTGACGTGGGCCGTATACGGATCCACGAACACGGTCTGCGTCCGGCCCTCCTCCAGCCCGGGGACCTCCATGATCACGCGGGTGGTCGCCTCGGCGTCGGGCGCGGGCCACACGCCCACGACCTTGCCCTCGGGAACGGTGGCCCGGGCGGCCGTGACCTGGGCACTGAGCGGCGCCGTGCTCTCGCGGACCTGGGTGACGGTCAGTTCGTCGGAGTAGATGATCTTCTCGGCCTGCCAGGAGGCGGCGTACAGCAGGCCGGTGGCGGCGGCGAGGAACAGCAGCGGGGCTATCAGGATCCCGGCGTAGAAGTGCATGCGCAGGAGCAGCGGCCGCAGCGCCGCCCAGGTGCCGGGCTTCGAGGGCGCCTCGGCCGAAGCGACCGCGCCGTCCGTTGTGGGAGTGGCAGGTGCGATGGGTGCAGCGGGTGTGTCGGCGTCCGGGGTGCGGACGTCCTGAACCTCTTCAAGGGACATGTGGGTCCTAGGTGTTGGCCCTGTGGGCGAAGACTCGGGTGAACCGGCCCCGGGTCCCGCCACCTCGCCGATGAAGGAGGTGCGCCGGTCAGGCGCAGGCAGGACGGCCGGGGGCCGTGGCGCGGGTGTCTCGCCACCCGGGCGGCCCGCGGCGCACCAGGGCGTGCGCGGGCACGGCCCCGCGCAGCCTGCGCGGGGGTTCGTACGCGGGGCGGGGCGCGGGCCGCGGCGGTACGGGGGCCACGCGGGCCCGGACCAGGGCGACCGCGCGGGCGAGCGGCCGGGCCGCCAGCAGCGCGGCGGAGCCGAGGACGGCGGCCAGCCGGAACACGGCGGCCTCGCCCCACGCCAGCCAGGCGGCGCAGAACAGCCCGGCGAGCACGTGCGCGGCGATCATGCCGAGACCGCCGTGCCCGGCCATGTCGGCCATGCCCGCCATCCCGCTCATGTCAGCCATCCCGGCCATGCCGTCCGCCGCCTCGGGCAGCGCCGTGCCCGCCAGGTGGTGGTGCCCGGGCATCGGCTCGGGCATGGACATGGGCAGGGGCATGGACTTCGTGGTGTGACCGGTGTGGCCGCCGTGACCCGCCTGGCCGCCGGAGAAGACCAGGTGCAGTACGCCCTGGACGGCGAGCAGCGCCGCACTGATCGCGACGGGCCCGCGGCGGCGCCCGGCTGCGAGCCGTGCAAGCCCGCCGGTCACCCCGAAAGCACCCAGAAGGCCTATCAGTGGAATATCCGTGCCGGACATGTGCGAATGCCCCACGGCGCCCAATGCGGTGCACACCGCCGCGAACATCGCGGCCCGTGCGGTGCGCATCGGCGCGGGGATCTCTGGCATGGCAGGAACATGCTCGCACGGGACCCGGTTCCGCCAGTCCGAGGGCCGTATCCGATCATGATCGGATGAATTCACTGCCATGGCCTCCGCCGACGCTCGGCGTGGTGTACGCGGGCGGGGTCCAGCTCGGTGCGTACGCACTGGACCGGCTCGGGGCGGCAGAGCGGGACCGGGTGCTGCGGGGCTGCTCGACGAACGTCGACAACCTCGCCGCCGGCCGCTGGGAGACCCTGCTGAGCAGCGCCTTCGTCGTCGAGGAGCCCATGCCGCTGCCGTACGCGCTGCTGCTCGTCGCGGTCCTCGGGTACGCGGAGTACGCGTACGGGGCCTGGTGGACGGCCGCGGTGTTCGTGTTCGGGCACGCCACGGCGACGCTCCTGATCCACGGCGCCCTGCGCCGTACGGCCGATCCGCTGACCAGGCGGGCCCTGGACGTGGGGACCAGCTACGGGTTCAACGCCGTGCTCGGCGCACTGACCTCCGCGCTGCCGCGCGGGCCGGTCCGTACGGCCGCCCGGGTGGGGCTGCTGGCTCTCGCCGCGGTGCCGGTGCTGAAGCGGGACCGGACCTTCACGGACGCCGGGCACCTGGCGGCCCTGGGGATCGGGGTCGGGCTCTCGCTCGCCCTCGATTACCGATCGGGGACGAAACATCTGAAAATCGGGTGAACACGCACCATCCGCAACACCCTCCGCACCACCCGCACTGCCCGCACCACCCTCTGCACCGCTCGCACCACCCGCACCACCCTCTGCACCGCTCGCACCACCCGCACCACCCTCTGCACCGCTCGCACCGCCTGCACACCGCTGGAGCCGCCACGATGACCACCACCACCCCCTCCACCACCGTCGCCAACCTGCGCGACCTGGGCGGCACCCCCCTCTCCGGCGGTCGCACCGTCCGCCCCGGGCTGGCCCTGCGCTCCGGCCAGCTCGACCGGCTCGACGTCGACGCCGACCCGGTCGTGGCCGCGCTGGGCCTGCGTACGGTCATCGACTTCCGCACCGATGCCGAGCGCGCCGACCACCCGGACCGGATACCGGCGGGCGCCCGCCTCCTGATCGGCGACGTCCTCGCCGACAAGCTGAGCTCCGGCAAGATGCCGGCCGCCACGCAGCTCAAGGACCTGCTGTCCGACCCGGCGATGGCGGAGGAGCACCTGGGTGGCGGCAAGGTGCAGAAGCTGTTCGCCGACACCTACCAGTCCTTCGTGAACACCGCTTCCGCGCAGGCCGCGTACCGGACCCTGCTCACCGAGCTCGCGGACCCGGACGCGGGCCCGCTGCTGTTCCACTGCACGGCCGGCAAGGACCGTACGGGCTGGGGCGCGACCGTCGTCCTGTCGCTGCTCGGCGCGGACGACGAGACCCTGATGGCCGAGTACCTCTCCGTCAATCCGGCGGTCAAGCAGGCCTTCGCGCCGCTGATCGAGGGCTTCACCGTCGCCGGCGGCAACCCGGACATCGCGCTGGGCCTGATCGGCGTCTTCCCCTCGTACCTGGAGGCCGCGCTCGACGAGGTGAACACGCGGTACGGCTCGATGGAGAAGTACGTGCGCGAGGGCCTCGGCGTCCCCGACGAGACGGTCGAGGCGCTCCGCGCCCGCCTCGCGGCCTGATCCGGACCTGGCCCGACCCCTTCCGCGGCCGGCATTCGACCCGAACGTGTGACCTGGGGGCGGGTGACCATCCGACGATTCGCTCGTTCTGCTGAACGTGACTGCGCCGGATACCGCCACCCGCCCCCCGTCTCCCGTGCCGCCCGACGTCGAGCTGGCCGAGGCCGCCATCGTCGAGCACTACCCGCGGCTGGTGCGGCTCGCCTATCTGGTGCTGCCGCCCGCCCTCGGCCGCAACCGGCGGGTGCTCACCGCCCATTCGCTGGCCCAGCGGGCCCTGCCGCGCGGTCGGCGCGGCGCCGGTGCAGAGGCCGCCGCCGCAGCCGCCGTACAGGGCGGGGTTCCGGGCCAGCGCGGGACCGCGGGCGCCGAGTCCGGGTACGCGTACGTCCGGCTGCGGGTGCTGCGCGCCGCCCTGGAGGCCGGGATTCCGCTGACCTTCCGGGCGCTGCCCCGGCGGGCGCAGCTGCCTCCGCTGCTCCCCCAGGTGTGGGGGCTGCGGCTGTTCCCGCGCTCGGGCGGGGCCGAGGAGCTGGCCCTGGACCAGTGGCTGGCCACCCTCGACGGGCCCGGCCGGGCGGCCTGCGTCCTGCGCGCCCTCGAACGGCTGCCGGAGCCCGAGGTGCTCCGGGTGCTGACCGAGGCCGGGGTCGCGAACCCCGCCGCCGCGGTCGCGGAATCGGGGGATCCGGCCAACGACGCCCTGTTCGCCTCCCCCGAGTTCGATCCGTGCGTACTCCAGGCGCGGCCCACCGACCTGCTGCGCCGACGGCGGTTCGTCCGGGCCGGGCTGGCCGCCGCGGCCGCCCTCGCCGTGTGCGGGGCGCTGCTCGCGCTGCCCGGCGGCGGCTGGGGCGCGGACGGAGCCGCGGCCCCGCCGTACGCGCGCAACGCGGCGTCGGAGCAGGCCCTGGATCCGGGCAAGCTGGTCCGGGTCGCGCCCACGCTCTGGCGTACGTCCTCCCGTACGGGCTTCTCCACCTGGCCCGCGCGCGGCGACCGGGCCGACGACGCCGAGCTGCTGCGCCGGGCGCTGGCCGTCTGGGCCCGGCCGGGCTCGACGGTCGTCGCGTCGGCCACCCCCGGCACGCCGCCCGGACCGCCGATGGGCCCGCCGCAGCTGCTGTTCGCGGGCACCGTCGACCAGGCGGTCGTGGTCCTGCTGTACGACGGCCTGCGCGTGGTCCGGTACGCCGAACCGCGCACCGGGACCTCGGTCGCCGCCCTCGACTTCGCCCGGACCGACGGCGCCTCGGCGGAGAACTCGGCCGCGCTCGTACTGAGCCGGGTCGACGGCAACGTCCGCTACCTGACCGCGCCGTGGGTCACCGGAGTGGGGCTGCGGGACCTGCTGAAGCCCGGTGACGCCCCGACGGTGCTGAAGCCGGGCCAGGACGGGATCACCCCGCCGGTGGCGAGCCCCGCACCGTCGGGCAACTGCACCGGCTGGAACGCCCTGGCGCTGACCGGCAACGGCTCCACCCGGCTGGTCACCGACCTCGGCGAGCTGACCCCGGCCCGGCTGACCTCGGGCGCGCCGGGCGCGGAGCGCGATGTGGCGGAGGGTGCGGAGCTCGGCGACTGGTCGCGGATCGCGTGCCTGCTGCCGTCGGTCCGCTCGCACGGCGTCCGCAGCGTCAACGCCTGGACGTACGCGAAGCAGCCGCTGCCCGAAGGCGACGGCACGGCGACCTGGCTGTGCACCCGGGCGGAGACCTGGGCGGGCACGGAGGACCGGGTGCAGGCGCAGTTCCTGACCCCGGGCGCACCGCTGGCGGCGCAGGCGGCGAAGGCGGAGGGCTCGCCCGCGTGCGGGCCGCGGGAGCCGCGGGTGCTGGCGGGCGTGCTGTGGAAGTCGAAGGCGGGCCAGTGGTACGTGCTGGCGGCGGGCAGTGCGCAGTTCGCGTCGCTGTCGGTGTCGGGCGGCGGGGTGAACGGGTCGGCGAACGCCAACCGGCTGGCGGTGAAGGCGCCGGCGGGTGCGCAGGTGGAGCTGGCGGGCAAGCTCACGGACGGTACGAAGGCGGGGGTGCTCCGGTAGCCGCCCAGCAGGGTGGGTGAATCTTCAACCGTCAAGAACGGTCGGGGAGTTGGCGGGATCCGGACATGACTGCCGCAGTGTGCACATGGCATGATCGGTTCCGGTTACCACGCGGTAACCCGCCAACACCCCCCTCACGTACTGAAGGTTCACCCACGTGCGCATGCTTGCCCGACGGCTCCTGCTCCCCGGCCTGACCACACTTGCACTCACCGCCACCGGCTGCTCCTCGACACCGCACACCGTCGCCGCCGACGCGGCCGCCCCCGCCACCCTCGCGCCCGCGGGCGACGGCACGTCGCAGCAGCTCGACGTGGCCGCGGCGCCGCAGGGGACCCCCACACCGGCGGCCGTGGCCCGCGCCGGCGGGAAGGGCAAGACCGAGAAGTCCTCGCTCAAGGTCGCCTCGTACGACCAGGCGAGCGGACGGGCCGTCATAGCCAAGGCCCCGCAGGGGCCCGCCAAGTCCCCCGCGCCGGGCAAGAAGCCGGAGGCGGGCAAGTCCGCAGAGGCGGGCAAGGCCCCCGCTGCGGGTACGTCGCCCGAATCGGGCGCGTCCCCCGAGGCCGACAAGCCCGTCGCCGTGGGCGACGTCATCGCCAGCGCGCCGGCGCCCGGCGCCCCCAACGGCCTGCTCGCCAAGGTCACCGAGGTCGTCGGGAAGACCGACCGCGGCACCGAGGTCAAGACCGCCTCCACGACGCTGGCCTCCGTCCTGAACGACGACAAGGCCGACGGCAAGGTCCCCGTCGACCCCTCGTCGGTCACCGTCGAGCCCCTGATGAAGGGCGTCACCTTCTCCTGGGCCAAGAGCCAGGGCGTGAAGTTCGGCCCCGAGGGCGCGAAGCTGCCCCTGGGCAACCTGCGGCTCGACGTGAACGCCGCCGTCGACACCGCCCCGGACGCCCCCGCCTCGGCCGGCGCCTCGGTGTCCGGGTTCGTCCAGCTCGCCCCCCAGGTGGAGTTCTCGTACGACGGGGGCGGCGCCACCGGTCCGCGGTCCGCCTTCCTCGGCATGAGCGGCGACTGGTCCTCGCAGTGGAAGCTCCAGGGCCGCGCCGCCGCGAGCACCGGGGCCGCCAAGCGGATCCCGTTCGCCAAGCTGCACAGCGCTCCGGTCATCCAGGTCGGCCCGGTGCCGGTCGTCGTCAACCTGGACCTGACCTGCTACGTCCAGGTGGAGGCCGACGGCCGCGTGACCCTCGACGTCCAGCAGGACGTCAAGGGCGACTTCAAGGTCGGCGGCAGCTACGCGACGGGCAAGGGCTGGACGCCGGTCAGCGCGTCGAACGTGCAGAGCACGCCGGTCAAGGCGAGCGTCACCGCCTCCGGCAAGGTCAAGGGCGCGCTCGGCGCCGAGGCCTCCGTCGGCCTGTACGGGGCCGTGGGCGTCAGCGCGGACTTCGCCCCGTACCTGCGCGGCGAGGCCGACGCCAAGGCGAGCGCGTCCAGCGACGGCAAGACCTCCCTCAGCGGCTCCTGGGCGCTGTACGGCGGCTTCGACCTGAGCGGGAACCTGCACCTGCAGCTCTCCCTGTTCGGCACGCCGCTCTTCGAGCGCAAGATCCCGCTGGGCACGCTCAACCGCGAGTGGGCCCTCGCGAGCGGCCACGCCGAGCGCTAGCCGGACGGGCCGGACGGCAGACCTGAGTCCCCCGGGCGCGGTGCGCGCCCGGGGGACTCTTGCGTGAAGTGGTGGGCGCAGAGGGGTTTTCCTCCGTCCTACCCCTCAGTACATTGACGCCATGTCTAATACGCCGCCCGCGCCCGCCCCCGTGGCGTCGGAACACATGGAGCTCAAGGCGCGGAACGTGTCCTTCGGCTGGGAGGACACCCCGCTCCACTGGCTGCCCGGCGACCCGTTCGCCACGCACACCATCAACGTGCTGCACCTGCTGCTGCCCGCGGGCGAGCGCTGGTTCGTACACGTCTACAAGCAGGTGCTCCCGTACATCAAGGACGAGCAACTGCGCGCGGACGTCGTCGGGTTCATCGGCCAGGAGGCCATGCACGCCGCCGCGCACGACGATGTGCTCCCCCACCTGAAGCGGCTGGGCCTGGACCCGACCCCGTACACGGCGCAGGTGGACTGGCTCTTCGAGAAGCTGCTGGGCGACCGGACGCTGCCCCCGGGCAAGGCCCGGCACTGGTGGCTCATGGAGCGGGTCGCGATGATCGCGGCGATCGAGCACTACACGGCGTTCCTCGGGAACTGGGTGCTCAACGCGGACGAACTGGACCGCCGGGGCGCGGACCCGATGATGCTGGACCTGCTGCGCTGGCACGGCGCAGAGGAGGTGGAGCACCGCTCGGTGGCCTTCGACCTCTTCATGCACGTGGACGGCGGCTACCGCCGACGGGCCCGGACCTGGGCGACCGCGTTCACCGCCCTCGTCTTCCTGTGGCAGCGGGGCGCCCGCTTCTTCATGGAGAACGACCCGGAGCTGGCCGGTGCCAAGGCCTCCCTCGGCCAGTTCTTCCGCGCGGGCCGGCAGGGCACGCTCCCCTCGACGGGCGCCATGCTCAAGTCGATCCCGACGTACCTCTCCCGTACGTACCACCCCTCCCAGGAGGGCTCGACGGCCCAGGCCGTGGCCTATCTGGCCTCCTCCCCCGGTGCGAACGGCGGTGCCACCGCATGAGCCGCGTCCTGAAGGTGGCGGCGCTGGCGGGCGCGGCGCTGCTGACCCGCCGCGCCCTGCGGGGGCGCATCGCCCGCTCCCCCCTGTGGCCCCTCCCGGCGCTGGAGACCCCGGTCTCGGGCCACTCCCCGCGGCGTTGGCTGCCGGCCCTGATCGTGTTCCGTACGGAGCCCGCGGACGGGGTCCTGATGCTGACCCTCGAATCCCCGGAGCTCCCGCCGTGGACCCCGGGCGCGCACGTGGACGTACGGCTCCCCTCGGGCCTGATCCGCCAGTACAGCCTCTGCGGCGACCCGGCCGACGCGGGCCGCTACACGATCGCGATCCGCCTGATCGAGGACGGCCGCGGCGGCTCCCGCGAGGCGCACGCCCAGCTGGTGGCGGGTGCGGAAGTCCCCGTACGCCCGCCCCGCAACCGCTTCGAGCTGGAGCCGTCCTCCTCGTATCTCTTCGTGGCGGGCGGAATCGGCATCACGCCGATCCTCCCGATGCTGCGCGAGGCCACGGCGGCGGGTGCGGACTGGACCCTGATCTACGGCGGCCGCACGAGAGCCTCCATGCCGTTCGCCGCCGAACTCGCGGCCTACGGCTCCCGGGTCACCATCACCCCGGAGGACGAGGCGGGCCTCCCCGACCTGTCCCCGCTCGCCGCAACGGGCCCGGACACCCTGATCTACTGCTGCGGCCCGGCCCCCTTGATGAAGGCGGTCCAGGAAGCAGCCCCACCCACCACGCCGGTCCACGTGGAACGCTTCACCGCGGCTCCCGCCGCCGGGACCGCCCACCCCTTCACGCTGGAACTCCACCGCTCGGGCCGCACGATCGAGGTCGCGGCGGACGAATCCACCCTGGCCGCAGTCCGCCGGGAACTCCCCGCCACCCCGTACTCCTGCGAACAGGGCTTCTGCGGCACCTGCCAACACCGCGTCCTGGCAGGCGAGGTGGACCACCGCGACACCCTCCTCACGGACCGGGAGCGCGAGGACTCGATGCTCCTGTGCGTCTCCCGCGCCAAGGACAACCGCCTGGTCCTGGATCTCTGAGCCCTGCTGCGGGCCCAGTAGGGTGTCCGCATGACTACCGGGACGCGGCGCAGGATGGGTGTCGAGGAGCGGCGGCAGCAGCTGATCGGGGTGGCCCTGGAGCTGTTCAGCCACAGGTCGCCCGACGATGTGTCGATCGACGAGATCGCGGCGGCCGCGGGGATATCCCGGCCGCTCGTCTACCACTACTTTCCGGGCAAGTTGAGCCTGTACGAGGCCGCGCTGCGGCGGGCCGCCGATGAGCTCGCGCAGCGGTTCGTGGAGCCGCAGGAGGGCCCGCTCGGGGCGCGGCTGGTGCGCGTCATGGGCCGGTTCTTCGCGTTCGTCGATGACCACGGGCCCGGATTCTCGGCGCTGATGCGCGGCGGGCCGGCGGTCGGGAGCAACCGGACCAACGCGATGATCGACGAGGTCCGGCAGGCTGCCTACGAGCAGATCCTCACGCACATCGGGATCGAGAAGCCGCCCGCGCGGCTGGAACTCGTGGTGCGGTCCTGGGTGTCGCTGGCCGAGTCCACCGCGCTGATCTGGCTGGAGGGGCGGAAGATCCCGCGGGCCGAGCTGGAGCTGCAGCTCGTGCACGACTTCGCCGCGCTGGCCGCCGTGAGCGCCGCGTACGACGGGGAGATGGCCGGGATCCTCGGGCGGATCCTCGCCGACGAGCCGGCCGACGGGCCGTTCGGGGAGCTGGTCGGGCGGCTCGGGGGGCTCGTCCCCACCGCCACCGCCGCCGAGCACGCGGTGCCCGGCCCGCGCTGACCTGACCTGCCCCCGGTGATCATCCGCGTGATAATACCCGCGTGATCATTGATGACGGGATCTTGTTCCGGCGGGCCGTGGAGAAGGACGCCGCCACCCTGGTGGCCCTGCACGACCAGGCCGCCCGGTGGATGCGCAAGCACGGGATCGACCAGTGGAAGCCCGGCGACAAGGACGCCGCGCACTTCCTGGCGAAGATGCGCGAGGGCGAGGTGTGGCTCGCCGGGGACAGCGACGGGCGGATCATCGGCGCGTACGAGCTGTGGTGGTCCGACGAGGAGGCCTGGGGCGTGCAGCCGCCGGTCGCCGGCTACGTGCACCGGCTGATGGTGGAACGCGAAACCGCGCCCGCGGGAGCCGGGCGCCGGCTGCTCGAACATGCCGAGCGCCGGATCGCCGGGTCAGGATTGCCGCGGGCGCGGCTGGACTGCGTCTCCACCAACCCCCGGCTGCTCGCGTACTACCGGGCTGCGGGCTACCGGGTGGTCGGGGAGTTCCCCCACAAGGAGGGCAAGGACGGCCGGGTGTACGGGGTGATCCTGCTCGAGAAGCGCCTCGATCAGCTCACCGTCGTGTGAAGACCGACACCGTGCGGGGCGGGGTCGTGAACTCTCCTGTCCGTGCGTCGTACGCCGCCTGCTTGACCGCGGGGTCGGACCCGGTCGCCTGGACCGGGTGCAGGGCGTAGCCGGTGCCCGCGAGGGCCGGGATGCGCTGGGTCTGGGCGGCGGGCGTGGCGTTGAAGACCACCACCAGGTTGCCGAGGGTCATGGTGATCACCCCGGGGGTCTCGTCCTTGCCGGAGAGCGGGAAGGCCAGCGCGGCCTGGACCGCCTCGGGTGTGGTGAGGGCGAAGGCCGGTTCCGTCGTACGGATCCGCAGCAGGTCGCGGTAGGCCGCCGAGGCTCCGGTGATGTCGGCGCAGGCGGGTGCCGTGCGGCCGGCCAGCAGGGGCTTCGCGTACAGCCACTTGGAGCCGTTGTCGGCGGCCGGCGGCAGCCCGCGGCCGAAGCCGTTGCCGTCACGGCAGTCCCAGTGGACGGCGTTGAACCAGTCGCCGCTGTCGTACGAGTTGCGGTCCAGGGACTTCGAGCGGAGCAGGTCCGTACCCGCCTGGGACAGCGACGGGCCCTGGGAGAGGGTGCCGACTGCCATGGCCAGGACCTGCATACGGGCCTGGTCGGCGGTGGAGGTGCCGTCCGGGAGCTTGTACGTCAGGGCGTCGGCCAGGGTTTCGTTGTCGTGGGCGTCCGCGTAGGCGAGGGCGTCGCCCGGGGCCGCCGCGTAGCCGGCCGGCGATCCGTTGTAGTCCACCTCGGAGCCCTTGGTGCGCCGGCCCGCGGTGTCCGTGAAGGCGTACGAGGCGAGGTTGCCGGACAGCCCGACCTTGATCAGGTCCTGGGCGTGCAGGAGCCGGGCCCGCTGCTGGTCCGCGGTGCCGTTGGCGGGTGAGGCGTTCGGGGCCGTGAACAGGCCCGAGGCGAAGCCCTGGACGCGCGGGTCCTCGTCGAAGGGGCCGCCGCCGCGGACCGCGTCGCGCGAGCGGTCCGAGAAGGTGGCGATGCCGGTGCCGGCCATGTTCTTCTGCGTGGCCTGGACGAAGCGGGCGTCGTCCGCGACCTCGCCGAAGTTCCAGCCCTCCCCGTAGAGGATGATCTTCTTGCCGTCGACGCCGTCCTTGGCGACGGTCAGCGCGTCGAGGGCCTTACGGACGGCCAGGATGTTCGCCTTCGGGTGGTGGCCCATCAGGTCGAAGCGGAAGCCGTCGACCTTGTACTCCTTGGCCCAGGTGACGATCGAGTCCACGACGAGCCGGCCCATCATGGCGTTCTCGGGAGCCGTGTTGGCGCAGCAGGTGGAGTTGGCGACCGAGCCGTCCGCCAGCAGCCGCTGGTAGTAGCCGGGCACGATCCGGTCGAGCACCGACTTGTCGGACTGGCCGGACGCCACGGTGTGGTTGTAGACCACGTCCATCACCGTGCGCAGGCCGGCCCCGTTCAGCGACTGGACCATCCTGCGGAACTCGACCGTCCGGGCCGTGCCGTCGGGGTCGCTCGCGTACGAGCCCTCCGGCACCGTGTAGTGCAGCGGGTCGTAGCCCCAGTTGTAGGCGTCCTTCGCGGCCGCGGCGGCCACGCAGGCCTGCTGCTCCGGGGAGTCCGGCGCGTACACCTTCAGGTCGCAGGCGGGCTCGGTGCGGTCGGAGGCCTTCTCCGGGATGGTCCCGATGTCGAAGGCGGGCAGGAGGTGGACGTACGAGGTGCCGGACGCGGCCAGCGCGCGCAGGTGCTGCATGCCCGCCGAGCCGGTGTCGGTGAAGGCCAGGTACTGGCCGGGGTGGGTGCTCGTACGGTCCGCGACCGAGAAGTCGCGGATGTGGAGCTCCTGGATCTGCGCCGAGGTAAAGGGGACGGGCGCGGGCTTGCGCAGTACCCCCCAGCCGGGCGGGGCCAGCTTCGGGTCGGCCAGGTCGACGGCCAGGCTGTACGTGGAATCGGTGGTCAGGGCGGTGGAGTACGGGTCGGTGACCAGGTTGCGGACCACCTGGCGGGTGCTCGGGGCCCACACGGTCACGGCGTAGCGGTACGGCTTGCCGGTCCAGTTGCGCTCGCCGCGCACCGACCAGACGCCGGTGGTGTCGTCGCGGTGCATGGCGACGGTGCGGCCGTCGAGCTCGAGGGCGACCTGCTGGGCGGTGGGGGCCCAGACGGAGAGGGTCGGGCGGCCGTCCTTGAAGACGGGGCCGAGTGTGGCCGTGTTCGCGTACAGGTCGTCGAGTACGCCGGCGAGCTGCACGCCGGTGGCGGCCAGGACGGCGCCGTTCGCGGCGCGGGCGCTCGCGACGAGCTGGCCGCGCAGGGCCTCCCGTACGCGGTCCCGGTCGCGCGGGTCGACGGAGTAGGCGGCGTACGTCGCCAGGTGGGGGAACTTCTGCTTCTGGGCGGCGGTGAGCTCGGCCTTGGACAGGCGCAGCCACTGCGCGCCGTCCGCGTGCAGGATGCCGTTCTCCGCGGTGATCGTGCCTTCGCGGGAGGCGAGGAGCTGGACGGAGGCGGCGGCAGCGGGGGCGTTCCAGGCGAGGGTGTCGCGGTCGATCCAGACGGCCTGGGCCTTGGTGAGGTCCAGGGCGGCGGAGGAACCGGCGGGCTGCGGGAGGAGGTACGGGGCCCGGCCGCCCAGCATCCAGACCTCGTGGCCGGTGGCCTTCAGGTCCAGGGACTGGTCGGAGGGGAGGTCCTTCTCGTCGCCCTTGTGGAGGATGTAGCTGAGGCTGGTCGCCCCGGCCGCGAGCGGGACCTCGTACACCGCGCCGTAGGCGTCGGTGCGGACGGGCAGCAGCGGCTTGGACCAGTCGGTCGGGGTCGCGGCGCCGGTCCAGACGTGCAGGCCCCAGCCGTCGTAGGCGCCGTCGGCGCGCCGGTGGTGGAGGACGGCCATGGTCTCGTCCTGCGGCGGGTAGGCGGGGCGGTCGGTGCGGGCCGCTTCCTTGCCCTGCTCGAGCCAGACCTCGCCGGTCTTCGTCACGTCGAGGGTGCGGTCGGCGGCGACGTCCTTGTTGCCGTCCTTGTCGATGACGAGGTAACCGACGGAGGAGGCACCGGGCTTGAGCTTGACGTAGGCGAAGGCGCCGTACGCGTCGCGGCCGGTGAAGTCGTGGCCGGCGGGCCAGGGCGTGGCTTCGCCGTCGGCGATGTCGCCCCAGGCGTAGAGCCGCCAGTCGGTGTAGTCGCCGTCGGGGCGGTTGTAGTGGACGACCGCGTAGTCGCGCTGGGTGGCGGTCGGGGGCTGCACGGGCGGGACCTGGCCGGCGACGGACTCGGCGAGGGCGCTCGCGGTACGGCCGGCGGAGTCGACGGCGACGGCCTTGTAGCGCAGCGCGGTGCCGGCCGGGGCCGTGATGTGCTGGGTGACCTTGTACGGGGCGTGGTCGGCGGAGCCGAGGACCTGCCACTTCCCGGTGCCGGTCTGGGCGGCGAAGACGACCCGGTTCAGGCCGCCGCCGGTGAGGTCGGCGGAGAGCTCGACCGTGCCGGTGGCGCCGGGGGCCGGGGCTTTGAGGGTGAGGGCGGGCTTGGCGGCGGGGGCGGCGAGGGGGGCGGTGGCCTGGAGGACCACCGAGCCGAGGGCGGGGACGGTGACGGTGAGCTTGCCGGCCGCCGAGGACCGGATCAGCGCGGTGCCGCCGTACAGGGTGCGGTACTGGGCGCCTGCCGGGGCGTCGAGTTCGACGGTCCGCGCCTCGGCGGCGTTGTTGGCGGCGACCAGGTACTCGGTGCGGCTGCGGGCGTCGGTACGGGCGAAGGCGTAGACGGATCCGTCGGAGAAACGTTCACTCTGGACGCCGTCCCGCAGGGCCGGGTGGTCCTTCGTCAGCTTCGAGAGAGCGCTGATCTGCTTGTAGAGCGGGTGTCCCGGATCATAGGCGTCGCTCGCATGCGTGCGCACCGTTCCGAGCTGGTCGTCGTCCAGGTAGTCGGCGACCTTCGTGGCGAACAGCGGCTGCCGCGAGTCCTTGTCACCGCCGGCGCCCGTGAAGCCCTGCTCGTCGCCGGAGTAGACCACCGGGTTGCCCCGGGAGAAGAACATCAGCTCGTTGGCGAGCCTGTACCGGTCCAGCAGCTCCTGCTCCCCCGCCCCCGGCCGGTCCTGCTTCAGGAAGCTCGCGAAGCGGCCCATGTCGTGGTTGCCGAGGAAGGTGACCTGCTCGTACGCGTTCGCCTTGTCCGTGGTGTACCGGTAGTCGTCACCCAGTACGGAGCCGAGCCGCGAGGCCGCCGCGCCCTGGGAGGCGTACGCGCGGATCGCGTCCTGGAGCGGGAAGTCGAGGGTGGCGTCGAGGCGCCCGCGCGTCACGTACGGGGAGGTGACGGCGGTGTCGGCGGAGTAGACCTCGCCGAACATGAAGAAGTTCTTCCGGCCGCGCTGGGCGGCGTACTTGTCGAGGGCGGTGGCCCACTGGGTCCAGAACTCGGTGTTGACGTGCTTGACCGTGTCGATGCGGAAGCCGTCGATCGCGAAGTCCTTGACCCACTTCTCGTATATCTTCTCCATCCCGCCGACGACCTCGGGGCGCTCGGTCCACAGGTCGTCGAGGCCGAAGAAGTCACCCTGGTCGGAGGACTCCCCTGCGAAGGTGGAATCGCCCCGGTTGTGATACATCGTCGGATCGTTGAGCCAGGCGGGAGCCTTCAGCCCCTTCTTCGCATCGGGCACGAACGGTGTCCGCGGGAAGGACTCGGCGTCGGCCTGCGGAAACTTCTTCTTCCCGTCCGCGTAGTCGGCATCCTCGAACGGCACCCCGCCCTTGGTCAGATAGGGAAAGGCCCCCTTCGACAGGTAGGAGTACGACTGCTCCCGGTAGTCGACGACATCGGCGGTGTGGTTGGTGATGACGTCGAAGAAGACCTTCATCCCCTTCGCGTGCGCCTTGTCGATCAGCCGCTCCAGGTCGGCGTTGGTGCCGAAGTGCGGGTCGACCTGCGTGAAGTCGGTGATCCAGTACCCGTGGTACCCGGCGGAGACATCGGCCCCCTTCCCCTGCACCGGCTGGTTCTTGAAGATCGGCGCCATCCAGATGGCGGTGGTGCCGAGCCCCTTGATGTAGTCGAGCCGGTCGGTCAGCCCCTTGAGGTCGCCGCCCTGGTAGAAGCCCTTGTCCGTCGGGTCCAGCCCGGTCTCGAGCCGCGTGCCGGTCAGGCCGCCGGTGTCGTTGCGCGGGTCGCCGTTCGCGAACCGGTCCGGGAGGACGAAGTAGAACTGCTCCCGGGTCAGGTCGTGGCGTGCCGGCTCGGCGGCCAGCTTCGCATCCGAGGGCGGGGCGGGCGGCGCGGCGGCCGCTGCCGGGAGGGCGGGCAGGAGCGTCACGGCCAGGGCGGCGGCGATCACTCCTGCGGCGGGGCGTATCAAGGCAGGTCTCCTTGTGTACGTGTCACGTGGATGAGGGCCGCCCGGCGGATGGCGGGGTTCTGGATGCCGGGCGGCCCTGGTCTGCGGAGGGAGGGGTTCAGTTGCGCCAGGTGTCGTTCAGCACGACCTTGCCGCTCGCCGGGACGGTGGCGGCGCGGTTGGCCCCGCCCTCCCAGGTGACGTTCCCGGCGGCGTCCTTGCGGAGGTACTTGTACGAGAAGGCGGTCCCTGCCGGGAGCGACACGTCGAGCTTCCAGACGGGATAGGCGGCGGGGTCGAGCTTGAGGGCGCTGCCCGTGTTCCAGCCGCCGAGCTCGGCGCGGTCCCCGGTGACGTAGATGTTCTGCCCGGGAGCGGTGGTGGCGTTGACGGCGAACGAGGCGCCTGCGGCCGCCGGCGGAGGCGTGGTCCCGCCGCCGGTGCAGGTACGGGCGTTCACGTGCAGGGCGAGGGCGGTACCGGCCCCGAGGGTGGCGGTGAACTGCCCGGCCGAATTCACGCTGACCGCACGCCCGCTCTGCACATCGCAGTAGTCGCCGGCCGGGAGCGAGCTCTGGAAGGTCCGGGTGAGGGCCGCGCCCTCGTGGTTGATGGCGACGTACGCCTTGGCGCCGCGCCCGAAGGCGATCTGGTCGCCGCCGTTGTCCCACCAGTTGGTGACGGCCTGGCCGCGGGCCGCGTTGCGGAAGCCGACCATGGAGGAGATCTCCCGCCAGGCGTGCTGGCACTTCCACCCGTCGCTGTAACAGGCGTTCACCGTACCGCCGTTCGGCGGGCCGGCGTCCTTGTCGGTCCACTCGTACCCGGAGTGCACGTCGGGGGACCCGTACGGCCAGGCCAGCATGAAGACGCCCGCGAGGGTGTAGGCGGAGCCGTCCTTGTAGTTGAGGGTGTCGCCGACCCGCTCGGTGTCGTGGTTGTCGACGAAGACGGCGGACTGCCCACTCGCCATGTACCCCCAGGCCTCGCCGAAGTTCTTCAGGTAGGCGAGGTTCTCGTTCTGGAACACCCGCTTCAGGTCCCGGGCGTAACGGAACTCCTGCACGTCGCCGTTGCCGAGGTACTCGGAGGGCGAGACGGCCTCACCGGCGCCGTAGATCGCCTCCTGCTTCCAGTACACGCCCGGGTTGGTCAGCCGGGCCTTGATGTTGGCCAGGTCGGCGGCGGGCATGTGCTTGGCGGCGTCGATCCGGAAGCCGTCGACACCCAGCGACAGCAGGTCGTTCAGGTACCCGGCGATCCGGCCCCGCACGTAGTCCTCGCCCGTGTCCAGATCGGCCAGCTGCACGAGCTCGCAGTTCTGGACGTTGGCCCGGTCCTGGTAGTTGGAGATGGTCGCGCGGCAGTCGTCCATGTCGGAGCCGGAGTAGACCCCGGGATAGCCGTACTTCGTGTACGAAGATCCACCGGTCCCGATACCGTCGGCGGCCGCCATGTGGTTGATCACGGAGTCGGCGACGACCTTGACCCCGGCGGCGTGGCAGGTGTCGACCATGGCCTTGAACGCACCCCGGTCCCCGAGCCGACCGGCGATCTTGTAGCTGACGGGCTGGTACGAGGTCCACCACTGCGAGCCCTGGATGTGCTCCTGGGGCGGCGAGACCTGGACGTACCCGTACCCGGCGGGCCCGAGCGCATCGGTGCAGGCCCTGGCGACGGACTCGAAGCGCCACTCGAAGAGGACGGCGGTGACGTCCTTGTCGCCGGGCGCGGCGGCAACGGCCTGCGGTGCCGGGCCGGTGAGGGCGGCGGCGGCAAGTGCGGTCGCGGCGAAAAGAGTTGCAGCTCTGACGGCTCTGGCAGGCATGCGGGGGGCCTCCTGGCGGGAGAGGTGGGGATTCCAGCGACCGTAAGGGCCAGGTAAGGACGCTGCAAGAGTTTGCGCAAGAGATTGCAGAATTGTTTCCGGGGCGTGTCCTGCCGGACAGGTGGGGCGGCCATCCCCGGACGGCCCGACCAACTCCGGCCGACTCCGGCCGACTCCGGCCCGCACCGGTGCACTCCCGCGAAAGCGGCGCGTTCCCGGCAACGGCACATCCCCGCCACTTCCCGACCACCCCCGGCCCCGTACGCGGTCCGGGACCGCGGATCCGGCCACACCGGACGTCCCGCGCCGCCGGGGGACGGGTCGGTCCGACCTTCACCGAAAGGGTGATCCCCGCAGGTGGAGCGGGGGTTGTCCGATTTTCACCCCATGACCATTTTCGCTCGATGATCATCTTGCACCGGCCGCGTAGTTTCACCATGCACCGGAAAGATCATTCATTTCCGCGACTCAGGGAGACCTCAGGTACATGTCGGAGAAAAGCGCGAAGAGTGATGTGGGCAAGGCCTATATCAACGACGTGTTCATGCGCCACCCGCTCACCACGCGGAACCAGGACGAGCTCGAAATCCCGGCCAAGGCCGAAGCCATCCTGGAGCGGAACAAGCAGCGGGGCGCGCTGAAGAGGACCCCCGAAGGAGGGGGCGAGCCGATCAGCCCCATCGGGTTCTCGTTGAACAAGAAGCGCTACGGCGAGTTTCCCGAGGACGAGAAGACGGCGCAGGAGCGCGGGTGGCGCGCGTTCATGAACATGGGCGTACCGGTCGTCGAGGAACGGAGCGACATCACGCAGCCCCCGCCCGACATGATCTCCAAGCAGACGTACATCAACGGAACCGACCCCGTCAAAATAACCGTGACGGACACGGTCGAGTTCTCTGTCTCGAACACCGTCAGCTGGTCGCTCCAGGGCGAGGTGAAGCTCACCTTCGGGGCGAAATCCATCGCATCGCTCCAGCAGGAGATGCAGAAGAGCATGGCGATGCAGCAGTACCAGAAGACCACCCTGAAGAACAGCAAGGACAACCAGGGCGTCGACCAGGAGTCCCAGACGGAGGCGACGAGCACGACGCAGGCCACGACCACCGCCACGGGCACCGGTGAGCTGTGGGCGGACCTGCTGCTCGGCGTCACCGCCTCCGTCAGCGGTTCGCTGACCACCGAATGGAAACACCAGTCGTCGGTCAGCCTGGAAGTGATGAGCCGGGCGGACGTCATGGCCACGACCCGCCGCCAGGTGAGGCAGTTCGACTACGAATTCCCGGTCACCTTCGGCGGTTGGGTCGCCTTGTACTACCCGAAGCCGGTGGAGGTCAGGGGAACTCCCCCGCAGGCCAAGGAGCCGAAGTACTCCCGGGTCGTCGCATGGAAACTCGGCGACTCCGTCGAGGACCGCAGCAACTTCGATCTGGCCGATGAAGGCAAGAGGTTCATGCAGAAGGGATCGGCCGAAATCGTGGCCGTCCGCACCGGGGAACACCGGGTCTTCCAGCCCGAGACACTCGACTACGAGAGCCAGAAACAGCCTCTCTGAAAAGGCGACCACCCACCGGGCAGGCCAGAACAGCCACATCAGGAGGAACTCTCGTGTCATTCGGAAACATCTTCGACGGTGGCGGCAGCGAAGCCGACTCCGCCAAACAGTCCGGTGAAGCACTGGGCAAGGACACCCCCGGCGCCGGCGACGTATCGGAAGCCGTACGCAAAATGGAGAGCGAGCGCGACCCGTGGCTCGTGCGCCAGACGGCGCACGGCGCGTTCGACGTCATGGGTTTCCTGGGTCCCCTCTTCCAGAAATTCCATGATGCGTCCGCCGATCAGCGTCAGGTCGCCGAGAACCCCGGTTCGACGTCCGCCATGGCCTCGTCGACCCTGAAGGCGGCCGGACCGCCGAGGGTGAGCATCGGCGAGGACGACATGCCGAAGCTCGAAGACCTGTCGAAGCTCATGGCCACCCGGCGGAGCTTCGCCCTCATCGCGACGGGCCTGGGCACTTCCGAGGGCCTCGCGGTGGACCCGTCGCAGAACACGGCGTACGTCGCCGACCGGGGCGGCCAGAAGCTGTCCGCGGTGAAGCTGGCCACCGGCGCGCAGCGCGTGGTCGCGAGCGGCCTGGGCGACATCTGCGATGTGAAGCTGGACCGCAAGGGCAAGGCCTACGCCGCCGACTACGGCAGCGGGCGCCTGCTCGCGGTGGACCTGTCCACCGGCACCTCCAGCACGGTCGCCAGCGTCCCGGGCGCGTACGGCCTCGCGCTGGACGGGGCGGGCAAGGCCTACGTCGTCAGCCACAGCGAGGGGAAGCTGACAGCGGTCGACCTGCAGAACGGGCAGAAGACCACGGTCGCCACCGGCCTGCCCGTCGGCGTCTCCGCGGTGGCGCTGGACGGCAAGGGCAAGGCGTACGTCGGCCAGAAGGACCACGGCTACAACCTGTACGAGGTCAACCTGGCCGACGGCGCGAAGCGCCTCGTGACCGCCCTCCCCACGGCGAGCACCATCCGCGTGGAACTCACCGGCGACGGCAAGGCGTTCACCATCGACCACGTGAACGGCCGCCTGTACGAGATCACCCTGGCCGACGGCTCGCAGCGCGTGGTGGCCAGCGGCCTGGCGAACTGCGAAGGCCTCGCACTGGACACCGCCGGCGGCCAGATCTACGTCAGCAACCGTGAGGCCCAGCTCTGGCAGATCACCCAACGCGACACGCAGCCCATGGGCGGCGTAGGCAAGGTCTCGGCGTAGGACGTCCTCCACGGCCGGGCGGGCATGGGCAAGACGTTGCCCATGCCCGCCCCGCCCCGCCCCTTGGTCCTCTAGTCCTCCGGGACCTGGGCCGTCGACCCCCTCACCACCAGTTCCGGTTGGAACACGTACTCCGTGCGCTGGACCGGGGTGCCGCCGACCGCCTCCAGGAGGGCTCCGACCGCCGCCGTCGCCATCGCGCGGACCGGCTGGCGGATCGTCGTCAGCGGCGGGTCCGTGAAGGCGATCAGCGGCGAGTCGTCGAAGCCGACCACCGACACGTCCTCCGGTACCCGCAGCCCCCGCTCGCGCACCGCGCGGATCACGCCGAGCGCCATCGGGTCGCTGCCGCACACGATGCCGGTGCAGCCGCGGTCCAGCAGGGCTCCGCCCGCCGCGTGGCCGCCCTCCACCGTGAACAGCGTGCGCTGGATGAGCCCCTCCGACTCCGCATCCGGCACAGCGCCGACGAACCCCTGCTCCTTGCGGGCCGAGGGGACGTAGCGCGTCGGCCCTATGGCCAGGCCGATCCGCCGGTGCCCCAGGTCCGCCAGGTGACGTACCGCCATGTCCGCCGCCGCCCGGTCGTCCGGGGAGATGAACGGGGCGTTCACGTGCTCGTTGAAGCCGTTGATCATGACGAAGGGGACATTTCTCGCGGACAGCCGCTGGTAGCGGGCCGGGTCCAGCGTCGAGTCCGCGTGCAGGCCGGACAGGAAGACGATCCCCGTGACCCCCCGCTCCTCGAGCTGCTCCACCAGCTCGTCCTCGGTGGCCCCGCCCGGCGTCTGCGTGCACAGCACCGGCGTGTACCCGTGGCCGGCCAGCGCCTGCTCTATGACCTGCGCGAACGCCGGAAAGATCGGGTTGGTGAGCTCCGGGATCAGGAGCCCCACCAGCCCGTTGCTGCGCCGGCGCAGCCGCACGGGCCGCTCGTAGCCGAGCAGGTCCATGGCGGCGAGCACCTTGTGCCGGGTGCCGGCCGCCACGCCCGCCTTGCCGTTGAGCACACGGCTGACCGTCGCCTCGCTGACCTGGGCCTGCGCGGCGATGTCCGTCAGCCGGAGCGGGGAGGTCACCCCTGCCACCACACCGCCGTGTCGGCCCCGAGGACTCCCGGATCCGCCTGGTCCGCCACGTCGCCGCTCACCAGGAGCACCGTCCCCGGCGGGGACATCCGCACCGGCTCCCCCGTCGTGTTCACGGTGCAGACGAAGTCACCGCGCCGGAACGCCAGCACGCCCTCCGGCGCCTCCAGCCACTCCACCGCGTCGCCCGCGCCCAGGTCGGCCCGCTCCCGGCGGATCCGCAGCGCCGCCCGGTACAGCTCCAGCGTCGAGGCGGGGTCGCCCGTCTGGGCCGCCACGCTCAGGCCCGCCCACTCGGCCGGCTGCGGCAGCCAGCTGCCGCCGTCGCCGAAGCCGTACGGGGCCTGGTCGCCCGACCACGGGATCGGCACGCGGCAGCCGTCGCGCAGCCCGTCCTGGCCGTTCTCCTTGAAGAAGGAGGGATCCTGGCGCACCTCGTCCGGCAGGTCGGTCACCTCCGGCAGGCCGAGCTCCTCGCCCTGGTAGACGTACGCCGACCCGGGCAGCGCCAGCATGAGCAGCGCCGCGGCCCGCGCCCGGGCCAGGCCCTGCGCGCCGCCGCCGTACCGCGTCACGTGCCGTACGACGTCGTGGTTGGACAGCACCCACGTCGTCGGCGCCCCCACCGGACGCATCGCGTCGAGCGAGTCGTCGATGGCGCCGCGCAGCGCAGCCGCGTCCCAGCCGGTGTTCAGGTAGTGGAAGTTGAACGCCTGGTGCAGCTCGTCGGGCCGCAGGTACAGGGCCGTACGGTCCGCGCTCGGGGTCCAGGCCTCGGCGACGCCGATGCGGTCGCCGGCGTACTCGTCGAGCACGGTCCGCCAGGAGCGGTAGATCTCGTGGACGCCGTCCTGGTCGAAGAACGGCAGCACCTGGTTGCCGAGCAGCTTGAGCTGCTCGTCGCGGCCGAGGTCGGGCAGGCCGGGGGCCTTGACCAGGCCGTGGGCGACGTCGATCCGGAAGCCGTCGGCGCCGAGGTCGAGCCAGAAGCGCAGGATCGAGCGGAACTCGTCCTGGACGGCCGGGTGTTCCCAGTTGAAGTCGGGCTGCTCGGGGGCGAAGAGGTGCAGGTACCACTCGCCGTCGGCGACGCGCGTCCAGGCGGGCCCGCCGAAGATGGACTCCCAGTCGTTCGGGGGCTCGGAGCCGTCGGCGCCCTGCCCCGGACGGAAGTGGAAGCGCTCGCGCAGCGGGGAGCCGGGGCCTTCCCGCAGCGCCTGCTTGAACCATTCGTGCTGGTCGGAGCAGTGGTTCGGAACGAGGTCCACGATGATCCGCAGGCCCAGCTCGTGCGCTTCGCGGATCACGGCGTCGGCGTCGTGCAGGGTGCCGAACATGGGGTCGATGGCCCGGTAGTCGGCGACGTCGTAGCCGGCGTCGGCCTGCGGGGAGGCGTAGAACGGGCTGAGCCAGACGGCGTCGACGCCCAGCTCCTTGAGGTAGGGCAGTCGGCTGCGGATGCCTTCGAGGTCCCCCATGCCGTCCCCGTTGGAGTCGGCGAAGCTGCGCGGATAGACCTGGTAGATCACCGCTTCTCTCCACCAGCCGGGCCGGGTGCCGGTGGTGGTGGGAAGTGCGTCGGCGAGGTGCTGGGTCATGTCGTCCTTGGAGAGATCGGGCCGGGGGTGAGAGGGGGCAGGCAGGGGGGTCAGCCCTGGGTCGCGAGAGGGGCGTCAGCCCTTGGTCGCGCCTGCCGTCATCCCGGCGACGAGGTGACGCTGGGCGAAGAGGAAGAAGATGGCCGCGGGGATGGCGATGAGGACCGAAGCGGCGCTCATCGCACCCCAGTTGGAGGTGTACTGCGTGACGAAGGTCTGCAGGCCTCCGGCGAGGGTGAGGTGTTCGTCGCCGACCATGAAGGCGGAGGCGTACGCGACTTCGCCCCAGGCGGTGATGAACGAGTAGAAGCCGGTGACGGCGAGGCCGGGCTTGGCCAGCGGGAGGATGAGGCGCCAGAAGGTGCCGAAGGGGTTGAGCCCGTCGACGCGGCCCGATTCGTCGATCTCGACCGGGATGGTGTCGAAGAAGCCCTTCATCATCCAGGCGCAGAACGGCACCGCGATGGTGAGGTACGTGATGATCAGGCCGAGCGGCTGGTTGAGCAGCCCCAGCTGTCCCATGAGGTTGTAGAGCGGGACGATGAGGATGGCCATCGGGAACATCTGCGTGATGAGCAGGGTCCACATCAGCGGCTTCATGCCGGGGAACTTGAACCGGCTGACCGCGTAGCCCGTCGTGGCGGCGATGAACACACCGAGGACGGTGGTGATGCCGGCGACGAGCACGGAGTTGCCGAACCAGGTGAAGAAGGAGGTCGACTCCACCAGGTAGCGGTAGTTCTCGAGGGTCGGTTCCTTCACGAAGTCCGTGGAGATGGCGTGCTTCGCGGGCTTGATCGAGGTCAGCAGGACCCACAGCACCGGGAAGACGGCGATCACGGACGCGACGATCAGGGTGACGTGCAGTCCGGCGGAGGCGAGCGGGGAGCGCTCGCCCCGCTTGCGCACGGAAACCTCGGTTGCCACGGTGTCGGTCGTCACGGTCACCACACCTCTCCCTGCTTGCGCAGCGAGCGCCGGTAGACCAGCGCGAAGATCATGAGCAGGGCGAGGATGAGCACGCCCCAGGTCGCCGAGCCCGCGAAGTCGCGCGGGCTGGCCACGAAGGCCTCCCGGAACGCCTGGGTCACCAGGATCTCGGTGGAGTCGCCCGGTCCGCCCCGCGTCAGCAGGAAGATCACCGGGAACATGTTGAAGGTCCAGATGGTGGAGAGCAGGATCACGGTCATGCTCACCGTGCGCAGCCCGGGCAGGGTGATGTGCCGGAACCGCTGCCAGGCCGTGGCGCCGTCCATCTCGGCGGCCTCGTACAGCTCACCCGGAATCGACTGCAGCCCGCCGAGCAGGGCGACCATCATGAAGGGGACGCCGAGCCAGACGTTGACGGCGACGACGGAGAACTTCGCCCACGTCGGGTCGTCGAGCCACGGGATGGCCGAGATGCCGCCACCGTCGAGGATCTTGTTCAGGATGCCGCTGTCGCGGTTGAACAGGAATCGCCAGGCGAAGACGGAGACGAAGCCGGGGACGGCCCAGGGCAGGATGAGCGCCATCCGGTAGGCGGCGCGGCCCCGGAAGTCCCGGTTGAGCATGTTGGCGAGGGCCAGTCCGAGCGTGAACGTGATCGACACGCACAGGACGGTCCACATCACCGTCCACACCAGCCGCTGCAGGAACACCGGGTCGGCCAGGACGTCCGCGTAGTTGTCGAGGCCGACGAACTTGTACGTGGCCTCGATGTGGTTGGCGCCGATGGTACGGGCGACATTGCGCTCGTTGGCGTCGGTCAGCGACAGGTAGATGCCGCGGACGAGCGGCCAGCCGATGATCACCCCGAGGACGAGCACCACCGGGGCGACCATGGCCCAGGCGTACCAGTGGGTGGCCAGGGCGCGCCCCAGTCCACCGCGCTTCGCGCTGTCAGTCCTGCGGCTCCGGCCGCGGGCGGCGACGGTGTCTTCCCCGTCGCTGCCCGCGGCCTTCGCCACCGACTGGCTGGTGTGAGCAGCCATCGTCTTGTCTACTTCCAGCCCTTGAGGATCTTGCGGAACTCGACGCCGGCCGCCTTGGCCGCGTCCTCCGGGCTCGAGGCCCCGGTGATCGCCTTGGTGTATTCGACCTTCAGCGGCTCGAAGAGGGAGCCGTTCTCCGGGATCCAGGCGCGCTCGACGGCCTTGTCCACCGCCGGCTTGAAGAACTGGACCATCTCGCTGGACTTGACGTCGGGCTGCTCGTAGGCCGCGGTCCGCGTCGGGAGCAGGCTGAGCTCCTTGGCCGACTGCACCTGGACCTCCTGCGAGGTCATGTAGTCGACGAAGGCGTGCGCCGCGGCGGTGTTCTTGGATCCGGCGTAGACGGCGAGGTCGTGGCCGCCCTGCGGGGCGCCGGCCTTGGCGGAGCCGGCCGGGACGGCGGCGACGCCGAGGTTGGCCTTGTCCTTGAACTGGTCACCGGCGTAGGTGTCGGCGACGGCCCACGGACCGTTGATCATCATCGCGGCTTCGCCCGACTTGAAGGCGGTCTGCATGTTGACCCAGCCGTCGGTGGCGTTGGTGATCGCCGCGCCCGAGGTGACCAGGTCGCGGGCGGTCTTGAACGCCTTGACGCCGGCCGCGTTGTCGACGGTGACCGTCTTGTTCTTCGCGTCGACCAGGTCGCCGCCCTCTCCGTAGATGAGGGGGAGGAACCAGTAGGAGTCGTCGCCGCGCAGGTAGAGGCCGGCCTTGCCGGTCTTGGCCTTGATGGCCGCGGCGGCGGTCTTCACCTCTTCCAGCGTCTTGGGGGGCTGGACGCCGGCGTCGGCGAGCATCTTCTTGTTGTAGAAGAGGCCGAGGGTGTCGATGACCTGCGGGACGGCGTAGGTCTTGCCCTCGTACTTGCCGCTGGCCGCGGCCTGGGGCAGGAACTCGGCGTCGACCTTCTTGGCCGTCTCGGCCGGGACCTCGTCGAGGTAGCCGAGCGAGGCGAAGTCGGCGACCCAGCCGACGTCCGCACGGATCACGTCAGGGGCTTCGGAACCGCTGCTGAAGGCGTTCTTGACCTTGTTCTGCGCGTCGCCGTACGGGACGTTGACGTACTTGACGGTGACCTTCGGGTGCTTCGCGGTGAACGCCTCGGCGATCTTCTGGAAGCTGGCCTTCTCGGCGTCGTTCGAGGTGTCCCACCACGTGACCGTGCCGGAAAGCTCGCCGCCCGCCTTGGTCCCGCTGTCGTCCTTGGTGTCACCGCCGCAAGCCGTCGCCGCGAGCGCCAGGGTCGCGACCAGCGCGGTGGCCGCTATGCCACGCCGCATATGAACTCCTTCGATGATCCCGGCCGCTCCCTCGCGGTCCCGAGTTGCAGGGAACGTAACAAGCCTGAAAGCCGACCGAAAGACCTTGCGGCAATTTTCTGCAAGCAGGGCTGATCGTTACATCCGTGTGTCCTGACGGTTGCCGCGGCTTGCTGGTTGTTCGAACTTCCTTCGGGTCATCAGGCCCGCAACCAGGGGGCATGTACCCGCGTTGACACCGGTATGACCCATGAGCTGACCGCATCCCGGCTTGCAAGCGCTTCCAGCAAGGCGACCGAAAGTGTCGGCTGGTGGCGCGATGCCGTCATCTACCAGGTATACGTGCGGTCCTTCGCGGACAGCGACGGCGACGGCATCGGCGACCTCCGCGGGGTGCGCACGCGCCTGCCCCACCTGGCCCGGCTCGGGGTCGACGCCGTGTGGCTCACCCCCTTCTACGTCTCCCCGCAGGCCGACGGCGGCTACGACGTCGCCGACTACCGGGCCGTCGATCCGCTCTTCGGGGACCTCTCCGACGCCGACGAGCTCGTCCGGGCCGCCCACGCGCTGGGGCTGCGGGTCATCGTGGACGTGGTCCCCAACCACACCTCCGACCGGCACGCCTGGTTCCAGGAGGCCCTCGCCGCGGAGCCGGGCAGCCCGGCCCGGGCCCGGTACCACTTCCGCCCCGGGCGCGGACCCGGAGGGGAGCGGCCGCCCAACGACTGGGAGTCCGTCTTCGGGGGGCCCGGCTGGAGCCGGACCCCGGACGGCGCGTGGTACCTGCACCTCTTCGCGCCCGAGCAGCCCGACCTGAACTGGGAGCACCCCGAGGTCGCGGAGGAGTTCGCCTCCGTCCTGCGCTTCTGGCTCGACCTCGGCGTCGACGGCTTCCGCATCGACGTCGCCCACGGCATGGTCAAGGCCTCCGGCCTGCCCGACATCGGCCGCGGCGCCCAGGCCACCCTGATCGGCACCGAGCCGCTCCCCTTCTTCGACCAGGACGGCGTCCACGAGATCCACCGCTCCTGGCGGCGGCTGCTCGACTCCTACCCGGGCCCGCGCATCGGCGTCGCCGAGGCCTGGGCGCCGACCTCCGAGCGGCTCGCCCTGTACGTCCGGCCCGACGAGCTGCACCAGGCCTTCAACTTCCGCTTCCTGAACTGCCCCTGGGACACCCGGGCAATGCGGACCGTCATCGACGAGTCCCTGGCCGCCACCGCCTCCGTCGGCGCCCCCACCACCTGGGTGCTGTCCAACCACGACGTCGTACGCCATGTCACCCGCTACGGCGGCGGCGCGCAGGGCCTGGCCCGGGCCCGGGCAGCCGCCCTGCTGATGCTCGCCCTGCCCGGGTCGGCGTACCTCTACCAGGGCGAGGAGCTCGGCCTGCCGGAGGTCGCGGACCTCCCCGACGCCGTACGCCAGGACCCCGCCTTCCTGCGCACCGCCGGGCAGGACGGACTGCGCGACGGCTGCCGGATCCCGCTGCCCTGGTCCGGCGAGCGGCCCCCGTACGGTTTCGGCCCGGCCGGCAGCTGGCTCCCGCAGCCCGCGGACTGGGCCCCGCTGAGCGTCGCCTCCCAGACCGGCGACCCCCACTCCACCCTCGAGCTGTACCGCGCCGCCCTGGAGCTGCGCCGCGCACTGCCGGGCCTCGGCTCCCCCGACGCGGGCCCGCTGACCTGGCTGTCCGCACCCGCGGGCGTCCTCCTCTTCACCCGGCCCGGCTTCGCGTGCACCCTCAACAGCCGGTCCGAGCCGCTGGAGCTGCCCTCGCCGGGGCGCCCCGTACTCTCCAGCGCGCCGGTGGAGACGGACGGCCGGACCGTGCTGCTGCCCCCGGATTCGTGCACGTGGTGGGCGTTGTGAGCCGGGGACCGGTACAGTCCAATCCCGTGACCGCACGGCTAGCCGACATCGCAGCCCAGGCGGGGGTCAGCGAAGCCACAGTCAGCCGCGTGCTCAACGGCAAGCCCGGTGTGGCCGCAGGCACCCGCGAGTCCGTGCTGGCCGCGCTCGACGTGCTCGGCTACGAGCGCCCCGTCAAGCTGCGCCAGCGCAGCGCGGGGCTCGTCGGCCTGATAACCCCCGAGCTGGACAACCCCATCTTCCCGGCGCTCGCGCAGGTCATCGGCCAGGCTCTGACCCGGCAGGGGTACACGCCGGTGCTGGCCACGCAGACGCCCGGCGGGTCCACCGAGGACGAGCTCACCGAGATGCTGGTCGACCGCGGGGTCTCCGGCATCATCTTCGTCTCCGGGCTGCACGCCGACACCACCGCCGACATGGGCCGCTACGACCAACTCCGCGGGCAGGGCGTTCCTTACGTCCTCATCAACGGGTTCTCCGACAAGGTGCAGGCCCCCTTCGTCTCCCCGGACGACCGCGCCGCGATGCAGCTCGCCGTGACCCACCTGACCGCGCTCGGGCACACCCGGATCGGGCTCGCGGTCGGACCCAAGCGGTTCGTGCCCGTCCTGCGCAAGATCGAGGGCTTCCGGCTCGGGATGAAGGAGCGGCTCGGCCTCGACGAGGCCGAGGTCGAGGAGCTCATCCAGCACTCCCTTTACACGCTGGAGGGCGGGCAGGCCGCCGCGGCCGCGCTCATCTCGCGCGGCTGCACGGCCATCGTGTGCGCGAGCGACATGATGGCGCTCGGGGCGATCCGGGCGGCCCGGCAGCAGGGGCTGCGGGTGCCGCAGGACGTCTCGGTCGTCGGCTTCGACGACTCCCCGCTCATAGCGTTCACCGATCCGCCGCTCACCACCATCCGGCAGCCCGTGCAGGCCATGGGGCAGGCCGCGGTCCGCACGCTCCTCGAGGAGATCGGCGGTACGCCGGCCCCGCACAGCGAGTTCGTCTTCCTGCCCGAACTGGTGGTCCGCGGATCCACCGCCTCCGGTCCGCAGCAACGTAGGGGACCGTCTCGTCCCCAGGGGTGAGCCGCTGCGCCGGAGACCCTCCCGAGGGATGATCGAAGGCGAGAACGCATCTGGCAGACTCTTCCCCCATGGGTGAATCGAGCGTGAAGACACTGGAAACCCGGACGGAAGTCTCGTCACCCGAGGTGACCGAGAGCCAGACTCGTCCGGGCGATCAGCGCACCCATTTGTCCCGGTTGCGAGCCCCGCGCCGGCCCCGGATCTGGTTCGAGATCCTGCTCATCGGGGTCAGTTACTGGACGTACTCGCTCATCCGCAACGCGGTGCCCGAGCAGAAGGCGGACGCCCTCGCGAACGCCGACTGGCTGTGGGACCTCGAGCGCACCCTCGGCATCGCCGTGGAGCAGTCGGTCAACCATGCGGTCAACTCGGTCACGTGGCTCATCGTCGGCATGAACTACTACTACGCCACGCTCCACTTCGTCGTGACCATCGGCGTCCTGGTCTGGATCTACCGCTTCCATCCGGGGCGCTACGCGGCCACGCGCATGGTCCTCTTCGCCACCACGGGCGTGGCCCTGGTCGGCTACTACTTCTTCCCGCTCGCGCCGCCCCGGCTGATGAACGGGCAGAGCTTCGTCGACACCGTGCTGGTCCACCACACCTGGGGCTCCATGGCCTCCGGCAACCTCAAGCACATGTCGAACCAGTACGCGGCGATGCCCTCCATGCACATAGGGTGGTCGCTCTGGTGCGGGCTGACGATCTTCGCGGTCGCCTCCGCCCCCTGGGCCCGGATCCTCGGCCTGCTCTACCCGACGGCGACCCTCGTGGTGATCGTGGCCACCGCCAACCACTTCTGGCTGGACGCCGTGGGCGGCATGCTCTGCCTGGCGTTCGGCTACACGGTCTCGCGCAGCTGGTACGGCTCGCTGCCGCACCGGCTGCCGCGCCACCCGGAGGCCACCGGCCCCCACCCGGCGACGGCCGCCTTGCTGAACCGGTTCCGCACCCGCGCCTAGAGCACGTGTGCCCGCCTTCCCGGGTCAGGTCGTGTAGCTGAACTCGTCCGCCGGGCTCGCGGGGGACGAGTAGCCCTGCGACAGCACGGTCACGTTCACGGTCATGGGCTTGCCCGGACCGATGGTGGGCGCGGGTGCGGTGACGACGATCGTGTTGGGGGGCGTCAGCTGGACGGGCGGGGCGACGTTGTCGCCGAAGTAGACCTGTGCGTCGGAGCCGAAGTTCACGCCGGTGATGGTGACCTTCTTGTCGGTCCATCCGCTGTCCGGGCTGATGCCGGTGACCACCACGGGTGCAGGGCCGCCGTAGGCGAACTGGCCGAGCGGGACGGCCGGGGAGGTGCCCAGGACGGTGGTGACGCGGACGGCGACGACGCCGACGCCCTCAGGCGCGTAGGCGGTGATCTGGGCGCCGTCATCACTGACGTCGAACTGGGAGCACGGCACCGTGCCGAAGTCGACCGCGGTGCCGGCGCCGAAGCCGCGGCCGGTGATGGTCACCTCGGTGGCCGCCCCGCCGGAGCTGGGGCTGATGCCGGTCACCACCGGGCCCGACGGCGGGTCGGGCGCGCCGAGCAGGTACAGGTAGACGGCGTTGGCGTGCTGGAAGGCGGCCTGGCCCATGAAGTCCTGGAGCGACTTCTTGACCAGGTCCGGGTCGTAGACGCTGCCGGGGTTGCCATAGGGCACGACGTTCAGCGGACAGTCGCCGCCCGGCTGCCCGTAGGCGTTGGGGCCGGGGAGGGCGGCGATCGCCGAGATGGCCGCGGTGACGTCGTCGTCCGCCGCCGGGCCGGGACCGGGGTACCACTGCTTGGCGTCGTCGAGGCTGGTCCAGGCCAGCGGCACGAGGTCGTAGCAGTTGTGGTGGCGCTCGTTGGCGACCCATTTGAAGGAGTTGTCGATGGAGGACGCGAAGTCCGGACCGCCGGCGGTGGGCGCGGCGAAGGTGTAGAGCGAGAACTGTGGGGTGGTGGGCCAGGACTGCGTCTGGAGGTAGGGCCCGACCATGGTCGCGATACAGCCGCCGAGGCTGTGGCCGGTCACGTAGAGTGCCGGGTCCGGCTCTGCCTGGTCGAGCGCGGCGGCCAGCGCCTGCACCAGGGTGACCCCCGCCGTGCTCATACTGATGACCTGGGTGAACGCCTCCATCGCACCCTTGGAGACGGAGACCGGGTTCTTCGGCGATCCGACGGCGGTGAACGGGACCACCGTGCCGACGTCCAGGTCCTCGAGGAGGTCGGTCACGTTGCCGACCGTGCCGCGGATGACGACGGCGAGCTCGTTGGAGCCGTCGGTGTTCTTCGCGAGGTACGCCATGTTCGCGTTGTCCGCGCTCAGCCCGACCCATTGCAGTACCCAGGTGCCCCCGGTCATGAGGAAGGGCTGGGCCAGCTGCTGGTTGATTCCCATGAAGATCCGGTTGATCTGCTCCACCGGTGTCTCCCCCGATGGGCGCGGGGTGGCCGCGGTCGCCGCGATCGCGGCCAGCGTCATGGCCTTCATGGCAGCCGTCGAGGGCGCCGTCGATTGGAGCTGTTCGCTGGACATGCCCACTCCCTTGTGCTCGCCCGAGCGAGCCGCCGTAGGTAGCCCCCAACCTACTGATCATGGAGAGAATCTGACGGCAAGTCAGCTATGGGTTCAGGCCTTCGGGCTAGAGCGTGTCTCTTGGCTGTCGGCCGCGCTCGCCTTGTCGGTGGCCGGCCATAGGGTTCACCGGGTGAGTGACATCCATGAGCTGATGATTGCCGTCGACCTGCGGGACGAGATCTCCGAGCCTGAGCTCGCCGAGCTGAGCTGGCATCTGGGGATCGGGCCCCAGCCGGAGCACCTGTCCATCGTCACCGAGTTCCCGGTCGTGGTGGTGGACGACTCAGGGATCCCGGTGATCGAGGACGATCCCCGTCCACTGCTGGCCGGGCGGGGCGCGGCATGGCGGGTGGGTGGTGTGCTCTGCTCGGCACTGGCCCCTCGCGCGGACCTGGCGCGGAAGGGCTGGTCGCTGACGTCCCGTCAGGAGATCCACCCGGACGAGTTCGAGAAGGTCGGTGAGCTGCTCTGCTGGCTGGCCACAAGGGCTCACGACACGCACCTGCTCGGGGACGGCGCGGTCGGGGTCGGATTCCTCAGGTTCTACGAAGCCGAGGTTCCGGATGTACTCAAGGTCGACAGCGGGCAGGTCGGCTGGCCGGCCTGAAGAGCGTTGCAGGGGGATTGGTGAGGCCCCCCGAGTCGCCCCGATCGCAGACGGCCGTGACGACGACTTCCCAGCACTCCGGATCCGGCCGCCGGCAGCGGAACACCGCCTTGACGGCCGAACCCGGTGTTCTCACGCGGTCGCGTAGGTGACGAAGCCGAGCCAGGTGGCCGGGGTGACGGCCAGGCGGGCGGCCTCGGGACGCTTGGAGTCCCGGACGAGGACGGTCCCGGGAGTCCGGGCGACCTCGACGCAGTCGGGTCCGTCGGCGGTGCTGTAGCTGCTCTTGGTCCAGGCGACCTCGACGCACTCAGGCCCGTCATTGGTGCTGTAGCTGCTCTTGACCCACGTCAGTGCAGAGACGCCCTCTCCCGACGGCTTGATGCTCATGTCTCCCCCAGTACCTTCTCAATGAACGTCAGCGATTCACGAGGCGTCAGAGCCTGTGCCCGGATCATGCCATAGCGCATGTCCAGGATCTGGACATCTTTGGGCTCGGTGATCAAGCGGCTGACCAGCTGACCTTCGTTGTGTCCCACGGTCGTCCCATCCTTGAGGCGCATCAACTGGAGTGAACCTGCGAGCCCTGCGTGTTCCTCCACGGCGGTGGGCATGACCTGGATCTCAACGTGCCGCAGACTGCCAGCCTCCAGTAGGCGTTCCAGTTGGCCCCGCAACACCATCTTGCCCCCGACCGGCCGCCGAAGCACTGCCTCCTCCTGCACGACTGTCAGCAATGGGGCCGTAGGTTGGCCGAGAACCTGTTGACGCGCCATGCGAGCCGTTACCAAGCGCTCGATCTCCTCGTCGGGGTAGGCAGGTCGACGCAGCCCGTAGAGGGCACGGACGTACTCCTCCGTCTGTAGCAGCCCGTGTACGACGATGCTGGCGTAGGCGCCGAGTTCAACGGCCTCGGATTCCAACTTGGCCAGATCCCGAACCTTCTTGGGGTAGCGGGCCTTTTCGACGTCCACCTTCATCGCGGCGATCTTTCCGCCCGCTCCGAGAACCCCGTCCGCCTTGTCCAGGAACTCCGGACGCGGAATGCGGGTGCCACTCTCGATTTTGCGAGTCAGGTCCGCCCCGTAGCCCATCCGTTCAGCGAAAGTGGATCGGTCGAGTCCGGCCGCCTCCCGCCACATTTTCAACTGGCGTCCCACCGCCGCTACGACCGCCCCGGATTCGTCCTCCGGGTCGAGTGCCCAGCTCGACTCGTCGGTGCCCTCTGCGCTCACTGCCACCTCCGTTGGCCTGCAACTCCGTTCAGGCTACGCACGGGTGGCCACGCCGAGTCACGTGAATCAGGAAATCCGCCTCGTCTCCCCCGACCCCGCTGCGGAGAGTCCGATTTCACCGGATCGAGGTTTCCACGACCCGGTGGATCAATGACCGGTACCGCTCGACGCCTAAAGACCAATAACCGGGGGAAACAACCTCTCCCCACCTCCCCCCTCCCCCTCTCACTCGGTCGGGTGAATCAGTCCAATCCGGCTGGCGCATATGCCAATTCGACGGGCACTCTGACTGCCGACAACCCCATAAACGCAATCGGCCCTCGTACGGGACTGCAATCCCGACCGAGGGCCTGACCACAGAGGAAGCAGCAACTTCCCATGGCTGATCAGCACTTTAGCGCGCCCACGCGCGTCCCGTCGGGCATCCGGCACATCAACCACGATCACCGTCGCGGCTACGTCAAGATCGGCAACCATCTCGCCCAGCACCGGGAGCTGAGCCTGACGGCGATCGGCCTGGCCACGCACATCCAGTCGCTCCCGACGGGCGCCAAGGTCACCATCAAGGCCCTCGCCGAACGCTTCCCGGAGGGCGAAGTCCGCATCGCCGCCGCCCTGCACGAGCTGGAGGACCGCGGCTACCTGGCCCGGTTCCAGGAGAGGCTTCCGAGTGGGCGTGTGGTGACCCGCACGGTCTCGTACAACAACCCGCCCGCGATGTCGGAGGAGACGGCCCCTGAACGGCGAGTCCACAGCTCCGGACCCGAGCCGGAGCCGACCCCCGAGCCGGAACCCGAGCCCGAGCCGGATCCCGAGCCCGCCCCGGACCCCGATCCCGAGCCCGCCCCGCCCGTCTCCGAAGCCGAGCTCCAGGCCCGGGAGTTGCTGGCCCGGCTGCGGCTTCGCGATCCACGGCTGGTGCTGTCCGAGCGGGACACGGTGCGGCTGGCGCCCGCCGCGGCCGTCTGGCTGGAGCGCGGGCTGACCCCGAGCGCCGTCGCCGCCGTCCTGACCCGCACACTGCCGATGACGCCGATCCACTCCCCTGCGGGGCTCCTCACCCACCGCCTGCGGGAGCTGGTCCCGCCCCGGCTGCCGGACCCCGGCGCGGCGCGCCCCGTACCCCCGGACCGCAACGTGCACCCTCTCCGCACGTGCGACGGCTGCGACCGCGCCTTCCGCTCCCCCACCCCCGGCCACTGCCGGGACTGCGCCCCGTCGGCGGACGCCGCTTAGCGCGACACCGTTCCCCGTACGCCGATCCAAACGCAGCCGTCGAAGGTCCCCCCTAACGAGCGAATGTCGCGCTGCGTAATCGACTATTACGCTCCGTGCACACATGATGAGTCGGCATCACTCATCACCCCGCACCGCCGCGCGTCCGGCCTGGCCGGACTGCCGAGCCGTGCGCGTAATCAGTAAGGAGATACCCGTGCCCGCAGCCCAGAACGGCAAGGACGCCCAGGCGGAACAGATCAGCGGAAGCCTGATCGCAGCGGCACCGCTGAGTTCGCAGCCGCCCGTCCAGGTTCCCGTGCATCAGCGCGACACGGAGTGGGAGCTGCCGAACGGCTTCGCCTGGGTCTACTACGGCGAGGGCACCAGCCACATCCAGAAGCCGATCATCATGGCCGACGGCTTCAACCTCGGCCGAAGCGATCTGCAGTGGCTCGCCCAGGGCCTGGACGGCGGGGAGTACAAGTTCCTGACCGAACTGCGCAAGCAGGGGCGCACCGTGATCCTGGTCGGGTTCGACGAGCGCACCTCGCGGATCCAGGAGAACGCCGACACCGTGATGGCGGCGATCCAGCGGACCATCGGGGAGCGCGTCGGTGACGACCGGCTGACCGTCGGCGGCTTCAGCATGGGCGGCCTGATCACCCGCTACGCGCTGGCCAAGCTGGAGACGGAGCGGATGGACCACCAGACCGCGCTGTACTTCTCCTACGACACCCCGCACCGCGGCGCCGTGATCCCGATCGGCCTGCAGGCGTTCGCGCACTTCATCCCGCTGGCGAACGACTTCGCACGGCAGATGAACAGCCCGGCGGCCCGGCAGCTGCTCTGGCGCCACTACAACAGCGAGACCGACAAGGACGAGATCGACCCGCTGCGCACCGAGCTGCTGAAGGACCTGCGCCGGATGGGCGACTGGCCGATGATCCCCCGCAAGATCGCGGTGGCCAACGGCACCGGCGACGGCATGGGCCTCAGCATCCCGCCCGGCGAGATGGCGCTGAAGAGCACCGGCCTGATCGCCTTCCCCGGTACGACCTTCTACACCCAGGCCACCGGCAACAACGTCACGGTCGCCCAGCTGAAGCGGCTGTTCCCGCCCGCCTCCAAGCCGGTCACCGTCAGCGGATACCCCGAGCTGGACGGCGCACCGGGCGGCACCCTCGCCTCCTACAAGATCGTGGCGGACGAGCTGGTGTCGAAGGGCGGCAAGGTCGACCTGCGGCACGAGTCCATCTGCTTCGTCCCGACCGTCAGCGCGGTGGCGATCCGCGACATCGACAAGCAGGAGGACCTGTACGCGAAGGTCGCTTCGCTCGACCCGAACGAAAGCGAGCTGGACGAATTCTTCTGGTCCTCGTCCACCACCCCGCACACCGCGATCACCCGGGAGCTGTGCGAGTGGATCATCGAGCGGCTTCCGTAGCGAAGCGGCGTCATCACCGCTGATCCAACCGGTGTGCCGGCCGCCCGCCCCGGATCCCTCTGCGCCGGGGTGGGCGGCCTCGCGGCGCGCTGACACCGGGCCGTAGCGGTCCGGGGACCCCGGACCGCTACGCCCCGTAGAACAGGTCGTCCACGACCGCCCGGGCGCGCCGCGTGATGCGGCGGTAGTCGTCGAGCAGCTCGCCGACCGTGCCCTCCGCGTAGCCGAGGTAGCGGCCCACGGCCGCCAGTTCGCGGGCCTCCGACGGGAAGGTGTCCCCGGCCCGGCCGCGGACCAGCATCACCGCGTTGCGGACCCGGGTGGCGAGCACCCAGGCCTCGTCCAGGATCTGCGCCTCCTCGGCCGGGATCAGCCCGGCCGCGTGGGCGGCGGCCAGGGCCTCGCGGGTACGGGTGGTGCGCAGGCCGGGCTCCGACCAGGCGTGCTGCATCTGGATCAGCTGGACGGTCCACTCGACGTCGCTGAGGCCGCCGCGGCCGAGCTTCGTGTGCAGGGTCGGGTCGGCGCCGCGTGGCAGCCGCTCGGATTCCATGCGGGCCTTCAGGCGGCGGATCTCCCGTACGGCGTCCTCGCCGAGGCCCTCCGCCGGGTAGCGCAGCGGGTCGATGAGCTCGATGAAGCGGGCGCCGAGTTCGGCGTCGCCCGCGACGGATTGGGCGCGCAGCAGGGCCTGGCTCTCCCAGGTCAGGGACCAGCGCCGGTAGTACGCGGCGTACGAGGACAGGGTGCGTACGAGCGGGCCGGAGCGGCCCTCGGGGCGCAGGTCGGCGTCGATGAGCAGCGGCGGGTCGGCGGTGGGGAGTTGGAGCAGCCTGCGCATTTCGGCGATGACGGCCTGGGCGGCTTTCGCGGCTTCCTGTTCGTCGACGCCCTCGCGGGGTTCGTGGACGAACAGGACGTCGGCGTCGGATCCGTAGCCGAGTTCGTGGCCGCCGAAGCGGCCGACACCGATGATCGCGAAGCGGGTGGGCAGGGTCTCGCCCCAGTGGTCGCTGACGGCGGCGCGCAGGGCTCCGGCGATGGTCGCGGCGGTGAGGTCGGAGACGGCGTTGCCGACCCGGTCGACGAGGGCGCCGGGGTCCTCCTCGGCCGGGCTGTCCTCCGTACCGTACGAGCGGATGATGTCGGCGGCGGCGGTGCGGAACAGCTCGCGGCGGCGGACCCCGCGGGCGGCGGCGACGCCGGCTTCGGCGCTGTCGGCGCGGCCGACGGCGGCGAGCACCTCCTGCTCCAGGGCCTCGTGCGTACGGGGTCCGAGCCCGTCGGGGTCGCCGAGCAGGGCGACGGCCTCGGGGGCGCGCATCAGCAGGTCGGGGGCGAGCCGGCCGGCGGACAGGACGCGGGCCAGGTTCTCGGCGGCGGCGCCCTCGTCGCGGAGCAGGCGCAGGTACCAGGGGGTCTTGCCGAGGGCGTCGGAGACCTTGCGGAAGTTCAGCAGGCCGGCGTCCGGGTCGGCGGAGTCGGCGAACCAGCCGAGCATGACGGGGAGCAGGGTGCGCTGGATGGCGGCCTTGCGGGTGACGCCGGAGGCGAGGGCTTCGAGGTGGCGCAGGGCCGAGGCCGGGTCGGCGTAGCCGAGGGCTTCGAGGCGCTGGCCGGCGGCGCGCGGGGAGAGCCGGGTCTCGCCGGGGGAGAGCTGGGCGACGGCGTCGAGCAGCGGCCGGTAGAAGAGCTTCTCGTGCAGGCGCCGGACCACGGAGGCGTGCCGGCGCCAGGCCTTGTTGAGCTCGGCGACGGGTTCGGTGCGCAGGCCGAGGGAGCGGCCGAGGCGGCGCAGGTCGGCCTCGTCCTCGGGGACGAGGTGGGTGCGGCGCAGCCGGTAGAGCTGGATGCGGTGTTCCATGGCGCGCAGGAAGCGGTACGCGTCGTTCAGCTGGGCGGCGTCGGCGCGGCCGACGTAGCCGCCGGCGGCGAGGGCGTGCAGGGCGTCGAGGGTGCTGCCGGAGTGCAGGCCGGCGTCGCTGCGGCCGTGGACGAGCTGGAGCAGCTGGACGGCGAACTCGACGTCGCGCAGGCCGCCGGGGCCGAGCTTGAGCTCGCGGTCGACCTGCGAGGCGGGGATGTTGTCGACGACGCGGCGGCGCATCTTCTGGACGTCGGCGACGAAGTTCTCGCGTTCGGCGGCCTGCCAGACGAGGGGCGTTATGGCGTCGATGTACTGGGCGCCGAGGTCCGGGTCGCCGGCCACGGCGCGGGCCTTGAGCAGGGCCTGGAACTCCCAGGTCTTGGCCCAGCGCTGGTAGTAGGCGAGGTGGGAGGCCAGGGTGCGGACGAGGGGGCCGTTGCGGCCTTCGGGGCGCAGGTTGGCGTCGACGGGCCAGATGGTGCCTTCGATGGTGGTCTCGGAGCAGATGCGCATGAGGTGGGAGGCGAGGCGGGTGGCGGCCTGGACGGCCTTTGCCTCGTCGGCTCCGTTCGGCGCGTCGCCGACGAAGATGACGTCGACGTCGGAGACGTAGTTCAGCTCGTTGCCGCCGCACTTGCCCATGGCGATGACGGCGAGCCGGCAGGCGGCGGCGTCGTCGGGGGCGGCGGCGGACGCGATCCGCAGGGCGGCGCGGAGGGTTGCGGTGGCGAGGTCGGCGAGCTCGGCGGCGGTCTGGGCGACGTCGATGGTGCCGCAGACGTCGCGGGCGGCGATGGAGAGCAGGCAGCGGCGGTAGGCCACGCGCAGGGCGATGGGGTCGTGGGCCTGGCTCAGCCCGTGCTCGAACTCGGCGAGGCCGGGATGCAGGTCGGCGGCCTCGTACGTGACGAGCGCGTGCCAGTCGCGGGGGTGGCGGGCGAGGTGGTCGCCGAGCGCTTCGGACGCGCCGAGCACGCCGAGGAGGCGGTCGCGGAGCGGTTTGGCGCTGACGAGGGTGTCGAGGAGTACGGGCCGTTCGTCGTCGCTCTGCGCCTCGGCGAGCCGGACCAGCCCGAGGAGGGCGAGATCCGGATCGGCGGTGGCCCCGAGGGCGTCGAGGAGCACCGGGTCGGTGCGTACGGAGGCCAGCGCCTCGGAGTCGAGCAGCCGGGCCGCGGCCGAGGGGTCGGTGAAGCCGCTGCGCAGCAGCCGGATGAAGGTACTGCTCCTGCGTCCCGGGACTGTCATCCCGCCGCCTCCCGCGTACGTCGCCGCCACTGCCCAAGCGTGCCTGGAAGGAGCCTAGCCGGAGCAGGCGTTCGACTCACCGGCGTGGGTGGACACGTACCATGGGGCGGATTATCGGACTATCTGAATATTTATTCGGAACATCCCATTCCATTTACGTGCCCCCTCCTTCGGGCCCGCTCCCTGCCCGACCGCCCCCAAGGACGCACATGCCCGACGGACCCGCCGCCCCGGGCCCCTGGCTCCCCGACGACCCGGGAGCCTCGCCGTATCCGGGACAGGCCGGATGGTCATGGGGCCCGGCGGGACCCGAAGCCGCTCGGCCGGGCCACCCGTCGGGGGCCACCGACCAACCCACCGGGCGCGCTTCGCGCCGTTCCGGCACCGACCGGCCGCCCACTCCCGGCGGCCGCCGGGCCGCACGGCGTTCCCGTACCGCCGTCCCCGCAGACGCAGACGCAGCCGCAGCCGCCGGCCGACGCGCCGACGCCGGCCCGGGCAGCGGGCGGGCCTCCCGCCGTGCCGGCAGGGCCAAATCCTCGCGAGGCCGGGGGCGGCGCAATGGGGGGCGGGTCGTCAAGGGCGTGGGGCTCTGTGCCGCCATCGCCGCCTGCGGCGTGTTCGTGCTCCGCGCCGGCGAGGCGAGCGGAGGCATCGCCGACGGGAAAGCCGCCCCCGCGGCCACCGCCGACGCGCCCGACCCCGGCCGGGTGCTGCAGATCGTCGCCCACCCCGACGACGACCTCTACTTCATGAACCCGGACCTGCGGTACTCCATAGCCGCCGGCCACCCCGTCACCACGGTCTATCTCACCGCCGGCGAGGCTGACGGCATCAACGCCACCGAAGGCAAGCAGGCCTCCACCCCGCCCAACAAGCCCGCCTACGCCGAGGCCCGCCAGAACGGCATCCGCGCCGCCTACGCCAAGATGGCCACCGGCGACCGCAGCAGCGCCTGGAAGCGCACCGTCGTCCCCACCAAGGGCGGCGGCCACGCCGAGGTCGACGTGCTCGTCGCCAAGCCCGAGGTCAACCTCGTCTGGCTGCAGCTGCGCGAGGCCGGCACCGTCTACGACAGCGCCCCCGACAGCCTGCACGGCCTGTGGGACGGCAAGATATCCGCGCTCGGCGCGCAGCTCGCCTCCGGCACCCCCGTCAAACAGCGGTTCTCGTACTCGAAGGAGCAGGTCGTCCAGACGATCGCCGGCGTCCTGGAGCAGTACAAGCCGACCACCGTCCGCGCCCAGGACCCCACGCCCGGCCGGTTCCCCGACAAGCGGTACACCGACCACCAGGACCACTTCTACGGGGCCCGTTTCGTCCAGGCCGCCCTGGCCGCGTACGCGAAGGGCATCGACGTCAAGGACCGCCCGCACTTCGCGGTGCAGAACTACCTCGGCTACTCCAACGGCTCCCTGCCCAGCGCCCTGGACCCGGACGAGGCCAAGGCGAAGCTGGACATCCTTGACACCTATGCCTGGCTGGACCGGCAGAACCACTGCGCCAGCGACGCCGGCTGCGGCGACCTCAAGGTGGCCGACCACCCCGCCGGCAACGGCTGGACATCAACCGTCAACTACGCCCGCGGCACCGGCACTTCCTGGCTGACCTCCGACAAGGAGCACGGCCTGTGGGCCTTCAAGGTGCTCGACGGCCAGGTCGCCGTCTGGCACCGGTCCGGCCCGATCGGCGCCTGGAGCGGGCCGCGCCTGCTGCCCGGCACCGGCATGGACCCGGGCATCTCCACCGTCACCCTGCCGGACGGGCGGATCGCCGCCTTCGGCACCCGTACCTCCTTCGGCGCGCGGCCGGCGGACTACCGGCGCGAGGTCGGGTACGTCGTCCAGAAGGGCCCGGGGACGGAGGAGTTCGGGGACTGGCAGTCGCTGGGCACGCCCGAGGCCGCCGACGAGAACTGGACCTCCGACATCAGCGCCCCCGCCGTCTCGGTCGACGGCACCGGCCAGTTGGCGGCGTACGTCCGCGACGGCGCGTCCGCCCTGCGCGGGCGGGTGCAGCTCGCGAACGGCACCTGGGGCCCGTGGGCGCAGTTCGGCGGCGCCGACCTGCACGGCACGCCGGTCACCGCCACGGACGGCGCCGGGCGGCGCATGGTGTTCGCGGCCACGGCCAAGTCGGTGCTGGGCTGGGCGCAGCCGAAGCCGGGCGCGCCGCTGGGCCCGGCCACGCCCACGGGGCTGCCGGACACGACGCTGCCGCTCACCGCGGAGGGGCGCGAGGGCGGGGTGCGGCTGTGGTTCCGCAAGCCGGGCTCGGGCAACGTCCGTACCGCCCTGGTGACGGGCGACGGCGGGCTGAAGGTCAACCACCTCACCGACCTCGGCGGGCTCCAGGGCTTCGGCTCGGTGGCGGCGAGCGGGCACGTGCTGGCCGGCCGCACGGCGGGCGGTCAGCTGGGCTCGGACCTCGGGTCGGGGCGGCCGTGGGAGCGGTCGCCGCTGATGTTCGTCGGGGCCCCGTCTTCCACGGCGACCGGCCGGAACACGGTCAGCCTGGCGGTGGTAGGGCTCGACGCGCGGCTGTACGTGACCTCCTCGGCGGACGACGCGAACGCGCACCTGGCGCCGTGGCTGCCGGTGGGGCCGCGGAACACGGGCCGCTGAGAACCCTTCTCCGGCGGACCAAGTGCGTCCACATCCTGGGCACTTACACGGATCAAAAGGTCACACGCCACAATCGCATCCGGTCGTTTCCGGAAAGCAGGAGTCATCGAGCACATCGGTGAACCAAGTCCCCCGATTTGGCCTCTCACTGACTGAGCTGACTGAACTGACTGAACTGCCGTTCTTCCCGCCCGGAACGACCCCAAGGCGTGACCGATGCCGATTGCCCGTCGCCGCTTCCTCCTCGCTGCCCTCCTGCCCGTACTCACCGTCGGTGCCACCGGCGTGCTCGCCGTCGCCACCGGCCAGCAGACGTCGGCCGAGGCCACCCAGGAGAAGAACCCGGCCGTCGCGCTCCCGGCGAGCACCACGGCCGGATCGGTCGTCCAGGTCGTCGCCCACCCCGACGACGACCTGTTCTTCATGAACCCGGACCTCAGCCGCTCGCTGACGGCCGGGCTCCAGCTCACCACCGTCTACCTGACCTCCGGCGAGGCCGACGGCCGCAACGAGGCCAACGGGGCCGGCGCCAAGGACCCGGAGCAGCCCGCCGACCGCGCCCACTACGCGGAGGCCCGGCAGAACGGCATCCGCTCCGCCTACGCCCAGATGGCCACCGGGGACCGCACCAGCGCGTGGAAGCGCACGGTCATACCCACCGCGGGCGGCGGCCAGGCCGAGCTCGACGTGCTGATCGCCCGGCCGCAGGTCAACCTGGTCTGGCTGCAGCTGCGCGAGGCCCGCAACCCCACCGCGGAGAACCCGGACAGCCTGCGCGGCCTGTGGAACGGCAAGATACCCGCGCTCGGCGCCCAGCTGTCCTCCGGAAGCCCGGTCAAGCAGCCGTACACGTACACCAAGGACCAGGTGATACAGGCGATAGCCGGGCTGCTCGGGGTCTACAGGCCGACGACGATACGCATGCAGGACCCGACGCCGGGCCGGTACCACGACACCGGCAAGTACACCGACCACCAGGACCACATGTACGGCGCCCGCTTCGTGCAGGCCGCCACCGCTGCGTACGCCGCCCAGGCCGGCGACCGCCCGCGGTTCTCGGTGCAGAACTACCTCGGCTACCACAACGGCACCCTCCCGCACGCCCTGGACCCGCAGACGGCCGATACGAAGATCGGCTACCTCAAGACGTACGCCTGGCTCGACCACCAGAACTACTGCGGCAGCCCCTCCGGTTGCGGCGACCGCAAGGTCGCGAGCAGCCCCACCGGCCGCAACTGGGCCCAGTCGCTGCGCTACGCCCGCGCCGACACCACCTCCTGGCTGGTGGCGGGCGCCCCCGGCCGGCTCTACGCCTTCGCCGCCCTGGACGGCCGGATGGCCGTCTGGACCCGGCAGAACGGCCCGGCCGGCTGGACCGGCCCGGTCCTGCTCCCCGGCACCGGCATCGACCCGGGCGCGAGCACGGCCCGCTTCCCCGACGGCCGCACAGCGGTCCTCGCCACCCGTACGGTCTTCGGCCCGGCGCCCGCGGACTACCGGCGCGAGATCGTGTACGCCGTCCAGGCCGCGCCGGACGGCCCGTTCGGGCCGTGGCAGTCGCTCGGCACCCCCGAGGGGGCCGACGAGGAGGGCACCTCCGCCATCAGCGCGCCCTCGGCGGCCGTGGCCCCGGACGGCCGGCTGACCGTCTACGTCCGCGACTCCCGCCGCACGCTGCGCGCCCGCGAGCAGCAGCCGGACGGCGCCTTCGGCCCCTGGCAGCACCTGGGCGGCGAGGACCTGCAGAGCGACCCGGTGACGGCGGTCGACGCCGCCGGGCGGCGCCAGGTGTACGCGGCCACCACCAAGTCGGTCCTGGCCTGGACCCAGCCCGCCCCGGGGGCCCCGCTCGAGGGACCGTTCCAGACGGGCCTGCCCGCCACCACGGTCCCGCTCTCGGCGGCCCCGGAGGGCGCGGGCATCCGGCTCTACTTCCGCCGCCCCGACTCGGGGGTCGTCCGTACGGCCCTGGTCACGGCGGGCTCCGGCAAGCCGCAGGTCTCCAGCGTCTCGGAGGCCGGCGGCCGGGCGGGCTACGGCGCGGTCGGCGTCGCGGGCCGCCTCCTGTCGGGCCGCGCGGACACGGGCACGGTCAGCACGACGGGCCTCGGCGGCCCGCCCGCGTGGACGGAGTCGAAGATGCTCTTCGCCGGCGCCCCGGCCGGCATCCTCGAACCGGCGGGCGCGACGACGACGGCGGTCCTGGGCCTGGACGCCGAACTCCACATCACCACGACCCCGCCCGCCACCCCGGACCCCGCCCACCCCTCCCGCACCACCTGGCACCGGGCGGTCCCTCCGGCGTAACCCCGCCCGTCACCGGCCGAAGCCGGAGGCCGGCCACTCCCGGAGGCCGGCCACTCCCGGAGGTCAGCAACTCCCGGAAACCAGCAGCTCCCGTACCTGCTCGGGCGTCCAGTGACCGGCGGCGCCCGGGCAGGCGGCCAGGTACTCGGCGATGTCCTGCTCCTCCCAGGGGCCGGACTCCAGGAGGCCGCCGGCCAGGTAGCGCAGGTACACGGCAGAGGGCGGGAGTACGTCGACTTCGCCGAGCGTCCACGGCGCGGTGAACGTCAGGACGGGGATGTCCTCGATCGTGCCGGGGCAGATCAGCGTCTCGTACCGCCCCGGCCCGAGTTCATCGCGGCCGTGCCGCAGCGCCGCCGTGAGGTCGAGGTCCGTCCCGGGTTCGTCGCCCATCTCCTGCGCGGCGATGTCGGACACCTGGCCGACCGTCACCAGGTGCGCCCGCCCGCGCATCCGCCCCGGAGCCGTCGGGTCGTACAGCCCGCGGCCCCCGCCCCACACGGCGGACTCCGTGGCGAAGTACAGGCGGCCTTGCAGCTCGACCGCGAGCGAGCGCTCCGGCGCCCGCCGGTCCCGGCAGCCCGGATAGGTGCGCGCCGCGCCGGCGGGGGTCCCCCCGGCGATGTACGCGGCCAGGCGGTCCATGTGCATGTTGGAGCCGTAGGAGGCGTACCAGACCCGCTCGGGCATGGGCAGCGCCCCGTCGAGCGGCGTCGCGGTGTGCACGGTCATACGCGTGTCCTCGCACCTCGGGGCCGACGGCGTCGCGCCGCCGGCCCCGAGTGGTGTTCCGGCCCGGAAAAGGCTCTGACCTGCCCTTACAGCACCGGGAGGTTCTTGCGGAGTTCGAAGGCCGTGACCTCGCTCCGGTACTCCTCCCACTCCTGCTTCTTGTTGCGCAGGAAGAAGTCGAAGACGTGCTCGCCGAGGGTTTCGGCGACCAGTTCGCTGCGTTCCATCAGGGCGATGGCCTCGCCGAGGTTCTGCGGGAGGGGTTCGATGCCCATCGCGCGGCGTTCCGCGTCGGAGAGGGCCCAGACGTCGTCGTCGGCGCCCGCCGGGAGTTCGTAGCCCTCCTCGATGCCCTTGAGGCCCGCCGCGAGGAGCACCGCGTAGGTCAGGTACGGGTTGGCGCCCGAGTCGATCGAGCGGACCTCGACCCGGGAGGAGCCCGTCTTGCCCGGCTTGTACATCGGGACCCGGATCAGGGCCGAGCGGTTGTTGTGGCCCCAGCAGATGTACGAGGGGGCCTCGCCGCCCGCGCCGGCGCTGCGGGAGGAGCCGCCCCAGATGCGCTTGTAGGAGTTGACCCACTGGTTGGTGACCGCGGCCGTCTCCGCCGCGTGCTTCAGGAGGCCCGCGATGAAGGAGCGGCCGACCTTGGAGAGCTGGTACTCGGCGCCCGACTCGTAGAAGGCGTTGCGGTCCCCCTCGAAGAGGGAGAGGTGGGTGTGCATGCCCGAGCCGGGGTACTCGGAGAACGGCTTCGGCATGAAGGTGGCCTGGACGCCCTGCTCGAGCGCGACCTGCTTCATGACGAGGCGGAAGGTCATGATGTTGTCCGCCGTGGAGAGCGCGTCCGCGTAGCGGAGGTCGATCTCCTGCTGGCCCGGGGCGCCCTCGTGGTGGCTGAACTCGACCGAGATGCCCATGGATTCGAGCATGGTGATCGCCTGGCGGCGGAAGTCCATGCCGACGTTCTGCGGAGTGTGGTCGAAATAGCCAGAGTTGTCCGCCGGTACCGGGCGGGTCCCGTCCAGCGGCTTGTCCTTCAGCAGGAAGAACTCGATCTCGGGGTGGGTGTAGAAGGTGAAGCCCAGGTCGGAGGTCTTGTTCAGGATGCGCTTGAGGACGTACCGCGGGTCCGCGAAGGACGGCGACCCGTCCGGCATCAGGATGTCGCAGAACATCCGGGCGGTCCCGGGGGCCTCGGCGCGCCACGGCAGTATCTGGAACGTGCTGGGGTCCGGCTTGGCGATCATGTCGGATTCGTAGACCCGCGCGAAGCCCTCGATGGCCGATCCGTCGAAGCCGATGCCCTCGTCGAAGGCCTGCTCCAGCTCGGCGGGGGCGACCGCGACGGACTTCAGGAAGCCCAGTACGTCGGTGAACCACAGGCGCACGAACCGGATGTCGCGCTCCTCGAGCGTCCGGAGGACGAATTCCTGCTGCTTGTCCATGCCTTCATCCTCGCAGTTCAGACGGCCTGTGCACCACCTCCCCCGAGGGCGGGGGCACAGTCGGGCGGGCCCAGTATCGCCAGCCGTGGTTTCCGCCACATTACGCACCTCTGAAACCTCGTGGCACCCCCGCACTGACCTCGGACCCGTCATGAGCATTACCATCTGCGCCCATGGGGGGCTGGGAGCACATGCGGCGCGGGCGCGCAGGGCGTCGGATGCCTCGGCGCGCCGTCATCACGGTCGCCCTCTGCGTGCTGCTCGGAGCGCTGTTCCTGTGCGTACGGCCGGGTGAGCCGCACGCCGTCACCGCCGTGTCCGGCGCGACCGCCGCGACGGCCCCGGCCGGCGTGTCGGCCGTACGAGGGCCCGCCGGCGGGCACGGGACACGCGCCGTCTGCGTGTCCCCCGACGAGCCGCCCGGCTGCTCCCCCTTCTCGCACGTGGCCCCCGGCGTACTGCCCGCCCCGCCGCCCGCCGTGACCGTGGCGGACTCCGCCCCGGATCCCGTCGGGCGCGCCGCCGGCGGCGGGCCGGCCCGGCCGCACGGGACGCTCGCCCGGGCCCCCGACCTCCATGCCCTCCAAGTGCTGCGGACCTGACCGGTCCGGGCGCCGTACCGCGCTCCACCGGATCCATCCCTCCACCCCCCTCAGCAGAAGGATTCAGGGCACATGGCCAGCAGGACCCCGTACGACAGCAACTCCCCCCAGGCCCGCATAGCCGAGATGCGCCGCGCCGAGCGGGCCCGCGACCGGCGCAACGCGGCCATCGCGATCACGGTCTCGGTGGCCGTCGCCGCCGGTCTCATCGGCTTCGGCGCGTGGGTGCTGATCGACAAGCAGGAGAAGAAGGACGCCGAGGCGGCGGCCCGCAAGGCTCCGGTGAACGGCGAGCAGACCTGGGACGCGAAGGCGCTGGGCCGCAACCACGTCGACACCCCGGTGAAGTACCCCATGAACCCGCCGGTCGGCGGCGACCACAGCCCCCGCTGGATGAACTGCAACGGCGACGTCTACAAGAACCCGGTCCCCGAGGTCAACGCCGTCCACTCGCTGGAGCACGGCGCGGTCTGGGTGACGTACAACGAGAAGGCCGCCAAGGGCGACCTCGACGCGCTCGCCGGGACCGTGGCCAAGACCCCGTACACGCTGATGAGCCCGGTCAAGGAGCAGGCCGGCACGATCACGCTGAGCGCCTGGGGCAAGCAGCTGACGGTGGACAAGGCGGACGACCCCCGCGTCGCGCAGTTCTTCACCAAGTACGTGCAGGGCCCGCAGACCCCCGAGCCGGGTGCGGCCTGCACCAGCGGGCTGGCCGAGAAGTGACCCGTACGTACTGGGCGGCCGGGACCGCCGTCCTGCTCGCGCTGCTGTTCGCGGCGGGGGCCACGGTCACCGCCGCGAGCGACGGTGACGGCGACGGTACGTCGGCCCGCGCACCGGGCCTCTACTCACCGGATGCGGGCTTCGCCCGGGACATGGCCGTGCACCACCAGCAGGCGGTGGAGATGTCGTTCATCGTGCGGGACCGCACCCAGGACGAGCCCGTGCGCGGGCTCGCGTACGACATCGCCAACACGCAGGCCAACCAGCGGGGCATGCTGCTGGGCTGGCTGGACCTGTGGGGGCTGCCGAAGGTGGTGGCCGACGAGCCGCCGATGTCCTGGATGGGGTCCGCGGACCAGCACGGCGGCCACACCGGGCACGGCACGGGCGGGCAGGACGCGGGCGGCCACGACATGGCCGGGCACGACACGGGCGGTGCCGCCGCCAAACCCGGCGCGCTGATGGCCGGCATGGCCACCAAGGAGGAGCTCGCGCAGCTCGGCGCCGCCGAGGGCCGGGACGCCGAGGTGCTCTACCTCCAGCTGATGACCGACCACCACAAGGGCGGGGTCGCGATGGCCCGGGGCTGTGCGACGCAGTGCAAGACCCCCGCCGAGCGGGATCTGGCCCGGGGGATGGTCGAGGCGCAGCAGTCGGAGCTCACCCTCATGGCGGACATGCTGAAACAGCGAGGAGCTGCGCCGCGCGGGTGACGGGCCACGCCCGTACGGTGGTGGGAGGGCGTCCTCATCAGGCCCTCCCCCACCGGCCTGCGGAGGGTGCCGAGGCGGGCGCATCCGCGCCCGGCCGCATCGGCAGTCAGGGAGGTAACCAATGACCACCGCGGCAGACATCATGCACCCCGGGGCCCAGTGGATCCCCGCCACCGCGACTCTGGACAAGGCCGCTCAGCTGATGAGCCGGCTCAATGTGGGCGCCCTGCCCATCAGCGACGCCGCCGAGCGGCTCTGCGGCATCATCACCGACCGCGACATCGTCGTGAACTGTGTGGCCCAGGGTCTGAACCCGTCCGAGATGACCTGCGGTGACATGGCCAAGGGCACCCCGCGCTGGATCGACGCGGGCGCGGACGTCTCCGACGTTCTGGGTGAGATGGAGAGCCACCGGATCAAGCGGCTCCCGGTCATCAAGGACAAGAAGCTGGTCGGCATGATCAGCGAGGCCGACCTGGCCCAGCACCTCGACGAACACCAGCTGGCGGGCTTCGTGGAGAAGGTCTACGCGGCGCGCTGACCCGGCCGATCCGCCCGGCCCGGCTGATCCGCCCCGCCAGGCTCCCTTTCCGCAGCGTCCAGGATCGCCCGTGCCACCCGGCCCGGGCGGTCCAGCATGACCAGGTGCCCCGCCGGTTCGGCGACCTCGAAGCGGGCGCCGAGCCGGTCGGCCAGCTCCGCCTGGCGCTCACACCAGCGCAGGGCCCCCCGCCCGGCCGAGCCGTCGTACCCGGTGAGGACGGTGACGGGCGCGGCCGGCGGGCGCCCGGTCCGCAGCGCGAGGACCTCGGCGGCGGTGTCGGGGTAGCGGGAGTTCTCCAGCAGGGCGCCGCGCCAGACCCGGCCGGTGCGGTAGCAGCGTCGTACGAGGTCCCGCGCGGCTGGGTCGCAGCCGCCGGTGCGGGAGGCCCGTACGGCGGCGCGGCGGGCGAGCGGACCGAGCGCGGCGGGCAGCCCGGCGGCGGTCAGGGCCCGGCCGAGCACGCGGGCGACGGCGGTGCGCAGCCCGGCGGGCCAGACCGTACGGGGGTCCTCCTCGATGCTGGTGTCGACCAGGACCAGGGCGGCGGTGCGCTCGGGGTACAGGCGGGCGAAGGCCTCTGCGTGGAACCCGGCGATCGAGTGCCCGGCGACGGTGACCGGGCCGGGCAGGCCGAGCGCGTCGAGCAGTCCGGCGATGCGGCGGGCCTCCCCGGCGGCGGTCGCCGGAGCGGTGGCGGGGGCGCTCAGCCCGTGCCCGGGGCGGTCGAAGCGGACCACGGTGCGGCCCTGCGCGACGAGCAGCGCGGCGACGGGATCCCAGTCGAACCAGGCCATGGCGAGCCCGGCGCTCAGCACCACGGGCGGCCCGCTCCCCTCCACGAGGACGTGCAGCGGGACGCCGTCCACCGGTACGAAGCGGCCGGTCCGGGCGGTGCCGATTCCGTGTGCGGTCGTGTGCCGTGTCATGTGCGGCGCTCCTTGTGGACCGAGTACGCGAGCAGGCCCAGCCAGAGCGCCACGAGCAGCACCTGGAGCCGCTGCCCTGCGCCGAGCGCCCAGGTCCCGCGCCCGGCGGTGAACAGCGCGATGGCGGACAGGGTCCAGGCGGTGGCGAGCAGTTCCAGCGCGACCAGGACGGGCCCGTAGCGGGCGAGCGGGGCGAGCCGGCCGTAGCGGCGGGCGGCGACGGTGAGGGCGACGATCCCGACGAGGGCGCCGGTCATGGCGAGGCTGCTGCTGACGGCGTGCGCCTGGTGGGTGGCCGGGACCAGGCCGGCGGTCTCCCGGGCCGCGCACACGGGGTCCACGGTGGGTGTGCAGCTCAGCGGCAGCCAGGCGTCGGCGGCGGTGGCCGCGCCGAAGAGGGTGACACCCGCCCAGCCCACGACCGACCAGGGGCGGCGGGATCCGTCGCGGCGCAGCAGCCCGGCCAGGGCGAGCAGGCCGCCCGCGAAGGCGAGCAGTCCGGCGGTGAAGTCGGTGGCCCGGAACAGGCCGCCGAGCGGCTGGTCCTGGGCGGCGAGCTCGCTGACGTACGTCTCGATGGGGTTCAGGCCGGTCGAGAGGACGACTTCGAGCACCCACGCGGTGTACGCGGCGGCGCCCAGGCCGATGAGGAGGGCGACCGGCCACGCACTGTTCGCGAAGAGCCCCTTCAGCCCCCTCAGCCCCTTTTCGGCTTTTGTGGACATACTGCGCATCATCCTCAACACGGCAGACCCGGTCCTACGATCAGATACCCACCCGGGGTAGGGTTCCGCCCATGACGCGCCCTGCCCTGCGCACCGACCGGCGAGCAGCCCGGTGGCCCCGGCTGCTGCTGCTCGCTGCGCTGCTCCTGGGCATCGTCACCATGCACACCCTGGGCCATCCGAGTCGGTCCCACACCATGGAGGACGCGGCTCCGGCCGTCGCCGTTGCCTCGGCCGGGCGTGCCGCCGACCACACGCCGGTCCACGCGCCGGGCCACGCGTCCGCCGACAGGGCGGACACAGTCGCGGGCGCGGTCGCGGACACAGTCGCGGGCGCAGGCGCAGGCGCAGGCGCAGGCATGGTCACGGGCCCTGGCGCGGGCACGCTCACCGTCCCGGCGCACGCTTCCCACGACCGGGGGCCCGCCGCCGAGTCCCCGCCGCCCGGCTCCGGCATGGACCCCATGTCGGTGTGCCTGGCCGTGCTCGGCGGACTCACCCTGCTGATCCTGGGCGCCGGACCGGCCGGCCTCCGCGACGCCGCGCCGCTCGGGGGTGCGGCCCGCGGGCCGGGCCGGTCCGGCGGGCCGGACCCGCCCTCGCCCCGCGAACTCCTCACGAGGCTGGCGGTACTGCGCGTATAGCGACGGGCCCGCTGCCGCCCCCGCATGCCTGCACGCGCCCCGCGCGCCGGGCCCGAGCAGCGGCAGCAGACGGCGCCCATCTGCTCTTACGACCACACCACGAGGTGCTTCCATGCGCTCTCTTCCCAGCCGTCCCACCCGCCGCGCCGTTCTCGGCGCCTCCGCCGCCCTCGCCGGTTCGGCGCTGCTCGCCGCCTGCTCCGACGGCTCCAACGGCTCCGGCCCGGACCACGGCTCCATGAACCACGGCGGCTCCTCCCCCGCCGCCTCGCCGGGCGGCTACGTCGACCCCGCCGGGCCCGAGGTCCAGGCCGCCGAGGCGGCCCGCAAGGCCGCCGGACCGGTCTCCGAGGTCAAGCTGACGGCCACCGCCACCCCGCTCGACCTGGGCGGCGGGCTCACCGTCCGCTCCTGGGCGTACGGGGACCGGCTGCCCGGCCAGGAGGTCCGGGTCACCGCGGGCGGCACCCTCGCCCTGACCCTGGCCAACAACCTCCCGCAGGCCACCTCCCTGCACTGGCACGGCCTCGCCCTGCGCAACGACATGGACGGGGTCCCGGGCCTGACCCAGCGGGATATCGCGCCGGGCGGGTCCTTCACGTACAGGTTCGCCGTCCCGAACCCGGGGACGTACTGGTTCCACCCGCACTCGGGCGTCCAGCAGGACCGCGGCCTGTACGCCCCGCTCATCGTCGAGGACCCGAAGGAGCCCCTCTCGTACGACAAGGAGTGGGTGGTGGTCCTGGACGACTGGGTCGACGGAGTCGACGGCTCCACCCCGGACGCGGTCCTGGCCGAACTCCGCAAGGGCATGGACATGCGGTCGGGCGGCGGGCACGCGGGCCACGGCGGCGCGGCCTCGCAGCCCCCGGCCGGCGGCGGGCCCTCGCGCCTGCTCATGGGCGGGGAGAGCGACGTCCTCGGCAAGGACCCGGGCGATGTCGCGTACCCGCACTACCTGGTCAACGGACGGACGGCGCAGGACCCGTCGGTCTTCACGGCCAAGCCCGGCGACCGCATCCGGCTGCGGATCGTCAACGCGGGCGGGGACACCGCCTTCCGGATCGCCCTCGGCGGCCACGAACTGACGGTCACCCACACCGACGGCTACCCGGTGGAGCATGCGAAGGCCGGCTCGCTGCTGCTCGGCATGGGCGAGCGGTACGACGTACTGGTCACTGCGCAGGACGGGGTGTTCCCGCTGACCGCGCTCGCCGAGGGCAAGGAGGGCAAGGGCGGGCCGGCATCCGCGCTCGCCCTGCTGCGCACGGGGGCGGGGGCGGCGCCCACCGCCGCGACCCGGCCCGCCGAGCTGGCCGGGAAGCCGCTGACGGCGGACCGGCTGCGCGCCGCCGAGCCCGCCGTACTGGCGGCGCGCGAGCCCGACCGGACGATCGGGATCAAGCTGACCGGGGGGATGGAGAAGTACGACTGGGCCTTCGACGGCAAGCCGTACACGGCCGACCAGCGGCACCCGGTGAAGGCGGGCGAGCGGGTCCGGCTGGAGTTCAACAACTCGACAACGATGTGGCACCCGCTGCACCTGCACGGGCACACGTTCGCGCTGGGCGGCGGCCGGGGCGGCGCGCGCAAGGACACCGCGCTGATCCTGCCGAACGGGAGTCTGACGGTCGACTTCGACGCCGACAACCCCGGTCTGTGGATGGTGCATTGCCACAACGTGTACCACGCGGAGGCCGGGATGATGACGGTGCTCGGGTACCGGCGGTAGCCGCTGCGCGGGGTTCGGCCCCCGGCCTGCGGGCCGGGGGCCAAACCCCCTTGGAGCGATGCGGGGCGCATGGCAGGCTTGGTGATCACCGCGCACACCACCCCCCGTGAGGACTTCCGCCAGGTATGAGCACGCCCCCGAACCCGCCCAGCAGCCCGTCCGGTCCGCCGACGGAGCCCGCGGGCACGCCCATACCGGAGCCGGCCTCCGCACCCTCCGCACCCTCCGCGCCCGAGCCGGCGCAGCCGCTGTCGCTCCAGAAGTCCCCGGAGCCGGAGCCGACGCCGCAGCCCGCCCCGCAGCCCGCCCCGGAGCCCGCGCCGACGCCGGAACCCGAAGCGCAGCCCGAGCCGGCCGCGGCCCCCGCGCCGCAGCCCGAGCCCATACCCGCCCCCGCGCCCGCGCCCGTCGACGCCTTCGCGCCGCCCGCGCCCACCGACGGCTTCGCGCCGCCGACCGCGCCCCTGCACGCGGCTTCCCCGGCCCCCTCGTTCGGCGCGCCCATGCCGCCCGGCGGTCCCGGTGCGCCCGTGCCGCCCGCCAACCCCTGGGGTGCCCACGCCGGCCCCGGCGCCGGTCCCGGCAACCCGTGGGGCGCGCCCGCCCGGCCCGCCACCAACGGCCTGGCCGTCGCCGCCCTGGTCATCGGCATCGCCGCCGTGGTCCTGGGCCTCATCCCGTTCGTCTTCTGGGCGGGCGGCCTCCTCGCCGTCGTCGGCACCGGCATCGGCATCGGCGCCCTCGTCCGCGCCTCGGGCGGCGCCGGGCGCAAGACGATGGCCGTCGTCGGCACGGTCCTCGCCGTACTCGGCCTCGGCGCCTCGGTCGGCGGCTTCCTCCTCACCGGCCTCGTCATCGAGAAGGTGGCCGACGACCGGCTCGACGACGACTGGGACCCGCCGGCCGACCTCCGCCGGAGCATGCCGCCGACCCCGAAGGCCTCGCCGACGCCTTCGCCCTCGCAGGTCCCCGGCATGACGACCCCGCTGCCGTTCGGCGAGACGTACACGTACCCGAACGGCATCAAGGTGACCCTCTCGACGCCGAAGAAGTACGTCACGAAGAGCAGGTACTCCCAGGTCGGCAATGCGGTCGAGATGACGCTCACCATCACCAACGGCTCGTCCGCCGCGCACAACGTCATCTACGCGATGCCCAACGTCCGCGACGAGAAGGGCATGACCGCCAAGCTCGTCTTCGACGGCGACGTCCCGAAGATGATCAAGGGTGACATCCTGCCGGGCGAGTCCGCCAGCGGGGTCGTGGCCTTCGAGGTGCCCGAGGGCACGGAGCGCATCAGCGCCGACATCTCGCCCGGAATCATGATGCCGAACGCGAAGTTCAGCGGCTCGATCGGCTGACGCAAACGCACGAGAAGTGCGGGGCCCAGGACATCGCGTCAGAAAGACGATTAGACTGGGCCCCGTGCCTCAACTTCGCCTCGCTCTGAATCAGATCGACTCGCAGGTCGGCAACATCGCCGCCAATGCCGACTCGGTCGTCCACTGGACCCGGCACTCCGCCGAGCAGGGCGCCCACCTGGTGGCGTTCCCGGAGATGATGCTGACCGGGTACCCCGTCGAGGACCTCGCCCTGCGCGGCTCCTTCGTCGACGCCTCCCGTACGGCGCTGCTCGAACTCGCGGAGCGGCTGGCTGCCGAGGGCTTCGGCGAACTGCCGGTCGTCGTCGGCTACCTCGACCGCTCCGGGAAGGCCGCCCCGCGGCTCGGCCGCCCCGCCGGCTCCCCGGAGAACGCGGCCGCCGTGCTGTACGGAGGGAAGGTCGTCCTCCGCTTCGCCAAGCACCACCTCCCCAACTACGGCGTGTTCGACGAGTTCCGCTACTTCGTCCCCGGCGACACCCAGCCGGTGATCCGGGTGCGCGGCGTCGACGTGGCCCTGGCGATCTGCGAGGACCTCTGGCAGGAGGGCGGCCGCGTCCCGGCCACCCGCTCCGCCGGGGCCGGCCTGCTGATCTCCGTCAACGCCTCCCCGTACGAGCGCAACAAGGACGACCTGCGCCTCGAACTGGTCCGCAAGCGCGCCCAGGAGGCCGGCTGCACCCTCGCCTACCTGGCCATGATCGGCGGCCAGGACGAGCTGGTCTTCGACGGCGACTCGATCGTCGTCGACGACGGCGGCGAGGTCATCGCACGCGCCCCGCAGTTCTCCGAGGGCTGCGTCCTCGTCGACCTCGACCTGCCCGCGGCGCGTGCCGACGCCCCCGAGGGCGTGGTCGACGACGGCCTGCGGATCGACCGCGTGGTCCTCTCCGAGGAGCCGGTGGAGCCGTACGAGCCGGTGGTCACCGGCGGTTACGCCGACCGCCTCGACGACGACGAGGAGATCTACGACGCGCTGGTCGTGGGCCTGCGCGCGTACGTCAAGAAGAACGGATTCCGCTCCGTCCTGATCGGGCTCTCCGGCGGCATCGACTCCGCGCTGGTCGCCGCCATCGCCTGCGACGCGATCGGCGCGCAGAACGTGTACGGCATCTCGATGCCCTCGAAGTACTCCTCGGACCACTCCAAGGGCGACGCGGCCGATCTGGCCGACCGGACCGGCCTGAACTTCCGTACGGTGCCGATCGAGCCGATGTTCGACGCGTACATGGGCTCGCTGGGCCTGACCGGCCTGGCGGAGGAGAACCTCCAGTCCCGGCTGCGCGGCACGATGCTGATGGCGGTCTCCAACCAGGAGGGCCACATCGTGCTGGCCCCGGGCAACAAGTCGGAGCTGGCCGTCGGCTACTCCACCCTGTACGGCGACTCGGTGGGCGCGTACGGCCCGATCAAGGACGTCTACAAGTCGGACGTGTTCCGGCTCGCGCAGTACCGCAACCGGGCCGCGGCCGAGCGCGGCGAGACCCCGCCGATCCCGGAGAACTCGATCGTGAAGCCGCCGAGCGCCGAACTGCGCCCGGGCCAGGTGGACACGGACTCGCTGCCGGACTACCCGGTGCTGGACGCGATCCTGGAGCTGTACGTGGACCGCGACCAGGGCCTGGAGGCGATCGTCTCGGCCGGATTCGACCGCGAGCTGGTCGCCAGGACGCTGCGGATGGTGGACACGGCGGAGTACAAGCGCCGCCAGTACCCGCCGGGCACGAAGATCTCCGCGAAGGGCTTCGGCAAGGACCGCCGGCTGCCCATCACGAACGGCTGGCGCGAACAGGCGTAAGGGGTGTCCGGCGAAGGGGCCCCGCCGCCGATGCGGCGAGGCCCCTTCCGGAACAGGTGCGGGTTACTTCTTCACCGTCAGCCGCGCAGCGATCGGCAGGTGGTCGCTGCCGGTGCGCGGGAGGGTCCAGGAGGCCTCCGGCGTGATCCCGCGGACCATGATCTGGTCGATGCGGGCCATCGGGAACTGGGCCGGCCAGCTGAAGCCGAATCCGTCGCCCGCGGCGCCCTGGGTGGAGCGCATCTGCGAGGTGACCTCGGACAGGGAGCGGTCGTTCATGGTGCCGTTGAGGTCGCCGAGCAGGATGACCTTCTTCAGCGGTTCGGCGGCGAGCGCGGCGCCCAGGGCCCCGGCGCTGTTGTCGCGCTGGTTGGCGGTGAATCCGGCGTTGAGCTTGACCCGGACGGAGGGCAGGTGGGCGGCGAAGACGGCCATCTGGCCGTACGGGCTGTCCACGGTGGTGCGCATGGCGCGGGTCCAGCCCATCTTTATGTCGACGGGCGCGGCGGCGCTCAGCGGGTACTTGCTCCACACGCCGACCGTGCCCTCGACGGAGTGGTACTTGTACGTGCCCGCCAGGGCCTCCTCGTAGACGGGGACGACGCTGCCCTTGAGCTCGGTCAGGGCCAGGATGTCGGCCCCGGACTTCGCGACCCGGGCTGCGGTGCCGCGCGGGTCGGGGTTGTCGGCGTCGACGTTGTGGGTGGCGACCATCAGGTTGCCGCCGGAGCCGGACTTGTCGAGGACCAGGCTGCCGAAGAGGTTCACCCATACGACGGCCGTCAGCAGTATCGCGATCAGCGCGGTGGCGGACTTGCGGACGACGGCGGCGACGAGCAGGAGCGGCACGGCCAGCCCCAGCCAGGGCAGGAACGTCTCGGTGAGGCTGCCGAGGTTGCCCACGTCGTTCGGCAGCTCGGCGTGGAAGATCATGACGAGCGAGGTCAGGGCGGCCAGGGCCGCGGTCACGATCCCGCGCCGCCAGATGCCCCGGTCTCTGCGCAGCCCGGCCAGTCGGCGCCGGAGGCGGGATCCGGAGGGCTCGGGCTCCGAGCCGCCGTTCCCCGTCTCCGTCATGTACGCCTGTGCCATGCCACTGCCCTCGCTGCCGTGCTTGCGCTCCGTCCCCGCTCCTTGACCCTAGGCGATGGACGCAGCCTTCCGTGCCGTTGTTCCGGCCGTACGTCCGGGAGGACGAACGGCCGTGTGGCCGAGGTTCCGCTTGTCACGAAACGCGTACATTGGCTCTCGCGCGCGTCGAACCGCCGCGGAGGGGACCATGAAGGGGCCAGGAGTGGTCCTGGTGTGAGCCAGGAGTGTGACGCACAGGTCTTCGCGCCACTTTCGCCACGGCCCGGGCAGGTGCCACCATGGTGGGTGAGTCCGGGGACGCCGTAAGGGCGCCTCGAGATGACATCAAGGAGCAGTTGCAATGACGCATGCCGTTTCGCCTGCCCGCGAAGCCGCCTCCCCCACCCTGTACGGAGGCACGGGCACCCGGCGGATCACCGTCCGCGACCTCACCCTCGCCAAGGAGCGCGGCGAGAAGTGGCCCATGCTCACCGCCTACGACGCGATGACCGCGTCCGTCTTCGACGAGGCCGGCATCCCGGTCATCCTCGTCGGTGACTCCATGGGCAACTGTCACCTCGGCTACGACTCCACCGTCCCGGTGACGATGGACCAGATGACCATGCTCTCGGCGGCCGTCGTACGCGGCACGAGCAGGGCCCTGGTCATCGGCGACATGCCGTTCGGCTCGTACCAGGAAGGCGCCGTGCAGGCGCTGCGCAGTGCCACCCGCCTCGTGAAGGAGGCCGGCGTCGGGGCCGTGAAGCTGGAGGGCGGCGAGCGCTCGCTGCACCAGACCGAGCTGATCGTGCAGTCCGGCATCCCCGTCATGTCCCACCTGGGCCTGACCCCGCAGTCCGTGAACGCCATGGGCTACCGGGTGCAGGGCCGCGGCGACGAGGCCGCGCACCAGCTGCTGCGCGATGCCAAGGCGGCGCAGGACGCGGGCGCCTTCGCGGTGGTGCTGGAGCTGGTTCCGGCCGAGCTGGCCGCCGAGGTCACCCGGTCCCTGCACATCCCGACGGTCGGCATCGGCGCGGGCGCGGAGTGCGACGCGCAGGTGCTGGTGTGGACCGACATGATGGGCCTGACCGGCGGGAAGATGCCGAAGTTCGTGAAGCAGTACGCGAACCTCCGCGCGACCATGGGCGACGCGGCGAAGGCCTTCGCCGAGGACGTGGTCGGCGGAACGTTCCCGCAGGCCGAGCACAGCTTCCACTGATCGAATAGGCGCCCCGTCCGACAGCCCGCCGACGCGTCGTCGGCGGGCTGTCGGTTGCCTGTCGGTTGCCTGTCGGTCCGCTGTCGGTGCGTTGTCGGTGGCGGGTGGTCCCATGTGCCCATGACGCGAAACGACAAGAATCCCCTGAACGGCTCGAACGCCGTCGAGGTACGGGGACTGGTCAAGCACTACGGCGAGACCAAAGCCCTGGACGGTGTCGACCTGGACGTCCGCGAGGGCACCGTCCTCGGGGTCCTCGGGCCCAACGGCGCCGGCAAGACCACCCTCGTGCGCTGCCTCTCCACCCTGATCGTCCCGGACGCCGGGACCGCGAGCGTCGCGGGCTACGACGTGGTCCGCCAGCCGCGGCAGCTGCGCCGCACCATAGGCCTGACCGGCCAGTACGCCTCGGTCGACGAGAAGCTCTCCGGCTGGGAGAACCTCTACATGATCGGCCGGCTGCTCGACCTGTCCCGCAAGGACGCCCGGTCGCGCGCCGACGAGCTGCTGGAGCGCTTCTCGCTCACCGACGCCGCCAAGAAGGCCGCGATGAACTACTCCGGCGGCATGCGCCGCCGGCTCGACCTGGCCGCCTCCATGATCGGCCGCCCGGCCGTGCTGTACCTGGACGAGCCGACCACCGGCCTGGACCCCCGTACCCGCAACGAAGTGTGGGACGAGGTGCAGCGGATGGTCGCCGAGGGCGTCACCGTCCTGCTCACCACCCAGTACATGGAGGAGGCCGAGCAGCTCGCGAGCGAGCTGACGGTCATCGACAAGGGCAAGGTCATCGCCAAGGGCAAGGTCGACGAGCTGAAGGCCCGGGTCGGCGGCCGGACACTGAAGATCCGCCCCGCCGCCGCGTCCGACCTGCCGGGCATGGCCCGTGCACTGGCGGAGGCCGGGCTCGACGGCGTGGCCGGTTCGCAGGCCGTGCCGGACGAGGGCGTGCTGCTGGTCCCGATCCTGAGCGACGAGCAGCTGACCGCCGTGGTCGGCCTGCTGGCCGCCCGCGGGTACGCGATCGCCGATCTCGGCACGTACCTGCCCAGCCTGGACGAGGTGTTCCTGGCCATCACCGGCCAGCGGCCCACCTCCGTCGAGGATTCCGTTCCCACCGAGAAGACCGAGGAGGTCGCGCCATGAGCACCGTAACCACGACGAAGCCCGCTCCCACCGCGCCCGGTCCGGCCCCGGTGGACGTCCGCTCCGACGAAGGCCGGATCGGCCTGCGGGCCAACCTGCGGCACATCGGCGCCCTGGTGCGCCGCAACGCGCTGCAGATCAAGCAGGACCCCGAGTCGATGTTCGACGTCCTGCTCATGCCGATCATCTTCACCCTGCTGTTCGTGTTCGTCTTCGGCGGCGCGATCTCCGGCAAGGGCCAGCAGGAGGCGTACGTCAACTACGTCGTCCCGGGCCTGATGGCCATGATGGGCATGAACATCGCCATGGGCGTCGGCACCGGCGTCAACGACGACTTCAAGAAGGGTGTGATGGACCGCTTCCGGTCCATGCCGATCGCCCGGTCGTCCGTCCTGATCGCCAAGATCGTCGTCGAGCTCGGCCGCATGATGGTCGCCATCGCGATCCTGCTCACCGTGGGCTTCATGCTCGGCCTGTCGATCAAGACCTCGGTGTTCGACCTGCTGCTGTCCATCGGCCTGTCGGCGGTCTTCGGCGCCTCGCTGATGTGGATCTTCATCCTGCTCGGTCTGACCATGAAGACCGCGCAGGCCGTCCAGGGCATGGCGATGCTGGTCCTGATGCCGCTGCAGTTCGGCAGCTCGATCTTCGCCCCGCCGTCGACGATGCCCGGCTGGCTGCAGACCTTCACGGACTACAACCCGCTGTCCAACCTGGCGGACGCGGCCCGTGGCCTGATCAGCGGCGGTGCGGTCGCCCACCCGGTGACGGTGACGCTGATCTGGTCGGTGGCCATCACGGCGGTCACCATGCCGCTCGCGGTCCGCAAGTTCCGCCAGAAGACCTGACCCGGGACGACCGGTCCGTTCCGGATCGCGTCCCGGACGGGCCCCGCACGGGGGCCGGGTCAGATGAGGGCGGTGGCCTCCTCCAGGGTGAGGCCACCGCCTTCGGCGTATGCGGACTCGTACGCGGCGTCGCCGAGCGCGGCGCGCGTCAGCTCCTCGGCCCGGGCGGCGTCCTCGCGTTCCGTGCTGACCGGGAAGTGCCGGGGCGGCAGGTGGGCCCGGTACGCGCCGAGCAGCCGGGCGGCTTCGTAGGCGTGCTGCGGGCCGCCGAGGCCGGCGCGGGAGAGGGCCGCCGTCATCAGGTACACGGCGGGCATCTGCGGGGCGACCATCAGGGCGAGCGGGTCCTGGGCGGTCCCCATGGCCTGCCGGAGCATGGCGAGGGCCTCCGTGTACTTGCCCTCCCGGTTCTCCAGCCAGGCCATCGTGCCGAGCAGGAACCCGTCGAAGATGGCGAACGCGCCGAACGCGAACTCTTCGCGCAGCAGCTGGAGCTGGCGGCGGGCCTCGGGGATGCGGCCGGTGCGGCCGTAGATCCCCGCGAGGAACATCAGGGCGGCCGGCATCGCCTCGTTGCCGTAGGTGAAGGGGGTGCTCAGGACCCCGGTGAGGGTCTCCTCGGCCTCGGCGAGCTCGCCGTTCTCGACGAGGGTCCCGGCCATCCGCACGCGCAGGACCGTGACCTGGGACGGGGCGCCGAGCCGCTCGGCGTGCTCGATCGCGGACCGGTAGTCCTCGGCGGCGGCCGCGTACTCGCCCCGCTTCTCACGTGCTTCGGCGCGGGCGGAGAGGGCCTCGGCGCAGCCCCAGTCGTCGCCCAGCGACTCGAAGAGGGCGTGGCTCTCGTCGGCGTCGCGGGCCGCGTCCCCGGACCAGGCGGCCCGGTTGGCGAGCCAGTTGGCCCTTACCTGGAGGGTGGCGGCCAGCTCCCAGCGGTAGTCCAGCTTCCGTGCGGTGTCGACGGTGGTGTCGAGGACCTGCTGGAGCAGTTCGGAGTTCCCGGCGATCATCACGGCGTAGATCCACAGGCCCGCGGGGGTCCGGCAGGTCTGCGGCAGACCGGGCCGGTAGGCGGCGAGGATCCCCTCGATCTGGTCCCGGACCTCGGGCGCGTTCCAGCTCTCGTTGGTCTGGTCGCGCGAGGCGAGCTGGATCAGCCGGATCCCGCGCCAGGCCTCGGTGAGCAGTTCCCCGCCGTACGGCGGGGGCGCGTCCACGAGCTGTGCGTTCACCGGCTCGGCTGGGGTGACGGGCGCGGCGAAGGGGTCGGGGCCGAGCTCGCCGGCGGCGTCGGACCAGTGCCGGGCCTCGGCGCGCAGGTCGTGCATCTGCCAGTACCAGGAGAGGGAGTGGACCAGGCAGAGCACCTCGTCGGTGTCGCGGGCGGCGACGGCGCGGCGCAGGGCGGTACGGAGGTTCTCGTACTCGGCGGCGAACCGCTCCGTGGCCTCGCGCTGGCGGCGGCCGCGCAGCAACGGCTCGGTGGTGCGGGCGAGTTCGCGGTAGTACGTGAGGTGGCGGCGCTCGGTGTCGGCGCGGTCCCCGGCGGCCTCGGCCAGCCGCTCGGCGGCGTACTCGGCGACGGTCTCGAGGAGCCGGTAGCGCATGCCGCCGCCCTGGCCCGGGGCGGCGACGACGAGGGACTTGTCGACGAGGGAGCCGAGGACGTCGAGGGTGTCGGGGTCGGCGCACACGGCTTCGGCGGCGGCCACGTCGCAGCCGCCGGCGAAGACGGAGAGCCGGCGCAGGACGGCGCGCTCGGGCTCGTCCAGCAGGTCCCAGGACCAGTCGACGACGGCGCGCAGGGTCTGCTGGCGGGGCAGCACGGTACGGGCGCCGCTGGTCAGGAGCCGGAACCGGTCGTCGAGGCGGTCGGCGATCTGGCGCGGGGTGAGCAGCCGCAGCCGGGCCGCGGCCAGCTCGATGGCGAGCGGCAGCCCGTCGAGGCGGCGGCAGATCTCGGCGGCGGCGGCCGGGTCGTCCTCGACGCTGAACCCGGGCCGGGCGGCGGCCCCCCGGTCTCCCAGGAGCCGGAGCGCGACGGGGTCGGGCAGCGGTTCCACCGGCCGCAGCAACTCCCCCGGCACGCCGAGGGGTTCGCGGCTGGTGGCCAGGATCCGGACGCCGGGGCAGCGCGCGAGGAGTTCCTCGGCCAGCTCGGCGGCGGCGCCGACGACGTGCTCGCAGTTGTCCAGGATCATCAGCATCCGCCGCCGCGCGCAGTGCTCCGCGAGCCGGTCGAGGGGCTGGTCCCCGGCCCGGTCGGTCAGCGCCCGCAGCTCCTCGGCGGCGGCGCCGCGCAGCTTGGTCTCCCGCGCGCCGAGCGCGGTGAGCGCGGCCTCGGCGACGTCCTCGGGATCGTCCACGGGAGCCAGCTCCACGAACCAGACGCCGTCGGGCCAGGCCACGGCGGCGCGCTCGGCGGCCTCCTGGGACAGCCGTGTCTTCCCGGCCCCACCGGGCCCGAGCAGCGTCACGAGCCGGGCCCGCGCCAGATCCTCCCGGATGACCCGGATATCCCCCTCCCGCCCCACGAAACTGGTCAACCGCACCCGCAGGTTCCCCTGCCCGGTGGGTACGGGGCCACCGGCCGGCTCGGCGCCCGGCCCCCGGCCCGGCTGCGCCGGGCCGGGGGCCGGAGGCTGCGCGCCGCGCGGGGCGGAGGGCGGTGCCGGGCTCGGGGCCGGGGCCAGGAGGGATGCGTGGAGGGCTTGGAGGGCGGGGCCCGGGCTGGTGCCCAGGCGGGTGGCGAGGGTGCGGCGGACGGTGTCGTAGGCGGCCAGTGCCTCCGCCGGGCGGCCCGCGTCCTGCATTGCGCGGATCCGCAGGACCTGGAGCGGCTCGTCCAGCGGGCGCTGCTCGCACAGGGCGGTCAGCTCCGGGAGGGCGCGCTCGGCCTCGCCCAGGGCCAGGGCCGCCGCGAGCCGGCCCCGGCGCGCGTCCAGGCGTACGGCCTCCCACCGGGCGGACTCGGCCGCCGGGTCCGGCAGATCCGCCAGTGCCGGACCGCGCCACAGCGCCAGGGCCTCGTCGTACAGGGCGGCCGCCTCGGCCGGGTCCTGCGCCGCGGCTCCGGCCCGCGCGAGCCGCTCGAAGCGGTACAGGTCGACGTCCTCGCGCGCCGCGACCAGCAGGTATCCGCCCTCCGCCGACCGCACCGCCCCGTGTCCCAGCGCCCTGCGCAGCCGGGCCACCAGTGCCTGCAGCGCGGCCGGCGCATCCGCCGGCCCGTCCCCGTCCCACACCTCGCCCACGAGCAGGTGCACCGGCACCGCCCGCCCCGGGCGCAGCGCGAGCGCCGTCAGCAGCGCCCGCAGGCGCGCTCCGCCGACGGCGACGGGGGTCCCGTCGTCGCGGATGGCCTGGGCCTTGCCGAGAATCGCGTAACGCACCGGCCCATTGTCGCTGGCCCCACCCCCGGCCCCGTACTCCTTTTGGCCCCGTGTCCGGGTAGGTTTCGCCGCATGGGTCATCAGGGCGTCCGCAGCGAGCGGCAGATCAGTTCCGTATTCCTCGGCATCTTCGCCGTCATGGCGGTCACCGGTTGGGCCGTGTGGACGGGGTACTCGACGAGCACCGGGCTCGCCGTGTTCCTCTTCGTCACCTCGGCCTGGATCGTCTCGCTCTGCCTGCACGAGTACGCGCACGCCCGCACGGCCCTGCACAGCGGCGACCTCTCGGTCGGGGCCAAGGGCTACCTGACGCTGAATCCGCTGAAGTACACGCACGCGCTGCTCAGCATCGTCCTGCCGGTGATCTTCGTGATCATGGGCGGACTGGGCCTGCCCGGCGGCGCCGTGTACATCGAGCGCGACCGGATCCAGGGCCGCTGGAAGCACAGCCTGATCTCGGCGGCGGGCCCGCTGACCAACGTGGCCTTCGCGATCGTGTGCACGGCGCCGTTCTGGCTGAACGCCCTCGACGGCGTCCCGCTGCCGTTCCGCTTCGCGCTCGCCTTCCTCGCGCTGCTCCAGGTCTCGGCGGCGATCCTGAACTTCCTGCCGGTCCCGGGCCTGGACGGCTACGGGATCATCGAGCCCTGGCTCTCGTACCGGATCCGCCGCGAGGTGGCGCCGCTGGCGCCGTTCGGACTGATCGCGGTCTTCGCGCTGCTGTGGATCCCGGAGGTCAACGAGTCCTTCTTCGACGTGGTGCGCAATCTGCTGTCCACGCTGGGCGTGTCCGACCTGGAGACCTACTGCGGCCGCGACCTCTACCGCTTCTGGCAGGACGCGAACGGCTACTGCACGGCCCCGCAGTCGTAGGACCGCGCCTGCCTAGCCCGCTGAGCGCGCGGCCTTCTCGGCCTTCGCCTTGCGCAGGTAGTACCAGGCCATGTTGGACGTGAGCCCGGCCAGCAGCACCCAGATGATCCCCAGGAAGCTGCCCTCCACGAAGGCGACCACGGCCGCGGCCACGGACAGCGCGCAGACGACGATGGCGAACAGGGCAAGGCGGGGCATGGGGAACAGCTCCTCGGCGACACGGAACGGGGTCGAGCCCCACCAGTGTCCCCCATGCCCTGCAGTGCTCCCGTAAAGCCCCGCGCATTCCGCTTCCGACCCCCCGGCGACGCCGACGTCTCGGTGCTCCTCGGGTGGTGGCGCACCTGGGCCCCGTCGAGGCGCACGCCGGCAGCCGCCGGGGCTGACGGAGTCCCCTGTGACCGGCGGCCGCTTCAAAGGCCGCCGGGCACAGGGGCGGCCGCCTCAGACGTCCGTGACGCGCAGGCCCGTGTGGGCCTTGTAGCGGCGGTTGGCGGAGATCAGGTTGGCGACCAGGGACTCCACCTGGTGGGCGTTGCGCAGGCGGCCCGCGAAGACCCCGCGCATGCCCGGGATACGGCCGGCCAGGGCCTGCACGATGTCCGTGTCGGCGCGGGATTCGCCGAGGACCATCACGTCGGTGTCGATCTCCTCGACGGACTCGTCCTGGAGCAGGACCGCCGAGAGGTGGTGGAAGGCCGCCGTCACCCGGGAGTCGGGGAGCAGGGCCGCGGCCTGCTGGGCCGCGCTGCCCTCTTCGACGGGGAGGGCGTACGCGCCCTGCTTGTCGAAGCCGAGCGGGTTGACGCAGTCCACCACGAGCTTGCCCGCGAGGTCCTCGCGGAGGGCTTCGAGGGTCTTGGCGTGGCCCTCCCACGGCACCGCGATGATCACGATGTCGCTGCGGCGCGCGCACTCGGCGTTGTCCGCGCCCTCCACGCCGAGGCCCAGTTCGTCGGCGGCGCTCTGCGCGCGGTCGGCGGCGCGGGAGCCGATGATCACCTTCTGGCCGGCCCGGGCGAGCCGGTAAGCCAGGCCCCGGCCCTGGTCGCCGGTGCCGCCGAGGACGCCGACGACGAGGCCGGAGACGTCCGGCAGGTCCCACGGGTCCTTGGCCGGCGCCTTGGCCGGCGCCGTCGCGGGGGAAGTCTGAGTGCTGTCTGAGGAGGTCATGGGGGCGAGGGTAATGCCGGGATCCGCAGAGTCGAACGGGGACGGGGCCGCACCCGGCCGGGCGAAGCGGGGCGAAGCGCTCCCGTATGTCCCTTCCGTGCGGCAGGATGCCGATATGGACGCCGTGAGGGTCGCGCTGCTGCGTGAGGTGCTCGCCGGTACGCAGTGGCCCGGTGCCGCGCGCCGCTTCGCCGGATCGCTGCGGCGCTCCGTCGCACCGGCCGGCGGGAATCTGCTGCTGGTGGGGACCGAGCAGTACGAGCCCTGGCACCTGGCGGCGCACCTGGTGGACGAGGCCGCCTGGTCCGGGCTGCCGGAGCTGGCGCCCACGCTCGTACGCCACCGCGTGCTGCCCGGGGAGCCGGCGCACCTGTCGGTGGGGCTGGGCCGGCTGGAGGCGGCCCGGCGCGGGCACACCCTGCTGGTGGTGGCGCCGCAGGAGCCCGGGGCGGGGCTGCTGGAGCGGCTGCACGACGCCCGGCGCGCGGGGGCGACCGTACTGTGCCTGGACGGTGGGGATCCGGATCTCGCCGCGCTCGCGCACGACGCCCTGTCCGTACGGGAAGGGGCCGGCGAGCTGGACCTGGACACCGTGCAGCACCTGGTCAGCGCGGCGGCCGGGGAGAACGGCCTGCCGGTGCAGCGCGGGCCGCGGCGGCTGCGGGACCGGCTGGCGCGGCTGGCCGACCGGCTGACCGCGCCGCCGCCCAGCCGCTGGTAGACCTTCGGGCCCCCGGCCCTACGGGGCGGCCGTGCCCTCGTCCTCGTCGCGGGACTTGTCGTTCCACCTGGGGTCGGTCTCCCATTCGAGGTTGCGTTCCTGCGCGCTCGCCATGGCGCGGGCCGCCTCTTCCGGCGACTCGTACGGGCCGAAACGGTCCTTCGCCGGGCACTCCGGGCCTTCCTCGACCTTCTGGTGGACCAGGCAGTAGTACCACTCGCCGGGTTTGCCCACCTGACGCTTCTTGAACAGGGCCATCGTCCTCGGGCTCCTCTCGATACCTCTCGATACCGCTCTCTGCCGCCATGCTGCCCCATCCCCGCTGGATACACTCGCTTGCATGTCTGGCCAGTCGCTGCTCGTACCAGGCGAGCTCTCTCCCGCCCGTTCCGTTCCCGGAAACATCCGCCGGCCCGAGTACGTGGGCAGGCCCGCGCCCACTCCGTACACCGGACCGGAGGTGCAGTCGGCCGCGACCATCGAGGCCATGCGCACCGCCGGCCGGATCGCCGCCCAGGCGATGGAAGAGGCCGCCAAGCTGATCGCCCCGGGGGTGACCACCGACGAGCTGGACCGGGTCGCGCACGAGTACATGTGCGACCACGGCGCCTACCCGTCGACGCTGGGCTACCGGGGCTTCCCGAAGTCCCTGTGCTCCTCGGTCAACGAGGTCATCTGCCACGGCATCCCCGACTCCACCGTCCTGCGCGACGGCGACATCGTGAACCTCGACGTCACCGCGTTCATCGGCGGCGTGCACGGCGACAACAACGCCACGTACCTGTGCGGTGAGGTGGACGAGGAGTCGCGGCTGCTGGTGGAGCGCACCCGCGAGGCCCTGAACCGGGCGGTCAAGGCCGTGAAGCCGGGCCGCCAGATCAACGTGATCGGCCGGGTCATCGAGTCGTACGCGAAGCGCTTCGGCTACGGCGTGGTCCGGGACTTCACCGGGCACGGCATCAACTCGTCCTTCCACTCCGGCCTGATCATCCCGCATTACGACAGCCCGCACGCCACGACGGTCATCGAGCCCGGGATGACCTTCACGATCGAGCCGATGCTGACCCTGGGCACGCACGAGTACGACATGTGGGCCGACGGCTGGACCGTCGTGACGAAGGACCGCAAGCGCACCGCGCAGTTCGAGCACACACTGGTGGTGACGGACACGGGAACCGAGATCCTCACCCTGCCGTAGACGCCGGAGAGCCGGAGTACCCGTCGGGGAATCTCCGCCGGAGGCGTTTTACCGACAAGACGTCGGGAAGACATTGACTTAGGTAAGCCTAAGCACGAGGATCGGGCGTGGCGGACGTGCCGTCACGCCCGGCGGGCCCGCCCGCCTCCTCGTCCCGTCTCCGGAGGATTGTCTTGGACGCCTTCTCTACGGTCATCCGCGTCGCGTCGCACGAGCAGCACACCGAGGCAGAGACCTCGACCTTCATGAGCGACCTGCTCGGCGGCCGGCTCGGGGTGGACGCGTACACCCGCTACACCGAGCAGCTGTGGTTTGTGTACCGGGCCCTGGAGGACGCGGCCGAGTCCCTGAGGGACGACCCGGTGGCCGGCCCGTTCATACAGCCCGAGCTCATGCGCGTCGCCGAGATCGAGCGCGACCTGGCACACCTGCGCGGGCCGTCCTGGCGCGAGACCCTGATCGCGCTGCCCGCCACCGAGTCCTACGCGGCCCGCGTGGCGCAGTGCGCGGCCACCTGGCCCGGCGGGTACGTCGCGCACCACTACACCCGCTACCTGGGCGACCTCTCCGGCGGCCAGATCATCCGCGACAAGGCGGAGCGGACGTGGGGCTTCACGCGCAAGGGCGACGGTGTCCGGTTCTACGTCTTCGCGGACATCGCCAATCCCGCGGCCTTCAAGCGGACCTACCGCGAGCTGCTGGACGCGATCGCCGCGGACGACCTGGAGAAGCAGCGCATCATCGACGAGTGCAAGCGCGCCTTCGACTTCAACGGCGCGGTCTTCCGCGAACTGGGCAGGGAGTTCCCGCTGAGCGCCTGACGCGCTCCGGTCTCCACCGCGGCGTCCGCACCGGGTCGGTGCGGACCCCGCGGTGCGCGCCTACTCGGTCCGCGCCTCGGGCAGCTTCGCGAAGCGGACGCGGCCGCCGATCTCGACGGTGCCGTCCGGGCCGGGCGCGGTGAGGATCTGGGAGCCCGCGCCCTGGGTGATGTTCAGGGCGCGGTTCAGCTCGGCGGTCAGCAGTATCGCGGCCGATCCGGTGGCCTCGTCCTCGGCGATGACCCCGTCGGGGCGGCGCGGGAAGCCGCGGGCCCGGATGCGGCCCGCGGTCTCGTCCTCCCAGGCCCAGGCGTACAGCCAGCCCTCGCCGGGCGGCGGCGCGGGCAGCGCGTCGACCTCGGCGGGGCTCGCGTACTGCTCGGTGCGCTTGCCCTCGACCCACTCGGGGAGGGCCGTGATCCAGGTGAACTCCCCGTCGTCACGGGCCCATACGGAGCCGGCCGGCGGCTGGAGCTCCTCCACGTCGAGCAGCCACGCGACCCCGACCAGCGGATGGCCGGCGAAGGACATCCGCGTCCCGGGTGTGCGGATGTCGACGACCCCACGCTCGGGGTCGTCGACGAACACCGTCTCGCTATAGCCGAGTTCGGCGGCCAGTGCCTGCCGCGACGCATCGTCGGGGCAGGTCCGGCCGTCACGGACGACGCCGAGCAGGTTGCCGTGCCGCCCGTCCCCAGCGCAGAAGACCTTGAGCACATCGAGATCGTTCACGCTGGAATTGAAACACGGTTCAGATCTGGACGGCGCGCCGCCTGCGTGCAAGGAAGACCGCGCCGGCACCGGCCGCGACGACCGCACCCGAAGTGGCGAGCAGGGCTCCGGCCGGGACTTCGGCGCCGGTGCTGGCGAGGCTCCCGCCGACGGTGGCGGCCGCGACCCCCGTACCGCCCGTGCTGCCGGCGTTCGGGGTGGGGCCGCCCGTCGGGAGGGTGGCGTCCTTGTCCACCGCCACGGAGAGGCTGAGCGGGTCGACCGCGTCCCCGGCCTTGTACATGGAGCCGGTGGTGTCGTTGGCGAAGGAGGCCGCGCCCTCGGCGGTGAAGGCGGCCGGAACGGCGTTCAGCGCCAGTACGCCGCCCTTGGTCTTGTAGTCCGTCTTCGACAGGTCGAGCGTGGCGAACGGGACGTCCGTCCTGCTGCCGGAGGCGTTCTTGACGTCCATGTAGAGGGTGCCGGTCTTGCCGGCGGCGGCGACGCGGGGGTTGGCGAAGGTCATGTCGATGCCGTGGGCCGCGTACTGGAAGCGGAGGCTGCCCTCGAAGGAGGCGTTCAGCGTCTGCTTCTTCGCGTCGAGTTCGCCCTTTCCGAGGGCGAACTCGAAGAGATCGCCGTTCTTGGCGGCGCCGCCGGCCGGGGTGATCGAGCCCGCGCTCAGGACGTACTTGCGGAAGGACTCCTTCACGCCCCACGTCAGCTTGGCGCTGAGGATCTTCTGCGGGCCGTCGGCCGGAACCGTGGGCGTTGCGGAGGGGGTCGCCGACTCCGTCGGGGTCGGGGACGGGGACTCCGACTTCGTGGGGGTCGGTGAGGGGGCGGGCGGGGCGGGCTTCTCGAACTCCAGCTTCGCGGTGAGCGGGTCACCCGCCTTGTTCTCGTACGAGGCCGAACCGAGCGCGTCCGCGGCCTCCTTGGTGAGGGTGGTCGCGAGGCCGTTCATCGACTGGCCGGCGAAGGCCACCGCAGCCAGCGGCACGTCCTGGGTCGTGGCGCTGCCCTTGGTGACGTCCGCGGTGACTTTCTTGGTGCCGGTGTCGATGCGGAAGTCCGAGAGCTTGACCTCGAAGCCGTGGCCGGCCGGCGGGGCGGGCGAGGAGAAGGTGACGCTGCCCTTGAAGGCGGCCTTCACGACGTGGCCGGCGGCGGGCTCGTACTGTCCGGTCGGCTCGCCGAGGCGCAGGCTGCCGTCCTCGTTCTGCTTGGCGCCGTCCGCCACGGTGATGGTGCCCTTGGCCATGCCGGTCACGTAGGCGCGGTAGCTGGCGAGCACACCCCAGTCGAGGGTGCCGCCGACGATCTTCACCGGGGCCGTCGGGGGACCGTCCGCCGCCGTGGCGGGCAGGACGAAGGCGGTGGCGCCGAGTGCGGCGGCGGTGGCAACGGCGGCCGCGAGGACGAGCGGACGGCGGTGGGACGAGGACATTGCAGGGGCCTCCTGAAAGGCGACGGGGGGTGGCTGACGGGGTGAGGTGCAAGGGCTGCCGGGGCGGGCGGGCAGGCGGTCAGGGCTTGGGCTGCTGCGCGTCCGCGGACCCTGCCGGGCCGGCCGAGTCGGCCGGTGCGGCCGCGGCGGCCGCGGCGGCCTCCGTACGGCGGTTGCGACTCAGCACGAGGTAGGCCGCGCCGCCGGCCAGGACCAGGACGGCCACCCCGAGGGCGGCGTACAGCCCGGTGTTCGAGGACTCCCGCTCCTTCGCGGCGGGAGCGGCGGACGCGCCGGGGGCCGCAGGCGCGGCGGGCGAGGCCGTGGAGCCCAGGTCGGGCAGGGCCGGCAGCTTGGCAGTGGCGTCGAGTGCGACGGCGAGCGAGACGGGGTCCATCTCGGTGCCCGCCGCATACATGGAAGAAGTGGCCATGGATGTGAAGGCCTGCGAGCCGTCCTCGGTGAGGATGGCCGGGGCTTCGGTGAGGGTGGCGAGGGCGCCCTCGGTCTTCAGCCCCCTGGCGTCGAACTCGACGAGCGCGACGGCGTTCTTCGTCTCGCCGCCGGTGGTGACGTCGGCGGACAGGACGCCCTTGCCGTTCTCCACCTTGACGCCCAGCTTGCCGAGCTTCAGGTCCAGATGGGCGCCGGTGAAGTGGATGGTGCCGGCGAAGGCGGCGTCGAGGGTCCCCTTCCGGCCGTCGTACGCGCCCTTGCCCTGCGGGAAGCGGAACAGCGCGCCGCCGTCCTGGGCCCCCTCGGCGAGGGTCCACTTGCCCTGGCCGACGGAACCGGTGACGTACTCGCGGAACGTGCGCCGGACACCCCAGTCGACGGCGGCGTCGGCGAACGCGCCCAGGGCGGCCTGCGGGTCCTGCGAGGTCTGGGCCGGGGCGCTCGGGGACGGCGGGGTCTCGGCGGCCGGGGCGGCCTTGACGTCGGCGGAGAGCGAGACGGGGTCGAGCTGGGCGCCCGCCGAGTAGTAGCCCGCGAAGGCCTCGGCGCCCTGGTCGGTGAGGGTGGCCGGGATGTTGGTCAGGGCGATCGGGCTGCCGCCGCCCTTCATGTCGACGCCACCGAGGCCGAGGGTGGCGAAGGGCACCTGGGTCCGGGTGGTGACCGCGCCGGTGTCCTTGGCCTTGCTGGAGACGTCCGCGTAGAGGGTGCCGCTGCCGCCGTTGATCTTGATGGTCGGGCGGCTGACCGTCAGGTCCAGTTCGTACGAGCCGTCCGGCTTCTGGTGGCCCTGGAAGCCGACGCCGCCGGTGAAGGCGGCCTCGAAGGCGCCGGTGTCCGGATCGTAGGAACCGGTGGCCGAGTGGAAGCGGAACAGGCTGCCGCCGACCGTGGCGGCACCGTTCTTCAGCTTGAAAGAGCCTTTCGCGACCGGGCCGGTGACATAACTCTGGAAAGACGACTTGATGCCCCAGTCGAGCCGGCCCCCCTGCACGGTGCGGCCGGCCGCATGGGCGGCGGTGACCGGGAGCAAGGCGCCCAACAGGGCCGCCAGGGCCGCCAACAGGGCGACTGCGGATGCGCGGGCGGGTCGCGAGGGCATGAATGTCCCTTCCGGGTCTGGTTAATAAGGTTAGGCTAACCTAAGCTACCTCCAGTCGGAGGGGAACCCCCGACTCCCCGGAACCTCAGCCCGACCTCCAGCCGGACGATCAGGACGGTGCCTTCGTGCCTACGCCCGCCGCGTCAACCCGCGCCCCCCGCCGCGCCCTTGCCCTCGCGCTCACCTTCTCCGCGCTGGCACTGGCCGCCCTGACGGGGTGCGCAGGCACGTCCGCCACCGGACCCGGCGCCGCCGCCCGCCCCGCCGCCGCGCCGGACCGCGTGGAGCCGCTCTCCCCGGCGCCACTGCCGGCGCTCCCGGTGACCGTGCCCTCCGCGGACGGCCGCGAGGTGACGGTGACCTCGACGGAGCGGGTGGTCCCGCTGACGGGCAGCCTCAACGAGATCGTCCAGACGCTGGGCCTCGGCCCCCAGGTCGTCGCCCGCGACATCACGGCCACGTTCGAACAGGCCGCGCAGCTGCCGGTGGTGACCCGGGGCCACGACGTCTCGGCGGAGAGCGTGCTGTCGCTGCGCCCGACGCTGGTACTGGCCGAGACCACCTCCGGCCCGGCCGAGGCGATCGGGCAGATCCGCGACGCTGGCATCCCGCTGCTGGTGGTGGCTCCGGCCAAGTCGCTGGAGGACGTACCGAAGCGGATCGCGACGGTGGCCGGCGCGCTGGGCGTCAAAGACGCCGGGGCGCAGCTGAACCAGCGCACCGCGGACCGGATCTCCGCCGCCCGCAAGGCAATCCCCGCCGATGCGGCCACCGGGAAGAAGGCGCGGGTGGCCTTCCTGTACCTGCGCGGCACCGCGTCCGTGTACCTGATGGGCGGCTCCGACTCGGGCGCGGCCTCGCTGCTCGAAGCGGCCGGCGCCGTGGACACGGGCAAGGAATCGGGGCTCGGCAAGGACTTCACGCCGATCACGAGCGAGGCACTGGCGGCTGCCGCACCCGACGCGATCCTGGTGATGTCCAAGGGGCTGGAGTCCGTGGGCGGTAGGGACGGCCTGGTGAAGATCCCGGGCGTCGCACAGACCCCGGCGGGGATGGACCGGCGGGTCGTCACCGTCGACGACGGCGTGCTGTTGAACTACGGCCCCCGGACCGACCAGGTGTTGAGCTCGCTGATCTCCCAGCTGTACGGAAAGACCGCGTGACGTGACGGGACGGAACACAGGTGCGGCCGAGTTGTCGGGGGCCGGCTCCCGAACGGCTGCGCCGCAGACGCCGGCGGAGCCGGATCTGCCCCAGGCGGGCAAGGCACCCCGCCGCACCGGTGCCTGGCTGATCGTGGCGTTGGTGCTCGTGCTCGGCGGGCTGGCGTTGGTGTCCGCCGGGGTCGGAGCCTACGGAATTCCGGTCGGGGACGTGCTCGGCTCCGTGCAGCACCGGCTGGGGCTCGGCGGAGCCGCGCTCGACCGGGTCGGCGAGAGCGTGCTGTGGAACGTACGGCTCCCCCGGGTGGTTCTCGCGCTGCTCGTCGGCGGGAGCCTGGGCTGCGCGGGGGCCCTGATGCAGGGGGTGTTCGGGAATCCGCTCGCCGAGCCCGGCGTCATCGGGATCTCCGCGGGCGCCGCCGTCGGCGCGGTGGCCGCCATCGGACTCGGGCTCAGCTTCTTCGGCAACTGGACCGTCACCGCCTGCGCGTTCGTCGCCGGGCTCGTCACCGTCGGCTCCGTCTACCTCCTCTCCCGCAACGGCGGCAGGACCGAGGTCGTCACGCTCATCCTCACGGGCATCGCCGTCAACGCCTTCGCCGGCGCCCTGATCGGCCTGTTCGTCTTCTTCGCGGACAGCGGCCAGGTCAACCAGATCACCTTCTGGCAGCTCGGCTCCCTCGCCCAGGCCACCTGGCCCAAGGTGCTCGCCGTCGTGCCCTGCGCGCTCGCCGGCCTGTTGGTCGCCCCCTTCTACGCCCGCAAGCTGGACCTGCTCTCGCTCGGCGAGCGGCCCGCCCGCCATCTCGGCGTGGACGTGGAGCGGCTGCGCCGCACGCTCATCCTCGTCGTCGCGCTGCTCACCGCGGCCGCCGTCGCCGTGGCCGGTGTCATCACCTTCGTCGGGCTGCTCGTCCCGCATCTGCTCCGCATGGCGAACGGCCCCGGCCACCGCTTCCTGGTCCCGGGCAGCGCGCTGGCCGGCGCCGTGGTCCTGCTCGGCGGCGATCTGGCCGCCCGGACCATCGCCCGGCCCGCCGAGCTGCCGCTCGGTGTGCTGACCGCCCTGATCGGCAGCCCGTTCTTCTTCTTGCTGCTGCGTCGCACCCGCCGCAAGCAGGGAGGCTGGGCGTGAGCATCCCCTTCTTCCGGCGCAGCGGGCGCAGCGTCCCCGCCCGGCCGTCCCCCAGCGCCGCCTTCGCCGAGGCCGTCGGCCTCCACGTCCGGCTCGGCGAGCGCGCGGTGCTGGCCGGGATCGACCTGACCGCGCGGGCCGGCGAGGTGCTGGCCCTGGTCGGCCCGAACGGCGCCGGCAAGTCCACCCTGCTGGCCGCCCTCGCGGCCGATCTGCCCGCCGCCGAGGGCCTCGTACGGATCGACGGGCGCCCGGTGGGCGACTGGGCGGCCCCGGACCTGGCCCTGCGCCGGTCCGTGCTCCCCCAGTCCGCGGAGATGTCCTTCCCGTTCCCGGTGGGGGACGTCGTCCGGATGGGCCGCGCCCCCTGGGCAGGCACCCCGCTCGCCGGATCCGACGAGGAGGCGGTGGCCGCCGCCATGGCCGTGACGGAGGTGGCCGGCTTCGCCGCCCGCCCCTTCTCCGCGCTCTCCGGCGGCGAACGGGCCCGGGTCGCGCTGGCCCGGGTGCTGGCCCAGCAGGCCCCGCTGCTGCTGCTCGACGAGCCGACCGCCGCCCTGGACCTGCGCCACCAGGAGCTGGTGCTGCGGATCTGCCGGGAGCGGGCCGCGGCCGGGGACGCGGTGGTGGTCGTCCTGCACGACCTGGGCCTGGCCGCCGCGTACGCCGACCGGGCCGCCGTACTGCACGAGGGGCGGATCGCGGTGGACGGACCGCCGACGGAGGTGTTCGGGGACGAGCTGCTGAGCCGGGTCTACCGGCAGCCCGTCGAGGTCCTCCCGCATCCGCGGACCGGGGTTCCGCTTGTGGTCCCCGTACGGGACGACGCCCCTTCCGGCGTACGGAACGGCCACTTCGGCTTGACCTCTGCTTGACCTTCCCATGGGTTCCTGCTGAAGGTCCCGTGACGGCCCCGTGTCCGGTGGCCGGAGGTGTGTGCTGAATCACTGGACGCGCGGGTATGGGTCAGGTAAGCCTCGGTTAAGTTAGGTCCGCCTCACCGGCCGCCCCCCTTGATCGGGGCGGCCGTCTGCCGAACGCCACACAGCCAGGAGCCCGCATGCGTCCCGCCCGCCTCACCGTCCTCACCGCGGTCGCCGCCGTGGCTGCGCTCACCGCCGTCACCGGCTGCGCCGAGAAGAGCGGCGCCGGCGACGGGGCCGTGAAGGTCGCCGCCTCCGACAGCGCCTGCGAGGTCTCCAAGACGGAGTTCCCCGCCGGAAAGGTCACCCTCGAGGTCGAGAACAAGGGCTCCAAGGTCACCGAGGTCTACGTCCTCTTCCCGGACGACCGCATCGTCGCCGAGCGCGAGAACATCGGCCCCGGCACCAAGGCCTCCATCACCGCGGAGATCAAGGCCGGCGAGTACGAGATCGCCTGCAAGCCCGGCATGAAGGGCGACGGCATCCGCCAGAAGGTCAAGGCCACGGGCAACGGCGCCGCCGAGAAGCGCAGCCCCGAGCTGGACGCCGCGGTCGCCGAGTACCGCAAGTACGTGCAGGAGCAGGCCGACCAGACCCTCCCCAAGGCCCAGGCCTTCGCGGACGCGGTCAAGGCCGGCGACGTCGAGGCCGCCAAGAAGGCGTACGCCGCGTCCCGCATCGGCTGGGAGCGCACCGAGCCGGTCGCCGAGTCCTTCGGCGACATCGACCCGAAGGTCGACGTCCGCGAGGACGGCCTGGAGGCCGGCCAGGACCCGGCGAAGGACTGGACCGGCTGGCACCGCCTGGAGAAGGCCCTGTGGGCCGACAACAAGATCGGCGACGACGAGAAGAAGCTCGCCGACCAGCTGATGACCGATCTGAACGACTGGGTGAAGAAGGTCGGCCAGGCGGAGATCACCCCCACCTCGATGGCGAACGGTGCCAAGGAGCTGCTGGACGAGGTCGCCAGCGGCAAGGTCACCGGTGAGGAAGAGCGCTACAGCCACACCGACCTGGTCGACTTCAAGGCCAACGTCGAGGGCGCCCAGAAGGCGTACGAGCTGCTCAAGCCGGTCGCCGCGAAGAACGACCCGGCCCTGTCCGCGGAGCTGGACAAGCAGTTCGCCGCGATGAACACGCTGCTCGACAAGTACCGCGCCGACAAGAACACCTACGACTTCACGTCGTACGAGACCGTCGGCCAGGACCAGCGCAAGGAGCTCTCGGACGCGGTCAGCGCCCTCGGGGAGCCGCTGTCCAAGCTTGCCGCCGTCGTCGCCAAGTAACGCGGATCAGGGGTAACGGACATGTCTGACGACACCAGCACCACCGGCGCGGCCACCGAGGCCGCCGCCGAGGCCACCGCCAAGGACGCCTCCGGTGAAGCAACCGGCGGACCGTCCCGCCGGTCCGTGCTCGGCTGGGGCGGTGCCGGGCTCGCGCTCGGCGCCGCCGCGGCGGGCGGTACGGTCGCCGCGCTCACCGGCACCACGGACGCCGTTCCGGCTGCGCTCAGCGGCTCCGCCGTGCCCTTCCACGGCGCGCACCAGGCCGGTATCGCCTCCGCCGTCCAGGACCGGCTGCACTTCGCCGCGTTCGACGTGAAGACGAAGGACCGCGCGGAGCTCGTCCAGCTCCTCAAGGACTGGACGCGGGCCGCCGAGCGGATGACCGCCGGACTCCCCGTCGGCGAGGGCGCGGTCGGCGGCCTCCCCGAGGCCCCGCCGGACGACACCGGTGAGGCGCTCGGCCTCAAGCCGTCCCGGCTGACGCTGACCATCGGCTTCGGCGCCTCGCTCTTCGCCAAGGACCGGTTCGGTCTGGAGGGCAGGCGTCCGGAGGCCCTGGTCGACCTGGAGCTGTTCCCCGGCGACAACCTGGACCCGGCCAAGAGCGGCGGCGACATCTGCGTGCAGGCCTGCGCGGACGACCCGCAGGTCGCGGTGCACGCGATCCGCCAGCTCGCCCGGATCGGCTTCGGCAAGACGGCGGTGCGCTGGTCGCAGCTCGGCTTCGGCAAGACCTCGTCCACCACCCCGGACGAGCAGACCCCGCGCAACATGATGGGCTTCAAGGACGGCACCCGGAACATCTCCGGCACCGACACCGCAGGCCTCGACAAGCACGTGTGGGTCGCGGACGAGGCCAAGGGCGGCTCGGCGTGGATGGCCGGCGGCTCGTACCTGGTCGCCCGCCGGATCCGCATGAACATCGAGATCTGGGACCGCACTCCGCTCCAGGAGCAGGAGGACATCTTCGGCCGGGACAAGGCCGAGGGCGCGCCGGTCGGCAAGTCGAAGGAGCGCGACGAGCCGTTCCTGAAGGCGATGAAGCCGGAGGCGCACGTCCGCCTCGCGCACCCGGACAGCAACAGCGGGGCCACGATCCTGCGCCGCGGCTACTCGTTCACCGACGGTTCGGACGGACTGGGCCGCCTCGACGCCGGCCTGTTCTTCCTCGCCTACCAGCGCGACGTCCGCAAGGGCTTCGTCCCGATCCAGCGCAACCTGGCCAAGAGCGACGTGCTCAACGAGTACATCCAGCACGTCAGCTCGGCCCTCTTCGCCGTTCCGCCGGGCGTCCGCGACAAGGACGACTGGTGGGGCCGGGCGCTGTTCGCGTAGTTCCGCGGCACGGAAAGGAACCGACGTGTTCAGCAATTATCTGATCGGCCTGCGCGAGGGGCTCGAGGCCAGCCTGGTCGTCTGCATCCTCATCGCGTACCTGGTGAAGACCGGGAACAAGCACAAGCTGGGGCCCCTGTGGCTCGGCGTCGGGCTCGCGGCCGCGCTCAGCCTGGCCTTCGGCGCGGGGCTCGAATTCGGCACCTCGGAGCTGACGTTCCAGGCGCAGGAGGCGATCGGCGGCAGCCTGTCGATCGTCTCGGTGGGCCTCGTGACGTGGATGGTCTTCTGGATGAAGCGCACCGCGCGGCACATGAGGGCCGAGCTGCAGGACAAGCTCGACGCGGCCCTCGCGATGGGCACGGGCGCCCTGGTCACGACGGCGTTCCTGGCCGTCGGACGGGAGGGCCTGGAGACCTCGCTGTTCGTGTGGCGGTCGGTGCACGCGGCCGGAAACGGCGCGGGCCCGCTGGTGGGCGTGCTGCTCGGGATCGGCTCGTCGATCCTGCTGGGCTGGCTGTTCTACCGCGGCGCGCTGAAGATCAACCTGTCCAAGTTCTTCACCTGGACCGGCGGGATGCTGGTCGTGGTCGCCGCGGGCGTGCTCGCGTACGGGGTCCACGACCTCCAGGAGGCCGAGTTCCTGCCCGGCCTCATGAACAAGGCCTTCGACGTCACCTCGGCGGTCCCGCCGGACAGCTGGTACGGGACGCTGCTGAAGGGCACGTTCAACTTCCAGCCGGATCCGACCTGGTTCCAGGTCGCGGTGTGGGCGGCGTACCTGGTCCCGACGCTGCTCCTGTTCCTCGGGGTGCTCGGCCGTACGACGGCCCCGGCCGCCCCGGCGGCCCCGGCGAAAGCGGTCTCCGCGGAGGCCGGGACCAGCGGCTCGTAAGGCATGCGGAGGGGCCCGGATCGACATGATCCGGGCCCCTCCGGCATGTCCGGGCCGGGTCACCAGAGGCGGTCGACGAGCCCCGGGTACAAGGCGATCCGTGCTCCCGCGAAGGCCGCGGCATCGGTGTCCGGGCCGGGGAAGTCGGCCAGGACCTCCTTGGCGAAGCCGGGCGCGTCCGTGGCCAGCGGCTCCTCGGGCGTCCCGCCGACCAGTACGGTCCCGGGCAGCCGGGTGAAGCCGGCCGCCTCGTAGAAGGGGACGAGCGGCCGGTCGCAGCTGAACAGCACGAGGTCCACGGCCGGGTCGGCGGCCAGCGCCGCGCGGGCCGCCGCCACCAGCCGGCCGCCGTACCCGCGGCCCCGCGCGGTGTCCCTGGTCACCACCGCGCTCAGCCCGGCCGCGCGGTACGTACGCCCCTCGTGCCGGACCGGCTTGTGGAGCAGCGCCAACGAGGCGGCCACCGTGCCGTCCTCGTCCAGCAGCAGCATCACCCGGGGGGCCAGCGCGGGGTCGTGCCCGGCGCCGGCGCCGGGCCAGGCCTGCGCCTCCAGCGCGGCGACCTGCGCGGCGAGCCCGGCCGGCAGCTCGGCTTCCGCGTACGTCAGCACCGTCGCCGCGTGCGGGGCGGGGCTCATGCGATGCGGACCCCGCTGCCCCCGACCCGGACCCGGGGGTCGCCGGCGCGGAGTTCCACCGTGAGGACGCCCGGGCGGCCCATGTCCTCGCCCTGGTGGAGGGTGAGGACGGCGTCCGCCGGGGCCAGGCCGAGCTCGCGCGCGTACGCCCCGAAGGCGGCCGCGGCGGCTCCGGTCGCCGGGTCCTCCACGACGCCGCCGACCGGGAAGGGGTCCCGTACGTCGAACAGCGCCGGGCCCGCCCGGTGCACCAGCTGGACGGTGGTCAGGTCCAGGCGACGCATCAGCGCCTCCAGCCGGGGGAAGTCGTACGCGAGGTCCGCGAGCCGGGCCCGGGTGGCGGCGCCGAGCACCAGGTGGCGGTTTCCGGCATAGGCGATCCGCGGCGGGATGGCCTGGTCCAGGTCGGCCTCCGGCCAGTCCAGCGCGGCCAGCGCCTCGGCGAGGTCGGCCGGGTCGACGTCCTCGACGTGCGGTTCGACGCTGGTCAGGACGGCCCGCAGACCGCCCTGCCCGTCCCGGGTCACCGACACCGGCACCGTGCCCGCGCGGGTCGCGAAGACCAGCTCGCCCGGCCCGATCCGCTCGCCCAGCGCGACGGCGGTGGCCACGGTGGCGTGCCCGCAGAAGGGAACCTCCGCCTTCGGGCTGAAGTACCGCACGGTGAAGGCCCGTCCGGCCTCCCCGCCGAGGCCCTCCGGCGGGGCGGTGAGGAAGGCCGTCTCGCTGTAGCCCAGCTCGGCGGCGATACCGAGCATGTCGGCCTCGTCCAGCCCGGTCGCATCGAGCACGACCCCGGCGGGATTGCCCCCGGCCGGGTCGTCGGAGAAGGCGGTGTAACGCAGCACGTCAGTCATGATCACCCCAACTCCCGGCCCGCCGCCCGCATTCCCACGGCCCCGACCCCGACCTCGGCCCCGGCCAGGGGATCAGCCGCGCCCGATGTACGGCATCGTCGTCGCCATCACCGTCGCGAACTGCACGTTCGCCTCCAGCGGCAGCTCCGCCATGTGAAGCACCGTGCGCGCCACGTCGGCGGCGTCCATCACCGGCTCCACCGCCAGCTGCCCGTTCGCCTGGAGGATCCCGGTCTGCATCCGCTCGGTCATCTCGGTGGCCACGTTGCCGATGTCGATCTGCCCGCAGGCGATCCGGTACGGCCGCCCGTCCAGCGAGAGCGACTTCGTCAGGCCCGTCATCGCGTGCTTGGTCGCGGTGTAGGCGACCGAGTTCGGCCGTGGCACGTGCGCGGAGATCGAGCCGTTGTTGATGATCCGGCCGCCCTGCGGGTCCTGCGCCTTCATCTGCCGGAAGGCCGCCTGCGCGCACAGGAAGGACCCGGTCAGGTTGACGTCGACCACCGAGCGCCAGGCCTCGTACGTGAGGTCCTCCAGCGGGACGCCGCCCGGGCCGAAGGTTCCGGCGTTGTTGAAGAGGAGGTCGAGGCGCCCGTAGTGCTCGCGCACCGCGGCGAACAGCGCGGCCACGTCGTCCGGATCGCTCACGTCCGCCCGTACGCCCAGCACGTCCGCACCGGCCCCGGCCGCCTTCGCCGTGTCCTCCAGCGGTTCGGTCCGGCGGCCGGCGACGGCCACCGACCAGCCGGCGGCGGCCAGGGTCAGCGCCACGGAGCGGCCGATGCCGGAGCCCGCCCCGGTGACCAGGGCGATCTTCTTCCCACTTGCGTTCATGGGGCCGCAGGCTACGTCACATGTCGCATCGGTCCACGGACGTTCCGACAGCTGAGAGCATGGGTCGGTCGGGGGTGTGAAAAGACGACGAAAAGACTGGAGTTCCGCATGCCGGAGAGAGGCCCCGCGACGGCCCCCTCGCACGAGCCGTCGCCCGAGACGCCCTCCGCACCGCAGACCGCTTCCGCACCGCAGACCGCTTCCGCACCGCAGACCCCTTCCGTACCGGGGCCCGCTTCCGCCCCGCTCACGTCCGCCCGCCGTACCGGACTGCTCGTCACTTTCATACTCGGCGGGCTCAGCGCCCTCCCCCCGCTGTCCATGGACATGTACCTGCCGGCCCTGCCGGAGGTCACCGACGCCCTGGACAGCCCGGCCGCCACCATCCAGGTCACCCTCACCGCCTGCCTCGCCGGCATGGCGCTGGGTCAGCTCGTCATCGGCCCGATGAGCGACAAGTGGGGCCGCCGCCGGCCCCTGCTGTTCGGCATGGTCGTGTACGTACTCGCCACCGCGATCTGCGCCCTCGCCCCGACCGCCGAGCTGCTGATCGGCTTCCGGCTGCTCCAGGGCCTGGCCGGGTCCGCCGCGGTCGTCATCGCCCGGGCCGTCGTACGCGACCTGTACGACGGGGTCGAGATGGCCCGGTTCTTCTCCACACTGATGCTCATATCCGGCGTGGCCCCGGTCGTCGCCCCGCTCATCGGCGGCCAGGTGCTCCGCTTCTCCGACTGGCGCGGGGTGTTCGTCGTCCTCACGGCCGTCGGCGCCCTGCTCACCCTCGTCGTCTGGCGCAGCCTCGGCGAGACCCTGCCGCCCGGGCAGCGGCAGACCGGCGGCGTGGGCTCCGCGCTGCGGACCATGCGCGGGCTGCTCGCCGACCGGGTCTTCGCCGGGTACACCCTGGCCGGCGGCTTCGCCTTCGCCACGCTCTTCTCGTACATCTCCGCATCGCCCTTCGTGGTGCAGGAGATCTACGGGGCTTCGCCGCAGGCCTTCAGCCTGCTGTTCGGCCTCAACTCGGTCGGCCTGATCGCCGCCGGACAGGTCAACGGCAAGCTGCTGGTCGGCCGGGTCCGCCTGGACAAGGTGCTCGCGGGCGGGATCGCCGTCATCACCGCCGCCTCGGTGGCGCTGCTGCTGATGGCGGCCGGGGCGTTCGGGGAGGTCGGGCTGGTCCCGATCGCCGCCGCGCTGTTCGTGCTGATGTCGGCGATGGGCGTGGTGCTGCCGAACACCAACGCGCTGGCGCTGATGCGCACCCCGCACGCGGCCGGGTCGGCCTCGGCGCTGCTGGGCACGTCCTCCTTCCTGGTCGGGGCGATCGCCTCGCCGCTGGTCGGCATCGCGGGCGAGGGCACGGCGGTGCCGATGGCGGTGGTCCAGCTGGTGTGCTCGCTGCTGGCGGCCGCCTGCTTCGCCGGCATGTGCCGGCCCTGGCAGAACCGGGAGTCCGCGGTCTGAGCCGGACGCCCGGGCCCCGGCCGGACGGCGGGGTGTGAGCCGGACGGCCCGGGCCCGGGCGGAGGCGGGGGCTCGGGCACGGGCACGGGCGCGGGCGCGGGCGCGGCGTCCGGGGTGTCCCGGGCGCCGTAAACTTCGCTGGTGAACGCCTCCGCCTCCGTCCCCACCAGCGCCGAAACCCTGCGGTCCGCACTCGGCGGGCTGCTCGACGGGCTCCCGCCGAAGCAGGCCACCGCCGCCGTCGACCGGCTGATCGCCAACTACCGCGGCCGGACCCCGACCGACGCGCCCGTCCTGCGCGACCGCTCCGACGTGGCGGCGTACGCGGCGTACCGGATGCCGGCCACCTTCGAGGCCGTACGGTCCGCCCTCGACGCGCTCGCCGAGGCCGCGCCGCAGTGGTCCCCGGCCTCCCACGTCGACGTGGGAGGCGGCACGGGCGCGGCGACCTGGGCGGTGGACGCCATCTGGGAGGGCCCGCGCGGCACCACGGTCCTGGACTGGGCGGAGCCGGCGCTGGCCCTCGGCAAGGAGCTCGCTGCGTCCTCCGGCTCGGAGGTGCTGCGCACCGCCGAGTGGCGGCGGGCCGTCATCGGATCCGGGCTGGCCCTCCCCGATGCGGACCTCGTGACGGTGTCGTACGTACTCGGCGAGCTGACGCCGGAGGCCCGCCGGGCCGTGGTCGCCGAGGCGGCCCGCGCCGGGCAGGCGGTGGTGCTGATCGAGCCGGGCACGCCCGAGGGGTACCTGCGCATCCGCGAGGCCCGCGACCAGCTGATCGGGGCGGGGCTGAAGGTCGCCGCCCCGTGCCCGCACGACGGCACCTGCCCGATCGAGGTCGGGCAGGACTGGTGCCACTTCTCGGCGCGGGTCAGCCGGTCCTCCCTGCACCGGCAGGTCAAGGGCGGGTCCCTCCCGTACGAGGACGAGAAGTTCAGCTACGTGGCAGCGACCCGCTTCCCGGTGGAGCCGGCCACCTCCCGGATCACGCGGAGGCCGCAGATCCGGAAGGGGCTCGTCCTGCTGGAGCTGTGCGGTCCGCAGAGCGAGGGCCTGACCCGGGTCAACGTGACCAAGCGCCACGGTGACCTGTACAAGGCGGCGCGGGACGCCGACTGGGGCCATGAGTGGCCGCCGGCCACCCCGTAGCCGCTACATCCGCAGCTCCTGGGTGCAGCACTTCACGCTGCCGCCGCCCTTGAGCAGCTCGCCCAGGTCCATCGGGACCGGCTCGAAGCCCCGGTCCCGCAGGGGTGCGAACAGCCCGGCCGCCGCCTGCGGGAGCAGGACGTGCCGGCCGTCCGAGACGGCGTTCAGGCCGAGGGCCGCCGCGTCCTCGGCGCCGGCGATCAGCGCGTCCGGGAACAGCCGCCCGAGCACCGCCCGGCTGCCGGGCGAGAAGGCCGGCGGGTAGTACATGACCTCGTCGCCGTCGAGCACGCACAGCGCCGTGTCCAGGTGGTAGTACCGCGGGTCCACCAGGTCGAGGCCGATGACCGGCCGGCCGAAGAACTCCTGCGCCTCGTCGTGCGAGAGCGGGCTGGAGCGGAAGCCCCGGCCGGCCAGGATGTAGCTGGCGGTGACGGCGAAATCTCCCTCGCCCTCGTTGACATGGGACGGCTCGTGGACCTCCTGGAAGCCGTGGGTCCGGAACCAGTCGAGGTGGATCTCCGCCTCGGCGGCGCGCTCCGGGTAGGCGAACCGGGCGCCGAGTACCCGGCCGTCGACGACGAGGGCGCCGTTCGCGGCGAAGACCATGTCGGGCAGCTCGGGGTCCGGTACGAGCGTCTCGACGGTGTGGCCGAGGGAGCGGTAGCGGTCCCGGAGGTCTTCCCACTGGGCGTGTGCGAGGGGCAGGTCCACCGGTTTCGTGGGATCCATCCACGGGTTGATGGAGTACGTGACCTTGAAGTGTGCGGGTGGGCACATCAAGTAGCGCCGGGGTGTGGCGTCTCTGCGCAAAGAAGGCTCCTCACGACTCACGGGAGATGTGGAGAGAATCGTCTCTCCTCGACGGAGACCGCGCAGTGGACTGATGGGGTGATTTACGGAATGACACAAAGACGAGACGTCTCGCGTTGATAATTTGTCCGAATGAGCAGCAGAACGTCCGACGGTAAGGCCCCCGACCCCGCCCGCCGCAGCGACCGCTCCCGGCGGGCCATCCTCGACGCGGCGCTCGCACTGGTCGGGGAAGTCGGCTACAACAAGCTGACCATCGAGGCCATCGCCGCCCGCGCGGGCGTCGGCAAGCAGACGATCTACCGCTGGTGGCCGTCGAAGGCGGCGGTCCTGCTGGACGCCTCGCTCGCGCTCTTCGGGGACGCGGAGACCGAGGCCGGCTGGACCGGCTTCCCGGACACCGGGGACCTCGCGGCGGACCTCAAGCTGGTGCTGCGGATGACGGTGGACCAGTTCAACGACGAGAAGTACGACGCCCCCACGCGTGCCCTGACCGCCGCCGGGGCGACCGACCCCGAGCTGAGCACCCGCTTCACCGAGCAGCTGCTGGAGCCGCAGCTCGCCCTGTACGAGGCACGGTTGCGGGTGGCCCGGGAGGCCGGGCAGCTCGCGGCGGACGTGGACCTGCGCCTGACGGTGGAGATGCTGGTCGGGCCGCTGACGTACCGCTGGCTGCTGCGGACGGCGCCGCTGACGCACGCTTATACGGACGCGCTGGTGGACCGGGTGCTGGGCGGGGTGTCGAAGGTCACCGCCGGCTGACGGGAAGGTGACCGGCCGGTGGTCGGCGGGTGGCGGGTGGCGGCGGGGACAATTGGCCGAATTTAACTGGAATGTGACGGTATTCCGCCTACCGTTCCGCACGCTCCTTACACCTCTCCACCACCCCCCGGTTGGGGAGTGCGGTCACCCGGAGCGCAGGATGGTGGGACCATGTGAGGGTCTGCCGGGGAAACGGTGAGGTGAGGGGATAGATGGGGTCTGAGTCCGGCCGCGTCAAACGCGGCGAGCAGAGCAGGATTTCCCAGTGGCTGCGCCGGCGGCCCAAACCCTCCCCCGAAGATCCCGAGCGCGCACGCGAGGCCCTTCTGCTGGCCGTGGCCGCCGCAGGCCTGCCGCTCGCCCCCGCCGCCCACCCCGCCGGCTACCGGTGTTCGTGCGAGCGGATCGGCTGTCCCACGCCCGCACGGCACCCCCTCTCCTTCGCCTGGCAGACGCAGTCGTCGACCGACCGCGCGCAGATCGAACGCTGGGCACGCAACCAGCCGCAGGCGAACTTCATCACCGCGACGGGCATGGTCCACGACGTACTGGACGTCCCCCTCGAAGCCGGGGCGAGCGCACTGGCCCGCCTGCTGGCGGCGGGCGTGGAGGTCGGCCCGGTCGCGGAGTCGGGCGGTACGGGCGACCAGGCCCGGATGCTCTTCTTCACGGCGACGCGCGGGACCCCCGAGGACGAGGACGAGTGGTGGCCCTGCGAGCTGGACTGCCACCCGGAGACGATGGACGAGCACCCGGGGTTGCGGTGGCACTGCCGTGGCAGCTACGTGCTGGTTCCCCCGGCCGCCCTCCCCGGCGACCTGGCGGTGACCTGGATCCGCGGTATGGAGCATCCGCTCCCGGATCCCCTCACGCTCCTGGAAACGCTGACGGACGCCTGCGCCACGTACGCGGGCGCGTCCGACCGGACCCCTTCAGCGGCCTGGCCCCTGAGCCGCTGACCCGGGCGAGCCGCTGCGCGGGGCGCAGCGGGCCCGGGTCACGGACCGGCTGCGGTCAGTGGATCCGGGTGACCACCACGTCCAGGGACCAGGCCTTGGCCGGCTTTGCGGGGGCTTCGCCCTCGACGGCGTAGCCCAGGTCGCGCAGCGCCGTGACCAGGTCCGCCGGGGTCGAAGGAACGGCGCCCGCGACGAGCAGGTCCCGCACCAGCCGACCCTTCGTCGCCTTGTTGAAGTGACTCACCACCGACCGCTTCTCCACGCCGTCCACGACCTGCGAGTGCAGCACCCGCACCGTCGCCGTCCGCCCCGCCACCTCGCCCTTGGGCTTCCACGCCGACCCGTACGCCGAGGAACGCAGGTCCAGCACCAGCCCGTCACCCGCCGCAGCCGGCATGACCGCCGCCATCGGCTCCCGCCAGTACGCCCCCAGCGCACCCAGCGCCGGCAGCTTCACGCCCATCGAGCAGCGGTACGAGGGGATCCGGTCCGTCACCCGGACCGCGCCCCACAGGCCCGAGAACACCAGCAGGGACTGCTCCGCCAGCGCCCGCGCGCCCGCCGGCAGGTCCGCCAGGCCCAGTGCGTCGTACAGCACGCCGGTGTAGATCTCCCCCGCCGGCCGGGCCACCGCGGACCGCAGCCCGGCGTTCTTCGCCACCTCGCCGCGCAGCCCCTCGCTCAGGCCGAGCACCTCGCGGGCCTTCAGCTCGTCCCCCGCACACAGCTCGACCAGTTCCGCCAGCACGGCCGCCCGCGCCTCGGCCAGTCCGGGCAGTGACAGCGTCTCCGGCTCCAGGGGCGCGCCGGAGCCGTCGGCGGCCTTTCCCTCGGACGGGGGCAGCAGCACGAGCACGGTGGTTCTCCTTCAGTACGACACGGCGCAGGGGGTGCGGCCCCCGAGCCAGGGTAAGGCTCTCGCCGTGCCACCCCGAGCCACCGGCCCCAGGGTGCACGGCCCTGCGCGGTGCCGGCGTGCGTGCGGCGGCGGGCTGCCCTAGCGTCGAAAGGAGAGGGGCAGCCGTCCGGCGCCCCGACCGGACCCGCGAGCGACCGGATCCGCGAGTCCCCCGACCGCCCGGAGAGCAGGTGCCTCCCATGCGCATGTCGGTTCGTATCGCCGGTGTCCTCACCGGCCTGACCCTCGTACTCGGCGGCGGTGCCTTCGCCGCCCACGCGGACATCCCGGCCTGCACGAACCTGGTCGCGAGGTCGGGAGTCGACGTCTCGGACGCCGTCACGTCGGCCTGCGTCCAGGGTGTGCACGGTGACCTGCAGGGCTGTGCGAGCGCCCTGACCGCGGCCGGCGTGGCGGGCGGCGCCGCGAACGGCGCCTGCCGGTACGCGGCCAACCCTCCGTGAGCTGCCAGTTCGTGCTGCCGTAGGCACTTCGTGCTGCTGTAGGCCCCGGCGTCACCGGGCCTCCGCGCCGGCATCGTCCCGGGCCCCCGTCCGTGGCGGGGCCCCGTCCGGGCCGGACCGGCGCAGCGCGGCCACCAGCGTGTGCGGGTCGTCGGCGTGGAAGCGGATGGTGCGGGCCTCGGCCCGGGAGCCGAGCGGCCGGACGAACGGGAGCGGACGGGTCAGCTCCAGGGTCACCGTGGTCTGGCTGCCCACGATCAGGTCGAGCACGCCGTCCTCGGAGAGGGAGACGAGCCGGCCCTCCGGGTAGCGCCGGTCCACCCGGACGGAGGCCACTCCGTCCGCCGGGACGGTGAGGTCGAACAGGGCCCCGTAGCGGATCCGCAGGGAGCCGTCCCGGCGGACCACGTGCGGCCGGGTCACGCAGGCGGCGTGCATCGCCAGCACCAGCAGCACCCCGTACACGTCGAGGACCAGCACCACCCGGTGCACGGCCGGCCACGGGATCAGGAAGGCCAGCGCGACGGTCTCGATGACCGATACGAACACGAAGCCGTACATCATGGCGGTCTGCGGTCCCGTGTACCGCGCGGCGAGCTCGCCCGCGGCCACCCCGTGCGGCGGCCGGCGCAGCACCCACCGCGTCAGCGAGGCCATGGCGCGCAGCTCGTGCAGCAGCAGTTTCCGTACGGGCGCGGGCACGACGGCACGCACGGCCTCCCGCCAGGCGCTCCCGCGGTCGGCGCCGCGGCCGCGCCGGTCGGCGTACAGCCTGCCCAGCACCGTGGCTTCGAGCAGCAGCACGCAGAGCACCAGCGCCTCCGCGACGGCGAGCGCCCAGCCGGGCAGCCGCACCCCGGCGGCCCCGCACACCAGCAGGACCAGCTCCCCCGGCAGGACGGCTCCGGCCGCCCACCGCGCCGCCCGTATGCCGCTCATCCCCGGCCCCTCTCCATGAATGCCTTCATCACCCGGCGTACGACTTCCGCCTGCGCGGGGGCGTACTCGGCGAGCAGCGCCTGCGTGAACCCCTCGCCGGCCGGCCGCCCGTCGGCCGGGATCGCCGCGAACGCCTCGTCGGGGACGGCCGCCACCAGTTCGGCGGCGAGCGCCGGGATCCGCGGGTCGTCGACCGGGGCGTCGGCCAGCTCGTCCAGCCGCTCGTACAGCGCGAGGACGGACGGATCGGCGGCCAGCGGGGCGAGCGCGGCGTAGAGCTCCTCGCCGGCGGCGCCGGACACGTCGAGCAGCGTCAGGTGCTCGCGGTCCATCGCCGCGCTCGGCGAGGCGGTCTTCGGCGCCTTGGCGAGCAGCGCGGCGAGCGCGGGCGAGACCGGTTCGGTCTCCCCGGGCGGCGCGGCCAGCAGCACGGCGAGCCGGCGCCGGCGCTCGGCCAGCTCGGCCTCCTGCCGGGCCAGGTCTGCGTCCAGCTCCTCGAGTACGTCGGCCAGCTCGCGCCCGGCGTCGTCCGCGAGGACGTCCCGCACTTCGTCGAGGCTCAGCCCGAGCTCGGTGAGCCGGCGCACCCGCGCCAGCAGCACGGCGTCGCGCACGCTGTAGGCGCGATAGCCGTTGGACCTGCGCTCCGGCTCCGGGAGCAGGCCGACATGGTGGTAGTGCCGGATGGCCCGGGTGGTGACCCCGACCAGCGCGGCGATCTCTCCGATCCGCATGCCGTCCAGTAGAAACCCTGCCGCTGCGTCAAGGTCAAGCCGCGGGTGGCACAGCCGGTAACATGGTCGCCACGGCAGACGAGTCGGCCGGGCGGCCGCGTCGGGATCTCCGGATCCCGCCGAGGAACGTCCGGGCTCCACAGGGCAGGGTGGTGGCTAACGGCCACCCGGGGTGACCCGCGGGACAGTGCCACAGAAAGCAGACCGCCGGGGGCTTCGGTCCTCGGTAAGGGTGAAACGGTGGTGTAAGAGACCACCAGCGCCTGGGGTGACCCAGGCGGCTAGGTAAACCCCACCCGGAGCAAGGTCAAGAGGAGCCGTCTTCGGACGGCTCTGCGCGAACGCTCGAGGGCTGCCCGCCCGAGTTCGCGGGTAGACCGCACGAGGCCGGCGGCAACGCCGGTCCTAGATGGATGGCCGTCTCCCCGGCGACCGCGAGGTCACCGGGAGACAGAACCCGGCGTACAGGCCGGCTCGTCTGCCGTACCTCTCCGATCCGCGCATGCGCGGGACCCGGGGAGGCTCTTTTTTTGCCCTCAGACGCCACACACGGAGGACTGGTACGGTAAAGCCGTACGGCTCGTAATGTCGTACGGCTCATGAATACCTGGAGGTCAGCCCATGCCGATCTCGGCGAACGAAGCCCGCACCCGCTTCTACCCACTGATCCGACAGGTCAACGAGGATCACGAACCGATAGAGGTCACCTCCCGCGAGCACGGCGACGTCGTCATCATGGCCGCCGAGGACTTCCGGTCCTGGCAGGAGACGGTCTACCTCCTGCGCTCGCCTCGTAACGCGCAGATCCTCATGGAGTCCATCGCCGAACTCGACGCCGGCCACGGGCAGGCGCGTGAACTCATCGAAACGGTGGATGACGCGGGGTCCGCCGCGTGAAGGTGGTGTTCTCCAGCCGTGCGTGGGACCAGTACACCTACTGGGCGACGGCCGATCCGAAGATCCTCAGGAGGATCAATCGGCTGATCAAGGAGATTCAGCGAACGCCGTTCGAAGGGGCCGGGAAGCCCGAGCCGCTCAAGGAGAATCTCTCCGGGTGGTGGTCCCGGAGGATCACCGACGAGCACCGTATCGTCTACCGGATCAAAGACCAGGCCGTGGAAATCGCGCAGGCTCGATACCACTACTGAGCGGCGCCGCGAAAAGGCCCCCGCCCCCGGCGAATCCAGGGGGCGGGGGCTTTCCCGTCGGCTACCGCAGGTGCGACGTGTCGTTCAGGAGGCGGACCGAGGCGTTGCCGTCGGCGTAGTAGGCCACCGCCGAGAGCGAGGCCGCGGAGAGCTCCATCCGGAACAGCGACTCCGGCGGGGCGCCGAGCGCGAGGCGCACCAGCATCTTGACCGGGGTCACGTGCGTGACCAGCAGCACCGTGCGGCCCGCGTGCACGGCCAGCAGCCGGTCCCGGGTCGCCGAGATGCGGCGGGTGGCCGCCGTGAAGCTCTCGCCGCCGCCCGTCGGGGCCGCCTTCGGGGAGTCGAGCCAGGCCTGGAGGTCGTCCGGGAAGCGCTCCTTCACCTCGGCGAAGGTCAGGCCCTCCCAGGCGCCGAAGTCCACCTCGCGCAGGCCCTCCTCGACGGTGACCTCCAGCCCGAGGCGGTCCGCGACGGCCTGCGCGGTCTCCCGGCAGCGGCGCAGCGGGGAGCTGACGATCGTCTGGACGGTGCCGCGCGCGGCCAGCGCCTCGGCCACCGCCGAAGCCTGGCGGCGGCCGGCCGGGGACAGCTCCGGGTCGGCGCCGCCGCTGCCGGAGAAGCGCTTCTGCGGAGTCAGGGCCGTCTCGCCGTGGCGCAGCAGGACGAAGGTCGCCGGGGTCCCCATGTCGGGGCCCCAGCCCGGCGTGGCGGTCGGGGCCTGGGCCTGGGCGGCCGCCGGGGCGGGGACGTGTCCCGGGGCGGTGGCGCCGGGCTCCGCGAACAGGGCGTCGGCTCCGGCCTCCTCGCGTGCCGGGGCGGTGGCCGGCGTACGGGAGGTGAAGGCGAGGGCGGCCCGTACGGCCGCGGCACCCTTCGCGGCATCTCCCGGAAGGCCCGCCGGCGGGGTGGCCAGGGCGCGCGCCGCCGAGGTGTCCAGGGCCGCCGACGAAGCCGACGGCTCCCACTGCTTGCCGCGCTTGCCCGCGTCCATCGCCTCGTTGGCGAGCCGGTCCGCGTGCTTGTTCCGCTCGCGCGGGATCCACTCGTACGTGACCTGCGCGCGGGGCAGGATCGTTGCCGCCTCCGCCGCGAGGGGCTTCATGTCCGGGTGCTTGATCTTCCAGCGGCCGGACATCTGCTCGACGACCAGCTTGGAGTCCATGCGGACCTGGACCACGGCGTCGGGGGCCAGTTCGCGGGCGGCCTTGAGGCCGGCGATCAGCCCCTTGTACTCGGCCACGTTGTTCGTCGCCACGCCGATGTACTCGGCGCGCTCGGCCAGCGTCTCGCCCGTCGCCGGGTCCAGGACGACGGCGCCGTAGCCGGCGGGCCCCGGGTTGCCCCGGGAGCCCCCGTCCGCCTCCACGACGAACCGGACAAGCCTCTGCATCAGATGCCCGAGTCGGCCGTACGGACCAGGATGCGGCCGCAGTTCTCGTGACGTACGACCTGGTCGCGGGCCGCGGCCTTGATCTCGTTGACCTCGGCCAGGTCGAGCTCCAGGCGGCAGCCCTCGCAGCGGCGCTGGTACAGGCGGGCTGCGCCGACGCCGCCCTGCTTGACGCGGATCTTCTCGTACAGGGCCATCAGGTCGGCCGGCATCGAGGCGACGATGACCTCGCGGTCCTTGGCGATCTTCGCGGCCTCGGCGTCGAGCTCGCCGGTGGCCGCGTCACGGCGGGCGGTGGCGTCCGTCAGCTTGGCCTCGAGGGTGGAGACCCGCTCGGTGAGCTCGGTGACCCGCTCCTGCGCGCCCTCCAGGCGCTCCATGACCTCGAGGACGACGTCCTCCAGGTCGGCCTGGCGCTTGGCGAGGGAGACGACCTCGCTCTGCAGGTTCGCCAGGTCGCGGGCCGAGACGCCGGCGCCGGACTCGAGCCGCTGCTGGTCGCGGGCCGCGCGCTGGCGCACCTGGTCGACGTCCTGCTCCGCCTTGGTCTGCTCGCGGGCGGCGTCGCTCGCCTGCGTCTGGGCCGCCACGAGCAGGTCGCGCTGCTGCGTCAGGTCCTTGCCCAGGGACTCGACCTCGGTGTGCTCCGGCAGCGACTTGCGCTTGTGGGCGAGCTGAGACAGCCGGACGTCCAGGGCCTGGATGTCGAGGAGTCGGATCTGGTCGGCGGGCTCGGCGTTCAGTTGGGGGCTCCAGAGATAGAAGGGGGTGTGACGGACGGCGCGTGCGCCGTCCACGGGTCGGTGACCGTGCGCGAGACGTGGGTGCGCAGACCCCAGCCGTGGCGCTCGGAGATCGCGTCGAGCTGCGCGGCCGCCTGCTCGCACCAGGGCCACTCGGTGGCCCAGTGCGCGGCGTCGACGAGGGCGAGCGGGCTCTGCTCGCGGGCCTCGGACACGGGGTGGTGGCGCAGGTCGGCGGTGAGGTAGACGTCCACGCCGGCGGCGCGGACGGCCGCGAAGTTGCTGTCGCCGGAGCCGCCGCTGACGGCGACGGTACGGACGGGCATGTCGGGGTCGCCGGCGACGCGGATGCCCTGCGCGGTCTGCGGCAGCCGGGCGGCGGCGCGGGCGGCGAACGCGCGCAGGGTCTCGGGGTGGTCCAGCTCGCAGATCCGGCCGAGGCCGCGGCGGCCCTCGGGGTCGCTCGGATCGGGGATCAGCGGGCCGGTGATCCGCAGGTCGAGGGCGCCTGCGAGGGCGTCCGAGACGCCGGGGTCGGCGGTGTCCGCGTTGGTGTGGGCGACGTGCAGCGCGATGTCGTTCTTGATCAGCGTGTGCACGACGCGGCCCTTGAACGTGCCGGCCTCGACGGTGGTGGTGCCCCGCAGGTAGAGGGGGTGGTGGGTGACGACCAGGTCGACGCCGAGCTTCACGGCCTCGTCGACGATCTCCTGCACGGGGTCGACGGCGAACAGGACCCGGGAGACCTCGGCGTCGGGATCGCCGCAGACGGTTCCGACGGCGTCCCACTGCTCGGCCCGCGAGGGGGGCCAGAGAGCGTCCAGCGCGGCAATGACTTCAGAGAGACGTGGCACAGGCCAAGGCTACCGTCCGTACGGGAGCGGCAGAGTCCGTACGGGGTCCCGGCCGCCCGTACGTCTGCTCCGTACTTGCTCGACGACTTGCCCGACGGCTTAGCCGACGACTTAGGCGACGGCGGCGGTTCCGCGGCGTCGGAAGGACATGTCGGATCTGTATCGCACAGCACAACCGCCCCCGCCACCACTGCCGAACCGCCGGGCGGCCACCCGTATGTGTGAAGCGGGGAAGGTCGCACTGTTCGGGCCGAACTGCGAAAACTAGCTTTCCTCCCCGGAGGTGACGCACGGATGACTGTCTGTGCCATCGAGATCACGACGACGGCCCCGTTCACCATCGCCGCGGACGGGTCGTACGCTGCCCGGCTGGCCGGGGACGGTGAGGCCCGCTACCCCGAGCGCTGGACGCTGGCCGGGCCCGAGCCGTACGCGGTGCCGCTGCCGCTCGCGCAGCCCGAGGAGGCCGACAGCGAGGTGCTGGCGCTGGCCGACGGGCGGGTGCTGATCCACCGTCGGGTCGCGCAGCGGCACGCCTTCGCGCTGCTGTACCCGACGGGCGGCGCCGCGGCCGGGCCCCGGACCGGGGAGCTCCCGCTGGGCTCGGTGGAGCCCGGGGACGGCGGCGTACGGGTGTCCCTGCTGCCCCCGTCGCCGGACGGATGCGGCGCCTTCGCCCTGGCCGCCTCGGACGCCGGGACCACGGTCTGGCAGGTGGCCGGGGGCGCCTTCGGGCAGGTCGCCCGGATCCCGGGCCGGTGCTCGGGCGGCGTCTGGCTCGACCGGGCCGGCCGGATACTGGCGCTGGACCGCGAGCTGGAGGGCACCACCAAGGCCGTCGCGGTGGACCTGGGCCGCGGCGGCGAGGTGTCCCCGCTGCTCCAGATCGCGGAGGGCAGCGACGACCGGCTGCTGCTGGCCGACCCCGACAGCGGGCTGCTGCTGATCCGCTCGGACGCCCCGGGCGAACCGCGCCTGGGCTGGGGGGTGCTGGGCAGCTCCCTCCCGGTGCGCTTCCCGGAGTGCCTGCGCGGGGAGGCGGGGATCCCGTTCGCGGTGCAGCCGGGCCAGGCCCTCATGCCGGAGACCTGCGGGGTCGCGCTCCGGCTGGAGGACGGTGGGATCGGCCTGTGGCGGCCCGCCGACCGGCACGTCTTCCGCCTCGGGGCGCCCGACGGCTGGCTCGGTACGGGGCTGTGGAGCCGGGAGGGCCGTCTGCACCTCCCGTACGCCACCCCCGAGGTCCCGTGCGGGATCACGAGCCTGACCCTGCCGGTGGCCCCGCCGCCCCCGGTCAGGCTCGACCCGCCGCCGCCGGCGGCGCCGCGGCCCGTACCGCTGCAGCAGGCTCCGCTGTAACTCGGCGGCCTTCGAAGGCCAGGTCGCGGGCCGCATCGAGCGCCGTGGCCACCGCGCCCAGCAGGACCGCGTCCTCCCCCAGGCTGCTGGGCGCCACCTTCGGCCGCAGCGGTGTGAGGGTGCGCAGCGTCTGCCGGACCGTGCGCAGCAGGTCGGCGTTGCGGCCGACCCCGCCGCCGAGGACGACGAGGTCCGGGTCGAGGACGGCGGAGACCGCCGCGACGGTGTGGGCGAGGCGTTCGCCCTCGAGTTCCACCGCCCGGGCGGCGGCCGCGTCTCCCGCCCGGGCGGCGTCGAAGACGTCCTTGGCGGTGAGGGGCCCGGTCATCCCGTGGGCGCGGGCCGTCTGGACCACGGCCTCGGCGGAGACGGCGTCCTCCATGCTGTCGGCCTCGGGCTCCGGCTCCCGGTGGCCCGCCCACGGCAGGAAGCCGATCTCGCCGGCGCCGCCGTGCGCCCCGGTGAACAGCCGGCCCTCGTTGACGATGCCCATGCCGAGGCCGGTCCCGATCATGACGTAGACGAAGAGCCGGCTGCCCGCGCCGACGCCGTACGTGTACTCGCCGAGCGCCGCGAGGTTGGCGTCGTTCTGGACGGCGACGGGCAGGCCGAGCCCGTCGCGGATCCGGTCGAGCAGCCCCGGGCGGCCCCAGCCGGGCAGTTGCTGGGCGTACCGGACCCGGCGCTCGTCCTCGTCGTAGACGCCGGGTGTGCCGACGACGGCCTGGGTGACCTTGCCCGGGTCCAGTGCGGAGTCGGCGACGAGCCCGCGGGCGGCGGACACGGCGAGGTCGGCCATGCTGTTCGCGGTGCGGGCCTGGTTGCGGACGTCGGAGCGGGCGACGACGGTGCCGTCGAGGTCGGCCAGGGCGACGCGCAGCCAGCTCCGGCCGATGTCGAGTCCGAGGGCGTAACCGGCCGTCGGATCGGGGGCGTAGAGCACGGCGATCCGGCCCCGCTCGGGTGCGTGCGTACCGGCCTCCCGGACCAGGCCGGCCTGTTCGAGGGCGGCGAGCGCGCTGGAGACGGTGGGCTTGGACAGCCCCGTCTCGCGCGCGAGCTGGGCCCGCGAGGCGGCCCCGCCGGACCGCAGCCGGTCCCACAGCAGCCGCTCGTTGGCGCTGCGCTGCCGTTGGGGGTTCCAGGGCTGCTCGGCGCCCTCGTCGCTGCTGGTCATCAGGTCATTCTCGCGCAGCGGGGGGCGCTGCGGCGGTGCGGCTGACCCGGGAAGGGCGTCAAGGAATTCTTGACAACTCGACCGCGTCAAGGTTTCCTTGACGCATGTCGATCTTGAATTCGAAGGCCCGGCACCGGGTCGCCTTTCCCACCACCACATCCATGGCCGCCGTACTGCCGCTCGCCGTGAGCCTGCCGGCCGTGACGGTGATGTTCGGCGACGGGCTCGGTACCTCCGCCACCGTCGCCCTGATCGTCGCGGGCCTCGCACTCATCGCCTGCACGGCCGGCCTGACCGCCCGCAATGCCGAGCAGGTGCGCCGCGACGAGGAAGTCCTCGACGCCCTCGAACCCCTTGCGGGACTGCGCCGATGAACGACGGACCCCTGCTCCACCCTGCGGAGATGGACCGGATCCGGGAAGGGATCGCCGCAGCCGTCCTCGGCGCGCCCGAGGGACTGGCCGACTCGCTCGAGCACGACGCGCACGGCTACCTGCGCCTGGTGGACGCCTCGCGCGTCGGAGCCGAGGAGGCGAGCCGGCTGCTGCGCGAGGCCGTCCAGGGCGCCAGGGCCGCCGGCCACAGCTGGGACACGGTGGGCCGCGTCCTGGGAGTGAGCCGCCAGGCCGCCCAGCAGCGCTTCGCGGGCAAGGCTGCGGGTGCGGGCTCGCCGCCGCCCGCCGAGGGCCCGAACGCCCCGAAGCGCCGCACCCTCAGCGGGTTGACCGCGTTCAACGAGATGGCCGCCCTGGACGAGGCCGGCCGCGACGGCTGGCACATGGTCGGCTACGGCCCCTTCTTCCACGAGGTGGAGGCTTCCACCCACCCCTGGGAGCACTGCCGGGTGACGCTCCCCTCCATCGCGCGACACCGGCGGATGGAATCGGAAGGATGGATTCCGGTCGGCGTGGGATGGTTCCCGTGGCGGTACTACAAGCGGCCCCTCCGCCCCGCCGGCTAGTCGTGCTTGAGGCCCAGGACCTCCACCGCGGCGAACGTCTCGTTCGCCGGACGGGCGTCGTAGTGCGGGGTGAGCAGCTCGTCCAGCTCCTCGTAGGAGAAGGCCTCCTTGCCCGTGTCGAACTTCGCGGCCACCTTCGGGCGTTCCATCACGACCACGATCCCGCCGTGCACGACGAACAGCTGCCCGTTGGCCTTCGCCGAGGCCGGCGAGGCCAGGTAGCCGACCAGCGGCGAGACGTGCTCGGGGGCCAGCGGGTCGAGCCTGCCCTCCTCCGGGACCTGGAAGCCCGCGAACACGTCCTCCGTCATCCGGGTCCGGGCGCGCGGGCAGATGGCGTTGGCCGTCACCCCGTACTTGGCGAGGGCCAGGGCGGTCGAGGTCGTCAGGCCCACGATGCCGCCCTTGGCCGCCGCGTAGTTCGGCTGGCCGGCCGAGCCGCCGAGGAAGGCCTCGGAGGATGTGTTGACGATCCGGCCGTAGACCGGCCCGCCCGCCGCCTTCGAGCGTTCGCGCCAGTGCACGGAGGCGAAGTGCGTGGTGTTGAAGTGGCCCTTGAGGTGGACCCGGATGACCGAGTCCCACTCCTCCTCCGACATGGAGAAGACCATCCGGTCGCGCAGGATGCCCGCGTTGTTGACCAGGATGTCGAGCTTCCCGAAGCTGCTCACCGCCAGCTCGACCAGCTCGCGCGCCTGCTCGAAGTCGGCCACGTCACCGAGGTGCGCCACCGCCTGCCCGCCCGCGGCGCGGATCTCGGCGGCCACCTCCTCCGCCGGGGCGGCCGAGGCCTCCCCGGAGCCGTCGCGTCCGCTCTGGCCGAAGTCGTTGACGACCACGCTCGCGCCGAGCCGCGCGAGCTCGATCGCCTCGGCCCGGCCGAGCCCGCGGCCGGCGCCGGTGACAATGGCGCAGAGCCCCTCAAGTGGCAGTGACATCTACCGGATTCCTCTCAGAGTTCGATGCAGGTGCGCAGGGCGACGCCCGTACGCATCTGGTCGAGGGCGTCGTTGATCTCGGCGAGGTGCACCCGGTGGGTGATCAGGCCCGCCAGGTCCACCCGGCCCGCCCGCCACAGCGCGATGGTGCGCTCGTACGAGCGGAGCACGTCCCCGCCCCCGTACATCGACGGCAGGATCTTCTTCTCGTCGAAGAACAGCGAGAACATGTTGATCGAGTAGTTGTCGTCGAGCGCGCCCGCGCCGACCACGACGACGGACCCGCCGCGCCGGGTCATCTCGTACGCGGTCTGCGTGGTGGCGGACTTGCCGACGACCTCGAAGACGTAGTCGAAGCCCTCACCGCCCGTGATGCGGTTCTTGGCGTCGGCGAAGGCCTCCGGTGCGACCCCCTCGGTCGCGCCGAAGCGCAGCGCCGCCTCGCGCCGCGAGGCCACCGGGTCCACGGCGATGATCTGCGCCGCGCCCTGCACCTTGGCGCCCTGGATGACGGAGATGCCGACGCCGCCGCAGCCGATGACGGCGACGGAGGACCCGGCCTCCACCTTGGCGGTGTTGATGGCCGCGCCGAGGCCGGTGGTCACCCCGCAGCCGATCAGCGCGGCGATGTCGTACGGCAGGTCGTCGGGGATCGGTACGGCGCACGCGGCGGGCACCACCATCTCCTCGGCGAAGGTGCCGGTGCCGGCGAAGCCGAAGATGTCCCCGCCGCCCGTGCGGCGGAAGTTGGGCGTGACCACGTTCGCGAACGACTCCAGGCACAGGTGGCCCTGGCCGCGCTTGCAGGCGGGACAGTGCCCGCACGGCGGCAGCCAGCAGACGAGGACCCGGTCGCCGATGGCGTGGGTGGTGACCCCGTCGCCGACGTCGACGATCTCGCCCGAGCCCTCGTGGCCGGGTATGAAGGGGGCGGGCTGCGGCAGCACGCCGCTCATCGCGGAGAGGTCCGAGTGGCACAGGCCGGTGGCCTTGATGCGGATACGGACCTTGCCGGGGCCGAAGCCCGCGGTCTCCATGTCCTCGACGACCTCGAGCTTGTCCTGGCCTATCTCGCTCTGCAGTGCTGCGCGCACGGTGCGGCTCCTTTGTGGTCGGGCGTTACGCGTGTTCGACGACGGTGTCGGCGAGGACCGGCGCGTCGTCGCGTTCGACGGCGGTCACCGAGACCCGGACCTGGCCCGGCTCCTCCCACATCCGGATCCGCAGGGTCTCGCCCGGGAAGACGATCCCGGCGAAGCGCGTGCGGTAGGCCCGGACCCGCGAGACGTCCCCGCCCAGCGCCGTGTCGACGACGGCCTTGAGGGTCATCCCGTACGAGCACAGGCCGTGCAGGATCGGCCGGTCGAAGCCGGCCAGCTTGGCGAACTCGGGGTCGGCGTGCAGGGGGTTCCAGTCGCCGGAGAGCCGGTACAGGAGCGCCTGCTCCTCACGGATGTGCCGCTCCTCGACCCGGTCGGGCGCCCGCTCGGGCAGCTCGGTCTTGACGGAGGGGCCGCGGTCGCCGCCGAACCCGCCTTCTCCCCGTACGAAGATCTGCGCGTCGCTCGTCCACAGCGGCCCGTCGGCGTCCGCGACTTCGGTGCGCAGCACGATCACGGCGGCCTTGCCCTTGTCGTAGAGGGCGGCGACCTTGGCGGAGGAGGTGGCGCTGCCCTTGACGGGGATGGGGCGGTGCAGCTCGATGGACTGGCCGCCGTGCAGGACGTTGGCGAGGTTGACCTCGATCCCGGGAGCGGCGAGGCCGCCCATCATGGCCATCCCGGCACCGGCGACGGTCGCGAAGCTGGGGAGTACGTGGAGTCTGGACTCGAGGGTGTAGCGCAGCTCGTCGGGGTCGGTGGCAGGGATGCCTGCGCCGAGGCCGAGGTGGTAGAGCTGGATGTCCTTGTGGTCCCAGGCGATGTCCCCCTGGCGGGGGTCTGCGGCGAGGGCCCTGGCGGCATCGATCGGCATTGAGGATGCTGCTCCTTGTTTCGGTTCCCGTTTGCTTCTGCTTGGAAGACCTCGGTGCGGTCGTCCGCACCGTCGGCCGCACCGAGGTCGTTTGCGGGACCGGCCGTCTTCTAGAACGCGTTCTAGGTCGAGCCGGTGAAGGAATGTATAACGCACGCCCCAGCAGTTGGGAAGACTCCTGACTCCACGTCAGGATGACGTTGGCCGGAGCTGTTGCCGGGCACTCGGGGGTCGGGGCCCTAGGGTGGCGGGGTGGACGAGATGCCCCGGAATTTCCGTACGGCGAGGTCGTTGCGGGTCCTGCTGGCGGAGGGTCCGGGCACGTCGGCCGGCGCGCTGGCGGTTCTGCTCGGGCTGGAGCCGGACCTCGACGTGGTCGCCCGGGTCGCGCCCGGTGCGGACGTGGGCGCGGCGGCGCTGACGGCCTGTCCGGCCGTGGCGCTGGTGGACGCGGACCGGCCGGAGGTGCTCGCGGAGGTGGCGGCGGTGTGCCGCGAGGCCCCGGAGTGCCGGGTGCTGCTGCTGGCCGGGTCGGCCAGGCCGGGCCTGGTCGAGGGGGCGCTCGCCGCGGGAGCGGCGGGGGTGGTGCTGCGGGACGACCCTCCCGGAGCACTGGCCGACGCCGTCCGCCGCGCCGTGACGGGCGAGACGGTCACGGACCCGACGTTCGAACCGTAGCGCGGCCGGGCGGGGCGGTCGTTCCCGGCCACCGATTGACGGATTCCGCCGCAGCGCGCCGTCCGGGTGCCGGACCAGGATGGGACGCCCTTCAACCTAGCTTCGTGGAGACGGAACCATGCGCGTATCCGCCCTGTCCGCCACCGTCGTACTGGTCGCCGCCGCGCTCACGGCAGGCGCCGCCCCGGCCATCGCCGACACCCCGGCCGGCCCGGTCCTCAGTGTCCCGCTGGAGGCCGGTACCGGCCTCCACCACAACACCGGAACGGTGATCTACGAGCGCGTCGACGGCGAGGTGAACTCGGTCAGGATCATCTCGGTCAGCATCACCAGCGGCGAGCGCGACTGCGCCTGGGTGTCGTGGAACGACCCGCACGACCCGAACGGCTGGTCCAACCTGACCAGCGAGCCGTCCTGCAACGGCACCGGCCTGGGCGAGTCGCCCGACCGGATCATCAAGGCGCCGGCCGGCCATCCGCTCAAGGTGCGCCTGACCGCCACCCACCCCGGCTCCGACCTGGTGCACAAGGACGTCGAGAAGCTCTGACCGGGCCGGGCGCTACGAGCGGTCGCCTGCGCGCGCGTGGGCGAGGGCGGCCAGCAGGTCGCTCTCGCCCGGGACCGTGAACAGGCGCTTGGGCAGCACCACGAGGCAGGTCCGGCGGCGCGCGCGGCCCACGAACACGTGCAGCCGCGGCGTCTCGTGGTACCAGCGGACCTCGTCCCACGCGAGCCGCATCGACTCCCCGCCGCGGAACGCCGTGATGCCCTCCCGGTCCACCACGGCCCGCTTCTGCTCGGCGGCCCGGCCGGAGCGGAACCCCAGGGCCACCGTCAGTCGCGGCAGGACCAGCAGCACGACCAGGCCGTACGCCACCGCGATGCCGAGGGAGACGGGGTGCACGGTCAGGCCGTCCGAGGACGGCGACACGCTCGCCGCGCCCAGGAAGACCGTGCCGAGAGCGGCCACGGCGCGCCCCCTCCGGAACAGCCCGGCGGCCTTGGCGGCCTCGGTGTACTCGTCCCGGGTCACGTTGCCGGTGACACTGAAGGAGGTCTCGCGTATGTCGCTCACGGGGGCGGAGCCTATCCCTGTGCCCCCGGAGCGGCGGTCGGGGTCAGCCGCGCCGCAGTAGCGTCACGACGGCCGCACCGCCCAGGCCGATGTTGTGGGCCAGCGCGACCCGGGCCTGCGGGACCTGGCGGGGGCCGGCCTGGCCGCGCAACTGCCAGACCAGTTCCGCCGCCTGCGCGAGCCCGGTGGCTCCCAGGGGGTGGCCCTTCGAGATCAGGCCGCCCGAGGGGTTCACCACCCACCGCCCGCCGTACGTCGTCGCGCCCGACTCCACCAGCTTCCCGGCGGCGCCCTCCTCGCACATGCCCAGCGCCTCGTACGTCAGCAGCTCGTTGATCGAGAAGCAGTCGTGCAGCTCGATCACGTCCACGTCCTCGATGCCGAGTCCCGAGGACGAGAACACCGCCCGCCCCGCCGCCGCCGTCATCGGCTTGCCCACCACGTCGATGCACGAGCCGGAGGCGAACGACTCCTCCGTGTCCGTCGTCATCGCCTGCCCGACGATCTCCACCGCCTTGTCGTGCAGGCCGTGCCGGACGACGAACCGCTCCGAGACGACCACCGCGGCCGCCGCCCCGTCCGACGTGGGCGAGCACTGCAGCTTCGTCAGCGGCTCGTGGATCGGCTTCGCCGCCAGGATCTCCTCCACCGTGTACACGTCCTGGAACTGCGCGTTCGGATTGTTCGCCGAGTGCCGGTGGTTCTTCGCCCCCACCGCCGCCAGCTGCGCGGCCGTGGTCCCGTACCGCTCCATGTGCTCGCGCGCCGCGTTCCCGAAGATCTGCGCGGTCGGCGGGGACATCTCGAAGCCGTGGCCCGCGGCCATGATCCCGTAGTGCCGGGCCACCGGCGAGGTCTTGAAGTCGGAGCCCGCGTCGGCGCCACCGCCCAGCGCGCCCCGCTTCATCTTCTCGAAGCCCAGCGCGAGCACGCAGTCGCTGATCCCGCCCTCCACGAACTGCCGCGCCATCATCAGCGCCGTCGACCCCGTCGCGCAGTTGTTGTTCACGTTGTAGACCGGGACCCCGCTCAGCCCCAGCTCGTACGCGGCCCGCTGCCCGGCCGTGGAGGCCTGGAAGCAGTACCCCACCGGCACCTGCTCGACCTCCTCGTACGAGATCCCCGCGTCCGCCAGCGCCGCGGTCCCGGCCTCCTTCGCCATGTCCCAGTACTGCCAGTCCCTCGACTCCGGCTTCTCGAACTTCGTCATGCCGACGCCCACGATGTATGACTTCATGCCCGACAACTCCTAGTCCCTGGGGAGGCCGAGGATGCGCTCGGCGACGACGTTGAGCTGGACCTGTGTGGTGCCCCCGGCGATGGTCAGGCAGCGGGACATGAGCATCCCGTGCACCGCCCGCTCCCCCGCCCCCTCCCGTACCGCGCCCGCCGGGCCCAGCAGTTCGAGCGCGAGCTCGGCGGTCCGCTGCTGGTGCGGGGTCTGGACGAGCTTGCGTACGGACGCACCCGCGCCCGGCTCCAGCCCCGACACCTGCTGGAGCGTGGTGCGCAGCCCGATGCAGGCCAGGGCGTGCGCCTCGGCGGCGAGCGCCCCGATCCGCGCCCGGTACGCGCCGTCGAGTTCCGCCGAGCGGGCGATCAGCGCTTCAAGTCCGGTGTCGAAGGTCATCTGGTCGGCCATGTGGACCCGCTCGTTGCCGAGCGTGTTGCGGGCGACCTTCCACCCACCGTCGGGGGCGCCGACGAGGGCGTCCGCGGGCAGCAGGACGTCGTCGAACCAGACCTCGTTGAAGAGGGCCTCGCCGGTGATCTCCTTGAGCGGGCGCACGCCGATCCCCGGCGTGTTCTTCATGTCGACCACGAAGTAGCCGAGCCCCTTGTGCTTGGGGGCGGCCGGGTCGGTCCGGGCCAGCAGGATCCCGAAGTCGGCACTGTGCGCGGAACTCGTCCACACCTTCTGTCCGTTCACCTTCCAGGCGCCGTCCGCCGTCCGCTCCGCCCTGGTCCGCAGCGCGGCCAGGTCCGAGCCCGCCCCCGGCTCGGAGAACAGCTGGCACCAGGTGACGTCCCCGCGCAGGGTCGCCGGCAGGTACCGCTCCCGCTGCGCGTCGGTCCCGTAGGCGAGCAGCGAGGGCACGACCCAGGTGGCGATCCCGAGGTCGGCGAGCCTGACCCCGGCCGCGCGCAGTTCCTGCTGGACGACGAGCTGCTCGACGGGCCCGGCGCCGAGCCCGTGGGGCGGCGGCAGGTACGGGGCCGCGTACCCGGTGGGGGCCAGGATCCGCCGGGCGGCCGCCGGACCGAGTCCGCGCGCGTCCTCGATGGCGGTACGGGCCTTCGCGCGGTGGGTCTCCGCCTCCGCGGGCAGTTCCAGGCGCAGCTCGCGCCGGGCTCCGGCGGCCGCCAGCCGGACGGCCCGTACGCGGTGCCCGTCGCCGGGCCCGAGGAGCTGGCGGGCGACGACGGCCCGGCGGAGGTAGAGGTGAGCGTCGTGCTCCCAGGTGAAGCCGATCCCGCCGAGGACCTGGATGCAGTCCTTGGCGCAGGAGTAGGCGGCGTCGAGCGCGCTCCCGGCGGCCAGTGCGGCCACGAGCGAGCGCACCGGGGCTGGCTCGTCCATCACCTGGGCGGCGTCCCAGGCCAGGGCGCGGGCCTGTTCGAGGCGCACCAGCATGTCGGCGCACAGGTGCTTGACGCCCTGGAACTGCCCGATGGGCCGGCCGAACTGCTCGCGGACCTTGGCGTACTCGGCGGCGGTGTACAGCGCCCAGGCGGCGGTGCCGCAGGCGTCGGCGGCGAACAGGGCGCAGGCCAGGTCCCGGACCAGGGCCGCGTCCAGGCCGACCAGGCGCCCGGGCGGCACGGTGACGGCGCGGGCGCGCACCTCGGCGGTGGGCCGGGTCGGGTCGGCGCTCTCGTGCGTACGGATGTCCAGTGCGGCGGCGTCCACGGCGAACCAGCACGTGCCGTGCGCGGCCTCGGCGGCGAGCAGCACGAGGTCGGCCTCCCCGGCGCCGAGCACCGGGGGTGCGTCGCCGTCGAGCAGGTATCCGCCGCCCTCGACGGCGACGGCGGTCAGGGTCCCCGGGCCGAGGGCGACCGCGCCGACCCGCCCGTCGAGGGGTTCGGACCCGGCCCGGTCGAGCAGTACGGAGGCCAGCACGCTCGGCAGGAACGCCCCGGGCAGCGCCGCCCGGGCGGCCTCCTCGACGACGACGGCCAGGTCGAGCAGGGTGCCGCCCTCCAGGTGCGGCTCGAGCAGCCCCTGCGCGGCCATCGCGTCCCAGTAGGCCGGCCGCGCCCCGGTCTGCGGCGGGGTGTCGAGCAGCTTGCGCACCTCCTCGGGCGGCACGGCCCGCGCCACCCAGCCTCGTACGGCCCCGGCCAACTCCCGCTGTTCCCCAGTGATTCCGATGCCCATGCGCGGCAGGCTAGAACACGTTCCATTCTGACGGAAGGTCAGACAACTGTGTTCTTCGGCCGGGGTGCCGGATCAGCGAGTGGCGGCCTTCAGCGCGGCGCGGGCCACCTCCTTCGCCTTCGTCTCGCAGTCGCCCTTGGCGTACGGCTTCGCCTGGAGGCCCACCCAGACGGAGAGATTGCCCTCGCGGACGGAGAGGACACAGCTCCAGTCCGAACCGGGAGAGCCCCAATAGGCCTCGGTGCCGAACCCGAGGCGGGGCGCCTCGCGCCGGCCGGTCGCCTCCCCTTGGAAACGCCGCCTCTGCGTCGCCGCGTTGGTGTCCGCGTTCCCGCCGAGACTCAGGTCCCACCGGACCAGTCCGGCCGGCGAAGCGGCGCTGTGGAGCCCGTCCCAGTTGCAGCCCGCCTGCACGCCCTTGGCCGTCTCGGAGCGGGTGTCACCGGCCGGCGACGCGAACGCCAGGGGCACTTTCCCGTACGCCGTCTGACAGGTCGGGACGGCCGTGTACGCGAGGGGGGCCGTGACCCGGTCCCGTACGTACAGCGCGACCCCGGTACCGGCCACAACGAGGACACCGGCCGCCGCCAGGGCCGCGATCCGGCGCGGAGCGCGCCACGGGCTGCGGGAGCGGGGGGTGTCCGGGGGGACGGCCGGTGTGGGCGGGACGGACGGGATCCGCGGGACGCGCGGCGGGGGCTCCTTCGTGTCCGCAACCGCCGGACCCTTCTGCGGCTCGGATGCGGGTCGGGGTACGGGGGCCGGGACGGGCGGCGCCGAGGGCTCGGCGTCGAGCAGCCGGTCGATGTCCGCCCGCTGCGCGGCGATCATCCCGTACACGGCGGAGGGCCACTGCCGGCCCGCCGGTGCCACCGGACCGATCAGCTCGCGCAACCGCGCCGGGCACGGCCGGGCGGCCGGGTCCTTGGCCAGGCAGCTCGCGACGACCTCGCGCAGCCCCGGCGGAACGGCGCTCAGGTCGGGCTCGGCGTGCACCACGTCGTAGAGCGTCCGGAGGGTGGAGGATCCGGCGAACGGGCTGCGGCCGGTCACCGCCATGGCCAGCAGCGAGCCGAGCGAGAACACGTCGCTGGCAGGGGTGAGCGGCTTGCCCTCGGCCTGCTCGGGCGACATGAACGCGGGCGAGCCGACGACCCAGCCGGTCCGCGTCAGCCCGGTGTCGCCCTCGGCGCCGGGCTCCGTCGCCCGCGCGATGCCCAGGTCGATGACCCGTACGCCGTCCTCGGCGAGCAGCACGTTGTCGGGCTTGAGGTCCCGGTGCACCAGCCCGGCCCGATGGATCTCCGCCAGGGCGGACGCCAACCCGGCCGCGAGGCGGCGCACGACGTCCTCCGGCAGCACCCCGACCGCCCCGACGACGGCGCCCATGGACGGCCCGGCCACGAACACCGAGGCGAGCCAGGGCGTCGGGGCCTCCGCGTCGGCGTCGATCACCGCCGCCGTGTAGGCGCCGGACACCTTCCGCGAGGCCGTGACCTCACGCCGGAACCGGGCCCGGAAGCCCTCGTCGTCGGCGTAGTGCGCGAGCACCTGCTTGACGGCGACGAGCCGCCCGTCCGGCCCGGCGGCCAGCAGCACCCGCCCCATCCCGCCCTGCCCGAGCACGCCGAGCACGTTGAACGGTCCCACGTGCTTCGGTCCCGAGGGCCCTAGGTCTTCCATACCGCCCTGTTCCACCTCTCCACTCGGCCCTCGCTCAGCGGGGCATCGCCGCCAGCGCGGCCCGGGCGATCTCCTTCGCCTCGCTCTCGCAGGCCGCGGCGGGATGCTGCGGACCGCCGAGGGCCACCCGCACCAGGAGGTTGCCGTCGCTCACGCCCAGCGAACAGGTCTGCGCGGTCATCGGAGTCGACCAGCGCGCGCCGTCCCCCACCCCGAGACCGGTCTCGGGCCGCCCGCTGCCCAGATTGAACCGCGTGCGCTCCGCCCCGCTGCCCGGGACGCGGCCGCTGCGCTCCACGGACCAGCTGACGTACGCGTGCGGCGGCGGCTTCTCCTCGCCGGCGGACTCGTCGAAGGCCACCACCCAGTCACAGGCCACGTACGACTTCACGGGTGAGTCGTTGTCGCCGGCCTGGCGCATTTCCTGCTGCGGCAGCGGCAGCTTTCCGGCCGCCTCCGCGCAGAGCGGCACGCTCAGGTACCGGTCCGCTTCGGCCGGCGGCGGCTCCTCCAGCGCGCGCAGCCCGTACGTCACACCGGCCCAGGCCGCCACGAGGACGCCCGCGGCCAGCAGCAGGTTCCGCGGGCGCAGGCGCAGCCGCCGGCCGCGCGGCGCGTGGGCCCGCTCCGGGCGGACCGCCGCCGCCGCGGTCGCGGTCGCCGCGTCCGGGTCCACGTCCGGGCCCCCGAGCGCGCGAGACGTGCCGTCCGGGTCCCGGAGCAGCCCGTCGATCTCCTCCTGCTGGGCGGCGGCCATCCGCTCGACCGCGGGCGGCCACCGCGTGCTGTCGGCCGCGCCGGTCAGGCCCAGGATCTCGGCCGGGGACGGCCGGGCCGCCGGGTCCTTGGCCAGGCACCGGGTGACGAGCTCGCGCAGACCCGGCGGGAGGCCGAGGAAGTCGGGTTCGGTGTGCACGACGTTGTAGAGGGTCAGCGCCACCGTCGCCGCCGCGAAGGGACTGCGCCCCGTCGCGGCCAGCACCAGGACGGACCCGAGGGAGAACACGTCGCTCGCCGGGGTCAGTTCGCCGCCCTCGGCCTGCTCGGGCGACATGAACGCGGGCGAGCCGATCGCCGTCCCGGCCCGCGTCAGCTCGGTGACCTCGCCGGGCCGGGCCACCCGCGCGATCCCGAAGTCGATCACCCGCACCCCGTCCCGGGCGAGCAGCACGTTGTCGGGCTTGAGGTCCCGGTGCACCAGCCGCGCCCGGTGGATCTCGGCGAGGGCCGTCGCCAGCCCCGCGGCGAGCCTGCGCACCGCCTCCTCGGGCAGCGCCCCGGCGCTCTCCACCGCGGCCCCCAGCGAGGGCCCGGCCACGAACACCGAGGCCAGCCACGGCGCGTCGGCGTCCGCGTCGGCATCCAGGACCGCGGCCGTGAAGGCGCCGGACACCTTCCGCGAGGCGGCGACCTCGCGCCGGAACCGGACCCGGAAACCGTCGTCGTCGGCGAGCCGGGCGTGCACCTGCTTGACGGCGACGAGCCGCCCGTCCGGTGCGGCGCCGAGCAGCACGCGGCCCATACCGCCCCGGCCGAGCTCGGCGAGCAGCCGGTACGGTCCCGCCGTGGCCGGATCGGCCTCCTTGAGCGGTCTCATCGGCTCCCCACCGACTCCACGACCGAGGCTGCGAGCTCCCGCGTGACGGCCGCACACGTGTCGGTCGGGTAGCGGGGGCCCGTCACCGAGACGTGGAGCGTCATGTTGACGTCCCGTACGTACAGCCGGCAGTTCGGAAACCTGTCGTCCTTGGGCGGCGGCTGCCACAGACCCTCGTCGGCGAACCCGAGGTCGATGTCACGCCGGGTCTCGCCGGGTTCGTTGAAGATCTCAAGGCGGTGCTTCGCCCGCTCGGCCCCGGTGCCCTCGCCCTTGCCGGTCGCGAAGAACGTCCACTCCGCTTCGATCTCGTCACCGGTCCGGTTGGTCCAGGTGCAGCGGGCATAGGCCGAGCCGGACTGCTCGACCGGCCCGAACCCCTCCGGTTGGTCGAAACCGGACGGCACGCGCACCTTGTCCCGGACCTGTTCACAGGACGGGGGCATCGCCGGGTACTTGTCCTTCTTCTGCGCCAGCCCTGTCGACCGGACATCCGATATGAATTCGCGGTAGGTGTCCACGAGGTACGGCCGCCCCACGGTCAGCCCGGCCACGGCCACGACGCCCGCCGCGGCAACCGCCACGATCAACGGCCGGGGCCAGCGGCGGCGCCACCAGGGTGCCGCTTCGGGAGCCGTTCCGGGAGCCGTTCCGGGACCCGTGGCCTGGCGCAGCAGCGCGCCCATCACGACCAGCTGGTCGTGGATCAGCGTGTTCACCGCCTCCGGCCACGGCCGCGCCGACGGCGTCAGCCCGCCGACCCTGCTCAGCAGCTCGCGCGGGGTCGGCCGGTCGGCCGGGTCCTTGGCGAGGCACCACGCGATGACCTCGCGCAGGCGGGGCGGCACCTCGCTCAGGTCCGGTTCGGCGTGCACGACCTCGTGCAGGATCCGCGGCACCGAGCTCCCGGCGAACGGCGGCTTCCCCGTACAGGCCATGACGAGGGTCGCTCCGAGCGAGAACACGTCACTGGCCGGGGTGAGTTCCTGCCCCAGCACCTGCTCGGGCGACATGAACGCGGGCGAGCCCATGAGCGACCCGTCGTGCGTGATCCGTGTCTGGTCGCCGACCGCCCGCACGATGCCGAAGTCGATGACCCGTACGCCGTCCTCGGCGAGCAGGACGTTGGACGGCTTGAGGTCCCGGTGGATCAGGCCCGCCCGGTGCACGTCGGCCAGGGCGTGCGCGAGCCCGGCGGCCAGCCGGCGCACCGCCTCCTCGGGCAGCGGCCCGGCGGTCTCCAGGGCCTGGTTCAGCGAGGGCCCCGGCACGAACTGCGAGGCCAGCCACGGCGTCTCCGCGTCCGGGTCGGCGTCGATCACGGCCGCGGTGTAGCCGCCGGCCACCCGCCGCGAGGCATCCACCTCACGGCGGAACCGCGCCCGGAACCCCTCGTCCCCGGCCAGCTCGGCATGCACCTGCTTGACCGCGACGTACCGCCCGTCCGGCCCCACCCCCAGCACCACCCGGCCCATCCCGCCCTGGCCGAGCACCGCGACCGTCCGGAACGGCCCTATGTGCTGCTCCACTCGCTAGAGGGCGCCGACGAACGCAGCGAAGGCGGCAGGACTCACGGTGAAGGCGGGGCCTTCGGGGTTCTTGGAGTCCCGGACGGCGATCCGACAGGGCTGGGCGGCAACCTCGACGCAATCACCGCCGGTGTCTCCGCTGTACGAGGCCTTGCGCCAGGCGGCGGCGCCGAGGGGGGCACACTCGACACAGTCGCCACCGGTGCCGCCGCTGTAGCTCGACTTACGCCACCGGGCAGCTGCCAGATCCTGATTGGTCCCCATAACGTTCCTCCCGTACGCGGGCGATCAGTGCCGCAGAGTCCTCCACAGAGAGGGCTGCAGCCTGCAAATGATCGTAACGGTGCGCACAGTCCCTGACCGTGTCCGGGTTGGCGGTCACGTTGGCCAATCCGTAGCTCTCGGCATAGACGATATCCGGGTCGTCCTCAAACCTGAGCACGTTGAACGAGCCCACCGTAGCGGGGTGTTGGCCAGCACTGAAAGGGAGCACCTGGATCCGGAGTTCACGCCTATCGCGGAAGCCCAACAAGTGGTCCAGTTGGTTCCGCATCACCTCGCGGCTGCCGAACGGTCGGTGCAGCACGGCCTCATCCAGCACCACCCAGACCAGGGGCGGACGCGCCGCGCTCAAGATGCGTTGCCGATCCAGCCTCGCGGCCACAGCCTCATCCAGCTTGTCCGACCAACCAGCCTTGAGCACCGCCCGCGCGTACTCCTCCGTCTGCAACAGCCCGTAGACCAACTGTGCCTGATAGCTGGAGATGTACGTCGCCTTCGCTTCCATCTCCGCGTACGCCTGAAACCAGTGCGGCAGTTGGCTCCTCAGCACCAGCCCCACCAGCCGGGAAAACATCCCGTCCGTGCCGAGTGCCGCGTCCACGCGTTCCGAGAAGTCCCTGGTCGGGACCTTCCGTGCGGTCTCGATCTGTCCGATCAGGGAGGCCGTGCAGAAGAGGATGTCCCCGAGCTGGCCCTGCTTCAGTCGGGCCTCCTCCCGCAGCCGGCGCAGTTCCGCGCCGTAGTAGTCCAGCGGGGACGCGCTGGGATCGAGATCACGGATGTTGACCATGAGGCGGTCACCCCCAAGTACACGCCTTGCGGCGTTCGTTTCGGTCCGTAGCCGAGCGTAACCACACCACCGCACTCTGGTGACGTGAATCACGTAACTGAGCATTCAGCAACCGGACTTGGCGAGAGCTACCGCATGGGCTTCACCGTGAGTGAGCACTCCGCCCGGCACATGCGGCGCATCCTGCAGATCTACCTGGCCAGCTGGGGCCTGGCCGGGCTGACCCACGCCGCCGAGCTGGCACTGACCGAGCTCGTCTCGAACGTCGTCCGGCACGTTCCCGGCCGGGCCTGCTCGGTGCTCATCCTGTGCGGGCCGGGCGGGCTGCGGGTCGAGGTGACGGACGACTGCCCGAGCCCGGTGCGCGTGGCGCGCGGCGACGGCGGGGAGCTCGCCGACGGCGGGCGCGGGCTGCGTCTGGTCGGGGCCGTGACCGACCGCTGGGGTGCGGAGCCGACGGTTACCGGGAAAACGGTGTGGTTCGAATGCGACGGACCCCGTACCGAACCGGCGCAGGCCCAAACCGGCCAAGTCCGGAAATCGCTCTAGCTCCCCTCAGTACCAAATGATCCAATCTGGGGCGTTCATGCCGACCCCATTTCACTTCAGGAAGGAAATCGCCTGTGAATTGCATGACGTACATGGACCTGCACCGGCAAGTCTCCTTGGACATCGAGGCGGAATTGGAGACCGCCCTCTTACGCCTCGCCGCGGCCTCGGGTACGGGCGCCGCCAAGAGCGCGGTGAGCAGACTCCTCCGGCATCAAAAACTGAGGCATCCGCTGTCCGTGCTCCCGATGATGGTGCACGCCATCGAGACGGGGGATCCCGGACCGGCCGTCCCGCTGTCCGCCGTGCACGTGCTGTGGTGGACCTCGGCCTGCTACCTCGACGACCTGGCCGACGGGCACGGCACGACCGCCTCCGACAGCCTGAGCCAGAACGAGGCGCTGCTGGCCTCGGTGCTCAGCGGGGCGGTGCTCCCGATCCAGATCATCCGGTCCCTCCCGGTGTCGGCGGCGGTCCAGGGCGCTTTGACGGCCGAGATCGCGACCGGCTGGGTGGTGGGCACCGAGGGGCAGCTGAGCGACATCGACGGAGATGCCGACGGCGCCACCCGGAACTCGGTGGTCGAGGTCTACCGCGGGAAATCCGGCGGGCCGTTCTCGATGATCACGGCGATGGCGGCGATATTGTCGGGCGCGAGTGACGAAAGAGTAGAACTGTGGCGGGAGTTCGGCTACATATTCGGCATCCTGTGGCAGTTGTTCAACGACCAGGAAGACATCCTCTCCGGCCGCAATGAGGACCTCCTCAACGGGACGGTCACTTATCTGCTCACCTGCGCCCTCGACGACGCGCCCACACCGCGGGCCCGCGAGGACATCCTGGGCCGGAGCGCCGCCGCCCGCCGCTCGGAGCGCGCCCGCGCGGAGCTCGCCCGCATCCTGCTCGCACCGGACGTCCTCGACCGCTACGCCGCGGACCTGGACGCCTTCCGCACCGAGGCCCACGCCCTCCTCGCCACCCTCGGCGGCGACAAACGCCACCTGCCGACGATGCGGCACCTCGTGGAGTACGCGGCCGAGATGCTCCTCCAGCCGGACCTCGCCGCTCCGGTGGCGGCCTCGGCGTAGGCCGCCACCCTCGGCGGATCAACGGCGCGTGGCCGCCAGTGCGGTCCGGGCAAGGTTTCTCGCGTCCTGCCTGCAGGACGGCCCGGGGTGGCGCTGGACCGACAGCTTCACCGTGACCAGCAGGTTGGCGTCGCGGACGGCCAGGGCACAGGTGGTGGTGGACCCCTCGTCCACCCAGCGGGCTCGTCACCGAAACCGAGACCGAGCTCCCGGCTGCCGTAACTCCCTGCCGTGGCGAAGCGGCGCTTCTGCTCGTCGACCGCGCCGTCGATCCCGGTCCCGCTGAAGAGCATCAGGTCCCACACGACCGCCTCGGACGGCGGCTCGGAGGCGCCGGTGGCGCGCCAGGTGCAGCTGGTCTACATGGTGAAGGTGTCCCGCTCATGGTGGTCCTCGGCCACGTTCCGCCCTTCGGGCAACCGTCCCGCCATCTCGGCGCAGGTGCGGATCCCCGAGTAATAGGGAAGGGGCACGGCGTCGGCAACGGACTCGGAGGCGGAAACGGAAGCGGAGGTGGGCGCGTTCCCCTTCCCGGCCGGCGAACCGCCCCCGCCCTCGGGCCACGCGGCCAGGGCGACGACGGCGGCCACCGTCATGGCGCCGGCCGCCCATGCCGCCCGACGCCACGGTCCCGTGCCCCCCGCCTCCGCCCCCGCCTCCGGCCGTGGCTGTGGCCGTGGCCGTGGCCGTGGCTGACCGGGCCGCGGCCGGGCCTCCTCGGTGGCCGAACCGGACGGAACCGCAGGCCCCGAACGCCGCCCCACCTCCGCCTCCGGCAGGGTCCGTGGCTCCGGCTCCGGCTGTGGGTCCGGCGTGGGATCCAGCGCCGGTTCCGGCTGCCGCTCGGGCTCCGGCCCCGGCCCCGGCTTCGGCCCCGGCCCCGGCCCCGGCTTCGGCCCCGGCCCCGGCTTCGGCTTCGGCTTCGGCTTCGGCTTCGGCTTCGGCTTCGGCTTCGGCGGTTTCACGGTCGCGGGGGCCTCGCCGTCGAGCAGCCGGTCGATCCCGGCCCGCTGCGCGGCGACCAGCTCGTACACGGCGGGCGGCCACTGCCGGCCGGCCGGGGCGACGGGACCGAGCAGGTCGAGCAGCCCGGTAGCGGTCGGCCGGGCGGCCGGGTCCTTGGCCAGGCACCGCTCGACGACGGGGCGCAGCCCCGAGGGGACCCCGCTGAGGTCGGGCTCGGCGTGCACCACGTCGTACAGCGTCTGGAGGGTCGAGCTCCCGGCGAAGGGACTGCTGCCCGTCGCGGCCATGACCAGCACCGACCCGAGGGAGAACACGTCGGCGGCCCGGGTCGGCTCCTTGCTCTCGGCCTGCTCCGGCGACATGAACGCGGGCGAGCCGATCACCCAGCCGGTCCGGGTCAGCCCGGTGCTGCCCTCGCCGTCCGCCGCCCGTGCGATGCCGAAGTCGACGACCCGTACGCCGTCCTCGGCGAGGAGCACGTTGTCCGGCTTGAGGTCCCGGTGGATCAGCCCGGCCCGGTGGATCTCCGCCAGCGCCGAGGCCAGCCCCGCCGCGAGACGGCGCAGGAACTGCTCGGACAGCACCCCGGCGGACTCCACCGCGGCCCCGAGCGAAGGCCCGGCGACGAACACGGAGGCGAGCCACGGTGTCGGGGCGTCCGGGTCGGCGTCCATCACGGCCGCGGTGTAGGCACCGGACACCCGGCGCGAGGCCGCCACCTCGCGCCGGAACCGGGCGCGGAACCCGTCGTCGCGGGCGAAGCGGTCGTGCACCTGTTTGACGGCGACGAGCCGCCCGTCCGGCCCGGCGCCCAACAGGACGCGCCCCATCCCGCCCTCCCCGAGCACACCCAACACCCGGAACGGCCCCACGTACGCCGGATCCGCCGGCCCTGCCCGATCCATACCGACTGCCCCTCCCCCGATAGGGATGCGGATCCTACCGAGACGGCGCTCACGAAGGCAGCGACGCACAAGGCGCCGACCCCCGCCGCCCACACGGGGACATAATGCTCCTGCCGAGCGGATGGATCATGGTGTGACGGGGGCCGAGCGCGTGCGGGAACTGATCGAAGACCGGTACGAGCTCGACGAGTTGCTCGGCCGGGGCGGATTCGGCGAGGTGTGGCGGGCCAAGGACAGCCGCGTGGGCCGCTGGGTCGCCGTCAAGATCGGATATCCGCAGACGTACGAGGACACCCGCCGGTTCGAGCGGGAGGCGAGCCTCGCCGGGAACCTCGCGCACCCCAACATCGCCACCATCCACGACTTCGGCCGCACCGAGCACGCCGGGCGCAGCGCGGTCTTCCTGGTCATGGAGCTGCTCCAGGGCCGGAGCCTGGCCGACATCCTGGCCGACGGTGTGCCACCGCTCGCCGACGCGCTGGACTGGGCGATGCAGGTGGCAGCCGCGCTCGGGGCCGCGCACGACGCGGGAGTCGTCCACCGGGACATCAAGCCGGCCAACGTGATGGTCACCGAGGGCAGCCGGGTCGCGAAGGTCCTCGACTTCGGCATCGCCAAGGCCCAGGACGGTCCCGGTACGGAGCTGACGGCCACCGGCATGGTCATCGGCTCGTTCCCGTACATGGCCCCGGAGCGCTGGACCGGCGGCGCGAACGGGGTTCCCGTAGACGGGCGGGCCGACCTGTACGCCCTCGGCTGCGTCCTCATGGAGCTGCTCACCGGCTCGCGGCCCTTCCCCGCCGCCGAGATGCACGAGCTCCTGGCCCTGCACCTCACGGCCGCGCCGCCCGCGCCCGGCTCCCTGCGGGCGGGGCTGCCGGCCGCGCTCGACCCCCTCGTACTCGACCTGCTGGCGAAGGACCCCCGCCACCGGCCCGCGAACGCCCGTGAGGTGAGCCGGCGGCTGGCGGAGGTCGCCCGGGACGAGCCGCACGGCCCCGGCGCGACGGCGGACGCCGTACCGGCATCCTGGCCGCCTCCACCCTCCTACTCCCCGACCGTGCACACCACGGCCGGGGATCCGGTCCGGGTGATGCTGGGCCACCGGCTGACCCGGCTGCTGGAGGACGCCCCGGCCGACCTCGCGGAACGGCTGGGCATGCTGGTGACCGACCTCACGGAGGAGCTCGGCGCGAACGACCCACTGACGGTACGGAGCGCTTACCACCGGGCCATGAGCGTGCGCAGGCAGTCCGCCACCGACCTGGAACGCATCCTGCCCCGGATGATGCGGGTCCTCGGACTGGAGCCCCCCGACACGATCACCGCCCGCGCGGTGTACGTCGGCGAGGCGGCGGCCAACGGCCCCGGCGACGGCCGCCGCCACGAGAGTGAGCTGCGCGAGATCATCGAGCAGGCGGGACGGGTGCTCGGCGCCCAGGATCCGGTGACGCTGGTCTCCCGGTACTACTTGGCCGGCGCCCTCCACCGCGGCGGGCGCGACCGCGACGGCCAGTGGGACCCGCGCACACCCGAGCGGGCGGAGAGCGAACGGGCCTGGCTGGGGCCGCTGCTGCCCGACCTGGAACGGGCGCTGCCGGCCGGCAGCCCGGTCCTGCTCGACATACGGCGCCGACTGGCGCACGACGCCTGGCTGGTCGGTGATTTCGCCGGCGCGGCGCCCCTGTACCTGAAGCTGTTCCCGGATCTCGAGGAACTCGTGGAGCACGGCGATCCGGAGGTGGGCTACCGCGTGCTCCGCAGCATCGGGGAGGCGGGTGATCCGGCACGCGCCCTGCCGCTCATCACTTCGCTGCTGCACCGGCTCCCTTTCGTCTTCGGCAACACCGACTGGCTGACCCAGGAGGTGTCCGACACCCGCGCCGACTTCCGCCGGGCACTGCGCGACCAACGCCGCTCGACCGGCCCGGGCACCTTGTCCCGCCTCTTCGGCCGGTAGCAAACCCAGCCCCACCGGCAAACCCAGCCCCGCCGACAAACCCGGCCCCACCGACAAACCCAGCCCCGCCGGCGTTTGAGGCGCGGGGGTCCGGGGGCAGCGCCCCCGCAACGGGCGCCGGACCCGACGGGGGCCGGGGCTCGCCCCCGGTGGGGGCACCTCCCGGCGGTAGCCGGGGGAGGAGAAAGGGCGGGGCGGGGAGACGGCCCCGCGCAGCGGCACCCACCTCCACCCCGGAGGGCCCCGGCATGGTGCCCTACCAGCCGGTAAGGCACCATGGGCCGCCCAGCCCACCCGCACCACCCCACCCCCATCTCGGAGGAACACATGGCCACCCCCAAGCCGGAGACCCTCGCCGCCTTCGAGGCCGCCAAGGGGTTCATGCCCGTACGCGAGGGCCTGGCCCTGTACGAGGCCGCCGCCGCGGCAGCGGCACTGGGGCTGCCCCTCCTGGAGGTCGGCACGTACTGCGGCCGCTCCACCATCCTGCTGGCCGACGCCGCCCGCGAGGCCGGCGTGGCCGCCATGACGGTCGACCACCACCGCGGCAGCGAGGAGCAGCAGCCCGGCTGGGAGTACCACGACCCGACCGTGGTGGACCCGGAGGTCGGGCTGATGGACACCCTCCCGACCTTCCGCCGCACCCTCCACCGGGCGGGCCTCGAGGACCACGTCATCGCGATCGTGGGCCGCTCCCCGCAGGTCGCCGCGGCCTGGGGCGGCAAGCTCGGCCTGGTCTTCATCGACGGCGGCCACACCGACGAGCACGCCACGGGCGACTACGAGGGCTGGGCCCCGCACGTCGCCGAGGGCGGCACGCTCGTCATCCACGACGTGTTCCCGGACCCGGCCGACGGCGGCCAGGCCCCGTACCGGATCTACCTGCGCGCCCTGGCCTCCGGCGCCTTCGAGGAGATCTCGGTGACCGACTCCCTCCGCGTCCTGCGCCGCACCGCCCCGGGCATCTGAGGACGGCGGGGCCGGCCCCAGGGGCCCGGAGGGCCAGGCCACCGACCCGCCAGGGTCATTCGGCATATCCGGCCATATAACGGGATAACCGCACCACGCCCCCGTATGGCCCACGGTCCGCGCCGCCGGCCGGCGGCCGGTCTAGCATCGCGACGTGCCCTACGACGACAGTCCCCCATCCCCCGAGTCCGCCTCCTCGGTCAGCCCGGAGCGGCGGTGGTTCGCACGCCGCTCCGGCCTCGCCGTCGGAGCCGCCGTGCTCGCCCCGACCGCCCTGGCGGGGTGGGTCCTCGTACAGGTGGCGACCGGGGCGGGGGCGGACGACGCCCGCCCGCCGCGGATCGTGATGCCGGCCGCCTCCCCCGCGGACGGCGCGGCGGCGACCCCGAGCTCCGCCCCCGCCGAGAGCCCCGCCGAAGGCCCCGCCAAGAGCCAGAGCCCCGCCAAGGGCCCGCTCGCCGGCAAGACCGTGGTCATCGACCCCGGCCACAACACCGGCAACTTCAAGCACACCTCCGAGATCGACAAGAAGGTCGACATCGGCACCAACCGCAAGGAGTGCGACACCACCGGCACCACCACCAACTCCGGCTACATGGAGGCCGAGTTCACCCTCGACGTGTCCCGCCGGCTGCGGACCGTCCTGGAGGCCAAGGGCCTGAAGGTGGTCCTCACCCACCAGGCCGACCGCCCCTTCGGCCCCTGCATCGACGAGCGCGCCCGCATCGGCAACGAGGCCACCGCCGACGCCGTGGTCTCGGTCCACGCGGACGGCGTCTCCGAGGGCAACCGCGGCTACCACATCATCCTCCCGGCCAAGGTCAAGAGCGGCGCCGCGGACACCGCCAAGATCGTCGGCCCCTCGCGGGACCTCGGCGAGCGGATCGCCTCGAACTTCGCCCGGACCACCGGCTCCGCCCCCGCCAACTACCTCGGCAGCGGCACCGGATTGGTCGTCCGCGACGATCTCGGCGGACTCAATCTCTCGACGCAGCCCAAGGTGTTCATCGAATGCGGCAACATGCGTGACGCCAAGGACGCGGCGCTGCTGACGAGTCCGGAGTGGCGGCAGAAGGCGGCCCAGGGCATCGCGGACGGCATCGTCGGCTTCTTGGGCGGGTAGTCCCACCGGGACAGCCTGCCGCCCCGATCCTCTCGGCCGCGGGGAACCTCCGTACCATGGTCCCGCCCGCCCCGCTCCTGAACGTGCGACCGCGGCACCACGAGACGACCGAGACCGAGAAGGACACCTAAGACGTGAACATCCGCTCCCTCACTCGAGGCGACGGCGTGGTGATCGGAGCAGCGGCGCTGCTGTTCATCGCCTCGTTCCTCGATTTCTACTCCGCGACCGGCCTCGACCTGCCGAGCGTGTGGGACACCGACGTCTACCGTCTGGCGCTTCCCACCATCTTCCTGCTCGGCTTCATCGCGGCCGGCCTGATCATCGCGGCCCGCTTCCAGCCGGAGACCCGGAAGCTCGCGGGCCTGCCCCTGGCCGCGTGGGGGACGGTTCTCGCGGTTGCCGCCGCCTGGTCCTCCCTGTGGTCCCTGATCACCAGCCCCAGCGGCGCCGACCTCGGCGCGGGCTGCATCATCGCCTTCCTGGCCACCCTCGCGCTGGCCGGTGTGGCCGTCGCGGGCAGCAAGGTCCCGGCGCTCGCCGGCGCGCTGGTGCCGGAGGCCAAGCCCGTCGCCCCCGCGCCGTACGGGGCGCAGCCCCAGCCCGGCACCGGGTACGGCTACCCGGGCGGCCAGCAGCCGCAGCCGTACGGGGCCGCCCCGCAGCCGGTCCCGCCGTACGGCGGCACCCCGGCCCCGGCCCCGGCGCCGGCGCCGCAGGACCAGGCGCCCGCCCCGGCGGGGGACTTCACCCCGTTCTGGTTCGCGGTGCCGGTGGCCCGCCCCCTCTTCCCCGAGGACGGCTCCCCCACCCCGATCGCCGAACTCGCGCCGGGCACCTGGTACCTGGCGGTGGACCAGCGCGGCCCCGCCACGCTGATCGCGCAGACCCAGGACGGCCGCCGCGGTGTCCTGAACGACACCTCGGGCATCCAGCGCGGCTGACCCCGCGCCCGACGGCCGGTGCAGCGCCCCGACGGCCCCCCGCCCTTCCGGGCGGGGGGCCGTTGCCCTACAGTCACCTGACGCATCGTCAGATATGGCTGTGGCGCGGCACGCACGGCGCCACCACGGCATCGCGGAGGGGACGTACATGCGCCTCGGACTCGCACTCGGCTACTGGGGCCGCGGCCCCGACCCGGCCCACCTCGACCTCGCCACCGAGGCCGAGAACCTCGGCTACGACTCGGTGTGGACCGCCGAAGCCTGGGGTTCGGACGCCTTCACCCCGCTCACCTGGATCGCCGCGCACACCTCGCGGATCCGCCTCGGCACCGCCATCGCGCAGATGGCCGCCCGCTCCCCCACCGCCACCGCCATGCACGCCCTGACCCTGGACCACCTCTCCGGCGGCCGGATGATGCTGGGCCTGGGCCTCTCCGGCCCCCAGGTGGTCGAGGGCTGGTACGGGCGCCCGTTCCCCTCGAGCCCGCTGACCGCGACCCGCGAGTACGTCGACGTCGTCCGCCAGGTGATGCGCCGCGAGGCCCCCGTCGCGCTCGACGGCCGCTTCCACCAGCACCCGTACCTCGGGGAGGACGGCACCGGCATCGGCAAACCGCTGAAGCCCATCACCCACCCGCTGCGCGCGGACCTGCCGCTCCTGCTGGGCGCGGAGGGCCCGAAGAACATCGCCCAGACGACCCGGATCGCGGACGGCTGGCTGCCCCTGTACTGGTCGCCGACCCGCACGGACGTCTACCAGGCGTCCCTGGCCGACGTCCCCAAGGGGTTCATGATCGCCCCGATGGCCCGGGCCAAGGTCTGCGACGACCTCGCCGAGGGGCTGCTGCCCGTCAAGGCGATGCTCGGCTTCTACATCGGCGGGATGGGCCACGCGGCCCGCAACTTCCACGCCGACCTGATGGCACGGATGGGCTACGAGGAGGAGGCCCGCCGCATCCAGGAGCTGTTCCTCGCCGGGCGCCGGGAGGAAGCGGTCCTCGCCGTCCCGGACGCGTTCGCCGACGAGATCTCCCTGATCGGCCCGCGCGAGCGGATCGCCGAACGCCTCGAGCTGTGGCGGGGGGGCCCGGTCACCGACCTCCTCCTGACAGCCCCGGACCCGCACACCCTGCGCGTCCTGGCAGACCTCAACGCCTAAGGCGCGTCCGTCTCCGCCTGCGGGACGGCCTCCAGCAGCTCCTGCAGGTCCAGCGGCATGACGGCGATCTCGATGCTGCCGCCGCCCTCGCCGGTCCCGCCGTCCCCGCCGGTCCCGTACGTGCACGCCACGATCCGCGATCCCGGGTTGATGGAGATGCCCTCCTTCACGGACGGCGCCCGCACCCCGGTGGCCCGGCCGCCGGGCAGCGGTACGGGCTCACCGCGCCGGGGCACCCAGCGGGCCCCGCCGGGGCCGGGGAACACCCGGCCCATCCGCCAGCGGCCCGCGCCGGCCGGGTGCCGGGCCATGCACGGGATCCCGTCCGGGCTCCCGGCGGCGACCCGCTGCCGGTGCCTGCGCCGGACGAGCCACCCGACGCCGACGGCGGCGGCCGCAAGGGCCAGGAACTCGATCATCCGCCCATTGAAGCAGGCGGGCAGACCGGCAGGCCGGACGGGCGGCGCTGCCCGGCCGGCCTGCGGCGTGAGAAGGGCCTATCCGCCGTTCAGCTGGGAGAGGCTCGGGACCTTGTCGGTCACCGTGGCGCCCGCACCCTGGCCCGCGTCCTTGACGCCGTTGATGACGTCCTCGAACGAGCTGATGTCGCCGTCGCCCGCATCGCCCTTGCGCAGCTTGGAGCCCAGGCCCTTGAGGGACGCGATGCCCGCCGTCAGCGGGGCCACCGCCTTCGACAGCAGCGGGTCGCCCTTGGCGTTGTCCGCCGCCGCCTTCAGCCGGTTGTACGCGAAGGCGCCTGCGAGGCCCGCCTTGATGAGCGCGAACGTACGGCCCTTGGCGCCCTTCTTGAACTTGCCCGCGCGGTACGGCTTGATGATCCACTGGTACGTCGCCCCGGCCGCGAGACCCGCATTGGCGACGAAGCGTGCCTTCGAGAACTTCTGCTTCTCCGCCGGGGTACTGGGCGTGGGCTCGGCGGCGGGCACCTCGTCGGTGACTTCCTGCGCGGCAACCGCCTCCGCGGCGAGCACCTGCGCGGCGAGCGCCTCGACGGCAACCGCCTGCTGCGCGGCCACGGATACGGGGACGGCCTCCCGCTGGCCCCTGCTGCCGCCGGCGCCGCTGCTGCTGCACGCGGTTCCTCCTGCGACCAGCGCGGTGGACACGAGCAGCGCCGTGAGGGCGCGGCGGAGCCGGGAAGTGCCGGGTATGGACACGCTGGGTATGGACTCGCTGGGTTTGGACACGTTGACCTCCGGGGAGTGAGGTGTCTCCCGCAGAGTCACCCGGGCCCCGGCGATCCGCCACTTGGGGGACCCGTTCGGGTTTGCTTCGCCCAGTCGGGGCAAGACGCGCAGCATGCGCACACACACCCGAGTACACGCCCGCGGAGGCGTTCAGGCCGGCCGGGTCGTCGCCGCGGTGGCAGACGTGCTGGCCTTCGTGATCGCCTTGTGGATCCTGCTGTATTTCCTCGACGCCAACCGGGGCAACGGCCTCGTGGAGTTCGTCCACGACGCCGCCACCTGGCTGGCCGGCTGGTCCTACGACCTGTTCACCTTCGACCGGGAGTGGGTCCAAGTGGTGGTGGGCTACGGCGTGGCGGCCGTGGCGTACCTCGTCATCGGCCACCTTGTCGCGGGCCGGCTCTACCGCCAGTGACCGCGAGTTCCCGTACGGGCAGGCCCCGTCCGCGGTGGCCTGCCCCCTTCTTGCCCGCAGCGCGCAGCGCGCGGCGCGCGGCGCGGCCTAGCGGCAGCAGTCCGGCTCGAGTCCGGACGGCAGCTCCAGCCCTCCGAACACCGCCCCGGTGGCCTCGTCGCCGCCCAGCGCGGCCACGGCCAGCAGCAGCGACCCGGCCGTCCAGGTCGTCTGCTCGACCGGCCACACCGCCTTGTCCTCGAAGACGTAGCCCGTCCAGTACATGCCGTTGTCGGCGCGCAGGTGCGTGATCGAGCGCAGGATGTCCAGCGCCCGGTCCGACTCGCCCGTCGCCCACAGGGCCAGGGCGAGCTCGCAGGACTCCCCGCCCGTCACCCACGGGTTCGGCAGGACGCAGCGCACTCCGAGGTCCGGGACGACGAACTCGTCCCAGCGCTCGTCGATCCGCGCCTTCGCGTCCGCGCCGGTGAGCGCGCCGCCCAGCACCGGGTAGTACCAGTCCATCGAGTAGCGGGACTTGTCCAGGAACCGCTCCGGGTGCCGCCGGATCGCGTGCCCGAGGGCACCCGCCGCCAGCTCCCAGTCCGGCTGGGGCTCCTCGCGGTGCTCGGCGATCGCCAGGGCGCACCGCAGCGCCTGGTGGATCGAGGAGGAGCCGGTGAGCAGCGCGTCCGTGACGGGGCTGCCGTCGGCCTCCCGCTTCCAGCCGATCTCGCCGCCCGGCTGCTGGAGCCCGAGCACGAACTCGGTCGCCGCGTAGACGACGGGCCACATGCGGTCCAGGAACGGGTCGTCGCCGGTGGCCAGGTAGTGGTGCCAGACCCCGACGGCTATGTACGCGACGAAGTTGCTCTCCAGGCTCGCGTCCTGCGGCTCGGCGGTGTCCACCCCGTCCGGCCGGTCGGCGTAGGCCGCGTACCAGGAGCCGTCGGCGTTCTGGTGCCGGGCCAGCCAGTCGTAGGCCCGCCCCGCCGCCTCGTGCTCGCCGGCCGCGTCCAGCGCCATCGCGGCCTCGGTGTGGTCCCACGGGTCGAGGTGGTGCCCGCGGAACCACGGGATGGCCCCGTCGGAGCGCTGCGCGGCGAGGATGCCGGCCACCGTCCCGGCGGCCTCCTCGGCGGTCAGCACCCCGTCCAGGACCAGGCGTTCGGTGCGCCCGGGCGAGCTCACTTCGCTGCGCCGACGGGAAGGTGCGGCTTCGTCGCGTACGCCACGAAGCTCTTGCCGATGAGCGGGTTGAGCGCCTGCTCCGCGAGCCGCGTGGCCAGCGGCTTCTTCATGATGTCCCAGACCAGCAGCTTGTGGTACGCCTTCACCGGCAGCGCCTGGTCGTTGTCGACGCCGAACGCGCACTTGAGCCACCAGTACGGGGAGTGCAGCCCGTGGGCGTGGTGCGTGCCGTACGGCTTGAGGCCCGCGGCCTTCATCTTGCCGAGCAGCTCGTCGGCCTTGTAGATGCGGATGTGGCCGCCCTCGACCTCGTGGTACGCGTCGGAGAGCGCCCAGCAGATCTTCTCCGGGCCGTAGCGCGGCACGGTGATGGCGATGCGGCCGCCCGGCTTGAGGACGCGGACCATCTCGGCGAGCACGCCCTTGTCGTCGGGGATGTGCTCCATCACCTCGGAGATGATGACGACGTCGAAGGAATCGTCGGGGAAGGGCAGGGCCAGCGCGTCGCCCTCCATGGCGGTGGCGGTGGCGCCGGCCGGGGCCTCACCGGCTTCCTTCATGGCGGCGAACCACTTGGCGACCTCGCGGATCTCCTCGCCGTTGCGGTCGACTGCGACCACCTGGGCGCCGCGCCGGTAGCACTCGAAGGCGTGCCGGCCGGCGCCGCAGCCCAGATCGAGCACACGGTCGCCTGCGGCGAGCGGGAACCGGGAGAAATCGACGGTCAGCACGGGGTCCTGCCTTCGCGGTCGCGGGGGTGTTCGGGGGTGGTGTGGAAAAGGCGGAAGGTCACCGCGCGCGGCGGGCGCGGCCGGCTGCCTGCTCGATGGCGGCGCGGTAGTGCGCGGCGGTGCCCTCGGCGGCTCTGGCCCAGGTGAACCGGGCCAGCACCCGCTCGCGTCCGGCGGCGCCGAGGCGGGCCCGCAGCGGCGCATCGCCCAGCAGCCGGCCCAGTGCGGCGGCCAGCGCGCCCGCGTCGCCGGGCGGCACCGCGAGGCAGGTCTCGCCGTCGGGGCCCGCGACCTCGGGGATCGCGCCGCCGGTGGTGGCGACCAGCGGGGTGCCGGTGGCCATGGCCTCGGCGGCGGGCAGCGAGAAGCCCTCGTACAGCGACGGCACGCAGGCGACCTGTGCGCTGCGCACCAGGTCGACGAGCTCGGCGTCGGTGATGCCCTTGACGAAGCGGACCGCGTCGTGGAGCCCGTACGAGTCGATCGCACGGGCGACCGGACCCTGCTCGGCGCGCTTGCCCACGACGACGAGGTGGGCGTCGGGCTGCTCGGTCCGCAGCTTCGCGAGCGCCTCGACGAGGTGGACGAGCCCCTTGAGCGGGACGTCGGCGCTGGAGGTGGTGACGATCCGCCCCGGTACCTCGGCGACGGACGCGTCGGGCGACCACAGGTCGGTGTCGGCGCCGATGTGGACGACGTGGATGCGCTCGTCCCGCACGCCCAGGTGCTCGGCGATCTCCTGCCGGGAGGATCCGGAGACGGTCAGTACGGAGGGCAGCCGGCGGGCGACCCGTCCCTGCATCCGCGTGAAGGCGTACCAGCGCCGGACGGAGAGCCGCTTCTTGCGGTCCTTGGCGGCGTCGAGGTCGAGCTTCCGGTCCACCGTGATGGGGTGGTGGATGGTGGTGACCAGCGGCGCGCCGAGGTCGGCCAGCAGGCCGTAGCCGAGCGTCTGGTTGTCGTGGATGACGTCGAACTCGCCCGCGCGGGCGGCGAGGTGGCGCCGGGCCCGCAGCGAGAAGGTCAGCGGCTCGGGGAATCCGCCGGTCCACATGGTGGCGACCTCGAGCGCGTCGATCCAGTCCCGGTACTCGTCGCGCTTCGGCGTACGGAACGGGTCGGGCTGCCGGTACAGGTCGAGGCTCGGCAGTTCGGTGAGCGTGGCGCCGGTGTCGAGGACCGGGTACGGCTGCGCGCCGATGACCTCGACGGAGTGCCCCAGCCTCACGAGCTCCCGCGAGAGGTGCCGGACGTAGACGCCCTGGCCGCCGCAGAACGGGTTCCCCTTATAGGTGAGGAGTGCGATGCGCAACGGGCGGTCGCCGTCGGTGGCGGAACCCGCGAAAGGGCTCGTCACCATGGCCTCAGCGGTCACTCTCGGCCCCCTTCTCCCTGCACTTTCGCCGGAGCGTAACCGCTCGCATAATGTAGAACAAGTTTCAGACTTGATCCGTCGAAGACCATTGAATCTACCGGCCGGAAACCACACCGTAAGAGGCGGAGCAGGTGATTCACGCCACGGCTCCGGCGCCTGACATGCTGGCTGTCGATCACCGGCCGATCGCCTGCCGATCACGATGTGAACAGCCCGGAAATCAGCACCGCAACGACACGGAACGCCATGGAACGGGACAGATGACAGCGGATGCGAAAGCCGTCGCCACGACGGCGTCCCCTCCCCTGACGGAGCGCCAGGAGGCGCGCCGCCGCCGGATCCTGCACGCCAGCGCCCAGCTGGCCAGCCGGGGCGGTTTCGACGCCGTCCAGATGCGGGAGGTCGCGGAGGCGGCCGGGGTCGCGCTGGGCACCCTGTACCGGTACTTCCCGTCCAAGGTGCACCTGCTCGTCGCGACGATGCAGGACCAGCTCCAGCACATGCACACGACGCTCCGCAAGCGGCCCCCGGCGGGCGACGACCCCGCGGCGCGGGTCGCGGAGACCCTGATGCGGGCCTTCCGCGCGCTGCAACGGGAGCCGCAGCTCGCCGATGCGATGGTCCGCGCCCTGACGTTCGCCGACCGGAGCGTGAGCCCCGAGGTGGACACGGTGTCCCGGCTGACCACGGCGATCATCCTGGACGCGATGGGCCTGGACGCCCCGCCGACCGCGGAGCAGCTCTCCGCGGTCCGGGTGATCGAGCACACCTGGCACTCGGCACTGATCACCTGGCTCTCGGGGCGCGCCTCGATCGCCCAGGTAAAGATCGACATCGAGACGGTGTGCCGCCTGATCGACATGACGGCGCCGCCGGGCGCGGGCGGGGCCGCCGGGACTGCCGGGACCGCGCGAAAGGCCTGATCCCGCCGTACGCACGCAGCGGCCCCGGGCAGCGGCCGGTGTCCGCCGCCGCCCGGGCCGCCGCTCGGCGCCTCTTCGGTCATTCCTCCGGGGGGAACACCGCCTCGCCGGTGGCCGCCAGGGTGATCATGATGGCCTCCACCGGGCAGCCCTCCGCCGCCGTCAGGACCGGCTCGTTCGCGTCCGTCTCCGGATCCCGCGGATGCGACTGGCGCGCCGAGTCCAGCACGAAGCCCTCCGGCGCGTGGTTCACGCACATGCCCGAGCCGATGCAGACCCCCCGGTCCACCTCGACCTGCCAGCGGTCCCCCATCAGGCACCCGCCGCGTAGCCCGCCGGCAGGTGGATCATCTTGTGCTCCAGGTACTCGCTCAGCCCCTCGGGCCCGAACTCCCGCCCCACACCGCTGTTCTTGTAGCCGCCGAACGGCCCCAGCATGTCCAGGCTGAAGGTGTTCACGTTGAACGTGCCCGTCCGCACCTGCCGCGCGAAGTCGATGCCGTGCTCGACGTCCCCCGTCCAGACGCTGCCGCTCAGCCCGAACTCCGAGTCGTTGGCGACCCGTACCGCCTCCGCCTCGTCCCCGTACGGGATCAGGCAGACGACCGGCCCGAAGATCTCCTCGCGGGCGATCCGCATCGAGTTGTCCACGTCCCCGAACAGCGTCGGCTCCACGTACCAGCCCCGCTCCAGCCCCGCCGGGCGGCCGCCGCCCGCCAGGACCTTCGCACCCTCCTCCTGGCCGATCCGGATGTAGTCCAGCGACCGCTGCTGCTGCCGCCTGGCCACCAGCGGCCCGAGCTGCGTCGCCGGGTCCAGCGGGTCGCCGACCACCAGCGCGCCGGCCGCGGCCGCGAGCGCCTCGGCGACCTCCTCGTACCGGCTGCGCGGGGCGAGCACCCGGGTCTGGGCCACACAGGCCTGCCCGTTGTTCATCCAGGCCGCCGGGACGATCCCGGCGATGGTGGACTCGAGGTCGGCGTCCGGCAGGATCACGGCGGCGGACTTGCCGCCGAGTTCGAGCGTGACCCGCGTCAGGTTGCGGGCGGCGACCTCCATCACGCGCCGGCCGGCCGCGACCGAGCCGGTGAACGCCACCTTGTCGACGCCGGGGTGGCCGACCAGGTACTCGCTGACCTCCCGGTCGGCGGGCAGGATCGACAGCACGCCCTCCGGCAGCCCGGCCTCGCGGGCGATGTCGGCGAGGATGTACGAGTCCAGCGGCGACTCGGGGGACGGTTTCAGGATCACCGTCGACCCCGTCAGCAGCGCCGGAGCCAGCTTCGCGGCGGCCACGAACTGCGGCACGTTCCACGGTATGACGGCCGCGACCACGCCCACCGGCTCCCGGCGCACCAGGATCGGCCCGAGCACCCCCTGGCGGTGCTCCTCGTACGGGTAGGCACGCGCGACCTGGATCGCGGCGTCGTAGACCATCATCGGGCCGAGCGCCTGCGCGAGGACGCTCCAGGAGTACGGGGACCCGTTCTGCGAGCTGATCGACCGGGCGATCTCCTCGTGCCGGACGGCGATCGCGTCCTTGATCCGGGTGACGACGGCGATCCGCTCGTCCAGGGACATCCGGGGCCAGGGGCCCTCGTCGAAGGCCCGGCGGGCGACCGCGACAGCGCGGTCCACGTCCGCGCGGGAGGCGTGCGGGACGCTGCCGATGACCTGCTCGGTGTGGGGGGAGACGATCTCGATCGTGTCGGTGCCCAGCGGATCCGTCCACTCCCCGCCGATGAACAGGTGTCCGTGTTCCACGAGCTCGGTCATGGCTGCTGCCTCCTGCGGCTTGGCGTTCCCGAACTGATACCAGTTCTAGTTCTAGGAGTCCACGGCCAGGACGGAACGGCCCGGAAGATCCAACGAGGGGTTACGACTAGTCAGAACGGGCAGCAGATGGTCGACTTGGGCGACTACTGCAACACGTTCTCGTAAGAGTGAGCCGGGCGGCGCAGGCGCGGCCGGGCGCAGACAGGGAGCCCTCATGCCGCAGGACACGCCGCCGCAGGCCGCACCGCCCACCGGACCCGGGGCCACGCCCCCCGTCACCCCGGCCGCCGCCCCGGCCATCACCCCGGCCGTCACCCCGCACGTCACCGACCACGGCGGCGGCGTCCACGCCATCAAGGTCCCGATCCCCGACAACCCGCTCGGCCACACCCTCGTCCACGTCCTCGACACCGACCGCGGCCCCGTCCTCGTCGACACCGGCTGGGACGACCCCCAGTCCTGGGACACCCTCGTCGCCGGCCTCGGCGCCCTCGGCATCCCGGTCGCCGACGTCCACGGCGTGGTCATCACCCACCACCACCCCGACCACCACGGCCTGTCCGGCCGGGTCCGCGAGGCCTCCGGCGCCTGGATCGCGATGCACGCCGCCGACACCGAGGTCGTCGTACGGACCCGCTCCGCCGAGCCCGGCACCTGGTTCGACTACATGAGCGAGAAGCTGGCCACCGCCGGAGCCCCCGAGGAGCACGTCGCACCCCTGAGGGCCGCCCGCGCGAGCGGCCGCATGCTCCCACACACACTTCGGCGTGGGAGGGGCCCCCACCTGCCGGGACTCCGGGCCGCCGTCCCCGACCGGGAGATCGTCCCCGGCGAGCTGCTCCCCCTCGCCGGGCGGCGGCTGCGCGCCATCTGGACCCCGGGGCACACCCCCGGCCACGTCTGCCTGCACCTGGAGGAACAGCACCCGGCGAACCTCCCCGGCAACGGCCGCCTCTTCTCCGGGGACCACCTGCTGCCCGGGATCTCCCCGCACATCGGCCTCTACGAGGACCCGTCGTCCGAGCGGGTCACCGACCCCCTCGGCGACTACCTCGACTCCCTCGAGCGGATCGGCCGCCTCGACCCCGCCGAGGTGCTCCCCGCCCACCAGCACGCCTTCACCGACGCCCCGGCCCGGGTCCGCGAACTGCTGCGCCACCACGAGGACCGGCTGACCGGGCTGTGGGAGCTGCTGGCCGAGCCGCTGACCCCGTGGAGGCTGGCGGAGCGCATGGAGTGGAACCGGCCCTGGGAGCAGATCCCGTACGGCTCACGCAACATCGCCGTCTCCGAAGCAGAGGCCCATCTGCGGCGGCTGGTGAAGCAGGGCCGGGCCGAGGCGGTCCCGGGCAGCGACCCGGTCACGTACCGCGCACTGTGACGGCAGGCCCGCCGGTAAGGGGCGCTGCGGGCCGACGCCACCCTTCCGGACTGCTACGGGCCGGTACAGTAAGCGCGTCGTCCACCCTTCCGTACGGGAAGAAGCCGGTGAAATTCCGGCGCTGACCCGCAACCGTGACCCGCCCCGGCCCCGCCGGGGCGGGGAGCCGGACCGCCCCGTACGCGAGGTGCGCGGCTCGCGCCGCCGGAGCCCCCGGCGGCCGGCACCGTCGAGGTAAACGGGGCCGGAGCCCGGTGCCCTGTGCGCGCCTGCCTCCTGCTCCCCAGCACGAGAGGCACCCGCCCCCATGAACGTCCGCCGCAGCGCCGCCGCGCTCGCCGCCTCCGCCGTGCTCTGCGTGGGCGCCGCCCCCGCAGCCCTCGCCGCGCCCTCCCCCTCCGCCCCGCCGGCCCCGGTGATCCCGTCCGGGCTGTTCGGCAAGAACGACCCGACGTACGACGGCGTGTGGCGGCAGTCCTTCGCGCTGCTGGCCCAGCAGACGGTCGGCGTCAAGCCGGCCAAGGAGGCCGTCGCCTGGCTCGTCGGCCAGCAGTGCGCGAACGGCGGCTTCGCCTCCTTCCGCGCGGAAGCGGGTACTGCCTGCGACGACAAGACGATGTTCGACACGAACGCCACCGCGATGGCCGTGCAGGCGCTGAAGGCGCTGGGCGGCCAGGACGCGGCGGTGAAGAAGGGCGTGGACTGGCTGAAGTCCGTCCAGAACGAGGACGGCGGCTGGGCCTTCGTCCCCGGCACCCCGAGCGAGGGCAACTCCACCTCCCTCGTGATCAGCGCGCTGGCCGTGGCGGGCGAGACGCCGGCCGAGGTGAAGTCGAAGGCCGGCAAGTCCGCGTACGAGGGCCTGCTCGCCTTCCAGCTGGGCTGCGCCGCCGAGCCGGCCGCCGACCGGGGTGCCTTCGGGTACCAGCCGGCCGACGGCAAGCTCCCGGCCAACGCCGACGCCACGGCCGCCGCGGTCCTGGCCGGCCTCGGCCAGGGGTCGCTCGTGGCCCCCGCCTCGACGGACACCCCCGCGACCGCCCTCGCCTGCCCGGCGGGCGTCACCGACCCGGCGACCGCCGCCCAGGGTGCGGCCGGCTACCTGGCCGAGACGCTGAAGAAGGACGGCCACCTCACGGCCGTCACCCCCGGCGCCGACCAGCCGACCGCGGACACCGGCAACACCGCCGACGCGGTGATCGCGCTGGCCGCGGCCGGGCACACGCAGTCCGCGGCGGGCGCGCTGGAGTGGCTGAAGGCCAACTCGGCGCAGTGGGCCCAGGGCAACCCGGCCGCGCTCGGCACCCTGGTGCTGGCCGCACACGCGACGGGCACGGACCCGAGGTCGTTCGGCGGCACGGACCTGGTGACCGCCCTGAACGCAACGGGCCCGGCCCAGCAGACGGGTGAGTCGGCAGCGCCGAAGCCCAAGGAGGACTCGAAGTCGTCCGACGGGAACGTGTGGTGGATCGTGGGCGCGGGCCTGGCCGCCGGCATGGGCATCGGCGTCCTCCTGAGCGGCCGCCGGAAGAAGAACCAGCTCTGATGCGCCGCAGCCTGACCCCGTCGGCCCTCGCGTTCGGCATCCTCCTGACCCTCTTGGCGACCTCGCCCGCGCTGGCGGCGGGCTACCGCTACTGGTCGTTCTGGGAGGGTTCGGGAGGCCAGTGGCAGTACGCCACGCAGGGCCCCTCGACGGCCCGCCCGGCGGACGGCGCGGCCCTGGGCTTCCGCTTCGCGGTGAGTCAGGACGCGGCGGCCGAGGCGGCGAAGCCACGCGCGGCGGCCGACTTCGCGTCGGTCTGCGCAGCCACCCCGCCCGTGGAGGGCCGCAAGCGGATCGCCGTGGTGGTCGACTCCGGCGTCCCGGCGGACGCCCCGGCGGGCGACACCCCGCCGCAGGACACCCCGCGCACGGCCTGCGCCCAGGTCGCCCCGGACGCCACGGCGGCCGAGGCCCTGGCGCAGGTCGCCAAGCCGCTCCGCTACAACAGCGCGGCGCTGCTGTGCGCGGTGTCGGGCTACCCGAAGCAGGGCTGCGGCGAACAGATCGCCGACGCGGAACCCACGCCGACGCAGACGGCGCCCAAGGACGGAGGCCCGTCGGCGGGCCTCCTGGCAGGCCTGGCGGCGGTGGCCGCCCTGGCGGCAGCCGCAGTCTGGCAATCCCGCCGCCGCCGGCGATGACCCCCGACACCCCCCACCCCACGGGCTCCGCCGGGGCCACCGCCCCGGGCGGGCCCCGCCGGATTGCGGCGCGGGCGGAGGGTGCGGGTCGGACCCGCCGGCCCGCAGTCGGCGACGTGATCCCGGCCGGGCCCGGGCCCGCCGGGGCGGGCGACCCCGGGTCCTGGCCGACGTACGGGAAAAGCCGGGTCCGCCGCGCGGCGGCGCCGCAGGCCCGTCGGGGGAACGCCCTGCACGCGGGAGCGTGGTGGCTCTGGGCGCTCGGCCTCGCCACGGCCGCTTCCCGCACCACCAATCCCCTTCTCCTCGGCCTGATCGTCGGCGTGGCCGGCTACGTCGTTGCCGCCCGCCGGACCTCCGCGCCCTGGGCGCGTTCCTACGGCGCCTTCCTCAAGCTCGGCCTGTTCGTCATCGGGCTCCGCCTCCTCTTCTCCGTGCTGCTCGGCTCCCCGATCCCCGGCGCGCACGTCCTGCTCACCCTCCCCGAGCTCCCGCTCCCCGGCTGGGCGGCCCAGGGCATCCGCATCGGCGGCCGCGTCACCGCCGAGCAGCTCGTCTTCGCCTTCTACGACGGCGCCAAGCTGGCCACCCTCCTCGTCTGCGTCGGCGCCGCGAACGCCCTCGCCAATCCGGCGCGGCTGCTGAAATCCCTCCCGGCCGCCCTCTACGAGGCCGGCGTCGCCGTCGTCGTCGCCATGACCTTCGCGCCGAACATGGTCGCCGACGTCGCCCGCCTGCGGACCGCCCGCCGCCTGCGCGGCCGCCCCACCGGCGGCGTCAAGGCGATCCTCCAGATCGGCCTGCCCGTCCTGGAGGGCGCCCTCGAGCGCTCCGTCGCCGTCGCCGCCTCGATGGACGCCCGCGGCTACGGCCGTACCGCGCAGGTCCCGCCCGCCGTCCGGCACACCACCAACGTCCTCACCCTCGGCGGCCTGCTCGGCATGTGCGCGGGCACGTACGGGCTGCTCGCCGCCGAGGGCGCCGCGTACGGGCTGCCGGTCCTGCTCATCGGCCTCTTCCTGGCCCTCGCGGGCCTGCACCTCGGCGGCCGGCGCAGCATCCGGACCCGCTACCGGCCCGACCGCTGGGGGTGGCGGGCGTGGCTGGTCGCCGGGTCGGGTGCGGCCGTCGCGGCCGTCCTCATCCATGCCGCGGCCGTGGACCCGGACGCCCTCCTCCCCGGCGTCGTCCCCCTGGTCGCCCCCACGCTCCCGCTGTGGCCGGCGACGGCGATCCTGATCGGCCTGCTCCCCGCCCTCGTGGCGCCCGTACCTCCGAAGGAAACAGCACTGTGATCCGCTTCGAGCAGGTGTCGGTCACGTACGACGGCGCGACGGAGCCCACCCTCCGCGACGCCGACCTGGTGATCCCGGAGGGCGAGCTCACGCTCCTGGTCGGCCCGTCGGGCGTCGGCAAGTCGACCCTCCTCGGTGCGGTATCCGGCCTGGTCCCGCATTTCACCGGGGGCACGCTGCGGGGCCGCGTCACCGTCGCCGGCCGCGACACCCGCACCCACGAGCCGCGCGAGCTCGCCGATGTCGTGGGCACGGTCGGCCAGGACCCGCTCGCGCACTTCGTGACGGACGTGGTCGAGGACGAGCTCGCCTACGGCATGGAGTCCCTCGGCCTGGCCCCGGCCGTCATGCGCCGCCGGGTCGAGGAGACCCTGGACCTGCTGGGCCTGAACGAACTGCGCGACCGCCCCATCGCCACCCTCTCCGGCGGCCAGCAGCAACGGGTCGCGATCGGCTCGGTCCTGACCCCGCACCCGAAGGTCCTGGTCCTGGACGAGCCCACGTCGGCGCTGGACCCGGCGGCCGCCGAGGAGGTCCTGGCGGTCCTCCAGCGCCTGGTCCACGACCTGGGCACGACGGTCCTGCTGGCGGAACACCGCCTGGAACGCGTCATCCAGTACGCGGACCAGGTCCTCCTCCTCCCGTCCCCCGGCGCGGCCCCGGTCCTCGGCAGCCCCTCCTCGATCATGGCCGTCTCCCCGGTCCACCCCCCGGTGGTGGCCCTGGGCCGCCTGGCGGACTGGTCCCCCCTCCCCCTCTCGATCCGCGACGCCCGCCGCCGGTCCGCTCCACTCCGCTCCCGCCTCACCCTCGCCACCTCCACCCCTCAATCACCGCCGGCACCGGCTCAACCGTCCCCACCCCCGCCCCGCCCGGCGTCCCTCCCCCCTCAGCCCGCCGTATCCCAACCGCCCTCCCCTCAGCCCGCCCCGGCCCAGCCGGAGTCCCCGATCCCGTCGGGCGCCCCGGCTCCGCCGCACCATCCAGCCCCGCCGGCGTTTGAGGCGCGGGGTCTGGGGCGGAGCCCCAGGATCGGGAAGGGGCGGGGTGGGGAAGAAGCCCCGCGCAGCGGCCCCGTCCCCCGCCCCGGCATCCTGGCCCGGCTGCTCCGCCGGAGCGAGCCGTCCCCCCGCCCCGCGACCGGGACCGGTCCCGCCACCGGAACCGGCAGCGCGCCCGCGCCCGGAGCCGGCACAGGCACCGGCACCGGCACCGCCGATCCGGCCCCCGTGGCCAAGGCCACCGCCCTCTCCCTCCGCCGCGGCCGCGCCGAAGTGCTCCACGGCATCGACCTCTCCGTGGCCCCCGGCGAGACCATCGCCCTCATGGGCCGCAACGGCGCCGGCAAGTCCACCCTCCTCGCCACCCTCATCGGAACGCTCGCCCCCACCACCGGCACGGTGGCCGTCGGCGGCCGCACCCCCCACCGCACCGCCCCGCAGGAGATGGTCCGCCGCGTCGGCCTCGTCCCGCAGGAACCCCGCGACCTCCTCTACGCCGACACCGTGTCCGCCGAGTGCTCCGCCGCCGACGCCGACGCCGGCGCGGCCCCCGGCACCTGCCGGGACCTCGTCTCCGCCCTGCTCCCGGACGTCCCCGACGACACCCATCCCCGGGACCTCTCCGAGGGCCAGCGCCTGGCCCTCGCCCTGGCCCTCGTACTCACCGGCCGCCCCGCGCTGCTCCTGCTCGACGAGCCCACCCGCGGTCTGGACTACGCCGCCAAAGCCCGCCTGATCGAGATCCTCCGCGGCCTCGCCGCCGACGGGCACGCCATCGTCCTCGCCACCCACGACGTGGAGCTCGCCGCCGAGCTGGCCCACCGGGTGGTGATCCTCGCCGGCGGCGAGATCGTCGCGGACGGCCCGACCGCCGAGGTCGTCGTGTCGTCCCCGGCCTTCGCCCCCCAGGTGGCCAAGATCCTGGCCCCGGGCCACTGGCTCACGGTGACCCAGGTCGCGAAAGCCCTGGCAGAAGCCGAGGCCAAGGCAGAGGCCGAAGCCGAAGCCGAGGCCGAAGCCGAAGCCGAGGCCGAGGCCGAAGCCGAGACCGAGGCCGAAGCCGAGACCACACCATGAGCACCCCCGCCCGCCCCCTCCGCATCGGCCCCCGCGCCGCCATCGCCCTGCTCCTCGTCACCCTCATCGGCATCGCGGCCTTCGGCTGGCCCCTCCTCGCCGACCGCCAGTCCGGCCTCGCCCACTCCCAGGACGCCCCCTGGCTCTTCGCGGCGCTGCTCCCCCTCCTCGTCGCCGTCGTCGTCGCGACCATCGCCGACCAGGGCATGGACGCCAAGGCGGTGGCGATGCTCGGCGTGCTCGCCGCGGTCGGAGCCGCCCTCAGACCGCTGGGCGCCGGCACGGCCGGCCTGGAGCCGATGTTCTTCCTGATGGTGCTCAGCGGCCGCGTCCTCGGCCCGGGCTTCGGCTTCGTCCTCGGCTCGGTCACGATGTTCGCCTCCGCCCTGCTCACGGGCGGGGTCGGGCCGTGGATGCCGTTCCAGATGCTGGCGATGGGCTGGTTCTCGCTGGGCGCCGGGCTGCTGCCCGGCGCGATGGGGGTCCCCCCTGCTCGAGCGAAGCCGAGAGCTTGGGGGAAGATCCGGGGCCGGGCGGAGCTGCTGATGCTGGCGGCGTACGGCTTCGTGGGCTCGTTCGCGTACGGCACGGTCATGAACCTGCAGGGCTGGGTGCTCCTGCAGGGCATGGGCCAGGGCATCTCCTTCCACCCGGGGGATCCGGTCGCCGCCAACCTGGCCCGCTTCGCCGCGTACTGCGCGGCGACCTCGCTGGGCTGGGACCTGGGCCGGGCCGCGCTGACCGTCGTACTGACGCTCGCGGTCGGCGGCACGCTGCTGAAGGCGCTGCGGCGGGCGGTGCGAAAAGCGGCGTTCGAGGCGCCCGTTTCCTTCGGTTCGGGTTGAAAGTGGCCCGGCGCACACACCATTTCGTGTAACGAACCACCACGGAAGGTGACATTCGGGCCTTGTCCCGGTGACTCACCCCATAGGACCCACGTCACATACGACGCGGGGTAGTAGCCCTCAAGGCCCCCTCCCTCGACCCGGAAACCGGCCCTCACCTGCGAGAACGCCGGCGCCCCCACCCCCGGCCCGACGGCCCCCGGCTGCGAGGGCGGCTAGTAATCGGGGTCGTTGCCAGAGCCTCGGGGACCTGGCTAACTGGTGTTGTCGCTACGGCGGCCGGGGTCTTCACCCCCCGCCCGACGAACCCCTCTCCTCTGCGTGAGTGGCTCACGCATGTCCCCGACATGCCCGCGACCGTCCCTGTCCCCTGCGGAAGGTTTCATCCGTGTCCCACGTCATCCGTCGCATCGCCGCCTCCAAGAAGGCCCTCGCCGGCTCCATCGTCGCCCTGGGCGTCGCCGGCACCATGCTCGCCACGGTTCCCGCTCAGGCGGCCCCGACGAGCGCCAAGGCGATCGCGCACCAGATGATCAAGGACCCGGCCCAGTTCGCCGCCTTCGACAAGATCATTTCCCACGAGAGCGGCTGGGACCACACCGCCACGAACGCCTCCTCGGGTGCGTACGGCCTGGCCCAGGCCCTGCCGGCCTCGAAGATGGCCTCCGCGGGCGCGGACTGGAAGACCAACCCGGCCACCCAGATCAAGTGGGGCCTGGACTACATGAACTCCCGCTACGGCAGCCCGGTCGGCGCCTGGAACTTCTGGCAGGCCAACCACTGGTACTAAGCCACCGGTAAGCGCTTTGCCGCACGAGCAGTGCGAAGGCCCCGGTGGCCGGACCTCCCCAGGTCCGGCCACCGGGGCCTTCTGTTTCCCATCCCACAGGGTTCAGGGCACGCGGTGCTCACCGCACGCGCTCACGCGCCGTACGCGCCGCCCGCGCTCACAGCCGCTGGATGATCGTCCCGGTCGCCAGCGCGCCGCCCGCGCACATGGTGATCAGCGCGAATTCCTTGTCGCGGCGCTCGAGCTCGTGCAGCGCGGTGGTGATCAGCCGGGCTCCGGTCGCGCCGACGGGGTGGCCGAGCGCGATGCCGCCGCCGTTGACGTTGACCTTCTCCAGGTCCTGCTCGAAGACCTGGGCCCAGCTGAGGACGACCGAGGCGAAGGCCTCGTTGATCTCGACCAGGTCGATGTCCCTGAGGGACATCCCGGCCTTGCCGAGCACGGCCCGCGTCGCGTCGATCGGCCCGTCGAGGTGGTAGTGCGGGTCGGCGCCGACCAGGGTCTGGGCGACGATCCGGGCGCGCGGCCTGAGCTTGAGCGCGCGGGCCATCTTGCGTGAGGCCCACATCACGGCGGCGGCCCCGTCGGATATCTGCGAGGAGTTCCCGGCGGTGTGCACGGCGGTCGGCATGACCGGCTTGAGCCGGGCCAGCGCCTCCATGCTGGTGTCGCGCAGCCCCTCGTCGCGGTCGACGAGCCGCCACATGCCCTGCCCTGCGGCCTGCTCCTCCTCCGTCGTCGGGACCTGGACGGCGAAGGTCTCCCGCTTGAACCGCTCCTCGGCCCATGCGGTGGCGGCCCGCTCCTGGGAGAGCAGCCCGAGCCGGTCGACGTCCTCGCGGGTCAGGCCCCGGTGGCGGGCGATCCGCTCGGCGGCCTCGAACTGGTTCGGGAGGTCGACGTTCCACTCGTCCGGGAAGGGCTTGCCGGGGCCGTGCTTGGAGCCGGAGCCCAGCGGCACCCGGCTCATCGCCTCGACGCCGCAGGCGATGCCGATGTCCATGACACCGCCGGAGATCATGTTGGCGACCATGTGGTTGGCCTGCTGGGAGCTGCCGCACTGGCAGTCCACCGTGGTCGCGGCGGTCTCGTACGGCAGGCCCATGGCGAGCCAGGCGTTGCGCGCCGGGTTCATGGACTGCTCGCCGGCGTGGGTGACGGTGCCCCCGACGATCTGCTCGACGCAGTCGGGCTGGATTCCGGTCCGGGCGAGGAGTTCGCGGTACGTCTCGCCGAGCAGGTAGGCGGGATGGAGGTTGGCGAGCGCGCCCCCGCGCTTGCCGATGGGGGTGCGTACGGCTTCGACGATGACGGGTTCCGCGGCCATGAGCTCGTCCTCTCCTGCACTGTGCCGGCGCGGCGGGCCGTCCCGGCGCCCCGCCCGAACTAGTACGCGTTCTAGTTCTCCTCGCAGTCTTATGACCCGGAGGCCCGGCACGCAAGGGTCTTGCACGCGGCTTACACGGATTCCACACGCAACAGTTGACGCGAGGGCCCTTGTCACTTCTGGAACTCGTTACTACCTTCAAGCCAACTTCTGATGGGCCGTCAGACTTTGGAGTCGCCCGATGCCCTGTCCCGCGCTGCCCGAAGGCTTCGACGCCACCGACCCCGACCTCCTCCAGGACCGGGTCCCCTTCCCCGAGTTCGCACAGCTGCGGCAGACCGCACCCGTGTGGTGGTGCCCCCAGCAGCGCGGCATCACCGGCTTCGACGACGAGGGCTACTGGGTCGTCACCCGGCACGCGGACGTCAAGTACGTATCCACGCACCCGGAGTTGTTCTCCTCCACCACCAACACGGCGATCATCCGCTTCAACGAGCACATCCAGCGCGAGCAGATAGATGCCCAGCGTCTGATCATGCTGAACATGGACCCGCCGGAACACACCCGCGTACGCCAGATCGTGCAGCGCGGTTTCACCCCGCGGGCCATCCGCGGCCTGGAGGAGGCCCTGCGCGACCGGGCCCGGAAGATCGTCGCGCAGGCGCTGGAAGCCTCGGCCGACGGCAGCTTCGACTTCGTCACGCAGGTCGCGTGCGAGCTCCCGCTGCAGGCCATCGCCGAACTGATCGGCGTACCGCAGGAGGACCGCCTGCGCATCTTCGACTGGTCGAACAAGATGATCGCGTACGACGACCCCGAATACGCGATCACCGAGGAGGTCGGCTCCAACGCGGCCGTGGAGCTCATCGGCTACGCCATGAACCTCTCCGCCGCCCGCAAGGAGTGCCCGGCCAAGGACATCGTCACGCAGCTGGTGGCGGCCGAGGGCCAGGGCAACCTGGGCTCCGACGAGTTCGGCTTCTTCGTGCTGCTGCTGGCGGTCGCCGGCAACGAGACCACGCGCAACGCCATCAGCCACGGCATGCACGCCTTCCTGACCCACCCCGACCAGTGGGAGCTGTACAAGGCGACGCGGCCGGCGACGGCCGCCGAGGAGATCGTCCGCTGGGCCACCCCGGTGGTGTCCTTCCAGCGCACCGCCACCCAGGACACCGAGCTGGGCGGGCAGAAGATCAAGGCGGGCGACCGGGTGGGGCTCTTCTACTCCTCCGCCAACCACGACCCCGAGGTGTTCACCGACCCCGACCGCTTCGACATCACCCGCGACCCGAACCCGCACCTGGGCTTCGGCGGCGGCGGCCCGCACTTCTGCCTCGGCAAGTCCCTGGCCATCATGGAGATCGACCTGATCTTCAACGCGCTGGCCGACACCCTGCCCGACCTGCGGCTGACCGGCGAGGAGCCGCGCCGGCTGCGCGCCGCCTGGCTCAACGGCATCAAGGAGCTCCGGGTCAGCCACGGTTGAGCACGTGTCGTCCGTGGCCGTACCGGTTCCGCGGCGGCAGGGGCCGCTCCTCCCACGCCCCGGCCCCTGCCGTCCACTGGAACGCCGCCGAGGGCGCGCCCGGCGTGCGGACGGGGCGCATCGGGGGCGCACGTATGCCGGATTGTTGACTTCCGGACCATTGTCCTGAGACCGGTGGGGCGTCACACTGCGCGGATGAACCTTCACGCTGCCGATACAGACACCGCTCACCGGGTGGATGCCCGCTGGCAGCGGCTGCCCACGACGTGGCGGCTGATCCAGGAGCGCGGCGGGCCCGAAACGCTCTGCCGAGGTGTCATCGAGCTCATCGAGGCCGCCTCCGCGCAGCCGCAGCTGCGCCGGCTGTACCCGTTCACCCGCCAGTGGACCCTGTGGTTCAGCTCCCGCACCCGCCACCCCTTCGACGTGGAGGCACCGGCCGTCGAGCCCATGCCCGACGGCCGCTTCCGGGTGCGCAGCCCCAGCCTGACCACCGTCATCGCCGAGACCGACACCGCCGAGGCCGCCATCGCGCTCGTCGTGGACCGGCTCTCCGCGGGCGGCGCGGCGGTCCGCTGATCGCCCCGGGTGGCGCAGGGGCCGCCGACGGCGGATCCTGACAGGACGCGGCGATCCACCGAAGGGGTGCCGGGGCGGGCACACGGCCTGCCCCGGCACCCCTTCGCGCTGCGGAATCCGCCCGTCGGGCGTGGCTGCTCAGGCCCGGCTGCTCAGGCCCGGCTGCGCGTGGCGGCGCCCACCCGCTCCGGCTCGCGCGGCCGCGGCACGCTCAGCCCGGCCGGCAGGACGGCGCCGCGCGGCCCCGACAGCACGTACACGAGCCCGAACCCGGCGCTGATGACGACCGCGCCGCCGACCGCGTCGAGCACCCAGTGGTTGGCGGTGGCGACGATCGCGCACACCGTGATCAGCGGGTGCAGCGCCCCGAGGAGCTTCTGCCAGCCCTTCGGCGCGAGCGTGATGATCACGATCCCGCACCACAGCGACCAGCCGAAGTGCAGCGAGGGCATCGCCGCGTACTGGTTGGAGATCGCGGTCATCGCCCCGTACTGCGGATGGGCCAGATCCTGCGGCCCGTGCACGGTGTCGATGAAGCCGAGTGCGGGCATCAGCCTCGGCGGCGCCAGCGGGTACAGCCAGAAGCCGACGAGCGCGAGGACGGTGGCCAGGCCCAGGGAGGCGCGGGCCCAGCGGTAGTCGCCCGGCCTGCGCCAGTACAGCACCGCCAGGATCGTCAGCGGCACCACGAAGTGGAACGACGTGTAGTAGAAGTTGAAGAACTTCTCCAGCCAGGGCAGGTTCACGACGGCGTGGTTGACGGCGTGCTCGATGTCGATGCCCAGCGCCCGCTCGACGGCGTGGATCTGACTCCCGTTCCCCTCGGCGACGCTGCGGCTGCTCGGCGCGGCGGCCCGGATGTGCGAATACAGCGAGTACCCCACCCGTATCAGCAGCAGCTCCAGCAACAGGTTGGGGCGCGACAGCACGCGCCGCCAGAACGGCATCAGCGGCACCCGCGACCACCGGGCGGCGGACGGCCGGCTGTACGCCGTCGCGACGGGCTCGCGCCAGTACGGCGAGGACCGCGGCAGGAACGGCACCGCGCAGGCCGCCGCCAGCGCGGCGAGCAGCAGTACGTTGTCCCGTACGGGGGCCAGCGCGGCCAGGTTGGGCAGCAGCACGTCGCTGGGCAGGGTCATGGCGAGCACCACGGCCACCGGCCACACGGGCCGGTCCGCCGCCCGCCTGCCGACCTTGCCGGCCACCGCGAGCAGCACCCACAGCAGCTGGTGGCGCCAGCCGGTCGGCGCCACGGCGACGGCCACGCAGCCGGTGACGGCCACGGCGAGCAGCAGCTGGCCGTCGCGGGCGTAGCGGGCCGCGCGGCGCAGGCCGACCCAGACGATCCCGGCCGCAAGGGCCACGTACAGCAGGATCTCGAGGGGGCCGCTCAGGCCGAGCCGCAGCAGCGCGCCGTGCACGGACTGGTTGGCGAGGCTGTCGGGGGCGCCGCCGAGGCCGGTGCCGGCCAGGTGGTGGACCCAGTACGTCCAGGAGTCGCGCGGCAGGGCCGCCCAGGACAGGGCGGTGGCCGCGGCGAACGTCACGGCGGCGGCCTTGGCGGTGGGGCGGCGGCCGGTCAGCCACAGCAGCGGCGCGAACAGCAGCAGGGCCGGCTGGAGCGCGGCGGCGAGGCCGACGAGGAAGCCGGCCGGGCGCTCGCCGGGCACCCGGAACACGGCCAGCAGCACCAGCAGCACGGGCAGGACTGCGGTCTGGCCCGGCGAGGCGGCCGCCCGGACGGGCAGCGACACCATCATCAGGCCGACCAGCACGGGCGCGGCGAGCAGCGCGGTGCGCCGCGGCACGGGGTCGGGCAGGCCGCGCGCGGCGACCAGCCCGACGGCGGCGACGAACAGCAGCGTCACACAGGTCCAGGCCACCTCCAGGGAGGGCGCCGCAAGCCCGAGGAACGGCCTCAGGACCATCCCCGCGAAGGGGGTCCCGGTGAACTGGCCGCCGTCGTAGAGCGAGCCGGGAAAACTGCTGGGGAGCTGGAACTCGCTGAGCCACTCGCCCGGTGGCACGCGCAGCACTGCGGCGGCCTGTCTGACGGCGAGGACACCGGCCAGCGCCCACAGGAGGAACCGCGCCGCCCCCAGCCTGCCGCTACCGCCTATGACCCCGGCATGTCCGTTCGCACCACCGTGCTCTGCCGCGTTAGCCACGCCTCGCCGGCCTCCCGCCCTGTTGACCGCAACCTTGACTTCGCCTGGCTGCCGCGTTTCGTGCACCACTTCATTACCTGGGAGGACGATATCCCGCACGGGATCCCTAGGATGGCGGGCATGAGCATCGTGAAGATCAACGCACTGACCGTGCCTGCCGAGCAGCGGGAAGTACTGGAGCAGCGGTTCGCCTCGCGGGCGGGCGCCGTGGAGGGTTCGGACGGGTTCGAGTGGTTCGAGCTGCTGCGTCCCGTCGAGGGGACGGACCAGTACCTGGTGTACACGCGGTGGCGGTCGGAGGAGGACTTCCAGGCGTGGATGGAGGGGCCCATGAAGGCGGCCCACCAGGGCGGCGGCGCGGGCGCGGGCTCAGGCACGGGTGAGCGGCCGAAGCCGGCGGCTTCCGGTTCGACGGTGTGGTCGTTCGAGGTCGTGCAGCAGGCGGCGCCGAAGCCGCAGGCCTGAACCGGGGCGGGGCGAGGAGGTCCGGGGATCAGCCCCAGAAGCGGTCCTCCTCGTCGATGTCCTGCGTGCACTGGTCGACGTCGGTGATCTTCCCGCCGACGATCGTGAAGAAGAGGCCGCCCTGGATCTCGATCCCGTGGTCGCCGCGGTCGCCGCGCGCCGTGTGGAAGGTCATGCCGTGGCCGCGCCCGTCGACCAACACCGAGTGCAGATCGACCTGGAAGGTGCCGTTCGTCTCCTCGCCGAACCTCCGGTACAGGTCGAGGACGGCTTCACGGCCCTTGTGGTGCCCCGAGAGCGGGTTGCTGCCGGGCACGTGGTGGATGACGTCGGCCGTCATCAGCGTGCCCAGCGTCTCCATGTCGCCCTTGCCGAAGGCCTCGTAACCGCGGCGGATCAGGGCAGCGTCAGGGTGCTCGGACATGGCGTTTCACGCCCTCCATCTGAGTGATATGCGTCTTTTCCTATCATCGGCCCGTACCTGTGGATATTCCACGCGGCGAGCCGCGCACGGACTCCACAATGGCGCCATGAACATCAACAGCACGAGCAACAGCTCCACCGTCGCCACACCCCGCGAGGCAGGCAACTGGACCGTCGTCGCCGAGCACTTCGCCACCGCCGACGCCACCACGCTGCGCCGCGCGTACTACGCGGAGGTCGCCGGCCGGTACTGGAAACGGTCCGTCACCGAGGCCGAGATCGACAAGGGCCTGCGGGATGACCCGGACGACGGGCTCGTCCCGCCGACGGGCCGGTTCGTGGTCGGCCGATTGGACGGCAGGCCTCTGGCCTGCGGCGGCATACGGCTGCTCGACCCCGTCACCGCCGAGCTCACCAGGGTGTACGTGGACCCTGCCGCCCGCGGCACCGGCGGCGGGGCGGCCCTGCTCGCCGCCCTGGAGGACGAGGCCCGCGCGCTGGGCGCCGAGCGGGTCCGGCTCGACACCCGGTCGGACCTGGTGGAAGCCCGGGCGTTGTACGCGCGGCACGGGTACGCGGAGATACCGGCGTACAACGCGGGCCCGTACGCGGAGCACTGGTTCGAGAAGCCCATGGTCTGAGCCCGGTCGGCGTCCTGCCTGCCCGCCCGTCGGGGTCAGTGCGCGGCGTGGTCCCGGCGCGGCGAGGAGTCGTAGGGCTCCTCGGCGTCGGATCCGCAGAGCTCCGCGTTGATCTCCTTGACCAGCTTGACCAGGTCGGTCGGGCGGTCCGGGCCCCACCAGTCGCCGAGCAGCTCGGCGAGCGACTCCTCGCGGGCCTCGGCCAGCTTCTCGGCGTGCTCCCGCCCGCGCCCGGTCAGGACCAGCGGCAGTCCGTCCCGTACGGCGAGTCCGCGCTCCTCGATCTGGCGGGCGGCGTCCGTGATCACCTTCAGCGGCACGGTGGTCCGTTCCGCGAGCATCGCGGGCTCGGCCGAGCCGTACTTCTTGATCCGCAGCAGCAGCCAGCTGGCCGCGGGCAGCAGGTCGAAGCCGGCCTTCTCGGTGATCTTCTCGTAGACGTGGCGGCGGCCCTCGCGGGTCCCGAGGACGGTCAGCGCGCGGGCGACCTCGTCGTGGGAGGAGCGGTGGACGGGGTTGGAGGCGAGGGTCTCGGTGACGTCGGGAGCGGTCACCGAGCCCCGGAGCACGTCCTCCTTCAGGAACCAGGCGACGACGAAGGCGACGAGGACGACGGGCACGGCGTAGAGGAAGACGTCGGTGATGGAAGAGGCGTACGCGTCGAGCACGCGGGGCCGCAGCTCGGCGGGCAGCCGTTCGATGGCCCGCGGATCGGCCTCCACCAGCGCGGCCGAACCGGGCGGCACCGGAAGCCCGGTGAAGGCGGTGGCGAGCTTGCCGTCGAGCCGGTTGGTGAAGACCGTTCCGAAGATCGCGACGCCGAAGGAGGCACCGATGGAGCGGAAGAACGTGGCGCCGGAGGTGGCGACGCCGAGATCGGCGTAGCTGACGGCGTTCTGTACGACCAGTACCAGCACCTGCATGACCAGACCCAGTCCGGTGCCGAAGACGAAGAAGTAGATGCTCATCTCCCAGGTGCCGCTGGTGCGCTGCAGCTGGTGCAGCAGGAGCAGCCCGATCGCGGTCACGGCCGTGCCCGCGATCGGGAAGACCTTCCACCGTCCGGTGCGGCTGACGATCTGGCCGGAGACGGTGGAGGAGATCAGCATGCCGAGCACCATCGGCAGCATGTGGACGCCGGACATGGTGGGCGAGACGCCCTGGACCACTTGGAGGAACGTCGGCAGGTAGACCATCGCGCCGAACATCGCGAAACCGACGACGAAGCTGATCACCGAGCAGAGGGTGAAGGTGCGGATCCTGAACAGCCCCAGCGGCAGGACGGGTTCGACGGCCCGCCGCTCGACGAAGAGGAAGACGGCGAGCAGTACGGCGCCGAGGACGGCCAGGCCGACGATCCGGGCCGAGCCCCAGCCCCACGTGCCGCCGAGGGAGGCGACGAGCACGAGGCAGGTGGCGACGCAGGCGATGAGGAACGTGCCGAGGTAGTCGATGACGTGCTTCAACCGCCGCACGGGGATGTGCAGGACCGCGGCGATGACGACGAGCGCGACGAGACCGATGGGGAGGTTGATGTAGAAGACCCAGCGCCAGGACAGGTTGTCGACGAACAGGCCGCCCAGCAGCGGTCCGAGGACACTGGTCGCACCGAAGACGGCGCCGAAGAGGCCTTGGTACTTGCCGCGCTCGCGGGGCGGGACGATGTCGCCGACGATCGCCATCGACAGCACGATGAGTCCGCCGCCGCCCAGGCCCTGCAGGGCGCGGAATCCGATGAGCTGCGGCATGTCCTGGGCGAGCCCGCACAGCGCCGATCCGATGAGGAAGAGCACGATGGCGCCCTGGAACAGCTTCTTGCGTCCGTACTGGTCGCCGAGCTTTCCCCACAGCGGCGTGGCGGCGGTGGCGGCCAGCATGTACGCGGTGACGACCCAGGACAGGTGAGCCATCCCGCCCAGCTCGCTGACGATCGTCGGCAGCGCCGTGGAAACGATCGTCTGGTCGAGGGCGGCGATGAGCAGGCCGAGCAGCAGGGCGCCGATGGAGACGAGAACCTCGCGGGAGGTGTGTTCGGCGGCCGGGCCGGACTTCTGCGGGTGGGGAGCGGGGTCCGCGGCGTCCGCGGTCACGTCCTGAGCCATCCGTTCCTCCTCGGGCCGGATCAACATGTCCATCCTGAGCGGTGTGGCCGGTTATGGCCTCTCGGGCGGGTTGGGCATGCCCCGGAGGGTCTGCATAATCGCAGGCAATGGCCAGGGAGGGATTCCAGTGAGCGCTGAGCGCTGTCCAGAATGCGGCGCCGTGGGCGTCGACTGCGGGTGCGCGCCGGTGGCCGGTTTCGAGCCACTGCGCATCCGTCCGTACGTGACGCTTCCCGACCCCGGCCAGTCCGACGCCCCGCCGCCCCCGCAGCCGGTGCGGGGCGTGGTGGCCGGTCCCGCGGGCGGGTACGCCCGTCCCGTCGAGACACCGCCGGGCGACGACACACCGGCGTACGGCATACCCGTGGCCTGGCCGGACGCGCCGCCGCAGGCGCTCTGGCCGGCCGAGACGGTCCAGCTCCGGGCAGCCACCCCGGCAACCGGTACGAGGGGCGGGGGGAGGGGAGGGGGAGGGGGCCCCGAGAAGCGGACCGGCCCGTCCCGCCGACGGCGGCTCCCGACGGTCCTGGCCGGCGCCGGCACGGTGGTCGCCGTCGGCACGGCGGCCCTGGCGCTGGGGATGCTCCCGCGCTCCGGTGACAGCGACACCGTCCTGCTGGACGCCAAGCCCTCCGCGCCCGCCGCGAGTCTGGCTCCGGCCGGCCCGACGCAGCCGGCCGCCACGAGCAGCCCGTCCCGCTCGGCTTCGCCGTCACCGAGCGCCTCCAAGTCGGCATCCCCCTCCGCCTCGCCCACCGCCTCCCGCACCTCGCCGCGCCCGTCCCCGACCCCGTCGGCGAGCGCGAGCAGCAGCAGCAGCAAGCCGAGCGCCCCGGCACCACCCCCGCAGGCACCGACGCTGCGGTACGGGGATACGGGCGCGGAGGTGGAGAAGATGCAGCGGCTCCTGGCGGGGCGGGGTTACTACCGCGGGAAGATCAACGGCAGGTTCGACAGCCGCACGGAGGACGCCGTCTCGGAATTCCAGTGGCAGAACTACATCGACGAGGACTGGGGCGTCTACGGTCCGCAGACGCGTCGGGCCCTGGAGGGCACGGGCTGATTCCTCGCGGAGTGGCGCGGACCGCCCCATGTTTTGTATCGTGTGGAAACAAAGTGGTTCCGCCCGCACTCCCTGACCGGTGGGCGGAACCGCTTGTTCTCTTTCCCGCCCCGTCTGGAGCACCGCCGATGTCGGCCAGCACCACCACCGCACCCGTCGTCCTCACCGCCAAGGCCCTGCTCCTGGACATGGACGGCACCATCGTCAACTCCGACGCGGTGGTCGAGCGTTGCTGGCGCGACTGGGCGGTGTCCCACGGGCTGGATCCGCAGGAGGCCCTGAAGGTGGTCCACGGCCGCCAGGGCTACGCCACGATGGCCATCCTCTTGCCGGAGCGCCCGATGGAGCTCAATTACGCCGAGAACACCGTGATGCTCGCCCGCGAGACCGCCGACACCGCCGGTGTGGTCCCGGTCGGCGGAGCCGCGGAGTTCATGGCTGCGATCGACGGACTGCCGCACGCCCTGGTCACCTCCGCCGACGCGGCCCTGGCCACGGCCCGGATGACCGCCGCCGCCCTGCCGATGCCCGAGGTACGGGTCACGGCCGAGTCGGTCCAGGCCAGCAAGCCCGACCCCGAGGGCTTCCTCAAGGGCGCCGCAGAACTGGGTATGGACCCCGCGGACTGCATCGTCTTCGAGGACTCCGCAGCAGGCATCGCCGCGGGCCTGGCTGCGGGCATGCGCGTGATCGGCATAGGCCCCCGGGCCGCGGCCCACGCCCCGACGGCCCACGTCCCCGACCTCACCTCGGTCCGCGTGACCACCACCCCGGACGGCTCGATCCACCTGACGCTGACGCCGGAGGCCTGAGCCGGGCTCGGCGTCGGGGTCGGCGTTCGGGGTCGGCGTTCGGGGTCGGCGCGAGCCGCTGACTCGGCGACGGAGAAGCCGGTGGGGGCTTCGGGGGTCGGTCCGCGTACGCCGCGTTGAAAGCCGGCGGGGCCTGCAGGGCCAGGGTCCATGTAATCCGGGCCGGGAAGGCCGGCCGGGGCCTCCGGGTCGAGGTCCGCACACTCCGCGCCGGGAAGGCCAGCCGGAAGATCCGGGGCAGGGTCGTTGCACTCCGCATCGGAGGTCCCGGCCGGGGCCTCCGGGTCGAGGTGCGCACACTCCACGTCGCAAGGGCCGGCCGGGACGCCGGGGTCGGGGTCCGCGCACTCGGCGTCGGGAGAGCGTCCGGGGGCGTCCCGCCAGTCCACCGTCCTTCCGGTGCGGTCCGGGCCGTCAAGGGCGCTCCTCCTTCGTCGTCGCGTCGCTTCGCGATGGCCTACGGCCACCCTTGACTGCCCGGCCCGCCCCGGAATGCCAAAGACTGTCGGGAAGCCCCCGAAGGATGGCCAGGGGGTTCAGGGTTCCGATAAGCCCCGATCAGAGATGCCGAGCAGGGGCCCCTGTCCATCCGCACCCGGACCACCGAGCCAGGCCAGTGACAGGGCCGCGGGGAGGGGCATGCCTCCCTGAAGGGCCCATATCTCAGGGGCCCCGGGGCAGAGCGGGGTCAACCTGCACCAGGCAGCGGCGAGATGACCAGACCGGTAGCCGTAGGCCCGCGGGCGCACCAAATCGCTACGCGCTTCGCCCGGCTTGGCGTCCGGCGACCGTCCGGGGCTGGTCATAAGCCGCCCACGATCTCCATTCCCACAAGCAGTCTCGCGGCGATCAGCCCACCTGGGGCCGGCCACAAGCCGCCCACACTCCGCGTGCCACCGGTCCGCCGGGCGCCCGACACCTTCCTTTCGGCCTACCCGACCCCCATCGCGGCCGGCCTGCCCCCACTTGGCGCCTGTACGGACGACGAAAGCCCGCCGCGGGGCGGCCCATGGCCCTCGCTACGCGACCCACAGCCGCCACCTGCCGACTTGGACCCCGCCTCGACCATCCACGTTCGGGGCGGATGGGCGCCCCATCTGCGGCCGCACGGGGGCCTCTCCAGCCTGTCGGGACGTTCCACGGACTCCACAGGGCGCCACAGAACCCATTCACCCTGCACCGGAGGCGAATCCAAGGGCAAGAAGGCGCCTGACGGAGTCTGGTGGGGGATTTCTCAGCCTCATGCTCCGGCAAGCGCCGAATCATCTCCCAACCGGGCGCCAAAATGGGACAAACATCCCGCAGTCGCATCGTCAGGGACGTCTGCAGCGATCGTGGGCGGTATATGTCCAGTCCCAGACGGGGCGGGGACGCCAAGCCGGGCGAAGCGCGTAGCGATCTGGCGCGTCCGCGGGCCCGGCTGCACCGCAGCGCCGTCTCATCGCCGTCTGGTGCGGCTTGACCCTGTCCGGGTCCGGAAAGGGTGCCACTGGGCCCTCGAGGGCCCGTGCCCTCCCCGCGGCCCTGTCACTGGCCTAGCTCGGTGGTCCTGGTGGGCTGGGTGCGGATGACAGGGGCTGCCGGGCGGCATCTCTGATCTGGGCAGGTCGGAATCCGAACCCCCCGGCCATCCTTCGGGGGCTTCCCGACAGTCTTTGTCTTTCCGGGGTGGGCCGGGCTGTCAAGGGTGGAGCGCAGCGACATCGCGAAGCGACGCGAACGAAGAGAGCGCCCTTGACGGGCCGGACCGCACCGGAAGGACAGTGGACTGACGGGACGCCCCCGTACCCACTCCCGATGCCGCCCGGCCGGAACCCCGCCCACCGAGACCCCATCCACCGCGACCCCGACCGGCCCGCTCACGCCGAGCACGCCAGACCCCGCCGCACCACGTATCGCACAGCCCCCAACCACCCCCTATTGCCCCACCCGCCCGTCGATCCGCTCGCGCAGGAAATCGGCATGGCCGTTGTGGCGGGCGTATTCCTCGATCATGTGGACCAGGACCTCGCGGAGCTCCATCGGCTGTCCGCCGCCGTCGCCCACAACGCCCAAGTCCGGGGCTTCGGCCACCAGCTGTTCCGCGAAGGCGACCTCGGTCCGCCAGGTGGCCCACGCGTCCGCGACCACCGCCGGGTCGGCCACCGCCTCCGTGAAGTCCGCCGCCGGATCCTGCGCCGAGCGGTAGTGCCGTCGTACGTCCTCGCCCGCCATCACCTGGCGGAACCAGTACTGCTCCACCCCCGCCAGGTGCCGTACGAGCCCCAGCAGGGAGAGGTTCGACGGCTCCACCGAGCGGCGGGCCATCGCCTCGGCGCCGAGTCCGGCGCACTTCAGCTCCAGCGTCAGTCGCTGGTCGCGCAGGTAACCGGCGAGGACGGCGCGTTCGCCCTGGAAGCCGCCATCAGTGCGGGTGTCCTCGTCGGGGTGGACGAACATGTTGGACCAGCCGAAGCGTCGGTCGGGTTCGGGCTCCCGCCCGGCCGTCGGCGGTACGGGTACAGGCCCGGGCGCGGACGCGGAGTCAGTGCTGTCGATCACGCCCGCGAGCGTGCCCCGTACGTCCGCCTCCCGCAACGGGATAGCCCCGCACCCTGTCCGCACCCGCGTACGCACCTCCGTCCGCACCCCCTCCGCACCCCCCTCAGCCCGCGATGGCCTCGTACAGCGAGAACGCGGCCAGCGCCGCCATCACGCCCGCCGCGACCTTCGTGATCAGGCGCAGCGGCACGTACTTCATGAGGGTCTTCCCGCCCAGGATTCCGATGCCCGCGACCGCCCACAGGGCGAGGACGGCGCCGATGCCGACCGAGACGGGGTTGTCGTAGCGTGCGGCGAGGTTGGCGGTCATGATCTGGGTCAGGTCACCGAACTCGGCCACCAGGATCAGCATGAATCCGGCACCGGAGACCTTCCAGAAGGACTGGTCGGCAGGCGCCTTGACCTCCTCGTCCCCGTCGCTCTTCTTCAGGAGCAGCATGGCCGCGCCCGCGAGGAAGAGGACTCCGACGACAGCCTGGACGAGCCGGTGCGGGAGGAGGGTGAGCACGCTGCCTGCCGCGATGGCAAGTGCGACGTGTACGGCGAAGGCGGCGGCGACGCCTGCGAAGACGTACGAGGCGCGGTAGCGGGTGCCGAGCATCAGGCCGGCGAGGGCCGTCTTGTCGGGGAGCTCCGCGAGGAAGACGACTCCGAAGGCGATCGCCGTGACGGTGATGCTGAAGGTGCTGCTGAACACGGGGGCGGAACCTCAATCGGTCGGGCAGGACGCCGTCGATACCGAGAGACCTGGGGTGTTTCAGGGGTCGCTTCGGCTCGGCGGCGCCCTGACTGCATCCACGCACCCGCGTGTGGACGGGTGCAGATGAACAGAAACAGGACACTGCGGCCGAAGGTCTCGCTGGCCGGCCGCTGCGTGCGGCCTGCCTCCGGGCGCCGGCTGGGGTGACCCAGCAGTATGTCGACGGTCCGGCGAAGAGCTACTCCCCTTCTGCTCCCCACAGAATACGCGACGGCCCCCGCCGCCCGAAATAGGCCCTTGGTCCCCTCTTGGCTCCGCCCCGCTCGCCACATCCGGCCCACCCGCTCGACAGCACACCCGGCCGCACCCGCTCCACCTCCACCCCACTTCCCGCCCGGAAGCATAACTTCCGCTTGATTCCGGGGAGTTGTCCGCACACAGACCTGACGTGCTCATGTCGCAATCCTGTAACCTTGCGCCCGCCGCCACGCAATCTGGCGCCGCCACCATGGCCGCGCCCCTCCGGGGCCGACCAGCCACATCCCCCCACCCAGGGAGCCCTCTCATGGCCCTCAAAACCCTCATATCCACTGTCTACGCGCGTCGAGTCGGCGTGCTCGCGTCAGCAGCCACGCTCGCCGCCCTCACCTCCCTCGTGAACGCGCCCGTCGCCCAGGCCGCCCCGCCCACCCCCATCAGCGCCGCGGCCGCCCGCTCCTACCTCGCCACGGTCACCCCGAAGACCGAGGGCTCCCTCAGCGGCTACAGCCGCAGCCTCTTCCCGCACTGGAGCACCGTCTCCGGAACCTGCAACACCCGCGAGACGGTCCTCAAGCGCGACGGCGTCAACGTCGTCACCGACTCGGCCTGCGCCTCCGTGAGCGGCAGCTGGTACTCCGAGTACGACGGCGCCACCTGGACCGCCGCCGGCGACCTCGACATCGACCACGTCGTCCCGCTCGCCGAGGCCTGGCGCTCCGGGGCCAGCTCCTGGACCACCTCCACGCGTCAGCAGTTCGCCAACGACCTCACCCGCCCGCAGCTCATCGCGGTCACCGACAACGTCAACCAGGCCAAGGGCGACCTCGACCCGGGCAAGTGGCTGCCGCCGCGGACCGCCTACCGCTGCACGTACGCCCGCATGTGGGTCCAGGTGAAGCAGTACTGGGCCCTGAGCATGGACTCCGGCGAGAAGACGGCCCTGGTGAACATCCTCAACGGCTGCTGATCCGCCGACGGGGCCGGGCCGAACCGGAATCCGACCGGAGGCCGAACCGGCCACCCGACCGGCTGCCGACCCCGCCGCCGACCAATCACCCGGCCTTTCCCCCGCCAGGGGGAGGCCACGCTCCCCCTCCCCGTCGTACCGTGATCGAAAGGGCTACGGAGGAGGGGGAGTTGCATGGCCGGATTGCGTCTGGGGCCGCTGCTTCGCTATGTCGACTGGGACACGGGCGGTTCGGCCACGATATGGGTCGAGGCCGACCGCCCGTGCACGGCCGAAGTGCGCTGCGCCGACGGGGCCGGCGGCAGCGTGCATACCTTCCAGGTCGCCGGGCACCACTACGCCCTGGTGCCGGTGACCGGCCTGACCCCGGGGAGCACCACGGCCTACGAGGTGCTGCTCGACGGCGCGCAGGTCTGGCCGCCGGCGGGGACGGCCTTTCCGCCGAGCACGATCACCACGCCCGCCGTCACGGCAGCCGGGCGGCCGGCCCCCGGGCTGCGGGTGACGTTCGGGTCGTGCCGACAGGCTGCGCCGCCGGCCGACCGGCACGGGCCGCACGGTCCGGATGCCCTCGACACCCTCGCGGCGCGGCTGGCCGCCGATCCGGACGAGGTGCGGCCGGATGTGCTGCTCCTGTTGGGCGACCAGGTGTACGCGGACCAGCTGTCGCGGGAGACCAGACAGTGGATCGCGGCCCGTCGGGACCTGCGGGATGCGCCCGGCGCGCAGGTCGCGGACTACGAGGAGTACACACGGCTGTACTACGAGTCCTGGCTCGACCCGGAGATCCGCTGGCTGCTCTCCACCGTCCCCAGCCTGCAGATGTTCGACGACCACGATGTCGTGGACGACTGGAACACCAGCGCGGCCTGGCTGGCGGAGATGCGGGCGACGCCGTGGTGGCAGGAGCGGGTGCTCAGCGGGCTGATGTCGTACTGGGTGTACCAGCACCTGGGCAATCTCTCGCCGGCCGAGCTCGCGGCCGACCCGTTGTACGAGGCCGTACGAAAGACCCCGGACGGCACGGATGCACTGCGGGCCTTCGCCGCCGCGGCGGATGCCGATCCGGGCTCGGTGCGCTGGAGCTACCGGCGCGACTTCGGCCGGTCGCGGCTGCTGATGGTGGACACGCGGGCGGCGCGGGTGCTCGCGGAGGACGGGCGGGCCATGCTCGATCCGGCGGAGCAGCAGTGGCTCCGCGACAACGCCCTCGCCGGGCACGGCGGTTACGACCACCTCCTCATAGGGTCGTCACTGCCGTGGCTGATGCCGCCGCTAATACACGACGCGGAGGTGTGGAATGCCGCGCTGTGCCGCGGTGAGCGGGGGCCGCGGTGGGCGCGGATCGGGGAGGATCTGCGGCGGCGCAGCGATCTGGAGCATTGGGCGGCGTTCCCGGCCTCGTTCTCGGCGCTCAGCGATCTGATCGAGGAGGTCGGGACGGGGCCGCGGGCGCCGGCGACGGTGTGTGTGCTGTCCGGGGACGTGCATCATGCGTATGTGGCCGAGCCCCGAATACCCAGTACGGCGCGGGTGTTCCAGTTGACGTGCTCGCCGGTGCACAACTCGATCCACACGGTGGTGAAGTGGGGCTTCCGGCTGGGCTGGTCACGGGCGGGGCGGTGGCTGGGGCGCGGGTTCTCGCGGCACGGGCGGACGGGGCGTCCGCCGCTGAGCTGGCGTCGTACGGGTGGGCCGTGGTTCGGGAACCAGCTGATGACGCTGGCGCTGGCGGGCCGGTCGGCCCGGCTGCGGCTGGACCAGGCGCACAAGGCCCGGAAGGGACAGCAGCGGGCCCGGCTCGTGACGGTCCTGGACCGAGAGCTGACGGCAGCGGACTGAATAAGGCAGGGGGCCGGTCGGCACGACCGGAACCGCCGGCGAAGCCGCACCGGAACTCACTGCCCGAGAAGGACAGACGGGGCTGACACACTGTGGGCCCGGGAAGCCCCCGGGCGTACGGCGCACCAACGCCAGGCGTACGCTGTATGGCTGTCAAGCCGCCCCTGCCGCTCCCCCGCGACGTCGCGGCGCTTCACGCCGAAGCACGTCAATCGGACTGGGGAGTCCCGCTTTGTTTGAGACTCTGGGGTCGCTGACCACGAGCCCATGGATCTACGCCGTGGTGGCGCTGTCCGTCGTGCTCGACGTCTTCCTGCCGGTACTGCCGAGCGGGGTCCTGGTGATCACCGCTGCGGCGGCTGCGGCAGCCGCCGGGGCGGCCGGGCCGGTGCCGGTTCCGGCACAGGTGCCGGACATCCTGGCGCTGTTGGTGATCGCCACGACCTCGTCGGTACTGGGTGACATGGCCGCGTTCCGGCTGGCCCGGCGCGGCGGGGCCCGGCTGGACCGCGCCATCGCCCGGTCCCGCCGCCTCACCCGGGCCCAGGAACGCCTGGGCGCGGCCCTGGCCCGCGGCGGCGGCGCCCTCGTGGTGATCGCCCGCTTCGCGCCGGCCGGCCGCTCGGTGGTGTCCCTGGGCGCGGGCAAGACCCACCGCAAGGCCATGGAGTTCCTGCCCTGGTCGGTCCTGGCCGGCATGGCCTGGGCCGGGTACAGCGTGGCTCTGGGCTACTTCGGCACCCAGTGGCTCGGCGCCGCCTGGCTCGGCACGGCGGTCTCCGTGATCGCCCTCTTCGCCGCGGGGGCCCTGGCGGCCTTCGTCGTCCGGCGTCCCGCCCCGACACCGGCGTAGCCCGCAGCCCGCTCGTACCCGATTCCCCCGGGCGGAGCAGCGGCTCACCCGTTCACCCGGCCCCGATCGCCGCCCCGGGCCCGGGCTCCTAGCGTCCACATCACGGTGCGCAACCGAATCCGCGTCACATCCGTGGCCTGGCCGTGCCGTTTCGAGGAGCCCGAGGAGTTCTCTCCATGCCCGCCAAGCCGCTCGCCCAGCTGCCGAACCACCGCCTCCTTGCGAGGGTCGCGGCCGCGACCCTCGTCCTCGCCGCGGCCACTCCCCTCACGGTCGCTTACGCCGCCTCCCCCTCCGCCGGCGTCTCCCCCACCGCCGTCGCCCCCGGCGGGCGGGTCAGCCTGAACGTCACCGGCTGCGGGACCAAGACCGGCCTTGCCTCGTCCAGCGCCTTCGGCGACGTACGTCTGACGCCGGGCAACCTCGAGGCCACGAACCTCTTCGGCAACGCCACCGTGTTCAGCAACGCCAACACCGGCGCGCACTCCGTCACTTTCGAGTGCGGCGGCGCCGGTGGCCAGCGCGTCACCGTCTCCCTCCAGGTCACCACGGGCGCGGCACGCGGCGGGCTGGGCGGCAGCATCGGCGCGATGAGCCCCGGCCGGATCGCCCTGGGCGGCGCGATGGCCGCAGGCGCGCTGGGCACCGGCATCTGGGTACTGCGCCGCCGCTCCCGCATGTCGTAACCCGGTCGGGGCGACACAGCCCCGAGCCCACGATGCCACTGCCGCCGGCGCACGCCGAGTCGTCCGTACGGGACCCGCACGGGCAAGCCGTACTCGGCGCCGCCCCGGACGACCACCACGGGGCGGGGCGAACCTAGGCGGTGGTGGCCGCCAACGCGCCTCTGACCTGCAGTCCGTCCAGCAGGTCCCGCGTGGCCTCGGCGATCGCCTCCACGGCGGCCTCGAAGACCTCCTGATTGTGCGCGGCGGGCGCCCGGAACCCGGACACCTTCCGTACGTACTGCAGCGCGGCGGCGCGGATCTCCTCCTCGGTGGCCTTCTCGGGGATGGCGGGCGGGCGCAGGGTCTTAATGGAACGGCACATACCCCCACTATCCCGCTACTGCGGCAGCTCGGCCCCGGACAGTTTCATGATCAAACCGGCTTGCAGCCGCGCCCGCAGCACGGGATCCGTGACCTCGTCGAGCAGCTCGACGGCCTGCTGCATGGCGGCGGCGGCCCGCCGGTCCTCGCGCAGGGAGGCGGTCTGATCGGCCATGTGCCTGAGCGCGATGTCGGCCCGCCGGTGGAACAGCTGGCCGACGAGCGTGACGACGACGCCGACCGAGCTCATCACCACGCCGAGGTACAGATCCCCACTGCTCTCGGCCTTCCACACGGCCAGCGCCACCCCGAGCAGCAGTATGGCGGCGCCGGCCCCGGCGAACCGCTGGCTGGTGGCGAAGCTGCTGCGCGCCTGCGTCAGCCCGTACGCGTAGTACTCCACGAGCACGGACGTGAATTCGGCGTCCGCGTGCCCCTCCCGCCCGGCCGGTATCCCCCCGACATCGGCGTACTTGGGATCCCCGACGACCGCCGCAGGCCCCGCCACCCGCGCCAGCAACCGCGCCCGCTCATCATCCCGCCGCTTCTCGAACCCTTCCCTGGCCATGCGGTCCAGTACGACGTACGCCACGCCGCCGGCCACGATCGCCAGCAGCCCTACACCCCCCACCACCCACTCACCCATCCCCCGACGATCGCACGGGCCCTCGACGGGCCGTCAAGACTCCCGCGGCAGTGAACTGTGCAGTGAGGGCTGGTGACTTCGCCGGTGCGACCACGCCGTGGCTCCGCACGGACCGGCCGGTCGGAGGGAACTGCCGTCGTTGATGTCACGTACGGACGTCAGGAAGGCGCTTGCCGGGTTCCCCGGAAATCTGCAACCTTCCTGGGCGGCGGGATCGCCGCCGCCATCGGCACGACGGTGACGCTGAACAGCACCCCGGTCACCGGCAACGACGTCACCAGTACCAACGGGCAGGGCGGCGGCATCGCGCAAGCCGGAACCATCACGCTGTACAGAAGCCAGGTCACGGGCAACACCGACACCGGTACCAATGCGACGGGCGGCGGCATCTACAACACTGTCGGCTCGGTGCAGCTCAACAGCAGCCCGGTCACCGACAACACTGCCAACGGCACGAACTCCCGCGGTGGCGGCATCTTCAATACGAGCGCCGGCACGGTGACTCTCACCGGTAGCTCGGTAACGAACAACCGGGCGCTGGGATCGGGTGCAAACGGTGGCGGCATCTTCAACGCCAGCGGCACGGTGACGCGGAGCGCCAGTCCCGTCACCGGCAACCAGCCCAACAACTGTGGTAGCCCCAGCACCGTACCCGGCTGCTCCTGATCGTCCGGGACACACAGTGCGAGGCGCTGCTCGGCGCGATCGTCCCTGACCGTCCCCGTTGATGTCAGATGGGGATGCCGAAGGCCCCCAACCGTGATCGGTTGGGGGCCTTCGTACTGGTGGGCGTGGACGGTTTCGAACCGCCGACATCTGCTTTGTAAGAGCAGCGCTCTACCCCTGAGCTACACACCCGTGGATGAGTGGACAGCCTACATGGCAGGCAGACCCCCCACGCAAACCCGCATCCGTGGGAGAGAATGGACCGGGGCATGGCGGAGGCGGTACGGGAGAGGGATTGTGACGACGGCATCCCGGCGGTGGTTCGGCGGGCGGGACGAGAGTCGGCGGGCGGATGCGCAGGCGGCGAAGGATGCCGCCGCGGCCGCGTTCTACGAGCTGGATACCGCACAGCGGGATCTGCGCATTTCCATGGAGACCATCGCGGCCGCCGACGGGTCGCCCGCGGCCCGGCAGGCCGGGGAGGGGTTCGCCGCGCTCGGGCAGCGGATCGACCAGGTCAGTCACGTGTACATCGAGGCTGTGGATGCGCACGACCTGGATCGCGTCGATCTCGAAGGGTCCGTCGCCGCGCGGGCGCGGGAGCAGCTGACGCGGGCGCGGGACGAGCTCGTACGGGTCAAGGGCGAGCTGGACCGATTCGCGCTGGGGCTGCAGCCGCTGCTGGACAAGGCCGAGACACAGCTGGCGCGGGTGGCGCCCGCCCGGGAGCGGGCCAGGGCCGCGCTGCTCGCGGCGAGCACGGCGCTGGACGACGTACGCGGCAAGGGGATGCGGGCGGACGAGTTCGCGGCGCGGCTGGCCGCGCTGGGGCCGGAACTGACCCTGCTGAACCAGGGTGCCGCGCAGCACGGGGTGCAGGAGACCGTGCAGCGCGCGGACCGGATCCTGCGTGACGCGGAGGCGATACGGGCCGAGGTGGCGCGGCTCCCGGAGCGGGCCGCGGAGATCGACCGGCGCCTGGTGAGCCTGCGGACCCGGGCGCAGGCGCTGCGCAACCGGGCGGACCGGGTGGATCCGGTCCTCAGCGAGCTGCGCCGGCGGTTCAGTGCCGCGTGCTGGCAGGACCTGCAGCAGGTGCCCGACCAGGCCGTACGGGACGTGGCGCGGGCCGAGGAGCAGCTGACGGAGGCCGCGCGGGCGCGGGAGGAGCAGCGCTGGGCGGACGTAGGGGCGCTGGTCGAGTCGGTCCGGGGTGCGCTGGATGCGACCGACGAGGCGGTGTCGGCCGCGCAGGACCGGCTGTCGCGGCTGGAGGCGGTGGCGCGGGACCCGCAGGCGGAGGTGCAGCGGACCCGCTTCGCGATCCGGGATGCGCAGCGGCTGGCGATGGAGGGCCGCAGTGTGCCCGATCCTCGGCATGCGCGGCCGCTGGACGAGTCGGTGGCCCGGATGGAGCGGGCGCTCGCCGGGCTGGAGGAGCGGCATCCCGACTACTGGCATTTCCTTCAGGAGATGGAGCAGGTGCGGGGAGATGTGGGGCGGGTCGTCTCCGATATCCGCGGCGGGCGCGGGAGCGGATGAGGCCGGCCCGCGGGAGCGGCTGAGGCCCGCGCTTGTCGCGGGGTGGGCATGGGCGGATGCTGGGAGGTGGCTGGAACAGAGCCTAGGAGGGCGTGATGGCTGCCCACATTTCGCATACGTCTCGTGCGTCCGGCGCACCCGGCGCGAGCGCACCCCCCGTGACCGCACCGCATGCGGCCTACGGGTGTCACGAGCCCCATGAGCACTACGCTCCGTACGTGTCCCATGCGCCGATCGAGCTCCCCGCACCGCACGTCCCCTACCTGGTGCGGCGCATCGCGCATCCCGTCAATGCCCGGCTCGACGAGCACCTGCCCTCCGACCACAAGCTCAGCAAGGTGTACCGGGTGGGCGCGGGCCTGACGGGTCTGCTGCTGGTCGTCTTCGGGATCCTCGGGCTCATAGACCAGATCGGGTTCTTCGACACCGGCGGCGACCGGGTGCTCACGCTGAACACCAACGGCGCGCTGAGCGTCCTGTCGATCTGCATCGGGCTGCTGCTCTTCGTCGGGATGGTGATCGGCGGGAACTTCGCCTCCACCCTCAACATCGTGCTGGGACTGGCTTTCATCGCCAGCGGGTTCGTGAACCTGGCCCTGCTGGACACCGGCCTGAACTTCCTGGCCTTCAGGATCCAGAACGTGCTGTTCAGCTTCATCGTCGGCGTGATGCTGATGTGGTTCGGGATGTACGGGCGGGTGGGCAGCGCCCTGCCGCACGACAATCCGTACTGGCGCGCCCGCAACCCCGAGCAGGCCGCACGGGAGGACCGGGCACGCGCCGCCGTCCTGCACGGGATCTGAGACTGCGGCGGGGCCGGCTCCGAGGGACTGCGGCGGGGCCGGCTCCGAGGCTGTGGCGGGGGCGTCCCGCTCTGTAGCCTTGGGCCATGCCTCGTTACGAATTCCGCTGCCGGACCTGCGACGACACCTTTGAGATCAGCCGGCCCATGGCCGAGTCGTCCGCTCCCGCCGACTGCCCGGCCGGGCACGCCGACACCGTCAAGCTGCTGTCCGCCGTCGCCGTGGGCGGGACCAGCAGCGCCCCCGCCCCGTCCGGCGGAGGCTGCTGCGGTGGTGGGGGCTGCTGCTGACCCGGCGCAACCGGCGCTACCGGCGCTTGCGCGACAGGGTGATGCCGTCCGAGATCGCCAGCAGGACCGACTCCATGCGGGAGTCGGCCGCGACGTGGTCGTTGTAGGCGCGCACGCCCGCCGCCGAGCCCTTGGCGGACTCGTCCAGGACCGTGCCGTGGAACAGCGTGTTGTCCGTGACGATCAGCCCGCCCGGGCGCAGCCGCGGAACGAGCTCCTCCCAGTACGCGATCTGGCTTTCCTTGTCCGCGTCCACGTACGCCATGTCGATGTGCGGCTCCTGCGGCATGGCGCGCAGGGTGTCCAGCGCCGGGGCGATCCGCAGGTCGATCCGGTCGGCGACGCCCGCCGCCTCCCAGGCCTCGCGGCCGTACGCGGTCCACTCCTCCGAGACGTCGCAGGCGACGAGCGTGCCGTCCGCAGGCAGTGCCTGGGCCATCGACAGGGTCGAGAAGCCGGTGAAGGTGCCGATCTCGACGATGTGCCGGGCGTCCGTCAGCCGGACCAGGAAGGCCAGCAGCGGGCCCTGCTCCTCCGCCGACTGCATGCCGGCCACGTCCGGGAACTTCTCGTACGTCGTCGCCACCAGCCCCCGCTGGATCTCGTCCAGCGGGGGGTTGTGGTCGAGCATGTAGCGGTACAGCTCGTCGGTGATCTTGGTGCTGTTGCCCTTGGTCATGCGCCCAGTGTGCCGACTTCGCCGCCCGGGCGGACACCCTGCCGGGCGACCGCCCGGGCGAATGCGCGCAGGATTTCCTCGCCCGCCAGGACGCCCGCCGTGGCCAGGGGCGTGACCGTCGGCGCGGTCCAGCCCGCGTCGGCCAGCTCGCCGTGGCCCGGGCGCCAGGACGCGTCCGCCGCCAGCAGCAGGTCCGCGTCCAGCAGGGAGTCGCCGGCGGCGAGGGTCGTGGACGCGCCGGTACGGCGGGCCACCTCGTGCATGGCCGCGCTCTTCGTCAGCGGGCGCGGCACGGCGTAGATCTTGCGGCCCTGGAGGGAGACCGTCCAGCCGCGGCCGTCGGCCCATTCCGTCAGCGCCTTGACCCACTCTTCCGGGACCAGGGCGCGTTCGACGACCAGGTACGCGAACAGGTCTTCCGCGACCCGCGCCTTGCGCAGCCACGCCGGGTCCGCCGTGGCCAGCAGGTGCCCGTGCACCTCCTCCAGCGGGGCGCACTCCTCGGCCAGCCGCGCGGCCACCTGGCGCCGCCAGTCCCGGTCCGGGACGCCGTCGACGAGCAGCTGCCCGCCGTTGGCGCAGATCGCGTACGTCGCCGGGCGCCCGGGGAAGCGGATGCGCTGGTACTGCTTGCGCGTACGGGTCGTGGTCGGGACGAACACCACCGCGGGATCGGCGGTCAGCTCGGCCAGCAGCGCCGCAGCCGTCTCCGTCATGAACGACAGCGGCTTGCTCTCGTGCACCTCGACGCACAGCAGCCGCGGGGCCACCGGGTCGGGCATGGTCAGGCCGAGCGCGGCCGCCGAGTAGATGAGCGTGCGGTCGAGATCACTGGCTACCAGGACAGTCACTTGGAGGCCACAGCCTTTCCGTCGGCGCCCGTGGCGCCGCGCGTGAACCGGGGATGGATGAGTCCTACACACGTGTAAGGGAGCCCGTCGACCTCTTCCACCGGCACGCCCCGCTGCTCGGCGAGCAGCCGTACGTGGTCCAGGTCGGCCCCGGCGCCGCGCTGCGCCAGGATCTTCCACGGCACGCGCCGCAGCAGCACCCGCGTCGTCTCGCCGACACCGGGCTTGACCAGGTTCACGTCGTGGATGCCGTACTCCTCGCTGATCCGCTCGACCGCCGCCCAGCCCTCCCAGGTGGGCGTGCGGTCGGCGGCGAGGAGCTCCTTGACCTCGGCGTCGACGGCCTCGGCCACCTCGCCGAAGCGGGCGGAGACGGCGTCGATGAAGCCGGTGGAGACATCGGCTCCGGCGAGCTCGCGGTAGAACTTCGCGCCGTGGAAGTCGGCGGGCCCGACCAGGTCGGACCTGAGCACCGTACGCGAGATCAGTCCGGACACGGTGGAATTGAGGCAGGCGGAGGGGATCAGGAAGTCCTCGCGGGTGCCGTACGTGCGCACGCAGGAGCCGGGGTCTGCGAGGACCACGATCTCCGGATCGAAGCCCGGGCCCCCTGCTTCCTTCCCATGGGCCGCCAGCGCCGCCGCCAGCTCGCGCGTGATGGCGCCCTTGCCCGTCCAGCCGTCCACGAAGACCACGTCGGCGGGGTCGTGGTGGGCGGCCAGCCAGCGCAGTGCGTTGGGGTCGATGCCGCGGCCGCGCACGATGGAGACGGCGTAGTGCGGCAGGTCCAGGCCGTGCCGGGCCTGGGCCCAGCGGCGCATGAGGACGCCGACGGGGGTGCCGGCGCGGGCGAGCGAGACGAGGACCGGGGAGGGGGACCGCTCGGCGAGGACCGTCTCGGTGACCGTGCCGACGGCCCGGGCCATGCGGGCGGCGGACGCGGCCAGCGCGCTCCGGTACAGCTCCTGGTACTGGGGGGACGGCTGGTACTCGACGGGCAGCGATTCTGCGTAGTGTGCGCCGCCCGCCTGGATGGCCTCCTCGCGCTCCTCGGTCGGGGCCTCGAGCGCCACGTCGGAGAGGTCCTGGAGCAGCCAGCCGCAGTCCTCGGCGGCGTACGAGGAGAAGGCGGGTCCGCGCAGGGGCTCGGGCAGGATCGGCTCGGGCATGATCGGCTCCCGCCGGTCGGAGGAAACGTCGGGGGTGTACGAGGGGACCACCGCGAGCAGGACCCGGCCGGTGTGCGGGGCGAGGCGGGCGAGGAGCCCGTCGGGGGCGTGCAGCGCACCGGTGTCCCCGTGGGTGTCGACGACGGCGACGACGGTGTCGAAGCCGGCGCCCGCGACGTTGTAGGCGTACCGGTCGCCGGGCCCGTCGGCCGGGGTGTCGTGGGCGGGGAAGACGAGCCGGGTGCGGATGGCGTAGCCGGGGTCGTCGACGGCGAGCACGGGCGAGCGGGTGGTGGTAGAGAACCGGACCCCGGCCGCGGCACCCGACTCCTCCAGGGCCCGCGCGAGGCGCAGCGGCGCGTACATCAGCTCCTCGTTGCCGAGTACGAGGACCCTCCCGGGCTCGGCTCCGAGTGCGTCGGCGAGCTGCCGGGCCAGCGCGGGCAGGGCCGCCTCGAGCCGGGCGCGGTGCTCGGGGGTGAACCCGTGCCGGCCGCCGTCGGGGACCCCGTCGGGCCAGTCGAGCGCAACACGCCCGACCGGAGCGGCAGCCGAAGTCGAAGCCGAAGCCGCCGCAACGGCCGTGGAGGAGCCCGCGCCCTGCTCCTCGTACTCCTCGACCAGCGCCTGCCCCTTGGCCAGGACCCCCTCGGGGAGGTGCACGGTGCCGGAGGCCAGGGCTATCAGGTCGACCCGCGCGCCGAGCTCGGCGGCGAAGGCGGTGAGCCGGTCGCGGTCGGCCGGGGAGCGCATGTCGACGAGGGCGACGACCACGTAGTGCCCGCGGGGGTGGCGGGCGTGCAGGTCGCGGATGGTGTTCAGGACCGTGTTGCCGGTGGAGAACTCGTCGTCGACGAGGACCAGCGGCCCGCTGCCGGCCAGCAGCTTCGGGTCCTCCGGCAGCAGCAGGTGCGAGGTGGCGTGCGAGTGGGCTTCCTCGAACCCGCCGGCGGGCTCCACGCCCGGCACGGGGCGGCGGGTGGAGTGCAGGTAGGGGGCCGCGCCGAGGCCGTCGGCCACGCAGTGGCCCAGCCCGGTCGCGGTCTCCGCGTACCCGAGGACCACCGCGGAGGCGGCTTCGTCGCCCAGCAGGGCGCGGACCCGCTCGCCGAGTCCGTGTCCGGCGGCGTAGACGGCCTCCGGGGACTGCGGGACGTGCTTGCCCAGCACCTGCGAGACCAGCAGGTGGGCCCGCTTCGGGTTGCGCCGCAGCGCCAGCCCGAGCAGCTGGTCCAGCCGTGGCGACCCCGGGTCGCCGGCCTCCTCCAGGCGTACGCCCAGCCGGTCCGCGACCCAGGTTCCCGACCACACCGCGTCGATCGTCTTGCCTCTCTCCGTGTTCGACCTGTTCAAGCCGTTCAAGCTGTTCAACGTGTACGAGGGACTCAAGGGCGGGCTCACACCTGAAGCCCGGCCGTGAGCAGGTCGACGAAGCCGACCTCCTCCTTCGCCACACCGAAGACCTCGGCGCGCAGCATGGTGCGCTCGGCCCAGGCCCGGTGGGGCTTCACTTCGTTCATCTTGTTCGTGTAGGCGGAGCGCATGACTCCGCCGCCGCCGCGCTCGGGGCGCAGGATGTCCTGGGCGTCGCTGAACTCCTCGTGGGAGACCACCGACAGTGCGTGGACGGGTGTGACGTGGGCGGGGTGGATGCAGGTCTTGCCGAGGAGTCCGTTGGCCCGGTCGAGTTCGATCTCGCGCAGCAGCCCGTCGAGGTCGTGCTCGATGAGGGTGGTGCGCAGTTCCTCGGCGCCTTCCTGGAGGAAGGGGCTGCGGCGCAGCTGGGGCTTGAAGAGGCGCTGCTGGCTGCGGAAGTACTCCCAGACGGGTCCGGTCACCGTGAAGCCGGTGCCGTCGGCGCGGCTGAGCACGTTCACCACGTCGGCGATCACTCCGGCGACGATCTGGACGTCGTAGGCGGTCATGTCCGGGGTGCGGCGCAGTCCGTAGACCGAGCAGAAGTCGGTGACGCCGAGGCGCAGGGCCAGGACGCGGTCGCGGTACCGGTTCACGGTGCGGGAGATGCCGGCGAGGGCTTCGACGCGGGTTTCGAGGTGGAGGAGGTCGGGGGTCTCCAGGACGGGCATCGCGTACAGCGGGTGGTGTCCGCTTTCCGCCTCGGCCTGGGCGACGGCATCGAGAAAGGCGGTTCCGCGCTTCTCGGTGAATTTGGGGAGTACGAATCCGGCCAGTCTTCGTGCGGAGCCGCCGAGGCGGTGCACGAGGTCGGGTATCTGCTCGGGGGTGCGGACCCGGATGAAGAGGAGCGGGAGCTCCCCGCCGTCGGCGTCGAGGGCGGCGAACTGCCGGACGAGGTTGTCCTCGGCGTCCGCGACCTCGGCGTCGCTGATGGAATCCTCCAGGCAGAGGACCATGGAGACGACTCCGCGGCCGGCCTGCTTGTGGACGTCCCCGGCGAGCTGGGGGCGGGTGGCGGGGCTGTAGAGGGTGGCACCGAGGGCGGCGGCGAGGATGCGGGCGGGCGAGGCGGCGGTGAACTCGGCCGGCTCCTGGTGGAAGAGGTCCTTACGGACGGTGGGCGATACGTGCCCAAAGTGACGCATGTGCTTCCCCCGTACTGCCTCGGCGGCCCAACTGGCATGGCCGGTAATAGTACGTACGAATATGAGTCAAGAGTTCCTCAAGCACATGAAGTTCAGGTAACCCTCTTGCACCATGCCCAGGTCTTTCGTCCGGGACAAGGCCCTGCGGGGGGCCGCGTTGTTCCGCGCCGCCCCGGGAGGGCAGGATGACGGGCATGACGCACGCGATGCAGAAGGGCTCGAACATCCCGGTGACCGCCGTGGCGGTCCGGGCGGTGCTGCGCTGGACCGGCGGCCCCGAGGTGCCGGACGTCGACGCCTCGGCGCTGCTCGTGGGCCCGGACGGGCGGGTGCGCTCGGACGAGGACTTCGTGTTCTACAACCAGCCCCGGCACCCCTCGGGATCCGTCTGGCGGCTCGGCAAGAAGCAGCTCGGCGACGGGATCACCGACGCCGTGCAGGCGGACCTGCGTGCGGTGCCGCCGGTCGTGGACCGGATCCTGGTGGTGGCCTCGGCCGAGGACGTGCCGTTCGAGCAGGTCCGGGACCTGCGGATCCTGCTGTACGACGCCACCGCGACCGGCGGCTCCGAGCCGCTGGCCTACTTCGACGTACGGCCCGAGACCGGCGCCGAGACGGCCCTGATCTGCGGGGAGCTGTACCGCCGCGGCGACGGGTGGAAGTTCCGCGCACTGGGCGAGGGCTACTCGAACGGCCTCGTCGGGCTGGCGACCGACCACGGGATCTCCGTCGACGAGAACGCCCCCGAGGCCTCGTCCGGGGCCGCCCCCGCCGCCGGGCCGACCGCCGAGCAGACGGCCGCGATGCGCCCGCCGACCCCGCCGGCGCCGCTGACGCAGGCCCCGCCGGCCGCGCAGCCGGCGTACGGGTACCCGCAGCCGGTGTCCCCGGCCCCGGTGCCGGTACCGGGCGGCGACCCGACGTTCCGGCTGCCGGTGCAGGGCCCGCAGTTCATCCGCCGCTGACGCGCGCCTGACCGGGGCCCGCACCGGGGCCCCCGCCCGGGCCCCCGCCCGGGGCCCCGCCCGGGGTCCCGGTCAGGCCTTGGCGCTCTTGTAGCCCCGCCCCCACTGCAGGCCCCACCCGTACAGCCGGTCCAGCTCGGCCTGGAACCCGTACACGAACTTCACCTCGCGCCGCACGATCAGCTCGCCCTTGACGTGCTCCAGGGTGAGCACCGCGCAGGAGCGGGCCTGCGGCTGCCGCTCCTCCAGCGGGATCTCGATCCGCGGACCGTTGATCGGGTACAGGGTGACCATGGCGTGCGTCCGGTCGAAGGCCGGGGTCTGGTCGTAGATGTAGACGAACACCAGCAGCCGCTTGATCTCTTCGGCGTGGTCGAGATTGACGAAGACCGTCTCCCCGGAGGGCGCCCCGAACCGGTCGTCGCCGCTGAGCTTCACGTACGGCGGGCTGTTGATGTCGCCGTGGAGGTTGCCCAGCGGCTGGACGACGCCCCGGGTGCCGTCGGCCAGCTCGTAGAGGCAGCCGAGGTCCAGGTCGACGTTGACCATGCCCTGGGTGTGCGCCTGCACCATGTCGGGCTTGAACAGCTTGAACGGGTGGCGCAGGAGCCGGCTGCCCTCGCCGCCGCTGCGGCCGCCGATGTCCGAGCTGCGCATGCGCCAGGACAGGTTGACCCGGAGGTTGCCGTGGACCGCCCCCTGTTTGGTGAGCGACACCGTCGGATGCCGCTTGGTCAGCTCGATCGCCGCCGAGGCGCCGCCCGAGTCGAACTGCAGGGCCCGGCTGCCCCTGATCCCGTCGAAGAATCCCATTCCCCTACCCCCCTCATGCTGTGCGGACAGCGCTTTGCGGACTGCGCGGCCTACGCGGACGGGGCGGCCGGAAGGTCCGCAGACCAGCCCGGCCGCCCCGCAGATGGAGCGTTCCGCATTACCGCCGTGATCATGCCTCGGCGGCGGAACCCTCCAGTTCCAACCGCTTGTTGCGGCGCACCGAGGACCAGAAGGACCAGGCGATGAGCAGCACGCCGACGAGGCCGGTGATGACCTCGTGGATCTCGTACTGGATGGTGACGAGCAGGATCACGGCGAGCGCGCCGATGGCGTAGTGCGCGCCGTGCTCCAGGTAGACGTAGTCGTCGAGGGTGCCCTGGCGGACCAGGTAGACCGTGAGCGACCGGACGTACATGGCACCGATGCCGAGGCCGAGGGCCATCAGCACGATGTCGTTGGTGATGGCGAAGGCGCCGATGACCCCGTCGAAGGAGAAGGAGGCGTCGAGGACTTCGAGGTAGAGGAACATGAAGAACGCGGCCTTGCCGGCCATCGCGACGGCCGTGACGGGCTTGCCGCTCTTCTTGGCCGCTTCCTCGGCCTCGTGCTCGGCCTCTTCCTCTTCTTCGAGGCGGTTCTCGAAGTAGCCGGAGAGACCACCGACGATCATGTACGTGATCAGGCCGGCGATGCCGGAGACCAGGACGGTCTCCGCCTTGTCCACGTGGGCCCCGCCGTGCTGGTGGGCGTTGACGGCGAAGGTCATGGACGTGATCAGCAGGGCGATCAGCGCGATGCACGCCGAGAGCATGTCGATCTTGCCGAGCTTGGCCAGCGGGCGCTCGAGCCACGCGAGCCACTTGATGTCCCGGTCCTCGAAGATGAAGTCGAGGAAGATCATCAGCAGGAACATGCCGCCGAAGGCCGCGATCGCCGGGTGGGCGTCCGTGACCAGCTGCTCGTACATCTCCTTGTCGTTCAGCGCCAGGTCGACGGCCTCGATGGGGCCGATGCCTGCGGTGATCGCGACGATCACGACGGGGAAGACCAGGCGCATGCCGAACACGGCGATCAGCACGCCGATCGTGAGGAAGATCTTCTGCCAGAAGGCATTCATCTTCTTCAGGATTCCGGCGTTGACCACCGCATTGTCGAAGGACAGCGAGATCTCAAGGATGGACAGGATCGCGACGATCCCGAATCCGGTCCACCCCCCGTAGAACACCGCTGCGACCAGACCGAGCGCAGTGACTGCGAACGACCAGCCGAAGGTTTTGAGAACCACTGGCACCCCATCGTCTTGTACGGCTTTACGAAACGTTGACCCCGAAGTCTAGAGCGATGCCCCGGAGCCCCGACGCGTACCCCTGCCCCACCGCTCGGAACTTCCATTCGCCGCCGTACCGGTAGACCTCGCCGAAGATCATCGCGGTCTCGCTGGAGGCGTCCTCGGTGAGGTCGTAACGGGCCAGCTCCTGGCCGTCCGATTCGTTCACCACGCGAATGAAGGCGTTGCTGACCTGGCCGAAGCTCTGGCGGCGGGCCTCCGCCTCGTGGATCGAGACCGGGAAGACGATCTTGTCGACCTCGACCGGCACCTTGGTCAGGTCGATGATGATCGATTCGTCGTCGCCCTCACCCTCGCCGGTGAGGTTGTCCCCCGTGTGTTCGACGGACCCCTCGGGGCTTTTCAGATTGTTGTAGAAGACGAAGTACGCGTCCCCCAGGACCCGGCCGTCGCGGCACAGCAGCGCGCTGGCGTCGAGGTCGAAATCGGCCCCCGTGGTCGAGCGCGCGTCCCAACCGAGACCGACCAGGACCCGGGTGAGGTTCGGTGCGGCCTTGGAGAGGGAGACGTTGCCCCCCTTGGCGAGTGTGACGCCCATGTTGTGGTCCTCCCCGGACGACGTGGTGATCGCGGCGCGCCCGCGTGGCGGGCCGGTGGTGCATCCCGGCCGGTGATCTCGGCCGGTGGATCGTTGCAAAGCACGTCCGGCGCCGTACACACAGTGCACGGCGCCGGACGGGTGACTGCTGGCGGGCTCGGCTCAGACGTTGACGCCGAAGTCCTGGGCGATGCCGCGCAGGCCGGAGGCGTAGCCCTGGCCGATGGCGCGGAACTTCCACTCCGCACCGTTGCGGTACAGCTCGCCGAAGACCATGGCGGTCTCGGTCGACGCGTCCTCGGAGAGGTCGTAGCGGGCGAGCTCGGAGTTGTCGGCCTGGTTCACCACGCGGATGTACGCGTTGCGGACCTGCCCGAAGCTCTGCTGGCGGCTCTCGGCCTCGTAGATCGAGACCGGGAAGACGATCTTGGCTACATCGGCCGGGACGCCGGCCAGGTTCACCTTGATGGCCTCGTCGTCGCCCTCGCCCTCACCGGTGGTGTTGTCACCGGTGTGCTCGACCGAGCCGTCCGGGCTCTTCAGGTTGTTGAAGAACACGAAGTTCGAGTCGCTGGCGACCTTGCCCTGGTCGTTGGTCAGGATCGCGCTGGCGTCGAGGTCGAAGTCGACGCCGGTGGTGGTGCGAGCGTCCCAGCCCAGACCGACGATGACCGCCGTCAGATTCGGCGCGGCCTTGGTCAGCGAGACGTTTCCGCCCTTGCTGAGGCTGACTCCCACGGGTCCTCCATTGGGTTCATGTGTGGGGCGGTGCCCCGTCGTGCGGTTTCTACCGGGATCAACGTTTCGATCCTAGTGACGGGTTCCCGCCTGCCGGCGTCTTTCCCGGTGAACAGCTGCCGGAACCCGCTGGAAGTGCACCAAGTGCCCGAGGTCCCCGACGGGGCTCGGAGGCCGACTCGGAGCCTGGCCCGGAGGCCGGCTCAGAGGCTGTCGAGGGCCTTGATGTACTCGTTCAGGTCACGCGCGTCGGGCAGGCCGTTGACGACCGTCCAGCGCACGATGCCGTCCTTGTCGATGATGAAGGTGCCGCGCACCGCGCAGCCCTTCTGCTCGTCGAAGACGCCGTACGCGCGGGAGGTCTCGCCGTGCGGCCAGAAGTCCGACAGCAGCGGGTAGTCCAGGTTCTCCTGCTCGCCGAAGACCCGCAGGGTCGGCACGGAGTCGTTGGAGACCGCGAGGAGCTGGACGTCCTCGTTCTGGAACCGCGGCAGCTGGTCGCGCAGCTCGCACAGCTCGCCGGTGCAGACCCCCGTGAAGGCGAACGGGTAGAAGAGCAGCACCACGGCCTTCTCCCCCCGGAAGTCGGAGAGCCGCACGGTCGCGCCGTGGTTGTCCTTGAGCTCGAAGTCCGGGGCCTTGCTGCCGACCTCGATCGCCATCTGTCGCATCCCTTCGTTCCTGCATCCCTGCATTGGGCTGTTCGGGTGGGTCCAGCCTATGGGGATCAGGTGCCCGGAACGCACGCACCCCGCCGACCGGGTTGGAATCCGGCCGACGGGGTGCGTGTCCGCTTGGCTGCGGGGCGCGGCTCAGCGCTTGGACTTGGCGGCCTTCGGCGTCACCAGCTTGGTGGAGGTCCACTCCTTGCCGACGGGCAGACCCTTGGCGAGGGAGAGGCCGGCGGTCTCGGCGGCCTCGCTGATGTCGCTGGCCTCGACGTAGCCGTCACGGCCCGTCTTGGGGGTCAGCAGCAGGATCAGTGCGCCGTCCTCGACCAGCTCGGTCGCATCGACCAGGGCGTCCGTCAGATCGCCGTCCTCGTCGCGGAACCACAGCAACACCGCGTCGGCGACGTCGTCGTAGTCCTCGTCGGCGAGATCGCTCACGAGCTTCTCGACGGTTTCACGGAATTCCTGATCGACGTCCTCGTCGTAGCCGATCTCCTGGACCACCTGTTCGGACTGGAAACCCAGCCGGGCGGCCAGGCTCTCCGCGTGGTCCGCGGTCGCGCTCACGGGGTGCCTCCTGCTCATGTTCGGTGAATGTCTTCGGCGGCGCGCGTACGCGCAGCATTGGGCGTAGTCCACACGGGCGCGGCGGATCGCGCAAGTACCCGGCCGCCGAGACCGTCGAAACGGTGACGATTACGGCCGTCTCGCCGCAACTTTCAGCCTTCCCGCGCGGACGTCTGGTGATTCATCCCACACCATTCCAGCTCATTCGGCATCATCGGCGACGCTAACGGCTTTCCTACCTGTTTGAGGGACGAACGGCCTTACGAACCCTCTGATCATCTTGGGCGTAGGGTTGCGGTTTGGCCGGACCGGCCGCCGACTGCGCCCCGAATCGCCGCGGACTCCGGTGATTACCCAGTGGTACAGGTGACGATTCCGACCGAGAGTAAGACGATGGGAGGCGGCGAAACCCCATGGCACGACTCCCCTGACAGCGAAGGAACAGCGTGGCTTCCGCATCCGATCGCAATCCGATCATCATTGGCGGCCTGCCGAGCCAGGTCCCGGACTTCGATCCGGAGGAGACGCAGGAGTGGCTCGACTCCCTGGACGCCGCCGTCGACGAGCGGGGCCGTGAGCGCGCCCGCTACCTGATGCTGCGGCTGATCGAGCGGGCCCGCGAGAAGCGCGTGGCCGTGCCCGAGATGCGCAGCTCGGACTACGTCAACACGATCGCCACCAAGGACGAGCCGTTCTTCCCCGGCAACGAGGAGATCGAGCGCAAGGTCCTGAACGCCACCCGGTGGAACGCGGCCGTCATGGTCTCGCGCGCCCAGCGTCCCGGGATCGGCGTCGGCGGCCACATCGCCACGTTCGCCTCCTCCGCCTCCCTCTACGACGTGGGCTTCAACCACTTCTTCCGGGGCAAGGACGAGGGCGACGGCGGCGACCAGATCTTCTTCCAGGGCCATGCCTCGCCCGGCATCTACGCGCGCGCCTACCTCCTGGACCGACTCTCCGAGCAGCAGCTCGACGCGTTCCGGCAGGAGAAGTCGAAGGCCCCGTACGGCCTGTCCAGCTACCCGCACCCGCGGCTGATGCCGGACTTCTGGGAGTTCCCGACCGTCTCGATGGGCCTCGGCCCGCTCGGCGCGATCTACCAGGCCCGGATGAACCGGTACATGGAGGCGCGCGGGATCGCCGACACCTCGAAGTCACACGTTTGGGCGTATCTCGGCGACGGCGAGATGGACGAGCCGGAGTCGCTCGGCCAGCTGTCGATCGCGGCGCGCGAGGGCCTGGACAACCTGACCTTCGTCGTGAACTGCAACCTGCAGCGGCTCGACGGCCCGGTGCGCGGCAACGGCAAGATCATCCAGGAGCTGGAGTCGCAGTTCCGCGGCGCCGGCTGGAACGTCATCAAGCTGATCTGGGACCGCTCCTGGGACCCGCTGCTGGCGCAGGACCGCGACGGCATCCTGGTCAACAAGATGAACTCGACGCCGGACGGCCAGTTCCAGACGTACGCCACCGAGACGGGCGCGTACATCCGCGACCACTTCTTCGGCGACGACCAGCGGCTGCGGGCGATGGTCGAGAACATGAGCGACCAGCAGCTGCTGCACCTGGGCCGCGGCGGCCACGACCACAAGAAGATCTACGCGGCGTACGCGGCGGCCAAGGCCCACAAGGGCCAGCCGACGGTGATCCTGGCGCAGACGGTCAAGGGCTGGACGCTCGGCCCGAACTTCGAGGGCCGCAACGCGACGCACCAGATGAAGAAGCTGACGGTCGACGACCTCAAGCGCTTCCGCGACCGCCTGCACATCCCGATCACGGACGCGCAGCTGGAGGACGGCGCCCCGCCGTACTACCACCCGGGCCCGGGTTCGCCGGAGATCCAGTACATGCACGACCGCCGCAGCTCGCTGGGCGGCTACGTGCCGACCCGCGTGGTGCGCGCGAAGCCGCTGCAGCTGCCGGACGACAAGACGTACGCGGCGGCCAAGAAGGGCTCGGGCCAGCAGTCGATCGCCACGACCATGGCGTTCGTGCGCATCCTGAAGGACCTGATGCGGGACAAGGAGATCGGCAGGCGCTTCGTGCTGATCGCCCCGGACGAGTACCGCACGTTCGGCATGGACGCGTTCTTCCCGAGCGCCAAGATCTACAACCCGCTGGGCCAGCAGTACGAGGCGGTCGACCGCGACCTGCTGCTCGCGTACAAGGAGTCGCCGACCGGCCAGATGCTGCACGACGGCATCTCGGAGGCGGGCTGCACGGCCTCGCTGATCGCCGCGGGTTCGGCGTACGCGACGCACGGCGAGCCGCTGATCCCGGTCTACGTCTTCTACTCGATGTTCGGTTTCCAGCGCACGGGTGACCAGTTCTGGCAGATGGCCGATCAGCTGGCGCGCGGTTTCGTGCTGGGTGCGACCGCCGGCCGGACCACCCTGACGGGTGAGGGCCTGCAGCACGCCGACGGTCACTCCCAGCTGCTGGCGTCGACCAACCCGGGCTGTGTGGCGTACGACCCGGCGTACGGGTACGAGATCGCGCACATCGTCCAGGACGGCCTGCGGCGGATGTACGGCCCGGAGTCCGAGGACGTCTTCTACTACCTGACCGTCTACAACGAGCCGATCCAGCACCCGGCCGAGCCGGCCGGTGTCGACGTGGACGGGATCCTCAAGGGCATCCACCGGGTGTCCACGGGCTCGGCGGGCTCCATCGGGGCGCAGATCATGGCCTCGGGCGTGGCGGTGCCGTGGGCGCTGGAGGCCCAGCGGATCCTGGCCGAGGAGTGGAACGTCCGGGCGGACGTCTGGTCGGCGACCTCCTGGAACGAGCTGCGCCGCGAGGCCGTCGAGGTGGAGGAGCACAACCTGCTCCACCCGGAGGAGGAGCAGCGCGTTCCGTACGTGACGCGGAAGCTGTCGGGCGGCGAGGGGCCGTTCGTGGCGGTCTCGGACTGGATGCGGTCCGTCCCGGACCAGATCTCGCGGTGGGTGCCCGGCGCGTACACCTCGCTGGGTGCGGACGGCTTCGGCTTCGCGGACACGCGCGGCGCGGCCCGGCGCTTCTTCCACATCGACGCGCAGTCGGTGGTGCTGGCGGTGCTGACCGAGCTGGCCAAGGAGGGCAAGATCGACCGTTCCGCGCTGAAGCAGGCCGTGGACCGGTACCGCCTGCTGGACGTCTCGGCGGCCGACCCGGGCGCGGCGGGCGGCGACGCGTAGCACGGCGCGGGCAAGCGTCAACGCGGGTCCTCGGCAGTGCCGGGGGCCCGCTTCGCTTTACCTGTTCCTTACGATGTTCCGTATGAAGGAACCCTCCCGCCAGCTGCGGTGGGAGCGGCGGAGCCAGACCCCGCTGCTCGTGCTCGCCGCGGCCTTCACCGTCGCGTACGCCGTACCGATCGTCGCGCCCGACGCGGACGCGGTCGTGCACCGGGCGTGCACGCTCACCGAGTGGGTGGTGTGGGGCGCGTTCGCCGCCGACTACCTGATGCGGCTGGGCCTGTCGACGGCGAAGAAGGCGTTCGTCCGGACCCACTGGCTGGACCTGGGCGCGGTGCTGCTGCCGATGCTCCAGCCGCTGCGGCTGCTGCGGCTGGTGTCCACGCTGCTGCTGGTGGGCCGGCGGGCCCGGATGGCCCCGCAGATCCGGCTGACCACGTACGTGGCCGGGGCGGTGGTCGGGCTGCTGATGTTCGGCTCGCTCGCCGTGCTGAGCGTGGAGCGGGACGCGCCCGACGGCAACATCAAGAACCTGGGCGATGCCGTGTGGTGGAGCTTCACCACGATGACGACCGTGGGGTACGGGGACCACTCCCCCACCACCGGGCTCGGCCGGGTGCTCGCGGTGGGGCTGATGCTGTCGGGGATCGCCCTGCTCGGTGTGGTCACCGCCAACATCGCGGCCTGGTTCATCTCCCGCTTCGAACGCGACGACCGGGTGGAGCGGGCGCAGACCGCCGCGATCGCCGAACTGGCCGCGGAGGTACGGGCGCTGCGCGCCGAGATCGGGCGCCTCGGCGCGGCGGCCGCCCCGGGCGCGGGAGCCGACGTACCGGCCCAGGTGCCCGAAACGGCCCCGGCGGCGGGCGCCTAGCGCTCCCACACCTTGAAGGCCCTGACCAGGTAGAGCGATTGGGGCAGCTGGACCCCGTCGCCCGGGTAGGTCTGGAACTCGCCGGTCTCGGCGCACTCGGCCGACTGGTAGGTGGTCACCGGCCGCCCGGTGCGGTTGACCAGCGACTGGGCGCTGGTCCCGGCGGGCAGTGCCGTACAGCTGTTGACGTCCATGGTGCTCAGCTCGTGGGCGTGGCGGGTGCCCTTGAACTCCGGCTTCGCCCACAGGCACAGCTGCCCGGCGGCGCAGGCGGGTGCCTTGCCCGGCGGCGGGCCGGCGGCGTGTGCGGTGCCTGCCGTGCTCGGGACGAACGCGGCGAGGGCCAGGACGGTCGCGGCGAGGGCGGTGGTGGACCGTGCGGGTGAACTCGTACGCATGACAGGTCAACTCCTTGTGGACCAGGGCTCCCCGGACCGGTTCCGGAGCGCCTCGGACCCCACGCTGACCTGCGAGGACGGCCGGGCGGAAGGGGCCGCGGGCGGGTCCACCCTGATAGGCGACGGCCCCGCCGGAACCGTCCCGCGGGGCTCTCGTACGGAGTCGGTTGACGCCTGTGCGGTGAGCTGTGGTGGCGGGGGCGGCTGCACCGGCTGCCGGCTTGTCCCCGATCGGGTTGCCGGCCGGGGCGGCCGCGGCGGCCGCTGCCCTCACCAACGGCTTAACGGGACGGTGGCTGCCAGGTCCGTCACGGGTAACCTGACCGCTCACTCGGCGTCGGATTCGGCATGCGGAGCATGCGGGAAGGACACCCCCGGTGATGACCGACGAGCGGCCGGTGCCGGCGCCCGGGCTGCGCGAACGCAAGAAGCGGCGCACCCGGGACGCGCTGCTGCGCGCCGCCCTCCTCCTCTTCGTCGCGCAGGGGTACGAACGCACCACCGTCGACGAGATCACCGACGCCGTGGACGTCTCCCAGCGGACCTTCTTCCGGTACTTCGCCAACAAGGAGGAGGCCGCCTTCGCCGTCCAGGACCTGGTCGAGTCGCACTTCGTCGCCGCGCTGCGCTCCCGGCCGCCCGCCGAGGGCCCGCTCGAGGCGCTGCGGGGCGCCGTGCTCGGCGCCTGGGACACCCTCGACGAGGCCCTGTGCGACGTGGTCCCGGTCGACCTCTACATGCGCACGTACCGGCTCATCGAGTCGACCCCGGCGCTGCTCGCCGTCCACCTGCGCCGCTCCACCGGGATGGAGGAGCGGATCGCCCGGCTGATCGCCGAGCGCGAGGGGCTGGACGTGGACACCGACCCGCGGCCGCGGCTGGCGGTCGCCGCGTTCTACGGAGTGATGAGGGTCACCGGGCGCCTGTGGGGGCAGGGAGAGGACGCCAGCGTGGCCTCGATCCGGCGGATGGCCGAGGCCTGCCTTGACCAGATCGGCCCGGCGCTGGCCGCGGACTGGCGCTGAACCTCCGTACGGGGTCCCACGGTCGGCCGTGAACCCGGTCACCCTGGGCGCCGTGCCCGGATCCGGTCTCCTACGCTGGTCCCAGTGAACCTGCCCGGCCTCGCCCACTCCCCCGCCGTCGGCGCCGACCCGCGCCCCGCCGCCCTGCGCACCCTGCTCGCGCTGGCGGTGGTCTTCATCATGCTGGCGACCACCGGCTGGACCGCCGTGCACCGGCCCGACGCCGGGACCTCCCTGCGTGCCGCCGCCCTCGCCTCCTGGTCCACGGCCCGGATCGACGGCCGGCCGGTGCCGCCCGCCGATGCCCCGGTACGGACCGTGGCCCGGTTCTTCGCCGAGCTCGACGGATCCCAGCGGGCCCGGCTCGCCGAGGGGTACCCCCTGGTCGTCGGGAACCTCGACGGGGCGCCGGCCGCACTGCGCTACCGGGCCAACCTGCGGGGCCTGGAGCAGGCCGAGCGCGTGGAGGAGGCCCGCAGCCGGGACGTCAGCCTGACCCCGGCCGACCGCACCACGGCCGGCCGGCGCTCCCACCGCTTCGCATCCCTGGCCCTGCCGGGCCGGCAGATCCTCGCCTTCGACCCCACCGGCGGCGGCCGCGTCGCCGAGGTGTTCGGCGACCTCGACCGGGCCGGCCGGATCTCGGTGGTCGTCCCCGGCGTCGACACCGACGTGCTCACCTTCGAGCGCACGCAGCGCCGCCTCACCGCGCCCGTCGGCATGGCGCAGTCGCTGTACGAGGCCCAGCGCGCGGCGGCTCCCGACAGCCGGACCGCGGTCATCGCCTGGGCCGGCTACACCGCTCCCACCGGGGTCGGCGTGGACGCGGCGACCGGCCGGATGGCGGTGGACGGGGCCGTACGGCTGGAGTCCCTGGCCGCCGCGCTGCCCGGCGACGCGAGCGTGGCGCTGTTCTGCCACAGCTACGGCTCGGTGGTGTGCGGGGTCGCCGCGCACGCGCTGCCGGAGCGGGTGACGGACGTGGTGGTGGCGGGCAGTCCCGGGATGCGCGCCGGCTCGGCGGCCGAGCTGCACACGTCGGCGCGGGTGTGGGCGACGCGGGACGCCGGGGACTGGATCGCCGACGTACCGCACCTGGAGGTCGGCGGGGTCGGCCACGGGGCGGACCCGGTGTCGCCGGACTTCGGGTCGCGGCTGCTGTCCTCGGCCGGGGCGAAGCTCCACACCGGCTATTTCGAGCCAGGTACGGGATCCCTGGACAACTTCGCCAAAATCGGAACCGGTGCGTTCGGTTCCGTCGTGTGCGCGACCGGCGACGATGCGTGCCGCCGTGGAATTTCCGGGACAGACGGGGACTGACACGTGTAGAGCCTCGGAAAACGGGCTCTGCATCGAGGGGGACGCGCAGGGGTACGTCCCCTTACGATGTGCCGCATGGGTGATGTACTGGCCGGAAACCATGCCGTCTGGGAGTTCGACTCGGACTCGGTGCTCATCCGCTTCGCACGGGGGATAAGAACGCCGAGGACTCCGAGACTCCTGCACGCCCTCGGGGCGCGGCGGATCCCCTTCGAGGCGTTGTCGGGGGTGAGCGTGAACGCGACCGGTTCCGGGGGGAAACGGGACGCGGTGGTCCTGCATGCCGTGCCGCGGACGGGCGCGGATCCGCTGATGGAGGCCGCCGCCGGGCAGTTGCGGGCGGCCTGCGATCCGTACCGGCTGGTGCTGCCGGGGGACCGGGCCGCGCAGGCGGCCGAGTTCGCGGACGCCGTACGGGCCCGGCTGGGCCCGGATGCCGCCGATCCGGCGGAACGTTTCCTCGTCGAGGTGCCGCAGCCGCCGCTGCAGCTGAAGGCGTACGACGCGCGGCTGGGTTTCGACGGCTCGGCCGTCACCTTCCACTGGTCGCGTACGGGCGCCACGAGCACCAAGTGGAAGGCGGGCGACCAGCGTTACCCGCTGTCCGCGCTGACGGGCCTCGAGTGGAGCTCGCCGGAGGCACCGGGCGGCCACCTGCGGCTGCTCCCGCGGGACGCCACCGGCGACCCTCGGCCCGACCACGACCTGGCGGCCGCGGTGTTCGGCGTCGGGTACGGGGCGGTGCACGAGTCGCTGCCGTTCGCGGCGGCCGTCCTCGCCGCCCTGCGCAGCCGCACCCCGGTGGCCACGGTCCCGGCGGCCCGCACGGACGAACGCCTGCACCACCTGAGCGAGCTGTACAGCGCGGGCCTGCTGACGGACGCGGAGTACGCCGCCCTGCGCGACCGCTTCGCCGCCGACGCCTGACCTCCGCCGGCCACCGCACCGGCCACCGCACCGGGGGGCACCCCGGCGCGGTGGCTGCGGGCTACTCCTCGCGGGCCGCCGAGGTCGAGCTCATGTCCGGGTAGCGGTCGCCCGCGACCTGGGCGGCGATCGGCTCCAGCAGGGCCAGCTCCGCCTGCGTCAGGGTGATCCGGGTCGCCGCGGTGTTCTCCGCGAGGCGGCTCGGCCTGCGGGTGCCGGGGATCGGGACCACCGTCAGCCCGTGCACCCGCGCCTGCTCGTGCACCCAGGCCAGCGCGATCTGCGCCGGGGTCGCCCCGTGCGCCTGCGCGATCTGCCGCACCGGCTCCAGCAGCGCCGCGTTGGCCTTGGCGTTGTCGCCGGTGAACCGCGGCTGGAAGGCGCGGAAGTCACCCGCCGACAGCTCCGCCGCGTCCGTGAACGCGCCGGTCAGGAAACCGCGCCCGAGCGGGGAGTACGGCACGAAGGCCACGCCCAGCTCCGCCGCCGCGCCCACCGCGCTGCGCTCCACGTCCCGGCTGAACAGCGACCACTCCGACTGGAGCGCCGCGATCGGGTGCACCGCGTACGCCTCGCGCAACTCGGCGCCGGTGACCTCGCTGAGCCCCAGGTGGCGCACCTTCCCCTCCTGCACCAGCTCGGCCATCGCGCCCACCGACTCGGCGAACGGCACGGCCGGGTCGCGCCGGTGCATGTAGTAGAGGTCGATCACCTCGGTCCCCAGCCGGCGCAGGCTGTCCTCCACGGCCCCGCGGATGTACGCGCGGTCGTTGCGGATGCCCCGGTACTGCGGGTCGTCGGTGCGCTCGATGGCGAACTTGGTGGCGAGGGTGATCCCGTCCCGGTGCGCGGCCACGAACGGCGCGAGGAACTCCTCGTTGCGGCCGCGCCCGTAGACGTCCGCGGTGTCGAAGAGGGTGACCCCGGCGGCGAGGGCCGCGTCCAGGGTCTCGCGGGCGGCTGCCTCGTCGGTGTCCCCGTAGAACTCGCTCATGCCCATGCAGCCGAGGCCCTGGACACCGACCCGCGGGCCGCCCTTGCCGAGTTCGGCCTGCTCGATGGTGGTGTTCTTCGTCATTGCTCTTTCGCCTTCCCCGCGGTCGTGACCGTGGCGTACATGCCGATCTTGAAGTCCAGTACGGCGAGCGCGTCGGTCAGCTCCGTGATGCGCGTGCGCACCTCGCGCCGCGTCTGCTCCAGCAGTTCGCGGCGCTGGTCGACGGTGTGCTCGCCCTCGCGCACGAGTTCCGCGTAGCGGACCATGTCGGCCACCGACATCCCGGTGGCGCGCAGCTTGCCCACGAAGGCCAGCCAGTGGAGGTCCTTGTCGGTGAACCGGCGCTGTCCCGAGTGAGAGCGGTCCACGTGCGGCATCAGGCCGATCCGCTCGTACCAGCGCAGGGTGTGCTGGGTCAGACCGGTCCGGGCCTCGACCTCGCTGATCGTGTACCGCGTCTGCGTCAGGCTCATGGCGACCACGCTAAAACCTTGGAGTGCACTCCAAGCAAGTAGGCTCGGCCGCATGGAGAGCGTGGAAACCCTGCAGAGCCTGCGGATCATCGAGAACTGGCCGGTTCCGACCGCCGCGGCGGCCGTCGTACGCGCCGACGGGAGCCTGGCCGGCTCCCACGGGCCCGTCGGCCACCGCTTCGCGCTGGCCTCGGTGACCAAGCCGCTCGCCGCGTACGCCGCACTCGTCGCGTACGAGGAGGGGGCGATCGAGCTGGACGAGCCGGCCGGCCCCGAGGGCTCGACGGTCCGTCACCTGCTCGCCCACACCAGCGGGCTGGCCTTCGACGAGCACCGCGCGATGGCGGCGCCCGGCACGCGCCGGCTGTACTCGAACGCCGGTTTCGAGGTGCTCGGCGACCACATCACCAAGGCCACCGGCATCCCCTTCGCGGAGTACGTGCACCAGGCGGTGTTCGAGCCGCTCGGCATGGCGTCGACGACGCTGGAGGGCTCGCCCGCCAAGGACGGCGTCTCGACCGTCTCCGACCTGGTCCGGTTCGCCGCCGAGCTCCAGGCGCCCCGGCTGCTCGACGTCCGTACGGTCGCGGAGGCCACCTCCGTCGTCCACCCGGGCCTCAAGGGCGTGCTCCCGGGGTACGGGATCCAGTCCCCCAACGACTGGGGGCTCGGCCTGGAGATCCGCGACGGCAAGGCCCCGCACTGGACGGGTGCCTCGTCCTCGCCGCGCACGTTCGGCCACTTCGGGCAGGCCGGCACCTTCCTGTGGGTGGACCCGGACGCGCGCGCCGCGTGTGTGGCACTGGCCGACCGCGCCTTCGGCCCGTGGGCCGTGGAGGCCTGGCCCGCGTTCACCGACGCGGTCCTCGCCGAGCTCGCCGGCCGCTGACCGGCCAGGGCTGCTCACCCTTAGGGCAGCTCCCAGATCAGCAGCTCCCCCGGGGATCCGGCGACGATCTCCAGGCCCGGCTCGCCGGTGATCCGCGCCGCGTCCCCGGGTCCGAGCTCCTCCCCGTCCAGGCGCAGGTCCCCGCGGACCACGTGCAGGTAGACCCGCTCCGCCGCCGGTACGGCGATCCGCTCGCCCGCGCCGGGCCTGCGGACGTGCAGGACGGCGCCGGCCGCGGGGACCTCGTACGGGGTGTCGTCGCAGATCCCGCGGACGAGCGTGTACGAGGGCTCCCCGCCGGAGGCGAGGGGCGCGAGCCACATCTGCACGAAGCGCAGCGGCACCGCGCCGTCGTTGCGCTCGATGTGCCGGGCGCCGGATCCGGCGCCGAGGTGCTGCACGTCGCCGGGCCGGACCACGGTGCTCTCTCCGGTGCTGCCCTTGTGCGTGAGCTCGCCCTGGACGACCCACGTCACGATCTCGGTGTGGCTGTGCGGGTGCTCGTCGAAGCCGGCGCCCGGGGGGAGGGTCTCCTCGTTGCAGGCCAGGACCGGGCCGAAGCGCACGTTGTCCGGGTCGTAGAACCGGCCGAAGGAGAAGGCGTGCAGGGTGGTGATCCCGCTGTCCGGATCCCCGCCCCCGTACCGGTCGGCCCCGCGGCGTACGTCAATCATGGGGGTCACCGTAGCCCCCCGGCGGAACGCCGCCGTGGGACCGGACTCCGCGCCGCCGTCCCGATAAGGCAGTCTTGTCCCGTGCCCCAAGCCGAACGTGAGCATTCCCCCGCGCATCCCGCTCCCGCCCATCCGCACGCCGCGACGCTGCGCCGACTGGAGAAGTCCTCCGGCCGGCTCGCCGCCAACGCGATCGCCCGCATGGACGAGACCCTGCCGTGGTACCGGGCGATGCCCCCGGAGAACCGGTCCTGGATCGGCCTGGTCGCCCAGGCCGGCATCGCCGCGTTCACCGAGTGGTTCCGGCACCCGGAGACCCCGCAGGCGATCTCGACGGACGTCTTCGGGACGGCTCCGCGCGAGCTGACCCGGGCGATCACGCTACGCCAGACCGTGGAGATGGTCCGTACGACGATCGAGGTCATGGAGGCCGCGATCGAGGAGGTCGCGGCCCCGGGCGACGAGTCGATCCTGCGCGAGGCGCTGCTGGTGTACGCCCGGGAGATCGCGTTCGCGACGGCCCAGGTGTACGCGCAGGCCGCCGAGGCGCGGGGGGCGTGGGACGCCCGCCTGGAGTCCCTCGTCGTGAACGCGGTGCTGTCCGGCGAGGCCGACGAGGGTGCGCTCTCGCGGGCCGCGGCGCTGGGCTGGAACTCGCCGGAGCACGTGTGCGTGGTGCTGGGCACCGCACCGGAGGGCGACAGCGAGCTGACGGTCGAGGCGATCCGGCGCGCGGCCCGGCACCACAAGCTGCAGGTCCTCACGGGTGTGCTCGGTGACCGCCTGGTCGTGATCGCGGGCGGCAGCGACAACCCGATCCAGGTGGCGAAGTCGCTGATCGGGCCGTTCGCGGCGGGTCCGGTGGTGGCGGGGCCGGTGGTTCCGGACCTGCTGAACGCCACCAAGTCCGCGCAGGCCGCGGCGGCCGGGCTGAAGGCGGGCACGGCCTGGCAGGACGCCCCGCGGCCGGTGCTTGCGGACGATCTCCTGCCGGAGCGAGCGATCGCCTCGGATCCCTCCGCCCGGGAGCAGTTGGTGGAGGAGATCTACAGACCGCTGGAAGAGGCGGGGTCGGCTCTGCTGGAGACGCTGAGCGTGTATCTGGAGCAGGCGAGCAGCCTGGAAGGGGCGGCGCGGATGTTGTTCGTGCACCCGAACACGGTGCGCTACCGGCTCCGACGTGTGACCGACGTCACCGGCTGGTCGCCGTCCGATGTCCGCTCCGCGTTCACGCTGCGGATCGCCTTGATCCTCGGGCGTCTGGCCGACGGCGATCAGCAGTCCTAGACTTTTGTCGGACATCAACAATTACCCCGACGGTTCTTCGTCCCTGTCCCCACGGGCGGGCGGGACCATCCACAAGAGAGAGTGTGAGGGTGCTCGTACTCGTCGCTCCCGGCCAAGGCGCACAGACGCCCGGCTTCCTGACTCCCTGGCTCGACCTCCCCGGCGCCGCTGACCGCGTCGCCGAGTGGTCCGACGCCATCGGGCTCGACCTTGCCCACTACGGCACGAAGGCCGACGCGGACGAGATCCGCGACACGGCGGTGGCCCAGCCCCTGCTGGTGGCCGCCGGTCTGCTGTCCGCTTCCGCGCTGGGCTCCCGTACGGCCTTCGGTGCCGTCGCGGGCCACAGCGTCGGTGAGATCACCGCCGCCGCGTACGCCGGTGTGCTGTCCGACGTTGACGCGCTGTCGTTCGTACGCACCCGGGGCCTGGCCATGGCCGAGGCCGCCGCCGTCACCGAGACGGGCATGGCCGCCGTACTCGGCGGCGACCAGGACGTGGTCGTCGCGCACCTGGAGAAGCTGGGGCTGACCCCGGCGAACATCAACGGTGCCGGCCAGATCGCGGCCGCGGGCACGATGGAGCAGATCGCGGCCCTGGTGGCCGAGAAGCCCGAGGGCTCCATCAAGGTCGTCGCCCTCAAGGTCGCGGGCGCCTTCCACACGCACCACATGGCTCCTGCGGTCGCCACGCTGGAGAAGGCCGCGCAGGCCCTCACCCCGGCCGACCCGGAGCTGACGTACGTCTCGAACAAGGACGGCCACGTCGTCACCGCGGGCGCCGACGTCGTCGCCCGCCTGGTCGGCCAGGTCGCGAACCCGGTCCGCTGGGACCTGTGCATGGAGAGGTTCCGCGAGCTGGGCGTCACCGGGATCATCGAGCTCAGCCCGGGTGGCACTCTGACGGGTCTGGCCAAGCGTGCGCTCAAGGGCGTACCGAACGTGGCCCTGAAGACGCCGGACGATCTCGAAAAGGCCGCGGCACTCATCGCCGAGCACGCGGCCTGAGAGAAGGAGCCCACACAGCATGTCGAAGATCAAGCCTGCCAAGGGCTCTCCGTACGCCCGTATCCTCGGCGTCGGCGGCTACCGCCCGACCCGCGTGGTCTCCAACGAGGTCATCCTCGAGACGATCGACTCGTCGGACGAGTGGATCCGCTCCCGCTCCGGCATCGCGACCCGGCACTGGGCCTCGCCCCAGGAGACCGTCGCCGCGATGTCCGTGGAGGCCTCCGGCAAGGCGCTGGCCGATGCGGGTGTCTCGCCGGAGCAGATCGGTGCCGTGATCGTCTCGACGGTCTCGCACTTCAAGCAGACCCCGGCCGTCGCGACCGAGATCGCGCACCGGGTCGGAGCGGTCAAGCCGGCCGCGTTCGACATCTCCGCGGGCTGCGCCGGCTTCGGATACGGACTGACGCTCGCCAAGGGCCTCGTGGTGGAAGGTTCCGCCCAGTACGTCCTCGTCATCGGCGTGGAGCGGCTGTCGGACCTGACCGACCTGGAGGACCGCGCGACGGCCTTCCTGTTCGGCGACGGCGCCGGCGCCGTGATCGTCGGCCCCTCGGACGAGCCGGCCATAGGCCCCACGGTGTGGGGTTCCGAGGGCGACAAGTCCGAGACGATCAAGCAGACCGTGCCGTGGGACGAGTACCTCGGCAAGGACGGCGGCGAGAAGTTCCCGGCCATCACGCAGGAGGGTCAGGCGGTCTTCCGCTGGGCCGTCTTCGAGATGGCCAAGGTGGCCCAGCAGGCGCTCGACGCCGCCGGGATCACCGCGGACGACCTGGACGTCTTCATTCCGCACCAGGCAAACATGCGGATCATCGACTCGATGGTGAAGACTCTGAAGCTGCCGGAGCACGTCACGGTCGCCCGTGACGTGGAGACCACCGGCAACACCTCGGCCGCCTCGATCCCGCTCGCTATGGAGCGGCTCCTGGCGACCGGAGCGGCGAAGAGCGGCGACACCGCGCTCGTCATCGGCTTCGGGGCGGGACTCGTCTACGCCGCGACGGTCGTTACCCTCCCCTAAGGCCCGGGATCCACATCCCGACCCTGCTTCACCCCAGTTAGCTATAGAAGGAGCGCCACATGGCCGCCACGCAGGAAGAGATCATCGCGGGCCTCGCGGAGATCGTCAACGAGATCGCCGGCATCCCCGTCGAGGACGTCGAGTTCGGGAAGTCCTTCACCGACGACCTGGACGTCGACTCGCTCTCCATGGTCGAGGTCGTCGTCGCCGCCGAAGAGCGCTTCGACGTCAAGATCCCGGACGAGGACGTCAAGAACCTCAAGACGGTCGGCGACGCCGCGGACTACATCCTGAAGCACCAGGCCTGAGCCTGACGAGCGTTTGTCGCCACCCGGCGGTGGCGCCGTGACAATTCAGCACCCCCTGAGACGTGGAGAAAGAATTCCTGTGAGCCCGACCAATCGCACCGTGGTCGTCACCGGTATCGGCGCAACCACTCCGCTGGGTGGCGACAGCGCTTCGACCTGGGAAGGTCTGCTCGCCGGTCGTTCCGGCGTCAAGCCCCTCGAGGGCGAGCGCTTCGCCGAACTCCCGGTCCGTATCGCCGCCCCGGTCGCCGTGGACCCGAGTGAGGTCCTGCCGCGCCCGCTGGCCCGCAAGCTGGACCGCTCGGCCCAGTTCGCCGTCATCGCCGCCCGTGAGGCCTGGGCGGATGCCGGCTACACCGCCCCGGCGGGCGAGGACGCGGCCATCGCGCCCGAGCGCCTGGGCACCGTGATCGCCTCCGGTATCGGCGGCGTCACCACCCTGCTCGACCAGTACGACGTACTGAAGGAAAAGGGTGTGCGCCGGGTCTCCCCGCACACCGTCCCCATGCTCATGCCGAACGGCCCGTCGGCCAACGTCGGCCTGGAGGTCAACGCCCAGGCGGGCGTGCACACTCCGGTCAGCGCGTGCGCCTCGGGCGCCGAGGCCATCGGCTACGCCGTCGAGATGATCCGTACCGGCCGCGCCGACGTGGTCGTCGCGGGCGGCACCGAGGCGGCGATCCACCCGCTGCCGATCGCCGCGTTCGCCAACATGATGGCGATGTCCAAGAACAACGAGAACCCCCAGCAGGCCTCCCGCCCGTACGACAAGGCCCGTGACGGCTTCGTCCTCGGCGAGGGCGCGGGCGTCGTCGTCCTGGAGTCCGCCGAGCACGCCGCGGCGCGCGGCGCCCGGGTCTACTGCGAGGTGCTGGGCCAGGGCCTGTCCGCGGACAGCCACCACATCGCGCAGCCTGAGCCGACCGGCCGCGGTGTCGCGGCGGCGGTGCAGAACCTGCTCGACAACACGGGTCTCGACCCGGCCGAACTGGTCCACCTCAACGCGCACGCCACGTCCACCCCGCAGGGTGACACGGCCGAGCTGAAGGCCCTGCGCAAGGTCCTGGGCGACGACCTCGACCACATCGCGATCTCCGCGACCAAGTCGATGACCGGTCACCTGCTGGGCGGCGCCGGCGGTATCGAGACCGTCGCGACCGTGCTCGCGCTGTACCACCGGATCGCCCCGGCGACCATCAACGTCGACGAGCTCGACGAGGGCATCGACGCGGACATCGTCGTCGGCGAGCCGCGCAAGCTGCCGGCCGAGGGCCCGATCTCCGCGATCAACAACTCGTTCGGCTTCGGCGGCCACAACGTGACGCTGGCCTTCCGTAGCGTCTAGTCGGCGAGGCAGTACGTACGAAAAGGCCCGCCCGGCACTCGCCGGGCGGGCCCTTTCCGTATGCCCCGAAACTCAGACGACCTGGTGGAGCCAGCGGACCGGGGCGCCCTCGCCCGCGTAGCGGAAGGGCTCCAGCTCGTCGTCCCAGGGCTTGCCGAGCAGTTTGGCGATCTCCGCCTCCAGGTCGGTCTCGCCGCGCGCCGACCGGGCGAGGGCCGCGCGCAGCCGGTCCTCGGGGATCAGGATGTCGCCGTGCATGCCGGTGACGGCGTGGAAGATGCCGAGCTCCGGGGTGGAGCTGTAGCGCTCGCCCTCGGCGGTCGGGCAGGGTTCCGCGGTCACCTCGAAGCGCAGCAGGTGCCAGCCGCGCAGCGCGGAGGCGAGCTTCGACGCGGTGCCCGCTTCGGCCTGCCAGGAGAACTCGGCTCTCCAGGTGCCGGGGGAGGCGGGCTGCCTGATCCAGTCGAGGTTCACCCGCACCCCGAGCACGCCCGCAACAGCCCATTCCACGTGCGGGCAGAGCGCGCGCGGTGCGGAATGCACGTACAGAACTCCACGTGTCGTCACCGGGACCTCCAGTGTGGGACGAGGTCGGGAATAAACTCCAGAAAACGGACAGTATGTGACGTGATGTAATGTAACGGAAATTATTTGACATTGCGCCACGGGACCTGCGGCCGAAACGCCACGGGAAAAAGCTACCGTGCGCCAGGGGTCATGGTGTGACGTACGGTCGGTCCGAGGCCGCCAAACACAGAGCATTCACTCAGCAGGACGCCCCCGGAGGACGTGGGGCGACGAGGAGGGGACCACCCGATGTGCACCACCGCCCTGCGCCGCCGCGCGCGCCGGACTCTCGCGGGCGCGGGCGCGGCGGCGGTCCTCCTGGCCGGGGCGCTGACCGGGTGTCAGTCGGGCGGGTCGGCCACGGAGGGTGAGCGGGGGGCGCAGGCAGGGCCGCGCTGGAACACCGCGCCCGCGTCGGTCGCCGCCGTCGGCGACTCCATCACACGGGGTTTCGACGCCTGTTCGGTCCTGGCGGACTGCCCGGAGGTCTCCTGGGCCACCGGCAACGACCCCGCCGTCCACTCCCTCGCCACCCGGCTGCTCGGGGAGGCCGAGGTGCCCGCGCGCAGCTGGAACTACGCGGTGACGGGCTCGCGGATGGCGGACCTGGCAGGTCAGCTGGCCTCGGCCGCGGAGCACAAGCCCGACCTGGTCACGGTGATGGTGGGCTCGAACGACGCCTGCCGCCCGTCGGCTTCTTCGATGACGCCGGTGGCGGATTTCCGTGCCGCGTTCGAGAAGGCCCTCGCGGGTCTGCGGGCGGCCTCCCCCGCGTCCCAGGTGTACGTCTCCAGCGTGCCGGACTTGCAGCGCTTGTGGGAGCAGGGCAAGGACAGCCCGATGGTGCGGCAGATCTGGAAGCTGGGGATCTGTCAGTCGATGCTGGCGGATCCGCTGTCGGCGGCGTCCGGGGCCACGGCCCGGCGCGAGCAGGTGCGGGCGCGGGTGGTCGAGTACAACGAGGTGCTCCGCGAGGTCTGCAAGAAGGACGCGCTGTGCCGCTACGACGGCGGTGCGGTGTTCCAGTACCCGTTCGCCGCAGACCAGTTGAGCCGCTGGGACTGGTTCCACCCGGGCAAGGACGGGCAGGCCCGGCTCGCGGAGCTGGCGCACCGCCAGGTGACGGCGGCCGAGCCGCCGCGCTGACGGACCGGCAGGGACGGCCGGGGACCGGGGGCGGGTGTCAGGGCCCGCCCCCGGTCCGGTTCATGGGTGATTTCCGGCCGGCCCTGGAGGTCTAAGCGGCCTCGGGGAGGCCGCTTAGACCTCCAGGGTCGCCGTGAGCCGCGTGTCGCCGTGGGCGCGGCTCGCGCGGACCTCGTACGCGCCGCCGATCCGCTGCCAGCCGCGGGCCTCCTCGTCCCAGATCTCGAAGGCCCGGGCGGGCAGGGCGATCTCGGCCTCGACGCTCTCCCCGGGGCCCGCCGCGACGCCCGCGAAGGCGGCCAGCCAGCTCGCCGGGCGTTCCACGGCCGCGCTCTGCGCGCTGCCGGACGCCGTGGCGACGGGGGCCAGGTAGAGCTGGACGACCTCACGGCCGGGCCGGGTGCCGGTGTTGGTGACGCGGACCCGGGCAGTGGTGCCGGTGACCTCGAGGGACTCGTACGCCCAGTCGGTGTAGCCGAGGCCGTGCCCGAACGGGAAGGCGGGGGCGACGCCCTGGGCCTCGTACGCCCGGTAGCCGATGAACAGCCCCTCGCGGTACTCCAGCCGGCCGTCGGTCGGGACGACCTCGGTGACGGGCGCGTCGGCGAACCGCGCGGGCCAGGTGGTGGGCAGCCGCCCGCCGGGCTCCGCGTGCCCGAGGAGTACGTCGGCCAGCGCGGCCCCGCCCTCCTGCCCGGGGAACCAGGTCAGGAGTACGGCGGCCACCTCGTCCCGCCACGGCAGTTCCACCGGGGATCCGGCGTTGACGACGACCACGGTGTTCGGGTTGGCGGCGGCGACGGCCCGCACGAGGTCGTCCTGACGGCCCGGCAGGGCGAGGTCCCGCCGGTCGAAGCCCTCGGACTCCACGCCCTCGGTGGTGGCGACGACCACGACGGCGGTGTCGGCGGCGCGGGCGGCGGCCACGGCCTCGGCGATCAGCTCGTCGGCGTCGCGCCGCGGGCCGAGGTGGAGCAGCGAGAACATGATCGCCTTGAGCGGCAGGGTGGTCATGTCGGGGACCTGGAAGGTCAGCGAGACCTCGACGGCCTCGCCCTCGGTGAGACCGACGCGGGCGCGCTCGCTGGGGGCGCCGAAGAAGGCCTCGAACGGGTCGGCCTCGTTGCCCATCGCCTGGACGCCCTCCCAGCGGGTCTCCCCGCCGACGGCGAGGGCGAAGGCGCCGAGTCCGCGGGTGCCGAAGGTGTGCTCGCCGCTCTCGCGCGGCACGAACGTACCCGTGACCTCGATGCTCGCCATGGTCTCGTACGAGACGCCCGCGGGCAGGTCGTCGCCGATCCACTGGACCTGGCCGGTCGGCAGGCTGCCCTCGCCGAGGACGGCGCCGGAGGCGTCGCGGCAGACCGCGCGGAGCTCGAAGCCCTTGTCGGCGGGGCCGGCTTCCTCGCTGGGGTCGGCTCCGACGGTGAAGGTCAGGGCCCCTTCCGGGAGGGCGGCGGTCAGCCCGTCCAGCGGGGAGACGATCCGCTCGGGGAACACGGTGGCCGAGCCGCCGCCGAGGACGCGGGCGTCGCGGCCGGCGGCCCCGATCAGGGCGACGGTGCGGCCGGGGGCGGCGTCCAGCGGCAGGGCGGGCCGCTCGCCGGACACGGTCTCGTTGCGGACGAGGACGAAGCCGCGGGCGGCGATCTCCCGGGCCAGTGCCTGGCCGTCGATCGGGGCCGGGATCTCGGTGACGGCGGCGAGGCGCAGGACGTTGCGCACGGCCTCGTCCACGGCGGACTCGGGGACCTCGCCGGACCGGACGGCCTCGGCGAGGGCGGGCCCGTAGACGGTCTGCGGCCCGGGCATGGCGACGTCGAGGCCGCCGAGGATGTCGCCGGTGGTGGAGCGGGCGGCCATCCAGTCGGAGACGTTGTACCCGTCGAAGCCCCATTCGCCGCGCAGGACTTCGTTCACGAGGTAGCGGTGCTCGCTCATCGTCGTGCCGTTGACCTGGTTGTACGCCGTCATGATGCCCCAGGGGTGGGCGTTCGCGACGATGGCCTCGAAGGGGGCCAGGTACAACTCGCGCAGCGGGCGCGGGGTGATGACGCTGTCGACGGTGAACCGCTCGGTTTCGGCGTCGTTGCCGACGAAGTGCTTGACGGTGGTGCCGACGCCGCCGTCCTGGACGCCGTTCACGTAGCCGGTTCCGATGGCGCCGGTGAGGTACGGGTCCTCGGAGTAGCACTCGAAGTGCCGGCCGCCGAGCGGGGAGCGGTGCAGGTTGACGGTGGGGGCGAGGAGTACGTGGACGCCCTTGCGGCGGGCCTCCTGGGCGAGGAGGCGGCCGGCGCGGCGGGCGAGCGCGGGGTCCCAGGCGGCGGCGAGCGCGGTCGGGGAGGGCAGGGCGATCGAGGGGTCGTCGGCGGTCCAGCGCACGCCGCGGACGCCGATGGGGCCGTCGGACATGACGAGGGACTCGAGCCCGATCCCGGGGACGGCGGGCAGGGACCACATGTCCTGGCCGGCCAGCAGCCGGGCCTTGGTGTCGAGGTCGAGTTTGCCGAGCGCCGCCTCTACGGCGTCGTTGCGGACCTGATCGGCATCGGTCACGGCCGTGCCTCCTCGTTGAGTGCGTGCGGGTGCATGCGGCGGGGTGTGGTGCGGGTGCCGCGGGGGTGCCCCCATCGTGGACCCGATACCGGTAGAGCGGTAGGGTTCGTAATGTGTTCGTGATATTCCGATAACGTACGGAGGGCGCCGCCGACGAGGCGGGCACGGCGTGAACGGGAGAGGTGCCGGGGCGATGGCCAGGGCGAGAAGTGAGGAGCGGCGCGGCGACATCGTGCGCGCGGCGGTCGAGGTGATCGCGGAGCGCGGCTACCGCGGTGCGTCGCTGGGCGCGGTGGCCGAGCGCGTCGGCCTGACCCAGCAGGGGCTGCTGCACTACTTCCCGACCAAGGAGGCGCTGCTGGTCGCGGTGCTGGAGGAGCGCGACCGCTGGGACACCGGCGGCGGCTCGCGCGCCTCGGCCGGCGCCTGGCGCCTGGACCTGCTGGCCTCGCTGGTCGAGTACAACGCCATGCGCCCCGGGATCGTGCAGACCTTCTCGGCGCTGCTGGGCGAGAGCGTCACCGACGGGCATCCGGCGCGGGAGTTCTTCACCGAGCGCTACGCCCAGGTACGCGCCGAGATGACGCAGGTGCTGCGCGCCGAGTTCGGCGACCGGCTCCCCTCGGGCCTGACCCCGGAGCAGGCGGCCCCGCTGCTGACCGCGGTCATGGACGGGCTTCAGTACCAGTGGCTGCTCGCGCCGGAATCGGTGGACATGCCGGCCGCCTTCCGCTCGTTCCTGACCCTGCTGCGGGGGCCGGAAGCGGGCTGACCGCGGCCCAGGGGGCGTCGTCGAAGTAGCGCCGGCCGCCCGTGCGGGCGGGGCCGGCCCCGCCGGCCTGGGGGCACCTCCCAGCGGTAGCTGGGGGAGGGGCTTTGACGAAACTCCCTAGGGGCGACCCAGGAGCGGGTCGTGGACCGCGCAGGGCGGGCGCCGGGCGGGGGCGGGGATCCGGTAGTAGACCCGGTCGCGCAGGCGTCCCGTCCAGGGCTCCTGCTCCGAGCGCCGCTTGACCAGGAGGTGGCGGCTGCTGCCCGCCTGCAGGTGGGTGCGGTAGGCGTCGAGCAGCGGGTCCGCGGGGCCGAGGAAATCCCGGATCTGATCCTCCACCAGGCAGAACGGGCAGTCCGGTCCGGGCACGAGGTGGAACTGGCGGCCCTCGGGGTGGGCGTCGTCGGCGAAGGCGGTGAGGGCGAGCGAGCCGCTGAACATGACGCACACGCCCACCACCTGGGGGCCGGGGGCGTTCGCCGCCTGGAGGACCAGGCCGCGGAAGGCTTCGGCGTCGACCCGCTGGATCCGGGCCATCAGGGTCCGCATCGCCGCGAGCAGGCCGTGGACGGCGGCCACCAGGGACACGAGGGCGACCGCGACGACGCCCCAGGGCGGGCCGGTGGCCGCGAGCAGCCACAGCACGCCGGCGTTCAGGACGGCCATGAGGAGCACCGCCACCCGCAGCCCTGCCCCGCTCGTGCGGACCACGCGGTACGACACGACCAGGAAGGCGCCGGCGAGGACCGGTTGGATCCAGTCGGGCATCAGCCGATCCTCCGTCAACTCCGGTGAGCAAGCGGGCCGTTACAGCATCACCCCGGCCCCGCTCCCCCGTCGACCCCCGGGTGGACGTAGGAGCGGCCGACCGGCCTGGCATCCTGGACCCGTGAAGATCGCCGCAGCCCAGCTCACCTGCATCCCGGCCGACATACCCGCCAACACGCAGCGGAGCCTCGCCCTCGCCGCGGAGGCCCGGGAGCAGGGCGCCGAGCTCGTCGTGTTCCCCGAGTTCACGCTCACCGGCTACGAGCTGGAGGCCATGGCCGCCGACCCCGGCCTGTGGATGGCGGACGCCGACGATCCCCGCCTGGATCCGCTGCGCTCCGCCGGTATCGCCGTCGCGGTCAATGTCGCGCTGCGCACCGCCGGGCCGCTGCCCGCCATCGCGACCCTGGTCTACGGCGCGGACGGTCGGCACGTGACGACGTACGCCAAGCAGCACCTGTACGGGCACGAGCAGGGCGGCTTCGCGGCCGGCGAGAGCCAGGGCCGCTTCGAGCTCGGCGGGATCCGCTTCTCCCTCGGCGTCTGCTACGACAACCACTTCGCACGGCTCACCGGCCGCGCGGCGGCGGACGGCTGCCGGGTGCACCTGGCGAGCTCCCTGTACGGGACGGGCGACGGGATCCGGGAGCGGGCCACCGTGTACCCCGGGATCGCCGAGGAGCACGGCCTGTACGTCGTCCTCGGCAACCACGTGGGGCCGGCGGGCCCGTGGACCGGCTGCGGCCGCGCCGCGGTCTGGGCCCCGGGCGGCGCGCTGCTGGCCGAGGCGGACGACCGTACGCCCTGCGTGGTGACGGCCGAGGTCGGCGCCTGACGGCCCGGCAGTCGGCCCCGCCACCCGGGGTCGACCGGGGTCAGCCGATCGCCGGCACCTTCGAGTGCCGTCCCGAGCGCGTGCTGCCGTTCCGCTCCGCGGGATCCTCCCCCGGAGCCGGCTCGCGGTCCCGCACCAGCGCCGGCAGCACCAGGGCGAACGCCGCCGCCGTGTACACGCCGGTCCACAGCATCCAGCCGCCGGGCGGGACCCAGTGCGCCGAGAACGGCACCCAGGAGCCACTGGTGCCGACGGCGAAGCGCCGCAGCGTCCAGAAGAACGCCGCCGCGTTCGCCAGCGCGAGCCCGGCCGCACCGAAGCCGGCCAGCCTGCGCCACGGGAAACCCTGCTCGGGCGCCCGGCTCGCGCAGATCAGCACCGCCATCAGCGGCAGGCCCACGGCGAACGGCAGCAGGTAGCGGCCCTGCCAGACCATGCCGAGCTTCTCCGCCTGCGAGGCCTGGGCGACCACCGGCACCACCACGATCGCCACCAGCATGCCGATCAGCGCCACCGCCTCGCGCAGCCGGCCGTACGCCAGTCCCAGCGCGGTGAGCACCGCGATCACGCCGAGCCAGACCAGCCAGGTGAAGGCGGGTGCGGGGGTGTCCAGCCAGCCGAAGTAGCCGAGCATCTGGTGGACGTACGTCTCGGCGTTGCCGAAGGTCTGCCGGGCGGCTTCCTTGGCGGTGAGCGTCTTGGGCGTGTTGATCACCGAGTTGTCGGGGTGCGCCCCGGCCCAGAGCAGCGCACCGGCCGTGGCCACGCCGAGCAGCGCCGTCCAGACCCACAGGGCCCTGCGGCGCAGCACCGAGCGCAGGACGCCGCGGTGGGCGAGCAGCAGGCCGAAGAAGACCGCGCCGGAGAACCAGATCAGCCCGAGCGGGCGGATGTTGATCAGCACCAGTCCGCCGATGCCCACCCGGGCCAGCCGCCGGTTCAGCAGCCGTGCATCGGGCGACATGAGGATCGACAGCAGGGCGGTCCAGACGAGGATGCCGGCGGCGATCTCACCGCCGCTGGGGTTGACCATGCCGGCCATGTACAAGGTCATCGGCGTGGCCGCGGTGAACACGCCGAGCAGCGCCACCGAGCGACGGCGCCGCCACTCGGCGGCCGTGACCACTGCGCTTGCCAGCAGCGCCGAGCAGAGCGCGGCCGACATCAGCCGCATCAGGTACAGCCCGTGCGGGCCCTTGACCAGCAGGCTCGGCCAGCCGGTCGCCAGGTAGTAGGCCGGGTGGTAGCGGCCGGCAGCGGTGGTGACCTGGACGGTCTTCTCGGAGTGCCCGAGCTTCGGCGCGCAGGAGGCGGGCTTCTCCTCGTGCCAGGCGTAGCACTCGTGCTGCTTGGGGAGCTGCTTGTACCACTCCGGGAGCTGCACCCCGGTCTCGGCGAACTGGCCCTCGATGCCCGCCACCATGTGCGGAACCATCACCTCGGGGCCGCCGATCTGGCCCCGGGCGACGGCGGCCGCGCGGATGAAGTGGGCGTGCTCGTCGGGGGAGCCGCCGAGCGGGGTGGCTGCGGACCAGGAGGCCGCGAGCGTGAAGAACAGCGCGAAGGCGATGGCCCAGAGCCGCTTGGGGGTCCGGGCCGACCAGTCGGCCAGGCGCTTCAGTGCGGAGATCATCGCTTCCCTCTGATCATCGGATGTAGCTCAGCCAGCTCTGGTCGCCGTCCTTGGAGCACTCGCCCTTGGGCGCGAACTTCGGGCACTTCCCGTCCTGCTGCCGGATGGTGTGCGAGACCCAGGGCAGGATCCGGTAGGTGCCGTCCTGCGCGGGCATGTAGCGGTCGGACATCGAGGAGGAGACCGTGCCGAGCAGCAGCAGGAGGGCGCAGAGGGTTCCGATCACGGCGCCCTCGCGGCCGGGGAAGCCGGTACGGCCCGTGGCGGGCGCGGACGCCTCGGATGCCTCGGATGCAGGTGCGGCTGCCTCGGGCGCCGTGCGCCGCTCGGCCAGCTTCAGCGAGACCAGGTGCGCCACCAGCGCGCAGAGGATCAGACCGCAGTAGAGCAGCTGGTTGTTGGTGCGCGTGTACAGCTGGACCGTCTGCGTCTCGTACATGTGCGAGGCGATGTACATGCGCATCACCCACGCGCTGATGAACATCGCGGCGATGGTGACGACCAGCGGCTTGCGCAGGCCCAGCCAGATCGCGGCGCCCAGGCAGAGGAAGGTCACGAGGGCGAACAGCCCGACCCCGCCGAACTCCCCCGGCGGCGGCCAGTCGCCCACCTTGCCGGGCATGTCCGTACGCCACATCAGGTAGTAGGCAGGGTCGGTGAAGTTGTCGAAGCGGAAGTTGTAGTCCTTGGTGGTCTGCCCTTCCTTCAGCATGACCATCAGGTAGCGCCCGGCCACCACGAGGAAGGCCGCCAGGGTCGTGCCCATGAACGCCGCGCCCTTGAGCCGGCCGGTCTTCCAGGGGAAGTACAGCAGCGCGGCGAACAGCACGCCGGCCGCACTCCACAGGAACCAGCCCGAGTACGTGAGGAACAGCACGCCCAGCAGCACGCCGAACCCGGCGCCCTTGAGCAGCAGCGGCCGCCAGCCCTCCGTGCCGCTGCGGCGCAGCGCCAGCACCATCGCCACCAGCACCGGGACCAGCAGCACGAGCACCGTCTGGCTGTACGGCTTGTACGAGTCGATCAGCGCGAACGCGGGCACGACACCGAAGGCGAGCGCCCGGACCGGGCTCAGCAGCATCCGCCAGGCGAGGTAGACCAGCGGCCCGAAGGCGGCGGCGCCGAGGATCTGCAGGTCCTTGAAGGCGTACGCGGTGTTGCCGCCGTGGAACCACTCGGCGTAGTAGCCGAGGGTGTAGAGCGGCATCGGCGGGTAGACCGGCGAACCCGAGGGCTGCCCGTTCGCGACGGCGTGGGCCCATTCGACGATCCGGCCGCTGTCTCCGTTGAGGCCGAACATCGGCCACGGCGTGCCCAGCAGCGCGACGACCGCGCCCGCCGCGACGAAGCCGCTGGCCAGGCCGGCGATGGCCGCGGCGGCAAGACGGGTGGCCAGGTCGAAGTGGCGCCCGCCGCGCAGCCGCATCGCCAGCACCACGGCGGCGACGAACAGCAGCCCGATCAGCGCGAACCGCAGCTGGATCGCGGCCAGGCCGCTGACCTGCGCGATCCGGTTAAGCGGGTTGAGCCTCATGCCGCGCGCCAGGAGCGGGAGGACCAGTGCCGCGGCGAACGCCACGGCGGCCTCCAGCAGCAGGAGCCCGCTGCGGGAGCGCAGTGCGCGCCGCGGGGCCGGGTCCGAGGATCCGGAGCTGCCGGGGGCGTGTGCGGCCGGTCCGCTCGGGGGGCCCGGGCGCACGGCCGCCGACCCCTCGGTACTGACTGTCACTGACGGTGTCCCTACTGCTGGTCGGTACTCGGCGCGACGGCCGGTCGTCGTTCTCGGCAAGCCACTGCCCGGCTCCGGGCCCGCAGGTCCGGAGATCGGACGCGGGCGGCGGACTCAAGGACGGTGTGGGACAGCCTCGGCTCTTGCCGCCACGCATACTATCGGGCCGCCTGTGGCGAGCGGGGGTCCCGTGACGGCGGCCGGGACCGCCCGGGAACGGCCCGCGGCCCGGTGTGAGGCGCAGGTCAGTCGAGGGCCCCGAAGCCGGCGAGCAGGAAGAGCAGCACCCAGCCGCCCAACGACAGCCAGCCGAGCACCAGGCCGATCGTCGCGGGCCCGGCGCCCTCGTCGCCGCGCGCCCGGATCTGCGCCTTGGCGATGTGCCCGGTGATCACGGCGCCCAGGCCCGCGGCGCCGAGCGTCGGCAGGCTGAGCACACCCAGCGCGAGCGAGGTGATCGCCATCCCGTTGACCGGGCGGGGCGGCACGGGCATGGGCAGCGGCCCCGGCGGCGGGCCATAGCCGGGCGGCAGCACCGGTACCGCGGCGCCGAACGGGGCCACCATCGGCCCGGCCGGCAGGTCCGCGACCAGCTGCGCGAGCTGCCCGTACGTCTGTGCCTTGTACGCCGCGTCGAAGCGCTGCCCGTACTCCTCGCGGGAGAGCCGGCCCTCCGCGAAGGCGGCCTTGAGCACGTCCACCGTCCGGTCGCGGTCGGTGTGCGAGGCGCGCATCGCGGACTGCGGGGTGTGCGCGGGCTGCCACGGCTGCCCGTAGGACTGCTGCTGTGGGCGGACCGGGTACGGCTGCCCCCACGGCTGTTCTGCCATCCGGCCACCTCCGAAGCGCCTGCGCGCGGTGCGCGTCCGTCCAGGATGGAGGACGAACGGGCAACGGCGATGGTTGCGGTGCCCCCGGCCGACAGCTGTGACGAGACCAATGCCTGCGCCGCGGGCGGCGGGTGCGATGGCGGATGTGATGAGGTGGCGGGCATGACCGACTTCGAGACGATCACGGTTCCGGCCCACCTGTGCGGATATCCCGGGGTGGCCTTCGGCGGCTACGTGGCCGGGGTGCTGGCCGCGCGGGCGGCCGCGGAGACCGTACGGGTGGACTTCCGCCGACCGGTGCCCACGGACGCCCCGGTCCGGCTCGCCCCGACCGCCGACGGCGGCGTCCGGCTGGTGGACGGCGAGCTCCTGCTGGCGGCGGCGGCCCCCGCCGATCCGGCCGTCGAGGCCCCCGAACCGCCGTCCTGGGAGCAGGCCCGGGCGGCGGCCGACGCCTACCGGGCGGCGCCTCCGGACGGGATGGTCGACTGCTTCGGCTGCGGTCTGCACCGCACGCCCGCCACGGGCCTGCGCCTGCACTGCGGCCCGGTGCCCGGCAGCGCCCTGGTGGCCGCCGCCTGGACCCCCGGTCCCGGACTCGGCGGCGCGGACGGACTGCTGCCGCCCGAGCTGGTGTGGGGCGCGCTGGACTGCCCGGGCAACGCCGCCGGCCGGCTGCTCGACGACCGGCGGGCCGGTGCGGTCACGGCCGCCCTGACCGCGCGGCTGCTGCGGCCGGTGCCGGTCGGCGCGGGCCTCGTCTCGTACGCCTGGCTGCTCGGCAGCGAGGGCCGCAAGTACCGCGTGGGCACGGCCCTGGCCACCGCCGGAGGCGATCTGTGCGCGGTCGGCGAGGCCCTGTGGGTGGAACCCCGCACCCAGGCCCAGCCCCAGCCCTAGCCCCGGATCGAGACCTGGACCTGGACCGAGACCTGGGCCGACTGCTGAGCCGGCCCGGGGACACGGTGCTTGGTCCCCCATGCCCCCAGGGCTTCCAGGGCCGTGTTGAGCTCCTGGCCCGGCGGGGTCAGCGAGTACTCCACGCGCGGCGGGACCTCGTCGTAGACCTCGCGGTGGACTATGCCGTCCGTCTCCAGTTCACGCAGCTGGGCCGCGAGCACCTTCTCCGAGATCCCCGGGACCAGCCGGCGCAGTTCCCCGAAGCGGCGCGGCCGCTGCTCCAGCTCCCACAGGAGCGACACCTTCCACTTGCCGTCGATCACGGACATCGCCGCGGCCACACCGCAGTGATCCGCCCCGGGCCTTCGCGTCACCGACATCGCGCACCCCTCCCCACCTGCTCGCTCACCTGGGAGTAACCACCCACTCCGAAGTGCGTACTTGAGCGCCTCTCGGCCTGCCACCAGGCTAAACGGCATGACCGACAACACCGTGACGAAGCACCCGCTGACCCTGCTCGGCCTCGGCGACATGGGCACCGCACTCGCCCGCACCTGGCTCGCCGCCGGGCATCCCCTCACCGTCTGGAACCGCACCGCCGCCAAGGCCGAGGCGCTCGCCGCCGAAGGCGCCGCCGTCGCCGCGAGCCCCGCCGAGGCGGTGGCGGCGAACACCCTGGTCGTGCTCTGCCTGCTGGACGACGCCAGCGTCGGCTCGGCCCTGGACGGCATCGACCTGACCGGCAAGGACCTGGTCGACCTCACCACCGGTACGCCCGCCGAGGGCCGGAGGCGCGCCGCCTGGGCCGAGGCGCGCGGGGCCCGGTTCGTGGACGGCGGGATCATGGGCACCCCGGCGATGATCGGCGTCCCCGCATCCGGCGCGTACGTCTTCCACAGCGGCTCCCGCGCCCTGTTCGACACCCACCGCGCCGCCCTGCAGGTCCCGGCCGGTGCCCGGTTCGTCGGCGAGGACCCCGGCCACGCCGCGCTGTTCGACATGGCTCTGCTGAGCGGGATGTACGGGCTGTTCGCCGGTATTTCGCACGCCTACGCGCTGATCGAGGGCGAGGACATCGCACCGAAGGAACTGGCGCCGCTGCTGTCCGAGTGGCTGGGCGCGATGGGGTTCTTCGTGGGCAACGCGGCCGACCGGCTGACCTCCGGGGACTTCACCACCGGCGTCGTGTCGAACCTGGCCATGCAGGTCGCGGGCAGCGGAACCCTGCTGCGCACCGCCGAGGAGCAGGGCGTCAGCGCCGAGCTGATCACCCCGTACCTCGAGCTGATGCGGCGCCGGCTGGCCGCCGACCCGGTCGCGCACGCAGGCGAGGACACGGTCGGCGCGATCACCCTGCTGAAGCGGTAGCCCCGCGGGACCGGCGATCTACGAGCGAGCGGTCTACGACGAGCGGTCTACGAGTACGCGGGCGGCGGCGGTCCGAAGCCTTCGGCCGCACCCCCGGCCGGAGCCTGTGCGTCCCCGGAGGCGGCCGCGTCGGTGTCGGTCTTCGGGTCGGCGGCCCCGGCCGCCTGGGCCTCGTCCTCCCCGGTCAGGTCCCGGACCATCAGGGTCGCCCCGGCCACCGCACCCGGCATCAGGAACACCGCCACCAGCGGCACCAGGAACGCCAGCACCAGCGGGACGCCGAAGCCGAGCACCAGCATCCGCCGCGTCCGCAGCAGGGTGAGCCGGTCGGCGAGTTCCACCCCGCGCCGCTGCAGCGCGACGGCGGTGAGCTCCTCGGCGAGGAAGAACCCGGACACGCAGAACCCGATCGCCGGGATCACGGTCTGCCCGATCACCGGGATGAACCCGAGCCCGAAGAGCAGGATCCCGTACAGCAGCACGCGGACCAGCACCTTCAGGCTGTCCCGGGCCGAGATCCACAGCTCCCGCCAGAGCGGGAGCCCGGACTCCCGGGCGTCGCCGCCCTCGCTGCGGTCGACCTGCTCCGAGAGGGACTCGTAGAACGGCTGGCCGATCAGCAGGGTCACGGCGGTGAAGGTGATGACCGCCACGAAGAGCCCGAGGCTGAAGAGCAGGGCGGTGAGGAAGCCCCGGAACAGCCCGAGCCACGGCGAGGACCAGCCGTCGGCGAAGGGGGTGGCCCAGGCGGTCAGGTCGTCGGCGCCGTAGCCGAGCCCGACCAGTGCGCCGGCGTACAGCACCAGCGAGACCAGCCCCGGCAGCAGGCCGAAGCCCAGCCAGCGGCCGTGTCGCAGCACCCATCTCTGTCCGGCCAGCAGGTAGCCGAATCCCCCCGCAAGATCACGCATGGGTCCAGTCTAGGACCGGCCGCACACGGCGAAGGCCGCACCCCGGGATCGGGGTGCGGCCTTCGCGGAGCGCGAGCCGGATCAGACGGCGAGCTCGACCGTGATGTTGCCGCGGGTCGCCTTGGAGTACGGGCAGACCTGGTGGGCCTTCTCGATCAGGTCCTTGGCGGTGGCGGCGTCCACGTTCGGGATCACGGCGGAGATCTTGACGATGATGCCGAAGCCCTCGTCGTTCTTGCCGATGCCGACCTCGGCGGTGACGGTGGCACCGGAGACGTCCGCGTTCTCGTTGCGGGCGACGACGCCGAGGGCGCCCTGGAAGCAGGCGCTGTAGCCGGCGGCGAACAGCTGCTCCGGGTTGGTGCCGGCGCCGCTGCCGCCCATCTCCTTCGGCGGGTTCACGACGACGTCGAGCTGGCCGTCGTTGGTCGCGACGCGGCCGTCACGGCCGTTCTCGGCGGTGGCGACAGCGGTGTAGAGAACGTCGGTCTGCTGGATGGACATGTGAAGAGATCCTCCTGGTAATCGCCGTGACTCGCGCCCACGATCACGACGGTGTGCAGTGAGCCTAACCGGTGAAGGAAACGATCATCTTTCCGGTGTTGTCGCCGCGCAGCATGCCGAGGAAGGCCTCGGTCGCGTTCTCCACGCCCTCGACCACGGTCTCGTCGGCCACGAGCTCGCCGGAGCGCAGCCAGCCCGCGACGTCCTGGACGAACTGCGGCTGGAGCCCGGCGTGGTCGCCGACCAGAACGCCCTGCAGGCGCAGCCGCTTGCCGATGACCAGGGCCAGGTTGCGCGGGCCGGGGGTCGGCTCGGTGGCGTTGTACTGGGCGATCGCCCCGCACAGGGTGGCGCGGCCGTGCACGTTCAGGGAGGAGATGGCGGCCTCCAGGTGGTCACCGCCGACGTTGTCGAAGTAGACGTCGATGCCCTCGGGGGCGGCTGCCTTCAGCTGCTCGCCGACGGGGCCGTTCTTGTAGTTGAACGCGGCGTCGAAGCCGTACTTCTCCGTGAGGAGCGTCACCTTCTCGTCCGAGCCGGCCGAGCCGATCACTCGAGCGGCGCCCTTGATCTTCGCGAACTGACCGACGAGGCTGCCGACCGCACCCGCCGCGCCGGAGACGAAGACGGAGTCGCCCTCCTTGAAGGACGCCACCTCGAAGAGGCCGGCGTAGGCGGTCAGGCCCGGCATGCCGAGCACGCCGAGGTAGGAGGAGAGCGGCGCGAGCGAGGCGTCGACCTTGGTGGCGTGCTTGGCGTCCCCTGTGGCGTACTCGCGCCAGCCGAGGCCGTGCAGCACGTGGTCGCCGACCTCGAAGCCCTCGGCGGCGGAGGCCACGACCTCGCCGACCGCGCCGCCGTCCATCGGCTTGTCGAGCTGGAAGGGCGGGATGTAGGACTTCACGTCGTTCATCCGGCCGCGCATGTACGGGTCCACGGACATGTACAGGTTGCGCACCAGGATCTGGCCGGGGGCCGGGGCCTTGACCTCGACCTCGCGCAGGGCGAAGTCCTCGGCGACGGGCCAGCCCTGCGGACGGCGGACGAGGTGCCACTCGCGGCTGACGGCAGGGATCTCAGACATGTGCGCTCCCGAATCGAGGAATCGACGAATACTTCAGTAGGTGAAACAACCATGCGCCTGGATATTTCATGTTGTCAAGTAAATGGGTACTCTGGATCCATGCCCAGTCGTCGTGCAGATCCCCTGACCCTTGAGGTTGTCGAGCTCATCGGCTCCGTCGTGGCCCGCTACCACGAGGAATACGAGCACGCGGCAGCCAGCCACCAGCTCACCGGCGCCCAGGCCCGGGTGCTGAACCTGCTGTCCCTGGAGCCGATGCCGATGCGGCGGATCGCGCAGCAGCTGAAGTGCGAGCCCTCGAACATCACGGGCATCGTGGACCGGCTGGAGTCGCGCGGCCTGGTCGAGCGCAGGCCGGACCCGGCGGACCGCCGGGTCAAGCTGGCCGCGCCGACGGAGGAGGGCCTGCAGACCGCGGACCGGCTGCGCGAGTCGCTGGACTTCGCGCGCGAACCGCTGGCCGGGCTGTCCACGGCCGAACGGGCGGTCCTGCGGGACCTGCTCAAGCGGATGCTGGGCTAGACGTCCGATCGCTCAGCGGATGCCGGACCAGGCGTCCGGTCGCTCAGCAGAAGAACCAGAGGAAACAGCCCTGGGTCGGCGACGGGCTCGGGCTCGGCGTCGGGGACGGCGGCTGCGCCGTCCGGGAAGCGCTCGGCGAGGGCTTCCCCGACTGACCGGGCTTTACGGACGGCCCGTGCCCGGTGACACCCTTCGTCGGCCCCGTCTTGCCCGACGCGGAGGCCGACGCCGACGGACCCGGCTCCGGCGTCCCCTCGGCAGACGCCCCGGGTCCGGCCGACTGCGTTCCGCCCGCGGTGGCCTTCGCGGACCCCGAGGCCTTCACCGGCTTCAGCGCCGAAGGCGCGCCGGGAGTCCCTTTGCCGCTCGGCAGCGGAGCCGGGTCCTGCGGGCCGTTCCCGTCGGTGAGCACCACCTCGGCGGCCCGGTCGGTCTTCTGCCCCTCGGTGACGACCCGTGCGAGCACGACCGTGCCGCCGACCGCGAGCACCAGGCCCAGCCCGACCGTCAGCATGGTCCGGCGGCGCCGGCGGTGCGTGGAACGGCGCCGCGCACCGGCCCGGCCGCCGTGCGCTCCGGACAGCACGACGATCGAGTCCGCGAACGGGTCGGCGGGCTCTTCCGGCCGTGCGGAGCCGTATGGGGCTGCGGGCACGGGAGGCCCACCGGCGGCGGCGGGCGGCAGGTACTCGACAGGGGTTCCGCACCCGGCGCACGCCAGGGCTCCGTTGAGGTGCCTCCGACAGGCGTGGCAGTAGTCCATGACGTCCGCACGCTACGTGGTTCCACGCAACATCCGTATCGCGGGTTCGTGGAGGTCCTGTGTGGAATCGTTTCCTCCATGACTGCGTCAACGCCCTCGGGACCCTTCGGTCCGGCCGCCTTCCAGCTGGTGCTGCTGCGCCGGATGGCGGACTTCCGGCCGGACCTCGCCGAGGAGGCGCGACGGCGGCTCGGCGCCTCGCTCGCCGAGCAGCGGGAGGCGAACAAGCGCTGGCAGGCGATGGTCCGGTCCCCCCGCGCCCGCGGGGCGCTGGCCCGCTACCGCTCGGTGCTCGGCCCGCCGGAGTCCACGGCCGCCCGCACCATCGGCGACCTGGAGTGCGAGGCCCTGCTGTGGCCGGTGCCGCTCTGGCCGGACCTGCGCTTCGAGGTGCTGGCCGCGCCGGACGGGGCGGTGTGGAACGAGTGGCTGGTACGGGCCCCGGGCGCGCGGGGGCCCGTACTGGAGACGCCCGAGGACCTGCGGCCCTGGTCGGCCACGGTGGACGAGGTGGCGCGGGCCTTCGCCCCGGTGCGCCCGATGGAGGGCACCGCGCCGACCCGGTGGCGGCTCGCGTTCACCGCGCAGGGCCGGCCGTGCGTGGCGGAGTTCACGTACGGCCTGCTCCAGCGCGTCGCGGTCGACGGGGTCGAGGTCTGAGCGGGAGGGTCCGGGCCGCGAGTTCTACGAGGCGAGGAAGGACCGGACGCCCGCCGAGGTGGCGTCGTCCCCCAGCAGGTCGTTGTGCCGGAGGCAGCCGACCGGCGTGTTGGCGGCCCCGGCGAGCGGGACGCTGTTGTCCGGATTGACGACCTCGTCGCAGTTCGACCAGAAGGTCGCGTACTTCACCGCGCCCGGGGTCTCGTCCCCCGCGTTCAGGTTCTTCACGACGTACGAACCGGGCGTCATGTCCCGGCACGCCTGGTCCCACAGGGCGCAGGCCCACGCGGTGGAGGTGCCGTGGCTGGGTCCGGCCAGCGAGACCCAGTGGTCCACGGTCGCGGCGCCGCCGCCGAACTTCAGGTACCAGCGGCCGACGAGCGAGCCTAAGGAGTGCGTCACGATGTCGACCTGCGCGGCGCCGGTCTGCCGGCGGACCTGGTCGACGTACGCGCCGAGCTGCCCGGCCAGCACCTCGTTGACGGACCGGTGCGTGTCGTAACCCCAGGAGAAGAGCTCCGAGTCGGTGTACCCGGCGGCGCGCAGGTCCTCGCGCAGGCCGCCCCAGACGCCCGGGTCGGCGTTGTAGCCGTGGACGAAGACCACCGGGTTGTGCGGCTGCACAGCGGCGGCGGCCTGCGCCGGAAGGGGCGCGAGGAGCGCCAGGCAGAGCGTCACGAGCGCCAACAGTCTCTGGCGGGGCGTCAGCATGGGGTCCCCTTTACCTTGTTACGCACGAGTAGCGCGGACGGTGCGGGCATCGTGGTGCCTGTCGGTACAGAAATCCACCCCCGTGCAGCACCTCTCACCCCGTGCGCCACACCCGGCCGGAGCAGCCCAACGGGCGATATGCACCATTCGCCCGAGAAGATATGAAGTGCAACCGGCAGTCGCCGGTCTTCTTGCGCCAGCGCTCTCGGGAGGATCTGCCGTGACCGTCAGTCTTGAGCAGTTGCGCCGCTGCCACGTCGCCGTCGACCTGGGAGCAGCCAGGACCCGTGTGTACGTCAAGGGCGCCGGCCTGGTCGTCGACGAGCCCAGCGTCGCCGCCGTGAACACCCGCACCGGTGCACTCATCGCGGTCGGGTCCTTCGCCGAACGGATGACGGGCCGCACGCCCGACTACATCCGCGTCGTACGCCCCGTCTCCGGCGGCACCGTCGTCGACATCGAGATGGCCCAGCGGATGCTGCGCCACCTGCTCGGCGAGAAGCTGCGGCGCGCCCTGCGCCGCAAGCCCCGGCTGCGGGCCGCCGCCTGCACCCCGCACGACGCCGACCCGCTCGCCCAGCGCGCCGCGGTGGAGACGATGGTCGGGCTCGGGGCCCGGCGCGTCGAACTCGTCGACACCCTGATCGCGGCGGCCGTCGGCTGCGGCCTGCCCGTGGAGCAGCCGACCGCGACGATGATCATGGTGTGCGGGGCCGCCGCCACCCAGATCGCCGTCCTCTCCCTCGGCTCGATCGTCACCGCCCAGCGGATCCCGGTCGGCGGCGAGGCCATCGACCACGCCGTCGTCCAGCACCTGCGCCACGCGCACGAGCTGATGCTGCCCAGCCAGGCCGTCCGGCCGCTCCAGGTCGCACTGCACGGCAACGGCATCACCGGCGGGGGCCCCACCTCCACGCTCATCCACGGCCGTGACGTGGCCACCGGACTGGCCCGCTCGGTCCACGTCGACACCGCCGCCGTACGGGATGCCATCCACACCCCGCTGACCGCCGTGCTCGACGGCATCGGCAAGGTGCTGCGGGACTGCCCGCCGGACCTGGTCGCCGACCTGACGGACCGGGGGATCATGATGGTGGGAGGCAGCGCCCTGCTGCCGGGCCTGGACCAGATGCTGCGCGACGCCACCGGCATGCCCGTCGCCATCGCGGAACGGCCGGACGTGTGCGCCGTGCTCGGTCTCGGCATGATGCTCGAAGGGAAGATCGCCCCGATGGTCCTCAACCCGCTGGCCGAATGACGAACGCGGTGCCCGAGCCCGCCGGTCCGGACGGTCCCGGGCAACGGGCCCGGCTGCCCGTACTCCTGGAGGCGGTGCTCAGCGTCGGCTCCGAACTGGAGCGGCAGACCACCCTCCAGCACATCGTGGACTCGGCGAGCGAGCTGTGCACGGCCCGGTACGGAGCGCTCGGGGTCGTCGACCCCGAGCGCCTGCGCCTGACCGAGCTGTACACGGCCGGGCTGAGCGAGGCGGAGCGCGCCGCGATCCCCCGCCTGCCCGACGGGCGTTCGGGCCTGATCGGCGCGCTGGTCACCGATCCGCGCCCGCTGATGCTGAAGGACCTGTCGAAGGATCCGCGCTCGGCGGGGTTCCCGCCGGGCCATCCCCCCATGCGCAGCTTCCTGGGCGTCCCGATCCGGGTCCACAAGGAGGTCTTCGGCAACCTCTACCTCACCGAGAAGGTGGGCGGCGGGCCGTTCACCGAGGAGGACCTCGCCCTCGTACGCGTCCTGGCCTCGCAGGCGGGGATAGCGATCGGCAACGCCCGGCTGTACGAGACCGCGCGCCGCCGGGAGCGCTGGATCGAGGGCGCCGCCGCCGTCACCACGACCCTGCTGGCAGGCCGGCCGGCCATGGACGCGCTGATGTGCGTGGCCGAACGGGCCCGGCTGCTCGCCGACGCGGCGGCCGGCGTGGTCCTCCAGCCGACTCCCGAGGGCGGCATGGAGATCGTGGCCGCCTCCACGCACGGGGACCCCGGGGACCTGGTCGGGACGGCGATCGCCCCCGGTTCGCCGGTGCTGGAACAACTCCTCGGCGGGGAGCCGGTCTTCATAGAGGACTCGGCCACCGACCCCCGGATGACCACACACGTCCGCGAGCGCTTCGGCCCGAGCATGATGCTCCCGCTCCAGAGCGGCGGCCAGCTGATCGGCACCCTCGCCCTGCCGCGCGCCCGCGGCGGGCGCCCGTACGACGCCGTGGACCGGCTGCTGGCCTCACAGTTCGCCTCCCAGGCCGCGCTGGCCCTCGTACTGGCGGACGCGCAGCACGACCGGGAGCAGCTGGCGGTCTACGAGGACCGCGACCGGATCGCGCGGGACCTGCACGATCTGGTGGTCCAGCGGCTGTTCGCGACGGAGATGATGCTGGAGAGCACGAAGAAGCGGTCGGCGGCCGCGCCGTCCGGGGACACCGTGGGCGACGAACTCGGCCGGGCGGTGGACGAGCTCGACTCCACCATCCAGGAGGTCCGCACAGCCATCTTCGCCCTCCAGCAGCCGCCGACGGATGCCCCGACGACGTTCCGCGGCCGGGTCCTCCGGGAAACGGGCGGGGCGGCGGTCCTGCTGGGCTTCCAGCCGTCGGTCCACTTCGCGGGCGCGGTGGACGCCCTGCTCCGCGAGCCGGTGGCCGGCGACCTCCTGTCCGCCCTGCGCGGCGCCCTGGCCGCGGCCCACCGCCGCTCGGAGGTCACCTCGATCCAGGTCGAGGTGGACGCCGCCCCGACCCGGGCCCGCCTGAAGGTCACGGACGACGGCCGCACGGAGTCGGGCACGCGGGGGACGACCCTGCGCTGGGAGTCGGCGCTCTAGGGGGCGCCCGGCGGCCGGTGGGCCGCCGCTGCCCGCAAGGCGATCCGGGTGCTGGACTGAGCCACCCCGGCCTCCCGCTTGAGCCGGCGCAGCAGCGCGTCGAGCGCGGCGGGGTCGGCGGCCCGGGCCCGTACGAGGTAGTCGTACTCCCCGGTCACATGCACCACTTCGGTGATCCCGGCAAACGTGGCGACTTTCCGCTCGAACTCGTCGTTGGAGGTGTCCTGCCGCAGGCTCAGATCGATGAAGACCACGAGCCCGCCCCGGGTGTCGGCGGCCGGATCCACGATGACGGTGAACCCGCGGATCACCCCGTCCCGCCGCATCCGGCGCACCCGGTCGGCGGTGGCGTTGGCACTGAGCCCGACGCTGACTCCGAGATCGCGGTACGAGATCCGCGCATCCTGCTGCAGGATGCCGAGGATTTCCCTGTCGAGGCGGTCCATACCGCGATTCTCGCAGTCAGTGCCGATATACGCCGCTGCGCGGACGCCCCCACCCCTCACCCTCCCGTTCCATGAACGAATTCCTCTCCCCCGCCTTGTCGGGCGCGGTCGCGGGCCTGGGCGTGGCGATGCCGATGGGTGCCATGAGCGTGCTGCTGCTCCAGGAGGCGATGCGGAACCGCCGCACGGCGATGGCCGCGGCGGCGGGCATCGCCACGGTCGACCTCGCCTACGCGGCCCTGGCCACGGCGCTGGGCCCCTGGGTGGCCTCCCACGTCACCCCGATCGAGGCCTGGATCCGCCTGGCCTCGGCGGCAGTCCTCCTCGCGATCGCGGCCCACGGCCTCCGCAACTCCGCGGCGTCGACCCCACCGCCACTCGCGGCACCGCACCCGGCCCACACCTCCGCCCCACGGCCGCTCGCGCCCCGAGGCCCGGGCCACGGCCACGGCCACGACCCTTCGGACCCGTCACCCCTTCAGACGCCCGATCCGGGGCGCAGCCCCGAACCCTCAGCCCCGCCGACGCTTGAGGCACGGGGTCCGGGGCGGAGCCCCGGTTTCGGGAAGGGGCGGGGTGGGGAACTGCCGCCCGCAGGGCCCGAACCCACCGACCGGCCTGACCCTCGGCCCGCGCCACACCCCCTGGCCGGAGCCATGGCGGGGACCGGGCTCGAGCCACGGGCCGGAGCCGGAGCCGTCGGGGCGTTCGGGCGGTTTGTTGGGCTTACCGCCGTCAATCCCACCACCGCCCTCTACTTCGCCGCCCTCACCACCGCCCAGGCCTCCACCCTCACCACCCCCACCACCGCCGCCGCCTTCCTCATCGGCGTCGCCGCCGCCTCCCTCCTCTGGCAGCAGACCCTCGTGGCCCTCGGCGCCTTCGCCGGCCGCAAGGTCTCCCCTGCCGCCCGCGCCTGGACCTTCCGCCTCGGCTACGGCCTCGTCGCGGCCTACGCCCTGAAGATCGCCCTCCCCCTCCCCCACCTGACGTGACCGGGCCCAAAGGGGCCTCCCCCGCCCGACAGCCACCCCCTAGGGTGATTCCGTGACGACGACCCGCCTCTCGGCCCGCGCAGCCATCGCCTCCGTGACCGACTCCGGCAGCTTCGCCGAACTCCCCACCCCTCACCGGGAATCGGCCCCCGACGGGCCTCTCACCTGGGCCGGCTACGACGACTCCCGCGCCCGCGCCGCCGCACGCACCGGCGAGGAGGAGTCCGTCGTCACCGGAACCGCCCTCATCGGCGGCCGGCAAGCCGCCGTGATCTCCTTCGAGTTCGGCTTCCTCGGCGGTTCCCTCGGCGAACGCACCGGAGACCGGCTCGAAGCCGCCTACACGTACGCACGCGAACACCGCCTCCCCCTCGTGTCCCTGATCGCCACCGGCGGCTCCCGCATGCAGGAGGGCATGCTCGCACTGACCCAACTCCAGCGTGTGGCCCGCCAGTCCGTCCTGACCCGCGCCGCCGGGCTCCCGCAGATCGCCGTCCTCCGCGATCCCACCACCGGCGGCGGCTGGGCCACGCTCGGCGCCGGGGCGGACGTCGTGCTCGCACTCCCGGGTGCGCAGGTCGGCTTCGCGGGCTCCCGGGTCCGGCCGGCGGACGCGGACCCGGCGGCGTACACCGCCGAGGGCCAGTACGCAGCCGGGCACGTCGACGCCGTCGTCCCCGCCGCCGAGCTGCCCGCGACCCTGGCCGGCTGGCTCCGCGTCCTGGCCGCGCCCCGCTCCGTCGAGCCGGTCGAGCCGCCGGCGGCACTGTCGGACGTACCACCCCCGGCCGGCGGCTGGGACGCCGTCCGGCAGGCCCGCCACCCGGACCGGCCACGCGCCGAGGCGTACCTCGACGCGTACTTCGCGCTCCGCCTCCCCCTCTCCGGGGACCGGGCGGGCGGCACGGACCCCGGGATGCTGTGCGGATTCGGGCTGCGGGAGGGGCGGGCCGTCGCGTACGCCGCCCAGTGCGGCACGGCGACCCGTCCGGCGGGCTACCGTACGGCGGCCCGCGTGATCCGCCTCGCGGACCGCCTCGGCATCCCCGTACTCACCCTGGTGGACACCCCCGGCGCGGCCAACGACGCCGCGGCGGAACACGCCGGCGCCGGAGCGGCCATCGCCGACACCTTCGCGGCGGTCGCGGCTGCCGGGGTCCCGGTGACCACCCTCCTGATCGGCGAGGGGGGCTCGGGCGGCGCCCTTGCGCTGGCCGCGCCGGGGAACACCTGGGTCACCCCGGACAGCTACTTCTCGGTGATCGCCCCCGAGCTGGCGGCGGCCATCCTCAAGCGCCCCCCGTCCGAGGCGCCGTCCACGGCGGACCAGCTCCGCATCCGCCCCCAGGACCTGGTCACCCTCGGCGTCGCACGCGGCGTGGTCGGGCCCGCCTGAGCGAACCGCCGTCGCCGGCCCCCGCGTTGTCAGAGGCATCGGCCAGGATGTCCGTCATGACGGACGGAATAACCTGGCTGGCAGCCCCGCATTCGATCGCCTTCGGCGGATACAGCGTGGTGATGGCGCGCGGACTCACCCCGGAGCAACTCGTCGGGCGGCTCACCGAGACCGTGCTCGGCCCCCAGCACACGGCCGTACCGGTCGGGGACCTCACCGGAGACGGCCTCCTCGAGCTCATGGTCGACAGGCACGGGAGCGAGTGGGACTCCATCGGTCTGCGCTACGGCCGGTGCGGCGACTGGTCTTACACGGTCGCCTACGGGGGCTGGATGGGCGAGTTCGGCGGCGGGCCGCCGCTCTCCCGCGGCGGCGTGGACATCTGCCACCTGGAGTTCGAGGAGGAGAACGGCAAGCCGGTCCCGCCTCAGTTCGCCTACGTCCACGACGAGGTCGTGCTGAGCGCCTTCAACCTGCACCTGGACGGCTCTTGGGGCTACGACGGTGTTGTCGGCGAGCCCGAGGTGGCCTCCCGCGTCCAGGCCGAGCTGACCGCCGCCGGCCTCCCGGACGAGGAAGCGGACCACAGGGACGTCCACCTCACCGCCCTGGGGATCGTGGAGCGCCACTTCGGCCTCTCGCTGCCCCGGGACGCGATCGTGACCGGCACGCTTCCGGCCGTACTCCTGGAGCGGGCGTAGCTCCCTGACCGGCCGCCGCTTCCGCCGGCTCCCGTTCACACCCGCCCGGACCGTGCGAACCGTGCCGGACTGATCCCCACGTACCGCCCGAAGTGCCGCGTCAGATGCGCCTGGTCGTAGAATCCGGCAGCCACGGCCGCCGCGGCCGGACGCATCCCTGCCAGCAGCAGCCGCCGCGCCCGGGCCACCCGCCGCCCGGTCAGGTACGCGTGCGGCGGCAGCCCGTACGCCTTCCGGAAGCTGCGGATCAGGTGCGTGGGATGTACGTGTCCCAGCACCGCCGACGCCTCCTCCAGGGTGATCCCCTCGACCACCCGCGCGTCGAGCAGCTCGCGCAGCCGTACGGCGAGCCCCGCGCCCGGCGCGCCGCCGGGGGCGGCCTCCCGGCCCGCCAGCCGGATCCACAGCCGCTCCCGAACGAAAGCCAGCCGCGATTCCGCCTCGAAGCCCTCCGCCGGCGACTGCTGCGAACCCAGCGCCAGGTGCAGCCCGTGTACGCGCTCCAGCAGCGCGCGGTCGAACAGCAGCGGCGTGCCGACGGCGGCGCCGGTCAGGTGCTCCGGGAGGACGGAGGTGTCGAGGTAGAGCACCCGCTTGCGGAATCCGGCCTCGGTGACGGTTCGTCCGTCGTGCGCGACCCCGGGCGGCAGCAGGACCACCGCGTCCGAGACCCCGACGCCGTGCCGCTCCCGGTCGAGCGCGAAGTCGACGCGGCCGCCGTCCAGGATCATCAGCGCCCAGGTGTCGTGGACATGGGCCGGGTACGCGTGGTCGGTGAAACGGGCGTGGAAGACCTCGGCGATGCCGGCAACCGACGGCTGCCAGGCGGAGACGGTGCTGCGCGGACGGATCGCGGCCATGCCAGGAACGTACAAGACGGCCCCCGCCCCCTCCGGCAGTCTCTCCCCATGACAACGCACCCGATGCACCCCGTGAACATCGCGCGGAAGCTGTCCGCGTTCGACGAGCAGTGGGCCCCGCGCCGCATCGCCCGGATCAACGACTACGAGGTCAAGGCCGCCAAGCTCCAGGGCGAGTTCGTGTGGCACACCCACGAGGACACCGACGAGATGTTCCTCGTCGTCAGCGGGACCCTCACGATCCGCCTCCGCGACGGGGACGTGGTCGTCGGCCCGGGCGAGCTGTACGTCGTACCGCGCGGGGTCGAGCACTGCCCGGCGGCGGACGAAGAGGTCTCGATCCTGCTGTTCGAGCCGACCGGCACGGCCAACACGGGCGATGCGGGCGGCGAGCGCACCCGGGAGCCGGTCGACGCCTGAGCCGTCCCGGGGCCTCACGCGTCATGCGGCACACATCACGGGGCATGCATCGGGCTGCACGCATCAAGCCTCGTGCATCATGCCTGCGGCGACCTCGCGTCGTACCGGGCGAACCCGCGCCAGCGCAGGGCCAGCAGGAGCAGCACCAGCACGCACCCGAGCCCGCCGCCCGTGATCGCCATGGTCGGGGAGGTCCGGTCGGCGACGGTCCCGGCGAGGAAGTCCCCGAGCCGGGGCCCGCCCGCGACGACCACGATGAACACGCCCTGCAGGCGGCCGCGCATCTCGTCCGGCGTCGCGGCCTGCATCATCGTGGACCGGAACACCATGGAGATGGTGTCGGCGCAGCCGGCCAGTGCCAGGAAGAACAGCCCGAGCCACAGGTTCCGGGTGAGTCCGAAGACGGCGATGGCCAGCCCCCAGGCGGCCACGGAGATCAGGATGGCCAGCCCGTGCCGGCGGATCCGGCCCTGCCAGCCGGAGAACAGCCCGCCCAGCAGCGCCCCGACGGCCGGCGCGGCCACCAGCAGGCCGACGGTCTTGGCGTCGCCGCCGTACCAGAGCACGGCGATGGCCGGGAACAGCGCCTTCGGCTGGGCCAGCACCATGGCGGCCATGTCGGAGAAGAAGGTCATCCGGATGTTCGGCCGCGTCCCGAGGAAGCGCAGCCCGTCCAGTACCGAGGCCCGCCCCCGCTTGCCGCCCTCCCGCTCGGGCAGCATCGCGGGCAGCCGCCACATCGCGTAGAGGGCGGCGCAGAACGTGACGGCGTCGACCAGGTAGGCGGCCTGGTAGCCCCACCAGCCGACGATGAGCCCGCCGAGCACCGGGCCGATCATCGTCCCGGAGGTCATCGTCACCGAGTTCAGCGCGTTGGCGGCGGGCAGCTGCTCGGCCGGCAGCAGCCGCGGGATCATCGCGGACCGGGCGGGCCCGTTGAGGGCGCCGCAGACCGCCTGGAGCGCGACGACCGTGTACAGCAGCCAGACCCGGTGGTAGTCGAGGAGCGCTGCGCCGGCCAGCGCGACCGACAGGGCCGTCAGGCCGAGGGAGCTGTACAGGCCGAGCTTGCGCCGGTCCACGGTGTCGGCGATGGCCCCGCCGTAGAGCCCGAAGACGACGAGCGGGACGAGGGAGAAGAGTCCGACGAGCCCGACCGAGAAGCTGGACCGGGTGATGTCGTAGACCTGGAGCGAGATCGCGAGGGCGGTCATCGCCTGGCCCATCCAGGAGATGGTGCCGCCGACCCACAGCCGCCGGTAGTCCGGGGACGTGCGCAGCGGGGTCAGGTCCGCGAAAATCCGCGTCGCGCGTCGGGTGGGGGTGGTGGGCGTGGGGGTGCTCGTACCGGTCACAGCGGATGATAACCGGCGGCCGTTCGGCGGCCCCAGGCATTAATCGGACCTGAACCGGGCCTGAGCCGGGCCGTCCCCCCGGCACGAGCCCGTCCCCGCACCCCGTCCCCGCACCCCGTCCGCACCCGGTCCGCACCCCGGCCGGTTCCCGCACGCGCACCAGTCGCCCCACCCGGATCCGCGGTCTCAGACCGGGCCGGGCCTTGCCGGTAACTCGCCACTGTCACAGGACATTTGACTGAATCGGCGTGCGCTCCTCGCCTCGTGTTCAGCTCATGATGAAAAGACTCGTATGTCCAGGGAGGCGTAGTGATCGAACCTGGCAACAGCACCACGAGCACCGGCAGCGGGGACAACGGCGTCCACGCGACCCCTCTCACGGCCCCGCTGACCGTCGGCGTCGAGGAGGAGTTCCTCCTCGTCGACGCCCGCACCTTCCGGGTGGTCCCGGCCGCCCCGCTCGTCCTGGCCACCGCCGCGGGCCTGCCCCACGAAGTGCACCCCGAGGGCACCCGCTACCAGGTGGAGATCTCCACCCCGGTCGCCGATTCGGCGCCCGTCCTGCGCGAGGAGCTCGCCATCCTGCGGCGCACCCTCGCCCGGGCGGCCCGCGCCCACGGCTGCCGGCTGCTGGCCGCGCCCTCGCCGGTCGTGGCCGTGGAAGGGCCGCTGCACCTGACCGACGACGAGCCGCGCCAGCGCGAGCAGCACCGCCGCTTCGGCGCGCTCACCGACACCCTCGTCAGCTGCGGCCGCCACATCCACATCGGCACCCTCGACGTGGACACGGCGGTGGCGGTGTCGAACCGGGTCAGACCATGGCTGCCCACGCTGATCGCGCTGGCCGCCAACTCGCCGTTCTGGGGCGGCCGTGACACCGGTCACGCCAGCTGGCGGGCGATGGCCTGGTCGGGCTGGCCCTCGGCGGGCCTGCCCCCGCACTTCACGTCCACGGCCCACTTCCGGCGCTCGGTGCAGACCCTGCTCGGCTCCGGGGCGGCCCTGGACACGAAGATGGTCTATTGGGACCTCCGCCCGTCCGGGCACTGGCCGACGCTCGAGATCCGGGCGCCCGACATGTCCCCGGACATCGACACGGCGATCCTCCAGGCCGAGCTGGTCCGCGCCCTGGTGGCGACCATCCTGCGGGACATCGCGGAGCAGCGTCCCGAACCTGCGCTGCGGGACGACGTACTGCGTCTCGCGCGCTGGCGGGCGGCCCACGACGGGCTGGAGGGCTTCGGCCTCGACCCGTACACGGGGGCCGAACTCCCGGCGGCGGACCTGGCGGAGGCCCTGCTGGAACTGGTCGCCCCGGAACTGGCGGCGTCGGGCGAGCTCGACCACGCGGCCAAGACCCTGGCAGGCCTCTTGCGCGACGGCTCGGGCGCCCACCGCCAACGCGCGGCATTCGCCCGCCGCCAGGACCTGAACGACGTACTGCGCCACTTGGCGGACGAAACGGAGAACTTCTAGCCCCGGCAGACGCCCCGGCAGACGCACCCGGCTCCGGCCCGTTGCGGACCCCGGGGCCTCTGCCCGGTCTCACCACAGGACGTGGAGCCGTTCGGGAACCCTTTTGATGTTGCCCGTCCGCCAGACCAGCTGGTCGACGGGCAGCGCCAGCCGCAGCCCGGGCAGGCGTTCCAGGAGCGCGCCGAGGGCCTCTGCCGCGTGCACGCGGGAGATGGCCGAGGCCGGGCAGTAGTGGCGGCCGGCGCCGAAGGACAGATGGGCGTTGGGTGCGCGGTCGATGTCGAACGTGTCGGCGTCCTCGAACCGATCCGGGTCACCAACCAGCCAACATGGATGACTACGCTTCGGACACTTCTGAGATTGACCTCCGGCAGGTGGCGGACGAGATTCACGAATTCCTGACCCTCAACGAATCGGATCAACTGCTCAAGAAGTCGGCGGCGACGCTTGGGCTCAGCATTCTCCCGCCACAGGGCGTGCGGCTGCGTCAATGGCTTACGGATGTGCGGCAGGATCTTCTCCACGAATCCCAGCGATGAGCCGCGAGTGGACACGGCTTACCCGCAGACCCGGTGCGCGAGGGATTCACGCACCGAGCCTGCTCCGGGGGTGCCGTGTTCTCGCCTCTCGGTCACCGGGGCGGCGGCGTGCTGTCGCTCTCGTCGAGGCCGTGGCGCTGCCGGCCTCGCTGGACCGCGTTGGCCAGGAGCCGGGCCGCGACACCGAGCAGCAGCAGATTCAGCGTGATCTGTCCCGTCGTCAGCAGCCGGGCGGTTTCGCTGCGCGCGGTGATGTCCCCGAACCCGACCGTGCTGAACACGGTCATCGCGAAGTACAGCGCGTCGGTGCGCGACAGGGGTTCGCTGAAGCTGCCGGGCTCGCTGTGCTCCAGCAGGAAGCAGGCCGTGGCGTACAGCAGGACGAACAGCGGCACGGTGATCGCCATGGCCTCCATGGCTTTCAGCCCGGGCCGCGGGGACAGCGTGATCCTGTGGATCTGCAGGGCCAGGAGCACTGCCACAGCCGCGATACCGATGACGAGAGCGAGGACGGTGGTGGCCGTGAAGGCCGAGTCCATGGGCATCAGGTAGTAGGCGGTGACGAGGAGTGTTGCCGTCACCAGCGAGCGCACCGAGGCCAGCAGTGCCTGCCGTCGGCGACCACGCGAGTTCCCGTTCACGACTCCACCCCGACCTCGGCACATGCCCTGACTTCAATCTCTCCGCTGCTACGGGTGCTGCGCGGCAGGCGCACCAGGAGGTCACCGGCATGGCCGCGCGCCTGTCCGCAGCCCATCGGCGCGGCAAGTGTTCGGGTGGGGCCACAAGGGTGGCCGCGAGAGGAACCGGAAGGGGCGCACGGTGTCGCGAACCGGGTCCGGGGCGATCCGGGTCCGATCATAAGAACGGCCCGTACGGCCCCGTAGTCACCGAGGAGTGGGTGATGACCGCTTCCGGCTCCAGCCACCGGAAACCATCGACCGGCGGGTGGGACGTCCGCCTGTACCGGCGGTGGATCGGCTACAACACGCTCGCCTTCATCACCGTCCTGACCGTCGGGTTCCTGCTGGTCCTGCTGGGCAACGACGTCCTCCACATGAACCTGGCCAGCCACAACGTGATCCTCGCGCTCGTGATCGCGACCCTGGGCGCCGCGCTGTTCGGCGGGGTCCTGGGAGCACTGCAATGGCTGGTCGTCAGGGAGCGGGTCCCCGTGCCCCGCAAGGTGTGGGTCACCTCCAACGTCGGTCCGGCGCTGCTCGCATGGCTGGTGGTGATCATGCCCGCCGTGATCGGCGCGCAGGACTCCCACCAGACGGTCTCGACGGCGTACCTGCTGGCCGCCAGTCAGAGTCTGGCCCTGGGGCCACTGCTGGGCCTGTCGCAGTCACTGGTCCTCCGCAAGGTCACCACGCGCTGGAAGTGGTGGATCGGAGCGAACCTCGCCTCCTGGCTCATCGTCGACGCCGTCATCTTCCTGCTCTCCCGATGGGCCGCCGATCTCAATGTCCTCACCGGCGACGGATCGCTGATCGAGGTCTACCTGACCCTGATCGCCACCACGCCCCTGACCGGCAGGGCCCTGCTGTGGGTACTGGCCCCCTCGGCCCTCACCACCGCCCGCCCAGCACAGTCACCGTGACCACACCCAAGCCGGAACAAATCCGGGTTCACCGGGCCGCCGACGCCTGTCCCCTGGCTCGTCCCCTGGCTCGTCCCCTGGGGGGCGATGGCGCCCGAGTCGCGGCCACAACCCCTTCGCCACCGACTGACAGCAAACAAAAAAACCCAGGTCAGAACGTTTCTTCTGACCTGGGGTGCAGTGGGGCGGGTGGGACTCGAACCCACGGCCGACGGATTATGAGTCCGCTGCTCTAACCGGCTGAGCTACCGCCCCTTCACGGCGTGGCGCGTACATGTGTGCGCGCCGTCTGCCGCAGCATAGCCGCTCATACGATCTCCTGCCTCGGATGCCTCGCATGATCGGCTTCGCCTGCTGAGGGAGACCGTTCTGAGGGCTGCCCGGTTCCAGGACCAGGGCAAAAAGAAAGAGGACCCGCACGAGGTCCTCTTCTTTCACGCTCCCCCGACTGGACTCGAACCAGTAACCTGCCGGTTAACAGCCGGCTGCTCTGCCAATTGAGCTACAGGGGACTGCGCTCCCCCGACTGGACTCGAACCAGTAACCTGCCGGTTAACAGCCGGCTGCTCTGCCAATTGAGCTACAGGGGATTGCTGCGGTGCGCCGAACAGCCCACCTCCGGCCTTGCCGGGGGGCGAGCGCCCGTTGCGAGTCATAGATTAGCGCAAGCAGGGGGGTGCTCCGCCAATCGGTATCGCCAGCCGGCCGGGCACCACACGACGAAGGGTGGCAGGCATGCGGTACAAGGTCACGTTCGTGGTCGGACTGGCCCTCGGGTACGTGCTCGGAACCCGCGCGGGGCGCGAGCGCTACGAGCAGATGAAGAAGTCCGCGCGGGAGATCGCGCAGAACCCGGCGGTGCGCAATGCCGCCGAGTCCGCCGGCCAGACGGGCCGCGAGTACGCCGGGAAGGCCTTCGCCGCCGTGAGCGACAAGGTCGGCAACGCGGTCCCCGCCTCCCTGGCCGGGCGGGTACGGGGTCTGCGCGACCGGGCCGGCGGCGGCTCCGAGGACGACTGGGGCACCAGCAACACCTGAGCCGGAAGGTTCCCCTGGAGCCGGACGGGATCCGGCGCCTCCGGGCGGCGGATCCCGGCCCGGCGTGCGGCAGAATTCTCCGTATGGGGATAGTCGCCGGGCTGGACAGTTCTTCCGCCTTCACTCGCATCGTCGTCTGTGACACCGACACGGGTGCCGTGCTGCGCCAGGGGTACGCACCCCATCCGCAGCCGGCGGGCGATCCCGAGAGCGTCCACGCCCACGAGACCGACCCGCAGGCCTGGCTGCTCTCCCTCGGCGAGGCCGCCGGCGGCGGGCTCCTCGAAGGGGTCCAGGCCATAGGGGTCTCCGCGCAGCAGCACGGACTGCTGCCCCTGGACCAGCAGGGCGCCCTCGTACGTCCGGCCCTCGTCGGCAACGACAAGCGCGGCCAGGTCGCCGCCGCCGACCTCATCGAGGCGCTCGGCGGCCGGCACGCCTGGGCCGAGGCCGTGGGGTCCGTCCCGCAGTCCGCGCAGCCGGTGGCGAAGCTGGCCTGGCTGGCCCGCGCCGAGCCGGAGGCGGCCCGGCGGGTGGCCGTGCTGATGTCCGCGCACGACTGGCTGGTCTGGCAGCTGCTGGGCCGCCCCGCCCGGCGGACCACCGACCGGGGCGGCGCCTCGGGCACCGGGTACTGGTCGGCGGCCACCGGTTCGTACCGCCCCGACCTGGTCGAGCTGGCGCTCGGGCACATGGCGCTGCTGCCCGAGGTGCTCGGGCCGGCCGAGGCCGCCGGGATGACCCCGGAGGGGCTGCTGATCTCCGCGGGCACCGGGGAGACCATGGCCGCCGCGCTCGGTCTGGGCCTCGGGCCCGGCGACGCGGTCGTCTCGCTGGGCGCCTCCGGCTCGGTGATGGCCGTGCACCACGAGGCGCTGTCGGAGCCGGGCGGGCTGATCACCTCGCTGGCCGACGCCAGCGGCATGCACCTGCCGGTGGTGAACACCTCCAATGCCGTACGGGCCCTGCGCGGCACCGCCGAGCTGCTGGGCACCGATCTCGAGGGGCTGTCCGCGCTCGCGCTCAAGTCGACGCCGGGCGCGCACGGGCTCGTACTCCTCCCGTACCTGGAGGGTGAGCGCACGCCCAACCTGCCGCACACCGCCGGGACCCTGTCCGGGCTGCGCCGGGACTCGATGAAGCCGGAGCACCTGGCCCGGGCCGCGTTCGAGGGCATGCTGTGCGGGCTGGTCGATGCACTGGACGTGCTGCGTTCGCGCGGGGTCGAGATCCGCAGGGTGTTCCTGCTGGGCGCGGCGGCCGAGCTGCCCGCCGTACAGACGGCAGCTCCGGGGCTGTTCGGCACGCAGATCGTCGTTCCGGCGCCGGCCGACTACGCGGCGCTGGGCGCTGCGCGCCAGGCGGCCTGGGCTCTCGGGGTGCAGCAGGGCACGCTGGCCCCGCACAACCCGCCGGTGTGGCCGGGCCCGGCGGCACAGGTCTTCGAGCCGGGCGAGGAGTACCCGGCCTGGCAGGCGGTGCGCCAGCAGTACATCGCGACGCGGGAGCAGATCCACCCCGGGGCATTCCAGGGGTAGAGCCGTCCTCCTCTCGGGCGCTGGTCCTACTGCCGTCGCAGTAGGACCCGCGGCCGGTCTACTCCTTTTGACCGGCCTTTGCGAAAAGCGGTGGGGATCGGAGCCGGGGTGGCCGAAGATGGGGTGAACCCCACGAACTGCCGACCGGAGCCTGCGCGTGCTCATACGACTTCTGCGGACCCATCTGAGTCCGTATCGGAAACCGATCGCCCTCCTGGTCCTGCTGCAACTGCTGCAGACCAGTGCGAGCCTCTACCTCCCCACGCTGAACGCGGACATCATCGACAACGGTGTCGTCAGCGGGGACACCGGCTACATCCTGCGCTTCGGCGCCCTGATGCTCGGCGTCTCCCTCGTCCAGCTCGGGTGCAACATCGGCGCCGTCTACTTCGGCGCCCGTACCGCCGCCTCCGTCGGCCGCGACATCCGCGCGTCCGTCTTCGACCGGGTGCAGAGCTTCTCCGCGCGGGAGCTCGGCCAGTTCGGTGCGCCCTCGCTGATCACCCGTACGACGAACGACGTGCAGCAGATCCAGATGCTCGTGCTGATGACCTTCACGCTGATGGTCTCCGCGCCGATCATGTGCATCGGCGGCATCGCCATGGCCCTCTCGCTCGACGTGAAGCTGTCGGGCGTCCTGCTGGCCGTGGTCCCCGTCCTCGGCCTGTCGGTCGGCGCGATCGTCTTCAGGACGCGGCCGCTGTTCCGGAAGATGCAGGTCCGCCTGGACACCGTGAACCGGGTGCTGCGCGAGCAGATCACCGGCAACCGCGTCATCCGCGCGTTCGTCCGCGACGAGTACGAGAAGGACCGGTTCCGGGATGCCAACGCGGACCTGACCGGGGTCTCCCTCGCAGCCGGCAAGCTGCTCGCGCTGATGTTCCCGACCGTGATCGTGGTCGTGAACATCTCCAGCGTCGCCGTCATCTGGTTCGGCGCGATGCGCATCGACAGCGGCGGCATGGAGATCGGCCAGCTGACGGCCTTCCTCGCCTACCTGATGCAGATCGTCATGTCCGTGATGATGGCCACCTTCATGTTCATGATGGTGCCGCGCGCCGAGGTCTGCGCCGAGCGCGTCCAGGAGGTCCTGGACACCGAGTCCAGTGTGGTCCCGCCCGTCGACCCGGTCCGGGGGCTCCTCGCCCGCGGGCAGCTGGAGCTGCGCGGCGCCGACTTCCGCTACCCGGGCGCCGAGGCCCCGGTGCTGCGCGGGGTGGACCTGGTGGCCCGCCCCGGCGAGACCACGGCGGTGATCGGCTCCACCGGCAGCGGCAAGTCCACGCTGCTGGGCCTGGTTCCCCGGCTGTTCGACGCGACCGGCGGCCACGTGCTCGTCGACGGGGAGGACGTCCGCCGCATCGAGCCGGAGCTACTGGCGAAGACGGTGGGCATGGTCCCGCAGAAGCCGTACCTCTTCTCCGGAACCGTCGCCTCCAACCTGCGGTACGGGCGTCCCGACGCCACCGACGAGGAGCTGTGGCACGCGCTCGAGGTGGCGCAGGCGAGGGACTTCGTGTCCGAACTGGAGGGCGGTCTGGACGCGCCCGTCACCCAGGGCGGAACGAACGTCTCCGGAGGCCAGCGCCAGCGCCTGGCCATCGCCCGCACGCTGGTGCAGAGCCCGGAGATCTATCTCTTCGACGACTCCTTCTCGGCCCTGGACTACGCGACGGACGCGGCGCTGCGCGCGGCGCTCGCCCGCGAGACCGAGGACGCGACGGTGGTCATCGTCGCGCAGCGGGTCTCCACGATCCGCGACGCCGACCGGATCATCGTGCTGGACGAGGGCCAGGTCGTGGGCGAGGGGCGCCACCACGAGCTGATGGCCGACAACGAGACCTACCGGGAGATCGTGCTCTCCCAGCTGACGGAGGCGGAGGCCGCATGAGCGGGCCCGGAGGACGGATGATGATGGGGCCGGCCGAGCGGTCCCTGGATTTCAAGGGCTCGGGCAAACGGCTGCTGCGCCAGATCGCGCACGACCGGGCCAAGCTGTGGGGCATGGTCGTCGCCGTCGTCGGCAGCGTCGGCTGCTCGGTCATCGGCCCGAAGATCCTCGGCGAGGCCACCGACCTGGTGTTCGCGGGCATCGTCGGCCGGCAGATGCCGGCCGGGATCACCAAGCAGCAGGCGCTGGACGGGCTGCGTGCCAAGGGCGAGGGCGGCACGGCGGACATGCTGTCCGGCACCGACTTCACCCCCGGCGAGGGCATCGACTTCGGTGCCGTCGGGGTCGTGGCGATCTGGGCGCTGGTGGTCTTCACCCTCGCCGGTCTGCTGATGCTGGTCGCGACGCGGCTGTCGAACCACATCATGAACGGCACCGTGTACCGGATGCGCGAGGAGCTGCAGGGGAAGCTGTCGCGGCTGCCGCTGTCGTACTTCGACCGGCAGAAGCGCGGTGAGGTGCTCAGCCGGGCCACCAACGACATCGACAACATCGGGCAGACGCTGCAGCAGACGATGGGTCAGCTGCTCAACTCGCTGCTGACGATCGTCGGCGTGCTGGCGATGATGCTCTGGATCTCTCCGCTGCTGGCGCTGGTCGCCCTGCTGACCATTCCGGTCTCGGTCTTCGTCGCGGCGAAGATCGGCAAGAAGTCGCAGCCGCAGTTCGTGGCGCAGTGGAAGTCCACGGGCGCGCTCAACGCGCACATCGAGGAGATGTACTCGGGCCACGCGCTGGTCAAGGTCTTCGGCCGGCAGAAGGAGTCCGCGGCCGTCTTCGCCGAGCAGAACGAGGCGCTGTACCGGGCCTCGTTCAAGGCGCAGCTGGTCAGCGGGATCATGCAGCCGGTGATGTTCTTCATCTCGAACATCAACTACGTGCTGGTGGCGGTCGTCGGCGGTCTGCGGGTGGCCTCGGGCACCCTGTCGATCGGTGACGTGCAGGCCTTCATCCAGTACTCGCGCCAATTCTCGATGCCGCTGACGCAGGTCGCGTCGATGGCGAACCTGGTCCAGTCCGGTGTCGCCTCGGCGGAGCGGGTGTACGAGCTGCTGGACGCGGAGGAGCAGGAGCCGGACGCCGAGGTGCCGGAGCAGCCGGAGCAGCTGCGCGGCCAGGTCACGCTCGACAAGGTGGCCTTCCGGTACGAGCCGGACAAGCCGCTGATCGAGAACCTGTCGCTGAGCGTCGAGCCCGGCCACACGGTCGCGATCGTCGGCCCGACGGGCGCCGGCAAGACCACGCTGGTCAACCTGCTGATGCGGTTCTACGAGGTCACGGGCGGCGAGATCGCCCTCGACGGGGTGGACATCGCGAAGATGACCCGCGAGGAACTGCGCAGCGGCATCGGCATGGTGCTCCAGGACACGTGGCTGTTCGGCGGCACCATCGCGGAGAACATCGCCTACGGTGCGTCGCGCGAGGTCACGCGCGCCGAGATCGAGGAGGCGGCGCGGGCCGCCCACGCGGACCGGTTCATCCGCACCCTGCCGGACGGCTACGACACCGTGCTGGACGACGAGGGCGCGGGCGTCAGCGCGGGCGAGAAGCAGCTGATCACCATCGCCCGGGCGTTCCTGTCGGACCCGGTGATCCTGGTGCTCGACGAGGCGACGAGCTCGGTGGACACCCGTACCGAGGTGCTGATCCAGAAGGCGATGGCCCGACTCGCGCACGGCCGTACGTCCTTCGTGATCGCGCACCGGCTGTCCACGATCCGCGATGCGGACGTGATCCTGGTGATGGAGAACGGCTCGATCGTGGAGCAGGGCACGCACGAGGAGCTGCTGGCGGCGGACGGCGCGTACGCGCGGCTGTACGCGGCGCAGTTCGCGCAGGCGGTGGCCGAGGTCGACTAGCGTCGGCCGTCGTGCCGTTCGCCGGTGGTGCCAGGGGGTGCCCTCTCAACAGGGGGCACCCCTTCTCCGTACTCAGTCCAGGTAGCCGCGGAGCTGGTCGGCGAAGGCGTGGTCGCGCAGCTTGTTGAGCGTCTTGGACTCGATCTGCCGGATCCGCTCGCGCGTCACGCCGAAGATCCGTCCGATCTCCTCCAGGGTGCGGGGCCGGCCGTCGGCCAGGCCGTAGCGCAGCTGCACGACCTTGCGCTCGCGCTCGCCGAGCGTCGACAGCACGGCTTCCAGGTGCTCGCGGAGCAGGAAGAACGCCGCGGACTCCATGGGCGAGGCCGCATCCCCGTCCTCGATCAGATCGCCGAGGGCGACATCGTCCTCCTCGCCGACCGGCGCGTGGAGCGACACCGGCTCCTGGGCAAGGCGCAGCACCTCCAGGACCCGCTCGGGGGTCAGCTCGAGGTGGACGGCGACCTCTTCGGCGGTGGGCTCGTACCCGCGTTCCTGGAGCATGCGGCGCTGTACGCGCACGACGCGGTTGATCAGCTCCACGACATGCACGGGCACGCGGATGGTGCGGGCCTGATCGGCGAGGGCCCGCGACATGGCCTGCCGGATCCACCAGGTGGCGTAGGTGGAGAACTTGTACCCGCGGGCGTAGTCGAACTTCTCAACGGCCCGGATGAGCCCGAGGTTCCCCTCCTGCACGAGGTCGAGCATGGTGAGCCCGCGGCCCACGTAGCGCTTCGCGACGGAGACGACGAGCCGCAGGTTCGACTCGATGAGCCGCCTCTTGGCCATGCGCCCCATGACGACGAGCTTGTCGAGGTCGAGGGCGAGCCGCAGGTCGAGGCCGGGGGTGTTGCCCAGCTTCTCCTCGGCGAAGAGTCCGGCTTCGACGCGGCGCGCGAGCTCGACCTCCTCGGCGGCGGAGAGCAGCGGGATCCTGCCTATCTCGCGCAGGTACTGCCGGAACAGGTCGGCGGAAGGGCTCGCTCCGCCGCTGTCCGCGCGCCGGCGCGGCTCGGGCACCTGCTCGGTCAGCTCCAGCACCTCGGGCTCTTCGGGCTCCTCGTCCACGGCGTCGACCTCGGGCTCTTCACCCGCAGTGGCCTCGGGGTCATGGGCGGGCGGGCTCACGTTGACGGTCAGGATCTGGGTCTGCACGGGGGCGACCTCCAGGGCTCCGAGGACGGGGGCACCGCACCTCAGTGTGGGGTACGACACATCACTGCCACGAGGGGCGTGCGAGCACTTTCTGAGTCCGGTGCGTGACCGGATGGTTACCCCCCGCCGGGAATCCCGATGCGGACCGGACGCATGTCCGAGAAGATCGATACCCCGCACGGTGCCCACCTGTCGTGGAACGCGCGGCGGGTCCTGGCCGGGGGCGCGCACGAGCGGTTCGTGACCCAGCGGTGGCGCGGCACGGCGGCGGGGGCGACGGCGGCGTGCGACGCGCTGGCCGCTGCGCTCGGCTCGGCCGGGTACGAAATCCACTCGGAGGAGCGGGAGTTCGTGCTGTACGACAGCAACCTGTCGGTGGACGACGGCTGGATCGTGGAGGGGGCAGCCGCATGAGCGGCGGGGCCATGGGAACGGGAGCGCGATGAGTACGCGGCTCAGCGCGCGGATGCTGGACGGCATTGCAACGGCGGCCGACGGGCGTGCCGGGGTCTCGGCGTCGGTGCGGTCTGCGAGGACATCTGGACGTACGACCGGGTGCCGGGGCGGCGGATGGTGCCTGCCCTGGTCCGTGCCGGGGCTGCCGGCCGGGCAGGTACAGCCGGACTTCGTGTTCAACGAGCACCTCCCGGCGGAGCCGGTGCCGGTCGAACTCGACTGCGGGGCCCTCGTACCGGCTGCGTCGCCCGCGCTCTCGCCGGCCTGGAAGCTGCTGTGGATCCTCAGTGACGGGCATCCACAGGGCAAGGACCTCTACGACGCGGTCCTGCCGGCCGAGTGGTGCCCGCTGCCTTACGGGCTGCTCCAGGACGTGTTCCGGCTGGCGGGCGAATGGCCGATGCCCAACCGGGAGGTGGAGCTGCAGGACTTCGCGAACCTGGCCGAGGCCGCGTACCCCGGCACGGAGTGGGAGCACTTCGAGACCGAGTACCCCCACCCGGCATCGGCCGGCGAGGCGGCCTTCGTGGAGCGGCTGGTCGAGGCGCTGCGCCGCCCGGCATTCGGCTAGGTGCCCTCCTGCGCCGGCTCGACGCGGACCGCGCAGACCTTGAATTCCGGCATGCGGGAGATGGGGTCCAGGGCCGAGTTGGTCAGGGAGTTGGCGCGGCCCTCGCCCGGCCAGTGGAACGGCATGAAGACCGTGTCCGCGCGGATGGTGTCCGTGATGCGGGCCGGGGCCACGGCGCGGCCGCGGCGGGAGACGACCGCGAGCGGGGCGCCGTCGACCACGCCGATACGGGACGCCAGGCGCGGGTGGAGTTCCACGAAGGCCCCGGGGGCGGCCGCATTGAGCTCGTCCACGCGGCGGGTCTGGGCACCCGACTGGTACTGGGCGACCACGCGGCCGGTGGTGAGCAGGACGGGGTACTCGGCGTCCGGGATCTCGGCCGCGTCGCGGTGGGAGACGGGGACGAAGCGGGCCCGGCCGTCGTCGGTGGCGAACCGGTCGAGGAACAGGCGCGGGGTGCCGGCGTGGGAGTCGTCCGGGCAGGGCCAGAAGACGCCCTGTTCGGCCTCGATGCGGGCGTAGGAGATGCCCGAGTAGTCCGCGGGGCCGCCGGCCGAGGCGCGGCGGAGCTCCTCGAAGACCTCCTCGGGGGCGGTGGGGAAGCCTTTCTCGATACCGAGGCGGGATGCCAGCCCGTGCAGGACCTCCAGGTCGGTGCGCACCCCCGGCGGCGGGGTCAGGGCGCGGCGGCGCAGCAGGACGCGGCCCTCCAGGTTGGTGGTGGTGCCGGTCTCCTCCGCCCACTGGGTGACGGGGAGGACCACGTCGGCGAGGGCCGCCGTCTCGGAGAGGACCACGTCCGCCACCGCCAGGAAGTCCAGGGAGCGGATGCGGTCCTCGATGTGGGCGGCGCGGGGGGCCGAGACCACCGGGTTGGAGCCCATGAGGAGGAGGGCCTTCACCTCTGTGCCGAGGGCGTCGAGGAGTTCGTACGCACTGCGGCCGGGGGCGGGCAGGCTGTCGGGGTCGACGCCCCAGACCTCGGCTACGTGCGCCCGCGCCGCGGGGTCGGTGAGCTTGCGGTAGCCGGGGAGCTGGTCGGCCTTCTGGCCGTGCTCGCGGCCACCCTGGCCGTTGCCCTGGCCGGTGAGGCAGCCGTACCCGGAGAGCGGGCGGCCGGCGCGGCCGGTGGCCAGGCACAGGTTGATCCACGCGCCGACGGTGTCGGTGCCCTTGGACTGCTGCTCGGGCCCGCGGGCGGTCAGGACCATCGCGGAGGACGGTGCGCAGAACAGCGAGACCGCCTCGCGGAGTTTCGGAACGGGCACACCGGTGATCCGCTCCACCAGCTCCGGCCAGTGCGCCATCGCCGCGGCCCGGGCCTCCTCCCAGCCGGTGGTCCGCTCGGCGATGAACTCCTCGTCGGTGCGGCCTTCGGAGACGACCAGGTGCAGCAGGCCCAGCGCGAGGGCCAGGTCCGTCCCGGGGCGGGGGGCGAGGTGCAGGTCGGCCTGCTCGGCGGTCCGGGTCCGGCGCGGGTCGATGACGATCAGCGTGCCGCCGTTCGCCTTGAGCTCGGTGAGGTAGCGCAGGGCGGGCGGCATGGTCTCGGCGAGGTTCGAGCCGACGAGGATGACGCAGCCGGTCCGCGGGATGTCCTCCAGGGGGAAGGGGAGTCCGCGGTCCAGTCCGAAGGCGCGCTGGTGGGCTGCTGCGGCCGAGGACATGCAGAAGCGGCCGTTGTAGTCGATCTGCGAGGTCCGCAGGGCGACCCGGGCGAACTTGCCGAGCGCGTAGGCCTTCTCGTTGGTCAGCCCGCCGCCGCCGAACACGCCGACGGCGTCGGGCCCGTGCGTACGGCCCGTGCGCGCGAGGCCCTCGGCGACGGTGTCGAGGGCCTCCTCCCAGGTGGCCGGCTCCAGCCGTCCGGCGTGGGTGCGGACGAGCGGCCCGGTCAGGCGCACCCGGGAGGAGAGCACGGCGGGGGCGGTACGCCCCTTGCCGCACAGCGCACCCCGGTTCACGGGGAAATCCGCCCGCTCCTCCACCACGACGCTCGCGCCGCCCGGCTCGGGGCGGAGGTTCATCCCGCACTGCAGCGCGCAGTACGGGCAGTGCGTGGCGGTGGCGGAGTCCGGGGTGTGCATACGGCCCAGCCTGCGGCGGCGGTGTTACGCGGGCCGCCGCCTCCGGTTACACCTCCCGTACGGGCACCTCAGCGTGCCCGCGGACGCCCGGTGAGGCCCGCCGGACAGCCGTGAGGGCCGCCGTCGCCCGGTCGACGCCCACCGCTGCCTGCCGCTGCCTCCCGGCGGAGCCGGCCGCGTCCGGTCGGGGCCGCTGCTACTGGCCGGTGAGGGTCCGGACGGTCAGGCCGGCGGTCCAGCCGCCGTCCACCGCGAGTTCGGCGCCGGTCATGTACGCGGCGGCGTCGGACAGGAGGAAGGCGACCGCCGCGGCTATCTCCTCCGGGGCGCCCACGCGGCCCATCGGGGCGCCGGGGAAGTTGCCCTCGCCCGGCTGGATGCCGACCGGGGCGGTCATCGGGGTCAGCGTCATCCCCGGGTGCACCGAGTTGACCCGGATCCTCGCCTCGGCGAGCTCGACCGCGCCGATCTTCGACAGGCCGCGCACGCCCCACTTGGAGGCCCCGTACCCCGCGGTGAGCGCCAGACCGGTGAGCCCGGCCGCGGACGAGATGTTGACGACGGAGCCGCCGCCGTTCGCCCGCAGCAGCGGTATCGCGGTCTTGATGCCGATGAAGGTGCCGACCAGGTTGATCTCGACGACCCGGCGGAAGTGTTCGACGCTCTCGTGCTCCAGGAGCTGCCCGGTGGGTATGCCGGCGTTGTTCACGAGCCCGTCGATCCGGCCGAACTCGGCCACCGCGTGGTCGAGGGCGGCCTGCCAGTCGGCCTCGCTCGTGACGTCGTGCTGCAGGAACCGCGCCGCGCCGCCCAGCTTCTCGGCCGTCTCCGCGCCCTCCGCCTCCAGCACGTCGGTGATCAGCACACTGCCGCCGCCGTCCACGACGGCCTGCGCTGCCGCCGCGCCCAGCCCCCGGGCTCCCCCGGTGATGACGACGGCCTTGCCGCTCAGATCCACAACAGCCACGGTTCCACACCCCTGACAGCGAGACGGACCCACTCGTGTATGACTAATCGGCATAGACAGCCGACGGCGCGTCAGTTTGCCAGAGCACCCAGGGCCCGCGACACCCCCGGTTCCTTCGGCCCCATGAACCGCGGTTCCGGCTTGAAGGCCGCGTCCAGCACTGCCTTGCCGGCCGCGAAGACCTCGCGCGTGCCGCCGTAGTACCAGGTCGAGTCGTGCTCGTCGTCCACCCCGACCCCGTACGCCTCCACGCCCGCCGCATCGCACAGCGCGACGGCCCGGCGTATGTGGAAGCCCTGGCTGATCAGCACGGCCCGCTTCACCCCGAAGATCTCCTTGGCCCGGACACAGGAGTCCCACGTGTCGAAGCCGGCGTAGTCGCTGACGATCCGGTCGCCCGGCACCCCGTGGGCGGTCAGGTACGTCCGCATCGCGTCGGGCTCGTCGTACTCGGTGCGGCTGTTGTCCCCGGTGACGAGCACGACCTTGGCCTTGCCGGTCCGGTACAGCTCGGCCGCCGCATCGAGCCGTCTGGCCAGATACGGGGTCGGCCGCCCGTTCCACAGCCCCGCCCCGAACACCACCGCCACCTCGGTGGCCGGCGCATCGGCCGTGCTCCGCAGCCGGTCCGCGGCCACCGCATGCGTCCATGCCGACGGCAGCAGCGCCAGCACGAACGCGGCCACCACCGCCTGGACGGCCCGCCGCCGCCCCGCCACCGCCCCCGTCCAGCCCGGCATCAGCTTCAGCTTCATGGTCGATCCCCCCGTTGCGCCACACGTCGTTCGCACACATTGACGATCTACGCCCGGCCCCCAGTTCCCCCTCCCCCGCCTTTCACTCGGACGAATGAGCGGGTGAGCACACGGAAAACACCCGTCACCCCCGCGCAATGCCCACGCAACCTCCGGCCCGCAGGATCGGTTCATGACGGAGCTGGTGCACCCTCCCGAGTCCCTGTCCTTCCCCTTTCCCCCCGCCACGGCCACGGAGCTGCTGACCCGGATCACCACCCAACTCGGCATGCAGCTCAGCGGACTGCGCCCATGGCACACCGCGGGGGGCCGGTCCGACGGAGTCCGCCCATGCAGCCCACCCTCGTCGCCGTCGCCCACGGCAGCCGCGACCCCCGCGCCCTCCCCACCGTCCTGGCCCTCCTCGACCGGATCCGCGAGCTCCGGCCCCGCCTCGACGTCCGGCTCGGACACGTCGAACTGAACCGGCCGCTGCTCGGCGAGACCCTCGCGGACACCACCGGCGCGGCCGTGCTCGTCCCGCTGCTCCTCGGCCGCGGCCACCACGTCAAGCGGGACCTCCCTGCGGCGGCCGCCCGCGCCGCCCACCTCGACACCCGCGTCGCCGCCCCGCTCGGCCCGCATCCCTTGCTGGTCGAGGCCCTGTACGAGCGCCTCATCGAGGCCGGCTGGGCCCCCGGCGCGAGTACGGCCGTCGTACTCGCCGCCGCCGGCTCCCGCGACCCCGAGTCGGCGGCCGACACCCGCCGCACCGCCGCCCTGCTCTCCGAACGCCTGGGCGGCGCGGCCGTCGTACCGGCCTACGCCTCCGCCGCGGCCCCCACCGTCCCCGACGCCGTCCGCGCCCTCGCCGCCCGCGGCCACCACCGGATCGCCGTGGCCTCGTACTTCACCGCCCCCGGCCGCTTCGCCGCGCAGAGCGCCGCCGCCGCGCCCGGCCCGGCGGCCGCCCCGCTGGGCGACCACCCGGCCCTGGCCCGCCTCGTACTCCAGCGCTACGACGAGGCGCTGGCCCGGCAGCAGAGCCCCCTGGCCGCCCCGGCCGCCCTGACCCCCCTGAAACTGGCCACCGCATAAAGACCGCGTTGGCGCGGATTGCTCAGATTGGTCGCATTGTCGGTGCTTCCGGTTACCGTCTGAGCATGGAAGGCATGGAAGGCACCGCCAGCGCACCCGTCCGTCACCTCGACCCGAACGGCCCTTACGACGCTTCCGACACCGAGCGCTGGGCCGCCGAGCCCGACAAACGGCCCGGCCGGACCGCCTTCCAGCGCGACCGGGCCCGTGTACTGCACTCCGCCGCGCTGCGCCGCCTCGCCGGGAAGACCCAGGTGGTCACCCCCGGCAGCCGCTCGTACGACTGGGACGCCAGCCCGCGCACCCGGCTGACGCACTCCCTGGAGTGCGCCCAGGTCGGCCGCGAGCTCGGCGCGGCCCTCGGCTGCGATCCCGACCTCGTCGAGGCCGCCTGCCTCTCGCACGACATGGGCCACCCGCCCTTCGGGCACAACGGCGAGGAGGCGCTGAACGAGTTCGCCAAGGACTGCGGCGGCTTCGAGGGCAACGCCCAGTCGCTGCGCCTGCTGACCCGCCTGGAGCCGAAGCGGTTCGTGCCGGACCCGACCACCGGCGAGCTCGTCAGCGTCGGGCTCAACCTCACGCGGGCCTGCCTGGACGCCGCCACCAAGTACCCGTGGGCCCGCGGCGGCCACCCCACCGACCCCGACTCGGTCAAGTTCGGCGCGTACGACGACGACCTGCCGGTCTTCGAGTGGCTGCGGCGCGGCGCGCCCGCGGACCGCAAGTGCTTCGAGGCCCAGGTGATGGACTGGTCTGACGACGTGGCCTACTCCGTCCATGACTTCGAGGACGGCCTGCACGCCGGACACCTCGACCCCAACCTCCTCTTCGCCGAACCCGAGCGCACCGCCATCTGGCGGGTCGCGATCGGCCGTTACGTGCCGGCCGACACCGAGCCGGAGGAGCTGCGCGAGGCTCTCGACCGGCTGATGGAGCAGGAGTGGTGGCCGCACGGGTACGACGGATCGGCCGTCGCCCAGGCCCGTCTCAAGGACGCCACCAGCCAGCTGATCGGCCGGTTCTGCCTGGCCGCCGAGGGCGCCACCCGCGAGGCGTACGGGTCCGGCCGGCTGACCCGGTACGCGGCCGAGCTGGTCGTCCCGCGCGAGGCGCGCAACGAGTGCGCGGTCCTCAAGGCCGTCGCCGATCTGTACGTGATGCAGCGCGACGAGCAGGAGCGGCTGCGCGCCGACCAGCGCATCGTCCTGGCCGAACTCGCCGAGGCGCTCAGCGCCCGCGCACCCGAGGGACTGGACCCGCAGTTCCGGGCGATCTTCGACACCGCGCCCGACGACAGAGCCCGCAAACGCGCGGTCATCGACCAGATCGCGGCGCTCACGGACGCCTCTGCGCGCTCCCTGCACGCCCGGCTCACGCGGCGCACGCGCCGGTCCGAAGGGTGAGCCGATCGGGCCACTCCCCCTTCACGCGGCAGGCTCAGTGCGGGACGCTCGCATGTGGTCGCATGTGGCGGAAAGGTTATGAGGAGGCATCAGGTGGTCGACGCACACCGGACATTCGTCATCGTCGGCGCAGGGCTTGCCGGAGCTAAGGCGGCCGAGACGCTGAGGTCCGAGGGGTTCACCGGGCGGGTGATCCTGATCGGCGACGAGCGCGACCATCCCTACGAACGGCCCCCGCTGTCCAAGGGGTACCTCCAGGGCAAGGAGGAGCGCGACAGCGTCTTCGTCCACGAGCCGTCCTGGTACGCCCGGGCCGATGTCGAGCTGCACCTCGGCCAGCCCGCGGTCCACCTGGACCGGGAGGCCAGGAAGGTGGTCCTCGGCGACGGCACGGCGCTGCACTACGACAAGCTGCTGCTGGCCACCGGGGCCGAGCCGCGCCGCCTCGACATCCCCGGAACGGGCCTGGCCGGGGTGCACCACCTGCGCCGGCTCGCCCACGCCGAGCGGCTGAAGGGCGTACTGGCCACCCTCGGCCGGGACAACGGGCATCTGCTGATCGCCGGGGCCGGCTGGATCGGTCTGGAGGTCGCCGCCGCGGCCCGCGGATACGGGGCCGAGGTCACCGTGGTCGAGTCGCTGGCCACCCCGCTGCACGCGGTGCTCGGCCCGGAGATCGGCCGGCTCTTCGGGGACCTGCACGCCGAGCACGGGGTCCGCTTCCACTTCGGTTCGCGGCTCACCGAGATCATCGGGCACGACGGCATGGTGCTCGCGGCCCGGACCGACGACGGGGAGGAGCACCCGGCGCACGCCGTGCTGGCGGCGATCGGGGCGGCGCCGCGGACCGCGCTCGCCGAGACCTCCGGGCTGGCCCTGGTCGACCGGCAGCACGGCGGAGGCATCGCCGTGGACGCCTCGCTGCGGACCAACGACCCGAACGTGTTCGCCGTCGGGGACGTGGCCGCCGCGCACCACCCGCTGCTCGGGACCCGGCTGCGGGTCGAGCACTGGGCGAACGCGCTCAACGGCGGCCCCGCCGCGGCGCGGGCGATGCTGGGGCAGGAGGTGTCGTACGACCGGGTGCCGTACTTCTTCTCCGACCAGTACGACGTGGGCCTCGAGTACTCCGGGTACGCCCCGGTGGGCGGCTACGACCAGGTGCTGATCCGCGGCGACGCGGCCAAGCGGGAGTTCATCGCGTTCTGGCTGTCGGACGGGCGGGTGCTGGCCGGAATGAACGTGAATGTGTGGGATGTCACGGAGCACATCCAGGCCCTGATCCGGTCGAAGGCACAGGTCAACCGCGAGGCGCTGGCGGACCCATCGATTCCGCTTGACTCCCTGCTGCCGGCCGAGGGGGCCTGACGGGTTTGCCGGCGCCCGGCCGTAGACTTCACGGGTGGCAGGACGGATCAACGACGACGACGTGAAGGCGGTACGGGACGCGGTCCCGATCGACGCCGTGGTCTCCGACTACCTCCAACTGCGCAACGCGGGCGGCGGCAACCTCAAGGGCCTCTGCCCCTTCCACGACGAGAAGTCCCCGTCCTTCCAGGTCAGCCCCAGCAAGGGTCTCTACCACTGCTTCGGCTGCCAGGCGGGCGGGGACACCCTCGACTTCATCATGAAGATCGACCACCTGTCGTTCTCGGAGGCGGTCGAGCGCCTCGCGGGGCAGGCCGGCATCACCCTGCGGTACGAGGAGGGCGGCTACACCGCCGGCACCAGCGGGCGCGGCGAGCGCATCCGGCTCGTCGAGGCGCACAAGGCGGCCGCCCAGTTCTACGTCGAGCAGCTGGGCAGCGCCGAGGCGGAGATCGGCCGCAGGTTCCTGGCGGAGCGCGGCTTCGACCAGGCCGCCGCCGAGCACTTCAGCGTCGGGTACAGCCCGGCCGGCTGGGACCACCTGACCCGCTTCCTGCGCGGCAAGGGCTTCAGCGACAAGGAGCTGATCACCTCCGGCCTGGCCCAGGACAGCCGCAGCGGCAAGCCCATCGACCGCTTCCGCGGCCGGCTGATGTGGCCGATCCGCGACATCAGCGGCGAGGTGGTCGGCTTCGGCGCCCGCAAGCTGCGCGACGACGACAACGGGCCGAAGTACCTGAACACGCCGGAGACGGCGATCTACAAGAAGTCCCAGGTGCTGTACGGCATCGACCTGGCGAAGAAGGAGATCGCGAAGACCTCGCGGGCCGTGGTGGTCGAGGGCTACACGGACGTGATGGCCTGCCACATGGCGGGCGTGACGACCGCGATCGCGACCTGTGGCACCGCCTTCGGCGGCGACCACATCAAGATCCTGCGCCGCCTGCTGATGGACAACGCGACGGCCGAGGTGATCTTCACCTTCGACGGCGACGCGGCCGGCCAGAAGGCCGCGCTGCGCGCCTTCGAGGACGACCAGAAGTTCGCCGCCGAAACCTCCATCACCATCGCCCCCGGTGGCATGGACCCGTGCGACCTGCGCCTGGCGCAGGGGGACGCGGCGGTGTCCGGGCTGGTGGAGGCGCGGACCCCGCTGTTCGAGTTCGCGCTGCGGCACATCGTGGCCCGGCACAACCTGGAGAACCCGGCGGGCCGGGCGGCCGCGCTGGACGAGGCGGCCCCGGTCGTCGCCAACATCAAGAACATCGCGATCCAGCACGAGTCGGCGGTCCAGCTCGCGGGGATGCTGGGCATCCGGGACGAGCAGTTCGTCGTCAAGCGGGTCGCACAGCTGGCGCGCTGGGCGCGGGACCGGGGCAACCAGCCCGGCGGGCAGCAGCAGGGCCGCGGCCGGTCCTCGCACGCGCCGTACGAGGCTGCGCCGGCGCCCTCCGGCCCGGCTGTGGGCGGACCGGCGCTGAACCTGCGCAGCCCGGCACACCGCACCGAGCGTGAGCTGCTCAAGCTGGCGCTGCAGCGGCCGGCCCTGGTCTCGCCGGCCTTCGACGCGTACGGGGTGGACGAGTTCACCGCCCCTCCGTACGGGGCGGTCCGCGAGGCCATCCAGGCCGCGGGCGGCGCCTCCCTGGGCACCGACGACTACCTGGCCCGGGTCCGCGACGCCGCGCCGAACGACACGGTCCGCGCGCTCGTCACCGAGCTGGCGGTCGAGGCCATCCACACCAAGACGGTGGACGAGGTGTACGCGGGGGTCCAGCTGGTCCAGGTCCGGCTGCGCGCTGTCGACCGCCGGGTCCACGAGATCCAGGGCACGATGTCGCGCCTGGGCTCCCAGGCCCCGCCGGAGCAACTGGCGGCGGTCCAGGAGGAGCTCTGGGTGCTCCAGCAGTACGGCCAGCGCCTGCGCAACCGCGGCGCCGAGGGCCTGTAGAGCTCTCCTCAGCTCCGTCTGAACCAGTCGCCGCCCGCTATCTCGGTGCCGGACTCGCGCAGCCGGCGGGCCAGCAGCGGGGCCGCCAGGTAGACCCAGGCGGGGGTCCGGGTGCCGTCCGGGCGGACCGCGTTCCGGCGGACCCGGTCGTAGACGTTCAGCGGCCGGTCGGGGCCGTGGTACTCCTCCAGCCGGTCCAGTTCGGCCAGCAGCCTCTCGTACGCGCCGGGCGCCGGGGTGACCAGCTCGCCGACGATCTCCGATCCCGGGTGCTGGACGGCGTACGGGTAGCCGGGACCGTCGTACAGGAGCGCATCCGGGAGCCGCGCGGGCTCCTCGGCGGCCGTGCGGCCCCGCAGAAACAGGGCGTGGTTGACCTCCCCGGGGCGCAGGGTCCCGTACACGAAGAAGGGGAGCTCGGCGGTCATCCGGCCGTCACCTCCTGCGCGACCCACGCCAGGTAGTCCGCGCTGCCCTGCACCACCGGGGTGGCGATGATCTCCGGCGTGTCGTACGGGTGCCCGGCGGTCAACCGGGCCTCCAGGGCCGGGTAGGCGGCCGTGGTGGTCTTGAACAGCACCTGCCACTCCCGGGAGGTCTCCAGCGCGTCCTTCCAGTGGTAGACGGAGGTCACCGGCCCGGAGATCTGCGCGCAGGCGGCCAGCCGCGACTCCACCGCGGCGCGGGCGAGCGCCCCGGCCGCCTCCGCCGAATCGACCGTCGTCAGGACGGTGAGCACCCCGAGCACCGGATGCACCGGATGCACCGGATCCAGTGGCGGCTGCGGCGGCGATGGCCGATCGGCTGATGTCACGGGAGCCCTCCCTCGGTCACGGCGAACAGCGTGCGGTCCGGGACTTTGGTCCCGAGTCTGCCTGCGCCCTTCCACCGTACGCACCGCTGTTACACAACCTCCCGGTGGCCGTGACCGTCGCCCTCTACCGTCGGTTTGTCCTCCCTCAGACCCCTTTGGCCCGGCCCCTCATGAAGCGACCCACCCGACAGCTCGCCGCCGTCCTCCTGTGCGCCTGTACCTGTGCACTCGCCGTCGGCGGCTGCGCCGCGCCCGGAGGGCTCGGCGCCGGTGAGCCCGCGCCGCCCGTGTCGGCCCAGCCGCAGCCCGAGTCGCTCTGGCCGCTGTGGACCGACCACACCCCTGCGGCGCCCGGTAAGCCGGTCGGCACCCGGGAGCCCCCGCCGCAGCCGCTGAAGAACGCGCCGGAGGTGGGGCCCGGCGGGCTGCCCGCGGTCGACGTGAAGGACGTCGTACAAGCCGACAAGCAGATGAAGCCGTTCGCCTCGAAGGGGTGGATCGACGCGCCCGGCAAGGTCGGGATCCGCCCGCCCCTGTACCGCGACCTCACGGGCGACGGGAAGCCGGAGCTGATCGTCGCCGCCGACGCGCAGACCGGGCGCACCGCGCTGACCGTGTACACCGCGGAAGGCACCCGGATCGTCCCCATCCTGTTCACCGTCGGCCGACGGATGGCCGCCGAGTCCATCGGCGGCGACCTGCTGCTGCGCACCGCCGCCGACGACGGCTCCGAGCAGGCCGTCCGCTACCACTGGGACGGCGAGCGGATGCGGGTCGTCAGCGACGAGCGGCGCTACAGCAAGTCCGAGGCGCACTGCGACAGCGGGCAGGTCCCCCGGCCGAAGCGCACCGACAGGTTCGGGGAGGTGTGTGAGTGAAGCCCGGCCTGATCCGCTGCCGCCACCTCCTGCGGGCCCTCGGCCTGCGCTGGAAGATCTCCGCCCTGCTCGCGGCCGGCTGCTCGCTCGTCGCGGTGACCATCGGCGTGCTGATCCACGAGGCGCGGGCCCGGCAGGTGGGCGAGGCCGCGCGGGAGAGCGCCGTCGCCCAGCTGATCCGCGTACGCCAGGTGTACGAGCTCACCGGGCGGCTGGACGACGACAAGGTCGGCGAGGCCGATGCGTGGATCGACTGCCCCGGCCTGCCGGAGCCGCTGCGCCGGGCGGCCCTCGCGGGGCAGCGCACCACCTACCTCGACCTGTCCGGGTCCGATCCGGCGGTGTGGGCCGCGCGCCCGGTCGGCGGCGACCACGTGCTGTCCGTACGCCGGTCGCTGGCCGGCGAGCAGGCCGAACTGGCCGATCTGGACAAGCAGCTGGCGGCTTCCGGGGCCGGTGTCGTGACGCTCGCGGCGATCGGCGGGGCGCTGCTGGCGAGCCGGCTGAGCAAGGACCTGCGGACGGCGGCCGAGACGGCCCGCCGGATCAGCGAGGGCGAGCTGGACGCGCGCATCGGGGCGTCGGGCGTGCCGGGAACCCGGAACGAGGTCGCCGAACTGTCCTCGGCGGTCGACACGATGGCGGCCAGTCTGCAGCAGCGGCTGGAGGCGGAGCAGCGGTTCACGGCCGATGTGGCGCACGAGCTGCGGACACCGCTGACGGGGCTGCACACCGCGGCCGAGCTGCTGCCGGCGGGGCGGCCGACGGAGCTGGTCCGGGACCGGGTCGCGGCGCTGCGGACGCTGACCGAGGACCTGCTGGAGGTCGCACGGCTGGACGCGCGCCGGGAGGAGGCGCAGCTGGCGGTGCACGCGCTGGGTCCGCTGGTCGCGACGATCACCCGGCGGGCGGGGGTGGCGGCGGAGGTGGTCGGGGCGGACTGCCCGGCCCCGGTCCGTACGGACGTCCGCCGCCTGGAGCGGATCCTGACGAACCTGCTGGTCAACGCCCGCCGCCACGGCGGTGACCCGGTCACGGTGATGGTCTGCGGGAACTCGGTGACCGTACGGGACTGCGGTCCGGGCTTCCCGGCGAAGCTGCTGCGGGAGGGGCCGCAGCGGTTCCTGACGGGTGCGGCCGAACGGGGTCAGGGGACGGGGCTGGGTCTGACCATCGCCTTCGGCCAGGCGCAGGTGATCGGCGCGCGGGTGACGCTGTCCAACCCGGCCCCGGCGGGCGCGGCGGCGACGGTGACGCTCCCTGCGGGCTGAGCCCCGGCCCGGGCCCGGCCCGAGCCCCGTACGACCCCCGTACGAGCCCCGTACGAGCCCCGGCCCGGGCCCGGCCTCACCCGGACGGGGTGGGTCACCTGAACGGCCGAAACCAGGGGCCGTGACCTGCGGCAAAGGTCGCCCGCCGGGCAGATCTGACGAAACATCAGCAGGCGGGCCGCGGCCCGGCCGGGTTTCCTCGGGAACACGACCCCGCGTCTCCAGGAGTCCCCATGCGCCGACGCACCGCCCACGTGCTCACCGCCACCGCGCTGACCGCCGCCGCGTTCACGGGCCCGGTCGCCGGCGCGGTGGCCGCCGCGGAACTCGGCACGGCGGCCTTCGCGCCCGGCGACTTCGCGAAGCTGGAGGTGTGGCCGAAATCCGCCGCCCCCGGGGCGAGCGTCACCGTGAACACCACCGCGTGCGGCTCGGGCAGCCATGCCGACGGCGATGCCACCACGGTCGGCGGCGGCCGCTTCAAGCTGGTGCCCGGCACCCACAAAGAGGTGGTCATCGGGCAGTTCCAGATCGCCCGCGGCACCCGCCCCGGCACCTACAACATCGGCGCGACCTGCGCCGACGGCAAGTTCGCCACCGGCGACCTGGTCGTCACCGAACGCGGCCCGCAGGGCCACGTCCGCACCGGGGTGGGTGGCGGGACGACCACCACCGTCGACCCCACCAAGATCACGGCGGGAGCGGCCGTGCTGGCCGCCGCCGCCGTCGGCGGTACCTGGCTCCTGCGTCGCCGGGCGAGCGGCACGCGGAGCTGACGGGCGCCCACCGCGGCTGCGGCCGCGGTCCGACCGGTACCGTCCCCCGTCGCCCGCCCCGCGAGGTCCCCCCGTTCGCGGGGCCGGGCGACGGCCTGCCACACGGAACACGGACCCGGAACACAGCCAGGGGGCACCCATGGGCAGAGGCCAGGCCGGCCGCGGCGGGCTCGTCGCGCTCACCGCCTGTGTCGGCATCTGGCTCGTCGGCAGCGGATCCGGCCAGTCCGTCGGGCCTCCGCTGCCCTCCCCCGCAGAGGCGCTGAGCGGCCGGGCGAGCTACCCCGGCAGCATCGCCCCGCTCCCCGGATCCCCGCCGACCCGGATCCGGATCCCGTCCATCCGGGTCGACGCCCCGCTGACCGGGCTGGGTCTGGGGCGTGACGGCAGCATCGAGGTGCCCCCGCCCGCGCGCCGCGACCTGGCGGGCTGGTACCGGGACGGCACCACCCCCGGCGCCGTCGGCACCGCCGTCGTCGTCGGGCACGTCGACCACGCCGCCGGCCCGGCGGTCTTCTACCACCTCGGCGCACTGCGCCGCGGAGCCGCGATCGAGGTGCCGCGCGCGGACGGACGTACCGCCGTGTTCACCGTGCACGCGGTCGAGGTCTACGAAGCCGACCACTTTCCGGACACCCGCGTGTACGGGCCCTCGCCGCGCGCCGAGCTCCGGGTGATCACCTGCGGCGGGGGCTTCTCGCCGCGTACCGGCTACCAGGGCAACGTGGTCGTCTTCGCCCACCTCACCGGCACGTACTAGCGGGGAGCGGCGAGCGGGGACCGGTCGGACCGGTCAGCCCCACTGCTCCAGACCGAGCTTGATCACCAGCGCGCCGACCACGGTCAGCAGCACGCCACGGACGAACCCGCTCCCCTTCTTCAGCGCCATCCGGGCCCCGATCATGCCGCCGGCCAGGTTGAACACCGCCATCAGCGCGGCCAGCTGCCACAGCACCATGCCCTGGTACGCGAACATCGCGAGCGCCCCGGCGTTCGTGCAGCAGTTGACGATCTTGGCGGTGGCGGAGGCGGTGACCAGGTCGAGGTGGAGCAGCGCGGTGAGGGCGAGCACCAGGAAGGTGCCGGTTCCGGGCCCGATGAGCCCGTCGTAGAAGCCGATGCCGAGGCCCGCGAGCCCGATGGCGAGCAGCACCCGCTGCCGGCTGACCGGCGCGGTCGACGGTGCGGTGCCGAAGCCCGGCTTGAAGATCACGATGCCCGCGACGACCACGAGCACCCCCATGATCAGCGGGCGGAGGGCGTCCTTGCTGATCCCGCCGGCCAGCGCGGCACCGCCCATGGATCCGGCGAGCGCGGCCAGGCCGATCCGGACGGCGATCTTCACGTCCACCGGGGCCTTGCGTACGTACGTCACCGCCGCGCCCGCGGTGCCGACGATGGCCACGGCCTTGTTGGTGCCGAGCACGGCGGCGGGGTGGGCGTTCGGCAGGCCGAGGAGCAGGGCGGGCAGGAGCAGCAGCCCGCCGCCGCCCACCACCGCGTCGATCCAGCCGGCCGCGGCGGCGGCCACGCACAGCACGATGATCATCGTCATAGATATGTCAGGCACGCCCACGACCCTATGAAGCCGATCGGTGCAGGACCCATCAATCCCCGGAAACTTGCGCAAAGGTTGAGCTTTCCCGGGCCGGCACCCGGTCCGGAGCCACCGGAGCCGCCGGGTCCACCGTCGCCGTCAGCACGGTCGCGGCCAGCACGCTGGCCAGCCCCAGCCCGGCGGCGAGCCGTCGCGGGGCGGTACGGAGGCCAGCGCGGCGGCGCCCGCCCGCAGCGCGGAGGGCCGGCGCGGCTTGCGGTGCCGGGCCTGCGCCCTGCGGGCCGACGGAACGGGAGCGGCGAATGCAGCGGCCCCGACCGGTACGGACAGGGGAACGTGCAGCGGGTGACGCATGGCGCGGCGGCCTCTCGGAAGCAGGTCGGGGTCAGAAGCTGAAGCACTCGGAATGGATGCGTCCGGCCGGTACCCCGGCCCGCAGCAGCGCGCTCTGCGTCGCCTCGGCCATCCCCGGCGGCCCGCAGAGGTACACGTCGTGCTCGGCCAGGTCCGGCACCAGCGCGAGCAGCGCCTGCGGGGCCAGTGGATCGTATGCAGCATCCGAGGACCCGAGCAGGTAGTGCAGCCCGGCCTGCCGCTCGGCGGCGATGGCCTCCAGCTCGGACCGCAGTACGAGGTGCTCCTCGGCCCCGGCCCGGTAGAGCAGGGTGATCTCCCCCGGCCCGCCGGGCAGCGTCTCGAACAGCGCCCGCATCGGGGTGATGCCGACTCCGCCCGCGATCAGCAGCACCTTGGGCCGGGTCCGCCGGGCGGCGGTGAGCGCCCCGAACGGCCCGGTGGCGATGACCCTGGTCCCGGGGCGCAGCCGGCGGATCCGGCGGGAGTGCCCGCCGAGCGCCTTGACGGTGATCCGCAGGGCGTGGCCTTGGACCGGCGCGGACAGCGAGAACGGCAGGGCGGTGTGCCACAGCCGCCTGTGCTGGGGGCACCTCCCAGCGGTAGCTGGGGGAGAACCGCCAGCGCAGGAACTGGCCCGGCTCCGCGCGCAGTTCCGCCAGTCGCTCCCCGTACACGACGACGGAGACGACCCCGGGCCCCTCGACCCGTACCTCGCCCACCCGCAGCGCATGCCGCAGGGCCTGCCGTACGGGGACCACTGCCCGGTACCAGAGCAGCAGGACGGCGACGGTGGCGTGGGCGAGGGCCCAGAACCAGCCCGCCAGGGCGAGATCGGGCCCGGCGAGCTGGTGGCCGAAGCCAGGGAGGCGGCGAGATAGACGAGAAGGTGCACTCCGCGCCAGGTTTCGTGGCTGACCCGGCGGCGTACGGCCCGGGCGGAGCTCACCCCGACGGCGGTCAGCAGGGCGGTCCCGGCGAAGGCGGCGGCCACCGCGGGGTAGCCGAACAGCTCCCGGACGGCGGAGACCACGTCGACGCCCTGGTGGGCGGCGTATCCGCACAGGGCGAAGAGCGCGTGCCCGAAGCAGAGCAGCAGCACGTGCCGGCCGCCCAGCGCGTGCCAGCGGGCGAGCCGGTCGGCGCCGACCCCGTGCTCGACGGCGGGCACCCGGGCCATCAGGCAGAGCAGCACCAGCACCCCGTACCCGGCGAGCAGGCCGGTCAGCTGGGCGGCGGTCGCGAACAGCGCGTCGAGCCGGGCGGAGGGACGCACCTGGGCGGCCCACAGCACCGCCACCACCCCCGCCCCGCCGAGCATCCCGCCCCTGACCCGCACCGCCGCATCTCGCATGCGGATCACGCTAAGGGCGGCCCGAGGGCCGCTGAGCTGCCCGAACCGATCCTTAAGCCGCCCTTGAGGGACGCCTCACCGACCCTTAACCAGGGCGCTGAGGTGCGCGTTCCGTCCGGGTAACAACGGCGATGCGGCGGGGAAACAGCGGCCGCGCACGCTCATGCCATGACATCGGAGCAGCAGCGTGTGGTGGTGATCGGCGGCGGCCTCGCGGGCCTGCGGCTCGCTGCGCGGCTGGGCGCGGGTACGGGTACGGGTACGGGTACGGGTGCCGGTACGGGTGCCGGTACGGATGTGACGGTCCTCGGCGAGGAGCCGCACGTCCCGTACAACCGGGTCCTGCTGGCGGACGTGCTGGCGGGCCGGTACGCACCGGAGGTGACCGCCCTCCCGGCCCCCGGGCCGGCGCTGCGGCGCGGTGTCCGGGCGGTCCGCATCGACCGCGCCGACCGGACGGTCCACTGCGACGACGGCAGCACGGAGCGGTACGACACGCTGGTCCTGGCCACGGGCTCCAACGCGGTCCTCCCGCCGCTGCGCGGACTGTTCGAACCCGAGGGGCGGGAACTGCCCGACGGGGTCCACGCGTTCCGCACCATGGACGACTGCCTGGCCCTGTCGGCCGCCGTGGCCGTACGGGACGGCGTGCGCGCGGTGGTGATCGGCGGCGGCCTCCTCGGCGTCTCCGCGGCCCGCGCCCTGGCCGAACGCGGCGCCCAGGTGGTCCTGGCCCAGCAGGGCGAACGGCTGATGGAACGCCAGCTGGACGCGGACGCCTCGGCGCTGCTGCACACGCACCTCACCGCCCTCGGCATCGAGATCCACACGGAATGCCGGGTCCGTGGCCTGACGACAGCGCAGGACACCGGCCGGCGGCAGGTCACCGGGGTCGAGTTCGCCGACGGGTACCGGCTCGATGCCGATGTCGTCGTGCTCGCCTGCGGCGTAAGGCCCCGGACCGGGCTCGCGCTCGCCGCCGGGCTCGAGGTGCGCACCGGGATCGTCGTGGACGACCGGCTGCGGACCGGCGACCCCCGTATCCACGCCATCGGCGACTGCGCCGAGCACGCCGGCCGGGTGTACGGCCTCGCGGGCCCCGCGCTGGAGCAGGCCGACGCCCTCGCCGCGCAGCTGACCGGCACCACCGGTACCACCACCGCCGCCGCCCCCCGATACACCGGAACCCGCGCCCTCACCCGCCTCACCCTCACCACCGCCGGAGGCACCGGAACCGGAACCGGCCCCCTCGATCTCGCCGCCTTCGGCGAGACCACCCCGCTCCCCGGCGACGACGTGGTCCGCCTCGCCGACGCCACCCGCCGGACCTACCGGAAGGTCGTCGTCCGCGGCGACCGCCTCGTCGGCGGCGTCCTCCTCGGCGAACTCTCCAGCGTGGGCGCCCTCGCCCGCAGCTGGGAGGACCAGGAGGACCTGACCGACCTGTTCCACCTGCTCACCGACGACGGAGGCTCCTGATCATGGCCGCAGCCACGCCCACGCCCACTCCCGCCATCGTGCTCATCGGCCACGGCATGGTCGGCCAGCGCTACCTCGAGGCACTCGCCGAGCGCGGGGCCACGGCCACGCACCGGATCACCGTGCTCTGCGAGGAGCCCCGGCCGGCCTACGACCGCGTTCACCTCACCTCGTACTTCTCCGGAAGCACCCCCGAGGACCTCTCCCTCACCCCCGCCGGCTTCATGGAGCAGCACGGGATCGAGCTGCACCTCGGCGACCCCGCCGAGTCCATAGACCGCGAGGCCCGTACCGTCACCTCCCGCTCCGGGCAGGTGTTCCCGTACGACGTGCTCGTCCTGGCGACCGGCAGCTACCCCTTCGTGCCGCCCGTCCCCGGCAAGGACGCCCCCGGCTGCTTCGTCTACCGCACCATCGAGGACCTGTTCGCGATCGAGGAGTACGCGAAGACCCGCACCAGCGGCGCCGTCGTCGGCGGCGGCCTCCTCGGGCTCGAGGCCGCCGGCGCCCTCCAGGGCCTCGGCCTCGCCACCCGCATCGTGGAGTTCGCCCCGCGCCTGATGCCCGTCCAGATCGACGACGGCGGCGGCGCCGCCCTGCTGCGCACCATCGAGTCGATGGGGCTGACGGTCCACACCGGCGTCGGCACCCAGGAGGTCGTCACCGGCGAGGACGGCCACGTCAGCGGAATGCGGCTCTCCGACGGCTCCACCGTCGACACCGACCTCGTCGTCTTCTCCGCCGGGGTCCGCCCCCGCGACCAGCTCGCCCGCGACGCGGGCCTGACCGTCGGCGAGCGCGGCGGCATCAGCGTCGACGCCCGCTGCCGCACCTCCGACCCGCGCGTCTACGCGATCGGCGAGTGCGCACTGGCCACCGACGGCCGCGTCTACGGACTGGTCGCCCCCGGCTACGAGATGGCCGAGACCGCCGCCGAGGACCTCCTGGGCCGCGACAAGGAGTTCACCGGAGCCGACCTCTCCACCAAGCTCAAGCTGCTCGGCGTGGACGTGGCCTCCTTCGGCGACGCCCACGGCGCCACCCAGGGCAGCCTCGACGTCGTCTACTCCGACTCCCGCTCCGGCGTCTACAAGAAGCTGGTCGTCTCCCCCGACGGGGTACTGCTCGGCGGGGTCCTGGTCGGCGACGCCGACTCGTACGGCCTGCTGCGACCGCTCACCGGCAGCGTCCCGCCCGTCAGTCCCGACCAGCTGGTCCTGCCCGCCGGCCTCGGCGCGCCCGTGGCGCTCGGCCCGTCGGCGCTCCCCGACTCCGCGGTGATCTGCTCCTGCCACAACGTCACCAAGAAGGCGATCACCGCCTGCGCCACGCTCCCCGAGGTCAAGCAGTGCACGAAGGCGGGCACCGGCTGCGGCAGCTGCCTCAAGGTGATCGGCCAGCTGCTGCCCGCGGCCGCCGACAAAGGGCTGTGCGACTGCTTCCCCTTCACCCGCGCCGAGCTCTACGAGATCGTCCGTACCCGTCGGCTGACCTCGTACGAGCAGCTCCTCGACGGCCACGGCCGGGAGGCGGCCCGCGGCGGCGACGGCTGCGAGGTCTGCAAGCCGACCGTCGGCTCGATCATCGCCTCGCTCGCCCCCACCCTCGGCGCGAGCGGTTACGTCCTCGACGGGGAGCAGGCCGCCCTCCAGGACACCAACGACCACTTCCTCGCGAACCTCCAGCGCAACGGCTCGTACTCGGTCGTCCCGCGCATCCCCGGTGGTGAGATCACCCCCGACAAGCTCATCGTGATCGGCGAGGTCGCCCGCGACTTCGGGCTCTACACGAAGATCACCGGCGGCCAGCGCATCGACCTCTTCGGCGCCAGCGTCGACCAGCTCCCGCGGATCTGGGCCCGGCTCGTCGAGGCCGGGTTCGAGTCCGGCCACGCGTACGGGAAGGCCCTGCGCACGGTGAAGTCCTGCGTCGGCCAGACCTGGTGCCGGTACGGGGTCCAGGACAGCGTGCGGATGGCCATCGACCTGGAGCTGCGCTACCGGGGCCTGCGCGCCCCGCACAAGCTCAAGTCGGCGGTGTCCGGCTGCGCGCGCGAGTGCGCGGAGGCGCAGAGCAAGGACTTCGGGGTGATCGCGACGGCGAACGGCTGGAACCTGTACGTCGGCGGGAACGGCGGGGCCACCCCGCGCCACGCGGACCTGCTGGCCCAGGACCTGTCCGACGCCGAACTGGTCCGGCTCATCGACCGGTTCCTGATGTTCTACATCCGCACGGCGGACCGGCTGGAGCGCACCTCGACCTGGCTGGACCGGCTGGAGGGCGGCCTGGACCACCTGCGGGACGTGGTCGTGCACGACTCGCTCGGGCTGTGCGCGGAGCTGGAGTCGCTGATGGCCGACCACGTGTCGCACTACCGCGACGAATGGGCCGAAACGCTCCAGGACCCGGAGCGGCTGCGCCGGTTCGTGTCCTTCGTCAACGCGCCGGGCGCCCCCGACCCGACCGTGAAGTTCGTTCCCGAACGCGACCAGGTCAAGCCCGACCTGACCATTCTCAACATCCGGCCCCTGGAGGCCGTGGGAGGCACCCGATGACCGTGGAACTGCATGTGACCGAAGGCTGGCTGACGGTGTGCGAGCTGTCCGACCTGACCCCCGGACGGGGGGTGGCGGTCCTGCTGCCCGACGGGAGCCAGGCTGCGGTGTTCATCGGCCGCTCGGGCGGTATGTACGCCATCGACAACCAGGACCCGTTCACCGGGGCGGCCGTGCTCTCGCGGGGGCTGGTCGGATGCATCGACGGCAAGCCGTTCGTGGCCTCGCCGCTGCTGAAGCAGCGCTTCGACCTCGCCACGGGGCGCTGTCTGGACGACGAGGAGGCGGCGGTCCGGACCTATCCGGTGCGGACCGCCGTGACCTCCGGCGCGGTGGCGTAGCAAGGGCGTGGGGCGGACTTGGCGGGTGCGTGGCGGGGCGTCAGCCCTGGACGGCCGCCGGGTCCATCCAGACGTACTCCCAGACGTGGCCCTCCAGGTCCTCGAAGGCGCGGCCGTACATGAAGCCGAGGTCCTGGGCCGGGCGGGGCTCGGTGCCGCCCGCCGCGAGGGCGGCGTCGACCACCTCGTCGACCTTCTCCCGGCTGTCCGCGCTCAGGGCGAGCATGACCTCGGTGCTCTTGGTGGCGTCCGCCACCTCCTTGGTGGCGAAGTCCTTGAACCGGGCCTCGGTCATCAGCATCGCGAAGATCGTGTCGCTGATGACGAGGCAGCCGGTCGACTCGTCGCTGAACTGGGGGTTGAAGGAGTAGCCGAGCTTGCCCCAGAACGCCTTGGCGGCATCGATGTCCTTGACCGGCAGGTTGACGAAGATCATGGTGGGCATCTCGGTCCCTCTTCTCTCGTGTGGTGTGCTTTCGAGAGATAGACCGGGGGCGCCGGGAAAACTCATCGCTCCCGCGAAAACTTTTCCGATGATCTCCGGGGGCGGCCAGCCGAGGCCCGTCACCGCAGGTCAGGCCGTGGAGCGGAGCTCCAGCGCGGCCAGCGGTACGAACCCGCAGGCGTCCTCCCTCCGGAGCAGCGCGGGATCCGGCCCGGCCAGCCGCCGGTGCAGGGCCAGCGCGATCCGCTCGCCGGTCGCCTTCGCCCGCTCCGCGGTCGGCCCCCGGTGCAGGCCGTCGACGGTGGCGTGCCACAGCTGCACCCAGCGCCCGAAGTCCTCGGCGGTCAGCGCCCGCGCCGCGTGCAGGGCGGCGTGCGGGGCGAAGGCGTCGCGCCGGTAGTCGGCCGTGCGGAACAGGGCCCGCTCCCAGAAGTCGGTGATCCGGGACAGGTGGACCTCGAGGTCCGTCCCGGCGATCTCGGTGAAGAACGGCCCGATGCGCCGGTCGGCGAAGGCGGCGGTGTAGAAGCGGCGCAGCACGACGGCGAGGTCGGCGCGGCCGGAGATGTCGTTGTCCGCGGCGAACTGGTTCATTGCTTCACCATCCTTGCCGAAGCGGCGTCCCTCCAGGGCGGAAAGTCCCGCGGTTCGTCACATCGTGCGGAGCGAAACATCGTGCGGATCGAACGCAAACCGGTCGCCCCCGCGTCACGCCGCGTTGAGGCTGCGGCAATTCGGCCCTCGTAGGGTCCTGTGCGCGTGCGACTCCGCGCCTGACCGGGTGCGGTGCCCCTCCTCCCACAGGAGTGACCGTGGAACGTCGTACCTTCCTGCGCGGCGCCGTCATCGGCTCCTCGGCCGCCGCCTTCGGCGGCACGCTGACGCACGGGGCCGCCTACGCGGCGCCCGCCCAGCCCGGCGCGGGGCCCTACGGGGCCCTCGGCGCGGCGGACGCGAACGGCATCCAGCTGCCCACGGGCTTCAGCAGCCGGGTGATCGCCCGGTCCGGCCAGAACGTCGGCCCCACGAGCTACAAGTGGCACAGCGCCCCCGACGGCGGCGCCTGTTTCACGGACGGCACCGGCTGGATCTACGTCTCCAACTCCGAGATCAACCCGTCCGGCGGCGCGAGCGCGGTGAAGCTGAACTCCTCCGGGGCGGTCACCGGCGCCTACCGGATCCTCTCCGGCACCCGGCAGAACTGCGCCGGCGGCAAAACCCCGTGGAACACGTGGCTGTCCTGCGAGGAGGTGAGCCTGGGCTACGTCTACGAGACCGACCCGTACGGGGTGAACGCGGCCGTGCAGCGGCCGGCTCTGGGCCGGTTCAAGCACGAGGCCGCGGCCGCCGACCCGGTGCGCCAGGCGATCTACCTGACCGAGGACGAGACCAACGGCTGCTTCTACCGGTTCCTGCCCACGGCCTGGGGCAACCTGTCCTCCGGCACCCTCCAGGTGCTGGTGGCCGGCACCGCCACCTCCGGCTCCTTCACCTGGGCGAACGTGCCCGACCCGGACGGCTCGCCGACCACGACCCGCACCCAGGTTTCCGGTGCCAAGCACTTCAACGGCGGCGAGGGCTGCCACTACGCCGGCGACATGGTCTGGTTCACCACCAAGGGCGACAACCGGGTCTGGCAGGTCGACCTGGCGAGCGGCACGTACGAACTGGCCTACGACGACTCGCTCGTGCCCGGCGGCGCGGCCCCGCTGACAGGCGTGGACAACGTCACCGGGTCCTCGTACGGGGACCTGTACGTGGCCGAGGACGGCGGCAACATGGAGATCTGCGTGATCACCCCGGACGACGTGGTCGCCCCGTTCCTGCGGATCACCGGCCAGTCCTCCTCGGAGATCACCGGCCCGGCCTTCTCCCCCGACGGCACCCGGCTGTACTTCTCGAGCCAGCGCGGCACGACGGGCAGCTCCTCCGGCGGCATCACGTACGAGGTGACCGGACCCTTCCGGGTCTGACGGTGGCCCTCCCCACGGCCCCGGACCGCGATTGCCGGTCCGGGGCCCGCGGGCGGCTACGAGGCCACCGCGCCTCCCTTGAGGAGCGCGGCCCCCAGCGGGGTCACCGTGTGCAGGACGGCGTTGCCCCGGCGCAGGGTGGTGACCAGGCCCGCCTCGCGCATCACGCAGGCGTGCTGGCTCGCGGAGGCCAGCGAGACCCCGGCCCGGCGGGCCAGCTCGCTGGTGGTGGCGCCGTCGCCGATGGCCCGCAGCACCACCGAGCGGGTGTGCCCGACGAGCTTGCCCAGCGTGCGCTGGCGCTGCTCCTCCAGGGGCCGAATCGATTCGCCGCCGGTGGGCGCCGAGGCAAGCTGCGCGGCGGCCGGGTAGACCAGCACCGGGGGCAGCTCCGGGTCGTGCAGGGTCACCGCGGTCTTCCGGCAGAAGAACGACGGCTGGAGCAGCAGCCCGCGCCCCCGCAGCCGTACGTCGCGGTCCACGGGGTAGTCGCACTCCAGGACCGGAGCCCGCCAGCGCAGCATCGGCGGCAGCGAGGCCAGCAGCTCGTCGGCGCCGCCGTCGAGGAGGGCCCGGCCGCGTGCGGCCCGCTCGGCCTCGATCTGGGCCTGGATCTGCGTCCAGTACGGCTCCACGGCCGCCCGGTGGTAGCCGCGCAGCTCGCCCAGCAGCCTCGGCAGGTGCTTGGTGCCGCCGTCCATGAAGTCCCGCAGCCGCCGCGGGACCGGCGCGTCGGCGCCTCCGCTCACGGCCGAGGGCATGCCGAACGCGGCCCCCACGCCCGTGCCCGCGCCCAGCAGCGTCAGCTCGCGCCGCATCCGCTCGGGGCGGATCCCGCGCAGGGCGTCGAGTCCCACGTCCCACCCGTACTGCCCCTCCACAGGGGTCAGGAAATCGGGAAAATACCCGCGACTCGGTATGAGCGCACCAAGTAAACGTGTTTCACTATTCAACCTGCTCCGGGTTTCCGTACGCCATTCACCGAAGAGCCGGGCATCGCGCCGGTCTCTTAAGCGGTGAAAACTCAGAATCGTTTCCCACAACGCATCGGGACGCCCTGCCATCCGTACGCGTGCCAGGTCCACTCCAGTGAAATGGATACGCAGCACCGAACCCCCACCTGTGCAACCGCAATCCCCCCGCCCCATGAGTATGCATGCCGTCACACGACGTCACCACGCCCTTTCGGCCACAGTTGAAACCCCTTTCGGCGGGGGCGTGACAACCGAAATCCTGTACTCCGCCAGGGACACTCCAGTGCGACCGAAACGCTCCGTGAAGGCCGTGGGGGGCTTTGCGGGGCCTGGCGGTCGGTCGCACCGGGAAGCGCCGACGTGCCTGGCAGATTGACAGCAGGCGGTGGACGGGTGGGGATCCGTCCACCGCCTGCTGGCGTAAAGATTTGTTGAACAACAAAAAATGGGCGCGTCCGCCCTCGGGGGTCAGGGAACCCGGGGGCGGACGCGCAGTCAGCAGGCCCTGTCAGGGCCGTGGAGGGGTCAGCGGCTGTCGCTGCCCTTCGCCTCGGCGGCGGCCCGGCCGGCCTCCAGGCGCGCCACCGGAATCCGGAAGGGCGAGCAGGAGACGTAGTCGAGACCGACCTCGTGGAAGAAGTGGACGGACTCCGGGTCGCCGCCGTGCTCGCCGCAGACGCCGAGCTTGAGGTCGGGGCGGGTGGCCCGGCCGGCCTGGACCGCACTGCGGACCAGCGCGCCGACACCGTCCTTGTCGATGGTCTCGAACGGCGAGACCCCGAAGATGCCCTTCTCCAGGTACGCGGTGAAGAAGCTGGCCTCGACGTCGTCGCGGGAGAAGCCCCACACCGTCTGGGTCAGGTCGTTCGTGCCGAAGGAGAAGAACTGCGCCGCCTCGGCGATCTGCCCGGCCGTGAGGGCGGCGCGGGGCAGCTCGATCATCGTGCCGATGGTCAGCTTGAGGCTGGTGCCGGTCGCGGCCTCGACCTCGGCGATGACCGCGTCGGCCTCCTCGCGGACGATCTCCAGCTCCTGGACGGTGCCCACGAGCGGGACCATGATCTCGGCGCGCGGGTCGCCCTTGGCGTTCTTGCGCTCGGCGGCGGCCTCGGCGATCGCCCGGACCTGCATGGCGAACAGACCGGGGATGACCAGGCCGAGACGGACACCGCGCAGACCCAGCATCGGGTTCTGCTCGTGCAGCTTGTGCACGGCCTGGAGCAGGCGCAGGTCGTTCTCGTTGGCGTCCTTGCGGGCCTCGGCGAGGGCGACGCGCACCGACAGCTCGGTGATGTCGGGCAGGAACTCGTGCAGCGGCGGGTCGAGGAGGCGGACGGTGACGGGCAGGCCGTCCATCGCCTCGAACAGCTCGACGAAGTCCTTCTTCTGCAGCGGCAGGAGGGCGCTCAGTGCCGCCTCGCGCTCCTTGTCGGTGTCCGCGAGGATCAGGTGCTCCACCAGCTCGCGGCGCTCACCGAGGAACATGTGCTCGGTACGGCACAGGCCGATGCCCTGGGCGCCGAAGCGGCGGGCGCGCAGCGCGTCCTCGGCGTTGTCGGCGTTGGCACGCACCCGCAGCCGGCGGACGCGGTCCGCGTACGCCATGATCCGGTGCACGGCGGCGACCAGCTCGTCGGCGTCGTCGGCGCCGGCGTGCATGCGGCCCTCGAAGTACTCGACGACCGGGGACGGTACGACGGGTACCTCACCGAGGTAGACCTTGCCGGTGGAGCCGTCGATGGAGACGACGTCGCCCTCTTCGACGACCGTTCCGCCGACCGTCATGCGGCGGCGCTTGGTGTCGACCTCGAGGTCCTCGGCGCCGCAGACACAGGTCTTGCCCATGCCGCGGGCGACGACGGCGGCGTGCGAGGTCTTGCCGCCGCGGGAGGTCAGGATGCCCTCGGAGGCGATCATGCCGTCCAGGTCGTCGGGGTTGGTCTCGCGGCGGATCAGGATGACCTTCTCGCCGGAGCGGGACCACTTGACGGCCGTGTACGAGTCGAAGACGGCCTTGCCGACCGCCGCACCCGGGGAGGCGGCGATACCGCGGCCGAGCAGGGTCGTCTTGGCGCCCTCGTCGAAGCGCGGGAACATCAGCTGCGCCAGCTGGGCGCCGTTGACGCGCTGGAGGGCCTCGGCCTCGTCGATCAGGCCCTGGTCGACGAGCTGGGTGGCGATCCGGAAGGCGGCACCGGCGGTGCGCTTGCCGACGCGGGTCTGCAGCATCCACAGCTGGCCGCGCTCGATGGTGAACTCGATGTCGCAGAGATCCTTGTAGTGGGTCTCCAGCGTCGTCATGATCGTCATGAGCTGGTCGTAGGAGGCCTTGTCGATCGCCTCGAGGTCCGCCAGCGGGACGGTGTTGCGGATGCCCGCGACGACGTCCTCGCCTTGGGCGTTCTGCAGGTAGTCGCCGTACACGCCGGCGTGGCCGCTGGCGGGGTCGCGGGTGAACGCGACGCCGGTGCCGGAGTCGGGGCCGAGGTTGCCGAAGACCATGGAGCAGATGTTGACCGCGGTGCCCAGGTCGCTCGGGATGCGCTCCTGGCGGCGGTAGAGCTTGGCGCGGTCGGTGTTCCACGAGTTGAAGACCGCCTCGACGGCGAGGTCCAGCTGCTCGCGGGCGTCCTGCGGGAACTCGCGGCCGGCCTGCTTGGCGACGATCTTCTTGAAGCGGGCGACCAGCTTCTTCAGGTCGGCGGCGTCGAGGTCGGTGTCGACGGTGACCTTCTTGGCGGCCTTGGCCTCGTCGAGGGCTTCCTCGAAGAGCTCGCCCTCGACCCCGAGGACGGTCTTGCCGAACATCTGGATGAGGCGGCGGTACGAGTCCCACGCGAAGCGCTCGTTGCCGGCCTGGGAGGCGAGGCCGACGACGGACTCGTCGGAGAGGCCGATGTTGAGGACCGTGTCCATCATGCCGGGCATGGAGAACTTGGCACCGGAGCGCACGGAGACCAGCAGCGGGTCGTCCGACTGGCCGAGCTTCTTGCCCATCTTCGCCTCGAGGGCGGCCAGGTGGGCGCTGACCTCGTCGCGCAGCGCGGCCGGGGCCTCACCGCTGGCGAGGTAGACCTTGCAGGCCTCGGTGGTGATGGTGAAGCCGGGAGGGACCGGCAGACCCAGGTTGGTCATCTCGGCGAGGTTGGCCCCCTTGCCGCCGAGAAGGTCCTTGAGGTCGCGGTTTCCCTCGGTGAAGTCGTAGACGAACTTCTGATCTTTGTTTTCCGACACGGGTCTCGACTCCTCGAGGACTCGGTGGCTGCCCTGACGGCCAGGAACATACCCAGATCGAAGGCTTCTGGGTACGTCCACTTGGTCGTCATACGGCTGTAACCACTCGTGCGCCAGCAGATCGAAAGTAACCGATGAGTAGCCAGAACCTACGAAGAGCGTTCACCTCCCGAAGGATCAAGAGCCTCTTGAGGCTTGTTTCCGCTCGGATGAGCGATCATCGATACATTTGCGTTCAAGTCTTGAACAAACAAAGGGTGGCACCCAGTGCCACCCTTTGGAAGTCTTACCCGTGATTTTCGCGCTCATGTGAGCGCAACCCCACCCATGCGTGGCGTATGTCACGCCGCCGGCGGCATAATTTGTCAGCTGTTTCTCAGCCTCCGGACGTGTCCAGTTCGGCGTCCTCGCTCACCCCGGCACAGTCGTACGGATCCTTCAGCCAGCCGTCCGGCAGGACAACCCGGTTGTTTCCGGACGTCCGGCCGCGGGGGCCGTCCGCGCTGTCGGGCCACGGCTGGTCCAGGTCGAGCTCGCTCAGATGAGCATCCAGCTCGGCCAGGGACGAGGTGACCGCCAGCCTCTTCCGCATCTCGGAACCCACCGAGAAGCCCTTGAGGTACCAGGCCACGTGCTTACGGAAGTCGATCACCCCGCGCGCCTCGTCGCCGATCCACTCGCCCAGCAGCTCGGCGTGCCGGTGCATGGTGGCCGCGACCTCGCGCAGCGTGGGCTTGTGGAAGTCTTCGGGGCGCCCCTCGAAGGCCGCCACCAGGTCGTTGAACAGCCACGGGCGGCCCAGGCAGCCGCGCCCGACGACCACGCCGTCGCAGCCGGTCTCGCGGACCATGCGCAGCGCGTCCTCGGCGCACCAGATGTCGCCGTTGCCGAGCACGGGGATCTCGGGCACGTGCTCCTTGAGCCGCGCGATGGCGTCCCAGTCGGCGGTCCCGCCGTAGTGCTGGGCGGTGGTGCGCCCGTGCAGGGCGATGGCGGTGACGCCCTCCTCGACGGCGATCCGGCCGGCGTCCAGGTAGGTGAGGTGGTCGTCGTTGATGCCCTTGCGCATCTTCATGGTGACCGGCAGGTCGCCGGCGCCCGCGACGGCCTCGCGCAGGATCGCGCGCAGCAGGTTCCGCTTGTACGGGAGCGCGGAGCCGCCGCCCTTGCGGGTCACCTTGGGGACCGGGCAGCCGAAGTTCAGGTCGATGTGGTCGGCCCGGTCCTCTTCGACGATCATGCGGACCGCCTTGCCGACCGTCGCCGGGTCGACTCCGTACAGCTGGATCGAACGAGGCTTCTCGGTCTCGTCGAAGTGGATCAGCTGCATGGTCTTCTCGTTGCGCTCGACCAGGGCGCGGGTCGTGATCATCTCGCTCACGAACAGCCCCTTGCCGCCGCTGAACTCGCGGCAGAGGGTACGGAACGGGGCATTGGTGATGCCGGCCATGGGGGCGAGCACCACGGGGGGCTGCACGGTGTGCGGGCCGATCGCGAGCGGCGGGGGGAGCGTGGTCATCCCCCCATTGTCGCTTAGCCGAAGCACAGCACGCATTTCTTTAGTTAGGCGTACTATCGTAAGCATGTCCGAACCGAGCCGCCGCAGGAGGATGCTGGTTCTGGCGATCTGCTGCATGAGCCTGCTCATCGTCAGCCTCGACGTGACCGTCCTCAATGTCGCCCTGCCCTCGATGCGCCGTGAGCTGGACGCCTCCGTCGCCGGTATGCAGTGGACGATCGACGCGTACACGCTGGTCCTGGCCTCACTGCTGATGCTGGCGGGCTCCACGGCGGACCGGATCGGGCGCCGCAAGGTCTTCGCCGCGGGGCTCGTCGTCTTCACGGCGGGTTCGCTGCTCTGCTCGCTGGCGCCGACCTTGGAGTGGCTGATCGCCTTCCGGATGGTCCAGGCCGTGGGCGGCTCGATGCTCAACCCGGTCGCCATGTCGATCATCACCAACACCTTCACGGCTCCGCGCGAGCGGGCCCGCGCCATCGGCGTCTGGGGCGCGGTGGTCGGCATCTCCATGGCCGTGGGCCCGCTGATCGGCGGGCTGCTCGTGGATTCGGTCGGCTGGCGCTCCATCTTCTGGATCAACCTCCCGGTCGGGCTGCTGGCCTTCGCGCTGACCCTGCGGTTCGTCCCGGAGTCGCGGGCCGGACACCCGCGCCGCCCGGACCCGGTGGGCCAGCTGCTGGTCATGGCCCTGCTGGGGTCCGTGACGTACGGGATCATCGAGGCGCCGACCGCCGGCTGGAGCTCGCCGGTGATCCTCGGCTGCACGGCCCTGGCCGTGGCCTCGCTGGCCGGGCTGCTGTTCCACGAGCCGCGGCGGCCGGAGCCGCTGATCGACCCGCGGTTCTTCCGGAGCGCTCCGTTCAGCGGCGCGACGGTGATAGCGATCAGTTCCTTTGCCGCGCTGTCCGGGTTCCTGTTCCTGAACACCCTGTACCTGCAGGACGTACGGGGGCTCAGCGCGCTCGACGCCGGGCTCTACATGCTGCCGATGGCCCTGATGACGTTCCTCTGCGCACCGCTGTCGGGCCGACTGGTCGGCAATCGGGGGCCGCGGCCCTCGCTGCTGATCGCGGGGACGGCGATGGCGGCGAGCGGGGTGCTGTTCGCCGCCTTCTCCGCGGAGACCTCGACACCGCTGCTGTTCACCGCGTACGTGCTGTTCGGGCTAGGCTTCGGCATGGTGAACGCGCCCATCACCAACACGGCGGTCTCCGGGATGCCCCGGGCCCAGGCGGGGGTCGCGGCCGCGGTCGCCTCCACCAGCAGGCAGACCGGCGGCACGCTGGGCGTGGCCGTGATCGGCGCGGTCCTGGCGGCCGGGACGGCGGGCGGCGCCGATTTCGTCGAGGCGACCCGGCCGGCCTGGTGGATCATCACGGGCTGCGGGCTGCTCGCACTCGTCGTGGGCGCCGCTACCAGTGGCCGGTGGGCCATGGGGACGGCGGCGCGGACCGCCCGGACGCTGGAGCGGACGGCCATGGCGTCCTCGCAGGCGGCCGGAACTCCGCCGCGCGGCTGACGACCGGGCAGGCTGTCCAGGAGGCCGTCTACTCGCCGCAGTTGAAGTCGTCGGCGTTCGAGTCGATCCGGGCCAGCAGGCCGCGCAGTGCGTCCTGGTCCTGCGGCGAGAGCGCGGCGAACATGGAGAGTTCGACCTCGTCGAGGGCCGCGTTCGTCTTGGCGAGGGCGGCCGATCCGGCCTCGGTGATGGCCACGTTGTGGCGGCGGCGGTCGGCCGGATCCCGGCGGCGCAAGGCGAGGCCCTCGCCCTCCAGGTCGTTGAGGATGCCGACCAGCACGCTCGGGTCCACCTCGAGCTGCTCGGCGAGTGCCCGCTGGCCGATGGGGCCGTCCTCCAGGCGCATCAGCGTCATCGCGTGCCGTGGGGGGAGCCCGGCCGCGCTGAGCGCCTTCTTCATGCGGGTCTCGGTGATCGAGCCGTGCCAGGCCAGCAGCAGGCCCAGCCGCTGCGGTGGGTGCGGAGACTCCTGAGCTGCCGTCATATCAGACATCGTAACAACCGGGGAATGGTTGCGTAGGCTCGATCGTTGATGCTATTCAATGATTTGACACCCCCGATCGTTGGAGCTCCTCATGTTCATTGCGTACGCCGTCGTCGCCAGCCTGCTCGCACTCGTCCTGGTCGCGTCCGCCACGCTCACGCTCCGGCGCAACGACGCGATCGTGGCGAGCATGCAGAAGGTCCGGGTCCCCGACGCCTGGCTGCCCCGGCTGGCCACCCTGAAGGCGGCCGGCGCGACAGGCCTGGTCGCAGGCCTTTGGGTGACTCCGCTGGGCGTGGCCGCGGCGGTCGGCGTGACCCTCTACTTCATCGGCGCGGTCATCAGCCACCTGCGCGTGAAGGACTTCGAACTGGCCCCGGCGGCCATCCTCGCCCTGGTCGCCGCGGCGGCGCTCGCCCTGCGGGTGGCGGCCCAGTAACCCTGACGGGTGACAGATATTGAAATCTGTCACCCGTCATGCCATGGTTGTTCCATGACCAAGAACGAGAACACCCGCACCCTCGGCTCGACCGGCCCCTCCGTCTTCCCCCTGGGGCTGGGCTGCATGGGCATGTCCGCCCTGTACGGGGAGGCCGACCGCACCGAGTCGATCGCGACCATCCACGCCTACCTGGACGCCGTGCCCACCGGCGCGAGTGCGCTGCTCGACACCGGCGACTTCTACGGCATGGGGCACAACGAGATGCTCATCGGCGAGGCCCTGCGCACCGCGCCCGCCGCTGCCCGGGAGCAGGCACTGGTCAGCGTGAAGTTCGGTGCCCTGCGCACCGTCGAGGGCGGATTCACCGGCTACGACGGCCGCCCCGAGGCCGTCAAGAACTTCCTGGCCTACTCGCTCCAGCGCCTGGGCCGGGACCACATCGACATCTACCGGATCGCCCGTGTCGACCCGGCCGTCCCGATCGAGGAGACCATCGGCGCCATCGCCGAGGCCGTCGAGGCCGGGCACGTGCGGCACATCGGCCTCTCCGAGGTCGGCGCGGACACGCTGCGCAGAGCGGCGGCCGTGGCCCCGATCGCGGACCTCCAGATCGAGTACTCGCTGATCTCCCGCGGCATCGAGGAGGAGATCCTGCCGACCGCCCGCGAGCTGGGCATCGGCGTCACGGCGTACGGGGTACTGAGCCGCGGTCTGATCAGCGGGCACTTCAGCCGCGACCGGGAGCTGGCGCCGGGCGACTTCCGCGGGATGAGCCCCCGATTCCAGGGCGAGAACCTGCAGCGCAACCTCGATCTGGTCGACGCCCTGCGCAAGGTCGCGGAGGACAAGGGGGTCAGCGTCGCCCAGACCGCGATCGCCTGGGTGCTCTCGCGCGGCGAGGACATCGTGCCGCTGGTGGGCGCCCGCCGCCGGGACCGGCTGTCCGAGGCACTGGGTGCCATGGACGTGGAGCTGACCCCTGCGGACCTGGCGGCCGTCGAGGAGGCGGTCCCGGCGGGAGCCGCGGCCGGCGAGCGGTACCCGGAAGCGCAGATGGCCCACCTCGACAGCGAGCACTGAGCGGGCGGTACGGTCGTACTCATGCCCCCCGCAGCTGCCGAGCCCCTGACACCCGAGCGCATCCTCGAGACCACCGAGGAGGTGCTGCGCCGCTACGGCCCCACCAAGGCGACCGTGGTGGACGTGGCCCGCGCCCTGGGCGTCAGCCACGGCAGCGTGTACCGGCACTTCCCGTCGAAGGCGGCGCTGCGCGAGGCCGTCACCGACCGCTGGCTCGCCAAGAGCGTCGTCCGCCTGGATGAGATCGCCTCCGCCCCCGGCGCGGCCGCGCCCTCCAAACTGGAGGCCTGGCTGGAGGCGTTGTTCGAGGCCAAGCGGCACAAGGCCGGTGACGACCCGGAGCTGTTCGCGACGTACACGGTGCTGCTCGCCGAGAACAGCGGTGTGGTGGACCACCACCTGAGCCAGCTGATCGACCAGTTGGGCCGGATCATCTCCGAGGGTGTCGAGGCAGGCGCGCTCAGTGCGCCCGACGTGCCGGCCGCCGCCCGGGCGGTGTTCGACGCCACCGGCCGTTTCCACGATCCGCAGTACGCGGCCGACTGGCTCTCGCCCACGATCATCACGGAGTTCGAGGCCGTCACCGCCCTCGTGATCCGGGGCCTGCGCGCCTGACCGGGTCGGCAACGCACGCAACGCAACGTCCGGAACCAGCCGCTCCGGACAGCTTGATGATCATTTTGGGCGCGTCTGGCTTGTCTGTCCCCCGTCAAACTCCATACGGTCCCCCTACCGCACTTCATCAGGCACGTTCCAGGGGGAACCTTGTCCGCTCAAGCAACTCAGGCAGTGCAGCCCGGGCCTCCGGCCCGTTCGGGTGGCGCCGCCGCCCTCGGCTGGATTCTGACCATCGGCCTCAACGTGGTCGCGCCGATCCTCACGTACAACCAACTGCACGACCACGGCTGGAGCGAGTTCGGCGCGCTGCTGGCCAGTGGCGCCTGGCCGCTGCTCGACAGCGCCATCATGGTGGCCTGGCGGCGCAAGCTCGACGAAATCGCCATCATCACCCTGGTGTTCCTGGTGATCACTGCCGTGGTCCCCTTCGTGGGCGCCCAGTCCGCCCAGGCCCTGCTGGTCAAGGACTCCTTCGTCACGGGCCTGTTCGGGCTCATGTGCCTGGGGACGCTGCTCGCGCCGCGGCCGCTGATGTTCTACTTCGGCCGGAAGTTCGGCACGGACGGCACCCCTGCGGGCGTGGCGTACTACAACGGCCTGTGGCGGTTCGAGGGCTTCCGCACCGCCCAGCGCCGCATGACCCTGGTCTGGGGCGTGGTCTACCTCATCGAGGCGGCGGTCCGGATCGTCCTGTCGTTCGTCCTGGACACCTCCACCATGGTGGCCCTCAGCCCCTTCATGATCTACGGGACGCTCGGCGGCCTGGCCCTCTGGACGGTCCGCTTCGTCAAGCGCACCAAGGCGGAGGGTGAGAAGCGGGCCGCCGCCGCGGCCGAGCAGGCCGGGGGCTCCGCGGCCTGACCGGGCCGTCCGCGCTACACGTGAAAAGACCGGTGGCCCGGTGCGCGATCAGCGCACCGGGCCACCGGTCTTTTCAGGCGGGACCTAGCAGCCGAGCAGGCGGCTGCCGAGGTAGCTCTGGATCTGGTCCAGGGAGACGCGCTCCTGCTTCATGGTGTCGCGCTCGCGCACGGTCACCGCGTTGTCGTCCAGGGTGTCGAAGTCGACGGTGACGCAGAACGGCGTACCGATCTCGTCCTGGCGGCGGTAGCGGCGGCCGATGGCGCCCGCGTCGTCGAACTCGATGTTCCAGAACTTGCGCAGGTCGGCGGCGAGGCCCTTGGCCTTCGGCGACAGCTGCGCGTTGCGGGACAGCGGGAGCACGGCGACCTTGATCGGGGCCAGGCGCGGGTCGAAGCGCATCACGGTGCGCTTCTCCATGACGCCCTTGGCGTTCGGGGCCTCGTCCTCGTTGAACGCGTCGAGCATGAAGGCGAGCATGGCGCGGTTGACACCGGCCGCCGGCTCGATGACGTACGGGGTGTAGCGCTCCTTGGACTCCTGGTCGAAGTACACGAGGTCCTGGCCGGAGGCGGCGGAGTGGGCCTTGAGGTCGAAGTCGGTGCGGTTGGCCACGCCTTCGAGCTCGGAGAACTCACTGCCGCCGAAGTTGAAGCGGTACTCGATGTCGGCGGTGCGCTTCGAGTAGTGGGACAGCTTCTCCTTCGGGTGGTCGTACCAGCGGATGTTCTCCTCGCGGATGCCGAGGTCGCGGTACCAGTTCCACCGCTCCTGCATCCAGTACTCCTGCCACTGCTCGTCCTCGCCCGGCTTGACGAAGAACTCCATCTCCATCTGCTCGAACTCGCGCGTGCGGAAGATGAAGTTGCCCGGCGTGATCTCGTTGCGGAAGGACTTGCCCATCTGCGCGATACCGAACGGGGGCTTCTTGCGCGAGGTGGTCTGCACCTGGGCGAAGTTGGTGAAGATGCCCTGGGCGGTCTCGGGGCGCAGGTACGCCTTCGAGCCGGTGTCCTGCGTCGGGCCGAGGTGGGTCTCCAGCATGCCGGAGAACTGCTTCGGCTCGGTGAACTGGCCCTTTACGCCGCAGTTGGGGCAGTTGATGTCGGCGAGACCGTTGGCGGGCACGCGGCCGTGCTTGGCCTCGTACGCCTCTTCCAGGTGGTCGGCGCGGTGGCGCTTGTGGCAGGAGGTGCACTCGGTCAGCGGGTCCGAGAAGGTCGCGACGTGGCCGGAGGCCACCCAGACCTCGGGGGCCAGGATCACGGACGAGTCGATACCGACGATGTCCTCACGCCCGGTGACCATCGCCTTCCACCACTGGCGCTTGATGTTCTCCTTGAGCTCGACACCGAGCGGGCCGTAGTCCCAGGCGGCCTTGGTGCCGCCGTAGATCTCACTGCACGGGAAAACGAAGCCACGGCGCTTGCTCAGGCTGACGATGGTTTCGATCTTGTCGGCGGCCACGGTGCTCTCTTCATTACGAGGACGAACGGCGAAGACTCAAGGTTACCGGCGCCCGCACCCCCCCTTTCAAATCGGGACCCCCTTCCACGGCCCCTCCCCCGGGCCCCTCACCTGGGTTTTTGACAACCGTTTCCATCTTTGATGAAAATGGATGTCATGAACGTACGACGCCTCATACCCGCCGCCGCTCTCGCCGGAGCCGTCACCCTCGGCGCGACGGCCCTCACCGCCTGCTCCGGAGCCTCGGCCGCCGGGGGCGGCAAGGACGGCAAGCTCGACGTCATGTCGTCGTTCTACCCGATGCAGTTCCTCGCCGAACAGATCGGCAAGGACCACGTGAAGGTCGCCACCCTGACCAAGCCGGGCGTCGAACCGCACGACCTGGAGATCACCCCGAAGCAGACCGGGCAGCTCGGCGAGTCCGACGTGGTCCTCTACCTCAAGGGCCTCCAGCCCGCCGTCGACAAGGCCGTCGCCCAGTCCGGCGTGAAGCACGTCGTCGACGCCGCCAAGCTCACCAGGCTGGAGGTCCACGGTTCCTCGGGCCACGACCACGCCCACGAGGGCGAGGAGGGCCACGCCGAGGGCGAGGAGGGCCACGACCACGGCCACGGCGAGGCCGGCGAGGACCCGCACGTCTGGCTCGACCCGGTGAAGTACGCCGAGGTCGCCAAGGGCGTCGGCGCGACCCTCGAGAAGGCCGACCCCGAGCACGCGGCCGACTACCGCAAGAACACCGACGACCTGGTCGGCAAGCTGGCCGCGCTCGACGCGGAGTTCAAGGACGGCCTGAAGAACACCGCGTCCAAGACCTTCATCACCACGCACTCCGCCTTCGGCTACCTCGCCGAGCGCTACGGCCTCGACCAGGAGGGCATCTCCGGCGTCGACCCCGAGTCCGAGCCGAGCCCGGCCCGGATGAAGGAACTCCAGGCCGTCGCGAAGAAGGACAATGTCTCGACGGTGTTCTTCGAGAGCCTGGCCAGCGACAAGACGGCCAAGACGCTCGCCGCCGACACGGGCCTGAAGACCGACGTCCTCGACCCGCTCGAGGGAATCACCGACAAGTCCCAGGGCGCTGACTACTTCGAGGTCATGCGGTCCAACCTGAAGAACCTGCAGAAGGCGCTCGGTAGCAAGTAATGGCAGTAACGGAGGCGCGTGCCATGGAGTCCCAGCCCGCCGAGGCGGCGGACCAGCCCGTCATATCCCTGCGCGGGGCCACCGCCTCGCTCGGCTCGCGCCCCGTGCTGCGCGGGGTCGACCTCACCGTCCGGCGCGGCGAGGTCGTCGCCCTGCTCGGCGCCAACGGCTCCGGCAAGTCCACGGCCGTACGCGCCGTCGTCGGCCAGGTCCCGCTGTCCGACGGCGAACTGGCGCTGTTCGGCACCGACTTCAAGCACTTCCGCGCCTGGTCGCGCATCGGGTACGTCCCGCAGCGCACCACCGCCGCCAGCGGCGTCCCGGCCACCGTCCGCGAGGTCGTCTCCTCCGGCCGGCTCGCCCGCTCCCGCTTCGGCATCCTCCGCAAGGCGGACAAGGCGGCCGTCGAGCGGGCCCTCGCCCTCGTCGACATGGGCCCGTACGCCGACGCCTCCGTCAATGCCCTCTCCGGCGGACAGCACCAGCGCGTGCTCATCGCGCGGGCGCTCGCCGTGGAACCCGAACTGCTGATCATGGACGAGCCGATGGCCGGCGTGGACCTCGCCAACCAGGAGGTCCTCGCGAACGCCCTGCGCGAGCAGGTCGCCGCCGGCACGACCGTCCTGCTCGTCCTGCACGAGCTGGGCCCGCTGGAGCCGCTGATCGACCGCGCCGTCGTGCTGCGCGACGGCTGCGTCGTCCACGACGGCGCGCCCCCGGAGGCCGTGGGCCAGCACGCCCTGCCCGGCCACGACCACGTACACCCCCACGCGGCGCACGACGCCGAGCCGCTTCGGACGGGACTGCTGAGCTGATGGGCCTCCTCACCTACGCCTTCATGCAGCGGGCCCTCCTCGCAGCCGTCCTGGTCGGCGTCACCGCCCCCGCGATCGGCACGTACCTCGTGCAGCGCCGCCAGGCCGTCATGGGCGACGGCATCGGGCACGTGGCCATGACCGGTGTCGCGCTCGGTTTCCTGCTCAACACGAGCCCGGTGTGGATGGCGACCCTGGTCGCGGTCATCGGCGCGGTCGGCATGGAGCTGATCCGCTCCCGCGGCAAGACCAGCGGCGACATCGCGCTCGCCATGCTCTTCTACGGCGGCCTGGCAGGCGGCGTGATGATCATCAACCTGGCTCCGGGCGGCTCGACGGCCAATCTGACCAGCTACCTCTTCGGCTCGATCACCACGGTCTCGGCCGAGGACGTCACCGCGGTCGTGATCCTCGCGGCGTTCGTGATCGCCGTCACCCTCGGCCTGCGCCGCCAGCTGTTCGCCGTCTGCCAGGACGAGGAGTTCGCCCGGGTCACCGGCCTGCCGGTGCGCTTCCTGAACCTGCTGATAGCGGTCACCGCCGCCGTCACCGTGACCGTGGCCATGCGGATCGTCGGCCTGCTGCTGGTCAGCGCCATGATGGTGATCCCGGTCGCGGCGGCGCAGCGCGTCACCCGCGGGTTCACCGCCACCCTGTCGGTGGCGATGGTGATCGGCGTGCTGGTCTCGCTCTCCGGCACGGTCGCGACCTACTACATCGACGCCCCCTCCGGCGGCACCATCGTGCTGCTCGCCATCGGCGTCTTCATGGTGATGACCGCACTGTCCACCCCGCTGGCCCGGCGCCGGGCGAATGCGGCGCGTGCCGCCGAAGAGGTCTGCACGCGCGATGATGTGAAGGTCTAAGGAAGTCGGCCGCCTGGCACAATGGGCCGAGGCCGATACGAGGAGGAACCGGTGGCGACTGCGCCTGGCGAGATGAATACCGCGCCAGTACGAGGACGATCCACCCGGCAGCGGGCAGCCGTGGCGGCGGCGCTGGACGAGGTGGACGAGTTCCGCAGCGCCCAGGAGCTGCACGACATGCTCAAGCACCGCGGTGATTCCGTGGGCCTGACGACCGTGTACCGCACCCTCCAGTCGCTCGCCGACGCCGGCGAGGTCGACGTGCTGCGCACCAGCGACGGCGAGTCGGTCTACCGGCGCTGCTCCACCGGGGACCACCACCATCACCTGGTCTGCCGCAAGTGCGGCAAGGCCGTCGAGGTGGAGGGCCCGGCGGTGGAGAGGTGGGCGGAGTCGATCGCGGCGGAGCACGGCTTCGTGAACGTCGCCCACACGGTGGAGATCTTCGGCACCTGCGCCGACTGCGCAGCCGCTGCCGCCTCCGCCTAAGAGCGGCCCAGACCCAGGACACACATGACGAACCCGGCGGTGATCAGCACCGCCGGGTTCGACTCATGAAGCGGAGAGCTCAGGGGATCAGGCCTTGGGACCCGGCTCCGCCTGGTTCGGGACGGCGCCGCCGAAGCGGCGGTCGCGCTGGGCGTACTCCAGGCAGGCCGCCCACAGGTTGCGGCGGTCGAAGTCCGGCCACAGCACGTCCTGGAAGACCATCTCGGCGTACGCGCTCTGCCAGAGCAGGTAGTTGGAGGTCCGCTGCTCGCCGCTCGGCCGCAGGAACAGGTCCACGTCCGGCATGTCCGGGTAGTACATGTACTTCGCGAAGGTCTTCTCATTGACCTTCGACGGGTCCAGCCTGCCCGCGGCCACGTCCCGCGCGATCGCCTGCGCCGCGTCCGCGATCTCCGCGCGGCCGCCGTAGTTCACGCAGAAGTACAAGGTCATCGCGTCGTTGTCGACGGTCTGCTCCTGGGCGACCTGGAGCTCCTGGACGACCGACTTCCACATCTTCGGCATGCGGCCGACCCAGCGGATCCGGATGCCCAGCTCGTTCATCTCGTCGCGGCGGCGCCGGATGACGTCGCGGTTGAAGTTCATCAGGAAGCGGACCTCGTCGGGCGAGCGCTTCCAGTTCTCCGTCGAGAAGGCGTACAGGGACAGGTTCTTGACGCCCATCTCCAGGCAGCCCTTGAGCACGTCGAGTACGACGCCCTCGCCGACCTTGTGGCCCTCGGTGCGCGGCAGGCCGCGCTCCTTGGCCCAGCGGCCGTTGCCGTCCATGACCACGGCGACGTGGTTCGGGACGAGCTCGCCGGGGATCTTCGGCGGGCGCTCACCGGACGGGTGCGGCTCGGGAACCTTGTACTCCCGGCGAGAGCGTCCCAGAATCCCGCGTCGTGCCATGTGCCCAGCTCCTATTTCTCGACGTATCGCAGGGAGCGTAGCCCGCGCTCCAGATGCCAGTGCAAATAGGCGGAGACCAGCCCGCTGCCCTCCCGCACGTACCGCGCCTCGCAGGCGTCCGCATGCCCCCAGTCGCCCGTCAGCAGCGCACTGAGCAGGGCGATGGCCTCAGACGAGGGTACGACGCTGCCGGCCACCCGGCAGTCCCCGCAGACGACCCCGCCCGCGGCGACCGAGAAGTGCCGGTTGGGGCCGTGGATCCCGCACTTCGCGCAGTCCGTGAAGCTGGGCGCGTAGCCGTTGACGGCGAGCGAGCGCAGCAGGAACGCGTCGAGGATGAGGTTCGGCTCGTGCTCCCCGCGCGAGAGCGTGCGCAGGGCGCCGATCAGCAGCAGGTACTGCTGTACGGCGGGCTCGCCCTCGTTCTCGGTGAACCGCTCGGCGGTCTCCAGCATCGCGGTGCCGGCGGTGTAGCGGGCGTAGTCGGTGACGATGCCGTTGCCGTACGGGGAGATGATCTCGGTCTGGGTGCAGAGCGGGAGGCTGCGGCCGATCAGCTCGCTGCCCCGGGCGAAGAACTGCACGTCGGCGTGGGAGAAAGGTTCCAGCCCGGCGCCGAACTTGGACTTCGTCCGGCGCACTCCGCGGGCGACGGCCCGCACCCGTCCGTGGCCTCGGGTCAGCAGCGTGATGATGCGGTCCGCCTCACCCAGCTTCTGGGTGCGCAGCACGATGCCGTCGTCGCGGAACAGACTCATGCGCCCATTGTCGCCTGTGCCGGGACGACGGAAGGCCCTCCGTTCGGACCCGGGTCCGGACGGAGGGCCTTCGCCCCTTGGGAGGGTCAGGAGGCGGACGCGGCCTCTTCGTCCGCGTCCGTCTTCGGCGCCCCGGCGGCGACTGCGGTCACGGCGGCGCCGACCGTGGCCTCGGCCACCGTCTCGGCCTCGGACGCCGTCTTCGCCTCGGAGGCCTCGGGGACCTCGAGGACCTCGGACGCTTCGTCCGCCGCGGCCGTCGCGGTGTCGGCAGGGCCCACCGCCTGGGCGGGCACCACGGCCGCCACGGCGCTGTGCGCATCATCCTTGCCCAGGCCGTTGAAGATCAGGTTGAGCGCGATCGCGGCCGTGGCACCGAGCGTCACACCGCTGTTGAGGAGCGAGGAGAGGTCCGCGTCCATGTGGTCCTTGAAGAGCACCGGGACGGTGGCCGGGAGCAGCGCGAAGGCCAGGGAGACACCCACGACCAGCGCGTTCTTCTCCTCCTTGAGGTCGACCTTGGCCAGGGTCTGGATGCCCGCCAGGGCCACCATCGCGAACATCACCGTCGCCGCGCCGCCGAGCACTCCGTGCGGGACCGCGGCGACGATCGCGGCGGCCTTCGGGATCAGCCCGAGCACGATCATGAAGACGCCCGCGGCGACCACGACGAACCGGCTCTTGACCTTGGTCATGCGGACCAGGCCGACGTTCTCGGCGAAGGCCACGTACGGGAAGGAGTTGAGGACGCCGCCGAGGGCGGTCGCGGCGCCGTCGGCGCGCAGCGCGCGGGCCACGGTCTCGCTGTCGATCTCCTTGCCGACGATGTCGCCGACGGCGTACGTGTCGCCGGTGGTCTCGACCATGGTGATCAGCATGACGATGAGCATCAGCAGGATCGGGAACCAGGCGAACTTCGGCGCTCCGTAGTGGAACGGGGTGGTGATGCCGATCCAGTCCGAGTTGCTCACGTCGCCGAACTTCGCGTCGCCGAGCAGGAAGGCGACGGCGGTGCCGCCGACCAGGCCGAGCAGGATGGAGATGCTGGAGAGGAAGGGCTTGCCGAGCTTCATCAGGACGAGGATGAAGAGCATCGTGCCGCCGGCGTACGCGAAGTTCTTCGGGTCGCCGAAGTCGGGGCTGCCGACGCCGCCCGCGGCGTCGTTCAGGCCGACGGGGATCAGCACGATGCCGAGGACGGTGATCACCGTGCCGGTGACGACCGGCGGGAACAGCCTCATGATCGTACGGAAGGCCTTGGGGGGAAGCCAGGCGAAGGCGAAGGTGGCGATGCCGGCCGTGATCACCGCACCGTAGATGACGAGCAGGCCCGCCGTTCCGCCGCCTGCTCCGAGCCCGATGGCGATCATCGGGGAGACCGCGGTGAAGGTGACGCCCTGGATCAGGGGCAGGCGCGCACCGATCCGGCCGATGCCCCACGCCTGGATGATCGAGGCGATACCGCAGGTGAACAGGTCGGCATTGATCAGGTAGACCAGCTGCTCGGTGGTCAGGCCGAGGGCACCGCCCACGATGATCGGGACGATCACCGCACCGGCGTAGAACGCGAGTACGTGCTGGAAGCCGTACAGCGCGAGCTTGGGGAGGGGGAGCACCTCGTCGACCGGGTGCGTGCTGGGCTCTCCGCTGTCGGTGAGCCGGGCGGCGACACGTGCCATCTCTGCCTTGCCCTTCAAGAGGTAGGTAAACGAGAGGAATCTGGTTATCCCTGGGCGGAGTGGGTCGCTATCCCGTTGGTCCGCCAGGGTTGTCAGTGCGTTCACGTGAATCGAAGCCCCGCTGTGTTACTGGCGGCGACTCGTCGTGTGACCGGAATTGAACGCCTGTGGGGGTGCTCACAGATATCGTGGACTTCTACAAAGTGTTGACGTCTGAGGATGTCAGATCTGTAGATATCTCCAGTGGCGGATGTCTCCGCAAGGGCGTAAAGCCGAGGGCCACAGAGTCCGTATGCGCAGGTCACGGGTCCGTACGGGTGTCCAATGGGTGGACGGCCGGGGCCGGAACGCACGAATCCCCCCTTCACGCAGAGTGTGAAGGGGGGCGGATTCAGTCGCGTGAGGCCGGATCGTTACCTCGGCGAAGGCGTACCGAGCCCGTACCGAGGCCGTACCGAGGCCGTTTCGGTCAGGTTCACGGCGCCCGGACCGCCGACAGCAGCCGGGTCACCTCGTCGGAAGCCATCCGCAGCGCGGCGCCGACCGTGGCGAGCACCTCGCGCTCGGCGGGGGTGTACGGGCCGTCCGCGAGGGCGATCCGGGCGCCCTGCAGCAGGATCGATTCACGCCCGGGCGCGGCCAGGTGCGGAGCCAGCGGTTCCAGCGCCTCGTGGAGCTCTATCGCCAGCGCGGCGCCGCAGCATTCGGGGCCGTCGTACAGCCCGAGCCGGCCCTCGTCGGTGGCGAGCGCCTCCACGAGGGACTCCAGCTGCTCCTCCGTGCAGTCCTGGAAGCCCGCCGCCCGTACGGCCGACACCGCGGCCTCCAGCGCGCCGCGCGAGGCGGTTCCGCCCGCCGCGAGGACGGCCAGCGTCACGGTGTGCACGGCGTCGCGCAGCAGCGCCGAGAAGCGGGTGGTGGTCAGGTGGTCGAGGACCTCGGTCTCGAAGCGCTCCCGGCAGCCCTGGCACTCGATGACGGGCCCGGCCGCTCCGCGCGGCAGCAGCGGGACGCCGAGGACCGTGAACCGGCGGCGCCCGGTGCGCCTGCGGTAGTTGCGGTCGCCACCGCAGTCGGGGCAGAAGAACTCCCCGTCGCCCACGGTGCTCCAGGTGGTACGGATGCCCCAGACCGTCAGCTTCCGGCCGTCCCCACCCCGAACTGGCAGCACGTCGCACCTCCGTCACTCCCCCGTGGCCCTGCGGGCACGGGCGGGAACCCCAGGCAGCTTCGCCGGGTTGGCGTGATGTTAGCCACATCGGTGAGGATGCGTCAGTCGTGTGACAAGACAACATGTCCCGCCGCCCGCACTTGGCCGGTCTGCATCCCTGCCGCCGCGCCCGCGGACGTCGCGTTTTCCCTACGCTCGCCCGCGTGAACAACAAATCCTGTCTGGTCACGGGCGCGGCGAGCGGGATCGGCCGGGCCACCGCCCGGCTGCTGGCCCGCTCCGGCGCCCTCGTGACCGCGGCTGACATCAATGGCCCCGGCGTCGAGGAACTGCGTACGGAACTGGCCGCCGAGGGGTACGACATCACGGCCGTGGCCGGTGACGTCGCCGATCCGGAGGCCAACCGCGCGATGGTCGGGGCCGCGCTCGGGGCATACGGACGGCTCGACGTCGCCGTGGCGAACGCCGGAGTGCTCCCTCTTTCGGATGTACGGGAGACCAGCCCGGACGACTGGGACCGGGTCATGGCGATCGACGGCCGGGGGATGTTCCTGACCTGCAAGTACGCCATCGAGGCGATGCTGGCGCAACCGGACCCCGGCGGGGCTCTGGTCTGCGTGTCCTCGGTGTCGGGGGTGGCCGGGCAGGCCCGGCAGGCGGCGTACGGGCCGGCGAAGTTCGTGGCGTCGGGGCTGACGAAGCACCTGGCGGTGGAGTGGGCGGCGCACGGGATCCGGGTCAACGCGGTGGCCCCCGGCACCATCCGTACGGAGCGGGTGCTGGCGCTGAAGGACGAGCCGGGCGGGCCGGAGTACCTGGCGGAGGTCTCCGCGGCCCATCCGATGGGGCGGCTCGGCGAGCCGGAAGAGGTGGCCCGGGTCATCGCCTTCCTGGCCTCCGACGCGGCCTCGTTCGTGACGGGCGCGATCCTGCCGGTGGACGGCGGCTACCTGGCCCGCTGAATCCGGGAACGACGGAACCCCGCCCCTCCGCAGGGAGGGACGGGGTTCTCGTACGAACGGTCAGCGGCCCGCGCGGTTGACGGCGGAGATGACCGCCTTCAGGGAGGCGCGGGTGGTGTTGGCGTCGATGCCGATGCCCCACAGGACGCGGCCGTCGATCGCGCACTCGATGTACGAGGCGGCCACGGCGGAGGCGCCCTCGCTCATCGTGTGCTCGGTGTAGTCCAGCAGGCGGGCGTCGACGCCGATGCCGGCCAGCGCGTCGAAGAAGGCCGAGATCGGGCCGTTGCCGGTGCCGTTCAGGACCGCCTCCACGCCGTCCACGACCGCCTCGACGTTCAGCGTGTCCGTACCGTCCTTGTCCGTGGCCGTCGAGCCCGAGCGCAGCTGGATGCGGCCCCACGGGTTCTCGGGGTTGGGCAGGTACTCGTCGCTGAAGACGTCCCAGATCGCCTTCGGCGTGACCTCGCCGCCCTCGGCGTCGGTCTTGGCCTGGATGATCCGCGAGAACTCGATCTGCATGCGGCGCGGCAGGTCCAGCTTGTGGTCGTTCTTCAGGACGTACGCGATGCCGCCCTTGCCGGACTGCGAGTTGACGCGGATGACCGCCTCGTAGGAGCGGCCGACGTCCTTCGGGTCGATCGGCAGGTACGGGACCGCCCACTCGATGTCGTCGACGGTCTTGCCGGCGGCGGCCGCGTCGGCCTCCATGGCGTCGAAGCCCTTCTTGATGGCGTCCTGGTGGGAGCCGGAGAAGGCGGTGTAGACCAGGTCGCCCGCGTAGGGGTGGCGCGGGTGGACCTCCATCTGGTTGCAGTACTCGCTGGTGCGACGGATCTCGTCGATCTGCGAGAAGTCGATCTGCGGGTCGATGCCCTGGGAGAACAGGTTCATGCCCAGCGTGATCAGGTCGACGTTGCCGGTGCGCTCGCCCTGCCCGAACAGGCAGCCCTCGATGCGGTCGGCGCCGGCCATCAGGGCCAGCTCGGCGGCGGCGACGGCGGTGCCGCGGTCGTTGTGCGGGTGCACGGAGATGCAGATGTGCTCGCGGCGGGTCAGGTTGCGGGCCATCCACTCGAAGCGGTCCGCGTGCGTGGACGGCGTCGAACGCTCCACGGTGGCGGGCAGGTTCAGGATGATCTCGCGGCCTTCGGACGGCTGCCACACGTCGCAGACGGCCTCGCAGACCTCCAGGGCGAAGTCCAGCTCGGTGTCCGTGAAGATCTCCGGGCTGTACTGGTAGCCGAAGGCGGTCTCCGGGCCCAGCAGCTTCTCGGCGTACTCCATGACCAGGCGGGTGCCGTCGACGGCGATCTGCTTGATCTGCTCCTTGGAGCCGCGGAAGACGACCCGGCGGAAGGTCGGGGCGGTCGCGTTGTACAGGTGCACGGTGGCGCGCTTGGCGCCGATCAGCGACTCGACGGTCCGCTCGATCAGGTCCTCGCGGGCCTGGGTCAGGACGGAGATGGTGACGTCGTCCGGGATCGCGCCCTCTTCGATGATGGAGCGTACGAAGGCGAAGTCGGTCTCGCCGGAGGACGGGAAGCCGACCTCGATCTCCTTGTAGCCCATGCGCACCAGCAGGTCGAACATCTCGCGCTTGCGGGCGGGGGTCATCGGGTCGATCAGCGACTGGTTGCCGTCGCGCAGGTCGGTGGAGAGCCAGCGAGGGGCCTGGGTGACGCGGGCCTGCGGCCAGGTGCGGTCCGGGATGTCCACCTGCTCGTACCGGCCGTACTTGTGGATCGGCATCCCGGAGGTCTTCTGGGTGTGGGTCGCGTTCGTGATGGGCGTGGGGCGACCGACAAAAGGCTGCTGGCTCATGGCGTTGGGCTCCTCGCGTGTCCGCGTGTAGTTCGCTGGGACGGCCGACGGCGGTCGTAAGAACCGCAACACCAAACTCCGCGGGGAGGGGGTCGGCCTACGACTACAGGCCCTCGCCGCGGCAGCTAAGGAGAAGCAGCCCGAAACGCATGATGGGCCGAGCCTAACCGAGCCGCCCCGTAACGCGAGGACCTGTTTCAGTATGCAAGACCCCGGTGTCCGATTTATACCGAATGTGGGGTCCGTCTCGTTCCTCCGCTACAGGTCCGGTCGAACCGTCAACGCGGCGCGACGGCTTTCAGACAACTGAATGAATCATGGTTGCAGGTAGTGACACGAGCGTGACCCACTGCCACATTGCCGGGATGGATGCCTCCCACGCTCACCACCACCCCGTCTTCTGCACGGTGGTCCCGCCCCACCTGCTCGACAAGATCGCCCAGTCCGAGAACACCCGGCGCGCCGACGCCGCCCAGCGCACCCTCGAGCAGGACTCCCTCCTGCGCACCCGGCGCCGGGTCACCACCGTCCGCGGGATCGCCCCTGCGCTCGGGACGCCCGTCTCCGACGAGCCCCGCCGGACGATCTACGACACCCAGCACCGCACCCGGCTGCCCGGGAAGAAGGTGCGCGGCGAGGGCGAGGCGGCGTCCAAGGACGCCACCGTCAACCGCGCGTACGCGGGGCTCGGCGCCACGTACGAGCTGTTCCTGAAGGGTTTCGGCCGGCACTCGATCGACGGTTCCGGGCTGGCGCTCGACGCGAGCGTCCACTACGGCGAGGACTACAACAACGCCTTCTGGGACGGGCAGCAGATGGTCTTCGGCGACGGGGACGGGGATCTCTTCCTCGACTTCACCGTGTCGGTGGACGTCATCGGCCACGAGCTCACGCACGGGGTCACCCAGTACACGGCGAACCTGCAGTACCACGGGCAGTCGGGCGCGCTGAACGAGTCGATGTCCGACGTCTTCGGCTCGCTGATCAAGCAGTACTCGCTCGACCAGACGGCCGAGGACGCGGACTGGCTGATCGGCGCCGGCCTGCTGGGCCCGAACGTCAGCGGGGTCGCGCTGCGCTCGATGAAGGCGCCGGGCACGGCGTACGACGACGACGAGCTCGGCAAGGACCCGCAGCCGGCGACGATGGACGACTACGTGGACACCGCGCGGGACAACGGCGGGGTGCACATCAACTCCGGGATCCCGAACCACGCGTTCTACCTCGCGGCCACCGAACTCGGCGGCAAGGCGTGGGAGCGGGCCGGGCTGATCTGGTACGACACGCTGACGGGCGGCGAGCTGGCCTCGGACGCGGACTTCAAGGACTTCGCCCGGCTGTCGGTGGCCGCCGCGGTGGCCCGGTACGGGGACGGCGGCGCGGAGCACCAGGCACTGCAGAAGGCGTGGTCGACGGTCGGGCTCGGATAGCCGGCCCTTCCGGGGCGGAAAGGCGGGCATGCGGATTCTGGTGGTGCGGACGGGCGGCTTCGCGGGCATCGAGCGCCGGGCCGAGGTGGACACCTCGGGCCGGCCCGACGAGGACGAGTGGCAGGCCCTGGCCCAGCTGGCGCTGCGGCCCGTCCCGGCCGCGCCCGGGTCGGACCGGGTCCGGGACGGGTTCTCGTACCGGATCACCGTCGACGGACGGACGGTCTCCTGCCAGGAGCCGAACCTGTCGGAGGCGCAGCGGACGCTGATCTCCCGGCTGCTGAAGGAAGGCGCCTGAGCCGGGCGCCTTCACCTTCGGACGGGTGGCCGGAACCAGCCCTCGGCGGTCACGGGCGTCCCGCCCGGTTTGCCGGATCGGCAACAAGGTTTGCCCGCCGGGCGGGGCGGGCGCAGCATCGGTCGCATCGGCACCCGTACCGGAAGAGGAAGCCATGACCGAGCACGCGCACGCACACACGCACTCCCCCCACTCCCCCCACTCCCCCGCAGCCGGGGCCTCGGCGGGCGAGGAGTTCTGGGACGGCCGCTACGGCGAGAGCGACCGCATCTGGAGCGGCGAGGCCAACGCCATGCTGGTGCACGAGGTGTCCGGCCTCGCCCCCGGGCGGGCCCTGGACCTCGGCTGCGGGGAGGGCGCCGACGCCGTCTGGCTGGCCCGCCGCGGGTGGACCGTCACCGGGACCGACATCTCCGGGGTCGCCCTCGGCCGGGCCGCCGAGCACGCGGCGGACGCCGGGGTCGCGGACCGCGCCACCTGGGCGCGGCACGACCTGACCGAGTCCTTCCCGGAGGGGGAGTTCGACCTCGTCTCGGCCTGCTTCCTGCACAACTACGGGGACTTCCCCCGCGACCGCGTCCTGCGCAGCGCCGCCGCGGCCGTGGCGCCCGGCGGCACCCTGCTGGTCGTCGGCCACGCGGGCTGGGCGCCCTGGCAGGAAGACCGGGAGGAGGCGTACTTCCCGACGCCGCCGGAGGTCGTCGCGCAGCTGGAGCCGGTCACGGCGGGCTGGGAGGTCCTGCGGGCCGAGGAGACCGAGCGGATCCAGAACCAGCCCGACGGCACGCCCGGGACCCGCACGGACAATGTGGTGCGGATGCGCCGCCCGGCGTGAACAGGCCGGCCCGGCCCCCTGCCGGGGTGCCGGGCCGAGCCGTGCCGGCGGCGCGTCAAGCGGATCAGAAGCCGAGCTTGCGCAGCTGCTTGGGGTCGCGCTGCCAGTCCTTCGCGACCTTCACGTGCAGGTCGAGGAAGACCGGGGTGCCGAGCAGCGCCTCGATGTGCTTGCGCGACTTCATCCCGACCTCCTTCAGCCGGGAGCCCTTCGGGCCGATGATGATGCCCTTCTGGCTCGGCCGCTCGATGTAGACGTTCGCGTGGATGTCCAGCAGCGGCCGGTCCGCCGGGCGGTTCTCCCGCGGGATCATCTCCTCGACGACCACGGCGATGGAGTGCGGGAGCTCGTCCCGTACGCCCTCCAGCGCGGCCTCGCGGATCAGCTCCGCCACCATCACCATCTCGGGCTCGTCGGTGAGGTCGCCCTCCGGGTACAGCGGCGGGCTCTCGGGCAGCAGCGGCGCGATCAGGTCGGCCAGCAGCTGGATCTGGGTGTCGCCGACCGCCGAGACGGGGACGATCTCGGCCCATTCGAAGCCGAGCTCCGCGCCGAGCTGGTGGACGGCGAGGAGCTGCTCGGCCAGCTGCTTGGACTCGACGAGGTCGGTCTTCGTGATGATGGCGATCTTGGGGGTCTTCTTGATCCCCGCGAGCTCCTTCGCGATGAACTTGTCGCCGGGGCCGAGCTTCTGGTCGGCGGGCAGGCAGAAGCCGATGACGTCGACCTCGGCCCAGGTGGTCCGTACGACGTCGTTCAGCCGCTCGCCGAGGAGGGTGCGCGGCTTGTGGAGACCGGGCGTGTCGACCAGTACGAGCTGGGCGTCGGGGCGGTGCACGATGCCGCGGACGGTGTGGCGGGTGGTCTGCGGCCGGTTGGAGGTGATCGCGACCTTGGTGCCCACGAGTGCGTTGGTCAGGGTCGACTTCCCCGCGTTGGGGCGGCCGACGAAGCAGGCGAAGCCCGCACGGTGCGGGCTGGTGGACTCGGGGGAACGATCGCTCATACGGGCCATTCTCCCCGATGCGGGTCCCAGCGCCGACCAGGCTGCCGCGACGAGGGCCAGGGCGCCCGCGAGCACGGCCGTCAGCGGGGGCCGGGCGGAGTAGGACGCGGCGGCCCGGGCAGCGGCTCCCGCGGCCTCGGCGCGCACCGTGACCTCGGCCCATTCGACGGCGGGCGGGTGCTCCCACCTGGTGCTCAGCCGGACTTCCTGGCCGGGCAGCAGCTCGGCGGGCAGCCCGGTGAGCTCACGGCCAGAGGAGGCGCCGGCCGAGGGCCCCGGAGGCGGAGAGGGCGGCGCGGGGGCGCAGGGTGACGTTGCCGAGGTTGTGGAGCGTGTACGAGACCCCGGTCCCAGAGGCCCGCAGGTCCTCGACGGCCGGCGCGGGGGCGGGGGCGGTGGGGCCGGCCACCCGCAGGTACAGCCGGACCAGCCGGTACGGGGCGGAGCCCCGGGAAACGGAGAAAGGGCCGGGCGGGGAGAAGGCCCCGCGCAGCGGGACCCGCGGAGCGGGGTGGCTCACGAGAGGGTCAGGGTCAGGACCGCCCGGTACGCACCCGGCGGGGTGTACGGCGGCACCGTGAGGGCGACCGTCGCATCGATCGTGAACGTCCCGCCCACCAGCTCCGCATCCGGCGTCGACGCCAGCACCGCACCCTCCGGCCCGACCACCCCCGCGCTGCCCGCCACGCACCGGCTCGGGCTGCCCTGCGCGGCCGTGCACGACGGGGTCCAGCTCAGCGAGGCCCCCGGGATCACGACCCCGCCCGGGCCCGTGAAGTCCGTGACCTTGCCGATCAGCGACCACCCCGCCGGTCCGCCCCGCGCGTCCTTGACCGTGACCGTGCCGATCCGGCCGGGTGCCGCGCCGCCCTCCCCGTACGGGAACGCGCCCAGCGCGATCGACGCGCCCGCTTGGGTCATCGACAGGGCCCCCGGCTCCACCACCGCCGTCACCTTCTGCGTGCCCGAAGGCGTAGCCGCGATCACCGTGTACGCCGCCGGCCCCGAGCCCTCCTGCCCCGACCACGCCGCGCCCTCGTACGCCACCACCGCCGTCGTCGCCCTGTCCGTGACCGGCAGCTCCGCCATGACCTCGCCCCGCTCGTCCGCCGTGGCCTCCACCCGGTCCGCGGTCTCGGCGGCGCCCGCCCGGCCGGTCACCGTCACGGCCGCGCCCGGGGCGAAGCCGACGCCCGTGACCTTGACCTCGGCGCCCGGCTTCCCGTACGCCGTGCCCAGCGCGACCGACCGCAGGTTGGCCCGGGGCAGCGGGGTCGCGGTGAGCCGCTCGGACACCGGCGCCCCGGTGACGGCGCAGGCGGTGTCCAGGTCCAGCAGGTGGCCGGTGTGCAGCGTGTAGCTGCCCGGGGCCAGGGTGATCATGCCGGGCGCGGTCACGGTGAACGTGCCGGTCATGGTGACGGCGGGCAGCCCCGCACCCGCCTGGACGGGGTCGTTCCGCTTCGCTCCCACGACGGTGACCTCACCGCTCTGCGCACCTCCCAGCAGGATCCGCCCGGTCGGGGTCAGCGCGTCCGCCGGGAGTTCGGCGCCGAGCGGGTTCACGGCAGGCGTCCGGGCCACCTGGTAGGTCACGGTGACCGTGTCGCCGACCTTCGGCGCCGGGTCGTCGACGGTGATCCGGGCCGTGGTCGGCCCGTCGGCGGGCGGCAGACCGGCTTCCTGCGGCGGCAGGCAGTGCGTCGGGAACTCCACCTGCCCGGACGGCGCCTCCCCTTCCGCCGCGGCGGGCGGGCTCAGCGCACCCCCGGTCGTGGCCGCGAGCACCGCCACGCCGACGGCCGCCGACCATCTCCTGCTGCCCGCCCGTGTTCGCACGGCCCGCCCCCTGGGTTCCCTCGCGCCGACAGGGGGCCATTCACGAGCGGGCGGCGGGAGAAGTCAATGCACGGACCCGGCATCAACTGATGACCCATCAGGAGATGGCAGGCTCCCCGCGGGCTCCCCAAGTCCACCGGTCGCGCGGAACGTACGCCGGTACGCCGTCGGGCTCACCCCCAGCGCCGCCTGCAGGTGCTTGCGCAGCGACTGCGCCGTCCCGAACCCCGTCTCCCGCGCCACCTGTTCCATCGGCAGATCCGTCCGCTCCAGCAGCCGCCGGGCCCGTTCCACCCGCTGGCCGACGATCCACTCGCCGGGGCTGACCCCCGACTCCTCCCGGAACCGGCGCGTGAACGTCCGTACCGACATGGCCTCCTGTCGGGCCAGGTCGACCAGCCGCACCGGCTCGTGCAGCCGGTCCATCACCCACGCGCGGGCCGCCGCAGTACTGGCCTGCTGCGGCTGCGGCACCGGGCGGTCGACGAACTGGGCCTGCCCGCCGTCCCGGTGGGGAGGTACGACGGTCCGCCGGGCCACGTCGTTGGCGACGGCCGCGCCGTGGTCGCGGCGCACGATGTGCAGGCACAGGTCGATGCCGGCGGCGACCCCGGCCGAGGTCAGCACGTCCCCGTCGTCGGTGTAGAGCACGCCGGCGTCCACCCGTACGGCCGGGAAGAGCCGCTGGAAGTGCTCGGCGTGGGCCCAGTGCGTGGTGGCGGGGCGGCCGTCCAGGAATCCGGCTGCGGCCAGGACGTACCCGCCCGTGCAGATGGAGACGAGCCGCGTCCCGGGCCGGATGTGCGCGAGCGCCGCGGCGAGCGCGTCGCTCAGCCTGCCCTCCTCGTACACGGGGCCCAGCTCGTACGAGGCGGGCACCACCACGGTGTCGGCCGTGGCCAGCAGCTCGGGGCCGTGCTCGACCTGGACCGCGAAGTCGGCGTCGGTGCGCACCGGCCCGGGGGCGAGGGCGCAGGTGAGGATCTCGTACAGCGGCTCTCCGGCGGGATCCTTGGCGCGGCCGAAGATCCGGTGCGGGATGCCGAGCTCGAAGGGCAGCAGCCCGGTGAGCGCGAGGACGACGACACGGTGAGGGGCCATGGCCCAATCGTATCGAAGGGTGTCGGTCAGGCCACTGTCGTACGGGGCACCGCGGGCCGGAAGCTGTCTGCGTGACGCAGACAGCCCCCAACCCCGCCCCCACCGCCCCGGCCCCGGCCCCCACTCCGACCGGGCGCATCCACCGCGCCTGGTTCGTCGCGGCCGTCGCCTTCGTGACGATCATCGGCGCCGCAGCCTTCGCCTCCCTGCCCGGACTGCTCATCGAGCCGCTGCACGAGGAGTTCGACTGGTCGCGCGGCACGATCGGCCTCGCCGTCTCGGTGAACCTCGCGCTGTACGGGCTCACCGCGCCCTTCGCCGCCGCCCTGATGGACCGCTTCGGCATCCGCAAGGTGGTGGCCCTGGCCCTGCTGGTCATATCCGGCGGCACCGTGGCCACCTTGTGGATGACGGCGTCCTGGCAGCTGGTGCTGTTCTGGGGCGTGCTGGTGGGGCTGGGCAGCGGCTCCATGGCCCTGGCCTTCGCGGCGACGGTGACCAACCGCTGGTTCACCGCCCGGCGCGGGCTCGTCACCGGCATCCTGACCGCCGCCGGGGCCTCCGGTCAGCTGATCTTCCTGCCGCTGCTGTCCTGGCTGGTGGAGCACCACGGCTGGCGTCCGGCGGCGGTGACTGTCTCGCTGGCGGCCCTGGCCGTCGTCCCGTTCGTGTGGCTGCTGCTGCGCGACCACCCGGCGGACATGGGCCTCGCGCCGTACGGGGGCACGTACGCGGAACGGCCCGCCCCGGTGACGGGCGCGGCGCGGCGGACGGTGGCGGTGCTGTTCAAGGCGGCCCGCACCGGCCCGTTCTGGCTGCTGGCGGGCACCTTCGCGATCTGCGGGGCCTCGACGAACGGGCTGGTCAAGACCCACTTCGTACCGGCTGCGCACGATCACGGCATGCCGGTGACCGCAGCGGCCGGGCTGCTGGCGGTGATCGGCGTCTTCGACGTGATCGGCACCATCGCCTCCGGCTGGTTCACGGACCGCTTCGAGGCGCGCCGCCTGCTGGCTGTGTACTACGCCCTGCGCGGGATCTCGCTGCTCTTCCTGCCGATGCTGCTGGCACCGTCCGTGCACCCGCCGATGGTCTTCTTCATCGTCTTCTACGGGCTGGACTGGGTCGCGACCGTCCCGCCGACCATCGCGCTCTGCCGTGAGCACTACGGCGAGGACAGTGCGATCGTCTTCGGCTGGGTGCTGGCCTCGCACCAGGTGGGCGCGGCGTTGGTGGCCTTCCTGGGCGGCCTGGCCCGCGACGTCTTCGGCTCGTACGACCTGGTCTGGTACGCGTCGGGCGCGCTGTGCGCGATGGCGGCGCTGATGGCGATGGTGATCCGCCGTCGCGGAAATGATCAACTCGCCGTGTGACGACGACACTGACGCAGCGCGCCTTCGCGGCGGTCGGCCGGTTCAACGACGCGCACCCCTGGGACCACAACGCCCACTACCACCGCTGGATCCTGCGGCAGCTGCCCGGGCGGTTCGGCCGGGCGCTGGACGTCGGCTCGGGCAGCGGCGACCTGGCACGGCTCTTGGCCGGCCGGGCCGGGTCGGTGCACGCCGTCGACGCCGATGCTGCGATCGTCGCCCGGGCACGACAACTGACCGCGCCGGACGCCCCGGTGGCGCTCTCCGTGGGGGACGCGCTGACGGAGCTCCCGCCGGGGCCGTACGACGTCATCACCTGCGTCGCCACGATCCACCACCTGCCGTTCGGCGAGGCCCTGCGCCTCTTCCGCCGGCACCTGGCGCCGGGCGGAACCCTGGTCGTCATCGGTCTCGCGCAGGCGCAGACCCCGGGCGGCACCCTGGTCTGGCGCGAAGCCTGACGGGCGGGCACCTGCCGGGTCAGGCGCCTGCCGGGGTGGCGGACTTGAGGGTGCCGTCCGGGCCCGCCAGCAGGACCGGGGTGTCCGGGCCGCCGAGGTCGCGGACCGCCGCGCGGTCGGCGTCGGCCACCGCCTCCGCCGAGCTGACCACGGCCGCGGCCTCCAGGGACTCGGCCCCGCTCGCCACCGCCATCGCGACCGCCGTCTGCAGCGCGCTCAGCTTCAGGGACTCGAGCTCCACCGTGCCGGCGACGTACGTACGGCCCGTCTCGTCCCGCACCGCCGCGCCCTCGGGCACCCCGTTGCGGGCCCGGGCGCTGCGCGCCAGCGTGATGATCTTGCTGTCCTCGGGGTTGATCCCGGTGGTGTCGGTCATGGGCGAAAGCATATGGAGCGTCTCGGCAGGGCCGCACAACGGCCCTGCCGAGACGCCCTCCCCTCCGTCCCCCGGGATCTTGTGCCACGCGGGATCAAACCCAAGCGCTCCATAAGGAAGTCCTGTGATCCAAAGGTCACAGAGCGCCGGGACCTTCGTCCCGTCCCCGTTCCGCCCTCACGGCCGGTCGAGCCGCAGCCGCTCCGCCCTCGGCAGGCCCGCGACCACCAGGTCGTACGAGTCCTCGATCAGCTCCCGCACCAGTGCGTCGGGCAGCCCGCCGACCGTCACCGTGTTCCAGTGCCGCTTGTTCATGTGCCAGCCGGGCGCGATCGCCTCGTGCTCCTCCCGCAGCCGCACCGCCAGCTCCGGTTCGCACTTGAGGTTGACCTTCAGCGGGTCGGCGTCCAGCGCGGTCAGCGCGAACATCTTCCCCAGCACCTTGAACACCGAGGTCTCGGGCGTGAAGGGGAACTCCTCCACCGCCGCGTTGAAACCCAGGCAGAACGCGCGCAGCTCCGCCGGCGTCATTCGCCCTCCTCGCCCTCGCCCGACGCCGGGACCACCGGCTCCACCAGTACCGTCACGATCTTGTTCCGCCGGCCTGCCGGGGACTCGGCCGTCAGCCGCAGCGGCCGCCCGTCCGGCAGCTCCACGACCGCCGAGGCGCCCGCGATCGGCACCCGGCCGAGCGCCTTCGCCAGCAGCCCGCCGACCGTCTCCACGTCCTCGTCGTCGTAGTCCTCGACCTTGAACAGCTCACCGAGGTCGGTGATGTCGAGCCGCGCCGTCACCCGGTAGCGGTCCTCGCCCAGGTCCTCGACGGGCGCGAGCTCGCGGTCGTACTCGTCGGTGATCTCGCCGACGATCTCCTCGAGGATGTCCTCGATGGTGACGATGCCCGCCGTGCCGCCGTACTCGTCGATGACCACGGCCACGTGGTTGCGCACCTGCTGCATCTCCCGCAGCAGATCGCCCGCGTTCTTGGTGTCCGGTACGAACACCGCCGGCCGCATCGCCGTCGTCACCAGGTCGGCCTCCGCCTCCCGGCTGATGTGCGTCTTGCGGACCATGTCCTTCAGGTACACGATGCCGACGATGTCGTCCTCGTTCTCACCGGTCACCGGGATGCGCGAGAAACCCGACCGCAGCGCCAGCGTCGTCGCCTGACGGACCGTCTTGTACCGCTCGATGCAGACCAGGTCGGTGCGCGGCACCATCACCTCGCGCACGAGGGTGTCGCCGAGCTCGAAGACCTGGTGCACCATCCGGCGCTCCTCGTCCTCGATCAGCGACTCCTTCTCCGCCAGGTCGACCATCGCGCGCAGCTCGGCCTCGGAGGCGAACGGCCCCTTTCGGAAGCCCTTTCCGGGCGTGAGCGCGTTGCCGATGAGGATCAGCAGCTGCGGAATGGGCCCCATGACACGGGCGAGCGGGACCAGGACGTACGAGGCCGCCGTCGCCGTGTTGAGGGGGTGCTGGCGGCCGATGGTGCGCGGGGAGACGCCGACGGCCACGAAGGACACGAGCACCATCACCGCGATCGCGATGAGCAGTGCCTTCCAGTTGTCGCCGAACTCGTCGAGGCAGACGTACGTGACGAGCACGCCGGCCGCCATCTCGCAGGTGACCCGCACGAGCAGCGCCACGTTGAGGTAGCGGGTGGGGTCGGCGGCGACCTGCGCGAGCTTCGCGCTGCCGCGCCGGCCCTCCCGTACGGCCTGCTCGGCGCGGAAGCTCGAGATCCGGGCGATCCCGGACTCGGCGCACGCCGCGAACCAGGCCACCACCACCAGCAGCACCGCGCCGGTGATCAGCTGCGGGGCGGTCACGAGACGGTCGGGGCCGGGGACGGACCGGTCATGCCGCGCTCACCGCGCCAGCCGTCGACGATGGCCGCCTGGAGGCCGAACATCTCGGCCTTCTCGTCCGGCTCCTCGTGGTCGTACCCGAGCAGGTGCAGCACCCCGTGGACGGTCAGGAGCTGGAGCTCCTCGTCCATGGAGTGCTGCGTCGGGGCGTCCTCGCCCTGCTTCTTCGCCACCTCGGGGCAGAGCACGATGTCGCCGAGGAGCCCCTGCGGGGGCTCCTCTTCGTCCTTCGCCGGCGGACGGAGCTCGTCCATCGGGAAGGACATGACGTCGGTGGGTCCGGGCAGGTCCATCCACTGGATGTGGAGCTGCTCCATGGCGTCCTCGTCGACGACGATGACGGACAGCTCGGACAGCGGGTGGATCCGCATCCGGGTGAGTGCGTAGCGGGCGATGTCGAGGATCGCCCGCTCGTCGACCTCGGTTCCGGACTCGTTGTTGACGTCGATCGACATGGTGCGCTGGGTTCTACTTCCGCTGGTAGCCGTTCCGGGACTGCTGGGCGTCCTGGCTGTCGTCGTACTTCTCGTACGCATCGACGATACGGCCGACCAGCTTGTGCCGGACGACATCCTCGGACGTGAGCCGCGAGAAGTGGATGTCGGGGAGCCCTTCGAGGATCGCCTGGACCTGACGCAGGCCGGACTTGGCGCCTCCGGGCAGGTCGACCTGGGTGATGTCACCGGTGACGACGATCTTCGAATCGAAGCCGAGCCGGGTCAGGAACATCTTCATCTGCTCGGCGGTCGTGTTCTGCGCCTCGTCGAGGACGACAAAAGCGTCATTGAGGGTCCTGCCACGCATGTACGCCAGCGGGGCCACCTCGATGGTTCCGGCGGCCATCAGGCGCGGGATCGAGTCCGGGTCGATCATGTCGTGCAGCGCGTCGTACAGGGGGCGCAGGTACGGGTCGATCTTGTCGAAGAGCGTGCCGGGCAGGAAACCGAGCCGCTCTCCGGCCTCGACGGCGGGGCGGGTCAGGATGATCCGGCTGACCTGCTTGGACTGCAGGGCCTGGACCGCCTTGGCCATGGCGAGGTAGGTCTTGCCGGTACCGGCGGGGCCGATGCCGAACACGATCGTGTTCTTGTCGATCGCGTCGACGTACCGCTTCTGGTTGAGGGTCTTGGGGCGGATGGTGCGGCCGCGGCTGGAGAGGATGTTCTGGGTGAGCACCTCTGCGGGCGTCTCGTCCGGGCCGTTGCCGTTGCCGCTCGCCTTGAGCATGGCGATCGAGCGTTCCACTGCGTCCTCCGTCATCGGCTGCCCGGTGCGGAGCACCAGCATCATCTCGTCGAACAGGCGCTGGACCAGGGCGACTTCCGTCGCGTCGCCGACCGCGCTGACCTGATTGCCCCGAACATGGATGTCGGCCTTCGGGAAGGCCTTCTCGATCACGCGCAACAGGGCGTCACCTGAGCCGAGCACCGCGACCATCGGGTGCCTGGCCGGAACGGTGAAGTGGGCTCGCGCCTGCCCCGGCGCCGGTGTCTGGGCTGTGGGTGTCTGAGTCATGGGCCGGCACTGTGGCCTGCACATACCTCCCGCTGAGGGGCCGCGCCGATCGACGACCTCCGGAGTACCAAGGGTACGACTCCGCCGTGCCATCCCCGAGGGGTTTTCCGGCGCCCTCGGAACCCCCCGAAGGCCCGCCCGCTAGGCCGGGTGGCGGAAGCCGATGGTCGGGACCGCTCTGCGGCGGGAGGCCGGCTCGGTACCCGGCGGGACCAGCGCGTCCAGGAAGCCGTAGCGCGGCCGCAGGGCCTCGGGGGCCGCGCGCCACCAGTGGGCCACCTCCGGCCAGCCCGGGGCCGACAGCGAGCCGCCGAACTCCTGGACCGACAGGGCCGCCGTCAGGCCCGCGAAGGCCAGCCGGTCCGCCAGCGGCCACCCCGCCAGGGCGCCGGTGACGAAGCCCGCCACGAAGACGTCCCCCGCCCCCGTCGGGTCCAGCGCGTCCACCGTGATCCCGGGGACCTCCGCCTCCTCGCCGGTCCGCCCGTCCACCGCGTACGCGCCCTCCGGGCCCATCGTCACCACCGCGAGGGGCACCTTCTGCGCCAGCGCCCGCGCCGCCGCCCTCGGGCAGTCGGTCCGCGTGTACCGCATGGCCTCCCCCGCGTTCGGCAGAAAGGCCTCGCAGTGCTCCAGGTCCGGCAGGTCCCCCAGGTCCCAGCGCCCGCTCTCGTCCCACCCCACGTCCGCGAAGATCCGCGATCCGCGCCGCGCCGCCTCCGCGATCCACGGGTCCGTCCGCCCCGGGCCCAGCGAGGCCACGGCCGCCCGGGTGCGCGGCGGGCACTGCGGGAACGGCCCGGGGGCCGCCGGGGGCGGGGCCTCGTGGCCGTGCGAGACCATCGTGCGCTCGCCCTCGTACGCCATCGAGACCGTGACCGGGCTGTGCCAGCCGGGGATGGTCCGCGACATCGACAGGTCGATGCCCTCGCCCTGCTCGAGCGCGTCCCAGCAGTACTCGCCGTAGTGGTCGTCGCCGAACGCCGCGGCCAGCGAGGTGCGCAGGCCGAGCCGGGCCAGCGCGGTGGCCATGTTGGCCACTCCCCCGGGGCTGGAGCCCATGCCGCGCGCCCAGGACTCCGTACCGCGCACCGGGGCCGAGTCGAGGCCTGTGAAGATGATGTCGAGGAAGACCGTGCCGGTCAGGAACACGTCGCACCACGGCTCCTGCGGGTCCCGCAGGGGACCGAGCGGGTCCACGGCCGGGGTGAGACTGGTGGTGCTGTCCCGACTGGTCACGGTGTACTCCCCGTTTTTGCGAAGGGTCGTTTCTGCGCGCGGGCATGCGGTGGGAAGCCGGCAACCTTGCCCTCCCCCGGCAGGCCCAAACACAGTGTGTCGCAGATCACGATCGGGTCGCTCTTCTCCGCATCGTGAACCACTTGATAGACAAAGGCGCCGCGGCTCCGCGGATCCTCTCGCCGCACCTGCGCACCACCGGGAACAGCCGTGTCCGACAACACCTCCGCGCCGCCCGCCGCCTGGCCCCTGGTGGCCCTCTTCACGGCCGGTTACCTCGCCCCCTACCTGCTTCCCACCGTCGTCGGACGGCTCGACGCCCATCTCCCGCTGAGTCCCGCGCAGGCGGGGTTCGTCGGCACGGCCCTGCTCCTCGGCTCCGCCGCGGCCGGCCTCACCCTGGCCTCCCGCATCCCCCGCCACGGGCAGCGCCCGCTGGCCCGGCTCGGACTGCTGCTCGCCGCCCTCGGCTACGGCACGGCGGCCGCGACCACGCTGCTCCCGCTCGTGGTCGCGGGCGTGGTGGTCGGCGGCTTCGGCTCCGGTACGGCCACCGCCGTGGCCGCCTCGGGGATCGCCGGGCAGCGCGATCCGCACCGCGTCTCGTCCCTCGGGCTGCTGTCGGTCTCGGCCACCGCGGGGGCCCTGTACCTGACCCTGCCGCGCCTCGGCGGCGGACACGCGCTGCCGTTCGCGGCCATCGCCCTGGTCGCGGCCCTGGCCTGGCCCGCGACCGGCCGCCTCGGCGGGCCCACCCGCCCGGGTCCCGCCGTACGGGGCTCCGGGCGGCTGCCGTACCCGCGCGCCGGGGCGGTGCTGGCTGGCTGCCTGCTGCTCTGGTCGCTGACCCAGGAGGCCCTGTGGGGCGTCAGCGGCCGGATCGGCGCCGAGCAGGCGGGCCTGCCCGAGGCCACGCTCGGCGTCGTCTTCGCGGTGGCGCTGGGCGCGGGCCTGCTCGGGGTCACGGCCGCCTCCGCGTTCGGGGCCCGGCTGGGGCGGGCGGTCCCGATCGGCGCGGGCACGGCGGCCATCGCCGGCTGCGTCGTGCTGACCGCCTCCGCGGACGGGCTCGCCGGGTTCGCCGCCGGGGAGATCCTGTGGAACGCGGTCTACCCGGTGGTCCTCTCGTACGTGATCGGCCTCGCGGCGGCCCTGGACGCGCGCGGCCGCTGGGCGGTGCTCGCCGGCTCCGCCTCCTCGCTGGGCACGGCCTGCGGGCCCGTGGCCGGCAGCCTGCTCGCCGAGGGGTTCGGCTTCCGGGGCATGGGGCTGGTGCTGGGCGCGCTGCTGCTGGTGGTGGCCGGGCCGATGACCGCGGTCGCGCTGCGCGCCGGCGGGCACGGGCCGGCTCCGGCCGAGGGGCCGGTCCGCCGCGGCGGCGCCCCGGCCACGGCGGTCCGGCCCGACCCCGCGACCGGACCGCAGCCGGCGGGCGCGCCCGTCCGCGTACGCCGCACCCCGCGCCGGGTGCTGCTGCTCTCTCCGGCGGCCCGTCGCTCCCGGAACCAGGAGCGGGCCTCGGAGCAGGGCCAGGAGCGAGCCGGGATCCTCGGGGGCTAGCCGCGCTTCGGCAGGGGGACCCGTGCGAGGTCCGCGGCGATCGTCAGTTCGCCCTCGAAGCCGGCCGCGCGGGCCTGGCGTTCGAACTCCTGCGGGTCCGTATAGCGCTGCGAGAAGTGCGTCAGCACCAGGTGCCGTACGCCCGCGTCGCGCGCGACCCGGGCCGCCTGGCCGGCGGTGAGGTGCCCGTGGTCGGTGGCCAGCGCCTCGTCCTCGTCGAGGAACGTGGACTCGATCACCAGCATGTCGCAGCCCGCGGCCAGCGCGTCCACGCCGGGACACAGCCGGGTGTCCATGACGAAGGCGAAGCTCTGCCCCGGCTTGTGCTCGCTGACGTCGTCGAGCGTGACCCCGCCCAGCTGCCCCTCGCGCTGGATCCGGCCCACGTCGGGCCCCTTGATCCCATGCTGCGCGAGCAGTTCGGGCACCATCCGGCGCCCGTCGGGCTCGGTGAGCCGGTAGCCGAAGGACTCGACCGGGTGCGAGAGCCGGCGGGCCTCGAGGGTGTACGAGGGCCCCTGGGCCAGCGTCCCGTCCTCGGCCACGGGTTCCTCGCGGAGCGGGACGGTCTCCCGGTAGGCGGTGGCGTACCGGAGCCGTTCGAAGAACTTCTGCCCGGAGGCCGGGTAGTGCGCGGTGACGGGGTGCGGGACCCGGTCCAGGTTGATGCGCTGGATCACCCCGGCGAGGCCGAGGCTGTGGTCACCGTGGAAGTGGGTGATGCAGATCCGGTTGATGTCGTGCGCGGCCACCCCGGCGCGGAGCATCTGACGCTGGGTGCCCTCGCCCGGGTCGAAGAGGATGCCCTCGCCGTCCCAGCGCAGGAGGTAGCCGTTGTGGTTGCGGTGGCGGGTGGGCACCTGACTGGCGGTACCCAGCACCACGAACTCTCGTACGGACACGGCTTATCCGGGGGGCCACTGGAGGCCGCGCCCGCCGAGGACGTGCGCGTGCGCGTGGAACACGGTCTGGCCGGCGCCGGCGCCGGTGTTGAACACGATCCGGTAGCCGTGGCCGTCGATCTTCTCCTCGGCGGCGATCTCGCCGGCCACGCGCAGCAGGTCGGCGGCGACGGCCGGTTCGGCGGCGGCGAGCGCGGAGGCGTCCGGGTAGTGCACGCGCGGGATCACGAGGACGTGGGTGGGCGCCTGCGGGTTGATGTCCCGGAAGGCGAACGTCGTCTCGGTCTCCCGGACCACGGTCGCCGGGATGTTCCCCGCGACGATCTTGCAGAACAGGCAGTCCGCCTGCGGTTCCCCGGCCATTGCTCCGCCTTCCGTGACAGTGGCGCCGACGGGCCGTCGACGCCGACGTTGATCAGCTCCGGCATCGTAACCGGCGCCGTCGGCGGCCTCGTACGCGTTTTCAGGACCAGCGGCCGGTGCGCGCCAGCAGGACCGCCGTCGCCGCGGTGCCGGCGGTGGAGGTGCGCAGGACCGAGTGGCCCAGGCGGTAGGGGTGCGCGCCGGCTTCCGCGAAGACGGCCAGCTCCTCCGGGGAGACCCCGCCCTCGGGTCCGACGACCAGGACGACGGAGCCGCCGGCCGGGAGCTCGGCCGTGGCCAGGGCCCCCGAGGGCGCGCCCCGGTCCTCGTGCAGGACCATCGCCAGGTCGGCGCCGGCCAGCAGCGCCGCGACCTGCTTCGTGGACATGGCCTCCGCCACCTCGGGGAAGCGGACCCGGCGGGACTGCTTGCCCGCCTCCCGGGCCGTGGCCCGCCACTTGGCCAGGGACTTGGCGCCGCGGTCGCCGCGCCACTGGGTGATGCAGCGCGAGGCCTGCCAGGGGACGATCGCGTCCACGCCGGTCTCGGTCATGGTCTCGACGGCGAGCTCGCCGCGGTCCCCCTTGGGCAGGGCCTGGACGACCGTGATCCGGACGGCCGGCTCCGGCTCCTCCTCGATGGCGTGCAGGTCCATGACGACCAGCCGGTCCTTGCCCTCGGCGGCCTTGACCACGCCCTCCGTCCAGTGACCGCGCCCGTCGGTGAGGACCACGTCCTCGCCCGGGTTCAGCCGTTTCACGGAGACCGCGTGCCGGCCCTCCGGGCCGTCGAGCACGAACTCCGGCCCCGCGGGGACCTCTTCGACCACGAACACGGGGGCGGTCATGACGTACTCCTCTTCTGCATTGCCTTCAACGCGCTCTGGGCCTCGGCCAGTTCGGCCGCCAGCACCTCCACCAGCTCCCCCGCCGGAAGCGCCCGCGCCAGCCGGTGCCCCTGGCCCGCCCACAGGGCCATGCCCTGCGGGTCCCCGGCCGCGGCGGCGGCCTTGCGCAGCCCCGCGGTCATGTGGTGGATCTGCGGGTAAGCGGCCGGGGCGTACGGCCCGTGCTCCCGCATGAACCGGTTCACCAGGCCCCGGGCCGGACGCCCCGAGAACGCCCTGGTCAGCTCCGTGTGGGCGAACAGGGGGTCCGTGAGGGCCTTCTTGTGCAGCGGGTGCGCGCCCGATTCGGGGCAGGCCAGGAACGCGGTGCCGAGCTGCGCCGCCTCCGCGCCCGCCGCCAGCAGCGCCGCGATCTGCGAGCCGCGCATCAGACCGCCCGCCGCGATGATCGGGAGGCCCACGGCCTCCCGTACCTGCGCGACCAGCGCGAGCAGGCCCACGCCCGCCGTGCCGTCGGCCTGCGGGTCGTCGCGGTGGGTGCCCTGGTGGCCGCCGGCCTCCACGCCCTGGACGCAGACGGAGTCGGCGCCCGCGGCCTGTGCGGCGCGGGCCTCGTCGACCGAGGTGACGGTGACGACCGAGTACGTGCCCGCCTTGCGCAGGGCGGCGAGGACCACGGGCGTGGGGCAGCCGAAGGTGAACGAGACGACGGGAACGGGGTCTTCGAGGAGGATCGCGAGCTTGGCGTCGTAGCCGTCGTCGCTGGTGCCGATGATGTCCTCGTCGGCCAGGGAGAGCTCGTACCAGCTGGCCTCGCCGGCCAGCTGCCCGCGGTACGCCTCCACGGCGGCCGGGTCCACGTACCCCGTCTGCGGCATGAAGAGGTTCACGCCGAACGGGCGCCGGGTGAGCGCGCGCAGCCGTTTGATCTCCTGGTACATGCCGTCGGCGGTCTTGTAGCCGCCGGCCAGGAAGCCCAGCCCGCCCGCCTCGCACACGGCGGCGGCGAGCGGCGGACAGCTGGCGCCGCCCGCCATCGGAGCCTGCACGATCGGATACGGGGAGAGACCGTTCGGTGCGGAGGACATGCACTGCATCGTGCCATGTCCCGCTCACCGGGCCGAATCACGGCATTCGCCTGGCATAGTCCGCTTCAGCGGGCGCGTCCGGATCAATGCGCCGAGCCCGGTCCGGGGCATCCCCGGACCGGGCTCGTACGGGTGCTCGCGGGCCGGTCAGCGGCCGTTGAAGGCATCCTTCAGGCGGCTGAACAGGCCTTGCTGACCCGGCGCGAACTGGCCCATGGGCCGCTCCTCGCCGCGCAGCTTGGCGAGCTGGCGCAGCAGCTCCTCCTGCTGGGGGTCCAGCTTGCCCGGGGTGGTGACCTCGACGTGGACGATCAGGTCGCCGCGGCCGCCGCCGCGCAGGTGCGTGACGCCGCGCCCGTGCAGCGGGATCGACTGGCCCGACCCGGTGCCGGGACGGATGTCGATCTCCTCCATGCCGTCCAGCGTCTCCAGCGGGCACTTGGTGCCGAGGGCCGCGGCCGTCATGGGGATGGTCACCGTGCAGTGCAGGTCGTCCCCGCGCCGCTGGAAGGTCGGGTGCGACAGCTCGTGGATCTCCACGTACAGGTCACCGGCGGGGCCGCCGCCGGGGCCGACCTCGCCCTCGCCCGCGAGCTGGATCCGGGTGCCGTTCTCGACACCCGCCGGGATCTTGACCGTGAGGCTGCGTCGGGAGCGGACCCGGCCGTCACCCGCGCACTCGGGGCACGGGGTCGGCACCACGGTGCCGAAGCCCTGGCACTGGGGGCAGGGGCGCGAGGTCATGACCTGGCCCAGGAAGGACCGGGTGACCTGCGACACCTCACCGCGACCACGGCACATGTCACACGTCTGCGCCGAGGTGCCGGGGGCGGCACCCTCACCGGAGCAGGTGGTGCAGACGACGGCCGTGTCGACCTGGATGTCCTTGGTCGTGCCGAAGGCGGCCTCGTCCAGCTCCAGGTCGAGGCGGATCATGGCGTCCTGGCCGCGGCGGGTCCGCGAGCGCGGTCCGCGCTGCGAGGCCTGGCCGAAGAAGGCGTCCATGATGTCGGAGAAGTTGCCGAAGCCGCCCGCTCCGAAGCCGCCCGCTCCGCCGCCGCCCGAGGAGGACAGCGGGTCGCCGCCGAGGTCGTAGACCTGCTTCTTCTGCGGGTCCGAGAGCACCTCGTAGGCCGCGTTGATCTCCTTGAAGCGCTCCTGCGTCTTCGGGTCCGGATTCACGTCCGGGTGGAGTTCGCGCGCGAGGCGGCGGAAGGCCTTCTTGATCTCGTCCTGCGATGCGTCGCGGCGCACGCCGAGAACGGCGTAGTAGTCCGTGGCCACTTACGACTCCGCCAGGATCTGTCCGACGTAACGTGCCACTGCGCGTACCGCTCCCATCGTTCCGGGGTAGTCCATGCGGGTCGGTCCGACCACGCCGAGTTTGGCGACTGCTTCGCCGCCCGAACCGTAGCCGACCGAGACGACGGACGTGGAGTTCAGTCCCTCGTAGGCATTCTCATGCCCGATCCGTACGGCCATTCCCGACTCGCTGGCCTCGCCGAGCAGCTTGAGGAGCACGACCTGCTCCTCCAGCGCCTCGAGCACCGGCCTGATCGTCAGGGGAAAATCGTGTCCGAAGCGCGTGAGATTGGCGGTTCCGCCGATCATCAGCCGCTCCTCGGCCTCCTCGACCAGCGTCTCCAGCAGGGTCGCGAGCACGGTCGACACCGTGCTGCGGTCATCCGGATCGAACGATTCCGGCAGGTCCTGCACGAGCTGCGGCACGTCCGTGAACCGGCGGCCGACGACCCGGCTGTTGAGCCGCGCCCGCAGATCGGCGAGCGAGGTCTCGCCGAACGGAGTCTGACAGTCCACGAGCCGCTGCTCGACCCGTCCTGTATCGGTGATCAGCACGAGCATGAGCCGGGCCGGAGCGAGCGACAGCAGCTCGACGTGCCGGACCGTGGACCGGGTCAGGCTCGGGTACTGGACGACGGCGACCTGCCGGGTGAGCTGCGCGAGCAGCCGAACCGTACGGCCTACCACGTCGTCGAGGTCGACGGCCCCGTCGAGGAAGTTCTGGATGGCCCGGCGCTCGGGCGTCGACAGCGGCTTGACCCCGGCCAGCTTGTCGACGAAGAGCCGGTAGCCCTTGTCCGTGGGGATCCGGCCGGCGCTGGTGTGGGGCTGCGCGATGTAGCCCTCGTCCTCCAGCACGGCCATGTCGTTGCGCACGGTGGCGGGCGAGACGCCGAGCCGGTGCCGCTCGGTGAGCGCCTTGGAGCCGACCGGCTCCTCCGTCCCGACGTAGTCCTGGACGATGGCGCGCAGCACTTCGAGTCTGCGTTCGCTGAGCATCGCGCACACCTCCAGCTCTGGTCCGTTGTCTTGGTCGTTGCTTGTCGACTGGCACTCTGATCGTTCGAGTGCCAGAGATCCCCCGCTCAGTGTACGGCCGGGTAGTAAGACCCTGGCAAGGGAGGCCGCCAGGGTAGCGTCGCGGCATGGACGTGCGTTGGGAAGAGGCGGGCTGGGAGCGGCTGACCGGGCGGACCGGACGGCGACGACTCCCGGTGTGGGACTGCACCGTGGGACTGGTGGTGGGGGACGAGTCGGTGCTCCTGATCGATCCGGGTTCGTGCGTACGCGAGGGCGCGCAGCTGCGGGCCGAGGCGGAGCTGCTGACGGGCCGGCGCGTGACGCACATCGCATTCACGCACGGACATTTCGATCACGTACTGGGCGTGTCCGCGTTCGCCGGGGCCGAGGTGTACGGGGCGGTCGGGCTGGACGCGGAGCTGTCGACCGGCCGGGAGGAGCTGCGCGCCGACGCGGTCCGGCAGGGGCTGGCGGAGGCGGAGGCCGCCGAGGCGGTGGACCGGCTGGTGGTGCCGAGGCACTCCGTGTCGGGCGAATGGACGCTGGAGCTGGGCGGGGTGCAGGTGCTGCTGGCCAACGTCGGGCCCGGGCACACCCGGCACGACCTGGCGGTGTTCGTTCCCGGCGAGCGCGAGACGGTGTTCTGCGGGGACCTCGTCGAGGAGTCGGGCGAACCGCAGGCGGGCAGCGACGCGGTGCCGGCGCAGTGGCCGGCGGCGCTGGACCGGCTGCTGTCGCTGGGCGGGGACGACGCGCTGTACGTGCCGGGTCACGGAGCGGTGGTCGATGCGGGCTTCGTGCGTGCGCAACGCGCCACACTGGCCGCCCGTTTCGGCGTGTCGGAGGCGTGATCGGCGCGCCTCTCCTAGTGTCGGCCGGATGCGCGAGTACTCCCCCGACCTGACCCCGCAGTGGAAGCGCCCCAAGGCCGTACCGGAGGTGGCGGCCGAGCCGGACCTGGTGGTCGAGGTGGCCGGTACGGACTTCTGCGGCGCGGTGGTGGCCTGCGAGGCGGGCACGGTGACCCTGGAGGACCGCTTCGGCAAGCGGCGGGTGTTCCCGCTGGAGCCGCGGGGGTTCCTGCTGGAGGGCGCCGTGGTGACCCTGACCCGCCCCTCACGGGCCCCTGCGGCGCCCTTGCGCACGGCGTCGGGCTCGGTGGCCGTCCCCGGGGCGCGCGCCCGCGTGGCGCGCGCCGGGCGGATCTACGTCGAGGGCCGGCACGACGCCGAGCTGGTGGAGCGGGTCTGGGGCGACGACCTGCGGATCGAGGGCGTGGTGGTGGAGTACCTGGAGGGCATCGACGACCTCCCCGCGGTGGTCGCGGACTTCGCCCCGGCCCCGGACGCCCGTCTGGGGATCCTGGTGGACCACCTGGTCCCGGGCTCGAAGGAGTCCCGTATCGCGGCGTCGGTGACCTCGTCGGACGTCCTGATCGTCGGCCACCCGTACGTGGACGTCTGGCAGGCGGTGAAGCCGTCCGCTCTGGGCATCGCCGCGTGGCCGGTGGTCCCGCCGGGCCAGGACTGGAAGACGGGCGTCTGCAGGGCGCTGGGCTGGCCGGAGAACACCGGGGCCGCCTGGCAGCACATCCTGTCCCGCGTGCGGTCCTACAAGGACTTGGAGCCGGTCCTGCTGGGCCGCGTGGAGGAACTGATCGACTTCGTCACGGCGCCTTGACCCGAGCTACGGCAGAGTGCCGAAGTCAGCGGTGTCGAGCATGACGCCGAGGACATCGAGCGGGACAGGCTCACCGAACTTGCCGGTCCACGTGCCGCGGTAGTCGGCCTCTTCTCCGGCACCGAAGGGTTCGGTGAGCACCACGCACTTGGCTTGGAAGGGGTCGATGATCAGATAGGTGGGGATGCCGCCGGCCGCGTAGATGGAGCGCTTCGTCACGTAGTCGCGCAACTTGCTGGTCTTGGAGACGACCTCGACCACCATCGTCAGGGCCCCGGCGGGTACCAGACGCCCCGACTCCGGCGCCGCCTCGGAGGGCAGGACCACCAGATCCGGCTGCGGCTCGGACGACTCCGCCGGAATGTCCACGTCCTGCGTCTGTAGCGGGTACCAGCGGTCCATGGGAATCTGGCGCTGCACGAACATGACGATCAGGTTGTGGACAAGGTCCGGCCCCGCCATCATCACGATTTCCCCCCTGAGGAGCTCGACCTTGACCCCCTCGGGAGCCTCGAAGCTCTCGAAGTACTCAGTCATCCGGCGATCGTCCACAGCGGTCATCTCCGTGCCCTCCACTTCTGTCGCCGGGTATGCGACAGAAGGCTACGAACAGGCTAGGCCGCACCTGCCCGTATCCGCATGGATTCACTCCTCCGAGTGATCAGTCCACCAAGTCCCGGACCACCGCGTCGGCCAGCAGCCGCCCGCGCAGGGTCAGCACCGCCCGCCCCGCCTCGTACGGGGCGGCCTCCAGGAGGCCGTCGGACAGGGCGCGGCGGGAGGCCGCGAGGCCTGCCGGGGCCAGCAGGGACAGCGGGACGCCGTCCACCAGGCGCAGCTCCAGCAGGATCCGCTCCACCCGGCGGTCCTCCTCGGAGAGGAGCTCGCGACCCGCGCCCGGGGAGCGGCCCTCGGCCAGCGCTGCCGCGTAGGCGCCCGGGTGCTTCACGTTCCACCAGCGGACCCCGCCGACGTGGGAGTGGGCGCCGGGCCCGGCGCCCCACCAGTCGGCGCCGCGCCAGTACAGCTCGTTGTGCAGGCAGCGGCCCGCCTCCGAGGTGGCCCAGTTCGAGACCTCGTACCAGGAGTACCCGGCCTCGGCCATCACCGAGTCCGCGATCAGGTACCGGTCGGCGTGCACGTCGTCGTCCGTCATCGGGACCTCGCCCCGCCGGATCCGCCGCGCCAGCTGGGTGCCCTCCTCCACGATCAGCGCGTAGGCGCTGATGTGGTCCGGGCCGGCGCCGAGGGCGGCGGCCAGGGAGGCCCGCCAGTCCTCGTCCGACTCCCCCGGGGTGCCGTAGATCAGGTCGAGGTTCACGTGCTCGAAGCCCGCCGCCCGCGCCTCCGCGACGCACGCCTCCGGCCGGCCCGGCGTGTGTGTGCGGTCGAGCACCTTCAGGACGTGCTGCTTCGCGCTCTGCATGCCGAAGGAGACCCGGTTGAAGCCCCCGGCCCGCAGCTCCGCCAGGTACTCCGGGTTCACCGACTCCGGATTGGCCTCCGTGGTGATCTCGGCGTCCTCGGCCAGGCCGAATTCGTCCCGGATCGCCGCGAGCATCCGTACGAGGTCGCCGGCGGGCAGCAGCGTCGGCGTACCGCCGCCGACGAACACCGTCCGCACGGCCCGCGGGTCGTCGCCGAGCACCTTGCGGGCGAGGCGGACCTCGTCGATCAGGGTGTCGGCGTAGTTCTCCCGGGAGGCGAGCACGCCGCCGGTGCCGCGCAGCTCGGTCGCGGTGTAGGTGTTGAAGTCGCAGTACCCGCACCGCGTGGCGCAGTACGGGACGTGCAGGTAGAACCCGAGCGGCCGGTCCCCGGCACCCGCCAGGGCATGCGACGGCAGCGAGCCGTCTTCGGGCATGGGTTCACCGTCGGGCAGTGCGGAAGGCATGCAGCCATTGTCCCGCACCCGCCACCGCGCCCGCCCCGGCTCGCGTCGTGCGAGACCGCGGCAGGCGCCGTGGCGGGCGCTGCGCCTCGTGCTACGCCTCGCGCGAGCCCTCGTACATCTCGTCGATCAGGTGCTTGAACTCACGCTCGACGGCCGGCCGCTTCAGCTTCAGGCTGGGCGTGAGGTCGCCGTGCTCCACGTCGAGGTCGCGGGGCAGGATCCGGAACTTCTTGACCGTCTGCCAGCGCTGCAGGCCCTCGTTCAGGGTCTGGATGTACGTCTCGATCAGCCGGTTCGTCTCCGCCGCGGCCAGGACCTCGGCGTACGTCTTGCCCTCGAGCCCGTTCTCGGCGGCCCAGCCCATGATCGACGGCTCGTCGAGCGCGACCAGGGCGGCGCAGAAGTTCCGGTCGGCGCCGTGCACCACGATGCTCGACACGTACGGGCAGATCGCCTTGAACCGGCCCTCGATCTCGGCCGGGGCGACGTACTTGCCGTTCGAGGTCTTGATCAGGTCCTTCTTGCGGTCCGTGATGCGCAGGTAGCCGTCGGGCGAGAGCTCGCCGATGTCGCCCGTGTGCAGCCAGCCGTCCTCCTCCAGCACCTCGGTGGTCTTCTCCGGCTGCAGGTGGTAGCCCTGCATGATGCCGGGGCCGCGCAGCAGGATCTCGCCGTCGTCGGCGATGCGGACCTCGGTGCCGGGGAGCGGCTTGCCGACGGTGCCGGTGCGGTAGGCCTCGCCGGGGTTGACGAAGGAGGCGGCGCTGGACTCGGTGAGGCCGTAGCCCTCGAGGATGTGGATGCCGGCGCCGGCGAAGAAGTAGCCGATCTCGGGGGCCAGGGCGGAGGCGCCGGAGACGGCGGCGCGCAGCCGGCCGCCGAAGGCCTCGCGGAGCTTGGAGTAGACGAGCGCGTCGGCGATCTTGTGCTTGGTGGCCAGGCCGAAGGGGGCCGTGGCGCTGCCGGTGCGCCGGTAGTTGTCCTGGGTGACCTTGGCGTACTCGCGGGCGACGCCGACCGACCACTGGAAGATCTTGTACTTGGCGCCGCCGCCGGCCCGGGCCTTGGCGGCCACGCCGTTGTAGACCTTCTCGAAGATGCGCGGGACGGCCGCCATGTAGGTCGGCTGGACGACCGGCAGGTTCTCGATGATCTTGTCGATCCGGCCGTCGACGGCGGTGACGTGGCCGACCTCGATCTGACCGGAGGTCAGGACCTTGCCGAAGACGTGCGCGAGCGGCAGCCACAGGTACTGGACGTCGTCGCTGTGGATCATGCCGGTGGCGACGGTGGCCTTGGCCATGTACGACCAGTTGTCGTGCGGGAGCCGTACGCCCTTGGGGCGGCCGGTCGTGCCGGAGGTGTAGATCAGCGTGGCGAGCTGGTCGGCGGTGATGGCCGCGATCCGCTCCTTGATCGCCTCGGGGTGCTTGGCGAGGTACTCCTTGCCGCGCGCCTCCAGGTCGGCGAGGGAGAGCACCCAGCCCTCCGGGTCACCCTCGGCCGGTACCGCGCCGGCGGACTCCAGGACCACCACGTGGGCGAGCTCGGGCAGGTCGGCTCGGCGCTCGCGGGCCTTGGCCAGCTGGGCGGCGTCCTCGGCGATCAGCACGCGGCTGGCCGAGTCGGCGAGGATGAACGCCGACTCCTCGGCGTTGGTGCTCGGGTAGATCGTGGTCACGGCGCCGCCGGCGCACATGACGCCCAGGTCGGAGAGGATCCACTCGACGCGGGTGTTGGAGGCGAGCGCGACCCGCTCCTCGGGCTGCAGGCCGAGGTCCAGCAGGCCCGCGGCGATACCGAAGACGCGCTCGGCCGCCTGGCCCCAGCTCAGCGACTTCCAGTCGTCGGGGCCTCTGCCGTCGGCCGCGGGCACCGGGAACCGGTAGGCCTCGGCGTTCGGCGTGGCGGCGACACGCTCAAGGAAGAGTGCCGCCACGGTGGGCGGGCGGTTCTCGATCAAGGTCTGTGTGTCGCTCACGGACGTCCTCCGGACCACGCGGCAGGGCCTGTCATCCAAGGCGGTGGATGACGGCTTCCAACAGGGCTTGCAACCAGCGCTTGTAACTGGCGAGTAACCAACGGGCAGTGATCAGACTAGGGGGCCTCCGCCTGGCGCGTAAGAGCCCTTGAGACGCCGATTCATAACGAAACAGGCCCCCGCGCTGCTGCACGGGGGCCTGTTCCGTATACGGATCAAGGCGCTTCACGGCCGTTCACGGCCGGGGGCTACTTCTTCTTGCCGCCGGACTCGTCGCTCGAGAGGACGGCGATGAAGGCCTCCTGGGGCACCTCCACCGAGCCGACCATCTTCATGCGCTTCTTGCCTTCCTTCTGCTTCTCCAGCAGCTTCCGCTTACGGGAGATGTCACCGCCGTAGCACTTGGCGAGGACGTCCTTCCGGATGGCGCGGATGGTCTCGCGGGCGATGACGCGGGAGCCGATGGCCGCCTGGATCGGGATCTCGAAGGCCTGCCGCGGGATGAGCTCGCGCAGCTTGGCGACCAGGCGCACACCGTAGGCGTAGGCGGCGTCCTTGTGCGTGACGGCGGAGAAGGCGTCGACCTTGTCGCCGTGCAGCAGGATGTCGACCTTGACCAGGCCGGAGGCCTGCTCGCCGGTGGGCTCGTAGTCGAGGGAGGCGTAACCGCGCGTCTTGGACTTCAGCTGGTCGAAGAAGTCGAAGACGATCTCGGCGAGCGGGAGGGTGTAGCGGATCTCGACCCGGTCCTCGGAGAGGTAGTCCATCCCGAGGAGGGTGCCGCGGCGCTGCTGGCAGAGCTCCATGATCGCGCCGATGAACTCGGAAGGCGCGAGCAGGGTGGCCCGGACGACCGGCTCGAAGACGTCCTTGATCTTGCCCTCGGGGAACTCGCTCGGGTTGGTGACGGTCACCTCCTTGCCGTCCTCCAGGACGACGCGGTAGACCACGTTCGGCGCGGTGGCGATCAGGTCGAGGCCGAACTCGCGCTCCAGCCGCTCGCGGACGACGTCCAGGTGCAGCAGGCCGAGGAAGCCGACGCGGAAGCCGAAGCCCAGCGCCGCCGAGGTCTCCGGCTCGTAGACGAGCGCGGCGTCGTTGAGCTGGAGCTTGTCCAGGGCCTCGCGCAGGTCGGGATAGTCCGAGCCGTCGAGCGGGTACAGGCCGGAGAAGACCATCGGGCGCGGGTCCTTGTAGCCGCCGAGGGCCTCGGTCGCGCCGTTGTGCAGGCTGGTGATGGTGTCACCGACCTTGGACTGACGCACGTCCTTCACGCCGGTGATGATGTAGCCCACCTCGCCGACGCCGAGGCCGTCGGAAGGGGTCATCTCCGGGGAGGAGACGCCGATCTCCAGCAGCTCGTGGGTGGCGCCGGTCGACATCATCCGGATGCGCTCGCGCTTGTTGAGCTGGCCGTCCACGACACGGACGTAGGTGACGACACCGCGGTACGAGTCGTAGACCGAGTCGAAGATCATCGCGCGGGCCGGGGCGTCCTTGGGGCCGACCGGGGCCGGGACCGTGGCGACGATCTTGTCGAGCAGCGCGTCCACTCCGAGACCGGTCTTCGCCGAGACGCGAAGGACGTCCTCCGGCTGGCAGCCGACCAGGTTCGCGAGCTCCTCGGCGAACTTCTCCGGCTGGGCGGCCGGCAGGTCGATCTTGTTCAGGACCGGGACGATCGCGAGGTCCTTCTCCATCGCCAGGTAGAGGTTGGCGAGGGTCTGCGCCTCGATGCCCTGGGCGGCGTCCACCAGGAGGACCGTGCCCTCGCAGGCGGCGAGGGAACGCGAGACCTCGTACGTGAAGTCGACGTGCCCGGGGGTGTCGATCATGTTGAGGATGTGCGTCTGGCCCTGACCCTCACCCACAGTGGGCGCCCAGGGCAGTCGGACCGCCTGGGACTTGATCGTGATGCCACGCTCACGCTCGATGTCCATGCGGTCGAGGTACTGGGCACGCATCTGCCGCTGGTCGACGACACCGGTGAGCTGGAGCATCCGGTCGGCGAGCGTCGACTTGCCGTGGTCGATGTGCGCGATGATGCAGAAATTGCGGATCAGCGCCGGGTCGGTACGGCTCGGCTCGGGCACGTGGCTGGGGATCGCGGGCACGCAGTGTCCTGATTCTCGGGTCGCAGTCGGAAGCGTTTCCGGCTCTCGTCGGATCTGTACGCAGGTTCCCATGGTCCCATGGACGGGGCGATGCGCTCGGTTTGGGCCGGTCGGAGCGTGCCTGGTAGCCTGGGCAGCTGTGTCTCGTATGCCCTCTCAGCTGTCGGGACACAATCCGAAGATCAAACTCTGAACCTGAAAAGGCTCTTTCGTGGCGAACATCAAGTCCCAGATCAAGCGGAACAAGACGAACGAGAAGGCGCGCCTGCGCAACAAGGCCGTCAAGTCTTCGCTCAAGACCGCGATCCGCAAGGCCCGCGAGGCCGTCCTCGCCGGTGACGTCGAGAAGGCCACCGTGGCTTCTCGCGCCGCCGCGCGTGCGCTCGACAAGGCTGTCTCGAAGGGTGTCATCCACAAGAACGCCGCCGCCAACAAGAAGTCGGCGCTGGCCACCAAGGTTGCCTCCCTCCAGGGCTGAGCTCTGATGTGATCGCCGGAACGGATCCAGCGGGCCCTCTCTCCCGCTCCTGACCGGCACCCCGCGCCGCACACGAAGCGTTCGCCACGCGGGTGCGGTGCAAACAAGAAGTAACCGAAGGCCCCGGCGCCCCCCTTCCCCAGGGCGGCCCCGGGGCCTTCGCTTTCCCCACAGCGCCCCCGCCGACCCATCCAGCCTCGCCGGCGTTTGAGGCGCGGGGGTTCGGGGCGGCGCCCCCGGCGGCGGCGCGGCAGCCGAACGATCCGGGGCGGAGCCCCGGGTGGGTGCACCTCCCAGCGGTTCGGCCGGCCGGAGGCTAGCGGCGCTGAGGCCGAGCCGCCCTCGCCACCGCGACAACGGCCTTCTCGAGCGCGTACCCGGGATCATCGCCCCCGCCCTTGACGCCGGCATCGGCCGCAGCCACGGCCCGCAGCGCCTCCGAGACCCCGTCCGCCGACCAGCCCCGCATCTGCTGACGCACCCGGTCGATCTTCCACGGCGGCATGCCCAGATCCCGCGCCAGGTCCCCCGGCCGGGCCCCCCGCGGCGCGGAGGCGAGCTTGCCGATCGCCCGGACCGCCTGTGCCAGCGCACTGGTGATCAGGACGGGCGCCACCCCCGTGGACAGCGACCACCGCAGCGCCTCGAGGGCCTCCGCCGCCCGCCCCTCGACCGCCCGGTCGGCGACCGTGAAGCTGGAGGCCTCGGCCCGGCCGGTGTAGTAGCGGCCGACCACGGCCTCGTCGATCGTGCCCTCGACGTCCGCGCACAGCTGCGCGGCCGCACTCGCCAGCTCCCGCAGATCGCTCCCGATCGCGTCGACCAGCGTCTGGCACGCCTCCGGGGTGGCCGACCGGCCCAGCGTGCGGAACTCGCCCCGCACGAACGCCAGCCGGTCCGCCGCCTTCGTCATCTTCGGGCAGGCGATCTCCCGCGCCCCGGCCTTGCGGGCCGCGTCCAGCAGCCCCTTGCCCTTGACACCGCCCGCGTGGAGGAGCACGAAGATGATCTCCTCGAACGGCGACGCGAGGTACGCCTTGACCTCCTTGACCGTGTCCGCGGACAGGTCCTGCGCATTGCGTACGACCAGCACCTTGCGCTCGGAGAAGAGCGACGGGCTGGTCAGCTCGGCGAGCGTGCCGGGCTGGAGCTGCTCGGGGGCGAGGTCCCGCACGTCCGTGTCGGCGTCGGCGGCCCGGGCGGCCGCCACCACCTCCCGTACGACGCGGTCGAGCAGCAGGTCCTCCTGCCCCACCGCGAGGGTGAGCGGGGCGAGCGGATCGTCGGTGGGGTTCTTCCTGGTGGCCATCGCGTCCAGCATCCCATGCCGCACTGACAGCCCCCCGCACCGCGGGCCCCCTCGCCCCGTACCCGAGAATGGCCGCGTGAACGTGCGACATGTACTGGTGCTGCCCGACCGCGACACCGCCGAGGAGGTGGCCCAGGAGGCCGTCGACCGCTTCGGCCTCCCCGAGGAACCGCAGCTGGTCCGCGATGCGCTGGCCGGCGAGGACGACGCCGAGGACGCCCAGTGGCTGGTGGTCGTCGAGGACCCGCAGGCACGGCTCGACGCCACGGTGCTGGACGGCCTCGCCGCCGAGTACGAGGGCTGGTTGGAAACCCCGTAACACCCCGCCGGCCCGCGCTCGGGGATGCCCGGCTAGGCCTTGTGCACGATCTGGATGTCCAGCGCCACTTCCACGCTCGAGCCGATCGCGGCTATCCCGTGGGCCAGCACGGACTGCCAGTTCAGGGTGAAGTCCTCGCGGTGCAGCTCGGTGGTGGCCCGGCAGGCCGCGCGCGGTTCGCCCTCCAACCCGGTGCCGAGGCCCAGGTACTCGGTGTCCAGGGTCACCGAGCGGCTGACCCCGTGCAGGGTCAGGGCGCCCGCGACGGTCCAGCGGCTGCCGCTGCGGTGGATGAACCGCTCGCTGTAGAACTCGACCGTCGAATGCCGTGCCGCGTCCAGGAAGTCGCCGGACCGCAGGTGGTCGTCCCGCAACCGCAAACCGGTGTCGATGCTTGCCGCGTCGATGATCACATGCATGGAGGAGTCCTCCATGCGGTCGGCTATCCGTACCGCCCCGGCGAACGTGTTGAACCGGCCGCGGATCCGGGCGAAGCCGATGTGCTGGGCCGTGAAGGCGATGGACGAATGCGCCGGGTCGAGTTCCCAGTGGCCGGGCGCCGGCAGCAGCGGCGGCTCCACGGCGTCGAGGACGATCTCCCCGGTGCCGGGCTGCGCCGGATCCCCCACCAGCGTCGCCCCATGGAAGGGGGCGTAGCCCTCGGCGGTGACGGAGAGCCGGTACTCGCCCTCCGGAACGGCCGCGGTGAACCCGCCGTACGGGTCGGTCTCGCCGCTGACGATGCGTCGGCCGATCGGGTCGGTGACCTCGAACTTGGCCTGTCTGACCGGCTGGTGGACGGTGTCGAGGACACGACAGCTGAGCAGCCGCGCCGTATGAGGCAGCGTCAGCGTCGCGGATGTGTGGGGACTGGCGCTTCCGGCCGTCTCCATCCCCCTTCGGCGACTGAACATGGTTGATGCACCCCCGTGCTGTGTGGACTTGTACCGCTCTGGCGAAGACGCATTCGATCATGCTGTCGGGTTGTGGGCAAACAGAAAGACGGTGTCCGGTATGCCCGTGTCGGCGCCGCCCCCGACGGGAGGGGAAAGCCTGCATCCGCGCGCCGCTCCCGGCGACGGCGATCGAGCCGTCGATGTCGGTGCGCAGTACGGTCGCGCCCAGGCTCCGCAGGTGCGCGAGCGTACCCGGTGCGGGGTGCCCGTAGCGGTTGCCCGCGCCGACCGGGACGATCGCGATCCGGGGCCGGACCTTCGCCTGCAGGCCGGGGTCCTGGTGTGCGGAACCGTGGTGGGCGACTTTGAGGACGTCCACCGGTCCAAGTTCCGGATGGGCCGTCAGAAGCGCCTGCTGCGAAGGCGGTTCGAGATCGCCGAGCAGGAGCAGGGTCAGGCTTGCGCCGCGGACCAGCAGGGCGACGCTGGCGTCGTTGGGCCCCTCCGGCCGCGGGCCGTCGGGCGAGGGCCACAGCACCTGCCACTCCAGCGGTCCGGCCCGGCGCCGCTCCCCTGCCGCGGCCGCCACGACGGGTACACGGGCGGCCGCCGCGGTCCTGCGGACGAACTCGGCCTGACCGGCCGGCTCTTCCAGTGTGGTGGTCTGAATCACACCCACGGCCCGCCCCCGCAGCACCCCGGACAGGCCGCCGACGTGGTCGGCGTGAAAGTGCGTCAGCAGGAGCAGCGGCACCCGGCTCACCCCCAGGGCTCGCAGGCATGCGTCCACCGGGCCCGGTTCGGGGCCGGCGTCCACCACCACGGCCGTGCCCGGGCCGGCGGCGAGTACGGCGGCGTCGCCCTGGCCCACCGCGCACTGGACGTAGCTCCAGTCGGGCGGCGGCCAGCGGGTGAGCGTACGGGTGAGCTGCGGCGGCCTCAGTACGGCCAGGAGCAGCAGCACGGCCAGGGCGGAGCACACCCACGGCCGGCGCCGGATCCGTGCGCCGACCGCCACGACGGCCAGGGTGGCAGCGGCCATCAGCAGTCCCCCGGTGAGCCCGCCCGGCCAGGCCAGCTCCGCGCCGGGCAGCCGCGCCCCGGCCCGCGCCACGGCGGCGATCCACCCGGCCGGCACCCCCGCGCAGCGGGCGAGCAGCTCCGCGACGGGCAGGGACAGCGGCGCCGCCGCGAGCGCCGCGAAACCGAGGACGGTCGCCGGACCCGCCGCGAGCTCGGCGAGCAGATTGCAGGGCACCGCGACCAGGCCCACCCGGGCCGAGAGCACGGCGACCACCGGCGCGCAGACCGCCTGCGCGGCCGCGGCGGCACCCAGCGCCTCGGCGAACCGGGGCCGCATCCCGCGCCGTTGCAGGGCTTCGCTCCAGCGCGGGCCGAGCGTGAGCAGGGACCCGGTGGCCAGGACCGAGAGCAGGAAGCCGGGGCTGCGGGCGAGCCACGGGTCGTAGAGCACCAGCAGCAGTACGGCGGCCGCCAGGGCGGGGACCAGGGATCTGCGCCGCCCGGTGGCGATGGCCAGCAGGGTGATCGCCCCGCACGCCGCGGCCCGCAGCACGCTCGGCTCCGGCCGGCACACCACCACGAACGCCAGCGTCAGCGCCGTCCCGCACAGAGCCGTCGCCCGCAGGGACAGCCCGAGGCGGGGTGCGAGCCCGCCCCGCTCGGCGCGCTGCGCGGAGGCGGGCGAGCCGATGAGCAGGAACAGCACCACGGTCAGGTTCGACCCGGACACGGCCAGCAGGTGCAGCAGGTCGGTGGACCGGAACGCCGCCTCCAGGTCGGGTGGCACCCGGGAGGTGTCCCCGACCACCAGCCCCGGCAGCAGGGCCCGGGCATCCGGGGCGAGCCCCTCGGTGGCCTCGCGCAGCCCGGCCCGCAGCCTCCCGGCCAGCCGCTGGACGGTACCGGGGCCGCCCGTCACCCGGGGCGGGGTGTCCGCGGCAGGCCGCAGCAGCGCCACGGCCCGCTCCCCGCCCCGGCCCGGGGCCAGCCGGGCGACAACCGCAACCCGGGTGGAAGGTTGCAGCCGGGCCCACTGCGGATGCCCGGCCAGCACCCGTACGGGGGTCTCGACGCGGGTCTGCTTCCCGTCGGGTCCGGTCACCCGGGTCGCCACCGCATCCAGGACGACCACGGGCGGGCCGCTCCCGCTGCGCGCGGGCCGCGGGTCGGAACCGACGGTGAGCTCGGCGAGGACCCGGGCGTGCTCCCCGGCCAGGCCCACGACCGGCCCGGCCCGCGCCTCGGCCCGCTGGAGGCCCGCCACCCCGGCACCGGCGGCCGCGCAGAGCAGGACGGCGGCCGCGGCCGTGCCGACCCGCCACAGCGACTCCGGACGCCGGCACCCGGCCAGGAGCAGCAGCCCCGCGCCGAGGACCGCGAGCCCGGCCCCGGCGGCGGCCCAGCCGGGCGGTGCGTCGAGGGCGAGGGCGGCCGCCGCCCAGGCGGCCAGCGCCGGTACCGCGAGGCGCAGATCCAGCGGGCCCGCGCCCTCGGGGCGGTTCACGGCCGGACCAGCTTGCGCAGGTCGGCGAACCGCCGCTCGCCGATGCCGTCGACCTGCCGGAGCTCCTCCACCGAGCGGAAGCCTCCGCGGGCGGTCCGGAACTCCACGATGTGCTGCGCCAGGACCGGGCCGACCCCGGGCAGGCCGTCCAGCTGCTCCACCGTGGCCGTGCCGAGGCTCAGCGGGCCGGAAGCGGAGCCGGGGCCGGCACCGGAACCCGGCACACCCGGAGCGGGCTGCGCCGGGGCGCCCACCACCACCTGCTCGCCGTCGAGCAGGACCCGGGCCCGGTTGAGCCCGGTGGTGTCCGTACCGGGCCGTACTCCCCCGGCGGCCGCCAGCGCGTCCTCGACCCGCGAGCCGGCGGGCAGCCGCCGCACGCCGGGATCGCGGACCTTGCCGCTGACGTCCACCACGATCCGTGTGCCGGCCCCTCCGGCGGCGACGGGAGGTCCGGGGCTCGGCGCCGACGACGGTGCCGTCGCCGGTGTGACCACCGAGGGCGCGGTCACGGGTTCCGGCCGGGCCGTCCAGTACTGCTGCGCACCGAAGGCGACGGCGGCGACCAGCACCACGGCCACGGCGGCCACCGTGCGCGGCTCCACGCCGCACCGGGCCTGCAGCCACATCGGCAGCCGCTCCCGCACGGCGAGCCGGAGCGCGACTCCGCCGGACAGCGGCGTCCCCCCGGGCGGCGGATCGGCCACGGACCGGATCCCGGACCCCGGACTCGACACCGCCGCCGGAGGCGGCACGTCCCGTGGCGGCACGTCCCGTGGCGGCACCTCCCCTGGCGGGGCCCCTCGTAGCGGCGCCTGCGGCGGCGGCGCCTGCGGCGGGCCGCTGCCGCCGAGCAGGGCTTCGGCCCGGCGGCGCACCGCCGCGGGCTCGGGGTGGTGCGGGCGGGCGCGGCCCCGCCGGTGGCGCAGCCGCCCGTCGGAGAGACGGGAACGGCCAGGTCCGCTGGTGGCTCCGGAAGGGTGCGAGGTACGTGTGCGAAGAGTCATGTCACGACGGTAGGGACGAATCCCGGCCGCGGTCCGGATTTATCAATTCCGGTGGATATCCCGATCGTTGTGGATAACCGGGCCACTCTTTCCGGTGATCAGCGGGGCGAGACGACCGCCGCCAGCAGCCCCGGCCCCGTGTGCGCGCCGATCACCGCACCGACCTCGCTGACGTGCAGCTCGACCAGGCCGGGGATGCGCTCACGGAGCCGCTGCGCGAGCTTCTCGGCCCGCTCGGGCGCCGCGAGGTGGTGCACGGCCACGTCGACGCTGCCCGCCCCGGCCCGCTCGACGGCCAGCTCCTCGAGGCGGGCGATGGCCTTGGAGGCCGTACGGACCTTCTCCAGCATCTCGATCCGCCCGCCCTCCAGCGTGAGCAGCGGCTTGACGGCGAGGGCCGAGCCCAGGAGGGCCTGGGCGGCCCCGATGCGGCCTCCGCGGCGCAGATAGTCGAGGGTGTCCACGTAGAAGTACGCCGACATGTTCGCGGCCCGCTTCTCGGCGGCGGCCACGGCTTCGTCCACGGAACCGCCGGCTTCGGCCGCCTCGGCGGCGGCGAGGGCACAGAACCCGAGGGCCATCGCGACCATGCCGGTGTCGACGACGCGGACGGGGACCGGGGCGGTCTTGGCTGCGACCACGGCGGCGTCGTAGGTGCCGGAGAACTCGGCGGACAGGTGCAGGCTGACGATGCCGGTCGCGCCGGCCTCTGCGGCCGCCCGGTAGGCCCGTACGAACTCCTCCGGGCTGGGGCGGGAGGTGGTGACCGGCCGCCGCTTCTGCAGGGCCAGGGCGAGGCTGCGGGCCGAGATCTCGGTGCCCTCCTCGAGGGCCTCGTCGCCGAGCACCACGGTCAGCGGGACGGAGGTGATTCCGTGCCGCGACATGGCCGGTTGGGGCAGGTAGGCCGTGGAATCGGTGACGATCGCGACATGGCGGGACATGAGCCGGAGGTTACCGCCAGTGGGGGTGCGACGGCAGCCCAGCCCCTGGCCGGGGGGACGGAGCGGCTGCTGCGCCGCCGCTCGGGCCCCGCGTTGCGCACGGCCCGGCATCCCACCCGCCCACTCGTTCGAGGAGCGGGCACAAGGCAGATCCGGCGCCGCCCCGGAGCCGTCGGCGTCTGCACCGGCGTGCGCCCGGCAGACCGACCGCGGGCCGGCCACGCGCGCCCGCCCCGGTCAGCGGTTGCGGCTCAGGTCGTCGTCTCCGGCCGCGGGGCCTTCTGCCACGGGTGGCGGGTCGGCGGGGCCGACGGGTTCAGGGCCGCCGGCTGCACGTCCTGGGTGCGCCCAGGGCGCCCCGCCGGGGGCTCCGGAGAACGGTCGACAGGCCCGGCCGTGGACGCCTGCCGGGCGTCCCACGCCGCTGCCGCCGCCGCGAGGTCGTCCACCGATTCGCGGGACCAGTCCCGCAGCGCCCCCGATTCGACCTCGATCTGCTCCGACAGCGTCGACAGGTCGTCCTCCGCGAAGCGCCGGGCCCGGTCGCGGGCCGCCCACCGCAGCGAGTCCGCGGCCTGCGTGATCTTGGCCGTCCGCTCCTTCAGCTCCGGCAGCATCCCGCTGATCCGCCCCCGGTCCGGCTCCTGCTCCAGCCGCTTCAGCTCGTCGTCCAGCTCGTGCCCGTGCGCGCTCAGCCGCTCGAACAGCCCGATCGACTCCTTCAGCGAGGCATCCGCCTGAACCCCCTGGTACAGCGCCTGCTGCGTGGCCCGCATCGACGTCCGCAGGTCCAGCCGCAGCTGCGCCAGTGCCCCGGCCACGCCCACCTGCCCGAAGCTCTTCGCCTTCAGCGCGGTGTCCTCCACGGTCCGGCGGGCCTGCGTGAGGGTGCGGTCCACGCCGCGCTTCGCCGCGCCGACGACCTTCACCGTGGCCCAGGCACCCAGCCCCAGGAAGGCGAACAGCACCAACAGGGCAAAGATGATGATCAACGCGCCCGCCTCCATGAGAGGCTCCCTTCCCCTGCCGATACCGTCCCCTCCACCGTAAACGCCACGGGCAGGTCGGGGGTTCCAAACGAACCCCCAACCTGCCCGTACGGGAACACCCCTAGATCAACCGGATCGACCGGATCGGATCGGCCCGACCGGATCAGGGGCACGGCGCGTCAGACGACGATGTTCACCAGCTTCGGCGCGCGCACGATCACCTTGCGGATCTCGGCCCCGCCCAGCGCCGCCACGACCGCCTCGTCGGCCAGCGCCAGCTGCTCCAGATCACCCTCGGAGATCGCCGGCGACACCTCCAGGCGGGCCTTGACCTTGCCCTTGATCTGGACGACGCAGGTCACGCTCTCGTCCACGACGTACGCCGGGTCCGCGACCGGGAAGTCCCGGTGGACCACCGAGTCGCTGTGGCCCAGGCGGTGCCACAGCTCCTCCGCGATGTGCGGGGCCAGCGGGGCGATCAGCAGGACCAGCCGCTCCGCGACCGAGCGCTCCAGCGGGCGGCCGGCCTTGGTCAGCGCGTTGTTCAGCTCGGTGATCTTCGCGATGGCGGTGTTGAAGCGCAGCCCCGCCATGTCCGCACCGGCCCCGTCGATCGCCTTGTGCAGCGCGCGCAGGGTGTCCTCGCCCGGCTCGCCGTCCACGACGGTGACCGCGCCGGACTCCTCGTCCACGATGTTGCGCCACAGTCGCTGCAGCAGCCGGTACTGGCCCACCACGGCCCGGGTGTCCCACGGACGCGAGACGTCCAGCGGGCCCATCGCCATCTCGTACAGGCGCAGGGTGTCCGCGCCGTACTCCTCGCAGATCTCGTCCGGCGTGACGGCGTTCTTCAGGGACTTGCCCATCTTGCCGTGCTCGCGCTTGACGGGCTCGCCCTGGTAGAAGTAGCCGCCGTCGCGCTCCTCGACCTCGGCAGCCGGCACGTACACACCGCGCGCGTCGGTGTACGCGTACGCCTGGATCATGCCCTGGTTGAACAGCTTGTGGAACGGCTCGGCCGACGAGACGTGGCCCAGGTCGAACAGCACCTTCGACCAGAAGCGCGCGTACAGCAGGTGCAGCACCGCGTGCTCGGCGCCGCCGACGTACAGGTCGACGCCGCCGTGCGGAGCGCCCTCGCGCGGCCCCATCCAGTACTGCTCGATCTCCGGGTCGACCAGCGCGGACCCGTTGCGCGGGTCCAGGTAGCGCAGCTCGTACCAGCAGGAACCGGCCCAGTTGGGCATGGTGTTGGTCTCGCGGCGGTACGGGCGCACCCCGCGGCCGTCGCCCAGGTCCAGCTCGACGCCGACCCACTCTTCGTTCCGCGACAGCGGGGTCTCCGGCTTGGAGGTGGCGTCGTCCGGCTCGAACGTGCGCGGCGAGTAGTCCTCGACCTCGGGCAGTTCCAGCGGCAGCATCGACTCGGGCAGCGCGTGCGCGACGCCGTCCTCGTCGTAGACGATCGGGAAGGGCTCGCCCCAGTAGCGCTGGCGGCTGAACAGCCAGTCGCGCAGGCGGAAGTTGACGGTGCCCTCACCGATGCCCTGCTCGGCCAGCCACGCGGTGATGGCGGCCTTCGCCTCGACGACGCCCAGGCCGTCCAGGGAGACGCCCTCGCCCGTCGAGTTCACGATGGTGCCGTCGTACGAGGAGAACGCGTCGTCCCACTCGGCCGGGTCGGCGTCGCGGTCGTCCGAGGGCTCCACGACGCAGCGCATCGGCAGCTCGAAGGCGCGCGCGAACTCGAAGTCGCGGCTGTCGTGCGCCGGGACGGCCATGATCGCGCCGGTGCCGTAGCCCATCAGCACGTAGTCCGCGATGAAGACGGGGACCTGGTCGCCGCTGACCGGGTTGATCGCGTACGCGCCGGTGAAGACACCGGTCTTGTCCTTGGCCTCGGCCTGGCGCTCGACGTCCGACTTCCCGGCGGCCTGCTTGCGGTACGCGTCGACGGCCTCGCCGGGGGTCGCGGCGCCGCCGGTCCACACCTGGTGCGTGCCCTCGGGCCACTCGGCGGGGACGACCTTCTCGACCAGCTCGTGCTCGGGCGCCAGCACCATGTAGGTGGCGCCGAACAGGGTGTCGGGACGCGTGGTGAACACCGTGATGGCGTCGTCGCCGACCGCGAAGTCGACGCGTGCGCCCTCGCTGCGGCCGATCCAGTTCCGCTGCTGCAGCTTGATGGCCTCGGGCCAGTCCAGCGCGTCCAGGTCGTCCAGCAGCCGGTCGGCGTACGCGGTGATCCGCATGTTCCACTGGCTCAGCTTGGCCTTGAAGACCGGGAAGTTGCCGCGCTCGGAGCGGCCGTCCGCGGTGACCTCCTCGTTGGCCAGTACGGTGCCCAGCCCGGGGCACCAGTTCACGGGCGCGTCCGAGGCGTACGCCAGCCGGTACTCGTTCAGCACGCCGGCGCGCTCGCCCGCGGTCAGGTCGGCCCAGGCGCGGCCCCCGGGAACCTCACGGGAGCCGTCCTCGAAGGCGGCGACCAGCTCGGCGATCGGGCGGGCCTTGGCCACGTCCGCGTCGTACCAGGAGTTGTAGACCTGCAGGAAGATCCACTGGGTCCACTTGTAGTAGTCCGGGTCGATCGTCGCGAACGAGCGGCGCTTGTCGTGGCCCAGGCCCAGCCGGCGCAGCTGGAGCTTCATGTTCTCGATGTTCGCCTCGGTGGACACGCGCGGGTGCGTGCCGGTCTGCACGGCGTACTGCTCGGCCGGCAGGCCGAAGGCGTCGAATCCCAGGGTGTGCAGGACGTTGTGGCCGGTCATCCGCTGGTGGCGGGCGAAGACGTCGGTGGCGATGTACCCCAGCGGGTGACCGACGTGCAGGCCCGCACCGGACGGGTACGGGAACATGTCCATGATGAACTTCTTGGGCCGCGCGACGACCGCCGCGTCCCCGGCCAGGTCACCGGTCGGGTTGGGGGCCTCGTAGGTGCCCTGCGCGTCCCATACGTCCTGCCAGCGTGCCTCGATGTCGGCGGCCATGGCAGCCGTGTAACGGTGCGCCTCGGCCGCCTCGGGGGCCGGGGTGTTCGTCTCGCTCATGATTTCTGAAGCTCCATCGATCGTCTCTGCCGTCTCTGCCTGCCCAAACGAAAAAACCCCTCGCACAGGAGGGGGCGCCGCGCCGATGCCGACCGTCTCGAAGGGTCGGCACTGATCAGCGCGGCTCGGTAAGCAGAAGGCGTACGGCACGCATGGCGCCAGGGTACCGCAGCGGGTCCGGCGGCCGCTCGACCGTTCCGCACAACGAGAAACGGACCACCCGATCCGGGTGGTCCGTTTCTCTTCTGTGGAGCTAAGGAGAATTGAACTCCTGACCTCCTGCATGCCATGCAGGCGCTCTACCAACTGAGCTATAGCCCCTTGCTTCTCTGCCGCCGGGCCCCTGCTCGGTTTCCCTTGCCGGTTCCCCCTGGCGACATCGAGAACATTACACGGTCATGGCCCAGGTCCAAAAATCGATTTCCGGGCGTTCGGCTTCGCCCGGTTCATCCCGTTCCGGACTCTGTTCCAGACCCCGCTCCTCATCCCTGTTCCGCGCCGCGGCTCTAGGCTCTGGCGAACTGGTAGAACCGCTTGAGCGTGCAGTGCTCGTCGAGCAGCCGGCCGTAGATCGGCTCCCCCTCCAGCTCGCGGTACGTCTCGATCGGGTCGCCTTTTATGATCAGCGCCCGCGCGCATTCCTCGCACCAGTACTGGTAGTCGGGGTTGACCGGGTCCATGTCCCGCACGATCGGCGTGCCGTTGTTGCACCAGTCGCACCGCCGCCGGTGTGCACCCATCCGTCAGCGACTCCCTCCCGCATCGGGCCGTCGACTCACCCCTCCGGCGGTCCGATTCTGCCACGCGGGTACGGGGCAGGTCAGCAGGCACCGAAGGAACAAACGGAAGGATCCCGCCCCCTGTTGGGGACGGGATCCTGATTGTGGAGCTAAGGAGAATTGAACTCCTGACCTCCTGCATGCCATGCAGGCGCTCTACCAACTGAGCTATAGCCCCGCTCTCCGCTGCGCTCCCCCCGTTTCCGGTGTTCTGCGCTGCGAACAAGAAGAACTCTAGCCTGCGACCAGCCGGAAAGTGAAATCCGGGTGGGAGCCGCCCTGAGGCGGTCTCAGTCGTCGTCGCCGAGCACCGGTTCCGGCAGCGTGCCGGCGTTGTGCTCCATCAGACGCCAGCCGCGCGCGCCCTCGCCGAGGACGGACCAGCAGCAGTTGGAGAGCCCGCCCAGGCTCTCCCAGTCGTACGCCTCCAGGCCCAGCAGACGGCCGATGGTCGTACGGATGGTCCCGCCGTGGCTGACCACGACGAGCGTGCCGCCCTCCGGCAGCCGGCCGGCGTGCTCGAGCACCACCGGCGCCGCCCGGTCGGCGACCTCGGTCTCCAGCTCGCCGCCGCCTCGGCGGACGGGCTCGCCGCGCTTCCACGCCGCGTACTGCTCGCCGTACTTCTCGATGATCTCGTCGTGCGTGAGGCCCTGCCACTCACCGGCGTACGTCTCGCGCAGCGCGGCGTCGTGGGTCACGGCCAGGCCCGTGACGGCGACCAGCTCGGCGGCCGTGGCGGCGGCCCGTTTCAGGTCGGAGGCCACGATGGCGTCCGGCTGCAGCGAGGCGAGCAGCCGGGCGGCGCGGCGCGCCTGCGCCACACCCGTCTCGGTCAGCTCGATGTCCGTGGAGCCCTGGAAGCGGCGCTCCAGGTTCCACGAGGTCTGGCCGTGTCGCCAGAGGACGATCTTCCGGCCGGTCTTCCCGGTGGCGGTCGCGCTCAGAACAGATCACCGTCCAGGTCGTCGTCGCCCGCCGCCTCGCGCAGCTTGGCGTGCTCCTCCGCCTTGCCCTTGGTGAGCTTGGCGTCCTCGGGCAGCTCGATCTCGGGGCAGTCCTTCCACAGGCGCTCCAGCGCGTAGAAGACCCGCTCCTCGCTGTGCTGCACGTGGACGACGATGTCGATGTAGTCGAGCAGGATCCAGCGGGCGTCGCGGTCGCCCTCGCGGCGCACCGGCTTGGCGCCGAGCTCCTTGAGCAGGCGCTCCTCGATCTCGTCGACGATCGACTTGACCTGGCGGTCGTTGGGCGCCGAGGCGAGCAGGAAGGCATCGGTGATCGACAGCACGTCGCTGACGTCGTACGCGATGATGTCGTGCGCGAGCCGGTCGGCCGCGGCCTGGGCGGCGGCGGTGATGAGCTCGATGGAGCGGTCCGTGGCGGTCACTGGCCATGCTTTCGGGTTGGCGGGCAGATCCTTACAAGGGTCTCATGTACCGCCGACCCCGCCCGCGCGCAGCGTCCCGCGCGGGCCGGGGCACTCCCCGAAGGCCTGGTCAGGCCCGGGTCAGGACGGTTTGTAGTCCTTGCCCAGGGTCACCACGACGTCGGCGTTCACGGCGTTCTCGCCCTTCTTCACGGCGGTCTCCGGCAGGCCCAGCGTCTTGGCGACCTCGACCGCCTTGGCCCGCTGCGCGTCGTCCTGGTACGTGATCTGCGTGGCGGGCTGGGTCTTGTCGGCCTTGCCGCCGTCCACGAAGGTGTAGCCGCCGTTCAGCAGGGCCGCCTTCGCCGCGACCTGCGTCTTGTCGTCGCCGGTGGCGTCCTTGAGGCCGACGCGCGGCGCGGTGCCGGCCTGGGCCGCCGTGAAGCTGCCGCCGAGGACCTCCTTGACGACGTTCTTGTTGGCGTCGTCGGTGAGCGTGCCGTCCGGCTTCACCGCGAGGACGTCCGTGCGGTACGCGTCGGCGCCCTCCTTGGCGTGCTCGCCGAGCCTGGCCAGCAGGGCGCCGAGGGCCTGGGCGTTCAGGGAGGGGTCGAGGATCTGGCCCATGCTCTCGACGGTGACGGTCGCCGACTTCGCGTCGCCGGGGATCTTGCGCAGCACGCCGTAGAGGACCTTGCCGAGGCGGTCCAGCTGCTTGGCCTCGGGCTCGCCCTGGGCGCGGTGGGTGGCGTACGCGACGGCCATCGCACCGCTGAGGTGCTGCTTCTGGCCCTGGGCCACGGCCGGGGTCTTGGCGGCGTCGTCGGCCGGGACCGCGGTGTCGGTGTCGGTCTCGATGCCGCCGACCAGCTCGACCAGGTTCTCCAGGAAGGGGGTGTCCAGGCGCCAGGTGCCGCCGATGTGGGTGCCGAGCACCGAGTCGAGGGAGTCCCGTACGCCCACGCCGCCGTCCTCGACCGCCTTGCCGAGGCCCGCGGCGGTGCCGTCGTCCTTGGGGACGCCCAGCGTGTTCGGCAGCAGGACGGTGGCGCCCTTCTTGGTGGTGACGTTGTCGACGAGCAGCGCCGTGGAGGTGCCGCCCTTCTTGGTGTTGTGCAGGTGGACGACGATCATGTCGCGCTTCTGCGGTCCGGCGGCGGCCGCGGAGTCCTTCTTCTGCCCGGGGCCGTCGAGGAACGGCAGCTTGCCCGCGTACCAGAGGTAGCCGACGCCGCCGACGGCGAAGAGGGCGAGGACGACGATCAGGGCGACCACCCGGTTGCGGCCGCGGCGGCGGGCCTCCTCGCGGCGCTCGGTCCGGCTCTCGGTGAACTTGAGCCAGTCGATGACGTCCTCGGAGTCCTCGTCCGGCTGGTCGATGAACGCGAACTGCTCGGTGCGGTAGTCGGGCGCGGACTGCCCGTCCTCCTCGGCCCGGCGCGGTTCGGGGACCTGGGCGGGGCGCGGGGGCTGCGGCTCGGCCGCGGGGGCCGGGGCGGGGGGCTCGGAGGCGGCCTGCTGCGGGATCCACTGCTGGGTCTGCTGCGTGTGCTGGGTGTCGTACCCGTAGCCGGGGGCCTGGGTGTACTCCTGCCGGCCGTAGTCAGGAGCGGCCGGCTGCTGCGGCTGCTGCTGGTAGTACGCCTGCTGGCCGTAGCCCTGGTGGTCGTAGCCGTACTGCTGCTCGTACGCCTGCTCGTACTGGGCGGGCTGCGCGGGCACCTGGCCGTACACCGGCCGCCCGTACGCGTCGTAGCCGATGAGCTGCTGCTCCTGTGCTGCGCCCGAATCGTACCGGTCGTACGGATCCTGTCGGTCGTTCACCGCGGGGCCCCTCTCTCCGGAAGCTCAGGCTCCCCGGTACAGCTCACGCTTGTCGATGTAGCGCACCACACCGTCGGGCACCAAATACCAGACAGGATCCCCCTGGGCGACCCGTGCGCGGCAGTCCGTGGACGAAATCGCCAGCGCGGGCACCTGCACCAGCGAGACGCCGTCCTCGGGGAGCCCGTCGTCGGTGAGCACGTGGCCCGGCCGGGTCACTCCGATGAAGTGGGCGAGCGAGAAGAGCTCGTCGGCATTCCGCCAGGTCAGGATCTGGGCGAGGGCGTCGGCGCCGGTGATGAAGAAGAGGTCGGCGTCTTCGTTGAGCGCGCTCAGATCCCGCAGGGTGTCGATCGTGTACGTCGGCCCGCCGCGGTCGATGTCGATGCGGCTCACCGAGAACTGGGGGTTCGAGGCCGTCGCGATGACCGTCATCAGATAGCGGTCCTCGGCGGGGGACACGGCGCGCTGCGACTTCTGCCACGGCTGGCCGGTCGGTACGAACACCACCTCGTCGAGGTGGAACAGGGCGGCCACTTCACTGGCGGCCACCAGGTGTCCGTGGTGGATCGGGTCGAATGTCCCGCCCATCACGCCGAGCCGGCGCTTGACCGGGCCGGTAGGCATCTCCTGCTCTCCCATGAGCGCAGAGCCTACTGGCCCGGCGGAGCGGCGTGGACCCGCATTCGAGCGTGTGCGCGAGCGCGGGTTCAGCGGTCGCGGTTCAGGCGCGTGGTCACCCAGAGCATCAGCAGCAGGATGAACAGCGCGCCGCCACCGGTCAGGTACGGGTTCAGGCTGTCGTGGTTGCCGCCGTGCTGCTCGGCGCCCTCCGACGCGAGAACGACCAGGTTGTGGGCGGTGGTGGAGAGGCTCATCAGGCAGATACCTATCGAGTCGGGGAGCGGGCGGAGACTTCGCTCACATCGTATGCGGGGGCCTGGGGCACGCTCACGCCGACTCAGGCGTTGGAGAGGATAGACGCAGAAGCGCACAGGCCGATCAAGGGGGAGGGCGTTATGACGGAGACCGGGTTCGAGAAGGTACCGGCGCGGGACCGCAGGAGGTTTCCCGGAATTTCCTCGCGCGCGTACGAGCACCCGGCTGACCGCTCGGCGCTGGTGGCGCTGCGCAAGCTGAGCGGGTTCGACACCGTGTTCAAGGCCCTGAGCGGGCTGCTTCCGGAGCGGAGCCTGCGCCTGCTCTTCCTGTCGGAATCCGTCCGGGTGGGCGAGACGCAGTTCCCGCACCTGTACGAGATGCTGCGCGACGCCTGTTACATCCTGGACCTGGAGAGGGTCCCGCAGATGTACGTGCAGCAGGACCCGAAGCCGAACGCGATGTGCATCGGGCTGGACGAGCCGATCATCGTGGTGACGACGGGCCTGGTCGAGCTGCTCGACGAGGAGGAGATGCGGGCGGTCGTGGGCCACGAGGTGGGCCATGCGCTGTCGGGGCACGCGGTGTACCGCACGATCCTGCTGTTCCTGACGGGTCTGGCGCTGAAGGTGGCGTGGATCCCGCTGGGCAATGTGGCGATCATGGCGATCGTGACCGCGCTGCGGGAGTGGTTCCGCAAGTCGGAGCTGTCCGCGGACCGGGCGGGGCTGCTGGTCGGGCAGGACGTGAACGCGTCGATGCGGGGCCTGATGAAGATCGCGGGCGGCAACCACCTCCACGAGATGAACGTGGACTCCTTCCTGGCCCAGGCCGAGGAGTACGAGTCGAGCGGCGATCTGCGCGACTCGGTGCTGAAGATCCTCAATGTGCTGCCGCGGACGCATCCCTTCACCACCGTGCGGGCGGCCGAGCTGAAGAAGTGGTCGCAGAACCGGGACTACCAGCGGATCATGGACGGCCACTACCCGCGGCGGGACGAGGACAAGGACACCTCGGTCACGGACTCCTTCCGGGAGTCGGCCTCGCACTACGCGGACGCCGTGCGCAGCAGCAAGGACCCGCTGTTCAAGCTGGTCGGCGACATCGCGGGCGGCGCGGCCGACGTCGGCGGCAAGCTGCGCGACAAGTTCACGGGCGCGGCCGGCGGCGCCGGTACGGGCTCGGGCGCCGAGAACAAGGGCGGCCCCGCTACGGAGCAGGGCTGACGGGGGCGGTCCCGGCGGCCGTGGGCGGCGCCAGTACCCCGCACAGCCCGGCGGTGCGCCGCGGGGTGCCGCTGGTGTACGGGTCGCTCGCGGCCGGGCCGACCGTGGTGGGTCCCGCCCCGGCCAGGACCGGACGGAAGCCTTCGGCGGGATCGGTGGAGCAGTCCTGTGGACCGGCCATCACGTAGGCCGAGACGAGCTCCGCCCGCCGGGCCGCCAGGTCTTCCCGGTCGAAGCGCAGCCGCAGCTCGCGCCGGACGGTGAAGAGCGAGGCTCCGTCGGCCGCGGCCGGGGATCCGGTGGCGGGGCGCACGGCGTACACGAAGGTGTGGTCGCCGGTCACCTCGAGCACGTCCGCGGAGACCTCCTCGAAGGCGAGGGCTCCGCTCACCCGGACCCGGGTGTCGGCGACGACGGCCGTGCCCGGGTCGAAGCGGACCAGCCAGCCGGTGGAGGCGTGCCGCCCGTCGCCGGAGGGCGAGGTCATGCTGCGGTCGAACTGCGCCAGCTGGTCGGGGTCGAGCAGGACGCGCACGGGCCGGGTGGCGGCGCCGGCCAGGACGTCGGGGTCCAGCGAAGACTGCACCAGGTAGTCCTTGGCGATCGACAGGGCGGTGACGACCTGCCCCTCGGTGAAGTGGTGGGTGCGGCGCACGGCCGGCAGGGTGATCCCGGCCGCCCCGACGCGGTACTCGGCCGCCGGGCTCTTCGCGTACAGGTCGACGGGCCGCCCGCCGGGCACGGCGGTGCTCGGCGCGAGGGGCACGACCGTACTGCTCAGCGGATCGGTCCGACCGGTGGACGGGGGTACGGCCGGGTTGCTCAGGCCCATGTAGACGGCCGCGGCGAAGGCCACGGCGATGAGCAGCACCAGCAGCATGCCCTGGCGGGCTCCCCGGCCGGGCGTGCTGGTCCGGGGCCGGGAGGAGCCGCCGCCGGACCAGACGGACCGGCTGCGGACGGCCCGCGCATGCTCGCCCATCCGCTCCTGGGCGGAGAACTCCTGGAGCCGGGCAGCCCGGACGAAGTCCTCGTCGAACACGACCGATCGGTACTCGTCCGACCGGAACTCCTCGTCGCCCCCGCCGATGCCCTCGGGGGTGCCGTCGGGTGGATCTCCTGGCACGGCCATTGCTTCTCCCCGCTGTCCCCGCTTCAGAGAAGCCCCCAGCTCCGGCGAACGCGAGTGGGGTCGTACCTTCAGGGTTGGCGGCCGACGGGGTACATAAACGCTCCGGCGCCGCTGACTTCCGTCAGCGGGGTGCTGGCGGGCGCGGGAGCGTGGTCCGCGTCGCTCGAGGCGCTGCGGTAGACGGCGCTGAAGGCGAGGGCGACCATGCCGAGGCCCATCACGAAGGCGAGCACCCAGGCGACCGGGCGCAGCCAGGGCGAGCGGCCCCGGTAGGGGCGCAGGGCGCCGCCGTAGGCCCCGTACGGGCCTTCCGCGTAGCCGGCGCCGTGTTCCCAGCCGGGTTCGTCGATGCCGTACCCGTCGGGGCGGCCGTAGCCGTAGCCGTCGTAGTCGTCGTCGGAGGTCCAGCCGCCGGCGACGGCGCGGGCGGCTTCCGCCTCCGCGCGCGCCCGGTCGGCGGCCCGCTGGCGCTCTGCGGCGCTCGGTTCATGAATCTCGGCGTTCCGGACGAAGTCCTCGTCGAACACCACGGAGGCGAAGTCGTGATCCGCGCCTCCGCGGTCGTCGTTGTCGGGCTCCCCGTCGTCCGGGAACTTGCCCCCCACGTCGTCCGGCACAGCAACAGCCTAGACCTGGGGGGCTGCTTTGGGCAGGGTGTGCGCCGAAATCCGGCCACCCGGCGTTCGAGGTCCGACTACCGAACGTGACCGTCGCCCGTGACGATGTACTTGGTGGAGGTGAGCTCCGGGAGGCCCATCGGGCCGCGGGCGTGCAGTTTCTGCGTGGAGATCCCGATCTCGGCGCCGAAGCCGAACTGGCCACCGTCGGTGAACCGGGTGGAGGCATTTACGGCGACCGTGGTCGAGTCGACCAGCTGGGTGAAGCGGCGGGCGGCGGCCTGCGAGGTGGTGACGATCGCCTCGGTGTGGCCGGAGGTCCAGCGGCGGATGTGGGCGACGGCGTCGTCGAGGGAGTCCACGACGCCGGCGGCGATGTCGTAGGAGAGGTACTCGGCGGCCCAGTCCTCGTCGGTGGCGGGGAGCGCGGTGGCCTTGGAGTTCTCGGCGGCCGCGAGGACACGGGCGTCGCCGTGGACGGTGACGCCGGCGTCGGCGAGGGCGTCGAGGGCGCGCGGCAGGAAGGCGTCGGCGATGTCGCGGTGGACGAGGAGCGTCTCGGCGGAGTTGCAGACGGACGGCCGCTGCGCCTTGGAGTTGATGAGGATGTCCACGGCCATGTCGAGGTCGGCCTGGGCGTCCACGTAGACGTGGCAGTTGCCGGTACCGGTCTCGATGACCGGGACGATGGACTCCTCGACGACGGTCTTGATGAGGGAGGCGCCGCCGCGCGGGATGAGGACGTCGACGAGGCCGCGGGCGCGCATCAGCTCGCGGACGGAGTCGCGGGACTCGCCGGGGACCAGCTGGATCGCGTCGGCGGGCAGGCCTGCGCTCTCGACGGCGTCGCGCAGGATGGCGACGAGGGCGGTGTTGGAGGCGTAGGCGGAGGAGCTGCCGCGCAGCAGGACCGCGTTGCCGGACTTGAGGCAGAGGGCGGCGGCGTCGACGGTGACGTTGGGGCGGGCCTCGTAGATGATGCCGACGACGCCGAGCGGGACGCGGATCTGGCGCAGGTCGATCCCGTTGGGGAGGGTCGAGCCGCGGACGACCTCGCCGACGGGGTCGGGGAGGGCGGCGACGTCGCGCACGTCGGAGGCGATGGCGCGGACGCGCTCGGGGGTGAGCGTGAGGCGGTCGATGACGGTCTCGCTGGTGCCGGCGGCGCGCGCCTTGTCGGTGTCGACGGCGTTGGCGGTGACGATCTCGGCCGTACGGGCCTCCAGGGCGTCCGCGATGGCCAGCAGCGCGGTGTCCTTGGCGGACCGCGGGAGGGGGGCGATGGCCGCGGCGGCGGTGCGGGCCGCTTGCGCGGTGGCGATCACGGGCGAGACGGGGGCGTCGAGCGAGGTCATGCCGCCCAGGGTAGTCCCCGGCCCCGCCCCGGCCGACGGGGTTCCATCCCGCGAGATGCCCTTGTTCGATGCACTGGCCGGGGTGCGGCTTGTGGGCCCTGCGGGGCTCGTCCCCTACCCGCCCTTCCACCGTTCCCCGGGCTCCGCCCCGGACCCCGGAAGACCCGGGGCTCCGCCCCGGATCCCGCGCCTCAAACGCCGACGGGGCTGGATGGTGCCGGTGGGCCGGATGCGGCTAGTACGGGTGGACACCCACCGGGTGCGCGGGAGGTGGGCCGTAGCCCTCCGCCACTCGGAGGTGGTACGTCGCGCGGTCGATGACCTCCAGGCCGACGATCTCCCACGGCGGGAGCTGCGCCGAGGAGCGGTGTTCGCCCCACAGGCGCAGGGCGACGGCCGCGGCGTCGTGAAGGTCTCGGGCCTCCTCCCAGTACCGGATCTCCGCATGGTCGTCGGCGTACCGGCTGGTGAGGAGGAACGGGTGGTCGTGCGCCAGCTGTTCCAGCCCGCGTCGGACCTCCGACAGCGGCGCCGGCCTGCCCGAGACGCTCAGGGTGACGTGCCAGAGGCGGGAGGCTTCGTCCTGCTCGCCGTCCCCGCCGCCGCTGATGCTGGTCAGCGCTCGTCTCACCAGCCCGCCTCCTGTCTGCGCCATGCCTGTCCGCCCCTCACAGTTGACCAGTCCCCGGCCCGCCGCGCGGCGGTTTTACCGAACCTCAGCCCTGCAGCAGGACCAGATCGTCGCGGTGTACGACCTCGCGCTCGTACTCCGGGCCGAGTTCCTTCGCAAGCTCCCGGGTGGAGCGGCCGAGGAGCTGCGGGAGTTCCTTGGCGTCGAAGTTGACCAGCCCGCGGGCCACGGCGCGGCCGTCGGGCGCGCGCAGTTCCACCGGGTCGCCGGCGACGAACTCTCCCTCGACGGCTGCGATCCCGGCGGGCAGCAGGGAGCTGCCGCGCTCGGTCACCGCGCGTACGGCGCCCTCGTCCAGGACCAGGTGCCCCTGTGGGGTCGAGGCGTGCTGGAGCCACAGCAGCCGGTCCGCCGAGCGGCGGCCGGTGGCGTGGAAGTGCGTACCGGTAGGCCGCCCGGCCAGGGCGTCCGCGGCCTGGCTCGCCGAGGTGAGGACGACCGGGATGCCGGCCGCCGCCGCGATCCGCGCCGCCTCGACCTTGGTGACCATGCCCCCGGTGCCCACGCCCGCCTTGCCGGCGCTGCCGATGGAGACGTGCGCGATGTCCTCGGGGCCGTGCACCTCGTCGATGCGGGTGGTGCCGGGCAGTGACGGGTCGCCGTCGTACAGGCCGTCCACGTCGGACAGGAGAACGAGGAGGTCGGCGCGGACCAGGTGGGCGACGAGGGCCGCGAGCCGGTCGTTGTCGCCGAAGCGGATCTCGTCCGTGGCGACGGTGTCGTTCTCGTTGACCACCGGCAGGGCGCCCATGGCCAGGAGCTGGTCCAAGGTCCGGTACGCGTTGCGGTAGTGGGCGCGCCGGCTGGTGTCGTCGCTGGTCAGCAGCACCTGGCCGACGCGGACTCCGTACCGGGCGAAGGAGGCGGTGTACCGGGCGACCAGCAGCCCCTGCCCGACGCTGGCGGCGGCCTGCTGCCGGGCCAGGTCCGTGGGGCGTCGGCGCAGGCCGAGCGGGGAGAGTCCGGCGGCGATGGCTCCGCTGGAGACGAGGACGATCTCCTTCTCGCCGCCGCTGCGGGCCTTGGCCAGTACGTCGACCAGGGCGTCCACCCGATCGGCGTCGAGTCCGCCGGCCGCGGTGGTCAAGGAGGAGGAACCGACCTTGACCACGATCCTGCGGGCGTCCACGACACTTTGCCTAGCCGCTGACACGTCTGTCCCCTTGCCCCTTGCCGGTACGTCTGCCACCTCAATCTACGGGGTGCCCCGGAGCGGCCGCTCAGGGGTTTCAGACGGTGGACTCAGCCCGCGGACCCGCTGCGGGCCGGCTCCGGGTTCTCGGCCGCGGCTGCCGCGCCCGGGACCAGGATCTTGCGGGACAGCAGGTACGTGAACGGGATCGCCACGACGGCGGCGACGAGCGGGGCGATCCGGGTGTCGAGCCCGGCCCAGGTCACCAGGGCGTAGAGCCCGGCGGACTGGATCACGTAGTTCGTGACGTTCGTCAGGGGGAAGAGGAGGAACTTCTTCCAGGTGGGCTTGGTCCGGTAGGTGAAGTAGGTGTTCATGAAGAACGAGCCGACCATCGCCAGCAGGAAGGCGAGGGTGTAGGCGAGGAAGTACGGCATCCACGGGTGCAGGAGCAGGTAGATGGCGAAGAAGGTGCCGGTGTTGACCGCGCCGACGAGGCCGAAGCGGAGGATCTGGCCCAGCTGGGTTCGCATGGTTCAGCGCACCTCGCGCTCGGCGGAGACCGTGAGGCGCGCGGCGGACAGGCCGCCGCGTTCGCGTTCCGGCTGGACCCGGGTGGTGTCGGGCCGGGCCTGCGCGTCCGCGCCGTGCGCCTCCTTGACCAGGAAGTGCGGGCGGCGCTTGGTCTCGTAGTAGATGCGGCCGATGTACTCGCCGATCAGACCCAGCATGATCATCTGAACGCCGCCGATGCCGACGATGATCGCCACGAGGGTGACGTAACCGGGTGCGTCGACCCCGTGGGTCATGGCCATGACCGCGATGTACACGGCGTACAGGGCGGTCAGCGCCACCAGGGACACGCCGGCCCAGATGCCGATGCGCAGCGGCCGGTTGTTGAAGGAGATCAGCCCGTCCATGGCGTAGTTCAGCAGGGAGCCGAACTTCCACTTCGTCTCGCCGGCCTCGCGCTGGGCGTTGCGGTAGTCGAAGTGGACGGTGTCGAAGCCGATCCAGGAGAAGAGGCCCTTGGAGAAGCGGTTGTACTCCGGCAGCGACAGCAGCGCGTCCACGGCCGGCCGGGACAGCAGACGGAAGTCCCCGACGCCGTCGGTGAGCTCCACGTCCACCCAGCGGTTGACGCCCCGGTAGTAGAGGCGGCTGAGCGCGGAGCGGACCTTCTTGTCGCCCTCGCGGGTGCGGCGGGCGATGATCTGGTCGTGGCCCTGCCGGTAGTAGTCGAGCATGGTGGCGATGAGCTCCGGCGGGTGCTGGAGATCGGCGTCCATGATCACGACGGCGTCGCCGGTGGCCTCGCGCAGACCGGCGAGCATGCCGGCCTCCTTGCCGAAGTTGCGGCTGAAGGAGACGTACCGGGTGCGGTCACCGTGTTCGGCGGCGATCTTGCGGAGCTTGGCGAGGGTCCCGTCGCGGCTGCCGTCGTCGACGTAGCAGACCTCGTACTCGACGGGCAGGGAGTCCAGGACCCTGCGGATCTCCACGTCGAAGCTGTCGATCACGGCTTCTTCGTTGTAGCAAGGGACGACTACGGACAGCTTCGTCATGAACACTTCCTGCTGGGTCCGAACGGGTGATTGCCGGCGACCGGACCCGCCGCACACCTCTTCCTTAGAAGTATGCACGTCGAGGGTCGGCCTGCCGGATCCGAGCGCGGCACAGGGTAGCTTTGACGGGTTAAGCGGAATGGAACGAAGGGATCGAGGTGCACGTGCCTGACGTCTCCGTGGTCGTCATCGTCTACAACGACGCAGAGCGTCTGCCGACAGCAGTCCAGTCGGTTTTGGACCAGACCCTGCACGGGGTCGAAGTCGTGATCGTCGACGACTGCAGCAAGGACCGGTCGTACGCGATCGCCCAGGAGCTCGAAGCTGCGCACCCGGGGAGGGTGCGCGCCTTCCGGCTGCCCGAGAACAGCGGAGGCTGCGGCGCCCCGCGCAACCATGGCATCCAGCAGGCCACCGGCACGTACGTCATGTTCCTGGACAGTGACGACGTGCTGGAGCGAAACGCCTGCCGGAACATGCTGGCCGCGGCCGAGCGGACCGGCTCCGACCTGGTCTCCGGCATGTGCGTGCGCGTGCACCTCGACAACCGGTGGGGCAAGACCACCGAGTGGTACCCCTGGATCTACTCCCGCACCCGCACGCTGGAGTCGATCACCGAGGACCCCGACCTGCTGGTCTACGACACGCTCTCCACGAACAAGTGCTACCGGCGCGCGTTCCTGCTGGAGCAGGGCCTGGAGTTCCCGGTCGGCATCCACTACGAGGACCTGCTGTTCTCCGCGCAGGCCTACGTCGCCGCCCGCCGCATCACGCTGATCCCGAACCACGTCTACTACTGGAACGTGGTCGAGAAGGCCTCGGCGAAATCGATCAGCAACCGGCGCCACGAGATCGCGAACTTCGTCCACCGGATGGAGATCCACCGCCGCGTCGACGAGCTGCTGGCCGCCAAGGGCCACACGGACATCAAGTCCGCGAAGGACGCCAAGTTCCTCAAGCACGACCTGGTGCTGCACCTGCGCGACCTGCCCCTGCTGGGCGATGCGTACCGCCAGGAGTTCGCCCGCCTCGCCAACGGCTACCTGGCCGGCATCGACCCGGCGGCGTACGAGCACGTCACGTACCTCCAGGCGATCTGCGCCTACCTGCTGGGCAAGGAGGACTGGGACAACCTGCTCCCGGCCGCCGACGCCATGACCAACAAGGGCCGGCTGTCCTCGCCGCTCGCGGAGCGCGACGGGCGCGTCTACTGGTGCGCGCAGCACATCGACGACCCCGACGGCGCCGAGGCCGCCGAGGCCCGCCGGATACTGGACGTCACCGAGCAGGGCTTCCACACCACCCCGCTCACCTCCCTCGCGCTGGGCAACCGGCTCACCTCGTACGAGGACGACGGGCGCGGCACCGTCACGCTCTCGGGCGCCGTGGTGAACCCGCTGGGCCGGATCAGCCCGGAAGCGGAACTGGGGGCCACGCTGGAGTTCCGGGCCCGCCGGCAGATCGGCGTGCGCTCTTTCAGCTTCCCGGTGGCAACCGTGCGCCACGCCGGTGACACGATCGAGTGGACCGCCACGGCCGACATCGCCGGCACCGTCCGCCCCCTCGGCATCATCGACGCCGTCTGGGACGTCCGACTGAAGCTGACCGCCGGCGGCGAGCGCCTCACCACCCGCGTCTCCGTCGGCGGAGTCGACATGGAGTCGGCGGCCCGCCTGCGCGTGCGCCCGCGGCTGACCCGGCTGGTCTCCGACCGCTTCGAGCCGGAGGTGACCAAGAAGGGGAACCTCTCCTACGTCCTGACCGCCGAGGGCGCCGCCGCCGTCCGCACCCAGACGCTGATCGGCAGCGCGATGCACGGCAAGGCCGCCGGCGTGGTCAAGCGGGGCCTGCGCAAGGCCCTGCGGGCCCGCCGCAACCTCGGCTCGGGCGAGCAGAAGGTGAAGGTCTACCACGAGGTCTTCTCGAAGCTGCCCATCAAGAAGGGCACGGTCGTCTTCGAGAGCCACATGGGCAAGCAGTACAGCGACAGCCCGAAGGCGATCTACGAGGAGATGGTCCGCCAGGGCGTCCCGTTCGAGGCGATCTGGTCGTACGCGGGCGGCAAGCCCACCGGCTTCCCCAAGGAGGCCACCCTGGTGCGCCGCTGGAGCTGGCCGTACCTGCGCGCGCTGGCGCAGGCCGAGTTCTGGGTCGACAACCAGGGCTTCCCCCTCGCCCTGACCAAGCGCGAGGGAACCACGTACATCCAGACCTGGCACGGCTCCGCGCTCAAGCGCATGGGCTTCCACGAGCCCCGCACCAAGGCGCAGGGCAAGGCCGGCCAGGACCGCTTCCAGGCGGCCGTCAACCGCTTCGACCACTTCCTGATCCGCTCCGAGCACGACACCCGCACCCTCGCCAAGGGCTTCCGGCTGCGCGACGAGGTGCTGCTGCGCACGGGCTACCCGCGCAACGACGCCCTGGTCGAGGCGCAGCGGGCCGAGGCGCAGAGCGGGGAGCGGGTGCGCGGGCCGCTCGCCGCCGAGCTGGGCATCGACCCCGGGAAGAAGGTGCTGCTGTACGCGCCGACCTTCCGGGCGAACGCGGACGGCGCGGTGGAGGGCTTCGAGTTCCCCTTCGACGTGGAGGAGTTCGCCGAGCGGCTCGGCGACCGTTTCACGCTGCTGGTGCGCACCCACTACCTCAACAGCGTCTCGCTGCCGCCGTCGGTCGCGGGCCGGGTCGTCGACGTGTCCCGGCACCACGACATCACCCCGCTGCTGGCGCTCGCCGACGGGCTGATCACCGACTACTCGTCCGTGATGTTCGACTATTCGGTGCTGGACCGGCCGATGCTGTTCTTCGCGTACGACTACGAGAAGTACGCGACCGACATCCGCGGCACGTACTTCGACCTGAAGGAGAAGGCCCCCGGCCCGGTGGTGGCCACGGCCGACGAACTCCTCCAGGCCCTCGCCGCCTTCGACGAGGCGGACGCCAAGTACGCGGAGGCGCGGCAGCGCTTCCTCACCGAGTTCGGCGAGTACGACCGCGGGGACGCGGCCCGCCAGATCGTCGAGAAGTTCTTCACCAGGAGCGGCAAGTGAGCCAGCAGACCGCCGAGTCCGGCGCGCGCGACGAACAGTCTGGCAGCCGTGACGTCTTCATCGTGTCCAACAGCGTCGACGAGCTCGGCGGCGTGACGACCTGGTCGCACCAGATGGCCCGGCTGTTCACCGACCGCGGTCACCGGGTGCACATCGTCGGCATCGCCCCGGTCGCCGAGGAGATCCGGCAGAAGCTGCCGCAGGACCTGCCGTACGCGATGACCACCCTGTACGACGCCCACCCGCCGAAGGCCCGCCGCCTGCGCGGGATCAAGGGCCGGCTGAACGCCCCCGAGCGGCGCCGCCAGGCGGCCCGGCGGGCGAAGATGCGGGCCAAGGCGGAGACGCTGAACGAGCTGTTCCGTGCGGCCCGCCCCGGGGCCGTCGTGATCGTCACGCAGGTCTGGGCGATGGAGTGGGTGGCGCTCGCCGACACCAAGGGGCTCGGCGTCATCGGCATGAGCCACGAGTCGTTCGAGGCCAGCCAGAAGTCCACCCGCGGCGAGCGGGTCCGCCGGTACTACCCCGAGGTCGACCGGCTGCTGGTGCTGACCCCCGAGGACGCGGACCTGTGGATCCGGGCCGGCATGGAGAACGTGGGCAGCATGCCGAACCCGCTGCCGTTCATGCCGGACTCCCCCGCCCCCCGCACGGAGAAGGTCGTCGCCAGCGTCGGCCGCCTCGCCTTCGAGAAGGGCGTGGACCTGCTGCTCGACGCGTGGGCGGAAGCCGCCCCGCAGCACCCCGACTGGGTCCTGCGGATCTACGGAGCGGGCGTGGAGGAGCCGGCGCTGCAGGCGCACGCGACCGCACTGGGGCTGGAGACCTCCGTCCAGTGGATGGGCAGCACCGACGACGTGCTGGGCGCGCTGCGCGGGGCCTCGGTCTTCGCGCAGGCCTCGCGGGCCGAGGGCTTCCCGATCACCCTGCTGGAGGCGATGGCGACGGGCCTGCCCGTCGCCGCCTTCGACTGCGCGCCGGGCGTACGGGAGATCGTCGAGCACGGCGAGGACGGGCTGCTGGCCCGGCTGGGCAACACGATGGAGCTGGCCGGGCACCTCGACGTGCTGATGTCGGACCGCGAGCTGCGCGACCGGCTCGGCGACAACGCCTTCCGCAGTGTGCAGCGCTACTCCAGCGCCGAGATCACCGACCGCTGGGAAGAGCTCTTCACGTTCTTGGAGCGCTGAGCCTTGGAGCGCTGAGCCCTGGAGCGCTGAGCCCGCGTACGCAGCACGAAGCCGCCCGCCCCGGAACGCATCCGGGGCGGGCGGCTTCGCGTCGTTCGCTGCGGCGTGCGGGCTCAGCGCGCGACGTGCGGCAGTTCGCCCTTGCGGTTGGCCTCCCAGCCCGCCCAGGCCGAGGTGATCATCTCGCGGACATCGTGCTTGGCCTTCCAGCCCAGCTCCGCGGCGATCTTGTCGGCCGAGGCCACGACCTTCGCCGGGTCACCGGGGCGCCGCGGGACGACGACGGGCTCGTAGGTGTGCCCGGTGCCCTCGTTCAGCAGCTGCGCCATCTCCCGTACGGAGACGCCCTCGCCGCGGCCGATGTTGACGGTGAGGTCCTTGTAGTCCCCGGTCGCGCCCCACTCGACGAGCTTGCGGGCCGCCACCACGTGGGCCTCGGCGAGGTCCTCGACGTGGATGTAGTCGCGGATGCAGGTGCCGTCCGGGGTCGCGTAGTCGTCGCCGAAGATACGGGCGCCCTCACCCTTGTCGAAGCGCTCGAAGACCATCGGGACCAGGTTGTAGACCCCGGTGTCCGCGAGCTCGGGGGCGGCCGCGCCCGCCACGTTGAAGTAGCGCAGGCAGGCGGTGGAGATGCCGTGCGCCTTGCCCGCCGCGCGGACCAGCCACTCACCGGCCAGCTTCGTCTCGCCGTACGGGCTCAGCGGCGCGCACGGGGTCTCCTCCGTGACGAGCTCCACGTCGGGCATGCCGTACACGGAGGCGGAGGAGGAGAACAGGAAGTTGCGGACGCCGGCCGCGGCCACCGCGCCCAGCAGGACCTGAAGGCCCTCCACGTTCTCGTGGTAGTAGAACAGCGGCTTCTCGACGGACTCGCCGACCTGCTTCTTGCCCGCCAGGTGCACCACACCGGTGATCTTGTAGCGCCGGAGGGTCTCGTCCAGGTTCAGCCGGTCCAGGACCGAGCCGATCACCAGCGGGACGCCCTCCGGGACGCGGTCCTCGTTGCCCGTGGAGAGGTCGTCGAAGACGACGACCTTCTCACCTGCGGCGAGCATCGCGCGGACGACGTGGGAGCCGATGTAGCCGGCGCCACCAGTGATCAGAAAAGTCATGCGTATCTCCCTGGGGTCCCCGGACCGGTCCGGGGTCCTGTCCGAAATCTCGGGCGACCTTGCGATCGCCGCCTGTCTTCACTCCGATCCGCGGCCTGCCCGGGCCCGGTGGAGACGGTTGCGTACGAGGCTCAGCGCGCCCGCGGCACCCGGCGCGAGCCGCAGGGCCAGCGAGCCTCCACCCGTGCGGAACGGCTGCGCCAGCAGAACACCGTACCTGCTGCTGGGCAGCGCCCGGCGGTGGAGGAGGTCGTCGAGGGGGCGCGGGGAGGTGACCAGGGAGCTCCCGTCGGCGAACTCCACGCCCACCTGGACGCCCCACGCCTGCATGCCGCGGCGACCCTGGCGGCGCCCGGCGGCGGCCACGCCGGTGAGCCGGAACGGCAGCGCGGCGGTCCAGCCGTCACCGTCGGCGGCGGGGCGCAGCTCCACGGGCCGGTCGAGGACGGGCTCCCCGCCCGAGCGCGGTACGAAGCGCAGCCGGGCGGTGCGGGGTCCGGCCTCGGCGAGGCGCCCGTACAGGTCGCGCACCCGGATCCGGAGCCGGCCCGCGCCGACCGGTTCGGCGTCGATGCTGACGGGCAGATCGGCGACCGGCAGCCCGGCCAGCCCGTCCAGGACCACCGGGAGCTCCTCGCTCCACACGGGCAGCCCGCCCGGGCCGGTCGCGTACGGGGGCAGCAGCCGCGGCGGCTCGGCGGCGAAGCGGGTGAGCCGCTCCACGTCGGCGGGCGGGGCCGGGGTCGCCAGCAGCAGCCGGACGATCCAGCGGGCGTGCGCCCCGGCGGCCTCGATCGCGGCCTCGTCGAACCCGGCGAGGTAGTCGCGGGTCAGCGTCCACCAGGCGGCCTGGTACTCGGGGTCCTTGCCGAGCTCGCGCAGGTACATGCGCAGGTCGTACTCCAGGAACTTCACCTGGCAGGCGAGGCCCAGCTGCGGGGAGGAGCCGGTGATGATCCGGCAGGCCGTGCGGTGGGCCTCGATCCGGGAGCGCCAGTTGCCGACGTCCTTGCGGTCCAGGGAGATCGACACCTGGGCGGCACTGCGGCGCACGTGCCAGACGTAGACGAGGTCGCCGATGACGGCGATGCGGGGCGCGGCGGCCAGCACGCGCGCGGTGAAGACGAAGTCCTCGTAGACGAACCGGCCGTCGGGAAAGCGGATCGCATGCTTTTCCAGGAAGGACCGGTCGTACAGCTTGTTGACGCAGAGGGTGTCGCGGACCAGCTCGGGCCGGTCCGCGGGCCGCTCGATCACATCGCCCGCGGTGTACAGCCCGGGCATCCAGGGCACGTCGTGGTACTGCGGCAGCTCACGGCGTACGCACGCGCCGACGGTCACCGGCGCGCGGTGCTCCTCGGCGGCCCGTACGAGGGCGTCGGCCGCCCCCGGGGGCAGGACGTCGTCGCTGTCGAGGAAGAGGACGTACGGCGAGGTCGCACGCGCGATCCCGTCGTTGCGCGGGGTACCGCATCCGCCGCTGTTCTCCGTGCGGTGCACGACCTCGAGGCGGGGATGGGCGGCGGCCAGCTCGTCGAGCACCCGCGCGGTGCCGTCGGACGAGGCGTCGTTCACGGCGATCACCTCGGCGACCACCGGGCCCTGGGCGAGAGCCGAAGCCACGGCCTCGCCCACGAGCACGGCGTCGTTGTACGCGATCACCACGACGGAAACGCTGGGAGTGTTGGTGCTGCTCACCCAGTGGATCCTAGGCGACCGGGGTAAACATCACTTCAACTCCGCCGTCCGGGGCACAAAAACGGCAAACCAGCAGATCAGAAGGGCCGGAATTCGTCGTACTCCTGCTGCACCGAGTCCCCGCGCTTGGCTTCCTTCTCCTTGCGGCGGGTGGTGGCCGGACGCGGAGCCTCCAGGCGGTGGTCCTCACCGCGGCGGCCCAGCATCTCGGCGCCGGCCATCATGGTCGGCTCCCAGTCGAAGACGACCGCGTTCTCGTCGGAGCCGATGGCGACGCCGTCACCGGCACGGGCACCGGCCTTCTTCAGCGCGTCCTCGACACCGAGGCGGTTGAGGCGGTCGGCCAGGTAGCCCACGGCCTCGTCGTTGTTGAAGTCGGTCTGGCGGACCCAGCGCTCCGGCTTCTCGCCGCGCACCTTGTAGACGTCCTCGACCTCGTCGTAGGTGATGGTGAACCCGGAGTCGTCCACGGCCTTCGGGCGGATGACGATACGGGTCGCCTCCTCCTTCGGCTTGCGGGCGCGGGCCTTGGCGATGACCTCGGCGAGGAAGTAGGAGAGCTCCTTGAGGCCCGTACGGGCGACCGCCGAGACCTCGAAGACCTTGTAGCCGCGCGCCTCCAGGTCGGGGCGGACCATGTCGGCGAGCTCTTGGCCGTCCGGGATGTCGACCTTGTTCAGGACGACGAGGCGCGGGCGCTTCTCCAGGCCGCCGCCATAGAGCTTGAGCTCCTCCTCGATGACGTCGAGGTCGGCGATCGGGTCACGGTCGGACTCCAGGGTGGCGGTGTCCAGCACGTGCACGAGCACCGAGCAGCGCTCGACGTGGCGCAGGAACTCAAGGCCGAGGCCCTTGCCCTGGCTGGCGCCGGGGATCAGGCCCGGGACATCGGCGATCGTGTAGACCGTCGAGCCCGCGGTGACGACGCCCAGGTTCGGGACGAGGGTGGTGAAGGGGTAGTCCGCGATCTTCGGCTTGGCAGAGGAGAGCACCGAGATCAGCGAGGACTTGCCGGCGCTCGGGAAGCCGACCAGCGCCACGTCGGCGACGGTCTTGAGCTCCAGAACGATGTCGCCGGCGGTGCCGGGGACGCCGAGGAGCGCGAAGCCGGGGGCCTTGCGGCGGGCGGAGGACAGCGCGGCGTTGCCGAGGCCGCCGCGGCCGCCCTGGCCCGCGATGAAGGTGGTGCCCTGGCCGACCAGGTCGGCGAGGACGTTGCCCTCCTTGTCGAGGACGACGGTGCCGTCCGGCACGGGCAGGATCAGGTCCTGGCCGTCCTTGCCGGAGCGGTTGTCGCCGGCGCCGGGCTGGCCGTTGGTGGCCTTGCGGTGCGGGCTGTGGTGGTAGTCCAGCAGGGTGGTGATCGCCTGCTCCACCACCAGGATGACGTCGCCGCCACGGCCGCCGTTGCCGCCGTCGGGGCCGCCGAGCGGCTTGAACTTCTCCCGGTGAACGGAGGCGCAGCCGTGGCCCCCGTTACCCGCGGCGACATGCAGCTCGACGCGGTCCACGAAGGTGGTCATGGTTGTTCCTCCAGATACATACGGGAATGTCCCGGGCAGGCCTTGCTGCCCATTAAACGTGCCTAAGCGTTCCTATGTGCCAACGCGCCGAGGGCGGACCTCTCTTCCCGGCTTGCGCCGGAAAGAGTTGAGATCCGCCCTCGGGAAGTTACGTACCGCTGATCAGCAGAAGCTGGATCAGGCGGCCGGAACGATGTTGACGACCTTGCGGCCACGGTGCGTGCCGAACTGGACCGAACCGGCCTGCAGCGCGAACAGCGTGTCGTCGCCACCACGACCGACACCCGAACCCGGGTGGAAGTGGGTGCCGCGCTGGCGGACGAGGATCTCACCAGCGGAAACGACCTGACCGCCGAAGCGCTTCACGCCGAGCCGCTGGGCATTGGAGTCGCGCCCGTTCCGGGTGGACGATGCGCCCTTCTTGTGTGCCATGTCTCAGTCCCTCTTACTTCGCAGCCGTGGGGATACCGGTGACCTTGATCGCCGTGTACTGCTGGCGGTGACCCTGGCGACGGCGGTAGCCGGTCTTGTTCTTGTAGCGCAGGATGTCGATCTTGGCGCCCTTGTGGTGGTCCACGATCTCGGCCTGGACCTTGATCCCGGCCAGCACCCACGGGTCGCTGGTCACGGCGTCGCCGTCGACAACGAGCAGGGTCGAGAGCTCGACCGTGTCGCCAACCTTGGCAGTGGAAATCTTGTCAACCTCAACGATGTCACCAACAGCAACCTTGTGCTGGCGACCACCGCTGCGCACGATGGCGTACACGCGGATCTCTCTCTCACTCGGGACGGATGCTCCTGAAGCCAGCCGCTCAGACGGGCCTGGGGCCCGTACGGATCCGGATTGGACGAGCGGCCTCTCCTGCGGGCGGTGCCCGGCCGGAGGAAGGTGCTCAGGAGCGCGACGCGCACTAGACGTAAACCATCTAGGACATGCCGACGGTCTAGGTTACGGGGCCGGTTCCGGAGGGTCAAACCGGGCCCCGTGCGGCCGTGGGCCCCGCCTCTCGGCGGGGCCCACGGCCGTGCAGCGGATCAGGCTTCGGTCGGAGCCGAGACGGACGGCTGCGACTGCTGCTCGGCCGCCGCGGTCTTCTTCGTCGCCCGCTTCGCCACGGTCTTCTTGGCCGTCGCCTTCTTCGCGACGGTCTTCTTGGCGGCCGTCGCCTTCTTGGCGGCGGTGGCCTTCTTCGCCGGGGCCTTCTTGGCGGCCGTCTTGCGGACCGCCTTCTTGGCCGCCGGGGCGGCCTCCTCGGCCTCTGCGGCCTCCGCTGCCTCGGCCGGGGCCGGGGCGGCCTCGGGCTCGGCGGCGGGGGTCTCGACGACCAGTACGGCAGCCTCCGCCGCGCCTGCCGGGGAACCGGCGGGTGCGGTGGCCTTACGGGTGGCACGCCGACGCGGACGGGCCGGTGCGGCCTCCGCCACGGGGGCCTCCTCGACCGGCGCCTCGGCGACGGGCTCGGGCTCCGCCTCCACGACGGGCTCGGGGGCGGCCTCGACGACCGGCTCGGGCTCCGGGGCGGCCTCGGCCGCAGCCGGGGCACCCGCCGGGGCGGTGGCCTTACGGGTGGCACGGCGACGCGTGCGGCCCTTGGGCGCGGCCTCGACCGTCCCGTCGGCCTCCACGGCCTCGGCGACGACCTCGGAGACCGGCTCGAGCACCGTGTCGGCCGCCTCGGTCACCGGCTCGGCCACCGGCTCCGCCACCGGGGCGGCGACGGGCTCGGCCTCGGCCACGGGGGCCGGAGCCGGGACGGCCGGAGCCGCCTGGGCTGCCGCACCGCGCGGGGCACCCGCCGGAGCGGTCGCCTTGCGGGTGGCACGGCGGCGGTTGCGACGGCCGCTCAGGCCGGCCGCGGCCTCCGCCTCCGCCGGGCTGCCGTAGAGCTCCTCGTCCGCGACGAACGCCGGCTCGGGCAGCGCCACCGGCGCCGCGAGCTCGGCGGCCACCTCGGCCTCGGTCTCGGCTTCGAGCGCCTCGTGCTCGACGGTCGCAGCGCCCTCGATCTCGTGGTCGTGCTCGTGGCCGCGGCCGCCGCGGCGCTTCGCGCGCTTGCCGTTGCCACCGCCGCCGATCGCGGTCGGCGTCTCCATGTGCACGATCACACCGCGCCCGTTGCAGTGGACACAGGTCTCGGAGAAGGACTCCAGCAGGCCCTGGCCCACCCGCTTGCGGGTCATCTGGACCAGACCCAGCGAGGTCACCTCGGCGACCTGGTGCTTCGTACGGTCGCGGCCCAGGCACTCCAGCATGCGCCGCAGGACCAGGTCGCGGTTCGACTCCAGGACCATGTCGATGAAGTCGATGACGACGATGCCGCCGAGGTCGCGCAGCCGCAGCTGGCGCACGATCTCCTCGGCCGCCTCCAGGTTGTTCCTGGTGACGGTCTCTTCGAGGTTGCCGCCCTGACCGGTGAACTTGCCGGTGTTGACGTCGATGACGATCATCGCCTCGGTCTTGTCGATCACGAGGGAACCGCCCGAGGGCAGCCACACCTTGCGGTCGAGCGCCTTGGCGAGCTGCTCGTCGATCCGGTACGTCGCGAAGACGTCCACCTCGGAGGTCCAGCGCGACAGCCGGTCGGCCAGGTCCGGGGCCACGTGGTTCACGTAGCCGTGGATGGTCTCCCAGGCGCTGTCACCGCTGACGATGACCTTCGAGAAGTCCTCGTTGAAGATGTCGCGCACGACGCGGACGGTCATGTCCGGCTCGCCGTACAGGAGGCTCGGCGAAGAGGTCGAGATCTGCTTCGACTTCTTCTGGATGTCCTCCCACTGGGCCTGCAGACGCTCGACGTCGCGGCGCAGCTCGTCCTCGCTCGCACCCTCGGCGGCGGTGCGCACGATGACGCCCGCGTCCTCGGGGACGATCTTCTTGAGGATGGTCTTCAGGCGCGCGCGCTCGGTGTCGGGCAGCTTGCGGCTGATACCGGTCATCGAGCCCTCGGGCACGTAGACCAGGTAGCGGCCGGGCAGCGAGACCTGGCTGGTCAGGCGGGCGCCCTTGTGGCCGATCGGGTCCTTGGTGACCTGCACCAGGACCGACTGGCCGGACTTGAGGGCGGACTCGATGCGGCGCGGCCCGTTGGCCATGCCGAGCGCTTCGAAGTTGACCTCGCCGGCGTACAGGACGGCGTTGCGGCCCTTGCCGATGTCGATGAAGGCGGCCTCCATCGACGGCAGCACGTTCTGGACCTTGCCCAGGTAGACGTTGCCGACGTACGAGGTGGCTTCTTCCTTGTTGACGTAGTGCTCGACGAGCACGTTGTCCTCGAGGACGCCGATCTGGGTGCGCTCGCCGGCCTGGCGGACGACCATCACGCGCTCGACGGCCTCACGGCGGGCCAGGAACTCGGCCTCGGTGATGATCGGCACGCGGCGGCGGCCCTGCTCGCGGCCCTCGCGGCGGCGCTGCTTCTTCGCCTCCAGACGGGTCGAGCCCTTGATGGACTGCACCTCGTCGGACGGCTCGGCCTTCTCGCGCGCCGGGCGCGGCTCGCGGACCTTGACGACGGTGCGTACGCCGTCGTCCTCGCCCGCTTCACCCTCGGCCGTGGCGTCGGAGGGCTCACCGCTGCGGCGGCGACGGCGACGGCGGCGACGGCTGGAGCTGGAGCCCAGGGCGCCGGTCTCCTCGTCCTCTTCGGCCTCTTCCTCTTCCGCCTCCTGCTCGGCGGCCTCCTCGGCCTCGTCCTCGGCGGACTCGTCCAGGTCGGCGGCCTCGCCGCGGCGACGGCGACGGCCGCCACGACGGCGACGGCGGGACGGGCGCTCGCCCGTCTCGTCGCCCTCTTCGAACTCGGCGGCCTCTTCGTCGAGCTCGGCGGCCTCGGCCTCGTCCTCGACACGCTCCACGTCGGCCAGCGACACCGGCGCGGATTCGGCGGCCGGGGCGGCCTCGACCGCACCGCGGCCACGGCGGCGGCGACGGCCGGCCGGCTGCGGGGCGGGGGCCTGGACGGCTTCGGCCTCGGCCTCGAGCTCGTCCTCCTCCTCGACCTCTTCCGCCTCGCCGGCTGCGGCGGCGGCCGCGGCGGCCATGGCGGCGGTCTCCGGGGTCTGGAACATCGGCTCGGCGAAGACCGGAGCCTGGAACACGGCCACGGCGGGGCGCGCGGCGCGGCGGCCACGAGCCGGAGCGGCGGGCTCCTCCTCGGCGGCGGGCTCCACCGGAGCGGCCTGGGCGGCCGGAGCGGCGGACGCTGCGGAGCGGGTGGCGCGGCGGCGGCCGCCGCGCTTCGGGGAGTCCACGGCGTCGGCGACGGTGACGGTGGCCTTGGGAGCGGCCTCCTCCACGACGGCCTCGGCGGCGGGCGCCTCGGGAGCGGCGACGGCGCGGGTGGCACGGCGGCGGGCACGCGGCGCGGGAGCCGCAGCCTCCTCGGCAACCGGAGCGGCCGGGGCGGCCGGGGCGGCAGCCTCTACGACGACCTCGGCAGCGGCCGGAGCCTCCGGAGCGGCCACGGCGCGGGTGGCACGGCGGCGGGCACGCGGCGCGGGAGCCGCAGCCTCCTCGACAACCGGAGCGACGGGGGCGGCAGCCTCCACGACGGCCTCGGCAGCAGCCGGAGCCTCCGGAGCGGCCACAGCGCGGGTCGCACGACGACGGGCACGCGGCGCGGGAGCCGCAGCCTCCTCGACAACCGGAGCAGCGGGGGCGGCAGCCTCCACGACGGCCTCGGCAGCAGCCGGAGCCTCCGGAGCGGCCACGGCACGGGTCGCACGGCGACGAGCGCGCGGCGCGGGAGCAGCGGCCTCCTCGGCGGCCGGGGCGACCTCGGCGGCAGGGGTCTCGGTGGCGGCCACGGCGCGGGTCGCGCGGCGGCGGGTACGGGCCGGTGCGGCGGCCGGAGCGGCCTCCTCGACGGCGGCGGCGGGGGCGGCCGGAGCGGCCTCGGTCACCTCGGCGGCCGGGGTGGCGGTCGCGCCGGGCGGGCCGGCGGGCCGCGACGCGGCACGGCGACGCCTGCGCGGAGGCAGGTTGTCGCTCGGGCTGCCGCTGTCGGCGCCACCGGTGGTGTTGTTGGTTTCGTTGTTGAGCATGCGGGCGGTTCTCCCGTCACGCTCCCGGGCGCCGCGGCTGACTTCCGGTCCGGCACGGCCCCGCGCGATCAGCGCGGAACCGGCCTCCGGGGCGCGTTCGCCACACGGGAGCTGTAGTCCATGGCCGCCGGTTCCGTACGTCTTGTCCGTACGGCCTGGCGGAAGTCTTCAGGTGAGTGCGCGGCCCGACCCAGGTGGCTCCCGAGTGCCAGGGCTGCGCGACGACGACGATCCCTACGCGGCGGGACCTTCCGGCGCCTTCGCGTCGGCGGCTACGGCGGCCGTGGGTGGGGCGGCCGTGACAGCCTCGCGGTCGGGCGCGAGCGGGTCGGTCACCGTGCCGGACTCCTCGTCGAAGAGCCCCTGCGCCAGCCTGGTCACCGCTGCGGGGACCGGCGGCGCCAGGTCGGCCACAGCTCGGAGACCGGACAGGACGTCGTCGGGTCGCACGGCAGGTGTCAGATGCCGAACAACCAGCCGCAGTATCGCACAGGCATTGTCCAGCGGCCTATCAGCCGGGGTAGGAACCGCCTCGAGGCTCACTACGGCGCCCCGGGTGTCGAAGCTGCGCATGCCGTTCTTGGTGCGGCGCTGCACCTCGACCGCCTCGGCGGCCAGGAAGGCCTCGACCGCGCGCTCGGCGTCGGCGACCTCCACGCCGTCCAGCCGCAGCTCCCACACGGAGGCCGTCAGCCGGTCGGCGAGCCCGGAGGTACGGGCCTCGACGGCCTCGATGATGTCGAGCCCGACCGGCATCGATTCGTCGAGCAGCTCGCGGAGCTTCTCGGGGTCGCGGGGCTCGGCGAGGGCGATCTCGAGGTACTCGGCCTCGCTGCCGGTGCCGGTCGGCGCGGCGTTCGCGTACGAGACGCGGGGGTGCGGGGTGAAACCGGCCGAGTACGCCATGGGCACCTCGGAGCGGCGCAGGGCCCGCTCGAACGCGCGCTGGAAGTCTCGGTGGCTGGTGAACCGGAGGCGGCCGCGCTTGGTGTAGCGCAGTCGGATGCGCTGCACCACCGGTGCGGGGGGTGGGCCTTCGGGCTGTCGCTTGCCCAGTGGTTCTTCTCCTTGTGCGGGGCTCCGCGGCTCGCGCGTCGCCCTGAGGTCTGGTGAGCCTGCCGGCCACACCGTGCCCTCCGGCTCACCCCTGCTTCTGTTCGTGCAGGGAGATCTCGGGGGCGGGCGCGTTTTTGCCTGCGGCTTTCGTACTACCCAGACTACGCGCCCGTGACCTCGCCGGTTCCCGGCCGGGGCCCCCGAACAGCACCCTTCGCACATCGGCCCGGACCTCGCGGACGGTGGCGCGGACGGTGCGCCACACCTCCCGTACGACATGTCCGACCGGCGTCAGCACGTGCCGGTACACCTGCGACACGGGCCAGCCTACGAGCACCCACCCGACCAGCCGGACTCCCCGCCACACGGCCCGCACGATCCGCCCGGCGACGTGCCAGGCCCAGACGAGCACCTGCCACAGGGGCACGAGTACGTACCGGTACACCCCGACCCCCACGGGCCGCAGCAGATACCGGTAGACCACGGACCCGATCGCGGCCAGTCCATGCCCGACCGGGGTGAGCACGTACCGGTAGAACGCCCCGGCCACCCACAGCAGCCCCCGCCCGACGGGCGCGAGCACGTACCGCCACAGCCCCACCCAGGGCCAGACGAACAGGGTCATGCAGAGCGCCCACACGAGCCACATCACACCCTTGGCCAGCGGAGCGAGCAGATACCGCATCCCGCCACGCCCGGCCCAGGCCAGCGCCTCACCGAGCGGGCGCAGGAGGTACGCGTACAGAGCCCGCCCGACGGGAGCGACGAGATGCGCGTACACGGGCTGGAGCAGATACCGCCACAACCCGACCCAAGGCCAGACGAACACCAGCTTGAGCAGCACGGTCAGCACCCGGCCGATCCCGCGCAGCACCGGCTGGAGGACGTACACGGAGAAGGGCCCCAGCACATGGCGCGCAGCGGCCTGCCCGAACGCGACGAGCAGATCCCAAACCACCCGTACGGGCAGTACGACGATCAGCGCCACGATCTTGACGGGTATCCGGACGACCCCCACGAGGCAGCCCTCGCCACTCCCCCCGTCCTGCGGCTTCTCAAGTTCCATACCCGTAAGGACACCCAGAACCCCCCGACCGTTGCGGCAGAAGCCCTCCGGTCAGTCGACCGACCCGGGCTCGGCCAGCCACCGGGTGCGGAGGTCGATGTGCTTGGCGAGAGTCTCGAAATCCCGGTCGTAGTGGAGCACCGTCAGGCGGTGCCTCGCCGCAGTGACCGCGACCACGAGGTCGACCACTCCCGCGGAGCGCACGCAGCCGGCCTCGGCCAGGGCCTGCTGCGCGGCCCCGACGCGGACCCACACGTCGTCCGGGATCCCCTGCCACACGTAGAGGTCCGCGAACGCCTGCCGCATCGCTACGTATTGGGCGGCCGACCGGGCGGAGTACAGTGCCTCGGCCTGCGTCGCCGCGCACATGCCGATGCGTCCGGCGGCGAGCGTCGGCCGCCAGGTGGAGAACGGCCCCGGGAGCGTGATGCGGTGGGCGGCGGAAGTGTCGATGAGGAACGCGCCCTCGGTCAGCTCCCCCATCAGCCCCGCACCTCTTCCTTGAAGCCGGGTTCCCGCCCCTTGTCGAAGGCGCCGTCCTCATCGAGCGCAATGAGTGCTTCGAGTGCACGCTCGCGGCGCAGCCGTGCTCCTATTTCTTCGAGCGCGGCGTTGACCGTGTCCTTCTTGGTCGTGGTGCCGAGGACCTCGGCGGCCAACGCGAGCGCTTCCTCGTTGATGTCGATCACGGTCTTGGCCATACCGGCCACCTCCTGGCAGCTGGGGCGGAGTATTGCTCCACGCTCACGCTAAGGATATCCACGCGATGCCACCGCAGAAACCTTCAACCGGCACTCGAATGAATATGCCCCCCACCGTTCCCGGTGAGGGGCATGTTCGAGGCGCGCGCGGCGTCAGCCGGGGGTCACTTCACGACCGACAGCGGGAGCAGCTTCTGACCCGTCGGCCCGATCTGGATGTTCGTCCCGAGCTCCGGGCACACGCCGCAGTCGAAGCACGGGGTCCAGCGGCAGTCCTCGACCTCTGTTTCGTCGAGGGCGTCCTGCCAGTCCTCCCAGAGCCAGTCCTTGTCGAGACCGGAGTCCAGGTGGTCCCAGGGCAGGACCTCCTCGTACGTACGCTCACGCGTTGTGTACCAGGCCACGTCCACGCCGTACGCCGGCAGCGCCTTCTCCGCGGCCTCCATCCAGCGGTCGTACGAGAAGTGCTCGCGCCAGCCGTCGAAGCGGCCGCCCGACTCGTACACGGCGCGGATCACGTCGCCGATGCGGCGGTCGCCGCGCGAGAGGAGGCCCTCGACGATGCCCGGCTTGCCGTCGTGGTAGCGGAAGCCGATGGAGCGGCCGTACTTCTTGTCGCCGCGGAGCTTGTCGCGGAGCTTGCCCAGGCGGGCGTCCGTCTCCTCGGCCGACAGCTGCGGCGCCCACTGGAACGGGGTGTGCGGCTTCGGCACGAACCCGCCGATGGACACCGTGCAGCGGATGTCGTTCTGTCCGGAGACCTCGCGGCCCTTGGCGATGACGTTGACCGCCATGTCGCCGATCTGGAGGACGTCCTCGTCGGTCTCGGTCGGCAGGCCGACCATGAAGTACAGCTTCACCTGGCGCCAGCCGTTGCCGTACGCGGTGGCCACCGTCCGGATCAGGTCCTCTTCCGAGACCATCTTGTTGATGACCTTGCGCATGCGCTCGGAGCCGCCCTCGGGGGCGAAGGTCAGACCGGAGCGCCGCCCGTTGCGGGTCAGCTCGTTCGCCAGGTCCACGTTGAACGCGTCCACGCGGGTCGACGGCAGGGACAGGCCCACCTTGTCGTCCGTGTAGCGGTCCGCGAGGCCCTTGGCGATGTCCGCGATCTCGGTGTGGTCCGCCGAGGAGAGCGACAGGAGGCCGACCTCTTCGAAGCCGGTCGCCTTCAGACCCTTCTCGACCATCTCGCCGATGCCGGTGATGCTTCGCTCCCGCACGGGGCGCGTGATCATGCCGGCCTGGCAGAAACGGCAGCCGCGGGTGCAGCCGCGGAAGATCTCGACGGACATCCGCTCGTGGACGGTCTCGGCGAGCGGGACCAGCGGCTGCTTGGGGTACGGCCACTCGTCGAGGTCCATGACCGTGTGCTTGGACACGCGGTACGGGACGCCCGACTTGTTCGGGGCGACGCGCGCGATGCGGCCGTCGGGCAGGTAGTCGACGTCGTAGAAGGCCGGCACGTAGACCTGGCCGGTCCTGGCCAGGCGGAAGAGGACTTCCTCGCGCCCGCCCGGACGGCCCTCGGCCTTCCACGTGCGGATGATCTCGGTCATGTCGAGAACGGCCTGCTCGCCGTCGCCGATGATCGCGCAGTCGATGAATTCCGCGATCGGCTCGGGGTTGAAGGCCGCGTGGCCGCCCGCGAGGACGATCGGGTGGTCGACCGTACGGTTCCTGGCCTCGAGCGGGATGCCCGCCAGGTCCAGGGCCGTGAGCATGTTCGTGTAGCCCAGCTCCGTGGAGAAGGACAGGCCGAACACGTCGAAGGCACCCACGGGGCGGTGGCTGTCCACGGTGAACTGCGGCACCTTGTGCTCGCGCATCAGCTCTTCGAGGTCGGGCCACACGCTGTACGTGCGCTCCGCCAGCACGCCCTCGCGCTCGTTCAGCACCTCGTACAGGATCATGACGCCCTGGTTGGGCAGCCCGACCTCGTACGCGTCCGGGTACATGAGCGCCCAGCGGACGTCACACGAATCCCACGGCTTGACGGTGGAGTTGAGCTCACCGCCGACGTACTGGATGGGCTTCTGCACATGCGGGAGCAGAGCTTCGAGCTGTGGGAAGACCGACTCGGACATCACGCGACTTTCGTGAAGCGGGCAGGGGGCGACTCTCAAGCGTAACCCGAGGCGCAGCCGCCGCCTGCCGCCAAGATCACCGCCTAGGTGGCGAGGTCCGCCCGGAGCGCGGGATCGGAGGCCTGCGCCCATACGTCCGGAAGTTCCCGTTCGCGCCGCTCGGCCAGGGCCTCCTCGCGGGCGTAGAGCACGCCCCAGGTGAAGGCGGACTCTCCCGCTCCGGCCGCTTGGACGCCGAGGCCGTGCAGGGCTTCGCGGGCGACGACGCTGTCCTGGTGGTCTCCGAGCAGGGTCTGGACCGACTTCATGGCCTTGGCCAGCTGTTTCGCCGGTTGACCGAGCGCGGGTGCGGCGGCCTCCGCCGCGTAGCGGGCGCGTTTGGCGGCCTTGCGTGCTTCGTGGAGGGCCAGGTCGCGCTCGTGGCCCGGTTCCAGGTCGAGGGCGTTCCCGACGCGGGTGGCGAGCCGCCCGTAGTCGCGCAGGGCGGCCTTGGGCAGGGCCCGGACGGCGGGCCTGGCCGCGCCGGGGAGCAGGGGCGGGTCGGCCAGCAGGGCGTCGAGGGCGTCGAGCAGGGCGGCGTACCGCTTGGCGTCGAGGGCGGCGAGGGCGCGGCGCCGGGTTCCCGAGCGGCGGGCGTTGTTCCAGACCCGCAGGCGCCCGCGGACGGGTCCGAGCATGAGGGTGCGGGGGAGCTCGGTGATGCGGGTCTGGATGCGCTCGGACAGGACTTCCTGGTCGCGGTCGAGGCCGAGCTCGGCGGCCAGCCAGCGCAGCTCTTCGCCGAGGGGGTCGGTGGCGGTGCGGTCGAGGACCTTGCGGTGGGTCTTGAAGGCGCTGCGCATGCGGCGGCAGGCGACCCGCATCTGGTGGACGGAGTCGGGCAGGTTGCGGCGGACGGCGGGGTCCTGGGCGACGAGGGCGTCGCGCTGTTCGCGCAGGTACGCGAGGACGTGCGCGCCCGCGGTGTCCTCGGCGGGGGCGGGTCCGGGCCGGGGAGGCGGTGCGGTGCCGGTCTCGGTGAGGGCGCGGGCGAGTTTGGAGGGGGCGTCGGAGACGTGGAGTCCGGCTTTGTGGAACTTCTTCTCGACGGCGTCGAGGAGGGCGGGGTCGACGCCGTCGGCGAGTTCGACCTCGACCTCGGTCCAGGCTGCGGCGGCCTCGTCGCGCTCTGCGCGGACGTCGTCGGTGGACAGTTCGGCGAGGAGGGCGCCGTCGGCGTCGAGGAGGTGGGTGACGCGACGGGAGGAGAGCAGCCGGACCTGGGGTTCCAGGGGGGTGTCGCGGACGCGGGAGCGGACGAGGGAGGCGAGGGAGCGGGGGACGGTGTCGCTGAGGGGGGCGGCGATCTCGTCGCGGACGCCCGGGGAGACGGGCAGTTTGAGGTGCCAGCCGGCGTCGGCGCCGCCGGTGCGGCGTCTGAGGGTGAGGCCGTCGGCGGCGAGCCGCTGGTCGGGGGTGTCGTAGTAGACGGCGTCGAGGTCGACGGTGCCCCGGTCGGCGACGGCCGCGATCGCGGCCGTGCCGGTCAGGTCCGGGACTCCGCGACGCGCGGCCTTGCTCGTCGTGAACTCGAATTTGCGCTCGATCTCGCGTTTCGTGTCCGCCATGGATCGAACTTAGTCCTGAACGGATCACGACGGCAGGGTGAACGGCGAATCGGTTGCGGAATGCGGCCGAAGACCGGCCCCCGCTAGGCCGACATCGGCCGTTGCACCCTGATCGACTGCAGCAGTCCGACCGCCACCCACACCGCGAACATGGACGAGCCTCCGTAGGAGACGAACGGCAGCGGGAGCCCCGCCACCGGCATGATCCCGAGGGTCATCCCGATGTTCTCGAACGCCTGGAACGCGAACCAGGCGATGATCCCGGCGCACACGATCGTCCCGTACAGCTCGGTGGTCTCGCGGGCGATCATGCAGGCCCGCCACAGGATGATGCCGAGGAGGACCAGGATCAGCCCGGCGCCGAGGAAGCCCAGCTCCTCCCCCGCCACCGTGAAGACGAAGTCGGTCTGCTGCTCGGGCACGAACTGGCCGGTGGTCTGCGAGCCCTTGAAGAGCCCGGAGCCGGTCAGTCCGCCGGAGCCGATCGCGATGCGCGCCTGGTTGGTGTTGTAGCCGACGCCGGCGGGGTCGAGTTCGGGGTTGGCGAAGGCCGCGAAGCGGTTGATCTGGTACTCGTCGAGCACGCCGAGCTGCCAGATCAGGATGGCCCCGGCCGCGCCGGAGCCCATCAGCCCCAGCACCCAGCGGTTGGAGGCGCCGGAGGCGAGCAGGACGCCGAGCACGATGATGACCATGACCATGACGGAGCCGAGGTCGGGCATCAGCATGACGATGCCCATCGGGGCGGCGGCCAGGCACAGCGCCTTGACCACGGTGCGGTGGTCGGGGTGGGCGAGGTCGCCCGCGTCCACCCGGGTGGCCAGCAGCATGGCCATGACCAGGATGATCGTGATCTTCACGAACTCGGAGGGCTGGAGCGAGAAGCCGCCGCCGATCACGATCCACGCGTGGGCGCCGTTGATGGTGGCGCCGAGCGGGGTGAGCACGGCGAGGATGAGCACCAGGGAGAGCCCGTACAGGATCGGCACGGCGCCGCGCAGGGTGCGGTGGCCGAGCCAGACGGTGCCGATCATCAGGACGAGCCCGATGCCGGTGTTCAGGGCGTGCCGGACCAGGAAGTAGTACGGGTCGCCCTGGTTGAGCTGGGTGCGGTTGCGGGTCGCCGACCACACCAGCAGGGCGCCGATGAAGGACAGGGCGAGCGCCGAGAGGAGTATCGGCCAGTCGAGCCGGCGCAGCACCGAGTCGCGCGAGGTCAGCTTGGCCATCGCGCCGCGCTCGGGCGCGTACCGGGATACGGAGAACTTGTTGGCGGTCTGCATGTCGGTTTTCGGTCCTCAGTCGGGCCGTGCGGGGGACGCGGCGGGCGGCCCGGCGAGCGCGGGCGGGTCCGGCTCTTCCGGCGACGGCGGCACGTACGGCCGGATCTCGGGGGATTCGATGGAGCCGTCGGGGTCGATCTTGGGCAGTTTGGTCTCCGGTCCCAGCAGCAGGGCCTTCTTCAGGTCCTGCTTGCCCTCCATGCTGAGACCGTAGATGGCGTTGTAGAGGTTGCGGACGGCGGGGCCGGAGGCTCCGGAGCCGGTGCCGCCCTGGGAGATCGTCATGACGATCGTGAAGTCCTTGGTGTAGGTCGCCAGCCAGGACGTGGTCTGCTTGCCGTAGACCTGGGCGGTGCCGGTCTTGGCGTGCATCGGGATCTTGTCCATCGGCCAGCCCATGAACCGCCAGGCGGCGGTGCCGCCGGGCTCGACGACCATGCGCAGGCCCTTGTCCAGGTTGGCGATGGTCTGGGCGTCGATCGGCAGCCTGCCGTGCGCCCGCGGCTTGATCATCTCGACGCGCTTGCCGTCGGGACTGATCACGGCCTTGCCGACCATGGGGTCGTAAAGGGTGCCCCCGTTGCTGATCGCGGAGTAGGCGGTGGCCATCTGGATGGGGGTGACGAGTACGTCGCCCTGGCCGATGGCGAAGTTGATGCTGTCGTAGGCCTTCAGCTGATTGCCTTCGAGGCAGCTCTCGTAGGCAATCTGCTCGACGTAGGTGCCGCCCTTCTTGCCCTGCTTGCACCAGGAGTCCTTGTTGGCCTTCCAGAAGCTCTGCTTCCACCTGCGGTCGGGGATGCGGCCGGTGACCTCGTTCGGCAGGTCGACGCCGGTCTCGGCGCCGAGTCCGAACTCCCGGGCGGTCCGGTAGAACCAGTCGTGGGCGTCCTTCTTGGGCGTGAGGCCGCCGTCGCGCTGCCACTCCTTGTGCCCGAGGGCGTAGAAGACGGTGTTGCACGAGAACTTGAGGGCTTCGCCCAGGGTGATGGGGCCGTGCCCCTTGGACTCGAAGTTCGCGAAGCTCCGGCCGCCCATGTTGTAGGAGGCGCTGCAGTTGTACTTGCCGTCGAAGTCGTAGCCGGCCCGCACGGCCGCGCTCGCCGACACCACCTTGAAGATGGAGCCGGCGGGGGCCTGGCCCTGGATTGCCCGGTTCAGCAGCGGGTAGTTGGAGTTCTTGCTGGTGAGCCTGGCGTAGTCCTTGCCGGAAATGCCGCCGACCCAGGCGTTGGGGTCGTAGTCGGGCTGGGAGGCCATCGCGACGACCCGGCCGGTCTTGGCCTCCATGACGACGACGGCGCCCGAGTCTGCCTCGTACTTGCGGCCGGTGATGTTGTCGGTCTCGTTGCGGACGGTCTTCATCGCCTGCTGGAGCTCGTACTCGGCGACGGCCTGGACCCGGGTGTCGATGCTGGTGATGAGGGTGGCCCCGGCCACGCCCGGGTCGGACTTGGTCTGGCCCATGACCCGGCCGAGGTTGTCGACTTCGTACGAGGTGACTTCCGCCTTGCCGCGCAACTGCTTGTCATATGTGCGTTCGATCCCGGAGCGGCCGACCTGATCGGAGCGCAGATGCGGCGAGTCGGTGTCCTTGGCCTTCTGGATCTCGTCGTCGGTGACCGGCGAGAGGTAGCCGAGCACCTGCGCGGTGCGGGCCCCGCCGGGAGCCGGGTAGCGGCGGACGGCGGTGGGCTCCGCGGTGATGCCGGGGAACTCCTCGGGGCGTTCGCGCAGCTGCAGCGCCTGCTGCGTGGTGGCTTCGAGGGTGACCGGAATCGGCTGGTACGGGGAGCCGTTCCAGCAGGGCGCGGGGGTCTGCGAGTCGCAGAGCCGGACCTTTTCCATGACCTCCTTGGGGCTCATGTCCAAGACGTCGGCGAGGCGGGTCATGACGTCCTTGCCCCTGTCCTTCATCTTCATGAGCTTGGTGCGGCTGGCGGAGACGACCAGGCGGGTCTCGTTGTCGGCGAGCGGGACCCCGCGGGCGTCGAGGATCGAGCCGCGCACGGCCGGCTGGACGACCCGCTGGACGTGGTTGCTCTTCGCCTCGTGGTAGTACTCCGCGCCGTCGCGGATCTGGAGGAACCAGAGCCGGCCGCCGAGGGTGAACAGCGTTGAGAAGACGAGGACCTGGATCATGATCAGCCGGATCTGCACCCGCGGGGTGCGGCCGGTCTCCGGAACATTGGTCACGTCTGCTCCTCCCTCACAGCTTCTTGACGCTCTTCACACCCTTGATTCCCTTGACGCCCTTTATCCGGCCGGCCTTGTTGGCGCGGCTGCGGGCCGTCTTGAGCCGCAGGCCGCCGCGCTGGCTGCCGATGCGCAGGCCGGTGCCGCCGGAGAGCCAGCCGGAGGACACGTCGGCGGCCTTGGCCTGTCCGCCGTTCGCCTCGACGGCCATCGGGTCGTTCTCGGCGCGCCGGGCCAGCGCCATGATGAACGGCACGGTGAACGGGGCGAGCAGCAGGTCGTAGAGGGTCGCGGTGAACAGCAGCCCGGTGAGCCCGACGTGGCGGGCGGCGGTGTCGCCGACGAGGGCGCCCACCCCGGCGTAGAGCAGGGTGGAGCCGATCGCGGCGGCGACGACGGTCAGCATCGGGCCCCAGGCGGAGCGGAACCGCCCGGAGTCGGGGCGGACCAGGCCGGCGGCGTACCCGATGACGCAGAGTACGAGCGCGTACCGCCCGGCGGCGTGGTCGGCGGGCGGGGCCAGGTCGGCCAGGAGTCCGGCGGCGAAGCCGATGAGCGCGCCGCTGAGGTGCCCGTACACGAGGGCGAGGGCGACGACGGTGAGCAGAACCAGGTCGGGCACGGCGCCGGGCAGTTGCAGCCGGCCCAGGACGGAGACCTGGACGACGAGGGCGACCACGATGAGCGTGGCCGAGAGCAGGATCCGGTTGAAGCGCATGAGGGTCAGCTCCTACTCGTCGGCCGGCTTGCCGGGCACGCTGGCGGACGGGGACGGTGACGGGGTGACCGTGACGGTGACCGTCGGGGTGGGCTTCGCCTCGGGCTTGGGGGGCAGGACGGCGTCGCGCGGGTCCTCGCGCGGCGGCATGACGACGACGCCGACGATGTCCAGGCGCGAGAAGCCGACGAACGGACGCACCCAGATGGTGCGGGTCAGGTCGCCGCGCGAGGGGTCGACCTTGACCACCTCGCCGATCGGGACGCCGGGCACGAACGGCTTGTTGCCGCGGGAGCCGAACGTGACGAGCCGGTCGCCGGGGCTGACCTTGGCCTTGCCGTTGAGCATCTGCACGGACAGGGAGCGGTCGCCCTGGCCGGTGGCGAAGCCGAGCTCGCCGGTCTTCTCCAGGCGGGTGCCCACGGTGAAGTCGGGGTCGTTGGCGAGGACGACGGTGGCGGTGTCGGGGCCGACGGTGGCGACCCGGCCGACGAGCCCGTCCCCGTTGAGGACGGTCATGTCGCGTTCGATGCCGTCCTTGCTGCCGGCGTCGATGGTGACGGTCCAGGAGAAGCCCTGGGCCGCTCCTATGGCGATGACCTCGGCGCCCTTGATGCCGTACTGTCCGGCGCCGGCCCGCTTGAGCATCTCGTCGAGCTCGCGGATGCGGCTGCGGGTCTGGTCGTCGCTGCCCAGCTTGGCCTTCAGTGCTGCGTTCTCGCGCTCCAGCGTGGCGATGCGGTTGTGGCGCTCGCCGGAGTCCCGTACCGCCCCTATGGCGTTGGCGACCGGATCGACCGCGGTCGCCACGCCTTCCTCGACCGGGCCGAAGACCGCTGCGGCGGCCTGCCGGGCGCCGTCGACCGGTGACTCCTCGCCTGCCCTGATGTCCACCGTGATCAATGCGAACGCGATGGCGATCAGGAGCACCAGGAGCAGCCGGCTTTCTCGTGTGTCCCTCACGTGCGGCGGCCGTGCCTTCCTCGTCGGATTCTTCTTCGTCTGTATATCAACGATCCGCCGCACGGGCGCGGCAGCACCCGTACGGCGGATCCTTGTGTTCCGCATGGCCCCCGGACGGGGGTCTGTATCAGCGCCGGGGCTGGGCGTCCAGGACCTGCTGGAGCGCCTCGAACTCCTCCACGCACTTGCCGGAGCCGAGCGCCACGGAGTCGAGCGGGTCCTCCGCGATGTGGATCGGCATGCCCGTCTCGCGGCGCAGCCGCTCGTCGAGCCCGCGCAGCAGGGCGCCGCCGCCGGTCAGGACGATGCCGCGGTCCATGATGTCGCCGGAGAGCTCCGGCGGGCACTTGTCGAGGGTCGTCTTGACCGCGTCGACAATGGCGTTGACCGGCTCCTCGATGGCCTTGCGGACCTCGGCTGCAGAGATCACGACCGTCTTGGGGAGGCCGGAGACCAGGTCGCGGCCGCGGATCTCGGTGTGCTCGTCCTTGTCGAGGTCGTAGGCGGACCCGATGGTGATCTTGATCTGCTCGGCGGTCCGCTCACCGAGGAGGAGCGAGTACTCCTTCTTGATGTGCTGGATGATCGCGTTGTCGAGCTCGTCGCCGGCCACCCGGATGGACTGCGCCGTGACGATTCCGCCGAGGGAGATGACGGCGACCTCGGTGGTGCCGCCGCCGATGTCCACGACCATGTTGCCGGTGGCCTCGTGGACGGGCAGGCCCGAGCCGATGGCGGCGGCCATGGGCTCCTCGATGATGTGCACCTGGCGGGCGCCGGCCTGCGTGGACGCCTCGATGACGGCGCGCCGCTCCACTCCCGTGATGCCGGAGGGTACGCAGACCACGACGCGCGGACGGGCCAGGTAGCGGCGCTTGTGGATCTTGAGGATGAAGTACCGGAGCATACGCTCGGTGATCTCGAAGTCGGCGATGACGCCGTCCTTGAGGGGCCTTACGGCGACGATGTTGCCGGGCGTCCGGCCGATCATCTTCTTCGCCTCGGAGCCGACCGCCAGGATGCCGCCGGTGTTCGTGTTGATGGCGACCACGGACGGCTCGTTCAGGACGATCCCCCGGCCCCTCACGTACACCAGCGTGTTGGCGGTCCCGAGGTCGATCGCCATGTCACGGCCGATGAACGACATGTTGTTCCCCTTGTTCCCCATGAGGAGCGTCTGGCCTTCCAGTTGATAGCGGCTGCTGTCAGGTCGGCGAGGTGGGTGTGTGGGTGGAGGCCCCATCGTAGTGCCGCAAGTGTGAACACCGCGCGACGGGACTCCGGCAATCCCGCCGGAACGGAAACCCGCCCCCTTAGTGGTGACGACGTGTCCTGCCCATGCGTTCCCGCAAGTGCCCGGCAATACCGAAGGGCGACCGAAATTACTTCGGTCGCCCCAGGTCATGAGCGCTATTCGGCTGATGTTACGTCAGGAAGGACTCATCCCAGGGTGGGGAAGAACAGCTTCAGCTCGCGCTCGGCGGACTCCTCGGAGTCCGAGGCGTGGATGAGGTTCTCCCGGGTGATCGTGCCGAAGTCCCCCCGGATGGAGCCGGGCGCCGCGCCGATCGGGTCGGTCGGTCCGGCCAACTGGCGGACACCCTCGATCACGCGTTCCCCTTCCACCACGAGGGCCACGATCGGGCCGCTCGCCATGAAGCCCATGAGGGGCTCGTAGAACGGGCGACCCACGTGCTCGGCGTAGTGCTGCTCCAGGATGCTCCGGTCGAGCGTACGCAGCTCCAGCGCCGGGATGCTCCAGCCGGCCTTGCGCTCGATACGGCCGATGATCTCGCCCACCAGGCCACGCCTGACCGCGTCCGGCTTGAGCAGGACGAGCGTGCGCTGGGTCATGTTGTAACTCCTTGCGGCAAACGGGTGCGGTTACCCGAGGCTACAGGGGCTGGACACGGCAGGCGCACGGGCCCGTCAGGCCTGCGCCTCGCTCTGCGCGGCCCAGCGGGCCTTGATCGCGTCGATCTTGCCGCCGTAGTGCACCGAGCACCACCACAGCCCCGCGAACACCGCACCGAGGAAGAACATCATCGGCACGAAGAACCCGCTCAGGATCAGGCCGATCTGCAGGGCCCAGCCGATCTGCACCGCGCCGGGACGCGACAGCATCCCGCACAGCACCACCGACAGCAGCATGGCGACCCCGCAGACCGTCCAGACCGTGGCCTGGGTCAGTTCCGGGTTCTTCATCGCGACCAGCCCCGCGAAACCGATCACGAAGAACTCGCCGATCAGCGTCGAAGCACACAGCGTGCGCATCTCTCAGCCCCTCTTCATCAGCAGGCGGGCCTCGCCCACCGTGATCACGGACCCGGTCACCAGGACCCCGGCCCCTCCGTACTCGGCCTCTTCCTCCGCGAGGGTGATCGCCGCCTCCAGGGCGTCGTCCAGCCGCGGCTCCACCTGCACCCGGTCCGGCCCGAAGACCTCGACCGCGACCGCCGCCAGCTCGTCCGCGGACATCGCCCGGTGGCTGGAGTTCTCCGTGACGACGACCTCCGCGAAGATCGGCTCGAAGGCCTCCAGGACCCCCTTGACGTCCTTGCCCTCGCTCGCGGCCATGACGCCGATCAGCCGGCTGAAGCCGAAGGCCTCGGTCACCGCCTCCGCCGTGACCTGCGCGCCCGCCGGGTTGTGCGCCGCATCCAGGACCACCGTCGGGCTGCGCCGCACGACCTCCATCCGGCCCGGCGAGGTCACCGAGGCGAAGGCCCTGCGTACGGTCTCCAGGTCCAGCTCCCGCGACTGCTGCGCGCCGACGCCGAAGAAGGCCTCGACCGCCGCCAGCGCCACCGCCGCGTTGTGCGCCATGTGGGCCCCGTACAGCGGCAGGAAGATGCCGTCGTACTCGCCGCCCACGCCGCGCAGCGTCAGCATCTGCCCGCCGACCGCCACCTCGCGCGCGACGACGCCGAACTCCATGCCCTCACGGGCCACCGTCGCGTCGACCTCGACGGCCTTCTTCAGCAGCACCTGCGCCGCGTCCACCGGCTGCTGCGCCAGGATCACGGTGGCGTCCTGCTTGATGATGCCGCCCTTCTCCCCGGCGATCTCGCCGGGCGTCGCGCCGAGGCGGTCGGTGTGGTCCAGGCTGATCGGGGTGATCACCGCGACCGAGCCGTCGATCACGTTGGTCGCGTCCCAGGTGCCGCCCATGCCGACCTCGACGACGGCCGCGTCGACCGGGGCGTCCGCGAAGGCCGCGTACGCCATGCCGGTGAGCACCTCGAAGAAGGACAGCCGGAACTCCTCGGCGGCGTCGACCATCTCCACGTACGGCTTGATGTCGTAGTACGTCTCGATGAAGCGCTCGGCGCTGATCGGCGCCCCGTCCAGACTGATCCGCTCGGTGACCGACTGCACGTGCGGGCTGGTGTAGCGGCCGGTGCGCAGCTCGAAGGCGTTCAGCAGGGCCTCGATCATGCGGGCGGTGCTGGTCTTGCCGTTGGTGCCGGTGACGTGGATGGACGGGTACGCGCGCTGCGGTTCGCCGAGGATGTCCATCAGTGCGGCGATCCGGGTGACGGACGGCTCCAGCTTGGTCTCGCCCCAGCGGGTGGCGAGCTCCTGCTCCACCTCCTGCAGCGCCGCCGTCACCTCCGGGTCGAGGGGGCGCGCGTGCACCGGGTCGCCCTGGGGCGGTCCGGCCTGGGCGCGCAGGGTACGGCTGCCAGCTTCGATCACCGCCAGGTCGGGGTCGCGGTCGGACTCTTCGGCCACGATCCGGTCGAAGACCTCGAGGGTCTCGTCGCGGTCGTCGGGTCCGTTGCTCTCGGGCTGCTGCTCACTCACGGGGCCAGTCTACGGACGGGGGGCCCGGGGACTTTCGACCCGGCCGTTTCAGGACGTTCGGCGCCCGTTGCGACCGGATCGTTATGCAAGCCTTGCGGGCAGGAGATAGGGGAACAAATGCCGCAGGCCAGCAGTAACACGCCCGCTTCCAGCCGCGACATAGCGATCGATCTGGGGACCGCGAACACCCTGGTCTACGCCCGGGGGCACGGAATCGTCCTCAATGAGCCGTCCGTGGTCGCCGTGAAGGCCGGCACCACCACCGTGCTGGCCGTCGGGACCGAGGCCAAGGAGACCATCGGCCGCACCCCCGGCTCCATCACCGCGATCCGCCCCCTGAAGGACGGGGTCATCTGCGACTACGAGGCCGCCGAGGAGATGATCCGGCACTTCGTCCGCAAGGCCGTGCCCGGGCGGCGGCCGCGCACCCGGATGGTCATCTGCGTGCCCTCCGGGGTCACCCCGGTCGAGCGGCGGGCCATCGTCCACGCCTCGACCCGGGCCGGGGCCAGGGCCGTCCACCTGATCGAGGAGCCGATGGCGGCGGCGATCGGCGCGGGCCTGCCGGTGGCCGAGCCGCGCGGCTCGATGGTGGTGGACATCGGCGGCGGCACCACCGAGGTCGCCGTCATCTCGCTCGGCGGGATCGTCACGTCCCGGTCGCTGCGGGTCGGCGGGGACCGGCTGGACGCCGCGATCACGGACTACGTACGCAAGGAGCACGGACTGCTCATCGGCGAGCGCAGCGCCGAGGACGTCAAGGTCGGCATCGGATCGGCCTGGCCGGTGCCGGACCGGCCGGAGCTGGAGACCCGGACGTTCACGGTGCGCGGCCGGGAACGGGTCGGCGGCATGCCGAAGACGCTCTCGCTGGGCGCCACGGACGTACGGGCCGCGCTCGACGAGCCGGTCGAGGCGATCATCGCCGCGGTGCGCACCACGCTGGAGGAGTGCCCGCCCGAGCTGTCCGGCGACGTGATGGAGCACGGCATCGTCCTGACCGGCGGCGGCGCACTGCTGCCCGGCCTGGACCTGCGGATGGCCTCCGCGACCGGGATCCCGGTGTTCGTCGCCGACGCCCCGCTGGACTGCGTGGCCCTGGGCTCCGGCAGGTGCGTGGAGGACCTGGACACCCTGAACAGCCTGCTGGTCCCGGCGAAGGCCTGACCGCGGCTACCCCCTGGGGAGGGTGGCCACCACCGTGTACGAGTCCTCCGTGCGCGTCGCCGTCAGGGTTCCGCCCAGGCTGCGCACGCGCTCGGACATGCTCGCCGTGCCCGAGCCGGCCGAGACGGGGGCGCGCGTGGGCGTACGGGCGGGCAGGCCGTTGCTGACCGCGATCCGCAGCTGCGGGCCGTCCGCCGCGATCGACACGTCGACGGTTTCCCCGCAGGCGTGCTTGGCCGCGTTGGTCAGGCATTCCTGCACCACCCGGTAGACCGCGGCCTGCCGCAGCGGCGACAGCCCGAGCACCTGCGGATCCAGGGCCAGCCGTACGGGCGAACCGGCCCGCCCGCTCTCCTCCGCGAGGGCCGGCAGACCGTCCACCCCCGGGGTCGCGGCCCGCTCCCCGCGCTGCACGATGATCTCGTTGAGCACCAGATGGGCCCGGCGCGCGGTGTCGGCCAGCTCCTCGAAGTCCTTGGCGTGCGCCGACGCTCGCGACCGCACCGACAGCACTTCGGAGCGCACCGTCAGCAGCGTCAGCTCCCGGCCGACGAAGTCGTGGACGTCGCGGGCGACCGAGGTGCGCTCCTGCTGGACCGCCTGCAGGACGGCCGATTCGGCCCGCCGGGCCGCCAGCTCGCGCACCAGGTCGTGCCGGTAGGCGGCGATGCCGACGGCCGAGGCGAGGACCCCGATGGGCACGACCAGACTCAGGAACGAGCTGAGGGTCTGGGCATGCGGTTCGGGCCAGCCCGGGACGCTGAAGACGATCAGCGCGAAGGCGATGTACCCGAGGGTGGCGAGGACCGCGGGCCGGCGCCCCCGGAAGCGGCCGACCGAGTAGAGCGCGAACTGGATCAGCGTCAGCTCGTGCAGCCAGCCGATGAAGAGCAGCGCGGTGAGGTACGAGATCCAGGGCGCCCGGCGGCGCACCACCAGGCTCGAGCACCCGGCGGCGAGCACGACGGCCGCCATCGGGCCACTGAGCGAGTTGTCCGCGGCGGCCAGGCCGGGCAGGTCCAGCGCCATCAGGGCGAGGCAGCTGACTGCGGTGAGCACGTCAAGCGCCCGGGGAGACCCGGTCCAGCTCTCGGCGAGCCGGCGGCCGGTGGCCGCGGCCCGGCGGAGCACCGGGGCGACGGGCGGGACGTGCATGCCCTCCATCATCCGTGCTCGCCGAGGGGGATCGGATCAGCCGACCGGGCCGAAAACGTGATATCCGACACTCCGGACAACTCGGGACACAACTCGTCAGGGTGCGGGATCGGTGCCCGGGCCCGCGTAGTCGGAACCGAAGCAGGACCGGATCTCCCGCTCGGAGTCCGGGCGCCCCGCGAAGTTGAGCCGGGAGTCCTCCTCCTTGGGGGCGGCCTTGGGGTCGGCATCGAAGGAGACCGACCACCAGTAGATGCCCGTCATCTTCCGCTCGCGGACGACCTGGCAGACCGCCTTGTACCAGTTGGCCTGCACCGCGGGGTTCAGCTTGCGCCGCGCATAGAAGTCGCCGGGTGCGTGGTACGCCCCGTCCATGGCGCTGATGCCCGCCTCGGCGAGCACGATCCGCGGCAGCGGGCCCTTGGTCTTCTTGTCGAGCCAGGTGTTCCAGCCGTCGACCAGCTGGTCGACGGGGGCGTCGTCGGCGACCTTGACGGGGAAGTACGCGTCGACGCCGAGCCGCTTGACGGGCACGTCGATGTGGCCGCCCACGTAGTTGTCCCAGTTCGCGTCGTAGGACACCTCGCCCTTGAACCGCTTCTCGGCCGCCGCGATCAGGCCCTTCCAGCCCGGGTGGCCCTCCATCGAGTTCAGCTCGGTGCCGATCACGAACGTCGCCGCCTGCCGGCGCTGGGCCGCGTCGAGGTACGGGCCGAGCAGGGCCTCGTACGAATCGAACCAGGCCTCCTTGTCGGTCGGCTTGATGTTGCCGCGCCAGCCCGCCGGAGGAACGAGCACCGTCTCGTCCAGCGTCGGGCGGACGGTGGTGCGCAGTCCGGCCTCGTGGAAAACGCGCAGCACCGTCTCGAGGTGCTCGGGCGTCGGGGTGCTCTTGCCGGCCGTGAGCTTCGTCGAGGTGCGGCCCTCCGTATAGAAGGGGAAGGAGACGGATACGGCGTTGGCCTTCAGCCCGACGAGGTAGTCGGCCTGCCTGCGCGCCTGCTTCTCGACGTAGGCGTCGCTGTGTTCCTTCTCGTCCTCCCAGAAGATCTGGACGCCCCACTCGGGCATGCCCGCCTTCCAGGGCTTGTCCACCTTCAGCGCGGGCCCGGTGGGCTGGGCCGCCTTGGTCTCCTCGGCCGCGCCGCCTCCGCCGTCGGCGGGGGCGGGGGCGTCGCCGCCTTTGGCGGGGGTGGAGTCGTGCAGGACCAGGACCGGCTTGAGAGAGCCCGACCTCCAGCGCAGCGGGTGGTCCCCGATCACGAACGGGAGGCCGATGACCAGGGACGTCACGGTCACCGGGAGGATCGCGAGCAGGGGGACCTTGGAGCGCTTCTTCTTCTCGTCCTGGTCCTTCTGGTCCTTCTGGTCCTTCTGGTCCTTCTGGCTCTTCTGGTTCTTCTCGTTGTTCACGAGGGACTCTCGTTTTCTCACGCGGGCTTGGCAATGACGACGAACTTGTTCTCTTCGCGCTTGATGAACTTGATCAGCCCGCGCAGGCCGCCGAGCCCTTCCATCACGGAGAACACCGGGATGAGGGCCAGCACGACGATCGGCTCCCACCAGAGCCGCCTGCCGTTCGCCGAGACCAGGGCGTTGAGCCGCAGCCCCTCCCAGTACGTCCAGATGACGTACGCGAAGTTGAGCGCCCACATGATCACGACGGACTGGGCCACGGGCGAGGTGTTGAAGTCGCCGATGAGCCAGGCCACGAAGATCACGGTCGCGATGTGCTGGAGCGGGCCGAAGACCCAGGTGGCCACGCAGAGCAGCAGGAACCAGCGGTACCGGAACGGCACCGTGCGGTTGAAGCACAGCGCGACCAGACCCCAGGACCAGCGCTCGCGCTGCTTGATGAAGTCCCTGGTGGTGGCCGGGGAGGCGCCGTAGCAGCGGCCGTTGAACCAGTCGCTGCGGCCCGGGTACTTGCGGCAGAAGGACAGCGCCAGCTGGGCGTCCTCGACGATGGCCTTCGGGCCGAAGTCCCAGCCGATGGTCGCCTCGATGGAGGCACGGAGCAGCAGCAGCTCCCCGTGCACGCCGGCGACCGGAGTGCCGAGACCGGTGAGGGCACGGAACCGGGCTATGTCGTCGGCGGGGCGGACCGCGTCGGCGAGCCAGGTGAAGCGGTTCACGGCGTTCTCGCGCGGGTAGGCGAGGATGCCCTGCGCCATGTGCTTGCCCTCGTCGCCGTCCCGCCGCTGGCGGTTGACGAACTGGGCCATGGATGCGGCGGTGTCGGGGCCGACCCCGGTGTCGTCGTCCATGTGCAGCACCCAGATGTCGTCGAGGGCCTCGCCCTCGTCGATCCGCAGCTCGTGCGCGTAGTGGTTGGCGCGGGCCTTGAACCGGGTCCCGTTCGCCGTCTCGTACGCCTTGGGCACGGTGACCACCCGGATCAGGGGGTTCATGGCGGCCAGGCCGTCGATCTGCCCGGTCGCCTCGCAGCCCTCCTCCGTGAGGACGTCGACCCGCATCCGGGGGAAGTACGGGGGCAGGTGCTCCACATAGCTGAGGACCGAGCGCTCCAGCGCCGGGTACGTGTCGTGGCGGCCGATGGTCGGCACGAGCACGATGAGGAAGTCCTCCTCCACCGGCGTCGGCGGGACCATCTCGTGCGACTTGCGCAGCCGGCGGCGGATCAGCAGGGCGCCCTGGAGTCCGACCATGACGCCTATGCCGGGCAGCGACCAGACGACCGACAGCGTCCAGCCCAGCGGGGTCGGATTCGGCTTGAACGACCACAGGCCGAAGCCGGCGAGGAGCAGGAAGGGCAGCAGGAAGGCCGCCACGCCGGGCTTCCAGTCGGCAAGGCGCTGCACCAGCTTCGCATCGCGCCGCGACGTGGGCGCGACCTCTTGTACGGGGGCGAGGGTCATGGAAGAGGTCCTTCGGTGTTCCTACTGCTGCTGTTGCTGCGGCGGCGACTGCCGGGGCTGCTGAGGCTGCTGAGGCCAGGCGGGCTGACTGCCGTACGGGCCTGGCCCGTAACCGGGCTGCGGCTGCTGGGGCGGGTAGGGCTGGGGCTGGGGCTGCTGGGGTTGCGGCTGCTGGGGCTGCGGCTGCCCGTAGCCCGTCTGCGGCAACTGCGGCCCGGGCTGGGCCGGGTAAGCCGGCGGAGCCCCGAACCCGTGGGACGGCTGCGGCGATTGCTGCTGCGGCACCTGCTGCGCCTGCCGGGCCTCGTTGGCCTGCTGGGTCCACGGGTTCACCGGCGGCTGCCACGCTTCGTACACCGCGAAGTCCCGCAGCAGCAGCACGATGAGCGTGCCGGTCACCAGGACACCGGCGGCGAAGGTCGCCAGCTTCAGCCCGCCCTGGACGGTCGTGGTGAAGTACTCGGCCTGCTTCTCGTCGAAGAGCGCACCCGACAGACTGCGCACCCGGTTGTAGCCCTCGATGGCTGCGCCGCCGATGATGATGCCCCGCCCGAGGGTGTTCCCCCGCAGGACCAGCAGCCCGCCCGCCACATAGACGACACCCCAGTTGAGGTTGAACGTCTCTGCGGTTCCGGAGCCGTCGCCGGTGCCGTAGTACACGATGCCCTGCAGGAAGTCGGCGACGCCGACCTGCCAGAAGCAGTTGTACAGGGCCCAGAGGAGCAGGATTCCTGCCCAGCCCATGGCCACGAAGGCGGCCACACGGTGGGCGCGTGGCGTTGACGCGCTCAACTTCACTCCTATTCGAATGTTCCGTCGTGCAAGGCGAGCCATTGCACGCCCGCGGGGCCGGATTCCCGGCCACCGGTGATCGTTTTGGGGTCGTCGTACGTCTGCTGCACATCGGCGTCCGCGTTCTTCGCCGTGAGTCCGTCCCCCCACACGGTCCACAGCACCCAGGGAGCCTTGTCGAGCGTCGCTCGCTGCTTCGCGCCCAGCGGCACGTGGAAGGACTCCGCGAGGATCCGCGGCTTGCCGTAGTCCTCGAGGCCGCGGTGCCACGTCGATGTCCAGGCGGCCGGGTCGAAGGGGTTGTCCGGGGTTCCGCTGTAGTCGTCGACCCCGACCACGTCCACGTACTCGCCGCCCGGGTAGAAGTCCCAGGGTTCGCTGCCGTGGATGCCGTCCCAGGCCGTGGGAGCCCACACGAAGATCAGGTTGTGCAGCCCACGGGATCCCACCAGGTAGTGGTAGAGCAACTCCCAGAGAGCCGTGTACTGCCGGGGCTTCAGACCCGCCCACCAGAAGCTCTGCTCCCCGCCGAGCGAGTTCATCTCGTGGTACGGGCGCAGCAGTACGGGTACGTCGTACGCGGCCAGGTAGCCGAGGTGGTCCGCGAGGAACGACAGGTCGAGCAGGAGCGCCGCGTGCTCGGCGGAACCGGGCGTGAGCACCCGGTCGATCCAGCCCGGGTCCTTCGCCGAGGGCGCGCTGCGGCGCAGTGTCTGCTCGTAGCTCTTGACCGGACTGCCCGGCCACGGCTGGTGGAACGACATCCCGACCAGGCCCGCGGGCGCACCCCCGTTGGCCGGCAGCACGGTCTTGGTGCCGTTCCAGAGGGGTTCGGTGCCGGTCGGGTTGTACGAGCCGTCGTCCTTGCGGGGCAGTCCGTGCCAGACGCCCATGGCGAGGTCGACGACGTCGTTGGTGTAGGTCCAGAACTCGCGGCGGGCGGGCCAGGCGGCGCGCGAGTAGTCCCGGGCCTCGCCCACGCCCCAGCTCTCCTGCTGGTAGCCGGGGCCCAGGTCCAGTTCGAGGAAGGCCGGCAGCTTCCCGGTGATGTCCTGGGGCTTGCGGTAGTAGTAGCCGGGCGGTTTGGGACCGGTGTGGTCGCCGTACTCCGGGTTGTACCGCTCGTTGTGCACCTCGGCGTGCTGGCCCATGAGGGTGCCGCGACGCCGGCCGGCCCGGGCGTCCGCCTCCAGCCCGGCCAGTAACCGGTAAACGGACCGGGCCGCCTTGGAGGCCTTGGGGTCCCGCGACAGCAGGTCCTTCTGGAGTGCGGCGGCGGGCGCGCGCGAGGTGCTGAAGGCCGCCACTCCGGCGAGAGCGCCGCCGGTGGCCGCGGTGGCCGCCGCGCCCAGGAGGAGATTGCGGCGCTTGAGCTCGCGGCCTAAGACCGGGCGGCCCGGCACGTCACGACCCAACATTCCGAGACCCCCCTCGGTCGACACCGGCCGACGATGGCCCCGGCTGGTTGCGCGGAACCCCTGGGGCCGCTGTCACCCTACGCGTCGGCCCCCGAGCGATGCACTCGGGGGCCGAAGGTTCACCGTATGTACGTGTGGTTCACCGTTTGTACGTGTTACGCCGCGGGCAACGTGTCCAGCTGGGCCTGGATCCGGGCGATGTCCGCCACGGCCTTGGCCAGCCGGCCCTTGATCTTGTCCACGACGTTGTCGGGGGCCTTGGCCAGGAAGGCCTCGTTCCCGAGCTTCGCCTCGGCCTGCTGCTTCTCCTTCTCCGCGGCCGCGAGGTCCTTGGAGAGGCGCTTGCGCTCGGCGGCCACGTCGATCGTGCCCGACAGGTCGAGCGCGACGCTGGCACCGACGACCGGGAGCGTCGCGGTGGCGCTGAAGGCGTCGCCCTCCGGCTGGAGGCGCAGCACCTGGCGGATGGCGGCCTCGTGGGCGGCCAGCGCGGTGCCCGACAGGTCCAGGCGGGCCGGGACCTTCTGCTTGTCGTCGAGACCCTGCTCCTTGCGGAACCGGCGGACCTCCCGGACGAGGTTCTGGACGCTCTCGATCTCCGCCTCGGCGGCCTCGTCGCGGAAGCCGCTGTCCTTGGGCCACTCGGCGATGACGAGGGACTCGCGGCCGGTCAGCGTGGTCCACAGCGTCTCGGTGACGAAGGGGACCACCGGGTGCAGCAGCCGCAGCATGACGTCGATGACCTCGCCGAGCACGCGGCCGGAGACCTTGGCCTGCTCGCCGCCCGCGAAGAACGTCGTCTTCGACAGCTCCACGTACCAGTCGAAGACCTCGTCCCACGCGAAGTGGTACAGCGCCTCGCTGAGCTTCGAGAACTGGAAGTCCTCGTAGTACGCGTCGACCTGCGCGACCGTCTTGTTCAGGCGGGACAGGATCCAGCGGTCGGTGGCCGACAGCTGCTCGACCGGCGGCAGATCGCCCTCGATGGTGGCGCCGTTCATCAGCGCGAAGCGCGTGGCGTTCCAGATCTTGTTGGCGAACTTGCTGGACGCCTGGACCCAGTCCTCGCCGATCGGCACGTCGGTGCCCGGGTTGGCGCCCTTGGCCAGGGTGAAGCGGACGGCGTCGGAGCCGTACTTGTCCATCCAGTCCAGCGGGTCGACGACGTTGCCGAAGGACTTCGACATCTTCTTGCCGCGCTCGTCGCGGACCAGGCCGGTCAGCGCGATGGTCTTGAACGGCGCCTCGCCGTCCATGGCGTACAGGCCGAACATCATCATCCGGGCGACCCAGAAGAAGATGATGTCGTGGCCGGTGACCAGGACGTCGGTGGAGTAGAACTTCGCCAGGTCCGGGGTCTTCTCCGGCCAGCCGAGCGTGGAGAACGGCCACAGGCCGGAGGAGAACCAGGTGTCGAGGACGTCCGTGTCCTGGTGCCAGCCCTCGCCGGTGGGCGCCTCGTCGTCCGGGCCGACGCAGACGATCTCGCCGTCCGGGCCGTACCAGACCGGGATCCGGTGGCCCCACCACAGCTGGCGCGAGATGCACCAGTCGTTGAGGTTGTCGACCCAGTCGAAGTAGCGCTTCGACATCTCCTCGGGGTGGATCGAGACGCGGCCGTCGCGGACGGCGTCGCCGGCGGCCTTGGCCAGCGTCTCGACCTTGACCCACCACTGGAGGGACAGGCGCGGCTCGACGGTGGTGGAGCAGCGCGAGCAGTGCCCGACGGAGTGCATGTACGGACGCTTCTCGGCAACGATCCGACCCTGCTGGCGCAGGGCGCCGACGACGGCGGAGCGGGCCTCGAAGCGGTCCAGGCCGAGGAAGGGGCCGTGGACGGTGATGACGCCGTGCTCGTCCATGATCGTCATGGAGGGCAGGTTGTGGCGCTGGCCGATCGCGAAGTCGTTCGGGTCGTGCGCCGGGGTCACCTTGACGGCGCCGGTGCCGAACTCCGGGTCGACGTGCGTGTCGGCGACGACCGGGATGGTCCGGTCGGTCAGCGGCAGCTTGATCTGCTTGCCGATGAGGTGCGCGTACCGCTCGTCGTCCGGGTGGACGGCCACGGCGGTGTCACCGAGCATCGTCTCGGCGCGCGTGGTGGCGACGACGAGGGTGTCCTCGCCCTCGCCGTACTTGATCGAGACGAGCTCGCCCGCGTCCTCCTGGTACTCCACCTCGATGTCGGAGATGGCCGTGAGGCAGCGGGGGCACCAGTTGATGATGCGCTCGGCGCGGTAGATCAGCTCGTCGTCGTAGAGCTTCTTGAAGATCGTCTGGACGGCCTTGGAGAGGCCCTCGTCCATGGTGAACCGCTCGCGCGACCAGTCGACGCCGTCGCCGAGGCGGCGCATCTGGCCGAGGATCTTGCCGCCGTACTCTTCCTTCCACTGCCAGACGCGCTCGACGAACTCCTCGCGGCCCAGGTCGTGGCGGGACTTGCCCTCCTCGGCGAGCTGCTGCTCGACCTTGTTCTGGGTGGCGATACCGGCGTGGTCCATGCCGGGCAGCCACAGGGACTCGTAGCCCTGCATGCGCTTGCGGCGGGTCAGGGCGTCCATGAGCGTGTGCTGGAAGGCGTGGCCCAGGTGCAGGGAGCCGGTGACGTTCGGCGGCGGGATGACGATGGTGTACGCGGGCTTCTCGCTCGCGGGATCGGCCGTGAAGTACCCACGCTCCACCCAGCGCTCGTAGAGCTTCCCCTCTACCTCGGCCGGAGCGTACGCGGTCGGCAGTTCGGAGTTGGGGCTGCTGGGTGTCTGCGTGTTCTCGGTCACGAGGCACAGTTTAGTGGCGTAACAGTCAAGTCATGAAACCGGTAATGAGGGGGCCCGGCGCCATGCGCGACTCCGGCTTCCGCCAGGATGTCTGAAACGCATAAAGGATTCCTGAAGGGGGACGCGGGCATGAGTTACAACCAGCCGGGACCGTACGGGGCCCAGCCGCCGCAGCAGCCGGGACCGTACGGGGGCCAGCCGCCGCAGCCGGGTCCGTACGGCCAGCCCGCGCCTCAGCCCGGCTACGGCTACCCGCAGCAGCCCCCGCCGCCGGGCATCCCCCCGCAGGGCTACCCCCAGCAGCCCCAGCCGGGCTACGGCTACCAACAGCCGGGCATGCCCCAGCAGCCCCCGTACGGCGGAATGCCGCAGCAGCCGAAGAAGTCGAAGGCGGGCGTCATCATCGGCGTGGTCGTCGCGGTAGCGGTCATCGCGGGCGCCGGCTGGTACTTCACAAAGGGCGGCGGCGCCTCGGGCTCGGTCTCGTCCGCCACCAAGGGCTACAAGCTCGTCGCCCCGGCGACGGTGGACGACTTCAAGAAGGACCCGAAGTACAAGGGCGACCAGCCAATCAGCGACAAGGACCGCCAGGAGCTGGAAGGCATCGGCGTCAAGAACCCCACCAAGGTGGGCATGGACTACAAGTCCGGTGACCCGGCCAACCCGCTGACGGCCAAGAGCCTGAACTTCCAGGGCCTCTACGGTGAGCTGACGGACCCCGAGAAGACCGTGGACGCGTACTTCGCCACCGCCAAGCTCAAGGCGGGCGAAGACAAGTCCGCCTCGGTCGAACTGATCGGCAGCCCGAAGGCGATGACCCCGTCCGGGTTCAGCGGCGCCGTGATGAAGTGCCAGGAGATGAAGTTCAGCTTCAAGTCCACCACGACGACCAAGGGGCCGAAGGAGCTGACCGTACCGATCTGCATCTGGGGTGACTACAGCACCCTGGGCATGGTCAGCGCGTCTGACGCGGCGTCCCTCCTGGCCGGCAAGCCGGGCTCCACCCTGGAGCAGACCGCCGACCTGACGGCGAAGCTCTACAAGACCGCACGCGTCAAGGCTTGATCACGCCTGCGGCCGGCACGAGCATCTTCCCGCGCATGCCGGCCGCGGCGCGTCAGGTAAGCGCCGAGCTACACGCCGCGTCGGCGGCTTCGTGCCTGACCCCTATGTTGATCAAGCTGAGGTAGCAACCGGCGTAAGGTGCCCCGTTGAACGGATCGGCACCGATCTTGCAGGCAGCCTCAATCTTCGGGCCGACGTCGTAGCCCGCTTGATGCAGCGAGTACTGGCAATCTCCCTGATCGGCAGACGCAGGCGAGGCCGCCACCATGGGCAGCGCAGCAGCGACGAATACCGCCGCCAGGACTCCCCCAACACGCTTCATCTTCATGCCTCGTTGCCCTCTCTGTAAGACGATGTCGAGGCAAAGTTGATCAAGAAAGGGGGCCGCCACGCCAGGCCGCACGAACTTTTGTCCGATTGCCGGTCAAGGTAGTCCGGAATGCGAGGAGGGGCGCCCCGGGTAGCTTGGGCGCCCCTCCTCGTACAGCATGACAGTTACGCCGACTTCTCCTGCGGGCCCTGGTCCTTCGGGACGATGCGGGGGACCAGCGTCGGGTTCACGTTCGAGCGGACGACGTCCGAGGTGATGACCACGCGGGCCACGTCCTTGCGGGACGGGACCTCGTACATCACCGACATCAGGACCTCTTCCATGATGGCGCGCAGGCCGCGCGCGCCGGTCTGGCGGAGGATCGCCTGGTCCGCGATGGCTTCCAGCGCCTCGCGCTCGAAGTCCAGCTCGACGCCGTCGAGTTCGAACAGCCGCTGGTACTGCTTCACCAGCGCGTTCCGCGGCTCCACCAGGATCTGCAGCAGCGCCTCGCGGTCCAGGTTGTGGACCGAGGTGATCACGGGCAGACGGCCGATGAACTCCGGGATCATCCCGAACTTCACCAGGTCCTCCGGCATGACCTCCTGGAACTGGTCGCTCGCCTCGATCTCGCGCTTCGAGCGGATCGTCGCCCCGAAGCCGATGCCCTTGGCGCCCGCACGCGACTCGATGATCTTCTCGAGGCCGGCGAAGGCGCCGCCCACGATGAAGAGCACGTTCGTCGTGTCGATCTGGATGAACTCCTGGTGCGGGTGCTTGCGGCCGCCCTGCGGCGGGACCGAGGCCGTCGTGCCCTCGAGGATCTTCAGCAGGGCCTGCTGCACGCCCTCGCCGCTCACGTCGCGCGTGATCGACGGGTTCTCGCTCTTGCGGGCGACCTTGTCGATCTCGTCGATGTAGATGATCCCGGTCTCGGCCTTCTTGACGTCGTAGTCGGCCGCCTGGATCAGCTTGAGCAGGATGTTCTCGACGTCCTCGCCGACGTACCCGGCCTCCGTCAGCGCCGTCGCGTCGGCGATGGCGAACGGGACGTTGAGCATGCGCGCGAGCGTCTGGGCGAGGAGCGTCTTGCCCGAGCCCGTCGGGCCCAGCAGCAGGATGTTGGACTTCGCGAGCTCGATCGCGTCGTCCCGGCCCTGCGCACCGCCGTTCTCGCCGGCCTGGACGCGCTTGTAGTGGTTGTAGACCGCCACCGAGAGGGCCTTCTTCGCCGGCTCCTGGCCGACGACGTAGCTCTCCAGGAACTCGTAGATCTCACGAGGCTTGGGGAGTTCCTCCCACCGGACCTCGGAGGTCTCGGCGAGCTCCTCCTCGATGATCTCGTTGCAGAGGTCGATGCACTCGTCGCAGATGTACACACCGGGTCCTGCGATGAGCTTCTTCACCTGCTTCTGGCTCTTTCCGCAGAACGAGCACTTGAGCAGGTCGCCGCCGTCACCGATGCGTGCCACGAGGTGCTTCCCCTTCGCCTGGGAGACGCTTGGTTCAGCGCTCCTGGTGCCTCATATCCGACGGTACCTTGCCGGGGGCCCCGTGCGGGGCCCCCTTGACGTGGTTCACATCGCCGAATGTGACGACGTGCCCACGCCAATTGGCGGCAAGGATCAGTGGGAGTTCTTGCGGGTCGAGACGATCTGGTCGATCAGGCCGTACGCGAGCGCGTCCTCGGCCGTCAGGATCTTGTCGCGCTCGATGTCCTCGCGGATCTTCTCGATCGGCGTGGTCGAGTGCTTGGCCAGCATGGTCTCCAGCTGGTCACGCATGCGCAGGATCTCCCTGGCCGCGATCTCCAGGTCGGAGAGCTGCTCGCGGCCGGTGCCGCCCGACGGCTGGTGGATCAGCACGCGGGCGTTCGGCAGCGCCATGCGCTTGCCGGGGGTGCCGGCGGCCAGCAGTACCGCGGCGGCGGAGGCCGCCTGGCCCATGCAGACCGTCTGGATGTCCGGCTTCACGAACTGCATCGTGTCGTAGATGGCCGTCAGCGCGGTGAAGGAGCCGCCGGGGCTGTTGATGTAGATCGAGATGTCGCGGTCCGGGTCCATCGACTCCAGGCACAGCAGCTGCGCCATGACGTCGTTGGCGGAGGCGTCGTCGATCTGCACGCCGAGGAAGATCACGCGCTCCTCGAAGAGCTTCGCGTACGGGTCGTACTCGCGCACGCCCTGCGAGGTGCGCTCGACGAAGCGCGGGATGACGTAGCGGTTGTCCACCGGCGCGCCGGTGTAGAGGCCGCTCGCGGGAGAGAGGTTGTTCATGTGCATCTGGGTGTTCACCATCCTGGTGGCGTTCTGCGGGCTGGGGCTTGCCGGTGCGGGCGGGCGTACGGGGCCTGGTACGAGGTCCCGTATGCCGGGGCCGGGATCAGGCCCCGGTGCCGCCGCCGCCCGGGACCAGCGACGCGGCGGAGATGATCTCGTCGATGAGGCCGTACTCCTTGGCCTCCTCCGCGGTGAACCAGCGGTCGCGGTCGCCGTCGCGGATGATCGCCTCCACGGTCTGGCCGGAGTGGTGGGCGGTGATCTCGGCCATGCGCCGCTTCGTGCGCAGCAGGTACTCGGCCTGGATCTTGATGTCCGAGGCGGTGCCACCGATGCCGGCGGAACCCTGGTGCATCAGGATGTCGGTGTTCGGGAGCGCGAAGCGCTTGCCCTGGGCGCCGCCGGTGAGCAGGAACTGGCCCATGGAGGCCGCCATGCCCATGCCGATGGTGACGACGTCGTTCGGGATGTACTGCATGGTGTCGTAGACCGCCATGCCCGCCGTCACCGAGCCGCCCGGGCTGTTGATGTACAGGTAGATGTCCTTCTCCGGCTCCGCGGCCAGGAGGAGGAGCTGCGCCGTGATCTTGTTGGCGATGTCGTCGTCGACCTGCTGGCCGAGGAAGATGATGCGCTCGCCGAGCAGCCGGTTGTAGACATGGTCGCCGAGGCCGCCACCGATGGACGGCTCACCCGCGGCGTAAGGCTTCAGATTCGTCACGTATCCACCTGCTCGTCTCCGACGGCCACATGCCGTCTCAGCGTCTCGTTCTGGGGCGCGGACCGATCGGGGCGGCGGTGGCCGCCGGCTTCCGGGTACTCCCGTGCCCTCGTATTCATGGACCCTAACGCGCAGGTCGGACAACGCCATCCCGCTTCCCGAACTGTTCGCTCGGAGCGCAAGGTCCATGGGCCCTTCGGGGACCGGGCGCAGGCCCTGTGGACGGCGCCGTGCACGGAGTGCGCGAAGGGCCCGTACACGGCTGCGTACGGGCCCTTCGGGGTGCTGCTCAGCGGGCGCCGCGCGGGGCGGCGCCCAGGGTGTTACTTGGCCTCGTCGGCCTGCGCCTCGGCGGCGTCGGCGTCACCGTCGACGACGGCCTCGACGGTCTCGGCGGCAGCCTCGACCTCGTCCTCCTCGTCGGAGAGGTCGACGACCTCACCGTTGGTGTCGACGACCTTGGCGGCCTCGACGACGACCGCGAGGGCCTTGCCGCGGGCGACCTCGCCGACGAGCATCGGCACCTGGCCACCCTCGACGACGGCCTGGGCGAACTGGTCGGGGGACATGCCGGAGGAAGCCGCACGGCGCATGAGGTGCTCGGTGAGCTCCTCCTGGTCGACGCCCAGCTTCTCCTTGTTGACGAGCGCGTCCAGGACGAACTGGGTCTTGATGCCCTTGATCGCCTGGTCCTTGGTCTCGGCGTCGAACTCCTCGACCGTCTTGCCCTGGAACTCCAGGTACTTCTCGATGGTCAGGCCCATCTGGCCGAGCTGGTGGTGCTCCAGGTTGTGCTTGCGGGTGTTGACCTCGTCCTCGAGCAGCTTCTCGGGGATCGGCACCTCGACGAGCTCCAGCAGCTTCTCCAGGACGCGCTCCTGGGCCTGCGTGGCCTGGTCGTACTGCTTCATGTTCTCGAGGCGCTTGCGACTGTCGGCCTTGAGGTCCTCGAGGGTGTCGAACTCGCTCGCCATCTGCGCGAACTCGTCGTCCAGCTCCGGGAGCTCCTTGGCGGAGACCTTGGTGACCTTGACGGTGACCTCGGCGTCCTGGCCCTCGGCGGAGCCGCCCTTCAGCTGGGAGGTGAAGGTGGCCTCGCCACCGGCCTCCAGGCCCTTGACGGCGTCGTCGATGCCCTCGAGGAGCTCGCCCGAGCCGATGGTGTAGGAGACGTCGGAGGCGACGCCGTCCGGCAGCACCTCGCCGCCGACCTTGGCCTCCAGGTCGATGGTGACGACGTCGCCGTCCTCGGCCGCGCGCTCGACGTCGTTGGTGGACGCGAAGCGGCCGCGCAGCTGCTCGACCGACTTCTCGATGTCCTCGTCGGAGACCTCGACCGCGTCGACCTCGACCTCGATGCCGGAGTAGTCCGGGATCTCGATCTCGGGGCGGACGTCGACCTCGGCGGTGAAGGCCAGCAGCTCGCCGTCCTTCAGCTCCGTGATGTCGACCTCAGGCTGGCCCAGCGGGTTCAGGTCGGCCTCGTTGACGGCCTCGGTGTAGAACTTCGGGAGGGCGTCGTTGACGGCCTCCTCCAGCACCGCACCGCGGCCGAAGCGCTGGTCGATGACCCGGGCGGGGATCTTGCCCTTGCGGAAGCCCTTCACCGTGACCTGCTGGTTGATCTTCTTGTACGCCGCGTCGAGGCTGTCCTTGAGCTCCTCGAAGGGCACCTCAACAGTGAGCCGAACCCGAGTCGGGTTCAGGGTCTCCACGGCGCTCTTCACGGTTCGGTCTCCTTGTGGCTGACTGCTTGGGGTTCTGCGTCCGCGCTGCGATTCAGCGGTTCGGCGGATTCGGCCCGGTACATCAGACACACGGGCACGCAGCTTGCATAGTAACCGCAAGCGGCAATCAGCCCACAACGCGATCTTGTGATGGCGGTGCTGGTGGTCGGGGTGGCCGGATTCGAACCGACGACCTTCCGCTCCCAAAGCGGACGCGCTACCAAGCTGCGCCACACCCCGTCGGTGCGACACGTAGGGTACATGCCCGGAGACCCTCTGATGCGCGGGGTTTTGAGCGAACGTTTCCGGACGCCGCACCGCGGGCGCGTAATGCGGTGTGCACTCCCCCGGACCGACCCGCTAGGATGCTGTCCGTGCCGCGGTCCCCCGGACCTGCGGCGCACGCGTTGCGGGCGTAGCTCAATGGTAGAGCCCTAGTCTTCCAAACTAGCTACGCGGGTTCGATTCCCGTCGCCCGCTCTGAACGACGAAGGGCCAGGTCAGAGGACATTTCCTCCGCCTGGCCCTCAGTCGTTCCCGGGGGTCGTCATCAGGCCCCCGTGCCCCCAGCGTGCCCCGTGCCCTTCGTCGCGCCCCGCGTGCCCTTCTGCACGGGCTTGCCGAGCGCGTCGGCGATCAACCGATCCCGGTCGGCGCTCGCGTGCTGGTGGATCAACGCGTCCCGGGCGGCGCTGTGCCCTGTCCGGGCCCGTGAGCTCGCGCGTACTCGCCCTTGACCTGGCAGAGATTCCGCCGGATCAGCTCGTCGGACACGGCCGTGCCCAGGATGGCCCGGAGCAGGGCGTAGGCCTTGGCCACCGTGGTGGGCCGGGTGCCGGCGGCCGGCTGGTCGGCACGCCGGCTCCGTACGGGGTGCGGGCAGATCTCCGCCAGGTTGACGGCGCCGAGGACCGGCTCCAGGTGGTGCTTGACGAGCGAGCCGTAAAGCGGCCCCGTGGTGCTGGTCAGCTCGCGCTCTTCGATCCAGGCGCCAATGCAACCTGTTTCTTGCCCCCGTATCGCTCTCCTACGACCGGGGAAATGATCCTTACGCAGTTCGCTTCGATGCGGGTCCGGAGACTGGGATTCGCGGATCGTCGATGTCGACTGAAATCTCAAACCCCGAGGTCGAGCTAAAGGTGGCGACGTTTTCGGACAGCTGAATCCGATCAAATGGATTGGATTCCATAAAGAACATCACCCAAATCAGCGCACGGTCAACAGTCAAACGTGCAATGAACCCCTCCGAGCCGTACGAACCCTCGCCGCCCCACAGCATCCCCTTCTCTCTCAGGTCTACGGCGGCAAGCCCATCGACCGAAGACACCCAAGACGGATCGCTTTCCAGCATCTCATCGAGGTCAAAGGGGGCGAGCACCGTGAAACCCCTCGGTGCGGCGCGGTCGAGGGCGACATCGTAAGAGTGCCCGCCGGCGTAGTGGAGGGCATCTTTGATGGGAAGCTCAAAGTCTTCCCACAGACTTTCGATCGCGGTCATCTATTCCTACACTTCCCGTTGCGTACGCGCTCTGGCCTCTCCTGAAGTCCAGTCGGGAGAACTGACTCACCTGGTTCACTTCTGTTCCGCGAAGAATTGATGAGCCTTCGAGCCCCAAGTGGTCAGCCCAGCCATGGGGGTTACGAACCTACGCCACTGCATGGGGTGCCGGAAGTAGTTGCAGTGGAGGCCGGTTTCCTCGTCCGCGTACTGGCCGGGAAAGCGGAGCGGGCAGTCCCCCATCCCCTGATGCGGGGAGGGGCGTGCCAACCAGGTCTGTGACGATCGCGAGGAAGCGGGCGTCGAATTCGGACCGGGGGTTGGTGTCGGCAACAGCGAGGGGGGCGTGAGTCCATTCCCCACTGTCCGGGGTGGTGGCCCTGGTGAGGCGGTTCTCCGCGTTCCAGGTGCTCGGCTCGGCAGCGCCGTGGGAGACCTGTGCGTTCGTACCGTTCACGAGTTAGGTGGACCACACGCCGGCGTTGGCGTCGTGAACCGGATGGCCGCGGAGACGGCGGACATCGTCATCCCCGCCGCGCTGTGCGAGATCGTGTACGAGATCCCTGTCGATCGCCAGCGCGGCTACGCGACGCCCCGTTTGTGGCCGGGACCCTCGCCTGACAGCAGGCAGCGCCGCATGGCGCGAGAGACCAGTCACTCGATCGGCCGCAGGCTAGCGTGGCGGCATGGACGAACCGCTGATCAAGGTGCAGAGCTCAACCGGCGAGGCTCTCATCAAGGCCAACGCGGAGGGGCTTCGCGTCCTCGCCGAGCGACTGTTGGAGCTCGCCGACCCTGGCATACGGAGCGGGCACCACCTGCACCTCGATGCGGGCGTTGACCTTGAGGACGGCTCGTCCGGCCTCGTTCTGGAGCGCGACGACTCGCTCTAGGCGCGCCCTCACGCGCTCACAGGGCCCTCGAAGATGCCGACACCGCTCGTTCCCATCCCAGGGTCTCGGCGCCCTTCCGCCGCATGCACCGAAGTCGGATCGCGAAGATCCCTGCATGAGCCTGGGAGGGCCTTCTCCCGCCCTCCCATACGGCGTAGGTGGCGCCGTCCAGGAGAGCCGCCAGCGCCGCCTTGGTTGCCTCGTCGTCACCGGTCAGCAGGCGCACCAACTGATGCCGTTCCATAGCCACCCCCGCTGGCATCCTGCGGTGGGGTAGCCATGCGCCGCAACCGCGTATCCGCGGCCGCAGATACCGCCCTGGGGTTCAGGGGGGAGTCGCGGGGAACGCCAGGGAGGTGCGCGGGAACGTGCAGGTCAGCCAGTTGAGAGGTCGGCGTGCAAGTGCGTACGCGATCTTCCGAACCAGCTACGCGGGTTCGATTTCCGTCGCCCGCTCTGAACGGCGAAGGGCCAGGTCAGAGGGATGTTTCCTCTGACCTGGCCCTCGGTCGTTCACGGTTCTGCGAGCGCAGTCAGTGTTGGAGCACGGTGCAGTTGACGGTGGTGCCATCGGCCGTCTTGACGACGTACTTGCTCCCGCTGAGACCTCCGAGGTCGAACCTTCCCGACTTGTCGATGGGGACGGAACCCGAGGTGGAGCCGGAGTAGGTCACCGTCGTGGTGGCGGGGAATCCCTCACCCCACAGGTGGTACTTGCCGGCCGAATCCGTTTCGACCTTGCACGTGGCGGCGGTGGTCGAGGCGTGTGCGGCGACGGCGGGTCCCACCGCGAGAGCGGGGACCGCAAAGAGCGCGAGTACTGCAAGACGACGTGTCCGGTTCATCATTCAACCTGCCTTGGACGCTGACGGTGCGGCCGGTGGGGCGTGACGGCTCCGATACCCGCGGCAGTGGTCGCACGGGACGCCGGGGGGAGGGTCTCGCTCCGTTACGCCGTGCTCATATCGCCCCACATGGACGCGTGAGGTCGATGGCGGTTTTCATCCTATCGTCCGATTTGCCGCATGGCATCTCGCAGGCTCCCCGGGGCTGTTCCTCGCCCTTGACGGGGGTGAGGGGAGGTTGTGTACTCGCCCGCATGTCAGGGGCGGGCGGGAGCCGGGGCGCGGCGGCGCGGGAGTACGTCGAGACGCGACTGTGCCAGTACCAACAGTGGTACGACCGCAAGGCCGTACGGAGCAAGGCCGCGCATTTACGGATGCGGACCCTGTCGGTCGTCGGCGGGGCGCTCGTGCCCGTGCTGGTCAATCTCGACGCGCCGTTCTGCCGGATCAGCGCCACCGTGCTCAGCCTGCTCGTGGCCGTCTCCGTGTCGCTCGAGAGCGTGTACCGGCACCGGGAGCAGTGGAAGAACTACCGGTCGAACGAGCAGTTGCTGGGGCATGAGCGGATCTACTTCGAGACCGGGGTAGGTCCGTACGCCGGACTGTCCGAAGCCGATGCGTTCACGGTGCTCGTGTCCCGGGTGGAGAAGGCGATCGCCAACGAGAATTCGGCCACCCTCGACGTCATGGCGCTGGGCGGCCAGGTGAACGCGGACCTGGAGTACCGGCGGGCGGCCGGCACTCCCTGAGCTTCCCCTAGAGCTTGATTCCCGCGATGGTGTCGGCGAGGGAGTTGAGGAAGCGGTTGACGTCCGGGGCGATGGAGCTGGACGCCAGGAAGAAGCCGAAGAGGACCGCGACGATCGCGGGGCCGGCCTTGATGTGGTTCCCGCGGACGAGCACCACCAGGATGACCGCCAACAGAACCACCACTGACAGCGAAATGGCCACTACTGATCACACCTTCGGTCGTCCCCTGGTCGGCCTGGGGCGCACGGCCGCGCGCGCCCCCACATGGACCATCCTCCCACCAACGGACCCCGGCTATCCGCCCCGTGGCGAATCGGCGTCGGCGCTTTCCCGCCAACCGCCCGCGCACCGGGCATATTTCGGGCACGGGGCCGGGGTCATGGCGCGGTGAGGCCGAGGAGGGAGCGGACATATGCATACTTCGCGGACAGCCGTTCCCGGGTGGGGCCGTCCAGTACGGAGAGCCGTACGGGGTCCGCGTTGTGCGCCAGGTCGGCCTCTTTGACCAGGAGGGCGCCCGGGGTGGCGAGGATCCGGGCCGCGTACTCCTCCACCGGTTCGCCGGGGCGCTTGGTGACCGCCAGGACCATGTCCTTCACCGGCTGGGGCAGTGCGGCGGAATCCAGCCACTGCCGGCTGAGCGCGTCGTCCTCGACGGCGTCGTGGAGCCAGGCCGCTGCCTGCTGCTCCGCGCTGCCGCCGCGGGCGCGGACTCCCTCCGCGACGGCCGCGAGGTGCTCTGCGTACGGCCGGCCGGCCTTGTCGGTCTGGCCCTCGTGCGCGGAGCGCGCCAGAGCCTCGACCTCGAGCAGGGTCAGCGGTTGCTGCTGCCGTTGCGTCATACCGTCCCCTTCGCCGCCGTACGGAGGGCCTGTGCGGCCCGGCGCACATCCGCTTGCGTGGTGCGCCAGTTGGAGAACGCTGCGCGCAGGGCGGGGGTTCCCGCGTAGACGGTGGGGGTGACGAAGACCTCCTCCTGCGCCGCCTCCCGGAGGGCCGTCAGGCGGGCCGGGGTGGGGTCCTCGGCGAGGGTGAAGCAGACGACGTTCAGGCGGACCGGGGCGAGGAGGCGGAAGGCCGGGTCCTGCTCGAGTGCGGCGCCGAGGGCTTGGGCGCAGGCGATGTCCCGCTCGACGATCTCGCGGTGGCCTTCGCGGCCGTACGCGCGCAGGGTGAACCAGGCGGCGAGGGCGCGCAGCCGGTGCGAGTTCTCGGGGGTGAGGTGGACGAGGTCCGGGCGGTCGCCGAGGGGGCCGAGGTAGGCCGCCGCGTTCTGGAAGACGCGGGCCTGGAGGTCTTGGCGGCGGGTGAACTGGACGGCGCTGTCATAGGGGACGTTCAGCCACTTGTGCAGGTCGATGCAGAGGGAGTCGGAGGCGTCGAGTCCGTCGGCGAGGTGGGCGTGCTCCGGGGAGAGGGCGGCGAAGGCGCCGAAGGCGGCGTCGGTGTGGAGCCAGAACGCGTGGCGTTCGCGGAGGGCGGCGATGGCGCGGAGGTCGTCGAAGTCCACGGTGTTGACGGTGCCGGCGTTGGCGACGACGACGGCCGGGCCGGGTGTGTCGGCGAGGGCGCGGTCGAGGGCGGCGGGGTCGACGGCCTCGCGGCCGGGGAGGGTGGGGACGGCGACGAGGGAGCTGCGGCCGAGACCGAGGACGGAGAGGGCCTTGGCGATGGAGGAGTGCGGGGCTCCGGAGAGGACGCGGACGGGGCCGAGGGCTGCCGCACCGTCCTCGGCGGGGGAGATGCCGAGGCGTTCGCCGAGCCACTCGCGGGCGATGGCGAGGCCGGTGGTGTTGGACATGGTGGCGCCGCTGACGAAGGTGCCGGTGTGGGCGTCGGTGAGGCCGAAGAGCTCGCGGAGCCAGGTGACCGTTTCGCGTTCGAGGTCCTGGCCGGCGCCGTCCAGGGCGGAGTTGGAGTTCTGGTCGTGGACGGCGGTCAGCCAGTCCCCGGCGAGGGCCGCCGGGGTGGCGCCGCCCGTGACGAAGCCGAGGTAGCGGGGGCCGGCGGAGGCGGAGAGGCGGGGCTCCCACCGGTCCCGGAAGGTGGCGAGGGCGGCGTCCGCCCCGGCGGCGTGCTCCGGCAGGGACTCGGGGTCCCGCGGAGGCCCGGCGGGCGGTACGACGGGACGGGCGTCCAGGGCTCCGAGCGCGTCGGCGGCGGTACGGCGGGTGGCCTCCAGGAGGTCGGGGAGGCGGGCGAGGTCGGCGGCGAGCGTGCGGTCCATGAGGGCACGGTAGGGATCCGCCGGGCGCGGCGGACCGGCCAATCGGGGGTGATTGGCCCGGCCCGGTCTCCGGGGCCCGCCCCTGGGGCCCGCGCGTGATGCGCGGCGCCGCTGCGCGAGCGGCCCCGGGCCGGCGCCCGGGCCTTCCGGGGCTCCGCCCCGGGCCCCGCGCCTAGAACGCCGGCGGGGCCGGATCTGCCGCTGCACGGCCCGGAGTTGGGCGGGGCAGGGCGCGGGCGAGCGGAGCAGGGCGCGTGGCGGGTGGGGGTCGTAGGGTCGGGGGATGGTGAGCGTGCGGTGGGTGGCGGGGATTGTCGGGGGTGCCGTCCTGGCGGGGGTGGTCGTGGGGTGCGATACGCCGCCCGCGCCCGAGGCTGCGCCGGGGCCCACTTGGGCGGGGGCTGCGCCGTCCGTCCGTGCCACCCCGTCGGGGGGAGGGGCGCAGGAGGGCTGTTCCGAGGGCGGGGTGCGGTTGCTTGAGGGGGACGGGAATGCCGCGATGGGGCTTCGGGTGACCGACATCCAGCTGGTCAACTGCGGCACGCAGCCGTACGTGCTCGAGGGCTATCCGGAGATCCGGCTGCTGGACAGGAAGCGGGTCCCGGTGGAGGTCGCGGTCGTGCACGGGTCGGAGGAGATGACGTCCGCGCCGACCGGCGTGGAGGGTGCCCCGCAGAGGCTGGAGCTCCGGCCCGGCCAGGCTGCCACGGTCATGATGGTGTGGCGGAACCTGGTGACCGATGCGACGGTGCCCGCCGCCGAGGGGTGGGTGCTGGACGTGACCCCGCGGGCGGGCGCGCCCCGGGTTGAGCTGGAGCTCGGCCACCCCGTCGACCTCGGGAACACCGGGAAGCTCGGGATCGGCCCCTGGAAGGCGCCGGCCCGGTGACCATCCGGCTCAACGGACCCTTCGGGGGCGGGAAGACGCAGACCGCGTACGAGCTGCACCGGCGGCTGCCCGGCAGCGTCGTCTGCGATCCGGAGCCGTGTCGGGGCTGCGGGCGGCCCCGGACACCGACGGCGCGCTCCGCGGACGGCCGCGGCGCGCACTGGTCAAGGCGGGGCAGCATCAGGCGGCCGCTCCCGCGTACGCCGGGGCGGTGAGGGCGGTCATCCGGTCGGCGATGGTCGCAGCGGAGCTGTGCGGCAGCCGGTCCGCGATCAGCCCGTCGGCGAGGAAGAGCACCTGGTCTGCGTGGGCTGCGGCAGCCGGGTCGTGGGTGACCATGACGATGGTGGCGCCCATGGAGTCCACGGCGGCCCGGAGCAGCCCGAGGACCTCGGCGGCGGTGGTGGTGTCGAGGGCGCCGGTGGGCTCGTCGGCGAAGACGACGTCGGGCCGGGTGATCAGGGCCCGCGCGATGGCGACGCGCTGCTGCTGGCCGCCGGAGAGCTCGGCGGGGCGACGCCGGCCCTTGCCCTCGAGGCCGACGCGGGCGAGCAGGTCGGCGGCCCGGCCCCGGTCCTGGCGGCCGCCGGCGAGCCGCATCGGGAGCAGCACGTTCTGCTCCACGGTGAGGGAGGGCAGCAGGTTGAAGGCCTGGAAGACGAAGCCGAGGCGGCTGCGGCGCAGTTCGGTGAGCTCGTTCTCGTTCATGCCGGTGATCTCGGTGCCGCCGAGGCGGACGGAGCCCGCGGTGGGCATGTCGAGTCCGGCCGCGCACTGCAGGAAGGTGGACTTGCCGGAGCCGGAGGGCCCCATCACGGCGGTGAAGCTGCCGCGGGGCAGGCCGAGGTCGATGCCGCGCAGGGCGTGCACGGTGGCGGCCCCCCGCCCGTACTCGCGCCGTACGCCGCGCAGCTCGACGGCGGCGGTGCTGTCGTAGCCCGTGCCGTACGGCGCACCGGACGCCGTGCCGTGCCCCGTGCCGTACGGCGTACCGGACGCCGTCTGCCCCGTCTCGCGCTGCCGCCTGCTCCGCCGGAGCCCCATGGTGTGCCGCCTTCCGTGTCCGTCGATGACCGTGGTCTCGACGCTACGGACGGAGGTACGGGGGCGGACATGGCGCAGCCGGGCGGATCACTGGTGGGGAAAACCCCACCCCGAGCGATCCGGGCTCAGGGTGAGCGGCGGATCAGGAGGAGCGCGCGGTCGTCGTTGACGTCCTTGGCGACCTTTTCGATCAGGTGCCAGGCAGCGCCGTCCCAGCCGGCGGCGACGTAGCGGTCGGCTTCGCCGGTGAGGCGGTCGATGCCCTCGCTGATGTCCCGGTCGGCGGTCTCGACGAGGCCGTCCGTGAAGAGCATGAGGACGTCGCCGCGGCGCAGGTTGCCGCGGGCGGGTTTGAACTCGGCGCCGTCGTAGACGCCGAGCAGCGGGCCCTCGCCGGACTTCTCCTGCCAGCGGCCGGTGCCCGCGGAGAGCTGGAGGGCGGGCAGGTGGCCGGCGGACAGGAGTTCGTAGTCGCCGGTCTCCAGGTCCAGGACGAGGTGGATGGAGGTGGCGAAGCCCTCGTCCCAGTCCTGGCGGAGCAGGTAGCCGTTGGCGGCGGGCAGGAAGCCGTGCGGGGGCAGGGCGCCGAGCAGGCCGCCGAACGCCCCGGACAGGAGCAGGGCGCGGGAGCCGGCCTCCATTCCCTTGCCGGAGACGTCGGTCAGGACGACCTCGAGGGTCCGGCCGCCGTTCGTGCGGGCGGCGACGACGAAGTCGCCGGAGAAGGACTGGCCGCCGGCCGGGCGCAGGGCCATCTCGCGGTGCCAGCCGCGCGGCAGGGCGGGCAGCTTGCTCTGGACCCGGATGCGTTCGCGCAGGTCGAAGAGCATGGTGCCGCCACGCCGCCAGGGCACGCCGACGCGGCTGCGGAACTGTGCGATGACGAGTCCGAAGAATCCGCAGGCGGCCACGACCAGGACCGTGCCGGGGGTGACCCGGGCGGGGCCGAGGGTGTACGGCCCGAGGACCAGGGCCTCGACGATGAGGGCCGCCGCGGAGGCCGCGTACAGCGCGAGCAGGCTCGCGGGGCGCAGCAGCAGCCCGCCCGCGACGATCGGCAGGACGAGGGCGGAGGGCGAGAACCAGACCGGCAGCATGATCGTGCCGCAGGCGATGGCGGGGATGGTCAGGAGCAGCCCGGCGAAGGCGAGCCAGTCGGAGGCGTCCCCGCGGAAGTAGTCGACGGCGGATTTGCGCAGGGCGGTGCGAGCCCGGTGCGACAGCATGCGCGTCCGGGCCATGAGCGTCTCCATGCGTGCTCCGGCCATTGCTTCGGGACCTTATCCATCCTGGCTGTGCATGCGCAGGGGGACCCCCGGACCCGAGGGCTCCGGCCGGTCGAAAACCCTTCGACTGTGACGGAATGCCCTGGTAAGGATGGCCGTATGGCTCTTGAGATGCGCGTATTGCAGGCTGATGAGTGGGATGTCTGGTACGACCACCTGGAACTGGCGTTCGGCGGGGTGCCCGAGTCTCCCCAGGAGCGGGAACTCTACAAGTCTCTGACGGAGCTCGGGCGCTCGCTGGGCGTCTGGGACGGCGGGACCTGCGTCGGCTCGGCCGGTGCCTTCTCGTTCCGCCTGTCGGTGCCGGGCGGCGCGGTGGTGCCGGCGGCCGGGGTCACGATGGTGGGCGTCGCGCCGACGCACCGCCGCCGGGGCGTGCTCACGTCGATGATGCGTCGCCAACTGGACGACATCCGGGCGGGTGGCGAGCCGCTCGCCGTGCTGACGGCCTCGGAGGCGGCGATCTACGGGCGGTTCGGCTACGGCATCGCGTCGTACGCGCTGGCCCTGGCCATCGACAGCACGCGCGTCCGGCTCTCGGTGCCGCCGGGGACGGACGAGGTGCGGCTGCGGCTCGTCGATCCGGAGAAGGCGCTGCCGGACTGCGAGCAGGTGTACGCGGAGCTGGTCGCGCGGCGGCCCGGCATGCCGGCCCGGCAGCCCGGCTGGGAGCGGCTGGCGGTACTGGATCCGGAGGTGATGCGCGAGGGCGCCTCGCCGCTGAGGTGCGTGGTGGCGGAGCGGACTGACGGCGGGGTGGCCGGGTACGCCCGCTACCGGGTCAGGGCCGACTGGGAGCCGCAGGGCCCGGAGGGCAAGGTCGAGGTGGCCGATCTCGATGCGCTGGACCCGGCGGCGACGGCCGCGCTGTGGCGCTACCTCTTCGAGATCGACCTGACCTCCACCGTGCGGGCCGGCAGGCGGCCGGTGGACGATCCGGTGCTCCATCTGGTCAGCGACGTCCGGCGGTCACGGCCGGGCCTGCGGGACTCGCTGCACCTGCGGCTGGTGGACCTGCCGGCCGCCCTGGAGGCGCGGTCGTACGCGGCCCCGCTGGACGTGGTGATGGAGGTCGAGGACGCGTTCTGCCCGTGGAACGAGGGGCGGTGGCGGCTGGTCTGCGACGCGCAGGGCGCCGCCCGCGTCACGCGGACCGCGGACCCGGCGGACCTGGAGCTGTCGGCCCGGGAGCTGGGCTCGGCGTACCTCGGCGGGATCACCCTGGCCGCGCTGGCGGCGGCCGGCCGGGTACGCGAGCTGCGCCCGGGCGCCCTGGCGGCGGCCTCGCGGGCCTTCACCGCCGATGTGGCCCCCTGGCTCCCGCACGGCTTCTAGGCCGCGGGCTTCACCGGGTCCGGCCTCACCGGGTCTGACACGACGGGCACCAGAAGAGGTTCCGCGCCGCCAGGTCGGCGGTGCGGACCTCGGCCCCGCAGATGTGGCAGGGCATGTTCGCCCTGCGGTAGACGTACACCTCGCCGCCGTGGTCGTCCACGCGCGGCGGGCGGCCCATGGCCTCGGGCAGGTGCTCGTCGCGGACCGTGTCGATCCGGTTGTTCCGTACGCCCTCGCGCATCAGCACCGCCAGGTCCGCCCACATGGCGTCCCACTCACCGCGCGCGAGGTCCTTGCCCAGCCGGTACGGGTCGATGCCGTGCCGGAAGAGGACCTCGGCGCGGTAGACGTTCCCGACGCCCGCGATCACCTTCTGGTCCATCAGCAGGGCGGCGACGGTGGTGCGGGAGCGGGAGATCCGCTTCCATGCGCGGTCCGGGTCGTCGGCCGGGCGCAGCGGGTCGGGGCCGAGCCGCTCGTGTATCGCCTTCTTCTCGGCCTCGCCGATCAGTGCGCAGGCCGTGGGGCCGCGCAGATCGGCCCAGTGCTCCGCATTGAGCAGCCGCAGCCGGACCGTGTCGGTGGCCGGGGGCGCCGGGGCGGGGCCGAAGCCGAGCTTGCCGAACAGGCCGAGGTGGATGTGGATCCAGGCGTCGCCGAGTTCCAGGAACAGGTGCTTGCCGTGTGCCTCGGCGCTCTCCAGGTCCCGCCCGTCGAGCAGGGCGGCGCTCTCTGCGAAGCGGCCCTGCGGGCTGCTCACCCGGACCGGCCGCCCGGCGAAGCGCTCGGTGTGGTCCTGGGCGAGGCGGTGGATCGTATGCCCCTCGGGCACTGCACTGCTCCTACCTCTGGAAACGGCCGTGCCGCCGGGCCGGAAGCCACGGCGGCACGGCGAAGCGGAAGATCAGCCCTGCGGGTGGTGGGCGGGGATCGGGGGGAGCTCGCCGGTGGTCTCGTACGCGGAGAGCATCTCGATGCGGCGGGTGTGGCGCTCCTCGTCGGAGTACGGGGTCGCCAGGAAGGCCTCGATGAAGCTGACGGCCTCGTCCTGGGTGTGCATGCGGCCGCCGACGGAGATCACGTTGGCGTTGTTGTGCTCGCGGCCGAGCTTCGCGGTCTCGACGCTCCAGGCCAGGATGGCGCGGACGCCCTTGACCTTGTTCGCGGCGATCTGCTCGCCGTTGCCGGAGCCGCCGATCACGATGCCGAGGCTGTCGGCGTCCGCGGCGGTCTTCTCCGCGGCGCGCAGGCAGAACGGCGGGTAGTCGTCCACCGCGTCGTAGATGTGGGGCCCGCAGTCGACGGGCTCGTGGCCGTTGTTCTTGAGCCAGTCCACCAGGTGGTTCTTGAGCTCAAAGCCGGCATGGTCGGATCCGAGGTACACGCGCATGCGACGAGTGTGGCACGAGCGGCCCGGAAGATCCGCGGAGGGGTGTCGCGTAAGTCACTTCTAAAGCTCAAGTAAACCCAAAGAACGCAGATGGGACAGGGCGGGACCCACGTCCTGGACTTTCATCCCAAGGCAACGATCCGGACTGAGGTCTTCCGTCCTGCGTTCATCTCAGGTTTGAATGCCGGGGCCTCGCAACCCGAGAACCTAAGGATCCGTCCATGAGCTCCACGACGACCCTTCAGAAGGAAGGCAACCCCACCGGTAACTCCGGTGAGGGCCTGCCCTCCGACGGTCTGAAGGCCGGTCTCAAGAACCGCCACCTTTCCATGATCGCCATTGGCGGCGTCATCGGCGCAGGTCTCTTCGTCGGCTCTGGTGGCGGCATCGCCAAGGCCGGCCCCGCCATCCTGATCTCCTACGCGCTCGTCGGCGCGATGGTCGTCTTCGTGATGCGGATGCTGGGCGAGATGGCCGCCGCCAGCCCGAACTCCGGCTCCTTCTCCGCCTACGCCGACCGCGCGCTCGGCCGCTGGGCCGGCTTCTCCATCGGCTGGCTGTACTGGTTCTTCTGGGTCGTCGTGCTGGCCGTGGAGGCCACCGCGGGTGCGCAGATCCTCGAGGGCTGGGTTCCGGCCGTCCCGCAGTGGGCCTGGGCGCTCATCGTGATGGCGGTCCTGACCGTCACCAACCTCGGCTCGGTCGCCTCGTACGGCGAGTTCGAGTTCTGGTTCGCGGGCATCAAGGTCGTCGCCATCGGCGCGTTCGTGATCATCGGCATGCTGGCCGTGTTCGGCGTGCTGCCGGGCTCGGACAACCCGGGCGCGGGCTTCGCCCACCTGACCGACGCCGGCGGCTTCATGCCGAACGGCTGGGGCTCGATCCTCACCGGTGTGCTGATGGTCGTCTTCTCCTTCATGGGCAGCGAGATCGTCACGCTGGCCGCCGGCGAGTCCGAGGACCCGCGCCGCGCGGTCACCAAGGCCACCAACTCGGTGATCTGGCGCATCGGTGTCTTCTACCTGGGCTCGATCTTCATCGTGCTCACGCTGCTGCCGTGGAACGACAAGTCGATCGTCGACAAGGGCTCGTACGTCGCCGCCCTGGACTCCATCGGCATCGCGCACGCCGGCCAGATCATGAACGTGATCGTCCTGACGGCCGTCCTGTCCTGCCTGAACTCGGGCCTCTACACCGCCTCCCGCATGGCGTTCTCGCTGGGTGAGCGCGGTGACGCCCCGAAGGCGTTCGCCAAGGTCAGCAAGAACGGTGTGCCGACGATCGCGATCCTGGGCTCCGTCGTGTTCGGCTTCGTCGCCGTCTACTTCAACTACGCCTTCAAGGACACCGTCTTCAGCTTCCTGCTGAACTCCTCGGGTGCGATCGCGCTCTTCGTGTGGCTGGTCATCTGCCTGACCCAGCTGCGCATGCGCAAGATCCTCGTCCGCGAGGCGCCGGAGAAGCTGACGGTCAAGATGTGGCTCTTCCCGTACCTGACGTGGGCCACCGCCGCGATGATCACCTTTGTCCTGGCCTACATGGTCTACGACAAGGACAACCGCGAGACGGTCATGCTGTCGCTGCTGGTCGCCGCCGTCGTGCTGGTCATCGGCGTGGTGCGCGACATGCGCCGCAAGGCTGCCGAGCGCGTCTAGGCAGGCATGCAAGCAAGCACGGCAGCCCCGGACCACTTCGCGTGGTCCGGGGCTGCCGTGCTTGCAGCGCTTGCCGTGCGGGGGCTACTTGCGGCCGGCCAGCTTCCAGGTGGCGGGCAGCAGACCCATGGCCAACGCCGCCTTGAGCGCGTCGCCGATCAGGAACGGGGTCAGACCCGCCGCGACGGCCGCGCCGAACGACATCCCGGTGGACAGCGCCAGGTACGGGACGCCGACCGCGTAGATCAGGGCGGAGCCCAGCGCCATCGTGGCGGCCGTACGGAGCACCGAGCGGTCGGCGCCGCGGCGGGCCAGGGCGCCCACGACGGTGGCGGCGAGCAGCATGCCGAGCACGTAGCCGAAGGAGGCGCCGCCCGCGCCGGAGGTACCGCCCGCGAACCACGGCACGCCCGCCATGCCGACGAGCGCGTAGAGGGCGAGCGAGAGGAAGCCGCGGCGGGCACCGAGGGCGGTACCCACCAGCAGGGCCGCGAAGGTCTGGCCGGTGACCGGGACCGGGGAGCCGGGGACGGGCACGGAGAGCTGCGCGGCCAGGCCGGTGAGCGCGGCTCCGCCGACGACGAGCGCGATGTCGCGGACGCGGCTCGCGGGCAGCAGGTCGGCGAGGACGGCGCCGGGGCGGAAGGAGACGGAAGCAGTGCTCATCGGAGGCTCCGCGGAGTGAGGGTGACGGGACGATCACCGACGCTAATGCGCGGCAGGGCGCCTCCCCACCACCGGCCGGGACAAAGCCCTACTCACCGGTTTGGTGGGGAGTGCACAAAGAGGCCGGTTCACACCTGACATGCAGTGATCCACGTCACGAGCCAGATTCAGACAACACGTCCGTTTTGCACGGAGGGGCGCCGTCCGGCGAGACTGTAGGGTCCCGCCAATCCTCTGCGGAGCCCCCACCGCCGCTGCCGAGCACGAGAGTACGAGCACCCACTCATGCGCGACCGCTTGCCCACCGCACCGCCCGCCGGGCCCACCCCGCCTCCGGGGACCGAGATGCCGACGGAACCCCTCAGCCACAGCCTCAAGCAGCGCCACCTGACCATGCTGGGTCTCGGCGGCGTGATCGGCGCCGGGCTGTTCGTCGGCTCCGGCGCCGGCATCGGCATCGCCGGCCCCGCGATCATCTGCTCGTACCTGCTGGCGGGCGCCCTCGCCATGCTGGTGATGCGCGCGCTCGGCGAGATGTCGGCGGCGATGCCCGCCTCCGGCTCGTTCTCCGTGTACGCGGAGCGGGCGCTGGGCCGCTGGGCCGGGTTCTCCGCGGGCTGGCTCTACTGGTTCCTGCTGGTCGTGGTGCTGGCCGTGGAGGCCACCGGCGCGGCGAAGATCGCGAACGGCTGGCTGCCCTCGGTCGACCAGTGGGTCTGGGTGCTGATCTTCATGGTGGTCTTCACCGTGAGCAACCTGGCCGCCGTGAAGAACTTCGGCGAGTTCGAGTTCTGGTTCGCGGCCCTCAAGGTCTGCGCGATCGTGCTGTTCCTGATCCTCGGCACCCTCGCGATCTTCGGCGTGCTGCCGGACACCGACCCCATCGGCATGGCCAACCTCACCGGCCAGGGAGGCTTCTTCCCCGAGGGCTTCGGCGGAGTGGTCGCCGGCATGCTCGCCGTCATCTTCGCCTTCGGCGGCCTGGAGGTCGTCACCATCGCGGCAGCCGAGTCCGACGACCCGGCCAAGTCCGTGGCCCGCGCGGTGCGCAGCGCCGTGTGGCGCATCCTCTTCTTCTACGTCGGCTCGATGGTGGTCATCGTCACCCTGCTGCCGTGGCACTCGCTGAAGCCGGGCGAGAGCCCGTACGTCGCGGTGCTGGACTCCATCGGGATCCCGGCGGCGGGCCAGATCATGAACATCGTGGTGTTCGTGGCGCTGCTCTCCGCGCTCAACGCCAACCTGTACGGCTCCTCCCGCATGGTGTTCTCGCTGGCCGAGCGCGGCGAGGCGCCCAAGGCGCTGCTGAAGGTGTCCGGCGGCGGAGTGCCGCGCCGGGCCGTGTTCGCCTCGGTGGCCTTCGGCTTCGTGTCGGTGGTGCTGAACCTGCTGTGGCCGGAAACCGTCTTCCTCTACATGCTCAACGCGGTCGGCGCGGTGCTGCTGTTCGTGTGGGCGCTGATCGCGGTCTCGCAGCTGAAGCTGCGCCGCGCGCTGGAGCGGGACATGCCGGAGCGCCTCACGCTGCGGATGTGGTGCTTCCCGTACCTGACGTGGGCGGCGCTGGTCGGCATGGCTGCGGTGCTGGTGCTGATGCTGTTCGACGACTCGGCGCGGCCGCAGCTGCTGTGGTCCACGGGTGCGGCGGGCGCCGTGCTGGTGGTGGCCTGGGTGCGGGAGCTGCGGGCGCCGCGGGCGTGATCCCGCGGCAGCGGTGAAGGAGCAGGCCCCCGTGCCCGGCGCGCGGGGGCCTGCTGCGTGTTCCGGGGCCGTCAGGTCCGCAGGTACGAGGCGCCGTTGACGTCGAGCACGGTGCCCGAGCTCCAGCGCGCGGCGGGCGAGGCCAGGTGCAGCACGGCCGCGGCGACCTCCTGAGGGGTACCGACCCGGCCGAAGGGGCTCTGCGCCCGGATCCGCTCGCCCTCCTCCCCTTCGAGCCTCCCGGCGACCCGTTCGGTGGCCACGAACCCGGGCGCCACGGAGGCCACGGCGATGCCGTGCGGGGCCAGGGAGACGGCGAGGGACTGGCCGAGTGCGTGCAGGGCCGCCTTGGTGGCGCCGTATGCCGGGTGGTCCGGCTCGCCGCGGAACGCCCCGCGCGAGCCTATGTTGACGACGCGGCCCTCCCGCCGGCCGGCGATCATGTGGCGGGCGACGCAGTGGGTGAGGTTGGCCGGGGCGAAGAGGTTGACGGCGGCCGTCTGCCGCCAGGCCTCCTGCCAGTCGGCGTACGAGGTCGTGGGCAGCGGGTGCGCGACCATCACGGCGGCGTTGTTCACGAGGACGTCGATGCCGCCGAGCGCCTCCTCGGTCTCGGCCGCGAGGGCTTCCACCCGGGCCGGGTCGGCGAGGTCGCCGCTGACGAGGACGTGCCCCTCGCCCGGCAGGTCCGCGAGGGTGCGCTCGGCGTCCGCCTGCCGGACCGTGCAGTGCACCGCAACCCGGTCGCCCCGCTCGGCGAAGGCCGTGGCAATGGCCCGCCCGATCCCCCGGGACGCCCCGGTGACGAGCACCCCCCGGCCCGTGGCGGTCAATTCCCTTGTCCCGTGGTCCATTCGGCCGTCCACCGGTCCCCCTGTCATCATGCCTCCCGCGTCCTGTCGGCAGCGTACGGGGATGATCACGGCCGGTCATCCGGTTGTCCGCATATCGGACGTCGACCGACCGAAGATCGGACAGGGGTGAGACTGGGGCACCTCATCACGTCCCCCCGCACAACCGGACAGGCACACCCCCAATGAGTCAGAGCACCCTGACACCCCCCGAAGCACCGCAGACCGGCGCCGGATCCCCCCTCGGCAACGGCCTCAAGCAGCGCCACCTCTCGATGATCGCCCTCGGCGGGGTCATCGGCGCCGGCCTCTTCGTCGGCTCCGGCGCAGGCATCGCCGCCGCGGGCCCCTCGATCGTGATCGCGTACGCCGCGTCCGGGCTGCTCGTGATGTTCGTGATGCGGATGCTCGGCGAGATGTCCGCCGCGAACCCCGCCTCCGGCTCGTTCTCCGTGCACGCGGACCGGGCGATCGGCCCCTGGGCCGGGTTCACGGCCGGCTGGATGTTCTGGACGCTGCTGTGCGTGGGCGTGGCCGTCGAGGCGATCGGCGCGGCGCACATCATGACCGGCTGGTTCCCCGGCACTCCGTCCTGGATCTGGGTGCTGGCCTTCATGGCCCTGTTCTGCGGCACCAACCTGGCCGCCGTCTCCCACTTCGGCGAGTTCGAGTTCTGGTTCGCCGCCCTCAAGATCGGTGCGATCGCGCTCTTCCTGGGCCTGGGCGTGCTGGCCGTCCTGGGCCTGCTGCCCGGCACCTCCTCTCCCGGCGCCGCCAACCTGCTGCACGACGGCGGGTTCCTGCCGGGCGGCATGGACGGCCTGCTGGTCGGACTGCTGGCCTCGGTCGTCGCGTACGGCGGCCTGGAGACGGTGACCATCGCGGCAGCCGAGTCCGACGACCCCGTCAAGGGCGTGGCCAGGGCCGTGAAGACCACCATGTGGCGGATCGCGATCGTCTACGTCGGCTCCATGCTGGTCATCGTCACGCTGCTGCCGTGGAACGACCCGGCGGTGACCGGGGAGGGCCCGTACGCGGCCACCCTGGACCACCTGGGCATCCCGGCCGCCGGCGAGATCATGAACGTGGTCATCCTGATCGCCCTGCTGTCGGCGATGAACGCCAACGTCTACGGCTCCTCGCGGATGGCCCATTCGCTCGTCTCCCGCGGACAGGGCCCCAAGGCGCTGGGCAAGGTCAGCGGCCGGGTGCCGCGCCGCGCGGTGCTCGCCTCCTGCGGGTTCGGCTTCGTCACCGTGCTGCTGTCGTACTGGTACCCGGACACCCTGTTCGCCTGGCTGCTGAACATGGTCGGCGGGGTCATCCTCGTCGTCTGGGGTTTCATCGCCGTCTCGCAGTTCGTGCTGCGGCGCCGACTGGGGCGGGAGGCCCCCGAGAAGCTGGTCGTGAAGATGTGGGGCTTCCCGTACCTGACCTGGGTGGCGCTGGCCGGGGTGGCCGGGGTCCTGGTCCTGATGGTCCTGGGCGAGGACACCCGGCTCCAGGTGGTGTTCACCGGCGGCCTCACCCTCGCCTTCGCGGCGACGGGCTACGTGATGCAGCGCCGGGCCGCGGCCCGGGCCTGACCGTCCCTCACACGACGAAGGCGCTCCCCTTGCCACCGGGCACGGGGAGCGCCTTCGTCGTACCCGGGGCACACGCGACGAGGTCAGGTAACCCTTACGTGATCACCGGAATAGATACTGCTAGCGTGCAGTTGCGCATTGATTGCAATAAGCAGTTGGCACGCTGAGGGGACCGGATAACACGCATGGCCATCTACACGCTTCCTGAGCTTCCGTACGACTACGCGGCGCTCGAGCCGGTGATCAACCCGCAGATCATCGAGCTGCACCACGACAAGCACCACGCGGCCTACGTCGCCGGCGCCAACACCACGCTGGAGCAGCTGGAGGAGGCGCGCGACAAGGAGAACTGGGGCGCGCTGAACGGCCTGGAGAAGAACCTGGCCTTCCACCTCTCCGGCCACATCCTGCACAGCATCTACTGGCACAACATGGCCAGCCCGAAGACCGGTGAGGGCGGCGGCGAGCCCACCGCCGCGGACGGCATCGGCGAGCTCGCGGACGCCATCACCGAGTCCTTCGGCTCCTTCGCGAAGTTCAGGAAGCAGCTGACGTTCGCGTCCTCCGCCACGCAGGGCTCCGGCTGGGGCGTGCTCGCGTACGAGCCGGTCAGCGGCCGCCTGCTCGTCGAGCAGATCTACGACCACCAGGGCAACGTCGGCCAGGCCTCGGTGCCGATCCTGGTCTTCGACGCCTGGGAGCACGCCTTCTACCTGCAGTACAAGAACCAGAAGGTGGACTTCATCGAGGCCATGTGGAACGTCGTCAACTGGCAGGACGTGGCCAAGCGCTACGCCGACGCCAAGGCGAACACCCCGCTGCTGATCCCCGCCAAGGGCTGATCACAGCCCCGTGAGCCTCCCCCAGCCTTCGGCCGGGAGGTGCCCCCAGCCTCGTGATCGTCTTCTCAGCCTTCGCGTATGGGGGTCCAACGGAAGACCCCCGCAAGGACGTGACTTGCGGGGGTCTTCCGTACTTTCTGCGTCCCGGGAGGCCTACTCGAAGATCGGGCCCTTGGTGCGGGTGCGCTTGATCTCGTAGAAGCCGGGGGTGGAGGCGACCAGCAGGGTGCCGTCCCACAGCCGGGCCGCGGCCTCGCCGCGCGGGGTCGGGGTGACGACCGGCCCGAAGAAGGCCACCTCGTCGCCCTCGGCGCCGGGTACGGAGATCACCGGGGTGCCGACCTCCTGGCCGACGCGCTCGATCCCGTTGTTGTGGGAGTCGCGCAGCACCTGGTCGTACTCGTCGGAGTCGGCGTAGGCGAGCAGCTCGGCCGGGAGGCCGACCTCCTCCAGCGCCTCGGCGATGACCTCGCGGGTCGCGCCCTTGTCCTCGTTGTGGATCCGGGTGCCGAGCGCGGTGTAGAGCTTGCCGGTGATCTCGTCACCGTGCTTCTGCTGGGCCGCGATGACCACGCGGACCGGCGCCCAGCCCTTGGGGCCGAGGATTTCGCGGTAGCGCTCGGGCAGTTCGTCGAGCTTGTTCTCGTTGAGGACGGCGAGGCTCATCACGTGCCAGCGCACCTCGACGTCGCGGACCTTCTCGACCTCCAGCATCCAGCGGGACGTCATCCAGGCCCAGGGGCAGAGCGGGTCGAACCAGAAGTCGACCGGGGTCTTCTCTCGCACCTGGGTGTCGGCCATGTCTCTCCTCGAGTCGCTTGGGTACCTCGCGTCGTGTTCCCCCTCGCCAACCAGGCCAGGACCTTCCGCATTCCCCCATGGGAGGATTCGATCAGGTATCGCGATCACGCACGAAGGAGTGCACGTGCCCGGAGAGAATCTGTCCCGTGACGAGGCCCGCGAGCGGGCCGAGCTGCTGTCCGTCGACGGGTACGAGGTGGTCCTCGACCTGAGGTCCGCCGTGGACGAGGCCGAACCGGCCCAGGGCCCCCGGACCTTCCGCTCGGTGACCACGATCCGCTTCCGGGCCGCGGCCCCCGGCTCGGCCAGCTTCGCGGACCTCGTCGCCCCGTCGGTGAACTCCGTCACACTCAACGGGCGCGCACTGGACCCGGCCGCCGTCTTCGACGGGGCGCGGATCGCCCTGGCCGGGCTGGCCTCCGAGAACGTCCTGGTGGTGGACGCGAACTGCGCGTACAGCCGGACGGGCGAGGGCATGCACCGCTTCGTGGACCCGGAGGACGGCGAGGTCTACCTCTACACCCAGTACGAGCCGGCCGACGCCCGCCGGGTGTACGCGAACTTCGAGCAGCCGGACCTGAAGGCGCCGTACCGCTTCGAGGTGACCGCGCCGGAGGGCTGGCAGGTGTGGAGCAACGGGGCGGAGGAGTCCCGCGAGGGGCTGACCCGGCGCTTCGCCGAGACTGCGCCGATCTCCACGTACATCACGTGCGTGGTGGCGGGCCCGTACCACTACGTGACGGACACCTACACGCGCGGGGACCTGACGATCCCGCTGGGCGCGATGTGCCGCAAGGGGCTGGCGAAGCACTTCGACGCGGACGACGTCTTCCTGGTCACCAAGCAGGGCTTCGACTTCTTCCACGAGCACTTCGACTACCCGTACCCGTTCGGGAAGTACGACCAGGCCTTCGTGCCCGAGTACAACCTGGGCGCGATGGAGAACCCGGGGATGGTGACCTTCCGCGAGGAGTACATCTTCCGCGGCAAGGTGACGCGGGCCGCGTACGAGCGCCGCTGCAACACGATCCTGCACGAGATGGCCCACATGTGGTTCGGCGACCTCGTCACCATGAAGTGGTGGGACGACCTGTGGCTGAAGGAGTCCTTCGCGGACTTCATGGGCTCCTTCTCGCAGGTGGAGGCGACCCGCTTCGACCAGGCGTGGGTGACCTTCGCCAACAGCCGCAAGGCGTGGGCGTACCGGGCCGACCAGCTGCCCTCCACGCACCCGATCACGGCCGACATCCGTGACCTGGAGGACGCGAAGCTCAACTTCGACGGCATCACGTACGCCAAGGGCGCGGCGGTGCTCAAGCAGCTGGTGGCGTACGTGGGGCGGGACGCGTTCCTCGAGGGCGCGCGGCGCTACTTCAAGGCCAACGCGTACGGGAACACCACGCTGGACGACCTGCTGGCGGTGCTCGGGGAGGTCTCCGGGCGGGACATGGCCGAGTGGTCGCGGGGGTGGCTGCAGACGGCCGGCGTGAACGTGCTGACGCCGGTGGTGACGTACGACGCGGGCGGCCGGGTGACCGAGCTGGCGGTGGTCCAGGAGGGCGAGGAGCTTCGCCCCCACCGGGTCGCGGTCGGCCTGTACCGGCTGGAGGACGGCTCGCTGGTCCGCTACGCGCAGGCCGAGGCGGACGTGGCGGGGGTCCGGACGGTCGTGGCGGAGCTGGCCGGGCAGGAGCGGCCCGACCTGGTGCTCGTCAACGACGAGGACCTCACCTACTGCAAGATGCGCCTCGACGAGGGCTCGCTGGAGACCCTGCGCGTGCGGCTGGGAGACGTGGCGGACCCGCTGGCGCGGGCGCTGTGCTGGTCGGCGCTGTGGAACCTGACGCGGGACGGGCTGATGCCGGCGCGCGACTTCGTCTCGATGGTGCTGGCCCACGCCGGGCGCGAGAGCGACGTCGGCGTGCTGCAGATGGTGCACGCGCAGGCGCTGACCGCGGTCACGCACTACGCGGCGGCCGACTGGCGCGAGCAGGGCGGCCGGGTGCTGTCGGCGGTCGCGCTGCAGGAGCTGCGGATGGCGGAGCCGGGCTCGGAGCACCAGCTGACGTGGGCCCGCTTCTTCGCGGCGAGCGCGGCGACGGAGGGCGACTTCCAGCTGCTGCTGGGGCTGCTGGACGGGTCGGCGCGGATCGACGGGCTGGACGTGGACCAGGAGCTGCGGTGGGACTTCCTGCTGCCGCTGGCCGCGCACGGCGCCGTGGACGAGGCCGTGCTGGCGGCGGAACTGGCGCGGGACGACACCGCGTCGGGCAAGCGGCACCAGGTGCGGTGCCTTGCGGCGCGGCCGTCCGAGGCGGTCAAGGACCAGGCGTGGGCAGCGGTCGTCGAGTCGGACGCGCTGTCGAACGCTCTGGTGGAGGCGACGATCGCGGGCATGCAGCAGTCTTCGCAGCGGGCGCTGCTGGCCCCTTACGCGGAGCGCTACTTCGAGGTGATCGAGCGGATCTGGGCGGAGCGCTCGATCCAGATCGGCATGCACGTGGTGAAGGGGCTGTACCCGTCGCTGGAGGACTCGCCGGCCACGCTGGCCGCGACGGACGCCTGGCTGTCGGCCCACGAGTCGGCTCCGCCGGCGCTTCGCCGCCTGGTGCTGGAGGCCCGTGACGACCTGGCCCGCGCCCTGCGCGCGCAGGCCTGCGACGCGGCGGCCGGCGCGGTGTAGCGCACCGTCGGCGGGGCTGGTCGCCGGCCCCGCCGACGGAAGCGAACGACGGTATCGGCTTTCGAACGGCCGTACTTTAGTGCGGGGTTGTCCGGATTTGTCGACGGGAACGTAACAGGGGTTAGCAGGGCGGGTGCGAGCGGGAATCTCCGCCGCATGAACCACAACGCACCCCTCCCCCTCGCCCACCTCACCGGCAGCCGCCCCCGCGTGCTGAGCCTCGCCCAGCTCCGCGAGCACGGCGTGAGCGCCTCCGACGCCGCCGCGCGGCCCTGGCAGGAGATCCTGCCGGGGGTGTTCCTGCTCCACCCGGGCGCCGCGACCAGCGAGGAGCGCCTGCACGCCGCCCTGCTGTACGCGGGCCGCCGCGGCGGCGAGGCCATGATCACCGGGCTGGCGGCCCTCGCGCTGTACCGGTTCGGCTCCGCCCCCGCGCTGACGGCCCTCGCGCAGATCGACGTGCTGGTGCCCCACACCCGCCGGCTCCGCTCCGTCGGCTCCGTACGGATCGTGCGGTCACACACCCCGCCCCGCGCGCAGCAGGTGACCGGGCTGCCCGTCGCGCCCGCGGCCAGGGCCGTGGCCGACGCCGTCGCCCACCTCTCCGACGCGGGCACCGTACGCCGCCTGCTGAGCGAGGCCGTCCGCGGCGGGCACTGCGAACCCGGCGCCGTCGTACGGGAGCTGACGGTGGCCCGGCTGCTGAACCGCCCCCACGTGGTGGACGCCGTCGAGTCCCTGCTCGCCGAGGGCCGGGCCCTCGCCGAGGACCGGCTGTACCAGCTCGTACGGGGCTACGAGCTGCCCGAGCCGGCCTGGAACGTGGACCTGCGCCTGCCCGGCGGCCCGCACCTGGGCGGGGTCGACGCGTTCTGGCCCGAGCAGGCAGTCGCCGTGGAGATCGACACCCGCGCGCCCCGGCAGGGCGAGGACGAGCAGTTCTCGGAGGCCGTCCGCAAGCGGGAGACCCTGGAGCGGCTCGGGGTGACCGTCCTGCACATCACCCCGCGCAAGCTCCGCGACTGGCCCGAGCAGCAGGCCGCGGTCGTCCGGACCGCCCTGACGGCGTCCGCCGACCGCGAGCCCGCCGCCTACCTGGTCGTACTCCCCCGGTGAGGGGCGACCAGCACGGGCCGGTCACGTACGCTCCACGGATCGGCAGGCATGCACGGAGGAGCGGTGGGATGGCGGCAGAGACGGCGGATCCCCGCCCGCTGACGGGCGGACCGATCGCCCTGGACCTGCTGAACACGCGCTGGACCCAGGACGGCGAGCCCGCCGACCTCTTCGCCGGGGCCTTCGGGCTGACCCGGGTCGAGGGGCTCGCGATCTGGCTGCGCAGCGCCGGGCTGGCCGACCGCTTCCGCGCCGACGCCGCCACCCTCGTCCACCTGCTGACCGCCCGCGAGGCGCTGGCCCGCGCCGTCGCGGACCCGGCCGACGCGAGTGCGCGCGCCCTGATCGACGCCGTCCTGGAGCACGGGCGGATCCGGGTCACCCTGACCGCCGAGGGCCCGGGCGAGCGGGCCGAGTTCGACGACCCGACCTGGGGTCCGGCCTGGACGGCCGCCCGCGACTACCTGGAGCTGCTGGTCTCTGCGCCCGAGCGGCTCCACGAGCACTACGCGCGCACGCGCGAGCGCTGAGAAGCCTGAAGTTGTCACACCCGGTCTGAGACCGGGCGCCGCCTCACCTCCGCCAAGAGGTCGGGAAGTCGACAAAGCAACTCTCTAACCCCTGTGATTCGTACGAGTACGCCCCGGTACGGCCTTGATGGCACATCCCCTGAGCTGGCGGGAGTCCGCCATGTCAGGTCTCGGTCAAGACAACGCTCCCCAAAGAGCTGTCACTTGCGCAAAGCTGACCGGTCATCCGGCACCGAAATCCGGACCGTATCTTTCACTTATCCAGGGATGCTGATGACCCTCGAATCCCCCAGCTCCATATCCGGGGCCAGACGCGTTGCACGCGTCGCGGCCGCGGCCGGTCTGGTCGCCGCGCTCGCGACCGCGGGCGCGATGCCCGTGTTCGCGGCCACCGGTCCCGCAGCCGGCACCCCGGGCACCGGCCCGGCCGTCAAGTCCGCCGACCAGAAGATGGGTTCGGCGGACGCCGAGCTTCTTCAGGACGCCAAGGCCAAGGGTGACGCGACCGTCACCGTCATGGTGGCCACCGCCCCCGGCCAGACCAAGCAGGTCGCGGACCAGCTCGGTGCGGTCCAGGGCGCCTCGGTCGGCCAGACGAACGACAAGCTCGGCTACGTGCGGGCCACGCTGCCCACCGGCAAGGCCGAGGCCGCGCTGAAGGCGGCCGCCAAGCTGTCCTCGGTGCACGCCATGGACCTCAAGCACGAGATCCAGCTGTCGGACCCGCGCCCCGACGGTGGCAAGGAATCGAGCTCGGCGAAGAAGACCGCCTCCGAGACCTACCCTGGGCCGGACAAGAACACCCCCGCGAAGAACCCGTACAACCCGTCCTTCGAGACCGGTGCGGTGGACTTCGTCGCCAAGAACCCGCAGGCCGACGGCCGCGGCGTGACCATCGGCATCCTGGACTCGGGCGTCGACCTCGGCCACCCGGCGCTCCAGAAGACCACCACGGGCGAGCGCAAGATCGTCGACTGGGTCACCGCGACCGACCCGATCACCGACAACGACGCCACCTGGCGCGCGCAGATCACCCCGGTCACGGCCGCGGGCGGCACCTTCAGCGCGGGCGGCCAGAGCTGGAAGGCTCCGGAGGGCTCGTACCAGTGGAGCCGGTTCAGCGAGTCGATCACCGCCACCGGTGACATGAAGGGCGACGTCAACCGGGACGGGGACACCACCGACCGGTTCGGCATGCTCTACGACGCCGCCGCCGGCACCGTCCGCGTCGACACCGACCAGGACGGCGACTTCACGAACAACGAGCCGATGAAGCCGTACAAGGACGGCTACCAGATCGGCTACTTCGGCACGGACAACCCGGCGACCGACGTCGCCGAGCGCATCCCGTTCGTGATCCAGATCCGCAAGGACGTCCCGATGGACCCGCTCGGCGGGGACTGGGTCGGCAAGAAGGCCGACTTCGTCAACATCGGCATCATCGAGTCCGAGCACGGCACGCACGTCGCCGGCATCACCGCCGCCAACAGCCTCTTCGGCGGCAAGATGAACGGCGAGGCGCCCGGCGCGAAGATCGTCTCCTCGCGCGCCTGCTCCTGGTCCGGCGGCTGCACCAACGTCGCGCTGACCGAGGGCATGATCGACCTCGTCGTCAACCGCGGTGTGGACATCGTCAACATGTCCATCGGCGGCCTGCCGGCGCTGAACGACGGCAACAACGCCCGCGCCGAGCTCTACAAGAACCTCATCGACACCTACGGTGTCCAGCTCGTCATCTCGGCGGGCAACGAGGGCCCCGGTGTCAACACCATCGGCGACCCCGGTCTCGCGGACAAGGTCATCTCCGTGGGTGCCGCGGTCTCCAAGGAGACCTGGGCCGCCAACTACGGCTCCGGCGTGACCAAGAAGTACAACATGTTCCCGTTCTCCTCGCGCGGTCCGCGTGAGGACGGCGGCTTCACGCCGACCATCACCGCCCCCGGCGCGGCCATCAACACCACGCAGACCTGGCTGCCCGGCGGACCGGTGAAGGAGGCCGGCTACAACCTGCCGGCCGGTTACTCGATGCTGCAGGGCACCTCGATGTCCTCGCCGCAGGCGGCGGGCGCCGGCGCCCTGCTGATCTCGGCCGCGAAGCAGCAGCACATCGCGCTCACCCCGGCGGGCCTGCGCGTCGCGCTCACCAGCACCGCGAAGAAGATCGACGACGTCCCGGCGCACGCCCAGGGCGCGGGTCTGATCGACATCAACGGTGCGTGGGAGTCCATCCAGCGCGGTGCCAAGGCGAACGAGTTCACCGTCAAGGCGCCGGTCGACACCGCGATCGACCAGTTCCTGAAGACCCCGGGCTTCGGCACCGGCCTCTACGACCGCGAGGGCGGCCTCAAGGTCGGCCAGAAGAAGGTCTACGACGTCGTCGTCACCCGCACCACGGGCGTCAAGTACGGCACCCGGCACAACCTGAGCTGGCGCAACAACGACGGCACGTTCAAGGTCGTCGGCGGCTACGACTACGTCACGCTGCCGCTGAACAAGCCGGTCACCATCAAGGTCGAGGCCAAGCCCACGACGGCCGGCGTCCACAGCGGCATCCTGCAGCTGGACGACGAGACCACCGAGGGCATCGACAAGCAGATCCTGACCACGGTCGTCGCCTCCACCCCGCTGGCGAAGCCGTCGTTCACGCTGTCGGACACCTCCTCCGTGCAGCGCAACAGCCACAAGTCGTACTTCGTCACCGTCCCGCAGGGTGCGAAGTCCCTCGAGGTCGCCCTCGGCGGTCTCGCGGCGGGCAGCCAGACGCGCTTCATCTCGATCCACCCGTACGGTGTGGGCGTCGAGGACAGCGCGACCACCATGTGCTACCCGAACTACGACAACCCGGCCAACAAGTGCCGCCCCGACCTGCGCTCGTACGAGAACCCGCAGCCGGGCGTCTGGGAGATCGAGGTCGAGTCGCGCCGTACGTCGCCGCTGCTCGACAACCCGTTCAAGCTGGACGTCAGCGTCCTCGGTGCGGCCTTCGACCCGGCGGTCAAGGTCCTGCCCGAGGTGAAGCAGGGCACCCCGGCCCCGGTCCAGTGGACGATCAAGAACGATGCCGCCGCCATCTCCGGCGGCAAGCTCCAGGGCGGTCCGCTCGGCTCCGCGAAGGTCGCCAAGCCGACCATCGCGAACGGCGAGACCCAGACGAGCACCGTCACCATCGGTGAGGGCGTCTCCCGCCTGGACGTGGCCATCGGCGGTGTCTCCGACACCGGTGCCGACCTCGACCTCACCGTCCTCAAGGACGGCGTGAAGGTCGGCTCGTCCGCCGACGGCGACTCCGAGGAGGCCGTGACCCTGCTCAACCCGGCCGCCGGTACCTACACCATCCAGGTGGACGGCTACGCCGTTCCGTCCGGGTCCACCACGTTCAACTACCGCGACGTGTACTTCTCGTCCGCCCTGGGCTCCGTCCAGGTCGACGAGGGTGCCGCGGTGAACCTCGCCAACGGTGCCTCGGCCTCCGTCACGGCGAACGTCCTCGCGGCCGCTCCGGCCCCCGAGGGCCGTCAGTTCTTCGGCGAGGTCAAGCTGCTCAACGCCCGCGGCACCGCCGCCGGCACCGGCAGCGTCCAGATCGAGAAGGTCACCCCGTAGTACCTCCGGTTCCACGGTTCCGGACCGAAGGGGCGGTGCTCTTGCGAGCACCGCCCCTTCGGGCTTCTCCTGGCCGGCGAGCCACGGCTACCGGACGGTAATCAGGTTCACATCCGCAGGAAACCGTCCGTTCCTCGGACAATGGATTGGACAAGCCTCGTGGGGTCGAACGCATGATGGCTTCACGCGCGCACGCGTCGTACGGAGCAGAAGGAGTCACCGTGAGGGTCGGAATCGTCGGAGCCACCGGTCAGGTCGGCGCAGTCATGCGCGGCATCCTCGCCGAGCGCAAGTTCCCGGTGGACGAGCTGCGGCTGTTCGCCTCGGCCCGTTCCGCGGGCTCGACCCTCGAGTGGGAGGGCAAGGAGATCACCATCGAGGACGCCTCCACGGCCGACTACACCGGCCTGGACATCGTCCTCTTCTCCGCGGGCGGCTCGACGTCCAAGGCCCTCGCCGAGAAGGTCGCCTCCCAGGGTGCGGTCGTGATCGACAACTCCTCCGCATGGCGCCGCGACCCCGACGTGCCCCTCGTCGTCTCCGAGGTCAACCCGCACGCGATCAAGAACCGCCCCAAGGGCATCATCGCGAACCCGAACTGCACCACCATGGCCGCGATGCCGGTGCTGCGCCCGCTGCACGACGAGGCCGGCCTGACCGCGATGGTCGCCACCACCTACCAGGCCGTCTCCGGCTCGGGCCTGGCCGGTGTGGCCGAGCTCAAGGGCCAGGCCTGCGCCGTCTCCGAGGCCGCCGACCAGCTGACCTTCGACGGCGGCGCCGTGGACTTCCCGGAGCCGGCCGTCTACAAGCGCCCCATCGCCTACAACGTGGTCCCGCTCGCGGGCAACCTCGTCGACGACGGCTCCTTCGAGACCGACGAGGAGCAGAAGCTCCGCAACGAGTCCCGCAAGATCCTGGAGATCCCGGAGCTCAAGGTCTCCGGCACCTGCGTGCGCGTGCCGGTCTTCTCCGGCCACTCCCTCCAGGTCAATGCCCGCTTCGCGAACCCGATCAGCGTGGAGCGCGCGTACGAGCTGCTGAAGGACGCCCCGGGCGTCGAGCTCTCGGAGATCCCGACCCCCCTGCAGGCGGCGGGCAAGGACGCCTCGTACGTCGGCCGCATCCGCGTCGACGAGACGGTCGAGAACGGCCTCGCGCTGTTCCTGTCGAACGACAACCTGCGCAAGGGCGCGGCCCTGAACGCGGTCCAGATCGCCGAGCTCGTCGCCGAGGAACTGCGCGGCTGAGCCTTCGACCACGCGTAAAGGGCGGCACCGGTCGGTGCCGCCCTTTACGCGTTCCCGCCGGCCGTCAGGGCCTGCGGGCCTCGAAGAGGAAGCAGCCGAACTCGGTTGCACGGACGTGCACGAGGGCGACCTCCGGGTCGGCGAAGGCCTCCGCCAGCGCCTCCTCCAGTACTGCGTCCGGTTCCTCGCCGAGGGACAGGGCGCGCCCGCCGAGGATCCGGCCCCCGGCGTCGTAGCGGCGCGCCGTGCGCAGTGCGCCGGGGGAGGCGAAGGGGTATCCGGGGGCCCCGGCAGGGCCGCCGCAGTCGGCGGCGTGGATGAACACCGGGCCCTGCTCGTCGTACGCGCCCGGGTCGGCGCCGGTCTCGGCGGCCCAGCGGCGCAGCGGCGCGTACGCGACGAGGGCGATCAGCTCCCCGGGGTGGCTGCGGCGCAGGCAGCAGCGCAGCGGGGCTCCGCCCTCGGGGTCCTCGTAGGGCAGGCAGGGCCGGCCGGCGTCGTCACGGACGCGCAGGCCGGCGAGGACGGCGGGGGCGAGGGGGCGTACGGCGTGGAGCGCCGGTCGGGGCGCCGGTTGCGTGGTCATGCCGTCCAGGGTGCCCGCCCGGACCCGGCGAAGCTGGCGGAAATCGGACGCCGCGTTTCGCCCGTGGATTACTCCAGGGCACCTGGTCTGCGCCACGTGGAAGGATGGCGGGGCAACGTCACCATCGAAGGAGATGAACGCGTGCCTGGCACGAATCTGACCCGTGAAGAGGCTCAGCAGCGGGCGAAGCTGCTCAGCGTCGACTCGTACGAGATCGACCTCGACCTGAGCGGGGCGCAGGAGGGCGGCACGTACCCCTCCGTGACCACCGTGCGCTTCCAGTCCGCCGAGGCGGGCGCGGAGACCTTCATCGACCTGGTCGCTCCGGCCGTGCACGAGGTCGTCCTGAACGGCGAGTCGCTGGACGTGGCCGAGGTCTTCCGGGACTCGCGCATCGCGCTGCACCACCTCGCGGCCGGGGCCAACGAGCTGAAGGTCGTCGCGGACTGCGCGTACACCAACACGGGCGAGGGCCTGCACCGCTTCGTCGACCCGGTCGACGAGCAGGCCTACCTGTACACCCAGTTCGAGGTGCCGGACGCGCGGCGCGTGTTCGCCAGCTTCGAGCAGCCCGACCTGAAGGCGACGTTCCGGTTCACCGTGACGGCCCCCGAGGGCTGGACGGTCATCTCGAACTCCCCGACGCCGGAGGCTGCGGACGTCAAGGACAACGTCTGGCGCTTCGAGCCGACGCCGCGCATCTCCACGTACATCACGGCGCTGATCGTCGGCCCGTACCACGCGGTGCACAGCTCGTACGAGGGCCCGAACGGCCAGTCGGTGCCGCTCGGCATCTACTGCCGGCCGTCGCTCGCCGAGTTCCTGGACGCCGACGCGATCTTCGCCGTCACGCGTCAGGGTTTCGACTGGTTCCAGGAGAAGTTCGCGTACGACTACCCGTTCGCGAAGTACGACCAGCTCTTCGTCCCCGAGTTCAACGCGGGCGCGATGGAGAACGCGGGCGCGGTCACCATCCGCGACCAGTACGTCTTCCGCTCGAAGGTGACGGACGCGGCGTACGAGGGCCGTGCCGAGACGATCCTCCACGAGCTCGCGCACATGTGGTTCGGCGACCTGGTCACCATGGAGTGGTGGAACGACCTGTGGCTGAACGAGTCGTTCGCGACGTACACCTCGATCGCCTGCCAGGCGTACGCCGAGGGCACGAAGTGGCCGCATGCGTGGACGAGCTTCGCCAACTCGATGAAGACCTGGGCGTACCGGCAGGACCAGCTGCCGTCCACCCACCCGATCATGGCCGACATCCGTGACCTGGACGACGTCCTGGTCAACTTCGACGGCATCACGTACGCCAAGGGCGCCTCGGTGCTCAAGCAGCTCGTCGCCTACGTGGGCACGGAGGCCTTCTTCAAGGGCGTGCAGGCGTACTTCAAGGCCCACGCGTTCGGGAACACGCGCCTGTCGGACCTGCTGGGCGCCCTCGAGGAGACCTCGGGCCGCGACCTGACCACCTGGTCGAAGGCATGGCTGGAGACGGCCGGCATCAACATCCTGCGCCCCGCGATCGAGACCGACGCGGCCGGGAACATCACCGCGTTCGCGGTCCGCCAGGAGGCCCCGGCGCTGCCCGCGGGCGCCAAGGGCGAGCCGACCCTTCGGCCGCACCGGATCGCGATCGGCCTGTACGACCTGGACGGCGGCAAGCTCGTCCGTACGGACCGGATCGAGCTGGACATCGACGGCGCGCTGACGGAGGTGGCGGAGCTGGTCGGCCGGACCCGTCCGGCGGTCGTCCTGCTGAACGACGACGACCTGTCGTACGCCAAGGTCCGCCTGGACGAGGTCTCCCTCGCCAACGTCACCGCGCACCTGGGCGACTTCACCGAGTCGCTGCCGCGGGCGCTGTGCTGGGCCTCGGCGTGGGACATGACCCGCGACGGCGAACTGGCCACGCGCGACTACCTCGCCCTCGTCCTGTCGGGCATCGGCAAGGAGTCGGACATCGGCGTCGTCCAGTCGCTGCACCGGCAGGTGAAGCTGGCCGTCGACCTGTACGCCGACCCGGCGTGGCGCGAGCAGGGCCTGGCGACCTGGACCGACGCGACGCTGGAGCACCTGCGCGGCGCCGAGCCGGGCAGCGACCACCAGCTGGCGTGGGCCCGCGCGTTCGCGGCCACGGCCCGCACCGAGGGGCAGCTGACCTACCTGTCCGCGCTGCTGGACGGTTCGGCGGAGATCGAGGGCCTGGTCGTCGACACCGAGCTGCGGTGGGCGTTCCTGGAGCGCCTGGTCGCCACGGGTGTGCTGGACGAGCCGGCCATCGCGGCGGAGCTGGAGCGCGACCGTACGGCGGCGGGCGAGCGCCACGCGGCCACCGCGCGGGCCGCGCGTCCGACGGCGGAGGCCAAGGCCGGGGCGTGGGCCTCGGTGGTGGACTCGGCGGACCTGCCGAACGCCGTGCAGGAGGCCGTGATCGGCGGCTTCGTGCAGACCGACCAGCGCGAGCTGCTGGCCCCGTACACCGAGAAGTACTTCGCGGTGATCAAGGGGATCTGGGAGAACCGCAGCCACGAGATCGCCCAGCAGATCGCGGTGGGCCTGTACCCGTCCCTGCAGGTCTCCCCGGAGACCCTGGCGGCGACGGACGCGTGGCTGGCCTCGGCGGAGCCGAACGCGGCCCTGCGCCGCCTGGTCTCGGAGTCCCGCTCGGGCGTGGAGCGCGCCCTGAAGGCCCAGGCAGCAGACGCAGCCTCCGCCTGACCCCACCCCTGGCGGGCCCGGCCGAGCACGTTCGGCCGGGCCCGCCGGGCACCGGGCTCCGCGCAGCGGGGCCCGAAGGGCTAAGGGCTGTCCGCGGCTTCGCGGAGAGCGGCCAGTGCATGGGCCACCGCCGGCGCGGATTCCGAGCCCCGGCGCGTGGCCGCGATGACGTGCCGGGTCGGGCGGTCATGGGTCAGGACCCGCACCGTCACCCCCGAGGCCCGGCTCGACACCATGCGCGGGACCAGCGCCACGCCCATCCCGGCCTCCACCATCGCCAGGATCGCGGTCCAGCCGGATGCCGAGTGCGCCTGTTCCGGGACGAAGCCGGCCGCCTCGCAGGCATTGCGGGCGATCTCCTGCCACGGCCCGCTGCCCCCGTAGATCCACGGATCGCCGGACAGGTCCGCCAGCCGCAGGACCGCCGCCGCCGCCAGCGGATGCCCCGGCGGCAGCGCGACGTCGAGCGGGTCCTCCATCAGCGTCAGCCGGGTGAACCGCGGGTCCCGGGCGGTAGGGGCGTGCGCCGCCAGAGAGAGGGCCAGGTCGACCGCCCCGGCCGACAGCAGCTCGTACGACTCCGCCGCCTCGGTCTCCCGTACCCGCACCTCCACCCCCGGGTGGCTCCGCCGCAGCGCCGCCACCGCCGGGACCACCAGCACCGGCACGGCGGTGGAGAACGCCCCGATCCGGACCTCCCCCGCATCCCCGGCCAGGTACCCGGCCAGCTCGGCGTCCGCCCGCTCCAGCTGCGCGAACACCGCCTCCGCATGGCGCAGTACGAGGTGCGCGGCATCCGTGAGCCGGACCCGGCGCCCCTGCGCCTCCAGCAGCGGAACCCCCAACTGCCGTGCGAGATTGGTCAGCTGCTGCGAAACGGCCGAGGGCGTCATGTGCAGCGCCTCGGCCGTCGCGGTCACGGTCCCCCGGTCTGCCAGGGTCCGCAGGATCCGCAGCTTCTTGATGTCCCACTCGGTCATGGGGCCGAACCTACCGCCGGGCTCCCAGGCTCACGCCGCCGAGGATCAGCGCCATGCAGAGCAGCTGCGCCGGGCCCGTCCGCTCGTCCAGCAGCAGGAGGCCGAGGCCGGCGACGCACACCGGCTGGATGTAGTAGACGACTCCCGCCCGGGCCGCGCCGATCAGCGAGATGGCCTTGTTCCAGGCGAAGAAGGCGACCGCGGAGGACATGACGCCGACGTAGAGCAGCATGCCGCCGGTGCCCGCGGTGACCTCGAAGCCGCCCTGGACGGTGACGGACACGGCGTACGCGGGGGCCAGCATCAGCGCGCCGATCACGAAGGTGGTGATCAGGAAGGCCAGTCCGCCGAGTTCGGCGGGCTTGCGCTTGAGCAGTGCGCTGTACGTGGCGAACGACAGGGCGGCGGCGAACATCCACAGGTCGCCGGCCCCGAAGTCGAAGCCGAGCGAGCCGTCCCCGACGAGCAGCAGCACGCCGAACGCGGCGAACAGCAGTCCGACGGTGCGCCGGGCGCCGAGCCGTTCGCCGCCGAGGCGGGCGTACAGCGCCATGACGACCGGCGAGGCGGCCATGATCATGCCCATGTTGGAGGCGGAGGTGGTCAGTCCGGCCTGGTGCACGAGCGTGTTGTACAGGGCGACGCCGAACAGCGAGGCGAGGGCGATGAAGCCGAGGTGCCGGCGGATCAGCTCCCGCTGCTGCCAGGCCTGCCGGGCCGCGAAGGGGGCCACGGCGAGGGCGGCGATGATCCAGCGCCAGAACACGGCCTGGACGGGCGGGACGGCGTCGGCCATCCCCCGGGTGGCGACGAAGCTGCCGGACCAGACGACCGTGGCGACCAGGGCGAGGAGTACGCCGAGTCCGGCGGACCCCTTCTTCACCTGGATGCCCGGCTTGTGCTGCGCAACGGTACGGACCCGGTCCATGACGGCCACGGTGTATCTCCCCCTCGGGTGCTGGTCCGACGGTCCGTCCGTCCGACGCGGGTCTACCGTCGCACCGGGCCATCCGTCAGGTCCATCGAAATGTTTCGATGATTCTGTTCAGCAGAACTGAACGATTCTTCGGAGGCGGGGGCGGGGGCGGCGAACAGCTGGCCCGCGACGGTGGCGCCGAAGGCGACCCCCATGCCCACCAGCTGCACGGGCGACAGCGCCTGCCCGAGGGCCGCCCAGCCGATGACGGCCGCGCTGAGCGGGGAGAGCGGGCCGAGCAGGGTGACCGAGGTGGCGGTGAGCCGGCCGATGCCGCGGAACCAGAGCCAGTACGCGATACCGGTGTTGATCAGCATCATGTAGCCGTAGCCGAGGAGGGCGTTGCCGTCGAGCGCGGGCGGCGCCCCCTCGATCAGGGCCGCGACGGGGATGATGACCAGCCCGCCCGCGGTGAGCTGCCAGCCGGCCACGGCCAGCGGGCCGACCCCGTCCGGGCGCCCCCAGCGCTTGGTCATGACCGTGCCCGCAGCCATGGAGGCGGAGGAGACGACACCGGCGACGATGCCGACGAGGTCCAGCCGGGCCTCGGCGGTCAGGACGACCATGCTCACGCCGAACGCCCCCGCGACGGCGGCGAGGACGGTCCGCAGCCGCGCCCGCTCCCCCAGGACGAGGGCGGCGAGTCCGACGACGAACAGCGGGCCGGCGGAGCCGAGGACGGCCGCCACCCCGCCGGGCAGCCGGTACGCGGAGAGGAACAGCAGCGGGAAGAAGGCACCGATGTTGAGCGTGCCCAGGACGGCGGACTTCCACCACCACTGCCCGCTCGGGAGTCTGCGGGACAGGGCCGTGAGCAGCAGCCCGGCGGGCAGGGCCCGCATCACCGCGGTGAACAGGGGCCGGTCGGGCGGAAGCAGTTCGGTGGTCACGGCGTAGGTCGAGCCCCAGGAGACCGGGGCGAGTGCGGTCAGGGCGACGGTGGCGAGACGGTTCATGACAGGGGACTCCTCGGGCGGGCGGGTGAGGAACTCGGGACGGGGCGGAGCCGGACCACCGGCAGACGGCTCAGGCAGGCGGCTCAGGCAGCCGGGGCCTGCGCCTCGGCGGCCGGGGTCCGCGCCCCGGCGGCGGCCACCACGACCGGCGGCTGCACGTACACGGCCTCGATCGGCAGCCGCCGCTCGAGCCGGACCAGCGCCAGGGCGGCGCCGCCCGCGGCGGCGGCGAGGACGGCCCAGGGCAGGCGGCCGTCGACGGCGAGCAGGGCGGTGAAGAGGGACGGGGCCAGCGCGGTGGCCAGCGAGTAGGACAGCTGGTAGGTGGCCAGGTAGCGGCCGCGTACGGCTGCCGGGGCGGCGGAGACCGACAGGGCCCCGCCGGACGGGCTGTGCACGAGCTCGCCGAGCGTGTAGACGACGACGATGGCCAGCAGGGCGACCAGGGTCGCGGTCCGCCCGGGGCGCAGGGTGCCGAGCACGATCTGCCCGACGAAGGCGGCGGCGAAGAGCAGTGCGCCGAGGGCCGCCGAGCGGGTGCGGCGGGCCCCCGAGCGGCGGACCCGGCTCGCGACGAGCACGCCGATCCCGGCGCACAGGGCGGTGTTGACGGTGAACGCGGCTCCGGTGAGGGAGTCGGGCCCGTGCAGCCAGGTGGCGATGTAGAGCGGGAAGAGCACGGACAGGGCCGCGTAGCCCAGTGCGGTCAGGAAGTTGGCGGCGGTCAGCGCGAGGAAGGGCCGGTCGCGCAGGACCATCCGGTATCCGGCGGGCGGCCGTTCGGCGGTGGCGTCCTGCCCGCCCTGCACCGGGCGGACCCGGCGCACGAGCAGTCCGGCGAGCCCGAAGGCCAGCGCGTTGCCCCAGGCGGTGTACGTGAAGGCGGGCGTCCCCCACAGCGCCAGTACCCCGGAGACGATCAGGGCCCCGGCGCCCATCCCGGCGTTCTGCAGGGCCCGCAGCGAGGCCTGGAGCCGGTCCCGGGCGGCGCCGCGCGCCACCTCCCCGATCAGGGACTGCTGGACGGCGGGGAAGGACCGGTCGGCCAGGGCGGTGACGAGCGCGACGGCGGCGAAGGCGGGCAGCGAGCCGGCGAACGGGTAGAGCGCGAAGCCGAGCGCCCGCAGCGCGTAGAGGACCAGGACGATCCGCCGGGCGCCGAACCGGTCGACGGCCGAGCCGGCCAGCGGCATGAACGCCAGTCCGGCCAGGCCGGTGGCGGTCATGACCACACCGACGAGGGCGAAGGAGAGCCCGGTGACGTGGTGGAAGAAGACGAGCGAGAACGGGATGTACATGCCGATCCCGACCGCGCTGACACCGACGCCGACGAGCAGGGACCGCTCCCCCGCCACCCTTGCTTCCTTGGCCATGGCCATGGCTCCTCCCCCAAGTAGGTTGCTGGGAAGTAGCTTAGCTCTAAGCTACTTTCCGTCAAGCAACTTTCTTGCGAACGATCGGAGGAAGACCGGATACTGCGCGCATGACCGAGGCCAGCAAGGACGCCGTCGACGCGATCATCGACCAGTGGGCTGCAGTACGGCCCGACCTGGAAACCGCCCCCATGGCCGTCTTCGGCCGCATCTACCGGATCGCCCGGGCCATGGGCGATGCGATGGAGAAGGCCTACGCCCGCTACGGGATCTCACGCGGCGAGTTCGACGTCGTCGGCACCCTGCGCCGCTCCGGCGCCCCGTACACGCTCTCGCCGCGCCAGCTGTCGGCCACGCTCATGCTCACGACGGGCGGCATGACCGGGCGCCTGGACAAGCTGGAGAAGGCCGGCCTGCTCTGCCGCAAGCCCGATCCGCACGACCGGCGGGGGCTGCAGGTGACGATCACCGACCGCGGGCTCGCCCTCGTCGACGAGGCCGTCGCCGCCGGCCTGGAAGTGCAGCGCGCCGCGCTCACGGGGCTGGGAGACGAGGAGGTCGCCGTCCTGACCGGCCTGCTCCGCAAGCTGATGTCCGGCGTCCCGACGGCCTAGCGCACATCGAAAGCGCCCGGCCGGCGTCCGGAACGCACAACGGGGCGCCGGGGGTCCGCACCGACGCCGACACGGCGTCGATCTGCGGACCCCCGGCGCCCCGGAAGTCTCTGACGGGTACTACCCCCGCGGGGTCAGCCCTGCGTCTGCGGCTTGTCCGACTTGTCGAGGACCATGACGAGGCCCGCGATGATCAGGAACAGCACGATCGGCGTGGCCACGTACAGGCCCAAGGTCTGGGCGACGCTCAGGCCCGGGCCCGGGTCGTCGCCGTCGTCGCGGGTCACCGCGAGCGCGGGAGACGTCATCAGCAGCATCATCAGCGTCGATCCGGCCGTGACGGCGCCGGCGCGCAGAGCGTTCTTCTTGTCCACGGTGCAAACGTAGCGAACACCTAAACGACGCGCGCGCCCGGGGGTGCCGTACGGGCACGCGCCCCCTCCCGCACCGCGCCCAGCAGGGCGTTCGCCCGGGGCGAGGCGGCCAGCGCCTCCAGGGTCAGCGGCCGTCCCGCCGCGTCGGCGACCGGCAGCCGCCAATTGGGGTACTGGTCCCAGGTTCCCGGCAGGTTCTGCGGCCGCCGGTCCCCGACCGCGTCCGGCAGCCATACACCGACCAGCCGGGCGGGGGTGCGCAGCAGGAAGCCGTACAGGGCCCGTACGGCGGCCTCCTCGCCCTTGGTGTCCAGGCCGAGCACCTCCAGCACGTCCAGCCACTGGGCGGTGTCCGCGGCGTCCTGGGCCCGCTCCTGCTCCACCGCTTGGGTCAGCAGGCCGAGCCGGTCGCGCAGTTCCACATGGCCGCCGGCCAGCTTGGCGGCAGTGGGCGGCAGGTCGTGGGTGGTGGCGGTGGCCAGGCAGTCGGCCCGCCAGGCCTCGGGGGCGAGCGGCTGCCCGTCGCCCGCCCAGTCCCGTTCGAACCAGAGCACGGAGGTGCCGAGCACCCCGCGCCGGGCCAGTGCCCGGCGGACCCGCGGCTCCACCGTCCCGAGGTCCTCGCCGATGACCAGGGCCCCGGCCCGGTGGGCCTCGAGCACCAGGACGGCGAGCATCGCCTCACCGTCGTAGGAGACGTACGCGCCGTCGGCGGGCGGGGCGCCCTCCGGGATCCACCAGAGCCGGAACAGGCCCATGACGTGGTCGATGCGCAGGGCGCCGGCGTAGCGGAACACCCCGCGCAGCAGGGCCCGGAACGGCGCGTACCCGGTGGCCTCGAGCCGGTCGGGCCGCCACGGCGGCAGCCCCCAGTCCTGGCCGCGCGCGTTGAAGGCGTCCGGCGGGGCGCCGACGCACACGCCGTTCGCGTAGAGGGGCGGGCCGGAGGTGTCCGAGCCGTTCGGGTGCACCCCGACGGCCAGGTCGTGCACGATGCCGACCGCCATCCCGGCCTCGCGAGCGGTGCTCTGGGCCGCCGCGAGCTGGGTGACCGTCAGCCAGACCAGCCAGCGGTGGAAGTCGGCCCCGCTTCCCGGGTCGTCGCCGGCGTGCCCGGCGCACCACGTGGCGTGCCGGTCCAGCGCCTCGCCCTGCTCGGCGCAGAACTCCCGGTAGGCGGCGTCCCGTTCGGGCGTGCGCGGGACGGCGTACAGCAGTTCCAGGGCGGCGCGCTTGAGTGCCCAGACGGCGTCGCGGTCGATCAGCGCGCCCTTCTCCAGGACCTCGCGGCGCAGCTCCCCGCCCCGGGCGGCGAGTTCGGCGAGGGCGCCCGGATCGGGGCAGTCGGCGTACTCGGGGACGTCCTCGATCCGCAGGTGCACCGGGTCGGGGAAGCGGCGCGTGGAGGGCCGGTACGGGGAGGGGTCGGTCGGGGTTCCGGGCACGGCCGCGTGCAGTGGGTTGACCTGGATGAACCCGACTCCGTGGGTACGGCCGGCCCAGCGGGCGAGCGCGGCCAGGTCGCCGAGGTCACCCATGCCCCAGGAGTGCTCGGAGAGCAGGGAGTACAGCTGGACGAGCAGCCCGTGGGCCCGCTCGGGCGCGGCCGGGGCCCGCTCCGGGGCCACGATCAGGGTGGCGGCCCCGGTGCGGCCGTCCGGAGCCTCGGCGGCGAGCCGGTGCACGCCGAGCGGGAGTCCGGGGCCCCACGCGAGCTCCTCCCCCGTCTCGTCTGCGGCCACCCGCACCCGGGTGCCCGGCGGCAGCCCGGCGGGCTCCGGCGGTACGGGCTCCCCCTGCCAGAGCACCACCGTCCGCGGCAGCAGCCGCTCGGCCGCCTCCCGTACGGCGTCCTCGGCGCACACCCGGACGTCCTCCGCGTCGTCGGCGACGACCCCCAGCAGCCCGAGGAGGGCCTTGACGGTGGCCTCCGGGACCCGGACGGTGACGTCCTCGGCGGGCCGGTAGGTGGTGGCGATGCCGTGCAGGGCCGCGAGCCGGGCGAGGTCGTCCATGTGAATACCTGTGTCCCTGTGTCTAGTCGCCTGCGGCAGCGGCCGCAGCGGGTGGGGTCGGCTCGCTCGTCAGCGGGGCCTCGTCGGTGAGCGGGGGCTCGCTGGTCAGCGGCGCGTGGGCGGCACCGGCGAGCGGGGGCTCGCTGGTGAGGGGTCCTTCGGCGGGCCCGGCCTGCGCGGGCAGGTGGGCGAGCAGCGGGGTGTGCGGCGGGGCGGCGGGGGTGTGCGGGGTGCCGGTTGCGGTGTTCACGCGCGGTTGCTCCTTCATCCGTAAGAGGTGTGAGGGTGGGTCAGGAGTCATGGAACACCGCCGGGAACATCGCAGCCATACCCCGCGGGCAGCGCCGCAATTCCTGCGTATCCAGGTCAGAACGCCCGCCCGCATTGACACTCCGGCCGCACGGGTGGTGGGCTCGGGGTCATTCGTACGGGCGGGTGACGACTCGGGACGGGGAGGCTCCGTGCAGCTCAGGGGCAGGAAGCGGGCGACGGCAGCGGCGGTGGCGGTCATCGGGACGCTGCTGGGCGGCGGGGTGTTCGCCGGTCCGCCCGCCGCGTTCGCGGTGCCGAGCGCGCCGGCCCTCCCGGGACCGGACCCCGCTGCCGGGACCGCGGCCGGACATGCGAACGGACCTGCTGCAGGGCCTGCGACCAGGTCCGCCGCCGCGCCGGGATCCGACCCCGCGACGGGACTGGCTCCTGGGCCCGCGTTCGACCCCGGCTCCGACGCTCCGCGAGCGGCCGCCGAGGGACCGGCCGTGTGGCCGCGGCCGCAGTCGATGACCGCCGACGCCGCGCGCGAGGTCCCGCTGGGCGCCGAGGCCGTGCTGGTGGCGGCGCCGGACGCCGATCCGTACGCGGTCGGGCTGGTCCGCACCGCCCTGCGCGCGGCTGGCGTACGGACCCTGCACGAACCGGCCCCCGGGGCGCCGCTGCCCGAACGGGGCACCGTCGTACGGCTGCAGGGCCCCGACGCGCAGGAGGCCCTGCGGGCGCTGGGCGCGGCCCCGGCGGCGGGGGCTGCGGAGCTGCCGAACGGGGGCTACCGGCTGGCCGTCGGCAAGGCCGCGGGCCGGGACACGGTCGCGCTGGCCGGCGTGGGTGAGGACGGGCTGTTCCACGCGGCGCAGACGCTGCGCCAGCTGCTGGCCCCGGTCGGAGCGGGCGGCGGGAAGGTGCCCGGGGTCGTGGTGCGGGACTGGCCGACCGCGCCCGTACGCGGGATCACCGAGGGGTTCTACGGGCAGCCGTGGACGCAGGACCAGCGGCTCGCACAGCTGGACTTCATGGGCCGGACCAAGCAGAACCGGCTGCTGCTCGCGCCCGGCGACGACCCGTACCGTACGACCGGCTGGCGCGAGGACTACCCGGCGGCGCAGCAGGCGGAGTTCCGGGCCCTGGCCGAGCGGGCCCGCGCCAACCGGGTGGTGCTGGCCTGGGCGGTGGCCCCCGGGCAGTCGATGTGCCTGGCCTCGGCGGCCGACCGGGCGGCGCTGGCGCGCAAGCTGGACGCGATGTGGGACCTGGGCTTCCGGGCGTTCCAGGTGCAGTTCCAGGACGTCAGCTACACCGAGTGGGGCTGCCGGGCGGACCGGGTGCGCTACGGGACGGGCCCGGCGGCGGCCGCGAAGGCGCACGCGGAGGTCGCGGACGAGCTGGCGGCGCACCTCGCCGCGCGGCATCCGGGCGCGGCGCCGCTGTCGCTGATGCCGACGGAGTACCACCAGAAGGGCGCGACCGCGTACCGGACCGCCCTGGCGAGCCGGCTCGACGGGCGGGTGGAGGTCGCCTGGACGGGCGTGGGCGTGGTGCCGCGCTCGATCACCGGGAAGGAACTCGACGGGGCGCGCAGCGCCTTCGGGCAGCACCCGCTCGTCACCATGGACAACTACCCGGTCAACGACTGGGACCCGGGCCGGGTCTTCCTCGGCCCGTACACCGGCCGGGAGCCGGCGGTGGCGGGCGGCTCGGCGGCCCTGCTGGCCAATGCGATGCAGCAGGGCACCCTGGCGCGGATCCCGCTGTTCACGGCCGCCGATTTCGCGTGGAACGCGAACGGCTACCGGCCGGGCGAGTCCTGGGCGGCGGCGGTCTCCGACCTGGCCGGGCCGGACCAGGCCGCCCGCCGGTCCCTGGCCGCGCTGGCCGGGAACACGGCCTCCTCGGGCCTCGGCCACCAGGAGTCGGCGTACCTGCGCCCGCTGGTCGACGAGTTCTGGCGCAGCCGCGGCTCGGGCGACCCGGCGGCCGGTGACCGGCTGCGGGCGGCCTTCACGGCCCTGCGGGAGGCGCCTGCGCGGCTGCCCGGGCTGTCGGCCGAGGCGGGGCCGTGGCTGGCGCGGCTGTCGGCGTACGGAACGGCGGGCGAGCTGGCGGTGGATCTCCTGCGGGCCCAGTCCCGCGGGGACGGGGCGGCGGCGTGGAAGGCCTCGCAGGACCTGTCGGCTGCCCGCAAGGCACTGGCCGAGCCGGGCGCCGCCCGGCTGGACCAGACCGTGCTGGACCCCTTCCTCGCGCAGGCGGTGGCGGAGGCGGACGCGTGGACGGGAGCGGCCCGCCGGCCGGGCACGGTGTCCCAGGAGCGGGACTCGTACACGGTCCGGCTGGACACGGTGCGGCCGGTGTCGGTGGTGACCGTGATGACGGACCCGCTGCCGCCGGGCGTCCGGGGCGCGGCGGTGGAGGCGCATGTGCCGGGCGAGGGCTGGCGCAAGGTCGCGGAGGCCTCGGCGTCGGGCTGGACGCAGGCGGACGTCGGCGGCCTGGGCGCGGACGCGGTACGGCTGTCGTGGGCGGGGCCGGCTCCGGCGGTGCACCAGGTGGTGCCGTGGCTGGCGGACGGGCCCTCGGCCTCGTTCGAGCTGCCGGAGACCGTGGAGGTGGAGATCGGCGGGGCCGCGCAGGTGGTGCCGGGCCGGCTGTCGGCGCTGAGCCCCGGCGGAGTCCGGGGACCGCTCTCGGCGGCGCCGCCGCAGGGGGTCGATGTGAAACTCCCTGCGGAGGCCGCTGCTCCGCGGGGTACGCAGGTCACCGTCCCGGTGTCGGTGACGGTCCCGGCGGGCACCCCGGCGGGCAGCTACCCGGTGCCGGTCACGTTCGCGGGGCAGACCCGGACGCTGACCGTCCGGGCGGTCCCGCGTACGGGCGGGCCGGACCTGTTCCGCTCGGCGCGGGCCTCGTCGTCGGGGGACGAGACCCCGGCGTTCCCGGCCTCGGCGGCGGTGGACGGCTCCCCGACCACGCGCTGGTCGTCCAAGCCGGTCGACGGCGCATGGTGGCAGGCGGAGCTCCCGGCGGCGGCCCGGATCGGCAAGCTGGTCCTGCACTGGCAGGAGGCGTACCCGTCGGCGTACCGGGTGGAGACCTCCCCGGACGGCGTCACCTGGCACCCGGCGGCGACGGTCCCGGCATCCCGCGGCGGCCTGGAGACGGTCCGTCTGGACGCGTCGGCCCCGGCCCGCTTCGTCCGCGTCACCTGCGAGAAGCGCGCAACCCGGTTCGGCTGCAGCCTCTTCGCGGCGGAGGCCTACGCGGTCGCCCCGTAGCCCCGGCCGGGGGCCGGGGCTACGGGGCGAGGAGTCAGGAGGCTGCCGCGCCGATGCGGTCCAGGGCGTCCTCCGCGCCGTACGGCTGGAGGTACGGCATCCAGCGCGGATCCCGGTGGCCCGTGCCGATGATCCGCCAGGCCAGCCCCGACGGCGGAGCCGGCTGGTGCCGCAGCCGCCAGCCCAGCTCCAGCAGGTGCCGGTCCGCCTTGACGTGGTTGCACCGCCGGCATGCGGCGACCACGTTGTCCCATGCGTGCTGCCCACCCCGGCTGCGCGGGATCACGTGGTCGACGCTCGTGGCGACCCCGCCGCAGTACATGCAGCGGCCGCCGTCGCGGGCGAACAGCGCGCGGCGGGTGAGTGGAACGGGCCCCCGGTAGGGGACCCGCACGAAGCGCTTGAGCCGGACCACGCTGGGCGCGGGGACGACTCTCGTCGCGCTGTGCAGAAAGGCGCCGGATTCCTCCAGGGAGACAGCTTTGTTCTCCAGTACGAGGACGAGCGCGCGGCGGAGCGGTACGACGCCGAGCGGCTCGTACGACGCATTGAGGACCAGGACGTGCGGCACGGACTGCCTCCTTGTACGTCGGCGGCGCGTGGCTCGCGCCGGGACGATCTGCTCTCCAGTCTCTCCTTACGGCTGGTCGAAGCGCCACCACGCGCCCGTAACGGGTCCGAGGTGTTTTCAACCACACCCGGTTCATCCCCAGGTGAGTCTGGTCTCTCCCTCGAACACGGCAACGGGGTCACACGAATGCCCCGTTAGTGTGGTTGGTCTGTCCCGCACACCCGCACACCCTCCCCCGGACTCCGTCCGGGGGTACCCCCATCCGCGGGCAGACCGCTACACCTGGAGGTTCCCGTCGTGCCCTGGCCTGCCGCCCTGCTGCCCCTGGCTGCCGACAACCCGGACCCGGCCGCTTCGGTCAAGGAAGCCCACGAGAGCGTCACGAACGCCGCCAGTTTCATCGAGGAGAACTGGGCCGGATGGCTGTACCTCGGCCTGAAGATCCTGCTGATCCTGGTGATCGCGGCAGCCCTGCGCTCGCTGGTCCGCAAGTCGCTGACCAAGCTGATAACGCGGATGAACCGGGGCGCCGAGGCCGTTGAGGGCATGGCGCTCGGCGGGCTCCTCGTCAACGCGGAGCGCCGGCGGCAGCGCTCCGAGGCGATCGGTTCGGTCCTGCGTTCGGTCGCTTCCTTCCTGATCCTCGGCACGGCCGGGCTGATGGTGCTCGGCGCCCTGGGCATCAACCTCGGCCCGCTGCTCGCGAGTGCCGGTGTGGCCGGTGTGGCGATCGGTTTCGGTGCGCGGAACCTGGTGACGGACTTCCTGTCCGGCGTGTTCATGATCCTCGAGGACCAGTACGGCGTCGGCGACAAGATCGACGCGGGGGTGGCCTCCGGCGAGGTCGTCGAGGTCGGCCTGCGCGTGACCAAGCTGCGCGGGGACAACGGCGAGATCTGGTACGTCCGCAACGGCGAGATCAAGCGGATCGGCAACCTCAGCCAGGGCTGGGCGACCGCGGGCGTGGCCGTCCAGGTCAAGCCGTCGGAGAGCCTGACCCACGTCCGCGAGGTGGTCAAGCACGTCGCCGACGGCATGGCGAAGGAGTCCCCGTGGGACGAGCGCCTGTGGGGCCCGGTGGAGGTGCTGGGCCTGGACGAGGTACTGCTGGCGTCGATGACGGTGAAGATCTCCGCGAAGACGATGCCGGGCCAGCAGTTCGCCGTGGAGCGCGAGCTGCGCTGGCGGATCAAGGAGGCCTTCGACGAGGCCGGCATCCGGATCATCGGCGGTCTGCCGGCCGCCGACGCCGAGGAGGACGAGGCCCCGGCCGACCCGTCGGCCGCCGTGGCGGCGCCGTCGGCGCTCGCGAACCCGGCTTCCCCGCAGTCCCTGGCCACCGCCCCGATCCCGGCGCCGGCCGCCGGCGGCCCCCGGATCAGCAAGTAGCCCGTTCCCCCTTCTCCCTCACCGCTGCCCCCGCAGGTTCATTTCTGCGGGGGCAGCGGCATTGACACAGCTCAAACACCGATAGGAAACTTACCTAACAGTTCCTGACCACGGCGTGAGCCGATGACGGAGAGAGCGCTCATGACCGGCACCACCCCCGGAACGCCCAGCCTGCTGCGCGTCATGAACGACCGCGCAGCGCTGGACCTGCTGCTGGAGCACGGGCCCCTGTCCCGCACCCGGATCGGCCGGCTCACCGGGCTCTCCAAGCCCACCGCCTCCCAGCTGCTGGCCCGCCTCGAAGCCGCCGGGCTGGTCGTGGCCACCGGCACCGCCGGCGGCCGCCCCGGACCCAACGCCCAGCTGTACGGGGTCAACCCGCGCGCCGCCCACGTCGCCGGACTGGACGTCACCCCGAGCGGCATCGTCGCGGCCGTCGCCGATCTCACCGGCGAGGTGATCGGCAGCCACGAGCTCCCGTACGCCGAGGGCGCCGGGGCCGTCGACCGGGTCACCCGGGCCCTCGGCGGGGCCGTCAAGGACGCCGGGCTCGAGCGGTCCGCCGTCCACCGCGTCGTCATCGCCACCCCGGGATCCTTCGATCCGCACACCGGGGCGCTGCGCTACGCCGAGCACCTGCCCGGCTGGCACTCCCCCACCCTCCTCGAGGAGCTGGCGGCGGCCCTGCCGATGCCGGTCGGGTACGAGAACGACGTGAACCTCGCCGCGGTCGCCGAGCAGCGCCTCGGCGCGGCCCGCGGCCACGGGGACTTCGTCCTGCTGTGGAACGAGGAGGGCCTCGGCGCCGCCCTGGTGCTCGGCGGCCGGCTGCACCGCGGCTGGACCGGCGGCGCGGGCGAGGTCGGGTTCCTGCCCGTGCCGGGCCACCCCCTGGTCCGGCAGGTCACCCGGGTCAACTCCGGCGGCTACCAGGCGCTGGCCGGCGTCGAGGTGGTGCCCGGGATGGCGGCCGCGCTGGGCATCGGGATGCCGCCCGGGGCCGAGGCGGGGACGCCGGTCGCCGCGGCGGTCTCGCTGCTGGCGCGGGCCGCCGGGCATCCCGAGGGGGCGAACCTGCGGCTCCTGCAGCAGTACGCCACCGCGCTGGCCACCGGACTCGCCGCGCTGGTCGCCGTACTGGACCCCGAGATCGTGGTCCTCTCCGGCGCGGTGACCGCCGCCGGCGGGGACGTGCTGCGCGAGCTCGTCGAGGCCGAGCTCGCCGATCTCGCCCCCTCCCGGCCCCGCCTCGTGTCGGGCACGGTGCGCGAGCGGCCCGTACTGCGCGGCGCACTGGAGAGCGCCCTCGCCGCCACCCGCGACGAGGTCTTCGACACCTCGCGCCGCTGACCGGCCCGGCCCGGCCCCCGTACGTACGACCAGCGCCTCCCACCCCTGCCGGCTCCCCCGGCGTCGCCGGCCCCACCCGCGTCACCGAACCCGTCGTCGCACCCCCTGGCACACCTCCGGAAGTTCCTCCTGCAGAGAGCGAGCACCGTCATGCCCAGAAACCGCCGTCTGACCGTCGTGGCCACCGCCGTCGCCGCGATATCCGTCCTGGCCACCGCGTGTACGGGCCAGAGCGGCAACGCGGCCGCCGACGACCCGGACAAGGAGGTCACGCTCAACTTCTGGCACGGCTGGTCCGCGCCGAGCGAGGCCAAGGCGATCGAGGAGAACATCGCCCGGTTCGAGAAGGCGCACCCGAACATCAAGGTCAAGGTCACGGGCAACATGACCGACGACAAGATCAACCAGGCGCTCCGGGCAGGCGGGGACAAGGCCCCCGACGTGGTCTCCTCCTTCACCACCGACAGCGTCGGCAAGTTCTGCAACTCCGGCGCCTTCGCCGACCTGAACCCCTTCCTGCAGAAGTCGGGCGTCGACAAGGCGAAGGTCTTCCCCAAGACCCTGCTGGAGTACACCCAGTTCAACGGCAACCAGTGCACGCTGCCGCTACTGAACGACGCGTACGGCCTCGTCTACAACAAGGACGCCTTCAAGGCCGCGGGCATCACCGAACCGCCCAGGACCTGGAGCCAGTTCACCGAGGTCGCGCAGAAGCTGACCAAGTCCGACGGGGACTCGTACGACCAGCTCGGCATCATGCCGACGTACCACGGCTACGAGACCGTCCCCATGCGCCTGGCCGCGCAGTGGAGCCCGAAGTACTTCGGCGCCGACGGGAAGTCGAACCTGGCCAGGGACCCGGGCTTCGCGAGCATGCTGAGCGCGCAGAAGGACCTGGTTGCCAAGCTCGGCGGCTACGAGAAGCTCGAGAAGTTCCGCAGCACCTTCGGCGACGAGTGGAGCGCCGAGCACCCCTTCCACAAGGGCCGGGTCGCCATGCAGATCGACGGCGAGTGGCGGGCCGCGATGGCCAAGGAGGCCGGGGTCACGTTCGAGATCGGGACCGCGCCGCTGCCGGTGCCGGACGACCAGGTCGCCGACTACGGCAAGGGCTACCTCTCCGGCACGATCATGGGCATCGCCTCGGGCAGCAAGAAGCAGAACGCCTCCTGGGAGCTGGTGAAGTACATGACCACCGACACCGAGGCGGTCGTGGCATTCGCCAACGCCATCCACAACGTGCCCTCCACCCTGGCCGCCCTGGAGTCCCCGAACCTCCAGGTCACACCGGAGTTCAAGACCTTCCTCGACATCGCCCGGCACCCGAAGTCGAACACCACCCCCGCCCAGGCGGACGGCGGCACCTACCAGCTGACCTTCCAGGACCTCGCGTACGCGGTCGAGAAGGGCGACGTCGCCGACATCCCGGCCGGCCTCGCCAAGGCCGACCAGCAGATCGACACGGACATCGCGAAGGCGAAGTAGCCTCCGATGACCGCCGCGATGCCGAGCACAGGCACCATCCCCACCGCACGCGCCCTGCGGGCGAAGCGACGGCGGTCCGCCCTGCGGACCGCGGCCTTCATGTCGCCCTGGCTGATCGGGTTCGCCGTCTTCTTCGCGTACCCGCTCCTCTCCACCGTGTACTTCTCCTTCACGAAGTACGACGGCTTCCGCCCGCCCGTCTTCAACGGCCTGGACAACTGGACGTACGTCTTCACGGACTATCCGCTGTTCTGGCCGGCCATGCGCAACACCCTGTGGCTGGTCGTGGTGATGGTCGTCAGCCGGGTCGTCTTCGGCCTCGGCATCGGCCTGCTCATCACGAAGATCAAGACGGGGGCGGGGATCTTCCGGACCCTGTTCTACCTGCCCTACCTGGCCCCGCCGGTGGCAGCGACGCTGGCCTTCGTCTTCCTGCTCAACCCCGGCACCGGCCCGGTCAACACCCTGCTGGAGGGGGCCGGCCTGCCCGCCCCCGGCTGGTTCACCGACGCCGACTGGTCCAAGCCCGCGCTGACGCTCCTCGCCCTGTGGGGGATCGGCGACCTGATGGTCATCTTCATGGCCGCGCTGCTCGACGTACCGAAGGAGCAGTACGAGGCCGCCGAGCTGGACGGGGCCGGCGCCTGGCAGCGGTTCCGGCACATCACGCTGCCGAACATCTCGCCGATCATCCTGTTCGCGGTGGTCACCGGGGTCATCCAGGCCATGCAGTCCTACACGCAGCCCCTGGTGGCGGGGAAGGTCGCCGCGGGTGTCATCGGCGGCTCGGGCCAGCAGTTCGAGCCGGGCTACCCCGACAAGTCCACGCTGACCCTCCCCCAGGTCGTCTACAACGTCGGCTTCCAGCGCTTCGACTACGGCACCGCATGTGTCGTCGCGCTGGTCCTCTTCGCCCTCTCCATGGCCTTCACCGCACTCCTGATGCGCCGCCGTGGCGGGCTGATCGGAGCAGGTGACTGAGCATGCGCCGAAACCGCAAGGCCGTCCTGCACTGGGTCGGGGTGCACGCCCTCGGCGTCGCGGCCGCCCTGTTCTTCGTCCTCCCGTTCGTCTTCCTCCTCCTGACCTCCCTGATGAGCGACCAGCAGGCGCTGACCCGCGACCTGGTGCCCGACACCTGGGAATGGGGCAACTACGCCAAGGTCTGGGACACCCCCGGCTTCCTGACCTGGTGGCGCAACACCCTGCTGTACGCGGGGCTGGGCACGCTGCTGACCGTGGTCTCCTCGGTGCCCGTCGCGTACGCCCTCGCCAAGTTCCGCTTCCGCGGGCGGCGGCTCTCGCTGCTGCTGGTGATCGCCATGATGATGCTGCCGCCGCAGGTGGTGGTCATCCCGATGTACCTCTTCTGGGCCAAGCAGCTGGACCTGTCCGGCACGCTGTGGCCGCTGATCATCCCGATGGCGTTCGGCGACGCGTTCTCCATCTTCCTGCTCCGCCAGTTCCTGCTGACCATCCCCGACGAGTACCTGGACGCGGCCAAGGTCGACGGCTGCGGCGAGGTCCGCACCCTGCTGCGCGTCGTCGTGCCGATGGCCAGGCCGGGCATCGCCGCCGTCGCGCTGTTCCAGTTCTTCTGCGCCTGGAACGACTACTTCGGCCCGCAGATCTACGCCTCGGACAACCCCGCCGCCTGGACGCTCAGTTACGGACTGGAGTCCTTCAAGGGGGCTCACCACACGAACTGGAATCTGACCATGGCCGCAACCGTGCTGGTCATGGCCCCCGTGATCGCCCTCTTCTTCTTCGCCCAGAAGGCGTTCGTCGAAGGCGTCACCCTGACCGGAGTGAAAGGCTGATGACCATGAAACTCGCAGTGGTGGGCGGCGGTTCCACCTACACCCCCGAGCTGATCGACGGATTCGCGCGGCTGCAGGGCACCCTGCCGATCGGCGAGCTGGTGCTCATCGACCCTGCCACCGAGCGGCTGGAGCTGATCGGCGCGCTGGCCCGGCGGATCTTCGCCAAGCAGGGGCATCCGGGACGGGTCACCACCACCGCCGATCTCGACGCGGGCGTCGAGGGCGCCGACGCGGTGCTGCTCCAGCTGCGCATCGGCGGGCAGGCGGCCCGGCTGCAGGACGAGACCTGGCCGCTGGAGTGCGGCTGCGTCGGGCAGGAGACCACGGGCGCCGGCGGGCTCGCCAAGGCGCTGCGGACGGTCCCGGTGGTGCTGGACATCGCCGAGCGGGTCCGGCGGGCCAACCCGGACGCCTGGATCATCGACTTCACGAACCCGGTCGGGATCGTCACCCGCGCCCTGTTGCAGGCCGGGCACAAGGCGGTCGGGCTGTGCAACGTCGCCATCGGCTTCCAGCGGAAGTTCGCGGCGCTGCTGGACCTGGCCCCGGCCGACATCCACCTCGACCACGTGGGGCTCAACCACCTCACCTGGGAGCTGGGCGTACGCAAGGGCGGCCCGGACGGCGAGGACCTGCTGCCGCGGCTGCTCGCCGAGCACGGGGAGGCCGTCGCCGCGGACCTGCACCTGCCGCGCGCGGTACTGGACCGCCTCGGCGTCGTCCCGTCGTACTACCTGCGGTACTTCTACGCGCACGACACGGTGGTGCGTGAGCTGGGCGGCAAGCCTTCGCGGGCCGCCGAGGTGGCCGCGATGGAGAAGGAACTGCTCGCCCTGTACGCCGATCCGGCGCTGGACGAGAAGCCGGAACTGCTGGCCAAGCGGGGCGGGGCCTTCTACTCGGAGGCGGCCGTGGACCTGGCGGCGGCGCTGCTGGGCGACGGCGGCCCGGGCCCGGCGGCACTGCAGGTCGTCAACACGCGGAACGACGGGACGCTGCCGTTCCTCCCGGACGACGCGGTGATCGAGGTGCAGGCCCGGGTGGACCGGTCCGGACCGGTGCCGCTGGCCGCGGCGCGGCTCGACCCGCTGTACGCCGGGCTGGTCGCGCACGTCACGGCGTACGAGGACCTGGCGCTGGACGCAGCCGTACGAGGCGGCCGCGAACGGGTCTTCAAGGCGCTGCTGGCCCACCCGCTGGTCGGCCAGTTCGACCTCGCCGAGGGGCTGACCGACCGGCTCCTCGCGCACAACAAGGAGCACCTGGCATGGGCGTGAACCCTCCCGCCCCTCCCGCCCGTCCCGCACGGTCCGCCGTCCTGGCCGTCGACGCGGGCAACAGCAAGACGGACGCGGCCCTGATCGCCGCGGACGGCACGGTCCTCGGCACCGGGCGCTCCGGCGGCTTCCAGCCGCAGCGCACCGGTGTCGAGGCGGCGGTGGACGTACTGGCCCAGGCGGTCGCGGGGGCCGCCGAGGCGGCGGCGCTGCCCCTGCCGGGGCACGGTGTGCCGTACGCCGACCAGGTATCGGCCTGTCTGGCCAATGCCGATCTCCCGGTGGAGGAGCGGCAGCTCGCGGACGCGATCGGGGCGCGCGGCTGGGGCGCGGCGACCCGGGTGTTCAACGACACCTTCGCGATCCTGCGGGCCGGGCTCTCCGGGGGCGGGCCGCCGCGCGGGGTGGCGGTGGTCTGCGGGGCCGGCATCAACTGCGTGGGGATGCTGCCCGACGGGCGCACGGCCCGGTTCCCGGCGCTCGGGCAGATCTCCGGGGACTGGGGCGGCGGGGGCGGCCTGGCCGCGGAGGCCCTGTGGTGGGCGGCGCGGGCGGAGGACGGCCGCGGCGGGCCGACGGAGCTGGCGGCGGCGCTGCCGCAGCACTTCGGGCTCGCTTCGATGGCCGGGCTGATCGAGGCGCTGCACCTGGGGACCCTGGCGCAGCGGCGGACCCACGAGCTGGTACCGGTGCTGTTCGCGGTGGCCGCGGCGGGTGATGCGGTGGCCTCGGCGATCGTGGAGCGGCAGGCGGACGAGGTGGTGGCGCTGGCATCGGTGGCGCTGGCCCGGCTCGACCTGCTGGACGAGGAGGCTCCGGTACTGCTCGGCGGCGGGGTGCTCACGGCCGGGCACCAGCAGTTGGACGAGCGGATCGCGGCGGGGCTGGCACGGCGGGCCCCGCGGGCCCGGGTGTCGGTGGTCGCGGCCCCGCCGGTGCTGGGCGCCGGGCTGCTGGGGCTGGACGCGCTCGGGGCCCTGCCCGAGGCCCATGGAAAACTCCGTGCCCATTTCGGGTGAACCTGCCCCGGGAGGCCCCGGTTCTGGAACCGTGGCGGCCGTGGAGTCGTATTCACGGTGAAGGGGTGGGGGTCGGCGCGCACGGGGGGTGGATCGCCAGGATCCGGCACCGGGTGCTGTGGTTGACCGCCACTACGGCCATACTGCTGCGGAGCAGAGGACCAAGGGGGAGGTCACGGTGGCCATCACATCACGCGCGCCCGCGCCCGGGGGCGGTCTCGCCGTGCCGCCCGCGGGTCCGCCGCAGGCGCCTCCCCGGCCCGGTACGGCCTGGGCCGAGGGTGTTGAGCGGCTGCGCGCGGCCGCGACGACCGAGCCCGGCCGGCTGCGCATCATCGGCGCCGTCCTGGCTGCCCTGGTACTGCTGTTCGGCGCGGTGACCGTTCTGGAGATCTCCGGCCGGGTCGGCGCGGCGGAGGACGTGGTGGGCCGCAGCCAGCCGCTGAGCGCGGACGCGGCGAGCATCTACCGCTCGCTCGCGGACGCCGACACGGCCTCCTCCAGCGGGTTCCTGGCCGGCGGCGACGAGCCGCGGGAGGTCCGCCAGCGGTACGAGAAGGACATCTCCAACGCCTCGAAGCTGCTGGTGAGCGCGGCCGCCAACACCGGGGCGAACGAGGACTCCCGCAAGCAGATCGCGCTGCTCAGCGAGCAGCTGCCCCGCTACACGGGCCTGATCGAGCAGGCGCGGGCCACGAACAAGCAGGGCCTGCCGCTGGGCGGCGCCTATCTGCGGTACGCCAACGAGCAGATGAGCACCCAGCTGCTGCCCGCCGCGCAGCGGCTGTACGAGGCGGAGACGGACCGGCTCTACACGGACTACGACGACGCCCGCTCGCTGCCGCTGGCCTCGCTCGGTACGGGGCTGCTCGCGCTCGCCGCGCTGGCGTGGGCGCAGCGCCGCAACTACCGGCGGACGAACCGGGTCTTCAACCACGGTCTCGTGGCGGCGACGGCCGCGTCGCTGGTGGTGCTGATGTGGCTGGCCGTGGGGCACACGGTCGCCCGGTCGGAGCTGGCGGAGGCCAGATCGGACGGGCAGGAGTCGCTGAAAGTGCTGAACGACGCGCGGATCGCCTCGCTCCAGGCGCGCGCCAGTGAGAACCTGACGCTGATCGCGCGGGGCGCCGTACTGGCCGCGGACAACAAGTCCGACAAGTACGACGTCGACTTCACGACCGAGATGAAGGAGCTGGACACCGGGCTGGCGACGGCGCTGAAGCTCGCCGACGACAGCAGCGGGCGGGATCCGGTCGGCCGCGCCGCGGACGGTGTCAAGCAGTGGAAGCAGCGGCACGCGGCGGCCCGGGAGACCGACTTGCGCGGCGACTACCAGGACGCTTTGCCCCAGGTCATCGGGGACAAGGACCACAAGGACAGCAGCGGGGCCTCGTTCGACACGGTGGACGCGTCCCTGGAGCAGGCAGTGGCGCATGAGCAGAAGGAGTTCACCCGGGCGGCCCGGGGCGGGCTCGGTGCGCTGGGCGGTTTGGTGACGGGTTCGGCGGCCCTCGCGGTCGTCGGCGCCGCGGCGGCGCTGCTCGGCATCGGGCGCCGGCTTTCGGAGTACAGGTGAGAGCGATGCGGATACGCGTGAAGTCCCACGGCGAGGGCCACGGCGAGGGCCACGGCGGCGGAACCGGCCTGCGCCGGCTCGCGGGGCGGCTGCGCGGCTGGGGCGGGGTGAGCGCCATGGCCGCCGCCTGCGCGGTGACGGCCGCGGCCGTCCTGCTGCCGCTGGCCCATGCCGCCCCGGACTCCGGTCACCCTGCCCCGGTCCGCGAGCCCGCCTCGATGGCGGCCGCCCCGGCACCCTGGTCCCTCACCGACACCTGCCAGGACCCGGAGGCCAGCCTGCGCCCGTCCGGCGTGGACGGGCCGGCCATCGACCGGATCCGCAAGGCGGGCAGACTCGTCGCGGGCGTGGACCAGAACAGCTTCAAGTGGGGCTACCGCAACCCGGTCGACGGCCGCCTCGACGGGTTCGACATCGCCCTGGTCAAGGCCATCGCGAAGGACATCCTGGGCGACGAGAACGCGGTCATCTACCGGGCCATCCCCACCAGCCAGCGCGTCCCCGCCCTCCAGGACGGCCGCGTCGACGTCGTCGTGCGGACCATGACGATCAACTGCAAGCGGCTGGAGGACGTCGCCTTCTCGACGGCGTACTTCGAGGCCGGGCAGCAGGTCCTCGCCCCCAAGGGCTCGCCGATCACCGGGTACGACGCCTCGCTGAACGGCCACCGGATCTGCACCGCGGCCGGCTCCACGGCCGAGGCGGCGCTCAAGGCCCAGCCGTACGGCTCGGTCCCGGTCAGCGTGCCCAACCAGCTCGACTGCCTGGTCCGGCTCCAGCTGGGCGAGGTGGACGGCATCATCACGGACAACGCGCTCGCGGCCGGCCAGGCCGCGCAGGACCCGTCGGTGCGCCTCGTCGGCTCCCCCTTCACCAAGGAGTTCTACGGGGTCGCCATGAACAAGGACGCCTCCGACCTGGTGCGCCGGGTCAACAAGGTGCTGGAGAACTACCGCGCCGGCGGTGACAACAGCCCCTGGATGCAGGCCTACGTGACGCACCTCAAGCCCGTCCTGCCCGGAGTGGCCGGACCGCCCGCGCCGAAGTACCGGGACGGCTGAGGCAGGTGGCAGAGTCGGAGCCCGATGTCAGGAAAGCGGAGGCGGGGTCTTTGGAAGCGCAGTCGGCAGTGATGGACCGGGACGACGTCGACCGCGCCCTGGCCCGGCTCGGCGCGGAGCACGAGGCCGTCGAGACCTCGCTGCTCGCCCTCCAGGACCACGCCGGGCGCCGGCTGCTGGAAGGGGCCGGCCTGACCGGCGTCACCAAGGAGCGGTGGGTGGAGGCCGACGCCGCCATCACCCGGCTGTGGACGTACTTCGACGCCTACAGCGGGGCGCTGGGCGCTGCCCGGGAGATCCGCGAGCGGCGCCGCTGGCCGGGCCGCGAGGAGCTGATCGAGCTGACCGAGCGGCTGCGCGGGCCGGGGGTGCTGATCGCCGGGGCCGCGGCGGAGGGTGTGGCGCTGGCGGAGCGGCTCTCGCTCGCCGAGCTGGTGTCCCGGATGAACGAGCTGTACGCGAGCTCGCTGGACGTGGTGGTGGCCGCCGACTCGGTGTGGTCGGCGCTGCCCGCCCGCATCGACCTGCTCGCGGCCGAACTGCACCGCACCCGTTCACTGGCCCACTCGGTGGGGGTCCGCCCGGGTGAACACCCCTCGGGCGACGACCTGGAGGACATCACCGCCGAGCTGACGGGGCTGCGGGCGCAGGTGATCGCGAATCCGCTGGCGTTCTGGCAGCCGGTGGCGGGGAGCTCCGCGCCCGGCGGCGGCCGTCCGGACACCACCCGCTACGACCGGGCCGCGGTCGCGCTGGAGGACGTACGCCGGGAGATCGAGGCGGTCCTGGCCGTACGGCAGGACGCCGAGCAGCGGCTGATCAGCCTGCGGGACGTGCTCTCGCGGGCCGACCGGACGCTGGCGGAGGCCCGGACCGCGCGCGGCGAGGTGCTGGCGAAGATCGCGGCGTCGGAGGTCCCGGTGGTCAGCGGCCCGCCGACGGCGCTGCAGGAGCAGCTGGCGGCCGCGGCCGAGTACCGGCGCCAGGCCCAGTGGCACCGGCTCTCGCCGCTGCTGGAATCGCTGGAGGAGCGGGCCGAGGAGGAACTGCGCCGGGCCCGCGAATCGTTGACGGCAGTGACGGCTCCCCTGGCGGTACGGGCCGAACTGCGCGGGCGGTTGGACGCGTACAAGGCGAAGGTGGCCCGGCACGGGATGGCGGAGGATCCGCTGCTGATCGAGCGGTACGACACGGCCCGGCGGATGCTGTGGAGCGCGCCCTGCGATCTGCGGGCCGCCGAGCAGGCCGTGCTGCGCTACCAACAGGCGACGGCCGAGTCACTGGCACCGCCGCAGCCGCAGTACCGGCCCGAGTGGCCGGGGAAGGAGGACGCATGAGCCTGGTCGGAACCCCGTGCGTTCGCCCCGGCTGCCCGGGGTCGTACGAGGACATGGGCGACGGCGAGCTGTACTGCGACACCTGCGGTCTGGCGCCGGTCGGCTCCGTCGCCGCGGGCGCGGAGGAGCTGGTCTCACCGCCGACGGGGATGACGAGCGCGGCCCGGCACGGCGACTCCCAGGGCTCGCAGGGCTCTCACGGCTCGGCCCGGTCGGGCCGGTCGGGGTCGACCTCCGCGCGCTCCTCGCGGTCCTCGCGTTCGTCGTCCTCGCGGCGCTCGGTGTCGGGCCGGCTCTCGCGCTCCCTGTCCGGGGCCCGGTCCACCCGCTCGGTGTCGGTGCGCAGTTCGGGTTCGGCGGCCGGGCCCTCGGGGCGCAGCCGGCTGGGCGCCGGGCTGGTCAACGTCCCGGAGGTGCCGCGTCCGGATCCTTCGGCGGCGGTGCTGGAGAACCCGGAGGTGCCGGAGCGCAAGCGGTTCTGCTCGCGCTCGGACTGCGGGGCTCCGGTGGGCCGGGCCCGCGGGGACCGGCCGGGCCGGACCGAGGGCTTCTGCACCAAGTGCGGCCACCCGTACTCCTTCGTGCCCAAGCTGCGCGCGGGAGAGGTCGTGCACGGCCAGTACGAGGTGGCGGGCTGTCTGGCGCACGGCGGCCTCGGCTGGGTGTACCTGGCGGTGGACCGGGCCGTGTCGGACCGGTGGGTGGTGCTCAAGGGCCTGCTGGACACCGGGGACCAGGACGCGATGGCCGCGGCGATCTCGGAGCGGCGCTTCCTCGCGGAGATCGAGCACTCCAACATCGTGCGGATCTACAACTTCGTGGAGCACCTGGACCAGCGGACGGGTTCGCTGGACGGGTACATCGTCATGGAGTACGTCGGCGGCAAGTCGCTGAAGGAGATAGCGAACGAGCGGCGGCGGCCGGACGGCCGCCGTGATCCGCTGCCGGTGGAGCAGGCCTGCGCGTACGGGATCGAGGCGCTGGAGGCGCTCGGGCACCTGCACAGCAGGAACCTGCTGTACTGCGACTTCAAGGTCGACAACGCGATCCAGCAGCAGGACCAGCTGAAGCTGATCGACATGGGCGCGGTGCGCCGGATGGACGACGAGGAGTCGGCCATCTACGGCACGGTGGGCTACCAGGCGCCGGAGGTGGCCGAGCTCGGCCCCTCGGTCGCCTCCGACCTGTACACGGTGGCGCGGACGCTGGCCGTCCTGACCTTCGACTTCCAGGGCTACACCAACGTGTTCGTGGATTCGCTGCCGGATCCGGAGCACATCGAGGTGTTCGGGCGGTACGAGTCCTTCTACCGGCTGCTGGTCCGGGCGACCGACCCGGATCCGGGCCGGCGGTTCTCGTCCGCGCAGGAGATGGCGGACCAGCTGACGGGCGTGCTGCGGGAGGTCGTCGCCCTGCAGACGGGCCACCCGCGGCCGCAGGTCTCCACGCTCTTCGGGCCGGAGCTCCGGGTGCTGGACACCCGGCTGTTCGCCGACGTGGCCGGGGCCGAGGTGTCCCGGCTCGGGGCGCGGACGCTGCCGGCTCCCGCGGCGGGACGCAGGCTCGGGCGCAGGCCGGTGCCGCCGGCGCTGCCGCCCGCTCCGGCGGCTGCCGTGGCCGCGGCCCCTGCGGGGGCCCCGGGGGCGGCAGCCCTCTCGGCGCCGCTCGGGACCACGGCGACCCACCGGGCCGGCGGCCCGGCGGCAGGAGCGGTGCCCGCAGGTACCGTCCCGGCTCCGCGCCAGGCCCCGGCGCCGGCCGGCCGGCACGCCCCGGGGGCGGGTCCGGCGGCGGCCGGACCCGTGGCGGTGCCCCCACCGGCCCTGCGCCCCGGCGAACTGGCCGCGCTGGACGCCCGGGACATGGCGCTGGCCCTGCCGGTGCCGCTGGTGGACGCGGGCGACCCCAACTCCGGCTTCCTGGCCGGACTGCTGGCCTCCGCACCGGGCGACCTGCTGGGCGCCCTGCGCTCGGCGCCCGCCGACTCGGCGGAGCTGCGGCTGCGCGAGCTGCGGGCCCGCCTGGAGCTCGGCGAACTCGCCGCGGCCGGCGGCGCCCTGACCGACCTGGAAGCCCGGCATCCGGACGACTGGCGGGTGGTGTGGGCCCGCGGGATCGCCTCGCTGGCCACCGGCGAGGACGAGATAGCGGCCCTGTCCTTCGACGCCATCTACGACGCCTTCCCGGGCGAGCCCGCGCCGAAGCTGGCGCTGGGCCTGTGCGCGGAGATCCTGGGCCAGCTGGACAACGCCGCCGAGTACTACCGGCTGGTCTGGATCACCGACCCGGGATTCGTGAGCGCGGCCTTCGGGCTGGCCCGCGTCCAGCTCGCCGCGGGCGACCGGTCCGGGGCGGTGCGCACGCTGGAGTCCGTGCCCGAGGCGTCGATCCACTACACCGCCGCACGGGTGGCGGCGGTACGGGCACGCCTGCGCGACCGGTCTCCCGAGGAGGCCCTGCTGCCGGATCTGGCGGCTGCTGCCGCGCAGGTGGAGGCGCTGGAGCGGTTCGGCCTGGACGCGGTGCGTCACGAGCGGCTGTCGACGGAGGTTCTGGGCTCGGCCCTGGACTGGGTACTGTCGGGTAGCCGGGGTTCCGACCCCGGTCGGACCTCGCTGCTCGGCAGTCAACTGGACGAGCGGGGCCTGCGCTTCGGCCTGGAGCGCTCGTACCGCGTACTCGCGCGGCTGGCGCAGCGGGGCGAGGACAGGATCGAACTGGTGGAGCGGGCAAACCGTTTCCGTCCCCGGACGTGGGTGTGAGTGATGTCGATGCATCGGCCGTCTGGCTGCCCCAGCTGCGCGGAGCCCCTCGAGGAGGGTGACCGTTTCTGCGGCGTCTGCGGCTCCCCCGTGTCCGCCGCGCCTCCTCCCGTGTCCCGGGACAACCCGACCCTCCCGATCCCGCCGCTCCCGGCGGGTCCGGCCGGCGGGTACGCCCTCGCGGAGCCCGCGCCCGGGTGGGGCAGTGTCGCGGCCGGTGCGGCGCCCACGCTGGTCGGGGACACCGCCGGCTGGTCCGCACCGGCGGAGCCGGCCGCCGAGCCCGGCGCGGAGCCGGCCGCGAGGCCGATTCCCGACGCGGCTGCCGCCGCGCGGCCGGTCGCCCCTCCGGTCACCGCGCCCGTCGCCGAGGCCTCCCCCGTACCGCCGCAGGGGTCCTCGTACGGGACGCCCGTGCCTGCGTACGGCGGCGTGCCCGATCCGGCGGCCGGCGGCGAGATCCGCCACGACCGGCCCGGCAGCACCCCCACCCCTCCCGAAGGGACCCCCTGGGGCGCGGCCGAAGCCGCGTACGGCGCCGCCGGCCCCGGGCACGAGGACCCGTACGCCTCCGCCGCGCAGGGCAGCAGCCCCGCGGCGGCCGACGGCGGGAAGACCTGCGTGGCCTGCCGGGCCGGGCGGGTCGACACCGACGGGTACTGCGAGCACTGCGGGCACGCCCAGCCGCGGGAGCGGGACCACCTCGAGGAGGAGCTCGGCAGCGTCGCCGCCGTCAGCGACCGGGGGCTGCGCCACCACCGCAACGAGGACTCGTTCGCGGTCGCGGCCACCGCCCTGCCCGACGGCTCTGCCGCCACCGTGGCCATCGTCTGCGACGGCGTCTCCTCCGCCAGCCGCCCCGACGAGGCATCGGCCGCCGCGGCCGGCGCCGCCAACGAGGCCCTGCTCGAAGCCCTCCCGCGCGGCGCCCACCCCCAGGAGGCCATGCACGACGCCATCCTGGCGGCGGCCACCGCCGTGAACGCCCTGGCCCCGGAGGTCGCCGGCGCGCAGAACGCCCCCGCCTGCACCCTGGTCGGCGCCGTCGTCAGCGGCGGCCTGCTGACCATCGGCTGGGTCGGCGACAGCCGCGCGTACTGGGTCCCCGACGACCGCGACGCGCTGCCGCGCCGCCTCACCGAGGACGACTCCTGGGCGGCGCAGATGGTCGCGGCCGGGCTGATGGGCGAGGCCGAGGCCTACGCCGACGTCCGCGCCCACGCCATCACCGGCTGGCTCGGGGCCGACGCGTACGACCTGGAGCCGCACACCGCCACGTTCAAGCCGGACCACGCGGGCGTGGTGGTCGTCTGCACCGACGGCCTGTGGAACTACGCCGAGTCCGCCCAGGACATGGCCCAGGTACTGCCCGCGGACGCCGCCACCCGCCCCCTGCACAGTGCGCAGGTCCTGGTCGGGCACGCCCTCGACGGGGGCGGCCACGACAACGTCACGGTCGCCGTCGTCCCGTTCGCCGCGCCGACCGGGCCGGGAGCAGCAGAGCCGGCAGCAGCCGCGTCGAGGCCGGAACAGCCGCAAGCGGAATCGGAAACGGAAGCGGAAGTACGCCCTCAGGGCTGATCCGCCCGCCGCGTCCCCCGTCCCTCTCCTAGGAGTCCAACCGATGGCGAACTTCGCCAAGCCGAGCGCCCCTCGCTTCAGCGTGGAGGTGTACCAGAACGAGTTCCTCCCCGAGGGCGGGCGGGACGTCCACGCCATCGTCACGGTCGCGTCCACCGGCGGCGCCGCCGCCACCCGCGCGGCGGCCGCCCACGGCTCGGCCGCCGTCGTGATCATGGTGGACTGCTCGGGGTCCATGGAGTACCCGCCGGACAAGATGCGCGGCGCCCGCGAGGCCACCGCCGCCGCGATCGACACCCTGCGCGACGGCACCGCGTTCGCCGTCATCGCCGGGACGCACGTGGCGAAGGAGGTCTACCCCGGCCAGGGCCGCCTCGCCGTCGCCGACCCGGCCACCCGCGCCCAGGCCAAGGAGGCCTTGCGGTCCCTGAGTTCCGGTGGCGGCACCGCCATCGGCACCTGGCTGCGCCTGGCCGACGGCCTGCTGCGCCAGTCCTCGGCCGCCATACGGCACGGCATCCTGCTCACCGACGGCCGCAACGAGCACGAGGAACCTGCCGTGCTCCGCGCCACCCTCGAGGCCTGCGCGGGCCGCTTCACCTGCGACGCCCGCGGGGTGGGGACCGACTGGGAGGTCAAGGAGGTCACCGGCATCGCGAGCGCCCTGCTCGGCTCGGCCGACATCGTGGCCGATCCGGCGCACCTCACCGAGGACTTCACGCGCATGATGGAGAACGTCATGGGCAAGGAGGTCGCGGACGTCGCGCTGCGCCTGTGGACCCCGGTCGGCGTGGAGATCCAGTACGTCAAGCAGGTCGCGCCCACCGTCCAGGACCTCAGCGACCGCCGCACCGGGGCGGGCCCGCGCGCCGGCGACTACCCGACCGGGTCGTGGGGCGACGAGTCCCGCGAGTACCACGTGTGCGTCCGGGTCCCGGCCGCGTCCGTCGGGCAGGAGATGCTGGCCGCCCGGGCCACGCTCCTCCTCCCCGGCGCGCCGGGCGAACCGCCGGCCACGCTCGCGCAGGGACTGGTCCGGGCGGTGTGGACGGACGATCTGGCCGCGTCCACCGCCATCAACCCGCAGGTCGCCCACTACACGGGGCAGGCGGAGCTCGCGCAGGCTATCCAACAGGGCCTGGAAGCGCGCAAACTGGGCGATGTCGACGGCGCCACGGCCAAGCTCGGCCGTGCCGTGCAGCTGGCCAGTGCCTCCGGAAACGCAGACACGGCCAAACTGCTCGCGAAGGTGGTGGATGTCGTCGATGCCGCGGCGGGTACTGTGCGGCTGAAGGCGAAGGTCGCGGATGCCGACGAGATGACCCTCGAAACGCGTTCGATCCAGACCGTCCGAGTGAAGAAGACCTGAGAGACCTGAGAAGACCTGACGCGATGACGCAGGCTGAAGGGGGAAGAGCCGCCATGCCGACCTGCCCGAACGGGCACCAGTCCGCCTCCGACGACTGGTGCGAGGTCTGCGGCCACCGCATGGCTGCCGCCACGGGTGCGCCCGCGGCGCCCTCCTACGGCTACGGCTACCCTCCCACCGCCGGTGAGCCGACCGCCCAGGCTGAGCTCTGCCCGCAGTGCCGGACCCCGCGCGAGGCCATGGCCCCGTTCTGCGAGGAGTGCCGGTACAACTTCCTGACGCGTTCGGCGACCTCGTACGCGCCGCTCGGCACCGATGGCGGAGCCGTCGGCGGGACCGGCGCCGGGGCGACCCCGCCGCCTCCGCCTCCCGCGCCGCCGGCTCCTGCCCCGGCGCCGTTCTCCCAGGACCACTTCGAGTACCAGGGCTCCCGGCCGTCCCGGGTCAACCGGCCGGCGGAGCCGCTGCAGCGCGAGGACGACTGGCTGCTGCCGCCCCCGGCGCACGAGCAGCACCAGGCCCAGGCCCAGGCCCAGCAGCAGTACCGGCAGCAGCCCCCGCCGCAGCAGGAGTACCGGCAGCCGGAGTACCCGCAGCAGCACGAGTACCAGCAGTCCCACCAGGCTCAGCAGCAGCACCAGTCCCAGCCCCAGCAGCCGTTCCCGCCGCAGAGCACCGGCGCCTGGAGCGCGACGATCGGCCCCGACCGCTCGTACTTCATGGCGATGATGCAGCGCAGCGGCCCGGAGGCGGCCGGGCTCAACCTGCCCGCGTACTCCCCGGAGCAGCATCTTCCGCTCTCCGGCGGCCAGATCACCATCGGCCGCCGCCGCGCCTCGACGGGCGAGTCCCCGGACATCGACCTGTCGGTGCCCCCGGAGGACCCGGGCGTCTCCCACCAGCACGCGGTGCTCGTCCAGCAGCCCGACCTCAGCTGGGCGGTGGTGGACCAGAACTCCACCAACGGCACCACGATCAACGGCGGCGAGGACCCGATCCAGCCCTACGTCCCGATCCCCCTCACCGACGGCGACCGCGTCCACGTGGGCGCCTGGACCACCATCACGATCCGCCGGGGCTAGGCCGTCTCTCCTCCCCCAGGGGCCATACGTACGGGCCCTGGGGGTCGTCGAGCCAGCACCACTGGCCCTCCGTGCTGACCGTCACCCCGAACCGCTCGCGGCCCGGCCTGCCCTCGCCGCGCCACAGGTCCAGGGCCTCGCGCGGGTGCAGCGCGTCCGCCGTCAGCACGAGCATGAACTGGAAGCGCTCGTTCTCCACCAGCTCGTACGGGAGCCCGTACGGCAGCCCGGGCGCGGTCGGCGAGGCCTTGGCCCCGCGCAGCGGGACGAAGTACGCCGGGGTGTGCAGGAAGCGGCCCTCCGCGAGGTCGGCGTCCCGGACCGTGAGCGCGATCAGCCCGGTCGACAGCGGAGCCAGGATCCGCGCCCCGGGCCGGCACTGGCCGAGCCAGGCGTGCGGGATCAGCGGCAGCGTGCACGTCACCAGGATCCGGTCGAACGGGGCCCGGGAGGGACAGCCGCGCGCCCCGTCCCCGGTGACCACGGTCGGCCGGTAGCCGAGCCGGGCCAGGTGCGCCCGCGCGGACTCGGTGATCTCCTCGTCCAGGTCCACCGTGGTGACGTGTTCGTCGCCGAGCCGGTGGCAGAGCAGCGCGGCGTTGTAGCCGGTGCCGGCGCCGATCTCCAGCACGTCGTCCCCGTCGCGGACGTCCAGCGCCTGCAGCATCTTCGCCATGAGGGACGGCTGGCTGCTGGAGGAGACCAGTTCGCCGTCGCGCAGCCGGGTGGCGAGCGGGCCGTCGGTGTAGACCCCGCGCAGCCAGCGGGCGCGGTGGGCCGGGTCCGGGTCCTCGCCCCACAGCCGCTCGTGGCCGGCGCCGCGGCCGGTGAAGAAGTACGGGACGAAGACGTGCCGGGGCACCGCCGCGAAGGCGGAGCGCCAGGCGGGATCCTGCAGCACTCCGGCAGCGGTCAGCTCCCGCACCTGCGCGGCGTGGGCGGCGTCCCTCAGGTCCCGCGTCTCGGCGTGGGCGGCGTGCGCGGGGTGTGCGGGGCGTGCGGAGTGTGCGGCGTGTGCACCCATGGCTCCACTGTCCTGCGGCCGGGCCCGGGAGGCGAGCGGTGGCCGTGGGAGCCGGGCCTGTCGCGGGAGCCGGGGGCCGTGGAAGCCGCTGGTCCTAAGTCCCCGGTCCTCCGTCCGGGCGTCTGAGACGATGGTCGGGTGAATGAGATTCCGCGGGGCACGCTTCAGGAGCAGACGTTTTACGAGCAGGTGGGCGGCGAGGAGACGTTCCGCCGCCTGGTGCGGCGCTTCTACCAGGGGGTCGCGGAGGACCCGCTGCTGCGCCCGATGTACCCGGAGGAGGACCTCGGCCCCGCCGAGGAGCGGTTCGCCCTGTTCCTGATGCAGTACTGGGGCGGCCCGAACACGTACAGCGAGAACCGCGGCCACCCGCGCCTGCGGATGCGGCACGCCCCGTTCCAGGTGGACGCGGCGGCGCACGACGCGTGGCTGGGGCACATGCGCGTGGCGGTGGACGAGCTGGGCCTGGCGCCGGAGCACGAGGCGCAGCTGTGGCGGTACCTGACGTACGCCGCCGCATCGATGATCAACACCGCGGGCTAGTCCGTACGCGAACCCGTACGAGCGCCCGTACGCGGAACGCGGAACGCGGAACCCCGAGCGGAAGCCTAGACCGGCCGGACCTGGAGGGCGCCCAGGCCTCCGTTGCCGCCGGGGCGGCGCATCGCGATCGAACCGTACGGGGTACGCAGCCGGAGCCAGCCGCCCGAGGCGAGCAGGGCCACCGGCTCGGGGGCGCCGGGTGCGGGGGCACCGCTCGGCACGGCCGACCGGATCGGCCGCAGGAAGCCCAGGGACTGCGCGGCATGCACGGCGCGCAGCGGGAGCTCGGTGTCGCCCAGCGTCCGGGACCAGATCTCGCGGCCGATGCGGTCCCGCTCGGACCGGGTCCGGTGCTGCGGGGGCAGGGCCTCGTCACGGGCCCGGAACTCGGCGACCGAGGCCGCCACGGCGGCCCGTACCTCTTCGGGGCCGGGCAGCCCGGGCAGCTGCCGCCAGCCGCCGCGGGGCGGGAGCACCCCGGTCCAGGGCGGGCCGGTGACCGGCCCGGGCACGGCGGCGCTCGCGGTGGCCTCGTCGACGGACTCCAGGAGCTCACCGGCGGACACCGTCACGTCCAGCGGCCCGGAGACGGGCACGGCGAGGCGCACCGTACGGATGGCCAGCACCTCGAAGGACGCCGGCCGTCCGAAGACGGCGAGCGCGCCGCCGCCCGCCTGCGCTTGCAGGCGGACCGCGGCGGCGCGGTCGTAGTGCACCAGCCGGCCCAGGAAGGCGGCGAGGTCGGCCGCCTCCCCGGAGTCGGCGAAGCGCAGCTGCTCGGTCATGCCGCCAGGCGCCCTTCGGAGGCCTTGGCCTTGCCGGCCGGCTTGGCCGGCTCGTCGGCCTCGTCGACGTACCTCTGGAGGAATTGCCTCTCCTCGGCCGTGATGCGGCGGGGCCGCCCCTCGGCGAGGTTGTACGGCACGACCACGGTCTCGGCGCGCACGTACACCGTCTCGGGTGCGTCCTCGGTCGCCTCGTCCTTGACCTCGTAGCGGATGGTCAGGGATGCGGCGCCTATCCGGGTCACCCAGGATTCGATGAGGACCGGCTCATGACGGTGCACGAGGGGCAGCTTGTAGTCGATCTCGTGGCGGGCCACGACGGAGCCGCCCGTGAAGGACTCGCTGCCCTCCCCCGGCGCGAGGCGGAACATGAAGTCGATCCGCGCCTCCTCCAGATAGCGGAGGAAGACGACGTTGTTGACGTGCCCGAAGGCATCCATGTCCGCCCAGCGCAGGGGGCACCGGTAGTGGTGTCTGGCCATGATTTCGGCCTCAGCCTCGCGTGAGCTTCTTGTAGGTGGCACGGTGCGGACGGGCCGCGTCCGGGCCGAGACGCTCGATCTTGTTCTTCTCGTACGACTCGAAGTTGCCCTCGAACCAGTACCACTTGGACTCGCCCTCGTACGCCAGGATGTGCGTGGCGACCCGGTCGAGGAACCAGCGGTCGTGGGAGATGACCACGGCCGCGCCCGGGAATTCGAGGAGCGCGTTCTCGAGCGAGGACAGGGTCTCGACGTCGAGGTCGTTGGTGGGCTCGTCGAGGAGCAGCAGGTTGCCGCCCTCCTTGAGCGTCAGCGCCAGGTTGAGGCGGTTGCGCTCACCACCGGACAGGACGCCGGCCGGCTTCTGCTGGTCCGGGCCCTTGAAGCCGAAGGCGCTGACGTACGCGCGGGACGGCATCTCGACCTGGCCCACGTTGATGTAGTCCAGCTCGTCCGACACGACCGCCCAGAGGGTCTTCTTGGGGTCGATGTTGGCGCGGGACTGGTCGACGTAGCTGATCTTGACGGTCTCGCCGACCTTGACGGAGCCGGCGTCCGGCGCCTCCAGGCCCTGGATCATCTTGAAGAGCGTGGTCTTGCCGGCGCCGTTCGGGCCGATGATGCCGACGATGCCGTTGCGCGGCAGCGTGAAGGACAGGTCGTCGATGAGGACCTTGTCGCCGAACGCCTTGGAGAGGTTGTTGACCTCGACCACGATCGAGCCCAGACGCGGGCCCGGCGGGATCTGGATCTCCTCGAAGTCCAGCTTCCGCATCTTGTCCGCCTCGGCCGCCATCTCCTCGTAGCGGGCGAGACGGGCCTTGGACTTGGTCTGGCGGCCCTTGGCGTTGGAGCGGACCCACTCCAGCTCTTCCTTGAGGCGCTTCTGCCGCTTCTCGTCCTTGCGGCCCTCGACCTTGAGGCGGGTGGCCTTCTTCTCCAGGTAGGTGGAGTAGTTGCCCTCGTAGGGGTGCGCGCGGCCGCGGTCGAGCTCGAGGATCCACTCGGCGACGTTGTTCAGGAAGTAGCGGTCGTGGGTGACGGCCACGACGGCGCCCTTGTACTGCGAGAGGTGCTGCTCCAGCCAGTTCACCGACTCGGCGTCAAGGTGGTTGGTGGGCTCGTCGAGGAGCAGCAGGTCCGGGGCCTCGATCAGCAGCTTGCAGAGCGCCACGCGGCGCTTCTCGCCACCGGAGAGGGTGGTGACGGCCCAGTCGCCGGGCGGGCAGCCCAGGGCGTCCATGGCCTGCTCCAGCTGGGCGTCGAGGTCCCAGGCGTTGGAGTGGTCCAGGTCCTCCTGGAGCTTGCCCATCTCGTCGAGGAGCGCGTCCGAGTAGTCGGTCGCCATCAGCTCGGCGACCTCGTTGAAGCGCTTGAGCTTCTTCATGATGTCGGCGGCGCCGTCCTGGACGTTCTCCAGAACGGTCTTCGACTCGTCGAGCTTGGGCTCCTGCATGAGGATGCCGACGGTGAAGCCGGGCGACAGGAACGCGTCACCGTTGGACGGCTGCTCGAGGCCAGCCATGATCTTCAGAACGGTGGACTTACCGGCACCGTTCGGGCCGACCACACCGATCTTCGCGCCGGGCAGGAAGTTCAAGGAGACGTCATCAAGAATCACCTTGTCGCCGTGCGCCTTGCGCGTCTTGCGCATGGTGTAGATGAACTCAGCCAAGAGAAACCGTCCGGCAGATCGATGGGTGGGCAGATACACCCCATCTTGCCGTACGTCCATCCCCCGGGGGAAACCCGTATGGTCCCGCGGACCTCGCCGGGGGCGGCCCCGCGAAGGGACTTCGGGCAGGTCAGCGGAGGCGGAGGGCGCCCGGGACCTGCCCCTCGAAGATCTCCGTCAGGAAGTCGAACAGTGTGGGCCCGCAGCCGGCGCGCGCCCGTGCCAGCTCGTCGGCGACGCGCTCGCGGTTCGTCGGGTGACAGCGCGTGAGCACTCCTTCGAGGTATCGCGCGGTCTCGGGGTGGCCGAGTGCCCGCCGGGACGCCTCGTGGTCGCGCCACTCGATCGCGAAGTCTCCGTCGTCGGGGGTTCCGAAGCCGCCCCGAAGACAGTCGTTGAGGGAGTCGAGGTTCCGCCCGAAGTACCCCCCGGTCCCGTTGACGGCTTCCCCGATCAACACCCAGAACTCCTCGAGCCCCCCGATCCGGCGGCCGTCGAGCACGTAGATCGTCGTCACGCCCCTGAGCCTAGGCGGGGGGGCGTGGGGGCGGTGGGGGCGGGGGGCCGGGGCGGGGAGCCGCGGAGGCAGGGGTGCGGAGGCCGGGAGGCGCCGAGCCGCCGGGTGCGCAGGCACGGGGGCCCGGAGGCGCGGCCGCGTGGGAGTCCGCCGGGACGCGGTGGGGCGTCGGGCGGCGCAACTGTGGGGGGCTCCATTCAGCGGGGGCGGTACACCGTCAGGGCGTTCGGGAGGGCGTCGAGAACGAGCGCGGCGGGGGCGTGCGCGTACTCCCCGTCGTACGCCAGCGGGGTACCGGCGGGAATCTCCGCGAGGCGCAGGCTGCGCAGGCGGGTGGCCGTGTGGACGGGGGAACGGCTCAGCGGGCCCGTGAGCGCGGCGGCGAGCAGGCGCGGGCCGGGACGGCCGCCGCCGTGCACGAGGCGGATGTCGAGCAGGCCCTCGCCGAGGCTGTCGCGGCGACGCGGGGCCGGGCCGGTGCCGTGGTAGGTGCCGTTGCCCGCGAACAGCAGCCAGACGCTCCGGGGCCGCCCGGCCAGCCTGAGCCGTACGGGGCGCTCCGTACGCAGCACCTTCCAGGCGGCCAGGAGCGCGGCGGGCCCGCCGCCGATCCTCGGCGCCCAGTACAGGCGGTGGCGCAGCAGTTCCGGGTACGCGCCGATGCTGAAGGTGTTCAGGAAGTGGCCGGAGCGGCCGTCCTCGGGGTCGGGGCCCGGGGTGAAGCGGCCGACCGCGGCGTGGACCGCCTGTCCGGCGGCGAGGGCGCGGCAGGTGTCCTCGGCTCCGGCGAGGCCGAGGTCGAGGGCGAAGTGGTTGAGCGTGCCTCCGGGAAACACCGCGAGCGGCACCCCGGCCCGCAGCGCGGCGGTGGCGGCCGCGTTGACCGTGCCGTCGCCGCCGCACACCCCGAGCACGGTGGCCCGGGCGGCCGCCGCCGCCAGTTCCGCGGCCAGCTCCGGGCCCTCGCACTCGACCACCTCGGCCTTGGGCAGCCGGGCGCGCAGGACGCCGAGCCCCTCGTCGGCGGCCGTGCCCGACCCGGTGTTGACCACCACCGTGAGCCCGGCCCCGTCCGGCAGCGCAGGCGCCTGCGCGGCCGTCCGCTCGTCGCCCGGCACGGCCCGCGCCTCCTCGACGCCGCGCGCGAGGCGGCGTACGACCAGGCCGGCGGCCACGCCCAGCGCCGCCCCCGCGACCACGTCGGACGGGTAGTGGACCCCCGTGTACACGCGGGAGAACGCCACCGACACGGCCACCGGGGCCAGCACGGCGCCCCAGCCGGGCGCCTCCAGCGCGAGCCCGGTGGTGAACGCGAAGGCGGACGCCGAGTGCCCGGACGGGAACGAGGTGGTCGTCGGCTGCGTCATCAGCCGCCGCACCTCGGGCACCCCCTCCAGCAGCGGCCGGGGCCGGCGTACGGACCATTTGCCGACGGTGTTGACGGTCGCCGAGGCCAGTGCCAGCGAGGCGGCTCCGCACAGCGCGGCCTTACGGGCCCCGGCGGTGCCCAGGACTGCGATAGCCGCGGCGGCCCCGCCCCACAGCACCCCGTGGTTCGCGGCCCGCCCGAGTCTCGGCAGCACCCGGTCGGCCGCGGGCCAGTGCCGGCGGGCCACCCCGTCGAACAGCATCCGGTCCCACCGCGCGGCGGCGCCCCGCCAGGTCAGCTCCTGATCGGCCATTGCCTGCGCCTACCCGAAACGTCCGCCCCGGAACCAACGCCTCCACCAACCGGCCCTCCGGAACACCCGCACTCCGCGCGCCGGAGCCACCTCATGGGTGACATGCCGCTGCCTCTGGCCTCGTCTCGGGCACCCCGACACAGGACGGACGTCATCGGCAGCACGCCGCTGCCCCTGGGACCCGTGCCCAGGGCATGTGGATGCCCTCCTACGCCTGGTCCTCCTCGTCCAGTGGGCGCTTGCGGAGCAGGAGGACCACCAGGCCGCCCAGTACCACCAGGCCCACCGCCAGCGAGGCGATGACCGGGGTGGCGGCGGAGCTGCCGCTGGTGGCAAGCCGCTCCTCGTCCGGGGTGGACTCCGACGAAACCGCAGCCGCAGCCGCAGCCGAGGCCGAGGCCTGCGTCACGGCGGGCCCGTCGCCGGTGGTGCCGGCCTCGGCCACCACGGGCTGCGGCCAGACCGCGTTCGCCGAGGCCGCCGCCGCGGACTCGCTGGAGCCCGCCACGATCTGCGCCTGGGCGGGCACCCCGCTGGTGAAGACCCGCCCGACCGGCACCTTCGTGGAGCCCTGGACGGTGACCGAGGCCGCGCCGTCCGGGGTGCCCGCCGGCACCTCGAAGTACAGCCGGCTCCCGTTGGCCGCGGTGGTGAGCGGTCGCCCTTCGGCGTCCACCACCCGCACCCCCATCGCCACGGCCGCCGCGTCCGGGGTGACCGTCACGCTCTGCGCCCCGGTCCGCACGGTGACCGGCCCGAGGCGGGTGCCCACGGGACCCGACACGTTCTCCGGGTCCAGCCCCAGCGAGGCCGGCGGCTCCGGCAGCTTGCCCGCCGACCGCTGGAGGTAGTCGGCCAGCTTCTCGGCCGCCGGGTCGGCGGCCTCCACCTGCGCCCCGTCCGCGAGCCGCCAGATCGCGACCTGGGTCCCGGCGGCCGCGCTCTCCGCGGTCAGGGCCCCGGCCCCGGCCGCCTTGGCCAGTCCGGCGAGATCGTTCAGCTGCGGATAGGAGTGCTCGAGGACCCAGCGGATCCGGCCCGCCTCCCCGTTCCCCGCGAGCAGGGTGCCGCTCCAGCCGCTCTCCGTGTACCGGGCCTGCGGCTGGGCGTTGCCCGCCACGCCGACCCCGTAGGTCTGGAGCATCCCGCCGCCGTCGACCCGCATCTCGTAGAGCCCGGCCGGAATCTGCCGGACCGACCCGTCCTTCGCGTGCAGGACCGCCTGGCCGTACGTCTTCAGCCCGTCCAGCACGGCGCTCGCGCCCTCCGGTGTCCGGGGCGCAGGGGTCCCGGAGTCGGCGGCCGCCCGCGCGGCCGGGGCGGCGGCCAGGGCCGCGGCCAGCAGCGCAGCCGCCAACGGCCGCCGCGCGGAAGCCCGTACAGCCGCCACCGCCGCAACCGCAGTGGCCGGTCTCGCGGAAGCGAGCGCAGCAGACAGCGAAGGAGGAACGGAATCAGGAGCGGAGGATGCGGGAACGGCAATCGACACAGTCTTCCCCTTCGGGCCAATGACCCAGGTGCCCGTGAGTACCGGGGAATCCTAACCGCCTCGAACACTCAGACCACCGCCGCCTTCTGAGTGACCATCAGTGGGGGATCCGCCTTGACGACCCGCCGGAATGCCGCCGTCCCCCGGTTCAGGTCGTGGCCGACGGCGGTCGCGTCGATCTCCGCCGAGAACCACCGGTTGCCCTCCCCGTCGGGCGGATCCTCCCGTACACGGAGCCGCCCGTGCACCACCAGCGGCTCGCCCACCGCGACGGATCCGGCGAGGTTCACCGCGAGCGTGCGCCGCGCCCACACGGTGTAGAAGCTGGTGGTCCCGTCCGTCCAGGTTTCCTTGCGCCGGTCGAAGTACCGCGGCGTCACGGCGAACCGGAACCGCGCCGACGGCCCGTTCACCGTCTCCTTGTAGTCGATCTGCGTGGCCACATGGCCGATCAGCGTCACCGTGGTGTCGTTCATCCCGGCAGCCCTCCCCGCATCCGTACCCGCACGGACCATCCGTGCGACCCGCACGGACCATCCGCACGACCTGCACAGACCATCCGCACGACCCGCACGGACCATCCGCACGAGGTACGACCCATGCTGGCGCGGCCTCCCGATTCCCGCTCCGGCCTGTGGACTACTGGCGGGTTGTGGACAACTTCGTCCCCCCTGAGGCCACCGTCGCGTACTGCTCGCGCACCTCCCGGTAGCGCAGCAGCTCCGCCGCCACCGGCTCCAGCACCCGGGCCCGCCCGCAACCGGCCGCCGCCTGCCGCAGCCGCCGCTCCGCGTCCTGCCCGCACCTGCGCGCCGGGCCCCGGGCCGCGATCGAGCAGGTCCACTCCACCAGCGGCCCGCCGACGATGCCCGCCACCATCAGCAGCACCGGCGGCATCAGGCGCGGCTCCAGGACCCCGACGATCTGCCCGACCAGCCACAGCCCGCCGTGGATCTGCAGCAGCGTCATCGCCGCCTGCGCCAGCACCGCCGCCGGCCACCACGCCGGCCGCGGCGGCCGGGCGCTCGGCACCGTGACCGCCGACCCCAGCGTCACCGCGATTTCGTCCAGCGACTCCGGGAGCTGTTCGGCGCCGCGCACCGCGGTCTCCCGTACCGCCTGCGCCCAGGCGTCGGGCAGCCCGTCGGCCGCCGCGTCGGCGACCGCCCGAACGGCCTGTTCCACCCGCTGGCGCGCGGTCACCTCCTCCTCGACCGGCGTTTGCGCGGTCGCGGGCCCCCGGCCGCCGATCGCCGCCAGGGCGGCCAGCCCGGCCAGCGTGCGCGGGGCGCGCCGGCCCTCGTACCACCGCCACAGGCGCAGCCACGGGGTGCCGCACGCCTTGCCGGCATTGCGCCGCCAGGCCCGCTCGGCGGCCAGCCCGGCCGCGTACGCCCCGACCGCCTCCGCGAGCCGGTCCTCGAACTCGGCGCGCGCCGCCTCCCCGATCTCCGGCCCCGGATGGCCGTCGGCCACGTACAGCGGGCGCAGGCGCATGGCGGCCCGGTCGACATCGGCGGAGATCCGCCGGGTCGCGGCGCCCTTCTCCTGGGTGAACTGTGCGAGGAGGTCGCGGAGTTCCCCGACGCCCTCGCCGGTCAGCGCCGACAGCCCGAGGACGGTGGCGCCGGGCTCGTCGTGCTCGCCGAGGGCGATGCCGTCGTCGTCCAACAGCCGCCGCAGGTCGTCCAGTACGAGGTCCGCCGACTCGCCGGGCAGCCGGTCCACCTGGTTCAGCACGACGAACGTCACCTCGGCGTGCCCGGCCAGCGGCCGCAGGTACCGCTCGTGCAGCACCGCGTCGGCGTACTTCTCCGGGTCGACCACCCACACCACTGCGTCGACCAGGGCGAGCACCCGGTCCACGTGGTCGCGGTGGGCGCCGACCGCCGAGTCCAGGTCCGGCAGGTCCACGAGGACCATCCCGCGCAGCGCCCCGGTCTCCGAGGTCTCGCGCGGCCGGCGCCGCAGCCTGCCCGGGATCTCGAGGCGGTCGAGCAGCCCGGCCGCGCCGTCCGACCAGCTGCACGCGATGGGCGCGGCGGTCGTCGGCCTGCGCAGCCCCGTCTCGGAAATCTGCACTCCGGCGAGTGAATTGAAGAGTGTGGACTTGCCGCTTCCGGTGGCCCCGGCGATCGCGACGACCGTGTGCTGCAGCGACAGCCCGCGCCGCGCGGCCGCCTCGTCGAGCACCCGGCCGGCCTCGGCGAGGGTCTTTCCGTCGAGCCGGGTCCGTGAGAGCCCGACCAGCTGGCGCAGCGCCTCGAGGCGCGTGCGCAGCGCCTGTCCCTCGGGGCTGGGCGGCGGCGAGGGCGCCTTGCCCCCGTCGCTGCCGGCGCCGGAGACGGCACGGACGAGCGCGTCGTCGCCCTCGTCCCCGTCGTCATCGGCGTCGAGGTCAAGGTCGACGTCGATCCCGCCGGCGCGGCGCGAGCGTGCGATGAATCCGTCGTCCCAGCGGTCGTCGGTGCGGTCGGTCAAAGCGGTCACCGCGTCACCTCTCCTTCTGCAGTAGGGACAGCGCGGCGATCAGCTCGGCCTGTGGTTCCGGCGTCACCTCGAGCGCCTCCAGCGGGGCCAGGCGGCGGTCCCGTTCGGCCCGCAGCACCTGCTCCAGGTGATGCGCGACCAGTTCGCCGCCCCGGTCGCGCAGCCGTACGGCGGCCTGTACGCCGATCCGCTCGGCGAGCTTCTCCCCGGCGGGCCGGGCCCGTTTGCCGCCGAGGAGGGCCGCGACCAGCAGGGCGGCGATCCCGTCGGGGTCGGGTGCGGGCTGCTTGTCGAGCCGTGCGACCTCCTCCTCGGCGAGTTCCTCCAGTACGCGCCGCCAGCGCCGTACGGCCATGCCGATACGTTCCGCCGCGTCCCGGTCGGGCCCGGGCAGCTGCACCGCCCCGGCGGCCGGCTCGCGCCGCCAGGCCTGGGCGATCCGCTCGTCGGCGGCGGCCACCGCGCACTGGAGGAGCGCGGCGAGCGACTCGGCGAGCGAGTCGAGCAGTTCGTCGGCGCTGGTGTCGAGGGGGTAGCCGCGCCACCGGGTCAGCGCGTCCCCGGCCAGTACGGCGCCCTGGTCGAGCCGGTTGCGGACCCGCTTGCCCTCCCTCCGGTACGCGTCCTCCACGGCCGAGGTCAGCCGTACGGAGGCGGCGTACTGGGCGGCGACGGCGGATGCCAGCTCCGGCATCCGGCGCCCGAGGGAGTCCAGCGCGCCGAGCGCGGTGCGCCCGACGGCGTACTGCCGGGCGGCCGGGTCCTGTGCGTGGTGGGCGAGCCACGCGAAGAGCGGGGCGACGGCGCTGGCGGGCAGCAGCCCGCCCCCGCCGGCCGATTCGGGCAGCTCGGGCACCGTGAACCGGGGTACGTCGCCCAGCCCGGCCCGGGTGAGCAGGGCCCCGTACTGGCGCGAGACCTCGGCGAGCACCTGGTGCGGGACCCGGTCGAGGACGATGCCCAGGGTCGCCTTGTACTGCTTGGCGGTGCGCAGCAGGTGCCAGGGCACGGCGTCGGCGTACCGCGAGGCGGTGGTCACCATGACCCAGACGTCGGCGGCGCAGATGAGCTCGGCGGCGAGTGTCCGGTTCTCGACGACGAGGGAGTCGATGTCGGGGGCGTCGAGGATGGCGAGCCCGCGCGGGAGGCCGGCGACGGTCTCGATCCGCAGCTCGCGGGTGGCGGCGGTGTTCCCGAATGCGCGGGGGGAGCCGCGGTGGGGGGCGGGGAGCGGGTCGTCCTCGCCGGGCGGGGCCCAGACCCGCATCAGGTCGGGGAGCACCCGCATTCCGGCAAACCAGTGATGGTCATCCGGATGGCAGACGAGTACGGGGATGCGGGTGGTGGGGCGCAGTACGCCGGCCTCACTCACCTGGCGTCCCACGAGAGAGTTGACGAGAGTGGACTTACCGGCCCCGGTGGACCCGCCGACGACGGCGAGCAGCGGCGCCTCGGGCGCCTTCAGCCGGGGTACGAGGTAGTCGTCGAGCTGCGCGAGCAGCTCGGCTCTGGTCTGGCGGGCGCGCGGGGCGCCGGGCAGGGGCAGCGGCAGACGCACGGACGCGACCCGGTCGCGCAGGGCGGACAGGGCATCGAGCAGCTGAGGCCGAACATCCAAGGTCACCACATGCGAAGAATGCCCAATTTGGGACCATTTTTGAAGCTTATACGCCCTCTGCGCGCCGACCGCGACTCCAGTGGGACCTTTTGGACACAGCGGACGAGTGGGGCGCAGGCATAACGAGTGCACAACACCAGGGGCGCCGCGGCGCAAAAGCGGTGCGAGAATCGCACCTGCCTGCGATTATCGGGACCGCTTCACCGAACCTCCACATCGTGGCACGCGGGTGAAGCAACCGGGACAAGGCGGCCGGAGCCCTATCCTTGACCCGGTCCGGACGACAGTCCCACCCCCACCCCGGGGCTCCAGGCCACCACGGCCACCTTCCGGCCCCCGTAGCTCAGTGGATAGAGCAGGTGCCTTCTAAGCACTTGGCCGCAGGTTCGAGTCCTGCCGGGGGCACTCTTCACGTCCCACCCCAAGCCCTCCCCCCGGGGAGGGCTTTCGCGCAGGTCAGGGCCGCCTTTTCAGGTCCGCTGCATCAGCCAACTAGCCCCCGGGCCGCCCTCGGCGTGGGCTGGGGACGGTCCGGGCATGTCCGGCTGTCACCGGGTTTCTACGGGTGGCTGCGGAGAATACGCGGTGAAGTTTTCTGGCCCCTCTCAGGTCTAGGCGCCCACATCCGGCAGATCTCCACCCTCCTCGATCCGTCGCTTCATATCGGCCAGCTGCCCGTCGATGCACCGTGCGTAGGTCGCCAGGAGGACTGGAACGCTGTTCCCGGCCCAGTCAGCTACTTGGGCCGGCGGGATGCCCCCGTTGAGCCAGTTCGTCAAGCAGGTGTTCCGCAGGTCGTACACCCTTCTCCCGAGCGGCGACTCGAACTCATGCGGAGTAAGAACCTTCTCGCGAGCCGTACGCCAGGCTCGGCGGATGACAGAGCCCGCGAGCATGTCCCCCTTCTCCCCCTGGAACAGCAGGTCACCCGGCTTGAGGCCCTCGCGCTCAACGTGCTCGCGCAGGATCCTGGTCAAGGCCGGACGGCAAGGCACGGACCGCATGTCGTCTGCGGCCCGGCCTTTGAGCCCGCGCTCTTCGTGGATCTCACCCGAATCCGTCCAGTTGCCACCCACCTCGGGCTGGGCCGTATGGATCAACAGTTCGCCCCACTGGTCTACGTCCCCTTCCACCGGCAGGCGTGCATCGGAGACGGCCAGTGCCACCGCCTCCTCAGGGCGAAGGCCCAGGTAGTACAACGTGGCGAAAAGGGCGTGAAGTCGCTCTCCCCCGCGGGGACGCCGGCGGATCGCGTCCAACAGGAGGGCGGCCTGTTGCGGGTTCACGAGGGATCGCTTGTCCACAGCCGAGGAGGTCTTTGGTGAGGTACCTCTCCCCTTGGGCAGCGGGTTCTCGCGAAGGATCCGCTGCTTGACCGCATACTCCATCGCAACGTTGAGAACCCGTGTGGTGCGCTTGACAGAGCTCAGTGCGACCGGCTTCCCGTCCAGCTTGGCCGAAAGGGCACTCAATACGGCCTCCACCTTGGCCGGACCTTCCCAAGCCGCCATCGACGGCGTGTTGCGCTCGACCCATCTGAGAATCGCGATCGTCTCCGGCGCGGCCTGGTCGCGACGCTTCATGTTGAAGGCGAACTCGCGCAGCGCCGTACGTAGATCAACCACGGCAATGTGACTCGGCACCGGAGCGCGGAGCAGGGCGATGGTGGATGCCATCAGCACCTTGGCGACGACTTTCCGGTTGTTGGCCGACGTGCGCGCCCACTGGGCATCGGCGAACTGCACTGCGAATCCGTACCAGTCGACGGCATTCGCGGCGGACTGCTGTGAGAGGGGCCGCCCCGTCGTGGTACTGAAAGCTTCACCACGACGGGCGGCGACGACAAGCTGCGAGCGGAAGGACTCTGCGAGAGCAGCGGTTCCGAACGGCTGCCGCCACTCCCGTCCGTCCAGCTCCCAGCGGACGGTGTGCGTGGTCTTGCGGGCGCCCTTGTAGACCGAGGTCTTCCAAAGCTTGATGTTGAACGTGCTGTCCATCAGGCAGCGTCCTCACAGTCGTTGAGCCACGCTTCCAGGTCGCCCCGACGAACCCGGAGGTCACCGTTCGGGAGCTTGATGCAGCGCGGGGCACGCCGCTTCTGGCGCCAGTCGTAGAAGGTCGACCGCGAGACGCCGAGTTCGTCGCAGACCTCGGGGACAGTGAGCATCCCGCGCTTTCGGGTGTGGTTGGTCAAGGCCGCCTCCAAGGCATCGCTCTGGCCTTCCTGTCAGGTCCGCTACCTCCGCTACCTCCGCTACCGCCCTGGTCAGGGGCATGATCGAGGTAGCGGATAGGGGTAGCGGTAGCGGATGGATCCGCTACCGGCCCCGGGCGGGTGCCACAGGGCTGGTAGCGGGGGTAGCGCTCAGGTAGCGGACGCGTGGAGGCCGTCCGCTACCTTTTCGGTGCCGTTGACCTGCGAGGTAGCGGAGGTAGCGGAAGTAGCGGACTCCCCGGGGGGTGGAGGGCAGTACCGCTGCCACGCATCGTGGAGATCTGCGGCGTAGTACCCCTTCAGGACCCCGCCGCCGGTCTTGATGTTGCGGGCCTTGATCGGGGTATTGGCCCCGGTCATGTACTCCCCGAGCAGCTTGGCGAGCGTGCGGGAGTCGAGCGGCCGGCCGCTCATGTCGGCCCAGGGGGCTTCATCGAGGGAGCAGAGCCGGTCCAGTACAGCCACGGTGGGCAGACGGTCGATGCCGCTCAGAACCTGGTCGCGGAGATCGGTCAGCAGCCGGATACCGATGCTGCCCTTGTCGTCGGCCTTGGCCGCGTTCACCAGCTCCAGACAGGCGGCACGGGCCCGGGCGGGCCAGTGCCCGCCCGCAGCGTCCGCGACCGCGAGGAGCGGCTCCCACACGTCCGCCGGCCGGTCGGTGACCTCCGGCGGCATCTCGGGCCACGCGTCCTGGACCCGCTCGCGGACCGAATCAGCCCACTCCCCCAGCCGCTTACGCAGGGCGTTACCTTCGGCTTCGTTGGTGCGCTGACGGTAGGGCTCGACCTTCTCGTTCCGGGCCCGCCGGCGCATGCGGATGATGACGGACCGGGTCAGGATCGTGTCCGGCAGCGAGCCGAGGCCGGCCACCGCGACCGCGCAGAAGGAGGGAAACTCCTGTACCTGCTGGTTGGAGCCGTCACCAACGCACCGGTACATGACCCCGATCCGGCGGTACCCGGCGTTCAGGAACCCGCGGAGCTGCTCGTTCTCCCCCGCCTTGGGACCGAACACGGTGTCGATCTCGTCGAAGAGGATCGTGGGCCTGGCTTCCAGTCCGGACACCGCCCGGAACAGCGCGGAAGCGGACGCGTTGACCGCGACCATCGGCTGCGGCACGAGGGTCTCCACGATCTCCAGGGCCCTGGTCTTGCCGCTCGCCGGTTCCGGGGAGAGGAACGCGAGACGGGGAGTGGAGTCGAAGCAGTCGAGCAGGTGCGTGTGCGCGTCCCACAGCGTGACCGCCACGAACGCGGCTTCGGTGGGGAAGACGTTGAACCGTCGGTGGAACGCCTCGATCTCGTCGAGCAGGGCGGCACCATCGATGGTCTGCTGCGCGGTCATGCGGCGTTCCTCCTGTCATCCAGGGCGTGCCGCAGGGGCACGGTCGTGTGCGGGTCAGGGCGAAGAGCTGTACGGACGCCCTGACGGGCGACGACCCTCGGCGCGCCATTGCCGTCCGTGGCGGGGGCCGGTCCGGCGCTGCTGATGCCGTCCGGGGTGTTCGTGGGGCCTTCCAAGCGGGGATGGGGGTGGGTGCTCATGCCGTCTCCCGGGGCCGGGCCTGGCGGATGGAGCTGTCGAGAGCACTGCGGATGGTGGCGCGGCACTCGGCAACGGTGAGTCCCCGCGCCTCCCCCGCCGCTTGGAAGGCCTCCTCGACCTCGTGCCGGGGGATGTCGCCCCATGCGACGAACCGCCCCACCTTGAAAGCGCATCGGTTGAGGGTGTTGTTCGCCTGCTTCGGCGGCGCGGTGCGGACCACGTCGCACTCCCGCTCCAGGGCTGCGTTCGCTGCCAGGCTGCCGCTGACGGCCGGGAGCCGCAGCGTGGTGACCACGGCGGGCTTGGGCGGCTCGAGCAGGCTCGGAATCCAGGCGGGCAGTTCCGCGACGGGGGCCGGGTCGATGACCTCGTACATCCCGGCGGGGGTGGTGCTGCCGGGGGCGACGACGTATCCGCCGTGGGCGCGGGTGTCGATGAGCGGGCCGAGCCTGCCCGCGGTGTTCCCGAGCCGGAGTCCGGCTGGGGCGGTGAAGTACAGGTGCTCTCCACCGCTGGGGGTCCGCACCCGGTAGGTGGTGGGGACGGCCTGCCCGGCGCGCTCGCAGAGCGCCTTGAAGGTCGCCGCGCCGTCAGGCGCGTCGCTCTTGCTGTTCGCCTTGGGCATGTCCAGGTCCACCACGACCAGCCCGGCCGGCCTGGTCGCGATGCCGACGTTGTACGGCTTGTGGGTCCAGCAGCGGACGATCGCGGCCCGGTCGGTGGTGGCGCGCTGCTCCCACTTCACGTGCCCGCCCGCGCACGGACCGGTCAGAGCGCACTGATCTTCGCCGTGCAGGGCGGGCCGCTTCTGTCCGGGGCGCAGGGGGAAGACGGGCCAGCCGCGAGCGGCGGCGGTGAGGGCTGCGGCGAGCAGGTTGGCGCTCACGCTGCCACCGCCCCGCGGACCGAGGCACTGGTGAGGAAGGCGTGACCGATCCATTCGGTGAATGTGGGCGGGATGGCCTCGGTGAGTTCCTCACGGACGTCGGTCCAGTCGATGCCCATCGCCTGCTGCATCTCGGGGACGGTGGCTTTACCGCCGCCGGATCCGTATGCGGCGACGTACGGACCGTCGAAGTATCGACCGTGGCGCCAGCCGCGCACGCGGCCCCGGTGCTTTCGGTGCGCCGGCCGGTTGGTGCTCCAGCCGCCCAACTCGAAGTTGCGGTGCCGGAGCACGCCGAGGCCGAACATCTCCCCGCACAGGGAGAGATCCTTGCGGATGGCGGCCCTGCCGTTGGGCTGCTCGATCACGTACGCCAGGCCGGATGCGTCCAACAGGTCACGGGTGGGGGCGACGAGGTCGACGTGCTCGTTGCCCCAGCCGCGGGAGGTGTTCGTCCCGACCGTCAGGGCGCATCCCTTCTGGCAGGGCGGAGAGGCGTGCACCATCGCGTAACGCTCGATCTCCCCGGAGGCGATCAGCTCCGCGAGGACGTCGAGCGCATCCGCCTGGCGGTGAGGGAAGGGGTAGTTCGGTCGGGGGGCGATATCGACGCCGGTGACGGTGAATCCGGCACGGTGGTAGCCCATGGCGGCGCCGCCGGCGCAGCAGAACAGATCCAGTAAGACCGGGCGGTCGGCGTCTCGCCGGATGGGGACGGTGTGGGTCATGCTGGTGCTCTCCAGTTCTTGAGAGTGCTGGAAGACGAGAGCGGTCCGGCTTTGGCGAGACGGGGCCGCTCTCGTCGGTTCATGCGGCGAAGAGTTCGAGGGGCCCGTCGTCCGGGCCGAGCGGGCGCAATTCAGTGACGGTCGTGGGGCGCAGGGTTGGGGTGTTGGGGCCGTCGTTGTGGAAGCGCCAGGTGCCGACGTCATGCTGCGGCTTGCGCTTGACGGGGAGGGTGTATCGGCGCGGCTGGTCCGGGCTGGTGGCGTTCCAGTCCTCGGCGCACACCTTGTGGACGGGCTCGCTCGCGTGGGAGCGGAGCGGGGTGGGCCTGCCGCAGAGCACGCAGGGCAGGTCCCGGGTTCGGTCGTAGTGGCTGGCATCGCCCCAGTTCAGGTACTGGTACGCGGCCATGCCCGGCTACCGGTGGCCGATGCTGCCGTGGGCCCGGCCGAACAGACCGGTCGAGGTGATGTGCTGCGTGATGTGGGTGGAGGCCGGCGCCCGGCGGGTGCGGCCGAGGAGGAGGGCGGCGCCGCCGGCGGCGATGAGGGCGACGGCGGCCCAGAGGGCTTCAGTCAGGGCGATCAGCCCCGGGGCGGCGTAGGCGAGGCCGACGGATGCGGCTCCGATGCCTCCCCCGACGGTCGGGGCGAGCAAGGCAGTGGTCTTCGCCCACACCGGGACCCGCTGGGCCGGGACCGGCTCGGCGGGGGTGGTGGAGGTGTAAGCGAGGGTGCGGGCGCCACCGGGGAGGATGACGTACTGGACGCCGGGCGGTATCTCGGCCGGCAGCATCCGCGGCTCGGGAACGGCGGGCGGGTAGAGGACAGCCTCCCCGTACCGGAGGGGCACGGGCGGAGTCTCGTGGGACATGACAGGGCTCCCTGGGAAAGAGGGCGGGGCCCGTGCCGGATGGCTCGGGCCCCGCTCAGGTACGGGTGTCAGGGGTGTCAGCGAGAGGTGTCAGACGCGTCAGACACCCGTCTGACACCCTCACGCACGCGTATGACCTGTGTTTTGGCGCTGTTCGGCGTCAGGGGTGTCAGACGCGTCTGACACGTCAGGCCGCGATCCGGTACGGGACGATCCGGTAGCGGCCGACCTCGTTCGTCTCGGCCAGACGGCCGGCCATGACGAACGCGGAGACCTGTCCGGAGACCCATGAGCGGGAACGGCCGTGGCGGTCGCAGTGCTCCATGAAGTCCGCGGGGCGGACCATCTCGCGGCCCTCCTCCTCGAACTCGTCGAGGAGGTCCTCCATCGCGGCCCGGGCCTCGGCCAGCGTGAGCTTCACCCGCGGCGCCTCCTCGACAGGCTGAGCAAAGTCGACGACGTTCTCGACCTCGGGCAGCTCCGCCTCGGGGTCGGTGAACTCCTCCTCAGCGTCGTACACGTCGCCCTCCGGGCCGTCGTAGTCGTCCTCGTCGCCGCCGTAGCCGTGTTCGTCGTAGCTGTCGTCCACGTAGGGCTCCAACTCGGCGGTGCCGGGCAGGGGGTAGCGCGTGCGGGCGGTGAACGCGCGGTCCACGGCGCGAGCAGCTGCCCCGGCCGTGACCGGATCGATCTGTGCCCGTACATCGGCGAACGTGAGGACGACCCACCGGAGGTAGTCCACGCTGCACAGGTAATCGCGCAGGGGCGTGGCCCAGGCATCCTCGGGGATGCCGTTGGCGACCAGGTAGGAGTAGCCGGGCTTCTTGTCCTTCCAGACGTGCGGCGCCGCGCCGGCGTCCAGCACCTCACCGTCCAGAGCGAACTGTGCGTCCCGTTCGGTGCGCACGCCGTGGCACCAGGAGGAGCCGAGGGAGGCGCGGGTGTCGGTGGAGACCTGGTTGCCGGAGGCGCGCTGCATGGAGATCACCACGGAGACCCCGGAGGAGCGGGCCTCCTGCGCGATGCCGGTCAGCGCGTCCTCGTCGATCTCGCGGAGCAGCTTGGCGGCCTCCTCGAACCAGGCCACCAGGTAGGGCATGCCCGGGGCCCCGTCGGCCTGGACCTCGGCACACGCGGGTTCCCACTGCTTGTAGCCGTACTTCGCCAGCCACGCGGTCCGGGCGGGGATGACGGCCTTGAGAGCCTCGACCATGGCCACGGTGGAGGGCATGTCGAGTGCGGCCCAGTCGATCGCCGGAAGGAGCGGGCCCAGGGTCTGGTCTGCCTTGGCCGGGTCGGATGCCCACACGATCACGTCGCGGCGGGTGAGGATCTCCGCGAGGGCAGTCAGGCCACCCTCGGACTTTCCGGAGCCGGTCATCCCCATGAGCAGGAGCATCATGGCGTTCCGGGCAGCCTTCGGATCGCCGGGGAACCACATCGGCACCGGGGTGCCGTCCTCGTAGATCCCGACGATTACCGCGTCAGCGATCGACCCGCCCGGGCTGGACGGTCCGGGGCAGGGCACGGTGTTCTTGAGCAGGTCCAGCGGCACCACCGTGAGGGTGACCCGCGATGCCGAATCCGGATTCTCTTGGACCCGGATAGCGTTCTTCGGCACGTCCAGGGCCCCCGCGATGCGGGTGATGTTCTTCGAGACGTCCTCGGGAGTCAGCTCTCCGCGCGGGAGCTGCAGGTCGAACGTGGCTTTGTTCGGGCCGACCTCGGAGCGGACCACCTGCGTCTTGGCCAGCCCGACCTTTTCCAGGAACCCGCCATCCGCACCGGCGCTAGGGCCGTCCACGTTGCGGCGCAGGATCTGGCGGATGTTCCAGGACAGGGCCAGAGCGGGGGCGCCGATGAAGTACAGCTCCCCCAGCGGGCCTGCCGCCGGTCCCGCGATGGCGGCCGCCGTGAACCACGAGGACGCAGCGGCGACCGTGACGGCGGAGTGCAGGCGCCGCTGCTGCGTGGTGGAGCGGCCGGCCCACCAGGTCAGCCCGGTCAGGCCGACCGAGGCGAGGGTGAGGCCGGCGGTGACGCCGGCCTCACCGGACCAGAAGTAGTGGGCGGGCAGGGAGGCCAGGCCGACGCCGAGGCCGGACAGCCACGGGGGAAGGTGCGGCTTCGCCCGGTGGAGCAGGTATTCGCCCACCCCGCCCCCGTCGCCGTGGGCGGCGCGCAGTCTCTCGTCGTACTGCTGGTCCTCGGTCTTCGTGCTGGACATGGCCTGACCTCCTTACCGGTCTTGGGATGTGGGTTAGGAGCCGAAGTCGAAGCGCCGGCCGCCCTGGCGGGGACGCTTCGACTGGTAGGGGGCGAGCTCGGGGTCGAACTCGCGCTGGAACGCCGCATACGTCGCGGCCAGGTTCTTGGCGGTGTCCCGGGCGTCCTCCGCGGCCTTCTGCAGCCGCTTCGACACCCGGCGGGCCCGCATCCGAGAACCGAACGCACGGCCCTCGGGGTCGGGTACCTCCTTCAGTACCGCGTTCAGCAGCTCGGCGGCGTTGGCGAGCTCGAACGACATCTGCAGGAACAGGCCCCGGCCGCTCTCGCAGTAGTTGCGGATGTCGACGTTGGAGAAGAACTCCGGATCACCGAGCGGGCTGTGAACCCGTCCGCCGCCGCCCTGGCCCCGGCCCTGACCGGCACGGCCGCCCTGCTGGCCCCCGCCACGGGCGCCACCGCCGTTGTCGTTGATGTGGAAGTGGTACTCCCGCGACTTGCTCCGGTTCGTCGTCCGCGACCGGTTGGCACCGCCCTGGGCAGCGCCAGCGCTCTGCTGTCCGCCGCCCTGCGGGGTGGTCCTGCGCTGCCCGCTGGTCGGGGGATTGGTGGGGCGCTGAGCGCCGTTGCCGTTGGTCGGCATCCAGGAGTTGTTGGCCATCAGTTGGACCCCTTAGCGGCGAAGCGGCCGACGGTCAGCCACAGGATCTGAACGGTGAGGGCGGTCAACGACCACAGGCCCATCAGCGCAGCGCTGAGGGGGCCGAACCACAGGGCCAGCGCAAGCCAGCCGAGGCCGGCCAAGGCCAGGGCGGCGAGGGAGATTCGCCAGGCCCACACGGTCTGGCTGGCCGGGCGGGTCTTGGCCATCCATGCCAGGTACCCCAGCGGTGCGAGACCGGTCACAGCAACTACCAGACCCGTCCACGGGGCGAACAGGTGCAGGATCGCGGCCACCACGAGCAGCCCGACGGCGACGCCGGTGGGTGCCCAGGCGCGGCAGTGGCGCCACATGAACCGGCCAGTCGCGACGGTGGCGCGGGCAGTCCAGGTGGGCTGTTCGGAGACGACGACGATGACCTGCGGCGCCTGACGGCGCCGGCCCCGCTGCCGGGGAATATGCACGGTGGCGGGAGCAGCCGCCTGAGCGGCCTGCGAGCGAGTACGGCGAGACACAGCAGAACTCCTTCAAGGCAGAGCGGAGATTCAGGCGGCGCACTGATCAGTTCGGTCATGGCAGGGCACGCACACGCCGAGCGAGACCGGGATGACGTATCCGGCATCGCGTCGGCAGGCCGGGCAGCGGCGGCGGGCCGCATTCGCCCGCTCCAGCGCCACCCAGCGAGCCGGGGTCATCGGCCGGACCGGCCTGGCCATGTCGACGCGATACAGGTAGGCCACCAGCGGGCCGCGCCGGCGCCGCGGACGCTCCACCAGCGCGACCACATCCTGACCACCCGGCCGAAGCCCGGAGGCGCGAAGCTGACGGCGAGTGGCCAGCCCCTCCGGGGCCAGACGCCACCGGTAGACGGGGAGCGAGCTCACGGGGCGCTCTCTTCCTGCGCCATCAGCGTGCCCCAGGCGGTGCGGATGCGCTGCTCACCGCCGACGAACCCGGCGTCACGGAAGGCCGTGACGGCCTGCCGGTAGGACAGCGGCGGGTCGGCGGAGTAGCGCAAATGCCGCAGCACCACCACGAGCTGCGCGTCCGAGAGAGCCTCAGCCGGGAGGGGCGTGGGCACGCCCGCCACAGTCGCAACCTCGGCCAGCGTTACGGGCGTGACACCCTTCCCCACAGCTTCCGGCGTAAGGGCGCTGACCTGCGTGCCTTCTCCGTCACGGGGCACCGTGACGGTGTCAGCTTCGACGGCGGCCGGGGCGGGCGGCGTCTGCGGCTCCGGGCCCGAGGGAAGGGCGGGCGTCACGGGGGCCGTGACGGCGTGACGCTCGGGTGTGACGGCCACAGCGAACATGTCCGCCAGTGCGACATCCGCGCCGGTCGTGAGCCGCTCGCGCTGCACGTCCAGAAGACGCGAGCCGAGTGAGGCATCCCCCGTGCCTACCTTTCGGGCCAGCCTCCACGAGGTGCGCTCAGAAGACTTCCGAACGCGGGCGTCGGGGTGGTTCGCTGCACGGGCTCGGTGGAAGGCCAACGACCTGACCACGGCGGCGGCGCGGTGCTCGGCTTCGGCATCCCAGCCGTCGGTGTGGACCACGATGCGGCGGGCCAGAAACGCCATGCCCTCCGCGGACACGCACATGCCCATCGGAGTGACCGCGTAGATCACCGTTCGGGCCGCATCCGGCGCGGCCATCGCTGCCATGACCGCAGCAGCCGCGGGCAGCGCCCACAATCCAATCCGCACGACGCGGGGCGAGGACTGGCCAAGCATGGTCAGGCCCAGCAGGACCAGGGCAAGGACGGCGGTGGCACCCTCGCCGGCAGCGACCGCGCCCAGCGCGGTCCCTGAGCCATAGGCGCCCTTGACGTTTGAGAAGGCGCCCGCTCCACCCGCGGCGCCGGTGGCGAGCATCGGCACAAACGCGGTTGTGAGGACAATCTTCTGAGGCCGGGACAGGCGCCGGGCGGTGCTCACGCCGCCTCCAGCGGACCCTGGCGGTTGGCCAGGTCCCGGCGGGCGGTCCACACGCGGTTGTGGGCCCGGCGGATCCGGCCTGCGTCGAACTCACTGGCCGGCCGGTCCAGCAGCGCGATCAGCGCGTCCAGCAGCTCGACCTCGGCAGAGATGACCGGCATCTCCGCCTCAATCGCAGCGAGCTCGGCGTCCGCCGGTTCCAGGTCCGATGGCAGGACGGTAACGGGCTTCTGACGTGCAACGATGTGCTTCATGAGTCGTGTTCTCCCTAGCAGGTGGACGGCTCGCAGCGGCCCCGGTGTTCCAGCACCGGGGCCGCACTTCGTTGAAGCGGCTACTCGATTCCACGAACAGCCACGGCCGCCAACGCCCGGAGTGCAGAGTCGGGCGTTGGGGACCGTGGTCATTGGTGAAGGTCGGACTGGGCTTCGCACGGCACCGCTTGTTCCGGGGGCGGTCCGAGTCCCCGGAAGTCGTCGCAGCCAATGTCTGGCCGTGCGGATCTTTAGAGCCGATGGCGTGTCCCCCTACGGGGTGTGGGGCCCGGTTGTGACGCGGGCCCGTTCTCGGTCGGCTGGTCTCCACTCGCCTCGGCCGGTGCGGTCACGGCTGTCTTGCTGCGGTGGATCACGCTGTTGAGTTGGTGGTTCAGCATTTGCGCAGCTCAGAGCAGCCCAAAGAAGGCCCCTCATGAGTCGTTCTTCAGCGATTGAGCCGCCATTTCCCCGGCGGCCCTGCTTGTTGACAAGCCTCTCCGCGCAGAGCTCCGGAATCGAATGACGGCTTGTCATATGAGGCTCGGCACGTCCGCGCCGCCCTCGGTTCAACATGGTGCACCTAGTGCACCATGTTGGCAAGTAGCTCGCCCCCGCCCATCGGGAATGGATGCGGGGAGACTGGTGTACTAGGTACGACATCCCCGACTGGAGGAATCTCCCCGTGACAGAGTTTCGAGGGCAGCCGGCATACCTTCAGCTGGCCGATGACCTGCGGGAACGCATTCGCAGCGGCGAGATCACCGACGGCTCCCCCCTGCCGTCGGCACAGGATCTGATCACCAGCTCCGGCGCCTCAAGCACCGTGGTGAAGAACGCCGTCTCACTCCTGCGAGCCGAGGGATACGTCGTCGGCCACCAAGGCAAAGGGGTCTTTGCCCAGTTCCCGCCCCGACTCGCAGATCACTCGCGCGGTGCCGCGGATTGGGCCCTGCCACTGCTGCAGGCAGGCATGGAGGTTGAAGCAGCCCTACGCGAGACTCTGGGGAAGGGCGGCGCCGGTACCGCACACAGCAAAGCGGTCCTTGAGCGCTGGCAGGCGGCGTTCGCCAACCTGCCTGCGGGCGTCAAGGACCGCTTGACCAAGTCTCAGTGACTGCCGGCAGATACGACGGACCACGCGTCGCTCACCAGCTGCTCAAGGCTGGAGCGTTCCGGCTTCCACCCAAGATCAGCGGTGATCCTGGAAATGTCGGCAACTAGCCGCGGCGGCTCGGGCTGCGGGGGACGGTGCAGCACAGGCACGCCCCTGCCCGTAACCCGTTCCACCGTGGCCACGATCTCCCGCATGCTCGCCGGGGTGGCACCGACGTTGTAGACCCGGTAGGAGGCACAGGTATTGGCCTCAAGCGCCATCACGTACGCGCGCGCCAGGTCGTCAACGTGCACGAAGTCCCGGACTGCATCACCGTCGCCGTTCATTTCAAGCTGCGGGTAGCGGCCAGCTGCCACCGCCACGGCCTTCGGGATGATCCGGCTCTCGTCGGCATCGCCCACTCCGTTGACGGCACCCGAGATGTTGAAGCACCGAAGGCTCACCGCCTTGATCGCGCCTGTTTCCGCGCGAGCCTGCAACGCCCTATCGGCGGCCAGCTTCGACGTGCCGTACGGGTTACTCGGAGCCGGAACGGTGTCCTCGCCGATGGGCTGCTGCTCGGGTGCTCCGTAGACCGCCGCAGTCGAGCCGAGGACAACCGTCGGGGCCTGTGAGCCCGTAGACGCGGCGGCCAGGGCATCGAGCAAGGTCACCGTGCCGCCGGCGTTGACGGCTTCGTACTCCTCCGGGTGTTCGAAGGACTCCCGCACCCGCGTGAGAGCCGCCAGGTGGCACACGCCCTGGACACCCTCAAGAGCCTCCCTGAGGGCGGCCCCGTCACGGATGTCGCCTCGGAACACTCGGGACACTGGCAGCTCTGGTACGGAGGCGTCCGCCGACCGATGCGTGAGAGCCACGGTGTCGTGGCCCGCCTCGGCGAGCCGCCGCACGACCGCATTGCCTACGAACCCGTATGCACCGGTCACAAGTACGCGCACTGATCTGCCTCTCAGCCCAGGATGAGCCCGCGGTGCTGCCACGCCAGGTCGAGGCACGCGGCGGCAGCGGACGCCAGGGGTTCATTGTCCAGCAGACGCCGGACGTTGGACTCGGTGAACTCGATTCCCGCGCCACTCCCGCTGGCGTTGCCTGCCACAACGGCACCCTCGGAGTTCCGGGACACCATGCCGGAGAAGACCGAGTCGTACACGTCTGCCTCGATGACCACCACGCTCAGGATCTCGCCTGCAAGCGTGAGCGGGTCCAGCCCGATCCCGAAACAGTACGGGCGTACTTTGCCGTCGCGGCGAGCCTGGTTGAGCGTGCGGAAGGGCTCCGTTCCGTCGTAGTCGATCGGCTCCCCGCTGCTGCCGTCAGCCTCCGGGTCCCCGAGGAATTCCTCGGCGTACTCGCGAAGGACGTTGCGCCAGAGGTTGAAGTCGTTCGCCTGGTCCCAGGGCATGACCGAAGACGGCTGGAACACCCCGGCCGGCATGACGTGGTACGTCCCCCCGGCCAGAGCAACGTTGCTCGCGGACCGGTGGTGGAGCGGGAACGACGCGCCATCGGGCCCGAGGCGGATCGTCAGGGTGTCGATGGACGGCAGAAGTGCCCGATGGCCCAGGTCGAACGGGTCCCCGACGAGCGATCGGAATGGGAGTTCCGCCCAACTTGGCTCACCGATCCACGCCGGGTCGCTGCCCGTCTTCAGCCAAGCGCTCGCCAGCTCGTGCGCCACGCCCTCGCAGATGTCAGCCATGTCGAAGTAGGTCGTGTAGCCGAACGACAGCTTCGGACGGCCTTCCGTTCGCCCCACGTCGAGCAGACGGAAACTCGGCCGGTTCACGAACAGCGACGGCCGGTCGATCATCCGAATCGCCTGGGTATAGCGATCGAACTTGGCGCCGTGCGGTGCGAGCGGCCGGACTCCCTCTGCCTCCTTCTCCCGCCCGCTGATCTCTGGCGGACTGGTCTGCGTCAGCCAGGCCAGCTCGATGTCCGCGAAGTCGACCGGCTCGGGCCACATCCACGCCTCGAGGGTGAGTACCGGGCTGCTTCCTGCACGAGAGACGTCCGGGTAAAGGCGGGCAGCAGCCTGTGTAAGGTCAGCCCGATGGCGATTGAGTTCGCGGCGCGTCATCCGCCAACGCCGCTGATCGTCCACAGCAGCGAGCGGACTCCGCTCGCCCGAGCCACCTGTGGCTGCTCCGACTGTGACCGCGGCCTCGGCTGGCGGAAGCAGGCCAAGCTCGTCTTCGGGTAGCGCCAGCGCGTGAGCAAGCCGACGAAGCTCGACCATGTCCCGGATGGTCCGCTTGCCGCGTTCGAGTAAGGACACGTACGACTGGTCATAGCCAAGCAGGTCGGCAAGGTCCTGCTGCTTGAGCTTGTGGAGTGCTCGATACGCCTTGAGCACCTCGGCCAGGTTCGACCCGTCGGGAGGGGCACTCCGCTCGGTATCACCACCAAGCCAGTGCGGCGAGGCAGCGGCCGATACGGCTTTTGAGGAGCTACCTGAGGCCGCAGGGCCGACAGCCCGGCGACAGGGACTACACACTGTGTCGGTGTTACTTCGGCTCAACTTCGTTCCGCACCTGGTGCAGAGGGACGACGCGATCGGTGAAACAGTCATGAGCTTCTGATCCCTTCAAAGGTAGAGAGGACAGCGACTTCAACGGCGGAACTGAGCTTCAGTGTTACGCAGTTGACTGCCAGACCATTTCAAGCCTATGGATACACCAAGCGGCCCCAGGCGGTTCTGGACGGGTTCGAGTCCGTCGGTAGAAGTCTCCCTACTGCATCAAGCACCCCGCTGCGCCGACGGCCGCCCTGCGAGTGGGGTAGGCCAAAGGGCCTGAGTCGAGCCCCGAGCGGCCGTCGATTCCATCCCTCACCGACGTGCCTCCGGCGGGAGCGCTCAGGCTCCGGAATGGCGGGGGCGCCGCTTGCGAGTGCCAGCCCGCGGATGGCTGGGGGCGGGGAACTCCCGTCCCGCCCGCCGTCGGCCCAGGCAAGCCAAGCAGACATGGCACCGTGGCGTCCAGGTCGTTCGTATAGTGGCGCGCTCCACCTGGACGCCCGGTGCCACGTCCGCTCCACATGCGTGTGGGCCGACGGGAGACGGGACGGGAGTTGGGTGAGGCGTGCCTACGGCGCGGCCTAGACCCCGTCTGCGACTGCTAGTCCAGTCCCTGCCACCGCCAACTCCCCATACCTGTACGGTAACTGAGATGCATACAGAAGGAGGGGGAGAGAGTGCCTGAAGACGATGCAGGAGAGGATCCGTCCGGCGCCAGTCCGGACGGTTTCTGGATTGACGGAAAGCGTCACGCCTGGCAGATAGGAAGAGAGCCAGAGACCGACCAGGACTGGGTTACTGAATATCGACTCCTACTCAGCGACAACAACGTAGTGACTAGGTTGTGGTCGAGCAAGGACAACGAAGCCGAGGAGCTTACGCGTAAAGTAGCCGAGCTGACTGAAGAAAATCGAAAAAACGCGGCTGCACGCGAGCAGCCTATGTATCACCTAGGCAAGCGCCCAGAAACACCTGAGGAAATTGAAGCCGAGGTCCGCCTTCGCGAACTTGAGCGACGCTGGGAGGTGGAGCTAGCAGATCGGAAGCATCGGGCAGACCTCACCTTCGAGCACTCTGGGCTCATCCGGCGCGCAGAGAGCGTTCGTGGCTGGGCGTTGGTTGCTGTCGTTTTCGCGATCATCGCCTCACCTTGGGTTGCCATGATCGCCGGGGTTGCCGCGCAGGACTTCAGTCTTTACGTCACTCCAGTCACAGGCATCGCTGGGGCCATCATCGGTTACTGGTTCGGCCAGGGACAACAGAACCCGCTCCTACCTCCCACGATCGCCGACTCCCCGGCCCCAGCGCCGAGATCAGGTTCATCGCAGTAAGTGCCGCACCCAGCGGCCCACAACATCGGTAGATCGCGGTTATCTAGCCGATCGAGCAAGCGATAATCACCAGTAGATGGCCACGATTTCGACATCAAGGAACTTCTCGTTCTGCGGCTCTTCCAGGCGCCCATCCCGGCTCTCGGGGCGAATCGAAAGACTTCCGTCGAGCATGAGCCCTGATTGGATTAGGGCTTCGCTGCGCATTCGAGCTTGATCGTCTCTCGAAATCTGGCATGCTAGCGCAGATGAGACCTGGCTCGCCACTTCTCCAAAGACAGCTCGGTTTCCTTCAATCGAGCCCATCTCGGAAGCCCTACTTGAAGCGATCGACTCAATCTGGACCCGACATTCATCGGGAAGGGTCAATCCTTGCGATTCGGCAATGAGCATGCCGTACTGGATTAGCGCACGCCTGCGAAGCTGAGCCGGGTCGTGAGTCGAGTCCACCCCTCCGGTCATCGCTCGGAGAGCCGAGGGCCCCAACGCTCCCATTACGCTTTCCATATCAGGCATAACTTCCCTGAGTACGTCGTAAAGCTTGACGGGGCTCCAGGAGTCTTGAACGTGATGGCGCCCGACGCGACAAAGGACCCTTACGGGAGAGCTGGAGAACAGAACCCGTCTGATATCTTTCCAGAAGAGCGCCTCTTCCAGTACGCCGACCACGTAGAGCGGCTTCCGCTCTCGCCCGTAAACTTCAGGCATGTGAGGGAAGAGATCCTTTCGGACCAGCAAATCCTTCCCGGCTACGGTAGTCACGTCATAGTCGAGCGCACGACATTTGATCGGAATGAGGCCGGACATCAATTCTCGGATGAATCCGTTAATCTCACTGGCCATCTGGAGTTGGCGAGTATCGACCTCGGCGGCAAGCGCAGCCGACTGACCGATGATACTCGTCATGCTGGCGATAATAGTGCTGGTGCGAAACAATGCGTCCGCGCGCAGTTCGACTTCCAGCTCAAGGAGCCTTCCCCGTCGAAGGTCGGCGCTCGGTACGATCCAGGGCGGAACGGCCAGGGATCCGGTCTGCGCGGTGCGGATTTTTCGCTTTAGTTTGGAGATATTTTCGGGCAATGGATCGGCCCGAAGGGTGAGAGATGATTCGACGTTGCTGTACAGATCTCTGAAGGTAGCTTGGATGGAAGCCTTGCGTAGCACCTGATAGTCGTTCGTACGCGTCGTTTCTCGCTTGACGCCGGCGTTAGGCTTGAAGGTTGCTTCTCTGGCCCCCATGCTGACACCAATACTGCGCTCTGATCGAGTAGAGTTCGTCAACTTCTCGGTAATTTCACTTGGAATTGCACCCAGAATAGACGCCAGAAGGCTCGTCACGCTCACTTCATCCAGGTAGATAAATTCGCGCAGGCGCTTCATCCTCCGCACGCCACGCCGGAGAACCTTAGCCTTAATCCAGACGATGAAGCGGTTGCTCACAGGAGACCTCTCAAGATATCAGACTGCAGAATTGCGCTGCCGTGCAACTCGCTCGAATCCACCCAAGTAGTCTTCCATCATTAGTAGAGTTCGCTCGTCAGAAACCGCCAAAAGGGCGGCCTCTGTCCAAATTGCGGCGAGTTCTGCCGGAGTCCATGACTCTGTCTTCTCGGCGACCCAGGAGTGTGGCAGCTCTTCACCCACCTGAAGTTTCCGCGAAGATGTTTGAAGAATTTCCTCCCGGTCTTCCCGGTTGGGGATCGGAAAGTGAACCTGCCAGTCAAATCGCCCCGGTCTGCGCAGTGCCGAGTCGATATCTTGCGGCCGGTTGGTGGTCCCGATAACCATCACGTTGGTGTCTCGGGAAAATCCGTCCATGAGCGAGAGGAGCTGACCTACTAGTCGGCGGGATGCTTCGTGGGAATCGTCGCCTCTCTGAGAGGCTAGGCTGTCGATTTCATCGAAGAAGATGATGGCACGATTGCGACGCTTGGCGTCTTCGAAGATGCCCCTGATGACTTCTTCACTTTGGCCGTACCATTTACTTAGGATCTCTGGACCGTTGATCGCATAAAAGGTTGCGTCGGCGTGATTGGCAATAATTCGAGCCAGTAGGGTTTTCCCTGTTCCTGATGGTCCGGTGAATAGCACCCCTTTGATGGCACGCGCGCCGATATTGCTGAGCGCGTCATGGTATTTTAGGGGGAGTTCAATCAGCTCGCGCGCCCGGTCGACGATTTCCCTATATCCGCCGAAATCTTCAAACGAGATGTTCTTGTCTGGCGGCACGATGAACCGTTCGGCGGACGTGTCACCAAGCATGTCATCCAACAGTTTGATCGGTTTATCGGAGATGACCCCAATGATACCGGTGGAATCTCTCCCTTCGACGGTTTGCCCGGCACGCATGCCAAGTTCCGGCGGGTTCGGGAAGAGTCGGAGGCGGCCGTTAACTTCCACCACGATTCTGTCGGCGAATGCCAACTTGGTGATCCCTACCCAGTGATCTTCCCTCCAAAGATCCTGCGGGGCTTCACTGATGGCTCCTTCGGCGTCAATGAATACAACGTCTCCGATGTTGTGAGGAAACCCGTTGGGGTAGTCGGCAGTCCCGAAATTGCCATTGCGTAGTTCGATGAATGCCGTGCAACCGTCCTCGCTGATGTGGCTGATACGTGCCACTATTCGGGACTGCCCTACGTCCAAAGTTGGTACCTCCGTTTGACCGTGGGAGCGGGTACCACCCACCCACCAGACGAGCTAGCCCCAACCTAGTGAGTGGAGGCGGCAACATGTACCGCAGGGACGACGGCAATGCACCAGCGAGGAGCGCCGATCTGATGGCAAAGGGTGACGGCAACGTCGCTGTACGCCAGAGGATGCCTACGGATGGGTCCCCCCCTGTCCATGCGAACAGGACAGGGCGGCGCAGGTGGATGTTGCGCCTTCAGGCGCACCGGAATCTGCGCCTCCGGTGGATACGCGGGGGACACGTCTGGAGAACGGCACTCTCGACCCGCTAAGCGGCAGGTCAGAGCCGCTTGAAGCGTGAACGGGGCCAGTCTCTTCTAAGCACTTGGCCGCAGGTTCGAGTCCTGCCGGGGGCACTCTCCACGTCCCACCCCAAGCCCTCCCTCCGGGGAGGGCTTTCGTGCAGGTCGGGGCACCTTGGTGACCCTCCCGTAGCAACGTCCGGGAGTACGGAACCTGGGCCGACTGGCTCGGCGTCCCCCGCCATACGTTCGCCGCCATGTTCGGCGCGGTCGTATCCCAGGGCCGCGACTACCGCGAGGTGTTCGGGTACTGGGGCCGGCGTGCGCTGATCCTGCACACCGGGCTGTACCACGGGCTGTGCGTGCAGCTCGGCGGTGGCTTCATTCACCACGTGCCGGAGCGTCCCGACCCGGCCAACCGCTCGCAGGGCAGCATCGAGGCGGCCGGGTACACCGTGGACCGGGCCCTGTGGCGGGGCCCCAGGAGGGATCGATCCCCGGTACGAGGACCTCGTCGAGCAGGTGCGACGGGCGCAGGGCGGCACCCATCGGTCAACGTCTGTACGTGGGTTCGTGGTGCTGGAGCCCGACGAGGATTGACCCTCCCGAGCAGCCCCGGCCGGGCCCCCTTCCGGCCGGGGCTGCTCGCGTACGAGGTGCGCGAGGGTATGCCGATCGCGTCGGCGGGCCGATAGCAGCCACGGCTCCGGTGTGCCCTGGTGTGGGAGTGGGGTCGGCGGGAGGATGGGGGGATGACGGATGGGGCTTGGGAGCGGGCGCGGTCGTTCGGTTCGGCGGCCCGGCTGTACGGGGAGCATCGGCCCTCGTATCCGCAAGCGCTGCTTGATGCCGTGGAGGAGCTCTCCGGGGTTGCGCTGGGCGGGGCGCGGGTTGCCGATGTGGGGGCCGGGACCGGGATTGCCACCGGGTTGCTGTACACCCGTGGGGCCGACGTGGTCGGCGTCGAGCCGGGGGCGGGGATGGCCGCCGAGTTCCGGCGGCGTAACCCGCGGGTGCCGCTCGTACGGGGAGATGGGGATCGGCTGCCGTTTGCGTCCGGGTCCCTTGATCTTCTTTCGTACGCGCAGTCCTGGCACTGGACCGACCCGGCCCTGTCCGGGCCGGAAGCCCTGCGCGTGCTGCGGCCCGGCGGGGCGGTGGCCGTCTGGTCGAACGACCCCGACGTCGGCGTCGAGTGGATCGCCGGCCAGCAGGCGCGGATCGAGGAGGGATTCGGCCCCGGTTGGTACGTCAACGAACACCCCCGGTCGCAGAGCGGCCTGGAGTTCACCACCCGGCTGCTGCGTTGGTCCCGCCGGATCCCCGTCGATGTCCACCTCGCCAAGCTGGGGACGCATTCGCTCTTCCTGATCGGACGGCCCGGGACCGACGAGTTCCTGGCCGAGGAGAGGGAGCACCTGCTCCGGCTGTTCCCCGACGGGTCGGTTCCGGAGCATTACGTCGTCGACCTGCGGGTTGCGCGAGTGGGTCAGCCGAAGCGGCCCTGGACGTAGTCGGACGTGCGGGGGTCCGCCGGGGTGGAGAACATCGCCTCCGTGGGGCCGTGTTCGACGATGTGGCCCGGGGTGCCCTGTTCCGCGAGGAAGAAGGCGCACTGGTCGGAGACGCGGGCCGCCTGCTGCATGTTGTGCGTGACGATCACGATGGTGACCTCCTCGGCCAGCTCCCGGATCGTCTCCTCGATGCGGCGCGTGGAGGTCGGGTCCAGCGCCGAACAGGGCTCGTCCATCAGCAGGATCTGCGGGCGGACCGCCAGGGAGCGGGCGATGCACAGGCGCTGCTGCTGGCCGCCCGAGAGGGCGCCGAACGAGCCGCCAGGCCACGGCGTCGGGGGAAGAGCTGCCGGGGCTGTCGCCGGAGCTTCTCCCCTGCGCCGGCACAGGTACCTGCCGTCGTGCGACGTCCACCCATGACACGAACAGAAAACGTGGTCGAGACACCGGGCCGCCCCCCTTCCCCACAGGCCGTACGTGGCCGGAAACGACCACCCACCCAGGGCCGCGGGCATGACAATCCACGGGGCGTAGGACTGAGGGACACACGGATCGGCGAAGCAGAAACGGAGAATGTGTGAACGCGAGAAGGGGGCGCGCGAGGGAGCGCAGAGCACGGCCGGCCCCGCCCGACGGGGGTGCGGGGCGGGGCCGGAGATCAAGGGGCGACAGGGTTGATCATGAGACGGCTCAGGCGGCGGGCGCGTCCTGCGGCGAGACGCCGAAGGCCTTGACGGCCTGGTAGTAGGTCCACGCGGCGCTGTCGCAAGAACCCTTCTTCACACCCGAGTACGCCGAGCAGACCCGCTTCAGGTCCGCGTAGAGGGCATCGTCCAGCCGGGACTTGTTGGCCGAAAATACACCTGCGGCCTTGTAGTTGCGGTAGCCGAAGTCATGGCGGGCGCAGGACGTCTGGAAGGGGAACCCGAACGGATTGTCGGGCGAGGTCGAGCAGTAGTCCGTCGACCAGTCGAATCCGTACGCCGCCCACGTGCCCTGGTTGCCGCGCGCCGCGACCCAGGCGTTGAAGCTGGCGGCGCTGGTCTGCGTCCAACCGCCGAGGACCTGCGGCTTGTCGGCCGGGACCGCCGACGCGGGGGTCGCGACGACGAGTACGGCGGCCGCGGCCACGGATGCGAGGAGCGGAGCGGAACGACGGCGCATGGCATTCCTCCAGGACGGGAGTGGGGGGCCGCCCGGGGTAACCCCCGGTACGGCGTCGGGTTCCACCCTCGGGGCACGTCCTATCGCCGCCCCTTAACGCCGCTATAACGCCGCTCGCCGGGTCCGGGTGTCGGGGTGACGAGGGGTCAGTGGCGTGTCCTGGCCCGGTCCTGGCCTTGTCCCGCAGCAGGCGTCGCTGACCGACGCAGCTCTCAGGTAGGACGCGGTATCAGACTTCCGGCAGACATCAGGTTCGTCCTGAGGAGGGACGCGCGCGGGAGCGCCGCGGCCGAGACTGGATCACATGAACCGCCGTCCCCTCGTCATCGCCGCCGCCACCGTGGGAGTCGTCGCCACCGCCGCCTTCGCGCTGCCCAATCTCCCGCCCAACCCGTTGACCGACTCCATCAACGACCGCGTCTTCAAGGAGAAGAGCAAGCACTTCGCGACCGCCGCCGACGCGCCCACCCGCGGTGAGAAGGCCTTCACGCTGCCGTCCTGGGTGCCCAAGGACGCCACCGACATACGCATACGCGTGCGCAGCGCCGGAGAGGCCCGGCTGATCCGCTTCACGCTCGGAGCGACCCCGCTGGACGGCCCGCAGTGCACCGCGGGCACGCCGAAGGACCAGGGCGGGCGGAAGCTGAGCGCCAAATGGTGGCCGCACGGCACCCGGGCCGAGGAGCGGCCCGAGTGCCGTGACTTCTACCAGTACCAGGTCGCGGTGCGCGGCAAGCGGGTCTACGCCTGGACGGACGGGACCCCTTCGCCGGGGGCGCAGACGCAGGACGGCACCCCGGCGACGGCCCACGCACGCAGCCGCGGCTAGTTCTCGCGGGCGAGTGCGGCCGCGGTGGCCCGGGCGAATGCCTCCGGGTTGTCGAGCATGATGTTGTGCCCGCAGTCCGGAACGGGGACCACGGACACCCCGGCGGCCTCCAGGGCCTCGGCTCCGGCGAGGGGCCCGTCGGCCGCGGGCAGCAGGTAGGTGCGCGGGATCTTCAGCTCCAGCAGCAGCTCGCGCATGGTCGGCGTCGTGCCGGCCGCGAGGTGTACGGCGGTGCGGTGCAGGGCCGTACGGTCCGCCAGGCGCATGGTGGACCACCAGTGCGCGCCGATCCGGTCGCGCACCTCGGCCCAGCCGCCGGCCAGGAACTCCTCCTCGGTGTAGGAGGCGATGCCGCTGCTGCCGGCGGTGCGCGGGACGACCGGCACCGGGTCCAGGTTGGCGTCGACCAGCACCAGCCGGGAGACGAGGCGGGGGTGGCGGTGGGCGAGCACGATGGCCACGGCGCCGCCCATGCTGTGGGCGATCAGCTCGACGCCGGTCGCACCGGCCGCGTCCAGGGCGGCGGCCAGGGTGTCGGCGTGCGCCTCGACGGTGTACGGGAAACCCTCGGGCCGGTCGCTGTGCCCGTGCCCCAGCAGGTCGACCAGCAGCGAGCGGCGGCCCGCGAGGAGCGGGTGCACGGCGCTCGCGGCGAAGTAGGCGGGCGAGGTCGATCCCAGCCCGTGCACGTACACCCGGGCGGGCTCCTCCCCGGGCAGCTCGACCCAGCGGATCCGGTCATCTTCCGGTGTGACGGCGGCACTTCGCATCAAGAGCTCCTTTGATCGGATGATCAGCTGATCGACGAGAGGACGAGATTAACCAGGGCCGCCTCGAACGGCTGGTCTACCCTCGTCGGGTGAGTACGTACGTGAACCGACTCGGCGAGGACCCACCGCGGACCGGCGAGGTCCCGACGGGGACGGCCGTGACGGTGTGGTCCCTGGACACCACCCTCGGCGTGGTCGGCGGCCACCGGATCGACGAGGCCCCGGCGCTCCTGGACGCGAACGAACGGGAGCGGGCCCAGCGGCTGGTGCGGGCCGAGGACCGGCACCGGTTCCTCGCCTCCCACGTGGGGCTGCGGGTGCTGCTCGGCGGCTACCTCGGGCTGGCCCCGCAGGACGTCGCCCTGGTCCGGGAGGACTGCCCGTGCTGCGACGGCCCGCACGGGCGGCCGGCGGTGGCGGGAGGCGCCGTGCAGTTCTCGCTCTCGCACAGCGACGAGCTGGCGTACCTCGCGTTCGCGGGGGTGCCGGTCGGGATCGACGTGGAGGCGACCCCGAGCGCGGCAGCTGTGGCGGACGTCCTGACCAGCCTGCATCCGGCGGAGACCGCGGAGCTCTCCGCGCTGCCCGCGGCGGAGCAGCCGGGGGCGCTGGCCCGCCTGTGGTCGCGCAAGGAGGCGTACCTCAAGGGCACGGGCACCGGCCTGGCCGCGGGTCTGGCCGACCCGTACGTCGGCACGGGCCCCGACCCGGCGCCCGTCCCCGGCTGGCGCGTGACGGACCTCCCGGCTCCGCCGGCCTACGCGGCGGCCCTCGCCCTGCGCACCTGACCCGCCCCAGCCCGAGGACTCCGCCCGGCGGCGCAGTCGCGCAGCAGAAACGGCATCAGGAGGTACGGCTCGCACGGGAGGCCGCGGCCGAGCGCACCGCCGGCCACAGCGGTGCCGGCCAGGTCTCCACCGCGGGGGACGCGGGCAGCCCCGGGGGCAAGGCGTCGTGGAGGGACGCCGTCTCCGGTCACCGCCGGCCCCCGGCCGCCAGTGCTTCGTGCGCCGGCCCGAGCGCCCTGCGCACCGCCTCCCGAGCGGTTCGCCACGCCGTGGGGAAATCAAGGTCGCCGCTCGTCATGCGCCCATTATCGTGACCGCCATGGACATCCGCCCCGCCCGTACCGTCGCCGAACTCCAGGCCGCGGAGGGGCTCTTCGACGGCCCCGCCCGACTCGACTGGTCCGAGCGCTTCCTCTCCGCGCCGGGACACCTGATGCTCATCGCCTACGTCGACGACATCCCCGCCGGCATGGTCTCCGGGGTCGAGATGAGCCACCCCGACAAGGGCACCGAGATGTGCCTGTACGAGCTCTCCGTCGACGAGGGCTACCGGCGCCGCGGCATCGGCCGCGCCCTGACCGCGGCCCTCGCCGACGAGGCCAAGGCGCGCGGCTGCTACGGCATGTGGGTGGGAGTCGACACCGACAACGAGGCCGCCCTCGCCACGTACGCTTCCGCCGGCTCCCGCGACGAGGGCGTCTTCGCCATGCGCGGCTGGCCCCTCGCGGGCTAGGTCGTGGACCGCGAGCGGGGCGCCCTCGAGGCCGTCGCCATCGGCGCGTCCGGCGGGCCGGGCCGGGCCGTGAACCGCCGGACACCGCCTCATCCGTCCGGCGGCGTGTCGTGCGCCCACTCGGCGCACCCTCCGCGCGCCCGGCCCGCACCTCGCCGAGCATCGGCCGCATGACCGCACTCACCGCGCTGCTCCCGGCCGCCGCCCTGCTCGCGGCGGCCACCGCCCTGCCGCCGCACTCCGCATCCGCCGCCGCCGACCGCGCCGAATCCGCCACCGCCCCGTACGTCGTGGTCCTCAAGGACACCGCCTCCCGCGCCCCGACCCGCGCCCTGGCCGCCGAAGCCGCGGGCGCCGGGGACCAGGTGGGGGCCGTCTACGACACCGTCCTCAGCGGCTTCGCCGTCCGCACCACCGCCGCCCGCGCCGCCGCCCTCGCCGCCGACCCCCGGGTGGCCTCGGTGGAGCCGGACGCCGAGTTCCGGATCAGCGACGCGCAGAACCCGGCGCCGTGGCCGCTGGACCGGATCGACCAGCGCGATCTCCCGCTCGACGGCTCGTACACGTACGCGACCACCGCGCAGGGCGTCACCGCGTACGTCGTGGACACCGGCATCAACACCGGCCACCAGGAGTTCGGGGGCCGGGCCCGGGTCGGCTACAACGGGGTGTTCCTCGAGAGCTCCAGCGACTGCAACGGCCACGGCACGCACGTCGCGGGCACCCTGGGCGGGGCGACGTACGGGGTCGCGAAGGGGGTCTCCCTCGTCGGCGTCAAGGTCGCCAACTGCAAGGGGTCCGCGACCCTGACGTCCATCCTGGGCGGCCTGGAGTGGCTGGTGAAGGACGCCGCCAAGGCCCCCGGCACCCCCGCCGTGGCCAACATGAGCATGGGCGGCACCCGCAGCTACTCCCTGGACGCGGCGGTGACGCGGGCCGTCGCCGCCGGGATCACGTTCACCGTCGCCGCCGGCAACTCCGCCGACGACGCCTGCACCGGCTCCCCCGCCGCCGTCCCCGCGGCGGTCACGGTCGGCGCGGCCGACGCCGCGGACCAGTGGGCCCCGTTCTCCAGTTATGGCAGCTGCGTGGACCTCGCCGCGCCGGGCGTGTCCGTCACCTCGGCCTGGAAGGGCTCGACAACAGCCCTCGCCCGTGCCTCCGGCACCTCCATGGCGGCCCCGCACGCGGCGGGCGTCGCCGCCCTGATCCTCGCGGACGGCCTCGCCGCGGGCGGTACGGCGAAGACCCCCGCCGAGGTCTCCGCCGCGCTGGTGCGGGGCGCCGTACCGGACCACCTCGCCGGGGTCCCGGCCGGCACCGCCAACCTGCTGCTGCGCGCCCCGGCGGCCGCGGGCTGACGGGCCCGCGCGGGCGGCCTCGGGCCCGCGGAGTGGTGACGGCTGCGAAACCGGCCCGGCCCGGCGGCCGCCGGCCGGCCGGCCCGCCCTCCGCCCGCCGCCCTCCGCCCGCCGCCCGCCGCCCGCCGCCCGCCGGATCACCGGACGCCAGGCCGACGCCCAGGCCGGCGCCCACGTCAGTGCCCACGTCAGCCCCCTGCCCGCACCCCACCCATCCCACCCGCACCGCACCCCCGAGGACCCGGCCTGATGGGACATCAATTTCTGTGTGCTTCGGGCGAAAGCAAGTCATTGACTTCTCATCACCGCGACGCGTCAATGTCGGCCACCGCACCGGCTCGGCCTCCCCCACACAGCGGGTGGGGGGAGGGGTTCGTCTGACGAAGGAGTCGCGACCCAGTGAGTACAACGTTCCGACGAAGAATTCTGGCCGGGGCGGGCGCCCTGTCCCTCGCGCTGACGGGCGGCGTGGTGGGCCTGACCGGCACCGCCCAGGCGGCGACCGTGACCACCCCCGTCTTCGAGAACTGCGACGCCCCGGCTCCGCAGCCGGACGGTTCGGGCAACCAGAACTACACGGTCACGGTGCCCGACACGGCCAAGGCCGGCGACGTCGTACCGATCACGATCGATCCGGGTGCGAGCCCGCTGATCCCCGGCTTCTCCGTCACGACGGTGAACACCACCAAGATCACCCTCAAGGTGGGGACGACCACCCAGGTGGTCACCAGCCCGCCCGAGACCGTCAGCGTTGTCGCCGGCACCCCGCTCGACCCGAAGGCCTTCTCCGGAACGATCAAGATCCCGGACGGCACCGAGGGCACCTCGGTCGGCATCAAGCTCGACCTCGCGGTCACCGACGCCGACCTCAGCGGCTCGGTGTTCACCACGACCTGCACCCCGGCGCCCCGGCCGAGCGCCACCCTCGGCTCGGTCGCCGTCGAGGCCCTGCCCAAGGACCCGGTCACCACCAAGCTGACGCCCAACAGCGGCAAGGCCGGCACGGCCGTCGTCGTCAGCGGCGCCAACTTCGCGGCCGGGCCGGTCACCTGCTCAGCCCTCCTCGCGGGCGCGGCCACCGGTGACACCGGCACCGGCACGGCGGACGCGACCGGCGCCGCCACCTGCAACATCACCGTCACCAAGAAGGCCGACGCCCTGAAGATCGACGGCTCGGTCACCCCGTACAAGTCCTTCGTGTACCTGGAGGACCAGGCGGGTGTGAAGAACCCGGTCGACATCGAGGTCCTCCCCGGCCCGCTGGCGCTCGGCCCGAAGGACGGCCAGCCGGCCGTCGCCTTCCCCTCGGTCACCATCAACGGCAAGGCCCAGTCGGTGGTCGGCGTGTTCAACGCCGCGACCGTCCAGGACTTCCGCGGCGGCACGCTCGGCTGGGACGTGACGGCGACCCGTACGCCGTTCCTGAACCAGGCGACCGGCCACTCGATGGCGAAGGCGCAGATCGGCATCCAGCCGTCCTGCACCGTGACCAACCCGGACAGCCCGAGCACCTGCACCGCGGGCACGCCCGGCGCGATCTCCGAGACCCCGATGAAGGTGGCCTCGCAGGCCGCCAGCGGGGACGAGCTGACCGGCGGTGAGTTCGCCGTCGGCGGCGCCGGGATGATCCAGCTCCCGCCGTTCATGTTCGCCGACACCTACCAGACGGTCGTCACCTTCTCGATCGCCTGACCCGGCAGGAGCAGTGCACCCAGGGTGGTGCGGCGCCACGGCGCCGCACCACCCCTTCGCCTTCCGCCCCCACCCCCGCCCCCGCCGCCCCGCGCCGACTGGAGAACCGCCCATGCGCCCCCGCGTCTCTGCTTCGTACGGTCCGCTCCTCGCCCTGTTGCTGCTGGTCGCGGGCCTGCTCCTGCCCGCCGCGACGGCGACGGCCGCGGACAACGGCACCTGGGGGGTGTTCCCGACGCCCCCGGCCGGCGCCGCGATGACCGATCGCGCGTACTTCTTCCACCAGGGCGCGGCCGGGACCACGGTCGGCGACAGCGTGACGATCCTGAACTCCTCCGACAAGGAGCTGACCTTCCAGGTCTTCGCCACCGACGCGGTGAACACCCCGGCCGGCGGCGCCTTCGCGCTGCTTCCGGTGGACCAGAAGCCCAAGGACGTGGGCACCTGGATAGCGCTGCCGCCCGAGACGGCGACCACGGTGACCGTGCCGCCCAAGGGCCGCAAGGACATCCCGTTCACGGTGAAGGTCCCCCAGGACGCGACGCCCGGCGACCACGTCGGCGGGATCGTCGCCCTCAACACCGCCGTGGAGGGCATCCGGCAGGAGGGCAAGGTCCAGGTCGGGGTGAAGCGGCAGGTCGGCTCGCGGCTGTACTTCCGGGTGCCGGGGCCGGTGACGCCGGGGCTGAGCGTGGAGAACGTGAAGGTCAGCCGGTCCGCGCCGCTGCTGCCGTGGGTCAAGGAGGCCCGCGCCACGGTCTCGTACACGCTGGTCAACCGGGGCAATGTGGTCGTCGAGCCCAAGGTGGCGGTGTCCGCCGAGGGGCTGTTCGGCCGTACGGTGCTCGACCGGCCGGCCCGCGAGCCGAAGCTGGTGCTGCTCCCCGGCCAGCGGATCGAGCTGACCGAACCGTGGGCGGACGCACCGCAGTCGGACTGGGTCACCGTACGGATCTCGGCCGGGGCGAGCGCCTATCCGGACCTCACCTCGGCATCCGAGGCGGAGTTCGTCGCCGTGCCGTGGCCCGCCGCCGGCGCACTGCTGATCCTGGCGGGCGCCGCGCTCACCGCCCGGGTGCTTCGGCGGCGCCGCCGGTCCCCTGCGGAACAGGCCGAGCCCGCACCGGACTTGGCCGCAACGCACTGACGGGAACGGAGCTCGCCCCCCGCGGAAGGGGTGCGGGGGGCGAGCGGGTCCTGCGGTGCCACGCGCCCTGCGGGGCGCGGTCGCGGGTCAGTGGTTGCGGGTCAGTGGTTGCGGGGGAAGCCCAGGTCCACGCCCGCCGGGGCCTCGGAGGGGTCCGGCCAGCGGGTCGTGACGACCTTGCCGCGGGTGTAGAAGTGGATGCCGTCGTTCCCGTAGATGTGGTGGTCGCCGAAGAGCGAGTCCTTCCAGCCGCCGAAGGAGTGGTAGCCCACCGGCACCGGGATCGGCACGTTGACGCCGACCATGCCCGCCTCGATCTCCAGCTGGAAGCGGCGGGCCGCGCCGCCGTCGCGGGTGAAGATCGCGGTGCCGTTGCCGAACGGCGAGGCGTTGATGAGCGCCACGCCCTCCTCGTAGGTCTCGGCGCGCAGCACGCACAGCACCGGCCCGAAGATCTCGTCGCGGTAGGCGTCGGAGTCGGTCTTCACGTTGTCCAGCAGCGAGAGGCCGATCCAGTGGCCCTTCTCGAAGCCGCCGACCGTGTAGCCGGTACCGTCCAGGACCACGTCGGCGCCCTGGTCGGCCGCCCCCTTCACGTACGAGGCGACCTTGTCGCGGTGGGCGGCGGTGATCAGCGGGCCCATCTCGGAGGTCGGGTCGTTGCCCGGGCCGATCTTGATCTTCTCGGCGCGCTCGCGGATCTTCTCGACCAGCTCGTCGGCGATGGAGCCGACCGCGACGACCGCCGAGATCGCCATGCAGCGCTCGCCCGCCGATCCGTACGCGGCCGAGACCGCCGCGTCGGCGGCCGCGTCCAGGTCGGCGTCCGGCAGCACCAGCATGTGGTTCTTGGCGCCGCCCAGGGCCTGGACCCGCTTGCCGTTCGCGGAGGCGGTGGTGTGGATGTGGCGGGCGATCGGCGTGGAGCCGACGAAGGAGACGGCCGCGATGCCCGGGTGGGCGAGCAGCGCGTCGACGGCGACCTTGTCACCGTGGACGACGTTGAGCACGCCGGCCGGCAGGCCGGCCTCGGACGCCAGCTCGGCCAGCTTGTTGGCGGCCGACGGGTCCTTCTCGCTCGGCTTGAGGATGAAGGTGTTTCCGCAGGCCACGGCCAGCGGGAACATCCACATCGGCACCATCGCCGGGAAGTTGAACGGGGTGATGCCCGCGACCACGCCGAGCGGCTGGCGGATCGAGGAGACGTCCACGCGGTTCGAGACGGACGTGGACAGCTCGCCCTTGAGCTGCGTGGTGATCCCACAGGCCAGCTCGACGATCTCCAGGCCGCGCGCGACCTCGCCCAGCGCGTCCGAGTGGACCTTGCCGTGCTCGGCGGTGATCAGCTCGGCGATGGCGTCGCGGTTGGCGTCCAGCAGCGCGCGGTAGGCGAACAGCACCTTGGTGCGGGCGGCCAGCGAGGACTGGCCCCAGGTCTGGAAGGCCTCCTGGGCGACCCGTACGGCCGCGTCGACCTCGTCGGCGGACGCGAGGGCGACCTGCGTGGTGACCTCGCCGGTGGCCGGGTCGGTGACCGGGCCGTAGTTGCCCGACGCGCCCTCGACGGTCTTGCCACCGATCCAGTGGTTGACGGTCTTCATTGCCTTGCTCCTTCACAGATGGCGACGTCGCTGCGCGGCTTGCCGGTCGTACTCTTCGCGGGCCGCGTTCGCGGACGCACGGGTCGCGGTCTCGGCCACAGGAACATCCCACCACGCCTGCGCCGGGGGCGGGCCCGACACAGTGTCGGGTGTTCGGGTCTGTGCGTAGACACATGTGGGACGGTCCGCCTCACGCGCTTCGGCGAGGGCTTTCCGCAGGTCACCGATGGTGCGGGTGCGGATCACGGCCATCCCGAGGGAGGCCGCGTTGGCCGCGAGGTCCACCGGCAGGGGCGCTCCGGTGTACGAGCCGTCGTCCGCCCGGAAGCGGTACGCGGTGCCGAAGCCCTCCCCGCCCACGGCCCCGGAGAGGCCGCCGATGGAGGCGTAGCCGTGGTTGTCGAGGATCACCACCTTGATCGGGATGCCCTCCTGCACGGCCGTGACGATCTCGGTCGGGTTCATCAGGTACGTCCCGTCGCCGACCAGCGCCCACACCGGGCGGCCGGGGGCGGCGAGCGCGACCCCGATCGCCGCCGGGATCTCGTAGCCCATGCAGGAGTACCCGTACTCCACGTGGTACTGGTCGGTGGAGCGGGCCCGCCAGAGCTTGTGCAGGTCCCCGGGCAGCGAGCCGGCGGCGTTGATCAGGATGTCGGAGGCATCGACGAGCGAGTCGAGCAGCCCGAGCACCTGGGCCTGCGTCGGGGCGGCGTCCTCGTCGGGGGTCGCGTAGGCCTGCTCGACCAGCTGCTCCCAGCTGCGTTTCTTTTCTTTGTACGCCGTCTCGTACGCGGGGTCCACGCGGTACCCGGCAGCCGCGTCCCGGAGGTCTTCCAGGCCCACCCGCGCATCGCAGACCAGCGGCCGGGCGGCGAGCTTGTGGGCGTCGTACGGGTCGAGGTTGAGCCCGAGGAAGCGGACGGCGGGGTTCTGGAACAGGGTCGCCGAGGCGGTGGTGAAGTCGGTGAGCCGGGTGCCGGCGGCGATGACCAGGTCGGCGCCGCGGGCCAGCTCGTCGGCGGTGGCCGTCCCGGTGTGCCCGATGCCGCCGACATCGGCGGGGTGGTCGTACGGGAGCACCCCCTTGCCCGCCTGCGTGGAGGCCACCGGAATCCCGGTGGCCTCGGCGAACTCCGCCAGCGCGGCCTGGGCCGCGCTGTGCCGGATCCCGCCTCCGGCGACGATCAGCGGGCGCGCGGAGCCCCGTACGGCCGCGGCGGCCCGGGCGAGCTCGTCCCGGTCGGGCCGGGGCCGGCGTACGCCCCACACCCGCTCGGCGAAGAACTCGGGCGGCCACTCGTACGCCTCGGCCTGGACGTCCTGGGGCAGCGCCAGGGTCACCGCGCCGGTCTGGACGGGGTCGGTGAGCACCCGCACGGCCTGGAGGGCGGCCGGGATCAGGGCCTCGGGGCGGGTGATCCGGTCGAAGTGGCGGGAGACGGGCCGCAGGGTGTCGTTGACGGAGAGGTCGCCCGCGTACGGCACCTCGAGCTGTTGCAGCACGGGATCGGCGGGCCGGGTGGCGAAGGTGTCGCCGGGCAGGAGGAGGACGGGGATCCGGTTGATGGTGGCGAGGGCGGCCCCGGTGACCAGGTTGGTGGCGCCGGGCCCGATCGAGGTGGTGACGGCGTGGGCCGAGAGCCGCCCGCACTGGCGGGCGTACCCGACGGCGGCATGCACCATGGCCTGTTCGCTCCGCCCCTGGAGGAAGGGCATCTCCCGCGGGCCGCTCTCGAGGAGGGCCTGCCCGATGCCGGCGACGTTCCCGTGTCCGAAGATCCCCCAGGTGGCGGCGATCAGCCGCTGCCTGCGCCCGTCGCGTTCGGTGTACTGGGCGGCCAGGAACCGTACGAGGGCCTGGGCGACGGTGAGCCTCATGGGGTCTCGTCCTCCGCTCGGTGTCGGTAGAAGGGCAGCCGGGGGTCGGTGTCCTGCCCGGTCCAGGTGTCCCGGATCCAGCCGTGGTCGGGGTGGTCCCGGATCAGCCACTCGCGGGGCGGGCCCGGGGGCCCGGCCATGACGTTGAGGTAGTACATGTCGTGCCCGGGCGCGGCGATGGACGGCCCGTGCCAGCCGTCCGGGATGAGCACCGCGTCGCCGGTCCTCACCTCCGTGAGGATGTCGGTCTTCCCCGCCGGGGAGGGGGTGACACGCTGGTAGCCGAGGCCGGGGGTGTCCCCGTGCGCGGCGATCTCGAAGTAGTAGATCTCCTCGAGGCGGGACTCGTGGCCGGGGTGGAACTCGTCGTGCTTGTGGGGCGGGTACGAGGACCAGTTCCCGCCGGGTGTGAGGACCTCGACGGCGATGAGGCGGTCGCAGTCGAAGACGCCGGCGGCGGCGAAGTTGTTGACCTGGCGCGTGCAGTGGGCTGCGCCGCGCAGCTCGACGGGGACGTCCCGGGCGGGCCCGTACCGGGCGGGCAGGATCTGCTCGCAGCGCGCCCCGACGAGCGCGAAGCGCCCTCCGGCGGGGGACCCGATCTCCGCTTCGCCGTCCCGGGGCAGATACACGAAGTCGCTCAGCCCGCTGAACACACTCTCGCGCCCGCGGAGTTCGAACACCGAGACGGTTCGGACGGGCTCCGCGCAGCGGATCGTGCAGCCGCCGGTCAGCGGGAGGACGATCCACTCGTGGTCCCCGCACGCATGCGCATACGTCTCGCCGGGCGCAAGCTCCAGCACCCGCAGCGCGGTGAACTCCATCTCGTGCGACGCGGTCACGGTCACGGCTCCAGCACCTCCTCCACTTCCTTCGCGTACGGCATCGCCGCCGAGCACGCCAGCCGCGACGCCACGATCGCCCCCGCCGCATTGGCGTAGCGGATCACCTGCGCCAAGTCCCAGCCCGCCAGGAGCCCGTGGCACAGCGCCCCGCCGAACGCGTCGCCCGCGCCCAGCCCGTTCACCACCTCCACCGGCACCGGCGCCGCCTCCACCACCGTTCCGTCCCGCCGCATCGCCAGTACCCCGTCCGGCCCCCGTTTCACCACCGCCAGTTCCACCCCGGCCGCCAGCAGCGCCCGCGCCGCGGCCCGCGGTTCTGACTCGCCCGTCGCGATCGCGCACTCCTGCGCGTTGCCGACCGCCACCGTGGCGAGGCCCAGCGCCTGCGCGTACGCGCCCTCCGGCTCGTCCTCCCACAGCATCGGCCTCCAGTCGAGGTCGAAGACCGTGATCCCGGACTTCGCGCGGGCTTCCAGCGCGGCCATGGTGGCGGACCGGCTCGGCTGCACGCTCAGGCCGGTCCCCGTCATCCAGAACACCCGTGCGGCCCGTACCGCCGCCAGATCCAGCTCCGCCGGTTCGATCTCCAGGTCGGGGGCCTTGGGCAGCCGGTAGAAGTAGAGGGGGAAATCGTCCGGCGGGAAGATCTCGCAGAACGTGAGCGGGGTCGGATAGCGCGCCTCCTCCCCCACCCACCGGTCGTCCACCCCGAACCCGCGCAGCTCGGCCCGCAGATAGGCGCCGAAGGGATCCGCTCCGGTCTTGGTGATCACCGCCACCCGGCGGCCCAGGCGGGCCGCCGCGACGGCGACGTTGGTGGGCGAGCCGCCCAGGAACTTCCCGAAGGTGTCCGCCTCCGCCAGCGGTACGCCCGTTTTCAGCGGGTAGAGATCCACCCCGATGCGCCCCATCGTGATCAGGTCGAACGCGACATCGTCCGCGGTGGTCACAGGCAGTCCTCCCACTCGTCTCGCACCCTAAGGTGGCCGTCATGACGTCCTCCCCGCCCGCGTTGACCCGTATCCGCATCGGTTCGGCTCCGGACTCCTGGGGTGTCTGGTTCCCCGACGATCCGCTGCAGACCCCGTGGGACCGATTCCTCGACGAGGTCGCCGACTCCGGGTACGAGTGGATCGAGCTCGGCCCGTACGGCTATCTCCCCACCGACCCCGCCCGCCTCGCCGAGGAGACCGCGAAACGGGGCCTGCGGGTCAGCGCGGGCACCGTCTTCACGGGACTCCATCACGGGCCCGCCGTCTGGGCGGACACCTGGGAGCACGTGTCGCGGATCGCGACGCTCACTCAGGCCATGGGCGCGGGGCACCTCGTCGTCATTCCCTCGTTCTGGCGGGACGACAAGACCGGCGAGGTGCTGGAGGACCGCACCCTCACGCCCGCGCAATGGCGTGAACTGACCACGCAGACCGAGCGCCTGGGCCGCGAGGTCCAGGACCGGTACGGGCTGCGGATCGTCGTCCATCCGCATGCGGACACGCACATCGACACCTCCGAGAACGTGGCCCGCTTCCTGGACGCCACCGAACCGGAGCTGGTCTCCCTGTGCCTGGACACCGGGCACTACGCCTACTGCGGCGGCGACAGCGTCCAGGCCGTCGAAACCTTCGCCGAGCGGATCGGCTACCTCCACCTCAAGCAGGTCGACCCGCGGATCCTCGCCGAAGTCGTCGCGGAGCAGCTGCCCTTCGGGCCGGCCGTGGCCCGCGGGGTGATGTGCGAACCGCCGTCGGGGGTGCCCGCGCTGGAGCCCGTACTCGCGGCCGCCCAGCGGCTCGGCGTGGACCTCTTCGCGATCGTGGAGCAGGACATGTACCCGTGCCCGCCCGACCGGCCGCTGCCGATCGCCCGCCGCACCCGCGCCTACCTGCGCTCCTGCGGCGCCCGCTGACCCCCTGGAGGGAACACGACATGAGCACGCTGGGCATCGCCGTCATCGGGACGGGGAAGATGGGCGCCGACCACGTCCGCCGGATCGGGCGGACCGTGGGCGGGGCCCGGGTGGTGGCCGTGGCCGACCCTGACGGCGACCGGGTCAAGGCGGTCGCGGCGGCGCTGGACGGCTCGAGCGCGCACACGGATCCGGCGGCCGCGATCGCAGCACCGGGGGTGCAGGCCGTACTGATCGCCTCCCCGGGGCCCGCCCACGAGGAGGCGATCCTGCAGGCCCTGGAGCGGGAGTTGCCGGTGCTGTGCGAGAAGCCGCTGACCCCGGATCCGGCGGGGGCGCTGCGGGTGATGGAGGCGGAGCAGCGGCTGGGCCGGCGCCTGGTGCAGGTGGGGTTCATGCGGCGGTTCGACGCCGAGTACGAGCGGCTCAAGGAGCTGCTGGACGCGGGCGGGATCGGCCGGCCGCTGTTCCTGCACTGCCGGCACCGCAATGCCTCCTCGCCGTCGTTCTTCACCAGCGACATGCTGATCACCGACTCCGTCGTGCACGAGGTCGACGCGGCGCGCTGGCTGCTCGGGCAGGAGATCACCGCGGTGTCCGTGCTCTCCCCGGCGCCCACCTCGGCGGCCCCCGAGGGGCTGCGCGATCCCCGGCTGGTCCTGCTGGAGACCTCGGGCGGGGTGATCGTGGACGTGGAGATCTTCGTCAACTGCGGCTTCGGCTACGAGGTCCGGTGCGAGGCGGTCGGCGAGGCGGGGAGCGCCCAGATCGGCGAGGGGCAGGCGATGGTCGTCCGTTCCGCGGGCCGCAACTACGGGGAGATCGCCCAGGACTTCACCGTCCGGTTCGCCGACGCGTACGACCGCCAGCTGCGGCGCTGGGTGGCCGCGGCCGCGCAGGGCCGGGTGGCCGGGCCCGACGCCTGGGACGGCTACGCGGCGGCCGCGGTCTCCGCAGCGGGGCTCACTGCCGCGCACAGCGGCGTACGGACCCCGGTGGAGCTGGTGGAACGGCCGGCCCTGTACCGCTGAGCAGCCGTCCTCCCGCTCCCCGTTCACCTCCCATCCGTTGTGCCGCATCTGTCACGGGCGTCGCCCTTGTGTCACGGATTTCCGCATGACGCAGGTTTTCCGTCACAGCAACTCAACAGCCCCACCCGCGCCTTCACCCTCGGTCGTTCTCCGGGCACAACCCGATTGATCGTCTGTGTCCACGCGTCGGCTCCCCCGACGGCTTCCAGGCCGGCCCCGCGGCGTGGACAAGGAGGTGTCGTGGATGAGCGACCGACAGCTGTGGTCGTACAAGGAGATCGCTGCCCACATCGGGGTCCAGCGGGACACGGTGCGCTCGTACCGCAAGCACGGACTGCTCCCCGCTCCCGACCACGTGGAAGGCGGCAAGCCCTACTGGTACGCCGACACGATCCGCACCTGGGTGGCCCGCCGCCCCGGCAACCGGGGCCGCCGCGAGGACTGACGCCCACGGCCCCGGCTGCGGACGGAACCGCCGGGGCCCCCTCCGCAGGGGGAGCCGCCCCCAGCCGCGGCGGCTCCCCCACCTCTAGTGCCGCAGAAGTTCGTGGAGGTCAGCTGGCCTCTTTCAGCGGGCTGCCGTCGTAGGTCCAGCGGAACGGGCAGGCGTGTTCGTTGCGTCGGATGGCCCAGGCGTCGATCTTCTCGATCAGGTCCTCGCGGCTGGAGAAGTCGCCGTGGCGCAGGACGGCGCGGGTGAGTGCCGAGAAGACGAGTTCGACTTGGTTGAGCCAGGAGGCGTGCGGCGGAGTCCAGTGGACGTGCCGGCGCGGGTGGGCGGCGAGCCACGCCAGGGTGTGCTTCGCGGTGTGCGAGGAGCCGTTGTCGATGACGACGTGGATGTCATTGCTGAGCGGCAGGAGCCGGTCGAGGCGGTCGAGAAACGTGGTGAAGGACGCGGCAGTGTTCCGCTCAAACGGCTCGATGAGAGCCTGTCCGGTGGTGACGTCCAGGGCGGCGATGATCGAGGCGGTGCTGTGGCGGCGGTACTCGAACTCGCGCCGGGCCGCTCTGCCGGGTGCCGTCGGCTGTCCGCGGTAGCGGCGTTCGCGCGCCTGGATGGCGGACTTTTCGTCGATGGACAGCACGATCGCTCCTTCGGGCGGGCGTCGGTACAGGGCGCAGATGTCGCGGACGCGGTCCCAGAAGTCGGGGGTGTCGCGGCGGGTGAGCCACCCGCGTACCTTGTGCGGTCTTAAGTCCAGGTCGGCCAGGATCCGGCCGACCTGGGAGGCGGATATCGGCGCGGTGACGTCGGCCGCGACCTGTGCGGCGATCGCGGTATGGGTCCAGGTGGCCTGCGGGCCGGGCGGCATGCTCGTGGCGGCGGCGACCACGGCCACGCGGACCAGATCGCCATAGCGGCGCGGCCGACCGGTGCGGGCGGCGTCCTTCAGACCCTCCAGCCCGTGCTGGGCATACCGCCCGCGCCACTTGCGGACCGTGTTCACACTCACCGCGAGCTGGCGGCGATGGACCCGTTGCTATCCCCATCGGCCGCAGCCAGCACAATCCTGGCCCGCAACACCTGCCTCACCTGGGCCTTCGCCGACGAGGCGAGCTGTTGCAGCACTGCCCTGGTCGCTTCGTTCAGCCTCACCGCCACTGCTGTGCTCCGCCCCGCCCCCTTGGTCATGAACAGTGATCAGGGCCAAGGGCCGCCGACCGGGCGACAGGATGGGGGTGTGCGAGGACGACGTGCTGCCCGGTGGGCTTCCCTCCGGCAGCCTCAAGGAATACCTGCACTGCGCCTGCATTCTTTACCCCGACAGCTCTGCGACCTGACGTCCCTCCACGAACTTCTGGGGCACAGCAGTAGGACGCTTAATTCTTACTCCATACGGGCGATATGGGGGGTTTTGTGGCCACGGGCAGGGAAGCTCACTGCGGAGGCACACCGAAGGAGCTGAGTATGGAGAAGAACGAACTCTACGCACGAGACATCAGCAGAGCGCAGTGGGGCAAGAGCAGCTACAGCCTACAAATCTGCGTCGAGGTCGCTGAGATCGGCGGCGGCGCTGTGGCGCTGCGGGACTCGAAGAATCCCGATCTTGGTGACCTGCGGTTCACCCCCGAGGAGTGGGCTGCCTTCCGCGAGGGGGTGCGGGCGGGCGAGTTCGGCTGATTCACGACGTTCGCGAGTGTGGGGCTCTGCCAGCATGGCCAGGGCCCCACTGGTCTTGATCGATTCGCCGATCTCCTCTCGGCGCCCAATTTCCACTTCCACGACACAGACACACGGATGGACGCGTGATCGACCAAGAACGAACAGGTCAGGCAGCACTGGAACATGTGGACGGCACAGGGCCTATGGACCTGTCCCGTCCTGTCTGGGCGGCAGAGAACACCGTTCTGCGTCGAGTGGAGCCAAGCGACTGGGAAGTCGTCCTTGCGCTTGAGTCCTCATCGTCCTACCAGCGCGCCTGGGAGCGAGTCACCGCACCGCGCTCGCCTGACAACTGCCGGGAATGGCTGAAGCAGGAAGCAGCGAAGGGCCCCCTGGACGACAACTTCTTCCTCGCGATCACCGATCGGCAGCACAGGGGCATGGTGGGCTGCGTCAATACGACTCAAGCTGACCCCGTGGCAGGCCGCTTCTATCTGGGGATGGCGGTCGCCCCGGAACACCAGCGCAAGGGGTATGCCCGGGAGGCCGGACTTCTGGTACTCGGCTACATGTTCGGTGAGCGCCGCTACCAGAAGGCCCAAGCCTACGTGCACGACTTCAACAAGGTCTCACAAGCAGGCATGCTCGCCTTCGGAGCGACCCTGGAGGGCCGTCTGCGGCGACACGACTACTTCGGCGGCCGCTACCACGACAACCTCATTTTCGGCCTCACGGCCGAGGAATTCTTCGCTGCCCATGGCACCCCACGCGGGGGCGCGGGAATCCGTTCCCAGCCAGAGTCTCCCGCCTCGCCGCGTGTGACTGTGCAAGCCTGACGGATCCGTGGGTGAGTTGTTGACCTCGATTCTTCAGCAGGTTCGGCTGCCGACCCGATCGGCGGTTCGCCCGTAACGTCCCCCCTGACGGCGAGGCGGGCCATTGCATGACGTTGCGGCTGCGCCGCCTGCTCAAAGGGGCCAGCTGACCTCCACGAACTTCTGCGGCGCGGCACTAGCGACTGCCCGCGGGTATCCGGTCCGGCTCCGGTGTCTCCCCCGGCACCTGCGGCAGCGGTCCCGGCGCGGGCTCCCCTTCGCTCAGCCCGAACCGCTCGTGCAGGCGCCGCAGCGGGCCCGGCGCCCACCAGGTGGCCTTCCCCGTCAGCTTCATGACCGCCGGAACCAGCAGGCTCCGTACGACCAGCGCGTCCATCAGTACGGCCAGCGCGATCCCGAGTCCCAGCATCTTGGTGTTCGTCACCCGGGAGCTGCCGATGGCCACCATCACCACCGCCAGGATCACGGCCGCCGCGGTGATCAGCCCGCCCGTGCGGACCAGTCCGGTACGCACCGCCCCCTCGTGGTCCCCGGTCCGCTCGTACTCCTCCTTGATGCGGGATATGAGGAACACCCCGTAGTCCATGGAGAGTCCGAAGGCGATGCAGAACATCAGGACGGGCAGGGTGGTCTCGATGTCCCCGGTGGAGGTGAAGGAGAGCAGTCCGGAGAGGTTGCCCTCCTGGAAGACCCACACCACCGCCCCGAACATCGCCGTCAGGCTCAGCGCGTTGAGCAGTACCGCCTGGACGGGTATCAGCACGCTCCCGGTGAGCAGGAAGACCAGCAGCAGCGTGGCCAGAACCACCAGGGCCAGGGCGGCCGGCAGCTTCTCCGCTATCGCCTTCTGGGCGTCGACGAGCACCGCCGCCTGTCCTGTCACCGAGGTGTCGAAGGGGGCGTCCAACCCCCGCACCTCGCCGACGAGGTCCTGGGCCTGCTGCCCCACCGCCTCGCCCTCGGTGACCACCGAGAAGTACGCGTACCCCGGCCGGGCCTCGGAGCTCACCGGCCCGTCCACCCGCACCCCGGGCAGGGCGGCCAGCCGGTCCCGGTAGGCGGCCAGGTCCGCGGGGCCGGCCGCGCCCTCGGCCAGCACGGTCAGCCCGGCGCCGGGGCTGCCCGGGAAGCCGTCGCGGATCTGCTGCTGGACCAGGTGGGACGAGGCGGTCTTCGGCAGCTGCCGGTCGTCCACGGTGCCGAACTTCACCCCGAGGAAGGGCAGTCCGAGGAGGAGCAGCCCGGCCGTGGTGGCGATGGCGAACACGGGGGCCCGGCGCATCACCTGCGCGGTCGCCCGCGCCCAGCCCCGACCGGCCTCGGCATCCGCACCCGGCGCCCCTGCGGCCGCCCCGGCGCGCCCCCGCCGCCACAGCCGCCACAGCCGCCGCAGGTCGAGGGAGTTGACCCGGTCCCCGAGCAGCACCAGCGCCGCCGGCAGCAGGATCAGGGCGGCGGCCGCCGCGAGCAGGACCACCGCGACCCCGGCGTAGGCGAAGGACCGCAGGAAGTACATCGGGAAGAACAGCATCGCCGAGAGCGAGACGGCCACGGTCAGTGCCGAGAACAGCACCGTACGCCCGGCGGTCCGCAGCGTGGCCCCGACGGCTGCCACCGGATCCCGCCCGGCGGCGAGCTCCTCGCGGAACCTCCGCACGATGAACAGGGCGTAGTCGATGGCGAGCCCGAGGCCCAGCGCGGTGGTCAGGTTCTGGGCGAAGACGGAGACGTCGGTGAACTCGGTGAGGCCGCGCAGCACGGCATTGGTGCCGAGGATGGCGACGATGCCCACGCCCAGCGGCAGCAGCGCGGCCACGGCGCTGCCGAAGACGATGACGAGCAGGACGAGGGTCACCGGCAGGGCGATCACCTCGGCGCGCAGCAGGTCCTCCTGGATGGTGGTGGTCACCTCGCGCTGGACGGCGACCGGCCCCCCGAGGGAGACGCGCACCGGTCCGTGCCCGCCCCGGTAGCGCGGGGCGATCCGCTCCAGCACCGCGGCGCGGGTCTTCTCGTCGCCCAGCACCCGGGCGGCGATCAGGGCCTGCCTGCCGTCCTCGGAGCGCAGCGCGGGCAGGTGCGTGCGCCAGTACGAGCCGACTCCGGCCACCCCCTGCTCGGAGGCGAGTTGCGCGGTCAGCCGCTCGGCCTCGGCGGCGACGGCCGGTTCGTCCACCCCGGCCGACCCCGACCCGGCGCCCGCCCCGGTGCCGGCGTCCACCAGCAGGAGCAGGTTGGGCTGGGAGCCGGGGAACTCGCGCTCGAGGACCTTGGAGGCGTAGGTGGACCGGGCGTCCGGGTCCTCCCAGCCGCCGCTGCCCATCCGGTCGGCGACGCCGCCGCCCGCGAGGACGGCCAGTGCCGTGACCACGAGGGCGAGCAGCAGCGAGAGCCGCGGCCGGGCCGTGACGATCCGGGTCCACCGGCCGCTCTCCCCTGGCGACGGCGGTTTTTTGACTTCGGACATGACTCGGTGTCCCCTTCACCGTGATTGCCAGGCCAATTAGACTGGCAAACACGAGCAGTCGCTCGCGTTTTCCAAGAATGCGAGCGCCCTCTCGCGTTTGTCAATCACCCACGGGAAGCAAAGGACGTGACATGCCGGAGAGGCCCCAGGCCGATACCGCCGCAAAGGCCCCGAAGGCCCCGAAGAAGGCCGCCGCGCCCCGGCGCCAGGCCCGCGGGGAGCGCCGGATCGCCCAGCTCCTGGCGGCCGCCGCCAGCGTGTTCTGCCGTACCGGCTACGCCGCGGCCAGCACCAACGCCATCGCCCGCGAGGCCGAGGTCTCGCCGGGCACGCTCTACCAGTTCTTCCCGAACAAGGAGGCCATCGCCATCGAGCTGGGCGGCCAGCTGCTCCGGCGCGCCCACGAGATGCACGGCCAGGCCTTCCTCCCCGAGAACCTGGACCGGCCCCTGCCCGAGCTGCTCGACGCCGTCCTGGACCCGGTCATCGCCTTCAACTGCGAGAACCCGGCGTTCTGGGCCCTCATGCACGGCTCCGGCATCCCCGGCATCACCCAGGAGCACGAGGAGCTGCACTCCGGGCTGCTGACCCGGGTCCAGGGCATCCTGCGCAGCTTCTGCCCGGACGGCACGCCGGACGAGATCACCCACGTCTCCAACATGATCCTGGGCATCTTCAAGGCGTCGCTCGACCTGATCCTGGCGAGCGAGGGCGCCGAGCGGGCCGCGTACGTCGCCGAGCTGAAGACGGTGCTGCTTCGCTACCTGGAGCCGATGGTCACCACGTCCGGCGCGCACTGACGTACGCCTTCGCCCTCCCGCGCCCGTCACGGTCGCCGCAGTCGCCGCGGTCGCCGCTCCGGACGCATCCGGAACCGGCCGGAAGTGGCGGCGAACGCTCGCATCAATACCCCCTAGGGGTATAGTCTCCAAGAGTCGGGAGGACGGTGGTGCGCAACCGCCGGCCCCGGCGACCGGAAACGCCCTTGAAGAGGAGAACGACATGACCGCCGAGACGGACACCCAGACCACCACCGTCTACCGGGTGACCGGCATGACCTGCGGGCACTGCGAGGGCGCGGTGACCACCGAGATCTCCGCCCTGCCGGGCGTCAGCTCGGTCAAGGCCGTCGCCGCGACCGGCGAGGTCACCGTGGTCTCCGCCGCCGCGCTCACCGACGAGGACGTCGCCGCCGCCGTGGACGAGGCCGGGTACGAGTTCGCCGGCCGGGCCGCCTGAGCACCCTCTCCTTCGCAGTACCCCGCCGGGTCGTGCCGGCCAGCTCATACTGGTTCCGTACGACCCGGCCCTCCCCCTGGAGCCGGACATGAGCAGCAGCACAGTGCACGACGGGCCCATAGCGGCGGCCGGAGCCGCCGAGGTCGAGCTGAGCATCGGCGGGATGACCTGCGCCTCCTGCGCGGCCCGCATCGAGAAGAAGCTGAACCGGATGGACGGGGTCACCGCCACGGTGAACTACGCCACCGAAAAGGCGCGCGTCTCGTACGGCGGCGGAGTCCAGGTCGCCGACCTGATCGAGACCGTCGTCAAGACCGGGTACACCGCCGAGGAGCCCCCGCCGCCGGAACCGGAACCGGAGACCGCGCACCCCGGGGCCGAGGCCGCGCGCGACCCCGAACTGGCCGCGCTGCGCCAGCGGCTGCTGGTCTCCGCCGTGCTGGCCCTGCCCGTCGTGCTGCTCTCGATGATCCCGGCCCTCCAGTTCGACAACTGGCAGTGGCTCTCGCTGACCCTGGCCGCCCCCGTGGTGGTCTGGGGCGCCCTCCCCTTCCACAAGGCCGCCTGGACCAACGCCCGGCACGGCGCCGCCACCATGGACACCCTGGTCTCGGTCGGCACGCTCGCCGCCTTCGTCTGGTCGCTGTGGGCCCTGTTCTTCGGCCACGCCGGGATGCCGGGCATGCGGCACGGCTTCGACCTCTTCACAGTTCAGGGCGGCGCCGTCTCGCGCACGGACGGCTCCTCCGCGATCTACCTGGAGGTCGCCGCCGGCGTCGTCAGCTTCATCCTGCTCGGCCGCTACCTGGAGGCCCGCTCCAAGCGGAAGGCGGGCGCCGCCCTCAAGGCCCTGCTGGAGCTGGGCGCCAAGGACGTCGCCGTCCTGCGCGGCGGCAGCGAGGTACGGATCCCCGTGGCGCAGCTCGCGGTCGGCGACCGGTTCGTCGTCCGCCCCGGCGAGAAGATCGCCACCGACGGCACGGTCGTCGAGGGCGGTTCCGCCGTGGACGCCTCGATGCTGACCGGCGAGTCGGTCCCCGTCGAGGTCGGCGTGGGCGACTCCGTCACCGGCGCCACCGTCAACACGTCGGGACGACTCGTCGTCGAGGCCACCCGGATCGGCGCCGACACCCAGCTCGCCCGCATGGCCCGGCTCGTCGAGGAGGCGCAGAACGGCAAGGCCGAGGTGCAGCGCCTCGCCGACCGGATCTCCGGGGTCTTCGTGCCGGTCGTGCTGGTCCTGGCGCTCGGCACCTGGGTCACCTGGCTGCTGATCACCGACAACCCCACCGCCGCCTTCACCGCCGCCGTGGCCGTCCTGATCATCGCCTGCCCCTGCGCCCTGGGCCTGGCCACCCCGACCGCGCTGATGGTCGGCACCGGGCGGGGCGCGCAGCTCGGCATCCTGATCAAGGGCCCCGAGGTGCTGGAGTCCACCCGCCGCGTCGACACGGTCGTGCTCGACAAGACCGGTACGGTCACCACCGGCCGGATGGCCCTGTCCGGCGTGCACACCGCCGCCGGCACGGACGAGCGCGAACTGCTGCGCCTCGCGGGCTCGCTGGAGCACTCCTCCGAGCACCCGATCGCCCGGGCCATCGCCACCGGCGCCGCCGAGAGGGCCGGCTCCCTGCCGGTCCCGGAGTCCTTCGAGGCCCTGGCCGGGCTCGGCGTCCAGGGCGTCGTCGACGGGCACGCCGTCCTGGTCGGCCGCGAGCGGCTGCTGGCCGACTGGTCGATCCCCCTGCCCGCCGGCCTCGCCGAGGCCAAGGCTGCCGCCGAGGCCGCGGGCAGCACCGCCGTCCTGGTGGCCTGGGACGGGGCGGCGCGCGGGGTCCTGACCGTGGCCGACGCGGTCAAGGAGACCAGCGCCGAGGCGGTGTCCCGGCTGCGGGCGCTGGGCCTGACCCCGGTGCTGCTGACCGGCGACAACAAGGCCGTGGCCGAGACGGTGGCCCGCGAGGTGGGCATCGACGAGGTGATCGCCGAGGTGCTCCCGCAGGACAAGGTGGAGGTCGTACGCCGACTCCAGGCGGAGGGCCGTACGGTCGCCATGGTGGGCGACGGGGTCAACGACGCGGCCGCGCTGGCTCAGGCGGACCTCGGCCTGGCCATGGGCACCGGCACCGACGCCGCGATCGAGGCGGGCGACCTGACCCTCGTACGGGGAGACCTGCGGGTGGCGGCGGACGCGATCAGGCTCTCCCGGCGGACCCTGGCCACCATCAAGGGCAACCTGTTCTGGGCGTTCGGCTACAACGTCCTGGCCTTGCCGCTCGCGGCCGCCGGCCTGCTCAACCCGATGATTGCGGGGGCAGCGATGGCGTTCTCCTCCGTTTTCGTGGTGAGCAACAGCCTCCGGTTGCGATCCTTCCGATAGTGGATCTTCTCCCCACTGCGCGCACACTTCCTTCACAGGAGACGCAGATCACAGTGATCGCAACGTAACCATCCGGCACTGCAGTGGGTCTAATAGGGCGATGCCAGGAACGTCTTGGGGGACGTTCACGGGGGTCTTGGGGGACGTCCGGGGCATCAGCCGGCCGGGACGCGTGCTCAACGGGGTGCTTTGAGCGGCCCTCCCGACCCGTACGGGTCCCGGCAGACACCCACTGGAGCGCACCGCGCGTGCGCTCCTCGCCGACACCCCGGCTCGGATCCCGTGGGGGGAATCCGTTCCGGGGACAGGAAAGCGCCCCGACCGTCGACCCGTGGGGGGATCGACGGCGGGGCGCTTTTCGCTTGCCTGGCGGCCTCTTCGCCCGACTGAACGCATCGGCTGAAGGCCTCGGTTGAGCCTCGGGTCAGCGGGCCTCGACCGGGACGAAGTCGCGCAGGACCTCGCCGGTGTAGATCTGGCGCGGACGGCCGATGCGGGAACCCGGCTCCTTGATCATCTCGTGCCACTGGGCGATCCAGCCGGGAAGGCGGCCGAGCGCGAAGAGCACGGTGAACATCTCGGTCGGGAAGCCCATGGCCCGGTAGATCAGGCCGGTGTAGAAGTCCACGTTCGGGTAGAGGTTGCGCGAGACGAAGTACTCGTCGGCCAGCGCGTGCTCTTCCAGCTTGAGCGCGATGTCGAGCAGCTCGTCGCTCTTGCCGAGCGCCGAGAGGACGTCGTGCGCCGCCGCCTTGATGATCTTCGCCCGGGGGTCGAAGCTCTTGTAGACGCGGTGCCCGAAGCCCATGAGGCGGACGCCGTCTTCCTTGTTCTTCACCTTGCGGATGAAGGCGTCGACGTCGCCGCCGTCGTTCTTGATGCCCTCGAGCATCTCGAGGACGGACTGGTTGGCGCCACCGTGCAGCGGACCCCACAGGGCCGAGATGCCGGCGGAGATCGAGGCGAACATGTTCGCCTGCGAGGAGCCGACCAGGCGCACGGTGGAGGTCGAGCAGTTCTGCTCGTGGTCCGCGTGCAGGATCAGCAGCTTGTCGAGCGCCGAGACCACGACCGGGTCCAGGTCGTACTCCTGGGCCGGCACGGAGAAGGTCATGCGCAGGAAGTTCTCGACGTAGCCGAGGTCGTTGCGCGGGTAGACCACCGGATGGCCGACCGACTTCTTGTACGCGTACGCCGCGATCGTCGGCAGCTTGGCCAGCAGCCGGATCGTCGAGAGGTTGCGCTGCTTCTCGTCGAACGGGTTGTGGCTGTCCTGGTAGAACGTCGACAGCGCGCTGACCACGGAGGACAGCATCGCCATCGGGTGCGCGTCGCGCGGGAAGCCGTCGTAGAACCGCTTGACGTCCTCGTGCAGCAGCGTGTGCTGGGTGATCTCGTTGCGGAACGACGCGAGCTGGTCGACGGTCGGCAGCTCACCGTTGATCAGCAGGTACGCGACCTCGATGAAGGTCGAACGCTCGGCCAGCTGCTCGATCGGGTAACCGCGGTAACGCAGGATTCCCTGCTCACCGTCGAGGTAGGTGATCGCGGACTTGTAGGCGGCGGTGTTGCCGTATCCGCTGTCCAAGGTGACGAGCCCGGTCTGGGCCCTCAGCTTCGAGATGTCGAAGCCCTGGTCACCGACGGTGCTTTCGACCACCGGGTAGGTGTATTCACCGTCCGCGTACCGGAGTACTACAGAGTTGTCGCTCACGTCATCCCTCACCGACGTAGTGCCTCTTCTTCGAGGTGCCCTGACTGCCTCTACCTTCCCCCATTTGGCGCAGGAGAGTGCACTCGGGGTCGGCCTTTGGTTCTTTTGACGGCACTGAGTGCCTTCAACCTGCTCATCCTGCCCCCTGCGCGCCGGTGCCGGAACCCCAAATGATCGATCATTTAGGTGATGTTTCCCACCGGTACGCGTCCGGACAGCCTGGGCGCGACCGCCGTGTACCTCCTGCCTGCAGAAACGGTACGCACAGCCTGGCCGAGGGCCTTGCGGGACCCGACCAGCACGACGAGTTTCTTCGCCCTGGTCACCGCCGTGTAGAGCAAGTTGCGCTGGAGCATCATCCAAGCCCCGGTGGTGACCGGGATCACCACGGCCGGATATTCACTCCCCTGGGAGCGGTGAATGGTGACGGCGTACGCGTGGGCCAGCTCGTCCAGTTCGGCGAACTCGTAGCCGACCTCCTCGTCCTCCTCCGTCCGTACCGTCAGCCGCTGTTCGTCCACGTCGAGGGCGGTGACCACGCCGACCGTGCCGTTGAAGACGCCGTTCGCGCCCTTCTCGTAGTTGTTCCGGATCTGGGTGACCTTGTCGCCGACCCGGAAGACACGGCCGCCGAACCGCTTCTCGGGCAGGTTCGGCCGGGCCGGCGTGATGGCCTGCTGAAGCAGGCTGTTGAGGTTTCCGGCGCCGGCCGGGCCGCGGTGCATGGGCGCGAGCACCTGGATGTCGCGGCGCGGGTCCAGCCCGAACCTGGCCGGAATCCTCCGGGCCGCCACGTCCACGGCGAGCCGCCCGGCCTCCTCGGTGTCCTCCTCCGGGAACAGGAAGAAGTCCGGCAGCCCGTCGGTGAGCGGCGGCAGGCCCGTGTTGATCCGGTGGGCGTTGGTGACCACGCCCGACTGCTGGGCCTGCCGGAAGATCCGGGTCAGCCGGACCGCGGGCACCGGCCCGCCCTCGGCCAGCAGGTCTCGCAGCACCTCCCCGGCGCCGACCGAGGGCAGCTGGTCCACATCCCCGACGAGCAGCAGGTGCGCACCCGGTGCCACCGCCTTGACCAGCTTGTTCGCCAGCAGCAGGTCCAGCATCGAGGCCTCGTCGACGACCACCAGGTCCGCGTCCAGCGGGCGTTCCCGGTCGTACGCCGCATCCCCGCCCGGCTTCAGCTCCAGCAGCCGGTGCACGGTGGAGGCCTCGGCCCCGGTGAGCTCCGCGAGCCGTTTCGCGGCCCGGCCGGTGGGCGCGGCGAGCACGACCTTGGCCTTCTTGGCTCTGGCCAGCTCCACGATCGAGCGCACGGTGAAGGACTTCCCGCAGCCCGGCCCGCCAGTGAGGACGGCCACTCTGCAGGTCAGCGCCAGTCTGACGGCATCCCGCTGCTCGGGGGCCAGCTTGGCCCCGGTGCGCCCGGCCAGCCAGCTCAGGGCCTTGTCCCAGTCCACGTCCTGGAAGCCGGGCATCCGGTCGTCCTCGGCGCCCAGGAGCCGCCGTACCTGCCCCACCAGCGAGAGCTCGGCGCGGTGGAAGGGCACCAGGTAGACGGCGGTCAGCGGGTCCGGACCGCCCTGCGGATCCGGCACGGATTCCCGTACGACGCCCTCCGGGTCGGCGGCGAGCTCGGCCAGGCATTCGATGACCAGCCCGGTGTCCACCTGGAGCAGCTTGACCCCGTCGGCGATCAGCCGCTCCTCGGGCAGGAAGCAGTGCCCCTGGTCGGTGGACTGGGACAGGGCGTACTGGAGCCCGGCCTTGACCCGTTCGGGGCTGTCGTGCGGTATGCCGACGGCCTGGGCGATCCGGTCGGCGGTGAGGAAGCCGATGCCCCACACGTCGGCGGCGAGCCGGTACGGCTGGTTCCTGACCACCGAGATGGAGGCGTCGGCGTACTTCTTGTAGATGCGGACGGCGATGGAGGTGGAGACGCCGACGCCCTGGAGGAAGACCATGACCTCCTTGATCGCCTTCTGCTCCTCCCACGCGGCGCCGATCAGCTTGGTCCGCTTGGGACCGAGCCCGGGCACCTCGATCAGCCGCTTCGGCTCGGCCTCGATGACGTCGAGGGTGTCGGTGCCGAAGTGCTCCACGATCCGGTCGGCGATCTTCGGGCCGATGCCCTTGATCAGGCCGGAGCCGAGGTAGCGGCGGATGCCCTGGATGGTCGCGGGGAGCACGGTGCGGTAGTTCTCCACCGTGAACTGCTTGCCGTACTGGGGGTGGGAGCCCCAGCGGCCCTCCATGCGCAGCGATTCGCCGGGCTGGGCCCCGAGCAGGGAGCCGACGACCGTGAGCAGGTCCCCGCTGCCGCGGCCGGTGTCGACCCGGGCGACCGTGTACCCGCTCTCCTCGTTGGCGTAGGTGATGCGCTCGAGCACCCCCTCGACCACTGCCTGTTGCACCGCCCCGTTGGTTGCCATGGCAATGAAACTACCGCCCGCCGCCGACAGCCCGTCAGGCCTGTGGACAACCAGAAGGGGGGACAACCAGAAGGGGGTCCGGCCTCGCGGCCGGACCCCCTCACGGTTACCCCTCCCGTGTCGGACTTCCCGATCCCCCCAGATCCCTCCCCGGAAGTGCCGACGCACCATACGACCCACTGCCCCGCCCGGGGGTTGCACACGGAATCGGAACTTTACGTTTCCATTACCTACAGGCGCTCCGACGCCGGTCCGAAGTGCCCTTGAACCACCACAGAAGTAGCGTTTCCGGCATGAGTGAATCTTCATTCCAGGATGACGTGCTCGGCGAGCTGGGCCCCGGCGGGCTGACCGAGATCGCCGGCCTGCTCGGCACCGACGCGGCGGGTGCCCGCGAGACCGTCACGACCACGGTCGGCGCCATGACCGGCGATCTCCAGCAGAAGGCCGACTCCGATGACGACGACGGCCACGAGGTCCGCCAGGCCTTCGCCGAGGTCGCCGAACCCCCGTTGCAGGGCGTGGCCACGCTCGGCGGCGGGCTGCTCGGCGGCGGTCTGATGGCCGGGGTGCTCGCGAAGGTGAGCAAGCCGGTCGCCGCGGCCCTCTCCAAGAAGACCGGCATCCCCCCGGCCACCGTCAGCCGCGTCATCGAACTGCTGATCCCGGTGCTGCTGACGGTCTTCGCCAAGCGCGCGGCCGCCGGCAAGGGCGCCGCCGCCGGAGCCCCTGCTCCCGGGTCCGCCGCCGGGTCCGCCCCGGCGGAGAGCGGCGGACTCGCCGACCTGCTCGGCCAGATCCTGGGCGGCGGCAAGAAGTGACCCGACCGCCGCCCCGCCGGCCGCCGCGCTATCCTCGGGCGCCATGGAGCCCCCTGCTGACAACTCCGCCGCAGCGGTACGGCTGCGGGACCCCGAGCCCGGGGAGCTGGGCTGGATCGTGCAGCGGCACGGCGCGCTCTACGCCGCCGAGTACGGCTGGAACACGGACTTCGAGGGCCTGGTGGCCCGGATCGTCGCGGACTTCGCCGAGGACCACGACCCGTATCTGGAGCGGGTCTGGATCGCCGAGCTGAACGGCCGCCCGGTCGGCTCGGTGATGTGCGTCCGCGAGGACGGCTCACCGGGCACGGCGCGGCTGCGGCTGCTCCTCGTCGAGCCGGAGGGGCGCGGGCACGGCATCGGGTCCCTCCTCGTCGACACCGTCGTCGCGTTCGCCCGCTCGGTCGGCTACCGCGAGCTGGTGCTGTGGACCAACGACGTGCTGACCTCGGCCCGTTCCCTCTACCAGCGCGCCGGGTTCACCCTGGTCGCCGAGCGCCCGCACCGCTCGTACGGCGTCACGCTCACGGGGCAGGACTGGCGGCTGCCGTTGCAGGAGGACTCCCCGCGCTGACCGCCGCGGCGCCGCCTTGCGCCGCGCCGCCGCCCTTCGTACGGGTTCCCGCTCGGGCGGGGGCCAGCGAGGTCATGCCCACCCCGCCGACCAGCAGCAGCGCCGCCACCCAGCGCAGTCCCGAGATGCTCTCGCCGAGCACCAGCGCGGCCGAGGACATCCCGAACACCGGTACCAGCAGCGAGAACGGCGCGACCGACGAAGCCGGGTAGCGCTTCAGCAGGTGGTTCCAGGCGCCGAAGCCGAACACGGTGGACACCCAGGCCACGTAGCCGATGACCGCGACCCCGGACCAGTCCAGCCCGCGCAGCGCGGCCAGGTCCCGCTCGGGCCCCTCCAGCAGCAGCGAGAGCCCGAACAGCGGCAGCACCGGGACGGTGCACACCCAGACCATGAAGTTGAGCGCGTCGGGCGGGGACGCCTTGCGCGTCAGTACGTTGGACACGCCCCAGCAGGCGGCGGCCGCGACGACCAGGGTGAAGCCGAGCACCGGCCCTGAGGTGCCCCCGTCCACGGCGGCGACGGCGATCCCGGCGAGCGCCACCGCCATGCCGCCGATCCGGACCCGCCCGGGCCGCTCGCGCAGTACGAGCGAGGCGAGGACGGCGGTGAAGACGGACTGGACCTGGAGTACGAGGGAGGACAGCCCGGCCGGCATCCCGGCGGCCATCCCGGTGAACAGGAGGCCGAACTTGGCGATGCCGAGGGCCACTCCGACCGCGATGATCCACTTCCAGGCGGTCTTGGGCCGGCCGACGAAGAACACGGCGGGCAGCGCGGCGACGAGGAAGCGCAGGGCGGACAGGAGCAGCGGCGGGAAGTGGCCGAGGCCGATCTCGATGACGACGAAGTTGAAGCCCCAGACGGCGGCGACGAGTACGGCGAGTGCAGTGTGGACGGGACGCATGCTTCGAGCATCGGCGGCGCGACCATGTAGCACCAGCGCGGATCTCTTCCGGAATGGATGAAGCATTGCTTACGCGTGCTCCCGTGGTCCGGCGGTGCCTACGATGGGCCGCATGCTCGACCTCTCCCGGCTGCGCGCCCTGCACGCCGTCTCCGTCCACGGCTCGGTCGCGGGCGCGGCGGCCGCCCTCGGATACACCCCCTCCGCCGTGTCCCAGCAGATCGCGAAGCTGGAGCGGGAGACCCGGACCACGCTGCTGGAGCGGCGCGGGCGCGGGGTCGCGCTCACCGAGGAGGCCCGGCATCTCGCCGAGACCGCCCAGGAGTTGCTGGCGATCGTGGAGCGCGCCGAGACCACCCTGGAGGAGCGGCGCGGGCAGCCGAGCGGGCTGCTGACCGTGGCCGCCTTCGCCTCGGCGGCGCGCGGGCTCATGCCGGGGGTGCTCGCCGATCTCGCGCGCCGTCATCCCGCGCTGGACGTGCGCCTCACGGAGGTCGACCCCCATCTGTCGGTGGACCTGGTGGCCCGGGGGGTCACCGATCTGGCGGTGGCCCACGACTGGGACATCGCCCCGCTGCCGGCCCCGGAGGGCGTCGAGCAGGCGGTCATCGGGGACGACCCGTGCGACCTGGTGGTGCCGTACGACCACCCCTTCACGGCGCGGGCGGTCGTCCGCAGGGGCGACCTCGGCGGCCAGCGCTGGGTCTGCCAGCCGCCCGGCCGGGTCTGCCACGACTGGCTGATGCGGACGCTGCGCACGGCCGGGTTCGAGCCCGACATCGCGCACGTGGCCGAGGAGAACCACACCATCGTGGCACTGGTCGCGGCCGGGCTCGGGGTGGCCGTCGTACCGCGGCTGGGCACCGGAGCCCTGCCGCCGGGCGCGGTGGCCGTGCCGCTGGAGCCCGGCCCCGTACGCAGGCTGTACGCCCTGTGGCGGACGGGGGCGGCCCGCCGGCCGGCGATCACCGAGGCCGTGCGGACCCTGCAGGAGCACTGGGCGTACGCGGCACCCCTTCCGGGGGACCTCCCGAGTGTCCGCGGGGCCGGGGGCGCGGCCCGGCAGTAGGGTCCGGCGCGTGTCGTACCACGCGTCCCGCAGGTCCCTGCTCACCGCGGCCGCCCTGGCCGCCGTCTCGGCCGCCGGAGTGGCCTCGTACGCCGTGGGCGGTGGCCCGGGCGGCGGGGACGGCGAACCGCACGCCGACGACCCGCGTCCCGGCGACCGTCCGCCCGGCCGGGCACCCGACCGGGCGGCGCTGCGCCGCCTGGTGGCCGGGATGAGCCTGGCCGAGAAGGTCGGGCAGCTCTTCGTGTCCCGCGCGTACGGCCATTCGGCGACCGACCCCGACCCGGCGGACGCCGAGCAGAACCTGAAGCTGTTCGGGGTGCGCACGGCCGCGGAGCTGGTCGCCCGCTACCACCTCGGCGGGATCATCTACTTCTCCTGGGCCCACAACACCCGTGGCCCACAGCAGATCGCCGAGCTGTCGGCCGCCCTCCAGCGGGCGGCCGCCGGCACCGGTTCCGGCATCCCGCTGATGCTCTCGACCGACCAGGAGCACGGCGCCGTGGCGCGCATCGGCAAGCCGGCGACGCTGCTGCCCGGGGCGATGGCCCTGGGCGCGCGGCACGGCGCGGGTGGTACGAGCGGTACGGGCGGTACGGGTAGCAGTACGGGCAGTGCCGGCACCGCCGGACCGGACGCAGGCACCGGCACCGACTCCGCGGCCACCGCCGAGGCCCGCCGCGCCGCGCGCATCGCGGGCGCCGAGCTGGCCGCGATGGGCATCCGGCAGGACTACGCGCCGGTGGCCGACGTGAACGTCAACCCGGCCAACCCGGTGATCGGCGTACGGTCCTTCGGCGCCGATCCGCAGGCGGTGGCGGCCCTGGTCGCCGCCCAGGTCCGCGGTTACCAGGGCGCCGGGGTCGCCGCGACCGCCAAGCACTTCCCCGGCCACGGGGACACCGAGACCGACAGCCACGTCGGTCTGCCGGTGATGCGGCACAGCCGGGCCCAGTGGGAGGAGCTCGACGAGCCGCCGTTCCGGGCGGCGGTGGAGGCGGGCGTGGACGCCGTCATGACGGCGCACATCGTCTTCCCCGCGCTCGACCCTTCGGGGGACCCGGCGACCCTCTCGGGACCGATCGTGACCGGCATCCTGCGCGAACGCCTCGGCTTCCGGGGAGTGGTGGTCACCGACGCCCTCGACATGGCCGGGGTCCGCCAGAAGTACGGGGACGACCGGGTACCGGTGCTGGCGCTGAAGGCGGGGTGCGACCAGCTGCTGAACCCGCCGGACCTGGGGCTCGCGCACCGCAGCGTGCTCGCGGCCGTGGAGGCGGGCGAGCTGACGCAGGACCGGATCGAGGAGTCGGTGCTGCGGATCCTCGAACTGAAGGCCCGCCGGGGCCTGTTCGACGCGGCGCACACCGCTGCCGGGCAGATGGACGCGATGGTGGGGATCCCGGCGCACCTGACCGCCGCCGACGAGATCGCGGCGGGTACGACGACCCTGCTGGCCAATCCCGTGAAACTGCTGCCCCTGGATGCGACGGCCGGGCCCCGGGTGCTGGTCACCGGGACCGACCCGGCCTCCCCCAGCGGCACGACAGGCCCCCCTACGGCGGTACTGGCCCGGGAGCTGACCGCCCTGGGCTGCCGTGCGACGGCCGTACCGCCCGCCAGGGCGGTGGCCGCGGCTCCCGGCAACGCGGCGGTGCTGGTGTGCACGTACAACGTCCCGGAGGGGGACGGTCCGCAGCGCACGCTGGTCACGGAGCTGCTGGCCACCGGGGTGCCGGTGGTCGTGGTGGCGATCCGCAATCCGTACGACCCGGCCCGGCTGCCCACGTGCGCGGCGGAACTGGCGACGTACACCTGGACGGACGTGGAGATGCGGGCGGCGGCCCGGGTGGTCACCGGGGCGGCACGGCCTTCGGGCCGCCTCCCGGTCCCGGTGCCGGGCCGCTACCCGCTGGGCCACGGGCTGTCGTACGGCTAGTACCCCTGGGACGCCTGGTACGCCCAGGTGTACCAGGACCAGCCGTACCACCTCTCCCGTGGCCCCTCGGGCCCTGCCCGGGAGCTACGGCCGCAGCTGCGGCTCGCGCTCCTGGTCCTTCTGGTCGAGCACCGCATCGGGCTTCGCCAGCGGCGTCGCCCGGCCCGCGTCGGCGAGCGCGGCGGCCGGGGCGACCCCGGCCCACTGCAGGATCTTCTGCGTGGCCAGCGCCTTCTCGCCCTCCTGGAGCTTGGCGACGTTGGCCCCGTGGTTGGCGCCGGGCGCGATCATCACGTAGCTGTCGCGGACGGTGTAGCCGAGGTGGAACGGTTCGGCACCCCACGGGTCGTTCTGCCCGTACACGAACAGCATCCGGTCGGCGTTGCGCTTCACCCAGCTGTCCACGTCCGCCATGACCCCCGGCTGGAAGGTCATCGGGATCTCGCGGGGCACGAAGTTGCGCGGCGGCTGGTAGCCGTAGCGGCTCAGGCCCCCCAGGTGCGGCTGCTTGATGTCGGGCGAACCGAGCTGCGTACCCGCCTGGTAGTAGTACGGCGTGTACGTCTCGAGGCCCTGGTCGGCGTAGGCCGAGAAGCCGGAGATCGTGTCGATCGAGTCCCAGATCTCCTGGTCGCTCGCGGTCGCGGCGGCCGGGACGGAGGCGCAGTCTGCGAGCAGGCTGTACTGCCAGAAGGCCCACACGTAGTCGAGCACGACGGCCTCGTAGGCCTTGTCGAGGTTGCCGACGGTGGTGAAGGTCCAGCCGTTCGCGGCGGCGGCGGCCGCGTACTTGGCCTCCAGCGGCTCACGGCGGACGAGCGCCTCGCGCTGCACCGCGTTCAGCTTGTCGCGGCACTCCTTGGTGCCGACCTTGGCGAAGAACCGGTCGTACGCCGAGTCCTCCTTGTTGACGACGTCGTTGGGCGCGACGTACGCGACGACACCGTCCATGTCACGCGGGTAGTAGCGCTCGTAGTACGTCGCCGTCATACCGCCCTTGCTGCCGCCCGTGGCGAGCCAGTTCTTCTTGTAGACCTTCTTCAGGGCGGTGAAGATGCGGTGCTGGTCGCTGGCGGCCTGCCAGATGTCCAGGTTCGCCCAGTTGGCCGGATCGGGCCGGGAGGGCGTGAAGAATCGATACTCCAGCGACACCTGGTTGCCGTCGACGATGGTCGTCGGCTCGCTGCGGCGCGGGCTGGTGTTGACGTTGTAGCCGGAGGTGAAGAACACCGTGGGCCGGGAGACGTCCTTGTGCAGCAGGGTGAGGCGCTGCTTGAAGGTGCCCTTCGACGGGTTCCGGTGGTCGACCGGCTGTTCGTAGTTGAGTACGAAGAAGCGGTACCCGGGGTACTCCTTCTCCTCGATCAGACTCATCCCCGCAATGGCGAGGATCTCGTCCTTGATGTCCGTCGCGGCGGACGGCCCTGCGGCGGTGGCCGCCTGAGCCGTGAAGCCGGCTGCGCCCATGGTGCCGATCAGCACCACGAGCGACAGCAGCCAGCCGAGCGTCTTGCGCATTCACCCTCCCCTGAGTTCACTTCGGTCGCCCGTGAACCTAGCGGGGTCAACGCACGGCTGACCAGACCTAGTTGGGACGCTCGTTCAGCACAGGATCCAGCCGGATTCGGCGGATCCGGCCTCGATGCTCCCCTTTACATACACGCAGCGGCTGATCGCGCCGACGGTGACAGGACCGGCATATCGGGTGAATCGCCCCGCATCGCCGACCGGGACCCCGCCGCGGGGCTGGATGCTGACCGCCATCGCCCGGCGCCGGCCCGGGTCGTGGGCCACCGTCACCGCGCAGGCCTGCGTACGGCTCTTGTAGATGCGCACCTCGCCCGTCGGCAGAGGCAGCGTCCTGACCAGGCCGCCCCCGCAGCCACCGGTCGCCGCGTGCGCCGGCGGCGCCGCGATGAGGCCGCCGAGGCAGAGCACGAGCCCCGCCGTGAACACCCCTGCCGACGCGGCCCCCCGGCCGCGCCCCTTCCGCCCGTGCTCCACCCTGCCCCCCGATCGGTCGTACGTAACACGTACACACGTACGACGCACGGACCCCCCGGAAGGTTGCATACAGCAAGATCCGGGGGGCGGGGCGGAGCAGCGGCGAGTACTGCGGTCAGACGGGGCGACTCATGCCGCTGCGGGCTCGTCCTCGCCGACGAAGGTGCGCCACAGTTCGGCGTAGCGGCCGCCGCGGGCGACGAGTTCGGCGTGGGTGCCGTCCTCCACGACCCGGCCGCGGTCCATGACCACGACCCGGTCGGCGCGCGCGGCCGTGGTCAGCCGGTGTGCCACCACGAGGGTGGTGCGCTTGCCTGCGAGCCGGTCGGTGGCCTGGTTGACCTGGGCCTCGGTGGCCAGGTCGAGCGCGGCGGTGGCCTCGTCGAGCAGCAGCACGTCCGGGTCGACGAGTTCGGCCCGGGCCAGGGCGATCAGCTGACGCTGGCCGGCCGAGAGGTTGCGCCCGCGCTCGGCGACGGTGTGCAGGTAGCCGCCGTCGAGGGTGGCGATCATGTCGTGGGCGCCGACCGCGCGGGCGGCCGCCTCCACCTCGGCGTCGCCCGCCTCGGGCCGCCCGTAGGCGATGGCGTCGCGGACCGTCCCCGGGAAGAGGTACGGCTCCTGGGGGACGACCCCGAGCCGGTGGCGGTACGCCGTCAGGTCGAGCTCCCGCAGATCGGCGCCGTCGGCGGTGACCCGGCCCGAGGTCGGGTCGTAGAACCGGGCCACGAGCTTGACCAGCGTGGACTTGCCGGCGCCGGTCTCGCCCACGAAGGCGACGGTCTGGCCGGCGGGTATCCGCAGGCTGATTCCGGCCAGCGCGTCGCCCTTCTCGCCGCGCTCCTCGGCCGTGCCGTACGCGAACCGCACGTCCTCGAACGCGATCTCGCCGCGCAGCTCCCCGACCTCGCGGGGCTCGGCCGGGCGCGGGGTGCTGGTGGGCTCGCGCAGCAGCCCCTGGATCCGGCCGAGGGAGACGGTGGCCTGCTGGTAGCCGTCGAAGACCTGGGAGAGCTGCTGGACGGGGGCGAAGAACAGGTCGATGTAGAGGAGGTACGCCACCAGCGCTCCGGTGGTGAGGGTGCCGGCCTCGACCCGCCCCGCGCCGACGATCAGCACGGCGGCCGCGGCCCCGGAGGACAGCAGCTGCACGAACGGGAAGTAGACGGATATCAGCCACTGGCCGCGCACCCGGGCCTCGCGGTACGAGTCGCTCCGCTCGGCGAACCGGGCGGCGCCGGCGCGCTGGCGGCGGAAGGCCTGGACGATGCGCAGCCCGGAGACGGACTCCTGGAGGTCGGCGTTGACCAGGCTGACCCGGTCGCGGGCGAGCTCGTACGCGGCGACCGACTTGCGGCGGAACACGATCGTGCCGAGGACCAGCACGGGGAGGGTCGCGAAGACGATCAGCGCGAGCTCGACGTCGAGGACGAGCAGGGCGATCAGGATGCCGAAGAAGGTGAAGACGGAGACGACGGCGGTGACGAGCCCGGTCTGGAGGAAGGAGGAGAGGGCGTCCACGTCGGTGGTCATCCGGGTCATGATCTTGCCGGTCAGCTCGCGCTCGTAGTAGTCGAGGCCGAGGCGCTGGAGCTGGGCGAAGATCTTGACGCGCAGGGCGTACAGCACGCGCTCGCCGGTACGCCCGGTCATCCGGGTCTCGGCGAACTGGGCGGCCCACTGGGCGACGACGACGACGAGCGCGAGGACGGCGGCCACCCAGACGGCGCCGAGCGCGGCCTGCTCGACGCCCTTGTCGATGCCGTGCCGGATCAGGATCGGGAGCAGCAGCCCGGAGCCGGCGTCGACGGCGACGAGGCCGAGGCTGACGGCGAGGGGCGCCCAGAAGCCGTGGAGCAGCCGGCGCAGGTTGTAGCTCTTCTCGGCGGACGCGGCCTGCTCCTCGTCCACGGCGGGCTCGTCGTCGGCGGGCGGCAGCGCGGCCACCTGCGCGAGCAGCTCGGGGGTGGCCGGCATGCCGGCCACGGCGCCGGCCATGGAGGGGGCGGCGCCGGGTGCGCCGGTTCCCGCGGCGGTCCCGGCCGCGGAGGCGGACTCCGATTCCTCCTGGCGGCGCCAGAGCTCGGGGGTCACCCCGCCGGCGACCCGCCGCTTGGCGTTGACCGGCTCGGAGTCGATCTCGGCCTCGAGTTCGATGTCCCGTTCGAGGTTCCCCTCGATGTCCCGCTCGAACTCGGCCATCGCGGGCGCGTCGGGGGTGCGCGGCGAGGCGGCGCCGAGCGCGTCCGGGTCGGTGAGCAGCCGCCGGTAGAGGGGCGACCTGCGCTCCAGCTCCTCGTGCGTTCCGATGTCGGAGAGCCGCCCGCGGTCGAGTACGGCGATCCGGTCGGCCAGCGCGAGCGTGGAGCGGCGGTGGGCGATGAGGAGGGTGGTGCGGCCGGCCATGACGGCGCGCAGCGCCTCGTGGATCTCGTGCTCCACGCGGGCGTCCACGGCGGAGGTGGCGTCGTCGAGGAGCAGCAGCCGGGGGTCGGTGAGGATGGCGCGGGCGAGCGCGATGCGCTGGCGCTGGCCGCCGGAGAGGGTGAGCCCCTGCTCGCCGACCGTGGTCTCGTACCCGGCGGGCAGGGCCTTGATGAACCCCTCGGCCTGGGCTGCGCGGGCGGCCGCCTCGATCTGTGCGTCGGTGGCTTCGGGGTGGCCGTAGGCGATGTTGGCGCGGATGGTGTCGGAGAACAGGAAGGAGTCCTCCGGCACGAGCCCGATGGCGGCGCGCAGGGAGTCGTACGTCAGCCCGCGCACGTCGTGTCCGCCGACGCGGACGGTGCCGCGGTCGGCGTCGTAGAAGCGGGGCAGGAGGAGGGAGACGGTGGACTTGCCGGAACCGGAGGCGCCGACGACGGCGACGGTCTCGCCCTCGGTGATGGTGAGCGAGAACCCGTCCAGGACGGGCCGCTCGGGGTCGTACCCGAAGACGACCTCGTCGAATTCGACGGTGGCGGGGGCGTCGGCGGGCAGCTCGTGCGTGCCCTCTTCGATGACGGGCTCGGTGTCGATGAGCTCGAAGACACGCTCGACGCCGGCGCGGGCCTGCTGGCCGACGGTGAGGACCATGGCGAGCATGCGGACGGGGCCGACGAGCTGGGCGAGGTAGGTGGAGAAGGCCACGAAGGTGCCGAGGGTGACCTGGCCGTTGGTGGCCATCCAGCCGCCGAGGGCCAGCATGGCGACCTGGGCGAGGGCGGGCACGGCCTGCAGGGCGGGGGTGTAGCGGGAGTTGAGCCGGATGGTCCGCATCCGCCCGGCGAACAGCCGCCGCCCGGCGGCGCGCAGCTTGCCGGTCTCCTGCTCCTCCTGGCCGAAGCCCTTGACGACGCGGACGCCGGTGACGGCCCCGTCGACGACGGTGGCGACGGCGGCGGCCTGGCCCTGGGCCCACCAGGTGGCGGGGAAGAGCTTCTTGCGGCTGCGCTTGGCGATGAACCAGAGGGCGGGGGCCATGAGCAGCGCGACGAGGGTCAGCAGCGGGGACAGCCACAGCATGACGCCGAGGGATATCCCGAACAGCAGGAAGTTCCCGATGGTCATGGGCAGCATGAAGAGCAGCCCCTGGATCAGCTGGAGGTCGCTGGTGGCCCGCCCGACGACCTGGCCGGTGGACAGCTCGTCCTGGCGGCGCCCGTCGAGGCGCGCGATGGTGTCGTACATGTCGGTGCGCAGGTCGTGCTGGACGTCGAGCGCCAGGCGGCCGCCGTAGTACCTGCGGATGTACGTCATCACGTACACGAGGACCGCGGCGCCTATGAGCAGCCCGGCCCATATCCCCATGGGCTTGCTGTGGTCGCCGATGACGTCGTCGATGATGACCTTGGTGACCAGCGGCACGAGCGCCATGACCGCCATGCCGCCCAGGGAGGACCCGAGCGCCAGCAGCACATTGAGCCGGTACCGCCAGGTGTATGCGGCGAGCCGCCGGGCCCAGCCCTGTTTCTCGCCCGCTGCCATCTCTGCCGCCGCCACGTGACGCCTCCCCGTTGATCCTGTCCTGCCGCCTCCCCCAACGCCGCGACCGGCGGATTTCATCCCCCGGCAACAATCGCACCGGCGTTCGCACCGGGCGAGCGCGCTTCACCCGACCGGGGGACTACGGCGCGTCGAACTCGTACTCGAGTACGTATGCGGAGGCATCGAGGACCATCTCGTCGACCTCGACCGCGCGCCCGTCGGCGGCGAAGGCGGTACGGCAGACCAGCACCACCGGGGTCCCGGCCGCCAGGCCGAGCCGCTCGGTCTCCTCCGGGGACGGCATCCGCGACCGGAGCTCCTCGCGGAACCGCACGGGCTCGTACCCCAGCTCGGCGAGCCGCGCGTAGATCCCGCCGGGCCCGCTGTCGGGCTCCGCGATGGGCGTACCGGCGACGAGGACGGCGTCGAGGTAGGACGTGGCGAGCAGCACGGGCTTCCCGTCGAGCAGGAGCCTCCGGCGCCGGACGCAGGCCGACGCCCCCTCGGCGAGTCCCAGCACGGCCGAGACGGCCGCCGGTGCGGGCTCGTCCCCGACGGAGAGGAACTCGACGGCGGGTTCCCGGCCCTCGGTGTCGCCCTCCCGGACGGAGCTCCCCGCACCCCGCACCCCGACGGCCGGCCGCTGGATCCCGCGCCGCCGCAGGATGGGCCCGGAGCCTTCGCGTGCCTCGGCCGGCTCCTCGGCGCGGAGCCGTCCGTCGCCCTCACCCGGCATACGGATCCTCCCTGATCACCCCTGGATGGATCTGGACATCTCCGGACATCCTAGGCAGAAGATCGGAAGGGCGCTCCGATTCGGGGGCGGTGGACTGCTGCCGTGTTGGTTCACTCTTGTGAGTTATGGTGCGTTTGGGTGAGTGTCGTTACGGTCGTGTGAATGAACCTCAAGGAGTGGGCGAAGGCGCAGGGTGTGCATCCGCAGACTGCGTATCGCTGGTTCCGTGAGGGCACTTTGCCGGTGTCGGCCCAGAGGGTCGGGACGCGCGTGATCCTGGTGAATGTGGAGGCCGGCACCGCTCCTGAAGCGGTTGGTGGTCTTGGGCTGTATGCCCGTGTCTCCTCTCACGACCAGAATTCGGATCTGGAACGCCAGGTCGCCAGGCTGTCGGCGTGGGCTGCGAAGGCCGGTCATCGGGTTGTGCGGGTCGAGTCCGAGTGCGGGACGTGGTGGAGGTGCTGACCTCGTTCTGCGCCCGTCTGTACGGGCGGCGCTCCGCGAAGAACCGGGCCCGGAGGGCGCTCGAGGCGGCCGAACATGGCTGAGCCCAAGAAGCAGCTCCGCGCCATCGACGCGCCGTTCGTGGCGCTCGGCCCGTCCGGTGTCGCGGTACGCGACCGCCTCAAGGGCTTGACCGCGCAGGACGAGACGGTTCTGCGTGGCGTGGGGGAGCACTTGGGTGTTCTCGCGTCCCGTGACCTCAAGCGGTGGTGCGCGGAAGGGCTGGAGCACTGCACGGACACGTGGGCGGCCCGGAAGCGGGCGCTGACAGCCGAGTCGTCTTCTCGCTGGGCCGGGTCGATCACGAAGGCCACCCATGATCAGTGGGCGCTGTCCCGCCGTTGTCAGCTCGCGCACATCCAGAACCTTGAGGCCGGTGTCCGCACGCTGACGCACCGCCTGTCCCAGCCCATTGGGGAGAAGGGCAGCAAGCGGGCACCGGGCGGATACCGCTCCAAGGGCGAGTGGTTCCACAAATCCCGGCGTCTGCACATCCTGGAGCACCGTCTCGACGTCGCCCGGGCCGACCGGGAGAACGGCGTCGTGCACATCGTGCGCGGCGGCCGGCGGTTGCTCAACAACCGGCACAACCTCGAAGCAGCGCAGCTCACCGAGGACGAGTGGCGGCAGCGGTGGGAAGCAGAACGCTGGTTTATGGCCGCTGACGGCGAGTCCGGCAAACGCTTCGGCAACGAGACCATCCGAGTCACCCCCGGCGGTGAGGTGTCGGTCAAGCTGCCCGCGCCGCTGACACACCTGGCGAACGCGAAGCATGGCCGGTACGTCCTGACCTCCCGCATCGCTTTCGCGCACCGGGGCCAGGAATGGCGGGACCGGATCGACGGCAACCGGGCCGTCGCCTACCGCATCCACTACGACGTCCCGCGCGGGCGCTGGTACCTCACCGCATCCTGGCAACGCCGCGTGGTCCAGACGATGCCGCTGGAGACGGCCCGGGACAAGGGCCTGATCGGGGTGGACACCAACGCTGACCATTTCGCCGCCTACCGGCTCGATGCCCACGGCAACCCGACCGGCGAACCGCGCCGCTTCTCCTACGACCTCAGCGGGTCGGCGGACCACCGGGACGCGCAGATCCGGCACGCCATCACCCAGGTACTGCACTGGGCCAAGCGGGTAGGCGTCGCTGCGATCGCGATCGAGGACCTGGACTTCCAGACGGAGAAGACCCGCGAGAAGCACGGCCGCAAGAAGCGGTTCCGGCAGCTCATCTCCGGTATCCCCACCGGCAGGCTCAAGGCCCGACTCGTCTCCATGGCTGCCGAGACCGGCCTTGCGATCGTCGCGGTCGATCCCGCCTACACCTCTATGTGGGGCGATCAGCACTGGCGCAAGCCGCTGGCCACCTCACGACGCAAGATGTCCCGTCACGATGCCGCTGGTATCGCGATCGGACGACGCGCCCTCGGGCACCCGATCCAGCGACGGACGGCACCGCCCCACGACGACCAGAGTGATCGTCGCGGGCATCGGACCGTCCAGGCCGACCATGGTGCCCAAGGGCGTGAGGGAACCCGCCGCCCCGTCACGGAGCGTGCACACGATGCACGTGCCCGAACGGGGACAAGACAAAGAACGCGGGCGACCAGTGCATCCAAAACCGTCCGGGATGCGCGCAGTGCCAGGACGTGGGTCCAAGACTCACTCCTGCTCACTGATTAGGAACGGTCAGAGGTGCGTCGGAGCGAACATTTTGAGCGTGGCCGGGAGGAGCAGGAGCGTCGGGCCCGGGGTGTCGAGGGACTTGGCCAGGTCCTCGCGGAGGGTTTCCGGAGAAGTCACGGCCGCCGGGACGCCGAAGGACCGGGCCAGGGCCACGAAGTCCGGGCGCGTGAGTTCCGTGCCCGTCGTGCGGCCCTCGAAGGAGTCCGTCATGTACTCGCGCAGAATGCCGTAGCCGCCGTCGTCCACGATCAGCCAGGTCACGTCCAGATCGTGCTGCTTCGCCGTCGCCAGGTCGGCGATCGAGTACATCGCGCCGCCGTCGCCCGAGACGGCCAGGACCGGGGTGTCCGGTTCCGCGATGCAGGCGCCGAGGGCCGCCGGGAAGGCGTAGCCGAGGCCGCCCGCGCCCTGGGCCGAGTGCATCGTGTTGGGGTGCTTCGCGTCGAACGCCGACCAGGCCCAGTAGGACAGGATCGTCATGTCCCAGAAGGAAGGGGAGCGGGCGGGGAGCGCCGCGCGGATCGAAGCGAGGAGTTGGCGCTCCAGAGTCACGTCCTGGCCGGCGAGTCGCGTTTCGATCTCCGACAGGACCATCCGGACGCGCTCCGGCGCTTGGGCGTCCTCGCGTTCCGGGACCGTTTCCAGGAGGGCCTGGAGGGCGAGGCGGGCGTCCGCGTGGATGCCGAGGGCTGCGTGGTTGGACTCCAGCTTGCCGAGGTCCGCCTCGATCTGGACGACCCGGCCCGTCGGGAAGAACGTGTGGTAGTTCGAACTCAGTTCGCCCAGGCCGGAGCCGACGACCAGGAGTACGTCCGCGTCCTCGAGGAAGTCCGTCATGTGGCGGTCCTCCAGCCAGGACTGGAGGGACAGCGGGTGCGTCCACGGGAAGGCGCCCTTGCCGCCGAAGGTGGTGACCACCGGGGCGTTGAGGCGTTCGGCCAGCTGCCGGAGCTTTCCTGCCGCGTCCGAACGGATGACCCCGCCGCCCGCGATGATCACCGGGCGGGAGGCCCGCCCCAGCCAGTGCGCCGCGAGAGCGGTGAGCTCGGGGCGCGGGGCGAGCTCGTGCGGGGTCGCGTCCACGCCCGTGACCTGGGGGATCACCGTTTCGGCGCGGAGGACGTCCTCCGGGATCTCCACCCAGACCGGGCCGTGCGGAGTCGTCAGCGCCGATTCCCAGGCCTCCGCGATCACGGAGGGGATCTGCGACGGGGTGCGGGCCGTGTGGACCGACTTCACCACGTCCCGGAACGACGCCGACTGGTCCCGCAGCTCGTGCAGGTGCCCCCGCCTGCCGCCGCCCAGGCCCGCAACCGGGACCTGCGAGGCGATGGCGAGGACCGGCGCCGATGCGGCGGCAGCCTCCGCCAGGGCCGGCAGGGCCATCAGCGCACCCGGCCCGGTGGAGAGCAGGAGGGGGACCGCCTCGCCGGTGATGCGGCCGTACGCGTCGGCCGCGAACCCGGCGTTGTTCTCCGTCCGCAGCCCGATCAGCCGCAGGTCGGAGCGCCCCACCGCGTCGAAGACGCCGAGTGCGTGCTGCCCCGGCAGCCCGAACACGGTGGTCGCGCCGAGCGAGCGCAGCGTCTCCACGACCAGGTCCCCGCCCGTCCGCCCCGGCGGCGGCGCGAGCGCGGCCGCCGTCTGGGCCTCGGTGGGACGGAGAACCAGGTCGTGGTCGTGCGTCACGTGCGCTTACTCGCCCTTCATCGGTTCTTGCTTCGCCGCCTTACTTCGCCTTCGCGGCAGCGATCTGGCGGCTCATGATCGTGGTCAGCTCGTACGCGGTGTGCGAGGCCGCGACCGAGGTGATCTCGGCGTGATCGTACGCCGGGGCGACCTCGACGACGTCCGCCGAGACCAGGTTGCAGGAGGACAGGCCCCGGATGATCTCCAGCAGCTCGCGGGAGGTCATGCCGCCCGCCTCCGGGGTGCCGGTGCCGGGCGCGTGCGCCGGGTCCAGCACGTCGATGTCGATCGAGATGTACAGCGGGCGGTCGCCGATGCGCTGGCGCAGCTGGTCCGCGACCTCGTCGGCGCCGCGGCGGTAGACGTCGGCCGAGGTCACGATGCCGAAGCCCATCTTGGCGTCGTCGTCGAGGTCCTGCTTGCCGTAGAGCGGGCCGCGCGTGCCGACGTGGGAGAGCGCCTCGGTGTCGAGGATCCCCTCCTCCACGGCGCGGCGGAACGGCGTGCCGTGCGTGTACTCGGCGCCGAAGTACGTGTCCCAGGTGTCCAGGTGCGCGTCGAAGTGCAGCAGCGCCACCGGGCCGTGCTTCTTGGCGACGGAGCGGAGCAGCGGGAGGGCGATGGTGTGGTCGCCGCCCAGGGTCATCAGGCGGGAGCCGGCGCCGAGCAGTTCGTCGGCGGCCGCCTCGACCGTCTCGACGGCCTCGTTGATGTTGAAGGGGTTCACCGCGATGTCACCGGCGTCCGCCACCTGGGCGAGCGCGAACGGGGAGGCGTCCTGCGCCGGGTTGTACGGACGCAGCAGACGGGAGGCCTCGCGGATGGCGTTGCCGCCGAAGCGGGCACCGGGGCGGTACGAGACACCCGAGTCGAACGGCACGCCGACGACGGCGACGTCCGCCGAGCCGACCTCGTCCAGGCGCGGCAGCCGGGCGAAGGTCGCGGGGCCCGCGTAGCGCGGGATGCGGGAGGAGTCGACCGGTCCGCGCGGCGTCTGCTCGGTGCGCTCGTTGCTCATCGGGGTGTGCCCTTCTGGAGGTCCTACGGTGCGGTCCTTCGAGCGTAAGCGGCGGGTACCGGGGCGCGAAGTGTACGTTTTATCCACCGAGCGACCTCGAACTGTACGGAGCATCCATGCCGAAGCCTGCCGGGGCCGACAGCCCGCCCACGCCCGCGGTCGGGCTCGGCGTGCTGCTCGCCGACCAGGCGCTGGACCTGCGGCTGGTCGCCGGGCCGGAGCAGGCGGAGGTGCACGGGGTGCACGCCTCGGAGATGGCGGACCCGTCCCCCTACCTCCTGGGCGGCGAGCTGCTCCTCACGGCGGGGGCGGGGCTGACGGAGCCGGGGGCCGGCCCGGCCGACGCGACGGGCGCGACGGACGCGACGGGCGCGACGGACGCGGGCGACGCGACCCATGCCGCCGACGCCGCCGACGCGTACGTGCGGCGACTGGTCGGCTCGGGGGTGGCCGCGCTCGGGTTCGGGGTGGCGCCGCTGCACGCGGAGGTGCCCCCGGAGCTCGTCCGGGCGAGTGCCCGGCACGGGCTGCCGCTGCTCGAGGTCCCGCCGCAGACCCGGTTCACGGCCGTCGCCCGCGCCGTCTGGCGCCTCATGGCCGAAGCGCGGACCCGCGAGCTGCGCCGGGTCACCGAAGCCCAGCAGGCCCTCGCCGCCGCGGCCGCCCGCCCCGATCCGGTCCCGGCGGTGCTGGCCCGCCTCGCGGCGAGCCTCGGCGGACACGTACGGCTGTGGCCGGACGGCCGGGCCGCGGGCAGCCCGCCGCCTCCGGAGGCCGGGGCCGTACCCGCGGCCCTCGACGCACTGCTGGCCCGCGTCGGCCGCGCCGAAGGTCCCGCGACCGCCACCGACCAGGCCGACGGCTGGCACCTGGCCGCCTACGCCCTCGGCCGCCACGCCGCGCTCGGCACGGCCACTCCGGCGCGGACCCCCGGCGACCACACCGTCGCCTCGGTCGCCGCCGTCCTGCTGGCCCTGCTCACCGCCGACCGGCCGGCCGGGGCCGAGGCCGCCGCGCTGGCCCGGCTGCTGCTGGGCGGCTCCCCCGCCGAGGCGCTGGCCGGGCCCGGGCCCTGGTACGCCGTCCACGCCCGCGGCGGCGCCGACCCGCAGGGCCTCGCCGCCGCGCTGGGCACCGTACTGCTGGACCCGGCCGGTCCGGCCGTACGGCTCCTCACCGACCGGGAGCCCTCCGCGCAGCCCGGGTGGCGGCTCGGGGTGAGCGCCCCGGCCGCGCCCGACACCCTGGCCACCGCCGACACGCAGGCCCGCCGGGCGCTGGAGCGGGCGGAGGCGGCACGTACCCCGCTGGTCCGGCACACCGGCGCGGGGCTCGGCGCCCTGGTGGACCCCGCCGAGGCCCGCGCCCACGCCGAGGCCCTGCTCGCCCCGCTGCCCCCGGCCCACCGGGAGACCCTGCGCGTCTGGCTGGCGCACCACGGCAGCTGGGACCGGACGGCCGCGGCCCTGGGCGTCCACCGCAACACCGTCCGCCAGCGCATCGCCCGTGCCGGCGCCCTGCTCCGCAGCGACCTCGACGACCCGGACACCCGGATGGAGCTGTGGTTCGCGCTGACCCGGGACACCGGGGTCTGACGGGCACCGGCCGGGGACGGCTGCGCCGTACGGATGGACTCGGGCCGTACGGCGGCGGGTGCGGTGCCTCGCGGTGCGCGGCGGCCTACGTTCGCACTGTTCCCCCACCCCCTCCTCGAAAGGCACTACTCGTGCGATCGATCCGCCTCGCCCTGACCGCTCTCGCCGCCGGCGGCGTCATCCTGGCCGGTGCGTCCGCCGCCTCCGCCGACGACAACTTCGTCGTGTACGCGCCGATCGAGAGCACGTACTCGATCGTGTTCGGCGACCTGACCCAGCTGGCCGGCGACGACGTGTTCAACGCCGGACGCGACAACACGGTCGGCTCCCACAACGGCGCAGCGCCGACCGGCGACATCGGCATGGCCGGGCTGCCCGGGACCCAGGTCCTGAGCAACGAGGCCCTGATGCAGGGCGCCGCCGGCCAGTGGACCGGCAGCATGCTCGGCAAGTAGGCCCGGGCACCGGGTGTGGTGTCCGGCGGCCCGCACGACAGGGCCGTCGGACATCACACCCGGTCCCCCTCCCCGACTCTGGACAGCCCGCCCAACCCACGGGTAACTTAATAGTCTGAGCAAGCGCTTAGACACGGCGCGACAGCGCGACGGGCGACAGGATCGAGGAGGCGGCTGTGCGCCGTACCGTTTTCAACGAGGACCACGAGGCGTTCCGCGAGACCATCCGCGCCTTCATAGAGGCCGAGGTCGTCCCCGTCTACGACGAGTGGTTCGCTGCCGGCCAGGCCCCGCGCGACTTCTACTACAAGCTCGGCGAGCTGGGCGTCTTCGGCATCAACGTCCCCGAGGAGTTCGGCGGCGCCGGCCTGGACACCCACAAGTTCGAGGCCGTCCTGTACGAAGAGACCTCCCGCGCGGGCGTGAACTTCGGCGGCTCCGGCGTGCACGTGCTGCTCGCCCTCCCCTACATCAAGATGCTGGCCGACGACGAGCAGAAGAAGCGCTACCTGCCGAAGTTCGTCTCCGGCGAGGAGATGTGGGCCCTCGCGATGACCGAGCCGGGCACCGGCTCCGACGTCGCGGGCATGAAGACCACCGCCAAGCTCTCCGAGGACGGCACGCACTACGTCCTCAACGGCTCCAAGACCTTCATCACCGGCGGCGTGCACGCCGACCGTGTGATCGTCTGCGCCCGCACCGCCGCACCGCGCGAGGACGACCGCCGCTACGGCATCTCCCTGTTCGCCGTGGACACCAAGTCCGAGGGCTACTCCATCGGCCGCAAGCTCGACAAGCTCGGCCTGCGCACCTCCGACACGGCCGAGCTGGCCTTCGTCGACGTCAAGGTCCCGGTCGAGGACCTGCTCGGCGAGGAGGGCAAGGGCTTCTACTACCTCGGCCACAACCTGGCCTCCGAGCGCTGGGGCATCGCGTTCGGTGCGTACGCCCAGGCCGCCGCGGCCGTCCGGTTCGCCCAGCAGTACGTCACCGACCGCACCGTCTTCGGCAAGCCGGTCGCGCACTTCCAGAACACCAAGTTCGAGCTGGCCGCCTGCCAGGCCGAGGTGGACGCGGCCCAGGCCGTCGCGGACCGCGCCCTGGAGGCCCTGGACGCCGGCGAGCTGACCCCCGCCGAGGCCGCCTCCGCGAAGCTGTTCTGCACCGAGGTCGCGCACCGGGTGATCGACCGCTGCCTCCAGCTGCACGGCGGCTACGGCTACATGAACGAGTACCCGATCGCCCGTCTGTACGCCGACAACCGCGTCAACCGCATCTACGGCGGCACCAGCGAGATCATGAAGTCCATCATCGCCAAGTCGATGGGCCTCTAAGGGCCCTTCGGGACAAGGGACTTACCCTTCCCCTCATGAACGAGGCACTGACGACGCTCCTCGATCTGCTCGACCTCGAGCAGATCGAGGAGAACATCTTCCGCGGTACCAGCCGTTCGGCGCTGGTACCGCGCGTCTTCGGCGGACAGGTCGCGGCCCAGGCCCTGGTCGCGGCCGGCCGTACCGTTCCCGAGGACCGCACCGCGCACTCGCTGCACTCGTACTTCCTGCGCGCCGGGGACCCGGGCGCGCCGATCGTGTACGCGGTCGACCGGATCCGCGACGGGCGCTCCTTCACCACCCGCCGGGTCGTCGCCGTCCAGCACGGCCAGCCGATCTTCCACCTCTCCGCGTCCTTCCAGACGTACGAGGAGGGCCTCGACCACCAGGTCGCGATGCCGGACGCGCCCGATCCGGAGACCCTGCCGACGGCCGCCGAGTCCCTGCCCGCGTACCGGGAGATCTTCCGCGACCCGGGCACGGTGGAGCGGCTGATCGAGGCGCGCGGCGCGGTGGACCTGCGGTACGCGACCGTCCCGCCCTGGGGCAGCGTCGGCGAGCCGGTCGAGCCGCGCTCGCAGGTGTGGTTCCGTACGGCCGGCAAGCTGGAGAGCGACGACGCGCTCCTGCACACCTGCCTGGCCACGTACGTCTCGGACATGACCCTGCTCGACTCGGTGCTGCTCGCGCACGGCCGGGGCGGGTGGGCCGTCGGCGACGTCGTCGGCGCCTCGCTGGACCACGCGATGTGGTTCCACAGGCCGTTCCGCGCCGACGAGTGGCTGCTCTACGACCAGGAGTCCCCGTCGGCGGCCGCCGGGCGCGGCCTCGGGCAGGCCCGCATCTGGACGCAGGACGGGCGGCTCGCCGTGACCGTCATCCAGGAGGGCGTGGTGCGCGTCCCGCGCGCCTGACCCCGGATCACGACGTGGGCTCGGCCACAGTGCGGAACTGACCGCGCGGGCGGGGCGTCGGCTGGAAGCATGATCGCTTTGCTCTTCACCCTCGCCCTGGTCTCCCCGTTCGTGGGTGTCCTGATCCTCGGGCGGCTCGCCGTCCACCTGGTGGTCACGGTCCGGCGGCGCTCCGCCCCGGACCTGCTCGGCGCGGGCACCTTCCTGCTGGCCGCCCTCCTCGCCCTGTGCGCCGCGGGCTCGGTCTACATCTGGGGCGTGTCGTACGGGGTGTACGTCCTCGATCCCGACGAGGTGTGCGGGTACGCCCAGTGGGGCGAGCACGAGAAGACGGTCGTCTGGGAATCGTCGTTCCCGCTCTCCGTCCACTGCGCCGACCACCCCGGGGATCCGGGCGGGCGACAGCTGATCCCCGACTGGGTGAACCCGGCCTTCGTGGCCGCCGCCGTGACCGCCGCGGCCTGCACGTGCGCGGCGCCGTTCGCGGCCCTGCTGCGGCGCAAGGCGCTCGGGGGCCGGACGGCGGTCCCGTCGGGTGTCGCTGACCCCTCGGCCTGAGCGTCGGCCCTACCGTCACCTCATGCCCGAGGAATCCGAAAGCGTCGGTACGGTCGTCGTCGCCGTGGTCACCAATCTGGGGATCGCGGCGGCCAAAGCGTTCGGCGGCATCGTCAGCGGGTCGAGCGCGATGCTGTCGGAGGCCGCGCACTCGGTGGCCGACACGGTGACGGAGGTCCTGCTGCTGACCGCACTGAAGCGGAGCGCACGGCCCGCGGACGAGGCCCACCCGCTGGGCTACGGGCCGGAGCGGTACATCTGGGCGCTGCTCGCGTCGATCGCGACGTTCGCCGGCGGCGCGGTGTTCGCCGTGTACGACGGGATCCACACGCTGGTGCAGGGCGAGGAGCCGGGCGACCCCGCGCTCTCGTACGTGATCCTCGCCGTGGCGTTCGTACTGGAGGGCTATTCGCTGCTGGTGGCCTGGCGGCAGATGCGGGGCGAGGCGGCCCGGATGCGGGCCCCGCTGGGCGTGTACGTGAAGCACACCCCGGACACGGCGGTGAAGGCGGTGCTGCTGGAGAACGTGGCCGCGCTGATCGGGCTCGTCCTGGCGGCGGGCGGCCTGCTGGGGGCGCAGCTCACCGGGTCGGGGGTGCCCGACGGGATCGCGTCGCTGCTGATCGGGCTGCTGCTGGTGGCGGTGGCGTGGGAGCTGGGCCGCTCGAACGCCCAGTACCTGATCGGGCGGCCGCTGCCTGCGGCGATGCGGGCCGAGGTGCGGGAGGAGCTGCTGACCGTGCTGCACATCGAGGGCGTGCTGGAGCTGACGACGCTGGTGCAGGGGCCGTCGGAGGTGCTGATCGCGGCGAAGATCGACTTCCACGACCTGGCATCGGCCCGGCAGGTGGAGGCGGCGTGCGAGGACGCGGAGGACCAGCTGCGGGAGCGGTGGCCGGCCATCCGCCGGGTGTACCTGGACCCGACGCCCGGCCCCGGCCCCGACGCCGGCCCCGACGCCGGCCCGGACGCCGGCCCGGACGCCGAGGTCCGGCCCTAGGGCTGCTGTTCGTTCTCCGGGCGGGCCTTGAGTTTGGCCCAGATCGCCTCCAGTGCGGCTATGTCCGCGGCGTCGAGGCGGTCGTCGAAGACCTCGGCGAGGGCCTCGCGGCGGGTGGCGTCGGCTTCCGCGAAGGCGCGGCGGCCCGCCTCGGTGAGGGCGATCCCCACGGACCGGGCGTCCGTCGGGGACGGGACCCGTTCGACCAGGCCGCGGGCCCGGAGCGAATCGGCGACGCGGGAGACCTGGCTGCGGCTGAGCAGGGTCCTGGCACCCAGCTCCGAGGGCGCGACCGGCTCCTGCTGGACGCTCAGCCACAGCATGACCTCGAACCACGACAACGGCAGGTCGTGGCGGCGTGTGAGCACCTGGTCGACCCGGGCGGTGAGGGTGGTTCCGGCCCAGACCAAGCCGTAGAAGGCGTGGTCGCGGGGGGTGAGACCGTCCAAGTTGAGATTCGTGTGCGCCATACAGGAAGGATACCGGGTTGCGTGCACACGCACACATCGTTAATGTGTGTGTGCACGCACAAATCTAAAGGAGCCTTCAATGAGCACCAACACCGCCGCCAAGACCGTCCTCATCACCGGCACCTCCTCCGGCATCGGCCTGGCCGCCGCGGTCGCCGCCGCCCAGGCCGGCTGGCACACCGTCGCCACCATGCGGGACACCACCCGCGCCGACGCCCTGAACAAGGCCGCCGCCGTAGCCGGCGTCGCCGAGCTCGTCCAGGTCAAGCGGCTCGACGTGACCGACGCCGAGTCCGTGGCCGCGTGCGTGGCCGAGGTCGTCGCCGAACACGGGCACCTCGACGCTGTCGTGAACAACGCGGGCGCCGGCTTCGTGGGCACGATCGAGCAGCACGGCATGGAGCAGCTGCGGAACGTCATGGAGGTCAACTTCTTCGGCGTGGCCGAGCTCACCCGGGCGGCGCTCCCGCACCTGCGCGCCTCGGGCGGCCGGGTCATCACCGTGACGAGCGTCGGCGGCATGATCGGCCAGCCGTTCAACGAGTCCTACTGCGCGGCCAAGTTCGCCGTCGAGGGCTTCATGGAGTCCCTGGCTCCGGTCGCCGCGTCCGCGGGCGTCCAGGTGGCCGTCGTCGAACCGGGCGCCGTAGCCAGCGAGTTCGTGAACAACGTCGGGCTCGACATCCCGGCGCTGACCGCCCAGGTGGGTCCGTACGCCCCGGCGCTGCAGGGCTACATCAACCACGTCCTGGAGGTCTTCGGCAGCGACACCGCCCAGACCTCGGAGCAGGCGGCGGCGCCGGTCATCGAGGCGCTGACCGCCGAGAAGATGCCGTTCCGGATCCAGACCTCCGACTGGGCCCGCGACTTCGTGGGCATGAAGCTCGCCGACCTCGACGGCTCGGCCGTCCAGACGGAGATGACCGGCTGGCTGCGATAGCCCGACCGCGAACGCCGGCGGGGCCGGGACGAAGCCCCGCCGCGCAGGCTAGCGCAGGCCCGCCGCCGACAGCAGGTACGCCACCATCGGGTCGTAGAAGCGCGGGTCGCGGACGTGGTCGTCGAGCGGGACCGCCACCTGGAGGGTGCCCTCCGCCTCGCCCAGGAACAGCGCGGGGTCGTTGCAGTCCGCGTACCCCACCGCGTCCAGCCCGCGTTGCGCCGCGCACCCCGCCCAGCCGTGGTCGGCGACGACCAGGTCCGGCTGGGGGCGGTTCGCCGCCGCCAGGCCGTCCAGGATCGCGGCCATCGGCTCCGGGGAGTGCGTGTGCCACAGCGTGGCCCCGCGCTCCAGCACGGCGACGTCCGCGAACTGCCACACCGAGCCCTCGTCCGCGACCAGGCCGGGCGGGATCACCACGATCTCGCAGCCCGCGGCGCGCAGCGCGGCCGCCGTCGCCCGGTGGACGTCCAGCAGGCCGCCCGGGTGCCCCGTGGCCAGCAGCACGCTCTGCCGGTCCAGGGCCGCCTTGCGCAGCCGCGCCGCCATCCGGTCCAGGCCGGACACCGTCAGCTCCGGGTCGATCGTGTCCTGACCGAACCGGTACGCGGCGTCGTCGACGACCCCGCACCGCTCCGCCATCACGGCGAGCACGTCCTGCTCGTCCGCCCAGCGGTCGCCCAGCTCCAGGCCCAGCCAGTAGTGCCGGTCGCCGTTGGCGAGCTTGCGGTAGTGCGACAGGTTGTTCTCACGGGGCGTGGCGACCTGGCCCGAGATCCGGGTGCGGACCAGGTGGTCGACGAGTTCGGCGCGGCTCGGCGGTTCAACTGACAGGGCGGGCGTCTCTATCGGCTTCGGCATGCGGCCCATTCTGCCGCCGCCGGGCCGCAGGCGCCGGTTCCATTCCGACCAGCGGACGCGTCGTGTCACCCCGACAGCGCCCCGAACGCCCCGTGCGCCAGGCGCCGCAGCAGCGATTCCGTCGCCTCCCGGCCGAGCGCCGCCAGGTGCGGGGTGGAGTTGAGCAGGCCGAAGACGGCGTGGACGGACACCCGCACCTCCGCCTCGCCGACCTCCGGGTGCAGTTCCCGTACGACCTCCACCCACAGCTCCACGTACTTGCGCTGGAGCTGCCGTACGAGCTTGCGGTCGGTCTCCCGCAGCCGGTCCAGCTCCCGGTCGTGCAGGGTGATCAGCGCCCGGTCGTCGAGGGCGAAGTCGATGTGGCCGTCGATGAGCGAGGCCAGTACGCCCTCCGGGTCGCCCGCGGCCTCGGCCACCCGGTGGCGGCCGCCGGTCAGCAGCCGCTCGCTGATCCCGACCAGCAGCTCGGCGAGCATGGCGTCCTTGCCCGCGAAATGGCGGTACAGGCCGGGGCCACTGATGCCCACGGCGGCCCCTATCTCGTCCACGCCGACGCCGTGGAACCCGCGCTCGGCGAAGAGGCGGGCGGCCTCACTGAGGATCTGCTCGCGACGGGTCGGGGCAGCGGCTCTGGTGCTCATGGGAATCCATTCTAGACAGGGCCGTTAGCGCTCGTTAACCTAGGCGGTACATGCGTTAACGCTCATTAACAGCGTGCACCGAGCAAGGGAGCTCGACCGATGCAGCAGGCACCAGTGCTGACGAGCGCCGCGGACCCGGCGTCCGAGGCCTGGCGGACCAACGAGGCCGCCCACCGCGAGCTCGCCGAGGGGCTGCGGGCCCGGCTCGAAGCGGCCCGGCTCGGCGGCGGCGAGAAGGCCCGCGCCCGCCACACCGCCCGCGGGAAGCTGCTCCCACGCGACCGCGTGGACGCCCTCCTGGACCCCGGGTCCCCCTTCCTGGAGCTGGCCCCGCTGGCCGCCGAGGGCATGTACGGGGGCGCGGCCCCGGCCGCCGGAGTCATCGCAGGCATCGGCCGGGTCAGCGGCCGCGAGTGCGTGATCGTCGCGAACGACGCCACCGTCAAGGGCGGCACGTACTACCCGATGACCGTGAAGAAGCACCTCCGCGCCCAGGAGGTGGCCCTGGAGAATCGTCTCCCCTGCCTCTACCTGGTCGACTCGGGCGGCGCCTTCCTCCCCATGCAGGACGAGGTCTTCCCCGACCGGGAGCACTTCGGCCGCATCTTCTACAACCAGGCGCGCATGTCCGGCGCCGGCATCCCGCAGATCGCCGCCGTCCTCGGCTCCTGCACGGCGGGCGGCGCGTACGTCCCGGCGATGAGCGACGAGGCCGTCATCGTCCGCGGCCAGGGCACCATCTTCCTCGGCGGCCCGCCGCTGGTGAAGGCCGCCACCGGCGAGGTGGTCACGGCCGAGGAGCTCGGCGGCGGCGAGGTCCACTCCCGGGTCTCGGGCGTCACCGACCACCTCGCGGAGGACGATGCGCACGCGCTGCGGATCGTACGGAACATCGTGGCGACCCTGCCGGAGCGCCAGGCCCTGCCCTGGTCGGTCGAGGCGCCGGAAGAGCCGAAGGTGGACCCGTACGGGCTGTACGGCGCGGTCCCGGTCGACTCGCGCACCCCGTACGACGCCCGCGAGATCATCGCCCGCATCGTGGACGGGTCCCGCTTCCAGGAGTTCAAGTCGGAGTTCGGGCAGACGCTCGTCACCGGTTTCGCCCGGATCCACGGCCACCCGGTCGGGATCGTCGCCAACAACGGCATCCTGTTCTCCGAATCCGCCCAGAAGGGCGCGCACTTCATCGAGCTGTGCGACCAGCGCGGGATCCCGCTCCTCTTCCTCCAGAACATCTCGGGCTTCATGGTCGGCCGCGACTACGAGGCCGGCGGCATCGCCAAGCACGGCGCCAAGATGGTCACGGCCGTGGCCTGCACCCGGGTCCCGAAGCTGACCGTGGTCGTCGGCGGCTCGTACGGCGCGGGCAACTACTCGATGTGCGGGCGGGCCTACTCGCCCCGCTTCATGTGGATGTGGCCCAACGCCAAGATCTCGGTGATGGGCGGCGAGCAGGCCGCCTCCGTACTGGCCACGGTCAAGCGGGACCAGATCGAGGGCGCCGGCCAGGAGTGGCCGCTCGAGGACGAGGAGTCCTTCAAGGCCCCGGTCCGCGCGCAGTACGAGGAGCAGGGCAACGCCTACTACGCCACCGCGCGACTGTGGGACGACGGGGTCATCGACCCGATGGAGACCCGGCAGGTGCTGGGACTGGCCCTGACCGCGTGCGCGAACGCCCCGCTGGGCGACGCGGGCTTCGGCATCTTCCGAATGTGACGTGTGACGTGAGGACTTCTTCGATGTTCAGCACTGTTCTGGTCGCGAACCGGGGCGAGATCGCGGTCCGGGTCATCCGCACGCTGCGGGAGCTCGGGGTGCGGTCCGTGGCCGTCTTCAGCGACGCGGACGCGGACGCACGGCACGTACGGGAGGCCGACACGGCCGTCCGGATCGGCCCGGCGGCGGCCGCCGAGAGCTACCTGTCGGTGGAGCGGCTCCTCGACGCGGCCCGCCGCACGGGGGCCGAGGCCGTCCACCCCGGCTACGGCTTCCTCGCGGAGAACGCGGCCTTCGCGGCCGCCTGCGCGGAGGCGGGCCTGGCCTTCATCGGGCCGCCGGCCTCGGCGATCTCCCTGATGGGCGACAAGATCCGCGCCAAGGAGACCGTGAAGGCGGCCGGGGTCCCGGTCGTGCCCGGCTCCTCGGGCAGCGGCCTGTCGGACGCCGAACTCGTCGCGGCCGCCGAGGAGATCGGCATGCCGGTGCTGCTGAAGCCCTCGGCGGGCGGCGGCGGCAAGGGCATGCGGCTGGTCCGCGACGCCGGCCTGCTGGGCGAGGAGATCGCGGCGGCCCGCCGCGAGGCCCGCTCCTCGTTCGGCGACGACACGCTGCTCGTGGAGCGGTGGGTGGACCGGCCGCGGCACATCGAGATCCAGGTGCTGGCGGACGCGCACGGGAACGTGGTGCACCTGGGCGAGCGCGAGTGCTCGCTGCAGCGGCGCCACCAGAAGGTGATCGAGGAGGCCCCGTCGGTCCTGCTCACGCCGGAACTGCGGGCCTCGATGGGCGCGGCGGCGGTGGAGGCGGCGCGCTCGTGCGGGTACGTCGGCGCGGGCACGGTGGAGTTCATCGTCCCGGGCGGGGACCCGTCCTCGTACTACTTCATGGAGATGAACACCCGGCTCCAGGTGGAGCACCCGGTGACGGAGCTGATCACCGGGCTGGACCTGGTGGAACAGCAGCTGCGGGTCGCCTCCGGCGCCGAGCTGGGCTTCGACCAGTCCGGGGTCCGGCTGACCGGGCACGCGATCGAGGCCCGCGTCTGCGCGGAGGACCCGGCGCGGGGGTTCCTGCCGTCCGGCGGTACGGTCCTCGCGCTGTCCGAGCCGTCGGGTGGCTCTGTCCGTACGGACTCCGGCCTGACGGCGGGGGTGGACACCGGGTCGACGTACGACCCGATGCTGTCGAAGGTGATCGCGTACGGTCCGGACCGGGCCGCTGCCCTCCGGGTGCTGCGCAGTGCCCTCGCCGACACCGTGATCCTGGGCGTCCAGACCAACACCGGTTTCCTGCGGAGGCTGTTGGCGCACCCGGACGTGGTGTCCGGGGACCTGGACACCGGGCTGGTGGAGCGGGACCTGGCCGGCATGCTGCCGGAGGGCGTCCCGCCGGAGGTGTACGCCACGGCTGCGCTGCTGGCCAAGGACGGTGCGGCAGCGGCCGTGGACGGGTGGGTCGACCCGTTCGGGGCGGCCGACGGCTGGCGCCTCGGCGGTACCCCCGCCTGGACGGTCCACCACTTCCGTCTCCCGGGCCAGGACCCGATCATCATCCGCACCCGCCCCTCGGGCACCCAGACGGAGCTCCTGCTCACCGACGACGGGGACGATGCAGCCCCGCCGGCGAACGAGGCGCGGGGTCCGGGGCAGGGCCCCGGCGCACCGGCCCGCGGGCGGATCGTGGCCCGGACCGCCGACCGCGTCACCGTCGAGCTGGACGGGGTCACCCACACCTTCAGCCACGCCCGCTCCCCCGAGGGGACCTGGCTCGGCCGCGACGGCGACTCCTGGCACGTCCAGACCCACGACCCCGTCACGGCGAAGGGCGCGGCCGGCGCCGGCGCCGACACTCTCGCCGCCCCCATGCCCGGCACCGTCACCGTCGTCAAGGTCGCCGTCGGCGACCACGTCGTCGCCGGGCAGAGCCTGCTCGTCGTCGAGGCGATGAAGATGGAGCACGTCATCTCCGCCCCCCACTCCGGCACGGTCACCGAGCTGGACGTCTCCCCCGGCACGACCGTCGCCATGGACCAGGTCCTGGCCGTCGTCACCCCGGACGAGGAAGAGGAAAAGGAAGAAGGGGAGGCCAAGTGAACGGGCTGCCCATGACCGTCCCGGCCCCCGAGCTGCCGGCCCGCGTCCGCATCCACGAGGTCGGCGCCCGCGACGGGCTGCAGAACGAGAAGACGGCCGTACCCACCCACGTCAAGGCCGAGTTCATCCACCGGCTGGCCGCGGCCGGGCTGACCACCGTCGAGGCAACCAGCTTCGTGCACCCCAAGTGGGTGCCCCAGCTGGCGGACGCCGAGGAGCTGTTCCCGCAGCTCCGGGACCTGGCCGGGGTCCACCTCCCCGTCCTGGTCCCCAACGAGCGCGGGCTCGACCGCGCCCTGGCCCTCGGCGCGGGCCGCATCGCGGTCTTCGGCTCGGCGACCGAGACCTTCGCCTCGCGCAACCTCAACCGGACCGTCGCCGAGTCCCTCGCCATGTTCGAGCCCGTCGTGGCCCGCGCCAAGGAGGGCAAGGCGCATGTCCGCGGCTATCTCTCCATGTGCTTCGGCGACCCCTGGGAGGGCCCCGTCCCGGTCCACCAGGTGGTCCGCGTGGCCAAGGCCCTGCTCGACCTCGGCTGCGACGAGCTCAGCCTCGGCGACACCATCGGCGTCGCCACCCCGGGCCACGTCCAGACCCTGCTCAGCGAGCTCAACGAGGAGGGCGTGCCGACCGACCGGATCGGCGTGCACTTCCACGACACCTACGGCCAGGCCCTGTCCAACACCCTCGCCGCGCTCCAGCACGGAGTGACGACCGTCGACGCCTCCGCAGGCGGCCTCGGCGGCTGCCCGTACGCGAAGAGCGCCACCGGCAACCTCGCCACCGAGGACCTGGTGTGGATGCTCGACGGCCTCGGCATCGAGACAGGCGTCGACCTGGCCGCCCTCACCGCCACGAGCGTGTGGATGGCCGAACAGCTGGGACGCCCCAGCCCCTCCCGTACCGTCCGCGCCCTCTCCCACAAGGAGTAACGAAGACATGCCCCTCGACCACCGGCTCACCCCCGAGCACGAGGAACTCCGCCGTACCGTCGAGGCGTTCGCGCACGACGTCATCGCCCCCAAGATCGGCGACCTGTACGAGCGGCACGAGTTCCCGTACGAGATCGTCCGCGAGATGGGCCGCATGGGCCTGTTCGGCCTGCCCTTCCCGGAGGAGTACGGCGGCATGGGCGGCGACTACCTCGCCCTCGGCATCGCCCTGGAGGAGCTGGCCCGCGTCGATTCCTCGGTCGCCATCACCCTGGAGGCGGGCGTCTCGCTGGGCGCCATGCCCCTCTACCTCTTCGGTACCGAGGAGCAGAAGCAGCAGTGGCTGCCGAAGATGTGCGCCGGCGAGGTGCTCGGCGCCTTCGGCCTGACGGAGCCGGACGGCGGCTCCGACGCCGGCGGTACCCGGACGACGGCCGTCAAGGACGGCGACGAGTGGGTCATCAACGGCTCGAAGTGCTTCATCACCAACTCCGGTACGGACATCACCGGTCTGGTCACCGTCACCGCCGTGACCAGCCGCAAGGCGGACGGCCGCCCGGAGATCTCCTCGATCATCGTCCCGTCCGGCACCCCCGGCTTCACGGTGGCCGCCCCGTACTCCAAGGTCGGCTGGAACGCGTCGGACACCCGCGAGCTGGCGTTCGACAACGTACGGGTGCCGCTGGCCAACCTGGTCGGCCAGGAGGGCCGCGGCTACGCCCAGTTCCTGCGGATCCTCGACGAGGGCCGCATCGCGATCTCGGCGCTCGCCACGGGCCTCGCGCAGGGCTGCGTGGACGAGTCGGTGAAGTACGCGAAGGAGCGCAAGGCGTTCGGCCGGCCCATCGGCGACAACCAGGCCATCCAGTTCAAGCTGGCGGACATGGAGATGCGCGCCCACATGGCGCGGATCGGCTGGCGTGACGCGGCCTCCCGCCTCGTGGCCGGGGAGCCGTTCAAGAAGGAGGCGGCGATCGCGAAGCTGTACTCCTCGACGGTCGCCGTCGACAACGCGCGTGAGGCCACCCAGATCCACGGCGGCTACGGGTTCATGAACGAGTACCCGGTGGCGCGCATGTGGCGGGATTCCAAGATCCTGGAGATCGGCGAGGGCACCAGCGAGGTGCAGCGCATGCTCATCGCCCGTGAGCTGGGCTTCGCCGGCTAGGCACCGCAGATCGCAGTACGCACGAGGGGGCCCTGAGGAAACTTAGGGCCCCCTTACCGTTTTCGGCCAAGGTTAGGCTAACCTTCCCTCCGAACGGCCCAGTGGCCGCCCGGCGCGCACGAAAGCGGACATCGACATGCCCAAGTCCCGTACCTCCTACCTCTCCCGCCGCGGTCTCATCGCCGCCGGCGGCGCCCTCGGCCTCGTCGCGGCCCTCACTGCATGCGGCGGCTCCGACTCGGCGAAGAGCGGGGCGGGCGACAAGGACAAGGGCGCTGCGACCTCGGGCGCCTGGACCTTCAAGGACGACCTCGGCAAGGACATCGGCCTCAAGGCCAAGCCGAAGAACATCGTGGCCTACACCGGCACCGCCGCCGCGCTCTACGACTACGGCATCCAGGTCAAGGGCGTCTTCGGCCCGACCAGGACCGCCGACGGCAAGGCCGACACGATGGCCGGCTCGATGGACATCTCCAAGGTCGAGATCCTCGGCAACGTCTACGACGAGTTCAACGTCGAGAAGTACGCGGCCCTGCAGCCCGAGCTGCTGGTCACCAACACCTGGGACGGCAGCTACTGGTTCGTCCCGGAGGCCTCCAAGGACAAGATCCTGAAGCTGGCCCCGGCCGCCGCGATCGGCGTGGGCGGCGACGCCTCCCTCGACAAGGCGCTGGAGCGCACGGCCGACCTCGCCAAGTCCCTGGGCGCCGACCTGAACACCAAGAAGACCGCCGACGCCAAGGCCCGCTTCGAGTCGGCCGCCACCAAGGTCCGCGAGGCCACCAAGGCCAACCCGGGCATCAAGGTGCTCGTCGGCTCCGGCTCCGACGCCCTGTTCTACGTCTCCACCCCGAAGACCTCGGCCGACCTGAAGTACTTCGAGACCCTCGGCGTCGAGTTCGTCACCCCGGAGCAGGGCAAGCTGGACGCGGGCGGCTTCTTCGAGAGCCTCAGCTGGGAGAACGCCGGCAAGTACAAGGCCGACCTGGTCCTGCTCGACAACCGCACCGGCACCCTGCAGCCGGAGGAGCTGAAGGCCAAGCCGACCTGGGCCGAGCTGCCCGCCGTCAAGGCCGGCCAGGTCGCCCCGCGCGTGACCGAGCCGATCTACTCGTACGACAAGTGCGCCCAGATCCTCGAGGACCTCGCGAAGTCCATCCAGAACGCCAAGAAGGTCGGCTGACCCTCGGCGCCCCGACCAGGCGCCGTTTCCACTGACGAGGGGGGACTCTCCGCATGACCGCCACCGCACCCGACGCCATGGTGTCCGACGCCACCGCATCCGACACCGCCCCGGCCGCCGCCCACTTCCGGTTCTTCGCACTCGAAGTGCTGCGCACGCGCCGGCTCGGGCACTCGTTCCTGCGGGTCACGTTCGGCGGGGAATCCCTCTCGGGCTTCCGCTCGGGCGGCTACGACCAGAGCCTCTCGCTCTTCCTGCCGCCCGCCCACCAGCAGCACACCCTGCTCCCGTCCACGGACGAGGACACCTGGTTCGCGGCCTGGCGCGGAATGCCGGACGAGGAGCGGCCGGTGATGCGGTCGTACACCGTGCGCGAGCAGCGCCGTACGCCCGAGGGCGCCGACGAGGTCGACATCGACTTCGTGCTCCACGGGGACCCCGCCGCGGCAGCGGCTGATGTCACGGCTCCGGCCTCGTACTGGGCCGGGCGGGCGGTCACCGGCCGCCGGATCATGGCGATCGGCCCGGCCGTCGTGGAGAACAAGTCCGTACGGTTCCAGCCGCCGGCCGGCACCGACGCGCTGCTCATGTACGCGGACGAGACGGCGCTCCCCGCGGCCGCCGCGATCCTGGACCGGCTCCCCGCCGGGACCCGGGTCGCCGCGTGGTTCGAGGTCCCGCACGCCGCCGACCGGCTCGTCCTGCCGACGCTCGCCGACGCGGACATCACCTGGATCGTGCGGGAGAGCGGCGCGGGCAAGGAGCGCACCGAGCGCGTGCTGGAGGCACTCCGGGCGGCCGAACTGCCGGTCGCCGAAGCTCCGTACGCCTGGCTCGCGGGCGAGGCCGGCACGATTCGGGCGGTCCGCCGGCATGTCGTACAGGAACGTTCCATCGACCGGCGTGCGGTGCGTTTCACCGGTTACTGGCGGCTCGGCGCGAGCGAGGAGGAACTCCTCGCCGAGGCGTACGCGGGCCAGGCGGCCAGCGAGGAACCCACGTCCGAGCTGTAGCAACTCCCGCTCTCCCCAACCCTCTTCAGCGATGGGCCCCGGCTTCCGGCCGGGGCCCATCGCTATTTGGCCGAAAGATTAGGTTAGGCTAACCTAATAATCGCCTTCCCCACCCGCCTCTTTCCCTGCCCGGAGGAACGTTGATGCGCTCGCATCTGCTGAATGAGACGACCGCGGACCTGTACCGGCGTGCCGTCACCGAAGGCGTCGAGCGCATCGCTGCCAAACTCGCGACCACCGAGCGGCCGCACACCGGTATATCCGTCGATGAACTCGCCCCGGTCATCAACGGGATAGACCTGGACCGGCCCCTCGAAGACCCGGCCGCCGTCCTCGACGAGCTGGAAGAGGTCTACCTGCGCGACGCGGTGTACTTCCACCACCCGCGCTACCTGGGCCATCTCAACTGCCCTGTCGTCATCCCCGCCGTCCTCGGCGAGGCCGTCCTCTCGGCCGTCAACTCCTCCCTGGACACCTGGGACCAGTCCATAGGCGGCACGCTCATCGAGCGCCGCCTCATCGACTGGACCGCGCAGCGCATCGGTCTCGGCCCGGACGCGGACGGCATCTTCACCTCCGGCGGCAGCCAGTCCAACTTCCACGCGCTGCTGCTGGCCCGCGACGAGGCCTGCCGCAAGGTCATGCAGAGCAGCGAGCGGACGCTCCCGAAGTCCCAGGTCCTGCCCAAGCTGCGCATCTTCACCTCCGAGGCCAGCCACTTCAGCGTCAAGAAGTCGGCCGCCATGCTCGGGCTCGGCTACGAGGCCGTCATCGCCGTCCCCGTCGACCGGGGCCGCCGCATGGACACCTCCGTGCTCGCCCTCGAGCTGGAGAACTGCGCCGCCGAGGGCCTGTTCCCGATGGCCGTCGTCGCCACCGCCGGCACCACCGACTTCGGGTCCATCGACCCGCTCCCCGAGATCGCCCGCCTGGCCGCCGAGCACTCCGCGTGGATGCACGTGGACGCCGCGTACGGCTGCGGACTGCTGATCTCCCCCACCCGGCGGCACCTGCTCGACGGCATCGAACTGGCCGACTCGGTCACGGTCGACTACCACAAGTCGTTCTTCCAGCCGGTCAGTTCCAGCGCGATGCTGGTCCGCGACCGCGACACCCTCAAGCACGCCACGTACCACGCGGACTACCTCAACCCCCGCCGCATGGCGGAGGAGCAGATTCCGAACCAGGTCGACAAGTCCATCCAGACCACGCGCCGCTTCGACGCGCTCAAGCTCTGGATGACCCTGCGCACCATGGGCGCCGACGGTCTCGGCTCGCTCTTCGACGAGGTCATCGACCTGGCCGCCGCCGGCTGGGACATCATCGACGCCGACCCGCGCTTCGAGGTCGTCGTCAAGCCCCGGATCTCCACCCTGGTCTTCCGCTATGTGCCCTCCGGCGACGTCCGCAAGGACCTCGTCGACGAGGCCAACCTGCACGCCCGCAAGGCGCTGTTCGCCTCCGGCGAGGCGGTCGTCGCCGGCACCAAGGTGGACGGCGACCAGTACCTGAAGTTCACCCTCCTCAACCCGCAGACCACGACGGCCGACATCGCGGCCGTCCTCGACCTTCTCGCGTCCCACGCCGAGCAGTACCTGGGAGAATCCCTTGTCCACGCCTCGTGAGCCCCGCCGGCCGCTCGACTTCATCGGTATCGGCCTCGGTCCCTTCAACCTGGGACTCGCCTGCCTGACCGCTCCGATCGACGAGCTCGACGGCCTCTTCATCGAGACGAAGCCGCACTTCGAGTGGCACGCCGGGATGTTCCTGGACGGTGCGCACCTGCAGACGCCGTTCATGTCGGACCTGGTCACGCTGGCCGACCCGACCTCGCCCTTCTCCTTCCTGAACTACCTGAAGGACAAGGACCGGCTGTACTCCTTCTACATCCGGGAGAACTTCTACCCGCTGCGGACCGAGTACAACGACTACTGCCGCTGGGCCGCCGACCGCCTCGACAACGTGCAGTACTCCACCTCCGTCACGGAGGTCACGTACGACGAGCAGGCCGGCCTGTACGAGGTCCACACCGACCGCGGCGAAACCCACCTGGCCCGCCGCCTGGTCCTGGGAACCGGCACCCCGCCGTTCGTCCCGCAGGCCTGCGCCGGGCTCGGCGGCGACTTCACGCACAACTCCGCGTACATGCGACACAAGCCGGAGCTCCAGCAGAAGAAGTCGATCACGCTGGTCGGCTCCGGCCAGAGTGCGGCGGAGATCTACTACGACCTGCTCGCCGAGATCGACGTGTACGGCTACCAGCTCAACTGGGTGACCCGCTCCCCGCGGTTCTTCCCGCTGGAGTACACGAAGCTGACGCTGGAGATGACCTCCCCGGAGTACGTGGACTACTTCCACGCGCTGCCCGAGGAGACCCGCTACCGGCTCGAGCACCAGCAGAAGAACCTCTTCAAGGGCATCGACGGCGAGCTCATCAACGCCATCTTCGACATGCTCTACCAGAAGAAGGTCACCTCGCCGGGCCCGGTCCCGACCACCCTGTTGACCAACACCTCGCTGAACTCCGCGGCATACGACACCACCACGGGCACGTACACCCTGGGGCTGCGCCAGGAGGAGCAGGAGCGCGACTTCTCCCTCGCCACCGAGGGCCTGATCCTCGCGACGGGCTACAGGTACACGCTCCCGGAGTTCCTGAACCCCGTGCGCGAGCGCCTGTCCTTCGACGGCCACGGCCGCCCCGACGCGGCCCGCAACTACAGCATCGACGTGACCGGCCGCGGGGTCTTCCTGCAGAACGGCACGGTCCACAACCACTCCATCACCGCGCCCGACCTGGGAATGGCCGCATACCGCAACGCGTACATCATCGGAGAGCTCCTCGGCCGCGAGTACTACAAGGTCGAGAAGTCCATCGCGTTCCAGCAGTTCGCCGCCCCGGAAGGCCCGCACGCATGAGCACCACCGAAATCCTGTACAGCCGCGTCGACGGGGACCTCGGGGCCTTCTCCGTGAGGCCCCTGGATCCCTTCGCCGACGCGGAGCTGCTGCACGGCTGGGTCACCCACCCGAAGGCCTCGTTCTGGATGATGCAGGACGCCTCGCTGCCGGACGTCGAGCGCGAGTACATGCGGATCGCCGCCCATGAGCACCACCAGGCCTTCATCGGCCTGCACGAGGGCCGCCCGGCCTTCCTGATGGAGACGTACGACCCGAGCGAGCTGGAGCTGGTCGGCCTGTACGACGCCCGGCCCGGCGACGTCGGCATGCACTTCCTGGTCGCCCCGAGCGACCGGCCGCTGCACGGCTTCACGCGTGCGGTCATCACCACCGTGATGGCGGCCGTGTTCGCGGACCCGGCGACCGAGCGCGTCGTGGTCGAGCCGGACGTCGCCAACACCGCCGTGCACGCCCTGAACGAGGCCGTCGGCTTCGTATCGGAGCGGCAGGTCACCAAGCCGGAGAAGGAAGCCCTGCTGAGCTTCTGCACCCGCGCGCAGTTCGAGGCGGCCACCGGCCTGACGGGAGCCTCCATATGAGCCTCGCCGACGCGATCTCGCACCTCTCCCCCGAACTGTGGGCCCGCGCGAACCGCGCACTGGTCCGCAAGGCCCTGGCGGAGTTCTCGCACGAGCGCCTGCTGACCCCGAAGCCGCTCGGCGACTCGAGGTACGCGGTCCTGAGCGACGACGGCACCGTGGAGTACCGCTTCACCGCGGCCCTCCACGCCCTGGACCACTGGGCGGTCGACGAAGCCTCCGTCACCCGCCACCGGGACGGCGCCGAGCTGCCTCTGGACGCGATCGACTTCCACATCGAGCTGAAGGACGCCCTCGGTCTCAGCCCCGAGGTCCTGCCGGTGTACCTGGAGGAGATCTCCTCCACCCTGGCGGGCTCGGGCTTCAAGTACACGAAGCCGCAGGTCCCCGCCGCCGTCCTGGCGACGTCCTCCTTCCAGGACATCGAGACCGGCATGACCGAGGGCCACCCCTGCTTCGTCGCCAACAACGGCCGGCTCGGCTTCGGCGTGCACGAGTACCTCTCGTACGCCCCGGAGACGGCGAGCCCCGTCCACCTGGTGTGGGTGGCGGCCCGCAAGGACGTCTCCACCTTCACGGCCGGCGCCGGCCTGGACCACGACTCGTTCATGCGCGACGAGCTGGGCGAGGCCGCCATCGCGGGGTTCGAGGCCAGGCTGTCCGCCATGGGCCTGGACCCGGCGGACTACCACTTCCTGCCGGTCCACCCCTGGCAGTGGTGGAACAAGACCACGGTCACCTTCGCGGCCGAGATCGCGTGCCGCCGTCTGGTGCTGCTCGGAGAGGGCGAGGACGCGTTCCTCGCCCAGCAGTCGATCCGTACGTTCTTCAACACCACGACGCCGACGAAGCACTACGTGAAGACCGCCATCTCGGTCCTCAACATGGGCTTCATGCGCGGCCTGTCGGCGGCCTACATGGAGGCCACCCCGGCGATCAACGACTGGCTGCACCAGCTGATCGAGGGCGACGAGGTCCTGCAGTCGGTGGACTTCTCGATCATCCGCGAGCGCGCGGCCATCGGCTACCACCACCGCCAGTACGAGCGCGCCACCGACCGCTACTCCCCGTACCGCAAGATGCTGGCCGCCCTGTGGCGGGAGTCCCCGGTCAACCACCTCCGGGAAGGCGAGCGCCTGGCGACGATGGCCTCCCTGCTGCATGTCGACTCCGAGGGCAAGTCCTTCGTCGGCGCGCTCATCGAGGAGTCGGGCCTCACCCCGTCGCAGTGGCTGAAGCCGTACCTGAAGGCCTACCTCCTCCCGCTCCTGCACTGCTTCTACCAGTACGACCTCGCGTACATGCCGCACGGCGAGAACACCATCCTCGTCATCGAGAACGGCGTGGTGAAGCGGGCGATCTTCAAGGACATCGCCGAGGAGATCGTGGTCATGGACCCCGACGCGGTGCTCCCGCCTGCCGTCGAGCGCGTCAGGGCCGACATCCCGGAGGACATGAAGCTCCTGTCGATCTTCACGGACGTCTTCGACTGCTTCTTCCGCTTCCTGGGCTCGATCCTGGTCTCGGAGGGCATCTGCGAGGAGGAGACCTTCTGGAAGGCTGTCGCGGACTGCGGACACGACTACCAGGAGTCGATGCCGCAGCTCGCGGAGCGCTTCGAGCGGTACGACCTGTTCGCCGAGGAGTTCCAGCTGTCCTGCCTGAACCGGCTCCAGCTGCGCAACAACAAGCAGATGGTGGACCTCGCCGACCCGGCGGCCGCCCTCCAGCTGATCGGCACCCTCAAGAACCCCGTCGCGCCTCACGCATCGCGGCGGTGATCAAGGGGGTGGGTGCGCTGCCGAATACGGTCCCTCGGCAGCGCGCCCGCCCCTCCTGCCCGAGGTGTGTCCGCGAAGCCCTGACCGGCCCTCTTCGCGGACACGCCTCGGGCAGTCCCTTTTCCCGGCTACGGCCAGGGGACGTCCGGGGCCCGGTAGTACGTGATGTCCTGGGCCTCCAGCCTCGGGCCCTGGGCCGCCACGCGCTGCCGGTACTCGCTCCAGTTCCGCGGGCCCGGGCTCCAGCCCAGTTCCGCGAGGCCCAGCACCCGCGGGAACGCCATGAACTCCAGGTCGGACCGGGTCGCGATCGTCTCGGTCCACAACGGCGCCTCGACCCCGAGGACCGCGGACTCCGGGACTCCGGCCGCGGCCAGGTACGTCCCCGGGTTCCAGTCGTAGGCCCTGCGCACCGGGACGAAGCCCGCCCAGGCCAGTCCCGGCTTCGTCGTCAGGTCGTACTTCATGTCCAGGTACAGCCGGTCCGCCGGCGACAGGATCAGCGGGTGGCCCGCCTTCGCCGCCGTGGCCACCGCCGACTTCTCGGCGGCCGGGGTCCTGTCGTGGCCCCAGTACTGGAGCACCGCTCCCGGCGCCGGGCGGGCCGTCGCCAGCTGGTGCCAGGCCACCACCGTCTTGCCGTGGCGCCCCACCACCTCCTGGGCCCGGTCCATGAACGCCGCGTAGTCCGCCGCCGGAGTCGAGAGCGCCTCGTCGCCGCCGATGTGCAGGTAGCGGCCCGGGGTCAGTTCGGCCAGCTCGCCGAGCACCTCGTCGATGAACTCGTACGTCCGCTCCTTGCCGACGCACAGCGAGCTGAAGCCGACCTTGATCCCGGTGTAGCGCTCGCGCGCCTTGCCGTCGCAGTTCAGCTCCGCGTACGAGGCCAGGGCCGCGTTCACGTGCCCCGGCATGTCGATCTCCGGGACCACGTCCACGTACCGCTCCGCCGCGTACGCCACGAGGTCGCGGTACTGGTCCTTCGTCCAGTACCCGCCCGGCCCGCCGCCGACCTCGCTGCCGCCCCCGTACTCCGCCAGCCGGGGCCAGGAGTCGATCGCGATCCGCCAGCCCTGGTCGTCGGTCAGGTGCAGGTGCAGCGTGTTGACCTTGTACTGGGCGAGCTGGTCGACGTACCCCTTGACCTGCTCGGCCGTGAAGTGGTGGCGGGCGATGTCCAGCATGGCCCCCCGGTACGCGAACCGGGGCGCGTCGGTGATCTCGCCGCCGGGCACCGTGCCCGGACCGGCCACCGGCAGCAGCTGCCGCAGCGTCTGCCCCGCGTGGAAGAGCCCCGCCGGGGTCCGGGCGGTCAGCGTGACCCCGCCCGGGCCGGACTCCAGCCGGTACCCCTCGGCGCCGACGCCCTCGGCCGCCCCGTCCAGGCGCAGCCGGATCCCGTCGCCGTCGGCCCCGTCGACCACCGGCAGCGGGAGCCCGCTGGGGCCCCGGAGCTGCTGCGCGAGGAGCTCGCCGACCCGGCGGACCTCCTCGCCGCCGCTCGCGCCGGTACGGATGACCGTGCCCGCCCCGACGGCGTACCCGGGGCCTTCGGCGCGTGCGGATGCGGGCGCCGGCAGGAGCTGTTCGTAGGGGGCGAGGACGGCGGGGCGCTCGTCCCCCGGTCTGGCGTCGGCGCCGGGGGACGTTGCGCAGGAGACGGCCACGCCGAGGACGAGGAGGGTGCCGAGCGTGCGTCGCAGGACTCTCATAGGGCAGGTATAGGCCAACTGGCGTGCTGTGGCCGGTGCGAGAATCGATGGATGGCGGAAATCATCCAGAAGGACGGCACATGGACCTTCGACGGGGACGCGGTGCGTATCGTGCCCGGTCGCGACAAGGGGGTGGGGCTGCTGCGCCAGACGCTGGGCGAAGTGGTCGTACCGCTGCCCGCGCTCGCCGGGGTCAGCTACGAACCGGGCCGCAAGACAGGCCGGTTGAGGCTGAAGCTGCGTGACGGCGCCGACCCGCTGCTCCAGGTGACGGGCGGGCGGCTGCCGGAGGCCTCCGACCCGTACCGGCTGACCGTGGAGGCGGACCGGACGGGGGTGGCGGAGTATTTCGTGGACGAGGTCCGCAATGCGCTGCTGCTGGACCAGGTGGACCCCGGCCCGGCGGACGTGTACCTGCTACCGGGGCCGGCCGTGCCGATCACGGTGGCCGCGGGGGACGGCACGGTGGCCTTCGACGGGGACCGGGTGGCGCTGGACTGGAACTGGACGACGGAGGAGGCCAAGAGCTCCGGCGGACCGCGCGAGTTCCGGCTCGCGGACCTGCGGACGGTGGAGTGGTCCCCCTCGAAGGGCCTGGACAACGGATGGATCCGGTTCACGCTGGCAGGCGCCCCGGCGGCTCCGGCGCCCAAGTACGACCCGTACACGGTGGAGCTGTTCGGTTTCAAGAAGGACCCGCTGATGGCACTGGTCGCAGCGGCCGTGGCGGTGCGGATGCCCCATCCCCGCGGTGCCTCGGCGCCGGCCGAGGCCGCCACGGTCCGGTCCGCGGTGCCGGTGCCGGAGCTCGCGGCCTCGGCCCCCGAGCCGACGGCCCCCGAGGACCACGACGCCCTGCTGCGCCGGCTGCGCGAGCTCGGCGATCTGCATCAGGGGGGCATCCTCACGGCCGAGGAGTTCGCCGCAGCCAAGCAGGCCATTTTGCGTCGTTTCTAACCGCTTGGTGAGCGGATTTACGCATTCCGCTGGTCTGGACCAGATAGATCCTGCCCGATTCCGGGCAGGATCTTTGCGTTCCCGGCCGCGGCCCGTCAGTATCTACGAGTGCTCGACCGCCGCCCGTCTCATGACGATCTTGTCGACCACCTGGTGCGCAGCACCGCGCTGCAGCGCGGCGAGGCCGCCCGGGTGGTGCTCGACGTCCTCGCGTACTTCGATGAGACGACCGAGGAATTCGTGCGCCGCCGCCACCGGGAGCTCCAGTCCGGTGGCGCGGTCAACGCGGAGATCTTCGAACGGATCGCGGCCGAGCTGCCGCACCGCGCCGTGGCGCCGCCGGAGCTCTCGCTCCGGCAGCTGCGCCGCATCGTCTACGGCTGAGCAACAGGGCCTGCCGACGGCAGGGCGCGGCGACAACAGCGGCAAGAGCAACCGAACTTCAGGAGGGGCAAGACTTTATGTGCGGAATCGTGGGTTACATCGGCAAGCGTGACGTGGCACCGCTGCTGCTGGAAGGCCTGCAGCGACTGGAATACCGCGGATACGACTCCGCGGGCATCGTCGTCAACAGCCCGAAGTCCCCCGCGCTCAAGGTGGTCAAGGCCAAGGGTCGCGTCCGCGAGCTGGAGTCCCGGGTACCCAAGCGCTTCACCGGCACCACCGGTATCGCCCACACCCGCTGGGCCACCCACGGCGCGCCGAGCGACATCAACTCCCACCCGCACCTGGACGCCGAGAGCAAGGTCGCGGTCGTGCACAACGGCATCGTCGACAACGCCGACGAGCTCCGCGCCAAGCTGGTGTCCGAGGGCGTCGTCTTCGTCTCGGAGACCGACACCGAGGTGATCGTCCACCTGGTCGCCCGCTCCCAGGCCGACACCCTCGAGGAGAAGGTCCGCGAGGCCGTCAAGGCCATCGAGGGCACCTACGGCATCGCCGTCATGCACGCCGACTTCGCCGACCGCATCGTCGTGGCCCGCAACGGCTCGCCGGTCGTCCTCGGCATCGGCGAGAAGGAGATGTTCGTCGCCTCGGACGTCGCCGCGCTCGTCGCCCACACCCGCCAGGTCGTCACCCTCGACGACGGCGAGATGGCCACTCTCAAGGCCGACGACTTCCGCACCTACACCACCAGCGGCGCCACCACCACGGCCACGCCGGAGACCGTGGAGTGGGAGGCCGCCTCGTACGACATGGGCGGCCACGACACGTACATGCACAAGGAGATCTCCGAGCAGCCCGACGCGGTCGACCGCGTGCTGCGCGGCCGGATCGACGACCGCTTCAACACCGTGCACCTGGGCGGCCTGAACCTGGACCCGCGCGAGGCGCGCGGCATCCGCCGGGTCAAGATCCTGGGCTGCGGCACCTCGTACCACGCGGGCCTGATCGGCGCCGGCCTCATCGAGAGCATGGCCCGTATCCCCGCGGACGCCGAGCCGGCCTCCGAGTTCCGCTACCGCAACCCGGTCGTGGACCCCGACACGCTCTACATCGCCGTCTCCCAGTCCGGTGAGACGTACGACGTACTGGCCGCCGTGCAGGAGCTCAAGCGCAAGGGCGCCCGCGTCCTCGGCGTCGTCAACGTGGTGGGCTCCGCGATCGCCCGCGAGGCCGACGGCGGCGTGTACGTGCACGCCGGTCCCGAGGTCTGCGTCGTCTCCACCAAGTGCTTCACCAACACGGTCGTGGCCTTCGCGCTGCTCGCCGTGCACCTGGGCCGGATCCGGGACCTGTCGGTCACCGACGGCAAGCGGATCATCGAGGGCCTGCGCAAGCTGCCCGCGCAGATCCAGGAGATCCTCGAGGGCGAAGAGGACATCAAGAAGCTGGCGGCCGAGTACGCCGAGGCCAAGTCGATGATGTTCATCGGCCGGGTCCGCGGCTACCCGGTGGCCCTGGAGGCCTCCCTCAAGCTGAAGGAGATCTCCTACATCCACGCCGAGGCCTACCCGGCCTCCGAGCTCAAGCACGGTCCGCTCGCGCTCATCGAGCCGGCGATGCCGACGGTCGCGATCGTCCCGGACGACGACCTGCTGGAGAAGAACCGCGCGGCGCTGGAGGAGATCAAGGCCCGCAGCGGCCGGATCCTGGCGGTCGCCCACCGCGAGCAGGAGAAGGCCGACCACACCATCCTCGTGCCCAAGAACGAGGACGAGCTGGACCCGATCCTGATGGGCATCCCGCTCCAGCTGCTGGCGTACCACACGGCCCTGGCCCTGGGCCGGGACATCGACAAGCCGCGCAACCTGGCGAAGTCGGTCACGGTCGAGTAGTCGCACCGAGCACGCAGAACGGCCCCCGGGGGGATTCCCCCGGGGGCCGTTCCCGTATGTCCCTCAGCCCGCGGCGACCGCGCCGCTGCCGGAGGCCTTGCCCAGTGCGGTGGGCCAGTGGGCCAGCGCCGCGGTGGCGCCGTACCAGAACAGCAGCCCGGAGACCGCGGCCACCCAGCCGGCGACCTTGGCGAGCCCGCCGCTGTCGGCGAAGGAGCCGACCGCGAGGAGCAGCAGGGAGAGGGTGAGCAGGGCGTACGCGCCCTGACCGAACAGTCCGCTCGAGGCACTGACCGTGAGGGTCAGCGCGAGCAGGGCGAAGAGGACCAGGAACAGTCCGGCTGCGTGTGCCGAAACCTTTCCGTCCGCCCCTGAGGCCCAGGTGAACCAGAAGGCGCCGAGGCCCGCGTACGCCGTGCCGTTGAAGCCGTTGCCGCCGCGGAACTCGAGGATTCCGAGGACGAACAGGGCGAGACCGCCGACGTAGGTCGCGAGTGACACGGAGTTGGCGACGGACACGCCGCTGACGACGGCGGTGTGGCCGATACCGAATGCGAGAAGGGTGAGACCCAGGGCTATGTTCCCGAGGGTCGAAGTCGAGGCCGTGCTTCCCGCAGAGACACCATTGTCCACGGCGGGCTCCCTTCGATCTGCAGTTGTTTGCTGCGTCCCAGCAGCATTTATCTACCCTTTACATGAGGGTTCACAACCGCACAACCGAAGTACAGTGGGTTACGGAATGACAACAACCGGTCGCTGCGCCCGCTTGGCCAGCCGGCCCGCCACGGACCCGAAGATCCGGCCCACGATCCCGTGCGTGGAGCCCACCACGATGGCGTCCGCCGAGTACTCCCGGCCGACCTCCTCCAGCTCGTGGCAGATGTCCCCGCCCCGCTCGACCAGGATCCACGGCACCTCGGCCAGATAGTCCGCGCAGGCGAGCTCCAGCCCCAGCACCTCGGTGCGGTGGTCCGGTACGTCCACGAAGACGGGCGGCTCGCAGCCGGCCCACACGGTGGTGGGCAGCCGGTTGGCCACGTGCACGATGATCAGGCCGGATCCGGACCGGCGGGCCATCCCGATCGCGTACGCCAGGGCGCGCTCACTGGACATGGAGCCGTCGAACCCCACCACGACCCCGTGCCGGAAGGCCGGGTCGCAGGGATGACGTGTCTGTTCCGCCGCGCGCAGGTCGCTCGACGCGTGGTCGGCGAGGGGTTTGCGCTTGCGGTCCGCGGGTTCGGGGGATTCGTGACCGGCCATGGATGTCTCGGCGAAGGGGTCCTCGGGGGAAGGGACAGGGCGACGGGGCGACATTGGGCGTAAGCGACGATTGAAAAATGACGACTCAGGGTGACGGAGCTCTGTCCGGGAAGTATCTTTCCAAGCCCATACCCACCAGGGTACGGCGACACTCCTGTCCTGCACAGGGCATGCCGCCCTTGGAGAGCGTCCCAGGGAGCATGCCGGAGCGAGGGCTCCTTGGCAATGGCCGCTGGCCCCTACAGCCAGTGACGAGTGGCGACACGCGCCACCCGTGCGCGCAGTGACCGAGCACAGCCGCGCACCGTTGGACACGCGTCCGACCGTCCAGGAAGAGCCCGCAGGGAGCACGCCGTGCCCGGCCATCCGGTCCACCCCGTCCAGCCCGCTCAGCCGACCCAGTCCGTCCGCTCCGTCCGGACCGCGCAGCGCAACGACACGACCGCGCATTTCGCCCCCGCCGCCGTTCACCCGTCCGTGCACCCCGGCAGACGCCCCCATGACGACCCCGCGGGTGACGTGGTGCGCTGGGCCGCCTTCAGCTGCCTGCTCGTTCCCGTGGTCCTCGTCGTCTACGGGACCTCCTTCGACGGGGCCGCCGTCGCGACCCTCGGGCTGGCCGCCGTCACGGCCGCGTGCCGGGCGATGCTGCGCTACTCGGAGAAGGCGGAGCGGGCCGCCCTGGTCCTCGCCGAGGACCGGCTGCCGCGGGGCGGACACCGCCGGCGTTCGCGCGCCGGGGCCGGCGCCGGGGGCCGTGCACACCGCGGTTGTCACACGTCTGGTGGAATCTCCCCTGAGGACTGACTGATTCGTACACCCACACCCGCATATTTTCAGCCAACTTCCCGGCACAGTGGTGTTCTTGCCGGAATGCCCCGTCAACCCCCCTACCACCAGCGACTACACCGCCAGGGGGGCTCCGAGACCCTACGGGTACTGGCCATGGCCGGACGGCGAGCTTCCCACTCCGGTAGCGGAGTGGAACGCTTCCTGATCGAATGCTTTTCGCCAAGTTGCCAAGTCGACATAGCGCTGCGTGCTGAACTTGTCACGCCGACACCACGGGACGCAGTAGATTCGATCATGTATTTACGGCGGGGGATCCACGTGCAAGGCCGAGGGGAAACGTGCAGGTGCGACCAGACCAAGGAGTCGCGACACCCAAGGGGGGCTTAGCCATGAGCCAGGATTCCACCGCCGTCGTCGCGGACGCCGGCAGGAAGCTCGCGGGGCGTCGCCGCAGGGAGATCGTCGCGGTGCTGCTGTTCAGCGGCGGGCCGATCTTCGAGAGCTCCATTCCACTTTCCGTGTTCGGCATCGACCGGCAGGACGCGGGAGTTCCACGCTATCGACTGCTCGTGTGTGCCGGGGAGGACGGTCCGCTGCGGACCACCGGCGGACTCGAGCTCACCGCGCCGTACGGGTTGGAGGCGATCGCCCGGGCAGGCACGGTCGTCGTTCCGGCCTGGCGCTCGATCACTTCACCGCCGCCTCCGGAGGCGCTCGACGCACTGCGTCTGGCGCACGAGGAGGGCGCCCGGATCGTCGGACTGTGCACGGGAGCCTTCGTGCTCGCCGCCGCCGGTCTGCTGGACGGCCGGCCCGCGACGACGCACTGGATGTACGCGCCGACGCTGGCCAAGCGGTACCCGTCCGTCCATGTCGATCCGCGCGAGCTGTTCGTCGACGACGGCGACGTACTGACGTCCGCGGGCACCGCGGCCGGAATCGACCTGTGCCTGCACATCGTGCGCACGGACCACGGCAGCGAGGCGGCCGGGGCACTGGCCCGCCGGCTCGTCGTCCCGCCGCGCCGCACGGGCGGCCAGGAGCGCTATCTCGACCGGTCGCTGCCGGAGGAGATCGGCGCCGACCCGCTGGCCGAGGTCGTCGCCTGGGCGCTTGAGCACCTCCACGAGCAGTTCGACGTGGAGACCCTCGCCGCCCGCGCGTACATGAGCCGGCGCACGTTCGACCGGCGGTTCCGCTCGCTGACCGGCAGCGCGCCGCTGCAGTGGCTGATCACCCAGCGGGTGCTCCAGGCGCAGCGGCTGCTGGAGACCTCCGACTACTCGGTCGACGAGGTCGCCGGGCGCTGCGGGTTCCGCTCGCCGGTCGCCCTGCGCGGGCACTTCCGGCGGCAGCTGGGGTCCTCCCCGGCCGCCTACCGCTCGGCCTACCGGGCGCGCCGGCCGCAGGCCGACGTGTCCCAGGTGGCCGAGATCCAGGGGAACCCGGTACCGCACCAGCGCACTGCGCAGCCCCAGCGGGCCGCGGCGGCCCTGGCCGCGGCCGGCCCGACGGTGACCGAGCTGTACGCCCCGAACCGGGTCCTGCGCGAGCACGCGTAGCTCCCGCGACGGGCACTGCCTGACGAAGGTCTCCCGCATCGGTCGTCACCGATGCGGGGGACCTTCCGCGTAATCCGCATAAGCTGGGCCGCATGAACGATCGCATGGTGTGGATCGACTGCGAGATGACCGGGCTCTCGTTGACGGACGACGCACTTATCGAGGTGGCCGCACTGGTCACCGACTCGGAGCTCAACGTGCTCGGCGAAGGCGTGGACCTCGTGATCCGCCCGCCGGACGCAGCCCTGGAGACCATGCCCGACGTGGTGCGCGAAATGCACACCGCCTCCGGCCTGCTCGACGAGCTGGCCGGCGGGATCACGCTCGCGGACGCCGAGGCGCAGGTCCTGGCGTACGTACGGGAACACGTGAAGGAGCCCCGCAAGGCTCCGCTCTGCGGGAACTCGGTCGGCACCGACCGCGGCTTCCTGCTGCGTGACATGCCGGCGCTGGAGAGCCACCTGCACTACCGGATCGTGGACGTGTCCTCGGTCAAGGAGCTGGCCCGTCGCTGGTACCCGCGGGCCTACTTCAACAGCCCGCCGAAGACCGGCAACCACCGGGCGCTCGCGGACATCAGGGAATCCATCGCCGAGCTGCGCTACTACCGGGAGGCGGTTTTCGTGCCGCAGCCCGGGCCCGACTCGGACACCGCCCGGGCCATCGCCGCCAAGCACACCCTGTCCGCCGAATAGGACCCGGCAGGACCCTCCGGAGACGGGTCGGGGGAAAGGAAGGCGCGAGCACCCTCCCGGACCCTGTACCCTTTTCTTCGGCCGGTCGGTTCTCCGACCGGACATGGTGGGTGTAGCTCAGTTGGTAGAGCACCTGGTTGTGGTCCAGGTGGCCGCGGGTTCAAGTCCCGTCACTCACCCTGCGAGAGGGCCCCGGTACGCGAAAGCGGACCGGGGCCCTCTGCGTTTCCCGTGCCGCATCTCCCGGCACCCTGCGCAGGGGATCGCGGCGGTCAGGCGCGGAAGGCGTCCGCGTGGTCCTCGGCCCAGGTTTCGAAGGAGCGGGCCGGGTGGCCGGTGAGGCGCTCGACGGCGTCGGTGATCTCGACCGGGAGCCCGTCGCTCGCGGCCCAGTAGTCGAGGAGCGCATCGGCGTAGGGGCCGGGTATGTAGCCCTCGACCGCGGACTTCCACTGCTCGGCGGTGACGGACTCGAAGGGCACCGGGGCACCGAGTACCCCGCCGAGTATCGCCAGTTGGGTCGCGAAGGTCAGAGAGTGCGGGCCGGTGAGGTGGTACGCGCGGCCGCCGAGGGCGGGGTCGGTGAGGACGGCGAGGGCGGCCTCGGCGAGGTCGGCCTCGTGGACCGGGTCGCAGTGGGCGCCCGGGTAGGGCAGCTGGACCGCGCGGCCGGACTTCAGCGACCAGGCCCAGCCGAGGGCGTTGCTCGCGAACGAGCCGGGGCGCAGCAGGGTGGTGCGCAGCGGGGAGGCCAGCAGGGCCTCCTCGACGGCGAGATGGGAGGCCGACAGAGGGCTGTCGGCGGCGCCCGGCCCGAGCACCGACGAGGAGGACAGGAGCACGACGTGCTCGACTCCGGCGGTGACGGCCTCCTTGACGAAGGCGCCGATCGCGGCGGCCTCGGCGTAGAGGAAGACGGACCGGACGCCGGCCAGGGCGCCGGGGAAGGTCGAGGGATCGGTGAGGTCGCAGTGGACGGCATCGGGCGTGTCCGGCTCGCGGGAGGCGAGGCGGTGGGGGATGCCGCGGGCGGCGAGGAGGGAGACGAGGCCGCGGGCGACGGCGCCGCGGGCACCGGTGACGAGGATCGACATGGCGGGTTCCTGTTCCTGTTCTTGCTCGCTAGGATGGATACGCGGCGCAGATTCTGCACGATCAATATTCTGCGTCACGCAGATAAACTTCAGGCATGGAGAAGCCGATGTCAACCGATTCCCCTCGTTCGAGTGCGGCCCGTGCTGCTGAGTGGAGCCGCGCCGAGCTGCTCACGCGCATCGTCACCGAGAGCCAGCGGCACTACGCCGACTACTCGCTCTTCAACCAGGCCATGGCCGACCACGTCGGGCTGCACCCCACCGACATGCAGTGCGTCGCCCTCCTCGACATGGAGCCCGGCCCCGTCAGCACCGGCGACATCGCCCGCCTCACCGGCCTGACCTCCGGCTCCGCCACCCGCCTCGTCGACCGGCTGGTCAAGGCAGGCATCGTCGAGCGGAACGCCGACCCCCACGACCGCCGCCGCTCCCTCGTCTCCCTCGCCCCCGAGGCCCGCCGGCGCATCGGCGAGGCCTGGGACACCCCCGGCCGGGCCTTCGGCGCGGTCCTGGAGAGCTACTCCGACTCCGAACTCGCGGTCATCGCCGACTACCTGCACCGCGCCGCCGAGGTCGGCCGGTCCCAGGCCCAGCGCCTGAACTCCGGCGGCTGACCTCCGGGCCCCACCTCCCCGGCGAACACGCGGGTCTGCCGAAGCCCGCATTCCGCGGCTACCGTCCTGTCCGACGGGCAACGGTGCGCGCCGGAGACACGGGAGGGTCGGCGTGCGGATGGAGGTTGTCCGTGTCCCGATCCGACGCCGCCCCCGGCGGCTTGCGCGGAGTGCTCGCACTCGGCGGCAGCGCCCTGCCCGTCTACGCCTTCCTCGCGCGGCTGCCCGCCGCGCTGTGCCCCATCGGGACGCTCCTGCTCATCAACGAACGCGACGGCATCGGCGACGCCGGTACCGTCGCGGCCGCCCTCTGGCTCGGCCAGGCCGGCGGCGGCCCGGTCATCGGCCGGCTCGCCGACCGGCACGGCCACCGCCCCGTGCTCCTCGTCGCCTGCGTCGCGAACGCCGCCGTCCTGGCCGCCCTCGTCGCGGCCGTCCTCGGCGGGCTGCCGCTGCCCGCCCGGCTGTCCCTCGCCGTCGCCGCCGGGCTCACCGTCCCACAGGTCGGCCCGCTGGCCCGGGCCCGCTGGGCGCACCTGGCGGGCGGGGACAAAGCCCTGGTCGGTACGGCCCTGTCCTTCGACACCACCCTCGACGAGGTCGGGTTCATGGTCGGGCCCGCGCTCGCCGGGATCCTGGCCGTGACCGTGCACCCGGCCTCCGCGCTCGCGCTCGCCGCCGCCCTGATCCTGCTCTTCGGGACCCTGTTCGCCGTCCACCCGACCGCGCCCGGCCCCCTCGGCGCACCGGATGCCGGTGCACGTGCCGACGTACGACTGTGGTCGCCGGACCTCGTGCTGCTGTGCGCGATGGCCGTGCTGCAGGGCGCCGCGTGGAGCGGGGCCAACACCGGGGTCAACGCGCTCGCCGAGTCGCTGGGCGAGCCGGGAACGGCCGGGCTGGTGTGGGCGGCCATGGCCGTGACCAGCTCGATCGCCGGCTTCGTGACGGTCGCCCGCCCCGGGTCCGCGGACCTCGCCGTACGGCTGCGCCGGACCATCGGTGTACAGGCGCTGCTCACGCTGCCGCTGCTCGCCGTGTCGGGGCTGCCCGGCGCCGCCTTGGCCGTCGCCGGGATCGGGCTTGCCGTGGCCCCGCACCTGATCGCGCTGTTCGGGCTCGTCGAGCGGGCGGGCCCGGCGCAACGCATGGGCGAGGCCATGACCGTGGTGGGCAGCGGCCTGATCGTCGGTCAGGCACTGGCCGCGGCGGCCGCCGGACCGCTGGCGGGGGCCTACGGCCACCGGGCCGCGTTCGCCGTGTCGTGCACGGCGGCGGCCGCCTCCGCGGTGCTCGCGTGGGCGGCCGCCGGCCGGGGACGGGGCGGGGTACGGGGGCTGCCGACCCGCCCTACGAGGACTTCATCGCCCCGAGACCCTTCGCCAGGTCCTCGGCGTTCATCACCGGACCGACCTCGAGCTCGGCGTTGAACTGCAGGAACAGGTCCTCCATCAGCGGCGGCATCTGCGAACTGTCCTGGAGGTCGAAGACGATCCAGCAGGACCTGACGCCCTCGTGGAGCCCGAAGTAGGCGGCCTCCGGCTTGATGGTGTCCGTGAGCTTCTTCATGGCCTGTTGCAGGGTGCCGCTCTTGATGCCGTCATTCGTGGCCGCCGTGTCCAAGTGGGCCCGGAGCATGACTCTCATGCCTGACTCCTTCCGTCAGGCCCACACTCGGTGCGCCCACGACGACCGGCAACATCTCGGCGCCCATCCGGGACGGGCCCTCAGCCGCCCTGCTGCGTGCTCTGCTGCGCGCCCTGGATGTGGAAGTTGAAGTCCGTGTGGCCGAGGGCGCCCATCAGGCGGAGCCAGATGGGGAGGAGCATCTCGGTGCCGCGGGCCGTCTCGATGCCGCCGAGGTCCAGGACGCTCGCCTCCGGCCAGCCGAAGGAGTACAGCAGCTCGCGTACGGACTTCTTGGCGTCGGCGTCCTCGCCCGAGAGGAACACCGTGTGCTCGCCCGGCACACGCGCCGGGTCGACCATGATCCGGCAGTTCATCGTGTTCAGCGTCTTGACCACCCGCAGCCGCGGGAACGTCCGCTGGAGCAGCTCGCCCAGGCTGTCGTCGTCCACCGGGTCGAGGGTGGGCGGGAAACCCTGCGAGAGGTCCAGCGGGTTGGCGATGTCGATCAGCACCTTGCCATCCAGGTGCGCGGCGTCCGCCTCCGTCAGGGCGGCGACGCTGACCTGCCCGCCGGTGGCGTTGACCAGGGCTTCGCCCTGCCTGGCGGCTTCCGGGAAGGAGGCGAGGCCGACCTGCGGATGGGCCTCCTGCCATTCGGCGTACTCGGCACGGGCGAGGGTGGCCCCGGGGTCCCGGGTGCCGATGACCACCTCGTGTCCGAGCGAGACGAGGCGGCCTGCCACCGTACGGCCGACGATCCCGGTGCCGAGGACTACGTAGCGCATGACCAGTTCCATTCCGTTCGGGGGAAGGACAACCAACCACCCCGTACGGTATGCCGCCCGCGCCCGCCGTGGGCGAAGGCCGGCGAACCGGGCGAACCGGCGAACCGCCCGTCAGCCGCCGCGCCGCTTGCGGCGGCCGCGGCGCGTCCGCACTCCGCCCGCGCCGCCCCGCGCCCGGTCGTCGAGGGCGATCCACAGCCTGACCTCGGTCCCGCCGAGCATCGAGCGGCCGATCCGCACGTCGCCGCCCGTCGATTCCGCGACCCGGCGCACGATGTCCAGGCCGAGGCCCGTCGAGCCGTCCCGGCCGCCGTCGTTGCCGCGCCGCAGCGCCGCGTCCGGATCGGCGATGCCGGGCCCTGCGTCCGAAACGAGCACGATGACCGCGTCCCCCGCGTCGTGGACGTCCACCGCAAACGGGGTGCCCTCGGGGGTGTGCCGGAACACGTTGCCGAGCAGGGCGTCGAGGGCGGCCGCGAGCTCCGGCCGGGCGACCGGGAGCCGTACCGTACGGTCCACGCCCGCGAGCCGCACCTCGCGGCCCTCGTCCTCCGCCAGCGCCGACCAGAAGTCCATCCGGTCGCGGATCACCTCGGAGGCGTCGCAGCCCGCCCCGGCCCCGCCCGTGGCTGCCGCGGGTGCGCGCTGCTCGCGGGCCGTACGGATGATCGTGTCGACCTCCCGTTCCAGCTGCTCCACCGCTGCCCGGGTCTGCTCCGCGGCCGGCCCGTCGCCGAGCGAGGCCGTGTTGAGCCGCAGCACCGTCAGCGGCGTCCGCAGCCGGTGCGAGAGGTCGGCGGCCAGCTCCCGCTCGTTGGCGAGGAGTTCCACCACCTGGTCCGCCATCGAGTTGAACGCGACGGCCGCCGACCGGAGTTCCTTCGGCCCGTCCTCCGGCACCCGCGCCCCCAGCCGGCCCTCCCCCAGCTGGTGCGCGGCGTCCGCGAGCCGCTCGGCCGGCCGCACCAGCCGGGCGCCGAGCCGGTCGGCGACCGCCACGGAGCCCACGATCAGCGCCAGGCCGACGCCCGCGAGGACCACCCAGGCCGTCGCGACGCCGTTGCTGACCTCGCTCTCCGGTACGAAGATCTCCACGACGGCGATGTCCCCCGACCCGAGGGCGGTCGGCTGGAGCAGCGCCGAACCGCCGCCGGCCAGCGGGGCCGTCATCGCCCGGCCCATCCGCCGGGTCTCCGCCACGGCGTGCGCCCCGGCCCGGCCGGTGCCGATCTCCACCGGCGCGCCGCCGCCGATCGCGGGCACGTGGACCGCCATCCGCTGGGCGGCGCCCATCTGCGTGGACTCCACGGCCTTGCGCAGCTGCACGGGGTCGGTGGTGATGGACAGGGTCGGCCCGATGGTGGCCGCCTGCCGCTCGGCGTTGGAGAAGGCCCGGTCGCTGGCCATCTCCTGGACGACCAGCCCGAGCGGCACGGCGAAGGCCACGACCACCATGGCCGTGACCGCGAGGCACACCTTGACCAGCGCCCATCTCATCGCGCGCCCACCGCGCCCACCGTGTTCACCGCGCTCACCGGGGCGGCTCCAGCTTGACGCCGACCCCCCGCAGGGTGTGCAGATAGCGGGGGCTGGCGGCCGTTTCGCCCAGTTTGCGGCGCAGCCAGGACAGGTGCACGTCGATGGTCTGGTCGTCCCCGTACGACTGCTGCCAGACCTCGGCGAGCAGCTCGCGCCGGGCCACGACCACCCCTGGCCGCCCGGCGAGGAAGGCCAGCAGGTCGAACTCCCGCCGGGTCAGGTCCAGCACGGCCCCGTCCAGCTCGGCCTGCCGCCGCAGCGGGTCGATGGCCAGCCCGCCCACCCGCAGGACCCGCGAGGGCGGCTCGGCCCCGGCGGCCGCGCGGGCGCGGCGCAGGACGGCGGACATCCGGGCGGAGAGGTGCTCCACGGAGAAAGGTTTGGTCAGGTAGTCGTCGGCGCCGTCGTTGAGGAGCCGGACGATCTCGGTCTCGTCGTCGCGCGCGGTGGCGATGATCACCGGTACGTCGGTGATGCCGCGCAGCATCTTGAGCGCCTCCGACCCGTCGAGGTCGGGCAGCCCGAGGTCGAGGATGACCACGTCGAACCGGTGGTGGGCGACCTCGCGCAGCGCCTCGAGGGCCGTGCCGACGCTCCGCACGGTGTGCGAGGCCTCGGTCAGGTGCCGGATCAGGGCGGAACGTACGAACTGGTCGTCCTCGACCACGAGCACACTTGCCATGGGCGGCACCGTAGTCCATTCGGGGGACCACGCGGGTGTCGGGACGCCTCTGGGGCGAGTGGTGCAGTATGTGCCCTGATGCACCGAGGACTTGTTCATGCTCTCGCCTGGACGCTGGCGACCGGGGCGGCGGTGACGCTGTCCTGGTGGGGCGTGCACACCGTCATGTCCGGAACGGCCTACGATCCGCCGCTGGCGGTGCCGCTGACGACGCAGCCGCTGTCCTCCTCGACGCACAGCGCGGCGGCGCCGTCGCCCGAACCGGCCCCGGACTCCCCCTCCCCGTCCCCCTCGGCCTCGCCCTCCGCCGCCGCCTCCTCCGCGAAGCCGCCGCAGAAGGCGGCCCCGCCGAGCCCGCGCCCGGAGGAGCAGCAGGGCGACGGCGGGGATCCGGGCAAGGTGAAGGCCTACCCGGTCACGGGTGGCCGGGTGGTCTTCGACCTCGGAACGACCTCGGCCGAGCTGGTCTCGGCGACGCCGGACGCCGGCTGGCAGATGCAGGTGTGGAAGCAGCCGTACTGGATCCGGGTCACCTTCACCAAGGCGGGCCGGGAGATGTCGGTCTTCTGCACCTGGAACGGCCACCCGCCGCTGGTGGAGACGTACGAGGGCTAGCCGGCGCGCGTCAGGACATGACCTTGATGTTCGTCGCCTGCGGGCCCTTCGTGCCCTGGCCGAGGTCGTACTCGACCTTCTGGTTCTCCTGGAGCTCCCTGAACCCGCCCGACTGGATCTCGCTGTAGTGGGCGAAGACGTCCGCGCTGCCGTCCTCGGGCGCGATGAACCCGAAGCCCTTCTCCGCGTTGAACCACTTGACGGTGCCGTTGGCCATGTCCGTGTCTCCCTGCTGCCTGCAGATATCCGCTCGCCCCGACGGGGCGCTCAAGACGAAGGCCTACCCGCCCCCGCGGCGTTCGGAGCGCAAGGTCATCCGAACGAGGGCGTGTCGCGGCAGGTCACGACCCCTCAGTGGAAGACCGACGGCGGGGGTTCGGGCGAGGCCACCGCCGAGGCGTCGGCGACCGGGGCCGCGCCGCCCGCGAAGTCGGCGAGGGTCCTGCCGTGCTCGACCCGGCCGGGATGCGGGTCGCTCGCCACCCGGCGGGTGAACTCGGCGACCGGCAGCTCCCGGTCGGCGGCTGCCAGCACCGCATTGCCGAACCGTTTCCCCCGCCACACCACCGGGTCGGCGGCCAGCGCCAGGTGCTCGAAGCGGGACGCGGCCGTCGCGATCTGGCCCTTCAGATGCGCGAGCGGCGGGCCGTCCGCGAGGTTGGCCACGTACCACCCGCCGGGCGCGAGGGCACGGCGTACGTCGTCCAGGAACTCGGCGCTGGTCAGGTGCGCAGGGGTGCGCGCGCCGCTGAACACGTCCGCGATCACCAGGTCCGCCCAGCCGTCCGCAACCTTGGCCAGGCCCGCCCGCGCGTCCACCGCCCGGACCCGGACCCGCGCCTGCGGGTCCAGCGGCAGGTGTTCCCGTACGAAGGCCACCAGCGCGGCGTCGATCTCCACGACCTGCTGGGTCGAGCGGGGGCGGGCGGCGGCCGTGTAGCGCGCGAGGGTGAAGGCGCCGCCGCCCAGGTGCACCACGTTCAGGGGCTGCCGGGCGGGCGCGACGAGGTCGATCAGGTGGCCGATCCGCCGCTGGTACGCGAAGTCCAGGTACCCCGGATCGGCCAGGTCCACATGCGACTGCGGGGCCCCGTCGATGAGCAGGGTCCAGGCGTCCGCACGCTCGCGGTCGGGAGCCAGCTCCGCCGTGCCGCCGGCCACCTGCCCGACGACCGCCTCGGAGGTACCGCGCCCGCGCTGTCTGCTGCTGCCTCTGCCCTTGCCTGCCACCACCCCATTGTCGCCGGTCAGCGGCAGTTGTCCGCCGCCTCGATGAGGCGGGCCGCCTCGCCGAGCGCGGCACGCAGCACCTCCGGGTCCGTGACCGGACCGACGGCCTCCGGGGGGAGCAGCCAGCCGGTGTCGCCGGCGGTGGGCGACACGTCGACGTCGCCGAAGCGCATGCCGCGCCCGTTGGTCTGGGTGCACGCGCTGCCCGGCAGGTCCCAGGCGTCGGCGGTGCCGGGCGGGACGAGGAAGCCGAGGGTGTCGCCGGACCCGTCGTGCAGCACCGGTCCGACCCCGCCGGCCAGGCTGGCGGCGCGGCGGATGATGTCCACGGCCTCCAGGCCCTGCCGGGTGGGCACGGTCACCAGGTCCGGCGCCTCCGCCGGGACGGCGACCGCGACGGCCACGACGCCCGGGACGACCGCGGCGATCGCGACACCCGGGACGACCGCGACGGGGGTCGCGTCCGAAGACGCGGGCGCGGTGTTCATTCCAGTGCTCTCCATGCCGCCCTCCACCAAGGGAACCCCTCCTCGATCCGCGTACGAGCGGGGCGGGAATCAGCTCACACCCCGCATGGGCTCAACGCGCCAAAACGTCAACGGGTGCGGCGGCAAGACGCTGCAAAGGATGGCAGTTCATGGCGGATCGCGGGTGAGATATCCCTTTTGTAGCCAAACACCGCATGAGCCGTCCGCCGCTGGCGGTACGTTCATGCGCGCCGGGCCCGGCTCCATCCCGCGGAACCGGCGGTGCGTCCCTTGCCAGAGAGGCCACGTCCATGGCGGCGTTCCCCCACTCACCCAATCAGACGTTCCGGCGGCTGCGCGGGCAGCACTCCCCGGCCGAGTTCGCGGCCATGGTGCGCCGAGCCGCGAAGGAGATCGGAGAAACGGTTTCCTGCGACGCCCGCTACATCGGCCGGGTCGAGTCCGGCGAGATCCGCTGCCCCAACTACGCGTACGAGCGGGTCTTCCTCCACATGTTCCCCGGCCGGACTCTGGCCGACCTGGGCTTCTCCCCGCGCGAGGCGGTGCGCGGCCGGTCGGCGCAGCGCACCGGCCCCTTCACCCACAAGGAGAGCGACGTGCTGCGTCGCGCGTTCATGGCGGGCGGCTCCGCGACCGTGGCGGCCGCGACCATCGGCCTCCCCCTGCTCGGCGACACCCGCCGGACGCCCTCCCGGGCCGGCGAGTCCGAAGCGGCGGCGGTCGAGGAGGCCGTACGCCAGATCCGGCTGCTGGACGACCGGCACGGCGCCGACGCCCTGTACCGCAGGGCCGCCGAACCCCTGCGCGCCGCCTACGCGCTGCTGGATGCGGGAGCCACCCGGCAGTCCACCGAGGACCGGCTGCACGCGGGCGCCGGTGAACTGGCCATCTCGGTGGGCTGGCTGGCCCACGACTCCGGCCGCTTCGAGGACGCCCGCTCGCACTACGCGGAGGCCCTGGCGACGGCCCGGGTCTCGGGGGACGCGGGCCTGGAGGCGCACGCGTTCAGCAACATGGCCTTCCTGGCCCGGGACTGCGGGCGGCCGCGGGAGTCGGTACGGGCGGCCCAGGCGGGCCGCCGCGCCGCCCGCTCCCTCGGTTCCCCCCGGCTGCTCTCGCTGCTCGCCCTGCGCGAGGCGGGCGGCTGGGCGGGCCTGGCGGACCGCAAGGCCTGCGAGGAGGCGCTGACCCGGGCGCACACGGAGTTCTCCCGCGGCGAGGCGGGCGCGGACCCGGAGTGGATGTCCTTCTTCGGCGAGGCCGAGCTGGAGTCCCTGGAGTCGCGGTGCTGGGCGGCCCTCGGGGAGCACGCCCGCGCGGCCCGGCACGCCCGCCGCGCGGCGGACCTCCAGGATCCGCACTTCGCCCGCAACGTGGCCCTCTACGCCGCCGAGCTGGCCGACGACCTGGCCCGGGCCGGCGCCCCGGACGAGGCGGCCTGGGCGGGCGGGCGGGTCCTGGACCTGCTCACCGAGGTCCAGTCCACGCGCGTGCGGTCCATGCTGTCGGGGACGGCCCGCACCCTGGTCCCGCATCAGCGCAGCCCGCGCGTGGCGGAGTTCCTGACCCGCCACGCCACGGTCTGACGGGCCTCGCCACGGTCTGACGGGCCTCGCCCCGGCAGGACTGCCCGGTCCGGTCAGCCGCTGACGTACTCGTACACCGCGCCGTCCGGGTGCCGGAGCACCGCCCGCCGCCCGTTCGGCGTCTCGGCGGGCGCGGCGACGACCTCGGCCCCGGCCGCCTCGCCCTGCGCGACCGTCGCGTCCAGGTCCGCCACGCCCAGGGTCGCCGCCACCCCCGCGAACCGCTCCGCGACCGCGTCCGGTCCGCTGAAGAGGAGGAAGGGGCCGACGGCCGCCAGCTCCAGGCCGGCGAACGCGAACCGGTTCACCGGCTCGCCGGTCAGCTCTTCGTAGAAGGCCGAGGCCGTGTCGAGGTCGTCCACACGTCGTCGCAGCACCACGGAAGTGATCGTCACGGCCTCATCCTCGCAGCCACCCCGATTGCTCAACCACCCACCCTGATACGGGACTTCGGGCTGCGGTCAGAGGTCCAGGTGGCCCGTGTCGTTCCAGCGCTCCAGTGCGGGCGCCCCGTACGCCCAGCCCAGGACCGAGAGGGAGGTGGGCTCCAGGCGGATGCGGGCTCCGAAGGAGGCCTCGAAGCCGAGCCAGCGGGCGGCCAGGGTGCGCAGGATGTGGCCGTGGGCGAAGACCAGCACGTCACGCTCCGCCGCACGGGCCCAGGCGACCACCTCGTCCGCGCGGGCCGCGACGTCGGCGACGGACTCGCCGCCCGGGACGCCGTCGCGCCAGATCAGCCACCCCGGGCGGACCGCCTGGATCTCGGCCGGGGTCATGCCCTCGTACTCGCCGTAGTCCCACTCCATCAGCGCGTCCCACGGCTCCGCCCGGGCGCCGAAGCCCGCCAGGTCGCAGCTCTCGCTCGCGCGGGCCAGCGGGCTGGTGCGGACCTCCACGCCCGGCAGGCCGTTCCATGGGGCGCGGGCCAGCCGCTCGCCGAGCAGCTTCGCGCCCCGCTTGCCTTCCTCCAGCATGGGCACGTCCGTGCGTCCGGTGTGCTTGCCGAGCTGGGACCACGCCGTCTGGCCGTGACGGGCCAGGAGGATTCGGGGGGCCATAGGAGATTCTCCCGGTACGTAAGGGCGTAAGGGTTCGCGTGCTTATGCGACGGTTCGGGCGATTACGTCGTCCGTCCATCATCCATCACGTGAACACCAGGCAACCCACCCTGTCGCACAAGCGTCCTACACCGTATGACTGATCGGCAGAAGCCCACCCGCTGGTGGGCCGAACTGCTGCTCCTGGGGCTCGTCTACGGCGCGTACACCGGTGGCAGACTCCTCGCCCGGGGCGACGTGCACCTCGCCGTCGGCCACGGCCTCGCGATACTCCGGGCGGAGGAGCTGCTGGGGATCGACTTCGAACGGCCGCTCAACCGCCTGTTCTCCCACGAGGGACTGCTCGGCATACCCGCCGACTTCGTCTACGCCTCCCTGCACTACCTCGTCACCCCGGCCGTGCTGGTCTGGCTGTACCTGCGCCGGCCGCAGCACTACCGCAGCGCCCGCACCTGGCTGGTGGTCTCCACCCTCCTCGGGCTCGTCGGCTTCACCCTGATGCCCACCTGCCCGCCCCGGCTGCTGGACGCCGCGCACGGGTTCACCGACACCATGGCCCAGTACAGCGCGTACGGCTGGTGGGGCGCCGAGGCCAGCGCGCCGCGCGGGCTCGGGGGCCTGACCAACCAGTACGCGGCCATGCCGAGCCTGCACGTCGGCTGGGCCCTGTGGTGCGGGATCCTGCTGTGGCGGCACGGGCGCCACCCGCTGCTGCGAGCGCTCGGCATCGCCTATCCCGCCGTCACCACGCTCGTGGTCATGGGCACCGCCAACCACTACTTCCTGGACGCGGCCGCCGGGGCCGCCGTGATGGCCGCCGGGTACGCGATCTCGCGCCGGCTGTCCGCCCGTACGGCCGGATTCCGCGGTAAGACCACGATTGTCAGTGGCGGATGGGACACTTCCGCCCGTGAGCTCCTACCCGCCCAGCGGCCCGCCCCGGAAGACGACTCTGCGGCAGCGGCTCGCTGACCTGCGCGGCCCCGCCGTGCCGCCCCGCCCGCTCGACGCCCGCGCGCTGGCGGCGCTCGCCGCCAACCCCGGATGCGGCAGACGAGCCCTGCTCGACGGCGCCGGTGTGGACAAGACCGCCCTGGCCGCGGCCCTCGGCTCGCCCGCCGCCTTCGGCCAGTCGCAGTTCGCCATCGTCCGCGGGAACTCCTTCGAGGCCAGGGTCAAGGGCGACGGCGGAGCCGCCCTGCTGGAGCTGGTCCACCGGCACCTGGACGCCGGGGCCGAACCGCCCGGCCCGGGCGCCCGCGTCCCCGACCTGACCGCCGCCGGGCCCGAGGGCCGCGCCGCTCGCACCGCGCTCGCCCTGCGCGAGGCCACCGCCGCCGGGGCCGCCACCGGGGCCTGGACCCTGCTGGACCACCCGATGCTGGCCCTGGAAGTGGCGGGCACCCCCGCCTATCTGGAGCCGGATGCCGTCGTGGTGCACCCCGACGGCCGCTGGACCGTCGTGGAGATCAAGTCGTTCCCGCTGATCGACGGGGCGGCCGATCCCGCGAAGGTGGGCGCCGCCGCCCGGCAGGCCGCCGTGTACGTCCTGGCCCTGGAGAACACCGCCGAGAAGCTGGCCTCCGCCGTCGTCGGGCACACCGTGCTGCTCGTCTGCCCGAAGGACTTCTCCAACCTGCCGACCGCCGCGCCCGTCGACGTCCGCCGGGAGCGCGCCGTGACCCGGCGCCAGCTGGAGAGGCTGACGCGGGTCGAGGAGCTCGCCGCGGCCCTGCCCGAGGGGCTCAGCTTCGACCCGGCGCGGCCCGCCGAGGAGCTGACCGAGGCGGTCTCGGCCGTCTCCGCCGCCTACGCCCCCGAATGCCTCGCCGCCTGCGAACTGGCCTTCCACTGCCGGGAGCGGGCCCGCGCCGCCGCCGAGGTGACCGCCCTCGGCCGCTCCGTACGCGGGGAGCTCGGCGCGCTCACCACCGTCGAGGAGGCCCTCGCGGCCGCCGCCGGCGACGGGTGCCCCGACGACCCGACCGCGGCCGCGCTGCACCAGGCGGCCCGGCTGCGCGCCGAGGCGCTGGAGGCGGCCGCATGTCCCTCCTGAACACCCTCGCGCGCCTCGAAGCCGTCCGGACCGGCCGGGCCCGGGAGCTGGCGACCGTACGGCACCGGCATCTGAGCGAGCGCCCGCTGGTCCTCGTACCCCTGACGACGGCGGGCGAGGCCGGGGCCCCGCTCGGCGCGCTGATCGGCACCGATCCCGCGGAGCCGCGGCTCTTGGTGGTGGCGCAGCCGCGCGACCGGGACCTGCGCTGGACGTTCCTGGCGGAGCTCGCGGACGTGGTCCTGCCGTACGTGGACGGGTACGCCGACGACGTCGAGTACGTGGAGCGGACCGAGACCGATCCGGAGACCGGCGCGAAGAGCAAGGTCTCCGCCGAGCTGTGCCTGGACGCGCCCCAGGTGATCGTGCCGAGCCGGGCGGGCATCGAGTACGTCCGGCTGCTGGGGCGGTCGATGCGGTTCCGGCGGACGGCCGAGGAGGATCCGGAGAACCCGTATCCGGCGCCCACCCGGGTCCCGCTCCTGGGCCGCTGGTTCACGCACCTCGGCGAGCGCTCCCGGGTCCCGGGGGCCTCGATGCTGCTGTCGGCGACGGAGCTGCTGGGACGGCACTGGGCCACCGGCCAGAGCAACCTGGAGGACCAGCACCTGGGCGCACTGCTGTCGTGGATAGCCCCGCCGGAAGGGGAATCGGGCGCGGAGGCGGCCCTGCGGGCCGAACTGGGCCGCGACCGGGACGGACAGCTGCTGGTCCCGCCCGCCGGACCCGCCACCGACCCGGCCTTCGACAACAAGCTGCTCGCCCCGGCGATGGCCCGCTACGACGCGGCGCGCACCGCGGGCGACGGGCCGGCCCTGGACCGCGCCGAGGCAGCCGTCCGGGAGCTCGTCGCCGAGCAGATGCGGCCGACCTGGCGGGCGGTGTGGCAGTCGCTGGAGCTGCTGCGCGCGCTGCCGCCCGGAGAGCGGGCCGAGGAGCGCTGGACCCGCGACCGCTGGTCGTACACCGGCCACCGGGACCGGGTCCGGGCGGGCGAACCCCCGCAGCCGCGCCGCGACGACGCGGTGACGGCGGCCCGGAAGCTGGCGACGCGGGAGACCGAGCAGGTACGGCTCGACGCCCAGGAGGCGCTGGACGATCCGCTGGTGATGGCGGGCCGGCGGCTGTCGGGCGAGGCGTTCGCGGGCGAGGTCACCGAGGTGGTGATGGAGTGGACGGAGTCGAAGCGGCCGAGTCCGCGCCCGCTGGTGACGGTGGCCACGGAGGACCGTCCGCAGCTCGCGGAGGGCGGCGGGGGCAAGGTGTTCCGTTCGCTGGAGGGCCGCCCGCAGGCGGCGCAGTTCGTCCGCTTCGAGGAGGACGGCCGGCTCGTGCTGCGGCTGCTGGACAAGATGGGCCGCGGCCGGGAGCCGGAGCCGGGCTCGGTTCCGGAGAAGGGCGACCGGGTCTGCTGGACGCTGTTCGAGCACGACGCGCGCGGCGGCCCGAAGCTGCCGGAGCCGGAGCAGACCCCGTGGACGCACGGCGGACCGCCGGGATCCGCGACCGCCGCCGTGCTGCCCGACGCCGCGCCCGACCCGGTAACCGCTGAGGACATCCTGTGAGCACCGCTTTCGATCCGGGCGCGGCCGCCGCCGAGGCGACCGCCGCCATCCTGCGCGACACCCTGCACGGCAGCGAGCGCGGCGTGGTCGTCGACTCCCCGCCGGGGGCCGGCAAGTCCACGCTCGTGGTGCGGGCCGCCCGCGAGCTGGCCGCGGCCGGGCGCCGGCTGATGGTGGTCGCGCAGACCAACGCGCAGGTCGACGACCTGGTGCTGCGGCTCGCCGACAAGGACCCGGAGCTGAAGGTCGGCCGGCTGCACAGCAGCGACGGCGACGCGTACGACCCGGCGCTGCGCGAGCTGCCCTCGGTCACCCTCTCGGCGAAGCCGGGGGACCTGGCCGAACTGCCGATCACCATCTCGACGGCGGCGAAGTGGGCGTACGTGAAGGACACGGAGCCCTGGGAGCACGCGATCGTCGACGAGGCGTACCAGATGCGCTCGGACGCGCTGCTGGCCGTGGCCGGGCTGTTCGAGCGGGCGCTGTTCGTCGGCGACCCGGGGCAGCTGGACCCGTTCAGCGTGGTCGGCGCCGAGCAATGGGCGGGGCTGTCGTACGACCCGTCGGCGTCGGCGGTCAGCACCCTGCTGGCCCACAACCCGCAGCTGCCGCAGCACCGGCTGCCCGTGTCCTGGCGGCTCCCGGCGACGGCCGCGCCGCTGGTCTCGCAGGCGTTCTACCCGTACACGCAGTTCCGCAGCGGTACGGGTCCGGGCGAGCGGCGGCTGTCGTACGGGGTCGCGGGCGACGGCTCGGGCCCGGACCGGGTGCTGGACGAGGCCGCCGAGTCGGGCTGGGGCCTGCTGGAGCTGCCCGCGCGGCACACCCCGCGCACCGACCCGGAGGCCGTGCGGGCGGTGGCCCTGGTGGTCCGCCGGGCGCTGGACCGGGGGGCCGTGACGGCGGACGAGCAGTCCGAGGTCCCGGCCCCGCTGACCGCGGACCGGATCGCGGTCGGGACGGCGCACCGCGACCAGGCGGCGGCGGTCCGCGCCGCCCTGGCGGAACTGGGCGTCACCGGGGTCACGGTGGACACCGCGAACCGGCTCCAGGGCCGGGAGTACGACCTCACGGTGGTGCTGCACCCGCTGTCGGGCCGCCCGGACGCGACGGCGTTCCACCTGGAGACGGGCCGCCTGTGCGTACTGGCCTCGCGGCACCGGCACGCCTGCGTGGTCGTGGCCCGGGCGGGGATAGCGGAGCTGCTGGACGACCATCCGTCCACGGAACCGGTCCAGTTGGGCGTAACGGTGAAGTTCCCGGACGGCTGGGAGGCGATGATGTCCACGTGGGATTTCTGGTCCAACCACCGCGTCTCTTGGCGGCCGTAGCCCGGCACCGGCCTCAGGATTCCGCCTCCAGGGCCTCCTTGAAGGTCTTCAAAGCTTCAAGGTTCCACGCTTCTTCGTCACTCGGCTCAACGGATCCGGCCAAGGCATCACTCGCCCTCTCGGCGACGTCTTTCGGAGAGATGACGTAGACAGCCATGTCTTGCCCCTTCGCCCCGGGGCGGCCGCAGATGAAGAGTCGAAAGCCCGCTTTCCGAAGGAAGGGCCCCTGTTCCTTCCATCCCGTCATTGCAGACCACTTCTCGGCGTAGGTCTGGCCGGTGCCGGTGACCTCCCACCGACCAGGAACGAAAGGTTCAGCCATCAACTCCTCAAGGTTGGCCGCATGCCGCTCCATTGTTCCGGTCAGAGAGGCGACCACCGCCGGAGAGGCGGCCAAGGCGATTGATTGCGAAAGATTGTCGATGGCGCGCTCTAGCTCCTTGACTTTCTTCCTGCTGTCCCTACCCGGAACATACTGGCGCTCGGTGATTTCTTCGCCACCCAGCTTGACCAGGAATACATGCTCCGCAGTCGCGTACACCTGATTCTGAGACCAGGAAACGGAGAAGTCACACGCCTTGCCGTTGGACCAGGAGGAGCAGCGGAAGTACTTGTGCTGCCGGATCTCTCCCGTGTTCAGCTTCCCGATCGAGCCGTTCTCGTACATCTTCCTGCCGCACGGACAGTAGAGCACGCCCGCCATGGGAGATGCATTGGGCTTGATTCCGGCACGATGCCGACCCAGCGTTGTTAACGCCGCCTGCAACTTGTCGAATTCCTCATCGCCGAGTATGGGATCAGCCCATCGAACAGGAACTCCGTCACGAAGAAGCGGCTCGCCTTTGTGCATGGCGATCCCCTTGAGGGTCGGCTTCTTCAGCATCTTTCCCAAGGTGGACGTGGTCCACTTGGATCCCTTGACGGCTGTCTTGACCCCGGCCTTCCTCTCGGCTCCGTTGACGCTCCGCTGATAGTCCTGCGACGTGAGGACACCGCGTTCGTTCCAGTCCTGACAGAGACGGCTCATGGACCACCCCTGCTCCGCGATTCGCTCGTACGCCTCACGGATCAGCGGGCCCGTCACGCGGTCGATGAGCAGTTTGTAGCGCTGCCGGCCTTGATAGTCCGTGAGGACCGGTCGATAGCCGAAGGGCCAAGTACCGCCGCCCCAAAGGCATTCTTCGCGGTAGTACTGCGTCTGGTTCCGACGCTTCTGCACGATGGCTTCCCGGTACTCCTGCGCTTGTGTCGCCTTGATGTAGGCAATCATCCGGCCATTGCCGGGAGTGATGTCCAAGGCCGGGTCATCAAGGCAGATGACGTCCTTGCCGTCCTGGTAGCACTTGTCGGCGAACATCTCCCAGTGCGTCTGGTTCCGAGTGATGCGGTCCAGGGAGGTGACCATGATCGCGTCCCACTCGTACCAGAGTGGCTCACGCATCCATCTGCCAAGGCCAGGCCGCTCCTCGGGGTGGACGGCACCCGAGATGAACGAGTCCTCTACGTCTCCCACCACATCGAACCGGCCCTCAGCGGCTGCGCCGTTCAGAGCTTCAGCCTGCCGCGCCAGAGCAGAACTGTCCTCAGAGTCTCGGCTGATGCGCCGCATCTTCAGGACACGAGTACCCGGTGACGGCCTGTACGACATTTCGTTACCCCCTGTGCAGTCCCTTCTGCACACAACGACATCACATGGTGATCCTGTTTTCTGAGGAATCAGAGGCGAACCACTCGTTCCGGGCACCGGGTGGCGTGGAAGCCCTGAGGGGCGGCGCTCTTGCGCGGCGTTGGACAATGGAGGGTGGCCCCGGAAGGATCCCGAACGCGCAGCAGGAGGACACGCATGGCAGAGCCCGAGCGGACGACCGAGCGGAAGCTGCGGCCCGCGCCGCTGCTCTTCGAGCCCTCGGAGGCCGCCACGGACCCGGAGCACTTCTTCGATCTGGAGTCGATCGAGGACCCGCGGGAGCTGCTGGCCCGCGCCACCGAGCTGACGCTCGCGTTCCGGGCGGCCCAGGACCGGGCGGTGGAGTTCCAGGCGCTGGCCGCCGCGCAGCTCGCCGATCCGCGCCGGTTCGACCGGCTGCCGCCGGCGGCGATCGCCGCGCAGGCGGAGTGGACCGAGGACTATGCGCGCAAGATGATCGAGTTCGGCGAATCCCTGCAGCGCGAGGCAGGCCCCGAGGCACCGTAGGCCGCCGCGGGCGGGACGGGTCGGCTACTGGGGGGCCGCGCGGCACGCCGCGGTCGCGACGACCCCCTCCACGCCGGCCTGGGTCAGTCCCTTGGTGCAGCCGTCCTCGTCTCCCACGAGACCCACGTAGCAGGCGATCCGGATGGCGTCCGTGACCTCGGCACCCTGCAGCTGGACGATGTTCTGGCAGGCCTCGATGTCGGCGTGGGCCGCCGGAGCGGCGACGGCGACGCCGCCCAGGGCGAGGGCCAGGGCGGCGAGGGCACCGGGGATGCGAGCCGAACGACGCATGGGAATGCACCTGCTCTCGGTCGGAACCGCGGTCCCGGGTGTCCCGGACCGCGCGCGGGGGCGGCGGCCGGGCCGGCGCCTGAGGGCGAAGGGCGGATTCCCCGGTACCGGAGAGCGGGCTCACCGGCGGGTCGAGCGGGCGAACCCCCGCCCATACGACGCTAGAACAGTTCCGGAACGCACGCACTCGCGACCGCCGGGGCCCGGCCGCGGGCCCGGTACGCCGACGCACCGGAAGGCGCAGCCGGCATATGCGGGGCGCAACATAGCCCACCATCCCCCGTCCTGTCCGGGTTTTCCGTAACTCCCGGAAACCAGATCACTACGCGCGGTAGACCGGTCCGCATGACGACGCTGACGACGGCACCCGCCTGCCCCGCCCCCGATGCACGCACCGCCACCCACGTCACCCCCCAGGGCGCCGCCTGGCTCGCCTCCGCGTCGGCGCACCCGCACAGCACCCTCGCCCTGTGGGAGGCCCGGGCCACCGCGCCCGCCACGCTGCCCTGCGGGACCGCCTTCGACGTCGTCAACGTCCCGCTCGTCCTCGGGCGCCGGATGCTCGATCTGCTCCGGACCGAGGGCCCCGGCTCCGGGCCCGTCGCCGTGCACCGCGGGCGGATGCTGCTCTTCGCCGCCACCGGGACCGCCCACCGGCTGCCCGCGCTGCTCGCCTGGGAAGAGTGGGGCGGCTCGGCGCCCGCACCCCTGTGCCACGGCCGCGGCGACGCCGTCACCGTGCCGCCGCTCGCGGCCACCCCCGGGCCGTCGCGCTGGCTCGTCGCCCCCGACAGCCGCACCCCCTGGCTCCCCGGACCCGAGGCCCTCCTGTGGGCGTACGTCCGCGCCGCCCGAGCTGCGGATATCGATTTTTCCTTCCGGCCGTCTCCCTGCTAATGTCTTCCTCGTCAGCAAGCGCCGCTAGCTCAGTTGGTTAGAGCAGCTGACTCTTAATCAGCGGGTCCGGGGTTCGAGTCCCTGGCGGCGCACAGACGGAAGAAGGCCTCCACGCAAGTGGGGGCCTTCTTCGTGTTCCGGCAGAGCTGCACTACGTGGTGATCTTGACCGTGTACGCGCCCGACGGGGTGCGGTCCGCCACCTCGATCCTGATCCGCTCCCCCGGCACCGTGTACGCCTGCCCCACCTCGAGCGGAGCGTCCGCCAGCGGCGGGTACACCGAGCGGTCCCAGCACGCCTCCGTGTCCGGATGCCCGTCGAGCACCTCGATCGGCCCGCCGCCCGACGCCGCCTCGTTGCGCACCCGGTAGACCAGGACCCCCTCCGTGCAGGTGTCCCCGTCGTTGCCGACGGACCCCCGCGCCTCGACGGCGATCGCACTGCCGGTGCCCGTACGGATCACCGCGAGCCGGGTCCCGCCCGTGGCGCCCGCCACCGGGGCCTGGGCCAGCGGCAGCAGGGTGTGCAGCGAGGAGCCCGACTGCACGCAGTCCACCTGGGACGCGTCGAGCCAGCCGAGCTTCCACTTGTGCCAGGCGAACAGGTCCGGGGCCATCCCGAACTGGCTGCCCATGACGTCCCAGTCCCCGACGTGCGTGTCCCAGTCGCCCTTGCCGTCCGTCGGCCGGTGGTAGAGGTCGGGCAGGTCGAAGACGTGCCCGGTCTCGTGCGCCAGCACGTTCCGGTCCGGCGGGTGCCGCTCGAAGACGGTCACGATCCGCCGCAGGTCCGTCCCGTCCGCCCTGATCGGCCGGTCGAAGTTGACGACCTTGGTGGCGTCCGAGTCCACTCCGGGCGCGTCCGGGTCGGCGACGAAGTACACGACGTCGTACTGGGAGAAGTCCACCTCCCGGTCGGCGGCGGCGACCGCGTCCCGCAGGTACGCGGCCCGGTCCTCGGCCGCCCAGTCGCGCTGTATCCCGTACGCCGTGGACGGCTTGGGCATCCGGATCCACTGCTTCTGCGGGTGCGGGACCAGGTGGAACCTCCCGTACGAGGCCCGCTCGAAGAAGTCGCCGGTCGCGGGGAAGTAGTCGCCGGTCAGCTGCTCGGTCGTCAGGGTGGTCGGGTGGTCGGGGAAGGAGAGGAAGACCATGACCGCGTCGAGGGTGCGCTCCGGCTTGGGGTAGGCGCGGTTCCAGGTGTCCAGGCCGAGGGAGTGGTGCGCGGACGTACGGGTCAGGGCGCACGGGGCGGCCCCCGGAACCGCGACCGCGGGACCCGCGACGAGCGACATGGCGGCGAGCGCCGTCAGGGAGGTGAGCGCAGCCGCCGTGCTTCTCATGCGGGAGCGTTCCACTCCCCCGGGTGTCTGCTGTCGCGGCACATCGACCTCCGGTGGTGGATTCGTACCATTTCGTTCCACCTTGGGGCGATTGTCTTACTAATGCCCTGTTCCGCTGCCCCACACGAGTGAGGACTGCGGCAAGTCGGTGACCCGGGGGGTCACCCACATGCCTACAGAACGTCACGACCGATCACGGGAGATCATCAGGAGCCTTCCGCTGCTCAGAGCTGTGCAGAAACGATCACCCGGGAGCCGGCCGGCGAGGCGTCAGCACGCCGAAGTCCCGTGCCCCGCACGGCGACGCAGCTGGATAGGGCCGTACGGTGCCTCTATGATCGGCACACTTTCCTGCACGGACACTCACGAGCACTGCGGGAGCCAACGGTGAGCGGAACCTCAGAGGGAACCGGTTCGGCGGCCGACAGCACCCGTTCGGCCATTACGGAGCGTCACCAAGCAGTGTCGGCCGTGCCGACGTCGCCGTCCCGCACCGACTCCGAGCTGCGCGATTACCGGGCCGCCTTCAACGCGGCCCACCTGGCGATGGCCGTCGTCGACCGTTCCGGCTACGTCGTCGCCGCCAACGCGGCGCTGGCCGGGCTGCTGGGCACCGAGCCGCACGCGCTCGTCGAGCAGTGCGCGGCCGACCTGGTCGACCTGGGCGCCGAGGCCCGCACCTGGCAGGCCTACCAGGAGGTGCTGCGCGGCCGGCAGGCCAGACTGCGCTGCACCCGCCGGCTCAAACATCCGGACGGGCACTCGTTGTGGACCGAGGTCACCCTCGGGCCCGTGCCCGGCACCCGGGACGTGCTGCTGTCCGTCGCCGACATCAGCGACCGCCGCGACCTCCAGGCCCGGCTGCGGCACCTCCAGATGCACGACCCGGTGACCCGGCTGCCCAACCGGGCGCTGTTCTTCGAGCGGCTCTCCGCCGCCCTGGAGGCCTCCTCGTACGAGCAGGGCGGCACCGGGCGGATCGGCCTGTGCTACCTCGACCTCGACGGGTTCAAGGCCGTCAACGACACCCTGGGCCACCGGGTCGGGGACCGGCTGCTGACCGCCGTCGCGTCCCGGCTGACCCAGTGCGCCGACCAGTCCGGGTACGGGCGCACCGGCGGGCACCTCGTGGCGCGGCTCGGCGGCGACGAGTTCGCCCTGCTGGTCGAGGACTCCACCGGCACCGAGCAGCTCGCCGACCTGGCGCGCAGCGTACTGGCCGCCGTGCAGGAGCCGTTCGACCTGGCCGGGCAGCGCCTGTCGGTCTCGGCGTCGATCGGCGTCGTGGAGCGGGCCACGGACGGGACCTCGGCGACCGGGCTGATGCAGGCCGCAGACACGACCCTGTACTGGGCGAAGGCGGACGGCAAGGCCCGCTGGACGCTGTTCGACCCGGAGCGCAACGCGCACCGCATGACCCGCCAGGCGCTCAGCTCGACGCTGCGGCCGGCCGTGGAGCGGGGCGAGTTCGCGCTCGAGTACCAGCCGCTCGTGGACCTGGAGAGCGGTGCGGTGCGCGGGGTGGAGGCCCTGGTGCGCTGGAACCACCCGCAGTTCGGCACGCTGACGCCGAATCGGTTCATCGGAATTGCGGAAGAGGACGGCTCCATCGTCCAGTTGGGGCGGTGGGTGCTGCGGACCGCCTGCCGGCAGGCCCGGCGCTGGCAGATCGAGCAGCCGAGCGACTGCCCGGTCTTCGTCTCCGTCAACGTGGCGGTACGGCAGGTGTGGGACTCGGACCTGGTCGGCGACGTGGCGGAGATCCTGGCCGAGACCGGGCTGGCCCCGCAGCTGCTCCAGCTGGAGCTGACCGAGTCGGCGGTGATGGGCTCCGCCGGGCGGCCGCTGCAGGCCCTACAGGCGCTGAGCGACATGGGGGTGCGGATCGCCATCGACGACTTCGGCACCGGGTACTCGAACCTGGCGTACCTGAGCCGGCTGCCGGTGTCGGTCCTCAAGCTGGACGGCTCCTTCGTACGGGGCTTCCGCTACGAGGAGGGCACCCACCCGAACCCGGCCGACGAGACCATCGTGGAGGCCCTGGTGCAGCTCGCGCACCGGCTCGGCCTGACGGTGACGGCGGAGTGCGTGGAGACGGCCGGCCAGGCGGCCCGGCTGCGCCGCGTCGGCTGCGACACCGGCCAGGGCTGGCTGTACTCGCGTGCGGTGGCTCCGGAGTTGATCGCCGAGATGATCGGCACCCGCCCCGGGGCCTGAACCGGCAGCAGGCCCGCCCCGCGCCCCGGTGCGGGGCGGGGCGGTTCTTCGTCCCCGACCCCCCGGCGGACGGGCGGCCGACGCGCCGACCCTCTGACGGCCGGGCCTCCCCCGCGCCCGGGTCGAAATGGCGGTCACAGCCGCTCACTTATGGCCAGAAAGCGCCCATCGGGACCGGCCCACGGGAATACCTTTGCAAGGATCTTGTCGCCGCCTCGAACAGGGGCGCGACCCGTTTGATCGAGGGGGAACCATGAATCCGACCCGAGCTGCGCTCGTCCTGACCGCGACCGCGCTGGCCCCGGTCCTGCTGCTTTCCACACCGTCCTTCGCCGCGGGCACAGCGGCCGCGCCGACCGCCGCGGCGGTGGCCGCGGTCGCGGACTCGGACGCGGACAACGCGGTCGCCATCGCCAAGCTGCTGGCGGACCCCGCCAGTGGCAGAGCCGTGAAGCGCGAGGCCCAGAAGGCCCTGGACGGCACCCCTGCCGACCGGGTCGCCTTCCTGACCACCGGCCTCGCGATCGCCCAGGACGAGGACAACATGGTCGCCATCCTGCGGATCCTGGGCGACCCGGCCACCGGTAGGAGCGTCAAGCGCGAGGCCAACATCGCCCTCGACGGTACGGCCGCCGACCGCACTGCCTTCCTGAAGACCGGCCTCGCAATCGCCCAGGACGAGGACAACAAGGTCACCATCCTGCGGATCCTGGCCGGCAAGCCGGGCAAGGCCGTGACCCGTGAGGCCAACAAGGCCCTCGACGGCACGGCCGCCGACCGCACCGCCTTCCTGAAGACGGGCCTGCGGCTCGCCCAGGCGGAGGACGACCGTGTCACCGTCGTCCGGATCCTGACCCGCCCCGGCATCAGCCCGGCCTTGTACGCGGCGGCCGAGAAGGCGCTGAACGGCACGCCGGAGGAGCTGCGGTACTTCATCACGGTCGGCCAGTACCAGGTCTGACCGCCTGCGGCAGCCCCCGCCGAGGGGGCTGCCGCTCCGGCGTACGGTCAGAGGCTCCGGACGAACGCGCCGAACGCCTCCGGGGCCACCGTGAAGACCGGCCCGTCGGGCCGCTTGGAGTCCCGAACGGCCACACCGCACGGCTGCGCGGCCACCTCGACGCACTCGCCGCCGTTGGTGCCGCTGTACGAGGCCTTGAGCCATGAGACGGCGCCGAGGGGTGCGCACTCAACGCAATCGCCGCCGGTGTTACCGCTGTACGACGACTTGCGCCATGTCTCGCCCGTCGGGTTCTGGCTGCTCCCCATAACGCTCCTCCATGACCCGCGTGATCAACGCCGCCGAGTCCTCTACGGAGAGTGCGGCGGCCTGCAAGTGAGCGTAACGAAGGGAAGCTTCCCTCACTACGTCGGGGTTGGCCGTCATGTGACCCGAGATGAGGTCCTCCGTGTAGACGATTTCCGGATCGCTGTCGAAGCGCAGCGCGTTGAACGAGCCGATGAGGCCAGCGTGTTGACCAGCCGAGCAGGGAAGCACCTGGATCTGCACCCACCGGTTCTCATGGAAGCTCAGCAGATGCGCGAGTTGCGAACGCATCACCTCTCGACCGCCTATCGGCCGGTTTAGCACGCCCTCGTCGAGCACTACCCACACCATCGGCGACTTCTCCCGATGCAGAATGCGGTGCCGTTCCATTCGAGCCGCAACCAACTCATCGAGCCGGTCCGGCATTCCGGTCGCCAGCACAGCCCGCGCGTACGCCTCCGTCTGGAGCAGTCCGTACACCACCTGAGCCTGGTACGTGGAGATAAACGTGGCCTGGGCCTCCATCTCCGCGTACGCCTGGAACCACGTCGGCAGCACGCTCCGCAGGACCAGCCCCACCAGGCGGGAGAAGTGCCCGTCCGTACCCAGCGCCGCGTCCACCCGTTCCGAGAAGTCCCGGGTCGGCACCCGCTTCGTGCACTCCACCTGGCCGATCAGCGAGCCCGTGCAGTAGATGATGTCGCCCAACTGCGCCTGTTTCAGCCCGGCGGCCTCCCTCAGGCGGCGCAGTTCGTAGCCGTAGTAGTCCAGCGGCGAGGCGCTGGGGTCGAGGTCGCGGGCCAGGACCATGGAACGGTCACCCCCATGGAGACGCGGGTCGGATTCACCTGTGGCCGAGCGTAGCGATCCCGACACGGAGCGATGTCCGGAATCCCGTAACCATGTGACACCTCCGCCCCGCACCCGGGATGCGGGGTGCGGGGCGGGGTGTCGCTCGGCGCGGGGTGGGGGGAGATCAGCAGGCGCCGAGGTCCTTCCAGACACCCCACTCACCCGTGGTGCCCGGGGTCTCGTTCTGCGTCCACCACTGGGCCTTGTACTTGCGGCCGTTGTACGCGACCTCGTTGCCCGCGGTGTAGACCGTGCCCGCGACGTACGCCGGGGTCGAACCGCAGCCCGTGGTCGGCGGGGTGGTCGGAGGCGTCGTGGGCGGAGTGGTCGGCGGGGTGGTCGGGGGCGTGGTGGGCGGAGTCGTCGGGGGCTGCGTGGTGCCGCCGAGGGAATCCGAGATCTGGTTCAGCAGCGTGGTGTTGTTGTCCAGGCCGAGCAGGGAGTACATCATCGCGCCGGCCAGGCCGCGCTGCTTGCCGTAGTCGACCCGGGCCTGGATCGCCTTCTGGTTCAGGCCGGTGAAGAACTCGCCGTCCTTGTAGAAGTACGAGGCCTTGGCCTGGTCGTCCCAGAAGGTGCTCGCCGGGTTGTCGACGATCCCGCCGAGCTCCTTGTAGTTGGCGATGCCGGCCTGCTGGCTGGTGGGCCGGGCGCCGGAGGGGCCGGTCGCGGACTGCGCGAGGCCGTTGTTCGCCCCGGCGGGGACGCCCTTCCAGCCGCGGTAGTAGAACTCGTAGCCCAGCGTCAGCTTGTTGGCCGGGAAGCCGCCGGCGATGCCGTAGGCCGGCTTGCCGTCGATCCAGGAGTCGATGGCGTTGTCGATGCTGTACTTCTCGGTGCCCGGGGCGATCGGGTCGGTCGGGTCGCCGGCCGGCGAGTACAGCGGGGACTGGTGGTACGTCGGCCCGTCGCCGTCCCAGGCGCCGTGCATGTCGTACGTCATGATGTTCGCGTAGTCGAGGTACGAACCGATCTTGTCCGTCTCGATGTACTTGATCTTGTCCTGGCCGGCCGGGAGCGCCGCGGTCAGCAGGTACTTCTTGCCGCCGTTGGCCGCGCCGTACGCGTCGAGCTGCTCGCGGAACTCCTTGAGCAGGAGCGTGAAGTTCTGCTTGTCCTCGGGGGCGTAGTGGTTGCCCAGGTGCCCGCCGGAGGAGCCGGGGTACTCCCAGTCGATGTCGATGCCGTCGAAGATGCCGGCCGCCGCGCCCGGGCCGCCGTAGCCGCCCTCGACCGGCAGGTTGCCCTTGATGTACTGGTCGATGCAGGAGGAGACCAGCTTCTTGCGGGAGGCGTCGGTCTTCGCCGCGTCGCTGAAGTACTTCGAGTACGTCCAGCCGCCGACCGAAATGTTGATCTTGAGGTTCGGGTACTTGGCCTTCAGCTGCTTGAACTGGTTGAAGACGCCGACGATCGGCTGGTCCCACTTGTCGGCGACGCCGCTGACGCTGTCCGCCGCGCTGAAGGACTTCTGGTAGTCGGCGTACGAGTCGCCCGCGCCGTCACCGGCGTTGGGGTTGTTGTCGTCGCCCGCCGCCTTGTTCGCCTCGAAACAGGTGAGGTTCGTGGGGTGGATGTTGCCGAACGAGTAGTTGATGACGTCCAGCTTGCCCGCTATGCCGCGGGTGTCGAGGTGCTTGGGGTAGAAGGCGTTCCCGTACACGCTCCACTGGTCGTAGTACGCGATCTTGACGTTGCCGCCGCCCGCGGTGGTGGCGGAGCCTGCGGCCTGCGCGGTGCCGAGCCCCGCGAAGCCTGCCAGCGCTCCGGCTGCCAGCGCGGCCGTGGCGGCGGCCGCGATGAGGGGTTTACGGAAGTGCATGAACTGTCTCCGGGGGGTGGGAGGGGGAAGCAAGAGGTTCGGGTGGGAGAAGTGATAGCGATCACCCGAGGGTCGCGTCAATGGTTTGGACCAAAGAAGGACTAGACCACTCGCCGAGCAAATCCCCTCGTCAGAGGCCTGGAAGCACAGCAAAAACCGCCCGCCACCCCGGGTGACGAGCGGTTTAAGGGTGCCTTAGGACACCCTCGCGCAAGGTTTCGGCAACAAACCAGCCGAACTCCGTTTGCGCGCGATCAATCAGCCGGCGGCGCCTCCAGAGGCATCCCGTACACATCTGCGACGAGCTCGTAGGAGCGCAACCGGGCCGCGCCGCTGTGTGCGTTGGACGTCAGCATCAGCTCGTCGGCACCCGTGCGCTTCGCCAGGCCGTCGAGCCCGGCACGGACCTCGTCGGGGGTGCCGTGGACGACGTTCGCGAGCCAGCCGTCCACGAACTCCCGCTCCGGCGGGGAGAAGTCGTACGCCGCCGCCTCCTCGGGCGTCGGGATCAGCCCGGGCCGGCCACTGCGCAGCCGCAGCATCGACAGCGCCCCCGTGAGCACCTGGGCGCGGGCCTGCCCGTCGGTGTCGGCGGCGAGCGCCGAGACGCCGATCACGGCGTACGGGGCGTCCAGTACGGCCGAGGGGCGGAAGGCCTGCCGGTAGAGCTCCAGCGCGGGCAGGGTGCCGGCCGCCGAGAAGTGGTGGGCGTACGCGAAGGGCAGGCCGAGCTCGGCGGCGAGGCGGGCGCTGAACCCGGAGGACCCGAGCAGCCACAGCGGCGGCCGCCCGGGGGGACCCTGCACGGGGCCGGGCACCGCGTGCACGCGGGCGTACGGGTGTCCGTCGGGGAAGTCGTCGTCGAGGAAGCGGGTCAGCTCCACGAGCTGGCGGGGGAACTCCTGCGCGGCCTCGTCGAGGCGTCCGGCCCCGCGCAGGGCCGCGGCCGTGCGGCCGTCGGTGCCGGGCGCGCGGCCGAGCCCGAGGTCGATCCGCCCGGGGGCGAGCGCCTCCAGGGTGCCGAACTGCTCGGCGACGGCGAGCGGGGCGTGGTTGGGCAGCATGACCCCGCCCGAGCCGAGCCGGATGCGGGAGGTGTGGGCGGCGAGGTGGGCCAGGATCACCGCCGGGGAGGAGCTGGCCACCCCGGGCATCGAGTGGTGCTCGGCGACCCAGTGGCGGTGGTAGCCGCGGGACTCGGCGAGCCGGGCGATCTCGACGCTGGTGCGCAGGGAGTCGTGGGCGGTGCTGCCGCTGCCGACGGTGACGAGGTCGAGCACCGAGAGCGGCACCGGCGCGCGGCCGCGTATCGCACCCCGGATCGGATCTCCGCGGCCGTCCCGGTCCGCACCCCGACCCGCGTCCCCGGTGTCACTCATAGTCGCTCCCGTCTCGGTTCGCCGTCCGTACGAAGAACTCGAACCATCGGCGGCCTGCGGTCATTCCCGGCATCCCGGGACAGCAGGCGTGACCTTGGCATATGCCTCCGGATTAGACACAGGCGGGGAGACATGATTGAGCCATCAATCTCATCAACAGGCGCTCCACGTGGGCCTCTTGATGGCTATCGTGGTAGGGCAAGCGGTAACAACCTGCTAGGGGGAAAACCGTGGCGCTGAAGCCCGAGCCGACCGCGCCGTTCCACTCGGTGCAGTACGCCCTGCGCGTACTTGAAACGATCGCCCGCCATACCGGCGGTGTGACCGATGTACAGATCGCGCGGGAGACCGGCCTGCCCGCGGTCCATCTCGCTCCCATGCTCCTCATGCTGCGCCGTGAGGGGTACGTCCTCCAGGTGGCGGACGGCGCCTATGCCATAGGGGACTCACTGGTCCTGCTCGGCTCCGGCATAGACAGGCAGCAGGCCCTCCAGAACAAGCTGCAGGACACCCTGGACCGGCTGCGGGACTCGGTGGGCGCGGCGGTCTACATCAGCCGGTACGTGGACGGCGAAGTGAAGATCACGCAGTTCGCGGACAGCCCGCGCACTCCCAAGGTGCACGAGTGGGTCGACTTCCGCTCCGCGGCGCACGCCAGCGCGGTCGGCAAGTGCCTGCTGACCCAGCTCGACCAGAACGGGCGGCGCGACCACCTCTCGCGGCACAAGATCGCCCGGCTCACGTCGAAGACGATCGTGAACGAGCGGATCCTGTTCTCGAAGCTCGACGCCCAGCCGGCCACGGTTCCGATGCTGGACCTGCAGGAGTACGCAGTCGGCACGGTCTGCGCGGCGGTGCCGATCACTGCGGGCGCCTCGGTGGGCTGCCTGGCCCTGTCGATGCCCGTCGAGCACGCACACCGGCTGCGGGCCGCCGCGGACGCACTGAACCGGAAGGCCGCGCCGTTGCTCCTGTCGCTCACCCTGTGACACCGGTCACGGACAGGCGTTGCGGGCGGCGCGGCGCGGCGGGAGAGGGGCCCCGGAAACACTTCGGGCGGTTCCCGGTGAACCGGGAACCGCCCGAAGTACAGGTGCGCCGCCAGGGACTCGAACCCCGGACCCGCTGATTAAGAGTCAGCTGCTCTAACCAACTGAGCTAGCGGCGCCTGACAAAGAAAATACTACCTGCTCCTCAGGGGTGCTCAAAACCAATACCCGTCGCCCGCGGATCAGCGGTCCAGGAGCTCGCTGCGGCCGTGTGCCGCGTACGCCGCCAGCAGGCCGGAGAGGTCCCCCGGACCCAGGAGGCGGTAGCCGGTGGTGCCCGGCGGGGACCACCAGACCGGGTCCGGGCAGCGGAAACCGGACCGGCGCAGGGCGACCCGGTGGACCTTGTTCGTCGCCGTGGTCGGCATGGACTCCACGATCCGGACGTAGCGAGGGGACATCTTCGTGCCCAGGTCCGGCTGGGCGGCCAGGAACGCGGAGAAGGCCTCCGGCAAGAACCGCTCCCCCTCCTCGAGGGCGACCGCCGCCATCACCTGGTCTCCGGCCGCCTCGTCCGGCACCGCGTACACGGCGACCGCGGCCGCCGGGGACCAGCGCGCCAGGATGTTCTCGATCACGGCCGCGGCGAGGTTCTCGCTGTCGACCCGCAGCCGGTCGTCGGTGCGGCCCGCGAAGTAGAGGAACCCGTCCGCGTCGCGGAAGAAGAGGTCGCCCGTCCAGTACCAGCCCTCCCGGGTCCGCGCGGCCTCCGCCCCGGGGTTGCGCCAGTAGCCCTCGAACAGGCTCCGGCCGCGGTTGACCAGCTCGCCGATCGCCGCCGTGCCGTTGAGCAGGCGGCCCTGCGCGTCCAGGACGGCCGGCGGGCACTGCGCGCCGGTCTCCGGATCGATCACGGCCAGGTCGTCCCCGGCCCCCGCCCGCCCCAGGGCGCCCGGCGGAGTGTCCGGCGTCCTCTGGACCGAGGCTCCGCCCTCGGTGGCCCCGTACCCCTCGATCAGCCGGACCCCGAACCGCTCGGCGAAGCGGGCCGCGTCCACCGCACCGGCCTCGGTGCCGAAGCCGAGGCGCAGGCTGTGCGAGCGGTCGTCGGGGCGGGGCTCGGTGGCCAGCAGGTACTGGACGGCCCGGCCGACGTAGGTGAAGTACGTCGCCCCGTACGCACGGACGTCGTCCAGGAACGCGGAGGCGGAGAACCGGGGGCGCAGCGCGACGGACGCGCCCCCGGCGAGGGCGGGCAGCCAGTCGGCGATCACCGCGTTGCCGTGGAAGAGCGGCATGCAGATGTAGTGGACGTCGTCCGGGGTGACCGAGAACTGCCGGGCCAGGGAGTCGCCGGCGGCGGCGATCCGGCCCTGGCTGCACAGGGCGGCCTTGGGGGCGCCGGTGGAGCCCGAGGTGAAGTAGAGCAGGAAGCGGGAGCCGGGACCGGGGGTACCGATCACCGCCTCGCCCGGCTTCGCGGCCGCGTACGGGGCGAGCAGGTCCGCGTACTCCTCGGTGTCGGTCACCAGGATCCGTACGCCCGGCAGGTCGAGCCCGCGCAGCAGCGGCAGGTGGGCGCGCTCGGTGACCAGGATCCGGCAGTCGGTGTGCAGGACGTCGCGCGCGAGCTCCGGGCCGCGCCGGGTGGGGTTGATCCCGGCGACGGCGGCCCCGGCGAGGGCCGCCGCGCCGAGCCAGAACGGGAACTCGGGGGTGTTGTCGAGCAGCACCCCGATGTGCGGTTCGGCGTCCGCCGGCAGCAGGTCGACGAGCAGCGCGGCGCGCGCGGCGGCCTCCTGGGCGGTCCGGTGGCGGCTGAGGACGGCGGTGTGCGTGCTGCCGCCGTACTGCAGCCCGGGGCGGTGGTCGCCCCATTGGCGTGCGATGAGCTCCGCGACGGTTTCGGGTGTCGTCCGCATGCCGCCGGAGATTAGCTGACGTGCCGCCAGAATTGAAGGTCAGAACTGGACGTCGGAGCAGGCGTAGAAGGCCATGGCGGTGTCGTTGACCGTCCAGACGGCCAGGATCATGTGCCGGCCGGTCTTGCCGCTCGGCATGGCGCCCTGGTGGACGGTGGTCATGGCGGGGCGGGCGCCGTTGTAGGCGACGGTGAGGAAGGGCTGGGACTCGAGGGCGGCGCGGGTGAGGGGCTTGGTGGGGTCCCAGCCGTTCTTGGTGACGTAGTACTTGAAGTCGGTGGTGGAGTGGTTGGCGGTGAACTGCCACCGGAAGCCGTAGCTCTGCCCGCCGGTCACCTTGGTGGTGGGCCAGGCCCCGCCGCGCGGGTCGTCGAGCTGCGCGAACTCGCTGTGCCCGCCGGAACATATCTGGCCGTCGGCCGGACCGGCGGCCGGGAAGCCCTTGTAGCCCTCGACGCTCTGCGGCTCCCACTGGATCGGGCCGCAGTCGGAGACCGTCTTGTTGGCGCAGAGCTTCTGGCGGCTGATGGGGGTGTCCGTGTAGCCGTGGCTGCTCGCGGTGGGGGCGGTGAGGAGCGCCAGGGAGGCGACGACACCGAGGCCGAGCGTGGCGGCGCCGGCTCGTCTGGGCAGGTGAACGGGCATGCGGATGGGACGCATGATGCTCCTTGAACGTGGGGGGAGTTCGGCGAGAGCGTGCGCACGCGTGGGGATCGAGCGTGGGGATTCAGGTCTAGACCAAGTACCAGACTATTGACGGGAGTTGGCCATGTCCAGACCAATGGGGGAACGGGTGGTCCGGTCGATTCCGGCCACCCGTTCCGTATGCGCTGCGTCTCTTGCCCCGTTGCTCCGCCCTACTCCGGACGTCCCGTGTAGAAGGCGACGGTGAGGTCCTTCACGAGCGCCTTGCGCTCGTAGTCGTCGAGCTCGACCAGCCCGCGCGAGGTCAGCCGGTGGACGGTGTCGTCGACGGCGTCCACGACCGAGGTCAGCACCGTGTCCCGGTGCTTGGCGTCGATGGCCGCCACCCGGCGCCGCCGCATGGCCTCGGCGACCTCGGGGGCGTACTCGATCCGGGTCGGCTGGGCCGAGTACACCTCGATCCCGACCGCCTCGGTCTCGGTCGCCAGCATCCGGGTCAGCGCGTCGCCGACGGCCTCGGCGTCGCGCAGCGTCGGGGCGTCCTCGTGGAAGGCGTCGGCGGGCAGCTGCGACAGGACGCGGGCCATCGCCGATTCGACCTGCTCGGCGAGGTAGTCCGTGTGGTCCTCGACGGCGAGCGTGGCCCGGGCGGTGTCCTTGACCTGCCAGACGACCTGGACGACGACCCGCAGGGCCAGGCCGCCGGAGTCCACGGCCGGCATGGGCTCGCTGCGCCAGTGCCGCAGCCGTACGTCGACGCGGCGGCGCAGCAGGAGGGGGCTGACCCAGGTGAGGCCGGTACGCCGGACCGTGCCGCGGTAGCGGCCGAAGAGGGTGAGCACCCAGGCGTGGCCGGCCTTCGCCCGACCCAGTCCGCCGAGTGCGAGCAGCGCGACGATGCCGAGGAAGGCGAGCGGCGGCCAGTGGGTGGCGCGGAGCCCCTGGTAGGCGCGGGGGGCCGCGCCGAACGCGGCCACGAAGGTGGCCGGGACCGCCCCGGCCCGCCAGAGCACCGCCAGGCAGCCGGCGAGGGCGAGCCCGCCGACGCCGACGCCGACCCAGCCGGGCAGCACGGGGCCGCGGTGTTCCCGGAGCCGGTCGTCGCCGAGCGGGACCCGGCGGCCGGGGGCGGGGCGGGGGGCACGGGGCCCCGGGGAGGCGGCCGGGGGCCGGGCCTGGGCCGGGGCCCGCCCGGACTCCGCGGGGAACGGCAGGTGCACCGGCACCTCGGTGACCGCGGCCCCGCGGCCGGGCCCGATGCGGGGGAGGCGCTGCCCGTCGGGCTCCTCGCGCTCCGCCCCCATCCCGCGGGCCACGGCCTGCGCGACGATGTCCGCGACCGCGGGTCCGGGCACCCCGGCGCGGCTGGCCTCGGCACCGAGCTCCGGCTCCGCGCCGTAGGCGCGAGCAGGCTCGGGATCGGCCTGGGGACCGGCCTGGCCGTACGCGTGAGCCGGCTCGGGATCGGCCTGGGGGCCGGCGGGCGGCCACTCCTCGCCGTACCGCTGCGCGGGGCTGTCCGTCGCCGACCGGGGCTCGGCGTCCGCCTCGGGACCGGCGGGCGGCCAGACCTGCCCGTGCGGGGGCAAGGGCTCACCCCCGCCGTCGAAGCCCCGCAGGCGCAGGGTGGCCACGCCCCCGTGCGCGGCTTCGTCCGGGCCGGGCCCCGCCGGGGCCGGTACGCAGACCAGCGGATCGGGTTCGTGGCCGTACGAGCCCCCGCCGGACTCGGCGCGGTCGACGGCCCCGGCCAGTGCGGGCACCGGCTCGGCCTCGGCCCGGTTCCGGGCCGCCGGGACCTCGCTCCAGGCGGCATCCGCCGCCGGACGCCCGTGCGGCAGGGCGACCTCACGGGGCGCGGCCAGCAGCCTGGCCGGAGTACCGGCGACCCAGGCCCGGCCGCCGGACCGGTCCGGCCCGGCGGAATCCGCGACCACGGCGGCCACGCCCGCAAGCCCGGCCCCCGGACCGGCCTGCGCCGCGTACGGGAGCGGGTCGGCGGGCCGCGGAGGCTGGACGGAAGGCTCGGACCCCGGCACCATCCCGGCCGCGCCCGGAAGCCCGGCCCCCGGACCGGCTTGGGCCGCGTACGGGAGCGCGTCCGCGGGCGGCGGGGGCTCGGCGGGAGCCCCCGCCGCAGCCGGATAGGGGGGCGGGTTCGCCGCCGCGTCGGCCACCCGAGCGGCCTGCACCGCGGGCGGGGCCGGGGGGTGGGGCGGGGCCGGGGGATAGGGCGGGGCCGGGTACAGGTCGCCCGTGACTCGCAGGGCCGGGGCGGTCGGGGTTGCGGCTGCCGCGGACGGCACCCGGAAGGTGCCCGTCGTCGAGGTGGTGTGCGTGGGGTACATCGTTGCCTCCGTCATGCGAACAGCCGGCGCCAGGTTTCCGGGCCCGGGTAGCCGTCGGCCGCGGCGCCGCGCCAGCCCTGGGCGCGCTGGAAGGCCTCGACGCTGCGGCGGTCGGCCTCGCTCCAGCTGGACCCGGGGCCGGACGTGTAGTTCTTGCCGAAGCCCTTCTTCACCAGTTGGCGGCCGAGGACGGCGACGAACGGGTGGGAGGACCCGGGGCGGAACGCCGACAGGCCCGGATAGGCCGGCACCCCGGCGGGGCCCGGTGCGGCGTCCACCGTCGGCCGGATGTCGTTGCCCTGGTGTTCGACGAGCAGTTGCCAGGTGTGCGCGCCCGGGATCCCGTCGGCGTCCGTGCCCGTCCAGCCCTGGGCGCTCTGGAAGGCCTGGGTGGCCACCCGGTCGGCGTCGCTCCACGCCGTGCTCGCGCCCTTGGGGTAGAAGCGGCGGCCGCCCCGCTCGATCAGCATCCGGCCCAGCTGGGCGACGTACTCGTTGTTCGCGCCCGGGCCGAACTGTGTGGCGCCGGGGAAGACCGTCGGGACCGCCGGCTTCGGGTCGGTCGCCGGGTCCGGCTCCGTGATGCCGCCCGTCACCCCGTTGAACCGGTACGGCAGGTACTTCGTCGCGTTGTTCCAGTAGCCGTACGGGGTGGCCCCCTTCCGCGTGGTCGGGCGGGTCTGCTCGTACGCGACGTAGTGCGTGCGCGTCTCGTCGACCCACCCGCCGAAGAGCACCACGTGCGAGCCGTTGGTGGGGTCCGACGGGTTGTGGAAGAGCAGCATGTCGCCCGGCAGCAGCTCCTCCTTGGTGATCTTGGTGGCGAATTTGTCGAGGCTGCCGGTCCACTCGTTCGTACCAAGGTTCCAGGCCATCGAGACGAAGCCCGAGCAGTCCTGCCGGTAACCGTCGGACCAGTACGTGGACATGCTGTACGGGACCTGCGCGTCCAGCCACAGCTTCGCCCGGGTGATGATCGACGTCCGGTCGATGCGCCTGACCGCCGACGGCGCCCCGGGCGTACCGGCCGGCTTCGCCGGCGCCGGGCGCCCGTGCAGCGGGGACCGGCCGCCCTGCGGGGAGCCGGGCGGGTCGAGGGAGCCCGGGGTGTCGAGGGAGACCGGCTCCGGGCCGGGGACCGGGGTGGCCGCCGCCAGTGCGGCCGAGCCGCCACCGCTCAGGACCACACCCGCCGCGGTGGCCAGCACCAGCGCCCGGCGGGTCCCGCGGGCGGCCGGGTGGCCGCCGTCACGGAGCGGTATGGCCCGCGCGCGGGCGAGGGCGCGACGGCGCTGCGTACAGCCGAGGCAGGCGCAGTCGCCTGTGGGCTCGTACTCCTCGAAAACGGGCATCGGCATCGGTGCAGGCATGGGTGCAGGCATCTGCACATGCATCGGCGGCTGGATCGTCATGCGGTTCCGTCCACTCCCCTGCTCGTCGCTGGTCCGGCGGGCCACGCATCTGTCGGGGCATCAGATTCGCCTCGGCCCAGACATATCGTGCACGATAAACCCCTCAAACATGGGTTAATCGGACAAGGCGGGCGCGGCTGGTCACGAGCACCACTCGAGGTGGGGTAGAGTTTTCCCTGTCAGCAAGCGCCGCTAGCTCAGTTGGTTAGAGCAGCTGACTCTTAATCAGCGGGTCCGGGGTTCGAGTCCCTGGCGGCGCACAGACAAGGAAAATCCCCTCGCAGCGAAAGCCGCGAGGGGATTTTTCGTCGTGTCGGTCGGCCCTGGAGTGTCGGGCGGGCCTCCCGCGCCGGTCCCCGGACTCCTCCCGCGGTCCGGGCGCGCCGCGCGGTCGAGGACCGGACGGCCGGCGGTGCCGGGGCCGGTGCGCGCGACCGTGCGCGTGTCACCTCACGCCGCCGCGCCCGGACCGGACTCCCGCTCCTGCGGCGCCACCGCCCGCGCCGGTACCCGTGCCCGCGCCCGTACCCGTACCCGGCCTCGCGGGCGGGGTCGTGCCCGTCAGGTAGGCCGAGACGACGACGTTGGCCGTGTACTCCTTCGCCGCCTTGTCGTACGTTCCCCCGCAGGTCACCAGGCGCAGCTCGGCCCGGCCCGGGACCCGCGGGCCGTAGGCCCGGTGCGCGTCGAAGCGGGCCCGCTCGTAGACCTGTACGTCCTCGATGGTGAACTCGGCGACCGACCCGTCCATCCGCACCACGCGCACCGTGCCGCCCGGGCGCGCCGAGCTCAGGCCGTAGAACACCGCCGGCTTGGACGCCGTGTCCACGTGCCCGACCAGCAGCGCGGTCCCGGCCTCGCCCGGCTTCGCGCCGCCGCCCCACCAGCCGACCGTGCCGGGGCGGTCGAACGGCGGCGGCTCGACGGCGCCCTGGGCGTCGAGGCCGCGGGAGATCACGGGAGCCTGGATGCCCATCGACGGCACGTCGACCCGTGCGGGTACGGACGCCACCAGCGGTGTGTGCGCGACGGGCAGCCCCGGGACCGGGATCGACGAGCCTGCGGCCGGTCCGGCGGACGGGCTCGGCGGGACGCCGGTGATCTCGCGGCCCCACAGCCACAGGCCGAGCACCAGTACGGACCATGCGGCGAAGGTCAGCAGCCGCCCGCTGCCGGAGGATCTGGGCTCCCCCGAGCCCGTCACCGGCGGGCCCTCACTCGCCGCTGCGGCGCCGGCGCAGCGTCAGCGCCCGGAACGCGACGGCCAGGGTGGCCGCGGCGGCGAGCACGGCGCCGATCACGGTGTGCGGGAGGCCGGGGCCGTCGCCCCCGTGGTTCTTCTTGGCCGCCGCTGCCTGGTCCTGCGCCTGCGCGGCGAGCTCCGCGGACATGCCGCCGCCGCCCGCGTGGACCGGCCGGACGGGAGACTGGTGGGGGTTCGGCCGGTCGCGCTCCTTCTCGCGCTCCTTCTCGCGGTCGTCGCGGCGGCGGACGACCTCGATGGAGCCGCGGACGCGATCCTCGCCTCCGTCGCACTTCACCCGGATGTCGTGCCATCCGGGCTGGGCCTGGGAGCTGACCATCGCGTCGCCCGTCAGCGTCTTGTCGCCGTCGCGGCCGGAGGACAGGTGGACCTCCGACACGAAGACGGCCGACTTGGCGGACGCCCATTTGTCCTCACACCCGCGGACGCGCAGCTTGACCTGCGCCCCCGGCTCGGCCTGGTGCGGATCGACCGAGACGTTGCCGCGGTTCTCCTCACCCGCCGCAAGGGCGGTGGGCGCGGACACGGCGGTGAGCGCCGTCAGGGCGACGGCCACCCCGGTGGCACGGAGAGCGATCAGAGCACTGCGCATGGTGAACCTCCTCAACAAGGAGGTTCACGCGCGGCGCGGCGCTCCGCATCCGGAGCGCCGGGGGCTTGACCCGTTCGGATCAGACGAGATCGACCAGGTCGGCGATGGAGGCGACGGTCTTGGTCGGGCGGTAGGGGAACTTCTCGGTGTCCGCGGCGGAGGTCAGTCCGGTCAGGACGAGGAAGGTCTGCATGCCGGCCTCGAGCCCGGCCAGGACGTCGGTGTCCATCCGGTCGCCGATCATCGCGCTGCTCTCGGAGTGTGCGCCGATGGCGTTCAGGCCGGTCCGCATCATCAGCGGGTTGGGCTTGCCGGCGAAGTACGGCTGCTTGCCGGTCGCCTTGGTGATCAGTGCGGCGACGGCGCCGGTGGCGGGCAGCGGTCCCTCGGTGGAGGGGCCGGTCTCGTCGGGGTTGGTGCAGATGAAGCGGGCGCCCGCGTTGATCAGGCGGACCGCCTTCGTCATCGCCTCGAAGCTGTACGTCCGGGTCTCGCCCAGGACGACGTAGTCGGGCTCGTGGTCGGTCAGGATGTAGCCGATGTCGTGCAGGGCGGTGGTGAGGCCGGCTTCGCCGATGACGTACGCGGTGCCGCCCGGGCGCTGGTCGTCGAGGAACTTGGCGGTGGCCAGGGCCGAAGTCCAGATGTTCTCGACGGGGACGTCGAGGCCCATGCGGGACAGCCGGGCCTGGAGGTCGCGCGGGGTGTAGATGGAGTTGTTGGTCAGGACCAGGAAGGGCTTGCCGGAGTCGCGCAGCCGCTTGATGAAGGCGTCGGCGCCCGGGATCGGGGTGCCCTCGTGGATGAGGACCCCGTCCATGTCGGTGAGCCAGGATTCGATCGGCTTGCGCTCTGCCACTGGACTGTTCTCCGCTCTCGGTGGCCGTGACCTCTGACCTGTCACCTTCGGCCTGTGACCCCTGGTCTTGACCACCCTATCGGGGCCGGGCCGTGGACGCTTCGGGCGTCCACAGCCCGGACCGCGGGGGCCTGGATCAGCCGAGCTTGACGTTGTCGACGGTCCAGTACCAGTTGTTGGTGCCGGCGTAGCGGAAGCGGATCTGGACGTCGGTGGCACCGGCCGGGACCTGGAGGGCCAGGGACTCCGCCTTGGCGACCGCGTCGGCGGTGTAGCTCTTCACGACCGTCGGCGTACCGCCGTTGTAGGAGACCAGGACCTGGGCGGTCTGGCCGGCCTCGTGGTGGTAGTGCGTCTGGAAAGTGAGGTTCTTCGTGGTGCCGCCGGTCACGGCCCACTTGGGGGTGATCAGGGTGGAGTCGTAGGAGCCGGTGTGGGACTTGTCGTCCCACTCGTCGGAGTCGGCGACGGCGAACACGTCACGGGAGCGGACGTTCAGCTCGCGCCACTGGTCGCGCTGGGCCTGGCTCCAGAACTCGTCGGTCGCGAAGGCCCAGCCGGCCCACTCGGTGACGCCGCCGGTGCCCATCTTGGAGTTGTCGACGGCCCAGCCGGCCGGCGGGGTGTGTGTGAAGCCCTTCACGCCCGCGGGGATGCCCGTCTCGTCCACGCGGCCCTGGAGGTTCGGCCGCAGGGTGTCGAACGGGTCGTTGTCGTCGGGGGCGTTCAGCGGGATGCCGTCGATCGCGGAGCCGGGGTCGACGCCGACCTGCGCCATCGCGGTGGCGGCCACGTCGACGAGCTTGACGTCGCCCCGGACCGAACCGGCCGGGATACCCGCGCCCTTGGCGATGACGAAGGTGCCGCGCTCCTGGATGGTGGAGCCGCCGTGGCCGCCCGCGTCGGTGTGCCCGTGGTCGGTGGTGACCAGGATCTTCCAGTTCTCCTGGGCGTACGTGGGGCGGTTCTGGACGGCGGTGAGCAGCTGGCCGACCATCACGTCGACGCGGCCGATCGCGTCGAGGTACTGCTGGCTGGCGGCGCCGTACGAGTGCCCGGCGCCGTCGACCTGGCCGAAGTACACGAAGGCGGCGTCCGGGTTCTGGCCCTGCAGCTCGGCGGAGGCCGCGGCGGCGATCTTCGGGTCCTCGGTGCCGTAGCCGTCGCGGTCGCCCTTGAGGCTGAGTCGCTTGTCGACCTTGGCGGAGAAGATCGGGCCGCCCGCGTCGGTGGAGGTGATGGGCTCCCAGTCGGCGGCCGCGTACGTGTTGAGCGCCGGCTTGGCGTTCTCGATGCGGGTCAGGAAGTCCGGGTAGGCCGTGTAGTTCTTGCCGGTGAAGGAGTTGTCCTTCACGCCGTGCTTGTCGGGCCAGACGCCGGTGGCGATGGTGGACCAGCCGGGGCCCGAGGAGGTGGCGGCCATCGGGTTCGCGTACAGGGTGCTCTTGGCGGTCAGGCCCTGGGCCATCAGGCCGTTCAGGTTGGGGGCGTTGGCGGCCTTGACCCGGTCCAGGACCGTGCCGTCGATGCCGATGACGAGGACCTTGTCGGTCGTGGCGGCCGCTTCGGCGGTGGCCGTGTGCGTTCCGAGGGCGGTGGCGAGCAGGGCCGTGGCGGTGGCGGTCACGGCGAGGGCGCGTCCTGACAGGACAGTGGGCACGTACTCCTCCGGGAGTAATCGTGGGGAAGGCGCAGGTGGACTTGCATGGGGGCGTACCTGAGGGCGTACGCCGCGAAGTGCGCGTGGACGTGCGCCGGGTCCGGACCGAAGGTGCGGCCTTCGGTCCAGACCCGTTATGCAAGCGTCACTTTCCTGGTCGTGGGTGACCAGGAGGCAACCAGTCAGCTTCCGGTTGCCGACTTCCACGCGTCCACGTAGCCCGCGAGGTTCTTGTCGATGTCGGCCCAGTCCGGCTCGAAGACCTCGACACCCGTCATCAGCTTGGTGAGTTCGACGGCGTTGGCGTCGGTCGGCTTGACGTCGGTGCGCGCGGGGAAGCCGCCGCCGACCTCGCTGACCAGCTTCTGGGCGTCCTCGCTGAGCAGGTAGTCGAGGAGCTTCTTGCCGTTCTCGGTGTGCGGGGCCTTGTCCACCAGGCCGGCCGCGTACGGGAGGGCGAAGGTGGTCGGCTTGCCGCCGTCCTTGGCGGGGAACCAGATGCCCAGGTTCGGCATGGACTTGGACTGCGCGAAGTTCATCTGGACGTCGCCGTTGGCGACGAGCAGCTCGCCCTTGTCGGTCTTCGGCGCGAGCTTGCTGGTGGAGGAGGACGGGCCGACGTTGTTGGCCTGGAGCTTCTTCAGGTACTCCAGCGCCGGCTCCTTGCCGCCGAAGTCGTGCATCGCCTTGATGAGGACGGCGGTGCCGTCGCCCGCGACGCCCGGGGTGGAGTACTGGAGCTTGCCCTTGTACGTGCCGTCCAGCAGCTCCTCCCAGGTCTTGGGCGCCTCCGTGAGCTCCTTCTTGTTGTAGACGAAGCCGAAGTAGTTGTTGACGACCGAGGTCCACTTGCCGTCGGCGGCCTTGTTGGCCCCGTTGACCTTGTCGGAGCCCTGCGGCTTGTAGGCCTGGAGCAGGCCCTTGCCGTTCGCCTGCTGGATGAACGGCGGCAGGGTGACCAGTACGTCGGCCTGGGTGTTGGTCTTCTCCCGGACGGCGCGCTGCACCATCTCGCCCGAGCCGCCCTCGACGTACTTGACCTCGATGCCGGTCTTCTTCGTGAAGTCGGCGAAGACCTTGTCGTACCAGCCGTCGCCCTTGTCGCTCTTGAGGCCGTCGGCGCTGTAGACGGTGACGATCTTCTCGCCGCCGCCCTTGGAGCCGTCGGAGGACGAGCCGCCGCAGGCGGTGAGGCCGGCGGCGAGGGCGAGGCTGCCGGTGACGGAGGCGGTGATGCGCAGGAGGCGACGATGGCTGTTGGCGGTTCTGAGGTTGCTGGACATGGAACTTCCTTACGGGGAAAAGGGAGTCAGCGGTACGTGGCTCTGGTGCGGATGCGGGAGACGGCCAGGAGGACCAGCAGGGTGGCGGCCATCAGGACCACGGCGACGGCGGAACCACCGAAGAGCGAACCGCGGTCGGTGGCGGTGAAGATCCGGACCGGGAGGGGCATCCAGTCCGGCGGGTAGAGCATCATCGTGGCGCTCAGCTCGCCCATGGACAGGGCGAAGCAGAGTCCGGCGGCCGCCGTCAGGGACGGCAGCAGGAGGGGGAGCTTGACCCGCCACAGCACGTACGCGGGACGGGCGCCCAGAGAGGCCGCCGCCTGTTCGTACGCGGGGTCGAGACGAACGATGGCGGCCGAAACCGACTGATGGGCAAACGCCGTGACAAGAATCGTGTGCGCCAGGATCACGATTGAGCTGGTGCCGTTGAGCAGCAGCGGGGGCTTGCTGAAGGCGACCAGGACGGCGAGGCCGACGACCACGGACGGCACGGCGACCGGCAGCATGAACAGGGCGTCCAGGGACCGCTTTCCGCGCCGCTTCAGCCCGGCGGCGGCCAGCGCGGCCCAGGTGCCGACGATGAGCGCGAGCAGGCTGGCGACGAGGGCGGTCACCAGCGAGGTGGTCAGCGCCTGGAGGGATTCGCCCTGCACGGCGGAGGCGTAGTTCCCGGTGGTCGGGCCGGAGGGGAAGGCGCCGGACCAGTGGGTGGAGAAGGACGCGGCCACCACGACGAGCAGCGGCAGCGCGAAGAGGGGGAGGAAGAAGAGCCCGAACAGGCCCCAGGCGGCCCAGCGGCCGGCCTTGCTATGCACCAGCACGCTTGCTCACCACCCGGTAGAGGCCGAACAGGCCGACGGAGATCGCGATGTTGACGACGGCGACCACGCAGGCGGCCGAGTAGTCGGATTCGAGTATCGCCTTGCCGTAGATGAGCATCGGGAGCGTGGTGACGTCCTTGGCTCCGGTGAACAGGACGATCCCGAACTCGTTGAGGCACATGACCAGGACGAGACTGCCGCCGGCGGCGAGCGCCGGGAGGGCCTCGGGGAGGATCACGCGCCGGATGATCCGGGCGGGCTTCGCCCCGAGCGAGGAGGCCGCTTCGAGCTGGGCGGTGTCGAGTTGGGAGAAGGCGGCGAGCAGCGGGCGCATCACGAAGGGCGTGAAGTACGTGATCTCCGCGAGCAGCACGCCCCACGGGGTGGTGAGGAAGTGGAACGGCCCGTCGGCGGCGCCGGTCACGTCGGTCCAGAGCCCGTTGGCCATGCCGACGGTGCCGTAGATGAAGAGGAGGGCGAGGGTGATGAGGAAGGAGGGGAAGGAGAGGAAGACGTCGATGAACTTCGCGACGCCGCGCGCCCCGGGGAAGGGGACGAAGGCGATGATCAGCGCGAGCGCGAAGCCGAGGACGAGGCAGCCGACGGTGGCGCCGGCGGCCAGCCAGACCGTGGTCCCGAGCGCCTCGCGGAAGGCGTGGGAGCGGAAGACGGAGGCGTACGCGTCGAAGGCTCCGCCGCCGTTCTCGGGGGTGAGAGACTGCTGGACGACCAGCGCGAGGGGGTAGAGGAAGACCAGCGCGAGCACGGCGACGGGCGGTATCGCCCATATTCCCCGCGGCAGGCGGACCAGGATGCCGGTCCCCGGCGGGGCGGTGCGGGAGCGGACGGTGGCGGCGCCGGGCCCCGCGCCCGTTCCGGGCCCGAGACCTGCCGCCGCGGCGGGGGCTTCGGCCGGGGGTCCCGGGGCCTCGGACGTCAAGCGCGCCGCCGGACCGGGCTCGGCGGGGGTCAGCCGGGCGGCCGGGACGGCCGTCGTACGCCGCGTCGCGGGACGCGAAGCCTCAGGCATCCGACACCCCTGCGGCCAGCAGCACCGCGTCCCGCGGTTCGAAGTGCAGCGTCACCGTGTCGCCCAGCGCGGGCGTCTCGCGCAGCTCCGGCAGGTCCGCCTTGACGCGGTGGCCGTCGACGTCGACGTACAGCCGGTGCGTCGAGCCCCGCCACTGCACCTCGGCGATCGTGCCGGTCAGCGCGTTGGGCCCGGCCCCGAGGCCGAGCAGGTGCGGCCGTACGCACAGGGTCGCGCTCGCGCCCGGCGCGGCCTGCCCCCGGTCCAGCTGCAGGGCCCGCCCGGCGAAGAGCGCCCCCGAGTCGGCGACGGTGACCGGCAGCAGGTTGGCGTTGCCGACGAACGACGCGGTGAACTCGGTGCGCGGCGCCCGGTACAGCTCCTGCGGAGTGCCGCAGTCCTGCAGCCGCGCCTTGTCCATGACCGCGATCCGGTCGGCGAGGGTCAGCGCCTCCACCTGGTCGTGCGTGACGTACAGAATCGATACGTCGGGCAGTTCGCGGTGCAGCCGGGCCAGTTCGGCGAGCATCCCGGAGCGCAGCTGCGCGTCGAGCGCGGACAGCGGCTCGTCGAGCAGGAGCACCCCGGGCCGGATCGCCAGCGCGCGGGCGATCGCCACGCGCTGCTGCTGTCCGCCGGACAGCTCGCGCGGGTAGCGCTTGGCGTACGCCGCCATCCCGGTCATCTCCAGCGCCTCGGCGACGCGCCCCGGGATCTCGGCCTTGGGGGCCTTCTGTGCCCTGAGGCCGAACGCCACGTTGTCCTCCACCCGCATGTGCGGGAAGAGCGCGTACTGCTGGACGACCATGCCGATGCCCCGCTTGTGCGGCGGGAGCGCGGTGACGTCCCGGCCGCCGATCAGCACCCGGCCCGCGGCGGGCCGTACGAAACCGGCGACCGCGCGCAGCGCCGTGGTCTTGCCCGAGCCGGAGGGGCCGAGCAGCGCCATGACCTCGCCCGGCTCGACGGTCAGGTCGAGCCGGTCCAGCACGGTGTTGCCGCCGTACGCGACGCTGACCCCCTCGAAGCGGATGCCGCTCACGCCGACTCCAGCAGGATCGAGGGCAGTTCGGCGATCGATTCGAGGACGTGGGTCGCGCCGTGCTCGGTGAGCGCGGCGAGGTCGTGGGCGCCGGTGAGGACGCCGGCCACGATCCCGGCGCCGGAGCGGCGGCCGCTGAGCATGTCGTACGCGGTGTCGCCGGCGACCACCACCTCCCGTACGTCGTCGGCGGCGCCGGTGCGCAGGAACGCGGCGAGCACCATGTCGGGGTAGGGCCGGCCGCGGCCGCCCGCGTCGGCGGGACAGAGGGTGAGGTCGGCCAGGCCCTGCCAGCCGAGGGCGTCGAGGATGGCGTCCTGGGTGACGCGGGCGAAGCCGGTGGTCAGGACGACGGTGCGGCCGTCGGCGCGGAGCTTCTCGATGGCCTGGCGGGCGCCGGGGACCGGGGCGATGAGCCCGCCGTCGACGAGCTCGCCGTACGCCTCCTCGAAGGCGGCGTTGGCGCGCTGGGCCATCTCCTCCGTGCCGAAGAGGTGGCGGAAGACGGAGATCTTCGACTCGCCCATGGTGTCGCGGACGTACTGGAGCTTGGCCGCGTGGTCGGCGTTGCCGGGCTCGACGTCGATGCGTTCGGCGGCGCGCTCGAAGGCGCGCTCGACGAGGCCGCCGTCGGCGACGGTGGTGCCGGCCATGTCGAGGACGACGAGGCGGTGGGACGCGTTGTTCGTGCTGCTTGCACTGCTCATGTTGCTCATGTCCTCTACCAGCCCAGTTCGTTCGCGGTGGTCTCGGCTATGGCGGGCGAGCAGGTCATCCCGCGGCCGCCGGGTCCGGTCACCAGCCATACGCCGTCGGCCACCTGCTGGCGGTGGACGACGCGGGTGGTGTCGGTGCACTGCGCGTACACGCCCGCCCAGCGGCGCCGGATCTCCGGCAGCGGGCGGCCCAGGAAGCCCTCGACGACCTCGGTGAGGTACGCGTACGGGTCTTCGAGGGTGTCGAACGCGAAGGGGTGCTCGTACTCGTGGGTGTCGCCGATGGTCAGTCCGCCGTCCTGGCGCTGGACCATCAGCAGCTGCATCTTGTGCGCGGCGGCGATCGGCGCCTGCGCCTGCTCGCCGTTGAGGGCGTCGAGCGCGTCGCTCTCGTACGCGGGGTAGTAGCGGAAGCTGTCCGCGTCCGCGATGGAGGTGGTGAGCTTCTCGCCGAGCGGGGCGGTCTGCATCATCTGGAGCCGGACGCGGCGCACGGGCAGGTCGGGGACCAGCTCGCGGACGAGTCCCGACAGCCAGGCGCCGGTGGCGAGGACGACGGCGTCGCCCCGGTGGACGTCGCCGTGGTCGTCGCGGACGGCGCCGTTGCCGACGACCTCGCGCACCTCCCGTCCGGGCAGGAAGGTGTAGCGGCCGCTCGACTCGAGGGCCTCGCGCAGGTGGAGCTGGGCCGTGCGCGGTTCGACGGCCGCGTCCCGCTCGCACCACAGGGCGGCCTCGAAGGCGCCGCGCAGGGCGGGGTTGATCTGCCGCGCCTCTTCGGCGGTGACCAGTTCGTAGCCCCGGGCTGCGGCGTCGGGGCGGGCGGCGGCCGCCTCGGCGACCGCGTACTCGCGGGCGTTGCGGACCGGGGTGAGGGAGCCGATCGCGCGGAAGCCCAGGCCGGGCACCTCCGCGCCGATCCGCTCCCAGAGCTCACGGGAGCGCAGGGCGGTCTCGAGCTCCTCGCCCCCGGCCCGTCCGCTGACCCAGATCTGGCCGAAATTGCGCAGTGACGCGCCTCTGGCCTCCGCCTCTCGCTCGATCTGGACGACCTCGTGGCCGCGTTCGACTGCTTGCCAGGCGTGCATGGTGCCGACCACGCCGCCTCCGACGACTATGACTCTCACGCGCTCCACGGTGGTGGCGGCCCGTGGACCGGGGGGATCGCGGTGGCAACGGGACGGTGAACAGCCCTCGACGCTTGGACTAGACCCGTTATCATCTAGTGATCTGGATATGCCTTGGATCCGTCCCTTTTCGGCGCCTTGGCGGTGATCCGCTCGTCACTGTTCGGGGCGCAGGTGGGTCGTGAAGCTGAACCGGTCACCACGGTAGAGCGAACGCACCCGCTCCAGCGGACGCCCGTCCTGGTCCCGGGAGAACCGGTGGATGAGCAGCATGGGGAGGGCAGGCGGGGTGCCGATCAGCAGGGCCTCGCGGGGGGTCGCGAGGACGGTCTCCAGCTTCTCGTCGGCGTCCCCGAACGAGATCCCGAGCCGGTCGAGGAGGTACCCGTAGAAGGACGAGTCCGGCTGGAACTCGGTGTCGAGGCGGGGCGCCCGTGCCACCCGGATGTACGTGCTCTCCAGGCCCACCCGCTCGTCGTCGGCGAGCAGGACGCGCTCCAGGTGCCAAACGGGCTCGCCGGGCTCGGCTCCGATGCCGGGGGCCAGCTCGGGAGGGCAGGGGAACTGCTCGAGCCCGATGAGGTTACGGCCGGGCCGGCGGCCCTGGCGCCGTACGCCCTCGGTGTAGCTCGCGAGAGAGAGGGGCTGTTCGAGCTTCGGACCGGCGACGACGGTACCGCGGCCGGAGCGGCGGAGGCGGCCCTCCAGGAGCAGCTCGCGCAGGGCCTGCCGCACGGTCTCGCGGGACACCTCGTACCGCTCGGCGAGATCCCGCTCGGTGGGCAGCAGCCCGCCCTCGCCGAGGTCGTCGAGGAGATCCGCGATGAGGGCCTTGACGGCGTAGTACTTGGGGATGCGGCCGTGCTCCGGAATCCCGGACCGGACGGGCGAGCCGGGGCGGTGATGCTGGTTCTGTTCTTCCACCCTCGGACTGTACGCGGACGGGGTGTACGCAGATCAGCGCGATGGGGTACGGGGGTGGGCGGGGTGCCGGGCGGGCCCGGGGTACCGACGGCGGCCGGGCTACGCGGGGGTCCGCAGTCGGCGGGCCGTCAGCAGGAGGCCACCGCCGACGGCGAGGGCGGCCGCCGCGCCGGTGGCGAACGCCCAGTCGCGGGGGCCGGTGTGGGCGAGGGAGCCCGCCGCGCCCGTCTCTTCCTCCGGGCCCCCGACGGAGAACCGGTAGCCGCCGGCCTCGCCGACCCAGTCGCCGTCGTCGGCCCGGCGCTGCACGAGGGCGGCGTCGGCCACGACCTCGCCGGCGGGGGTGCCGGGTGCGAACGCCAGGCGGACCGTGACGGTCCGGGAGCCGCCGCCGCGGACGGCGAAGCCGGAGAAGGCCTCGCCCCCGTCGAACACGGCGATGATCTCGTCGCGGTCACTCCGCTCGAGGCTGACGGGGAGGGTCCCGCCGGGCGTCTCGAACTCCATCCGGAAGTGGGCGGGGAGCAGGGCACGGGCCTTGTCCGTGAACACCACGACGGGGTGGATGGCGGTGCACTCGGAGTTCGTCGTGTTCGTGAGGTCCAGGAACCAGGTCTGCGGCCCGCCGCCGGCCCGGTACACGGCCGGCCCGCCGCGGATCCGCGCACCGATGGGGAAGGCGGTGCTCTTCCCGTCGCCGCAGGTGGCCTCGATCCGGGACGGCAGCGCGGGCGCGGGCCGGGCGCCGCCGCCGTTGCCGATGTCCGCGGCGGCGTTCGGCACGGAGAGGGCGACGGCGACCAGGGCGGCGGAGAGGGCAAGGGCTTTGCGCAGTCGCATGGAAGACCTTCGCTTCGCTGCTCGCCGGACGGGAGGATGGTCGGACGAGGCGACAATCACCCCGGCCTCCCCGCACCCTCCCACGCCCCCGCACCCCTCTCCCCCCGCCACGCCACCCCACCCCCCGCTTACCCCTGATCGGCCCACCGGGCCGGGCCGCCGCCCCCACGGGCTCGCGGCGGGCGACGCACCAACCGCCGGGCGGCACCCACACCGACACCGCACGCCCATCACCACAGCACCGGCTCAACCCCAACACGCAGGGCCGGCACGCTGCATGACGTCGCGCCAGAAATCTGCCGCCGCATCACGGCCCCGGGGGGCGAACGTGATGCACGGACGGCGGTGATGCACGCACGGCCGTGATGCACGGACGGGCACGTTGCACGCACGGCCGTGATGCACGGACGGGCACGATGCACGGACGGCCGCCGCGGAAGGCTGCGGATCGCGCCGGGCACCGCGCGCCGCGCCGGGCGGTGGAGCCTCAGCGCACGCGGCCGAACAGCGGGGCCAGGGCCAGTTCCGCCGCGCCCTCGGCGACGCCGTCCTCGGACGCGGCGACCTCGGGAATCGGGCCGCCCAGGGTGCGGGCCGCCAGGACGCGGCGGACGCCCTGCGCGAAAACCTCCGGGGCGGAGTCCACCACCCGTCCCCCGAGCCACACCCGGTCCACGTCCAGCAGCGCGACCACGTTCGCAGCGCCCTCGCCCAGGATCCGCGCTGCCTCCGGGAGGTCGCCGCGGGCCACCGCCGCGAGGCAGAGCACCTCCGCGCAACCGCGGCCTCCGCACCGGCAGGGCGGGCCGTCCAGGCTCAGGACCTGGTGTCCGAACTCCCCGGCCGTGGACCGCTCCCCCCGGTAGACCTCTCCGTTGAGCCGGAGCCCGGCCCCCAGGCCGGTGCTCAGGTGCAGGTAGAGCGAGGTTTCGAAGGCCCGGCGGCCGGGGGCGGCGGCGCCCGCGCTGGTGTCCTTGTCCAGCACCACCGGCGGGGCGTCGGGTCCGAGCCGCTCCGCCACCGCCTGCCGCAGCGGGAACCCGTCCCAGTCGGGGTGTCCCGTCACCCGCCCCAGTACGCCCGTCTGCCAGTCCAGCGGCCCCGGCGCGGCGACGCCCACGCCCAGCAGGGACCGTGTCCCCGCCTCCCCGCACAGCCCGATCACGGCGCGTGCGACCTCCTCCGCGGTGGCCTCCGGTCCGGCCCCGAAGTCCAGGGGGCCTCGGAGCCGGTCGACGACGGTGCCCGCAATGTCCACCCGTACCGCCCGCAGCTCGTCGCGGTCGGCGTGGACGCCGACGGCGTGCCGGGCACCCGAGACCATCCGGAGCAGCGTCCGCGGCTTGCCCCCGGTGGACGCGCCGCGCCCGGCTTCGGCGACCAGCCCCTCCGCCCGCAGCCGCGCCGCAATCTTGCTGACGGCCTGCGGGGTGAGACGTGTGAGGGCCGCGAGGTCGGCGCGGCTGAGGCCTTCGATGCCCGCCTCGCGCAGCAGGCCCAGCACCAGCGCGTCGTTGTGCCCGCGCAGCGCCGGTAGGTTCACGCCGCTTCCGTTGCCCTTGCTCTCCCGGTCCACCTCTCCATTGTCCACCCTCCTTGCACTTAGGCAACGCTGTTGCCAAAGTGGAGCCATGACCGCCATCTCCTCCCCCTCCCCCTCCGCCTCCTCCGCCCCCCTCCGTGTCGGCCTCGTCGGCTACGGACTCGCCGGTTCCGTCTTCCACGCGCCGCTCGTCTCGGCCACGGACGGGCTCGTCCTCGACACGGTCGTCACCTCCGACCCCGGCCGGCAGGCCCAGGCGCGCGAGGCGTACCCCGACGTCCGGATCGTCGGCTCCGCGCAGGAGCTCTGGGACCTCACCCCCGCCCTCGACCTGATCGTCGTCGCCTCCCCCAACAAGACCCACGTCCCGCTCGCCACCGCCGCACTCAACGCCGGCATCCCGGTCGTCGTGGACAAGCCGCTCGCCGCCACCGCCGCCGAGGCCCGCGAACTCGCCGCCCTCGCCGACAAGACCGGCACGTTCCTGTCCGTGTTCCAGAACCGCCGCTGGGACAACGACTTCCTCACCCTGCGCCGCCTCCTCGCCGACGGCGAGCTCGGCGAGATCCAGCGCTTCGAGTCCCGGTTCGAGCGGTGGCGTCCGCAGCTCAAGGGCGGCTGGCGCGAGTCCGGGGCCCCGGAGGAGATCGGCGGCCTGCTGTACGACCTCGGCAGCCATGTCGTCGACCAGGCGCTCGTGCTGTTCGGCCCGGCCGTGCGCGTGTACGCGGAGACCGACGTGCGCCGCCCCGGCGCCGAGGCGGACGACGACACCTTCATCGCCGTCACGCATGCGAACGGGGTCCGCTCCCACTTCTACGTCAGCGCGACCACCGCGCAGCTGGGTCCGCGCTTCCGCGTACTGGGCTCCCGCGCGGGCTACGTGAAGTACGGGCTGGACCCGCAGGAGGCGGCCCTGCGCGACGGGCAGCGGCCGGGCGTCGGGGAGAACCCGTGGGGCGAGGAGCCCGAGCACCTGTGGGGCCGGGTGGGATCCGGCGAGTCCCCGCTGACCGGTGGCGGGGCCCCGGTGCCGACCGTGCCGGGCGACTACCCCGCGTACTACGCGGCGGTGGCGGCGGCCCTGCGCGAGGGCGGCCCGGCGCCGGTCACCGCGCACGAGGCGGCGCAGTGCCTCGCCGTGCTGGAGGCCGCGCGGACGTCTTCCCGGGACGGGGTGGCCGTCGAGCTGAGCACGGGCGCGGGCACTGCCTTGTCCTGAAAATGGACAGTTTGCGGGTCGCGGGCGATCTATCCTGCACAGGTTGAAGATCGTCACGCATGTAAAGAATGGAATCTGTCTGTGAAGCTGCCCCGGATCGCATCGGTCGTCGCCACCGCCGCGATAGCCCCGGCCGTCCTGCTCGCCTCGCCGGCCTTCGCCGCCGACGCCTCGTCGCCGGCCACGCCGGCCACGCCGTCGGCTCCGAGCGTGCCGGACCAGGGGGCCGAGGACCAGGGGCCTGCCGGGAAGCCTGCGGACCCGGCTGCGGCCGGGCCGACGGAGAAGCAGGCGGACAAGCCCGCGGACAAGCCGGCCGAGAACCCGGCCGAGGGCCCCCAGGCCGCGAAGGACCGGGCAGCCATCCAGGCGATCCTCGCCGACCCGGCGAGCGGGCCGGGCGTACGCGAGGCGGCCGAGAAGGCGCTCAAGGGATCGGCCGCGGAGACGCGGAAGTTCCTCGAGGTGGAGTGGGCCCGGGAGCAGCTCACCGACGACCGGGTACGGGTCTCGCAGATCATCGGCGTCGGCGGCCCGGCCGTGCAGAAGGCCGGCAAGGCCGCCCTGAGGACGGACACCCAGGCCGCGCTGACCGAGTTCCTCAAGAACGGGCAGCACACGGCCCGCTTCGAGGACGACAGGGTCGAGCTGGCGCGGATGCTGAACGGGGCGGGCCGCGGTATCACCGAGGCGGTCAACCGGCTGCTGGACGGCGGGACGCCCGAGCAGGTCCGCGAGTTCGTCGCGACGGGGCAGCACAAGATCCGGGCGGTGGACGACCGCGTGGCGCTGCTGACGATGCTCGACGGCGCCGGCCCGGGCCTGAAGGAGGGCATCCTCGCGCTCCTGAAGGGGAACCCGAGCCCGGCGGAGCTGCGCACGTTCGTGACGACCACGCAGCACGAGCTGCGCGACGACGACAACATGGTCCTGATCTGGGCGATGCTCAACAAGGCCGGCCCGGAGCTGAAGAAGGCCGCGATCATCGCGATCAACGGCACGCCCGCGGACCGCGTCGAGTTCCTGAAGACCGGGCAGTTCACGGCACGCGACAAGGACAAGGCCGCCGACGCGCAGACCGGCAAGCCGGAGGCGGGCAAGGACGGCGGCGTCCAGCAGACCGTGGCCACCGGCACGACGTCGCGCGGCAACACCCAGGTGACGGCGACGACGGGCGGATCGGGCGCGCTCGCGAGCACGGGCACCCAGACCGCCCTGATCGCGGGCGGCGGCGCCGCCGCGCTCGGCGCGGGCGCCGGCCTGGTCTTCGCCGGCCGCCGTCGCCGCGGGTCGGCGAAGGGCTGACCGACCCGACCGGCACGGCGTACGCACGCATCCGCATACGACCGGATGCAGGAGAGGGGGGCGCCAAAGACGGCCCCCCTCCCTCGCTTCGCCCGCCTGCCCGCCTGCTCGCCTGCTCGCTCGCGGCTACGCGCTCTTGAACTCCTGGCGCTGACGCCCGAGGCCCTCGATCTCCAGCTCCACGACGTCACCGGCCCGCAGGTACGGCTTCGGCTCCGGCTGGCCCATGGCCACGCCCGCCGGGGTGCCGGTGACGATGACGTCGCCCGGGTACAGGGTCATGAACTGGCTCAGGTACCGGACGACCTCGCCGACCGGGAAGATCTGGTCGGCGGTGTTGCCGTCCTGCTTGAGCTCGCCGTTGACCCACAGCTTCACGTCCAGGACCTGCGGGTCCTCGACCTCGTCGGCGGTGACCAGCCACGGGCCCAGCGGGGTGAACGTCTCGCAGTTCTTGCCCTTGTCCCAGGTTCCGCCGCGCTCGATCTGGAACTCGCGCTCCGAGACGTCGTTGACCAGCGTGTATCCGCCCACGTGCGCCAGGCCCTCCGCAGCGGAGGACAGGTAGCGGGCGGTGCTGCCGATGACGACGCCGAGCTCGGCCTCCCAGTCGGTCTTCACGCTGCCGCGCGGTATCAGCACGGTGTCGTCCGGGCCGACCACGGTGTCCGCGGCCTTGAGGAACAGGATGGGCTCGGCAGGCGGCTGCGCACCGATCTCGGCCGCGTGCCCGAAGTAGTTCAGCCCGATGCCCACGATCTTGCCGATCCTGCCGACCGGCGCACCGATCCGCAGGCCCTCCGCGTCCAGCACCGGGAGCTGCCCGGCCGCCGCCGCGTCCCGTACCCGGGACAGTACGGAGACGTCGGCGAGCAGAGCGCCGTCCACATCCGTGATCAGGCCGGACAGGTCGCGCAGGGTCCCGTCCTGGTCGAGCAGCGCGGGACGCTCCGCTCCGACCGGTCCGACACGCAGCAGCTTCATGGGCATTCTCCCCTGGTCGTGGGTGGTCGGCCCATGGGCAAGCCCGGGCCTGCCGATGGGTTGCGGCCATCGGAGAATTGGTTGATCCTCCAAGATGGCCGCCCAATCCGCAAGACCCTGTTCACAGACTGGAACGCTCGCGCCCTTCGGCCGCCTCCTTGCGGTACTGGAGCCAGGCCCGCTCCGCCACGGACCATGCGGTGGTGGTCACCAGGTACAGCCCGGCGGCCAGCGGCACCACGGCCGCCGTGATCAGCGTCCCGAACGACAGCAGCGGCAGTACGCCGCCCAGCTTGCGCAGCATCGCCTGCTGCTCGGCGCTCACCTCGGCGGCGACCCCGGACTTGCCCTTCGCGCGGGAGACCGCCGCCACGGGAGCCGAAGCGGCCGCGGCAGCAGCCAAGGCGGCAGCCTGCCGCCCCCGTACGGCGCTCCACGCGGCGACCGCCGCAATCGCCGCGAACAGCCCGAGGAAGACCAGCCCCTGCGCCCCGAGGAAGCCGCCGTCCCCGAGGACGTCGCCCCACCGGGCCCCGAGCGGGGCGGCGAACAGCCGGTGGTCCAGCAGCTCGCCGGACGAGGAGAAGGCCTGGTACATGAGGAAGAACACCGGCAGCTGGAGCAGCACGGGCAGACAGCCGGCCACCGGGGTCGCACCGCGGAACGCGGCCCGGTTCAGCGGATGCAGGGCGAGCCGTACGAGCACGGTGAACAGCACGATCGCGGCAGCGGTCGCGGACTCGGCCAGTACCGGCTCCAGGAACCGGCCCAGCTCGACAACAAGAGAGGTGAAAACGGACACGCGGGCCCTCCGAGGGGTCTCGTCGAACGTCGAAAGAACTGCATTTCGGCGCGACGACCCACGAGGGGCACGACAGCAAGGAACTACAAAAGGGACAGAAGAACTACTGCGCGCCCCTACGCGGCCGTCAGGACGGGACGGCCGGGCGCCCTGGGCCGCGACCGGCCCGAGGCGTCGGGATCACGCTGCGGCAGGAACGCCGTGCGCTGCTCGCGATCACGGATCGCGGTGCGTATGCGGTGGGGCGGCACAGGCCGTACCAGCCGGGCGGCGAGGGCCGCGGCACCCACGGCGACGGTGGCGGCGAGGGCGATCACGACGGCGCCCAGCCCGCCCTCCCCGGCGAACAGCCCGAGGAACCCGAGAATCCCGGCGAACAGCAGAAGGGACATCAACAGTCGCCCACGATCGTGCCGAGGCATCCGGCGTCCCCCCTTCCAAGATCCGTACTCACCACATACAAGAACGCGGGCTATCTCCTCAAGGTTCCCCACACCACGAGCCGATATTTGGACGTGTACTCGGGCGTGCAGGTGGTGAGCGTGATGTACGCGCCGGGCTCGCTGTACCCGTACTCCGGCCGGACCGTGCTGCGCGGCACGGGCGCGATCACCCCGGTGTCCCGCTCGCCGGTCTCCCCCAAGACCTTCCCCACCACGTACGTGTACCGCTGCCCCCGTACATCGACGATCAGCTCGTCCCCGGCCCGCAACCGGTTGATGTACCGGAACGGCTCGCCGTGGGTGTTGCGGTGCCCGGCGAGTGCGAAGTTCCCCTCCGCCCCGGGCTGCGCGGTCCCCGGGTAGTGCCCGACGTACCCCTTGTCCAGCACGGCCCGCTTGTCGACCCCCTGCGCGATGGGCACGACGACACCGAGCCGCGGGACGCGCAGCACCCCGTACGCCGACTCCTGCGCCGGCGGCGGCTTCGCACCGGCGGGCGGGACGGCAGGGCTCCCCGAGGAAGCCGAAGAAGAGGCCGAGGAGGGACCGGCAGCATCGGAGGAAGAGGACGAAGAAGGCGAGGGCAAGGACGAGGGCGAGGGTGAGGGCGAGACCGGAGGCGAGGAGTTCCACTCCCTCTCCAGTTCCCGGACCTGCTCGTGCGCGGCGGCCAGGGCCTGCCGGTTGGTCCACCACACCTGGTGCACCACCAGCAACAACACCACCACGCCTACGGTGACGGCCAGTTCGGCGGCGCCCCACAGCACCCCGGCAAGACCGGCCCGCCGCCCGCGCCGGCCGCCCCCCTGCACCACCACACGCATCTGATCCCGCACGGGCCGCACCTTAAGTCCTCCCCCGTCAACAGACCAGCCGCAGTACGGTGTGACCCATGCGCCCTGACACGCCTGCCGAGCACATCGCCGAAGCCGAGCGCCTCATCCGCACGGCGACCCGTTACCCCGAGGACCAGGAGCCTTTGCTCCTCCAGGCCGCGGCCCACCTCGAACTGGGTGACGCCCGGGACCGCGCCAGCGCGCTGTACGACCAACTCCTCGCCGCCTCCCCTGCCGACCCGCACCTGATCAAGGCGCTCCAGGCCGCGAACCTGTGGGAGTACGGCCACGAGCCCGAGGCCCGCGCCCTCATCCAGGGCATCCGCGCGGCCGCGCCCGCGGACCCGGCCCCCTGGGAGGTCATCGCGGAAGCCCTCGAGGCCCACGACGAGTTGACCACCTCGGAGGAGTGCTTCACCCAGGCGGCCACCCTCCTGATCACGGAGAGCGCACCCCTGACCCCGGCCACGACAGCCCTCCTGACGGGACGCCACCGGGTCCGCCGCCTCCTCGGACTCCCGCACGACGACTGGGACATGGTCGCCGACACCCGCCACATCGGCCCGATCCCGCTGGACGAGCTCCACGACCCGAAGCGCATCTGGGCCCTCGGCTCAGACGACCCGGCCGAGCTCCGCGCCGAGATCGCCCGCCTCCGCGCCGAACTGGGCGACCGCCGCGCCGCCCTCTCCCGCCCGTTCCCGGTGGCCATCCTCCACTGGCCCCAGCGGGAACTGGCCGAGCTCCTCACGTCGTACCCCACCCTGGCGGCGGAATACCCCTCGCACGCTGCGCACCTCGCGCACATCGAGACGTCCCTGCGCGCCCTGGCGGCCTCGGGCACGACGAACCTCGGCATCGTGACGGCGAGCGTCCCCTCGTACGAGGCCTTCGCGGCATCCGAGAAAACCTCCCCGGCCTCCCCGTCCCTCCTCCCGGAATACGCCACGACCCTGGCAGCCCGCGGCAAAGCCACCCCCTGGCCCCCCACCCCCACGTCCCCGTGCTGGTGCACCTCGGGCAAGCCGTACGTCGAGTGTCACGGCTCCGCCGATTGATCGGGCGATGACCGTTCACGGGGCGGCCGGGCGCGCTCAACGGGCGGCGGTGCCCGGCCTCTTGGCGGCCAACTCCTGACGTCGTTCTCGAACGACCCCGACCACGCGCCCCGCCGCTTCCTCCGCCGTCTCGTGTTCCCAGACGCGGACCGCCAGCCAGCCGGAGTCCGCGAGTCGGCGGTCCGTGTCGTGGTCGCGGACTCGATTGCCCTCGATCTTCGCGCGCCAGAACTCCGCGTTGCGTCGCGGCCATGTCGCGTGCTCCGGGCATCCGTGCCAGAAACAGCCGTCCACGAAGACCGCCACGCGCGCCGGCCCGAAGAGGATGTCGGCCTCGCGGCGCACACCCTTCACCGGACGGCGGTGCACTCGGTAGCGCAGCCCCGCCGCATGCAGTGCGCTGCGCAAGGCCATCTCGATGCTGGTGTTCTTGTTCTTCTGCCGGCTCATGCGCGCGCGTACTTCGGGAGTGCTCTCCAGGGCTTCCACCCCCTCATTGTCACGCGGCGGGAAGCTCCAATTGCACGTGGCCGCGGGCTTGGGCCGTGGGTGGGGTGGGGCGGGTGGTGCCCAGGGTGAGGAAGGTGCGGAGGGCGGCGGTGACCTGGGTGGGGGTGTCGCGGATCATCGACGGGGTTGCGCTGACCACCAGGATGCCGTGGGACTCCAGGCGCAGGCGGCGCAGGAGGGTGGCGTGCCAGGCGTCGCGCGTGTAGTGGTACTCCGCCGAGTCGATCTCCAGGGCGACCCCCTCGTCGGGCCAGTACGCGTCCGGGCTGGCCAGGAACGTGCCGTCCGGGGTGTACAGGCGGGCGTTCCACAGCGGGGTCGGGAGGTCCGTCGCCGTCAGGGTGTCCCGGGCCAGGGCCTCGGCGATCGAGCGGACCCCGGCGACGAGTTCCGACGCGGCGGCGCGGATCGCCGGGCGGGAGAGGAGGCGGGCCGCGCGGAGCTCGGCGTGCAGGTCCTGCGGGTGGCACCAGCCGGCCTGGACGACATGGGCCAGGGTCGAGCGGATCCGCGCCGGATCCTCGGCGCGGGAGGCGAAGTCGGCCGCCGCCCGCACCGGGCGGGTGCTCGGGATGCCGGACACCGCGATGGTGCGCGGCCAGCGGGCGGTGGCCAGCGGGCGGACCTCCGGGGTCCCGGTGAGCCGGCGCGGGGCACGGACCAGGACATCGGCCGGGGTGTACGGGACGTCGCGGATGCCGAGGAGGGCCAGGGCGGCGCCGCCGGTGAGGACGGCCGTCTCGCCGGACAGCGGGTCCGCGGCGGGCTCGGCGGCGTACAGGACGGCGGCGAGGGCGCGTTGGCGGTGGTCCGGTGGCCCGGTCTGCAGGAGGTAGACCCGGGGAAGTAAGCGTTGCCAGGGCCCGCCCGGGCGGGTGCGGGAGGTGATCGTGCCGTCGGGCACCCCTGCGCTGATGAGCTGGTGGCGGGTGGCCAGGTTGAGCTGCCGGCGGGCCGCGTGGGCGGCGGCCGTTTGCCCGGTCGCCTTCCCGGGCCTGCGGTCATTCATCGTCTGCCCGGCCGGCTGCGCGGGCCTCCGGCTGCTTGTCGTCCGGCCGGGGGGCCTGTGGGTCGCTGGCCGGGTGTGGTCTGGCGTCTGTTGCGTAGTGATCATGTCGGCGGTATGCCCGGCTCCGGGCCGGGGACACCTAGGGGGACACCCCCTAGCGGCCCGGGTGGTCCGGGGACAGGAAGACGATCACCCCCGTCTGCGTACCCGGCCGGGCGGTGACCTCGTGCCAGCCCAGGCGCCGGTACGTGGCCACCGTGTCGGTCGCCAGGCGGGAGGTCAGCAGCCAGGCCCGCCGGTCCGGGGCGTCGGCGGTGATCTCGGTGAGGAGGGCCCGGCCCGTGCCGTGGCCGCGCGCGTAGGGGCGTACGGCGAGCTCGTCTATCTCCAGCGCACCCGTCAGGAGTTCCCGCACCCGCTCCGCGCCGAGCTGCGCCGCGACCTGGGCGTACCCGCGGGCCTTGGGGAAGGATGCCGGGGTGAGCCAGCCCGTGGCGAAGCCGTCGATGCCCGCCGCGGACTGGGCGAGCGCCGTACGGAAACCGCGGCGCCGGGCGTCGACCGGGAGGCGGGCCGCGAACTGGCGAATGGTTTCTTCGTCTTCGTTCCACGGCGGGGCGGAGAAGACGTCGGCATAGGCGTCGACCAGTTCGTCCGCGAGGTCGAGGACGGCCTGTCCGTAGCAGATCACGATGTCCGAGCTCCTCTTTTTCCCGTTTGGGATGGGAGAGTCAACTTATGCCGGACCGGTTCCTGGAGCACGTATCGCACGGATCCGGCGAGTGTGCGACAAATCCCCTCCCCGTACTCCGTGTCGGGGGAACCCGCGGCGCGTTGAGCAGCCCGTGGACAGACTGCTTCGGGCCACCGGCCGGTGCGCGCTCGCCTTCCTTCTCGTCCTGGGTGTGGTGGCGCTGCTGCCGCGCGCCGTCAAGGACGCCGTGCCGGACGGTGTGATCGGCGGGGCCGTGCTCGTGCTGGGGGCGCTGGGGGCCCGCCGGGTGGTCAAGCCCCCGCGTTAGCCTCGTAGCACTCGCAGTAGTAGTACAAGTGAGATCCGTCAGATCAGACGACTTGAGGAGTGGGCAAGTGGGCATGGCGCGCGTACCGAGTTCCGCAGTGGCGGCCGCCGGACTGGTCGGCGGGTACGCCGTCGCCCGGTGGACCAAGAAGCGTCCGCTGGGCGGTGTCGTGCTCGGCGCCGCCGGGCTCGCCGCCGGGCGGGAATGGCACCGGCGCGGCGGCACCCCCGCGGCGGCCGGGCTCGGCGCGCTGTACCTCGCTGGCTTCGCGGGCGCGCACCCGCTGGCCAAGAAGGTCGGGGCGTGGCCGGCCGTCCTCGGGGCCGCGGCCGTCGTGGCGACCGCGTCCTGGGTCGTCGCCGACCGCGGCTGAGGCAGCCGGGCCGGGGGCCGGGCAGGCCCGGTGGCAGGCACGGCTCCCCGCGTCGAGCCCGCATGCCCGCCGGGCCGCCTCGCCGCCCGGCCGCCTGCCCGCCTGCCCGCCTGCCCGCTGGCCGCTGCCCGCCTGCCCGCCTGCCCGCCTACGCGCCGAACGCCTGCGACACCACGTAGATCAGGAGTCCGGCCAGGGCGCCGACCACCGTGCCGTTGATGCGGATGAACTGCAGGTCCCGACCGATGTGGGCCTCGATCTTCCGCGACGTGTGCTCGGCGTCCCACCCGGCCACCGTGTCCGTGATCAGCGAGGTGATCTCGGCCCGGTAGGTGGTCACCACGTACACCACCGCGCCCTCGATCCAGCCCTCCACCTTGTCCTGGAGCCGGCCGTCCGTCGCCAGCCGCGCCCCCAGCGACAGCAGCGAGGACCGGACCCGCAGCCGCAGCTCGCTCTGCTCGTCCTCCGCCGCCGAGATGATCATCGACCGGATCGCGGTCCAGGCAGAGGCGATCACGTCCTGGACCTCCTCACGCTGCAGGATCTCGGACTTCAGGCGCTCCACCCGGGCCCGGGTGTCCGTGTCCGACTGGAGGTCGGCCGCGAAGTCCGTCAGGAACCGGTCCACCGCCCCGCGCGCCGGGTGCTCCGGCATGTCCCGCATCTCGGTCAGGAAGCGGAGCAGTTCCTTGTACACGCGCTCGCCGACCTTGCGGTCCACGAACCGCGGGGTCCAGCCGGGGGCGCCGCCCTGGACGGCGCCCATCACCGACTCCCCGTGCGTCACCAGCCAGTCGTGGGCCTTGACGCAGACGAGGTCGACGACGCGGCGGTGCCCGCCGTCCACGACGACCTTCTCCAGCGTCTTGCCGATCCCCGGCGCGATCTCGGCGGTCTCGGCTCGCCGGGTGATGGCCTCGCCCACGACGGCCTGCACATCGGAATCGCGCAGTACGGTCAGGGCTCCGCGCAGCGCGGTGGCCAGCTCGGCCGTGACCCGGTCCGCGTGCGCGGGCTCGGCCAGCCAGGCTCCGAGGCGGCTGCCGATACGGAGGGCGTGCAGGCGGGCGCGGACCACGTCCGGGGAGAGGAAGTTCTCGCCGACGAACTCTCCGAGGGAGACGCCGAGCTGGTCCTTCTTGGTCGGGATGATCGCGGTGTGCGGGATGGGCAGGCCGAGCGGGCGCCGGAACAGCGCAGTGACGGCGAACCAGTCCGCGAGCGCGCCGACCATGCCGGCCTCGGCGGCGGCCCGGACGTAGCCGGCCCAGCCGCCGGCTCCGGAGTGCTCGGCCCAGGTGGTCAGTACGTAGACCAGCGCGACCAGGATCAGGAGGCCGGTCGCGGTGGTCTTCATGCGGCGGACGCCGCGGCGGCGCTCCTCGTCGGCCTCGCTGAACACGAAGCCGCCAGTTCCAGTGCCATTGCCAGTGCCTACGGCGTCGGTGCTGTTGTCCACGTGCTCCTCCCTTCCCCCGGGCGCCGGTTTTGTCTGCATAGCATCCGACTCCCAGGAGGCCCGAGGAGTTCCCGGCACGCCGATTCGCTGCCCGCGAGGGGCCCGGCGTCCCGTACGACGCGACCGAGCCCGGAGGCACACGCCCCCGCCGGACCTACCGCCGCCGGACGACCCGTGCGGGCCGGCCGGGCTCCGTCGGGCCTCGCGTACCGGCCAGGGCTCGGTCCGGGGTGTCCGGGCCGTCCAGGCCCGGAGGCCTGTACGGGCCCGCTACAGCTCCTTGCGGAGGTTCGGGCCGCCGGGTAGGGGTTTGGGGCGCTTGGGGGATTTGGTTTTGATTTCGACGCCGCCCCAGAAGGCGAAGCCCGTCACGACCACCCGCGGGGCGCCCGGGACGACCGGACCCGGTGCGTCGCGCTGGTCGAAGGCGCCCATGAAGCCGAAGCCCCGGACGTCGACCTCCACGCCCGGCGGGACGGTGATCTGGATCCCGCCCATGATCGCGACGCAGTTGATGACCACCTCCCGCTGCGCGAAGTTCGCCTCGCGCAGGTCGAGCTCGCCGCCGCCCCAGAACGCCACCGCGTCCAGGCGGGCGGGCACCGTCCAGTTGCCCTTGCGCTGGAACGACGACATGACCGCGACGGCCGGCGAGGTTCCCGCGGGCAGACCGACGCCGCCGCCGATCCGGGACGACCACGAGCTGTCGGAAGGCACCGGGGCCGGGGCCGGACCCGACGCCGCAATCGGCATCGGGGCCGCGCCCGGCGCAGGCAAGTCGCGGGTCAGTGGTTCCAGTTCGGCGTACGTCTTCGACTTGTACGCAGCCTCCAGCCGCTCCTCGAACTCCTCCATGTCGATCCGGCCCTCGGCGACGGCGTCCCGCAGACGCTCCACCACCCGGTCACGGTCGGCGTCCGACGCCCTCAGCTCCGGCAACGGCTTCTCCGGCCGCTCGTCAGTCATGGGGAACAGCCTATGCAGCCACGCAAGGGAGTTGTATGGCCCAGCCCTGGCTCCGACCCCGGCTCGCCCCTGATTTATCCCTTATCCCTGATCCCTTATCCGTGATCCCTTATCCGTGATCCCTTATCCGTGACCCCTGATCCCTTATCCCTTGTCCCCCTGTCCCTGGCCCCGGGGCGCCCCGGGCCGCCCGGCCCCCTGGAGCGCCCGCCCCCTCACCCCCGCCCCGCGTACATCCGCGCGATCACGTCCTCGATGTCCGGCTCCCGTACCGACAGGTCCAGCAGCGGGTACCGGGCCGCCACCTCCGCCACCAGTGGCGCCGCCGACGTCCCCGCCGGGAACGCCAGCCACTGCCGCGGGCCGTCCACCTTCACCACCCGCGCCCCCGCCACGCTGATCTCCGGAAGCTCCCGCTCCAGGTCCACCACCAGCGTCCGCTCGCCGCCGCCCTCCCCCATCGCGTGCAGACCGCCCAGCGGCCCGTCGTACATCAGCCGCCCGTGGTCGATCACCATCACCCGCTCGCACAGCTGCTCGATGTCCTGGAGGTCGTGCGTGGTCAGCAGTACCGTCGTGCCGAGCTCCGCGTTCAACTGCCGCAGGAATCCCCGTACCTTCGCCTTGCTCACCACGTCGAGCCCGATCGTCGGCTCGTCCAGGTACAGCACGTCCGGATCGTGCAGCAGCGCCGCCGCGATGTCCCCGCGCATCCGCTGGCCCAGCGACAGCTGCCGTACCGGCACGTCCATCAGCTCGGCCAGGTCGAGGCGGTCCACGCAGCGCTCCAGGTTCTCCTTGAACCGCGCCGCCGGGATCCGGTACATCCGCCGCATCAGCCCGTACGAGTCCTTCAGCGGCAGGTCCCACCACAGCGTGGTCCGCTGCCCGAACACCACCCCGATCCGGTGCGCCAGCCGCATCCGCTCCCGCGCCGGGTCGATGCCCGCGACCCGCAGCCGGCCGCCGCTCGGCGTGAGGATGCCGGTCAGCATCTTGATCGTGGTCGACTTCCCGGCGCCGTTGGGCCCGATGTAGCCGACCACCTCGCCCCGCGCCACCTCGAAGCTGATCCCGTCAACCGCCCTGACCTGCCGCTTCTCCCGCCGCATCAGGCCCACCCGGCGCCGTACGTCGAAGACCTTCTCGACCCCGTCCAGCTCGATCAGCACATCCGTGCCCACAGCCGCTCAGCTCCCCGTACTCCGGTACGAACGAAGACCCGCACGCCACACCAGCGACGCGGGTACGAACACCACCACCGCCACCAGCGGGCTCAGGAACGCCACCCACCCCGGCAGCCCCAGCGGATCGGGCCGCCCCAGCACGTACAGGGCGGGCAGCCAGTTCACGAAGGCCAGCGGCACGACGAAGGTGACCCCGCGCAGCAGGTCCTTCCCGAACACCGCCGGCGGGTACTGGAGCATCGTGTTCCCGCCGTACGTGAAGGAGTTCTGCACCTCCGCCGCGTCACCGGCGACGAACTGGAACGCCGCCCCGGCCACCATCACCGCCCCGAAGATCGCCGCCCCGGCCACGACCATCACCGGCATCAGCCACACCTTCCCGGCCGTCCACTCCACGTCCAGCGCCGAGACCGCCCAGACCAGCACCGCCAGGCCCTGCCCGATCCGCCCCACCCGCCGCAGCGCGAAGCGGTCCGCCGCCACCTGCGCGAGCACCGGGACCGGACGCACCAGCATGGTGTCGAGCGAGCCGTCGCGGATCCGGACGCCGATCCGGTCCGTATTGCCGAGGAGCAGGTCCGCGAGCCCCAGCGAGGCCGAGGCGGACCCGTACAGCAGGGCGATCTCCGGCAGCGCGAAACCGCCGAGCACGTCCACGTGCGAGAACATGATCCAGATCGCGACGAAGTCGAGGAGCGTGATCGCCGCGTTCCCGAACGTGGAGAGCAGGAAGGACGTCCGGTACGTCATCGTCGACCGGACCCACATCGCCACGATCAACCCGTAGCCGCGCAGCCCCTCCACCGCCCGGTTCCGCGGCGGGACGTCCACGAGTCCTCCGGGCCGCCGCGCCGGAGCCACCACCGCCTCAGCCACCCTGGACCACCACCTTCCGCGTCGCCGCCGACTGCAACAGCCGCCCCGCGCCCAGCAGTACGATCGCCCACCCCGCCTGGAAACCCAGCGCCCGCACCGCGCCCCCCGCGCCGGCGTGCACGCCCATCAGCACGTCCAGCGGCACCTGGATCATCGCCGCCCACGGCAAGGCGCGGACGATCTCGCCGAGGCCGCCCGGGAACACCGTCAGCGGCAGCAGCATCCCGGAGCAGAAGATCGTGACGACGACGGCCATCAGGTTGACCCCGGCCCCGTCCATCAGCCAGAACGCGGCCAGCCCCAGCAGGTAACGGATCCCGAAGCTGACGACCAGCGCCAGCAGTACGGACACCAGGAACAGCAGCCAGCGCACCGGATCGGCGGGCAGCGCCAGCTCGAACGCCAGCGCCCCCGCGAACAACGGCACCACCCCGCGCCCGAGCAACTGGAAGCCCGCGCGCCCCAGATCGGCCGCGAGCCACCACATCTGCAGATCGGCCGGCCGGTACAGGTCGACGGCGATGTCACCCGTACGGATACGCTCCTGCATCTCGTCCTGGAAACCGCCGCCGATGAGCGCGCCCGCGGCGAGCAGCGACTGGCTCACCCAGACGAAGGTCAGCGCCTGCGCCTGGTCGTAGCCGCCGAGTCCGGGCCGCTCGTCCCACAGCGCGACGTAGGTGTACGCCAGGATGAAGCCGAAGACGGTGTTGGTGAACACCCCTGCCGCCGTCGCCGTCCCGTACGTGGCGTAGCGCCGGAACCCGCCGGCCGCCACGGCCGGATAGAGCCACGCTCTGCGAGCCGTTGCCTGGCGCACCGTATCCCTCCGTTTTCCCCGGTCGTTCCTACGTCGGCCAAAGCGCGCGAGCTTAGTGCGGAGGGGCGATCCACGCGACCGATTTACGCCCGTCCGAAGCGGAACGAGCGGTCATCGGGTAGACAGCACGGAGTACAGATGTGGTTATTTCGTACGGCGTCGAGGAGTCCTGGCGATGAGCGACCAGTCACCACCACCGGGCTGGACCCCTCGTGACCCGGACACCCCCGCAGGACCTCCCGCGCAGCAGCCGTCAGCACAGCAGCCGCAGAAGCCGCAGAAGCCGTCCGGCGAGAAGCAGTCGCGCCGGGCCGCCGACAAGGCCGAGCGGAAACGGAAGCGGACCGGCTGGCGCCGCCTCGTCCCCACTTGGCGCATGGTCCTCGGCGCCGTCCTGCTGCTCGCCCTGCTGGTCATCGGTGCCCTCATCGCCGGCTACCTGCTGGTCCGCATCCCGCCCGCCAACGCCGCCGCCACCGCCCAGTCCAACCTCTACCTCTACGCCGACGGCTCCCAGCTCGCCCGCGACGGCGAGGTCAACCGCGTCAACGTCCCGCTCTCGCAGATCCCCCGCACGGTCCAGGAAGCCGTACTGGCCGCCGAGGACCGGGACTTCTACTCCGAACGGGCGGTGGACCCCAAGGCGATGATCCGCGCCGCCTGGAACACGGCCACCGGCAAGGGCACCCAGTCCGGCTCGACCATCACCCAGCAGTACGTCAAGAACTACTACCTGGGCCAGGAACAGACGATCACGCGCAAGGTCAAGGAGTTCTTCATCGCGATCAAACTCGGCCGCGAGAAATCGAAGGACTACATCCTCGAGGGCTACCTCAACACCAGCTACTTCGGCCGCAACGCCTACGGCATCCAGGCCGCCGCCCAGGCCTACTACGGCAAGGACGTCGGCAAACTCACCACCGCCGAAGGCGCCTACCTCGCCACGCTCCTCAACTCCCCCAGCGCCTTCGACGTCGTCGCGCACCCCCAGAGCCGCGCCCGCGCGGTCGCCCGCTGGAACTACGTACTCGACGGCATGGTCAAGAAGCAGTGGCTGCCCGCGGCCGAGCGGACCACGACGCGGTTCCCCGAACCCGGCAAGGTCCGCCCGGCCGCCGGACTCTCCGGGCAACGCGGCTACCTCGTCGAGGCCGTCAAGGACTACATCGTCGAGCACAAGATCCTCGACGAGAAGACCCTCGCCGAGGGCGGCCACCGCATCACCACCACCATCGACAAGCGCCGCCAGAACGCGTTCGTCGACGCCGTCGACGAGAAGATGGCCGGCAAACTCGACCCGGAAACCCGCAAGGCCGACCGCGTCGTACGGGCCGGCGGGGTCTCCATCGACCCGGCCACCGGCAAGGTCGTCGCCATGTACGGGGGCATCGACTACACCAAGCAGTACGTCAACAACGCGACCCGGCACGACTACCAAGTGGCCTCCACCTTCAAGCCGTTCGTGTTCGCCGCCGCCGTCGAGAACGACTCCCGCACCCAGGACGGCCGCCTGATCACCCCCAACACCGTCTACAACGGCGACAACAAGCGCCGCGTCGTCGGCACCCGGACCCCCTACGCCCCCGAGAACGAAGGCCAGTTGTCGTACGGGAACATCCCCGTCACCACCGCCACCGACCTCTCCGTCAACGCCGTCTTCGCCCAGATGGCCGTCGACGTCGGCACCGCCAAGGTCAAGAAGACCGCCATCGACCTCGGCATCCCCGAGAACACCCCGAACTTCGTCGCGAGCCCCGCCATGGCCCTCGGCACCATGCAGGCCAGCGTCCTGGACATGGCCCAGGCCTACGCGACCCTCGCCGACCACGGCCGCTACACCCCGTACACCCTCGTCGAGAAGATCACCAAGGGCAGCGACAGCATCCACTTGCCCGACCGCACCCCGAAGCAGGCCGTCAGCCGCGAAGCCGCCGACACCACCACGTCCATGCTGGTCAGCGTCGTCGACAACGGCACCGGTACGGCCGCCCTCGCCGCCGGGCACCCGGCAGCCGGCAAGACGGGCACCGGCGAACTGGACCGCTCCGCCTGGTTCGCGGCGTACACCCCGGACCTGGTCACGGTCGTCTCGATGATGGGCCAGGACCCCGACACCGGGGCCCTGGAATCCCTGTACGGGGCACTCGACGAGGCCCGGATCGGGGGCGGCGGCTACCCGGCCCGGATCTGGGCGCAATACACCAAGACCGCCCTGGAAGGCAGCGACCCGCTGGACTTCGACCTCGAACTCCAGCCGGGCGCCGCCCCGTCCCCGCCGCCGTTCATCCCGAGCAGCCCCGAGCCGACGCCGGACGAGAGCACCCCGGAATCCCCGGCACCGCCGAGCCGGCCGAACCGCCCGAACCGCCCGACACCGCCGGACGGCGAACAGGACCAGGGCGGCCGGAACCAGGGGCAGGACACCGAGGGCGGCACCACGGAAGGCGACACGACCGAAGGCCAGGGCAACGAGGGCACCACCGGCGGGACGACCACCGGGACCACCGGCGCAGCCACATCGGGCACCACGGCCGGCACCACCGCCGGCGTCCTGGGCGGCGTCACCGGGGGCCGCCCGCGCAGCCGCCCCCCGTCGGCTTACCTGGAATAGCCGCCATCGCGGAAGTAACCCGAACGAGGGGGGAGAGATCAGTGACCGGATGTCGCCTTCAGCCCCACCACGGCGACCAGCAGCAGGCAGATGAAGAAGATCCGCGCGGCGGTGACGGGCTCACCCAGCACCGTCATCCCCAGCACCGCGGCCCCGGCCGCGCCGATGCCCACCCACACGCCGTACGCGGTACCGATCGGCAGGGTCTTGGCGGCGTAGGAGAGCAACACCATGCTGGCGACGATCCCGGCTCCGGTGAACACGCTCGGCCACAGCCGGGTGAACCCCTCCGTGAACTTCATACCGATCGACCAGCCGACCTCGAGCAGACCGGCGACGAGAAGCAGAACCCAGGCCATGACAGGCACCTCCGGAACGAGAGCGAACGGGGTGCGTCGTCTTGTCGTACAGCCACGGCTACCCGGTACGGCGCGTCTCGTCGGGGGTTCCCCACCACCGTAGCAAAGCGCAGGCAAAAGGGCCGGTGACCCCGGTCACCGGCCCTTCGACGATCGATCCGCATCGATCCACTACAGGTATCGATCCGCTACAGGTACAACCCGGTGGAGTCCTTGGACCCCTCCAGCCGCTCCGCGGCCACGGCATGCAGATCCCGCTCGCGCATCAGCACGTACGTCGCACCCCGCACCTCGACCTCGGCCCGGTCCTCCGGGTCGTACAGCACCCGGTCCCCCGGCTCCACACTGCGTACGTTCTGCCCGACCGCGACCACCTCGGCCCAGGCCAGACGCTTGCCCACGGCAGCGGTCGCCGGAATCAGGATGCCGCCGCCCGAGCGCCGCTCACCCTCCGGCAAGTCGGACTTCACGAGCACACGGTCGTGCAGCATGCGGATGGGCAGCTTGTCGTGGGTGGTGGTGTTGGTGTTGTCGCTCACGCCACGAACCTACCCGTCCGCGCCCCGCCTGTACGCCGCAGGGTCATCAGCGCTTGCGCCGCGCCGACGCCACGAGCAGGCCGATCACACCGACCGCGACCAGAGCGACGGGCGCGATCCGCTCGAAGCGCGGGGCGCCGTCCTCGTGGCGCAGGCTGTCCCGTACATCCGTCAGGAGGCGGTTCACGGCAACGACGGCACGCCCGGCGGTGTGGTCCACGGTCGAGGCGACCCTGGCCTTCGCGTCCCCGATGATCGTCTTCGGGTGCATGCGCACGCCGATCTCGTCGAGCGTCTCGGCGAGCTGCTCGCGGCGGCGGACGATGTCCGCCTCGATCTGTGCGGGGGTCCTGGCTTCGGGCACGGGCACCGCGCTGCCTCCGTCGTCGTCGGGTTCGAATAGGGGGCGTAGCCCACCATGAACAGTCTGTCAGCTTAGTCTCGGACCGTACCGATCCCCTCCCGAGGAGACTGTTGACATGAGCGAGCGACTCCAGCCGGGCGACACCGCCCCCGCCTTCACCCTGCCCGACGCGGACGGCAACGAGGTCTCGCTCGCCGACCACAAGGGCCGCAAGGTGATCGTGTACTTCTACCCCGCTGCGCTGACGCCGGGCTGCACGAAGCAGGCCTGCGATTTCACGGACAACCTGGCGGTGCTGGCCGAGGCCGGCTACGACGTGATCGGGGTGTCCCCGGACAAGCCGGAGAAGCTGGCGAAGTTCCGCGAGAAGGAGCACCTGAAGGTCACCCTGGTCGGCGACCCCGAGAAGAAGGTCCTCGAGACCTACGGCGCGTTCGGCGAGAAGAAGCTGTACGGCAAGACGGTGACCGGGGTCATCCGCTCCACGGTGATCGTCGACGAGGAGGGCAAGGTCGAGCGCGCCCTCTACAACGTCAAGGCCACGGGCCACGTAGCCAAGATCATCAAGGACCTCGGCATCTGACCCGGCCCTGCCCCACAAGCGGCCCGCACCGAATACCCGGTGCGGGCCGCTCCGCTTATCGGACGTAACCGTCCGCATATCGCTTCGTTAGGCCGTACGAGGTACGAACGCCGTGCCGGACCGGAGGGGCGACGATGGCGGTGAGCCCGTACACGCGGGAGCGACTGGCGGAGGCGGCGCAGACGTCGCGGACGCTGACCGAGGCGCTGGAAAAACTGGGGGCGGACCCGAAGAGCGGCTCCCGCCGCTACCTCCATGAGCGGATGCGGCGCCTGGGGGTGGACGTCTCGCACTTCGAGCAGGAGGGCGCGAAGTGGACGAAGGAGGTCCTCCAGGAGGCGGTGTCGACCTCGACGAACATGTGCGAAGTGCTGCGGCGCCTGGGGCTGGAGAACGTGGGCGGCCACCACACGCACATCAGCCGCAAGGTGAAGGCCCTGGCGCTGGACACCTCGCACTTCACGACGGCTTCCGGTGCAGGCCGGTACCACCCCCGCAGGACGCCGGAGTCGCTCCTCGTGGAACAGACATCCGAGCGGGCTCGCCGGGTCCCCGGCGAACGGCTCAAGCGGGCCATGGTCGCGCTCGGCGCCGAGGAGCGCTGCGCCGATTGCGGCACCGAGCCCGTCTGGCTGGGCGAGCCGCTCCCACTGGAGGTGGACCACATCAACGGCGACTGGCGCGACAACCGCCCGGAAAACCTGCGCCTCCTGTGCCCCAACTGCCACTCCACGACGGACTCGTACCGGGGGCGCGGGAAGGTCGGCCGATGAGCCGCAGCAACGGCTACACGCGGGACGTGCTGGCCGATGCCGCCGCGCGATGCGGCGGCATCGACGAGGTGATCGCGCACCTCGGCACACCGCCGTACGGGTACCTCGGGCGATACCTGATGAAGCGCTTCGCCCACTTCGGCATAGACGTCTCCCATTTCCGGCCGTCGGGCGTTCGCGACCGCCCTTCCAAGGAGCAACTCCGGCAGGCGATAGCCGAGTCCCTCAGCATCGCAGGAACCCTTCGACGACTTGAGTGGCCGGACACCAGCCGACAACGCACACGCCTGCGCGAATGGATCACGGACGACGACCTGGACACGTCGCACTTCCTGGGGCAGGCACACCAGCGCGGAAAGCCCGGCCCCACACCGGTCAAAACAGCGGAAGCCGTTCTCGTCAGGCATGAGGGCAAGCAACGCACCAAGACGCGACTGCTGCGCCGGGCCCTCCACGAGATCGGCGTCCCCGAACTGTGCGAGCGGTGCGGTACGGCTCCGGAGTGGCGGGGGCGCCCCATGACGCTGGAGGTGGACCACATCAATGGCGACTGGAGGGACGACCGTCGCGAGAACCTGCGACTGCTCTGCCCCAACTGCCACGCCATCACCACCACATGGTGCCGGGGCGGCCGGCGGCGCAATGATGTCGACCGCCAGACCTCCGCAGTCGTAGACTGAGCGCAGCCAGTTTGACCCAATGTCCGAATTGGTCAGATATGGGCGGCCGTGGTGGAATTGGCCTACACGCAACTTTTAGGTAGTTGTGGGAGAAATCCCTTGAGGGTTCGAGTCCCTCCGGCCGCACCCTGAACGAAGGCCCCGGGCGCGAGTACCGCGTGCGGGGCCTTCGGCGTGTTCGGGGGACGGGCTCAGCCCAGCAGGGCGCGGATGAACGGGACCAGGGCGCGGAAGGCCTTGCCTCGGTGGGAGATGGCGTTCTTTTCCGCCGGGGTGAGTTCCGCGCAGGTGCGGGTGTCGCCCTCGGGCTGGAGGATCGGGTCGTAGCCGAAGCCGCCGCTGCCCGAGGGGGCGTGGCGGAGGGTGCCCAGGAGGCGGCCTTCGACCACGCGTTCGGTGCCGTCCGGGAGGGCCAGGGCCGCCGCGCACGCGAAGTGGGCTCCGCGGTGTTCGTCGGCGATGTCGCCGAGCTGGGCCAGCAGCAGGTCCAGGTTCGCCTTGTCGTCGCCGTGCGTACCGGCCCACCGCGCCGAGAAGATGCCGGGGGCGCCGTTCAGGACGTCCACGCAGAGGCCGGAGTCGTCGGCGATCGCCGGCAGACCGGTGGCCTGGGCCAGGGCGTGGGCCTTGAGGAGGGCGTTCTCCGCGAAGGTGACGCCGGTCTCCTTCACGTCCGGGATCTCCGGGTACGCATCCGCGCCGACCAGCTCGTGCGGCAGGCCGGCGTCGGACAGGATGGCGTGGAGCTCTGCGATTTTGCCCGCGTTGCGGGTGGCGAGGATCAGGCGGCTGGTCATGCCGCCCATTATCCGGCCCCCTCCGAGCGGGTGGCGGCTCAGCCCGGGGTGCAGACCTTCGACAGCTCCTTCGCCGCGTCGGCGACCGGCTGGATGTCCGGGGTCGGGTTGCCGTTCTCGATGGCCGTGCGGACGTTCTTCACCGCCGTGGTCATGGAGGAGACGGCCTTGCTCAGGTCGGCGTTGTCCGTCTGGTCGCCGACCTTCTTGAGGTTCGTCTCGATCTGGTTCAGCGCGTTCTGGGCGTCCTGCGGGCTGTTGCCGGCCTGGGAGACCGCCTGCTGGAGGTCGTTCGCGCCGTCCGTGATGGCCACCGCCGTGTTCGCGCAGTCCATCGCCGTCGAGATCGCGTCACAGGACGTCAGCGCCGGGACGGCGAGCGCCGCAGCCAGGACGACCGCCGCTATGCGGTGCTTCGGGTTCATGTTCGGGTCTCCCAGAAATCGACGGATGCGAGGACGGGCGCACGGCTTTGACACCGTGCGCCCGTAACCAGTGGGACGCAGGAGCGCGCCCTGTGGTTCTGTCTAGAGCTGGAGCGCGCCGAGCTGGATGGCTTCGAGGTCGGCGCAGCCGCCGGCGGCCAGGTCCAGGAGGGCGTTGAGTTCCTTGCGGTCGAAGGGCTCGCCTTCGGCGGTGCCCTGGACCTCGACGAAGCGGCCGTCGCCGGTGCAGACCACGTTCATGTCGGTCTCGGCGCGCACGTCCTCCTCGTAGCAGAGGTCGAGGAGGGGGACGCCGTCGACGATGCCGACGCTGACGGCGGCGACGGTGCCGGTGAGCGGCTTGCGGCCGGCCTTGATCAGCTTCTTCTGCTGGCCCCAGGCGACGGCGTCGGCCAGGGCGACGTAGGCGCCGGTGATGGCGGCGGTGCGGGTGCCGCCGTCGGCCTGGAGGACGTCGCAGTCCAGGACGATGGTGTTCTCGCCGAGGGCTTTGTAGTCGATGACGGCGCGCAGGGAGCGGCCGATGAGGCGGGAGATCTCGTGGGTGCGGCCGCCGATCTTGCCGCGTACGGATTCGCGGTCGCCACGGGTGTTGGTGGAGCGGGGCAGCATCGAGTACTCGGAGGTGACCCAGCCTTCGCCGCTGCCCTTGCGCCAGCGGGGGACGCCTTCGGTGAAGGAGGCGGTGCAGAAGACCTTGGTGTCGCCGAAGGAGATGAGGACGGAGCCCTCGGCGTGCTTGCTCCATCCGCGTTCGATGGTGACCGGGCGGAGCTGTTCGGGCGTGCGGCCGTCGATGCGAGACATGCGTCCGAGCCTAGTCGGTGCGCGGATACGCGAAGACCCCGTCCGGGTACGTGCGGGACGGGGCCTCGTGGAGGGTTGTGCGAGCGGGAGCTCAGCTCACCGCGTGCTCATACCGTGTTCACATCATGTCTTCGATGTCGGCGGCGATCGGGTCGGCGTCGGTGCCGATGACGACCTGGATCGCGGTGCCCATCTTGACGACGCCGTGGGCGCCGGCGGCCTTCAGGGCGGCCTCGTCGACCTTGCTGGGGTCGATGACCTCGGTGCGCAGGCGGGTGATGCAGCCCTCGACCTCTTCGATGTTCTCGATGCCGCCGAGCCCGGCGACGATCTTCTCAGCCTTGGTGGCCATGTGTTTCTCCCTGAATTCTACGAAGAACGAGTCTCGGCGGCCCTGTTCCAGCCAGCGCGGTCCGCTTTGTCACGGTAGCCCACTGTTGGCCCAGCTACGCGAGCGCGGGTCCAGCTTCTGCCGAATGATGACGATCAGCAGCAACCCGCCCTCCGGGCGGGTGAATGCGACCGCATCATAAGTGGTCTACACCAGTGTGCCGCACCGGACGCACGTGCCCAAACGGGCCTGCCAGGGAGGACGCCGATGAGCGCGAGCAGCGCCGCAGCAGCACCGCAGCCGAAGTGGTGGAGCGGCTTGTACCCGGGGCTGCAGAAGATGGGGCGCAGTCTTCAGCTGCCGATCGCGGTGCTGCCCGCGGCCGGGCTCCTCAACGGGCTGGGGCAGCCCGGCGTGTTGGGTGAGGAGGGCCTGAACTGGACCATCGTGTCCAAGGTGATGGTGGCCGCGGGCGGCGCCCTGCTGAACGCGGACATCGGGCTGCCGCTGCTCTTCTGCATCGGTGTCGCGATCGGCATGGCCAAGAAGGCGGACGGTTCGACGGCCCTCGCGGCGGTGGCGGGCTTCCTCGTCTACCGGGGCGTGCTGCACGCCTTCCCCAACGACTGTCCGATCGGCACCAAGGCCATCGGCGGCGGCTGCATCGGGCCGAACAACACCTTCGTGGAGTTCACGTACCAGAACCCCGGCGTGTTCGGCGGCATCGTCATGGGCCTGCTGGCCGCCTGGTTCTGGCAGCGCTTCCACCGGGTGAAGCTGGTCGACTGGCTGGGCTTCTTCAACGGCCGCCGGCTGGTGCCGATCATCATGTCGTTCGTGGCGATCGGGTTCGCCGCGCTCTGCCTGTGGGTCTGGCCGCCGGTCGGCAGCGCGCTGGAGAGTTTCTCCGACTGGCTGGTGGGGCTGGGCTCCTGGGGTGCCGGCATCTTCGGCGTGGCCAACCGCGCGCTGCTGGTGATCGGCTTGCACCAGTTCCTGAACGTGCCGGTGTGGTTCCAGTTCGGCAGCTACACCAAGCCGGACGGGACGACGGTGCACGGTGACATCAACATGTTCCTGGCGGGCGACCCGGATGCCGGGCAGTTCCTGACCGGCTTCTTCCCGATCATGATGTTCGCGCTCCCTGCGGCGGCGCTGGCGATCACCCACTGCGCGAAGCCGCAGCGGCGCAAGGAGGTCGCCGGTCTGATGCTGTCGGTCGGCCTGACTTCGTTCGTCACGGGCATCACGGAGCCGATCGAGTACTCGTTCCTCTTCGTCGCGCCGGTGCTGTACGCGATCCATGCGGTGCTGACGGGTGTGTCGATGGCGGTGACGTGGGCGCTGGGCGTCCACGACGGCTTCAGCTTCTCGGCGGGCCTGATCGACTACCTCATCAACTTCGGCCTGGCGACGAAGCCGTTGTTGATCATTCCGATCGGCCTGTGTTTCGCGGTGGTGTACTACGCCGTATTCCGCTTCGCGATCACGAAGTTCGACATCCCGACGCCGGGCCGGGAGTCGGACGAGGAGATCGCGGCGATGGAGGCGGACAACACCAAGGCGTAGAGCACGAAGAGGTAACGAAGCCGGCGCAGCGCGAGGCCCTCGGATCCACGGATCCGGGGGCCTTCCGCTTGCCCCCTGCCCGTCCTCCGCTTGTCGCGGGCTCCCGGTCGGCCCCGCGGGCGAAGTGTGGCGTAGACCACAGGAAATCGAAGGTTCCTTATCTATCCCCGACCATGCTACAACTGGTCTACACCACGGATTGGTGTAGACCACGCAGGCCCGGTTCGGAGCTCGCGTACCCCCATTTTGAGACGCCGCCATCCCCCGTTTGTACTCCCTGGGCGGCGCCTTGCCTTCTGGAGGAACCTCATGTCCACAGCCACCGCTGCGGAAAAGAAGAAGGGCGCGGGCGTGATGGCCGTCATGCAGCGCATCGGCCGGAGCCTCATGCTCCCCGTTGCGGTGCTCCCGGCCGCCGCGTTGCTCGTCCGCCTCGGCGACAAGGACATGCTCGGCGACCCGTCGCTCCCGGGCTTCCTCACCAAAATAGCCGGTTACATGTCGGCCGGCGGCGGCGCGATCCTCGACAACATGGCGCTGCTGTTCGCCGTCGGCATCGCGATCGGCTTCGCCAAGAAGTCCGACGGCTCGACCGCGCTCGCCGCGGTGACCGGCTACCTGGTCTTCAAGAACGTGCTCGCGACGTTCACCGACTCGAACCTGCCGAAGATCGCCAAGGCGGTCGACGGCAAGGTCGTCATGATCGACGCCCCGGTCGACGCCAAGGTGCTCGGCGGTGTCGTCATGGGCATCGTGGTCGCCCTGATCTACCAGAAGTTCTACCGGACCAAGCTGCCCGAGTGGGCGGGCTTCTTCGGTGGCCGCCGTCTGGTCCCGATCCTCTCGGCCTTCGCCGGACTCCTGATCGGTATCGTCTTCGGCCTGATCTGGCCGGTCCTCGGCACGGGTCTGCACAGCTTCGGTGAGTGGCTGGTCGGCTCCGGCGCGGTCGGGGCGGGCATCTTCGGTGTCGCCAACCGTGCGCTGATCCCGGTCGGCATGCACCACCTGCTGAACTCCTTCCCGTGGTTCCAGGCCGGCGAGTTCCAGGGCAAGAGCGGCGACATCTCCCGCTTCCTGGCCGGTGACCCGAGCGCCGGACAGTTCATGACCGGCTTCTTCCCGATCATGATGTTCGCCCTCCCGGCCGCCTGCCTCGCGATCGTGCACTGCGCCCGCCCCGAGCGCCGCAAGGTCGTCGGCGGCATGATGTTCTCCCTCGCGCTGACCTCCTTCGTCACCGGTGTGACCGAGCCGATCGAGTTCACGTTCATGTTCATCGCCCCGGTGCTGTACGCGATCCACGCGGTGCTGACCGGTGTCTCCATGGCCCTGACGTGGGGTCTCGGCATGAAGGACGGCTTCGGCTTCTCCGCCGGCGCCATCGACTACCTGCTGAACCTGGGCAAGGCCACCAACCCGCTGGGCCTGGCGGTCGTGGGCCTGTGCTTCGCGGCGGTCTACTACGTGGTCTTCCGCTTCGCGATCACGAAGTTCAACCTCCCCACGCCGGGCCGTGAGTCCGACGAGGAGCTCGCCGAGCTGCTCAAGGCCGAGGCCAAGTAGGCATCGCGCACGAGAAAGCCCCCGCTCTCCCTTCCGGGAGGGCGGGGGCTTTCTCGTACAGGGGTTCTCAGACCTGGTAGACGGCGCCCGCGTACGCGAGGTCGACCGGGCCGTCGTAGGCCGCGCGGGCGTCGGCGAGGTTCTGGCGGGCGTCCGTCCACGGCGGGATGTGCGTCAGGACGAGCCGGCCGACCTTGCCGCCGCGCGCGAACTCCCCGGCCTCGCGGCCGTTGAGGTGGAGGTCCGGGATGTCCTCCTTGCCGTGCGTGAAGGAGGCCTCGCACAGGAACAGGTCCGTGCCCTCGGCGAGCATCCCCAGCTCGGGGCAGACGCCCGTGTCGCCGGAGTACGTGAGGGAGCGGCCGCCGTGCTCGACGCGGATGCCGTAGGCCTCGACGGGGTGGCTGACCCGCTCGGTGCGGACCGTGAACGGGCCGATCTCGAAGCTGCCGGACTTCAGGGTCCGGAAGTCGAAGACCTCGCTCATGGAGCGCTCGTCGGGGACGTCCTCGTAGGCGGTCGTCAGGCGCTTCTCGGTGCCTTCGGGGCCGTAGACGGGGATGGTGCCGCAGCGGCCGCCCTCGTGCCGGTAATAGCGGGCGACGAAATAGGCGCACATGTCGATGCAGTGGTCGGCGTGCAGATGGCTCAGGAAGATCGCGTCGAGGTCGTAGAGACCGACGTGGCGCTGCAGCTCGCCGAGGGCGCCGTTGCCCATGTCGAGGAGCAGCCGGAAGCCGTCGGCCTCGACGAGGTAGGCCGAGCAGGCCGATTCCGCGGACGGGAACGACCCCGAGCAGCCGACGACGGTGAGCTTCATGGAGCGAGAACCTCCGGGGACGGTCCGTGGACGGAATGCGGGCCGTGCGTGGGTCGAGCGTAAGGCGCGAAACGTCAGGTCGCTCCTCCGCGGCAGGCCGTTGTGGGGGGAATCACCTGTGCTGTCACCCGGGGGAGCGACGGTGGGCACGGGCGTGCCGGTGCACTGCCGTGCTGAGGGGTCCGGGCGCGGCTACCTTCGGAATATGGACACGTCCTGGTGGCCCGCGGCGGCCGCGGTGGTGGCCGTGGTGCTGGTGGTGCTGGTCGTGGGGCGCCGGCCCGGGATGCCCCGGCGGGCCCCGCCGCCGCACGGGCCGGGTGCGCCGCCGCGGCCGCGGGCGGGTGAGCTGTGGTGTCTGGCGGACGGGCGGCTGTGCCTGGTGCTGGCGGTGCCGTCCGTCCGGGCCCATCGGGCGCGGGTCGCGTGGATCACCGGGAAGTACGACGACCGGCGGGCCGGGGTGATCCCGCTGCCGCCGGGGACGGTGGGGGCGCAGGGCCGGGCGAGCTTCCTGGAGGCGGACCGGCCGGCGGATGTGTGGGTGTGGGAGTTCCGGAGCCGGCTGGGGGTGCTGGATCCTGCGGTGTGGGACGAGGTCAAGGGGCTCGGAGGCGGCGGCTGATGGGGCGGGTGGCGCGGGTGGTGCGAGTGCGGCGGGTGTACGACCCTCCGGAGCCGGAGGAGGACGGCGTACGGGTGCTCGTGGACCGGCTGTGGCCGCGGGGCCTGGCGAAGGCGGTGGCGGGGGTGGACGAATGGCCCAAGGCGGTGACGCCGTCCGGGGAGCTGCGGAAGTGGTTCCACGGGGGCGGGGGCACGGCGCAGGAGTTCCGGGCCCGCTACGAGGCGGAGCTGGCGGCGCCGGAGGCGGTGGCGGAGCTTCGGCGGCTGCGCGGCCTGGCCGAAGCGGGGCCGGTGACCCTCCTGACCGCGGTCAAGGACCCCGCGTCGAGCCATGCCGCCGTCCTGGCGGAGCTGCTGTCCGGCTGACGCCCTGGCCCCGGACGCGGGGCCGGGGTGCCCGGGCCGCTGCGCGGTGCCTTCTCCCCGCCCCGCCCTTTCACCGTTTCTCCCCCGGCTACCGCTGGGAGGTGCCCCCAGCCACCAAGGCTCCGCCCGGACCCGTTGCTGGGGCGCTGCCCCCGCGCCCCCGCGCCCCCGCGCCTCAAACGCAGGCGGGCTGGACCTACGCCCAGAGTTGGCCGTGGAGGGTTTCGATCGCTTCCTCCGTCGTGGCGGCCGTGTAGACGCCCGTCGAGAGGTACTTCCAGCCGCCGTCGGCCACGACGAAGACGATGTCCGCCGTCTCGCCGGCGGCCACCGCCTTGCGGGCCATGCCGATCGCCGCGTGCAGGGCGGCGCCCGTGGAGACGCCCGCGAAGATGCCCTCCTGCTGGAGGAGTTCCCGGGTACGGGTGACCGCGTCCGCCGAGCCCACCGAGAAGCGGGTCGTCAGGACCGAGGCGTCGTACAGCTCCGGGACGAAGCCCTCGTCCAGGTTGCGCAGGCCGTAGACCAGGTCGTCGTACCGCGGCTCCGCCGCGACGATCCGTACGCCGGGCACGTGCTCGCGCAGGTAGCGGCCGACGCCCATCAGGGTGCCGGTCGTACCGAGGCCCGCCACGAAGTGGGTGATCGAGGGGAGGTCCCGCAGGATCTCGGGGCCGGTCGTCGCGTAGTGGGCGCCCGCGTTGTCCGGGTTCCCGTACTGGTAGAGCATCACCCAGTCGGGGTGCTGCGCCGCCAGCTCCTTGGCCACCCGGACCGCGGTGTTCGATCCGCCCGCCGCCGGCGACGAGATGATCTCGGCTCCCCACATGGCCAGCAGGTCACGCCGCTCCTGCGACGTGTTCTCCGGCATGACGCACACGATCCGGTAGCCCTTGAGCTTGGCCGCCATCGCGAGCGAGATGCCGGTGTTGCCCGAGGTGGGCTCCAGGATCGTGCAGCCGGGGGTCAGCCGGCCGTCCTTCTCGGCCTGCTCGACCATGTGGAGCGCGGGGCGGTCCTTGATCGAGCCGGTCGGGTTCCGGTCCTCCAGCTTGGCCCAGATGCGGACGTCGTCCGAGGGCGACAGGCGGGGCAGCCGGACCAGCGGCGTGTTGCCGACCGCGGCCAGCGGGGAGTCGTAGCGCATCAGACGGAGCCGCCGGCGACCGCCGGGAGGATGGTGACGCTGTCGCCGTCCTTGAGGGCGGTGGAGATGCCGTCGAGGAAGCGGACGTCCTCGTCGTTGAGGTAGACGTTCACGAAGCGGCGCAGCTTGCCGCCGTCGACGATGCGCTCCTCGATGCCCTTGTGGCGCGTCTCGAGGTCCGCGAAGAGCTCGGACAGCGTGGCGCCCTCACCGTTGACGGCCTTCTCGCCGTCGGTGTAGGTGCGGAGGATGGTCGGGATGCGGACCTCGATGGCCATGGCAGGCTCCAGTTGTGAAGTAATGCGGGAGGGGCTTAAGGGCGCGCGGCGCATGGGCCCCCGCGCGAGGGCCTGTGGTGCTCAGGCGGCAGGACAGATGCTGCTGGCGAGGCGGCACAGGTCGACGTGCAGCCGCGCCACAAGCAGCAGCCTGCTGGGCGTCTCGATGCTCACGTCGTGGGGAACCATGCGGTCATGTTAACGATTCCCGGTCCCCCGTTTGGAGTGTGATCCCGCATCGTGGACGGAATCCGCTCGCATCGTGGTCAGTAGGCCTCGACGACCCGTACTTCCTCCTCGGTGATGACGCCGTCGACGATCCGGTACGAGCGGAACTGGAACTCCCCGAGGCCGTCGGTGTCCGCCGTGGAGACCAGCACGTAGTGCGCGCCCGGCTCGTTCGCGTACGTGATGTCGGTACGGGAGGGGTAGGCCTCGGTCGCGGTGTGCGAGTGGTAGACGATCACGGGCTCTTCGTCCCGGTCGTCGAGCTCGCGGTACAGCTTCAGCAGATCCTTCGAGTCGAACTCGTAGAACGTGGGCGAGCGGGCCGCGTTGAGCATCGGGATGAACCGCTCGGGGCGGTCGGTGCCCGCCGGTCCGGCCACGACACCGCACGCCTCGTCCGGGTGGTCCTTGCGGGCGTGCTCGACGATCTGGTCGTACAGCGCCTGGGTAAGGGTCAGCATGAGCGACAGGATAAGCAGACGGGCCCTCCCGTACCGAGGTGTGGTACGGGAGGGCCCGGATGCTGGACACGGGGTCCGTGGGACCCGGTGGGGCGCCGGTCAGGCGGCCGGCTCGGAGGCGGGCTCGTCGGCCTGCCGGGAGACCTTGTTGAAGGCGGCTCCGCGCGGGTTGCGCTTCTTGAGCACCAGGTAGGAGACGCCCAGGATCAGGCCCCACAGCGGCGCGCAGTACAGCGAGACGCGGGAGTCCTTGTCGATGCCCATCATGACGATGACCATGCCGATGAACAGCAGCGCGAACCAGCTGGTCCACGGGGCGCCGGGGGCGCGGAACGGGGACTGCGGCAGCTCGCCGCGGTCGGCCTTGGCGCGGTAGCGGATCTGGCAGACGAGGATCATGATCCAGGCCCACATGCCGGAGATGGTGGCGAAGGAGACCACGTAGTCGAAGGCCTTGCCCGGGGCGACGTAGTTGATCCAGACGCCCACGAGCATCAGCGCGGCAGAGAACGTGGTGCCCGCGAGCGGGGTGCCGCTCTTGGTGAGCTTGGTGAAGAACTTCGGGCCCTGGCCGTTGAGGGCGAGGTCGCGCAGCATGCGGCCGGTGGAGTACATGCCCGAGTTGCAGGAGGACAGCGCGGCGGTCAGGACGACGAAGTTGACGATCGCGGCGCCGACGCCGAGGCCCATCTTCTCGAAGGCCAGCACGAACGGGCTCTCGCCCGCCTTGAAGTTGGACCACGGGATGACCGACATGATCATGATGAGGGCGCCGACGTAGAAGACGGCGATGCGCCACGGCACGGTGTTGATGGCCTTGGGCAGGGTCTTCTCGGGGTCCTTGGACTCGCCGGCGGTGACGCCGACCAGCTCGACCGCCAGGAAGGCGAACATGACGATCTGCAGCGTCATCAGCGTCTCGCCGATGCCGTTGGGGAAGAAGCCGCGGTCGCTCCACAGGTTGGAGACGGAGGCGGTCGCGGCGGCGTCGGAGAAGCCGACGGTGAGGATGCCGGCGCAGATCAGGATCATGCCGACGATGGCGGTGACCTTGACCATCGAGAACCAGAACTCGAGCTCGCCGAAGAGCTTCACCGAGATCAGGTTGGCGGCGTAGAGGATGACCGTGAAGATCAGCGCGTAGGCCCATTGCGGGAAGCTGTCGTGGGTCCAGTACGACATGTACTTGGCCGCCGCGGTCACCTCGGTGATACCGGTGACCACCCAGAAGAGCCAGTACGTCCAGCCGGTCGCATACCCCCAGAAGGGTCCGAGGAACTCTCTGGCGTAGTCCGAGAAGGAGCCCGAGACCGGGCGGTACATCAGCAGCTCGCCCAGGGCGCGCATGATGAAGAAGATGACCAGGCCCGCGATGGCGTAGGCCAGGATCAGGCTCGGGCCGGCCTTCGAGATGGCCTTGCCGGCGCCCAGGAAGAGGCCGGTGCCGATGGCTCCGCCGATCGCGATCATCTGGATCTGGCGGGCTCCGAGTGCGCGGTGGTAACCCTCGCCGCCCTCGGCCGCGGCGCCCTCGCCGGGCGTCCTGTCGTGCTGCTCGACCTGCACAGAGGTCATGTCTTGGTGCGCCTTTCTCCACGCCGACCCGCGCCTTCAAGGCAGCGGATCGGGTCCTCGATCCCCCCGGATACGGATGGAGTTGCACCCGGCGGTCAGCCGGTTCAAGCAGGCCGGGGGACATGGGTGGCGCCCCGTCGGCGGTCGTGAAGATTTATCACGGGCTTACGGGTGGCCGCGGCGCGGAGAAGTGACCTGGGGCACATGAAATTCAGGACAAAGATCATGAAAAGAATCAGATCACCGCATCGCGGTGATCTGATCGTTATCCGGATTTGAGCGTCCGCTGAGCGAACGCGGCACGAACGCGGCGCGAACAGTGTTCGGACTTGAGGCTTTCCTGAGGGTTCCGAGGGGTCTCAGAGGGTTTCGATGAGTGTTTCCTGGAGGCCGCCGAGCCACAGGTAGGCCATCACCATCGGCTTGCGCGGGTCGTCGTCCGGCAGCCGGAAGAGCATCGCGCTCTCGTCGTCCTCGGTGATGTCGAGGCGGGCCGCGATGGTCAGGCGCAGGTCGTTGAGCGCCCCCAGCCAGCGCAGCGGGAGTTCCCCGGTGAGCTCGAGCACGGCCGCCCCGTCCCCGCCGGGGGTGAGCGCGTCCAGGCTGCGTACGACGGCCAGCGCGTCCTCCCGCTTGCGGCTGCGCAGGTCGTTCTCGGTGAACCGGCGGAATTCCGCCGACCGGGCGGCGAGCTCCTCCGGGTCCACCTTCTGATCCTCGGGGCCGGGGCCGCCGTAGGCGTCGGGGAAGAGCCGGATCAGCGCGGGGTCGGAGGGGCGCTCGGTGGGTCCCTCGTTGCCCTCGGCGAACAGCACGGCGAGCGGGTCGGCGTCCTCGTCGGGCTCGGGCGCGCCCGGGCCGATGAGCTCCAGCAGCTGGGCGGCGAGGGAGCGCAGGATGGAGATCTCGATCTCGTCCAGCGTGACGGTGGCGCCGCCGCCCTTGAGGGCTTCGAACATTCCGGCGGTCCGCCCCATCAGATGCGGTCCTGGGAGAGGGTCGCCCACAGGCCGTAGCCGTGCATGGCCTGCACGTCGCGCTCCATTTCCTCGCGGGTGCCGCTGGACACGATCGCCCGCCCCTTGTGGTGGACGTCGAGCATCAGCTTGTGCGCCTTGTCCTTGGAGTAGCCGAAGTACGCCTGGAACACGTACGTCACGTAGCTCATGAGGTTGACCGGGTCGTTGTGCACCAGGGTCACCCAGGGAACGTCGGGTTCGGGGACCGCGAAGGTCTCTTCGGCCGACTCGGTGCGTTCGATCTCAATGGGAGCAACACTCACTTGTCCCATGCTGCCACTGCGACCGGCCGGTCGCACAAACGGGTCCCGAGATCTCGTCACTCTGACGAAATGTGCGCTAGCATCCGTGCCATGAACCCTGCGGACCTGGGCCTGCCGGTGGACGTGCCGTCGACAGCGCTCTTCACTGATCACTACGAGCTCACGATGCTGCAGGCCGCCCTGGCGAACGGCACCGCCGATCGCCGCTCGGTCTTCGAGGTCTTCACCCGGCGGCTGCCCGAGGGGCGCCGCTACGGCGTGGTGGCCGGCACCGGCCGCGTCCTGGACGCGGTGGAGAACTTCCGCTTCGACAGCGCGGTGCTGGAGTTCCTGCGCGAGCGGGCCGTCGTCGACATGCGGACCCTGGACTGGCTGTCCTCGTACCGCTTCTCGGGAGACATCTGGGGCTACCCGGAGGGCGAGGTCTACTTCCCCGGGTCGCCGATCCTGCGCGTCGAGGGCAGCTTCGCCGAGTGCGTGCTGCTCGAGACGGTCATCCTGTCGATCCTCAACCACGACTCGGCGATCGCGGCCGCGGCCTCGCGGATGGCCTCGGCGGCCGGTGACCGGCCGCTGATCGAGATGGGTGCACGGCGCACCCACGAGCTGGGGGCGGTGGCGGCCTCGCGCGCCGCGTACGTCGGCGGCTTCACCTCCACCTCGGACCTGGCGGCCGGCTTCCGGTACGGGATCCCGACGGTCGGGACCTCGGCGCACGCCTTCACGCTGGTGCACGACACCGAGCGGGACGCCTTCCAGGCCCAGGTGGCCTCGCTGGGCAGCGGGACGACCCTGCTGGTGGACACGTACGACGTGGCGGAGGCCGTGCGGACGGCCGTCGAGCTCGCCGGTACGGGGCTGGGGGCGGTCCGGATCGACTCCGGCGACCTGCTGCTGGTCGCGCACCGGGTGCGGCAGCAGCTGGACGAGCTGGGCGCGACGGCGACGAAGATCGTGGTCACCTCCGACCTGGACGAGTACGCCATCGCCTCGCTGGCAGCGGCTCCGGTGGACGCGTACGGGGTCGGCACGCAGCTGGTGACGGGCAGCGGGCACCCGACGTGCTCGATGGTCTACAAGCTGGTGGCGCGGGCCGCGTCGGCGGACCCCAAGGCTCCGCTGGTGCCGGTGGCGAAGAAGTCCACGGGCGGGAAGACCTCGATCGGCGGCCGCAAGTGGGCTGCGCGGCGGGTGGACACGGAGGGCGTCGCCGAGGCGGAGGTGGTCGGCACGGGGCCCGTCCCGTCCGCGCTCGTGGACCGGCAGCTGCTGGTCGAGCTGGTCAAGGCCGGCGAGGTGGTCGCCCGGGAGTCCCTGGAGGCGCCGCGTGAGCGCCACCGGCAGGCCCGCGCCGGCCTCCCGCTCTCCGCGACGCAGCTCTCGCGCGGCGAGCCGGTGCTCCCGACCGAGTACGCGTAGCCCGGTGCGGGGACCCGGCGCCGGGGGTGGCGCCCCCGGTTTCGGGGAGGGGCGGGGTGGGGGAAGAGCCCGCGCAGCGTCACATACGACAACCGAAGGACACGCGACATGCACCGCGCACTGATCGTCGTCGACGTACAGAACGACTTCTGCGAAGGCGGCAGCCTCGCGGTCACCGGAGGGGCCGACGTCGCCGCCGCGATCACCGAGCTGATCGGCCAGGCCACGGCCGGCTACCGGCACGTCGTCGCCACCCGCGACCACCACGTCGACCCCGGGTCGCACTTCGCGCACCCCCCGGCCGAGCCGGACTTCGAGACCTCCTGGCCGGTGCACTGCGTCGCCGGTACCGAGGGCGTCGGGTTCCACCCGAACTTCGCGCCCGCGGTCGCCTCCGGGGCCGTCGCCGCCGTCTTCGACAAGGGGGCGTACGAGGCCGCGTACAGCGGGTTCGAGGGCGCCGACGAGAACGGCACCCCGCTCGCCCGGTGGCTGCGCGACCGGCAGGTCACCGAGGTGGACGTCGTCGGGATCGCCACCGACCACTGCGTGCGCGCCACGGCCCTCGACGCGGCCCGTGCCGGCTTCGCCACCCGCGTGCTGCTCGACCTGACGGCCGCCGTGGCCCCCCACACCGCCGCGCGGGCGGTCGAGGAGCTCCGGTCGGCCGGGGTCGGGCTCGTCGGCGAGAGCCCCCGCCAGAGCCCGTGACGGGCGAGGCGGGCCGCGGCGGCGGCTGGCGGCTGGCGGCTGGCGGCTGGCGGCTGGCGGCTGGCGGCTGGTGGCTAGTGGCTAGTGGCCCAGCAGGGCGCGGATCGGGTGCCAGAGCTCCTGGGCCCGGTCCGGGGCTCCGCGCCACAGCAGCCCGTCCGGGTGGTGCAGGACGGCCGTGACCTCGTCCGGGGTCGGCGGCTGCGCGTTGCCGCGCAGGTACACCGCCCGCATCCCGAGGTTCCGCAGCCTGGTCAGGGCGCGGGCCCGGTTCGCGGCATGTACCAGCACACGGACGTTTCCGCCCTCGCCGCACGGCCTCGGCAGCGTGAGCGCGACCACCACGCTGCCGCCTGGCAATCTGACGAAACCTCCACCGGGCATGATCTTCAGCTCCCCCGTCAATAAGAAAACTCGCACCCGCATCTAAACGCGATCGGCCGCCGCCCGCTAGAGGGCGACGGCCGATCATGCTTTGACCTGTGGGTTTGCCGTTTTACTTGGCGGCGGGCCCGACCTCGATCGTCATCTGGAGACCGTCGTACGTCTCCTTCGCGATCTTGATCTTGGTGTTGGTGTCAGTGACCTTCACCGAACCGGTCGGGTTCTCGTCGTAGAAGTACTTGCCCTTGTGGTCGTCGAAGACCATGTTCGCGGGCTTCGGCTTCAGGAACAGCGACTCACCGTTCTTGTGCAGGGTGAACGCGTCCGTCGAGTACGCGCTGAACGTCGCGTCGTACGGCTGGATCTTGTTCCGCAGCAGGGTGCCGTCCGCCCACTTCATCGGCTTGGCGTTGGCGTCGATCGGAAGGATCAGACCCTGGCCCGCGTGCTGGCTGGTGTTGTTGTCCTTCTGGGACTTGTCCCACAGCCAGATCAGCAGGCCGTCCTGGTACGGGTAGTGCTCGACCCAGCCCGGCTTGGTGTTGGCGTAGCCGAAGTTGTACGGGCCCACCTTGAGGGTGGAGTCGTACGACACGTAGCGGCGGTTCTCCGCGATGTAGTACTGCGGGTATTCCTTGGTGAAGCCGGCGCCGATGCGCGAGAAGCCCTTGCCGGTCCAGCCGTTGTCGCCGTTCTCGGCGCCGTCGGTGAACAGGTTCTGGCCGTCCGCGGTGATGGTGAAGGCGTCACCGGTGAAGCCCTTGCCGCCCGCGCCGCCGTCCGTGGCGTAGCGGAAGCGGAGGTCGATCTTCTTGCCGGCGTAGGCGTCGAGCGGGAACTTCAGGTCCTGCCAGCCGCCGGAGGCGTCGGTCAGACCGGCGTTGCCCGCGGCGTCGGCCGGGATGGCCTTGCCGTTGGCGGTGCCGTTCACGACGGTCCAGGTGGCGCCGCCGTCGGTGGACACCTCGGTGTAGAGGTAGTCGTAGTCCTTCTCGATGTCCCACCAGCCCTTGAGGGACACTGCGGCGGAGGACTTGCCGGTCAGGTCGACCGAGCGCGACAGGGTGTTCTTGAGGTCGTCACCCATGTTGCTCCACCACTGCGAGGAGCCCTCGGCGGGAGCGACGATGTCGGTCTTGACCTGCTTCTTCGGCAGCTCGACGACCAGCGCCTGCTTGTCCTTGGTGTTGTACTCCGAGACGCCCAGCTTGTGGGTGGACTTCGTCGCGGCCTTGGCCGTGTCGTAGTTCAGCCAGCCCAGCTGGAGCTTGTCCCAGGCGGTCATGTCGCCCGGGAGGTCGCCTATGGAGTCCTTGCCGTTGCCGAGCCAGGAGCCGGCGGACATCAGGGACCAGAAGCCGACCGAGTTCTCGCCGCCACCGGAGGTGTCGTAGAGGTCCGGGAGGCCGAGGTCGTGGCCGTACTCGTGCGCGAAGACGCCGAGGCCGCCGTTCTCCGGCTGCATCGTGTAGTCGCCGACCCAGATGCCGGTGTTGCCGATCTGGGTGCCGCCGGCCTTGTTGTCGGCCGGGCCGGTCTTGCCCGCGTCGGTGCCGTAGGCGTACCAGCGGTGCGCCCACAGCGCGTTGGTGCCCTGGACACCGCCGCCGGCCGACTCGTCCTCGCCCGCGTGGACGATCTGGAAGTGGTCGATGTAGCCGTCGGGCTCGTTGAAGTTGCCGTCGCCGTCGAAGTCGTTGCGGTCCCACTGGTCGTACTGGGCCAGCGTGGCCTTGATCTCGGCGTCGGTCTTGCCGGCCTTCTTCTGGGCGTCGACCCACGCGTTGACACCGTCGCGGACGGTGTCCCACACGTTGGCGCAGTTGGTCTGACCGCAGTAGTTCGAGCCGTAACGGGCCTCGTTGTACGGGATCTTGACCCAGTCGGCGACCTCGCCCTCGACCGAGTAGCGGCCCGAGGAGGTCTTCTCGTAGTAGGTCTTCAGCGAGTTCTTGCCCTGGCCGGTACCGAAGTACAGGTCCTGGAAGTACTCGCGGCTGAAGTCCTTGCGCCAGGCGGTGCTGTTGTTCGTGGCGCGGTCCGGCTGGGCGATCTGGTTGCGCGCCGGACCGGGGTTGCCCCCGTACTTCGGGGCGGCCGGCTTCGGGCCGTCCGGACCGTCCGGGTCGAACATGGTCGTGCTGTCGACCTGGTCCCCGAACTCGACGAGGATCGTGAAGATCTTGTCGGTCTTCTCGCGGCCGAGCTCGACGTACTTCTTGTCGTCGAGCTTGACGACCTTGGAGGCGCCCCGCTGTTCGACGGTCTTCTTGCCCGACAGCACCTGGTCGAGCGCGGCTTCCCGCGCCTGGGCCTGCTGGTCGCTGAACGGGCCCTTCAGGTTGTGCTGGACCTGCTCCTTCGCGGGAGCGGTCGGGTCCTGGCGGTCCGCGGCGGGCGCGGTCGACGGCGCCTCGGAAGCCTGGGCAGTGACGAGGAAGGCGCCGGAAGCCGCAGTCGCGGCCAGGGTCACACCGATGGCTGCGGTACGCAGTGCTCGTCGACGGCTGGAATTGCTGGTCACTTGATGTCGTTCCCCTCCCGCGGCCGCGACACAGGTCGGAACGTCTCCATAGGAGCGGGGGGTTCCGCGCGGCGCGCGTCTCAAGTGACGACATTTGACCGGAGAGTCTAAAGAAAAGACAGACCTTGACTTCTTCCTTACAACTGCACTATGCGGTCAGGGAGTTCCGGTATGCGGACGTTCCTCTGCCATATAGGACGAAGGGCGCGTCCTGACCACACCGTGGGACGGGTGGGTGAACCCGTGCGCCCCCCATGCTCCGGGCACCGTGGGTTAGGTCACGCTTACTGGCGGTTCCGCTCGGGAATCCCCCGACGTAGAGTCACTTGACGCGCGACCTTGTTGAGCAGACTCCCCCTCCCCGCCTTGAGGACGGATATCGCCATGCCGCGTCCGACTGCCGCCCAGCTGTTCTACGGGTCCGCCACCGTCGTCGTCTCGACGATCGCCATGCTGCTGCTCTCGCAGACGGGCACGGGGCGCGGGATCGCCGTCATCGCCACCGCCGCACTGGCCCTCGGACTGCTCGTCGCGCTCACCGCCGCGAGCCCCCGTCGCCGCGGCCGGCACGCCGCCCCCGCCGGAGCCCCCGCCCGTACCCCTGTCGCTTCCCCCGGTGTTGCCGAAATCACGCCCGAACCGGCCCTCGTGGACTCCGTCCCCGCAGACGCGGCGGCCGCCCGGGTGCCTGAGCCCCGGGCGGCCGCCGTCGAACAGCCGGTGCACCACTGAGCCGTACCGAGCCGTACGCCCCCACGGCTCGGCGGAACGTGAGCTACGTCGTTCTGACCACCACGGTCTTGGCGGCCTTGTCGTGCAGACCCTGCTGGTACGGCTTGTCGACAAGCACCGAGATGAACAGCACGATCGGCCAGAGGCAGCCACAGAGGCAGCAGACCAGCCACGGCAGCCAGAGAGCGGCGGCGCGCGCCAGAGAGGCATTGGACGTCGGAACGCTGCCGTCGTTGAGCATCGCGACACGCATGCGCATCCACTTCTTGCCGGGAGTCCGACCGCTGCTCTTGGTGAACCACCAGTCGTAGCCGACGTACGCAACGATCGAGATCAGCAGGAAGACCAGGCCGCTGCCGGCGTACCACCTGTTCACGACGTCGCTGGCGTCCTCACCCTTCTCCGTGTCCACACGGTAGAAATTCCAGTCGAACGCCCACCGGATGAGGGCGAGGGGCACGGACACGATGATCAAGTCGATGAGGCGTGCAACGAGCCTCCTGCCCGTGTCGGCGAGGGGGGGCATCCCGGCCAGCGGATCCGGCATGCCTCCGCCGCTGCCGTACGAGTCACCGCCTCCGCCGTAAGGGGGCGGCGGTGGCGGGTACCCACCGGCGCCGCCCCCTGCACCTCCGGCGCCGCCTGCACCGCCGCCGTACGGGCCGCCCGGCGGCGGAGGCGGGGTCGGGCCTCCCGGCGGCGGGCCGTACGGCGAGCCGCCCGACGGAGGCGTCGGTTCCTGGGGCTTCTTGAGGAACGGGTCGTCCTCGGGCGGCTGGCCCGGCGGCGGCTGATCGGTACTCATGGCCCGAGTCGAACCCGGCTCCGTGAACCCCGCAACGGGACGGCGTCCGTTCGGGGGAAGGCACCCCCCAAGGCCCTGTCCGGGCCCCGGACAGGAGCCCTAGCGGGCCACGTACGTCCTGGCCGCCCGGTCGTGCCAGCTCCGGCGGCGGGGCCGGTCCACCAGGCACCAGAGGCTGCCGGGGAGCCCGAGGAGCGCGTACACCAGCCAGCGGCGCAGGGCCGCGCCGAACGTGGGCGGGCGGAGCGTGGCGGCGGACAGCACCCGGATCCCGAGGAGCTTCTTGCCCGGGGTGCGGCCCCAGCGGGCGGTGGGCAGCGCCTCGTAGAACACCCCGAAGAGCAGTACGGCGCCCAGGACGAGGCCCAGGTATCCGGCCATGGTGGTGTCGAACAGCCACACGGTGGTGGTCCGGCCGCTGCCCTTCGCGGCGTCGACCTTGGCCTCGAGGTGGGCGGTGGCCGCGGGGACGAGGGGCCGGGCGGTGCCCACCGCGACCGCGCCGAGTACAAGGGTGTCCAGCACGCGGGCCAGGGCCCGGCGCACGAGCCCGGCGGGGCGGACGGCCCGCTCCGCCATCCGCTCGAAGACGGCCCGCTCGGTGGGCCGGGGGGCCGTACGGCCGGCCGCCGGTGCCGATCCCGCCGACGCCTCGAGGCCGTGGTCCGCCTCGGCGGGGGTGGCCACCCGGCGGGGGGCAGGGGCAGCAGCCGGGGCGGACCCTGCGGCGGGCCGGGACCCGGACGCGGGCCGGCGGGCCGCCGGGGACTGCGCAGCCGGCGACGACGGCGCATCTACGGGCCGGGCTGCCGAAGCGGCGGCAGCCGGTTCGCGCCACACCGGCGTCTCGGGCTCGGGGCCCGCCACCGGGTCGCGGCGCATCGGGGCCTCCGGCTCGGGCCGGGCAGCCGGGTCCCAGGCCGCCGGGGCCTCGGGCTCTGGCCGGGCCGCCACCGGATCGCGCCGCGGTGCCGGGTCGCGCCGTAGCGGGGTCTGGGGCCATGAGGAGGTGAGCCCGGACGACCCGGCACTGCCCCCGGGGGCGGCGGGCCACTCGGTCTCGACGGGAGCCGGAGCCGGAGCGGGCGCGGGCGCCGGGGCCTGGGCCTGGGCCTGGGCGGCCGGGGAGCGCGCGGACAGGATCCCCACGCCCTCGGCGGAGCCCCGCGCCGCGGCCTGCGCCGGGAACCGCTCCGCGGTCGCCGCCGCGGCGGCGGACGGCGTACGGGCGAAGGACACCCCCGGCCCACGCTCCGGCCGCTCGGCCGCGTCCAGCGGCTCCGGACGCGGCCCGCGCCCCAGCGAGACCCCCGCCGAACGGGCGGGCGCGTGCCCCGGGTCGGGCTCCGGCGGCGGCGGGCTGCCCCAGGACACCAGGTGGTCGCGGGGCCCGCCGAAGCCGGACTGGTGCAGCGGGTCGGCCTGCCAGGCGGGCGCCGCCGCGGGCGCCGGTACGGTCGGCCCGGCGACGGGTTCGGGCTCGGGCTCGGGCTCGGGCTCGGGCAGTGCCTCGGTCACGCCGGTCTCGTCCAGGAACACCGGGCCCGTCTCGTCGGACCGGGCGGCAGGGCGGCTCGTACCCGGAACCCAGTTGAGGCCGTTCCAGTACCGGACGAAGCCGGGGATGGACGGATCGGGGTAGTAGCCCTCGCGGGCCGCGTGCTCGCCGTCACCAGGGGAGGCCGTCAATGTCCCCAACTCCGATCGTGGCTTGAGGCTTGTGCAAGGGGAGGACCATAGCCAAGAACCGTGCCCCGACAGGTCCGGTAACGGGAGAATCCAAGCCTTTGAGCGAACGTCGCACCATACGGCTGTTTTCGGTCACCCGACAGGATCAAGCCAATCCCCGATTCGGTGCGCGAAGTCGCGTCATACCCGGGCACACCGGCGCTCTCTCCGGGTGTGGGGCGCGAACCGGCCCCGCATCGCGATCCGGAGATCCCGAAGTGAGGCCGTCATGCACCACCCCGTCATCGAGCGCGAGCTGGAACTCAAGCTGGTCCTGTCCCCCGAGCGCAGCGTCGCCGTCCCCGCCCGGCTGGTCTACCTGACGGACGACCCGTACGCCGTGCACGTCACCTTCCACACCGGCTCCAGCACCCCGGTCAACTGGACCTTCGCCCGTGAGCTGCTGGTCGAGGGGGTGTTCCGTCCGTGCGGCCACGGAGACGTCCGGATCTGGCCCACGAAGGTCGACAACAGGGCCGTCCTCTGCATGGCCCTGTCCTCCCCCGACGGCGACGCGCTGCTGGAGGCCCCGGCCGGCTCGGTATCGGCCTGGCTGGAGCGCACGCTGCGCGTGGTCCCGCCCGGCACCGAGGCCGAGCGGCTGGGCCTGGACGACGCGCTGGCGGAGCTGCTCGCGCCGACCCCGGCCGACGACCTGTGGATGCGGGACCCGTGGCCGTCGGACGAGTCGGCGGACGGCGACCTGTGATGCGGATCCGTCATCTCAGCCTCGTACGTTCCATACCCGCCGTGCGGTCAGAAGAGCTTGCCGGGGTTGAGCAGGCCGAGTGGATCGAAGGCGTGCTTGACCGCGCGCTGCATCTCCAGCCCCACCGGCCCCAGTTCCCTCGCGAGCCACTCCTTCTTCAGGACCCCGACCCCGTGCTCGCCGGTGATGGTCCCGCCGAGGGCCAGTCCCAGCGCCATGATCTCGTCGAAGGACTCGCGGGCCCGGCGCGTCTCGTCCTCGTCGGCCGGGTCGAAGCAGACCACCGGGTGGGTGTTGCCGTCGCCGGCGTGCGCGCAGACCCCGATGAGCAGGTCGTACGTGCGGGCGATGGCGGCCGTTCCGTCGAGCATCTCGGCGAGCCGCGAGCGCGGTACGCAGACGTCGTCGATCATCGTCGCCGGGCGCAGGGTGTCCAGGGCGGTCAGCGACATCCGGCGGGCCTGGAGCAGCAGTTCGGACTCGGCCTCGTCCTCGGCGGGGACGACGGCGGTGGCTCCGGCGGCCGTGCACAGCTTGCCCACGGCCGCGAGGTCGTCGGGCGCGTGCGGAGTGTCGAAGGCGGCGAGGAGGAGGGCCTCGGTGGTGTCCGGCAGGCCCATGCTGCCGAGTGCGTTGACGGCGCGAACGGTCGTACGGTCCATCAGTTCCAGCAGCGAGGGCGTGAGTCCGGCCTCCATGACGGCGCAGACGGCCGCGCAGGCGGCCGCGGCCGAGGGGAACTCGGCGGCCAGCGCGAGCTGCCGGGGCGGCGCCGGGCGCAGGGCGAGGACGGCCTGGACGACGACGCCGAGGCTGCCCTCGGAGCCGACGAAGAGCCGGGTGAGGTCGTACCCGGCGACGCCCTTGGCGGTACGCCGGCCCGTACGCAGGAGCCGCCCGTCGGCGAGGACCACGTCGAGGCCGAGCACGTACTCGGCGGTGACCCCGTACTTGACGCAGCACAGGCCGCCGGACGCGGTGCCGATGTTGCCGCCGATCGTGCACTGCTCCCAGCTGGAGGGGTCGGGCGGGTAGTACAGGCCCTGCGCGGCGACGGCCCGTGAGAGCACCGCGTTCACGACGCCGGGTTCGACGACGGCGATGCGGTCGACGGTGTTGATCTCGAGGATCCGGTCCATCTTGACGAGGGAGAGCAGGATGCAGCCGTCGGAGGCGTTGGCGGCGCCCGACAGACCCGTGCGGGCGCCCTGCGGGACGACCGGGACCCGTAGGGCGGTGGCGGTGCGCAGCACGTGCTGCACCTGTTCGACGGTGCGGGGCAGGACCACGGCCGCCGGGGTGCCGGCGGCGCAGAAGTTGGCCATGTCGGTGGCGTAGGAGGCGGTCACCTCGGGATCGGTGAGGAGGGCCTCGGCGGGGAGCCCCTCCAGGAGGCTCGCGCGCAGACGTACGGAGAGATCGTCGTCCATGACATCCATGAGCCCAGCGTGACACCGGGGGCCATCGGTGTGAACACGGCCGCGACGGGCTTCGGACACCTCAACTAACTCATCATATTGACGCACAGTGACCCCATGGACCGTATCGACCGAATCGCCCGAATCGACGAGGAAGCGCAGCAGCCCGCGCCACCCGTGACCTTCACCGGCCGCAAGACGCTCGTGGCGGCCGCGGTCGCGGTGGTCCTGATCGCCGGGGCCCTGCTGATCCGGCCGGCCCGCCAGGGCGACGACGCGCGCCCGCCGGGGCCCACCGAGCGGGCCGCCTCGGCGGTCGGCATGGGTGCGCCGGCGGCGGCGGTGGACCTGACGGCGCTGGTCGCGGACCGGGAGAAGTGGGTCGCGGGGCACGAGAAGGACGACGCGTCCTGGGCGGTGCTCGGGGCGGCGTACCTGGAGCAGGCGCGCCGGACGGCGGAGCCCGGCTGGTATCCGAAGGCGGAGAAGGCGCTGAAGCGGTCGCTGGAGATCCGCCCGGCCGAGAAGGGCAACTTCGACGCGATGACGGGCATGGGCACGCTGGCCAACGCCCGGGGCGACTTCGGGACCGGGAAGAAGTGGGGCGAGCTCGTACGGGCGCAGGCGCCGAAGCGGTGGACGGCGTACCCGGTGCTGGTGGACGCGTACACGGGCCTGGGCGACTACAAGGCCGCCGAGCGGTCGATGGAGCGGCTGGTCGACCTGCGGCCGGGGCTGGCGGCGTTCATCCGGGCCTCGCAGGTGTACCGGGACCGCGGCTGGCGCGAGGACGCGACGATGGCGATGGAGCACGCGGGGGGTGCGGCGAAGTCGCCGACGGAGAAGGCGTACGTACTGTTCCGGCTCGGGGAGCTGGCCTGGGAGCGGGGGGACGCGAAGGAGGCGCTGCGCCAGTACGAGGGCGCGCTGCGGGCGGACCCGGCGCAGGCGGAGGCGCTGGGCGGCCGGGGCCGGGCACTGGCCGGGCTGGGCCGGGGCGGGGAGGCCGTCCGGGACTACCGGCTGGCGCTGGGCCGGGCGCAGGAGCCGCGGCTGGCGCTGGAGCTGGGCGAGCTGCTGGATGCGCTGGGGCGCGGCGACGAGGCGAAGGCGCCGTACGAGATGCTGCGCGCGGCGGCTGCGCGGGGCGCGGCGGAGGGGGTGAACGAGGCGGTGGTCCTCGGCCTGTTCGAGGCGGACCACGGGGATCCGGCGGTGGCCGTGCGGCGGCTGACGCAGGAGTGGGCGCGGCACAAGAACATGCAGGTGGCGGATGCGCTGGGGTGGGCGCTGCACAAGACGGGCGACGACGCGGGGGCGCTGGAGTACGCGAAGAAGTCGACGGAGCGGGGGGCGCGGAGCGCGGACTTCGCGTACCACCGGGCGATGATCGAGCGGAGTCTGGGCGACGATGCGGGGGCCCGGCGGCACCTGCAGGAGGCGCTGCGGACGAACCCGCGGTTCTCCCCCGCCCGGGTCCCGCCGGCGAAGGAGGCCCTCGCCTCGATCGGCCAGCCGCCGGCGGGCGGCCCGGAGAACATGCAGCCGGTCAAACCGTGGGTGGCCCCGGACCTCCCCAAGGCGGCCAAACCCACGCCCCCGGCCTCGGCGGCGAAACCGAAGCCGAAGCCGAGCCCGTCACCCGGGCCCGGCAAACCCGGCCCCGCCCGCGTCTGAGGCGCGCGGGCCCGGGGGCGGCGGCCCGGGGCGGAGCCCCCGGCAACGGCGCCGCACCGGAACCAGGTGCCCCCGGCGGGCGACGGCAGGGCCCCCGGCGCCGACCGACAGCGCCAGGGGCCCGGGATCCGCGGCCTAGAGGTTGCCGCGCTTCTCCTGCTCCCGCTCGATCGCCTCGAACAGCGCCTTGAAGTTGCCCTTGCCGAAGCCCATCGAGCCGTGCCGCTCGATGATCTCGAAGAACACCGTCGGGCGGTCCTGCACCGGCTTGGTGAAGATCTGCAGCAGGTAGCCGTCCTCGTCCCGGTCGGCCAGGATCTTCAGCTCGCGCAGCTCGTCGATCGGCACCCGCGTGTCACCGACCCACTCGCCGAGCGTGTCGTAGTACGAGTCCGGGACCGAAAGGAACTGCACGCCCGCCGCGCGCATCGTGCGCACGGTGGCCACGATGTCGTTCGAGGCCAGCGCGATGTGCTGGACGCCGGGGCCGCCGTAGAACTCCAGGTACTCGTCGATCTGCGACTTCTTCTTCGCGATCGCCGGCTCGTTGATCGGGAACTTGACCTTCTTCGTCCCGTCAGCGACCACCTTCGACATCAGCGCCGAGTACTCGGTCGCGATGTCGTCGCCCACGAACTCCTTCATGTTCGTGAAGCCCATGACCTTGTTGTAGAACGCGACCCACTCGTTCATCCGGCCGAGCTCGACGTTGCCCACGCAGTGGTCGATCGCCTGGAAGGTCCGCTTGGCCGGCGCTGCCACCATCGGCTCGACGGCGACGTAACCCGGCAGGTACGGCCCGGTGTAGTCGACGCGCTCGACCAGCGTGTGGCGGGTCTGCCCGTACGTCGCGATGGCGGCCAGCACGACCGTGCCGTGCTCGTCCTTCATCTCGTACGGCTCGTCGAGCCCGCGCGCGCCCTGCTCGACGGCGTACGCGTACGCCGCCCGCGCGTCCGGGACCTCGATCGCGAGGTCGATGACACCGTCGCCGTGCTCGGTGACGTGCTCGGCGAGGAAACGGCCGTGGTCCGTCGTCGGCTTGATCACCGAGGTCAGGACGAAGCGCGCGGAGCCGTTGGTCAGGACGTAGCTGGCCGTCTCGCGGACGCCGTTCTCCGGTCCGGAGTAGGCGACGAGCTTCATGCCGAAGGCGGTGGAGTAGTAGTGCGCGGCCTGCTTGGCGTTGCCTACGGCGAAGACGACCGCGTCCATGCCCTTCACCGGGAAGGGGTCTGCCTCACGCGCGGTGTGCGGGGTGGTTTCGAGGGTCTCAGTCATGAGCGCAGAGTCCCGCCGATCCACAAGCTGCGCAATAGTTTCCTATTTGGCTGTACAGACTGACCAGCTGGGACGGAGGATTGTTGAATGATCTGTGCAGTATGACCACCCATCGCACCCACCCCGGAGGAATCATGGGCATCGATGAACTCGACGGGCGACTCATCGTCCTGCTCGCCCGCGAGCCCCGGATCGGCGTCCTGGAGGCATCGCGCCGGCTCGGTGTGGCCCGCGGCACCGTGCAGGCCCGGCTCGACCGGCTCCAGTCGAACGGGGTCATCCGCGGCTTCGGGCCGCAGGTGGATCCGGCGGCCCTCGGGTACCCGGTGACCGCGTTCGCGACGCTGGAGATCAAGCAGGGCCAAGGGGCCGACGTGCGGGCGCACTTGAACGGCGTGCCGGAGGTGCTGGAGCTGCACACCACGACCGGGCACGGGGACATGCTGTGCCGGCTCGTGGCCCGGTCCAACGCCGATCTGCAGCGGGTGATCGACCGGGTCGTCGGGTTCGAGGGGATCGTGCGGGCCTCGACGGCGATCGTCATGGAGAACCCGGTACCACTACGGGTCATCCCCCTGGTGGAGCAGGCGGCACACGAAGGCTGAGAGTCGACGCCCGACGCTCCAAAGAAAGGCTTGCAAAGAAACCCTTGCACAGAAGTCTTTGCAACCCTAGAGTTGAGGCATGCCCGAAAAGCCGGAAGCCCCGGACACCCCAGCGGACGAGGAACCCCTGGTCCGCACGCTCGATGCCCGCTCCCTGCGCGGCCTCGCCCACCCGCTGCGCATCCGCATGCTTGCCGCCCTGCGCCATGACGGCCCGGCCACCGCTTCGCAGCTGGCGGAGAAGTTCGGGGAGTCCAGCGGGGCCACCAGCTACCACCTGCGCCAGCTCGCCGCGCACGGGTTCGTCGAGGACGCGCCCGGGCACGGCAAGGGACGCGAGCGGTGGTGGAAGGCCGCCCACGACGGCACGCAGTTCGACGAGTCCCTGATGTACGCCACCGACCCGGAGACGCGCAGCGCCGCCGAGACCTTCCTGCACTCGATCACGGCGATCCACGCGCAGGAGATGAGCACCTGGCTCGGCAGCGCCCACACCTGGCCCCAGGAGTGGCGGGCCGCGTCGGACCTCAGCGACTTCACGCTGCGCCTGTCGCCCGCCCAGAGCCATGAACTCGTCCACAAGATGCACGAGTTGGTCAACAGCTACCGCGACCTGCCGGCGGCCGACGACGCGGAGACGGTCCGCATCCACACGCACGCCTTCCCGCGCCACAACGGCGACTAGCGGCCAGCCGCCCCGCCGATTTCCCTTTTCCCGCTCGCCAGAAGGAGTCGCCCTGCCATGAACACCTTCACCCACGCCGAGATGCACGCCGAGACCCATACCGCCCGCACCGCCGAACTGGCCCTCGAAGCCGCCGCCCGGCACCTGGCCCGGTCGGCGGACACCACCCCCGCCCTGCGCGACCGACTCGGCGAGGCCCTCGTCAGCGCTGGGATACGGCTGATGCAGCCCTCCCACGTCCAGGCCCGCTTCCAGCACGCCGCATGAGCCGGCGCCGGCCCTTCGCGGCCGTGCTGGCCGCCAACACCATTTCCATCGCGGGCAGTTCGCTCACCCTGATCGGCGTCCCGTGGTTCGTGCTCCAGACGACGGGCAGCGCCGGCCGGGCCGGGGTCGTCGCCTTCTGCGCCACCCTGCCCGTCGTCGTCGCCGCGCTCGTCGGCGGCCCCGTCATCGACCGGATCGGCCGCCGCCGGGTCTCGGCGGCCTCCGACCTCATCTGCGCCGTCTCGGTCGGCGCGATCCCGCTGCTGCACTACGCGGGCGCGCTGGAGTTCTGGATGCTGTGCGCGCTGATGGCCGTCGGGGGCCTCGTCCACACGCCCGGCCTGACCGCCCGCGGCGTCCTGCTGCCGGACCTCGCCGAGCACGCCGGAACCACCGTGACCCGGGCGGCGAGCCTGTATGACGCGGTCTCCCGCGGAGCCCGGATGATCGGGGCCGCGCTGGCCGGCGTACTGATCGCGGTGTTCGGGGCCGAGTCCGCCCTGCTGCTGGACTCGGCCACCTTCGCCGTGTCGGCGCTGCTGGTCACCGCGTTCCTGCGCGGGGTCCCGGCCGCCGAGCCGCAGCGGTCCGCCGGGAAGATCTCCTTCGCCGGCTACCGGGCCGAACTGGCCGAGGGCTGGACCTTCCTCAGCCGCTCGCGGCTGCTGGCCGGCATCACCGTGATGGTGATGATGACCAACGGCCTGGACCAGGGCTGGTCCGCGGTCCTGCTTCCCGTGCACGGCCGCGAGGCCCTCGGCGGCGCCACCGCCGTCGGCCTGCTCGTCTCCCTCTTCGGCGGCTTCGCGCTGCTGGGCGCCCTGCTCTACGGGGCGTGGGGCGAGCGGTTCTCCCGCAGGACCGTGTACACGACGGCCTTCCTGCTGTGCGGTGCACCCCGGTACGCGGTGGCCGCCTTCACCGACACCCCGCTGCCGCTGGCGGTGACGATGGCGCTGTCCGGGCTGGGCGCGGGCATGCTGAACCCGATCCTGACCACCGTGCTCTACGAGAGGGTCCCGGACGAGCTGCGCAGCCGCGTCTCGGGCGTGACCACCGCGGGCTGCGAGCTGACCATGCCGCTGGGCGGGCTAGCGGCGGGCCTGCTCGTCGACGGGTTCGGGGCGACCCCGGCACTGCTGCTGTTCGGCGGCGTGTACCTGCTGACCACGCTCGCGCCGCTGCTCTTCCCGGCCTGGCGCACGATGGAGCGCGCACCGGAGCCGGCCGGCTCCGCCGGCATCGCCGCCGAGGTCAGCAGGACGGAACCGGCTCTCCCCGGGTCAGCGCACGAAGCGACTGCACCGCGTCCTTCAGCGAACTGACGGGGACCAGCCGGAGCCCCTCGGGGAGTTCGGACTGCGCGTCGGCGCACTCGGCCTCCGGTACGAGGAACACGCTCGCCCCGTCGCGCTGTGCGGCCTGGGTCTTCAGGGCCACGCCGCCGACCGCGCCGACCTTGCCGTCCGCGCTGATGGTGCCCGTACCGGCGATGGTGCGGCCGCCGGTGAGATCGCCGCCGCTGCCGTCGCCGTCGAGCTTGTCGACGATGCCGAGGGAGAAGAGCAGGCCGGCGCTCGGGCCGCCCACATCGGCGAGGTTGAGCTGGACCTTCACGTCCTTCGGGTCCTTGTGGAGGTAGCCGAGGGCGGCCTGGGTGGCCGTCGACTGCGACGTGGCCATTTCCTCCAGGTTGTGCGCCTCGATCTCCTTGTCGCTTCCGCCCGAGGGGTAGACCGCCTCCTTGGGCAGGACCGCCCGGCTGCTGTCGAACCAGTCGTCGACGAGCTCGGGCAGGGTCACGGTGGTGGAGGGACCGGTGGCCTGGATGGTCGTCATCCGGAGCTGGCCCGTGGTCTGCCGGGTCGGGGCGCCCGTCACGGTGATCACGGGCTTGCCGTCGCGGGCGCCGAGCACGTCGGCCGTGAGCCCCGGCTGGGCGATCACGAAGGGCAGCGGCGCGAAGGCCACGGCGGCGAACAGCCCGAGCACGGGCACGGCGCAGACGGCCAGGGCGGCGGGACGCGGCAGACGTGTGAGGCGAGAGAGCACCCGCCCAATCTATCGGGCGCCCCCGACGCCCCCACGCCCCGCCATCCCACCACCCTCGGCGCAGGGTGTCAGGGCCGTGCGTCAGCGCAGGGCGTCGGCGACCTCGCGGGCTGCATCCACGACGCGCGGGCCGACCCGCTCGGGCACGGCGTCGGACAGCATCACGACGCCCACGCTGCCCTCCAGTCCCGTGATGCCCACGAGGGGCGCTGCCGCGCCGCTGGCGCCCGCTTCGAGCTCCCCGTGGGTCAGCGTGTAGCCGGGCTCGGTGAGCGTGCCCTGACGGGCCGCCAGAATGGCCCGCCCGGCTGCCCCGCGGTCCAGCGGGTGGCGGAAGCCGGGCCGGTAGGCCACGTGGTAGTCGGTCCAGGTCGGCTCGACGACGGCCACGGCGAGTGCCTCGGTGCCGTCCACGAGGGTCAGGTGCGCGGTGGCGCCTATGTCCTCGGCGAGGGACCGCAGCGCCGGCAGGGCCGCCTCGCGCACGAGCGGATGCACCTGCCGCCCGAGCCGCAGCACCCCGAGCCCGACGCGGGCCCGGCCGCCGAGGTCACGGCGGACCAGGGCGTGCTGCTCGAGGGTGGCCAGCAGGCGGTAGACCACGGTGCGGTTCACACCGAGGCGGTTGGAGAGCTCGGTGACGGTCAGACCGTGGTCGGTGTCGGCGAGCAGTTTGAGGACTCTGAGCCCTCGGTCCAGAGTCTGGGAGGTTTCCGCGGTCACGACGCCTCTCCCTCTCTCGGTGAGCGGCGGTGACTCTCGGGATGGAACGACGCCGGTCCCACGGCGACGCACGGAGAGGCCGCCGGTAGCGGCCATGGCACCGGCTGCGCTCCCGCGGCGGCGCTGCCACGGGGCGTTCGATGCGGGGACAGTAGCGAGCGGGTCCGCTCAGCGGAAGGCCTCGTCCAGAATCCGGGCGCCAACTGCCCCTTTGTGCCGGTTCAGGATCGCCCGCGGAGCCGATTCGTGACCTCGGCCCGCCGGCGGTACCTGTGCGATCCCCCGACGCCGGTCCCGGGTCCGCGACCCCCGCAGCGTCGTACGCGGACCCGCGGACGGACACGGAACGTGACCGGGGCCCGTACGAATCTCCGCACGAACCCCGGGTCACAGTCCGTAGAAACGGAGTGCGGAAGAACAGAAGGACAGAAGGACGGAAGGACGGAAGGACGGGACGACCGCAGGACGGACGGGAGGACCGGGGAAAGGGACGGCGGGCTCACCGCATCCGCGTGGCCCACTCCTGCACCTTCTTGATCCGCTCCCGCAGCTGCCCCGCAGTCGCCTCCGCGCTCGGCGGCCCGCCGCACACCCGGCGCAGCTCGGTGTGGATCACCCCGTGCGGCTTGCCGCTCTGGTGGACGTACGCCCCCACCATCGTGTTCAGCGACTTCCGCAGCTCCAGCAGCTCCTTGTGCGAGACCACCGGCCGCCGGTCCGCCGGCAGCTCCAGCAGGTCCGCCTCCGCGTCCGGCTTGCGCCGGCTGTGCGCGATCTGCCGCGACTGCCGCTTCTGCAGCAGCATCTGCACCTGGTCCGGCTCCAGCAGGCCCGGGATGCCGAGGTAGTCCTGCTCCTCCTCGCTGCCCGGGTGCGCCTGCATGCCGAACTCGGCGCCGTCGTACAGCACCCGGTCGAAGACGGCGTCGGACTCCAGCGCCTCGAAGGACATCTGCTCGTCCTCGCCGGTGTCCTCGTCCTCCTGCCGGTTCGCCTCGTCCATCTCCTTCTCGGATTCGGCGTACGGGTCGTCCTCGCCCTGCTTCTTCGGCTTGTCGAGGACGTGGTCGCGTTCGACCTCCATCTCGTTGGCGAAGCCCAGAAGATAAGGAATGGTCGGCAGGAACACGGAAGCCGTCTCGCCGCGCCGTCTCGAGCGCACGAAGCGCCCGACGGCCTGTGCGAAGAACAGCGGCGTCGAGATCGTCGTCGCGTACACGCCCACCGCGAGGCGCGGTACGTCGACGCCTTCGGACACCATCCGGACCGCGACCATCCAGCGGTCGTCGTTCCCGCTGAAGGTGTCGATGTTCTTCGAGGCACCGGTGTCGTCGGAGAGCACCAGGGTGGCCTTCGTCCCGGTGATCTCGCGGATCAGCTTGGCGTACGCACGCGCCGAGTCCTGGTCGGAGGCGATGACGAGCCCGCCCGCGTCCGGGATGCCCTTGCGGACCTCGGTCAGCCGCTGGTCGGCGGCGCGCAGCACGTTCGGCATCCAGTCGCCGCGCGCGTCCAGCGCGGTGCGCCAGGCCTGCGAGATGGCGTCCTTGGTCATCGGCTCGCCGAGGCGGGCGGCGATCTCGTCGCCGGCCTTGGTGCGCCAGCGCATGTTGCCGCTGTAGGAAAGGAAGATCACGGGCCGCACGACACCATCGCCGAGGGCGTTCCCGTACCCATAGGTGTAGTCGGCGGAAGACCGCCGGATCCCGTCGTTCCCTTCCTCGTACGTGACGAAGGGAATGGGGTTGGTGTCGGACCGGAAGGGCGTACCGGTCAGCGCGAGGCGCCGGGTCGCCGGGTCGAAGGCCTCGAGGCAGGCCTCGCCCCAGGACTTCGAGTCACCGGCGTGGTGGATCTCGTCGAGGATGACGAGGGTCTTGCGCTGCTCGCAGCGGTTGCGGTGCAGCATCGGCCGCACGCCCACACCCGCGTACGTGACGGCGACCCCGTGGTAGTCCTTGCTCAGCGGCCCGGCGGAGTACTCCGGGTCCAGCCGGATGCCTATCCGGGCGGCGGCCTCGGCCCACTGCTTCTTCAGGTGCTCGGTCGGCGCGACGACGGTCACCTGCTGCACGACATGGTGGTGCAGCAGCCAGGACGCGAGCGTCAGCGCGAAGGTCGTCTTGCCTGCGCCGGGCGTCGCGACCGCGAGGAAGTCGCGGGGCTGGGTCTGGACGTACCGGTCCAGCGCACCCTGCTGCCAGGCGCGCAGCTTGCTGGCGGTACCCCAGGGGGCACGGCCGGGGAAGGCGGGTGAGAGGTGGTGGGAGGCGGTAGTAGTCACGGTCTCCGGTTCGGGCTCTCGGTGGCGGTGGCGGTGGCGGCGGTCGTACGTAGGACAACCGGGCCACCTTACCGGGGCCGGCCGGCCCCTCGCGGAGGGACAGGCCCGTGACCTCGGCGGGTGCGGTGAGCGTCACATCCGGCGCAACCGCTCGGCGATACGCGCCACATCGGGCTCGTCGCCGGCCGCGACATCGATGACCAGGTCGTACGCGGCGTCCTGGTCGGCGTCGGCGAGGTTGATGCCGTTCACGGCCAGGAAGGTCGCGGCGGCGAGCCAGGCCGTCCGCTTGTTCCCGTCCACGAGGGGGTGATTGATCGCGATCCCGTGCAGCAGCGCGGCGGCCTGCTCGTACGGGTCCTCGTACGCCGGCGTCCCGAACATCCGGGCCCGCGGCCGATGCACGGCGGACTCCAGCAGCCCGGGCGCGCGCAGCCCGACGCTCTGCTCGTTGGCGAGGCAGGCGACCCGGGCCACGTCCAGCACCTCGGCGAGGGTCAGATGCCGCACGCCGATCCCGGGCCCGGTCACTGGCTGAGCCTCTTCAACAGCACTTGATGCCGCTGCGCCAACCGCGCGGCCTCGCTCCCGACCCGCGCCCGCTCCTGCTGCAGGTACTGGCGCACGGCCTCCTGCGCCACTTCCTCGGGGGTCCGCCCACTCGCATCGGCAAGATCGGCAAGCCCTGCCCGGTCAGCGCCCTCAAGCCGAATGATCAAGTTGTCCATCCCCGCAGGCTACGCACAGACCCCCCAAGCCTCACCCGCTTTTCGGGAGCACCGGCGGGCCGGGGCAAATCCAGCCCCGCCTGCGATGGAGGGGGACGCGAGGGTCTGGGGGCGGAGCCCCCGGCGGCCCGCGGCGCAAACCGCCTACGCGTGCCCTACGCGTGCGCCTGCGCCTGCGCAGCCACCGGCCCCGGCGGCCGATCGGCGTACAGCCGGGTCGCAACCCAGGCCCCCACCAACGCCACCGCGGCCATCGGCAGGAACACCACGACGAACGCCCCCGGGTGCGAACCCGACGCCGCATCCCCGGTCACGGCATGCGCGGCCCCCACCGCTCCCCCGCCCAGCGCGGCAAACGCCGCGCCCCCCGCCGCCAGCAGCACCACATTGGCCAGCGCGTCCGAGATCTGCAGCGCAGCGGAATTGGCCCCCGCCTCCTCCGGCGCCGAAAGCTCCAGCAGCAGCACGCTCGTAGAGCCGATCACCAGCCCCATCCCCAGGCACCCCACCGCCCACGCAGCGGCCAGCGTCCACACCGGCACGGACTCGATCAGCACGGCCGGGGCCGTGGCGATGGCGAAGGCCACGAGCACCATCCCGGCGACCATCAGCCGTTCCCGGTACGGCGCCATCCGCCCCTTCGACTGCAGCCACGAGCCGCCCGCCCAGGTCACCCCGCCCGCGGCCAGCGAGAACCCGGCCAGCGTCGGGCTCAGCCCCCGCTGGGTGACCAGCATCAGCGGCACGAAGGTCTCCGCGGCGATGAACGACCCCGCGGCCACCCCGCGCAGCAGCACCACCGACGGCAGCCCCCGCCGCGCCAGGTAGGTCCCGCGCGGCAGCAGCCCCCGTACGGCGGGCACCAGCAGCGCCGTACCGGCCGCGGCCGGGAGCAGCGACAGCCACCTAAGGTCCTGGGCGGCGTACTGCAACAGCCCCGCCCCGACGGAGATCCCGAGCGCCAGCCGGATCCGCCGCCGGTCGAGGGCGGCGGGCGCCGCGTCCGGATCCACCGGCCCGGACGCGGTCCGCCGTATCGCCGGCAGGGCCACCACCAGCGGGACGACGACCAGCGCCGGTATGCCGAGGAACACCCAGCGCCAGCCGAGGTGCTCGGTCACGGTCCCCGCGGCCAGTGGCCCGACGATCGACGGCACCACCCAGCTCGCGGCGAAGGCAGCCATGATCGCGGGCCGCAGCCGCTCCTCGTACGCCCGGCTCACCACGACGTACAGGGCGACGATGACGAGCCCGCCGCCGAACCCCTGCACGGCCCGCCCGAGGACGAACACCCACATGTCCCCGGCGGTGCCCGCGAGCACCAGCCCGGCGGCGAAGGCCCCGATCCCGACGGTCAGCGGCCGCAGCGGCCCCTGCCGGTCGGCCCACTGCCCGGACAGCACCATCCCGAAGAGGCTGGTGGTGAAGTAGGCGGAGAAGGCGAAGGCGTACAGCCCGATCCCCTCCAGCTCCCGCGCGGCGACGGGCATGGCCGTCCCCACGGCGGTCGCCTCGAAGGCGATCAGAAAAATGACGGAGATGATCCCGATACTGAGCGTCCGGTACGCGGACCCCAGAATCCCGCCCTGGGGCTCGGGCGGGACCGGCACACTGCGCTGTGGCACGCGGGGTTCAAGGGCACTCATCGCCCCAGAGTAAGCGCCTCTGCTGGGCTACGCCCCTGTCAATTCGGCGGATTCGACGGTAGGCCGCGGGACCTAGGACCACGCAGCCCATGAACGCAGCATGGCAGTCGCATTGCAGCCCCGCGCCTCCCCCTTCCCGCCCCTCGGGACCCCCCGTACGGTCGTACCCGTAACCACCCCACAGCCGTGTGCCCGAGTGGCCTAGGGACTCGCCTGCAAAGCGAGGCACGCGGGTTCAATTCCCGCCACGGCTTCTCCGAAGGCCGCTCAGGAGTGTTCTGAGCGGCCTTCTCTCTTCCGTCCCGCGGTGTCGGCTAGCTCGCGCACCGGGTCTGCTGCTTGCCCGCCTCGACGAACTTCGTCATGAGCCGGGTGAACAACGGGCGGGATCCGTCCTTGTCGACTTGGTCGGTGGATCCGCTGAGCGACAGCTCGACCTGGAACGGCTCGTCGCTCCCCTTGCAGACGAGCAGTACCCGGGCCCCCGTGTTGTACACGATGCCCTTGTCGCCCAACGGCAGCGGGTCCGCTGGCGGCTGGATCAGCTCGGCGTTCCAGAAGAAGCTCTGCTCCAGCGGCTGGCGCGTTGCCGAGGCCTGGAACCGATCTTTGCCGTCCACGTCGACACTGCACGTGGCGCCCCGGCGCACTGCGGTCAGCTGCATGTCGGCCGGTCCCGACTCCTTCACCTGCTCGCCGTTGCCCACCAAGGGCCCCAGGTCGGCTCGGGAGAACACTCCGAAGCAGGTGCGCTCGGGCAGCTTCGAGGCAGCCGTTTGGGTCCCCTCGGAACAGCCGGTCAGTGCGGCCAGTGCTACGGGGGCGGCAGCCGCCAGCACAAGGGCGGACCGATGGATAGGCATCAGGAACCTCCATTGGACGTCGCGACCTGGCCTCGGCCGACGGCATGGGCGTTCGCGGTCTCGGTCGACGCGACTCCGGCGAGGGCGTCGATGGTCCGCTGGGTCATGCCGGTTCCCTCGGCGGCCTTCCGGACCGACTGCGCTGCCGACAACCCGGCCTCCGTCTGGGCGTCCGTGTAGTCGATCACCGCCTTGTGGTCGATCTCGCCGATCTTCTCGGCCTTGTCCTTCGTCGCCCGCTCGACCAGGCCTTCCGTGATGTCCTCCTGGAGCCACTCCACGACGTCCCCGGCCAGGGGGACCATCTCCAAATACTTGCCGCCTGCCGCACTGATTGCGCGGTTGACCCACTTGGCGTTGTCCTCGACGCCCTTTACGTACTCTTCCTTCGTATGGGCGTTCTCGCCGAACGTGCCCTCGGCCCTGGCCTCGGACAGGATGCCCGCGATCTGACCGCCCGGGTGCACGGCACTCTTGATCGCCGCGTCGACATCGTCGTATTCACTGCGATGCGCGATGACGTCGTTGATGAGCGTGGTCGTGAAGGCCCGCTGGGAGGCGGTCATGGCGCCGTACGCGTCCGGGTCCTGGCCCACCGCGCCGATGAAGGCCGCCATGTCGGCCTTGTGGAACTTGGCCATCTCCCCATTGGCCTTGATCATCTCGCTGCCGTTCTCCGCCGACGCCTGGATGTCGGGCATGTACTCGGCGGCCATCTGGCCGAAGTGGCCCGACAGCCCCTTCAACGGGTCGCTGCCGTCCTCGCCGGGCTTCCCGGTGACGAGCTCGGGCTTGTCCCCGATCTTCTCGACGACCCGTTCCATCACGGCCGCCATCTCCTTGGTGTGCGGCACCGGCTTCGCATCCTCGTCGCCCGGCACGCGGCCCGAGACGGCCGCCTCGAGGGCGTTGCCGAGTGCGTCCTGGGCCGGGCCCGCTTCGCCGTAGGGGTGGCTGGGCGTCCGGTCGAAGGCATCGGCCCACGACTCCTTGTCGAGCATGTAGTCGACCACCCCACGGGCCTTGCCGTGCTGGCCGTCCACGACCTTGTCGGCCGTGGTGACGATGCCGTCGCCGTTGCTGTCCTGACGGACCGGCTCGTTGAAGAACGCCGTCGCCGCGTCCGGGTTGTGGGACATCGCGTCCATCAGACCCGTCAGCGGGTAGAAGCCCCGGCTGCCGTCCTTGCCCTGGCTGAGCAGCGTCTTCGGGTCGTACGGAGAGCCGTGCTCCCAGGCCTTCGGGTTCTCGCGGTCGAACGCGACCATGTCCCGGCCGACCGAGGTCAGGAAGTCCTTGTCGTACTTGCCCTCGTGGAGCAGCGCGCCCAGCGCCTGGTAACCGTAGATCTTGCTGGTCAGATCGCCGGTGACCTGCATCTCCTTGCGGCCGGCCTTCATCAGGTCGGTCGTCCACGCCGCATCCAGCTGGTTCGGCGAGCTCTTCTGCGTGGCGAGCCCCAGCATCGCGCCCATGTCGTTCTGGATGTTGCCGACCATCGCCAGGCGGTCCTTGCCGGCCTCGCCCAGGGTCGACGCGTCGATGGACAGCTTCGCGTACGCCTCGAGCGTGCCTTCGGGGCCGAGCTTGCGGTAGAAGTCCGGCGCGAACTCGGCGTCGTTGCGGTTGTCGTCGAGCAGGTCCTCCAGCTCACGCAGCGCCTCGGGGTTGCGGGCCACCCCGCCCGGCTCCTTGCTGAGCTTCTTCATCAGCTCGGCCGCCCGGTCGGCCTGTTCGCCGTCCAGGCTGGTGTACTTCGGCGCGGTGAAGTCGTGGTCGTCCGAGACGTTGGCGCGCAGTGCGCGGGCCAGGGAATCGTCCGCGTCCGCGCAGTCCTCGACGAGCCGGTCCACCCTCGCCTGCCAGGCTTTGCGGTTCTCTTCCTGCTTGCGCTTGAACTCGGGGTAGTCCGGGTCGTGCCGGGCCGCGAACTCGGTCTTCGGGTCCATCGGGACGGCCGAGACCTTGCCGGCCGCATCCACGCGGAAGCCGGCGGCCGGGGCCTCCTCGTCGGCGGCCTTCTTGAGCGCGTCCCGGGCCGTCTTGATGGTGGTGTGGCCGTCGCTGAGGAGCTGGTGGACGCCCTTGGCCTCCTTGGCCGCGTCCTCGAACTCCTTGGCCGTCTTGTCGACGAACGCCCGCCCGACGCCCGCGGCGACCCCGCTCCACTCGGCCTTGTCGGCCTTGGCCTTCATGCCGTTGCGAGCGGCCTCGGCCATCTCGTCCAGCTTGTCGGCCATGGCCTTCCAGTCCGTGACCGCAGTCTGGAGCTTGTCCAGGGGCGCATTCATCACGTTCTCGTACGTCAGCATGGGGGCGCCGCCTACTTCAGGTACTTGTCGATCGCGGACGTGGTGAAGTCGGCGTGCAACTGCTCCTCGTCCTTGGCGTGGGAGGAGAGCGAGTAGTTGAGCCCGTTGGAGATGTTCGCGCAGGCGGCCACGAGGGTCTTCACCTGGCTCTCCCACATGGTGTTGACCTTCAGCAGCGCCGCCCCGCTGACGAAGGCCTCCTTCGTCAGCGCCCCGGCGGCCTCGCTGGTGGCGGTGGCGGCGTGCTTGCCGTCCGTCTGGAGCCGCGAGTGCAGCTTGTACGCCTCGGTGCCGATGGCGCCGATGTGGTCCTGGTTGAGCTCCAGGTCGCCACCACCGCCACCACCGCTGCCGCCGGGTTCGACGGGTACGTGGTTGAGCCGCATGGAGACGTTGGCAGCGGCCGTGGCACGCGCGGCGGACCATTCCTCGTCGAACGACATCGCGTGCTGTCTCCATCCTGTTCCGGCTCGTGAGCGCGCCGTCGGCCCGGGGTGCGGGGCGAGCGGACGACACCGTAGCCGACGCGTTCCGGCCACTCGACCCCCGCAGCGTGGCCGACACTCCGCCGCACGGCCTCACGGCCTGGACTTGGCGACCGTGAGTGCACCGGCGGCTCCGGCGTGTGCGGCTATCCGTTCATCGGCGGCAGCGCATCGGCCCGGTCGGGGAGGCCACCGTTGTTTGCACAGCCGAGCTCCTCGGCCATTGAGAGGGCGGCCGTGTGTACGAGCAGGAAGTAGTCCTTGTCCAGCACCGCTTCGTCGCCGTTGCCCTTGTCGAACTTGTTGAAGAAGGTGGCGGTGATCCGTAGCGGTACCTCGGCAGTGGAGCCGACGCGCGGGCTGACACAGTCGAATGCGACGCTCCGCTGACGGATGCGGCCTCCCACGTTGACGCCGCTGTCGGTGGCGCCGGGAACGTAGTCGGGGATTCCGGCGTTCTTGCTGAACGCCTTGAACCTCACCTGAGCCGACGGGTAGTGGCCGAAACCGTCGATCTCCTTGGGCTTTCCGGAGATATCGCAGTCTGGCATGGGCATGTTTCGAACCTCCTTCCCCGACCGGTAGGCCTCTTCCAGTTTTTTGGCCATGGCCGCTGTACTCAGGTCCACCTTGTCCTCACGGATGACGAATTCCGTGGACTGCAGGACCCGCTCCAGGGCTTTGCCCGCCTCGGGTGTGAACAGCGTTCCCCCGCAGACCTGCGTCGCGGACACCACTTTCGGCTCCTGCAACTGCGGATCGTCCGCCTCGGACGCGGTGCATCCTGCCGCCAGGACACCCAGACTCACCAGGCCGACGACCGCGGCCGACAACGGCCGCACCCCACCCTCCCTGTGCATCTACTTGCCCGGTTCCGAGGCATGCCCCTGCTGAACGGCACGGGAGTTCCCGACCTGGTATCCGTCGCGCATCGACTCGATGAAGTCATTGCCGAAGTTGCTCCGCGGATCGATGTGATGGCGTTCCATGAACTCCTTCATCGGTGCCTCGGCGCTGTGCTCACCTGCCTGGAACATCTGCTTGGTGGTGGCATGCGTCTGCTCTTCGGCCTTGTCCTTGTGCTTCTCCACGGCGTTGTCCGACCACTCTCCGACCACCTGCGAAGCCGCTTGTTCCACCGCGCCACTGCCCAGGTCCACAGCCAGCGGAACGACGACCGCCGCTACGCCGGCCGCGACGGCGGTGGCCGGGAGGAAGGCGACACCGGCCGCCACGGCCGCGGTGGTGCCGAATTCGACCCACGCAGCCCGCTTCTCATGGGCCTTCTCGTACTCCTCGTGCTTCTTCTCCCCCTCTGCCTTGACCTGATCGGCTCGGGACTCGTCGAGCATGCCCTGGACCTCGGCGGTGGTCCGGATCGTCGACCGGGCGCGGCCTTCGTCGACCTGCCCGTCGTGCACGCCTTGAGTCTCCAGCACGCTGGCCGAGTAGATGCGTTCGGCCGTCGAGACGGTCGCGTAGGCGTCAGGATGCTGCCCCAGCGCGCTGAGCAGGTCGCGTGCGCTCTCGCGGTCGAACCTCGCGTGTGCCTGCTTGTCACCGGCCCCTGGGGCGAAGACGCTCTTGCCGCCGTTCTCCGCCATGTCGGTCTCGTCGTCGAGAGCGTGGTTGACGTCGTCGATGTATCCAGCGGTCATGTTGCCGAGGCTGTCCGCGAGCGACTCCTGCGCCTTGAGCAGGCCCGCGTCGCCTCCGTACTTCGCGACGGCCGCGTCCATGACCCGCGCCCCCGCTTCGGTCCGGTCGAGAGTGGGCCTCGGGTCGTCCCAGGCGTGGCCCAGGGTTGCCGCCTCCAGGGCATGGCCGAGGGCGTCCGGCATGTACTGCTGGACCTTCTTCAGGTCGTCCGGGTTCGTGCCCTCCATGTCGATGGTGAAGTCGTACTTCGCGTTGCCGAAGAAGTCGAGGTAGCTCTTGACCGGCTTCTTGTCCGCTCCCTTGCCCAGGTCGGCCGGGCCGGACTTCTCCGTGCCGTCCTGGTTGTACGCGTGCGGGGGCCGATCGGGGTCGAAGAACTGGGCCGACGCCTCCGGGCTGTGCCCCAGCGCCTCCAGGAAGCTGACCACCGGGTCGTAGCCGGCGCCGTTGACCCCGGACGGGTTGAAGAGGTTCTTGCCGTAGCCGTTCAGCTGCCGGGTCTGGTTGAAGAAATCCGGATCCTTGGCATGGATCTGCGTGGCGTGCTCGGCGATCGGGACCAGGAACCTGGGGTCGTAGTTCCCGTACCGCATGATGCCGCCGAGCAGCTGATACCCGTACGGCGGGTGCTGGTCGTACTTCGCGAGCGGGATGTGCTGGGTGCCCAGCTTGCGCAGGTCCTGCGCGAAGCTGTCGGGGAGGTGGGGCTCGCTCTTGGAGTTGGTGGCCGTGGCGAGGTTCAGTCCCAGGTTCTTCTGGAGCTCCTGGACGTCCTTGAGCCGCTGCTCGTCGAGCTTCGAGTAGTCGTACGTGTCCGTGGACATGTACCCGAAGAACTGGAGCGCGCCCTTCGGGCCGAGTGCCTCGTAGAAGTCCTTGGAGAACTCCGGGACCTTGGTGTTGTCCGCCAGCAGTTCGTTGAGCTCGACGAGCTCGGCGTGCGTCAGGTCCCGGCCCTTCTTGGCCAGGTCTGCGGCATGGCCGGCCTGCTCGGCGTCGAGGCCGGCGTACTTGGGTCCGCTGAAGTCGTGGCCGTCGGTGACGTTGGCGGCGAGCAGGCGGGCCAGCGACCGGTCGACGTCGTCACAGTTGTCGATGATGCCGTCGATCTTCTTCTGCCACAGCCCGCGGTTCTCCCGGATGGACTGCTGGTAGTCGGGATCGTGGCGCGCCGCGTTCCGCTCCCCCTCGGTGGCGAGCGGGGCGGGCGAGACCTTGCCGTCAGCGCTCACCTGGAAGCCGGCCGCGGGCGCCTCCTCGGTCGCGATCTTCGTTAACTGCTCCCTGGACGATTTGAAGACCCCGAGGCCCTCGGTCAGGGCGTTGTGGATGCCCCTGGCCTCCTTGGCCGCGTCCTCGAACTCCTTGGCCGTCTTGTCGACGAACCCTCGCGCCACGCCGGCGGTGACACCGCTCCACTGAGCCTTGTCCGACTTGGCCTTCATCCCGTTGCGGGCCGACTCGGCCAGTTCGTCGAGCTTGTCGGCCATCGCCTTCCAGTCGGTGACGGCCGTCTGGAGCTTGTCCACGGGTGCGTTGAGCACGTTCTCGTACGTCAGCATCGCGGGCCTACTTGAGGTACTTGTCGATGGCGGAGGCCGTGAAGTCGGCTTGGAGCTGCTGCTCGTCCTTGGCATGGGAGGAGAGCGAGTAGTTGAGCCCGTTGGAGACGTTCGCACAGGCGGCCACCAGGGTCTTCACCTGGCTCTCCCATGCGGTGTTGGCCTTGGCCAGAGCGGCACCGCTGGCGAAGCTCTCCTTGGAGAGCGCACCGGCCGCCTCGGCCGAGGATGCTGAGGCGTGCTTGCCGTCGGTCAGGAGCCGGGAGTGCAGCTTGTAGGCCTCGGTCCCGATGCCGCCGATGTGGTCCTGGTTGATCTCGAGATCACCGCTGCCGGCCCCGCCACCGCCGGGGTCGGTGGGGACGTGGTTGAGCCGCATCGAGACGTTGGCCGCGGCGGTGGCGCGCGCGGTGGACCATTCCTCGTCGAACGACATCGCGTGCTTTTCTCCTTGTGTCACATCAGCGTCTAACACGTTGAACTGTGCTTGTGGTTACGGCTCCGTCAGTGAGCAGGCAGGCTCCCATCCCGGGGACGGCCCGGGGAAGGAAGCTGCGGGTGTCTGTCTGGTTCTGTACGCGGGGTGCGGATGCGGGGCCGGTTTGCGCCGGGCCGAGGACGGCGGGGCGGATGACGTGGCTGTCGGCTCGGCCGCCGCGAGGTCGGGGCGCGGGAAGGCGTCCGGGGGGCTGGGGCGCCGGGGGGGCTGGCAGCGCGATGGGCGGGGCGTACGACTCCGCAGCCGGCTTGGTCACTTGGTGGTTGGTCCAGCCGGGGTGCGCGGACCGGAGCAGGGCGGCGGGCGGGCCCTCCCCGTCGCCGACCGCGGGGAAGATGAGCTTGCCCTTGTGCAGGGCGTACCGGACGGCGGCGTCGAGTTTCTCGCTCTGACCCGGCCCGCCTATGGAGTCCACCGCGAAGCGGATCGCCTCGGTGATCGGCTGATGGAGGCGTGTGGTTTCCGCCGTCTTCGGGGACGCGGGGGGATGGATTTGGCCCCTGGGGCCCGGTCGCTTGCCGGTGCCCGCGCTCAGGGCTGCGATATCAGGGCTGCGATACCGGTGTCGTGATCGTTGTAGTCGGCGCGCTCGTCGTCCTCGTACCCGTCTGAGACGTCCCGGCCCAGGACCACCTGGCCCTCGAGTTCGGGGGTCCGGCCGAGGCCGGTGTCCATGGCGCCCTTGCCGGTGCTGGCCTTCCAGGTGTCGATCGCCTTCATGGCAACGAGGTGCCACGGCTGGGCCGAACCGTCTCAGCACGGGCCGTCGAGGCGACCCCGGCCGGTAGGAGACCTACCGAGGCCGAGGTCGTCCCGCGCCTCTGCATCGGGCGTCGTCAGGCGTTCCTGCGCCGGACCACGACCGCCGTGACGGCTCCTCCGATGAGGACGCAGGCCCCCAGGCCGAGCCCGATCCAGAGGAGGCTGCTGCCTCCGTCCTTCTTGGCCTCTGCCTGGGGCGCACTGGACTCGGGCTTCTTGCCGTCGGCCGACGGGGCCGGCGAATTCTTCCCGTCCGCCGCCGCCAGGTCGGGAAGCGGGAAAACATCCGCCGGACCGGGGTCGCCGGGCGTGGGCAGCGCGAGTCGAGGGCGAACCAAGCCGTAGCCCACGTAGTCGTTCCGCGGCCCGTCGTCGGGCTTGCCGGCCGTGTTCAGCAGAACGCGGAGCACCTGGTTGTTCGTCCAGTCAGGGTGAGCCGACCAGAGCAAAGCGGCGGACGCTGACGCAAGGGCGGTGGCGTCACTGGTCCCGTGGCTATTGCACAGGCCCGTGCCTCCGCTGCAGCCGGTGACAATATTGACCCCTGGAGCGGACATGTCCACGTAGGCGTTGTGCTGCGACTCCTTGGTCGCAGCACCGTCCGGGTCGACAGCAGCAACACCCACTACTCCAGGCGTTGCGGCAGGGTAGTAGACGTCACTGCCCCCATCGTTACCTGCACCCGCGAAGATCAATTTCCCCTTGCTCAGCGCATAGCTCACCGCATTCGAAAGCTCGTCACTCTTACCTCCGCCAACCATGGAGATATTGATGACCTTTGCATCCGAATCTGCTGCGTAACGGATGGCTTGGATCATAGATCTGAAGAGTGGACCACCATCGCCGCCGACATCGACTCGCAGTGGCAAGATCTTCGCCCCCGGCGCCAGACCAAACGCGCTGTCCACGCCGCCAGGGCCCTTGCCATTGCCCGCAATGATTGCGGCCATGCCGGTTCCGTGATTGTCATAGTCGGTGCGTTCGTCGCCCTTGTACGACTCCGACGCGAAGTTCTTGCCCGGGAGAACCTGACCCTCGAGTTCCGGAATACGGGCGACACCGGTGTCGATCACCGCAACGGTGACGCCCTTGCCCGTGCTGATCTTCCAGATGTCGTCGGCCTTCATGGCGTCGAGATGCCATTGCTTGGAACGAACCGTCTCCGCGTGGGCCGGGGTCGCGGCGACCCCGGCCAGCAAGAGGCCAACCAGGGCCGAGGTCGCTTTACGCATGCGCATCTCGTCGAAATATCCGTTCTGCTCAGTCGACCACAGGCGGAACAACGCGACCGTTGCTCTGCCAGGTCTCTTCGTCTTCGGCCAGGTAGTCGGGACGCTCGCCGCCCTGCTGGTCGCGCCGATTGCCCGGAGTGTGCATTCCTGCACCCCCGTGCCCCATCGCGCCGCGGGCCGAACCGGCGCCGGAACCGTTGCGCACGAGGCCCGAGCCGCCCTGCGTGAACGGCTGGGCTCCCGTGGTCGGACGACCGATCGCGCCGGCCTGACGCCCACCGACGACACCGCCGGGCTCCATGGCCAACCGTCGACCCATCGCCGAACCGCCCTGGCCAGGGCCGTGGGGGCCGCCCGCACCGGGGTGCATGCCGCCGCCCATGCCACGGCCGGCGGCCTGCTGGCCGCCATCATGGCCGATGACCGTGCCGCGCGGGATGGCCGACGTGGGGCCGTTGGTGGTAACCGGCCGACCGCCCATGATCCCGGTGTCACGCGGGAGCAGGCCGCCAGGCCCGCCAACCTTGCTGGAGGGAGGCAGCGTCACCGGGAACTTGCTGCCGGGTCCGCCACCACCCTGAGTCGGCGTACCGATGGGCGGGAGTGCAATCGGCGGAATAGGTCCGGGAGGAGTGCCGCCACCCTGGCCAGGGACGGGTCCCGGACCACCGGGCAGGCCCGTGACCGGAGGAAGCGTCTTGTCGGGAAGCGTCGCGACGTGGTCGAGGTCCACATCCACGTCCTGATCCGGGAGTCCCGGTACCGGCGTGTGCCCCGTCATCGGAGGCAAGGTGGCGTCGGGTTGCGGCTGGTGACCAGTCGCCCGCCCCTGACCATTCGAACCGTCTGGTGTCGAAGGCGCGTACGAAGAACCACCGGTCGCGGGACCTCCACCAGAGCCCCCGCTCTCCCTCCCCATGCTCTCCATTGCACCGACTCGGCCCTGAGGTTCAAAGACCTTCGGCGGCTGCGGGAACGTCGGGATCTCGACCTTGCCCATCTGCGTCGTCGACTGGTCGTACGATCCGGCCAGCTTCGTCAGCGCATCAACGGCCTTTTGGTGGTCGCCGTTCAGCTTGGCGTTCGCCTCTTGCCTGATCTGCTGCGAATCCGGGTCGTTGTGGAATTGCTGGGCAGCCTTGAGGTTGTCAGCAGCCGACGTGTCGTACGCCGGCATGTTGATCTTGACCTCGTGCATGGTCTGGGCGGCCTCGGCCATCCACTTGCCGCCCGCGGCGCTGTAGTCGCCAAGGAGCAACGTCGCACTGCCCGCCCGGCTCACCCAGTCCGCGAAGGCGTGGGCAGCCTCGCCCTCCCACCCCTTGACCTGGTGCTTCTTGAGACTTTCCCCGATCTCCTTGATCGTTGAGGCGGCTTCGTTCAGCTGCGCGCTCCGCGTCTCCACAGTCTTGGGGTCGATCGAAGCGATCATGGCAAGCAGCTGCTGGTGCGTGAACCCCTCAAAGTCCGTTGCCATCAGTACTTGACCTTCCCCTTGTTGCCCTCGTCCGGCGTCGCGTGCTGAGTGTTCTTCTCCTTGGCCAGCGGATCCCGCTCCGGGACGTAGTCCTTCTTCGCCTGAGCCACGATGGAACGCATACGCGCCTGCGTGTCCTCGTCCACGCCCCCGTACCCCTTGCCCGCCGTCATGATCGCGATGCCCAGGGCCTCGATCTGCCCGGCCAGGCCCTTCGACAGATTCTGGAGCTGGCTGTGCACCGTCGTGTACGTCTTGAAGAGGGCGTCCGCCTCCGCGAAGCCCTTGCCCAGCGCTCCGTCCGGGAGCGTGACGTGGGCCAGTTTCTTCTCGTCCGCCCCGGATCCGTCGAGCTTCTTCAGGAGGTCGTCGACGAGCTTCTTGTAGTTCGTCATCGACTCGAACTCGACTTCAAGCGCCTTCGCCTGCGCCCGGATCGCATCCGCCAGACCCGCATTCATGCCGGTCAGCCCCGCCAGCCCGCCCGGCGCCTTCTCCTCTGCCACGATGGCCTCCCCGACTCCCCGAAATCCCCGTGGTTGCAGCGTTTCCGCCGCTCCCCGTCCCCGTTCGCACCCGTTCGCACGCGCACGTACTACGTCTTACCGATCACTCTAGCGACCGGTTCCGACAGTCCCAAGCTCGGGGTTGCACGTGCAATGGGAGTCACACGGTCATGAGTTGGGCGCCGCGACCGCCGCCGAGGGGCGGATCGGGAGCCTGTTGACCGGGCGGCCCGTGGCCGACCTTACCGCCGAGGCTACCGCCGCCGGGGTCGTCACCACAGGGATCGCGCTGGCCGCTTTCGCCCCGAACGGGGCCACCACGTCCCGCTCTTCGACCAGTTTGACGATGCGGACCACCGGGGCGTCCAGCGACGTCGGCAGCGCATAGCCCGTCAGGTCGGGGTGGCGGATCAGGCCCGAGGCCGAGCGGAGGTTCTCCGTCAGCGCCGCGCCCACGCCCTGCGTGACGCCCGCTTCGATACGGGCTTCCAGCTGACGGGGGTTGAGGATGCGGCCCACGTCCTGGGCCACCGCCAGCTCCACCACCCGTACCGAGCCCAGCTCGATGTCCACGTCCACCACCGCGCGGATCGCGCAGAAGGCCAGGCCCACGAAGGCGTCGCCCTGGCCGTCGCCGTCCAGGGGCTCCGTCGGGTGGGGGCGGCACTGGGCCGTGGCCCAGAGTTCCTTGCCCGCCATGGCTTCCGCGACCGACATAGAGAACGCGCCGTCGTACGAGGTGATCCGGCCGTCCTGGATCTGGAGGAGTTCCGTCGACATGCCGAGCTTGTGGGCCATCGGCTGGAGGAGTTGGGTGCGGACCATTTTGGCCGCCCGCTCGACCGCGCCTCCGCTCACCCACGTGTGGCGGCCGTGCGCAGCCGGGCCCGCCGGCGGCTGGTCGGTGTCGACCGGGGCCGTCACCACCTCGTCGACGCCCAGCGTCTCCTGGACGATCTGGCGGGCGAGGGTGGAGAAACCCTGGCCTGTGTCCACCGCCGCGCAGATGACCGTCGCCGCCCCGTTGACGACCTTGACCGTCGCCGTCGAGACCTCGTCCGTTCCCTCCGCGCCGAGCATGTGGACCATGCCCACGCCGTACCCCACGCCGCGGCGCACCGCGCCCGGCTCGCCCGCGCCCTCCGGGCCGCCCGGCAGCAGCCACTCGTCCTCCGGGGTGTCCTTCGGGAGGGAGGGGAGTTCGAAATCGCGTACGGCGCGCAGGAGCTCGGCCACGGGGGCCGGGCAGGTGACCGTCTGGCCCGTGGGGAGCAGGTCGCCCGTCGCCAGGACGTTGCGCAGGCGCAGTTCCGCGCCGTCGATGCCGAGCGCCGCGGCCAGTTTGTCCATCTGGCCCTCGTACGCGGCGCAGACCTGCATGGCGCCCTCGCCGCGTACGTGGCCCGACGGCGGGTTGTTCGTGCGGACCGCCCAGCCTTCCACGAAGGCGTGCGGGACCACGTACGGGCCGCACGCGAAGGCCACCGCCGCGGCCAGTGATTCGGAGGACGAGTCCGCGTACGCGCCCGCGTCCATCAGGATCTGGGCCTCGACCTTGACCAGGCGGCCGTCCGCGTCCGCGTGGTGGCGGTAGCGCAGCAGCGTCGGGTGGCGGTGGGTGTGGCCGAGGAAGGACTCCTCGCGGGTGGCGGCCAGCTTCACCGGGTGGCCGGTACGGAGGGCCAGCAGGCCCAGCGGCAGCTGGAAGGCCGCGTCCTCGCGGTCGGCCGTGGCGCCCGGGACTCCGGTGACGACGACGCGGACGCGGTCGGGTTCGAGGCCGAAGCACGCCGCCGCCAGGTCGCGGTCCAGGTGCGGGTCGGTGGAGGCGGTGTAGATCTCCACGCCGCCGTCGGGCCGCGGCACGGCCAGCCCGGCCTCGGCGCCGATGGGCGCGGGGTCCTGGCGGCCGATCCGGTACAGGCCCTCGACGACGACCTCGCCGGTGGCCTCCGGGTCGCCGTAGCGGAGCGGGATGTGCCGGATCAGGTTGCCGTCGGGGTGCAGCGCGGGCGCCCCGAAGGCCTGCTCGGGGTCCGTCACCGCGTCGAGCAGCTCGTACTCGACGGCGATTGCGGCGGCCGCGAGGCGCGCGGTGTCCGGGTGGTCGGCGGCGACGGCGGCGATGGGCTCGCCGTGGTGGCGTACGACGTCGTGCGCGAAGACGGGCCGGTCGGCGATCCGGCGGCCGTGCGTGGTCGCGCCGGGGACGTCGGCGTGGGTGACGACGGCGCGTACGCCGGGCATGGCGGCGGCAGCGGAGGTGTCGACGGAGAGGATGCGGGCGTGGGCGTGCGGGGAGCGCAGCACGGCGGCCCAGAGCAGGCCCTCGGCCCACAGGTCGGCGGCGTACGGGAAGGTGCCCTCGCTCTTGGCGCGCGTGTCGGCGGCCGGTACGGAGGCGCCGATTCCGCGCGGTACCTCCTGCTCGCCCGCCTCGGGCGGCGCGGCGGCCGAAGCGCTCGTGGAGACCGTTACCGTTGCCGTCGCCGTTGCCGTGGCCGCGTCGTGCCCGCTCACGCCATGCCTCCGTGGTGGTGGATCCCGCCCTCGCCGGGCGGCGCCTGGTGCGGGATGCGCGCCTCCGGGCCGTTCCCGGCACCGTTCCCGGGCCCGGACCCGTTGACCGGCGCAGGCCCGGCCGCCGGGGCGTCGGCCGCGGCCGTCGCCCCGCGCTCCGCGACGACCTCGCGGACGGCCTCGATGACGCCCTTGTAGCCGGAGCAGCGGCAGAGGTTCCCGCACAGGGCCTGCCGGGTCTCCAGCTCGCTGGGGGCGTGGTTGCCCTCCAGCAGGTCGTGGATGGTCATGGCCATGCCCGGCACGCAGAACCCGCACTGCACCGCACCCGACCTGCACAACGCCTGCTGCACGTCCGAAAGTTCCCCGCCGCTGGCGAGCCCCTCCACGGTGCGGACCTCGCTGCTCGCCGCCGTCGCGGCCGGGACCAGGCAGGAGGCCACGAGCCGGCCGTCGACCTGCACCGCGCACGCACCGCATTCGCCCTGTGAGCAGCCGTCCTTGGCGCCGGCGAGGCCGAGACGCTCGCGCAGCACGTAGAGCAGGGACTCGCCGATCCACGCACCGGTGACGGGCCGGTCGGCGCCGTTGACGCGCAGGACGTAGGAAGCCAGCGGGTGCTCGTGATGGGCGACGGCCCCGGCAGTCGCTTCTTCTTCGTACGTCGGCCCCTCGATCGGGAAACCTCCGGCCGTGCCCGCATCCGGCGCTGCCACAGCGTTGTCGGCGGTGTCCGCACCCGGCGCGTCCGCAGCCCCGGCTTCGCCCGAGCCCGAGCCCGGACCCCCGACCGCCCCGGCCTGCGAAACCACCCCGGCGGCTTCGCCGAGTCCGAGTCCGAGTCCGAGTCCGAGTCCAGGCTCGGCTCCGGCACCGAAGCCGCGTCCGTCCGTGCCGGCGGGCTCCGCCGTGAACCCGTGCTCACCGGACTCACCGGGCTCACCGGCCGGCCCGGGCTCCGCCCCGGCGGGGCCGTGGCCGGATGCCGTGAAACCGTGCCCGTTCGTGTCGCCGGGCTCCGCGAAGCCTCCGGTACCGCCGACGCCGCTGATGCCGCCGATGCCGTCTGCGCCCGGACCACCCGCGAGGGCGTACTCCGCCGCCGCGACGGCGCTCACCTCGCGCTCCCGCTCCGCGACCCGCTCCGCAGCGCCGGCTGCGCCCGCAGCCACCGCCGGCAGCTCGGGGGCCTCCGCCCCCGGATGCGGCCGCTCCGCCGTGACCGGCGTCGCCGCCGGGCCGTGGGCGGCCTCGATGTCATGCGGAGCCCGATGCGCCGGCTCCCCCTCCGGGAGCGTGCCCACACCGGGCCCGCCCAGCACCCTCGGGCCGCGCCCGGGGCCGCCGACGCCGGGGCCGCCGAGCCGCCGCAGGCCCGCGCCCGAGGTGCCCGCGTCCGGCCGCGCCTCGGGCAGCACGCCCGAGCTCATCACGGCACCCGGAACGGCACCCGCAGCGGCATCCGCAGCGGCTCCCGGACGCGCGGCCGCCAGGGCCTCGAAGTCGGGGTGGGTGGCCCAGGGGGCCGCAGCGCCGCCCGGCAGCGTCGCCGGAGCCTGGCTCCAGTCGGCCTCCAGCCCGCTCCGCCGGAACTCGCCTGTCTCCTCGGGGAGATCCGGGAGGGTCCACTGGCCGGTGGTCACGGGCTCGGAGTCCTGCACGGCCTCCGGGAACCGCCACTCGGCGGTCGCACCGGGATCGTGCCCGGCCTCGGCCGAAGCCGGACCGTGCCCCGCAGCCTGGCCCTGGGCGTGGCCGTGAGCCCGGCCCTGCGCGAGGTCCTGTGCGTGGCCCGAAACCTGCCCCTGCCGCTGATCCGCGAACGCCGCCGCCACCGACGCCGGGATCGGGATCGAGGCCGGGATCGGCCCGCCGACCGGCGCGGCCGCAGCCGCGCCCACGGCACCGGCACCGCCGGCCCCCGTACCGGCCTGAGGCGTCGTCCCCGCCTCCGGCCACTGCACCGGGATCGTCCACGTCCCCGTCGCCGACGGATCCGCACTGGCGGAGCCCAGCGGCACGATCATCGGCGGCGGCACGTAGCCGTGCCCGGGCGCCGCGAGCGGCTCACCGGTGCCGAGCGCGTCCAGCATGTCCTGCGGCAGCTTCACGAAGGCCGTCGCGTCGGAGTCGTACTCGCCGCCCTGCGGCACCGGCTCCCAGCCCCAGCCGGCGCCGGTCCGGCCCTCAGGCCCTGCGGATCCCGCGGGACCCGCCTCCCCCGTCGTTCCGCTCACGTTCTCGTTCTCACTCATGAGGTCAGCGCCCTCCCCAGGGCCCTCCGTGCCAGCACGGCCACCGTCCGCCGCAGATGCAGTACACCGGGAGCCACCGGTTCCCCCTGGTCGGGCACGCAGGCGGCCGCGACGTACTCGCCGAAGGCCTCCAGTGCCTCGGGGGCCAGCGTCCGCCCGCCGTCCCAGTCGATCAGCGAGGCCACCCACTGCTCGGCCTCCAGCGGCCGCAGCGGCATCGGGGCGACCGCGCCGATCGCGCAGCGCACACCCCGGCGCGCCGGGTCCAGTACGAGCCCCACGGACGCCACGGCGCGCCCCGGCCCCGTACGGCCCGTGGCCTTCAGGAAGACCTGCGGCGCGTGCAGCAGCGGCACCCGTACGAAGCCGATCAGCTCGCCGGGCCGCAGCATCTCGCGGCCGGCCAGCAGGTGCGAGACCGGGATCTCCCGGCGCGAGCCGCCCGGGCCGTGGATGACGAGGATCGCCTCCAGCGCGGCCAGTACGGGCAGTGCGTCGCCCGTCGGCGCGGCGGTGGCGATGTTGCCGCCGAGGGTGCCGGCGTTGCGGATCTGCGGGGGCCCGGCGGCGCGTGCGGCAGCGGCCAGCGCGGGGATCAGAGCGGCGAAATCCGGCCGTCCCATCCGCGCGTGGGTGAGCCCGGCGCCGAGCAGGGCGTGCCCGTCCTGGTACTGCCAGCCGCGGATCTCGTTGATCCGGCCCAGGCCCACCAGCGCGGCGGGCCGCAGCAGCCCGGCGTTGACGGCGGCCATGAGGTCGGTGCCGCCGGCGACGGGCACGGCAGCGGGCATGGCGGCGAGCGCCGCCACGGCCTCGTCGAGCGAGGCCGGCAGCGTCACGGACTGCGGCGACTGCGGCGCCTGCGGCCCCTGAGATGAATGCAGTGCATGCGGTGCGTGCGTGGTCAACCCAGCTGCCCCTTCCCGATGTCCCGGTCCCGGCGCTCACGCCTGTCCGCCGTACGGTACGTCCTCACCGCCGGGACGTGGCAACTCTGGCACATCTTCCCCACCGCCCGGCGCGAGGGTCCGGCGGGCGCCCCCTGAAGCTTCCGGCCGTCCGGTTTCCCCCGTATCAACCGAATCAACCGAATCGGAAGTATTCGCCGAATACACCGAAATCGAGCAAGAGTTCCCGACAACCCCCAAGAACGAAGGACGTCCCGGAAGCCTCCGGAGTTCCGCGGAAGTCCGAAGGATTGCGAACAGTGCCGAACCGTCCGGAACCCGAGCCGCGGTGGCACTGGTCGACGAGCGGGTGCACCAGCACCGCACGCGGCCCCCGCGACGCCGCGCAAGGGGCGTGCGAGGGCACGGGAGGTGCGCGGAAGGGCACGCAAGGGCGCGGAAAGCTTCCGGCCACCGGCCGCCGCCCGCTCCCACCCGCGTCACACGTTCGGGGGCTCCCCTTCGATCGGACGCCCGAGCACCCCGGGCCGCCGCTGCCAGGGCAACGGCCCGCCCGGCGGCCGGTAGTCCACGCCCAGCGCGTCCAGCCGCCGGTAGTGCCCGCCCATCCTGGCCTCGAAGCCCGCGTAGTCCCGCTCCCCCGGCTCCGGCAGCCGCGACCACACCACTTCCGCGAAGGCCGCCAGCCGCGGGAACACCTGGTAGTCGACCCGGCCCTGGTTCTCCATCACCTCGGTCCACACGTTGGCCTGCGCGCCCAGCACGCGGGACGCGGCCTGCGGCGACAGCTTCGGCGGCACCGGCTCGAAGCGGTACACGTCCTCCAGCGAGCGCACGTACCCGATCGGCACCGGCTCGCCGGGGCCGCCCGCCTGACGGTGGTCCAGGTACACCTGCTGCTCCGGGCACATCACCACGTCGTGCCCGGCCTCGGCGGCGGCGATCCCGCCCGCGTACCCGCGCCACGAGGACACCGCGGCCCCCGGCGCGAGCCCGCCCTCCAGGATCTCGTCCCATCCGATCAGCCGCCGCCCGCGCTCCGCGAGCCAGCCGTCGAAGTGCCGGATGAACCAGGACTGCAGCCCGTCCTCCCCGTCCACCCCCAACTCCCGGATCCGCTCCTGCGCGACCGCCGACGCCCGCCACTGCCCCTTGGGGCACTCGTCGCCGCCCACGTGCACGAACGGGGAGACGTCCGCCGGGAACAGTTCCAGCAGCTCCTCGAACACGCCCTCGTAGAAGCGCAGTACGGCCTCGGTCGGCGCGAGCACGTTCTCGTTGATCCCCCAGTCGTCCCACACCTCCAGCGCGGCGGTGTCCACGACGTCGGTGTTCCCCAGCTCCGGGTACGCGGCGATCGCGGCCTGCGAATGCCCCGGCACGTCGATCTCCGGGACCACCCGGACGTGCCGCTCGGCGGCGTACGCGACGATCTCGCGGATGTCGTCCTGCGTGTAGAAGCCGCCGTGCGGGGTCTCGTTCCACAGCGGCGAGGCCCGGTGCCCCCAGCGGCTGCGCGGCCGCCACGCGCCGACCTCGGTGAGCCGCGGGTGGCGCTTGATCTCGACCCGCCAGCCCTGGTCGTCCGTCAGGTGCAGGTGCAGCACGTTGAGCTTGTGCGCGGCGAGCAGGTCGATGTACCGCAGCACGCCGTCCTTCGGCATGAAGTGCCGGGCCACGTCGAGCATCATTCCGCGCCACCCGAACCGGGGCCCGTCCTGGACGCCTCCCACCGGCAGCCGCCAGTCGCGGCCCGGCGCGGTGGGCGCGCGCCGGTGGGCCTCGGGCCCGAGCAGCTGACGCAGCGTCTGCGCGGCGTAGAAGAGGCCCGCCGGGTCGGCGCCTTCGAGCAGCACCGACCGCTGCGTGACGTGCAGCTCGTACGACTCCGCGCCGACGCTCCGGGCGAGCTCGGGGCGGAGCACCAGCCGGATCACCGCGCGCTCGCCGTACGTCTCCCCCGCCGTCGGTGCGGGCAGCTCCCAGCCGGTGGCGGCGCCGAGCTCGCGGCGCAGCCAGCGGGCGGTGCCCTCGGCGCCGGGGCCGGCATCGAGCAGCGGATCGTCCAGCACGCACGTGCCGGCGTCGCGGGCGAATCGCGCGTACCGCGGTTCCGGAATCAATTCGGGCATGGCCTCGGCCCCTCCACCGTCCGGGCGTTGCAGGATGCGCAACGCTCGTTTCGCATGGCGCGCCTGGCGCCTGCGCTGCGGCAGACCCTAGCCCTCCCCCCGGGCACGGCAAAGGCCCCCTGAAGCGCACCAGCGCATCCGGGGGCCTTTGGTCCTGGCGAAGTCCTGCCGGGAACGGACCGAAGGTCCGGGCCGAACGGTCCGGACTACTTGCCGTCCTTGCCGCCCTTGTCCTTGTCCCCGCCGGGGCCCATCGACTCGTAGATCTCCTTGCACATGGGGCAGACCGGGTACTTCTTCGGGTCCCGGCCCGGCACCCAGACCTTGCCGCAGAGCGCGACGACGGGGGTCCCGTCGAGGGCGCTCGCCATGATCTTGTCCTTCTGGACGTAGTGGGCGAAGCGCTCGTGGTCGCCGTCGCCGTGGGACACCTGCGGCGTCGGCTCTACGAGGGTCCCCGTACCAGTCCCGCGCTCGGGCTCAAGAGTGCTCATAAAAGCCAGGGTACCGACCCCCGCGCGGGTCAGTTGAGCGACGGGTCGTCCGGATAGGTGGCGACCATCGCGAGCTCGCTGCGCTGGCGGCGCAGCACCGCGCGCCACAGCCTTTCCGGGTCCGGGAAGGACACGTCCCCGGGCTCGGACTCCACGACGTACCAGGCTCCGTCGCCGAGCTCGACCTCCAGCTGGCCCGGGCCCCAGCCCGAGTATCCGGCGAAGATCCGCAGCGAGCCCAGGGCCGCGGCGAGCAGCTCCGGCGGGGCCTCCAGGTCGACCAGGCCGATCGCCCCGTACACGCGGCGCCATCCGAGTGGTCCTTCCTCGCCCGGGATGACCGCCACCCCGAGGGCCGAGTCCAGGCCCACCGGGCCGCCCTGGAAGACGACCCCCGGATCGCCGGCCAGCGTCGCCCAGGGCAGCAGGATGTCGCCGACGCCCACGGGGGTGGGCCGGTTGAGGACCACGCCGAGCGAGCCCTGCTCGTCGTGGTCGAGCAGGAGCACCACCGCGCGGTCGAAGTTCGGATCCGCGAGGGCGGGGGTGGCCACGAGCAGCCGCCCTGTGAGGGAGGACACCTCGGTCATGCCGACATGATCTCGCACAATCGCCTTTCAGGGGGAGCGGGCGAAGGGATCGGATCGCACGCAGCTCAGGGCGCACGGCAGCAGGAAGGAGCGCGCGGCGCCGGTACGGGCGGAATGCGACACTCCGCCATGGGGCGGGCACTGAGGGTGTTGTGGCTAATTCATGACAGTCCTACGGCCGCGTCGGCCTTACGAACAAGGGGGTCCTGCCCCTTACCCTTTTCCCTGGCCCCCTGCCCACCCTCCTCTGGCTTCGCCGGGGGAGCCCCTCTCCGGAACGCGAGATTCATGACCGGCACAGACAGAGACGACGTACTACTTGTCCATGGCGGTACCCCGCTCGAGGGCGAGATCCGTGTCCGCGGTGCGAAGAACCTCGTGCCCAAGGCCATGGTCGCCGCTCTGCTCGGCAGCGGACCCAGCCGGCTCCGCAACGTTCCCGACATCCGCGACGTCCGGGTCGTGCGCGGGCTGCTCCAGCTGCACGGGGTGACCGTGCGCCCCGGCGAGGAGCCGGGCGAGCTGGTGCTCGACCCGACGCACGTCGAGAGCGCGAACGTTGCGGACATCGACGCGCACGCGGGCTCGTCGCGCATCCCGATCCTGTTCTGCGGCCCGCTGCTGCACCGCCTCGGCCACGCGTTCATCCCGGGCCTCGGCGGCTGCGACATCGGCGGCCGGCCGATCGACTTCCACTTCGACGTGCTCCGCCAGTTCGGCGCGACCATCGAGAAGCGCGAGGGCGGCCAGTACCTGGAGGCCCCGCAGCGCCTTCGCGGCTGCAAGATCCGCCTGCCCTACCCCTCGGTCGGCTCGACCGAACAGGTGCTGCTGACGGCCGTCCTGGCCGAGGGCGTCACCGAGCTCAGCAACGCCGCGGTGGAACCGGAGATCGAGGACCTCATCTGCGTCCTGCAGAAGATGGGCGCCATCATCTCCATGGACACCGACCGGACCATCCGGATCACCGGTGTGGACCGTCTCGGCGGCTACAACCACAAGGCGCTCCCGGACCGTCTGGAGGCCGCGTCCTGGGCTTCCGCGGCGCTCGCGACCGGCGGCAACATCTACGTGCGCGGCGCGCAGCAGCGCTCGATGATGACCTTCCTGAACACGTACCGCCGCGTCGGCGGCGCGTTCGAGATCGACGACGAGGGCATCCGCTTCTGGCACCCGGGCGGCCCGCTCAACGCGATCGCGCTCGAGACGGACGTGCACCCCGGCTTCCAGACCGACTGGCAGCAGCCGCTGGTGGTGGCCCTGACCCAGGCCGCGGGCCTCTCGATCGTCCACGAGACGGTCTACGAGTCCCGGCTGGGATTCACCTCGGCCCTCAACCAGATGGGTGCACACATCCAGCTGTACCGGGAGTGCCTGGGCGGCAGCGCCTGCCGCTTCGGCCAGCGCAACTTCCTGCACTCGGCGGTCGTCTCCGGCCCGACGAAGCTACAGGGCGCCGACCTGGTCATCCCCGACCTGCGCGGCGGTTTCTCGTACCTGATCGCGGCGCTGGCGGCCGAGGGCACCTCGCGGGTCCACGGCATCGACCTCATCAACCGCGGCTACGAGAACTTCATGGAGAAGCTCGTGGAGCTGGGAGCCAAGGTCGAGCTTCCGGGCGGCGACCTCGTCTGAGGCGCTTGCCGAGGCGTGTTCGAGGCGGGCGCCCCCGAGGGAGGCGCCCGCACCTCGCGCCGCCGGCCCCCAAGGGCCCGCCAAGGCCCTGCAAGGGCCCCTGGACAGGCCGAAGGGCGGCCACCCACCCGGGTGGCCGCCCTTCGGCGTTCTCTGCGTACTGCTGCCGTCCCGAGGGCCTTTGCGGCCCTCGGCACAAGGGCGGACTACTTGCCCTTGGCGGCTTCCTTGAGCTTGGAGCCCGCGGAGACCTTCACGCTGAAGCCGGCCGGGATCTGGATGGGGTCGCCGGTCTGCGGGTTGCGCGCGGTGCGAGCGGCACGGTGGGTGCGCTCGAAGGTCAGGAAGCCGGGGATGGTGACCTTCTCGTCGCCCTTGGCGACAATCTCGCCGACGGTCTCGGCGAGCGCGGCCAGAACGGCGTCGGCGTCCTTGCGGGTCACCTCGGCGCGCTCGGACAGAGCGGCCACCAGCTCACTGCGGTTCATGTTGTACTCCCGTGTTCAACTTGCCTTAGAGGCGTGAGATCGAAGCCGATGCTGCCAGGGCCCTCGGACAGTCCCCGGACCCGGGTCTGAACGTCAGACCCTCTCGCCCGGTTACGCATCCTGCCCCCACCAGCGGCGGGAAAGCCAATCCGGCACCCGCCAGGGTCACACGAAAAGCGCCACAGTCACGCCGCGGTGACGCTCCGTCCGCACTTGGTGGATGCGGACCGCGGACCTCGCGGGCATCCCCGCAACCCTAGAGGCGGCCCGGCGGGCCCGCATCTCGCGACGCGCCGGGATCGGCAAGCCGTGAGGGCCGTCACAGCGGCCCTCACGCCCCGTGCCGGACCCGGCGTCAGGTCGCCGAGGCGGCCTTGCGGACGGCTCCGGCGACCGCGCCGGCCACCTTGTCGTTGAAGACCGACGGGATGATGTAGTTCGCGTTCAGCTCGTCCTCGCCGACGACGTCCGCCAGCGCGCTCGCCGCGGCCAGCATCATGTCCGTGTTCACCGTGCGGGACTGGGCGTCCAGCAGGCCGCGGAAGACACCCGGGAAGACCAGCACGTTGTTGATCTGGTTCGGGAAGTCGGAGCGGCCGGTGGCCACGACGGCGGCGGTCTGGCGGGCGATGGCCGGGTCCACCTCGGGGTCCGGGTTCGCGAGCGCGAACACGATCGCGCCTTCCGCCATGGCGGCCACGTCCTCGCCGGACAGCACGTTGGGGGCCGAGACGCCGACGAACACGTCCGCGCCGACCACGGCCTCCTTCAGAGTGCCCGTGTAGCCCTCGGGGTTGGTGTTGTCGGCGATCCAGCGCAGCGGGGAGTCGAGGTCCGCGTCGACCAGGTCGGGGCGGTCCGCGTGCACGACACCGTGGATGTCGGCGCTGACGACGTTCTTGACGCCGGCCGCGAGGAGCAGCTTGAGGATGGCCGTACCGGCCGCGCCGGCGCCCGACATGACGACCTTGACGTCGCCAACTGCCTTGCCCACCACGCGAAGTGCGTTGGTGAGGGCGGCGAGGACGACGATGGCGGTGCCGTGCTGGTCGTCGTGGAAGACGGGGATGTCCAGGGCCTCGCGCAGGCGGGCCTCGATCTCGAAGCAGCGCGGCGCGGAGATGTCCTCGAGGTTGATGCCGGCGAAGCCCGGGGCGATCGCCTTGACGACGGCGACGATCTCGTCGGTGTCCTGGGTGTCCAGGCAGATCGGCCACGCGTCGATGCCGGCGAAGCGCTTGAAGAGGGCCGCCTTGCCCTCCATGACGGGCAGTGCGGCCATGGGGCCGATGTTGCCGAGGCCCAGGACGGCGGAGCCGTCCGTCACGACTGCGACGGAGTTGCGCTTGATGGTGAGGCGGCGCGCGTCCTCGGGGTTCTCGGCGATGGCCATGCACACGCGGGCGACGCCGGGGGTGTAGATCATCGAGAGGTCGTCGCGGTTGCGGATGGGGTGCTTGGACGCCATCTCGATCTTGCCGCCGAGGTGCATCAGGAAGGTTCGGTCGGAGACCTTGCCGAGGCTGACGCCCTCGATCCCCCGGAGCTTGCCGACGATCTCGTCGGCGTGCGCGGTGGAGGTCGCGGCGATGGTGACGTCGATACGGAGCTTCTCGTGACCGGAGGCGGTCACGTCGAGGCCGGTGACCGACCCACCGGAAGACTCCACGGCGGTGGTGAGCTGGGAGACCGCGGTTCCGCTCGCGGGCACTTCCAGGCGGACCGTCATCGAGTACGAGACGCTGGGCGCCGTTGCCATGGCCGTGTTCCTCTGTTCTGTCCCTGGTTCTTCTGTACACACAGGGTCCCGCTGCACGCCGGGTGCGGCAGGACCTGTTGTCCGATCGTCCCACCTACCAGCCAGTACAAGGTAACCAGCTACAAATTTCGGAAAGACACTTCCACCATACGAGATAGACGGGGGTGCGGGGAAGCGTAGCCGCGTACGAAAAAGGTCCGCGCCCCTCGGTGACCGAGGGGCGCGGACCTGTATGAACGTCTATGACACCGACCCGCCATGCTCGCCTCGCGGCAAGTGGTCGCTCTAAGCGACGAAGGTTGGGCCCGGGGGCTTGGATCGAGTCGGTGCCAGACCCAGGCTAACAAAGGATCGCCGGAAGCGATCCCCCTCCAGGGGCTTGACCTCGCCCCACCACGCCGTTGGCTGCGAGCCATCCGGTCGTACGGGGCGAGTTCGGCAGGACACCCCCTACGGCTTCAGCAGCGCGGGGACGCCCGCCGCGTCGGGCTCGTCGCGGCCCGTCGAGACCACCGTCAGCTGCTGCGTCGCGCGGGTGAGGGCCACGTACAGGACGCGCAGTCCCGCCGGGGACTCGTCCCCGATCTCGGCCGGGGAGACGACCACCGTGGCGTCGTACTCCAGACCCTTCGCCTCGAGGCTGCCGAGCGCCACCGCCCGCTCCCCCAGGTCCGCCAGCCAGCCCGCGGCCTCCGCGCGCCGGTCCATGGCCACGACCACGCCGACCGTGCCGTCCACCTGCTCCAGCAGCCGCCGGGTCTCCTCCCGGACCGCCGCGCGCAGATCGGCCCCGGCAGCCGTGAAGCGGGGCTCCAGGCCGGTGGAGCGGACCGCCGTCGGCGGCTCCATGCCCGGCATCGCCAGCCGCAGCACCCGCGCCGCGACCTCCGCGACCTCCGCCGGGTTGCGGTAGTTCACCGTCAGGGTGAACCGACGGCGGGGCCGGGACCCCAGGGCCTCGTCCCGCGCCGCGGCGGCCTCGTCCGGGTCCGTCCACGAGGACTGCGCCGGGTCGCCGACCACCGTCCACGTGCCGTGCCGGCCGCGGCGGCCCACCATCCGCCACTGCATCGGCGTCAGGTCCTGCGCCTCGTCCACGATCACGTGCGCGTACTCGGTGCGCTCCGCCGCGATCCGCTCCGCCCGCTCCCACTGGGTCTCCTCGCGGGTCGGCATCAGCTCCTCCAGCCCGCTGAGCTGGTCCAGCGGGTCGAGCTGCCGCTTGCGCTTGGGCCGCGCCGGCGCGCCGAGCAGCAGCTGGAGCTCGTCCAGCAGCGCCACGTCGTGCACCGACAGCGGACCCTTGCCGTCCGGGCCCACCCGGCGCAGCGAGCGCGCCAGCTGGCGGGTCTCGCGCGGGTTCAGGACCCGCCGCGACCAGCGCCCGAGCCTGCGCTCGTCGGCCATCGCGGCCAGCACCCCGCGCGGGGTCAGCTCGGGCCACCAGGCGTTCAGGAAGTCGATGAACGCGTCCTCGGTGGAGATGTCCTCGTCGAACGCGGAGCGCAGCTCGGCGGCGAGCTCCGGATCGCTGTGCCGGCCGGCCCCGCCGGAGCGCGCGTACAGGGCGTCGAGGAGCAGCTTGCGGGCACGCGGGCGCAGCAGGTTCACCGGCGCGGTGCCGCTGAGGACGTTCTGCCGGATCCGGTTCAGCTCGTCGGCCTCCAGCTCCTGGCGCCGCCCGAAGGCGACGACCCGCAGCCGCTCCGGGGCGCCTGCGAGCTCCAGTGCGCCCCGTACGGCCTTGTGGAGCACCTTGCGCATGCGGGAGGAGCCCTTGATCCGGGCCACGGCCGGTTCGTCGTACGTCGTCGCCTCCGCGCCGTCGACCAGCGAGCCGAGTGCCCGGATGGCGACCTGCCCCTCCTCGCCGAGGGAGGGCAGCACGCCCTCGGTGTACGCGACGAGCAGCGGGGTCGGCGAGACGATCAGGATGCCGCCGGAGTAGCGGCGCCGGTCCTGGTAGAGCAGGTAGGCGGCGCGGTGCAGGGCGACGGCGGTCTTGCCGGTGCCCGGCCCGCCGGCGACCTCGGCGACCGAGGCGGCGGGGGCCCGGATCACCATGTCCTGCTCGGCCTGGATGGAGGAGACGATGTCCCGCATCGAGTGCGTACGGGCCCGCCCGAGCGCGGCCATCAGGGCGCCGTCGCCGATGGCGGGCAGCTCCCGGCCGTCGAGGGACGCCGTGATCTCGGGGCGCATCAGGTCGTCCTCGACGCCGAGCACCTTGCGGCCCTTGGAGCGGATGACGCGGCGCCGCACGACCCGGCCGGGGTCCTTGGGCGTGGACCGGTAGAACGGCGCGGCGGCCGGCGCGCGCCAGTCGATGACCAGCGGCGCGTAGTCGGAGTCGAGCACGCCGATGCGCCCGATGTGGAGCGTCTCCGCGATGTCGGCGGTGAGATCCTCGCGGATCGCGTCGTCGGCCGGCTGGACGGAGGTGTACGCGCCGTCCGGGCCGCGCTCCCCGTCCTTGCCGAGGACCAGGTCGATCCGGCCGAAGAGGAAGTCCTCGAACTCGTTGTTCAACCGGTTCAGGTGGATGCCTGCCCGGAAGACCTGCGCGTCGCGCTCGGCGAGCGCGCCGGGCGTGCCGACCTGACCGCGTTTGGCGGCGTCGTTCATCAGGAACTCGGCCTCGTCGATCTTCTCCTCTAGGCGGCGGTACACCTGGTCCAGATGCGTCTGCTCGACCGCGATCTCCCGATCGCGGACGGAATCCGCCGTGCTGTCGACAGCGGCATTCTGCGCGGCCACCAAGGCCCCCTTCTGACGTGCATGGGCGACCGTCAACCGTACGCGAATCCGCACCCGGTCCGCACGCCCGTTCCGGTGACCGGGCGAAGATCACTTCCCGGCAGCTACCCGGGACGTGCCGCGAGGACCCTGCGGCGGTGCCGGGCGACCCGCTCGCGGTTGCCGCACAGCTCGCTGGAGCACCAGCGCCGCCGGTGCCCGCGCGAAGTGTCCAGGTAGACCCGGGTGCAGCCGTCCCCCTCGCAGGACCGCAGCAGGGCCCGCTCGCCGGGGTCGGTGAGCAGTTCCACCGCGTCCCGGGCGACGGCGGCGAGCAGCGCACCGCACTCCACCCCGCCGCACAACTCCCGCACGAGGTGACCCTCTTGGTCCTGTACGGCACACAGTCCCGGGGGTGGACCGGCGGCCAGCGCGTTGACCCGGGCCAGCGCGCCCTCGTCGGGACCGGCCCCGGCGAGCTCGGCCCGTACGAGGCTCCCCACGTCGCAGCGCAGCGCCCGGAAGGCCTCCACCCAGTCGGGGCCCACCCGCGCGATCGGCGTCCGGCCGGGCACGAGCCCGGCTCCGGCGAGCCACAGTCGCAGCTCGTCGCCGTCCTGGATCTCCTCGGCGCCCGCGGGGGCGGCGAAGGTGGCCACCAGGTCCAGGCAGACCCGCCCGGAGTCGAACCACATGCCCGTCACCGCCTCTTGCGCCGGACACCCCGTGGGGGCGTGCCTCTCAGAGTGCCGCGCGCGGCCTCGATGCGGAACCCCTCGTACGGGGGCCAGGGAGTCCCCTGGGCCCTGTCGTCAAAGTGGCGCCTGGCCCGCGACGCCCGGCACCGGCCTGACCGGCGCCACTTTGACGACACGACCTAGCGCGGCGGGTCGTCGTGCAGGAGCCGCTGGAAGAGGCGGTGGTCGCGCCAGGCGCCGTCGATGTGCAGGTAGCGGGGCGCGAGCCCGTACTGCGCGAACCCGGCCTTGGCCAGGACGCGCTGCGAGGCCACGTTGTCGACCAGGGTCCCGGCCTCGACGCGGTGCAGCCCGAGCTCGTCGCGGGCGATCCGGCAGACCTCCTCCAGGGCGGCGGTGGCCAGCCCCTTGCCGGTCCAGGCCTGGTCGACCCAGTAGCCGACGCCGCCGCTGCGGAAGGGCCCGAGGGAGATGCTGCCGAGGTTGATCGTCCCGACGGGCGCGCCGGTGGCGGCCTCGACGAGCACGTACGGCGCGAGGCGCCCGTCATGGCGCTCGGCGAGCAGCGCCTCGATACGGGCGACCTGGCCCTCCTTGGTGAAGAACACCTCGGACCGCCACGGCTCGAAGGGCGCCATGTACGCCCGGTTCCGCGTCAGCACGTCGGCCAGCCCCCCGGCATCCCCGACCTCGACGCCCCGCATCTCCACCCCGTCAATGATCACCAGAACAAGCTAGCGAACCCCGCCCGCCAATCCCAGCCCCGCCGGCGTTCGAGGCGCCGGGGGCACCTCCCGGCGGTAGCCGGGGGAGGTCCGGGGCGGAGCCCCGGCAGCGGCGCCGCACCCCACCCCGGTCAACCGGCGGAGCCAGTGGCACACTCACCCGCATCCAGCGCCAGCCGGTACCCCCTCTTCACCACCGTCTGGATGAGGTTCGGCACGCCCAGCGCCCCCCGCAACCGCGCCATCGCCGTCTCCACGGCATGCTCGTCCCGCCCCGCCCCCGGCAGCACCCGCAGCAGCTCCGGCCGCGCCACCACCCACCCCGGCCTGCGCGCCAGCGCCCGCAGCAGGGCCATCCCCGCCGGCGGCACCGGCCGCAGCTCCGCGTCCACGAGCACCCCGTGCCCCCGGATCTCCACCCGGTGCCCGGCCACCGGCAGCACCCGGGCCCGCCCCGGCAGCTCCTGGCACAGCAGCTGCACGAGCGGGCCCAGCCGGAACCGCTCCGGCTGCACGGTGTCCACCCCGCGCGCCTGCAGCGGCAGCGCGGTCACCGGCCCGACGCACGCCGACAGCACGTCCCCCCGCAGCCCCGCGAGCACCGCGTCCGCCATCCCCCGCTGCCCCGCCCGGGACAGCAGCGAGGCGGCCGCCGGAGCCGAGGTGAAGCTCACCGCGTCGACCCCGCCGCAGGCCACCGCGTCCAGCAGCCGGTCCAGGGGGCCGAGGTCCTCCGGGGCCATCCACCGGTACACCGGGACCACGACCACGTCGGCCCCGCCGGCCCGCAGCGCCTCGACGAATCCGGGCAGCGGTTCCCCGTGCAGCTGGAGCGCGATGCGCCGCCCGGCGACCCCGGCGGTGAGCATCCGGTCGAGCACCTCGGCGAGGGACTCCGACTCCGGGGACCAGGTCTCCACCAGCCCGGCGGCCCGGACGGCGCCCTTCACCTTCGGTCCGCGCGCCAGCAGTTCGGCGGCCCGCAGCCGTACGAGCAGCTCCTCGCCGATGCCCCACCCGTCGGCGGCCTCGATCCACCCGCGGAATCCGATCGCGGTGGTGGCGACCACCGTGTCCGGCGCGCAGTGGATCAGCTCCTTGGTGGCGGCGAGCAGTTCGCTGTCGTCGGCCAGCGGCACGATCCGCAGGGCCGGGGCGTGCAGAACGGTGGCGCCCCGCCGGCGCAGCAGGGCGATGAGTTCGTCCGCCCGCCGGGCTGCGGTGACTCCCACGGTGAATCCCGCCAGCGGGCCCGCCGTCGGGGCGGTGCCGGTGTGCGTGTCGTCCATGGTGACCTGCCTTGCCCAGTGGGTCGGTATCACATCCGCGATCACGTGTCGCGTGAACGGGACCGAGCCTGTCAAGTCGGCATGTCAGGCTCGGTTCCGTCGTATTTCGTGTCCGTAAACCGCCGTTACACCGAAGTGAGCTGCGGCTTCGCCTCCGCCCCGGCCGCCGGGAGCGCCGCGGGGGCGGGCCGGCGAAGGTATACCGCCCACGTCACCGCGCAGCAGGCCGCGTAGAAGCCGAGGAAGGTGACGAAGGCGGCCGTCCCGGACCCGGAGGTCGAGAACGCCTCCCGGAACACCAGGTTGATGCCGAGTCCGCCGAGTGCGCCCACCGCGCCGATGAGCCCCATGGCGGCCCCGGACAGCCGGCGCCCGTATGCGGCCGCGGCTTCGGCGTCCATGCCCCGCGCCAGCCCCTTGGCCTGGAAGATGCCGGGGATCATCTTGTACGTGGAGCCGTTGCCCAGCCCGCTCAGCACGAACAGCGCCACGAATCCGACGAGGAAGACGGACAGCGACTTCTGGCCGGAGGCGTAGACGACGACCCCGGTCGCGGCGGCCATCGCCACGAACGTCGCGAGGGTGATCCGCGCCCCGCCGAACCGGTCGGCGAGGGCGCCGCCGACGGGCCGGATCAGCGAGCCGAGCAGCGGCCCGATGAAGGTGAGCGAGGCGGCCTGCAGCGGGGTGCGGCCGAACTGCGTCTGGAGCACGAGCCCGAAGGCGAAGCTGTAGCCGATGAAGGACCCGAAGGTGCCGATGTAGAGGAAGGCCATGATCCAGGTGTGGGCGTCCCGGGCCGCCTCGCGGACGGCGCCCGCGTCGTTGCGTACGGGAGCCAGGTTGTCCATGCGCAGCAGGGCCAGCGCGGCCGCGGCCACGATCAGCGGCAGGTAGACCGCCAGCAGCAGCCTCGGGTGGCCGGCCCCGGCGGTGCCGATGACCAGCAGGGCGATGAGCTGCACCACGGGCACGCCGATGTTGCCGCCGCCCGCGTTCAGGCCGAGCGCCCAGCCCTTCTTGCGCAGCGGGAAGAAGGCGTTGATGTTGGTCATGGAGGAGGCGAAGTTCCCGCCGCCCACGCCCGTCAGGGCGGCCACCGCCAGGAAGGTCCCGTACGAGGTCCCGGGCTCCATGACGACCAGTGCGGCCACCGTCGGCGCGAGCAGCAGCAGGGCGCTGACGACGGTCCAGTTCCGGCCGCCGAACCGGGCGACGGCGAAGGTGTACGGCACCCGCACGAGGGCGCCCACGAAGGTCGCGGTCGCGATGAGGAAGAACTTCCCGGCCGGGTCGATCCCGTACGCGGGTCCCATGAACAGGACCATCACCGACCACAGGGACCAGATGGAGAAACCGATGTGCTCGGAGAGCACGGAGTAGAGCAGGTTCCGGCGGGCGATGCGCTCCCCGGACTCCTTCCAGAACGTCTCGTCCTCGGGTTCCCACCGCTCGATCCAGCGGCCCCCCTTGCGCGGTGCGGTCGTACTGGTCATCACACGCCTCCACAGCTGTCGCGTCCGTGGTGACGACCGTAGGAACGGCGCGTTTCGGCCCCGGTCCCCGGCGGATGACCGGTGGGAAACCTTGCACTCACCCGCCGCCGGGGGCGCCTGTGAGCGCGGCGGGGCGCCAGCTCGCCGGGGGCACGTCCAGCCAGCCGCGCTCGGCGGCGATCCCGGCCGCGGCCTGGTGCAGCGCGTCGAGCCCGGGGTGGCTGAAGCCCTTGCGCCAGACCATCGACAGCGGGGACAGCGGCAGCGGCTCGACCAGCGGCCGTTTCACGCACCCCGGCAGGTCGAGGAAGTCCACGGTGACCAGCACCGGATTGCGGGTCTTGGCCATGACCCGGCGGAACTCCTCCTTCCCCATCGCCACGGGTGCGGGCGGCGCCAGGGCGATCCCGCGCCCGGCGAACAGTTCGCGGGCGAGCCCGGTCCACTCCAGGGTCCGCGGATTGCCGGCCCCCGCGTACACGGTCTCCCCGGCCAGCGCATCGAGCGGTACCTCGGCCCGCGCGGCCAGCGGATGCCCGTCGGGCAGCAGCACCGCGAGCGGCTCGTACCGTACGGGCCGGTGCGCGAGGCGGGCCCGCAGCGCCGGGTCCAGCCCGTGGGCGTACCCGAAGGACACGTCGAGGCGCCCGGCGGCGACCTCGGCGGCGGCGTACGTAAGCCCGCTCTCGAAGCGGGCCATCAGCTCGCAGTCCGGGGCGATTTCCCGGGCCCGCTCGAGCACCGTACGGGCGGTGCTCGGCCCGTCGGTGTTCAGATCCACGAGCAGCGGCCGGGGGCCTGCGGAGGCGAAGGCGGCGGCGAGCGCCTCGTGCGCGGCCAGCACCCGCCGGGCCAGGGGCAGCAGCCGCTCCCCGTCGGCGGTCAGCTCGACGGCGCGGGTCGTCCGTACGAACAGCACTGCGCCCAGGGCGGCTTCGAGCCGCCGTACGTCCCGGCTGAGCGCCTGCTGGGCGACGTACAGGCGGGCTGCGGCGCGGGTGAAGTGCAGCTCCTCGGCCACGGCGACGAACCCGCGCAGCAGCCGGGGTTCCACATCACGGGGATTCACCCGAGGAGACTAACAACGGAAGCGGGTGAATGGCCCCGGAACAGGTGTTGGACGCCCGGGCACTCCGCGCCGGAGCCTTGGATCATGCCGCAGACCACCTCCGCCCCACTGATGACCGTGACCGGTTCGACCCTCGTCATTGCCCCCGCCCCGCGCCGGCGGGCGGCCCGCGCGCCGGGCCCGTACGGGCGCCTGTTCACCCTCCCCGGGACCCGCGCCTTCACCGCCGGGAACCTCATCGCCCGCCTGCCGATGGGCATGTTCGGCATCAGCGCGGTCATGATGATCGCCGGCCAGCGCGGCTCGTACGCCCTCGCCGGCGCGGTCACCGCCACCGGGCTGGCCGCCACCGCGCTAGTCGCGCCGTGGACCGCCCGCCTGGTCGACCGGTACGGCCAGGCCCGGATCGCCGTCCCGGCGACGCTGATCGCGGTGCTCGGCTCGGTGGCGCTGATGCTCTGCGTCCGTACGCAGGCCCCCGCCTGGACGCTGTTCGCCTCCTACGCCGCCACCGCGACCACCCCCAACATCGGCGGCATGTCCCGGGCCCGCTGGACCCACCTGCTGCGCGACTCCCCCGCCGCACACCACACGGCGATGTCCTTCGAGCAGGCCGCGGACGAGCTCTGCTTCATGTTCGGCCCGGTGGTGGCGGCATTCCTCTGCTCGGCCGTCTTCCCGGAGGCGGGCACCCTCACGGCGGCCGCCCTCCTGCTCACGGGCATGCTGCTGTTCACGTCCCAACGCGCCACGGAGCCCCCGGTGTCGGCGCCCGGCCACGGCGCCTCCCCGCTCCGCGCGGTCCGCCCCCTCCTGGTGCTCTTCGTTCCGCTGGGCGTGGTGTTCGGCTCGATGGAGGTCACGTCGATCGCCCACCTCGATGCCCACGGCCTGGGCGCCGCCACCGGCCTGGTCCTGGCCCTCCAGGCGGCGGGCTCCTGCGCGGCCGGCCTGCTCTACGGAGCCTTCCGCCCGCGCAGCCTGCGGACCTGCCTGATCACCCTGTGCGCCGCGATGGCCCTCCCCTGGGCGGCCGCCGCGAGCGGCTCGCTCGCCCTCCTGGCCCTCGCCCTGCTCCTGGCGGGCATGGCCACGGCTCCGACGATGGTCACGGCGATGTCCCGCATTCACGCGGTCACCCCGGAGGGCCGCCTCAACGAGGGCATGACCCTGGCGGTCACCGCCATCTTCGCGGGCATCTCGCTGGGCTCGGCCACGGCAGGCACCCTGATCGACCACCTGGGCCCGACGACCCCCTACGCCCTCCCGGCCGCGGCGGCCCTCCTGGCCCTCGCCGTCGGCATTGCGGGCACCCGAGCCTCTCGTGGGCGCTTGGGGTGAGCCGGCCTCACTGCCAGAAGATCTCTTCCACAACGATCTGCGGGTCTTCGACTCGGGGCACGAACGTGAACCGCAACCAGCCCCTTCCCCGGTCGAAGGAGAGGATGTGCGGGCCCTTCGGGCGGCTGGACCTGGCCGGTTCGAGGAAGAAGCCCTCCGGCAATTCGTCCTGGGGAACGTACGGATTCCTGGCGGTGACCAAGTCGGCCATGCCGTCCCTGATCTTCTTCCGCACTTCCTCGGGAAGGGCATCACGGTAGGCGGACGCCGCCTCCACCCAGTCCGCTTGCCAAGGTGGCCCCATGAAGTCGTCCGTCACTGGCCGGGCTCCACCTGGCGAGCATTACGGCGGATGTGCCCGGCCTCTTCGAGGAGCGCCTTGGCGCGATCGATGTCGGTGGCCTCGGCGGCCTCCTCCTCCAGGCGGCGCACCTCTTGGTCCAGCAGCGGGTCGCGGGCGATGGCGTACTCGCCCCACCATCGGGCCATGAAGGCGGGAACGGGTGCGATGTCGTACGCATCCGCGATGTCCCGCTTCCAGTGCGCGTCGAAGTCCGGAAGGAGCTCGGGCGCATGCTGGGCGATGGCTTCGCGCAAGGCCCTGGGGGTCCTCTCCGGCATGGGCGGGACGCCCGGTTCGCCCACGGCAGCGGTGGTCATACGTGCCCCTCCTCCGTCTTGCACGGCTGGCCCGCCCATCAGGGAGCGCTCCTTTTGCAGCGTATCGCCATTCCAGGGCAGGCCGGCGGCTTACGGCATGACGAAGGCCCCGCAGCCTGACGGCTGCGGGGCCTTCGCCCACATGGGATGAGTGGAGATGGCGGGAATCGAACCCGCGTCCAACGGTGCAGAAGCAGGGCTTCTCCGAGCGCATTCCGCTGCGCTTTTCTCGGCCCCGGAGATCACACGGACAAGTCTCCGACGGGCTCAGTCACTGTTTGATTTCCCTCCAACCCCCGTGACCGGGGCTAGAGGTTTAGATCCCTAATTGACGCCAGGATCCGGACCGGGACCACTTCCGGGCTGACGCTCCTCACAGAGGCTTCAGCTCACTGTTATTAGGCAGCGAGGGTGAAGCGGGAGTTATCGCTCTTGGAGTTGGCGATTATTTTTTGCGACATGTGGTTAGCGAGATCATTGCCGCTTCCTCGGCTCGCTTCCCCTGCATCGACATCCGCTGTCGAAACCGATCATCCCCATGTTTTTTTAACAAGCTGCTCCACCCCGGGGGGCGGTGCTGACGCCATGGTACGCGAAGTGGACCACGGGATGCCAGGAGATTACAGCTGACCGCGCTCCTTGCGCTTCACGGCCGAGATGACCCGGTTCGTCTCGCGCGTGTCCTGCTTCTCGCGCAGGGCCTGGCGCTTGTCGTACTCCTTCTTGCCCTTCGCCAGCGCGATCTCGACCTTCGCCCGGCCGTCCTTGAAGTACAGCGAGAGCGGCACGATCGTGTTGCCCGTCTCGCCGGTCTTCGAGTCCAGCTTGTCGATCTCCTCGCGGTGCAGGAGGAGCTTGCGCTTGCGGCGGGCGCTGTGGTTGGTCCAGGTGCCCTGGCTGTACTCCGGCACGTGCACGTTGTAGAGCCAGGCCTCGCCGCTCTCCACCGACACGAAGCCGTCCACCAGCGAGGCACGGCCCTGGCGCAGGGACTTGACCTCGGTACCCGTGAGCACGAGGCCGCACTCGTAGGTGTCGATGATCGTGTAGTCGTGCCGCGCCTTCTTGTTCTGGGCGATCAGCTTGCGCCCTTTTTCCTTAGCCATAGTGCGGTCATTTTCGCACTACGGACCCACCCCCAGGCCACCCAATACTGTGCGCGCCCGTTCCTCGGCGCCGTCGGCCGCCGCGAGGTCCGGGGTGATGCCGTTGCCGTCGAGGCTGCGGCCCGCCGGGGTGCGGTACGTGCCGACCGTCAGCTCCGCCACCGAGCCGTCCGGGAGCTGCGTCGGCATCTGCACCGAGCCCTTGCCGAAGGTCCTCGTGCCCACCGCCACCGCGCGGCCGCGGTCCTGGAGGGCGCCCGTCACCAGCTCCGCCGCGCTCATCGTGCCGCCGTCCACCAGCGCCACCACGGGTCTCGCGGTGTCCCCGCCCGGGCTCGCGTACAGGGCGCGCTGCGCCCCCCGTACGTCGTACGTGGCCACCAGCCCGCCGTCCAGGAAGGCGGAGGCGGCCGTCACGGCCTCGGTGACCAGGCCGCCCGGGTTGCCGCGCAGGTCGAGCATGAAGCCGGCGCCGGCCGGGGCCGCGCGGACGGCGGCCCGGACCTGTTCGCCCGAGCCGCGGGTGAAGGAGGCGACCTTGATGACCGTGATCCCGCCCGGGAGCTCCCGTACGGTCACGGGCTCGGCGTGCAGCTGCTCGCGGCGCAGGGTCTCGGTGCGGTCGACGCCGTCCCGGGTGAGGTGCAGGACGACGGGGGTGCCGGCCTCGCCGCGCAGCAGGGCGACCACGTCGCAGACGCGCAGGCCGGTGACGGCGTTGCCGTCGATGCTCAGCAGCCGGTCCCCGGCGCGGAGCCCGGCCCGGGCGGCGGGGCTGGCGGGCTGGACCTTGTCGATGTCGATGCGGCCGTCCTGGCGGCGCTCGGTCCAGAGCCCGACGCCGGTCCAGCGGCCGTCGAGGTCGTCGGTGAAGGCGGCGTACTCGCCCTGGTCGTAGACCATGCCCCAGCGGTCGCCGCTGCGGCTGACCACCTCCTGGGCGGCCTTCTTGCCGGACTTGCCCTCGGCGACGGCTTCGGCGGCGGCGCGGGCCACGGCCTCGCGGTCGGCGGTGCCGCTCTCCCGGGGCGCCTCGGGCGCGGCCGCGGGGGTCTGCATACCGACGGCCGTTAACCCGCCGCCGGCGGCCCCCAGGGCGTCCGCGCGGTCCCAGCAGCCGGTGCCCGCCGCGGCGCCGACGGCCGCGATGAAGGCCAACGTCAAAACGGCCCCGCGACGCAGGTCGCGGGGCCGGAGACAGATGGCGGGAATACTCGGCAAGCCCGGCATGGCGCCGAGTCTAGGACAAGCCCCGTGGAGGCACGGCGGGTTGGGCGGACCTCACACGGGGCGCTTGTCACACCTTCAGGTACTTGCGCAATGCGATGAAGGCGGCCAGCGAGGGCATCAGCACCCCGATGACCAGCACCAACGGCAGCTTGGTCAGGACGGAGTCCCAGCCGATGAAGTTGATCAGCTCCATCTTGGCGCGCAGCGAGGCGCCGTGGTCGATGACGAAGTACTGGCCGGCGCCGAGCATGACGCAGGCGAACAAGCCGCCGATGAGGCCCGCGAAGGCGGCCTCCATGATGAACGGCACCTGGATGTAGAAGCTGGAGGCGCCGACGAGCCGCATGATCCCGGTCTCCCGCCTCCGGCTGAAGGCGGAGACGCGCACGGTGTTGACGATCAGCAGCAGGGCCACGATCAGCATGATCAGCATGATGCCGAGGGCGGCCAGGTTGAGGTAGCCGAGCATCGTGAAGAGGTTGTCGAGCTCCTGGTGCTGGTCCTCGACCGACTGCACGCCGTCGCGGCCCGCGAAGGCGGTGGTGATGACCTTGTACTTCTCGGGCTGCTCCAGCTTCACCCGGAAGGATTCGGGCATCTGGTCCGGTGTGATCACCGAGGCGAGCGCGGTGTGCCCGAAGCGCTCCTTGTAGTGCTTGAAAGCCTCGTCCGAGGACTCGTAATGGACCGTCTCGACGAGGTCCATCTTCTTCAGGTCGGCCTCGATCTGCTGCTTCTGCTCGGGCGTGACCGCGCCCTTGGCGCAGGCCTTGCTCCCGCTCTCACTGTTGTCCTCCGCGTCACTCTTGTTGCAGAGGTAGATCGAGACGTTGACCTTGTCGTACCAGTAGCCCTTCATCTGGCTCACCTGGTCGCGCATGAGCAGGGAGCCACCGAACAGGGCCAGCGACAGGGCCACGGAGATGATGACCGCGAAGGTCATGGTGAGATTGCGACGGAGACCGACGCCGATCTCCGACATGACGAACTGGGCGCGCATGACGTCTCAAAGCCCTTCAGTGCTGGTAGCCGTAGACGCCGCGCGACTGGTCGCGTACGAGTCGGCCCTGTTCGAGTTCGATGACGCGCTTGCGCATCTGGTCCACGATCTGCTGGTCGTGCGTGGCCATGATCACGGTGGTGCCGGTCCGGTTGATCCGGTCCAGCAGCTTCATGATGCCGACCGAGGTCTGCGGGTCGAGGTTGCCGGTGGGCTCGTCCGCGATCAGGAGGGCCGGCCGGTTGACGAAGGCGCGGGCGATGGCCACGCGCTGCTGCTCACCGCCGGAGAGCTCGCCGGGCATCCGGTCCTCCTTGCCGCCGAGGCCCACGAGCTCCAGGACCTGGGGGACGGCCTTGCGGATCTCGCCTCTCGGCTTGCCGATGACCTCCTGGGCGAAGGCGACGTTCTCGGCCACGGTCTTGTTGGGGAGGAGGCGGAAGTCCTGGAAGACGGTCCCCAGCTGGCGCCGCATCTGCGGGACCTTCCAGTTGGAGAGCTTGGCGAGGTCCTTGCCGAGCACGTGGACCTGGCCGTGGCTCGCCCGTTCCTCGCGCAGGACCAGCCGCAGGAAGGTGGACTTGCCGGAGCCGGAGGAGCCGACCAGGAAGACGAACTCGCCCTTCGCGATGTCCAGGGAGACATCTCTGAGTGCAGGACGGTTCTGCTTCGGGTAGGACTTGGAGACGTTGTCGAATCGGATCACGGGTGCACCACGGTCGCCGGGAGTAGGTGTGCGGAGTCGGTGTGCGTGACCATACGCGAACGTGCGGGGGGTGGGGGCCCGGCGTCCGGAGTTGCCCGATATATCCCCTGGTCCGGGAGGGGATCGTCCCGGGATGGTCCGTGATTGCCCGGACGGGCCGCGCCGAATGTCGCGAGAGCTGGCACAGTGGTAGGGAACGGACTCGTTCCGTCAGGCGTTGTTCAAGGGGACGAGAGGAGGAGAGCGCATGACATATGACCGGCTCGTGTGCGCGAACTGCGCCGCGCCCGTCAGTCAGGGCCGCTGCCCGGTGTGCCGGGCGAACCGGGAGCGCCTCCAGCAGGAGGGCCCCTTCGCCGGCCTGAACCCCATGGCGCTCATCTTGCTCCTGGTGGTCCTTGTGGCAGCTCTGGCCTGGGTGGCGCAGCAGGCGGCGTAGCCTCCCCGCGTTCCGATCATGACATTCCGGCATGGGAAGGGCCCGGACACCTCAGGTGTCCGGGCCCTTCCCATGCCGTTCGCCGCCTGACGCGGCCGGCTGCCGCCTTAAGCGGTCTGCTCCTGCTGCTTGCGCCAGCGGATGCCGGCCTCGAGGAAGCCGTCGATCTCGCCGTCGAGCACCGCCTGCGGGTTGCCGACCTCGAACTCCGTCCGCAGGTCCTTGACCATCTGGTACGGGTGCAGGACGTAGGAGCGCATCTGGTTGCCCCAGGAGCTGCCGCCGTCCTTGAGGGCGTCCATCTTGTCCTTCTCCTCCTGGCGGCGTCGCTCGAGCAGCTTGGCCTGGAGGACGTTCATCGCGCTGGCCTTGTTCTGGATCTGCGAGCGCTCGTTCTGGCAGGAGACGACGATGCCGGTCGGCAGGTGCGTGATGCGCACCGCCGAGTCGGTGGTGTTGACGCCCTGGCCGCCGGGGCCGGAGGCGCGGTACACGTCGACGCGCAGCTCGGCCTCGTCGATCTCGACGTGGTCGCTGGTCTCGACGACCGGCAGCACCTCGACGCCCGCGAAGGAGGTCTGGCGGCGGCCCTGGTTGTCGAAGGGCGAGATGCGCACGAGGCGGTGGGTGCCCTGCTCGACGGAGAGGGTGCCGTAGGCGTACGGGGCCTTGACGACGAAGGTGGTCGACTTGATGCCGGCCTCTTCCGCGTACGAGGTCTCGTAGATCTCGGTGGAGTAGCCGTGGCGCTCGGCCCAGCGCAGGTACATGCGCTGCAGGCGCTCGGCGAAGTCGGAGGCGTCGACGCCGCCGGCCTCGGCGCGGATGTTGACCAGCGCCTCGCGCTCGGCGTACTCGCCGGAGAGCAGGGTGCGGACCTCCATCTCGTCCAGCGCCTTGCGGACGGAGGTCAGCTCGGCCTCGGCCTCGGCGAGGGTGTCCGCGTCGTCCATCTCCTGGGCGAGCTCGAACAGCACCGCGAGGTCGTCGATGCGGCCGCGCAGGGTCTCGGTCTTGCGGACCTCTGCCTGGAGGTGCGAAAGCTTGCTCGTGATCTTCTGGGCGGCCTCCGGGTCGTCCCACAGGGACGGCGCGGCGGCCTGCTCCTCGAGCACGGCGATTTCTGCCCTCAGCTTGTCGAGGTCCAGGACGGCCTCGATCGACCCCATGGTCGAGGAGAGGGACTTCAGCTCTTCGGAAACATCGACGACTGCCACGGGTCCAGCGTAGCCGGTCCGCGGACGGCGCCGTCCTGGCAGGCCGGATCGCCCGTTCTGGTGAGCGGGGGAACGGGCGTACGCTCACGGTATGACTCTCCTCCTCGTCAAGCGCCGCCATGTGGATCACATGCGTGTCACGACGACGAGCTGTCTGCCGCCGGACCATCCCCAAGCCTGATCCACCCCGATCCGACTTGGTCCTGTACGCGGCCCAAGCGGCTCCGGCGCCATCCCTGCCGGCGGCCCTCCCCATCCGCTGCCCCGACACCCTTTGGGGAACAGGACCCCGTGACATCCGAAACGGAGCCGTCATGCCGTCCGCGCACACCTCTCTTCCCGTCATCAACCTCTCCCAGGCCGACGACCCCACCCAGCGGGCCGACTTCCTGAAGCAGCTGCACGCGGCAGCCCGGGACACCGGCTTCCTGCATCTGACCGGGCACGGCATCACCGATGCGGAGACCGCCCGCATCCTCGAGCTGACCAGGGCTTTCTTCGCCCTGCCCGAGGCCGACCGGCTCGCCGTGAGCAACCTGAACTCGCCGCACTTCCGCGGCTACACCCGTATCGGCCACGAGCTGACCGGCGGGGCTTCCGACTGGCGCGACCAGCTGGACGTCGGCGCCGAGCGGCCGGCGCCTGTGGTGGGCCCCGACGACCCGCCGTACCTGTGGCTGGAGGGCCCGAACCAGTGGCCGCAGGCCCTGCCGGAGCTGCGTCCCGTCGTACTGGAGTGGCAGTCCCGGCTGGCCGCGGTGGCCCACCGCCTGCTGCAGGAGCTGCTGACCTCGATCGGCGCCCCCTCCGACTTCTTCGACGAGGCCTTCGCGGACCGGCCGCACCTGCACACGAAGCTGATCCGCTACCCCGGCTCCTCCCCGACCGGCACCGACCAGGGGGTCGGGGCCCACAAGGACTACGGGTTCCTGACGCTGCTGCTGCAGGACTCGGTGGGCGGCCTGCAGGTGCGGCAGGGCGACGGGTTCCTGGACGTGCCGCCGAGGCCGGGGGCGTTCGTGGTCAACCTGGGCGAGCTGCTGGAGATCGCGACGGAGGGGTACCTGGTGGCCACGGACCACCGGGTGGTCAGCCCGCCGGGGGCGGTGGAGCGGTACTCGGTGCCGTTCTTCTACAACCCGCGGCTGGATGCGGTGGTGGAGACGGTTCCGGGCGAGTACCTGCGGTCGGCGCCGGGGGTGGCGCACGATGCCACGAATCCGCTGCACGCGGAGTACGGCCGCAACGAGCTGAAGGGCTGGACCCGGGCCCACCCGGCGGTGGCCCGCCGCTGGCACCCGGAACTGGTCCCCTCGGTCACGTAGCCCCGGGGCGCCGCCCCGGCCCCGGCTCCGGAGACCGGGGCTCCGCCCCAGACCCCGAGGACCGGGTCGGGGCAGGGCCCTGGGCCGGCTTCGGCCGGCTAGGGCTTCGGCTTCGACGGGGCCGAGTGTTTGCTGTCCTGCGGGGGTGGCGGCTCGTCGCCGGAGGCGGCCAGCCAGGTGCCCACGCCCAGCGCGGCGGCCAGGGCGACGGCCCCGGCCGTCAGGGCCAGGCGGCGCTTGCGGGCCGTCTCCGCGCGGTGGCGGGCCGAGCCCGGCCGGTGGCCGCCCGCAGGGCGGGGGACCCGGGCCGTGCCCAGCGCGCCCCCGGCCAGCTCGTCCGGTCCCGGCACCCGCATCGAGGTGTGCGTGTCCCGGTTCGAGTCCGTCGCGGAGCCCGGCACCAGCGGGACCACCCCCCGGCGGCGGACCGGGCCGTCGCCTTCCACCGGCTCCGCCGACTCCGGCTCCGGCTCGTCCGGTTCGTCCACGTCCAGCGGCGGCATCCCGGCGAGGAGGGGGAGCAGGTCCCGCAGGCGGACCGACAGCTCGGACGCGCGCAGGCGCGAGGCCGGGGCCTTGGCCAGGCACTGCACGATCAGCTGCCACAGCTCGTCCGGGATCCCGGGAAGCGGGACCACCGTCTCCGTCACGTGCCGTCGCAGCACCGCGCCCGGGTGGCCCCCGCCGAACGGCGTGAAACCCGCCAGCAGCTCGTACAGCACGGTGGCCAGGGCGTATATGTCCACGGCCGCCCGCGGCGGCAGGCCCTCCACGATCTCCGGCGCCAGATAGTCCGGCGTCCCGATGATCCGGGTCGTCGGGGCCGAGGCCCGCGCGCCCGGCGCCCCGGCGGCCCGGCGCGGCGAGTCGATCAGCTTGGCCACGCCGAAGTCGGTCAGCAGCGCCGGATGCGATCCGCCCGGCCCCAGCGGCCCCTGCATGTCCAGCAGGACGTTCTCGGGCTTCACGTCCCGGTGCACGACCCCGGCCGCATGCGCTGCCGCCAGCGCGTCCGCGACGTCGGCGACGATCGCCACGGCCGCCTCGGGGGCGAGCCGGCGCTCCCGGTCGAGGCGCGTGCGCAGGTCCGTACCGCGTACGAGGTCCATGACCAGGGCCAGGTCGTTGCCGTCGACGACGAGGTCGCGGACGGAGACGATGTGCGGGTGGTCCAGGCCGAGCAGCGCGCTGCGCTCCTGGACGAAGCGTCCGACCAGCTCCTGGTCGGACGCGAGGTCCTCGCGCAGCAGTTTGACGGCGACGGGCCCGTCCGGCCCCTCGCCCAGCCACACCGTGCCCGCGCTGCCGCGCCCCAGGATCTGGTGCGCGGTGTACCGGCTGCCGATCTTCCGTGCCACGACTGCTCCCTCAGCGGCTGGCGTACGCACCAAAGCTACGCGGCCGGGTGGGGGTTGGACGCCCCGGAACACGGTGACCTTCACTTCTGGGCGCGAAATCACGTCCCAGAAGTCGACAAATCCACGAAGTCGGTGCTACGAGAGCCCGGTTCAGGGCGTGCCGCCACCCGCGGAGTCGCCGATCGCGCCGACCCAGTCGACGATGTCGGAGCCCCAGGTCCACAGCTGGTCCCACCAGCCCTTGCCGGTGCCGACCCACTCCTGGAGCGGGGTGAGCTCCCAGACCAGCCAGCCCGCCACGACGAACAGCAGGATCATGACCAGGCAGCCCTTGAGGCAGCCCAGGCCCGGGATCTTGACCGGGTTGGCGCTGCGGCGGCGCGGTTCGCGCGGCTCCCGGGGGGCGCGCTGCTGCGGCGGCGGGCCCTGCGGGGGCTGCTGCTGCGGGGGCGCCTGGCGCTGGGGCTGAGGCTGCCGCGGGGGCTGCTGCTGGTACGGGGGCTGCTGCGGCTGCTGGTACTGCTGGGGCGGCGGCTGCGGCTGGTAGTACGGCTGCTGCTGCGGAGGCTGCTGGTACTGCGGCGGCTGGGGGCGCTGCTGCTGGTACGGCTGCGGCGGCGGGCCCTGCCGGTACTGCGGGGGCTGCTGCGGCCGTTGCTGCGGCGGCGGGGGCGCCTGCCGCTGCGGGCGCCGGCGCAGGGGGTCCTCGCTCGGGTCGAGGTACTGCATCTGCGTCTGCTCGTTGCGGTCACGCGCGGCCTGCATCTGCGACTGCCACGGGTGCGGCTGGTCCGGCTGCTGCACCGGGGGCATGACGGAGGTCGGGTCCGCGCCGGGCCCGCCGGGGCCGCCCGTGCTGGGCAGCACCGAGGTGGCATCGGCGGCGCCGACCGGCGGGAGCACGCTGGTCATGCCGTTCGGGTCGTACGCGCCCATGGGCGACGCGGCGGCGGCGCGGCCGGGCAGCACCTGGGTCGGGTCGGCCGCGGCGCCCGGGGTCTCGGGGACCGGCGCGGGCGAGGGGTCGGGCGCGAGCAGCGCGCCGACGCCGAGGGCGGCCTCCACCTCGGCGGGGGCGCTGTGCACGCCGATGCCGGAGGCGACCACGCGCAGTCCGCGGGCCAGGTTCTCGGCACTGGGGCGCTCGTTCGGCTCCTTGCGCAGGCAGCGCTCGATGACGATCCAGAGCGGCTCGGGCACGTTCGGCGGGCGCTGCGGGTCCTCGCTGAGGTGGCGGTGGAGCACCTCGAGGGCGGTGCCGCCGGCGAACGGCGGGCGCCCGGTGACCAGTTCGTAGAGCAGGATGCCGGCGCCGTAGATGTCGACGGCGGAGGTCTGCGGGCGGCCCTCGGCGGACTCGGGCGCGACGTAGGCGGGGGTGCCGACGAACTCGTGCGTGCGGGTCAGGCCAGGAGAGTCGGCGAGGCGGGCGATGCCGAAGTCGGTGAGCATCGGCTTCATCTGGCCGCCGCGCTCGTCGAGCAGGACGTTGGCGGGCTTCAGGTCGCGGTGGACCACGCCGTCGGCGTGGCTGGCGGCGAGCGCGTCCGCGATCTGGGCGGTCAGCAGGCTCGCGGCGACCGGCGTGAAGGGGCCGTTCTGCCGGATGTACTTGTGCAGGTCCGGGCCGTCGATCAGGTCCATGACGAGGGCGAGGAGGTCGCCCTCAACGACGAGGTCGCGGGTGCGCACGATGTTGGGGTGCGTCAGGCGCAGCAGGACGGAGCGCTCGCGCAGGAAGCGCATGACGATGTCCGCGTCCTGGGCCAGCTCCTCCTTGAGGACCTTGATGGCCACGGTCTCGCCGGGCTGCCCGGCGACGGCTGCCTCCGCGCCGGCGGTCTCCCGCTGGCGGGCACGCCAGACGGTGCCCGTGGCGCCGCGTCCGAGCGGCTCCTCGAGCAGGTACTTGCTGCCGACTGGCCGCACGTCTCGCGCTCCCTGCTGTCGTCCTGCTGTGGTTCGTTTTTCCGGCCCACTCTAGGGGGTGTCGCCGGGGAAGACGCGGGGTGCCGGGGGTTGGTTGCCGCACATATATACGAAGAGTGATGTTTGGCGGGGTATGCCGGGGGCGATTTTCCCCTGGGTTGCCCGGCGCTCCTCGGCTTTCGTCGGCTTGTATGTCCGGATGCGCGCCCGGCCGGACGCCTCGCGCGGACGAAGAGGTGCGATCATTCAAGATCATTTATTGACCGGTGCCGGGCGTGTTGTCCGTGACAGGTGCGAGGATGCACCCGTACGGAACGGCCGGGACGGGAGCCCCGCCTTCCGGGCAGACCTGACCGGACGACGCGCCGTGCCGGGTGGGGGGTTGGTCGGGCAGGCATGCCCGTCGTACCCCTGCCGGGCGCACGCACCGCGCACCGCGCAGAAGGGACCGCTGACGGCGATGCAGATCCGGCTGACCGTCCTTGGGTCGCGCAGCGGCCACCAGACCGCGCCCGCCGGCTGTGACGTGCTCGTCACCGCGCCCGTGGGCACCGCGCTCGCCGCCGTGGCCTCCGGCCTGGCGGCGACCGTCGGCGGGCCCGACACCGGCGGCACGGTCGTGCTGTACGCCGGTACGGAGCGGCTCGACCTCCAGCGGCGGGTGCTCGGGGAGCCGCCGCTCGTGGACGGGGCCGTGCTGGGGCTGCACGCGCCGGTGCCGGACGTCCTGCCGGACGGGACGGACGGCGCACAGCTGCACGTGGTGGCGGGCCCGGACGCGGGCGGGGTGCACCTGCTGCACCCCGGGGCGATCCGGATCGGGCGCTCGGCCGACGCCGATGTCCCTCTGGACGACCCGGACGTGTCGCGGCTGCACTGCGCGGTGACGGTGATGCCGGACGGGCGGGTGGCGGTGGCCGACCTGGACTCGACGAACGGCACGACGGTGGACGGCGCGGTGGTGCGGGCGCGCCCGGTGGCGCTGCCGCCGGGCGCGCTGCTCCGCATCGGGGAATCGACCCTCCGCCTGGCCCCCGGCTCGGCGTCCCCGCTCCCGGTCGTCCCGGACCTGGAGGGTCACCTCTCCCTGGCGGGCCCACCCCAGGACACCCCCGCCGAGCCCGGTCCCGGCACGGAGCGTTCCGGCGCGGCCGACCCGGGCCGGCAACCCGACGCCGCCGCCGGAGCCTCCGGCGCGGGATGGTCCGGCGAGGCCGCTCACGGCGCCGGGCGCCCCGCAGAGCCCGGCGCGGGCGGGACCGGCGGGCACGCCATGCCGTCCGAGGGGGGCCGGGCGCCCTCCCGGCCGGGGGCGGCCGGCTCTGCCGCCGCCCGGCAGGGATCGTTCCCCCGCCCCGCCCCTTCCCGAAACGGGGGCTCCGCCCCCGACCGCCCCGCAGGGTCGGGCCGGACCGTCGAGGCCGAACCCGCCCCGGGCTCGGCCCCCGGCGGCCCTTCCGGGGCCACTTCCGGGACGGGCCTGCGCATCGGCACGTCCGGCGCAGCCGGGGAGTCCGGCGCCGGTGGGCAGAAGGCGGGGCGGAAGCGGGGGATCGGGGCCTGGGCGCGGAAGTGGGTGCGGGGGGAAGAGGAGCCCGCGTACGGGGGTGCGGCCGCCGAGCCGGCCGTGGCCGCCGTACCCGATGCCGATGATCCCGCCGCGCTGCTCCTGGCCGCGCTCGGGCCGACCCGGCGGTTGTGGTCCCGTACCCGCGGGCAGCTCGACGTCGGCCTCGGGGCCGGGAGCCGGATCGCGCTCCAGGACGTCGGCTCGCTCGGCATCGCCGGGCCCCGCGGACGGCTTGCCGGGGTCGCCCGGTCCGTCGTCGCCCAGCTCGCCGGGCTGCACGCGCCCGGAGAGCTGGAGATCGTGCTCCTCGCCGCCGACCGGGCGCGCGGTGTCGCCGAGCGGCGCGGCGACTGGGGGTGGCTCGGCTGGCTGCCGCACGTGCGCGCCGCGCACGGCCAGGACTGCAGGCTGCTCCTCGCGTACGACCGCGACCAGGCCACCGGCCGCACCGGTGAGCTGACCCGGCGCCTCGACGACAGTCCCCTCGGCACCCACTGGGCCGCCGCCGACCCCCGCACCGTCCGCGAAGCCGCGTACGCCCACCAGGGCCCGTACACACTGCTCGTCGTCGACGGTGATCCCGGCTCCGGGGCGCTGCGCGACATCACCGGCCGGCTCGCCTCGCACGGGCCGGCCGCCGGGATCCACGTCCTCGTGCTGGCCGAGACGCCGGCCGCCACGCCCGCCTCCCCGCTCGCCGAGACGTACGAGGCCGCCTGCGCGAGCAGCCCCGCCTTCCGGGACTGCGGCGCGGTCGCCCTGCTCAGCGGTGATGTGGCCACGACCGTACGGACGTTCACGGTGACCGGCGGCAAGCCGGCCCCGCCCGGCACCACCGCCACCGCCGACGCCGTTTCCGCGGCCTGGGCCGAGCGGTTCGCCCGGGCCCTGGCCCCGCTGCGCGCCGAGCCCTCCCCCGCCGCGCCCCGGCGGGCCGTCGCCGCCGCGCTCCCGAACACCGCCCGGCTACTGGACGAGTTGGGGCTGGCCCGGGCCACCCCGGCCTCCCTGATGGCCCGTTGGGCCGCCGCCACCGACCAGGGGCAGGAGGTGGGCGGCCGCGCCGAGCTCGTGCTCGGCAGCGGACGGCGCGGGCCGGTCGGGGCCGAGCTGGTCCAGGACGGGCCGCACCTCCTCGTCGAGGGGCCCGCCGGCAGCGGCCGTACGGAGCTCCTGCGGTCGGTGGCCGCCTCCCTCTCCGCGGCCGCCCGGCCCGACCGGCTGGGCCTCGTCCTGCTGGACGGGGCCGGCGGTGAGCGCGGCGACGGGCTGCAGCCCTGCACCGAGCTCCCGCACGTCGCCGCCCACCTCGTCGCCTCCGACCCCGTCCGGATGCGGGAGTTCGCGCAGGCCCTCGGCGCCGAGCTGAAGCGCCGCGCCGAGCTCCTGGACGGGATCCCGTTCGCCGAGTGGCACGCCCGGCACGAGGTGTCCGACCGGATGGTCTCACCGCGCCGGCCCAGCCCCGGCGAACTGCTCGGCGACCTCGACCCCCAGCGCACGGGCACGCTCCGGCTGCGCACCGCCGCCCCGCGCACCGACCCGGCCGGGCCGAGCCCGCTGCCCCGGCTGGTGGTGCTGGTGGACGACTTCGACGCGCTGGTCGCGCCGGGGCTCGGCAGTACGGGCCGCCCCGCCGCCGGCTCCGTCGTACGGGCGCTGGACGCGGTGGCCCGCGACGGCGCCCGGCTCGGCGTGCACCTGGTGGCCGCCAGCGCCCGCCCGGACCGCACGGCCGACAGCGAGCTGTCCCGTGCGAACCCGCTCCGCATCGATCTGGACGCCCCCGACCAGCCGGGCCCCGGCCGCGGCCTGCTGCGGTACGCCGACGGGCGGACGGTCCCGTTCCAGGCCGGCCGGGTGACCGGCCGGATCCCGCGGACGGCGACGCAGCGGCCGACCGTGGTGCCGGTGGAGTGGGAGCGGATGGGCGATCCTCCGGCCCGCCGCCCCGTGCGCGAGCTGGGCAACGGCCCGACCGACCTGGCGCTGCTGGCCAGTGCCCTGGACCGGGCCTCGCACCTCGTCTCGGCGATACCCGTGCTGTTCCCGCCGGCCCCGCCGGTCGCCCCGGCGCCGTGAGCCCCGAGCTCTGAGTCCTGGGCCCTGCGCCGTGAGCCTGGGACCGCGACACGCGGCGACACGGCTGAGGCGGTATTGCGGGGGTGCCCGGCTCGGCGTAGACCTTGTGGGACCAGTCACACCACGGGCATCGGGGGCAGAGCCATGCGCAGGCAGGGAACGAGCCGTACGACGAACCGTAGAAGCAGCCACGCCGCCGCCTGGACGGCACTCGCGGCCGCGGGTGCGCTCGCGCTGAGCGCGTGCGGGGACGGCGGGGAGAAGAAGGACCCGCCGCAGGGCGGGGAGGCGTCCACGGCCGGGCAGCGGGTGGAATTACCGAAGCTGAACGGCGAGAAGCTGGAGGTCGCGGCGGTCTGGACGGGCCCGGAGCAGGCGAACTTCACGAAGGTCCTGAAGGAGTTCGAGAAGCGGACGGGTGCCACGGTCACCTTCGTCCCGGCCCAGGACCCGATCGTCACCTTCCTCGGCACGAAGATCGCGGGCGGCCAGCCGCCGGACGTGGCGCTGCTGCCGCAGGTCGGGGCCCTGGTGTCGGCGGTGCAGAACAAGTGGGTGCAGCCGGTCGGCCCGGAGGCCAAGGCGCAGCTCGACAAGAACTACTCGGACGGCTGGAAGAAGCTGGGCGCGGTCGACGGCACCCAGTACGGGGTGTACTACAAGGCCGCCAACAAGTCGCTGGTCTGGTACAACGCGAAGGCCTTCGAGGCGGCGGGCGTGCAGCCCCCGAAGACCTGGAAGGAGCTGCTGACCGCGGCCGACACCCTCTCCGCGTCCGGTACCCCGGCCGTCTCGGTGGCCGGTGCGGACGGCTGGACCCTGACGGACTGGTTCGAGAACGTCTACCTGTCGCAGGCGGGCCCGCAGAAGTACGACCAGCTCTCCAAGCACCAGATCAAGTGGACGGACGACAGCGTCAAGCAGGCGCTGACCACCCTCGGGGAGCTGTTCGGGCGCAAGGACTTCCTGGCGGGCGGCCCGAGCGGGGCGCTGGCCACCGAGTTCCCGAAGTCGGTGACGCAGACCTTCACCGGGGGCGACCGGCCGGCGGCCGCGATGGTCTACGAGGGCGATTTCGTGGCGGTGAACATCGGGCAGACCGAGGCGAAGGTGGGCAAGGACGCCCTCGTCTTCCCGTTCCCGGCGGTGGGCGACAAGGCGCCGGTGGTCTCGGGCGGCGATGTCGCGGTCGCGCTGAAGCCGTCGACGGGGGCGCAGGCGCTGCTGACGTTCCTGGCCTCCCCGGACGCGGCGGAGATCCAGGCCCGTGAGGGCGGTTTCGTCTCCCCGAACAAGTCGGTCGACCTCAAGGCCTATCCGAACGACATCCAGCGGAACATCGCCAAGGCCCTGATCGCGGCGGGCGACGACTTCCGCTTCGACATGTCGGACCAGGCACCGGCGGCGTTCGGCGGGACCCCGGGCGCGGGCGAGTGGAAGGCGCTTCAGGACTTCCTGGCGAACCCGTCGGACGTGGCGGGCATCCAGGCCAGACTGGAGGCGGACGCGGCCAAGGCCTACGGGAACTGATCCCGTGCCGGCCACGGGATCAGCGGCCACCACGGCCGGCTCTCCTTCACGGTCCGCGGAGGCCCGGCGCCGCCGCCTCGTCGCGGCGGCGTTCCTCCTGCCCGCCCTGGTGCTGCTCGGCGCGCTCGTCGTGCACCCGATCGGCTACTCGGTCTACCGCAGCTTCTTCGACCGTTCGGGCGACACGTTCGTGGGCGGCGGCAACTATCAGGAGATCCTGCACGACGACACGATCCGCACGGCCCTCAAGAACACGGCCCTGTGGGTGGTGCTGGCGCCGACCACGGCCACCGCCCTCGGCCTGATCTTCGCGGTGCTCACCGAACGGGTGCGCTGGGGCACGGCGTTCAAGCTGCTCGTCTTCATGCCGATGGCGATCTCGATGCTGGCGGCGGGCATCATCTTCCGGCTCGTGTACGACCACGACCCCGACCGGGGGGTCGCGAACGCGGTCTGGGTCGGGGTGCACGACACGTTCGCGGAGTCCTCGGCCTTCCCGAAGGCACGTCCGGGCCGCGACTCCCCGCTGGTCCCGGCCACCGGAGCCGCCGCGGGCGGCTTCACCACCCGGGATCCCGTACGGGCGGGCGCACCGGTGCTGCTCCCGCTGGTCGGCGTGGCCCCGGAGGACCTGCCCGAGGGGACCCGTACGGCCCGGGCCGCGCCCGCCGAGCCCGGCAAGGTCACGGGGACGGCCTGGCAGGACTTCACCCGGGGCGGCGGCGGCCGGACGAACGCGGTCGACCCGACCGAGTCCGGCTTCGCGGGGATACGGATCGAGGCGGTCGAGGACGGCAGGGTGGTCGACTCGGCGACGGCCCGCGCCGACGGCACCTTCACCCTGTCCGCGAAGGCCGACGGGGCGCTGCTGCGGCTGCCCGCGTCGAACTTCCGGGAGGCGTACTCGGGGGTGGAGTGGCTCGGCCCGACGCTGGTCACCCCGGCGGTGATCGGGGCGTACGTCTGGATGTGGGCCGGTTTCGCGATGGTCCTGATCGGGGCCGGGCTGGCCGCCGTACCGCGGGAGCTGCTGGAGGCGGCGCGGGTGGACGGGGCGAACGAGTGGCAGGTGTTCCGCCGGGTCACGGTGCCGCTGCTGGCGCCCGTGCTGGCGGTCGTCCTCGTCACCCTCGTCATCAACGTGATGAAGATCTTCGACCTGGTCTTCGTGATCGCTCCGGGCTCGGTGCAGGACGACGCGAACGTCCTGGCCCTCCAGCTGTACCGCACCTCCTTCGGCACCGACGCCGATCCGGGGCTGGGCAGCGCCATCGCCGTACTGCTGCTGGCGCTGGTGCTCCCGGTCATGCTCTACAACATCCGCAGGCTCCGTAAGGAGGGTTCCCGATGAGCGCCTCCGCCCAGGCCCGCCCGGAAGCACGTGCCGGTGCCCGCCCCGTTCCCCGCGCCGGTGCGCGGGCCGGCCGGCTCGCGGCCGGCGCGGCGGCGGGGGCCGTCCGCGTGTTCCTGGTGCTGGCCGCGCTGTTCTGGCTGCTGCCCACGCTCGGGCTGCTGATCTCCTCGTTCCTCTCCCCCACCGACCTGAACAAGGGCGGCTGGTGGCAGGCGCTGACCGCGCCGACCCGGCTGACGGCCGGCAACTACGAGCGGCTGCTGGCCAACGACACCATCACGAATGCGCTGCTCAGCACGGTGGCCATCGCCGTCCCGGCGACCCTGCTCGTGGTCACCCTGGGCTCGTTCGCCGGATACGCCTTCGCCTGGCTGGAGTTCCCGGGAAGGGACTGGCTGTTCCTGGTCGTGGTCGGGCTGCTCGTCGTCCCCGTGCAGGTGGCGCTGATCCCGGTCTCGAAACTCTTCGGCTCCATCGGACTGTTCGAGACCACGGCGGGGGTGGTCCTGTTCCACACCGCGTTCGGGCTGCCGTTCGCCGTCTTCCTGCTGCGCAACTTCTTCGCGGAGATCCCGCGCGAGCTGCTGGAGGCGGCCCGCCTCGACGGCGCGGGCGAACTGCGGCTGTTCGCCCGGGTGGTGCTGCCGCTGGGCGCGCCCGCGATCGCCTCGCTCGCCATCTTCCAGTTCCTGTGGGTGTGGAACGACATGCTGGTCGCGCTGGTGTTCGCGGACTCGGCGCACCCGCCCGTCACGGTCGCCCTCCAGCAGCAGGTACGGCAGTTCGGCAACAACATCGACGTGCTGGCGCCCGGTGCGTTCCTGTCGATGGTGGTGCCGCTCGTGGTGTTCTTCGCCTTCCAGCGGCAGTTCGTCACGGGGGTGATGGCGGGGGCGGTCAAGTAACTCCCACAGCATCGTTGACGTGCGGCGTTGACGCTCGGTAACCCGAATGCCACACGCCGCGTAACCCGATCGCCACGCCGGGGGTTGCTGGGAAATATGCCCGCGCCGACCCCTGGATGTGCCGTGCCCCGGTTCAGCGTCATCGTGCCCGCGTACAAGGTTCAGGCGTACCTCCAGGAGAGCCTGGACTCGGTCCTGTCCCAGTCGTACCCGGATCTGGAACTGATCGCGGTGGACGACGCCTCCCCGGACGCCTGCGGCTCGATCATCGACGAGTACGCGGCGCGGGACCCGCGGGTGACCGCCGTGCACCTGGCGCACAACCTCGGCCTGGGCCCGGCCCGCAACGCGGGCCTGGCCCGGGCGACCGGCGACTACCTGCTCTTCCTCGACGGGGACGACACCCTCGCCCCGGGCGCCCTGCTGGCCATCACCGACCGGCTCAAGGACACCGGCTCCCCGGACGTCCTCGTCTACGACTACGCGCGCACCTTCTGGACCGGGGAGCTGGTCCGCAACCGGCTCGCGCACCGGCTGTCCGAGGAGGGCCCGGCCAGCTTCCGGCTCGCGGACCGCCCGGCCCTGCTCGGCATGCTGATGGTCGTCTGGAACAAGGCCTACCGCCGCGAGTACGTGGAGCGCGAGGGCCTGGAGTTCCCGCCCGGGTTCTACGAGGACACCCCCTGGACCTACCCTGCGCTGCTGGCTGCCGAGTCCCTCGCCGTCCTGGACCGGGTGTGCGTGCACTACCGCCAGCGGCGTACCGGCTCGATCCTGACCACCAGCAGCGGCCGCCACCTGGACATCTTCGACCAGTACGACCGGGTCTTCGGGTTCCTCGCCGGCCGCCCCGAGCTGGAGCGCTGGCGCCCCACCGTGCACCGGCGGATGGCCGAGCACTTCTGCGCCCTGTACGCCGACCCGCGCCGCCTCCCGCGTACGAGCCGCGCCGAGTTCTTCCACCGGGCCTCCGGGCTGCTGCGCCGCTACCGGGCCGCCGGCATCCGGCCGCTGTCCCTGTCGCGCACCGACCGGATCCGGCACACCCTGATGCGGTTCGGGGTGCGCCGGACGTACCGCACGCTGTCGCTGCTCCGCTCGGCCGCGCTGGCGGCGGGGCGCGCGGGGGTGTCGCTGGGGCGGGGCCTGCGCGAGAGCGCGCTGCGCCTGCACTACCGCGTCCAGCGGCTGCTGCCGCTGCGCCCGGAGCTGGCGGTCTTCTCCGCGTACTGGCACGGCGGCTACGCCTGCAATCCGGCGGCCGTCGAGGCCAAGCTGCGCGAGCTCGCGCCCCGGATGCGGACGGCGTGGATCTGCGACCCGCAGCACGCGGCGACGCTCCCGCCGCAGACGGCGATGCTCCGCCCGGGCTCCGCGGCGTACTGGACGGCCCTCGCCAGGGCCGCGTACCTCACCACGAACGTCAACTTCGACCGCGCCCTGGTCAAGCGGCCGGGCCAGGTGCTGCTGCAGACCCAGCACGGCACCCCGCTCAAGCGGGTCGGCCTGGACCTCCAGGACCGGCCGGCGGCCACTCCCACCACGGATTTCGCCGGCCTGCTGCGCGGCGCGGACCAGTGGGACTACCTGCTCTCCGCGAACCGGCACTCCACCCTGGTGTGGGAGAAGGCGATCCCCTCCTCGTACGCCACGCTCGAGTACGGCTACCCGCGCAACGACGTCTTCCACCGGGCCACCCTGGACGACGTGCAGGCGCTGCGCGAACGCCTCGGCATCCCGGCGGGCGGGGTGGCGGTCCTGTACGCGCCGACCCACCGCGACTACCGGCGCAGCCGGCCCGAACACCTCGACTTCGAGCGGGTGCTGCGCGATCTGGGCCCGCGCTTCACGATCCTGACGCGTACGCACCTGACGTACGCGGACTCGCCCGCCCAGCCGGTACGCCACCCGCGCCTGGTCGACGTCTCCGCGTACCCGTCGGTGGAGGAGCTCTGCCTGGCCTCGGACGCGCTGGTGACGGACTACTCGTCCCTGATGTTCGACTACGCGGCGCTGGACCGGCCGATCGTGATCCACGCGGACGACTGGGAGGCGTACGAGGCCGCCCGCGGCACCTACTTCGACCTGCGGTCGTGCCCGCCGGGAGCGATCGCCCGGACCGAGGACGAGCTGGTGGACATCTTCGCCACCGGCCACTGGCAGGGCTCGCGCTCCGCGCAGCTGCGGGCGGCGTTCCGCTCGCGGTTCTGCTCGTACGACGACGGCCACGCGGCCGAGCGCGTCGTCCGCCGCGTCTTCCTCGGCCAGCCTGCCGCGGTCCCGCCGGTGGTCCCGCTCGCGGAGCGCCGGCCGGCTCCGACGGCCCCGTCCCCGGCCCCGTCCGCCACCCCGGAACCCACACTGGCCCCGCTGACAACTCCCGGTCTCCGGCCGTAGCCGTCCCTTTCCTCCGTTGCGATTAATCCGCCCGCGGACCGGCTTCTTCTGGGCCACTATGGGAGCGCCTTGCTTGTGTGTTGATCGTCGGGCGTCCCAACACGGAAGAGGTATCACCATGGCGTTGACCGGACCGTGGAACGCGGAGTTAGCCAGCCGACTCGTGGAATCGAACTTCGTTCAATGGCAGTACGGTGCACGGTTCCTGCCCACCGAGTCCGTCCCGCTGCATCCGGCGGTCGAGGAGGCGAGCCGGCTGGTCCCCGGGAGCGGGGTCGAGCGGCATCCGTTCTTCGCCCTGGCCGGGGCGTCGCGGCCGGCCCTGGAGTTCTGGGTCACGCAGGAGCTGTTCGTCACCGGGGTGTTCGCGCAGCTGCTCGGCCTCACGTCGAGCGCGCTGGTCAACGTTCACCAACGGGCCCGTTTCAACCTGGTGTTGCAGGGGGAGCACGGAGGCGTGAAGGACGGGTTCGCGCGGGCCTCCCACCCGTGGCTGCTGCACAAGCTGGCGCAGAGCATGGGCATCGCGCCCGGCTCCGTCACACCGGCCGAACCGACCTACGAGTTCCTGCGGGATCTGGCGTCCTCCATGAGCTCCCCGATCAGCGCGCTGGGTGCGCTGGGAGTGGGAAACGAGCAGATGCTGGTCCCCGAATACGGGGCCGTCAAAAGCGCTTTCGAAAGCGCGGCACCGGACGTGGACCACGGCGATTTCCTGAACGCCAACATCTATGAGGATACGGAACACTCGGCACTCATCGCGCATATAGCATCCGAGCTGATCGCGCACGATCCGTCACTGGCCGAGGACTACTTGACGGCCGCCCGCAGCTCTGTCACCGCGCGGATGCGGTATTACGACAGGTTGGCCGATCTCTTCACATGACCATCAGTCACTATCCGACGTTTGGGGTATCGCGTGGCCGATCTGGGAAAGATCCTCGTAACGGGCAGCAGCGTGGCGCAGAAGCACCTCGACCGGCTGTCCGAGTCCGGCTTCCGGGTGCACTCGGTCCCGGGCCTGCTCAGCGAGGACGAGCTGGGCACGGAGCTGGAATCGTGCACCGCCTATCTGCTGGGCGGGGATGAGTTCGCCTCCCGCGCGGCGCTCACCCGGGCCAAGTCGCTGAAGGTCGTCGGCTTCCTCGGGGTGGGCTACCAGTCCTTCGTCGATGCCGATGCCGCGGCCGAACTCGGCATCGCCGTCACGAACACTCCCGGAACGCTCACCAACAGCGTCGCCGAGTTCACGGTGGGCCTGCTCCTCGCCCAGCGCCGGCAGATCCCCTCGTACGCCGACGACTTCCGCTCCGGGCGCTCCGGCGGCGAGGAGAAGCAGCACGACCTCGCCGGGCACCGGCTCGGCATCATCGGCCTGGGCGCGATCGGCACCCGCATCGCCGAGATCGGCGCGCTGGGCCTGGCGACGGAGACGGCGTACTACTCCCGGACCCGCAAGCCCGAGGTCGAGGAGCGCCTGGGCATCGCGTACAAGGACCTGCCGAGCCTGCTGTCCTGGGCCGAGAACGTGGTCGTCATGGTGCCGGACACACCCGAGACGCGCGGCATGATCGGCGTGGACGAGGTCGCCCTGCTGCCGGCCGGCGGGATCACCCTCGTCAACACGGCGCGGCCCTCCGTGGTCAGCCCGGCGGCGCTGCTCCAGGGCCTGAAGAGCGGGCGCATCCACACGGCGGCGTTCGACGGCTTCTACGACTCGGACGTCCCCGAGACGGCGGAGCTGCTGGCGCTGCCCGCATCGAAGCTGCTGGTCACCGGGCACATCGGGTCGCTGACCCATGACGCCCGCGACGCGATGGCCGTCAAGTGCATCCAGTCCATCGTCAACGTGGTGACGGGAGAACAGGACTCCTACGTCGTCAACCGGAGCAGCTGAGCATGGGCTCCGCACTCGTCGTCGTCGGAGCGGGCGTCATAGGCTGCGCGGTCGCCGCGGCGGCGAGCGACCTCTTCGACAAGGTCGTACTCCTGGACGCCCGGCCGGAGACCGGGCTGGCGGCCAGCTGGGCGGCCATCGGCGGGATCACACCGCAGAGCGACGACTTCTGCCGCGGCCCGCTGCGGCAGTTCGCCGAAGCGAGCCGGGGGATGTACCCGCAGTGGCTCGCGGGGCTGGAGGCCGGATCCGGGATCGCGGTGCCGTTCCTGGACTCCGGGCTCCTCCAGGTGGCCCTGGACCCCTCGGAGCAGCAGCGGGTCCAGGAGCAGCTGGTCCCCCAGTGGGTGGAGCAGGGCTTCCGGGTCGAGCAGCTCGATGCGCGGACCACGGCGCATGCCGAGCCGCTGCTGTCGCCGGCCGTGCTGTCGGCCGTACGGCTGCCGAGCGAGGGGGCCCTGGAGCCGCGGGTGCTGATGTCCGCCCTGCGCGAGGTGCTGCGCCGGGACCCGCGGATCGAGGTCGTGGCCCGGGCCCGGGTGCAAGCCGTCACGCCGGGCGCCCAGGGGGTCGAGGTGCTGCTGGAGGGCGGTGACGTCGTCCGGGGGGACCGGTGCGTGGTGGCCGCGGGGGCGTGGAGCCCGGAGCTCGTGCCCACCCGGCCCGGCGGGCAGTTCCCCGTACGGGGCCAGGCCGCCGAGCTGGTGGTGCCGGGCGGCGGGGGCTACCCGCTGCGCCACCACGTGTACTGCAAGGTCGCCGTGGACGACACCACGGTCTCGTCGTACGTGGTCCCGCGCCACGACGGCCGGGTGGTGGTCGGCGTGACGTACGACCAGGGCCGCTGGGACGAGGAGCCGGAGGACCATGCGACCGAGCGGCTGCTGGCCGCACTGCAGCTGGTGGTGCCGGCCTCGCGGGACTGGAGGCTGACCGGTTCCTGGGCCGGGATCCGGCCCGGGACGGCCGACGGCTACCCGCTGGTGGGGAACGCCGACGCCGACGGCAGGGTCGTCATGGCGACCGGGCACTTCGGCGTCGGGATCACTCTCGCCCCGATCACGGCGGCTCTGGTACGGAGCATCCTGTCCGGGGCCGCGCTGACGGCAGGCCAGGCGGATGCCCTGCGTGTGATGGACCCGCGGCGATTCCTGTGAGGTGCGTACCGAGTGGCGGCAGCAGACCTGAAGGTCATATGGCGTAGCGGGGCGATGCGCTGGGGGCTCCTGGCCGCGGTGGTCCTGCTCCTGTCCCTCCCGCTGTGGGGGCTGAAGCCGTACGGGGGCCACTTCGACCACGACACCGCGGGGACGTGGGGGGACTGGGTCAGCGGGGCGGGGCAGGTCGGCGCGGTCACCGCCGCCGTCGGCACGGTGATCCGCTCCGAGAACCGGGAGCGCCGCAGGCAGCGCACCGCCGCGGCCGCGTGGATGACGGTGCTGTCCGACGCGGGCCAGCCCTACTGGGCGGTCCAGGTGGAGAACTCCACCGCCCTGCCGGTGTTCCGGTGGCGGGCGGACAGCCCGGACGGCTCGGTGCACCTGTGCCACGAGGACCTGGGGCCGCTGGTCCCGGGCCGGTCGGACTACGAGGTGCCGCTGGACGTGCAGGCGGACCAGAGCCGGGCGCTCCCGCTGAAGTTCGTGTTCGTTGACAGTGATGGGCGGTTCTGGAGCCGGTCGGAGCTGGGGGGCATCACCGCCGTCCCCGAGCCCGCGTCCTGGCATCCGGCCGGCCCGTGATGGGTGAGTGAGGTGACATGGCCCCTGAAGAGGGTTCCGGGCCCCAGGACACGCGCCGGGCCCGGCGCATCGACCCGTCGGCGCCGCGTGGGGCGGGCGGCCGCGTACCGGACCAGCCGGCTCCGGCGGGTCCGGGCGGTCCGGCGGGCCCGGCGGGCCCGGCGGGCCCGGCGGGCCCGGCCGCGCCTGCCTCCGCCGCGGCAGCGGGCCCCGCGCCGGACGCGGCGGCGCCGCGCGAGCTCCCCGTGGAGCTCGTCCACTACCTGGGCGCGCTGCGCGCCCTGTCGGCGACCAGCCAGGAGGGCGCGGACGCCGTCGCCTTCCCCGACCGTCCGCTGGATGCGGTCTGGATCCCCCGGGAGGTGCGGGAGATCGACGCCCTGGCCCGGACCGCCCCGCCCGGCGACGAGGACACGCCGGGCCTGCCCCTCGACGGCATCGTCCTGCACGGCGCGGGCCGCTCCGTGGTGCTCATCGGGCCGCCGTGCTCCGGACGCACCTCGATCTGCACGCATTACGCGTCGCTGCTCGCGGAACGGGCCCTGGACGGCGACGCGGAGGCGCCCGTACCGCTGCTCGTCAACGCCCTCGACGTGCCCGCGCAGGGAGACTTCGCGGCGACCGCCGAGGCCATCACGGACGCCGCCGTCACCCGTTCGGGGATCGGGGTCTACGGCGGCACCGCACGCACCCTGCTGCGGGGCTCGCTCGACCGGGCGTTCCTCTTCGTGGACGGAGTGGAGGACGTGCCCCTGCACGGCCACGCGAGTTCCGACAACTGGTCGCCGCGCACCGTCCTGCAGACCCTGGCGCAGCTCCACGTGCACTACCGGAACCTGCGCGTCCTTGTGACCATCTCGGATTCGGGCTGGTTCTCCGCCGAGTGCGCGAGGGCGCGCGACGTCAGCGCCTACTTCCTCCGGCCGCCCAAGCAGCGCGACCTCGAGAACTACATCACCGGATGGTTCACCGCCTGATGACCCCTCACGAAGGAAAGCTCTCGGAGCGGCTCATCGCCGCGATCCGGGGCGACAGCGCTCTCGCCTCTGCCGCGCGCGTCCCGTACCTGCTGCACCTCCTGGTCGTCTCCACGGAGCGCAACCACGAGGTCCCCACGTCCGTCGGGCACTTCTGCCGGCTGGCCTCGGAGGAGTTCCTGCACAAGCGTCCCCGCAGGCGCGCCGCGGCCGCTGCGGAGCCGTGCCTCCTGCGGCCCGGCTACGACACGGAGATCCAGCGGATCATCGAGGAAGTCGGCTTCTCCATCACCTCGTTGAGGTCCGCGCAGCCCGGGGCGAACTCCATCTCCGCGGCGGCCGTCCACGAGCCGATCCTGCGGGCGCTGGGCGAGGAGCGCGAGTTCCTCGACGCGTACCCGGCCGTGGTCGACTACGTGCAGTTCCTCAGGAAGGGCCACGGCATACTCGCGGTCGACACGGCCACCCAGCTCTCCTTCAGGGAGAACCTCTTCCGCGACTACTTCGCCGGCTGCGCGCTGGCACGCCGGGACTCGGAGACCATCGTCGGCCTGTGCCGCCACCCCATCTGGCACGCCCCGCTGCGCTACTGGGCCAGCGCCCAGACCACGGCCGAGGGGCACCGCCTGGTCACCGGCACCGCGGCGGAGCTGGCGGGCGCCGCGGAGGAGGCCGGGGACGAGGGTCTGCCGCTGTGGCTGCTCGCCGGCGAGCTCCTCGTGATCCTTGCCGCGGCCCGGCCGAACGCGGAGCCGTCCGGGCTCGTACGGCAGCTGCGGCGCTCGGTCTCGGACTCCGTCGCCGCCGCCCGCGGGGACCGGGGGCAGGATCTGGAGACCCGGGCGCGCGCGGCCACCGTACAGGCGCAGCTCAATCCGTCCACGTGGGAGGAGAGATCACGCTCGTTCCTCGCCCGGAGCTGCGTCATACCGGCGGGCGAGTACCCCATCGGCTCCACGACCCCGCTCAACTCGCAGGACGACAAGTACCGGCACATCGACTGGTTCCCGCAGCGCATCGAGTCCATCGGCTCCTTCCGGATCTCCACGCTGCCCGTCACCAACCGGGACTACGCGCAGTTCGTCGCCTCGGGCGGGTACCGGGACCTGGACTGCTGGCCGGACGGACCGGCGCGGCTGTGGGTCGGACACGACCCGTCTTTCATCGACGCGCCGGACGGACCGCGGGCCGGGTCGACGGACACCCAGCGGATCCATCTGAGCAAGGAGATGCGGGAGGGCATCGTCGACGAGGAGTCCCTCCAGGAGTACGTGGACCAGCTGCTGCTGCGCCAGGTGCCGCTGTACTGGTGGGACCCCCGCTACAACCAGCCCACCCAGCCCGTCGTCGGGGTCAACTGGTGGGAGGCGCTGGCGTACTGCCGCTGGCTGACGAAACGGCTGCGCGAGCGGAACGTGCTGGACGAGCACAGCTACGCGGACATCCCCACCGAGGCCGAATGGGAGTGCTCCGGCCCGGGCCGGCCGGCGTCCGACCCCTATCCGTGGGGCAACGAGTGGCAGGAGGGCATGGCCCATGTCCGCACGGCGCAGGGCTGGACCCAGCGCTCCGTGCCCGTGGGCATCTTCCCCTGGGCGGCCAGGGAGGGCGGACCCCAGGACATGATCGGCAACGTGTGGGAGTGGACGCGGTCCCTGGCCTGGTCGTACGACGACACCCGGCCCGGCCGTGAGGACCTGCGGGCCCCGGGCGACCGCATCGTCCGCGGGGGCTCCTGGTTCTCCCGCGAACAGCGCGCCCGCATGATCCAGTTCCGCTCGTACGACCCGCCCCAGAACGCCTACGTGGACCTGGGCTTCCGCGTCGCGTTCTACACCCGGTAGCCGGCTTCGGCGGCCCCTGTCGTCCGCGTCAGGACGCGGACGACGTGGCCGTCAGGCCCGCCACCACCGATCGGGCCAGGTCGTCCAGGTACTCCGCCGGCACGGCGTCGCGTACGACCACCTGCCGCCAGTAGAGCGGGCCGATGGCCAGGTCCAGCGCCCGGCCCGGATCCGTTCCCGCCGCGAGTTCGCCCCGCGCCACCGCCTCCGACACGATCCCCTCGGCCATCCGCCGTTCCCCCTCCAGCAGGGCGCCGCGCACCGCGTCCGCGATCTCCGGGTTGCGGGCCGCCTCGACCAGCAGGTCCGGGATCACCGCCGAGGCGACGGGGTGCCGCAGCACGTGTGACATCACCTCGAGCAGGGCCCGTACGTCCCCGTACAGCGATCCCGTCGCGGGCACCGGCAGGCCGTCCACCGCGAAGGCCCCCACCAGGTCCAGCACCAGGTGCAGCTTCGACTTCCAGCGCCGGTAGACGGCCGTCTTGCCGACGCCCGCGCGCCGGGCGATCCCCTCGATGGACATCCGCGAGAACCCGACCGCGGCCAGTTCGTCCAGTACCGCGGCCCGGATCGCCTCGGTCACGTCCTCGCGCAGGACGGCGGCCCCGGCGGGGGCGCGGCGGGCGGGAGCGGGGGCTGGGGCGGCGCCGGCGGCGGAGTCGGTGGTCATGCACAGAGCATAGCCGGGCACGCCGGGACCAGCTCGTCACGACGATACGGTTGCGTTCCGACGTCACCGGTCCTAACCTCGCCGTAGCGACGATACGGACCCGTCCCTCCCCCAGCTACCGCTGGGAGGTGCCCCGGCCGGCCGACGCCCCGACCCCGTCGAAAGCGACCCTCGTGACCCCCGTGACCGAGACCACCCCGACCGCGGAGCCCGCCGCGCCCGCTGCGACCGCCACGCCCGCCTCGCTCGCAGAACTGGCGGCGGCCCACGGCCTGACCATCAGCGGCGCCCGGCCCCCGCTCCCGAGCTACGTGCGCCTGCTCTGGGGCCGCCGCCACTTCGTGACCGCGTACGCCACCGCCAGGATGCACGCCACGTACAGCACGGCCAGGCTCGGCCAGGTCTGGCACCTGGTGACCCCGCTGCTCAACGCGGCCGTCTACTACTTCATCTTCGGCATCGTCATGGACGCCAGCCACGGCGTGCCGGACTACATCCCGTTCCTGATCACCGGCGTCTTCGTCTGGGACTTCATCGGCAGCTCCATCAACGCCTCGACCCGCGCCGTGCACAGCAACCTCGGCCTGGTCCGCGCCCTGCACTTCCCACGCGCCAGCCTGCCGCTGTCCACCGTCGTCCAGCTCTTCCAGCAGCTGCTCGTGACCATGGGCGCGCTCGTCCTGCTGCTGCTCGCCTGCGGCCAGACCCCGACCCTCAGGTGGCTGATGGCCGCGCCCACCCTGGCCCTGATGGCCGTCTTCTGCGCCGGCGTCGCCATGGTCATGGCCCGCATCGGCAGCAAGAGCCCGGACGTAAGCCAGCTGATGCCGTTCATCCTGCGCACGTGGATGTACTCCTCCGGGGTCATGTGGTCCATCGACCAGATGCTCCGGAAGGACCACCTCTCGCACTGGGTCACCGTCGTGCTCAAGACCAACCCGGCAGCCGTCTACATCGACCTGATGCGCTACGCGCTGATCGACAGCTTCGACCCGCACGCGCTCCCGCACCACGTATGGGCCATCGCCGTCGGCTGGGCCCTGCTCGCGGGCGTCGGCGGATTCATCTACTTCTGGAAGGCTGAGGAGGAGTACGGCCGTGGCTGACACCGCAACCGCCCCCGCACACCGCGCACCGTCCGTGGCGATCGACCACACCCGCGTGCCCACCGTCATCGCCGACGAGGTCCACGTCGTCTACAAGGTGCACGGCGCCGGCGCCCGCAAGGGCGGCGCCACCGCCGCCCTCAGCCGGATCTTCTCCCGCAAGCCCGCCCCCGGCATCCGCGAGGTGCACGCCGTCAAGGGCGTCAGCTTCGTCGCGTACAAGGGCGAGGCCATCGGCCTGATCGGCTCCAACGGCTCGGGCAAGTCCACGCTGCTCTCCGCGATCGCCGGCCTCCAGCCCGTGGCCCGCGGCAGGATCTACTCCCACGGCCAGCCCTCGCTCCTCGGCGTGAACGCCGCCCTGATGAACGACCTCACCGGCGAGCGCAACGTGGTCCTCGGCGGCCTCGCGATGGGCATGTCCAGGCAGCAGGTCCGCGAGCGCTACCAGGGCATCGTCGACTTCTCCGGCATCAACGAGAAGGGCGACTTCATCTCCCTGCCCATGCGCACGTACTCCTCCGGGATGGGCGCCCGGCTGCGCTTCTCCATCGCCGCGGCCAAGGACCACGACGTCCTGATGATCGACGAGGCCCTCGCCACCGGCGACGCCGCCTTCCAGCGCCGCAGCCAGGCCCGCATCGAGGAGCTCCGCGAGCGCGCCGGCACCGTCTTCCTCGTCAGCCACGGCATCGGCACGGTCCGCGAGACCTGCGACCGGGCGATCTGGCTCGAAGCCGGCGTCCTGCGCATGGACGGCCCCTCCGCCGAGGTCTGCGACGCGTACGAGGAGTTCACCTCGGGCCGCTGAGGCCGCGACCGCCCTACGGAAAACGGGCGGCCCCGGGACCATCAGGTCCCGGGGCCGCCCGTTCAGCCGTTGCGGCGGAGCCCAGCGGCTAGGCGTGGGTCCGCAGCAGCGAGCGCATCGTCCGCATCGCCACGGACAGGTTCGCCAGGTCGAAGTCGTCCGATCCCCGGATCTCGTCCAAGGTCGTCCGGGCCCGGCTGATGATCGCCGCGTTCTTCTCCTCCCACGCCTTGAAGCGCTCCTCGGGAGTCGAGTCGCCGTTGCCCACCGCCAGCACGTCGGCGGTCAGCGCGGCGTGCGCCGCGAACAGGTCCTCGCGGATGGAGGCGCGGGCCATGGACTGCCAGCGGTCGGCCCGCGGCAGGTCGATGATCCGGTCCATCAGCTGCGTGATGTCCAGGCGGTCGGCGAGGTCGTAGTACACCTCGGCGACACCCAGCGGGTCGACCCCGGTGCGGTCCGAGATCGCGACGATGTCCAGCGTCGGGAAGGCCGAGGAGAACCCGGCGACCTTGGCCGCCAGCTCCTCCGGGACACCCTCGCCGATCAGCTCGTCCATGATCGACTGGTACCACTCGAGGTCGGCGCCGCGCACCAGCTTGGGCAGCTCGTCCCAGACGTGGCCCACCCGGTCACCGAAGAGCTCGATGGTCTCGGTGATCTGGAGCGGCTGCGGCCGGTTGTTCAGCAGCCAGCGCGTACCGCGCTCGACCAGGCGCCGCGAGTGCAGCCGCACCCGGGTCAGGACGTCGGCCGCGACCTTGTTGTCCAGCGCCTCGACCGCGTCCCACACCCCGGCCAGGCCGAAGATCTCGCGGGCCGAGAGCTGCGCCCGGACGATCTCCTCCGTGGAGGCCCCGGTCTCCTCGCGCAGCCGGTGCAGGAAGGTCGAACCACCGGTGTTGACCGTGTCGTTGACCAGCAGCGTCGTGATGATCTCGCGGCGCAGGGCGTGCGCGTCGATCTGCTCGGGGAACTTCCCGCCCAGGGCGGCCGGGAAGTACGCGTGCAGCAGGCGGCGCAGGTACGGGTCGTCCGGCAGCTCGGTGGCGATGAGCTCGTCCGCCACCGTGATCTTGGTGTAGGCGAACAGGACGGCCAGCTCCGGCTGGGTCAGGCCCTTGCCGTTGTTCAGCAGCTCGCGGATCTGCCGGTCGGTGGGCAGGAACTCCAGGCTCCGGTCCAGCAGTCCGGCCGACTCCAGGCGGCGCATGAAGCGCTGCTGGGCGTGCAGCAGGCTGGGGGCCTGGGCGATGCCGTTGGCGAGGGCCACGTTCTGCGCGTAGTTGTTGCGCAGCACCAGGTGGCCGACCTCGTCGGTCATCTCCGCCAGCAGCTTGTTGCGCTGCTTGACGGTCATGTCCCCGTCCGTGACCACCGCGTTGAGCAGGATCTTGATGTTCACCTCGTGGTCGGAGGTGTCCACGCCCGCGCTGTTGTCGATGGCGTCGGTGTTGACCTTGCCGCCCTCGCCGCTGGCTCCGATCCGGGCGAACTCGATCCGGCCGAGCTGGGTCAGGCCCAGGTTGCCGCCCTCGCCGATGACCTTGGCCCGGACGTCCCCGCCGTTGACGCGGATGGCGTCGTTGGCCTTGTCGCCGACGTCCGTGTGCGTCTCGGTCGACGCCTTGACATACGTACCGATGCCGCCGTTCCACAGCAGGTCCACGGGGGACTGCAGGATCGCCTGCATCAGGTCGGCCGGGGTCATCTTGGTGACGCCGTCCTCGATCCCGAGGGCCTCGCGGACGTGCGCGTTGACCGGGATGGACTTCGCCGAGCGCGGGTGGATGCCGCCGCCCGCCGAGAGCAGCTCCGCCTTGTAGTCGGCCCACGAGGAGCGCGGCAGCTCGAACAGGCGCCGGCGCTCGGCGTACGAGGTCGCCGCGTCCGGGGTCGGGTCGAGGAAGATGTGCCGGTGGTCGAAGGCGGCGACCAGGCGGATGTGCTCGGAGAGCAGCATGCCGTTGCCGAACACGTCGCCGGACATGTCGCCGACGCCGACGACCGTGAAGTCCTCGGTCTGGGTGTCGTGGCCCAGCTCGCGGAAGTGCCGCTTGACGGACTCCCAGGCGCCGCGGGCGGTGATGCCCATGCCCTTGTGGTCGTAGCCGGCCGAGCCGCCCGACGCGAACGCGTCGCCCAGCCAGAAGCCGTACGACTCGGCGACGCCGTTGGCGATGTCGGAGAAGGTCGCGGTGCCCTTGTCGGCGGCGACGACGAGGTAGGTGTCGTCCTCGTCGTGGCGGACCACGCCGTTCGGCGGCACGACCACGCCGCCGACCATGTTGTCGGTGATGTCGAGCAGCGCCGAGATGAAGATCTTGTACGAGGCGATGCCCTCGGCGAGCCAGGCGTCGCGGTCCACCGACGGGTCCGGCAGGTTCTTGGCGACGAAGCCGCCCTTGGCGCCGACCGGCACGATGACGGTGTTCTTGACCATCTGCGCCTTGACCAGGCCGAGGATCTCCGTACGGAAGTCCTCGCGGCGGTCGGACCAGCGCAGGCCGCCCCGGGCGACCTTGCCGAAGCGCAGGTGGACGCCCTCGACGCGCGGGGAGTACACCCAGATCTCGAAAGCCGGGCGCGGAGCCGGGAGCTCCGGGATGGCCTGCGGGTCGAACTTCATCGACACGTACGCGTGCTGCTCGCCCGCGTCGTTGAGCTGGAAGAAGTTGGTGCGCAGGGTCGCGTTGATCAGCGTGAGGAACGACCGCAGGATCCGGTCCTCGTCCAGCGAGGCGACCTGGTCCAGGGCCCCGGCCAGCTCCTCCAGCATGGCGTCGATGAGCTCGGTGCCGGCGGACTGGCGGCCGGGCGACAGCCGGGCCTCGAAGAGCGAGACCAGCAGCCGGGTGGTGTGGACATTGTTGCGGAGGGTGTCCTCCATGTAGTCCTGGCTGAAGTTCACGCCGGCCTGGCGCAGGTACTTGGCGTACGCGCGCAGCACCACGGCCTGGCGCCAGGTGAGCCCGGCGCTCAGCACCAGGGTGTTGAAGTTGTCGTTCTCGGCGTCGCCCTGCCAGACCGCGGAGAAGGCGTCCTGGAAGCGCTCGCGGGCGTCGTCGCCGAGGTAGTTGTCGCCGCCGTTGCCGGCGGGCAGCGGCATCCGCAGGCCGAAGTCGTAGATCCACGCGTTGGTGCGGTCGCTGCAGCGCAGCTCGTACGGGCGCTCGTCGGTGACCTCGACGCCCAGGCGCTGGAGCACCGGCAGGACTGCGGAGAGCGAGACCTGCTCACCGGTGCGGTAGATCTTGAACCGCCGCTCGCCGGGGGCCGCGCCGACCGGCTCGTACAGCGAGAGCGCGAACTCCCGGTCGCTGGCGGAAAGCCGCTCGAGGTGGCAGAGGTCGGCCACGGCCGCGCGCGGCTTGTGGTCGGCCTTGTAGCCCTCGGGGAAGGAGGTGCCGTACTTGCGCAGCAGCTCGGCGGCGCGCTCCTCGCCCAGTTCGGCGACCAGGGCATCGCCGAAGCCGTCGGCCCAGGAGCGGGCGGCCTCGACCAGGCGGGTCTCGAGGCGCTCGACGTCGGCGTCGGTCAGCGCGGGCAGCTCGGTGCCCTGCGGGACGCGGACGACGAAGTGGATGCGGGAGAGGATCGACTCCGTGTTCCAGGCGGTGAAGTCGACGTTGGTGCCGCCGAGCTCCTCCTTCAGGATGTCCATCAGGCGCAGCCGGACGCCGGTGGTGAACCGGTCGCGCGGCAGGTAGACGAGCGCCGAGTAGTAGCGCCCGTACTCGTCCTGGCGCAGGTACAGCCGCAGCCGGCGGCGCTCCTGGAGGTACAGGACGGAGGTGGCGATCTCGCGGAGCTTGTCGACCGGGGTCTGGAACAGCTCGTCGCGCGGGTAGGTCTCCAGGATCTGCAGCAGGTCGCGGCCGTCGTGGCTGCTCGGCGAGAAGCCGGCGCCTTCGAGGACCTCGGCGACCTTGCGGCGGATGACCGGGACGCGTCGCACGGACTCGGTGTACGCGGCGGAGGAGAACAGGCCGAGGAAGCGGCGCTCGCCCACGACGTTGCCCTCGGCGTCGAACCTCTTCACGCCGACGTAGTCGAGGTACGAGGGGCGGTGCACGGTGGAGCGGCTGTTGGCCTTGGTCAGCACCAGCAGGCGGTGCTCGCGGGCCTTGGCACGGGCGTCGGCCGGCAGCCGGTTGAAGGACGGCGAGACCGGGTGGCCGTCGTCCTTGCCGCTGTGGTGCGGGTCGGAGCGCAGGATGCCGAGGCCGGTGCCGGGGACGGCGGCCAGCGAGTCACCGTCGACCAGGTTGTACTCGCGGTAGCCGAGGAAGGTGAAGTGGTCGTCGGAGAGCCAGCGCAGCAGCTCACGGGCCTCTTCGAGCTCGTACTCGCGCAGGTCCGGGGCGACCGGCTCGTCGGCCAGGTCGTCGGCGATGCGCAGCGCGGCGTCGCGCATCTTCTCCCAGTCCTCGACGGCCTCGCGTACGTCGGACAGGACGCGCTTGAGGTCGTCGGTGATCTGCTTGAGGTCGGCGCGGTCGGTCTCGCGGTCGGTCTCGACGTGGATCCAGGACTCGACGAGGGAGTCGTGGGGGCGCGCGGTCTTGGGGCCGTGCGCGTCGCAGTCGGCTCCGAGGATCTCGATCAGCTTGCCGGTGAGGTCACGGCGGACGACGACCTGCGGGTGGATCACGACGTGGATGCCGCGGCTCTGCCGGGACAGCTCGTTCGTCACGGAGTCCACGAGGAACGGCATGTCGTCGGTGACGACCTCGACGACCGAGTGGCTGGACGTCCAGCCGTTCTCCTCGACCGTGGGGGTGTGCACGCGCACGTTCGCGGTGCCCTGCGGCCGGTTCTCGGCGAGACGGTAGTGCGAGAGCGCCGCCCCGAACACGTCGACCGGGTCCCGGTCGAGGAGGTCCTCCGGGGCGGTGTGCAGGTAGTAGCGCTGGAGGTAGGCGAGAGTGGTGTCCCGGTCGGGGCGCTCTCCCTGCTCGGACCCAGTCGGAAGTAGCCCCCCGGCCGGGCTGTGCTCAGCTACCCGGGCCGCCCGCGCGAGCAGCTCGGCCTTTGCTTCGTCCAGCTTGGTCTGCATGTCCTCTGGCTCCTGTCGCGCGCCATTGCGTGACGTAGGTGAAGGAAGGATTGGCGTGGCGCCGCGACGCGGGGTGACCGCTGGGGATCGGCGCTCTGCCGTGATGAGAGGCGACCGGGAAGGAACTGGCCATGATCGGCTGCGGCTCCCGGCAGCAGGGATCAGCGAAGGCCCGGGCACGGTCGTGCGCCGGGCGCTGGCCGGAGGCGTCAATGCCTCCGATGACTATCGCGCTGATCACGGGTACCAGGCTATCTCGCCGGACCCCCTGTCCGTCACGCACTGGATCTGTACAAAAGCAGGTCCCGAACTTTGACGTTGTGCGCAGTGACGGGGGCATATTCAGCGCGTACTTATTCAGCCAGTCGGCGAGCAGCGGATACGGCTTCTGCCAGCGTGTCGACGACGGCGACACCCGCCGATTCCAGACTGCGTCGGCTGTGCGAACCACCCGTGTAGAGCACAGCTCTCGCACCCACGTGCGCAGCGGCCATGGCGTCGTCCACCGCGTCCCCGATGAGGACCGTACGGCCGGCGGTCACGCCCGTCTCCTCCAGGGCCGCCAAATGGCGTACCAGATGTCCTGCCTTGCTGGTGTGCGAGGGGCCGGTCCGGCCGTCGACGCGCAGGAAGTGCCGGTCGATGCCGTGCGCCTGTACGAGTGGTACGAGCTTCTCGTGGGGCGCGAGGGAGAGCAGGGACTGCGTGAGCCCGTCGGCCTGCCAGTCGCGCAGGAGCTCGCGGGCCCCCTCGGTGAGCCCGGCGGCGTCGGCGGCGGCCCAGTAGTGCCGGTGGAAGGTGGCGTCCATGACCTCCCACTCGGCATCGGTGGGCAGCCGGCCCATCAGCCGCTCGTAGAACTTCGGCACGGGTACGACGTACAGCTCGCGGTAGCGCTCCAGCGTGATCGGCGCGAAGCCGAACTCGGCGAAGGAGGCGTTGGTGGCGGCGATCACGGCGTCGATGTCGTGCAGCAGCGTGCCGTTCCAGTCCCAGACTATGTGGACGGGGGCGGCCGCGGGGTCGGCCGGGGTACTGGAAGTGATCACTTCAGCAGTCCCGGGATCTCCTGGACGCCGAACCACAGCAGCTCGTGGTCCTCGGCGCCGTCCACGGTGAACTGCGCGTCGTCGTCCCCGCCGGCTGCGGCCTCCAGGGCAGCGGCGGCGGCCGTCACGTCGCCCAGGGCGTCATCGGCGTCCACGTGCACGGCGGCGGCCACGGAGAGGCGTACGGCCGCGGCGAGGGTCACCTGGCCAAGGGCGGCCTCGTCGACCCCGGGGGTCGCGGCGGCGGCCTTGTCGTCCACGTCGACGGCGACGACGACCCGCTTGCGCGGGGCGGCCCCGTCCTCGGCGAGCATCCGCAGGGAGGCCGCGGCGGCCCGGCCGAGGGCGGCGTACTCCAGCTCCTCCAGGTCGTCCGACACGTACCACTCCCGCAGGCCGGGCGTGACGGCGTACGCACGCAGCGGGGCGGGGCCCAGCTCACCCGCCTTGTGCGCCTCGGCGAGCCCGGGGAGGGTCAGGGGGACGTACACGCGCATGGCCGGCTGCTTTCGGTAGTCGGAAACGCCCTCAGGATACGACTTGGCGGAACTCCGCCGGGTGACGGCGCCGGTCCCCCTTCGGACTCCCGTCCGCCGCCCGGATTCCGTCCACCGCGTGCCGCTCGGCGGCGCGGGGACCGGCCGGGGGCCGCGCGGCGCCCACCCGGATAGGTGAACGGGTCCCGGCCCGTGCGGCCCGCGGAGCGGCCGTTGCGGAGGGTGGTCGCGGACCGTAGAAGTCCCCTACCAAGTTACCGCCCGGTACCGCTCCGGGCCCGGACTTCTCGGGGACGATCGCCATGACCAGGACCAGGAACACCACCCGGCCCCCCGGCCGCCACGACCAGCGCCGCCCCCGCACCCCGCGGGGCCCGCACGACTGGTTCGCGGAGCGACTGCTGGCGGTGGTCAGCGGCCAGCGCCCGGTCCACTCGCTGCTGGGCCACACGGTCGGCCCGGCCTACGAGCAGCTGGTCACCCTGGCCCCCTCGGCCCCTTCCCCTCGCCCTTCGGGCTGGGGAGACCCCACGCGGGACCGGCTCCGCCCGGTCCTGCACCGGTGCGGCCGCTTCCACCCGGGCCCGGGCGTGATCGAGGCCTTCGCCCGTATCACGACGGGCGACCGCGTCTCGGCCATGGCGTTCCGCCTGGAACAGGGCCCGGACCTCCGCTGGCGCTGCGCAGCCATCGAAATGGCCCCTCTGCCGTGACCGGGGCCCTGTCGGCCGGTCCACCAGGCGGCGGCTCCACGGCCGGTGGCCGTGGTCACCAGCGCAATGAGCCGGAACGCCGGCGGGGCCGGACACCGTGTGGTGTCCGGCCCCGCCGGGGGTGCCCGTACGGGCAGGGGTCACTTCTTGCGGCGGCGGCCGCCTGCGGCCTTCTGGGCCTTGCGGCGCTCGGCCCGGGTCATCCCGTCGCCCGCCTCGTCGGCGTCGAAGTCGCCCTCGACGACCCCGCCCTCGCCGTCCACCGTCGGCGCCGAGAAGTGCAGGCGGTCCGGCCGCTGCGGGGCGTCGAGCCCCTTGGCCCGGATCTCCGGCTTCGTCAGCGACGGCGCCGCGTCCTGCACCGGAAGCTCCTCGACCTGCTGCTCGACCTGGACCTCCAGGTTGAACAGGTAGCCGACGGACTCCTCCTTGATGCCCTCCATCATGGCGTTGAACATGTCGAAGCCCTCGCGCTGGTACTCGACCAGCGGGTCCTTCTGGGCCATCGCCCGCAGGCCGATGCCCTCCTGCAGGTAGTCCATCTCGTACAGGTGCTCACGCCACTTGCGGTCCAGCACCGACAGGACCACGCGCCGCTCCAGCTCGCGCATGATGTCGGAGCCCAGCGCCTTCTCGCGCGTCTCGTACTGCTCGTGGATGTCGTCCTTGACGGACTCCGCGATGAACTCGGCGGTGATGCCCGCGCGGTCGCCCGCCGCGTCCTCGAGCTCGGCGACCGTGACCTTGATCGGGTAGAGCTGCTTGAAGGCGCCCCACAGCCGGTCCAGGTCCCACTCCTCGGCAAAGCCCTCGACCGTCTCTGCCGCGATGTACGCGTCGATCGTGTCGTCCATGAAGAAGCGCACCTGCTCGTGCAGGTCCTCGCCCTCCAGGACGCGGCGGCGCTCGCCGTAGATGACCTCGCGCTGGCTGTTGAGGACCTCGTCGTACTTCAGGACGTTCTTGCGCGTCTCGAAGTTCTGGGTCTCGACCTGCGACTGGGCCGACGCGATCGCGCGCGTCACCATCTTGTTCTCGATCGGCACGTCGTCCGGCACGTTCGCCATCGACATGACCCGCTCGACCATCTGCGCCTTGAACAGGCGCATCAGGTCGTCGCCCAGCGACAGGTAGAAGCGGGACTCGCCCGGGTCGCCCTGACGGCCGGAGCGGCCGCGCAGCTGGTTGTCGATACGGCGCGACTCGTGCCGCTCGGTGCCCAGCACGTACAGCCCGCCGAGCGACTTGACCTCTTCGAACTCGGCCTTCACGGCCGCTTCGGCGCGCTTGAGCGCGGAGGGCAGGGCGTGCGCCCACTCCTCGATGTGCTCTTCCGGGTCCAGGCCCTGCTGGCGCAGCTCCGCCTCGGCCAGGTCGTCCGGGTTGCCGCCGAGCTTGATGTCGGTACCGCGGCCGGCCATGTTCGTGGCGACGGTCACGGCGCCGCGGCGGCCGGCCTGGGCGACGATCGAGGCCTCGCGCTCGTGCTGCTTCGCGTTGAGCACCTCGTGCGGGATGCCCCGCTTGGAGAGCTGCTGCGAGAGGTACTCGGACTTCTCGACCGAGGTGGTGCCGACCAGGATCGGCTGGCCCTTCTCGTGCTTCTCCGCGATGTCGTCGACGACGGCGGCGAACTTCGCGACCTCGGTCCGGTAGATCAGGTCCGGCTGGTCCTTGCGGACCATGTCGCGGTTGGTCGGGATCGGGACGACACCGAGCTTGTAGATCTGGTGGAACTCGGCGGCCTCGGTCATGGCCGTACCGGTCATGCCCGACAGCTTGCCGTACAGGCGGAAGAAGTTCTGCAGGGTGATCGTGGCGAGGGTCTGGTTCTCGTCCTTGATGTCCACCCCTTCCTTCGCCTCGATCGCCTGGTGCATGCCCTCGTTGTAGCGGCGGCCGGCGAGGATACGGCCGGTGTGCTCGTCGACGATCATGACTTCGCCGTCGATGACGACGTAGTCCTTGTCCTTCTTGAACAGTTCCTTCGCCTTGATGGCGTTGTTCAGGTAGCCGACGAGCGGGGTGTTCACCGACTCGTAGAGGTTCTCGATGCCGAGCCAGTCCTCGACCTTGGCGACACCGGCCTCGTGGATGCCGACGGTGCGCTTCTTCTCGTCGACCTCGTAGTCGCCGGTCTCCTCGATGCCCTTGAGCGGCTGGCCGGCCTCGCCCTTGGTGAGGCGGGTGACCAGCTTCGCGAAGTCGGCGTACCACTTCGTGGCCTGGTCGGCCGGGCCGGAGATGATCAGCGGGGTACGGGCCTCGTCGACCAGGATCGAGTCGACCTCGTCGACCACGGCGAAGTTGTGGCCGCGCTGCACCAGCTCGTCCGCCGACCACGCCATGTTGTCGCGCAGGTAGTCGAAGCCGAACTCGTTGTTCGTGCCGTACGTGATGTCGTTGTTGTACTGCTCCCGGCGCTGGGCCGGGGACATGTTCGCCAGGATGCAGCCGACCTCGAGACCGAGGAACTTGTGCACCCGGCCCATCATCTCGGAGTCGCGCTCGGCGAGGTAGTCGTTCACCGTGATCAGGTGGACGCCCTTGCCGGACAGCGCGTTCAGGTACGCGGGGAGCGTGCCGACGAGGGTCTTGCCCTCACCGGTCTTCATCTCGGCGACGTAACCGAGGTGCAGCGCGGCACCGCCCATGATCTGGACGTCGTAGTGCCGCTGGCCGAGGACGCGCTTGGCGGCCTCGCGGACCGTCGCGAAGGCCTCGGGCAGCAGGTCGTCCAGGCTCTCGCCGTCCTGGTAACGCTGCTTGTACTCGTCCGTGAGCGCACGCAACTCGGCGTCGGAGAGGTTGACGAAGTCCTCTTCGATGGAGTTGACCTGGTCCGCGATGCGGTGCAGTTTGCGCAGGATCTTGCCTTCGCCTGCACGCATGAGCTTGTTGAAGACGGACACCGAGGTTTGTCTCCTTGCCGGTCGGGCCTGGCACTGGTTCGTACACGGGCACGGAGGGTGGGCCCCACCGCAACGGCCATCGTAAGCGAGGACGCGGTCGCGTCGGGAGGTCCGCACCTTCCGCAGGGCGCGAGCGCCCGGAATGAGAACGTACGGGGGACACGGAAGGTGCCGTTGCGGGCGAAAACCGCTCGCCCGGGTTACCCGGCGCGACCACAATCCGTCCATGGAGCCGACCACGCTGACCACCGAACGCCTCTTCCTGCGCCCCTTCGCCCCCTCGGACGCCGAGGAGGTGTACGCGGCCTGCCAGGACCCCGGCATCCAGCGCTGGACGCTCGTCCCCTCCCCGTACGAGCGCGCGCACGCGGAGGGCTGGGTGAGCGAGCTCTCCCCCCGCGGCTGGCGCGACGACACCGCGTACGCCTTCGCGGTGCGGCTCGGGGCCGAAGGCCCGCTGGTCGCGGCCCTCGGCGTGCACGTCCGCGGCCCCGGGGCGTACGAGATCGGCTACTGGACGGCAAAGGAGCACCGCGGCCGCGGCTACATGACCGAGGCCGTCCGCGGCGTCGCGCACTGGGTGTTCACCGGGGTCGGCGCCGGCCGGCTGGAATGGCGCGCCGCCGTGGGCAACACGGCCTCCCGCACCGTCGCCGAACGGGCCGGATTCCGTGTCGAGGGCACCCTGCGCGCCGGGCTCGACCTGCGCGGCACGCTGCGCGACTGCTGGATCGGCGCCCTGCTCCCCTCCGACCTCGGCCTGCCCTCCCCGCTGCCCTACCTGCCCGCTGTCAGTGGCACGGCCTAGGCTCGCGGCATGACCGAGACCGTGCTCGCCCTGTCCGCCGACGACGCGCGTCGGATCGCCCTGCGCGCGCAGGGGTTCCTCGGGGCGCCCGACCGCCGGGGTGGGGGTACCCCCGGCGCAGCCAGGGGGAGGGTCCGGGGGGTGCTGCGCCACCTGGGCGCCGTCCAGCTGGACACGATCTCCGTACTCGCCCGGTCGCACGAGCTGATCCCGTACGCGCGGCTGGGCGCGGTGGGCCGGGACACCGTGGAGAAGGCGTACTGGTCGGACCGGCACGCCTTCGAGTACTGGTCGCACGCGGCCTGCATCCTGCCGATCGAGGAGTGGCCGCACTTCGCCTTCCGCCGCCGCATCAAGCGCGCGCACGGCTACCGCTGGCACAGGATGAAGGACAAGGAGGGCTCCTGCCGCCTCGTCCTGGACCGGCTGCGCGCCGAGGGCCCGCTGACCTCGACCGAACTGGGCGGCGCGAAGAACGGCGGCCCCTGGTGGGACTGGTCCGAGACCAAGATCGCCGTGGAGTGGCTGCTGGACGCCGGCGACGTGGTCGTCACCGAGCGCCGCGGCTGGAAGCGGGTCTACGACCTGCCCGAGCGGGCGGTCCCCGACGATCTGCTCCACGACGACCTGGACGACCGCGAGTGCCTGCGCCGCCTGGTCGCACTGGCCGGCCAGTCCCTCGGCGTCGGCACCCGCGCCGACATCGCGGACTACCACCGCCTCAAGGGCGAGCAGTTCGACGCCGTGGTCGAGGACTCCGGACTGGTCCCGGTCGAGGTCGAGGGCTGGTCCAAGCCGGCCTGGGCCGACCCCTCGGCCCTGGCGACGGCGCCGCGCGGCCGCCACCGCACCACGCTGCTGTCCCCGTTCGACTCCCTGGTCTGGGACCGGCCCCGGACGGAGCGGATCTTCGGCTTCACGCACCGCCTGGAGGCGTACGTCCCCAAGCCGAAACGGATCCACGGCTACTTCGCGATGCCGCTGCTCGCGGGCGGACTGCTCCAGGGGCGCGCCGACCCGGCCCGCGAGGGCAGCACCCTGGTCGCCCGGCAGGTCTCCCTGACGTCCCCGAAGGCCGCCCGCCCGATGGCCCAGGCCCTGCGGGAGGCGGCGGAGTGGGTCGGCTGCGACTCGGTCCGCGTGGAGCGCGCCCAGAGTCCCGGGGAGGCCGCCGCCATCACGGCGGAACTGGCCGCCCTGTAGGCGCGGGCGGGGGCCGAGGCGCCTCGGCCCGCCCGCGCGCTTCGGCTAGCGGATCTCGAGGATCTTCTCCCGCATCGCGTAGACCACGGCCTCCATCCTGGAGTGCAGCTGCAGCTTCTCCAGGATGTTGCGGACGTGGTTCTTCACGGTGTTCTCGGAGATGAACAACTCCTTCGCGATGTCGCGGTTGTTCATCCCGGTCGCCACCAGCTTCAGCACCTCCAGCTCGCGGTCCGTCAGCCTCGGCGCCGGCACCAGCCGCCGCTCGTCCGTCCGCTGGATCATCGACTTGAACTCCGTCAGGAGCTTCGAGGCCATCGACGGGCTGATCTGCGACTGCCCGTCGGCCACCGCGCGGATCGCCGTGGCCACCTCGTCGGTCGAGATCTCCTTCAGGAGATACCCGGTGGCGCCCGCCTTGATCGCGTCGTAGAGGTCCGCCTCCTCGTCGCTGATCGTCAGCATGATGATCTTCGCGGAGGGGGCCACCTCCTTGATCGAGGTGCATGCCTCGATACCGCCGCGCCGGGGCATCCGGACGTCCATCAGCACGATGTCCGGCAGCAGGTCCGCCGCCTTGTCCACCGCCTCCGCGCCGTCCCCCGCCTCACCGACGACCTGGATGTCCTCCTCCTGCGCGAGGACGATCTCCAGCCCGCGCCGGAACAGGGCGTGGTCGTCGACGACGAGCACCCGGATCGGCTCGCCGCCCTCATCACCGCGCACCGGCCCGAAGCTGTCCGCCATCGTTCCTCCCCCTGCATGTACCGAGCTGCCGAGCCAACCGGACCGCGATGCGCGCCGGTTGACTGCCCGCCATGATTCCATGCCCGCGCCACCCGGCGGGGAGCCTGCGACGACCACGTGGCGTATACGAGTCGCACAGAGGCCCCCGGAGACGCTGCTGCATCCCCGGGGGCACTTCACCGAAATTCAGGACGCGGCGTCAGCCGCCGAGCGCCCCGCCCGCGCCGGAGCCGGGCTCACCCGAGCTGGAGGCCTGGTCGGAGTTGAGGTGGATCACGCCGTAGTCATAGCCGTGGCGCCGGTAGACGACGCTGGGCATCTTGGTGTCGGAGTCGACGAACAGATAGAAGTCGTGGCCGACCAGTTCCATTTCGTACAGAGCCTGGTCTAGCGACATGGGTGCTGCCGAGTGCGTCTTCTCGCGGACGATGAGCGGGCCTTCGCCCTGCACTTCCAGCGATCCGATCCGGGTGGTCGGGATCGCCTCCGCCTTCTCCCCCGTGAACAACTCGCCGTTCCCGTTCAGCTGGGCCACGCCCGGCACCACGTCGGCGACCTCTGCCGCCGAGAGCCGGCCGTTGCCACGGCGGGTGTAGCGCTTGTCGTGCTGCTTGCGCAGCCGGGCTTCAAGCTTCTCCTGTGCCAGGTCGAGCGCCGCATACGGGTCCGCTGCGGCGGCCTCGGCACGGATCACCGGGCCCCGCGAAATCAGAGTGATCTCCACGCGGTCGGAACGGTCGGCCTGGCGCGGGTTGTGCTCCTTGGACACCTCGACGTCCAAGCTGATCACCTTGGCGTCGAGCTTCTGGATCCGCTCCGGATTCAGCTTCTCGGCCACGTGCTTGCGGAACCGCTCGGGCACCTCGGTCTTGCGGCCCTTGACGACGATGTCCACGCAGAACTCCGTTCCCGGATAGCTCCGCCTCATGGGGCGAAGCGTCTCCCTTTCGCACCAGGCCCCGGTGAACACCGGAGCCCCGGACTGGCGACTTTCACCTCCGAAACGTGCGATCCGATGCGTGTAGCCAGGACTCGCCAGTTCCTTACAACCGAACATATCCCTCCATGCCGGTTGTCGGCACCCGCTACCGGACCGTACCTCCGTTCAGGTGGCTGTTCTCTCTTACTACCTGCAACGATGCGCCTTCCCCAAGAGTTCCAAATCTATTCACAAGAGCGTTGCTCTGTACGGGTTGTCGACCGATTTCTTACGAAGGATCCTGTCGGAGCCGCCACCACCGCCGCGCCCGCCACCGCTCCGGCCGCCGTCGCCGCCCGCACCGCCCGGGCCGCCTCCGCGAGCGTGGCTCCGGTGGTGATCACGTCGTCCACCAGCACGATCCGGGCACCGGCCGGCAGCCGCACCGCGCCCCCGCGGCACAGCCCCAGGGCCCCCGCGAGGTTCTCCCGCCGCTCCCGGGCCCCCAGGCCCGCCTGATCGGCCACCGGCCGGACATGGCGCAGTACGGGCGCCACCCGCGCGGGAACACCGGCCCGCCGCAGCCGTGCCGAGGCCGCCAGGGCGATCCTGCGCGCCGGATCGTGCCCGCGCGCCCGCACCTGCCGCCGCGCCGACGGCACCGGGACGAGCACCAGCTCCTCCCCCGCCGACCGCGCCCCGACCCCGCGGACGCCCGCACCGAGGCACCCGCGGACGGCCGCCGCCAGGGCAGCGCCGAGCGGCCCGGCCAGCGGCAGCACCCCGCGCTCCTTGTGCGCCAGTACGGCCTCCCGTACGGCGCCCTCGTACGCGGCGGCCGCATACACCACGGGCAGCCCCGCAGGTCCCGGAGACGGCCGCACACACCCCGCCGCGGCCCCGCTCAGCGCCTGCGCGCAGCCCGCGCACAGCAGCACGCGGGCAGCCCCGCAGCCGGTGCAGTCGACCGGCAGGACCAGCCCGGCGAGCTCCTGCCACCACCCCCGCATGCCCACCACTGTGCCGGGCCGGCCGGGCACCCCGCCACCCCTGTGGACAACCGGACCCCGGGCACAAAAGCACAGGTCAGACAGGTCAGACAGGTCAGCCGGGGTAGATCGGGGCCCGGCCGCCCGCCGCCGCCGTACGCCACTGCGCCCCCGGCGGCAGCCACACGATCCCGTCCTCCTCCGAGTACGCGACCACCGGCTTCTTCTCGTCCTCCGTCGCCGCGACCGCGTCCAGCCCGGTCGCCCCGGGCAGGCTCGCCGCGACCATCGAACCGTCGGCCAGCATGTACCGGGCCTGCACGACCCCGCCGCTCTCCCGGCCCACCACCAGCAGGCGGCCGCGCGGCGCCCAGCTCAGCGCCGTCACACTCGCCATCTGCGGGGCCGCCGGACGCAGCTCGCGCACCGACACTGGTCCCGCGTCGCCCTTGCCCTCGGGCCGCTCGATCCGCCCGATGTACAGGTTCTTGCGGCCTTCCTTCTCCACCAGCAGCGCGATCCGCACCCCGTCCGGCGACGCCTTCAGCGCCCTGATCCGCCCGCCGTCGAGCCCGGCCACATCGATCTTCTGCGGGGCCCCGGTACCGCCCGGCACCCGGTACAGCCCCGCATTCTGCGGGTCCTGGTCCGCGATCCACAGGTCGCCCGCCGTGTCCCAGCTCGGCGCACCCAGCCCGTTCGGCTTGGCACCCTTGCTGGTCAGCACCGGCTGCGGAACGGGCCCGGCCGTCGTCAGGTTCACCAGGTACAGCCCGTGCTGGTCCTCGGACACCACCGCCGCGCGCTTCTCGTCGTACGAGACCGCCGCGGAGCCGACCTTGAACCCTGGGCTCGTGGCGGTCGGGGACAGCGGCCCCGGCACCGACTCGGGCCTGTACTGCTGGTCCTCGCTGGAGATGTCGAGCTTCATCCGCACGAGCCGGCTGTCGCTGTCCACGTAGTACTGGTACTCGGGGCTCGGCGCCCGGTGGGCGATCGCCCCCGCTGCCGCATCGGTCACCGAGCACAGCGAGGACCGGTCCGAGCGCAGCAGCTCGACCCGCGCCAGCCGGGAGGCCGTCAGATCCTGCACGGTGTACAGGAGTTGCGCGGCCATCTTCTGGCACTGCGGCTGCGCGACGTTGTCGGCCTTGTCGTTGAGCGGCACCTTCAGCGCGTTCTGGCCGTCGTACGCAAGGGACTTGGTGCCCTCGCGCAGTTCCGTCCCGGTGGGGAAGCTCGAAGTCACCACGGGCCCCAGCCACTTGGAGGGCCCGGCCAGCAGCGACTGCACGGTCTGCGTGGTCGGGTCCATCCGCGAGTCGGGGTCGCTGCGCTGGCGCACGTACACCGGATCGGCGACGAGGCTGCCGCCCGCGAAGTAGTACTTGTTGACCGGCATGTAGATGCGCTGGAAATCGGACTCGCTGAGCACGAGGCTGCTCGGCGGCGTCGCGATCCGCCACTGCTTGTTCTCCTGGACCAGCTGGAGGAACTCCTCGTAGCGCGCCCCGGTGGTCTCCGGCTGGTACGCGCTGCGCTCGTCCACCGTCGCGAGCTTCGTGCCGGTCATCTTCCAGCGGGGGCCCGAGGGGTCCTTCTCGCCCTGCACGGAGAACCGGTCGATGCCCGCGGAGAGCACGGTGACGGCGGCGCCGGGCTTCCAGTTCTTCGCCGCGTCCTCGGTGAGGTACTTCCGGGCGGTCTGCAGCTGCGGGTCGTCGCTGGTCATGGCCTCCAGGAAGCCGTCGACGATGTCGGCCGCGCTGGCCTTGTCGGCCGGCGGCACGCCGAACACCCGGACCTGCGAGTCGACGCCCTGCGAGGCCCGCACCTCGCGGATCTCGCCGTGGTCGGGCATGGAGGCACAGCCGGCCAGCAGCAGCCCGGCCGCGCCGAAGGCGTACGCCCGCACCGTCCGCCACCGGCGGCGGTCGTCCTTGCGTACCCGTGCGGGCTCAGCGTCCACCTGCTCGATCCTCCTGTGCTGCTGCCTGGTCGGCCGCGTCAGCCCGGTCTGCCGCTGTCCGGTCCGCCGCCGCCCGGTCTGCCGCTGTCCGGTCCGCCGCCGCCTGGTCGGCCGGGCGGGCCACGACGCGGGCCCCGTTGCCCGGCAGGGCCGTCGGGTCCGCGGGCACCGGCAGCGCCCCGCCGACCGCCGACCGGGGCGGTATCGGCGAGCGGTCGGGCCGCCCCGGGGCCGGCGGCGCCTGCGGGGGCGTACCGGAGCCCGCCGCGTCGGCCGCGGCCCTGGCCCGGTTGGCCCGGGAATCCTCCGGCTCCAGCGGGATCGGGGACCCGCGCAGCGGCTCGTCCGCGGTCCGCGGCAGGGTCAGCCGGAACTGCGAACCTCCGCCCGGCTCGCCCCAGGCCTGGAGCCAGCCGCCGTGCAGGCGCGCGTCCTCGACGGCGATCGACAGGCCGAGGCCCGTCCCGCCGGTGGTGCGGGCGCGGGCCGGGTCGGCCCGCCAGAAGCGGTTGAAGACGCGGGTGGCCTCGCCGGGCTTGAGCCCGACGCCGTAGTCCCGTACGGCCACCGCCACGGCCCCGCCCGCCGATGCGAGCCGGACCACCACGTCGCGGCCCTCACCGTGCTCCACGGCGTTGACGACGAGATTGCGCAGCACCCGCTCCACGCGCCGGGAGTCGGCCTCGGCTATGACGGGCTGGGTGTCGCCCAGCACCCGGATCCGGGTGCCCTTGTGCTCGGCGAGCGGCTCGGCGCCGTCGATGACCCGGCGTACGACCTCCCGCAGGTCGATCGGCTCCGCCTCCAGGGCCGCGGCACCCGCGTCGAACCGGCTGATCTCCAGCAGGTCCGCGAGCAGCGACTCGAAGCGGTCGAGCTGCCCGGCGAGCAGCTCGGCGGAGCGGGCCGTGATCGGGTCGAAGTCGACCCGGGCGTCGTGGATGACATCGGCTGCCATCCGTACGGTCGTCAGCGGCGTCCGCAGCTCGTGCGAGACGTCGGAGACGAACCGGCGCTGCATCCGCGACAGGTCCTCCAGCTGCTGGATCTTGAGCTGGAGGTTCTGGGCCATCTTGTTGAAGGCCTCGCCCAGACGAGCGATGTCGTCCTCGCCGGTGACCTTCATCCGCTCCTGGAGCCGCCCGGCCGAGAGCCGCTCGGCGATCCCGGCGGCCATCCGCACGGGCGTCACGACCTGGCGCACGACGAGCCACGCGATCGCGCCGAGCAGCACGACCACGAACACGCCGGCGGTGGCGATGGTGACCTTGATCAGGTTGAGGGACTCCTCCTCCTGCGTGAGCGGGAAGAGGTAGTACAGGTCGTACGGGTCCCCGTTGATGTCGGTGAGCCGCTTGCCCACGACCAGCGCGGGCTCGGGCGCCTTGTCCCCGGCCCCGGCGGTGTACCGGATCTGGGAGAAGGTCTTGAAGGTCCCGGTGGCGTGGTTGACCTCCCGCCGCAGCTGCGGCGGGACGCTCGCCGTCGGGTCCACGTTCCCGGAGGCTCGGGCACCCTTGACGCCCGAGACGGTGGGCCCGTCGGGCTGCCCGCCCGCGCCGGGGCCGGCGCCGAGCGCGACCACCTCGAAGGCGGTCTGGCCGCCACTGGCGAGCTGCTTGACCAGCGAGTTCATCCAGGTACTGGCGTCCCGCCCGACCTTGTTGTCGGTGGCATCGGGCCCGTCCACCGTGGAGGGCGTGTTGGCCTTCTCCTGTGCGACCGCGAACCCGCCCGCCGCCTGGCTCTGCGCGGCCTCCTCCTTGGCGTCGAGGAGCCCCTTGCTGACCTGCGCGATCACGACGAAGCCGAGCGAGAGAACCACGGCCAGCGACATCAGCAGCGTGGCGGCGACCACCCGCAGCTGGATGTTGCGCCGCCACAGCCGGACAGCCGGAAGCAGCGGCCGGCGTACGAGGCGTACGAACAACCGCAGCACAGGGCCGCCGGGCGCTCCGTCTGCCATCTGACGGAGCTGCCGGCCGCCCCTCAGGGCCCCCCAGCGGGACCCGCGGCGGGGCCTGCCGGGCTGCACGTCAGCTCGGTCCGGCCTTGTAGCCGACACCGCGCACCGTCACGACGATCTCGGGGCGCTCAGGGTCCTTCTCGACCTTGGAGCGCAGACGCTGGACATGCACGTTGACCAGGCGGGTGTCCGCCGCGTGCCGGTAGCCCCAGACCTGCTCCAGCAGCACCTCGCGGGTGAACACCTGCCAGGGCTTGCGCGCAAGAGCGACCAGCAGGTCGAACTCGAGCGGGGTCAGGGCGATCGAGGCACCGTCCCGCTTGACCGAGTGCCCGGCCACGTCGATGACCAGGTCACCGATGGCCAGCTGCTCGGGCGCGGGCTCCTCCGAGCGGCGCAGGCGGGCCCGGATACGGGCCACCAGCTCCTTCGGCTTGAACGGCTTGACGATGTAGTCGTCGGCCCCGGACTCCAGGCCCACGACGACGTCCACCGTGTCGCTCTTCGCGGTGAGCATGACGATCGGTACGCCGGACTCGGCCCGGATCAGCCTGCAGACCTCTATGCCGTCCCGTCCGGGCAGCATCAGGTCCAGCAGCACGAGATCCGGCTTCGCCTCGCGGAAGGCCGCCAGCGCCTTGTCGCCGTCCGCTACGAACGACGGCTCAAAACCTTCTCCACGCAGCACAATGCCGAGCATCTCGGCCAGCGCGGTGTCGTCGTCGACGACAAGGACTCGTCCCTTCATGCTTGACATCATCCCATTAGCTAATCGTTACCTGTCGGTGAGCTGTCCCACAGCCAAAAGGGCTGGAAATCGCCCCTCGGACCTGCGTGGAGATCAGACCGACCAGTCTGCCCCGGATCCGGGCGACAATTGAAGGCGCGGGCTGCCGGAGTTCCGGGGGGACGGCCGGTCCGCTCAACATTCCCACGTGGCACGATGGCAGCCGACCAGCGCCCCCCGCAGTGCACGTGAAGGAGCGACGATGAACGACTCTCCGGGCTGGGCCGTGCCCGGACCCTCCCCGTCCGACGGCGAGCGGCCGGGCGCATCAGACGGCCGGGACGGCACCGAAGGCGGCACACCGCCGCCCGCCGGCGGACCGAAGTGGTCCGCCGAGCAGCCGCCCCCCGGCGAGTGGTCGAGCCCCGGCACCCCCCAGGCGGCCCCGAAGGCCCCGCAGCAGCAGCCTCAGCCGGGCGCGGGCTGGGGATCGTACGGCGGCCCCCAGGGCCCGCAGGGCGGCCAGTGGGGCAAGCCCCCGGCCGCCAAGCCCGGCGTGATCCCGCTGCGCCCCCTCGACCTGGGCGAGATCCTCGACGGCGCGGTCGCCACCATGCGCACCCACTGGCGCACGGTCCTGCCGATCACGCTGGTCGTGGCCACCGTCGTGCAGGTCATCAGCGTGCTCGTGCAGAAGTACACGTACGCCGACCTCGCCGTCGCCTCCGACCCCGGTTCCGGGGACAGCCTGAAGGAAGCCTTCGACACCCTCGGCGGCAGCATGGTGGCGCTGCTCGCGAACGGCTTCGTCCAGCTCATCGGGACCATCGTGGCCACCGCCATGCTCACGATGATCTTCAGCCGTGCCGTGCTCGGCCACGGCTCCTCGATCGGCGAAGCCTGGCGCGAGGCCCGCCCCCAGCTGCTCCGCCTGCTCGGGCTGACCCTCCTGCTGGCCCTCGGCGGCATCGTCATCGTCCTCGTGCTGCTCCTGCCCGGCATCCTCCTGGGCAACGTCGCCGTCGCCGTCGCCGGCGGCGTCGCCGCCCTCCCGCTGCTCATCTGGCTCGCACTCAAGTTCAGCCTGGCCTCGCCCGCGCTGATGCTGGAGAAGAGCAGCGTCATCACCTCGCTCCGCCGCTCCTCGAGGCTCGTCCAGGGCTCGTGGTGGCGCATCTTCGGCATCACCGCCCTGACCGGCCTCATCACCGCGTTCGTCTCGGCGATCATCGTCTGGCCGCTGGCCGCCGTCGGGCTCGCCATCGGCTTCGCCGACAGCGGCATGGAAGGCCTGGAGAACGGCACCGCCGCCACCGGCTGGGCCGCGCTGATCCTCTCCGCGGTCGGCGCGGTCATCGCCCAGACCATCACCATGCCGATCCAGTCGGGCGTCACCGTCCTCCTGTACGTCGACCAGCGCATCCGGCGCGAAGCCCTCGACCTGGAGCTCGCCCGGGCGGCAGGCCTGGAGAACTACGGCCCGAACGCCGCCGCACCGCCGACCGGAGGCTGATGCACGGATGATGAGTACGGGGGGCCTCATCACACGCTCCGCGGCGCTCCTGCCGGCCGCGGAGAAACCACCGGTGACGACACCGCGCGACCCCGCCCGCGAGGCGGCAGAACGCGAGCTGTCCAAACCGCTGTACCACCAGGACGACCCGGGGCTGCTCCAGCGCGCCCTGGACCGGCTCTGGGAATGGGTCGGCAACCTCTTCGACCACGCCTCGGGCGCCGCCCCCGGCGGCACCTTGGGCCTGGTCGCCATCGCCGTCCTGGCCGCCCTGGCCCTCGCCGCCCTGTGGTGGCGGCTCGGCTCCCCCCGCCGAACCGCCACCGCGACGGCGGGGGTGTTCGACGACACCCTGCGCAGCGCCGCGGACCACCGCACCGCCGCCGCCGCGCACGCCGCCGCGGGCCGCTGGACGGAAGCCGTCCAGGAGCACATGCGCGCCGTCGTCCGCTCCCTCGAGGAACGCACCCTGCTCGACCCCCGCCCGGGCCGCACCGCCGACGAGGCGGCCGCCGAAGCCGCGCTCTCCCTCCCCGACCACGCCGAAGCCCTCCGAGCGGCCGCCCGCACCTTCGACGACGTCACGTACGGCGGCCGCCCCGGCGACGAGGCCATGTACACCCGCCTCCACACCCTCGACACCACCCTGGCCCGCACGAAGCCGCTCCTGACGGGACCCCCGGCATGACCGCCCCCGCCCCCGGCCCCCACACCCCCGGCACACCGGCGGACCCGCCGCGCGGCGAAGCCCCCGGCACGGCCGCCCGGGGGACCACTCCCGCCGCCGTGTGGCGGCGCTCCCGCGGTGTGCTCATCTGCCTCGGGATCCTGCTCGTCGGCGCCGTCGTCCTCGCCGCCCTCGGCTCCGGCAGCCGCCACGGGCGGCTCGACCCCCGCTCCGCCGACCCCGACGGCAGCCGGGCCGTCGCCGAGCTGCTCCAGGCCCGCGGGGTCACCACCCGCGTCGTGACCAGCGCCCGCGAGGCCGCCGCCGCGGCCGGCCCCGGCACCACCCTGCTGGTCACCGACCCCGACCGGCTCGGCGACACCCAGCGCCGCGCCATCCGCTCCGCGATCGACCTCTCCGGCGGCCGTACCGTCCTGCTCGCCCCCGGCAGCGTCAGCCTTCCCGGCCTGGCCCCGGCCACCCGCACCAAGGGCGACGCCCTCGACGAGAACCTCGACCCCGGCTGCGCCCTGCCCGCCGCCACCACCGCCGGCCGCGCCACCACCGGCGGCGGCCACCGCTACACCGGCGGAGCAGCCTCCGCAGCGTGCTACCCCAGCGGCGGCCACCCCACCCTCCTCGTCCTCCCCTCCGGCACCACGGGCGGCGACACCGTCCTCCTCGGCTCCGAGACGCTCCTCCTCAACAAGAAGCTCGCCTCCGAGGGCAACGCCTCCCTCGCCCTCCAACTCCTCGGCTCCCGCCCCGACCTCGTCTGGTACCTGCCCTCCCTCACGGAGGTCCAGGACGAGGACCCCGCCCAGGAGAAGGGCTTCCTCGAGCTCGTCCCCCGCGGCTGGGGCTGGGCCCTCCTCCAGCTCTTCGTCGCCGCCGCCCTCGCCGCCCTCTGGCGCGCCCGCCGACTCGGCCCCCTCGTCACCGAGAAGCTGCCCGTCGCCATCCGCGCCTCCGAGACCACCGAGGGCCGCGCCCGCCTCTACCGCAGGGCCGGCGCCCGCGACCGCGCCGCCACCGTGCTGCGCGCCGCCGCCCGCGAACGCCTGGCCGCCCTGGTCGGCGTACCGCCCACCCAGGCACACGAACCCGCGGCCCTGGTCCCCGCCGTGTCCGCCCGCCTGACGGCCGGACACCAGGACCTGACCGTCCTCCTCTTCGGCACCACGCCCGCCGACGACGCGGCACTCGTCGCGCTCGCCGACCACCTCGACGCCCTCGAAAGAGAGGTCCGCACCTCATGACGGCCACCACGGACAGCGCCCGCTCCTCCCTGGAAGCGATCCGCACCGAGATCGGAAAGGCCGTCGTCGGCCAGGACTCGGCCGTCACCGGTCTCGTCGTCGCCCTCCTGTGCCGCGGCCACGTCCTCCTCGAAGGCGTACCCGGCGTCGCCAAGACCCTCCTCGTACGGGCCCTGGCCGCCTCCCTCGAACTCGACACCAAGCGCGTCCAGTTCACCCCGGACCTGATGCCCAGCGACGTCACCGGCTCGCTCGTCTACGACGCCCGCACCGCCGAGTTCTCCTTCCAGAACGGCCCGGTCTTCACCAACCTCCTCCTCGCGGACGAGATCAACCGGACCCCGCCCAAGACCCAGTCCTCCCTCCTCGAAGCCATGGAGGAGCGCCAGGTCACCGTCGACGGCACCCCGCGCAAGCTGCCCGAGCCGTTCCTCGTCGCCGCCACCATGAACCCGGTCGAGTACGAGGGCACCTACCCCCTCCCCGAAGCCCAGCTGGACCGCTTCCTCCTCAAGCTCACCGTGCCCCTCCCCTCCCGCGCGGACGAGATCGGCGTCCTGACCCGGCACGCCGCCGGCTTCAACCCCCGCGACCTCCAGGCCGCAGGCCTGCGCCCGGTCGCCGGCGCGGCCGAACTCGAAGCCGCCCGCGACGCCGTCGCCAAGGTGTCCGTCTCCCCCGAGATCGCCGGGTACGTCGTCGACATCTGCCGCGCCACCCGCGAATCGCCGTCCCTCACCCTCGGCGTCTCCCCGCGCGGCGCGACCGCCCTGCTGGCCACCGCCCGCGCCTGGGCCTGGCTCACCGGCCGCGACTACGTCACCCCCGACGACGTCAAGGCCCTCGCCCTGCCCACCCTGCGCCACCGCGTCCAACTCCGCCCGGAGGCCGAGATGGAGGGCGTGACGGCCGACGCCGTCATCACCGCGATCCTGTCCCACGTCCCCGTCCCGCGCTGATGGCCCTCACCGGACGCGCCGCCCTGCTGGCGGCCCTCGGCAGCCTCCCCGTCGGCATCCTCGAACCGAGCTGGACGGGGATGCTCGCGGTCAACGGCACGCTCGCCCTGGCCTGCGCCGTCGACTACGCCCTCGCCGCGCCGGTCCGCAGGCTCAGCCTCACCCGCACGGGTGACACCTCCGTGCGCCTCGGCGAACCGGCGCAGGTCCACCTCACCCTCACCAACCCGGGCACCCGCACGCTCCGGGCCCGCATCCGCGACGCCTGGCCCCCCAGCAGCTGGCTCCCCGGCTCCGAGGCCGAGGCCTCCCGGCACACCCTGACGATCCCGGCCGGCGAACGCCGCCGGATCACCACCCGGCTGCTCCCCACCCGCCGCGGGGACCGCCGCGCCGACCGCGTGACGATCCGCTCGTACGGACCGCTCGGCCTGTTCGCCCGCCAGGGCACCCACACCGTCCCCTGGACGGTCCGGGTCCTGCCGCCCTTCACCAGCCGCAAGCACCTCCCCTCGCGCCTGGCCCGGCTGCGCGAACTGGACGGCCGTACAAGCGTCCTGACCCGCGGTGAGGGCACCGAGTTCGACAGCCTCCGCGACTACGTCCCCGGCGACGACACCCGCTCCATCGACTGGCGGGCCACCGCCCGCCAGAACAAGGTCGCCGTCCGCACCTGGCGGCCGGAACGCGACCGGCACATCCTGATCTGCCTGGACACCGGCCGCACCTCGGCGGGCCGCGTCGGCGACGCCCCCCGCCTGGACTCCGCGATGGACGCGGCCCTGCTGCTGGCCGCGCTGGCCTCCCGCGCCGGCGACCGCGTCGACCTGCTGGCCCACGACCGCCGCACCCGCGCCCAGGTCCAGGGCCGCTCGGCCGGCGACATCCTCCCGGCCTTCGTGAACGCCATGGCCACCCTGGAACCGGAGCTCGTCGAAACCGACGCCCGCACCCTGGTCTCCACCGTCCTCCGAAACGCCCCGCGCCGGTCCCTGGTGGTCCTTCTGACGAGCCTTGACGCGGCTCCGATAGAGGAAGGTCTGCTCCCCCTCCTCCCCCGCCTCACGCAGCGCCACACGGTCCTGCTGGCCTCGGTGGCCGACCCCCACATAGAGGGGATGACGAAGTCCCGCGGCACCCTCGACGCGGTCTACGAGGCCGCGGCCGGCACCCAGTCCCAGGCCGCCCGCCGCCGCACGGCAGAGCAGCTGTCCCGCCACGGAGTCCACGTGGTCGACGCCACCCCGGACACCCTGGCCCCGGCTCTGGCCGACGCCTACCTGTCCCTGAAGTCCGCCGGCCGCCTCTAGCGGGGGGTCCCGGCTGGATACGCTGGTCGGGCACCCACCAGGAGGACCTCCATGGCCGACTTCACCCCCGAGCAGATGCGCCGCATGCACGACTTCGCGGAGCAGCTCGCGGAGCTTGCCGAGCACCAGGAAGACCAGTGGAAGGTGCAGACCACCGACGGTCAGATCTTCCTCACGATGATGAGCCCCACGGCTCCCCACGGGCTGAACGTGGTGCGGCTGCGCCGCCAGATCGAGGCCCAGACACCCGAGGTCATGGCCCTCAATGACACGAACATGGGCGATCCGGTAACCGGTCTGACCAAAATCCCCGACCTCATGGTCCTCGCGGAAGAGGACACGGACGACACGGCGAAGGTCGTCAACTCCCGCGATGTCCTGATGGTGGTGGAGGTCGTCTCCCGTACGAATTCCCGCACCGACATCCGCGACAAGCTGCACGACTACCCGCGCATGGGAGTCCCGCTGTACGTCGTCGTGGACCCCCGCAAGGACAAGAAGACCGTCACCGTGCACAGCGACCCCTCGCAGGGACCCGACGGCACCCGCTACCGCAAGAAGGTCCCCTACGCGTTCGGGGACACCGTCACCGCCGGCCGCTGGACGCTCGACACCACCAACCTCAAGAGCTACCCCGCCGACTGGTAAGGAAAGCGGAGCCGGATTGCTTCCACGCCAAACGGTCCCAGAACGCAGAAAAGCCCCGTACCGGATACCCGGTACGGGGCTTTCTACAATGATTGTTCGGCGGCGTCCTACTCTCCCACAGGGTCCCCCCTGCAGTACCATCGGCGCTGAAAGGCTTAGCTTCCGGGTTCGGAATGTAACCGGGCGTTTCCCTAACGCTATGACCACCGAAACACTATGAAATTTGAACATGCTGGTGTTGACACAGCTGTTCGTTATTTCAGAACTAACACAGTGGACGCGAGCAACTGAGGACAAGCCCTCGGCCTATTAGTACCAGTCAGCTCCACCCGTTACCGGGCTTCCACATCTGGCCTATCAACCCAGTCGTCTACTGGGAGCCTTACCCTCTCAAGGAGGTGGGAATACTCATCTTGAAGCAGGCTTCCCGCTTAGATGCTTTCAGCGGTTATCCCTCCCGAACGTAGCCAACCAGCCATGCCCTTGGCAGGACAACTGGCACACCAGAGGTTCGTCCGTCCCGGTCCTCTCGTACTAGGGACAGCCCTTCTCAATATTCCTACGCGCACAGCGGATAGGGACCGAACTGTCTCACGACGTTCTAAACCCAGCTCGCGTACCGCTTTAATGGGCGAACAGCCCAACCCTTGGGACCGACTCCAGCCCCAGGATGCGACGAGCCGACATCGAGGTGCCAAACCATCCCGTCGATATGGACTCTTGGGGAAGATCAGCCTGTTATCCCCGGGGTACCTTTTATCCGTTGAGCGACGGCGCTTCCACAAGCCACCGCCGGATCACTAGTCCCGACTTTCGTCCCTGCTCGACCCGTCGGTCTCACAGTCAAGCTCCCTTGTGCACTTACACTCAACACCTGATTGCCAACCAGGCTGAGGGAACCTTTGGGCGCCTCCGTTACTCTTTGGGAGGCAACCGCCCCAGTTAAACTACCCATCAGACACTGTCCCTGATCCGGATCACGGACCGAGGTTAGACATCCAGCACGACCAGAGTGGTATTTCAACGGCGACTCCACCCCAACTGGCGTTGGGGTTTCAAAGTCTCCCACCTATCCTACACAAGCCGAACCGAACACCAATATCAAACTATAGTAAAGGTCCCGGGGTCTTTCCGTCCTGCTGCGCGAAACGAGCATCTTTACTCGTAGTGCAATTTCACCGGGCCTATGGTTGAGACAGTCGAGAAGTCGTTACGCCATTCGTGCAGGTCGGAACTTACCCGACAAGGAATTTCGCTACCTTAGGATGGTTATAGTTACCACCGCCGTTTACTGGCGCTTAAGTTCTCAGCTTCGCACGCCCGAAAGCGCACTAACCGGTCCCCTTAACGTTCCAGCACCGGGCAGGCGTCAGTCCGTATACATCGCCTTACGGCTTCGCACGGACCTGTGTTTTTAGTAAACAGTCGCTTCTCGCTGGTCTCTGCGGCCACCCCCAGCTCACGGAGTAAATCCGATCACCAGTGATGGCCCCCCTTCTCCCGAAGTTACGGGGGCATTTTGCCGAGTTCCTTAACCATAGTTCACCCGAACGCCTCGGTATTCTCTACCTGACCACCTGAGTCGGTTTAGGGTACGGGCCGCCATGAAACTCGCTAGAGGCTTTTCTCGACAGCATAGGATCATCCACTTCACCACAATCGGCTCGGCATCAGGTCTCAGCCTTATATGAGGGACGGATTTGCCTACCCCTCGGCCTACACCCTTACC
>NZ_CP107983.1:4652500-5187500 GCF_036106915.1 Streptomyces sp. NBC_00354 | reverse complement strand
CGCGACCAGCTCGTCCGCCTCGGCGCCCGTCAGTCGGCGGCCGCGGCCCAGCAGCTGTTCGAGGCGGTCCCATTCCGCCCGGTGGGCCGTCACGAAGACGTCGAGATCCATCCGGTTACCGCTCCCCTGCCCCAGGACCCTGCTTCTGCTTACTCCTACCGTGGTCAGCTTGGCAGACTGGACGACCAAGGGGCGGGTCCGGTCACGGGAAAGGTGTGCAGGGTGAGCGATCTGGTGACGGGGGACGCGGTCGTCCTGGGTTTGCGGCCGGCGAGGCTGCCGAGCCGGGCGCTGGCGATCTTCCTCGACCTGCTCCTGTACCTCACCGGGTACCTGATCATCTCGATCGGGCTGACCTTCGCGACCGCCTCGCTGGACGTGGCCGCACAGGCCGCGGTGTCGGTGGCGAGCTTCGTCCTGGTGCTGGTCGGCGTACCGATCGCGGTGGAGACGCTGTCCCACGGGCGCTCGCTCGGCAAGCTCGCCTGCGGGCTGCGGGTGGTGCGCGACGACGGCGGGCCGATCCGCTTCCGGCATGCGCTGGTGCGCGGGGCGATGGGGGTCGTGGAACTACTGGGGACCTTCGGGGCCGTGGCCTGTATCGCGTCGCTGGTGTCGGCGCGGGGACGGCGGCTCGGGGACGTGTTCGCGGGGGCGCTGGTTGTCCGGGAGCGGGTGGCGGGGGCGCCGGTGATGCCCATGCCTCCGCCGCCGCCCTGGCTGGCCGGACGGTTCTCCGGACTGGATCTGTCGGCCGTGCCGGACGGGCTGTGGCTGGCGATACGGCAGTACCTGACGCGGATGAACCAGCTGGACCCGCAGGTGGGCGCCGCGATGGCGGCGAAGCTCGCGGACGATCTGGTCGCGCGTACGGGGACGCCGCCGCCGGTGGGCGTGCCGGCTGCAGCGTTCCTGATGGCGGTGGTGCACGAGCGGCAGACCCGGGACGCGGCCCGCGCCTTCGGCACCGGTCCCGGGGCGGTGGCGGGCCTGCCCGGGATGCCCCCGGGGATGCCGCCCGCGTGGGGGCACCCGGCTCCCGGGGCGTCCGTACCCCAGGCCGTACCTCAGGCCGTACCGCACGCGGGTCAGCCGTTCTTGGCCCCGGTCCCGGGCAGGGCACCCGCAGTGCCTGCCGCCCCGGTGGTGGCGCCCGCTCCGGCGGCTCCCGTGCCACCGCGGCCCGCGACCGGGTTCGCTCCCCCGGCGTGATCGCCTGGCCTGCGCAGCACTTCCCGGTCTCCGTCAGCCGCGCCCGCCTGTGGTGCCCGGAGTTCGAGAAGTCCCTCGCCTGGTACGCGAAGGAGGCCGCGCCTTCGGCGACGTGCGCGGTCGAGTGGAGCCACCCGGACGAGGATCACTGACGCGGGGCCGGGCCACGGAGCCGGGCCGGGGAGTGCCGGGCGGCTTCAGTCCTCGGGGAAGGCCGAGGGCGGGGTCTCCAGGTGTTCGAGCTCGATGCCCGGGGCCGCGAGGACCACGTCCCCGGCCAGGTGGACCGTGTGGACCTCGCCGGTGTCCAGAGCCGTGACCCGGTACTCGTCCACCACCAGCGGCCCGCTGTCCGTCGCGTGCTCGGCGCGCCCCAGCAGCGCCCAGGCCTGGTCGACCGTACGGGGTGCCAGCACCGGGTCGGTGAGTGCGACGAGCCGGACCCGGGTGGCGGGTGCGCCGGGGGTCAGGCGCAGCAGGCGGGCCGTCGCGACGAGGAAGGCCGGCGAGGTGCCGGTGAAACCCGCGGCGGGGACGTTGCCCTCGGTGGCCTCGGTGCCGGTGGGGTCCGAGCGCACCCAGGTGACTCCGTCGATGGCGGCGCCGCGGACCTGCCAGCTGGAGGCGTTCACCTCGAGGCGGATGGGGCGGCCGAGTTCGTCGACCGCCAGGTCGACCGAGCCGCGGTGGTCGCCGTCCGGGCCGGTGAGCTGGGAGACGTAGCGCCAGCCGGAGGGGCCGGGGGCGCAGTGGAAGTGCTCCTCGCCGAGGGGGGTGTGGTCGTGCGGGTCGTGGAGCGAGTAGCGGCCGCGGGGCATCGTGTCGGTCCTTGCCTGAGTACGGGGCAGGCCCCCGGCATCTCCGCCGGGGGCCTGCGTGACGTGCTGTCGCTACTGCCGTGTGGGGATCAGTAGCGGTAGTGGTCCGGCTTGTACGGGCCCTCGATCTTGACGCCGATGTAGTCGGCCTGCTCCGGGCGGAGCGTCGTGAGCCTGACGCCGAGGGCGTCGAGGTGGAGGCGGGCGACCTTCTCGTCGAGGTGCTTGGGCAGCACGTAGACGTCGGTCGGGTACTCCTGCGGCTTGGTGAAGAGCTCGATCTGCGCCAGGGTCTGGTCCGCGAACGAGTTCGACATCACGAACGACGGGTGACCGGTCGCGTTGCCCAGGTTCAGCAGACGGCCCTCGGAGAGCACGATCAGGACCTTGCCGTCGGGGAACTTCCAGGTGTGGACCTGCGGCTTGACCTCGTCCTTGACGATGCCCTCGATCTTGGCCAGGCCGGCCATGTCGATCTCGTTGTCGAAGTGGCCGATGTTGCCCACGATCGCCTGGTGCTTCATCTTGGCCATGTCCGAGGCCATGATGATGTCCTTGTTGCCCGTGGTCGTGATGAAGATGTCCGCCGTCTCGACGACGTCGTCCAGCGTCGCGACCTGGAATCCGTCCATCGCCGCCTGCAGCGCGCAGATCGGGTCGATCTCGGTGACGATGACGCGCGCGCCCTGGCCGCGAAGGGACTCGGCGCAGCCCTTGCCGACGTCGCCGTAGCCGAACACGACCGCGACCTTGCCGCCGATGAGGACGTCGGTGGCGCGGTTGATGCCGTCGATGAGCGAGTGGCGGCAGCCGTACTTGTTGTCGAACTTCGACTTCGTCACGGCGTCGTTGACGTTGATCGCCGGGAACAGCAGCGCGCCCTCGGCCATCATCTCGTACAGGCGGTGGACACCGGTGGTGGTCTCCTCGGTGACACCGCGGATCTCGGACGCGAGCTGCGTCCACTTCTGCGGGGTCTCGCCGAGGGTGCGGTTCAGCAGGGTGAGGATGTAGCCGTACTCCTCGGAGTCCGCCGTGGACGGGTCCGGGGCGGAGCCGACCTTCTCGAACTCGACGCCCTTGTGGACGAGGAGGGTGGCGTCACCACCGTCGTCGAGGATCATGTTCGGGCCGCCGGTGGGGGTGTTCGGCCAGGTCAGCGCCTGCTCCGTGCACCACCAGTACTCCTCCAGCGTCTCGCCCTTCCAGGCGAAGACGGGGACGCCCTGCGGGTTCTCCGGGGTGCCGTTCGGGCCGACGGCGATGGCGGCGGCCGCGTGGTCCTGGGTGGAGAAGATGTTGCAGGAGGCCCAGCGGACGTCGGCGCCGAGGGCGACCAGGGTCTCGATCAGGACGGCCGTCTGAACGGTCATGTGCAGGGAGCCGGTGATGCGGGCGCCGGCCAGCGGCTGGGCCTCGGCGTACTCGCGGCGGATCGACATCAGGCCGGGCATCTCGTGCTCGGCCAGGGTGATCTCCTTGCGGCCGAAGGCGGCAAGGGAAAGGTCTGCGACCTTGAAGTCCATGGGTGCTGCTCCTCATGGTTCGAGAGGGTGGGTACGGCTGAGCCGCGCATCGCCTGTGGGGACGGTGCACGGAGCACTCAGTCCGTCGGGGGCCCTCTCTCCCCTCGGCCGGTCGCGAGGACCGCCCGACCGCCATCAGCAGCGACGCCTGACACTGATGACGAATCTACACCGATCGGCGGAGCGCGCCCCAGTGGGCAGGGGAAGAAGTCGCTGCCCGGGCGGCCGCATCGACGGCCGGACGAACAGCCGCGCGAACAGGGGCCGTCCGGCGGGCGATATTCAGGTCATTCGGTCTTTTGAACCGCCTCCACCCTGTTGGACGATGCCGGAGGATCACTCGTATGCGCGTGGACGTGAAGGAGATTTCAGTGACCACTCCCGCCGACTCTCACCGCGAGATCGACTGGTAGCGCGTGCTCGCCCCGTCCGTACGCGGGAAGGCCCCCGCGGCGCATCTGCGCCGCGGGGGCCTTCCCGCGTACGGGGGCCGCGTCAGGCCTTGGCGGAGGTGTCCGACTCCGCGCGGTAGATGTCCGGCTCCAGGTAGATCACGCGGGCGATCGGGACCGCCTCGCGGATCCGGGCCTCGGCGGCGTTGATGGCGTCCGCCACCTGCGTCGCGGTGTCGTTGCCCTCGACCGCGATCTTCGCGGCGACCAGGAGCTCCTCCGGGCCGAGGTGGAGGGTGCGCATGTGGATGACGCGGGTGACGACGTCGCCGTCGACGAGAGCGGCCTTGATCTTCTCGACGTCCTCCGTGCCCGCGGCCTCGCCGAGCAGCAGGGACTTGGTCTCGGCGGCCAGCACGACCGCGATGACGAGCAGCAGGGTGCCGATGCAGAGGGTGCCGATGCCGTCCCAGACGCCGTCGCCGGTCGCGAGCGCGAGGCCGACGCCGCCGAGGGCCAGGACCAGGCCGACGAGCGCGCCGAAGTCCTCCAGCAGGACCACCGGAAGCTCGGGGGCCTTGGCGCGCCTGATGAACTGGGTCCACGTCAGCGTGCCGCGGATCTCGTTCGACTCCTTGATCGCCGTACGGAAGGAGAAGCTCTCGGCGATGATGGCGAAGACGAGCACGCCGATCGGCCAGTACCAGGCCTCGATCGGGTGCGGGTGCTGGACCTTCTCGACGCCCTCGTAGATGGCGAACATGCCGCCGACGGTGAAGAGCACGATGGAGACGAGGAAGGCGTAGATGTAGCGTTCGCGCCCGTACCCGAAGGGGTGTTGCGGCGTCGCCTCGCGCTGGGCCTTCTTTCCGCCGAGGAGCAGCAGCCCCTGGTTCCCGGAGTCGGCCAGCGAGTGGACGCTTTCCGCGAGCATCGACGACGAGCCGCTGAAGACGAAGGCCACGAACTTGGCTACAGCGATGGCGAGATTGGCGGCGAGTGCCGCCACGATCGCCCTGGTACCGCCCGACGCGCTCATGGGTTTCCGGAGTCCCTTCCTCTGTACGGCGCCCCTGCCCGGGGCGCCGCGCTACGGCGGCACATTGTTGCAGCAGTAGCCCCGGACGCCACGTCAGAGGGCGACGGTGGCGCGGAAGATCGTGCCGATTCCGGATAGTTCGACCTTTTCGCCTGCCGGGACGAAGACCGACTCTCCAGGGGACAACGTCACTTCGCCGGCCCTCGGGCGGCCGGCCGTGCAGAGCAGGATCTGCGGGGCGTCGTCCGGGAGGGTGTGCGGGGCGGCGCCGGCGGCCAGGGCGAAGCGGGAGAGCCGGAATTCGTCGATGGGGCACTCGTAGACCTCCTCGCCGTTGCCCTCCGGGCGCTGCACGGCCGGGTCACCGGGATCGAACCGCACGATCTTCAGGAGCTCGGGCACGTCCACGTGTTTGGGGGTGAGTCCGGCGCGCAGCACGTTGTCGGAGTTGGCCAGCAGTTCCACGCCGAGGCCGTCGAGGTAGGCGTGCGGGACGCCCGCCCCGAGGAACATGGCCTCGCCGGGCTGGAGTCGGACGTGGTTGAGGAGCATGGCCGCGATCACGCCCGGGTCGCCCGGGAAGTGGTGCACGAGCGAGGCGTACGGCGCGTACGGGCCCCCGAGGCGTTCGATCGCGGCGCCCGCCTCGGCCACCGTACGGGCCATCTCGGCGCGGTCCGCGGTCAGTACGGCGGTGAGCATCTCGCGCAGGGCCGCCTCCTCCGGGTGGGCCCGGAGCAGGTCGACGTACGGCACGAGGGAGTTGACGCCGAGGCCCGCGAGCAGGTCGGCGGCCTCCAGCGGCGGGCGGAAGCCGCACAGGCCGTCGAAGTGGGTGAGCGCGCAGATCATCTCGGGCTTGTGGTTGGGGTCCTTGTAGTTGCGGTGGGCCGCATCGACGTGGATCCCGCGGCGCTCCTCGTCGGCGTAGCCCTCCTTCGCCTGCGCGAGGTCGGGGTGGACCTGGAGGGAGAGCGGGGCCCCGGCCGCGAGGATCTTGAGGAGGAAGGGCAGCCGGGGGCCGAACCTGGCGACGGCGGCCGCGCCGAGCTCGCGCTCGGGGTCGGCGGCGATGACGTCCGCGAGGGTGGTCTCGCCGGCGCCGCGGTCGAGGCGGGACGGGGCGCCCGGGTGCGCGCCCATCCACATCTCGGCCTGGGGCTCCCCGGTGGGTGCGACGCCGAGGAGCTCGGGGATCGCGGTGGTCGATCCCCAGGCGTAGGGGCGGATCGTGTTCGTCAGGCGGTCCATCTTCGTCCGTCTTCCTGGATGAAGGGCCGGCACGGTGGTGTGCTCAGCCGTGTCCCCTGGTCGCCAGCGCCAGGTAGGCGGTGGCGAAATCCGTGACGGCGAGGAGTTCGGCGAGCTGTTCCAGTTCGCTGCCTTCCTCTGGTTCGAGCTCGCTGATGGCCGTGTCGTGGCTGAGGGCGAGCTCGCGCGCGGCCGGGGCGGCGGTGAGGCCGCCCGTGGGCCGGTCGCGCAGCAGGACGATGCGGGCACGGAGGGCCTGGGGCTCCTCCACCCGGTCACGGAAGAAGTCTTCGGGATCGGCGCCGGCGGCGAAGGAGCCGGCGAGCAGGACCCCGTGGGCGGGCAGCGCCTCGGGGAGGTCGGCGGCCAGTGCGGGGCGGCCGGCGAGTTCGGCGAGCGTGGCGGCGAAGCGGCGGCCGGCCGGGCCCGCGCCGGCGCCCTCGCTCCAGATGAGCGGGAGGGTGTCGGCGAGCTCGGCGGCGAGGGTCTTGGCCGGGTTGGAGTACGTGGCGATGGCCGGTCCGCAGCGCTCGGCGGTGCGGTCGAGCCGGTCGGCGACGCCCTGGAGGGTGTCCGGGGCGGCGGTGATCAGCCCGACCTTGTCGAGGAGCACGAGCAGCGGGGTCAGCAGGGCCCACAGGGCGCCGGGTCCGGCCGCGGCGGATTCGTCGTACTCCTGGTACGGGGCCTTGGCCATCGGTACGAGGAGCCCGTGCGCGCCGTCCACGGCCTCGCTCAGCGGGGAGCGCTCGGGCGCGACGGCGACGACGGTGCAGCCGCGCCGGTAGGCCTGCTCGGCGAGGACGGCGAGCCCTGGTTCGGTGCCGTCGGTGGTGGCGAGGAGCAGCAGGTCGACGGAGCCGGCCCAGCCGGGCAGCGCCCAGCGCAGGGCGCCGGCGGCGTGTGCGACGCCGGTGGGGTGCAGGCGGGTGACGGGTGCGGAGGCTCCGGCGAGGGCGCCGAGCAGGTCGGCGACGCCGGTGGCGGCGGTGCCGGGGCCTGCGATGAGGACGGCGCGCGGCCGACCGTCGGGGCGCAGGTCGGCGAGGCCCGCGTCGGTCGCGTGCCGGGCTGCGGTACGGACTCTGGCCCCGGCCTCGGCGGCGCCGCGGAGCAGGCCGCGGCGGTCGGCGCGGGCGAGTTCGTCCGGTGCGTCGAGGAGCGACTCGTCGAGCATTGCGGCCTCCGGCTGACAGCTGGTTCAGAAGGGCGGGCGACTCGGTTGCTCGGGCGCCCGGCGCTGCGACGGGCGCCCCGTGGTGCCTGTGCGGTGCCCGCGCGGCCTGGGGCTGGACGCCCCGGGTGCCGGGCGGCGGCTCAGGCGGGGCGGCGGGCCTCGTCGATGAGGAGGACCGGGATGCCGTCGCGGACCGGGTAGGCGAGGCCGCAGTCCCGGCCGGTGCAGATCAGCTCGGGAGCCGCTTCGTCGGCCGACTTGTCCTCGAGGGGCGAGTGGCAGGCGGGGCAGGCGAGGATCTCCAGAAGGCCGGCTTCGAGCGGCATGGGGCGGTTCCCTTCGAACATGCGGATTGGGCGAGGTCAGCGTACCGCCGGGCCGCACGTCGCGCGGCCCGGCGGTGACACGGTGTTGTGAGAGGCGACCTAGGGAGCGTCGTCAAAGTGGCGTCGGCCGCCCGAAGGGCGGGGCTGGCGGGGCCTGGTGCGTGCGATCGCAAGGCGGAGGAGGGAATCGACGCGGAGCGTCGGTGACCGACGACAACGCGGCGAGCGTGCGTGCCAGGCCCCGCCAGCCAGACGCGACTTTGACGACACGACCTAGGCGCGGACGAGGGCGAGGACCTCGTCGCGGACCTTGACGAGGGTCGCGGGGTCGCGGGCTTCGACGTTGAGGCGCAGCAGCGGCTCGGTGTTGGAGGCGCGCAGGTTGAACCACCAGTCGGCGGAGCTGGCGGTCAGGCCGTCGAGCTCGTCGAGGGTGATGCCCTCGGCGGTGCCGTACGCGGCCTTGACGGCGGCGAGCCGGCCGGCCTGGTCGGCGACGGTGGAGTTGATCTCGCCGGAGCCCTCGTAGCGGTCGTAGGAGGCGACCAGGTCGGAGAGCGGGCCGTCCTGGCCGCCGAGGGCCGCGAGGACGTGGAGCGCGGCGAGCATGCCGGTGTCCGCGTTCCAGAAGTCCTTGAAGTAGTAGTGCGCGGAGTGCTCGCCGCCGAAGATGGCGCCGGACCTGGCCATCTCCTCCTTGATGAAGGAGTGGCCGACGCGGGTGCGGACGGGGGTGCCGCCGTGCTCGCGGACGACCTCCGGGACGGACCAGGAGGTGATCAGGTTGTGGATCACGGTGCCGGTGCCGCCGTTGCGGGCCAGCTCGCGGGCCGCGACCAGGGCGGTGACGGCGGACGGGGAGACGCCCTCGCCGCGCTCGTCGACGACGAAGCAGCGGTCGGCGTCGCCGTCGAAGGCGAGGCCGAGGTCGGCGCCCTCGGCCTTCACGCGGGCCTGGAGGTCGACGATGTTCTTCGGGTCGAGGGGGTTGGCCTCGTGGTTCGGGAAGGTGCCGTCCAGCTCGAAGTACATCGGGACGACGTCGAGGGGCAGGCCCTCGAAGACGGTCGGGACGGTGTGGCCGCCCATCCCGTTGCCGGCGTCCACGACCACCTTCAGCGGGCGGATGCTGCTGAGGTCGACGAGGGACTTGAGGTGCTCGGCGTACCCGGCGAGGGTGTCCTGCTCGGTGACCGTGCCCGGGAGGGTGCCGTCGGCGACGGCCGGTGCGCCCTGGTCGGACCACTTCTCGACGAGCTCGCGGATGGCGGAGAGGCCGGTGTCCTGGCCGACGGGGGCGGCTCCGGCCCGGCAGAGCTTGATGCCGTTGTAGCGGGCCGGGTTGTGCGAGGCCGTGAACATCGCGCCGGGCAGGTCCAGCGTGCCGGAGGCGTAGTACAGCTGGTCGGTGGAGCACAGCCCGATCAGGGTGACGTCGATGCCGCGGGCGGCGGCGCCGCGGGCGAAGGCGCCGGACAGGGCGGGCGAGGAGGGCCGCATGTCGTGGCCGACGACGATCGCAGTGGCGCCGGTGACCTCGACGAAGGCGGCACCGAACAGCTCGGCCAGCGACTCGTCCCACTCGTCCGGTACGACACCACGTACGTCGTACGCCTTGACGATGTTCGAAAGATCTGCGGCCACTGCCTGCCCTCCTGAGGTGCTGTGCGTGGGGCAAACCTACCCTGCACGGAGAGCGACTTTTCAGACCATGTGTATGTCAGGAGTCGGGCGAACGCAGGACGCGCAGGTGTCCTCGGCGGGTCTCCCCGGTGTTGCCGCCGCCGCTGCCCTGCCGGGTTCCGCCGGCCTCGGCGGCGCGGTCGTGGGGGCGGGCCGCTTCGCGGACGGCGTTGGCCAGGGCTTCGAGGTCGTCGCCGCTCGGGCGGGACGGCGCGGAGCCGTCGGTGAGGCGCACGACGTCCCAGCCGCGCGGGGCGGTCAGGCGCTCGGAGTGCTCGGCGCACAGGTCGTAGCAGTGGGGTTCCGCATAGGTGGCGAGCGGGCCGAGAACTGCGGTCGAATCGGCGTAGACGTACGTCAGTGTCGCGACGGCAGGGCGGCCGCACGCAGTGCGCGAACAGCGACGTACAAGGCTCACGACGTTGGACGGTACCGCACTCTTGACCGGGCCGCGACGACTCTCCCGCGGGCCACTCCCCGTGTCGTGCCTGCGGCGGGGCGCGGCGGGTCCGGAAACCCCCGGGTGGGAGGGGTTGCGGGGGCTACGCTGCGGGGGTGACGGACAGCCCCCTGCCTCCCGGCCCGCCCCGCCCTGCCGAGCCTCCCGCCGAGCCGCGGCCCCGCCGTCGCGACCGGCACGGGCGCGGGATGCGCGGGCCGCTGGCCCCGCCGCAGGTGCCCCTGTCGGCGAGCCGGGCGGAGCTGTTCGGGGACCTCGTACGGGACTCGGTCGAGCGGCTGGAGCGGCGCTGGCCGCAGCTGGCGGAGGTGGAGTTCGTGGTCGCGGACGTCCCCGGGCCGCCGGGCGGTCCGGACGCCGGCTGGAACGACGAGGCGGTGCCGCTCGGGGCGCTGTCGGAGGCGGCGGGGACGGGGCGGCCGGCGCGGGTCGTGGTGTTCCGGCGGCCGGTGGAGATCCGCACGAAGAGCCGGGACGAACGGGCGCTGCTCGTGCACGAGATCGTGGTGGAGCAGGTGGCTGAGCTGCTGGGGCTGTCCCCGGAGACGGTGGACCCGCGGTACGGCCAGGACTGACGGGCCGTACCGCGGGCGCGAACTGCGAAGGAGACGACCTAGTCGGTCAGGACCGTGAGGTCCTGGGTGGCCTTGGGGACCGAGACCATCGCGTGGTCGTCCGACAGCGGCTGGATCGTGAACATCGGGGTGCCCTCGTGGGGCAGGGTCAGGGTGCGGGCCGCGTACACGGGGCCGCCGGAGACGGTCTCCACCGTCAGCGCGTAGGCGCCCTTGGCCCCGGCTGGGGCCAGTGACACCGTCTGCGTCGTGCCCGCCTTGACCGTGACCTCCTTCGAGGCCGGCTCCCCTGCCTCGGTGCCCGGCGAGGCCGTCACCTTCACCTTCGCGTCGGTTCCGCCCGCCGCCGTCAGCGAGAGCACCGTCGCGTTCTCGTCGGCCCGGTTGTCGGCGACCGTGGCGCGCGTCCCCACGGGCCCGGTCGCCGGGACGAAGCCCAGTTCCTGCTTGGCGCCGCTGCCGCGGACCACGCGGAGGGCCGCCACCACCGGCACGGCCTTCTTGTCGTTCGCCGGGGCCAGCAGGAGCGAGCCCGCCTCACCGCGGGTCACGTCCTTCAGGTCGAGGGTCGTCGTCATGCCGCCCTTGAGGTGCAGCTGCTCGTTGCCCGCCGGGCTGATCGAGCCGTTCGGCCCGGCCAGCTTGACGGTGAGGTCCGCGTCCTCCTCGCCCGGCGCGAAGGCGACCAGCCGTACGGAGGTGGCGTCCGCCGGAATCCCGGGCAGCACCAGCGAGCCCGCCGGGTCGGTGGAGGCCGGCAGCCAGTCGGCGCCCACCCCCTCCTCGCCGACCTGCACGGAGGCGCCGACCCGGCCCGCCCGGGTCGTCACATGGGCGGTGACGTCCGCGAGCTGGGCGCCGGGGGCGAGGGAGGCAAGCGAGACGGACTTGGTGGACTTGGGGTCGATCCGGATGTTCTCGCCGGTGCCGCCCTCGGACTTGACCGCCCCGTCCGGGCCGAACATCTTGATGTCGATCACGGCCGCGGTGTCGTCCGGGTTGGTGAGGTGCACGTAGTCCTCGCGCCCCTTGGCCGTACTCGCGCCGGGGAACCAGAAGTCGGTGCCGGGCGCGGTGCAGCTGACGCCGAGGACGCCGCGCGCCCGGCCGACCGAGACCTTCGTGGTCTGCTGCGCGGTCCAGCCGGGGGCCAGGATCCCGTCGGCGACACCCACCAGTGCGGGCGCCTCCGCGCCGGAGGCGGCGGCCCCGGCCGGCTTGCCGCGCTCCTTGAGCTCGAGCACCGGCTTGGCCTCCTTGGTCGCGCCGAGGAGGCGGGCCGTGCCCTTGCCGCCCCCGGCGGCGCCGGGGGTGATCGCCGTGTACGTGGTCTCCGCGATGTCCGAGGAGCTGGGCGCCGGGCAGACCAGCGCGGACCGCTCCACCGGCATCCGGGCCGCGGCCGCCGTCCGGTCGTCGGCGGCCGGGGCGGCGGGGGCGGTGAGGTATCCGACGCCGGTGACGGCCGCCAGGGCCGCGGCCACCGCCGCCAGCGTCAGGGGTGCGCGCTGCTTCACTGCTGGGGGCTCCCGTCCGGACGCGGGTCGTGCTGTCCGTAGGTGTCGTACGGCTGCTCGTACGGCGGGTAGGGGTACGGCGGCTGCTGAGGCTGCTGCGGGTAACCCTGCGGGTCGTCGTAGCCCTGCTGCGGGTAGGGGTACTGCTCGTACTCCGGGGCCTGGGCGGGCGCCGGCACGTACGGCTGCTGGGGCTGCTGGGGCTGCTGGTCGTACGCGTAGCCCTGGTCGCCGTAGGCCTGGTACGCGTACGTCTCCTCCCCGTACACCGGCTGCGCCGGGATCTCCGCGTACGGATCGGCGACCGCGCCCGAGGGCTCCTCGGCGGCGGCCTTCGCGGCAGCCGCGGACTCCGCCCCGGCACGCAGCCGGCGGGCCCGGCGGCCCTCTCCGGCCTCGCCCGCGGCGGACCCGTCGGCGGCCTCCGCCTCCTCCTCGGGCAGGTCGTCGTCGAGGCTCGCCCGGCGGCCGGGCAGGGCCATCACGAGCAGCACCAGCGCGAGCAGGCCCTGGGCCCAGTGCCAGGCGGTCCGGGTCAGCGCGTCCTCGTGGACGAGGTCGAGGCGGCCGCCGGCGGCGGGCAGTTCGAAGCCCTGCGCCCAGCCGTCGAGGGTCTTGGGCTTGAGGGACTTGCCGTCGAGGGTGGCCTGCCAGCCGGGGGCGGCCCGGTCGGCGATGCGCAGCACTCGACCGGCACCGCCCGCCTCGCCCGCCGGGATCTTGGTGTGGGCCTCGACGGGGCCGGAGGCGACCGGGATGGGGGCCTCGCCCGGCTTGCCGGAGACGATGGCGGCGCGGGCGACCTGGCGGTCCACGCGCCACAGGGCGCTGCCGTCGAGCTGGCTGAGGCGGCTGAGGCCAGGGGTGGCGTCGAGGACCTTGCGCATCTGCTGCGGGGCCCCGTCGCGGACCAGGATGTAGCGGATGGCGAAGCCGCTGAGCTGGTCGGTCTGGTCGGCGCCGGAGCCGGCGACGAGGCTGGAGACGACCTTGTCGAGCTGGGGGCTGCTGCCGGCCGCGGCAGCGAGTTCGGCGTCGCCGAGGCGGCCGCCGGAGCCGCGGACCAGGGTGTAGGAGACGGTGGCGGGCGAGGTGCCGCCGAGGACGAGGGTGCGGGCCTGGTCGCGGGTGCCGCTCTCCTCGGCGACGAACGCGGGGACCTGGACCGGGTCGCGCCGCTCCAGCGGGCCGTCGGCGCCGCTGATCATCCAGCCGGCGGCGCCGAGCAGCGGGCCGGCGACGGCGCCGAGCGCGATCAGCGCGGCCAGCGGCTGGCGCCAGCCGAAGCTGCTGGCGGCGACGCGTTCCTTGGCCCCCTCGGCGCCGACGGCGGCGGCCGCGAGGAGGGCCAGTCCGTAGACGAGGGTGGCGGGCCCGGCCCAGCCGGTGCGGTTGACGACGACGGCCAGGAGCAGGGCGGCCAGGGCGGCGGCCCAGGCGGTGCGGACGGCGAACCGGCGCTCGGCGCGCAGCAGGGCGGCCAGGGCGGCGAGGACGATGCCGATGAGCAGCAGGCCGCCGGCGGTACGGGGGCCGCCGGGGCTGATGCCGAGGAGGTCCAGGGCGGTGGCCGAGCCGGATCCGTACGGCAGGCCGGCCTCGTGCAGGAGCCGGCCGGGGTGCATGAGCAGGGTCAGGGACCAGGGGGCGAGCACGAGGAGCGGGACGGCGAGGGTGACCGGCAGCCGCAGGCCGTACGTCTTCCACTCGGCGCGGCGCAGCACGAGGGCGGCGGTGCCGAGGACGGCGGCCAGCAGCCACACGACGGGGGTGAAGGCGGTGGCCAGGGTCAGCAGGAGGGTGTACGTCCACACCGGGCGCCGGCTGCCCCGGTCGCCTTCGGCTCCTCCGAACCCGAACGCGGCGACCGCCGAGCGGGCGATGAGCGGGAGCAGGATCGCGAGGACGGCGGTGCCGAGGCGGCCGCCGGCGAGGGCGCCGGTGACGGCGGGCAGGAAGGCGTAGGCGACGGCGGCCCAGGCGCGCAGCAGCCGGGAGTCGACGAGCGGCCGGGAGGCGAAGTAGGCGGTGAGCCCGGCGAGCGGGACCGAGCAGACCAGCAGCAGGGTCAGCGCCGCGCTGGTGGAGCCGAACAGCAGGGTGGCGAAGGCGCCGAGGACGGCGAGGTACGGGGGCGCCCCGGCGGTGGAGCCGGCGGCGACGGGCTGCCAGTCGTCGGTGTAGCTGCGCCAGAGGGCGAGCCCGCTGTCGGGGGCGGGCAGCAGGGCGCCGCCCATGAGGGAGCCGCCGCCGAGCAGGGCGCGGCAGGCGATGACGGAGACGAGCAGGAGGAGGGCGAAGAGGACGGGCGCGGGGTTGCGGGCGATCCGCTTGAGGCGCGCGAACTGTTCGATCTCGAGGTAGTCGGCGTCGTCGCCGCCGGGGCCGGACTCGACGGCTCCGCCGTGCCGGCCGATGGCGGCCGTGTCGGTGTCGCGGTCGCCGCCGAAGTACCCGGCGAGCTGTTCGGCGTTGGCCCGCAGGCTCGCGCCGGGCGGCGGGAACAGGGGGCGCAGTTCCTTGGCGGGGACGGCGGGGCGGCCCCGTCTGCGGCGGGCGCCGAGGATCCGGCCGGGGCGCAGCAGGGTGGCGAGGAGGCCGGTGATCTCGTCGACGGCCTGCCCGGGGGCCTTGCCGACGAGGTAGGCGAGGGTGCGGAGCACGGTGCCGACGAGGAGGCGCAGCAGGACGTACGGCAGGGCGCGGCCGGAGCTGTTGGCGAGCACCGTGTAGACAGCGCCGGCCTTGTCCACGCGGTGCGGGCTGGCGCTCGTACGTCCGGCGCAGTCGACGGTGCGGCGTTCGCGGGCGGAGGCCTCGGCGTGCCGCAGGACGGCGTCGGGGGCGACGAGGACGGTGTGACCGGCGCTCTGGGCGCGCCAGCAGAGGTCGACGTCGTCGCGCATGAGGGGCAGGCGGCGGTCGAAGCCTCCGAGGGCCTCGTACACGTCGCGGCGCACGAGCATGCCGGCGGTGGAGACGGACAGGACGGGGCGGACCTGGTCGTGCTGGCCCTGGTCCTGTTCGCGGCGGTCGAGGCCGGTCCAGCGGCGGCCGCTGCGGGCGATGGTGACGCCGGCCTCGAGGAGCTGCTTCTTGTCGTACCAGCCGCGCAGCTTGGGGCCGATGACTGCGGCGTCGGGGTTGTCCTCGGCGACGCGCAGCAGTTCGGTGAGGGCGTCGGGCTCGGGGGCGCTGTCGTCGTGGAGCAGCCAGAGCCACTGGACGGGTTCGCCGTGGGGAAGTTCGGGGAGGTCGTAGGCGTCGTCGTGCCAGGTGCGGCTGACGGGGTCCCAGCCGCTGGGGCGCTTGAGGTACGGGAGGTCCTCGGGGCTCAGGGTGCCCGCGGTGCGGGCGGCTTCGTCGACGGCGGCGCCGAAGCCGGTGCGGCGGGCGAGGTGGAGGACGCGGTCCTCGCCGAGGGCCTCGCCGAGCAGGCGCGCGGATTCGTCGGCGCTGCCGGTGTCGGCGGCGACATGGCTCTGCGCGGGGCGTTCCTGGCCGAGGAGGCCGGCGAGCGTCCTGGGCAGCCAGCGGGCGCCGTCGTGGGTGACGAGGACCGCGGTGACCACGTGCCGGGGGAACTCGGGTGTGGCGGCAGCCTGGTGGGAGGCCGTCGACTGGCTGTGCAGGGACATCGCTCTACTGGCCCTCCGGCCTGGGGGTCCCCCCGGACGCGGTCCGGGGAGTGGGTCCGGGGGTGGTTGTGCTCCCGGAGGCTGCTGGACAGCGCCCCACACTAACGGCTGGGAACACAGCGGTCCGCCTCCTGCGGGGAAGGTGCAGGAGGCGGACCGTTTGCTCTGCTCATTGCTTTGTTCCGAAGCTTTGTTCCGGAGCTTGTTCTGCGTACCGACCGGTGTTGCCCAGCGTTGCGCTGTGTTGCTCCGTGTTGCGCTGCGTACTCAGACGGCTGCTTTTTTCAGCCGTCGGCGTTCGCGCTCGGACAGGCCGCCCCAGATGCCGAATCGCTCGTCGTTGGCGAGGGCGTACTCGAGGCATTCGGAGCGGACTTCGCAGGCGAGGCAGACCTTCTTGGCCTCGCGGGTGGAGCCGCCCTTCTCGGGAAAGAAGGACTCGGGGTCGGTCTGGGCGCAAAGAGCACGCTCCTGCCATCCGAGCTCTTCGTCCGCCTCCTCGACCAGCAGTTCCTGAAACAGCTCGGTCATGTGCGCCCCTCGCTCTGTCTGTGCGTCCCCGTGGTGGTGCCGTTACTGATCGCTACGTAACGACACGAGTGAAATTACAAGTGGGCCGCTCCAGCGCAGTCAAGCCGAGATCTGCTATTGGGCCCCTTATTCACTCTGCGGAACCAAGCGTATGCAGAAAGTGTTCATATCGCCAAAAATCGTGACACATGCCTCTGGCGTCCCACTGTGCCCCTGTTCACCCGCAATCGACGTGCCACTCCGCGGCGTGGTTGCGATCAAGCCAAAGAAGCGGCACAGATCACATTCCGGTCACGGAGCGGCGTGTCGTTGTCCGGGCGGTTCGGTGGGCTCCGGCGTGACGTGGAGCGCCACCTCCCCTGCATCGGTATGCACAAACCTTTCTCCGAGCACAGCAACCGGATCAGATGAAACTTTCGCGACAAACGAGGCATTGGGTTGACAGTCCGGCCCCCGACCCGGTCTCCTTGTCCCCATGTCAGTGACCTCAGCAGCCACCCGGACCCCCATTCGTGGGTTCCTGTGCGCTGCCCAGGTTCGCTGTTGCTGTTGCTGCTGTTGATGCCTTCGGAGCCCCGGCTCCCCTGAGCTCCGGCCACCCCCACAGCGACCGCCAGCACGACTGACATCCATCGAGGACTCCCCGATGAACACCACTCCCGTATCCGTCGAGAGCGACCTCCAGATCGCCGGCGACATCCTCTCCGTCCAGCACCTCCTGCAGCCCGCCCGCGAGCACCCGGCCACCGTCGCCGAGTTCGTCGGCCTCGCGCGCACCATCGCCGCGAACCGCGCCGAGTGGGAGCACCTGGTCGAGTACGACGCCACCACCCGCTGGTACCACCGGCTGCGCACCGGCCCCGGCTACGAGGTCTGGCTGCTCAGCTGGGTCCCCGGCCAGGGCAGCGGCCTGCACGACCACGGCTCCTCCTCCGGCGTCCTGACCGTCCTCGACGGCGAGCTCACCGAGCACGGCCCGCGCGGACCGCTCGCCCTCGGCGCCGGCTCCCAGCGCGTCTTCGCCCCCGGGTACGCCCACGACGTCGTCAACGACGGCCTCGACGGAGCGGTCAGCCTGCACGTCTACTTCCCGGGCCTGACCGAGATGCCGATGCACAACTGCTCCCCGGCCCACTCCGAGGCCCTTTCCGTCTGACGCGACCGGACCACGTCCGACCTGGCCGGGCCGCGCCTGACAGACTGCGCTGCATGCGCATTGTTGTTCTGGCCGGCGGCATCGGCGGCGCCCGTTTCCTCCGCGGACTCAAGTCGGCGGTTCCCGACGCGGACATCACGGTCATCGGCAACACCGGTGACGACATTCACCTGTTCGGGCTGAAGGTGTGCCCCGATCTGGACACGGTGATGTACACCCTCGGCGGTGGCATCAACGAGGACCAGGGCTGGGGCCGCACCGACGAGTCCTTCACCGTCAAGGAGGAGCTCGCGGCGTACGGGGTCGGACCCACCTGGTTCGGCCTCGGCGACCGCGACTTCGCCACCCACATCGTCCGTACGCAGATGCTCGGCGCGGGCTACCCGCTGAGCGCCGTCACCGAGGCGCTCTGCGACCGCTGGCAGCCCGGGGTCCGGCTGCTGCCCATGTCCGACGACCGCGTCGAGACCCACGTCGCCGTGAACGACCCCGACACCGGCGAACGCCGCGTCATCCACTTCCAGGAGTACTGGGTCCGGCTGCGCGCCTCGCTCGACGCCGAGGCCGTCGTACCCGTCGGCGCCGAGCAGGCCAAGCCCGCTCCCGGCGTGCTCGAGGCCGTCGCGGCCGCCGACCTGATCGTCCTCCCGCCGTCCAACCCGGTCGTCTCGGTCGGCACCATCCTCGCCGTGCCCGGCATCCGCGAGGCCGTGGCCGCCGCCGGGGCGCCCGTCGTCGGCCTCTCCCCCATCGTCGGGGGCGCGCCCGTGCGCGGGATGGCCGACAAGGTGCTCGCCGCCGTCGGCGTCGAGTCCACCGCCGCGGCCGTCGCCCTGCACTACGGGAGCGACCTGCTCGACGGCTGGCTCGTGGACACCTCCGACGCGGACGCGGTCGCCGAGGTGGAGGCCGCCGGGATCGCCTGCCGCGCGGTGCCGCTGATGATGACCGACCTGGCCGCCACCGCCGCGATGGCCCGCGCCGCGCTGGAGCTCGCGGAGGCCTCCCGGTGAGTCCCCCCTCCGTTCCCTCGTACGAGGTGCGTGCCGTCGCCGGGATCCCGGAGGTCCGCCCCGGCGACGACCTCGCGCGGCTCATTGCTGCGGCCGGGCCGGGGCTGCGGGACGGGGACGTCCTGCTGGTCACCTCGAAGATCGTCTCCAAGGCGGAGGGCCGGATCGTCCGCGCCGATTCCCGCGAGGACGTCATAGACGCGGAGACCGTACGGGTCGTCGCGCGCCGGGGCCCGCTGCGGATCGTCGAGAACCGGCAGGGGCTGGTCATGGCGGCGGCCGGCGTCGACGCCTCGAACACCGAGCCGGGCACGGTGCTGCTGCTGCCCGAGGACCCCGACGCCTCGGCCGCCGCGATCCGCGTCGGCCTGCGCGAGCTGCTGTCCGTCGACGTGGGCGTCATCGTGACCGACACCTTCGGGCGGCCGTGGCGCACCGGGCTCACGGACGTGGCGATCGGCTCGGCCGGGGTGCGGGTCCTGGACGACCTGCGCGGCGGTACGGACGCCCACGGCAATCCGCTGAGCGCGACGATAGTGGCCACGGCGGACGAGCTGGCCGCGGCCGGAGACCTGGTCAAGGGCAAGGCGGCCGGGCTGCCGGTGGCGGTCGTACGCGGGCTGGGGCACGTACTGGGCGAGGGTTCGACGGCGGCCGACCTGGTGCGCTCGCCGGCCGACGACATGTTCCGGCTGGGCACCTCGGAGGCGGTACGGGAAGCCGTGACGCAGCGCCGTACGGTACGGGCCTTCACGGCGGAGCCGGTGGACCCCGGCGCGGTCCGCCGGGCGGTGGCGGCGGCCGTGACGGCCCCGGCGCCGCACCACACGACGCCGTGGCGGTTCGTCCTGCTCGAGTCGGCGGCGGCGCGGCTGGAGCTGCTGGACGCGATGCGGGACGCGTGGGTCGAGGACCTGCGGCGGGACGGCAAGTCCGAGGAGTCCATCGCCAAGCGGGTGCGGCGCGGGGACGTGCTGCGCCAGGCCCCGTACCTGGTGGTGCCGTGCATGGTGACGGACGGCGCGCACGACTACGGGCACGCCCGGCGCGATGCGGCGGAGCGGGAGATGTTCGTGGTCGCGATGGGCGCGGGCGTGCAGAACTTCCTGGTCGCGCTGGCCGGGGAGCGGCTGGGCTCGGCGTGGGTGTCCTCGACGATGTTCTGCCGGGACGTGGTGCGCAAGGTGCTCGGGCTGCCGCAGGGCTGGGACCCGATGGGCGCGGTGGCCGTGGGCCACGCGGCCGAGGCCCCCCGGGAGCGGCCGGCGCGGTCGGCGGACGACTTCATCGAGGTCCGGTAGCGGGCGGCCGGTCAGAGCTTCCCGATGTCCGTCTTCCGCATCCTCGGGGCGCGGCGGGGCGGCGCGTGGCCCGCGAGGAGGATCAGGCGGGCCGCACGGTGGCGCTGGCCGGCGTACGGGGCGAGCAGCTCCAGCATGGCGGCGTCGTCCGCGTCCCGGTTCCCGGCGAGGGCGTAGCCGATGATGCCGGGCAGGTGCAGGTCACCGGTGGTGACCGCGTCGGCGGCGCCGTTGCTGCGCTGGAGGGTCTCGGCGGAGGTCCACGGGCCGATGCCGGGTACGGCCTCCAGCCGGGCGGCGGCCTGCGGGAGCTCCATCGCGGCGGCCTCCTCCAGCCGGTTCGCCACACGGGCGCAGCGGACGATCGCGGCAGAGCGCTTGGCGTCGACGCCGGCCTTGTGCCAGTCCCAGGACGGGATCAGCGCCCAGGTCCGGGCGTCGGGCATGACGTACAGGCCCTGCGGGCCGTGCTCGGGGCCGGGAGCGGGCTCCCCGTACTGGCACACCAGGCGCCGCCAGGCGCGGTACGCCTCGTCGGCGGTGACCTTCTGCTCCAGGACGGTCGGGATCAGGGACTCCAGGACCAGTCCGGTACGGGTGAGGCGGAGGCCGGGGCGGCGGCGGTGGCTGGCGTGCAGGAGGCGGTGGCGGGGGACGAAGGCGGCGGGGTCGTCGCCGTCGCCGAGGAGGGCGGGGAGGCCGTCGAGCATCCACTCGGCGCCGGGGCCCCAGGCCTCTGCTTCGGCGGTACCGGTGCCTCGGCTCAGTGCCACGCGGAGGGTGGCCGGGCCCTGGGGGGTGCGGGTGGTCTTCCAGACGGAGCCGTCGGGGGTGGTGCGGAAGGTGGGGTCGCCGGGGCCGCGTCTGAGCGGGCCGAGCGTGAGCCCGAGGTCGACGACGCCCTCGGGGGTCCAGGTTCGGGCCAGGGGCCGGGCCCCGGTCGTGGCGGGCCCGCTTTCGGCGCCGGGCCCGGCGGTGGCTGCGGGCACGGTGGTGCGGCCGCCGCGGACGGCGGTGCGGGTGAGGGGGTCGAAGCGGCCGGCCATGCCATTGAGCGTAGCCCTGCGGGGCCGGTCCCCTATCCGCCCTTCCACCTTTCCCCGGGCTCCGCCCGGACCCCGCACGGCTGCGGCGCCGCTCCTGGGGGCTCTGCCCCCGGAGCCTCCTCCAGCTACCGCTGGGGGGGATCCCCAGCGCCTCGATCGCCGGCGGGGCCGGATCTTGCTAGGGCCGGCCTTGGAGCTTGGCCGATGAGGTGCGGGTGGGGGGGAGTTGGCCGTACAGGAGCTTGCCCGGGCATTCCGTGGCGAAGCCGTCGCGGTGGCCCGAGATGACGTTCAGCTTCACGTTCGTGCCCTTCGCGAAGAGGTTGCCGCCGCCCGACTTCAGGGTGGTCTTCGCCCGCGGGTCCCGGTTGAACAGCCCGAGCTTCCACGCCGTCAGCTGGGCCACCGCCTTCACCGCGGCAGCGGGCGGCGTGGTGGTCGTGTACGTGCCGATCACCGCGATGCCCATGCTGTCCGTGTTGAAGCCCATGGTGTGCGCGCCTTGCACCGCCTTGGCGACGCCGCCCGCCCGGCCCTCGTACACCGTGCCGCACTTGTCGACGGCGAAGTTGTAGCCGATGTCGCGCCAGCCGCTGCTGACCACGTGGTAGCGGTACAGGCTGCGCAGCACCTTCGGGGCGTCCTTGCAGGTGTAGTTGTTGCCCGAGGCGCTGTGGTGGACGAAGGCCGCCTTGACCGTGCTCGTGTAGACGAACCCCGCCTCGCGCAGGGATTCGTCCGCGCCCCAGCCCAGCCGCGTGACGATCCGCGGCCGCGGGCCGATGTACGGGCGGGCCGCCGCGCTGAGGGCGCCGTCGCTGGCGAGGACCGCGTCGGCGGTGGAGTCCGCCTTGTTGAGCTCGGCGATCTCCTTCGCGCCGAGCGGGGCCAGCGGGACGTTCGCGGAGGAGGACTCCGCCGTCTCCATGGTCATGCCCGGCAGGGCCTCCACGTCGCCCTTGTCGTCGCCCTCGGGCTCGTCGGACGTGCCCGAGGTGCCGTTCTTGGCGTCGACCACCGTCACCGGGTCCGTCGCGCCCGGGTCGACGAGTTCGATCCGCATGCCGGACGGGAGCCGGGCCGCCGCGCGGGGGGCCGGGGCTCCGGGTTCCGCCTGGACGCGGACCTCGACCCCGTCGGAGTCGCCGACCCACAGCGGGGCCGTGCTGCCGCGGACCCGGCCGGTGCCGCTCTCCGCGGTGCCGAGGTCGGGGGCGTGTTCGCTGTTGTGGGTCTCGATGTCCTGCCAGTGGGACCAGGTCCCGGTCGCCACCGCGCGGGTGCGGACCTGGACCCGGCCGAACAACTGGGTGCTCGCGTCGTCCCAGACGACGCCGACCAGCGAGAACCTCTTGACCTCGCGCGGCGGCAGACCCTGGGTCTCGGGCAGCCGCGGCGAGGCGCTCATGCCGGGGGCGCCGGGGGACCGGTCGGCCGCGGGCCCCAGCGGGGCGAGCGGCAGCGACTGGGTGGACCCGGCTGGGGCCACGGGGGCGGCCGCGCTCATGGACGGCGCGGCCAGGGCCGGAGTGGAGAGCGCGAGCGGCAGGGCCAGGGCTGCGGCCGTCGCGACACCGATCGAGGAAGCAAGGAATCCATGCATGAAAGCGATGCTGAGCACACTCACCACGAAGCGCCATCGGAGAACTGACGGCCCGTCCGATCCGGGGCGCGTGTCCCTCGTCCGTACGGAGGACCCGGTTCCCGCCGTACGGGCGAGGGCCCGCGCGTAGGCTGGGGCGGGTGAACGCCACTGACCGCACCCCTGCCGACCTGCTGCGATCCGCGCTCGCCGCCGATCCGGGCCGCCCTCTCGTCACCTTCTACGACGACGCCACGGGCGAGCGCGTCGAATTGTCCGTCGCCACCTTCGCCAATTGGGTGGCCAAGACCGCCAATCTGCTCCAGGGCGACCTGGGCGCCGAGCCCGGTGACCGGCTCGCGCTGCTGCTCCCCGCGCACTGGCAGAGCGCCGTGTGGCTGCTCGCCTGCGCCTCGGTCGGGGTCGTCGCCGAGGTGGGCGGGGATCCGGCCGGCGCCGATCTGGTGGTGAGCGGGCCCGACACCCTGGAGGAGGCCGCGGCCTGCTCCGGCGAGCGGGTGGCGCTCGCGCTGCGGCCGCTGGGCGGGCGCTTCCCGCAGCCGCCCGCCGGGTTCGCGGACTACGCGGTGGAGGTGCCGGGACAGGGCGACCGGTTCGCCCCGTTCGTCCCCGTGGACGCGAACGGCCCGGGGCTGGTGGTCGGCGGCGAGGAGCTCTCGTACGTACGGATCGTCGAGCGCGCCCGCGAGGACGCGGCGAAGCTCGGGCTCGGCGAGGGTTCGCGGCTGCTGTCGGGACTCGGCTACGACAGCTGGGACGGGCTGTCGGCGGGGCTGTTCGCCGCGCTGGCGGCGGGCGGGTCCGTGGTGCTGTGCCGGAACCTGGACCGGTTGCCGGCGGACGGCCTGGCGCAGCGGATCGAGAGCGAGCGCGTCACCCACACCGCCGCCTGACGAGGTCCTGTCGCGGGGCTGCGCCGTCACCCACTCCGCCCAACGGCAGAGCCGGGCGATCTGTCACCCGCATGGCCCTAGACAGGGGCCTGCCCCCGGGCCGCCCCGACGGGCCGGGGGCACGATCGGCAGAGGCCGTGCATCCACCCGTACGGCCCGCACGTGTGACCGGCACAGCCGGTGCGGCGAGGGGACGGAACGCGAGTGACGGACAGCGCAGGCATACCGGGCGGCACCCGGGCCGGCGGAGGCTCCTCGAAGCCTCCGCGCGGCCGCCGGCGCCGTCTGCTGCGCTGGATCGGGCTCGGGCTGGCCCTGCTGGTCCTGGCCGGGGCGGCCACCGGCTGGTGGCTCTACCGCAAGCTCGACGCGAACATCACCGAGGACACGTCCGCGGCTGCCGAGCTCGAGCGCTACGAGCGGGAGCGCCCCACGCACCTCGTGGGCGACGCGCAGAACATCCTGCTGATCGGCTCGGACTCGCGCTCCGGCGAGGAGAACGCCCGGTACGGGCAGGACCGGGGCACCGAGCGCTCGGACACCGCGATCCTGCTGCACCTGCCCGCGGACCGCAGGAGCGCGACGGCGGTCTCGATACCCCGGGACCTGATGACGCGGATCCCCGCCTGCCTGACGGAGGGCGGGATCCGGACCACCGAGCGGCTCGCGCAGTTCAACTGGGCGTTCCAGTGGGGCGGGGCCGCCTGCACGATCCGTACGGTGGAGAAGTTCACCGGAATCCGGATCGACCACCACATGGTGGTGGATTTCGGCGGCTTCAAGAAGATGGTCGACTCGGTCGGCGGGGTGGAGGTCTGCCTCAAGCAGCCGATGAACGACCCCGAGGCGAAGCTGAAGCTCCCGGCCGGCCTGCAGACCCTGCACGGGGAGCAGGCCCTCGGCTTCGTGCGCGCCCGCCACAGCCTGGGCGACGGCAGCGACACCGAACGGATGGAGCGCCAGCAGCAGTTCCTCGGCTCGCTGGTCAAGAAGGTGCAGAGCAACGGGGTCCTGCTGAACCCGGGCCGGCTGTACCCCCTGCTGGACGCGGCGACCTCCTCGGTGACCACGGACCCGGGGCTGGCCTCACTCCGCGACCTGTACGAACTGGTTCGGGGCATCCGGGACATACCGGCCGAGCAGGTCAAGTTCCTGACGGTGCCCCGCCGCCCGTACGCCGCCGACCCGAACCGGGACGAGCTGGTGCAGCCGGACGCAGACCGACTCTTCGAGCAGCTGCGGACGGACAGGCCGCTGACGGTGACCCCGCCGACGGCCGAAACCGAACGGCTCCGGGAGACCGCCCGCGCCGCCGAACCCGAGGCCTCCGCACCCCCGTCGGGAACCGGCTCCGCCCCGGCTCCCGTCCCCACCTTCACGGGAACCACGGCGGGCACGGCCGATTGCCGGTAAAGCAATCCCCAAAGGCAGTGCCCGAACAGAAGGGGTTGGGGGGTTTGGCCCGTTATAAGGGGAGTGGAATTTGTCACCACCATGGTTTGCAGTTGACCTGGCCGGATAAGGTGAGCGATCCGGTGCCCCGGCCAGCAAAGAGGCCGTGCACCAGCAGCCGGATCGTTGACCGGGCGTCTTGGGGGAGGCGCGTCGCGAGGCACCGACGGAGGATTCGAGCAACCGTGGATGCGCAAAGCCGTGGGCGGGCGGACGAGATCGACCCCGCAGACCAGTGGGTGCTCAATCCCCGCACAGGCAACTACGAACTGCGACTGGACCGCTCCGCTGCGCAGCAGCAGCCCTCGGTCGCAGCGCCCCGCAGATCGTCCTCGGCCCGCCCCGGAGCGCCGGCAGCCCCCAAGGCCCCGTCCCCGGCGGTGCCCTCGCCGCGGCGCGGCGAGGGTCCGCCCGGGCGGCGCGGCGGACGTCCGCGCAAGGGCGGCGGAGGTGGTGGCCGGCGCAAGAAGATCCTGGTCGTCACCGGCGGCACCCTGGCCTTCCTGCTGGTCTGCGGTTCGGTGGGCGGGTACCTCTACTACGACCACCTGAACAACAACCTCAAGGTCACCGACGTCGGCGATGCGGGCACGGGCGGGTTCAAGAAGGACCAGCCCATCAACATCCTGGTCATCGGCACCGACAAGCGCAGCGGCGCGGGCAACGAGGGCTACGGGGACGCGGAGAGCGTCGGCCACGCCGACACCACGATCCTGTTCCACGTCGCCAAGGACCGCAGCAACGCCACCGCGCTGTCCATCCCGCGCGACCTGATCACGAACATCCCGGCGTGCCCGACGAAGCAGCCCGACGGTACGACGAAGACCATCCCCGGTGAGAAGGGGACCCGGTTCAACATCAGCCTCGGCCAGGAGGGCCGCGACCCGGGCTGCACCATGCGTACGGTGAAGGAGATCACCGGGGTCGCCATCGACCACTTCATGATGGTCGACTTCAACGCGGTGAAGGTGCTGAGCACGGCGGTCGGCGGCGTTCCGGTCTGCCTGGCGAAGGCCGTGGACGACAAGGACTCCAAGCTGAAGCTGGACGCCGGCGAGCACCGGCTGCAGGGCGAGCAGGCCCTGGCCTTCGTACGGACCCGGCACTCGTTCGGCAACCACGGCGACCTCGACCGGATCAAGACCCAGCAGCAGTTCCTGGGCTCGATGATGCGCGAGATGAAGTCGAAGGAGACGCTGACCAGTCCGAAGAAGTTCTTCTCCCTCGCGGAGGCGGCCACCAAGTCGCTGAACGTGGACTCGGGCATAGGGTCCATCGACAAACTCACCAACCTCGCCGGTGAGTTGAAGGACATGGACCTGAAGAACATCACCTTCACCACGCTCCCGGTGCTCGACAACCCGGCCGAGCCCGAGGGCAAGAAGGCGACCGTCGTCGTCGACCAGCGCCTGGCCGATCCGCTGCTGAAGATGATTCAGGGCGACGTCTCGCTGACGGAGGTCGAGAAGAAGGAGCAGGCGGCGAAGGACGCGGCCGACGCGGAGGCGAAGAGCAAGGCGGACGCCCTGCTCCAGGGCAACCGCGCACCCGCGGGCGACGTACGGGTGGACATCTACAACGGCGGCGGCCCCGGGGGCTCGGCCTCCACCACCCTGGGCTGGCTGCAGAACAGCAAGGGCGTGAACAAGGCCAGCAACCGCGGTAATGCGCCCGCGAAGGTCGACACGACCCAGCTGGAGTACGCGCCCAACCAGGCCGACCAGGCCCGGGCGCTGGCCGACATGATGGGCCTGCCGGCCACGGCACTGAAGATGGGCTCGGCGGACGCCGCGCCCAAGACCCCGATGAAGCTGACGCTCGGCGCGGACTACAAGGGGGCGGGGGTCTCGCTGACGGCGCCGCAGAAGGCGCCGGAGGACATTCAGCGGGTCGAGGCCGACAAGGCGGTCTGCGCCAAGTAGGCCGAGCAGGGCAAGAAGGCCGGACAGCCCGGACCGGCTGTCCGGCCGGGGCCGGCCTGTGCCGGTGGACCGGCACACCACGACACTAAGTGAATCTTGAGGGGGACGTGTGAGGCACAGCAGCGTGCGAGGGGAGGGGGCGCCCGCCCAACCCGGCGGTGACATATCCGGCGGCGGATCCGGCAGCAGCGGCCACAAGCGGCGGGGCCGTCGGCGCGTGGTGCGCTGGGTGTCCTCCGTGCTGTCGTTCCTCATACTCGCGACGGCGGCGGGCGGCTACCTCTACTACCGCCACCTCAACGGCAGCATCAAGACCGACGCCCTGAACCTCGGCGAAACCAAGCTGGGCGGCTCCAAGCCCAACGCCTTCGGGCAGACCCCGCTGAACATCCTCCTCATCGGCTCCGACGCCCGTGACGACGCAGCCAACCAGGCCCTCGGCGGGGCCAGGGACACCTTCGACGGCCCGCCCCTCGCGGACGTGCAGATGCTGCTGCACCTGTCGGCGGACCGCAGCAACATGTCGGTCGTGTCGATGCCGCGCGACACGATGCTGATGATGCCGAAGTGCACCGAGCCGGGCGGCAAGGTCCACCAGGCCAGCAAGGGCCTCGTCCAGACCAACGAGTCCCTCAGCCGAGGCGGGCCCGGCTGCACGGTCGCCGCCTGGCAGGAGCTCACGCACATACCGATCGACCACTTCATGATGATCGACTTCAAGGGCGTGGTGACGATGGCGGACGCCATCGGCGGCGTCCCGGTCTGCGTCCAGCAGAACGTGGAGTCGCGCACCAGGGACGGCAAGGGCTCCGGCCTGAAGCTCCCCGCCGGGACGAACACCATCCAGGGCGAGCAGGCCCTGCAGTGGCTGCGCACCCGCTACGGCTTCGAGGACGGCACCGACCTCGGCCGCACCCACGCCCAGCACATGTACATGAACTCGATGGCCCGCGAGTTCCGCAAGAACGCCAAGCTCAGCAACCCGGTGAAGCTCAACAGCCTGGCGCAGGCGGCCATCAAGGCCATGGTCGTGGACCCCGGCCTCAACAAGATCGACAAGCTGTACGACCTCAGCATGGAGCTCAAGAAGGTCCCCACCGGGCGGATCACCATGACCACCATGCCGTGGGTATACAGCACCCGCGAGGAGGGCCGGGTCGAGCCCAAGCCGGTCGAGGCCGAGGGCCTGTTCCAGATGGTCCGCGAGGACATCGCGCTCGACGGCAAGGGGTCCGGGAACCCGGCCGCCACCCCGGAGGGGCCGGCCGCCTCCGGATCTCCCGCCGCCTCCGGCTCCCCCGCGGCCCCGTCCCAGCCGGCCGCCGACCCGGCCGCACCTGCGGCGAAGATCCCGGTCACCGTGCGCAACGCGACCGGCGGCAAGGACGGCGCCCAGACCCGGGTCAAGGGCCGGGCCGACGACGTCGCCGCCATCCTGGCCGGCAAGGGCTTCACCAAGGCCCTCGCCACCACGCAGACCGCGGCCGAGGACACCACCGTGATCCGCTTCTCGAGCCCGGACCAGGCGGGTGACGCGGCGGCCGTGGCCACCGCGCTCGGCCTGCCGGCGAGCTCCGTGGAGAAGTCCGACGACGTCACCGGGATCGTCCTGTTCGTCGGCAAGGACTGGCGGACCGGCAACGCGCCGACCCCGCCGCCGCCGGCCCCGACCAAGGCCCCGGACTCGGCCCGCCCGTTCAACGGCGACGACGACAAGGAGTGCATGGCGATCCAGCCGGGCTTCACCTGGTAGCGCCTGCACGTGAAGGGGCCCGGGGTGCTGTCGGCCGACAGCACCCCGGGCCCTTTCGTGTCCTACGTACGCGGCTGTCGCCGGCCTGCTCAGACCTCGCTGGCGAGGTCGCGGCGCACCGCCGGGCGGCGGCTCGCGATGACCTTGGCCGCGAGCGAGCGCGGGCTGGTCAGGAAGCCGAAGCCCCAGGACATGTGCATGGTGGCCATGGCCACCGGGATCTGCGCCCGCGCCTTCAGGGACAGGCCCTTGCCGGCCGGGATCGAGCCGACGGTGATCGCCGCGAGGTAGCCGGCCGGGACCACGAAGCCCCACGGGCTGACGACCGCACCGGCCACGACACCGGCGGCGATGGCGCACAGGGCGGTCGGCGAGGCCAGGTAGCGCAGGTTGATCGAGCCCGAGTGGTAGCGGGCCACCACGTGCCGCCAGCGGCCGTAGTCCTTGTACTGCTTGGCGAGCGCCCGTACGGACGGCCGCGGGCGGTACTGGACCTTCAGCTCGGGCGAGAACCAGATGAGCCCGCCGGCCTCGCGGATGCGGAAGTTCAGCTCCCAGTCCTGGGCGCGGATGAACTCCTCGTTGTATCCGCCGGCCAGCTCCAGCGCCTCGCGGCGGAAGACACCCAGGTAGACGGTGTCGGCCGGGCCGGCCTTGCCCCCGGTGTGGAAGGCCGCGTTGCCGACGCCGATCTTCGAGGTCATCGCGGCGGCGACGGCGTCCTCCCAGGCGTTCTCGCCCTCGGCGTGCATGATGCCGCCGACGTTCTGCGCACCGGTCTCCTCCAGGAGGCGGACCGCGGTGGCGATGTAGTTCGGCGAGAGCATGCCGTGGCCGTCGACGCGTACCACGATGGGATGGCGCGAGGCCTTGATGGCGGCGTTGAGGGCGGCCGGGGTGCGGCCGGAGGGGTTCGGAACGGTGACGACGCGGGGGTCCTCGCGTACGAGCTCGGCGGCGATCTCGTCGGTGCGGTCCTTGGACGGCCCCAGCGCGATCACCACCTCCATCTCACCGGCGTACTCCTGTCCGAGGATGTGGCGGACGGAGTCACGCAGATGGCGCTCCTCGTTGAGCACCGGCATGATCACCGAGACTGCGGGCTGCTGGGCGGGCATGTGGTCCTTCACGGTCGGGTATCGGTGTCACGTTACCGCGTACGGGGGAAACGGGTGCGCGCCGCCTGATCGGTAGGGACAGAGGCTGATCGTATGGGCCTACTGTTCTGACGATCTGCCCGCTGTGTCTGGTTCGTTCCTGCCGGCCCCTGCTGCCCCGCGGAGGTGTCCCCCGTGCCCCAGCCGCACCGCCCCACCCGACCCGCCCGGCCCCCGCAGCCGCAGCGCGCGCGGCGCGGCGGTGGTCCGGCCCGGCACCGGACGGACCGGCCCCGGTGGGGGGTACGGCTGGCGGCCGGACTGGCCGTGGCGGTGCTGGGCTCCGGGGCGATCGGGCACGCGGTGATGACCGGCGTGGACACCGGGATCGAGCGGGTGGACCCCTTCAAGGACATGAAGAACCGGCCGCAGGCCGGGCACGGCCTGAACTTCCTGCTGGTCGGCACCGACGGCCGGGACAAGATCACCCCGCAGGACAAGCGCGAGTACCGCCTCGGCGGCGCCCCCTGCCACTGCACCGACACCGTCATGCTGGTCCACCTCTCCGCGAACCGGCAGCGGGCCAGCGTCGTCAGCCTGCCCCGCGACAGCTACGCCGAGCTGCCCGCGCACCGGGACGAGTCCAGCGGGAAGCAGCACGGGCCGCACGCCGTGAAACTCAACGCGGCGTACGCGGAGGGCGGGCCGCAGCTGACCGTGCGGACCGTCGAGAACATGACCCGGGTGAAGATCGACCACTACCTGGAGGTCGACTTCACCAGCTTCATGAAGACCGTCGACGCGATGGGCGGCGTGGAGGTCTGCACCGCCAAGGCCCTGCACGACCAGAACACCGGCCTGGACCTGCTGCCCGGCACCCACCGGCTCAGCGGCGGACATGCCCTGCAGTACGTGCGCTCGCGCCATGTGGACGGGGCCGCCGACCTCGGCCGCATGCAGCGCCAGCAGCGGTTCGTCGCCGCCCTGGTCAAGCAGGCGACCGGCGGCGGGGTACTGCTGAACCCGGTGAAGTTCAAGGAGGTCAGCTCCACGCTGCTGGGCTCGGTCCGGGCCGACCGGGGCTTCGGATCGGAACAGATGCTGGCCCTGGGCCAGGCCCTGCGCGATTTCACCCCGGCCTCCTCGGAGTTCGCCTCGGTGCCGATCGGGAACCCCTCGTACCCCGTCAAGGGCATCGGCTCGACGGTGAAATGGGACGGGCCGAAGGCCGCGAAGCTCTTCGAGGCGCTGCGCCTGGACCGGCCGCTGGCCCCCGCCGCACCGGGGCCGGGGCGGGGACAGGCGAAGACGCAGGGCGAAGGGCAGTCCGGGCGCGCGGTGCAGCAGCAGCCGGCGGTTCCGGTGGACGTGCCGCCGCAGCAGATCCGGGTGCAGGTGGAGAACGGGACCCGGATCGACGGGCTGGGCGGGCGGGTGGACACGGCACTGCGCGCCACCGGCTTCGACACCACCCGGGCCCCGGTGGGCGGCGCGAGCCGCGACGTCAAGCGCACGGTGATCGCGTACGACCCGCGCTGGGACCGCTCGGCCCGTACGGTCTCGACCGCGCTGCCCGGCAGCGAGCTGCGGGCGGTGGCGGGCCAGGGCCGGACGGTCCTGGTGATCGCCGGAGCGGACTACCGGAAGGTGGTGCCGGTCCGGCCGGAGGACCCCAACCAGGGCCAGTTCGGGGTGGTCACGGGCGACCAGGTGGTCTGCGGCGGGTAGCCCGACCGGGGGCCGGGCTCAGTCGTGGTCGAAGCCCTGGGCCGCGCGCTCCTCGCGCAGCGCCATGATCGCCCGGCGGCGGGCGAGCCGGTGCGTGCGGCGGATCTGGGCCTCCTGGTTGCGGCGCCGGTCCTGGTCGGTCTCGGGGAGCACCGGCGGGACCGTACGCGGCTTGCCTTCGGCGTCCACGGCGGTGAAGACGAGGTAGGCGCTGCCGACCTGGGTGGCGGGGGTCGACTCGTTCCACCGCTCGGCCAGGACCCGTACGCCGATCTCCATGGAGGAGCGGCCGGTCCAGTTGCACTGGGCCTTCACGTGGACCAGGTCGCCGACGCGGACCGGTGCGAGGAAGGCCATCTCGTCCATGGACGCGGTGACGGCGGGCCCGCCGGAGTGGCGCCCGGCGACGGCGCCGGCCGCGTCGTCCACCAGCTTCATGATCACACCGCCGTGCACCGTGCCGAGGAGGTTGGTGTCGTTGGCCGTCATGATGTGGCTGAGGGTGGTCCGCGAGGCCGAGATCGGCTTGCCCTGCAGGTCGCCAGCCGTCTCGCCCGGTATCTCTGTCATACGGACACCTTAAAGCCGACGCCGAGGCATCAGCTCTGCAACAGCACCGGAACGAAGCTCCGCCCGGACTGTCGTGCACCCCGTCCGGCCAGGCATCCTAGGCGGCATGAGTGAGTGGCCCCAGGGGCGCAACGACAGCGGCGACGACCGGTACGGACACGGCAGCGCACAGGCGCAGCCGGAGGGTGCCCGGCGGATGCCGCATGTCCAGCGCCGGCAGCAGCGGCCGGTGCCGCCGCAGCAGCAACCGCAGCGACCGGCGCAGCCGCCGGCCCGGCCCGGGCAGCCGCCCGCGTACGGGGTACCTCCGCAGCAGGCCCCGGGCCACGACACGTACGGCGGCTACGACAGCGGCTACAACACCGGCCAGGTCTACGGGAGCCCGCAGACCAGCCCGGCGGGTCCGGGCGGCCCTGGTGCTCCGAGCGGGCCCGGTGGCCCCGGCGGTCCCGGCGGGCCGGGCCGCCGGCCGGCCGGCCCGGCCCCGGACTGGCGCAGGCGGATCAAGATCGGCTCCATCGTGCTGGTCACGGCGCTGCTGGCGACCACCATCGGCACCTACTTCTGGGCCGACTCCAAGGTGCGCCGAGAGGTCGACCTCTCCAAGGTCATCGAGCGCCCGAAGGAGGGCGACTGCACCACGTACCTGATCGTGGGCTCCGACAGCCGCGAGGGCCTGTCCGACGAGGACAAGAAGAAGCTCCACACCGGCTCGGCCGAGGGCAAGCGCACCGACTCGATGATGATCCTGGCGGCCTGCTCCAGCGGGAACACCATGATCTCGCTGCCGCGCGACTCCGACGTGGAGATCCCCTCCTTCGTCGGCTCCCAGTCGGGCAAGAAGTTCCCGGCGCAGGGCAGGCACACCAAGCTCAACGCGGCGTACGCGGAGGACGGCCCGGAGCTGCTGGTGCGCACCGTGGAGCACAACACGGGGCTGCGCATCGACCACTACGCGGAGATCGGCTTCGCCGGTTTCGCGAACATCGTGGACGCGCTCGGCGGTGTCGACATGAACATCGAGAAGGGCTTCAAGGACGAGAAGTCGGGCGCCGACTTCAAGGCCGGCGAGCAGACGCTCAACGGCGAGCAGGCCCTCGCCTTCGTCCGGACCCGGTACGCGTTCGCCGAGTCGGACCTGGCGCGCACGAAGAACCAGCAGAAGTTCCTGGCGACGCTGGCCAACCAGGCGGCCACGCCGGGCACGATCCTCAACCCGTTCAAGCTGTACCCGGTACTGGGCGCGGGCCTGGACACGCTGGTCGTGGACAAGGACATGTCGCTGTGGGACATGGCCGACATGTTCTTCGCGATGAAGGGCATCAGCGGCGGCGAGGGCGTGTCGATGAACATGCCGATCGCGGGCGAGCGCGGCGGCAACCTGCTCTGGGACAAGGCGAAGGTGCAGCAGCTCGTCAAGCAGATCCAGAACGACGAGAAGGTCACCGTCACGGCCAACTAGCCGGACACGAAGATGCCGCCGACCTCACGTGGTCGGCGGCATCTTCGTGTGCTGTCAGCGGTCGGAGGAGAAGCGGACGGCGGCGGAGGGCAGTTCGGCCCCGCACCACACCCGCGCGCCCGCGCGCAGTTCGTTGTCGGAGCCGACGACGGCCCCGTCCCCGAGGACCGCGCCGTCCAGTACGGTGCGCGTTCCCACCGAGGCGCCGACGCCGATCAGGCTGGCGCGGACCTGGGTGTCCGGGCCGATGACCGCGCCGTCGAGCACGATGGAGCCCTCGACGACCGCGCCCGCGGCGATACGGGCCCCGGCGCCCACGACGGTGCCTCCGGAGAGCTTGGCTCCGGCCGCCACCTCTGCGCCCGGGAGCACCAGGGACTCACCGCGCGGACCCGGGACGGCCGGGGAGGGGACGACCCCGCGTACGAGGTCGGCCGAGGCCTGGACGAAGGACTCGGGCTTGCCGAGGTCCAGCCAGTACGTGTTCTCGGTGACCCCGTGGAGCCTGGCCCCGGAGGCGAGCAGGCCGGGGAAGGTCTCCCGCTCGACGGAGACGGGACGCCCGGCCGGAATCGAGTCGATGACGCTCCGCCGGAACACGTAGCAGCCGGCGTTGATCTGGTCGGTGATGATCTCCTCGGGGGTCTGCGGCTTCTCGGTGAAGGCCAGCACCCGCCCCTCGGAGTCGGTGGGGACCAGGCCGAAGGCCCGCGGGTCCTCCACCCGCACCAAGTGCAGCGAGACGTCGGCGGCGGCCGCCCGGTGCGAGTCGACGAGCCCGGCGATGTCCAGGCCCGTGAGGATGTCGCCGTTGAAGACGAGGACGGAGGAGTCCGGTCCGCCGGTCAGCCGCTGCGCGGCGTTGCGGATGGCTCCGCCGGTGCCGAGCGGCTCGTCCTCGACGACGTACTCGAGCGAGACGCCGAAGGCGGAGCCGTCACCGAAGTACGGCTCGAAGACCTCGGCGAGGTAGCAGGTGGCCATCACGATGTGCGTGACACCTGCGGCGGCGGCCCTGGCTATCTGGTGGGCGAGGAACGGAACCCCGGCCGCGCGCACCATCGGCTTGGGGGTGTTGACCGTGACGGGGCGCAGACGCGTCCCCTGCCCCCCGACCAGCAGGATGGCTTCCAAAATTGTTTTCTCCCCACCCGGTTCGGGCCCTATGTGGGTCCCAAGTTAGCCCATCCGCGTACACGGCCGCCTCGGAGCCGAACGAGAGCAGACGTGGCGGGACGGCTGGACGCGCGCGACAGATGCTTCCCAGTCGCTGCAAGTGGCTTCGGCCGCCCTCGTCGTACCCGAGCCCGCCTGGAGCAGCGTCCGGCCCGTGGTCACACGGACCGGCAGGCGGACGCGAACGACCCCCGGCAGGGTGCCGGGGGCCGGTCGTGGGGCTGCGGGGCAGGCCGGGCTACGGCAGGTTGCGCGCCATGACGATCCGCTGGACCTGGTTCGTGCCTTCATAAATCTGGGTGATCTTCGCGTCGCGCATCATGCGCTCGACCGGGTAGTCGCGGGTGTAGCCGTAGCCGCCGAGGAGCTGGACGGCGTCCGTGGTGACCTCCATGGCCGCGTCCGAGGCGAAGCACTTCGCCGCCGCGCCGAGGAAGGTGAGGTCGGCGTCGCCGCGCTCCGAGGCGGCGGCCGCCTGGTAGGTCAGCGCGCGGGCGGCGGCGATCTTCATCGCCATGTCCGCGAGCATGAACTGCACGCCCTGGAAGTCGCCGATCGGCTTGCCGAACTGCTTGCGCTCCTGGACGTAGCCCTTGGCGTAGTCCAGGGCGCCCTGGGCGATGCCGAGCGCCTGGGCGGCGATGGTGATGCGGGTGTGGTCGAGGGTCTTCATCGCGGTGGCGAAGCCGGTGCCCTCGGCGCCGATCATGCGGTCGGCGGGGATCCGCACGTTGTCGAGGTAGACCTCGCGGGTCGGGGAGCCCTTGATGCCGAGCTTCTTCTCGGGGGCGCCGAAGGAGACGCCCTCGTCGGACTTCTCGACGACGAAGGCGCTGATGCCCTTCGACCGCTTCTCGGGGTCCGTCACGGCCATGACCGTGTAGTACTCGGAGACGCCCGCGTTGGTGATCCAGCGCTTGACGCCGTTGAGGACCCAGAAGTCCCCGTCGCGCACGGCGCGGGTCTTCATGCCGGCGGCGTCGGAGCCCGCTTCGGGCTCGGAGAGGCAGTACGAGAACATGCCGTCGCCCTTGGCCAGCGGGCCGAGGTACTTCTTCTTGAGGTCCTCGGAGCCGGAGAGGATCACCGGGAGCGAGCCGAGCTTGTTCACGGCCGGGATCAGGGAGGAGGAGGCGCAGACGCGGGCCACCTCCTCGATCACGATCACGGTGGCGAGGGCGTCGGCGCCGGCGCCGCCGTAGATCTCGGGGACGTGGACGGCGTGCAGGTCGCTGGCGACGAGCGCGTCGTGGGCCTCCTGCGGGAAGCGGGCCTCCTCGTCGACCGCGGCTGCGAACGGCAGGATCTTCGCCTCGGCGAGCGAGCGGACGGACTCGCGGAGCATGTCGTGCTCCTCGGCCGGGCGGTACAGGTCGAAGTCGGCAGAACCCGCCAAGACTCTCACTCCCCAAGTGTGATGCGCGTGCGATGCGTGTGCACTGCGTGATGCTAACTACCGTTAAGTAACCCAAATCTTAGTGTCCGGCGTCATGGCAGCGATATGTACGAGGTACGTGAGCTGCGTGACAGCCGTGTCTCCTGGGGAACGTCCCCGCGGACCGGCCCGACTATGCTCAGTGGCCGCAAACGGCCCCGCACCTCTGGAGCACCCATGGCCCCCCTCAGGATCACTGTGATCGGCACCGGCTACCTCGGCGCGACCCATGCCGCGGCGATGGCGGAGCTGGGCTTCGAGGTGCTCGGGCTGGACGTGGTGCCGGAGAAGATCGAGATGCTGGCCGCGGGCCGGGTGCCGATGTACGAGCCCGGGCTCGAGGAACTCCTCGCCAAGCACGTCGAGGGCCTGCCGGGCTCCACCGGGCGGCTGCGCTTCACCCAGTCCTGGGAGGAGGTCGGCGCCTTCGGCGACGTCCACTTCGTCTGCGTGAACACTCCGCAGAAGCACGGCGAGTACGCGTGCGACATGTCGTACGTCGACTCCGCGATGCAGTCGCTGGCCCCGCACCTGACCCGGCCGGTGCTGGTCGTCGGCAAGTCCACCGTGCCGGTGGGCTCGGCGGAGCGGCTCGCTGCGAAGCTGGCCGAGCTGGCCCCGGCGGGCGCCGAAGTCGAGCTGGCGTGGAACCCGGAGTTCCTGCGGGAGGGCTTCGCCGTGCAGGACACCCTGCACCCCGACCGGATCGTGATCGGCGTCCAGGGCGACCGCGCCGAGAAGCTGCTGCGCGAGGTGTACGAGACGCCGATGGCGGAGGGCACCCCGCTGGTGGTGACCGACTTCCCGACGGCCGAGCTCGTCAAGACCGCCGCCAACTCCTTCCTCGCCACGAAGATCTCCTTCATCAACGCGATGGCGGAGGTCTGCGAGGCCGCCGGCGGCGACGTGGTCAAGCTGGCCGAGGCCATCGGTCACGACGAGCGGATCGGCGCGAAGTTCCTGCGCGCCGGCATCGGCTTCGGCGGCGGCTGCCTGCCCAAGGACATCCGGGCGTTCATGGCACGCGCCGGCGAGCTCGGCGCGGACCAGGCGCTGACCTTCCTGCGCGAGGTCGACTCCATCAACATGCGCCGGCGCGGCCACATGGTCGAGCTGGCGCGCGAGGCCGTGGGCGGGTCCTTCCTCGGCAAGCGCGTCGCGGTCCTCGGTGCCACCTTCAAGCCGGACTCGGACGACGTCCGCGACTCCCCCGCCCTGAACGTGGCCGGGCAGATCCACCTCCAGGGCGGCCAGGTCACCGTCTACGACCCGAAGGGCATGGACAACGCCCGCCGCGTCTTCCCGACGCTCGGGTACGCGGACTCGGCGCTGGAGGCGGCCCGCGGCGCGGAGGTCGTCCTGCACCTCACCGAATGGCGCGAGTTCCGCGACCTCGACCCGGTGGAGCTGGGCGAGGTCGTCACCGACCGCCTGATCCTCGACGGCCGCAACGCCCTCGACACCGACCGCTGGCGCGCGGCCGGCTGGACGTACCGCGCGATGGGCCGCCCGCGCGCCTAGGTTCTGCCGGCTTGCGCCGCCTGCGCCGCACCGAGCCGCCCTACGCCGGTCTGCGGTGCTGGGCGGCGCGGGCCGTGAATTCCACGTCGCGCAGCACCCGTTGGGCGTTGTCCCAGGTCAGCAGGGCCAAGTCGGTCTCCGACCAGCCCCGCTCGAGCAGTTCCGCGATCAGCCGCGGATAGCCCGAGGGGTCGGTCAGGCCGGCCGGCCGGGGGGTGCCCTGCTCGGAGCCGAAGGTGGCGCCGAGGCCCACGCAGTGCGGGCCCGCGACGGCCCGTACGTGTTCCACGTGATCGGCGACGGCGTGCAGCGAGTCCCCGGTCTGTTCGGCGTCGAAGGTCACCATCGCCAGACCGTTCGCCGCCCGCAGGGCCAGCAGCACCTCGTCGGTCACGTTCCCCGGATGTGGGTTCAGGGCCGCCGCCGCGGTGTGCGAGACGATCACCGGGGCCTTGGAGGCCCCCGCGAGCTGGCAGGCCACCTCCGGCGTACAGCCGGTCAGGTCCACCAGCATCGCCAGCCGGTTCATCTCCCGGACCACCTCGTGGCCGAAGGGCGTCAGGTCATGGTGGGCCCAGGGCGCTCCCGCGGGCGCGAGGACCCGTACGCCCAGGGCGTGGAACGCACGCAGGGCGCCCAGCGAATCGGTCAGCGTACGGCCGGACACGGGGCCCAGGAACGAGGCGATCCGGCCCCGGTTGCGGGCATCGGCCATGTCGTCCGCGGTCAGCGCGAGGCACAGGCCGTCGGGATAAAGGCGCATCAGGGTGAGCGCGACGTCGATCTGTTCGAGGGTGTCGGACACCATCTGGTCGGCGGCCGCGGCCGCGGCCGCGGCCTCGCGCGGCAGCAGCAGCGACCAGAACTGGGCGCCGACCCCGCCGGCGCGCAGCCGCGGGATGTCGGTGTCGACACCGCTGTCCGGGGTGTCGATGTCGTGGTACGGGCTCTGGCGCAGGGTCCAGACCAGTGTGTTGTGCCCGTCGGCGACGGGATGCACGGACAGCAGGGCGACGGCCCGCTCCAGGGCGCTGCCCGGTACCGCGGCGGGCAGGTCCTCGGCTCCGGCGGAGCCGGGGCCCGCGGGGGCCGTATCGGCGGTGTAAGCGGTGTGCGCGGTGTACGCGGCGTTCTGTTCATCCTGCAGGTCGGCCATGGCGTTCGCTCCGGTCTCGGCGGCAGCAGGGAGGGATGCTGCCACCGTGACACGCCGGACGGCCGGATCGCCCGGCGGATGTGGCGTTCGGGTGTAACCCGCAGGTCACACCCCTCGCCACAGCCGCCGGGCGGCGGCTACAGGACCGCGTTGGAGGGGCCGCGGGACGCGGAGAGCTCGCGCGCCACCGCCTCGGCGTCGCGCAGCGCCCGTACCGCATTGGACCAGGTCAGCTTGGCCAGGTCTGCGTGCGACCAGCCGCGTGTGAGCAGCTCCGCGATCAGGTTCGGGTAGCCCGCCACGTCGTCCAGCCCGGCCGGGGTGAAGGCCGTGCCGTCGTAGTCGCCGCCGATGCCGATGTGGTCGACGCCCGCCACCTCGCGCATGTGGTCGAGGTGGTCGGCCACCGTGGCGGCCGTGGCCACCGGGCGCGGACGCTCCGCCTCGAAGGCGCGGTGCAGGGCCATCGCCTCGGGCGAGGTGTCCAGGTGGTGGAAGCCGTGCGCCCGCAGGTTCTCGTCCGCGGCCAGGGTCCACTCGACCGCGGCCGGGAGGATGAACTTCGGTACGAACGTGGCCATCGCGACGCCGCCGTTGGCCGGCAGCTGCGCCAGCACGTCGTCCGGGATGTTGCGCGGGTGGTCGCACATCGCCAGCGAGGACGAGTGCGAGAAGATCACCGGCGCGGCCGAGACGGCGAGTGCGTCGCGCATCGTCGTCGCGGCGACGTGCGAGAGGTCGACGAGCATGCCGATGCGGTTCATCTCGCGGACGACCTCGCGGCCGAAGTCGCTCAGGCCGCCGTGGCGCGGCTCGTCGGTCGCCGAATCCGCCCAGTCGATCGTGTCGTTGTGCGTGAGCGTCATGTACCGCACGCCCAGCTGGTGCAGGGCGCGCAGCGTGGCGAGCGAGTTGTTGATGGAGTGGCCGCCCTCGGCGCCCATCAGCGAGGCGATCCGGCCGTCGGCGCGGGCCGCCTCCATGTCGTCCGCCGTCAGCGCCCGCACCAGGTCCGCCGGGTAACGGTCGATCAGCTGGGCGACGGCGTCGATCTGCTCCAGGGTGGCGCTGACCGCCTCGTCGCCGGCGAAGTCGGAGCGGACGTAGACCGACCAGAACTGCGCGCCGACGCCGCCGGCGCGCAGCCGCGGGATGTCGGTGTGCAGCAGGCCGCGCTGGTCGCCGGCGATGTCGCGCTGCGCCAGGTCGTAGCGGACCTGCTCGCGCAGGGCCCACGGCAGGTCGTTGTGCCCGTCGACCACCGGGTGCTCGGCGAGCAGTTCGCGGGCCTCGGCGAGGCGGTCCGCCGCCACGGACGTGTGCGCCGCGCTCACTTGCCGAACCCGAAGGACTCCGCGTTCGCGACCTTCGTCCGCAGCCGCTTGCCCTTCTCCGTGGCCTGGTCGTTGAGCTCCTGCTGGAAGTCCTTCATCCGGGCGAGGAGGTCCTTGTCGTGGGCGGCCAGCATCCGTACGGCCAGCAGCCCGGCGTTGCGCGCCCCGGCGACGGAGACGGTGGCGACGGGAACCCCTGCGGGCATCTGGACGATCGACAGCAGGGAGTCCATGCCGTCGAGGTACTTCAGCGGCACGGGGACGCCGATGACGGGCAGCGGGGTCACCGAGGCGAGCATGCCGGGCAGGTGGGCGGCCCCGCCGGCGCCGGCGATGATCGCCTTCAGGCCGCGCTCGGCGGCCTGCTCCCCGTACGCGACCATCTCGCGCGGCATCCGGTGCGCGGAGACGACGTCGACCTCATAGGGGATCTCGAACTCGTCCAGGGCCTGGGCGGCGGCCTCCATGACGGGCCAGTCGGAGTCCGAGCCCATGACGATGCCGATGACGGGACCTGCGATGGAGGTGCTCATGCCGTGATCGTTCCTCTGAGGTAGCCGGCTGCGTGGCGTGCGCGTTCCAGCACATCGTCCAGGTCGTCGCCGTAGGTGTTGACGTGGCCGACCTTGCGGCCGTGTTTCACGTCCTTGCCGTACATGTGGATCTTGAGCTGCGGGTCGTGGGCCATGCAGTGCAGGTACGCCGCGTACATGTCGGGGTAGTCACCGCCGAGCACGTTCGCCATGACCGTCCAGCGGGCCCGGGGGCGGGGGTCGCCCAGGGGGAGGTCCAGGACCGCGCGGACGTGGTTGGCGAACTGGGAGGTGATCGCGCCGTCCTGGGTCCAGTGGCCGCTGTTGTGCGGGCGCATCGCCAGTTCGTTGACGAGGATCCGGCCGTCGGTGGTCTCGAACAGCTCGACGGCCAGGTGGCCGGTCACGCCGAGCTCCTTGGCGATGCGCAGGGCGAGGGCCTGGGCCTCGCCCGCGAGCGCCTCGGACAGGTTCGGGGCGGGGGCGATCACCGTGTCGCACACGCCGTCCACCTGGACGGACTCGACGACGGGGTAGGCCACGGCCTGGCCGTGCGGGGAGCGGACGATGTTGGCCGCGAGCTCGCGGACGAAGTCGACCTTCTCTTCCGCGAGGACCGGGACGCCCGCCTTGAAGGGGGCCTCCGCGTCCTCGGGGGTGCGCACGAACCACACGCCCTTGCCGTCGTAGCCGCCGCGCACGGTCTTGAGGATGACCGGGAAGCCGCCCACCTCGTCGGCGAAGGCCGCCGCGTCCGCCGGATCGCTCACGATCCGGTGCCGGGGGCTCGGGGCGCCGATCTCGTCGAGCTTCGCGCGCATCACCCCCTTGTCGGCGGCGTGCATCAACGCGTCGGGCCCCGGGCGGACGGGAATGCCGTCCGCTTCCAGGGCCCGCAGGTGCTCGATGGGCACGTGCTCGTGGTCGAAAGTGATCACATCGCAGCCGCGCGCGAAGGCGCGCAACGTCTCCAGGTCGCGATAGTCGCCGATGACGACATCGCTCACGACCTGGGCCGCCGAGTCCTGTGGGGTGTCACTGAGGAGCTTGAATCTGATGCCGAGGGGGATACCCGCCTCGTGGGTCATGCGGGCGAGCTGTCCGCCGCCGACCATGCCGACTACCGGGAACGTCACCTCTCCAGGGTATCCGCCGGTATTCCGCCATCCGGACGTGACCCTGGCCCGTTCTGGTCGACGCGCGTAGCATTCCCGCCCCCGTGTGCCGTGCGTCGCACGGTGTGCGAAGGCACAGACGGGCCCGTGGGGCGACACTTAGCATGGCCGGGTTGACCGAAGGCGGCAGACGCCTCCGCGGACGCCCCCGAGCGGGGCGGTGACGACAGGACTGATCCATCACATGAGTACGCCGCAGCAGGGTTCCGCGCTCGAACGCGTACGGGGCCTCGCCCGCGAGGTCGCGAAGTTCGGGGCCGTCGGCGGCATCGGTGTACTCGTCAACCTGGGCGTCTTCAACCTGATCCGCCACACGACCGACCTCCAGGTCGTCCGGGCGAGCGTCATAGCCACCATCGTGGCCATCGTCACCAACTACATCGGCTTCCGGTACTTCACCTACCGCGACCGCGCCCGCACCGGGAGCTCCCGCGAGCTGCCGCTGTTCGCGGCCTTCAGCGTGATCGGCCTGGTGATCGAGAACGGCGTGCTGTACACCGCCACCTACGGGTTCGACTGGGACGGCCCGCTCGCCACGAACGTGTTCAAGTTCATCGGCATCGGCACGGCCACCGTGTTCCGCTTCTGGTCGTACCGGACCTGGGTCTTCAAGGCCCTGCCGGAACCCGCGCCGACTGCGGCCCAGGCTCCGGCCCCGGCCTCGGTGGTCGCCACGCCGCGCGGGGGGGCCGAGAGCGGCCCGAGCGCCGCACGCGCCCCCGAGCCCGCCGGCAAGTAGGCCGTACGCGCCCCTGCGGGCGCCCGGCCGGCTCGGCGCACCGCCCGCCGGCTCAGCGAACCGTCTGCTCCGGCTCCGGCCGCTCCGGCGCCGTCCGGCTCAGGAACAGCGCGAACACCGGCGGCTGCGTCTGCAGCAGCTCCAGGCGACCCCCGTCGGCCTCCGCGAGGTCCCGGGCCACCGCCAGACCGATCCCGGTGGAATTGCGCCCGCTGATCGCCCGCTCGAAGATCCGGTTGCCCAGGTCCGGCGGGACCCCCGGCCCCTCGTCCGTGACCTCCAGCACCGCCTGGTTCCCGATCACCCGGGTACGCAGCGCGACCGTGCCGCCCCCGTGCATCAGCGCGTTCTCCACGAGCGTGGCCAGCACCTGCGAGACCGCGCCCGGGGTGCCGACGGCCCGCATGCCCGTCTTGCCGGAGCGCACGATGGCCCGGCCCGCGCTGCGGTAGGCCGGCCGCCACTCCTCCACCTGCTGCTTGACGACCTCGTCCAGGTCGAAGGGGACCGCCGAGCCCGTCCGCGGGTCCCGCGAGTTCGTCAGCAGCCGCTCGACCACGTCCGTGAGCCGCTCCACCTGGGTGAGGGCGATGGTCGCCTCCTCCCGTACGGTCTCCAGGTCCTCGGTGACCGTGATCTCCTCCAGCCGCATCGACAGGGCCGTGAGGGGGGTGCGCAGCTGGTGCGAGGCGTCCGCGGCGAGCCGCCGCTCGGCGGTCAGCATCCGGCCGATCCGCTCGGCGCTGGAGTCCAGCACGTCCGCGACCCGGTCCAGCTCGGGGACCCCGTACCGCTTGTGCCGGGGCCGCGGGTCGCCCGATCCCAGCCGCTCGGCGGTCTCGGCCAGGTCGGTGAGCGGGGAGGCCAGCCGGTTGGCCTGCCGTACGGCGAGCAGGACGGCCGCCACGACGGCGAGCAGCGCCACCGCGCCGACCACGGCCAGGGTCCGTCCGACCTCGCGGGTCACCGTGGAGCGGGACTCCTCGACGACGACGATCTCGCCCTGCTCGCCCTTGGCGGTGCCGCGGATGACGCTGTCGGGGATCCGGTCGCCGACGTCCACGGGCGGCTGCCCGGGGACGGTGATCCGGGCGTAGCGGCCCATGTCCAGCTGCTCGGCGAGGGCCTGGGCGTCGATGGGCTTGTGCTCCAGGACGCTCGACTCGACGATGCCGACCAGCCGCAGCGCCTCGGACTCGATGCGGTCCTGGGCGCTGCTGGTGATCGTCCGGGTCTCCACGATCACGAGGGAGACCCCGAAGACGGCGATGACGACGAGCACCACGGCGAGCGTGGAGTTGATCAGACGGCGGCGCATGCTCCGGTGCCGCTAGCTCTTCTCGAAGCGGAAGCCGACGCCCCGGACGGTGGCGATGTAGCGCGGGTTCGCGGCGTCGTCGCCCAGCTTCTTGCGGAGCCAGGAGATGTGCATGTCGAGGGTCTTGGTGGAGGACCACCAGGTGGTGTCCCACACCTCGCGCATCAGCTGGTCGCGGGTGACGACCCGGCCGGCGTCGCGGACCAGGACCCGCAGCAGGTCGAACTCCTTGGCCGTGAGCTGGAGCTCCTCCTCGCCCATCCAGGCGCGGTGCGACTCGACGTCGATCCGTACGCCGTGGGTGGCGGGGGCCTGGGTGGCGTCGTTGGCGCCACGCCGCAGCAGGGCCCGGACCCGGGCCAGCAGCTCGGCGAGGCGGAAGGGCTTGGTCACGTAGTCGTCGGCGCCGGCGTCCAGGCCGACGACCGTGTCGACCTCGTCCGCCCGGGCGGTGAGCACCAGGATGGGGAAGCCGTGGCCCTCGGCGCGCAGCCGGCGGGCGACCTCGAGGCCGTCCATGCCGGGCAGGCCCAGATCCAGGACGACGAGATCGACGCCGCCCTGCAGTCCCGCGTCCAGGGCGGTGGGGCCGTCCTCCCGGACCTCGACCTCGTACCCTTCCCGGCGCAGGGCGCGGGCCAGGGGCTCCGAGATGGATGCGTCGTCCTCGGCGAGCAGTACACGCGTCATGTGGGTGATGGTAGTCCGCGGGGGCGATGTGGAGGGGCGCACCTGCACACCCCTGCCGATCTGGTCTTATGTCTGAGGGCGGCCTTCGAATGTGGCCAAACGGTTCCCTGCCTGCCTGTGATCCATCTCTCAAGTCCTTTCATATGCCGCAGTGTCGTGTCGTATGGTGGCGAGACGCCTGATGCACTACCTCTGAGACCTTTGCGCCGAAAAGCGAGCCGAAGGTCTCGATTCTGTCCGGATCGATCAGGGGGTCTTGACGACCTTCCTCTTCGACTTCGGTGACAGTGAATGACCTGTGGGCCGGGCCCCGCGCGCGAAGGATGCGCCTGGGGCGTGGATCCCGGTTACGGACATCCCGCTGCCCCCCTCCTCATGGGACGGGGGCAGACCCCTGGGCGTGGGGTGGGACACCCGTCGCCGGTGCCGGCCACCCCCCACCGGGCGCTGTTCCGCTCACGAAGCGAAGCGTCCCGACCAAGCAAGGATCGACGATGGCTTCCAGCCTGACGAGGGACTCGGCCGCTGCCGGCGAGAAGACCTTCCTCGGCCACCCCACCGGCCTGGCCTTCCTCTTCATGACCGAGATGTGGGAGCGCTACAGCTTCTACGGCATGCGCGCGCTGCTCGTGCTCTACCTGGCCACGAACGTGGCCGACGGTGGGCTCGGGATGAACGACGCGACCGCGGTCGCGATCTACTCCGTCTACAACGCGATGGTCTACCTGCTCGCCCTCCCGGGCGGCTGGCTGGGCGACCGCGTCTGGGGTGCCCGCAAGGCTGTGGCTGTCGCGGGTGTCGTCATCATGACGGGCCACTTCCTGCTGGCGGTGCCGGCGACCGTCTCGTTCTTCATCGGCCTGGCGCTCATCGCGGCCGGTTCCGGCGTGCTGAAGGCCAACATCTCCACGATGGTCGGCCAGCTGTACCGGGACGAGAACGACCCGCGCCGTGACGGCGGCTTCACGATCTTCTACATGGGCATCAACCTCGGTGCCTTCGTCGCCCCGCTGACCATCGGCTGGGTCGGCCAGGAGGTCAACTGGCACATCGGCTTCGCCATGGCCGGTGTCGGTATGGCCCTGGGTCTGCTGTTCTACTTCATCGGCTTCCGCCACCTGAACCCGGTCTCGAACCAGGTTCCGAGCCCGCTGAGCGCCGAGGAGAAGTCCTCGGTCGTCAAGAAGGGCCTGATCTGGCTGGGCGTCGCCGCCGCTGCCTACGCGATCATCGGCCTGGCCGGCATCTTCACGATCAACTACGCCCTGTGGCCGCTGACCATCGCCGGTCTCATCCTCCCGGCGTGGGCGATCCTGCGGATCAAGCGCGACAAGGACCTCTCGGTGGTCGAGCGGTCCCGCATGTCGGCGTACGTCTGGTTCTTCGCCGCCGCCGCGATCTTCTGGGCGATCTACGACCAGACCGGCTCCACGCTGGCCCTGTTCGCGAAGGACAGCACGGACAGCACGCTGTTCGGCTTCTCGTTCCCGGAGAGCTGGTTCCAGTCGCTGAACCCGCTGTTCGTGATGGCGCTCGCGCCGGTCTTCGCCTGGCTGTGGGTTGCCCTCGCCCGTCGCTCCAAGGAGCCGACCACCCTCGCGAAGTTCTCCTTCGCGCTGGTCATGATCGGTGCCTCCTTCGGCGTCATGATGGTCGCCCAGGGCCTGGCCGGCGGCGACGCGAAGGTCAGCCCGATGTGGCTGGTCGGCGTCTACTTCATCCAGACCGTCGGCGAGCTCACCCTCTCCCCCGTCGGCCTGTCGCTGACCACCAAGCTGGCGCCGCAGAAGTACGCCTCCCAGATGATGGGTGTCTTCTTCCTCGCGGTCACCGCCGGTGACTCGACCATCGCGCTGCTCCAGCTGCTCGGCGCCCCGACGGACACCCAGGGCTGGTTCGCCACCCAGGGCGTGCTCGCCGTCCTCGCCGGCATCGCGATCTACATGTACCGCAAGAAGGTCCAGCCCCTCATGGGCGGCGTGCACTGACGCACCCCCCGTACGCGCGCCGGCGGCCCGGCACACCTCCTGGTGTGCCGGGCCGCCGGCGTTGTACGGCGGGAGCCGATTCAGGCGCCCTTCACCTCGGAGGTGAACCCGACGGGGAACGACTTGAAGCCGCACCCGACCTTGGCCTTCGATCCCGTCGAGGTCCATCCGCTGTGGTACGTGCGGCGGACCACGTGTTCCCGCACACCCTGCACCGTGTCGCACGTGATCACGGCGCGATGCACCGCACCGGAGGTAGCCGTGCGCGCCACACCCGTACGGGGGACGTGCACGGCTTCGGCCGCTCGCGGCGATGCGGCTACCGCGTGCCGCGCAGGCGGCGCCACGGGGTGAAGGTGAAGACCGCGCCGCCGAGCAGGATCACCGTGCCCGCGACCAGGGCGAGGGCCTTGATGCCGCCCTCGTCCTCGGCGCCCGTCTCGGCGAGACCGCCCGAGGCGGTGGTGGAGCCGGTGGTGGCCGGCGAGCCGGAGCCGCCCTCCTGGGCCGTGGTGTCGAGCTCCAGCGAGACGCCGCTGCTGGCCGCCTTGCAGGGCACGTTGATCGGTGTGGCCCCCGGTGCCATCGTGACGTCGATCGTCAGCTGGTCCGGGCTCAGCGTGACCTTGCCGGTCTTGCCGGGCTTGTAGGTGCCGGTCATGTCGCTGAGGCTGACCGGGGCCTTGTCCGGGATCGGCTCCGCGTTGGCCGGGCCGGAGACCTTGACCATGCCGCTGTCGGCGCCGCCGAGCTTGACGTTCATCGAGGGCTTGAGGGCCCCCGCCGGCAGGGCCATCGGGCTGGCCATCGCGCCCTTGGCGGTCTTGACGGTCAGGTCGTAGCTGCCGCCGTTCTTCTTGGCGTTGATCGTGACCGGGGTCTTGATGCCGCCGGGGACGACCGGACCGCAGTCGAAGGCGACCTCGACGGGCTTGCCCGGGAAGTCGGTCTGGCCCCCGCCGCCACCGCTGGTGGACCCGCCACTGGTGGATCCACCGCTGGTCGATCCGCCGCTCGTGGATCCGCCGCTCGTGGACCCGCCGTTCGTCGTGCCGCCGCTGGTGCCGGCCGCCACGTCGATGGTGGCCCCGACGCCCACGTCACCCGTGGGTGCGCACTTGGTGACGAAGGTGCCGAAGGAGAAGGTGACCGCGACGTCGTACTTGCCGGGGGTCAGCGTGATCTTGCCCGGTTTGGTGAGCTTCAGCTTCCCCTTCATCGTGGACATCTGCATCGGGGCCTTCTTGGGGATCGGCGGGTTCTTCTTCTCCCCGACGACCTTCAGCTCGCCGCCCCCGCCGCCCACCGTGATCCAGCCGGTGGGCTGGACCGAGTCCTGCGGGATGTCCATCAGGTCCGTGTTGTTCGAGGCCGGCTTCACGGTCTCCCAGGACACGTCGACCTCGTCACCGACCTTCGCCGAGGCCGGAGCGCTGACCTTGGCGGTGGTCTCGCCCTCCACCGGGTCGCCGCCGCCTGCCGGCGGCACGCACTTGACGTTGAACTTGGTCTCGGCCGCCTGGGCAGGAGTGGCCCCGATGGCTATACCGGCGCCGCCGAGCAGCAGCGCGATCACGGCCGCGCTCACCCTCCGTTGGGTCTTCACAAATGTCCTTTCGTCGTCGGACTGTTCTCAGACGGTGCGGACGCCTGTGGTGCGTGTGGGGATCTCGGCCCCGGCGCGCTGTCCGGGGTGAACCACGGCAGGACCGCCGTGGGGGTCTGGGGGGATTCCGGCGCAGCAGCAGGAGCCGCCGGCCCGGACTCTGCGGCCGGGAGCGGCGCCTGCGCACCCCGGTGGCGGCCGCCGGCCGGCGCAGTACGCGGCCGGACCCTGTCCACGACGGCCATGCCGATACGGAAGACCGCGGCCGGGATCACCAGCAGGAGCAGGCCCCAGAACAGCAGCACCCCGTACGGGCGGTCCACGCCCCAGGGCTGGGTGGCCACGACCGTGTCGCCGTACTTGAGGGAGACGGTGTAGTCCCCGTGGGCCCCCGCCGCGAGGCTGACGTCCAGCCGGACCTCCGCCTTGCCGCCCGGCGGGATCGTGCCCTTCCACCGGACCTCGTCCCACAGCGGTGCGAACACCCCGTGGGCGGTGCCGAGCTGGAAGACCGGGTCCTTGACCGGGGCCGAGCCGAGGTTGCCGACGGTGACCGTGAACTTCCGGCCGGGCGGGGCGCCGAACCAGGTCAGCACCCCGTCCTCGCCCTCGAGCCGGACCCCGGTGAGCATCGCCAGGCGCGGCGTGCCGGACTCGGCCGGCAGCTCGGCCACCGGGTGGTCGGTGATCTTCAGGGGGGCGGCGACGGTGGACAGGTCCCCGTTGACGGAGGTGACGTTCACGACGCAGGGGCAGGGCTTGGGCGGTGCCACCACGGGCAGCCGGGCGGTGAAGTGCCCGTCGTCGCCGACCGAGACCGCGGTTCCGTCGGCGTTGGCGCAGCTGTTGGTGCCGCCGATCATGTTCTGCCCGCAGAGCAGCAGCATCACCAGGGTCTTGGCCCGCCAGCCGGTGCCGGTGACGGTGATCTCCGTGCCCTTGGCGGCCTCCTGGAGCGAGAGCGCCACGGCGGGCTTGCCCTCGGCGGCCACCGCGGCCGGGGCCGGGAACAGGACCAGGGCGCACAGCGCCAGCCCCGCCGCGAGGAGGGTCCCGACCCTGCCGCCGACCGTTCCGCCGACCTTGGCGCTCACCTGGATGCTCCCGTCAGCTCGTGTTCCGGTGCCCGGTTCCCCGCGGGTACGGGTTCCTCGTACGCCGCCGGCTTCCTGCGGCTGCGCCGGTTCCGTACGAGGAGCAGCGCGGCCGCGGTGACCCCGCCGAGGCCGAGCAGCCCGGCGCCGGTCCGGGCCGCGATCCCCCAGGGCACGAACCGCGCCGAGGCGGTGGCGGTGGCCGGGGCGGCGCCGGGGGCGGTGACCGTGAGGGTGAGGTCGACGTCGTCGAGGACCGGGGCTCCTGGCCAGGGCTCGGTCAGCGACACCCGCTGCCCGGGGAGCAGCTCCACCGGCAGGGCGCGGGCGGTCCGGCCCGGGACCGCGCCGAACAGGCCCTCGGCGCGAAGGGCCAGTTCGGGGGCGAGGGCCACGTTGCCGCGGTTGACCAGGGTGTACGCGACCACCGCGCGGGCGCCCTTGCCGCGTACGGAGACGTCCTCGACCGTGAGGGCGGCCAGCGTCGGGCCGCCGACGCGCAGGTCGACCCGTACGCCCACCTCGCGACCGTCCCCGGTGGCGACCACGGCGGCCGGGTGGTCGCCGGGGAGGGCGGCGGGCGGCAGGGTGACGGTGAAGGGGACCACCGCGCGGGTGCGGGGCGGGATCTTCACGGTGGCGGCGGCCCCGAAGCTGATCCAGGACCCGGCGCCGGCCGATTCGAGCACGGGGCGCACGGCGAAGGCGCCGCCGGCCGTGTTGTAGGCGTCGGCCCCGCGCAAGGTGACGGTGTGCTCCCGGTCGGAGGTGTTGGTCAGGGCCAGCCGGTCCTCGAGGACGGTGCCGGCGGGGCCCGCGAGGTAGAAGGACGGCCGGGCCGCTGCGGCGCTGCCCGCGGCGGGCTCGGCGGTCCAGCCGGGCTCGTCCGCGGCGGCGGCGCCCGGGGCCCCGAGCAGCAGGGCCGCGGCGAGCAGTGCGAAGCACAGGCGCCGGACGGAACCGATGGTGTGGAGCACGGGCATGGCCGGGGGTGCTCCGTTCAGGACCGGGCCCGCTGGCCGCGCCGGGTCAGCCAGAGCACGCCGGCGGCGCCGGTGAGCAGCACGGTGCCGCCGAGGGTGCCGAGGGCGAGGGCGGAGTCGATGGGTCCCGTCTGCGGGAGGGTGTCTTCCGGGGTGCCGCCGGACTGCGGACCCGCCGTCACCTCCAGCTCCAGGGAGGGCTTGGGGCTGTTGCCGGGGGTGCATGTGGTGGTGGTCCCCAGCGCCTTGATGGTGAGCACGCCCGCGGTGAAGGTGACCTTGCCGCTCTTCTTGGGGGTGTAGGTGCCCGAGAGGTCGGTGATCTTGATGGGGGTGTTGGCGGGCACGGCCTCGGGGTTGGGCGGTCCCGACACCGGCACGGACGCCTTCTCCGCCCCGTCGGCCATGATGACGGCGCTGGGGCTCATCGCGCCCTTGCCGAGTTCGACGGGGCTGGACGAGACGCCCTTCTGGAAGGACATCGTCAGCTTGTAGCCGTCGCCCTCCTTGACGGCCTTGATGTCGATGGGCGACACCGCCGATTTGTCCCCGATGGGGGTCTTGCAGTCGTACGCGACATCGACGACGTCGGCGTGGGCTGCGGGGGCGGCCAGCAGGACCGCCGTTCCGGCCAGCGCGGAGGCCAGCGCAAGCGCGGTGGAGCGTTTCCGGTCGGACACCTTCGTCTTCCCCTCGGGCCATAAGTTACTGACGACACATCAGATTGGTGGCTCAAGGTACGCCGGGGACCTTACGGAGGGAAGACACAGGACAGGCCTGGATCCACGGCCTTTCGGCCGCCTGGATTCAGGCCATGTCCGGGCGTACCGGCGGTCGTTCAGACGTCGTTCAGGCGGCTCGGACGCCTCGCTGCCAGACGGCGGAGACGAGCGGGACACCGGGGCGGTACGCCAGGTGGACGTGGCTCGGAGCCTCCAGGAGGGCCAGGTCGGCGCGGGCTCCGGGGGCGATCCGGCCGATGTCGGTGCGGCGCAGCGCCCGCGCACCGCCGGCGGTGGCCGCCCACAGCGCCTCGTCCGGGGTCATCCGCATGTCCCGGACCGCGAGCGCGATGCAGAACGGCATGGAACTCGTGTACGAGGAACCCGGGTTGCAGTCGGTGGACAGCGCGACGGTGGCGCCCGCGTCGATGAGGCGGCGGGCGTCGGGCCACTGGGCGCGGGTGGAGAACTCGGCGCCGGGCAGCAGCGTCGCAACGGTGGTGTCCGCAGCCTGTACGAGCGCGTCGACGTCGGCGTCGGTGAGGTGGGTGCAGTGGTCGGCGGAGGCCGCCTCCAGCTCGACGGCGAGCTGCACGCCGGGGCCGTAGGACAGCTGGTTGGCGTGGACGCGTGGGATCAGCCCGGCGGCGGCGCCGGCGGTGAGGATCGCGCGGGCCTGGTCGCCGTCGAAGGCGCCCTTCTCGCAGAACACGTCCACCCAGCGGGCGTACGGGGCGCAGGCCGCCAGCATCTCGCCGGTGACGAGGTCGACGTAGCCGGCCGGGTCCTCGGCGTAGTCGGGGGACACGATGTGCGCGCCGAGGTAGGTGACCTCCTCGGTGTGCGCGGCGGCGATGCGCAGGGCGCGGGCCTCGTCCTCGACCGTGAGGCCGTAGCCGGACTTGGTCTCGAACGTGGTGGTGCCCTGGCGGCGCGCCTCGTCGAGGTGGCGCAGCAGGTTGGCCTCCAGCTCGGCGTCGGTGGCGGCGCGGGTGGCGGCGACGGTGGTGCGGATGCCGCCGGCGGAGTAGCTGCGCCCGGACATCCGGGCGTTGAACTCGGCGGTGCGGTCACCGGCGAAGACGAGGTGCGAGTGGGAGTCGACGAACCCGGGGATGAGGGCCCGGCCCTGCGCGTCGAACGCGGAGTCGGCGGCAGGCGCGCTGCCGGCGGGGCCGACCCAGGCGATGGTCTCGCCGTCGATGACGACCGCCGCGTCCTGGACCAGGCCGAGGGGGCTGCCGTCGCCGAGGGCGGGGTCGTTGGTGACGAGGCTGCCGATGTTGGTGACGAGGGTGGTGGTCATGGTTCCTCTCGAGGTTTCTCTCCCCGCCCCGCCCTTTCTCCGAGCCCGGTTTCGGGAAGGGGCGGGGTGGGGGACGGCAACGTCAGCCGCGGAGGGCGGCGATGGACTCGGACAGGGCCGACGGGACATCCGGGACCAGGATGTGCGACCCGTCGCGGACGATGTGGCGGCCGCCCACCACCGTGTGCCGGACATCGGCGGCCGTGGCCGCGAAGACGGCCGTCTCCGCGCCGAGCCTCGGCAGCGGCCCCGCCGTACGGACGGAGTCCAGGGCGATCGTGGTGAAGTCCGCGAGCGCACCCGCCTCCAGGCGCCCCGCGTCGGCCAGACCAAGGGCCGCATGGCCATCGGCGGTGGCCGCCGTCAGCAGCGCGTTCGCCGTCCAGTGGCCCCGGGTCCGGCTGCGCAGGCGCTCGTTGAGCTCCATCGCCCGCGCCTCCTCCAGCAGGTCGATCACCGCATGGCTGTCGCTGCCCAGCGAGAGCGGGCTGCCCGCGTGCTGGAGCCGCCGGGCCGGGCCGATGCCGTCGGCGAGGTCCCGCTCCGTCGTGGGGCACATGCACGTACCGGTCGTGCTGCCGCCCAGCAGCGCGATGTCCCCGTCCGTCAGGTGCGTGTTGTGGACGCCGGTGGTCCGCGGGCCGAGCACCCCGTGGTCGGCCAGGAGCTGGGTCGGGGTACGCCCGTGCGCGGCCTGGCAGGCCTCGTTCTCGGCGGTCTGCTCGGAGAGGTGGACGTGCAGCGGGGCCTGCCGCTCCTCGGCCCAGCGGGCGACGGTGGCGAGCTGCCCGGCCGGTACGGCGCGCACGGAGTGGATCGCCGCCCCGATCAGGGCGTGCTCGCGGGGCTTGAGCGCCGAGACCCGCTCGGCCCAGGCGTCTGCCGTCCCGTCGGAGAACCGCAGCTGGTGCGGGTTCGGCGCCTCGCCGAAGCCGGACGACAGGTACGCCGTGTCGAGCAGCGTGATCCGGATGCCCGCCTCGGCGGCCGCCTCGATCAGTGCCTCGCCCATGGCGTTCGGGTCCGCGTACGGGACGCCGCCGGGCGCGTGGTGGACGTAGTGGAACTCGCCGACGTTGGTGATGCCGGCCAGCGCCATCTCCGCGTACACCGCCCGCGCGAGCGCGAAGTACGTGTCGGGGGTGAGGTTCTGGGCGACCTGGTACATGAACTCGCGCCAGGTCCAGAAGGTCCCGGAGCCCACCTGCACCAGGGAGCGCAGCGCCCGGTGGAAGGCATGACTGTGCGCGTTGGCCAGCCCGGGGACGGTCAGGCCGCGCAGCACCTCGGCGCCCGGCGGCGGGGTCTCGACCCCGCCGCGCAGGGCGGCGATCCGCCCGTCGGCGCCGACCTCGAGGGCCACGCCCGGCTCGACGTGGGTGCCGAGCCAGGCGTGTTCCAACCAGTACGTCTTCAGCGGCACGCGAGACCTTCCAGTACGTCGGCGAGGGCGAGGACGCCGGCCACGCAGTCGTCCTCGGGGGCGAACTCCTTCGGCGAGTGGGAGACGCCGGTCGGGTTCCGTACGAACAGCATCGCGGTCGGGACGGCGGCGGAGAGGATTCCGGCGTCGTGTCCCGCCCCGGTGCCGAGGACGGGGACGGAGCCGCCGAGGATCCGGTTCATCTCGTCGCGCAGGGCGTGCTCGAACTCGACGACCGGGGTGAAGGACTCCCGGACGATGGCCAGGTCGATGCCGTCCTGGTCGGCGCGCTCGCGGGCGGCCTTCTCGACGGCGGTGACCACCGCGTCGAGGGTGGCCTGGTCGGCGGCGCGGGAGTCGAGCCAGCCACGGACGAGCGACGGGATGGCGTTGACCCCGTTCGGCTCGACGGCGATCTTGCCGAAGGTCGCGACGGCGCCGGCGAGGGAGGCCTCGGTACGGGCGGCCAGGACGGTCGCCGCGTACGTGAGCATCGGGTCGCGCCGGTCCACGAGGCGGGTGGTGCCGGCGTGGTTGGCCTCGCCGTGGAAGTCGAACCGCCAGCGGCCGTGCGGCCAGATCGCGGACGCGATGCCGACGGCGTCGCCGGACAGGTCCAGGGCCCGGCCCTGCTCCACGTGGAGCTCGACGAACGCGCCGATGCGGGCGAGGCGCTCCGGGTCGGCCCCGATGGTGTCGGGGTCGTACCCGGCGGCCTCCATGGCCCGGGGCAGGCTGATCCCGTCGGCGTCGCGGAGCTCGTACGCCTTCTCCTTGGTCAGCTGCCCGGCGGCGAGCCGGGAGCCGACGCAGGCGAGGCCGAAGCGGGCCCCTTCCTCGTCGCCGAAGTTGGTGATGGCGAGGGGCCTGGCGAACTCCACGCCCCTCCTGCGGAGTTCGTCCAGGGCCGCGAAGGAGGACACCACGCCGAGGGGGCCGTCGAAGGCGCCGCCGTCGGGCACGGAGTCCAGGTGGGAGCCGGTGACGACGGCGTCACCGGCGAGGGGGTCGCCGAGCCAGGCCCACTGGTTGCCGTTGCGGTCGGTCTCGTAAGTGAGGCCGCGGGCCTCCGCCTGGGCCTGGAACCAGGTCCGGCAGTCGGCGTCGGCACCGGTCCACGCGTAGCGGCGGTACCCGCCGGAGTCGGCGTGCCGGCCGATGGGGGCGAGCTCGTTCCACATGCTGTGGAACGAGGCCGCCCCTGCGGGGTTGTCGCTCACGCGTCGTCGCCCTCGCGCATGGGGACGCGGACGCCGCGCTCGTCGGCCACCGACTCGGCGATGTCGTAGCCCGCGTCGACGTGGCGGATGACGCCCATGCCGGGGTCGTTGGTGAGGACGCGGCGGATCTTCTCGCCCGCGAGCTTCGTGCCGTCGGCGACGGTGACCTGGCCGGCGTGGATCGAGCGGCCCATGCCGACGCCGCCGCCGTGGTGGATCGAGACCCAGGAGGCGCCGGAGGCGACGTTGACCATGGCGTTGAGCAGCGGCCAGTCGGCGATCGCGTCGGAGCCGTCGAGCATGGCCTCGGTCTCGCGGTACGGGGAGGCCACCGAACCGCAGTCGAGGTGGTCGCGGCCGATGGCCAGCGGGGCGGCGAGGGTGCCGTCGGCCACCATCTCGTTGAAGCGCTCGCCGGCCTTGTCGCGCTCGCCGTAGCCGAGCCAGCAGATGCGCGCCGGCAGGCCCTGGAAGTGGACGCGCTCGCCGGCCATCTTGATCCAGCGGTGCAGCGACTCGTTCTCCGGGAAGAGCTCCAGCATCGCCTTGTCGGTCTTGTGGATGTCCGAGGCCTCGCCGGACAGGGCCGCCCAGCGGAACGGGCCCTTGCCCTCGCAGAACAGCGGGCGGATGTACGCCGGGACGAAGCCGGGGAAGGCGAACGCGCGGTCGTAGCCGGCCAGCTGGGCCTCGCCGCGGATGGAGTTGCCGTAGTCGAAGACCTCGGAGCCGGCGTCCATGAAGCCGACCATGGCCTCGACGTGCTTGGCCATCGACTCGCGGGCCCGCGTGGTGAAGCCGGCCGGGTCCTTGGCCGCGTACGCCGCCATGTCGTCGAAGTCGACGCCTACGGGGAGGTACGCGAGCGGGTCGTGCGCGGAGGTCTGGTCCGTCACGATGTCGATCGGGGCGCCCTCGGCGAGCATCTGCGGGAGGAGCTCGGCGGCGTTGCCGAGCAGGCCGATGGAGAGGGGCTTGCGGGCGTCGCGCGCCTCGACCGCGAGCTGCAGCGCGTGCCGCAGGTTGTCGGCCTTCACGTCCAGGTAGCGGTGCTCGATGCGGCGCTCGATGGCGCGCGGGTCGACGTCGATGCAGATCGCGACGCCGTCGTTCATCGTCACGGCCAGCGGCTGGGCGCCGCCCATGCCGCCGAGGCCGGCGGTGAGGGTGATGGTGCCGGCCAGGGTGCCGTTGAACTTCTTGGCGGCGACGGCCGCGAAGGTCTCGTACGTGCCCTGCAGGATGCCCTGGGTGCCGATGTAGATCCACGAGCCGGCCGTCATCTGGCCGTACATGGTCAGGCCCAGCTGCTCCAAGCGGCGGAACTCCTCCCAGTTGGCCCAGTCGCCGACCAGGTTGGAGTTGGCGAGCAGGACGCGCGGCGCCCACTCGTGGGTCTGCATCACGCCGACCGGGCGGCCGGACTGCACGAGCATCGTCTCGTCCTGCTTGAGGGTCCGCAGGGTGCGGACCATCGCGTCGTACGAGCGCCAGTCGCGCGCCGCCTTGCCGGTGCCGCCGTAGACGACGAGCTTGTCGGGGTGCTCGGCGACCTCGGGGTCGAGGTTGTTCTGCAGCATCCGGAGGGCGGCTTCCTGCTGCCATCCCAGGGTGCTGAGCTCGGTGCCTCGCGCAGCACGTACGGGGCGGGGTCCTGACATGGCGGTGCCTCCTCCGATGTTGGTCAATCTATTCACATCCTGACTTCCTGAATAGATTCAGTCAACAGCTGCGGGCCGACCCGCCGGATGATTGGCTGACGGACATGGCTGTCGAGACGCACACGGCGGCGGGCGCGGCGGACGCCGCGGCGCGCCGGGACCTGGCCGTACGGGCCGCGGTCGAGCAGGGTCTGGTGGGCGGGGCGGACGCCGCGGAGCCCCTGGTCTGCCTGCTGGACGTGACCGGGATCCGATCCTCCGCCGCCGCCCTGACCAGCGCCTTCGCGGCCGCGCTGGCGCCCGGCACCCCTGTCCTGCACGCCTTCGCGGTGAAGGCGTGCCCGCTCGTGCCGGTGCTGCGGCTGCTCGCGGACTGCGGCCTCGGCTGCGAGGTCGCGAGCCCCGGCGAGCTGGCGCTGGCCCGGGCGGCCGGGGTGGAGCCGGGGCGGACCGTGCTGGACTCCCCCGCCAAGACCGTGGCCGAGCTGCGCGAGGCGCTGGCGCTCGGGATCGCCGTCAACGCCGACAACCGGCAGGAACTGGAACGCCTGGACGCGCTGGTCGCCGAAGCTCCCACGGCGGCCCCTCTGGGGATCCGGATCAACCCGCAGACGGGCGCGGGCGCGATCGACGCCCTCTCCACGGCCACCGCGACCTCGAAGTTCGGGATCGCGCTGCGGGATCCCGGGGCGCGCGAGTGGCTCGTACGGGCCTTCCTGGACCGGCCGTGGCTGACCCGGCTGCACACCCACTCGGGCTCCCAGGGCGTGCCCCTCCCCCTGATCGCGGAAGGGGTCCGCGCCCTCCACACCCTGGCGGAGGAGATCAACGCGGCGGCCGGCCGCCGCCAGGTCGACACCCTCGACATCGGCGGGGGCCTGCCGGTGAACTTCGCATCGGACGCCGAGACCCCGACGTACGCGCAGTACGTGGCGGCCCTCCGCGAGGCCGCCCCGGCCCTCTTCTCCGGCCGCTACGGCCTGGTGACGGAGTTCGGCAGGTCCCTGCTGGCCAAGCACGGGCTGGTGCTCTCCCGGGTCGAGTACACGAAGACCACCGGGGGCCGCCCGATCGCGCTCACGCACGCCGGGGTCCAGCTGGCGACCCGTACGGTCTACGCACCGGCTGCGTGGCCGCTGCGGATCCTGCCGTACGACGCGAAGGGCACCCCGAAGACGGGCCCGCCCGTCGCCCAGGACATCGCGGGCCCGGCGTGCTTCGCGGGCGACCTGCTGGCCACGGCCCGGGAACTGCCGGAACTGGCTCCGGGGGACCTGATCGCGATCCCGGACACGGGTGCGTACTTCTTCACGGCCCACTACGGCTACAACAGCCTCCCGCGCCCGCCGGTCCACGGCTTCACGACGACCCCCGGGGGCACGGTCCACTTCACCCCGGCCCGCCCGGCCCAGTCGGCGGCAGAGATCGTGGCGGAGGCGGGGGGCGGTTTGCGGGACGGGCTGGTGTGACCGGGGTGACGGAAACCGCTGATCGGCATCGGGGATGCGGGGCGGTGCGGTGCGGCCGCCGCCCCTGCGGCACGGGCGACGCCGGCAGCCGGCAGCCAGGCGCTTCACTGACCGGGCTCCGGGGGCGGTAGCCGGTGGGCCGGCGCGGGGAATGCGGGTCGGCGCCTTCGGGGGTCGGCGGCCAACTCATCAGGATCAGAGAGGGGTTGGGGGTTTCCCGCCAGTCCCATAGTCCTTCCGGTGCGGGCCGGTCCCTCAAGGGCGCTCCTTCGTCGCGTCGCTACGCGATGGCCTGCGGCCACCCTTGACCGACCGTCCCACCCCGGAAAGACAAGGACTGCCGGGAAGCCCCCAAAAAGGCGGTCACCTGGGACAGGTGGACACACGGGCCCATCAGCGATGCAAGGGCCCGACTCCGGGTAGCCGGACCCCCACACGGGGCCCATAGGCAGGCCTTTCCGAGTCAAGGGCCGGTCTACCCGCACCAGACAGCGACGAGAAAGGCACCGGGCGCGGCCAGACGCGTCAGATCGCTACGCGCTCCTCAAATCTCGGCGTCCGGCGGCCGTCTTGGGCGTTGCTTCCCAGAAGGGCGGCGGGGCTTCCTCTTTACGGATTCGGGGAACCATGGCCGCAGGTCAGGGCCGTGTGAAAACCTGTGGTTCCGTTGGTTCACGGCTTATGTCCAGCCCAAGACGGGCCGCAGACGCTGAGATGGGGAAGCGCGTAGCGATCTGACGCGCCTCCCGGCCGCTGAGGGGCTTCTGGTCGCCGTTTGGTGCGGGTTGGCCGGGCCCCGACCCGGAAGGGGCCTGCTTATGGGCCCCGCGTGGGGATCCGGACAGCCGGGACCAGGTCCCTGCATCCCTGATGGACCCGGATGTCGATCTGTCCCAGGTGACCGTTCCTTTGGGGGCTTCCCGGCAGTCCTTGTCTTTCCGGGGTGGGACGGTCGGTCAAGGGTGGCCGCAGGCCATCGCGTAGCGACGCGACGAAGGAGCGCCCTTGAGGGACCGGCCCGCACCGGAAGGACTATGGGACTGGCGGGAAACCCCCAATCCCTCCCTGATCCTGACGAGTTGGCCGCCGATCCTCGAAGCCACCGGCGCTCCCGGGGGATCCGGGCTGACGGAACCCCTCTTCGGCTCCCGCCCCGCGGCACGCCGCGGCCCCGCGTCACCTCCGGGGGGCGGCGGGTGGGCAACCGCCGCCGTGGGGTGGGGGTGAGAAGGGGGTGAAGGCCCCGCCCCGGCAAAGCCCCTACTCCACGAACAGCCCCCGCGCCGCCGCCCGCGCGTCGAAGGCCTCCAGGCGGGCCTGGGCGTCCGGGAGGGCGTCGGCCATCGCCTCCAGCAGGACCCGGCCCAGCAGCATCGGCGCGCACGCCGTGTCGAAGGCCAGTCCCGTCCCGACGGGCGCCGGGATCAGCAGGTCCGAGGAGCGGGCCACCGGGGCGAACGCCGAGTCCGCGACCGTCACGACCTTCAGCCCGGCCGCCCGCGCGTGGTCCAGGGCCTCCGCCACCTCCCGCGGATGCCGCGGCAGCGCGAAGCACAGCAGCGCCGAGGCCCCGGCCCCGGCCGCCGCGTCGATCCGGTCGGCGAGCATCGAGCCGCCCTCGTCGAGGAGCCGTACGTCCGGGTGCACCTTGGCGGCGAAGTACGCGAACCCGCGCGCCTGCGAGGACGCCGCCCTCAGCCCGAGCACGGGCAGCGGCCTGGACGCGGCGAGCACCCGGCCCGCCTCCTCGACCGGTGAGGGGTCGGCGAGCATCGCCGACAGCTGCCGCAGGTTCTCGATCTCACCCTGGACGGCCTGCTGGTACTCGTTGTACGCGTCCTCCTGCGCGGCCTCGGCGCGCTCGGCGGGAGCCACCTCGCGCAGGTGCCGGCGCAGCGCCGGATACCCGTCGAAGCCGAGCGCCACTGCGAAGCGGGTCACCGAGGGCTGGCTCACCCCGGCCAGCTCGGCGAGCTCCACGCTCGACAGGAACGGCACGTCCGCCGCACCCCGGACCATGCAGTGGGCGATTCGCCGCTGGGTGGGCGTCAGCCGGTGCCCCTCGAACAGCTTCTGCAGCCGCGCTGCCGGGCTGTCGCTCATCCCGACCCCTCCGTCCCCATGAATATTCAGTCACCGAGCACTCTGCATGCGGTTATGCAGCACGGCAAGCCGCGGACCGCTCCGCGAGACAGCCGGGGCGAGGACGGCCCCGGGATACGGGGGCTACCCCCAGTGCCGGGGCCGGCGCCCGTTCCTACGCTGGGCGCATGGAGTCCCAGGAGCTGAAGAAGGAACTCGACGCGACGTTGGACGCCCGGCGCGAGCTGGGGCCGGACTACGAGGCCGCGCTCGTGGACTCCTTCGTGGAGAAGGTCGACACCCAGGTCCGCCGCCGGCTGGCCGAGGAGCGCCTGGCCGCCGTCCGCGGGGGCCAGGGCAGCGGCGCGCTGTCACCGCTGGACGGCAACTTCGGCGAACGCTTCGGCTTCGCGATCATCACGCTGGTCCTGGCGATCCCGCTGTCGGCCATCGGCGCCACGCAGGCGGGGTTCAAGGGCCTGCTGGTCGCCTGGGCGGGCGTCGTCGGCGTGAACTTCATCCACGCGACGAAACGCCTCCGCCACCGCTCCTGACCGCTGCACGGGCGAGCCGAGCCCGAAAAGAGGTGTGCGCGGGGACCGCCGCACCCTCGCGAGCGCGAGGGGCGGGACGACGGCGGTCCCCGCGAAGGACACGGGCCGGGTCAGGGCCGGCCGCGTCCATGGCGTCCACGCGGTCCGGGAGCCGCTCCGGAATCACGCCAACGCCGTTCGGTGGTGCCGGCCGGGGCGTTTGCGCTCCTGCCGACAACCACCACTGTGCCGGAGCCGTGTTAAGCCGGTGCTGCCGTCACATGACGGGCCCGTACCTTTTGCACGACATGCCGACACGGCGTCATCCAGCCACCGCGAGCGGCTACTTCGCGCCCTTCGCGAGGAACGCCAGCAGGTCCTGGCGGCTGACCACACCGGTCGGCTTGCCCTCGACCAGCACGATCGCCGCGTCCGCCTCGCCCAGTACGGACATCAGCTCCGACACCGGCTCGCCCGAGCCGACCTGCGGCAGCGGCCTGCTCATGTGCTTCTCCAGCGGGTCGGACAGCGAGGCCTGCTTCGCGAACAGCGCCGCCAGCAGCTCCTTCTCCACGACCGAGCCGATGACCTCGGCGGCCATCACGTCCGGGTGGCCGGCGCCGGGCTTGACGATCGGCATCTGCGAGACGCCGTACTCGCGCAGCACCTCGATGGCCTCGCCCACGGTCTCCTCGGGGTGCATGTGGACCAGGGACGGCATGGCGCCCTCCTTGTCCGCCAGCACGTCGCCGATGCGCGCCGCGGGGCCCGCCTCCTCGAGGAAGCCGTGACCGGCCATCCACTCGTCGCTGAAGATCTTGCTGAGGTAGCCGCGGCCGCTGTCCGGCAGCAGGACGACGACCACGTCGTCCGGGCCGAGCCCCTCGGCGGCCTTCAGCGCCGCGACGACCGCCATTCCGCAGGAGCCGCCGACGAGCAGGCCCTCCTCCTTGGCGAGGCGGCGGGTCATCTGGAAGGAGTCCTTGTCGGACACCGCGATGATCTCGTCCGTCACGTTCGGGTCGTAGGCGGTCGGCCAGAAGTCCTCGCCGACGCCCTCGACCAGGTACGGGCGGCCCGAGCCGCCGGAGTAGACCGAGCCCTCGGGGTCGGCGCCGATGACCTTGACCTTGCCGCCGGACACCTCCTTGAGGTAGTTGCCCGTACCCGAGATCGTGCCGCCCGTGCCGACGCCCGCGACGAAGTGGGTGATCTTCCCGTCCGTCTGCTCCCACAGCTCGGGACCGGTGGTCTCGTAGTGCGAACGGGGGTTGTTCGGGTTGCTGTACTGGTCGGGCTTCCAGGCGCCGGGCTCGCGCGCGAGGCGGTCGGACACGTTGTAGTACGAGTCCGGGTGCTCAGGGTCGACGGCGGTCGGGCAGACCACAACCTCGGCGCCGTACGCGCGCATCACGTTGATCTTGTCCATGGACACCTTGTCAGGGCAGACGAAGATGCACTTGTAGCCCTTCTGCTGGGCCACGATGGCGAGTCCTACGCCCGTGTTGCCGCTCGTCGGCTCCACGATGGTGCCTCCGGGCTTGAGGGCACCGCTCTGCTCGGCGGCCTCGATCATCCGGACGGCGATCCGGTCCTTCACGGATCCGCCGGGATTGAAGTACTCGACCTTGGCAAGGACGGTGGCCTGCAGGCCTTCGGTCACACGGTTGAGCTTCACCAGCGGGGTGTTGCCGACGAGGCTGATCATCGAGTCGTGGAATTGCACCATGTTCTCCAGGGAGGGGACTCCACGGGTTCTCCGGGAGGTCCGGCCAGAGTATGCGGAAAGGGATTGGCCGACCGGCAGTACGGGGCAGGTAGGTCATCGAGGCCAGGCAGCAAAGCGAGGTGGTTCAAGAGGTGTCCAGGGCGAGGACGGCCCGCCGGATCGCGGCGGGCGCGGCGTACGGCGGCGGCGGGCTCGGGCTGGTCGGAGCCGCCGCCGTGGGGCTGGTGCTGGCGGAGGTCCAGTTCGCCAAGCGGACGGTGGGCACCGGGCTGGGCGAACCGCCGCGGGCGGACGGGCTGTACGGAAGCGAGTTCGCCAGACCGGAGGCCGGCCCCGGGCTGGAACCGGGCACCGTCCCGCTGCGGCTCGCCATGCTGGGCGACTCCACGGCCGCCGGGCTCGGTGTGCGCCGGGCCAGACAGACCCCGGCCGCGCTGATGGCCTCGGGGCTGGCGGCGGTGGCCGAGCGCCCGGTGGAGCTGCGCAACGTGGCCGTCTCCGGGGCCATGTCCGACGACCTCGACCGCCAGGCGGGCCTGCTCCTGGACGGCGAGCTGCCGCCGCCGGACGTGTGCGTGATCATGATCGGCGCGAACGACGTGACGCGGCGCATGCCGCCGACGCAGTCGGTGCGCCACCTCACCTCGGCCGTACGCCGACTGCGGCTCGCGGGCTCCGAAGTGGTGGTCGGAACCTGCCCCGACCTGGGCACCATCGAGCCGGTGTACCAGCCGCTGCGGTGGCTGGCCCGCCGGGTCTCGCGCCAGCTGGCTGCCGCGCAGACCATAGGGGTCGTCGCCCTGGGGGCCCGTACGGTCTCGATGGGAGACCTGCTGGGCCCGGAATTCGCGGCGAACCCCCGCGAGATGTTCGGCCCGGACTCGTACCACCCGTCGGCGGAGGGGTACGCGACCGCCGCCATGGCCGTCCTCCCCACGCTGTGCGCGGCGCTCTCACTGTGGCCGGAGTCGGACCGCCTGGAGCTGGCGCGGAACGAGGACATGCTGCCGGTGGCCAAGGCCGCGTCTGCCGCTGCCGGGCAGGCGGGCACCGAGGTCACGGCCGCCCGCGGGCCGTGGGCCCTCCTCAAGCACCGTCGCCGCCGCCGGGTCCCGGCCGAGGACGTGTCCGCACCCCCAACCAACCCGGACCCCGTCCCGGGCCCCCAGGTGGCAGGCACGTAAGGGGGCGGAACAGGGCGCTGGGCGGGGGCGTTGCACCTGCGGAGCGACCGGCATCACATGCCGAAGCCGGTGACCTCGACCGTACGGGGCGGTAACTTCGCATGCGGTCCCGCAACGACGCACCCCTTGGAGTCCCGATGCCCGAAGCCGTCATCGTTTCCACCGCCCGCTCTCCCATCGGGCGCGCCGGCAAGGGATCCCTCAAGGACGTCCGCCCGGACGACCTGACCGCCACGATCATCCAGGCCGCCCTCGCCAAGATCCCCGAGCTGGACCCGCGCCAGATCGACGACCTGATGCTTGGCTGCGGCCTCCCCGGCGGCGAGCAGGGCCACAACCTGGCCCGCATCGTGGCCGTGCAGATGGGCATGGACTACCTGCCCGGCACCACGATCACCCGCTACTGCTCCTCCTCGCTCCAGACCTCCCGCATGGCGCTGCACGCCATCAAGGCCGGCGAGGGCGACGTCTTCATCTCCGCGGGCGTCGAGACGGTCTCCCGGTTCGCGAAGGGCTCCTCGGACGGCCTGCCGGACACGCACAACCCGCTCTTCGCCGACGCGGAGGCCCGTACGGGCGCCGTCGCGCAGAGCGAGGGCTCCTCCTGGCGCGACCCCCGCGAGGACGGCCTGATCCCGGACGCCTACATCTCCATGGGGCAGACCGCGGAGAACCTGGCCCGGCTCAAGGGCGTGACCCGCCAGGACATGGACGAGTTCGGCGTCCGCTCCCAGAACCTGGCCGAGGAAGCCATCAAGAACGGCTTCTGGGCCCGCGAGATCACCCCGGTCACCACCCCCGACGGCACCGTGGTCAGCACTGACGACGGCCCGCGCGCCGGCGTCACCCTGGAGGGCGTCTCGGGCCTCAAGCCCGTCTTCCGCCCCGACGGGCTGGTCACGGCCGCCAACTGCTGCCCGCTCAACGACGGCGCCGCCGCGCTGGTCATCATGAGCGACACCAAGGCACGCGAGCTGGGCCTGACCCCGCTCGCCCGGATCGTCTCCACCGGCGTCACCGGCCTGTCCCCCGAGATCATGGGCCTCGGCCCGGTCGAGGCGTCGAAGCAGGCCCTGAAGCGCGCCGGCCTGACCGTCGGCGACATCGACCTGTTCGAGATCAACGAGGCCTTCGCGGCCCAGGTCATCCCCTCCTACCGGGACCTGGAGATCCCGCTGGAGAAGCTGAACGTCAACGGTGGGGCCATCGCCGTCGGCCACCCGTTCGGGATGACCGGTGCCCGCATCACCGGCACTCTGATCAACAGCCTGCAGTTCCACGACAAGCAGTTCGGCCTCGAGACCATGTGCGTGGGCGGCGGCCAGGGCATGGCCATGGTCATCGAGCGCCTGAGCTGAGCCGGAGCGGAGGGTAGGGGTCGCTGCGAGGAACGAGCAGCGGCACCTGCCCGCAGCGGTGGCGAAGATCAGCGCGACCACAAGAGGCGAGCGCCTGAGCCAGGTACCGTCCAGGCGCCGCAAGGGATCTGCTTGATCCCTTGCGGCGTACTGACGCCGAATCTAATCCCGTCGCGGCCGACCTGTGACCGAATCTCCCCCAGGATGTGACCTTTGTCCTGGGGGTTTGCCATTTCCCCAGGTCAGGGCATATTCGCCAGCCCCCGGTGTGACCAAAGCCCTGTCCAATTCGTGACGTAATGCACTGCACGCCATTCCCAGGTCGGGACACTCTGATGTAGGAAGTCGGGGGATCGAATCAACCAGGAGTTAGTCAGTGAGCGCCATGTCTCTTGCCCTACTGCTGACCACGGCCGCCGCCGCGGCCGTGGGCGCTGCTGCGCTGCACGCTGTACACGGCCTGCGCAAGCAGGTGGCGGCCCTCCGCGGTGAGCTGGCCACGCCGGCCCACGCCCGCGGCGGTGCGGCCGTCCCGCACGCCCGCAGTGCCGTGCATTCCCCCGCCGCCGAGATACGAGCCGCCGTGGCCGAGGCCCTGGCCGAGGAGCGCGAGCGCGAGCTCGCCGAGGCGCGGGCCTTCTGGGCCGCGCAGGAGGCCCGCGACGCCGCCGACGCTTCCCCCCTCTTCGCCGGGGAGAGCCCCACCTCCCTGCTGGGCGGCCTGCCCGGGCTCGGTGAGGACGGCCCGGCCGTCTTCCTGCCCCGCCAGGCGGACCTGGTGGGTCTGGAGCCGGTGCTCGGCGACGAGGCGGCCGGAGGCACCTCCCGGCCGGAGGCCGGCGGAGACTACCCCGAGGATTCCGCCGAGCTGGCCGCCGCGCGCCGGCGCCACCCCTCGCACCCCGACTTCGTACCGGTCCAGGCCTCGGCCCCCGGCGCCGACCACGAGCGCACGGTCAGCCGCCTGGAGGAGCTCGCGGAGGCCCGTACGGCCCTCGCCGACGTCCGGCCGGGCCCGCTGGGCACGCTCGACGTGTACGTCTTCACCGACGGCACCACGCTGTGCATGACCCCGGGCCACCGGGAGACGGCGGAGCGCCTCGCCGAGGCCCTGCGCTCCGGCACCGCGCCGGTCCTGCTGGGCGGCTCGGGCATCTCGGGCGCCTATGCGCTGACCTTCTCCTGCGGTGACTCCCAGGACCCTGACAACAACGTCTACATCCTCGCGGACCGCGTCATCGCGTCGCTCTGACTTCCGCCTGCTCCACCAGCCGTAGGGCCTCGTCCAGCATCTCGGACGGGGCCTTCGCGGTTTCCGCGGGCTCCTCGGCAGCGGCGGCGCGCAGCGCCTCGGCGAGGTCCAGCCCGGCCACCGCGACCTGGTCCCCGACCACGAAGACCCCCGCGTCGGGCATGTTCCGCGCCGGAGCCGCCCCCTCGGCCTGCTCCGGCGCCTCCAGCGCCTGGGCCCGTACGGAGAGCTCCCGGGCCAGCTCCAGCGCCTCGGCGGCGGCCCCCTGCTGGAGACGGCTCTGCGGCATGGCCCGCAGCCGGTCGGCGAAACGTTCCACGGCGGCGGTCAGGGGCGAAGTATCAAGCACCCGGCCGACCTTACGCGCCGCCGCGGCACCATTGCCAACGGGCGAACTCTCCGGCACGGTGGCGTGAAGAGAACAGCACAGCACGGCGATACCTCCGGAGGCGCCCATGTCCGTAGAGTTCTCCGAGCAGACCCACCGGAACATGATCGACAGAATCCCCCTGACCACCGGTCGTGAACTCTCCGACTGGCTCCGCACCGTGGACGACGGCCCCTCCCTCGTCCGGTTCGAGGAGAAGGTCAGCTGGCTGCGCGGCGCGCACGAGCTCTCGTACGGCCAGGCCAAGGCGATCATCCACGAGTACGACCTGCGCAGGGCGGCCCGCAAGTTCGGCTGAGCCCTCCCCGTCCCGATCCCTTCGATCCCTCGTTCCCTGTTCCCCCGTTCCCGAGACATCGCTCCCGTCCCCGATCCCTGCCCCCGACCCCGTACCCCCTCCGAGACGCGGGAAGGCCCCGCGAGCGGTGAGCTCGCGGGGCCTTCCCCCTGCCGGTGACGGGCGCAGGTACCCGGTACGACTACGGGTACGACTAGTCGTCGCCGGAGAGGATCGAGAAGATCCGCAGCAGCTGCATGTAGATCCACACCAGGGTCACGGTCAGGCCGAAGGCCGCGAGCCAGGCCTCGTCGCGCGGCGCGCCGTACGCGATGCCGTCCTCGACCTGCTTGAAGTCCAGGGCGAGGAAGCAGGCGCCGAGGACGACGCCGATGACGCCGAACAGGATGCCGAGGCCGCCGCTGCGGAAGCCGAGGCCGTCGCCGCCCGCGAAGACCGAGAACAGCAGGTTCGCGACAATGAGCAGCATGAAGCCCATGGCGGCCGCCATCACGAAGCCGTAGAAGCGGCGGGTGACGCGGATCCATCCCATCTTGTACGCGAACAGCACGGCGGCGAACACGCACATCGTGCCGAGCACGGCCTGGATGACCACGCCGGCACTGAGCAGGGTGCTGGTGGCCGAGCTGAGGACGCCGAGGAAGAAGCCCTCGAAGGCCGCGTAGCCCAGGATGATCGCCGGGGAGGCCTTGCGCTTGAAGCTCTGTACGAGTGCGAGGACCATCGCGACGAGGCCGGCGCCGATGGCGATGACGTACGACTTCCCGACGTTCGCCGGGTCGACGGGCATGGCGATCCACGCGATCGTCGCCGTGAGGATGACCGTACCGAGTGTCATGGCCGTACGGCTCACGACGTCGTCCATCGTCATGACGTCGGCGCGCGCGGGCGCCTGCGGCATGCCGGTGGTCACGTCGGTGGCGTAAGGATTCGTCGCGTACGGGTTGGTCCCGGCCTGCTGGTGCTGCGCGTCAAAGCCCGCGTAGCCCCCGCTGTCGCGGCTGAACCCCCGTCGCGAGAAGACCGGGTTGCTGCTCCTCATCTCACTCCTCCATGGCCACCGTGCGCGGCCTTGCAACAAGAGTAATGCGCTCGCAAAGAAAGCACCCTACTGCTCGAGGAGGATCTTAGGAGAAGGCACGGCGAAGCGCCGGAGATATTCAGGAGGGTGCGGGAGTGCCCGGAGCCGGACTTGAACCGGCACGGCCTAAGGCCAGCGAGGTTTAAGCTCGCCGTGTCTGCATTCCACCATCCGGGCAGGGCGTAGCGGCTCCCGTACAAAAGCACTGAACGCTGCGCCGAGCCTATCCGGAACGCCCAGGTCGCCAGCGGGGTCTCTATCCGATGTTGTCTGATTTTATTGGCGCTTGAGGGGTCGTCAGGCGCGAGAACACACGGTGGGCCCGTTACGGGCGGCGATCACGCCCGAAACGGGAATGACGGGATTTCGATGGCTCGCGCCACCCTGCCCGCCACCCTTCCCGCCACCCCGGGCCACCCCGGGCCACCCCGGGCCACCCCGGGCACCCGCCCCGCCCCCGAGCAGCGCCGGGCATCCGGTCCGCCCCTGAGGACCGCCCGGCCGGCTGTCATACCAGAGGAGGAGGCGGGCCGCCCCGCGATCAGACTCCAGTGGGCCAGGGAACGGGCACCTCGGCTGATCCCCGGCGCGACCGGTGCGGCGACGATGGAAGAGTCCCGCCGATCAGCAGACCGCACCCCGGTCCGCAGCCCGAGGAGTCGCTTCCGTGACCACCATGAACTACGCCCCCCGCACCACCCAGGCCGTGGCCGCCCGGGCCACCGGCCTCTCCAAGGTGTACGGCCAGGGCGAGACCCAGGTGGTCGCCCTCGACAACGTCTCCGTGGACTTCGGGCAGGGACAGTTCACCGCGATCATGGGACCCTCGGGCTCCGGCAAGTCCACCCTGATGCACTGCGTCGCCGGCCTGGACACCTTCTCCGCCGGCTCCGTCCGCATCGGCGACACCGAGCTCGGCACCCTCAAGGACAAGCAGCTGACCCAGCTGCGCCGGGACAAGATCGGCTTCATCTTCCAGGCGTTCAACCTGCTGCCGACCCTGACGGCGCTGGAGAACATCACCCTGCCGATGGACATCGCGGGCCGCAAGCCCGACAAGCAGTGGCTGGACAACGTGATCGGCATGGTCGGCCTCTCCGACCGGCTCGGCCACCGCCCCACCCAGCTCTCCGGCGGCCAGCAGCAGCGCGTGGCCGTGGCCCGCGCCCTGGCCTCCCGCCCCGAGATCATCTTCGGTGACGAGCCCACCGGAAACCTGGACTCCCGCTCCGGCGCCGAGGTCCTCGGCTTCCTGCGCAACTCCGTCCGCGAGCTCGGCCAGACGGTCGTCATGGTCACCCATGACCCGGTGGCCGCCTCCTACGCGGACCGCGTCATCTTCCTCGCCGACGGCCGCATCGTCGACGAGATGCTCAGCCCCACCGCCGACGGGGTGCTCGACCGCATGAAGGCCTTCGACGCCAAGGGCCGCACCAGCTGAGGGACTGCCCCTCCGCCAGTCCTCCTCCGCTGACCCCCGACATCCTGGACTCCTCCGCCATGTTCCGTACCGCCCTGCGCAACGTCCTTGCGCACAAGGCCCGGCTGCTGATGACGGTGCTCGCCGTCACCCTCGGCGTCGCCTTCGTCTCCGGCACCCTCGTCTTCACCGACACCCTCAAGAAGTCCCTCTCCAACCAGTCCGCCAAGAGCTACGAGGGCGTGGCCGTCTCCGTCACCTCGTACGGCCAGGGCCGCAACCAGGCAGGCGAGAAGGAGGGCGAGCCCGGCCTCAGCCAGCAGACCCTCGACAAGGTCAAGGCGCTCCCGGGCGTCGGCTCCGTCTCGGGGCGCGTCGCCGGCTTCGCCGGCGTCGGCGACGAGAACGGCAAGCTGATCGGCTCGGGCTGGTCCAACCAGGGCGCCAACTACACGCCCGTCAAGGACGGCAAGGACCCGCGCTACTCCTTCACCCAGGGCGCCGGCCCGGCCAAGGCCGACGAGATCGCGCTCGACAGGGCAACCGCGGACAAGGGCAAGTACAAGGTCGGCGACAAGGTCCGCGTCGCCACCAACGGCCCGGTCAAGGAGTACTCCCTCGCCGGTGTCTTCACCACCGAGGACGGTGCCGTCCAGGCCGGCGGCAGCCTGGTGCTCTTCGAGACCAAGGTCGCCCAGGAGCTCTACCTCAAGCCCGGCTACTTCCAGGAGATGTCGGTCGGCGCCAAGGACGGCACCTCCGCCGACAAGCTGCTGGCCGACATCAAGCCACTGGTCGACAGCAAGAGCACCAAGGCTCAGACGGGTGCGGCGCTCGCCAAGGAGCAGGCCAAGGAGATCGAGAAGGGCCTGGGCCAGATGGGCACCATGCTGCTCGTCTTCGCCGGCATCTCGCTCTTCGTCGGCATCTTCCTGATCTACAACACCTTCACCATGCTGGTCACCCAGCGCACCAAGGAGCTGGCCCTGCTGCGCGCCGTCGGCGCCAACCGCGGCCAGGTCATGCGCTCGGTGCTCGCCGAGGCCCTGGTCGTCGGCGCCGTGTCGGCCGCCGTCGGCCTGATCAGCGGTGTCGGCCTGGCGGTCGGCATGCGCTCCCTGATCGGCTCCTTCGGCGCCAAGCTCCCGGGCGGTGACCTCGTGATCGCCCCGGGCACCGTCGTCGCTGCCCTGGTCATCGGCATCCTGGTCACGACGATCGCCGCGGTGCTGCCGGCCTGGCGCACCGGCCGGATCGCGCCGGTCGCCGCCATGGGCAGCGCCCACCTGCCGGCCACCGCGAAGTCCCTGGTCCTGCGCAACGTCATCGGTTCCGTCATCAGCGTCCTCGGCGTCGGCCTGGTCATGCTCGGCGTGTCCACGGGCGGCGACGACGGCCGCATGACCATCGGCGCGGGCGCCTTCTTCATGCTCATCGGCATGATCGTGCTGCTGCCGCTGCTCTCCAAGCCGGTCATCGGGGCCGTCCGCCCGCTGCTGCAGAAGGTGTTCGGGATCCCCGGCAAGCTGGCCTCCCAGAATGCCGTCCGCAACCCGCGCCGCACCGCCGTCACCGCCGCGTCCCTGGCGATCGGCCTGACCCTGGTCACCACCCTGTCGGTGCTCGGCATCACCGTGGGCAAGGTCGTCGACCGCATGAGCACCGAAAAGCTCAAGGCGGACTACAAGGTCTCCATGGCCGACGACATGGGCAGCCTCGACAAGTCGGTGGCCGAGACCCTGGCCAAGGCCCCCGGCATCAAGGCCGTCTCCCCGCAGACGAGTGGCTTCTTCAAGGTCGGCGAGGACTTCCGGTCGGCCTCCGGTGTCAACCCGGCCGCCATCGGCCAGCTGCTGAACATCGAGACCGTCAGCGGCTCGGTGGACTCCCTCGGCAAGGGCGAGATCATGGTCGCCGAGAAGACCGCGAAGAAGCAGAACCTCACCGTCGGCTCCACGCTCAAGGTGAAGTACGACGACGGCCAGGAGGGCACCCTCAAGGTCGGCTCGGTCTACAAGGACATGGAGGGCCTGCTCTCCCCGTACGTCATCGACAACAAGATCCTCAGTGAGCACAGCGAGGAACAGTACGTCCGCGAGGTGTACGTCAACGTCGACGGCGGGGCGTCCAAGGCCGGCCAGCAGAAGGTCGTCGACGCCCTGGGCAAGAACCCGGCCATCACCGTCGCCACCCAGCAGGACATGCGCAACGAGATGGGCGGCATGATCAACACCATGCTGAACGTCATGTACGGCCTGCTCGGCATGGCGCTGATCATCTCGGTGCTCGGTGTGGTCAACACCCTGGCGATGTCCGTCTTCGAGCGGACCCAGGAGATCGGCATGCTGCGGGCGATCGGCCTCGACCGGGGCCGGGTCAAGAACATGATCCGCCTGGAGGCCGTCGTGATCTCGCTCTTCGGAGCGACCCTGGGCGTCGGCATCGGCGTCTTCCTCGCCTGGGCGGTCGGCACCACGATGGCGAAGGCCATGCCGAACTACGAACTGATCCTCCCGTGGGACCGGATCGGCATCTTCCTCCTGCTGGCCGCCGTGGTCGGCGTCCTGGCCGCCATGTGGCCGGCCCGCAGCGCCGCCCGGCTGAACATGCTGACCGCCATCAAGACGGAGTAACCATCGCGAGGGCGAGGGACACGGAAGGGCCCCGGGGCGCGCCCCGGGGCCCTTCCCCCGTTTGCACGGAGGCCTGCCGTACGAGGTCTGCCGTACGGGGTCACGCGCCCCAGGTGCGCAGCCGCAGCGGCAGGCCCGAGCGGCCGGCCGCCGCGGACTTCACCGCGAGGACCTGGTTGACGCCGAGCCGGCCGTGCTCGAAGCCGAGCGCCGAGGCCGCCATGTACAGCAGCCAGACCCGGGCCCGCCCGGGCGAGGTCAGCCGTACGGCCGCCTCCCAGTGCTCCTCCAGCCGGGCCACCCAGGCGCGCAGGGTCAGCCCGTAGTGCTCGCGCAGCGCCTCCACGTCGCGGACCTCGAACCCGGCCCGCTCCAGCTCGCCCACCGTCGAGCCCAGCGGGGAGAGCTCGCCGTCGGGGAAGACGTAGGCGTCGATGAACTCGTCGACGCGGTACGCCTCTTCGTCCGGCTCCGGCGGGCGCGCGATCTGGTGGTTCAGCAGCCGGCCGCCGGGGGCCAGCAGGGCGTGCAGGGTGCGGGCGTATTCGCGGTAGCGGTCGGCGCCGACGTGCTCGGCCATGCCGATGGACGAAATGGCGTCGTACGGGCCGTCCTTGACGTCCCGGTAGTCCTGGATCCGGATGTCGACCCGGTCGGCCAGCCCCTCCTCCGCGGCCCGCTTGCGGGCGTACACGGCCTGCTCGCGCGAGAGGGTGATGCCGGTGACGCGGACCCCGTACTCCCGGGCCGCGTGCAGGGCCATGGAGCCCCAGCCGCAGCCGACGTCGAGGAGCCGCAGGCCGGGCTCGAGGCCCAGCTTCCGGCAGACCAGGTCGAGCTTGTCCCGCTGGGCCTCCTCCAGGGTGGAGCCGGGGCTCCAGTAGGCGCAGGAGTACACCATCGAGGGGCCGAGGACGTGCTCGTAGAACTCGTTGCCGACGTCGTAGTGGTGGCTGATCGCCTGCCGGTCGCGGCTCCTGGTGTGCAGCGGGCCGCCGCGGCGGGGCGCCTCCTCGGGCGGCGGCGCGGGCGCCGGCCACGGCCGGGCCAGGGCGACGAGTTCGCGCAGGGCGGCCCGGGCGGCCGGGTCGCGCAGCAGCGCGGCGGTCCCGGCGGCGCCCGCCGCGGCCCGCCCGGGCAGGTGGGGCAGGTGCGGGCGCAGGGCGGCGAGTTTGCCGAGCCCGGAGCGGCGGACCGCCGGCGGGGCCTCGGGTGCGGCGGCGGGATCCCGCTCCCAGAGCAGTCCGGCCACCCGGTCCAGCAGTTCGAACAGGTCACCCTCGACGGTGATGTCGCCGGCGACCCAGGCACGGGCCAGGCCCAGTTCACCCGGTCGCCACAGGACGCGCCGCAGGGCGCGCCGGTTGGCCAGCACCAGGGTGGGGCCGGTGGGCGGTCCGGCCTCGCTGCCGTCCCAGGCGCGAATCCGGACGGGCACGGGGGCGCCCAGCAGTGTCTCGGCAAGAGTGGCCAGCCGCGGCGCGGCGTCGGTCATCGTAGGCACCTCCAGAACGATCCGACCGAACGGCCTACCCATTTCCGGGGCCCGTCAATCGGACACCCCTCCATCGGACACCCCTCCATCGGGCGGACCGCCGGAGGGGCAGCCGGAGGGGCCGGCCGAAGGTCCGCCCCAGCGGCTGCCGGGAACGCCGAAGGGGCCGCCCGCACCACGGATGGCGGGCAGCCCCTTCGGGGACGTGCTGGAGAGTTGCCGGTCAGACCCGGGTCAGGAGGCCTTGGCCTTCGCGGCGGGGGCTGCCGCGGCGGCCGGAGCCGGCGCCGGCTTGGCGGCCTCGTAGAACTCCTCGCGCGGGGTCTCGAGCGCACCGAGGGAGACGACCTCGCGCTTGAGGAACATGGCGAGGGTCCAGTCGGCGAAGACGCGGATCTTGCGGTTCCAGGTCGGCATGGCCATGCCGTGGTAGCCACGGTGCATGTACCAGGCGAGCCGGCCCTTGAGCTTGATCTTCATCTTGCCCATGACGATCATCGCGACGCCCTTGTGGAGGCCGAGGCCCGCCACCGCACCCTTGTTGGAGTGGGCGTACTCGTGCTGCGGGAAGCCCCGCATGCCCGAGATGACGTTGTCGCCGAGGACCTTGGCCTGGCGCAGCGCGTGCTGGGCGTTCGGCGGGCACCAGGCGTTCTCGACGCCGGCCTTGCGGGCGGCCATGTCCGGGACCTGGGCGTTGTCGCCCGCGGCCCAGATGTAGTCGGTGCCCTGGACCTGGAGGGTCGGGGCGGTGTCGACGTGGCCGCGCGGGCCGAGCGGCAGGCCGTAGCGGGCCAGCGCCGGGTTCGGCTTGACGCCTGCGGTCCACACGATGGTGTTGGAGTCGACCTCGAGGCCGTTCTTCAGCACCACGTGACCGTCCACGCAGGAGTCCATGGAGGTGTTGAGGTAGATCTCGATGCCGCGCGACTCAAGGTGCTCCTTGCCCCAGGTGCCGAGCTTGGGCCCGACCTCGGGGAGGATCTTGTCGGCCGCGTCCACCAGGATGAAGCGCATGTCCTCGCGCTTGATGGTGGTGTAGTACTTCGCGGCGTCGCGGGCCATGTCCTCGACCTCGCCGATCGTCTCGGCACCGGCGAAGCCGCCGCCGACGAAGACGAAGGTGAGGGCCTTGCGGCGGACGTTCTCGTCCGTCGTGGACTCGGCCTTGTCGAGCTGCTCGAGGACGTGGTTGCGCAGGCCGATGCCCTCTTCGACGCCCTTCATACCGATGCCCTGTTCGGCGAGGCCGGGGATCGGGAAGGTGCGGGAGACGGCGCCGAGCGCGATCACCAGGTAGTCGAAGGGCAGCTCGTACGCCTCGCCGACGAGCGGCGTGACGACGGCGACCTTGCGGTCCTGGTCGATGCTGGTGACCCGGCCGGTGAGAACCTCTGCCTTGGGCAGCACGCGTCGCAGCGGGACGACGACGTGCCGAGGCGAGATGCTGCCTGCGGCCACTTCGGGGAGGAAGGGCTGGTAGGTCATGTACGACCGCGGGTCGACGACCGTGACGGTCGCCTCGCCATAGCGCATCTTCTTCATGATCCGCTTGGCCGCGTACAGGCCTACGTACCCACCTCCTACAACGAGGATCCTGGGACGCTCCGTGGTGCTCATGCAACGAGTATCCAGCACCCAAAGGGGTGTCGCTCGTGAGCCCCTTCACAAGGTGTCGGAAGGCCTCTGTTACACTGCGCGGCCCACGTGACGGAGGTCATGGCGCCGAACGGGAACCAGGGTGTAACGGGAGTCGTTGTTCACCCGTCCTGAACTGGCCTCCAAGCCCATAAGCGGAGTAGACCACCGGGTTGGTGGATACCTACCGACGAGGCGGGACCGCACCCTCGAAACGCACGAACGCACACGAAAAAGAGGCCTGCGAGCCCCGGGAGCCCCCCAAAGAGACCTTCCCGCGGCCCATCAGGCCCCTTTTCCTTGTGAAGAACTTCACGAACTTTCTGTGGAGGGTGGGACCTAAGGCCCCCGTAAGGGCCCCCAGAGGTCCCCGGCAGGCCCCCCGCGACCCTCGCGCGAGCCCCGCACAAGCCCCCCGCGACCCACCCGTCAGGCGACGGACCAGGCGATTCCGTCGAGGATGTCGTGCTCCGAGACCACGACTTCCGAGGCGCCGATGCGCTCCATGATCGCGAGCAGCACCAGGGTGCCCGCGCCGATGACGTCCACCCGGCCCGGGTGCAGGACCGGGATCGCCGCGCGTTCGGCGTGCACCGACGTCAGCATGCGCTCGGTGATCTCACGGACCTGCTCGTACGAGATCCGGGCGTGGTGGATCGCCGAGGAGATGTACTCCGGCAGCCCGAGGGCGATCCCGGCGACCGTGGTCACCGAGCCGGCCAGGCCCACCAGCGTGCGCGCCTCGGACAGCGGGACCGTCTGCTCCACGAGGTCCAGCGCCGCCTCGATGTCGGCCCGTATGGCGGCGATCTGCTGTGCGGTCGGCGGGTCGGTGACCGCGCCGTCCACCACCAGGTGGCGCTCGGTCATGCGGACGCAGCCCACGTCGACCGAAAGGGCCGCCCGTACGTGCTCCTCGCCGACCACGAACTCGGTCGAACCGCCGCCGATGTCCACCACCAGGAACGGCTTCTCCAGGTGGGTGGTGCCCGTCAGCTCCTTGGTGGCGCCGATGAAGGAGAACTCCGCCTCCTGGCCGCCGGAGATCACCTCGGGCTCGACGCCCAGGATGCCGAGGACCCCCTGGACGAACTCGTCCCGGTTCTCGGCGTCGCGGGAGGCCGAGGTCGCCACGAAGCGCAGCCGCTGCGCACCCAGCTCCTTGATGACCGCCGCGTACTCGCGGCAGGCCGCGAAGGTGCGCTCCAGCGCCTCCGGGGCCAGCCGGCCCGTCTTGTCCACGCCCTGGCCGAGGCGGACGATCGTCATCCGCCGGTCCAGCTCCACCAGCTCGCCGGTCTCCGGGTTGCAGTCCGCGACGAGCAGGCGGATGGAGTTCGTACCGCAGTCGATTCCGGCGACGCGGGTCACGCGTCCGACTCCTTCTGCTCCGCCTTCTCCGCGTTCTCCGCCTTCTCCGCCTTCTCAGCGCACGGGGTGACGCAGGCGCCCTTGGCCCACCACTCCGGCAGCATCGCCAGCGCCTCGTCGCCGAACGGGTTCACCCCGGGCCCGGCGGCCAGCGAGTGGCCGACCAGCACGTGCAGGCACTTCACCCGGTCCGGCATCCCGCCGGCGCTCGGGAAGCCCTGGAGCACCTCGATGGCGTCGCGGCGCCGGATGTAGTCCTCGTGCGCGGCCTGGTAGGCGGCGGCCAGCTCGGGGTCCTCGGCGAGCCGGGCCTGCATCTCCTTCATCACGCCGTTCGCCTCGAGCGTGCCGATCGCGGAGGCCGCGCGCGGGCAGGTGAGGTAGTACGTCGTCGGGAAGGGCGTGCCGTCGGGGAGGCGCGGGGCGGTCTCCACCACGTCCGGCTGGCCGCAGGGGCAGCGGTGGGCGATGGCGCGCAGCCCGCGCGGCGGGCGGCCGAGCTGCTGCTCGAACGCCTCGATGTCCGCGTCGGTCGGCTCGGTCCGGTCGGTCTGGGGCGGGGGCGTCTGCATGCCTGGAGGAAGTCTCTTCGTTCTCGTGGATGGGTGCGGTGCTCGGGTGCGGTACTCGGAGTGCCGTTGCTCGTCACTCGCCGGGGCGGTCGGCCTTGTCGACGCCGTCCCAGACGTTCGAGTACCAGGGCCGGTCAGATCCGGCCGTTCCGGTGCGGTGCCGATCGGCGGCCCCGGCCCCGGGGTCGGTCATGATGTAGCTGATCTCGCCCGGGCGGACGAAGTGCAGGTGCTTGCGCGCCTGCTGCTCCGCGTACGCGTTGTCCTGCCAGCGGGCCTTCTCGTCGCGGAGGCGTTCGAGGCGCCGGCTCGCGGCCTCGGCGGCCCGCTGCTGCTTCGCGATCTCCGAACGCTGGGAGACGTACTGGCGCATCGGATACGCGAGGGCGACGACCAGCGTACAGAGGACGAGCACCAGGAGCGCGGCCCGGCCGGTGAGCCGGCTGCGGCGGACCTGACGGCGCGTCTGCGAGCGGTAGACGTGGGCGGCGGTCCGCTCGCCGAGCTGCTTGAGCCTGGTCGCGGTGGAGAAGGTGGAGAACCGATCCCGGTTCCCGGCCATTGATCCCGCCTCCCCTTGTACGCGGTACGCACTACGCAATACGTCCCCGCACACGGTACGGGACCGAGTGCGGGGACGTACGGAGGCAAGAGCGTGGTTATCCCCTAGCCCTCAGCCCTCAGCCCTCAGCCCTTGAAGCGCGGGAAGGCGGAGCGGCCCGCGTACACCGCGGCGTCGTCGAGGATCTCCTCGATGCGCAGCAGCTGGTTGTACTTGGCGACGCGGTCCGAGCGGGCCGGGGCGCCGGTCTTGATCTGACCGCAGTTCACGGCGACGGCGAGGTCGGCGATGGTGACGTCCTCGGTCTCACCGGAGCGGTGCGACATCATGCACTTGAAGCCGTTGCGCTGGGCCATCTCGACGGCGTCGAGGGTCTCGGTCAGCGAACCGATCTGGTTCACCTTGACGAGCAGGGCGTTGGCGGAGCCCTCCTCGATACCGCGGGCCAGGCGCTCCGGGTTGGTGACGAAGAGGTCGTCGCCGACGATCTGGACCTTGGTGCCCAGCTTGTCGGTGAGGGTCTTCCAGCCGGCCCAGTCGTCCTCGTACAGCGGGTCCTCGATGGAGACCATCGGGTACGCGGAGACGAGCTCCTCGTAGTACTCGGTCATCTCGGCGGCCGAGCGGGACTGGCCCTCGAACTCGTACTTGCCGTCCTTGTAGAACTCGGACGCGGCGACGTCGAGCGCGAGCGCGATGTCCTTGCCGGGGACGTAGCCGGCCTGCTTGATGGCCTCGACGATGAGGTCGAGCGCGGCGCGGTTGGACTCCAGGTTCGGGGCGAAGCCGCCCTCGTCGCCCAGGCCGGTGGAGAGGCCCTTGGTGTGCAGGACCTTCTTGAGGGTGTGGTAGACCTCGGCACCCCAGCGCAGGGCCTCGGAGAAGGACTCCGCGCCGATCGGGGCGATCATGAACTCCTGGATGTCCACGTTGGAGTCGGCGTGCGACCCACCGTTGAGGATGTTCATCATCGGAACGGGCAGCAGGTGCGCGTTCGGACCGCCGAGGTAGCGGAAGAGCGGGAGGTCCGAGGCCTCGGACGCGGCGTGCGCGACGGCGAGGGACACGCCGAGGATGGCGTTGGCGCCGAGCGAGCCCTTGTTGTCGGTGGCGTCCAGGTCGAACATGGCCTGGTCGATCAGACGCTGCTCGGTGGCGTCGTAGCCGACGAGCTCCGGGCCGATCTGCTCGATGACGGCCAGGACGGCCTTCTCGACGCCCTTGCCGAAGTAACGGTTGGGGTCACCGTCACGGAGCTCGATGGCCTCGAATGCACCGGTGGAGGCGCCGGACGGAACTGCAGCACGGCCGGTGCTGCCATCGTCGAGGCCCACCTCGACCTCGACCGTGGGGTTGCCTCGGGAGTCCAGGATTTCCCGGGCTACGACGACGTCGATGGACGGCACGAGCATCTCCTTCTGGGATGTGACGCTGGGTGTGCGGTGGCATGTCAGGCCGTGGGATGGCCCCGCCGACTAGAGCCTAACCGGCTCCGGGCACTCGGCCAGCCGACCGCCCGCCTCCTGGGACGAAAAAGGGCCCGAATACCCGCCTTCCGGTACATAGGACTCTTGACCAAGGGGGGTCCCGGCCCGGTCCGGGGCGGGACCGGGAGGGGAACAGGAGGGGCTCGGGCCGGACAAACGCCGCCGCCCGGCGCGTGGGGGGAGACGCGCCGGGCGGTGGGGATGCTGCGTGTTGTGCTCGCTGCCGCAGTTGTTACGGCAGGGTTCAGCTGAGCTTCAGCTTCTGACCCGGGAAGATCAGGTCGGCGTCCGAGACGATGTCCTTGTTGAGCTCGAAGAGCTTCTCCCAGCCGCCCTTGACGCCGTTGGCCTCGGCGATGGTGCCCAGGGTGTCGCCGGGCTTGACCTCGTACGAGCCGTTGCCGGTCTTCGGGGCCGGGGCCTCGGAGCGCTCGGAGCGGGTCGTCGGAGCCTCGGAGCGCTTCGTCTCCTTCTTCGGCTCGGTCTTCTTCGGCTGGGTCTTCTTGGTCTCGGTCTTCTGCTCCGTCTTCTTCGGGGTGTCGGTCGTACCACCGCCGGTGTAGGAGGAGTTGGAGAGGCCGACGCCGCAGGACGGCCACGCGCCCTTGCCCTGGCCCTTGAGGACCTTCTCGGCTATGGCTATCTGCTGCGACTTGGAGGCCTGGTTGGCCTGCGCGGCGTACGCCTTGCCGCCGTACGCGGCCCAGGTGGAGGACGAGAACTGCAGGCCGCCGTAGTAGCCGTTGCCCGTGTTGATGGACCAGTTGCCGCCGGACTCGCACTGCGCGACGCGGTCCCACTCCGTGGAGGTGGCGGCGGAGGCCGAGCCGGCCGCCATGAGCGGGGCGGCGACGGCGACACCGGCGACGCCGGCGAGCGTGACGATGCGGGTGGTCCGCTGAATGGCCGTGGCGCGGCGGTGCTTGCCCTTGCCGGAAAGCAGCATGGAGTTCTCCTCACCGACGCCTGCGAGGTGAGCTGTCGGGTTCGGGCTGATGAGTGCCCGGCCGTGCGACGAGGCGCACGACTTAACCCCTAGCCGTTTCCGTGACCGTCTCTCAACGGCCGGTCCCGGCGCCTACCTTGGTTCCCCCGCTCCTGCCTTCGGCGCTTTACGCGACGACTGTTCCCTCCGGCCGCCGGCAGGATTCGGCGATGCGGTCGAAGGAGCCCGCGGTGGCGGGCGACTCAGAAGGTAGGCAGGTCTCTCCCCGATGTTCAACGAGGAACACCGGGGAGAAACGGCCCCTACTTGCGCTCCCTTTACGGCCGTTTGCGCAGGTGAGGACGGGGTTTGCGGAAGGCTCCAGGCGGGACACGCCAGTTGACCGGAAGAGACACATGTCTCACTTGCGGATAACGGACATTCAGCTCTTTATGGGTGTCCGAAGTGCCGCTATTCCTAGCTTAGATCCAGGTTCTGGCCGGGCTTGATCAGATCGGCGTCATCGCCGATGACCTGCTCGTTGGCGTGGTAGAGCGCGTTCCAGCCGCCCTTGAGCTTCTTGGCAGACGCGATGGTGGCCAGGCTGTCGCCCGCCTGGACCGTGTACGAGGGCGCCGACGCCCCCTCAGATGCGACGGGCAGCTCGAGGGCGGGCGTACCACGGTGCTTGCCGTTGCCGGAGGTGTCCGGGATGGCGCTCGGGTCGGTGGAGGCGCCCGGGGCACCCGGGGCCGCGGGGGCGCTGGGGTCGGCCGGGACGCCCGGAGCCTTCGGGTCCGCCGGGTTCCCCGGGGTCGTCGGCGCGGTGGGCGTCGTCGGGGCCGTGGGGGTACCCGGGTTCGCGGTCGGGTCGCCCGGGAGCACCGGGGCGGTCGGCGACGTGGACGGCACGTCCGGGTCGGGCATGACGGGCAGTCCGCTGTTCGGCGCGAGCGGCGCCGGCGGGAGCGTGAAGTCCGGGGCCGGAGTCGGGGTCGGGGCGCCGAAGTCCAGTGCCTTCGCTCCGGAGCCGCCCTTCGGGACCGAGTGGTCCGGGCGCGAGGGGCTCGGGGCGACGGGGCCGAGCGTGCCGGGCAGGCCCGGGTCCACGGTCGCGGCGGGGGCCTGCTGGGTCAGCCCGGCAGACTCCGAGCACTGCCCCCACGCCTGGGGGCCCTGGGTGCCCAGCACCCGCTCGGCGACGGCGATCTGCTGCGAACGGCTGGCGAGGTCGGGGCGCTCGGCGAAGTCGAGGCCGCCCGAGGAGTTCCACTGCTCCTGCGTGAACGAAAGTCCGCCGTACGACCCGCTGCCGGAGTTGGCGCTCCAGGAGCCGCCGCTCTCGCACTCGGCGACCTTGTCCCACGTGGAGGTGTCCGCCGCGCTCGCGCCGGTGGCGGCGAGCAGCGGCAGGGCCAAGGCGGAACCGGTGACTCCGGCGGTGACGACTATCGCGGGTACCTGGCGGGGGCGTCTGTGGCGGCCGTTCCCGGAACGCATGAGCTGCACCTTTCGCATAACGGCTGGGTAACGGCAGAACCTAGCCGTCTTAGCACGCTAGTAACAACTCTTGACGGGGGCTGACTTACGGTCAGGCGCCCTTCAGATGTTTCGGGCTGTGAACCTGACGGGAAGAGTGCGCAGGCCACGCATGATCAGACCCCCGCGCCAGCGAAGCTCGTTGGACGGAACAGCAAGTTCCAGATCCGGCAGACGCTTCAGCAAAGTCGCAAGCGCGGTCTGCCCCTCAAGTCGTGCGAGCGGAGCACCCAGGCAGTAGTGGATGCCGTGCCCGTAACCGAGGTGCTGGTTGTCGGTGCGGGAGAGGTCGAGGGTGTCCGGATCGACGAACCGCTCGGGGTCCCGGTCGGCCGCGGCGAGGACGACGAGCACCGGATCGCCGGCTGCGATGTCCTGGCCCCCGAGGGTCAGCGGCTCGGTGGCGAAGCGCCAGGTGGCCAGCTCCACGGGGCCGTCGTAGCGGAGCAGCTCCTCGATGCCGGTCTCCAGCAGGCCGCTCTCACCGGCGGCGAGGGAGTCCTGGAGACGGGTGCGCTGATCCGGGTTCATGAAAAGGGCATGTACCCCATTACCGATCAGATTGACCGTGGTTTCGAAACCCGCGAACAGGAGGATGAAGGCCATCGCCGTGGCCTCGGCCTCCGTCAGGTGGTCCCCGTGGTCGCTCGCGCGGATCAGGTCGGAGATGAGGTCATTGCCCAGATCATCCCTTTTGCGGTGGATGAGTTCACCGAGATAGGTCCGCATCTGCTTCACGGAGCGGGCGACCCCGCCGCGCGGGCCGCCGCCGTGGCGGATCATCATCCCGGCCCAGTCGCGGAAGTCGTCCTGGTCCTCGCGCGGTACGCCGAGCATCTCGCAGATGGCGTAGATGGGGAGCGGGAAGGCGAACTCGTGGATGAGATCCGCTTCCCCCTTGCTCACGAACTGGTCGATGAGGTGATCGGTCAGCTCCTGCACCCGCGGGGTGAACTCGGCCACCCTGCGCGGGGTGAACGCCTTCGACACCAGCCGCCGCAGCCGGGTGTGGTCCGGCGGGTCGATGTTGAGCAGATGCGTCATCAGCTCCGCCTTGCGCTCCCCCGGGATCCCGGTCTTGCCCTTGGCGTGGGCCGGCTCCGCGTGGTGCGCCGGGTTCTTGCTGAGCCGCTGGTCCGCGAGGGCCTGGCGGGCGTCGGCGTACCGGGTGACCAGCCAGGCCTCGACCCCGCTGGGAAGCTTGGTGCGGTGCACCGGGGAGTGCTCGCGCAGCCAGGCGTACGCCGGGTACGGATCGGTCGCGAACTCCCAGTCGAACAGGGTCGGACCCTGGGGAGGAGTGCTGTCTTCGGGGGCTGCGGAGGTCGGCTCGTGCACCCGCTGACCGTATCCCGCGGGCCGGCCGCCATCCCATATGGGTCGTTCGCCGCGGCTGTCCGTAGATCCGCCATCGCTTGACCTCGGGTTCCCCGGCCCTCCTACTTTCGGTTCTGTGGATGCGAGGATCTTGAAGAGCAGTTTCGCGGTGGTGGAGAGAAGGGCCGAGCACGCGGTCAAGTACTTCTACTCCCACCTCTTCTGGCACAACCCCGGGATCCGTGAGCTCTTCCCGGCCTCCGCCGAGGACATGGAACGCCAGCGCGACCGGCTCTTCGCCGCGCTGACCCACGTGGTCGCCCACATGGACGACGAGGGCCTCCTCCCCTATCTCCACGACTATCTCCACGACCTCGGCCGCGACCACCGCAAGTTCCTCGCCAGGCCCGAGCACTACGCGGCCGTCGGCTCCAGCCTGCTCGCCGCGCTCGCCCGGACCTCCGGCGAGGCCTGGACCCCGGGCGTGGAGAAGACCTGGTCCGAGGCGTACCAGGTGGTCGCCGACGCCATGATGGAAGGAGCCGCCGCGAGCGAGGACCCGCCGTGGTGGGACGCCGAGATCGTCCGCCACCTCCAGTACGGGGAGGACATAGGGGTGCTGACGCTGCGCCCGCACGCCCCGTTCCCCTATCTCCCCGGCCAGTACGTGAGCGTGAGCAGCGAGCGGGTCCCGACGACCTGGCGCACGTACTCCATAGGGAACGCCCCGCGCCCGGACGGCACCCTCGACCTGCACGTCAGCCGCATCGAGCACGGCCGGCTCAGCACCGCCCTGGTCCGCGAGGCCCGGCCCGGCGAGATGCTGCGGCTCGGCGCCGCCGGCGGGCAGCTGACCTTCCGCCGCGCCGACCGGCCGGTCAGCTTCATCGCGGCGGGCACCGGCTGGGCACCGATCCGGGCCATGCTGGAGGAGCTCGCCGGGCAGCCCCCCGACCAGGACGTACGGCTCTTCGTCGTCGCGCGGGACGCCGCCCACCTCTACGACCGGCCGCTGATCGACGAGTACGCCGCCGCCTTCGGCTGGCTCGGCGTCACCTACATCACGCCCGCCCCCGGGCAGCACCGCAACGAGGCCACCGGGCGGCTCGCGACCGCGCTCGGCCACCGGGCGCTCTGGCCCGACCAGGACGTCTACCTCAGCGGCCCGCCGCCGTTCATCGACGAGACCGCGTACCTGCTCCGGGAACTCGGCGCCCTCCCCGGCCGGATCTTGCACGACTCCGTACCCGCCGCCGGCACGGGCCACGGCCCGAACGGCCGGCCCCTGGGCTTCGGGGAGTGGTTCCTGAGCCGCCCCGCCCCGCACTGGCACAACCCGTCGGGCCGCGCGCCCCGGTAGGGCCCGTCTTCTGCCGCGGGCTACTCGCCGACGTCCTCGCCAATGCCCTCGCCGATGCCCTCGGCGGCGCGGATCGCGTCCCGGTAGACGCGGGCCGCGGCGCGCAGCGCGGTCTCCGGGTCGACGCCCGCCGCCTCGGCGCGCGCCGCCAGTTCCAGCAGTTCGTACCCGATGCCCTCGCCGCGGGGAAGCTCCACGGCCACGCCGCCCGTGCGGACCCGGCCGGCGAGCTTGGCCGCGAGCGCGAGACCGGGCTGGCCCAGCGGGATCCCGTCGGTGACCGACTCCCGCTGCTTCTCGACCGCCTTGGTGCGCTGCCAGTGCGCGCTGACGTCCTCCGGGGTCTGCGCGTCCGCGTCCCCGAAGACGTGCGGGTGCCGGTGGATCAGCTTCTCGACGAGGCTGCCGGCCACGTCGTCGATGGAGAACGGCTCGGCCCCGTCGCCGGGACGGCCTTCCTCGGCGATGCGCGCATGGAAGACGACCTGCAGGAGTACGTCGCCGAGCTCCTCGCGCAGCGCCTCCCGGTCCCCGTCCTCGATGGCCTCGACCAGCTCGTACGCCTCCTCCGTGGCGTACTTGACCAGTCCCTCGTGGGTCTGGCGCGAGGTCCAGGGGCATTCCCGGCGGACCCGGTCCATCACCTGGACGAGGTCGAGCAGGCGGGCGCCGGGCAGATCGTAGGAGCCGGGCAGCAGCTCGAGGTCGGGCATGTCGACGCGGCCGGAGCCGGCGAGCCGGGCCAGTCCGTCGGTGAGCCGCTGGTCGCCCTCGCCGCCCGGGATCACCACGACCGTGCGGCCCCCGGCGCAGGCCTCGACCAGCGCGTGCGCGTCCGGGGTCTCGTGCGCGACCTCGACGCCCGCCTCGCGCAGGTACGGCAGCTGCGGGTGGCCCGGGTCGGCGCACAGCACCCGGTCCGCGGCGTGCAGGGTCTGCCAGGCCGGCCAGGACAGCAGGCCGGGGGCGACCCGGTGGCTGGCGGTCAGCAGGACGATCCGGCCGGCGCCGGTGTCGTCGGCAGCGGCAGGATCGGCGGCGGGCACGGCGGGGGCGGGTTCGGCGGCGTGGTCATTCACCCTCCGAACCTACCTCCGGACGGGCGGCTCAGGCTCCGGCGGGGGCCTGCTCGGGCCGGGTCCGCTGGACGATCCACGGGGTGTCCTGGTCGCCGAGCACGATCTGCTGCGCGTCCCAGACGCCGTAGCGCGGGTTCACCTCGATGTGCAGCGCCTTCGCGGCGGACGCGAGCTTCTCGACCGCCTTGTCCTGGCTGCCGTAGTGGTCGAAGAGCTTGTCGCGCAGCAGCTTGAAGCGGGCGTCGGCGTCGAGCTGGCCGGGTGCCAGCTGGGCCTGCTCGAGGGCGGCCGCGGCGAGCTTCTCGCTGCCGCCGGCCTTCTCCAGCTGGGCCTTGCGGAAGTCCTGGACCTCCTTCTCGCCGACGCTCACGCCCGCCTCCTTCGCGGCGCGCTCCAGGACGACGGTCTGGATCATCTTGTTGAGCTTGACGCGCTCCAGGCCGGGTGAGGCCTGGATGAGCTGCGCGGCGGTCGGCCCGGACTCGTTCTGCGCCGCGCGGACGTCGCCCACCTGGGCCTGGAGCGCGGAGGTGGTGATCCGTTCGCCGCCGACGACGGCCGCGGTGCCGGGGCGGGCCTGACCCGAGCAGGCGGACAGCAGGGGGGCCGCCGCGAGCAGGGCGGCGGAGACGGAGAGCGCTGTGCGACGGTGCAAAGGAGCCTCCAGGGCCGGGAGATTGTGCGTCGGTGCACAAGGGCCGTGCGGTGATCGATGGTATGCAGTCAAGCTGATCCGAGCCACCGGTTCGACCAACGATTCCCGGGGTGTCGGGGTGCGCATCTGTTGATGTCACAGCCACCCGGCGGCAACCCTTTGGTCCACCGGCGCTGCCAAAGTCGGCCCACCATGTCGACACCGCACCGCTCGCCGCGCCGTCGGAGCCTGCACGGCTCGGCCCTCGCCGCCCTGATCACGGCGGTGGCCGTGTGCGCCGGGGACGCGGCCGCCCGCGTGTTCCCGTACGGGCACCGCCACCGCAGCATCAACGACCTCGGGAACCAGTTCGTCCCCTTCCACGCCCACCTGTGGGACCTCCTGCACGGGCGCGCGGAGGGCGGGCTGCTGCTCAACTGGCAGTCCGGCTACGGCACGAGCTTCCTGCCCGACGTCGGCACCTACCTCTCGAGCCCGTTCGCGGTGCTCGTCGCCCTGTTCCCGCGCGAGGACATCGACCTCGCCGTGTACGTGGTCACCGTGCTCAAGATGGCCGCCGCGGCGGCGGCGATGGCCTGGCTGCTGCGCACGCTGCACCGCGGGCCGTGGTGGGCGGCGGGGCTGCTGGCGGCCTCGTACGCGCTGTGCGGCTGGTCGGTGATCGAGGCCTCGTACAACCCGATGTGGCTGGACGGGCTGATCGCGTTCCCGCTCCTGTGTCTGACGGGTGAATGGGCGCTGCGGGGGCGCCGGCCGGCGGTCGCCGTCCTCGTGGTGGCGCTGTGCTGGACGGCGAACTTCTACACGGCCTACATGGCGACGCTGGGTGCCGCGCTGGTGCTCCTGTTGCAGGTGGTGCTGACCCGCCGGGGGGTACGGGACCGGCTGCGGGTGCTCGTCCGTGGCGCGGGGACGACCCTGCTGGGCATCGCGGTGTCCGCCCCGGTGCTGCTCCCCCTCTTCCTGAGCTCGAAGCAGGCGTACCCGGGGTGGACGCGGCAGTTCGCGCCGGTGTCCTGGCCGGACCTGTTCGCGCGGGTCCTGCCCGCGACGTACTCCTTCTCCTCGCCGGCGCTCTTCGTGGGTACGGGGACGCTGCTGCTGGTGGCGGCCCTGCCGTTCCACCGGGCGGTGCCGACGCCCGCCCGCCTGGGGTGGGCGGGGCTGACGGCGGCCGTCCTGCTCTCCTTCCAGTGGACGCCGACGCACCTGGCCTGGCACGTGTTCGCGACCCCGAACGGCAGCCCGTACCGGCAGACGTTCGTGCTGGCCGGCGTGGCCGTGATCGCCGCGTGGACCGGGCTGGCGACGGCCGGGCCGCCGGGGCCGCGGGCGCTGGCGGCGGGGGCGGCGGTGCTGGCCGCGGCGGCCGTGGCGGCGAGCGGCAGCACGCTGGCGACGACGTGGGGGTTCGCTCTGTTCTGTGGCGGGCTGGCGCTCGCGGCGGGGGCCTGGTGGTGTCTGCGCCACCGCAGGCTGGTCCTCCCGGCGGCCGGGGTGCTGGCGCTGGTGCTGGTCGGCCAGGCCGCGGCGACGACTGCGTTCGGGCACAAGGGCAAGCTGGGCGGCCTGGACGACTACCCCTCGTGGGGGGCGGCGCACACGGCGCGCGCCGAGGCCCTGGCCGGCGCCGAGGGCTGGCCGGCGTACCGCACGGACCCGAGCCGGCCGGCGCTGTCGGGCAACGATCCGCTGCTGCTGGGCGGGGAGGGCGGCGCGTACTACAGCAGCCACACCCCGGACGTGTTCACGCGGACGATGGTGGCCCTCGGGGCGGGCTGGACCTCGCGCGGACGCAACGTGCAGAGCATCGACAACCCGGTGACGGACGCGGTGTTCTCGGTCGGCGCCCGCCTGCAGCCGGACGGCACGATCGGCCGCGCGCAGGTGCCCCCGCTGATCACCATCCGTCCGCCGGGGCCCACGCCGTCGTACGCCGACGACGACGGGCCCCCGTTCGCCAACCAGGAACTCCTGCTGGGCGCCAGGGTGTACGAGGACCCCCTCTCCCCCGGGGTGTGCCGGGCGGGCACCGAGGCCTACCTCTGGGCTCCGGAGTACAACGCGACGGCCCGCCTCGCAGACGGCCCCGCCTTCCGGCTGAACGGCAACGCCCCCCGCAACCGGGCGGCCCTCCAGCCGCTGGGCGCCTCCCGGGGGGCCGCCTCGGCGCTGGTCTTCGACGCCGCCGCGCCCCCGCGCTGGGCCCTGTCCTGCCTGGACCGCGCCCACCTGGACCCGGCGGTGGCCGCGCTCCGCGCGACGGCGCCGACGTCCCTGCGGGTCGGCTCGTCGACCGTGCGCGCCACCGTCCCGGCGGGCACCACGGGCACGGCGGTCCTCTCGTCCCCGGCGATCGCGGGCTGGACCTGCAACGACCGCCCGGCCACGCCGTACCTGGGCCTGGTCTCCGTCCCCATGACCCCGGGCACCACGACGATCACCTGTACGTTCCGCCCCCCGGGCCTCCTCCCGGGCACGGCCGTCGCGGCAACGGCCCTCCTGCTGCTGGGCGCATTCCTCGCGGCGCAGCGGCGCCGCAGGCCCCGGACCGGCAGGCCGGACGTGCCGGGCGCCCGGGAGGCCGACGCCTGCGCGGAGCCCGCCGCGACCCGGGCCTGAGCCGCGGGCGTCAGCGGACCTGGCTCAGCCAGTGCAGGGTGCGGCGGACCTCCGTCGAGAAGGGGTGCGCCGGGCCGTGGACGCGCTCCGCGTCGAACAGGAGGCGGGCCAGGGTGTCGTGGGCCGCGGGGCGGTCGCCCATGGAGAGCAGCAGCTGGGCTATCCGGCGGCGGACCTCCAGCGGGAGGCCGGGGTCCGGGTTGGCGTAGTGGTTCTCGAACAGCGGGAGCAGGGAGCGGTATTCGGCCAGGGCCGCCCCGGGGGCGCCGAGCTGCTCCAGGCACTGGGCCGCGTCGTAGCGGAAGCGCAGGGACTGGGGGTCGCCGGCCGGGAACTCGTCGGCGAGGCGGCGCAGTTCGGGCAGGGCGCGGCGGTACTGGCCGTCGTCCATCAGCGTGGCGGCGTACTGCTTGCGCAGGGAGCGGACCACCGGTGAGTGCTCGCCGTGCTCGGCCGCCGCGGCCGGGAGGATCCCGCCGAGGATGTCCACGGCCTGGGTGAGGCGGCCCTGGTCCAGGAGGCTGCGGGCCTCGTCCACCGCGGCGGGGATGTCCGGCTTCCGGGGCGGCGTCGGCGGTGCGGTCGGCTGCGGCGGGATGGTGGAGGCGCGGTCCGGCCAGGGGGCGTGGGGGCGCAGGAAGGGGCGGGTCGGGTCGAGCGTGCCGGCCGGCGTGCCCTCCTTGGGCAGCAGCGATGCGAGGGCCTCGTACACGTGCTGTGCGGAGGCGGGCCGGTCCTGCGGGTCCTTCGCGAGGAGGTGGAGCAGGACCGCCTCGAGCTGGTGCGGGATCTCGGGGCGCATCCTGCGGACCGGGACCGGCGGCTCGTACAGGTGGCGGTGCAGTACGCCGAGTGCGGTGGACCCGGCGAAGGGAACGTTGCCGCTGAGGAGTTCGTACAGCAGCACGCCCAGGGCGTAGAGGTCGGTGTGGGGGCCCACCGCGCCGCCCATCGCCTGCTCGGGCGCCATGTACGCCGGGCTGCCGATCGGTGTGCCGGTGCTGGTGAGGCGGGTGGTGTCGGTGTCCATCACCGAGGCGACGCCGAGGTCGAGGACCAGCACGGTGCCGTCCGGGCGGATCATCACATTGCGTGGCTTCAGGTCGCGGTGCACGATCGGCACCGCGTGCACGGCCGACAGCACCCCGCACAGCTGGGCTACCACGGCGACCGCCCACGGCCAGGGGTACGGGTCGTGCTGGGCGAGGTGGTCGGCGAGGTCGGTGCCCTCGACGTAGCCCATGACGAGGAACAGCTCGTCGCCGTCACTGCCCGCGTCGTGGACCGTGACCAGGCCCGGGTGGTCCACCTGCGCCGTGACCCGGCATTCGCGCACGAAGCGGCGGCGCAGCTCGTCGGCGACGGAGCCGGGGCCCGCCACCTTGTCGGGGCGCAGCAGCTTGACGGCGACGCGGCGGTCCAGCCGCTGGTCGTACGCCGTCCAGACCTGGCCCATGCCGCCCTGTCCCAGGATGGAGGCGAGCTGGTAGCGCTCGCCGATGATCCGGTCGTCGTCCGTCACCGGGCCGGGCCCTCACCCTCGTTGCCGGGCGTGTTCGGGTTCGCCTGCGGGTTCGGGTGCGGGTGCGGGGTCTGCTTGCGCAGCAGTTCGCTCAGCTCGTCGAGCTCGGCGCGCACCTGTCCGATCCGCGGCGGGGTGGCCGGTGCGGGGGCCGGTGCCGGAGTCGGGGTGGGGATCGGCGTGTGCTGCTGGGCCGGCGGGTATCCGTACGCCGGCCGGGCCTGCTGCTGCGGCGGAACGTATGGCGCGGGCTGCGCCGGGTACCAGGGGGCGGTCGGGGCCGCCGCGCGGGCTCCGTAGTGCCGGATGTCGGCGACGAGGAAGTACACGCAGGTCAGGAAGCCGGTGATGATGATGCCGAAGGCGCCGGTGTTGCCCTGCCAGCCGTCGGTGTCGGGCGTCGGGTCGGCGCCGATCAACGCAATCCAGGCGACGGTGAGCGCGCAGTTGACGGCCAGCAGCCACCAGTCCCGGGGCTTGCGGGTGACGACCGCGAGCCGCAGCATCGTGCCCCAGCCCAGGAAGCCGCAGCTCAGGACGGGCAGCAGGGCGAACAGCACGCGCAGTGCCACGATTCCCCCGGTACTGGGCTGGGGGCCTTGCTGCGGCGGGAGGCCGGGGCCGTGCATCGCTGCTCCTGACGGACCGTGTCGACGAAGTTTCGGGTCTGAGCGTATACAGCGTTTCCGGCCGCCAGTGAGGGGATGCGCGCAACCGTTGCAGGGTCGCCGCACACCTCCGGCCGCCGCGGGCCGCGCCGCCCGGGCGGAAATCGTCGAGGCCCCCTGACCGGCGGCGACTACCCTCGGCAGTCGAGTTGTTGTTCCAAGGGGGAATCCACATGCGGAGCCGGACCATCGGCGTGTCGGTACTGGCCACGACGGCCCTGTTCGGGCTGACGACGGCCTGCCTGCCGGGGGGCGGGGGCAAGGCCGCCGACGTCGGCAGGGCGGCCCGCGCCGCCGAGCAGGCCTCGAACGGGGCCACGCCTTCGCCGACGGCCAAGAACAAGGACAAGAGCACGGGCGTGCTCTCCGACCTGTCGGGCGCCGAGATCCTGAGCCAGTCGTACGAGGCCATGCGCAAGGTCGAGTCGGCCCACGTCGTCGCGAAGGTGCGCGAGGAGGGCAAGCCGATGGAGTTCGAGCTGTCCCTCGACAAGAAGGGCAGCTGCAACGGCGTGATCCGGTACGAGGGCATGGGCAGGATGAACCTCGTCAAGTCCACCGACCTCATCCACTTCAAGGGCGACGAGGACTACTGGCGGGGCGCGGCTGCGCAGAAGCACACCCCGAAGAAGCAGGTGGACGCGATGGTCGCGATGCTCGCCGACCGCTGGCTGAAGGTGCCGCTCTCCGATCCCCGTGCCGCCTCGATGGCCCACGTGTGCGACCTGGGCAAGCTGACGGGCGGCAGCGGCCGGGCCAACCCGCTGGCCCGCAAGGGCGAGACGGTCACCATCGACGGCAAGCAGGCGCTGGCGATCACGACGGCGGCCAAGGAGGGTACGGAGACCGATTACATAGCCACGCAGGGCACCCCGTACATGCTCAAGTCCACCGTCTCCGGGGACGAGACCGGGGAGATCCTCTTCTCCGCGTTCGGTACGCCCGTCGACACGGCCCTGCCGGACGGCGCGGACGTCCTGGACCTGTCGAAGCTGGGCGGCGGCGTCCCCGGCGAGTCGGTCTGAGGCCGACCTCGGCGGGCGGATCCCCGGAAACGCGCGTAGCGTCGCAAAAGGGATACGGAAGGGAGCTCTCGCATGGGGATCTTCGACAGGGCCAAGGAAATGCTGCACGGCCACAGCAAGCAGGCGAAGCAGGCGTCCGACGCCGCGGAGCAGCAGATCAACCAGCGCACCGGCGGCACGTACGAAAAGCAGGTCGACCAGGGCCAGCAGCAGGTCGAGAAGCAGCTGGGCATCGACGACGACCCGAACAGGTAGCCCGCGCCCGAGCAGCCCGCGGCGCGGCCGGAGACCCGCAGGTCACCGGCCGCGCGCCTGGCCGTACGAAGACGCTTACGACCCGAGGATCGTGGTGAGGAACTCCCCGGTCCAGGCCAGCAGTTCCCGCCCGACCAGCGGCTTCCCGCCCACCCGGGCGGTCTTCGGCCGCGGGATCAGCACCTGCGAGGTGGCCGGCTTGAGCACCGCGCCCGGGTAGAGCCGCTTGAGGCGCAGCTCCTGCGATTCGCGCAACTCCACCGGCCCGAAGCGGATGTTGGGCCCCTGGAGGGTGATGTCACCGACCCCGCAGGCCCGCGCCAGCATCCGCAGCCCGGCCACCAGCAGCAGGTTCTCCACCGGCTCCGGCAGCTTGCCGTAGCGGTCGTGGAGCTCCTCGCGTACGGCCTTGACGTCCGCCTCGGAGTTCGCCGACGCGATGGACCGGTACGCCTGGAGGCGCAGCCGCTCGCCGGGCGCGTAGTCGTGCGGGACGTGTGCGTCGACCGGCAGCTCGATCTTGACCTCGAGCGGCGGCTCCTCCTCCACCCCACCCTCGACGGCCGCCCGGTAGTCGGCCACGGCCTCGCCGACCATGCGGATGTAGAGGTCGAAGCCGACGCCCGCGATGTGCCCGGACTGCTCGCCGCCGAGCAGGTTGCCCGCACCGCGGATCTCCAGGTCCTTCATCGCCACGTACATGCCGGCGCCCATCTCGGTGTGCTGGGCGATCGTCGCGAGCCGCTCGTGCGCGGTCTCGGTCAGCGGCTTCTCCGGCGGGTAGAGGAAGTACGCGTACCCGCGCTCGCGCCCTCGGCCCACGCGGCCGCGCAGCTGGTGCAGCTGGGAGAGGCCGAAGTTGTCGCCGCGCTCCACGATGAGGGTGTTGGCGTTGGAGATGTCGATGCCGGACTCGACGATCGTCGTCGAGACGAGCACGTCGAACTTCTTCTCCCAGAAGTCCACGACGACCTGTTCCAGGGACTGTTCGGACATCTGCCCGTGCGCGGTCGCGATCCGCGCCTCGGGGACGATCTCGCGCAGCTTGGCGGCCGCCCGGTCGATGGACTCGACCCGGTTGTGGATGTAGAAGCACTGGCCCTCGCGCAGCAGTTCGCGCCGGATGGCCGCGCCGATCTGCTTCTCCTCGTACGGGCCGACGAACGTGAGCACCGGGTGGCGCTCCTCGGGCGGGGTGGTGATGGTCGACATCTCGCGGATGCCGGTCACCGCCATCTCCAGGGTGCGCGGGATCGGGGTCGCGGACATGGTCAGCACGTCGACGTTGGCGCGCAGCTTCTTCAGCTGCTCCTTGTGCTCGACGCCGAAGCGCTGCTCCTCGTCGACGATGACCAGGCCCAGGTCCTTGAACTTGGTCTCCTGCGAGAAGAGCCGGTGCGTGCCGATGACGATGTCGACGGAGCCCTCGCGCAGGCCCTCCAGGGTGGCCTTGGACTCGGTGTCGCTCTGGAAGCGGGAGAGTGCCTTCACGTTGACCGGGAACTGGCTGTAGCGCTCGGAGAAGGTCCCGAAGTGCTGCTGAACCAGCAGTGTGGTGGGGACGAGGACGGCGACCTGCTTGCCGTCCTGGACCGCCTTGAAGGCGGCGCGGACTGCGATCTCGGTCTTGCCGTAGCCGACGTCGCCGCAGATCAGCCGGTCCATGGGGACGGACTTCTCCATGTCCTCCTTGACCTCGGCGATGGTGGTGAGCTGGTCGGGGGTCTCCGCGTACGGGAAGGCGTCCTCCAGCTCGCGCTGCCAGGGGGTGTCGGGGCCGAAGGTGTGGCCGGGGGCCGCCATGCGCGCGCTGTACAGCTTGATCAGGTCGGCGGCGATCTCCTTGACCGCCTTCTTGGCGCGCGCCTTGGTCTTGGTCCAGTCGGCGCCGCCGAGCCGGTGCAGGGTCGGGGCCTCGCCGCCGACGTACTTGGTGACCTGCTCCAGCTGGTCGGTCGGGATGTAGAGGCGGTCGCCGGGCTGGCCGCGCTTGGCGGGGGCGTACTCGACGAGGAGGTACTCGCGGGTGGCGCCCTGCACGGTGCGCTGGACCATCTCGATGTAGCGGCCGACGCCGTGCTGCTCGTGGACGATGTAGTCGCCGACGCCCAGGGTGAGGGGGTCGATGGACTTGCGGCGCCGGGTCGGCATCCGGCCCAGGTCCTTGGTGGCGGTGCGCTGGCCGGTCAGGTCCGTCTCGGTGAGGACGGCGATCTTGAGCGCGGGGTCGACGAACCCGTTGTCGAGGGAGCCGCACGCGACGTGGACGATCGACGGCTCCAGGCTGCGCAGATCGGCCTCGAGCCGGGCCGCGATGCCCTCGCCGCCGAGCACCTCGACGGTGCGTGCGGCCGGGCCGTGGCCCTCGGTGAGGTAGACGGTGTGCCAGCCCCCGGCGATCCAGCCCTTGGTGTCGGCGAGCGCCCGGGCCGTGTCGCCGCGGTAGGCCTCGGGGGCGTGCATGCCGAGCTTCAGAACCGCCGGCTCGTCGGCTGTTGTCGCTGTGCCGCCGGCCGCCTCGTCGGCGGCGAAGGGGGACACCGACCACCACATCATGCCCAGTTCGCGCGCGTGCTCCCGGACGTCCGCGATCCCGCGCAGCGAGGCCGCACCGACGTCGATGGGGGCCGCGCCGCCGCCGGCGGTGGCCGCCCAGGAGGCCATCAGGAACTCCTGCGAGGTCGCCACCAGGTCGGCGGCCCGGGTGCGCACCCGCTCCGGGTCGCACACCACGGCCATGGACCCGGCCGGCAGGACGTCGATCAGCAGTTCCATGTCGTCGACGAGGACCGGGGCGAGGGACTCCATGCCCTCCACCGCGATCCCTTCGGCGATCTTGTTCAGCAGTTCGCCGAGCTCGGGGTGCTCCTCGGCAAGGGCCGCGGCCCGCTCCCGTACCTCGCCGGTCAGCAGCAGCTCCCGGCAGGGCGGGGCCCACAGGCCGTGCTCGGCAACCTCCAGGGACCGCTGGTCGGCGACCTTGAAGTAGCGGATCTCCTCGACCTCGTCGCCCCAGAACTCCACGCGCAGCGGGTGCTCCTCGGTGGGCGGGAACACGTCGAGGATGCCGCCGCGCACGGCGAACTCCCCGCGCTTCTCGACGAGCTCGACGCGGGAGTACGCGGCCGCGGCCAGCGCCTCGGTGATCTCCCCCAGATCGGCGCTCACGCCCTGGCGCAGGCTCACCGGGACCAGGTCTCCGAGCCCCTTGACCTGCGGCTGGAGCACGGACCGGATCGGCGCGACGACGACGGAGACGGGCCCTGCGGCCGGGTCGTCCTTGCTCGGGTGCACGAGGCGGCGCAGTACGGCGAGCCGCCGGCCCACGGTGTCGCTGCGCGGCGAGAGCCGCTCGTGCGGAAGGGTCTCCCAGGACGGGTACTCGGCCACCTCGTCGGGCGGCAGGAACGAGCGCAGCGCCGCGGCCAGGTCCTCGGCCTCCCGCCCGGTGGCGGTGACCGCGAGCACGGTCCGCTCGGTCCTGGCGGCCAGCGCGGCGATGACGAAGGGCCGTGCGGCCGGCGGTCCGACGAGGTCCACGTGCATGCGGTTGCCGTCGCCGGCCGCGGTGACCGCCTCGGCGAGGGCCGGGTCCCGGGTGACGGCGTCGAGCAGTCCGTGCAGGCTCATGAAAGGAGACTTCCGTCCGGTGAAGGGGCAACGCGAAGGGCCCGACACGTCTCACGGGCCGGGGCTTCCCACCCTACGACGCCGCCCCCTCGCCCGCGCGAGGGATTGCGGTCACTCCGGGGAGTGACGCAGTGACCGCCGACGGCCCCGGCCGGCCCGGATGGGCTGACCGGGGCCGTCGGCCCCCCGTACGACCGCGCAGCTACTCGCTCGCGATCGCGTTCAGTACGTTCATCCGCCCTGCCCGGAAGGCCGGGACCAGTGCGGCGAACAGGCCCACGAAGGCCGACCCGGCGAAGACGCCGATGATCGTCGGCCAGGGGATCTCCAGCACCTTCAGGCCCTGGAGGGCGAGCAGCTGCTGCGCGGTGGCTCCCCAGCCCATGCCCAGGCCGAGGCCGAGGAGGGCGCCGAAGAGGGCGATGACCACCGACTCCAGGCGGATCATGCGGCGCAGCTGGCGGCGGGAGAGGCCGATGGCGCGCATCAGGCCGATCTCGCGGGTCCGCTCGACCACCGAGAGGGCGAGGGTGTTCACGACACCCAGGACTGCCACGATGATCGCGAGGGCGAGGAGCCCGTAGACCATGTTCAGCAGCTGGCCGACCTGGTCCTGGAGGGCCTTCTTGTAGTCGGTCTGGTTGCGCACGTCGTACTGCGGGTACTCCGCCAGGGCGGCCTTGACGGCCGCGTACGCGGCGTCGGGCTTGCCGTCGGCCTTGGCCAGCAGCATGAAGGGCAGCGGCATCCGGTCGGCCGGCACGAACTCCTGGGCCGTCGCGGTGCTGATGTACATCACGCCCTTGTCGATGTTGCCCTCGTCGGCGGTGATCGCGGCGACCTTCAGCTTCGCCGTCCGCCCCTCGGTGAAGGCGACCGTCAGCTCGTCGCCGACCTTGACGTGGTGCTCGTTCGCGTAGATCGAGCCGACGGACATCGCGCCCTTGCCGTACGCCGCCGCGTGCTCGCCGGCCACCATCTTGCGCCGTACGTCCTGGACGTAGGTGGGGTCGGTGACGCTGAGGCCGTCATCCTTGACGGAGCCGTCGGGCGCGGTGATCTTCGCCGCCACCTGCCGGTACGCGGTGACGTGGTCGAGGCCCTTGGTGGCGCGCAGCGCCTGCTCGGCCTGCGGTACGACCGGCTGCTGGGCCTGCGACTGGACGATGTAGTCCGCGCCGACCGACTTGTCGAGCTCGTCGGTGGCGGAGGCCACCATGGAGGAGCCGACCACCGAGAGGCAGGCGACCAGGGCCAGTCCGATCATCAGCGCGGCGGCGGTGGCCCCGGTGCGGCGCGGGTTGCGCAGCGCGTTGCGCTCGGCGAGGCGGCCGACGGACCCGAAGGGGCGCAGCACGACCCCGGAGAGCAGCCGGACCACGACGCCGGCGAGCAACGGGCCGATCACGATGAAGCCGATGAGGGTGAACAGCACGCCCAGGGCCAGCCAGAGCGAGCCGGGCGCGGCCTTGTCGGCGCCCGCGGCGAGGAACAGGCCCGCTCCGCCGATGCCGGTGAGGACCAGGCCCACGACGGCCCGGATGCGGCCGGCCTTCTTGTCGCCGGGGGTGCCGGCGTCGCGCAGGGCGGCCATCGGGGAGACCTTGCCGGCCCGGCGGGCCGGGATGAAGGCCGAGACGACGGTGACGATGATGCCGAGCACCAGGCCGACGACCGGCGTGGTCCAGGCGATCGTCAGGTCATCGGTGGACAGGTGCATGCCCATCTGGCCCATGAGCTTCATCAGGCCGATGGCCAGCCCCACACCGGCGCCGACGCCGAGGATCGAGCCGACGAGACCGAGCAGGAAGGCCTCGACGACCACGGACTTGAGCACCTGGCCGCTGTCGGCACCGATGGCGCGCATCAGACCGATCTCGCGGGTGCGCTGGGCGACCAGCATCGAGAAGGTGTTGAAGATCAGGAAGATGCCGACGAGGAAGGCGATCCCGGCGAAGCCGAGCATCACGTACTTCATGACGTTGAGGAAGGAGCCGACGCTCTTGCGGTTGGCGTCCGCGGCCTCCTTCGCGGTCTGCAGCTTGTACGTGTCCGCGCCGACGGCCTTCGCGATGTTCTGCTTCAGCTGGTCGTCACTGACCCCGTCCTTGGCGGTGACGTTGACGTGCGTGAAGAGGCCGGGGGCGCCGAGCAGCTTCTCCTGCGCGGTCGCGGTGTCGAAGTAGACGATCGCGGCACCCGGGTTGGTCACGGTGAACGTGGCGATACCGCTGATCCGGGCGCGGATGTCGCCGGTGACGGCGATGGTGCGCAGCTCGTCGCCCAGCTTCAGGTGGTGCTTCTCGGCGGTGTCTGCGTCGACCATCGTCTCGGTCGGGCCGCGCGGGGCCCGGCCGGAGGTGATCTTCATCGACTTGAGCTCGTTGTCGCTCCAGTTGCCCGCGATGGTCGGGGCACCGGTCGTCGAGCCCATGTTCTCGTTCTTGGCGTTGACCACCGTGACGGACAGGGAGACGACGCCGCCCTCGGCGCCCTTGACGCCGTCGGCCTTCTTGACCTGCTCGACGGCCGAGGCGGGCAGCACCTCGGGCTTGCCGCGGTCCGGGACGTCCTCGCCGCTCCCGGCCGCCTTCGGGGTGACCGTGACGTCGGAGTTGGTGACGGCGAACAGCTTGTCGAAAGTGGTGTTCATGGTGTCCGTGAACACCAGGGTGCCGCAGACGAACGCGACGGAGAGCATGACGGCGACGGCGGAGAGGGCCATCCGCCCCTTGTGCGCGACGAAGTTGCGCCGCGAGGTCTTCAGGACGGTGTTGCTCACGAGGTCCGCCCGCGCGCGTCGAAGTCCTTCATGCGGTCGAGGACCTGGTCGGCGGTGGGCCCGTACATCTCGTCCACGATCCGGCCGTCGGCCAGGAAGATCACGCGGTCCGCGTACGAGGCGGCCACCGGGTCGTGCGTGACCATCACGATGGTCTGGCCGAGCTCGTCCACCGAGCGGCGCAGGAAGCCGAGGACCTCGGCGCCGGCCCGGGAGTCCAGGTTTCCGGTGGGTTCGTCGCCGAAGATGATCTGCGGGCGGGCCGCGAGGGCGCGGGCGACGGCCACGCGCTGCTGCTGGCCGCCGGAGAGCTCGGTCGGGCGGTGCTTGAGGCGACCGGCGAGGCCGACGGTCTCCACGACCCGGTTCAGCCACTCGGCGTCGGGCTTGCGGCCCGCTATGTCCATGGGGAGCGTGATGTTCTCCAGGGCGTTGAGCGTCGGCAGCAGGTTGAACGCCTGGAAGATGAAGCCGATCCGGTCGCGGCGCAGCTGCGTGAGCTTCTTGTCCTTCAGGCCGGTGATCTCGGTGTCGTCCAGGTGGATCTGCCCGCTGGTCACCGTGTCGAGACCGGCGAGGCAGTGCATCAGCGTGGACTTGCCGGAGCCGGAGGGGCCCATGATCGCCGTGAACTGGCCGCGCTTGATGTCCACGTCCACGTCGTCGAGGGCGACCACGCGGGTCTCCCCGGAGCCGTAGGCCTTGACGACCTTGCGTGCCCGGGCCGCGACGGCTTCATGCCCTCCAGTACCCCCGTGCCTGGTTTCGGTCATAGCCGTTGTCACGGTGCTTCCCCTCGTTCGTTGCGTTGCTGCGCGTGTGGCCGGTTCCGGCGAGCCGGCCGGATCCTGCGTGTGGTGCCGTCGTGAAGTCTGCGGGGCGGAGGCGGCCGGCGCGCTGGTGCCCATCGCCGTATCCACCGGGGGGTTAACCCCACCCCCGCTCGTATGAACCAGTTAAGGACCTCCCGGGGCCGTCTTCCTCCTCCGCCGGGACGAAAGGCCCCTGGACCCTTGTGAGGAGCAACCCCTAGGGGTTCTCCACCCTTTGGGGGATCAGCTCTGGGGGATACCGCCGGATACGCCGTGATGAGAGGGTGTTCCCCGCAGGTACGTGCACGGTGAAAGGATCTTGGTGGGCGCGGAGGAGAGCACGGGAGAGCGCACCGGGGACGCCGCCGGAGCGGGAGCCGGGGCGGGAGCCGGGGCCCCGGCGGCACCCGGGAGCGGCACCCGGCAGCCACGCACCGCGCTCGTCGCCGCCCTCATGCTGAGCATGGCCCTCGTCGCCGTCGACAACGCCATCGTCTCCACCGCCGTCCCCCAGATCGTCGGCGACCTCGGCGGGTTCTCCGTCTTCTCCTGGCTCTTCGCCGGCTACCTGCTCGCCATCACCGTCACCCTCCCCGTCTACGGGAAGCTCTCCGACACCCTCGGCCGCAAGCCCGTCCTGCTCTTCGGCATAGCCCTGTTCATCGTCGGCTCGCTGCTGTGCGCGCTCGCCTGGAACATGGCCGCCCTCATCGCCTTCCGCATCGTCCAGGGGCTGGGCGGCGGCGCCCTCCAGGGCACCGTGCAGACCCTGGCCGCCGACCTGTACCCGCTCAAGGACCGCCCGCGGATCCAGGCCAGGATGTCCTCCGTCTGGGCCGTCTCCGCCGTGGCCGGCCCCGCGCTCGGCGGACTCATCGCCTCGTACGCCGACTGGCGCTGGATCTTCCTCATCAACCTGCCGCTGGGCGGCCTCGCCCTGTGGATGCTCGCCCGCCACCTCGTCGAGCCCGTACGGTCCCCCGGGCGCCGCGGCCCGATCGACTGGGCGGGCGCCCTCGGCGTCTTCGCCTGCGGCGGACTGCTGCTCTTCGCGCTGGTGCAGGGCGGGGTCGCCTGGCCCTGGCTGTCCGCGCCCTCCCTCGGGCTGCTGGGCGCGAGCGCGGTGCTGGCGGCCGTGGTCGTCAGGATCGAACGCCGGGCCGAGGAACCGATTCTCCCCGGATGGGTCTGGCGCCGGCGCACCATCGCCGCCGTGAACCTGGCCCTCGGCGCACTCGGCGTGCTCATGGTCGCCCCGATGGTCTTCGTGCCGACGTACGCCCAGTCGGTCCTCGGCCTCGGACCCACGAGCGCCGGGCTCGTCATGTCCGCGATGACCCTCACCTGGCCCTTGTCCGCCGCCTTCAGCCAGCACGTCTACCGGCGCATCGGCTTCCGCAACTCCGCCGCCGTCGGGATCTCGCTGGCCGCCGTGATCCTGTTCTCGTTCACGCTCCTGCCGTATCCCGCCCGGCCCTGGCAGCCCACGCTGATCATGCTGCTGCTGGGCGCCGCCCTCGGCCTCTTCCAGCTGCCGCTGATCATCGGGGTCCAGTCCACCGTGGGCTGGTCCGAGCGGGGTACGGCGACGGCCTCGGTGCTGTTCTGCCGCCAGGTCGGCCAAAGTCTCGGGGCCGCCCTGCTCGGGGCCGTCGCCAACGCGACCATCGCCGCCCGGCTGGCCGACGCCCCGATGCCCGGACTGCCGGACCACCTCGACGACGTCTCCAAGGCCCTCGACCGGCCCGGGCTGCTCCCGCAGGCCGCCGCCGACTACCTGCGCGCGTCGGTGGCCGCCGCCGTGGACCACATCTTCCTCGGCGCGACCGCCGCCGCCGTGGCGGCCCTGCTGGTCCTGCTCCTGGTGGCTCCGCGGCGGTTCCCGATACTGGCGGAGCATCAGGAGAAGTAGCGGCGCGCCCGGCTTCCGCTTGTCATGACCCCGGTCAACGGAGTACACCTCGAAGTCCGAATCCGAGATCCGTTCCGGGGGGACGACATGGTTTCCGCACTCTTCGCACTGGCCTTACTTGCCGCCGTGGCCGGGCCGATCGGCCTGCGGCTGCGCCGCAGGCCGGGCTTCGTCACGGGCCGCGACGGCCGGCTCTCCACCTCCACCACCCTGGCGCTGGCCTGGACGGTGATCCTGGTCTGGCTCCTGCTCACGATCCTCGCGTACGGGCTCACGGCCGGCGGCGGCGCCGACTGGTTCGCCGGGGAGCACGGCCCGCTGTCCTCGCTGACCACCGTGTACCTGCCGCTGCTCGGGGGCCCGTACGTGGCCCTGATCGCGGCGAAGACGGTCGTCGGCATCCGCCTCGAGAACGGCAGCATGGCCAAACCCGCCCCCAAGCCGACGGACTCCGGGAAGCGGCCGCTGCGCGAGCTGATCGCGAACGACAGCGGGCGCACCGACCTGGTGGACCTCCAGTACGTGGCGCTGAGCGCGGTCACGATGCTGTACGTGGTGCTGTTCTTCCTCTCCGACGTGGGCGGCGGGCTCCCCCACCTCCCCGCCGAGATCTGGGCGCTGACGGGCGCACCGGCCGGGGCGTACCTGGTGAACAAGATGGCCACGCGCGCGAACCCGGTGATCACGGACGTGGCGGTGCGGGACGCCGCCCTGGTGGTGGAGGGCGGCGGCTTCGGCCCCGAAGCCCGGGTGGAGCTCGACTCCACCGCCCTGGCGACCGGGTACGACCCGGCGACGGGCACCCTGACGGCGCAGCTGCCGGCCGCCGCGCCCCCCGCCTTCACGGTGGTGGTCACCTCCCGCGGCCTGCGCAGCGACCCGTACCGCCACGCACCGGCGGCTGCGGGCTCGGGACCGGCTCCGGCTCCGGCTCCGGCTCCGGCTCCGGCCCAGCGGGCGGCGGGCTAGTACGCCCGCGTCGGGGGCGGGTCAGGTCAGATCAGGTCAGGTCAGGTCAGGTCAGGTCAGGTCAGGTCAGGTCAGGTCACGGGAGCTTCGCGAGGAACTCCCCGATCAGCGGGGCGATCTCCGCGAGGTGGGTCTCCAGTGCGAAGTGCCCCGCCCCCTCGAAGACGTGCACCTCGGCATCCGGCGCATCGCGCAGGTACGCCTTCGCCCCCGCCGGGGTGAAGAACGGGTCCCCCTCGCCCCAGACGACCAGGACCGGCACCCGGGCGGCGCGCAGCCAGGCCTGCCAGGCGGGGTAGTGGGCGAAGTTCGACGCGTAGTCGAAGGCCAGGTCGGCCTGCGCGTCGGCGCGCCCCGGCAGCCCGAGGTAGTGCACGTCGAGCGTCCGGCCGTCCGGGGAGATCAGGCTCGTGTCGGCGACGCCGGTCTCGTACTGGAAGCGGGTGCCCTCCGGGGTGAACAGCCCCCGCACGCGCTCCTCGTCGCCCGGCGTCTCCCGCCGCAGTCCGGCGAACTCGCGGGCCGCGTCGGAGAGTCCCTCCTCGTACGCGTTGCCGTTCTGCACGATCAGGCCCGTCACCCGTTCGGGCCGCCGCGCGGCGAGCCGCAGCCCGACGGGGGCGCCGAAGTCGAAGACGTACAGCGCGAAACGGTCCAGTCCGAGGGCGTCGGTGAAGCCCTCCACGATGTCGGCGAGCCGGTCGAAGGTGTACGTGAACCCGTCCGGGGCCTCGGTCCGGCCGAAGCCGGGGTAGTCGGGGGCGATCAGCCGGTACGGGGTGTCGCCGAGCGCGTCCATCAGCCGGGCGAACTGGTGCGACGAGGTGGGGAATCCGTGCAGGAGCAGCAGGACCGGGCCGTCGGCGGGGCCGCTCTCGCGGTAGGCGACGCGGACCCCGTGCACCTCGGCGGTGCGGTGGTGGACGAGCTGCATCACATGCCTCCAATGGCTTGGTTTCCATTAGTCTCACCGGAGATCACTAATGGGTCAAGTGCTTCACGTACCATTAGACCCATGATGTTTCCGCTCACCGGAGAGCCCCTCGCCCTGGACCTCCTCAACACCCGGCCCGCCGGCGCAGGCGACCTGATCGCCGGCCCGGAGGGACTCGCGGCCTGGCTGGCCGTCCAGGAAGGCCGGCTCGGGCCGGCCGGGAAGGTGGGCCCGGCCGAGGTGGCAGCCGTGCACGCCGTACGGGAGGCGGCCGGCGCGGCACTCACGGCCGCACGGCGCGGCGAGCAGCCCCCGGCCGGTGCGCTGCACGCGCTGAACGAGGCCTCGGCGGGCGCCCCGGCCCACCGCGCGCTCGCGTGGACACCGGACACCGGCCTGACGGCCGCCCCGCACCGCACGGGCACCCCGGCCCGGCGGCTCGCGGCGCAGCTGGCGGACGCGGCGGCCGACCTCCTGACGGACCCCCGGGTGCAGGACGTACGGGAGTGCGAGGGGGCCGACTGCGTGCTGCTGTTCCTGCCGGCGCACCCGAGGCGGCGCTGGTGCGTGGCCTCGACCTGCGGCAACCGCGCCAGGGTCGCCCGCTACTACGCCCGCCACACATCCTGACCGGGCGGCCGGGGCCGGGCACCGGGGCCAGGCTCAGGACGCAGGGCTCAGGCCCTGCCCCGGGATCCGCCCCGCCGGGTCAGCCCTCCGCCGGGGCGCGGCCCGTCAGGGCGGCAAGGCTCGAGCGCACATGGTTCATGTGCGCCCGCATCTCGTCCTGCGCCTCCGCGTGCTCCCGCAGGATCCGGTCCGTCTCACGGCTGGTGCGCTCCTCCCGTACCCGGGCCTCCGCCAGCAGCTCCGCGGCCCGCGCCTCCGCGTCCTCCTGCCCGTGCCGCGCCGACTCCTCCGCCTCCGCGTAACCGCGCCGCGCCTCCGCCAGCCGGCCCTCCGCGTACTGCTCGAGCTCCGCCTGGCGCGCCTCCAGATCGGCCTCCCGGGCCGCCAGCTCCCGGTCCGCCGCGTCCCACCGCTCCACGTGCTCCTGCTCGCGGTCCGCCAGCAGCGCATCCGACCGGCGCCGCATCTCCGCCAGCGCCGTCTGCGCCTGCGAGCGCCACTCCGCCGCATCGTCCCTGGCCTCCGCCCGGACCGCGTCGGCCTCCCGCCCCGCCTGCAGCAGCCCCTGCCGCGCCCGGACCTCCGTCTGCTCGCGCACCGCGTCCGCGTCCTGCCGTGCCAGCTCCGCCACCCGGTCGGCGTACGCCTCGGCCGCGCCCGTCGCGTCCACCGCGTCCGCCCGCGCGTCCCGGCGCACGGCGTCCGCCTCCTCCTCCACCAGCAGCAGGATCCGCCGGGCCCGCTCGCTCAGCTCGTCGTACGTCTGCGGGGCCAGCTCCGCCACCGCCTCGCGCAGCCGCCCCGCCTCCGCCTCCATCCGCTTCGCCAGGACGGTCAGCCGCGCCACCCGCTCCCACGCCTCGTCCCGGCTGCCGGAGAGCCGGGCGAGATACCGGTCGACCTCTTCCGTGCGGTAGCCGCGACCTCGTACGGTCGCGAAACCCGGTCCGTGAGGTGACATGGGTGCAGTCATCCTGGAAGCGCCTCTCTCGGGGGGATTCCTGTCAAGGATGCGCCATTTGCTCTCAGAAGCCGGAATGGCCGGGCCGAGACCCTGTACGAGGGTCCCGGCCCGGCCACTCAACTGATCATCCGATCAGAGCAATCCGTCCCACATCTGCTCCAACAGCACCGACCACCAGCTCTCCGGCGACGCCAGCGCCGCACTGTCGAGCCCGGCCAGATTCGTCTGGAAATCGGCGGTCCAGTGCCCCGCCTGCTCCGGCGTCAGATGCTGGCGCAGACGCCACATGTGACCCAGCATCGCCAGCGAACGCGCGAACTGCGGCAGGCTCGAATTCACGAACTGCGGCGGCACCGGCGCACCGCCCGGACCGGCCTCAACCGGAACCGCCACTATGTGCGCCGTCCCGTACTGCACACACAGCGCCTTGCCGAAGTCACTGCCCACGACCAGGTACGAACCCGCATCCGACGCCGGCTGCACCTGCCGTTGCGCGGCCAGCTCCGCCAGCGTCGGCACCGGCTGGCCCGGCACCGCCTGCGCCCAGAAGAACGGCCCGAAGTCCGTCGGCAGACCCGCCCACACCAGCGTCTGCGCCACGATCTCCGGCACACCCTGGCGGGACACCGCCCGCTGGTCGAAGCGGAACACACCCTGCGGACCGAACGCCCCGGCCAGCTCCGCGCCGATGGCGTCCAGCGGAATCGCCGGCTGGAGCGGCACCTGCTGCAGCGGCGCGCGTACCGGCGCGGGGCGCGCCGGGCCGTCCGCCACCTGGTGCAGCTCACCCTGATGGGTCAGCAGATGCCGCATGCCCTGCTGACGGCCCGCATGGTCCTTGCCGTACGGGGCCACGCTCGTGATCCGGACCTGCGGCCAGGTCTCCCGGATCATCCGCGCGCAGTAACCGCCGGGCAGCTCGCACGACTCCAGCTCGGTGTGCAGTTCCAGCACCTGCTGCGGAGGCACGTTCATCGCACGCAGCTCGTGCAGGATCTGCCACTCCGGGTGCGGCGTACCCGGAGCGGAACGGCGGATGAGCTGCTGCTCGGAGCCGTCGGGCGCACGGTAGCGGAGCACCGCCTGGTAGCCCGGGCCGACCGTGGGCACACCGGCGGGCGCCGGGGGCTGCGCCGCGGGACCGCCCTGCGGCTGGGCGGGCGGGCCGGGAGGCGCGGGCGGCCGGCCCGTGACGGCCGGACCGGCCAGCATCGTCGCGGCATGGTCGAGCCCGCCCCCGGGGGCACCGGGAGCACCGGGAGCCCCCGGCGGACCGGGAGGCTGGGGTACGCCGGGACCCGCGAGCATGGTGGCGGCCTGATGGGCCGAGCCACCGGGGGCCCCGGGCGGACCGGGAGGCGCAGGCGGCTGACCGGCACCGGGCGCCCCGGGCGGGCCGGGAGGCGCAGGCTGACCCGTCACGGCCGGACCGGCCAGCATCGTCGCGGCATGATCCAGCCCACGCCCCAGCGAACCCGGAGCACCGGGCGGACCGGGAGGCGCAGGCGGCTGACCCGCACCGGGAGCACCGGGCGCCCCGGGCGGACCCGGAGGGGCAGGCTGACCCGTCACGGCCGGACCGGCCAGCATCGTCGCGGCATGATCCAGCCCACGCCCCAGCGAACCCGGAGCACCGGGCGGACCGGGAGGCGCAGGCGGCTGACCGGCACCGGGAGCACCGGGCGCCCCGGGCGGGCCGGGAGGCGCAGGCTGACCCGTCACGGCCGGACCGGCCAGCATCGTCGCGGCATGATCCAGCCCGCCGCCAGGCGCACCGGGAGCGCCGGGGGTGCCGGGAGCGCCGGGCGCCCCAGGCGGACCGGGCGGCGTCACCGGCTGCGCGCCCGGCCGGGAGACCTGGGCCTTGCTCGTCGGCGCATCGGCGATGGACCCGGAATCCGGGCCCGCGTCGGCCCCGAGGCGCAGCGCCGGCGCGATCGCCGTCTTCGGGAGCTGGCTGCCCCCGGCCATCAGGGTGGTCTTCGCCTCCGAGGCCCCGCCGGACGGCGGCGCCATGTCCTCCAGGTCCGACCCCGACAGCGGCGGCGCGAACACCGTCGCGGGCAGCGGCACGGACACGTCGTCCGCACCCGGGTTCACATCGGTCCCGGCCCACGGCGTGGCCCCGACGGGCACCCCGTCGTTGGCCGTCGGCTCGTACGGCACCTCGCGGCGCAGCGGCACCGCCTCCACCGGCCCGGGCGCGGACGCCTGAACGGGTTCCGGCGCAGGCGCCGGAACCGGAGCTGCCGGAATCGCAGACTCCGCAGCAGGGCCGGCGGCAGGGGCCGGCGCCGGCGGAATCCCCGCCCGGTCCGCCGCCTCCTGCAGCCACTCCGGCGGACTCAGCATGAACGAGGTCTGCTCCGAGTCGATCCGCGGCGAGGGCACCGACGCCTCCGCCACCGGCGCGGCCGCAGCCCCGTACTCCTCCTCGTACCGGCGGATCACCTCACCCACCGGCAGCCCGGGCCACAGCGTCACCTCACCGCTGTCCCGCGCGATGACCAGCCTCTGCCGGCCGCCACCGGACACCGGACCGGCCGCGCGGTCCTCCGCCCACACCACGAACCCGAGCCCGAACTCCCGTACGCGCACCTCCCGGTGCTGGTACGCGGGCACGTCCCCGTTGATCCACTCCTCGGCGCGCTCCTGCGCCTGCGCAAACGTCACCATCGCGCCGTCACCCCTCCACCGGTGCCGCACCCGGCCCGGCAACCGACCCGGACACGGGAACCGAGCGTGCGAATCCGCCGTCCACCATCAGACCGGCCACCGTCTCCAACTCCGGCGGGTTCCCCGCCAACCGCTCGAGGAAGGCATCGAAATCGGCACCGCACGGCAGCAACAACCGCTCCACGCGCTCCTGCACCGACCAGCCGTCCCGGTCGCGGGCGTCGTCGTACGGAGAGAACCACACCGAGCCGATCGCCTCGCCCTTCACCTTCACCGCGAGCAGACCCCCCTGGACGAAGGCCACGCACAGGTAGTCCTTCGTCAGGTGGTCCCGCAGACACTTGTTGACGTAGACGAGATCGTTGACCGCCGCCTCCTCACGCACCGTGAAGAAGGGCTGGTCCACCAGCAGACCGAGCTCCACGTCGAGCCCCACGCCCACCGGCGCACAGCCGCCCGCAGCCTTCAGGAACGCGCGGTACGCCTCCGGCAGCCGGTAGCCGAGGTCCTCCTCGACGCCCTGCACCGCCTCCTCGGACACCGACACCACCGACTTCGGCAGCCCCAGGTGCACCGGACGCACCTCCTGCAACGGCCGCGTCCCACGCTTCCCGTGGTCGACCGGTGCCGTCGCCAGCCCCGCGTGATGCCGCAGCAGCGCCTTCACCTCGACCGGGACCAGCTCCATCCGCCGCGTCTTCGCCACGTGGTGCCAGGTCCAGCCGTGCGGGGTCGCCACCGGTCCGACGGTGTCCCACAGCGCATGGCCGGCCGCACGCATCGCCGCGTTCGCGGACACGCAGTCCGTCAGCCGCAGCTCGTCCACCCCGAAGCCCTCCGGCGGCTCGGCGATCTCCACCGCCGCACGCGCATACGGGGAGAGGTCGGGATGTCCGTCCCCATCAATCCGCACACCGTGGGGATGCCGAGCGGCCCGGACCGGGTCCGGGAAATGCACGACCTGCCCCGAGTAAGCGGCGTTGGGTGGCGCGGCCTGCTGCCCGAGCCGACCTGTCGTCATGGCGGTAGCCCCCTGCTGGATCTGGCTGGTTCACCACAGCCTATGTGCTCCGGCAAGAGCGTCACCCGCCCGCAACCCCCGCGCCCGCGCGAGGGCCAGGAACATCCGAATTGATACGAATATTCGACCCCGCTTCCACACGACAGGTGACATTTGACAGGCTGTCCCCTCAGCACGGGGGCGTGCGCGACAGCGGCCACCACCGCCGCCACGGGAGGGAAGACGCGACCATGCAGAACACCGCCACACGCACAGACACGGCCGACGGCGCCTCAGGAACGGGCGAACAGGCCGCACAGGACGGACAGACGGCCGGACCCACGGGCGGTCCGGCCGGCGACCCGCGCCTGCGCTGGAGCAGCAGCGACGGCCGGCCCACCGCCCCCGTCCTGCGCTTCCGCCGCGACGGCATCCTCCCCACCGTCGCCGCAGCCCTCTCCGTACGCGGCGAAACCCTCACCGGCACCGCCGGCAAGGCCGACCAGCCACCCGCGCTCCACCCCCTCGTCCAGGACTTCCTCGACACCCTCACCAGCGGCCAGCGGGAACGCTTCACCGGCCGCTGCCCCGAGGCGATCCTGCTCTCCCGCCACCTCACCGCCACCGAAGGCGCCCGCAGCCGCCGCGCCTCCCGCAAACCCCTCACCGCGAACGAAGCCCGCCGCTCCCTCAAACACTCCAAGATCACCGCCCGCCACATCCGCGAAGACGGCGACCCGCTCCACGGCAGCTACGCACCCCCCTGCCGCTCCTGCGAAGCCCTCCTCGCCCACTTCGGCGTACGCGCCGTCGACCTCACCCCCGCGTCAGAGAAGGCCTGACCCCCGACACCATGACCACCTCCTCCGCCTCCTACGACCGCTCCTCGGCCACCCGCTTCCCCGCCGCCGTGGACACCGCCCTGCGCACCGCCGGCTGGGAGCCCGGCCGCTGGGACATCAAGCAGGCCGAGTTCTGGGCCGACGCCCTCCGGGACCACACCACCCCCGCCGGACACCGACACACCGTCTTCCCGGCCGCCGTCGAGGCCTGGGCCGAATTCGGCGGGCTCACCGTCACCGCCCCCGGCACGGGCCGCCAGATAGCGCCCGTCCCCGTGCGCCTGAACCCCCTCACCGGACTCCACCTCGCACGCACCTTCGCCGACCTCGGCCGCGCCCTCTCCACCGAGCTCTGCCCCCTCGGCGTCGACGCCGACGCCGGCTCCCACCTCGCCATCGACCGCGAAGGCCGCGTCTACGGCATCGACCACACCGGCGACTGGTACCTCGGCGGCGCCGTGGACGAAGCCCTGACCCTCCTCCTGACCGGCCTGCAACCCACCCGCCTCACAACGGCCCACTGACCCCCGCCCTGCCCGGGGCCCGGCCACGGAACGGGCGGCCGCCCCAGGGGCGGGCCTACGCCTGCCTCGCGCCGCCCGGCAGGACCGCCGACACCTTGAAGCCACCCTCGTCCGTCGGGCCGGACACGAACACCCCGCCCAGCCCGAGCACCCGCTCACGCATCCCGACCAGCCCGTTCCCGCCACTCGGCAGCCCCGGCTGCACCACGTCCGCCCCACACGGCCCGTTCTCCACCTGCATGGCCACCTCGCCCTCCCGGTGAGCCAGCCGCACCACGACCCGCGCGCCCGGCGCATGCTTGTGGCAGTTGGTCAGCGCCTCCTGCACCACCCGGTACGCCGTCTGCTCCACCTCCGCCGGATACCCCGCCCCCGCACCCCGGACATCCAGCTCCACGACCATCCCGGCCGCCCGCGACTGCCCGACCAACGCCTCCAGCTCACCCAGCGAGGGCCCGGGCCCGTCCTCGAGACCCCCCACCAGCGCAGCCACCGGCACCACCGCAGGGGCCCGCTTCGGCGACTCGGCCGCCCGCAGCACCCCCAACATCTCCCGCAGCTCCGTCAAGGCCTGCCGCCCCATGTCACCCACGAGCGCCGCATTCTTCGCCGCCCGCGCCGGATCCTTGGCCGCCACCGCCTCCAGCGCCGCCGCATGCACCACCATCAGCGACACCCGGTGCGCCACCACGTCGTGCATCTCCCGCGCGATCCGCGTCCGCTCCTCCGTACGGGCCCACTCGGCCCGCTCCTCCGCCCGGTCCGCGAGCAGCGACAGCTCCCGCTCCAGCGAGTCCGCCCGCTCCTGCAGGCTCTCCATCAGCCGCCGCCGCGCCCCTATGTACAGGCCCAGCAGCACCGGCGGCACGGTCAGCGCCACCGCCACGAACACCGACAGCACGATGACGAGCGAACGCGAGGCCCCCTGGTCCCCGCTGGTCCGCACGTACATCACCACGAAGGTCGCGGCCAGCGACAGCGAGGCCAGCGTCGCGGTGATCCGCCGCGGCACCTCGCAGGCGGCCAGCGTGTACAGCCCCACCACCCCGAGCAGGAACCCCATCGCGGCCGGCGACACGGCGATCCCCACCAGCACCACCGCGATCGGCCAGCGCCGGCGCAGCACGAGCGTGGACCCCACCAGGAGCCCGAACAGCACCCCGACCGCCACCGGCACCCCGGCCTCGCGCGCGAAGGGCACCCCCTCGACGGCGCACTCGACGGCGGACACCGCCGCCAGCCCCACATCGAGCACGGCCCCCCGCCGCCGCTCCCACCACAACGGCCCGTCGCGCCCGGCCCCGCCCTGCTCTTCCCCCGAAATGGTCATGCCGTCCAGCGTACGCAGGACCCCCAGCACACAGGCGAACGGAATTCCGGCGAACCCCGAGCATTCGCACGTCCGACTGAATCGTCCGCTCAGCGAGACCTGAATCCCGCATTCCGGACGACATTGGCGACATGACCGAAATCCGACGTCGCCCCGGCGACGGCACAGGCGGCCTCCGCACGGGCGCCGCGACCTTCGAGGACCTCCGCGAACAGGCGGTGGCCCTGCGCCGCGAAGGCCTCAGCCGCCGCCAGATCCGCGACCGCCTGGCCGTCCACAACAACGACATCCTGGGCCGCCTGTTGGACGGCGAACCGGCCCCCGAATGGACGAAGCGCCCCAACGCGAAGGACGACCTCCGCGACCGCGCCCGCGAACTCCGCCTCCAGGGCATGACCTACGACCAGATCCAGGTCGAGCTGGGCTGCTCGAAGAGCTCGATCTCCCTCTGGGTCCGCGACCTCCCGAGGCCGGCTCCGAAACGGACCCCTGGCGAGCAGGCGACGCTCGCCTCCCGTAAGCGCTGGGAACGGGAGCACGCGGTCCGGGACAAGCAGCGGACGGACGCAAAATCCGCAGCGCGCTCCGAGATCGGGAAACTCGACGACAAGGAGCTCTTCGCCGCAGGAGTCGCCCTGTATTGGGCGGAAGGAGCCAAGGACAAGTCGTACGACCGCCGAGAGAAGGTGCATTTCATCAACAGTGACCCGGGGGTCATCCGGGTGTTCATCGCCTGGCTCGATCTCATCGGCGTCGAGCGGGAGCGCATCCGCTATCGCGTGGCGATCCACGAATCGGCCGACGTGGCCGCGGCCGAGCTGTACTGGGCCGACCTCGTAGGCGTGGACGTGGCACTGTTCGCCAAGACCACCCTCAAGCGGCACAACCCCAAGACGACCCGCAAGAACGTCGGAGAGAACTATCGCGGCTGCTTGATTCTGTACGTCAGCCAAAGCGCCGACCTTTACCGTCGCATCGAGGGCTGGTGGTGCGGCATAGTAGATGCCGTCGACTCGACCGACGAAGATCAATGTCCGGTTTAGTCCAAAATAGTCCCCTGTGGTGTAATTGGCAGCACTGAGGCTTTTGGTGCCTTATGTCCGGGTTCGAGTCCTGGCGGGGGAGCTTTACAGGTTCGGGTCCTGCACCGGTCGGTCGGGGCCCGCCCTCGTTTGGGGCCCGTAACGCCCCGGTATCCTTCACGGGTCCACCACCCGAAGCCGAAGGGCACACCCGTGAGCGCCAACCGCCCGGCAGCCGTCGTCGTACTCGCAGCGGGTGAAGGCACCCGCATGAAGTCGGCCACTCCCAAGGTTCTGCACGAGATCTGCGGGCGCTCGCTCGTGGGCCACGTCGTCGCCGCCTCGCGCGAGCTGGACCCCGCACACCTCGTGGTCGTCGTCGGCCACGCCCGCGAGCAGGTCACCGCGCACCTCGCCGAGATCGACGCCGGCGTCCGCACCGCCGTCCAGTACGAGCAGAACGGCACCGGGCACGCCGTCCGCATGGCCCTCGAAGAGCTCGGCGGGACCGTCGACGGGACCGTCATCGTCGTCTGCGGCGACACGCCCCTGCTCACCGGGGAGACGCTGCAGCAGCTCGCGGCCACGCACGAGGCCGACGGCAACGCCGTCACCGTGCTCACCGCCGAGGTGCCGGACTCCACCGGTTACGGCCGCATCGTCCGGGACGGCGCCGGGGCCGTCACCGCCATCGTCGAGCACAAGGACGCCACCGACTCCCAGCGCGCGATCCGGGAGATCAACTCCGGGGTCTTCGCCTTCGACGGGGCCCTGCTCGCGGACGCCCTCGGCAAGGTGCGTACGGACAACAGCCAGGGCGAGGAGTACCTCACCGACGTCCTCGGCATCCTGCGCGAGGCGGGTCACCGTGTCGGCGCGGCGGTCGGCGCCGACCACCGCCAGATCCTGGGGATCAACAACCGCGTGCAGCTCGCCGAGGCCCGCGCGCTGCTGAACGCGCGTCTGCTGGAGCAGGCGATGCTCGCGGGCGTGACGGTGGTCGACCCGGCGAGCACGTTCGTGGACGTGACGGTGACGTTCGGGCAGGACGCGCTGATCCACCCGGGTACGCAGCTGCTCGGCGCGACGCATGTCGCCGAGGGGGCCGAGGTCGGTCCGAACACGCGGCTCAAGGACACGCAGGTGGGTGCGCGGGCGCGGGTGGACAACACGGTGGCGGACACGGCGGTGATCGGCGAGTCGGCGTCCGTCGGCCCGTACGCGTACCTGCGTCCCGGTACGAACCTGGGCGTGAAGGCGAAGGCCGGTACCTACGTCGAGATGAAGAACGCGACGATCGGTGAGGGCACGAAGGTGCCGCACCTGTCGTACGTGGGTGACGCGACGATCGGCGAGTACACGAACATCGGCGCGGCGAGCGTGTTCGTGAACTACGACGGTGAGCACAAGCACCACACCACGGTCGGCTCACATTGCAAGACGGGCTCGGACAACATGTTTGTGGCGCCCGTCACCATCGGGGACGGCGCGTACACGGCTGCCGGATCGGTGATCACGAAGGATGTGCCGCCGGGTGCGCTGGCGGTGGCCCGTGGCCAGCAGCGGAATATCGAGGGCTGGGTGGCTCGTAAGCGTCCGGGCAGCGCTGCGGCGACGGCGGCCCAGTCGGCGGTCCAGGAGGACTCCGACCCCCGTTGAGGCCTCGTTGAGGTGAACTGACCGGAAACAGGTACGCCCTGGACGGCGTACCGTGATAGGTGCACGCAATTCGGCTGGCTCACCGTGTGCGGGACGGACGCACACGGGGGCGAGCAGCTTTCAACACGTCTGAGGAGACTGTGCTGTGACCGGGATCAAGACGACCGGCGAGAAGAAGCTGATGCTCTTCTCCGGCCGCGCCCACCCCGAGCTGGCCGAGGAGGTTGCGCATCAGCTGGGCGTTGCCCTCGTGCCGACCAAGGCTTTCGACTTCGCGAACGGTGAGATCTACGTCCGCTTCCAGGAGTCGGCTCGTGGCGCGGACTGCTTCCTGATCCAGAGCCACACGGCTCCGATCAACAAGTGGATCATGGAGCAGCTGATCATGATCGACGCGCTGAAGCGCGCGTCGGCTCGCTCCATCACCGTGATCATCCCGTCCTACGGGTACGCCCGCCAGGACAAGAAGCACAAGGGCCGCGAGCCGATCTCGGCCCGCCTGGTCGCCGATCTGCTGAAGACCGCCGGTGCGGACCGCATCCTGACGGTCGACCTGCACACGGACCAGATCCAGGGCTTCTTCGACGGCCCGGTGGACCACCTTTCGGCGCTGCCGGTCCTCGCGGACTACGTGGGCGCGAAGGTGGACCGCACCAAGCTGACGATCGTCTCCCCGGACGCCGGCCGCGTGCGCGTCGCCGACCGCTGGTGCGACCGCCTGGATGCGCCGCTGGCGATCGTGCACAAGCGCCGTGACAAGGACGTCGCGAACCAGGTGACGGTCCACGAGGTCGTCGGTGAGGTCCGGGGCCGCGTCTGTGTCCTGGTCGACGACATGATCGACACGGGTGGCACGATCTGCGCCGCTGCCGATGCGCTGTTCGCGCACGGTGCGGAGGACGTGATCGTGACGGCCACGCACGGCATCCTGTCGGGGCCGGCTGCGGACCGTCTGAAGAACTCGAAGGTCAGCGAGTTCATCTTCACGAACACCCTGCCGGACCCGTCCGACCTGGAGCTCGACAAGATCACCGTCCTGTCGATCGCCCCGATGGTCGCGCGTGCGGTGCGCGAGGTCTTCGAGGACGGTTCGGTCACGAGCCTGTTCGAAGAGCAGCAGTAACCACCGGTCAAAAGATCCTTTTGGGTGCGGCCTCCGCGCCGGGTAGACTCTACGAGTTGCTCGGCGAGGGAGGCCGCACCTTTTGGTGTCGGCGCTCCGTTATCGACGCGCTCTTCGTAGCAGGCCGTTCAGGCCGGGTGACCGTTGTCCCTTTCCGTCACCCCACGAGGAGTGCGCATGTCCGAGGTCAAGATTTCCGCCCAGCTCCGCAACACCTTCGGCAAGGGCTCTGCCCGCCAGGCCCGTCGCGACGCCATGGTTCCCGGCGTCATCTACGGCCACGGCAACGAGCCGAAGCACGTCAACGTCGAGGGCCACGCCCTGGCGCTGGCGCTGCGTACCCCGAACGTCCTGCTCTCCCTGGACATCGCGGGCGAAGGTACCGAGCTGGTCATCCCGAAGGCCGTGCAGAAGCACCCCCTGAAGCGCTCGATCTCCCACGTCGACTTCCTGATCGTCAAGAAGGGCGAGAAGGTCACCGTCGAGGTCGCCGTCGTCACCGAGGGCGAGCTGGCCGCCGGCAACAACATGCTGGAGACCCTCCTCAACACGATCACGGTCGAGGCCGAGGCCACCCACATCCCGACCGAGGTCACCGTCTCCATCGCGGGCCTCGAGGCCGGTGCCTCCATCCACGCCAAGGACCTGGTCCTGCCGGCCGGCACCACGCTGGCCGTCGACGGTGACACCGCCGTCCTGCAGGTCGTCGCCCCGCAGGCCGAGGAGCCGGCCGCCGAGGCCGCCACCGAGGGCGCCGAGGCCTGAGCCTCGCTTTCCCACCTCAGCACTTGCTGAACGACCGCCGTCCGGCTCCACTGGGAGCGGGACGGCGGTCGTCCTCGTTAAGGAGCATGGATGTCGGACGACGCGGCGCCGTGGCTGATCGTCGGCCTCGGTAACCCCGGGGCGGAGTACGCGGGCAACCGCCACAACATCGGGTTCATGGTGGTGGACCTGCTGGCCGAGCGGATGCGCGGGAAGTTCAAGGCGCACAAGGCGCGGGCGCAGGTGGTGGAGGGCCGGATGGGTCCTCCGGGGCCGGCGAACCGCCGGGTGGTGCTGGCGAAGCCCATGTCGTTCATGAATCTGTCGGGCGGGCCGGTGACGGCGCTGCGTGACTTCTACAAGGTGCCGGTGGACCGGATCGTGGCGGTCCATGACGAGCTGGACATCGACTATCCGACGCTGCGGCTGAAGCTGGGCGGCGGGGACAACGGGCACAACGGCCTGAAGTCGATGACGAAGTCGATGGGGGCGGAGTACCACCGGGTGCGGTGCGGTATCGGCCGTCCGCCGGGCCGGATGCAGGTCGCGGACTTCGTGCTGAAGGACTTCTCGTCGACGGAGCGCAAGGAGCTGGACTGGTTCGTGGACCGGGCCGCGGACTCCGTGGAGTGCCTGATCGCGGAGGGCCTGGAGCGGGCCCAGTCCGCGTACAACTCCTGACGGGCTACAGCAGCTCGTCGACCCGGGTCAGGTCGATCTCCATGCGGAAGGGGACGTCGGTCGTGACCACGCCCCGCTGGGCACCCGTGTGCGCGAGGCCGGGGCCAGTGCTGTCCCATGGTGCGATCCTCGTCGCTGCCGGCTGCGGCGGAGCCCGGTATCCGCCTCCGTCATCACAAAGGGTGACGGACACGGATACCGGCGCGCGGTGTCAGCCGGTGTTGCGCAGGCCTGCGGCGACACCGTTGACGGTGAGCAGCAGGGCTCGGGCGAGCAGCGGGTCGGGGTCTTCGCCGCGGGCCGCGGCCGCGCGCTGACGGGCGAGCAGCGAGACCTGGAGGTAGGAGATCGGGTCCAGGTAGGCGTCGCGGACGGCGAAGGTCTGCTGGAGCACCGGGTTGGAGTCCAGGAGCTTCTGGCCGCCGGTGATGCGCAGGACCTCGCGGACGGTGAGCTCGTGCTCGGCTTCGATGCGGGCGAAGACGTGCTTGAGGTCGTCGGGTACGAGGGTGTCGACGTAGTGGCGGGCGATCCGCAGGTCCGTCTTGGCCAGCGTCATCTCGACGTTGGAGAGGAAGTTGCGGAAGAAGTGCCAGCGCTCGCCCATCTCGGCGAGGGCGCCTTCGCCGCCGGCTTCGCGCAGGGCCTTGAGGCCGGAGCCGACGCCGTACCAGCCGGGGACGATCTGGCGGGACTGGGTCCAGCCGAAGACCCAGGGGATGGCGCGCAGGCCGTCGAGGCCGGCGCCGGAGTCGGGGCGGCGTGAGGGCCGGGAGCCGAGGTGGAGGTCGGCGAGCTGGTCGACGGGGGTGGCGGCGAAGAAGTACGACGGCAGGTCCGGGTCCTCGACGAGTTCGCGGTACGCGGTGTGTGCGGCGTCGGAGACGGTGTCCATGGCCGCGTCCCAGCGGGCGAGGGCGTCCTCGGACTGGCGGGGGGCGGTGTGCAGGGCGGAGGCCTGCAGGGTCGCCGCGACGGTCAGTTCGAGGTTCTCGCGGGCCAGGGACGGTACGAGGTACTTGTCGGAGATGACCTCGCCCTGCTCGGTGACCTTGATCTCGCCTTCGAGGGTGCCCCAGGGCTGCGCGAGGATCGCGTCGTGGGAGGGGCCGCCGCCGCGGCCGACGGTGCCGCCGCGGCCGTGGAAGAGGCGCAGGCGCACCCCGTAGCGGTGGGCGACGTCGCGCAGGCGGCGCTGGGCGCGGTGGATCTCCCACTGGCTGGTGGTGATGCCGCCGAACTTGCTGGAGTCGGAGTAGCCGAGCATGACCTCCTGGACGTCGCCGCGCAGGGAGACGAGGCGCCGGTAGGAGGGGTCGGCGAGCATGGCGTCGAGGATGACGTCGGCGGCCTTGAGCTCGTCGGTGGTCTCCAGGAGCGGGACGATGCCGATCTTGGCCCAGCCGGCGTGGAGGTCGACGAGGCCGGCTTCGCGGGCCAGCACCGCGGCGGCGAAGACGTCGTCGGCGCCCTGGCACATCGAGATGATGTAGGACTCGATGACTTCGGGGCCGAACTTCTCGAAGGCGTCCTTGATGGCGGAGAAGACGCCGAGGGTCTTCTGGCCGGCGGCGTCGAGCGGCGCCGGGGTGGGCGCCAGCGGGCGGCGGGAGCGCAGCTCCTTGGCGAGGAGCTTCTGCCGGTAGTCGCGCGGCATGTCGGCGTAGCGCCACGACTCCTCGCCGAGGCGGTCGAAGAGCTGGCCGAGGGCGTGGTGGTGGGCGTCGGCGTGTTCGCGGACGTCCATGGTGGCGAGCTGGAGGCCGAAGGCGGCCAGCGTGCGGATGGTGCGGTCCATGCGGCCGTCGGCGAAGAGCGCGCCGCGGTGTTCGCGCAGGGAGGTCTGGATGAGGGTGAGGTCGGTGAGGAGCTCGGCGGTGCCGAGGTAGTCGCGGCCTTCCTCGTGGGCGGTGCCCTTGGCGAGGCGTTCGCGGGTGTTGACGAGCTTCTGGCGGATGCAGGTGGCCTTGAGGCGGTACGGCTCCTCGGCGTTCAGCCGCTTGTAGCGCGGGCTGATCTCGGGGAGGCGTTCGAGGTCGGCCTGGAGGGAGGAGAGGAGTTCCTCGGTGGCGCCGGTGTAGCGGATGGAGTTCGACAGCAGTCCGCGCAGGAAGTCGACGAGTTCGAGGGCGTCGGTGATGCCGTGCTCGTGCTGGAGGATCAGTACGTCGCGGGTGACGTCGGGGGTGACGTTGGGGTTGCCGTCGCGGTCACCGCCGATCCAGGTGCCGAACGTGAGGGGGCGGGTGCCTGCGGGCAGCTCGACGCCGACGCGCTGGAGTTCCGCGGCGAGGTCCTCGAGTACGTCCCCTACGGCGCCGGCGTGCAGCTCGTCGAGGTAGTAGATGGCGTTGCGGGCCTCGTCGGCGGGTTCGGGGCGCACGACGCGGAGCTCGTCGGTCTGCCAGACGAGGTCGATGTTCTCGGCGAGCCGCAGGTCGTGGCGGCGGCGCTCGCCGGCGCCGGAGACGGGCTCTTCGAGGAGGGCGGCGATGCGGCGCAGCTTGTTGAGGACGCTGCGGCGGGCTGCCTCGGTGGGGTGTGCGGTGAAGACGGGTCGGACGTTGAGGTTCCGGACCGTCTCGCGCAGGTGTTCGGGGTCGGCGTCCTTGAGCATGTCGGCGGTGCGGGCGAGGAGCCCGCCTTCGGCGGCTCGGTGGGCGCGCAGTTCCTTGCCGCGGTGTACCTGTTCGGTGACGTTGGCCAGGTGGAAGTAGGTGGAGAAGGCCCGTACGAGCTTGGCGGCGGTCTCCAGGTCGGTGTCGCCGAGCAGTGCGGCGGCGGCTTCGCCGTCGGTGCGCGTCAGGGCGCGCACTTGTTCGACGAGGTCGAGGAGGTCTTGGCCTTCCTGGCGGACGAGGGTCTCGCCGAGGAGGTCACCGAGGCGGCGGATGTCCGCCCGCAGCTCTGCGTTGGCGGCGACGGCGGTGGCCTGGGCCTTGGCCGGGGTGGAGGAGGCCTGGTCAGCACTGCTCACAGGTGCGGCTCCTTGCAGTGTTCGAGCGCTACTGGGAGGTGGGCTCCGGGGTGCGCGGGGGTGTGCGTCCCGGAATTCCTCCCCAGCCATGGCTGGGAGGGGCCCCGGGGGTCTCCCCCACCTGATGCGCAGCTCGGCTGCCCGTGCGGACCGCGCTGTCCGACGACACCAGGATAGGTGTCATCGGCTCGCGCCCCGCTAAACGTCTCACCAGGCGGCGCGCGGGGCGGGGCGGGCGCCGTCTCGAGCGCCCCGGGCCCGGCCGTGCTCCCCTTGCCCCGGGCTGTGGCTTTGCCATACTTACGATGCCGTAGGTTACGCGTCCGTAGCCGGGGCAGCCGCCCAGGGCGCCTGCCGATTCCTCACCCCCCAGGGGACCCTCATGACCACCAGTCCCGAGCTGATCGAGGACGCCTCGGCGGCCTCCGATTCCGATTCCCCCGCGCCCTCCGCGACCCTCGGAGGCGAGAGCAAACGGTCCGTCGAGCAGATCGCGCTGCTGCTGTTCATCGTCGTTCCCTTCCTGGCGCTGCTGGCGGCGATTCCGCTGGTCTGGGGCTGGGGGGTGAGCTGGCTGGATCTCGGCCTGATGGTGTTCATGTACTTCCTGGCCTGCCACGGGATCACCATCGGCTTCCACCGGTACTTCACGCACGGTTCCTTCAAGGCGAAGCGGCCGCTGCGGATCGCGCTGGCCGTGATGGGTTCGATGGCGGTGGAGGGGCCGCTGGTGCGCTGGGTGGCCGACCACCGCAAGCACCACAAGTTCTCCGACCACGAGGGCGACCCGCATTCGCCGTGGCGGTTCGGGGAGACGGTCCCGGCGCTGATGAAGGGGCTGTGGTGGGCGCACATCGGGTGGCTCTTCGACGAGGAGCAGACCAATCAGCAGAAGTACGCCCCTGACCTGGTCAAGGACCCGGCGATCCGGCGGATCTCGCGTGACTTCGTCCTGTGGACGATCGTCTCGCTGGCGATCCCGCCGCTGGTCGGCGGCCTGGTGACGATGTCGTGGTGGGGTGCGTTCACTGCGTTCTTCTGGGGCTCCCTCGTGCGCGTGGCGCTGCTGCACCACGTGACGTGGTCGATCAATTCGATCTGCCACGCGGTGGGCAAGCGCCCGTTCAAGTCGCGGGACCGCTCCGGCAATGTGTGGTGGCTGGCGGTGCTCTCGTGCGGGGAGTCCTGGCACAACCTGCACCACGCGGACCCGACGTCGGCCCGGCACGGCGTACTGCGCGGCCAGGTCGACTCCAGTGCCCGGCTGATCCGCTGGTTCGAGCTGGCGGGCTGGGCGACGGACGTGCGCTGGCCGTCCAAGGACCGCGTCGATGCCCGGCGCAGGGAAAACGCGTCGAACGCGGCATGATGGGGGACGTGGCGATCGACGGCAGCAGTTCCAGCAGCGACAAGCCCCGGCGCGGCCGCCGGGTCCGGATGACGGGCGCCGAACGGCGTCAGCAACTGCTGGACATCGGCCGCGCCTTGTTCGCCGAGAAGGGCTTCGAAGGCACGTCGGTGGAGGAGATCGCGGCGAAGGCCGGGGTGTCCAAGCCGGTGGTGTACGAGCACTTCGGGGGCAAGGAGGGCCTGTACGCGGTCGTCGTGGACCGGGAGATGCGCCAGCTGCTGGACGGGGTGACGGGCGCGCTGACGGCCGGGCATCCGCGGGAGCTGCTGGAGCAGGCCGCGTTCGCGCTGCTGGACTACATCGAGTCGTACACGGACGGCTTCCGGATCCTCGTCCGGGACTCCCCGGTCGCCCAGTCGACGGGTACGTTCGCCTCGCTGATCAGCGACATCGCCACGCAGGTCGAGGACATCCTGGGGCTGGAGTTCAAGGCGCGCGGGTTCGACCCGAAGCTGGCCCCGCTGTACGCGCAGGCGCTGGTCGGGATGGTCGCGCTGACCGGGCAGTGGTGGCTGGACGTGCGCCGGCCGAAGAAGGCGGAGGTCGCGGCGCACCTGGTCAACCTGGCCTGGCACGGGCTGGACGGCCTGGAGTCGAAGCCGCGGCTGGTGGGCCACCGCAAGAGCTGAGCCCGCGGCGGCGGTGTGTTCGACGCGACGGCGCCCCGTCACCGGCTCTCCGGTGCCGGGGCGCCGTCGCGTTGCACAGCGCTGTCGCGCAGCCAGGCGGTCGGGCAGTCAGGCAAGGGGCTCCAGGCTGTGCTCTTCCAAGAACTCGATCCGGTTGCCGACGGGGTCCTCCGAGTAGAAGCGGCGGTACCCCGGCAGGTTGTCGTCCCAGACGACCTCGGCGCCGCGCTGCGCCAGTCTGTCCGCGTACGCCTCGATCCCGGTCACCCGCAGCCCCGGGTGCGCCTTGCGGGCGGGCCGGAAGTCCTCCTCGACGCCCAGGTGCAGCTGCACCGGCCCGGCCGCGAACCAGCAGCCGCCGCGGGCGGCGAGGACGGGCGGTTTGGCCACCTCGGTCATGCCGAGGACGTGCGTGTAGTAAGCGCGGAGCCGGTCCTCCGAGCCGGGCGGCGCGGCGAGTTGGACGTGATCGACTGCGGTCAGCACGGTCAGAGCTCCTTGCGGGCGACGGCGAAGATGCGGCGGAACGGGAAGACCGTGCCGCGCGGGCCGGGCGGGTAGGCCTCGCGCAGCAGGTCACGGTACTCGGCGAGGAAGGCGTCCACGGCGCCCCGGTCCTCCCCGAGGGCGGTCAGGACGGGCCGCAGGGCGGTTCCCTTGACCCAGTCGAGCACCGGGTCCGGGCCGGCCAGCAGCTGGTGGTACGTCGTCTCCCAGGTGTCGACGGCGCAGCCCAGCTCGGTGAACCGGGCCAGGTACTCGGCGGGTTCGAGGAGGTGGATGTAGCGGGCGCCGTGTCCGGAGAGCCGGCCCCGCCAGCGCGGGGTGTCGCAGAGCTCGGCGAGCAGGGCGTGGCTGGGGGCGGAGAAGTTGCCGGGGATCTGGAAAGCGAAGGTGCCGCCGGGGCGCAGCCCGTTGATCCAGGCGGCGAAGGAGCCGGGGTGGCTCGGGACCCACTGGAGGGCGGCGTTGGAGACGATCAGGTCGTACGGCTCCTCGGGGAGCCAGCTCGCGAGGTCTCCGTGGTGGAAGTCGAGGCTGCCGCCGCCGGTGGTCTTGCCCGCGTACTCGCCGGTGGCGCGCCGGAGCATTTCGGGGGAGAGGTCGAAGCCGGTGATGTGGGCCTCGGGCCAGCGTTCGGCGAGCAGCGCGGTGACGTTGCCGGGGCCGCAGCCGAGGTCGGCGATCCGGGCGGGGCGGGTGGGGAGTTCGGGTATCCGGTTCAGGAGGTCGAGGAAGGGACGGGTTCGGTGTCCGGCGTGCCGGAGGTATTGCTGGGGGTCCCAGGTGGGCGCGGCGTGGGTGGTGGCTGTGGGGATCCTTGCCGGCGCGATATCGGAATGCATGTTCGAGCCTCCCTACTGGCGGGGCGGGCGGAAGCGGAAGCTGTTCCGGCCCCCTCCATGCCCATCGTCGCCCAAAATATATCTTGATGTCAAGATTCCCGATATCAAGATATCTATGGCCGAGATCCTCGATTTGAAGAGACTTCACGTCGACAGACCCCTTACACTGATCGGCATGGAGGACGAGGTCGACCGATTGGTTGCGGCATGGCGGCGGGAGCGCCCTGACCTCGACGTGGAGCCGCTCGAAGTACTGAGCCGCGTCAGCAGGCTCGCCCGTCACCTCGACCGCGCCCGCAGGCTGGCCTTCTCCGAGCACGGCCTGGAGCCATGGGAGTTCGACGTCCTGACGTCGCTGCGCCGGGCCGGCGCGCCCTACCAGCTCTCCCCCGGCCAGCTGCTGACGCAGACGCTGGTCACCTCCGGCACCATGACCAATCGCATCGACCGGCTCGCGAAGAAGGGCCTCGTCGAGCGGCTGCCCGACCCCAACGACCGGCGGGGGGTACTGGTCCGCCTCACGCCGGAGGGCCGCGACCGCGCCGACCAGGCCCTGGCCGGCCTGCTGGCCCAGGAGCGGGCGATCCTCGCCCAGCTCTCCCAGGCCCAGCGCGGCGACCTCGCGGCGCTGCTACGCCAGTTGACCGCTCCGTTCGACAACATCCCCGGCTAGGTCGGCCGGCCGCACCCCGGCCCGCCGGGCCAGTGCCACCGCCGCGAGCGTGGAGTGCACCCCGAGCTTGCCCAGCACGTTCTGCATGTGCGTGCGGACGGTGTGCGGGGACAGGAACAGCCGCGCCGCCACGTCCTTGCGGCCCAGCCCCGCCACCATGCAGCGCAGTACCTCGTGCTCCCGCGGCGTGAGGGACTCGACGAGCCGCTCGCTGTCCGTACGGTGCTTGCGCGCAGCGGTCAGTTCGCGGAGTACTCCGGTGAGCAGCGCGGGCGGGAGGTGGGTCTCCTCGCGCAGGACCCCGCGGATGACGGCCAGCAGCCGCGAGAGCGAGCAGTCCTTCGCCACCCAGCCGGAAGCCCCTGCCTGCAGGGCGAGTGCGGCCCGGCGCGGGTCGTCGCGTTCGGCGAGCACGACGGTACGGACCCCGGGGTGGGACACCCGCACCCCGGCGACCAGCGCGATCCCGTCCGCGCCGGGCGGTGGCCCGGAGCCCGGGCCGCGCTGGGCGGGCACGGCCCCGGCGGCGGCGCCGAGATCGGCGTCGACCAGCAGGACGTCGAAGCGGCGGCCCTCGGCCACCGCCCGTTCGAGGCAGCGCAGCGCGGCGGGGCCGCTGCCGGCCGCGGACACGTCCACGTCGGGCTCGGCCGCGAGCGCGGCTGCGAGCGATTCGGCGAAGATGCGGTGATCGTCGACCACGAGAACCCGGATGCGAACCACAAAACCCCCAAGGGTCGGGGAACGGACGACTGCGGGTACGGCGCCCGGACCGGGTGATCCGCAGCTGCCGCGGCCGCCGCCGAGACATCTCTGCACTACCCCGGACCGGACGCCGTACCCGGCGTGTCTCGACCCCTGAATCAACACCGGCCCCCACCGGTGTCACGCTTCAGCGTAGAACGGGTCGCGGCTCACGGTTGGCCGAATAGCAGAAGTTTTCCGAGCGATTTTCCGGCTGGGCTGTGACGAACGCGGTGCGGGGTGGCTTGAATTGGACGGTACGGAAGGTCTGGAAGGCGGTTTCCGACCGGCGCGTGCCACGGGCAGTTGCACGGAGGGCATTTCACCCGGCGTGTGCACGCCGGGCGCCCGCGCACCGCGCCCGCCCACGGCGCTGAGCCGCTCGCACGCGCTCCCTTCGCACTCCGCCGCACGCGCCGCGCCCCCCGCACCGTCGGGTGCGGGGGGCGCGGTGAGCGGGTGCGGCAAGGAGTCAGGAACGGTGCTTGCGCGTGAAGTTCCAGGCGTCCGTGATGATGCCGGTGAGGTCCGAGCGGGCCGGGGTCCAGCCGAGCTTCTCGTGAGCGGCGCGCGCGGAGGCGACGAGCACCGCCGGGTCGCCGGCCCGGCGCGGGGCGACGACCTCGGGGATCTCCGCGCCCGTGACCTTGCGGACCGTCTCGACGACCTCACGGACCGAGAAGCCGTTGCCGTTGCCGAGGTTGCAGATGAGGTGCTCGCCCTCGGTGGCGGCCTCGAGGGCGGCCAGGTGGGCCTCCGCCAGGTCGGCCACGTGGATGTAGTCGCGGACGCAGGTCCCGTCCGGGGTCGGGTAGTCCTCGCCGAACACCGAGATCGACTCGCGCTCGCCCAGGGCGACCTGGAGCACCAGCGGGATCAGGTGGGTCTCGGGGTCGTGGCGCTCGCCGAACTCCCCGTACGCGCCCGCCACGTTGAAGTAGCGCAGCGAGACCGCCGCGACGCCGTGCGCCGCGCACTCCCCCGCGATCATGTGGTCGACGGCCAGCTTCGAGGCGCCGTACGGGTTGGTGGGCTTGGTGACCGATTCCTCGGTGAGCAGGCCCTCGGTGGGCTCGCCGTAGGTGGCGGCGGTGGAGGAGAACACCAGCTTGCGCACCCCGGCCCCGCGCATCGCGGCGAGCAGGGCGAGCGTGCCGCCGACGTTGTTCTCCCAGTACTTGCCCGGATTGACGACGGACTCGCCGACCTGCGAGGACGCCGCGAAGTGCAGCACCGCGTCGTAGGAAGCGTCCAGGTAGCGGTCGGCGTCCTGGATCCGGCCCTCGATGAAGGCCGCGCCCGCCGGGACGCCCTCGCGGAAGCCGGTGGAGAGGTCGTCGAGGACCGTGACCTCGTGCCCGGCCTCCAGAAGGTGCGCCGCGACGACGCTGCCGACGTATCCGGCGCCGCCGGTGACCATGTACTTAGATGACGCCGTCTTGCTCACTCGCCTACTGCCTCTCGCAGGGGGATGCACGCGGGGTGCGTGCACATGCCGGTCACTGGCTTACCGGATTACGGGCCTCCGGGGAAATCGGCGGCCACCGGCACCGGCCCCGCCCGGTCCAGCAGACCGGTCCGGGCGGCCAGCGCTGCCGCCTCCAGCCGGGAGCCGACGCCCAGTTTCATCAGCACCCGCTGGACGTGCGTACGGGCGGTGCTCGGTGCGATCTCCATGCCGGCGGCGATGAGCCGGGTGTCCTCGCCCTCGGCGACCCGGACCAGCACCTCCACCTCGCGCGGGGTCAGCAGCCGCAGCAGCCGGCTGCCCTCGTCGTCGGGCTGGGCGGCGGGGTTGAGCAGCTCCGCGAAGGCCCCCTGGAGCAGCTGCGGGGAGATCGCGACCTCCCCGGCCCGTGCCTTGGCCAGCGCCCGCTCCACGCCTTCGATCCGCTCGTCGTGGCGTACGTACCCCGAGGCGCCCGCGGCGAAGGCGGCCGCGATCCCGCGCGGGCTCGGCACCGGGCCGAGGACGACGACGGCGATCTGCGGCCGCTCCCGCTTGATGCGGACGACCGGCTCGAACACCCCGGGCTCGGCGGGCGTGGCGGTGCCCAGCAAGCAGACCTCCGGCGCCCGGCTGATGACCAGTTCGGCGGCGCCCGCGGCCGGAGCGGCCGCGGCCAGCACCCGGTGCCCGCGCAGCTTGAGAGCCGAGGCCAGCGCCTCGGCCAGCAGCCGGTGCTCGTCGAGCACCATGACCCGTACGCCCATCGCGCACCCACCCCCGACCCTTCTGCCCCGGCAAGCTACACGCTTGTTCGACGGTGCGCGGCGGTTACCGCGCAGAAGCCCCCGGAAGGCGGACCTTCCGGGGGCTCGAGCCGTCTGCGGGGACCGGCCGGGATCGGCCGGGGATCAGCTGGCGCTGAAGGAGACGAACAGGTACTCGGGGTCGCCCTTGTCGGAGTACGGCTTCCTGGCCGTGGTCCGGGAGATGAAGAGCTTGCCGTTGTGGTAGCGGTATTCGGAGTAGTCGGGCGAGAAACCGGTCTCGGCGGTCCGGCTGGCCTTCTCGGCCGGGTTCTCCATGAGGACGGTCTCCTTCATCGTCGTACCGTCGATGCTGACGATCTGGCCGCCCTTGTCGTACGGGGGCTCCTTGTACGCGATGACGTTCGACCCGTCCATGCGGAGCGGGAACATGGTGTACCGCTCGCCCGCGTCGGCGCGGTCGGTGGTCTGCTTGCCGGTCTCCAGGTCGAAGGAGAGCAGCTCGTTGGTACGGCCGGCCGACGCCTGGCCCTGGTGCTCGATCGAGGGCAGGTAGAGCTTGCCGTTGCCGACCACGAATCCGGAGCACTTCTCGATCTCGGTGCCGCCGCACTTGCCGCCGAAGTTGCCGGAGGCGAGCGAGATGCGCGCCTTCAGCTCGCCCTTGGGGTCGACGACGAAGAGGTCGCTGACGCCGGTGGCGTTCTTGGCGGTCTTGCCGACGTCGGCGGCGACGATGAGGGGCTTCGTGGAGACGATGGACGCCCACTCGATGCCCGGGGAGAGCTTGTACGAGGCCGTCTGCGCGCCGGTGGCCGGATCCAGGGTCTGGGCGTACAGGGTGATGGCGTCACCGCGGCCGCACTTGCGGATCACGCCGAGGGCCTCGCCGCCGGCGTAGCCGCTGTCGTAGCAGCCCTCGCCGTCGACCTTGGGCGTCCACAGGGACTTGCCGTCGGCGAGGTTCCAGGCGGCGCCGCCGCTGGTGCCGCCCGCGGCGACGGTCTGGCCGCTGAGCGTGACCTCGTAGTAGGAGGCCGGCTTGTCACCGGTGGTGGCGCCCTTGGCGTTGGCGGACCAGAGGAGTTTGCCGGCGTTCAGGTCGATGACGCCGACCTCGGTGCACGCCGGGTACTTGGCCTCGGGCGTGGACTGCGCCGGCCGGAAGAGGACGGCCGTCTTGTTGTCGCTGACGTGCTTGGTCGCTCCGCAGATCTCGCCCGGGAACGGGATCTCCCACTTCTTGGCGCCGTCGACGGTGTTGTAGCCGACGACCTTCGACACGTCGGACTTGACGTAGGTGGAGTCGGTGAGCCAGGAGCCGGCGACGCTGACGACGTCTTCCGGGGTCGGGCTCGGCTGGTTGAACAGCGGCTTCGACTTGACGTTGGCGGGCACCTTCTCCGAACCGGGGGTGCCGGCCGCGGGCTTGCCGCTGGGGCTGCCGTCCGCGGTGGGCTGCTTGTCGTCGCCGCCGCCGTCGCCGGAGACGTACCAGAAGCCGCCCGCGATGATCAGGACGATGGCCAGCAGGGCCGCGCCGACGATCATCAGCTGGGTGCGCTTGTCGTTTCCGCCGCGCGGGCCGCCCGGGCCCGTGGGCTGGGCGGCCTGCATCGGGGCCGTGGGCGCGCCGAACTGGGGCGGGGCGCCGGCACCGGGGGCCGGCTGCTGCTGCGGGTAGCCGTATCCCTGCTGCGGCTGCGGATAGCCGTACGCCGGCTGCCCCTGCGGGGGCACGGCCGGCGCGGCCGGCACGGTCGGCGGTACGGGCGGCTGCTGCGGGGCCGCCGGCGGTACGGGCGGCACCGGCGGCGCGCCGAAGCCTCCGGTCGGCGGGACCTGCGGCGCGCCGAACCCCTGGGGCGGGGGATCCTGCGGCGCTCCGAAGCCGCCGGCGGGCGGCTGGTTGGGGGGCGGCGGGGTACTCATCGCTTGCTACTGCCTCTCGGTGGGCGGCTCGGTGGACTCGTTCACTTGCCGAAGACCATCAGGAGCTTCTCGTCCGTGCCCTTGGCGAGAAGGCGGGTTTGGGAGATGAAGAGCCGGCCGTCCACGTAGTCGATCTTCGACATGTAGAAGCCGTTCTCGATGGGAGCGGAGGGTCCCGACGGGTTGCGCAGCAGCGCGGTGGGCGTGCCGCCGGCGGCCGGGATCGAGACGACCTCGCCGCCCTGGTCGGAGGTGGCCTTGCGGTAGGCGAGCAGCTGGCCGTTCGCGGCCCCGATCGGGGTGATGGTGCGGCCGTCGCCGGCGGGGGTGCGCCACTTGACCTTGCCGGTGCCCAGGTCGAAGGCGACGATCTCGTTGGCCTTGCCGGACTCCGCGACGGTCGGCATGTAGAGGGTGTTCGCGTCCACGGCGGTGGTGGAGCAGACCGCGACGGAGACGAAGAGGCCGTTGTCGCACTCGGTGGCGAACCCACCCTCGCCGTTGACGGTGGCACGCTGCTTCCCGTCGGGTCCGAGGACCACGATGGCGCGTTCCTTCTTGTCCTGGTTGCCGATGTCGAGGACGACGGGGTCCAGCGAGTAGACGGCGGCGACCTTGTACTTCGCGGGCAGCTTGAAGGTCCAGCTCTTCTTGCCCGTGACGGGGTCGGCGCCCGACACCTCGTTGGAGAGCTCCTCGTCGTAACAGGCGGAGAGGGCGATCATCTTGCCGTTGTCCACGGTGTACGAGCCGGGCTTGCAGCCCTCGGCGGTGGCGCTGCCGAAGAGCTTGTCGCCGGTGCTGACCTTGAAGGCGCTGGCGGTGCCGCTGCGGCTGACGGCGACGGTGTCGCCGGTGATGCCCAGGCTGGGGAAGGTCATGATGTCGAAGAGGCCCTCCGAGGGGACCTCCTTCGTCCAGCCTTCCTTGCCCGCCTTGAGGTCGACCTGCTTCATCTGGTTGCAGGTGGCGTTGTCTCCGTCGCCGTCCTTGAACATGACGACGGTCTTGCTCTCGGCGGTGGTCTGCCGGGTGACGGAGCAGATGGGATTGGGGAACGCGAGCGTCCACTTCTCCTTGCCGTCGGTGACCCCGTAGGCGGTGAGGTTCTTCCAGACGCTCTTGACGACGGTGTCGCCGACGATCCACTGGCCGGCGGACTCCACACCCATGCCGGGGCCGTCGATCTTGGCGGTCCTGAGCCAGAGGGCCTTGTCCTCGCCCTGCTTGCGGCCGGCGTTGAGGTCCTCGCCCGCCTTGGACCCGTTGCCGCTGCCGTCGCCCTTGTCCACCTCGCCGGAGGGCTTGGCGTCGGCCGGGGCGGAGCTCTGCGCGACGGGCTTCTTCGGGTCCCCGTCGCTGCCGCCGGCGAAGGCGAAGTAGCCGCCGGCGGCGAGGACGAGTACGCCGGCGACGGCTGCGGCGATGAGCACGGCCGTCTTCTTCTTGGGCGGCATGCCCCCGGCCTGCTGCATCGCGGCGGTCGGCGCGCCGGGCGGCGGCGGGAGGTAGCCCTGCTGCGGCATCGGCGGCGCGGGCTGCGCCGGGTGCATCGGCTGCGTCGGGGGCTGCTGGGCGTACGGGTTCTCGCCCTGCTGCGGGTAGCCTCCCCCAGCTACCGCTGGGTGGTGCCCCCATCCGGGCTGCGGCGGGCCGGGCAGGTGACCGTAACCGGAAGGTGTGGGCGGCTGGTTCGGCGGCTTGGGCGGCTCGGTCATCAGCGCATACCTTCGGCGTCGGGTGGCGTAGGGGGATCACCTTTCTATCACTGACAGCGCTCGTACAACGGGCCGGTCCAGCCCCTGTTCCCAAGGGAGGACCGGCCCGTGACAACGCCGTTATCAGGCCAGTTGACGCCGACGGGTGTCGGGATCTAGGCCTCCTCGGCCAGCTCGAGCCAGCGCATCTCCAACTCGTCCCGGTCCGAGATGAGTTCGCGCAGCTCCGCGTCGAGCTTCGCGACCTTGTCGAAATCGGTGGCGTTCTCGGCGATCTGGGCGTGCAGATTCGTCTCGCGGTCCGCCATCTTGTTGAGCTGGCGCTCGATCTTCGCGAGCTCCTTCTTCGCCGCGCGCGAGTCGCCCGAGGCGCTCGACTTGGCGGCGGCGGCCGGGGCGGGCGCCGGGGCGGCCGCCTCGATCATCTTCTGCCGGCGCTCCAGGTACTCGTCGAGGCCGCGCGGCAGCATCCGCAGGCTGGCGTCGCCCAGCAGCGCCATCACCGTGTCGGTGGTGCGCTCGATGAAGAACCGGTCGTGGGAGATCACGATCATCGAGCCCGGCCAGCCGTCGAGGAGGTCCTCGAGCTGGGTGAGGGTCTCGATGTCGAGGTCGTTGGTGGGCTCGTCGAGGAAGAGCACGTTGGGCTCGTCCATCAGCAGCCGCAGGATCTGCAGTCGGCGCCGCTCACCGCCGGAGAGGTCTCCGACGGGCGTCCACTGCTTCTCCTTGGTGAAACCGAACTGCTCGCACAGCTGACCGGCAGTCATCTCGCGGCCCTTGCCGAGGTCCACGCGGTCGCGTACGCGCTGCACCGCCTCCAGGACCCGCAAGGACGGGTCGAGTTCACCGACCTCCTGGGAGAGGTACGCCAGCTTCACCGTCTTGCCGACGGTGACGCTGCCGGCGGCCGGCTGTACGTCGCCCTGGGTACGGGCCGCCTCGGCGAGCGCGCGCAGCAGGGAGGTCTTGCCGGCGCCGTTGACGCCGACGAGGCCGACGCGGTCGCCGGGGCCGAGGTGCCAGGTGAGGCCCTTGAGCAGGGTCTTCGGCCCGGCCTGGACGGTGACGTTCTCCAGGTCGAAGACGGTCTTGCCGAGGCGGGCGTTGGCGAACTTCATCAGCTCGGACTTGTCGCGCGGCGGCGGCACGTCCGCGATGAGCTCGTTCGCGGCCTCGATGCGGTAGCGCGGCTTGGAGGTCCGGGCGGGGGCGCCGCGGCGCAGCCAGGCCAGCTCCTTGCGCATCAGGTTCTGCCGCTTGGACTCCTCCGTGGCGGCGATGCGGTCGCGCTCGGCGCGGGCGAAGACGTAGTCGCTGTAGCCGCCCTCGTACTCGAACACGGAGCCGCGCTGCACGTCCCACATGCGGGTGCAGACCTGGTCGAGGAACCAGCGGTCGTGGGTGACGCAGACGAGCGCGGAGCGTCGTTCCTGGAGGTGCTTGGCCAGCCAGGAGATGCCCTCGACGTCGAGGTGGTTGGTGGGCTCGTCGAGGACGAGCAGGTCCTGGTCGGCGATGAGCAGCTTGGCGAGCGCGATGCGGCGGCGCTCACCGCCGGAGAGCGGGCCGATGACGGTGTCGAGGCCCTGGCCGAAGCCGGGGAGGTCGAGGCCGCCGAAGAGTCCGGTCAGCACGTCGCGGATCTTGGCGTTGCCGGCCCACTCGTGGTCGGCCATGTCCCGGATGATCTCGTGGCGGATGGTCGCCGCGGGGTCGAGGGAGTCGTGCTGGGTGAGCACGCCCATGCGCAGGCCGCCGCTCTGGGTGACCCGGCCGGTGTCGGGCTCCTCGAGCTTGGCGAGCATGCGGATGAGGGTGGTCTTGCCGTCGCCGTTGCGGCCCACGACACCGATCCGGTCCCCCTCGGACACGCCGAGGGAGATGCCGTCGAGCAGGGCACGGGTTCCGTACACCTTGCCGACTGCCTCGACATTGACCAGATTGACGGCCATCAGGAGCGCTCCAGGTGGGGGTCCCCCCGGACGGGTCCCGGGGGAGGGTGTGGATCAGCCCCCCAGCCTAACCCTCCGGGCCGCTCCGGAACGTTCCACCAGGAGCCAGCCGCCCAGTGCCATGGCGATCGCGGCGGGCGCCGTGACCGGAAGGGCGATCAAGGTGGCGCTGTGGCCTTCGAGGAGGCCGCCGAGCCCGGTCGTGGACAGGCCGAGGATGCCGAACAGGCACAGGGTGGTGCCGAGGGCGGCCAGCGGCCCGCTGCCCGGCTCGGCAGCGGTGCGCGCCGGGGCTTCGAACCTGCGGAAGAGGGCGACGAGTACGGCGGTCAGCCCGGCGGCGGCGAGCAGCCGCAGCGGCACCTGGGCCCACCAGGCGGCGGAGGCGGGTGCGGGGAGCGCGACGCCGAGCGCGAGCTGGGCCGCGTACACGGCGAGCATGGCGGTGAGGTGCCAGAGGAAGGCGGTCATGGCGATGCCGTTGGCGGCGACGACCGTGCGCCAGACCCGGGGGCGGGCGAGCCAGGCGGTGGCCGGGGCCGCGAGCAGCTGCACGGCGCCGACGAGCCACATCCCGTGCGCCAGCAGGGCGAGGGTGGGCGGGGCCATGTTGGAGACCTTCTCGCCGGGCATCCCGACCATGGACAGCGGGTACGGGCCGTACGCGACGAGCAGCACCGCGCCGGTGAGCCCGGCGGCGGCGAGCAGGCCGGGGCGGGTGATCCGGCCGTCGGCGCGCAGGAAGCCGAGCTGGTGGACGGCGAGCCAGACGAAGGCGAAGTTCAGGAACTCGACGTACGGGACGCCGAGCGCGAAGCGGAGCACGTCGACGGCGGCCGCGGACCCGGCGAGGAGGGCGAACGCCCCCCAGCCCCAGCGCTGGTGGAGCGTCAGCAGGGCCGGGGTGAAGGCGACCATGGCGAGGTAGATCCCGATGAACCACAGCGGCTGGGTGACCAGCCGCAGGGCGGCCCCGGTCAGCCGCCCGTCCCCGCCGCCGGCGAGCTGCACGGCCAGCGCCCCGGCGGTCCAGACGAGGACGAACACGAGGGTGGGGCGCAGCAGCCGCTGGAGCCGGGCCCGCAGGAAGGCGGCGTAGACGGGCCGCCCTTCGGCCTTCCTGGCGAGGGACCGGTACGACAGGGCGTGCGAGAACCCCCCGACGAAGAAGAACACCGGCATGATCTGCAGGCCCCAGGTGAGCACCTGGAGCGCGGGGACGAGGGCGAGCAGGTTCCCTATGCCGTCGCTGCTGACGGCGGCCATCAGCCAGTGCCCGAAGAGCACGGTCCCGAGCGAGGCGACCCGCAGCAGGTCGACGTACCGGTCGCGGTCGGCGGGGGTGGCGTCGGCCATGGCCCGTGCGGTGGTGGCTGTCATGGAGCTACGGTCGCCGCCGCGGGCCGTCTCCCGACAGGGCGCGGGTACTCAACTCCTGTATGAGTACCCGGCGCGGCACGGCAGCCGGCCCTGCGGGGTCAGGACGGCAGGACCGTGGCTCCGGGGGCCGGGCTGGACGCCACGCGCGTGGCCCGGCACGTGCCGGACGCGGACAGGCCCGCCGCCACCTTCTCGGCGGACTCGGCGTCCCGGCACAGGAAGGCCGTCGTGGGCCCCGAGCCCGAGACGAGCGCGGCGAGCGCACCACCGTCGGTGCCCGCCGCCAGTGTCCCGGCCAGCTGCGGGCGCAGCGAGAGCGCCGCGGGCTGGAGGTCGTTGGCCAGTGTGGCCGCCAGCGCGTCCGCGTCGCCCGAGGCGAGGGCCGCCAGGAGCGCCGGGGAGGCATCGGGCTCCGGGATCTCCGTACCCTCCGCGAGGCGGTCGAACTCCCGGAACACCGCCGGGGTGGACAGGCCGCCGTCGGCGACCGCGAACACCCAGTGGAAGGTGCCCGCCTCTACCGGGGTCAGCAGCTCACCGCGGCCGGTGCCGAGCGCGGCTCCGCCGACCAGGCTGAAGGGGACGTCGCTGCCGAGCTCCGCGCAGATGTCGAGGAGCTGCGCGTGCGGGGTGTTCAGACCCCACAGGGTGTCGCAGGCCAGCAGGGCCGCCGCGCCGTCCGCGCTGCCGCCCGCCATGCCTCCCGCGACCGGGATGTTCTTCGCGATGTGGAGGTGGACGGCGGGTTCGATCCCGGCCCGGGCCGCGAGGATCTCGGCGGCGCGCGCCGCCAGGTTCGTCCGGTCCAGCGGGACCTGGTCGGCGTCGGGTCCGGTGCAGGTGACGGTCAGGACATCGGCCGGGGTGACCGTCACCTCGTCGTACAGCGACACGGCGAGGAAGACGTTGGCCAGGTCGTGGAAGCCGTCCGGCCGCGCCGCGCCCACCGCCAGCTGGACGTTGACCTTCGCGGGGACCCGTACGGTCACTCTCGTGGTCGCGGTCACAGCGCGGGCCTCTCCTGCGCGGGCTTGTGCTCGGCGATCGCCGCGAACTCCTCCACCGTCAGCGACTCGCCGCGTGCCTGCGGGGAGATCCCGGCGGCGACCAGCGCCGCCTCGGCGCCCGCAGCCGAGCCGGCCCAGCCGGCCAGCGCGGCACGCAGCGTCTTGCGGCGCTGTGCGAAGGCCGCGTCCACGACGGCGAAGACCTCCGCCTTCGTGGCGGTCGTCTTGATCGGCTCGGCCCGCCGCACCAGCGACACCAGGCCCGAGTCCACGTTCGGCGCCGGCCAGAAGACCTTGCGGCCGATGGACCCGGCGCGCTTGACGTGCGCGTACCAGTTCGCCTTGACGGAGGGCACCCCGTACACCTTGTTGCCCGGCTCGGCGGCCAGCCGGTCGGCGACCTCCGCCTGGACCATCACCAGCGTGCGCTCGATGGTCGGGAAGCGGTCCAGCATGGTCAGCAGCACCGGCACGGCCACGTTGTACGGCAGGTTCGCGACGAGCGCGGTCGGCGCCGGACCCGGCAGTTCCGTCACGAGCATCGCGTCGGAGTGCACGAGCGCGAAGCGGTCCTTGCGCTGCGGCATCCGCGCCTCGATGGTGGCGGGCAGCGCCGCGGCCAGGACGTCGTCGATCTCGACGGCGGTGACCCGGTCGGCGGCCTCCAGCAGCGCGAGCGTCAGCGATCCCAGCCCCGGCCCGACCTCGACGACCACGTCGTCGGGCCGCACCTCGGCGGTGCGCACGATCCGGCGCACCGTGTTGGCGTCGATGACGAAGTTCTGCCCCTTCTGCTTCGTCGGCCGTACGCCGAGTACGGCGGCCAGTTCCCGGATCTCTGCCGGTCCGAGAAGGGCGTCGGGGGGCGTGCTGGTCGAAGGCTCGGGCTGCTGCTCTGCGGTGCTCACCGGTAAAGCGTCTCAGATCGGCCCGGGTTTCCTGCATGCGCTCCTCGCGTTGCGAGATCGCCTGGGAAGTGACTCGTCCGCCTCGTGGCCGCGCCCAGGCCGGTCTTGCGCCGCATCAGCCGCGGTAGAGCCGGCGGCCGCAGTGGGGCCACGGAGTCGCGCCCCGTTGTACGTAGAGCTTCTTCGCCCGGTACGTCTGTTCCGGGCCCGGGGCGTCCTGGGGGCGTCCGGAGCCGCCGAGGCTCTGCCAGGTGCGGACGTCGAACTGGTACAGGCCGCCGTAGGTGCCCGAGGCGTCGGTGGCTGCCGGGCGGCCGCCGGACTCGCACTGGGCCAGTGCCCCCCAGTCGAGGCCGTCCGCCCCGGAGACGGAGGTCGGCAGCGGCTTCGTGCCGACCGTGACCAGCTGGGTGACGGGCTCGCGGACGATCTCCTCGGCGACCTTGCGGGGCTTCTGCCGGACCCCGTTGACGGTGCGCAGGGCGTAGGTGACCCGGCGCGCTCCGGGGCGGCCCGCCCGCTCGACGACCTCGGTGCCGGCGAACAGGTCGTCGTCCTCGGTCCTCTCGGTCTCGTACGGGATGCGCTCCTCGCGGACCTCGCGGGTGCCGGTGATGCGGAGCACGGTGACGGTCTGGCCGTCGCGCGGGAAGGAGGCGGGCGGGACGGAGGTGGTGTCCTGGCCCTGGAGGGTGATCCCGGCCTGGCCGAGGGCCTCCTGGACGGTGGCGGCGTTGGTGCGGATGGTGCTCTCGCGGCCGTCCGCCATGAAGGTGACGCTGCGTTCGGTGCGGACGGCGAGGGTGAGGCCGGCGCGGGGCACGGGGGCGGTGCGCGGGGCGGAGAGGGAGGCGCCCTCGACGCGGATGCCGAACTGGCGCAGCGCGCCCTCGACGGTGCCGGCGGTGGTCCACACCTGACGGCTCTGTCCGTCGAGGGTCAGGCGCACGGGGCGGCCGTAGCGGACGACGATCTCGTCGCCGTCGTCGAGGGCCTCGCCCCGGGCGGGGGCGACGAGGTCGTGGGGGCCGACGCCGACCCCTTCGGCGGCGAGGAGTTCGTCGACGTCGTCGGCGAAGGTGTGCAGCGTCCTGGGCTCCCCGTCCACGGTGAGGCGTACCGACTTGTCGGCGGCGACGAAGGCCGTGGTGCCGCCGGCCAGGAAGGCGACGACGAGCGCCTGGGGGACGATCCGCCGCCAGGCGTCCCGGCCCGCGGCCGTCTCGGCGGGGGTGGTACGGCGACGCCGTCCGGTCCCGGCGGGGACGGAGTGGACGCCGGTGCCGGCGCCGAGGGCGGGGCCTTGTCCGGGGCCGGTGGCTGCGCCGGGGCCCCGGGGGCCGGGGTCCGGGCTGCGGCGGCGCCCGGTGCCGGGTCCGGCGGGCGCCGCGAGGTCCGCGCCCGCGGCGGGCGCGGCCCGGCGCCGCCCGGTCGGGGCGGGCGGTACTGCGGGTGCGGGGCCGGCCTCGGCGCTCCTGCGGCGCCGGGCGGCCCGCCGGTCGCCGGTGCGCGGGGCGGGTACCACGGCCGGCTCCGGGTCCGGGGCGGCCTCGTCCCCGTACAACCCGGTGAAAGGACTCTCGCTCACGACGCTCGCTCCACTGGTCCGGCCCCATCGGTTCGGGCACGGCACCCTAGCGGACGTCCGTCACTCACCAAAGTCGAGCGGCTACCCAGCGTGTCGGCTGTCTCTGCGGGCCGGGTGGTCCTCAGTAGTCGAAGGCGCGCGCCGTGTTCGCCGCCAGGGCGGTGGCCATCGCGTCCTCGTCGATCCCCCGTACCGCCGCCATCGCCCGTACGGTCAGCGGAATGAGGTACGGCGCGTTGGGCCGTCCGCGGTACGGCGCGGGGGTGAGGTACGGGGCGTCGGTCTCGACGAGCACCAGCTCCGGCGGGGCCACGGCGAGGGCCTCGCGCAGCGGCCGGGCGTTCTTGAACGTCACGGTCCCGGCGAACGACATGTAGTACCCGGCGGCGGCGCACTCGCGGGCCATCTCGGCGTCCCCGGAGTAGCAGTGGAAGACGGTGCGCTCGGGTGCGCCCTCCTCGCGCAGGATGCGCAGGACGTCCGCGTGGGCCTCGCGGTCATGGATGACCAGGGCCTTGCCCTGCCGCTTCGCGATCTCGATGTGCGCGCGGAAGGAACGCTCCTGCGCGGCCATGCCCTCGGGCCCGGTGCGGAAGTAGTCCAGCCCGGTCTCACCGACGGCCTTCACGTGGGCGAGCTTCGCCAGCTCCTCGATCTCGGCCAGCGCCTCGTCGAGCGCGGCCTCGCCGCCCCCGTCCCGCGCGCCCTGCCGGGACCAGCCGTCGGGATCCCCGTGGACGATGCGGGGGGCTTCGTTCGGGTGAAGGGCCACGGCAGCGTGGACGTTCTCGTACGCGGCGGCGGTCTCGGCCGCCCAGCGGGAGCCCTTCACGTCGCAGCCCACCTGGACGACGGTGGTCACCCCGACCGAGGCGGCCTTGGCGAGGCCTTCCTCGACGGTGCCGGCCTGCATGTCCAGATGGGTGTGGGAGTCCGCGACCGCCACCCGCAGGGGTTCGGGCAGCGGCGGCGGGGTGTCCTTCGAGGCGTCCTTGGCGGCAGTGCTCATACGGCCGATCTTATGACCGGTCTCCTGACCGCGACCCGGCGCTCATGGCCGTGACCGGGCCCCTATGACCGGCGGAAGATCCTCATCAGGCGGGAGAGCCAGCCCCCGCGCTCCTCGGCGTCGTCCACCGGGACGGGCCCGGGGGCGTCGTGCAGCGGGATCCTGCGCTGCTTCGGGGCCCGCGGGACGTTCGCGCCGGCCGGCACCGGGCCGGCGATCCCGGGCGAGATGCGGTGGTGGTAGAGCTTGTCGATCGTGCCGAGCACCGACGACACCTGGCCTTCCCGCATGATCCGCACCACGTGCCCGCCGCAGTTGTGGCAGGTCGGGTTCGACAGCGGGGAGGGCACCCGCTCGCCCTTGACCGTATAGATGATGAAGGGCTGGCCATTGCCGTCGACGTGGTGCTCGATCTCGTAGCCCTGCTCCCAGGCGTACCCGCACTTCATGCACGCGAACGAGTAGGCCTCGTGCACGGTGTGCACACCGGGCCTCGGCACGGAGGCGGGTGCTGCCGGGGCGGGTACGGGGGCGGGGACGGGTACCGAGGTGTCTGCGATCTCACTCATGCCAGCTCCTCTTGTTCCACTGGTGCCATTGCCAGTGGACGCCTCTTCAGGCGGGAGCGCATCAGGCCCTGTCTACTGTTGGACGGCCTTTGGGCGACTCATGTCCCAAAGCGCCCGGTGCGCGGTCTGAGCTTTGCTTTTCAGGTTAGCTCTTTACCGTCTTACAGCACCTTTTGAGCCGCATTCTTTGCCGCGACCACTGCGTCGAAGACCTCCCGCTTGGGTACTCCGGCCTCGGCCGCGACCGCCGCGATGGCCTCCTTGCGCCGCTCCCCGGCCTCCTCGCGCACCCGTACCCTGCGCACCAGCTCCTCGGCGTCCACGTCTCCGGGCCCGGCCGCCGGGGCGCCCTCCACGACGACGGTGATCTCCCCGCGCACGCCCTCCGCGGCCCAGGCCGCCAGCTCGCCGAGCCCGCCGCGCTTGACCTCCTCGTACGTCTTGGTCAGCTCGCGGCACACGGCGGCGCGCCGGCCGGCACCGAAGACCTCGGCCATCGCGGCGAGGGTGTCGTCGAGCCGGTGCGGGGCCTCGAAGTAGACGAGCGTGCGCCTCTCGCCCTCGACCTCGCGGAGCTTGCCGAGGCGCTCGCCCGCCTTGCGCGGCAGGAATCCCTCGAAGCAGAAACGGTCCACCGGCAGCCCCGACAGGGCGAGCGCGGTGAGCACCGCGGACGGCCCGGGCACGGCGGTGACCTTGATGTCCTTCTCCACGGCGGCGGCGACCAGCCGGTAGCCGGGGTCGGAGACGGACGGCATGCCGGCGTCGGTCACCAGCAACACCCGCTTGCCGTCCTCCAGTGCCTCGACCAGCTCCGGGGTGCGCGCCGACTCGTTGCCCTCGAAGTACGAGACGACCCGCCCGGTGGTGTGCACGCCGAGCCCCTGGGTCAGCCGGCGCAGCCGCCGGGTGTCCTCGGCGGCGACCACGTCGGCCCGCTCGAGCTCGGCGGCGAGCCGGGGCGGGGCGTCGGCGAGATCGCCGATCGGGGTGCCGGCGAGCACGAGCACGCCTGCGGTGGAGGAGGTCGAAGAGGAGGTTCCGGAGCCGGAGGGCTGGTCAGTCGTCACCGGTCCATCCTCTCAGCCGTCCCACCCGGCACACGTCAGCCTCCCACCCGGCACACGCTCCGAGGGTCCCCGGCGCTGGGGTTCGCACAGGTGCGTTCCCTACGATGACCCGGTGACCAGTACCGCGACGCCGCCGCCCAGCCCCGCGGGGGCTCCGCCCGCCCTTCCGGCGGGGCGCGAAGAACAGCCGTCCACCTGGCTGCGCCGCCTGCGCGGCTTCGGCTACGCGCCGCCCGCCGACGCGCGGCGGCGCCCGGACGTCCGCACCCGCCTGGTGCCCCCGTACGCCCGGCCCTCCGAGCAGTTGTGGACGGCGCTCGGGATCCCGCTCTCCGCGGTGGGCGCCTGGCAGCGCGTGCTGGCGTGGGCGGGGCCGGTGCTGGTGGCGCTGGTGGCCGGGGTGCTGCGCTTCGCGCACCTGGGCAGCCCGAAGGCGGTGATATTCGACGAGACGTACTACGCCAAGGACGCCTGGGCCACGATCCGGCAGGGCTACGAGGCGAGTTGGCCCAAGGACATCGACAAGTCGATCCTCGCCAACCCCGAGGGGGTCGCCCTCCCGCTGGACCCCGGCTACGTCGTGCACCCGCCGGTCGGCAAGTGGGTCATCGGGCTCGGCGAGTGGATGTTCGGCTTCACGCCGTTCGGCTGGCGGTTCATGACGGCCGTGCTCGGCACCCTCTCGGTGCTGATGCTGTGCCGGATCGGGCGCCGCCTGTTCCGCTCCACCTTCCTGGGCTGCCTCGCGGGCGCGCTGCTCGCGGTCGACGGCCTGCACCTGGTGATGAGCCGGACCGCGCTGCTCGACCTGGTGCTGATGTTCTTCGTGCTGGCCGCGTTCGGGGCACTGCTCGTCGACCGGGACCGGACCCGGGCCAGACTCGCGGACGCGCTCCCGGTGGACGAGGAGGGGCGCACCCTCCCGGACGTCGCCGTCGCCGAGACGCTGCGCCTGGGCTGGCGCCCGTACCGGATCCTGGCGGGCGTGTGCCTGGGCCTGGCCTTCGGCACGAAGTGGAACGGCCTGATCGTGCTGGCGTTCTTCGGTGTGCTGACCGTCCTGTGGGACGCGGCCGCGCGCCGCACCGCGGGCGCGGGCGCCCCGTACGCGGCGATGCTGCGCCGCGACGCGCTGCCGGGCTTCCTCTCGACGGTGCCGGTGGCCATCGCGGTGTACCTGGCGTCGTGGACCGGCTGGATCCTGTCCCCCGACAACGGCAAGGGCGGTTACTTCCGCGACTGGGCCGCCAAGAACGACCAGGGCAGTTCGCTGTCGTTCCTGCCGGAGTGGCTGCGCAGCCTGTGGCATTACGAGACCGAGGTCTACAAGTTCCACGTCGGCCTGACCTCGGGTCACACGTACGAGTCGAACCCGTGGAGCTGGCTGGTCCTGGGCCGTCCCGTCTCCTACTTCTACGAATCCCCCGACCCGGGTGCGGACGGCTGCCCGGCGACGGAGGCGGGCAAGTGCGCGCGCGAGGTGCTGGCCCTGGGCACGCCGATGCTGTGGTGGGCGGGCTGCTTCGCGCTGCTGTACGTGCTGTGGCGGTGGTTCTTCCGGCGCGACTGGCGGGCGGGCGCGATCGCCTGCGCGCTGGCTGCGGGCCTGCTGCCCTGGTTCAACTACCAGGAGCGGACCATCTTCTTCTTCTACGCGGTGGTCTTCGTCCCGTACCTGTGCCTGGCGGTCGCGATGATGATCGGCGCCCTGCTGGGCCCGTCGGGCTCGACGGAACGCAGACGCGCGCTGGGCGCGATCGCGGCGGGCGTGCTGGTCCTCCTCATCATCTGGAACTTCATCTATTTCTGGCCGATCTACACGGGCCAGACCCTCCCGATGGACTCCTGGCGCGGCCGGATGTGGATGGACAGCTGGGTCTAGCGGCCACGACGACGGGCCCGGCACCTCCTGGTGCCGGGCCCGTCGTGGTCGTTGTCGGTGTCAGTTCTGCCTGACGAGGATCCCGGTGTTGGCGAAGGCGATGAGACCGGGCCGTGACGAGTTGGTGTCGCAGCCACGGAACACAGAGCTGAAGGTCCGCGTCACGCCGCCGATGACGATGGTGATCGTCAGGTTGTCCGCCGTGACCTGGGTCATGCCGCTGCCCTTCCCCTTGCCGTGAGGGAAGGGGAAGGGGCCGTCCTGCGCATTGGCCGGAACGGCCAGTGCCACGCTCGCCACCACGGCGGTGAGCAGCGATGTGGACAGGGCCCGAAGGCCAACGGGGTGACCATCCGTCAGACTGCACCCTGACCCTCGGCCATCTCGTGGTGTCCCGGCTCCCCCTGGCGCCACCGGTCGCAGGCGTGGCGGCCGGTGCCCATGCTGAAAGGAGGACGCCCTTGGCTTCAGAAACCGGTCGTGCTGTGGAGCCCGGGCCAGGGGCACCGGAGAGGTGGTGCGTCATGCGCATACGACGACTGCTCGGCCTCGCCCTCGCCACGGCGGCCCTGGCCGGCGTGAGTGCCCTCGGCGCCGCTACGGCCCAGGCCGCGGCAACCCCGACCGTCACGTCCGCGGAGTGCACGGATCAGGGCGGAACGGTCAGGACCATCCCCTACGACGGATCCGTGTGCGTGCTCCCCGACGGGAGCAGGGTGACGGTCACCTGACCGGCCGCGGTGTTCCGGTCTGGTAACAAACCGTACGTGTCCCGTTTGCACAGAGTAAGGTCCGCACCAGAGCTTCTTTGAACGTGTTCAGAGAAAACGGGGATCTGGGGAGGAACGTACGTGAACGGGGCGGCGAAGGGGGCCATCGTCGGCGGGGTGTTTCTCGCGATGGTCGGCGGGGCTGGGTACGGGGTGTACGCGCTGGTCGGGGACGCCGGCGACAAGGAAGGCGACAAGGGCGGCGGCACCGCCGTCCAGGCAGAGAAGGGCAGCGGGCCGGTCACCGACAAGGAGGCCGCGCAGACCGCGAAGGCCTTCTTCGCCGCCTGGGCGGCCGGGGACGCGCGCGCGGCCGCCGAGCTGACGAACAACGTGCAGGCCGCGCAGACCGCCGTGGCCGACTACCGGGCGAAGGCCTACGTGTCCAAGGCCGTGATCACTCCGGGGGCGCAGACGGGTACGACCATCCCGTTCAGCGTCGCCGCGGAGGTCACGTACCAGGGCGCCGGCAAGCCTCTCGCCTACGAGTCCAAACTGACCGTCGTGCGCGGCGTGACCAGCGGGAAGCCGCTCGTCGACTGGCAGGCCTCGGTGATCCACCCGCAGCTGCAGAAGGACGAGAAGCTGCGCGCGGGCGCTCCCGCGGCTCCGCCGGTCAAGGCCGTGGACCGCAATGGCGAGGAGCTCAGTGCGGAGAAGTACCCCTCGCTGCGGCCGGTCCTCGACCAGCTGCGCCAGACGTACGGCGGCAAGGTGGGCGGCAAGTCCGGGGCCGAGCTGTGGATCGAGCCGGCCGCCCAGGACGCGCCGAAGCGGACCCTGCTGACGCTGGTGGAGGGCGAGCCGAGCACGCTGAAGACGTACCTGGACGCCAAGGTGCAGGCGGCGGCCGAGAAGGCGGTCGCCAAGTACCCGGAGTCCTCGGTGGTCGCCGTCCAGACGGGCAACGGACACATCCTGGCCGTCGCCAACAACCGCAAGGACGGTTTCAACGCGGCGATGGAGGGGCGGCGGGCGCCCGGCTCGACGATGAAGATCGTGACGGCGGCGATGCTGATCGACCGGGGCAAGGCTGCGGCCGACCAGCCCGCGGAATGCACCAAGGACGCCATGTGGGGCGGCCGCACCTTCCACAACCTGAACAACTTCGAACTGCCCGGCGCGAACTTCGCGACCAGCTTCGCCAAGTCCTGCAACACCGCCTTCATCAAGCAGATCGACAGCGTCGACGACGACGCGGCGCTGGCGAAGGAGGCCCGGGAGGTCTTCGGCCTCGGCCTGGACAACTGGAAGACGGGCATCCGCTCGACCGACGGCCAGGTGCCGGAGGCGAAGGGCGCGGAGGCGGCCGCCGAGTACATCGGGCAGGGCCGGATCACCATGAACCCGCTGAACGTCGCCTCCTTCACCGCCACCGCGCGCAGCGGGTCCTTCCACCAGCCGCTGCTCGTCTCGCCGGAACTCGACGGGCGGCCCGTCGCGCAGGCCGCGCGGCAGATGAAGCCGTCGGTGCAGCAGCAGCTGGTGCGGATGATGAAGCTGACGGCGACCAGCGGCACGGCCCAGCAGACGATGGGCTCGGTGGGCGGCTCCGACAAGGGAGCCAAGACCGGCTCCGCGGAGGTCGACGGCGCGGGCAGCCCGGACAGCTGGTTCACGGGCTTCAGCGGGGACGTGGCCGCGGCGGCGATGGTCGAGGCCGGCGGCCACGGCAGCGACGCGGCGGGCCCGATCGTGGCGACGGTCCTGAACGCCTCCTGACGCCCCGGCGTTGCGGGGGCTGCACCGGAAAGGGCGTCGCGGGGGTGGCGTGCGGGGCGTTAGCGTGCCCGCATGACGACCGGCACCCATCCCCGTTTCGCGGAAGCCCTGGCCGAGCTGGGGCTCGACGTGACCGTACGCACTTTCCCGGACGGCACCCGGACCGCCGCCGACGCGGCAGCCGCGATCGGCTGTGAGCTCGGACAGATCGCGAAGTCGCTGATCTTCGCGGCGGACGGGGTGCCCGTGGTGGTCCTGATGGACGGGGCCTCGCGGGTGGACGTGGAGGCGGTACGCCGGGAGCTCGGCGCCCGGCAGGTCACCCGGGCGGATGCGGCGCTGGTCCGGGAGATCACGGGCTACGCGATCGGCGGCGTCCCGCCCTTCGGGCACCGGATCCGGACCCGGGTCCTGGCGGACCGGTCGCTGCTGGCCCACGAGGTGGTCTGGGCGGCGGCGGGAACCCCGCACTCGGTGTTCCCGATGGCCCCGCAGGACCTGATCACCCACGCAGGCGCCACCCTGACCGACGTCCGCGAGCCCTGACCCGCGCAGCGGCGCCCGGACAGGGCCGCGGCCGACGGGTCAGAGTGCGGACTGGACGGCTCTGACCAGGGACTGGGCCCGGGGGTCGGCGGTGACCGACTTGGCGTGGGCGTTCGTCACGTAGCCGAACCCGATCCCCGCCTCCGGATCCGCGAAGCCCAGTGAGCCGCCCCGCCCCGGGTGGCCGAACGATGCCGGGGACATCAGCGGCGAGGCCGGGCTGTGCAGCATGTAGCCCGGGCCGAAGCGCGTGTTGACCACCAGGACCCGGTCGGGCCCGGACGAGAGCTCCGTACCCGCCAGCCGGGCCGTCTCCGGGGTGAACAGCCGCGTGCCGTCCTCCGTGTCGCCCAGCAGGGCCGCGTACAGGCCGGCCAGGCCACGCGCCGTGCCGATGCCCGCCGACGCCGGGAGTTCGGCCGCCCGGAACTCGGGGTCGTTCTCGTCCGCGAGCGGCGTGATGGCCGCGAACGCCCGCCGGGTCAGCGAGGACGGGTCCGCCCAGGCCTCCGAAACGTTTCGCCTGGGTCGCGTCCGAAGACCCGCCGCCGTCTGCGGCGGCGGGTCCACCGGGCCCACCCGGCCGACGCGCGCCGTCTCCGCCTCCGGCAGGCCGATCCAGAATTCCAGCCCCCGCGGGCCCGTGACCTCCTGCGCCAGCCACTGACCGATCGACGCCCCGGTCACCCGCAGCACCAGCTCCGACAGCAGCCAGCTGTACGTCTGCGCGTGGTAGCCGTGCGCGGAGCCCGGCTCCCAGAAGGCCTGCTGCCCGGCGACCGCACGCGCCCCCGCGAGCCCGTCCGCCGCCTCGGCGGGGGTCAGCGGAACGTCCAGCGCCGGAACCCCGGCCCGGTGCGCCAGCAGGTCCCGGACCAGCGCCCGCTCCTTGCCGCCCGCCTTGAACTCCGGCCAGTACGCCCCCACGGGCGCGTCCAGGTCCAGCAGCCCGCGCTGGTGCAGCAGCAGCGGTACGACGGCGGCCACGCCCTTGGTGGCCGAGCGCACCACCTGCGCGGTCCCGGCCGCCCACGGCTCGCCGCCGGCACCGCCCTCGACGTCCTTGGTGCCCGCCCACAGGTCCACGACCTTCCGGCCGTCCCGGTACACGGCCACCGCCGCGCCCCGGTCGCCGAGCACCTCGAAATTGCGTACGAAGGCGTCCCGGACGGCCTCGAAGCCCTCCGCCACCTCACCCTGGATGTTCACGAGCGGTCCAACAATCACCTGGTCGGACTTATGCCACCGACACCGAGCGCGGGTCGAAGCCGAAGGGGAGCTCCAGCCGGTGGGCCCGCATCAGCTCCTCGTCGCACAGCAGGTCCTGCGTGCGCCCGTCGGCCGCGATGACGCCCTCGCTGAGGATCACCGAGCGCGGGCACAGCTCCAGCGCGTACGGCAGGTCGTGGGTCACCATCAGCACCGTCACGTCCAGCGAGCGCAGGATGTCCGCGAGCTCGCGCCGCGACGCCGGGTCCAGGTTGGAGGAGGGCTCGTCCAGGACCAGGATCTCCGGCCGCATGGCCAGTACGGTCGCCACCGCGACCCGGCGTCGCTGCCCGAAGGACAGGTGGTGCGGAGGCCGGTCCGCGAACGCCTCCATGCCGACCTGCTCCAGCGCCTCGCGGACCCGCGTCTCCAGTTCCGCACCCCGCATCCCGGCGGCCGCCGGCCCGAAGGCCACGTCCTCGCGCACGGTCGGCATGAACAACTGGTCGTCCGGGTCCTGGAAGACGATGCCGACCCGGCGCCGGATCTCGGCGAAGTTCCGCTTCTCGACCGGCAGCCCGGCCACCGCCACCGTGCCGACCCCGCCGCCGAGGATGCCGTTGAGGTGCAGCACCAGCGTGGTCTTGCCGGCGCCGTTCGGGCCGAGCAGGGCCACCCGCTCGCCCTGTCCGACGGTCAGGTCCACCCCGAAGAGGGCCTGGTGCCCGTCCGGGTAGGCGTACGCGAGGCCGGAGACCTCGAGGGAAGGCCCATCGGTCACAGGAGTCACAGCGGTCACAGGGTCCATCCGATCAGGCAGACGGCGAGCGCCGCCGCCGGGAGTACGGCCGCGTACGCCCACTGGGCGCGGGTGGCCACGACTTCGTCGATCACCGGCATCGAGCCGGCGTAGCCGCGGCTGACCATTGCGAGGTGGACCCGCTCGCCGCGTTCGTAGGAGCGGATGAACAGGGCTCCGGCGGTCTTGGCCAGTACCCCCCAGTGCCGGATGCCGCGGGCCTCGAAGCCGCGCGAGCGCCGTGCGATCGACATCCGCCGCAGCTCGTCGGTGATCACGTCGCCGTACCGGATCATGAAGGAGGCGATCTGCACCAGCAGCGGCGGCAGCTTCAGCTGCTGGAGCCCGAGCAGCAGCGCCCGCAGTTCGGTGGTCGAGGCGAGCAGGACGGATGCGGCCACCCCGAGCGTGCCCTTGGCCAGCACGTTCCAGGCGCCCCATAGTCCGGAGACGCTGAGCGACATGCCGAGTCCGCCGATGCTGACGCTGACCCGCTCGCCCTGTGCCACGAACGGCATGAGCACGGCGAAGGCCACGAACGGGATCTCGATCAGCAGCCGCCGCAGCAGGAGGCCGGCCGGGATCCGGGCCGCGGTCGCGACCGCCGCGATCAGGACGGCATACAGCCCGAAGGCCCACACCGCCTCGCGCGGGGTGGACACGACGACCACGACGAAGGCGAAGGCCGCGGCCAGCTTGCAGTGCGGCGGCAGCGCGTGGACCGGCGAGTGCCCGTGCCGGTAGAGCTTGTGGGCGTGGCCCGCGCCCATCTCAGACCGCCGAGGTCGAGGCGGCCCCGGCGGCCGTCAGGTCTTCCGCGCGGCGGCGGCGCACGGTCCAGAAGATCCCGGTGCCGACGGCGACGGTCGCGCCGACGCCGATGACGCCGGCGAGGCCGCCGGAGAGGCGGGCGTCGTCGACGTCCTTGAGGCTGTAGTCGGCGAGCGGGGAGTCGGCGGCGGCGTGCTCCTTCACGTTCTGGTCGATGCCCTTGTCGGCGGCGACCTTCTCGAGGCCGTCGGGGCTGGCGGAGGCGTAGAAGGAGACGAAGCCGGCCAGTACGAGGGCGGTGACCAGGCCGGTGATCCACACGGGCTTCGTCGACCGGGCGGCCACGGCCGCGGGCACCGCAGCCGGAGCAGCGGCCGGCGCGTCGACCAGCACGCCGCCGACGCGCAGCTTCAGCGGCGCGGCCAGCCCGCGCGCGCCGTGCACCAGGTCCGGCCGTACGGCCAGTACGGCGCCCACGGTCGCGGCGGTGATGACGGCCTCGCCGATGCCGATCAGCACGTGCACGCCGACCATGGCGGTGAACACCTTGCCGAGCGGGACGTCGGTGGTCCCGCCGAGGGCGTAGAGGAGGGTGAACATGACGGCCGCGCCGGGCACCGAGAGCAGTGCTCCGGCGAAGGCGGCGACGGTGACCGAGCGGCGGGTGTCCGGCAGGAGCTTCAGCAGCCCGCGGAAGACGGCGTAGGCGACGACCACGGTCACGACGCCCATGGTCATGACGTTGACGCCGAGGGCGGTCAGCCCGCCGTCGGCGAACAGGACGCCCTGCATGAGCAGCACCACGGACACGCACAGCACACCCGTGTAGGGGCCGACGAGGATCGCGGCGAGCGCCCCGCCCAGCAGGTGTCCGCTGGTGCCCGCGGCGACCGGGAAGTTCAGCATCTGGACGGCGAAGATGAACGCGGCGACGAGTCCGGCGAGCGGCGCCGCCCGCTCGTCGAGCTCTCGGCGGGCGCCGCGGAGGCTGACGGCCACCGCGCCCGCGGCGGCGACACCTGCGGCGATGGAGACGGGGGCGTCGATGAAGCCGTCGGGCACATGCATGGGGCTGCTCCGCTTCCTGCGGTCTTTGAGCTGACAAAATCTTTAGCCGCTCAAGAATAGTGCCTAATTGCAAACCCTTGGCAAGAGCGTCCGGATCACAAATACGGCCTCGCAGATTCGTGGGAATGTGCGAGGCTGGGGGCAATACGGACTCATATGTTCCGATTAGAGGAGTCTTGTCGTGTCAGCCACCGCCGAGAATCCCCCCACGGCCTCAGTCGCCACCGCCACCGCCGTCGCCACCGCCGTCGCCGCCGTCGAGGAGCGCGTCACCGCCCGCGTGATCACCGACGACCCGCTCTACCGGAAGATCCCGGTCGCCCTGCGCTTCGCCCCCGCCGAGCCGCTCGCCGTACGGATCGTCTTCCCCGCCGGGCTCTCCCCCGAGGGCACCGACAACGAGTGGGTCTTCCCCCGGGCCCTCCTCGAGGCGGGCCTCCAGGCCCCGACCGGCACCGGCGACGTACGCGTCTGGCCCTGCGGCCGTGTCCAGGCGGTCGTCGAGTTCCACTCCCCCGAGGGCGTCGCGGTGATCCAGTTCGACATCGCCGTGCTGCGCCGCTTCCTGCGCCGTACGAACGCCGCCGTCACCCGGCAGGCGTAACCGGCCCGGACGGAACGGGGCCGGCCGGAACGGGCCCGGCCCCGCACCTGGGATCAGGTGCGGGGCCGGGCCGATGTGCGTCAGGGTCAGGCGTTGACCAGCTCGCGGTCCTTGTCCGGGCCCTCCGGGGAATCGGCGGAACCTTCGAGGTGCTTGCGCAGGCTCTCGCCCTCCACGTCCACGTTGGGCAGCAGCCGGTCCAGCCAGCGCGGCAGCCACCAGGCCTTGTGGCCGAGCAGGGCGAGCACCGCCGGGACGATCGCCATGCGGACGACGAAGGCGTCGAAGAGGACGGCGATGGCGAGGCCGAAGCCGATCATCTTGATCATCTGCTCGCTGGCGCCGATGAAGCCCGAGAACACCGCGATCATGATGACGGCGGCCGCCACGACCACCCGCGCGCTGTACTGGAAGCCGGTCACGATGGCCTGGCCCGGGCGCTCGCCGTGGACGTACGCCTCACGCATGCGGGTGACGAGGAAGACCTCGTAGTCCATGGCCAGACCGAAGACGACGCCCACCATGAAGATCGGCATCATGCTCATGATCGGACCGGTCTGCTCCACCCCGAAGAGCGAGCCGAGCCAGCCCCACTGGAACACCGCGACGACCGCGCCGAGGGCTGCGACCACGGAGAGCAGGAAGCCGAGGGCCGCCTTGAGCGGAACCAGGACGGAGCGGAAGACCACCATCAGCAGCAGGAACGCGAGGCCGACCACGAGCGCCAGGTAGGGCAGCAGCGCGTCGTTCATCTTCTGCGAGAAGTCGATGTTCATCGCGGTCGCGCCGGTGACCATGACGTCCTCACCGCTGCCGTCGCGGATCGTGTGGACCAGGTCCTCGGTCTGCGTGGAGGACGGACGGTCCTTCGGGATGACGGTGATCATCGAGGCGTCGCCGGCCTCGTTGGGCATCGGCGGCATGACCGCGGCCACGCCCTCCAGGCCCTTGATCCGGGCCTCGGTCTCGTCGGCGAGCTTCTTGTCGCCGTCGACGACCACCATCAGCGGGCCGTTGAAGCCCGGGCCGAAGCCGTCGGAGAGCAGGTCGTACGCCTTGCGCTGGGTGGTGGAGACCGGCTGGGCGCCGTCGTCCGGCAGGCCCATCTCCAGCTTGCTCGCCGGGATCGCGATGGCGCCGAGGCCGATCACGCCGACGAGCAGCACCATGACCGGGCGGCGCAGCACGAAGCGGGCCCAGCGGGTGCCGCCGTTGGCCTTGGGCTCGGCTCCGGCGGGCTTGCCCTTGCCGAACAGCCTGCTCTTCTTGCCCGCCGGCAGGACCTTCTTGCCCGCGAAGCCCAGGATGGCCGGGACCAGCGTCAGGGCGACGAGGACGGCGATGACCACGGTGCCCGCGGCCGCGAAGCCCATCTTGGTCAGCATCGGGATGTTGACGACGGCCAGGCCCACGAGGGCGATGACCACGGTGAGACCGGCGAAGACGACGGCGGAGCCGGCGGTTCCGGCGGCCCGGCCCGCGGCCTCGTCCCGCTCCCGGCCCTCGGCGAGCTCCACGCGGTAGCGGGAGACGATGAAGAGCGCGTAGTCGATGCCGACCGCGAGGCCGATCATCATCGCGAGGGTGGAGGTGGTGGAGCCGAGGTCCAGCACGTTGGCGAGCGCGGTGATGGAGGAGACGCCGATGCCCACGCCGATCAGCGCGGTCAGCAGCGGCAGCCCGGCCGCGATCAGCGAGCCGAAGGTGATGACCAGCACGATCGCCGCGATCGCGATGCCGACGATCTCGCCGGAGCCCGTCTCGGGGGCCGTCATCAGGGCGTCGCCGCCGATCTCGACGGTGAGCCCGGCGCTCTGGGCCGCGGCACCGGAGTCCTTGAGCGCGTCGCGCGTGTCGTCCTTCAGCTCCATGCCGCTGACGGTGTACTTGACGCTGACGTACGCGGTGGAGCCGTCCTGGCTCACCGCCTGGGCCTGGTACGGGTCGGTGACCGAGGCGACCTCGGCTTTGCCCGGGCCGCCCTTCAGGCCGGAGACGATCTTCTCGACCTCGGTCTTGTACTTCGGGTCGTTGACCGAGGCGCCCGCGGGCGCCTTGACGACAATACGGGCGGTGGCGCCGTCGGCGGCCATGCCCGGGAACTTCTCGTCCAGCACGTCGAAGGCCTTCTGGGCCTCCGTGCCGGGTATGGAGAACGATCCGGAGGTGGGTGCGGACGCCGTCGCCGCGCCGAAGCCGGCGGCGAACAGCAGTGCCACCCAGACGAGGGCGACGAGGCCGCGGCGCCGGAAGGCGCCCCTGCCGAGTCGGTAGAGGAAGGTAGCCACGGAGGCGGTTCTCCCGTTCAGGTCGTGGGATGGATCCTGGATGGATCAGGGCGTGGAAAGCCGGCCCGACGACGAGAGCGGCGTGTCAGGAGCAGCAGGAAGGAGTGCGGGCGGACTCAGACGCCGAGGGCGGGGAAGACCACGGAGTCGATGAAGTCGGCGAGGAACGCCTGGTCCACCGATCGGTCCTCCATCAGCGGCAACGCGATGAAGGCGCCGATCAGCATGTGCGGCACGAAACGGATTGCGGGGCAGTCCGGGGCGACCTCGCCCCGGTCCACGGCCCGCCGCAGGATCTCGTCGAGGCCGGAGATCTCCGGCTCCATGAGCAGCCTGCGCAAGGCCTGGTGGAGTTCGGGACTCGTGTGGACGGCGTGGGCGAGCCCCCGCAGGAGCGCGGTGTCCTTCGCCATCTGCGCGTTGTCGGAGTGCTCGACCATGCGGTGGAAGTCGCCGCGCAGCGTGCCCGTGTCGATCTCCCGGAGGGAGGCCGGCTGGGTGCAGCGCAGCGCCCTGGCGACCAGCTCGGGCTTGCTCCCCCACTGGCGGTAGAGGGTGGCCTTGCTGGACTTCGTGCGGGCGGCGACCGCATCCATGGTCAGCGCCTCGTAGCCGACCTCGCGGAGGAGGTCGAGGACCGCCTCGTGGAGTTCGGCTTCCCGCTCGGGGGTGATCCGGCTGCGCCGCGACGGTACTTCTTCGGACATCTCCGGCACCTCCCTTCCGAACGAAACTGTTTCGTACACCGATGACGATACCCCGGTCGCGAACGAAACGAAACCGTTCCGTTTCGCTGAAGGGAGTGGCGTGGATCACCTGTACGAGTTGCCAGGCCCCCCTGGCGCGGAAAGCATTGTGGGGTGAGTCACGACGGCGCGTACCTCCGCTTCCCGCACCTCCACGACGATCTGCTGTGCTTCGCCACCGAGGACGACCTCTGGGTCGCCCCGCTCGTTCCCGAGGGCGAACCCCCCGGCCGGGCCTGGCGGATCACCGTCGACCGGACCAGAGTCGGCCACCCCCGATTCTCCCCCGACGGACGCCACATCGCCTTCACCACCTGGCGCAGCCTCGACCCCGAGGTCCACCTCGCCCCGGTGGACGGCGGCCCGGCCCGCCGGCTCAGCTACTGGGGCGCCACCGACACCCGCGTCTGCGGATGGACCCCGCCCGACAAGGACGGCCACAGCGACATCCTGGCCGTGTCCTCGCACGGCCAGCCCTTCTCGTACTACGCCTGGGCCTACAGCCTGCCGACCGACGGCTCACCCGGAGGCAGGCTCCCCTGGGGCCCGGTCTCCGACATCGCCGTCCACGAGGAGCCGAACGGAGAGCGGCGCACCCTGCTGCTGACCGGCAAGCCCCCGCACGAGCCCGCCGCCTGGAAGCGCTACCGCGGCGGCGCCACCGGCCGGCTCTGGCTGCACGGCAAGCAGCTGCTGGAGCACGTCGAGGGGCACCTCGACGCCCCGATGTTCGTGGACGGCCGGATCGCCTTCCTCTCCGACCACGAGGGCATCGGCAACCTGTACTCCTGCCTGCCCGACGGCACCGACCTGCGCCGGCACACCGACCACGAGGAGTTCTACGCCCGGCACGCCTCCAGCGACGGCTCCCGGGTCGTCTACCAGTGCGCCGGGGACCTCTGGCTCGTCGACTCGCTGTCCCCCGGCGCCGCCGCGCGCAGGCTCGACGTCCGCCTCGGCGGGCCCCGCGCGGGCCGCCGTACGTACCAGGTCCCGGCCGCCAGCCACGTCGACTCGCTCTCCGTCGACGCCACCGGCCGGGCCAGCGCAGTCGTCATCCGCGGCAGCCTGTACTGGCTCACCCACCGCGACGGGCCCGCCCGGACCATCGCCGACACCCCGGGCGTGCGGGTGCGGCTGCCGGAGATGCTCGGCAGCAGCGGGCAGGTCGCGTACGTGACGGACGCGGAGGGCGAGGACGCGATCGAGATCGCCTACCTCCCGCGGGCCTCCGGGGACCGGGAGCCGCGCCGGCTGGCCTCCGGCGAGCTGGGCCGCGTACTGGAACTGCTGTCCGACCCGGACGGGGAGCGGCTCGCCATCTCCTCCAACGACGGGCGGCTGCTCCTGATCGATGCGAGCGAGGAGTCCAACGGGGAAGTCACCGAGCTGATCCGGTCCATCAACGGGCCCGTCACCGACCTGGCGTTCTCGCCCGACGGGGCCTGGCTGACCTGGTCGCACCCGGGCATCGGGCGCTCGCTGCGCCAGATCAAGATGGCCCGGATCTCCGGCCCCGGCCCGCGCTCGATCGTGGACGTCACCAACGGCCGCTTCGAGGACGACCACCCGGTCTTCACCCGCGACGGCCGCTACCTGGCCTTCCTGTCCTGGCGCGGTTTCGACCCGGTGTACGACGTGCACACCGGCGACCTGTCGTTCCCGCTGGGCTGCCGCCCGTACCTGGTGCCGCTGTCCTCGGCGACGCCCTCGCCGTTCGCTTTCACCCCCGACGGCCGCCCGGCGGCGGGCGGGCTCGACCCGGGCGAGGGAGAGGCCGCCGAGGCCACCGAGGGGGACGGCGCGGTCATGGTGGAGGTGGAGGGGCTGGAGAGCCGGGTCACCCCGTTCCCGGTGACGGCGTCGAAGTACTCGGCCCTGTACCCGGTGCACGGCGGCGGACTGGTGTGGCTGCGCTGGCCGATCTCGGGCGCGCTCGGCGAGACGTTCGCCAACCCGACCGACACCAGCGGCAAGCCCACGCTGGAGCACTTCGAGATCACCAAGGCGCGCAAGACCGAACTGGCCTCCGGGCTGGACTGGTTCGCGGTCAGCGGCGACGGCACCCGGCTCGTCGTCAACGACGACGGCGACCTGCGCGCGGTCCCCTCTACCGAGTCCGGCGACAGCGACTCCACCGTCTACCTGGACCTGCGGCGCATCCTGCACGAGGTGGACCCGGCCGCCGAGTGGCGCCAGGCCTTCGAGGAGGCCGGGCGGCTGATCCGCGCGTACTTCTGGGAGCCGGACATGTGCAACATCGACTGGGACGGGGTGCTGCGCCAGTACCGCCCCCTGGTCGAACGGGTCGCCTCGCCCGACGAGTTCGCCGACCTGCTGCGCGAGGTGCTCGGCGAGCTCGGCACCTCGCACGCGTACGTCTCCCCCGCGCGCCGCAACGAAGGCCCGCCGCACTACCAGCGTCCCATCGGGCTGCTCGGCGCCAACTTCGTGCCCCGCGAGGAGGGGTGGGTGCTCGCGCGGATCCTGCCGGGCGAGTCCTCCGACTCCAAGGCCCGCTCCCCGCTCGCCGGCACCGGCATCCGGGAGGGCGCCGTGCTCACCCACGTCGACGGCCGGCCGGTGGACCCGGTGACCGGGCCCTATCCGCTGCTCTCGGCGGCCGGGGGCACCACGGTCGAGCTGACCTTCAAGCCCGCGGAAGGCGAGGGCCGGGCCCGGCGGGTGGCGATCGTGCCGCTGATCGACGAGCGGCCGCTGCGCTACCAGGACTGGGTTTCCAAGCGGCGCGCGGTGGTCCGCGAGGTCAGCGGCGGCAAGTGCGGCTACCTGCACATCCCCGACATGGGCGGCTCGGGCTGGGCGCAGTTCAACCGGGACCTGCGGATGGAGATGTCCCGGCCCGCGCTGATCGTGGACGTGCGCGGCAACGCGGGCGGGCACATCAGCGAGCTGGTGGTGGAGAAGCTGACCCGCTCGATCCTCGGCTGGGACCTGACGCGGGGCGCCCAGCCGGTGTCGTACGCCTCCAACGCGCCCCGGGGTCCGATCGTGGCGCTGGCCGACGAGGCGACCTCTTCGGACGGCGACATGATCACGGCGGCCTTCAAACTGCTCGGGCTCGGCCCGGTGGTCGGCCAGCGCACCTGGGGCGGAGTGGTCGGCATGACCGGCCGGCACACCCTGGGCGACAGCACGGTCATCACGGTGCCGATGAACGCCGCCTGGTTCCCTGAGTACGGGTGGTCGGTGGAGAACCACGGCGTGGAGCCCGACCTGGCGGTCCTGCGCACCCCGCTCGACTGGGCGGAGGGGCGGCACGCCCAGCTGGACGACGCCGTGTACCTGGCGCTGGAGCTGCTGGAGCAGGAGCCGGCGGCGGTGCCGCCCGGCTACGCGGACGTACCGGACCTGCGGCGTCCGAAGCTGCCGCCGAGGCCGTAGGGGCCGTGGGGGCCGTGGGCATGCGGAAGGGGCGCGACCCGTCGTCGAATGCGACGGGCCGCGCCCCTTCCGGCGTACGGGCGTACGGGCGTCCGGGCGTCAGAAGTCCCAGTTGTCGTCGAGCTCGTCGTGGACCTTTTCCTTCTTCTTCTTGGCCGGCTCGGAGGCTTGCGTCCCGCGCTCGGACGCCTCGTCCTTCGCGCTCCTCCCGGCCTCCTCGGCCTTGTCCTTGAGCTGTTGCGCCTTGTCCTGGAACTGGTCCTTGATGCCCATGCTGTTCACTCCTGGAGGGGTGTGGGGGACGGGGGCTCGACCAGATTTGCACGACCGGACAAAGCTCGCATTTCGATCAATGGCGCCCGGTGCCCTGCGTGCGCTCCTTCTCGTCGGCAGCCCCTCCGGCCCCCACAAGTCCCCTGGAGACACTCGTCAGCCTGGGTTCGAAGCGCTTCATCTCCCGCTGCCCGACGGTCGCGATGATCCCGGGCAGGTAGCCGCGCACGCCCTGCATCCCGCGCAGCCACCACTGCGCGTACACGTGCGGCGAGCGCCGCTCGATGCCGGCCACGATCCGGTCCACGGCCGGGCCCAGCGGGTACGTCCGGTTCGACGGCCAGGGCAGCCGCCGGCGCAGCTCCCGCATGACCTCGTCCTGGTCGGCGCCGCGCACCATGTCGGTGTCGGTCCAGGAGAGGTAGCCCACGCCCACCTTGACGCCCTTGTAGCCCACTTCGGCGCGCAGGCAGTGCGCGAAGGCCTCGACGCCGGACTTGGAGGCGCAGTACGCCGTCATCATCGGCGCCGGCGTGATCGCGGCGAGCGAGGCGATCTGCAGGAAGTAGCCGCGGCTCTCGGTGAGTACGGGGAGGAAGGCGCGGGCGGTGACGGCCCCGCCGATCAGGTTGACCTCGATCACCCGGCGCCAGGCGTCGGGGTCGGAGTCGGCGAACGGCCCGCCGGCGGCCACGCCCGCGTTGGCGACGACGATGTCGACCTTGCCGAAGCGCTCCTTGACCTCCTGCGCGACCCGGGCCATGGCCTCGTGGTCGGTGACGTCGGCGTGCCAGTGGTCGCTGTCGGTGTGCAGCCGTTCGGAGACCTCCTTGAGGGTCTCCGGCTCCAGGCCCACCAGCGCCACCTTCGCGCCGCGTGCGGACAGCTTGCGGGCGAGCAGCTCGCCGACCCCGCGTGCGGCGCCGGTGACGACGGCGACCTGGCCTTCCAGACTCCTGCGCGCACTCACTGCGTGACCTCCTTCAAGAAGTGCGCGCTCAGCTCGCGCACGGCGTTCGTGACGGCCTCGGGGGCCTCGATCGGGGTCATGTGCCCCATGCCGGTCAGCTCGGTCAGCCCCACGCAGTGCGGCAGCGCGGCGGCGAGCCCCCTGGCGTGCACGATCGGGGTGAGCCGGTCGTTCTTGCCGCCGATGACGGCGGTGGGCACGGTGAGCCCGGCCAGGTTCGCCTCGAGGTCCAGTCCGGCCAGCACCTCGGACCAGGCGTACCGGACCCCGGTGGGGCAGGCGTGCACGATACGGGCGCAGGCCTCGACCCTGTCGGGCGCGGACCCGGGGCCCATGGTGGCGTACTTCAGCACCCGTTTGGCGACCGGCGTGACGGGCCCGAGCGGGGCGCGCGCGCCGAGTACCGCGCCGGTGATACGGGTCCGCACGCGCCCGGGGCGCATCGGCACGACCAGCGCCTCCGCGACCAGTCGGGCGCTGCCGGTGCTGCACAGCAGCGCGGCCGCCGTGTGCTCGGTGAACTCCGGCCGCCCGGCGGCGGCCATGATCGTCATCCCGCCCATGGAGTGGCCGGCGACGACCGCCCGCCGGCCGGGGGCCAGGGTGGCCCGCAGGACGGCGACCAGGTCGTCGGCGAGGGCGGTGGTGTCGTAGCGGGAGGCGGCGGGGCTGCGCCCGTGCCCGCGCTGGTCGTACGCGATGACCCGGTGGTCCTTCGAGAGCTCCCGGATCTGCGCGGCCCAGAAGGCGGTGGAGCAGGTCCAGCCGTGCGCCAGCACCACGGCCGGCGCGCCCTCGTCCCCGTGCTCCTCCACGTGCAGCCGGGCCCCGTCGACGGAGACCGCGACCAGTTCGCGCCGGGCGGCGGGGGGTGCGTACGGCCCGGAGGTGACGTGCGCCGGCCGGCTCATGCGGCGCCCTCCCCGGCGCCGGCCTGCGCCGCCCGGGCCGGGACGGGCTCGCGCTCGGCGTCCCGGAGGCGGATGACCTCGTACTCGGACAGATCCACGCTCCGCGTCTCCTTCCGGAACTCGCCGGTCGTGCCCGGCCAGACCGTCGTGTTGCGCCCCTGCGCGTCCAGGTACCAGCTGGTGCAGCCGCCGGTGTTCCACACGGTCCGCTCCATGCGGGTCTGGACCTGCCGGTTCCACTGGTTCACGGCGGAGGGCCGGGCCGCGAGCGCGACCTGCCCGCCGAGCACATGGAGCTGGCGCAGGTAGTCCGCCATGTAGTTCAGCTGCGACTCGATCATCAGGATCATCGAGCTGTTCCCGAGCCCGGTGTTCGGCCCGATGATCGTCATCCAGTTCGGGAAGCCGGCCGCCGTCGCCCCGCGCAGCGACTGCATCCCGTCCTTCCAGTGGTCCGCGAGGGTCCGCCCCTCCGCGCCCACCACCCGGTCGGCGATCGGCATGTCCGTGACGTGGAAGCCGGTGCCGAAGACGATCGCGTCGGCCTCGGTCTCGGTCCCGTCGGCCGCGATCAGGGTGTTGCCGCGGATCTCCTCGAGCCCGGAGGCGACCAGGTCCACGTTCGGCCGGGCGAGCGCCGGGTAGTACTCGCTGGACAGCAGGATCCGCTTGCAGCCGATCCGGTACGAGGGCGTCAGCCTGGCCAGCAGCGCCGGGTCCTTGATCGAGCGCGCCATGTTGGCCTTGGCCAGCGACTCGATGAGCCCGAGCTGGTTCGGCCGCTTGGTGAACGCGCTGACCTGGAGCTCCCGGATCCCCCACAGCAGCCCGCGGCGGGCGGCCCGGGTGAACGGCAGCTGGCGGTGCAGCCAGCGCTCCACGCTGCTGATGGCCCGGTCGGTGCGCGGCATCACCCACGGCGGGGTCCGCTGGAACAGCGTGAGCCGCTCCACGTCCGGCGCGATGGCCGGCACGATCTGGATGGCCGAGGCGCCGGTGCCGATCATGGCGACCCGCTTGCCGCGCAGGTCGTAGTCGTGGTCCCAGCGCGCGGAGTGGAAGACCTTGCCCGGGAACTCGGCGAGCCCGGGGACCTCCGGCATCTTCGGGTCGGACAGCGGCCCGGTGGCGGAGACGACGACATCGGCGGTGAGCTCCCCGGCCGACGTCTCGATCTCCCACCTCAGCCCGTCGGCGTCCCAGCGCATCATCCGGACCTCGGTGTTCAGCCGGATGTGCGGGCGCAGCCCGAAGGTGTCGGCGACGTGCTCCAGGTACGCCCGGATGGCCGGCTGCCCGGAGAAGGTCCGCGGCCAGTCGGGGTTGGGAGCGAACGAGAACGAGTACAGGTGGGAGGGCACGTCGCACGCACACCCGGGATAGCTGTTGTCGCGCCAGGTCCCGCCGACGGAGTCGGCCCGTTCCAGTACGACGAAGTCCGTGATTCCCTCGCGCCGCAGCCGTACGGCCGCACCCAGCCCGCCGAACCCGGACCCGATCACTGCCACTCGTACGTGTTTGCGCTCGCCCATGCCACCCATGCCCCGCCGCCTTCCGCATCCGCACCTGCAACACTGCCAGCAATCACTGGCACAATCGCGAGAGTAGAGCAGCCCCGTACTCGTGGGTAGGGGTCACGCCCGGAAAGTTACCGGCGGTCTCACGCGAAGACTCCGGCTTCGGGCTGGGATTGGAGCGCGCGGGCGCGAGGTGCCATGAATAGGCACTTCCGATCATTTCTGACGTTTGACTCCATCGCGACAAGATGCGGTCGTACGGTCTTGCGTGTGCAGCTCCGCTACAACTACCGGGTATATCCGGACGCCCGACAGGGCTCCGCATTGGCGCAGGCGTTCGGGTGTGCTCGTGTGGTGTGGAACGACTGTCTGCGTGACCGGAGGGAAGCGTATTCGGCGGGGCTGCCGTATGTACCGTCGGGGGAACTTTCGAAGGTGCGGATCACGCAGGCCAAACGCACCGAGGAACGGGCATGGCTGGCAGAAGTCTCGGCGGTGGTGCTCCAGCAGTCCCTGCGGGATCTGGATGCCGCCTTCAAGAACTTCTTCGACTCGCTCAAGGGCAAGCGCAGGGGCCCGAAGGCCTCCCCGCCCCGGTTCAAGTCGAAGAAGGACACCCGGCAGTCCATCCGGCTGAACGCCAACGCCTTCTCCCTTCAGGAGAACGGCACGGTCTACGTCGCGAAGGTCGGCCGGCTCAAGGTGAAGTGGTCGAGGCCGCTGCCGGCTGCACCCACTTCTCTGACGATCGTCAAGGACTCGGCCGGCCGATACTTTGCGAGCTTCGTCGTGGACACCTCCCCCGACGTCCTGCCCGAGCTGGACAGCGAGGTCGGCATCGATCTCGGCCTCACGACGTTCGCCGTCCTCTCCGACGGCACGAAGATCTCCTCCCCAAAGTTCCTACGACGAGCGGAGAAGAAACTCAAACGCCTCCAACGCGATCTGTCGCGGAAGGCGAAGGGGAGCAAGAACCGGGCGAAGGCCCGGATAAAGGTCGCTCGGCAGCATGCCCGGGTGGCCGACCGGCGCAGGGACTGGCACCACAAGGCTTCTACGCAGATCATCCGCGACAACCAAGCGGTGTACGTGGAAGACCTCTCGGTATCCGGCCTCGCACGTACCCGCCTGGCCAAATCCGTTCACGACGCGGGATGGATGCAGTTCATCAACATGCTGGAGTACAAGGCGGCCAAGCACGGTCGGCACTTCGGGAAGATCGGCCGGTTCGAACCGACCTCCCAGGTCTGCTCAACCTGCGGGATCAAGGACGGCCCCAAACCCCTCCACATCCGGGAATGGACCTGTAAGGGGTGCGGAACGCTCCACGACCGCGACGAGAACGCAGCACACAACACCCTGGCCGCCGGACGGGCGGACAGGCTAAACGCCTCGCGGAGCGCAGGTAAGACCAGGATGAAAGTCCCGGCACCGCGCGTTGAAGCAGGAAGCCACCCAGACGGCCGCCCAGCCGTGGCAGGAATCCCCGGCCTTGCGGCCGGAGAGCACGTCAATGCCGGTACGCCATAGGCTGCGGCTGTGGCGAAGGAAGCGACGGAAGCGAAGACAGTGCGCGAGTACCGTACGGAGGAACTGGCCGAGGCGGCCGGCATCCCCGTCCGCACCTTGCGCTTCTACCGCGAGCGCAAGCTCCTCCCGCCACCGCGCCGCGAGGGCAGGATCGCCTGGTACGACGACCACCACCTGGCCCGGCTGCGCACCATCGCCGCCCTGCTGGAGCGCGGCCACACCCTCGGCGGCATCGCCGAGCTGACCGCGGCCTTCGAGAACGGCCGCGACGTCGGCCAGCTCGGCGAGCTGCTCGGCATCGGCTGGTCCGAGGAGACCCCGGTACGCCTGACGCCGGAGGCCCTCGCCGACTACTTCGAGGGCGAGGTCACCCCGGAGAACCTGGCGGCCTCCCTCGACCTCGGCTACCTCGCCACCGACGGCGACGCGATCGTCCACGTCAGCCGCCGCCTGCTGGACGTCTCCTCGGCGCTGGTCCGCGAGGGGGTCCCGCTCTCCGCGGTCCTGGAGACGGGCCGCCGGGTCCGCGAGCACGCGGACGCCATGGCGGCCCTGTTCACGGAGCTGATCTCCACGCACCTCACGGAGGAGGCCCTGCCGCGCCTGCGCCCGCTCGCCAAGAGCGTCGTCGAGGCGGAGCTCACCATGGCGATGAACCGCCTGCAGGCGTCAGCGGCTCAGGACCCCAGCTCGTAGACCACGGTCACGGGCGCGTGGTCGGACCAGCGCTCCGGATGCGTCTCGGCCCGCTCGACGAACGCCTTCACCGCCCGGGCGGCCAGCCCCGGGGTCGCGACCTGGAGGTCGATGCGCCACCCGGCGTCGTTGTCGAAGGCCCGCCCGCGGTAGGACCACCAGGAGTACGGCCCCTCGGTGTCGGGGTGCAGGCTCCGTACGACGTCCACGTACCCGGCGGTGTCGTACACCTCCCCGAGCCACTCCCGCTCCTCGGGCAGGAAGCCGGCGTTCTTCCGGTTGGTCTTCCAGTTCTTGAGGTCGACTTCGTTGTGACAGATGTTCCAGTCACCACAGACGACAACCTCCCGCCCCTCCCCGGCGGCCCGCGCCTTCAAGTCGCTCAGATAGGGCAGAAACTCCCCCATGAACCGGTACTTCTCGTCCTGCTTCTCGGTACCGGCCTCGCCGGAGGGCAGGTAGAGGCTGGCGACGGTCACACCCGGAAGATCCACCTCCAGGTAGCGCCCGCTCGTGTCGAACTCGTCACTCCCGAATCCCACCTGCACCCGCTCGGGCTCGCGGCGCGTGTACAGCGCGACCCCGGCCCGCCCCTTGGCGGCGGCCGGCGCGAAGACGGTGTGCCAGCCCTCGGGCTTGCGGACCTCCTCCGGAATCTGCCCCTCCTCGGCCCGCACCTCCTGGAGGCAGACCACATCGGCATCCGACCCGGCCAGCCACGGGGAGAACCCCTTCTTGGCGGCGGCGCGGATCCCATTCACATTCACGGAGGTCACAGTGAGCATCCGAGCACCATAACGGGAGCGTTCCGTACGATGTTCGGATGTCTCACGGGATCCAGCTCCGCGCCGTGCCGTACGACCACCCGGACGCGGTCAAACTCAACGACCAGGTCCAGCTCGAGTACCAGGCGCGCTACGGCGGTGAGGGGGACGTCACACCCCTCGACCCGGCGATGTTCGCCCCGCCGAACGGCCTGTACCTGCTGGCGTACGACGCCTCGGACACGCCGATGGCCAGCGGCGGCTGGCGCAGCCAGGACGAGAACGACGAGGGCTACGCGGACGGCGACGCCGAGCTCAAGCGCATGTACGTCGTCCCCGAGGCCCGCGGCCTGGGCCTGGCCCGCCGCATCCTGGCCGAGCTGGAGGCCGACGCCCACGCGGCGGGCCGCACCCGCATGGCCCTGGAAACGGGCGACCAGCAGCCGGAGGCGATAGCCCTCTACCTCTCGTCGGGCTACACCCTCTCGGCAAAGTTCGGCCACTACCGCTCCTACGACTCGAGCCGCTGCATGACGAAGCCGCTGCTTCCCTGACCAGCCGGCCGCCCGCCCGTCCCAGCCCCGCCGGCGTTCGAGGCGCGGGCGTCCGGGACGGAGCCCCGGGATACGGAGAAAGGGCGGGGCTGGGAGAAGAGCCGCGCGCAGCGGCCCGGCGGGGCTACCGCGGGAGCCACTCCGCCCGGTCCGTCCCCCACCGGGACGGCCCACGCCCCCACTCCCCGAACGGCAGCGGCGACCCCGCATACCGCAGCACCCCGTACCCCGAGTCCACCTCCCGCAGCCACGGCTCCGCCGCATACGCCTTCCCCGAGGAACCGGCAGGGCCGTCCGCCGGAACCTCCCGTACGAGCCACGAGGCCGTCCCCGCCAGCGAGAACCGCAGGGCCCGGCCACCCCCCGCGGCCAGCGCCCTCAGCACGCCCGCCGCCACCAGATACCCGGTCCCGTGATCCAGCGCCTGCGCCGGCAGCACCCCCGGCGCCCCCGACACCCCACCCGCCCCGTCCCCGTACGCCGCGGCCACCCCGTACCCCGCCTGCACCAGCGAGTCGAACCCCCGCCGCCCCGCCCACGGCCCCTGCCACCCCCACGCGCACAGCTGCGCCACCACCAGCCCCGGCCACCGCTCCAGCAGCTCGTCCGCGCCGAGCCCGTACCGCTCCAGCGCCCCCGGCCGGTACCCGGTCACCACCACGTCGGCCTCGGCCAGCAGCCCCTCGAAGACGGCCAGCTCCCCCGCATCCGCCAGGTCCAGCAGCGCCGAGCGCTTCCCGAACCCCGTGTCCGCGTACGCGTCGTCCGACTCCGGCAGCCGCGGCGAGTCGATCCGGAGCACGTCCGCCCCCAGCAGCCCGAGCGTCCGCGTCGCGACCGGCCCCGCGATGACCCGGGTCAGGTCCAGCACCCGCACCCCGGCCGCGGGCAGCGAGGGGAGCGCCCCCGGCCCGAGCTCCCGCCCCGCGCCCCCGGACTCCCGTACCTCCACCAGCGGCTGCGGATCCCCGTATCCGCCCGCCACGGCGACGGCCAGCCCGCCCTCCCCGTACACCAGCTCCTGCACCTCGACGGCCCCGCGCCCCGCCACCGCGTCCCGCAGCGCCTCGGGCTTCGCGGACGGCAGTCCCAACGCCCGTACCAGGGCGGCCCGGTGATGCGGATAGTTGGCGTGCGTCCGCACCCACCCGTCCGCCGCCCGCCAGAACCCCGAGAGCGGCGCGAAGTTCACCAACTCGCGCCCCGCCACCCGCAGGTGCCGCTCGCTGACGAACGCGGTGGCCACGGCCCCCTCGTCCACCACCGGCGGCTCCACCTCGTCCGCCGCGCCCCCGGCCCGTACCGCGGCCAGCTCCGTCGCGGCCAGCGCGCACACGCCCACGGCGGCCCGCGCCAGCTCCCGTACGGGCAGCGGCCCCTCCCCCAGCCCCGGCGCCCCGCGGTACCGCACCCGCCCGGCGAGCTCCGGTGCCCCGCCGAGCGCACCCCACGCCTGCGCCGTCGCGCCATCCTGCTCACCCGTGATCGTCATGGGCCCATTCTCATGCCGCTCTTGGGATGGACAGGTCTCGTACTCCCCCGCTGCTCGCGGGCGGTTACGTCCGCGACGACAACTGATCCCGCCGCCCACGGCCGAGGGGCCCGCCCGATCGTGAGATCGGACGGGCCCCTCGGTGTTCGCACAGGTCCGTCAGGAGGTGAACCAGCCGTTCAGGTCGGCGATCACATCGGCGGAACCGGTGTTGGTACGGCAAGCAGCAGGGCACCGGAGGCAACCGCCCCCGCGGCCTCTCCCCCGTCTTCCCCGCACTCTTCTGCCGATCGGCAGCAAACTCATGAACCCCCCAGGTCAAACGGCCCGACCCGGATGACCACCACACGGGTTACGGGCAGGCGGAGTTTAACCGCCGCTTACAGGGGAGACTCAAAGGGATTAACGAACCCGGGAAGCACGAAGATCCCGCCCGATCTTGCGATCGGACGGGATCTTCATCGTCTGTGGACCTGTGGGGATTTGAACCCCAGACCCCCTCGATGCGAACGAGGTGCGCTACCAGACTGCGCCACAGGCCCTTGCGACGTGTGAAACATTAGCATCCCCGCGCGGGTGCTCCAAAACCGATACCGGGGAGCGTCCGCGCAGGTCCGGTCATTCGTTCGCAGCGCGCGGGCGGTCGTCGCTCTCGTACTGGTCGAACAGCGGTGTGCGGCCGCGGCCCTGGCCGCGCGGGCGGGCGTTCGGCTGGTGTTTCTGGTCCGGCTTCGGCTCGGCCTTCGGGGCCGGCGACGGCTGGGCGCGCAGGCGGGGGTCCGTCGGCTCGGCCGTGCTGGAGCGGGTCGCGCTCCAGGCGTCCGGGGTCGCCGGGCCGGTGGCGCGCGGGGCGACCGGGGCCGTCACGTACGTCGGCAGCGGGACCGGGACCGGCTCCCAGCTGTCACCGCGGGCGGGGCCGCGCTCGCGCTCGCGCTGCTGGTCCACCCACTCGGCGTGGTCGGTCTGCTCGACGAGCGCGCGCCGTCCGGCCTCCTGCGGGGAGACGGGTGGCGCAGGGTCCGGTTCGGATCCCGCCGCGGCCTCCGGCTCACGGCGGCGCGGGCGGTTCTCGCGCAGCTGCCGGGCGGCGGCCTCGGCGCGCCGCCGGTCCATGGTGAACTCGTAGCGGCGCCGCTCCTGGACCCGCAGGTGCACGATGTACGCGCTCAGCAGCAGGGCCGGCACGGCGGGCGCCCAGAGGTAGCCCAGGCCGCCGACCGCCGCGACGATCGCACCGAGCGTGAAGATCAGGAAGAGGAGCGCGGTGGTGCGCCGGCGGCGTGCGAGCACCTGCAGGCGCTGCTCGCGCCGGTGCCGCTCCGCCACGGCCGACCTCGACTCCGCCCTGGTCGGGGGCACGACGACGGGCCGGGCGTCGGCGTCCACGGAATTCACCGTTTCCGTCGCGGCGTCCGGGTCCGCGCGGTGCGCGGGCTCTGCCTCCTGGTCGCCGCGTTCACGCAGCCCCTTGGCGTAACGGCGCTCCATTCCCGCCCGGCCGGAAAGCAGCCGAATGGCGGTGGAGAAGCGTTCCGTCGGACGGGCTTCGTTCAGCTCGTCCTGCCTCCGGAGCCACATGGGCACCAAGTAGGCGGCCCAGGCCCCGACAATGACTGCGTAGATGAGGCCGCTGCTGCTCACACCTCACACCGTAGAGGGGCGCGGCCGGGCGGATCCGCCAATTGGACCGGTGTGTCGCACGAACTGGCTGATATCACGGACTTTTTTTGTGATTCTTCGGATCAGGTTATGGGCGAATCGGTTCCGCGACCCGATAATTCGAACAGTTATTCGTTTACCAGTCTCCCGGACCACGCTGCTACGCCGACGAGGTGCCCTGCCTGTGTCCGCGGTGCCAGCGGCGCAGCAGCCCCTCCGGGACCTCCTCCGCCGTCAGCGCGTACACGAGGTGGTCGCGCCAGGCGCCGTCGATGTGGAGGTAGCGCGGCCGCAGCCCCTCCTCGCGGAAGCCCAGCTTCTCCACCACCCGCCGGCTCGGCCCGTTCTCCGGGCGGATGCACACCTCGATCCGGTGCAGCCCGACCTTCGCGAAGCAGTGGTCCACGGCGAGCGCGACGGCCGTCGGCATCACGCCCCGGCCCGCCACCTCGCGGTCGACCCAGTAGCCGACGTGGCCCGCGCACATCGAGCCCCAGGTGATCCCGGCGACCGTCAGCTGGCCGACGAGGCGGCCCTGGTACTCGATGACGAACGGCAGCATCCGCCCCGCGTTCGCCTCGGCCCGCAGATGGCGGACCATCTGCCGGTACGTCGGCCGGTGGATCACCGGCCCCCACGGCGCGGGCGGCGGAATCGTCGCCTCCCACGGCCTGAGCCAGTCGCGATTGCGCCGGTTGACCTCGCGCCAGGCACCCTGGTCCCGCAGCTTTATCGGCCGGAGCGTGACGTCGCCGTCGGTCAGCACCACCGGCCAGGAGGGTCCGTTCAGCTCGGGCTCCCGGAGGATCTGCCCGGGGGCACGGGGTGGTCGCCGCCCCGGATCTGGTCCACGGCGTGCGGCAGGATCCGCGTGAGGACCGCGAGGCCGTCGCGGACGCCCCCGGTCGAGCCGGGCAGGTTCACGATCAAGGTGCGGCCCGCCACGCCCGCCAGGCCCCGGGACAGGGCCGCGGTCGGCACGGTCGCCAGGCCCTCGGCCCGGATGGCCTGCGGGATGCCCGGGATCTCGTAGTCCAGCACCCGCGCGGTGGCGTCCGGGGTGCGGTCGGTCGGCGAGATGCCGGTGCCGCCGGTGGTGAGGATGACGTCGTACCCGGCGGCCACGCCCGCGCGCAGCGCCTGCTCGACGGGATCCCCGTCGGGGACGACCCGCGGGCCGTCCACCGTGAAGCCGAGCTTCTCGAGCCCCTCGGCCAGCAGCGGTCCGCCACGGTCGGCGTACACGCCCGCCGAGGCACGGTTCGAGGCGGTGACCACGAGCCCGCGCAAAGCGCGCTCGGGCTCCCGGGCCGCGCCCGCGGCATCCGGTTCGGCCGCCCGGGTCCCGCCCGCCGCCGGCGGCACGGGTACGGGGACATGGCTGAAGGCGTCGCCGCCGCGCGGGGCGTTCACGCGCGCGTCCAGTCGCCGGACTTGCCGCCGGTCTTCTCCTCCACCCGGACGTCCGTGATGACGGCGCCCTTGTCGACGGCCTTCACCATGTCGATGACGGTGAGCCCGGCGACCGCCACGGCGGTCAGCGCCTCCATCTCGACGCCCGTGCGGTCGGTGGTCTTGACGGTGGCGAGGATCTCGACGGCGTCGTCGGCGACCGAGAGGTCCACCTTCACGCCCGATACGGCCAGCGGGTGGCAGAGCGGGATCAGGTCGGGGGTCTTCTTCGCGCCCATGATCCCGGCGATCCGCGCGGTGGCGAGGGCGTCGCCCTTGGGCACGCCCTCGCCACGGAGCAGTTCGATCACCTGGGCGGAGACGAGCACGCGCCCGCTGGCCCGTGCCGTCCGCGTCGTGACGTTCTTCTCCGAGACGTCCACCATCCGGGCCGCGCCGGCCTCGTCGATGTGCGTCAGCCTGCTGTGCTCAGGGGGTCCGGGGGTCGCCCCCCGGGAAAACGCTGCCATAGGTTCGTGCCGCTCCCGCTCCGGGCCCCGCAAGGGCCTGTGTGGTGCAACACGCTACCCGCACCGGCCGGACTTCAGCCGAGCAGGACCACTTCCAGCTCGGCCCCCGGCTCCACCGAGGTGACGTCCTCCGGTACGACCATCAGCGAGTCGGCGTGGGCCAGGGCCGCGATCAGGTGGGACCCCGATCCGCCGACCGGGCTGACCGTGCCGCTCTCCGCGTCGTACTTGCCGCGCAGGAACTGGCGGCGGCCCGCCGGGGAGCCCAGCGCCTCGTCGGCCTTCAGGACCGCCCGCACGCTGGGCCGGTTGACGTCCGCCAGGCCCATGAGCGCGCGGATCGCAGGGCGCACGAACAGCTCGAAGGAGACGTACGAGGACACCGGGTTGCCGGGCAGGGCCAGCAGGGGGGTGTGGTCCGGGCCGACGGTGCCGAAGCCCTGCGGCTTGCCGGGCTGCATCGCGAGCTTGCGGAAGTCCATCCGCCCGCCGTCGGGCTCGTCCTCGGCCGTGCCCACCGAGGACAGCGCCTCCTTGACCACGTCGTACGCGCCGACGCTGACGCCGCCCGTGGTGACCAGCAGGTCCGCCCGGATCAGCTGGTCCTCGATGGTGGAGCGCAGGGTCTCGGCGTCGTCGGCGACGGCCCCGACCCGGTAGGAGATCGCCCCGGCGTCGCGCGCGGCGGCGGCCAGCGCGAAGCTGTTCGAGTCGTAGATCGTCCCCGCGGCCAGCGACTCACCCGGCTGGACCAGCTCGCTGCCGGTGGACAGCACGACCACGCGCGGGCGCGGCCGCACCCGTACGGTGCCCCGCCCGATGGCGGCGAGCAGCGCGATCTGCGGCGGGCCGAGCACCGTGCCGGCGGCCAGGGCGAGGTCCCCGGCCTGGACGTCGCTGCCGCGCGAGCGTACGTGCGCCCGCGCCTCGGCGGCCCGGTGCACGCGCACCTCGCCGCCCGCGCCCTCGGGGGCCGCGCTGGCCGGGGTCATGCCGGCGGCCGCGCCGCCGCCGCTGCCGCCGTCGGTCCACTCGACCGGTACGACGGCCTCGGCCCCCGGAGGCAGCGGGGCGCCCGTCATGATGCGGGCGGTCTGGCCGGGGCCGACGGTGGGCAGCTCGCCGCTGCCCGCCGCCACGTCCCCGATGACCGTCAGCACCGCGGGGAACTCCTCGCTCGCGCCCTGGACATCGGCCGTGCGGACGGCGTACCCGTCCATGGAGCTGTTGTCGAAGGGCGGGAGGGCGACGGGCACGGTGACGTCCTCGACCAGGACACAGCCCTGGGCGTCGAGCAGCTGGAGCTCGATGGGCTCCAGCGGCCGGATGGCGGCGAGGACGTCCGCGAGGTGCTCGTCGACCGACCACAGGCGCTGGGCGCCGTGGCCGGTGTCCTGCGGTGCGCGGCTGCTCAAGGTGCTACATCTCCTCCGTGACGTAACGGTGAAGCCAGGTGCGGAACTCCGGGCCCAGGTCCTCACGCTCGCACGCGAGGCGGACGATGGCCCGCAGGTAGTCGCCGCGGTCTCCGGTGTCGTAGCGGCGGCCCCGGAAGACCACGCCGTGCACCGGGCCGCCCACGGTCTCGTCGGCGGCAAGCTTCTGCAGGCCGTCGGTGAGCTGGATCTCCCCGCCGCGGCCCGGCTCGGTCTCCCGCAGTATGTCGAAGATCGCGGGGTGGAGGACATAGCGTCCGATGACCGCGTAATTGCTGGGCGCGTCCGCCGGGTCCGGCTTCTCGACGAGGCCGGTGATCCGGACGACGTCCTCCTCGTCCGTGGCCTCGACGGCGGCGCAGCCGTAGAGGTGGACGTTGGCGGGGTCGACCTCCATGAGGGCGATGACGGTGCCGCCGGTGCGGGCGTGGACGTCGGTCATCTGGCGCAGCAGCGGGTCGCGGGGGTCGATCAGGTCGTCGCCGAGGAGGACGGCGAAGGGCTCGTCGCCGACGTGCGGCTCGGCGCACAGGACGGCGTGGCCGAGGCCGCGCGGGTCGCCCTGGCGGACGTAGTGCATGGTGGCGAGGTCGCTGGACTCCTGGACCTTCTTGAGCCGGTCGTCGTCACCCTTGGCGATGAGGGCCGATTCCAGCTCGTAGTTGCGGTCGAAGTGGTCCTCGAGTGCGCGCTTGTTACGCCCCGTGATCATGAGAACGTCGTCCAGGCCGGCCGAGACGGCCTCCTCGACGACGTACTGGATGGCCGGCTTGTCCACGACGGGGAGCATTTCCTTGGGCGTCGCCTTCGTCGCCGGAAGGAAGCGGGTGCCGAGACCTGCGGCCGGGATCACGGCCTTCTTGATCACAGGGTGCAACTGAGTCATGGGCAGAACGATAGTGGGTCGCAGAGACCACTCCGGGTTTGATTCCGGTAAATAGATCCCACTTCGCCCCGATTTGAAAGGAAATCAGAGTCAGCTGTGGTATGGAACCCGCCGAACCCTTCCGAAAAGGCCGGGCTGCGCCGAGAACTCCTGGCCGCCCGACGCGCCTTGTCCCCCGAATTCCTGCGTACGTCGGCCCTCGCGCTCTCCCGCTCCGCTCTTGAACTGCCCGAACTGGCCGATGCGCACACCGTGGCCGCGTACGTCTCCGTCGGCGCCGAACCCGGCACCCGCGATCTGCTGGACGCCCTGCGCGCGGCCGGGAAGCGGGTGCTGCTGCCCGTCCTGCTGCCCGACAACGACCTCGACTGGGCGGCTTACGAAGGCCCGGGCAGCCTCGCCGAGGCCGCCCACCCCGGCAAGATGCGGCTGCTGGAGCCGGCCGGGCCCCGGCTCGGGCCGGACGCGGTCGCCGGCGCCGACGCCGTCCTGCTGCCGGGGCTGGCCGTGGACGGCCGCGGGATGCGCCTCGGGCGCGGCGGGGGCTCGTACGACCGGGTGCTGGCGCGCCTGGCGCGCGCCGGGGCGCATCCCGCGCTGGTCGTGCTCCTCTACGACGAAGAGGTGGTCGCGCGGGTCCCGGAGGAACCGCACGACCACCCCGTTCAGGCGGTGGCCACCCCGTCGGGGGTGATCAGATTCACGGCTTGAGCGTCAGCGTCTCCGCGGTCGCCTTGTCCACGGCGTCCTTGCCGAAGGCCCAGTCCAGCAGCTCGCCCTTGGCCCACATGTCCGTCTGGTCGTAGTAGTTGTCGTGGTACGCGTGGCCCGAGGCGCCGGTCAGGTTGATCCAGCGGGACTTGTCCAGGTCACTGAGGTTCACGATCATGCGCATCGAGGGGACCCAGGTGACCCCGTACCCGCTGGAGGCGTTCCAGCCGGTCGCGTTCACGGTGGCCTCGCCGCCGCCCAGGTTCCACGGGCCGCGGTTGAGGAGCCACTGCATGAAGCCGGGGCCCTCGGTGCCGATGGTCTGGTTCTTCAGCGTCAGCTGGTGCAGGCGGCCCCAGCTCCAGGTGGACTGGTCCTTGCCGAGCTTGGCGGTCAGCTCCCAGCGGGCGTCCTTCATGGCCCGCGCGAACAGCTGGTCGCGGGTGGCGGTCGCCGGCTGGTTGCGGGCGGCGGGCGTCTGCCACCAGGCCGACTTCTCGTCCTTGACCAGGCGGCGGACCACCTCGAACCAGCGGTCGCCGCCGTCCGGCTGCGCCGAGTCGGAGTCGCGGGTACCGCACTCGCGGACCGTCTTGGCCAGGTCGTCGACCGGACCGCTGCTCTCCTCCCGGACGTTCATGCAGCTGCCCTCGATCCGCAGCTCCTTCGGCATCTTCTCGCCGAAGGACAGCTTGAGGATGTTGCGCCAGACCGCGTTGAAGTACGCGGCCGCCGCCGAGTCGGGCTCCTGCGTGTAGTTCCAGCCCTCCAGCAGCTTCTGCGCGGAGCGCACGTCGGGGTCCGAGACCTCGATCTTGGCCAGCATCGGGGTGAGCAGCGCGGCGATCTCGCTGCTGTTGTCCATCTGCATGGTGCGCATGTCGTCGGTGGAGATCTTGCCGTTGTCCTTGATCTTCGCCTCGATGAGGTCGTTGATCCGCTGGCTGCGGGCGCCGTAGCCCCAGTCGGTGGTCAGGACGTACGGGTACTTGCCCGCGCCGGTCCCGCTCTCCACGACGGCCTGGTTCGCGGTGACGATGTAGCCGCGACCCGGGTTGTAGTCGTACGGCATCTCGTCCTGCGGGATGTAGCCAGCGTTCCCGTCCTTGCCGCCCTTCCAGGCGTACTTGGAGTCCCAGCCCGGGGCCGGCATGCGGCCGTCGCCGGCGCCGCGCATCGGGATGCGGCCCGGGGCCTGGTAGCCGATGTTGCCCTTGGTGTCGGCGTAGATCAGGTTCTGGGACGGCACCTCGAAGTCGCGGGCGGCGGCGCGGAAGCCGGCGAAGTCCTTGGCCCGGTCGAGGTTGAAGACGGCGTCCATCGACTTGCCCGCGTCCAGGGCGGTCCAGCGCAGGGCGACGGCGTAGCCGTTGCCGCGGTCGGGGGCCGAACTGGAGACGGGGGCGCGGTTGCCGACCGTGCCGAGCTCGTCGCTGCGGTCGGAGATCAGCGGGCCGTTGTTGGTGGTGCGGACAGTGATCTTCTTGCTGGTGCCGCCCGCGATCTTGATGACCTCTTCACGGGTCGTGAAGGGGACCACCTTGTTGTCGTAGACGTAGCCCTCGGGCTTGACCTGCTCGAGGTAGAGGTCGGTGACGTCGGCGCCGAGGTTGGTCATGCCCCAGGCGATGTCGGCGTTGTGGCCGATGACCACGCCGGGCATGCCGGAGAAGGTGTAGCCGGCGACGTCGTACTTGCACTGGTTCGAGACCGCGCGGCAGTGCAGGCCCATCTGGTACCAGACCGAGGGCAGCTGCGGGGACAGGTGCGGGTCGTTGGCGAGCAGCGGCTTGCCGGTGGTCGTGTACTTGCCTGCGACGACCCAGGAGTTCGATCCGATGCCGCTGCCGTTGGGGCCGAGGATCGCGGGGATCTTGTCCAGGGTGGCGGCGAGCGAGGTGAGGGAGATGCGCAGGCCCGCGGTCGCGCCCTGGGCGCTCGCGTTGTCGGCGAGGCCGCTCGTGCCGGAGGCGCCGGGGGCGGAGGCCGCCGAGGCCTGGGAGCCGGAGCCCGTGCCCGTGGAGCCGGCGGCCGCGCCGCCGCCCTGCGGCGCGTACTTCCCGCCGTCGATCTTGCCGCCGTCGACGATCGCCTTGTTCCGGTCGAAGGGGTACGGCGGGTAGAGCTCGTCGATCTGCGCCTGGGTGAGCTTGTTGGACATCAGTGCGCGGTCGATCTCGTCCTGCATGTTGCCGCGCAGGTCCCACGCCATCGCCTTGAGCCAGGCCACCGAGTCCACCGGGGTCCACTGCTCGGGCTGGTAGTCGTCGCTGAGCTTGAGGGCGGCGTGCTCGACGGAGAGGTCCTTGCCGGACTTCCCCTTCAGGTACGCGTTGACCCCGTCGGCGTAGGCCTGCAGGTACTTCTTCGTCTCGGCCGAGAGCTTCGTCTCGTACTCCGCCTGCGCGACCTGGCGCCAGCCGAGCGTGCGCAGGAAGGCGTCGGTCTCGACCTGGCCGGGCCCGAACATCTCGGAGAGCCGGCCGGAGGTCATGTGGCGGCGGACGTCCATCTCCCAGAAGCGGTCCTGGGCGTGGACGAAGCCCTGCGCACGGAAGAGGTCGTCGTCGTTGTCCGCGTAGAGCTGGGGAATGCCGTGGGAGTCGCGTTTGACCTCCACGGTCCCGGTCAGGCCGGGCACCTTGAGGGTGCCGGTGGCCTGGGGGAACGAGGCGCGGACGTTGTCCATGCTCCAGTACGTCCCGTACCCGAAGCCCGCGAGGAGCGCCAGGACCAGCACGAGCACGATCAGACGGGCGCGTCGTCCCTTCTTTTTGACGGAAGGGGCGGTTTCGTTGGCGGGCATCGCTGTCCTTAGAGGGGCAGGGTGGTCCTGGGAGTGCTGGGAGCAACCATAGGCGCAGGACCGAGTCCGTTGATCCGCCAGGGGTCGAGGTGACGAGGACAGGGCCGATCAGGCGTTTCACAATGTGGTTATCGCGTAAAGGGCGCGTCAAATATTAGGTAAGGTAACGAAGTACCTGCCGATCTTGCCGGACTTGTCGCCTGGAGGAACGTTCCGCCTGGCGCCTTGAGGGAAAGGGCCGCCCGCTGACCGTCCACACGCTCAATGAGCTCCTGCTGGTCTGCTCGCTCGTGCTGCTCGTCGCCGTCGCGGCGGTACGCATCTCTTCACGCAGCGGCCTCCCCAGCCTGCTCATCTACCTCGGCATAGGCATCGCGATAGGCCAGGACGGCATCGGCAACGTCGTCTTCGACAACGCCGAACTGACTCAGGTCATCGGTTATGCCGCGCTCGTCGTGATCCTCGCCGAGGGTGGTCTGGGCACCAAGTGGAAACAGATCAAGCCCGCTCTGCCGGCCGCCATCGTCCTGTCTCTGGTCGGCGTCGCGATCAGCGTCGGCGTCACGGCGGCCGGCGCGCACTACCTGGTCGGACTGGACTGGCGCCAGGCCCTGCTGATCGGCGCGGTCGTCTCCTCGACCGACGCGGCGGCCGTCTTCTCCGTCCTGCGCAAGGTGCCACTGCCCGCGCGGATCACGGGTGTGCTGGAGGCCGAGTCGGGCTTCAACGACGCCCCCGTCGTCATCCTGGTCGTCGCCTTCGCTTCCGTCGGCCCGGTGGACCAGTGGTACGTCCTGCTCGGCAAGATCGCCCTCGAGCTGGCGATCGGCGTCGCGATCGGCCTGTCGGTGGGCTTCATGGGGGCGTACGGCCTTCGGCACGTGGCCCTGCCCGCCTCCGGCCTCTACCCGATCGCCGTGATGGCGATCGCCGTGACGGCGTATGCGGCCGGCGCGATGGCGCACGGCTCCGGCTTCCTCGCCGTCTACCTGGCGGCCATGGTGCTCGGGAACGCGAAGCTCCCGCACTGGCCGGCGACCCGGGGGTTCGCGGACGGGCTCGGCTGGATCGCCCAGATCGGCATGTTCGTCCTGCTGGGCCTGCTGGTCACCCCGCACGAGCTGGCCCAGGACTTCTGGCCCGCCGTGGTCATCGGACTGGTCCTGACGATGGTGGCGCGCCCGCTGGAGGTCTTCGTCAGCCTCCTGCCGTTCCGGCTGCCCTGGCAGGAGCAGGCGCTGATGTCGTGGGCGGGGCTGCGCGGTGCCGTGCCCATCATCCTGGCGACCATCCCGATGGTGACCGGGATCGAGGGCAGCGACCGCGTCTTCAACATCGTCTTCGTGCTGGTCGTCGTCTACACCCTGGTCCAGGGACCGACCCTGCCGTGGCTCGCGCGCAAGCTGGAGCTCGGCGCCGGCGACGAGGGCGCCGCCGACCTGGGGATCGAGTCGGCGCCGCTGGAGAAGCTGCGCGGACACCTGCTGTCCTTCGCCATCCCGGACGCCTCGCGCATGCACGGCGTCGAGGTGAGCGAGCTGCGGCTGCCGCCGGGGGCTTCGGTGACGCTGGTGGTCCGGGACGCGAAGAGCTTCGTACCGCTGCCGTCGACCGTGCTGCGGCGCGGGGACGAGCTGCTGGTGGTGGCCACGGATCCGGTACGGGACGCAGCGGAGGCCCGGCTGCGGGCCGTGGCCCGGGGCGGCAAGCTGGCCGGATGGCTCGGCACGGGCTCGAACGGGGCTTGAGCGGGGCCGGTCCCGGACTTGAACAGAGAGTTAGAGCGCCGTTCTAATTCTGTGTTTTCGGGGGTTTGCGGGCCGTTTTGCCAGGCTTTACCTCCCACGGAATGCGAACTTCCAGTTAATCGCAGGTGAAGACACACCCTGTCGCCGGAATCACAGGACACACGCCCGGTCTGCCTGTACGATAAAGGCACACCACATCGAACCAACTCTGCCTGACGCAGAGCTGGCGCGACCGCAAAGCGGCCGTGGCTCCCTCCCGCAGTGGGCGCCCAGGTATCACTCGGTTCTGCGCAAGAGGACAGCTCTCGGGGCTCCCACATGTACGGGTGCGGTCGCTCACGAGGCGGCACACCGTCCGCAGACGGGGACGCTCTACCAGGCAGCGGAAAGGCCAGGCCGTGACATCCGCGGTCACGACCGACAAGTCCGCACGCCCCGGTTACGGGCAGCTCCTGCGCACGCCCGGCGCCATCGGCTTCGTTCTCCCGGGATTCGCCGCCCGGCTCCCGTTCGGCATGCTGACCATCAGCATCCTGCTGCTCGTGCAGCACACCACCGGTTCCTACGGCAGCGCCGGCATCGTCGCCGCCGTCACCGGTGTCTCGATGGCGCTGTCCGCCCCGGTGATGGGCAAGCTCACCGACCGCCGCGGCCAGAGCGCCGTTCTGGTCCCCGTCGTCCTCATGCACTCCGCCGCCGTCAGCACCCTCGTGGCGCTCGCGCTGCTGGGCGCTCCCGTATGGGCGCTGGCCCTGGCCGCCGTCCCGGCCGGCGCCTCCGTCCCGCAGGTCGGACCGATGGTCCGGGCCCGCTGGGCGGCCAGGCTAGAGGGCTCCCCGCTGCTGCCGACGGCCGCCGCGTTCGAGTCCGTCACCGACGAGTTCACCTTCGTCGTCGGCCCGGTGCTGGCGACCGCCCTGTGCACCGGCGTCCACCCGGCCGCCGGTCTGATCACCGAGGCCGCGCTGACGCTGGCCGGCGGTCTGGTCTTCGCCACCCAGCGCGCCACCCAGCCGAAGGTGCACGCCGCCGCGGCCGGGGGCCAGAAGCACGCCTCCGCGCTGTCTTTCCCGGGCCTGCGCATCCTGATCGTGGCCTTCCTCGGCATCGGCGCCGTCTTCGGCGGCATGCAGGTGTCGCTGGCCGCCTTCTCGAACGAGATCGGCAACCCCGGTGCGAACGGCCTGCTCTACGGCGTCTTCGCGGCCGGCAACATGACGGCGGGCATCGCCTGCGGCGCCATCGCCTGGAAGATCGGCCCGCGCCGCCGGCTGCTGCTCGGCTACGCCGGCCTCACCGTGGCCGCCTCGGTCCTGTGGACCGCCCACTCGATGATTCTGCTGGGCGCGCTCGGCCTGGTCGTCGGCCTGTGCATCGCCCCGGCCCTGATCACCGGCTACACGATGATCGAGTCGCTGATCCCGGCGAACGCCCGGACCGAGGCCTTCACCTGGCTGACCGGTGCGGTCGCCTTCGGTCAGGCCACCGCCGTGACCCTGGCCGGCCGTCTGACGGACGCGCACGGGTCCTCGTACGGCTTCCTGGTGCCCATGGCGGGCACCGTGCTGGCGCTGGCGACCCTGCTCGCGCTGCGGTCGAGCCTGGCTCCGAAGGCCCCGAGCCGGATCATCAGCTCGTCGCCGGGATCGCCTGCGACTGCTGTTGCGGAGGCCCCTGGTGCGCGGGTGAACGAGCGTGGTCTCGGTCACCGCGTGCCGGTGACGGTGGACTGATCGGCCGGAATACGTCACCATGGAACGTCGTTAGCACTCATCGAGTCAGAGTGCCAGGAGGAAATTCGTGCCGACCTACCAGTACCAGTGCACCGAGTGCGGTGAGGGCCTTGAGGCCGTGCAGAAGTTCACCGATGACGCACTGACCGAGTGCCCGAACTGCCACGGACGCCTGAAGAAGGTGTTCTCCGCGGTCGGCATCGTCTTCAAGGGATCCGGTTTCTACCGGAACGACAGCCGTGGCGCTTCGTCGAGCAGCACCCCTGCCTCGAAGCCGTCGACGCCTGCCGCCCCGGCCGCTTCGTCGACGTCCAGCACGTCTTCGACGTCGAGCTCGAGCAGCAGCTCCACGTCGGCTGCCTGATCTCTGATCTCGTCCGTTCTTCACAAGGCCCCGCCGCCCCTTCCGGGCGGCGGGGCCTTGTGCATGCCCGGTTAGGGTGGCGCCATGGCTAACGCAGAGATCGGTGTCATCGGCGGCTCGGGCTTCTACTCCTTCCTGGAGGACGTCTCCGAGGTCCAGGTGGACACCCCGTACGGGCCCCCGAGCGACTCCCTCTTCTTCGGCGAGCTGGCCGGGCGGCAGATCGCCTTCCTCCCGCGCCACGGCCGCAGCCACAAGGTCCCGCCCCACAAGATCAACTACCGGGCCAACCTGTGGGCGCTGCGTTCGGTGGGCGTGCGCCAGGTGCTCGGCCCGTGCGCGGTCGGCGGGCTGCGCACCGAGTACGGCCCGGGCACGCTGCTCGTTCCCGACCAGCTGGTCGACCGTACGAAGTCCCGGGCGCAGACCTTCTTCGACGGGGAGCCGCTGCCCGACGGCACTGTGCCCAACGTCGTGCACACCACCTTCGCCGACCCGTACTGCCCGGTGGGCCGCTCGGTGGCGCTGGCGGCGGCGCGGGGCCGTGCGTGGGAGCCGGTGGACGGCGGCACGATGGTCGTGATCGAGGGCCCCCGGTTCTCGACGCGCGCCGAATCGAAGTGGCACGCGGCGATGGGCTGGTCGGTCGTCGGCATGACGGGCCACCCGGAGGCGGTCCTCGCGCGCGAGCTGGGGCTCTGCTACACCTCGATGGCGCTGGTCACCGACCTGGACGCGGGCGCGGAGACGGGTGAGGGCGTGTCTCACACGGAGGTCCTGAAGGTGTTCGGCGAGAACGTGGGCCGCCTGCGCGATGTCCTCTTCGACGCGGTGGCGGCGCTGCCGCCGACGGAGTCCCGCGACTGCCTGTGCACCCACGCCCACGACGGCTGGGACCTGGGCATCGAGCTGCCCTGACCGACCCTGCCTGCTGTCACATTCCGGAGGGCTGTCCGGTCTCGGCTGGTGAAGGACCGACGAGACCGACCGACCGTCCAGGAGGCGACCGCCATGTCGCGCATTTCGCTCACCCCGCCCCGCACCCTCCTCATGCGCATCGGCGCCTGGTACTCGCGCCGCAGGTACGGCAAGGTGCTCGACCCCGGCCAGGCGTACGGGCACAACTCGCGCGTGCTGTTCACGTACGTCCGCCTCGAGCAGCAGGCGGCGAAGTGGTACGCCCTCGACGCCGGGCTGAAGCACCTCGCGGTGATGGCGGCGGCGGCCCGGATCAACTGCTCGTGGTGCATGGACTTCGGCTACTGGGAGGGCCTGGAACGGGGGCTGTCGGCGCGGAAGATCGGGCAGGCGCCGCGCTGGCGGGAGAACCGCGAGACGTTCACGGAGCCGGAGCTGCTGGTCATGGAGTACGCCGAGGCCATGACCGAGACCGAGCCGGCGGTCACGGACGAGCTCGCCGCGGAGCTGATCGCGCGCCTGGGAGAGGCGGCGTTCGTCGAACTCACCGCGATGGTCGCGCTGGAGAACTGGCGCTCGCGGGCCAACCGCGCCTTCGGCCTGACCAGCCAGGGCTTCTCGGAGGCCTGCGAGATCCCGGCCCGGCCGTGAACCGCACAATGACGGAGTGATCAACGACAGCAGGACGATCGTCGCCCTCGACTTCGCCGGCCGCCGGGACGCCGAGGCGCTCGTCGACCGCCTCGGGGACGCCTGCGGCCACTACAAGATCGGGCTGGAGCTACTCACCGCCGCCGGGCCCGGCCTCGTCGAGGAGCTCGTCGGGCGCGGGCACGAGGTGTTCCTGGACCTGAAGCTCTTCGAGATCCCGAATTCCGTGGCGGGCGCGGTGCGCGCCGCGGGCGTGCTGGGCGCGTCGATGGTGACGGTGCACGCGATGGGCGGTACGGGGATCATGGCCGCGGCGGTGGACGCGGCCCGGGAGTTCCCCGGGCTGCGGGTGCTCGCGCTGACGGTGGTCACGAGCATGACCGGGAGCGACCTCGCCGACATCGGCATCGGCGCGACGACCGACGAGCAGGTGCAGCGGCTGGCCCGGCTGGCGATGGGCGCGGGGTGCGACGGGGTCATCGCCTCGCCGCGGGAAGCCGGGGCACTGCGGGACGTGCTGGGGCCGCGGCCGCTGATCGTGACGCCGGGCGTCACCCTGGCCGGCGGGGAGGTGGGCGAGCACGCCGCCCGGGCCGGGACGGCGCAGGCCGCCTTTGCCGCCGGGGCCTCGCACGTGGTGGTGGGGCGGTCGGTGACGCGGGCCGCCGACCCGGTGGCGGCGCTGCGGCGCGTCCGGGAGGGCGGGTAGCGGCCCCGGATCGGCCTCACTCCCCCGCGACGCGGAGCAGCAGCTTGCCGGTGGTGGTGCGGGTGTCCATCAGGCGGTGGGCCTCGGCGGCTTGGGCGAGGGGGAACTCTGCGGTGACCGGCAGTTCGACCTTGCCGCTCGCGGCGAGCCGGAAGGAGTCGGCGGCGAGGGCGCGCAGCGCCTCGGGGTCGTCCTGGGCGAGGGTGAGGACGGAGAAGCCGCCGACGGAGAGTCCGCGCGGGTTGAGCTCGGGCTGGCCGATCTGCCAGGGTGCGGCTCCGCCGGCGTTGCCGTAGGCGACGAGGCGGCCGTAGCGCGCGAGGGAGTCCAGACTGCGGCGGAAGGTGTCGCCGCCCACGGGGTCGAGGGCGAGGTCGACTCCACGGCCGCCGGTGGCGCGGAGCACGTCCGCGGTGAAGCCGTCACCGACGAACACCTCGTCGTAGCCGTACTTGAGGGCTTCCGCAGCCTTTTCGGGGCGGGAGACGACGCCGTAGACGGCGCGGGCTCCGGCGAGCCGGGCGACCTGGGCGGCAACGGTCCCGATGCCGCCGGCCGCGCTCTGGACGAGTACGGTCTCCCCGGCGCGCAGCCGGCCGACCTCGTGCACGAGCCCCTGGACCGTGGGCAGGACGGTCGGCAGGGTGGCGGCGGTGCGCAGGGAGATGCCCTCGGGGAGCGCGAAGACGGTCGCGGCGGGGGCTACGGCGACCTCGGCGTAGCCGCTGTGCGAGGTGAGGGCGGCGACCTCCTGGCCGGGGCGCAGCCCCTCGACTCCGGGGCCCACGGCCCGGATGCGGCCGGAGATCTCGAGGCCGGGGCGGAAGGGCAGGGCCGGGACCCGGTAGCCGTGGGCCCGGGCCAGGACGTCGGCGAAGTTGACTCCGGCGTAGGCGACGTCAACGGTCACCTCGCCGTGGGCCGGCTCCGGCACCGGGACCTCGGTGGCGTGGAGGACGTCGGGTCCGCCGAACTCGTGGAACTCGACTGCGTGCATGACTGGTACCCCCGGCTAGACTGTTCAACGAAAAGCGAACACTGCGGTGACGCGACTGTACGGTTTTCATCGAACATTCCGCAAGGGCGCAAGCCCGCTGCAGGGAGGATCCGCGATGGGACACCGGGCCGAACCCGAGCACACCCACCCCGACGACGTGCCGGTCCAGGCCGCCCTCGCCGCACTCGCCGACCCGGTGCGGCTGCAGCTCGTACGGGAACTCGCGGGTGTGGGCGACTGGGAGCGCAGCTGCGGCACCTTCGACGTACCCGTGGGCAAGGCGGCCCTCAGCCACCACTTCGCGGTGCTGCGCGGCTCCGGGCTGCTGGAGCAGCGCGACCAGGGGCGGGGGCGCGTCAACCGGCTGCGGCGCGCGGAGTTCGAGGCCCGCTTCCCGGGGCTGCTGGCGCTGGTCCTGCGCGAGGAGAGCGCCGAAGCCTGACGGGCACCCGCTCCTGTGGGTGACGACGTTGTCCACAGGCTGGGGATTGTCCACAGGCGCGAGCGGGATTCGGCGGGGCGGCGGATCGTGAGGGGTGTCCGGGCGATGGGCCCGGACACCGGAACTCAGCTCACTGGTGGTGGCCGTCATGTCCAGGACCTCGTGCGTCCCTTCCCCTTCGACTCCTTCCCCTTCGGCTCCTTCCCTTCCTTCCCCTCTCTCCGCTCCTTCCGCTCCCTCTACGTGTCCCCCTGCGCGCCCGGTGCCGGCCTTCCCCCCGCTTCGCGTCGGCCGGGGCGGGGACCGGCTGCGCCGCGCCGTACGGCGTCGGCGGCGGGCCGCGTCGGCCGGGCTGGCCGTCCTGGCGGCCGCGCTGGCGGTGGTGGGCGGGACGGAGGCGCAGGCTTCGCGGGGCGCGGCGCCGCAGGAGGTGAAACCGCCGCCTGCGGCAGTGCGGTGGGTGTCGGCGCCGGTGCGCATCGCGGACGCGGCGACGGTGCGGCTGCTGCGCTCCGGGGACCGGGTGGACGTGGTGGCGGCGGAGCGCGCCGGCCCGCCGAGGGTCGTTGCCGCGGGGGCCCGGGTCGTCGAAGTGCCCGACCCGGAGAAGGGCGTTGGGGACGGCGGGGCGCTGGTGGTCCTGTCGGTCCCCCGGGACACGGCGCGGGCTCTCGTGGGGGCGGGCGCAGTGGCACGACTGGCGGTGACGTTGTGCTGAATCGGACGGGCGTGCAGTCAAGTCATCACAAGCCGGGCCCCGATTGGACACGCCGGGCCCGGACTGCCGTAGCTTTCGGAACCGTTGGCTCCATGTTCGGCGGATTCGAAGAGAGGCTCAGTGGTGAGCGAGAAGAAGAAGGAGAGCGTTCTGGCAGGCTTCAAGGCCTTCCTGATGCGCGGCAACGTGGTCGACCTGGCGGTGGCGGTCGTCATCGGCGCCGCGTTCACGAACATCGTGAACTCGGTGGTGAAGGGGATCATCAGCCCGCTGGTGGGCGCCATCGGTACGAAGAGCCTGGACGGTTACACGTCCTGCCTGAAGGACCCCTGCGGCATCGACGCGAAGGGGGAGCCCACCGGCGTCAACATCCTCTGGGGATCGGTGCTGAACGCCGCGCTGACCTTCTTGATCACGGCCGCGGTCGTCTATTTCCTGATGGTTCTGCCGATGTCGAAGTACCTCGCCAAGATGGAGCAGCGCCGCCGGGCCAAGGAGGGTGTCCAGGAGACCATGGAGATCACCGAGCTGGTGGTCCTCAAGGAGATCCGGGACGAGCTGATCGCCCAGCGCAGCCAGAATGGCCAGGGCGGCCAGGGCGGCCAGGGCGGGTATGGCGGCCAGGGCGGGTATGGCGGCCAGGGCGGCCAGTACGGTCACCCCGGCTCGGGGTACTAGCTGGTCAGAGGTGGTGCGGCGGCTTCTCGTCGAGGAAGCGGGCCAGGTCGCCGGCGCTCCCGCCGGCGGGCGGCCGCTCGCCCCATCCGCGGTCGGTGTCGTCCGCGGACTGCTGGTCCAGCGGGTCGTCGAAGACGAGCCGGGGCCTGGGCTTCGCCGCGGGCGCGGCCTCGGGCCGGGATTCGGGCTGCGAGGACTGCGGGTCGGAGGCGGGGGCGGTGCTCATGCCTCCAGGGTACGGCCGCCCCCGGCCGGCCCTCCGGCCCCGCCCCGGCGCGGGATCGGCTGGGAGCCTCGGGGCCCTTGCGGGTGTGGAACCCCCAGCACACGGCCAGGCAGGTCGCGTAGAAGCCGATGAAGGACCCGAAGGTGCCGACGTAGAGCCAGGTCATCAGCCAGTTGTGCTTCCGCTTGAAGATGACCTTCTGCTGGCTGAAGGGGGCCGCTGACCCGGATGGTCAGGTGCGGGTACTTCTCCGGGCCCCTGGACCGAAGGCCCCCTCACCCGCCCATGAAAGCTTCACAAACCTCTACTGCGGTTCGGCGGGCCGGCCGGGGCGGCCGGGGCGGCCGGCTTCCCGGCGCAGGACGTCGAGCAGCCCGGGGAAGCGCTGTTCGAGGTCGGCGCGGCGCAGCGTGGCCATGTTGCTGTTGCCGCGGTTGACCTGGCGGACCAGGCCGGCCTGGCGCAGCACCCGGAAGTGGTGGGTCCTGGTGGCCTTCGACACCGGCAGGCCGAAGGAGCTGCAGTGCCGCTCGGTGCCGTCCGGCTCGGCGAGCAGGGTCAGGATCACCCTGCGGCGGTGCCCGTCGGCGAGTGCGGACAGCACTTCGCCGAGATCCATTTCTTCGGGCGCGGGATGGCCGTCCTCGTCGGGCATGCCGAACCTCCTTCACTACAGGTATGACTTGCATCGTACCTGCACGGCCGCCTACGGTGCAGGTATGACGATTACCGTACCTAGTGGCGATCGGCCGTACGCACTGGTGGGCTTCGCCCGTCCGAAGCCCGAGCGGGCGGACGAGCTCAAGGAACTGCTGCTGTCGTTCGTGGAACCGACCCGCGCCGAGGAGGGCTCCCTGGAGTACCACTTCCACGTGGACCGCGACGATCCGAGCACCTTCGTCTTCTACGAGGTGTGGCGCTCCAGGGAAGACCTGGACCGCCACCTCGCCCTGCCGCACATGAAGGACTTCTGGGAGCGGCGGATGGACTACCTGCGAGAAGACCTCGACGTCCGGTGGGTCTCCATGCAGAGCCCCTACCCGAAGCCCGTCGACGACTGATCAGGCGCCGGGGGGTGCGTGGGTCGGAGGGGTGCGTAGGCCAGAGGGGTCCGCGGCTCCGCCGGCCGCGCGCCTCGCCTGCCGACCCGCGTACGGCTGGTGTCCTGGCGGTATGACGTACGTACCGATGACCTCCCGCAGCCGGGACGAGGGCCACCGGGCCTCGACCCCTCTGGAGCTGTTCTTCGACCTCTGCTTCGTCGTCGCGGTGGCGCAGGCCGGCCGGCAGCTCGTCCACGCGCTCGCCGAGGGCCATGTCGGCGCCGGCATCACCGGCTACCTCTTCGTGTTCTTCGGCGTGTGGTGGGCCTGGATGAACTTCACCTGGTTCGCCTCCGCCTACGACGTCGACGACGTGCCGTACCGGATCGCGACCCTGGTGCAGATCTCCGGCGTGCTCATCTACTCGGCCGGGATCCCGCGCGCCTTCAACGACAACGACTGGACCATCTCCGTCATGGGCTACGTGGTGATGCGCCTCGCGCTCACCGCGCAGTGGCTGCGCGCCGCCGCCGGGGAGCAGGGTCCGGCCCGCCGCTGCGCGCTCACGTACGCGATCGGGCTGGTGATCTGCCAGGCGGGCTGGGTGGCGCTGCTCGCGGCGCCCGAGGCGAGCCGCAGGTGGCTGTTTCTGGTGCTGGTGATGGCGGAGCTGCTGGTCCCGGTGGTCGCCGAGCGCGGCTACCAGACCCAGTGGCATCCGCACCACATCGCCGAGCGGTACGGCCTGTTCACCATCATCGTGCTCGGCGAGACCATCGCCGCCAGCACGGTCGCGGTCCAGTCGGCGATCGACGAGCACGAGGCGCTGGGCGAGCTGCTGCCGATCGCGGCGGGCGGGCTGCTGCTGGTCTTCGCGGCCTGGTGGATCTACTTCGCCGTCCCCGCGCACGACCGGCTGCAGACCAACCGCCAGGCCATCCCCTGGGGGTACGGGCACATCGTGATCTTCGCGTCCGCCGCGGCCATCGGAGCCGGGATCGAGGTGGCGATCGAGCACGCGGTCGGCAAGGCCCACATCTCGACGCTCGCCGCCAACCTCTCGGTGACCGTGCCCGCGGCGCTGTTCCTCGCCTTCGTCTGGCTGCTGCATTCGCGCCACTTCAAGCGCGGTACGGCCCAGCAACTGGTGCTGCCGGTCTCGGCGCTGGTGATCCTCGCGTGCGCGTGGACCGGCGGGCAGGCGGTGCTGTGGGCGGGGCTGGTCGCCGCGGTCACCGTCGCGGTGGGCGTGACCTTGGCCCAGCGAGAGCGTTCTGGTGCGTGAGGACGGCGGGCGGCGACGGCCGCCGCGGCCCCGGCGAGCGCGTCGGCGACAGGAAGAAGAAACGATGAAGTTCCCGGTACAGCGGTACGCGGACACGGGCTCGGGCCCGGCGGTGGCGGAGTACGGGGAGCTCGCCGACCCGGCGTTCTGGCAGCAGCCTCCGGCCGCGCGGCTCGCGGCGTTCGCCCGGCTGCGGGCGCTGGAGTCCCCGGTCTACGTGCCCGAGGGGAAGGGCCGCGGCCACTGGGCCCTCGTACGGCACGCGGACGTGCAGGAGGCGAGCCGGCTCCCCAAGGTGTTCGCCAGCGCGCCCGGGGTGACCACGCCCGAGCCTGCCCGGTGGGTGCGGGCGCTGTTCGGGGACTCGATGGTCAACCTGGACGGCGCCGACCACGCGCAGCTGCGCAAGATCGTGCAGCGGGCGTTCACGCCGCGGCTGCTGGCGGCGGCCGAGCAGGACATCCACGCGGTGGCAGCCCGGATCGTGGACGACGTACTGGAGGACGAGCCCGACGAGTTCGTCTCGGCCGTGGCCTCACGGCTGCCGCTCGAGGTCATCTGCAACATGATGGGCATCCCGGAGCGCTACCGCGCCGAGATCGCCGACCGCGTCAACCACGCCTCGGAGAACATCGGCGTCGAGCGGGGCCTGGCCTCGCGGCTGCGGATGCCCGGACGCGGACTGCGGGCGCTGGCCCGGATGCAGCGCATGGTCGCCGGCATCGGGCGGGAGCGGCGCAAGAACCCCACCGACGACCTGATCTCGGCGCTGGTCTGCGCGAACGTCAACGGGGCGGCGGGCGAACAGGCGCTGAACGCCCGCCAGCTCGGCGCGTTCTTCTCGCTGCTGATGGTGGCCGGGGTCGAGACCACGCGCAACGCGATCACCCACGGGCTGACCCTGCTGACCGACCATCCCGAGCAACGGGACCTGCTGCTCGGGGACTTCGAGGCGTACGCGGACGGCGCGGTGGACGAGATGATCCGGCACTCGACGCCGATCATCCAGTTCCGCCGGACGGTGGCCGCCGAACACACCCTGGGCGGGCACCTGTTCCGGCCCGGCGACAAGGTGGTGCTGTACTACGCGTCCGCCAACCGCGACGAGGCCGTCTTCCCCGACCCGGACGCCTTCGACATCACCCGCTCGCCCAATCCGCACCTGGGCTTCGGCGGCGGCGGCCCGCACTTCTGCCTGGGCGCGCACCTGGCCCGGGTGGAGATGAAGGCCCTGTTCCGCGAGCTGCTGACCCGGCCGGTCGGACTGCGGGCGGTGGGGCTGCCGGACCTGGCGGGGTCGAACTTCGACAACCGCGTCCGCTCGCTCCGCTTCGCCTTCGAACGCCCGTAGGGCCCACAGGGCCGCGGGGAGGGGGGAACCGGCCACCGGGCAGGCTGGGGGCCCGGCGGCCGGAGCGGGGGCCCGGTCCCCCGGGGCCTGTTACTGCAGGCGCCGGACCGCGAGCACGCAGTGGGCGCTGCTCGTGAGCACGGCCTCGTCCCCGGCGAACTCCTGGAGGGTCTTCGGCTCGACCGGCTTGCCCGGGACGGCCTCCGGCCAGGCGCGCGTGGCGAAGAGGAAGTAGGCCTGGCCGCTCTCGTTCGCCGCGGCGACCCACTCGTCCGGGGCGGTGCAGGTCGCGTTCAGCCCGGGCAGGGTCAGCGCGACCTGCTTGCCCGCCAGCACGATCTGCACCGGGAAGACCGCCGGGTTGCGGGTGCCGTCCATGACCACGTCACCGATGGGCAGGCCGATCTCCTCCAGCAGCCCGCGGGCAGCCTTCTCGCCGGCCTCCCGCCCCTGCGGACCGTCGCCGAGGGTGTAGGCGAGCAGGTACGGGATGTCGTGGCCCTCGGAGGGGTCGCCGATCCAGGCGAGCACGGAAAGGGTGCCGAGCTGGGACCGGTCGATTTCGGCTTGAGTTGAAGTCATGCGCCGCACCCTAGTGGTCTCTCCCGCGCCCCTTTCAGGCCTTTCACCCGGGCGGGCTAGACGGCCCAGAATCCCTCTCCGGAATTCGCCTGCATGTTCGTGTCCTGATACTGGAGCCGCACAATGCGCGCCTTTTCCGGGATTTCGAACACCACCCATCCCTCGGCCCGCTCACCGACGGCGAGGGAATCGAAGACGAGTGGTTTGCCGGTGGTCAGTTCACCGGTCGGCACCACCGGGTGGCGACCCCCCGCGCTGTCGTACGCCCACATGCGCCCGAGGGCCCCGTACGAGGCCCCGCCGACGTTGACGAACGACATCGAGGCGGCCACCCAGCGCTTGCCCGCGGGCGGCGCGTAGTTCTTCTCCACGCTGACCGCGGGGTCGACGTACGCGGTGAGCACGGCCTGGAGGTGCCGGCCCACCTGGCGGCCGTGCACCCGTACGGAGTCACCCACATGGGCATCCTTCGAGGCGGCCTGCATCGCACCCGGGGCCGCGGCCGCCGGATCCTCCTCGGCGCCCGGTGCGCCGTCGTCCACCGGGACGGCGGGCGCCGCGGCCGGGGCGAGTGCAGCCCCCTCGGGGGCGCCGGAACAGGCCGTGGCACCGAACAGCAGGAGGGGCAGGAGAGCAGCGGCGAGGACGGAAGCGGACTGGCGCATGCGCGATCCCTTCGGGGACCTTCGGGGTGTATTCCGGTCAGTCTCACGCGCCCGAGCGGGCAATTGCACACACCGACACGGGCGTACGGAAGGAGTTGCCCGCCATCTGCCAGCACAATGCGTTTCGGTGCTTTTGTGCCGACCCACCCCCCATGGAGGATTCATGCGAGTTTCCACCCGCCGACTGGCCGTCACGGTGCTTTCCGCGCTGGCCGCGGCCACCGTATTCACCACTCCCGCAGGCGCCCGGGCCCAGGGCGATGAGATTTCCGTACAGAAATCCGGTCACATCTCCGACGACGGCCACGTCACCCTTTTCGGGACCTACACGTGCAGCCCCTCGTCACCCCGTGGAGTGCAGATCCAGGTCACCCTCACCCAGGACACCGACGCCCAGGGCACCACCCGCCTGGGCTTCGGCGGCGAGGAGGCCGTCTGCGACGGGCAGGAGCACGACTGGTCCGCGTCGGCCCCGCTGGACCTGGTGCACCTGCAGCCGGGTGCGGCCGGTGCGGAGGCCAAGCTCCAGTCCGCGAGCCTGCACTCCGGGTTCTCCCTGAGCGTGTCCTACCTGGCGAAGACGGAGCGGGAAATCTGGCTGGAGGAGAAGCACCGCTGATGCACCGCTGACGCACCCGGCCGTAGCCGGTAGCCGCCGCTACCGGCAGGCGGGCGCCACGCCGGTCATCGACATGAACGCGACGGTCCGGCAGCCGGTATCGGGATGCGGGCGCCCAGTCGTGCGGTGCGCGGCCGTCGGAACCCCGACGGCCAGCAGGAGCAGCGCGAGCAGAGCGGTCGCGGCGCCCTTGCCCGGCCGCTTGTTCAGCCGGTGCACGGCAGGATCCGTGTGCATGCGGTCGTCCGTTCCATGGACCGCATCATCACTCCACCCCCGGTACTCCACAACTCGGGGTGACCGTCCGGTCGCCCCGCGCCCCTGTCACCCCATGCTCCGGACGCTGCCCGCGACGTCGAACTCGCACCACACGGCCTTGCCGTCACCCCGCGACTCCACTCCCCAGTGCGTGGCCAGCGCGTCCACCAGCAGCAGCCCGCGCCCGGTGGTGGCGGCCTCGCCCGGGGTGCGCCGGCGTGGCCAGACGCTGGAGCGGTCCTTCACCCACAGCCGGATCCGCCGGACCGGCTCCGGCAGCACCTCCATGGTCAGCACCGCCCCGCCGTCCGTGTGCAGCAGGGCGTTGACCAGCAGTTCCCCGGCCGCCAGTTCCACGTCGTCGGCGAGCTCCGGCATGCCCCAGTCGCGCAGCGCCTGGCGCAGCGCGTAGCGGGCCTCCGAGAGGCCCTCCGGGTCCGCCTGGTGGATGTACTGGTGGATTCGCGGGGCCCGGTGGGTGCCCGGGTCGGGGGCCCGGCGCAGCACCAGCAGGGCCACGTCGTCGCCGGAGCCCCAGCGCTCCCAGAGCCGGTCCGAGAGGTGGTCGGCGAGCGCGCCCGCCTCCTGCGGCCCGCTGCGCACGGCGTGCGAGAGGGCCTCCATGCCCTGGGTGATGGCCGTACCGGGCTCCTCCACCAGGCCGTCGGTGCACAGCACCAGCGTCTCCCCGGGGACCAGGTCGAGCCGGGTCTCGGGGAAGTCCTCCTGTTCGAAGACCGAGGCCAGTCCGAGCGGCAGCCCGCCGCGTACGTTGGGCCAGCCCGTACGCCCGTCCGTGTGCCGGATCAGCGGCCCGAGATGGCCCGCGCGGACCGCCCGTACGCCGCCGGTCTCCAGGTCGACCTGTGCGTACATGCAGGTCGCGAAGCGCTCGGTGTCCAGCTCGGCCAGGAAGCGCGAGGCCCGGGCGAGCACGGTCGACGGCGGATGCCCCTCCCCCGCGTACGCCCGCAGCGCGATCCGCAGCTGGCCCATGATCGCCGCCGCGTGCGTGTCGTGGCCCTGTACGTCGCCCACGACGATGCCGACCCGGTCGCGGGGCAGCGCGATCACGTCGTACCAGTCCCCGCCGACCTCACGCCCGCTCCACGCGGAGTGGTAGCGCACCGCGATCTCGCCGCCGCTGATCTCCGGGATCCGGCGCGGGAGCATCGAGGCCTGCAGGCCGGTCGCGAACTCCCGCTCCTGGTCGAACAGGAGCGCCCGCTGGAGGGACTGCGCCACGATGCCGGCCAGGCCCAGGCACAGGTTGCGCTCCTCCGGGCTGAACTCGCTGCGCCGCCGGTAGAACAGCACGAGCCCGCCGATGGCCTTGGCCTGCGCGATCAGCGGCAGATAGGCGGCGGCGTCGAAGCGGATCCGGCGCAGGTAGTCCGCGAGCAGCGGGAACTCGCCCGCCAGCTCGGCGAGGGAGGTGACGAAGCGCGCCTTGCGGGTGAGCACCGTCTGCGACAGCGGCAGCGAGCCGTCCAGCCGGGTGAACTTCCGCTCGCTGAGGATCTCCAGCGACTCCCCGCTCAGCGCGATGATCTTGATGGCGCCGTTCTCGACGAGCCCCAGGGCCAGCCCGTCGGCGCCCAGCCGCTCCAGCGCTCCCGCCCCGGTCAGCGTGGCCGTGACGTCGTCGACGGTCACTGCCCGCGACAGGGCCTCCGTCGTCCGCTGCACGATGGTGGCCTGCTGGGCCCGCGCCGACTCCAGCTTCCGCAGGATGGTGGCGTGCGCGAGCTCGGCCGTCGCGTCCCGCACGATCCCGAGGATCCGCAGGGGCCGCCCGTCGGCGTCCCGCATGATCCGGCCCTGCGTGTGCGTCCACTGGTCGACGCCGTCGCGCCGCTGCACCGTGAAGTACGAGCCGTACGTCTCCGCGCCGCCGTCCAGGGCGGCCTGGGTGGATTCCGCCAGCCGTGCACTGTCGTCGGCCGGGATCCGCAGCCCCAGCCCGTCCGGGCTGTCGCCGAACTCCTCCCGCTCGAGGTCGAAGACCACGAGCCCGGCCTCGTCCAGCAACAGCGTCCCGGCATCCAGGTCCCACTCGAAGCTGCCCATGCCGTTGAGCGCGAGCCGCTCCCCGGGCCCGGTCACAGGGTCCCGCCGGCCCTGCTCGGATCTGTCGCGCTCCGCCGCTGCCACGAGAACACCACCTAACGGCCGGGCCAGCACGGCTGGGAGATCAGCCGCTCCCACTCCTCGTCAGGATGCCCCGGAAGGGTGCGCCCGGCCTCCTGCCAGCGCTTGACGAGGGACAGGTAGATGGTCGGCTGGTCCGGTGCCGCATGCGCGGGAGGAGGGTACGGCGAGGCGGTCCTCGGCGGGGCGGTCCTGGGCGCGGCAGGCCTGGGCGCGGCAGCCCTGGGCACGGTGGGCTGCTCCGCCCGGCTGGCGGGAATGCGCACCCAGCCACGGCCCTGTGCTCGCTGCTCCGCACTCATCGCGGACCCCTCTCGACCTCACCGCAGAGACGTCTTCGGATGCCCGGCACCGGCCCGGTCGGGCCGCACGGTCCCGGCGGAGCCCGTCGGCCTGCCCCGGGCGCCGAGGCGCTTTCGGACTCCTCCGACCAGTCTCCCCGCCGTGAACCCCGCACCGTGCACGAATCGCATGGAAGGGCCGAATGAGGGAGCCGTCAGCAGCCCCGCGAAGAACAGACCGGGCCAGGAGGACTCGAAACCGGCGCTCAGCTCCGGCGTGCCGCTGTCCCCGACGGTGTCGAGGACGGCCCGCAGCCGGGCGTCCAGCAGCTCCAGCCGGCCCAGGTGCGGGGTGAACCCGGTGGCCGCGACGACGTGCGCGACGTCCAGTACGACGGACTCCCCGGCCGCGGTGGTCAGCCCGAGCCGGGTCCGCCCGCCGACCGGGACCGCCCGGTGCAGCCGGTGCCCCAGCAGCACCGGGACGCTCCGCTCGAAGCGGTCCCGCAGCCACCAGGCCCCGGCGGGCCCGAGCGCGGTCGCGGCGATCCGCTCCCGGGCCGGCGCGGGCAGCCGGCGCACCGCCCAGGGCAGCTCCGACCACACCCAGCTGCGCCAGCCGGTGCCGAGGCCGCTGTGCGGATTGCGCAGGGCGCGCACGGCCGGGCGCTCCAGCGGCTGGGGCACGGTGTTCCAGTTCAGCCGGGACCGGCGGGCGACGAGGCAGGGCCGGGCCCCGTTCTCGGCCAGCAGGGCGGCGGTCTCCAGGGCCGCCTGCCCCGCCCCGACCACGGCGACCTCCCGGCCGGCGAACCGGGCCAGGTCGCGGTGGCCGCTGCTGTGCGAACAGTGCCCGGGGGGCAGGTCCCGCAGCGCCTCGGGGAGGTGCACGAACGGCATCACCCCGACGGCGATCGCAACCGTCCGGGCGAGCAGCGGCGGCCCCTCGGCGGTGCGGATCAGGAAGCCGTCGCCCTGCGGGCTGACCTCGGTGACCGTCACCTCCTCCACCTCGGGCGCGGCGTGCCGGGCGAACCACATGCCGTACGAGCTGAAGGTGCCGATCGGGAGCGGGCTGCCGTGCTCGGCCGCCAGCCCCCGGGTGGCGCAGTACGCGGCGAGGGTGTGCCGGCCGCCGGGCGCGGACAGGTTGGAGGACCACGGCTCCGACTTCAGGTACATGCCCTCGGGCATGTGGTCCCGCCACGAGGCCATGGGCCGCCCGAGCACCCGTACGCCGAGCCCCGCCGCCACCGCGTGCGCGGCGATCGACAGCCCGTACGGCCCGGCGCCGACCACGACGAGATCGTCCACCCGCGTCACCGCCCTCCCTCCAGTCTCATGGACACCTTGCCCGTGCCACTGCCTCCGGCGGTACGTGCGACGGGCCCTCGCGGCGCCGGAGGCGAGGACGGGGGCCGGGGCGGGGGCGGGTGGCGGGGCGTCATCGGGTCACCAGTTCGTCCGGTTCGGCGGGGGCGGTCGGCGGGGTCAGGTCGCGGGCACGCTGGCGCGGGGCGCGGACCACGGCCCGCGCCGTACGGCGGCCGTGCGCCGGGACACCGCGCAGGGCGCGCACACCCTTCCCCGCGCCCCGGCCCAGGAACGCGGCGAGCATCGCGAGGAACGGCATCGGGTCGTCGGCGGCGAACCAGGCCGCTTCCACCCGCCCCCGCTCCGCCTGCGGCGCCACCCGTACCGGCCGCGGACTGCCACCCGCGGCGCGCTCCTGCCCGGCCCCGGCGTCCTCGGGTGCCGAGGGGGACGGGAGCGGCGGGCGGGTCGGGGACCGCCGGGGGAGCCGGCGGCCGCGGAGCGACGCCAGCAGGGCGTAGTTCTCCGCGACGAACACCCGGCCCGGGCCGCCCGCGGACTCCGGTACCCGTTGCCCCGTCAGATCCAGGTACATCGCCTGGACCACGTCCAGCCCGCCCGCATCCGTGAACAGCCGGAACTGCGCGCCCGGCCGGGGGTTGAAGTCCACCAGCCGGAAACAGCCCTTCTCGTCCCGGCGGAAGTCCAGGTCCAGGATCCCCTGGTAGCCCAGCCGTTCGGCGAGCCGCAGCCCCGCCTCCTCCACCGCCGGATCCGGCAGCCAGCGCCCCACCGCCGTCAGCCCCGTCCGCACCGGCCAGGACAGCTCCTTGCGGCCCGACCCCGCGAGCAGCGGGTGCCCGCCCCGGGCGAAGGCGCCGTGGAAGAACCAGTCGGTGTCCGTCCCGGCCGGCAGGAACCGCTGGAGCAGCAGCCGGCTCCCGGCCTCTGCCGTGCGCTCGTACAGGCGGCGCGCCTCGGCGGCGGTGTGCACGAGCGTGGTGCTGCGCAGCCCGCCGCCCGGGGGCAGCAGCCAGGGCCGGCTCCACTTGGCCACCACCGGCAGGCCGAGGCGCCATGCGGCCTCCGCCGCCTCGGCCCCGCCCGCCGGGATCACCGTCTCCGGATGCGGGATGTCCCAGCGCGCGCACAGCCGCGACAGCTCGGCCTTGTCCGCCACCCGCGCCGGCAGCCCGTCGGGCTGATGGGGGATCCGGAACCGCCCGTTCAGCATCGGCGCGATCCGCGCGACGGCGATGGCGCTCAGGTCGTCCATCGCGACGAGCACCGCCGGCCTGCCGATCCGCTCCGACACCCCGACCAGGCACTCCAGCAGCGCCTCCGGAGCCTCGGGGTCCAGCCCTCCGGCCGGCCCGGGATGCACGGCGTGCAGGTAGCGCGAGCGCCCCATGGGACCTCCCCCGGCCTCGACGACGGCATGGACCTCCACGCCCCTCCGCCCAAGAGATCTGACGGCGCCGAGGGTTCCGTGGTGGAACGGATTCCGATCGAGTCTGAGCACTACAGCGGGCACATTGCTGTCGAACGCGTGCATGGGAACGGTGTCTTTCACCTAGTCGGACCAAACGGGGAGGATGCGCAGCTGCGAATGGCCTATGCAGCGGTCACCGGACAGGCCATTCGTCAGATGTGATGCCTAACGTCTTCGACAAGCACACCGATTCAGGAAAGCTCGGGAGACGCCATGCCCAGACCACACCGCCGACTGGCGAGCACCTGCATCGGTACGGTCACGGCCGGACTGCTCGCCACGGGTGCCGCGCTCGCGGCCCCCGAGAGGGATCAGCCCAAGGGCTCCGACATCGCCATGGGCGCCTTTCTCGACTCCGGTCCGCCCGGAGTCGCCCGGATCCCGAACCTGTCGCGCTGGCTGCGCGGCAAGGAGATCCGGGTCGGCCACACCTATCTGCCCGGAGACCGCTGGGCCCGCATCGAGGGCCCCGACTTCCTGGAACCGTGGGCCGAGTGGCGCCGCGCCAAGGCGGACCGGCTCTTCGTCCTGAACGTGCCCATGCAGGAGCACAACGAGGACCGGGTCCCCGACCGCCGGGTGGCCCAGCTGATCCGGGCGGGCGCGCAGGGCGAGTTCGACCGGCACTTCGCGAAGCTCGCCGAACGGCTGGTGGCCCTGGGCGTCCCGGACACGGTGATCGTGCTCGGCTGGGAGATGAACGGCGCCACGTACACCCACCGCTGCGCGCCGGACCCGGAGGGCTGGAAGGAGTACTGGCGGCGGATCGTCAACACGATGCGCTCCGTCCCCGGCGCGGAGTTCAAGTTCGATTACGCCCCCAACCGCGGGTCGGACGCGATCGGCTGGACCAAGTGCTACCCGGGCGACGACGTGGTCGACATCGTCGGCATGGATTCGTACGACCAGGCTCCCGGCAGGACCTTCGACGAGATGATCAAGCAGCCGTACGGGCTCCAGCAGCATGTGGATTTCGCGAAAGCGCACGGCAAAGAGATCTCGTACCCGGAGTGGGGGCTGTTCCGGCACGGGGACAACCCGGAGTACGTCCGGCGCATGCTGAAGTGGATCGAGCAGCACAAGCCGCTCTACCACACCATCACGGACTACTGCCCGCACGGCGTGTGGCAGTGCAAGCAGAACCCGAAGTCCACGAAGGCCTTCCGCGGCGCGCTCGCACCCCCGCGTCCGGACCCGGTCCCGACGCCCGTCGTGCCCACGCCGGTCATCCCGACGCCGGTCGTGCCGACCCCGGTCCTCCCGACGCCGGTGATCCCGACCCCGGTCGTGCCGAGCCCGCAGATCCCGACCCCCGAGATCCCCATGCCCTCCCCGGCGATCCCGTCGCCGCAGGTCCCGGAGGTCCCGGTGATCCCGAGCCCGCAGGTCCCGGTTCCGGTCCCCTTGCCGGAGACCCCGAGCACGAGCCCCGAGCCCGTGCCCGTCCCCGAGCCCGTTCCGGTGCCCGTGCCCTCGCCTGCCGTGCCCTCGCCCGAGGTCCCGGCACCCGAGAGCCCCGCCCCCGAGCCCGTGCCCTCGCCGGCGATCCCGTCGCCCGGGACCCCGGTGAACCCGAGTCCGGACCCCGTCCCGGTGCCGGTCCCGTCGCCCGAGATCCCGAGCCCGGTCCCCTCGCCGGAGATCCCGGTCCCGCTCCCCGTCCCGAGCCCGGTCGTGCCGAAGCCCGAGCCCGTCGAACCGCCCGCCAACAGCACGGAGTGGTGCGTGCCGATCAACTTCGGCGAGTGGCTCTCCAAGCAGGTCGGCAAGCAGTCGGTCTGCATCACGTTCGACTGGGGCATGGACTGGGGCATGGACTGGGGCAAGGACTCCGGCTTCTGGCCCTGGTAGACCCGTCATCGGACCCGCAGTTCGTTGAGCCGCGCCCGCCAGTCCCTGGCGGCCGGCAGGGCCTCGCGCAGCGCGTCCACCACCCGCTCGCGCCCCGTCACCTGCGATTCGTGCAGGCGGAGCAGGGGCGAGAGCGCCGTCCTGGCCAGCAGGAAACGCTGGTTGACGACCGTCTCGGGCCGCCAGTGGTTCTTGTACGGCTCGTTGCCGCGCAGGAAGCTCACCACCGGGCGGCCCTCGGCGAGGGCGCGGCCGGCCTCGTAACGCAGCAGCAGCGTCGCCACGTCCACCTTGCGGGTCCGCAGGTCCGGGTCCGCCCCGTACAGGTAGCCGCCGCTCAACGCCCCCGACAGCAGGGTGACGTTGGCCGCCACCACCTTCCCGTCCAGCCGGAACTCGGTCAGCCGGCCCTCGCCGACCCGCACCATCCGCCGGGTGGCCCGGGTCAGGTGCTCGGCAAAGCGGGGCCTCAGGTGCTCCGGGGTCACCCCGCGGCCGCGCCACTGCTTCTCGTGGAGCGCCAGCAGGGTCCGTACGGCACGCGGCACTTCCTCCTCGGTGACCTCGTGCTCCTCGATCCCGGCCGCGTCCGTCTTGCGCAGCTTGGCCCGGACCCGCTGGGCGCCGGAGGCCGGCATCCGCTTGACCAGCTCGTCGAACGGCAGCGCGGGCAGCTCCATGCAGGTGGAGTCGGCGAGCTTGCTGCGGATCCCGGGCCACTCCCCGAACAGCGCCTCGGCGGCGGCCCCGGGCCGTACCTCGCGCAGGTCGACGACCGCGCCGCGGGCGGCCCGGTGCAGGCCGCGGGCCAGCGCCGGGACGACCTGGCCGGCGTACTCGGCGGCCACCAGGACGTCGAAGTAGTCGGTGATACCGCCGCCGAGCGGCACCAGCAGCGGCAGCGGCCGGTGGACGAGCATCAGCGCACACGCACCGACGAGTTCCTCGCCGCGCCGTACGAGCACGATCCGGAGCCGCCCGTCCCGGCCGTACGAGAGCCACCAGGAGTGCAGCCAGGCGTGGCTCTGGAAGGGGGTGGCGGTGGGACAGGCCCGCAAGAGCCGGTTCCACGGCTCTTCCAGCGCGGCGAACTGCCGGGGGTCGCGGCACAGCGTCACCGACAAGCCCCCGGCGGAGCCCGAAGTCATCGCACGGACTCCTTCTCCTTGGTCTCGTTGTGGTCGCCCTGGGCGGGCAGGGAGGCGTACTCCTCGACGACCGGCTGCTCCTCGGGCCGGCGGGTGCGGCCGGGCCGGGCCAGCAGCCACAGCCCGCCCAGCAGCCCGCCGGCGCACAGCCCGACGGCCCCGCTGACGGTGGCGGACGGCGAGGCGGGCTCGCTCGGCGCGACGGCCTGGTTGAACAGCAGCAGCTGGACGCCGGTGTTCTTGGCGGCCTGATTGCTGCTCAGCGAGAGCGCGTCGGCCACGGCGTTGGCGATGTCGGCGGCCTCGGTCGGGCTCTTCGACGTGCCCGTGATGGCGATCATCGGGGACTCGGGGGAGGTCTCGGCGCGCACCTGCGTGCGGAGCCGGCGGGCGCTGATGCCCGCGCGGGGCTGGGCGTACGCGAGGGTGGAACTGCTGGTGGCGATGCGCGCGTACGCCTGCGAGAAGCCGAGGGCGGTGGCCGGCTCGGTGGTGTCGTCCGGGACGGCGACGACGTAGCTGGTGGCGGCGTACTCGGGTGCCTTGAGCACCCCGTACGCCCCGCCCGCGGCCAGCCCCAGCAGGGCGGCGACGGGCAACGGCCACCACGCGGGCGGCGGCAGCAGCCGTACCCTGCGACGACGGCGGTCGGTCTTCTTCTGATCGGCGGTGTCAGCCATCTACGTGCCTTCCTGGAGGAATGGAGTTCTTTCGGGCCCCGCGTCGGGAACCCCTTCGGCGCTGCGTGAATCAACCGGCCGGCGGCACTTCCAGCCCCGCCGCCGCCTGCGGCGCGGGGGTCGGGGCGGCGCCCCTCAACTCCGGACCCGGGGCCGAGCTCGGCCCCGCCGGTGTTTGAGGCGCGGGGTCCGGGGCTACGCCACGGGCGGACAGGGCCAGGGCGTAGACCGCGAGGAGCTGGTCCGCGCTGCGGGAGATGTCGTAGCGGCGGACCACCGGTGGCGGTGGCAGCCGCCGCGCGCCCGCCTCCATGTGCCCGCGAAGGGCGGCGACCAGCTCCTCCGTCCCGGTCCCGATCCGCCGCGCGCCCGGCGCCTGAGCCGCCGGGAGGTCGTCGATCGCCGGACAGGTGACGTGCAGGACGGGCAGCCCCGCAGCCAGGGCCTCCACGACCGCCAGCCCGAACGCCTCCTCCCGCGACGGGGACACGAAGACGTCCATCGCGGCCAGCAGCGCCGGGATCCCCGGCGTCCGCCCGTCCGCGCTGTCGCCCAGCGGGTCCCGCTCCCCCAGCAGGTGGATCCGGCTCTGTGCGCCCAGCTCCGCCGCCAGCCGCCGTAGCGCGGCCCGCTCCGGCCCGTCCCCGGCCAGCAGCAGATGCGCGCCCGGCAGCGCCGCCACCGCCCGGACCAGCGAGTCGAACCGCTTGCCCGGCACCAGCCGCCCGACCCCGCCGACCACGAACGCCCGCTCGGGCAGCCCGCTCCGGGCCCGCGTGGCCCTGCGCACGCCCTCGTCGAAGCGGAAGCGGGCGGCCTCGATCCCGTTCGGTACGACATGCACCCGCGCAGCCGGCACCCCCCAGCCCTCCAGCCGCGCCGCCACGGTGTCCGACACCGCCACGGTCGCCGCGCCCAGCCGCTCACTGGCCAGGTACAGCGCCCGCACCCCGGCCGTCAGCCGCCGGCCCTCCATCTCGCCCTCGCCGAGGGAGTGCTCGGTGGCCACGGTCGCCCCGACCCCCGCGAGCCGGGCCGCGAGCCGCCCGTACACGCAGGCCCGGTACAGGTGCGTGTGCACCAGGTCGTACTGCTCGCGCCGGATGAACCGCACCAGCCTGGGCAGCGCCCCCAGGTCCCGGTTGCCCCGCATGCCCAGGTGCACCACCCGGACCCCGTCGGCCCGCAGCCCCTCGGCCACCGGCCCGGGGTTGGTCAGCGTCAGCACGTCGCAGCGCATCGGCATGTGCCGCAGCAGCAGCCGCAGTTGCTGCTCGGCGCCGCCGACCCCGAGCCCCGTGATGATGTGCAGCGCCCGTACGGACTTCATCGGTGCACCGCCCGCCGCAGCTCCCGCACCCGGTGCCGCAGCTGCTTGATCCGCAGCCGCCCGGCCCCGTCCGCCTGGCTGACGTGGGTGCGCGGCAGGGCGTGCGGGCCGGCCAGCCGCCCGGGATCGATGGCGCACGCGTACCCGTAGCCGGCGGCCCGCGTCGCCGCGACGACCCGCTCGTCGAGGTGCCCGTACGGGTAGCAGAACCCCTCCGGCAGGGTCCCGGTCAGCTCCCGGATCAGCTCGCGGCTGCCCCGCAGCTCCTGCTGGAGGATGTCGTCGGCGGTCGCGGTGAGGTCCTGGTGGAGCAGCCCGTGCGAGCCGATCTCCTGCCCGGCGGCGGCGACTTCGCGGATGCCCTCGGCCGTCAGCAGGGACTTGCGGGGGCCCAGCGGGTCCCACACGTTGTCCACCCCGAGCCGCCCGGGCAGGACGAACAGCGTGGAGGTGCAGTCGTGGCGGCGCAGCAGCGGCAGGGCCCGGGTCAGGTAGTCGGTGTAGCCGTCGTCGAAGGTCAGCCCGACGAGTCCGGCGCCGCGCCCGGCCGCGTGGGCTCGGAGCAGTTCGCCGACGGACACCCCGCGCAGGCCCCGGGAGCGCAGCCACAGCAGGTGGGCCTCCAGCGTGCCCGGGGTGACGGTGATGCCGTACGGGTCCTCGGCGGGGTCGGTGAACTCGGCGACCGAGTGGTACATCAGGACCCACGGCGAGGCGGTCCGGCGGGCGGGGACCGTCGCGGCGTCCGGCGCCGTGCGGGTGTCAGCGGGCATTGCGGAACCTCTGGGTCATCTGGGTGATCTGGGCGGGCAGGGCGGTGATCTCGAGCGCCCGTATGGCCATGCCGCAGGCGCCGAACATGACGGGGACGAGCAGGCAGCCGAGTGCGGCGCTGAGCAGCGGGTCGGGGATCATCGGCCCGGCGATCCAGCCGGTGCCGCAGGCGCCGACGGCGGCGACGGAGAGCCGGCCGATGCTGAGCGCGACCCGGCGGACCTGGATGGCGACGATCCGCGAGCCGAGCCCGGTGAGCAGCAGGGCGGCGGCGGTGGAGATGCCGGCGGCGTTGGCGGCGGCGATGCCGTACGTGCCCCACCAGCGGACGGCGAAGGCTCCGGCCACGATGTTGACGAGGAGTCCGGCGCCCATCGCGAACGCCGGGAACCAGATGGGCCGGGCGGTCGAGAAGAAGGGCCGGGACAGCGCCCCGACGAGGCAGTGGCCGAGGAGTCCGAGGCCGTAGACCCGCATGACGGAGGCGGTGGCCAGGGTGTCGCGGTGGGTGAAGGCGCCGCGTTCGAAGAGGACCTGGATGATCTGGGGCGCGTACCCGATGACGAGGGCGCTGCCCATGAGGACGGCCAGGGAGGCCAGTGCGAGGTCCTGTTCGACGCGCCGCCGGGCCTTCTCGCGCTCGCCGCCGGCCATGGCCTGGGCGACGACGGGGAAGGTGACGGTGCAGATCATCAGGGACAGCACCATCGGCATCTGCGCGACCTTCTGCGCGTAGTTCAGGTGCGAGATGGCCCCGGGCGGCAGCGAGGCGGCCAGGAACCGCTCGACCAGGACCTGCGACTGGCGGAACACGGCGAAGAAGATCACCGGGGCGATCAGCCCGAACGCCATCAGGGTGGGCCGGTCCCGGTCGCGCTGGCTGCGTGGCGCACCCTTGGCGCGGGACGGGCCGAAGCCCACGTTCCGGATGAACGCGGGCAGTTGGACCAGCACCATCAGCAGCCCGCCGACGGCGACCCCGGCGGCGGCGGCCCGTACCCCCCACGCAGCGTTCAGCGCGACCATCGTCCCGATGATCCCGACGTTGTACGAGACGTAGATCGCGGCCGGTGGCACGAACGAGCGGTGCGCCCTGAGCGCCGCGCTGAAGTACCCCGCGATGCCGAACGACAGCACGGTCAGCGCGGTCATCCGGGTGCACTCCACGGCCAGGTCCGGGTCCGGAAGCCCGGGCGCGAGCACGGCGACGACGAGCGGCGCGGCGAGGACGAGCACGGAGGCGACGGCGGCCAGGAACACCGCCAGCCGCGGCAGGGTCGCCCCCACCAGCAGCCGTACGGGGTCCTGCGCGCGGGCCTGCTTGCGGGTGAGCCCGGCCCGGTCGGCCGCCCGCCGGGCCAGGGCATGGCTGAACGCGGGCACCATCAGCAGCGCCATGGCGTCCTCGATCAGCAGGGTCGAGGCCATCTCGGGCACGGTCCAGGCGATCAGGAAGGCGTCGCTGTCGTGCCCGGCTCCGAAGAGGTGCGCGATGGTCTGGTCCCGGACCAGCCCGAACACCGCCCCGGCGGCGGTCAGTCCCGCCGTGACGGCGGCGGCCTTGGCCAGGAACCGCCCCAGCGGAGCCGGCGCGTTCCCGCCACCGGACCCGGTCCCCCCGGCCCCGCCGACCGCCCGCGCACGGCCGGGGCCGGCCGGGGGAACCGGAGTGACCGGAGCCGGGTCGGGGTGCGGCGGACGGCCCGCAGCCGCGGCGACTTCGGTCGCCGCGGCCGCGGGCCGCCGCCAAGGCGTCGTATCGGTCACCGGCCGTCCGCACCCGGAACGGTGCGCAGTGCGGCCGGGAAGCCGGTGCGCCCTCCCGCGGCAGCAGCCTCGCCCGGACCACGTCGCGCGCCGAAGGCCGTGCGTGCCCCCGGCCGGCCGAGGCCGCCGGGAACCGCGTCACCCCCGGAGGGAGACGGCAGGGCCCACCAGGCCGCCAGGCCGATGATCACCCCGGTCAGGACGGTGGACGGCCCGCCGATGTCCGCGTACAGGAAGTCGGTGAGCTGCCAGACGAACAGCCCGATCGCGATCAGCCCGCAGTCCCGGAGCTCGGAGTCGCCCGTGACGCACCGCCGCAGTCCCGCGACCAGCAGCGCCGCCCAGCCTCCCGCCAGCGCGGTCAGCCCGACCAGGCCCTGCTCGCTCAGCACCAGCAGGTACATGTTGTGCGGGGAGAGCAGCGGCTGGCGGATGTACGCCTGCCCCGCGCCGGCGGTGTCACTGCCGGAGGAGAGCCCCAGCGAGGAGTGCCCGTCCCGGTTGGCCGGGAAGCCCTTGAGGCCCACCCCGACGGCCGGCCGCTCGCGCCACATCGACTCGGCGGCGGCCCACATCGTGTAGCGGTCGGTCACCGACTGGTCGGGGGCGCTGGAGACCTGGGTGATCGAGGTCAGCCGCTCCGCGACCATCTCGGAGCCGACCCCGAGCCCGCCCACCAGCACCACACCGGCCGCGGCCAGCGCGAGCAGCACCTTCAGGGCCCGCCGGATCCCGGCCAGCAGCATCACCAGCACCGCCGCGCCGGCGGTGGCGATCCACACGCCCCTGCTGAACGACAGCACCAGCGGCAGCACCAGCACCAGCGCCACGCCCCCGGCGATCCGCCGGACCCGCTGCGGCAGCCCCGGCGCCAGCGCGACCGCGGTCGCCACGACCAGCCCGTACGCCACCACGGTGGCCATGCCCATGACGTCACCGGGGCCGAAGGTGCCCACGGCCCGGACGTCCTGGCCCTGGTAGGAGGCCCCGGTGTGGGTCGCGAACTGCACGACCCCCACCGCCCCCTGCACCAGCGCCAGCACCACGAAGCACCCGGCAGCCAGCCGGAACTCCCCGGCGTCGCGCACCAGCAGCACGATCGCCGCCGGGACCAGCACGAACACCTGGAGGTAGCGCACGAAGCCGGGCAGCGCCACGTACGGGTCCCCGGCGGTCGCGGTCGCGACGGCCAGCCCCACGGCGGGCACGCCCAGCACCAGCACGCCCAGCGGGCTCAGCTCCCGCACCCGCCCGCGCAGCGCCTGCACCGCGCACACGAACACCAGCAGCAGCGAGGCGGCATCGGCCGGGCCGACCTTGCCGGAGGTGCTCGCGTCGCCCGCCGCGATCGGGGCGAGGAGCAGCAGGACGGTCGCGGCGAGCGGCAGCAGCGGCCAGTGCCGCCGCAGCAGCCCCGCCGCGTCGGGCCGGTACCCCACCGGGGATACGGCGAGGCTCATCAGCTGCCCCCCAGCCGGAAGCGGAAGAAGGAGGCCGCGGTGCGGGCGAGGATCCACAGGTCCTGCCACAGCGACCAGGTGTCGATGTAGTGGTTGTCGAAGCGGGCCCGGTCCTCGATGGACGTGTCCCCGCGCAGGCCGTTGATCTGGGCGAGCCCGGTGATGCCGACGGGCATCCGGTGCCGGGCCTCGTAGCCGGGGTGCACGGCGGCGAACTTCGCCACGAAGAAGGGCCGTTCCGGCCGCGGTCCGACCAGGCTCATGTCACCCCGTACGACGTTCCACAGCTGCGGCAGCTCGTCGAGGGAGGACTTGCGCAGGAAGGAGCCGACGGGGCTCATCCGGTGGTCGCCCGCGACCGTCCACCGGGTGGCGGACTCGTGCTCGTCGGCGCGCAGGGTACGGAACTTCAGCAGCGTGAAGGGGCGCCCGTACAGGCCGGCCCGCTCCTGCCGGAAGATCACCCCGGGCCCGTCGGCGACCCGTACGGCGAGCGCGCACAGACCCATCACGGGCGCGGCCGCGATCAGCGCGATCGCGGCCAGCAGCCCGTCGACGGCCCGCTTCACCCAGCGCTCCACCGGCCGGGACGGGCGGGGCAGCAGCGGCTGTACGGCGTACCCCCACAGCTGATCGGCGGGCTGCGCCACCCGCATGCCGGTCACCTTGGCGGTGCCGGCCGGGTCGGCGAGCCAGAGCCGGCAGCCGTGGTCGTGGAAGAGCCGGACGAGGGAGGCGGTGCGCTCGTCGGCCTCCGGCGGCCGGGTGAACACCGCGTGCAGGACCGAGTTCTGGATGACCGCGCGCCGGATGTCCTCGTGGGTGGCGAGCACCGGAACGCTGCTGCTGCCCTCCTCGTCGGCGCCGGTGTCCGCGAGCCCGACGGGCCGCAGCCCGTACTCGGGGCGCCCGTGCAGGGCGGCGGCGACCGCACTCGCCCCGGCGCCGGGGCCGACGACGAGGGCGGAGGCGGGCCGGAGGCGGGCGGAGCGGCGGCGGAGCCGGTTGGCGAACCCGCGGCCCGTGCACGTCAGGAGGATCTGCAGACAGACGGCGCTCAGCAGGGCCGGCCATCCCAGGGCCTGGCCCGGTGCCGCGGCGGCGACCACAGCGGCGGCCCCGCACCACAGGACGGCGGCCCGCCCGGCCAGTGCGGGCAGTTCGAGCAGCGCGGAGGGCGCGAGCCGCGGCCGGTACAGCCCGGCCTGCGCGTGCAGCGCGGCGGCCAGCACGGCGATCGGGGCCGCCGCCTCGGCAGGCAGCGCCGCCCCGGGCCTGGCCAGGGCCGTGGTGGTGAGTACGGCGGCCAGTACATCGGCGGTCAGCAGCGGGAGGACCCCGTCGCGGCGCCGGACCCGGTGCGGCCTCGCCAGGGGCCGGGCCGGGTCGGCCCTGGGCCGGCGTGGGGGGTGGATGGCGGTCACGGACCGTCGGACGGCTGCGGTGCCGCCGGTGCTGCCGGCGGGCCCCGTGCCGCCCTGCCCGGTGTGCCGGGCGGGTGCGCTGTCCATCGTCATCGGCTGATGCGCTCCTGGTTCAAGGGCCGGGGCCTGCCCAGCAGTTCGTGGTACAGACCGGTGACCGCGTCCGTGGTCCGCCGCACGTCGAAGTCGGTCCGGGCGTGTTGCTGGGCCTGCTCCCCGAGTTCGGCGAGCAGCCGCGGGTCGGCGAGCAGCCGCCCCAGGGCCTTGGCCAGCGCCGTCGGATCCTCCGGCGGTACCAGGCAGAGCCGTCCCTGGCCGGGCGGCAGGCTCTCCCGGGCACCGCTGACGTCGGAGACCAGGACCGGTCGACCGCAGGCCATGGCTTCGAGCGGGGCGAGCGCCATGCCTTCCCACCGCGACGGCAGTACAACGAGATCGGCGGCCCGAAGCCACGGTCGGATGTCGGAGGCGGCCCCCGCGAAGAGCACTCCGGGCGGGGCGGTGCGGCGCAGCCGCTCGGTGTCGGGGCCGTCGCCGACGAGCGCGAGGCGTGCTTCGGGGAGGTTGCCGAGCACCTCCCGCCAGGCCCGGAGCAGGATGTCCTGGCCCTTCTGCTGGCAGAGGCGGCCCACGCAGACGGCGAGCGGCCCGTCCCCCAGGAAGGCGGTGGGCAAGGGGAGTTCGGTACGCGCCCGGGCCCGGTCCGCGGCCCGGTCCGGGCCGCCGGGGCGGAAGTGGTCGAGGTCCACGCCGTTGCGGATCACCGACCAGTGGGCGGCGATCCCCTCGGCCTCGCCGGCCCGGCGTTCGGCCTCGCTGACGCAGAGCACCCGGTCGGCCCAACGGGCCCCGAACCGCTCCCAGCGCAGGGCGAGCGCGGCGGTGGCCCCGCCGACGGCGTCGAAGGACCAGGCGTGCGGCTGGAACACGGTGGGCACGGCCCCGCGCACGGCGAGCCGCCCGGCCAGGCCCGCCTTGGCGCTGTGGACGTGCAGGACGTCGGGCCGGATCCGGCCGATCACCCGCCGGGCACCGAGCACTTCGGCGGGCAGGTCGGGCCCGGGGGCCCGCCCGGCGCGCCAGGTGAGCACCTCGGCCCCTGCGGCGCGGGCGGCGTCGGCGAGCTGTCCGCCGCGCGGGCAGCCGACGGCGGTCCGCAGACCGGCGGCCGTCTGGGCGCGGACGAGGTCGGCGACGACGCGGGCGACACCGCCGTCGACGGGCTGGACGAGATGCAGGACGGAAAGGGGGCGGGGAATGGGGGCCTGCGCAGGGGAGGGCTGCGCAGGGGGAGGCTGTGTCGGCACGCGGAGTGGTCTCCTACGTTCAGCGGCGCGCGTCTGTCTGAACGAAGAGCACGCCGAGGAATTGACCCTGGCTTTCGCCCGTGAACCTGAAGCTCAGGCTGCGGGCACCACCGGACAGGGCGGGACTCAGGTCGAACACGTCCGCGTCATATCCGAGATTATTCACATGTTCGGGCTGTCGCACGAAAGGATGATGCCCGAATTCCGTGATCGTGGAATTCATAACATCATTAAAAGGATTTTCTGAATCATTGACGTTGACCCGGCGGCCACTGTCGGCGGTCACCGTGAGTGAGTCCCCGAGGGTTCCGCGGTCGCCGTCGTACGCGACCACCCCGGCCTTCCCCGCGGACCCGGCGGCCACGTCCAGGCCGGCGATCTCGACCGTCTCGCCGGACGCCTCGCCCGCACCCGCGGCGAGTGACTCGAAGCCGTCCCACAGCGAGATCCGGCGTACCGGCTCGTGCGGGTGCTCGTAGGCCACGACCAGCGTCCAGCCGCCCCAGGCGCCCACCTCGGAGTTGCCCATCGCGATGTTCAGCTGGGCGACCGTCCACATCCCGGCGCCACCCTTGCGTACGAGCGGGGTGACGTCGGCCGAGGCCTGGTAGGCATCGCTGCCCGCGTCCGTGCGGTGGCCGATCTCGGTGTCGGCGAGGACCTCCTTGTACGCCCCGCCCGGCTCGGCGACCAGCACCCGGCCGTTGTCCTGCGGCGGCTTCTGCTCACCCACCCGCAGGTTGCCGCCCCAGTACAGGCGGGCGTACGAGACCTTCGCACCCTCCGGGACCTTGAGCTCGGCCCGGGTGGAGTTGTAGGTGTCCGGATCCTTGTCGACCTCGCTGTAGAACATGTCGAAATCGCCGTTGACCCCGGCCGCGCCGCGGTTGACCTCGCCGCACGGCGCGGCGTCCGGCGCCTCCTCCCGGCGGCAGGCGATGGAGGAGTTGGAGGCCCGGACCAGCCCGCCGCGCTGGACGGCCTGGTAACGCTGGGTGAACGGGACCTTGGGCATCTCCCGCACGGCGGGTGCCGCGGGGCCCGGCGGGGCGGCGGTCGCTGCGGCCGCGGCCGCAGCGGGGACGTTGGCCGAAAGTACGAGGCAGGACAGCAGACCGAGCGTGCCGAGGATTCTGCGGGACGAACCCATGACCCTGTCTCCATTTTCGATCAAGGGGACAAAACAGGAGTGAACTTTGTCAGAAGTCGGGCGGGAAATCACGCCGGACTCGCTCGTACGGCCTTTTGGGCGATAGCACGCACCCTCGCAGTCGGCGGGTCGTTATGCCGTTGCGGCCATTGTTCGAACCGAAAGGAAAATCGGAGATGAAGAAGAGGCTGATGCGCGGCGCCACGATGGCGGTCGCGAGCGCTGCGGTCCTGACGGCCGGCGCGGGCCTCGCCTCCGCGGACAGTGCGGCGGAGGGCGTCGCGGCGGGGTCCCCCGGTGTGCTGAGCGGCAACCTGCTCCAGGTTCCCGTGGACGTCCCCGTGAACGTCTGCGGCAACACCGTGAACATCATCGCGCTGCTGAACCCCGCGTTCGGAAACCACTGCGTCAACGCCTGACCGTCAGCGGGTTCGTCAACCGCGCCGCCCCAAACGGCGGCATCCGGGTGAATCCACGCAACCCGAACCGGTGCCCGGGCGTTGATCCGGGTGCTCCACCACCGGGCAATCCAGCAAAAAAGGGACGACAATGATCAAGAAGATGATGGCCACTGCGGCTGCTGCAGCCTCGGTCGTGGGCATCGGTGCCGCCATGGCCCCGCAGGCGATGGCCATCGGCAACGACAACGGCATCAACACCGTGAACGGCAACGGCGCTTCGCAGATCTACGGCAACCAGGCCACGTACGGCACCATGAGCCCCCAGATGGCGCTCATCCAGGGCTCGTTCAACAAGCCCTGCATCGCCCTGCCGGCGAAGGCCAACGTCCAGAGCCTGCTCGGCGCCGTCCCGATCGGCCTCCAGGACATCAACGTCCTGTCGAACCCGCAGAACCAGCAGTGCACGGAGAACTCCACCCAGGCCAAGGGCGACGAGGCCCTCTCGCACATCCTGGACAACATCCCGATCCTGTCGGGCAACCTCTCCGCCCACAGCTGATCGCACCCCGCGCGCCGGTGAGGCCGCCGCACCCCGTTCGGGTCGCGGCGGCCTCGCCGCTTGCCGGCCCGCGAAACAGCGCGGCAAATCCGCGGCGAATTCCGGCCCGCCCGGCGTTGGGGTGAATTGCGGAACCGCCCGCGAAAACCTGCGGTTTCTTTTCCCGGACCCACTCGTTGTTATTTCTGCAGTGGACACGCCTCTGCGGGAAGGATCGAAAACAAATGACGTACAAGAAGGCAGTGGTGCTGGCCGCCGGCGTTCTGATGGCCGCCGGTGCCGCCTCCCCCGCCATGGCCGACGCGTCCGCCGACGGCAAGGCCATCGGCTCGCCCGGCGTTCTGTCCGGCAACCTGCTCCAGGTGCCGGTCAGCGTCCCGGTCAACGTCTGCGGCAACACCGTGAACATCATCGCGCTGCTGAACCCGGCGTTCGGCAACACCTGCGTCAACGCCTGACGCAGCGCTGTGCCCGCAAGGGCAAACCTCCTCGGGGTGGCCTCGGAGTGCACGGCGGTGCACTTCGGGGCCACCTTCGATTCAGCACCGGCGGAAGCGCCGGTAGACAGGGAAGGGCCCATGCGACAGGTACTGAGCCGACAGGTACTGGGCAAGGGGATGCTCACGGCGGCGGCCGCCTCGAGCCTGCTGTCGATCGCGGCCGGCGCCGCCTACGCACACCCGGGGGCAACGGCCGAGGCCTCGCATTCGCCGGGCGTGCTGTCCGGCAACAGCGTCTCGGTACCGATCACCCTCTCGCCGAACGTGTGCGGCAACAGTGTGGACGGGGGAGCAGCGCTCAACCCCTCGTTCGGGAACAACTGCGCCACCACGACCGGTTCGGACGCACACCACGCCGACCACGACTACGGGCGCTACCTCAGTCCCGAGAACGCCGAGGCCTTCGAGCGCTACCTCGAGGAGCGCCAGGGCGGCCGGCACGCGCTGCCGGAGCAGCGTCGCGAGGAGCCCCGGCACGAGGAGTCCCGCCGGCAGGTGCCGCGGCACGCGGCACCCCGGTACGAGGAGTCCCACGACGAGGACGGCTACGGCGGATCGGGCGAGAGGCACGACCGGGGCCACCACGGACCGGCCGAACACGGCGGACCGCAGGGACCGCGCGGGCAGGGCGGCTACGGCGGCTCGGACGAGGAGGAGTGCGACGACCACCCGCACGCCCTCCCGGCCCCGGCGCCGGTGGCCCACCACGCTCCCCCGGCGCCCGAGCGTCCGCAGCCGCGGCCCCGCCCGAAGCCGCTGCCGAAGCCGGAGCACCCGGCTCCGAAGCCCGCCCCGGTCCACGAGGCTCCCGCTGTGGAGACGCCTGCGCCGCCGCAGCCCGCGCCGGAGACGGTCCCCGCTCCGGCACCGCTCCCGGCTCCGGTCCACGAGGCCCCCGTAACGCTCCCCGCGCCGGCTCCGGTCGCGGAGGCTCCCCGACCGCTTCCGGCCCCCGCCCCGGTCGCGGAGGCGGGGCCCGCCCCCACCCCGCCGCACGGCAGCCAGTTCGTGGAGCACCCGGCGCCGGCTCCGGCGCCCGAGGTCGTCCGTCCCGCCGACCAGCCGCCGGCCGCCCCGGCCGGTGACATCCCCGTCCACCTGATGCCGCCGGCGCCCGTCCCCGCCCCGCCGGCCGCGCCCGTCCCCGCTCCGGCACCTGCTCCGGCACCCGCTCCCGCACACGTGTCGGCGCCGGAGCTCGCCGAGACCGGCGCGGGTCAGACCGCCGCCGCGGCGGCCCTCGCCTCGGCGCTGATCCTGGGCGGCGCCATTCTGTACCGAAGGTCCCGTATCGCCTGACCGGCAATACCGGTAATCAGAAGAAATATCGGCCGGAGAATCCCTTGTCGGACTCTCCGGCCGTTGCCGTACGCGTTTCCGTAGCGGCGGGGAATCGTTACCCAGGGCGAAAGCAGCGCGACGGTCGCCGCTGACGACTCCATCCACGAAAGAAGAGGATTTCGATAATGAAGCTCACGAAGGTCGCCGCGGTCATCGCAGGATCCGTTGCCGCGCTCGGCGCCTCCGCTCCCGCCTTCGCCGCCGACGCCCCGGCCGCGATGCCCCCCACGAGCCTGACGGGTGGGGCCACCGAGGTCTTCAACTCGCTCGCCCCGGTCACCGAGTCGCTCCCGCAGACCCTGAGCAACGGGGTGGCCGAGCAGGGCGAAACCGTCGGCAAGGTCGTGGGCACCGCACAGCGCGTCAACCAGATCCGCAACAATGCGCCGGGCGAGCTGCTCGGCGCGGCGAACGGAGTCACGCAGGCGTCCCCGCTCCTCGGCGGCGTCCACCTCAACGGCGGGGCGCACTGAGCCGGTCGAGTCACCGCACCGGGCACAAACCACTGTGGGCGCCACCGGCGAGGCCGGTGGCGCCCACAGTCAGCTGTGCCGACAGACGTCAGTCGTTGACGCAGACGTTGCCGAACGCGGGGTTCAGCGCCGCGATGATGTTCACGGTGTTGCCGCAGAGGTTGATCGGAACGTGAACCGGGACCTGGGCCAGGTTGCCCGAGAGGACACCGGGGGAGCCCACGGCCGCGCCCTCGGCCGACGAGTCGGCCATGGCGGAGCCGGCGGCACCAGCCGCAGCGAGACCGGCGGAGGCCAGGACCAGGGCGGCCTTCTTGGCAGAGTTCATGGGAAGTGCACCTTCTGTTCGATGTTCTGCCCCGACGCGGGGCTCACACCGAGCGAAACGGTTCAGACTCCCGGACGACACGGCCTCGCGCGAAATCAGACCTGTTCAGCTCAATAGTCGTAACCACGCTCGGTTTTCCGGCCATCCTCTGCCACCCTGTCTCCCCGCTACGGGAGGCCGGGGCCCTCCGGCACGATCTCCACCGGCGTCACGACCGGGTTGGCCGGCGCCGGTGCCGGGGCGGGCCGCGCCGGGACCGCGGGCACCGGAAGCGCCGGCTTGGCGACGGGCGCCGCCGGCTTGGCTACAGGTGCCGCCGGCTTGGACACGGGCGCCGCCGGCTTGGCCACAGGTGCCGCCGGCTTGGAGGCGGGGAGTTCAGGGATCTCGGGGATCTCCGGGATCTCGGGAATCTCCGGGATCTCGGGAATCTCCGGGATCTCGGGAATCTCCGGGATCTCGGGGATCTCGGGGATCTCGGGGATCTCGGGGATCTCGGGGATGGACGGGATCGGCAGTGCCGGGATCGCCGGGATCGCCGGCAGGCTCGGCAGAGTCGGCAGCTGGATCGGCGGCAGCGTCACCCCCGGCAGCAGGTTCTGGAGGGACTTCAGGAGTCCGTCCAGGGTCGCGGTGATCCCCGCGAGGAGGTCGTCGAGCGGGCCGGCCGCCGCCACGCGGCGGTCGATCTGCTGCTGGGCGGCCGCCACTCGTTTCCTGACGGCGGACGCCGCGTCACCGTCCGCGGCGCCCGCGGGGGCGGCCGCGCCGGTGAGTATGACGACGGCCAGGGCCGACGGGACGAGGACGCGGCTGCGGAACGGCTTCTTGCGGTGCATAGGGGTTCCTTCGGTGGTCGCGCAGAGGCGGACCCGAGCGATCCGCTTCCTTACCCACCGTGCGAAGCCCCTGCACGGAGCGCAACCGGAGCGTGAAGGGCCCCGGTCGGCCGTACGGGCTGTGTACGGGCTTCGCGCGCGCATCCGGAGGCGGCTCACCCGGGCCGGGAAAAAGCGCAGCCCGAGCGGGCCGTTCGGGTGAAGCCCCGGAACCAACCCCCCGGCAGGGCAGTTGACCAGGGCGCTCCACTAGCGGGCACTCGTGCGACAAAAGGACCAATGATGCTCAAGAAGATCATGACTGCTGCCGCGGTCACCGCCGCCGCCGTCGGCGCGGGCGCTGCTGTTGCCGCCCCGGCCATGGCGATCGGCAACGACAACGGGGTCACCACCATCAACGGCAACGGTGCCTCGCAGATCTACGGCAACCAGAAGACCGAAGGCGACCTGAGCCCGCAGCTCAGCCTGGTCCAGGGCACGCTCAACAAGCCCTGCATCGGCCTGCCGGTGAAGGTGAACGCGCAGGGGCTGCTCGGCGCCGTCACGGCGAACGTCCAGGACATCAACGTCCTGTCCAACCCGCAGAACCAGCAGTGCACCGAGAACTCCACCCAGGCCAAGGGCGACGAGGCCCTCTCGCACATCCTGGACAACATCCCGATCCTCTCGGGCAACGGCTCCTTCGGCAGCTGATCCCCGCTCCCCCGCCTTTTCCGGTCCGGGCCCACCCCGCCCGTGGAGCGATGTGACGAGGGCCCCGGCAGCCTCCAGCTGCCGGGGCCCTCGCGCGCGCCGGGCCGTCACCCGGTCCAGAACTCCCACCACCGGGTGAGGATCAGCATCCCGATCACGCCGATGTGCAGGGCGGGCGGGGCCCAGCCGAACTCGGTGAAGAAGGTCCGCACCGGGCCGGGCGCGGGCAGTGCACGGGTGCGGACGTTGTACGCGGTGACCGCCCAGAACATCAGCAGGGTGGCCACCCAGGTCAGACAGCACCACAGGCAGAGCGCGTTGATCTCGTACAGGGACTGCACCATCAGCAAGCTGCAGAAGCCGACTCCGAAGACGGTGCCGGCGTTCAGTCCCAGCCAGAACCAGCCGCGGTAGCGGGCGCCTGCCAGCAGGCCCGCGCCGACGCACACGACGGCCCCGTACGCGACCAGTCCCAGCAGGGGGTTGGGGAAGCCGAAGGCCGCCGCCTGGTCGCTCTTCATGACGCTGCCGCAGGAGACCACGGGGTTGAGGCTGCAGGCGGGCTTGAAGTCCGGGTCCTCCAGCAGCAGGAACTTGTCGAGGGTGATCACCCACGAGGCCAGTACCCCGGCGGCCCCGGTCAGCACCAGCAGCCAGGCCAACGCCCGCGGGGTGGCGGCCGGTTCATCCTCGTGTCGACTGTGGGGCCGCCCCTGCTGGCGGGGAAGGCCCACTGTTTTCGTTGCCATACGGCCCATGTTCCCCCGCTCCGGCACAGACCCGGGCGAACCATGCGCATCCATGCCCAAGTTGACCTGAAGGGGTGGGGGAACCCCTGATGCTTCCCGGACGTTTTACCGAACCCCGGACGTGATGTCAGAGCCAGGGGCTACGTTGAGCTTCCGCGAAGTCACTAGCTGCGACGGCCTGGAGACCCACCTTGAGCGATCCGTACGAGACAACCGAGGCGCACCTCGAGCGACTCCTGGGCCGCGCCCTCAACTCCTTCGACCTGCCGGACCGGTTGGTCGAGCGCCTCGGTACGGCGCTCGCCCACAGCTCCTCCCTGTACACCACCCACCACAGCCCGGCGGCGGGGCGCTGGCGGGAGACCCACCGGCACACGTACCTGCTGTCCGACGGCGGTTCGGCGTCCCTGTGGGAGCTGGTGTACCGGCTGGAGGGCGACCGGACGATCCGGCACGAGGTCTTCGTGAGCAAGGCGGAGACCTGCCTGGCCGTGGCCCGGCTGTTCGGCGACGCCCCGGCGGAGGCCGCGTTCGACCCGGAGCTGGACCCGGCGTTCGCCGCCGCCGAGGAGGAGCCGGACACCGACGTGGCGGTGCTGAGCGCGCTGTTCGCGGCCGGGGCGCCGGCGCACCGGCACCGGGAGTACGCGGTGGAGGAGTCCGCCGACCATGCCCGCAGGGTGCTGCGGCGCGCGGAGAACCCGGACCGGCCGGGTGAGCGGACGGCGCTGTTACTGAGATCGGCGTACGCGCACCAGATCACCCAGGCGTTCGGCACCCGGCCGTGCAGGGTGGACGGGCGGAGTGCCGGGTTCAGCCTGTACGAGCACTCGTTCGTGCTGCTGGACGGGAGCGCGGTCAGCCTGTGGGAGGTCGAGCACACGGCGACGCCGGACGGGCGGCACATGTGCGAGGTGTACGAGAGCGAGGCGGCCGCCCGCGGGGCGATGGAGCTCCGCGCGCGGGTGAGATGAGGCTGCTCCAGTGCCGCTTCACGGCGTGGCGGGGGCGGACAGGCGCAGGTCCGGGGGCGGGTTCTCGGTGACGCGGACCGCCCCGGGGCGCAGGTCCGCGGGGACCGGCATGGCGCTGCCGGGGAGCTGGACCGCGGCCGCGCCGTGGGCCAGGGCCGAGGCGAGGGCTCCGGGGCCGGTCCCGCCCGCGATCAGGAAGCCGGCCAGCGAGGCGTCGCCCGCTCCGACGTCGCTGCGTACGGCGGCCACGGGGGCGGTGCCGTGGAAGGTGCCCTCGGCGCTCACCAGGAGCTGACCGTCCGCGCCGAGGGAGGCGAGCACCGCGCCCGCGCCCCGGGAGCGGAGCTCCTGGGCTGCCCGGGCGACTTCGCCCAGGGTGGCCAGCGGGCGGCCGACCGCCTGGGCGAGCTCCGCGGCGTTGGGCTTGATCAGGTCCGGGCGGGCCTGCAGTGCGGCGGTCAGCGCCGGGCCCGAGGTGTCCAGCGCGACCTTGGCACCGGCTTCGCGGGCGCGGGCGACCAGGTCGGCGTACCACTCGGGCGCCAGGCCGAGCGGGAGGCTGCCGCAGGCCGCGATCCAGACCGGGTCTCCGGCCGCGGTACGGACGGTCTCCAGCAGGAGGCCGGATTCCTCCGCGGTGAGCTCGGGGCCGGGCGCGTTGATCTTGGTGAGGGTGCCGTCGGGTTCGACGAGCGAGATGTTCGACCGGGTCTGACCGGCGACCGTCACCGCGGTGACGTCCACGCCCTGTGCGCCCAGCAGTTCGGCGATCAGCGTGCCCGAGGCGCCGCCGAGCGGGAGGACCGCCGTCGTGAGGACTCCCGCGGCGGCCAGCGCGCGGGAGACGTTGACCCCCTTGCCTCCGGGGTCGACGCGGTCGCCGGTGGCGCGCAGCACGGCGCCACGGTCCAGCGAGGGGACCTCGTATGTCCGGTCGAGGGAGGGGTTCGGGGTGACGGTGAGGATCATACGAGCACGACCTCTGCGGATCACGCGCCCACCGTACGCCCGTTCCGCAGCAAACCAAAGCAAACGGGCATGTCCGCCAACAGAAGCGGACATGCCCGTCAGGGGGAACGGCGCGGGCTACCCGGCGGGGACGGCCTCCGGAGCGGCCGCGGCCGCGGCCTGGCTGCCACCCTCGCGCTGCTCCATCGGGACCGACTTGCGCGGCAGCACGAACATCACCCCGAAGATCACGATCAACACGGCCACGATCCACCACAGCGCACCGTGGAAGGCGTCGACGTACGGCGCACCGAAGACGCGGTCGTCGTCCATCAGCCCGAAGAAGACGACGGAGGTGAGGCCGAGGCCCAGCGCGTTGCCCATCTGCCCGGTGGTGTTGATCAGACCGGAGGCCGAACCGGCGTGCTCGCGCGGCACCTCGGACAGCACGGTGTCGTTCAGCGGCGCGACGATCAGCCCCATGCCGGTGCCCATGAGGATCAGCGGTGCAGCCATCTGCCAGGAGCTGATCTCCATGCCGTAGCGCTGCGCCTCCCAGATGTAGAGGAGGATGCCCGCGGCCATGATGAGCGCGCCCGCCTGGAGCACCTTGCGGCCGAAGCGCGGTACGAGCTTGCCTACGGACATGCCCGCGGCGGCCGAGACGGCGAGGGAGAACGGGATGCCGGTGGCGCCGGCCTTCAGGGCGCTCCAGCCGAGGCCCATCTGCATGTACATCGTCCAGACCAGGAAGAAGATGCCGGTCGCGATGCCGAAGGTCAGCTGGACGGCGATGCCGCCCGCGAAGCTCTTGACCTTGAAGAGGGAGAGCTCCACCAGCGGGGAGCCGTCCTTGCGGATCTTGTACTTCTCGTACGCGATGAAAGCGGCGAAGACGAAGGGCGAGGCGATCATGCAGACGAAGCCCCAGACCGGCCAGTCGTTCTCGCGGCCGTGCGTGAGGGGGAAGATCAGCATGACCAGGGCGAGGGTGGCCAGCACGACACCGACCACGTCGAGGCGCAGGGCCTTGGGGGCCTTCGACTCGGTGATGAACTTGCGGCCCAGGATCACGCCGGCGATGCCGACCGGCAGGTTGATCAGGAAGATCGGGCGCCATTCGAGACCGAGGAGGTTCCACTCGGTGAGCAGGGCGCCGAGCATCGGGCCGGAGACGGCGCCGAGGCCGACGACCGCGCCGAACATGCCGAAGACCTTGCCGCGCTCGTGCGGCGGGAACGTCACGTGGATGATCGCCAGCACCTGCGGGACCATCATGGCCGCCATGCCGCCCTGGAGGATGCGGGAGGCGACGAGCATGTCGGGGTTGGCGGCGATGCCGCAGAGCAGCGAGGCGGCGGTGAAGCCCGCGATGCCGAGGAGGAAGAGGCGCTTGCGGCCGTAGATGTCACCGAGACGGCCGCCCGTGATCAGGCCGGCGGCGAAGGCGAGCGCGTAACCGGCGGTGATCCACTGGATCGCGCTGGTGGAGGCGCCGAAGTCCTCGCGCATGCGGGGTATCGCGATGTTGACGATCGTGACGTCGACCAGGTCCATGAAGGCCGCGGTCATCACGATGGCGAGCGCCAGCCAGCGGCGGCGGTCGGCGGTCGAGCTGGAGGCTGCTGCTTCGTCGTGGACGGTGTCGTTCCGCTCTTCTTGCACGGGCCCGTTCTCTCTCTCGGGCAATGTCTTGGACGTCTCGGTGCTCATGGAGAGAAACCTAGACGGCATCTAGGTCAGTTGGTGTCCTATTTCACTGGCAACCTGGATTCCATGACGGACACCCCGGCACGGCTGCTCACCCTGCTCTCCCTGCTCCAGACCCCGCGCGAATGGCCCGGGAGCGAGCTGGCGGAACGGCTGCGGGTGAGCGCGAGGACGATCCGGCGCGACATCGAACGGCTGCGGGAGCTCGGGTACCCGGTGGAGGCCACGCTGGGCGCGGAGGGGGGGTACCGGCTGGTGGCGGGGGCCGCGATGCCGCCGCTGCTGCTGGACGACGAGGAGGCCGTGGCGATCGCGGTGGGGCTGCGGGCGGGTGCCGGGCATGCGATCGAGGGGGTGGAGGAGGCGTCCGTACGGGCCCTCGCGAAGCTGGAACAGGTCCTGCCGGGCCGGCTGCGGCACCGGGTGGGCGCGCTGCAGTCGGCCACGATCGCGGTGACCCGCGGGGACGGGGCCAGCGTGGACCCGCGGACGCTGACCACGATGGCGTCGGCGGTGGCGGGGCCGGAGCGGCTGCGGTTCGCGTACCGGGCGCGGGACGGGGCGGACACGCGGCGGCTGGTGGAGCCGTACCGGCTGGTGAGCACGGGGAGCCGGTGGTATCTGGTGGCCTACGACCTGGACCGGGAGGACTGGCGGACGTTCCGGGTGGACCGGGTGGCGGAGCCGTTCGCGACGGGCGCGCGGTTCACTCCGCGGGAGCTGCCGATGGAGGCGGCGGAGTTCGTACGGCGCGGGCTGCGCGGCGGGGAGACGTACCCGGTGGACGTGTCGTTCGCGGGCCCGGCGGAGGCGCTGCCGGGCTGGCTGCGGGCCGATGCCGAGCCCGTGGGCGGGGGCTGCCGGGTGCAGTTCTCGAGCGCGGACTCCCCGGAGTGGGTGGCGGCCCGGCTGGCCCTGGTCGGCATGCCCTTCACGGTCCACGCCCCGGACACCCTGGCGGCCGCGGCCCGTGCGCTGGCCGCGCGCCTGACCTCGGCGACGGCGCCGTAGCCGGGAGAGCCCGGCTCTTCCTGCCCCGCCGGGGGCAGAAAGGGAGCCCCCGGCGTCTGGGGGGGGTAGACGCCGAGGGCTCGTTCCAGGGGGCTTCGCGCGGGCCGGGTCAGGCCACGGCGTCGAAGCCCGTGTCGCGGGCCATGCGCTTCAGCTCGAGCAGCGCGTGCTTCTCGATCTGGCGGATCCGCTCCCGCGTCAGGCCGTGCTGCTTGCCGACCTCCGTCAGGGTCCGCTCGCGGCCGTCGTCGATGCCGTACCGCATCTTGATGATCGACGCCGTGCGCTGGTCCAGCTTGCCCAGCAGGTCCTCCAGCTCCTCGCTGCGCAGGAGCGACAGGACGGACTGCTCCGGGGAGATCGCGGAGGTGTCCTCGAGGAGGTCACCGAACTGCGTCTCGCCCTCGTCGTCCACGGACATGTTCAGGCTGACCGGGTCGCGCGCCCAGTCCAGGACGTCGCCCACGCGCTTCTCCGTCGAGTCCAGCTCGGCGGCGATCTCCGCGTGGTCCGGTTCCCGGCCGTTCTCCCGGTTGAACTCCCGCTGGATCCGGCGGATCCGGCCGAGCTCCTCCACCAGGTGGACGGGGAGGCGGATGGTGCGGGACTGGTCGGCGATGGAGCGGGTGATGGCCTGGCGGATCCACCACGTGGCGTACGTGGAGAACTTGAAGCCCTTGGCGTAGTCGAACTTCTCGACGGCGCGCACCAGGCCCGCGTTGCCCTCCTGGATCAGGTCGAGCAGGGGCAGGCCGCTTCGCGGGTAGCGGCGGGCGACGGCCACGACGAGGCGGAGGTTGGAGCGGATGAAGATCTCCTTGGCGCGCTCTCCCTCGGCGGCCAGCGCTTCCAGCTCCTCGCGCGCCGGCGTCTCGCCCTCGCGCTCCGTCTCGCCGTCGAGGATCTGCTGGGCGTACACGCCCGCCTCGATGATCTGCGAGAGCTCCACTTCCTTGGCCGCGTCGAGCAGCGGGGTACGCGCGATCTCGTCCAGGTACATGCCCACCAGGTCGCGGTCGGCGATCTCCCCGCCCACAGCGCGGGCGCTGCCCCTGGACTGACGACGGGCGACGGCGCGGGTTGCCATGCGTGCTCCCTTGCAATGAGTTAGGTCGCGGTGCGGCTGCTGGAACGCGGCTCCGCGTCCCTGGACACTCTCCCGAGTGCCCGCTTCCGAAGGAAACAACGACTGGAATCGGGACAGAATTCCCACGCCGGTCCCTCTTTTTCGAGATCTTGCAGTATCCTGCCCCGCCACCCCTCGCGCAGGGGGCCGTGCGGGATACCGCCGGAGCTCGAAGAGGTGCAGGTCAGGCCCGCGCTCGGGGCCGGCCCGGAAGCCTTCGCCGACCCGTACGGGCGCCGCGTCCGTGAGACCGCCGTCACACGCCGCGACACGTGCCGTGGCTGCACTCCACCCCTGAAGACGGCCCTCACCCGTTTCCGGTTGCCTGGACAACCGGCCCATTCCTAGCCGAACTGGACCGAACGCTTAGAAAGGCCCATCCAGAAGCCGTCGACCACGTCGGAGCGGCGGGCGAGGTCGCCGGAGGCGTCCGCGGCGCCGAGGGTGACGAACAGCGGGGCGAAGTGCTCCGTACGGGGGTGGGCGAGGCGGCCCGCCGGGGACTTGGCCTCGAAGTCCAGCAGCGCGTCGACGTCGGACGCGGCCAGCGCCTCGCGGCCCCACGCGTCGAACTCCGCCGACCACGACGGGACCCCGGAGCCGGTGTGGCGCAGCGCGGCCAGGTTGTGGGTGAAGAAACCGCTGCCGACGATCAGGACGCCCTCGTCGCGCAGGGACGCGAGCTTGCGGCCGATGTCCATCAGGCGGCGCGGGTCCAGCGTGGGCAGGGAGATCTGCAGGACCGGTATGTCGGCCTCGGGGAACATCTCCACCAGCGGGACGTACGCGCCGTGGTCGAGGCCGCGGTCCGGGAAGTCCTGGACGGGGGTGCCGGGGGCCTGCAGGAGGGCCCGTACGGAGGCCGCGAGCGCGGGGGCGCCGGGGGCGTCGTAGCGGACCCGGTAGTAGCGCTCCGGGAAGCCCCAGAAGTCGTGGACGAGCGGGACCGGCTCCGTGGCGCCGAGGGCGAGCGGCGCCTCCTCCCAGTGCGCGGAGACCATCAGGATCGCGCGGGGGCGGGGCAGCGCGGCGGACCAGGCGGCGAGCTCCCCGGGCCAGACCGGGTCGTCGGCGAGCGGCGGGGCGCCGTGGCTCAGATAGAGCGCCGGCATGCGGGCCGGGGATTCGGCAGGGGTCGGGATGGTCGTCACGGGGCGCTCCTCGTTCGTCAGCACGGAGCCGGACACAAGACTGACCCCGCATCGTTCAAATTTGAACGATGCGGGGTCGGCAGTCATTCCCGGGGTTCCCCGAGCCGCGTCAGTGGGCGATCACCGGGACCTTCACCTCGGCGTCGGCGCCCGCGCCGTCACCGGAGGCGACGGGGCCGCCGGCGCCCGGACGGCCGGTGTTGATCAGCGTCAGGGCGATGGCCGAGCTGGCGACGAGGATGCCGACCGCCCACCAGATGGCGCTGGAGTAGCCCTCCACCATCGCCTGGGCCTGGATCAGCTTCGCCGCCGGACCGCCCGCCGCGGCCTCGGCCGCGTGGTCGGTCAGGTACGCGGTGGTCGCCGAGGCGGCGATCGTGTTCAGCAGGGCGGTGCCGATCGCGCCGCCCACCTGCTGCGAGGTGTTGACCATGGCGGAGGCGACACCGGCGTCGGCCGGGTTCACCCCGTGCGTGGCCAGCGACATGGCCGGCATGAACGCCGTACCCATGCCGAGGCCCAGCAGCAGCTGCGCCGGCAGGATCAGCGCCGGGTACGAGGACCCGACCTCGAGCTGGGTCAGCATGAGCATGCCGGTGGCGGCGAGCAGGAAGCCCGGGCCCATCAGCAGCCGGGGCGCGACCCGGGTCATCAGGCGGGCGCCGATCTGCGTGGAGCCCGTGATCATGCCCGCGATCATCGGCAGGAAGGCGAAGCCGGTCTTGACCGGCGAGAAGCCCTTCACGACCTGGAGGTAGTACGTCAGGAACAGGAACAGGCCGAACATCGCGATGACGGCCAGGCCCAGCGAGAGGTAGACACCGCCGCGGTTGCGCTCCAGCAGGACGCGCAGCGGCAGCAGCGGGGACTTCACCCGGGACTCGACGAACACGAAGGCCGCGAGCAGCGTCGCCGAGCCGATGAACATGGCCACGGTGACCGTGTCGGACCAGCCGGCCGACTCGGCGCGGGTGAAGCCGTAGACCAGCGCGACGAGGCCGAGGGTGGAAAGGACCACGCCGGGGATGTCGAGCGGCGCGCGGTTGCGGCCGCCTGCGGGCTCACGGATGACCATCCAGGCACCGGCGGCCGCGGCGATCGCGAACGGGATGTTGACGAAGAAGGTCCAGCGCCAGTTCAGGTACTCGGTGAGGAAGCCGCCGAGGATCAGGCCGACGGCGCCACCGCCACCGGCGATCGCACCGTAGATGCCGAAGGCCTTGGCGCGCTCCTTGGCGTCGGTGAACATGACGGCCAGCAGGGAGAGCGCGGCCGGGGCGAGCAGTGCACCGAAGGCACCCTGGAGGGCGCGGGCGCCGAGCATCATCGCCTCGCCGTTGGCGGCGCCGCCGAGCGCGGAGGCCAGGGCGAAGCCGATGAGACCGACGATGAAGGCGTTCTTACGACCCCACTTGTCGGCGATGCGGCCGCCGAAGAGGAGCAGCCCGCCGAAGGCCAGCGCATACGCGGTGATGACCCACTGGCGGTTGCCGTCGGAGATGCCGAGGTCGGTCTGGGCGGACGGGAGGGCGATGTTCACGATGGTCGCGTCGAGGACGACCATCAGCTGCGCCAGGGCTATGAAGACGAGTGCCTTCCAGCGGCTGGGATCGGGAGCCGGCGCGAGGGTCGCGGCCGTTTTCGGCATGGGGATACCCATTTCATCTGCGGAATGACTGAAAAGTGACGTTCAGGATGTTCAAGATGTTTGACACGTTCAAGACGCTTAAGCCGGGTTTGCGACGCTAGCGGGCGCAACCCGCGGGCGTCACATGGTTTTCTGCCTCAGGTCCTCGAGGGTGGCCGCCGAACCGGGCAGCCGGGAGCGGGCCGGGGCCTGCAACCCGTCCAGGAACAGCTGGAGATGACGGTGGACGAACCCGTCCACCGCGGAGCAGCTGATGCCCGGCAGGGGCCGGCTGAGCTGGGAGAGCGCGACCATCAGGTCGCCGACGCCGATGTCCGTACGGATCAGCCCGGCCTCCTGGCCGGCGGTCACCAGGGTCTCGACGGCTTCCGCCAAGGCCTCGCGGGCCGCGACGAGTTCGGGGTGCTCGCTGTCGAAGTCCCCGGCGAGCATGGGGCAAAGGGCGCCGATCCGCTCGTCCGCGGCGGCGTGCGTGAAACGGCACAGCGCGGCGAAGGCGTCGGGCTCCTCGGCGAGCGAGTCCTCGGCCTGGGCCGTGACCCGGTCCATGACGAAGAGCACGACGTGGTGGACCAGGGCGGCCCGGTCGGGGAAGTGCCGGTAGAGCGTGGCGTTGCCGATGCCCGCCCGGCGGGCGACCTCGTCGAACGGTGCGCCCGAGCCCAGCTCCACGAGCACCTCGCGCGCCGCCACCAGGATCCGCTCGCGGTTGCGGACGGCGTCCGCGCGCGGACGCGGGACCCGCGTGGGAGCGGGCTCCGTGCCCGTCAGGTCCACGGCCACGGCCGCCTCCGGGACGGCCGGGGCCGCCGCGAGGGTGGTGGAGCGCGTCATTCGAGGCCTCCCTGGGCCTGGGGCTCGTACTCGCCCCCTCAAACGGGGAGCCGGTCCCCGCTTTGCGGGACTCCCGTACAAACGGGGATTGCGTCCCCGGTTATTTCACTCCCATGTGTGACCTGAGTCACATCACGGTTCCCGTTCGGACGTACCCGACGCGCGGGCGCGCCGCAGCCGACGGAGGGTGATCGCACAGAGCGCAGTCCGGGCCCGGCCGGCTGCCGCGGACCCGAAGGCGATCTCCATGCCGCAGACCCGCCACCGGATACGCACACCACGCCGTGCCTGCGCCTACATCGGCCTCACCGCGCTGGCCCTCGGTGTCACCGCCACCGCGAGCACCGGGATAGCCGACCGCAGCCGCTCCGCGGCCGGGCCCGTGGCCACGAGCGCCGAGTCCGCGCTGGCGCCCTGCCGGATCACCGGCGCGATGGGCGTACAGATGTCCGAGGGCATGCCGACCCCGCCCGGGTACTCCCGCTCGACCGGCGAGGTCCGGGCGCTGAACCTGATGATCGACTTCCCGGACGCCAAGGGCGAGGGCACGGCGCTGGACCGGCTCGCGGAGTTCTTCCCCCAGACAGCCGACTGGTTCCGCACCAGCTCCTACGGCCGCCTCACCTACCGCGCCGAGGCACCGATAAGGACCTGGCTGCGGATGCCGATGCCGTTCGCCGCGTACGGGATCGAGCGCGGCTCCGCGTACGAGCCGGGCTACCGGCAGCTCGTCGAGCACATCGCGAAGGCCGCCGACTCGGAGGTGGACTTCAGCCGCTACGACCTGGTCAACATCCTGGTCACGCCGAACGCCGGACCGTCCGCCCTGGACACCGTGCTCTCGGTGACCTTCTCCGGCAACGGCGAGGCCCCGATGGCCGACGGCGTGCCGCTCGCCAACACGTCCTTCGTCTACAGCCGCCAGGACGACGGCTCGGGCTCCTACCGGGAGACCGGCTACCGCGTGCTCCCCCACGAGAACGGGCACGTCTTCGGACTGCCCGACCTGTACACCCCGGACGGCGGGGGCGCGGTCGGGCACTGGGACATCATGAGCGAGGACTGGGGCGCCAACAACGACCTGCTGGGCTGGCACAAGTGGAAGCTGGGCTGGCTGGACGGCTCGCAGATCAGCTGCGCCTCGAAATCCGGCGTCAGCGACCACACCCTGACCCCGCTCGGGGTGGAGGGCGGCACGAAGCTGGCCTTCGTACCGGTGTCGGAGAGCGCCGGGTACGCGGTGGAGGTGCGCACCGCGACCGGGAACGACGAGGCCGTCTGCAAGCCCGGCGTACTGATCTACAAGGTGGACTCCCAGGTGGACACCGGGCGCGGGCCCGTGACCGTCTCGGACAGCGTGAACGGCAGCGGCGGCTGCACCCGGCGGCCCAACGTGCACGGGGAACTGTCGGACGCGCCGTTCCGGCCGGGCGAGACCTTCGCGGACGACAAGGCAGGCATCAGCGTCTCGGTGGTGGGCGAGCTGCGCAACGGCAGCTTCCAGGTCCGGATCACCCGCCCCTGAGTCCTGAATATCCAGTCCTGAGTATCCAGTCCTGAGTCCGGACAGTTGCAGGCCACGAGAACTTAAGGAGAAACCGGATGACGACCGGCACCCCCGAAGAGCGGCTCGCCGCGGCCGGGCTCAGCCTCCCGAAGACCCTGGCCCCGCTGGGCGCGTACGTGCCCGCCCTGGTCAACGGGCACTACGTGTACACCTCAGGCCAGCTTCCGATGGTCGACGGCGCGCTGCCGCTGACCGGCAAGGTCGGGGCCGAGGTCAGCGCGGAGCAGGCCAAGGAGCTGGCCCGGCAGTGCGCGCTGAACGCGCTCGCCGCGATCGCTTCGGTCGCCGGTGACCTGTCGGCCGTCAAACGCGTGGTCAAGGTGGTCGGCTTCGTGGCGAGCGATCCGCGGTTCACCGGACAGCCGGGCGTGGTCAACGGGGCCAGTGAGCTGTTCGGCACCGCCTTCGGCGACGCGGGCATCCACGTGCGCAGCGCGGTGGGCGTGGCGGTTCTGCCGCTGGACGCGCCGGTCGAGGTGGAGGTCGTCGTGGAGCTGCACACCCCGATGGGCGTCTGAGGCGCCGGGTCACGCGGCTCCGCCGGCCCGGTACTCCTCCCAGGTCCAGAGGAGTTGGCGGCGGGCCAGGACGCCGACGGCGTGGCGGCGGTAGCGGGCGGTGCCCCGGACGTCGTCGATGGGGTTGCAGGACGCGGCCGCGAGATCCCCGAACTGCTTCGCGATCGACGGGGTGATGACCTTGCGGGACTCCCAGAAGCCGCCCTCCTCCAGGGCCGCGGCCAGGAACTCCTCGGCCGTCTTGGCCCGGATCGGCGTGGGGGCCGCCGAGCCGATGCCCGTACGGACGGTCCGGGTCGCCGGGTGCAGGGCCAGGCCGAAGGCGCAGACGGCGATGACCATGGCGTTGCGGGTGCCGACCTTGGAGAACTGCTGGGGCCCGTCGGCCTTGGCCACGTGGACGGCCTTGATCAGCTCGTCGGGGGCGAGGGCGTTGCGCTTGACCCCGGTGTAGAACGCGTCGATCGGGATCAGCCGGGAGCCCCGTACGGACTCCGCCTCGACCTGCGCGCCGGCCGCGAGGAGCGCCGGGTGGGCATCGCCCGCCGGGGACGCCGTACCGAGGTTTCCGCCGACGCTGCCGCGGTTGCGGATCTGCGGGGAGGCGACGGTGTGCGAGGCGAGGGCCAGACCCGGGAGTTCCGTGCGGAGGTGCTCCATGATCTCCGTGTACGGGACGGAGGCGCCGAGCCGCACGACGTCCTCGCCGATCTCCCACTCCCGCAGCAGGCCGATGCGGTTCAGGTCCATGAGGTACTCCGGCCGGCGGTGGTCGAAGTTGATCTCGACCATCACGTCGGTGCCACCGGCGATGGGCACGGCGGTGGGGTGCTCGGCCTTGGCGGCGAGCGCCTCCTCCCAGCCGGCGGGGCGAAGGAAGTCCATGGGTGTCCCATGGACCGGGGCGTTCGACCTCAAACCGAATCAGGCGGAATTCCCCCGGCCATCGCGCTGCTGCGGACCTCTGTTGAACGTGATGTTGTAATCCCGGCCCTGGAAGACATTGGCGTTGTCGCGGAAGTCGCCGCCGCTGACCGTGTTCGCGATCGACGGGGTATCCCTCTCCCGCCAGCCCGGGTTCACCTCGTCCAGCAGCGCCGTGAGCTCCCGTACGGCCGCCTGATCGGCCTCCAGGACCGTCCGCAGGCGCTCCCGCCAGCCCTCTTCGAGCTGCTCCACCGCCGCCTCGTCGCCGTCGGCGCGGGCCAGCAAGAGCTCGGCGCGCGAGGAGCGGAGCTCCGCGTCCGTGCGCCCGAGGAGGCGGGCCAGTCGCCCGCTCGTATAGGTCCACGCGTCCGACGCCATCAGCCCGATGACGGTCGTCGCCCCGGCGGTCACCAGTGCCCCCACATCCATGCAGGCCAGGCTAGCCGTAGGCTGGCGGCGGCGGGGGCGGATCAGGAAAGCGGGGGGCGCTGTGCGGCTGCGGACGGAGCGGGGGCTGCCGGACCGCCGGTGGCTCACGGTGCCGGCCGGGCGCACCGTCCTCGGCGTCATCCACAACATCACCTCGGCGACGCGGCTGCTCGACGTGCTCGCCGTCTTCGAGGGCGACCCGCGGGTGCGGGTGGTGTTCGCGTGCACCGGGTCGTCGGAGCTGGACGGCGGGGTCGCGGAATTCGCCGCCGCGCACGGCCTTTTTCTCATTCCGTGGAAAGAGGCACTTGCGCAGAAATTCGACCTGGCGGTGAGCACCAGCCGCGGTGGAGATCTGGAGGAGATTTCCGCACCGCTCATCGGCGCCCCGCACGGCGCCGGATACAATAAAAAACTCAGCCGGAATCCGGAATCCGGAATCCGGAATCCGGAATCCGGAATCCGGTACAGGGGCTGGGGCCGAGGCCGGGGCTGGGGCCGGGGCGTTCGGGCTCTCCGCCGAGTGGCTGCTCCACGACGGTGAGGTCGTCCCGTCCGCCATCGTCCTCTCGCACGAGGAGCAGCACGCCCGCCTGCTCCGCGACTGCCCCGAGGCGGCCCCGTACGCCCACATAGCCGGCGACCCCTGCGCGGACCAGCTCGACGCCTCCGCGCCCTTCCGTACGGAATACCGCGCCGCACTCGGAATACGGCCCGGGCAGAAACTCCTCCTGATCACGTCCACCTGGGGCCCGGATTCCGTGCTGGGCGCCACCCCCGATGCCGTACGCCGGGCCCTCGCCGAATTGCCGTACGACGAATACCGCGTCCTGGCCGCCGTCCATCCCAATGCCTGGTACGGCCACGGCGGCTGGCAGATCCGGAACTGGCTGAAGCCCTGCCTGCGCGCCGGGCTCATCCTGCCGCCGCCCGCCGGGGAGACCTGGAAGGCCGCGATCTGCGCCGCGGACGCCTTCCTCGGCGACCACGGCTCGCTCTCGCTGTACGCCGCCGCCCGCGGGCTGCCCGGGCTGCTCGCCTCCTTCGGCGCGGACACCGTCGCCCCCGGCTCTCCCATGGCCTGGCTCGGCGAGCGGCTGCCCCGCCTGGACCCGGTCCGCCCGCTGGCCGCCCAGCTGGCCGCGGCCGTCGCCCTGCCCTCCGCCGCGGCCCGCATCACCTCGCGCCCCGGCCGCTCGCTCGCCCTGCTCCGTACCCTCTGCTACCGCCATCTCGCCCTGCCCGAACCGCAGTTCCCGTGCGTGCCGCGGCCCGTGGCAGTGCCGGAACCGGCCCCGCCAGGCACGCCGGTGGGTCCCGCGCTGTACGTCGACACCCGGGTCACCGGCCGGGAGGTGGCCGTACGCCGCTACCCGGCCGAGGCACAGCGCGGGGTCGCCGCCCACCTGGGCGCCGACGTGCACGTGGTGGCCGACGCCACCGAGCCGGATCCGCGGCTGCGCGCGCTCGCCGATGTGCTGGTGGCGCGGCCCGGGGCGGATCCGGCGGCGGTGCTCGCCCGGAACCCGGGGTGCGCCCTGGTGGCCGGGCCCGGGCCGCGGCTGGTGCTGCGGGACGGGCGGGAGTTCGGGGTGCCGGGCGGGGTGGATCGCGCGGTGGCGGCCTCGGCGCTGCTGGCCGCACTCGGCGAAGGCCTGGACCCGGAGGGGGAGTTCACCCTCCGGCTCGGCGGCGCCGTCTCAGCCCTGCGCCTGCTCCGGGCCCCCGCGGGCGAGGCGGATCCGGGCTTCCTCGGCTCGGATGCTGCGCAGTGACCCGTACAGCTCCAGCGCCTCCTGCCAGTCGGCCCGCGCGGCCGCCGGGTCGCCGAGGGCCGCGCGTACGTCTCCCCGTACGAGCACGGCGTCGGCCCGGTTGAGCGTGGGCACGGCGAAGGCCTCCAGGGCTGCCGCGAGCGGTTCGACGGCCTCCTCGGGGCGTCCGGCCGCGAGGTGGGCCATGGCCTGGCGCAGCCGGGTCTTCGCCGCGTTCCCGGTGTCCGGCTCGGTGAGCGCCAGGAAGCCGCGCAGCGCCTCGGCCAGGTGCGCGGCCGCCTGTTCGTGCCGGCCGGCCGCGCTCGCGGCGTTGCCCTGGTGGTACTCCAACAGGGCCCGGCCGCGCGGGTGTTCCAGGTCGCCGAGGGCCGCCAGGGCCTGCCCGTACAGCTCGGCGGCCGCCTGCGGATCGCCCTGCGCGACCGCGATCCGGCCGAGCCCCTCCAGGGCCGAGGACTCGGTCCGGGCGTGCCCTCCGGTGCGGCGGGCGCTCTCGCGGGCGGCGTCGTAGTGCGTGCGCGCCTCGTCGAGGTCCTCGGCGGAGCCGCGGTCGGTGAGGGCGAAGGCCAGCTCGAAGTGCATCCGGGCGAGGAGGAGCCCGTCGCAGTCGTCACTGGCGGCGTCGACGGCGAGCCGGGCGATGCGGATCCACAGCGCATGGTGGCCGCGGTCGAGGAACAGCCCGTGGACGGCCTCGGCGAGCAGGCAGAGCTGCGTCGGCTCGGCCCCGGGCAGTTCGGCGACGGCGACGAGGTTGTTCCGGTCGGGCTCCAGCGCCTCCAGAGCCTCGCCCTTGTCGCGGAACACGCCGGTGAGCGGGCCGGGTTCGGCGAAGAGGGCGCCGGCCCGCCAGCGCCCGGAGATCCGCAGCTCGGCGGCGACCGCCCGGCGCAGGTACCAGTCGATGACGCGCGGCACGTCGGAGGGATCGGGGGCGGCCAGGATCTGGGCGTGGCCGTGCACGACCCCGTTCAGCCGGGAGCGCCGCGGCCCGGACCGCTCCAGCAGCCCGGCCGCGTAGAGGGGACCCCGTACGCCGGGTGCCAGCTCGTCGAGCAGGGCGTCGGCGAACTCCGGGGTGGGATGGACGCCCAGGAGGCGGAATCCGCGCTGCACCTGCGGATCGAGGGCCTCGTACGCGAGGTCGAAGAGACGGCGGGGCATCTCGAGCGCCTCCAGGATGTTCTCCCGTGCGATCCGGGCCGCCAGCCCCTCGACCCCGTCCGACGCCGGATCGGCGGCGCGGGCCGCGGCGATGCGTACGACGTACGGCAGCCCCGCCGACGCCCGCAGCACCGTACACAGCGCCTCCCCGGCCGGTACGTCCTCCCCCGCGACGGTGCGGAACAGCTCGGCGCACGCCTCCTCGTCCAGCTCCGGCACCGCGAGCCGCACCGGCAGTCGCCCCTCGATGGCACCGAGCCGGAACCTGCTGGTCAGCACCACCATGCTGGCCGGATGGCCGGGCAGCAGCCGCTCCACGTCCACCTGGGCGGCGGACAGGACCCCGTCGAGGACGACGAGCGAGGGCAGCCCGGCGCTCAGGCTCCGAAACCGCGCGGCCAACGCAGCTTCGGTGGCGGGGAGTTCGGAACGGGGCGTGCCGAGCACCCCGATGAACGACTCGAGCACGGCGGCGGTTTCGGTGGGGTCCCCGAGCCCCTGGGGACTCATGTCGGCGTAGAACACCCCGCCGGGGAAGGCGTCCTTGCGCTGCTGCGCCCAGTGCAGGAGCAGCCCCGTCTTGCCGACCCCGACGGTGCCGTGCAGCAGCACCAGCAGCGGCGCCCCCTGGCCGTCCCGCCCGGCGAGCAGCCCGTCGAGCCGGTCCCGCAGGACCTCGCGGTCGACGAACCCGTCGGGCCCGAAGGGCAGCATGCGGGGCACGGGCGGAACCATGGGCCCATGGTGGGCCACCCGGGAATCCCGGCCCATGAAGACGGGGCCGTAGAAGGTGCCGCCGGAGATGTTGCTGCTCACCGAGTCGTCCACGGCCCGCAGTCTCCCAGCACCCCCACCGGAACGCCCCGCTCCCGCCGGATCATGGCCGATAACCGCCCCCGGACCACCCGTTGGCCTCAGACCTCATCGCGAAGTCAGGCCTTTTCCCAAGGTGCGGGATTCGGGCGACGGCGCCACCACCAGCCGACCGCGGCCTGGTCTGCGGAGACACCCGCCAGGTCGGTCCGGTCGGCCCCGCGCGCCCGGGCTCGCACCTCGACGCGGGAACGGGTCCCGGCGCGGCCCGTCACGGCCTGCGCCGTGCGGCGGGCACGGCTCGCGCACGGGCAGGCGTCGAGCCTCGCTTATGGGGGCGCATCCGTGGAGCACGATCAGCTAGGCTGTCGGAGGTCAGGCCTTCGTAGCTCAGGGGATAGAGCACCGCTCTCCTAAAGCGGGTGTCGCAGGTTCGAATCCTGCCGGGGGCACGCGACTGCAGGGCCGGTTCGGAGGGGTGATCCTCCGAACCGGCCCTTTCGCATGCGTGCAGCAGCTTCTCGCGGGTGGTACCGACTGCCTGACGGGCCATGGGCTCGGTCACGGAGTTGCCGAGCGGCAGCTCCTGCGTCTGCGCGGGACGGCCGGTCAGAGGGTCAGGTCGGCGTAGAAGATGATGTTGTTCGTGCGGTGGCCGTCCTTGATCTCGCCGCCGCAGGTCAGCAGGCGGAGTTCGGGGCGTTGCGTGTCGCCGTAGACCTTGCCGGTCGGGAAGTCCTTCTTGTTGACGTCCTCGATCTCGCGGATCTTGAACTTGGCGGTCTTGCCGTCCTCGCGCGGCACCTCGATGAGATCGCCCGGCTTGATCTTCTTGACGTCCTTCATCAGGGCCGGGCCGTGCCTGGTGTCGAAGTGCGCGACGAGGACGGAGACGCCCTTCTCGCCGGGGGTGACGCCCTCGGTCCACCAGCCGGGGCTGTTCGCGTCCGTGTCGGCGTTCGGCACGCCGAGCTCGCCGGTGGCTGCGTCCACCTTGAGGTCGACCATCTTCTTGGCGTCCACGCCCGCCGCGTCGATCTTCATGCCGGTCGGTTTCGACGGGGGGAGGGCCGTGGTGGTGTTCGCGACGGGAGCCGCGGAGGTGCTGCCGACCTTGGGGTCCGGGGGGAGCTCGGCACCGCAGGCGGTCAGGGCGGCCGTGACGGACGCCGCCAGGGTGGTCGTCACGATCACGCGGCGCGTGCGCGGCATGAGGTTCACGGTGCGCAGCGCCTCGCCCTCGATCGGCTTGGCCGCGGTGGACGCGGGCGGAGGAGGCGGAGGGGCGGCACCGGCGGCGACGGTCGCGGTACGGAAGGTGGCGCGCATGGGTGGTTCCCGTCGGGTCGGAGTCGCCTCTGGTCTCGGTCCGGGCCGACCGCCCTTGGTGCGGTTCGCCCTGGCGACGACCCCGACGCTACGAGGGGCATGTTTTGGCCATCCGTCGGCAATGTAACAGTTGTCCGGATCCTCGCCCGCAGCCCCGTAAAGGACCGAAGCCCCTGGTCGGAGACGTACGGAAGCCCTCCCGGCCGGAACCGGAAGGGCTGACGTCCATCGACTGGCGACGTGGGCGTGGGGGCGTGGGATCAGCTCAGACCTCTGCTGCGTTCGCCGATGCGGTCACCCTGCGGAGTGCCGGCCCGCTTGAGGGCCGCCTTCGTGTGCGCTCCGCCCTTGACCTTGCTCCGCACCAGACCTTCGAAGCCGTGGCCTGCCGGGCGCGGCGGCCGATCCGGCTCCTGCACCTGGTAAGCCTCTCGGAAATCCTGCTTCTGCTGCTCTTTGCTCATCCCGTCGTCAACTCCCTCGGGAAGCACCCAATCGGACTATTGGGATCGTATGCAGATATACGGAGCAACGCACCCGGACCGTACGTAAAAACTCCCGATCCGCCCTCCCGGTCCGCCCGTCTCGCTTCCCGATCAGGGACGCTGCGCCGCCCCCGCCGCCCAGCGGGTCAGCTCCTCCGGGCACGGCGTGCCCCGCGGCAGCTGGTATTTCGCCGCCACCCGGTACACCCCGGGCCCCGGGGCCAGCAGCTCCGTCCACACATCGCCCGCGGTGTCGGGAGCGGCCTTGAACAGGCACCCGGCCGTGTTCGCGTACTCCTTCGGCAGCGTGCCCGAGCCCGAGCCGCCGCCCCCGCTGCGCGCCTTCGAAGCAAACGTCTCCTGCGGCGGCGGCACCGGCTTGCCCGCGCCGTCCACCAGCCCCAGCCACGGCGAGTGCGGGATCCGCACGAGCACCCGCCCGGCCGCCTTCACGTCGACGACCAGCTGGTCCGCGCCCGCCCGCACCACCGTGGCCTGCCCGGACACCAGGTCCGTCGGCGCGTCCACCTTGAAGAGCCGCCAGTTCGCGTCGCCCCACACCTGCTGCAGGTACGGGAGCCCCCCGCGCACCAGCTTCGCCTCGTCCTCACCGCCCGAATCGGGTTTGTCGGCCGGCAGCACCACGTAGTGCACGGCCCAGCGGTCCAGCCACTCCCGGTAGCTGTCGGCCGTGAGGGTGTCGTCGTAGAAGAGCGGGTTCCGCTCGAGGTCCGCCTGCCGGTTCCAGCCGCGCGCGAGGTTCACGTACGCGGGGAAGGCCGAGGACTCGCGGTGGCTGCTGGCCGGGACCACCTCGACCCGGCCGCGGTCGGCGCCCGCCTTCTTCAGCTGGTCGACCAGCGGGGCCAGCTCCCGGTTCCAGGCGGCCACCGGGGTGGTGCGCACGATGTCCGTGATGCTGTTGGCGGTGATCCAGATGTTGATCCCGGCGAACGCGAGCAGCACCGCGTACCAGTGCCGGGTGCGCGGGACCGTGTACGGGACGGCGGCGAGCAGCACGGCCCCGCCGAACAGCATGACCAGCCGGGTGACGTTCGAGCCGACCTGCGAGTCGATCGCCCAGGTCAGCAGTACCCCGAAGGCGTAGACGGCGGAGGCGATCCGGACGGTCTTCCACCGCTTCGGTACGAGGAACAGGATCGCCAGCCCGAAGAGGAACGGCGGCGCGGCCGAGCCGAGCTTCATGGGCTGCGTCCCGGAGAACGGGAACAGCCAGGCCGACAGCCCGACCACCGCCGCCGGGGCCAGCCCCAGCGCGTACGCCCCGGGGCGCCGCCCGGACAGGAACAGCGCGGCCGCGATCACCCCGAGGAACAGTCCGGCGACGGGGCTGGAGGCGGTCGCGAGCGCGGCCAGCGGGGCCGCCACCGCGGCCTTGGCCCAGCGCCGCTCCGCCCATTTGCGGGGCCAACAGAAGACGGCGGCGACGGCACCGAGCGCGAACATCGCGCCGAGGCCGAAGGTCACCCGGCCGGACAGGGCGTTGCAGAGCAGCCCGTACACCCCGGCCAGGGCCGGCCACAGCGGCTCGCGGACGGTGCCGCGGCAGCGGGTCAGGATCAGCGCGAGCAGCCCGGCCGAGACCGTGCCGGCGACCATCATCGTGGTCCGCACGCCGATCATGTACATCACGTACGGGGACACCACGCTGTACGAGACGGGGTGCATGCCGCCGTACCAGGCGAGGTTGTACGCCGAGTCCGGATGGCGGCCGACGAACTCGGCCCAGGCGTCCTGCGCGGCCAGGTCGCCGCCGCTGTTGGCGAAGCTGAAGAACCAGACGACGTGCAGGACCGCGGCGAGCACGGTGGCGACCAGCACCGGGTGCCGGCGGGCCCAGCCGAGGGCCCCCGGGGTCCCTATGCCGCCGGGCGCGGGAGCCGGGACGGAGCCGGAAGCGGAACCTGAGCCCGAGCCCGAGCCGGCCTCGGGCACACCGGATCCACCGGCGGCGGCTGGCGCACTCCGGCTCTGGCTCTGGCTCTGCTGTTCAGCAGTGGTCACTGCCGTGCTCCCCGGACTTCCCGGCACATCGATCGAACATCTGCGGCCCCTTCTCGGGTCCCGTTCCCGGGTCGCTAGACGCGAGACGGCGCCCCGGGGTTGCCCGGGGCGCCGAATCACGCGGTCAGCTCACCGATACCGGCGATCAGCCGACACGGGTCAGTTTGCTGCCGATGCCCGGCGCGGCGAGGTCGCTCTGCAGCGCCACCGGCACCTTCACCTGGCTGGCTCCTTCGCCGACGGTCAGCACGCCGATCTCGGTTCCCGCCTTGGCGGTCTGCGGGAGCTTGGCGTCCCCGTCGGCCAGCTTGATGTCGACCGTGAGCGACGGCCAGCCGACCGCCTCCACGTCAGCGGTCGCGATGACCGGGGTGTGCCCGCCGAGTCCGTCGTCCACGTACCCGACGGCATCGCCCTTCTTCACGACGGGCGCGTTCACCAGCATCTTCTGCGTGGCCAGCATGACCTGCTTGCTGGCCGCGATCGCCGTGTCGAGGATCGGGACGCCGTACTGGCCGAGCACCGCACCGACGATCAGCTGCCTGGTGTTGCCGACCTGCTTCTCGGCGGCGAAGAGCAGGTTGCCTCCGGCCTTGGTGGTGGAGCCGGTCTTGATGCCGAGCGCGCCGTTGCCCGGGATGAGGGTGTTGTAGTTGCGCCACTTCTTGCCGTACTGGTCGGTCCATTCCGGCAGCTTGGTGATCGCGACCAGCTCCGGCATCTCCACGACCTTGAGACCGAGCTTGACCTGGTCCTCGGCGGTGCTGACCGTCGCCGCGTCCAGACCCGAGGGGTCGGTGTACGTCGTGTTGGTCATGCCGAGTTCCTTGGCGGCGTCGTTCATCTTCTTGACGAACGCCTCCTGGTCGCCGCCGGAGTCCCAGCGCGCGAGCAGCCGCGCGACGTTGTTGGCCGAAGGGATCATGATCGCGGCGAGGGCGTCGTACTCATTGATCTTGTCGCCCGCCTTGAGCGTGCCGACCGTGGACTCGCCCTCGGAGCTCTTGGCGCCGTCGTCGACCGCCGTCTTGTCGATGTCGATCAGCGGACCCTTCTCCCCCTTCTTGAGGGGGTGGTTCTTCAGGATCACGTACGCCGTCATGGTCTTCGCGACGCTGCCGATGGCGACCGGCTTCTGCTCGCCGAAGCTGCCGACGGTGCCGAGGCCCGCGGCGGCCATGTAGCCCTGGCCCTCCTTCGGCCAGGGCAGGACCGGGTTGCCGCCGTCGAAGGTGTACGAGGACTTCGCGGTCATCGTGAGCTTCGGCTCGGGCAGCGGGCGCACGAGCTGGACGACGGCCAGGATGATCGCGAGGAGCGCGACGAGCGGGGCGTAGATCTTGAACCGCCGGACGGCCGTGCGCATCGGGCTCGGCGGCGGGGGCGGGTTGTTGGTCAGGTCCGCGAGCATGTCGAGCGGCGGCTTGGGCGGCAGCGGCTGCTGCGTGGTCCGCTCGGTGTGCTCGGGGACGACCGGCTTCGGGGCGACCGGCTTCGGGGCGGCGGGCGCCGGGGCCTGGGCGGCCGCCGATGCCGAAGCCGATGCCGAAGCCGCGGGCTTGGCCGCCGGGCCCTCGTCCTTGCGCAGCGGCACGTACGTACTGGCCCGCTCCCCGCCGACCGCCTTCGGCGGGGCAGGGCGGGAGGCGGCGGGCTTCTCCGGGGCCGGAGCCGATGCCTTGGGCGACGCCTTCGCGTCCGGAGCCTTCGCTTCCGGAGCCTTCGCGTCGGGCTTCACGGCCCGGAAGACGGCGGTGCGCTCGCTGTCGCCCGGCTCCTCGGCGGGCTTCCCGGCAGCAGCCGGGGCGGCCTTCGCGGCGCCCGAAGCGGAATCCAGCTTCGGAGCCCGGAAGACGGCCGTGCGCTCGCTGTTCGCCGGCTCGTCGGAAGCCTTGCCGGCTGCGGGGGCCTTCGCGGCGCCCGAGGCGGAATCCAGCTTCGGAGCCCGGAAGACGGCGGTGCGCTCGCTGTCCCCCGCATCGGCGGGGGCCGCGCCCTTGGCGTCACCGGAAGCGGAACCACCGGCAGGGCTTCGGTCACCGTCGACCGGCTGCTCGGCGCCGGACGCCGAGGCACCCGTACCGCTCCCCGGCTTCACGGCGCGGAAGACCGCAGTGCGCTCGCTGTCGGCCGGCTTCTCGGCAGCAGCCGGCTTGTCCGCGGCCGGCGCCGAACCGGAACCTGCGCGCGCGGCTTTCGCAGGCTTGTCCGCGGCGGAATCGTCCGAGCCGCCCCGGACGGGAGCCGAGGACGGCTTCCCGGCCGACGCATAGGCGGCAGCCGGCTTCGCAGCGGCGGAAGCGGAGGCCGAACCCGCGTTCGGGGCGCGGAACACCGCGGTGCGCTCGCTGTCGTCCGCCGGCCCACCCGCGGAAACGGAAGCCGAGCCCGACTTCTCGGCCGGTGCATCGGCAGCCGCCGGCTTCGCAGTCGCGGACGCGGGGGCATCCGTACCGCCGTTGGCGGAGGCCGACTCCGGGCGCGGCTTCTCGGCGTCCGACGACTCGTCCGCAGAAGCGGAATCCGAGTCGGAAGCGGAATCGGCGGCGGGAGCGGAAGCGGAGTCGGCATCGGAGACATCCGCCGGCTTCGGTGCGCGGAAGACCGCGGTGCGCTCGCTGTCGGCCGCGGGCTCGGCCGCGGGCTCGGAGTCCACCCGTCCGGAGGACCCGGCGCCCGGCTTCGGCTCCGCGGCGGAGCCGTCGGCTTCCGCGTCGGTCGTCGCCACCCACGCCGCCACCGCCTCGCGCAGCGGATCCCGGCTCTTGCCCTCGCCGGAGCCGGAGCCGGTGCCGGAGCCGGTGCCGGAGCCGGTGCCGGAGCCGGTGCCGGAGGCAGAGGCGGTCCCGGACTCGGGTTCCCGCGGCCGGAACACAGACAACCTCGGGTCACGCTCCGCGGAGGACATCGCCGCCCCCGACGCTCCTTCATCAACCGACTTGTCGGGGGACTCGCCCGCCACCAGTTCCTCCTCGATCGCCACCACGTCCGGCTGTCCGAATGTCTAACAGTGTCCCGTCTAGGGAGCATCGCCCCCGCGCTAGACGAGAACGACATAGTTGCCGGTTCCCCCACAAAGCGACCAGGCGCTCTCGACAGATGAATGTGAGAGGCGTCACCCTGTCACTCATCCACGCGGGGAGGCATGGATGGGCAGGAGCCGCAGAACAATTCCGGAGGAGCTTCTGCTGCTCGCTTTGGACCCGACCACGGGTACCACGGCGCAGCCGCAGTCGCTCGACCTCGGCCTGGCCGGGGCACAGCTAGTAGAGCTGGCTCTGGCAGGACGGATAGCCCCTGACGGGGATCGTATCGCCGTGGTGATGCCACGGCCGACAGGAGATCCGACTCTGGACTCCGCACTGGAACTGCTGCGCAGGCGCGGCAGCCCGGTACGGGCCGTCCACTGGATCGGTGGACCCCGGTTGGGGCTCCGCCAGATTTACCTCGCTCATCTGGAGCGTTGCGGCATGGTGCATGCCGTCGCGGGACAGATGTGCGGAGTGCTGCCGACGACTCGCTACCAGGCGACCGACACGGCGATCAGCCGGGAGATCCGTGCCCGGCTCGACAGTGCGATCCGCACCGGCGTACCGCCGGACCCGCGGACCGCGGCGCTCGCCGCACTGGCCCACGCGGTCGGACTCGGCAAGCACCTGTACCCCGGCAACGAGGGGCGGTCGTCCAGGTCCCGGCTGCGGGATCTGATCCGGCACGACCCGATGGGCGGACTCGTGGCGCATGCCGTCATGGACGTCCAGAACGGTGTGGCTGCGCAGCCGCGCCGTGACCGCGCACCGGCGGCACCGCCGCCCGCCCGGGCCACGGCGAACGGCGTTCCGCTGCAGGCACGCCGGACGGGCGCGATGGCCCGCGCGGCCGCGCACTGATCCACGGCTTCACCGATTCACGGATTCACAGATTCACGGATTCACGGCACTACGGATTCACCGCTCCACCGAACCGCCATCGCCACAACCGGCGTCCCCGATGACCCGGTTCGGGAGCCGCCAGCGCGCGGGATGGCGAGGCCGGTCCGCCGGCCCCGCCGTCCCGCGCGTCTGCGTTTCCGGGCCGTTCTCCGGCGCCGCCCCGCCCTTCGGTGGCAGTCTGCTCACCATCAGACACGCAGAGAGACAGAACCAGAAGAAGGCGGAGGTGCCGTTCAAGTGGCGTCCAATGTCAATCCCACCGTCCGACGCCGCCGACTGGGCATGGAGTTGCGCAAGCTCCGCGAAGACAAGGGCATGACGGCCGAGCAGGTCGCCGAGCGCCTGCTCGTCTCCCAGTCGAAGATCAGCAGGCTGGAGAACGGCCGCCGTTCCATCAGTCAGCGCGACGTCCGCGACCTGTGCGACGTGTACGAGGTCGAGGACCGCCGGCTCGTCGACTCCCTCATGCAGATGGCCAAGGACTCCCGCCAGCAGGGCTGGTGGCACGCCTTCGGCGACATCCCGTACAGCGTCTACATCGGCCTCGAGACCGATGCCGCGAGCCTGCGCACCTACGAACCCCAGATGGTGCCCGGCCTGCTCCAGACCCCGGAGTACGCCCAGGCCCTCATCCGCGGCGCGCTGCCCGAGACGGCCCCGGTCGACGTGGAGAAGCGCGTCCAGGTGCGGATGCACCGGCAGAAACGGCTCTCCGAGACGGACAACAACAACCCGGAGGTCGGGCCGCTGCGGCTGTGGGCGGTCATCGACGAGGCCGCGCTGCGCCGGCACGTGGGCGACCCCCAGCTGATGATCAGGCAGCTCGAGTACTTGATAGAGCAGTCCGAGCAGCCGTACATCACGGTGCAGGTGATGCCGTTCTCGATGGGCGCCCATCCGGGCGTGAACGGCCAGTACGCCATCCTGGAATTCCCGGATGCGTCCGATTCGACGGTCGTCTACATCGAGGGCGTGACGAGCGATTTGTACCTGGAGAAGGCCAACGACGTTCAGAAGTACAGCGTGATGTACGAGCACCTGCGCGCACAGGCGCTCAATGTGGAACAGACACGCCAGTTCATCGGCGAGATCATCGGCCAGTATGCGGGCAAGGGGAAGTAAAAGCGGAGGCAGCGGACACCGCGTTGACGGGCAGGTGGCGAGGGGGGCCGGTACGGTACACCGTCGCTCCCCGGCCACAGAAGTCCTGAATGGAATATGCCACTCGGTCGGGTGAATGACCCCTTCAGCCGTCGGAAGGTGCCGGTAGCGTCGATCACGTCGGTCAGGGAAACCGAAATGACCGACACATCACTGGCACAACTCGCTGAACCGGAGAGAAACATGGCTATTCGTCAGGGCGCCACGGACAACTGGACCAAGTCCTCCTACTCCGGCGGAAACGGCGCTTGCGTCGAGGTCAAGTCCCCCGTCATGGAGGCCATCGCGGTGCGCGACTCGAAGGTGCAGGACGGTCCGTCCCTCACCTTCGCGCCGGGCTCCTGGACCTCGTTCGTGGCCGACGTCACCGAGGGCCGGCTGGGGCGCCTCGCCTGAACGTCACGGCGTACGACCCCACCGATCCTCTCTCTGCACCACGCGCAACAACTGCGTTACAGGAACCACCTGCACCACCTGCACCACTGACTGAAGCCCTCTCGACTGGCCCGCCGTCCCGGCCGAGGGGGCTCGGCCATGTCCGGGTCCAGCTCCGGGTCCAGGTCCAGCTCCGGTTCCGGTTCCACTTCCGGCTCGTCTCCGCCTAGCGGAGCTCGTTCACGTACCGGTCCGTCCCCGGCACCGTCGGGATGAACGGCGCCACCAGCTCCACCCGCCCCAGCCCGGCCTCGGCGACCTCGGTGTCCAGCCCCCGGAACCCGTCCCAGCAGGTGCGCGGATCGGCCTCCAGGAACCACAGCAGCGTCAGCCGGGTGTCGACCCCCTCGACCTGCTTGACGTACGTCATCCGGTCGCCGGGCAGCGGGGTCGGCCGGAAGACCGTCACCATCGCGGCCGGCGAGCCGTGCAGCCGCTTCGGCAGGGCGCGCGAGCGCAGCCACTCCAGCAGCTCCTCCCGCTGTTCGGGCCCGTCGGCATCGACGACCTGGACGACGAGGCCGGCGTACGGGTGGTCGAGGGCGTGGAAGTCCCGCGGGCCGGCGGCCCCGTCGCGGTAGACGGTGGCCTCGTGGTCCTGGAAGGACGTGAAGACGTGGGTGCGGTCCTGGTAGACGCGGCCGTCCCGGTTGAGCCGCTTGTTGATGCCGACGGTCCACTTCATGTGTTCGTCGTAGCGGCCCTCGGTGACCCAGTACGTGGAGATGTAGCACCCGGCGGTGACGGGCTGGGCGACGGCCGACTTCTCCGGGTAGCGCAGTTCCCGGAGTTCGCGGGTGGCGACCCAGCGGCGGCCCGCGTACATCCAGGGCATGGCCATGGCGCCGGCGTAGTAGTGGTCGTCCTCGTACCAGCGGTTGTACGCGTACTCGTGGCCCGGGTGCGGTTCGACCATGGTGATCAGCGCATGGCCGGGCCGGACGCCGTAAGGGCCCACGGCCGCCAGCTCGGCGTAGGTGTCGGGATGGGTTTCCTGGCTCTCTCGGTTCTCCGTCGTCATGGGGAACGGTCTAGCTGATGCCACGTCAGATGGGGAGGGGGTGCGCCGCGTTCCACTCCCTGACATGTAGGTGCCGTATGCATCTTTTCGTGGCTAGGATGCGCCCACTCGCCTCCCCCGAAGGAGTACCCGTGCCGTCCACCGCCGCCGCCCCGCACTCGCCGCCGCCCGCCTTCGCCGCCCGCGCCCGCGCCGTCGCCGGCTCGCCCATCCGCGAGATCCTCGCCCTGACCGCACGCCCCGGGGTGATCTCCTTCGCCGGCGGCCTGCCCGCCCCGGAGCTCTTCGACACCGAAGGCCTGCGGGCCGCGTACGACGCCGCCTTCGCGGTGTCGGCGAGCCGGGCGCTGCAGTACTCGACCACCGAGGGCGCGCCGGAGCTGCGGGAGGCGGTGGCCGCGCGGGCGACGGCCCGGGGGCTGGAGACCACCGCGGACGACGTACTGATCACCACCGGGTCCCAGCAGGCCCTCGCGCTGATCACCTCGACGCTCGTCGAGCCGGGCGACGTGGTCCTCGTCGAGAACCCGACCTACCTGGCGGCGCTCCAGTGCTTCGGGATGGCGGGGGCGCGAGTGATCCCCGTCCCCTGCGACGACCAGGGCATCCGGCCCGATGCGCTGGAGGAGATCGTGGCGCGGGAGCGGCCCAAGCTGCTGTATTCGGTGCCGACGTTCCAGAACCCCACCGGGCGCACCCTGCCCGGCGCCCGGCGGGCCGCGGTGGCGGGGATCGCGGCGGGGCGCGGGCTGTGGCTGGTGGAGGACGACCCGTACGGAGACCTCCGGTTCGAGGGGGCCGAGGTCCCGTGGCTCGCGGCGCACCCGGGGGCGGAGGACCGTACGGCGCTGCTCGGGAGCTTCTCGAAGATCATGGCTCCGGGGCTCCGGCTGGGCTGGCTCCGCGCGCCGGCCGCGCTGCGGCGGGCGGCGGTGGTGACCAAACAGGCGGCGGACCTGCACACGTCGACGGTGGACCAGCTGGCGGCGGCCCACTACCTGCGCGAGGTGGACCTCGACGCGCACGTCGCCACGGTGCGCACGGCCTACCGGGCCCGGCGCGACGCCCTGCTGGCGGGGCTGGGCGCGGCACTTCCGGCGGGCTCGGCCTGGAACCGTCCGGAGGGCGGGATGTTCGTGTGGGCCCGGCTGCCGGAGGGACACGACGCCACGGGCCTGCTGAAGGAGGCGATATCGCGTGACGTGGCATTCGTTCCGGGAGCACCGTTCTACACGGGCACGCCCGATCCTCGTACGTTGCGCCTGTCGTTCACGACGCACACGCCGGAGGAGATCGAGGAGGGCCTGGCCCGCCTGACGCAGGCAGCAGCTGCTTCCGGCTGACCCCCGAAGCGGCCCTCCTCGATGCCGGGCGGACGTGCCGCCCCCCGGAATCGGCTCCGGGGACCGTCCCGTGCGGTGCGGGCGCGAGGCCTCACGCCCGCACCGCACGCGGATCGGCCGGGACTAGCTCACCCAGGCGATCCGCTGCACCGTGTCGTTGTAGCCCGACGGCTCCTCGAGCTTCTCGCCGGCTTTCAGGATGCGCTCGCCCTTGCCGATCAGCTTCACGTCACTGTCCGTCAGGTTGACCCACGATGAGACGTTCTTGGACATGCTGCCCCCGCCGGGGATGGGCAGCTGGGCGAGGTCGACGTCGAAGCCGGCACCGATTCCATAGCCCGGGCCCTGGCAGCTGTAGTGCTGGTACAGACCGAGGGTCTTGGGCGGACACGGCGAACCCTCGGGAAGGATCTGGACTACGCCGGGCGGCAATTGCGACATGGCTCTCTCCGTTCTTCAGCCCCGTCGGCGTCTCCGGCGGGGATCGGTGCCGCAAACGTTCCACCTGCGGACGGCTCGGACCGACCTCCACACGAGGCTTGATCGTTACTGCAATGAACATGACCACCCGGATGGCCGCCAGGGAGGCCGCCGACGGGCCACCGTCACGTCGGCGCGATCCGGGCTGACCGCCCCTTCCCTCCGGCGCCCTCCCGCCGTAGCCTGACGCTCCGTCAGATACACCCCTGCGCCGGGAGGCCACGCGCATGCTGCTGCAAGGGAAGACCGTCATCGTCTCCGGCGTCGGGGCCGGGCTCGGGCATCAGGTGGCTGCGGCTGTGGTCCGGGACGGGGGGAATGCCGTGCTCGGGGCGCGGACCGAGGCCAATCTCGCCAAGTCCGCCGCCGAGATCGACCCCGAGGGGATGCACACGGCATACCTGCCGACGGACATCACGGACGAGGGCCAGTGCGCGGCCCTGGCCGAGCTGGCGCGGGCACGGTTCGGCGGGATCGATGCCGTGGTGCACGTCGCCGCCTGGGATTCCTATTTCGGCGGGCTCGAGGACGCCGATTTCGGGACGTGGTCGCAGATCATCGACGTCAATCTGCTGGGGACGCTGCGGATGACCCGGGCCTGCCTGGGGGGCCTCAAGGTGGCGGGCGGGTCCGTCGTCATCGTGGGGACGCAGTCTGCCGTTGCTGCGCCCAACGAGGTGCAGCAGGCCGCGTATGCCGCCTCCAAGGGGGCGCTGACCTCCGCGATGTACTCCATGGCCCGCGAGCTCGGCCCGCACCGGATCAGGGTCAACACGGTGCTGCCCGGGTGGATGTGGGGGCCGCCCGTGCAGGCGTTCGTGACCTTCACCGCGCACACCGAGGGAGTCCCCGAAGCCGAGGTGCACGCCCGGCTCACCGAGCGGATGGCGCTGCCCGACCTTGCCACGGACGGGGACGTCGCCGACGCCGCCGTGTTCCTCGCCTCCGACCGGGCGCGGGCGATAACCGGCCAGTCCCTGCTGGTCAACGCCGGTGAGCTGATGCGATGAGGCACCTCGCGGCCGGGGCATCGGATCGTATGCTCACCGCATGACGACTCCGACCGAAAACGCGATGCGCCGCGCGCTCAAGCGAGCCCGCGACGGCGTCGCGCTCGACGCGACCGAGGCGGCCGTACTCCTCCAGGCGCGCGGCGCGGACCTGGAGGACCTCGCCGCCTCCGCCGCCCGGGTCCGCGACGCCGGCCTCGCGGCCGCCGGGCGGCCCGGCGTCATCACGTACTCGAAGAGCGTGTTCATCCCACTGACCCGCCTGTGCCGTGACAAGTGCCACTACTGCACCTTCGCGACCGTCCCCGGCAAGCTCCGGCGGGCGGGGCACGGGATGTACATGTCGCCCGACGAGGTGCTCGACATCGCCCGCCGGGGTGCCGCGCTGGGCTGCAAGGAAGCACTCATCACGCTGGGCGACAAACCCGAGGAGCGGTGGCCCGAGGCGCGTGAGTGGCTCGAGGCGCAGGGGTACAGCGACACCGTCTCGTACGTGCGGGCCATTTCAATCCTGATCCTGGAGGAGACGGGGCTCCTGCCCCATCTGAATCCGGGTGTGATGTCGTGGGCCGACTTCCAGCGGCTCAAGCCGGTCGCGCCCTCGATGGGCATGATGCTGGAGACCACGGCCACGCGTCTGTGGTCCGAGCCCGGCGGCCCGCACTTCGGCTCCCCCGACAAGGAGCCGGCCGTACGGCTGCGGGTGCTGGAGGACGCCGGGCGGTCCTCCGTGCCCTTCACCTCCGGGCTGCTCATCGGGATCGGCGAGACGTACGAGGAGCGCGCCGAGTCGCTGTTCGCGCTGCGCCGGGTCTCGCGCTCGTACCACGGCGTGCAGGAGCTGATCATCCAGAACTTCCGCGCCAAGCCGGACACGGCGATGCGCGGTATGCCCGATGCCGAGCTGGACGACCTCGTCGCCACGGTCGCCGTCGCCCGGCACATCATGGGCCCCTCCGGCTGCCTCCAGGCGCCGCCCAACCTGGTCGACGGGGAGTACGCGCGGCTGATCCGCGCCGGCATCGACGACTGGGGCGGCGTCTCGCCGCTGACCCCCGACCACGTGAACCCCGAGCGTCCCTGGCCGCAGATCGACGTGCTGGCCGAGCAGTCCGCGGCGGCCGGCTTCGCGCTGCGCGAGCGGCTCTGCGTGTACCCGGAGTTCGTGCAGCGCGGCGAGCCGTGGCTGGACCCGCGGCTGCTGCCGCACGTACGGGCACTGGCCGATCCCGAGACCGGCCTCGCGAACCCCGGCGCCGAGGTCGTCGGCCGTCCGTGGCAGGAGCCGGAGGAGGGCTTCGCCTCGTACGGTCGCACCGATCTGCATTCCGGCATCGACACCGAGGGCCGGACCTCGGACCGGCGCGAGGACTTCGACCACGTCTACGGGGACTGGGAGGCGCTGCGCGAGGCCGCGGCGCCCGGCATGGTCCCGGAGCGCATCGACACCGATGTGCGGGCGGCGCTCGCGCAGGCCGCCGACGATCCGACGAAGCTGAGCGACGCCCAGGCGCTGGCGCTGCTGCACGCGGACGGCCCCGCGCTGGACGCGCTGTGCCGGATCGCGGACGACCTGCGCAAGTCGGTGGTCGGCGACGACGTCACGTACATCGTCACGCGGAACATCAACTTCACGAACGTCTGCTACACCGGCTGCCGCTTCTGCGCCTTCGCGCAGCGCCGTACGGACGCCGACGCGTACACGCTGTCGCTGGACCAGGTCGCCGACCGGGCCGCCCAGGCCTGGGACGTGGGCGCGGTCGAGGTGTGCATGCAGGGCGGCATCCACCCGGACCTGCCCGGGACGGCGTACTTCGACATCGCGCGCGCGGTGAAGCAGCGGGTGCCGGGGATGCACGTGCACGCGTTCTCGCCGATGGAGGTCGTCAACGGCGCGACGCGGACGGGGATGTCCGTACGGGAGTGGCTGACGGCCGCCAAGGAGGCCGGGCTGGACTCCATCCCGGGCACGGCGGCGGAGATCCTGGACGACGAGGTCCGCTGGGTGCTGACCAAGGGGAAGCTGCCGACGGCGGACTGGATCGATGTCATCACGACGGCGCACGAGCTGGGGATCCGGTCCTCGTCGACCATGATGTACGGGCACGTGGACCAGCCGCGGCACTGGCTGGGGCACTTCCGCACGCTGGCCCGGATCCAGCAGCAGACGGGCGGTTTCACGGAGTTCGTGACGCTGCCGTTCATCCACACCAACGCGCCCGTGTACCTGGCGGGCATCGCCCGGCCGGGCCCGACGGTCCGCGACAACCGTGCGGTGACGGCGATGGCCCGGATCCTGCTGCACCCGCACATCACCAACATCCAGACGAGCTGGGTGAAGCTGGGGGCCGAGGGCGCGGCCGAGATGCTGCGGTCGGGAGCCAACGACCTCGGCGGCACGCTGATGGAGGAGACCATCTCCCGGATGGCGGGATCGAGTTACGGCTCGTACAAGTCGGTACGGGACCTGATCGCCGTCGCGGAGGCCGCCGGGCGGCCCGCGAAGGCCCGTACGACGCTGTACGGGGAGGTGCCGCAGGAACGGCAGCAGGCGGCGCGCGCCTCGGACGGGCACCTGCCGGAGCTGCTGCCCGTACTGGACTAGGGGTACGGGAACGGCCCGGCCGGGAGCGATCCCGGCCGGGCCCTCGTCGCGGCGGGGTCAGCCGACGAGGAGGTCCTTCTTGAGCTGCTTCAGCTCGCGGGCGTCGATGCCGAGCCCGTCCTTCAGGTAGCGGTCGAAGGTGCCGTACTCCGCCTTGACCTCGTCGTAGCCGGAGTTCAGGTACTCGGGGCGCACGTCGAGCATCGGCTTGTACACGGCGGCCTGCGGGGCCGGCAGGTGCGACAGGATCGCGTCGTTGGCGGCCTTGCGGTAGTCGTTGCTGGCCAGGTAGTCGGCCATGACGGTGTCGCTCGGCACGCCGAGGGCGGTCAGCAGGGTGGCGTTCGCCCAGCCGGTGCGGTCCTTGCCGGCGGTGCAGTGGAAGAGGACGGCGCGGTCGCGGTCGCGCTCCAGGCCCTCGAAGACCTGGTTGTACGCCTTCTTGCCGCCCTCGCCGCCGACCATCGACTTCTCTGCGTCGACCATGGCCTTGACGGCCTCGTCCGGCGACTTCGGCATGACCTGGAAGGAGCCGGAGCCGGCGAAGACGTCGGCGACGGTGTACCTGGCGCCGACCGGGACCTTGTCGGGGTCCGTGGTGCGCTCGGTCTCCATGCGGAGGTCGAAGACGGTCTTCACGCGCAGGCGCTGGAGCTTGGCCAGGTCGGCCGCGGTCAGCTTGCTGAGGGCGTCGGAGCGGTAGACCTCGCCCATCTTGACCCACTGGCCGGTGGTGGTGCGGTAGCCGCCCGCGTCGCGGAAGTTGACCGCCCCCTCCAGCTTGATCAGGCGGTCGGCGAGGCGCAGACCCTCGCCGCGGTCGGGCTGGAAGTCGAACCACTGGCGGTCGGCGGCGGGCAGCCCCGACACCACGGCGGTACCCTCGGCGCCGCCCTTGGCGACGACCTTGCCGTTCGCCTTGATCTCGACCCGCTTGATCCCCTGGGCCTTCCACTTCAGGGTGAACGCACCGTCGGCGCCGGCGGTGACGGTGGCCTCGGTGAAGGGTATGGCGGTGCGGCTGTGGTGGTGGCCGCTCCAGGGGAGGTCCCAGCCGGTGGCGGCCGGGGCGGCGGTGGCGGCGGGGGCTGCGACCAGGGAAGCGGTGAGCGCGGAGGCGACGACGGTCGCGGCGAGGAGTGCCTTCTTCATGCCCTTGAGGCTGTTGGCTGCCGAAGAACTCTGCATGAACGAGACATGGCCGAAACCGACCGGCTCCAAGGCGAGTGACAAAACGTGCCACTTGTCGATCAAGGCGCGCTACCTGCGCTTCTGTCGACCCTTTCGGACCGGATGTGAACGAGATGTCTGCAGGTCCCTGCGCGCATTCCGGCCTTTCTGCTCGCACATACGGGCCGCTGGACCGCCTCCCTCCGGATCCGATCGGACGTGTCCATTACAGTGCGCGCCAGAGCATGCGGAGGCGGTGCAGGGGGATCGCGATGGACCACACGACGACCGAGAAGCCGGCCGAAGAGCACACGGCACCGGCCGGGCCCGGCACCGGGGCGCGGGCCGACGCGACGCTCGGCGGGCGCTCCGGGACACTCGGCGGGCGGTCCGGCGCGACGCCCGGCGGGCGGTCCGGGGCGGCCGTCGGGCTCTGGGGGCGCGCGGAGCAGCAGGACTTCCGCAGCCGCGTCCGCGGCACCCTCCTCGGCTCCGCCCTCGGCGACGCCTTCGGCGCCCCCCTGGCCGACCTCCCCCTCGACGCCGTACGCGAGGCGCACGGCCCGCAGGGCCTGACCGAGCCCGCCCCCGCGTACGGGCGCCGCGGCACGGTCACCGCCGCCACGCAGCTGACCCTGTTCACCGTCGACGGGCTGATCCGGGCCCACGTACGCCGGGACACCGGCGCCTGGCACCCGCCCACCGACATCCACCGCGCGTACCTGCGCTGGGCCGTCACCCAGCACGACTGGGGCCCCGACGAGCGCCGCAAGGACAACGGCTGGCTTGCCCGGCAGGAGTGGCTGTACGCCCGCCGCGGCCCCGGGCGCGCCTGTATGACCGGCTTCGCCGACGACGTCCTCGGCACCCTCGACCAGCCGAAGAACCCCACCGCCCGCGACGCGGCCGCCGCCACCCGTTCGGGACCCTTCGGCCTGCTGGTCGGCTGGGATCCGGCCCTGGTCCTCCAACTCGCCACCGAGTGCGCCGCGCAGAGCCACGGCCACCCCGCCGCATACCTCTCCGCCGGGGCCTTCGCCGTCATCGTCCACGGCCTCACCCGCGGCGACTCCCTCGACGCGGCCATCCAGCGCGCCCTCGGCCTGCTCGGCGCCCGCCCGGGCCACCAGAACGTCACCGACGCCCTCCAGCGCGCCGTCGCGGCGGTCCCGCAGGGGCCGCCCTCCCCGGAGGCCGTCGCATCCGTCGCCGCGGGCGAGGGCGGGGGTGGGGGTGGGGGCCTCGGCGCCGAGGACGCCCTCGCCGTCGCCGTCTACTGCGCGCTGGTCGCCGAGGACGTCCCGCACGGCCTGCGCCTCGCCGTCAACCACGACGGCGACTCCACCGCCGCCGGCGCCCTCTGCGGCGCGCTGCTCGGCGCACTCCACGGCGAGACCGCCCTCCCGGGCGCCTGGCTCGCGGACCTCGAAGGCCGCGCCACCCTGCTGGAAATCGCCGACGACTTCGCCCTCGAGATGACCCAGGGCCCCACCCTGCACGGACCGGCGGTCCCCGCCTCCGGCTGGCCGGCCCGCTACCCCGTCGGCTGACGCCCCCTCAACAATCCGACCCGCAGGCCGTAGCGTGACCTCCGCCGGTCCCGGGCGCCACGGACCACCCGTACGCCAGGGGCAACCCGCAAACCCGGACAGCCAGAAGAGCCACGGAGGTGCCCTCAGCCATGCGGATCGCCACGACCATCTTCCTGACCGACCACACCGTCTCCCCCGTCCGCCTCGCCCGCTCCCTCGAGGAGCGCGGGTTCGCCGGGCTCTACCTCCCCGAGCACACCCACATCCCGGTCAGCCGCGACACCTCCGCGCCCATGGGCGGCGAGCTCCCCGAGATGTACGGGCGCACCCTCGACCCCTTCGTCGCCCTGGCCCAGGCCGCCGCCGTCACCGAGCGCATCACCCTCGGCACCGGCATCACCCTGGTCGCCCAGCACGACCCGATCGACCTCGCGAAGCGGATCGCCACCCTGGACCACCTCTCCGGCGGCCGCTTCACCCTCGGGGTCGGCTACGGCTGGAACGTCGAGGAGGCCGCCGACCACGGCGTCGAGTGGCGCACCCGCCGCGAACTGGTCCGGGACCGGATGGCCCTGATGCGCGCCCTGTGGGCCCCGGAACCCACTGCGTACGTCGGCGAGTTCTCCTCCGTCCAGGCCAGCGCCGCCCACCCCAAGCCGGTCCAGCCCCCGCGCGAGCTCGGCCCCGGCCACCCCCTGCACGGCCCCCGCACCCTGATCGGCGGCGCGGCCGGCCCGAAGCTCTTCGCAGCCATCGCCGACCACGCCGACGGCTGGCTCCCGATCGGCGGCGGCGGACTCTCCGAGTCCCTGCCGGTGCTGCGCCAGATCTGGGAAACCGCGGGCCGCGACCCGAAGAACCTCCAGGTGGTCCCGTACGCGGTCCACCCGAACCCGGGCAAGCTCGCCCACTACGCGGACCTGGGCATCGAGGAGGTCGTCCTCCAGCTCCCGTCGGCCGAGGAGGCCGAGATCCTCCGGGTCCTGGACGACTTCGCGCAGTACCTGTAAATCGGTCGACGCAGGCGCACGGGCGGCCGGACCATGGCCTCCGAGAGGGGGCTGATCCACATGCCGGGCCAGCGCAAACGCAAACGCAGCAGGGAGCGGGCCCGCCGCCGGGCGCAGGACGTACCCGGCCGCTGGGAGCCGCTGTTCTCGACGCAGGAGCAGGCGGAGATGAAGGAGTACGTCCGCCGCCTCATCGCCGAGGGCAAGGTCACCGACCCCGAGCTCCTGCGGATCGACCAGTTCTGCGGCCGCCTCGTCCACCCGACGTCCTACCGGGTGAGCCTCTTCGTCCCGGAGGGATCCGCCTGACCGACCGGTCCGCGCTCAGCGCCGATCGGTGGCTCGCGGATGCCCGGTACCCGCCGGTCGATTCCAGGACTGTTACAGACGGAGGCCTACGCGCGCGCCCAGGCGGTGATCGAGCGGCAGACCGGCGGAGCGGAGGTCACACGGGAGCAGATCGACCACCTGTTGGAGTGCGCGAAACTGCCCAACGTCGACATCCAGATCATGCCGACGATCCAGCCGCTTCACGCGGGCACTGATGGCCCCTTCCGGCTCCTGGAAACCGAGGACAACGAGTGGCTGGGCTATAGCGAAGGGCAGAAGACGGGCTTCGTCATCTCCGACGCAAAAGCCATCAGCGTGCTCCATCAGCGGTATGCCAAACTTCGCATCCAGGCCCTCAACCCCGCCGATAGTGCGGGCCTGTTGATGCGAATGCGAGGATCCCTGTGAACAGCTCACCGTTGCGATGGTTCAAGAGCAGCTACAGGGGCAGCGAGGGCGACGACTGCGTGCAGGTCGCCCTCTCCTGGCACAAGTCGACGTACAGCAGTGGTGACGGCGACAGCTGCGTCGAGGTCGCCGCATGCACCGACGCCGTCCACATCCGGGACTCGAAGCTCACGGCGAGCCCGGAACTGGCCGTGCACCCGACGACCTGGACGGCTTTCCTCGGCGGGATCACCGGAGCCTGATCTCCGGCCCGACGGCGTCGGAAGAGGTGCTGGGGGCTGCCCGCCAGTCCACTGTCCTTCCGTGTCGTGCCGGCCCCTCAAGGGCGCTCCTTCGTCGCGTCGCTACGCGATGGCCTTCGGCCACCCTTGACCGACCGACCCGCCCCGGAATGCCATAAGACTGCCGGGAAGCCCCCGAAGGAACGGCATGGGGGACAGATAGGCACACGGGTCCATCAGAGATGCCCGGCCTTGGTCCCCTGCTCATCAGCACCCAGCCCACCAGGACCACCAAGCCGGGCCAGCGACGGGCCCGTGGGAGGGGCACACCTCCCTCAAGGGCCCATAGGCACCCTTTCCGGACCAGGGCAGGGTCAACCCGCACCAGACAGCGACCAGATGCCCATGCCGGTAGGCCTGGGCCCGCAGGCGCAGCAAATCGCTACGCGCTCCTCTGTGTTTGGCGTCCTCACCCCGCCTCTGGCGATCGTGTCCCCCTGTCGTGCTGTAGGGGATCAAGGCGGTGAGCCTGGGTCGGTGCGCCCTGCAGCGGCCATCGTGCAACGCTCCGGGAAAACGGCTAAGTCCAACCCGGGGAGTGCACGATGGCCTTGTCCCAGTTCCCCTCCATCGCGGCAGGGGGACCCGACCGACTAAGAGCACCTAACAGAAAGCCTGGTCGTAGCCATATCCCCCTCCTGGCTGAGTCGGCAGTGCTGCGGGAGGCGCTCGGGCCCGAGCTGTACGAGGCCGTACTGGCCGTCCGCCGCGCGGAGGCGGAGCCGTTCGCGATGTTCACCGACGCGGACGTCATCGAGGCCGTCCGCTGGCGGTATTGACTGGCTACTCCTCGGGCTCCCAGGCGATCAGCTGCTCGAACACCTGCTGGTCGCCCTCGGTCTTCAGGTCGCTCAGCGTGAGGCGGCCCCAGACGAAGAGGAGCAGCTGCTCGGCCGTGCCCGTGGCCGAAGCGGAGGCGGGCGCGGCGTCGTCCGTGAGGGGTGCGGGCCAGGCGCCGGTGCCGTCCAGCGCGAGGAGCCAGGAGCGGCCCTCGGTGGCGTGGTAGTGGATGGTGGCGGCCTCGTGCGGCCAGGCCGCCGGGGTGGAGTTGCAGGTGTCGAGAAACTCGGCCACGCCGTCGATCGCGATGTCCGCCGGCATCGGCTGCACGGCGCCTGCGGCGAGCTGGGCGTCGTAGGTGTGCACCAGCACCTCGTGCACCCGGCGCCGGGCAACGCCCCAGGCATTCGCCGGCGACACGCCGGCGCTCCACCACGCCCAGCACTCGCGCTCCGGGCCAGCCTCGCGCAGCGCACTCAGCAGCAGCTCGTTCGACTCGGCGTGCCAGGCCAGCAGCGCCTCGAGCTCGCGCGGCACCTCCGCCGCATCCTTGGCCGGCGGAGCCTCGGCCGGGCCCGCGGCGACGATCGCGGCCCACCAGCGCTGGCCCGTACCCAGGTGCTGCACCAGATCGAACAACGTCCACTCGGGGCAGGACGGCACCGGCGCGTCAAGGCTGGGCGCGGCCGCAACCGCACTCCGGAACGCGGCCGACCGCTCGTCGATCAGTTGCAGCAGGGCGGAATACTCAAGACTCTCTGTCACATCGCTTACCTATCACCCCAGCTCAGCCGACCGCACCCTATTTTCCAGGCCGTCAGCTGCGGGAGTTAAGACCACTCATGTGCGATGCCGGACCATGTGCAGCTCACCCGGCCGCGCGGCAACCGGGTCAACTCGCCGGGCTGGTCAGGACGCAGTTCGGATAATCGTTGTCCGGATCACCGACGGCGACCCAGAGCTTCAGGACCTTGCCTCGCCTCAAGGCGGCGTAAGAGGCGGGCTCCCGCTCAACCGTTGTGGGGTGAGCGGCGTCGAAGCCCACCGGCTGAGCGTCGTCGAAGGTAACAGCGAGGAAGCTTTGCTTCGTGTTGGAGCCTTGCTCCCAGGTGCCTGTTCCGGACCAGGCCAAACTGTCGTACCAGCTGACGGCGACGCAGACTTTATCGGCGATGAACGTCCCGTCCTGCTTCAGCGTGAGGGTGCCGCCGTCGGCATCGGTCCACGTGGACGCAAGTTCAGCCGGCTTCAGAACGACCGGTTCACCCTCGGGCGGCGGCATGACGGTGAGCCTGCCGCAGGCCGTCAGGGCGAGAGCCATGGCGACCAAGATCAGCGCAGTACGACAGGAACGCAACACACTCCACCCCTAGCGGGTTCCGCAGGCCGCGTGCGCGACCGATGGGCTCAAGAACTCATGCCGCACCCTGACACAGGGATTGAACACGTTCAAGTTGCAGGCGGCCACTCGTCGCGAAGCACCGCAACCACAGCGGCCGATCGCGGTCGGGCCGCAAGTAGCCCATGGATCACCTTCTTCACGTTCCTGGCCCCGCGCACCCGACGGTCCATGCCATCACCACTTGACGCGACGGGCACCGCAAACAGGTTGCCCCCGCCTTTCGCCCCAAATGGCGTGCAGACGCCCGAAAACCCGCCCATGGGAGGCGTCTGGGCGGCCTATGTCCGGCCCCAGACGGCCGCCGGACGCCAAGCAGAGAGAAGCGCGTAGCGATTTGGGGCGTCCACGGCCCAACCGGCACCGCATCGTCATCTCATCGCTGTCTGGTGCGGGTTGACCCTGCCTGGGTCCGGAAAGGGCGCCTATGGGCCCTTGAGGGAGGCATACCCCTCCCCGCGGCCGTGTCACCGACCCGGCTCGCTGCTCCTGGTGGGCTGGGTCCGGATGGACAGGGGCCGCCGGGCGGCATCTCCGATCTGGGCAGGTCGGAACCCTGAACCCCCCGGCCATCCTTCGGGGGCTTCCCGACAGTCTGTTGTCTTTCCGGGGCGGGCCGGGCAGTCAAGGGTGGCCGAAGGCCATCGCGAAGCGACGCGACGACGAAGGAGGAGCGCCCTTGACGGCCCGGACCGCACCGGAAGGACAGTGGACTGACGGGACGCCCCCGGACGCTCTCCCGACGCCGAGTACACGGACCCCGACCCCGAGGCCCCGCCCGACCCCTCCGACGCCGAGCACACAGACCCCGCCACCCCCACCCCCACCCCCACCCGCCCCCCGTACCCTCCCCCCATGATCACTTCAGGCACCCACGTCCGTATCGCCCGTCCCTCCCTCGACCTCGCTGCCGCCGAGCGGTTCTACGTCGACGGGCTCGGGCTCGGCGTCCTGTGGCGGAGCACCGACATCGCGCCCGGGGAGCACGAGCTGCTGATGGTCGGTCCCGCCGGCGGGGGCTGGCACTTCGAGCTCACCCGGGACCCCGAGAACCCCGTCGCGCCCTCCCCCACCGTCGACGACCTGTTCGTCGTCTACCTCGGCGAGGCCCCCGACGAGGCCCTCGTCCAGCGGCTCGTCAAGCACGGCGGGACCCGGGTCGCCGCGCACAACCCGTACTGGGACGAGTACGGGGTCACCGTCGCCGACCCCGACGGCTACCGCCTCGTGCTCTGCTCCCGCACCTGGGGCTGACCCTCTAGGAGGCGGGCCAGAACTGGGCCAGCGCCGCCTCCTTGTACGGGGCCGGGGTGACACTGAGCTCCCCCGCGAAGGGGCGGTCCAGCGCCATCACCAGCAGCAGGCTGAAGCCGATCAGCGCCGCCACCGCCGAGACGAACAGCAGCTGCATCTTCAGGCTGCGCAGACCGAACAGGAACGTGAGCGGGAGGATCACCAGCGCGCCCCCGTACACGAGCACCTGGAGCAGCACCGGCAGGGACGTTTCCGCCATCGTGACGCGGGCCCGGCGCTGGGCTGCGACGTCGTTGAGGCGGCTGGCGGCCTCCCCGTAGAAGGTCTCGCTGCGGGTGCCGGTGGGCTCGTACGCCTGGAGTGCCTGGTACATCCCGTGCGTCTGCTCGGAGGTGGCCTCGTAGCTCGGCTTGCCCACGCGCATGAGCGGCCACTGGACGTCGACGACGGCGTGCACGTAGTCGCCCACCGCCCGCTCCACGCGTGCGCGTTCGGCCGGCGGGAAGGCCTCGGCGCTGCGTACGACCAGCGCGAGGTCGGTGGCCTCGGTGGCGACGACTGTCTGGGTGTTCTCCAGCTGGGTCCAGAGCGTGACGACGACGAAGGCGAGGATGATGCCGTAGATCGCGCCGAACATGCCGAGGGCGACGCCGACCATCTCGTTGTGCTCGCCCCCTGCCAGGTGCGGGAAGCGGCGGCGGGCGGCGAGGCTGCCACCCACGGCGAGGGCGACGAAGCCGCCGACGAGGAGGATGCCGAGGGTGAACGTGCTGAAGGTGTTGAGCAACCAGAGGATCATGGGCTGTTCAACGATCAACTCCCGCTGAGGGACCGCCCGAAGACCTGGTTCACGGCCCGGCCGCGAGCCCCGCCTCCCGGGCGTCGATGAGCTCGTCCCAGTGCTCGCGCGTCCACTCGCACGCCGCGTCCAGCGGGCCCAGGAGGCCGCGGCCGAGCGGGGTGAGGGCGTACTCGACACGGCGCTCCGGCGGCGCCTGCTCGGCCCGTACGACGAACCCGTCGCGCTCCAGGGAGCGCAGCGACTGGGTGAGGGACTTGGACGTGATGCCGCGCAGCGGGGCCTTGAGCTCCGAGAAGCGGCGGGGCCCGTCTTCGAGGCAACGCAGGATCATCGAGGCCCACTTGTCGCCGATCCGGAACGGGACCAGCGGGGAGGGGCAGACGGGGTCGAACATCTCCGGGTCCAGCGGCTCCTGTTCCAGCTCTGGTTCGCGCATGATCCACACGTTAGGCCGGTACCCGTTCGGTAACCAGGCCCTTTTCTATGGTCGCCCCATGACGAGGAACGAGAGCGGAAGCAAGGTCATCGTGTTCGGGGCGAGCGGGCGGGTCGGCCGGGCCGTCGTCGCCGAGGCGCGGGCGCGCGGGTACGAGGTCACGGAGGCGGGGCGCGGCGACGGGGACGTCACCTCGGCGGCCGATGTGGCGCGGCTGGCGGCGGGGCACGATGCGGCGGTCGTGGCGGTGTACGACGCGCAGGCGGCACCGGGGGTGTTCTTCCCGGCGGTGGCGCGGGCGCTGGCGGCGGGCCTCGGGGAGGCGGGGGTCGGGCGGCTCCTGTCCGTCGGGCTGGCTTCCGTACTGGCCACGCGGTCGGGGGCTGCGCTGATGGACACACCGGGGTATCCGCAGGAGTGGCGGGAGTTCTACGTCGGCCACGGCGCCGGGACCGATGCCCTGCGGGCGGCGGCGCCGGCGGGGCTGGACTGGGCGGTGCTGAGCCCGGCCGGGGACTTCGCTCCCGACGGGGAGCCGGGCGGTGGCTACGCGTTCGGCCCGGCCGACGCCGCCGGCCGGATCACGCACGCCGACTTCGCCCGGGCGGTACTGGACGAGGTCCGGGCCCCGACGGTCCACCGCGCCCACACGGGGGTGACGGCGGCATGACGGTCGATCCGGCCCGCCCGGTCGGCGCGGCCACCGACAGCCCGAACCCCTGGGTCGCCGAGCACATCCGCCGTTTCGAGGAGACCGCCGGGCGGCCGCGGCCCGGGATCTCGGACCTGCTGCTGACCACGCGGGGGCGGCGGTCCGGGCTGCTGCGGCGCACGGCGCTGGCCTACGTCCGGGACGGGGAAGGGGGCGGGGACAAGGAGGCGGACGGTGCCGCATACGTCCTGACGGCGTCGAACGCGGGCGCCGACCGGCACCCCGCGTGGTACCTGAACCTGGCGGCCGACCCGGCCGTCACGCTCCAGGTCGGGACCGAGACGTTCCCGGCGATCGCGCGCCGGGCCACCCCGGCCGAGGCGGATCGCCTGTGGCCGTTGGTGGTGGCGGCGATGCCCTCGTACGCGGCCTACCGGGCGGCGGCGGACCGCGAGATCCCGCTGGTGCTGGTCACCCGTACGGGCACCTAGCGGGGTCAGCGGACCGCCGGGGTCTTCGGGAGCCCCTGCAGGGCGGTGCCCGCGCCGGAGAGCGAGGCGTCGGTGGCCTTGGTGGCGGACCCGGCGGCGGAGGCGGTCACGCCCACGGCGGTCTTCGTGTCCTGCACGGCCTGGCCCGGGTGGTTGGCGATGTCGCCGACGCGGCGGGCGAGCGGGGCGGCCGCCTCGAGGGAGGGCCCGTCGGCGTGGGCGGCGACGGGGGTCAGGGCGAGGGCGCCACCGGAGAGGACCAGGGCGGCAAGGCTGCGCTTCATGGCGTTCATACCGTGCAGAACGACCCGCCGGCGCCCCGGTCACCGGGCACCCCCACTTTGGGGTGACGGTCCGTGCTCCACAGCGTCCGTGCTCCACGGCGCCCACGCTCCACAACGCCCGCGGCCCCGGATCGGGGGACCGGTCTGGGGCCGCGGACGTTGCGCAGTGGTTCGGGCGCGGGGTCAGGCCTCGGCGAGCAGGGCCGGGGTGGACTTCGTGAGGATCTCGCCGCGGAAGAAGGCCGGGCTGCGGCGTTCCGTGACCAGCATGATCACCAGGCCGAGGGCCAGCAGGCCGACGCCGATGACGAAGACGCTGCCGACGCCGAGGACGGTGGATCCGGAGCCGTACGACGGGTTCCACATGTCGATCAGCGTCTTGAAGAAGACGGCGGCCAGCAGGAGGCCGCCGAGGACCGGGAAGACGCCCTTGAAGAACAGGTCCCGCGCGGAGCGGCGCAGCTCGCCGCGGAAGTACCAGGCGCAGGCGAAGGCCGTCAGCGAGTAGTAGAAGCAGATCATCAGGCCGAGCGCGAAGATCGTGTCGGTCAGGACGTTCTCGCTGACCAGGGTCATCACGGTGTAGAAGGCGCCGGTCGCGACGCCCGCCATGACGGTGGCGCGGCCCGGGGTCTTGAAGCGCGGGTGGACCTTGGCGTAGGAGGCCGGCAGGGCCTCGTACGTGGACATGGCCAGGACCGTGCGGGCGACCGGGATGAACGTGGTCTGGAGCGAGGCGGTCGCCGAGGCGAGGACCGCGACGAAGAGCAGGATGCCGAGCAGCGGGCCCATGACCGGGCCGGCGAGGGCGGCGAAGACGTTGCCGGAGGTCTCCGGGTTGCCGAGGCCGAGGCCGGTGGTGCCGGAGCCGACGGCCATCTGGGCGGCGATGCCGGTGGCCAGGTACGAGCCGACCAGGACGACCATCGCGATGAGCGAGGCGCGGCCGGGGGTCTTGGCGGAGCCGGTGGTCTCCTCGTTGGTGGCCAGGCAGGCGTCCCAGCCCCAGTACATGAAGATCGAGAGGGAGAGTCCGGCGGTGAAGGCGCCCATGGACTCGACCGCGAAGGGGTTCATCCACTGCCAGGAGAAGTCCAGGCCGGTGTCGAAGGCGCCGGTGCCGGCGCCGGCGCCGGCCGAGGCCTTCTGGAAGGCCATCGCCACGAAGATGGCGAGGACCGCGAGCTGGAGGCCGACCAGGGTGTACTGGACGCCCTTGGTGGCGGTCATCCCGCGGTAGCTGATGGCGGTCGCGGCGGCGATCAGGGTCAGGCAGGTGGCGATGTGGACGATCTTGTTGTCGTCCAGGGCGGCGATCGACGGATTGCCGGTGATCTCGCCGGCCAGCAGCCAGAAGTAGGAGGTGGCGACGCCGGCCAGGTTGGAGAGCACGATGATCGTGGCGATCACCAGGCCCCAGCCGCACATCCACCCGATCCGCGGGCCGAAGGCCTTGACGGTCCAGGTGAAGGAGGTGCCGCAGTCCGGCACGGCCTTGTTGAGCTCGCGGTAGGCGAAGGCGACGAGCAGCATCGGCAGGAAGCCGGCCAGGAAGACCGCCGGCATCTGGACGCCGACCTCGCCGGCGGTGGAGCCGAGGGTCGAGGTCAGGCAGTAGACGGGGGCGACGGTGGAGATGCCGATGACGGCACTTCCCACCAGGCCGACGGAGCCCTTGCCGAGGCCCTTGCCGCGTACGTCGCCGCTCGCATCGGTGCCCGCTCCGGCGCCCGCATCGCCGGAAGCGCCGCCTCCGGCGACGCCTCCTACCGTGTCTCCGACCCCGGGCCGAACGTCCAGCTGTGTCATGCCAAAGGACGTTAGAGGCTGCGATTTCCATGTCCGGAAGGATTAGATCCGGATCTCGCCGCGCCGAACCGCCTTTGAATCCCGAGGCGGGGGCCGTTCATATAACCGCAATGCAAGGTCCGCGTCGGATGTCACCCCCGGTTCGCAGGACGCGGACGTGGTGTTCCGATATGCGGAAACCGCAGGTGCGTCCCTTTTGCCCCTTTCGAAAGTTTCCCGTGTGACTTTCCGGAGCCCCGTTTGGCGCGAACATGACGATCGCTCTAGAGTCCCGACGATCAAGGTCATCGACACGGGGGACATCCGCGCATGCGCATCAGAACGGTCATCGCCACCGCCACCACGCTCACCGCACTCCTCACCCTCACCGCCTGCGGGAGCGACGACGGCGCCTACGCCGGGGACATCGCCTCGGTCGGCGGCATCGGCGCAGGCGGCGACGGCAACGGCAACGGCGGAGCGCCCAAGAAGGGCAACGGCCTCGGCATCAAGGGGCTGGTCAAGGCGGGCTCCATGGCCGAGGCCACCCGCATCGTGGGCCGGTACACCAAGTGCACCGAGGTCTCGAAGGCCCAGGAGGGCTACGACCTGGGAGAGGGCCCGGACGACAAGTACGGGTTGGCGTACTCCGTGACCGAGCGCGGATGGTGCAACGACCGCGGTGACACCGGGATCTTCCTCATCAAGGACCCGAAGGCCTTCCAGACCGCATTCAAGGCCGACGTCGACAAGGAGTACGCCAAACACCCGAACCGGCACGTCAACATGGGCTTCGTCATCGGCCAGGACTTCGCCGTCGGCTCCCAGAGCACGGACACGATGACCGCCATGCTGAACGCGAAGAGCGGGATGGTCGTACTGAACTGCCACCCGGCCTTCAACCCGCCGAGCGGCTACCGCAAGGAGCCGGCCCTGGTGAAGGGCTGCGTCCTCACGGACTACCTCTCGGAGGAGTGAGGCGCGGGGAGTGAGGCGCGGGGAGTGAGGCGCCCGGGGGACGTGCGCGGGCGCGCGGCCGGGCCCCCGTGCCCGTGCCCGTCCTCGCCCCCACTCCCACTCCCACTCCCACTCCCCCTGCCCCCGCTCCCGCTCCCGCTCCCGCTCCCGGCGGTCCGGCTCAGCCCGCCCAGACGATCGACTGCATCTCGCTGTACGCGTGCAGCGCGTACGAGCCCACGTCCCGGCCGACGCCCGAGCGCTTGAAGCCGCCGAACGGGGCCTCCATGTTCCGGCCGATCGTGTTCACACCGACCCCGCCCGCCCGCAGCCGGCGCGCCACCCGGAAGGCCCGCGCCGCGTCCCCGGACCACACGTAGCTCAGCAGGCCGAAGTCGCTGTCGTTGGCCAGGGCCACGGCCTCGTCCTCGCCCCCGTCGAAGGGGACCACCACGACCACGGGGCCGAAGATCTCCTCCCTGACCACCCGCATGTCGTTCGTGCAGTCCACCAGCAGCGTCGGCGCCACGTAGAAGCCGCGGCCGTCACCGACCACCGGCCGCTCACCGCCGTACGCGATCCGCGCACCCTCCTTGCGACCGAGCTCGACGTACGACTCCACCCGGTCCCGGTGCGCCGCCGAGATCACCGGTCCCACCACGGTGCCGGCCACCGCCGGGTCGCCGACCTTCATGAAGGCCAGGTAGCCGGTCAGCTTCTCCACCAGCTGCTCGTACACCGACCGGTGCACGATCACCCGGGTCGGAGCCGTGCAGATCTGGCCGGAGTAGAAGGAGAAGGTGGTGCCGATCCCCATCACGGCCGCGTCCAGGTCGGCGTCCTCGAAGACGACCGCCGCGCCCTTGCCGCCGAGCTCCATCAGCTGCCGCTTCATCGAGCGGCCGCAGACCTCCGCGATGCGCTGCCCGACGCCCGTGGAGCCGGTGAACGACACCATGTCCACGTACGGGGAGTCCACCGCGGCCTCGCCGACCTCGGCCGAGGCGCCGCAGACCACGTTCACCACGCCGGCCGGGGCGCCCGCCTCGTGCAGGGCCTCGGCCATCTTGAACACCGACAGCGGATCCTGCGGGGCCGGCTTCACCACCACCGTGTTGCCCATGGCCAGGGCCGGAGCCACCTTGCCCGCCGGGTTCGCCCACGGGTTGTTGTACGAGGTGATGCAGGTGACCACGCCGACCGGCTGGCGCACCTCCAGCGCCCCCAGGATGCTCGCCCTCCCCATCGGCCCGGCCTCGGTGACCTGCGGCGGCAGCCCGCGCTCCACCGGTTCGAGGGCGCCCTTCGCGTACCGCCGGAAGCGCGCGACCCCGACCCCTACCTGCATCCCGCGCGCGATGCCGGTCGGTGCGCCCGTCTCGGCGCGGGCGAGGGCCGACCACGGCTCGTACTCGCGCTGCATGATGTCCGCGGCCCGGTCCAGGACCGCCGCCCGCTCCTCGGGAGCCGTACGGGACCAGCTCTCGAAGGCCTCCGCCGCCGCCCGCGCCGCCTCCCCGACCTGGGCGCGCGAGGCCTCGGGCGCGAGCCCGACCACCGATTCGTCCGCCGGGTTGACCACCTCGTAGTACCCGGCGGCGGGCTCCACCCACTCCCCGCCGATGTACAGCTTCTGCCGTACGGGCTCGCTCATCGGGTGCTCACCGTCCTGGTGTCGCGGCCCGAGCGGAGCACGATCCCGGGGATCGCCCCCGTCACCTCGTCGTCGCGGATGGTCTCCACTCCGTTGACGCGTACGGACACGATCCCGATCGCGCGGGCGTCCAGCCGCGGGCTGTCGCCGGGAAGGTCGTGCACGAGCGTCGCCGGACCGGCTTCGATCCGCTCCGGGTCGAACAGCACCAGGTCCGCGTGGAACCCCTCGGCGATCCGGCCGCGCTCGCGCAGCCCGAACAGCTGGGCCGGGTCGTCGGTGAGCATCTTCACCGCCTGCTCCAGCGGCACCAGCTTGCGGCCGCGCAGGCAGTCCCCGAGGAAGCGGGTCGTGTACGGGGCCCCGCACATGCGGTCCAGGTGCGCGCCGGCGTCGGAGCCGCCGAGCATGACGTCCTCGTGCTGCCAGGTCTCGGCGCGCAGCGCCCAGCTCGCCGGGTCGTTGTCGGTCGGCATGGGCCAGAGCACCGTACGCAGGTCGTCGTTGGCGCAGATCTCGACCAGGCACTGGAAGGCGTCCTGGCCGCGCTCGGCGGCGATGTCGCCCACGACCCGGCCGGACAGGCCCTCGTTCTCCTTGCTGTACGTGTCCCCGATGACGTAGCGGCCGAAGTTGGCGAGGCGCCGGAAGACCCCGGCCTCCTTGCTGTCGGCGCGGCGCAGCATCTGCGCCCGTACGTCGGCGTCGCGCAGCTTCGCGATCCGCTCGGGCACGGGCAGGCCGAGGATCTCGCCCCAGCCGGGGATCAGGTTCAGCGCGCAGAAGGTGCCGAGGGACATGTTCATGGGGGTGAGGATCGGCATGGTCAGCGCGACGATGCGGCCGCCGGCCTTGCGGGCGCGCTCGCTCGGTATGAGCTGGCGCGGCACCCGTTCGGGGACGGCGGCGTCGATGGTGAGGACGTTCCAGTTCAGCGGGCGGCCGGCGGCGGCGCTCATCTCGACGAAGAGGTCGATCTCCTCGTCGGCGAACTGGTCGAGGCAGCCGGCGACGATGGCCTCGAGCTGGGTGCCCTCGTGTTCGGCGACGGCCTTCGACAGCGCGATGAGCTCGGCGGGCTCGGCGTGGCGGGAGGCCACGGGGGCGCCGTCGCCGTCCGAGTGGGTGGCGGACTGGGTGGTGGACAGGCCCCAGGCGCCGGCGTTCATGGCGTCGTGGAAGAGGTCGAGCATCTGCTGCATCTGCTCGGGGGTGGGCCGGCCGCCGACGGCGTCCGCGCCCATGACGTGCCGGCGCAGTGCGCAGTGGCCGACCATGAAGCCGGCGTTGACGGCGATCCGCCCTTCGAGGGCGTCGAGGTACTCGCCGAAGCCGGACCAGGTCCAGTCGACGCCTTCCTCGAGGGCCTTGAGGGCCATGCCCTCGACCTTGCTCATCATGCGGCGGGTGTAGTCGGCGTCCTCGGGGCGGGCCGGGTTGAGCGGGGCGAGGGTGAACCCGCAGTTGCCGCCGGCGACGGTGGTGACGCCGTGGTTCATGGAGGGGGTCGCGTACGGGTCCCAGAACAGCTGGGCGTCGTAGTGGGTATGGGGGTCGACGAACCCGGGGCACAGCACGAGCCCGTGCGCGTCCTCGCTGGTCCGGGCCTCTTCCGTGACCGCGCCCGGTTCGCCGATGACGGCGATCCGCCCGTCGCGCAGACCGACGTCTGCGACGCGGGCGGGGGCGCCGGTGCCGTCCACGACGGTGGCACCCTTGATCAGGTGGTCGAGCATGACGTCCCCTCTGCCGGTGTTCGTGTTGCTGGCCGTCGTCCTGGCCTCCGCCCCGGACCCCCGCGCGCCCCGGCCGGGGGCCGCCGGGCCGGCCGCGGCCTCGGCATGACCTCCGGCCGGGGCCGGTGCGGGGCGGCGGTCCGGGAAGACGCCGCCCCCGTTCCTCCGCCGGGTCAGACGGCCTGGCGGAAGCGGGTGGTGCGGTGCACCGGGTCCGTGTCGATCTTCGGGATCACGTGCTCGCCGATGAGCTTGACGGTGGTCATCGTGTCCTCGTACGAGACGCCGGTCGGCAGGCCGAACGACAGCTGGTCGGCGCCCGCCTGCTCCCAGCGCTTGCACTGCGCGAGCACCTCGGACGGGTCTCCGCAGATCAGCAGTTCCTCGGCGATCAGCAGCTCGATGATCTCCGCGTTGTACTCGGGCAGCGTCTCGGGCCACTGCGGGATCGCCTCGGGCCGCGGGAAGGTGTCGTGGTAGCGGAAGACCAGCGACTGGAAGCGGTTCATGTTCGCGTTGACCGCGATCTCCACCGCCTTGTCGTGCGTCTCGGCGCATATCGCGGTGGAGGTGACCATCACGTTGTCGTTGACGAACGCGCCGATGGCCTTGGCCTCCTGGATGGCCGTCTTGTACTGCTCCAGCACCCACTCCATGTCGGAGACCTTCTGGACGCTGAACCCGAGGACGCCGAGGCCCTTCTTCGCGGCCATCGCGTACGAGGAGGGGGAGCCGGCGGCGTACCACATGGCCGGGTGCGCCTTGCCGTACGGCTTGGGGAAGATCTTCCGCGGCGGCAGCGACCAGTGCTTGCCCTGGAACCCCTCGTACTCCTCCTGGAGGAACATCTTGGGGAACTCGGAGATGGTCTCTTCCCAGATCTCCTTGGTGGCGTTCATGTCCGTGATGCCGGGCAGGAATCCGAGGATCTCGTGGCTGCCCGCGCCGCGGCCGGTGCCGAACTCGAAGCGCCCCTTGGAGAGGTGGTCGAGCATGGTGACCTTCTCGGCCACCTTGACCGGGTGGTTCACGGGGGCGAGCGGGTTGAAGATGCCGGAGCCGAGGTGGATGCGCTCGGTGGCGTGGGCGAGGTAGGCGAGGAACACCTCGTTCGCCGACAGGTGCGAGTACTCCTCCAGGAAGTGGTGCTCGGAGGCCCAGGCGTACTTGAAGCCGGACTTGTCGGCCTGGATGACGTACTCGGTCTCCTCGACCAGCGCCTTGTGCTCTGCCTCGGGGTCGACCTTGGACCGCGCCTCAGGCACGTATCCCTGCACGAAGAGCCCGAATTCCAAGGGGGTTCACCGTCCTTTGATTTCTGACGTGTCGTCAGATTTGATGAGTCGACTGTTCCACCGCGGAAGCGGGAGCGTCAATACCTGACGCTCCATCAGATGAGGTGGGCGGGAGATCTAGAGGATGCTGACGCCCGCCATCCAGCCGCCGTCGATCACGAAGGGCTGGCCGGTGATGTACGAGGAGTCCTCGCTGCTCAGGAACAGGGCCAGCTTGGCGATCTCGTCGGGCCGGCCCACCCGCCCCATCGGCACGACCCGCCGGTAGAGCTCCGCCATCGCATCCCGGGCCTCGTCTCCCATGTTGGCCGGGTCCAGCAGGCCGGGATTGGCCATCGGGGTGTCCACGGCGCCCGGGCACATCGCGTTGACCCGGATTCCCTTGGCGGCCAGCTCCAGCGCGGCCACCCGGGTCAGGCCGACGATCGCCGCCTTGGTCGCCGCGTACGAGCCGACGTACGCCATGCCCGTCAGGCCGGTGTACGAGGAGGTGTTGACTATGGTGCCGCCGCCGGCCGCCTCGATCTCGGGGGCGACCGTCTTGATGCCGAGGAAGGCGCCGACCTGGTTGACCTGGACCAGCTGCTGGAACTCCTCCAGCGGGGTCGAGACCAGCTCGTTGAAGCGCAGGATGCCCGCATTGTTGACCAGGCCGTCGATCGGGCCGAAGGCCTCCTTGGCTGCCGCCACGGCGGCCGCCCAGTCCTCCTCCCGGCTCACGTCCATCCGTACGTACCGGGCACGGTCCTCGCCTATCTCCTTGGCGACGGCGGCGCCCTGATCGTCCAGCACGTCACCGAGGAGCACCTTGGCGCCCTCGGCGGCGAAGAGGCGGGCCTCCTGCTCGCCCTGGCCGCGCGCCGCACCGGTGATGACGACGACGCGCCCGTCCAGCTTGCCCATGCCCGTACTCCTAGTCGTTGAGAAGCGGGCCGACCTCGGCCCCGAAAGCGGTGATCTGGTCGGTCAGTTCGGCGCGGTCGCGGCTGCGGAAGCGGACCTGGATCTGGTCCACGCCGAGCGCCCGGTACGCGCGGAGGGACTCGGCGAGCGCCTCCGCCTTGCCGGTGAGGGTCCGGCGGCCGGTGTCCCAGCCGGGCTCGCCGACGTACAGCGCCTCGGTGATCGCGCCGAACTCGATGGGGTCCGCGACCCCGGCCGCGGCGCGGAGCTCCTTGATCCGGGCGATCTGGCCCGGCAGCTTGTCGCGCGGGTCGCCCTGCGGGAGCCAGCCGTCGCCGCGTACGGCGGCCCGGCGCACGGCGGCGGGCGAGGAGCCGCCCACCCAGACGGGGATGCGGGCCTGGGCGGGGCGGGGCAGCTGGCCGAGGTCCTTGAAGGAGAACAGCCCGCCCTCGAACTCCGGGTACTCCTCGGGCCCGAGGGCGGCGCGCAGCGCGTCCAGGGTCTCGTCGAGGACTGCGCCGCGGCGGGCGAAGTCGGCGCCGAGGACCTCGAACTCCTCCTGCACGTGGCCCGCGCCGACGCCGAGGATCAGCCGGCCGCCCGAGAGGTGGTCGAGGGTGGCGTACTGCTTGGCGCTGAGCAGCGGGTGGCGCAGGCCCAGGATCGCGACGTGGCTCAGCAGCCGTACGCGCTCGGTGATCCCGGCGAGGAAGGCGAGGGTGGCCACGGGGTCGTACCAGACGGTGCTCATGGGTCCGGCGAGCCGGCGCGGGATGGCGACGTGGTCGCAGGTGGCGACGTACCCGAAGCCGGCCCGGTCGGCGGCCCGCGCCACCTCGGCCAGGTCGACGGCGGTGGCCGAGGCCTCCCAGGGCTCGGCGTAGATGGTGCTCTGCGACTGGATCGGGAGCTGCATCCCGTAGACCAGCCGGCCCTCCGCAAACACGCGCGCCATGCCGCCACCGCCTCCGCTTCGTCTGTCGCCCACGTCTTCGGCTGCCGATTCGCGTCCCGCCGGCGCCGGGGGCCATCGTCGTAGCTGACGGTCCGTCAGGCAAGGGGTTCGACCCGGTCACGCGCCGGGTGACAGGTGCCCGGGGGATGTGCCGGGAGGGGTGCGTTGGCTAGGGTGCCCTGCGTGGATCTCTTTCTGACGCTGGTCAGCGGGGTGGCGTGGACCGTCGTGTACGTCGAGGCGATCCGGGTCGGGCTGCGGGACCGGACATATGCGATGCCGGTGGCCGCGCTCGCGCTGAACTTCGCGTGGGAGGTGATCTACGCTGCGGGCGGGTTCACGAGCGGGGTCTCCGCGCAGGGGATCGTCAATGTCGTGTGGGCGGTCGCCGACATTGCGATCATCTGGACGTACCTGCGCTTCGGGCGGGCCGAGCTGCCCGAGTTCGTGACGCGGCCGCTCTTCGCGGCATGGAGCGCACTGGTGTTCGGCGCCGGCTTCGCCGTGCAGTGGCTGCTCCTCGCCCACTTCGGGACGCACGACGCGAGCCGGTACTCGGCGTTCCTGCAGAACCTGCTGATGTCCGGGCTGTTCATCGCCCTCTACGCCGACCGGCGCGGGCCGCGCGGGCAGTCCCTCGTCATCGCCGTCGCCAAATGGCTGGGGACGCTCGCCCCGACCCTGCTCTTCGGGGTCGTCGAGGACTCGCCGTTCATCCTCGGGCTCGGCATCATGTGCAGCGTCTTCGACCTGGCGTACATCGGGCTGCTGCTGCGGGGGCGGCGGGCGGTCGCCGCGCCGGCCGCCCGGGAACCGGCCGGTGCGACGGTCTGACGCCGGCCGGCCGGAAGCCCGTCAGCCGGACACCGGCCGGTCAGAAGCCGGCCGGCCCCATCACGATGACCGGCTTCGCCGCCGGGTCCAGGGTGGTCAGGAGCTTCTTCATGGCCTTCTTCGAGATGCCGATGCAGCCCTGCGAGGGGCCGTTGTGGTCGACGTGGAGCCAGATGCCGCCGCCTTTGTCCTCGCCCTCCGGCTTGAACAGGTCCAGCGGGGATACCCCCGTCCGGCGGTTGTAGTCGATCGCGATGACGTATTCGAACGCACCCGCGAGGGACTCGCCGTTCACGCCCCGGCCGGTGGGAACGAAGAGCCGGTTGCGGTCGTACGGGAACTTCGTGCCCGGCGGCTTCTCCAGCAGACCGCCGGCGTCGTTCAGGGTGAACACGCCCACGGGGGTGGTGAGGTCCCCGTCCTCGCGTTCGCCGGAGTTCCAGCCGCTGGCGCCGTTGTGCGCGGGCCAGCTCTCGGTGGCCCGGACCCAGTCGGCGCCGGCCGCCGGCCGGGTGTAGAGGGTCGCCGTGGACTCCGAGGAGTCCCTCGCCTTGCCGGCGACGAGGAGGAGCTGGCGGGCGGTGGCCGGGATCCTGGCCCGGGTCTCGTCGCTGACGTCGGCCAGGCCTTGGTCGGGGTCGTCCGGGGCTGCGGTGGCGCCTGGTGCGCCTGGGGCTCCGGAGGCTGCCGGCGCTCCGGGGGCGCCGCGTACGCCGCGGGTGGCGCGGGGTACGCCTGCGGGGCTGGTGGGGTTGGTGGGCTTGTTGGCGCCGGCCGCACCGGCCGCTTCCCCCGGGCGGTCGCCGGTCCGGGCCTGGGCCGTGGCGCCGGAGTCGTCGTCCTGGGCCGTGTAGGCCCATCCGGCCCCGAATGCCAACAGGCCCAGGGCGGCGGCGACGGCCACCCGTCGGGGCGAGCGGACGGCGCGGGACGTGCGGGGACTGCGGGAGCGGGCGCGGGGGTGCTTGCTCATGTCTCCGACGGTACACATGGGAACATTCAGGACTCCTGAAGCGGCGGCCGGAGCGGCGCGGGTCCCACCGGAAAGCGGACCCTGACGGTCAGTCCGCCGCCCGGAGCGGGATTGGCCCGCGCCACCAGCTTCGCGCCGTGCGCCCGCGCGATCGAGGCCACGATGGAGAGCCCGAGGCCCACGCCCTCGCCCGCGGTGTGCTGCCGCTCGGCCCGCCGCCGGAACGGCTCCAGCAGCCGCGGTACGTCGGCGGGGTCGATCACCGGGCCGGTGTTGGACACCGTCAGCACCCCGTCGGCGGAGGTCGCGACGCCGATCCGGCCGCCCGGCCGGTTGTGGCGTACGGCGTTGCCGAGCAGGTTCCGCACCAGATGGCCCAACAGAGCCCGGTCACCGGTCACGGTCAACGGCGCAAGGTCCCGCACTACGGCGGGCCGCCCGGCGGGCGGGGCGGCGCCCCGGGCGGGCTCCGCCCCGGCCTGGGCCGCCTCGGTGAGTTCGGTCTCGGCCAGGGCCGCCAGGTCCACCGGGGCGGTGGCCTCCAGCCCCTCCTCCGATACCGCGAGCAGCAGCAGCGACTCGATGAGGTGCTCGCTGGAGTCGGCGACGCCGATCAGCTTGGAGCGGATCCGGGCCACCTTCTCCGGCGGCGGGTCCCCGGCCAGCCCGATCTCGGCGGCCGCCCGCTGGACGGCGAGCGGGGTGCGCAGCTCGTGGGCGGCGTTCGCGGCGAACCGGCGCTGCGCGCCCACCAGGCTCTCCATCCGGTCGAGCATGCCGTCGAAGGTGTCGGCCAGCCGCTTGAGCTCGCCGGGCGGGGCCTCGAGGCCGATCCGCTCGTGCAGGTTCTCCCCCGAAAGGCGGCGGGCCGTCTCGGTGATGACGCCGACGGGGCGCAGCACGCGGCCCGCCATCCACCAGGCCAGCCAGATCGACGGTACGGCGAACACCACGAGGGCGATGAGCGAGACGATCAGCAGCTCGTGGAGGGTGGCGGACTCGACGGCGGTGGAGAGGTTGCGGGTGGCGGCCCACGTCCGGAGCTGCTCCTGGGTGGGCGTGGCGGCGCCGGGCGGGAGCCGCTGGGCGGGGACGGCGGGGAGCCGTTGGCCTTCGACGGCGGCGCGTTCGAACGCGGTGCCGGGGACGGCGGTGGTGACGGCTCCGCTGATGCGGGTGTAGAGGCCGCCCCGCAGCAGGATGTTGATCAGCGCGATCAGGCCGCCGCCGGCGAGGACGAGCAGCGAGCCGTAGAGCGCGGTGAGACGGGCGCGCTCGGAATGGAGCACTGCTCTCATCGCGGATCGGCGTTCGCATCGGCGGACCCGCCCGTCGCCGGACCCGTGATCCGGTAGCCCGCGCCCGGCACGGTCTCGATCAGCGGCGGCTCGCCCAGCTTGGCCCGCAGCTTGCTGAGGGTCACCCGTACGGCATTCGTGCTGTACGAGGTGTCCTCCTCCCACACCTGCTCGATCAGGTCGTCGTTGCCGAGCACGGCCCCCTCCGCCCGCAGCAGCGCCTCCAGCACCGCGAACTCCTTGCGCGACAGCGCGAGCCGGTGCCCGTCGCGGGTCGCGCTCCGCCGGGCCGTGTCGACGGCGATCCCGCACCGCTCCAGCACCGGCGGCAGGGCCGGCCGGGCCCGCCGGCCCAGCGCCAGGACGCGGGCGAGGAGCTCGTCGTAGGCGAAGGGCTTGGTGAGGTAGTCGTCGGCGCCGAGGCCGAGCCCCTCGACCCGGTCCCGTACGGTCCCGGAGGCGGTCAGCATCAGGACGCGGGTCAGCAGCCGCTCGCGCACCACCTGCCGGCAGACCTCGTCGCCGTGCAGGCCGGGCAGGTCGCGGTCGAGGACGAGGACGTCGTACTCGCCGAGGCGCAGGCGCCGCAGGGCCTCGAGGCCGTCGCCCGCCTCGTCGACGGCGAGCGCGTCGCGGCGCAGCCCGTCGGCGATCATCTCCCGGAGGAATTCCTCGTCCTCCACCACCAGAACTCGCATGCCGCCCTCTTTACCGGAATCTCGCATTTCCTCGTCATAAGCAAGATCGGAGAGGGAAGCGAAACCCGCCTCTCGTGCAGGGTCGGCCGCATGAATCGATCCATGACCATGACCACGGCCGCGGCCCTCACCGGGCTGACCCTCTTCGTCACCGCGTGCACGGGCGGTGTCGGTTCGGACGGCAAGGACGGCAAGGACGGCAAGGACGGGAGGAAGGGCGACTCCACCAAGAACAACGCATCCGGCGGCGGCGGTACCGGAACGACCGGCGGCGCCGACGCCGACAAGGCGCTCAAGACGCGCAAGTGCCTGCGCGAGCACGGCATGGACGCACCCGACCCGGAGCCCGGCCAGGACCCGCGCGGCATGACGCTCGGCTCGGGCAGCGAGGACCCGGAGGCGCTGAAGAAGGCCTTCGAGGCGTGCGGGATGCAGGCCCCGGGGACCGGCCAGATGTCGCAGGAGGACAAGGACAAGGCCCTGAAGTGGGCCAAGTGCATGCGGGACAACGGCGTCAACATCCCGGACCCGACCTTCAACGGGAACGCGATGAGCGCGACCAAGATCCCCGAGGGCCAGGAGCAGGCCTTCCAGGACGCCCAGAAGAAGTGCGAAGCCGCGTGAGGCGGCGCGGCAAGTGGCTGCTGGGCTCGCTGGCCGTCGTACTCGCCGTCTCGGGCGGCGGGTACGCGGTGACGGCCCAGCCGCGGGGGGACTCCGACGGTTCGAAGGACCGGCGCGCGGACGGGCTGCCGCAGCAGACGGCTCCGGTCACGCGCGGGGACCTCAGCTCCGGGCTCACGGTCGAGGGCACCCTCGGCTACGCGCAGGAGCGCAAGCTCGCCGCGGGCGGCCCCGGGGTGCTGACCTGGGTCGCGGGCGCCGGCACGGCGATCGAGCGGGACGGGAAGCTGTACGAGGTCAACGGCAAGCCGGTGCGGCTCATGTACGGGAGCACGCCCGTGTACCGGCCGATGAAGACCGGGGACAAGGGCGAGGACGTCAAACAGCTCAAGCGGAACCTCCAGGCCCTCGGGTACGGGACCGGCCTCGACCCGGAGGACGGCACCTTCACGGCGGGCACGGCGACGGCGGTCAAACGCTGGCAGAAGGCGCACAAGGCGGCGGAGACGGGCGAGGTCGGCAAGGACGAGATCGCCTTCGCGGCAGGTCCGCAGCGGGTGCAGAAGAACGACACGGCGGTCGGCGACGAGCCGGCGCCGGGCAAGCCGGTGCTGACCCTGACCGGAACCGAACGGATGGTCCGGTTCCAGTTGGACGTGGCCAAGGCGGGCGCGACGAAGACCGGCGACAAGGTGACCGTGAACCTGCCGGGCGGCGGCACGGCGACCGGGAAGATCGACTCGGTGGGCAGTACGGCCAACCCGGACGACCCGAACGGCGGCGGGGGCGGGTCCGGAGGCGGCGGTGGCGGTGGGGGCGGTGGCGGTGGCGGGAAGCCGAAGGTCGAGGTGAACGTCTCCCTCGACAACGCATCCGAGATCAAGGGCCCGGACCGGTCCCCGGTGTCGATCCGGCTGACCGGCGAGACCCGCAAGGGCGTGCTCTCCGTACCGGTCAACGCACTCCTCGCGCTGTCCGGCGGCGGCTTCGGCGTACAGGTCGTCGAGAACGGCGCGGTCCGTGACGTCCCGGTCGAACTCGGCATGTTCGGGCAGGGCCGCGTCGAGGTCAAGGGGGACGCCCTCAAGGAGGGCATGCAGGTGGGGATCCCGAAGCAGTGACGACGACAGTGGCCACTGCAGAGAACCGGCACGCACGCGCCGTCGTGGAGCTGGCGGGCGTCACCAAGGAGTACCCCGGCGGGGTCAAGGCCCTGCGCGGGGTGGACCTCACCGTCCTGAACGGCGAACTCCTCGCCATCGTCGGCCCGTCCGGCTCCGGGAAGTCCACCCTGCTGCACATCGTCGGCACCCTCGACCGCCCGAGCGCCGGCGCGGTCGCCATCGCCGGGCACGACATCGCGACCCTCTCCGACCGCGCCCTGTCGGCGCTGCGCTCACGCCATGTCGGCTTCGTCTTCCAGTCCTTCCACCTCGTACCGGGCATCGGCGCGCAGGCGAACGTCGCCGAGGGGCTGCTGTACTCCGGCCTCCCGCGCGCCGAGCGCGGCCGCCGGGCGGCGCGGGCGCTGGAGCGGGTCGGCCTCGGCGACCGGATGGAGCACCGGCCGCACGAGCTGTCGGGCGGGCAGAAGCAGCGCGTGGCGATCGCCCGGGCGGTGGCCGGCGAACCGGACCTGCTGCTGGCGGACGAGCCGACGGGTGCACTGGACTCGGCGTCGGGGCAGTCGGTGATGGAGCTGCTGCACGAGCTGAACGGGGACGGGGCCACGATCGCCGTGATCACCCACGACCAGGAGATCGCGGCGAGCCTGCCGCGGCAGGTGCGGATACGGGACGGGGAGATCGTGGCCGACGTATGGAACACGGCGGGGGCGAGGGAGCAGTGAGGGCCTCGCGAAAGCTGACCCCGTCCCGCCTCGGCCCCCGGGACGTCCTGCACGTCGGCTCGGCGGGGCTGCGCTCGCGCCCGATGCGGGTGTTCCTGTCCGCGCTGGGGATCGCGATCGGCATCGCGACGATGATCGCGGTGGTCGGGGTGTCCTCGTCCAGCCAGGCCAAGCTCCTGCGGGAGCTCGACAAGCTGGGCACGAACATGCTGGTGGCGACGCCGGGCCAGTCGATGTTCTCGGGGCAGGACACGAAGCTGCCGAAGGAGGCCCCGGACATGATCTCCCGGATCGAGGGGGTCGAATCGGTGGGTACGACCGGCGACGTCGCGCAGTCCGTACGTCGCTCGGAGAACATCCCGAAGGAGGAGACGGGCGGGATCGGTCTCAAGGCGGCGAAGGACGACCTGCTGGAGGTGCTGCGCGCCCGGATGCAGAAGGGGACGTGGCTGAACGGGGCCACCGGACGCTATCCGTCGGTGGTGCTCGGAAACGTCTCGGCGGAGCGGCTGGGCATCACCGAGCCGGGGCAGCAGGTGTTCATCGGCGGCCGGTACTTCACGGTCATCGGCATCCTGGACCCGATCCCGCTGGCCCCGGAGATCGAGCGCTCGGCGCTGATCGGCTGGGAGGCGGCGGAGCAGTTGCTCGGCTTCGACGGCCACCCGACGGCGGTGTACGAGCGCTCGGCGGACGACCGCGTCGCGGCGGTCCGCGGCCTGATCGCCCCGACGGCCAACCCGCAGTCGCCGAGCACGGTCTCCGTGACGGACCCGTCGGCGGCGCTTCAGGCGAAGGCGGCCACGGAAGGCGCGTTCAGCACGCTCCTGCTGGGCCTGGGCGGGATCGCCCTGCTGGTGGGCGGGGTCGGCGTCGCGAACACCATGATCATTTCGGTCCTGGAACGCCGCCACGAGATCGGCCTGCGCCGCTCGCTGGGCGCGACCAAGGGCCAGGTGTGCATCCAGTTCGTCACGGAGTCCCTGCTCCTGTCGGGCCTCGGCGGCCTGGCGGGCATCGCCCTCGGCGCGGCGGCCACGGCGGCCTACGCCCGCGCGGGCGACCTCCCCTGGGTGGTCCCCCTCTGGGCGGTGACGGGCGGCTTCGCCTCAACCCTGGCCATAGGCACCCTGGCAGGCCTCTACCCGGCAGTCCGCGCAGCCCGCCTGTCCCCGACGCTGGCACTGCAGGCGGGGTGAGGGGGGCGGGGTCGGGGGTCGGGTGGCACCATCCAGTCATGGCACCCGACTCCAGCGACACCACTTCCGACGCAGGCCGGTTCGAGGCGGGCCGGACGGGCCTACTCGTGAAGATCCCCGAGGCCGAACCAGCCGTTCGCGCATGGCGCGAACGGCTGGACCCCTCGGCCATCGCCGGGGTCCCGGCGCATGTGACGGTGCTCTTCCCGTTCCTCGATGAGCACCTGATCGACGCCACCGTCCAGGCGGCGCTCGCCGAGACCCTGGGCAGCCACCGGGCCTTCGACGTCCGGTTCGCCGAGAGCCGCCGCTTCCCGGAGGTGCTGTACCTGGCCCCCGAGCCGGACACGCAGCTGCGGCTGCTCACCCGCGCAATCACCGACCGCTGGCCGCAGGCCCAGCCGTACGGGGGCCGGTTCGCGGACGTCATCCCGCATCTGACGGTCGCGCAGCGACAGGAGGCAGACGTACTGGACGAGATCGAAGCCGACCTGGCCCGCTCACTCCCCCTCACGACCCGCATCTCGTCGGTCGACCTCATGGTCCACGACGGCGTGGCATGGCGGGACCGGGCGTCGTTCGCACTGCGGGGGTGAGGGGCGGGGGGCACTCGGCGGCGAAGGAAAGGGCCGGTTGGGACCTCCGGGGCGGGTCTTGGACTCCGCGTCGGAGAGGCGGGCCGGGACTCCGGGGTCCCCAGGACACTCCACCGACCCCGAGTACAAGCAGTTCAAACCCCGTCGCCCCGCCCCCTCCCCGTCGTACGCTGATCTGATGAGAACTCCCAGGCAGGCAGCCCGCATTGTCATCCTCTCCCCGACCGGTTCGGTGTTCCTCTTCCGTGAGAACAACATCGAGGTCGGGATCCACTGGCTGCCGCCCGGCGGGGGGATCGATCCCGGGGAGACCCCGGAGGAGTGCGTGCGGCGGGAGCTGCGGGAGGAGACCGGGTGGACCGACCTCGAGCCGCAGCGGCTGCTGTGCACCTGGGAGCACGACTTCACCCACGAGGGGATCCCCGTACGCCAGCACGAGCACATCTACGTCACCACCGGCCCGCGCCGTGATCCCGTCCCCGAGTCGCCCGACGCGCACTGGCGCTGGCTGTCGCAGCAGGCCCTGGCCTCGCTCGGGGAGCCGCTGTGGCCGCCGCGGCTCGCGGACCTGCTGGCCGGCGCGCCGGCCGAGCCGGTCCACCTCGGGCTGGTGGTCTGACACCGGAAAAGCCGCGCGACACCCCGCCAACGAGGACAGGAACCGTCCTACTTGGTGTCTAGAGTCCTGGCAACTGCCATCGACAACGAGCTGGGGAGCGTCCATGCTGCGAGGTCTGACCACCGTCAGTTTCTGGGCCGCCGATCTGGACGCTGCCAAGGCCTGGTACACCGAACTCCTCGGCACCGGCCCCTACTTCGAGCGGCCGGGGTACGCCGAGTTCCGGCTCGGTGACTACCAGCACGAGCTCGGGCTGATCGACCGCCGCTACGCTCCCGCCGGCGCGCCCGCGGAGCCGGGCGGGGCCGTCGTGTATTGGCACGTCGACGACGTCGACGCGACCCTCGAGAAGCTGCTGTCCATGGGCGCGAAGCAGTACGAGCCGCCCACTGAGCGCGGTCCGGGCTTCGTCACCGCCTCGGTGGTCGACCCGTTCGGCAATGTCCTGGGCTTCATGTACAACGCGCATTATCTCGACGTGCTCGGCGAGCGCCCCTGAGCCGCGCGCGGCTCAACGGGCCGCGGAGGCCGCCTTCGCGTACAGCGTCGCCGCGTACTCGCCCAGGATCGTGCTCGTCGATACGTCGTCCGTGTCGCCGCCCGTGAGGATGCCGATGATCTTTCCGTCCTTCGCGAGCCAGGCGCTGCCGCTCGTGCCGCCCGGGAAGTCCGCGCAGTCGAAGCGCTGCTCCGTCTCGGTCTCGCGGATCGCCGATGCCGTGCACGTGCGCGGGACCTTGCGGTCCGCCGGGTAGCCGGTGACGGTGATCTCCTCGCCCGTGCGGCCCGTGGTGTCCAGGGTGGCCGCGCCCGTGACGTCCTCGATGTTGCGGCCGGCTGCGTCCGGGGCGAGGCGGGCGAAGGCGAGGTCGTAGTCGTCGTCCGTACCCTCGGCCCAGCGGGGGTCCTCGAAGACCTCCTCGATCGTCCAGGCTCCGTACGGGGCTCCGCCGTTCGCGTACGCGGGTGCGAAGACCGCTCCCCCGTCGCCGGTCTTCCCGGCGATCAGGCAGTGCCCGGCGGTGACGATCAGGTTCTTCCCCGGGCTGTGCACCACGGTGGCGGTGCAGAAGTGGTCACCCTGCACGCCGCCTTCGAACAGGGCCCCGGTGAAGGCGGCGGCGCTGCCCGGCCGGGGCGTGCCCGAGGTGTTCAGCTGCGGCTGCTTCGCCGCTTGCGATCGTGAAGACGGGCTCGGTGAAGGCTTCGCCGGGGCCGCCGCCTTGACGTGCGTGGCCGACCCGCCCTCCTCCGAGGCCGGCACCACCTTCGTCATGGCAGCGGACGCGCCCAGCGCCGCCACCGCGCACAACACCCCGGTCACCACGGTCCGCTTGTCCACCGCCACCGCCCCTCCCACTTTGCTCCGGCGAAGCATGCCTTGATTTTCACCTTCGCCGCAAGGGGACCCCCGGGCTCCCGCCTACGCGCCCGCCCACAGGCCTTCCGGCGTCAGGCCGAGGAGGTCGATCGCGTTGCCGCGCACGATGCGATCCACCACGTCCGGCGCGAGGTGGGACATCTGGGCTTCCCCCACCTCCCGCGACTTCGGCCACGTCGAGTCCGAGTGCGGGTAGTCCGTCTCGTAGAGGACGTTGGCCACGCCGATCGAGTCCAGGTTCTTCAGCCCGAAGGGGTCGTCGAAGAAGCATCCGAAGACGTGCTCCGCGAAGAGCTCCGACGGCGGGCGCAACACCTTGTCCGCGACGCCGCCCCAGGCGCGGTTCTCCTCCCAGACCACGTTCGCGCGTTCCAGGATGTACGGGATCCAGCCGATCTGGCCCTCCGCGTACATGATCTTGAGGTTCGGGAAGCGTTCGAACTTGCCGCTCATCAGCCAGTCGACCATCGAGAAGCAGCAGTTGGCGAAGGTGATGGTGGAGCCGACCGCCGGCGGGGCGTCCGCCGAGGTGGACGGCATGCGCGACGAGGAGCCGATGTGCATGGCGATGACCGTGCCGGTCTCGTTGCACGCCTCGAGGAAGGGGTCCCATTCGTCGGTGTGGACCGAGGGCAGCCCCAGGTGCGGGGGTATCTCGGAGAAGGCGACCGCGCGCACGCCGCGCGCCGCGTTGCGGCGGACCTCGGCGGCGGCCAGCCGGGCGTCCCACAGCGGGATGAGGGTCAGCGGGATGAGCCGGCCCCGCGCCTCGGGGCCGCACCACTCCTCCACCATCCAGTCGTTGTACGCCCGTACGCCGAGCAGCCCGAGCTCGCGGTCCTTGGCCTCGGTGAAGGTCTGGCCGCAGAAGCGCGGGAAGGTCGGGAAGCAGAGCGCCGACTGGACGTGGTTGACGTCCATGTCCGCGAGGCGCTCGGGAACCGAGAAGGACCCCGGGCGCATCTGCTCGTACGTGATCACCTCCAGCTTGATCTCGTCGCGGTCGTAGCCGACGGCGGTGTCGAGCCGGGTGAGGGGGCGGTGCAGGTCTTCGTAGACCCACCAGTCGCCGATCGGACCGTCGTCTCCCTTGGCGCCCATCACGGGGGCGAACTTGCCGCCAAGGAAGGTCATTTCCTTCAAGGGAGCGCGGACGATCCGGGGGCCGGTGTCCTGGTACTTGGACGGGAGCCGGTCCCGCCAGACGTGGGGAGGCTCAACCGTGTGGTCGTCCACCGAGATGATCTTCGGGAAGGTCTCCATGGTTCCCACGGTAGCGTCAATCTGACGAACCGTCAGCTAGTTGGACGGCGATTGGGAAGTGATCGGTCCGACACGGGCTGACGGGTAAGCGCAACACAGGGCAGACTGGCCCTTACACCGACGGAAGGCAGGGGGGACGACAGATGGACGGCATACCGGCCATCCCGCACCAGCGGAACCACCCCGAGGCAGCCCGGCGCCACCCCGCTGCCGCGCCGGACGCCACGGCGGGGGTCCGGCCCGGCAGCCCCGCCGACCCGCCGGACACCGCGGGCGGCGCCGATGCCGGTACTCCGGCCACCGCTTCGGCCGGCACGCCGGATGCCGCGGCCGACGCCACGGACACCGCGGCCACCCCGGACTCCGCAGCCACCGCGGCCACCCCCGCCCAGGTCTCCGCCCAAGCCCCCGCCGCCGCCGCCGGGCCGGACGTGACCGGCGCCGCCGACGCGTACCCCGCTTCCGCCCGCACCGGCACCCGCTTCGCCGTCCTCGGGCCCATCCGCGCCTGGCGCGGCAGCGAGGCGCTGCCCTCCGGCACCCCCCAGCAGCGGGCCCTGCTCGCCGCGCTCCTGCTGCGCGGCGGCCGTACCGCCACCGCGCCCGAACTGATCGACGCCATCTGGGGCGAGGACCCGCCGCAGCAGGCCCTCGCCACCATCCGTACGTACGCCTCCCGCCTGCGCAAGGTCCTCGCGCCAGGCATGCTCGTCAGCGAGTCCGGCGGCTACGCCATCCGCACCCCCACCGGCACCCTCGACCTCGGCATCGCCCGCAGCCTCGCCGCCGACGCCGACCAGGCCCGCACCGCCGGCGACCGCACCCTCGCCCGTACGCTGCTCGCCCGCGCCCTCGACCTGTGGGACGGCGAACCGCTCGCCGGCGTCCCCGGACCGCACGCCGAGACCGAGCGCACCCGGCTCGCCGAGTGGCACCTCCAGCTGCTGGAGACCCGTCTCGACCTCGACCTGGAGCTCGGCCACCACGCCGAGGCCGTCTCCGAACTGACCGCCCTCACCGCCGCGCACCCGCTGCAGGAACGGCTGCGCGAGCTCCTCATGCTCGCCCTGTACCGCAGCGGCCGGCAGGCCGAGGCCCTCGCCGTGTACGCCGACACCCGGCGGCTCCTCGCCGACGAACTCGGCGTCGACCCCCGGCCGGAACTCTCCGCGCTCCAGCAGCGCATCCTGCGCGCGGACGCCGAACTCGCCCGCGCCGAAGACCCGGCCCCGGCCGCCGCGCCCGCACACGTGAGGCCCGCCCAATTGCCCGCCACCGTCGCCGACTTCACCGGCCGCGCCACCTTCGTCAACGAGCTCGGCGAGATCCTGTCCGGCGTCGGGGGCCAGGTCATGGCCGTCTCCGCGCTCGCCGGGATCGGCGGCGTCGGCAAGACCACCCTCGCCGTGCACGTCGCGCACGCCGCCCGCCCGCACTTCCCCGACGGCCAGCTCTACGTCGACCTCCAGGGCACCGAGCCGCGGCCCGCCGAGCCCGTCGCCGTCCTCGGCTCGTTCCTGCGCGCGCTCGGCACCCCCGACACGGCCATCCCGGACACCGCCGCCGAGCGGGCCGCGCTGTACCGCTCCACGCTCGACGGCCGCCGCGTCCTGGTCCTGCTCGACAACGCCCGCGACGCCGCGCAGGTCCGCCCGCTGCTGCCGGGCACCGCGGGCTGCGCCGCCCTCGTCACCAGCCGGGTCCGCATGGCGGGCCTCGCCGGGGCCCATCTCGTCGACCTCGACGTGATGAGCCCCGAGGAGGCCCTCCAGCTGTTCACCCGGATCGTGGGCGCGGAGCGGGTCGGCGCCGAGCGCCAGGCCGCCCTCGACGTGGTCGGCGCCTGCGGGTTCCTGCCGCTCGCCATCCGCATCGCCGCCTCCCGGCTGGCCGCCCGCCGCACGTGGACGGTCTCCGTCCTCGCCGCGAAGCTCGCCGACGGGCGCCGCCGCCTCGACGAGCTCCAGGCCGGCGACCTCGCCGTCAAAGCCACCTTCGAGCTCGGCTACGGCCAGCTCGAGCCCGCCCAGCAGCGCGCGTTCCGCCTCCTCGGCCTCGCCGACGGGCCCGACATCTCGCTGGCCGCGGCGGCCGCCGTACTCGACCGGCCCGAGCACGACACCGAGGACCTCCTCGAGGCTTTAGTGGACTGCTCCCTCCTCGAATCGGCCGCGCCCGGCCGCTACCGCTTCCACGACCTCGTACGCCTCTACGCCCGCGCCTGCGCGGACCGTGACGAGCAGCCGCCGAGCGGGCGGGACGCCGCCCTGGACCGGCTGCTGGACTTCTACCTCGCCACCGCCTCGGCGGTGTACGCGGTGGAGCGCCCCGGCGACCGGCTCCCCGCCCACCTGTCCGCCACCCACTACCCCGGCCTGCGCTTCGCCGAGCCGCGCGCCGCCCTGGACTGGCTCTACGCCGAGGCGGACCCGCTGCTGGCCTGCGTCCGGCAGGCCTCCGTACGCACGACCGGGCAGGCGGACGTACTGCGCCGGGCCGTCGACCTCCTGTGGGCGGCCAAGGACCTCGCCGAGTCGGGGGCCAACTCCAAGCAGTACGAGTCCGCCGCCGTGGCCCTGCGCGACGCCGCGCACGCCGCGAAGGATCCCCACGCGGAGGGCCGGGCCCGGACCACGCTGACCAACGTCCACCTGGTCGCGGGCCGGTTCGACGAGGCCGACGACGAGGCCCGGCAGGCGATGGTCCTGGCCCGCGAGGCCGGCGACCCGCTGCCCAGCTGCTGGGCGCCGAACGACCGCGGGATCATCGCCCTCTACCAGGGCCGGCACGCCGACGGCGAGCGGTACCTGCTGGAGGCCATCGAGAACTTCCGCGCCGACGGCAACCACATCGGCGAGGCCAGCGCGCTGTGCAACCTCTCCCGGATCCATGTCGAACTGGGCCGGCTGACCAGCGCCATCGACCTCGCCGAGCAGGGCATCGCCATATACGACCGGATGGGTCTGACCCTGCGCCTGGCCAACGGCCGCTACGCGCTGGGCATCGCCCTCACGCAGGCCGGGCGGCTCGGTGAGGCGCAGACGCAGCTCACCGAGGCGCTCTCCCTGTTCCACGACAACCGGCAGCCGCTGTGGGAGGGCGTGACGCACTTCCGGCTCGCCGTGGCCCACCTGGCCGCGCACCGGCCCACGCTGGCCGCCGCGCACGCCGAGCAGGCCATCGCGCTGCGCGGCATCGGCGGGGAGTGGCGCCGGGCGACCGTGCTGACGGTGCTGGGCAAGGCGCTGCGCAGGCTGGGGCAGCGGGACCGGGCGCGGGTGTGCTGGCGGGATGCCGAGGTCGTCTTCAAGCAGCTGAAGTCGGCCGAACTGGCCGAGGTCCAAGCCCTGTTGGCTTCCGAGATAGCGGCCTGAGCTGCACCGATCGGCGGATGAACGAGGCATTCATCGTTCGTTTATCGCCGACCGCCACGATAGGTACATCGACTCACCGCGTCGGGGGGCGCGAGAGTCGGCTGGAGGACCACCCGTTCGGCGGTCCGCGGGGGAATCGCCGAACGGGCCCGACCCATCCATCAGGAGAACCGATGACGACGAACGAGAACATCCTGCCGAACGACGGCGACATCAAGCCGATGGACAATCACGCGTCCGGCATCGAGATCAAGCCGCTCGACGACAGCCTGGCACCGGGCGTCGACATCACGCCGATGGACAATCACGCCTCCGGCATCGAGATCAAGCCGAAGCCGCAGGACAACCACACTTCGGGCGAGGACATCGTGGCGATGGACAACCACGCGTCCGGTCCGCGTCCGTAAGACGTCCCACGGGGGATACGGGGGACGGGGGGGGGACGGTCCCACGGGGGATACGGGGGACCGGGACCAACGGAGGGACCACGGGGGATACGGGGTCCCGACGGAGGTCACGGGGGGACCGACGGGGGAGCACAACCAACGGGGGAGCACAACAAGGACGGCGGTCGCGGTGGCCCGGAGGGGGAGCCACCGCGGCCGCCGTCGCATGCGTTCCCCACCGGGCCGGGCCCGTGTCACTAGGCTGGGCTTGTGTTCACCTCCCAGGGACCGACCGTCCGCGAGCTCGCCGTGCAGGCCCTCTCGTCCGTCGAGCGCGGGTACGACCTGCTCTCGCCCAAGTTCGACCAGACCCCCTTCCGCACCCCGGACCGCATGCTCGACGCGGTCGAGGAGACGCTCGCCCAGCACGAAGGCTCCTTCGGGGACGGGCTGGACGTGTGCTGCGGGACCGGCGCGGGGCTGGGGATGCTGCGGCGGCTGTGCCGGGACCGGGTGACCGGGGTGGATCTGAGCGCGGGCATGCTGGCCGAGGCCGCGCGGGCGCACCCCGACGAGCGCATCGACCTCGTACGGGCCGACGCGCGGGCGCTGCCGCCCGAGCTGGCCGGCTCGTACGACCTGGCCGTCAGCTTCGGCGCCTTCGGGCACTTCCTGCCGGCCGAGCGGCCCGCCCTCTTCTCCGGCGTCCACGCCGCCCTGCGCCCGGGCGGCCTGTTCGCGTTCCCGATCGGGGCGCCGATCCCGCCCGTCTCGCCCGTGTGGTGGGCGGTGGCGGGCTTCGATGCCGCGATGCGGCTGCGCAACGCCGTGTGGCGGCCGCCGTTCGTCATGTACTACCGGACCTTCCCGCTCGGCGGCGTCCGCGCCGACCTGCTGGCGGCCGGCTTCACGGTGGAGACCCTGCCGCTGGAGCCCTTCGGCCGCCGCAACGACGGCACACCCCGCTGGCGGCTGCTCCTGGCCCGGAAGCCGGCCTGACGGATCAGCCGCGCCGAGCACCCGTACACAAGGGTGCGGCCGAGCGCGTCGGTGTCGAGGACGAGGAGGGCGAGCCCGTCGTCCACGTCTACGAGCTGGACACGGTCACCCGGACGTACGTCCCGACCGGGATCCATCGCGACCGGCTCAAGGTGGCGGTCCCGTTCCCCGCGGACATCGACCTGGGCACGCTCACCCCTTGATCAAGCGGGTCCGGGTGGCGGCGGGGCTCAGCGGGCGCGCAGTTTCCGCTTCAGGACCTTGCCGCTCGCGTTGCGCGGGAGTTCGGTGACGAACTCGACCTCGCGCGGGACCTTGTAGTTGGCCATCTCCCGGCGGGACCAGGCGATCAGGTCGTCGGCGGTGAGGGTGGAGCCGGGGCGGCGTACCGCGTAGGCCTTGCCGACCTCGCCCAGGCGCGGATCGGGGACTCCGACGACGGCGACGTCCGCGATGTCCGGGTGCAGGCCGAGGAGTTGCTCGATCTCGGCGGGGTAGGCGTTGAACCCGCCGACGATGAACATGTCCTTGATCCGGTCGGTGATGCGCAGGTTGCCGTCGGTGTCGAGGACCCCGACGTCGCCGGTGCGCAGCCAGCCGTCGGGGGTGACGGCCGCGGCGGTCTCGGCCGGGTCCTCGAAGTAGCCCTGCATGACGTGGTGGCCGCGGACCCACACCTCGCCCGCCGTGCCGGCGAGCTGGGCGTACCCGTGCTGGTCGGCGATCTTCACCTGGGTGTCCGGGATGGCCCGTCCCGAGGTCGAGGCGATGATCTCGGCCGGGTCGCCGCGGCGGCACATCGTGACGATGCCGCTGGCCTCGGAGAGCCCGTACGCGGTGAGCACGGTGGAGATGTGCAGTTCTCCGCGCAGCCGCTCGACGAGCTGGAGCGGGACGACGGCGGCGCCGGTGACGACCAGGCGGAGGGCGGACAGGTCGTGGTGGTCGCGCTGGGGGTGGTCGAGGAGCGACTGGTGGAGGGTGGGCGGGCCGGGGAGTACGGAGATCCGCTCGGCGGCGATGTTGGCGAGGACGGTGTCCACGTTGAAGACGGGCTGCGGGACCATCGTGGCCCCGCGCATCAGGCAGGCGATGATGCCGGCCTTGTAGCCGAAGGTGTGGAAGAAGGGGTTCACGATCAGGTAGCGGTCGCCCTCGCGCAGGCCGGCGAGCTCGCTCCAGACGTCGTAGCAGCGCAGGGACTGGGCGTGGGTGATCACGGCGCCCTTGGGACTGCCGGTGGTGCCGGAGGTGAAGATGATGTCGGAGGGGGCCTCGGGGCGGATCGACTCGGCTCGCTCGCGCACGGTCTCGGCGCTGATGTCGTCCCCGCCGGCCAGGAAGTCCTTCCAGGTGCGGAAGGACTGGGGGGCGTCCTCGGCGAGGACGACGACCTGCTCGAGGTGCGGCAGTCCGGGCAGCGGGCCGCGGCCGCCCTCCCCTTCGGCGGCGGCCCTGCGCAGGGAGGCGACGTACGAGGTGCCGAGGAAGGTGCCGGTGACGAAGAGGAGCCTGGCCCGGCTGCGCCGCAGGACGTACGCGGCTTCCGAGCCTTTGAAACGGGTGTTGAGGGGGACGAGGACGGCGCCCGCCGAGACGGCGCCGAGCGCGGAGACGATCCACTCCAGGGTGTTGGGGGCCCAGACGGCGACCCGGTCCCCCGGCTCGACCCCGGCGGCGATGGCGGCGGCCGCGGCCCGCTCGACGCGCTCGCCGAGCTGCGCGTAGCTGATGCGGACGCGTCCGTCGACGACGGCCTCGCGGTCGGCGTACTGCCCGGCCGCCGCGCGCACCAGTCCCGCGATGCTGCCCCAGCGCAGATCCCCCCGCACGTCTTCGCTCATCGCACACCCCTCCCAGTAGCTGACTATCCGTCAGATTAGCTGTAGCCTTCGCGGCTGTCAGTACTGGTGCAGCCCCGGAGGTGGCGATGGCGGCAACACTCAAGGACGCTACGGCGATAGTCGGGATCGGCCAGACCGCCTTTGCCAAACGGCTCCCCGAGTCCGAGAAGGAACTGGCCTGCCGCGCGATCCTGGCCGCCCTCGCGGACGCCGGGATCGCCCCGGCCGAGGTCGACGCCTTCTCCTCCTACACGATGGAGGAGACCGACGAAGTGGAGGTCGCCAAGGCCATCGGCGCCGGCGACGTCACCTTCTTCTCCAAGATCGGCTACGGCGGCGGCGGTTCCTGCGCCACCGTCGGCCACCTCGCGGCAGCCGTCGCCACCGGCCAGGCGAGCGTCGGCGTCGCCTGGCGCTCGCGCAAACGCGGCTCCGGCCCGCGCCCCTGGAAGAACACCGCCGTCCAGCTGCCCACCCCCGGCCAGTGGACCCGCCCCTTCGGACTGCTGCGGCCCGCCGACGAGATCGGCATGCTGGCCCGCCGGTACATGCACGAGTACGGCGCCACCCGCGACCACCTCTTCAACGTCGCGATGGCCTGCCGCAACCGGGCCAACGAGAACCCGGCCGCGATGATGTACGAACGCCCGCTGACCCGCGAGATGTACATGACCGCCCGCATGATCAGCGACCCGCTCTGCCTCTTCGACAACTGCCTGGAGACCGACGGGGCGCTGGCCTGCGTGATCGTTTCCGCCGAGCGCGCCCGCGACTGCCGGCAGAAGCCCGTGTACGTCCACTCCGTCGCCCAGGGGCTGCCCGCCCAGCACCACGGCATGGTCAACTACTGGAACGACGACCCGCTGTCCGGCCCCGCCTGGACCGCCGCCCGGCACCTGTGGAAGCAGGCCGACTTCGGGCCGCAGGACGTGGACGTGGCCCAGATCTACGACGCCTTCACCCCGCTGATCCCGCTCTCCCTGGAGGGCTACGGCTTCTGCGGGCGCGGCGAGGGCGCCGCGTTCACCGAGGGCGGCTCCCTGGAGATCGGCGGCCGGCTCCCGATCAACACCGGGGGCGGCGGACTGTCCGAGGCGTACGTGCACGGCTTCAACCTGATCAACGAGGGCGTCAAGCAGCTGCGGGGCGTCTCCACCGCCCAGGTGCCGGACGCCGCGACCTGCCTGGTGACCGCGGGCGAGGGTGTTCCGACGTCCGCGATCCTGCTGCGAGCCTGAGGAGCGAGCGACCATGACGACGACCCCGGCACCGGCAACACCTCCGGCCACGGACCCTGCCCCTGCCCCGGCAACCGCCACGGCGGACCAGCTGCTGCTGCCCGTTCCCGACGAGGACGGCGCCCCCTTCTGGGAGTACGCCGCCCAGGGCGAACTCCGCGTCCAGGCCTGCACCGCGTGCGGCCGGCTCCGGTTCCCGCCCAGACCCTGCTGCCCGCACTGCCAGTCGTTCGACTCGGAGTGGCTGGCGATGAGCGGCCGCGGCCGCATCTGGTCCTACGTACGGCCGCACCCGCCGCTGCTCCCCGCGTACGCCGCGCAGGCCCCGTACAACGTGATCCTCGTGGAGCTCGCCGACGCCCCGCACATCCGCCTCGCCGGGAACCTGGTCGCCTCCCCCGGCGCCCCCCTGAACTCGGTGGACCCGGCCCGGCTGCGCATCGGCGCCCGGGTCCAGGTGGTGTTCACCGAGACCGGCGGGATGACCGTGCCGCGCTGGGTACTGGAGAAGCCATGACGGTACGGGTGGAGCGGGACAAGGCGGGCGGGGTCGCGGTCGTCACCCTGGACCGGGAGCGCAAGCACAACGCGATCGACCTGGCGACGGCCGCTGAACTGGCCGAGGTGTGGCGGGAGTTCCGGCATGCGCAGGACGTCCGCGCAGTGGTGCTGACGGGGGCCGGTCCGGCTGCCTTCTGCACGGGCATCGACCGCGGCGTCTGCGTACCGCAGCCCGCCTCCCCGTACTCGGTCGACGACCCGCTGCTGTCCGTCGGCCCGAAGGCGAACGACCTGTGGAAGCCGGTGGTCGCCGCCGTCAACGGCATGGCGTGCGGCGGGGCGTTCTACCTGCTGGGCGAGTCGGAGTTCATCGTCTCCTCCTCGGCCGCGACGTACTTCGACCCGCACACGGCGTACGGGATGGTCAGCGCGTACGAGGCCGTGTACATGGCGCAGCGGATGCCCTTCGGGGAGGCCGCCCGGATGTCCCTGATGGGGACGGCGGAGCGGCTCTCCGCGCAGCGGGCGTACGAGATCGGCCTGGTCTCGGAGCTGACGGCGCCCGAGGAGCTGCTCCCGGCGGCGCTGCGGGCGGCGCAGACCCTGGCCGGGTACCCGACGGAGGCCGTGCAGGGCACCGTACGGGCCCTGTGGTCGGCGAAGCAGGCGGCGCTGCAGCAGGCGCTGGCCCAGGCCCCGGCGCTGATCTCGCTGGGGAACCTCCCGCCGGAGCGGCAGGCGGACCTGTTCACCGGGCGCCGGGCGGCCCCGGAGCCGCGGGTGCGCTGAGCGGCGTCGGCGGCGTCGGCCACGCCAGGCGCGCCGGCGGCTAGTCGATCCGGCCGACGGCGCAGGTCTTCACGTCCGCGGCCTTGTCGTCGTGGACCATCGGGGCGGTGACGGTCTGGGTCTCGCGGGCCTTGAGCGTGACGCGGACGGAGGTCCGGTCGACGACGCCGTTCGCGCCCTCGAAGGTGAGCGGGACGTCGACGGTGCGCTGCTTGTCCACGTCGGAGGTCACCCTGAGGACGGCCTTCGGGCTGCCGGGGCCGGCACAGGAGACGACCTGGGCGTGTGCGGGCGGGCCGGCGCTCTTGGTGGGCGACGGCGTCGACTTCCCGCCACCGTTGCTGTTGTTGTTGCTGTTGTAGCTGCTCTTCTTCTTGGAGCTGGAGCATCCGCCGCCGCTGCCGCTGCCCTTGCTCTTGCTCTTCCCGCCATGCCCGCCGGACGAGAAGCCCGTGAGCGCGAAGACGACGGCGACGAGCACGGCGGTAAACCTGATACGACGTCCAGCCACCATGGCTCAATCCCCTCCCTGACAACGGCGGGCCACGCTATCACCGCCGTCCGCGCCGGGACACAGGGTGCGCATGGCGCGCCATGCGCAGGAAACGTGAGGGCCCACCCGGTGCTTGGCCCGCTCACAGTTGCCATGCATATGATCAAAGCCGGCCAACGGGGAGGCGCACCATGTCCGGTTCCTTGCGGCGCAGTTGAACGTGAAGACGCTGTGGAAGCTGTGAGGGGATCCGGTGCTGACCTACTACGAAGTCATAACCACGGACCTGGGCCTGCTGACGACGGCCGCCGCCAAATGGGAGGAGATGGCGGGCGAGCTGAAGAAGGTCGAGACCCGCTACGCCGACTCCGTGCAGAAGATCACGCTCGGCGGGGAGACCTGGAACGGGGTCAGCCAGCAGACCGCCCATACGAACTTCGCGGCGACCCGCTACGAGTACACCGCCGCGCAGTCCCAGGCCAAGGCGATCGGGAGCCTGCTGCGCGACGCGCACGAAAAGTTCACCGATCTGAAGAAGAAGCTGGAGAGCGCGCGCGACGACGCGATAGCCGCCGGCATGACCGTCTCCGAGCAGGGACGCGTCGCGTTCGACTACGCGAAGCTCACGCCTTCCGAGCGCAGCGCCTACCACCACGACCCCGACGGCCAGAAGACGATCAGCGAAGCCGTCGGCAAGTGGCAGCAGCACATCGACGACCGGGTGAAGGCCGTCGCCGAGCTCGACCAGAACGTCAAGACCGCCCTCAGCGCCGCCGTCATCGACAGCAACCGGGACGCCTTCGGCAAGGGCAACGACGAATCGCTCACCGGGTTCAACCGCTACGCCGAGGGCGACCTGGACAAGGCCCCCAAGAAGCTCGACGACGGATCCGGGGACAAGCCCAAGGAGGACGACGGCTTCAGCTTCACCGGACCCGATGCCGGCATGAAGCTCACCGGCACCAAGTACGGCAAGGAGGGGTCGATCAAGCTCTACGCCGACCTCTTCCACATGACGTACAAGGGTGAGTACAACAACGGGGCGCTCACGCTCGGCGGGCTCGACGACATGTACCTGGGAGCCAGGGCCACCGCGAACTACGGCTTCACCAACAAGGGCCTCACCGGCAAGGTCGAGGCGTCCGCGGGCATCCGGGCGATGCTGGAGGGGCACGCCAACTACGGGGTCGTCGGCGGCTACGGGCGCTTCGAGGGATTCGCGGGCGGCGAGGCCTCCGCCAGCCTCACGCTGGGCAAGGAGGGCTTCAACGGCGGCTTCAAGGCGTTCGCCGGCGAGAAGGCCAGCGTCGCCGCGGGCGGGGAGGTCGCCGGGCTCGGCGCCGGCGCCACGGCCGAGGGCTGGTACGGCGCGGGCGCAGAATTCAAATGGGACTTCGGCAAGGGGGAGGACGGCAAGTACCACTTCGGCGGCAAGGCGGGCCTCGCCCTCGGGCTCGGCGGCGCCGTGGGCGGCGAGTTCACGGTCGACCCGGGCAAGGTCAAGGACGCCGCGGGCGACGCGGCCGACTGGGTGGGCGACACGGCCGGCTCCGTCAAGGACGAAGTCACCAGCTGGTTCGACTGATCGACTGATGTACTCCCCCTGTGGAAGGAGGGCCTGAAATGCCCACGACCCTGCCGGTGCCGATCGAGTTCAGCCTGCCGGAAGGCTGGCAATCCGCCCCTCCGGACGAGGTGGGCGCTCCGGGCGTGGCGTTCATCGCGCTGCACTCGCAGCCGGATGCCGGGTTCACCGCCAACATCACCGTCGACGGCGACTTCCGGCCGGACGCGGCGACGCTGGCCGACATGGCCGAGGAGTCGGTGGAGCGCGTACGCCAGGTCGCCGAGTCGGTGGTGGTGACCAGCCGCCGCGAGCTCGGCTCCGAGGCCTCGCCGGGCCTGGCCCAGAGGCTGACCCTGTCGGCCGTCGCGGGCGGCGTGCGCCGCGACCTCGTCCAGTCCCACGTCTACCTGGCCGTGCTGGACCTCGAGAACCCGCACCGGCGTGCGGTGATCCGGCTGATCCTGACCTCGACCGCGGCGCAGGAGGACAGTGTCGTGGGCGACTACCGGGATTTTCTGCGCACCGTCAGCCTCGACACCGGGGAGGAAGCCCGCTGATGGGCCGCCTCTGGGACCGGTACATGGGCACGGTGCGCGCCGACAGCGGCGTTACGGCGATCCCCACCACGGAACTGCGGGCCGCGCTGCTCGCGCTGAACGGCACGGGCGTGGTGTTCGGCGTGCGCGAGGCGGGCGGCGGGGGCGCCGACCTGGTGGCGGACTGGAAGGTCATGGAACCCGCCACCGGCTCCGGCATGAGCCGCCGGCAGGTGGAGCGGACCTTCAAGATCTGGATGCGTCTGGTCCCCGGGGAGCGCGTGGTACGGGCCATGGACGAGCAGTGGGCGGTCACGCGGGCCGGCAACCCGCCCGGCCGGACCGTCCAGCGCGAGCACGGCCGCGGGCCGATCCGCCTCCGGCACAAGGAGTGGACCTTCGAGCGCGACGCCGACGGCCGCCGCCGGAAGGTCGAGTCGTTCCGCCTGGACTCCCGGGACCTGAAGGACCCGCTGCGCACAACGGTCCTCGGCGCGGGCTGGTCCTGGCACGGCGTACGCAAGCTCTGACGCGCCCGGACGCGGACATGGCGGCGGCCCCGGCCCCCGGTGAGGGGGCGGGGCCGGCCGGCCGGGTCAGGCAGTGGTGCCGACGGGGATCAGACCGCTTCGACGACGCCCGAGGCCGCGATCTCGATCTTGCCGCGAGTGGCGCCCGAGGGGGTGCCGAGCTTCTCGATCTGGTCCACGATCTCGGAGCCCTCGACGACCTCGCCGAAGACGACGTGCTTGCCGTCGAGCCACGGGGTGAGGACGGTGGTGATGAAGAACTGCGAGCCGTTGGTGTTGCGGCCGGCGTTCGCCATCGACAGCAGGTACTTGCGGTCGTGCTTCAGCTGGAAGTTCTCGTCCTCGAACTTCTCGCCGTAGATGCTCTTGCCACCGGTGCCGTTGTGGTTGGTGAAGTCGCCGCCCTGCAGCATGAACTGCGGGATGACGCGGTGGAAGCCGGAGCCCGCGTAGCCGAAGCCGTTCTGGCCGGTGGCCAGCTCGCGGAAGTTCCGGGCCGTCTTCGGGACGACCTCGTCGAAGAGGGTGAAGACGATGCGGCCGGCGGGCTTGCCGTCGATGTTGATGTCGAAGTAAACGTTGCTCATGGGGTCCATCCTGTCACTCCCGGTACCGCACGCGACCCGGAGGGGCCCGAAAACCCTCACCCGGCCGTACGGGTCCCCGTTCCCTTGGCGGCGTCCAGGGCATACACGCAGCGGTCCTTGCTGCACGCATAGACCACACCCGCCTCGGCCACCGGGGCGCCCGTGATCTCCCCTCCCGTGGCCAGCTTCCAGCGCAGCTGGCCGCCCGCCGCGTCCAGGGTGTACAGGCAGTGGTCGGCGGAGCCGAAGTGCACGCGGCCGTCCGCCACCGCCGGCGGGCCGGTGATCTCGCCGCCCGCGGCGAACCGCCACTTCGGGGTGCCGGTGACGGCGTCGAGCGTGTACAGCGCGCTGCCCGCGCCCAGGTGGACGTTGCCGTTCGCGACCAGCACCGGGTCCGAGGAGGGCCGCGGCTCGGTGGCGATGCGCCAGCGGTCGTTGCCGGTGGCCGCGTCCAGGGCGTAGACGGTGCCCAGGTAGTCGGCGAGGTAGACCCCGCCGCCCGTGACCGCCGCGCCGGGCGCGAAGGCCGGGGCGGCCAGGAAGACCGCGGGGGCCTCGAAGTGCCAGCGGACCCGGCCCGAGGCCCGGTCCACGGACAGCACGCGGGTGCCGGCGGCGACGTAGACGTTGCCGTCCGGGGCCGGGGTGACCCGGACCGGGACGTTGCCGCAGGAGGCCGCGTCGCCCACCGGGTACGACCAGGCCTCGCGGCCGCTGCGGGCGTCCAGGGCGCGCAGCCGCGCGTCCTGCCACACGTACACCGTGCCCTCGTGCAGGACGGGGGCCGCCTCCGGGGTCTCGAAATCGCTCTGGGCGCCGGTCAGCTCCCACAGCTTCTGGCCGCTGGACGCCTCCCAGCCCTGTACGCCGCCCCCGCGCGTGGCGGTGACGACCGTGCCCCGGTCGGCGCGCAGGGCGTACACCCAGGCGTCGGTGTTCAGCCGCCACCGCTCGGAGCCGTCGGAGGCGTCGAGCGCGTAGAGGGAGGGGCCGTCGGAAGCGTGGATACGGCCGTCCGCGACGGCCATGGACCAGGCCACGTCGCGGGTCTTGAACTGGCGGCGGCCGCTGGCCACGTCCAGCGCGTGCACCTCGAAGGAGGTCACGTAGAGCAGGTCTCCGGCGACGGTCGGGGTCCCCCAGACCTCGTTCGACATGCGAAAGCGCCACGGCCGCCAGCGGCCGCTGTCCGGCGCCGGGCCGGGGGACGGCACCACGGCCGACGCGGCGGAGGAGGCCTGGGCCGGGCCCGAGGCGGCCGCCACACCGCCCGGCGGGCGGACCCAGCCGGTCGCCGAGTCCGCGGCGGACGCGTGCGCGGCGGGCGCCGAGGCGCTCGCGCGCGGCCCGGGCCCGATCGGCACCGGGGAGCTCCCGAGGCGGACCGGCTCGCCGGACAGCGCAGCAGACGGCGCGGGGGACGTCGGCCTGGGCGGGTGCTGCGGGCGCTGCGGGACGGCCTGGCCGGTCCGCGGGTCGACCCACGGGTCGGCGCCGCCGCGCGGCTCCCGGCGGTGCGTGGCGGCCTCGGCGGCGCGCCCGGCAGGGCGGCCGGGCGCGGGGACGGGCGCGGCCGCCGTACGCTGCCCCGCCCGCCGGGCCTCGATCATCGCGACGGCCCGGCCCGGCAGCCACGCCGAAGCGGTACCGCTGTCGTCGCCGCCGTCGAAGAGGTGCGGGGCGAGCTGCGCCTGGAGGTCGGCCGGGGTCGGGCGCTGGGTGGCGTCCATCTGCATGCAGGAGTCGATCAGCGGCCGCAGCTCGTCCGGGAGCCCCTCCAGGTTGGGCTCGTCGCGCAGCAGCATGAACACCGTCTCCACCGGGTTGGCCCCGTGGTACGGCGGATGCCCGGTGGCGGCGAAGACGAGAGTGGAGCCGAGCGAGAAGACGTCGCTGGCGCCCTTGACGCTGCGCGAGTCCTTCGCCTGCTCGGGCGACATGTACGCGGGCGTGCCGACGGCGACGTTCGTCATGGTCAGCCGGGTGTTGGAGACGCCGCTCGCGATGCCGAAGTCGATCACGCGCGGGCCGTCCTCGACGACGAGCACGTTGGACGGCTTCAGGTCGCGGTGGACGAGGCCGGCGCCGTGGATGGACTGCAGGGCCTCGGCGATGCCGGCGGCGAGCCACCGTACGGCCTGGGCGGGCATCGGCCCGCACTCGTTGACGATCTCCTCCAGCGAGGGCGCCGGGACGTACGCGGTCGCCAGCCACGGCACGGCGGCCCGCGGGTCGGCGTCGACCACGGCCGCGGTGTAGAAGCCGGACACGGCGCGCGCCGCCTCCACCTCGCGGGTGAAGCGGACCCGGAACAGCTGGTCCTCGGCGAGCTCGGTCCGCACCGTCTTGATCGCCACCCGGCGTCCGGATGCCGACCGCGCGAGATAGACCAGCCCCATGCCGCCGGCGCCGAGCCGTCCCAGCACCTCGAAGGGGCCGATCCGTCTCGGGTCGTGCTGCGTCAGCTGCTCCACCACTCGCCTCACAATCCCCGTACGGGCCCTTGCCGGGCCCGTTCCCACCTGCACGCGCGCCGGCACGGCGGTCGGCCCCGTGCAGCGTCTCACCCCGGGCGCCGCCCGGGGTCGCGCAACCCCGATTCTGTCAGGCCCGCGCCGGGGCCGTGTCGTCACAGTCCGGGCGGGGCGGACAGACGTACGGCGGACGGACGACGGACGGCAGACGTACGGGCGGACGACGTACGACGCGGCGGAGGCCCGGCCTTCCCCTGCCCGGCGGCCGCTAGCCCATCGGCCCGGTACGGGGCTCCGAGAGCAGCGCGAACATCGCGCCCTGGTTGTCGGCGACGACCGCGATCCGCCCGTACGGCGTGTCGAAGGGGTCGGCGGTGACGCGGCCGCCGAGCCGCTTCACCATCGCGACGGACTCGTCGCAGTCCGGGACGGCGAAGTACACGAGGAAGTGCGCCGGCATGATCTCCGGGAACGCGTCGGTGATCAGGCTGCGCCCCATCACGGCGGTCTCCGCGCCTGGCCGGCTGCCGGGCGGGGACCACAGGCGGTACTCGACGCCCGTGCCCGCGTCGTCCTGGTCCTCGGGGACGTAGCCGAAGACGTTGGCGTAGAACACGTCGACCGCGTCGCGGGCCCGCGTGTAGACCTCGCTCCAGCAGTACGTGTACGGCTCCTGCTGGGCCTCGAAGCCGTGGTGGGTGCCGGGCTGCCACAGGCCGAAGACGGCCCCGCCGGGGTCGGCGGCGAGCCCGGCGGCGCCGTACGGGCCCACCGGCTGGGGGTCCATGACCATCTGGCCGCCGGAGGCGCGGATGCGGGCGGCGCACGCGTAGGCGTCGGAGGTGTAGAGGTAGATCCCCCAGACGGTGGGCATGCGGCCATCGGGTTTGGGGGCGAGGGCGGCGACGTTGCGGCCGCGGCTGTAGGCCTGGGTGTAGCCGCCGTACTCGGGGCCGGCGCTGCCGCTGAAGGTCCACCCGAAGAGCTCACCGTAGAAGCGCTTGCCCGCCTCGACGTCCGGAAGCGAGGCGTCCACCCAGCAGGGTGTGCCCTCCGCGAATGCGGCCATGGCCCGTTTCCTTCCGTTTTGCCCTTTGCCCCGTGCCCCTCAGCCATGATCTGCCCGAAAACTTGTCCACAGCCTGTTGATAAGACTAATCGGGGGATACCGAGAGGAAGCGGTCGGGTCACCCGGGCGGGCGTCCGCTCGGATTTCGCACAGGATCCGCCCCGGATCCGCCCGGGACGTACCCGGAACCGGCACCTCCTCGGGGCCTCGCCCGCCCGTGCTCCGGGCGGATTCCGAGCGGATCCCGGCCGGAAACGGCCACCCGGCAGGGCCCGGGGTGCGGGCTTCGCCCAGGCCAGGTGTCGCGTAACCCCATTTGCAGGCGGCCGAATCGCGCGCAGATCACCCCTCGGTAAGCTGACGGCATGACAGGACAAGTACGCACCGTCGACGGCCGCGTTGCCGGCCGGCGCGGTCAGGCGACGCGGCAGAAGCTGCTGGACTGCCTCAGCGAGATGCTCAGCTCCTCGCCGTACCGCGACGTCAAGGTGATCGACGTCGCGCGCAAGGCCGGCACCTCCCCCGCGACCTTCTACCAGTACTTCCCGGACGTCGAGGGCGCCGTCCTGGAGATCGCCGAGCAAATGGCCACGGAGGGCGCGCAGTTGACGGCGCTCGTCGAGGGCCGCAGCTGGGTCGGCAAGGCCGGCTGGCAGGCCGCCGAGGAACTCGTCGAGGGATTCCTGGACTTCTGGCGGCGCAACGACGCGATCCTGCGGGTCGTCGACCTCGGCGCGGCCGAGGGCGACAAGCGCTTCTACAAGATCCGCATGAAGATCCTGAACTCCGTCACCAACTCCCTCACGGAGTCGATGAAGGAGCTCCAGGCCAAGGGCAAGGTCGACAAGGACCTCAGCCCGGCGGCGATGGCGGGTTCGCTGGTCGCGATGCTGGCCGCGGTGGCCTCGCACCAGAAGGGCTTCCAGACCTGGGGTGTCAAGCAGGCCGAGCTCAAGCCGAACCTGGCGCTGCTCGTCCACCTGGGCATCACGGGCAAGAAGCCGACCAAGTAACGGCGGACCCTCCCCGGGGTCCGCCGCCCTCTCCAAGCCGCTCTCCCCCTCCCCCTCCCCTTCCCCTCCCCTTCCCCTCCCCTTCCTCCCCCTTCCCTCCCCCGGCTGGCGGCCGACCGCCCCGATCAGCGACGCTCCAGGCGGAACAGCCGGATCTCGCGCTCGATGCGCGCCTGGTACGTCGCGTACGGCGGCCAGAACCTCAGCACGGCCTGCCACGCCGCCGCGCGCTCCTCGCCCTCCAGCAACCGGGCCCGTACCGCGATGTCCTGGCCCTTCCAACTCACGTCCGCGTCAGGATGCTTGAGCAGGTTCCCGGTCCACGCCGGGTGCCCGGGGCGGCCGAAGTTGGAGCCGATGAGGAGCCAGCTGACGCCTCCCTCCTCCGGCATGCAGGCGAGCGGCGTGGTGCGCGGTTCGCCCGTCCTGGCGCCCTTGGCGGTCAGGATCACGCCGGGCAGCATCTGCGCACTGAGCATGACCCTGCCGCGGGTCAGCTTGTGCACCGCCTTGTCCATGGCAGGGATGAAGTGCGGTGCGATCTTGGCGAACAGCATGGTCGAGGAGACCTTCTGCATCAGCTTGACGCCGGCTGCCACGGCCATCAGACGGCCACCTTCTCTTGTGGGGTGGTGAACAGGCCCGCGCGGTGGGCGGCGTGCGCCCGCAGGCGGTGGACCGGGCCGAACAGCAGCTCGTCGGCCGCCGCCCGCTTGAAGTACAGGTGTGCGTCGTGCTCCCAGGTGAAGCCGATGCCGCCGTGCAGCTGGATCGCCTCGCCGGCCGTGACCCGCAGGGCCTCCAGGGCCTGGGCGAGGGCGAGGCCGCCCTGCTGCGGGTCCCAGGCGGCGTAGTAGGCCGCCGAACGGGCCGCCTGTACGTGTACGTAGAGGTCGGCGAGGCGGTGTTTGACCGCCTGGAACGAGCCGACGGGCCGGCCGAACTGCTCGCGCCGGCGTACGTACTCCACCGTGCGGGCCAGCGCCTGCCCGGCCGCCCCGACCGCCTCGGCGGCGAGGACGGCGGCTGCGGTACGCCCGGTGGCGGCGAGCGCGGCGAGGACGCCGCCGTCGGCGCTGCTGCCGGTATCGGCTCCGAGCAACTCTGCCGGGGTGTCGCGGAGTTGGATGCGGGCCTGCGGCCGGGTCTCGTCCAGGGTGGCCTGCCGCGACCGGACGAGCCCGGGGGCGTCCTCCCGTACGAGGAACAGCAGGGTCCGGCTCCGGGCGAACCCGCCGGTGTGCGCGGCGACCAGCAGCAGGGAGGCGCTGTGCCCGTCGAGCACCTGGGCGACCTCCCCGTACAGCCGCCAGCCGCCGTCCTCACCGGCCTTGGCCTGGACCCCGCCGGCCCGGCCCCCTCCGGCCCACTCCCCGGGGGCGTTCTCGCCGGTCAGCGCGAGGGCGGTGGACAGCACCGGGCCGGGGACGGCGAGGGCCGCGGTGAGCCCGCCGGCGGCGAGCGGCCGGAGCAGTGCGGAGCACTGGGCCGCGGTGCCGAGGGCGGTGATCAGCGGCACGGCGAGCACGGCGGTGGCCAGCAGTGGCGAGGGCAGCAGCACCCGCCCGGTCTCCTCGCAGGCCAGCGCCAGGTCGGCGGGGGTGCAGCCGACGCCCCCGTACTCCTCGGCGACGGCGATGCCCGGCAGGCCGAGCTGCGCGGAGAGCTGCTGCCACAGCTCGCGGTCGTGTCCGGCGGCGGTGCGGACGGCGGCTTTGACCTCGTCCGGGCCGCAGCGTTTGCCCAGGATCTCGCGCAGGGTACGGCGCATCTCGTCCTGCTCCGCGGTGAAGGCGGCATCCATCGTCGGGCTCCTCCCCGTATCTGACGGGCCGTCATGTTAGGGCGGGCGGCGACAGATGCACAGGGGGCGGGGGGCTCGGGTGTCGGGCGGGCCGGGTTGCACGGACTAGAAACTGACGGTACGTCAGATGTACGGTCTGGTGCATGCCTGGACCCACGCCTGAACCTCGCAACGGACGCCGCCGGGTCGCCGTCGTCGGCGTCGCCCTCTCGGACTGCGGCCGGGTGGACGGCCCCACCCCGTACGCCCTGCACGCGCAGGCCGCCCGGCGGGCGCTGGCCGACTCCGGCCTGGACCGCTCCGTCGTCGACGGCTTCGCCTCGGCGGGCCTCGGCATCCTCGCGCCGGTCGAGGTGGCCGAATACCTGGGGCTGCGCCCCACCTGGGTCGACTCCACCTCGGTGGGCGGATCGACCTGGGAGGTCATGGCGGCGCACGCGGCGGACGCGATAGCGGCCGGCCACGCCAACGCCGTACTGCTCGTCTACGGCTCGACGGCGCGGGCCGACATCAAGGCCCGGCGGCGCACCTCGAACCTCTCGTTCGGAGCGCGGGGGCCGCTGCAGTTCGAGGTGCCGTACGGGCACACACTGATCTCCAAGTACGCGATGGCGGCCCGCCGCCACATGCACGAGTACGGGACGACGCTCGAGCAGCTCGCCTCGGTGGCCGTCCAGGCGCGCGCCAACGCCGCAACGAACCCGGACGCGATGTTCCGCACGCCGCTCACGGTGGACGAGGTCCTCTCCAGCGAGATGATCGCGGACCCGTTCACCAAGCTGCACTGCTGCATCCGCTCGGACGGCGGCTGCGCGGTGCTGCTGGCTGCGGAGGACTACGTACCGGACACCGCCAAGTCCCCCGTGTGGATCCTGGGCACGGGCACGTCCGTCTCCCACACCACGATGTCGGAGTGGGAGGACTTCACCGTCTCCCCGGCGGCGGTCTCGGGCCGCCTGGCCTTCGAGCGGGCGGGCCTCACCCCGGCGGACGTGGACCTCGCGGAGATCTACGACGCCTTCACGTACATGACCCTGGTCACCCTGGAGGACCTCGGCTTCTGCGCGAAGGGCGAGGGCGGGGCCTTCGTGGAGAAGGGCCGCCTCCTCCGGGACGGGGAACTGCCGGTCAACACCGACGGCGGCGGCCTCTCGGCCTGCCACCCGGGCATGCGCGGCCTGTTCCTGCTGGTCGAAGCGGTCCGCCAGCTCCGCGGCGAGGCAGGCCCGACCCGCCAGGTAACCAAGCGCGGCGGCCGCCTCCCGGAGGTGGCCCTGGCATCGGGCACGGGCGGCTGGTTCTGCTCGTCGGGGACGGTGATCCTGGGGCGGGGGTAGGGGCGGACTGCGCACGCTCGGGCGCGGGGAGGCGGGCGGGAGCCCGGGGGGCGGCCGACTCGGGGTCGGGAGGGTCGTTCGGGACACCCGCGGCGGGGTCCGGGCACTCGGGGGCGAAGGTGGATCGGGAGGTCCGCGGCGAGGTCCATGCATTCAGCGCCGGACGGTAGATCGGGAGGCCCGCGGCGAGGTCCACGCACTGGGGGGGGCGGGAGGGCCGGTCGGGACATCGAGGGGGGCCGCACACTCGAGGACGGAAGAGGTCGCCCGGGAGGCCAGGGGGCGGGGTCCGTGTACTCCGCGTCGGAGGAGTGTCCGGGGGCGTCCCGTCAGTCCACTGTCCTTCCGTGTCGCGCCGGTCCCTCAAGGGCGCTCCTCCTTCGTCGTCGCGTCGCTACGCGATGGCCTACGGCCACCCTTGACCGACCGGCCCGCCCCGGAATGCCATAAGACTGCCGGGAAGCCCCCGGACACACACCGACACCGAGTCGGCAGACCCCGCCCCCGGCCTCCCGACCGACCCCTCCCGCCCCCGACCCCCGATCCACCCTCCCGACGCCGAGCACACAGACCCCGAGCACACCGACCCCGCCCCCACACCCCGGCCGACAGCAACGGCGCTCAATCACTCAACACGAAGCGTGGCGCGTCGCTCAGTACTGCCAGCGGGGTTGGCTGCCGTCCAGGCGGCAGTGGATCAGGCGGCCGTTCTCGGCGTGGGTGGACCTGCCCAGGTCGGCCTTGCGGCAGAACTGCCCTGCCTTGTAGCAGTTCCCGGCGTTGGAGACGATCTCGCACGTGCCGCCGGCGGGCGGGGTCGCCTCCTTCGTCGGCGCCTTGGTGGCCGGCGGCTTCGGTGCGCTGCCGCTCCCCCCGGTGGAGCCGGACGAACCGGACGAGAGCGTACGGGTGGGGGCCGGCTTCGCGTCGGGCGTCTGCGCGGGCGGCTCGGCAGTCGTGGCGGCGGGTGTCGGGGTGGCGGACGGGGAGGGCGTGGGCGTCGGGGAGGGAGACGGTGTCGGGGAGGCCGATACGCTCAGCGAGGGGCTCGGCGGCAGCGATACGGCAGGGCCGCCGCTCTCCGCCGGGCCGCAGGCCACCGCCGTGCAGGCCACCAGGAGGGCCACCGCCATGCGGCGGATCGCTCCGCCGCGCCGTCTGCCGCGTATCGCGCCCGTACCGCTCGCGCCGCTCGCTCTGCTGCCGCCGTTGTGCATGATGAGCCCCCACCTCGAGTCGTTGAAGGCTGCACATCATAGGAACGACAGGGGCTCCGGATCCGGCGAATGCCGAAGCCGGGTCCCGTGGTTCGATGGGCGGCATGACCCGCGAGATCAGCAGCTCCGAGATGGATGACATCGAGGCGTTCCACGCCACCCTGCACTCCCTGCGCGTGTGGGACGGCCCGCTGCCCGGCTTCGATCCCGAGGCCGCGCCCGCCGAGCCGTTGGCGCTGTTCCGGGAGTGGTTCCTGCATGCCGCCGAGGCGGGGCAGGCGGAGCCGCACACGATGAGCCTCGCGACGGTGGACACCGACGGGCGGCCCGACGTACGCATCCTGATGCTGCACGACGCCGACGGGCACGGCTGGCACTTCGCCTCGCACGCCATCAGCGCCAAGGGCCGGCAGCTGGCCGCGCACCCGGACGCAGCGCTCGGGTTCTACTGGCCGGCCGTGGCCCGGCAGATCCGGATCCGCGGCCGGGTCACCGCCTGCGGGCCGGAGGAGAGCCGGGCGGACCTGGCGGTCCGCTCGCGGGGTGCGCTCGCGGCGGCGCTGACGGGGCGGCAGAGCGAGGTGCTGGGTTCGGTGCAGGAGCTGGCGCAGGCCTCGGCGGTGGCGTGGGAGCGGGCCGGCACCGAACCGGATGCCCCGGCCCCGACCTGGACCCGGTACGTCCTGGACGCCGATGAAGTCGAGTTCTTCCAGGGTGACGCGGCCCGCCGGCACGTCCGGCTGCGCTACCGCCGCAACGGGGACGGCGGCGGCTGGATCCGCGAGCTGCTCTGGCCCTAGGTCGTCTCTCCCGGATCTTGCCGGTTGAGCCCGCGTCGTCCGGTGCCGTGCATCGCAAGGCGGAGAGGCTCGCGATTACTGGACGTCCTCGGGTGCCTCGACAACGCGGCGAGGTGCGGTGCCGGGCGGCGCGGGTCAGGCAAGATCCGGAAGAGACGGCCTGGCGGTGGACGAGGGCGGGAGGGGGCGCACATCAGCCCTCTTGGGACCCGTTGGGCCCAATGGGGGCTGTCTGGGCGTCCGCCTCCCCGTCCCGTCAGGAGTTCCCGGGGCGGAACACCGCTACGTGGATCCCCTCCGCCGCCTCGCGGAACGTCACCCGGAGCGGCATCCCGATGCGCAGGTCTGCCGGGGCGCAGTCCACCACCTCGGTCATCATCCGGGGGCCCTCGGCCAGGTCGACCACGGCCGCCGCGTACGGGACGCGCGCGGCGAACGGCGGGAGGTCGTTCCGGTGGATCACCGACCAGGTGTAGAGGGTGGCGCGGCCGCTCGCCGGCTCCCAGGCCACCCGGTCCTCGCTGGCCCAGCAGAACGGGCAGAACTCCCGCGGGTAGTGGTGGGCCCGCCCGCAGTCGGCGCAGCGGCGCAGCAGGAGCCGGCCCTCGGCGGCCGCGTCCCAGTAGGGGCGGGTGAAGTCGTCGATGTCGGGGAGGTCGTAGCGGGTGCTCACAGGAAGAGTCCCGTCGCCGCGTCGAGGGACCAGGTCTGCCAGGACATCGCGAAGAGGGCGACGAGCGAGATGAGGGCCATCATCGCGTTCTGGCCCTGCTCGGCCCAGTCGTGGATCATCAGGATCAGGTAGAGCAGGTTCAGGAGCAGGCCGCCGACCAGGGCGATGGGTGTGAGGAAGCCGAGGACCAGGCCCAGGCCGAGGGCGAGTTCGGCGTAGACGACGATGTACGCCATCAGCCGCGGGCGCGGCTGGACGACCTTCTCGAAGCTGCCCTTCACGAACGGCCAGCGGTGCTTGCCTGCGACGTCGGCGGCCCAGGCGATGCCGGTGCCGCGTTCGAACCAGCCCTTCTTGTCCTTGTGCCGCCAGCTCTCCAGCCACCACAGGCCGAGGCCTATCCGGAGCACGGCGAGCCATTCGGCCCCACTGAGCCAGACGGTCTGCATCGGGCCCTCCTCCCTTGATCTGACGGTACGTCAGTTCAGCGGATCCGGGGCGATCCCGCAAGGGTCCCGCCCGGGCCCGGAAGCCGTCCGTGATCGATCCGCAACCGATTCCCTCCTTGTCCGAGACCCATCAACGCTGTGTGTCGATACGATCACTCCTCATGCCCGGAGTCCCCACATCCCCCGACTTGACCACCCAGCCTCGCCCGGTGTACGTGATCGGAGCCGGCCCCGGCGGCCTCGCCGCAGCCGCCGCACTGCGCGCCCGCGGGGTCCGCGCGGTGGTCGTCGAGAAGTCCGACGAGGTCGGCACCTCCTGGCGGAACCACTACGACCGCCTCCACCTGCACACCACGCGCCGGCTCTCCGCCCTCCCCGGGCTGGCCGTGCCGCGCCGCTTCGGCCGGTGGGTCTCGCGTGACGACGTGGTGCGGTACCTCGAGAGGTACGCCGAGTTCCACGAGCTGGAGCTCGTCACCGGCGTCGAGGTGACCCGGATCGACCCGGCCCCCGGCGGGGACGGCTGGCTCCTGCACGCCACCGGCGGGCGGGTGCTCGACGCCCGGGCCGTCGTCGTCGCCACCGGGTTCAACCACACGCCCGCGCTGCCCGACTGGCCGGGCCGCGACGCGTACGCCGGGCAGCTGCTGCATGCCCGCGACTACCGCAACGCCGAGCCCTTCGAGGGCCGGGACGCGCTCGTCGTCGGCACCGGCAACACCGGCGCCGAGATAGCCGTCGACCTGGCCGAGGGCGGGGCCGCGCGGGTGCGGCTCGCCGTGCGCACCGCCCCGCACATCGTGCGCCGCTCCACCGCGGGCTGGCCCGCACAGCGCACCGGGATCCTGGTGCGCCGGCTGCCCGTACGGCTCGTGGACCGGCTCGGCGCGCTCGTCGCCAAGGCCTCCGTCCCCGACCTGACGGCGTACGGGCTCCCCCGCCCCGGCGCCGGCCTGTACAGCAGGGTCAAGGAGGGCGCGATCCCGGTCCAGGACGTCGGCCTGATCGACGCCGTGCGCACGGGCAGGGTCGAACCGGTCGCCGCCGTCGCCTCCTTCGAGGGCGCCGAGGTGGTGCTCGCGGACGGTTCGCGGATCACCCCGGACGCGGTGGTCGCGGCCACCGGATACCGCCGCGGCCTGGAGGGCCTGGTCGGACACCTGGACGTGCTCGACGGGCGCGGGCGGCCCCGTACGCACGGCATCCGCACGCCCGCGCAGGCCCCCGGCCTGTACTTCACCGGCTACACCAACCCCATCAGCGGCATGTTCCGCGAGATGGCCCTGGACGCCGAGAAGATCGCCAAGGCCCTGTCCCGCCGGCTCGGCCCCCGAACGGGCCTCCCGCCGGCCGAGCCCCTGCCGGACACGGGCCTGCGCCCGGTCGACCCCCTCGCGTAGCGGCCGGGCCGCGCTTTCCGGTCGCCTTCTCCCGCCTCCCGCAGAACAGGCCGAATCCGGTCCTGGACCCGTCCCGCCGGGATCTGGGACCGTTCCACACATCACCTCCACCAGCTTTCCTACGCAGCACTGTTCCTGACGGCACGTCAGTTCAGTAATCTGACTACGCGTCAGTTATTGAGGTTCATCGAGCAGGAGCGGGCGGAACGATGCTTGGATCTACTCACGGCACCCTCACCACCGACTTCCGCGCACGTGTCGAGGCCTGCGGGGAGTCCCCCAGGACGGCCGTCCACTCCACGGCGGCGCCGTCCGCCGCGGACACGGTCGCGGTGGACGTCAGCGGACGGCCCCTGCATGCCGATGTCCCCGACCTGGACCGGTTCTTCCGGCCCGAGTCCGTGGCCGTCATCGGCGCTTCCGACGCCGAGGGCAGACCGAACACCGGCATCACCCGCCAGCTCATCGCCTGGGCGGAGCGCGTCGGCGCCCGGATCCACCCCGTGCACCCCACCCGCCCCTCCGTCTTCGGGCTGGCCTGCCACGCGTCCGTGGCCGACCTGCCCGAGCAGGTGGACCTCGCCGTCCTCCTCGTCGGCGACCCGCTGCCGGTGATCGAGGAACTGGCCGAGGCCAAGGTGAAGTTCGCCGTCGCCTTCGCCTCCGGCTTCGCCGAGACCGGAGACGCCGGAGCCGCCGCCCAGGCCCGGCTCGCCGCCGCGGTCCGGCGGTCGGGCCTGCGCCTCCTCGGCCCCAACACCAACCTCAACGCCTTCGAGAAGTTCCGCGACGACCTCGACGGCCCGGCGATCGCCCTGATCACCCAGTCCGGCCACCAGGGCCGGCCCGTCTACACCCTCCAGGAGCTGGGCATCCGGCTCTCCCACTGGGCTCCCACGGGCAACGAGGCCGACCTCGAGACCTCCGATTTCATCTCCTACTTCGCCGAGCAGCCAGAGGTCGGCGCCATCGCCTGCTACGTGGAGGGCCTCAAGGACGGCCGGTCCTTCCTCCTGGCCGCCGACCGGGCCGCCCGGGCGGGCGTCCCCGTCGTCGCCGTCAAGGTCGGCCGCACCGAGACCGGCGCCCGGATGGCCGCCTCCCACACCGGGAAGCTGACCGGCGCCGACACCGTCGTGGACGCCGCGATGCGGCAGTTCGGCGTCATCCGCGTCGACGGGCTGGACGAGCTCCAGGACACCGCCGCCCTGCTCGCCCGGGCCCGTAAACCGCTGGCCGACGGGGTCGTCGTGTACTCCATCTCGGGCGGCACCGGAGCCCACTTCTCCGACCTGGCGACCGAGGCCGGGCTCAGCCTGCCGGCCCTCTCCCAGGCCAAGCAGAACGAGCTCCACCAGTGGATCCCGGAGTACCTGAACGTCGCCAACCCCGTCGACAACGGCGGCCACCCGGTCGGCGACTGGCGCGGCCGGAAGATCATCGACGCGATCCTCGCCGATCCGGCGGTGGGCGTGCTGATATGCCCGATCACCGGCCCCTTCCCGCCCATGAGCGACAAGCTCGCGCAGGACCTGGTGGACGCCGCCGAGGCCTCGGACAAGCTCGTCTGCGTCATCTGGGGCTCCCCGGTCGGCACCGAGGAGGCCTACCGCACCACCCTGCTCGGCTCCTCCCGGGTCGCCACCTTCCGTACGTTCGGCAACTGCATCACCGCAGTCCGCGCCTACCTCGGCCACCACCGGTTCACGGCCGCCTACCGCTCCCCCTTCGAGGACGCGCCGCGGACCCCGTCCCCCTCGTACCGCAAGGCGCAGGCGCTCATGCGCCCGGGCCAGCAGCTCAGCGAGCACGCGGCGAAGCAGCTGCTGCGGGCCTACGGGATACGGGTCCCCCGCGAGCAGCTCGTGACCAGCGCGGCGGCTGCGGTACGGGCGGCCGGCCTGGTCGGCTACCCGGTGGTGATGAAGGCCTCGGGGCCGCAGCTCGCCCACAAGACGGAGCTGGGCCTGGTGAAGATGGGCCTGACCTCGGCGAGCCAGATCCGCGACGCCTACCGGGAGCTGACGGACATCGCCCGCTACGAGGACGTCCCGCTCGACGGCATCCTGGTCTGCCAGATGGTGGAGCGGGGGGTGGAGATGGTCGTCGGCGTCACCCAGGACGACCTCTTCGGCCCGACGGTGACGGTGGGCCTGGGCGGGGTCCTGGTGGAGGTCCTCCACGACGCGGCGGTACGGGTCCCCCCGTTCGGCGAGGACCAGGCGCGGGCGATGCTGACCGAGCTGCGCGGGCACGCCTTGCTGGAGGGGGTCCGCGGGGCGCCGCCGGCGGACGTGGACGCGCTGGTCGAGGTCGTCCTGCGGGTGCAGCGGATGGCGCTGGAGCTGGGCGGAGTGCTGTCCGAGCTGGACATCAACCCGCTGATGGTGCTCCCGCGCGGACAGGGAGCGGTGGCGCTGGACGCGCTCGCCATCTGCCACTGACGCCGCCGCCGGCCCCGCCGCTGCGCGGAGCCGTCTCCCCGCCCCGTCCCTTCCCGAAACCGGGGGCAAGCCCCCGTACCCCCGAACGGGAGTTCACCGTATGACCGGCAGTCCCGCCGACGAAGTCCTGCACCGCATCGAGAGCGGCGTCTCGTGGATCACACTCAACCGCCCCGAGGCCATGAACGCCGTCACCTGGGACCAGCGTGAACGCGTCATCGCCCTCCTCGCCGGGGCATCGGCCGACCCCGCCGTGCGGGCCGTCGTCGTCACCGCCACCGGCAAGGGCTTCTGCGCGGGCGCCGACCTGCGCGGCGCCCCCGCCGCAACAGGCGAAAGGGTCGCGGGCGACGTCGCCCGCATGATCCGGCTCGGCGCGCAGCGCCTGATCACCGCCGTGCTCGACTGCGAGAAGCCGGTCCTCGCCGCCGTCAACGGCACGGCCGCCGGCATCGGCGCCCACCTCGCCCTCGCCTGCGACCTCGTCATCGCCGCCGAATCGGCGCGCTTCATCGAGGTGTTCGTCCGTCGCGGCCTGGTCCCCGACGGCGGCGGCGCCTACCTGCTCCCGCGCCTGGTCGGCCCGCAGAAGGCCAAGGAGCTGATGTTCTTCGGCGACGCCGTCCCGGCGGCCGAGGCCGAGCGGCTCGGTCTCGTCAACCGGGTCGTTCCGGCCGAGGAGTTGGAGACCACCGCCCGGGAGTGGGCGGAGCGCCTCGCGCAGGGCCCGACCCGCGCCCTCGCGCTGACGAAGCAGCTGGTCAACGCCTCGCTGGACGGTGGCCGGGCGGCCGCACTGACCGCCGAGGCCACCGCTCAGGAGATCAACATGAGCACCGCCGACGCGAACGAGGGCGTGGCGAGCTTCGTGGAGCGCCGCGCCCCCAAGTACCTCGGGCGGTAGCCGGCGCGCCGCTCACATCTCGGGGTTGGGCTTCAGCAGGGCGAACACCGCGCCGTACGGGTCCGCCACCCACGCGATCCGGCCGACGTCGGGCACGTCCGCCGCGGGCATGAGCACCGACCCGCCGTTCCCGCTCGCCGCGGAGACGGTGGCGTCGACGTCCGCGACATTGAAGTACGGCACCCAGCGCGGCTTCTCGACGCCGCCGCCCGCGCCCTCGCCCATGGGCGCGATCCCGCCGAACGAGGTCTGCTGCTGGTCGCCGTCCTTGAGGCTCAGCACGCGGTAGGTCATCCCGGGCGCCTCCATGTCCTGGCTGCGCCAGCCGAACACGCCGTTGTAGAAGGAGACGGCCGCGGCCGGGTCGGGTACGTGCAGCTCCGCCCAGACCAGGGTGTTCTCGGCGGAGGCCAGCCCGAACCCGGCGGTCTTCCCGGGCTGCCAGAGGGCGAACTCGGCGCCCTGCGGGTCGGTGGCCTGCGCGAGCCAGCCCTCGCCCGTGACGTCCATGGGCTCCATCCGGATCTTCCCGCCGCCGGACTGGACGGCCTTGACCGTGGCCTGTACGTCCGGGCTCATGAAGTGGACCATCCAGGCGGTCTTCGCCCCCTCCTCGGTGAGCGGCCCGAGCGCGGCAACGGTCTTGCCGTCCACCTGGAAGAACCCGTACCCGCCGGCATCGGGCCCCAGGTCGCTGAACGCCCAGCCGAAGACGGAGGTGTAGAAGGCAACGGCACCGGAGGTGTCGGGGCTGCCGAGGTCGAGCCAGACGGGCGATCCGATACGGAAGTCGGTGCCGAGCATGCGGGTCCTCCTGGAATACGGGTGGATCGGGGCCGGGGGCCACGATGCCGACCTCCCGCGGGGCTGTCCGGCGTAAGGGTCCCGGGAGGGCAGTGGTTCACCCGTACGGGCGAACGGCGCGGCCCCGCCCTCCCCGTGCCCCCGCCCCGCCCCCGCCCCGCCCCGCCCGCGCTACACGCGGTGCAGCGTGACGGCGTAGCGGGGGTGGAGGTCCTCCGGATCGCCGATGACGCAGAACAGCTCGGGCCGTTCCGCCGTGCCGGCCACCTGCCAGTCGCGCATGCGGCCGCAGCCCTCGATCGAGAGCGTGACCCGGTCCCGCGGCCCGCGGTGGAAGAGGCCGCCGGATTCGCGCCGCGGCTCGAACGTCCACGTCCCGGTCCCCGAGCACGAGTCCCACAGCCCGTTCCGCTCGACCAGCGGCATGCCGTCGGCCACCGCCTCGCCGTTCTCACCCAGCTTCAGCTTCCGCGCGCCCCCGCCGCCGATCCAGTCCCCGACGTACTGGTCCCGCTCCAGCCCGGGCGGTTCGTACGCGGCGAACCCGGTCCGCCCCTGCAGGAACGCGCCGAGCGCGCAGACGAGCAGGGCGATCCCGGTGACGGCGCCGACCCGGGCCACCATTGCGGTCCACCCCAGCGACCGGTGGTGCGCGTAGGAGGCGGCCACCACCGGGAGCACCCCGGGGCCCGCGATCCACAGAACCGTCCAGCCGTACGGCAGGTCCCAGCCCGAACTGGCCCACCCCGCGTAGGCCGCGGCGATCGCGGCGGCCCACGGAACCGCCCACCACCGGCTTCCCAGCGCTCGCGCCAGCGCCATCACCGGCAGGGTGAACAGCACCCGGTGCAGGTACGCGGCCAGGACCACCGCGAGGAGCAGCACGGGAATCGCGGCGAAGACACCGGAGTCGATGCCGAGGCCGTGGTCGTCGCGCAGGCCGGAGGTGGCGAGGAAGACCGCTCCCGCCACGATGAACTGCGCCATGAAGGCCAGCTCCGACCCGGTCGCCAGCGGCGACCGCCTCCCGCCCCGCTCGGCCGGCCCCTCGTGCACCTCTGGCAACACCATGGCGCCCCACCCCCCACTGCAATTGAACACGTTCAATCGATGGGGACGATACGCCTCTCCGCTTTCCGAGTCACCCGCCCGCACCCCTTCCCATCTGACGGACCGTCAGCTTCAATCGTTGACGTGATGGGACACGCAGGGATGGCGGCCACCGTCGTCCGATACCTCAGGTCAGTCGGCTCCCCCACCTCCGCCCCGTCGGAGCAGGACCCGGATACCGGCCACGTCGATGCGCTGCCGCGCCCAGAGCTGCGGGCCGTCGGCGACGACGAGCGCGCGCCCGTCAGCCCCGCCGAGTTCCGGGCCGTGCTCGGGAACTTCGCCAGCGGTGTCACCGTCATCACCGCCCCGCCCGCCGACGGCGAGGAGGGCCCGGCCGGCTTCGCCTGCCAGTCCTTCGCGTCGCTGTCCCTCGACCCGCCCCTGGTCACGTTCATGGTGGCCCGTACGTCGACCACCTGGCCGCGGATCGCCCGCGCCGGGGTGTTCTGCGTCAACATCCTGGGCGCCGAGCAGGGCGGGCTGTGCCGGGCCTTCGCCGTCAGCGGCGCCGACAAGTTCGCCGGGATCGCCCACACCCCCGCCCCCGTGACCGGATCACCGCAGCTCGAGGCCGTGCCCGCCTGGATCGACTGCCGGATCCACGCCGTGCACACCGGCGGGGACCACCTGATCGTGGTCGGCCGGGTCGAGGCCATGGGCGCGGCCGGCGAGGGCGAGCCACTGCTCTTCCACAAGGGCCGCTTCGGCCGCCTCACCGCCGAGTAGCCAGATCTTGTGCTCCGGCCGGTCGCCGGTGTCGTAGTTGACGTGGAAACTCGCGCCGCCGTTGTTCTCGAGCGCCTTCGGCACTCCGGCGTCGAGGTCGACGTACGTCAGCTGCACACCCCCCGACCGGACGGGCTCCGTGTCCTGGACGGCCGAGGGTGAGATCTGCGGGGCCTGCGCCCGGAAGCCTGCGCGTCAGTGCGGCTGCCGCCGGACGGTTCGGTCATCGCTCGGTGATGTGCTGGTCCCGCCCCGCCTGGTACACGCGGGCGTTGTCGCTCGCCCGCGCAATCATGCGTACCTCACCCACGTCGGCTCCCCGCGCCGCCGGCGACCCCCCGACCTCGTCCAGGAGTGCCCTGAGCGCCCCCGCGATCTCCGGATTCTCGACGAGCAGGCGACGCACGCGTCCCTGCCACTCCGCGCGCAGCTCGGCCTCGGACAACTCGTCGCTTCCGGCCCGGGCGGCGAGCAGATCGTCCCGGCAGGCGTCGAGGTCGGCTCCCACCGCCTCCGCCCGCTCGGGATACACGCGCCTCCACACCGCGACGACCCCGTCCCGCAGGCGCGGCCACGCATCCAGTGAACCTCGTTGGACCTCAGGGCGGCCGAGAGCCGCGGTCAGCGGCCACGCCTCAGAACGTGAGCACGCCCCTCGCCACCCGGCCGTGCCGGGCGTCGTCCACGGCCTTCGCGAAGTCCTCGATCGGGTAGGTCTCCGTGACGAGTTCGTCGAGCAGCAGCTTCCCCTGCCGGTAGAGCTCGGCGTACAGGGCGATGTCCCGCTGCGGGCGGGAGGAGCCGTACCGGCAGCCCATGATGGTCTTGTCCAGGTACATGGACGAGACCTGGAACGAGGCCTCCTCCTTGAAGCCCGGGACCCCGAGCAGGATCGCCTGTCCGTGCCGGTCCAGGAGGTCGACGGCCTGGCGGATCAGCTTGACGTTGCCCACGCACTCGAAGGCGTGGTCGGCGCCCGTCGGGAGGATCTCGCGGACCGCCGCCGAGGAGTCCGCCACGGCCGAGGCGTCGATGAAGTGCGTGGCCCCGAACTGCCGGGCCACCGTCTCCTTCGCCGGGTTCGCGTCCACCGCCACGATGGTGGTCGCGCCCGCGATCCGGGCCCCTTGCAGCACGTTGAGCCCGATGCCGCCCGTGCCGATGACGACCACCGATTCGCCGTGGTCCACCCGGGCCCGGTTCAGTACGGCCCCCACGCCGGTCAGGACACCGCAGCCGATGAGCGCCGCCGAGGTCAGCGGGATGCCGGCCGGGATCTTCACCGCCTGGACGGCCTTGACGATCGTCCGCTCGGCGAAGGCCGAATTGGACGCGAACTGGAACAGCGGCTTCCCACCCCGCGAGAACGGCTGCCCCGGCATCCCGATCGCCTTGCGGCACATGGTCGGCCGCCCCCGGTCGCAGTCCGCGCAGGCCCCGCAGTTCGCCAGGGTCGAAAGGGAGACGTGATCGCCCGGCGCCACGTGCGTCACTCCGGACCCGACCGCCTCCACCACCCCCGCGCCCTCGTGCCCCAGCACCACCGGCGGCGGGAACGGGATCGTCCCGTCGATCACCGACAGGTCGCTGTGGCACAGCCCGGCCGCCGTGATCGCGACCAGCACCTCCCCCGGACCCGGGTCGCGGATCTCGAGGTCCTCGACCACCTGGGCCTGCTTGCCGTCGAACACGACGCCTCTCACCTGGGCTCCTTAGGCAGGCCGAGCACGCGCTCGGCGATGATGTTCCGCTGGATCTCGTCCGAGCCGCCGTAGATCGTGTCGGCACGGGTGAACAGGAACAGGCGCTGCTCCTCGTCGAGTCCGAGTTCGTACGGGAGGCCGGGCGCCCACGCCGCCGGCCCGGCGGAGGCCGCGGCTCCGCGGACCGCCACCGCCAGCTCGCCGAGCCGCCGGTGCCAGCCGCCCCACAGCAGCTTGGCCACGCTCGGCGCGCCCGGGTCCGCGGCGGTGCCCAGCGTCCGCAGGGCGTTCCAGCGCATCGTGCGCAGCTCGGCCCACTGCCGTACGAGGCGCTCGTGCAGTACGGGATCCCCCGGGCCCGGGCCCGAGCCCGGGCCCGGGGCCGGGGCCGCGTTCGGGGCCGGGGCCGCGTTCGGGGCCGCGCCCGCCGCCACGTAGGCCCCGAGCACGCGCTCCAGCTCCGCCGCGAACCCGATCTGCTGGACCAGGGTGGAGACCCCGCGTTCCAGGGCGAGCAGGCCCATGGCCACGGTCCAGCCGTTGCCCTCCCCGCCGACGGCCTCCGCCGCCACCGCCCCGTCGAAGAACACCTCGTTGAACTCCGAGGTCCCCGACATCTGGCGGATCGGCCGGACGTCGACCCGCCCCGGCTGGTCCATCCGTACGAGCAGGAAGGACAGCCCGTGGTGGCGCCGGGAGCCGGGCTCGGTGCGGGCCAGCACGAAGCACCAGTCCGCGTCCCGGGCCAGCGAGGTCCAGATCTTCTGCCCGGTGACGCGGAACAGGCCATCGGCCGCGTCCCGTACCGCCGTCGTACGGATCCCCGCGAGGTCCGATCCGGCGCCCGGCTCGCTGTACCCCTGGCACCACAGCTCCTCGCCGCGCGCGATGCCGGGCAGGAAGCGGTCCCGCTGCTCCGGGGACCCGTACGCGATCAGGGTCGGCGCGAGGAGGTTCTCGCCGATGTGGCCGACCCGGCCGGGGGCGCGCAGCGCCGCGTACTCCTCGGCCCAGACGACCTGGCCCGTGAGGGAGAGCCGCCTGTTGCCGTAGCCCTCGTCCGGTCCCGTCTCCCAGCCCTGGCCGATCCAGCCGCCGCGGCCCAGCTCGCGCTCCCACGCGCGCCGGACGTCGACCCCCTCGTGCTCGCTGCCGGGCCCGCCGAGGCCGAGTGCGTCCGCGTACGGGCCCACGAGGTGCTCGGTGAGCCAGGCCCGGGCGCGGGCGCGCAGTTCCTCGTCCTCGGCGCCGAAGCTGAAGTCCATGTCGTCGGGGCTCCCCTACGCGTTGGGGCGGTCCTTGGCGGCCGCCGCCTTGGCCATGGCCTCCAGCTGCGCGAGCATCGGCATCGGGTCGGTGCCCACCGTCCCGGGCAGGAAGTCGGCGATCTTCTCGGGCGTCCAGGAGCCCTCGGCGTAGCCGGCGCGCAGCTCGCGCGGCTGCGCCCAGACGGCGATCTTCGGACCGGCGATCGTGTAGACCTGCCCGGTGATCTTCTCGCCGGCGACGGCGACGGCCTTGTCGGAGAGCAGGTAGGTGACGAGCGCCGCGACGTCCTCGGGCTCGCCGATCTCCTTGAGCTCCATGGGGACGTTCGCCGACATCCGGGTGCGGGCGACGGGTGCGACGGCGTTGGCGGTGACCCCGTACTTGGCCAGCCCGAGCGCGGCGGAGCGGACGAGGGAGATGATCCCGCCCTTGGCGGCGCTGTAGTTGGCCTGGGCGACGGAGCCCTGGTGGTTGCCGCTGGTGAAGCCGATGAGGGTGCCGGAGCCCTGGCGGCGCATGACGGCGGACGCGGCGCGGAAGACGGTGAAGGTGCCCTTGAGGTGGGTGGCGACGACCGGGTCCCACTCCTCCTCGGACATGTTGAACAGCATCCGCTCGCGCAGGATGCCGGCGACGCACACGACGCCGTCGATGCGTCCGTACCGGGCGAGGGCCGTGTCGACGATGCGCTGGCCGCCCGCCATGGTGGAGATGTCGTCGGCGACGGCGACGGCCTCGCCGCCGGCGGCCTGGATCTCCTTCACCACGCCGTCGGCGATCTCGCTCGTCGGCTCCCCGCCCTCGATGCCGACTCCGTAGTCGTTGACGACGACCTTGGCGCCCTCGGCGGCCGCGGCGAGTGCCACGGCCCGCCCGATGCCCCGGCCCGCGCCGGTGACGGCCACGACCTTGCCTGCCAAGAAGTTCCCCACGCCCGACCCCTTCCCGCGTTTTCTGACGGACCGTTAGATTCTATGGGCAGTCAGACACGAGAGCACAAGCCCCAGTTCGTCTCGCATCCACAGGGAGCTGATGAGATCCATGGGCATGCCCCCCGAGTTCCACGACATCGCCAAACGCGTCAACAACTGGGGCCGCTGGGGCGCCGACGACGAGATCGGCACCCTGAACCTGATCACCGACGAGGTCGTGAAGGCGGCCGCGGCCGAGGTCCGCTCGGGCCGCCGGATCCCGCTGGCGCTGCCGCTCAAGGAGGACGGGGTCCAGGCCGGCCTGATCCCGGGCCGGATCAACCCGCTGCACACGATGGTGCAGATCAACCAGGAGCTGTTCGGGCCGGGCACGGTGGCGTGCAGCGACGACGCCGTGACCATGGGGCTCCAGGCGGGCACCCACTGGGACGCACTCACGCACGTCTCGCACTCTGGGAAGATCTACAACGGCCGCCCGGCCGGCACCGTGACGGCGCACGGGCGGGCCGAGTTCAGCGGCATCGACAAGGCCGGGCACATCGTCTCGCGGGGCGTCCTGCTGGACGTGGCCCGCGCGAAGGGCCTGGACCGGCTTCCCGGGGGCCACGCGGTGACCCCCGAGGACCTGGCGGCGGCCGAGGAGTTCGGCGGGGTCACAGTCCGGGCGGGCGACATCGTCCTGGTCCGCACCGGCCAGATCCAGTTCTACCTGGCGGGCGACAAGCACGGCTACGGTTTCCCGTCGCCGGGGCTGTCCGTCCGTACGCCGGAGTGGTTCCACGCGCACGACGTGGCAGCGGTGGCGAACGACACCCTGACCTTCGAGATCTTCCCGCCGGAGATCGACAACCTGTGGCTGCCGGTGCATGCGCTGGACCTGGTCGAGATGGGCATGCACCAGGGCCAGAACTGGAACCTCGAAAAGTTGTCCACAGCCTGTGCAGAAGAAAACCGGTACAGCTTCCTGCTCTCGGCCATGCCCGAGCCCTTCGTCGGAGGCGTCGGCACCCCGGTCGCCCCGGTGGCCGTCCTCTGAGCGCATTCAGCCGTACGGCCCGATTCGGCCGGTGGGGGCCGGGTAGGGACCGGGCCGTCCATCCCCCATCGGCAGCCCCGGAGGCATCCGTGCCCGAAATGAACGGCCCCTACCAGGCCGGCACCCCCTGCTGGATCGACCTGATGGTCCCCGACCAGCAGGCCGCCCTCGACTTCTACCGCGACCTGTTCGGCTGGCAGGGGGAGGTCGGCCCGGCGGAGACCGGCGGCTACTCCGTCTGCACCCTCAAGGGCAAGCCGGTCGCCGGGATCATGAAGGCCATGAACCCCGACGGGACGGTGCCGGACCCGATGCCTCCGACCGCGTGGACCACGTACCTGGCCACCGACGACGTCGACGCCACCCTGAAGACGGTCACCGACGCGGGTGGCGCGGTGATGATGCCCCGGATGGACGTCATGGACCTCGGGCGGATGGCCGTCATCACCGACCCGACCGGCGCCGCGGTCGGCCTCTGGCAGTACGGGACCTTCCCCGGCGCGGGCATCGTCAACGAGCACGGCGCGCTGATCTGGAACGAGCTGAGCACCGGCGACACCGACGCCGCCGCCGCGTTCTACTCCGCCGTACTGCCGATGGGCACGGCGACGTCGCAGATGCCGGGCGCCGAGGGGTACACGGAGTTCACGGTCGCCGGTCGCGCGATCGGCGGGATGATGGACCTCGCCTCGATGCCGACCGGGCTTCCGCCGCACTGGCTGCCGTACTTCGCCGTCGACGACGTCGACAGCATCCAGGCGGCCGCGGAGCGGGCCGGCGGCAGCGTCAAGGCCCCGGCGTTCGACATGGCGGCCGGCCGGATGGCGGTCCTCGCCGACCCCCAGGGCGGCACCTTCGCGGTGATCACCGGGGCCGGACCGGAGTAACCCGCCCGAGCGCTGACGGTGGTTGCCCCGGCCCGATGGCCGGGGCAACGAACCGGCAGTCGGGGCGACCGAAGGGGCAGTCGGGGCGACCGAAGCGGGTCGCGACAGGGGGCGCATTCGGTGCCGCTCTCGCCTCGGCCGGAACCGTCGCCGCCCCCGCGCCCGCCGAAGCGGCCACCCTCACCGGTCCGCCCGCAGCCGGTGCCTCAGCGGTAGCGGGCTGCGGCTGCTGCGAAGGCGGGGGCCTCGGCGGGGGTCAGGGCGGCGACGGCGACCCAGGAGAGGTCGGCGAACTCGATGTTCATGCGGCCCAGCTGGAGCAGGCCCGTCGCGTTCGCGCGGACGACGGTGATCGCCGATCGCGGAACCTCCCAGTACTGCCGCATCTCGGGCGTCGACTGCCACAGCGGCGAGACGTCCGTCAGGGCGAACCAGCGCCGGTCCGTCACCACGAGGACGTCCGTCGCCGAGCCGTGCGCGTTGGCGCGGCCGATCAGGAACCGGCCGGCCGCGCTCTGCCAGCCGCCCTCCATGCCCTTGCCGTCCGCCGGGCCGGGGACGCGGTCGGCCGAATCCCGGCGTGGATCGTGCGCGCGGGCCTTGAAGAGCTGCTGGAGGGAGCGCGGGAGCTTCTCCTCGATCCGCCGGCCGAGCGCCGCCGGCTCCGGCGGCGCGAGCAGGTCCTCCGGAGGGCTCGGCACGCCCGGACCCGGTTCGCAGGCACATACGGCGATCAACTGCTCGTCGGGCTGCAGGAATTCCTCGGCCTGGCGACGCCTGTCCTGATTCAACGCGCTTGCTCCTACTGCTGAGTAACATCGGTGCGTCCCCAATTGTCCTCGAAGCGGAATGCCTCGTTACCACCGGGCCCCACACCCGCCCGCGGGATGCATCCCGCAGGCCGATGCCACTGCCGCGCACGGTCGCTAGGGTCGCGGCATGAACACCTCATCAGGGCAGATGGGCAGGGGTCGGCCCGCCTTCCGGTGGCAGACCTCGGCCCTCTGGGCGGGCGCCGGGCTGGGCACCCTCGTGCTGTCGAACCTCGCGTTCCGCGTGCCCCTCGGCACCGGGGACCGGATCTTCGAAGTGGGGCCGCTCCTCGCGATCACCGGCGTGCTGACCGGCGCCCTCCTGGTGCGGCGGGCGCCGCTCACCACCCTCGGCCTGATGCTCGTCGGCACCTACCTCATGCTCTTCCTCGGCCACACGCCCGCACTCACCCCCGCCATGGTGCTGCCCGCCGCGGTGGCGCTCGGCGTGGTCGCGGCCACCCGGTCGCGCCGGGTGACCCTGTCGGCCGTGAGCATCACCGTCCTGCTGCTGCTCACCGCCCAGTTCGCCCTGCCCGTGACCGGCTCCGCCCGCATCCTCACCCAGAGCCAGCTGCCGATCGTCGTCCTCGCCTGGCTGATGGGGGACTCCGTACGGCGCGGCCGCGAGTCCGCCGCGCAGGCGCAGGCACGCTCCACCGAGCAGGCCCTCACCGACGAGCGGCTGCGCATCGCCCGCGAGTTGCACGACATGGTCGCCCACAGCATCGGCGTGATCGCCATCCAGGCCGGAGTCGGCAGCCGGGTCATCGAGACGCAGCCCGCGCAGGCCCGCGAGGCCCTCCGGGCCATCGAGGCCACCAGCCGCGAGACCCTCGCCGCCCTGCGCCGCACGCTGGTCGCCCTGCGCCGCAGCGAGCCGGTGTCGGCGGCGCCCGCGCCGGGCCTGGACGGCATCGAGCGGCTGGCCGCGACCGCCGCGAGCGATACGGGCGTACGCGTGGACGTGGTGTGGGCCGGGGAGCGGCGGCAGCTGCCGGCCGACATCGAGCTGGCCGCCTTCCGTATCGTGCAGGAGGCCCTGACCAACGTGGTCCGGCACGCGCACGCCGACGGCTGCCGGGTGGGCATCGTGTACGGGCGCCGGGAACTGGCCCTGGAGATCACCGACGACGGGCGGGGCCTCCCGGAAGACGGCCCGGCCGGAGCCGGATTCGGCCTCACGGGCATGCGGGAGCGCGCCGCCCTGCTGAACGGCCGGTTCGAGGCCGGGCCGCTCCCGGCGGGGGGCTTCCGGGTGGCGGCGGTCCTGCCCCTCGAACAGCCGGAGCAGCCGGAGCCGGAGCCGGCCGCAGTACGGGAACGGGAGGAGAAGCGATGAGCGGCAGCAGCAGCGTCCGCGTCCTGCTCGCCGACGACCAGCCCCTGGTGCGCTCGGGACTGCGCGTCCTGATGGCCGACACCCCGGACCTCGAGGTCGTGGGCGAGGCGGCGAACGGCGCCGAGGCGGTCCGGCTGACCGCCGAGCTCGCCCCCGACGTCGTCGTGATGGACATCCGGATGCCGGAGATGGACGGCATCGAAGCCACCCGCCGGCTCACGGCCGCCCCCGGCGCCGCCCGCGTGCTGATCCTGACCACCTTCGACGAGGACGACCACGTGTACGGGGCGCTGCGCGCCGGCGCGAGCGGATTCGCCGTGAAGGACATGGCGCTGGACGACATCCTCGCGGCGGTGCGCGTGGTCGCGGCCGGCGACGCCCTCATCGCGCCGGGCGTGACGCGCCGCCTGATAGCCGACTTCGTCGCGGCGCCGGCGCCCGCCCCGCAGCGCGCCCCGGCGATCACGAGCCGGGAGCAGGAGGTGCTGACCCTGGTGGGGCGGGGCCGGTCGAACAGCGAGATCGCGCAGGACCTGTTCATCACGGTGGCGACGACGAAATCGCACGTGGCGCGGCTGCTGACGAAGCTCGACGCCCGGGACCGGGTGCAACTGGTGATCAAGGCGTACGAGATGGGGCTGGTCACGCCGCCCCGGTGAAGGCGGCGCGGTCCAGCGGGTGGCGGCGCGCGGTCGTGCACGCCCCGAGCGCGGCACGGCAGCCGCCACCCCACGACCCGCACTCGTCAAGGTCTGCCCTTGGCGTCCCCTCGCGTCGAATCGCTCAGTACAAGGGTGATCAACAGTTGACGAACCGTCAACACCTCGTTAGAGGTACACGCGCGGTTCCCGCGTCGACCCGCATACTCTGTTCGAGCCTTCACCCCGCTCGGGTGCGCAGTCCGCGGGCTTGTCGGCGCGGTCGATCTCGCACCAGATCCGCTTGCCCGCGCCCTCGTGCTGCCAGCCCCAGCGGTCGGCCAGCCCGTCCACCAGCTCGAGCCCGCGCCCGCCCGTGTCGTCCCCGGCGGCCTGCCGCCGGGCCGGGCCGCGGGAGCTGGCATCGGCGACCTCGACGCGCACCCCGGGCTCCCCGAACAGCATCCGCAGGACGGCCGGGCAGCCGGTGTGCACGACGGCGTTGGTGACCAGCTCGGAGATCAGCAGGATCAGCGTCTCGGCGAGCGGTTCGTCGTCCCCTATGCCCGACCCTGCCAGCCGGGACCGCGCCCAGCGGCGGGCCCGGCCGACCTCGGCGGGATCCGGTCCTACCTCCAGCTGAACCTGAAGCACCTGCACCGCTCACACCATCCGAACCGGCGGACACTTCGCCTCGCGACAGGATGGGATCACCGAGTGTGATCCCCTTGCGGAGCAGCATGGTTGACATACAGTCACCACAACAAGCGCTTCGGGCATATTCCAGCGCGAAGGAGTAGGCGTGGTGCATACTGCGCGACGCTCGCGCCGCTCAACCGCTCGCATTCCCGGGAGCGTACCGGAGCAGGCCCCCGACTCCGGGCCGCAATGAGGCGGGCCAAGGACACAAACCGATATCAACTCTCCGTAATCGGACATGCGTCCCGGTTCGTCCCGACCGTGCCCTGTTCTGCCCCGTTCGTGACAGCGAGCTACCCCCCGGCGGTCAGCAGCTCGGCCGCGAGGAGCTCTTCGGCGAGGAGTTCCTCCGCCTCCCCCGCCGTCCGCCACTGCTCGGCCCGCACCCAGGCCCGCTTGAGGTGCAGATGGACATCGGCCTCCCACGTGAAGCCCATCCCGCCGTGCACCTGCAGGCAGTCCCGGGCATTGCGCACGGCTGCCCCGTCGGCCAGCAGCTTGGCCCCGGCCACCTCCGCCGGGTCCGCCGTCACCGCCGCCGCGTAGACCGCCGTACGGGCCACCTCGGCCCGCACCAGCATCTGCGCGCACAGGTGCTTGACCGCCTGGAACGCCCCGATCGGCTGGCCGAACTGCTCTCGCTCCTGCGCGTACCGCACCGCCAGCTCCACCGTGCGCAGCGCGCTGCCCGTCTGGAGGGCGGCCGTCAGCAGCGCGCCCTCGTCGCGGTACATCGCAGCCGCGCTCCCCGGCGCCGCCACCCGGTGCAGCGGCGTGAGGGGGTCCGCCGAGCGCACCGGCTCACCCGAAGGGAGCAACGGGGTACCGAGCACCGCGTCCGCGTCCGCGAGGTGGGCCACCAGCGGCCTGCCGCCCCCGCGCAGGTCGCCCAGGTCGAAGGCAGTGACCACCGCGGTCCCCGCCGCCGCCCCCGGTACCGTCCCGGCCGCCAGGTGCGTGGCGACCAGCGGCCCCGGCAGCAGCGCCCGCCCGGCCTCCTCGAAGACGAGGACCGCCTCCGGCAGCCCGAGCCCGACCCCGCCGTCCGCCTCCGGGAGCCGCAGCGCGAAGAACCCGGCCTCGCCGAGCTCCCGCCACAGCGCCCGGTCCAGGGCTCCGCCCGAGTCCACGCAGGCCCGCAGCGCCTCGCGCCCGTACCGGCCCGCCAGCAGGCCCCGTACGCCGGCCTGCAGATCCTGCTGCTCCTGCGTCAACCGGAAGTCCACGGCCCTCACCGGCCCTTCGGGAGGCCGAGGATCCGCTCGGCGACGATGTTCTGCTGGATCTGCGAGGTGCCCGCCGCGATGGTGTACGAGAGGGACGAGAGCCGGTCGAGCACCCATTCCCCGTCCAGCGCGAGGGAGTCCGCCCCCAGGACCTCCGCCGCCGTGTCGTACAGCTCCTGCCGCGCGTGCGAGTAGGCGAGCTTGAAGACGGACCCGCCGGTGCCGGGGACCCCGCCGGTCCCCTCGGACTCGCTGACGTTCCACTGGGTGAGCCGCCACAGGGCGCCGAACTCCCCGTACAGCCGCCCGAGCCGGCGCCGCAGCACCGGATCGTCCCACCGGCCGTTCGCCTTCGCGGTGCGCGCCAGCTCGCCCAGGGTGCGGCGGCAGGCGACGACCTCGCCGACGAAGGCCGTGCCCCGCTCGAAGGAGAGGGTGACCATGGTGACGCGCCAGCCGTCGTTCTCCGCCCCGACCCGGTTCGCGACGGGCACCCGGACCTCGTCGAGGAACATCTCCGCGAACTCCGTGGACCCCGCGAGGGTGCGCAGCGGCCGGACCGTCACCCCGGGGGCGTCCATGGGCATGGCCAGCCAGGAGATCCCGCGGTGTTTCGGGGCCGCCTCGCTGATGGGGGTGGTCCGTACGAGCAGTTCGCACCAGTCGGCGACCTCCGCGTGCGAGGTCCAGATCTTCGAGCCGGTGATCACGTAGTCGTCGCCGTCGCGCACGGCACGCGTGCGCAGCGAGGCCAGGTCGGAGCCCGCGTCGGGCTCGCTGAACCCCTGGCACCACACCTCGTCCCCGCGCAGTACGGGCGGCAGCCAGCGCGCCCGCTGCGCCGCTGTGCCCTCGGCGGCGATGGTCGGTCCGGCGTGCAGCAGTCCGACGAAGTTGGCGCCGACGTACGGGGCCCCGGCGCGCTCGGTCTCCTCCAGGAAGATCAGGTGCTGGGTCGGGGTGGCGCCGCGCCCGCCCGCGTCGACCGGCCAGTGCAGCCCGGCGTACCCGGCGTCGTACAGCCGGCGCTGCCAGCCGGCGTCGTACGCGCGGCGGCCGGGCCAGTCGTCGGGGGACGGCCTGGCGGGCAGCTCGGGCAGCGCTTCGGCCAGCCATGCGCGCAGCCGGGCGCGGAACTCCTGCTCCTCGTCGGTGTAGGCCAGATCCATCAGACGAGGTCCAGGCCGAGCATGCGGATGGCGTTCCCGCGCATCAGCTTGTGGACCGTCTCGTCGTCCAGCCCCTTCACGTGGTCGAGGGCGACCTCCTTGGTGTGCGGGAAGGTCGAGTCGACGTGCGGGTAGTCGGTCTCGAAGGTGGCGTTGTCGCGGCCGACGACGTCGAGCGAGGCGATGCCGTGCTTGTCGCGGAAGAAGCAGCAGAACATCTGCCGGTAGTAGTACGTGGACGGCGGCTCGGGGATCAGGTCGCGTACCCCGCCCCAGGCGCGGTGCTCCTGCCACACGTCGTCGGCGCGCTCGAGGGCGTACGGGATCCAGCCCATCTGGCCCTCGCTGTACGCCAGCTTCAGCGTCGGGAACTTCACCAGCACCCCGCTGAACAGGAAGTCCATCATCGAGGCCATGGCGTTGTTGAAGCTGAGCGAGGCCTGGACGGCGGGCGGCGCGTCGGGGGAGGCGGCCGGCATCTGGGAGCTGGACCCGATGTGCATGTTGACGACGGTCCCGGTCTCCTGGCAGACGGCGAAGAAGGGGTCCCAGTAGCCGGAGTGGATGGAGGGGAGCCCGAGGTAGGTGGGGATCTCGGAGAAGGTCACGGCGCGCACCCCGCGGGCGGCGTTGCGGCGGATCTCGGCGACGGCCAGGTCGATGTCCCAGAGCGGGATGATGCACAGCGGGATCAGCCGGCCGCCGCTGTCGCCGCACCACTCCTCGACCATCCAGTCGTTGTACGCGCGCACGCAGGCGAGGGCGACCTCCTTGTCGTGGGCCTCCGCGAAGGTCTGGCCGCAGAAGCGCGGGAACGTCGGGAAGCACAGCGACGCCTCGACGTGGTTGAGGTCCATGTCGGCGAGGCGGGCCTTGGGGTCCCAGCAGCCGCGCCGCATCTCCTCCCTCGTGATCCCCTCGAGGGTCATGTCGTCGCGGTCGAAGCCGACGGCGGCGATGTTGCGCTTGTACGGGAACTTCAGGTCCTCGTAGATCCACCAGTCGGTCGGCGGGCCGTCGGGGTCCATGGAGATCACGTACTTGCCGCCCGTGTACTCGAGCTCGCCGATGCCCGCGGTGAGCGCCTTGGGCCCGCGGTCTCGGTACTTGGCCGGCAGCCAGACGTCGAAGAGGTGCGCGGGTTCGATGACGTGGTCGTCGACGCTGATGATCCGAGGCAGTTCCATGGTGTCCCCTCGCCGCAAGCCGATGGATCCGGACCGGAATCCGAACCTGAATCCCGATCCGGATCCGAAGCCGAATCTGATGGATCGTCAGAAACAAGCTAGCTCCGCCACCCCTGGACCGACAAGCGCCGGAGCCCTACGCTCTCCGCTTGATCTGACTCACCGTCAGCTACGGGAGGCTGGGATGGCGGACAGCAGGGACATCGCGATACGGCTCGGCCGGTCCCCCACCCTCTGGGAGCTGGTCGTACGGCGGGCCGGGCTGAGCCCCGGCGCCACGGTGCTGATCGAGGCGGCCGACGACCCCGCCGACGACCGGACGCTCACCTTCGCCGAGCTCCGCGACCGCTCCGAGCAGGTCGCGGCAGGGCTGTACGGGAGGGGCGTACGGCCCGGCACGGTCGTCGCCTGGCAGCTGCCCACCCGGATCGAGACGGTCCTGCTCTCCCTCGCCCTCGCCCGGATCGGCGCCGTCCAGACCCCGGTGATCCCCTTCTACCGGGACCGCGAGGTGGGCTTCGCGCTGCGCGAGTCCAAGGCCGAGTTCTTCGCCGTACCGGGCGCCTGGCGGGGCTTCGACCACACGGCGATGGCCGAGCGGCTCGGTGCGCGCGGCGTCTTCGAGGCGTACGAGGCCCTGCCGACGGGCGATCCGGCCGTACTGCCCCCACCGCCCGGCAACGGGACGGACGTCCGGTGGATCTACTGGACCTCCGGCACCACCTCGGACCCCAAGGGCGTCCTGCACACCGACCGCTCACTGATCGCGGGCGGCTCCTGCCTGGCCCACGCCCTGCACCTGAGCCCGGCCGACGTCGGCTCGATGGCCTTCCCGTACGCACACATAGGCGGCCCGGACTACCTGGTGATGCTGCTCCTGTACGGCTTCCCCGCGGTCCTCTTCGAGAAGTTCGCGATGCCGGACGCGCTGGCCGGCTACCGGCGCCACGGGGTCACGGTGGCCGGCGGTTCCACGGCCTTCTACTCGATGTTCCTCGCAGAACAACGCAAGGACCCGGGCGTACGGCTCATCCCCACCCTGCGCCTCCTCGCGGGCGGCGGCGCCCCGAAGCCGCCGGAGATCTACCACGCGGTCGTCCGTGAACTGGGCTGCCCGCTGACCCACGGCTACGGCATGACCGAGGTCCCGATGATCACCATGGGCGCCCCCGACGACACCCCGGAGCACCTCGCCACGACGGAGGGCCGCCCCCCGGCGGGCATGTCGATCCGCATCACGACCCCGGACGGGGAGGTACTGCCCCCGGAGACGGACGGCGAGGTCCGGCTGCGCGGCGAGGCGGTCTGCCAGGGCTACCTCAACCGGGACGCCCCGGCGGACGCGTTCGACGCCGACGGCTACCTGATCACCGGCGACCTCGGCCACCTGACCCGGGACGGCTACCTCGTCCTCACCGGCCGCAGCAAGGACGTGATCATCCGCAAGGGCGAGAACATCTCCGCGAAGGAGATCGAGGACCTCCTGCACCTGCTCCCGGGCGTCGGCGACGTGGCCGTGATCGGCCTCCCGGACCCGGAGCGCGGCGAACGCGTCTGCGCGGTGGTGGAGCAGCCGGCGGGCGCGGCCCCCCTGACACTGCCGCAACTGACGGCACACCTCCGCGCCCAGGGCCTGTCCCCCCACAAACTCCCCGAACAACTGGAACTGGTCGACGTCCTCCCCCGCAACGACGCCCTGCGCAAGGTCCTGAAGTACAAACTCCGCGAACGCTTCGCCTAGGCAGTGTCTCCGGGGCCGGCCTCGGGCCTGACCTCGGGGCATGGCCTCGGGGCCTGACCTCGGGGCATGGCCTCGGGGCATGCCTTCGGACCGCCGTGCGGCGCACCGGCCGCACAGTGGTCCCGGTTCCGGACGTGCCGGCTACGCGTCCGGCGCCTCGACCCCGCAGTAGCCCGCGAAGGCCGACAGGATCTCCTCCTCCGAGATGCGGCCGTCGCCGTCGCCGTCCAGGGCCGTCGCCACCCGGCCGGCCAGTTCGGCCGGGGTGCCCAGGACGCGCAGGACGCGGGCCGCCGCGTCCGGGGTCGGGCCGCGGCCGTCCTCGTCCGCCACCGCGATCACCGCGTGCAGGAACGGCCGCGCGATCTCCGCGAACCGCTGCGGGTTGTCCCGCAGCCGCTTCGCCGCCCCGGTGATGAACTCCTCCCGGGTCACCCGCTGGTCCCCGTCGACGTCCGCGATCCCGGCCATCCCCTGCCAGAACGCCTCCGCACCTGCGAAGAGGGCCTGGCCCTTGTCCGACCGCGCGGTGGTGCCGAATTCGGCCAGCACCGCCTTCGCGGCCGCGCTGAAATCCTCCCGGTCGATATATCCGTTCCCGTCCTGGTCGAAGGTGGCGAATCGGGCGGCGATCTTGCGCTCGTATTCTGCGCTGTCCATATTCGGCGTTCCGCCTTCACATGTGCGGTGGGGTGCAGTTCAAGACAAGGCAGGAGCGTAAGGCCTACGTGGCCTGCCCGTTAAGCGAAGTCGTCAAGCAGGTGGCCGCATCGAACCCGCGCACGGGGAGCGTGGTGGGGCGCGCACACCTGTGCCCATGTGCCGCGGCCCGCCCCACCGTTCACACCCCGCGACCCGACTATCACGCAGGGCACACTTCCAGGTCCCGGTTCCCCCAAAACGGGCGCGAACCCGCCTGTGCCCATTACATTCGATGCGTCGACACACGGCTGGGGGCAGTTATGCCGAAGGACGTACCACCGCGCTGGGACCGCCGCATGCAGCAGCGCCTCGCCCGCGGCGAGGCCGCCGCGCTCGGAGAGCTGTACGACCGCTTCGCCTCGCTCGTGCACAGCCTGGCGCACCGGGTCCTCGGCGACGAGAAGGCCGCGGACCGGATCACGCGCGAAGTGTTCGGCTACATCTGGGAGAACCCGGACGCGTACGACCCCAAGCAGGGCTCCATGCGGTCCTGGGTCGCCCGGATCACCCAGGGCCAGGCCGTGGCCAGGCTGCGCCAGGCCGAACTGGGCCGCGGCTCGCGCGAGGAGCTCGAGCAGAAGGTGCGCAGCGCCAGTGCGGCCGCCCGCGCGGACTACATCGTCACGTCCATGCCCGCACCGCTGCGGGCCGCGCTGGAACTCGCGTACTTCAAACGCCGCGACTACCGGCAGGCCGCCGCCGACCTGCAGATCAGCGAGGACGAGGCCCGGCGCCGGCTGCGCCTCGGGCTGCAGCTGCTGTCGACCGCCAACGCCCTCCCGCAGGAGGACGCCGCACCGCCCGGATACGGCCCGCCCGGATATGGAACGCCCCGATGAACGGCCCCGCCGACCCGCCCGACGACGGATACGACGAGCAGCGCCCCGCCGGTCCGCCGCGCATACCGGGTCCGCGCGGGGCCGCCGACGACCTCGACCCGCGGCACGCACCGGAGCTGCTGCCGCAGCCTCGGCCGGCGGCTGCGCCGCTGCCGCCGCCGCGGTCGCACGCCGTGCTGAAGTCCCTGCTCGGCGCATGGGCGCTCGCGGCGTGCTCCGCCGAGGAGACCCAGGCGGTGGAGGACCACCTCACCGAGTGCGCGCCCTGCGCGGAGGAGGCGCTGCGGCTGCGTGACGCGGTGGGCCTGCTGCACCCGGAGGAGAGCCTGGACCTCAAGCCGCTGCTGCGGTCGCGGGTGCTGGAGGACTGCCTCGGCAAGCGGCCGGCCCGGATCCCGGTGCCGGTGTGGGCGAGCCCGTACGACACGGAGACGGCGCGGCTCGACGCGCTGCTGCGGGACTTCGGCGACTCGGAGTGGCAGACCCCGGTACGGCTGAAGTGGTTCGAGGAGGAGCGGCGCCAGTACCGCCGGACGACGGTGGCCGGGGTGATCGGGCACCTGCTCACGGTGGACGGGATGGTCGCGACGGCGCTGGGCCTGGACGATCCGCTGGGCCCGGATGCGCCGTCGGACGCGACGGGCCGTACGGAGCACTACTGGAACTCCGCCGTGCAGCCCCTCACCCGGCAGATCCGCGAGCCGTGGCGGGAGCAGGGCCACACGCTGGTGCGGACGGTGTCGTTCGCGGGGCGGGGCGTGGGCCAGCTGTCGGTGGACTACGGGGCCTTCGCGCTGCCGCTCGGGGACGCGTTCCTGGAGCGGGCCTTCGAGTGCTGGGTGCATGCGTGGGACATCGCGGAGGCGGTGGACTACCCGTACGACCCGCCGTCGGGGCCGCACCTGAACCGGATGATCGACCTGGCGGCGCGGCTGCTGCCGAGTGCGCTGGCCCACCGGCGCCGGGCGGGGCTGGCGGCCCCGGCCCGCGGCCTGGTCGCGGCGGGCGCCCCGGGCCGGACCCTGCACCTGGAGATCGAGGGCGCGGGCGGCGGCAGCTGGGACATCGCGCTGGACTCCCCGGCGGCGAAGCCGTCGCCGGAGCACACGGTGGCGCAGATCGCACTGGACGGCGCCGAGTTCTGCCAGCTGGCCGCGGGCCACATCTCCCCGGAGGAAGCCGCGGTGGGCCAGCACGGCGACCGCGAAGCCATCCGCGACGTCCTCTTCGCAGCAGCCTCCCTGAGCCGCCTCTAGGCCCCGCCGCCACAGCCCCGTCGGCGCGCCGACGGGGCTGGATCCGGCTACGCGAAGACGACCGTGCGGGTGCCGTTCAGGAGTACGCGGTGTTCGCTGTGCCACTTCACGGCCCGCGCCAGCGCCTGGCATTCCACGTCCCGCCCGATCGCCACCAGCTGGTCCGGCGTCACCTCGTGGCCCACCCGCTCGACCTCCTGCTCGATGATCGGGCCCTCGTCCAGGTCGGCCGTCACATAGTGCGCGGTGGCGCCGATCAGCTTCACACCGCGCGCATGCGCCTGGTGGTACGGCTTCGCGCCCTTGAAGCTCGGCAGGAAGGAGTGGTGGATGTTGATGATCCGCCCGCTCAGCTCCTTGCACAGGGTGTCCGACAGCACCTGCATGTACCGCGCCAGCACCACGAGCTCCACGTTCTCGGCCCGCACCAGCTCCAGCAGCTGCGTCTCCGCGGCCGCCTTCGTGTCCTTCGTCACCGGGATGTGGTGGAAGGGGACGTCGTACGAGCGGACCAGATCGGCGAAGTCGGTGTGGTTCGAGACCACCGCCGCGATCTCGACCGGCAGCGCGCCGATGCTCGTACGGAACAGCAGGTCGTTCAGGCAGTGCCCGAACTTCGACACCATCAGCACGATCCGCATGCGGTCTTCGGAGCGGTGGAGCTGCCACTCCATCCGGAAGGAGTCCCCGATGGCGGCGAAGCTGGCCCGCAGCTTGTCCAGCGTCACCGGAGCGTCGGCCGAGAAGTGGACCCGCATGAAGAAGAGGCCGGTGTCGTGGTCGCCGAACTGACGGCTGTCCTCGATGTTGCATCCGGTCATGAACAGATAACTGGACACGGCATGCACGATGCCCTGCTTGTCCGGGCAGGACAGGGTCAATACGTACTGCTGGGGGGCCTGGGGCTGCGGGTCGTCGCTCATGACCCCACAGCCTTTCACACCGCGCGGGTCAGGATCCTCAGCAGTTCCAGCGACTGGGGCGCAGCGTCCGGTTCGTCCCCGTCCGCGGTCGCGAGCCGTACGTGCGCCTCGCGCGCGGCGCGTACCGCCTCGGGCCAGGCGTGGTGCTCGAGGAAGGCGGAGACGGGGGCGTCGGGCCCGACCTGGTGCAGGATCCGCAGCACCCGCAGCACCGCGAGGTCCACGAGCGTGGCCTCCTGGGAGTCGCGGAAGATCGTGCCGACGTACTTCTCGGCGGACCAGCTGTCGAGCCAGGTGTCCTCGACGAGCCGGTACACGGCGTCGGTGACGTCCCCGTACCCCTCGACACCGGCGAGCCAGGTCCCCTCGTGGAAGACCGGGTCGGAAAGCATGTGAAGCGCCGAGCGCACGTTGCTGCGCCAGCGCCACCACGGCATGTCGTTCAAGGGCATGCCGCCCATGGTGGAGGAGCGGCCGCCTCGGCGGGAAGAGTTCTTCGAACCTTGGGCGAATGTCACGCTTTCGATCGTACGTTCACGGCCGGCGCGATCTTGAAGCGCCTGTGCGCAACCAATCCCCTGCAATTCACCTTCGCGTCACTCTTTGTTGTGTCCATCTCATTTTCCAGTTACCCGTGGGGCGGAAGGGTGCATGGACATGACCGAATGGCGACGCACGGCATCCTTCTCCCGCACTCTGCTGGCAACGGCGCTGGGCACGTGTCTCGTCGCCGGATGCGGGGTGCTCCCCGGAGGCCCGGGGGGCTCCGGGGGCACCATCACGGTCATGACCTTCGCACCGCAGGGCACCCAGGCGACCAACATGCCCGGAATGCCCGGCATGGCCAAGGCCTATGAGGCCTGGGTCAACTCCAAGGGCGGCATCAACGGTCACAAACTGCGCGTACTGACCTGCAACGAGAAGAACACCGCGAACGGCGCCGCCGACTGCGCCCGCAAGGCCATCAGCGAGAAGGCCGTCGCGGTCGTCGGCTCGTACAGCCAGCACGGGCGCGCCTTCATGGCCCCGCTGGAGGCGGAGGGCATCCCCTTCATCGGCGGGTACGGGGTCTCCTCCGAGGAGTTCCAGAGCCCCTTCTCCTACCCCGTCAACGGCGGTCAGCCCGTGCTCCTCGCCGGCGCCGGGCACCAGCTGGGCCGGGCCTGCAGCCAGGTGGCCGTCGTCCGCCCGGACACCCTCGCGGGCGACTCCATGCCGCTCCTGCTCAACGCCGGGCTCAAGGCCAACAAGATGCCCGACGCCAGCGACATCCGGGCCGCCGAGGACTCCGCGGACTACACGCCGCAGGCCCGCGAGGCGCTCGCCAACTCCTCCGGCGGCAAGGACAAGGGCTGCGTCGCGGCCGTCCTCGGCGAGCGCACGGAGACGTTCTTCGACGCCTTCCGCCGCGTCGACGACAAGCACAAGAACCCGCAGATCTCCTCCGTGCTGGGCAGTGTCAGCCAGGCCGTGGTCGACCGCACCGGCGGCAAGGAGAGCCCCTTCGAGGGCGCGTACCTCACCAGCTGGTACCCGGTGTCGACCGATCCGTTGTGGGAGCAGATGCGGAACGTGATCTCCGATCACGCGTTCGGCAACGACGCCGTGGACGCGGACGACAGCGGGACGCAGACCACCTGGATCGCGTACACCGTGCTCAGCGAGACGCTGAAGCGGTTCAAGTCCGGCGAGGACGTCACGGCGCGCCAGGTGGCGCGCGCGCTGAACCAGTCGGAGCCGGTGAAGACCGGCGGGCTGACCCCCGACCTGAGCTGGCGCTACAAGGACATGCGCGCCGTCGCCGGCTTCCCGCGCATGGTGAACGGGCGGGTCAACTTCCAGGTCGTCCAGGCGGGCCGGCTCGTCGCCCAGCAGGGCGAGCAGTCGATGGACATGACCCAGACCCTGGAGCAGGCGCCCCGCGCGGCGTAGGGGCCTGCTGCTCCCGGCTCCGGCTCCCGGCTAGAGCTGGGACTTGTCCCGCTTGGTGAGGCTGTACTTGGCCGCGACCGTGTTCCACAGGGTCGCGGCCGACTCCTTCGCCTTCGTCGCCTCGCCGCTCGCCTTGTTGCCGTCGGCGGCGTTGTCGGTGTTCCTGGCCTGCCCGTCCTTGCAGCCCTTCTTGTCGCCGGCGCTGTCGTCCGCCCAGGCCGCGTAGCTGTTGTCGGCGGCCGCGGAGGACTGCCAGGCCTTGGTGAGCGAGGCGGTCAGCTTCGCGTTGTCGGGGAGCTGGTCCAGCTTCAGGTCCTGGAGACGGGTGACGAGCTCCTCGCGCTGGCGGGCGGCGTCGCGCAGGTCGGTCGCCGCCTGGCCGAGGTTGCGGCAGCCCTTGATGTCGTCGACGGACCGGATCACTGCGGCGCGGCTGTCGTTGCTGTCCGCGAGGAGCTTGTCCAGCTGGACGGCCTGCGCCCGGGCCGGGTCCACGGGCGCCTCGCCGGCGGCCGCGGCCGAGCTGCCGGCGCTGGGGGTCGCCGCTGCCGCAGCGGGGTCGTTGTTCTGCACCTTGCCGTCGCTGAGCAGCGCGCCGACGCCGAGCCCGACGACGGCCAGGCCGATGACGACGGCGGCGATCACCCCGGCCGGCACGCGCCGGGGCGCCTCCGGCGGGGGCGGGGGCGGCGCGTACTGCGGGTGCTGCTGGAACTGCTGAGGCTGGGCCTGAGCCTGGGGCGGTACGGGCCGCTGCCCGCGCGGCGGATAGCCCCGCGGCGGCGGCTGCCGCAGCACGGGCTCCTGTACGGGCGGCAGGTGCTGGGTGTGCCCGGCGTCGGCACCGTCCCCGCGGAACAGCGCGTCGAACCCGTCGGTGACGGGCGGGATGTACTGGGTCGCCGCCTCACCGTGCGCAGGCCCGGCCGGGACCGGCGGAATGTACTGGGTGGCCCCTTCATCGGCCGTGGGCGCGGCCGGGACCGGCGGGATGTACTGCGTCGCCGCCTCACCGTGCGCAGGCGCAGCCGGGACCGGCGGAATGTACTGGGTGGCCCCTTCATCGGCCGTGAGCCCGGCCGGGACCGGCGGAATGTACTGGGTGGCCCCTTCATCGGCCGTGGGCGCGGCCGGGACCGGCGGGATGTACTGCGTGGCCGCCTCGGGCAGCGGCGGGTAGCCGTACCCGTGCGGCTCCCCCGGCCCCTCGTAGCCGGGCCCCACCACATGCCCGGGCGCCGGCTGCACCGGCGCGGCCGGGTACCCGTACCCGGCCTGCCCCGACGGCTGCGGGCCCTGCGGCTCCCCCGGCTGGGGCAGGCCCGGCGCCGGGGGGTAGCCGTACGCCGGCCCGCCCGGCTGCGGGGTCGGCGGGTAGTCTCCCCCGGCTTCCGCCGGGAGGTGCCCCCCTGCGGGCTGCCCCGGGCTCTGCGGCTGCTGCGGGTACGCCGGGCCGGGGCCCCACGGCGCACCGGCCTGCGGGGCCGCCTGCCGGCCGCCGCCCTGTCCGCTCTCCGTCACCGGGACTCCTTCGCCGACTACTCCGGTATTCCGAATCGTCGGCTCACGCTACCCGGTCACCCCCCGTTCCCGGCAGGCACACCCGTCCCGTCCTCTACGCCACCACCTCCAGGCGGGCCGTGAACTCGCGGGCCGCCGGCTCGTCGCGGTACGGGGCGAGGCGGGTGCGGAAATCGTCCAGGTACTCCGCGCCCCGGTTCGAGCGGAGCCCCGACAGCAGGTCCGCCGCCTGCGCGGCGGTCTGGCAGGCCTGCTCCACCTCACGCTGCTGCACCTGCGCCGACGCCAGCAGCAGCAGCCCGATCGCCCGGCGCCGCGCCTTGCCCGCCGGAAGGCCCCGCAGGGCGTCCTGCGCCTGCCGGGCCGCCGCGTCCGCCTGGCCCAGGTCCCGGTGGCAGTGCGCCAGCTCGTCCGCGAGGTACGCCGCGTCGAAGTGCCGGATCCAGACCGGGTCGTCGCCCGACTCCGGCTCCGCCCGCTCCAGCGCGGTCACGGCCCGCGAGGACAGCACCGCCGTCGCCCGGGTGTCGCCCAGCAGCGCGTGCCCGCGCGCCTCGGCGGCGTAGAACATCGCCTCCACCCGTGGCGTGACCTGCCCGCGGGTCCCCTCCTGCGCGGCCCGTGCGAGCTGCGCGATCTCCCGCGGATTGCCCAGTTCCGCCGCGAGGTGGCTCATCGACGCCGCGAGCACGTAGCCCCCGTACGCCCGGTCCCCCGCCGCCTGCGCCAGCCGTAGCGCCTGGATGTAGTAGCGCTGCGCCAGGCCCGGCTGCCCGGTGTCCACCGCCATGTAGCCGGCCAGCTCCGTCAGCCGGGCCACGGCCGCGAACAGCGCCCTCCCGACCGGCTCCCGGTACGAGCCGCCGATCAGCCCGGAGACCACGGAGTTGAGGTAGTGCACGACGACGGGCCGGACGTGGCCGCTGCCGAAGCGGTGGTCGAGGTCCTTGAGGGCGTCGGTGGTCGCCCGTACCGCCTCCACGTCCGGCATCCCGACGCGCGAGCCGCCACTGCGCGCCACCTGCGCGTCGGCGCCGGTGATCAGCCAGTCCCGGCTCGGTTCGACGAGCGCCGACGCGGCCACGCTCGACCCGGACAGGAAGTCGCGGCGGCCGACATCGCTCCGCCACAGCTCGCTGACCTGCTCGATGGCGCCGATGACGGTCGGGGAGAACTGCAGGCCGATGCCGGAGGCGAGGTTCTTGCCGTTGGCCATGCCGATCTCGTCGATGGTGACGGTCCGGCCGAGTTTTCGCCCCAGCGCCTCGGCGATGATGCCGGGCGCCCGGCCGCGCGGCTGCTGGCCGCGCAGCCAGCGGGCCACGGAGGTCTTGTCGTAGCGGAGATCGAGGCCGTGTTCGGCCCCGCACATGTTGACGCGCCGGGCGAGCCCGGCGTTCGAGCACCCGGCTTCCTGGATGAGCGCCTGTAGCCGTTCATTCGGCTGGCGCGCGACGAGAGGCCTGGCTGCCATGAAAACCCCCAGTAGCCGCGGGTGATCGTTGGAATGATCACTTCCCGCCTGAGTTGCGGAGAATCATCCGCTCTGCGTCGTGTCGCTACCCAACTCCGGCGCCCCGACCTCCTACGCGCCCCCGTGCGTGCTCCAGTGCGCCCCGTATGCAGGATCGATGCTCCGCCCACCGGCCGGTTTACGCCCGTAACCCCGGGTGACGCCGGGAGTTGTGATGGGCGTGGAAGAGACCATCACAGTCACGGAGACCGCACCCATCCCCAAGCAGCGCGGCGAGCAGCTGCTGGACCATGCCGTGCGGTACGCGGAAGAACGGCACTGGGACGTCTTCGCCGGCACCTGGCTGGAGTCCGCGGACGGGCGGGAGCTGTGCTCCTGCGGGGCGCAGGACTGCCCGGCGCCGGGCGCGCACGCCACGGTGAAGGACTGGGCGGCGCTGGCCACGGGCAGCGCGGTCCAGGTGCGGCGGATCTGGGCGAAGCGCCCCGAGGCCTCGATCCTGCTGCCGACGGGCCGGACGTTCGACGCGCTGGACGTGCCGGACTCGGCCGGGTTCCTGGCGCTGGCGCGGCTGGAGCGGATGGAGCGCACCCTGGGGCCGGTCGCCCTCACGCCGGACCACCGGATGCTGTTCTTCGTCCTGCCGGGCGCCGGGGCGAAGGTGCCGGACCTGGTGCGCAAGCTCGGCTGGTCGCCGGCCTCGATCGACCTCGTCGCGCGGGGCGAGGGCGAGTACGTGGCCGCGCCGCCCACCCGCTTCGGCGGCCGGGGCTCGGTCCAGTGGGCGCGCCGGCCCACGCCGGCCAACCGGTGGCTGCCGGACACGGAGGAGCTGATCGCCGCGCTGGCGTACGCATGCGGGCGCGAGGCCGCAGCGGACCGGGACCGCCGCAGCTCCTGACCCGCGATCCGGAAAGGCCTCCGGAACGTCGCAGGTCAGGACAGGGACATTCCTGTACGGAAACTCATGACATAAGTAACTGCCCCGCCTCACCCCGCCCTCCTATCGTGAAGAACGCAGGACCACGGGGAACACAGCGAGAGGCAGGCGCATGCCGGACCAGGCAGATGCGACGGGTGGGACGTACGGACCGGACGGCGCGCGAACCGCGCCGTCCGCCGGACGGGCGGCGGTACGGGTAGAGGGCCTGTGGAAGCGCTTCGGCGACCAGGTCGCGGTCGCGGGGATCGACCTCGAGCTGCCCGCGGGGCAGTTCATCGGCCTCGTCGGCCCGAACGGCGCGGGCAAGACGACGACGCTGTCGATGGTGACCGGACTGCTGCGCCCCGACATGGGGCGGGTCCTGGTCGCCGGGCACGACGTGTGGAGCGACCCGGTCGCGGTCAAGTCGCGGATCGGCGTTCTGCCGGAGGGGCTGCGGCTGTTCGAGCGGCTGTCGGGGCGCGAACTGCTCGGCTACATGGGCCGGCTGCGCGGGCTGCCGGGCGAGGAGACCGACAAGCGGGCCACGCAGCTGCTGGAGGTCCTGGACCTCGCGGGCTCGCAGCACAAGCTAGTCGTGGACTACTCGACGGGCATGCGGAAGAAGATCGGCCTGGCCGCCGCCCTGCTGCACAACCCCGAAGTGCTTTTCCTGGACGAGCCGTTCGAGGGCGTGGACCCCGTGTCGGCGCAGACCATCCGCGGGGTGCTGGAACGGTACACCTCGTCCGGCGCCACGGTCGTCTTCTCCTCCCACGTGATGGAGCTGGTCGAGTCGCTGTGCGACTGGGTCGCGGTCATGGCCGCCGGCCGGATCCGTGCCGCGGGCCCGCTGGCCGACGTACGGGGCGACGCGCCCTCGCTGCAGGCCGCGTTCCTGGAGCTGGTCGGCGCGGGCGGGCGCGACGCGGGCGACTCGCTGGACTGGCTCGGCGGGCAGGCAGCCCGATGAGCGCCGCATCCGCATCCGCCTCCGCTCCGGCGGCCGCCACGGCCGCGGCGCCGGCCGCGGCCGGCGCGGCCGACCTGACCGCGGTCTTCGTCCGCCTCAAGCTGTCACTGCTCCGCAACGGGCTCAAGGGCTCGTCGAAGCGCAAGGCCGCCTACTTCTCGTCGCTGGCGCTCGCGCTGGTCGTGGCCTGCTTCGCGATGCTCGGCCTGGCCGTGCTGCACGGGAACGCGCATGCGGGCACGGTCGTCGTCCTGCTCGCCGCGATCCTGGCACTGGGCTGGACGTTCATGCCGCTGTTCTTCCCCAGCGGGGACGAGACGCTCGACCCGAGCCGGCTGGTCATGCTGCCCCTGCGCCCGCGTCCGCTCGTACGGGCCCTGCTGGCCTCGTCGCTGGTCGGGATCGGCCCGCTGTTCACGGTCTGCCTGGCTGTGGGCTCCGTGGTGGCCGTCGCGCGGGGCGCGGCGGGCATCGTGGCCGCCGTGCCGGCCGTACCGCTCCTGGTACTGGGCTGCGTCACGCTGGCCCGCGCGGTGGCCACGGCCAACGTCCGGCTGCTGACCAGCCGCAAGGGGCGTGACCTCGCGCTGCTCAGCGGCCTGCTGATCGCGGTGGGCGCGCAGGTGGCGAACTTCGCCAGCCAGCGTCTGTTCCAGTCGGGCGGCCTGGCCCAGCTGGAGCCGGTCGAGGCCGTGGTGCGGTGGCTGCCGCCCGCGACGGCCGTCGGCATGGTGGACTCGGCGAGCAAGGGCTCGTACGGCGTGGCGGCGGCGCAGCTGGCCGTGACCGTCCTGGCGCTGGTCCTGCTCCTGCGGTTCTGGGAGCGGAGCCTGACGACCCTGATGGTCACCCCGGACGGTTCGACGATCGCGGCCTCGAAGCCGTCGGCGAAGCGGGAGTCCGCGGGCGGCGCCGGCGTCTGGTCGTTCCTGCCGGGCGGGCGGGCGGGCGCGGTCATGCAGCGCACGCTGCGGTACGCGGTCCGCGACCCGAAGACGAAGTCGGCCTGGGTGACGGCGCTGGCGATCGGCCTGATCATCCCGGTCTTCAACGCCCTCCAGGGCACGGGCTCGTTGTACCTGGCCTGCTTCGGCACGGGCATGCTCGGCATGCAGATGTACAACCAGTTCGGGCAGGACACCTCGGCGTTCTGGATGGTCGCGCAGACCATTTCGACCCCGCGGGAGGCGTTCGCGGAGCTGCGCGCCCGCGCGTATGCCCTGGCCCTGGTCACCGTCCCGTACACCGTCGTGGTCACGGCGGTCACCGCGGCGCTGGTCCACAACTGGGGCGGGTTCCCGGCGGCGCTCGGGGTGGGGCTGGCCCTGCTGGGCTCGATGCTGTGCACGGGCGCGCTGGCCTCGGCCCACTTCCCGTACTCGATCCCGACGGAAGGCGCCTTCAAGAACGTCGTCCCGGGCCAGGCCGGCCTCGCCTGGGCGGGCATCTTCGGCGGCATGCTCGCGTCGGCGGTGATCTGCTCCCCGGTGATCGTCCTGGCGGTCTACCTCAGCGTGGCGGACCACTCGTCGCTCACCTGGATCCTGCTGCCGCTGGGGACGGCCTGGGGCACCCTGGCGACCTGGGCGGGCCTGCGCCTGGCGGCGCCGACGGTGGCCCGGAAGCTGCCGGAGATCCTGCTGGCGGTCAGCAAGGGCTGAGCCGCGGGTCCCGCGTCCGCACGGGGGACGGACGCGGGCGGGAGGGGACGGAGGGGGTGACGGGCGACTGCCCGCCGCCCCCTCCTTTCGCGCGTGGCGTACGGGGTGTACGTGGCGTACGGGGCACTGTCAGGCGTACGGGGCGCCGTCAGGTCGCGGCGGCCCTGACCTGGTCCAGGAAGGGTTCCAGGGCGGCGCGCAAGGCCGTCGGCTGGTCGTAGTGGAGGTAGTGGCCCGCGTCGGGGATCTCGGCGTACTGGCCGGCGGGGAGGACGCGGACCATCTCCTGGGCCTCCGCGCGGCCCAGTTCGCCGTCCAGGCCCCGGACGACGAGGGTCGGGCAGCGGACCTGGGCCAGCTCCTCCCAGTGCGCGTCGTGGACCCAGGTCTCGCGGGCCCTCAGCATCTGGCGGCGGGAGAACAGGGGGCGCCAGCCGTCCGGGGCCTGGTGCATCACCTCGGCGAAGAAGGCGCCGCGGCCGGGGTCGGGGCGTTCCACCCGGGGGTCGTCCTCGCCGAACCAGCGGCGGGCGGCGTCCTGCGTGGGGAAGGGGACGGGCCAGCGGTGGAACCATTCCTCCCATTCCTGCTGGGAGGCCTCGCCGAGGGCGGAGGCGCGCATGTCGCAGATGACCAGGGCCTCCACCAGGTCGGGGCGGCGGGCGGCCAGCTGCCAGCCGGTGAGGGCTCCCATGGAGTGGCCGATCACGGTCACGGGCCCCAGGCCGAGCTGCTCGATGACGGCCTCGGCGTCGGCCACGAACGCCTCGCGCCCCAGATTGGTCGTGGCGCCCGGGCCGGCGGAGGGGCGGTCGCTCTGGCCGTGGCCGCGCTGGTCGAGGGCCACGACGCGGCGGTTCCCGGCGAGCCAGCGGGCGGTGCCCGCCCAGTGGAAGGCGCGGCCCATCAGGCCGTGGAGTAACAGCACCCGGGGCGCGTCGGGATCCGGGGGCGCAGTGGCGGCGGATTCCCGGAACTCCCAGGCGGCCAGGCGCACACCGTCGGCCCCTGTCACATCGATGCGCTGTACCACGGCAGATGCACCCCCTTCGCTCACGGCCAGACTATCGAACCCGTATTCGAAAACCGGGTTCTCGCCTTCAACACCGCTCTTTCGAGTGACCTTGCTCAAGGATTGGCCGCCGCTGCCGATGGAGATCCTTTCAGCAGGGAGGCGGGCCGCTCGGGGAAGACGGTCCGAGGGGATGACCTTGAGAGCTCGGGGCTCCAGGTCAACAAAGGGGAGGACCGGTCCCGGCGCCGCAAGGCGCCGGGACCGCCCACTTCCACCACCCTCGAACGCCGCGTGCGTCCGGTCAGCGCTTGGCCACGAACACGTGCGAGGCGATCTCCGCGTCCAGTTCTGCGGCCTCGCCGCCGCTGCCGACCAGCACACCACCCGGCGACTCGGTCACGCTGACCACCGAGCCGGGCTGCACGCCCGCCCGCCGCAGCGTGTACATCAGCTGGGCGTCCGTCTGGATCGGCTCCCCGATCCGGCGCACGACCACGGTCTTGCCGTCCGCGCCCGGGTCCAGCTCCGACAGGCTGACCATGCCGTCCTCCAGGAACGGGTCCGCCTCGGCCTTCTCGCCCAGCTCCTCCAGCCCCGGGATCGGGTTCCCGTACGGCGACTCGGTCGGGTGGCGCAGCAGCTCCAGCACCCGCCGCTCCACCGCTTCGCTCATCACGTGCTCCCAGCGGCAGGCCTCGGCGTGCACCTGCTCCCATTCCAGGCCGATGACGTCGACGAGCAGGCATTCCGCGAGCCGGTGCTTGCGCATCACACGCGTCGCCAGCCGCCGGCCCTCCTCCGTCAGCTCCAGGTGACGGTCGCTCGCCACGGCCACCAGGCCGTCCCGCTCCATGCGCGCCACCGTCTGGCTCACCGTCGGGCCGCTCTGGTCGAGCCGCTCGGCGATACGGGCGCGCATGGGGACCACGCCTTCCTCTTCCAGCTCGAGGATGGTGCGGAGATACATCTCCGTGGTATCGATCAGTCCGGACATTCGTGCCCCTCGGATATCGTGCGCTGGCCCTGCCCCCAATTCTGACGCATCGCGCGGACAACCGTCCCGTGCCGGACGCCAAGCCCTGCCCGGGACATCCATTGACGTTCGTATTGACACGCCCTTGGTCCAGACCGCACGGTGAGCGGCGGACACGGACGAACCCCACCTCTGGAAGGGCCATCGGCGTATGAGCGAGAGCAAGCTGGCCGGTCAGTTCCTCGACGCCGCGATCGGGCTCCTGCAGCGGGTGCGCGACGAGGAGGCCGCGCCCATCGCCGAGGCCGGCGCCGCCATCGCCGACGCCGTCGCCGCCGGGAACCGGCTCTTCGCCTTCGGCGCCGGCCACTCCTCGCTCCCCGCCCAGGACGTGGTCTACCGGGCCGGCGGACTCGCCCTGGTGAACTTCCTCGCCGTCCCCGGCACCGTCGGCATCGACGTCATGCCGGCCACCCTCGGCAGCGCCCTGGAGCGGGTCGACGGCCTCGCCGGCGCCGTCCTCGACAGCAGCCCGGCCGCCGACGGCGACGTCCTCGTGATCATCTCCCTCTCCGGGCGCAACGCCCTGCCGGTCGAGATGGCCATGAACGCCCGCGCCATCGGCCTGAAGGTCATCGGCGTGACCTCCGTGGCCTACGCGACGGAGACCAAGTCGCGGCACGTCTCGGGCACCTTCCTCAAGGACCACTGCGACATCGTCCTCGACAGCAAGATCGCGGTCGGCGACGCCGAGCTGAGCCTCGACGGCATCGACGCGCCCTTCGCGCCCGCCTCCACCGTCGTGACCAGCGCGATCATGCAGGCCGTGATGGCGGCGGCCGCCGGCGAGCTCGCCGCCCGCGGGATGGAGCCCCCGCTGCTGCGCTCGGGCAACGTCGACGGCGGCCACGAATGGAACGGCCGCGTCCTCCAGGAGTACGGCGACCGGATCTTCTTCCGCCACTGAGCGGCGGAAGGCTAAGGGCTGTCCCGTAATCCCCCGTCGGAGGTGCGGGGCCAGGCGGCCAGGTCGAGATCCGCCGCGACCCGGGCCGCCACCTCCTCCGCGTACGCCGCGTCCGCCTGCTCGAAGGCGGCCCGCGAAGCGCCCCGTACGAAGGTCAGCGCCCCCAGGGTCCGCCCGCGGCTGCGCAGCACCGTGCACAGCACGTGCGCCGCATCCTCCGGCCACTGCCGGTCCCTCGCCCAGCCCGCGGCCGCCTCCCCCCGCGGGGCACTGGTGCGCACCGAGCCGATCCGGTCCAGCGCCTGCAGCGCCGGATGCCCGGGCTCGTACCGCGCTTGGCCCGCCCCCGCCCCGGGCAGCACCGGCGGCGAGGCGGCCACCCGTACGAGGCGCTGGCGGTCCGGGTCGGCCGACTGCTCCAGTACGTCGAGCAGCGCGTGCTCCGCGAAGCCGGCAAGGGCGAAGTCCAGCCGTACGGCGGCCGCCTCGGCCGGGTCCTCGCACTCGGCGGCCGCCCGGCCCGAGCGATGCAGCTGACTGGAGCGGAACCGCAGCTGCGCCGTGTCGAGCGAGGCCTGCCGGGCCTCGGTGATGTCCTGGAACAGCCAGCCGACCCCGAGCGGCACCGGCTCCTCCGCCAGCGGGGACCCCAGCCGCAGGAACCCGGACCGCCAGCACCGCCGTCGCACCCCCTCCGGCGTGCGGACGGACACCCACAGCTCCACGGGCGCCGGCGGGGACCCGTCGGCGAGCACGTGCTGGAGCGCACCCTCCAGCTCCTCGACACCCTGGACCAGCAGCTCCCCCAGCGGCCGGCCGAGCAGCGCGGTGCGCCCCGATCCGAAGGCGCGGGCGGCGTGCGCATTGACCACGGCGGGCCGCAGATCCACATCGACGAGAACGACACCCCACGAGGCGTCGTCCATCAGCGCCTCGCTGAGCGCGATGGACCGCTCCAGGTCGATCTGCGCGTGCACCTCGCTGAAGGCGCAGTACACCCCGGCGGGCTTCCCGTCCGCCCCGGGCACCCCGGCGGACTGGGTCCGTACGAGCACCCGCCCGCCCTCCTTGGTCAGCAGCGCGAACTCGTGCACCTGCCGCCCCGGCACGTCCTGGGCGGCCATCAGCCGCTCCTCGACGTCCTGCGCATCGGCGGCACGCACGGCCCACCCGGCGAACCCCTTGCGCCCGACCGCCTCGGCGGGGGTCCAGCCGAGGATCCGCTCGGCCTCGCGGTTCCAGTGCGTGATCACGCCGTCGGCGTCGAACGCGCACAAGGCCGCGTCCATCCCGTCCAGCAGCGCTGCGAGCAGATCGTCGGTGGTCTCACTCCGTCCGAAAGCACTCACCTGGCACCCCCTGCAGGTGTTCGCGTGTGCGGCACGTCAGATCATTCAACTGGAACGTGACGCAGCCCACACCGCATTCCCCGGAATCAGTCTCTGGCAGAAGGAACGGCAGGGGAAGGATCGGGACGGGCAAAGCAGAGGGACCGCTGGTCAGTGCGCGCAACGGTCACTCGTTCGGGTGGGTCGTCGGGGATCACGGGAGAGCAGCGACTTGTGGCTCTACGTTGGCGTCATGGCGGCAGTGGGCAATGGTGGGGAGGTCGGGCATGCCCGGTACACCTTCCGGCTGCGCGTATCGTCCGCCGCCCACACGGCACTGCTGTCGGAGTGGGACCGGTGCCGCTGGGTGTGGAATCAGTGCGTTGCCGAAGCGCGGGCGGCGCACGAGGCCGGAGAGAAGTGCGGTCCGGCATCCTTGGACGGGAAGCTGACCGGCTGGCGCGCATCGCATGCGTGGCTGCGTGACGGCAGCAGCGTGACGCAGCAGCAGATCATTCGGGACTTCGCCAAGTCCCGCGCCAAAGGCTTGAAGGACATCAAGGCCCGGCTGCCGGTGAGGCGGCAGGCGGGGATGCCCCGGTTCAAGAAGAAGGATCTTGCTGACCCAACCCTCAACTACACCCGTCGTGGTTTCCGGCTGAAGGATGGTCGCTTACACGTGGCGGGTGGCATATCACTGACGCCGGTATGGTCGCGTGCGCTGCCTGCAGACCCGTCCAGCGTCCGCGTCTACCGCGACAGCCTCGGCCACTGGTACGCCTCCTTCGTCATCCCGATCGTTGCGCAGCCGCTGCCCCAGACCGGCGCAGTGATCGGTATCGACTGGGGTGTGAGGGAAACGGCGACCACGACCAGTGACCACCATGACCTCCCGCACCCCGAGCACGGGCGAAAGGCGGCCGGGAAGCTGGCCGGGTATCAGCGGATGATGGCCCGGCGGAAGCCCCAGCGAGGTCAGGCGCCCTCCAAGGGATATCGCAAGGCGAAGCGGCAGGCCGCGAAGGTGCACAAGAAGATCGCCCGGCAGCGCCAGGACACCGCCCGCAAGTGGGCCAAGCGGGTCGTGACGGACTTCGGCCACCTCGCGGTAGAGGACTTCCGGCCGAAATTCCTTGCCAAGTCCACCTTGGCCCGCAAGGCGGCCGACGCGGCGATCTCCGCCACCAAACACGAACTGATCAACATGGCGCGCAAGCACGGCCTGGACCTACGCCTCGTGCACCCCGCGCACACAACCATGGACTGCGGACGCTGCGGAGCGAGAACCAAGCACGCACTGCCGCTGTCGGAACGTACCTACACGTGCACCGCGTGCGGAGTCGTCTCACCCCGAGACAAGAACTCCGCACATGTGATGCTCGTCCGGGCTGGTCTCAACCCGGCTGGCGCCGATCGCGGAAGACCTTACGGACCGCCGGTCCGCCGGGCAGCGTGAGCCAGGAATCCCCCACCTTTTGGCGGGGGAGGACGTCAATGCAGGAGAGAAACCCCGCGAGCGCGACCCCGCGCCGCCGCCCCCGACCAGACTCTTCACTGTCTCTCTCACCGGCACCGCCGGCTGCCCAACCGGCGGACTGGTACGCGTACGGATTCGTCGGCGAAATTCGGTTGAGGGACATCTGTAGCCGTGCCTACAGTGGCAGAACACTGAAAGGAGGTGATCCCGGAAATGTATGAACTCCGGACGCGTGAGGTGACTGCGGGCTGACGCCCGTCGTCCACGCACCAGTGCGTTGCCGACATAGCGTCGGCCAATCCCAAGCAGTCACCCGACCCGCGGGCTCGCCGGTACGTCCGGCCGGCTTCTCGCCTTGTAGGCGAGAAACCCGAGCCCGCGGGTCGTCTGCGTTTTCCAGCCCCGGCCAGTGGTGCGCGGGGCCGCAACGGCCCACCCCCGCCCGGCCCAGCCGGCCCGCCCGGCGCCGCGCGGCTACGGGCAGAGTCGCTCGAGGCGCCACTTCCCGTCCTCGAGGACGTAGCGCAGCCGGTCGTGGAGCCGGTTCTCGTGGCCCTGCCAGAACTCCATCGCGTCGGGGACGATCCGGATGCCGCCCCACTCGGGCGGGACGGGGACCTGCTCGCCCTCGGGGTAGCGCTCCGCGAGTTCCGCGTAGCGGCGGTCGAGCTCGGCACGGGATCCGATCACCCGGGACTGCTCGCTGGCCCAGGCGCCCAGCTGGGAGCCGTGCGGGCGGGAGCGGAAGTACGCCGCCGTCTCGTCGCGGCCGATCCGGGAGGCCGTGCCGGTGACGATGACCTGGCGGGCGATGGGGTGCCAGGGGAAGAGCAGCGCGACGTGCGGGTTCGCGTCGATCTCGCGGCCCTTGCGCGAGCCGTAGTTGGTGTAGAAGGCGAAGCCCCGCTCGTCGAACTGCTTCAGCAGCACCGTGCGGGAGCTGGGGCGGCCGTCGGGGGTCGCCGTCGAGACGACCATCGCGTTCGGTTCGAAGAGGTGCGAGTCGGCGGCCTGCTGGAACCACTCGGCGAACTGCCGCATGGGGTCCTCGGCGAGGCTCTCCTCGTGGACGATCTCCGAGCGGTACTGCTTGCGCATCGTGGCGGGGTCATTGTCCTGGTCGGTCACGCCAGCCATCCTGCCGCAGGAGTGCTTCCGGCAGTGTGCCGTATGTCACGCTTCCGCCTGCCATCCGGAACCGCCAAAATCTTGGGGCCGGTCCGGAGGTCCCCACACGGGTGACCGACGGCCGTGCCGGGCATCAACGGGGATGACCGCGCCGGACCGCGAGTCACGCCGGGAGCCGCGCGTGTTCGCACTATCTGAGGAGCCGCCTGATGTCCGACTTCGTACCCGGGCTCGAAGGGGTCGTCGCGTTCGAGACCGAGATCGCCGAACCGGACAAGGAGGGCGGGTCGCTCCGCTACCGCGGGGTCGACATCGAGGATCTCGTCGGGCACGTCTCGTTCGGCAACGTCTGGGGCCTGCTGGTCGACGGGGCGTTCAACCCCGGCCTGCCCGCCGCCGAGCCCTTCCCGATCCCGGTGCACTCCGGTGACATCCGTGTCGACGTGCAGTCCGCCCTCGCCATGCTCGCCCCCGTGTGGGGTCTGAAACCGCTGCTCGACATCGACGAGCAGACCGCCCGCGACGACCTCGCGCGCGCCGCCGTGATGGCGCTGTCGTACGTCGCGCAGTCCGCGCGCGGGCAGGGCCGGCCGATGGTGCCGCAGAGCGAGATCGACAAGGCCGAGTCCGTGGTCGAGCGGTTCATGATCCGCTGGCGCGGTGAGCCGGACCCGAAGCACGTCAAGGCCGTCGACGCGTACTGGACCTCGGCCGCCGAGCACGGGATGAACGCCTCGACGTTCACCGCGCGGGTGATCGCTTCGACCGGTGCGGACGTCGCCGCCGCCCTCTCGGGTGCCGTCGGCGCCATGTCCGGGCCGCTGCACGGCGGTGCGCCGTCCCGCGTCCTCGGCATGATCGAGGAGATCGAGCGCAGCGGCGACGCCGTGGCGTACGTGAAGAAGGCCCTGGACAAGGGCGAGCGGCTGATGGGCTTCGGGCACCGCGTGTACCGGGCCGAGGACCCGCGCGCCCGTGTGCTGCGGCGCACCGCCAAGGAGCTGGACGCGCCGCGCTACGAGGTGGCCGCCGCGCTGGAGAAGGCCGCGCTGGAGGAGCTGCACGCGCGTCGCCCCGACCGGGTGCTGGCGACGAACGTGGAGTTCTGGGCCGCGATCATGCTGGACTTCGCGGAGGTCCCGGCGCACATGTTCACCTCGATGTTCACCTGCGCCCGGACCGCCGGCTGGTCGGCGCACATCCTGGAGCAGAAGCGCACGGGCCGCCTGGTGCGCCCGTCGGCCCGCTACATCGGTCCGGGTCAGCGCAACCCGCGCGAGATCGACGGGTACGCCGACATCGCCGAGACGGCCTGAGCCTTTCCTTCATGGGCCGTGAGGGCGCCGCATCCCGCGGTACGGGGTGCGGCGCCCTCCGCGTTCCTCAGCCGAGGGTGTCGTCCAGGATCCGGGACCACTGGGCGACCACCCGGGCGCGGCGGGCCGTGTCGTCGGTGAGGACGTTGGCCAGGCCGAGGCCGCGGGCCATGTCGAGCAGGCCCTGCACGGTCTCGCGTACGCCGGGGACGGACTCGTCCGCGCCGAGGAGCTCGACGGCGATGCGGTGGGTCTCGCGGCCCACGCGGGCCTCCAGTTCGGTGACCTGGGGGCGCAGCTGCTCCTCGTTGGAGGCGGCCACCCACAGCTGGAGGGCGGCCCGGAAGAGGGCTCCGGTGTAGAGGTCGACGATGGCTTCGACCACGGCGGGGCGGGCGGCGGGTCCGGCGTGGAAGAGGTCGCGCAGGGCGGCGGAGCGTTCCTCGGCGACGTAGGCGACGGCGGCGGTGAACAGGTCCTCGCGCGTCGGGAAGTGGTACTGGGCCGCGCCTCTGGAGACACCGGCGCGTTCGGCGACGACGGCGACGGTGGATCCGGCCCAGCCCTGTTCGGCGAGGCAGGAGACGGCCGCTTCCAGGAGGTGGCGCCGGGTGACGCGGCTGCGGGCCTGCTTGGGGCCGGGCTGGGTGTCCTGCGCGGGGCCGGCGTCGGTCACAGGGCCCATGACGGGTCCCGGCGTTCGAAGCGGGCGCTGATGCCCTCGCGGGCCTCGGCGGAGCCGAAGTGGTGGGCGGACAGCTCGGTGAGCGTGGCGCCGTCGCGGGCGAGGACGGCCCGCACCGGGGCGGTGAGCAGTTCCTTGGTGGCGGCGAGGGCCTGCGGGCCGGCCTTGCGCAGGCCGGTGAGGACGGGGTCGAGGACCTGGTCCACGTCGTCGCCGTGCAGGGTGAGCAGGCCGATCCTGGCGGCTTCGGCGGCGTCGAAGGACTCGGCGGTCAGGAAGTACCGGGCGGCGGCGCGCGGGTCCAGGCGCGGCAGCAGCGGTGCCGAGATGACGGCCGGGACCACGCCCAGGTGGGTCTCGGTGAAGGCGTACGTGGAGGCCGGGCCGGCGGCGGCGATGTCGCAGACGCCGAGGAGGCCGAGGCCGCCCGCCCGGACGTGGCCGGTGACGCGGGCCACGACCGGCTTGGGGAGTTCGGCGATCTCGCGGAGCAGGGCGAGGAAGTCGGCCGGGTCGCACGGGGACTTCAGGTCGGCGCCGGCGCAGAAGGTGGTGCCGGTGTGGGTGAGGACGACGGCCCGTGCCTCCGGGTCCGCCGCCGCGTCGGCGAGGGCCGTGCGCAGCTCGCCGACGAGGTCCGCGGAGAGTGCGTTGCGGTTGGCCGGGGAGTCGAGCGTGAGGGTGGTGACGCCACGCGCTCGCGCGGCGCCGACTGGGCGGGTCATGCCATGTCCTCCGGAGGTTGTGCGGATCGTGGGCGCCCCTGCGGCCCGGCGGGCCCGGGTGCCGGGGGCGGTGCCGGTGCCAGTGCGGACGGGGTCGGGCGCGGCCGGGGGTGGTGCCGGGGCGGGGTGGTGCCCGGGGCGGGCTTCGATGTTCGGCGCCTGAGGGCGTCCGGCTGGAGGACGGGACCTTGCGCCGAAATCATCTCGTTTCAGCCCCGGACACCACCCCACCCCGTCCCCACCCCCGGCCGGGGAGCTCCGGCTGCCCAGGTTAGTAAGACTTGGGGAGGCCCAGGGTTTGATGGGAGACGAAGTTCAGGATCATCTCGCGGCTGACGGGGGCGATGCGGGAGACCCGGGAGGCCGTGATGAGGGCGGCCAGTCCGTACTCGCGGGTGAGGCCGTTGCCGCCCAGGGTGTGGACGGACTGGTCCACGGCCTTCACGCAGGCCTCGGCGGCAGCGTACTTGGCCATGTTCGCGGCCTCACCGGCGGCCATGTCGTCGCCCGCGTCGTAGAGGTGGGCGGCCTTCTGCATCATCAGGCGGGCGAGTTCGAGGTCGATGTGGGCTGCGGCGAGGGGGTGGGCGATGGCCTGGTGGGCGCCGATCGCCTCCTTCCAGACCTGGCGGGTCTTCGCGTAGTCCACGGCCTTGGCCAGGGCGTAGCGGCCCATGCCGATGGCGAAGGCGGCGGTCATGATGCGCTCGGGGTTGAGTCCGGCGAAGAGCTGGAGCAGGCCCGCGTCCTCGTCGCCCACCAGCGCGGATGAGGGCAGTCGCACCTCGTCCAAGGTCAGTTCGAACTGCTTCTCCGCCGCCTGGAGTTCCATCTCTATGACGGAGCGCGAGAAGCCGGGGGTGTCGCGCGGAACGATGAACAGGCAGGGCTTGAGGCTTCCGGTTCTGGCGTCTTCGGTGCGTCCGACGATGAGTGTCGCGTCGGCGATGTCCACGCCCGAGATGAAGACCTTGCGCCCGGTCAGCACCCACTCGTCACCGTCACGGCGGGCGGTGGTGGTGATGCGGTGGGAGTTGGAGCCGGCGTCGGGTTCGGTGATGCCGAAGGCCATGGTGCGGCTGCCGTCGGCGAGACCGGGGAGCCAGGCCTGCTTCTGGGCGTCGGTGCCGAAGCGGGAGATGACCGTGCCGCAGATGGCGGGCGAGACGACCATCATCAGCAGGGGGCAGCCGGCGGCGCCCAGTTCCTCGAGGACGATGGAGAGTTCGGCGATGCCGCCGCCTCCGCCGCCGTACTCCTCGGGGAGGTTGACCCCGAGGTAGCCGAGCTTGGCGGCGTCGGCCCACAGCTCGTCGGGGTGGCCGCCCTCGCGGGCGACCCGGGCGAGGTATTCGCGTCCGTAGCGCTGCCCGAGGGCGGCGACGGCGGCGCGCAGGGCCTTGTGTTCTTCGGTCTCGACGACAGCGCTGGTGGCGGGGCTCATGCGGGCGTTTCCTCCTGGACTACGGCGAGCAGGGCGCCGAACTCGACCGTGTGGCCGAGGGTGGCGTGGAGCGCGGTGAGCGTGCCGGAGGCGGGCGAGACGATGCGGTGCTCCATCTTCATGGCCTCCAGCCAGAGCAGGGGCTGCCCGGCGGTGACGGCGGAGCCGGGGGCGAGGCCCTCGGCGACGCGGACGACGGTGCCGGGCATGGGGGCGAGCAGGGAGCCGGGTTCGGTGCGGTCCTGGGGATCGGCGAACCGGGGGACGGGGGTGAGGGTGTGCGCGCCGAGCGGAGAGTCGACGTAGGTCTCTGCCGCTCCGGCCCCCGGCCCCTCGGTGTTCGATTTCTGTTTCACGTGGAACATCCGGCGGACGCCCTCGACTTCGAGGGTGACGCGGCCGGGCTCCGCGGCCAGGACTCGAACGCCGGGATGGTCCACGAGCTCCGGGGGTCCGCTGCGGGCGGGCCGGTAGCGGACCTCGCACTCGGCGCCGGCCGCGCTGTAGCGGCGGATCTGCGGCTGGGAGCGGAGGTTGCGCCAGCCGCCGAGCCGGGCGGCGAGCGGGGCGTCCGGGGCCGGCGCGGCATCCGCGAGGGCGGCTGCGACCGCGGCCAGGGTGGCGTCCGGGCTGCCTTCGGTGAGGGCTCCGAGGTGGCGCTCGTAGAACCCGGTGTCGAGCCGCGCCTCGGCGAACTCCGGGTGTCGCAAGGAGCGTACGAGGAGCTCGCGGTTCGTGGTGAGGCCGTGGATGCGGGCTCCGGCCAGGGCGTGGGCGAGGGTGCGGACGGCCTCGGCCCGGGTGGGGGCGTGGGCGACGACCTTGGCGAGCATCGGGTCGTAGTGGACGCCGACGCTGTCCCCGTCGGCGAATCCGGTGTCCACGCGGACTTCGCCGGGGACGGCGAGGGTCTGCAGGACTCCGGTCTGGGGGCGCCAGTCCTGGGCGGGGTCCTCGGCGTACAGGCGGGCTTCGACGGCGTGGCCGGCGGGCTCCGGGGGCGTCAGTGGCAGGGCCGCGCCCTCGGCGATGCGCAGTTGCAGGGCGACGAGGTCGAGGCCGAAGACGGCCTCGGTGACGGGGTGTTCCACCTGGAGGCGGGTGTTCATCTCCAGGAAGTACGGGCGTCCGTCGGCGGCGACGAGGAACTCGACCGTGCCCGCGCCCTGGTAGGAGACCGCGCGGGCGGCGGCCACGGCGGCCTCGTGGAGGCTGGTGCGCAGCGCCTCGGGCAGTGCGGGCGCCGGGGCTTCCTCGATGACCTTCTGGTGGCGCCGCTGGAGGGAACAGTCGCGGGTGCCGAGGGCCCAGACGGTGCCGTGGGAGTCGGCGAGGATCTGGACCTCGACGTGGCGGCCGCGCTCGACGTAGGGCTCGGCGAAGACCTCGCCGTCGCCAAAGGCGGAGCGGGCCTCGGCGGAGGCGGCCTCCAGCTCCTCCTTGAGGGTGTCGAGGTCGCGTACGACGCGCATGCCGCGGCCGCCGCCGCCCGCGGCGGCCTTGAGCAGGAGGGGCAGGTCGGCGGCTGTGGCGTCCGCCGGGTCGACGGGGTCCAGGAGCGGGACGCCGGCGGCGCGCATCAGCTCCTTGGCCCGGGTCTTGGAGGCCATGGCCTCGATGGCCTCGGGCGGCGGGCCGATCCACGTGAGTCCGGCGGCGACGACCTCGCGGGCGAATCCGGCGTTCTCGGAGAGGAACCCGTAGCCGGGGTGGACGGCGTCCGCGCCGGCGGCGAGGGCGGCCTTGATGACCAGGTCGCCGCGCAGGTAGGTGTCGGCGGGGGCGGCGCCGGGGAGGCGCACGGCCGCGTCGGCCTCCCGTACGTGCAGGGCGTCGGCGTCGGGGTCGGAGTGGACGGCGACGGTGGCGAGGCCGAGGGCGCGGGCGGTACGGAAGACACGGACGGCGATCTCGCCGCGGTTGGCGACCAGGAGGGAGGTCAAAGGCCGCTGGGGAAGGGGCTGCTGGGTCATGTGCGGGCTCACATCCGGAAGACGCCGAAGCCGCCGCGGGCGCCCTCGACGGGGGCGTTGTGGACGGCCGACAGGCACAGCCCGAGGACGGTACGGGTGTCGCGCGGGTCGATGACCCCGTCGTCGTACAGCCGCCCGGACAGGAACATCGGCAGGGACTCGGACTCGATCTGCGCCTCCACGAAGGCGCGCATCCCGGCGTCGGCCTCCTCGTCGTACGGCTGCCCCTTCGCGGCCGCGGACTGGCGGGCCACGATGGAGAGCACGCCGGCGAGCTGCTGGGGGCCCATGACGGCGGACTTGGCGCTGGGCCAGGCGAAGAGGAACCGCGGCTCGAAGGCGCGGCCGCACATGCCGTAGTGGCCGGCTCCGTAGCTGGCGCCGATGAGGACGGACAGGTGGGGGACGCGGGAGTTGGAGACCGCGTTGATCATCATCGAGCCGTGCTTGACGATACCGCCCTGCTCGTACTCCTTGCCGACCATGTAGCCGGTGGTGTTGTGGAGGAACAGGAGCGGGATGTCGCGCTGGTTGGCGAGCTGGATGAACTGGGCGGCCTTCTGCGACTCGGCGCTGAACAGCACGCCCTGGGCGTTGGCGAGGATGCCGACCGGGTAGCCGTGGAGGGTGGCCCAGCCGGTGACCAGGCTGGTGCCGTAGAGGGGCTTGAACTCGTCGAAGTCCGAGGCGTCGACGATGCGGGCGATGACCTCGCGGGGGTCGAAGGGGGTCTTGAGGTCGGCCGGGACGATGCCGAGGAGTTCCTCGGGGTCGTACGTGGGCTCCTCGGCGGGCTGGGGATCGGGGCGGGGCTTGAGGTGGTTCAGGCGGGCCACCACCCGGCGGGCCTGGCGGATCGCGTCGTGCTCGTCGAGGGCGTAGTAGTCGGCGAGGCCGGAGGTGCGGGCGTGCATGTCGGCTCCGCCGAGGGACTCGTCGTCGCTCTCCTCGCCGGTGGCCATCTTGACGAGCGGCGGACCGCCGAGGAACACCTTGGAGCGGTCCTTGATCATGATGGTGTGGTCGGACATCCCCGGGATGTACGCGCCTCCGGCGGTGGAGTTGCCGAAGACGACGGCGACGGTGGGGATGCCGGCGGCCGAGAGCCGGGTCAGGTCGCGGAAGACCGCGCCGCCCGGGATGAAGATCTCCTTCTGGGAGGGGAGATCGGCACCGCCGGACTCGACGAGGCTGATGCAGGGGAGTCTGTTCTGGCGGGCGATCTCGTTGGCCCGCAGGGCCTTCTTGAGCGTCCAGGGGTTGGAGGCGCCGCCGCGGACGGTGGGGTCGTTGGCGGTGACCAGGCACTCCACGCCCTCGACCGTGCCGATGCCGGTGACGATGGAGGCGCCGACGGGGTAGTCGCTGCCCCAGCCGGCGAGCGGGGACAGCTCCAGGAAGGGCGTGTCCGGGTCGAGGAGCAGCTCGATGCGCTCGCGGGCGAGGAGCTTGCCGCGGTCCTTGTGGCGGGCCGTGTACTTCTCGCCGCCGCCGAGGAGGGCCTTGGCGTGCTCGGCGTCGACCTCGGCGAGGCGTTCCTGTGCGGTGGCGCGGGCGGCGGCGAACTCGGAGGCGTACGGGTCGACGGTGCTGGTGAGTCGGGTCATGGGCCGGTCCCCTCCGGGGCGGGCAGCAGGTGGGTGGGGATGTCGAGGTGGCGGGCGCGCAGCCATTCGCCGAGGGCCTTGGCCTGGGGGTCGAAGCGGTGGGCGGAGGCGACGCCGGCACCGAGGATTCCGGCGATCGTGAAGTTGAGCGCGCGGAGGTTGGGGAGGGCGTGGCGGGTGACGGGGAGGCCTGCGGTCTCGGGGAGCAGGGCCTGAAGGGTCTCGACGGTGAGGGTCCGGTCGAGCCACGCCCAGGCCTCGTCGGATTCCACCCACACCCCGATGTTGGCGTCGCCACCCTTGTCGCCACTGCGGGCGCCGATGAGCCGGCCGAGGGGTACGCGGGCGGTCGGCCCGGCGGGGCTCTCCCCCGCCCCGCCGGATGCGTCCGGCCCCGCGGGCTGCGGGTCGGAGGCGAGCGGCGGTGCGGGCGGCCGCGCCGGAACGGGGTGGCGGGTGCCGTCGGGGAGGACTGCCACGTGGGGGACCGAGGTTGCGGGGATCGTCGACGACGTGAAGACGCCGTACGGCTGGGCCGGGCCCGGCGGGGTCGTGACGTGGAAGCCCGGATAGCTGGCCAGAGCCAGCTCGATGGCCTCCGAGGTCAGCACGCGGCCCACCCGGTCGGCGGAAGGGTCCCGCACCACCAGGCGCAGGAGCGCGCTCGCCGTCTCCTCCGTCGGGGCGTCCTCGTGGTCCGTACGGGCCAGGGTCCAGTCCGCCGTGGCCACCTGGGACAGGGCATCGGCCAGCTGCGCGCGGACGAGCGCCGCCTTCGCCTCGATGTCCAGCCCGGTCAGGACGAAGACCACCTCGTTGCGCCAGCCGCCGATGCGGGTCACCCCCACCTTGAGGGTGGGGGGCGGGGCCTCGCCCATGACGCCCGTGATCGCTACGCGGTCGGGTCCCGCCGATGCGAGGCGGACCGTGTCCAGGCGGGCCGTGACGTCGGGGCCCAGGTAGCGGGGGCCCTGGGTCTCGTACAGGAGTTGGGCCGTGACGGTGCCCGTCGAGACGACCCCGCCCGCACCCGGGTGCTTCGTGATCACCGACGAGCCGTCCTCGGAGATCTCCGCGAGCGGGAACCCGGGGCGGCGGACGTCGTGCGCCGTGAAGAAGGCGTAGTTGCCGCCGGTGGCCTGGGTTCCGCACTCGAGGACATGGCCCGCCACCACCGCCCCCGCCAGCCGGTCGTAGTCGTCCGGCGCCCAGTCGAACCACCAGGCCGCCGGCCCGCTGACCAGGGCCGCATCGGTGACCCGGCCCGTGACGACCACGTCCGCGCCCGCCCGCAGGCAGGCCGTGATGCCGGCGCCGCCGAGGTAGGCGTTCGCGGTCAGCGCGCCCTCGGCGAACGGCATCAGGTCGTCGCCCTCGACATGGGCGACCGACACCGGGACCCCGGCCTTGGCGGCGAGCGCGCGGATCGCGCCGGCCAGTCCCGCCGGGTTCAGGCCGCCCGCGTTGGCGACGATCCGTACGCCCCGCTCGTGGGCGAGGCCGAGGCCCTCCTCCAGCTGGCGCAGGAAGGTCTTGGCGTAGCCGAGGTCCGGGGTCTTCAGCCGGTCGCGGCCGAGGATCAGCATGGTCAGCTCGGCGAGGTAGTCGCCGGTCAGCACGTCCAGCGGGCCGCCGGTCAGCATTTCCTCGAACGCGCTGAAGCGGTCCCCGTAGAACCCGGAGGCGTTGCCGATGCGCAGCGGCCGGCGGCCGGTCATCGCGTGGCCCCCGGGGCGCGGCCGGGGCCCGCGGGGCCTGCGAAGGCCTGGGCGATGTCCAGCCAGCGGCCGGCGTCGGGGCCGGTCGCGGTCAGGGCCAGGTCCGCGCGGTGGGCCCGCTGGGTCACCAGGAGGCAGAAGTCGAGCGCCGGGCCGGTGATCCGGTCCGCCGCGTCCTGCGGGCCGTAGGCCCAGGGCTCCCCGCCGTCCGGGGGTACGAGTTCCACCCTGAACTCCCCGGCGGGCGCGGGCAGTCCCCGTACGGCGAACGCGTAGTCGCGGGCCCGTACGCCGATCCGGGCCACGTGCCGCAGCCGCGCGGTCGGGGTGCGGCGTACTCCGAGGGCGTCCGCGACGTCCTGGCCGTGCGCCCAGGTCTCCATCAGGCGGGCGCTCGCCATGGAGGCGGCCTTCATCGGCGGCCCGTACCAGGGGAACCTGGCGTCGGGCGAGGCCGCGGCGAGCGCCTCGTCGAGGGCGGCGCGCCCGGCCCGCCAGCGGTCCAGCAGTTCGGCGGGCGGCAGCGCGGCGCCCTCTGCGGCGCCCTCGTCCACGAAGGAATCGGGGGACTTGACCGCCTCTTCGACCAGGGCGGCGAAGCCTTCGGCGTCGGTGAGGGAGACCAGCGCGGCCCGGTCGGTCCAGTGCAGGTGGGCGATCTGGTGGGCGACGGTCCAGCCGGGCGCGGGGGTGAGCCCGGCCCATCCGGCGTCGGGCAGGTCCCGTACCAGGGTTTCGAGTTCGAGGCCTTCCTCGCGCAGATCGGCGAAGACGGCGACAGCTGACGGATCGAGCACGGCGGGCTCCCCTTTCGGCGTGAGGGGAAGACTGGCAGCCGCCGGTAAAACAATCAAGCATGCTTGCATGATTTGGTCATCGGGTGCCGCCTTCGCGCCATCGCCTCCAACCAGCAGCCATGGACGGGTATTTGCAGCCCGCCACCGACCCCGGGCAGGTCCGGGGCCTCGGGTGCCGCGGGCCCGGAGGGGGCGATTCAGGCCGTACGTCGGAAAGCACCGAAAGATCACCGGATGTCGCATCGATACTGAACGCTTCGTCCCCCGCTCCGCGAAGAATTCACTCGACGAAGAGGATGAACCGACGTGATCCCAGCCTCTTTCTCCCTCTATCCCGAACTCGACGCGACCACCCTCACCGCCTTCGTCACCGCCCTCGAGACGGGCGACGTCACCGGCCTCGCCCCCGCCCGCGCAGCCGAGGTCGCCGACACCCGGTCCGTCGCCGTCTTCAGCCGCGCCAAGGTCGCCGGCGCCGACGGGGATCTGCTCGACGCCGCGCTGTGGCGGCACAACGGGGTCCAGCCGCGGCCGGTGATCGTGATGCCCTCGCCGTGGACGAACCACGGCTGGCTCCCGTACGCCGTCCAGGCCAGCGTCTTCGCTGCGCGCGGCTACAACGTCCTCGCCTACAGCACCCGCGGCTTCGCCGGCTCCGAAGGCCAGGTCGACGTGGCCGGCCCGCTCGACGTCGCCGACGGCAGCCGGGCCCTGGACCACCTCATCGAGCGCACCGCCGGCCCGGTCACGAGGATCGGCTTCCTCGGGGACTCGTACGGCTCGGGCATCAGCCAGCTCGTCGCCGCGCACGACACCCGCGTCGACGCGGTGGTGGCGCTCAGCACCTGGGGCGACCTCGGCGAGGCCTTCTACGAGAACCGGACCCGGCACGTGGCGTCGGTGGAGGCGCTGCTCAAGGCCGCCTCCAAGGCCCGGCTGAGCCCGCAGACGCAGAGCGTGTTCGAGAACGTCCTCGCGGGCCGCGACATCCGGGGCACCCTGCGCTGGGCCGAGCCGCGCTCGCCGTTCAGCCACATCAAGGAGCTCAACCGCCGCCAGGTCCCGGTGTACTTCTCACACGCCTGGCACGAGACGCTCTTCCCCGGCAACCAGACCCTGAAGATGTTCAACGAGCTCACCGGCCCCAAGCGCCTCGACCTCTCCATCGGCGACCACTCCGGGCCCGAGATGACGGGCATGATCGGCCTGCCCAACCGGATCTGGACGAACGCCCACCGCTGGTTCGACCAGCACCTCAAGGGGATCGACAACGGCATCGCCGACGAGGGCCAGATACTCGGCGAGGTCATGTGGGGCCAGGCCCTGGAACCCCGCCCCACCTGGCATTCCGTCACCGAAGAGGTGCGCCGGCTGTACCTGGTGAGCGGCGGGGAGCTCGCCGAGCGGCCCGAGGCCGGCTGGAGCGCGGGCGTCCTGTGCGGGGTGGACACCCCGGCGACCGTCGCCGACGAGATCGTGCGGTCGGGGTACGACGAGATCGCGGGCCGCCCGAAGGCCTACCGGACCGGCGACATCGACCGCACCGTCGCCGCCGTCTGGGCGACGGACCCGGAGGCGGAGACCACCCGGCTGCGCGGCACGCCCCGCCTGCGCGTCACCTACCGGGCCGCGAACGCCAAGTCGTCGTTCGTCGCGTACCTGCTCGACGTGGCGCCCGACGGGACGGCGCACATCGTCACGCACGCCCCGTACTCCGACCTCGACTCGCCGCCCGACAGCCTGGTCAGCGCCGACATCGAGCTCCAGGCGACGGCGTACGACGTTCCGCGCGGGCACCGGCTGATGCTGGTGATCGACGCCCGCGACCCGTTCTACGGGGACTCCAACCTGCCCCGCGCGACGCTGGCCTTCACCTCCCCGGAGGCCACGCCGTCGTACCTGGACCTGCCGCTGGGATGACGGCCGGATGAGGCCTTCACCGCGGGTGGGGCCTTCGCTGCGGGTGCGCCCGCCCCGCCGAACACCCCCGTAGCCGGCGGGGCGGGCGCGTTCCCGGACTCGACGAACTCGACGGCCTCAACGGCGTCAGACGGGCTGCGCGGTGCGCCGCGTCAGGTCCATCGTCCAGTTGAGGAGCCAGGTCGCGCCCTCGTCGAGGGAGAAGTACTGCTCCCAGCGGGCGGAGTCGGCCCGGATGTCCTTCCACACGAACCGCGCCCGGACGGCCTTGCCTGCGTGGGTGTCCTCGCCCTCGAAGATGCCGGTGCCGTCCGTGAACCGGCCGGCGACCGGCGGGAAGAGGGTCCCGGTGCGGCGGCTCGCCCAGTACAGCGACCACTGCCCGCGCTCCGGGTCGTACAGGCGCAGGGTCAGGCCGGCGAAGCCCTTCGTCGGGAACTCGATCTCGTCGAAGCTCGCGGCGCCGTCGAAGTGGCGGGAGGCCTTGGACAGGGCCGGGAACTCCTCCCAGCCGCTGTCCGGGTCGAGAAAGTCGGTACGCCAGCGGTTGGCGACGTCCCAGGTGCCGAGGAGAAAGTCGAAGTCGTTCATGCAGCGCACCGTAGGAGCACTCCACTGACATCCTGTGTCAGTGAAAGCCGGCCGATTGCTGTCGATCCTGCTGCTGCTCCAGACCCGGGGGCGGATGACCGCCGCCGAGCTCGCGCAGGAGCTGGAGGTGTCCGTCCGTACGGTCTACCGCGACGCGGAGGCGCTGGCCGCGGCGGGCGTCCCGCTGTACGGGGACGCCGGGCACAGCGGCGGCTACCAGCTGCTCGCCGGCTACCGGACCCGGCTGACCGGGCTGAGCACGGGCGAGGCGGAGGCGCTGTTCCTGAGCGGAATGCCGGGTCCCGCGGCGGAACTCGGGCTCGGGCAGGCCCTGTCGGCGGCCCAGCTGAAGCTGCGGGCGGCGCTGCCGGCGGAGCTGCGGGAGCAGGCGGACCGGATGCGGCTGCGGTTCCACCTGGATGCGCCGGGGTGGTACGCGGAGCACGAGGAGACCCCGTACCTGGCGCAGGTCGCGGACGCGGTGTGGCGGGGGCGGGTGATCGAGGTCCGCTACCGGCGGTGGAAGGAGCCGCAGGAGGTGGACCGGCGGCTCGAGCCGTACGGGCTGGTGCTGAAGGCGGGCCGCTGGTACCTGGTTGCCGCCCCGGCGGGGGCGGCGGGGGAGGCGGATGCAACGGGGCCGCGGACGTACCGGGTGGACCAGATCCTGTCGGTCCGCGAGACGGCCCAGGAGTGCCAGCTGCCGGAGGGCTTCGAGCTGGCGGCGCACTGGCGCAGGACGCAGGAGGAGTTCCATGCGCGGCTCCACCCGGAGGAGGCGCTGGTACGGCTCTCCCCGCGGGGCGCTGCGCAGCTGACGGGAGCCCAGGCGCGGGCCCTGGCCGCCGGTGGAGCCCCGGACCCGGAGCTGGCGGGGTGGACCCGGGCGGTCCTGCCGATCGAGTCGCAAGAGCAGGCGCAGGCGCAGTTCCTGGCCCTGGGCCCCGACGCAGAGGTCCTCTCCCCGCCGCCCCTGCGGGCCCGGATCCGAGCCACCCTGGCGGCGATGACGTCCCGCTACGCCTGAGTCCCCGCGGATCGCCAGTGGACTGGCTGAGCCCCTGACCGTCTTACGCGTCCCGCCCCGGAACCCTCTTAGGACAGCCCGGCTCGTGAACCGTCACCCCGCCTTCCGGCCCGCCGATCGGCAGCGGCTGAGCACCGCAACCCGGGCACGACGGTGGTGGGCCGGCCCATCGGCCGGTCGGATAGCCGGGCGGAGTCGTCACGTGCTGATTTCCATGGCGCGGCGGAAGGCCTTGACGACCCGGGCCAGTGCGCGGACATGGTTCCAGATGCCGAGAGGTGAGTTGTCGGGACCGCGGCTGGTGAGGGTGTGCCAGTCCTCCACCGCGGCGGCAGCAACATCGGCCTTCCCCAGGCGGACGACGTCGCTGCGGAGGCGTTCACCGTGCCGTGTCAGATCGAGGAGGAGCACCAAGATCTCCTCGTCGCCGGGCTTCAGGTTGTACGGGACAAGGGCGCGCGCGACGAGGGCGGCTTCGGCGACAGTCATCGCCTCGGCGCCGGAGGTGTTCGCAGGAATTTGGCCCACAACAGATCACTCCTCACGAAGAAGACCGGAGACACTCAATCTCCCTAGGGAGATTTCAGCAGATCTCCCTAGGGAGGTCAAGATAGGTGTGCGGGTGCCCCGCGAGTGGATCCACAGCAAAAGGGCCCACCGAAGTGGGCCCTCGCATGGTGAAGCCGTCAGCTGGTGAAGTCGTACTGCATCACGTACGACCCGGCATCCAGCAGCATGTGATTCACCTCGACCGGCTTGCCCTCTGCTGTCATCGCGGTCCGGTAGATCTCGACCACTGGGGTTGCCGGCAGCAGAGCGAGCAGTTCGACCTCGTCCGAACTGGGCATACGGGCCCGGAGTTCCTCCGTGAAGTCGGCGGGAGCCATGCCCAGATCCGCCAGCCGGGCGTACACGCCGCCGGGGCCGGGATCGGGCTGGGCGATCGGGGTGTCACGGACGGAGTCAGCGGCGAAGTAAGAAGTTGCCTGCTGCACGGGAGATCCGTCCACAACGTACCGGCGGCCACGGATGAGGACCGACTCGCCCTGTTCGAGATGGAGGGCGCGCGTCACCCAGTGTGGCGCGGTCGCCGTTTCGTAGACCTCGATGTCGACGACCTCCATCGCCCGATCGCTCACATCCGCAGCCCAGACAGAGCTCCCGGACGACCACTGAGACCGGGACAATCGTCGCGTGGCCACGCGACGGATCGGCGTGAAGTCACGGACGTATGTGCCGGATCCGGGGCGCGCGTAGGCCGCCCCTTCCGTGACCAGAAGCTTCAATGCGTTGGCGGCGGTCATCTTCGCCACGCCGTACTGCTTGACGAGTGCCGGCTCTCCCGGGAGACGAGCACCAGGGCCGAACTCACCGGAGTCGATGCGCGCCCGCAAATCGTCGGCGATCTGACGCGCCGTCTCGGGCATGACCGGCCTCCATTGCTCCCTAGGGTGGCACCAACTTAGTCAACGCCCAGCAGCTTCGCTAAGCGGCGGGGTGGGCGGAGGGGGCGGTTACGTACAGATGGGGCCGGGGGGCGCCGATGCCGTGGCGTGGAGGAGGTCGCGGAGCAGGGGGAAGTCCACCGCCGACGGGCGGCGGAAGCGGAGGCAGGCCTTGCCCATGTCGTGTCCGGCCAGGCGGTCCGCGAAGGCGTCCCGGATGTCCGTCCGCAGCAGGTAGAACGAGATGTACTGCTTCTGGTTCGCCCAGGCGATCTCCCCCGCCTCCGCCCCGGCCCGTACGTACGCCGGCATGCCGTACGCCATGACCTCCTCGAAGCCCGTCAGCTCCGCCAGGCACAGCTCGCGCAGCCGCGTCAGCGCCTCGCGGCGGGCCTCCGGCGCCTCGGCCAGGTACGCGTCGACCTCGTCCGTCGCCGCCATCAGGCGGCCGCCTTCCGGGTCTGGGAGCGGACCGCGCCCATGCTCGCCGCGATGACCAGCGCGATCGCCAGCGCGTCCGGCGCCGACATCGCCTGGTTCAGGAGCAGGAACCCGGCCGTGGCCGCGATCGCCGGCTCCAGGCTCATCAGGACCGCGAACGTCGGTGCGGGAAGGCGGCGCAGCGCCAGGAGTTCCAGGGTGTACGGCAGGACGGAGGACAGGACGGCGACACCGAGCCCGAGGGCCAGGGTGCTCGGGGCCAGGAGGTCGGAGCCCGCTTCGATCACGCCCAGCGGGAGGGACAGCACCGCCGCCACCGCCATGGCGAGGGCCAGCCCGTCCGCCTGCGGGAAGCGGCGGCCCGTACGCGCGCTGAACACGATGTACGCCGCCCACATCGCGCCCGCTCCGAGCGCGAAGGCCGCGCCCAGGAGGTCGAGGCCGCCGAAGCCGCTGCCGCCGCCGTGGCCGGCCAGCAGGGCGACACCGGCCAGGGCCAGGCCGGCCCACAGCAGGTTCACCAGGCGGCGCGAGACGACGACGGAGAGGACGAGGGGGCCGAGCACCTCGAGGGTGACGGCCGGGCCGAGCGGGATCCGGTCGATGGACTGGTAGAAGAGCCCGTTCATGCCGGCCATCGCCACGCCGAAGGCGACGACCGTGCCCCAGTCCGCGCGCGAGTACCCGCGCACCTTCGGGCGGCACAGGACCAGCAGCACCAGCGCGGCGGCCGCCAGCCGCAGCGTGACCACGCCCGCGGCGCCCGCCCGCGGCATGATCATGACCGCGAGCGCGGCGCCGAACTGCACCGAGATCCCCGCCGCGACCACCAGTGCGACCGGGCCGAAGCGCGACGGGCCGGCGGCCGTCGGGAGAGCCGGAGCCGAGGGGGCCGAAGTCGCGGGGCCGGTGGCCGCCGGGGTGGGGGCGGATTTGGGGGAGGGTGCGGGCATTCATCCAGACTAAGGGGTAGGTAAGGGCCATCGGGCCGTGCGTTGCCTTACAGGCCCTCCGCCAGCAGTTCCGCCAGGTGGCGGGCCCGGCTCCCGTCGTCGCCGGAGAGCTGGGCGATCTGGGTACGGCACGAGAACCCGTCCGCCAGGATCGCGGCGCCGGGCGGGGCTGCGCGCAGGGCGGGGAGCAGCTGTTCCTCCGCGCAGGCGACGGAGACCTCGTGGTGGCCCGGCTCGAAGCCGAAGTTCCCGGCGAGGCCGCAGCAGCCGCCGCTGAGCTCGCCGGTCAGCCCGGCCCGCTCGCGCAGCCGGCGGTCGGCAAAGTCGCCGAGGACGGCGTGCTGGTGGCAGTGGGTCTGGCCGACGGCCGGGCGGTCGAGGCGGGGCGGCTGCCAGTGGGGGGCGTGCTCCTCGAGGGTCTCCGCGAAGGTCCGGACGGCGCGGGCCAGGCGCTCCGCGCGGGGGTCGTCGGGGAGGAGGTCGGGGAGGTCGGTGCGCAGGGCTGCGGCGCAGCTGGGTTCGAGGACGAGGACGGGGTCCTGTTCCTGTGGATCGCCCACGGCGTCGAGGGTGCGGCGGAGGACTTTGCGGGCGCGGTCGAGCCGGCCGGTGGAGATGTAGGTGAGGCCGCAGCAGACTCCCGCCGGGAGGACGGATACGCCGAGGCCGGCGGCCTCCAGGACCGTGACGGCAGCTCGTCCCACCTCCGGGGTGAGGTACTCGGTGAACGTGTCGGGCCAGAGCATGATGCGGGGCCGGGCGGGGCCCTGCTGGCGGGCTTCTCCCCCACCCCGCCCCTTCCCGAAACCGGGGCTCCGCCCCAGACCCCGCGCCTCGGACGCCGGCGAGGCGGGATCTTCCGGGGCGCCGCCGGACGGCCCGGCGCCCGGCGCCGGGGGCAGGGGCCCCGACGGCGGCGCCGCGGCCGGGCTGCCGGGGGCGAGCCCGGACGAACGGCCGAAGGGCTCCGCGTTCCGGCCCGTGCGCCGCCACCAGCGGGTGAAGGGCACGCGGGCCAGCGCAGGCAGCGGGCGTTCGCTCGCGAGGCCCGGGATGCGGACGTGGCGGGCCGCCGCGTTCGCGGGGGCTGCCGCGCGGAGTGCAGCGATGAGGCGGAGCCAGGCCGGCAGGCCGCCCAGGGTGTAGTGGGCCGGCGGGCGGATGCGGCCCGCCCAGTGGCGGTGCAGGAACTCCGCCTTGTACGCGGCCATGTCCACGCCCACCGGGCAGTCGCTGCGGCAGCCCTTGCAGGCCAGGCACAGGTCCAGCGCCTCGGCGACCTCCGGCGAGCGCCAGCCGTCCGTCACGATCTCCCCGGCCAGCATCTCGTGCAGCAGCCTCGCCCGGCCGCGTGTGGAGTGCTGCTCCTCCCCCGTCACCCGGTACGAGGGGCACATCACCCCCTGCCCGGGCACATCCGTCGAGCGGCATTTCGCCACGCCCACGCAGCGTGCCACCCCGTCCGACAGGCCCCCGCCCGGCAGCACCGCGAAGCGGAGGTTCTCGTCCAGGCGGGCCGGGCGGACCAGCATCCCGGGGTTCATCCCGCCCGCCGGGTCCCACACGTCCTTGTACGCGCCGAAGAGCCGGACGACCTCGTCCCCGTACATCCTCGGCAGGAGCTCGGCCCGCGCCTGGCCGTCCCCGTGTTCCCCGGAGAGGGAGCCGCCGTGGGAGACCACCAGGTCCGCCAGATCGGACGAGAACTCCCGGAAGCGGGCGATCCCTGCCTCCGACACCAGGTCGAAGTCGATCCGTACATGGACGCAGCCCTCGCCGAAGTGCCCGTACGGGGTCCCGCGCAGCCGGTGCGCCGCCAGCAGGGCGCGGAATTCCCGCAGGTACGCGCCCAGCCGGGCCGGCGGCACCGCACAGTCCTCCCACCCCGGCCAGGCCATCGAACCGTCAGGCATCCGCGTCGCCGTGCCCGCCGCGTCCTCGCGGATCCGCCACAGCGCCCGCTGCCCCGCCGGGTCCGTGATCACGACCGGGTCCACCGCGTCGGCGGCCCGTACGAGGGACCGGGCTGCGCCCTCGTCCCGCATCTCGACGAACAGCCAGGCTCCCCCGCGCGGCAGCCCGGCCGCGCCACGGACCAGGTCGGCCGCCATGCCCTCCACCGTCAGCGGCCCGAACCCCAGCAGCCCCGCCGCCGCATCCGCCGCCGCGCTCTCGTCCGCGTACCCGAGGACCGCGAGCGCCGGCGCGCGCGGCGCCTCCACCAGGCGTACGACGGCCTCGGTCACCACCCCGAGCGTGCCCTCGCTCCCACAGAAGGCCCGGGCCACCTGCACACCCCGCTCGGGCAGCAGCGCGTCCAGCCCGCCGTATCCGGAGATCCGCCGCGAGAAGCCACCGGCCCCGGACCCGGCCATGCCCGTACGCAGCACCGCCAGGTTCTGCGACACCAGTTCGCGAAGGCCCGCCGGAGCTCCCGGCCAGCCCGTGCCGAGCCGGTACGAGGCGCCTCCGTACGCCGTGACCGCCAGCTCCGCCACGTTGTCCGCGGTGGTCCCCCAGGCCACCGAGTGGGCCCCGCACGCGTTGTTGCCGATCATGCCGCCGAGGGTGCAGCGGGAGTGGGTGGAGGGGTCGGGGCCGAAGGTCAGCCCGTACGGGCGCGCCGCGTCCCGCAGCCGGTCGAGCACCAGGCCCGGCTGGACCACGGCCGTGCGGGCCTCCGGGTCCAGCGACACCAGGGCGTTCATGTGCCGGGTCAGGTCCAGCACCACGCCGACGCCCGTGGCCTGCCCGGCGATGGAGGTGCCCCCGCCACGCGGGACGACCGGTACGCCGGCGTCCGCGCAGATCCGCAGCGCGGCCGCCACGTCCTGCGCGTCGCGCGGGGCGACCACGCCGACCGGGACACGCCGGTAGTTCGAGGCGTCCATCGTCGCGAGGGCGCGCGCCGCGGCCCCGAAGTCCACCTCCCCGCGCAGGTTCCCCCGCAATGTCCGTTCGAGTTCCCCGGGTGACGTCACGGCCCCACCCTCCCACCGGACGGACTCGTCTCATCGGGTGGACGCGCCTCCAAGGCGTGGACCCTGACCGGATACGCTCCGCTGGTGGCCGAGATCCAGATTCCCGCTGACATCAAGCCCGCCGACGGACGCTTCGGCGCGGGCCCCTCCAAGGTGCGGACCGAGGCGCTGGACGCCCTCGCCGCCACCGGTACCTCCCTGCTCGGAACCTCGCACCGCCAGGCCCCGGTCAAGAACCTGGTCGGCTCGGTGCGTCAGGGCATCCGGGACCTCTTCTCCCTCCCCGAGGGCTACGAGGTGATCCTGGGCAACGGCGGCTCCACCGCCTTCTGGGACATCGCGACGCACGGGCTGATCGAGCAGAAGTCCCAGCACCTGACCTTCGGCGAGTTCTCCTCCAAGTTCGCCAAGGCCGCGAAGCTCGCGCCGTGGCTGGACGCGCCGACCGTGATCTCCTCCGAGCCGGGCACGCACCCCGAGCCGGTGGCCGAAGCGGGCGTCGACGTGTACGCGTACACGCACAACGAGACCTCGACGGGTGTGGCGGCGCCGGTCAAGCGCGTCGCGGGCGCCGACGCCGGGTCCCTCGTACTGGTGGACGCGACCTCGGGTGCCGGCGGTCTGCCGGTGGACATCACCGAGTCCGACGTCTACTACTTCGCCCCGCAGAAGTCCTTCGCCTCCGAGGGCGGCCTGTGGCTGGCGGCGTTCTCCCCGGCGGCCCTGGAGCGCGCGGCGCGCGTCCACGCGTCCGGCCGGCACATCCCGGAGTTCTTCTCGCTGCCGACGGCGATCGACAACTCGCTGAAGAACCAGACGTACAACACCCCGGCGCTGTCCACCCTCTTCCTGCTGAACCAGCAGCTGGAGTGGATGAACGGCCAGGGCGGCCTGGAGTTCACGACCGGCCGTACGGCGGCCAGCGCGCGCAACCTGTACGGCTGGGCGGAGGCGTCGAAGTACGCGACCCCGTTCGTCGTGGACGCCGACAAGCGCTCCGCCGTCATCGGCACGATCGACTTCTCGGACGACATCGACGCGGCCGCCGTCGCCAAGGTGCTGCGCGCCAACGGCATCGTGGACACCGAGCCGTACCGCAAGCTCGGCCGCAACCAGCTGCGCATCGCGATGTTCCCGGCGATCGACCCGGCGGACGTGCAGGCGCTGACCGCGTGCATCGACTACGTGATCGAGAAGCTCTGACACTCGATCACCAGCTCACGCGCGCACGCACGGCAGGCGCTCGGCCGGGGTTTCCCGGCCGGGCGTTTTGCGTGCGTCAACCATCCGGTCCGGGCCTCCCAATATCGAGTAGGTGGATTTTCAGTCACCGATTAGGGTCACGCTGATCGTCTTTTGTGTGACCGGGGAGGGCTCATGACCATGCAAAACACCAGGCCGGGGGGCCGGGCGGGCGGCGTGCCCAGACGCGCGCTGTCGCTCGTCCTGGCAGCGGGCACGGTGACGACGGGGCTCATCGCCCTGGCGCCCGCGTCCGCCGCCGCCGACACCGCCGCCGCCGCCGGCACCGTACGAGCCACCGCCGCGGGCAGCAGCACGGTCCTCGGCGCCGTCGAGAACTGGACCCGGGTCTCGCAGAGGCACCCGAACTCCGCCTACTGGAAGTCCGCCGACGCCCTGCGCGCCGGCAACGAGGGCGGCGCCCAGGGCCTGTCCCGCTCCTTCCTCCAGCTCGGCACCGCGAACCTCAAGGGTGCCGACGTCACCGCCGCCACCCTGCGCGTCCGCAACACCTCCGCCGCCACGTGCACGGCCAAGCCCGTCGAACTGTGGAGCGTGGACCCGGTCTCGGCGACGACGACCTGGAAGAACCAGCCCGCCAAGGGCGCGAAGCTGGCCACGGTCACCGCCGCCAAGGGCCGCCCCGGCTGCGCCGCCGGGGACCTGGAGTTCGACGTCACCGCCCTCCTCAAGGACGCCGCGGCCAAGAACCGGACCGCCGTCACCGTCGGCCTGTTCGCCGCCGACGAGAACGACACCTCCGCGTGGAAGCGCTTCGACCCGAAGAGCGCCGTCCTGGAGACCACCGTCGCCCCCGCCGTCCCCGTCACCCCCGCACCGGTCGTTTCGGGGCTGGGCACCTCCCCCGCCACCGCCTGCACCGGCGGCCTCATCGGGAACACACGGGTCAATCTGTTCGCCACCGTCGACGGCGCGGCGACCGGCGCACTGTCCGCCGAGTTCCAGGTCTTCCGGGCCGACACCGGCGCCCTCGTACGGACCGTGTCCGTGCCCGCGATCAAGGGCCGGCCCACCACCCTGGCGGTCCCCGACACCGACCTGCCCACCGGCGACTACACCTGGAACGTGCGCGGCGTCGCCGAAGGCGCCCCGGCCTCCGCCTGGTCGCCGAGCTGTGCGTTCTCGGTGGACCGTACGCGCCCCAGCGCGCCCCCGGTGATCAGCTCGGCCGAGTTCCCCTCCGGGGAGAACGGGTGGCCCGCGCACACCGGCGCCGCCCGCACCCCCGGCACCTTCACCTTCGCGGGCGGCGGTGAAACCGACCTGGCGGAGATCGTCTACTGGACGACCACCGACCCGATCTACCGCTCCGTCGCGCCCGGCGGCAGCGCCGTCATCACCCCGCTGACGGTCGGCCCGCAGAGCGTCCACGCCTACAGCGTGGACAAGGCCGGCAACCGCTCCGACACCGCCAACTACCTCTTCTACACGAACCGCGCCCCGAAGCCCGACGCGGCCGGAGACCTCAACGGCGACGGACACCGCGACCTGTGGACCCTCGACGCCGCCGGCCGCCTCCAGTTCCGCGCGGGCAAGGGTGACGGCACCTTCGCCGCCCCCACCGACGCGGGAGTGACCCTGCCCGTCGGCTCGCAGATCGTGGCGAGCGGGGACTGGAGCGACGACGGCTACAACGACCTGGTGGTACTGGCTCCCGGTGACGGCGGCCGGAAGCTGTGGGTCTACCCGAACACCGGGCTCGGGGTGGTCGACACCGTCAACCGCACCGAACTCTCCGTCTTCGACGAGGCCAACGCCCACTGGTCGGACGCGGACCGGGTGGCCTCCGCCGGCGACGTCGACGGCGACGGCTTGCCCGACCTGCTCGTGCGGCAGGGCGCGCAGCTGTGGCTGTACTACGGCAGCGCCATGGGATACCTGGACTTCACCACGCCCGTCGCCGTGGGCGGCGCGGCCGGCGCCGGCTGGGAGGGTCTCACCGTCGTCGCCCCGGGCGACACCGACGGTGACGGCCTCGCCGACCTGTGGGTACGCGACGACGCCACCGGCGAGCTCTTCGCCGTGCGCGGGAGCGCGGGCGCAGGCGGCACGCTCGACACCGCCGGCTGGGGCTCCGGCCCCCGCACCGCGATCGGCTCCGGGCTCACCGGCGCGGCCTACCCGACGCTCGGCACCCCCGGTGACCTCACCGGTGACGCACGCGCCGACCTGACGGCCACCACCGCCGACGGCGCCACCGTGTACTTCCGCGCCACCGGCACCGGCATCGAGAGCGCCCCGGTCACCCTGGGCTGACCGGATCCACCCGCACGACAGGCGCTCGGCCGGGGTTTCCGGCCGAGCGTTGTGCGTGTCGGCGCAAAGAGCCTGCAAACGGAGAACCACTGCGGCGGCGACCTCGCCGCGGACCCGCCACCGGGACTCCGGCGTCGTCGTGTTCGCGCATCTCACCGGCCGGGCGCAGCCCGTGGCCCGGCTCGGGCCCGGCCGCTCCGACTGCCGGGGTCCGCACGCGATACCTTCATGGCCTCGGCATTCGGCACTCGGTGAATGCGGTGCAGTGCAGGACAGCTTGGAGGCAGCGGCGTGAGCGTGCGAGTGACGGCGGCCCAGGGCGGCGTGGACCCCTTCGGCACGGCCCGGCTGCGGCGCGGGGTGCTCGACGCCTGGGGTGCGGGCCCGGCCCGCTTCCGGGAGGACGCCAACGCCGAGGAGGACCTGGCCCTCGGCGGCTACCGCGACCGGCTCGTCGTCGAGCTGGCGCAGAACGCAGCCGACGCCGCGGCCCGGGCCGGGGTGCCCGGCCGGCTCCGGCTCACCCTGCACCCCGGCGACGGCGGGCACGCGGTGCTGGCCGTCGCCAACACCGGTGCCCCGCTGGACGCGACGGGCGTGGAGTCGCTGAGCACCCTGCGGGCCTCCGCGAAGCGGGAGCCCGCGGGATCGGCCGGCACGACCGGCACGACCGGCTCCGCCGACACCGTGGGCCGCTTCGGCGTCGGCTTCGCGGCCGTCCTCGCGGTGTCCGACGAGCCCGCCGTACTCGGCCGCCACGGCGGTGTCCGCTGGTCCCTGGCCGAGGCCCGCGAACTGGCCCGCGACGCCGCCAACGGCAGCCCCGGCCTCGGCGACGAACTGCGCCGCCGCGACGGGCACGTCCCGCTGCTGCGGCTGCCGCTGCCCGCCGAGGGCACCGCCCCCGACGGGTACGACACCGTGGTCGTCCTCCCGCTGCGCGACGCCGCCGCCGGGGACCTGGTGCAGCGGCTGCTGGCCGGCATCGACGACGCGCTGCTGCTCACCCTCCCCGGGCTGGCCGAGATCCTCGTGGAGACCCCGGAGGAGGGCACCCGCACGCTCCGCCGCCGCGACGAGGGCGCGTACACCGTCATCGAGGACTCGGCAGGAGGCACCGGGGGCGAGACCCGGCGCTGGCGCACCGTCCGCCACAGCGGCCCCATCGAGCGGGCGCTGCTCGCCGACCGGCCCGTCGAGGAGCGGCTGCGGCCCGTCTGGACGGTGTCCTGGGCCGTGCCCGTCGACACCGACGGCGCCCCCGTACGCCCGGCCACCGCAAGCGTGGTGCACGCACCGACCCCGACCGACGAACCGCTGGGCATCCCCGCCCTGCTCATCGCGACGCTGCCGCTGGACACCGCCCGCCGGCACCCCGCGCCGGGGCCGCTGACCGACTTCCTGGTGGAGCGCGCGGCCGACGCGTACGCCGAACTGCTGGGCGCCTGGGACCCGGTGAGCACCGCGCTCGTGGACCTCGTACCCGGGCCGCTCGGCCAGGGCCCGCTGGACGGGGCGCTGCGCGCTGCCGTGCTGCAGCGGCTGCCCCGTACCGCCTTCCTCGCCCCGGCGGCTCCCGCCGAGCACGCGGAGGAGCGGTCCGCCCTGCGCCCCTTCGAGGCCGAGGTGGTGGAGGGCGCGGGCGCCGACACCGTACGGGTCCTCGCCGAGGTCCTGCCGACCCTCCTCCCCGCCGGGCTGGAACGCCGGCCCGAGCTGCGCACCCTGGGCGTGGGCCGGCTGCCGCTGGGGGACGCCATCGAGCGGATCGCGGGCATCGAGCGCACCCCGGACTGGTGGCACCGGCTGTACGACACCCTGGCCGGGGTGGATCCGGACCGGCTCTCGGGCCTGCCGGTGCCGCTGGCCGACGGGCGGACCACGATCGGCCCGCGCCACGTGCTGCTGCCCGACGCGGACACCCCGAAGGACCTGGCCCGGATGGGGCTGAAGGTGGCCCACCCGGACGCGGCGCACCCGCTGCTGGAGCGCCTCGGTGCGCTCCCGGCCACGCCCCGCGCGGTCCTGACGACCCCGCAGGTACGGGCGGCGGTGGCCGCCTCCCTCGACGCCGGGGAGATCTGGGACGAGGACGCCCTCGATGCGGACGAGCTGGCCGAGGTGGTCCTGGGCCTGGTCCGGGAGGCCGACCTGGCGCCGGGCGACGAGCCGTGGCTGGGGGCGCTGGCCCTCCCGGACGAGGACGGCGAGCTCACGCCCGCGGGCGAGCTCCTGCTGCCGGGCTCCCCGCTGGCCTCGGTGATCCGCGAGGACGAAGTCCCGTACGTGGACGCCGAACTGGCCGACCGGTGGGGTGCGCAGCCGCTGACCGCCTGCGGGGTGCTGGCCGAGTTCCAGCTGGTCCGCGCCACCGATGTGGTCCTCGACCCGGACGAACTGGAGCCCCGCGAGGGGGACTTCGCCGAGCCCGACGACGCGGGCCTGCTGGACGCGGTGGACGTGTGGTGCGAGGACGTCCTCGACCAGCTCCCCGACACTCCGCTGCCGCCCGTGGCCACGGAACTCGTCGCGGTCCGGGACCTCGACCTGGTCGACGACGACTGCTGGCCCCAGGCCCTGGCCATGCTCGCGCAGCCCCCGCTGCGCGATGCGCTGACCCAGCCCGTACGGGTCCTGCTGCCGGACGGCACCACGCAGTCGGTGCGCCCGTACACCGCCTGGTGGCTGCGCGACCACCCGGTGCTCGGCGGCCGCCGCCCGGCGGGCCTGCGCGCGGCGGGCGGCGACCCGCTGCTGGCGGGCCTGTACACCTCGGCGGACGCCACGGGCTTCGAGGACGAGCAGGTCCTGCGGGCCCTCGGCGTACGCACGACCGTGCCGGCCCTGCTGGAGGAACCCGGCGGCGCCGCCGAGCTCCTGGGCCGGCTCGCCGACCCGGACCGCGAGGTGTCGGACCGCCAACTGCACGCCCTGTACGGGGCCCTGGCCGATCTGGACCCCGAGCAGGTCACGCTCCCGGACGAGCTGCGCGCGGTGGTGGACGGCGAGGTCGTCGTGGTCGACGCGGCGGACGCGCTGATCACGGACGCCCCGGACCTGCTGCCCCTCACGGCAGGCCTCCCCCTCCTGCCGGTGGCCCCGGCCCGCGCGGCCGACCTGGCGGAGCTCCTCCAGGTCCGCCGCCTCTCGGAGACGGTCCCTGCGGAGGTGACGACCCCGGGCGAGGAGCACGAAGTACCGGAGTCGGTGCTCCTCCTGCTGGGCCCCTCGACCCCGGAGACCTACCTCGAGCACGAGGAACTGATCGCGGGCGGCGTGGAACTCGACTGGCGCCGCACCCCGGACGGCACCCTGCACGCCTCCACCCTCGAGGGCGTGGCGGCGGGCCTGGCCTGGTCGGCGGGCCAGTGGCCCCGCCGCTTCGAGGTGGCGGCCCTCCTGGAGGACCCCTCCCGCACGGCAGAACTGGCCCGCGACCGCTGGTTCGACTGACGGGCCCGGCCTGCGCTTCCACCCGTGGGGGTACCGCGGTCAGCAGCGGCGGGTCTGGTACGGGACGGGGGTCGGCGTCGGCGTCGGTTCGGGTGGGGCCGGGCAGCGGGTCAGGGCCGTGAGGAAGGTCAGGGCGATGCCGCCCGCCACCACGAAGAGGGCGGTGCTGATCCCCTCGGCGGTGGCGGCGCGGAGCCGTTCGCCGGAGAGGTCGCCGAGGCCTGCGGTCGCGATCAGGACGAGGACGGCGAGGCCGACGGCCGCGCCCACGCCCGAGCCGGTGGAGGCGATGCCCGAGGCGGTGCCCTGGTCCCGGTCGGGGACGCCGGTGGCGGCGGTGATGAACATGGTGGTGAAGACGATGCCGTCGCCGATGCTGAGCGCCACCAGGCCGGGGATCAGGTCGGTGTACGAGCCGTCCGGCGCGATGGCGAAGCCGAGGGCGACGGCGCCGAGTGCGCCGACGGCGAGGGCGGCGGTCAAGGTGGCTCTGAGGCCGAACCTCGTCACCAGCCGGCCCGCCGTCGTCGAGCCGGCGACCACCACCGCCGTGGGGACGAGGAAGCCGGCGCCGGTCTGCAGGGCGTCGTAGCCGAGGACTTCCTGGAAGTAGAGGGACAGGAAGTAGAGCACCGAGCCGAACGTCGCCATGAACATGAACGCGATGACGACGCCGGTGACGAGGTGGGGGTTGGCGAGCAGCCGGGGCGGCACGAGCGGGTCGTGGCTGCGCCGCTCGATGACGGCGAAAGCGGCGATCAGCAGCAGGCCCACCGCCGCGCTGCCCAGAAAGCCCGCCGAGAGCCAGCCCAGTGCGGGGCCCTGGACCAGGGCGAACACGATCAGGGTGACGCCCACGGTGACGCTGAGCGCACCGGGCAGGTCGAACGTGCGGCCCCTCTCGCGCGGGCCGTCCGGCGGGATCACCACGAAGGTGAGCAGCAGCGCGGGTCCCGCCAGGGCGACGTTGACCAGGAACACCGCCTCCCAGCCGAAGGCCTGCGTCAGGAAGCCGCCGAGCAGCACCCCGATCACGAGTCCCGCCGCACCGGCACCGCCCCAGATGCCCAGGGCGCGATTGCGCATCCGGCCTTCGGCGAACGTGGTGTTGACGAGGGCCAGGGTGGTGGGGAAGACGAGGGCGCCTCCGAGACCCTGGACCGCGCGGGCGGCGAGCAGCATCCCGGGCCCGGTCGCGAGGCCGCCCGCGAGCGCCGCGGCGGTGTACAGCCCGAGGCCGGTGGCCAGTACGCGTCGGCGTCCGAGCAGGTCGGCGGCGCGGCCGCCGAACAGGAGGAAGCCGGCCGAGGTCACCGCGTAGGCGCTGATGACGGACTGCAGCGTCTGCGCGGAGTAGCCGAGGTCCCGGGCGATGTCGGGGAGCGCCACCACCACGATGTACTGGTCGAGCGAAACGACCAGCATGGCGAAGGACAGCAGCGCCAGGGTCGCCGTCCCACGGTCCCGGCCCATGTCGGCCCCGGCCTAGGCCGGGAACTTCCGGTCCACCCAGCGGAACGTGAACTCGATCAGGACGGACGCCCCCGCCGCGATGGCGACCGCCGTCCACGGCATCTGGGTGCCCACCAGCTTCAGCTGGAAGAAGTCCTGGAGCCACGGGACGACCAGGACGATCAGGAACGCCGCGCCCATCGCGCCGACCAGGGCCACCCGCCACCACGTGTACGGGCGGGCGATGATCACCAGGACCCACATCGAGGTCAGGAACAGCGTCAGCGTCGCCGCGCTCGTCTCGGCGTTCAGGGCGTCCGGGCCCGTGTAGTGGTGGCGGGCGACCAGGTACGTCGCGAAGGTGGCCAGCGCCGCGATCACGCCGCCCGGGATCGCGTACCGCATCACCCGTTTCACGAAGTGCGGCTTCGCGCGCTCCTTGTTCGGCGCCAGGGCCAGGAAGAACGCCGGGATGCCGATGGTGAGGGTGGACAGCAGCGTCAGATGGCGCGGCAGGAAGGGGTACTCGACCTGGAAGCAGACCACCAGGATCGCCAGCAGGACCGAGTAGACGGTCTTCGTGAGGAAGAGGGTGGCGACCCGGGTGATGTTGCCGATGACCCGCCTCCCCTCGGCGACCACCGACGGGAGGGTGGAAAAGCTGTTGTTCAGGAGGACGATCTGCGCGACCGCGCGGGTGGCCTCGGAGCCCGAGCCCATGCTCACGCCGATGTCCGCGTCCTTGAGCGCCAGGACGTCGTTGACGCCGTCGCCCGTCATCGCGACCGTGTGGCCCTTGGACTGCAGTGCGCCGACCATGTCGCGCTTCTGCTGCGGGGTGACCCGCCCGAAGACGGCGTTCTCGTCGAGGACCCTGGCCATGTCCGCCTGCTCGGTCGGCAGCCTGCGCGCATCGACCGTGTTCTCGGCGCCCGGCAGGCCGAGCTTGCCGGCCACCGCGCCGACGGAGACCGCGTTGTCGCCGGAGATGACCTTCGCGCGGACCTTCTGGTCCTCGAAGTAGCGCAGGGTGTCGGCGGCGTCCGGACGCAGCCGCTGTTCCAGGACGATCAGGGCGGTCGGCCGGGCACCGGCCCCGACGGCCGGGTCGTCGAGCTCGCCCGCGGCCTTGGCGAGCAGCAGGACGCGCAGTCCCTGCTCGTTGAGCTCGTTGATCTCGTCGAGGGCCGGGTCGCCGGGCGGGAGGAGCACGTCGGGGGCGCCGAGCAGCCAGGTGTTGTTCTCGCCGTCGCCCTCGCTGAAGCTGGCGCCGCTGTACTTGCGGGCGGAGGAGAAGGGCAGCGATTCGGTGCAGCGCCACTCGGCGCTGACGGGGTAGGCGTCGATGATCGCCTGGAGGCTGGCGTTGGGCCGCGGGTCGGATTCGCCGAGCGCGCCGAGCACCTTCTTGACGTACGTGTCCTCCGCGCCGCCGAGCGGGCGGAGCGCGGTGACGTCCATGCCGCCCTCGGTGAGGGTGCCGGTCTTGTCGAGGCAGACCACGTCGACGCGGGCGAGGCCCTCGATGGCCGGCAGTTCCTGCACCAGGCACTGCTTGCGGCCGAGCCGGATGACGCCGATCGCGAAGGCGACGGAGGTCAGCAGGACCAGGCCCTCGGGGATCATCGGGACGATGCCGCCGACGGTGCGGGCGATGGCGTCCTTGAGGTTGTCGTCCTTGACGACGAGCTGGCTGATGATCAGGCCGATCGAGGTCGGGATCATCATCCAGGTGACGTACTTGAGGATGGTGGAGATGCCGGAGCGCAGCTCGGAGTGGACGAGCGTGAAGCGGGTGGCCTCTTCGGCCAACTGGGCGGCGTAGGCCGCGCGGCCGACCTTGGTGGCGGTGAACGCGCCGCCGCCGGCGACGACGAAGGATCCGGACATGACCGGGTCGCCGGGCTTCTTCAGGACGGGGTCGGCCTCGCCGGTGAGCAGGGACTCGTCGATCTCCAGCCCGTCGGCCTCGCCGACGGCGCCGTCGACGACGACCTTGTCCCCCGGCCCGAGCTCGATGACGTCGTCGAGGACGATCTCGGAGGTGGAGATCTCGGCGGTCCGGCCGTCGCGGCGGACGCTGGGTTTGGCCTCGCCGATGACGGCGAGGCTGTCCAGGGTCTTCTTGGCCCGCATCTCCTGGATGATGCCGATGCCGGTGTTCGCGATGATCACGTAGCCGAAGAGGCTGTCCTGGAGCGGCGCGACGATGAGCATGACCACCCAGAGCACGCCGATGATGGCGTTGAACCGGGTGAAGACGTTGGCGCGGACGATGTCGGCGGTGGAGCGGCTGCTGCGCACGGGCACGTCGTTGACGGCTCCGCGCGCGACGCGTTCGGCGACTTCGGCGGTGGTCAGGCCGCCGGGCTTGAACCGGGGCGCGGGTGGCCGCATCGGGTGCACCGGGTCGAGCTCGGCTCCGGCGTCGATGGCCGCGCCGCCGGGACCGCCGCCTACCGGCTCGGAACCGTTGGGTTCGATCTCTGCCCGCTGCGTCATGCAATCGACGGTAAAGGGGGTTTCCTCCGTTCACCCGCCGAGCGGCGTGAAGATCCGACTTCGGGATGACCCGAATCGTCCCCCGGTCGGGCACGCACCGGACGCCCCTGCACCAAGGCGGGGCCCGCATGCCGGCGCGGCCGGCCCGGCTGCCGTCAGCCGGTGCGCGGCGCCGGGCCGGCGCCGCCTTCCTCGTCCCGCGCGGCCGGCGCAGCTGCGGCGTGCCGCTTGAGCGCCGCATCCCGGCCCCGTACGTACCAGACGCCGATCAGGCCGAGCACGCCGCCGGCCGCGCAGCACCAGACCCACCACAGCAGGTCCCGCTCGGCGAACCAGCCGTAGAAGGGGAGCTGGACCAGGAACAGGGCGAACCAGATGATCGTGCCGCCGGTGACGGTCGCGACGATCGGGCCCTCAAGGGGCTCGGGCGCCTCGTGCTTCGCAGTCCATTTCGCCATGCCCTCAAGTCTAGGCGCGCGGAAACGGGGTCTACGCGCGGAGATGGACGGGCTTTCGTTCATGTGTTCATACTGAAACGGTGTGGGCATGGCCCATTTTCTTCGTATGAATCCCCGAATGCCCCCGCAATGAGGACCCAGAGGACCGCATGAGCACGTCGGCTCCCGCCCCCGCGCCCACCCTCCCGGAACCCGCCCCCCGGGGCACGTCCGGCCTGGACGGCTACTTCAAGATCTCCGAGCGCGGCTCGACGATCGCCCGCGAGGTCCGCGGCGGTTTCGCCACCTTCTTCGCGATGGCCTACATCATCGTGCTGAACCCGATCATCCTGGGCAGCGCGAAGGACATGTACGGGCACCAGCTCGACAGCGGCCAGCTCGTCACCGCCACCGTCCTGACGGCGGCGTTCACCACGCTCCTCATGGGCGTCATCGGCAACGTCCCGATCGCGCTCGCCGCCGGCCTCGGCGTGAACACCGTCGTCGCCCTCCAGCTCGCCCCGCGCATGAGCTGGCCCGACGCCATGGGCATGGTGGTCCTGGCCGGCTTCGTCGTGATGCTGCTGGTCGCGAGCGGCCTGCGCGAGCGGGTCATGAACGCCGTCCCGCTCGGCCTGCGCAAGGGCATCGCGATCGGCATCGGCCTGTTCATCATGCTGATCGGCCTGGTCGACTCGGGCTTCGTCACCCGCATCCCGGACGCCGCGCACACCACCGTGCCGCTCCAGCTCGGCACGGCGGGCCACCTGCACGGCTGGCCGGTGCTGATCTTCATCGTCGGCGTCCTGCTGACCCTCGCCCTGCTGATCCGCAAGACGCCCGGCGCGATCCTGATCTCCATCGTGGTCATGACCGTGATCGCCGTCGCCGTCCAGCTGATCGCCGAGCTGCCCGACTCGGGCTGGGGCCTGACCGTCCCCGAGTGGCCGGGCAACCCGGTGGCCGCGCCCGACTTCGGGCTCGTCGGCCAGGTCAGCCTGTTCGGCGGCTTCGGCAAGGTCGGCCTGCTGACCGGCATCCTCTTCGTCTTCACCGTGCTGCTGTCCTGCTTCTTCGACGCGATGGGGACGATCCTCGGCGTCGGCGACGAGGCCAAGCTGATCGACAGGAAGACCGGCGAGTTCCCCGGCATCAACCGCGTCCTGCTGGTCGACGGCCTGGCCGTCGCGTCCGGTGGCGCCACGTCGTCCTCGGCGACCACCTGCTTCGTGGAGTCCACGGCCGGCGTCGGCGAGGGCGCCCGTACCGGTCTGGCGAACGTCGTGACCGGCGGCCTCTTCGCCGTGGCGCTGTTCCTGACCCCGCTCGCCACCATGGTCCCGTCCCAGGCGGCCACCCCCGCCCTCGTGGCGGTCGGCTTCCTGATCCTGGCGGGCTCGGTCAAGGACATCGACTGGAGCGACTTCACCATCGCCGTGCCGGCCTTCCTGGCCATGGTGATGATGCCGTTCACGTACTCGATCACCAACGGCATCGGCTTCGGCTTCATCAGCTTCTGCGTGCTGCGGCTGGCGACCGGCCGGGGCCGCGAGGTCCCGGCGGCCATGTACGTCGTGTCGGCGGTCTTCGTCTTCTACTACGCGATGCCGGCCCTCGGCCTCACGTAAGGCCGCCCGACCCTTCCGGTCGGCTTCCGGCCCCGTCCTCCCCGGAGGGCGGGGCCGTTGCCGTCGCCGGCGGCCCTCGCGCCGGGTCGTCCCGTCCGGCACCGCCGACTGAGCGGGGCGGCAGGGCGGACGCCCGTGTCGGCGACCGGCCGGGGCCGCGAGGTCCCGGCTGCCGTGTACGCCGTGCGCCTCACGTGAGCCCGTAGAACTTCTCCGTCTCGTCGACGGCCGCCTTGAAGCGCTCGTCGAAGTCATCGCGAATGAGCGTCCGGAGGACATAGTCCTGGACGCTCATTCCGCGTTTGGCGGCATGAGTCCGGAGGCGGTCGAGCAGCTCCCCGTCTATGCGCATGCTCAGCACGTGTGTCCCCATGCCGAAAGGGTCGTGGCACGGGCCGTGGACGCGTGTCACTTTCCGCTGCCGACTCACCCGTACGAGTGATTCGATTAAGTGGCGTTCCTTAGCGAGAGTAATGAGGTAATCTAAAGAGATGCTCGACCTTACCCATGGCGACGACGCCGCCGCCGTGAACGACCTCCGCTCCGCCGTCATGCGGCTGGGCCGGCGCCTCAAGCACCAGCGCGTCGACGAATCGCTGAGCCCGACCGAGATGTCGGTCCTCGGCACCCTCGCCCGGTGCGGCCAGGCCACCCCCGGTGAGCTGGCCCGTCGCGAACACGTCCAGCCGCCGTCGATGACACGCATCGTCGCGCTGCTGGAGGCCAAGGGACTGGTCAGGCTGCAGCCGCACCCGGACGACCGCCGCCAGAAGGTGGTCACCCAGACCGAGGAGGCCGAAGCGATGCTCGAGGAGAGCCGTCGCAAGCGGAACGCCTTCCTGGCCGGGCTCGCGGCCGAACTCACCGAGGACGAGTGGGCCAAGCTGCGCGAGGCCGCGCCCGTCCTGGAGAAGCTCGCGCACTTGTAGGAGACGACGCCAGGAGGCGAACGCTTTTGAGTACGGGAACCGGAGCAGACTCCGCACCCGGCCATACATCCACCACTAGCACCGCGCGCACGACGCGCGCCGCGGGCGAGAACAACTCGATGTTCAGCTCGCTGAAGATCCGGAACTACCGGCTCTTCGCCACGGGACAGGCGGTGTCCAACACCGGCACCTGGATGCAGCGAATCGCCCAGGACTGGCTGGTCCTGTCCCTGACCGGCTCGGCTTCCGCCGTCGGCATCACCATCGCGCTGCAGTTCCTGCCGATGATGGTGTTCGGCCTCTACGGAGGCGTACTCGCGGACCGGCTGCCCAAGCGGCCGCTGCTGATCGCCACGCAGTCCCTGATGGGCCTGACCGGTGTCGCGCTGGCCGCGCTCACCCTGGCCGGACACGTCCAGGTCTGGCACGTGTACCTCGCGGCCTTCCTGCTCGGCCTCGTCACCGTCGTGGACAACCCCGCACGGCAGACGTTCGTCTCCGAGATGGTCGGCCCGGAGCAGCTCGCCAACGCCGTCAGCCTGAACTCGGCCAACTTCCAGTCCGCGCGGCTGGTCGGCCCGGCGATCGCCGGTGTGCTGATCACCGCCGTCGGCTCCGGCTGGGCCTTCCTGCTGAACGGGCTGTCCTTCGCCGCGCCCGTCGCCGGCCTGCTGCTGATGCGGACGCGCGAACTGCACCCGATCGAGCGGCAGCCGCGCGCCAAGGGGCAGCTGCGGGAGGGCCTGCGCTACGTCGCCGGGCGCCCGGAGCTGATCTGGCCGATCGTGCTGGTGGGCTTCATCGGCACCTTCGGGTTCAACTTCCCGATCTTCCTGTCGGCGTTCGTCAGCGACGTGTTCCACGGGGACGCGGGCACGTACGGGCTCTTCAACACGCTGATCGCCGCGGGCTCCCTGGCGGGTGCGCTGCTGGCGGCGCGGCGGGGCAACTCCCGGCTGCGGCTGCTGGTCGCGGCGGCACTGCTGTTCTCCGTACTGGAGGTCGTGACGGCCTTCGCCCCCGGGTTCTGGCTGTTCGCGGCGCTGCTCGTGCCGATCGGGATGTTCGGGCTGACGGTCAACGTCACCGCCAACGCGAGCGTCCAGATGGCCACCGACCCCGAGATGCGGGGGCGGGTGATGGCCCTGTTCATGATGGTGTTCACCGGCGGCACCCCGATCGGTGCACCGGTCGTCGGCTGGGTGACGGACACGTACGGGGCCCGGATCGGCATGGCCGCGGGCGGCCTCGTCTCGCTGGCCGCCGCCGCGACGATCGCGGTGATCCTCTCCCGGGTCGGCAACCTCCGCCTGAGCGTGAGCCGCAACGGGGTCACGTTCGTCCCCTCCCCCCGCCCCCGCGAGCTGGTCGCGGCGGCGTAGCGGGTCAGGAGCTGCGGGGCTTCCGGCGGAAGAGGCGCTTGACGCCGAAGACCAGAGCCGTGCCCACGGCAAGGACGGCCGCGCCCTTCGTGAAGCTGCCCCCGCCCTGCTCGCCGGCAGGGCCGGGGGCCCCGGCGGCCGGAGTCGCGCCCGGCTTCGCGGGAGCCGGGGCTGCGGAGCCGTCGGACGCCGCCGGTTTCACCGGAACCGCCACCACCCGGCTCGACTCCCCCTCCGAGCCGAACATCAGCGTCGACCCGTCCGCCGAGTACGTCACCGACTCCGCCTGCCCCTGCCACGGCGCGTCCACCCGCTCGCCCTCGCCCTCCGGCCGCCCGTCCTTCCACGGGTACGTCCGCGCGAAGAAGTAGCCGCGCAGCGTCAGCCGGCCACCGTCCGGCGAGAACGCCCCGTCCGTGACCCACGGCAGGTCCACCACGCGCCGGAACACGTTCGTCCCCGACGCGGACAGCTTCTCCGGCCCCTCGTACAGCCCGCCCTTGTCCTCGCTCTTGCTCGCGATGTACACCCGGCCCGTCACCGGATGCACCATCAGCGCCTCCGCGTTGCGCGCCCCGTCCGCGTACCGCACGGTGAACTGCTCGGCCTTGACCGTGACATCGGCCAGCTGCTTCGGCTCCGGGAAGCGGTAGATCCAGACGTGGTCCCAGCTCCCGTTCAGGTTGTCGCCGATGTCCCCGACGTACAGCTGCCCGTCCGGGCCCAGCGATATCGCCTCGACGTCGCGCGGGGTCCCGACCCCGGCCAGCGTCACCCGGGCCACGGTCCTGCCGGTCGCCGAGTCCACGGCGTACACGTACGGACCGTCGTCGCTGTCGTTGTGCGTCCAGTACACCCCCGGGTGGATCCGGCTCGCCGCCAGCCCGCTCGACTCCTTGATCCGCGGATCGGCGATCGTGAACCCCGACGCCACGGAGGCAGAGGTCCGGTCGGCCGCGGCGGCCGAACCCGGCAGCACGACAAGGGCAATGACGGCGGTCAACGGCAGCAGGCGCATACCCCCAAGCGTGCCAGCCCGCCCCGCGTGTCCGGCATCACAGGGGCTCCCGGCGCGTGATCCGCGATGATGACCGGATGCGTTTCATGTTCGTCGGCGACTCCATGACCATCGGACGCGCCGGCGACTACACCTGGCGTTACCGGATGTGGCAGCACCTCGATGCCACCCTCGGCGGCCCGTACGAGATCGTCGGCCCGCGCTGCGAGCTGTTCGACACCTCCGCGAACGAGCCGGCCAGCCACGCGTACGCCGACCCCGGCTTCCCGGAGCACGCCCGCCGCCACCTCGCCGGCTGGGGCGAGGGCTGGCAGCACATGGCCCCGCTCATCGGCCCCGCCGTGCGCTCCGGCGAGGCCGACATACTCCTCGTCTCCCTCGGCCTGATCGACCTCGGCTTCTACACCGGCGCCGAGGAGACCGCGGCCAATGCCCGCCGCTTCGTCGCGGAGGCCCGCGCCGTCCGGCCCGGCATCCGGATGATCCTGCTCCCGGTCATCCCGAACGTCCGGGCCGAGTCCGACGCGCCCTTCGCGGCCGAGGTCGCCCGGTTCAACGAGCTCCTCGCGAAGGCCGTCGCCGACCTGTCGACCGAGGCCTCGCCGATCCTGCTGGCCGCGCGCCCGGCCTCGTACGAGATCGCGCACGACACGTACGACGGCACCCACCCCAACGCCTCCGGCGAGCACCGCCTGGCCGGGGAGTTCGCGGCGGTCCTGCACCAGGCCTGGGGCATCGGCGGCCCCTACCGGACGTTCTGACACTCCGTAGGGCCGTACCCGGCGTTCCCGCCGTGACCCGCTCCCCGTGCGTATCGTTGTACTACGCGGCTGCCCGCGACTGCGCGGCAGCGGGGAGGAGCGCCACGATGACCGTCGTAGAGACCGACAGGATCGAGATGGCCGACATCAGCAGCGAGCAGGCCTTGGACCAGATGTTCGAGGCGCTTGAGCCCGTCCCCGAGGGATTGAAGGTCGAGATCGTCGAGGGGACCGTCTACATGTCGCCGCAGCGGGACACGCACTGGGAGATCATCCGCAGGATCGTCCGCGCACTGGAAGACGAGTTCGGCATGGGAGTGAAAGCCCTCTCGGACGTGCGCATCGACTTCCCCGGCCGGCTGAACGGGTTCGCGCCGGACGTCGCGTTGCTCGGTGCCGATGCCACGAAGGACGATGCGGCGCACTGGCGTCACGAGGACGTGGAATTCGTCGCCGAGGTGATCTCCAAGGGCACCGCGGCGAACGACTACGGCCCCAAGAAGGCCGCGTACGCCACCGCCGAAGTGCCCGCGTACCTCATCGTCGATCCCTACACCCGCCGCTGCGTGCTCCACACCCAGCCCAAGGACGGGGACTACGCCACGGAGACGAAGATCGCCTTCGGGGACGAGATCGACCTCACGGACACGGTGGAGGGCCTGAAGCTCGACACCTCCGAGTTCCCCCGCGACTGATCCCCGCCCCGGTCCGCGCCCCGCACCAGGGGCGCGGACCGGTCGCGCCGTCACCTCGGCCGGATCACCAGGCGAAGGCCTCCGGCGAGGCGCCCGGGCCGGGGAAGATCTCGTCCAGGCCGGTGAGCACCTCGTCCGACAGCTCCAGCTCCAGCGCGCGCAGCGCGCTCTCCAGCTGCTCCGCCGTACGGGGACCCACGATCGGGCCCGTCACCCCGGGCCGGGTCAGCAGCCATGCCAGCGCCGTCTCGCCGGGCTCCAGGCCGTGCTTGTCGAGCAGGTCCTCGTACGCCTGCACCTGCGCCCGTACGGAGCTGTTGGCCAGGGCGTCCGCGGACCGTCCGGAGGCACGCCGGCCGCCCTCGACCTCCTTCTTGATGACACCGCCGAGCAGCCCGCCGTGCAGCGGGGACCACGGGATCACCCCGAGCCCGTACTCCTGCGCGGCCGGGATGACCTCCATCTCGGCGCGCCGCTCGGCGAGGTTGTACAGGCACTGCTCGCTGACCAGCCCGACCGAGCCGCGCCGGGCGGCCGTCTCATTGGCCTGGGCGATCTTGTACCCGGGAAAGTTCGACGACCCGGCGTACAGCACCTTGCCCTGCTGGATCAGCACGTCGACGGCCTGCCAGATCTCCTCGAAGGGGGTCCGGCGGTCGACGTGGTGGAACTGGTAGACGTCGATGTAGTCCGTCTGGAGCCGCCTGAGGCTGGCCTCGACGGCCCGGCGGATGTTCAGCGCCGAGAGCCGGTCGAAGTTGGGCCACGGGTCGCCCTCGCCGGCCATGCTCGCGTACACCTTGGTGGCCAGCACGGTCTTGTCCCGCCTGCCGCCGCCCTGGGCGAACCAGGTGCCGATGATCTCCTCGGTGCGGCCCTTGTTCTCACCCCACCCGTAGACGTTGGCCGTGTCCACGAAGTTCAGACCCGAGGCGAGCGCGGCGTCCAGGATCGAGTGGCTGGTGCGTTCGTCTGTCTGCGGACCGAAGTTCATCGTGCCGAGTACAAGTCGGCTGGCCTTGAGTCCGGTGCGTCCCAGCTGTGTGTACTTCATGACCCCCAAGCCAACTGCTTGGAGCCCACTCGAAGCAAGGGCCCGCGCGGGCAGGGGCTACTGGCCCACGGCGGCTGCCACTGCCACGACGACGAACATCAGCACGAGTACTCCGGCCATTACGCGGTTTCGGGTCTTGGGATCCACCCGTCGAGCGTAACGCGGTCCTCCGGGGTTCCCGTACCGAGGGTCAAGCGCCCAGGGGCCAGGCCTCGAGGACCTCGTAGCGGGGCTGCTCCCCGGGGACTCCACCGGTCGGGAGGTTGCTGCGGACCAGGCTGAGCTCCCCGACCTGCCAGGGCGTGCCCTCGAAGCCGGCGAGGGCCTCCAGGTACGGGTGCAGGTCGGTGCCGCCGTGGCTGCGGGCCAGGGTGAGGTGGGCGGTGTACCGGCGGTGCTCGTCCATCGGGATCCCGGCCCGGCGGGCGGCGGCGTCCGCGCGCTCGGCGAGCATCCGCATCTGGTCGAGCCCGCCGGCGGCGCCGACCCACAGGGCGCGCTCGCCGAAGTGCCCGGAGCCGTGGATGCGGAGGGGGAACGGGTCGGTGCGGTGGGCGGCGCGCGCCAGGCGGGCGTACAGGTCCGGCAGGACGGGGTCGCGTACCTCGCCCATGAAGGCGAGCGTGAAGTGCCAGCCCGCTTCCCCGGTCCAGCGGAGCCGGTCGTGCCCGACGGGCCGGTCCTGCGCGACCGGCGGGGCGTCCCGGGCGGCCTCGACGGCCTCGCGGAGCTCGTCGACGGCCTCCCGGGGCGGCATCACCGCGGCGAACAGCCTCATGACAGCCTCATGGGCGCGAGCCTAACCCGTGTGGGTCAGGCTCGCGCCGGACGGGTTACGCCTCCGCGATCGGGATCTGGTGGGACGAGGAGGCCGCGCTGCCGTTCACCGGGGTGGTGCCGGGGGCGGTCCCCGGGGCGGCCGGCTGGGACATCGACGCGAGCACCTGGCGGGCCAGGCCCAGCCCGGTGCCGCCCATGGTCAGCGCCTTCGCGAACATCTCCGACATGCCCTCGGCCCCGTTGAGGAGCACCATGTGCTCCACGTTCCCGAAGGCCCCGGCGCCCGCCTCCACGATCGCCGGCCAGTTCTCGGCGAGCTGCTGGGCGACGACCGCCTCCTGGTTCTCGGCCAGTGCGGCGGCCCGCGCCTTGATCGCGTCGGCCTCGGCGAGGCCCTTCGCCTTCGCCGACGCCGCCACCGCGAGGCCCTTCGCCTGGGTGGCCGCGGCCTCGGCCTCACCGGTCGCCCGGGTGGCCTTCGCGGCCGCGAGCCCCCGCGCCTCGGTGGCCGCCGCGTCCGCGGTCGCCGCCGTCGTCACGCGCGTGGCCTCGGCGGCGGCCGCCAGCTCCGTCTCCTTGGCCTTGGCCTGCGCCGCCGAGATGCGGGCGTCGCGCTCGGCCTCGGCGCGGGTGCGGGTCTCGTACGCCGCCGCGTCCGCGGGCTTGCGTACGTCGGCCTGGAGCTGCTGCTCGCGCCGGTGCGCCTCGAGCTCGGCGACCCGCGTCTCCTGTACGACGACCTCCTGGCGGGCCGCCGCCTCCGAGAGCGGGCCCGCCTGGCGGGCGGTCGCCGCGGCCTTGTCGCGTTCGGCCTGGTAGCCGGCCTGGAGGATCTCGCTGTCGCGGGTGGCCTCCGCCATCCGCGCGAACGCGGTCTGCTCGGCCTCGGTGGCCAAACGGTTCGCCTCGGCCTGCGCGATGCGCGCGTCCCGCTGGACGGCGGCCGCGTGCGGCATCGCCAGGTTCTTGATGTAGCCGGTCGGGTCCTCGATCTCGTGGATCTGCAGCGAGTCGACGATCAGGCCGAGCTTCTCCATCTCCGTACCGCAGGCCGCCCGGGTCTGCCCGGTCAGCTTCTCCCGGTCGCGGATCATGTCCTCGACCGTCAACCCGCCCACGATGGACCGCAGATGGCCGGCGAAGACGATGTGCACCCGTTCGGGCATCATCTTCTGCTGGTCCAGGAAGCGGCGTGCCGCGTTCGCGATGGACACGAGGTCGTCGCCGATCTTGAAGATCACGACGCCCTTCACCCGCAGCGGGATGCCCTGGTGGGTCACGCAGTCCACGTTCAGCTGGGTCTCGTTGAGGTCCAGCGAGAGCTTCCGCACCGCCTGCACACCGGGGACCACGAGGGTTCCGCGCCCGGTGACGATCCGGAACCCCATGCCCTCGCCGATGCCTTCGGTGCGGTGCGTGGAGCCGGAGATGACGAGTGCCTCGTTCGGTTCGGCCACCCGCCACATGAGCTTGAACAGGCCGATCAAGGCCAGGATTGCGGCGAGAACGATTCCCGCCACGACGCCGATAGCCATCGGCAACGCCCCCTTATCGCAGTGCCGTTCGACACTGACGAAGGCGAGTGTGCTCCTGTGCGGGGCCGTTAAGAAGACGCCGGCGGTTTCTTGTCGCCATCTTGATACGAACCACATCCGCGCAGGTGGCGACGGGGCTCAGTTGTCGTACGCCGCCATCACGTACACCGTGCGCGGCGGCAGGTACTCGACGACGGTCACCACCGTTCCGACCGGCAGCCGGCCCGTCCCGTGCGCCGGGTGCGCCAGGAAGTGCTCCGCGCCGCCCCGGATGCGGACGATGACCTCGCCCACCAGGCCCGGGCCCACCGTCCCGGTCACCCGGCCGTCCAGCCCCACCATGCCGTCTTCCCCCATGCGCCGAGGGTACGCCGCCGGGGCGGGGCCGTCGCCCCGCCGTGCGGCTCGTGCTCCTCGCCGCGTACGGCTACGAGTGGCCGAGGTCCGCGGCCGGGAGGTCCGTCGAGGGCACCGAGCCCGTGTCGGGGGCCGGGCGCAGCGTGAACTCGTCCGAGGCCATCGAGTCGAGCACGGGCGGCGCCGGGCGCAGCGGCTTCGGCATGACCGCGGCCTCGGAGTGGCCGCCGCAGCCGTACGAGAGGGAGACGAGGTGGCCGTCGGCCGGGCCGAACTCGTTGGCGCAGATGCCGAAGGCCTGGCCGAGCGAGCCGCCGATGGCGACGAGGAACCCGCAGGAGACGCAGGAGGCGGGTGCCGCCTGGGCCATCGGTGTCTTGGCCCCGAAGGACTCGTCCCAGCGGTCGGCGGCGCTGTGCAGCCCGTAGCGGGACAGGACGCGGGCGCGCCGCATGCCGAGTTCCTCGGCGACGGAGGCGATGGAACCCCGTACGGGTACCACGGTGCGGTCGGTGACGTCGGCGTCCTCGGCCTCGACCAGTTCGGCCATCTCGGTGGAGACGACCGAGTTCGGCGGCGGTACGTCCTCGCCCGACCAGCCCTGCTCGAGCCGCAGGTCCTCGGCGTCGGTGGGCAGCAGGTCGCCGGGGCCCATGTCGCCCGGGCGCAGCCGCTCACTCCACGGCACCCACTCGGGGGCCAGGAGGGCGTCGTCGCCGGGGAGCAGCACCGTTTCGTCGAGGGTGACGTTCTTGGCGCGGGAGGCGCGCGTCACGGTGACGGCCCAGCGCCAGCCCCGGTAGCCGGGGTCCTTGCACTCGAAGAAGTGAGTGACGACCCGGTCGCCCTCCGCGACGGCGGAGACGTGCTCGCCCACCACTCCGGGAGCGGCGGCTTCCTCGGCCGCCGCGCGGGCGAGGTCTACCGCCTCGGCGCACAGGCGGTCGGGGGTACGGCTTCGCGTCGTCGCAGCACTCACAGGTCTCGTTCTCTCCTACGCCGTCTCACGAGTGCGCCGTCCGTACTGTCGTCCACAACGACCCGTCGGTCCTGTCCGTACGTGGCGCGGGCGGAGCGGACCAGAGGGCCGCGTCGACGTCCGCACCCGATCGGCCTCGGGCGCACCTACCTGCTATCCATTCTGCGGGATCGCGAAGAGGCGCGCGGCCGAGAGCAACCGCCGGTGGCGCGCTACGCACGCTACCTCCTCTGAAGCCTTGGGCCCACATGCAAGGTCCGATTCGCGGACAAGCCCGCGCGCCGACATCGCTCCTACACCCTCCGGACGACGCCCGGACAGCGGCCCGACCACAGCCCGACGGCGACCTGACGGGCGCCCGTAACGCGCCGGGACGGGACCCGGCGGGGTCCGTGGGGCACTATGTCGAGTGTGGCACCCGTACGGTCGTCCCGTGACGGCTCGGGACCGGCCAGGCGGGCCGGCCGGGCCGTCGGGCGCGCCCTGCACCGCCCCTTCACCGGTACGGCCCGCGGGATCCGGCGGGCCACGCACGCGCACGGGGCCGGCGAATCGGGTCTCGGCAAGCTGATCGAGCTGCACGCCATCAACGGCGCCGGCGATGTGATGATCACCGTGGCGCTGGCCTCGACGGTGTTCTTCTCGGTCCCCACGGACGAGGCACGCGGCCGCGTCGCCCTGTACCTGGCCATCACCATGGCCCCCTTCACCGTGCTGGCCCCGGTGATCGGCCCGGCGCTGGACCGGCTGCCGCACGGGCGGCGGGCCGCGATGGCCTGCGCGATGCTCGCGCGGGCGCTGCTCGCGGTGATGATGTCCGGCGCGGTGGCCACGGGCGGGCTGGAGCTCTACCCGGCGGCGCTGGGCGTGCTCGTCGCGTCCAAGGCGTACGGGGTGGTCCGCAGTGCGGTGGTGCCGCGGCTGCTCCCGCCGAAGTTCTCACTCGTCAAGGCGAACTCCCGGGTCACGCTGGCGGGCCTGCTCGCCACGGCGGCGGCCGCGCCGGTCGCGGCGGGGCTGCACGCCATCGGGCCGCCGTGGCCGCTGTACGGGGCCTGCGCCATCTTCATCTGGGGCACGTTCGCGGCGTTCACGCTGCCCCACAAGGTGGACGAGGCGAAGGGCGAGCGGCGGGCCCGGCTGTCCACGCACGAGCCGCACTCGCGCAAACCGGGGCTGCGCACGGTCAGCCCGTCGGTCATGTGCGGGCTGCTGGCGAACGCGTCGATGCGCGCACTGTCCGGGTTCCTGATCTTCTTCCTGGCGTTCCTGCTGCGGGAGTACCCCCTCGCCGGGCAGAGCGCGGCGGTGTCGCTGGGCATCGTGGGCGTCTCGGCGGGCGTCGGGAACGCGTGCGGGACGGCGGTGGGCGCCTGGCTGCGGGCCCGGGCGCCGGAGACGATCATCGCGGCGGTGCTGTCGGTGACCCTCGGGGTCGCGGTCCTGGCGGCGGTGTTCTTCAGCGGGCTGTTCATGGCGGTGCTGGGGGCCACGGCCGGGTTCTGCCAGGCGCTGGCGAAGCTGTCGCTGGACGCGATGATCCAGCGGGACGTGCCGGAGGCGGTGCGGACGTCCGCGTTCGCCCGTTCGGAGACGCTGCTCCAGGTGGCGTGGGTGCTGGGCGGTGCGATCGGCATCGCGCTGCCGCTGAACGGGGTACTGGGGATGGCCGTGGCCGCGGCGATCGTCGCGGCGGGCACCACGATGGCCCTCCGCGGCGTCCTCACCTCCCCCCGCCACCGCCACCCGGGCTCCTCCCGCCCCCGAGTGGCGTAAGGCCTTGACCGGCCCCCGGCGGGAGGCCCGCGCGCCGCGCGGCAGGCCACGGACACCCCCGTGCGGCGGTGGAGCCGGGTGGCCCGATAGCCTTCGGCTCATGACCGCACCGCTTTTCTCGGGTAGGGGCCGCCGCAGCGTCGCGGCCCTCGGAGCCGTGTCCGCCGGCCTCCTCCTCCTCTCCGCCTGCGACAAGCCGACGCCGCTGGCGACCGTGACGGTCGGCACGTCGTCGGTGTCCACCGAGGCCGCCTGCTCCGATGACAAGGAGCTCTCCATGGACAAGGTCCAGGAGTGCCTCACCGACATGAAGGACGCCAAGACCATCGAGTACGGCCGCGGGGACACCCTGCGCCTCGGTGTCGAGCCGGAAGTCGTCGAGGACGGCAAGCGGTGGCAGGCAGTCCTGGACGGCCAGCCGATCACCGAGCCCTCCTCCAACACCTACCGCAGCTTCCCCGGCGCCGACCTCTTCGCCACCGGTGGCCAGGGCGAGGCCCCGTCCTCCAAGAAGCTGAACATCGTCCAGGTGGCCGAGGACGGCAAGCCCCTCGCCGTCTGGGCCTACAACGTCAAGCTCAAGTAGCCACGTACCGACGGTGCGCGCGCTCATCGTGACCGCGGTGGCGGCGGAGGCAGACTCCGTCGCCGCCGGTCTCACCCCTCATGCGGACCCGGTGACACCGGAGCCGCGCGCCCTTGCCGGCAGGTACCTCCTCTCCCGGCGGGATCTGCCCGGCCTCGCCGCCGACGTGCTCGTCGGCGGGGTGGGGCCGGCCGCCGCCGCGGCCGCCACGGCCACCGCGCTCGCGCTGGCCGACTACTCCCTCGTCGTCTCCGCCGGCATTGGCGGCGGGATCCTGCCCGCCGCCCCCGTCGGCTCCCTCGTGGTCGCCGATGCCGTCGTCGCCGCCGACCTCGGGGCCGAGACCCCCGACGGCTTCCTCGACGTACAGCAGCTCGGCTTCGGGCACAGCGTGCACCTGCCGCCCGCCGAGCTCGCCGCCCGCGCCGCCGAGGCCACCGGGGCGCTGCTCGCGCCCGTGCTGACCGTCTCCACCGTCACCGGCACCGCCGAGCGCGCGGCCCTCCTCGCCGCCCGGCATCCGCTCGCCGGGGCCGAGGCCATGGAGGGCTTCGGGGTCGCGGAGGCGGCCGCCGCACACGGGCTACCCGTGCTGGAGATCCGCGCCGTGTCCAACGCCGTCGGCCCCCGCGACCGCGACGCCTGGCGGATCGGGGACGCGCTGGCCGCGCTCACCGCCGGATTCCGCGCCCTGGGGCCCGTACTCGTCCATTGGGGAGAGCACCGACATGAGTCGTGAGCCGAATCCGGCGGTCAAGATCGCCTATTCGCCCTGTCCGAACGACACCTTCGTCTTCGACGCCTGGGCCCACGGGCGCGTCCCGGGCGCGCCCGGCCTCGACGTCACCTTCGCCGACATCGACATCACCAACGGCATGGCCGAGCGCGGCGAGCTGGACGTGCTGAAGGTGTCGTACGCCGTGCTGCCCTGGGTGCTGGAGGAGTACGCGCTGCTGCCCTGCGGCGGGGCGCTGGGGCGCGGCTGCGGGCCTCTTGTGCTGGTGAAGGATCGCGGCCTGACCCGCGAGCCGGGCGTGGACCTGGCCGGGAAGACCGTCGCCGTGCCGAGCGAACGCTCCACCGCCTACCTGCTGTTCCGGCTGTGGGCGGCGGACGTGCTGCCGGAGGGCGTCGGCAAGGTCGTCGTACTGCCGTTCCACGAGATCATGCCGGCCGTCCGCGACGGCCGGGTGGACGCCGGGCTGGTCATCCACGAGGCCCGGTTCACCTATCAGGACTACGGGCTGCACTGCCTGGCCGACATGGGCGAGCACTGGGAGTCCACGACCGGGCTGCCGATCCCGCTGGGCGCGATCATCGCCAAGCGCTCGCTGGGCGCCGAGACCCTGCACGCGCTGGCCGAGTCGGCCCGTACGTCGGTGCGGATGGCCTGGGACGACCCGGAGGCCTCGCGCCCGTACGTCCGCGCCCACGCGCAGGAGCTGGACCCGGCCGTCGCCGACCAGCACATCGGGCTGTACGTCAACGAGTTCACCGCCGACCTCGGCGATGCCGGGTACGCGGCGGTGCGCGGGCTGTTGACGCGGGCCGCGGCCGAGGGTCTGGTACCGGCCATCGCACCGGATGCGCTGGCCTTCCCGTAAGGCCGTTCCAGGCGGATACGACGGTGCCCCGGCCCTCTTGCGAAGGCCGGGGCACCGTCGTGCGTACGGGCTCAGACGTCGAGCTGGTCGGCCACCGCGCGCAGCAGACCGGCGATCTTCGTGCCGTGCACCCTGTCGGGGTAGCGGCCGCGCTCCAGCATCGGAGTGATGTTCTCCAGCAGGGTCGTGAGGTCCTGCACGATCGAGGCCAGCTCGTCGGGCTTGCGGCGCTGCGCGGCCGCGACGGAGGGCGCCGGGTCCAGCACTGTCACGGAAAGCGCCTGGTCACCGCGCTGTCCGGCGACGACGCCGAACTCGACGCGCTGGCCGGGCTTGAGTGCGTCGACCCCGGCCGGGAGCACCGACGAGTGGACGAAGACGTCACCGCCGTCGTCGCGGGAGAGAAAGCCGAAGCCCTTCTCACTGTTGAACCACTTGACCTTGCCGGTAGGCACGTCCGTCCTCTGTCCTTGTGCTCGTCGGGGTCCGGTACGCCGCACAGCGGGTCCGGACAACAGCGCAGCGGGTCATGGTGACCCGCTGTATCCAGGCTAGTGGGCGATCGACTGGTGACAAGACGTTCCCCGGTCCTTCGCCGGCTCTTCGCTGTGGGCTGCGCTGTCGGCTTCTTCGGCCAGGGAACTACCCTGGTGGGGTGACTGTTACTCCTCATTCCGACGAAGCTCGGCCCGGCGACGGCCTGGTGCGCGCGGGCGGCATCGTGTTCATCGCCGGCGCCGTGGCCACCCTCGTGACGATGGCCCCGCTGTTCCTGCACACGGACCCGTTCCCGTCGTACGCGTGGGCCGTTTGCATGCTGATGGGCGTCGGCTTCGCCATCTCGGCGGCGGGTGTGCTGCGCTCGGCCGCGGCCCAGCGCCGGGCCGCCCGCGCCTCGCAGGCCTAGCCCGCCGGATCAGACGGTCTGCGTGCGGACGTATTCCGCGAGCCACTGCGGCAGCGCCGTGAGGTCCGGCAGCACCACGTCCGCGCCCGCCTCGCGCAGTTCCGGCTCGAGGCACGGGCCGGTCGGGACCGCCACCGACAGTGCGCCGGCCGTACGGGCGCCGCGTATGTCGCCCACGTGGTCGCCGACGTAGACCTGCGCCCCGTACTCGCGCAGCGCGCCCGCCTTGGCCTCGGCCCACAGCCAGCCGATGACCGCGTCCGGCTCGATGCCGAGGTGCGCGAGGTGCAGCCGGGCGTTGGGCTCGTGCTTGGCCGTGACGACGATCGCGCGGCCGCCGAGCGCCTGGACGGCCTCGATCGCCTCGCGGGCGCCGGGCATCGCGGGCGTCGGCTCGATGGCGTATGTGGGATAGATCTCCCGGTAGCGGTCGGCCATGGCGGGGATCTCCGCCTGCGGGAACCAGTACGCGAGCTCCTCGTCCAGCGGCGGACCGAGCCGCGTGACCGCCTCGTCCGCATCGATGAACGTGCCCGTCTCGGCGGAAAGTGCCTGGTAGGCGGCCTTGATACCGGGGCGCGAATCGATGAGGGTCATGTCGAGGTCGAAGCCGACGGTCAGCTGGGCGGACGCGGCGGGCACGCTGGGGGTCTCGGAGCTCATACGTCCATTGTGCCGAGCCGGGGCGTACGGCCGGGAACGTAGACTTGGCCTCGCCTTACCAGACAGTGAAATTTGGTGACATGTCAGCGCCCGTCCCCGTGGAGCCCGTCCGCGTAGCGGCTCAGCGGCGGCGGGAGCGCCAGGCCAGGTAGAGCGCGGAGGCGACGGCCGCGGCCCTGGCCAGCCAGGGCCACATGCCCTGGAAGACCCCGCCGAGGCCCTCGTCCGTGAGCGGCGCCCCCCAGCGCCCCTCGAGCCGGCCCCAGAGCCACACCACCGCGCCCGCGAACACGGCCCCCGGCAGCCCGAACACGACCACCTTGCGCTCCGTCGGCCCCAGCACCCGCGAGGCGTACGCCAGCAGCCAGCCGCCGATCAGCAGCAGCCAGGACCCGGTGACCGCGCCCGCCACGAGCACGACCGCGGCCAGCAGCAGGAAGGCGTGCGGCTTCGGACGCGGGGCGGCGGCCGCCCCGGGCGCCTTCTGCGGATCCGCCGCGGCCGCGGCCGACTTGGCCTGCCGGCGCTGCTTCAGGAACCGGACGAGGCCCCGTACGCCGGACGTCTCTTCGGCGGCCGCCGCGCCGGCCGGACCCGCCGCGGGCGCCGGCTTCCCCTCTACCGGCTCCTTGAACAGCTCCGGGATCTCCACCCCGCCCGCGAAGCCCTCCACCTGCGGCCCGGCGCCGTACGGCCCCGGTGCGACCCGCCACCAGTCGGGTTCCGCCCCGCTGTCGGAGCCGAGTTCGTCGAGCCCGGCCAGGTGCGGCGGCGCGGGCGCGCCGTCCGCCGGGCGCGGCGGCGGCACCGTCTTGCGGCGCAGCCGGCCGGGCCCCCGCTGGGTCGGCACCGCCGGTGCCCGGTCGGGGGTGGCGGCCGGCGTCACCGGGGCGGGGGACGCGCCCATGCCGTCGAGGATCTCCTCCGGCGTGCCGATCCGCTCCAGGATGCGGCGTACGGCCGCCGGCGTCTCCGGCTCGTACTTGGCGCGCCGACGGTCGATCTCGTCCCGCAGCCCCGCCACCAGCCGCATCCGGTCCCCGGAGGACAGCTGCCGCCGCTGCGCCAAGTCCCCGACCCGGCTCAGATATTCGTAGACCAGATGGTCGCTCTCGATCCCCACGCCCCGCTCCTCCCGTACCACCCTCTCGAAAGGTAGCGCGTGCGCCCGTGGAGCGGCCGAGGGCGCAGCGGATACCGTTGGCCGGATGGGGACCGGCCGACGCGACCATGGAGGCGACCGTGCCTGAGCCAAGCAGCGCTGCGGGAAGCGCCACAGCGAGCAGCGCCCCGCGCTCCCTCGCCGAGGCGCTGCGCGCCCGCGACGACGCATCGCTCGCCACCCTGCTGCACGCCCGCCCCGACCTGCTCGGCCCGGTGCCGGGCGACATGACCCAGCTGGCCACCCGGGCCGGCACCCGGGCCTCGGTGGTCCGCGCGCTGGACCGGCTCGACCGGTTCGCGCTGCAGACCGCGGAGGCCCTCGCGGTGGCCCCGGACCCGTGCCCGTACCCGGTGCTGGAGTCGCTGCTGGCCGGCGAGCACGGCTCCACGGGCGAGGACAACGGCGCCCGCGCCGAACTCCCGCGCGCCCTGGCCACCCTGCGCGACCAGGCGCTGGTCTGGGGCGACGACGAGCGGCTCCGGCTGGTCCGCACCGCCCGCGAACTGCTCGCGCCGTCCGCCGGCCGACCCTCCCCCACGGGCCTCGGCCCGACCGTCGCCGAGGCCACCGCCGGGATGTCGCCGACCCGGGTCCAGGAGATCGTGGCCGCCGCCGGGCTGCCCGCCACGCACGACCCGGTGTCCGCCGTGACCGCGCTGACCGGCCTGTTCGCCGATCCGGAGCGGATGTCGGCGCTGCTGGACGAGGCTCCGGCGGAGGCCCACCAGGTACTCGGCCGGCTCGTGTGGGGGCCGCCGTACGGGGAGGTCACGCCGAACCCGACCGCGCCCGTGCGCTGGCTGCGCGACCACGGGCTGCTGCTCCCGGCGTCGGCGCGGACCGTCGTACTGCCCCGCGAGGTGGCGCTGCACCTGCGCGGCGGCCTCGCGCACCGGGTGACGGAGCCGGTGGCCCCTGCGGTGCCCGCGGACCGCGAGCACCGTCCACAGCTTGTGGACGCCAATGCGGCCGGCCAGGCGCTGGCCGCGCTGTCCACCGTCGAGGAGCTGGTGAAGTCCTGGGAGCACACCGGGCCGCCGGTGCTGCGGGCCGGCGGGCTGTCCGTACGCGACCTGAAGCGGACCGCGGCCACCCTCGACGCCACCGAGGCGACGGCCGCGTTCTGGATCGAACTCGCCTACGCGGCCGGGCTGCTGGCCAGCGACGGGGAGGCGGACGAGCGGTACGCGCCCACCCCCGCCTTCGACGACTGGCTCGAACTCCCGCCCGCCGAGCAGTGGTCGGCCCTGGCCGCGGCCTGGCTGCCGGCCACCCGCACCGCCGGCCTGGTCGGCGATCAGGACTCCAAGGGCCGCACCCTGTCCGTGCTGGGCCCCGAACTCGACCGCTCCGCCGCCCCCGAGGTGCGCCGGCGCGTCCTCGAACTCCTCGCCGCCCTGCCCGAGGGCGGCTCCGCCGCCCCGGACGCCCTCCTCGCCCGGCTCGCCTGGGAGCGCCCCGTACGGGGGACGAGCGGGCTGCGCGCCCGCCTCGCGCAGTGGACGCTGACCGAGGCCGAGGTGCTCGGCGTCACCGGCCGCGGCGCGCTCGCCGCGCACGGCCGCGCGCTGCTGGAGCACCGCGACCCGGCGCCGCTGCTGGCACCGCTGCTTCCGGAGCCCGTGGACCACGTACTGCTCCAGGCCGACCTGACGGCGGTGGCGCCCGGGCCGCTGCGCCGGGAGCTGGGCGATGTGCTGGCCGTGCTCGCGGACGTGGAGTCCAAGGGCGGGGCGACCGTCTACCGCTTCACGCCCGGCTCGGTACGCCGGTCCCTGGACTCCGGGCGGACCGCCTCCGACCTGCACGCCTTCCTCGCCGAGCACAGCATCACCCCGGTCCCGCAGCCACTGGCCTACCTGATCGACGACGTGGCCCGGCGGCACGGGCACCTGCGGGTCGGCGCGGCGTCCTCGTACGTGCGCTGCGACGACGACAGCATGCTGAACGAGATCCTGGCCGACAAGCGGTCCGCCGGGCTGGGCCTGCGGCGCCTCGCCCCGACCGTCCTGGCGGCGCAGGCCGAACCGGGCGCGCTGCTCGACGGGTTGCGGGCGATGGGCTACGCGCCGGCCGCGGAGTCCCGTACCGGCGACGTGCTGGTCGCGCGGGCCGACGCCCACCGCACCCCGGCGCGTTCGGCGCCGGTCCCGGTGCCGGACGGCCCGCCGGTACCGGACCCGACGCTGCTGGGGGCGGCCGTACGGGCCATCCGCGCGGGCGACCTGGCGGCGACGGCGGTGCGCAAGGAGCCGGTCGCGGCATCCGCCGTCCCGGGCGAACTCCCGCGCACGAGCCCGGCGGAGACCCTGGCCACGGTGCAGGCGGCCGCGCTGACCGGCTCGGCGGTGTGGATCGGGTACGTGAACGCGGACGGCGCGGCGAGCCAGCGGGTCATCGACCCGGTGCGGGTCGAGGGCGGCTTCGTCACGGGGTACGACCACACGGCGGACGAGGTCCGGACGTACGCGCTGCACCGGATCACGGGGGTCGCGGAACTGGCGGAGGAGCACCTGTAGCGCGGTCCGCCGGTGGAAAACGGCTCGCAGCGCGGGGTTTCCACCCCGCACCCTGGCCTCATGCAGGAAACGAAGAGGCCGCTACCGGTCCCGGACCGGCAGATCCGCGCGGCCCACACCGACACCACCGTCACCGTCTACCAGGCGTACGCGCCCCGGCTGGGCGTGCCCGCGGCCCGCGACGGCCGGTTCCCGCCCGCCTGGAAGCGGGAGCGCATGACGTGGATCAAGCCGTCGTTCCTGTGGATGATGTACCGCTGCGGCTGGGCCGCCAAGGCCGACCAGGAGACGGTGCTGGCCGTCGAGATCACCCGCGAGGGCTTCGACCACGCGCTGCGCCACGCCTGCCTGTCCCACTACGAACCCGGCACGCACACCGACCGGCAGGCCTGGCAGCAGGCCCTGCGCGACTGCCCCGCCCGCGTCCAGTGGGACCCGGAGCGCGACCTGCACCTGAACCCGCTGGCCCACCGCTCGCTCCAGCTGGGCCTGTCCGGGCCGGCCTCGCGCGCGTACGCCGACGAGTGGACGATCGCCATCCGCGACGTGACCCCGCTGGCCCGGGAGATCCACGGCCTGGTCCGGTCGGGCGACGAGGCCGCGGCGCGGGCTCTGCTGCCCGTGGAGACCCCGTACGAGGCGGGCCCGCTGGCGCACTTGGGCGCGTAGCGGCCCGTAGCGCGACAAGCGGAATGCGAAGCATCGTTTTCGCAGCTCAGAGGGGCTGAAGCGCCCCTCCGGTCCCTGTTGCACAGCGGTGACACACGGGCGATGGATTGGTGATCCGCGATGTGTGAAGATCAGTTCATCGCAGCAAGCGGCCGAGGAAGTAGAACCGGCGCCGGAGCGAAAACCCGCACCACCCGCCACCGGCGCTCTGCCGCGGCACCTCGCACGCCTCTTCCGTCTGCTCTGCCGGCTGCCACCGCTCTGCGCTGCTCGCCTGCCTTCGTGATTCCTTGGGGGGAGTCCACCATGTCCGCTCGCACCGTCACCCGCACCACCCTCCGCTCCGCGGCCGCCACCGCCGTCGTCGCCGCCGTCGCCGGTACCGTCCTGATGCCGCTGTCGGCGTACGCCGCCCCGGCCGCCGAGAACCTGCACGCGCTGAAGATCACGATGGGTGCCCCCGCGCCGAGCGGCCCGCTGACCCGCGGCGGCGCGACGGAAACCTTCGAGCTGACGGTCGCCAACCCCTCGGACAAGGCCCACTCGTACCACCCGTGGATGATCGGCACGCCGGCCGGCGCGAGCCCGCTCCAGCAGACCGACGTGACCTTCAAGGTCGAGGGCGTGACCGCGCCGGCGACCGAGTCCTCCATCGGGCAGCAGGACGGCGAGTGGCAGGGCATGTTCCACCCGGCGGGCAAGGCGGCCTCGGAGGGCTTCGAGATCCCGGCGGGCGGGAAGCTGACCTGGAAGGTCACGATCGGCCTCGGCAAGAACTACCCGACCAACGACGGCGACTTCGAGCTGCGTGCCACGAGCTACCAGAACGAGGTGGCGGAGGGCGGCGCCCCGTCGCTGACCTTCAAGACGGACCCGGCGGTCAAGGCCGGCAAGCTGGAGACCTCGTTCAAGAACGTCGGCGACTGCAAGGGCGTTCCGGCGCTCCAGTGCCGGGAGATGGACCTGAGCTACCGGGTCACCGGCGACGGCGAGTTCAACTCGGCGCTCTACTCCTGGCTGGACCTGAAGTTCGGCTCCGACGCCAAGGTGCCCAACCTCCAGCTGTGGGCGCAGGTCGACGGCAAGTGGGAGGGCCTGAGCACCGCCGACCCCTACAACTTCATGCTGCCGACGATCCCGAAGGGCTTCAGCGCGGCCTCCGGTGAGCGCATCGTGCGCCTGCGGGCCTCGTTCGGCCCGAACACGGACTTCAAGAAGGCCACCGACGTCACCCTGCACGCGGGTGTCGGCCTCGCCGAGGGCAACACCTACGAGTTCTCCGGCGCCGACACGAAGTTCCAGCTCACCCCGCCCACCGCGTCCACGTCGCCGTCGCCGACCCCGAGCAAGTCCGCCACGACGCAGCCGTCCGCGAGCGCGACGCCCTCGGCGTCCGCCTCCACCACCGCCGCCGCCGCCGGCAACTCCAACACCAAGGCCACCGGCTCCACGGGCACCCTCGCGAAGACCGGCGCCGGCTCCAACACCGTTCTGTACTCCGGCCTGGCCGCGGCCCTCGTCGTCCTCGGCGGGGCCGCCGCCTGGCTCGGCGCCCGTCGCCGCGCCACGCGCGTCTGATCACCCGCATCACCCGGAAGGGGCCCGGCACACCACGTGCCGGGCCCCTTCCGCGTTCACCGGGCCGCGTAGTCGATCCGGTCGGCCTCGAAGGGCCACACCTCGGCCAGCCAGCGCGTGACGGCGGCGTACAGGACCTTGTCGAGCGGGGCCCGGTCGGCCCGTACCCAGGAGCTGACGCTCACCCGCTCCGGCGCGTCCTTCCCCGGGTAGATGTAGAGGCAGCCGATGACCTCGTCACCGTCCAGCACGCTGTACGTGAACCCCTTCCGGTCCGCGAAGTCCCGCGCGTGCCGCGCCAGATCGGCCAGATTCGCCTCGGCGGACATCCCCTCGACCGGCGGCCACCCCCGCCCCTGGAACCCGGGCGTGGCCCGCACGTGCGCGATGCTCCCGCTCCAGGCGGCGAGATCCCGCGCGTTGTGCGCCTCCCCGAGCGGCTCCAGCCGGAACCCGTCCCCGTCCAGCCCGAGCGGCACCTCGAACCCGTCCGGCACAAAGCAAAGTCGATCATCCATCCCCCGACCGTAGGCCGAACTCATACCGTTGGTCATATGACCGGTACGGACGACAGGCGCGGCAGCCACACCCGCAACGACATCAGCGGCGGGGTGTACTTCAACACCGTGGTGCAGGGCGCCAACGTGACCCTCCAGCTCCCGGCCACCATCCCGGCCGCACTCACGGGCATGCCCGCCCCTTCCCCCGCCTTCACGGGCCGGGAGCCGGAGGAGGACGCCCTGCTCACGGCGCTCGGGCCGGACCCGTCGTCGACCGCTGCCCGTCAGGTGATCGCCGGGCTGCCGGGGGTGGGCAAGACCGAACTCGTCCTCCAGGTCGCCCATCGCGCACTCGGCACAACCGGTCTGCTGCCGGGCGGAGTTCTCTTCATCGACCTCTTCGGCTACGACGAGCGGCGGCGGGTCGGCCCCCACCGGGCCCTCGGCTCGCTGCTGCGCGCCCTGGCCGTCCCGGACGAGTGCGTCCCGGAGGACGTGGAGGGCCGGGCGACCCTGTACCGGTCCGTCCTCGCCACGTACGCGGCAGAAGGGCGGCGGATCCTGCTGGTCCTCGACAACGCGATGGACAGCGCCCAGGTCCGTCCGCTGCTCCCGGGCGATCCGGGCCTCCCCGTACTGATCACCTCCCGGCACACCCTGAGCGACCTCGGGGCCCGCGTGCTGGACCTGTCCGTGCTCGGGCAGCAGGCTGCGGTGGAACTCATCGGACGGAACCTGCGCAGCGTCGTGGGTCCCGCGGACACCCGGGTGGCGGGCGAACCGGCGGCGGCCGCCGAGCTGGCGGCCCTCTGCGGCCGGCTGCCCCTCGCGCTGTCCATCGTCAGCGCCCTGCTGGCCGACATCCCCACCCGGCCGCTGTCCTCCATGGCGACGGCCCTGAACGACGCCCGGCGCCGGCTGGGGCGGCTCAGCCGTGAAGACCTCGCCGTCCGCGCGGCCTTCGACCTCTCCTACCGGCACCTGCGGCCGGACCAGGCCGGGCTCTTCCGGCTGCTGGCCCTCAACCCGGGTCCCGACCTGGCCACCGAGGCCGTGGCCCGGCTGGCCGGTACGGCGCCCGAGGACACGGAGGAGCTGCTGCTGCCCCTCGCCCGCGGGCACTTCGTCGAGCCCGGACCCTCGTACGGGCGCTGGCGGATGCACGACCTGATGCGCCTGTACGCGGACGAGCTGTGCCGTGCGGAGGACGAGCCGCACGAACGGGAAGCGGCCACGGACCGTTTGTACCGGCACTACCTGGGCAACGCGCACGCCGCCGACACCCACGTGGACGCCGGGCTCCCGCCCGCCCCCCTCTTCCCCGGCCGGGACGCGGCCCTGGCCTGGCTGGACGCCGAACGGCACAACCTGCGCGCCGCCGCCCTCGCCGCGCCGGGGCTGGGACGGCCCGAGGCGCTGGTCCGACTGCAGTCGTCCTTGCTCGAATTCCACTCCTTGCGCCGGTACTTCGACGAGTTCGCCGAACTGGCGGGCGCGGCGCTGGTGGCCGTCCGCTCCTCGGACGATCCGGTACTGCGGGACACCGAGGCGAGCATCCTGAACAACCTGGGCACGGCCCGGCGCGAGCTGCGCCGCTTCGACGACGCGTCGGCCTCGTACCGGGAGGCCCTGGCCCTGCACGAGCAGGACGGGGACTCCTTCTCGGCGGCGGCCACTCTGACCAATCTCGGCCTGACCTACCAGCAGATGAACCGGCCGGAGGAGGCGGCCGACATGCTCCGGGAGGCCCTGGACCGCTACCCGCCGGAGGCCGACCCCCGCGCCCGGGGCATGGCGTACAACAACCTCGGCAAGGCCCTGCACGACCTGCGCAGACTCCCGGAGGCCGCCGAGGCCTTCGCCGAGGACATCGCCATCTGCCGGACGGCCGGCGACCGCAGGGGCGAGGGCATCGCGCTCAACAACCTGGGGATGGTGCTGCGGGACATGGGGCAGTACGGCGCCGCCGTCGAGGCCCATGAAGACGCACTGGCAGCCGCCGAGGAGACCGGGGACCTGCACAGCGCGGGTCTCGCCCTGTCGAACAGCGGGCTGGCCCTCGCCATGGACCGGGACGAGCGCGGCCCCCGGGAGGCGATCGACCGACTCACGAGGGCCCGGGACATCCTGGAATCGCTGGGCGACGAGCACATGGCGGCTCTGGCACAGAGCCACCTCGGCCTCGTCCTGATCCGGGCCGGCCAACCCTCGGAGGCGATCGCCCCGCTCACGTCGGTGGTCGAGACGAGCCGCAGGGCCGGCGATCCGTACACCGCGGCGATGACGCTGACCAACCTGGGCACGGCGCTGGAGCTGAGCGGCCGGTACGAGGACGCGGTGCGGGCCCAGACGGAGTCCGTCGCCCTCTACCGGCAGCTGGGCGAGCGCCACCACGAGGCGAAGGCCCTGCTCAACCTCGGCCTCGCCCTGCGGCGCACCGACGACCTGGCCGCGGCGCAGGACGCGTTCCGGGAGTCCGCCGCCGCCTTCCGGGAAACCGGCGACGAACAGCTCCTCACCCAGATCCTGCGGCTCCACGACGAGACCGGGAGAATGCGGACACGGCAGCTGCCCGGGTGGCTCCGGCGATCAGGGCCCCGGACACCGGGCCCCTGATACGGCAGACTGGAGGTTTGGCCGTCCGCGCCCGGGCGGCCACCCCCCGCAGGAAAGGGACGTTTGTGAACGGGCCTCTCATCGTCCAGAGCGACAAGACACTCCTCCTCGAGGTCGACCACGAGCTCGCCGGTGCCGCGCGCCGGGCCATCGCCCCCTTCGCCGAGCTCGAGCGGGCCCCCGAGCACATCCACACGTACCGGATCACCCCGCTCGGCCTGTGGAACGCCCGGGCCGCGGGGCACGACGCCGAGCAGGTCGTCGATGCGCTCGTCGAGTTCTCCCGCTACCCCGTCCCGCACGCGCTGCTCGTCGACGTCGCCGAGACCATGGCGCGCTACGGCCGCCTCACCCTCTCCAAGCACCCCGTCCACGGGCTGGTCCTGACCAGCACCGACCGGCCGGTGCTCGAGGAGATCCTGCGGTCCAAGCGGATCGCCCCGCTGGTCGGGGCCCGGCTCGACCCCGACACCGTCGCCGTGCACCCCTCCGAGCGCGGGCAGATCAAGCAGACGCTGCTGAAGCTGGGCTGGCCGGCCGAGGACCTCGCCGGGTACGTCGACGGCGAGGCGCACGCCATCGACCTCGTCGAGGACGGCTGGGCGCTGCGGCCGTACCAGCAGCAGGCCGTCGAGGGCTTCTGGCACGGCGGCTCGGGCGTGGTCGTGCTGCCCTGCGGCGCCGGCAAGACGCTGGTCGGCGCCGGGGCCATGGCGATGGCCAAGGCGACCACGCTGATCCTGGTCACGAACACCGTCTCGGCCCGGCAGTGGAAGCACGAGCTGGTCAAGCGGACCTCGCTGACGGAGGAGGAGATCGGCGAGTACTCCGGCACCCGCAAGGAGATCCGGCCGGTCACCATCGCCACCTACCAGGTCCTGACGACGAAGCGGAAGGGCATCTACCCGCACCTGGAGCTGTTCGACTCCCGGGACTGGGGGCTGATCCTCTACGACGAGGTGCACCTGCTGCCGGCGCCGGTGTTCAAGTTCACCGCCGACCTGCAGGCGCGGCGGCGGCTCGGTCTGACCGCGACGCTGGTCCGCGAGGACGGCCGCGAGTCGGACGTGTTCTCGCTCATCGGCCCGAAGCGGTTCGACGCGCCGTGGAAGGAGATCGAGGCGCAGGGCTACATCGCCCCGGCGGACTGCGTCGAGGTCCGCGTGAACCTCACGGAGTCGGAGCGGCTCGCGTACGCGACCGCCGAGACGGAGGAGAAGTACCGCTTCTGCGCGACGACGGCGACGAAGCGGAAGGTCACCGAGGCGCTCGTCGCCAAGCACCGGGGCGAGCAGACGCTCGTCATCGGGCAGTACATCGACCAGCTCGACGAGCTCGGCGAGCACCTGGACGCGCCCGTCATCAAGGGCGAGACCTCCAACGCGCAGCGGGAGAAGCTCTTCAACGCGTTCCGCGAGGGCGAGATCAGCGTGCTGGTGGTGTCGAAGGTCGCGAACTTCTCCATCGACCTGCCCGAGGCAACGGTCGCGATCCAGGTGTCCGGCACCTTCGGCTCCCGGCAGGAGGAGGCCCAGCGCCTGGGCCGCGTGCTGCGCCCGAAGGCGGACGGCCACGAGGCGCGGTTCTACTCGGTCGTCGCGCGCGACACGATCGACCAGGACTTCGCGGCGCACCGCCAGCGCTTCCTCGCCGAACAGGGCTACGCCTACCGGATCATGGACGCCGACGAACTCCTGACGACCGACTGACCGGCCGACTGACCGACTGACCGGCCGGCTGACCGACTCCGGGCGTGGTGCCGGGCGCGACCCCCTACACCGAGCTGTCCCAGTCGACAGGGCCCGGCGAGCAGGATCGCGAGATCCGGCTGACCTCACAGATCGTGGCCGAGTACATGGTGTCGCGCGGGCGCCTGCTGCTCGTGGTGCTGCGGATCTTCGACGACGCGGACATCCTGCTGCCCGAGGGGTGACCTTCGTACGGGGACCAGGACGAGGCCGGGCTTCGGGGCCGGGCGCCAGGACGTCGCCGACCGGGTCAGGAGGGCGAGCAGGGGGACGGACCAGACCCACAGGTGCGGCCAGTCCAGCAGCAGGGCCCGGCCGGAGGCGGGCAGGTGCCGGGCCCAGAACTCCGCGGAGGCCTGCGGGAGGACGAGCAGCCCGAGCAGGGCGGTACCGGCGAAGGCACCCAGCGCCGTCAGCGCGGCCCGGATCCGGCCGGTCAGCAGCAGGTACGGGATGAACAGCGCCGGGGTCAGGGTGATCCCCGCGGCCGTGCCCAGCGCGAAGCCCTTGCCGAGCGCGGCGCGGGGCCGGCACAGGTCCCACAGGACCAGGCAGGCGAGCGCCAGGTTGACCTGCCCGGCGAGCAGGCTCTGGAACAGCGGTTCCGCCCACAGCCCGGCGATGGTGGCGGCCAGGACGGGCCCGGGCCGGGCCCGCAGTCCCGCGAGGCGGCAGGACATCAGGATCAGCAGGGCGAGCAGGCAGGCGTTGCCGAGGGCGAAGACGGCCTTCAGGACGCCGACGGGCAGCCAGGCGGCCGGTGTGAACAGGATCGCCGCGAACGGCGGGTACGCGGCGGGAGGGCGCCACTCGGCGGCGCAGAACCCGTCGACGAGGCCGTCGGCGATCGGGATGCGCAGCGCAATGCCGAGCACGCCGAGCACGAGGAGCGGGCCCGTGACCAGCACGCCGGCCCAGGGCGACGGCGGGGGGCTGGGATGGTGGCTCCGGGTCACGCGCGTGACCCTAGTGGATCACCGCGCCCCCTCCGCCGCTATCCGGCCAGCCCGCTGCGCGGCGCAGCCGGGCCGCTGGTCAGCGGCGTATGACGCCGGCGTCTTCGCCGTATTCGCCCAGGACGATGACGCTCACCGCCGCCGCGGCGAAGACCTTCGCGGCGCGCAGGGCGTTGCCCACCACGTGGCGGGGAGGGGAGTCGGAGGTGGCGGTGGCGCCGCTAGGGCGGCCGCCCCGGATCGGGGTGAAGGTTGCGGTGCTCATGTATCCATGGTGCGCTTCCGCCCCGGTCGGCACATCGCCCTGGGGGCGGAACCGCAGGCCCTCCCGCCTACTCCTCCGGGCCCATGCCACCCCCTAGTGGCCCTGCCCAAGGTCTGACACTCCCAGGTATGACACCCGTACGGACGTCCCGCCCCGGAGGGACTTCCGCCCCGGTATTCCGTTCGCGCCCCGCCTGCACGGTGACTACAATCTCCGCTCTTGCCGCCTCCCGCCGCCGTTTCGGGGAGAGCCGCCCGCCGGCCGGAAACCGGCGGGCATCGTTCCGTACCGATCAGCAGCTGGAGGCATTTCCGTGTCCGCGCACGCCCCCGAGACCGGCATCGACCACGACCACGACGGCGACAGTGACAGCGACTGGGCCGCCCACCCCCTCGCCCGCGAGCAGGCCCACCTCACCGCCTCCCGCGCCGCTCTCCGCGCCATGCGCGAGGACGTCGAGGCCCTCGACATCCGCGACGTCACCGCGAACTGGGTCAACGCGATCGTCCTCCAGGCCCAGATCGACGACCGGATCAAGGCGCTGGCCGACCTCGCCCACACCCCGCTCTTCTTCGGCCGCCTCAACTACCTGCACGCACCCGGCGCCGAGCTCGCCGAAGGCGCGGAGGGCGAGCAGTTCTACATCGGCCGCCGCCACGTCCACGACGCCGACGGCGACCCGATGGTCATCGACTGGCGCGCGCCCGTCTCCCAGCCGTTCTACCGGGCCTCCAAGAACGACCCGCAGGACATCGCGCTGCGCCGCCGCTTCGGCTACACGGGCGGCGAGCTCACCGCGTACGAGGACGAGCACCTCTCCGACCCCGCCGAGGCGGCGGCCGTCAGCAAGCTGCTCCAGCAGGAGATCGAGCGCCCGCGCGTCGGCCCCATGCGCGACATCGTCGCGACGATCCAGCCCGAGCAGGACGAGATCGTCCGCTCCGGCCTGTCCGGCTCCGTCTGCGTGCAGGGCGGCCCCGGCACCGGCAAGACGGCGGTCGGCCTGCACCGCGTCGCGTACCTGCTGTACGCCCACCGCGAGCGGCTCGCCCGTACCGGCACGCTCGTCATCGGACCGAACCGTTCCTTCCTGCACTACATCGAGCAGGTCCTCCCGGCCCTGGGCGAGCTCGAGGTCAAGCAGGCCACCGTCGAGGACCTGGTGGCCCGCGACGGCCTGGAGATCCGCGGCGCCGACGCCGCCGCGACCGCCGTCGTCAAGGGCGACGCCCGGATGGCGCAGGTGCTGCGCCGCGCCGTCCGCTCGCACGTCGCCACGCCCGCCGAGCCGCTGATGGTGGTGCGCGGTTCGCGCCGCTGGCGGGTTCCGGCGTACGAGCTCGAGGAGATCGTGGCGGAGCTCCTCGACCGGGACATCCGCTACGGCGCCGCCCGCGACGCGCTGCCGCAGCGGATCGCGCACACCGTGCTCGTACGGATGGAGCAGGCGGGCGAGGCGCCCGACGACCGCGTCCAGGACTCGGTGGCCCGCAATGCCGCCGTGAAGGCGGCGGTCAAGGCGGTGTGGCCGGCGGTGGAGCCGGCGAAGCTGGTGCTGCGGCTGCTGTCGGACGCGGAGTTCCTGGCGGAGCACGCGGAGGGCGTCCTGTCAGACGAAGAGCAGCAGCTCCTGCTGTGGCCCAAGCCGTTCCGGAGCGTGAAATCGGCCAAGTGGTCGGCGGCGGACCTGGTCCTGATCGACGAGGCGGCGGACCTGGTGGAGCGCACGCACTCGCTGGGCCATGTCGTCCTCGACGAGGCGCAGGACCTGTCGCCGATGCAGTACCGGGCGGTGGGCCGGCGCTGCACGACGGGCTCGGCAACGGTCCTGGGCGACCTCGCGCAGGGCACGACCCCGTGGGCGACGCGCAGCTGGGACGAGGCCCTGGCGCACCTGGGCAAGCCGGGGGCGGCGCTGGAGGAGCTGACGGCGGGCTTCCGTGTGCCGCGCGAGGTGATCGCGTACGCCTCGCGGCTGCTGCCTTCGATCTCCCCGGGGCTGGCCGCGGTCTCCTCGGTCCGTGAGACGCCGGGCTCGCTGGTCGTCGCGCCGACGCCTGACCTGACGGCGTCCGTCCTGGACGCCTGCCGCGCGTCCCTCGCCCACGAAGGCTCGATCGGCCTGATCGCGGCCGACGCCCGGATCCCGGAGCTGGCCGAGGCCCTGCGCGCGGCGGAACTGCCGTATCTGGCGCCGGGCGAGGAGACGACGGTGGAGGCCCGGCTGACGCTGGTGCCGGCGTCGCTGGCGAAGGGTCTCGAGTACGACTACGTGGTGCTGGACGAGCCCGCCGCGATCGTCTCCGGCGAACCCGACGAACGCACCGGCCTGCGCCGCCTCTACGTGTGCCTCACCCGTGCCGTCTCGGGTCTGCACGTCCTGCACGCCGCCGCGTTGCCGGCGGCCCTCGGACCCGCCTTTCCGTAGCTCCGGTGGACACGGCCGGTCGGCGGCAGGACGATGGACGTGTTCACACCTCCCCGGGCCCGGTTCTTCCATGTTCCATCCGAGGGAAGGACGAACGATGAAGCCCCGTATTCGACTGGCCGTGCTGGCGTCTGTGGTCGTGTCCTCGCTGGCACTCGGGTCGGCACCGCTCCTGGCGGCTTCCGCGCAGGCGGCAGCGGTGCCTTCCCTGACGTGCAGCGTGAAGAAGACCCCCAACGCCGCCGGGAAGTACGACGTCACGGCCTCAGGAGGGCAGCCGGGAACGACCATGACCTTCCTCGGCGGTACCGCGACCAACCAGTTCAGCGCCGAAGTCACCGTCAACGACGGCGGGACGGCCACCACCAGCGGATTCATCCCGGTCGGCAAGGTGACGGCCTCGAACCAGGACGAAAAGGTCAGCTGCGGCACCGTCAAGGAGGCCGAACAGCAGGACGCCCAGGCCCAGTACCGCGCGGGCTTCAGGAAGGGCCTCGCCGACACGAAGGAGGACTGCAAGAAGAAGCCCCAGAACCAGAACCTCACGCAACTGGACCCGAACTTCGAGAAGGGCTACAACGCGGGCGCGGCGGCCGCGCTCAACAGCAAGGCCTGCCAGGAAGGCTGATCACCCGTCACCGAAGCGGCTGCGAAAGGGCCGTACGCCACTGCGCAACCGCCGACGCCGAGACCGGGGCGTCCCACCCCTGCGGCCGGGCCGCCCCGCCGATGTGAAAGGCGTCGATGCCCGCGGCCCGCAGCCGCGGCAGGTGCGCCAGGGTGAGGCCGCCGCCGACCAGGATCCGCGCCGCGTACCCCGGCTCGCCCCGCCGCGCCGCCTCGGAGAGCAGCACGGGAAGGCCCGCGTCGACCCCGTCGGCCGAGCCCGCCGTCAGGTAGGCGTCCAGCCCCGGCAGGTCGGCGAGGGCCTTGCGCGCCTGGTCGCGGTCCGCCGCCCGGTCCAGCGCCCGGTGGAAGGTCCAGCGGCAGCCCTCCAGCTCCGCCAGGACGGCCTCCACGGCGGCCAGGTCGGGACTGCCGTCCAGGGTCAGGAAGCCGAGGACGAACTCCTGCGCCCCCTCCGCCCGCAGCGCCCGCGCCTGCTCCACCAGCAGGTCGACCGGCCCGGCGGCGAACCCGTCCGTCCGGCGGATCATCACGCGCAGCGGGATGTCGACCGCCGCGCGGATCGCCGCGAAGGTCTCGCGCGGCGGGGTCAGCCCGTCGGCGGCCATGTCGGTGACCAGCTCCAGCCGGTCAGCCCCGCCGGCCTGAGCCGCGACCGCGTCTCGGGCATCGAGGGCGATCACCTCCAGCAGCGCTTGGTTGCTCATTCGATGCCATCCTTCGGATACGGAAATAGGTCTAGTCCAATATGAAGGGTACGGGCCCGCGCCCGCGCATCACCAGCACAAACACGCCACCCCCACAATGTGCCCATGACCTCCGACCTCCGCGACCGCTGGCACGCCACCACCACCGCCGCAGGCGCCGCCCCCGACCGGGACCCCGCCCCCTACGCCGACCGGCTCCTGGCCGCCTGGGCGGAGCCGCAGCGCCGGTACCACACCACCGCGCACCTGGCCGACGTACTCGCACGGATCGACGTACTCGCCCCGCACGCCGCCGACCCCGCCGCCGTCGAGCTCGCCGCCTGGTTCCACGACGCCGTCTACCGCCCCGACCGCTCCGAGAACGAGGAGCGCAGCGCCGCCCTCGCCGAGCGCGCCCTGCCCGAGCTCGGCATCGACGCCGCCCGCACCGCCGAGGTGGCCCGCCTGGTCCGGCTCACCGTCACCCACGACCCCGCCCCCGGCGACACCAACGGCGAGGCGCTCTGCGATGCGGACCTGGCCGTCCTGGCCGGCGGCCCGGACGCGTACGCCGCGTACGTCGCCGCCGTCCGCGCGGAGTACGGGTTCGTCCCCGAGGACGCCTTCCGCGCCGGCCGGGCCGCCGTACTGCGCCAGCTGCTCGCACTGCCCCGCCTCTTCCGCACCCCGCACGGCAGCGCGCAGTGGGAGGCCCCGGCCCGCCGCAACCTGGCCGCCGAGCTCGCCGTCCTGAGCGCCGGGGAATGAGATCCGCGGCGCGCAGGTTCGTACGGAACGTGCCCCCAGCCCCCGCCACCGCCCCCGCCACCTCCCGCATGCCCGTCGCCGTCTACGTACTCGGCCTGGCCGTCTTCGCGCTCGGGACCAGCGAGTTCATGCTCTCCGGGCTGCTGCCGCCCATTGCGGAGGACATGGACGTCACCATCCCGCAGGCGGGCCTGCTGATATCGGCCTTCGCGATCGGCATGGTCGTCGGGGCGCCGCTGCTGGCGGTGGCCACGCTGCGGCTCCCGCGCCGCACCACCCTCATCGCGCTCATCAGCCTCTTCGGCCTCGGGCAGGTGGCGGGTGCGCTGGCACCCTCGTACGAGCTCCTCTTCGCCTCCCGCATCCTCGCCGCGCTCGCCTGCGCCGGTTTCTGGGCGGTGGGCGCGGCCGTCGCCATCGCGATGGTGGAGAAGGACCAGCGGGCCCGCGCCATGGCCGTCATGATCGGCGGCCTGTCCATCGCCAACGTCCTCGGCGTCCCCGCCGGCGCCTTCCTCGGGGAGCACCTGGGCTGGCGTTCCGCGTTCTGGTCGGTCGGCGCGGCCTCGGCGGTCGCCCTCGTCGGCATCCTGGCGCTGATCCCGGACATCCCGCTGCCCGCCGTACGGCCCACCCTGGCGCGGGAGCTGCGCATCTACCGCGACCGGCAGGTGTGGCTGTCCATCGGCGTCACGGCCCTGGCCGCGGGCGGGGTCTTCTGCGCGTTCAGCTACCTGTCGCCGCTGCTGACGGAGGTCGCCGGGCTGGATGCCGGCCGGGTGCCGTGGGTGCTGGCGCTGTTCGGGGTCGGCGCGCTCGTCGGCACGACGATCGGCGGGCGGGTCGCGGATGCGCACCTGTTCGGGGTGATGCTGTGGGGCATCGCCGCGTCCACGGTCTTCCTCGTCGCGCTGGCCCTGCTGGCGTCGGCCGGGGTATCGGCGGTGGGGCTGTCGTTCCTGCTCGGCGTCTCGGCGTTCTTCACGGCGCCGGCGCTCAACGCCCGCATGTTCAACGTCGCGGGCGCGGCCCCGACGCTGGCCGGGGCCACCACGACGGCGGCGTTCAACCTGGGCAACACGGGCGGCCCCTGGCTCGGCGGCACCGTGATCGACGCCGACTACGGCTTCGCCGCCACCGCCTGGGCAGGCGCCGCCATGACCGTGACGGCGATGGCCCTGACCGCGATCGCCCTCCGCCTCCACCACCGCACCCCACCCGCCCCGACCCGGGTGATCGCCTCGTCGGCTGCGACCGCACCGGCCGCACCGGCCGCACCGGCCGCAGCCGGACAACCCGCCGCGAACTGACCCCGGCCGACGCCGGCCCGGCCGGGCTCCGCTACGCCGGCCGGCCCTTCGGGCGGCGCAGGCCCGCGGACGTCAGGCGGCGGACCAGTTCCTTGCTGCCCACCTCCACCGCGCCCGCCCCCACCGCATCCGCGTAGCGGTGCGACGGCACGTCGTAGTGGTCGCGCTCGAAGGCCCTCGGCGGGCAGCCGATCGACGCCGCGAACGCGTGCAGCTCCTCGTACGAGACGTCGCTGACCAGGTGCGACCACATGCGGCCATGGCCCGGCCACGTCGGCGGGTCGATGTAGAGCGTCACCGGCGGCTCACCGGCCGGCGCCGAAGACGGGCGCGAGGCCGCCGACCGCGGCGACCTTCACTCCTGCCTTGGCGCACACCCAGTGCGGGTCGGGTCCCAACTCCGGCTCCACGTCCAGCGCGTGCGGATCGCCGTGCGAGCAGACCGGGCACAGCGGCCAGCGCCCGTACTTCTCCAGCAGCGCGTCCTGCACGTCCTGGGCGACGAGTCCGGGAAGGTAGTCGACCCCCTCCGGCCACTGCTCCACCCACCACCGGCGGTGCGTGACCGAGTCCTCGACGAGGGAGACGACATCGGCCTCGGCGACCTCGCCCGCGGCGAGATCGGCGAGAACAAGTGCACGGGCGACGTGCAGCGCCTGTTCCAGGGGGGTCGCGTGGTCCATGCGCCCATTGTGAACCCGTACGGGCCAAGTGGCGAAGACCCTTCTTCGCCGGTGCCGAATGGCGCCTTGACCCCCACCCCGGCCGAAAATAGATTTCAGAAATGAGCGACGACCCGAAAGTAACTTTCAGCGAGGGGGACGGGGGGACCGAGGGCACCGGCTCCGGCGTGCCGCTGCGGGCCCGCGTCCGCAGTCTCGGCCCCTCCATGACCCGCTCCGTGCAGGCCGTCGCCGAGACCGTCGCCGCCGACCCCGCCGGCTGCTCCCGCCTCACCGTCAGCGCGCTCGCCGCGCGCACCGGCACCAGCGAGGCCACCGTCGTCCGCACCGCCCGCCTCCTCGGCTACCCCGGCTACCGCGACCTGCGCCTCGCCCTCGCCGCGCTCGCCGCGCAGCAGGAGTCCGGCGCGGCCCCCGCCGTCACGGCCGACATAGCCGTCGACGACCCGATCGCCGACGTCGTCGCCAAACTGGCCCACGAGGAGGCGCAGACCCTCGCCGACACCGCCGCCGGACTCGACCTCGCCGCGCTCGCCGCCGCCGTCACCGCGCTCGCGACCGCCCGCCGCATCGACATCTACGGCGTCGGCGCCTCCGCCCTCGTCGGCCAGGACCTGGCCCAGAAGCTGCTGCGCATCGGCCTCGTCGCCCACGCCCACAGCGACCCCCACCTGGCCGTCACGGGCGCCGTGCAGCTGCGCCCCGGAGACGCGGCCGTCGCGATCACCCACTCCGGCGCCACGGGCGACGTGATCGACCCCCTCCGCACGGCCTTCGAGCGCGGCGCCACCACCATCGCGCTCACCAGCCGCCCGAACGCCCCCGTCGCCCACTACGCCGACCTCGTGCTGGCCACCTCCGCCGCCCGCGAGACCCGGCTGCGCCCGGCCGCCATGTCCAGCCGGACCAGCCAGCTCCTCGTCGTCGACTGCCTGTTCGTCGCCGTCGCACAGCAGACGTACGAGACCGCCGCGCCCGCGCTCGCCGCCTCGTACGAGGCACTCGCCCCCCGCCGAACCGCCAGGAGCCCCCGCCCATGACCGCGTCGTACGCCGCACTGCGCGCCCAGCTCGACACGCTGACCACCGAGGCCTTCCGGCCCGAACTGGCCGAGATCGACCGGCTGTCCACCCTCGAGATCGCCCGCACCATGAACGCCGAGGACGCCGGCGTCGCGGCCGCCGTCGCCACGCAGCTGCCGCACATCGCCGCCGCGATCGACGCGATCGCTCTGCGGATGGCCCGGGGCGGGCGGCTGGTCTACGCGGGCGCCGGCACCGCCGGCCGCATCGGCGTCCTGGACGCCAGCGAGTGCCCGCCCACCTTCAACACCGACCCGGCCCAGGTCGTCGGCCTGATCGCGGGCGGCCCCTCCGCCCTGGTCGAAGCCGTCGAAGGCGCCGAGGACTCCGCCGAAGCGGCCGCCGCGGACCTGGCCGCCCTGGAGCTGACCGCCGACGACACCGTCATCGGCATCTCCGCCTCCGGCCGCACCCCGTACGCGATCGGCGCCGTCGCCTTCGCCCGCACGCGCGGCGCGCTCACCGTCGGCCTGTCCTGCAACGCCGGCTCGGCGCTCGCCGCGGCCGCCGAGCACGGCATCGAGGTCGTCGTCGGGCCCGAGCTGCTGACCGGGTCCACCCGGCTGAAGGCCGGTACCGCGCAGAAGCTCGTCCTGAACCTCGTCTCGACCATCACGATGATCCGGCTGGGGAAGACGTACGGGAACCTGATGGTCGACCTGCGCGCCTCCAACGAGAAGCTGCGCGCCCGCTCCCGGCGGATCCTGGCGCTGGCCACCGGCGCGCCGGACGGGGAGATCGAGGCCGCGCTCGACGCCACCGGCGGCGAGGTCAAGCAGGCCGCACTCGTGCTCCTCGCGGGCGTGGACGGCCCGACCGCGGCCGGGCTGCTCACCGCCTCGGACGGCCACCTCCGCGAGGCCCTCGCCCGTACGGCGGCCGCCACCGAGTGATGCCACCGACCCGCTGACGTGCTGACGTGCTGACCTGCTGACCTGCTGACTGCCCCGTTCCCCCGACGCAAGGCGATCACCACATGTCCACTGACAAGAACCGCGCCACGGCCGCAGCGATCCTCCCCCTGGTCGGCGGCCCGGCCAACATCAGCTCGATCGCGCACTGCATGACCCGCCTGCGCATCGCGCTGCACGACCGCTCGCTGGTCGACGACGCGGCCCTCAGGGCGCTGCCCGCGGTGCTGGGCGTCGTCGAGGACGACGACACGTACCAAATCGTGCTGGGGCCCGGGACCGTCGCCCGGGTGACCCCGGAGTTCGAGGCGCTGGTCGAGCAGGGCCGCTCGGCCGGGCACCCGCCGCGTACGGCCGTCACGCCGGCCTCGGCGGCCTCGGCGGCCTCGGCGGTCACCGCCGAGGAACTCGCCGCCCGGGGCGCCGCGTTGAAGCAGGCGCAGAAGGCCCGGAACAGCACCCCGGTGAAGCTGTTCCTGCGCCGGATCGCGAACATCTTCGTCCCGCTGATCCCGGCGCTCATCGGCTGCGGCATCATCGCCGGCCTGAACGGCGTGCTGCTGAACACCGGTTGGCTGCCCGCCGTCGTCCCGGCGCTCGCCGCCATCGCCTCGGGGTTCATGTCGCTGATCGCGGTGTTCGTCGGCTACAACACGGCCAAGGAGTTCGGCGGCACCCCGATCCTCGGCGGCGCCGTCGCCGCGATCATCGTCTTCCCGGGCGTCGCGAAGATCGATGCTTTCGGCCAGCACCTGTCCCCCGGCCAGGGCGGCGTACTCGGGGCCCTGGCGGCCGCGTTCCTCGCCGTCCGGGTGGAGAAGCTGTGCCGCAGGTGGGTCCCCGAGTCGGTGGACGCGCTGGTCACCCCCACCGTCACCGTCCTGGTCTCCGGGCTGGTGACGATTTTCGGCCTGATGTTCCTCGCCGGCGAAGTCTCCACCGCCATCGGCTCCTTCGCCACCTGGCTGCTCGCGACCGGCGGTGCCTTCGCCGGGCTGGTCCTGGGCGGCCTGTTCCTGCCGCTCGTGATGCTGGGCCTGCACCAGGCCCTGATCCCGATCCACACCACCCTCATCGAGCAGACCGGCAACACCGCCCTCCTGCCGATCCTCGCCATGGCGGGCGCGGGCCAGGTCGGCGCCGCGCTCGCGGTCTACTGCCGGCTGCCGCGCAACCGGTCGCTGCGCACGACCATCAGGTCCGCGCTCCCGGCGGGCTTCCTGGGCGTCGGCGAACCGCTGATCTACGGGGTCTCGCTCCCGCTGGGCCGCCCCTTCGTCACCGCCTGCGTGGGCGGCGCGGCGGGCGGGGCGTTCGTCGGCCTCTGCAACCAGCTGGGAGTCGCGTTCGGCGCGACGGCCATCGGCCCGTCGGGGTGGGCGCTGTTCCCGCTGCTGGAGGGCCCGTCGGGGATGGGCCTGAACCTCGCGATCTACGCGGGCGGCCTGCTGGTCGGTTACCTGGTGGGCTTCGCCGCCACGTATTTCTTCGGATTCACGCGGCCGATGCTGATCGAGCTCAACGCCGACCAGGCGCCAATTCCGGCCACCGCCCCACCGGCCACGGAGCCCGCTATGGCGTAAATAGAGGTCGGCCGGGGAGACTGCGCGAATGCAGCTCCCCGCCGAAGCCGTTGCCGCCACCGCTGTCGTCGAGGTCGTACGCCTCTCCGCGCGCCCCGAGCGCTACGGCGACCCCATGACCGGCCCGGTCGTCTCCCGCTGGACGGGCCGAGAGGCCGCGGACTCGCTCGCGCTGATCTCGTCGATGGCGCCGGGTGAGCCGCGCATCTGCTTCGCGCCGGGCTGGGGCCTGCGGGCGTACGACGCCGTGGACGAGCCCCTGTTCGAGCTGATCTTCTGCTTCAGCTGTCACCACACCTGGCTGTGGGGGCAGGCCGTCCCGCCCGGCACGGGCTTCGACACCATCTCGGGCAGCACCGCCGACGCCGAGGCCCTGCTGGCCCACTTCCGGGACGCGGCGTGACCCTCGCCCCGGTGGTCCCGCCGGGCCGGATGGCAGCCCTCCCCCAGCCGGTGCTCGACCTCCCGGGCACGCTCCACCTGCGCCCGTGGACCCCGTACGACGCCCCCGCGCTGGTCGAGTCCTGCCACGACCCGGAGATCCGCCACTGGAACCGCCCGCCGATGCTGTCTCCGGCCGAGGCCGTGGCCCGGATCGAGCGCTGGCAGGAACGCTGGCACGCCGAGGAGGCCGCGATCTGGGCGGTGGCCCCGGCTCTGGGCGGCCTGCCCGTCGGCCTGATCGGCCTGGCCGACCTCGACCTGGCGGGCGGGAGCGGCGAGTTCCTGTACTGGCTGCTGCCCGCGGGCCGCGGCGGCGGTGTCATGGCCGAAGCCACGGCCCGGGTCAGCCGCTGGGCCTTCGAGGAGCTCGGGCTGCACCGCCTGCGCATCACCCACTCGGTGGCCAACCCGGGCTCCTGCCGCATCGCGGAGAAGGCCGGCTTCCCCCTGGAGGGCACCATGCGCGGCGCCCTCCTCCACGCGGACGGCTGGCACGACGAACACCTCCACGCCCGCCTCCGCACCGACTGACGGGATGCGGTCCCAGGCGCGCCGAGTCGCGGCTATGGCACCGAGCCCTGTTCCACGACCCACTCCACCGACTGTCCCGTAACCTTTGCGATCCCGTCATAGTCCGCGTCGTAGTGGAGGACCACCGCCCCGTGGCGCTCAGCCGTGGCGGCGATCAGCAGGTCTGCCAGTGAGGCACGCCGGTGATCACCGCTCTGCGCCAGCAGCCCCTGCACTTCGATGGCCCGCTCCCCCACCTCATCGGTGAGGGGTAGCCAGGCGAAGCCTCGCCGGACGGAGCGACCGCGCGCGTGGTCCTCCGCATTGCGCGCGCTGTAGAGGATCTCCAGGTCGACAACTGCGCACGTCGCGAGCACACCACGCTCCAAGAGCGGCATCAGCCTGTCCCGGACGGCTGGCACATGCATCCGAGCCCACGCACTCTTGTCGACCAGGTACATCGTCACCGCCATGCCCCCCGCATCACTTCCGGGTCGCGCAGATCATCGAAGACGCCTTCATCCATCAGCTCCACGAAGCGCCGTCGCCGGGCTGCGGCCACGAATTCCGCCAGTGCTCCGTTGATCGTCGCCCGTTTCGTGGTCGTCCCCAGTATTTCTGCGGCCTCAGCGAGAAGTGCATCATCCAGGTCCACCATGGTGCGCGACATTGAGTCCTCCAGGCATATAGATCTGGTCGATTTATATGCCATCCTACAGCTCGGCTCCGACGGCGGCCCGCTCATGCCACGTACGGGGCGGGTTCCGCCCCAGCCGCCGCGCTCAGGAAGCGGACGAGATCCTCCACCGAGTAGCCGAGCCGCGGCGCCCGCTCGGCGGCCATCAGGAGCAGCTGGCCCACGATCTCCGCGCCCCAGCCGTCCGTGCCGTCCGCCGACCACTCCCACAGCTTCTCGATCCCGAGGTCGGTCATGAGCAGCCCGTGCCCGGTCCGGATCTCCCCGCACAGGTCCGCGACCGCGTCCAGCAGCCGCGGCCCCGGCCGCTCGCACCGCAGCCCGAAGCGACCGCCGATCTCCTCGACCGTGCAGCCCTGCGGCGGCCGCGCCTTCAGCCCGTCGTAGCGGGCATCTGCGAACCGCGCGCCCTCCCCCACCGGCCAGTGGATCAGCGTGAACCGCTGCACGCCCGGCGCAGGCTGCTGCGGCTGCCCCCTCTTCACCCCGAACGCCTCCCGGACCAGCGCGGTCGCCTCGGCCTCCGTACCGGCCGTACGGCTCTCCCGCCGCTGCCCGTCGTCCCCGACGGCCGTCCACACCCCGTCGCCCTGCTCGCACCGCACGCGTACGGAAAGCCCCGTGCCCGGGCGCTTCCATCCGCCGCCGAGGAGGGCGTGTTCCAGTCCCCGCAGCTTCCAGCCGAGTTCGAAGCCCCATTCGGCGGCGGCGTCCCCGATCACGGGTTGGCCCGCTCGTGGAGCACGGCGGCCAGCCGGAGCGCGGTGTCGAGGTTGCAGCGGCCGAGGTCGACCAGCGGCAGGCCGTACGTACCGGCGGCCGAGACCCGCTCCACGTCCAGCGAGGGGAACAGCACCCCCACCCCGGCCAGGGACTCCTTCAACTGCCGGACGGCCTCCTCGGCCGCCTGCATCCGCTCCTGCGGAGAGAGCACCATGACATGTCACCTTTCTACTCTGAGTGTTCAGCTTCGACACACAGAGTGGCGGCGGGCTCGCTAGCCTTTCCATACGGACACCGCAACAACGGCACGTGTTGCCAGGAGAGTTGTCATGGCAGGTAAGAACCTCGACCCGTCCTCCTCACCCCGCGCGCTGCTCGGCGCCGAACTCCGCGTGGCCCGCGAACGCGCGGGCCTCAGCCAGGCCGAGTTGGGCGAACCCCTCTTCGTCAGCGGCTCGTTCATCGGCCAGCTCGAAGCCGGTACGCGACGCATGCACATCGAATTCGCCCGGCAGATCGACGAGATCCTCGGCACGGACGGCTTCTTCGTCCGCAACTGCGGCGCGGCGGCCAAGTCCAAGTACCCGGACCACTTCGCGGCGGCGGCGGAAGCCGAGGCTCTGGCGAAGGCCATCCGCGAGTACGCGCCACTCATCATCCCGGGTCTGTTGCAGACGGAGGCGTACGCACGCGAGGTCTTCCGCGCGTACCAGCCGACGGCGACGGAAGAGACCATCGACGAGCTGGTCACGAACCGACTGGCCAGGGCCGCCCTGCTCAGGATCCAACAACCCCCCTGTTTTGGTGCGTGCTTGACGAGGCCGTTCTGCGCCGGGCGGGCGACAGCAAGGCTGTCCTGGCGGAGGCCCTGCGACACATCGCGAGCCTGATCCAGTCACACCGCATCATCGTGCAGGTGCTGCCGTTCAGCGCCGGTCTGCACGCAGGCCTCTTGGGCTCCCTCAAGTTGATGTCCTTCGAGGACGCGCCTCCACTCGCCTACGTCCAAGGCATGGGCACGGGGCAGCTGTTCGACGATCCGGCCACGGTCACCCACCACACCCTGACCTACGATCTCCTCACGGCCAACGCGCTGTCACCGCGCAAGTCCCTGGCCTTGATCGAGTCGGTGGCGGAGGAATACGAAGATGACCAGCACGCCTGAATACGACCTGTCGGCAGCCGTCTGGCACAAGTCCAGCTACAGCGGCGGCGACGGCGGCGATTGTCTGGAGATGGCCACTTGGCGGAAGTCCACCCACAGCGACGGCAGCGGCGGCAGCTGCCTCGAAGTCGCCGACGGCCTTCCCGACCTCGTCCCCGTCCGGGACTCCAAAGTCCCGGACGGCCCGCACCTCGCCTTCAACGGCCCGGCCTGGACGGCGTTCGTCGCCAGCCTCTGACCCGTCGAACTCGCGGGTCACACCATTGGGCTAACCATCTGTGCCCGGACGGACACGGCTCGGCATATGCCTCTAGCGCATGCCGAGCCGTAGCTGAACGGAGTCACACATGGCGCTTCACAGGGTCCTTCGCCGGGCGTGCAGGGCACCATGGAGTCGGGGAGGCGATCCCATGTCCGCTCGCTCCACCCGGCGTCCCCAGATGACCCTCGATGACTTCGAAGCACTTGAGCGCGGCGCACCCGAAACCGTGACGCTCGAATTCATTGCGGGAAAGCTAGAGGTCAAGCCAGTACCCGACGGTGACCACGGAGCCATCTTCATGTGGCTGCTCCGCCAGTGCATGCAGCAGCGGCCCGAACTCGACCTACACCCCGAGCAGGGTCTGGTAGTCGAGCATTACCGCGCCGGACGTGCCCGCCCCGACGGCGTTCTCGCACCCGTCGCGCACTTCGCCGGCCAGGGGGAGTGGGCCGACCCCACAGGCGCCCTGATGGTCGTGGAGGTGACCTCCCACGATGCGGACACCGACCGGCATGACCGCTGGGAGAAGCGCGACGGGTACGCGGCGGTCGACATCCCGGTCTACCTGCTCATCGACCGGCAGAGCTGCACGGTGGCCGTCCACAGCGATCCCAGCGGTGGCTCGTACCGCGAGAGCCCCTCCTTCCCGTACGGCGAAACGGTCAAGATCCCGGACCCGGTCGGCATCACGCTCAGGACCGAGGCCCTGAAGGACTACGCGGCCTGACTCACCAGCCGATCGCCGGGGTCACGTCGAAGATCGGCGGGAGGCGGCCGTTGTCGTCGAGGTTGACGAACGTCCTGCCGTAGAGGGCGAACGACTCGCCCAGCCGGAGGCGTCGCAGGACCGTCGACTCGCCGAGCGGCTTCCCGCTGCCCGGGTCGAGGTGCCAGAGGTGGATGTACCCGCCCTCCGTGACCACGGCGATCCGGCCGGTCCGGTCGGCGGCCAGGGTGCGGATCCGCCAGTCGTTCTCGAAGGCGCGGGTCCACAGGTGGCGGCCGTCCTTCAGGGAGAACGCCGCCAGGACCTCCCGCTCCTCCCGTTTCGGGACCGACGCGTACAGCACGTCGCCCGCGACCAGCCACTCCGTCTCGCCCGTGGTCGGGACGTACGGCGCCTGCGACTCGGCGTTCGGGCGGCCCGCGTCGTCGAACACCAGCAGGCGTCCGTCACCGACGGCGGCGGCCGGGGAGGCCGACACGATGCGCGGGGGCTCGTACCCGACCGGCATCGCGAACCGCCAGGCGACGGCACCGGTGCGGGCGCCGAGCGCGAACAGCTCGACACCCTGGTCGGTCCGGGCCAGGAGCAGGACCCGGTCGGGGCCGGCGGCGACCTCCATGGCGACGGCGCCCGCGGGCAGCGGGGAACGCCACAGCTCGGCACCGGTGCCCAGGTCGTGGGCGAGTACGGCGTCCGCGGTCGCGGTCACGGCCAGGGAGCCGCCCGCGGACGGCTTGCCCACGAGCTTCGGGATGTCCTTGGTCCAGCGCTGCTCGCCGGACGTGACGTCCACCGCCACCAGGCGGTTGCCGCAGGTGCTCTCCGCGGTGGTCAGGGTGAGCAGGCCGGTGCCGGAGGGGGTGTCCCCGCTCATCGCGCACACCGCGCCGCCGGCCGGGGCGCGGAAGCTCCAGCCGTGACGGCCCTCCCCGTCGTAGCCGGTCACGCCGTCCGCGCGGGCCCGGACCACGACCCCCGACGCCGGGCTCCCCGCCCAGGAGCCGATCGGCTTGTCCGCCCCCGGGCCGTCCGGGACCTGGTACGAGAACAGGTCCATGTGCGGGCCGCGCAGCCACGAGAAGCCGAGCCAGCCGGGCCACAGGGCGCCGAGCGCGACGGCGACGGCCAAGAGCCAGCCGACGGCGGAGCGGTACCCGCGGCCCTTCACGGCCGACCACCACAGGCCGCCCGCGGCGAGCCCGGCGACCAGCGCCCACAGCGCCAGCGGGCCCAGCCCGCGCGGACAGCCGGCGGTATATCCCACGCTGCACACGATGTGGGACATGTCCGCGGTCAACTTCAGGCACAGGACGGCGTACAGCACTGCGACGGCGCTGAACGCGCAGGCCGCGGCGAGCCGTACGTGGTCCCGGAGCCGCTTCAGGAGCGGCGATGGCGTGTCCATGATCCCCCTCGGCCCGCAGCCTATCCGCGAACGGGCCGGGGCCGAGCGGGTCGGAACCTCTGAGCGTCAGAGGCCGCCGGTGTTCAGCAGCTGGTTGGGCGTGCCCTTGCTGACGCTGGTCAGGACGTCCTTGGTGGACTCGTCGTCCAGGAACTCGGCGATCTCCGCCGGGGCGGCGGTCGGGTGCGCCTGCTTGTAGAGGGCGGCGACACCGGCGACGTGCGGTGCGGCCATCGACGTCCCGTCGAGGGCCACGCTGCCACCGCCGAGCTTCGCGGAGACGATGGCCTGGCCGGGGGCGTAGAGGGTGACGCACGTACCGATGTTGGAGAAGGCGGTCTCCTCGTCCCACTGGTTGCTCGCCGCCACCGTGACCACGCGCGCGGCCGACGCGGGCGAGACCGTGCACGCGTCGATCGCCGAGTTGCCCGCCGCGATGACCGGCAGCACGCCCGCGTCGGAGAGCGCGGTCGCCGCGTCGTTGACCGCCGTCGACCTGTCCCCTCCCAGGGACCCGTTCAGCACGGCCGGCTGCTTGGCGTTCTTGGCCACCCAGTCCATCCCCGCGATGATCCCCGACCAGGTGCCCTTGCCGTCACAGCCGAGGACGCGGACGCTGACCAGGTTCGCCTTGCGCGCGACCCCGTACGTCGCCCCGGCCACCGTGCCCGCCACGTGCGTGCCGTGGCCCTGGCAGTCCAGGCCGTTGCGGCCGTCGCCGATGGCGTCGTAGCCGGCCTTCGCGCGGCCGCCGAACTCGGAGTGCCCGTAGTCGATGCCGGTGTCGAGGATGTACGCGGTCACCCCGGCGCCGTTGCCCTCGGTGGTGAAGCTGTCATCGAGCGGCAGTTGCTTCTGGTCGATCCGGTCCTGGCCCCACGAGTTCGACGGCGCCCGCATGCCGGGCGTGCTGGTCGGCGTCGGTACGGACTGCACCGCGGCGTCCTCCTCGACCGACTTCACCCCGAGGCTGACCCGGACGATCTGAAGCTGGAGCGGCGTCAGCGGGACCGCGAAGCCGTTCAGCGCCGAGGTGTAGACGAAGGACGGCTTCAGGCCGAGCTTCGTCGCGGCCTTCGCCGCGTCCACCCCCTTCTCCAGCGTCACGATGTACTTGCCGGGCACGGCGTTCGCGGAGGTGTGCAGCGGTACCGGGGTCGGCTCCGGGGTATCGGCGGCGGCCGTGCCGGCCGCGACCGGGGGCACGGTGAGGAGGGCGGCGGCCGCCAGGCGTGCGAGCAGGCGCATGGAAGGAACTCCCTGAAGGGGGCGGGACGGAAGGCCGGCATGAATGAGCCGCCCCGACGAGGACGAGTGCCTCTGCGGGGGCGGCCTTCCGTTCCATCGGTGCCACCCCGGCGCGTCCTGAACCGCCGCCCCCCGCCCGGCCGATCCTCCGGCGCCCGCGTCAACACGTGCTGTCGCACAAGCTGCAGAAAGGGCTATCCCCTGCGGCGTCAAGCCCGTGCCGCACGCGGTCCCGGCCCGCACGGCCGACGGGCCACCAGCAAGATCACCCGTATGGCCCGCCCCCACACTAGGGAGCACACGGCCGGTGCGCCCCTGGTGCCCCCGCCACCCCGGCGGACGTCGTTGACCTGCGCCGTTGTACGTGATGGCGTCGCCCCATGCGCACCCGTCCGAGCCGGGCCCTGCCCGCAGCCGTCGCCGTACTGGCCGTGTTCTCCGCCCTGCCCGTGTCGGCGGCCGGCGCCACCGTGCGCGAGCCCGCGCCGTACACGGCGCCCGTCGACCACCCCTCGTACATCGTCACCGTACGGAGGGACCTCGACCCGGCCGACGTGGCGCGGCTGGTCGGCGTCACCCCGGTCCACGTGTACCGCACCGCCCTGCACGGCTTCGCCGCCCGGCTCAACCCCGGCCAGGTCGCGGCCCTGCAGGCGCTGCCGGGCGTCGAGACCGTCGAGGAGGACGGCACCGCCTCGGCCGGGGCCGCCTAGCCTGGTCCGGCCGGTCACTGCCTTGTTCAGCTCACCGGGCGGCGTCCGTCGGCTCGTACCAGAGGCTCGTCATCGGGGAGCGCGTGGTCCAGCCGAGCGAGGAGTAGAGCGCCCGGCCCTCGGGCGTGCCGACGAGGAGACCCGTCCTTGCACCGGCCTCGTACGCGGTGCTCTGCAGCGTGCGCATCACCAGGCCGCCGAGGCCCTTGCGCCGGTGCTCGGCGGCGGTCTCGACCTGGTCGACCACGACATGGGTGCCGGCACGGGCGATCTGTCCGCGGGCGGCGAAGTGCCCGTCGCGCGTGCGGACCAGCACTCGGCTGACGCCGCCCCGGGTCCAGCTGGTGCGCGTGTAACCGGCCGGCAAATCAGGGCTCTCCGGCGCAAGATGACAAGTCATCAGAAAACCCGGGCTGTCGCACCGCCAGCCCGGCCCGACCCAGGGCAGGACCGCCTGCTCCTCGGCGAACAGCTTCAGCCACGTCCCGGGCGCGCTCGTAGCGGCGACGATCTTGCGTACGTCGGCCTCGGTGGGCTCCGGCAGCACGTGCCGGGCCACGTGCTTGGGCTGCCCGACGTCGATCGTCCACCCCCACGGCTCGTCGATCGGGTCCGAGCTGCCGCGGGAGACGACCCAGCCGTCGATCCACATCCGCACGAGCTCACCGAGCCTGGTCTCCGGCATCGCCGCCCGCCCCCTTGAATGGTAATAGGTGATACTGCCAGGGGAACCTTACGCGACAGGGGCGGGATCTGACCATGGGAGCCGTTCCCGGAGAAAGCCGACCAGAGCTCCGACCACAGGAAGGACAGGCCCTAACTTGATCTTTAACCTGTGCGGCGTGGGCGAGGGGCAACCGGCCACGGGGCGGTCAGCTGATCGCCCGGACGCGTCCTGGTGCCCTGGGTGCCCGGTCAGCCCCGGGCGGCCTCGATGAAGGCACGGATCAGGTCGGGGGACTTCACCCCGCGCTCCCGCTCCACCCCGCTGGACACGTCCACGCCCCAGGCGCCGGTGGTCTCCACGGCCTCCCGGACGTTCCCCGGGGTCAGTCCGCCGGCCAGCAGCCAGTGGCCCCCGGGGGCGGTGAACTCCTCGGAGCCCCAGTTCCACGGCTTGCCGGAGCCGGGGTCGGGCGCGTCGAGCAGCAGCAGGTCCTCCCCGTACTCCCCGCAGCGCTTCACGTGCTCGGCGGTGGCCCGCAGCAGGATCCGCCCCTCAGCGCGCAGCGCCTCGTAGTACTCCGGGCCCTCGTCCCCGTGGAGCTGGACTCCCCGTACGCCGCTCTCCTCGGTCAGCCGCCGGACCTCCTCGACCGGCTGCCCGCGGAAGACCCCGACGGTCAGCATCCCGGCCGGCACCCGCGCCGCGAGCTCCCGCGCCGCGGCGGCGTCGATCGTGCGGGGACTCCCGGCGGCGAAGACGAACCCGACGGCATCGGCCCCGGCGGCCACGGCCACGTCTACGTCGTTCGCGGTCTTCAACCCGCAGATCTTCACGAACAGCTCGCTCATCCCCCCAGTCAACCAAACCGCCCTGTTGGGTGGTGATCCGTCTCGCCACCCGGGCGCGGCCACCCGCGCGCCGCTAGCCTGGAACGGGGCTCACGCCCAGTGCACGGCACGCCACGCGGAGGACAACGGTGACGATCATGATTGAACGGGCCACACCGATAGAGCAGGCGGCACCGCCGACATTCGAGACGCTCCTGCGCACGGTTGCGGAGATGAACACGCCAGACGGCTTCAAGGCCGAGCTCATCCGGGGGAAGATCATCGTGTCGCCGTTCTCCAAGCTGCGCTACTCGCGTCGCATGCGTTTGCTGCGCGAGCAGCTCCAGGCCCATGTCCCCAAGGGACACTTCGCAGACACGTCACCCTTCCTCTTCCGGTTCCCGGCAGCGGAGCGCGGCTACGGACCCGACCTGTACGTCGCGGATGAGGCGGCCTTCGAAGAGGAGGGGCTGCACGCGGACGGAGCGGCGCTGTCGCTGGTCGGAGAGTTCACGTCCGTCTCCACCAGGGACGCGGACTGGAACGAGAAGCTCGACGTGTACGGCCGGCTCGTGCCCGTCTACCTGGTCGTCGACATGCAGGACTCGGAGATCACCTGCTTCTGGGACCCCTCCCCGCACGGATACCGCTCCCGTACGACGGTGTCCTTCGGCAAGCCCCTGCACGTCCCGGAGCCGTTCGACTTCGCGATCGACACCACCGGCTTCTGAAACCGTCCGGGAACGCCCGAGGGCGGCACCCCCCTGTACGGGGAGTGCCGCCCTCGGTCGAAGAACAGCCGATCAACCAGAGGTCGATCAGAAGTCCATGTCACCACCCGGCATGCCGCCGCCCGCGGGGGCACCGGCCTTCTCGGGCTTGTCGGCGATGACGGCCTCGGTCGTCAGGAACAGCGCGGCGATGGACGCGGCGTTCTGCAGGGCAGAGCGCGTGACCTTCGCCGGGTCGATGATGCCCTCGGCGATCATGTCCACGTACTCGCCGGTCGCGGCGTTCAGGCCCCAGCCGACGGTCAGGTTGCGGACCTTCTCCACGACGACGCCACCCTCGAGACCACCGTTGACGGCGATCTGCTTGAGCGGGGCCTCCAGGGCGAGCTTCACGGCGTTGGCGCCGGTCGCCTCGTCACCCGACAGGTCGAGCTTCTCGAAGACCGCGGAGGCCTGGAGCAGGGCCACGCCACCACCGGCGACGATGCCCTCCTCGACGGCAGCCTTCGCGTTGCGGACGGCGTCCTCGATGCGGTGCTTGCGCTCCTTGAGCTCCACCTCGGTCGCGGCGCCGGCCTTGATGACGGCCACGCCGCCGGCCAGCTTCGCGAGGCGCTCCTGGAGCTTCTCGCGGTCGTAGTCCGAGTCGGAGTTCTCGATCTCGGCGCGGATCTGGTTGACGCGACCCTGAACCTGGTCGCTGTCACCGGAGCCGTCGACGATCGTGGTCTCGTCCTTGGAGATGACGACCTTGCGGGCGCGGCCGAGCAGGTCCAGGCCCGCGTTCTCGAGCTTGAGGCCGACCTCCTCGGAGATGACCGTGCCGCCCGTGAGGATGGCGATGTCGCCGAGCATGGCCTTGCGGCGGTCGCCGAAGCCCGGGGCCTTGACGGCGACGGACTTGAAGGTGCCGCGGATCTTGTTGACGACCAGGGTCGACAGGGCCTCGCCCTCGACGTCCTCGGCGATGATCAGCAGCGGCTTGCCGGACTGCATGACCTTCTCGAGCAGCGGAAGGAGGTCCTTCACGTTGCCGATCTTGGAGTTGACGATCAGGATGTACGGGTCGTCCAGGGACGCCTCCATACGCTCCATGTCGGTGGCGAAGTACGCCGAGATGTAGCCCTTGTCGAAGCGCATGCCCTCGGTGAGCTCGAGCTCCAGACCGAAGGTCTGCGACTCCTCGACCGTGATGACGCCTTCCTTGCCGACCTTGTCCATGGCCTCGGCGATGAGCTCGCCGATCTGGGTGTCGGCGGCGGAGATGGAGGCGGTCGAAGCGATCTGCTCCTTGGTCTCCACGTCCTTGGCCTGGTCGAGCAGGGCGGCGGAGACGGCCTCGACGGCCTTCTCGATGCCGCGCTTGAGGGCCATCGGGTTCGCACCGGCGGCCACGTTGCGCAGGCCCTCGCGGACGAGCGCCTGGGCGAGAACGGTGGCGGTGGTCGTACCGTCGCCGGCGACGTCGTCCGTCTTCTTGGCGACTTCCTTGACCAGCTCGGCGCCGATCTTCTCGTACGGGTCCTCGAGCTCGATCTCCTTGGCGATGGAGACACCATCGTTGGTGATCGTGGGGGCGCCCCACTTCTTCTCAAGGACGACGTTGCGACCCTTGGGGCCAAGGGTGACCTTGACGGCGTCGGCGAGCTGGTTCATCCCGCGCTCGAGACCGCGCCGGGCCTCCTCGTCGAACGCAATGATCTTGGCCATCTGAAGTGGTCCTCCAGGACTGGGGTTCCCCCTGCGCCGCCGGCGCGTGGGGAGGGTTGGATTGCTCCGGACCGCGCCCGCGCCCGCGACGGACGGCCTGCGTGCCCGGCGGTTCCTTCCCGCCGGACCCTGCGGGCCTCACCGACCCGGTCCTGTGTAGTAGCACTCTCGGCACGAGAGTGCTAACGCCAATGATTAGCACTCGACCCCCTCGAGTGCAAGCGGCTTGAGGGAACGCCGGGCCCCGGCACGAGGGGCGGCACGGGGGCAGCACGGGGCGGCACGGGGGCAGCACGGGGCGGCACGGGGGCGGCACGGGGGGCAGCACGGGGCAGCACGAAGGGCCCGCATCCCTCCTCAAGGATGCGGGCCCTTCATGTGTATGCGTCGGTGGTCGATCGCGCCGGGGCTAGACGGCGAGCTTGACCATGTCCGCCTGCGGACCCTTCTGGCCCTGCGAGATCTCGAACTCGACCCGCTGACCCTCTTCAAGGGTGCGGTACCCGTCCATCTGGATGGCGCTGTAGTGGACGAACACATCCGCACCACCGTCGACCGCGATGAAGCCGTAGCCCTTCTCCGCGTTGAACCACTTGACGGTGCCCTGAGCCATGCCTAACTCCCCTATTACTGGCCCTTGCGCAGGACCGCACTTCGCGGTCCCGGGTCAGAACTTGCGCCGGAACGCCTCGACCGGGGCTGAATGTATCTGCACCGCTGCTGTCTGCAACAGGTCAATCCGACGAGAAATCTGGACACGGGGATACATTGAAATAGAGTGAAAATTTGGCATATTGCCGGGCAACTCGGACCCGGCATATCTCGCCAAAGCCCCATACCGCACTTGCATATTGACTCAATGTCAACCCTCGCTCGACCCGCTCATATGCGGCTGGCAAGAACAGCGGAGGGGACTTCCCCAACCCTACCGCGCCCAACCAAGCAGAATTGCCCCCTCCGCTTTTAGCGGAGGGAGCAATTCTGGGCTTTCGCGTATCAGCAGCCGCCGGCGACGGCGGGAATGATCGAGACGCCCGCGCCGTCCGGCGTCACCGCGTCCAGGCCGCCCTCGAAACGCACGTCGTCGTCGTTGACGTAGACGTTCACGAAGCGGCGCAGCTTGCCCTGGTCGTCCAGGACGCGCGCGGAGATGCCCGGGTGGTTCGCCTCCAGGGACGCGATGACCTCGGAGAGGTTCGCGCCCTCGGCGGTGACCTCGGCCTGGCCGCCGGTGTAGGTGCGCAGGATGGTGGGGATGCGGACGTTGACGCTCATGGGCGCTACTGCCTTTCCGGGTGTCAGGGGGAGATCAGGCGAGGTTGGCGGCGCGGAACGCGTCCAGGCTCGGGCGGATGGTGGCGGTCTGTCCGCTGTCCGCGGCCACCGCCTCCAGGGTCTTGAGGCCGTCACCGGTGTTCAGGACCACCGTGGTCAGCGCCGGGTCGAGCTGCCCGTTCTCGATGAGCTTCTTGGTCACGCCGACGGTCACGCCGCCCGCGGTCTCGGCGAAGATGCCCTCGGTCTGCGCGAGGATCTTGATCGCCTCGACGACCTGCTCGTCGGTCACGTCCTCGACGTAGCCGCCGGTGCGGCGCGCGATGTCCAGGACGTACGGGCCGTCGGCCGGGTTGCCGATGGCCAGCGACTTGGCGATGGTGTTCGGCTTCTGCGGGCGGACCACGTCGTGGCCGGCCTTGAACGCGGTCGAGACCGGGGAGCAGCCCTCGGCCTGGGCGCCGAAGATCTTGTACGGCTTGTCCTCGACCAGGCCGAGCTTGATCAGCTCCTGCAGACCTTTGTCGATCTTCGTCAGCTGCGAGCCGGACGCGATCGGGATCACGATCTGGTCGGGCAGCTGCCAGCCGAGCTGCTCGCAGATCTCGTACGCGAGCGTCTTGGAACCCTCGCCGTAGTACGGGCGCAGGTTGACGTTGACGAAGCCCCAGCCCTCGCCCAGCGGGTCGCCGATGAGCTCGGAGCAGAAACGGTTGACGTCGTCGTAGTTGCCCTCGATGCCGACCAGGTCGCCGCCGTACACACCGGCCATGACGACCTTGCCCTGCTCGAGGTCGTGCGGGATGAACACGCAGGAGCGGAAGCCGGCCCGGGCGGCCGCGGCGCCGACGGCGCCGGCCAGGTTGCCGGTGGAGGAGCAGGACAGGGTGGTGAAGCCGAAGGCGCGGGCGGCCTCGACGGCGATGGCCACGACGCGGTCCTTGAAGGAGTGCGTCGGGTTGCCGGAGTCGTCCTTGACGTACAGCTTGCCGGTGACGCCGAGCTCCTTGGCCAGGTTGGCCGCGTCCACGAGCTTGGTGAAGCCCGGGTTCAGGCTGGGCTTGGAGGCCACGTCCGCGGGGACGGGCAGCAGCGGGGCGTAGCGCCAGATGTTGTTCGGGCCGGCCTCGATCGCGGCGCGCAGGGCTTCCGGGTCCCCGGTGGGAAGGTCGTAGGCGACTTCCAGAGGTCCGAAGCATTCGACGCAGGCGAAGATGGGTCCGAGCTCGAAGCGGGTACCGCACTCACGACACGAGAGGCCGGTGGCAGGTCCGAGATCGACAGAGGTGGCAACAGTCTGTGCAGCCATGATGGCGAGGCCCTTTCTCCTCATCTTCCCCATGGCGCACTTCGCCATGAGACGGAATTGGCACCTTCCCTAGCCGGGGACCTCGCTGCTGCAAGCTGGCGCGAGAACCGACTGGAGGGTTGCCGGGGCTTCAACGGGCCGTGTCCCTCTGCCCCTCTGGATGAGCGGTATGGCACCGGGTCGCGCACTCCATGGCGCGTCCGGGCGTTTGTACGCGGGGACCCCCGGCATGCGGTGGTCCTTCGCGTTGTTCAAGACTGTAACGGAAGGTCCGGGTGGTTGAGACAGCCGTCCGAACCGCGAGATGGATCACTTTTCGGCTGAAACCCGCCGAGGACGAATGAGGAAACAGGGAGTGCCGAACGTGCTGGAAGAGGTGGAGCGCTGGTTTGCGGACCGCTCCTGGTCCGCGGCCGACCGACCGCTCGACCAGCTGCTTTCCGCCAAGCGGGCGGCAGGCACCACGGTCAGCGTCGTCCTGCCCGCGCTCGACGAGGAGGAGACGGTCGGCGCCATCGTCGAGGTGATCCGTCGCGATCTGATCGACGGGCTGCCGGTGCCGCTGGTCGACGAACTGGTGGTGGTCGACTCAGGCTCCACCGACCGGACGGCCGAGGTGGCCGCGAAGGCGGGTGCCCGTGTGGTGCACCGCGACGACATCCTGCCGCGGATCCCGGCCGTGCACGGCAAGGGTGAGGTGCTGTGGCGCTCGCTGCTGGTGACCACCGGCGACATCGTCTGCTTCGTGGACGCCGACCTGCGGGACTTCTCCTCCGCCTTCGTGTCCGGGATCGTCGGCCCGCTGCTGACTGAGCCGGACGTGCAGTTCGTCAAGGCGATGTACGACCGCCCTCTGGGGGGCTCCCCCGGTCAGGGGGGCCGGGTCACCGAGCTCGTCGCCCGGCCGCTCCTCAATCTCCACTGGCCGCAGCTGGCCGGCTTCGTCCAGCCGCTGGGCGGCGAGTACGCCGTGCGCCGCTCCCTGCTGGAACGTTTGCCCTTCCCCGTCGGGTACGGCGTCGAGCTGGGCCTGCTGGTGGACGCGCTGCACACCGTCGGGCTGGACGCGCTGGCCCAGGTGGACGTCGGCGTACGGCTCCACCGCCATCAGGACGGCCAGGCACTGGGCCGGATGGCCGCGGCGATCTACCGCACGGCGCAGCTGCGGCTCTCGCGCGGGCATCTCGTACGGCCGGAGCTGACGCAGTTCGAGCGCGGGCCGAACGGGTTCGTACCGCGGACGTACGCCGTGGACACCGAGGAGCGGCCGCCGATGGCCGAGGTCAAGGAGTACTCCGGCCGCAGGGTGGCGTGAGGGAACTGACGTTTGAGCGGGCAGGCCCCGGGCTAGGTTCGCCGCATGGCTTCCCAGGTACTCGTTGCAGCGAACCGCGGCCCGCTCTCCTACCTTCTCTCCGACGACGGCACCCTCACGGCCCGGCGCGGCGGGGGCGGGCTCGTGTCCGGCCTCTCCGCCGCCCTCGCCCGGCAGCCGGAGGCGCTGTGGATCTGCGCGGCGCTGTCGGAGGCGGACCGGGAGGCGGTCCGCCGCGGTGTCTCCGAACCCGGTGTCCGGATGCTGGACATCGATCCCACCACGTACGACGACGCGTACAACGGCATCGCGAACTCGGTGCTGTGGTTCACGCACCACCACCTCTACGACATCCCGCGCGAGCCGGTCTTCGACGCGCAGTTCCGGCGGCAGTGGGAGTCGTACGTCGCCTACAACCACGCCTTCGCAATGGCGCTGGCACAGGAGGCCGGCGAGGGCGCGGCGGTGCTCGTGCAGGACTACCACCTGGCGCTGGTCCCGGGTGAGCTGCGGGAACTGCGGCCGGACCTGAAGATCAGCCACTTCACGCACACCCCGTGGGCCTCGCGCGAGTTCCTGGACATGCTCCCCGACGACGTCCGGGCGCAGCTGATGTGGGGCATGCTCGGGGCGGACGTGGTGGGCTTCCACACGTGGGCGTGGGCGCACAGCTTCATGACCGCGGCGCAGCTGGACGACGAGCGGGGCATCGCGGAGCCGAAGACGGCGGCCGGGGTGGACCCGAGGGACGCGCCGTACATCGAGAAGATGACGAGGGGCCCGGTACGGCACCGGCGGACGACCGTGGCCGTGTACCCGCTGGGCGTGGACGGCGACGAACTGCGGGCGCTGGCGCACCGGCCGGAGGTGAACGACAAGCTGGCGGCGCTGCGGGCGGAGACCGGGGACCGCAGGACGATCGTCCGGGTGGACCGGACCGAGCTGTCGAAGAACATCGTGCGGGGGCTGCTGGCGTACCGGGAGCTGCTCACCGAGCACCCCGAATGGCGGGGCCGGGTGGTCCACCTGGCCTCGGCCTACCCGTCCCGGCAGGACCTGGCGGTGTACCGGTCGTACACGGAGGCGGTGCGGGAACTGGCGGAGCGGATCAACGAGGAGTTCGGCACGGAGGACTGGCAGCCGGTGCTGGTGTCGGTGAAGGACGACTTCGCGCGCTCCCTGGCGGCGTACCGGCTGGCGGACGTGGCGCTGGTGAACCCGGTGCGGGACGGGATGAACCTGGTGGCGAAGGAGATCCCGGTGGTCTCGGACGCGGGGTGCGTGCTGGTGCTGTCGACCGGGGCGGGGGCGTACCTGGAGCTCCGTGAGGACGCGCTGACCGTGAACCCGTACGACGTGTCGGAGACGGCCGATGCGCTGCACGCCGCCCTGGCCATGCCGGCCGAGGAGCGTGCCGAGCGCACGAAACGCCTGGCCCTGGCGGCCACGGCCCTCCCCCCGACGGCCTGGTTCACGGCCCAACTGGACGCCCTCCGCGAGGCGTGACGGCAACCGCTGCGCGGGGCGGGGCCTTCTCCCCGCCCCGCGCAGCGGTTACGGCGTCGGGCTCGCGGAGCGGATGGCTTCGGCCAGGGTGGCCAGGAAGGCGACGACCTCCTGCGGGCCGTTCAGGACGAGGTCGGCCCGGGAGGCGAGCTCGGGAACCTCGGCCGAGCCACTGGCCACCAGCAGCCCCGGCATGCCGTCGGTCCGCAGTTTCTCCACGGCGGCGTACGCGGCGAGGTCGCCCAGGTCGTCCCCCGCGTACAGCACGGCCTCGGCACCCGTCTCCGCCAGGTACTCGGTCAGGGCCACGCCCTTGTCCATCCCCGGCGGCCGCAACTCCAGCACCGCCCGCCCCGGCTCCACCATCAGCCCGTGCCGCGCCGCCAGCTCGGCCAGCGGCTCGCGCAGCGCGGCGAAGGCCGCTTCCGGGTCCTCGGCGCGCCGGGTGTGCACGGCCAGCGCCCGGCCCTTCTCCTCGATCCACGTACCGCGCCAGGCTCCGATGGAGTCCAGGAATCCGGGCAGCTCCGCCCGTACGGCGGCGACTCCCGGGTGCTCGGCCGGGGTGTGCACGATGCCGCTCACCGCGTCCCACCGCTCGGCCCCGTAGTGGCCGAGGACCACCAGGTGTTCCAGGCCGGCAGCCCCGGCGAAGCCCCCGTAGCGCACCGCGACCCCCGCCGGGCGGCCGGTGATCACGGCCACCGAAGACACCTCCGGGGCCAGCGCGGCCAGCGCCCCGACGGCTCCCGGGTGGGCCCGCGCCTGGTCCGGGTCCGGGACGATCTCGGCGAGGGTGCCGTCGAAGTCGAGCGCGACCACGGAACGGCGGGGTGCGCGGAGGAGGGCTTCGAGTCCCTCGCGTCCGGCGGTGGTGACGGGCATCGGCAGGCTGTGCGGATGGCTCCCCATACGGACGACCCTAACGGCCCTGCCGGGCCACGGCTACGGCGCGCGGCGGGCCCGTGGGCGCCGATGCGTCAGCGCCGGGCCCGCTGGGCTTCGCGGATGCGGCGGAGCCGGTTGACGGTGCCGGGCGCGTGGGCCAGCGCCCGCGGGTCGTCCATCAGCACGTTGAGCAGCTGGTAGTAGCGGACCGGGGTCATCCCCAGCCCTTCCCGTATGGCCCGTTCCTTGGCCCCGGGCCCGGGCCAGGTGCGTCCCTCGTACGCGAGAACCGCGGCCTCGGCGGCCGTCAGCCCCTCGTCCGGCCCCTCGTCCAGCCCCTCGTCCGGCCTCCCGTCCGGGCTCCCGTCGTCCGTCATACCGCCAGATTAACGCCGCCCTCCGACAGCCACCGGGCGCCCTCCGCCGAGCGGCGGGCGCCCGCGGCCGGCCGGCCCGCGGGTCAGTGGGCGTCGGCCTTGCGCGCCGCCTCCGCGATGTCCTCGAGGACCTTCGCGGGCTGCCCGCCCGGCTGCACGCTCTTGCCGATGTTCTGCTTGACGTCCTCGCTCACCCCGGCCCAGGACTTCTTGCCGACGGGGTAGAGCCGGGCGTTCGGCAGCGCCTGCAGGAACGTCTTCAGCTGCGGGGCGGCACCCCCCGTACCGGCGTCCGTCGCCCGGTAGCCGCTCGTCGTGACCGGCAGCAGGTCGTACTTGTTGGTGAAGGCCGTCACGTTCTTCGCCTGGTACAGGTAGTCCAGGAACTTCCCGGACTCCTTGCGGTGGCCGTTCTTGAAGGCCATCACCCAGTCCGCGACGCCCATCGTCGGGTGCTCGGTCCCGTCGGCGGTCGGCATGGCCACCATGCCGAACTTCACGCCCTTCTCCCCCGCCTGCTTGATCAGCGTGGGGTGGCCGTTGAGCATGCCGACCTCGCCCCGCGCGAACGCGTCGAACGCGGCCCGGCGGTCCGTCTTCGCCGGTTCCGTCGGCCCGGTCAGCCCCTGGCCGACCATCTTGTCGCGCAGGAACTCGAAGGTCTTGACGTTCTCCGGGGAGTCGATCGAGTACGCCTCCTCGTTGTCGGTGTAGCCGCCACCGCCGGAGAGCATCCACATCATCGATTCGGCCTGCGCCTCCTCGCGGCCCAGCGGCAGCGCGAAGGGGGTCGCCACGCCCGCGGCCTTGAGCTTCTTCGCGGCGGCCTCCAGGTCGGCCCAGCTCTTCGGCTGCCAGCCGCCCTTGGCGTCCTTCGGGATGACCCCGGCGTCCGTCAGCAGCTTCTCGTTGTAGAAGAGCAGGCGGGTGCTGGCCACGAACGGCATGCCGTACTGGACCCGCCTGACCTTGCCCGCGTCCGCGAGCGGCGCCAGGAAGTCGGCCTCGGTGGTGACGGAGAGCAGCTCGTCCGCCGTGTACAGCTTGCCGGCGGCCGCGTAGTCGGCGTAGGCGCCGATCTGGGCGACGTCGGGGGCCTTGCCGGCCTTGACCATCGCCGCGACCTTGGCGTCGACCTCGGACCAGGAGTAGACGCTGACCTCGACCTTGACGCCGGGGTGGTCCTTCTCGAAGCCTGCGGCGAGGTCCTTCCAGTACCCCGACGAGGAGTTCTGCGGATTGTCCCCGTAGTCGGCCGCCACGACCCGCAGGGTCACCTCGTTGTTCCCGGTGAGACTCCCCACGGCTCCACAGCCGGTCAGCGCCACGGCGGTCAGGCCCAGCGCGGCTCCGGTCGCGGCCAGGCTCAGGTAACGGCCCTTCACAGTTCTCGATCCACCCCTTGTTGTACGTACGATCCACGTAAGGTCTACACCACTTTGGCGGCTCGTCCACATCGGGAAACGCACCGTGCCCGGTTCGTGTCCCGTCCGAGGTCGCGAATTTGTATGGCAGCTCAACAATCCCTTCCAATGGACTAGACCTTTCCCCGCCGAGCACGCGAGACTGTCACCTGTGAAACCCGTGAAACACGCCGTGAAGCACGTCATCGCCCTCGATGTGGGCGGCACCGGGATGAAGGCCGCCCTCATCGCCGACGACGGCACCCTGCTCCACGAAGCGCGCCGCGCCACCGGCCGCGACCGGGGCCCCGACGCCGTCGTCGAGACGATCCTGGAGTTCGCCGCCGAGCTGTCGGACCTCGGCCGCGAGCGCTTCGGCATGCCCGCTTCCGCGGCCGGCGTCGCCGTCCCCGGCATCGTCGACGCCGAGAACGGGATCGCCGTCTACGCGGCGAACCTGGGCTGGCGCGACGTACCGATGCGCGAGCTGCTCAGCAGACGGCTCGGCTCCCTCCCGGTGGCCCTGGGCCACGACGTCCGCACGGGCGGACTCGCCGAAGGCCGCATCGGCGCCGGCCGCGGCGCCGACCGCTTCCTGTTCGTCCCCCTCGGCACCGGCATCGCCGGCGCCATCGGCATCGCCGGCCGCATCGAGGCCGGCGCACACGGCTACGCGGGCGAGATCGGCCACATCGTGGTCCGCCCCGGCGGCCCCGCCTGCGGCTGCGGCCAGTACGGCTGCCTGGAGACCCTCGCCTCGGCGTCCGCCGTGAGCCGCGCCTGGGCGAGCGCCTCCGGCGACCCCGCCGCGGACGCCGCCGACTGCGCCAAGGCCGTCGAGTCCGGCGACGCGCGCGCCCGCGAGGTGTGGCAGGCCGCCGTCTGCGCCCTCGCCGACGGCCTGGTCACCGCGATCACCCTGCTGGACCCGCGCACTCTGATCATCGGTGGCGGGCTCGCCGAGGCAGGGGAAACCTTGTTCACACCACTACGGAAGGCCGTCGAGGAGCGCGTGACGTTCCAGCGGCTGCCCGACATCGTTCCGGCGGCCCTCGGGGACACCGCCGGATGCCTGGGCGCAGGGCTGCTCGCCTGGGACCTACTCGCCACGGAGGTACCTGCCTGATGTCCGGAAGCGCACACAGCACCGTTCTCTCCGGCGCCAGGGTGGTGCTGCCCACCGGGACCGTGGCGGGCGGCCGCGTCATCGTCGACGGCGCGCGCATCGCCGGCAGCGCCGGCGAGGGCGCGAGCACCGTCGACCTGTCCGGGCACTGGATCGTCCCCGGCTTCGTGGACATGCACAACCACGGCGGAGGCGGCGCCTCCTTCACCTCCGGCACCGCCGAGGAGGTCCTGAAGGGCGTACGGACCCACCGCGAGCACGGCACCACCACGCTCGTCGCCTCCACCGTCACCGGCGACCTCGACGAACTGGCCCGCCGCGCCGGGCTGCTCGCCGAGCTGACCCAGCAGGGCGAGATCGCGGGCATCCACTTCGAGGGCCCGTTCATCAACGCCTGCCGCAAGGGCGCGCACAAGGAGGAGCTGCTGCGCGACCCCGACCCGGCCGAGGTCCGCAAACTGATCGACGCCGCGCGCGGCGCCGCCCGCATGGTCACCCTCGCCACCGAACTCCCGGGCGGGCTGGAGTCCGTACGGCTGCTGGCCGAGCACGGGGTCATCGCCGCGATCGGCCACACCGACTCCACGTACGACCAGACGCGCCAGGCCATCGAAGCGGGCGCGACCGTGGCCACCCACCTGTACAACGCGATGCCCGGCATGGAGCACCGCGCCCCCGGCCCGATCGCCGCGCTGCTCGAGGACGAGCGGGTCACCGTCGAGCTGATCAACGACGGCACCCACCTGCACCCGGCGATGCTGGAGCTGGCCTTCCACCACGCGGGCGCGCACCGCGTGGCGCTGATCACCGACGCGATGGACGCGGCGGGCTTCGGCGACGGGATCTACCACCTCGGGCCGCTGGAGGTCGAGGTCAAGGAGGGCGTGGCCCGCCTCGTCGAGGGCGGTTCGATCGCCGGCTCCACGCTGACCCTGGACACCGCGTTCAAGCGGTCGGTGACGCTGGACAAGCTGCCCGTCGAGTCCGTGGTCCAGGCGATCTCCGTGAACCCCGCCAAGCTGATCGGCCTGTACGACGAGGTCGGCTCGCTGGAGCCGGGCAAGTACGCCGACCTGGTCGTCCTGGACGCGGAGTTCGACGTCAAGGGCGTCATGCGGCGCGGCGAATGGATCGTGGATCCGCTGGTCTGAGCGGGTATGGGAGGCAGGCGGGCGGCCCGCGGGACTGGGCCGCCCGTACTGCTGTTTGGCATGATCCCGGCACACACCGAGACCGGGGCCTGCCATGATCCTGACCGTGACGCTCAACACCGCACTCGACGTCACCCACCACGTGCCGAAGCTGATCGCGCACACCACGCACCGGGTCACAGCCGTGACCGAGAGACCCGGCGGCAAGGGCCTCAACGTCGCCCGCGTGCTGGCCGCCCTCGGCCACGAGGTCACCGCGACCGGCTTCGCGGGCGGCCGCACCGGGGCCGTCGTACGCGAACTGCTCGCCGACTCCCCGCAGGTGACGGACGCTCTGGTGCCCTGCGCGGGCACCACCCGGCGCACCCTGGCCGTCGTCGACGAAGCCTCGGGCGACACCACGCAGTTCAACGAGCCCGGCCCGCAGATCAGTTCCGCGGAGTGGGCGGAGTTCCTCGCCCGCTACGAGGCCCTGCTGGCCGGCGCCGGTGCGGTCGCCCTGTGCGGCAGCCTCCCGCCGGGCGTGCCGGTGGGCGCGTACGCGGTGCTCGTACGGGCCGCCCGCGCGGCCGGGGTCCCGGCCCTCCTGGACACCAGCGGCGAGGCCCTGCGCCGCGGGGTGGCCGCCCGCCCGGAGATGATCAAGCCGAACGCCGCCGAGCTCGCCGAGCTGACCGGCTCCCGCGAGCCGCTGCAGGCCACCCGCGACGCCCGCCGCCGCGGCGCGCACGCCGTGGTCACCTCGCTCGGCCCGGGCGGGCTGCTGGCGGCCACCGCCCAGGGCACCTGGCAGGCGGCCCCGCCGCGCGCCCTGACGGGCAACCCGACCGGAGCCGGGGACTCCGCGGTGGCGGGCCTGCTGTCGGCCCTCACGGAGGGCCTGGACTGGCCGGCCCGCCTGACCCGCGCGGTAGCCCTCTCGGCGGCCACGGTCCACGCCCCGACGGCAGGAGACTTCGACCCCCGCACCTACGAACAGGTACGGGGGTCGGTGACACTGACGGTGCATGAGGGCGCTGGAGCGGCGCGCCCCCTCATCAGCCCTTCTCGAGCCAGAGCTGGTCGAGATTGACCTCGCACTGGTTCCCGGCCTCGCACGAGATCTTGATCGTGTTCGTGCCCTGCTTGAGCGTCACGAGCGACCAGGTGTTGGTCCAGCCCTTGTCCCACTCACCCGGCTTGGCCTGGGAGAAGTTCTTCATGTTGACCGGCCGGGACTGCGCCTCGCCGTTGATGGTCAGCGTGGTGCTGGCGTCCTTGCCCGGCACCCCGTAGACCATCTTCAGCTTGTACTGGCCCGCCTTGGCCACGTCCACGGTCCACGTCGCCGCCGCACCGGCGGCGTTCAGGCCGCCCACGTACTGGCCGCCCGCGCTCTTCGCGCCCGGGACCGTGCCTTCGAGGTGTGCGCCGCCGGTCAGGGACATGCCCGCACCCGAGGCGTCCGCCTTGGGCAGCGGGGCCTCCGGGGACGTCGAGGGGCTCGGCTGCGCGGAGGACGAGTTCTGCGGCTGCGCGGACTGCTGCCCGCCCGCCGCGTTGCCCTTGTCGTTCTTGTCCTTGTCCTTGTCGCCGAAGGTCACGGCCGCACCGATGCCGATCGCGACCGCGGCGACGACCGCGACCGCCGCGATGAGCATGCCCTTACGGCTGGAACCGCCGCCTCCGCCGTGGCCTCCGTGGCCGCCCGGCGCGGGGATCGACGCCGTGGTCTGCCCCTGCTGCGGCGGAACCCCGTAGCCGCCCGCCTGGAGGGCTTCAGGGGCCTGGTACTGCGCCTGGTAGGCCGGCGGCTGCTGCTGCGGCGGGACCTGGGCGCCGCGCTGGCCGCCGTACGTCCGCTCACCGACCGTGCGCACCTGGTTGTACGAGGTACGGGGGACACCGGGCTGCGCGCCTGGCTGACCACCGGCCGTCGGGCCGGGGTAGCCGTATCCACCGCCCTGTGCGGGCGGGGTGGCTCCGGCGGCCTGGCCGTCCGCGTAGAGGTAGCCGAACGGGTCGTCGTCCTCGGGCTGGTTCGCCCCACTGTTCGAGCCGTGGTTCGCGGGCGTCGTCATCGCAGGTCACTCCTTTCAACCCACGGGAGCCTACCCCGAACACGTGGACCCACGGGCGGCCGATCGCCTCATCCGGCCCGGCGGTGCGCCTTGGAACGGGACCTTTTCTCGATGTACATCCGCTGGTCGGCCGAGCGCAGCACCTCGTCCGCCGACATGCCGCAGCTGGCCCATCCGATGCCGAAACTCGCGCCCACACGGACCGCGCGGCCGTCCACCCGGATCGGCGGGATGATCGCGTTGCGCAGCCGGACGGCCAGGTCTGCGGCGTCGGCGGCGCCCAGTCCGTCCGCGAGGACGACGAATTCGTCACCACCCAGCCGAGCGACGGTGTCACCGTCCCTGACGCCCGTCGTCAACCGCCGGGCCACCTCGATCAGGACCGCGTCACCCGTGTGGTGCCCGAACCGGTCGTTGATCGACTTGAACCCGTCGAGGTCGCAGAAGAGCACCGCGAGCCCCTTCGTCCCGTCGTCGATGTCCGTCGCGGGCGCCACCATGTGCACGTGGTGGTCGTACGGGCCCGCCCCCGCGCCGGGGGTACCGGGGGCGCCGGGGGCCCCGGGCACCGCGGGCGCGCCGGGGAACTCGAAGGGCTCGGGGAAGGCGTCGGGCCGAAAGCCGTGCTCACCGCCACCACCACCTGCCGGGAGCCCCCCGCCGACACCGTGCCCCTCGTAGGCCGCGTCGAGCGCCTCCACGGCGGTGGCGCGGACCGACTGCGGCCTGCGGCACAGCCGCGCGCCGAGGCGGGCGCGCAGCTCGGCGCTGTTCGGGAGGCCCGTCAGCGAGTCGTGGCTGGCCCGGTGGGCGAGCTGGAGCTCGTGGCGCTTGCGCTCCTCGATGTCCTCGACGTGCGTGAGCAGGAAGCGCGGCCCGTCGGCGGCGTCCGCGACGACGGAGTTGCGCAGCGACACCCATACGTACGTGCCGTCGCGCCGCCCTAGCCGCAGCTCGGCCCGGCCGCCCTCGGCGGAGGTGCGCAGCAGGGTCCCGATGTCCTCGGGGTGGACCAGGTCGGAGAAGGAGTACCGGCGCAGTACGGAGGCGGGCCGGCCCAGCAGCCGGCACAGCGCGTCGTTGGTCCGCAGCAGCCGCCCGTGCTGGTCCCCGCCCATCTCGGCGATCGCCATGCCGCTGGGCGCGTACTCGAAGGCCTGCCGGAACGACTCCTCGCTCGCGCGCAGCGCCTGCTGTTCACGCTCCAGCCGGACCAGGGCCCGCTGCATGTTCGCGCGCAGCCGTGCGTTGCTGATCGCAATCGCGGCTTGGAAGGCGTACATCTGGAGCGCTTCGCGCCCCCACGCGCCGGGGCGCCGCCCATTGCGCGGCCTGTCCACCGAAATGACACCCAGAAGTTCCCCGCCGGACGCATGCATGGGGGCGTAGAGCCGGTCCTCGGGGTGCCACTCGTCCTCGAAGCGCGGATCGGGGCCGTCCGTGTGCCACTGGGGCACGTCGTCCTCGAGGAGGATCCAGCCCTCGGTGTGCGGGATGAAGCGGAGCCCGTCCCAGCTCTCCCCCATCGTCAGACGGCGCTCCCAGGAGGCTCGGGAGCCGACGCGGCCGGTGATGAGGGCTTCTGCGGCGGGGTCGCCGGCGAACGCGGCGACGACGAGATCCCCGTCAGGGCGTACGAGGTTGACACAGGCGAGCTGGTAGCCGAGGCCCACGACAATGCCGTCCACGACGGTCTGCAGAGTGTCCGCCAGGCTCCTGGCCGTATTGAGCTCGGCCACCACCTGGTGAAGCTGCCGCAGGGTCGCAAGACGGACGTACGGCTCCGACTCGGTCTCCATTGCTCGCTCTCCCCGAGACCTCGACAGCAACTCCAGGTTTGTCATCGGCGTTTCGTTGCGGTGTCCCGTCCACTGAATCACAGTGAGCTGTGCGCCCGGTACACAGGGTCAACAAATCTTGCTCTCTGTGACTCAAGTCACATGAGATGAATAAAGGTGAGCGGTGGGGGTGGCGGCGCCTGGGAGCGCTCCCCTGCATTCCTCTCTGTGACTCAAGTCACATGAGATGAATAAAGGTGAGCGGTGGGGGTGGCGGCGCCTGGGAGCGCTCCCCTGCATTCCCGGGAGCAAACGATACGCCCGGGGCCTGGGGCGGCCTAGGTCGACGGGCCGGGACGCGGCTCGGACTCGGGCCCGATGTGCGGAGCGGGAGGGCGAGACTAGCGTTCCCAACGTGCCGAAGACGACCCCTGTACCCATGCCGATCGCCTCCACCCTTCATCCTGAGGGCGTGAGCAACGACGAGTTCCGGGCCGCGATGTCCCGCCTGGCGGCGGGCGTGTGCCTGATCACCGCACACGAGAACGCGCTGACGCCGGACGGTCCGGGCGGCGAGGACGTCGGCATGACGGCCACCGCCTTCATGTCCGTGTCCCTGGACCCGCCGCTGGTCCTGGTGAGCCTGCGCGAGGGCTCCCGGATGGACGACCTGCTGGCGGAGCAGCCCCTGTGGGCGGTCTCGGTCCTCGCCGACCACCAGGTGCAGGTGGCGGGCCGCTTCTCGATGAAGAACCGCATCAGCGACCGGCTGCTCTTCGCGGACCTGCCCTACGTACGCGGCGAGGTCTCGGGGGCCCCGCTGCTGACGGGCGCCCTGGCCACCCTCGAATGCCGTACGGAGAACCGCGTCGAGGCGGGCGACCACACCCTGGTCGTCGGCCGCGTCCTCACCTCGGCGATCCCGTCCCCCGACTCCCCGCCGCTGGCCTACTTCCGCGGCCGCTACCGCCACCTGGCGCTCTGAGCGCCCGCGCTGCTACCAGTCGCGGCCGGTGCGGCCGCGCTTGGTCTCCGCCCGGGCCTTCTTCTCCCGGAGGCGGCGTTCGTTGATCCCCCGCGGGATCTTCGTGGCGCGGCGCGCCTTGGGCGGCGGGGCGGTGGCCTCCGCGAGCACGGACGCCATCCGGACCAGCGCCATCTCCCGGTTGCGGAACTGCGACCGGTGCTCCGAGGCCCGTACGGTCAGCACCCCGTCCACCAGCCGTGCGGCGAGCCGCTCCAGCGCCCGCTCCTTCCACACGTCCGGCAGCGCCTTCGTCGCCGCCACGTCGAACAGCAGCTCCACGCGCGAGTCCGAGGTGTTCACGTGCTGCCCACCCGGCCCGGAGGATCGCGAAAAGCGCCAGGCGAGCTCCGCCTCGGGGAGCACGACCGAACCGCGAATGACATGGGGACCAGGCATGCCCCCTATGATCCCGCCCGGCGCGATCCCCGTCACCCGTATTTCCAGGGCTGAATGGTGGGGGAATCCGCGGAGAAATCCCGGAGTGGAACCTACTGCCCCCCTCCCCGCGTTATGAAGGTCAGCGGTACCTTGGCCACAATCTCGCGGCCATGCGACGAGGAAGGGACACCAGTCAAAATGGCAGTAAGCCTGTCCAAGGGCGGCAACGTCTCGCTCACGAAGGAGGCCCCCGGCCTCAGCGCCGTCACGGTCGGCCTCGGCTGGGACGTCCGTACGACGACCGGTGTCGACTTCGACCTGGACGCCTCCGCCATCGCGGTCAACGCAATGGGCAAGGTCGTCTCCGACGGTCACTTCGTCTTCTTCAACAACAAGTCCACCCCGGACCAGAGCATCGTCCACACCGGTGACAACCGCACCGGTGAGGGCTCCGGCGACGACGAGTCCATCAACGTCAACCTCGCCACGCTCGCGGCCGACGTGGACAAGATCGTCTTCCCGGTCTCGATCTACGACGCCGACACCCGCAGCCAGAACTTCGGCCAGGTCCGCAACGCGTACATCCGCGTCGTGAACCAGGCCGGCGGCGCCGAGATCGCCCGCTACGACCTCTCCGAGGACGCGGCCACCGAGACCGCCATGGTCTTCGGCGAGCTCTACCGCAGCGGCGCCGAGTGGAAGTTCCGCGCGGTCGGCCAGGGTTACGCCTCCGGCCTGACCGGCATCGCCCAGGACTTCGGCGTCAACGTCTGAGCCGACACGTCGCAGCCGAAGCCCCCTCCCGGCCGTCCGGGGAGGGGGCTTCGCTACGGTTCGGCGGGTGATCCTCCAACCGCTCGTCCCGTGTCGCGACGGGCGGCCTACTTCGGCCGGCCCTCCCCGTACAGCCAGACGTCCCAGACCTTCTTCAGGTCGTGCCCCGTCGTCCGCTCCGCGTACGCGGTGAACTCGGCCGTACTCGCGTTCCCGTACCGGTGGTCCTGGGCCCAGCCGCGCAGCAGGGCGAAGAACTTCTCGTCGCCCACCTCCTGGCGGATCCGCTGCAGGACCATCGCGCCCCGGTAGTACACCGGAGTCTCGGAGATGTCCTTGGCGCTGGGCGGGTCCGCGGGCGGGAAGGCGTCCCAGTCGGAGTCGGCGTCCTTGTCCACCGCGGTGTCGCCCGCGAGGAACGCGTCGAAGTACTGCTGCGCGGTCGTCCCGCCGTGGTCCTCGGACCACAGCCACTCGGCGTAGGTCGCGAAGCCCTCGTTGAGCCACATGTCCTTCCAGGACTTCGGCGACACCGAGTCGCCGAACCACTGGTGGGCCGTCTCGTGCAGGACCAGCTTCTCGTCGGGTGCGCCGGAGAAGACGGGTTTGGTCTGCGTCTCCAGCGCATACGTGAGGGTCTCGGCCGGCAGCACGATCGCCCCCGCGGTGCCGAAGGGGTACGGGCCGAACCTGCGGCTCCCCCACTCCACGATCTCCGGCAGCCGCGCCAGCGCCGGTGCACTGGCGGCCGCCTCCGCGGGCGTGACGGCCTCGTAGAGGGCGACCCCGGACGGGGTCCGGCCGGTGGTCACCTTGAACTTGCCGATCGCGGCGGTGGCGAGGTAGCTCGCCATCGGCTCCGGGCTGTGCCACGCGAACTCGGTCTGCCCGCCGGCGGTGTCGGTGCGGGATTTCAACTCGCCGTTCGCCACCGCCTCGTAGCCCTTGGGGACGGTGAGGGTGATGTCGTACGTGGCCTTGTCGCTGGGGTGGTGGTTCCCGGGGAACCACGCCATCGACCCGACCGGCTCGCCGACCCCGACGGCGCCGTGCGCGGTGGTGATCCAGCCTTCCTTGGCGCCGTCCGCATCCGTGATGGGCTTCGGCTTGCCGCGGTAGTCGATCTCCGTACGGAAGACCTCGCCCTTCTTGAGGTCCTTGGCCGGACGCACCGTCAGCTCCCGCCCGGTCCGGTTGAACCGCGCGCCCTCGCCGTGCACGGTGACGCCCTCGACGTCCAGGCCGCTCAGGTCGAGGTTGAAGGAGCTGAGCCCCTGCTCCGCGCGGGCGGTGATGACGGCGGTGGCGTTCAACTCCCCGTCGGCGGGGTCGTAGTCGAGGTCCAGGTCGTAGTGCTCGACCTGGTAGCCGCCGTTGCCGGCCTTGGGGAAGTACGGGTCGCGCAGCCCGGACGCACCCGGCCGCCCCTGCACCGTGCCGGCCGTACACGCCGTGGTGAGGGCGAGCAGGGCGGCAGCGGCGGCCGCAGGGGCGGCGAAGCGGGAGAGCGCGCGGCGGTGTTCCACGCGCCCGATCCTATGTGGGCCCGATGTCGTACTTCGGGTCGTTTCCCGCGAGGGCCGGATTTCGCAGGGGGCCGGATCGCGCGGGTCGCGCCGAGGAGTACGTGCCGGGACTACTTGTCCAGGGAGTCGGCGCCGGCCTTGGCGTACTTTTCGTCCAGGTCGCCGCTCGGGGCGCCGGCCACGCCGATGCCCGCGACCGGGGCGCCGTTGGCCTGCACCGGGGTGCCGCCGCCGAGGAAGAGGGTGCCGGGGATGTCCTTCAGGTTCGGGGCCTGGGCAAGGCGGCCCGCGAGCACCGAGGTCGGGGCGTTCCAGGACACGGCGGTGTAGGCCTTGCGCTGCGCCGACTCGTAGGACTGCGGGCCCGCGCCGTCGCCGCGCAGGGTGACGATGGTGTTGCCGTTGCGGTCCACGACCGCGACCGTCACCTTCTGGTTCTCCTTCTGCGCGGCCTCGAGCGCGGCCTGGGCGGCGCGGGTGGCGGCGTCGACGGTGAGGTGGGTCGTGGTGGTGAAGTTCTTCTCGTTCGGCTGGCCGTCCTTCTTGGCGGCGGCGACGGCCGGGACGGTCTCGGGCTGCGCGGCACTGGCGCTGACCGCGCCGAAGGTCCCGGCGCCGAGCGCGACGGCGAGGGCGGTACCGGTGAGAACGCGGGTGCGGGTGTTCATGTCTGCTGCTCCTGAGTGCATCGGCTGGGTGCGTCGGCTCGTTCTGCTGCTCCAAGCCTGGGCCCGCAGCCGGCGCCCACCGGTCCCCGTACCGGCTCGCGACGGCTGCCGCACCGGTTGACCCCGGGGTCAACCGATCGGTCGATGCGGACCGGGTACGGGTACGGATTGGCTGGTCGGCGCCATCGCGTACGACCAGGCACGATGGAGGAGCCAGACACCGACCCGGGAGCCCGCCGTGAGCCACGTGAGCCGCACCCCGCCACAGGCGCCGGGGACGCCGGGCCCGCCCGGCACACCGCGGACGCCCAGCGGGCCCGGCACACCCGGCACGCCGGGGAAGGCCGACACACGCACCCTGGCGACCGTCATGCACACGGCGTTCTTCCTGCTCCTCGGCGCCTCGGTGGCCCGCTTCCTGCTGCGCCACCCCGGCTCGCCCAGCACCCCCTGGATCATCGCCCTCAGCATCGTGCTGGCCCTGCTGTACGTGCTCGGCCCCGCGCTCGGGGCCGCGCCCACCGTGCGTCGGATGCTCTGGCTCGGGCTGGTGGTGGCGACCTGGGTGGTCCTGGTCGTCCTCGCGCCCAGCTTCGCCTGGTGCGCCGTCCCCCTCTTCTTCACCGCCCTGCGCACCCTGCCGCCCCGCGCGGCGATCGTCCTCGTGGCCCTGCTGACCGTGTTCGTGGTGGCGGCCCAGCTGAAGCTCTCGAAGGAGTTCGACCCGAACCTCCTGCTGGCCCCGCCCGCGATCGCCGCTCTCGCCACCGCCGTCTTCGTCCACATGGAGCGCCAGGCCGAGTCCCAGCGCGCGCTGATCGACGACCTGATCCGCACCCGCCGCGAGCTGGCCGCCACCGAGCGCCGCGAGGGCACGCTCGCCGAGCGGCAGCGGCTGTCGATGGAGATCCACGACACGCTCGCCCAGCACCTGTCCAGCCAGCAGATGCTGCTCCAGGCCGCGGACCGCACCTGGGACAGCGACCCGGCCACCGCCCGTGCGCACGTCCGTACCGCCACCGGCATCGCGGCGCGCGGGCTGGCGGAGGCGCGGCGGCTGGTCCACGACCTGGCCCCGCCGGAGCTCGAAGGGGGCGGCGGCCTCGCGGACGCGCTGCGCGCGCTCGACGCGGGCCCGGAGATCGAGGTCCGCTTCCACCTGGAGGGCACCCCGGCCCCGCTCCCGGACCGGGTCCAGTCGGCACTGCTGAGGATCGCGCAGGGCGCGCTGGCCAACGTACGGGAGCACGCGCACGCCCGGACCGCGGCCCTGACCCTGAGCTTCCTGGGCGACCAGGTGGTCCTCGACGTCGCGGACGACGGCGAGGGCTTCACCGAGCCGCGGGCGGGTACGCGCGGGGCAGCCGGTGACCGCGGGCACGGGCTCCCGGCGATGCGCGCCCGCGTCCGCCAGCTCGGCGGCACCCTGACCCTCGAATCCGCCCCCGGCGAGGGCACGGTCCTCTCCGCGGCCATCCCCCTGGAGCCCACCGGATGACGACTGGAACCGGCCCGATGACGACGATCCTCCTCTGCGACGACCACGCGGTGGTCCGCGCCGGCCTGCTGGCGCTGCTGGGCAGCGCGCCGGACATCGAGGTCGTGGGCGAGGCCGGCAGCGGCGAGGAGGCGGTGGCCCTGGCGGCGATGCTCCGCCCGGACGTGGTGCTGATGGACCTCCAGCTGGGCGAGGGCATCGACGGGGTCGAAGCCACCCGCCGCATCACGGCGGTGACCGACCCCCCGCACGTCCTGGTCCTCACGACGTACGACACGGACGCGGACGTCACCCGCGCCATCGCGGCGGGCGCCACGGGCTACCTGCTGAAGGCGGAGCGCCCGGAGGAGCTGTTCTCCGCGATCCACTCGGCGGCAGCGGGCCGTACGACGCTCTCGCCGCCGGTGGCCAGCCGCGTGATGGCCCACATGCGGGGCTCGCGCCCGACGCTGACGGACCGCGAGCTAGACATCCTGGGCCAGCTGGCGCGGGGGCTGGGCAACCGGGACATCGCCCGGGCCCTGTTCATCAGCGAGGCCACGGTGAAGACCCACCTGGGCCGCATCTACGACAAGCTCGGCGTGGACACCCGCGCGGGAGCGGTCTCGGTGGCCAAGGAACAGCGCCTGCTGCTCTGACGGGGCTCGCGCCCTGACGGGGCTCGTGCCCTGACGGCAGCGTCGGGTTCCGGACACCGAGCGGGGGCTGTTCGGACAACCCTGCCGGGATCCCCGAATTACTTGTCGCAGACCTGCCAAAACTTGGGGCCGCCCTGTCACGCTCACTCGCGCCGCCACCCCGGCCACCGCGAAGGAGCCCGAGTGACCCACCCGACGTCCTCTCCCCGCACCCGCCTCGCCGTCCTCCTCGCCGCCGCCGCCGTCATGACGGTCACCGCCGCCACGGCCACGGCTGCGACTGCGGCCCCCCGCAGCACCGGTACCGGCCACAGCCAGCACGCCGGCACCGTCCCCCTCACCACCTACTCCACCGGCAGCGCGTACCAGCTCCGCGACACCACCCGCGGCAACCAGCGCACCGTCGACGCCATGAACCAGACCGGCGGCGGCACCCTCTTCACCGACCCCGACAACGACTGGGGCGGCACCGGCACCCCCGCCGACCGCCAGTCCGCCGGCGTCGACGCCCACTACGCCACCGCCGTCACCTGGGACTTCTACAAGGGCGTCCTCGGCCGCAACGGCATCCGCGGCGACGGCACCGGCGTCACCTCCCGCGTGCACTACGGCAGCAACTACCCCAACGCCTTCTGGGACCCGTCCTGCTTCTGCGCCAACTACGGCGACGACCCCGCCACCGGCCGGACGCTCGCCACCCTCGACATCGTCGGCCACGAGCTCACGCACGGCGTGGTCGCCGCCACCGCCGGACTCGGATACTCCGGCGAACCCGGCGCCCTCAACGAGGGCACCGCCGACATCCTCGGCACCTCGATCGAGTTCTTCGCCGACAACACCACCGACGTCGGCGACTACTTCATCGGCGAACGCGTCTTCGCCGACGGCTCCCTGCGCCGCATGGACCACCCCAGCCTCGACGGCCACTCCCGCGACTACTGGTCACGTGACATCGGCACCCTCGACCCGTACGCCGCCTCCGGCCCCGCCCGGCATTTCTTCTACCTCCTCGCCGAAGGCAGCGGCCCCAAGGAGATCAACAAGATCTCCTACGACTCCCCCACCTACGACGGCTCCAAGCTGCTCGGCATCGGCCGGGACAAGGCCGTCCGCATCTGGTACCGGGCTCTGAGCACCTATATGACCTCCACCACCAACTACGCCCGCGCCCGCACCGCCACCCTCATGGCCGCCGCCGACCTCTACGGCCCGGGCAGCGTCGAGTACGGGCGCGTCGCCGCCGCCTGGACCGCCGTCAACGTCCGCTGACGGCGGCTGACGGCGGCGGCGCCGCCGACCGCCGGGGTGGGGACGGCCGCGCACCCGTGACACCATCGGGTACGTGCTCGACATCGGCTACTCCCTCTCCCGGCGCTTCCCGGACTCCCCGCAGACCGACTACCGCTCGGCGGACGTCCACTCCCTGCGCCACGACCTGTTCTGCGGGGACGTCTACCTCGCCGACACCGCCAAGGACCGGGAAGTGTCCACAGCCTGGGGATGGGTGCCCGTACTGGACTTCGCCTGGGCGCTCTGCGACATCGTCGAGCAGCTCGATCAGGACCCCCGCGGCAGCCGCTCCGCCAACCGCCAGTACGCCGAGCTCGACTTCACCGAGTCCAGCGACCGGATGCTGTTCGAGCGCCGCTTCGGCTGGGTCGACATCGAGGCCGACTGGATGCCGCCGGAGGAGGAACCGCTGACCTTCAGCCACCGCCTGCTGCGCCGCGAAGCCCGCGACTTCCTGCACGACCTGATCGCGGACCTGACCGACATGCACGACACCCTGGCCGACAACCCCACCATCTGGACCCTCCAGTCCCGCTTCCCCCGCGTCCCGGCGTAGCGCCGGGACGCGGCCCCCGCGGGGGCTACGACAGGACTCGGAGGCCCAGCTGCGCCGCCAGGGCCGGGGCCAGGTCGAAGAGCTGGGACGGGCTGATCACCGCCCCCGACAGCGCGTCCACCCCCCGCGCGATGTCCAGCTCCGCGGCCCCCCGCAGATCCACGTCCGTCATCCGCGCCCCCGTGAAATCCGCCCCCCGCAGCGCGCACCCGCGGAACTCCACCCGCTCCAGCACCGCGCCCGCGAAGTCCGCCTCCACCAGCACGCACCCGTCGAACACCACGTCCTTGAGCCGCGCCTTCCGCAGGTTCAGGTAGTCGATCTTGCCCCCGCGGACCACCACCCGCTCCAGCACCGCCCCGTGCAGCTGTACGCCGCCCAGGCGCGCCTCCACCAGCTCCACGTCCCGCAGCGAAGCCCCCGACAGGTCCGTCCCCACCCCCCGGACCCCCTCCAGCACCGAGTCCAGGATCCGCGCCTTCGCCAGCCCCGTCTCGTCCAGCGCGCACCGCCGCAGCGCGCAGTCCATGAACCGGGCCCCGATGCCCTCCTGCCCCACCAGGTCCAGGTCCGCGAACTCCAGCCCGTCGTAGTCCCCGTCCGGCTCCAGCTCACCACCCTCCCACGCACTCAGCTCCGGCAGCCGCACCTCCGGTCGCCGCGCCGCCTTCACCGTCTCCTGCTGCCCCTTGCGCGCCATGCCCCCATCGTCCCCCGCCCCACTGACAACGGCAGTCGGCAGTCGGCAGTCGGCAGAGCCTTGACCTCAACCGCGCTTCAGGTCCGAGCCTGTCCGCATGGACACCCTGCACACCATGCACGCCATCCGCCTCCACGCCTTCGGCCCCGCCGAGAACCTCGTGCACGAGCGCACCGAAGCGCCCGTACCCGCCCCCGGCCAGGTCCGCATCGCCGTCGCCGCCACCGGAGTCCACCTCCTCGACACCGCCCTCCGCCAGGGCGTCCAGGGCCCCGCCCCCGCCCTCCCCGAGCTGCCCACCATCCCCGGCCGCGAGGTCGCCGGCACCGTCGACGCCCTCGGCCCCGGCACCGACCCCGGCTGGCTGGGCCGCCAGGTCGTCGTCCACCTCGGGTTCGCGCCCGGAGGTTATGCCGAGTACGCCGTCGCCGACGCCGACCGCCTGCACCCCGTACCGCCCGGCCTCGGCCCCGCCGAGGCCGTCGCCATGATCGGCACCGGCCGCACCACCCTCGGGATCCTCCAGTTCGCCGACCTCGGCCCGGACTCCGTCGCCCTCGTCCCGGCCGCCGCCGGCGGCATCGGCACGCTGCTCGTCCAGTACGCCCGGGGCGCCGGCGCCACCGTCATCGCCCTCGCCGGCGGCCCCGCCAAAACGGCTCTCGCCGCCGCCAACGGTGCCGACCTCGCCCTCGACTACACCGCCCCCGGCTGGACCGACGCCGTACGCGAACGCCACCCGGCCGGCGCCACCGTCCTCTTCGACTCCGTCGGCGGCCCCACCGCCCGCGCCGCCCTCGGCCTCCTCGCCCCCGGGGCCCGTCACCTCGTCTTCGGCCGGTCCGCCGGCCCCATCCCCCTCACCGACACCGACCGCGCCGACCTCACCGCCCGCGCCGTCACCACCCACAACGTCCTCGGCCCCGCCATGCTCCGGCGGGCCGGCGGCGACGACCCCCTGCGCCTCCTGGAAACCCGCGCCCTCGCCGAAGCCGCCGCCGGCCGGCTCCGGCCCGCCCTCCAGCGCTACCCGCTCGCCGAAGCGGCCGCCGCCCACCACGCCCTGGAAACCCGCGCCACCACCGGCAAAGTCGTCCTCGAGCCCTGAGGGGAGCCCCCGCACCGCCGGTAATATCGGATGACAGCAGCCCGTACCCCCACGTACCGTCCCCCGACGTGGACCCGCTCACCGAAAAACAGATCCGTTCGTCCTTCGTGAACTGCACGAAGGGCGAGGCGGCACGCCTCAAGCTCCCGCTGGACTTCGGCGAACTCCCCTGGGAAGACCTCGACTTCCTCGGCTGGGTGGACCCCGGAGCCCCGCTCCGCGCCCACCTCGTACGCCAGGACGCCGACGGCACCCCCGTCGGCATCACCCTGCGCGTCCCCGGCACCAGCCGCACGAGCGCCCTCAAATCCAGCGTCTGCCAGATCTGCCTCACCGGCCACGCCGCCTCCGGCGTCTCCCTCCTCGTCGCCCCCCTCGCCGGGGCCCGCGGCCGCGAGGGCAACACCGTCGGCATCTACGTCTGCGCCGACCTCGCCTGCTCCCTCTACATCCGGGGCAAGCGGCAGCCCAAGCTGCGCGCCGGCCGCTACGAGGAGACCCTCACCCTCCCCGAGAAGATCGACCGCGCCCGCACCAACCTCGCCGCCTTCACCGGCAAGATCACCGGCTGACGGCGCACCCGGAGCCCGGCGCAGCGGCCTCAGCCCTGCGCCGCGCCCAGCTTCCTCAGCGGCTCGTCCGTCAGCCGGTACACCGACCACTCGTCCTGCGGCCGCGCGCCCAAGGCCTCGTAGAACGCGATCGTCGGCTCGTTCCACTTCAGCACCGCCCACTCGAGCCGCTCGTAGCCGCGCTCCACACAGATCCGCGCCAGCTCCGCCAGCAGCGCCTTCCCGTGCCCGCCGCCGCGCACGCCCGGCCGCACGTACAGGTCCTCCAGGTAGATCCCGTGCACCCCGCGCCACGTCGAGAAGTTCAGGAACCACACCGCGAACCCGACGGCCTCCCCGTCCTGCGCCTCCGCGATGTGCGCGAACGCCGCGGGCCGCGCCCCGAACAGCGCCTCCCGCAACTGCTCCTGCGTGGCCCGCGCCTCGTGCGGCACCTTCTCGTACTCCGCCAGCTCGCGGATCATGGCGTGGATGACGGGGACGTCTTCGACAACAGCGCTACGGATCATCCCGGCAGCCTAAGGGCCGCCCCGTAATCCCCGGCGGGCGCACGACGCCGGGAACGCAGCCGCGCGTCACCGCCCCAGCAGTACCTCCGCCACCGCCAGCTGCTCCTCCTCCAACTCCACCCCGCCGCCCGCGGCTTCCCTGCCCTCGGCGTCCTCCACGTCCCACAGGCAGTTCTGCAGGACCCGCCCCAGCGTCCACGCCCGGGCCCGCTCCCGGTCCAGCCCCAGCGCCTCCGTCAGCAGATCGAACCGCCACCGCACCTCCCCCACCGCGAAGTTGTTCCGGATCGCCGGCAGCAGCTCGAACCCCGGATCACCTGCCAGCGGCTTCGGATCGATCGCCAGCCACGGCTCCCGGCCGCCCGCCAGCACGTTGCCGTAGTGCAGATCCCAGTGCAGCAACCGGTCCCCGGGCTCCCCCGCCACCTCCGCCAGCGCCGCCGCGCAATCCGCCACCAGCCCCCGCGCCCGCCCGTCCGCCACCCGCCCCAGTGCCTCCGGTACGGCCTCCAGGATCCCCGCCGCCACTCCCCCGAGCCCCCGCAGTCCGGCCGGAGCCCGCACCGCCGTCAACCGCGCCAGCAACTCCCCCACCACCCGCACCGCCTGCCGCGCATCCCGCTCCGCCGACACCGACAGCGGCCGCCGCTCGTCCAGCCGCTCCAGCAGCAGCGCCCCGGTCTGCGCATCGTGCTCCAGCAGCCGTACGCAGCCCCGCCCGTCCCACGCGCGCAGCGCGAGCGGCTCCCCCGCACTCTCCTCGTCCACCCTCGACAGCTTCAGCACCGCCGCCGAGCCGTCCGCCCGCTCCACCGGCAGCACCAAGGCCGTCACCCCGTGCATCCCGGGCCCGGTGCGCCGCAGCTCCCACCGCTCCAGGAACTCCGCCGCCCGCGCGGGCAGCCCGGCGACGAACTCCCGCCCCGCGTCACCGTGGTACGCGATCTGCGCCCGGACCAGCCCCTCCGGAATCTCCACCATGCCGCCGACCCTACGACCGCCCGACCACCCCCTCAGACGCAAACCCCTCAGAACCGGGACGAAACCCCCAGCCGTCACCCTAAGGACCCCACCGCCCCGCCACATCAGCCAAAAGGCCACCCGTCCCGCCCCAAAACCCGGCACCCGGTACCTGGACACCCCTCCGGAACCCCGTGTACCAACTCCCCCATGACGATCAACGGCGGCATCTCCTTCTGGTACGCGACGGACCACACTCCCGCCCAGCCACCCCGCGCCCCCCTCACCGGCCACGCCACGGCCGACGTCGTCATCGTCGGCGGCGGCTACACCGGCCTGTGGACCGCCTACTACCTCAAGACCGCCGCCCCCGACCTCCGCGTCACCGTCCTCGAGCAGAAGTTCTGCGGCTACGGAGCCTCCGGCCGCAACGGCGGCTGGCTCTACAGCGGCATCGCCGGCCGCGACCGCTACGCCGAACTCCACGGCCACCAGGCCGCGCTCCGCCTCCAGCAGGCCATGAACGACACCGTCACCGAAGTCATCGGCGTCGCGGCCAAGGAGGACATCGACGCCGACATCCACCGCGGCGGCGTCCTCGAAGTCGCCCGCACCCCCGCCCAGCTCAGCCGCCTCAAGGCCTTCCACACCGCCGAACTCGCCTTCGGCGAGAGCGACCGCGAGCTCTACGACGCCACCGACACCCGCGCCCGCATCGACATCGCGGACGCCGTCGGCTCCAGCTGGACCCCGCACGGCGCCCGCATCCACCCCCTCAAGCTCGTCAAGGGCCTGGCGGCCGCCTGCGAACGCCTCGGCGTGGTCATCCACGAATCCACCCCCGTCACCGAGCTCGCCCCCCGCCGGGCCGTCACCCCGTACGGCACGGTCCGCGCCCCCTACGTCCTGCGCTGCACGGAGGGCTTCACCGCGGCCCTCAAGGGCCAGAAGCGCTCCTGGCTCCCGATGAACTCGTCGATGATCGCGACGGCCCCGCTGCCGCCCGAGGTCTGGTCCCGCATCGGCTGGTCGGACGCCTGCACCCTCGGCGACATGGCCCACGCCTACATGTACGCCCAGCGCACCGCGGACGACCGCATCGCGATCGGCGGCCGCGGCGTCCCGTACCGCTTCGGCTCCCGCACGGACACCGACGGCACGACGCAGCAGTCGACGATCACGTCACTCACGCAGCTCCTGACGTCCTTCTTCCCGATCCTCACGGGAGTGGAGATCACCCACGCCTGGTCGGGCGTCCTCGGCGTCCCCCGCGACTGGTGCGCCACGGTGACCCTGGACCGCACGACGGGCCTCGGCTGGGCCGGCGGCTACGTCGGCTCGGGCGTCGCCACGTCCAACCTGGCGGCCCGCACGCTGCGCGACCTGGTCCTGGGGGACTCCACGGACCTGACCACCCTCCCGTGGGTCAACCACCGCGTCCGCCGCTGGGAGCCGGAACCCTTCCGCTGGCTCGGCGTCCAGGCCCTCTACGCGGCCTACCGCGAGGCGGACCGCCACGAATCCGCGACCCACACCCCGACGACAACCCCCCTGGCCCGCCTGGCGAACCGCATCTCTGGCCGCCACTGACGCCCGCCGCACACGCAGAAGACCCCGGACCACAAGGGCCCGGGGCCTTCCACTTCCGTACGAGTCCCCTCGGCCGACAACCATCTGACCTGGGACGGAGCCCCCTGTCGGATTCGAACCGACGACCTACGCATTACAAGTGCGTTGCTCTGGCCGGACTGAGCTAAGGAGGCGTAACCGCCCTCACTTTACACAGCGGCCCATCCCCCCGGCCATCACGTTGTCACGCCCACGGGGTACCCGATGCGGGCCAGCACCGAGGCCGCCCGGGCCAGGGGGAGATGCGGGTTGAGGGTCTTCAGGATGTCTTCCGTCAGGGGGCGGAGGTCCCAGACGTGCCGGATCGCCGCCAGGTCGAGGGGCGTTTCGTAGTAGCCCTCGGCGAAGGCGCGGTAGGCCTCCGGGGTGCCGGCCGCCAGGACGCGGAAGAGGTGGCCCGTGCCGTCGTCCCCGTCCGCGGGGATCTCCACCGGCCCCGCCCGCCAGGCGGAGTCGGAGGTCTCCCGCCAGAACACCACGGTGGCGACCTGCACGTCGTCGTCACAGAAGGCCGGCTCCGCGAGCAGCGGCCGGAACACCTCCGGCAGGGTGTCCACGAGCCCGGGCCACAGGGCCATGTCCTCGTTCGTGTAAGGGCTCATCCACGACTCGTGGTCGAAGCCGCGGCCGAAGACTCCGTCGGGCGTGAAGAGGATCGCGTACTCGTCGCCCGCGCCGTTGTTCATCAGCGCGGCCTCGACGCCCGGACCCCACGTGGGGTCGTAGTCGAAGTAGCGTCCGCCCCGGCCGTCCATGAGTACGTCCAGGGCCGCCAGCGCCCGGCAGCGGTCGCGCAGGACCGGGACGTGGGGGAGGACGCGGATCAGCTCGTGGACGTCGCGGGGACTCTGGATGCCGTTCATGCGCGTCATCCAAGCATCCGGGTCCGACAGATCGCACAGAGTTCGAAGTCACGGCCTCGGGGGTGCTGACAGGAGGAGGGGCGCCGGGTAGCGTCGGGCGGAGTCCTGCTTACTGGACTAGACCTTCCACTCGGATCGTCCGGCACGTTCCTGCCGGTAGAAGGGATTCATCACCATGGCTTCTGTCACCTTCGACAAGGCGACCCGGCTGTACCCCGGCGGCGACAAGCCCGCCGTCGACGAGCTCGAGCTGCACATCGAGGACGGCGAGTTCCTCGTCCTCGTCGGCCCCTCGGGCTGCGGCAAGTCCACCTCGCTGCGCATGCTGGCCGGCCTCGAGGACGTCAACGGCGGCGCCATCCGCATCGGCGACCGCGACGTCACGCACCTGCCGCCCAAGGACCGGGACATCGCGATGGTGTTCCAGAACTACGCGCTGTACCCGCACATGACCGTCGCCGACAACATGGGCTTCGCGCTCAAGATCGCCGGCGAGGACAAGGCGACCATCCGCAGGAAGGTCGAGGACGCGGCGAAGATGCTCGACCTCACCCAGTACCTCGACCGCAAGCCGAAGGCGCTCTCCGGCGGCCAGCGCCAGCGTGTCGCCATGGGCCGTGCCATCGTGCGCAAGCCGCAGGTGTTCCTCATGGACGAGCCGCTGTCGAACCTCGACGCCAAGCTCCGCGTGTCCACCCGTACCCAGATCGCCGCGCTCCAGCGCGACCTCGGGATCACCACCGTCTACGTCACCCACGACCAGGTCGAGGCCATGACGATGGGCGACCGCGTGGCGGTCCTCAAGGACGGTCTGCTGCAGCAGGTCGACACCCCGCGCAACATGTACGACCGTCCGGCGAACCTGTTCGTCGCCGGCTTCATCGGTTCCCCGGCCATGAACCTGGTCGAGGTCCCGATCGCCGACGGCGGCGTGAAGTTCGGCGAGACCGTGGTCCCGGTGTCGCGCGAGGCGCTGTCCGCCGCCGCGGACGCGGGCGACCGCACCGTCACGGTCGGCGTGCGCCCGGAGCACTTCGACGTCGGCAGCGAGGGCGGTCTGACGATCATCGTCAACGTCGTCGAGGAGCTCGGCGCCGACGGCTACGTCTACGGCCGCACCACCGAGGCCGAGGGCGGTCAGGACATCGTGGTGCGCGTGGGCGGCCGCCAGGTGCCCGAGAAGGGCTCGACGCTGCGCGTGGTGCCGCGGGCCGACGAGATCCACGTGTTCTCGACGTCTTCGGGTGAGCGGCTCTCCGGCTGATCCCGAGCACGGGCATGACGAAACAGGGGCGTCCCGGTCGGGGGCGCCCCTGTTTCGTCATCCCGGGCAGGCCGGATCCAGGGCAGACCGGCCCATTCAGCCCCACTCGTCAACCCATAATTCGAAAAGCCACGTCGAACCATCCCCCGACCGGGTGACTGAATGTCGCCAAATCTTCACCGAGCGCTACTCTCGCCCTCGTGACCCACACTGCCCGCCGTATCGGCCGTTCCCTCGCCCTGGTCCTGCCCGTCGTCCTGGTCCTGTCCGGGACCCTCGCGGTCACCATGGTCCCCTGGGCGGACAACACCCCTTCCCAGATCCTGACCGCCTCCGCCGAGGACGTGTCCGTCCCCGCGAAGCCGCGCGCCGCACAGGACGTGCTGCGCGACAAGCTGCTGGGCGAGCTCCAGCAGGGCGAGGCGCCGGGTGACGTCCTGACGCACCTCCAGCGGGAGGTGGACCGGCGGCCGTCGCTGGCCGAGCACTGCGTGGGGATCGCGCGGGCGCTCGGGCGGGCTGCGGTCGATGCGTACGGCCCGACGAAGGCGCAGTCCTTCGCGCGTCCCGTGTGCGACACCTCGTACGCGACCGGTGTTGCCTCGATGGGCTGACGGGCGTCGCCGTACTCCTCCGGGTCGGGGCCTCTACGCTGACGCCCATGACCGACGTACCTCCCGTGTCCCGCTCCTCCGTTTCCGCGGCCGCGCACCCGGCCTCCCTCGCTCAGGCACCTGCTCAGGCAGTCGTGTTGGCGGGTGGCCAGGGTTCGCGGCTGCGTCCGTATACGGACGACCGGCCGAAGCCGATGGTGGAGATCCCGGGGACCGGGGTGCCGATCATCGGGCACCAGCTGGCGTGGCTGGCGGCGGAGGGGGTGACGGATGCCGTGGTGTCGTGCGGGCATCTCGCGGAGGTGCTCCAGGACTGGCTGGCCAAGGCGGACCTGCCGCTCAGGGTGACGACGGTGGTGGAGGAGGAACCGCTGGGGCGGGGCGGCGGCCTCAAGTACGCGGCCCGGCACCTGCCGCATCCGGACCGGGCCTGGTACGCGACGAACGGGGACATCTGGACGCGGTTCTCGCTGCGCGAGATGGCGGCGTTCCACGCGGAGCGGGGGGCGACGGCGACACTGGCGCTGGCGCGGCCGCGGATTCCGTGGGGGGCGGTGGAGACCAATGAGTTCGGGCAGGTGCTGGACTTCATCGAGTCGCCGCCGTCGCCGTATCTGATCAATGCGGGCGTGTACGTCTTCGGTCCCGAATTCGCGGCGCTGCTGCCGGACTTGGGTGATCACGAGCGTACGACGTTCCCGCGGCTGGCGCGTGAGCGGCGGTTGGCGGGCTTTCCGCTGCCACAGGGGGCCTACTGGCGGGCGATCGACACGGCGAAGGATCTGACCGAGGCGGCAAGGGAGTTGGCCGCACAGAGCGGCTCCTGAGGCCCTGCGCGTACCGTACGAAGCCGGGGCCGGCGCGCTGTGTGCGCGCCAGCCCCGGCTTCGTTTCGTCCCGCTGCGTCGTCAGCCGAGGAGGCCGCCGACGAGGCCGGGCTTCTTGGACGGCGCGTCGCCGCCAGTGCCGCCACTGCTGCCCGAGCTGGAGGACGGCGGCTTCGGGGTGGACTGCTTGGGCGTGCTGCCCGAGTTCTGGCCGCTGCCGGAGCCGCGGGTCGCGGTGGGCGACTGCGAGCCGGTGCCGGCGGTCTCCTTGGCGGTGGAACCGGTGCTGCCCCGCCCGGACTTGGCGGCGGGCGCCGAGGCGCTGGCGGTGGGTTCGGCCGGCTTGGAGGGCTGCGGGGCGGTGGGCGTCTGCTGCTGTTGCTGCTGCTTGGCGGGGGCCTTCGGGAGCGGGGAGCCGGGCAGGTAGTTGCTGGGGGCCTGGCCGGGTCCGGGCACGGTGACCACGGTGGTGGAGCGGACGGCGCCGCCGAGGAGCGAGCCGATGAGCAGGGTGAGTCCGCAGACGATGGTGGCCATGATGGTTCCGCGGCGCAGGACGCGCCGGCGCAGCCGCCAGATCTCGGAGCGGGGTCCTAGGGTGCGCCAGGCCTCGCCGGCGAGACGGCCGTCGAGGGAGTAGACCGGGGCGCCGGCGATGATCAGCGGGCTCCAGGCGGCGAGGTAGATGATGTCGGGGGCGTCGTAGGCGGGGACGGTCTTCCAGCTCACCGTCATGAGGAGTGCGGCGGACAGCAGGGCGCCGATGCAGGCGGCGAACCGCTGCCACAGGCCGAGGACGGTCAGGACGCCGACGATGACCTGGAGGAAGGCGACGCTGAGCCCGGCCCCGACGGGGTGGGCGAGGGCGAAGTCGCGCAGGGGTTCGGCGAGTGCCCAGGGCTGAAGGGTGCGGAGCCAGGTGACCATGGAGCCGCGTTCGCCGCCGTCGAAGTAGACGGGGTCGCACAGCTTGCCCATGCCGGCGTAGATGCAGATGAAGCCGAGGAAGACCCGCAGCGGGAGGAGCACGACGCCGAGGTTCATGCGGCGGCCGGGGTAGTACGAGGCCTGCCCGCGGGTGTCGGAGGAGGCCCGGCGGGAGTCGGTGCCGGGTCCGCCGTCGAGGCTGCCGTAACTGTCGTAGGGGCCGCCGCCCGCGTACCGGGCGTCGTACGGGAGGTCGCGCACGGGGGCCGGCGGGCGGATCTCGTCCGGGTCCCCGTAGGTGCGCTGGCCGATGACGGTCGGCGTGGCGAGGGTGTCCTCGGCCAGGTCGCGGGCGAGGTCGACGCGGGGAATGGTCTGGGTGATGCCCCCGTCGCCGTCGTCGTAGCCGCCGTGGCCGCGCCCGTGTTCGCGTACGGCCTGGATGAGTCCGCCCATTGCGGCGGTGTCGCCGGGGGCGGACCTGCCGCTCCAGACGACGGGGGCCCGGCGGCGGCCGACACCGGCTGCGGCGACCACGGCGCCGCCGAGGACGGGCACGCGGCCGGGGGCGTTCGCGGGCTTGGAACGCGCGCTCGGGCTCGGTGCGAGCCGCACGCGGAAGCTGGCGTGGTTGACGATGACCTGTGCGGGATCGCACGGCACCTTGACCATGCTCAGCGCGGGCTGGTCGTCGAACCCTGACGTTCTGGTGTCCACACTCATCTAACCGAGTGATCAGTGTTTAGGACACTGCCTTGACAGGAGGGATGTGTCCGAGACCCGTCAAGATCAAGCCACCCCGCCCGAAAGGGGCGGGGTGACACGCTCACGGGTCACTTTCCGTGAGCCAAGTGGATCAAGGCGGCGGGGCCGCCCGGGGGTCAGACGCGGCCGCGGGTGGCCCGGCGGCGGGCCGCCTCGTAGAGCACGACGCCCGCGGCGACACCGGCGTTCAGCGACTCGGCGCCACCCGGCATCGGGATGCGGACGAGGTAGTCGCAGTTCTCGCCCACGAGGCGGCCGAGGCCCTTGCCCTCGGAGCCGACGACGATGACGACGGGACCGCCGAGCGCCTCCAGGTCCTGCACCTCGTGCGTGCCCTCGGCGGCGAGGCCGACGATGGTGATGCCGGCCTTCTTGAAGTCCTGGAGGGCGCGGGTCAGGTTGGTGACGCGGGAGACCGGGGTGCGGGCGGCGGTGCCGGCCGAGCTCTTCCAGGCACCGGCGGTCATACCGGCCGCGCGGCGCTCGGGGATGACCACGCCGTGGCCGCCGAAGGCGGAGACGGAGCGGACGATCGCGCCGAGGTTGCGGGGGTCGGTGACCCCGTCGAGGGCGACGATCAGCGGGTCGTCGCCCTCGTCGTACGCGGCGGCGGTGAGGTCCTCCGGGTGTGCGTACTCGTAGGGCGGGACCTGGAGGACCAGGCCCTGGTGGTTGAGCCCGTTGGTCATGCGGTCGAGCTCGGGGCGCGGGGCTTCCATCAGATTGATGTTGCCGCGCTCGCCGGCGAGCTGGAGGGCCTCGCGGACGCGCTCGTCGTTGTCGATGAACTGCTGGACGTAGAGGGTGGTGGCGGGGACGCCGTCGCGCAGCGCCTCGAAGACCGGGTTGCGGCCGACGACCATCTCGCTGGTGCCCTTGGGGCCGCCGCGGCGCGGGGCCGGACGGCGCTTGGCGGCCTGCCGGGCCATGGCGTTGCTGATGCGGTTGGCTTTGTGCTTCTTGCGGTCCTCGGCCTTGGGCGTGGGGCCCTTGCCTTCCAGGCCCTTGCGCCGCTGGCCACCGCTGCCGACCGTCGCGCCCTTCTTGTTGGACGTGCGGCGGTTCCTGCGCTGGCTGTTCCCGGCCATGACCTCTACCTGTTTTCGTTGATGCTGCGATATGTACGTATGAAGAGTGTGCCGCCCGGAACGCCGGGCGGCCACCAAACTCGGCTGCCCGGGCTCGGCGCGGGCCGAGCACTCAGCGCGGGCCGAGCGTCCAGCGCGGACCTGCCGGGCTGTCCTCGATGACGAGGCCGGACTGCTGGAGCTGGTCGCGGATGGCATCGGCGGTCGCCCAGTCCTTGCGGGCCCGGGCGGACTCGCGCTGTTCCAGGACGAGGCGTACGAGGGTGTCGACCGCGCCGTGGAGGTCCTCGCCGCGGTCGCTCTCCTCGGCCCAGTGCGGGTCGAGCGGGTCGAGGCCGAGGACGCCGAGCATGGCCCGTACCTCGGACAGCCGCGCGATCGCGGCGTCCTTGTCGTCGGCGGCGAGGGCGCTGTTGCCCTGACGGACCGTGGTGTGGACGATGGCGAGCGCCTGCGGGACGCCCAGGTCGTCGTCCATGGCCTCGGCGAAGGCGGGCGGGACCTCGGGGGCGGGGTCGACGATCTTGCCGGCCTTCTCGATGACGCGCTGGTAGAAGCCCTCGATGCGCGCGAACGCGGACTCGGCCTCGCGCAGCGCCTCCTCGCTGTACTCGATCATCGAGCGGTAGTGCGGGGTGCCGAGGTAGTAGCGCAGGACGATCGGGCGCCAGTTCTTGACCATCTCGGAGACGAGCACCGAGTTGCCGAGGGACTTGGACATCTTCTCGCCGGACATGGTGACCCAGGCGTTGTGCACCCAGTACTTCGCGAACTCGTCGCCGAAGGCCTTGGCCTGGGCGATCTCGTTCTCGTGGTGCGGGAAGATCAGGTCCAGGCCGCCGCCGTGGATGTCGAAGGCCTCGCCGAGGTACTTGTGCGCCATGGCGGAGCACTCGAGGTGCCAGCCGGGGCGGCCGCGGCCCCACGGGGTCTCCCAGTCGGGCTCGCCGGGCTTGCTGGCCTTCCACATGGCGAAGTCGCGGGGGTCGCGCTTGCCGGTGATGCCTTCCTCGGCGGGCTGGCGCAGGTCGTCGATGCTCTGGTTCGACAGCTCCAGGTAGCCGGGGAAGGAGCGCACGTCGAAGTAGACGCTGCCGTCCGCCTCGTAGGCGTGGCCGCGCTCGATGAGCGTGCGCATCATCTCGATCATCTCGGGCACGTGGCCGGTTGCGCGCGGCTCGTACGTGGGCGGGAGGCAGCCCAGCGCGTCGTAGCCGTCGTTGAAGGCGCGCTCGTTCTCGTAGCCGATGGACCACCAGGGGCGGCCCTGCGCCTCCCCCTTGGAGATGATCTTGTCGTCGATGTCGGTGACGTTGCGGATGAAGGTGACGTCGAGGCCGCGGTAGGTGAACCAGCGGCGCATGACGTCGAAGTTGAGGTACGACCGGATGTGCCCGATGTGCGGGGCCGCCTGGACGGTGGCGCCACAGAGGTAGATCGAGACGCAGCCCGGGACGAGCGGGGTGAAGTCACGGATCTGCCGGGCGCTGGTGTCGTACAGGCGAATAGTCACGGCATCCAGGGTAGTGCGCCTGCGGCAGTGCCCCGCGACCCTTTAAGGGCGCGGGGGCGCTTTGTTGCCGAAGCGGTGTCGTCGGGGACCCGTACGGACGGGGCTGGACGGCCTAGGCGGGGTTCGTCCGGTACACCAGTGCGGTGGCGATGGCGGCGAGGCCTTCGGCGCGGCCGGTGAGGCCGAGGCCGTCGGTGGTCGTGCCGGAGACGGAGACGGGGGCGCCGGCGGCCGCCGCGAGCGCCTTCTGCGCTTCTTCGCGCCGTTTGCCGATCTTCGGGCGTACGCCGATCACCTGGATGGCGATGTTGCCGATCTCGAAGCCCTCGGCGCGGACGATGCGGGCGGCTTCCGCCAGGAGGGTGACGCCGGCGGCGCCGGACCACTCGGGGCGCGAGGTGCCGAAGTGCGCGCCGAGGTCGCCGACGCCGGCCGCGGAGAAAAGGGCGTCGCAGGCGGCGTGCGCGGCGACGTCGCCGTCGGAGTGGCCGGCGAGGCCGTCCTCGCCCTCCCAGAGCAGGCCGGCGCACCACAGCTCGCGCCCGGCCTCGAAGGCGTGCACGTCGGTGCCGATTCCCACGAGCGGGATGACGGGGCCGGCGGCGCCCGCCGTGGCGGTCTCCTCGGAACCTGTGGGGCTAGTACGCATCGGTGGCCCTCCTGCGGGCGAGTACGGCCTCGGCGAGGACCAGGTCGAGCGGACGGGTGACCTTGAAGGCCTCTTCGTGGCCGGGGACCACCATGACGGTGATGCCGAGCTGTTCCACCATTCCGGCGTCGTCGGTGGCGCCCTCGCCGTTGACGGCGATGGTCTCGTGCGCGCGGACGAGGGTGGCGAGGTCGAAGCCCTGCGGGGTCTGCACGGCGCGCAGCCGGGCCCGCTCGGGGGTGGCGACGACCGGCTCGGGCTCGCCGGGCTTGCCGGGCTCGACCTCCTTGACGGTGTCGGCCAGCGGCAGGGCCGGCACCACGGCGGGCGAGCCGTCGCGTACGGCCTCGACGACGGAGTCGACGGTGTCCACGGGGACGAGCGGGCGGGCCGCGTCGTGGATGAGGACGGAGGTGACGTCCGCGGGGAGCGCGGCGAGGCCGGCGCGTACGGATTCCTGGCGGGTTTCGCCGCCGGGGACGACCAGGATCTCGGTCCGATCGGGCAGGGCGTGCTCGTCGACGAGCCGGCGCACCTCGGCGGCGCCGTCGGACGGGGCGACGACGACCACGAGGGAGACGGCCCGGGAGCGGGCCATCGCGCGGACGGCGTGGATGAGCATGGGGGTGCCGCCGAGGGCCCGCAGGGCCTTGGGGGCGCCGGGACCGAGGCGTACCCCGCGGCCGGCGGCCGGGATCACCGCGGCGGTGCGGTGGGGGTGCGTTTCGTCAGACATCAGTAGCTCCGAGCCAGGTTTGTGACTTCGGCCGACATGGGTATGGCCTGAAGCGTGCCGGGTGCGACGCCCTCGCCCCTTCCGTGACGACCGGTCGAGCAGGCTGTCCGGACCCGGCACGCCGGTGGAAAAAAGACCGGTGGAAAAAAGATGTGGGTGCAGACATGCCGCAGCGCCCGGCAACAGCCCTCTCGTGGAGGAGAGGGCGTGTCATCGGGCACCGCGGCACAACCGTGTGAACGCTGTTTTCCTGGGCGGCACGCCGCGTCAGGACGCGAGAACCTCGTCGAGGAGGGCTTCCGCCTTGTCCTCGTTGGTGTTCTCGGCGAGCGCGAGCTCGCTCACCAGGATCTGGCGCGCCTTCGCGAGCATGCGCTTCTCGCCCGCGGACAGCCCGCGCTCACGCTCACGACGCCACAGGTCACGCACCACTTCGGCGACCTTGATGACATCGCCAGAAGCGAGCTTCTCCAGATTTGCCTTGTAGCGCCGGGACCAGTTCGTCGGCTCTTCGGCATACGGTGCACGCAGCACCTCGAAGACCCGGTCCAGCCCGTCCTGGCCGACTACGTCGCGAACGCCGACGAACTCCGCATTGTCCGCAGGCACACGAACCGTCAGGTCGCCCTGGGCGACCTTGAGCACCAAGTAGGTCTTGTCCACGCCTTTGATCTGGCGAGTTTCGATGGCCTCGATCAGCGCGGCCCCGTGATGGGGATAGACCACGGTGTCGCCAACCTTGAACGTCATGTGACAGGTACCCCTTCCGTGGCTATCCAGGGTAACACGAGAACTGACTGTTATGAATGGCGTTTTCGCAGGTCAGGGCACATCTCGGGGCTTGACAACAGCGACACGAACGTGCTGCGAAGGGGTTCCGGAGGGGGGTATTCGCAGGTCGGAGCCGCTGTGCGGACCGGGTGAAACGGCCACGCTACACCCAGGTGGGGGACCCGCCCTTGCGACGTACGTCCCGTTTTGCCGGTTTCGAAGCCGGGAAACCGAACTACTCCGTTCGACTGGCGACCACCCGTACGGAGCGGTTCCGGCCCAATCCGGAATTGATCACCGAGGGCCGTTCGAAGGAATCCCGGAATTGATCACGGCAGGTCCGGCGGGAGATATGCGGGCGGCACATGATCGGCAGATGAACGGCGCGGGAAGTATCCGGCAGAAGGACGGCCGGAAGGACCGCCGGAAGGGCGCAGGGAAGAGCGGACGGAAGAGCGGACGGAAAGGAAGATCGCGGGGCCGGTGCAGGGCGGCCCGTGCCCTGCGGAGGGTCGGGTGCGGGGGCGGGGCGGCGGCTCGGTAACCTAAGCGCGCTGACACACCCTTAGGACGGCTTTACCTCGGCCGCCCTGGGACTGCCCACCCTTCCGTTCCGTACGTCCAAGGAGTTGCCGCCGCCGTGAGCCGCAGCCTTCGACGCGGCGCCCTCGCCGCCACCGCCGTCGTGTTCTCGATCGCCTCGCTGGCCGCTTGCGGTGCAGGCAACAACGCGGAGACGCTCCAGATCAAGCCGGACAACGCCGCCGTCACCAAGGGCGACATCAAGATCCAGAACGCGCTGGTGATCACCAAGGGCGAGAAGGAGAAGAAGGGCCCGGCCGCGGTCTCCGCGACGGTCTTCAACACCGGCGACCTGCCGCAGACCCTCGACGCCATCACCCTCCCGGGTGGCAAGTCCAAGGTCGTCCTGAAGGGCGCCGAGGGCGCGGCCGGCAAGGTCACCGTGCCGGCCGGCGGCTCCGTGGTCATCGGCGGCAAGGGCAACCCCTCCGCCGTGATCGAGGGCGGCGAGCCCGTGCAGAACGGCAACGCGCAAGCGGTCGTCTTCCAGCTGAGCAAGGCGGGCGACGTCGCGCTCGAGGCGTTCGTCGTCCCGGGCACCGGCATGTACGCGGGCTTCGGCCCGACCGAGGCCCCGGCCGCGGCCCCCGGCGCCGCCCCGTCGGGCAGCCCCTCGGGCACGCCGTCGGGCAGCCCGTCCGGCTCCCCGGCCACGACCCCGTCGGGCGCCGCTTCGGGCACCCCGTCGGGCGCGGCCTCGGGTTCGCCGTCGGGTTCCCCCTCGCACAGCGCCGGCCACTGATCCGGTAGCACCACGTACGAAAGGGCCCCCCTCCGCTCCGGCGGAGGGGGGCCCTTTCGTATACGACTGCGATGCGATCCGACGGCCACGGGCTACGGCTCGGGGCGCAACCGCCGGAGGCTACGGCCTACGGCTCGAACTTGTAGCCCAGACCACGGACCGTGACCAGGTAGCGCGGCGCGCCCGGGTCCGGCTCGATCTTGGCGCGGAGGCGCTTCACGTGGACGTCCAGGGTCTTGGTGTCACCGACGTAGTCCGCGCCCCAGACCCGGTCGATCAGCTGCATGCGGGTCAGTACGCGGCCCGCGTTGCGCAGCAGCATCTCGAGCAGGTCGAACTCCTTCAGGGGGAGGTCCACCTTGGCTCCGGCGACGGTGACCACGTGGCGGTCGACGTCCATCCGTACGGGGCCGGCCTCCAGCGCGGCCGGGGTGACCTCCTCCGGCTCGCCGCGGCGGCGCAGGACCGCGCGGATGCGGGCGACCAGCTCCCGCGAGGAGAAGGGCTTGGTGACGTAGTCGTCGGCTCCTATCTCCAGCCCGACGACCTTGTCGATCTCGCTGTCCTTGGCCGTCACCATGATGACGGGGACGTTGGAGCGGCCGCGCAGCTGCCGGCAGACCTCCGTTCCGGGCAGGCCGGGGAGCATCAGGTCGAGGAGGACGAGGTCGGCGCCGTTGCGCTCGAACTCGTCGAGCCCGTCGGGCCCGGTCGCGGCGATGGCGACCTCGAAGCCCTCCTTGCGGAGCATGTAGGACAGGGCGTCGCTGAAGGATTCCTCATCCTCGACGACGAGCACTCGGGTCACGGAAGGACCTCCGGGGCAGGGATGGCTGGCGTGGTTCTTTGGGGAGCGTGGCTCAGGCAGGGGTGGGGTGGCTGGGTGCGGGGGCGGGCTCCGCGGCCGGTCCGGCCGTGGATGCCGAAGCCGGAGCGGCTGCTTCCGGCAGGCGCAGGGTAAACGTGGAGCCCTGACCCTCCGAGCTCCATACGGACACCTCCCCGCCGTGCGAGGCCGCTACGTGTTTCACGATCGCAAGGCCGAGGCCGGTTCCTCCCGTGGCGCGGGAGCGGGCCGGGTCCACGCGGTAGAAGCGCTCGAAGATGCGCTCGCGGTCCTTTTCCGGGATGCCGATGCCCTGGTCGGTCACGGCGATCTCGATCAAGTCTCCCCCAGGTGCCGCGACCCTGCGTCCGGCTATGCCGACCCGGGTGCGGGCGGGGCTGTAGTTGACGGCGTTCTCGACCAGGTTCCCGAGGGCTGCCGCGAGCTGGCCGCGGTGGCCCCAGACGCGCAGGTCGGCGGTGCCGCCCGAGGCCATGGTGATCTGCTTGGAGGACGCCGTGTGGCGGCAGCGGTCGATGGCCTCGGCCACCAGGGTGTCCACTCGTACGGGCTCCGCGTCCTCGAGCGGGTCGTCGTTCTGTACCCGGGAGAGGTCGATGAGCTCCTGCACGAGGTTGATCAGGCGGGTGGCCTCGATCTGCATGCGGCCGGCGAAGCGGCTGACCGCCTCGGGGTCGTCCGAGGCGTCCATGACGGCCTCGGACAGCAGGGAGATGGCCCCGACCGGCGTCTTCAGCTCGTGCGACACGTTCGCGACGAAGTCGCGCCGTACGGCCTCGATGCGGCGGGCCTCGGTGAGGTCCTCGACCAGGAGCAGGACGAGCCGGGAGCCGAGGGGGGCGACGCGCGCCGAGACCGCGAGGGCCTCGCCGCGGCCGGTGCCGCGCCGGGGCAGGTCGAGCTCGACCTGGCGTATCTCCCCGTCGCGGCGGGTGTCGCGGGCCATGTGGAGCATGGGCTCGACGGCCAGTTTGCCGCCGCGTACGAGCCCGAGGGCGTAGGCGGCGGACGAGGCCTTGACGACGGCGTCCCCCTCGTCGAGTACGACGGCGGAGGAGCGGAGCACGGAGAGGACGGTGTCCACGCCGGGCGGGAGCACCGCGTTGATGTCGGGGCGCATGGAGCTCCGGGTGGGGCGGGCTTGGTCGCGCTCGCTCCAGCGGAACGCCAGCATCGCGATCACACCGGTGCAAAGACCGGCGATCGCTGCAGCTGCGGCGACCGCCGCGTTCACGTCCATGCATCCAGGTTAAGCAGGCACGACGGCACTTCCACAGCCGTTCGGGGGGCACCTCGAACAGTCGTCGCCCAGAGTTCACCGTGGCGACGGGGTTGATTCACTTGTGATGCCGGAGTCGGACGCGTTTGCGGCCCACCGTGTCAACGTGGGGCTTGAAGGCCGCCCCGGCCCGGCCCACGGGCAGCAGAGGCAGTAGGCAAGAGAGGGACAACCCATGCGTGACGCGTACCACGAGGAACTGGACTCGATCGGAGAAGGCCTGGTCGAGATGGCACGGCTCGTCGGTTCCGCGATCGGGCGGGCCACGACGTCCATGCTCGACGCCGATCTGAAGCTCGCCGAGAGTGTCATCGCCGCCGACCAGAAGGTCGACGACCTCCAGCACGACCTGGAGGCCCGTGCGATCGCGCTGCTCGCGCGCCAGCAGCCCGTCGCCACCGACCTGCGCATCGTGGTGACCTCGCTGCGCATGTCCGCCGACCTGGAGCGCTCGGGCGACCTGGCCCAGCACGTGGCGAAGCTGGCCCGGCTGCGCTTCCCCGACACGGCGGTGCCGCGCGACCTGCACGCGACCATGCTGGAGATGGGGCAGCTGGCTCAGCGCCTGATGGCGAAGGCGGCCGAGGTCATCATCACGAAGGACGTCGACCTGGCGCTCCAGCTGGAGCAGGACGACGACGAGATGGACCAGCTGCACCGCACGCTGTTCCAGCACCTGATGGACGACCGCTGGAAGCACGGCATCGAGACCGCGGTGGACGTGACCCTGCTGGGCCGCTACTACGAGCGCTTCGCGGACCACGCGGTGTCGGTGGCCAAGCGCGTGGTCTACCTGGTGACGGGCGAGCACGCGGACGAGCTGCAGGCTCCGACGCAGGTCGACGGCGTCTGAGCCGTTCTGCCCCTGTGCGCCGTTGACGCGCCGGTGCGGCTGGGCATGAATGAGGGCGAAGGCAGCAAGAGGCACGGAAAGCAGAAGACGCCACGCACTCCGCCTGCGAGGAGGATCCATGCCCGATTCCCCCGTCCCCATCACCCCGGACCACGAGCAGCAGCCCCGGCCCGAACCCCTGCGGCTCCCGCTGCTCGCGGCCTGCGGCTGCGGCTCGGGCTGCGGCTGCGGCTGCCAGTCCGGCGCGCCCTGCCAGTGCGGCGGCTGACCCCGCCCGCCCGGCATCCCGTACGTGAAGGGCCCCGACCGCATCCGCCGGCCGGGGCCCTTCGCGTGCCCGGCATTCCGCTGCGCCGGCGTGACGCAGCGGGCTATGTAGGCTGTGCGCGAGCTCACTCTGAGCGCGTTCAAAAGCTGAAAAACGGGGGGTTCGGTGCGCAATCGCCGACTCGTAATGTCCGCTGCCGCCATCGTGGCGGCAAGCATCGGTTTCATACCCGGCGCGGCTCAGGCCGCTGATCCGGTCAAGCCCGCCGCGCAGGCGGCGGGAGCACCTGCCGCCGGCCCGGCAGCGGGCGTCGCGGCAGGGTTCGGGACCTTCACCAGCGCCGCCACCGGCAGCGCGCAGCTGATTCTCTTCCTGAGCGCCCGTATGTCGTCGGCGCACGGCTTCGAGCTGACGACCTCGCTCAACAGGGCTGCCCCGCCGCTGGACACCACCATCGACTGGGGTGACGGGACCACGGACACGGTGACGGCCTCCGGCGCCTGGGAGACGCGGACCAACCACGTCTACAAGGAGCTCGGCGAGTACACGATCAAGGCCACTGTCGTCGATCCGGCACTCGGGACGCGCGACACCAAGGAGGTCCGGGTCAAGACGGCGGGCTCGGAGTTCACCCCGTACGGTCCCACCCGCCTGCTGGACACCCGCAGCGGCACGGGCGCCGTCACGGGCAAGGTCAAGGGGTACTCCTCGACCCGCCTGAAGGTCGCGGGGAACGGCAGCATCCCCACCGGGGTCACCGCCGTCGCCCTCAACGTGACCGCCACCAACACCACCAGCGGCGGGCACGTCAGCGTCTTCGCCTCCGGCAACACGCGGCCGATCGCATCGAACATCAACTTCGAGGCCGGTCAGACCGTCCCGAACCTGGTGATCGCGCAGGTCGGCGAGGACGGCTACGTCGAGCTGTACAACGGCGGCTGGGAGCCGGTCGATCTGATCGCGGACGTCACCGGCTACTTCGTCCAGCAGGAAGCCGGCGGGTACGCCCCGCAGGCGCCGGCCCGGGTCGTCGACACCCGCTACGGGACCGGCACGCAGCGCGGTCCGGTCGCCGGCCAGGGGTCCTTCACCGTCAAGGTGGCCGAACCGGGCGCCACCGCCGTCGCGCTGAACGTGACGGTCACCAACCCGCAGGAGGCCGGTCACCTGACCGTCCACCCGGCCGGGCAGGCGGCGCCGACCACGTCCAACGTGAACTTCACCGCCGGGCAGACGGTCGCCAACTCGGTGATCGTGCCGGTCGGCAAGGACGGCGAGATCACCGTCCGCAACGGCTCCTGGGCCCCGTCCGACGTCATCGTGGAGCTGGTCGGCACGTACAGCACCGCGGGCGCCTGTGCCTACGTGCCGGTCACGCCCCACCGGCAGATCGACACGCGCGAGACCTACTGGTCCAAGGGGCCGTGGCCCACGCGCGGGTACCTCTGGCAGGCCTTCTCCCTGAACCAGGAGGCCTGGGTGCTGAACACCACGGTCACCAACACGCGCGGCGCGGGCTTCCTGTCGGTCGCACCGGACCCCAACTCCACCGGCAACTACGCCGACAGGACCGCCGTCACCCCGGAGCGTCCGGTGTCCTCCACCCTGAACTGGACGGCGGGCAGGACCGCCGCCAACCTGGTGCAGGCGAGCGCCGGTGACAACGGCATCGTCGACTTCTGGAACCAGGGCTGGGACCGCGCCGACCTGGTCGTCGACGTCTTCGGCTACTACGACAACCGGTAGCAGACGAAAGCCCCTGGCCTGCACTGAAAGTGCAGGCCAGGGGCTTGATCGTTTTTCTTACTTCTTCTTGCCCTGGTTCTTGACGGCCTCGATGGCGGCCGCGGCGGCGGCCGGGTCGAGGTAGGTGCCGCCCGGGTTGAGGGGCTTGAACTCGGCGTCCAGCTCGTAGGCGAGCGGGATGCCGGTCGGGATGTTCAGGCCTGCGATGTCGGCGTCGGAGATGCCGTCCAGGTGCTTGACCAGCGCGCGCAGGGAGTTGCCGTGCGCGGCCACGAGGACCGTGCGGCCCGCGAGGAGGTCCGGGACGATGCCGTCGTACCAGTACGGCAGCATGCGGACGACGACGTCCTTGAGGCACTCGGTGCGCGGGCGCAGCTCCGGGGGGATGGTCGCGTAGCGCGGGTCCTCGGACTGTGAGAACTCCGTACCGTCCTCGAGGGCTGGCGGCGGGGTGTCGTACGAGCGACGCCACAGCATGAACTGCTCCTCGCCGAACTCGGCGAGGGTCTGGGCCTTGTCCTTGCCCTGGAGCGCACCGTAGTGGCGCTCGTTCAGGCGCCACGAGCGGTGGACCGGGATCCAGTGGCGGTCGGCGGACTCCAGGGCGAGCTGCGCGGTGCGGATCGCGCGCTTCTGGAGGGACGTGTGGACCACGTCGGGGAGCAGGCCGGCGTCCTTGAGCAGCTCACCGCCGCGGACCGCCTCCTTCTCGCCCTTCTCGTTGAGATTGACGTCCACCCAGCCGGTGAACAGGTTCTTCGCGTTCCACTCGCTCTCGCCGTGGCGGAGGAGGATCAGCTTGTACGGTGCGTCGGCCATGCGTACGAGCCTAATGGACGCGCGGGGGCGCTCGCGCGCGGTGTCCACGGCCGTGGATTGACGGTGCGCGTCAATCCGATGGCCTTCGCAGACCCTCCACCCGTAGGGTGCGGTGATCAGGAGAGCCACTTACATCGCCGGGGGGATTCCGTATGTCCGTTGCCAGTCTCAGACGGGCGGCGCGCGAGAGCGTGTCGGGGCTGCCGCGGGAGTTCTGGTGGCTGTGGACCAGCACGCTGGTCAACCGGCTCGGGGCCTTCGTCGCCACGTTCATCACCTTGTACCTGACCGTGGACCGGGGCTATTCGGCCTCCTTCGCGGGACTCGTGGTGGCGTTGCACGGGCTCGGCGGGGTGATCTCCTCGCTCGTCGCGGGCGTGATGACCGACCGGCTGGGCCGGCGCCCGACGCTGATGGCGGCTCAGGCCTCGACGGCGTTCTCGGTGGCGCTGCTCGGCTTCATGGAGCACCCGGCGGCCATCGCGGCGGTGGCGCTGCTGGTCGGCATGACCTCGAACGCCTCGCGCCCGGCGGTGCAGGCGATGATGGCGGACATCGTCCGGCCGGAGGACCAGGTCCGGGCCTTCGCGCTGAACTACTGGGCGATCAACCTCGGCTTCGCCGTCTCGGCGACGGCGGCGGGCTTCGTCGCCGAGTACAGCTACCTCGCCGGGTTCCTCGGCGAGGCGGCGCTGACGCTGGTCTGCGCGGTGCTGGTGTACGTGAAGCTGCCGGAGTCGCGGCCGGAGCGGACCGCCGCGCAGAAGGCCGCCGCCGAACCGGAGATCGGGCTCGGGACCGTACTGCGGGACGGGCGCTTCATGGGCGTGGTCGGCCTGTCGTTCCTGATCTCGCTGATCTTCATGCAGGGGTCGTTCGGACTGCCGCTGGCCATGGGCACGGGCGGCTTCTCCGCCGGTGACTACGGGCTGGTCATCGCCGCCAACGGGGTGCTGATCGTGCTGCTGCAGATCCCGGTCACCCGGTTCATCGAGCAGGGCGACCCGCAGAAACTGCTGGTGGTCTCGGCGCTGCTGGCCGGGTACGGGTTCGGGCTGACGGCCTTCGCCGGGTCGGTGTGGAGCCTGGGACTGACCGTCTGCGTGTGGACGCTGGCCGAGATCATCAACTCCCCGACCCAGATGGGCCTGGTCGCCCGGCTCTCCCCGCTGCACGGGCGCGGCCGCTACCAGGGCATGTACACGATGTCCTGGGCGGTGGCCTCGCTGCTGGCTCCGCTGATGGCCGGGTTCCTGATCGACCAGTGGGGCGCGGGCTGGCTCTGGGCGTCCGTGGCGCTGCTGGGCACGGTGGCGGCGCTGGGCTACTGGCTGCTGATGCGGAACCTGGGCGAGAACGAGCCCGGGTCTGTGGTCTCGGCATCGGCTGCGGCCCCGGCCCCAGCAGCCGTCGAGGCCTAGAGCGGGTGCTGCCCTGCCGTACGAGGCCTGCGCGCGCGCGGAGGCTTCGTACGGCGGGGCGCGCTGCGCTCAGGACGACGGCTGTGTCAGGTGCTTGAAGGCGTCCAGGTTGTACGTCGGCTCGCCGCGCGAGACGCGCCATTCGTACTCGCGGCGGATCGCGCTCGCGAAGCCCAGCTCCAGCAGGGTGTTGAAGGCTCCGTCCGCCGCCTCCAGGACCGTGCCGAGCAGCCGGTCCAGGTCCTCCGGGGTGACCACGGACAGCGGGAGCCGGGCCGTCAGGTAGACGTCGCCGAGGGCGTCGACCGCGTAGGCCATCCCGTACAGCTTGAGGTTGCGCTCCAGCAGCCAGCGGTGGACGCCCGCCTCGTTCTCGTCGGGGTGCCTGATGACGAAGGCGTTCACCGAGAGGGAGTGCCGGCCGACCCGGACCGAGCAGGTGGTGCTCAGTTTGCGGGTGCCGGGGAGCTGGACCACGTACGAGCCCGGCTCCGGGCTCTCCCAGGCGAGTCCGGCCTCGGCGAGGGTGCTCTCGATGATCGCGGTGGTGTCGGCGGTGTCAGCGTCAGCCATGGTGGGAGCGTACGCGACGGCGGTGATCATGCATGGCTGCGGTGTAGACGTCGGCCGTGCCGCTCGCCGCCGTGTCCCAGCCGAAGAACTGCGCGTGCCGCGCGGCCTCGGCGCCCATCCGGCCCGCGAGCCCCGGGTCGTCCACGAAGCGCCGCAGCTCCCGTGCGTAGTCCACCGGGTCGTGCCCGGGTACGAGGATCCCCGTCACCCCGTCGTTGACGGCGACCGGCAGCCCGCCGACCTCGGCGGCCAGCACCGGCGTGCCGGTGGCCTGGGCCTCGATCGCGACGAGCCCGAAGGACTCGCTGTACGAGGGCATGACCAGCACGGACGCCGCCCGGAACCAGTCGGCGAGCGCGTCCTGGCGGACCGGCGGGTGGAAGTGGACGAGGTCGGCGATGCCGAGCTTCGCCGCGAGCTTCTGCAGCCCCTCCGGCTTGGCCAGGCCGCTGCCGCTGGGGCCGCCGACGACGGGGACGAAGAGGTGGCGGCGCAGCGAGGGGTCCCGGTCGACGAGCTCGGCGACCGCGCGCAGCAGGATGTCGGGGGCCTTGAGCGGCTGGATCCGGCCGGCGAAGAGCGGGATGACGGCGTCCTGCGGCAGGCCGAGGCGGGCGCGGGCGGCGGCCCGGCCGTCGGCGACGGTGAAGCGGTCGAGGTTCACGCCGGGGTGGACGACGGCGACCTTGCCGGGGTCGGCGTCGTAGTGCCGGACCAGCTCGTCGGCCTCTTCGGTGGTGTTCGCGATGAGCCGGTCGGCGGCGGCCACGATCTGGGTCTCGCCGATGACGCGGGCGGCGGGTTCGGGCGTGTCGCCCTCGGCCAGTGCGGCGTTCTTGACCTTGGCCATGGTGTGCATGGCGTGGACGAGGGGGACGCCCCAGCGCTCGGCGGCGAGCCAGCCCACGTGGCCGGAGAGCCAGTAATGGGAGTGGACGAGGTCGTAGTAGCCGGGCCGGTGGCCGGCCCAGGCCTGCATGACGCCGTGGGTGAAGGCGCACAGCTGGGCCGGGAGCTCCTCCTTGGCGAGGCCTTCGTACGGGCCCGCGTCCACGTGCCGTACGAGGACCCCGGGGGCCAGCTCGACCGCGGACGGGAGGCCGCCCTCGGTGGCGCGGGTGAAGATCTCGACCTCGATGTTGATCGCGGCGAGGCGCTTGGCCAGCTCCACGATGTACACGTTCATACCGCCGGCGTCGCCGGTGCCGGGCTGGTGCAGCGGTGAGGTGTGCACGCTGAGCATGGCGACGCGGCGCGGCTTGCGGTGGTGGCCGACGGCCGGCAGGCGCAGGCGGGGCGGGTCGTGGCGGGTGCCGCGGGCGGCGGCGATCCGGCCGCTGAGGCTGCCGCCGAGGCGGGACACGTACTGGCTCAAGAGAGCAGTTCCTCTCGCTCGGACGGCGGCGTGCTGGACGGTACGGGCAGGGGCAGGGCACGGCTGACGGAGCGCGCGGGGCGCCCTCCAAGGAGTGCAACCCGGACGGCCGTGTCCCGCATTCCGGGAGCCGGTGTTTTTTCCTCGGTGTTTGCCGCGCGGTCTGCCCTCTTTTCATCCGGCGGGGGCCCTCCGCTTACGCTCGGCGCATGTCCTCCCGCTCCGCCCCGCCCCCGCGCCGCCCTGTGGGCACGGTGACCCGCGGGACGACGAACCCGAACCGGCTGCGCCGGATGGACCGCTGGATCGCGGCCACGCACGGGGCGGTGCTGCGGCGCTCGCAGGCGCCGGTCGCGGTGGACCTCGGCTACGGGGCCGCGCCGTGGACGGCGGTGGAGCTGCTGGCCCGGCTGCGGGAGGCGGCGCCGCGGGTGCGGGTGGTCGGCATCGAGATCGAGCCGGCGCGGGTCGCGGCGGCGAAGCCGTACGAGCGCGAGGGGCTCAGCTTCCGGCACGGCGGCTTCGAGGTGCCGCTGGAGGGCGGGGCCCGGCCGGCGCTGATCCGTGCGGCGAACGTACTGCGCCAGTACGACGAGGAGCAGGTGGCGGCGGTGTGGGAGCGGCTGTGCGCGCGCCTGGCCCCGGACGGGCTGCTCGTCGAGGGGACCTGTGACGAGATCGGGCGGCGTCATGTGTGGGTTGCGCTGGGGCCCGAGGGGGCGCGCACGGTGACGTTCGCGACCCGGCTGGGTTCCCTCGAGCGCCCTTCGGACCTGGCGGAGCGGCTGCCGAAGGCGCTCATCCACCGCAACGTGCCGGGCGAGCCGGTGCATGCGTTCCTGCGCGACTTCGACCGGGCGTGGGCGGCGGCGGCCCCGTACGCCTCGTACGGGGCGCGTCAGCGCTGGATCCGGACGGCGCGGGCCCTGGCCGCGGACTGGCCGCTGGCGGACGGGCCGGGGCGGTGGCGGCAGGGGGAACTGACGGTGCGTTGGGAGGCGTTGCGCCCGGCGGGGTGAATGTGGCCGGTGCGGGGAACCGGTTGCCGGGGTGGCCCGTTGAGCCGTCGGGATGCGTGTGGGGGACTGGGGAAGATCGGGATGACACCTGTGAGGGTGTTGGAATTCACCGACTCGTGGCACCATCCCGAAGGCAGCGCAAAGTTACTGACGAATAGTCAGATGTGATGCCGGATCCGGTGCGGATCCGGCGTCGGGTCGGACTCGGGGCACCTTGGGGGGACCATGGGGACCGTGGAGCGTAGGCGGCGCAGCGGTGCGTCCGCTCTCACGCTGCTGTGTGCGACGGCGCTGCTCGCCGTGGCGGGCATGAGCGGTGTGGCGCAGGCGGCGCCACTGCCGGAGCCGGGCGCCAAGTCCCTTGAGCAGGTGCGCAAGGAGATCGACGAGCTGTACCGCCGGGCGGGCACGGCGACGGACGCGTACAACCTCGCCGAGGGCGAGGCCAAGGCCCAGTCCGCCAAGATCGTCGAGATCGCTAAGCAGGTGGTGGCGGGGCAGGACCGGATCACGGCCCTCAAGAACCGCGCGGGGGCCGCCGCGCGCGCCCAGTACCGCTCGGGCGGGATGCCGGCCGGCGCGCAGCTGGCGCTGAGCAGCAGCCCGAGCCAGTTCCTCGACGGGGCGGACCGGATCCGCCGGGGCGAGAAGGCCGCCACGGACCTGATGTCCGAAATGAACCGCACGCAGAGCGACTTGCAGCAGTACGCGAAGGACGCGAGCGCGCAGTGGGAGAAGCTCGAAGCCAACCGGATCAAGCAGGAGACCTCGAAGAAGCAGATCGAGCAGAAGATCAAGGCGGCGGAGGCGCTGGAGAGCAAGCTGCAGGCCGAGGAGAAGGCCCGGCTGATCCAGCTCGAGCAGGAGGCGCAGTACAAGGCGCAGTCGGCATGGCTGTCGACGGGCGTGCTGAAGGAGATCAACAGCTCGGCGTCGGAGTCGGGGAAGAAGGCGATCCAGTACGCCACGGCGCAGATGGGCAAGCCGTACGTGTGGGGCGCCGAGGGCCCGGACTCGTTCGACTGCTCCGGCCTCACCTCGCAGGCCTGGCGGGCGGCGGGCAAGGGCATCCCGCGCACCTCGCAGGAGCAGCTGCGGCTGCTGCCGAAGGTCGCGATCAAGGACATGCGGCCGGGTGACCTGATCATCTACTTCGACGACGCCAGCCATGTCGGGATGTACGTGGGCGACGGTGCGATCGTCCACGCCCCCCGCCCGGGCCGCAACGTCACCCTGACGGGCGCGGGCTCGATGCCGATCAAGGCAGTGGTCCGCCCGGACGCATGACCGCAGCCGGCGGGCTGCGGCCACCGGCCGTGAGGGATGCGCGACGCGGAGTGGGAAAGGCCGTGGCGGAGGGAACCCGCGGGGGGTTCCGGACGTCTCGCTAGGCGGGACGGCTACGGCCTCCGTCGTGACGTTGGTCATTCAGTGGTCTGTCAGTGAGGCGCATTCCCCCGCGATAACGGCATATGACGGCGGCCTTGTCCCGGAACACCATTCCGTTCTGCGGCCACCGACCGCTAGGGTCTGCCGGACGCACCCTCGGGGGGAGGGAAGGAACCGGAGACGATGGCCGTACCCGTACCGCGGCAGAGGGAGACCCCCGCCACGGAGAGCGCCCAGGCCGCTCAGCTGCCCGCAGCCCCGCACGCCACCGCACCCCAGGCGTCCCTGACCCTGCTGGTGATCGAGGACGACCCCGCAGGCGGGCTCACCGTGCCCGAGATCCTCGACGCCGACCGGCACCGCATCCGGCTCCGCACCGCCCGCAACCTCACCGAGGCCGCGCGCCTGCTCACCCAGGACGTGCACTGCATCCTGCTGGACCTCTCCCTCTCCGGACCGGGGTCCACCGCCGGCGGCGGCTCGCGTACCGCGGTCGTCGACCAGCTGGACACCCTCCGCGAGGTGCTCCGGATCGCGCCCCGCCACGCCGTCCTCGTGCTCACCGCCGAGGCCGACGCCGAGCGCGCCGCCGAGGCCGTCCGGGTCGGCGCGCAGGACTTCCTCTTCCGGGACGAGCTGGACGGCCGCCTCCTCAGCCGGGCGATCCGCTACGCCGTGGAGAGAAAGCGGGCGGACATCGCCCAGTACAAGCTCGCAGAATCGAAACTTCGGGCCCAGGAGAACGCCCGCCTCGAGCGCGGCCTGCTCCCCAACCCCCTCCTCGAGGGGTCGGACCTCCGCTTCGCCGCCCGCTACCGCCCCGGCCGCAGCCGCGCCCTCCTCGGCGGGGACTTCTACGACACGGTCCGCACCCCCGACGGCACCGTCCACGCGATGATCGGCGACGTCTGCGGCCACGGCCCCGACGAGGCCGCCCTCGGCGTCGAGCTCCGCATCGCCTGGCGCGCCCTGACCCTGGCCGGCCTGTGCGGGGACGACCTGCTGGCCACCCTCCAGGAGGTCCTGGAGGTGGAGCGCCCCTGCGAGGAGATCTTCGCGACCCTGTGCACGGTGGACATCTCCCCCGACGGCCGCCGCGCGGGCCTGTGCCTGGCCGGCCATCCGGCGCCGCTGATATCCCGGCCGGGCCGCCGCGCGCAGCTGCTCCCGTACGAGAACAGCGGGCCGGCGCTCGGCCTGCTGCCCAAGGCCCGCTGGCCCCGCCGCCAGGTCGAGCTGGGCGGCACCTGGAGCCTGATGCTCTACACCGACGGCCTGATCGAGGGCCGTATCGGCGAGGGCAAGGAGCGGCTCGGGCAGGACGGCATGGTCGAGATGATCAACCGGCACCTCGGCGACGGCCTGAGCGGCGAGGGGCTGCTGGAGGCCTCCGTCACCGAGGCCCGGCGCCTCAACGGCGGCGAGCTCACCGACGACGTGGCGGTGGTCCTGCTCTCCCGCGCGGAGGGTTAGCCCAAGCCGAGGGTCATCCGGGGGGGCTCAGCGCCCGCCGTTGTACGGGCCGTACGGGCCGTCGCTGCTGCTGCCGCCCTTGCGCCGGCCGCCACCGCCGCCGCCCGAGACCTGCTTGAGGGCCGGGCGTACGTCGACGAAGAACACGATGGTGGCCACGAGGCCGGCGATCTCCAGGAACAGCATCCCCAGGAAGAAGTCCACCACCACGGTGACCCCGAGGATGACCAGCCAGAACGTCTTGGTCTGCTTGTCGGCGGCGCGGTACGCGTCCTCCCGCGCCAGCAGCGCGAGGACGAAGGCCACGACAGCGAGTGCCAGCATGGCGAACCCGAGCAACGGGAGCACTCCGTTATCGAACCCGTTCATCAACATCGCCTCGACCGCCTTCTCACGCTTCTCACGCTTCGCACGCCGGATGCCGCCTGCCTCCACGCTACCGGCAGAGCGGCCCTCGCAGACAACAACGGGCCGGACACCCCGCTGGTGCCCGGCCCGCCGTCACGGAAACCGTTTCCGGTCCGCGATTCAGCTCTCGTCGCCCGCCATTGCGGCGGCCTTCTTCGTGTTGTTCCTGCGTACCGCGGCCTTGCGGGCGGCGGGCTTCTCCTCGTCGGAGCCCGCGGCCCCGGCCGAGGCGTCGGCGGCGGGCGCTTCCGCCGGCTCCTGCTTCGGCTCCACGGCGACCGCGATGTCGACGATCTCCTCGGAGACCTCGCCCCGCCAGGTCCGTACGGCCTGCTCGCCATGCTCGGCGACCTTGTCGTAGGTCTCCTTGGCACGCACGGCGTACTCGGCGGCCACGCCGACCCCGCGCAGCGCCAGGTCCTGCGCGGTCTCCCCGAGCTTCTTCGGGTCGATCGCGGTCAGCACCTCGGCGAACTTGGCGGTGACCGCCTCCTGCGCCTCCCTGGCCTTCTCCTGCACGATCTTCGGGTCGGTGTTCTTCACGGCCTCGATGCGTGCGGGTGCCTCGGCGCGCAGCTGCTCGATGAGCCCGGGCACCTTCTTCGCCTGCTGCACCGCGAGATCGGCGGTGCCGGCGGCGAAGTAGAGCGGAGTCGGGTCGGTGAGGGTCTTCTTCAGGTCATCGGCGATGGCCATGTGGCTGGTCCTCCCGGATCAACAGTTCAGTTCGTAGGGTGCATGTCGGTGTCGTCGTCCGCGCCGGCCAGGTCGGCCTCGGTCGCGTTCTCCTTGCGGAACGAGTCGTAGATCTGGAGCAGCACCTGCTTCTGCCGCTCGTTGATGGACGGGTCGCCGAGTATCGCGGCCCGCGTCTCCACCTCGTCGCGATCCCGCTCGTCGAGGATCCCGGCCTGGACGTACAGCGTCTCCGCGGAGATCCGCAGCGCCTTGGCGAGCTGCTGCAGGATGTCCGCGCTCGGCTTGCGCAGCCCGCGCTCGATCTGGCTCAGGTACGGATTCGACACCCCCGCCGCGTCGGCCAGCTGCCGCAGCGAGAGCTGAGCCTGCCGCCGCTGCTCACGGAGGTACTCGCCGAGATTTCCGACGTTGAGCGATGCCATGCCTCGATCCTGCCGGACTCTGCTAACTATTGCAAGCGCATGCTTGCAAAATCACCCACCGGCACGCGGCTGGTTGAAGCGCAGCATGTTGCCGGCCGGGTCGCGGAAGGCGCAGTCGCGGACCCCGTACGGCTGGTCGATCGGCTCTTGGAGCACTTCGCCGCCGGCGGCCCGGATCCGCTCGAAGGCGGCATCGACGTCGTCGGTGGAGAAGATCACGCCGCGCAGCATGCCCTTGGCCAGCAGCTCGGCCATCGCCTGCTTGTCGGCCGGCGAGGCGTTCGGGTTCGCGGCCGGCGGTTCGAGGACGATCTCCACGTCCGGCTGTGCGGGTGAGCCGATGGTCACCCAGCGCATCCCCTCGAACGCCACGTCGTTGCGGACCTCCATGCCGAGGGCGTCGCGGTAGAAGGCGAGCGCCCTGTCGTGGTCGTCGACGGCGATGAAGCACTGGGACAGCTTGATCTCCATGCCATCGACGCTACGGGCGGGCGCCGGTTTCCGCTTCTCCGCCCGCGGCCGGTCCGCCGGGTCCGTTTCTGACCGGCCGGGTGTGGATCTTGGCGATGCATGCCGGGATGGCCGCGCCGGGGTCGTGGCGGCGGGCCCGGTAGGCGCTCGGGGTCTCGCCGACCAGCTCGGTGAAACGGGAGCTGAACGACCCCAGCGAGGTACAGCCGACCGCGAAGCAGACCTCCGTCACGCTGAGGTCGCCCCGCCGCAGCAGCGCCTTGGCCCGCTCGACGCGCCGGGTCATCAGGTAGCTGTACGGGCTCTCCCCGAAGGCGGCCCGGAAGCTGCGGGAGAAGTGCCCCGGCGACATGAGGGCGACGCGCGCCAGCACCGGGACGTCGAGCGGCTGCGCGTAATCCCGGTCCATCGCGTCCCGTGCCCTGCGCAGCCGTACGAGGTCCTCGAGGTTCACCCTGCCAGCCTAAGGCGGCGGTGGCGGGAGACCGTGACCGCCGCCAGAAGGGGACCCCAGGCGACGAGGGGGAGGTAGAGGAAGCCCGCGACCGTGGCGCCCGCGGCCGTCATGTCCGGGTGCGGGAGGTTCCACCACAGGACGAACGGGGTCCACAGGCAGATCAGCCCCACGGCTCCGGCGCCCGCCACCACCGTGACGGGCCGCTGCGGGATCCCGCGGCCGCCGAGCAGCGGGACCCAGGACGGGAGCACCTCGCCCCACGGCCGGACCAGGCCGAGCGTGAGCATCGCCAGCAGCTCGGTGGCCACGCTGAGGCCGATCACGTACACCCGGCCCCAGCCGGGCAGGCCCGCGGCCACGTACCCGGCCTCGGTGTACCCGGCGAGGAAGCCGGCGCCCAGCAGGAGGCGCCAGATGCCCGCCGGCAGGGCGAGGAGCGCGGTGACGTGCGCGGCCCGGACCGCCCAGCGGGGCGCGGCCGGAGCGGCGGGGCGGAGCTGCTGCGTGTGCGCCATGCAGACCATCGTCCCGACCGCCCCGCACCCCCGCATCACCCCCGTGAACGGTCCCCGCCCGGCCGCCTCCCCCGCCCGGGGGAGACCCCGCCCCCGGGTCCTCCGGCTAGGCCGCGCGGGTGCCGATCACCACCGTGGCGTACAGCTCCTCCGAGGTGGTCGCGCGGACCGCCAGGCCCGCCGCCGACAGGGCCGAGGCCGTCTGCGGGGACTGGCGGGCGCTCGTCTCGATCAGCAGCCGGCCGCCCGGCGCCAGCCAGGGCAGGGCCCCCGCCGCGACCCGGCGGTGGATGTCCAGGCCGTCCGCGCCGCCGTCCAGGGAGGTCAGGGGCTCGTGGTCGCGGGCCTCCGAGGGGAGCAGCCCGATCTCCTCCGTCGGCACGTACGGGGCGTTGACCACCAGCAGGTCCACCCGGCCGCGCAGCGAATCGGGGAGCGCGGCGTACAGGTCGCCCTCGTGGACCCGCCCGCCGTACGGGGCCACGTTGAGCCGCGCGTACGCGAGCGCCGCCGGGTCGATGTCCGCCACGTGCAGTTCCGCCCCGGAGCCCAGCTGCGCCGCCACCGCCGCGCCCAGCGCGCCGACCCCGCAGCACAGGTCGAGCACCACCGCGTCCGGCCGGGCCAGGGCCACGGCCTCCTGCACCAGGAACTCGGTGCGCCGGCGCGGTACGAACGCCCCCTCGCCCACGCGCATGCGCAGTCCGCAGAACTGCGCCCAGCCGACGACGTGTTCCAGGGGTTCGCCGCCGGCCCGGCGGGCCACCAGCTCCGCCAGCTGGCCGCCGTCCTCGGCGGCAGCCGTCAGCAGCTCCGCCTCCTCCTCCGCGAAGACGCATCCCGCCGCGCGCAGGGTTTCCACAATCGAAGCCACGTAGTTCAGCTCACTTCTCGGTCGTGCATCAACAGTGCCATGCCGTGTGGTGCCGTCTCGCGCCCGGGGGATCAGAACATCGTCGGGCACCACGGGCGGCGGGCCGTGCGGAACACCGCGTCCGCGAGCGCCAGAGCCCCCGGCCGCTGCTCCGCGATCCGCCCCAGCGCCCCGAGGCGCACCGCCGACTCGTCACCGAGGTACAGCGAGCCCAGCTCCGACACGTCGAGGCGCAGGTCCGCCGGCTCCTCGGTGACCGTGCACTCTCCCGTGCCCGCGTCGAGCCGGTAGCGGCCGGCGGCCGGCCCCGCCGCGTCCGTCACCTCGAGTACGAGGACCCCGGGCACGGCGTACGTCCGCGCGCTCAGGGCCCGTACGACGTCGATCACCCGCACCCACAGGAAGTCCGAGGCGGTCACGATCGTGGCCGAGCGCGGGTCGGGCAGCAGGTGCGGGACGAGGTCGTCGGGGGCGCGGTAGCCGGTGCGGACCTTCAGCACCCAGTCGATGGAGCACAGGAAGTGCCACAGGGCGCGCTCCGCGTCCGGGGTGACCGCGATCAGCTCCGTGACCTGCACGGTGTTGAGCGGGACCTTCCCGTCCGTCCAGTGGTCGTCGGACGTGTACACGACGAGGCCGGCCGGCTCGCCGTCCGCCGTCCGGTAGACGGCGTGGAACTTGTCCTTGTACGGGCGCACCGACATCTCCTCCAGCCCGCAGGCCAGGCGCCACCATCGCTCGTCCCGGCTGACCGTGCCGGGCGAGACCGCCCGCAGCCGCTCGTGCAGCCCGGGACCGATCGCATGCGCCTCGGCCACGTCCACCAGCTCGATGCGGCCGCCGTCCGCGGGCCCGGACCAGCGCGGGTCGAGCCCGGTGCGGCTCACGTCGATCTCCCACTCGGTGATCGAGGCCGCGGACCCGTAGCCGTACCGCCCGTAGATCGGGTACTCGGCGGAGATCAGCGTCGACACGACTTCGCCGCGGGCCTGCGCGGCCGCCAGCTCGGCGGCCATCATCCGGGTCAGCAGGCCGCGCCGGCGGTGCGTGGGCAGCACGGCGACATTGGTGACGGCGCTCGCGTGCACGGCCCTGCCACCGGGGACGGTCAGCTCCTGGGCGAAGGAGCGCAAGGTGGCCACGCAGCGGCCGGTGCCGGAGTCGAAGGCGCCCAGCGTGCGTTCCAGGTCCGTGTACTTGGCCCGCTGGGCGAGGTCGGACTCGGTGGCGCGGTCGGGGCGCAGGAAGCCGGTGCTCACGGCTCGGAGCCAGTCGGGGAGTTCGGAGGCGGCGATCGGCCGGACGTCTGCACTCATAGCCGCCCACGCTAATCGCAGCCCCCGGCCGAGTCGCCTGAATTTCCCCGCGCGCGGATTGCCTACACCAGCAGGTCGTCCACCTGCGCCTCGCCCTCCCGGTAGCGCCGGGTGATCTCCGCGCTGCAGTTGTCCGCCGTGCGCTGCAGCTGCCGGCGGCGCCGCGAGACCTGCTGCTCGTAGCCCACCAACCGGCCCATCGCGTCGTGCAGTTCGCCGTCGGTACGGGCGTCCAGGTCCGACAGCTCCACGTCGGACAGCATCTCCGCGGCCAGCAGCCGGAACTCCTCGCTGTGCGGGGTGCCGAGCGTGACGTGCCGGGCGGAGGCGCTGCGGCTGGAGGGCGCGTCGGCGAGGATCTCCGAGAGCCGGTCGACCACCGGCGGCTCCGGGGTCACCGGCGCCTCCGGGTCGCTGCGCCGGGCCAGTTCGGCGCGCAGGATGTCGATCCGGCCCTGGAGGAGTCTGCGTACGTAGCTCAGATCGGCCTCGTCGCGCTGCGCGTCGCGGCGCAGCGTGCGCAGTTCCGGCAGCCCGAGCGCGGTGGCGGGCGTGGCGGCGGGCGTGGTCGGCGCCTGCTCCTCGCCCGTGCGCTGCGCGGGCGGTCTGACCGCGCCTGCCGGAGTGGCCGCGGCTGATGCCGGTACGGGTGATGCAGGTACGGGTGATGCAGGTACGGAGGTACCAGAAGTATTCATGTGAACGTGTCCGTCCCCTCGACCGGTGCATGGGGTCTCGCCCGGCCCGTGGGACCGGAGGGAAGCACCGCCTGCGTGCATCGTGCCACTCTCCGTGGTGCCGGTGCAGTCCCACGCCACCCGATCGGCCCCTGATGGGTGCACGCCTGATACACAGGTGGTATGCGAGCAGTGGTGCAGAGGGTGGACGGCGCGAGCGTCGTCGTGGCCGGTGAGACCGTGGGCGAGATCGTCGGCGAGGGGCTGTGCGTGCTGGTGGGGGTGACCCACGACGACACCCCGGAGAAGGCGGCGCAGCTGGCGCGCAAGCTGTGGTCCGTACGGATCCTCGAGGCGGAGAAGTCCTGCAGCGACATCGGTGCGCCGCTGCTGGTGATCTCGCAGTTCACGCTCTACGGGGACGCCCGCAAGGGCCGCCGCCCCACGTGGAACGCGGCGGCGCCCGGCGAGGTCGCGGAGCCGCTGGTCGACGAGGTCGTCGCGCAGCTGCGCGCACTGGGGGCGACGGTGGAGACGGGCCGGTTCGGCGCGGACATGCGCGTCTCGCTCACCAACCACGGCCCGTTCACCATCGTCATCGACATCTAAGGGCTGTTACGGCGCTACGACGACCTCCTGCGCGGCGGCCGTCTTGCCGGCCAGCAGCGGGGCGTCGACCGGCACGTTCCGCTTGACCAGCGCGAGGGCGATCGGGCCCAGCTCGTGGTGGCGGACCGCGGTGGTCACGAAGCCCAGCTGGCGGCCCTCCTCCCCGTCGGCGGCGAGCCGGATCGGGGTGCCGTGCGCCGGGAGGAGCACCTCGGAGCCGTCCAGGTGAAGGAAGACCAGGCGGCGCGGGGGCTTGCCGAGGTTGTGGACGCGGGCCACCGTCTCCTGGCCGCGGTAGCAGCCCTTCTGGAGGTGCACGGCGGTGCCGATCCAGCCCAGCTCGTGCGGGATGGTGCGGTGGTCGGTCTCCAGGCCGAGCCGCGGCCGGTGCGCCTCCACGCGCAGGGCCTCGTACGCGAGGAGCCCGGCGGCGGGGCCGTGCGCGGCGGCGAAGGCCTCCAGCTCGGCGCGGGGCACGAAGACGTCGCGGCCGTGCGCGGTCTCCCGTACGGCGTACTCCTTGGCGACCTCGGCGATGGAGCCGGCCGGCAGGTGTACGACGGCGAAGTCGGCGGTGCGGTCGGCGACTTCGACGCGGTAGAAGAACTTCATCGACTCCAGGTAGGCGATCAGCGCCTCCTGCGTGCCGGGCTCCACGTGCGCCCACACGGTCTCGCCGTCGTCGACCAGGTAGAGCGCGTGCTCGATGTGGCCGTTGGCGGAGAGGATCAGCGCCTCGGTGGCCTGCCCGGGCGGGAGTTCGGTGAGGTGCTGGGTGAGCAGCAGGTGCAGCCAGCTCAGCCGCTCCGGTCCGGTGACGGTGACGACTCCGCGGTGCGAGAGGTCGACGAAACCGCGGCCGTCCGCGAGCGCGCGTTGTTCGCCGTAGAGCTCTCCGTAGTGGGCGGCGACGCCCTCGTCGCGGCCTTCGGCCGGTACGGCGCCGGGGAGATGGAGCAAGGGGCTGCTGGTCATGCCACCAAGCCTACGACCCGGCCCGGCCCGCTCCTATGCCGGAGCCTCGTGCTGCTTCGCGGCGCACTTCTTGCAGAGTCCGAAGATCGCGAAGTGCTTCATGTCGGTCTCGAAGCCGAAGGTGGCGCGCAGCTTCGCGGTGAACTCGGCGGCGATGTCCACGTCCGCCTCGATCACGTCGGTGCACTCGCGGCAGACCAGGTGGATGTGGTGGTGCCGGTCGGCGAGGTGGTACGTGGGGGCGCCGTGCCCCAGGTGGGCGTGCGAGACGAGCTTCAGCTCCTCCAGGAGCTCCAGCGTCCGGTAGACGGTGGAGATGTTGACTCCGGAGGCGGTCTTGCGCACGTGCGCGAGGATCTCGTCCGGGGTCGCGTGCTCCAGCGTGTCGACCGCTTCCAGGACGAGCTGGCGCTGCGGGGTCAGCCGGTATCCGCGCTGCCGCAGGTCGGTCTTCCAGTCAGCACTGTCGGTGTCTCCGATGGTCCCCACCCGGCCAGTGTAAGCGCGCGAAGGGGACCACGGGCCGGCCCGTGGTCCCCTTCTTGCACAGTCTGTGGACAACCGCCGTCAGCGGAAGAAGGCGATGCCGTCGTCCGGCATGTCCGGGAGGTTGCGCGCCATCTCGGCGACCTCCTCGGGCGTGACGACCTTCTTGAGCTGGGCCGACATGTACGGGCGCAGCTCGACGTCCGGCGTGGCCTTCTCGCCGACCCACATCAGGTCGCTCTTCACGTAGCCGTAGAGCCGCTTGCCGCCGCTGTACGGGCCGGAGGCCGCGGTGCGGGCGACGGCGTCCGTCACCAGGTCGATCTGGGGCTTCTGGTCGGCGAGCTCGCCGTACCAGACCTCGACGACGCCCTGGTCGCGGACCATGACGATCTCGACCTTGCGGTCCTTGTCGATGCGCCAGTAGCCGGACTCGGACTCCAGCGGCCGCACCTTGTTGCCCTCGGCGTCGAGGACCCAGCTGTGGGAGGTGTACTCCAGGAAGTCCCGGCCGTCGTGGCCGAAGACGACTTCCTGGCCGAAGTTGCACTTCTCTTCACCGGGGAAGTCGAAGACGCCCGCGCCCTCCCACGTGCCGAGGAGGAAGGCGAGGGGGACGAGGCCCGGGTTCAGGTCGGACGGGATCTGGATCATGTGTGGCTGCTCAGGCGATCTGTGGGGAGGGGTTCCGGGTCCGGGAGGGCGGCCGATCGGAGATCAGCGCTGGCCCTGGTACAGCTTCTTCACTGCGAGGCCGGTGAAGGCGAGCACGCCGACGCAGACCAGAACCAGCAGGGAGGTGAAGAATGCCTCAAGCACGGGGTGCTCCTCGGAGTGATGTGGGCGTGTACGGGGCCGGTCCCCAAGCCTACTGGCCCGGGGACCGGCGCACTCCGTGAGGTAGGCCGCAGCCGCCTCCTGCGGGCGGTCAGCCCAGCAGCTGGCTCTGCAGGACCACCGTCTGGTGGAAGGGAACGGTGGCCACCTCGCCCTTGCGGGTCTGGACGATCACGGCCTGGACGTCACCCGCCTGGAGGCATCCGAGCTTGGTCTGCTCGTCCCCGTTCGCGGGCTTGGGCTCCTGGTACAGGCTGGTGCCGCCGCTTTTGAGCGTGTGGCTGACGGGCTGCCCGTCCATGCTGGGCTGCGTGCTCTTGACCTTGCTCCAGGCCGTGTCCATCTCCAGGGCCGGGGCGCCGGCCAGCTGCGTATTGATGTCGCAGCCGCGGAAGGCGTTCACGAAGCCCGAGGAGTGGAAGCGCAGCAGGTAGACGTGCGTGCGCGTGCCGTCGGCGGTGGTCCAGCCGCGGGCGACGATCTGGCGCAGCCCCTCGAACTCCAGGCCCTCCTTCAGCTTCGCCCGGCCGTCGGGGGCGTACTCCTCCAGGAAGGCGTCGGTGGAGACCAGCTGGCCCTTGTCCGCCTTGAGCCCGGCATCCGGCTCGGCGCCCTCGGGCGCCGGCAGCAGCAGACCGGTGAGCGGCGCGTAGTGCGTCTCGTCCTTGTTGTCCTTGCCCGCGGGCAGCGGGGCGCCGGCGGGCAGCGCGGGCTTGGCCAGGACCGGGTAGGCCCAGCGGCCGTCGTCCTGGGTGGACAGGCCGGGGAGGTCGGTGCGCTCGGCCCGGCTGATCCCGTACGCAACACCTGTGCCGACGGCGGCGAAGACGACGGCGGCCGCCGTCCAGCGGAGTGCGGCGAACGGCTTGCGGCGGTCCTTGGGGGCGGCCGGTACCGCTGCTTCTGCCGGTGCCGCCGGCTCGGCGACCGGTACGAGCGTGTCGGCGCCGGCGGGCTGCTCCTCCGGGGCGGGCTCCGCCGCGGGGGCGGTGTCGGCGGTGTTCTGCTCGGTCACACGGACTCCCCGGGGGACTTCAGGTGGTTCAGCTGCTGCTTGAACAGGTCTGCGGCGTCGTTCGCGGAAAGGGGCTTCGGCCCGTACATCCGGAAGCTCACCAGCACATCGCCCTGGAGGGCCTCGCAGTCGATCGTGTCGATCTTGTTCTGGTCCTCCTGCTTCTCCTTGCCGAGGACCGACACCGAACACTTGGCGTCGGGGAAGCCCTCGATCTTCGGCGCGTCGCGGCCGCCGCCGGTCAGCTCGAGGATCTTCCTGCTGAACTCGGAGAGCTTCGCGAGGGCCTGCGGATCGGCCTGGGTGAGCTGGATCTCCATCACCAGCTGTTCGCTGGACCGGTGGTAGCTGCGTCCGGCCACGCCTTTGAGCTTCAGGCCGGCCAGCGCCGCGTCCCGTTCCGCCCGCTCGGCGCCGGAGAGCCCGGTGCGCGCGTCCTTGACGGCCTGGAGCGCCCGCTCGCCCGACACGTAGAAGTCGTTGCCCTCGGCGTCGAGGTCGGGGCCGAGCTCGAATTCGGCGGTGACCGGCAGCAGCTTGCCCGTCAGCTCGTTCGGCGGCACGGTCGCGACCGGTTCCGGCGTACCGGTGGGCCTGGGATCGGCGCCCGCCGCGACCCAGTACCGGGTCGGCGCGGTGCGGTCGGCGTCGGCGATCCGCCCGGCGGCCCAGAGGGCGCCGCCGGCGAGGACGGCGATGCCGAGCCCGCCCGCGATCAGCGCCACGGTCCGGCGGCTCCGCGCCCGCGGCGCGGCGGCCTGCGTCACCTCGGGGGCAGTTACCTCGGGGGCAGTCGCCTCGGGTGCAGTCACCTCGGGTGCAGTCACCTCGGTCGCTGCGGCCGGCCCGGTCGCCTCGGCCGGCCCGGTCGCTGCGGCCGTCACGTCCTTGCTGTCCTGCGGGTCGCTCACAGCCGCTCCCACTGTCGCTTGGCGATCTCGACGATGTCCTTCTCGTCGAGGACGCCGCGGTTGTTCATGTAGCTGATCTCCATGACGATGTCGCCGCGCCGGGCGAGGACCCGGGCCGACTTCGTCGGGAGGTAGCCCGGCTTCTCCCGCTGCCCCGAGTCCACCCACAGGTGGCCGAAGCCGGCGGGCACGCCGGGCAGGTCCTTGCCGGAGTTGCCCGCGTACCGCTCCTCCACCAGGTAGTCGTGGGCGTGCTGGTACCAGTCGGCACCGGAGCGGTCTCGGTACTGGAAGAGCCGGACGGTGACGAAGTTCCGGTCGTCCTGCGCCCACTCCAGCTCGGCGATCCGCCGTACGTCCTGCCGGAGCTGGCTGCGAAGGCCGCTGCCCGGCTCCTTGTAGTAGTCCGCCGAGAACGCGTCCGGGGACACCGTCCCCGAGGAGCGGACCTCCACCCCGGCCGGGGCCTCGATCAGCAGCTTCGTCAGATCGTCGTCCGTCTTGTGCCAGCGGTTGGCGTTGAGGGCGCGGGTGCTCGTCGACTCGTTCGGAGCCTGCGGCTTCGGCTCGTCGATCTTCTGCTGCGCCAGCGGCGGCAGCGGGGTGGGCTCGCGGTCGTACTGGATCGCGTAGCCGGTGACCGTGCCCGCGAGCACGCCGAGTACGGCGGCGCCGGCGATCAGGAGGACCGTACGGCTGCGGCCGCGGGGGCGGCGGGCGGCGGTCTCCTCCCCTTCCGGCTGCTCAGGAAGGGTCTGTTCGTGTTCCAAGGAAGTCCCCCCACAGGACGTGAGGCACTGGGTGGTTACCCGTGCGTACCCATGACCCGTCCCTGAGGGGAGCAGTTGTACGAATGCTTATTACGTTTTGATGTCTCGGGGTTTCAATCCTCGTGACGCCGCTTTCCGTCCAGTTCGTCCCACCACTCGTCGGACTTCGGGTCGCCCGAGGGGTCGTCCCACCAGCGGTCGTCCGGCCCGCGCCGGTTCGCGATCATCGCGGCGACCGGCGGGATGACCATGGCGACCACGCACAGGGCCACGGCCGCCTCGACCGAGAACAGCCGCACGAAGGACCAGGCGGAGACGAACAGGAAGATGCAGCCGCCCATGAGGAGGAAGTAGACGCGGCGCCGCCGGGCGTACATGCCTCCATGGTAGAGCCGCAGGCTGGGGTCCCCCCGGACGGAGTCCGGGGAAGGCGCGAAGGGCCGCACCCCGTTCCAGTGGCGTCCAACCCCTGGGGTGCGGCCCTCCGGCCGGTTCGGCTACCGCTGCGTGCGCAGCGCGGTCGTCAGACCGCGATCGCCACGTCCGTCACGCCGCCGGCCTCGGCCACGACCACGGCGCGGTCCGCCTGGGCGCCGGGGACCAGCGCCCGCAGGGTCCACTGGCCGGTCGCCGCGTAGAAGCGGAACTGGCCGGTCGCCGAGGTCGGGACCTCGGCCGTGAACTCGCCGGTCGAGTCGAGCAGGCGCACGTACCCGCTGATGGGCTCGCCGTCCTTGGTCACCTGACCCTGGATGGCGGTCTCACCGGGCTTGAGCGTCGCGAGGTCGGGCCCGCCGATCTGTGCTCCACACATGTTCTCTGTCCTGTCCTAGAGAGGTCGTACGGTCTACGGGGCGTCGCGTGCCCGGGAACTACTTGTTGGCGCCGAGCTCGATCGGCACGCCGACCAGGGAGCCGTACTCGGTCCAGGAGCCGTCGTAGTTCTTGACGTTCTCCTGGCCCAGGAGCTGGTGCAGGACGAACCAGGTCAGCGCGGAGCGCTCACCGATGCGGCAGTACGCGATGGTGTCCTTCGACAGGTCGACCTGCTCGGCCTCGTAGAGGGCGGTCAGCTCCTCGTCGGACTTGAAGGTGCCGTCGTCGTTGGCGTTCTTCGACCACGGGATGTTGCGGGCGCTCGGCACGTGGCCGGGGCGCTGCGACTGCTCCTGCGGGAGGTGCGCCGGGGCGAGCAGCTTGCCGGAGAACTCGTCGGGCGAGCGGACGTCGACCAGGTTCAGGGAGCCGATCGCGGCCACGACGTCGTCGCGGAACGCGCGGATCGAGGTGTCCTGCGGCTGGGCCTTGTACTCGGTTGCCGGGCGGTTCGGGACCTCGGTGCCGTCGACCAGGTCGCGGGAGTCGAGCTCCCACTTCTTGCGGCCGCCGTCGAGGAGGCGGACGTTCTGGTGGCCGTACAGCTTGAAGTACCAGTAGGCGTAGGACGCGAACCAGTTGTTGTTGCCGCCGTAGAGGACGACCGTGTCCTCGTTGGAGATGCCCTTGGCGGAGAGGAGCTTCTCGAAGCCCTCCTGGTCCACGAAGTCGCGGCGGACCGGGTCCTGGAGGTCCTGCTTCCAGTCGATCCGGACGGCGTTGGTGATGTGGTTCTTGTCGTACGCGGACGTGTCCTCGTCCACCTCGACGATCACGACGTCGGCGTCGTTCAGGTGGGCCTCGACCCAGTCGGCGTCTACGAGGACGTCGCTGCGGCTCATGGTGTTCTCCTCCGGGGCAGTGTGCGGCGGGGCGTGCTGTGCAGGTGCAGGTGCTGCGGAGCGGTCTGCGGGTGCTGGGTGCTGCTGGTGCGTGCCGCTGCGGGTGCGCCCTCGGATCACTGCGCGGGGAGGCGTCAGCGGATAGGAGGGGGCGGCTGCGGTGCGGTCACGCGGGAAGGACGGTCGTCCGGCTGATGGAGCGGAAGCGCTCACAGGTCACATGGATCGACAGAGCATGGCGGCGACGCGACACAGGTCTACTGCCCGTCGCTTCGTGAGGTCCGCCTGCTGATGCTTCATAGCCATGGATCGTAGGGACGAATCGGCCGCCCTGTCACCGGTGTGTCATATTCCGAGACAGGATCGTCCGGATACTGGGATGCACATGCCCCCGGGCAGCTGCCGCACCGCCTCCGGGGGCCTTCGTACGGCCCGTCCTTCTACGGATCGGACCGTACCGTCTCACGATCCGGCCAGCACCACGTCCGAGCCGGTCAGCGTGAGGTGGACTCCGGCCTCGTCCGAGGTCAGCGTGGCCAGCTTGAGCCCGGACGGCAGCCCGCCGTCGAGCCGGCGGTCGAAGTCGGTCTTCTTGCGGACCGCGCCCTCGATCCCGGGCAGGCCCTCACCGGGCACCTCGTCGGCCCGGACCCGGACCATCTTGCCGCCGCCCGGGGCGTCCACGAGCGTGACCGTCGACACCACGCTGGGGGAGAGCTTGCGGCCGAGGACCTCCACGGCCGCCGTGACCTTCACCTTGCCCGGCGCCCCGCCGTAGGTGACCGTCACACCGGTCTGCGAGGCCTCGGTCAGGTCCTGGTACGTGACGAGGGCCGTGCCCTCGGCCCGCTCGGCGGTACCTCCGCTGTAGTCCCCGTTCAGCTTCACGCTGCGGAAACTGGCGTCGAGCTGCGAGAGCCGCGTCTTGCGGCCGTCCGAGACGGCCTCGACGCCCTTCAGCTTCACGTCGACGCGGTCGAGGTCGTGGCTGAGCGCCTGGGTCAGGAACGGGAACCCGTGGATGTCCACCTCGGTGCTCCCCGCCAGCCCCTGGCGGGCCTGGATGCGCTCGGCCAGCCGGTTCTCGGCATAGTTGACCGCCCAGCGGTCGGCGCCCGCGAACAGCGCGCCCAGCACCACTCCGATGATCACAACGACACGCAGGAACCGCACGTGCCCCTCCCCCTGTAGATCGGTACGTGCGTTCTAGTGGACCATGATCGGCCGTACGGAGGCCGTCAGCGGCGGTGTGACTCCTGCCGCGGTCGGCCTCCGTACGGGAGATCCGGTCTCAGCCGACCACCCGTCCGATCAGGTAGACGGCGGGAGCGGCGGCCGCCAGCGGCAGCGCGACACCGGCCGTCATGTGCACGAACTTGGACGGGTAGTCGTACGCGGCCACGCGCAGCCCGATCAGCGCGCACACCCCGGCGGCCAGGCCGACCAGCGCCCCGCCCACCCCGACGGAGGTCATTTCGCCGACCGCGATGCCGGCGCCGGTGGCCGCGGCCAGCGAGACGCCGACGGAGGCCGGCGTCGGCAGCGGCAGCGCGCGGGTGAACACGGCGACCGCGACGGCCGCGGCGCCGACGCTGACGGCGGCGGAGTCGGCGGCCAGGTAGCCGGCGCACGCGATGGCCAGCGCGGCGGAGGCCACGGAGGCCATGAGCCCGTACATCCGCTCGTCGGGGTCGGCGTGGCTGCGCAGCTGGAGGACCAGCGTGAGCAGCACCCAGGCCCCGAGGGTGCCGATGATCGCGCCGGGCCCGTACGAGTCGTCCACGGCGAGCACGGCGCCGTCGGCGACGAGCGCCCCGAGGAAGGCGAGGGCGATGCCCTGCCGGGCGGGCCACATGCCGTTGAGCCGGAACCAGCCGGCCGCGGTGAGCGCCTGGAGGGCGACCAGCGGGGCGAGCAGCGCGAGGTCCCCGACGGCGGCGGCACCGGCCAGCAGCAGCCCGAGGGCGGCGGTCAGTATGGCCGGCTGCGGGCCGGGGTCGATGATCGGCGACCGGCCCTCGGCGCGCGCCTGGGCGGGGTCGACGGCGCGCACGGTGTTGCCGGCGAGGGTGGGCGGGGAGTACTCGGGCTCCTCGCCCGGGACCTCGGAGCCGAGGGTTGCGACGGCGCCGGCCGGGGCGGCGGGCTGTGCCGCCGGAGCGGGGGCGGCCGTGGCGGCCGGCTCCTCGGGACCGGGGTACGGCGGCAGGAAGGCGGTCTGCTCGGCCGCGTCACCCGCGGGGGCGACGGCGGCCTGGGGCGGGAGGTAGGCCGTCTGCTCGGCGGCGGAACCCTCGGCCCACGACGCCCCCGGGCCACCGCTCGGCGGCCACTCGGCAGCAGGGTCCTGGACGTGGGCAGCGGGCGCCTCGTCCTGGAGGCTGCCCGGCTGCCAGCCGGCTGCGGGAGCCTGGGCAGCGGGCGCCTCGTCGCGGAACCAGCCCTCGGGCGCCATGGGCTGCGCCTGCGGCTGCGGGTCGGCCGCGCCGGGGCCGGGATAGGGCGGCAGGTACGCGGTCTCGGCGGCCGCCGGTGCCTCGGGGCCGGGGTACGGCGGCAGGTAGGCCGTCTGCTCGGCGGCACCGGCCGCCTGGGGCGGGAGGTAGGCCGTCTGCTCGGCGGCGGAACCCTCGGCCCAGGCCGCGCCCGGGCCACCGCTCGGCGGCCACTCGGCCGCGGGGGCCGGGGCCTGGGCGGCGGGCGCCTCGTCCCGGAACCAGCCCTCGGGAGCGACCGGCTGCGGCTGCGGGTCGGCTGCCGCCGGGCCCGGGTAGGGCGGCAGGTACGCCGCCTGCTCGGCCACGGCTCCGGACCCGTCCGGCCACTGCGCACCGGCGCCGCCCTGGGCCCAGCCCTCGGGGGCCTGGGCCTGCGGGGCCGGCGCCTCGTCGCGGAACCAGCCCTCGGGCGTCACGGGCTGGCCGGGCAGCGCGCCCAGCGGCGGCTGGACCGGCTGGCCGGGCTGGACCTCGTGGACCGGCTGGTAGCCGGTGTCCCAGGTGTCCGACTGCCAGGTCTGGGTCCCGTACGGGTCCTGCCGGCGCTGCTGCTGCTGGTGCTGGTGTTCCTCGGGAGTGCTCATCGGTTTCCGCTCACCCGCCCGCGAACGGCGGAAGCACCTCGACGGTGCCCCCCTCGGTCAGCGGAACGGCATCGTGCGGGCGCTTGCCCACGGGCTCTTCGTTCACGAGGAAGGAGCAGCGCTGCAGGACCCGGGTCAGCTCACCGGGGTGGCGTTCCCGCACGGCGTCGAGCGCCTCGGCCAGTGTCTGCGCCGAGTACGGCTCCTCCGCCGTCTTGGCCGCGGCCTTGGCCGCCGCCCAGAAGCGGATGGTTCCGGTTGCCACTGCAGCTCCTATCGTCGGCTCTCTACCGTCGGCCTCCATGATGACCCCTCCCGCCCGGTGATCCGGCGTGCCCCCGCGCGCGCCATGTGCGCCCCGCGTGCGCCCGGACGGCCTGCCGTACGCCCATCGATCCGGTGAAACCCGGGCATAAGCTGGGCGTAAAGGTGGCATGAACCACAGAAGGGCGGTGGCCGAAGCCTCGGCCCCGCACCGGCGGGTGGGCTATTCTGCTGGCGAGAGGATCCGGGCAACGTTGCCCCCGGGTCCTTTTGTGCTTTCAGCACGTTGAACGGACCGAGAACAGTGGTGTCCTTCCGGGCCTCAGGGCGCGGGGACCGGCGAGGCACCACACGCACCACGTACGAAGCAGTACCGCGAAAGTCCTCGACGGGACCGAGGAGGAACCGACGTGATGGACCAGCGAACCGTGCAGAACCGCTCGACCTGGGCAGGTGGTCGGGCATGAGCTCTCTCCTGCTGCTGACCAATGCCCTGCAGCCGTCCACCGAGGTGCTGCCCGCCCTCGGCCTGCTGCTGCACAACGTCCGGGTGGCCCCCGCCGAGGGCCCCGCGCTCGTGGACACCCCCGGCGCGGACGTCATCCTCGTCGACGGCCGCCGCGATCTGCCGCAGGTGCGCTCGCTGTGCCAGCTGCTCCGCTCCACCGGCCCCGGCTGTCCGCTGATCCTCGTCGTCACGGAGGGCGGCCTCGCCGCCGTCACCGCCGACTGGGGCATCGACGACGTCCTTCTCGACACCGCGGGCCCGGCCGAGGTGGAGGCGCGGCTGCGCCTCGCCACCGGCCGCCAGCAGCTGGGCTCCGACGACTCCCCGATGGAGATCCGCAACGGCGACCTGTCGGTCGACGAGGCGACGTACTCGGCGAAGCTGAAGGGCCGGGTCCTCGACCTCACCTTCAAGGAGTTCGAGCTCCTCAAGTACCTCGCGCAGCACCCGGGCCGGGTCTTCACCCGGGCCCAGCTGCTCCAGGAGGTCTGGGGGTACGACTACTTCGGCGGCACCCGGACGGTGGACGTCCACGTACGGCGGCTGCGCGCGAAGCTCGGCCCCGAGCACGAGTCGCTGATCGGTACGGTCCGCAACGTCGGCTACCGCTTCGTCACGCCGGAGAAGGTGGAGCGGGCGGCAGCGGAGGCGGCGGCCCAGGCTGCCGCGAAGGCCGCGGCGCAGGCGTCGGCCGGCGTCCCCCGTATGGAGGAACCTCCTGTGATCGCCCAGTCGGCAGGACGGCCTGCCCAGAGGTAGGTCACCCCGCGTAGACTCCCGAGCGTGGCCAAGGTGACGCGGGATGACGTTGCACGACTTGCGGGTACGTCTACCGCCGTCGTGAGCTACGTCATCAACAACGGACCCCGGCCGGTCGCCCCGGCCACGCGCGAGCGTGTACTCGCCGCGATCAAGGAGCTGGGCTACCGCCCGGACCGGGTCGCCCAGGCGATGGCGTCACGGCGCACCGACCTCATAGGCATGATCGTCCCCGATGCGCGCCAGCCGTTCTTCGCAGAGATGGCGCACGCGGTCGAGCAGGCCGCCGCCGAGCGCGGAAAGATGGTCCTGGTCGGGAACTCCGACTACCGGGACGAGCGCGAGGTGCACTACCTGCGGGCCTTCCTCGGGATGCGGGTCTCCGGGCTGATCCTGGTCAGCCAGGGCATGAGCGAGCGGGCGGCCTCGGAGATCGAGGCGTGGGACGCGCGTGTGGTGCTGCTGCACGAGCGGCCGGAGGCGATCGACGACGTCGCCGTCGTCACGGACGACATCGGCGGCGCGCAGCTCGCCACCCGCCACCTGCTCGAGCACGGGCACGAGTACGTCGCCTGCATCGGCGGGGTGGAGAACACCCCGTCGGTCGGCGACCCGGTCGCCGACCACGTGGAGGGCTGGCGCCGGGCGATGCAGGAGTCGGGCCGCTCGACGGAAGGCCGGCTCTTCGAGGCGCCGTACAACCGGTACGACGCGTACCGGGTCGCGCTGGAGGTCCTCGCCGGCCCGGACCGGCCGCCGGCCATCTTCTGCGCGACGGACGACCAGGCGATCGGTGTGCTGCGGGCTGCGCGGGAGCTGCGCATCGACGTGCCGGGGGAGCTGGCGGTGGCCGGCTTCGACGACGTCAAGGAGGCGGCCCTGACGGACCCGCCGCTGACGACGATCGCCTCGGACCGCCCGGCCATGGCGCGGGCCGCGGTGGACCTCGTCCTGGACGACGCCCTCCGCGTGGCCGGCTCCCGCCGGGAACGCCTGAAGCAGTTCCCGTCGGCCCTGGTGGTCCGCCGCTCCTGCGGCTGCCACTGACTCCTTTTTGACGCGACCCTCACACCGCTCGGCGCCGGGGCGCCTCCCGGGCTTCGGCTCGCTGCGCTGGGGGCACCTCCCAGCGGTAGCTGGGGGAGACTCCGTCCGTCGGCCCCCTGGCCGGGATACTCCACCCCGCGGCGCCGGCTCCACCTGTGGGGCCGCTGCGCGGGGCCTCTCGCCCGGACCCCACAGATCCCCGGGCTCTGCCCGGGCCCGCGCATCAAACGCCGGCGAGGCCGAGAGGCCGGCTTGTGTCGGGCATACGCGGTTCTGTCGGGCTTCTCAGGGGGGACTCAGGAAGCTCTCATCATCCGGGGACAGAGTCGTAGTCATGACCGAGAGCTTCCGCCGCGACGGCGAGTACCCGCAGGAGAACGGCCCGACCCAGAGCGCGCCCCTCGGCGGGGCCTACCCGCCGCCGCCCGCCTACCCGCCCCCGGCGGCACCCGGCTGGCACGAGGCGCACCGGCCCCCGGCAGTCCCCGCGTCCCCTGAGGGCACCGCGCACCAGCCCCCGGCAGCCCCCGCAACCACCGCATCCCCGGAGGGCCCCGCGCACGCCGCGCGGGCCCGGCGGCCCGTCGCGCTGCTCGCCGCGGTGGCGCTGGCCGCCGCCGTCGTCGGGGGTGGCACCGCCGCCGCCGTACAGCAGCTGCTCGGCAGCCAGGGCCGCACCGGTGGCGGAGTCACCGGCACCAACGTCTCGCAGTCCAACAGCGGGACCGTCTCCGGAGTCGCCGAGAACGTCAGCCCCTCCGTCGTGCGGATCGACACCCGCACCGGTTCGGGCCAGGGCACCGGCTCCGGCATCGTGGTCACCGCAGACGGCGAGATCGTCACCAACAACCACGTGGTCGACGGCGCCACCGAGATCCAGGTCACGATGAGCGACGGCAAGAAGTACACGGCCAAGACCGTCGGCACCGACCCCGACAAGGACCTCGCCCTCATCAAGCTCCAGGGCGCCGGTGGCCTCAAGCCGGCCAGGCTCGGGGACTCCGACGGCCTCAAGGTCGGCGACCAGGTCGTCGCCATCGGCTCCCCCGACCGCCTCACCGGCACGGTCACCAGCGGCATCGTCTCGGCCCTGAACCGCGAGGTCAACGTGCCCAAGTCCGAGCAGCAGACACCCCAGCGGCAGCGGAGCGACGGCGGCGGCTGGCCGTTCTCGTACGACGGTCGGCAGTTCAACGGGAACACCGGATCGAACACCACCTCGTACAAGGCCATCCAGACGGACGCCTCCCTCAACCCGGGCAACTCCGGCGGCGCCCTCGTCAACATGAACGGCGAGATCGTGGGCATGCCCTCCGCGATCTACTCCCCCTCGAGCGACGGCTCCACCGCCGGCAGCGTCGGCCTCGGCTTCGCCATCCCGGTGAACACGATCAAGGCCGACCTGGCCTCCCTCCGCAAGGGCGGCACGGGCCATGCCGGCAACGACAACAGCGGCGGCGGCGCCGCCGACGGCTTCGGGACCTCGTACTAGGCGCCCCGTGCGAGCCTGGTACGACCGACCACGACCCCTGGGGGAGCGCAGATGAATCCGGCCGAAGGCGACCCGCACCGCATCCTCGTCGTCGACGACGAGCCCGCCGTGCGGGAGGCGCTGCGCCGCAGCCTCGCCTTCGAGGGGTACGCCGTACAGACCGCCGTCGACGGGCTCGACGCCCTCGACAAGGCGGCCTCGTACGACCCCGGCCTGATCGTCCTCGACATCCAGATGCCCCGGATGGACGGCCTCACGGCGGCCCGCCGGCTGCGCGCCTCCGGCAGCACCACCCCGATCCTGATGCTCACCGCCCGCGACACCGTCGGCGACCGCGTCACCGGCCTCGACGCGGGCGCCGACGACTACCTCGTCAAGCCCTTCGAGCTCGACGAGCTCTTCGCCCGCGTCCGCGCCCTGCTGCGCCGCAGCGCGTACGCCGCCCCGCGGCCCGGCGGTGCGGAGACCGAGGAGACGGACACCCTCGCCTTCGGCGACCTGCGCATGGACCTCGCCACCCGCGAGGTCACCCGATCCGGGCGCCGGGTGGAGCTGACCCGCACCGAGTTCACGCTGCTCGAGATGTTCCTGGCGCACCCGCGCCAGGTGCTGACCCGCGAGCAGATCCTCAAGACCGTCTGGGGCTTCGACTTCGAACCCAGCTCCAACTCCCTGGACGTGTACGTCATGTACCTGCGCCGCAAGACCGAGGCCGGCGGCGAGCCCCGCCTGGTCCACACCGTGCGCGGGGTGGGTTACGTCCTGCGCGCCGCCGGGGCCGGCGACTCCGGAGGGCCCGAGTGAGCCCGGTCGCCCGGTTCCGTGCGCTGCCGCTGCGCTCGCGGCTCGCGCTGCTGGTCACGGTCGCGGTGGCGGTTGCCGTCGCGGCGGTCGCCGTCGTCAGCTGGTTCATGGTCCGTACGCAGCTGAAGGGCCAGCTGGACAGCTCGCTGCGCTCCACCAACGCGAGCGCGCAGGCCAACCAGACGCTGCCGCAGCTCGGCTGCCGGGAGCAGGTGCCCGGCGCCATCGTGAACAACCTGAGCGCGCAGGTGCAGATCGTCCTGCCCACGGGCGGGCGCTGCTGGGTGGACGGCAAGAACACCCTCCCGGTGACGGGGTACGACCTCGAGGTCGCCCGGGGCGAGCGCGGCCCGGTGCTGTACGACGGCCACACCACGGACGGCACGCCCGTACGGGTCTACACGCAGCCGGTGAACGTCACCGGCCCGGTGGGCGGCAGTGTCGCCATCTCGGTCGCCAAGCCGCTCGCCGACATCGAGAAGCCGCTGTCCACCCTGGCCTGGGTGCTGCTCTTCGTCTGCGGGGTCGGCGTCGTCGGCGCGGGCGCGGCCGGCCTGTGGGTGGCCCGTACGGGGCTGCGGCCGGTCGACGAACTCACGGGCGCCGTCGAGCACATCGCCCGGACCGAGGACCTCACGGTGCAGATCCCGCACGACGGCGACGACGAGATCGCCCGCCTGTCACGGTCCTTCAACTCCATGACGGCCGCCCTCGCCTCCTCCCAGGAGCGGCAGGCCCAGCTGATCGCGGACGCCGGCCACGAGCTGCGCACCCCGCTGACCTCCCTGCGCACCAACATCGAGCTGCTCGCGCGCAGCGAGGAGACCGGCCGGGCCATTCCGCCCGAGGACCGCAAGGAACTGCTGGCCTCGGTCAAGGCGCAGATGACGGAGCTGGCCGCGCTGATCGGGGACCTCCAGGAGCTGTCCCGCCCGGACGCGGCCCCGCCCGCCAGGCTGGAGGTGGTGGCCCTGCACGAGATCGCGCGGAGCGCGCTGTCCCGTGCCCGGCTGCGCGGCCCCGAGCTGCACTTCACCGACGAGATCGCGCCCTGGTACGTACGGGGCGAGGCGGCGGCGCTGGAGCGGGCGGTGGTCAACGTCCTGGACAACGCGGTGAAGTTCAGCCCGCCGGGCGGCGCGGTGGAGGTCTCGCTGCGGGCGGGCGAGCTGACCGTACGCGACCACGGGCCCGGTATCCCGGCGGAGGACCTGCCGCACGTGTTCGAGCGGTTCTGGCGGTCCGAGTCCGCACGGGCCCTGCCGGGCAGCGGGCTGGGCCTGTCGATCGTGGACCGTACGGTGCGCCGCGCGGGCGGCAGCGTCGAGCTGCGGGCGGCCCCCGCCGGCGGCCCGGGCACGGAGGCGGTGCTCCGCATCCCGGGCGCCCCGGCGCCTCCGCCGGAGCAGCCGTCAGTTGTGCCGGATCAGTGAGGCGACCAGGCCGGAGCGGGTGCCCGGGAAGTCCATCGGGACGATGCCCAGCCCGGTCCGGCCGGCCAGCTCCCCGCCGTCGACGAACGAGTGCACCTGCGGGCCCAGACGGTCGGAGTTCCAGCGCGGCGGCATGTACGCCGAGGTGCTGGTGTAGTTCACGAAGAGCTTGCCGGGCTGCTGGACGGCCCGGCGGAACTGGTTCTCGATCTTGCCGCGCTTGGCGAAGGGCTCGGCGTTCCAGTCGTCCTGGATGTCGAAGACGTTGCCGTCGCCGTAGCGCAGGCCGGGCAGGCCGCCGTTGTCGGCGAGCAGGACCACCTTGCCGCGTGCCTGGCCGAGGGCGGGCAGGGTGTCGGCGATCCGGAACAGCGGGCGCCAGCCCCGGTGGTCGAGGTAGTTGTCGAAGACGGCGCGGAAGGTGGCGTCGCTGTCCTCGGAGTACTCCTGCTTGAGCCGCATCAGCACGGTCTCGGAGGGGTGCGCGGCGAGAAAGTTCGCGCAGGCGACGAGTACGTCCCCGAACATCAGGTCCTGGAAGAAGGCCGCGTGGTGGATGGCGAACGAGCCGCCGGTGACGCGGCAGCGGACGTCCAGGAACCGGATCCCGGAGTCGAGCTGCTGGGCGATCGAGATGTTCTGGCAGGCGACGTAGAGCCCGCCCTTGGTGGCGCCCGAGTCGTGGGTGCCGGGGATGGTCATCCGCTGGAGCGCGGTCGCGTCCCCGAGCCCGGCCATCCATTCCTGAGTGGACAGAGCCTGCGTGCCGAGCGTACGGGCCGAGGCCGCACCCGCCGCTCCGAGGCCCACGGCCGCACCCGCGCCCGCCGCCATCGCCCCGACCAGAAATGCCCGACGATCCAGTGCCATGTCCGCCCCTTTGCCGACCCGGTGGTGGATTCCCAGCCGCGGCTGGGAGGTGCCCCCGGATTCTGGCGTGCGGGACCGGCCTTTACTACCCTTCGGTAGCGCTCACCTTTCGAGCAACTCGGCCATGGCGCGCAGCCCTTGGGCGAGCTCCCGCCCGTTCGGCGCCTGCTCCGGGTCCGTCAGGGTCTGCACCATCACCCCGGTCAGCAGCGCGATGTGCACCGACCCGAGGGCCCGTACGTCCTCCTCGGCGACCGCGTCCTCGGGGACACCGCGCAGCTGCGCGGCCACCATGCGGCGGGAGCGGCGCTGGCCCTCGGCGAGGGCCGCGAGCAGCTCGGGCGAGGACTGCGCGTGGACGAAGGCCTCGACGTTGGCGATCCACAGCCAGCGCATGTCGCCGAAGTCCTGGATCTTGCGGTCCCAGGTGTCGGCGTACCGCTCCTCGGTGGTGTCGCCCTGGCCGGCCAGTCGGCCGGACCCGGCGGCCCACTCGTCCATGGCGGCGAACAGGGCGAGGTTGAGCAGGGCCTCGCGCGAGCCGAAGTGGTAGCCGATCGCGGCCATGCTCACCTTCGACGCCGAGGCGATGTCGCGCACGGTCGTGCGCAGGTACCCCTTCTCCTCCAGGCAGCGGCGCGCTCCGGCCAGCAGGTCCTCGCGATTTCCCATGCCGGGATCGTAGCCGCGCACGATATTGCGCAAGCGCCCAATACAAACGTATTGCGCGCTTGCCCAAATCCTGGCAGGCTCGGATCACGCCACCGTCACCGCAGGACACACAGGGGAGAGCGGAACCATGCGCCACACGCTGACGATCGACGGCCGCACGTTGTCGTACCGGGACTTCGGCGGCCCGGGCCGCCCGCTGCTCGCCCTGCACGGGGGCCTGTCCGAAGGCCTTGCCTTCGCCGGCCTCGCCGACGCCCTGCACGACGCGTGGCGGGTCATCGCCCCCGACCAGCGGGGCCACGGCGACTCCGACCGGGCCGCCGACTACGGCCGCGCCGGATACGTCTCCGACGCCGTCGCGCTGCTCGACCACCTCGGCCTCGACGCCCCCGTCGCCGTCCTCGGCTACTCCCTCGGCGGGCTCAACGCCGTCCACCTGGCCGCCGCCCACCCCCACCGGATCTCGGCGCTCATCGACGTGGACGCCACCGTCGAGGTCCACCCCGTCCCGGAGGGAGCGGTCTTCGACTTCCTCAAGGACATGCGGTACACCGCTCCCACCCGCGAGGAGCTCCTCGCCGCGGCCGGGCCGGTGGGCTCCCGGTTCGTCGACCGGGTGCTGCGCCCGCTCCCCGCCGGCGAGGGCTGGCGGCTCCCGTTCCACCCGCAGGACATGCTCGACTCCATCGAAGGCTGCCGCGGCGACCACTGGGACGCCTGGCTCGCGAGCACCTGCCCGGCCGTGCTGATCCACGGCACCGGCAGCCAGGCGCTCAGCCAGGACACCGCCGACGCGATGGTCGCCCGGCGGCCCGGGACCTCGTACACGCCCCTGGAGGGGGACCACTTCGTGCCGTTCACGGACCCGGCGGGCTTCCACCAGGCCGTGGGCAAGTTCCTCGCGACGCTCTGACGGCCGCGACGGCCCCGTCACGGGGGTACGGGGCGAACACCGAAGGGGCGGCGGGCCGCAGGGGCCCGCCGCCCCTTCGGGCGTGGCTGCTGTGGTGTACAGGCCGTCGCAGGCGCTGTACGCAGGTGCTGTACGCAGGTGTTACTTGACGACCGTGATGCGGTCCGCCGCCGGCGGGGCGATCGGAGCGGCCGAGGTCGACTTCGCCAGGTAGGTGTTGAACGCCTCCAGGTCGGGCACGCCGACCAGCTTGTTCTTGTGCTCCTTCAGGACGGTGAAGCCGTCACCGCCGCCCGCGAGGAACTCGTTCATCGCGACCCGGTAGGTCTTGGCGGGGTCGATCGCCGCGCCGTTCAGCTTCACCGAGTCCACGACGATGCGGTCCGCGCCCGTCTTCGTCATGTCCAGGGTGTAGGTGAAGCCCTTCGAGACCTGGAGGATCTTCGGGTTCGGGCCGTTGACCGTGCCGCTGACCTGCTGCTGGAGCGCGGTGATCAGCTGCGCGCCCGTCAGGTCGACGATGTTCATCAGGTTGTTGAACGGCTGGACCGTGTAGGACTCGCCGTACGTCACGACCCCGTCGCCCTCGGCGCCCGCGGCCTTGTAGGCCAGGTCGGCACGGATGCCGCCCGGGTTCATGATGGCCAGCTGCGCGCCGCCCTTGGCCGCCGGGGCCGTGGCCTCCAGCTGCGCGTCGGCGATCAGGTCGCCGAGCGGCTTCTCGGGCGCCTCGGAGCCGCGGCCCGCGATGTCCGCCGAGATGTAGCCCATCGGACGGCTGGCGACCGGGGCGGCCAGCGCGTTCCAGCGGGTGATCAGCTCGGTCATGTCCGGGGCCTTGGGCTGGTCCCGGGTGACGGCCTTGGTGACCGGCTTGGGCGCGGAGACCGCGGTGCGGACGATGTCCTTGGTCTGGCGGTCGTACGTCAGCGTGGTGTCCGTGAACGCGCGGCCGTAGGAGGCGGCCGAGGTCACCATGCGCGGGTTGCCCGCCGGGTCGGGGATGTTGCAGGCGTACGCCTGGTGCGTGTGGCCGGTGACCAGCGCGTCCACCTTCGGGTCGATGTTCTTCGCGATGTCCACGATGGCGCCCGAGACGCCGGCGCCGGCACCCGGGACGTTGCAGTCGTAGTTGTACGCGCCGCTCGCGGGCAGGCCGCCCTCGTGGATCAGCGCGACGATCGACTTCACGCCCTGCTTGTCCAGCTCGGCGGCGTACTTGTTGATCGTCTCGACCTCGTCGCCGAACTTGAGGCCCTTGACCCCGTCGGCGGTCACGACGTCCGGAGTGCCCTCCAGGGTGACGCCGATGAAGCCGATCTTCACGTCGCCCTTCTTCCAGATGAAGGTGGGCGACATCAGCGGGCGCTTGGTCTTCTCGTCGGTGACGTTCGCGGCGAGGTACTTGAACTCGGTGCCCGTGTACTCCTTGCCGTACTCGAAGCAGCCGTCGACCGGGTGGCAGCCGCCGTACGCCATGCGGCGCAGCTCGGTCTTGCCCTCGTCGAACTCGTGGTTGCCGACGCTGGTGACGTCCAGCTTCAGCTTGTTCAGCGCCTCGACGGTGGGCTCGTCGTGGAAGAGACCGGACAGCATCGGGCTGCCGCCGATCATGTCACCGGCCGCGGCCGTGACGGAGTACTCGTGGCCCTTGCGGGCCTCGCGCAGGCTGGTCGCCAGGTACTCGACACCACCGGCGGGTATCGCCTTGGTGGTGCCGTCCGCCTGACGCTCGCTCACGGTGCCGGAGGAGCCCTGCGGCGGCTCCAGCGTGCCGTGGAAGTCGTTGAACGACAGCATCTGCACATCGACGGTGCGGCTCTTGCCGGCACCGCCACCACTCGCGGCACCGGCCGGCAGTGCGGCCGCGACCATCGCTCCGGCCCCGGCCGTGACGGCGAGAGCGGCGAAGGTCAACCGGCGGGTTCGGCGGTGCCGTTGTGGCGTCGCTGACATTTAGTCCCCTTTTGGACAGCGGTAAAACTCGGGAGGTCGGCGGCAGCCTATGGTCAACGCGCGTAGCACGACAGGGGGTACGGGTGTCGGCCTGGTTACACGTAGAAGACGGCTCACCGTCGGCCCGCTGCACGCACACCACCGCAGGCGCCTTCCGCGGTCGTACGCTCGACGTATGACTGACGACGCAGCAGCGGCCCTGGAGCCGGGACGCCAGATTGAGACCCTCGACGAGCTGACGGAGGAACAGGCCGAAGCCGTGCTCGCCCTCATCGAGGACGCGGCGCGCACGGACGGCACCACCGCCGTGTCCGAGCAGGGCCGCCTCCAGCTGCGCGGCGGGCGCCGCGAGGGGATCCGGCACTTCCTGCTCACCGAGCGGGGCCGGCTCGCCGGGTACGGGCAACTGGAGGACACCGACCCGGTGGAGGCCCCCGCCGCCGAGCTCGTCGTCCACCCCGCACTGCGCGGGCGCGGGCACGGACGGGCGCTGGGCTCGGCCCTCCTGGCCGCCTCCGGCAAGCGGATCCGGGTGTGGGCGCACGGCGGCAAGTCCGCCGCCCGCCACCTCGCGCAGGTCCTCGGCCTGACCCTGTTCCGCGAGCTGCGCCAGCTGCGCCGCCCGCTCGGCCCGGAGGGACCCCCGCTGCCCGAGGTGGTGCTGCCGGCCGGAGTGACCGTACGGACCTTCGTGCCCGGCGAGGACGACGCGGCCTGGCTCGCGGTCAACGCGGCCGCCTTCGCCCACCACCCCGAACAGGGCGCGCTGACCCAGCGGGACCTGAACGACCGCATCGCGCAGCCGTGGTTCGACCCCAAGGGCTTCTTCCTCGCCGAGCGGGACGGGGAGCTCGTCGGCTTCCACTGGACGAAGGTCCACGCCGAGGAGCGGCTCGGGGAGGTCTACGTGCTCGGCGTCCGCCCCGGCGCCCAGGGCGGCGGCCTCGGCAAGGCCCTCACCGCGATCGGCCTGCACCACCTCGCCGGGGCGGGCCTGCCCACCGCGATGCTGTACGTGGACGCCGACAATCCGGCGGCCCTCGCCGTCTACGAGGGCCTCGGCTTCAGCACCCACGAGGTCGACCTGATGTACCGCACCGAGAGCTGATCCACAGCCCCGGGGGAAGCCCGTACGGGTGCGCCGGGGGCGCCCGGGGCCCGTACGGGTGTATTCCGGGCGCGGAAAAGACGTACTCGTGCACCACCCGGAGCCTGGAAGCCATACGCCATTCACCGGACCTTAAGACGCGCTTGCGACTCTCCCCGCATGCAGCCCCGACTCCGACTGACGGCGACCACTTCCGACGCGCCTGTCCTGCCGCTTGCGCGGAACAATGGAGTCATGAGCCACCAGCCCAGCGCAGGCCCCACCGAGGTCCCCGCCCAGCACCCGTCTCACACGTCCCCCGCCGCCTCCCCCGGCCCGGCGGCCAAGCCTGCGCGGATCGGCTCTATAGCCGCGCACCGCCCGCATTCCGGCCAGGGGCCCGGGCTCGCACCCGATCTCGACGCCGACCTGGACGCCTACGACGACAAAGAGAGCGGCGAGCTCCCCCCGGGGCGGTTCCTCGACCGCGAGCGCAGCTGGCTGGCCTTCAACGAGCGGGTCCTGGAGCTGGCCGAGGACCCGGCGACCCCGCTGCTGGAGCGCGCCAACTTCCTGGCGATCTTCGCGAGCAACCTCGACGAGTTCTTCATGGTCCGCGTCGCCGGCCTCAAGCGCCGCATCGCGACCGGCGTCGCCACCCGTTCGGCCTCCGGTCTGCAGCCCCGCGAGGTGCTCGACCTGATCTGGACGCGCTCGCGCGAGCTCATGGCCCGGCACGCCGCCTGCTTCCAGCAGGACATCTCCCCGCAGCTCGGCGAAGAGGGCATCCACCTCATCCGCTGGCCGGACCTCACCGAGAAGGAGCAGGCCCGCCTCTTCACGCTGTTCCGGAACCAGATCTTCCCGGTGCTCACCCCGCTGGCCGTGGACCCCGCGCACCCGTTCCCGTACATCTCCGGGCTCTCCCTGAACCTGGCCGTCGTCGTACGCAACCCGGTCAGCGGCCACCGCCACTTCGCCCGCGTCAAGGTCCCGCCGCTGCTCTCCCGCTTTCTGGAGGCCTCCCCGCAGCGCTACGTCCCCCTCGAGGACGTCATCGCCGCGCACCTGGAGGAGCTCTTCCCCGGCATGGAGGTGCTCGCGCACCACATGTTCCGGGTGACCCGCAACGAGGACCTCGAGGTCGAGGAGGACGACGCCGAGAACCTGCTCCAGGCCCTGGAGAAGGAGCTCATGCGGCGCCGCTTCGGCCCGCCGGTGCGCCTGGAGGTCGAGGAGTCCATCGACCCCGGCATCCTGGACCTCCTCGTGCAGGAGCTGAACGTCTCCGCCGCCGAGGTCTACCCGCTGCCCGGCCCGCTGGACCTGACCGGCCTCTTCGGCATCGCCTCGCTGGACCGTCCCGAGCTGAAGTACCCCAAGTTCGTCGCCGGCACCCACCGCGACCTCGCCGAGGTCGAGTCCGCGTCCGCGCCCGACATCTTCGCCGCGCTGCGCGAGCGGGACGTGCTGCTGCACCACCCGTACGACTCCTTCTCCACCTCGGTGCAGGCCTTCCTGGAGCAGGCCGCCGCCGACCCGGACGTCCTCGCGATCAAGCAGACGCTGTACCGGACCTCCGGCGACTCCCCGATCGTGGACGCCCTGATCGACGCCGCCGAATCCGGCAAGCAGGTCCTCGTACTCGTCGAGATCAAGGCCCGCTTCGACGAGCAGGCCAACATCAAGTGGGCCCGAAAGCTCGAGGAGTCCGGCTGCCACGTCGTCTACGGCCTGGTGGGCCTGAAGACCCACTGCAAGCTGTCGCTCGTCGTCCGCCAGGAGGGCGACACGCTGCGCCGCTACTCCCACGTCGGCACCGGCAACTACCACCCCAAGACCGCCCGCCTGTACGAGGACCTCGGCCTGCTCACCGCCGACCCCCAGGTCGGCGCGGACCTCTCCGACCTCTTCAACCGGCTGTCCGGGTACTCGCGCCGCGAGACCTACCGCCGGCTGATCGTCGCGCCGCGCTCGCTGCGCGACGGACTGATCGCACGGATCGACAAGGAGGCCGCCCATCACCGGGCCGGCCGCCCCGCGTACGTGCGCCTCAAGATGAACTCGATCGTCGACGAGGCCCTGATCGACTCGCTCTACCGGGCCTCCCAGGCGGGAGTGCCCGTCGACATCTGGGTCCGCGGCATCTGCGCCGTGCGTCCCGGGGTCCCCGGGCTCTCGGAGAACATCCGGGTCCGCTCGATCCTCGGCCGCTTCCTGGAACACTCCCGGGTCTTCGCCTTCGGCAACGGCGGCGAGCCCGAGGTGTGGATCGGCAGCGCCGACATGATGCACCGCAACCTCGACCGCCGCATCGAGGCACTGGTCAGGGTCGCCGACCCGGCCCACCGCGCGGCACTGGACCGGATGCTGGAAACCGGGATGTCCGACGTCACCTCCTCCTGGCACCTGGGCCCGGACGGCGAATGGACCCGGCACAGCACGGACCACGAAGGCCAGCCGCTGCGGCACGTTCAGGAGATGCTCATAGACGCCCGGAGGCGCCGGCGTGGCTCTGCCAAACCATGACCTGACAGCGTGTGGAGAGGGCTCCGCGGGTGACGTGCTCGGCACGTACCTGCGGACCCAGGCCACCGCCTTCCTGCGCGGGCTCCGCCTCCACGAGGAGAGCGGGGCCGACGCCGCGGAGGGCAGCGATGCGGCGCGCAGCCTGCGGGGGGCTGCGCGCCGGATCAGCGGGTCCCTGACCACCTTCCGGGTGGTGACCGAGTCCTCTTGGGCCGACGGGCTGCGCACCGAGCTGGTGTGGCTGTCCTCGACCCTGGCGGACGAACACGCGTACGCCGCCCGGCTGACCCGGCTGCTGGACGCCCTGCACCGGCTGTCGGGCTCGCCGGAGGTGCCCGCGCCCCGCGGTGCCTCGGGCGCGCTGACGGTGGGCTCGGCGCGGGCGGCCGCCCTGCTGGAGCGGCAGCTGACGCTGGCCCGGACCCGCGCCCACTCGGCGACCCTGCAGGCGCTGGGCTCGTCCCGGTTCCACGCGGTCGCGGACGCGGTGGCGGTCCTGGCCTCCGAGGTGGCGCTGGATCCGGTCGCGGCCCGGGGGCGGGTCGACGAGGTCCTGATCCCGCTGGCGGAGGTGGCCCGGACCCGGCTGGCGGCGGCCGTCTCGGCACTGCCGCATGCCGCCGAGGCCCACCCGTACAACCCCGACCACGACGGCTCCTGGCACGAGGTGCGCAGGCTGCTGCGGGTCCATCGCTACGCCCGGGAGGCCCTGGGCGAGGACGTGGCCCGGCTGGCTGCGGCCGGCGACGCCCTGGACCGCCACCGCGACGCCTCGGAGGCCGCGGCGGCCTCGGCGACGGCGGCCCGCACCCCGCGGATCGCCCCGGCGACGGCGTACGCGCTGGGGGTGCTGCACGCAGACCAGCGGCACGAGGTGGAGGCGGCCCGGTTCACGTTCCAGGACCTGTGGCAGCCCGCGGCGGCCCCCGCCGTCTGACCGAAAGGAATCAGCCACCCCCAGACCGGTCACATAACGGTAACGACGGGACAACGGCGGATGACACTCCGGAGCAAACCCGGCGATCCACACCAGGCCGTCCGCCATGGTTCACCGTCCGTTCACTTGCCCCGGTCGGCCACTTCACCTGATCTGCCTAATTTCAGTGATGCAAGGAGCGCGTCACCGACCAGATCGAGCGACTCGCCCTGCACCCGACGTAGTCCTCTTCGCACGCCGCCCCGACACAGAAAGCGGCCGGCGGCTTCTGGAAGGAACACCCGAAAAGTGAAGCTTCAGCGCAAGAACATGCTTCGTGCCTCCGCCCTCGGGGCGCTTGTCGTGTCCGGCGCCCTGGTCCTCACGGCGTGCGGTTCGGACGACAACACGAAGGACGGCGGCGCCGCCAGCGGCAAGCCGTCGGCCGCCGCTGCGGGCGACATCAAGTGCGACGACGCCAAGGGCAAGCTCCTGGCCTCCGGCTCCTCCGCCCAGAAGAACGCCGTCGACCTGTGGGTCAAGGCCTACATGGCCTCCTGCTCCGGCGTCGAGGTGAACTACAAGTCCTCCTCCTCCGGTGAGGGCATCGTCGCCTTCAACCAGGGCACCGTCGGCTTCGCCGGCTCGGACTCCGCGCTGAAGCCCGAGGCCGTCGAGGAGTCGAAGAAGATCTGCACCGGTGGCCAGGGCATCAACCTGCCCATGGTCGGCGGCCCCATCGCCATCGGCTTCAACGTCGCCGGCGTGGACAAGCTGACGCTGGACGCCCCCACCCTCGCCAACATCTTCAACGACAAGATCAAGAAGTGGGACGACGAGGCGATCAAGAAGCTGAACCCCGGCGTCACGCTTCCCTCCACCGCCATCCAGGCCTTCCACCGCTCCGAGGACTCGGGCACCACCGAGAACCTGGGCAAGTACCTCAAGGCCACCGCTCCCGAGGCCTGGACGTACGAGGCCGCCAAGAAGTGGCCGGCCCCCGGTGGCCAGGCCGCCTCCGGCTCCGCCGGTGTCGCCTCGCAGGTCAAGGCCGTTGACGGCGCGATCGGCTACTTCGAGCTGTCCTACGCCTCCGCGCAGAGCATCAAGACGGTCGACGTGAACACGGGCGCCGCGGCCCCGGTCAAGGCCTCCGCCGACAGCGCCTCCAAGGCCATCGCCGCCGCCAAGATCGCCGGCACCGGCTCCGACCTGGCGCTCAAGCTCGACTACACCACCAAGGCCGAGGGTGCCTACCCGATCGTCCTGGTGACGTACGAGGTCGTCTGCGACAAGGGCAACAAGCCCGAGACGCTCGCCACCGTCAAGTCCTTCCTGAACTACACCGCCTCGGACGCGGGCCAGAAGGTCCTCTCCGAGAACGGCTACGCGCCGATCCCGGCCGAGATCAACACCAAGGTCCGCGAAGTCATCAAGTCGCTGGCCTAATCGCTGAAACCCCAGGTGCCGGGCAGCTCCCGTCCGAACTGCCCGGCACCTGAGGACCCTCCCCTCCACCCAGGGGATCCGGTGCACCGCCGCCAGGGGGCCTTCCCCCCACCCAGACCGGAAAGATCATGGCTTCCACCACACCCACCCAGATAGACCAGGCTCCGCCTGTCTCCAAGAGCGGAAGGTCCACCGGCCGCGCCGGTGACAAGATCTTCGCGGGGCTCTCCAAGGGCTCCGGCATCCTGCTCCTGGTGATCATGGCGTCGATCGCCGGCTTCCTCACCTACCGTGCCTCGATCGCACTGTCGAAGAACGAGGGCAACTTCCTCACCACCTTCGACTGGAACGCGTCGGCCAACCCGCCCGTCTTCGGCATCGCCGTCCTGCTCTTCGGCACCGTCGTCAGCTCGATCATCGCGATGGCCATCGCGGTTCCGATCGCTGTCGGCATCGCCCTCTTCATCTCGCACTACGCGCCGCGCAAGCTGGCCGCCCCCCTCGCCTACGTGGTCGACCTGCTGGCCGCCGTGCCGTCGATCATCTACGGCATCTGGGGCGCGCTCTTCCTCGTCCCGCAGCTCGGGGGCCTGAACCTCTGGCTCGACGAGTACATGGGCTGGACCTACGTCTTCGACAAGACCCAGGTCGGCGTCGCGCGCTCGCTCTTCACCGTCGGCATCCTGCTCGCGATCATGATCCTCCCGATCGTGACCAGCGTCAGCCGCGAGGTCTTCCTGCAGGTCCCGCGCATGAACGAGGAGGCCGCACTGGCCCTCGGCGCGACCCGCTGGGAGGTCATCCGCATGTCGGTGCTGCCCTTCGGCCGCTCCGGCGTCATCTCCGCCTCGATGCTCGGCCTCGGCCGCGCCCTCGGCGAGACCATGGCCGTCGCCACGGTCCTCTCCCCGAGCTTCCTGATCAACGGGCACATCCTGGACCCGGGCGGCGGCACGTTCGCGCAGAACATCGCCGCGAAGTTCGACGAGGCCAACGAGTTCGGCCGCGACGCCCTGATCGCCTCCGGCCTCGTGCTCTTCCTGCTCACCCTGCTGGTCAACGGCGCAGCCCGGCTGATCATCGCCCGTCGCAAGGACTTCTCGGGGGCGAACGCCTGATGAGCCACGCACTCCAGGACCAGCGGCCCGCCCGGGCCCCGAAGTCCGCCGCTCCCGCCGGCCTCACCCGAGGCGGCCTCCCCCGCTGGGCCCCGGCCGGCATCGCGGTCCTCTCGATCGCCCTCGGCTGCGGCATCGGCGTCGTCGCCGACCTCCACAGCAAGATCCAATGGGGCCTGATCGCCGCCGTCCTGTTCCTCGCGATCACGTACACCGCCAGCGCGGTGGTCGAGAACCGCCGCCAGGCCAAGGACCGCATCGCGACCTCCATCGTGTGGGTCAGCTTCGTCCTCGCGGTCATCCCGCTGCTCTCGCTGATCTGGACCACCATCAGCCGCGGTATGGAGGCCCTCTCCGGGGACTTCCTCAGCCACTCGATGAACGGTGTCACCAGCTTCGAGGAGGGCGGCGGCGTCTACCACGCGCTGCTCGGCACCATCGAGCAGGTCGCCCTGGCCACCGCGATCGCCGCGCCGATCGGTCTGCTGACCGCCGTCTACCTGGTCGAGTACGGCCGGGGCCCGCTCGCCAAGGCCGTGACCTTCTTCGTCGACGTCATGACCGGCATCCCCTCCATCGTCGCGGGCCTCTTCATCCTGACGACCTGGAACCTGGCGCTCGGCTTCGGCCCGTCCGGCTTCGCCGGCTCGATGGCCCTGTCGATCCTGATGATGCCCGTCGTGGTCCGCTCCACCGAGGAGATGCTCAAGCTCGTCCCGAACGAGCTGCGCGAGGCCGCCCTCGCCCTCGGTGTGCCGAAGTGGCGCATGATCCTCAAGGTCGTGCTCCCCACCGCCATCGGCGGCATCGCGACCGGCGTCATGCTGGCCGTGGCCCGTATCGCCGGTGAGACCGCGCCGATCATGCTGCTGGTCTTCGGTACCCAGCTGATCAACCCGAACCCCTTCGAAGGTGCTCAGTCCTCGCTCCCGCTGTACATCTGGGAGCAGTACAAAGTCGGCAGTGACGCCTCCTACGACCGGGCATGGGCCGCAGCGCTCGTCCTGATCGCCTTCGTCATGATCCTCAATCTGGTGGCCCGCGGCATCGCCCGCTGGAAGGCCCCGAAGACCGGTCGCTGACGCGACTGTATGAAAGCGAAGTGACCCCTCATGGCGAAGCGAATCGACGTCAGCGGACTGTCCGCCTTCTACGGCGCCCACAAGGCCATCGATGACATCTCGATGACCGTGGAGCCCCGCTCCGTGACCGCCTTCATCGGCCCGTCCGGCTGCGGCAAGTCCACCTTCCTGCGCACCCTGAACCGCATGCACGAGGTCACCCCCGGCGGCCGCGTCGAGGGCAAGGTGCTCCTGGACGACGAGAACCTGTACGGCGCCGGCGTCGACCCGGTCGCGGTCCGCCGCACCGTCGGCATGGTCTTCCAGCGTCCGAACCCCTTCCCCACCATGTCGATCTTCGACAACGTGGCGGCGGGCCTGCGCCTGAACGGCAGCTTCAAGAAGTCCGAGCTCTCGGAGATCGTGGAGCGGTCCCTGAAGGGCGCCAACCTCTGGAACGAGGTCAAGGACCGCCTGAACAAGCCGGGCTCCGGCCTCTCCGGCGGCCAGCAGCAGCGTCTGTGCATCGCCCGCGCCATCGCGGTCGAGCCGCAGGTCCTGCTGATGGACGAGCCCTGCTCGGCCCTGGACCCGATCTCCACCCTCGCGATCGAGGACCTGATCGGCGAGCTGAAGGAGCGCTTCACGATCGTCATCGTGACGCACAACATGCAGCAGGCCGCCCGCGTCTCCGACCGCACCGCGTTCTTCAACCTCTCGGCGGTCGGCCAGCCCGGCAAGCTCATCGAGATCGACGACACGGACCGGATCTTCTCGAACCCGTCCGTGCAGGCGACCGAGGACTACATCTCGGGCCGCTTCGGCTAAACCGAAGCCCCTCGGATGTGAACACACGTCCTGCGGTGCTGCATGGCGGTGCCACCGCAAGGCGAAAGAAAAGGGCCGGCTCCCCCTGGGTGGGGGGAGCCGGCCCGCTTTCGTCTGCCGGTCGCGACCGCTAGCCGACGAAGGCCAGGTCGACGATCCAGAAGCTGAGCGCGGCGACCAGGGCCGCGGCCGGCATGGTGATGAACCAGCCCATGACGATGTTCTTGGCGACGCCCCAGCGGACCGCGTTGACCCGCTTGGTCGCGCCCACACCCATGATCGCCGAGGTGATCACGTGGGTGGTGGAGATCGGCGCGTGGAACAGGAACGCCGAGCCGAACATGATCGAGGCACCGGTGGTCTCGGCGGCGAAGCCCTGCGGCGGGTCCAGCTCGATGATCTTGCGGCCGAGGGTGCGCATGATGCGCCAGCCGCCCGCGTACGTACCGAGCGACAGCATCACGGCGCACACGATCTTGACCCAGATCGGGATCGGCGCGTCGGCGGTCTGCACATCGGCGATGACCAGGGCCATCACGACGATGCCCATCGTCTTCTGCGCGTCCTGGAGACCGTGGCCGAGCGCCATGCCGGCCGCGGACACGGTCTGCGCGATACGGAAGCCGTGCTTGGCCTTGTGCGGGTTCGACCGGCGGAACATCCACAAGATGGCCACCATCACCAGGTAACCGACGACCAGACCGACGACCGGCGAGACGAACATCGGGATGATGACCTTGTCGATCACCCCGCTCCAGATGACGCCCGTGCCGCCCGCCAGCGCCGCGCCCACCATGCCGCCGAACAGCGCGTGCGAGGAGGACGAGGGAAGACCGAAGTACCAGGTGATCAGGTTCCAGACGATCGCGCCGACCAGGGCCGCGAAGAGGATCCACATGCCCTGCTTGCCCGTGGGCGTTTCGATCAGCCCCTCGCTGACCGTCTTGGCGACCCCGCTGCCCAGGAAGGCACCGGCGAGGTTCATCACCGCGGCCATCGCGAGGGCGGCACGCGGGGTCAGCGCGCGGGTCGAGACCGAGGTCGCGATCGCGTTCGCCGAGTCGTGGAAACCGTTGGTGTACGTGAAACCGAGCGCGACACCGATGGTCACGATCAGAGCGAAGGTGTCCACGAGGTTCAGGACTCCTTGACCGCGATGGTCTCCACCGTGTTCGCAACGTGCTCGAACGCGTCGGCCGCCTCTTCGAGCACGTCGACGATCTGCTTGAGCTTCAGCACCTCGATGGCGTCGTACTTGCCGTTGAAGAGCTGTGCGAGCAGCTTGCGGTGGATCTGGTCGGCCTGGTTCTCGAGGCGGTTGACCTCGATCCAGTACTCGGTCAGGTTGTCCATCGTCCGCAGGTGCGGCATGGCCTCGGCGGTCAGCTCGGCCGCCCGCGCCAGCACCTCGATCTGCTGCTCGACACCCTTGGGGAGCTCTTCCACCTGGTACAGGACGACCAGGTCGACGGCCTCCTCCATGAAGTCCATGATGTCGTCGAGCGACGAGGCCAGGTTGTAGATGTCCTCGCGGTCGAACGGCGTGATGAAGGAGGAGTTCAGCTGGTGGAAGATCGCGTGAGTGGCGTCGTCCCCCGCGTGCTCGGCTGCCCGCATCCGCTCCGCGATCTCGGCCCGGGCGGAGGAGTCCGCTCCGAGCAGTTCCATAAGGAGCTTGGAGCCCGTGACGATGTTGTCCGCGGATGCGGCGAACATGTCGTAGAAGCTCGTCTCCCTGGGGGTCAGACGAAATCGCACGTGAGGTCCTCGGGGTGCATTGGATTCGGTCAGGCTGATGCTAGGCGCATCCCCCGGCCACGGCTAACCGGCGGTTCCGGGCGGTTCCCCAGTGTCCTCCATCAGGCAGAGTGAGGACCACGGGCCCCTGTCCCTTCGGCCAGGGCCCAGTACCCTATACCCATGAGGGGTATGCATACCCCTCATGTCCGGACCACGGGAGGACGCATGACTGCCATCGAGGCGGAAGGCTCCGGAGCCGACGTCGCCACCGCCGCCGGCGCGGTGCACGGCTACCACCACCAGAAGGACGAGCACCTCAAGCGGCTGCGCCGGATCGAGGGTCAGATCCGGGGTCTGCAGCGGCTCGTCGACGAGGACGTCTACTGCATCGACATACTCACCCAGGTGTCGGCGAGCACGAAGGCCCTCCAGTCCTTCGCGCTCCAGCTGCTCGAGGAGCACCTGCGGCACTGCGTCGCCGACGCGGCCGTCAAGGGCGGGAACGAGATCGACGCCAAGGTCGAGGAAGCGACGAAGGCCATCGCGCGCCTGCTGCGCACCTGAGCCCTTCGGCCGGTGCTGCGGATGCGGCTACAGCCCGAGACCCATCAGTACCTCGTCGATCCGGTCCTGGCTGAGCCGCTCCTCGACCGCCGCGGACGCCGCGATGATCAGCTCGCCGCACAGTTCGATCTCGGCGAGCGCCACGTGGTCCTGCACCGTCGTACCGCCAGCGGGAGTCACGCGTGTCACCTCAATCAGCCGTCATCGGTCATCGGGTCATCGGTCGTCGGCGCTCGATTTCTCAGCGTAGGGAGGACGGGCGCTGTGCGCATGACACGGATGGACCATTTCCGGATACCGGGCCATGGCCCGATCGCGCCGCCCCGGGACCGTCCGGCCGGCTATTCGGCGATCTTCCCGGCGTAAATGTCCCCGCTTGCGGGCAATACGACGGTCACCGGCGTCCCGAACCCGTAGAGCAGCGTGGTGGAGGAGACATCGATCACGCCATTGTTGACATAGGTGAAACGGTGCCGGACCTTCCGCAGCCGGCCCTCCTCGTCGATATAGACGTCGAAGGGAACCACGCTCTTGCTGAACCCTTTCGCCGCCGCCTCCAGTGCCCCGCGGACCGCCGGTGAGGCGCTCTTCGCGGCCTGCCCGATGTCGGTGGTCCCGCGGTAGTGCCGCACCTTGGTGCCCGCCACCTCGGTCTCGCCCACGTACGTCGCCTCCTGTACGCCGCGCAGCAGCTCGGCGGCGGCCAGCGGGTCGGTGGCCCCGCCCGTGACGAGGTTCCCGTCCGCGAGGGTCGTCGTGTCGACCCGGACCCACTTGTTGGCGGGTACGCCCGCGCCCCGGTTCTTCATGTAGAGGGCGCCGGGTACGAGCAGCTCGGTGATCGGCCGGTGCTCGTCCTTGCCGGCCGCGTCGGCCGGGAGCATCACCAGGAGCTGGCCCATCCGGTTCTTGAAGTCGACCCCGCCCTCGCCGCGGATCGTGACCCGGGTCCCGCCGGTGGCCATCTCCATCGCCGTACGGGCCTGCGCGCTGCCGGTCTTCGCCAGTAGGTCCGCGACCCCCCGGACGGTCGCGGCCGGGTCGGCGGCGGGCCGGTCGTCGTCCTTGTCCGCGCCTCCGCACCCGCTCATCGCGGCCAAGGTCACGGCCATGCCGAAGGCGAGCACCGCCTCACCCGCACGCCCGCGCCGTCGCCTGTGCTGGTGCACCACCATCGCCTGCCAACCCCCAACGCGTGACCGCTGTTTGCCCGAGGCCCCCACCCGCTCCGGTTAACGAGGTCCGGGGTTTCCCGTCACGGGCCGCCGCGGTCCCGGGCCCGTGCCGGACCCAGGTACCGTGGTGGTGTGGATCCGCACACCAAGGCGTCGCTCGTCCCTCCGCTTGAAGTCGTGCCGCTCCCCCGCCCCACCGAGCGGCCACCCGCCGGGCACTCCGCGAGCACCGCCGAGCGCGGCTCGTTCTGCCTGGCCCTCTGCACCTGCGGCTGGAGAGGTCCGGCCCGCCGATCCCGCGACCTGGCCCGCAAGGACGCGGACCGGCACAACTCGGGCTAGGCCGTCGCTGCGGGGGCAGGGTCCGGGGGCAGGGTCCGGGGGCAGGGGTCTTCTTGATCGCCCGTTCGGACGGCCCGGCTGGCCGACGCCCCCGGGAGCGGATGCCCTGGATGCATGCCAGGACCCGCACCCCGCGTCGCCGCCCTCCTCTGGGCCCTGTTCATCGCGCTCACGCCCGCCGCCGCGGCCTCGGCGCGCCCGACGGGCTCGGCGGACGGCCCGGCCGATGTGGCCCTGGCCATCGGGGCGACCACCACCGCGGCCGTGGCCACCGGTCTGTGGCTGCGCTCCCGTTACCGCCGCGAGGACGACTCGGAGCGCCACGGCGCGGAGAGCGGCGACCCGTGACCCTTCGGCCCCGCCCCCGCCCCCGCCCGAGGGCGGTCCGCCTGTGCTTCGGCGGAGCGGGCCTGTGCCTGCTGGCGGCCGTCCTGATCTCCGTATGGGACGCCTGCGCCCGGCCTTGAAAGCCAAGGGCTGTCCCGTAATCCCCGGCGGGCGCACGACGTCGGCTACGGCGCCTCGCCGCGTTGATCCACCAGGGACTACGGGACAGCCCTTAGGCGGCCAGGTCGCTCTCGTGCGTGAGGCAGGCCGGGGGCGGGGTCTGAGGCTGGGCGAGGTCCACCGGGTGCGGCAGCCCGCGGCGCTTGGCGCGGACCAGCCGCCCCGCGCGCGGGGCGCGGGCCACCGCCCGCACGAGCGGGTTCAGCAGCGCCATCGCGAGCGGCGCGAGCACCAACACGACGGCGGTGCCGAGCGCGAAGCCGCCGATGACATCGGTCGGGTAGTGGACCCCGAGGTACACGCGGCAGACGCCCTCGGCGAGGGCCAGGCCGATCCCGATGAGCCCGAGCTTCCGGTTCGCGATGAACAGGCCGACGCCCAAGGCCATGGCGAGCGTGGCGTGGTCACTGACGAAGGAGAAGTCGCCGGGGCCGGCGTCCGGTGCCGGCACGTCCAGGCCGCTGTGCTCGACGAACGGCCGCGGCCGCCCGACGAAGGCGCGCAGCGGGACGTTCACGAGGAGGGCGAGCGCGGCGGCGAACGGGGCCCACACCAGCGCGGCGAACGACTCGACGGCCGTGGACTCGTCCTGCCGGCGCGCACCGTGCCAGCACCACAGGACGAGGAGCACCAGGGCCAGCGGGATCCCGTACGCGCTGACGAGGCCGACGGCCCGGTCGACTCCGGCCGGGGCGTGCCGGGCCAGCCCGTTGATGTCGTACAGCAGGCTGACGTCCACGTTCGGCCCACTACTTGTGAGTCCAGCCATGGCGATGCGGCCCCTTGCCCTTGCTCGGTTCCCCTCGGGCGCACGCCTGCGTGCGCCCCTGAACCCCCCCGTTGATCAAGCCTGCGTCCATGGAACGCCCGTTCTGAACGCCACGTTCCACTCTCCACCGAATGATCACGGCAACGTTATCGAAGAGTGACTCATCGTCGCAGCTCAGGGCCTTGGGTTGACGCAGCGTGGCGAACGGCGCGGTGAGGGCATCCCCTAGGGGGACTTGGCGTCGGCAGCGTGGTCGGGAAGGGCCTCGGCCCCGTCCTTGGTGACACGCGTCGCGCCGAAGTAGTCCGGGGTGTCGATCTTGTCGAAGCGGATCACGGCGCCGGTGTACGGGGCGTTGATCATGTATCCGCCGCCCACGTAGAGACCGACGTGCCGGATCTCCCGAGAGTTCGTCAGATCATCGGAGAAGAACACCAGGTCACCGGGGAGCAGTTCGCCGCGCGAGGGATGCGACCCGGCGTTGTACTGGTCGTTGGCGACGCGCGGCAGCTCGATCCCCACCGACTCGTACGCGGCCTTGGTCAGCCCCGAGCAGTCGAACCGCCCGTCCTGGTCCGGCGTACCGTTGCCGCCCCACAGGTACGGGGTCCCCAACTGCTTCTGCGCGAAGTAGATGGCCCCGGCGGCCTGCTGCGAGGGCGCGACCCGCCCGACCGGCCGCTCGAAGCTCTTCGCGAGGGTCGTGATGGCCTTCACGTACCCCTGGGTCTCCTTGTACGGGGGCACCCCGCTGTACTTGATGACCGCGTACGCGCCCGCGTTGTAGGCCGCGAGCATGTTGCTCGTGGCGTCCCCGGGCACCCCCGCCACGTCCTTGGCCAGCTCGCAGTCGTACGAAGCGGCCGAGGGGATCGCATCATTGGGGTCCCAGATGTCGCGGTCGCCGTCACCGTCCCCGTCGATGCCGTGTCCGGCCCACGTGCCGGGGATGAACTGTGCGATACCGCGGGCGTCGGCCGGGCTGACGGCGCTCGGATTCCAGCCGCTCTCCGAGTACAGCTGGGCAGCCAGCAGCGCAGGTGTCATGGCCGGGCACAAGGTCCCCCACTTCTGCACCAGGTTCTGGTACTTCGCGGGGACGGCCCCCTTGGCCAGCCCGACCACGCGGCCCCCGGCCGCCCCGGCACCCACGAGGCCTGCCGCGGCCGAGTACGTCCCCACCACGATCAGCACGAGGAAGCTCAGACAGAGCCCGATCCCGATCCCACTCGCCATCCAGAATCTGCGCACCCGTCAACACTCCCCCATCCCCGTCGCTTTAACGTGTGAATCGCTCGTGTCGCCAGGTCCACTACGCCACTCGGAAGCCCGTGCAGCTGATACTCGCGTACTTCGTAGGGTCATCCTCGACGTGGTAGAAGACCACCGTCCAGTCCCCCGGGTCGTTGGCCAGGGGCACGCCGGGGTACGTCTTGCCGTTCACGTGCTCCGCGAAGTCGTCCGGGTACTTGAGCGTCAGGAAGTCGCCCGTCTTCCATTTGCTGTAGATGTCGACGGGCTTGCTGGTGAAACCCACGGCCCGGTTGTCCATGGGGAAGGGCTGTCCGGTGTCCGGGGAGAGGTCGTGCGGGGACCTGACCGCCACCGATACGTAGTACGGATCGGGTTTGGTCTCGCTGTTCTCCGCGTACTTGATGCGCATGCTGATGGTCACGGACTTCCCCGAGACCTCGGTGCCGGCCTGCATGTCGGCACCGGGCGGCTTCTGCTCCGGCCCCAGGTTGCACGCGCCGGTGCCGTGCGCGGCGCGCTCCGGGTCGGTGGAAGGCAACCAGAAGTAGTGCGAGATCTGGTTGCCCTCGATGTACTCGGCGGGCGGCTTGGCGGCGGCGCCCTTGGACGCCGAGGGCGCGGCGCTCCCCGCGCCCGGCGTCTGTCCGGGCGTGCCCGTGGCACCCGCCGCACCGTCCTCGCCCCGGCCCTGCGCGCCGCCCCCGTCGAACGGAAGCAGCAGCCAGGCGGCCAGGGCCAGCGTCGCGGCCACGGCCACGGACGCCGCGGCCCGCGGCGAACGCCACCCGGCCCCCTGCGCGGGTACCGCAACCGCCTGCTGCGTCGGCGTGTAGCCGTACGGCAAGCTCGGCCCCTGCGTCCGCATCTCGTGCACCGGCACGGCCTCGCCCAGCGCGCCCAGCCCCGCGTACACGGGGTCGTCGACCAGCGCGTCCCGTACGCCGCACCGTCCGATGACCTCGGGCAGGGCGGGCCGGGCCGCCGGGTCCTTCGCCACGCACGCCTCGATCAGGGCCGCCAGCCCCGGCTCCACCCCGGCCACGTCGACCGGCTCGTGCACCGCCCGGTAGCTCACGCTCGTCGCGGCGCCCGTACCGAACGGCGGCCGCCCGGTCGCCGCGTACGACAGCGTCGCGCCCAGCGCGAAGACGTCCGCGGCGGCCCCCGCCTCGGCCCCGAGCAGCACCTCCGGCGCGGTGTACCCCGGGGTTCCCGGGGCCTGGCCGTCCTGGGTGAGGGCCGTCTCGCCCACGCCGCGCGCGATGCCGAAGTCGATGAGCTGCGGGCCCTGCGCGCCCAGGATGACGTTCTGCGGCTTGAGGTCCCGGTGCGTCACCCCGTACGCGTGGACGCTCGCCAGCCCCTCCGCCAGCGCCGCGAACAGCCGGCGGCAGGTGTCCGCCGGCAAACCCCCGTGCTCCGCGACGGCGTGACCGAGCGTCGGGCCCGCCACGTACTCCGTGGCCAGCCAGAACGGCGGCGCCGCCAGCGAGGCGTCGATCAGGTTCGCCGTGTACGCCGACCGCACCGCGCGCACGGTCTCGGCCTCACGCCGGAAGCGGGCCAGGGCCTCGGGGTGGCCGGTGATCTCGTCCCGGATCACCTTCACGGCGACCAGGCGCCCGCCGGGCGAGCGCCCGAGGTACACCTGCCCCATCCCTCCGGCACCGAGCCGGGCCAACAGCGCGTGCACCCCGATCCGGGCGGGGTCGACGTCTCTCAGGGGCTCCATTGGAACGAGCCTGCCACACCGACTGCCGTGCCACGGAGCCGGGTTGACCAGGAAAGCGGCGGGTGACGCGGCCGGTGACGCGGCGCTAGGAGCGCGGTGCGACGAACAGGCTCTGCGCGCTCCGCCCGATCGGCCCCTTCTCGTCGTGCAGCCGGGCGTCCGCGAGCCCGATCCCGCCCGCGTCCACGCTCGTACGGGCCTCCACGCAGGCCCACTCGCCCACCGGGTGGCGGTGCAGGTGCACGGTCAGGTCGCCGTTGATGAACACGTACCGCCCGAAGTCCATGACCGAGCTGATCCCGTTGCCCGAGTCGGCGGCGATCAGGACCCGGTCCAGCGGCCGGGTCTCCTCCCCGGCTACGAGCGGCACCTTCATCCGCATCCAGCAGGTGCCGGGGCCCAGCTCCACGAACGCGCCCTCGGTGAACCGGGTCTCCATCGCCGAGTGGTAGCCGGTCTCCCACGGCACCGGGAAGAACGGCGTCACCTCCACCTCCCCGGGCGGCGGCAGCTGCGGCCCCGGGACCACACCGGGCACGGCCTCCTCGGCCACCCGGATCCGCAGCGCCCGCGCCAGCATCACCGGCGCGGCCCCGGCCGGGGCGAGGGCGGCCTCGACCACCTCCGTGCTGCGGCCGGCCCGGAGCACGGACGTGGTGATCTCCAGCGGGCCGATCGGCACCGGCCGCAGGATCTCGTACGTGATCCTCGCGATCCGCATGTCGGCGCGGGCGCCCTCCCGCTCCTCCACGGCCCGGCCGAGCAGCGCGGCCGGCGGCCCGGCATGCTGCGAGCCGGGGTCCCACGGCCCGCGCGTGTACTCGGTGGCCAGGAACCGCCCGGCATCGACCCGCTCGAAGAACGCCTCGGAGATCGCCATGCCCGGCACGCTACCGACAGGTAACCCGTCCCGCCAGGCCTACGCGGAACAGCGGCACTACGGGACAACGGAGCAACGGGACCTCAGCGGGCGAAGCCCAGCCCGACCCCGAGCCCCACCAGCACCGAGCCGATCGCCCGGTTCAGCGCCTTCTGCGCCTTCAGCATCCGGTCGCGCAGCCGGGAGTTCGAGAAGAACAGCGCGACCGCACCGAACCAGCCCAGGTGCGCCGCCGACATGAACAGCCCGTACCCGGCCTGCTGCCACACGGGGGTGTCCGGGTTGACGACCTGCGTGAACGTCGACACCACGAACAGCGTGGTCTTCGGATTGAGCACATTGGTCAGGAACCCGGACCGCAGCGCGCCCAGCCGGGTCAGCTCCGGCTTGGACTCCAAGTCCACGCTCAGCTCGGCCCGCGCCCGGAAGGTCCGGATCCCGATCCACACCAGGTACGCGGCGCCCGCCAGCTTGATCGCCGTGAACAGGGCCGTGGAGGAGGCGATCAGGAGACCGACCCCGAGCATCGTGTACGAGACGTGCACCAGCACGCCGGCCGCGACACCGGCCGCTGCGAACAGCCCGGTGGGCCGCCCGTACAGATAGCTGTTCCGGACGACCATGGCGAAATCGGCGCCGGGGCTGATCACGGCGAGGAGGGTGATGACGGCAACTGCGATCACTTCTGTCATGTACGGATGCTCACCGCACCGGCCCCCGCGATCAACCGGGTTCCGTACACGAATACTTGAGACATGAACACGACGCCTTCCTCACCCTCACCCTCACCCTCCGCGACGCCCGCGCCCCTCTCCCTGCGCCCGTTCCGCCCCGCGGACGACGCCCCGGCCCTGCACCGCTGGATCACCACCCGGGCCGAGCTCGTCACCTGGGCGGGACCCTCCTTCACCTGGCCGCTGGACGACGCCCAGCTCACCGCCTACGCCGCCGAGCCGGACCGCCACACCTGGACCGCGGTCTCCCCCGACGGACACCCCCTCGGCCACATCTCCGTACGCGGCACCCGCCTGGGCCGCGTACTGATCGCCCCCGAGGCGCGCGGCCGGGGCCTCGGCGAGACCCTCCTCACACTCGCCGTCGCCCGCGCCTTCGACGAGCTCGGCCTGCCCTCGCTCGACCTCGGCGTCTACACCCACAACACCGCGGCCGTACGCCTCTACGAGAAGCTCGGCTTCCGCACCGAGCAGGTACTGGAGGACGTGGAGGAGGTCGACGGCGTCCACTGGTCGGCCCTCCAGATGCGGCTCACCGCCCCCGACCGGTGACAATGGACGGGTGTCCGCCACTCCCGCCACGCCCGCTGTCCCCGCCCTCCCCGTCCTGCAAGCAGACTGCTCGAACTGCTTCGCGCTCTGCTGCGTCGCCCTGCCCTTCGCCAAGTCCAACGACTTCGCGGTGAACAAGGCCGCCGGAACGCCCTGCAAGAACCTCCAGCAGGACTTCCGCTGCGGCATCCACACCCGGCTGCGCGACAAGGGCTTCCAGGGCTGCACCGTCTTCGACTGCTTCGGCGCGGGCCAGCAGGTCTCCCAGGTGACCTTCGGCGGCCGGGACTGGCGTACGCACCCCGGCACGGCCGCCCGCATGTACGAGGTCTTCCCGGTACTGCGGCAGCTGCACGAGCTGCTCTTCTACGTCACCGGGGCGCTCGCCCTCCCGGCAGCCGCCCCGGTCCACGCGGACCTGCGCCGAACGCTGACCGAGACCACGCAGTGGACCGCCGCCGACGCGGACGCGCTGGCCGCCCTGGACGTGGGCGACCTCCGCGGGCGCATCAACACGCTCCTCCTGCGCGCCAGCGAACTGGCGCGCGCCAAGGCCCCGGCCCGCAAGAAGAACCACCGCGGCGCCGACCTGATGGGCGCCCGCCTCGCAGGCGCGGACCTGCGCGGCGCCAACCTCCGCGGCGCCTACCTCATCGCCGCGAACCTCAGCGGCGCAGACCTCCGCCTGGCGGACCTGATCGGCGCGGACTTCCGCGACGCCGACCTGCGCGGGGCGGACCTCCGCGACGCCCTCTTCCTGACCCAGCCCCAGCTCAACGCAGCCCGGGGCGACGCCAGGACCAAGATCCCCCCGACGCTGGCCCGCCCCGCGCACTGGTCCGCGTAAGCCCACCCCCGGGGCTCACCCGCCGATCGCCCCCAGCCTGGCCTCGACCCGCCCGCGCAGCAGCTGGTACTCCTCCCAGCGCCGCGGCAGCCGCCCCTGCGGCCGCGGCCCCATCAGCCGCCCCTCGGTCACCACCTGGCCCCGGCGGAACTGCTCCCGCGTCAGGTCCACCTGTATGCCCCCGGGGAGCACGTTCCACGTGTGGAACCCGTGCTGCTCCCCCTCGAGCCAGACCTCCCCGACCATCAGCCCGCCGCCCATCAGGTCCTGCACCACCAGCGACGTGATGTCGCAGTGACCCCAGGCAGGGTTGTCGGCCGTCCACGGCGCCCGCTCGACGTCATCGGGCGAGCAGGTCTCGGCCGACCAACCCGCCCGGATGGCCGCTTCGATGTCCGTCAGGGTCCACGGAGTTGCAGTAGTCATCCGTCCACTCTGACGCACACCACTGACAACGCCCCTCAGGGCACTCAGGGCACTCAGGGCCTGATGATGGCCGTCCACCCCGACGGACAGGTGAGCGCGCCCGTCCCCGTGTACGCGCAGTGGTTCTCGAACACGTCGCCCAGGGTCGTCAGCACCTTCACGTACACCGTGGGGCCCACGGTGTTGACCGACACCCCGCACGCGTTCCGCGGATGCCCCGGGTTCAGCGCCGTGGTGAGGTCCCGCCAGCTGTACGCGCCGACCGGCGCCGTGTCGCGCACGCCCAGGAACGTCCTGCCCCGGTGCAGCACGGCACTGAACTCCAGGTCGCTCTCCCCCCGGGTCGTGTCGATGTCCTGGCACGGCCCGGGCAGCCCACGCGGCCCGGGCGGACCCGCCGGCCCGCGGTCGCCCTTCGGCCCCCGGTCACCCTTGGGCCCGTGGGGCCCCTGGGGCCCCCGGTCGCCCTTGGGCCCGGCACACGGATTGGAAGGCGCCGCCTTGCCGGCCTTCTTCATCTTGGCGGCCTTGGCAGCCTTGGCAGCCTTTGGCGCCGGCGCCGGCAGCGTTCTCGCATCCGGCTCCGGACACCTGCCGCTGCCCCAGCCGGGCGCCACCGCAGCAGCCGTCCCCTCGGCGGCAGCCGCCGCCGGAACCGAGGCGCCCATGAGCACGATCGCCAGCGGAACTGCGAACCCACCGGCCAGCCACGCCCGCCGACCCGCCTTCACTGCGGAACCCATCCGTCGCTCCCTGCGTCGTCCTACCGAACGGCCTGGAGCATCTCCCCCAACCCGCCGAAAAGATGGAACGACTGACGGAATGTCGGACCGACGTCAGCGGCTCGGCCCAACGACACGCCCGCACACTGCGCCGAACGGCGGCCCCCCGAGCAGCCCCCCGCAAGCCGAGAGGGCAATCATTGCCCGGGGTCACCCACCGTGATACACAGAGTGACCATACGTTCTTTCACATACCCACCGCCCGTGCCCAGGTCAGAGCGCGCGAGCGGGCCAAGGGCCGGGAGATCGGGTAAAGAGAGCCGTCAAGTCGACGTACGACCGCGGTTTCATCAGCGAAGATAGTACGTGACCCCTGCCGTCGGGCACGGGCTACCGGAACTACCCATACAGGGGCGGTGAGTTACATGATCCTGGCAGCCGAAAAGGGCGACATCACCACCATCATCGGCGGAATCGCCCCGAACTGGGGGCCGTTCGGCAGTCTCGGCAACGAAGCGAAGGTCATGATCGAGGTGGTCATGGCCGTTGCGATCCTCCTCTGCCTCGGCATCGCCATCTGGGGCGCGGCCAAGCAGCGCATCGGCGCGACCGCCCTGCGCGACACGTTCAGCGCGGAACAGGGCAAGGGCCTGATCGTCGCCGGCCTCACCGGCGTCTTCATCATCGGCTCCCTCGGCACCCTCTTCACGATCGTCTACGGAATGGCCGTCTAGCCGGGCCGCCCACCGGCTGCCGGAGCTGATGAGGACTCACCACACCACCGTTGTACGACGCAGAGGGGGCGGACACGGAATGAGCAACGAAGACCAGTACGGCGGTGGCGTCGGCAGCGGCTACGGCGAAGTCGGCGGCACGGGCCAGACCCGCACCCGCCTCCCCGACGCCCCCTCGGACCCGTACGGCACCCCCCGCCGCACCCCCCGAGCCTCCCGGGGCCTGGTCACGGTGGTCGGCGTGGTGGTCCTCCTCGTCGCCGCCATCGCGTTCGCGAACCAGTCCTCGGACAGCCCCAGAACCCCCGCCGACCAGACCCCACCCGCCGCCACTTCCACATCAGCCACGGGCACCCGCCCGGTGGACGGCAAGAACGGCGCCATCCCGAAGGGCTTCGCGCACGACGAACAGGGAGCCCAGTCGGCGGCCGCCAACTATGCGGTCGCGCTCGGCTCCGACGGCATGTTCGACGGTGCCCGCAGACGAGCCATCGTCCAGGCCGTGTACGTGCCGGACGTGGCTGCCGCGCGCCAGAGCGACCTCGACCGCGTCTACACCGATGAGCAGTTCCTGGCTCGCATCGGCCTCGATGCCGGCGGCAAGGCCCCGAAGGGCCTCATGTTCATCTCGCGTACGAACCCGGTCGGGACGAAGGTGGAAAAGTTCGCCGGTGACACCGCGACCATCTCCGTCTGGCACTCGACCCTGTTCGGTCTCGCGGGTGAGGGATCGAAGAACCCGGTCGCGGAGAGCTGGTACACCAACTCGTTCGAGCTCCGCTGGACCGACGGCGACTGGCGCGTCGCCGACTTCACGCAGAAGGACGGCCCGGCCCCGGTCGGCCGTGACCAGAGGGCTTCCTCCGCCGAGGAGATGGCCGCCGCCGTGTCGCAGTTCGGGGGGCTCACCTATGCACGCTAGCCGTCGCGGCTTGTCCTTCACGGCCGTCGTCGCCACCTTGCAGACCACAGCGGTACTCATGGCCACCCGTGCAGTGGCTGCTCCCACGCCTACTCCGACTCCGTCCCCGACGCCCAGCCCGCAGGCGAGCAACAACCCCTGCGACCTGATCCGGGGCCCGGCCAAGGACTACTGCGAGCGGGGCAGCGGAGCCACCGGCGGAGCCCCCCGCACGGGCCTGGCACCCAGCGACCCGACCGATGCCCTCAACCCCCTCGCCTCCCTGGCCAAGGGCTGCGCCGACGCCGCCGCCTGGATCGTCACCGAGCTCAGCAAAGCGATCAACGGCTCGGCCAACGTCGACTTCACCAACGGCGCCTTCCTCAAGCAGTACGCCATCGTCTTCGCCGCTTCCACCATCCTCACGCTGGTGCTGTGGCTCTTCGCCGTCGCCAAGCGCGCCATCCGCGGCGTCCCCCTCACCACCGCCATCTCCGAAGCCGTCGGCTTCCTCTGGCTCACCGTCCTCGCCTCCGCCTTCACCCCGCTGATCCTCTACACCGTCGTCTCCGCCACCGACGGCGTCACAGAAGTCATCGCATCGGCGAGCGGCGGCCAGACGGACGTCTTCTTCGGCTCCTTCATCGAGGCCCTCAAGAAGGGCGACTCCATCGGCGGCGGCCCGATCATGCTGATCGTCGTCTCCCTCGTCACCGTCCTCGCCGCCGGCATCCTCTTCCTCGAGCTCTTCATCCGGGCCGCCCTGCTCTACGTCGGCGCCCTCCTCGGCGTCGTCGTCTACGCCGGGCTCGTCGACCGGAACCTCTGGGGCCACGTCCGCCGCTGGGCCGGCATCATGATCGCCGTCATCCTCGTGAAACCGGTCATCGTCATCGTCCTCGGCCTCGCCGGCGCCCTCGCCGGCGAGAAGGGCCCCAACGCCTTCTCCGCGGTCGTCTCCGGCCTCGCCATCATCCTCCTGGCGATCTTCGCCTCCGCGATGATCTACCGCTTCGTCCCCGGCTTCGGCGACGAGATCGCCTCCGCCCGCGCGGGCCGCAGCAAGGCCACCGACGGCGCCCAGGCCGCCGCCGTCATCAGCTCCCCGGCCTCCCTCGTCTCCCAGGGCATCAAGACGCACAGCAGCCGCGGCGCCCACCGCGGAGGCGGTGACGGCGGCGGCTCCAGCGCCCCCCGCCCCGCCAACCCCCTCTCCGGAGGCGTGGCCGCCCACAGCAGCCGCCCCACCTCCGGCGGCGGGGCCGGCGGCGGATCTGTCCCCTCCGCCGCACCCCCGCCCCGCACGAGCTCGAGTACGAGGAACACAGGAGGTGACGGGCGTTGACGACCCAGTCACACCAGCTGCACCCGGTCACGCCCCGCCGCACCTATCTCATCGGCCGGGCCCGGCCGAACGCGATCGTCGGCAAGAACCGCGAGAGCGGCGAGATCGCCCTGATCATCGCCGGCGCGTTCCTCGGCATGATGAGCGGCCTGCTCGTCCCGCAGCTCACCCTGCGCATCGTCAGCCTCGCCGGCTTCCCCATGGTCGCGCTCGCCGCCGTGTACGTCCCGTACAAGGGCCGCACCTTCTACAAATGGTTCGAGATCAACCGCAGCTACAAGCGCACCCTGCGCCGCGGTACGACCTACCGCTCCAGCGCCATGGAAGCCGGCGTCCGCGCCGCCGACGGCCGCGAGGTCGAGGTCGGCCCGCCCCCCGGCATCGGCCGGATCAACTGGCTCGCCGCCCCCTTCGGCCCCGACGAGATCGCCGTACTCCTCCACGCCGACCGCAGAACCGTCACCGCCGCCATCGAGATCGAGGGCCCCGGCGTCGGCCTGCGCGACAGCGAGGACCAGGAAGCCCTCGTCGACCGCTTCGGCACCCTCCTCAAGCACGTGGCCAACGGCGACGGCTTCGTCACCCGCCTCCAGATGCTCGCCCGTACGCTCCCCGCCGACCCGGACGCCCACGCCAAGGACGTCGCCCAGCGCGGCGACACCAACGCCCCCGTCTGGCTGCGCGACTCGTACGACCAGCTCCAGTCGATGGTCTCCACCTCCTCCGAGCAGCACCGCGCGTACCTCGTCGCCTGCATGCACTACACGCGCGAACTCGCCGCCGAGGCCCACACCATCGCCCGCGCCGGCACCCCCCACAAGGGCCGCAAGCTCGACCGCGACGCCGGGCTCGCCATCGTCATGGCCCGCGAGCTCACCGACATCTGCGCCCGCCTCGCCGAGGCCGACATCCGCGTCCGCCAGCCGCTGGGCCAGGGCCGCCTCGCCTCCCTCGTGCACTCCATGTACGACCCGGACCACCCCATCGACCACATCCAGGCCATGACCAAGCGCAACGCCTGGCCGGCCGAACTCGACGCGGTGGAACCCACGTACCTCCAGGCCAAGACCCGCGAGTCCTCCACCCGCGCCCCCTGGTGCCACGCCACGGCCTGGGTGAAGGAGTGGCCGATGACCCCGGTCGGCGTCAACTTCCTCGCGCCCCTCCTCGTCCACACCCCGGACGTGATCCGCACCGTCGCCGTCACCATGGATCTGGAGCCCACCGAGGTGGCCATCGAGCGCATGCTCACCGAGAAGACCAACGACGAGGCCGACGCCAGCCGCGCCGCCAAGATGAACCGCACCGTCGACCCCCGCGACATCGCCGCCCACGGCCGGCTCGACCAGAGGGGTGAAGATCTCGCCAGCGGTGCGGCAGGAGTCAACCTGGTCGGGTACATCACGGTGTCGTCGCGATCGCCGGAGGCCCTCGCCAGAGACAAGCGCACCATCCGCGCCTCGGCGGGCAAGTCGTACCTGAAACTCGAATGGTGTGACCGCGAGCACCACCGGTCCTTCGTCAACACCCTGCCGTTCGCCACCGGCATCCGACGCTAGCTGGAGGGAAGTGCCGCCCATGCGAGATCCCATGTCCGCTCTGACGGACGCCTTCACCAGCTTCCTGTTCGGCAAGGTCGAGACCACGCGCCTGCCCGTACGCACCTCCACCGGGCAGGCGCAGGCCGTCTACCTGCCCACCGCCGCCCCCGGCCTCGGCGACTCCGGCGTCATCATCGGCCGCGAGGTCTACAGCGGCAAGGGCTACATCTACGACCCCTTCCAGCTGTACGGCCAGCAGCTCCCGGCCCCGCACTGGCTGGTCCTCGGCGAATCCGGCAACGGCAAGTCCGCGCTGGAGAAGACGTACGTGCTGCGCCAGCTCCGCTTCCGGGACCGCCAGGTCGTCGTCCTCGACGCCCAGGGCGAGGACGGCGTCGGCGAGTGGAACCTCATCGCCCAGCAGCTGGGGATAACCCCCATCCGCCTGGACCCCATCGCCGCCAACGACGACGGGATCCGCCTCAACCCCCTCGACCCGGCGATCACGACGACCGGCCAGCTCGCGCTGCTCCGGACCATCATCGAAGTCGCCATGGGCCACGGCCTCGACGAGCGCTCCGGCTTCGCGCTCAAGGTCGCGCACGCGTACGTCGTCGACATGATCCGCGACCGCCAGCCGGTCCTCACGGACATCGTGGAACAACTCCGCCACCCGGAACCCGAATCCGCGGAGGCCATGAACGTCGACATAGACGATGTCCGCGCCTGGGGCCTCGACGTGGCACTCGTCCTCGACCGCCTGGTCGACGGCGACCTGCGCGGCATGTTCGACGGCCCCACCACGGTGGGCATCGACCTCGACGCCCCCCTCATCGTCTTCGACCTCTCCCACATCGACCGCAACTCGATCGCCATGCCGATCCTGATGGCGATCGTCGGCGTCTGGCTGGAACACACCTGGATCCGCCCGGACCGCAAGAAACGCATCTTCCTGGTGGAGGAGGCCTGGCACATCATCAACAGCCCCTTCGTGGCCCAGCTGTTCCAGCGCCTCCTGAAGTTCGGCCGCCGCCTGGGCCTGTCCTTCGTGGCCGTCGTCCACCACCTGTCCGACGTGGTCGACGGCGCCGCCGCCCGCGAGGCCGCGGCCATCCTCAAGATGGCCTCGACCCGCACGATCTACGCCCAGAAGGCGGACGAGGCCCGCGCCACCGGCCGCGTACTCGGCCTCCCCCGCTGGGCGGTGGAGATCATCCCGACCCTCACCCCGGGCATCGCGGTCTGGGACGTCAACGGCAACGTCCAGGTGGTCAAACACCTGATCACCGAGGCGGAACGCCCCCTGGTCTACACGGACCGCGCCATGACGGAATCCTCAGCCCAGCCCCAGCTCCCCGACGACCTACTGGCGGCCGAACTGGAGGCGGAGGAAAGAGCCCTCCTCATGGAACGCCACCGCAACGGCGGCCCCGGCTCGGCAACAACGGTGGCGTAATGCACGACGAACGGAACGGGAAACCGGGCGGCATCCCGGACGCCCTCCTCCTGACCCTCCTGGCGTTCCTCCTGGGCCTGGCGGTCCTGGTCTGGACGTCCACGGGCCTGGCCGCGCTCTTCTCGAAGGGCGCCTGGCCGTCCACGGTGACGTTCACCCGTACCCCGGGCGCGGTCCGCGCCCTGATAGCTCAACCCCACGACATCCCAGGAGCCTGGCCGGACACTGCCCCCTCGGCCCTCTCGGGCTGGGGGCTCTTCTGGGGCCTGTTCATCAGCCAGATCCTGATCCTGCTCGTCCTGACGATCTTCGTGATGGGCGTAATCGCCCGCACAAAATCCCGCCGCCACAAGCCGACCCACCCGGCGGAGCCGACCTACCCGGCGACGCCGCACCACCCGCCCGCGCCGCATCAATCAGCCGCGCCGTCCAACTCAGCCCCGGCGGCCAATTCAGCCCCGCCGGGGTTTGAGGCGCGGGGGCTCGGGGGCGGAGCCCCCGGCAGCTCCGCCCCCACGATCCCGACCCCGACCGGGCCGCACCACCCCACCACGCTGCCCATCCCAGCCCTGGCGGCCAATCCAGCCCCGCCGGGGTTTGAGGCGCGGGGGCTCGGGGGCGGAGCCCCCGGCAGCGCCCCCGGCAACGGCGGCGGCAACGGCGGCGGCAACGGCGGCAACGCCACCGGCATGGCCTACGGCCAACCGGCCCAGCGCCACCCCCTGGCCCTCCAAGCCCTGGCGGCAGCAGAAGGAGCAGCCCTGGTCATCACCTCCTCCCCCGCCCTCTGGGCGGAAACGAAGGACGCCCGCGCCAAACTCGGCCCCGTCCTCCTCTACGACCCCTCGCACCTCTGCGACACCCCGGCCCGCATGCACTGGAACCCCGCCGACGCCTGCGCCGACCGCGACACCGCCGCCGCCCGAGCCACCGCGCTCCTGGCCCCCGTACGCCCCCAGGCCCGCATGGACGCAGCCGTCGCCGACACCGCGGAAACGCTCCTGCGCAGCTGGCTCCAGGCCGCCGCCCTCGACGACCGCCCGTTCAAGCAGCTGCACCGCTGGGCCCAGGGCAACAGCGCCCAGGACCCGGTCCGCATCCTCCGTACGCACCCGCAGGCCGCCCCCGGCGCCGCCGGCGAACTCGAGAGCGCCCTCACCGCCCACCCCGAACGCCGCGAGCAGGCCCAGCACCTGACGGCCCGTGCCCTCTCCTGCCTCACGTCCATCCACATCCGCGAGGCCTGCAACCCGAACCGAACAGACGCACTCACCCTCGCATCGTTCGTGAGCGAAGGGGGCACCCTCTACATGGTGGGCGAACCGCTGGAAGACCCCCGCACCCACCCGGGTGCGATGCCCCTGCTCACCGCACTCGCCGCGAGCGTGGTCGAGCACGGCCGCCGCATGGCCGCACGGTCATCCCACGGCCGGCTCGACCCACCACTCACGCTGGTCCTCGAGGACGTCGCGGCCGTGGCCCCGATCCCCCAGCTCCCCGAGCTCCTCCAGGAGGCGCCGCTCCCCCTGCTCGCCCTGTGCCGCAGCCGCGAACAGGCCCGCGCTCGCTGGCCCGAGGCAGCCTTCGAGCCCACCCACAGCTGACTAGGGCCGCGAAATGACGTACTCCAACTCCTCGGCCCCGGCATCCCCCGCCACCGGCATCGCCGCAGGCACCGGCACGACCTGACCGCTCGCCCGGAACCCGAACCGCCGATAGAAGGCCCCGGCCCGCGGGTTGTCCTCGTGCACGAAGAGCCGTACGCGCTCCAGCGCCGGCCCCTCCAGCGACCAGGCCCAGTCCAGCGCAGCCGTGAACAAGGCGTCGGTCACCCCGGTCCCCCGCTGCTCCGCCCGTACGAACACACCCACCACATGGCCCTGGGTCTGCTCGACGGTCCGCTCGAAGAAGTCGGTGGTCCCGCCCTCCTCGACCAGGACGGTCACCGACCCGACCCACTGCCCGTCCGGCGCCTCGGCCACGAACTGCCGCGCGTGCCGCCCGTGCGAAGCCCCTTGCGCCCGGTCCTGCCAGAACTCATCGGACCTGGCCTCCGCCTGGGCCAGGGTCTCCAGGAAGGCCACCGGCGCCGCCGGATCCCGCAAAGCGGCGATCCTCAGCTCCTTGACCTTCTCCCATTCGTCACCCCGCACCGCGCGCATCACATACTGATCCATAATCGCGGATCCAATCACAGGACTGATGCACACTGCATCCATGAATCCACACGCCCGGGCTCTCCGCCACGTCACCGATCTCTCGTCGGGATCCCCCCTGGACCCGACCCTCACGGTGACGCTCAACTTCCACCCGGACCGCGTGTTCGGCGACCGCCCGATCCTCACCGCGCTGGCCGAGGACGGCGTGTACCGCTCGCAGTTCGTCACGGGCACCAGCAACGGCGGCCTGACCGCCCATGCAGGCGGAGCCCGTTGGCACTGGGAGAGCCGGATCTTCGGAGGCGCCTACGACGACGCACCGGCCGAAGCCCGCCCCGTCTACGGGGCCTTGAACTTCCGCCGCCGCCCGGTCGGCGCCGCACCCCGCTTCGGCTCCGCGCACTTCCGCCTCACCGCGGAGGCCTTGCCCCGAACCACGTTCTGCTACCCGGACAGCTATCTCGAGCCCGAGTCCTTCGGCGTCGCCGACCGGATGTCCCTGATCGCCCTCACGGAGGCCGACGACCAGGACGCCCTGGACGACTACATCGAGGCCCAGATCCATGCCCCGGTCCGGCTCGACCGTGACGTCGCCGCGCTCGTACTGGACCCCAGCCATCGGGACACCGAGGTCGAGGCTGCAGCGGAGAAGCTCCCCTGCGCGATCGAATGGCACGCCGGCTTCCACCTCACCGTCGAAGAACTCCGCCGCCACCCCGACTACCGGGGCCAGGCGTACGTCGACCTCGGCGAGGCCGTCGCCGTGGCGGGCCGGCTGACCCCCCGCATCCTCGGCGAGGCGGCCCGCACCGGCCGGTACGACGAGCAGGCCCTGAAGCGGGTCTGGCATTATCTGGCCCGATTCGGCCAATGCCCGTAACGCAGAAAAGCCCCGTACCGGATACCCGGTACGGGGCTTTCTACAATGATTGTTCGGCGGCGTCCTACTCTCCCACAGGGTCCCCCCTGCAGTACCATCAGCGCTGAAAGGCTTAGCTTCCGGGTTCGGAATGTAACCGGGCGTTTCCCTAACGCTATGACCACCGAAACACTATGAAATTTGAACATGCTGGTGTTGACACAGCTGTTCGTTATTTCAGAACTAACACAGTGGACGCGAGCAACTGAGGACAAGCCCTCGGCCTATTAGTACCAGTCAGCTCCACCCGTTACCGGGCTTCCACATCTGGCCTATCAACCCAGTCGTCTACTGGGAGCCTTACCCTCTCAAGGAGGTGGGAATACTCATCTTGAAGCAGGCTTCCCGCTTAGATGCTTTCAGCGGTTATCCCTCCCGAACGTAGCCAACCAGCCATGCCCTTGGCAGGACAACTGGCACACCAGAGGTTCGTCCGTCCCGGTCCTCTCGTACTAGGGACAGCCCTTCTCAATATTCCTACGCGCACAGCGGATAGGGACCGAACTGTCTCACGACGTTCTAAACCCAGCTCGCGTACCGCTTTAATGGGCGAACAGCCCAACCCTTGGGACCGACTCCAGCCCCAGGATGCGACGAGCCGACATCGAGGTGCCAAACCATCCCGTCGATATGGACTCTTGGGGAAGATCAGCCTGTTATCCCCGGGGTACCTTTTATCCGTTGAGCGACGGCGCTTCCACAAGCCACCGCCGGATCACTAGTCCCGACTTTCGTCCCTGCTCGACCCGTCGGTCTCACAGTCAAGCTCCCTTGTGCACTTACACTCAACACCTGATTGCCAACCAGGCTGAGGGAACCTTTGGGCGCCTCCGTTACTCTTTGGGAGGCAACCGCCCCAGTTAAACTACCCATCAGACACTGTCCCTGATCCGGATCACGGACCGAGGTTAGACATCCAGCACGACCAGAGTGGTATTTCAACGGCGACTCCACCCCAACTGGCGTTGGGGTTTCAAAGTCTCCCACCTATCCTACACAAGCCGAACCGAACACCAATATCAAACTATAGTAAAGGTCCCGGGGTCTTTCCGTCCTGCTGCGCGAAACGAGCATCTTTACTCGTAGTGCAATTTCACCGGGCCTATGGTTGAGACAGTCGAGAAGTCGTTACGCCATTCGTGCAGGTCGGAACTTACCCGACAAGGAATTTCGCTACCTTAGGATGGTTATAGTTACCACCGCCGTTTACTGGCGCTTAAGTTCTCAGCTTCGCACGCCCGAAAGCGCACTAACCGGTCCCCTTAACGTTCCAGCACCGGGCAGGCGTCAGTCCGTATACATCGCCTTACGGCTTCGCACGGACCTGTGTTTTTAGTAAACAGTCGCTTCTCGCTGGTCTCTGCGGCCACCCCCAGCTCACGGAGTAAATCCGATCACCAGTGATGGCCCCCCTTCTCCCGAAGTTACGGGGGCATTTTGCCGAGTTCCTTAACCATAGTTCACCCGAACGCCTCGGTATTCTCTACCTGACCACCTGAGTCGGTTTAGGGTACGGGCCGCCATGAAACTCGCTAGAGGCTTTTCTCGACAGCATAGGATCATCCACTTCACCACAATCGGCTCGGCATCAGGTCTCAGCCTTATATGAGGGACGGATTTGCCTACCCCTCGGCCTACACCCTTACCCCGGGACTACCACCGCCCGGGCTGGACTACCTTCCTGCGTCACCCCATCGCTTACCTACTACAAGTCTGGTTCGTCGGCTCCACCACTTTCCTTTCCCCGAAGGGTCCGGAACGGCTTCACGGACTTAGCATCGCCTGATTCGATATTGGGCGTTTCAAAGCGGGTACCGGAATATCAACCGGTTGTCCATCGACTACGCCTGTCGGCCTCGCCTTAGGTCCCGACTTACCCTGGGCAGATCAGCTTGACCCAGGAACCCTTAGTCAATCGGCGCACACGTTTCTCACGTGTGTATCGCTACTCATGCCTGCATTCTCACTCGTGAACCGTCCACAACTAGCTTCCGCTGCTGCTTCACCCGGCACACGACGCTCCCCTACCCATCACAGCGGGCGTTGGCCCTATTGCTGCAATGACACGACTTCGGCGGTACGCTTGAGCCCCGCTACATTGTCGGCGCGGAATCACTTGACCAGTGAGCTATTACGCACTCTTTCAAGGGTGGCTGCTTCTAAGCCAACCTCCTGGTTGTCTCTGCGACTCCACATCCTTTCCCACTTAGCGTACGCTTAGGGGCCTTAGTCGATGCTCTGGGCTGTTTCCCTCTCGACCATGGAGCTTATCCCCCACAGTCTCACTGCCGTGCTCTCACTTACCGGCATTCGGAGTTTGGCTAAGGTCAGTAACCCGGTAGGGCCCATCGCCTATCCAGTGCTCTACCTCCGGCAAGAAACACACGACGCTGCACCTAAATGCATTTCGGGGAGAACCAGCTATCACGGAGTTTGATTGGCCTTTCACCCCTAACCACAGGTCATCCCCCAGGTTTTCAACCCTGGTGGGTTCGGTCCTCCACGAAGTCTTACCTCCGCTTCAACCTGCCCATGGCTAGATCACTCCGCTTCGGGTCTAGAGCGTGCAACTCAATCGCCCTATTCGGACTCGCTTTCGCTACGGCTTCCCCACACGGGTTAACCTCGCTACACACCGCTAACTCGCAGGCTCATTCTTCAAAAGGCACGCAGTCACGACCGTCATTCCGAAGAATAACGGCGACGCTCCCACGGCTTGTAGGCACACGGTTTCAGGTACTATTTCACTCCGCTCCCGCGGTACTTTTCACCATTCCCTCACGGTACTATCCGCTATCGGTCACCAGGGAATATTTAGGCTTAGCGGGTGGTCCCGCCAGATTCACACGGGATTTCTCGGGCCCCGTGCTACTTGGGAGATGAGCAAGCAAGCCGCTGATGTTTCGTCTACGGGGGTCTTACCCTCTACGCCGGACCTTTCGCATGTCCTTCGACTACATCAACGGTTTCTGACTCGCCGACCGGCCGGCAGACCGATCAAGCTCATTCCCACAACCCCGC